>CAWILY010000009.1:1010000-3536005 GCA_963837075.1 uncultured Gammaproteobacteria bacterium | reverse complement strand
TGCGCCGTTGGTGAGCTCGATGCACAGCGAGTCATTGCGGAGCTGATATGACGCGCGCGCAGTCCTGGGCTCAGCCTTCGCCGCGGCTCTGCCCGTACGGGACGCTCGCGTGAAATTCGCACGCAACTCCATCCTCGCCCAACCACACATAGGCCGGCTACCAGCGTTCCGGCAGCCGCCGCGCCACGTGGAACACGCGCAGGATTTCGACGACTTCTCCCTGATCCGGTACGGAACGAGATAACGGGTCCTTGGGACGATGAGCTCACGAGTTTCGGGAACTCGACCGACGAGCCGTGGCTGCTGCGGTAGGTGGCTCACGGCGGCCAAGATGCGTGCCACCACAATACGCGCGGCGGCGGGATTATCCTCGGCGATATAGGCGGCTTCGGCGTCCAGGTTTGCAAGAGCCTTGCGCAGCCACCTAGCGCGCATTCACCTTCCACTTACGGGCTAGCTTCGCAACATCCTTCTGGTCTGCGAAGTCGCCTGCGTCGGCTTCCTTAAGGGCCGCGCGGATGTCGGCAATCTGCCACTCGTTGATCTCCACGTAGGCGCGAACGGCCTCCGCGGCGAGATATGACTTGCTGCGCTCCGTGGCCTCGGCGAGGCGATCGAGACGCTCCTTGACCTCATCCTCTAGGCGAATCGTCACGGTCGTCGACATTACGCTATCTCTAAGGAAACAAATTGGAAGCGTGTACTATGATGTACACATTATAGATAGCACATGGGACCGCGATCCGCCCGTAGCGCGGTCGGCGCGAATCTAGGTGACCTACGAGTTGGCTCAACTTTGCAACTGCAAAGCGGCGATTACTGCTGCAAGTCGTTTATCCAGGGTCCAGAAGGGAAGCCTTCCCAACCTCGCGGAGGCGAGCAAGTGAACATCAACCCAGCCCAGCCCTCGCCCCATCAGATGATGGGTCTCTAGCAACGCAAGCGCCTCGTCATGACTCGCTACCGGCGCGTGCGGTAGTGCGGTGAGAGCACTGAGCACCTTGTCTCGTTGCGCGAGGTTCCCGCAGGCCAGCTCTCCGACAACAAAGGTATGCGTCCACACCTGAGCTTGTTCTAGCAGTCCCACTAACGCCGCGTTGCGTCGGCGCAGATGATCGACCCAAACGGAGGTGTCAACCAACATCTGGCTAGCGGGAAATGCGCGTCCGCCGGCGGGCAATCGGTTTGAGACCCCGTTCGGTGCCGCCGAGCGCTGCCAATCTGCGCGCATTCTCGCGCGAGATCAGCGCTTGTAGCCCCGCGTGCAGGACGGCGGTTTTTTCCCGCAGACCGCTTAACTCCTGCGCCTTGGCCAGGAGCTCGTCGTCGATGATTAGCGTCGTCCTCATATGCATTAATATGGCGTACTAATGCATATGAGTCAACCATACCCCAGAACCCCCAATCAGAATGCTTGCGCAGCAAATGTCCCAAATTGGGGACTGGCTAGTTTAGGAAGTTATCCGAAGCTCTTGTTCTAAATGGTGGGCGGTACTGGGATCGAACCAGTGGCCCGTGCCGTGTAAAACGGGGGTAAGGGGCCTACGAATCAACGATATGTGAGGCGGGTTCCCAGTTGCAACAAGGACTTGTTGTCACGTGATATCACTTGATATCACGCAATGTCGCGAGCGCACTGTCCCAAAATTGTCCCAGTTCGCGACTCCGAGCGTCTCAGCTCCCCGCAATCTCCTTCATAGCCTCCTGCAGCACCCTCTCCGCAACGCCACGGCGCTTCAGGGCCTCCGCTAGTCGGCGCGCGGTGTGTTGATCGACCTGGGCTTCGTCACGGCGCAGCCCCTCGCTGATATAGCTCTTCAGAAGCGTTTGATAGGCGGTAAACCCGCGCATTGGGGCGACGGCCTTCAACGACTCGACGACATCAGCCGGAATCCGCATGGTAATCGTCGTGCTGGGTCGATCCTTCTTCAGTCGCTTCTTCACTCGCTCATTGATCATAAAATGCCTCCTCAGCCGGCGAGGCACGCCACGCTGAGATGATTCGGATGAATTCTCCTTCGAACTCGATGTGCACCACCGTGAGTAATCGGCCCGCAGAGCTGAAACCAATGACGGCGTCTCTCTTTTCCTCGTTCCGACTCGCGTCCTGCAGCACAAACAGGGGATCGTCGAACACCGTTGCGGCCTCTTCGAAGGAGACGCCGTGGTTGCGTTGATTCTCCGCGGCTTTCGACTCGTCCCAGCGGAAGCTAGTGCCTCCGTGTTCAAAGACGCGGTCCATAGGTCCAGTTTATCAACTGGTATTTACAATGTAAATACAGATCATCGAGTACGCGGACGCCCGCCTTTCCTCCCATTTCTTCGCGCTGCAGCTGCTTTGGCCGCCGATGATCGCCGGCCGCCGACGCGACCTAATTCCGCCATCCATTCGGGTCCGGCAAACACCGACGACACTAGGCCAGGGACACTGAGATCTAGGTCCAGGCTCTCCCAGTGCAGTCCACTGCCCCGACCGAGCACTTCGACCGATCGCACGTCGCTGCGTGCGGCTCGCTTCAGATCCGGAATTAGCTTGACCGGGAGCGCGATTACTGCTCCGTTAGTGAGGTCGATCCTTATAGCGTCGACCCGTGCGCGATATGTTGCCCGGGCAGCTCTCGGCTCGGTCTTTGCAGCCCGCCGCCCGGCACGGGAAGCTCGCACAAAGGCCGAGCGCAGCTCCTTGTTTGCCCACTCAGGGATCGCCACGACCTAGTTCCTCAGAGTGCCTGCGTGAATGTGAACCGAACGCTTGGGTTGCCCAGCCACGTTTGCTGTCCCAAATGCGAGTGAATCACAGTTAAGGAACCTCTGTAGCGCCCCGTCTGGGGACACTGCGCATTATTGAGGTGCGATGGGCCGCTTCACCTAGGCGCATTCGACTTGAACTCGTTAATCCTATCCGATAGGATTAGATATTATCGAGCGCCTATGAAAACCTCGGCCAAGTACAAAGCGATCTCTGTGACCGTGCCTTCCGAAATGGAAAAGGCACTTGACGAAGTCTGCCGCAAGGAAATCCGGAAGAAATCCGAGGTGGTGACGGAAGCGCTGCGCATGTACTTCCGAGCGCGTAGCGGGAAGCCGCCGCTCTGGTCTCTCGTAATGCCGACGGGAGAGGAGGAAAGGGCGCAGATCGACTACGGCGCCTTTGCAGAAGAGTGGGGCAGTGCGCACGACGCCGTCTATGACAAGCTCGGCAAGTAGGTTCAAGCCCTGGGACGTCGTTGTGGTCCCCTTTCCTTACAGCGACCGGCCCTCCGACAAGGTTCGACCCGCCGTGGTGCTTTCCTCACCGCAGCATATGCAGGAAACCGGAGTCTGCTATCTCGCGATGGTAACGAGTGCCGCGAACCCTCGGTGGCCGGGGGATGTGCCAGTGAGCAATCTGCGCGGAGCAGGGCTCCCGGCGCCCTCGGTGGTGCGTGTCGCGAAGATCATGACGCTGAGCGATGCGCGCATCGTGAGGCGACTCGGCGCGTTGCCCAAAGCAGACCAGGCGAAGGTGGTGGCGGCTGTGCAGGTGTTCCTGGCACATTAGCAATCCGGGGATGATTCGCGCTCTTGATGTCGTGAGAAGCTAAGGTGACCATGAAGATTGATATCGATCGGCTTACCGAATCCGAGCTCATCAACCTCAACCACCGCATCGTCGCTCGGCTGCGCATGTTCGCGCAGCTCCGCGCGCACACTTCGATGCTCGAGTTCAAGGTCGGCGAGCGCGTGAGCTTCGATTCAGAGGACGGACGTCGGATCACCGGGATGCTCGTGCGCTACAACAAGAAGACGGTAAGTCTCGTGACTGACGACGGACATCGCTGGAACGTGTCGCCGGCTCTGCTGACGCGCGTCGTGACGAGCAGCCCGACCCCGCAATCCCAGAACGTGGTCGCATTCCGCAAGAAGTGATTCACGCCGGGCCGGCGAAGAAAAACGCCGACTTATCGCCGCACTCGTGGCAACAGAGCAGCGACCGATGCGCCAGCTGAAGTGGACCGAAGCGCAGAAGAAACTGTCGCGGCGGGCGTTCGAGGTAGCTCTACAGGCAGAGCTCGCTGACGTCCTGCAGGACTTCAAGGCGCGCGCGGCGGCCGTGCAGACGCCGGATGACATGTGGCCCATTGAGCATTTCCTCAGTCAGCGACGGCGCGAACTCGACGCGAAGTACGACTACCGCTACTCGCCGCTTATCTCGGTTTTCGGCCGGCTGATTCGCGAGGGGCGACGGCCTGTCTCACGACAAACTGGAGTGCATCCGACGGATCGTGTCGCTTTGACAGCCCCGACTCGGCAGCTGCGAACGTGGCCGTACCGCAAGCAATCGATCCTTGGTGGGCAGTACTGGGATCGAACCAGTGGCCCCTGCCGTGTGAAACGGGGGTATGGGGCTTACGGATCAACAATATGCGAGCCGCGATCCCAACAGGTTAATGACAGTGGCGTCGCGTCATCGATCCGGCTAGTCCGGCAGTTTCAGTTTCCGCACGAACTCGGTGAATCTCGGGTCGTCACGCAAATTGCGCAACAATGGGTCCTGCTGCACGACATATAGCAGGGTCTCACGATTGTCGTAGGCTCGATTCAGCCACTTGAAGGCCTCATCCTTCTCACCGCGCAAGGCATAGGACTGGGCGATTTGGAGTGCTTGCGCGTCTGCATGCTTGGCCTTTGCCTCAGCTAAAAATGCGTCCGCTTCCGTGCGGCGCCCCAGAGCCCACAACGCATCTGCCACGCACCACTGGCTGTCCCGGTCGGCCTCCTCACGCATGATCGCCAAGGCCGCGTCGGGCTTGTGCGCGTCCAGCAGCACCCAGCCCAACAGACAGTGTCCCCAGGCATAGCTGGAATTCAGCTCCAAGAGATGGCGCCAAGTGCTCTCGGCCTCCGGAAGTCGGTTGGCGAACCAAAACGCAGTCGCGAGATCTTCTAGCCGACTGGCACTTAGCGGGTCACTTTGAACTAACTGCCGACTGAGGGCGATACCATCGTCGAGCCGACCCGCCGAAAGGGCATCCCACACCGCAGTATCACCAATGGAAACTGCGGGATCCAGTTCTCGGGCCCGATTGAAAGCCGCTTTACTTCTCTCAAAGTCGAACTTGAAGTTGCGTTCAATATTCGCAAGGACAACGTATGCTGCTGCTGAATTAGGCTCGACACTCAATGCGTGATCAATCGCTTTGCGAGCTTCGGCGTATGCTTCCTTTGGAGGTATCCAGAGCTGCACCCCTCGCTGGTTGTGCACATAAGCAATTCCCAGCCAAGCATCTGCATAGCGAGAGTCAAGCCTGAGGGCTTCCTCAAAACTGGCAAGCGCTCGCTCCGAATCCTGCCTGGTATTTCGTCTGAGAAAGTATTTGCCGCGCAAGTAGGCGTTGTAGGCGTCAGTACTCTTGGGCTGGTACGGGGCCGAGGACGTGGACACAGCGATCGCCGCCTTGAGCGCAGTGACTACGGCCTCGGCAATCGAATCCTGCACCTTGAAGACGTCGCCTACGTCCCGGTCGTAGGTTTCCGACCAGCGGTGCGAACCATCGGACGCGTTGATCAACTGGGCGGTCACGCGTAGCGTCTTGCCCGACGTCCGTACGCTGCCTTCCAGCACGTTCGCCACGCCGAGCTTCTGGCCTATCGTCCTGACGTCGTCCTTGCTGCTCTTGAACTGAAACGATGAGGTCCTGGCGATGACTTTGAGATCCGGCGAGTGGGCCAGGCGATCGATCAGTTCCTCGGAAAGCCCATCGGAAAAGTACTCCTGGTCTTTCTTCTGGCTCATGTTGCGTATTCCACGCGATCGTGAACAGGGTTTCCACGGGAAGGTGAACACGGATTCCACGGGAACGTGAACAGCGTTCCACGGGATCGTGAACACTTGGGTGCCCTGCGTGGCGCGGTGTTCACGATCGTGGAAAAGTGTTCACGACCGTGGCGAGGAGGTGGGCGGCTGGAGATTGATCGGAAGGCTGACCCCGTAACCTTGGGACTTTTGTCCTTTAGGAGCGGGGTCGATGCCGAACGAGAGGGTCTCCATGTCGAAGCTGAAGCAGCTGATCGGGCTGCAGGCGAGCAATTTAAGCGTGCGGGCGCTGGCCCGTGCGCTCGGGCTGTCGGTCGGGGCGGTCTCGAAGTACCTGCGGGCGGTGCGCGGGTGCGGGATCAGCGCGGCTGAGGCCGAGACACTCGCCGAACACGAGCTCGAGCAACGAGTGTTCGGCGCGGCAGCGGCCCCGAAAGCCGGGGCGCTCGTGCCACCGGACTGCACGTGGATCCACAGTGAGCTCAAGCGCCATCGGCACGTGACGCTGCAGCTGCTGTGGGAGGAGTACCGCGAGCGGTACGGGGATGCGGCTTACCGCCGCAGCGCCTTCTGCCAGATCTACCGGCGCTGGGAGAAGCGGCTGAAGCGCTCGATGCGCCAGCGGCACTTTGCCGGCGAGAAGCTCTTCGTCGATTACGCCGGGCGCACGGTGCCGATCTACGCAGCGCACGGGCAGGAGGCGTTCGGCGCGCAGCTGTTCGTAAGTGCGCTGGGCGCCAGTGGCTACGCGTATGCGGAGGCGACGCGCACCCAGAGGCTACCGGACTGGCTCGCCAGTCATGTGCGGGCGCTGGAGTACTACGGCGCGGCGCCGACGATCTTCGTTCCGGATAACCCCAAGGTCGGTGTCACGCGCGCCGATCGGTACGAGCCCGAGCTGCAGCGCTCGTACGAGGAACTCGCTACCCATTACCGGGCGGTGATCATCCCGGCGCGACCGTATCGGCCGAAGGACAAAAGCCGCGCGGAGCTCACCGTTCTCTTGGTATGCCGCTGGATCTTGGCGCGCCTGCGGCACCAGCGCTTCTACAGCTTGGAGGAGCTCAACGCGGCGATCCGCCCGCTGCTCGTCGAGCTCAACGAGCGTCCCTTCCAGCGCCTGCCGGGCTCCCGGCGCAGTGTCTTCGAGGCGCTCGATCGGCCGGCGATGCGGCCCCTGCCAGTGAACCCGTACGTGTATGCCGAGTGGAAGGAGCGCACCGTCGCCTTCGACTACCACGTCGATGTCGATGGCCATTACTACAGCGTGCCGCACGCGCTCGTGGGCCACTCGGTGTGGGCGCGCTACACGGCGGCCACCGTGGAGATCTTCTTCCGAAGTGCGCGCGTGGCGACCCACATCCGCTCCTACCAGCGCGGCGCGCATACGACGGTGCCTGAGCACATGCCGAAGTCCCACCGCGCTCATGCCGAGTGGTCACCGAAGCGCTTGATCCAATGGGGCGAGTCGATCGGAGGGCACACCGGCGCCATCGTCGAGCATCTGCTGCGCACCAAGCCCCACCCGGAACAGGGCTACCGGGCCTGTCTGGGGTTGCTCGCGCTCGCCCGGCAGTACGGCGAGGGGCGGCTGGAGGCCGCCAGCGCGCTCGCCGTGCGTCTCGGCAGTCCCACCCGCAAAAGCGTCAAGTCGATCCTCGAGAGCGGGCGGGATCTGCACCCGCCGAGCTCGGCCGAACCGCTCGCCCTGGAGCTGCCCCTGCACGGCAACGTGCGCGGCCCGGGTTACTACCACTGACGATCCCTCACCACGGAGAACAAAGACCATGCTGACGAACCCGACGATCGAGACGCTCAAGGCTCTCAAGCTCTACGGCATACTGGAAGCGCTCGAGGAGCAGCAGCAGACCCCGGCCGTTCAGGGGCTGTCCTTCGAGGAGCGCTTGGCGTTGCTCATCGACCGCGAGCGGCTCTACCGCGAGAACCAGCGACGCACCCGGCTATTACGCGGGGCACGCTTGAAAGTCGCCGAAGCCAGCATCGAAGACATCAACTACAAGGCCGCCCGCGGCCTGGACAAACGCCAAATCGCGCAGCTGGCCACCGGAGAGTGGATCCGGCGCTCGCAGAACCTGCTCATCACCGGAGCTACGGGCTCAGGAAAAACCTGGATCGCCTGTGCGCTCGCGCAGCAGACCTGTCGCCAGGGTCACTCGGTGCTGTACTGGCGCGTGCCGCGCCTGATCGAGGAGCTGCGCATCGCACACGGCGATGGCAGCTACCTGAAGTTCCTGAAGACGATCGCCAAGGCCGCCCTCATCGTGCTGGACGACTGGGGACTTACTGCGCTCGCCACCCAGGACCGCGCCGATCTGCTGGAGATCCTCGATGACCGCGTCAACACCGGCTCGACCTTGATCGCCAGCCAACTCCCCGTCGACAAATGGCACGCCTACCTCGGGGACCCCACTCTCGCCGATGCAATCCTGGACCGCCTCGTGCACCACAGTCATCGCATCGAGCTCAAAGTGCCCGGTGACTCCATGCGCAAGAACC
Source organism: uncultured Gammaproteobacteria bacterium (assembly GCA_963837075.1). Lineage (GTDB taxonomy): Bacteria > Pseudomonadota > Gammaproteobacteria > Steroidobacterales > Steroidobacteraceae > 13-2-20CM-66-19. Next base: position 3,527,691 of record CAWILY010000009.1, on the reverse strand, counting down.
GAGCGTCCGCGGATGCATGAACATCATCAACCCGCGCACGGGGCGAAAATCCAGGGGTGTTGTCCCCAAGGGGTACCCCTCGATCGGCGCTCCTGGCGCCTTATACGCGGTCGAATTTATCCACCACAGTGCAATACCGGCGCTTCTGCCCGCCTGCGGCGCTCAGACTGCGTTGCGTTCTGACGAACGATGAAGAGAAATCCAGAACCCAACTTGCTTGACGATCGTGAACACCTGAAGTAGAAACTTAACCTCCAGCTGCCCGCTCCACGCACCGTTCACCATCGCGTGGAATTACTGTTCACGATCGCTGGAATCCGCATCATGTCGACGAACGGCAGCACGGCGATCGATTTCTCCGAGATTGCGGGCGAAGCTGGAATACCAGCTGAAGCAACAGGTGCGGTCGCAGCGGGCGTCTCGTGCGAGACGTGTTTCGAGATCCAGAATTTGTCGACGGCAACGTACGCGAGAATGACCATGATCGTGGCCACCAACGCGATGGCCACGCGATTCTTTCGCAGAGTCGACTTCACAGTCGCGACAGGTGATAAAGCAGGTGGCGCTCCCTGTCCCGTCTTCTCAGTGGAATGAGTCGATTCCGCAGCAGACGCCGCCGCTCCCGGCGCGCCAAGCAGCGCGACGATACGCGCCGTGAACGCCGGCGGCGTGTCGCCGTTGAGCAGGCGCGTCCACTGCACCCGGTGAAACGACTCTGGAACGTCGGTGCCGGCTTCCTTAGTCGCGTCGAGGCACACCGGCACGATGAAGGCGCGGTCGCGAGCCATCATGTGGGTGCGCTGATCCGCAAGATCCCACTCGAGGCGGAAGTACCCCTCGTGCCGCGACGCCGTGTTCCCCGAGATAACCGGCATAAAGAGCGTGCAATCGCGGATCTCGCGCCGGATCCTCTGATCCCACACGTCCCCGCCCCGCAGCTCGCTCTGGTCGAACCACACTTCGACGCCGGCCTGGCGCAGTGCGCTGCAGATGCGGGCCGCTGCCGCGGCATCCTGCGAGGCGTAGCTGATAAATACGGCGGGTGCGCGGACGCTCGCCTTATCCTCGCCACCGCCCTCGACCATCTCCGGTGCCCCCCTGTTTGAGGGACATCGTCGCGGATGCACAGGGGGGTTGGCAACGAGACTGGGTTTCGGGCCTGGGAATGACGGCTTCAGGGCGGCGATTTCGCCTAACTGCAAGACCGCTTTTGGCCGGTCAGCGCCCGTTGACGCCGACCGGCCCAGCCTCAACTCCGACTACACCTCAGTCTGCTCGGCCATCTCAAGGGCATCATTGACATCAATGCCGAGATAACGGACCGTGCTCTCCAGCTTCGTATGTCCGAGCAGCAGCTGAACGGCCCGGAGGTTCTTTGTCCGGCGGTAGATCAAGGTCGCCTTCGTCCGTCTGAGCGTGTGCGTCCCGTAGCTTGCCTTGTCCAAACCCAGTCGGCTGACCCAGGAATCCACGATCCGCGCGTACTGCCGGGTGGATAGATGCGCCGAGCTGTGCAGACGGCTCGGGAACAGGCTGCTTTCCGATGTCAGCCCGGTGTGCCTGATCCAGACATCGACTGCGTCACGGGTCGGCTCGGTGATCTCGAACTGCACCGGACGTTGCGTCTTCTGCTGCAGCACAATCGCCCGGGATGCTATGCCGCCCTCGAGGCAGACGTCTCGGACACGCAGCTTGACCAGGTCGCAGGCTCGAAGCTTACTGTCGATGGCGAGGTTAAAGAGCGCCAGCTCGCGGCGACGGTTAGCGAGCTGCAATCGGACCCGGATCGCCCAGATCTCTTTGAGCTTAAACGGCGCTTTCTGGCCTACAAGCTTTCCTTTGTTCCAGGGTTCGCGAATGGTCGTCATGCAGTGAGCGTGTTCCATGGCTGGCTCCCGTAGTTGCAGGGCCACAGCATTTTGCTCTCGACGAGAATGGTCGCTTCGTGACCCACTTCCGTCATTGACGGACGACCGCTTTCCGGATTCCAATTTATGACAGAGAGAGACCACCATAACCGTAGGCTACACCACCGATCGCCCAGTGCTGCTTTCACCGACCGAGAGCGCAGCGCAATGGTTCAAATGAAGATGAGCGGCGCGGAAGGTTACGGCTCGCAGCCTGAGACTCTGAGTCGGTGGAAACGATGGCTGTCGTTGCGCGCGTACGGACTGGTCACCAGCACGCTATTCGGAGCGACAACGCCGCCTATGACGATGCGTGGCCGCTTCGAACGCTTTAGCCGAGTATCGCGGCAAGCAATGCGGCGCAAGTTCCCCAAGCTGGTCATTGGAGATCACGCCGTCGACGGGCTCGCCATCGAGTCCGTCTGCGCGGTCGAGTCCCCGGCCCGGGTAATTCTCTACCTTCACGGTGGCGCGTTTTTCATGGGCTCGCCCACCTCATACCGCAATCGAGCGATGCGCTTGAGCTACCGCTGTCAGGCAGAAGTCTTCGTGCCCGATTATCGGCTCGCTCCAGAGCACCCATATCCTGCAGCACATGATGACACGCTCGTCGCGTGGGGCTTCGTTAAGGTCCTACGGCCGCACGCGGCGATTTTTGTGGCGGGCGATTCGGCGGAGGGGGCCTGAGTCTCAGCCTGCTCGTCAGGCTTAGAGATTCCGGCCTTGTCATGCCGAACGGGTCGTTTCAGCTTTCGCCGTGGACGGATCTGACGGTCTCGGGACCTTCCGTCGACGGCAATCACGGCAAGGACCTGTGGTTCACGCGCAAGCACTTGGAGATGTGGGCGAGGTATTACGTCGGTCAAGCGGACCCTCGTTCGCCCTATGTCTCACCGGTATTCGCCGACTTGTCAGGGCTACCGCCGCTCTTGCTTCTCGTCGGAGAAGACGAGCTTTTGCTTGATGACACGCTGCGCGTGAGGGACGCGGGCACATCCGTCGGCACTGATGTCCGCGTGCTCATCGGCAAGGGAATGCAGCACGACTGGCCGCTCACTCTCCCGTGGCTGGACGAGAGCAACATGCGTGGAAGACGATTCGACGCTTTGTTGAAGAACACTAGTCCTTTGAAGCAATGCTCAACCGCCCAGTCAATGCGGAGGCAGCCACCGGCCCCGCGCCCTGCAATGGTCAGTGCGCGCTGCCTACTGGGAACGTTAATACTCCCGACGTGAATGGCGGCTTTTGAGCGAATCATTCTTGGTGCCACTTAGACGGCTTCTGGCCCGGGTCCTGCCGTCCATGAGCAGGGAACTTGAGCAGTCCCCACACAAAGGTCCCGGGTGACCGATCATGGCCGAACTCGCTCCGATGAGCGCAGCGGTCTACTCGCCGCGTATCCCGCCTCAAGCTGATGTCGGACGGCAAGGATCAAGACGATGTCTTCGGCGGGAAGCCAACGGTATTTAGCGATATATCCGTAACGGCCACGCGAGAGGATGAGTTCCCGCCGCCTTCTTCCGCAGGCCGCCCGAGTAGAGGATGATCGGCTAGGAGCTCAAAAGCCTTTCGCATGCTCAGGATCTGTTCGCGCGCTTTTTGTGGGTTCTCGGCAGCGATGAAGTCAAAGAGCCGTTCGAGGTCCGCGAGCGCTCTTCGCGTTACTTCGACCGTCGCCATGCACGGGTCTTGGGACGACGCGCCTTGGCGCCGGACGTCGCGCGGTCAGATAGTCAAAGGTGGCTGCGAGCTCAAAGGACCTTCCGCTCGAGAATGCCTCCTCCTCTGAACGTGCCGCTTCGTCGGCGAATCGCGCCTTCAGCTCCGAACGCTCCGCTTCACGAGCCAGTGCTTCAACCATGAAGGCATGGGGCGTTTTATTCGCGGCATTCGCTAGTCGCTCGATGCGGCGTTTGAGGTCTTCGGGGAGTTTCAGCTTGTAGCGGCCATTGGCGGATTCGTCCTCGCTATCTAGGTAGTCATAAGGTAATACCTCACCGTTGGGGCGTCAAGGATTCAGGGACCCCCCCCCCCCCCCCCCCCCCCCCCCCCCCCCCCCCCCCCCCCCCCCCCCCCCCCCCCCCCCCCCCCCCCCCCCCCCCCCCTGAGGGAATCGCCCGAGTCCTTGTTCTGAATGGTGGGCGGTACTGGGATCGAACCAGTGGCCCCTGCCGTGTGAAACGGGGGTATGGGGCCTACGAATCAACGATATGCGAGCGGAGACCCCAATTGCAACAGGCACTTGGTATCACTTGATGTCACTTGATATCACGCAATGTCACGATCGCACTGTCCCAAAATTGTCCCAGCGCCTCCTTCGCGACGGTCTCGTTGTTTGCCCCATCAGAAGTTACCGTTCGAAACGCGGCGCGATGGTCGCGCGGACCCCAGCGTCTCCGTCTCGACCCTTCGCCGATATGAAGCCGTAGGCGATGGACGACTCGAACTGTCACGGCTCCTCTAGATTGATGGCATGTCCGAGATCGGGGAAGAACGGCGAGTCCCGCGGTAGCAATACTGTGCGCGTTCATCATCAAACCGGGTTCAGAGACGAGGGATCGTCCTCGTCGGCCCACCATGATCAGAGAGGGGACGCTCGATTTTCTCGCATCGCATCACGCAGGCTCCAAAGCGAAGGCCGCCTGCTCTTGGACTCCGCGCATGGTAAGTGCAGACCCTCGCGTCGAGTGACTGGCCAATTGCATTGCGAACTCTGACCAGCCGCGAGGATCCTCGCTTTGAAGCTGCACCGCGCCGCCGGTCCGAGGGCATAGCTCTTCGCAAACTGCGCCACGGATCCTGCTCGATGCGCTCCGCGGTGGCCTCCATCTCGGCCTGGAATTCCGCCTGTCTGTCGGGATCTGCGCCGTATCCGCATGACGCGATTAACACGATCGCGCCCGGATCCGGACGCCATCACCGAAAGTGCAACGTCGCAAAGCCACCGCATCGAGAGGCCGACGATGTGTGCGCGCTCGATGCCAAGGTGCGCGAGCACATCGCGGATGTCATCGCGAGCCCGCGCCTGGGAGTAGCGTGCCGGAACTTCGGGCACGTCCGAGGGAGGGTAGCCACGCGCGACTGAATGCGATACAGCGGAACCAGCGCGACAGGAAGCGCAGCGCGATTCCAGCTTCGATGATTACTCCTACGAACTCGTGGACAAATGACCGATGGGAACCCCGATCAGTCTTCAGTGAACGTCTCGGACGCCGTCATTCGGTCATGGCGTAGGAAGCGCCGGACATCGCCGCGGCAGCGGCTTCCGAGGACGACTCGCGCCATCGGCCGTGCCTCTCTGGAGATGCGAACACCGAAGAACTTCACGAACATTGCGCCGTCAGGGGCGTCGCTGCATAACACCCCCGAAGCGACCCGTCACCATGCGATCACGGTGCCATCGTAGTTGAGGATGCCCCGCACTGCCTGCGTTTGATCGAGCTTGTCGATGACCCAATCATCCCGGTAACGCTCTGCGCCGAAGTGATGGCTGGGTTATTGACCCCGTAGTCTCCCTAAATTAAACATGCATCGCGGTATCAGCGACACCAGGCGACACGACTGCGACGGCCACGCCCTGCGACTTAAGGTCCGCGCCGAGCGCCTGCAGGCCCATATTCAGGGCTGCCTTGCTCATGCGGTAGAAGTACGGGGCGCTTTGGCAGATCCGCGGCGCGCGAGATGGAGCCCATCCGCCGCTCGTGACCGCCACATATCTTCTTCTGCTTCCCGCAATGACGTTGTCGCGGAAAGCCTCCGAAACCACGAGTGGCCCGAAGGCGTTGACGTCCATCACGTCATGGAAGCCCTTGCGGCTGAACGCGCCAAGGATCTGCCCATCATGGTCACCGAGAATCCCTGCGTTGTTGATGAGTACGTCGATCGGCTTGCCATGATACTTGGTCGCGAGCGATCGCACGCCGGCGTCGTCGGTCACGTCGAGCTTTTCTACGACGATGGACTTCTTCGCAGCCGCGAGTGCCTGCAGTTCGGCGGCGTCTTCGGGGTGTCGGCAGGTCGCGATGACGATATCGCCGCGCGCCGCGTATTGCCTGGTGAACTCAAGTCCCAGCCCACGATCGGCGCCAGTGACCAGTACCGTCGCCGCGTGAACGGTTCCGAAAGTTGCAGCGAGTGCAGCACACAAAACCACGAAACCGGGTTTCATTGCCGGATTCCTTCTTGCAGAAATCAGGCTTTCAATTTTAGGCCCGTTTCATTGTGCCTCAACGGCACGTTAAGTGCGTCTCCGCAGGCGATGCCAAGTATGGATCCGGCCAAGCCGATCGAAAGACTGGAATGGCTCGCGTTGCAGTGCGACACGCGGTCAAGACTCCTCTCGGCGCAGCCGGATGCGCGCCATGTGCGAGCGGACACAAGTCCGAATGAGCGCGGCATCTCGATTCATTGCGACCGGGTTACCCACGCCGTGGTTGACCGGCTGACACGTCGGAGTGGTACTGTTCTTCAAGGTGCAACCGTGAGCAACCCGTCAGAATATCTGCTGAGCAACGCCGACCGTGAGCTAGTAGTTACCCCTGTCGAGGCGCGTGGAACGGGAGTCGGGGCTGGCAGTTGCGGCGGGCCGCGTCGAATCGTTGGTCGGTGCACTCGGCTGCGCCGCACTGATGGCAATGTCACTCGGCATTGAAAACCAGACACTGAACGCGGCGTAGGTGTCCCCGGGCGAATTCAACCTCGCGCAACAAATTGGGCTAAGCTGCCGTTCACGGCGGCGGTGAGAACCTCTAGCACATCCGGTAAGGAGGGGAGCCATGCGACGGATACAACAGCCGCTCACGCGGCGTTCGTTTCTCGGCGGCGCTGCGGCGCTGCCGGCCTTCTGGTCCTGGGCGCTGGCGGATGAGACGCCGCCGCCGTCAGTGCTCTACCGGCGTGCACCGCCCCCCATCACCTCCGCCGAACAGGTGATCAACGTCATGGACTTCGAACCCCTGGCGCGCACGGCGCTGCCACCGGCGCATTTTGCGTATATCGCCTCCGGCGTCGACGACGATCGCACCGTGGTGCGCAACCATGAAGCCTTTGCGCATTACGAAATCCGCGCACGGCGCTTTGCGGATCTGAGACGCATCGACACCTCGCGCAAGGTGTTCGGGGCCACGTGGGCGAGCCCGCTGTACGTGTCCTGCGTGTCGTCGGAGCGCGCCTTCCACCCGCAAGGCGAGCTCGCCGTCGCCCGCGCCTGCAAGTCGCGCGCCACGCAGTTCATGTTCTGCAGCGGATCCTCGGTCTCGCTCGCCGAGTGCGCCGCGGCCCACGGCGCACCCCTGTGGCACCAGCTCTATGCGACCGATGACTGGGCGGTCACGCTCGGCCTGTTGCGACGCGCGGAGGCTGCTCGAGTGCACCGCCATCGCCCTCACCGTTGATTTGCGCTCCTACCCGCGCTACAACGAGACGCTGGTGCGTGCAATACGCGAGGACAGCCGCCAGTGCACGGACTGTCACGTGAACAACACCCACGACATGTGGCGCCGCGGCCCCGTTTTTGCGGGGTTCGACGTGTCGCGCGTGACGATGCTGGCGCCGTCGGATATCACGGTCGAGTTCCTCGATCGCCTGCGTGCGCAGGTCAAGAGCCGGCTGATCATCAAGGGGATCGTTACCGGGGAGGATGCAGCCCTCGCGCTCGAGCACGGCGCGGACGGTATCGTGGTGTCGAATCACGGCGGGCGCGACGAGGAGACGCTGCGCGCCAGCATCGACTGCCTGCCCGAGGTGGTCGCGGCCGTCAAGGGCCGCATTCCGGTGTTCGTCGACGGCGGCATCCGCCGCGGCACCGACATCTTCAAGGCGCTCGCGTTGGGGGCGACCGCGGTTGGCATCGGCCGGCCGCAGGCCTGGGGGTTGGCTGCCTTCGGTCAGAGCGGCGTCGAGGCGGTGCTCGATATCCTCAACCGCGAGCTCGTGGCGATCATGCGCCAGGCCGGCACCCCGACGCTCGCTGACATCACGGGCGCGAGCGTGATGCGCTCAGCGCCCTGAGGCAGTAGCAGGCCCGCACGAGGTCATCCCCCAAACCTCAAACGTGCGGCAGCCTTCGAGAGACGACCTACCCGTCTCTGACTGACCGCTATGCGGACACTCACGCAGCGAGAACGAAGTGTCTCCTCGTGGCCGACAGCGCGCGTCGTTATCCGAAGGCGCGACGCGGCATGGAATTGCTCCATACGGGATGAGACCATAGGTTTGGGGCAAGTTCCGATAGTCCTGTCGGGAATGAACAAGAATGCGTAGCAGCCTGTTTCTTCTGGGTCTCGTTCTTTCATCGAAACTCGCTTCCGGAAGTCCGCCGATGAGCGAGGAGCCCCCACCATGGGCCTATCCGGTCAACCCTACGGGTATTACGGAGCGTCTCGATGACGGTAGTCCTCTCAGGGTTCCAGATAGCGACGCGCGGTTCACACTCACCCAGATTCGCGATTTGAACTTTTGCCCCGATTGGCACCCCGGCGATCACCCAGCGATGCCTGAAATCGTAGCGCGGGGGAGAAAGCCGGCCGTGCTCGCGTGCGGCTCCTGCCACCGGGCCGATGGGTCAGGCGGTCCCGAGAACTCAAGGCTTGCGGGCCTTCCCGCTGCGTACATTGCGCAGCAAATGGCGGACTTCAAGAGTGGCGCACGGAAGACGTCGGTACCTGGGAGAAACCCAGATCGGATGGTGGCGGAGGTCGTCAACGGGATTACTAGTAAGGAAATTGAGGCTGCTGCCGATTACTTCTCCACTCTCAAGCCACGGTCGACGGTCAGAGTCGATTGAGACGGTGAACGCCCCCAAAACCCAAGTTGTTGATTGGCACCTGGCCGTAGCGTCAACTGTCGGGACGGAGCCACTTGGTCAGCGCATCATCGAGGTTCCCGAGAACCTCGAGCAGTTCGAACGGCGCGACGGACGTTCGCGTTGGATTGCCTATGTTCCACCGGGAAGTGTTCAACGAGGACAGAAGCTGGCCACTTCGGGCGACAACAAGACGGTCACGTGCAGCATCTGCCATGGCCCAGACTTGCGGGGTCTCGGTCCGATTCCCGGCATAGCTGGACGCTCGCCGAGTTACATCATTCGGCAACTCTACGACTTTCGAGCCGGCGTACGAGCGGGTGCCGGGAGGGCGCTCATGAAAGCTGTTGTCGACAAGCTCGCTATGGGCGACATGATTTCGCTTGCCGCGTATGTTGCATCACTGAACCCTTGAGAGGCTCGCAGCGCGGCAGAGAGCGGACCGCCGCTTACGCACCCGAAGCCGCCTTAGAGCTCACCTGATAGCCGTCGTTGTCCCGGCGTAAAGCGGACGTTTCCAGAGCCGCGTTGCTCACAACCGGCCCCCGGCGCATGCTCTGCCGGCCTGAGACCGAAGGGGGCGCAGGTGGGGAAGAATCGCCAAACCGGGTGAGCGCACCGACGGGAGCGGTGTTCCTGAGCTATGCCTCGCAGGATGCCGGCGCAGCGAAGCAGATCTGCGACGCCTTGTGCGCAGCGGGCATCGAGGTCTGGTTCGACCAGAGCGAGCTGCGGGGCGGGGATGCCTGGGACCGGCGCATCCGTCAGCAGATCCGCGACTGCGCGCTCTTCGTGCCAGTCATTTCCGCGCAGGACGCAGGCGCGAGCCGAGGGCTACTTCCGCCTCGAATGGCATCTCGCCGAGCAGCGCACGCACCTGATAGGGCGCCAGCGCGCATTCCTTGTTCCGGTGTGCATCGACGACACTGCGGAGCGGGATGCAGACGTACCCGATGCTTTCCTCACGGTCCAATGGACGCGTCTGCCCGACGGCGCGCTCACGGCGCCATTCGTCGGAGTAGTGCGACGGCTGCTCGCGCCTCAGCCGGTGCCCTCAGGCACGGTTTGGGCCGCAACGGAGCTGGCCGCGGCCGGACCGGTAGCTCGCGAGCCGCCCTCGGGCAGCCGCTCCCTGCGCCGGGGCTTCCGCCGCAGCCGCCGGTACGCGCCAGCTCCGGCCACTCACGCGCTACGCGGTGGATGCTCGCGTGCGCATTGGTGCTGATGGTGGTCGCGGCGTCCGCTCATAGTGCCCGCGTGGCAACGACGCGAGCAGGCACGGAACGTGCTGCTGCCGGCGATAGAGGAGACGCTTGCGAAGTCCTCGAGCAGCAACGCGCAGCTGCTCGACAAAGCGCTCGAGGCGGAGAAGGCGCTACCGAACGATCGCGCCCTCGCGAAGCTTTGGCCGCTGATCGCGGTGCCGCTGACGATCGAGACGCAGCCGGCCGGCGCCGGGGTCTACTGGAAGGACTACGGTACTCCGGAGGTACCGTGGCACTTCGCTGGGCACGACACCGCTCAAGAACGCGCGTGTGCCCCGCAACCTGCTGCGCGTCGAGGTCCGCAAGCAGGGCTTTGAGACCATCGAGCTCGTGAGTCCCGGCCCTGGAACCGCGCTAGCGACGACGTGCCGCGTCTCGCGCTCGATCGCGCCGGGAGTCTTCCGCCTGGCATGGTACGCATCCGGCGTCTGTGAACGAAATGCAACTCCATGGGCTAATGAACTACGGCGGGGTCGAGGTACCGGAGTCCTCGCCGACAGGTACGAGGTGACCAACCGGCAGTACAAGGCCTTCATCGACGCCGGCGGCTACACCAACGCCTCCTACTGGCGCTTGCCGATCATCGAGGGGGCCAAGGAGATTCCCCTCTCGGCGGCGCGGGCGCGCTTCACCGACCGCACTGGGCGGCCGGGACCTGCGACGTGGGAGGCGGGCACCTTTCCCGACGGGCTCGCCGATCATCCGGTGGCGGGCGTCTCCTGGTATGAGGCGGCCGCGTTCGCGGCCTGGGCGGGCAAGGAGCTACCGACCGTGTACCACTGGGCGCAGTTGGCAGACACCGAGCACACGGAGTTCCTGCTGCGGTTCAGCAACTTCAGCGGCAAGGCGACGACGGCCGCCGGGAGCCTGCCGGGCTTCAGCTCCTACGGCGTCTACGACATCGCAGGCAACGTGCGCGAGTGGGTGCTGAACGCCTCGGACAATGCGGGCGAGCGCTACATCCTCGGCGGGGGCTATACCGACCCGAGCTATGCCTTCACGACCGGCTACGCGCAGCCGGCGCTCGATCGCAGCGCAACGAACGGTTTCCGCTGCATCCGCAAGCTGCCCGGTGCGAGCACCAACGCGACTCTGACGCAACCGTTGTCGAGAGCGTTTCGTGACTACGCGCGCGAGCGGCCGGTCGACGACCGCACGTTCGTGCAGTACGCCCGTCAGTTCAGCTACGACCCCGGGCCGCTCGAGGCGCGTGTCGACAAAGTCGCGGCCACCGACGACTGGAAGCTCGAGGTGTTTCAGTGAACGCCGCTTATAACGGCGAGCGGCTGCCGCTCTATGTCTTTCTGCCGCCGCACGGCACGCCGCCGTATCAGCCCGTCATACTCTTTCCAGGAAACGACGGGTTCTTCGAGAGCCACTTCGACCCGCACTGGATCGAACTGGAACGCGACTTCACCTTCATCATGAAGAGTGGTCGCGCGCTCGTCCTGCCTATCTTCAAGAGCACCTTCGAGCGACGCGACAGCAGGCACACAGTCCGGCAGGACGAAAGCGTTGCGTACAAGGATCACCTGATCATGTGGGCTAAGGATCTCGGCCGCACGATCGACTACCTCGAGACGCGCAAGGACATGCGCGCCGATCGAATTACTTACCTCGGCGTGAGCTGGGGCGGGTCGCTCGGCAGCGTCATGCCTGCTGTCGAGAAGCGCATCCGTGTGGTGGTGCTCAACGTCGGCGGACTGTACGCGGAGCCGGCGCTGCCGGAGGCCGATGAGATCAACTACGCGCCGCGGGTCACACAGCCGGTACTGATGCTGAACGGCGAGCACGACAATTACTTTCCTCTCGAGACATCGCAGAAGCCGCTCTACCGGCTGCTCGGCACGCCGCCGGCCGATAAGAAGATGATCGTCTATCCGTCCGGTCACCTGGTACCGCGGCTGGAGTTCATGAAGGAGACGCTCGCCTGGCTCGATAAGTACCTGGGTCCTGCGGAGGGCGCCGCACGGTAGCGGGCCTTGACCGAGGATGTGTAAAAACACTTCAGCCCCCGATGACGCAGTGCATATTTGGCCACGTTGGCTCGATTTCACGAGACCTTGTTGACTCGAATCGCGCGCTACCGAACCTACGCGGCTTGTCATTTGTGTTTTTACACAACCTCGGCCGCCCCGCGGGACCGCATCGGCGTCCGATGCGGCCCGGGTTACGGCTTACTCGTTATTCCTTGAGGCTGTAGTCACAGCCTTCGATGTCTGCATGATCTTCGTCGCATGGAAGGAGCACGATGGCGTGCTCATCACCATTTGCGAGCTTACCGCGAGCAGCGATTTCGCCGCGATCGTTGATGTAAATGGCCTCGATCAGAGTCACAGCTGCGCCGGGAAGAACCAGCATCGCTAGGTCGACAATGGGACCGCCGTTCTCCCACAAGAACGCGTGGTCTTGCTGGCCCGCAGACTGCCGAACCCGAACCCACGATTTGACCCCGAGAGTTGATCGAAGCCGCTGAACTGCATGCATCGTTGGCCACAGTCCCAAGATCGCTCATCACTCCGTCTTTCCATAAAAACGGATGGTCAGTAGTTTGAGAATCAGATTCGCCGACGACTTCACCCGCATCATTGATCCAATTTGCATGAGAAGCCGCGGAATACTTCCTTAAGGTGCCGAGATCCTTCATTCCTTCTGTTTTGTCCCAAAGGAACGCATGGTGAGTTTGATCGCCCGCTAGGTTCGAATCGCCTATCACCTGAGGCCTCGATTATTCATTCCGTTTGACAAACCGAAGGTGCCGCCCAGAGTGCCGATGTCCACTATCTTTCCCTTTTCCCAGAAAAACGGATCCTGGGTTGGTCGCGAAGTAGTCGGGTTGATCGTTGCGTTGGTGTAGCGACTGCCCCGCGAATTTGTCCATGCTCATTCACAAAAGCAGCCGTGCTGTCGGGCCCACCGAGCGTACCCAGATCCTGCATACCCTTAGCTTCGGTCCAAAGGAACGCATGCGCTTGGGTTGCTGCCGGGACGAAGAGATAGGGCAAGGAAAAGGCGTTGGACAGCGGATCGGGAATCGCATTCAACGCGGCTCCTACCACTTGCCCGCGATCGTTGATCGCGTTGGCAACGCTCTGAGTCCCCCCCAATGTCCCGAGTTGGAAACTCCTATATCCCAAAGCACCGCGACAAATTCGGGCGACCCGGTCAGCGGATCAACATCGCCGTTGCCTGTCGCGCCTACGGTTTGTCCGCTGGCGTTGATTGAGTACGTGTAGGAGTTAGTCCCGCTGGTCAGGGAGTCTAGTGCAGTGCGAACACCGTCGTGCCAAAGAAACGGCTGGGCGAGGTAACAGCTCGCGTTGACGCAATAGGGATCAGGGACCGAAGTATCGGCCGAAGCTGTCACGACTCCTCTCGTGCTAATGATAACTTCGGGTGGATCTGACTCGTAGTAGGCGTTCGGCCCGCCGAAGGTACCCAAGTCTATGAGCTTGTAGTGATGGTGCTCATGTTTACCATATTGACCGTCCTCTGCGACGAGCGGAAGTGGCATTGCTAGCATGGCCAACACACTCATAGCGCCGATCAAGTTCAATGTTCTGGGTTTCGTGTTTGAGGCCGGCGCCCCGCATGAGCACGGCGTTGCAACAGCGATCTTGAGCTTGGTATTCAAGGTATTCCCCTTGCTTCGATGTGAAAATTACTCGCTAGTCGCTCACGCTACTGGTACAGCTCCGCCGTCGCGAGCGTGTTGCCGCTAGCATCTCTACCCCCGGTTATGAGGACATCGCCGTTGTTCAGCAGCGTCGCTGTCTGAGTTTCCCGTGCGACGACCATGTCGTCGGTTCGAATGAAAGTTTGGCTCCCTCGGTCGTACAGTTCCGCGCTCGAGGTGGCCCCCAGCAGGGGATAGCAGCGGAGTGGACAGTTGCCGCCGGGCGCAAGGACAACTATGCCTCCGGCCACGAGCACCGTGCCGTCGCTTCGCAACGTCGCTGTGTGCCTAGCTCGCGCTGTGGTCATATTGCCGGTAGGTGCGAAAAGTCCGTTAACAGAATCGAACAGTTCCGCGTTCGCCCGGGGAGTGCTGACCCTCCCGCCGGCGTAGCCGCCTGTGACCAGCGCTTCGCCGTCATTCAGGGCGAGATCACCGCTTCGAATCCACGTGCAGGCTCCATGATTCCTGTTGCCGTAAAGGTTTCGGTACTGGGGTCGAAGAGTTCGGGTGTCGCAAGGCGTGCTGATCCTGCGGTTATGAGGACTTTGCCGTCGCTGAGCAAAATCGCCGCGTGGAAAGCCCGCGGTGTCATAGGGGCCTTGATTGCCCTGAAGGTTCCATTGCCCGGATCGAACAGCTCCGCCGTCCCGAGCGCATTACCGCTGGTATCCAGTCCGCCGGTAAGGAGCACCATCCCGCTGGTGAGCAAGGTCGCCGTATGTCCTGTTCGCGCTGTGGTCATGTTCCCGGTTGTCGTAAAGGCTCCCGTGCTGGGGTTGAACAGCTCAGCGGTTTGAAGAGCTGTGATGTTTTCTCCGCCCGCGATGAGCACTTGTCCACCATTCAGCAATGTCGCTGTGTGCGACTCGCGTGCGGTGTGCATGCTTCCTGTTGAGGTGAAACTCGACCGTGAATCTTCCGACGCCTCAACGCGTCGGCGGTTTCGCACGCCACTTGACAAGGGGCCGGTCAATGGGCGTCAGCTTTTGGGAAAACCGGCGATCGCGAAGCGGCTGACGACTCATTTGTCAGCCGCCCGCGCGGCGTGGCCTATCTTGCCTTCGCCAAGGATCAGTCGATGGCGATGAAGTCGGGGAACGTGCCTGCGGCGATCGGCGATCCGGCAACCGGAGTCAGCACGCCCGTGGTGCTGTCGAACGTGAATTCCGCAACGTTCGCCAACTTGGCATTCCCCACGTATACGAACCGATCTGAGGGGTCGATGCCGACCGAATGCGGGCCGGCATTGATGCCTGTCGCAAAGGGAGACCCAGTAACGGCGGTGCCGAGCACGCCGGTGCCCGCAGTGATGGGATAGACGGCCACCCCCGCGCCTTCGGTTACAAACAGGAACTTGCCCAGCGGATCAATGCTGAGAAATTGGTCGACGGGTATCTTCTGGGGATTTCCAGCGACCGGGGTCAGGACACCGGAGGCCGAATTGATCGTGAATGCCGAGATGCTGCCGGCGCCGGCCGCCCCAGCGTTGGCCACGTAGGCCACCGACCCGGACGGATCGACCGTGATGCCGTACGGACCCGTATCCGTCGCAAAGGGAGATCCGGCAACGCCTTCTTTCAGTTCACCAGTGCCCGCGGCAATGGAGAATACATCCACCGAGTCGGCACCGGACTCGGTGACGTAGAGATAATTTCCCGCTCTGACGATTTGAGTGGGCACCGGGTTGACTCCCGGTACCGCGTACGGTGAACCGGCGAGCGCAGTCAGTGCGCCGGTGACTGCGTTCACTGAGTAAGCCGAAATCGAGTTGCCGTTCATGTTTGAGACGTATAGGAAGGCTCCCGTCGAATCAAACGCTAGGGACACGGGTGCATCACCGCCTGGAAAGGGCGAACCAGGGATCCCGCGCGAGCCGGTTATGCTCCCGAGCGAGCCGTCGCTATTGATCGTAAACGCATAAATCGCGTTCATGTTGGACGCGACGTACAGGAACTTGCCCGATGGATCGATCTTGACCTCATTGAGCAGTCCGCTCCCCAGGAGCAGGGTCGGCGAGACGCGCAGGGCCTTCATTTCACCAGTGGACGGGTTGAATGAATAAGACGATAGAGTGCCGTCGCCGGAATTGGCCACGTATACATAACAGGGGGCGGAGCCACAGCTCACCGTCAGATTCACCGCCGAGCCGGCCGGTACGCTCAAGCCGGCCGCCGGGCTCTCGCCGATGACGGTGGCCCTGTCCGTCTGCACAGCACTGCTGCCAAAGATCACGGTACCGACCTTGAGGCCGGCTCCTGTGATCAACGTCGCCGCCGCCGGCTGTGTATGCCCTACCACGTTCGGCACGACCACTTGCGCCGGGCCAGTACTCAGGGTCAGATTCACCGCCGAGCCGGCCGTTACACTCATGCCGGCCGTTGGGCTCTCGCTGATGACGCTACCCGTTGGCACGGCCGCACTGCTGGCCATGGTCACGGTACCGACCGTCAGACTGGCCGCTGTCATCGACGTCGTCGCGGCCGCCTGCGTCAGCCCTAGCACGTTCGGCACCGCCACTTGCATCGGTCCGCCTCCGCCTCCGCCGCCACCGCCGCAACTTGCAAGCAGCCAAGCAGAGATCCCAGCGACTGCAACCGCTTGCCGGCGTAACCGTGTCGTGGAGTTCATGCTTATTGTCCTCTGCGTCGCAACCGGCTGTGAGTCAAGATTCTCGTTAATACTTCGGAGAGCTCGCTGCAGCGAGTGAGTTTCAGCGGTCGTCCAAGTGACCACACCATCCACGCAGGAGCGCGCCGCCTTGGGACAGGTCGATCACCCTCATGCGCATGTATTCAAACAAGCAGCCGCGCGACCGCCGCTTATGAATGTGTGCCTCCTTTAAGAGTCCCGAAGGAGCCGATTCGGCTACCACTATCGGTCAGGGCTGACTGTGTCCCACTTCCGCAGGAGGTGAAGGTCCGCTTCGGGGCAGACATTCCGCCACGGTCATTGGCGGGAATTGGCCGGTCAGCGACCGTCGATTGCGACCGACCCCAACGGGCGCTTGTTAACCCTGAGCCGCCGTGAGCGCAGCCCCAAAGGGGCCGGTCAGAAGAACTTTACCGACAGTCGTCGACGGCGCGCTGGCGATTAGGCCTTTACTGATGGTCGCACTTCCTTTGCTCGCCGCAACACAAACGAGGGCCTCAGAAATGACCGGGACCGTGAATTCCTCGAGGAAGCTTTCAACAGCGCTTCCTGAAGTATCGCAGGTTGTCTGTCCGCGTAGAGGACCGGGGTGTACTCTGCCTCGGTGGAGACTCACAGAGCCGTTCTCGAAACAACCGACGAGGGCCTGTACCGAGCGTTAACTCGCTGGAATGCTCTGGCGATTGTTGTCGGTGCGGTCATTGGCACGGGGATTTATCTTCGGCCGGCTTCGGTTGCACAGCTCGTTCAGACGCCTGCCGCCGTAATAGCTGTTTGGCTGGGAGCCGGGTTGCTGAGCATGGCCGGTGCACTGACCTACTCGGACCTTGCGGCACGACTGCCGCGCTCGGGCGGCGAATATGCTTTCCTGCACGCTACGCTCGGCAACATACCCGCGTTCATGTTCGGTTGGATGCGGCTCACGCTGGGAGTGTCGACCGTTGGTGCCCTGGCGGTGGCATTCACCGTGTTCCTGTCCGATTTTGTCGCGCTCGGGGACATCGCCCGTCGCGTCATTCCGCTGCTGTTGATTACTTTGCTAGCAGCCTTGAACGTTCTTGGAGTTGCCAACGCCGGCCGATTTCAGAGTTTCGTCACGTCGGTCAAAGTCGCCAGCATCGTCGCCCTAGTCGTCGCGCTGATGGTGTTAGCCCCGAGCCGCACTACACCGCTGGAGTCCTCGGACAGTTTCACCCTGACGATCGTAGGGCCGTCGGCATATGGGGCCGCGTTACTTGCCGCTTTGTCTTCTTATCACGGCTGGGCGCAGGCGACTATGGTCGGGGGTGAAGTCAGGGATGCGCAGCGAAGCCTCCCTTGGGCGCTGGTGGTCGGCATCGTCATCGTCATCGCCATCTATCTGCTCGCGAATGTTGCCTACCTTCGCGCTCTGCCGATGAGGAACGTTCTTACGTCGAACTCCACGGCGTTTCCGAACGCCGCGAGCATTGCGAGCCGCGCGGCCGTCGCGACTTTGGGCGCCCAAGCCTCCAAGGTGCTCACCGTGGCGTTCATGATCTCGGCGCTCGGCGCCTTGCACTGCCATCTCCTCGCAGTGCCCCGCGTGTTCTTTGCGATGGCGCGAGATCGCAACATGCCGGAAGTTTTGGCACGCGTGCTACCCCAGAGGCGCACACCCTACGTCGCCATTATCGTCTTGGCCGCCCTGGGCAGCCTGTTTGCCGTCTTTGGCAGCTACGATCGACTCACTAACATGTCGAGTTTCGCCTACTTGCTCTTCTACGCGCTGAACGCTTTCGGCCTGCTGTATGCATGCAAGCGCCTGCCAGCGCGGGCCGGACATCCACGGTTGCCGCTCTGGATTCCGCTGATCTTCCTGCTCGCGACCACCGCGATTCTTTTCACCGTCGTCGTGAGCGGTCTGCTAGAGATCATCGTGGCGCTGATCGTGTTGGGCCTTGGAATTCCCGTTTACGTCGGTTTGCGATGGCGGTATTGGTCCCGCCCGACTCAACGGACCACTGCTATACGTTGATTAGCATCCACATCGGTCGCCCATGAAGCGGCCAACGGAACGGCCGCTTCTGGGAAGCGTACGATGCACCGGCGACTGGCTGGTCCTGGCCCGGCTGCCGACCTGGATAGCGACCTATACTCAACCCAGTCGCCAGCGCCATAAGATACCGACTATGTTGGGTCCCTCAAGGCAGGGCGAACATTGTGATAGTCCCTGCCCATGAACATTGAGCTCTCGCCAATCGAGGCACGCGTTATCGGCTGCCTCATCGAGAAACAGATAACGACACCCGACCAGTATCCGCTGTCATTGAACTCACTGGTCAATGCGTGTAACCAGAAGAGTAACCGCGATCCGGTCATGTCGGCGGACGAGGCGGCGATCCAGACCACCTTGGATCATCTGATCAGGAAGCACCTCGTGATCGAGAAGTCAGGCTTCGGCAGTCGGGTGCCGAAGTACCAGCACCGGTTCTGCAAAACCGAGTTCGGGCCGCTGAAGTTCACGCCGCAGGAGCTCGCGATCGTCCGCGAGCTGTTCGTCCGCGGACCTCAAACCCCCGGAGAGCTGCGCATCCGCGCGGCCCGCATGGCGTCCTTTTCCGAAGTGAGGCAGGTCGAGACGGCGCTCGAGAGCCTGAGCAGCCGCGCGGATGGACGGTTCGTCGTGCGGCTGCCGCGCGAACCGGTCGCCGCGATTCGCGCTACGCGCACCTGTTCAGTGGAGCCGTCACGATTCCCGCCCTCACGGAGGAGTCGATCACGGGGCCTTCAATGGCCTCGGCGCCCGCGCCTTCCCGCCTCGAGCGCTTGGAAGAAGAGGTGCGGCAACTGAAGGAAGAGCTGAAGGACATCAAGGCGCGGCTGCCACCGAAGTAGACCAATGCCATTGCAATGACCGGCGTTTTCGTTGCATTAGCGAATGCAAACCCGTGCCGCAGTTGCAAACCTTTCCGCCCGCTGCCCTCTGTGAGCAGGGAAGGCCCGAGCGCCTACTGTCCCAAATGCCGGGGAACAGACTTGAGAGAACTGCTGGAAATTCTTGTTCTAAATGGTGGGCGGTACTGGGATCGAACCAGTGGCCCCTGCCGTGTGAAAGCAGTGCTCTACCGCTGAGCTAACCGCCCTTTTTGAGGGAGCGGAAGTCTATAGGTGGCTGCCGCGCAAGGCAAATCATGCCTGCGCTCGTAAAGGCAACCCGCTTGGTCCCGGTGAACGGGCACGGGCCGCCGCGCCTTGGTAACATGCGCGCCCCTTCCGCCACGGTAACTACGGTCCATGCATGTCTGTCGTCACGCGTTTTGCGCCGAGTCCCACGGGGCTGCTGCACGTCGGTGGCGTGCGCACTGCGCTGTTCAGCTGGCTGTATGCGCGCCGCATGGGCGGCAAATTCATCCTGCGGGTCGAGGACACCGATCGCGAGCGCTCCACGGAAGAGGCCGTGCGCGTCATCCTCGAGGGCATGCAGTGGCTCGGGCTCGAGGCCGACGAGGGACCGTACTACCAGACGCAGCGCTTCGAGCGCTATCGGGAAGTCATCGCCGGCATGCTGGCCGCCGGGAACGGCCTATCACTGTTACTGCACCAAGCAGGAACTCGAGGCCCTGCGTGAGGAGCAGCTCGCGCGCAAGGAGAAGCCGCGCTACACCGGCATCTGCCGCGCGCGCACCGAGCCCCGGCCCGGGACCCGACCCGTGGTGCGCTTCAAGCAACCCGCTCGACCGGGGTGGTCGTGGTGCAGCGATCTGGTGCACGGTCCGGTCACCTTCCAGAACTCCGAGCTCGATGACCTGATCATCGCGCGCTCCGATGGCACACCGACCTATAACTACTGCGTGGTCGTCGATGACATGGACATGGGCATCACCCACGTGATTCGTGGCGATGACCACCTCAACAACACGCCGCGGCAGATGAACATGCTGACGGCGCTCGGGGCCACGCCGCCGGTGTATGCGCATGTGCCGATGATCCTCGGGCCGGACGGCGCCAAGCTCTCCAAGCGGCACGGCGCGGTGAGCGTGCTGCAGTACGCGGAGGAGGGCTACCTGCCCGACGCGCTCCTGAACTACCTGGTGCGTCTCGGCTGGTCGCATGGCGATCAGGAGGTTTTCACGCGCGAAGAGATGATCGCCGCCTTCGACATCCACGATGTCAACAAGGCGGCATCGGCCTTCAATCCGGAAAAGCTGCTGTGGCTGAATCAGCAGCACATGGTGCGCGCGGCCCCGGCGACGCTCGTGCCGTACCTGCGCGCGCAGCTGCAGCGCCTCGGCCTGCGACAGCACCGATCAGGCGCTCCTCGAGGGGGTGATCATCGTGCAGCGCGAGCGCAGCGAAGACGCTGAAGGAGATGGCGCAAAACAGCCGCTTCTTCTTCAGCGAGCAGCATTCGAGCTCGACCCGAAAGCCGCAGCCAAGCACCTCGGTACGGATGAGCCGCGATGCTGACGTGGCTGCGTGAGCGGCTGGCACGCTCGCGGACTGGAACACCCCGGCGATTCATGCCGTGCTCAACGATCTGGCAGCGCGTCTGCGGAAGCGGGCTCGGCAAGATCGCCCAGCCACTGCGCGTGGCGGTGACCGGCACGGCTGTTTCTCCCCCGATCGATGACGCTCGCGCTGCTCGGCAGCGCACGCAGGCTGGCCCGCATCGATGCCGCGCTGGCCGGGAACGTCAGCGGATGAGCTTGACAAGCACAGTCGGCTGCGTAGCGTGCGCCGGCTTTACGGTGGGGCCATAGCTCAGCTGGGAGAGCGCTTGCATGGCATGCAAGAGGTCGGCGGTTCGATCCCGCCTGGCTCCACCAGTATTTCAGAGAATGCGGTCTAGGTCCGGTGGTCCCATGAGTGGTCCCATGCAGCCACTCACTGGTAGGAAGGGGGTCCCGGTGGGGTCCCGTTTCGACGCGGAGAACCCTGCTCCCGCAGGCCGGGCCCCTCAGCGCGCTCACGCAGCGCTGGCCGCCGGCCGGCTCGCTTGTCCGCCTGGCGATCGCGTTCAAGGCCCCCATAGACGCGTATCCGTATGGCTCGGCTAAGTTGCCGTCGCTATCATCCGCACCGAGAAGAACCCTCCAGCGCTCGTCCCCGACCGACCGAACGAGCTGCATCGTCAATTCCAACCAATCCACGTCAAGCGCGCGCAGGTGGCTTTCGTCCACAGAGCGCTAGCCTGCTCACTGAAGTAGCGACTTGCTGTTCGCGAAGTTGCGCCGCTTACTTGCGTTGGCGCAGCATCCGGACCTGGGCCCGCCAAATACGATCTACGTGACCACCCGTGACCATGTCGTGTACCTGTCTGGCTTGGCGGACACTGGACTTGTGACCGAGAACGCCGAGGCGATCGCCCGCCAAGTGCCGGGCGTTGTGCGAGTCGAGAGCACAGTGTCGGTGAGTAAGTAGACCAACTGTAACCTCGCGAGCATGTACCCAGAGCGGTGTTTCGCTTGAACGCGAGCGGCTCCGGCGGCGGCTGGGACTCACGACTTCTCGTGCCGTGGAACGAGCCACTGGCGTGGCTACCTTCGTCGTTACATTGACATAGAAGTCCTGCAGACGTGCCATGGCCCAACCTACCGTCTTGAGATGTTGGGCGGTGAGTATCTCAGCGACGCTGCTTGCATTCGGCTGCGCCCACGCCGCCGCCGCGCCGCCGCCGCCTTCGCTCGACACCATCGAGCAACGCGTGCAGCCCTGCACTGTCTGTCACGGCAATGAAGGCAGGGCAACGAGAGAGGGCTACTATCCACGCATAGCCGGCAAGCCGACCGGCTATCTCTTCAACCAGTTGCTGAATTTTCGCGACGGCCGTCGTCATTTTCCGATGATGGTCTACCTTACCAACCTCCAGAACGACAACTACCTGCGCGAGATCGCCGGGTACTTCGGCGTTCAACGCGTGCCGTACCTACCGCCGCAGCCATTAACGATCAGCTCCAGCGCCTTAGAGCGCGGCCGGGTGTTGGTGACGGAAGGCGACACCGGGCTTCACGTACCGTCATGTCGTTCCTGCCACGGCGCGCGGCTGCTGGGTGTAGCTCCCGCGGTACCCGGGTTGCTTGGAGTCTCGCGGGACTACCTGATCGCGCAGCTCAGCGCCTGGCGTCTGGGTACCCGAGCCGCGCTCGCCCCAGACTGCATGGCCGAGCTCGTTCATCGAATGCGCCTTGAAGACGTGAACGCCGCCACGGCGTGGCTGGCGATGCAAGCGGTGCCCGAGGACACTGAACCGGATAAGGCCTTCGAGCGTCCGCCCCCGCTCAAATGCGGCAGCATCCTCCACGCAGAGCCGGTGCCGTGAGGCAGCTGCCGGTAGTGCTCACGGCGATTTTCCTGGCGGCCGTGGCTGCCGCGTGGTGGCTTTGGCCCGTCGATCGCGAAAGTGGTGAAGCGCCCCAGTCGGCATACCCGGTTGCAGCGGACGCGGTCGAACGCGGGCGCGAGCTCGTCACGCTGGCCGACTGCCAGTCATGCCACACGGCCCGCGGCGGCGCACCCTTTGCCGGCGGACGTGCTATCCCGACTCCCTTCGGAACGTTCTATTCGCCAAACATTACGCCGGACGCGCACTCAGGAATCGGCCGCTGGAGCGCCTCAGACTTCTGGCACGCCTTGCACAATGGGTATTCCCGGGACGGCACGCTGCTGTACCCGACGTTTCCGTACACAAACTATACGAAGATCAGTCGACGCGACGCCGACGCGATGTACGCCTACCTGAGGACCATCCCGGCGGTAGCACAGGCCGATCGCGCCCACGAGCTGCGGTTCCGTACGACCATCGGGTGCTGCTGATCGCGTGGCGCTTTCTTTTCTTCCGCCCGGGCGTGTACGAGTCCGACCCCGCGCAAAGCCCCGACTGGAATCGCGGTGCCTATCTGGTAGAGGGGCTCGGGCACTGCAGCGCCTGTCATGAGGCGCGCAATGCCTTGGGTGCCATCCGTTCGAAACACAATCCGTCCGGCGGCCTGGTGCTGAGTTGGTACGCACCGGCGTTGACGAGCGCACGCGAAGCAGCGGTGCGCGATTGGAGCGACATGGAGATCGTCCAGCTACTGAAGGTCGGTCAGATCCAAAAGGCCACGGGGACTTCGCGACACGCCTCGACAATGGGTCCAATGGGGGAGGTTGTGTACGAGAGTCTGCAGTACGCGCGTGATGAGGACCTGCGAGCTATCGCCGACTATTTAAAATCGCTGCCTGAGACAGGTCCGCGCTCCGCCTGGGGATTCTTCCGATCGCGGCACACCGCGACTGTCGGCGCTCTGAGCGACGGCGCTGCGACCTACGCGAAACACTGTGCGCAATGCCACGGTGATCAAGGGGAGGGCCGTGCACCCGCCGCACCGCCGCTGGTGGGCGATCGTGCCGTGACGATGTCCTCCGCCATAGATCCGATTCGCATCGTGCTCTTCGGTGGTTATCCTCCGGGCACCGTGGGAAATCCGCGTCCCTTTGGCATGCCGCCGTATTCACCGACCCTGGACGACGCTCAGATCGCGGACGTGCTCACCTTTGTCCGAGCGTCGTGGGGAAACGACGCGCCACCGGTTTCTGGCGACGAAGTTGCCGAGAATCGCGGCAGTCCGTTATGGTGACCTCTTGTTGGTGGGCGCCCGGGGACCCATTGGTCCCGTCAGGTGGATCTCCGGGCCCCACCTGCAGCCAGCGCTCAACATCGGACTGCAGCCAGCCGCGTCCGCCGCCGGCGCGCTTCCCGGGAAACGTGCCCGCGCGCACCCAGCGATAGATAGTGCAGCGGTGGCGGTTAGTGATCCGCTCGATATCGCGCGTGCTGAGCATCTGATCGATTCCCCGCAAACGTTCGAATTGCATCTTTCTAGTCGGCATCTGAGTAACCTCAGCAGAACTCTTAGAGGTAGCTTCCACCGCTGACACATGGTGGACCATGGACCTCGAATCGCAGCGCCGGCAGAGCATCACCTGCGATCTCAGATTCTGTTGTTCGCGCTGTCCTAGATCTTCCCGGTTCTCACAGTCAGGGCTTGCAGAAGGCGTTCCTGTAGGCCCTCTACGTGAGGGCAAGTTCTCACCGGTATCTATTTTTCATGCTCGGATGCGGAAAGTCAGCCGGGAGTTTCTGGGGAATTTCCGCTAATACCTCACAAAGTTTTCTCTCGCGGTTCTCCCGCCCGGAGCCTTTGCCAAGTATTGAGGCTGGTGCACCCAAAAACTCGCTACTGCACCGCAGCGATGGAACCCAGAAGTTTCAGTCGGTGTCAGTGGCGAAGAGGACTGGTGCCCCGGTACAGCGCGGCGTTGCCGGATGACCCGGCCATCAGCGTCCGACGCCTCCCGCAGTGAACGTCCATGCGGGCAGCAATGAGTTCACCCGTTATGAGCTGCAGCGCGCGCAGGTTGGCGTCATGCGTCTGCCGCGCGTCCGCTGTACTCGCGGTAGTGAGGTGCGAGCGGCCTACAACCGCGCCCAGAGACTTGCTGAGCGCCGAAAGATGATCATGCAGTCGCCGGCCGACTACCGTGACGAGTTGCGCCAAGCTGCCAGTGGAAAATAACTGTGGAGCGGCGCGATGTCACCGCGCTTTCACGGCGGTAACAGGGGTTCGAATCCCCTTGGCGACGCCAATTAAAACAAATACTTATAGTATTCCCGGATTTTGATCAGACCGTTTCCTCCCGTTTTCCTCAACTTTCGCCCCTTCACTTTCGCTGGCCGCGGTGGCGTGGCGTCACACATGGACGGCGCGGACGATTTGCAACTATCGAGATCACTGACATCGAGGCATCGGAGCTCGGTCAGCAACGGGGGCGCACGGGCGCATGAGAACTCGGCGTCTATTCAGCGACCCCACCCGCCAAGTCGCCTCGATGCTTCGTCCGGGCTTAAGCGGACAGATGGTGCGCGAGATGCTGAACAATCTCGTGACGAGCCAGAGCCTGATGCTTCGCCACCAACGGCCTGATGAATGGTGATCGGTGCGGTTTTCATCATCGCTTCCGATGTCCATCGTGCTCGCACCGAAGGCCGCTCGAACGGTCGACGCAGCCGCGGTGGGACACTGATCGGCGTTCCGCCTTGAAGTCGGTTCGGTAGGGAGCGAGACCCTGGGGGCGCGATACTCATTCGGAATTGTTGCGGCGCTCCTGGAATCTAGCTTACCCCAGCAAAGCTCAAGTTAAAGCTGGAGTACAAAGCGCAAGCGGAGATTCTGGATGAGCTTCGTCCTTTTTAGCCGTGATACGTAGAACACACCATTGGGCACTCGCAACTCATTAAGTAAAGTTCGATGGGCTTGCGAACTTTGCGATCTTCGTCTGTGCGGGGTATTTAAGGCGTGGAACTTATTCGTCCGGATGAGCTTCCGGCGCGTAATACACGCCAGTCAGAATCGCTGCTTGCGAGCGACGCGCTGGGCTTTAGCGACGTCGTTCTGCGGTCGTACGCGCAAGCCCCCGATGAGGTCGCGGTTCCTCCGCTAAGAGACTACGGGCTTGTCCTCCACCAGGGCCGGCCTCATGACGATGGATCGTCGCATAGACGGCGGCCCCTGGAAGCGCGAGTTGCTGATTCCCGGTACCGTGGCGATGCTCACCCGTGCAATGCCGTCGGAGTGGCACTGGAGCGTACCCACTGAAGTGACGCACTTGTATCTCAGCCGTGATTTGCTCGCCAGGGTTTCCGCCGATGTATTCGATCGCGACATTGCCGATGTGAATCTGAGAGACGTGCTCATGACCGACGATGAGATCCTGCGGGCATGTATCGAGGACCTCGCCGAGGAAGTTCGCACCCAGGGCCTGGGTGGGCAGCTGTTGGTCGATGCACGTGCGACGCAGGCGTGCGTGCAACTGCTCCGCCGCTACGCAGACATCTCGTTCCACGAGGAGCCGCGTGCGCGGCGGCTTTTCCGCGACTGCAGGCAAAGATCGTCGCACGTTACATCGAGGAGCATCTCGACGAGAAACTACGCCTTGCTGAGCTTGCGCAGGTCGCACACGTCAGCGTCAACCACTTCTTGCGTCAATTCAAACTCAGTTTTGGTTGCGCACCCCATGTCTATGTCATCCAGCGACGGCTCGAGTACGCGACACATCTGCTTGCAAAGACACGTCTTCCGATCAAGGACGTAGCAGCGCACAGCGGATTCGCCGACCAGAGTCACATGTCGCGCGCATTTCAGCAGTATCTTCGTACCACACCAGGTGCTTTTCGCGACACCATAGCGGTCGTAGTCGTATGGTTCCGCCTTGATGTGTTTCTACCGATATCCGAGGTGAGGGGCTTCAATACTCTCGGCCCTGCATCGGGGTACGCTATGGTATTGATGTGGCTGACGTCGATCGAGGGGAGTAGGGAGTGCGGTACCGCACAGACGGCAGGAATTTTTCAGCATTAGGCAAGTTAGTTAGTTATTAGTTGATGCGGGAAGAAGGCCGACCTGGTCAGTGAATTTTCGACTCCAACGAAGCGAACAACTGCGCGAGCGGGCAACGAGAACGACGGTGAACTCGGGGCCTGGAGATGCCACTGGATCTCTGTACCGAGCCGAGGAATCGGGTACTACGCACATGGACACACTCACCAGCATCAACGTGTTCCGCCAGGTGGTCGAGTCGGGCAGTTTCGTGGGAGCGGCCGAGCGGCTGGACCTCTCGACCGCGATGGTTAGCAAGCACGTCATGTCGATTGAGAAGCGTTTGCAGGTGCGGCTGCTCAATCGCAACAGCCACAAGCTGAGCCTCACCGAGCCGGGCAGACTCTACTTCGATCGCTGCAAGGGCATTCTTCAGGACCTGGAGAAGGCCGAGCATGAAATGGAATCCTTGAGCTCTGCACCCTGCGGCACCTTACGTGTTGCCTGCTGCGGGCCTGCATCCCGAGCCTGGGATTAGTCGGTGTAGTCGCGGAGTATCGCCGTCGCTGGCCGGAGGTGGTGCTCGATATTTCCTTCTTCGATCGTGCGGTGGACATGGTGGACGAAGGCTACGATCTCGCGCTGCGCCTGGTCAGCGATGACCGTCTTCCTGCAGGGGTCATAGCGCGTCGGGTCCGAACAGTTGCCTTTCGCCTCGCCGCTTCACGCGCGTACCTCGCACACCATGACATGCCCAAAGTCCCCGAGGATCTGGGCCGGCACGATATCGTCACGGCAGGTGGCCTCGACTCCTTGTGGATCGAAGGTCCGCAGGGCACGGTCGAGATTCCACTGCGGGTCGCCGTGCGCTGCCACACGATGGCGGGCGTCGCGATCACGGTCGCCGGCGGTGTGGGGCTCGGTGTGCTGCCCGCAGCGATGTTCAACGATCCCGCCTTCGTGAATGTGCTGCGGCCTACGCTGACCGAGTTCCGCCTCAGGGAATCGACGCTCTATCTGCTCTATCCCGGGCGCAAGCACTTGCCCTTCAAGGCGCGCGCCTTCATCGATCTGGTCCTCGAGTCCGGTGCCAAGCATAGGGAGGTGCCGACGGGGTGCGCAGCCAACCGCATACGTTCCCTCCCGCAAGAACGGGTACTGGAGCTCGCGAGCTGAAGGGCTTCGCGGCCTCGACCCAAAAGCATCTTCTCGCACGGTCGGAGTGCCCTTTCACGGCAGCACTCTCGACTTCATCGGGCGGGAGGACTTTATCGCCATGAAGGTGTTCGCAGGTGACCCCATCGACCTCCTCGATGCAGAACGGGCCGTGGCGGCAGATGATGAAACTGCACCGCAACAACGACGCGGAGGTCTGGCACCTCATCGATACGATGTCGAGATCTCGATGCTGCCCCCTCATTGCCAGTTCAGTCGTCGCCGAAATTCCTTTCCCTGTCGCTCAGCCACCTCACGCGGCAAGCCATAGCGTTCCCGCAATTTTCCGACGAGCTGTTCCGCATACCCTTCAATCTGTTTGAGGTCATCGCCAAGGAGCTTGCCCCATTGCTCCTTTACCTTTCCCTTGATTGGGTACCACGCACCAGCAAAACGATCGCTTGTCATGACCCGCCTCCAGATCTAGCGGGCCGGCTTGGAAGACTTTTGGGTTCGGGGCGGTGGCAGGTCCCGTTTGTCACGCGCCTCCTGCCAGGACATGCAGATCTCGATCGCTTGCACGAGCGAGCTGGCGATGTGGTCGGCACCAGCGGCACTCTTCGCGAGCACCGGTAACCCTGTGACTCCTGGACAAAGGACTCTCACGACTAACCCGCGAGGAAACAGCTCGTGTACCTGCTGGCTGATCGGGTCGGCACGCTCGCGGTCGGGGTTCGGAAAGGCGCTTACCAGGTAGACAATGGATACGCCTTCCGGGTCCGCGCCCTGCGGTAATCCGGCGTCCAGATCTGCGGTCGAGAAGTGCCGGGCATCTATCTTCTGGATACGCAACAGCCGTACCAGCAGCTCGGCCGCGAGAGCATCGGCAGAGGAGCCCAAGCCCATACAGATCACGACCGATCCAGGCGGCATCCCGAGCGGACCCTGCCATCTGCCGCTCAATTGTTCGCGCTCCTGCCGCAGCCAACTTCCGGCACTCAGGTCCTCAAGGACCGAGCTTCGATGAGCCCGTCGTGGCAGTTTGAGACTGTCGTTGCTCAGGGCTGCGACGACCTCGACAATGACGTGCCGGATGTTGGTCTGCTGATTTCCGGTGGTTCCAGCCAGAGCGGCATCGAGCTGTGCCAGGTGCAGCGCCGGAATCAGGACGCGATCGCAATAGGCGGCAAGCGAATCGCTTTTCAGAAACGTTCGCGCGTTGGCGATGATCTCCTCGGGGTCTCCGGACAAGGCACGTTGGTAAAATCTCTGGGGCAAGGTGAGCGCTTGCTCGTCGCTCAATAGCAGTTCGAGAATGCCGAGCGCCTTTATGTGCCGACCGGCGACCACCAGACAGAAGGTCAGCGGAGTGGACAGGATCAGGCCGACTGGACCCCACAGCACGCTCCAGAAGATCGCCGCAACGACCACCGAGAGGGGCGTCAGGCCGGTGGCATGGCCATAAAGGTGAGGTTCCAGCAGCTGTGCCGCAATGAGGTCAAACAGGACGAAAACACCGAGCGTGCTCAAGGCCAGTGACCAGCCAGGATCGACGGCAAGGGCCAGTACGGTCGAAAAGAGTGCGGCGACCCCCGTGCCCACATAGGGTACAAAGCGCATTACCCCGGCGAGAGCGCCGCAAAGCATTGCCTGCGGCAGGTGGAGCAGGCTCAAACTGCCCCAGATTGCTACGCCGAAAACCAGGTTGACCACGAACTGCGACACGAAAAGCCTCGAGAGGCGCTCGCCGGCTTCGGTCAGCGCGAGAGTCGTCGAGCGTATATCGCTGGCACCGACGAGCCGGATGAAGCGGTCACGCAGCGATTCATGCTCGAGCAACACGAAAATGAGGACGAGCAGCACGATCCCCGTGGCCTGGACCGGCCCCCAAACGGATGCCAGAAGCTTTTCAATGAGCTGAAGCCGCGGGGTCGGGGCTGGGTGGGGTTCCAACATCACCACGTTCGGCGGCGGTGCCAGAAGGGGGCCCTCGAGATTGCGCGCTGGGCCAGGAACCTCGTTGGCTGTCTCCCGGGTCTCGATCAGGCGGCTCGCTTCGCTAGTGATGAGTTGCAGCCGCCCGATGGTTGCTTCGTCCAGGGTTTTCAGCTTGCGTTGTATAGTTGTTTCGTATTGAGGAAGACTCTCGGCGATGTGCAGAATCTGTGTTCCGAGCAGCACCGCGCCTGCGGTGCACGCGATGGTCAGCACCAGTACCGTGGTCAACACGGAAAAGATCCGGCCGGCGCCGATGCGCCGCAGCCCTTGTACTAACGGCGCCAGTAAGAAGCTCAGCATGATGGCGAGGGTGACTGGTATCAGCACCTCCCGGCCGAAATACAGTAATCCCAGGATGATTCCGGCCGCCGTGACACGGCTGCTACGATCGCGCAGCCTCTCCAGCCAAGCAACATCGGACGGCGGCATGCTGCGGTTCTATACCGGACAACGCATTACCAACCGCCGCCGAGTGCTCGATAGAGCTGCACGGTGGCGGTTGCTTGTCCCATCTGGGCCTGGACCAGTTGATCCTCGTCGTCGAGGGCTGCGATGCGGGTGTCGAGCACGTCGCGGAAGGTCTTGCGTCCGCCTTCGTACAAGGCGGTCGAGTTGTCTTCATTGCGCCGCGCGAAACTGAGCGCCGCGGCCAGCGAGGTGCTGCGCTGATCGAGCGCGCTGCGCATGCGATAGGCGTTCTCGACGTCTTCGAGCGCTTTGAGCACGCCGGCATCGTAATCGGCCACCGCGGCATTGAGCCGCGCATCGGTTGCGGCAATGTTGGCGCGGATGCGGCCGGCGTTGAATACCGGCAGATAGGCGCTGAGGCCGATGAGTCCGCCAGTGGCGCCAAAGCTCGGCAGCCCCGCGAAGTGCAGCTCAGCATCCCCGCCGAGGAACTGTATGCCAAAGCGCGGCAGCAGGTCCGTCTTGGCGCTCTCGAGCCGTGCCGCATGGGCCCGCACCAGTGCGGCGCGCGCCTGCACGTCCGGCCGCCGCTCCAGTACCTGCACCGGAACGTAACCCTTCGGGGGTGGAACGATATTTAAAGGAGTCGGCGCGGGAAGCGCCGCGGCCGCTTCGGGAGGCTTGCCGGCGAGCACCGCAAGTCTCCGTCGGCGCGCTTCGATGAGGGCAATCAGCGGCTCACGTTTGGCGCGCTGCAGGGCCAGTTGCTCGCGTACCAGATCCGCATCGTACGCGAAGGCCTGGCCGCTGCCGTAGCGCGCATCGACGTAGCCCAAAAGATCCACCAAGGTGGCAATACCGCGATCGAGGACATCGAGCCGCAGCTGCAGCCCACGCGCCTCCTGATAGTTCTCCGCCACGTCCGCGACCACCGTCACCCGCGCACCGTTCAGGGATTGGAGGGCGGTGATCTCCACCGCCCGCGCGGCTTTAACATCCGCCCCGCGCCCACCCCAGACATCCGCCTCCCAGCTCGCGCCGAGTCCGAGCGTCCCGCCGTAAAATCCTGCCCCGGCGGTATCGAGCACGCCCGGCAAAGTGGGGGAGGGCGAGGAGGGCACGCGCCAGTCTGCCCCGCCGCCAAACGCCCCGCCGGAGGCTGACACACTCGGGTAGAGGGCTGACTCGGCGATGGTCACCATCGCGCGTGCCTCGGCGACGTGCTGCTGCGCGCTTCTGATATCGGTGTTGGCCTTGAGGGCTTCGGCGATCAACTGATCGAGCACCGGGTCATGCCAGACCGTCCACCACTGCGCCAACTCCTGCCCGGTGGTCGCTCTGCCCTCCGGCGCACGCTCCTCGAATGCCTCAGGTACCCTCACCTGTGAGGGCGGCGGCTTCACCGTGTGCACACAGCCACAAAGCAATGTGACGGCCGTGAGGCGGGCGATCACCGTGCCCGGCGCAGAGAGAAGTCCACGGACTGCCGTCATCGTAGCGTGCCATCCCCCTCAGCGAGGAGGATCGTGGGCCAGTGCCCGTTGGCCTGCAGACGCACATAGCCGTTACCGGTGGCGCCCGCCTTCAACTGTTCCTCGTACTGTGCGGCGACCGCGGGGGGGATCTGCAGCTTGATCCGGTAGACCAGCTTGTCACGCTCGCTCGCGGTCTCAACGAACTTCGGTGTGAACTGCGCCTCCGGAGAGATGAAGGACACGGTGGCCGGAATCGGCTGTCCCTCAAGACCATCCAGCACGATGCGCGCCTCATCCCCGACCCGCAGCTTCCCGGCCACCTGGCTGCCGAGAAACACCGTCATGTAGACATCGGTCGGGTCAAGGAGCGTTGCGACCCGGCCTCCGGGGGGCAGGACGGCACCGTTCTCGATGACTTTGTACTCGATCCGGCCAGCGACCGGGGTCTTGATCAGCGTCTCCCCGAGCTGTACCTCGAGCCGGGAAATGGCCGCATCCGCCTCCTCGAGAGAGGTCTTGGCTTCGGTGAGGGCCGCTGCGGCCCCCGCGACCGCTGCGGTTTCCGAGCGCAGTGCCAGCTGGCGCCGCTGTAGCTCCACATCCGAGACCATCTTTTTGTGGTAGAGGCTATCGGTCTGGGTTTCCTCCAGCTGCGCGAGCGCCTCGCCGCTCTGGTGGGCCCTGAGCTCAGCCTGTGCACGGGCGATTGAACCGAGGGCTTCGGCGCGCTGCGCGCGGGCGCCGGTGAGCTGCGCTTTGAGTTCCGCATCGTCCTGCTTTGCCAGGATCTGACCCGCCGTGGCGTGCTCACCCTCGTGCACGGACAACTCGACGATCCTTCCGGGGTTCTTCACGGCGATGTCGATGCGGGCGAACTCCAGCCGTCCGTTGGTCTTGACGATATAGGCCGGCAGGGCGTGCGCGCGCTGCACCTGCCACCAGTAAAGACCCGCCGCGGCCGCCGCCACGACCGCAACCCCCGACAAGATCCACACTATCGATTGACGCCTCATCGATTAGGAACTCCCGTGAGTTTCGTCTCCGGTTGACAGCTGCAGGCGCCCTGACCCTTCAAGGCCGAGAACCCGCGCTTGCTCCGGATGCTCCACGGTCCTCACCGTACGCGGGCTCGAAAGGGCGAACAACGCGCAGCCAATTCATGCACGTTTCCTGTGAGTGAACGCCCTTTGGCAGCACTGAGGGTACGATCGATACCGCAGAATCGGCTGGCGCATGCTCGCAGAGGAGTGCCGTAATGTCGCAACGAATTCTCGTGCCGCTCGATGGCTCGCCGCTCGCAGAGCTCGCCTTGAGTGAAGCCCTTACCTTGGCGCAGCTTCCGGATTCGAAAGTGGTCCTTCTTCGGGTCATTCCTTCGATCGAAGACGTGATTTCGGACGGCGAGACTTTCACCATCGATCAGCAGTGGGAGAACAGAGCAGGTCGTGCACGTGACTACCTGAGGGGCATCTGCGAGCGCCCACAGTGGCAGAAGGTGAAGCATGAAGTTGCGGTGGAGCTGGGCGAGCCAGCAAACGTAATTCTGGATTTTGCTCAGAGAAATGCCATCGACCGCATCATCTTGTGCACCCATGGGCGCACTGGAGTCGGTCGATGGGTCTACGGCAGCGTGGCCCGCAAGGTGCTCGAAGCGGCTGACAGGACCGTGGTTCTGGTCCGTGCCGGACTGTCGAAAGGCGTATGAGTGAGCTTCAAGGAACCAATGGACACCGTTATCGACGGCATCCCGCCCACACCCGCGGCGCCCGCGGGGATCATCAGGAGATCTTGAAATGGGTGTTGCAGAGATCAGCCAGGCGAGAACTAACGCTGTGACCATCGAGCGCGGCGCTACGCCGCGGGTTCATCCGCTCGCTGGCAAGCCGGCGCCCGCGGATGTCCTCATCGATCCGATGCAGCTGTGCGCGCTGTACTACGTCTGTCAGCCGGACGAGGCCGATCCGGCACAACGGGTCAGCTTCGGGACGAGTGGCCATCGTGGCTCGGCCCGGCGCGGCTCGTTCAACGAGGCGCACGTTCTGGCCATCACTCAGGCAATTTGCGAATTCCGCAAGAGCCAGGGTGTCGACGGCCCTCTCTACGTCGGCAAAGACTCGCACGCGCTCTCTGAGCCGGCGATGAGGTCGGCACTCGAGGTGCTGGCGGCGAACGGTGTGGAGACGATGATCGATCGCGACAATGGGTTTACGCCGACGCCCGCCGTGTCACACGCGATTCTCACGCACAATCGGGTCCGCGTTTCCGGATTGGCGGACGGCATCGTCATCACACCTTCACACAACCCGCCGGAGGACGGTGGTTTCAAGTACAACCCGTCGCACGGCGGCCCAGCGAACACCAGCGTGACGCGCTGGATCGAAGAGCGCGCGAACGCGCTGCTCACGGGCGCCATAAAGAGCATCAAGCGGATTCCGTACGAGGCCGCACGGCGCGCCAACACCACGCATGCTCACGACTACGTCGGCTCGTACGTCGGCGACTTGGGCTCAGTCGTGGACCTGGAATCGGTACGCGCTGCGGGCCTGAAGCTTGGCGTCGATCCCTTGGGCGGGGCCTCGATCGACTACTGGGGACCGATTGCCGAGCGCTACGGTCTGGATCTTCACATCGTCAACAATGCACTCGATCCCACTTTCCGTTTCATGCCGCTCGACTGGGACGGCAAGATTCGCATGGATTGCTCCTCGGTCTATGCGATGACCAGACTCATCGCGCTCAAGGATCGCTTCGACATCGCCTTTGGCAACGACACGGATGCCGACCGCCATGGGATCGTAACGCGCTCTGCGGGCCTCATGAAACCGAATCACTATCTCGCGGCAGCGATTGCCTACCTTTTCGCTCACCGGCCCGGATGGCGCCCGGATGCTGCGGTGGGCAAGACAGTCGTGAGCAGCGGCATCATCGATCGCGTGGCAGGCAAGATCGCGCGCCGGCTGTTCGAGGTGCCGGTGGGATTCAAGTGGTTCGTGTCGGGGCTGCACGAGGGATCGCTCGGCTTTGGCGGTGAGGAGAGCGCCGGTGGCTCATTCCTGCGGCGCGACGGCACCGTTTGGAGCACGGACAAGGACGGCCTCATCATGGATCTGCTCGCAGCGGAGATCATGGCGCGCACGGGCCACGACCCATCAGAGCTCTACCAGGATCTGACGCGTGAGTTCGGCGCACCGGTCTACGAGCGCATCGATGCACCGGCCACGAGCCAGCAGAAGGCAGCGCTACTGAAGCTCTCGCCGGAGACATCGGAGCGACGGCGCTTGCGGGTGATCCGATCGAAGCCCTGCTCACGAATGCACCGGGCAATGGCGCGCCCATCGGTGGTCTGAAGGTGATCTCCGCGAAGGGTTGGTTCGCGGCCCGGCCGTCCGGCACCGAGGACGTGTACAAGCTCTATGCCGAGAGCTTCCGCGGCCGTGAACACCTCGAGCGCATTCAGGCGGAGGCGAGAGCATTGATCAACAATGCTCTCGCGGGTCGCGACGCTTGAGACCCTTCGCCCCATCAATGGGCTGTTGTCGGACGACTTACACCATCTGGTTGAATGAAACTCGAGTCGATTCGAGCACCTTGCAATCCCATGGAGGTTATCGGTGAAAGCCACCCAGAAACTCCACGATCTGCGGCCAGAGTCTCTGGCTCGACAACATCACCCGCGACCTGCTCGACAGCGGCACGCTCAAGCGCTACATCGACGAGCTGTCGGTCACCGGGCTCACCTCCAACCCGACGATCTTCGACCACGCCATCAAGAACAGCACGGCCTACGACGACGGCGATCCGCGAGAAGCTGCAGCGCGGGCAAATCGGGCGAGGCGCTGTTCTTCGAGCTCGCGCTGGAGGACCTCACGCCGGCCGCCGATCTGTTCCGGCCGATCCACGAGCGCACCGACGGCGTGGACGGCTGGGTGTCGCTGGAGGTGTCGCCGCTGCTGGCCTACGACACGCGCGAGCACGCTCGCGCGCGGCCAAGGACCTCGCATGCGCGGGCCGGCGCGGCCGAACCTGTTCATCAAGATTCCCGGCACGCCAGGAGGGCCTGCCCGCGATCGAGGAGTCGATCTTCGCCGGCGTCCCGATCAACGTCACGCTGCTGTTCTCCCGCGAGCAGTACCTGGCGGCGGCCGAGGCCTATCATGCGCGGCATCGAGCGCCGCATCGCCGCCGGGCTCAATCCCGATGTCGGCTCGGTCGCCTCGCGTGTTCATCAGCCGCTGGGACGCGGCCGTGGCCGGCAAGGTGCCCGAGGCGCTGCGCAACCAGCTCGGGCATCGCCATCGGCGAGCGCACCTACAAGGCCTACCGCGACCTGCTTGGCTCGCCGCGCTGGCAGCGGGCCTACAACGCCGGCGCCCGCGCCGCAGCGGCTGCTGTGGGCCAGCACCGGCACCAAGGATCCCGAAGGCCTCCGACGTCCTCTACGTCGAGGCGCTCGCCGCGCCGTTCACCGTCAACACCATGCCGGAGAGCACGCTGAAAGCCTTCGCCGATCACGGCGAGCTGGCGCAGATGCATGCCGGCCGACGGCGGCGACTGCGAGCGAGTGCTGGCGCAGTTCGCCAAGGCCGGCATCGACGTCGACGCGCTGGCCGCGCAGCTCCAGGAGGAAGGCGCGAAGTCGTTCGTCAAGTCCTGGAACGAGCTGATGGCCGTCATCGCGTCCAAGAGCGCCGCGCTTACTGCCAGAAGGCCGGCATGAGCCGACATGGCGCACAGCGAACAGGCAACGCGATGAGCACAGGCCGCTCACTCGACAGCGCCCGGCCTGGAAGGCGCTCGCGAGCGCACCACGAGCAGATCCGCGGACGTGCACCTGCGCGAGCTGTTCGCCGACGACCCGCAGCGCGGCGAGCGCCTGACGGCCGAGGCGCTCGGGCATCTACCTCGACTACTCGAAGAACCGCATCACCGACGAGACGCTGCAGCTGCTGCTCCAGCTGGCCGAGGAGTCGCGGCCTGCGCGAGCGCATCGACGCGATGTTCCGCGGCGAGAAGATCAACGTCACCGAGAAGCGCGCGGTGCTGCACGTGGCCCTGCGCGCGCCGCAGGGACGCGTCGATCGTCGTCGACGGCGAGAACGTGGTGCCCGCAGGTGCACGCCGTGCTCGACAAGATGGCCGACTTTCGCCGACCGCGTCCGCGAGCGGCGCGTGGAAGGGCCACACCGGCAAGCGCATCCGCAACGTCATCAACATCGGCATCGGCGGCTCCGACCTCGGCCCGGTGATGGCCTACGAGGCGCTGCGGCACTACAGCGCAGCGCGACATGACCTTCCGCTTCGTCTCCAACGTCGACGGCACCGACTTCGCCGAGGCGACGCGCGACCTCGACCCGGCCGAGACGCTGTTCATCATCTCGTCGAAGACCTTCACCACGCTGGAGACGATGACCAACGCGCACACGCGCGCGCGACTGGCTGCTCGCGGGCTCGGCGGCGACGAGACGGCGGTCGCCAAGCATTTCGTCGCCGTCTCGACCAACGCCGACGGAGGTCGCGCAAGTTCGGCATCGACACGGCCAACATGTTCGGCTTCTGGGACTGGGTCGGCGGCCGCTACTCGATGGACTCGGCCATCGGCCTCTCGACCATGCTCGCCATCGGCCCGGAGCAACTTCCGCGCGATGCTGGCCGGCTTCCACGCAGATGGACGAGCACTTCCGCACCGCGCCGTTCGAGCGCAACCTGCCGGTGCTCATGGGGCTGCTGGCCGTCTGGTACAACGATTTCTTCGGCGCGCAGACCGTCGCGGTGCTGCCCTACGAGCAGTACCTGAAGCGCTTCCCGGCCTATCTGCAGCAGCTGACGATGGAGAGCAACGGCAAGCACGTCACGCTCGACGGCGCACGCGGTCGACTACCGAGACCGGCCCGATCTACTGGGGCGAGCCGGGCACCAACGGCCAGCACTCGTTCTACCAGCTGATCCACCAGGGCACGCGGCTGATCCCCTGCGACTTCATCGCGCTTCGGCCAGCCGCTCAACCCGCTCGGCCGGCACCACGACCTGCTGCTGGCCAACGTGTTCGCGCAGACCGAGGCGCTGGCCTTCGGCAAGACCGCCGAGCAGGTGAAGGCCGAGGGCACGCCGGACTGGCTGGTGCCGCACCGCGTCTTCGAGGGCAACCGGCCCGTCCAACACGATCCTCGCCGAGCGGCTGACGCCCGGCGACGCTCGGCAAGCTGGTCGCGCTCTACGAGCACAGCGTCTTCACCCAGGGCGCGATCTGGAACATCGACTCGTTCGACCAGTGGGGCGTCGAGCTGGGCAAGGTGCTGGCCCAGCGCATCATCCCGGAGCTGGAGCGTCGGCGGAGCCGCGGCTCGCGCACGACAGCTCGACCAACACTCTGATCCGGCGCTACCGGAAGTTGAAGGAGGACGTCATGAAGATGCCTCAGCTTGAACGAACAACAACTGCGAAAAATGAAGACACACCCCGGTTTCATTGCCGCGCTGGATCAAAGCGGCGGCAGCACGCCCAAGGCGCTGCAGTCCTTACGGAATCAAGGAAGGCGCATGGTCCAACGAGGAAGAGATGTTTGCGATCGTGCACCAGATGCGCACGCGCATCATTACCAGCCCCAGCTTCAACGGCGAGCGGATTCTTGCGCGCCATCCTGTTCGAGAACACCATGGACAGGGACATCGAGGGACAGCCGACCGCGGACTATCTTTGGAATGTGAAACAGGTTGTGCCTTTTCTGAAAGTGGACAAGGGCCTTGCCGCCGAGAAGGACGGGGTCCAATTGATGAAGCCGATGCCCGAGCTTGCCGCGCTGCTCGACAAAGCCAAAGCCAAGCGCATCTTCGGAACCAAAATGCGGTCGGTCATCAAGCAAGCCAACGCGGCCGGCATCAAGAACAGTTGTGAGCCAGCAGTTCGAAGTCGCCGAGCAGATTCATCGCCGCGGCCTCATGCCGATCGTCGAGCCGGAAGTTGACATTCACTGCCCGGAAAAAGCCAAGGCCGAAGAGTTGCTCAAGGCGGCCCTCCTCGAGCAGCTTAACGAACTGCCGGCGGGTCAGTTGGTCATGCTCAAGCTCACCCTGCCGGAGCAAGACGACTTCTACGCCGATTTCGTCAGGCATCCCAAGGTCGTGAGGGTGGTTGCGCTGTCGGGCGGTTATTCGCGGGAAGAAGCCAACGACCGCCTGCGCAGGAATCACGGCATCGTGGCGAGCTTTTCGCGGGCGCTGGTGGAAGGGCTGTCGGCCCAGCAATCCGATGCGGAGTTCAACGCCCTGCTGGATGCATCCATTCAGAGCATCTATGACGCGTCCTTGAGTTGAGTAACCGGCGAGTTGGGGCACAGACTTCGATGACACGCGACCCGATGGTTCAAACGGCGATCAACACCATTCGCACCCTCTCGATCGACGCCGTCCAGCAAGCCGAATCGGGGCATCCGGGTACGCGTGCCGCGCCCAAGGCGCTTCTCGGCCGGGGCGGAGCGCGACCTCGGACTCTTGCTCGATGCCTCTCAAGCCGCCACCGTCAGGTGGCGCTGATCATTCCAGAGCCGGATAGCGGGCTCGGTGAGGTCTCGCTGATAAGCGAGCACCGACACGGCTGTCGTGTCGAGCAAGAGATAGCGTCCCAGCGTGGCATCGAGCCCCAGCCAGCGTGCCGCGAGCACTCGCAGCAGGTGCCCGCTCGAAAAGATGAGCACGTCATCCGCGATCGCGCGCAGGCGGGCGACGACGCGATCGGCACGGGCGGCGACCTGCTCCAGTAACTCCCCCTCCGGACACCCGTCGCGAAAAATCTCCCATCCCGAACGCTCGCTGCGAATCTGCTCCGGAGTCTTGCCCTCGTACGCGCCGTAGTCCCACTCGAGCAGGTCCGGATCGATGACCGCGCTCGCACCGAAGCCGGCAAGCTCGCAGGTGCGCCGCACCCGCGCGAGCGGACTCGTGAACACCCGTTTGAAGGCCATCCCAGCCAGGCGACTCGCGAGACGGCCGGCGTTGGCCTCGCCGTGCGCAGTCAGCGGCAGGTCAACTCTTCCAGTGTGCTGGCCGGACACGCTCCACGCCGTCTCGCCGTGTCGTGCGAGATACACGCGCGGCAGTGAGTGAGGGTCCGGCGCTTCGCGTGCCGGAATTGGCTGCGCCATGGCTCACCCACTCCAGCGCCAGTTCAGAATTTCCGGCATGTCTTCACCGTGTTCGCAAATGTATTCGTGGTGCTCGATCAGCTTGTCTCGCAGCGCCTGTTTCGCGTAACCGGCTCGTCCTTCGAGCTGCGGCAGCCGGTCGATGGCATCGCTTGCGAGGTGGAATCGATCGAGATCGTTCAATACCCCCATGTCGAACGGTGTCGTGATCGTCCCTTCCTCCTTGTAACCGCGCACGTGCAGATTGCGATGATTGGTCCGCCGATAGGCGAGACGGTGGACGAGCCACGGATAGCCGTGGAAGGCGAAGACAATCGGCTTGTCGCGCGTGAAGAGCGCGTCGAACTCGATGTCCGAAAGCCCATGCGGGTGTTCGCTTGCCGGTTGCAGCTTCATGAGATCCACCACGTTGATCACGCGGATCTTGAGCTCGGGGAAATACCCGGTGAGGAGCTTCACGGCGGCGAGTGTCTCGAGCGTCGGCACATCTCCCGCGCACGCCATCACGAGATCGGGCTCGGCGCCACGGTCCGTGCTGGCCCACTCCCAGATCCCGATCCCGGCGGTGCAGTGGCGGATCGCGGCAGGCATATCGAGCCACTGCGGGGCGGGATGCTTACCGGCGACGATGACGTTGACGTAGTGGCGGCTCTTGAGGCAGTGATCGGCCACCGACAGCAGGCAATTCGCATCCGGCGGCAGGTAGACGCGGATGATCTCGGCCTTCTTGTTCACGACGTGATCGATGAAGCCCGGATCCTGGTGCGTGAACCCGTTCTGGTCCTGCCGCCACACGTGCGAGGCCAGAAGATACGTGAGCGATGCGATCGGCCGCCGCCAGGGAATCTTACGAGTGATCTTCAGCCACTTGGCATGCTGATTGAACATCGAATCGACGATGTGCGTGAAGGCCTCGTAGGTGTTGAAGAGGCCGTGCCGGCCAGTGAGGAGGTATCCTTCGAGCCAACCTTGACACTGATGCTCGGAGAGCACCTCGACGATGGATCCTTCGGGAGCGAGATGGTCATCGCCCGGTACGATAGTGGCGTTCCATTGCCGATCGCTCGCCTCGAACACGGCGGTGAGGCGATTGGAGGCGGTCTCATCGGGCCCGAAGATCCGGAAGGTCCGCGGTTTCTGGTTGAGCTTGATCACATCGCGCAGAAACGCACCCAGAACGCGCGTGTCCTCGCCGTCCACCGCGCCGGGAGACGGCACCTTAACGGCGTACTCGCGGAAGTCCGGGATCTTCAGATCGCGCAGCAGCGCTCCGCCATTCGTGTGCGGATTCGCACCCATGCGGCGCGTCCCCTGGGGCGCAAGCTCCGCGAGCTCGGGCTTGAGGCGTCCTGCGGAATTGAACAGTTCCTCGGGACGGTAGCTGCGCATCCACTCCTCGAGCATCTTGAGGTGCGCCGGGTTTGTCCGGACCTCGGCCAGCGGCACCTGATGGGCGCGAAAAGTGCCCTCGACCTGCTTGCCATCCACGACCTTGGGTCCGGTCCACCCCTTGGGGGTCTGCAACACGATCGCTGGCCACCGTGGACGGCGGGGCAAGCCCTTTGAGCGCGCATCGGACTGGATTTTGCGAATCTCGCCGATGACTCGATCGAGCGTGGCAGCCATAAGCTGGTGCATGGTGGAGGGGTCATCGCCCGCAACGATGTAGGGCTCGTAGCCGCAGCCACGCAGATAGTCCTGCAATTCTTCCCGGTCGATGCGAGCGAAGATGGTGGGATTGGCGATCTTGTAGCCGTTCAGGTGCAGGATCGGCAGCACGGCTCCGTCAGAGGCCGGGTTCAGAAACTTGTTGCCCTGCCAGCCAGTCGCGAGCGGCCCCGTTTCGGCCTCTCCATCACCCACCACGCAGGCGACGATGAGATCCGGGTTGTCGAAAGCGGCACCAAAGGCGTGACTTAAGGAGTATCCGAGCTCGCCGCCCTCGTGGATCGAGCCCGGCGTCTCCGGCGCGACATGGCTCGGTATGCCGCCGGGGAAGGAGAACTGCGTGAACAGCCGCTTCATCCCACTCTCGTCCTGAGAAACCTGCGGATAGAGTTCGCTGTAAGTACCCTCCAGATAGGTGTTGGCGACGAGCGCCGGCCCGCCGTGACCGGGACCCGAAATGTAGATCATGTTCAGGTCATACTGTTTGATCAGCCGATTCAGATGGACGTAAATAAAGTTCTGTCCCGGCGTGGTACCCCAGTGACCGAGCAGGCGGGGCTTCACGTGCTGCGCGGTGAGAGGCTTGCGCAGCAGCGGGTTGTCGTAGAGATAGATCTGTCCGATGGACAGATAGTTGGCGGCGCGCCAGTACGCATTCATGCGCTCGAGTAATTCGGCAGGTAAAGGGTGATCCATTGCGCTCTCCTTACATCGATTGAATCAGGCCTGTCGCACGTAAGAGCCAGGAGCCTCCTGGCGGGCCGGCATGGTGTCCGCCACTCGCCAGCACCAAGGTGGGCACAGCCGTCGTAGCAGGCGGGCGGTTCGCGGGTGGTTGCATGGTCTTACCATCCTCCTCCGAGTGCTCGATAGAGCTGCACGGTGGCGGTTGCTTGTCCCATCTGGGACTGGACCAGTTGATCCTCGTCGTCGAGGGTGGCGATGCGGGTGTCGAGCACGTCGCGGAAGGTCTTGCGTCCGCCTTCGTACAAGGCGGTCGAGGCGTCTTCATTGCGTTGCGCGAAACTGAGCGCCGCGGCAAGCGAGGTGCTGCGCTGATCGAGCGCGCTGCGCATGCGGTAGGCGTTCTCGACGTCTTCGAGCGCTTTGAGCACGCCGGCATCGTAATCGGCCACCGCGGCATTGAGCCGCGCATCGGTCGCGGCAATGTTGGCGCGGATGCGGCCGGCGTTGAATACTGGCAGATAGGCGCTGAGGCCAATGAGTCCGCCGGTGGCGCCAAAGCTCGGCAGCCCCGCGAAGTGCAGCTCGGCATCCCCGCCGAGGAACTGTATGCCAAAGCGCGGCAGGAGGTCCGTCTCGGCGCTCTCGAGCCGTGCCGCATGGGCCCGCACCAGTGCGGCGCGCGCCTGCACGTCCGGCCGCCGCTCCAGCACCTGCACCGGAACGTAACCATTCGGGGGTGGAACGATATTTAAAGGAGTCGGCGCGGGAAGCGCCGCGGCCGCCTCGGGAGGCTTGCCGGCGAGCACCGCAAGTCTCCGTCGGCGCGCTTCGATGAGGGCAATCAGCGGCTCACGTTTGGCGCGCTGCAGGGCCAGTTGCTCGCGTACCAGATCCGCATCGTACGCGAAGGCCTGGCCGCTGCCGTAGCGCGCATCGACGTAGCCCAAAAGATCCACCAAGGTGGCAATACCGCGATCGAGGACATCGAGCCGCAGCTGCAGCCCACGCGCCTCCTGATAGTTCTCCGCCACGTCCGCGACCACCGTCACCCGCGCACCGTTCAGGGATTGGAGGGCGGTGATCTCCACCGCCCGCGCGGCTTTAACATCCGCCCCGCGCCCACCCCAGACATCCGCCTCCCAGCTCGCGCCGAGTCCGAGCGTCCCGCCGTAAAATCCTGCCCCGGCGGTATCGAGCACGCCCGGCAAAGTGGGGGAGGGCGAGGAGGGCACGCGCCAGTCTGCCCCGCCGCCAAACACCCCGCCGGAGGCTGACACACTCGGGTAGAGGGCTGACTCGGCGATGGTCACCATCGCGCGTGCCTCGGCGACGTGCTGCTGCGCGCTTCTGATATCGGTGTTGGCCTTGAGGGCTTCGGCGATCAACTGATCGAGCACCGGGTCATGCCAGACCGTCCACCACTGCGCCAACTCCTGCCCGGTGGTCGCTCTGCCCTCCGGCGCACGCTCCTCGAATGCCTCAGGTACCCTCACCTGTGAGGGCGGCGGCTTCACCGTGTGCACACAGCCGCAAAGCAATGTGACGGCCGTGAGGCGGGCGATCAGGTATGAGATTGGGTACTTCATGACTGCTTTGCGAGCATTGAACGGAAGCGCGCCAGGGCGAGGGCGAGAAACAGCGCCCCGCTGATGCACATACCGACGAGCTGAGGCCATACCGCGTCCAGTCCCGCGGCACGATAGAGCACGGCCTGCGAGAACGAGACGAACTGGGTGGTCGGCAGAAAATGCACGACCGACTGGAGAACCGCCGGCATGCTTTCCACCGGAGTCGCTGCCCCCGACAGCAAATACGAAATCGCGTAAACCGGGACCGCGAGCAGACCGAACTGCGGCATGCTCGGGGCAAGCGTCGCGAGGTACACTCCGAGGGATGTGACCGAGAACAGGAACAAGAATGCTCCCAGCGTGAAGAACGGCACCGACCCGTTTATGGGCACGCCGAGGCCGCGATGGACCACGAGCCAAAGGGATAACAGGGCCACGGCCAGAATCACCAGCCCGTTGGTCAGGATCTTCGCGACCGCGATTTCGCTCGCGGTGACCGGCATCACCAGCAGATGCTCGATCGTGCCGTGCTCGCGTTCGCGAATCACTGCCGCGCCGACGAGGATGATGGACAGGACGGTGATGTTGGTCACGATCTGCATGACCGACGTGTACCAGGGATTCTCGGCATTCGGGTTGTACTGCAGCCGCAAGGCCACCCGGCTCGGCGCGTAGGACTCGACGCCCCTGATGTTGAGCCAGTCCAGGACCTCGGTAATGAAGATCTCCTGCAGGTCAGCGGTGCCGAGGCCCGCCTGCGTCATCGCGGTCGCATCCACGAGCAGCTGCACCGCCGGCGTGCGGCGGGCCAGCACATCCGTTTGGAAGCGCGGCGGAATCTCAACCACGAAGATATATTTCCCGCGATCGAGCGCGGCGGCGACATCAGGACGGGCAATATCGACCGGCGTGTTGAAGTAGGGCGGGCGGATCGCGTGGCGCAGACGCCGCGACAGCTCCGAGTGGTCGCCATCCAGGATCGCGACGGAG
Source organism: uncultured Gammaproteobacteria bacterium (assembly GCA_963837075.1). Classification (GTDB taxonomy): domain Bacteria; phylum Pseudomonadota; class Gammaproteobacteria; order Steroidobacterales; family Steroidobacteraceae; genus 13-2-20CM-66-19. The sequence continues at coordinate 3,482,987 of CAWILY010000009.1, read as the reverse complement.
GCGTTGGAGACTTCCGCCTTCACGCCCTTGGCGACCGAATAGACCCCCAGCGTGAAACAAAAGACGATCAGCGCCATGAGCGCGACATCGCGGAGCAGGCTGTTCAATTCCTTGCGGGAGAGCAACGCGACGTTGAGCAGCCAGCGAGACATGAGTCGTGCTACCTCTCCTGCTTCTTCACCAAGACGCGCGCCGCGAGCAGATAGCACACGGCGAAGCCTGCAAGCGCCGCGTACATCGACCAGAAACTCCCGAACCCGAGGCCCTTGGTAAAGGCGCCGAGGCTGATGAGTTGGAACCAGGAGGCCGGAAAGAAGATGCCGGTCCAGTACGCGGCACCGGTGAGCGTCGACACGGGGTACAGCATCCCCGAGAAGTTCGTCCCTGGAATCAAGCAGATGATCGCGGTACCGAAGATCGCCGCCACCTGCGAGCCGACCATTCCCGAGATCATCAAGCCCAAGGCGGTCCCGGCGCACACGTACAACAGTGCCCCCAGCGTGAGGGCGAGGAAAGAGCCCTTGAGGGGTACGTGGAGGATGAAGATCGCGGCAAGGACCAGGGTCACATAGCTCACCATTGCAATCACAACGTAGGGAAGCTGTTTGCCGAGGAGGTACTCGCCGACGCTCGCGGGTGAGGCGTAGAGATTGAGGATGGAGCCGATCTCCTTCTCGCGCACGACGCCCAGAGCGGTCAACATCGCAGGGATGAGGATCAGCGCCAGCATGATGACGCCCGGGTGTCCCCGCGTAGATGCTCTTGAATTCCTGGTTGTAGGCGAAGCGCGGCTCGACCGAGATCGGCAGCGGACTTGCGTCTCCGTGCAGCGCTCCGGCCTGCGCCGCGGCGTACTGGAGGTTGATGGCGCTCATGTAGCCGCGCACGTTCGTGCCCGTGAAGGGGATCGAGCCATCGATGAAGACGCCGATCTGCGGGCTGCGCGCCGCGATCAGATCGCGTCCGTAGTCGGGCGGTATGTCCACGATGAATTGGGCCTCGCCGTTACGCAGCTTGGCGTCGGCTTGGGCGCGGCTCCCTGAGGGCGCCATGCGCCGGAAATAGCGCGGTGCCGCCAGCCGATCGAGGAACTCGCGACTCTGGTGACTCTGGTCTTCATCGAGAACGGTGAAGCGAACGTGCTCGACATCGAAGGAGACGGCGTAGGCCGAGATGAGCAGCAGCATCAGAGGCCCCAGCAACGCGTAGCCGAGCCGCATGCGGTCACGCGCGAGCTCCGTGCTCTCACGTCGCGCGAACGCCCAGATGCGCGCGAGCGAGTCGATCTTGAATCGAGCGGGCAGAGGAGTGGGCGTAGCGGGTGATGTGTCCGCTTTCTGCTCCGGGGCCTTTGCGGATGGCTGCTCGGGCTCGGCCTCCTCGAGGAAACTGATGAAAGCCTCCTCCAGAGTGTTGACACGTTTTTGGGCGACGAGCTCAGCCGGTGGGCCCACGGCGAGCACCTTGCCGCGATGCATGAGCGAGATGCGGTCACAGCGCGCGGCTTCGTTCATGAAATGAGTCGAAACGAACAGCGTGACTTTCTTTTCACGCGAGAGCTTGATCAGGTGGCGCCAGAACATGTCGCGCGCGGTAGGGTCCACGCCGGAAGTCGGCTCATCCAGCAACAGCACCTCAGGCTCGTGCAGGCAGGCGGCGGCGAGCTGCAGCCGCTGGCGGATTCCGAGCGGTAGCGATGAAGGCATCGCGTCGGCATAGGTCGCCAGATCGAAATCGCGGAGGGCGCCCTCGACCGCCTGCCGTGCCCTCTGCCCATCGAGGCGATACAGCCGTGCATGCAGATGCAGGTTATCGCGCACGGTGATCTCTTCATAAAGAGAGAACGCCTGCGACATGTAGCCGATGTGCAGACGGGTGGCCATGTCTTTGGGGTCGATCTGCTGTCCGAGAAGCTTCGCGGATCCGCTGGTAACCTCGTGAAGCCCCGTGAGCATCTTCATCGTGGTCGTCTTGCCGCAACCGTTGGATCCGAGAAAGCCGAAGATCTCGCCGCGCCCGATCTTGAAGCTCACATTGTCGACCGCCACGAAGTCGCCGAAGCGTTTCGTCAGGTTTTCTGCCTCGATTACCGGCTCGCCGCCACTGTTCTCGAAGGGCGGAATCGTGAGATTGCCGCTCCCGGCACGCCTCTCTGGCGGCAACAGCGAGACGTAGGCCTCCTCGAGGCTCTTTGCACCCGTGCGTGCCATGACAGCCTTGAGGTGATCGCTGACGAGCACGCGGCCGGCATCCATCGCGACGAGGTACTCGAATCGCTCGGCTTCTTCCATGTACGCTGTGGCCACGATTACCGTCATGCCCGGGCGCTCGGCACGCAGGCTGTCGACGAGCGTCCAGAACTGGCGCCGCGAGAGCGGATCGACGCCCGTCGTCGGCTCATCGAGTATCAGGAGCTCGGGGTCGTGCACCAGCGACCCGCACAGACCGAGCTTCTGCTTCATGCCGCCGGAGAGCTTTCCGGCCGCGCGGTCCGCGAACGGCGCAGACCGGTGCCCTTGAGAAGCCGTGCGATTCGAGCCTCGCGTTGCGCTGCGCCGAGACCGAAGAGACGGCCGAAGAAGTCCACGTTCTCCTGAACTGATAGGGTCGGATACAGATTCCGGCCCAGCCCCTGCGGCATGAAGGCGAGACGCGGCAGAAGCGCTTCGCGTTCGCGCCGGTTCCCAAGGTCGGCACCCAGCACCCGGATGCTTCCCTGCTGATGCCGCTTGCTCCCCGCGATGAGACCCAGCAGGGTCGATTTTCCAACGCCATCGGGCCCGATGAGGCCGATGGTGGTGCCGGCGGGCAAAGACAGTGACAGATCCTCGAGCGCAAGCTGCTTGCCGTAGCGATGCTTGACCCCGCGAAGCTCGATGGCCGGACCCGCGGACGCTCGATCGTTCGCCGCCGCCGTCATTGTAGCGTGCCATCCGCCTGGGCGAGGAGGATCCTTGGCCAGTGCCCGTTGGCCTGCAGACGCACATAGCCGTTGCCGGTGGCGCCGGCCTTTAACTGTTCCTCGTACTGTGCGGCGACCGCGGGGGGGATCTGCAGCTTGATCCGGTAGACCAGCTTGTCACGTTCGCTCGCCGTCTCGACGAACTTGGGTGTGAACTGAGCCTCCGGAGAGATGAAGGACACCTTCGCCGGAATCGGCTGTCCCTCAAGACCATCCAGCACGATGCGCGCCTCATCCCCGACCCGCAGCTTCCCGGCTATCCCGCTGCCGAGAAACACCGTCATGTAGACATCGGTCGGGTCAAGGAGCGTTGCGACCCGGCCCCCGGGGGGCAGGACGGCACCGTTCTCGATGACTTTGTATTCGATCCGGCCAGCGACCGGGGTCTTGATCAGCGTCTCCCCGAGCTGCACCTCGAGCCGGGCAATGGCCGCATCCGCCTCCTCGAGCGTGGTACGGGCCTCGGCGAGTGCGGCCGCAGCCTCCGCGGCCGCTGCGGTTTCCGAGCGCAGCGCCAGCTGGCGCCGCTGCAGCTCCACATCCGAGACCAGCTTTTTGTGGTACAGGCCTTCGGTCTGGGTTTCCTCCAGCTGCGCGAGCGCCACGCCGCTCTGGCGGGCCTTGAGCTCCGCCTGCGCATGCGCGATCGCACCCTGTGTCTCCGTTCGCTTCGCACGGGCGCCGGCGAGCTGCGCTTTGAGTTCCGCATCGTCCTGCTTGGCCAGGATCTGACCCGCCGTGGCGTGCTCACCCTCGTGCACGGACAACTCGACGATCCTTCCAGGGTTCTTCACGGCGATGTCGATGCGGGCGAACTCCAGCCGCCCGTTGGTCTTGACGATATAGGCCGGCAGGGCGTGCGCGCGCTGCACCTGCCACCAGTAAAGACCCGCAGCGGCAGCCGCCACGACCGCGACCCCCGACACGATCAACACTACCGATTGACGCCTCATCGCTTAGGGACTCCCGTGGGTTTCGTTTCCGGTTGAGAGCTGCGGGCGCCCTGACTCTTCAAGGCCGAGAACCCACGCTCGCTCCGGATGCTCCACGGTCCTCACCGTACGCGCGCTCGAAAGGGCGAACAATGCGCAGCCAATTCATGCACGTTTCCTGTGAGTGAACGCCCTTCGGCAGCACTGAGGGTATCGTCTAGCCCCGGAGACGCCGCCAACCCGTTCCGGATGGCGCTCGAGGATTGACCAGCAAGAAGGGACAGATGCCGAACAGATCCAATATTTGGGCACTCGTGCTCGCTGCGGGAGATGGCAAGCGCCTCGAGCGCCTCACGGGAGCGCTACGACGGCCCTGCGATCCCGAAGCAATACTGCTCGCTACGACCTGGTCCGTCGTTGCTACATGATGCGTTGCGGCGTGCACTCGCAGTCACGACCCATCAGCGTACCTGTGTCGTCGTTGCGGAGAAGCATCGGTGCTGGTGGGAGCCTCAGCTGAGCCTTCTCCCTCCGGATAATGTCATTGTGCAGCCGGAGAACCGTGGCACAGGTGTCGGGATCCTGTTGCCACTGCTGCACATTCTCGACCGCGATGCCCGCGCGCGTATCGTGATACTGCCCTCGGATCATCATGTACGGGTGGAGGCCTGTCTCGTCCGCTCGCTGCGCGCCGCGCTCGAGACGATACGGTTACACGAGGGGAGGACGCTTCTCCTTGGCGTCACACCGGAGGAGCCGGATCCGGAGCTCGGATACATCGTTCCGGGAGCTGCGGACGATGAAGCCGCACTCCCGGTTCTGCAGTTCATTGAGAAGCCCTCCACGACCGATGCCCTCAAGCTCATCGAGCGTGGTGCGTTGTGGAACACCTTCATCATCGCGGCCAGCATCGGTGGCCTGTTGGGATTGTATGAGCGTCGGGTCCCCGAGCTGGTGACTGAGATGCACCGGGCAGTTCGTCGTGACCGTGAGGCAGCCGGTGCGGGGCGCGCAGTCACCGAGCTCTATGCGAGATTGCGGCCGGTGGATTTCTCCCACGACATACTTCCCGGACAGGAATCGAGCATCCGCGTAGTGCGAGTCCCGCCATGCGGGTGGAGCGATCTTGGCACGCCCGAGCATGTCGCCCGCACACTCGCGCACATGCCGACTGAAAGAATGCCGACCGGTACACGGACACGCCACCTGGACGCTCAGGTGAGTCCGTTGAGTCTGGCCGAGCAGCACGCGCGGCAAGCGACCGCCATACTGCACCCTGTTGGTGTTACTACACGCAGTCATTAGCGCCTGAATGTCGACAGCCATGACGGCATCACCGGGAGAAGCTGACTCCATTACGGGCCAAGGACGAGGATCTCTCGATCAAGGAGAGCGTCTTTACGGACTTCGTGCGGATGGCGTCTGGTTTCTGGGCCTCGCGCGAGCGCAACAAGCTCCTTACGCTGGCTGCCGTTCTCATCGTGGTTATTGCGGCAACGGCCTATGCGCAGATCAGGCTCAACGCCTGGAGTAAGCCCTTCTACGATGCGCTAACGCGCAAGGATATGTTCGGCTTTCTCGGAAGCAACTCGGTGTCTTCGCCGAGCTGGCAGGCGTCCTGCTCCTTCTGAACGTCACGCAGACCTGGCTCAATCAGACCTCGCGCGTCGTCTTGCGGCAGGGCCTGGTGCACGATCTGTTCAAGGAATGGCTGAAACCGTTGCGCGCATTCCGGCTTTCCAATGCAGGTTGGATCGGCGTGAATCCAGACCAGCGTATGCATGCCGATGCGCAGCATCTGACTGAGCTGATGACCGATCTCGGCATCGGTCTGCTGCAGTCCACGCTGCTCCTCGGAGTCATTCATCGGCGTGCTGTGGATGTTGTCGAAGCGCATGTTCTTGTCGATAGCGGGTCACCAGCTATATGTGCCGGGCTACCTGGTCTGGTGTGCACTGTTCTACGCGGGCACGGCCTCTCTCGTCAGCTGGCTGGTGGGCCGTCCGCTGGCTTCGCTCAATGCCGAGCGCTACGCGCGCGAGGCGGAACTGCGCTTTAACCTCGTGCGCGTAAACGAGGAGATCGAAGGGATCACGATTTACGGTGGCGAGGCCGATGAGAAGGGAATCTCAACCGGTTGTTTGAGGCAGTGCTCGAAGTTTCACGGCGCATCGTCCGTGCCATCACACGCCTCACCTGGATCACTGCCGGCTACGGATGGTTTACCCTCGTGGCGCCCATCCTGGTTGCGGCGCCGAGTTATCTGTTCGGCGACATGACCTTCGGCGAGCTCATGATGGTAGTGGGTGCCTTCAATCAAGTGCAGACCTCGCTGCGCTGGTTCGTCGACAATTTCCCCAGCCTCGCGGACTGGCGGGCCACGCTGCTGCGTGTGGCAAGCTTCCGCAGCGCGGTGATGACCATGGACAGCCTCGGCGTCAGCGCGAGCCGCATAGAGCTGCTCGAGACCGGGGACGGCTCGATCCAGTTCAACGACCTTCATGTCACTGCGCCCACCGGCTCGGTCGGACTGAGTAAGGCAGAAGTACACCTGAAACCCGGCGAGCGCGTCCTGATCGTGGGTGAGCGCGCCGCCGGCAGAACCTGGCTGTTCCGGGCGATCATCGGGACCTGGCCCTGGGGACGCGGTCGGGTCGAGGCGCCCGGCGCGGCGCGCCGTCATGTTCCTCGCCGCCCGCGCGTACGTTCCGCCCGGCACGCTGCGCGAGACGCTCGCTTATCCGCAGTCGGTGGCCGAGTACGACGACGCAACCCTTGGGCGGGCGCTGTCGGATGTGGGTCTCGAGCACCTCCGGCCCTCGCTCGATAGCTCCGAACGCTGGGACAGGAGGCTGAACGATGACGAGAAGCAGTGCCTGGCTTTCGCCCGTGTGATCGTGCAGCGACCACAATGGCTGGTGTTGAATGGTGCCCTCGAGGCTCTGGATCTGAGTTCGCGTCGGCGTATCGAGGCACTCTTCAGCGGTCAACTGGCCGGCGTCGGTCTTATCAACATCGGGGAAGAGGGTGTTCACGACGCACTCTTTACCGGTCGATTGGATATCGTGGCGGATCCACAGGGGCCGCGCTTTAGTCCGGCCGAAGAGCAGAAGGCATCCCTTCAATCACTTCACTAGTTGGCATCGTGCTGGCGCCGAATCTCGCGAAAGCCAGCGGGCCGACCCGCGACTCCCGGGTGCGAAATAAATGGATTCACATGGATCGGCCTCCAATTCTCGGCTCCGCAAGGAGTCAAATGGTCAATGCGAATTAGGAACCTTCGGCTTCGATGGCCAGGTGCCGTACTTCGATGGATATGGCCAGAGCCTGGGGAGCTGTTGAGTCCGCGCAACGAACAGCTGGGCAGTGTGAGCTCGGCACAGATATGGACGGTCACTCATCGTGAGGTCGCATGGACCTGCTGGACGTCCCTCAGTGGGCACTCCGGCTGCTGATCCGGGCTGAAGTTTGCTTCGCGGACATCGCTGCCGCCTCCGTAGCGGCAGCCATCGTCTGATTCAGTGTGGTCCACAGGCGTCCTTGCTCCGCGCAGCGCTCGCCGTAATTGAATAGCACGCGCATCGCGGACGCGTGAAAGTCGGCGGAATTGTAGGGAGGATAGTCGAAAGGCAGGTATGTGGAGCGGACGGACATGTGGTATTTGTCGGCGAACTGGTTCACCGCGATGATTTGGCCTCTGGAGAGGTGCTTCATCGCCGCATCGAAACTGCGCCCCACGATCGGTCCCAGTTTGAAGCGCGTCGTGGAGGGTGCACCGATTATCGTGCCGTTTATCAGGACGTATAGCTGCGCGCCTTCGAGCGCACTCTGATCGAGTACTGCAAAGTACGCCGCTGCGGGGGCGACGAACAGCGAAGCCGAAGCATTTCCATCGACATGCATTTCGTCGTACTGCACCCCACCTTTCTCGACTTGGATGAGTACCGGCGAAAACACGCCCGGAACGCTCGCCGATGCCACCAGCACGTCCCGGAAAAGCTTGCGCGCCGGCTCGCCGCCCTGCTGCGCGATGATTCCCATATCCCAGATGACCAGTTCTTCTTTGTCGAGGTCGGTTGTGGCCACCCAGAGAATTCGTCCGGCCGCGGCCTCCCTGGCTACAGCGTCAACGAGATCCTGGGTAATGTAGTGATCCACGAACGAGAGCAGGACATCACTGCGGTGCCTTGCACCGAACAGCAAATGGGTCAATCCATGAATTGTCATCTGTTCGCCGCGGCCACTCGTGATCGAATCCACGAGCTGTGAATCCCATCCGGGCCCCAGGAATGCAAATGGAGCGATGAGCGCCCCTGCACTGACGCCGGTGACCACATCATATTGGGGGCGCTCGTTACGGTGGCTGAGGCCGACCAGCGCCCCCGCCCCGAAATGCGCCGGCAGCGCCGCCTCCGGAGAGAGCCAGAAAGCGCACGACGCCGTCCTTCGATGCCTTTCTCAGCCCCTGCAGCGCTGCGTCGGATCTTGCCTCGACGGTCGCCCGATCAACGCTGAGGAAGCGAACGGTAGTGGGAAATCCCACCGGCGCGGCTGAACTGAAGAGAGTGGGCGGTGCATCACGGCGTGGCAGCGTACATCCGAGCAGTACCGACACGCCGAGCACGCATACCCAGCGCACGATCTCTGCGTACGAGTATGCATTAAATCGAATCCGTACCGTGTCCATACCAGGCAAGTCATGCCGCCGATCAGCGACCCTCCGCAAGATCTCAGACCTTCAACGCCGTACCGGAGCGGGCACCTATGCGCACGAACAGCGCCGCCACCGAGCGTGGCATCACGCGGTAATGCGTGCCCCGCACGAGTGGAGCCGCAGGGCTATCCATGATGTCCTCGGGCGACTCTCGCGCCGTGTCGATCCAGCGCTGCCAGCCCGATATGGCTGTGTCCGGTACAGCCGGTAGCTCAAAGTCAAGCGGCTCCCAATAGGCATTGAACATTAGGTGCAGCCAGAACGGAACGCGACCCGGACCAGAGCGGATGGTGCAGGCGAGGCTATGCGAATCCTCGCCCCAGTCGGGTTGGCCGAGCAGTATACCGTGCCAATCGATTTCCGCGCGGCGCAGCAGCTCATTCAGGCTCAGTCCGACGCCCGCCTCGCCGCTGGTTTCTATCCAATCCACCCATCGAAGGCGCTGCGCAATCAACGTGCGCACGAAGCGAAGGAGGCCCGCGTGCCGCTCGAGCAGGCTCCAGTCGAGCCAGCTGAGCTCGTTGTCCTGGCAATAGGCGTTGTTGTTGCCCCGCTGCGTGCGGCCCATTTCGTCGCCCATCAGCAGCATCGGCGTGCCGATCGAGATCAGCATCGCGACGAGGAAGTTCTTGACCTGGCGGCGGCGCAGCGCCTCGATGGCGGCATCCTCGCTCGGTCCCTCCATCCCGCAATTCCAGGATCGATTGTCGTCCTGCCCGTCCCGGTTCTCTTCACCGTTCGCTTCGTTGTGCTTGTCGTTGTAGGAAACCAGATCGTTCAGCGTGAAGCCGTCGTGGCAGGTCACGAAGTTGATGCTCTGCTCGGGTTCCCGCTCCCGATGCCCGAAGATGTCCGGGCTGCCGAGGACACGTTGCGCCAATCATCCGCACCGTGCCCCTGTCCCCTTTGACGAAGCCGCGGACATCGTCGCGGAAGCGGCCGTTCCATTCCTTCCAGCTGTCGCCGACGAAGCTTCCCAGCTGATAGAGCCCGGCGGCGTCCCATGCCTCGGCAATGAGCTTGGTGCCGGCGAGGACGGGATCCGACTCGATATCCCACAGTGCCGGAGGATTTTCGAGCGGGCGGCCGTCTTCGTCGCGGGCCAGGATCGCGGCGAGGTCGAAGCGGAACCCATCGACATGCATCTCCGCCACCCAGTACCGCAGGCTATCGAGGATCATGCGGCGCACGATGGCCTGGTTGGCGTTCAGGGTGTTGCCGGTGCCGCTGTAATTGGCGTATTGCGCGCGATCCTTCTCGAGGATGTAGTACACCTCGTTGGCGAGTCCGCGAAAACAGAGGGTGGGCCCCGCGGCATTCCCCTCGGCGGTGTGGTTGTAGACGACATCGAGGATCACCTCGATGCCGGCGCGGTGCAGCGCTTTGACGAGGTCGCGAAACTCATCGACCGGGCCGAGCGCGTCCTGCCGCGAACTGTAGCCGGCATGAGGAGCGAAGAACGATACCGGCGAATACCCCCAGTAATTCACCCGGCCTGCCGGGCAGTCCTGCCGGTCGAACTGGAATATCGGCAAGAGCTCCACGGCCGTGATCCCGAGATCCCGGAGGTACGGGATCTTCTCGATCATTCCGGCATAGGTCCCTCTCAGCTCTGCCGTGACTCCTGAGCTCGGATGGCGCGTGAAGCCGGCGACGTGCATCTCGTAGAGGACCGTCGAGGCAAAGCTCCGCCGCAACGGCGCATCGCCCTCCCAGTCGTAAGCGCTGGGATCGACCACCGCGCTTTTCATGCCAACCGCGTCGCTGCTCTCCGTATTGGCCTGACCGTACGGCGGGAATACGCCTCGGGCACGACCACGGCGCGGCCGTACGGGTCGAGCAGAGCCTTGCTCGGATCGAAGCGCAGGCCACGCGCAGGATCGAAAGGACCAAAAGCGCGATACGCGTAGAGCTGTCCAGGAGCGGAGTCCGGGCACGCAAAGCGTGCCAGTAGTAGTAGGTGCGGTCCCTGCGGGGATCGAGCTCGATGACCTGCGATGGCTGCGCCTGCGCGGCACTATCGAACAGTAGCAGCTCGATCCGCGTGGCCTGCCGCGAGAACACGCTGAAGTTGACCCCACCGGGGAAGACGCTCGCGCCCAAGGGGAAACTCATGCCCGCGTGCGCGACAGCTGCAGTGGCGGTGGAAGTGGCGGTCGCACCTGATCTCGGTGCGCTCGCGAGCCCCAGGCGCCCCGAGCTCACAGCCAAGACTCCTGATGAATGTGATGTCTAGCGCAGCTCATCTTGACTGCCTTTAGCGGAGTCGCGCCGCGCATCGCGCACAGCGAAGAGTGCCCATACCAACAGGCTGAGGAAGCCCCACCAGCGCAGATACTTGCCCCATCCCCAGATGATCGTCCCGAATGCCGAGAGCGCCAGGCCCCGTTTTGCCGTGAAAATGTCCTCGAAAACCTCGGTCACATCGGGCTGCAGCTTCTGTGCATGCAACAGGGCCAACTCGAGTACGCCGTAGCGGATATAACGCCGCGACGCCAGTAACAGGCCGATCGCTGTGGTTATCGAGCCCGACCGCTCGAACAGGTCCCAGCGATCGATACTTCTGGCAAGGAATGCGCAGACGATCGGCGGAGAAATGGCCAGGATGACGAGCGCGGCGCTGCGCGCACGATACGCAGTTCGACGCCGCACAATGGCCGGCTCCGGATCGTCGACTTTGCCGGACCGGGTGGTCATGTCAGGGTGGACCCTGGCGGCTCCGCTCCATAAGCCCACCCGGCCAGAAGCAAGTTGAAGTCATGGCGGCGAGTCGCCGCCGCGGATCGCAGCCTCGAACCGGCTCTCTGCGAGGAGCCAGTCCTCGAGCTCGTGGCCCGATTCGAAGCCGCGGCGTTCGGCCATGTAGTAGGCGGCTTCCGCGATCATGGCGCGACGCTGTTCTTCGGTAAGTGATCGCACTGCTGCGGATGCCTTGCTTACTGTAGCCGGTTTATAGAGCGTGATTTTTCCGGCGTTGCGCGTTGGATTGGTGTGGGGCATGGTGGACATGGTGATGACTCCGGGTGTTTGTTTAGAGGCGATCGCTATCCCTGTGCTGCCCGCCTGCTAGCAACCGGGCAGGGCTCCGTTCGCCAGATCTCGGCGACGTATTCCGCAATTGTGCGATCACTCGAGAAGCGGCCCGAGGCGGCCACATTCAGGATGGCCATGTGCGCCCAGGCCTCTGCGTCGTGGTACAGAGCGAGCAGCTTGCCGTCCGCTTCCATATAGGAGCTCAGGTCGGCGAGGTGCATGTAATGATCGCGAGTGAGCAGCACCTCGCGCAGTGGCTCGAATATGCCCGGCTCGTGCCGGCTGAAGTGATCGGAGAAGATGAGGTCGAGGGCGGCGCGCGTCTCCGGGTCGTTGTCATAGTGCCGGCGCGGCTGATATGAGTCTCGTGTCTCGATGACCTGCTGTGCGGTGAGCCCGAATAGAAAGACATTTTCCTCACCTGCCTCCTTAGCCATCTCAACCGTGGCTCCGTCCCGCGTGCCGAGCGTCAGCGCCCCGTTCATCATGAACTTCATGTTGCTCGTGCCGCTCGCCTCGTAGCCGGCGGTTGAAATCTGGTTGGAGACATCAGCTGCGGCGATCAAACCCTCGGCCAAGGACACGTCGTAGTTGGGCAGAAACAGCACGCGCAACTTCCTGCCGATGGCGGGATCCCCGTTAACCGTAGCGGCGACGTTGTTGATGAGTTTGATGATCAGCTTCGCTACCTTGTAGGCCGGTGCCGCTTTGCCGGCGAAGAAGAACGTGCGGGGCGGGAGATCAAGCCCTGGATTGGCCCGCAACCGGTTGTACAACGCCACGATACGCAGCACATTCAGCAGCTGACGTTTGTACTCATGGAGGCGCTTGATCTGACAATCGAATATCGTGTCCGGATCCACGCTGATGCCGGCCGTAGCCTGCAGCCAGTTGGCAAAGAGTCCCTTCGCCGTGCGTTTCGCGTGCTGGAACTCTTGGCGAAACGCCTCATCGGCCGCGAGCGGCCGGAGCTTGCGCAACTGATCGAGGTCGGTGATCCAGCTCTTGCCAATCGCTTTGGAGATGAGATCACTCAGGGCCGGATTGGCCACGCACAGCCAGCGCCGCGGCGTCACGCCATTGGTCTTGTTGTTGAAGCGTTCCGGGAACATCTCGGCGAGATCGCGCACGGTAGTCGTGCGCAGTAGCTGCGAGTGGATTGCGGCAACACCGTTGGTGCTGTGTGAGCCGACGATCGCGAGATTCGCCATGCGTACGTTGCGGATCGCGCCCTCTTCGATGACGCTCGCGCGCGCCACCCTTCCCTCGTCGCCGGGAAAGCGTGCCCGCACCTCATTGAGAAATCGCCGGTTGATCTCGAGGATGATCTCGAGATGGCGCGGCAGCAACAGCTCGAATAGCTGCACGGGCCACTTCTCGAGCGCTTCGGGTAGCAGGGTGTGGTTCGTGTACGCGAGGGTCCGGCGGGCCAGATCCCAAGCCTGCTCCCATGCAAGGTGCGCTTCATCCAGCAGCAACCGCATGAGCTCCGGCACCGCCAGCGCCGGATGGGTGTCGTTGAGCTGAATGGCGACCTTGTCCGGGAACTGCTTCCAATCCTCATTCGCAAGGCGGAAGCGCCGCACCAGATCGGCGAGCGAGCAAGCGACGAGAAAGTACTCCTGAACGAACCGCAACCCCTGACCGCGTGCAGTGGAATCGTCCGGGTACAGCACACGTGTGAGCGATTCGGCTGCCAGGTTCTCCGCCAGGGCGGCCACGAAATCACCGGCGCTAAAGCGCTCGAAATCGAAGTCGTCCGGGGCGGTGGCGCACCACAGCCTCAAGGTGTTGATGGTCTCGCCTCCGTAGCCGACGACCGGACGGTCGTAGGGAATACCGATGAGGGTAGTACTCCCCGGCGTGAGCTCGAGGTTGCCATTTCGGAGCAAGACCGAGCAGCCGAACTTCACCTCCACGCGCTCACCCGGGCGGGCAACCTCCCAGGGGTCCGGATAGCGCAACCACCTGTCCGGCTGCTCCACCTGCGATCCGTCCCGAATGGATTGTGCGAAACACTCCGTACTCGTAGCGCAGGCCGTAGCCCATAGCGGGCAATTGCAGCGTCGCCATCGAATCGAGGAAACAGGCGGCAAGCCGGCCGAGCCCGCCGTTGCCGAGACCCGGATCAGGTTCCTGTTCCAGGACGCCGAGCCAGTCGATTTGTTTCTGGATGACGGTTTGCTCCGCCTCTCGCTCCAACATCAGGTTCACGATGTTGTTGCCAAGTGATCGGCCGAGCAGATATTCCATCGACAGATAGTAGATACGCTTCGGGTTCTCGCTCGCATAAGTCTCGGTCGTGAGTACCCAGCGCTGCGAGAGCACGTCTCTCACCGAGAGCGCGAAGACCTCGAATTGATCGCGCAGCGTGGCGGCCGCCGGCTCGATCACCTTGTCGAAGATCAGGCGGCGCTCGTAGAAGGTATTGTCCGAACCAGAGAACTGGATGGGGCCGCACCCGTACCGTGCGAGCGGACCTGACTCGTCCTTGGTAGCTGCTCCGTCCGAAGCCGGCGGCTGCTGCTCCGATCCGACCCGATTAACCCATGATTTGATATCCGCCGTCGACATAGACTGTCTCTCCAGTGATCAACTTGGCGTAATCCGTCGCGAGCATACCGACCGCGGCACCCACATCCTCGATGCTGATGAGGCGCTTTGCCGGCGCCCGTTTGGCGGCGAGCTCGGGAAGGCGCGTGCCGAGGACCGCCGATACGAGCGCGCCTCCCCACATGCCATGTGCGATGATCCGATGGAAGATGCTGCCTTCAGCGTAGTGCTCATCGAAGTGCGCCGGGTTCACATCACCGGACATGACGGCGAAGAGCGCCATGTCATCCCGCGACAGCGTTCGCGTCAGGCTGGCGGAATCGCCAATGGAGATCTGATCGAACGTGCGGTTCTCGATCAGATCGCCGGCCTCGGCGGCAGCGCTCATCGTCAGGGGTTGCAACATGATCCGGTTCTCCAGCACATGACAGACAGGGGCATTCGGCGCGGCATCGATCCCAGCTGACGTAGCTTGTGAGGCGATCCGCGCCTGATTGCCCTACGGTATTTTTGGACGTCAGCGGCTGGCCGAACAATGCCCAACCGGTTGTCGGGCGTTTCCTTGGAGTAAATGTCCACAGATCCGGGTTCCGACCGGCCGCAGCGGATCTTCCCGGTTCGGCGCACGACGTGGCGCTTACCGATCGATGTGTAATCCTGCCTGGAATCCTCGATGTACCGAGAGCCCATTGTCACCACTGCGCCTGAACCAGAGTGTATCCGCCGGCTGCCAATGCTCCGCTCAATACCAACGATGTGAGTTTCATCGACGACTCCGTGCGCCGTTAAGACGACGAGTGTGTTGTGAGGCGACCGTAGCAGCGTTGTTTTCGACCTATTGAGGCTTGCATAAATGACTTGCAACTTTCCCGCTAGCCTTCGGTCCAAGATAATGTGTAGTCTTGGCGAGGCGAGCGATGAGCAAGACAGAAAGAGAGGACAAGCGTTTGCAGCGACGTCGGCTGCGGGCGGCGCGGCTGCTGCTGAAGGGTATCGCGCAGGCCGAGGTGGCCCGGCGCGTGGGCGTCACCCGTACCACGGTGAGCGAGTGGAACGAGAAGTTGGAAGACGGAGGGCTCGAGGCGCTGAAGCGGCGGCCACGGGGTCGACCGGCTGGGCTCGATCCCACGCAGCGCCGAGAGCTGATCAAGTATCTGCGGGAAGGCGCATTGGCTGCGGGATTTGCCACCGAGTTGTGGACACTGCCGCGGGTGGGCCAGCTCATCGAGCAGCGCTTTGCTCGCCGATACAGCGAGAGCCAGGTGTGGCGGATTCTCATGTCGCTGGGCTTCAGCTGCCAGCGGCCTTCCGGGAGGGCGCTCGAGCGCGACGAGTCGGCGATCCAGCGGTGGAAGCGGGAGCGTTGGCCGGCTCTAAAAAAAACGCTCTGAAACAAGGCCGAACGATCGTCTTCATGGATGAGTCGGGATTGAGCGAGCAGCCCACCCGGGTGCGTACCTGGGCACCACGAGGTGAGACACCGGTGCTGCAGTATCACTTCAACTGGCATCAACTCTCGGTGATCGCCGCGATTACGTTCTGGCGCTTCTACTTTCGCCTGTTTGCCGGCTCCATCAAGGGTCCGCAGATCATCGAGTTCCTGCACGCCTTGGGGCACCAGATCCGCCGCCCGGTGCTGGTCATCTGGGACGGGCTGCCGGCCCACCGCAGCAGCTTGGTACGCGAGTACCTCGAGAGCCTCAACGGTGCCGTGCAGATCGAGCAGTTGCCCGCCTACGCTCCGGAGCTCAACCCGACCGAGTACATCTGGGGTCACCTCAAGCATCACGAGCTCGCTAACACCTGCGCTCACACGTTCGGTGCCCTCAAGATGCACGCACGCAACCGCCTGCGTTCCATGCAACGCCGTCCAACGTTGATCAGAGCATTCTGGCAGCAAGCCGAGTTGCCTCTCTGAACCTGTCAGGTATTAATGCAAGCCTCAATAGGGGAGCCTGTGCATACCAAGCGAGTGA
The DNA here is from genome assembly GCA_963837075.1 of uncultured Gammaproteobacteria bacterium. Classification (GTDB taxonomy): domain Bacteria; phylum Pseudomonadota; class Gammaproteobacteria; order Steroidobacterales; family Steroidobacteraceae; genus 13-2-20CM-66-19. The sequence continues at coordinate 3,466,817 of CAWILY010000009.1, read as the reverse complement.
GCGTATTGGCTGCGCAGGAACGCGGCGATGGGCTCGACACGTGTTCCGTTGAGATGCCCACGAATCTCAGACACAGACTCGAACGCATGATCCGCAAGCCAGCGCTGCAGACCCTCGATGAGCGCGGTCATATGCTGTGGACCGTGGCGCAATAGCGCTGACGTCGTGGTCACGACGTGAGCGCCAGCGAGCAGGAACTTCACGACCTCGACATAACTGTCTACGCCTCCCCCCGCCGCGAGAGACAGTTGCAGATGCGGCGACAGTAGCGCAATCCAGGTGAGCGGTACGTGGATTTCGACGGGAGTCGAGAGCACCGGCTCGGCAGTGACGGTCTGCGTATCGATATCGAGGTCTGGCCGGAACAACCGGTTGAAGAGCACCAGGCCATCGGCGCCGGCGGACTCGAGTTGCTTGGAGAAGTTTCCCAGCGCGCTAAAGAAAGGTGGCAGCTTGACGGAAACAGGAATCCGCACCGTCCGTTTCACATGGCGGACAATGTCCACATAGCGGCGCTCAATGTCGCTGCCGCTCACGGCGAAGTCAGTCGGCAAGAGATAGAGGTCGAGTTCGAGCGCGGCGGCGCCGGCCAGCTCGAGCTGCACGGCGAAGTCAAGCCAACCCTCATCGCTCACACCGTTGAGACTCGCAATCACCGGGATGTCGAGCGCTTCGGCTGCGCGCCGCACCAGCTCGAGGTGGCCGGAGACGCGATACTGGCAGTCGGGCAACTCCGGAGAATAAGCAGCCGCCTCGGGATGGCACCTGGCGCTTTCCTCGGTGAACATGGCGTAGGCAGCATCCGCAGCGCGGATATCTTCTTCATAGAATGACGCCACCACCACCGCCGCGGCACCGGCGTCCTCGAGGCGGCGCATGGTATCGAAGGTCGCGGTGAGCGGTGAGGCCGACGCGATGATCGGGTGCGCCAGGTCCAGACCCAGATAACGGCTGGCAAGAGAATTCATGTTCAGGCTTCCTCCCAGTGAGGGTGAAAGCGGACGCCGTCACGCGCCGTGAGGTTCTCGTAGATCCGGTATTTCTCTTCGAGTTCGGGCTGCGCCTGTGCCAACATGCGCCGCGCGTCATCGGGACGCGTACGGGTAAGCGAGTCGAACCGCCACTCGTTGGCCCGATACGTGCTCTCGATCGTTTCTTGCACGCCGGCATGTTTGGACTTAGCGGTCAGCCGAGCAATGCGTATGCAGTTGTCGAACGTTTCCTGACGAGAAATGCGCGAAAGCTGAGCTCAGCGGCCGGGACTCGCCGCGCTGGTTTTGCGGGTATCCCGCGCGCCTTCGCACTCATGGGGATCATTTCTTGCCGCGAAACTTCGCCGTAGCGAGAGCCGCATTGTTTCCCAGGGCATGCTGAGACCAATTGAGCCAAACGAGCATCCTCAAGCCTGATGCTGACCGTGGTCCGGCCTCAGAACAGTTCCGGCACGATCTTGTAGACGCGATTCGCGGGCTCGACGTAGCCTTTGCGCTTCTGATGTTTCGGAATCTTCACCTTGGGGCGCTTGATCTCCTTGTACGGAATCAGAGTGAGCAGATGCGCGATGCAGTTCAGGCGCGCCCGGCGCTTGTCGTCCGCCCTGACGATGTACCAAGGAGCAAACGGGGTATCGGTCGCCTGCAACATCTCGTCCCGCGCGCGCGAGTAATCGTACCACCGGCGATGGGACTCGAGATCCATCGGGCTCAGTTTCCAGATCTTGCGACCATCATCTAGGCGGGCTTTGAAGCGGCGGGTCTGCTCCTTCTGGCTCACCTCGAACCAGTATTTGATTATGATGATCCCGGATTCGACGGTCACCCGCTCCATGAGCGGGATGAGCAGCAGGAAGCGCTGGACTTCGGACTCCGGGCAGAAGCCCATCACACGCTCGACGCCCGCGCGGTTGTACCAGCTTCGGTCGAAGATGACGACCTCTCCGGCCGCGGGAAACTGCGTGACATAGCGCTGGATGTGCAGCTGTGACGCCTCGCGTTCCGTGGGCGCCGGCAGTGCCACGACGCGAAACACCCTCGGACTGACGCGCTCCGTAAGGCACTTGATGACGCCACCCTTGCCCGCGGCATCACGCCCTTCGAACACGATGATGATCCGCAGCTGCTTGTGCTTCACCCATAGCTGCAGCTTCACCAGCTCGGCGTGGAGTTTCTCGAGCTCGCACTCGAACACCTTGCGTTTCATCTTGCCGGGTGGCTTCTGTAGGCTGGCGTCGAGGCGTGCGATCGGCCTCGCGACACGCTCCGCGGACCCCTTCGCCGGCAAGCTTCGCCCTGGACCGGCATCGCGCGAACGCGTCACTTTGGTGCCCTCCCCGTAGATCGCTGCGTTTGATCGACGAGAACGTGCGTGCTTGCCTCAGTCACTGCACTTCCTCACGCTCGACGTCCCGTATGTAGCGCTCGAATGCCCACGCCGGGAAATCCTTCAACGACTCGTGACCCTCCCAATAGTAGTGGTCGAGCAAGTCGTCGAGGTGCACGCGAACGAACTCGCTGGACGCCTCGAAGCACGTCGCTTCGAAAGGTGCGAACCTCCCCCGCCATCGGATGTACGCCTGATCGAAGTGCGAACGATTGGGCTTCATGTGCTGCTTTCAGCGAGTGGCGCAGGGCCGCCCCAGCACCTCCGCTGCCTGTGTCTCTTTTCTATTTCTGAAAATCGATCACGATGTGCCCCTGGATGTCGCCCTGATGCATGCGGGCGTCTGTAGAGCCAGGACACGCCGACGCGGTCGCCCTCCTTGATGTCACGCACGCCCTCACCGAGCGCCGCGACATGACCCACGCCCTCGTGCCCGGGAATGAAGGGCAGCCGCGGCTTCACGGGCCAGTCGCAGCTCGCGGCGTGCGGATCGGTGTGGCAGACGCCGCAGGCAGCCACCTTGACTAGGATCTGTCCAGGCCCCGGCGTGGGGATGAGGGCCTCCTCAACACGCAGCGGCGCGCCGAACTCACGGACGACGGCGGCCTTCATCATTTCAGCCATGGCAAGCCTCCTGGCTGCTGGGTCCAGGGAAAACGCCTCGGGTAATCGTGGAGGAGGTCAGCTCCATACATATCGTCGTCTCGCATGCCGCCGATATTCGAACGCAGCGATCAGCTGCACAACGCACACCTGGTTGTCGAACGTTTTCTGCCAGTAAATGTTCGCGAGGCGGCGCTCTCCACAGAGAGACCCGCGGCACTGGATTTATTCAGTTTTCTGCGCACTAATTGATCGATTGGTTTCCCGCCTGGAAACCTCCCTCTCTCGCGCGTTCGTTGTCGCCGGAGATGCCGCGACTTAGGGTGAGATTAATGACCACGAACGTGCATCGCTTTCTCTCCCGGTCTCCGCGGCACGGTTGTGAGCGGACCACCGCTGACTCGCGGTACCCGGGGACCTGCGGGTGAATGCCATCGCGTATCTCGCACAGCATCTGATCGTGCTGCTCGACCCGGGGCAAGGAGCGGTCGAATGAACCATAGCGCTGAGGCTCGTGTAACCTGTACGGGGACTCGTCGGCAAGGCGGCCGAGCCCTAGGCACGCACGCCTAAGCGTCTTTACTACGATTTTCCGCCGGTGTCAGTGTTGAAAATAACCACGGGCCTCCTCGGGGCGGTAATAGGGCGGAGCCAAAGCCTGAGGAGGCTCGGTAGGAGGTGGCATGGCGCTGCGGATAGAAGACTATGCGGTGATCGGCGACTGCAGGACGGCCGCTCTGGTCGGCCGCGACGGCTCCATCGACTGGCTGTGCTGGCCCCGCTTCGACTCGGCAGCATGCTTTGCCGCGCTACTTGGAACCGAAGAAAACGGGCGGTGGCTGATTGCACCGGAACAGACGCCACTTCAAGTGGCTCGCCGTTATCTTGCCGGCACCCTCGTTCTCGAGACCGAATTTGAAACAGATACCGGTCGGGCGGCCGTGATCGATTTCATGCCCACGACGGAGGGCTCCCATCTGGTGCGGATCGTGTTCGGCCGTCACGGACGAGTTGTGCTGCGCACTGTGCTCGTGATGCGCTTGAACTACGGCGCGACGGTGCCCTGGGTCGATCGCCTCGAGGACGGCGCAGTCAATGCGATCGCCGGACCCGAGCGGCTGGTATTGCGCAGCCCGGCCGCGCTCCGTGGCGAGGACCTGCAGATAGTCGGCGAATTCAGCGTCGCTGCCGGCGAGTGCGTTCCTTTCGTCCTCTCCTACGGATCCTCCTTTCAGGATCCCCCAGCACCGATCGATGCCTGTGACGCGCTCGAACGCACGCAAGCGTTCTGGCGACATTGGAGTGATCGGTGTCCTGACGTGGGGCCGTGGACCGAAGCCGTGAAACGATCACTCATCACGCTGAAATCGCTCACTTACGCCCCGACGGGTGGGATCCTCGCTGCGGCCACGACATCCTTGCCAGAGCATCTGGGCGGTGTGAGGAACTGGGACTACCGATGCTGCTGGCTGCGGGATGCCACGTTCACGCTCCTCGCCTTCATTGAGCTGGGCTACTACGACGAAGCCCGAGCCTGGCGAGACTGGCTCATCAGAGCTATCGCAGGCAGTCCGCGCCAGGTGCAGATTGCATACGGACTGGGCGGAGAGCGGTGGCTGCCAGAATTGGTCATTCCCTGGCTGCCAGGGTATGAGAATTCTGCACCGGTCCGGGTTGGAAACGCGGCATATGAGCAGCTGCAACTTGATGTCTTCGGTGAGGTCTTCGATGCCCTGTCTCAGACGCTGAAAGCAGGCATGCAGCCATCTGAGCGCGCCCGAACCCTCCGTCCGGTCGTGCTCGAATATCTGACGACGGCCTGGCGGCAGCCGGACGATGGCATCTGGGAAGTGCGCGGTGAACGGCAGCACTTCGTTCACTCCAAGGTCATGGCTTGGGTCGCATTCGATCGCGCAGCGGGCGAGCTCGAGAGTCGAGCATTCAATGACTCGGCGCAGCGCTGGAAAGCGATCGCCGATGAGATTCATGCGGAGGTCTGTGAACACGGCTTCGACCGTGACCTGGGCAGCTTCGTGCAGGCCTACGGATCTCGGCGACTTGACGCAAGCCTGCTGCTGATCCCACTGGTCGGCTTTCTTCCGGCATCCGATCCGCGTGTTCAGGGAACCGTGAAGGCAATCGAAAAGAAACTCCTGATCGGTGGCGAATTCGTCCGGCGTTATGAAACCGAAGATCCCGGCGACGGACTTCCGCCGGGTGAGGGTGCCTTTCTGGCGTGCAGCTTCGGCTCATCGAGAATTACGTCCTGCAGGACCGCCGCGCCGAAGCTCGCAGGCTCTTTGAGCGCTTGCTCTCGCGATGTAACGACGTGGGACTTCTCGCTGAAGAGCTTGATCCGTTGACGGGCCGCATGCTGGGCAATTTCCCACAGGCCTATAGTCATGTGGGCCTCATCAATTGCGCTCCAGCCTAAGCCGGCAATGGGACCTGTGGAGGAGCGGGCCGAATCAGTGGAAACCCAGTGAGAACAGATATCAGCGGGGCTCGTGTCAGAGTTGAGTCACTCGTCGGACAGCATCCGAATCCAAGATCTAACGAGAAGCGCCCTAGGACCGGCGTCGAGGCAAGACGAGCCCCTCAGCTTGCGCGACGTTCCACGTTTGTCGGTGTACCCGACAGACCGACACCGTAACGTGCTCCGTTGTGCTTTCGGCGCCGCGAGGTCTGCCTATACCAGGACGCAAGCCTCCCTCGAAATTAAGGCGCGGGCTGCGCGCAATCAAGCGCCTCAGTATGGCCCGGTGCCATACCTGAACCTTAAGATTAACCTTGGACTTTCGCTCCGATCAGTACTAAAACGGGGAGCACCTCAGTGACTGTCGTACCTTGCTGATAGTTCTACATACCGCAAGCTTCGACGTAGCGAACGAGCTCGGCGCGCGTGATATACGTTCGAGCGCCGTCTTTCTGCCGCTTTAGCGTTCCGTCGTGGATCCGGTTGTAGAGTTGCGCCCGGCTGATACGAAGAATCTGTGCTGCTTCCTGGATCTCGAACCGCAAGGCCGGCAGAGCCTCACTCGCGACACTCAGATCTTTCGTTCGCGCTGTCATGGGGAATCTCGACTAGGGCTGCAGACCGCTTTACCGTAGATCTGCTTTACGTGAGGGTGAGTTCGCACGGGTATCTATTTTTCCCGCGAGGGAATGGAGAAGTCAGCCAGGAGTTTCGAGGGAATTTCCGCCAAGTACTTCAGAAAGTTTTCCACATCGGTTGGCCGAACTCGGTTCTTGCGAAGTAATGGGGGTGGACAACCGCCAACACTCGCTACTGCAGTGCAGCGATGGAATCTAGAAGGTTCAGTCGGTGTCAGTGGCCAAGAGGGCAGCCTTGGTGCTCCGGTGCAGCACGACGTTGCACCGGATGACCCGGCCATCAGCGTCCGACGCCTCCCGCAGTGAACGTCCATGCGGGCAGCAATGCGTTCACCCGTTATGAGCTGCAGCGCGCGCAGGTTGGCGTCATGCGTCTGCCGCGCGTCCGCTGTACTCGCGGTAGTGAGGTGCGAGCGGCCTACAACCGCGCCCAGAGACTTGCTGAGCGCCGAAAGATGATCATGCAGTCGCCGGCCGACTACCGTGAGGAGTTGCGCCAAGCTGCCAGTGGAAAATAACTGTGGAGCGGCGCGATGTCACCGCGCTTTCACGGCGGTAACAGGGGTTCGAATCCGCTTGGGGACGCCAATAAAACCAAGTACTCATAGTCATTCGCGGCTTTAGGCAGATTATTTCCTCAGTTTTTCCTCAGATTTCAGCCGGGAGAGCAATCTCGGGCGCCTCAACACGCACGGACGACCGTGCATGCGACGGCCGTGACCCGAGTTCGACCGGCAGAAGTGTGCAGATTGTTGCCCGCCGTTGACACTCAGATCCCACAACCGCCTATCATCTCCATCGGAAAAAGTAATCGCGAAGAAAACACTTCATTCGATGTGCAAGGCAGCGCAGAAGCCGAAACCAGATGTGTTGCTTCGCTCGGGGAATGCGGAGCTGGCGATATCTCCGAGCTGCGGCGGGGTCTTGACCCGTTGGACTGTGGCCGGACGGCATATACTCCGACCCTGCGAACCTGCCGTGCGCGATCCCTTGGAGTCGGCTTGCTTCGTACTGGCGCCGTTCTCTAACGCTATCGAGGGCGGCGGTTTTCAATTTGCGGATACATTTTTTGCTCAACAACGCAATCATCCACTAGAACCCACTCCTATTCACGGCGATGCATGGCTCGCAACGTGGCGGGTCGAGAACTGCACTGTTGGCACTGCGACGCTATCGTACGAGCACAGCGCGCGCCAGGGTTTCCCTTTCCGCTATCGCGTGGTTCAACACGTGGTCCTTAAGCCCAGGCGACTAACTATCCAGCTTCGGCTTACGAATCATGATCGCTCCGCGATGCCGGCGGGGCTGGGCTTACATCCCTATTTCTTGAGACCCAAAGGAGCCCGACTCTTTGCTGCGCACCATGGACGATGGACGTCCACTGGACCCGTCGCCGACCGACGGTTCTGCAGAGCAGAGCCGATCGGCCAGCCGCTGGATGCGTGTTTCATTGGCTGGTCGAAAACTGCACGTCTCTCTTTACCACAGAGGCGCTCGCATATCGTGATAACGGCGTCGTCTTCCGCATATGCGCTGGTCGTCTACTCGCCGAAGTCGTCCAACTTTGTCTGCATTGAGCCGGTCACTAACGTTAACGATGGCTTCAATGCAGCTTCACGGCGAGTCGGCCGCACCGGTGTTCGGGTTCTCACACCGGGCCAAGGCCTGCAGTTGAAGGTGAGCATGTCCGTCCACCTTTCCGCCGTACGTAGAGGCCGCGGATCGCGTCCGTAACGCCGTTCGTGCCTCCGATTGTGGGAGCGCTAAGCGAGATACTCCGCGTGTGCCGTCCGCTGTACCGCACTCCTGAATACTGCAAGCGCCACACCGAGTAGAACAACGGGCACGAGCAGCAAATAGAATGCGTCGATGCCTCTTGCTTGAAACAGAAAGCCCGTAATCAGAGCACCGGTTGTGCCGCCGATCGACGAAAACACGACAATCAGGCCAGCCATGGCCGAATGGTGCTCTTGCGGCAGGGATGACAGTACCGCGGAGTTAATCGCGGGATTGATAGGGCCTAGGAACACACCCACTGCGGGGAATAGGAAGGCCGCGGCGGAAAGGTCGGACAGGGTGTGTATCGTTGCGCTCGGAGCGTGACCCGCAAGTGGCAACGCGATCATGACGATAGCCGCGACTCCAGCAAGGCAAAAGGACAATACAGAGAACCACCGGAATCGTCTTAATAACGCGCCTCCCAGCAACCCGCCGACGCCAAGACTAAGGCTGAATTCGCTCGACAGCTCGATGCTTATCGATGCCGGCAAGTGCATTATTTCCGAATTAAATGTCGGGAGCCATGCGCCTACAGCCTGCTCAAGAAAGACGTAGATCACGTCCGTGATCGCGTAACTGAGTATCAGCGGCTTCAGCGCGAGTCTTGCCAAGAAGAGCAGCTCGTGTCGAACACCGACCGTGGTGCCTCGCATTGGTTCCTGTTCGCTGATGGGATTTCGCCACAGCAACAGCATTGCGCCGCCGAGCAGCGCCGCAAAGATCCAATAAGCGTCGAGCCAATTGAGTTTCGGGTGCGTGGCGGAGTCCGAGAATGAACCGAAGACCCAGTATCCGCCAAGGATTCCGAACATGAACAAGCCTTCGACGGTGCTCATCAGGGCCGCATGCTTTCTTCTGCTCTTTGTGAGCGTTCCGATCGCCGTGTAGACGGCTACTTTGGTCGCTGCAAAGCTAACGCCCACAATTACAAGATGCAGCTTTGATACCCACAAGTGCGGAAAGAGCGGCATGGACACACAGGCACCGATCGCCAGTCCGAGGGTTGCAAGCATCGCCCGGCGCAGGCCGAGGCTGGGTAAGACGCCGCCGATCAGTATCGAGCTGAACGCCGTTGGCATGTCCACGAATGGCTGTAATACCCCGGCTTGTGCCTTCGTAATGCCCTGCGTCCTGATGGACTGCAGGATGATGACGCCGACACTGTTGATCAACGACGCAAAGACCATGAATGCCGCTACGAGTGCCGCAAAGTTGAGCGCATGCCGTCGCGCGCTTGTCGCACGGGTCTCTATGGCGATGCGCGGTGGCCTGATGGGCTCGGATGCCTTTGTCGATGGCATCATGAAGACAACGCGACGCGCGTCCAGAAGCCGTCGACACGGCTCGATTGCAGTACGGCGGAAACGAAAGCCGTAGCCTCCAAACCACTTGCGAGATCGGGAAATGTGGATTCGAGATGGGAACCCATGTACATATGCCGACGACCATCGCGAGCGCGATCAACATCGATCGCTTGTAACCGACGCGTGCAAGATAAGCGCAGAACAGCAGCGCAGCGACAGCCACACTCAGGTCTCTGCGGCCGCCAAGAATTCCGGCGACGGAGGCGGGCGTGCCGTAGTGCTTTTGCACTTGGGAGAATCAGGATACCGTCGCTACTCATGACGACGGAGAAAAGCAGAAAGTTGAGAAACAGCGAGAACTTAAGTCGCCAATAACTCATGCGTTTCTAGCGGCCGGTAGTGCCGGCGCTATCGTCGGCGCTTTCCTAGGGTTGGGCCACACCTTGAAATCACCGTGACCGGGAGGATCCTTTGGTAGGCGCGGAAAGTCGTGAATGACTAGGAATGCTTGAGCTCGCATCGATTTCGCAGCTCACTGTACAGACGGCCCTTAGAAGGAATAGTTAACGGCCACACCGAGCGTGCGGGGGCGGAAGGTGCTGTACGACAATCGATAAGGCGTCGAGATAGAAAGGTACGACAAAGAGCCGATCAGGGGCTGACTATTGAAGACGTTATCGGCGAAAATCGATGTATCAAGCTTACCTGTTGCGTAGCCAATTCTGGCATTGACCAGGTGTGTCGCCGGATTGGCTGCTAGCAGGGGTACGTAGTTCGTCCCGTTTGGAATGCCATTCTGAAACGGCCCCGGGTTTTGGCTGTTGTACTGGTACTCGGCGCGCATATGGACCTGATCGCCGTTCTCCAAGGGGAACTTGTATTGCGTCGCCAGGACGACATTCCATGGCGCCACCACCTGGGGCAGGAAGCCGATTTTGTCGCCCTCAAGGACTGTCGGTTGAGTACCACTGTAGACACTCTCTGTGTAGTACGCGTTGGCGTAGGCAACCTTTGCGTCGAACCTCAGTCTGTTCGTAATCAGGGCTTGGAGATCAAGGTCGAAACCATTCACCTCCGCGTCCCCTGTGTTTCCCACATAGCTGATGCCGCAGGGCGAGGCTACGATCAACTGCTGGATGCTGGACCACATGAGGTGGTAGGCGCTGGCGTTGATTTCGACGCGATCATCGAAGAGCTTGTTCTTCGATCCGATCTCGTAGCTCCACACCCAGTCCGAATGGTAGGCGGGGTTATAACCTGCACCCGTGCATCCCGCTGGCAGCGGTGCGTTCCCGCCGCCAATTCGAAACCCCTTGGTGGCCGAGACGTACACCAAATGGTTGGGATCCATCTGGTAGGACAGTCCTGCTTTGGGTGTCCAAGGCGTTTGTGAAAGGGTAGCGCTTTGGGGGGGTTGCTCGTTAATCACGGGCGACGAACCGGGCGCTGCTCCTCCCAGGTTCGCGTTGAAATCCGTGTCATCACGGGCAAGGCGCACCCCAAGGGTCGCGATCCACTGCTTGGTGAAGTGGATGTCAGCTTGAGCATAAGCCGCGTACTGGGTGTCCTTGTAGCTCTGATTCATGAGGAAGACTGACGCGCCACTGGAATTCGTGGAGAGCTGAGTCGTGTCCTGATAGTCCTGTTGCTTGCGATAGTCGTAGAAGAGTCCTCCAACCCATGTCACGACGGCGTCTGCACTATTGGAAACGAGGCGCAGCTCTCCGGTGTAGGCTTGATTCCTCTGGCCCGTTACCGACGGCGCTGCATCTGTTGTGGACACGGGGACGTCCGCTCCCAGAGGGCTGCCGTATCCTGAACCACCAAAGCACACGAAGCAGTCGAGAAAATCATTGTCGACGGTGACATTGCGGTGCAGATAGGAAAAGTTGAACACGAGATCCGCAAAGGATAGTGGCGCACTGACTTTTAGAGAGCCTAGCCACCAATGGTCGATCGAGTGCTCCGGAGAAAAGACTGCGTCGTTGTAATCCTCATTCGACACATTGGAGTAGGCCGGATAAAAGCGCCCGCTATCGTCACGATCGATGGATTGATAGTAGAAAGCTGGTGTGATTCGAACCTGGTCGATCTGGTACGCAAATGCAGCCCGGAATGCCTCCTCGTAGTCCCGGTTGGCATTCGGCTCCGTCACAGCATTGTCCGGCCCTGGTCCCGGTAAGGGGCTGACCAGGTTTACGTAGCCCCCGTCCCGTCTGCTCCAGGCGCTGGCGCGAAATCCCAACGTGTCGGTCTCAAGGGGGCCACCTCCTGCTGCGCCGTACTCATAGCTCGATTGTCCGCCCTTTGTGGTGGCGAGCTCGCCTTCTACGTCTCCGCTATATTGGGTGAAGTTGGGATCGTTGGTAATGAATCGGACGGTACCAGCCTCAGATCCAGCGCCAAAGAGAGTTCCCTGCGGTCCGCGCTCGACCTCCACACGCGTCAGGTCGTTTACGAGCGGTATCGGACCGCCGACGTTTCCCAAAGGTGATAGCCGGGTCTGTAGCGGCGTATCGTCTAAGTAGATACCGGTAGTCGATGGACCAGTATTCGTGTTGACGCCTCGAATACTGACGCTGGTGATCGTCGAGGGAGCGACCGGCGTACTGAACTGCAGACCCGGGGTTGCCGCGGCCAGATCTGAAATGTTCTTTATGCCGCCGTTGGTCAGGTCGGCTTGAGTTAGCGCGCTGATGCTGATTGGCACCGTCAGGGAAGGCGCCTCTCGCCGGGTGGCGGTCACGATGACTTCTTGCAGAGTGTCTCCAGCGCCCGCAGCCTGAGTCGGGGCGGGGGCAACGTCGGCTCGTGCGAAGGGTAGGGCGGCCAAAAGCAGTGTAAGAGCACAAGCCAGAGTGGGGATGGTGGTTGAGCGCATCATGGTCCCCGCCAAGCCCAAAAGGGCTCGAGCAACTGTGAATTGTGTTTGGCGCAGATCGTCTAATTGTCGACAATCATAATTAAATTGCATTGAGGTGACAAGCACGTCTAATGTTCGCGGACGCGAGCGCCGCCGGGCGCCGATGGATGGAGGCTGCGTGCAGTGAAGTCCCAGGAGAGTGCCATCGAGGTTCCAGTGGTCCCCGAACTAGGACCTCTGCGTCCCCCGACCTTTGTTGATCACGTCGTAAACGCGATCGTCTCCCGGGCCGCGCTGGGAAAGATTCTCCCGGGCAGTCGCATAAACGAGTTAGGCCTCGCCAAGGAGCTTGGCATATCGCGCGCTCCGATCCGTGAGGCGCTGCGAATGCTCGTGGCGCTGGGTGTCGTCGAGAATACGCCGTATCAGGGAATGCGGCTTGCGCCGCTCACGCCCGAGCGCATCCGCCAGATCAACGAAGTGCGCCTGGAACTCGAGAAGCTATCCCTAAGGGAGATATCGAACTTCAAAGGCAATGCCTCGCTTCACACGGCTCTGGATCACCTGATTGAAGACATGAAGGCAGCGGCTCGCAAAGAGGATCGGCTGGCATTGGCGACGTTGGACGCGGATTTTCACGAGACCCTCATGAGAGCCGCTGGGAATCCGGTATTGCTAAAGCTTTGGCAGATGTTGCGACCACAGCTGGTGGTGATATTTGGTTTAGCCACGCTGAAGAAACCATTGCGCAGAATCGCGGAAGAGCATCGCAACCTGCTAGCCGGCTTGGATTCACCGAGCGCCGATCGTGTCGCCTCGGTGATGCAGGAGCACATTCTGGGAGATAATTTATCCATCGATTTTTTGGGCGTCGCGGCTCCAGAAGGGGCCAAGCGACGCGTCAATGCACGGCGCCAATCGGACTAGATCGTTGCAAGAGCGGGCAGCAGGCCCCGCACCCCTACGTCAGCACTGAAGAGATGACCCCCTAGATCGGTGTCCGGGGCACGCTCGTCGTGCGCGGTGGTGATGTACAGCGTTTCCAGACTCGGGCCGCCGAATGCGCAGCTTGTAACCCGATGCGCGGGAACTGCGACGTTTTGACACTCCACGCCTTCGGGAGTGTACCGGATGACCGCGTCACCACCCCATCGCGCACTCCATACGCCGCCTTCGGCGTCCACGGTAATTCCATCCGGAAGTCCGGACGCGAGTGGGGAGGAAGCGAATACTCTGCAATTTTCCAGAGCCAACCGTTCCCTGTTCCAGTCATAGGCAAGAATCACGCCTTTGGGACTATCAGCAACATATACAGTGCGCCCGTCCGGTGAGAAGGCAGGGCCATTACCAACGGTGTAGCCTTTTGCGAGGCGTCGGAATGATCTTTCCGGAGAGATGAGGAACACGCCCCCCGTTGGCCCCTCTTCGGCCCCATCCGCCGTGCTAACGAAGAGTATGCCGCTCGGGTGAACGCTAGCATCGTTCGGTGGGGCGCGCGCAAAACTGACATCTGGCTCAACAAGCACGTCTGTGTGCCGCATGCTTTCCCCTCGAGGTTGACGAGCCCGACTCGACAGAGCACGGCAGGCGATCCACTTGCCGAGACAGAGTCCCCCCAAGGGTGCGGGTAGTGCCAGCCGGTGACGGCACTCTGTCTTTGTCGCGAAGTCCCATTCAATGAGCGTGGGCTCGTCGAGGTCAAGGTAGAGGAGCCGTTGCCTTCGCGTGTCCCAGAGGGGGCACTCTGCAAGCTGCTCTGCCCCGAAGGGCATCACAGAGCCTTTACGACGCGCACGGTTTTTGGGGGGCGCCCTCGGGAGGGTGGCCGGAACTATCCATTGGTGTATTATTGTCGACAATAAGGCCAAATGCCAGGAACCGAGGGTTTCCATGAAGATCACCAAGTAGAGGCCTCTGGTCCTGAGGATGCCATTGGTCGATGAGGCCCGTACTGACAGCTCCCAGGATGCGCTCGCATCAAGAATCACGACCGATGCAGGGATCGTTGGATGGGGGGAAGTGGACGGCTGTCCTCGGTGGCGAAAGCGATCATCGAGGCCCCGCCATCGCATACGCAGGTCAAGGGCTGCGTCATATGCTGATTGGTCGAGGATCCATTTGAGATCGAGCATCTATGGAAGAAGCTCTACGAGGGCACGAGCTACTACGGCCGCGCGGGCGCTGTCATTCAGGCAATGGCGGGTATCGACCTTGCTTTGTGGGACATAAAGGGCAAGGCACTCAAGCAGCCGATCTGGGCACTTCTTGGAGGAAAGTCCAGGAAACTGCGCGCCTATTCATCCAACATGTTCCAGCTCACCGTGGAGGCGACGGTAGAACGCGCAGGGTTGCGCTCGACTGTGGATACACGGCGGTCAAATTCGGTTGGGAGCCTTTTGGACGCTCCGGAATCGATCTCGACCTGAAATACCTTGAGGCTCTTAAAAAGGTTACGGGAACCCGCGTGGACCTAATGTTAGATGTCGGCCATATCTGGGACGCAAAGACCGCGATCCGACGATGCAAAGCATTTGAGCCCTATGATTTAGCCTGGATCGAGGAGCCCCTGCATCCTACAACTATGCGGGATACGCATATGTTTCGGAGCACGCGATCCAGCATATCGCCGCCGGGGAGCAGGAGTCTAGCTTACTGGCTTTGATCGCCTGATCATGAAGGAAAGATCAACGTTGCTCAGGTCGACCTTTCCCGTTGCGGCTTTACGCAGGCCATGAAGATTGCAGCTATTGCTCAGCGAGCCGGAATCCGGGTCGCGAATCATTGCTTCACGACGGACATTAATGTCGCAGCGGCGCTGCATTATCTGGCGTCCATCCCGAATGCGCTTATCCTGGAGTACGGCGTCGAGCCCGGCGAGATTGCCCGAAGTTGCGCGCAAGCCGATCGCTGTCCGGGACGGGTATGTGCAAATCCCGGTCGAGCCAGGCTTGGGCGTTGAACCGAACCCTGCGGTCATCGACAAATACCTTGTTCGAGGTTGAGCGTGTCGCGCGAAGATCGCAATTCCGTGGAGGAACGGCTTGGATCGGAGTGGTGGAAGGGGCGGTCCTATACCAGATCTACCCTTTGAGCTTTAAGGACTCAGATGGCGACGGAATAGGTGACCTGCGGGGTGTGCTTGAAAAGCTCGACTACGTAGCTTCGCTCGGAGTTGACGCCATCTGGATATGTCCGTTTTTCAAATCTCCCATGCGGGACTTTGGTTACGATGTGTCGGACTACTCGCCGTCGATCCGCGATTCGGATCCATGGCAGATGCCGATGCACTTATCCAACGCGCCCACGAACTCGGTCTCAAAGTCATTCTCGATCTGATACCGTGCCATACATCGGACGCGCATCCCTGGTTTCGTGAAATGCAGCAACCGAACCAACCCGAAGTCCGACTGGTACGTATGGGCGGATGCTAGATCGGACGGTTGCCCACCAAACAATTGGCTCTCGATTTTCGGCGGCAGCGCATGGACTTGGGAGCCGCGACGTTGCCAGTACTATCTTCACGAATTTCTCGTCAGTCAACCGGCATTGAACCTGCGAAATCCCGACGTGTTAAACGCCATGCTCGGGATCATGCGGTTCTGGTACGAGCGCGGAGCTGACGGCTTCCGTTTGGATGCGATCACCGCGCTCGCTCCGGATCGCGACTTGCGCAGCAATCCGCCGATTCCTTCCGATGAGCCGCTGCCTTATGTCGACGGCGGCGTCGGCAACCCGTTCCTGAAGCAGATACATCTCTTTGACCGTGACGGACCGGACGTCCTCCCCATGCTGTCCGCATTCCGGCAATTGGCTAACGAGTACTGTCCCCCAAGATTCCTTTTGCAGAAATTGGCGATGTGGATGGCTGTCTCGTCGGGGCAAAGTACACCCGGCCAGATCTCATACATGCCGCATTCATTCAGGACCTTATGCTCACCCAACTATCAGCCGAACGTGCGACTACTGTGTGCCGACGCCTGACGGAACTGATGGATCATGGGGTGGGTCGTTAACGCCAACTTCAGCAGTCAAGATATCGCGCGTCATGTGACGCGCTGGAAACACCTTGCAGGCTCAGACGGCGATTTGCGGAGGCTTGCCAAGCTTCTGCTGTGTCTGCTGCTTAGCATGCGTGGTTGTGCGTGTCTTTATCAGGGCGAAGAGTTGGGACTTACCGATGTCGAGTTGCCACTCGAGGCCATCCGCGACCCCTGGGGACTCGCGATGTATCCGGATTACAAGGGCCGCGACGGCTGCCGCACCCCCATACCCTGGAGCTCACACCAGCCGCAGGCGGGGTTTACCGCCGGCGAACCATGGTTGCCAATGGGCTCCGATCACCCAGCAATGGCAGTCGACAGACAGGAAGACGATCCCAACTCTGTGCTGAACGCATACCGACACTTCATTCACTGGAGGAAACACCAGAGCGCGCTGCGGTTGGGTACCCAGACTATCGTGCAAGCGCCGACGCCCCTATTTGCGTTTGAGCGAGCGTGGCAGGGCGAGCGCATCCTGGCGGTGTTCAACCTCAGCCCCGGCCGCGTCAAGTGGAAGCCAGAGGGCCATTGGGGTGAAATGGCAGGCCATGGAATGCCAGCTGCGAAGCTTGACGCAGGGGAGCTTCGTTTCGAAGGCCTCGATGTCTTCCTCGGTGCACATGTGCCGCTGTCCTGACTCTTTAACCTCGGCATCGCGGTGACGTAAGGACAATGAATAGGCAGTACAGATTCCAGGGTCGAAGCGCAGTCGTTACCGGCGGCGCAAGAGGGATCGGGCTTTCAATCGTGACTCGTTTTCTGGAAGAGGGGGCGAAGGTCGCCGCCACGGACATCGACGCTCAGGCGCTCTTAGAAGCGACCGGCAGCTTGAACGATGCCGGTCTTACCGAATTCGCGACCATCCAATGTGACGTTGCGGACGAGCAAAGTGTGGGGAGGCTTGCCGAGCAAGTCCGAGGGAAGTTCGGCGGGCTTGATTTCCTGATAAACAATGCAGCGATTCTCGACTGGACTGGTATCGATGCCTTGGCCAGCTCGGCACTGGAACAGGTTTGGCGCGTTAACTTCGCGGGTGCGGTGAAATGCATCCAAGCGTTCCTTCCACAATTATCCGATAGTCCGGTAGCCCGAATCGTGAACGTCGCGTCAATAAACGGCCTGCGGGGTACTTCAAGCTCAGTGGCGTACAACTCAGCGAAAGCTGCACTAATCAATCTGACACAATGCTTAGCGGTTGACCTGTCGCCGCGTAGAATTTTGGTGAATGCCGTGGCGCCGGGCTTTATCGACACTCGCATGTCGAAGCTACCTGACGGAAGCTCCGAATACGACACCGAGTGGTTTCGCGATGTCTTCATAAAGCATCGGCGAATTCCGCTCGGTCGCGTGGGCCGGCCGGCAGACGTGGCGGGTCCCGTTGCGTTCTTGTGCTCCAATGATGCGCAGTACATTGCGGGGCAAGTCTTGATCGTCGATGGTGGCGTGACCGCGACGTTCTAACGTGAAATTCTCAGCTTTTTCAGCGCTCGTCTTCGATTGCGATGGAACGTTGGTCGACAGTGAGTCGGCCCATTCCCACGCGTTGTGGCGCGCCCTGTGGGATGCAGGGATTCAGTTGGATCAGGAAATACTGCGCGACCGTTTTATCGGCGTCGACAATCCTACGATCCTGGAGCGAGTATGCTCAACGTTCGACGTCAGGTTGCCCGCGGGCTTCGATGCGTCCTTAGCGCGTCACACGGATTTGGCCATTAAGGACCACGTCCGCACCATTCCGGGCGCGCAGGAAGTCGTTCAGTTTTTCGCGCGGGCTCAGGTGCCCTTGGGAGTCGCCTCGAACTCGAACCTACGAACTGTGGAGGCCATGCTGCGCGGCGCTGGTTTGATCGATCATTTCAAGGGACGCGTCGCAACCCGAGATAAAGTAGCCGCCGCCAAGCCTGCGCCCGATATCTACCAGCTGGCTGCACAGCTACTCGGTGCGCCGCCAGAGTCTTGTCTCGCGGTGGAAGACTCGATTCACGGTGTGCGCTCTGCTCGCGCGGCTGGCGCGTCCGTGATCGGCTTCTCTCAGGTGGGCGACCCAGATGCTCTGCTGAAAGCCGGCGCGGGACTGGTCGTGGTTCAGCTGACAGATCTACTCAATCTTGATTTGAAATTTCGGCCGCTCAGGTAAGCGAGTGGACCGTCTCACTCGAGGGTAGATGGGTGGGGGAGTGGTGGGAACACGACGTGTTTGGACGGTGCCGAACCGGCATGCTTCACGATCACAGCCGCGACATTGTTGGCGAACGTTGCGGCGTCCAGCGAGCTTGCGCCTCTCATTCGAGCGCCAACGTAGCCGGCGAGATGTGCGTCCCCAGCTCCCGCCGGATCGACAACTGTCACGGCGACAGTCGGCACCCTGTCCCAATGGTTCTCCGATCCCACCCAGCAACCATCCTTGGCGGCGCGGACGAGATACTCGATAGAGCAATCGCGCAGCCGTTCCATGACTGCGTTGGCTCCGCGGATGCTCCAAAGCTTTAGTTCGTCCTCGACACCGGTTGCAACCAGCGACGCCCGCCGTTCGAGTTCGCTAATGCGTTGGCGGGCCAGATTTACGCTTGCCCAGAGAGCGGGTCGATAATTCACATCGAACACGATGGAACACTTTCTCCGATTGGCGTCTATCCAATGCAGGAGAGCGGCAAAGCTTTCGGAGGAGCAGAGTGAAAGAGTGATTCCGGTCACGACCAGGAGGTCCGGCTGGGGAATCAGCTCATCGAATTCCTTTAAAGTCGCCGACTGAAAAAATCGATGCGCAGCCGAGTGCAATCGCCAATAGGAAAAGGGTAGCTGCTGGGTTCGGTCTGGGGAAATGCCATAGATACCTGGCTCGCCCGGTATGCGCGTTTCGACAAGATGCACTCCCTCCTGCTCAATTCTATTGCGCAGCCACGACGAGTAGGCGCTGTTTCCAAGTGCACTGACGATCGAGAGGTTTGGAGGTGAGCCGCGCAGAATGCGACCCAGGCAAAGCATAAAGTTTGCTACGTCGCCACCGACGGATAGGACAATCTGTTCCGCTTCAGAGGGCTGCAGCTCTAGCAGCGGCTCGCCGAGTGCCGCGATGTGCTGAAGCGCTGTCCAATGGATAGATTGATTGCGAGGTGAATGCATGTCGACAATAATACAGTTAGGGAAGCTCTGAAGTACTGACCATAAAGGCAGTCGTCGGTGGAGATCTCGTGTCGAGAACGACAAGCGGTGGTGTTTGGCCGGCCGATTCTGCCTTTCTCGTGCCGAACCGCCCTATTTCCCGCTCTGCAGAGACACCTCTCCTACGCATGCAGCAACCGTCGCCGGACCGTGTAGAGGTTAGCCAGCGCCGCTGTGACTTCGAGGCGGTGCAGGTTCTTGGCGAGACCGCGGTAACGGACCTTCTGGAAGCCGAACACCCGCTTGATCACCCCGATCGTGTGCTCGACTTTAGCGCGCACTTGCGACTTGGTCCGGTTCTTCGCCTTCTCCAACTCATTGACCCAGCCTTTGCCGCGGTACCTGCGGTTAGTGAAGTCCTTCGCCCGCGGCGCGCGGGCGCGGATCAGCTCGGTCTGCCCCTGATAACCCTGGTCGCCCCACACACGCGTCTCGCGGCCGTGGAGCAAGTGGGGCAGCGCCTCGCGGTCATGCACGTTTGCCGCCGACGCCAGGATCGTGTGGATGATCTTCGTCTTGCTGTCCACGCCCATGTGCGCCTTCATCCCGAAGTACCACTGCTGGCCCTTCGCGGTCTGGTGCATCTCGGGGTCGCGTTTACCGTCTTTGTTCTTCGTCGAGCTCGGAGCGCTGATAATCGTTGCATCCACGATCGTGCCGTTGGCGATCTTGATGCCGTTGCGGTGCAGGTGCTCGTTCACCGCTCGCAGCAGTGTCTTGCCCAGCTTGTGGCGCTCGAGCCGGTGGCGGAACTTGCAGATCGTCGTCTCATCCGGTGCGCCTTCGCTACCCAGGTCGATCCCCACAAAGCTGCGCATCGCTGCCGAGTCGTAGAGTGCTTCCTCAACTGCCGGGTCCGAGAGGTTGAACCACAGCTGCAGGAAATAGATTCGCAGCATCCGCTCCAGCGGTATCGGCGGCCGGCCACCTTGCTCGCTGACCTTCGGGTACACCTTCGCCACCGCCGCAGTCATCTCCGGCCATGGAATAATCTGATCCATGTCCGACAGGAACTGCGCACGCCGTGTCGTCTTGCCGTATTTCTCAAACCCGGTCAGCGTCTGCTGCTTCATTGAGGAACTCGCATGAGAACAACCGATGGCTCAGACTTTACCGGTAAATCAGAGTTTCCTTAGTGGCCGTGTTCAGTTTCGTAAATTCCCCCTAAACCCACAACGCCCGAATATCGAGTTGAATGTCTCACCAAGTGAAAGCGCGCGATATACCCGCGATTCTCAGTCGCGTCCCTGTGGTTTCCGTCATAACTTTTGAGCGTGCAAGGGATGCCGTGTCGGTGGCCACTGCGCTAGTTGCGGGTGGACTCGATGTTCTCGAAGTAACCTTGCGAACGGACGTTGGGCTGGAGGCTGTTGCACGCATTGCGTCCGACGTCCCGCGGGCCATAGTCGGTGTAGGCTCGGTTATCGATCCCGGCATGTTTGGTCTGGCGCTTGATGCGGGTGCACGGTTTGCTGTCTCGCCCGGAGCAGTTCCGGAGCTTGAGGACGCCGCAGCAAGTGCAGGGTTACCCTGGCTGCCTGCTGCTCAGTCGGTGAGCGAAATACTTGCGCTTCGAAGCCGAGGATTCCGAATCATCAAATTCTTCCCCGCGGAGCAGAGCGGTGGGACAGAGTTTCTGCGAGCGATACATGGTCCAGTTCCTGACGTTCAATTTTGCCCGACAGGTGGAATAACCGCGACAAACGCCCGTCGATACCTCAAGCTACCTAATGTCTCTTGCGTCGGCGGTTCGTGGCTTGCACCCGCCGCGCTTATCGCCGCGGCGAAATGGGACGAAATCCATAAACGTGCGCGCCAGGCACGGAAGCTCCGGAACTGAGTTTTCTCCGGGGTGCCGACGCCGTGACTGTCGTGGAAGGCAACGCGGCACCCCATTGCGCGTTCATGGTGGGTCGGCGAGAGGCGAACGCGCCGCACCACCGGAGGCTACAGGCCGCAACGATCGACGTAACGTTCCAATTCGGTCCGGATGATGTCGGTCCGGGCGCGACCCTTTTGCGGCCTGATCGTTTCACCGCTCTTTCACGGCGGTAACAGGGGTTCGAATCCCCTTGGGGACGCCAATGAAAACAAATACTTATAGTATTGCCAAGTTTTGATCGGACCATTTCATTTGGTTTTCCTCAACTTTCGGCCCCTTCACTTTGTCGCCCCCCTTTTCAGTCGGCGCCAAAAACAGAGAAATGGCCGGCGATCCGCCAGTCTCGCTTCCTGCTTCAGCTGATCAAAGGTGCATTGCCGTGGGGGTTTGTCGGGTCGCCACCGAAGAAAGTGGGTTCCGTGCTGAAACCGCAGTCCCGTGACGTGCTCGCACTGGCTTTGCGCACGACCCATCGATGACATCTATATGGCTTCCGTCAGCGCCGGCTGACAGCCTTGACGGGTCTAGCCGACGTACACCTGTCGTGCCCACGGATGGGCAGATGCAGGGTCGCGCAGAAATACTCGCCTCCACGCAATTACCACATCCCAAATGGCCAAGGCCGCGAGTTCATGACAGACGCCCCCGATGTTTCCAAACACATGGCGCACGCGGCGCGGCGAGCCGGTCTGGCGTATGTGAGCGATACCATGCCCGGGATTGCACGTCGTCCGGTGGGAAACTCATTCCAGTATCTGTCACCGCGACGCCGTGCCATCCGCGACGCGCAGACTCTGCGGCGCATCAACGCGCTTGCGGTCCCGCCCGCCTACCGTGACGTGTGGATCTGCCGGACACCGCGCGGTCATTTGCAGGCCACGGGTCGGGATGCGCGTGGCCGCAAGCAATACCGCTACCACCAGGCGTGGCGTGCCGCGCGTGACTGCGCCAAGTTCGACCGCATGGCGGCGTTCGTGGCGGCGCTGCCAGCGCTGCGCAGTAGGCTGAAACACGATCTGGCGCTGTCGGGACTACCGCGCGGGAAAGTAATGGCGTGCGTCGTGACGTTGTTGAGTACCTCGGCGGCGCGCATCGGCAACGCTGAATATGCGCGCGTCAACCACAGCTTCGGCATTACGACCCTGCGCAACCGGCACGTCAGCTTCGCGCGCGGCGGCCGGGCAATCCTGGACTTTGCTGGCAAAAACGGTGTGCGGCACGAGATCGTGGTGGATCAGAAGCGCATCGTACAAATCGTGCGTCGTTGTCATGCGTTGCCTGGTCAGCATCTGTTCCAGTACCTGGACGCCAAGGGCAACCGTCACGCGGTCGACTCGGGCATGGTGAATGACTACCTATGCGAAACCATGGGTGGCGAGTTCACGGCCAAGGACTTCCGCACCTGGCATGCGACGGTGCACGCGATCGAGCTACTCAAGTCGCTGCCCGTCCCGCAGCCGCTCAGCCGCTCTGCGGCGCGCCGCGCCTGCGCCCGGGTGCTTAAGAACGTGGCCAAGCTGCTGCGCAATACGCCGGCGGTGTGCCGGAAGTCGTACGTCAACCCTGAGGTTTTCGTCGCCTGGGAAAAAGGCACGCTCCGGCGCCACTTTCACCACCTAACGCACGTTAGCGGGCGGCGCGGCGAGCGGGCACTGGTGCGATTCCTGCGCGCGAACTGACCATGCAGAGGTATGGCAGTGGCCCGGTGACTTGTGCTGCGTCTTTGACAAGACGGCGGCCCGCGCTGCTGGAACGATGACCTGAAGCGGCATCGGACGACTCAATCGTGCACATTGATTCGCGGCCGGGAAACGCTCATGACGCATGAGTCCGCAGCGGCCGTGCCGCGAGGTGAGCTGCCCAAGGTGCTGGATCTCATCCGCCACATCCGCGTCGCGCTGCTGACTACCCTCGGCCGCGACGGCGCGTTCCATACACGGCCTGTGCAGACGCTGCGAGTCGAGGACGATGGGACGCTGTGGTTTTTTACGGATGTGCGCAGTAGCAAGGCGGACGAACTGCGCGAGGATACGCGGATCAGCCTGGGGTATGCCGATACGGCGGCTAATTGCTACGTTGCCGTGAGCGGTGTGGGCACGGTGCGGCGCGATCCGCACAAGGCGCTGGAGCTTTGGCAGGTGGAGCAGCGCGCCTACTACCCAGAAGGACCGGGTGATGAGCGGCTGGGCTTGCTAAGAGTGGAGATCGACCGCGCAGAATATTGGATTGCGCCAGGGTGGACTTCGTACCTGTATGCAACCTTGAAGGCCGCGGCGACCGGCGCACCGGCCGGCGTGATCGGCGCGAACGAGCAGGTGCGACCAAGCGGCCGCCGTCCGCATGCGCGAGAGCCGTCTCAGCTTGAGAGAAAGCCGTAAAAAGCCGCGGCATCATATCCGCGGGAGGTCGCGCCACCTCTGGTACGCTTAGGGCTGCGGAACGCGATACTGACGCAGCAGTGCGGCGATCGCCGGCTGCTCGGCCTGCAACGCAGCATCGATGCGCTGCTGCAGAGCGGTGTCATCGCGCCGTACGCCTACCGAGATGTCGTACGCCATATCGAGTGCGCCATCTCTCGGCACCGGCTCGAGTCGCAACGGCACCGCCGCGCGGGCGGCGAAGTAGCCGGCGAGCGGGCCCCAGACGAGCGCGACATCGATGTCGCCGCGGGCGACCGCCTCGACGATGGCCGATGATGGATTGGGCCGGCTGTAATCTCCGAAGAGCATGTAGCCGCGGATGTTCTGCGTGAGGCCGCGCTGCGCGAGCGCCTGGGCGGGCGGGGTATTCATCGCATCGTAGCCGACCAGCTGCACGCCGATCACGAGCGTGCGCAGACGCGTATCATCGAGCGACAGCCCCTGCAGCGCGCGGCCCGCGCGCGTCACGAACACATACGTCGAGCGATAGTACGGATGCGAGGTGCTCATGCTCGTCAGCCCCTGCGCCACTCCCGGCCACAGGTCGCAGCGGGATCCGCCGAGTGTGTTACGGGCGAAGCCACGACGCTGCGCCCACCACACGTACTGAACGCGCGTGTGCAGATCGCGGGCCAGCATTTGCACAAGCTTGTTCTCGAATCCCTGTTGGTCGCGGTTGGAGTACGGCAGATTGTTGGGGTCAGCGCACACCACCAGCGCCGACGCCGGGCCCATGGCCTGCGCCGCAAACGCTGCAAACGCCGCGAGCATTGCAAGCATTGGCTGCCGCCGCTTCACGAGGGACCCTTGAGCGTCGTGCCGTAGTCGTTGGTGGTGTCCGGCGGAGGCGACCAGCCGGCGTCCTGCTCGGCCTCCCGCGGCACCGGGGCGGGCGACTGCGAGGGGGTCGCCCCGGTGTCGGCGGCAATCGTCTGCGGCAGCGACATCGAGCGCACGTAGACGGCCAGCTCCCAAAGCTGCGGGTCCGGGATCTTGCCGCCCCAGGCCGGCATGCCGTTCGGGCGGCCCTCGACGAGCGTCTGATGTATCTGCTCGAGGCGGTCGCCGTAAATCCACTGATTGTCCATCAGATCAGGGCCCATGCCCCCGCCACCGTTGGAATGGCAGCCGGAGCAGTTGTACTGGCCGAAGAGCCGCTTGCCCTCCATCACCGCCGCCGCGTTGTCGTAGTAGGGAGCGGCACGCGGATCCACGGTCGAGGCGCTGTAACTGTAGCCGGGCACCAGCGCCGAGGTCACGACGCCCGCCTCCACCGGCGGCTCGGTCGCGATCGCCTGGGCGGCTTGATGACCCCGGTGACAGGCGGCGAGCAGCAGCGCCGCGGCCGCAAGCTCAATGCGGGAGCGCGAAGACATAGAGGTTTCCTCCGGCGGTGGTGTACTTGGGCAGATCGGACATGGCATTCACCATCCCCAGCGCGGCAGAGCCATCGCGCGGATCGACCGGTCCGGACACCACCGCGCCGGCCCAGCCGCCGACGCCCGAGAGCACCGCGATGTACTGATGTCCGTCGGGTCCGCGATAGCTCACCGGCTGGCTGATGATTCCGCTGTCAACCTTGTACTTCCAGAGCAGCTCGCCATTGCGGGCATCGACCGCCTTGAACCAGCCATCCATGGTCCCGTAAAAAACCAAGCCGCCCGCGGTCGCCATCGTTCCGGACCAGAGCGGAAAGTTCTCCTTGACGATCCAGACTGGTCGGCGTTGCACCGGATCCCAGGCGGTGAGCTGGCCGCGATGGCCGCCGGGACCGGGCTTCATGTGCACGTCCGCCCCCACGTAGGGGGTACCCGCAATGTAGTTGACCTGCATGCTGATCCAGTCCATGCACAGGTTCTCATGCGGGATATAGAGGAGCCCGGTCTGCGGGCTGAAGCTCGTCGGGTTCCAGTCCTTCGCGCCTGAAGCGGTCGGGCAGATGTCGCGGACCTCCTTGCCAAGCCGGGTCTCTTTTTCCGGATTGATGATGAGACGTCCGGTCGTGAGATCCACCCCCTTGGAGGAGTTGACCGGGCCATAAGGATCGGCGGACAGGACCTGGCCGTTGGTGCGGTCGATGACGTACACGTAGCCATTTCGATCGAGGTGGACCAGCACCTTGTGCATGCTACCGCCGAAGGGCATGTCGAGGAGCAGCTGCTCGTTGACGCCGTCGTAGTCGTGCTCGTCGTGCGGATTGAATTGGTAGTACCAGCGCGCCGCGCCATTCGCCGGATCGCGTGCGAAGATGCCCGCGGTCCACTTGTTGTCGCCCGGACGCTGATCCGCATTCCACGGCCCCGGATTGGCGACGCCGTAATACAGCGTATTCAGCTCAGCATCGTACGTCGCCCACCCCCATACGGTGCCGCCGCCGATCTTCCACGCCTGCGGCGGCCAGGAGGTGATGCCGAGGTCGCTGCCGCGGTCCGAGGCGTAGTAGGGCTTGAATTGCGGCCCGATCAGCACTTCGCGGTCGGGGCCGGTGTTATAGGCCTTCCACAGCAGCTTGCCGCTGTCCTCATTCAGTGCGGCGATCCAGCCACGCACGCCCATCTCGCCGCCGGAGTCCCCGACGTAAACGCGCCCGTCCGCCACCAGCGGCGCCATGGTGAGGGTTTCCCCGAGATTGATGTTGCCGAGCCGCGTGCGCCACACCGCCGTGCCGGTCCTCACATCGAGCGCAATCGTCTGACCATCGAGGGTGTTGAAAATGTACATGCCGTGACTGACGGTCCCGCCGCGGTTCACCACATCGCAGCACGCCACGCCCTGGCTCGCCAGCAGAGGGTGCGGAGAGAACTTCCACTTCAGCGGTGCGCCGGGCCTGGTGAGATCGAGCGCGTACACGTAATTCGGATACGCGGTAACGATGTACATCGTGTTGTCCGCGACGATCGGCGCTGCCTCCTGGCCCTTGTTCACCGCGAGCGAAAAGGAGAACTGCGGCACCAGGCCCCGCACATTCTGGGTAGTGAGCTCGGTGAGCGCGGAGAACCGGGTCGAGGCATAGTTCTTCGATGGCATTGTCCACTGCCCATCGTCCGGCGGCGCGTTGGCCGCGCTCGCAGTCGTGCGGCCGGCCTGGGGTGTGGGCGCGGCAAGCGCGTGCCCGATGGCCTCGCGCGAGAACACCTCATCCTGCGACACCGGCGCCGGGATCGTTTGAGCGAGTGCGATGCCGCTCGCCAGCAGCAGGAGAAGCATCGGTGTTTCGCGGCTCATAGGATCGTCCTGACCTTCAGCCCGCACAGCGCGGCAGCGTGAGGAACGCCACCGCGGTGAGGAGCGTGGCAACGCAGAAACCAGCTCCGAGAACCATGCCCCACAGCGCGAGGAAGCGGGTACTGCCGGCGTGCGTGTCCGGTAAGCCGCCGCGATCGCTGGGCGCGGCCGGCGCGGGGACGTGCCGGTAACGGCTCCAGGAAACCCAGCAGGCAACGAGCGCAATCAGCGCACACAGCACCATGAGCGCGGGCATGGTCGGCGTCGTCCACGCGAGCGAGCTCGGCGGAGCGAGATGGCGCTGCACGCCTCGGAAGCACGGCCCGCTCGCCAGCAGATCACCCAGACAAAGCTGCACGAACCACGCCGCCGGACCGCCGGCGAGGCCGAAGACGTGGCGCGCTCGCCCGGGCCGGCTGCGTTGCAGCTCCTCAGGCGGGTCGCGTCTCGTTGGCTCGGTGGCGCTCATTGTCCGAAGCCCAGGTAAGGACTCATGTAATAGGTGGCAAACACGAACAGCCAAACGACGTCAACGAAATGCCAGTAGAACACCCCGGCAGATATCGACAGCCGACGACGCGGGCTGAAGTAATCGAGCGCGGTCCAGGCGAAGATGGCGGCGAGTACCAGCAGGCCGACCAGCACGTGTGCCATGTGAAAGCCGGTGGTGACGAAATAAAGTGAGCCGTAGCTGGAGGTGCCGATACGGAAGGGCTTCGCATACCACTCGTAGCACTGCACCAGCGCGAATACCGAGCCCATCACGAACGCGCCGCCGAAGCCGAGGAGCGCCTGCGTGCGCTGGCGCGTGAGGATGCCGCGCTCGCCCCACCAGGCGACGAAGCTCGAGGCAAGCAACAGGATGGTATTGGGAAGCGCCAGCTTCAGAGACGGCCGCGGCTCGAGCAGCCATGCGGGCGGCGCCGTCGCGCAGGTATAGAAGTATGAGAACAGCAGGTAAGCAAATAGCGCCGCCTCGGTCGCGATCAACGTACCGACCCCCCAGAGTCCGAGGCCCCGTCGGCCGAGCGGTCCGACCGGCAGTTGCCGCGGTCGCGCAATGGCGAGCTCAGCCATGGGCCAGCTCGCGCTCACGCAGCTCGCGCCGCGGCCACAGCCAGAGGAGCAGCGCGAGCGCGCTCAGCAGCAGTCCCCCGCCGGTCAGCCACCAGCTGCGCAGGATCAGTGCGCTGAAGGTGAGCGCCGTACCGACAGCGAGCAGCAAGGGCGCGGAGCTGTCCTCAGGCATCTCCAGGATCATGTCGGGCTTCGCCTCGAGCGCGGTCGTACCGAGGGTCTCCTTGCCCTTATCGAGCAGCAGCCCGCGATCGAGCGAGGATGCGGCCTGTGCAGCACGGCCCGCAGCGAGGGCCTGCTCGCCGCCCTCGGCCAGGCGGTCCTCCCACAGCGGATGCCGTGAGGCCACGGTGGGAATGACGGCGAAGTTGTAGGACGGCGGGGGTGAGGACACCGACCACTCGAGCGTCGGTGCGTCCCAGGGATTTGCGCCGGCCACCGCCCCGCCCCGCCAGCTCTTCACCACATTCACGAAGAACAGCAGGACCCCGATGGCGAACAGGAAGCTGCCGATCGAGGTGATGAGATTGAGCGTAGTCCAGCCCATGTCGGGCCCATAGGTGTACACGCGTCGCGGCATCCCCAGGAGTCCCGTCAGATGCATCGGGAGAAACGCCAGATTGAAGCCGATGAACATCGTCCAGAAATTCCAGCGGCCGAGCCGCTCATCGAGCAGATGTCCGCTCATCTTGGGGAACCAGTAGTACGCCGCGCCGATCACCGGAAATACGTTGATGCCGATCAGCACGTAGTGAATGTGGGCGACTACAAAGTAGGTGTCGGTCAGCTGCCAGTCGACCGGCACGCTCGCCGTCATAAAGCCCGAGACGCCGCCGATCACGAATAGCAGGATCATGGAGGAGAAGAACAGGAATGCGCTGGTGATCACCGGCCGGCCGTGCCAGATGGTCGCGAGCCAGGCGAACACCGCAGCCGCGGAGGGCAGCACAATCGCAATCGAGGCGCCGGAGAAGAACGACATCCCCAACCCCGGAAGGCCGGTGGCGAACATGTGATGCACCCACACGCCAAAGCCGAGGATCATGGTGGCGACGGTCGAGAGCGCCACCAGCGGATAGCCGACCAGCGGGCGCCGGCAGAACACCGGCAGCCCCTCCGATACCATGCCCATCGCCGGCAGCACGATGGCGTACACCCACGGATGGCCGAAGATCCAGAACAGGTGCTGCCACAGCAACGGCTGGCCACCGCCGGGGGGATCGAAGAAGTGCGTGCCGAACTGCCGGTCCATCCACAGCAGAAAGAACGCCAGGCTCACCGCCGGCACGACCAGCAGATTGGCGACATTGGCGGTGAGTGTCCCCCAGATGAGGATCGGCAGGCGGTCGATCGACATGCCCGGAGCGCGGGTGCGCATGGCGGTGACGATGAAGTTGGCGGCGCCCACGGTGACGGAGATGCCAAGAAACACCATGCCCAGTGAATAGAAGTCCTCGTTCAGCCCCGGGTTGTAGTCGCGCGAGGCATAGGGGACGTAGTTGAACCAGCCGTCGTTCGGTCCATTGCCGGTGAGGAATCCCACATAGAGAAAAATCCCCGCGGCCAGGTAGATCCAGTAGCCAAGCGCGTTCAGGCGCGGGAACGCCATGTCGCGGCTGCCGAGCAGCAGCGGCCACAGATAGTTGGAGAAGCCGGAGAGAACCGGCCCGGCATACAGGAAGATCATGGTCATGCCATGGGTCGAGAACAGCTGGTCGTACTGCTCCGGCGTCAGCAGCGCCACGTTGGGTCCGGCGAGCTGCAGCCGCATGAGAAGCGCCTCGATGCCGCCGAGGGCGAGAAACACGAATGCGGTGAGGATGTAGCGCAGCCCGATCCTCTTGTGATCGACCGTGCTCAAGAAGCCCTTGATGCCGGGCTCGCCCTCCCACAGCCGCAGCAGCCGCGCCTCGTGCTCGACGCTGTCGACGCCGACCGTCGGGGTGCGCACATCCTCATTCACCGCAGCGTCTCCAGATACGCGACCACATCGCCTACCTGCTCGGCGGAAAGAGTCTGATTGGGCATCTGGTTGCCGGGCTTGATCCCCTGCGCGTCCTCGATCCAGCCGCTGAGGGTCCCGGGACTGTTCGGCAGCATGCCGGCGGCGATCATGCGGCGACTTTCGAGGTGGGTGAGATCAGGCCCCACGTGGGAGCCGGCCATCGTGCCGCGCACCTGATGACACAGTCCGCAGCGGAACTCGACGAGCGCCAGACCGCGCTGCTGCGCCGGGCTCTGCGGCGCCTGCGCGGGTTGCAGCTGCCGGGCGCGCCAGCGCTCGAAATCCGGCTGGCTCTCGGCGACCACCTCCAGCGCCATGTGCGCATGCTGCCAGCCGCAATACTCAGTGCACTGGCCGAGATAGCGCCCGGGGCGGCGCGCCTGCATCCAGCTGACATTGGTCTGGCCCGGGATGGTATCGGTCTTGCCGGTCAGCTTCGGTACCCAGAAGCTGTGAATGACATCGGCGCCGTGAAGCCTCACCAGCACCCGCGTGTTGATGGGGATGTGGATCTCATTCGCGGTCGTGAACAGCTGATCAGGCTCGGCAGCATCGTACTGCACCTCCCACCACCATTGATGGCCGGTGACATCGAGTACCAGCGCCGGTTTGCCGGTCGGTTCTGCCACCGCGGCGAGTGTCACCATGGTCCACACCAGAGTGATGGCGAGCGGCACCGTCGAGATCAGGAGCCCCACGCCGATCCAGCGCATGCCGCTCGCGTCGCCTTGCAGCGGTACGGTGCGCATCTGCGCCGCGCCGCCGCTCACGCGTGCGCGCCGCACCGCCGCCCAGAGCAGAATGGCGATGACCACACACACCACGATCGATACAGTGAGCGTGAACCAGGTGAGCGACAGGATCGCGGCTGCGCGCTCCCCGGCCGCGGTGAGGTAGCCGAGCGGGGTGCTCATGCGCTCTTCAACTGCTCGAGCGACGATCGCAACCGCTCGAGCGTGCGCAGCGCCGCCCAAAGGAACAGCAGAATGCCGGGGACCCACATGAATACGCCCCCAAGCTGCTGATCCTCCAGCGGCGTCAGTCCCCAGACCTGGGTGGTGGTCAGGTGCCAGAAGAACAGCGGCCGTCCTGCCATAGCGAGCACTGCACCCAGCAGTCCCATCTGCATGGAGCTCAGCGCACCGGCGGCCACCGCCTCCATGGCCTGCTCGCTGCGGTTCTGCAGGATCTCGCGCCACAACAGCACGGCGCTGCCCGAGAGCGTCACGTGCATGGCCCAGTAGAGCGCGGTGGATTCGAAAGTGGCGTCGTAGGGGCGTGGCATATGCCAGAACCAGAGCGCGATCAGGAACAGGCCGCTCGCGCCCCACAGCCGCGCCCGTGCGAAGCGTGCACCGCCCGGCGGCAGCGCCAGCGCCAGCAGCGGCGCCGCCACAAGAATGAGGAGCATGTGCTGCGCGACGCGCGCGGAGAACAGCGCGACCGACAGGGCACATAGCGGCGTGATCAGCGCCCCCGAGGCGATGAGCCAGCCACAGGCGGCGTAGATGCGTTGCCTCGCCAGTCGCCGGCTGGCGAGGTGCAGCAGCGCCAGCAGCAGCAGCGCTGCGATCA
The DNA here is from genome assembly GCA_963837075.1 of uncultured Gammaproteobacteria bacterium. Lineage (GTDB taxonomy): Bacteria > Pseudomonadota > Gammaproteobacteria > Steroidobacterales > Steroidobacteraceae > 13-2-20CM-66-19. The sequence continues at coordinate 3,435,389 of CAWILY010000009.1, read as the reverse complement.
GTACCGGGTCGAGGTTGAAACGGCTGAGCAGTTCCCCGGGCAGCGGCGGGCTGCCGCAGTAGGGGAGCGGTGCGATCGCGCTCATACGCTCGCCGTCGGCTGGCGCGCGCGGCTCCGCTCACTCAGCGCGCCGATCGCGGCTTCCACCACCTTCTGATCCTGCTCGACCGTGCCGCCGCTGGCGCCGACGCCGCCGACCACAGTGTCCCCCAGCTTCGCGGGCATGCCGCCGGCGAAAATCACCACCTTCTCATGGTTAGTGCTATTGATGCCGAACAGCGGTTTGCCCGACTGCGCCATCTTCGCCAGATCCTCGGTCGCCATCTCGAAGGCGCACGCCGTCCAGGCCTTGTGGATGGAGATGTCAATGCTGCCGAGCCATGCCCCGTCCATGCGCGCGTGCGCGATCAGGTTGCCGCCGGCATCGACGACCGCGAGGTTGTAGGGAACGCCGAGCTCCTGCGCCTTGCGCTCTCCGGCCGCAATGATTTCCCGCGCGTCAGCCAGAGTGAGTGAGGGCATCTGTCGCGGCATAGTTGTCTCGTTTCGTGTCTTGCAGCAGCGGGTGACAAGATTGCTGTCGGAGGGCGCCTCTTTCTGTAGGCCGACACGATCTGACCGCGTAGTCCGCAGCCGACCGCAGGCGCGTGCGGTGATGCGGGCGCTGCTTCGGCGGTCAGGGCCGCACCACTTGTTTGAAGCTGAAGCGTTAGGAGTTAGACCGGCGTCATCCGGTGGTTCGGGCGCGTGCGCAGACTTAACAGATCCAAAGGTCCCGCGACCCGAGCACCTATTGCGCACGGGTCCTGAAGCGGAAGCGCCTCGATACGCATGCCGAGCTGATTGCCAAACCGCGAGCCTAACTGGAGCAGCTAGCCCGCCAAGTAAATTGCTGCAGGGTTCGCCACCGCCAAGTGGGCACCGAAGCCTGAATTTCGAGCGTTTTATGAATCCGCTCTTTGGTTTATGACGGCACAATCTTACAAATATCGACGCTTTAGGCCGTGAGCGTCTGCAAGCTCTCGCCACTAAGTATGCATTCAGCTGCTTCTGATTCGACGTGGAGAGTTATATGGACGGAAGCAATCGGCGCACGGTGTCCAGGCGCGAAGCGATGGCAAGGCCGGAATGGGTGCGGCGGCGATGGCGGGGTCAAATCCTATGCGAGCGCAGGATAATTCGACTTTCGACAAGCATTCCATGGGGAACACGACCATGCAGGACCCACGCTCAAAGTATCCGCAGCCACCGTTCAAGAAGCAGACTCAACCCTGGCCGGGACTGGCCCGCGACATGGACCCCAAACCGGATCACGGTGAGACGACGTATCGCGGCTCAGGTCGTCTCAAGGGTCGCAAGGCCCTGATCACCGGCGGTGACTCTGGGATGGGTCGGGCTGCGGCGATCGCGTACGCCCGCGAAGGCGCCGATGTTGCGATCAATTACTACCCTTCAGAGGAGCCTGATGCGCGCGAGGTCATTCAGCTGATCGGAGAGGCCGGCCAGAAAGGTGTGCCGATCCCAGGCGATCTTCGGCAGGAGGTCTTTTGCAAGAAACTGGTGGAAGAGGCGGTGGAAAAACTGGGCGGCCTCGACATCCTGGTATGCAATGCCGGGCGTCAGCAATCCCGGGCGTCGATTTCGGATCTCAGCAGCGAAGATTTCGACGCTACCATGAAAACCAACATTTACGCACCTTTCTGGATCATCAAGGCTGCCCTTCCGCACCTTAAGCCCGGAGCAGCCATCATCGGGACAACGTCAGAGCAAGCGTACGATCCCTCTCCGGACTTGTATGACTATGCGCAAACCAAGGCGGCGACGATGAATTACGTGAAGTCCCTCGCCAAGCAGCTCGGGCCGCGTGGCATTCGGGTCAATGGGGTCGCGCCGGGGCCGATTTGGACGCCTCTGCAAATCAGCGGCGGTGCGTCGGAGCAGAAATACGAGAACTTCGGCAGCACAACCTCACTCGGGCGCCCCGGTCAACCTGCGGAGCTTGCCTCAATTTACGTTCAATTGGCTGCCGACGACGCGAGCTTCGCCACTGGCAACATTTACGGATCCGGCGGGGGCCAAGGGCAGCCTTAGAGAGGGTTGCAATGATCTTGATGGCAGTCAAACCGTGGCGGGGCGGCCTTCAACTGCACTTATCGGCAGACTGAACACAGGTGAGCTCGGAGCAGTGCCCTTGCCAAAAGAGCTGGAAACGGAGGAGCCGCTTGAACAAGTCGACCACATCATCGAAGAGAGCCGCATGGTATTGCCCGGAATCCAGGGACTTTTTGGCTTTCAGTTGATTGCGGTCTTCAATCGGGGCTTTTCGCAGTCCTTGCCGCCCCTCGGACGATTATTGCACCTGGGTGCGATTGTCCTGGTCGCCTGCGCGATCGCCTTGATCATGGCGCCGGCCGCGTATCACCGTCAGGCCGAGCGTGACCGCATTTCCACCTATTTTGCGGAGTACGCCTCGCGAATGATCACCGTCGCGCGATGGCCCCACTACTGGTGGCCCTCTGCGTGGAGGTGGCGCTCGTCGCTTACGCCATCAACCGCATTCTCTGGGTGGCCGCGACACTGGCTACCGCGCTGGCGAGTGCCTTTGCGGGGCTTTGGTACGCCTACCCGCGGCTCAAACGCCGACCGGCATCTGAGTGACTGTCGATGGGCAGCCAAGCTCCCAAGCCGCCCAAGCAGATGCCCGACCCGCACCTGGGCGAAGACGAGTTCAAGCGGCGCTTCCTCTCGCGATATCAGGATCCGGCCTTTGCGCAGTTATCGACCGAGCTGGCGTCAGTTGTCGCTGCGCCTGGGACGCTTATGCGACGGTCGCAAGTGTCCCGTACGCGCAAGGCGGGCTCGAGCTTCGCCGATCGGCGTCACCTCATCACGGCGTCGAGCAATCTTGATGGCCTGGCCTCGCGTCGCAGTTGACTCAAGGTGCATTGCTGCGGGGTCTTGTCAGGGCGCCAACGCCGGAAGCGTGTCCCATGCCGAAAGCGCTCGGCAGTGACCTGGTCATACTGAACTTCCACCACCAGCTTCGTCTGAAGCGGCTCCCACTGTGTGCTGCGTTCATTCGACCAGCGACTCGGTCCTCCCGGGGCTTTGCCCGTAAAGCCGGGCCCGCCACGCAGCTTTTGCAGTTTACTGGTGAGCGCCGGCCGCTCGCGGATGGAAATTCCGGACGTGAACCCGACATGATTCAATTTCCCCTCATCATCGAACAGGCCAAGCAGCAAGGAGCCGACCTCCTTGCTATGTGTGGCGTAGCGGAAGCCACCCACCACGCAATCGGCAGTGCGCAGGCACTTGACCTTCAGCATCGCGCGTTCGCCGGGCCGATAAGGCAGGTCGAGAGGCTTTGCAATCACGCCATCGAGCGCCCCGCCGCCCGCGCGCGCCAGCCAGGCTTGCGCCTCGTTGCGCTCGCGTGAGAACGGCGACAGCCGCAGCTGCGGCCGGCGCCCTTCGCGAACGAAGAACTTCTCCAGAGCTGCACGGCGCTCGGGCAAAGGTGAGCTGATAAGCACTTTTGAACCAGCTAGCAGGATATCAAACGCCATGAGCAGCGCCGGGGTCTCGCGCGCCAGCCGCTGAACCCCGGGCGGCCAGGTCAAAGTCCTCCACCTGTGGCCGGGTCAAACTCCTCCAGGTGATGCGAGGGGACGCATGATGTTTACGCGTTCGCAGCTTCTTTCGCAACTCGAGCTGCGGCCTCTTTGAGTCGCCAGCTGCGGCCTTCGAACTTCAGCAGATGGCCGTGATGCATCAGCCGATCGAGGAGCGGGGCCACGACGACGACATCGCCGAGCAACGCCGGCCAGTCCTCCACTGGTCGATTGGAGGTGACCACGGTGGCGGATTTTTCGTAGCGACTCATGAGCACATCGGCGAGTTCGTCGCCGGCGTGCGGTGGCAGTCGGCGCAGGAACAGGTCATCGACGACGAGCAAGCTTGCAGCGGCGAGCTGCTGACGGTACTTACCGATCTCGCCGAGCTGACGGGCCTCGTGGATTTCGTCGATCAGCACATGCGCTTCGCGATAGAAGACGCGGTAGCCGTGCTCGATGGCGATGAGAGCGAACGCCTTGGCGACGTGGCTCTTGCCGGTGCCAGGTTTGCCGATGAGCAGCGCATTCTCCCTGGCGTCGAGGAACTTGAGCGTGGTGAGCTCGAAGATCTCGCGCTTGGGGAGCTTGGGGTTGTACGACCAGTCGAGATCCTGCAGGGACTTGCGTTCGGGGAGCCCGGAGTGACTGAAGCGCCGCTCCAGCAACCGGCTGCGGCGCCGATCGAGCTCATCCTGCACGAGCCAGGAGAGGCCTTCGAGGAAGTCGCGGTGCTCAGTGGTGATCTGAAGCGCGCGCGTCTCGAGCGTGGCGCTAATGCCCGAGAGGCGCAGGCCACGCAGAGCTTTGTGCAGTTCGGTGGTGGACATCGGCATCGGGAGTCTCCTTCTGTGATGAGAGTCGATTTCAGGGGATGGGGAGGTAGCGGGTACCCTCGCGATCGCCGCTCCTGGAGCCTTATAGGCGGCACGTTTTTGGAGCGAGCGGCCAAAAACCGCTGTGCGGTGCGGTGTCATCGGTTACCAGCCCTGCTGGGAGTGCTCATCAAAGAAGCGTTGGTAATCGCTGATCGGGGCGATCTCGGGAGCCGCTTGCGCGAGTGTCGGGTTCGGCCGGGCGAGCCGCGCCGCGGTACGCCGCTCGAGCGCGCGCCTGATGGCGCGATACGAGCAACAGTTCGCGGCGAGGGCCGCGGCGCAGACTGCCTCGATGTCTTCGCGAAGGTGCTTCTTCGGCAGATTGGTCAGCCCGTAGAGCGCTTTCTGGCCTGTGCGGCCGAGTGTTTTGAACAGCAGCTCCCCGAGCCGTCCCGTGTGAGGGCCGATCTTGGCGGCGCGGGTGAGGAGTCGGCCGGTCTCGCGGGAGGGATTAAAGATCCGATCCTCGGGTTTGAGCGCTGCGTAGCCGGGGCGTGCCGACTTCGGATGCCGCCGCAGCACCGTCCCGTGAGCGTGCAGGATCTCGAGCTCCTCGGCGTACACACGCACGGTGACTTCCGAGTACAGCCGCGCGGGCGCGGCTGGGTAATAGCGTCCATCGACGACGACGCAGCCGCTGTCATCAACGGTGCGGCGCTCGTGGCGGAAGTAGCGGAAGCCTTCGATCGGAAGCGGGCGCAGATGCGGCTGTTCTTCCAGATACATCGCGAGCACCTGGCGCTTCTTGCGACCGTGGATGCGCGGGGCCGCCCAGCGTTCCTCCCAGTGCGCGAGCCAGGCATTCTGTTCCTCGATCGACTCGAACCGGCGGCCCTTGAGCGCGGTGGACTGCGTGTGCTGGATCGCCGACTCGACGGTGCCCTTGCGGTTCGGGTCGCCGACGCGGCAGACGTCAGCCACGACGCCGTAGTGGGCGAGGAGCGCCGCGTACACCGGGTTCAGCTCCGGCTGGTAGAGGTCCGGCTTTATGACGCCTTCGCGCAGGTTGTCGAGCACCACGTACTTCGTGGCGCCGCCCAGCGCCCTGAAGGCTTCCTCGTGCAACCGTGCCCAGGTCTCTTGGTTCGTCTTCCACACCACCTTGCGGAAGCTCTTCCCCGAGTACTTCAACGTCATCACGAACAAGTACGGCCGGCGGTAGTTGCCGTTCGCGGTGCGGGTGAGAGCCCCCTGCCCGTAATCGACCTGGGCTTCCTCGCCCGGGGGGAACTCGAGCACGTCGTAGCGCTCAGGATCGTGCGCCTTGAGCATCCGCACGAAGCGCTTGACCGAGTTGTAGCGGTGCACGAAGCCATATCGCTCGACCAGATCCTGGTAGATGCTCTGGGCGTTGCGCCCGAGCTGGACCTGCTCCTCGATGAACGCGCGGTGCGGCTCACACGCCGAGGGTGTCTGGCTCACCGCAGCCGGTGGCCGGGGTGGGGGAATTTGTCCGATCAGCTGCGCAGAGCCGGCGGCCACCCCGGGGGAATTTGCCGCGTACCGGCGGATGGTCTTGCGATCCACCCCAATGCGCCGCTCGATCTCGCGCTGGCTTGCCCCGTTCGCCAGCATCGTCGCGACCGTAATCCGCAAATGCGCCTTCAAGACGTTCACTCCTGCCTCCCTCGGCGATGCCGAGGGATCAGCGTAACGTCCCGTCGCTTCAGGCCTGCGCCGCGCGTCTGCGCGTCGTCAGACCTCACTCACCTGGAGGACTTTGGGGTGGCCAGAGGTGGAGGAATTTGGGTGGCCGCCGGGGGCTGAACCCGGCTGGCAGCCGGATGCAGTCTCATCTGCAGTGCATCGAAAGACAGGGTCGCGCCGCTGGGAATGAGCAGTTCACTATCGAGAACGAACCGTTTAGATTTCAAATCCGCCAGCGCGTCGACGATTTCCGGAAAGTAGCGCGCGAGCGGCTTTCCGGATTTGCCGCGAAGCTCGACGCTGGCGCCGTCGCGTAAGCATAGGCAGCGGAAACCGTCCCACTTCGGTTCAAATTGCCATTTCCCGGTCCTCGGAAGCTCCGCGACGAGCCGTGCCTCCATCGGCGCGAAGGTGGGCGGAAGCAATGCAGCCATCTGTCCGGCCCGCTGCCTTTCAGGCTACCTTGCGGCTGCCGACCAGGCGCTTCAGCACTCTCGCCAGCGGTGGCTCCTCCTTGCACCAGGGGGCGCAATTCCAGGGATGAAACTCCGCCGCCGCCAGCTGCGCTACCGCCGCGAGGCTCTCCATCTGCGCCGGCCACAAGGCTTTTTCCGGCTTCGAGATGCGCATCTTGCGGCCCAGTCGCCGCCGTCGGCTTTGCCGTTGAATCGACGCTCCGATGGGCGCTGGCATGCGCGGCTCCGCGACTGCGCAGCGGGCGGGCCACCGGGCCGGGCGAACTTCCGTCATCCTCAGGGTCGGTCCGGTTGGAATTCCATCTCTCTTGGCCCGATCACGGCGAGCTTCCTGTGCGAGGACGCTGCCACTGCCGGCTTGCTGCCTCGAGTCTCCGCTTTCCCGGTGCACGCAGGCGGCCCCGCGGTCGAGCGGGCGGCTCTCTGTCGCCTGGTTCGCGTGCGGGGCGGCACCATCATCCTAGGACAGCTTCACCTTCTGTTTTGCGGCTTCGAACTCGACGTTCATACTCGTGCGCTCCTCCTCATCGAAATGCTCGCGCACATCGCTCCAAACGTTGTTCTCTTCCTCTTCGATGTGGTGCTCGACCAAATCCTTCAACACCTTCCCCGCCGCCTTATGCTCGGGCGAGTCAGGCTCCTCGGCTTCAAGGCGCGCGAGCGTCTTGGAGGCCCACTCGTGTTCCAGGTAGCCCTCGAATCCGTCCGTCTGTGCTTCGCGTTCGCTGGTGGCAATGATGGCGTCGTAAACGACCTTTTCCTCAGCTTTGGTATGCGGCACGAGGGCAGCCTTTATCTTGCGCACTAGCTCGCGGCGTTCGCTCACAGAATCTGCATCCTGCAGCTCCGCGAGGAGGGACTTCACCTCTTCGTGTTCCTTCTTCAACGTATCGAGGATATCGGTCTCCTGCGTCGCTTTGCCTTCGAGAACCTTCGCAACCTTTCTCGTCGCTTCCTTGATACTGGACTTGGCACCCATTGTTGGCTCCTTCAATCAGAGATATCAGGAGCTTGACTTTAAAGGGTTCGCCTTCGGCGCGCCGACAGCCTGAGGCGCGACCGCGTGTCGGAGGCTTCTCGCACGTCTCTTCCGGTATCGAAGTCTTCGGCCGCTCTCCCTTCCTTGAGATCACGGATGCTGGCAGCTACTAGCCTAACGCGAACGGCCGCCACGTTGGCAGCCGTCATGCACACCGGAACGATCACCGGCGATTGTGTTCAGCATGGGCCAAGGTCGTGACTGTTGGCTGGAGAGCTTGTGTGCCCCACTCTGTAGTCTGACATCTACGCTTTTTTCCGCGACACGCTGACCGACAGGCCTAAGCTCCAAGGCTGAGGTTTCGCGACGTACCGGCTTACGCTTGGTACAAGCGTGTCCGTCAGAGCAAGCAGGCCAAGGAGGCTCTGTGCTTCATTACGCAGTTGTCTTCCTAATCATTGCGATTATTGCAGGGGTGTTAGGTTTTGGCGGAATCGCAGCGAGTGCCGCGGGTGGCATCGCGAAGATATCGTTCGTCATATCCCTAATTGGCGCGCTCACGCTTTCCTTGCGGGTCGGTCGCGTGTTTGAGCCCTCGGTGGCCGGCGACGAGGCGGTCGTGATCGACGTGCGGAGGTGTAGGGGCTGGCGGCTGACGGGCCGCCGTCCCTTCGCAGCCGGGATTCGGGGACTACGGCGTCAGCGGTCCGGCGCTGTCAGGTGTTGCACCGCGCAACGAGGCGCTCAATGCTCGAAGGAGCAACTCCAGTGAGTCTGCGGCAATCGGCTTTACCAGGTGCTGCGTAAAGCCTGCCTGCGTCGCACGTTGCCGGTCTTCGGTCTGGCCCCACCCCGTAACGGCGACCAGCACAATGTCGCCACCCCAGGGGGTGGCGCGGATTCTTTGGGCCAACTCGTAGCCATTGATATCCGGCAGGCCGATGTCGAGCAAAACTGCATGAGGCCGGAATGCTTCGGCGAGTTCCAGCGCACGACGGCCCCCGTACGCCGTCTGCACGTGGTGGCCGGAGAGCTCCAAAAGCATCGCACAGGTATCGGCGGCGTCCCGGTTATCATCGACCACCAGGACCTTCAGACCAGCTTCGACTTGTGGGCCGGTTGAGACCGGCTCGACGGGCGAGCGCTCTTCCGCAGGCGCCCCGACGGGTAAGCGCACGATGAATTCGCTGCCTCGTCCCGGCCCGTCGCTGCGGGCTTCGATGCTCCCTCCATGAAGGCTCACAATACCGCGCACCAGCCATAACCCTATCCCCAGTCCTCCCTCCGCACGTCCGAGTGCCGTGTGCGCCTGAGAGAACATGGTAAAGAGGCGCGGCAGCATCTCCGCCGAGATGCCGATGCCGCTATCACGAACAGAGACCAAAACCTGATCTCCGGTTCGCAGTGCGCGCAGGTTAATGCGGCCGCCCGCGTCTGTGTACTTGGCGGCATTCACCAGCAGATTCGCAAATACCTGCGCCAGGCGGACGGGGTCGGCGTACAGCCGAAGCGGCTCGGTGGGCAGGTCGAGATGGAATTCCTGTTGCCTGGCAGTGAAGAGCGGGCGGGCGGTTTCCGCCGCGACGGACACGGCAATACTCAGCTCAGTCAGTTTCTTCTTCAGCTCGAGCTTGCCGCGCGCAATGCGCGAGACGTCAAGCAGATCATCCAGCAAGCGGCTCATTTGGGCGACTTGCCGGTCGATGATCTCTTCCGCGCGCGCACGTTGAGCAGGGGTACATTCGGTCTTCTTGTTGGCGGCGAGCGCATAGCGGATGGGTGCAAGCGGATTGCGTAGCTCGTGGGCAAGCAACGCGAGGAATTCATCCTTGCGGCGATCAGCCTCGCGGAGGGATTCCTGGCTGTGCCGCAACATTTCCTCTGCGCGCTTGCGCTCGGAGATGTCGCGCGCGATCTTGGAGGCCCCGATGATTGCGCCGCTCGAGGACCGCACCGGAGAGATGGTCAGCGAGATGGGAATACGCCGGCCGTCCTTGGTCATGCGAATCGTATCGTAGTGATCGATGCGCTCGCCCCTTTTGATCCTGGTCAGTATCTGCTGTTCCTCCGCATGAAGTTCCGGGGGAATGATGATCATGATTGGCTTGCCGATCACTTCCTCTGCCTGATAGCCGAAGATCCGGCTGGCACCGCTGTTCCATGAGAGGATGCGGCCCTCCAGCGTTTTGCTCACGATGGCATCTTCCGACGATTCCACTATCGCCGCGAGCAGCGCCAGTTTGAAATAATCGGGCTCCGCGGCGATTGGCGCCGAGCCGGGCGCAAGCTTAATTATAGGTGCACCGACATTCATCTCTTAGTGCTCGTGCTCGACGGGCGGCCCTAATTGGTGGGTGCCTCACCCCAATCAATAGCATCGGCACTTGGCGGCGTCAGTGCAACCTTCTCAGTGCGCCTCGAGCGCTGCCTTGAGCGCAGCCCAGGCTCGAACCGAGTGTTTTGACGCGCTGTCTAGCGCTGAACGGCCGCGTGTGTGGCGCGCGATCAGAATTGTCGGTTTCCTATGCGCCGCTGCCCGCAATAATGAGCCACGGCAGTGCACGGGCATCGTGGGGTGCGGGCAGTCCTACGACTCGCTGGGTCCAGCGACCCTAGAAAAATTTGGTTTCAAGCCATCTGCCGCCGGCGGCGGCGCGTTCACCCAGCCGACACCATTGACCGCCGGCGAGTCGTGCGCACGGTCGCTGACCAGGAAGCCGACGATCGCCGGGCCTGACGCGGAGAGTGCCGCACAAGCATAGCTTGTTGACCAATGCTTCGAGCTCCGCGGCCTTGAGGGCAAGGACGAGGTCTTTGGGCTGACGCACCGGCAAGGGTCCAATGCCATCTGGCTGCAGGGAGCGGCGCTCGACAGCGGTCCTCTTGTCCGGTCTCGATTTTGATGTTTTGACCATGGTGCTATTGGATTCAGTGTGCGCCGGCGCTTCGATGGTGTAGGTCGGGCAGCGCGCGGAAGCATCGTCAGCCTGCACCTACACGGCCGATGTGGTCGAGCCGCAAAGCGCGGCCGTTGCGTCAGCTCGCCTGCGAGCTGGGCCGGAAGTTTGTAGCTGACCGCCTACATCATTCTGCGACACGTGCGGGTCATGTCGTTCCCTGACTCCGGGGAGGTCCACTCTGAGCTGTCGATCAGGTGGATGGATCAACTTGGGGACCTTCTGCTCAGTCAACAGGTAGATCTGGTGCCGGCGCTGCTCCGCAAGCTTGCTTTGCCGGGCCTAGCAGAAATGTTTGCGTTACACGTGCGTTACACGTGCGTTACACGTGCGCCAGCACACGCACGCCGTGCTCGGCGTGCTTGAGCGGCGCGACCCCTACCTCACCGGCGATGCGCTGGAACTCCAGGTTAATGAGCGCCTCACCCACCGACAAATTGTGAATGCTCAGCGATTCGATACCGATCGGAAGCATTGGTCGTTTGACATGCACTTCCTTGAGTCGCCCATCGATGCGTATTCCGAGAACGGCCTGCAGCAGCATGAAGGCGGCGCCGGCGGACCATGCCTGCGGCAGACAGGCGACCGGATAGGGGGCCGGCCCCTGTCCTTCGGTCCGCGGGAAGCCACAGTAGAGCTCAGGCAGTCGCATCCCGAAATGATGCGCCGCTTGGAAGATCTCGCCGAGGATGTGCACCACTTGCGCGCAGCCGCCGTAGTGTGAAATGCCGGCAGCGCAGATAGCAGTATCGTGCGGCCAGATGGATCCGTTGTGATACGACATGGGATTGTATCGGGCCTGGTGGTCAGCCAGCGTGCGGATTCCCCAACCGCTGGAGCAGCTGTCCGATAGCAGCTGCGCGGAAACGGCCAGCGCGCGCTCCGGGCTGGACACGGCGCAGAACAGCAAGTGCCCGGCGTTCGATGCGCGCACTTTGCACGCGGTGCCGTCGCCATCGATGGCGATTGCGTAGAAATTCATTTCCGGCACCCAGAACTGCTGCTCGATGGCCGCGCGCAGGGCATCTGCACGCTCTCGGCAGGCCTGGGCCATGGCCTGCTCACCCCGCACGGCCGCCAGCTCCGACATGGCCTTCAACGCAGCGTAGGCGTATCCCTGGACCTCTACCACTGCGATCGGTCCGCGCGGAAAGCGGCCATCTGCGTGGAATATTGAATCGTGACTGTCCTTCCAGCCCTGGTTCACAAGCCCGGTTTTTTCGGCGCGTGCGTAGTCGAGAAACCCTGTGGGACTGGCATCCATTCGCCGTTCAATCCAGGCGGTCGCTGCCAGCAGATGACTCCAAATGCGATCCACCAGAGTCCGATCCCCGACCCGACTCTCGTAGCAACCCGCTAACATTACGAATAACGGTGTGGTGTCGACGCCGCCGTAGTATCGACCAAACGGGACTTCGCCGAGCGCTGCCATCTCGCCGCGCCGCATCTCATGCAGGATTTTGCCAGGCTGTGCGTCGCGGAAGGCGGATTCTTCCTGCGCTTGTGTCGAGGCGAGAAACGCCAGCACGCCCGCGGCCAGCTGCGGATTAATCCACAGAGTCTGCAGTGCCGTGATGATGGCATCGCGCCCGAACTGGGTTGCGAACCAGGGAATGCCCGCATAAGGATAGGGTCCCGTCGGCAGCGATGTAGTCAACAGCGCGAGATCTGCGCGGGACCTGTCAAGCCATAGATTGAAGAGTGGCCCAGGGGTATGGATTGACGCTCCCTGGGCCAGCCGGTGCTGCATGCTTCCACTCAAGCGCCGCCCGGCCGCCGCGAAGCGCTCATGTCCGGCTGCTTCGGGTACGTCCCCGCCAATCTCTATAAAAAGCTCCGCAACTGCGCCGTGTGGCAGCTCAATGAAAAACTGTGCCTCCTCTGCCGACACCACCCGGGGTGACTGGGAAAAACTGATGCGTGTCGATCGCACCAAAGCGTCGCGGCCGCGATAGGCGAGGCTTATCGTGCGGTCATCGACGCTGGCGGGCAGGTATTCACCGCGTGCCTTGCGCACGTGCCCCTGTACCTCGAAGATATCCACGAAGTCAGCCGCAAACTGCAGCGTCAGTGGCACCTGGGCATTCTCGTCGCTGAAATTGGTTAACTTCAGTTGTTCATATAGACAGCCATCGCAAAGAAAGCGATTGCGCTCGATATGGATGACCCCCTGCGGAATCGAATGATCGCCCAGTGCCGGCAGCGGCCGGTTGGTGAGATGGGCTGTAAAGAGGGTGTTATGTTGATTGACCGCCGCACCGAGCAGTGAGGGCCGCCGACCCGCGATCTTCAACTCGTAGCGCGACAGCATGCGCGTGTCATTCGTGAATAAGCCGTCGTCGCTCCCTTGAATATCGCCGAGCGCATCTGCGAGCAGAAACGTGTTGGCATCCTTCAGTGTGAAGCGCGGCAACAAGCCGCGGCGTTCGCCGGGCTCTTCGGCCATAGTCATATTCAAGCCGGAGCGCGCATCGCGGCCGGCGGTATATGGTCGGGGAAGCGATCAACTCGCTGCGCACGGATCAAATCGGCGTAGACATCCAGGTAGGCACTGGCCATCCTGTGCGCCGTAAAACGCTGTTCGAATGAGGCGCGAACGATGTCCCGATCGAGTTCGTCCACTCGCGCGATAGCGTCCAGTGCCTGCTCTTCTGAACTCACTATAAAGCCGCTCTGGCCATGTTCGATTATCTCCGGCACAGCGCCGCGATCATAGGCGATGACCGGGGTACCGCAGGCCATCGCCTCGATCATGACGAGTCCGAAAGGTTCCGGCCAGGCGATGGGAAACAACAGCGCGCGGGCGTTGCCCAGAAAGTCCGCTTTTTCCTCATCTCCAATCTCACCAACGAATTCTATTAATGGGTGATCGAGAAGCGGTTTCACCTTTGCTTCGAAATAGGCTCGATCGACGCTATCCACCTTAGCCGCGATCCTGATCGGCATTCCAGCGCGGATCGCCAGCCGAATCGCGACTTCGGGACCTTTTTCCGGGGACAGCCTGCCCAGGAAGGCTAGATAGGCGCCCTTGGATTCTTGCACCCTGTATTGGGTGGGCGGCAAACCGTGCGCCACAGTGGCCAACCAGCTGGCATACGGCAGCGGCTGCCGTTGCGCGTTGGAGATGGATACCAGCCCGAAGCGAGGCCAGCGCTGGTACGCCATGGGCAGATCCTTGATGTCCAGCCGCCCGTGCAGTGTAGTGATGCATTTTTGCGGGTACGACTCGAACATCGGAAAGTGCATCATATCCACATGAAAGTGCAGAATGTCAAAATGTGCAGCACGTCGTTTTACTTCGTGAAGCATCACAAGATGCGCCGCCAGCTGCGATGTCAACGCGGCAGTATCGAGGCGAATGGCTTGGTCGCGCACCGCGATCAACCGCGCCTTGGTGTGCGAGCCCGCTGCTGCGAACAACGTTACCTCGTGCCCCAGCTCGACCAACGAATCACATAGATGGGCAACAACACGCTCCGTGCCACCATAAAGCTTTGGTGGCACAGATTCGTACAGAGGAGATATCTGCGCAATCTTCATAGACATGGTCCAGGGCAAGTGTACAAGCAGATCATTTTCTTCGAAGGCCAATGCTGACTCGACGAATGTACTGGGCGCAGTATTGAATTCAGCGCAGACGGAAACGCAGTTGGCATCACCTCCGCAGTTGCGACCAATGCTGCTACCACGGACGCCTCTGATGCGAGCGGAGAAGCCAGGCGGTCATCCGCGTAGTGACCGCTGCAAGCTGCGCGAACTGCAAAAGGAGAATCTCCGCAAGCGTGGAAACATCCGCGGCTGCCGAGAGTTCTCCCAAGAGCTAAAAATCTCCTCGGCCAGGCTTCACAGGGCCCGAATACTCGATAGACGTGACTGCGTGCGAGGGCCAGCCGGCACTCTCAGAACCCCGTGACAGCGCTTGTCTTGCCTTCCCGGAGCGGCAGATATCCGACGCACGATCGTGTTGCGCTCCGAGGACCATTGTAGCACCCATTGATCGTTGTACGATGTAGCCACCGGAGAACCCCTGCCTCGGTAAACTCGAGGAAGACAGTAGGTTCGATGGAGTTGTAAAAGCATCGGGCACAGCCGCATGCGGCTGTAGGCGCGCGACCACACGTCCAGGCGGGCGCTCGGTAACGCGGGTGACTTTGGCGAGATTGAGGCGTCATCACACGACAACGGAAAGCGCGTAGTCGAGTGTGCCCGGCGAGTCGGCGAGGCGAGAGGAGCGAGCCCGACCGTCGCGCCAGGTATTGCCGTTGACAGACAGACTCATCTGACGAGAGTGCGCAAGTCCCACGACGCCCAAGGGATACGATTTGCGTCTTCGTGGAAGTGGACGAGCGCCGTAGATCTCATGGCTCGCCTACTCGAGCAGCGTCGTACCCTTGCTTGCACGCCCCGCTGCGTAGGCACGAGCCTACCCCTGTACGCACGCGGGCTTACATACGGGTGCATACGGTAGGCGTAACCTCAGCTACCAGTCTCGCAATCAGCTGGTGATTTATGGGTCGCGGTATTTTGCTTTGGCTGTTGGGAGTACCGATTCCAATCATTCTACTTCTCGCTATGTGTTCTCACTAAGCGCCGGGAGGAACACACGTGGATGTTCGATACACCGCACCCGATGCGCCGGTCGTTGCCCAAGCCATCGAGGCCTCAAAATCAACAGTCTCCTGGGCCGCTATCTTCGCCGGAACAGCGGTCGCGACATCGATCAGCATCGTTCTTCTTACACTGGGCTCGGGGCTGGGATTGGCCTCCCTCACGCCTTCCGCGCGTAGCGCGGCGTCGTCTGGCACTTTGGCGGCACTGGTCACCGTTTGGGTCGTTGTTGTGCAGTGGCTTTCGGCGGCCTCCGGAGGCTACGTGACAGGGCGACTGCGGAGCCGGTGGGTGGGAACGCATACTCACGAGGTTTTTTTTCGTGATACGGCCCACGGGTTCGTTACTTGGGCGGTGGCCACAGCGATTGTCGCCATGGTTATCGCATCCGCGACTTCTGCCATGCTCGCAGACGGGATTCATGCGGCGACCACTGCATCGGGCGCTGCACCAGGGCCTGACAGCAATGCTCGAATAAGTAGCGTCGCTCCGTACGACGTCGAAGTACTGTTTCGCACCTCATCAGGTGATGCCAAGTCTCCGGCCAGCGACGGGCTGGGCGAGGCGACGCGGATCCTGGCCAATGGACTGAGGGCCGGCGGCATTCCGGACGCCGATCGCACTTATCTCGCGAGCCTCGTCGTCGCGCGAACAGGAATTTCGCAGGCTGACGCTACAAAGCGCGTGGACGATGTTGTCGCTCGTACTCAACAGGAGGCCGAGGCAGCGCGCAAGGCGGCGGCCAGGACTTCCTTCCTTACGGCGCTCGCCATGATGATCGGCGCGTTTGTGGCCTGCGCCGCGGCGGCATTGGGCGGACATGAGAGAGATCGGCACCCCTAGGGTCCCCTTATTATCAACTCCCCGCGCTGGGCAGGTCCGTTAGAACTTCGGATCCGAGTTTTGCCTTCGCCATCACCCGCCTCATACTCAGCATCAGCCTGCTCGTTGCAAGATTTTTGAGCGATGCCGCTAAGAGCCTCGCAGCGGCCGTGAGGCCGGTAACGATGTCAGTGATCAGTCGTAACTTTGGGTATACCGCGAGTGACGCGCAGCTATGGAATCGGACGGATAAGCACAGCAGCTCCCGTGGCAACCGGTACGGATCGTGGCATGACAAATCAGGAACACATCGCAGAAGAGCTGACGCCACCGCAGGCGCTTTCCGATCCGCTCAGCCAAAATATCGCCGATATTCTTGAGCTTGAAAAAAGAGAGTTAGCGGCGGCGAACCCGGCGCAGAGACGGCTCGAGGAAATTAGCCGGCGAGTGCAGAAGGTAACCAAGCTGATCCACCTGCTTGAAGAACTCAGGGGAGATTTTCCAAGCGCCCCCGACCGCAGCGACCCGCATGTGGCAGAGCTGAAGAAGCCGACCGATGCCGTGCAAGTCATGTCCGCGCCGAAGTCGACGCAGCGCAATGACTGAAGCCGGGCACACCTGGGCGTTCCAAGCTTCGACCTTGGAATCTCTGACGCCCCGAGCGGTGCGGGAGGCGGAGCGAGAGCAGTTGATCGCGGAACTCGAGTTCTCGCGCTGAGCTTTGCTCCGTACAGCCGGCATCCGCGTGTCTCGTGGACGATGCGGAGCTCTCTTAAGTCTTAATCGAGAGACCTGGCGACGTCGCTTCGAGTCGAGTCGCGCAACGCAATTGGAACCAATCCCCGCACCGCCACCCAGTCCGCCGCGACGCTTCGAGGGTTCGCTCTGCCTGCAATCGTTTTCGGTGTCGCTTTTTTCGCGTAGCGGCGACTCAGATTTAATGAAGCATCTACTACCGGCCCGGCGGGGACCTCGGTTGGGCGCCGTCGACAGGCTGACATTTACGAAGGAAGAACTGTCTGCCGGCAGGTGGGTTCAGTGACGCTCATCCCGAGGTTTGTTGGTCCGTGCCGCAGAGGAAGCATCGGGTCTGCATGGGGTCCGTATAGGCATCAAGGTGCCGCATCGATTGTAAGCCACATCTGACGATAAAACTCGCATTAAAGGAGGTCTCGATAGGCATGTGTGTCGATTACCATCCGCGATGTTGGGTTCTGGGCTTGGTCCATGCCGACCAAGTAGTTATCACGGTATTGAATCAGCGGCGCTCACGTCAGACATGGCTGCGAGGTCGGAGACCGGTCGCCTGCCCCGCCTGTTCGGAGTGAGAGCTGTACATGCGTGACTGACGGCGTGCGTACAGGCACACAACTTGGGAAAACTGTGGGTGCTCGTCGCACGCGCTCGGGGATATGGGCGCGGCTGGGCGCCGGGCTGATCACTGGCGCGGCAGACGATGACCCGAGCGGAATCGGCACGTACGCTCAGGCCGGAGCGACATTCGGGTTTCAACTGGGCTGGACGCTGCTTTTCAGTTATCCGCTGATGGTGGTGATTCAAGAGATCAGCGCGCGCATTGGAAGAACTACCGGCCGCGGCATTGCGGGTAACCTCCGCAAGCACTATCCGAACTGGCTTTTGCAGAGCATCGTGACTTTGCTGTTTGTCGCCAACACGTTGAACATTGGAGCCGACCTCGGGGCGATGGCTGAATCCACGCGACTCCTGTGGCCGCATGTTTCAGCGGCGCTCCTGATTTTCTTCTTCGGAGTACTGTGCACGCTACTGCAAATGTTCGTGTCGCATGAGCGCTACGTCGGCGTATTGAAGGGGTTGACGCTCGTCCTGCTGGCGTACTTCGCAGTGCTACTGGTCGTGCGGATTTCCTGGGCCGAGGCACTGCGGGACCTCATCTGGCCGAACTGGTCTCTACGCCAGTCATTTTGGCTCATGGTGCTGGCGATCTTCGGTACCACCATCAGTCCGTACTTGTTTTTTTGGCAGGCGGCTCAAGAGGTGGAGGATACGCGGCTGCATCCCAAGCGCGTGCCGCTTCGATCGAATCCTGCCCAGGGTCCTTCGGCCTTGGCACGCATCCGACTCGACACGTTTATCGGCATGGGGCTTTCCAATCTCGTGGGGCTTGCCATCCTGATTACGGCCGGGGCGACGATTCATGAGGCCGGCATCCACAACATCGCGACCGCGGCGGATGCGGCCCAGGCATTGCGCCCGCTGGCGGGAACTTTCGCCTTTGCTCTTTTCGCGCTGGGGATTATCGGCACCGGGCTTCTGGCGGTTCCCGTGCTGGCGACGTCGGCGGCTTATGCCTTGGGCGAAGCCCGGCGTTGGCCGGTTGGACTGGCTCGCCGACCACTACAGGCACGAGCGTTCTACGGGACGATCGCCGCGGCGACACTGCTCGGCGCGATGGCAAACGTCGCTTCCGTTAACGCAATGCAGGCCTTGGTCTGGGTAGCCGTCATTAACGGTATTGTGGCGGTGCCCGTTATGGCACTCCTGATGCTCATGGCCGCCGATGCGCGTATCCTCGGCCCATTCACGGTTTCCCGCACCTGGCGGGCGTTAGGCTGGGTCGCCACCGGCGTGATGGCCCTCGTCACGGTGGGATATCTAACGTCCGCGAACTGAGAGCTTGCGCACCGCCGCACATGCGACGGCTATCTGTCTGTTTTCCGAAGGTAAAGCTCCAGCTCGAGGCTTGAGGCAGACTCGACCGGAGCGATCCTCCGACCTCAGCTCTGCTTGCCCGTGAGGATCCACGGCCGTGCGCCGAAGGTACCTGACCATCCACTTTTGCGTCGCGGTGGTGCACATACAACTTCCAACAGTGTAGGCCAGCACTTACGGTACCTAACGTGGCCTGCTGATCGAAGAGTTTGAAGTCGTAACGCACGCTTAGCGCCCACGCCATGGTTGGTGATGCTGTTGGGGAAGAGGTTCGTACGTGCTTTGTGGTGTCGCGCTCAATGTCCCCGAGCGCCTCGTCGTCCCATTGGATCGACCATGGCGGCGGCGCCGCGAGCGGCGTCGAAGTCGTCCAGCGCTAGTGTGCCGCGCTCCCCTCAGACGCGGTCAGCTCAATCTCCAATACTCTCCCGGACCTTGAAGTTGTGGATGCCCAGGTAATTTCGTCTGATCCGGCGGCGGTTAGCTGGAGACCGAGAGTGCTGGATTACCCCACTGAGCCGCGGGCCACGGAGTCAATAGAGAGCCTGATCTACAGCGTTGAGGAACTTCTTTGGCAGCTTCCCGCAGCGGCGGATTCGGAGATGGGGCGCCTGCGAAACCGAGCTAAAAATGCCTTGGTGGCGGCTAGAAGCGCGACTGCCGGCAATGGCGCACGGGCGGAAACCGATCTACTCGCGATGGCCGATCTAGATGCGTACGTACGTAAATGGCCGAGGACCGCCCTCGGGGCTGCAGTGATGTTCGGGCTCGCGATCGGACTCTGGTCGGCCCGGCTCGGCCATCAACGTTGACGACGCTCCCGCCGCCTGCCGGAACATTGATCGTAAGGAAGTCGTCATTCATGCATAAGGCTACCGCGGTGTTACCGGCTGCACTTCTGGCGGCCGCGATCGTGTCGGGGTGTCACCAAGCCCAGAGTCCTGCCCAGATGGATAAGGATGTGGCGGCAGCGCGCGAGAAAGCAACACAAAGAACGCAGGAGGCTCAGCAGTCGGCCGAATCGAAAATCGCAGCGGCACGCGCGGATGTGCAATCGCACCTGTGGGAGGCTGAGCACGTCACCGCCGAGCAAACGCAGAAAGTTGCGGAGACCCGGGCTGAAGGGGCGCGCAAGGTGGCACTGGCGGCGTGCGAGGGTCTGAGCGGTGATGCTCAGAAGAGCTGCCGCGACAAGGCCGAGGCGGATTATCAGGTTGCCAAAGCGCACGCGGAACAAAGGCGCGCGTCGATCGATCGCATGCCTTAGCAGCTACCGGGCTCCGGCACGCGAAACGGCGCTTCGCACTTGCGTACGCAATATCGGAGTCTTGGTACAGGAGCTACCCTCGGGAAGGTAGCGCACGATCTCACTCGTCTCGAACGGGATTTTCTGTCGACCAGGTGAGAGGCGCTGTGCGAACTCTCGCATTCGGATTGACAGGTCGGTCCAAGCCTCGGGCGTCCCGCGTCCCGCGTTATGCGTCGTAACACGGATCCTCGAAGCCTTGAAGAGGCGTAGTCAGGCTCCCGGCGTCAGAGCGAGTGGGTATTTCAACGGCCGTAGGACTGACTCTCCGAGGGCTTTGGCGCTGAAAAGTTGCGGCTGCGCGTCGACTCCTTCATACGGCGCTGGTCCGCGCGCGCTCGTGGTCCGCGCGACGACGGTACCAAGCCGGCAGACACTGGCGATTCCTAAGCAGCACGCTTGACAAGGACGAGCTTGCCCGATCGTGACTTACTTCCGAGAATCTCTGCGAATATTGTCGGACCGCGGTTCTCTCTCGCGTCGACCGACGTTGTTCATCGTGCGGGCGAATTGTTGCGAGTCCGCGCCTCGCGGGTATGCGCTCGCAGCGCTTCGGCAATCAACTCTCGACGCTCCGGACGTCCGTCGGCAACCAGATGTCACTGTGCTGGTTGTTCATGGCGTTTGACGAAACAACCAGAGCACCTTGCCGAGGATTCGCCACTCACGGCCCTTACCTAGCACTAAAGGTCCGTATTCCCGATTCTCCGACTCCAGCATTTGCATTCCGTCCACTGCTCGAAAGCGTCCGAGCACAAGTCCATGTTTCCGGTGCGTAGCCACGACGAGCTTGCCATTGAGCCTGTCAGCGTCATTCAGAGAAGCATCCACAGCAACAAGATCCCCGTCATTAATCACCGGGTTCATCGACGAACCCTTGACACGTAAGCAACTGGTTTCGCCGGAATTTGGATTCCATGTTACGGGTGCGGCAATCACCGCCTCAGCGGCGATCTGACCTAGGTCCATGGACCGATCGCCGCTCTCTCCGGGCGTTGCCGCGCGCACGGGGAGAACTGGAATCGCCACAATCTTCAGTTTCTTCGAGCGCTGCTTTGCTTTCTTGCCCCCTCCCGCAAGAACGATCTCGAACTCCGGAAGCTGCGGCTTACCCATATGGAGGGTTGGTGAAAGCTTCCGGGAAATATCAGCAGTGCGGAGGCCAGCCCGGGACCAGAACGGCCAAGATGCGGGACCTTCCGCTAAATGTCCCAGCCGGATATAGGCCTCAGCTGTGGGCTCTTTAGCGCCCCGTTCCCAGCGCGAAACAGCCACCGGAGAATAATGGAGCTTCTGCCCCAAGCCCGCCTGGCTCAAGCCAAGACGCTTGCGTAACTCCAAGATCTCCCGAGCCCATTCGGGAAGCTTTGCCTTTCTGTTCTCCATCGAGATCGCCGCAACCTTGCAGGCTAGCCCGGAAAGGTTCTACATTAACTTCCACTTGTGGTTGACCACAATTGAGCAGGACTTAACCCTGATCCGACAAAAATTAGGCTGCACAGGGTAGCTCTCGTTCGATGCGCCTGAACAAGTCCTCCGTCGCGGGGTTCTTCGCCAGGCGCAAGATCGACCTTCCCGCCGGGCGCAGCAGGAGTGCCGCGCGATGAAAGAGCGTGAAGCGCAGCGTCTGCACGGTCGCAAGGCGCGAAAGTGCGGTGTGTTTGCGCGATCGGCGGCGCTGCTCGGCACCGGTGTCGATCTGGAAGTTCGTCAGCAGGTTATGCGTGAGGGCGACGAGCTGCTGCCAAGCGCTGTTGGCGGCGTAGGCAAGGGTTGGCACGCTGTGGAAGGCGAGTCCGCTCTTCAGCTGCGCGATGGTCTTCTCGTGTGCCCCACGGCCGGCCATGAAGTACCAGAGGTTCGCGAGCGTGTACTCAAGATTGCTCGTGATGGCCGAGTACTCGTAGGACCCATCGTCCGGGTCAAACAGATCCAGCTGGAAGTTCTTCGCGGTGCGATGCATGACCTTGCGCCGATAGATCGCCACCCAAAGCGGTGTGCCCCAGGGATTGGCTACCGCTGGCACCACAAAGCCCGACACCTCAGCGCTCACTCGCGTCCACCTGGGAGATCTGCGGATGAACTGCTGCAGATCGAGCCAGTGGTGGAAGGGGACTTTGATGGCGTAGCCGACCTCTCGCCACGCCAGCCACCGCAGCACATTCTGCTGGAAAAAAGCGCCATCCATGCGAAAGCGGATCTGGCTGCTGGGCATGCCAAAGCTTGCGAGCTGTCCCCACAGTTCTCGCAGAAAGGCCACAGAGCCCCTGCTGTCGTGCACGTTGCCCGAGCGGTTGCGCACCCGCAGCACGTGCGTGGTCTCAGCCAAGTGCGCCGTGATCGGGTAGTAGCTGGGGACCTTACGACGATGCGGGTTGTAGCCGCGCTCGGCACGTTCGACCTGAAGACCGGTCGAGACCACCACCCCGTCGACATCAACCGTGACGGTTCGCAGCTGCAGCCTCGGCATGATCTGCGCGATCACGGCGGCATTGAGCGCCATCAGCTGCTCCACGCTTTTCATCGTGAAGCGCTTGAGCCAGCGGCTCACCGTGCGCGCCGTCGGCCACACCCGCACCCGGGCAAAGCGCCGCAGCAGCGGATCGGTAGCCAGATACCTCAGGTGATCGAGCCGGCGCCCGCCCACCACCAGCAGTCCGATCAGCACGCGCACCATCGCGATCACGCCGAAGTCCCCGCCCAGGCGGCCCTCGGCAAAGGCCGCGCGGATGAGTTCGCTGAAGCCCATCTGGCGCAGGTACCGGTCGAACAGCTCCAACCCCGCGTACGAGGTAAGCTTCGCGTCGGTGAACTCGAAAGCAACATTCCCATTGACACGAGCATGCAATTCGGTGTTTCTTCGCCTCACAGTCGATGGCCTTTCGTTCGTGGAAGAAGGTTTGGGTGGCACCTTGCTTTCAACCACAACGAAAGGCCTTTTTCAATGCGAAGCGCGCGCCTCAGCGCGAGAAATTTGTCGGATCAGGGTTAAGCTTTACTGTTTATTAACTAAAGACTCGCTCCTTTTTCCGCAACCCTTCGAGCCTGTGGGCGTACCGTGAAGCACCGCCGCCGCGATCTGCCGGCTTTCGCCTTTGCGCTCACTCTGGCCGTCCTCATCGGCGGTGGTCTCTTGGGCTATCTCAACGCTCGACGTTTGATCGCCAACGAGCGGACGGTCGCGCACACCGACGAAGCTATCGTGGAACTGGCAACGGTGTTTTCCACACTCCAGGACGCCGAGACGGGCCAGCGCGGCTATCTCATCACCGAAGACGATGCGTACTTGCAGCCTTATCGCGATGCGACGGCGCGAGTACAGACCGAACTCACTCGCCTAAAGGGGCTCATCACGGACCCGGCTCAGAAGGCCCGGCTCGCCGTTCTTGAGCAGAAGATCGCGCTTAAGTTCAGTGAACTCGCACGGACGATTTCGCTTAACAAAGCCGGCGACCGCGCCGCCGCCCTGGAGCTAGTCCGCAGCAATGCCGGCAAGGCGCTCATGGATGACGCGCGCGCCCAGGTCGCCGCAATGCAAAGGGCAGAATACGAGCTGTTAAATCAGCGCGCCAACGCGTCCGAGCGCAGCGCGCGTACCACCATCATCTCGATCGTGCTAGCCGCCGTCATCGGCACGGCGCTGCTCTCGATGGCTGTCTCTCTGACCAGACGAAACCTGCTCTTGCGCCAGCGCGGGGCAGCTGAGCTCGCAGCAGAGCGCGAGCGACTGCGCGTAACGCTCGCCAGCATAGGCGATGCAGTCCTCACGACGGATAACAGCTGTCGCATCACGTTCGGGAACCCCGTCGCCGAATCGCTAACGGGCTGGTCGCAGCAGGAGATGGTCGGCCAGCAGCTCGAGACGGTATTTCGCATCGTCAACGAGCAGAATCGGGAAAGTGTTGAGAATCCTGCGCGGCGAGCCATCCGCGACGGGCTCATTACGGGGCTCGCGAATCATACTATCCTGATGGGGAAAGACGGCACCGAGAGGCCTATTGACGACAGCGCCGCACCTATTCTCGATGCGCAGGGCGCCATTATCGGCAGCGTGCTGGTGTTCCGCGATATTACGCAGCGGCGCCAAGAGGAGCAGAGACGGGCAGAGGTCGAAGCCCGCATCCACTCCGTGATGGATCACGTCGTCGATGGCATTCTGACGATTGACGAGCAGAGTACGGTCGAGACCTTCAATCGTGCGGCGGAAAAACTCTTTGGCTACAAGGCCGAAGAGATCATCGGACAGAACGTGAAGATCCTGATGCCAGAGCTGTTCCATAGCGACCCGGGCACGCACCTCGCTAATTACCACCGCACCGCAGAGTCGAATGTTATCGGTATCGGCCAGGAGCTCGAGGGGCGGCGCAAAGACGGGAGTACTTTTCCGCTCGAGGCGGCGCTGAGTGAATTTTCACTCGGGTCGCGGCGCTACTTCACGGGCATCGTGCGTGACATCACGCACCGCAAGCGAATCGAGCGGCAGATGTATGAAATGATGATCGAGTTGAAAGAGGGCGACCGGCGCAAAGATGAGTTTCTGGCGATGCTCGCCCATGAGCTACGCGGACCACTCGCCCCGTTGCGCAACGGACTGGAACTCCTGACGCGTACCGACAGCAACCCAGATCTGATCCGGGAGGTGCGCAGCGGACGCAGCGCCAGCTCGGTCAGCTCGTGCGACTGGTCAACGACCTGCTCGATGTCAGCCGCGTTGCACGCAACAAAATTGACCTTCGCAGGGAGCCGATTGAGCTCGCAGTAGTCATTCAGCAGGCCATCGAGGAGTGCCGACTGCTCGCCGAATCGGCCCGCCAACGGATCAACGTATCACTGCCTTCCGACCCCATCCATGTGGATGCCGATCCGGTGCGTCTGGCCCAAGTGTTCAGCAACATCCTGCACAACGCTTGCAAGTATACCGAGCCGGGCGGGTTCATTGAGGTCGCCGCCGCACTGCAGGGCGATAAAGTGGTCGTCAGGTTCAAAGACACCGGCATTGGTATCCCTTCTAACAAGCTCGAAAGTATCTTCGAGCTCTTCATGCAAGTGGATCGGACTCTGGAGCGTTCGCAAGGTGGGCTTGGTATTGGCCTATCGCTGGTAAAAAAGCTGGTCGAGATGCACGGCGGGTCGGTCGAGGCCTTCAGCGAAGGCCCGGGCCACGGTAGTGAATTTGTAGTTTACCTGCCAGTATCCCCTAAAGGGCGCGGCATCGTGACAGCAGAATCCACCACTGAGCCCGAAGGGCCATCGCGACGCATTCTGATCGTCGATGACAACACCGACTCAGCGGCCTCCTTGGCGATGCTGTTGCAACTCTCCAACCACGCGACGTACACGGCGCATGACGGCTTTGAAGCACTGAAGGCGGCAGAGCGCATGCAGCCTGATGTGGTTCTGTTGGATGTCGGGCTACCGAAGCTCAACGGTTATGAGGTGTGCCGTCGGATCCGGCAACAACCGTGGGCGAAGAATACCCTCATCGTTGCGATAAGCGGCTGGGGACAGATCGAAGATCAACACGAATCGAAGCAAGCCGGGTTCGATGGCCACATGGTAAAACCGCCGGAGTACACCGCTCTGATGGAATTGTTTTCGACGCACCGGTCCGTGAGGAGCCAGGCTGAGCCGGGTGGCGGCGTGATTTGACCTGTTAGGATTCACTCCTATGGCACACAGCACGAACGTTGTCTAACGGCCGGGTCATTCTGTTCGCTCAAGGTTGGCGAGCTCCGTCCGCTGCGGATCTAAATCTGATGCCTCGACCGCGATATCGGATGCGATCGAGTAATGTACAAGCCAGGCTTTACCGTCGTACAGGAGCGGACATTCCGCTAATTGGCGTCTTGCCTGATGCCGCCTCGGCCATGCGCTCTAGAGGAAGGGCGGCGGCTGTCCGGGCTACTGCCCTTGAACTCCAAGTTGACGGAGCAAACTCCTGTGCACTCGTCTCAAAGAGGCAGTGTTCGATGGAATAAATTGGTCCTTGAGTGGATCGCGGTTTACTCTTAAGGTCCGCCGCGGCCTCCCACGGCGCCATAAACCTGACCTGTGGAATCCGTGGCCTCATTGGAAGCCAGCGTTACGTAGATGGGCGCGAGATCGGCGGGCTGGCCGGGACGCTGCGTGGGGGTATCTGCGCCAAAGTTTGGCAATTTGTCTGGAAGCTGCCCACCGCTCGGTTGCAGCGGTGTCCAAATCGGACCTGGCGCGACGGCGTTGACACGAATTGCCTGCGGCGCCAATTGCTTTGCGAGCGCCTTGGTGGAGATAGCTATGCCGCCTTTTGTCGTTGAATAATCAAGAATTTCCGGCTGCGGGTCGTAGGCGTTGACCGAAGCCGTGTTGATAATCGGCGACCCTGGATGCATGCGGGGGAGGGCGGCCTTGGTGATCCACAACAGCGCGTAGAGGTTCGTTTTCATCGTTTCGTCAAACTGCTCGGTCGTGATTTCGAGTATCGACTTCTTGGCGACTTGGCGTGCCGCGTTGTTGACGAGGATATCCAAGCCGCCTAAGCCTTGGACGGCGTCGCGAACCAGCTTGTGGCAAAAGGCCTCCGTGCGAATGTCCCCGGGCAGTGCAACGGCTTTGCGACCCGCCTCCCGAATTAATGCCAGCGTCTCGCGAGCATCGGATTCCTCCTGCGGAAGGTAGCCGATCGCCACGTCTGCACCTTCGCGCGCAAAGGCAATTGCCGCGCCTCGACCGATGCCACTGTCTCCGCCGGTAATCAGAGCCCTTGCGGCCGGCAAGACGACCGTTGCCGCGGTAGGAGCGCTCACCATGATCCGGTCGCGGATTCATCTTCGAGGCGAGCCCAGGCCACGGCTGTTCCTGACGGGGAAATGGGGGTGGGCGTACTCGCTGACAGGGTTGATGAGCGGTGAGGCAGGCGGTGCTGAACTGCTCGCCGAGGTAGCGGCCGTTTGTGCGAGTAGCGTGCTTGTGCCACCGAAGGCGAGACCTGAGGACAGACCGGCCAGCATGTCGCGGCGTGTTGGTAGCATGTCCATAGGAACACAACCTGCAAAAGCGTTGGCACCGGGCCTATCGAGATCAAGCCGCGGTTAATGTAGGCCGCCCCCGCGTGGGCGTTTGCGCCCAGACGCAACACCGCGGGCATGTTTGTTTGCCTGGCCCTGAGCTCAACCGCAGCCAAAGACCGGACCGGGGACGCAACAGCGTTCTGCCGATAGCGCGATTGCGCGCGATTGAGCTTGGCGAGGGGGGCTGCTGCGCCTACGGTCAAGAAAGAACGAAGCTGCTAACCAGTTGCGGGTCCGATGGTAGGATTCGGGCGTTGAACCCAAAAGAACAGTTGGCCCCGGTGCTGTCTGCCTGGAGATGATTCGATTTTGCACGAGAATACAGTGAATCAGAGCGCGCAGCGATCAGAAACTGGCATTCCGGGCTTGGACGAAGTGCTGTGCGGCGGATTGATCTCTGAGCAGCTGTACCTCGTGGATGGCATTCCCGGCGCCGGGAAAACCACCTTTGCGCTCCAGTATTTGCTCGAGGGCGCACGGCGCGGTGAGAAAGGCACTTACGTCACCGTCTCGGAAACGAAGCGGGAGTTGCAGGCGGGCGCACGATCGCACGGCTGGTCGTTGGATAGCATCGAGATCATCGAACTTGTCCCGGATGAAGCCGAGCTCCAGAGTGACGAGCAGCTTACGATGCTGTTGTCCTCAGAAGTGGAACTGGGCGAGACAACCCGGAGGGTGCTCGATGCCATCGAGCGTAGCAATCCGAGCCGCATGGTTTTTGATTCGTTGTCGGAATTACGGCTGCTCGCGCAAAGCTCGCTGCGTTATCGGCGACAGATCCTCGCGCTGAAGCACGTCCTAGTTGGGCGCCGCTGCACGGTGATCATGCTCGATGATCGGACGGGTGAAGGGCCAGACTTGCAGCTCCACAGTATCGCTCACGGCGTCATTTCCTTGGATTCGAAGGCCCCTCCTTACGGAGAGATTCGTCGGGAGTTGCAGGTGATCAAATTTCGCGGTAGCGATTTTCTCAGCGGCTTCCACGACTTTGCCATTCGACGCGGGGGATTAATCGTTTATCCGCGCTTGATGGCTGCGCAGCACACTTCGTCGTTCAAACAAGAGATCCTTCCCAGCGGCGTCACAGCGCTCGATACGCTCATGGGCGGCGGCATTGACCGTGGGACGAGCACGCTGCTCATTGGCCCTCCGGGGTCCGGGAAATCGACTCTCGCGTTGCAATATGCTGTGGCGGCGACCGAGCGCGGTGATCACGCCGCCACGTTTGTGTTTGACGAGACGAAAACGGCACTGCTTGCCCGATCGTTTGGCATAGGCATGCGCATCAAAGAAGGTGTCGGCGCTGGCGAGATCGCCATCCACCAGATTGACCCGGCGGCCATCTCGCCAGGGGAGTTTGCCCACCTCGTGCGCCAGAGCGTGGAGCGGGACGGCGCCCGCGTGGTGATCATCGATAGTCTAAATGGTTACCTAAACGCTATGCCGCAGAACAATTACCTGACGGCGCAGCTTCATGAGCTGCTGTCATACCTAAACAACCAAGGCGTTGCGACGTTTTTTACCGTCGCTCAAAGCGGCGTCATCGGCGCGAACATGACCTCTCCAGTGGATTCAAGTTACCTTGCTGATTCGGTTGTGCTACTGCGGTACTTCGAGCTTGCCGGTGAGGTCCGAAAGGCCATCTCCGTGCTGAAGAAGCGCACCGGCGGCCATGAGGGTTCCATCCGAGAGCTGCGGTTTGACAAGCACGGCATTCACCTGAGTGAGCCGCTGCTGCAGTTGCGCGGAGTTCTTACCGGCGGCCCGATCGAGGTGAAACCCGGGAGCGGGCATGATGGACGCGTCCAGCCCCGCGGCCATGCCGACTGACTCGCAGAGCGCACACGACTACCGGGTCCTACTGCTCGCCCCGACTCGGCGTGACGCGAGGGTGACGCGGGAATTGGTCCAGCGCGCCAACATTTTCTGCGCTTCGTGTGAGGACGCCCAGTCGATGGCAGCGGAGTTCGCCGCCGGGGCCGGCGCGCTCGTATTGACCGATGTCGCGTTCAGCGATCCGCACTTCGATCAACTGTTAAGGGCCTTATCCGGTCAGCCGGCGTGGTCGGATGTTCCCGTGCTCCTGTTGTGCCACACCGTTCCTCCCATAAGCGTCTCCGCTCAGGTGCTCGATTCGCTTCGCAACGCGACCGTCCTGGAGCGGCCCGCCTCATCGCGCACGCTTCTCAGTTCGGTTCAAGCTGCGCTGCGTGCGCGCGCACGCCAGTACCAGCTGCGCGAACAGATCGAAGCGCTACGCGCGTCGGAGAAGGCGTTGCGCGATGCGGATCAGCGCAAGGATTCTTTTCTCGCGACGCTCGCTCATGAGCTGCGCAATCCGCTGGCGCCCATTCGGACCGCTGCGCAGATTATCGGCTCGCCAAGCCTTGCGCCTCAGCAGCTTCATTGGGCGCAGCGCGTAATCCAACGTCAGGTCGCCCACATGGCGTTGCTGCTCGATGACTTGCTGGATATTGCGCGAATCACCCAAGGGAAGCTTGAACTGAAATTGGAGCGAGTCAGGCTGACAGAGGTCGTCGACGCCGCTGTTGAAGAGGCACGCCCGCTGCTTGATAGCAAGCATCACCAGCTCACTGTCATGCTGCCGTCGGAGGAATTGATCCTACAAGCTGACCCATTGCGGCTCTCGCAGATACTCTCAAACCTGCTGACTAACGCTGCCAAGTACACGGACCCCGCTGGGCATATCGAGCTGTCGGGTGAGGTTCAGAAGGGAGCGCTATGCTTGTCGGTGAAAGATGACGGCATTGGTATCGCACCTGAGGCGCTGACTCGGATCTTCGAGATGTTTTCACAGGTTGACGGTAGGTCAGGTCGTGCCGAGGGCGGCCTTGGTATCGGTCTGGCACTCGTGAAAGGGCTCCTAGAGTTGCACGGCGGCACGATTGAAGCGACGAGCGACGGACTGGGTCATGGCAGCAAATTTATAGTTCGTGTGCCGCTCACGGCGTCCATTCCATTCCAGAGACGCGTGATCAGTGCCGATGCGCCCCCGGTCGCGATAGCGGGCCGTCGGGTGATGATCGCCGATGACAATACGGATGCGGCGGACGCGCTCGCAATGCTTTTAGAGCTGGCCGGGCACGAAGTGCGTGTGGCGAATGGCGGGCGTGCCGCGCTGGCAATCGCGCAGGCGTTTCGCCCTGATGTAGCGCTCTTAGACATCGGTATGCCGGATTTGAGTGGTTACGAAGTTGCAAAGGAACTCCGCCGAGAGTCCTGGGGAGCAGGTATTTGTCTGGTCGCGCTCACTGGCTGGGGAAGAGATGGTGACCGGCAACGAGCTATGGGCGCCGGGTTCGACCAACATCTGACCAAGCCGATCGATCCTGTGGCCGTGCATGCGTTGCTAGCGAGTAAGAAGGAGACATCAGCTTGCGTTCGGCGCACCGATTTCTCGGAAGGCAAACAATAACGCTGGCTAGTGGCGGCGCAAGCCATGGAGCGTGTCGGTCAGCTTGTCGCCCAATAAGGTAGAGCGACCGGTTTCGCGCATGTAATTCAGCCTGCTCCATGACTGATGCGGTCAGCGCCCGTTCCGAAGTGGTGCGCGAAAGCCGTCGCTGGCGGACTGTTTGCGGGAAAGCGCGCTATCCTGCGATGGTAGCATTCCTGCGACGGTAGCATTCCTGGTCAAGGACGCGGCACATCACTCGCTGCCGCAGGCTTAGCAGTGGAGGCTGCTGTTCGCTTGTGCGTGTCCGGCCGCTGTAGGATAGCGACCACGCGCATTACTGGCATTGCTTACCTTATTCACTGCTTGCAGATCGCTAGCATAAGGGCTCGGCATGAATGCCGGTAAAGTTACGAGAGGTTGAATACCATGAGCACTAACGACGAGCACGGGTCGGAGCGAAGCATGCAACCCGATCCGAAGTCGAACCCCCCGCGAAAGCCCTGGGATCCGAATAAGCCGACGCAGAATCCGCCGGGCTCAGATAAGGGGCACGGATCGGGCAGTGGCACAAAACAGCCAAGTCGCCGCCCCGATAAGCAAGGCAATCACGACCAAGAGTGAGTTGACGGCCTCGGCCGGCATAACTCAGGGCGCGGGGATGTAGTACTCATCCCCGCGTTCGATTATAAGCGGTCCCTGCGCGAGCGCCGTCACCCGCTCAAGCCTCCGGGAAGGCGGAGCCGTCGGTTGCGAGCACATCACGCCCGCGAGCGCTCCGCAAGCGACTTCAGCAACGAGCACGGTAAGAGGCAACCGACAGCAAACCCCTCCGGTGTCGGGCAGATCCGCAACGCGGCCTGCGGAGAATGCTAGCTGAGGGCATGAACGCGAAGGACGAGTTTGTGCAGCGGCGCAAACAAACGCAGCGCAGTATCACCTACGGCTCCTGTTTGGCGGCGGCAACGTTGCTCAGCGTGACAACAATGGCACGGGCGCGGAAGCGCTCTGAACACCGCACTAGCTACTAACACACCGCGTCCTGCTAGCGCACGCCCGTTGATATTGACGGTGAGTGCGCGCGGTGCAGCCACGATGAGCATGCACCGGCAGCCCTTGCCTCTCGATCAACCAGGACACGATCCAATTGGCGACGAATCCGCACCTCAGATATCCGTCAGCACCACCACGGGTGAGGTTGCTTTCGATGCCTTCGCCATCCGCTGGCAGGAGAAAACTCAGATCGAGCGCGTGGTGCGCGACTTCAGTTTCGGAATCGCCAGTGTCTGCTGGCTTGGTACCGTCGTCGCGCGGACCATGAGCGCGAACGGCTCTCCGAGGGCGCCGGCGCTGAAGAGTTGCCGCGCAAGCGGCACGTTCAAGTGCGATGAGCGTCTGCGCCCGCGGCGCTCATGACCCCATGACTAACCGTACACGGTGCCGGCAGCCCAGGCTCTGACACTCGACGCTGGTTTTAAAGCGCGCGCTGATAGGCCCGAAAGCCGCCCATTCGGCCAAGGCTTTGGTTCATGCTCTCAATCGTGAGCGCGCGGCATGACTTGGGCGGTCTTCCTTTCAAGGTCGAACATCCTGAATCGCAGGTTCGACGCGAAGACCCGCGTCCCTGCTGCAGTTCCAGCACTGAATAGATACGTGGGGACGGTCGATGCGGGACGATACGAAAGGAATGCGTTTAGGCCGCGGCGGCGCGTGGAGGTGGCGGTTCCAAGGCGCGCGGCGCCGAGTTATGGCGCGCCACGAATGTGAAGCCCGGGGTCGGGCAATATCCTGATCGCCCCATTGCGTTTAGCTGATCAGCTCTACGCTCGTAGAGGTTCGCTTCAAATATGGAGCAGTGAATTAGAATTCAGCGTGTTCGCGTTGTGTCTGGCGCTCTTTGCAGGAGCATGACATGCGATATTTCATCGGCTTCCTTGTTGCGGTGTGTTTTGCCTCCACAATGGGCTTTGCGGCAGACGCGCCGAAGCTGTCGCGCATCACACAGGAACTTCTCAGCGCTCGTAAGGGGCGAGTGGAAGATTCTGCACATGCATCGCGGGAAAGAACCGCGGAATGAAAATCATTCGGTCGCTAGGCGCGCTGCTGACGCTCACGTATCTGCTGGCGGCGGACGCGAATGACGAGCCCGCGACGGGCCTCGGCGATTCGGCAGGGCTGCGCGCGACGGTCTACGGCACCCCACCGCAGGACATCGCGCCGCTTCCCGCCTTTGTTCCCCTCGATGAGATCGATATCAAACTGCCTTGGGCGCGACCGTTGCCGGCGGTTCTGTGGTTCGACCGACGCCTCCGCGTATGGTTTTCAGCGCAGCGCAAAGCCGCGCCCCTCGCCATTGTCATCTCTGGCACTGGGGACGATGGCAACACCGCAAAACTATCGCTTCTGCGTGCGACGCTCTACGGCGCCGGCTATCACGTTCTGACCCTGCCGTCACCGACGAACCCCGGGTTCATCGCCTCTGCCTCCAGTACCGGCGTGGCAGGTGATCTGATGCAGGACAGCCGCGATCTGTACGCGGCCGCCCACGAGATCATCGCCCGCTTGCCAGCCAAGGTTCGTATCACTGATGTCGATGTTCTTGGTTACTCGCTCGGCGGTGCCCACGCCGCCGTGCTCAAGTCGATCGACTCCGTCGAGCATCGGTTAAAGATCCATCGTGCGGTGATGATCAACCCACCGGTGAGTCTGGTTGCCACGATGAACCGGCTCGATCAGCTGTTCGCGCTAAGCATTGGATCCGGGAAGGAGGGAATCGACCGCCTCTATCGACGGCTGTACGTCCGGCTCGCGAACTTCTACCGCGCGAGCGATCAGATTCGCATCGAAGACACTAACCTGCTCGGTGCCGCCGGCGCGGTGCTGCGGACCGATGCTGACTTTTCTGCGGCGATTGCGCTGACGTTCCGCATCGAACTGATGAATGTGTTTTATGTGGGGGATCTATATGCCGGCACGGGCGTGGTTACCGATCCGCGGCGGCCACCGCGCCCGGGTGATCCGACAGACGAGGTCGTTCTGCGCCTGCTCGGGAAGCCGTTTTCTGAATACTTCGACCGAGTTTTCGCGCCTTACTATCTCGCGCGTCGCCCCGGTTCGACACGTGAGTCATTGATTGCAGAGAATCGTCTGGACATCATCGGCGAGGCATTGCGTACCGATGCGGACTACTATGCGCAAACTAACGCTGACGATCTGATTCTCGATCGCGGGGAGCTCGATTGGCTGTGCTCGACCCTCAGAGCCAGGATCGCGGTCTACGACCACGGCGGCCATCTCGGCAATCTTGGTGATCGTCAGCAGATTGCCGATATGCTCGACATGCTGGCCGGCCGATGGGCAGGGGCTGGCAAGTGAGGGGCGCGCGCCTCGTCCCGTTGGCAGCCGTGGTAAGCGCGTCGCTGCTGACCGGTGGCTGCGCCTCGCGCGATTTCTTGATCCGCAGTTTACCTGCGGAGACGCCCGCGGCTGATAATGCTGCGGCGATCAAACAGGCACAGGAGACGCAAGCGCTGACGGCGGCGCACGCAGGGGCGGCAGCGATCGGTCCACCGCTGACGCCGGCCGACGTACCCTCCATGCGGACCTACGATCCCTGGGAACGGATGAACCGTTTCACGTATCGGTTCAATGCCCGGTTCGACGAGGCGATCTTCCTGCCTATCGCGGACGAGTACCGCCGCTTGCCCAGTCCGGTTCGGACGGGAATCCACAACTTCTTCGCCAACCTGTCGGAAGTCGTCAGCGTTCTGAACTACACCGCGCAACTCCGTCTTGCGCCCAGCGTACGCGCTCTCGGACGTTTCGTGATCAACAGTACGCTCGGCATCGGTGGTCTGTTCGACGTCGCCACGAAAATGCACATCCCCGGGGCGCCCACGGGTTTCGGCGCAACCCTCGCCCGCTGGGGTATGCACCCTGGTCCCTATTTCATCATGCCAATACTCGGACCATCCACCCTGCGCGATGGCTTCGGGTTGCTCGCCGACTTCGGTACCGACTACACAATCAATCTTGCCGATCTTTATCGTGGCACTGCAGGCTGGCTGCTCACTCCGCTCGATGGCGTAGACATTCGCGCAAACGCCAGCTTTCGCTATTACTCGACGGGCTCGCCGTTCGAGTACGACACGGTACGGTTTCTGTACGTCCGAAAGACGCTCATCGCGGATGACGCCCTGCGAATGTGGAAGCGCTCCGGCACTCACCCTGCGCGTACTCCCGCCGCCCAGTGAGCGCATTCGGGCCGCCCTCTTTGGCTTAGAATTTAACCCTCATCGATGAGAGCCGATGACCCGATAAATTCGCGCGCGTCGGCGCCGGGGAAATGCGGCAGGGTCGGTGCGCACTTCACGGTTGATTCTGGAGGGTCTGCCAGAGTCGCCGCAACAGGCGCGCCCGCCGGCCGCCGCTTGAGAGCGCCACGTCGTAGGCGCGACAGGCGAGCCGCGAGCTGAAGGACTGGCGGTGCACTCGCGCGGAGTGAAACTCCACTCGGCGGGGCCGCCAGCGCAGCTTCGATTGCTCGCCAGTGAGTGAGAGATTCACGCTCCGGCACCCGTGTGCGATGGCGTAGCGGAAGATCTCGGCGACGGTGGTGGTCATGACGCTGTAACGTGCCCAGACCGGATCGAAGCCCGAATAGTAGAGGTATACACTGTCGCCCAGCACGAAGGCGAGGCGCGCAGCCACGATCTCGCCACCGATCCTGAGTTGAAACACTCGCACCGCATCGCGCGCAGCCAGCCTGGTGCAGACATCGTAGAGGAAATCACGCGCGGCGCGATGGGCAAAGACGTCGGGGTGTTTCGCGCCCCAGGGCATGGCGGCGCGCAGGGCGTGCAACCGCAGCAGGCGATCTAGGCCGTGACGCACCTCGGCAGGCTCGCGCGCCACGAGGAACTCGAAAGTGTGGCCGGCGCGGCGCAGTGAGTTGTAGCAGTGCCGCAGCGACTCGCGGGCATTACGCCCGAGGCCAGCGCGAAATTCCTCCCAGCTCGCGGGAAGATCCAGCACGTAATCCGTACAGACCTCGAACCACCGCGAAGTCGGCTCGCAGCGCAGGGCATCAGCGAGCTCGTCGCTGATTCGGTTCCATTCGATCCAGTCCCAGTCGGGCATGCCGGCGAAGTGCCGTAGCACTGCCTGTACGCAGAGCCGCTCGCTGCCGGGCGCCACAAGTGGGTTGCGGATCTCGGTGAGTCCGCCATCCGCGCCCACGGGCTTGATGATGTTCACATGGAGCGGACCCAAGTGCCAGTGCGCGAGCACGAGCGGCACGATTGCCAAACTCGCGCCCTTTCTGTCGCGCAGCACCAGGAAGCGTGGCGTGTGTTGTAACTGTGTATGGCGGTCGAGGAAATGCGTGCACCAGGCGAGATGCCATTCCTGCCGTGCGAAGGGCAGAGTGTTAGCGGTGAGGCGATATAGATGCTCGTAATCGGGAGCGAGCGCGCGGATGCCCTCGAGGGTCGTGACCACCTGGGTTTCGCAGGCGCGCCCCGGCCCCCAGGGGCGCGCCTGCACCTGCGTTCGCAGGCCAATGGCCTCTGCTGCCATGCATTCCTTTGCAGTGAGCAGGATCTGCACTCCTCGAAGGCATCGTAGTCGGCCGCAACCTGGGCGTTAGTCGGTGCCGCGACAATCCCTGCGAGAGACGGCCCTGAGACATCCAGAACGGAAGCTTGAGTGCGTAAAGTTCTGCGGCGGCAATACAACCGCTCATTGCTCGATGGACGTAATGTTGGTAGCGGGGCGCGATATGCGCTGTTCCTACCGTCCCGTGTAGCGTCCGCGTGACGTAGCGGCTTCGCGATAATGTGGGCAGGGAAAAGTCACCGTGCGCAGCCGCCTCAGTTCGTCCCGTTCAAGGTTCCTTCGCGCGGGCGAGCAACCTGGGTCACGAAAACTTCAGGTTGCTGGACCGCCGTGGCGCGATGTGGTTGAAGGGTGCCCGCTCGCCTGAGCGCCAGTACCTCGGCGCCTCGGTCACGTGCACGGCTTAAGAGCAGCTCTGCAACCGCCTCGCGGGCCTCGGATTCGGTGGTCCCAGGCGGAAACTCGAACACTTCCGTCGCATCGAAGGCGTTTTTCATTCGCACAGGCGCACCCGGCGGCTCGGCAGGTCTGGCCGGGGCTACCTCGGTGAGAGGCGCGGCGCTGATGACCGCCGGGGCAGGCGGGTGCCGATTCGACGCCGCCCACAGGGAAGCCACCGCAGTACCTATAACTGCCACAGCGAAGGTCACGTTACAAACGAAGTCGACTCGCGCCGAGCGCCTGGTGGCATGGTTCTCGTACCCAGTCGATAAGACGGGGCCCGGGCGCGCCGTTGCCTGGGTCGCCTCGGCTGCCCGGGAAAGCCCTAGCTCCTGCTCGCCGGTCAGCTCCACTTCAATCGTGTCGTTGCTCGAGTCGTGAGCGGAGTCGGCGGTCGTCGGTCCTTCAGATCCCGGGGTCATCGTGACACTCTTATTCAATTCACGCCGCTTTTTAGTCAAGGCCGCTTCGGGTGTTCCTCGAGGCGCTTATACACTTCCCGAAAGCCAGCGCACCGACCCTGTGCGGCATCCGTTGCGCTCATCACCATGTTCGGGGAAAAAGTGCCAGTCAAACCGGCACAGGTGCAAGCAGGGCGAAGCGCTACCTGATCGCGCGCGTGGGCCTCAACAGAGCAGTGCTGCCAGAAGCAGCTGGAATTTATGTCAAAAGTGGTAGCGGGGCGTGATATGTGCTGCTGCGGATCCAGCCCCGCTGCGGCGAGTCTCGCGGCGCTTGTCATGGTCAGAACGACCAACCGAGCCCACCGAGTAGCACGTCGGTATCGCGGCCGTTGGTGGTGAGTGTGCGGTCCCAATAGGCCCGCAGGTGAAGCATGCGGGTGATGCGCCAAGTCATGCTCATGCTCAGCAATCCCAGCACCTGAGTGTTCGTAGCAATTCCCAGCGCCGTATTCGACGGGACAAGGTAATCCTGATCGCGCGCCAGGTAGAAGCCACCCGCGATGCCAACGTCGGCGTGGTGGCCGAGAAATTCGCGCACTAGCCCGAGCTGCCCGGCTACGCCCTTGCGGTTGACCACGTGCGTGTTCCCTTCATCGAGGTACGTGCCGATGGCATCGATGTACGGCGTGAGCCGCGCGCGCAGTTCCGCGGCCCAGGCGACACCCTGCGGCGCCTGGAAATTATTCTGCACGCTCTTGCCGGCCATCAGCGTCATCTCCATACGCGGGGTGCTGAGGTCGTAGTGGGAAGGCGGGACCGGTCCTGGAGAGGCAGCGCTCTCGAACTGGTAGCCGAAGCCGACCATGGCGGTGTTGGTCGAGATGCTCGTAGAGCTGCGGGCATAGTTGTAACGCACCTGCAGCACCCACGGCGCGTGGAAATACCATTGCGCCGCGGCGCTGTAGAGCACACCCCACCCATGTGCGTCCGTCACGCTACCGGTGTCGGCCGCATACGTGGTGTCGTAGTACCGGTACGGCCCGGCGCCCACCGACAACAGCAACCGGCGCGAGCTGCTAGGCCAGCGCAGCCAGAGCTGCGGGCTGTAGCCGTCGCGATGATGATCGGTGACGTGCCCCTCGTTCAGCCAGGTAAAGCTGGCGTAGTAATAATCACTGAGGTTGTGTGCGTACTCGATGGCGTACGAGTAGGTATATTCTTTGAGACTCTGAGTGTATTGCCCACCCCCCATCCCATAGAGCTCCTGCGCGCCGGCGGGTGCGCATCCTGCCGCCAGCAACGCTGGCAGCGCGAGCCAGCGTCGTCGGCAAAGCACGCGTGGCATGACCTCTCCTTGGTCAGACCGTGACGGGCGAATCCCTTCACGCCCGATACTTTCACGGAGCGCCCCGGCACGCCAGAAGGCGTATGCCGATTGATGCGGCCAGCTTTCGCTCACACCTGCGGCGGTGCAGCGATGAGTGGAGGAATAAGGTAGCGAGCTTGGCGGAAGAGATCGCCGGCAAGCAGCAAGTGGTTAATGATTTGAAGGTAGGTCCGTCCAAATCGTAATGGCACGCGGCGTAGTCAGCGATTGGATGCGCCGCTTTTACGATGTCTGTCACAGGTGATGAGGGGATGGCCTGATACAGGAGCTCATATGAGAACTCGACGGGTTCGCAGATCGGAGCTGTTGTGAAGTATCAGCTGAAGTCGACGTACTCTATAGCCATTGTCCTACTCCGTAATTGAGCAAGCGCAGCCATATTCTCGCGCTCACCGGCGACCACGTCGCCGTCAATTGCAGATTCAATGGAGTTAAACAAATGAGCAGCAAAAATACAGCGGTGTTCGGCCTCTATAAGTCAGCCGAGCACGCCGAAAGAGCAGTGGACAGTTTAATCGCGGCGGGTTTTCCCAGCGCTGCCATTTCCGTGCTCCTTCCCGACAACCGTAGCACCAAGGAATTCGCGCATCAAAAGGACACCAAGGCGCCCGAAGGTGCGACGGCCGGGGTTACTACGGGCGGCGTCATTGGCGGTACTTTGGGCATACTCGCCGGTATCGGCGCCTTGGCCATCCCAGGCGTCGGGCCGCTGATCGCTGCGGGTCCGATCATGGCAGGACTCGCCGGTTTAGGAGTGGGTGGGGCGGTTGGTGGCCTCGTTGGCGCCCTCGTGGGCATGGGCATTCCCGAGTACGAGGCTAAGCGATACGAGGGGCAGGTGAAGGATGGCGGAACGCTGCTGTCAGTTCATTGTGATACCTCAGATCAAATCTCTAGGGCCAAGGATCTGCTTAAGGGCACGGGCGCCACGGATATTGCCTCCACGGGCGAGGCGAGCGGCGCCAGACCGGCGGGCGCCCGGGTCGCTTAATGCGCGATAAGTCCGATAGTCTTAAGGAGGCCCAATGAGTGCCTCCTTTCCTTCCAACCACTTGAGGAAAGCCATGAACAAGCCCACGATTACCGCTCTGCTGTTGTCGAGTCTGCTCGCTGCACCGCTCGCTATAGCGCAATCTGCCGCCGATAATGCGAAGAGCAATAAAGTCGAAGCATCGAACGCATCGGCAACTGCCGATGCACAAACAAACAAAGCCACCGACCTTGACATCACCAAGCGAATACGCCAGAGCGTGATGGCGGATAAGTCCCTCTCCACCTACGCGCACAATGTCAAAATCGTTACGGTCAACGGCAGCGTAACCTTAAATGGTGTTGTGCGGTCGCAGGATGAGAAAAACGCGATCGAGACTAAAGCCGAGGCTGTCGCTGGTAAACAGCAGGTGACCAACGACCTTAAGATTGCGCCGAGCACCTAACTGAGCTCAGCTTAAAGGCGACTCGTGAGTGCAGTGGGCCGGACGACGCGCTTGATCACAACGATGTACGGTCGACATCCTACTGCAGCCCGCGGCCGCGACGATGTGTTTGCCGCTAAGCGGCCGAAGGAAATGGGTATGGAAACCGAAAGTAGCGTTGATGCGGAGCAAGAGAAACACGCAGGCACCGAAAAACGCTAGTAACGTGTGTTGACCCGATGGTTAAGGCCGGCCCGCGCGGGGCCGGCCTCGACCCGTTCGAGACTGAAGTGGAGTCGCGTCGCTGCTTTGCATCAACACTGACTAGGTGGCACGTAGTCTCAACGATGCGGGTGGTTTTTTTACCGTGTCGGGTAAGTGTGGGTTCCGCAAAGTATCTTTGCCGCAATCTCGCGGCTTCTGGTATTGAAGAAGTTTCATTTTTTACCACTTGTGTTCCGTGATGCGACACCGTTTGGTCAAATCAGCGGCGGCCGTGTTGCTCCTAATTATTGTGGCCGTGACGGGAGTGCTTGCAGCCTGGAACGCAGGTCTCTTGCGTTCGAGCTTTATCCGCTTTGTCTCCTGGCAGAGCGGCCGTCCCATCGAGGTGCGCGGCGCGTTGCATGTGCATCTGTTAACCAGAAGCCCGCGGATCGAGGCAGAACAAGTCACCATCGGCAATCCGCCCTGGACCAGGCCGGGTATCACGGCGGAAATCGCGAAACTCACCGTGACATTCACACCGCTGCTGAGCCATCAATCCGGACTTAGTCTCCTTAAAATCGACACTGCGCAGCTGCACCTCATGCGTGACGCCGAGGGACGCGCCAACTGGCAGCGCGTTGACCCCAATAAATCTCCCGGCGAACCATTGCCAATGATTCGCGCGCTGGAGCTGACGCATACCCGTCTGACGCTTGTCGATGAGCGCTTGCACCTGGTCTTTGACGGCGATCTGTCCGTCCTCGGCCCGGATTCCGCTCAGCCTTTGCAAATAGAAGGCTCCGGCACGCTCAACCAGCACCCGGTCACCTTTCGCTTAAAAGGCGATGCGTTACCCTCAGTGGCGCCCGACAAACCTTATGCATTTGAGTTCGACGAGCGCTCGAGCGGTACGCATTTCTCGGCGCACGGCTCGCTGCCGCGGCCATTTGATTTGGGCCTGGTTGATGCGGAGTTTGACGCCAGCGGGGCCGATTTGCGCGACTTGTACTATCTGGTCGGAGTCAGCTTGCCGAACACAGGCACCTTTCGCCTGCAGGGCCGCATGCTGCGCCGGGGCCGCGAAACGCTTTTTGAGGATCTGAAGCTGGTATCAGGCCAAAGCGATGTGCGGGGGCGGGTGTCGCTCCATCTACAGAGAAGCGGCCGCACCCTCGTGCACGTCGATCTGAGCTCCGCGCTCCTGCGCCTGGCCGACTTTGGCCTGCGCGCCGCGGGGCGCGATCCGCATCCCGACGCGCCGCCCAAACTCTTTTCCGATGTGCGGCTCATCACTCCGCTGACTCGGCGCGTGGATGCCGCCGGGAAATACAGCGCCCGTCGCCTGCTGCTGTCGCGAGTTGAGGTGAATGAGCTATCCGCGCCATTCACGATCGAGCGCGGCCTGGTCAAGGCACCGGAGGTTACGGGGCATTTCATGGGCGGCAATTTCGTACTGCGTCTGGAAGCCGATGCCAATCAGACCCCCGCTCGCACCAGCATCGAGATGACATTCACGGGCTTGCAGTTAGCTCAGCTGCCTCACAAGGCCGAGCCGCCGCCGTACGAAGGCTCGCTGCTATTCCAAATACATGCACAGGGAAGGGGCGACTCACTGCACGCCTTAGCTACCGGCGCCGACGGCAACCTGAGCGCGCGTGTACTGCAGGGGGCGATACACGCCTCGTTGGCGGAACTGACCGGCGTTGATTTGCGCGGCCTGGGCCTGCTTTTGACGGGCAGCGGTCATGAAGTTCCGGTGCATTGCGCGGCTGCTGACTTTGAAATTCGTACCGGCGTGATGCAACCTACGCGGTTTTTCATCGATACCGAACCGGTATTCATCAGCGGCGAGGGCCGCGTGCTCCTCGATCCCGAGACTCTGGATCTTAAGCTGCATGGTGAGCCCAAAACGCTGCGGATTCTGCGCCTCAAGGCGCCGGTGTTAGTGCGAGGCACGTTGCTGCAACCGAAGTTTAGTGTCGATGCGGCTGATTCAACGTTGCGATTGGTGGACCGTGGCACGCCGCGCAATGGCGACTGCACCGCGCTGCAACTTCATTGAGCCGACAGTCCGGGATCCGATGGCTCACGCGCGACTCACCCGCTCAACGCGTCGCTGCGACACGCTGGTTTGTTTCCATTCCCGCCGCTGCAATGCGACGACGCTCTCGATATTCTGCTCGATGTGGTCTGACAAAGAGCCGGGGGCTGATGGATGTGTCTCGTGTAGTCATGCGCCATCACCTATTGAACGCTGCCCCCGGCGCTTTCCCCATGATTAAACCGAATCAGACTCGGTGTTGATTACTCATATGGTCGGCTGCGGTGCTAAGGCCCGAGGCCGACGTCCCCCCGATTTGGAGTAGCAAAACGGTTTAGAGTCTAGCCCTATACCTGAGTCCCGATTTTGACTCAGCTTGGACCTGGACTAAAACGGGTGTCAGGCGGTTCCTCACAGTCGTATCCAGGTAACGTGGTGAGCCGTGTATCCTCGAGTGGGCCACCGACGGTGAAGTGATAGAAGCTCTGCCACTCTCGTGAGGCGATCCCGAAGACCTTATGGACGGGATCGTCGAAGTAGCAGCCGATCCCAGTCGAGCGAATGCCCGTTTCTTCGGCCTCGAGGTAGAGCACCTGGCCCACCATGCCGGCTTCCCAGAGTAACCGCGGTGACATAGAGGTACCAGGTGAGAACCGGGCAGCGCGGAATCTGCAGCCATAAGGCGTTGTTTCACTCGCCGCCGGGCGATCACATCTATGAAATTCTTTACGACGGACTTGGACTGCAACTCGGCAATCTCTTCGTCGTAGAGATGCTTGACAACTTCGATCGGCGTGCGACTTCTGCTGGCCAACGCCGCCACGGTGGCCTCGTCCAATTCGCTGTGTTTGCGCGTCGATTGCGCCGGCTCAGACACGGGGGGAACTCAGTGGAATACAATGCCACGAATTCTATACTTTCTTGGCACCATCCATAGGGGCTGGCCAAGTCTCACTTGCACGTCAGATTCAGGGTCCTATTGAGTCTTGCATAAATGACTCGCAACTTTCCCGCTAGCCTTCGGTCCAAGATAATGTGTGGTCTTGGCGAGGCGAGCGATGAGCAAGACAGAAAGAGAGGACAAGCGTTTGCAGCGACGTCGGCTGCGGGCGGCGCGGCTGCTGCTGAAGGGTATCGCGCAGGCCGAGGTGGCCCGGCGCGTGGGTGTCACCCGTACCACGGTGAGCGAGTGGAACGAGAAGTTGGAAGACGGAGGGCTCGAGGCGCTGAAGCGGCGGCCACGGGGTCGACCGGCTGGGCTCGATCCCACGCAGCGCCGAGAGCTGATCAAGTATCTGCGGGAAGGCGCATTGGCTGCTGGATTTGCCACCGAGTTGTGGACACTGCCGCGGGTGGGCCAGCTCATCGAGCAGCGCTTTGCTCGCCGATACAGCGAGAGCCAGGTGTGGCGGATTCTCATGTCGCTGGGCTTCAGCTGCCAGCGGCCTTCCGGGAGGGCGCTCGAGCGCGACGAGTCGGCGATCCAGCGGTGGAAGCGGGAGCGTTGGCCGGCTCTAAAAAAGACGCTCTGAAACAAGGCCGAACGATCGTCTTCATGGATGAGTCGGGATTGAGCGAGCAGCCCACCCGGGTGCGTACCTGGGCACCACGAGGTGAGACACCGGTGCTGCAGTATCACTTCAACTGGCATCAACTCTCGGTGATCGCCGCGATTACGTTCTGGCGCTTCTACTTCCGCCTGTTTGCCGGCTCCATCAAGGGTCCGCAGATCATCGAGTTCCTGCACGCCTTGGGGCACCAGATCCGCCGCCCGGTGCTGGTCATCTGGGACGGGCTGCCAGCCCACCGCAGCAGCGTGGTACGGGAGTACCTCGAGAGCCTCAACGGCGCCGTGCAGATCGAGCAGTTGCCCGCCTACGCTCCGGAGCTCAACCCGACCGAGTACATCTGGGGTCACCTCAAGCATCACGAGCTCGCCAACACCTGCGCTCACACGTTCGGTGCCCTCAAGATGCACGCACGCAACCGCCTGCGTTCCATGCAACGCCGTCCAACGTTGATCAGAGCATTCTGGCAGCAAGCCGAGTTGCCTCTCTGAACCTGTCAGGTATTAATGCAAGACTCAATAGATGAGGAGGACAGCATGAAGATCGGCGTTCTTGGCTCTGGTGATGTGGGAAAGGTGCTGGCTAAGGGATTCCTCGCGCACAGCCATGACGTGATGGTCGGGACGAGAACACCGACGAAACTCAAGGATTGGGCTAAGGATAATCTCAAGATCCCATTGGGGTCCTTCGCGGATGTAGCACGCTTCGGTGAACTGGTCGTGCTGGCAGTCAAGGGCACAGCTGCGATGGACGCGCTCCGGGCGGCCACGGCGACGAATCTGGCCGGCAAACCTGTCATTGACGCGACCAATCCCATTGCCGAGGCTGCGCCCACCAATGGCGTGTTGAAGTTCTTCACCAGTCTCGATGAATCGTCAATGGAGCGCCTGCAGCGCGAGTTCAGCGGCGCACGCTTCGTCAAGGCCTTCAATTCGGTCGGCAACGCATGCATGGTGAATCCGTAGTTCAAGGGCGGCAAACCGACCATGTT
Source organism: uncultured Gammaproteobacteria bacterium (assembly GCA_963837075.1). GTDB lineage: Bacteria > Pseudomonadota > Gammaproteobacteria > Steroidobacterales > Steroidobacteraceae > 13-2-20CM-66-19. The sequence continues at coordinate 3,390,880 of CAWILY010000009.1, read as the reverse complement.
CATCTGCGGGAACGACGAGCAGGCCAAGGAGATCGTCAGCGGAATCCTGGATCAGTTCGGTTGGGAGACGGCGGACATGGGAAAGGCCGAAGCGGCCCGCGCCATCGAGCCGCTCTGTATGCTCTGGTGCATCCCTGGATTCCTCCGCAACGACTGGGTTCACGCGTTCAAGCTGCTTACACAGGCGTGAATTCCACGCGTCCCGCGGTCGCATTGGTCACCGGCGCATTCGGGCGGCCGCTGGTCGCCCTTCGATCGGCAAGCATCGTGCGGGCCGGCAAACATCGGCAACGTTTTTTCGGTGAAAAACCGCCCCGCAGCGCGGACATCTGGTGAGTGAAAGGGCGCCTTTCTGGTGTGAAATATTGTCCCGTGAGAGTTAGGGAAACTCTGAAGAACTGGCCATGAAGGCGGTCATCGGCAGAGATTTTGTGTCGCGAGCGAGTTGCGATGGTGTTTCGGTCGCCGATTCAGTGTTTGTCGTGCCGAACCACGCGGTATCCCGTTCTGCGGCGACACGTCTCCTACGCATCCAGCAACCGCCGCCGCACCGTGTAGAGGTTGGCCAGTGCAGCCGTAACCTCCAGACGGTGCAGGTTCTTGGCGAGTCCGCGGTAACGCACCTTCTGGAAGCCGAACACGCGCTTGATCACCCCGATGGTGTGCTCGACCTTGGCACGCACGCGCGATTTGGTCCGGTTCTTCGCCTTCGCGAGCTCGTTGACCCATCCTTTGCCACGGTACTTTCGGTTGGTGAAGTCCTTGGCGTGTGGCGCTCGGGCGCGGATTACCTCCGTCTGCCCCTGATAACCTTGGTCGCCCCAGACACGGGTCTCGCGCCCGTGCAGCAAATAAGGCAGCGCATCCACATCCGATACGTTCGCTGCGGACGCCAAGACCGTGTGAATCAGCTTCGTTTTACTGTCGACCCCAACGTGCGCCTTCATCCCGAAGTACCACTGCTTACCCTTCGCCGTCTGGTGCATTTCCGGGTCGCGCTTGCCTTCCTTGTTCTTGGTCGAGCTCGGCGCACCGATAATCGTCGCATCCACGATCGTGCCGTTGGAGATCTTGATACCGCAGCGGTGCAGATGCTCGTTCACCGCTCGCAGCAGCACCTTGCCGAGCTTGGCCCTCTCGAGCAGGTGGCGGAACTTACAGATCGTCGTCTCATCGGGCGCCCCTTCCACCCCCAGGTCAATGCCCACAAAGCCGCGCATCGCCGCCGAGTCGTAGAGCTCTTCCTCAACCGCCGGGTCCGAGAGGTTGAACCACAGCTGCAAGAAATAGATCCGCAGCATCCGTTCCAGCGGTATCGGCGGCCGACCGCCTTGTTCGCTGATCTTCGGATACACCGTCGCCACTGCCGTCGTCATCTCTGGCCACGGAATAATCCGATCCATGTCGGCGAGGAACTTCGCCCGCCGCGTGGTCTTCCCGTATTTCTCAAACCCGGTCAGCGTGTGTTGCTTCATCGTGATCCTCGCTGTGAAACACGATCATGCATCAGAATGGCCGGTAAATCAGAGGTTCCTTAGGGGCTAATCGAAAATCCGCTGGTCACACACCATGGACTGTCGCAAATCGGCTCGGACCAAATGCAGCTTAGAGTGATGAAGAGATGAAGGGGCAGAGGGGCGTCCTTTAATCCGCTGGTCGACGGAGCGTTGGTTATGCGACCCGTCATGGGGATGGCGATCAACGGCTCATGAGTCTTTCCGATGGCATCGACATGTCTCACCACATCAGGTCCTCCGGCACGCCATCAGTGGTAACTGCGTCTTGGGCGACGCCGCATCCGATCACCACGTGCTCATCGCGCTCGCGAATGCGAGCCGCAGTTTCCGCTGGCACGAGCTCATAGCCTCCGTTGCGGCGAACGATCGCAATCTCGCCACGACTGAGCCGCTTACGCACTGAGTGATCGGCGGGGATGCAACGTATCTTATTGCCATCGACAAAATTGTATCGTTCATCAGTCTGAGCTCGCGGCAAACGGTTCTGTTCGATCAGTTGCTCGATCTGCGCGTGGCGCGCGTTTTTGTCCGCCTGCTCCTTTTGTCGGCGGCTCAGGTCCTGATCTCGAGCAGCTTTGGCGAGCTGCGCCTGCTTCGCAGCGAGCTCCGCGTGGGACGCCTGGGCGCGCTTATCCTTCGGTAGTTGCTGCCGCTCCCGCTGTTGTTGCCGCAGTTGCCGTTCGGCTTCCTTGGACTGCCTCTCATTGACCAAGGCCGCCTGCAGCAACTGATTGCGCAATGACATGCTCATGACAAATCGCTCGGCGTTACGAGAACCGTCCTCTCACTTTACCGCTTATGGAGTGCTCGCCGGGATATAGCTCAGAGCTCCGCGCAATGACCGGGACGGGTTCGATGCTTTGGACACCGGCTCCAGTCGCGTCGATGCTCGTCCAGGGATTTCCGCGCGGAATTATGCCGCACTTATGCCGTACTTCTTGGGTCTGGATTGCGTAAGTGCTTGATTATTGGCGGGCGGTACCGGGATCGAACCAGCGGCCCCTGCCGTGTGAAACGGGGGTGTGGGGCTTACGGATCAACCATATGCGAGCCGGGATATCAATTGCAACAAGCACTTGGTATCACGTGATGTCACTTGAGATCACGCAATGTCACTTTCAGACTGTCCCAAAATTGTCCCAGCGCGCGCTTTCGCGGTTGGAAGCCCGGCCCCGCGTTACTGCGCTGGCTGTTCTCTAAGCCGGTGCAAACGGAGCGGCCGCTTTCCAAAGCTCGTCGGCGGCCAGACGCACGGAGTAGTCGGGATTGGAATATTCGAAGCGGATGACCCCGGACGAATCGATTATGAACACGGACGGCACCGGCAACGCGTGCTCCTTCGAGCCCGTCGTTCTCTCCAGGTCGACTCCCCACTCTAGCTGCCGGGCGTACGCGGCATCGTCGAGGTGATAGGCAATATGAAAGGCCTTGGCTGCCAGCAACTGTCCGTCGGAGAGCAGCGTGTAGTGGATGTCCGTCGCTTTCAGGCTGGAGTACAGAAGCTCCGGGCGATCAGTGCTGATGAACAAAATGGTAAACCCACTAGCGCGTAGCTTTGGTTCAACTAGACGAAGATCCGCAAGCTGCGCATTGCAGTACGGACACCAGCCGCCTCGATAGAAGATCACGATGTACGGCTGATGCAGCTCTCGGGAGTTGAACACGTACGGTTTGCCGTCCACACGCTGGACGATGAAATCCGGCGCGCGGGTGCCCACGGCAAGGGGTGTAGCGGCTCTCGGGTCCGTCGGCAGGGCCGCCCGGGCAGAACCTGCGAATGCACTCAGAATCGATAGGGAAAGCCAGACCGCTTTGCGTATTCCACTGGTAGTCATAGGACTTCCTCATCCAAATGTCGCTGCAGGGCCGCTGTACTGCGTCAGAGCGGCTGGGCTGATCAGAGTCACCCGTTGCCGAACACCGGCGACCACGCCCGGCCGTGCGCCGGTGATGCGTTACAGCGAGAGAACGCGCAGGTTTGGCGCATACCGCATCAGATCTGCGCCGCACCGCCATCGACGAACAGCTCGATTCCGGTAATGAAACTGGAGTCGTCCGAAGCGAGGAAGAGCGCCGTGCTCGCGATCTCCTCCGGCTGTCCGATCCGGCCCATCGGCACGAGAGACACGAACGCGTTCTTCATTTCCTGCGGAACACCCGTGAACACACCCGTCTCGATCGGGCCGGGGCTGATGACATTCACCCGGATCTTTCGGGACCTGAGGTCATTAGTCCAGGAGCGCGCGAATGAGCGCACGGCGGCCTTGCTGGCGTTGTAAAGGCTCATACCCTCGAAGCCCTTCACGCTGGCGATGGAGCCCGTCATGATGATCGAGCCGCCGTCCCGCATGAGCGGGAGTGCCTTTTGCACCGTGAACAGCGTGCCGCGCACGTTGAGGTCGAATGTCTTAGCGAAACTCTCCTCTGTTATCCTTCCGAGCGGAATGTTGAATTCGCCCTGGCCGGCGCTGGCGTAGAGCACGTCGATATGACCCTTCTGGTCCTTGACCGTGCGGTAGAGCCGATCGATGTCGGCAAGATTGCTTGCGTCTCCCTGAACGCCGGTGACGCTGCGGCCAATCGCCGCGACGGCTGAATCGAGTTCCTTCTGCCGCCGTCCCGTGATGAAGACGTACGCGCCTTCCGTGACGAAGCGCTTGGCAGTCGCCAATGCCATTCCTGAGGTAGCACCCGTAATTACTGCGACCTTGCCTTGAAGCTTGCCCATGACGATTTCTCCCGCTGTGTTGTGTGATCAGTGGATCACCGTGGGCGAGAGTGTGAAACGGTTGCGGGGTGCTGATAAGTGGGTCTAGATTGATATCATTCATACGTAAAACGTATGAATTGGGGGAGCCGGGCGCGGCCATCGGCGGGCCCGGACCCGTTAAGTCCTCAACGACCGGAGACAGCCGTGGATCGACTCGCTTTGATGACTTCCTTCGTCCGCGCGGTCGAAACCGGGAGCTTTTCAGCCGTGGCGCGGGAGCTCGGGACCACCCAGCCCAATATCAGCCGGCACATCGCATCGCTCGAGCAGCACCTCAGCACCCGGTTGCTGCATCGCTCGACGCGCAAGTTGACCCCGACTCCCGAAGGCCAGCGGTACTACGCTGATAGCCGTCGCGTGCTCGATGCGATTGCCGAAGCGGAGTCAAATGTTCGCGGCCAGGAGATACCCAGCGGTGTGCTGCGCGTAGCTTGTCCGACGCTCCTGGGACGGCCGTACCTGCTGCCTCGCGTGAAAGTATTTATGAATCGTTACCCCAAGGTGGAACTGGATCTACAGATCGGCGACCGCTTTATCGATCTCATCGAAGAGGGCGTGGACTTAGCGATTCGCATCGGCGCGCTCAAGGACAGTGCGCTCAAGGCACGTCGCATCGGCACAGGTGAGCGGGTTTGCGTCGCTACCCCGGACTACGTGGCGCGACACGGGGCGCCAAAGGTACCGACCGACCTTAAGAATCATGACTGCATCCTCTACACGTTGTTGTCGTCTGGTAATGTCTGGTCATTCAAGGAGCACGACGTCGCCGTGCATGGCCGCTTCAGAGTCAACACTCCGGATGGGATTCGCGCTGCAACCTTGGACGGACTCGGAATTGCCTACTCGCCGGTGTGGTTGTTTGAAGACGCGCTGCTGGATGGTCGAGTGCAACTGCTCCTGGAGGACTATCCCGGGCAGTCGACTCCAATCCAGATAATCTATCCGGAGCGGCGGTTATTGCCTCAGCGAGCGAAAGTGTTTATGGATTTTGTTGCGGAAGAATTCGCCCACGAGGCGGCGCTGAATGAGGGGGCAGTCGCCCAACTGAGAAGCCGCAGGCGGCGCCCCGGCAGGCGCTGACCAAAGGACGTCGAGCAGATGACTGGCGAGCGACGCCAAACTAACAGCCGCCAGCGTTGGGCGATGATTGTCGACGTGGCTGTGATACCCGCTTCGCGTGCGATGCCGTTGGCGACGGCGGCGGACCGGAATCCTGTGCAAGGCTGTCCGGTCCGACCACACCGGTAACGGATCATTTCGGCCGTGTAATATGCGCAGTGAGTCAACCTGAGGAGCCTGCGTGGAGACGATAGGCGAAGATCTGCGCCAGATGATACGGACACCACTTTCCCGCTCGCATGTTGAGGCATTGCGGGCGGCGGGGAAGGTAGTGACGTATCCCAAGGGCACGATCATGGTGCGGCAGGGCGAAAAGGCGAACCGCTTCGTTTACGTCGAGGAAGGCGAGATTGAAGTAGTTAACCCTGATCCGACAAAAATTAGGCTGCACAGGGTAGCTCTCGTTCGATGCGCCTGAACAAGTCCTCCGTCGCGGGGTTCTTCGCCAGGCGCAAGATCGACCTTCCCGCCGGGCGCAGCAGGAGTGCCGCGCGATGAAAGAGCGTGAAGCGCAGCGTCTGCACGGTCGCAAGGCGCGAAAGTGCGGTGTGTTTGCGCGATCGGCGGCGCTGCTCGGCACCGGTGTCGATCTGGAAGTTCGTCAGCAGGTTATGCGTGAGGGCGACGAGCTGCTGCCAAGCGCTGTTGGCGGCGTAGGCAAGGGTTGGCACGCTGTGGAAGGCGAGTCCGCTCTTCAGCTGCGCGATGGTCTTCTCGTGTGCCCCACGGCCGGCCATGAAGTACCAGAGGTTCGCGAGCGTGTACTCAAGATTGCTCGTGATGGCCGAGTACTCGTAGGACCCATCGTCCGGGTCAAACAGATCCAGCTGGAAGTTCTTCGCGGTGCGATGCATGACCTTGCGCCGATAGATCGCCACCCAAAGCGGTGTGCCCCAGGGATTGGCTACCGCTGGCACCACAAAGCCCGACACCTCAGCGCTCACTCGCGTCCACCTGGGAGATCTGCGGATGAACTGCTGCAGATCGAGCCAGTGGTGGAAGGGGACTTTGATGGCGTAGCCGACCTCTCGCCACGCCAGCCACCGCAGCACATTCTGCTGGAAAAAAGCGCCATCCATGCGAAAGCGGATCTGGCTGCTGGGCATGCCAAAGCTTGCGAGCTGTCCCCACAGTTCTCGCAGAAAGGCCACAGAGCCCCTGCTGTCGTGCACGTTGCCCGAGCGGTTGCGCACCCGCAGCACGTGCGTGGTCTCAGCCAAGTGCGCCGTGATCGGGTAGTAGCTGGGGACCTTACGACGATGCGGGTTGTAGCCGCGCTCGGCACGTTCGACCTGAAGACCGGTCGAGACCACCACCCCGTCGACATCAACCGTGACGGTTCGCAGCTGCAGCCTCGGCATGATCTGCGCGATCACGGCGGCATTGAGCGCCATCAGCTGCTCCACGCTTTTCATCGTGAAGCGCTTGAGCCAGCGGCTCACCGTGCGCGCCGTCGGCCACACCCGCACCCGGGCAAAGCGCCGCAGCAGCGGATCGGTAGCCAGATACCTCAGGTGATCGAGCCGGCGCCCGCCCACCACCAGCAGTCCGATCAGCACGCGCACCATCGCGATCACGCCGAAGTCCCCGCCCAGGCGGCCCTCGGCAAAGGCCGCGCGGATGAGTTCGCTGAAGCCCATCTGGCGCAGGTACCGGTCGAACAGCTCCAACCCCGCGTACGAGGTAAGCTTCGCGTCGGTGAACTCGAAAGCAACATTCCCATTGACACGAGCATGCAATTCGGTGTTTCTTCGCCTCACAGTCGATGGCCTTTCGTTCGTGGAAGAAGGTTTGGGTGGCACCTTGCTTTCAACCACAACGAAAGGCCTTTTTCAATGCGAAGCGCGCGCCTCAGCGCGAGAAATTTGTCGGATCAGGGTTAATCCGTTCACTGCCGAGCGCCATTATCCGTCGACCATTGGGCCAACTCAGTTTATGGGGGAGATCAGCCTGCTGTACGGCGGTACCGCCTCCTTGCCGCTGCGCACGGTAGTCGATACGCGAGTAATCGAAGTACCGCGCGAGACTTTCCTTACGCTGATGTCGCAGATCCCCGAGATGTCGGACATCATTATCACCGTGTTTGCGGCCCGACGGCGCCGGCAACTCGAAGATCGCCGCAGCGGCCTCTACCTCATAGGCGAGGAGGCCGATCGCAACGTGCGTCGCATCGCTGAGTTCGCGAGCCGCAATCGGTTACCTTACGTATCGGTGCCCCTGAACAGCCCGGAAGCCGAGACATCGGCTAAGAGCTGCGCAATCGATGCCAGAACTCCTGCGGTTATCTTCGGCAGCAAAGTACCGATCACGGATGCGACGCCGGATAAGATAGCGCGGCTCCTCGGGCTCAACATTGACTTCAGCGGCGACGAGCAATTCGATGTTCTCATCGTCGGTGGGGGGCCAGCCGGCGTGGCGGCGGCCGTTTACGCTGGCGCCGAGGGTCTACGGGCGCTGGTCGTCGAGGACATCGTTTTGGGAGGTCAGGCGGGAACGTCGAGCCGAATCGAGAACTACATGGGCTTTCCAACCGGCATCTCTGGCGCGGACCTCTTATGGCGTGGCCAGGTGCAGGCCATGAAGTTCGGCGCCCAATTTGCGATACCGCGCCGAGTCACGACGCTGGAGGTGCAAGGAAACGGTGCGTTCTGCGCGGTCTTCGAGAATGGCCAGCGCGTGCGGGCCAGTGCAATCGTAGTCGCGAGCGGGGTGCAGTATCGGCGGCTTCCGCTGGAACGACTCGCCGCTTTCGAGAACTCGGGCGTGTACTACTCGGCCACCGACATGGAGGCTCGATATTGTAAGGACACTGAGGCCGTAATCATTGGGGGCGGCAATTCTGCCGGCCAGGCTGCGATGTTCCTATCCCGCTATGCGCGGTGCGTCCGTGTGCTGGTGCGGGGTTCCTCGCTCGCCGCTTCGATGTCGAGCTATCTCACCAGCCGCCTTGAGGCTGACCCGGGTATCACGATCGAGTACAACTCTGAGGTCACGGTACTGGAAGGCGCCGAGCATCTGGAAAGCGTCACCATCCGCAACGCCGAGACCGGGCAGTCGCGGAAGGTTGCGGCGCGGGCGCTATTTATCATGGTGGGTGCCGCGCCAAACACCGAATGGCTATCGGGTTTGGTGAAGCTTGACAACAAGGGATTCGTCTTCACCGGCCTCGGCCCACCGGCTTCGCCGTTCGCGACTTCCTACCCCGGCATTTTTGCTGTCGGCGACGTGCGGGCGGGGTCAGTAAAGCGGGTGGCCTCGGCGGTAGGCGAAGGCTCCGTCGTGATCTCCAAGGTCTGGGAACACGTTAAACAGAACACGACCTGAGGCGCCCACCAGGCTGCCAAGGCCCTGAGCCAATTTCGCTGCTCCTCACGCGAGCGGCTGAAGTTGACCGCCACCTGCCGTCTATGAGCAGGGGACGTTGAGCAATCCCTGTGCCGTATGAAGGCGGCCTGCGTCTGTCGGTCAGAGCTGAGCGTAGATTCTCGTCATTGCCTTGTCGTTTCGCTTGTAACCCTGGCGCGGACCCGGAAACGTATCCGCGAGCACATGAAGGGTGAGGATCTCGTCGACGCGTTCGCTCCGCTCGCCCAGCTGAGCGATGCTGACTTTCGCTTCAGCCTGCACAACAAGCTGATGGGCCAGGTGAACGTCGTGCGATTCGGGTTCGAGTACGTTGAAGACGGCGGGTCGTTCACGCTGACAACCGGCATCCTTGCGCAGACACCCGTGCCAGGCAGTGCTGCCATCAGTCTGGTGAATGCTGGCCTTGAGGGATTCGTCAGAGCGGCCGCGCTGGAGGCGAGGCGTAATGTACGCGTTAACGCCGTCAGCCCGCCGTGGGTCACCGAGACGCTGCAGGCGCTGAAAATGGACACATCTCAGGGTCTGCCGGCGGCCGTCGTGGCCCGCGCGTATGTGCGAAGCGTGACCGGCACGGAGACCGGTGCGACGCTTCAGCCTTCTCCTTAGCGGTCAAGCGAATCACTTGAAGAACATCCATGCCTGCCTACCGCTGAACGCTGACGCAACTTCTCAGCTGGAGTGGACGAACGACTAGAGTCAGTTCCCGTGTTTGGTGTCACAGCAGATTCCGCGTCTCACGGAACCCCACCTTTGGATTTTTTTCGGGCTGGGGTAACGTGCGGGGTATCTCGAGATTCCAGTTTAAAAGTACTATATTTATTAGTATGTTACAGATAAATTCGATCCCCTTCCGCTCCACATTTCACCCATCTAGGCCTGAACAGAGATCGCGATCAGCTCGTGAAGCTCGTCGGACCCGTATCTGGGGAACCGCCCCATCGCCGGCATCGAAGCGCCGGAACTGTTGGCGATCCTCAAAAGACTTGAGAAAAAGGGCGTCCGCGATACCGCTCATCGCGTGCGAGCCGTCTGCGGTCGAGTGTTCCGCCCGGGCTGCCTTCGCAACCCGGTTTGCTCACGCCGTTCTCACGCGATTTTCGTGCTGGCGCTTGTGGCGGCGGGACGTTTCGCCGGTCAGCGGCGCGTCGTCCCCTCCGGCGGCACGCTACCCATCGATACGCCGACGTTCGGACTGCTGTTGCTCGGCACGGTCCTGCTCACCGCTGCCGTAAGTTTCCTGCCCGCGCTCGCTATGGGTCCGCTCGTCGAATTGCTGCAGCGCTAAAGCCCGCGCACGCCATGCGCGTCGCACTCCTTCTCCTCCCGGCGGTCGGGTCGAGCCTCGCAGGCGGTCCGGCTGGCGCAGCGGAGGGCGGTAGGCCCGCTGCAGGCGGACCGCACGGCTCGCGCCGAGTCCTTAGTCCGGCTGCGCGAGGCTTTCCAGCGCGCGCAGACGCGCGTGTATTTCGGTCAGCTCCAGGTCCCTGAGTCGCGCGGCACATCCACCGACGATGCGCCGCCCGCGCTCGACGAGTGTGCGGCGCAGGGCGGGATCTCTGGTCGTCGCCCCGATATCGCCGAGCGCGCGTAACATCCGCAGACTTACCGCGACATCGGTCTGCGAATAAAGCCGAATCTGTTCGAACGCCGCATCGAGAAGCTTCTCGAAGTCGATCCACGAGATGATCACACGCGGTACGCCAGGTAGGTCGTACAAGACTGAGTCCGGCGGCTCGCGACCGGCAAACCGAATGAGGACACGACTCAGTTGATCGACGCAGCTGATCGCGGTACTCGGATCGTTCACGGCGGGAGAAATAGCCCTAAGTGCGATGTCGACGATCTGCAGCACCCCGAACTCCACATCCTGCTGCAGGGTGCGGGAGGGACCAAAATCGAACGCGCCGAGAAGTGCGGCGTGTCTTTCCTGTGGCAGCCGGTCTGCTCTGGACACCGCCAGCAGCGGAACACCGGCCGGCACGAAGTGCCCAACGCGGCGCAGTACGTGGACGTTCACGCGATAGCTCTTCGCCACATCGAAAAGGCGCGCGAGGTCGATGAAGCGGATATAGCCGGATTGGGCATTGAGTAGTGGGGTCTCGAAGACGAGTCCTGGCGGTAGCGCGCGGCTCCCTAACGAGGACGCGCGCCGTGCCGACGGCATCATCTCGTCGATCACCCTCTCGGTCTCGGAGGCGATCTTGTCCACGATCTGGTTCACACTGATGGCGTGTGCGATGTGGTGGATGAAGAAGAGCAGCCAGCAGACGCACGCCAATGCGAGCAGGATTGCGCCAAGGACGGTGACGACTGGAGAGAACGCCGCGGGCAGCGAGCGCGCGGCGGGTAGCGCAGCCATGCAATACAGGAAAGTGCCGAGGAAGATGCCGAGCGTCCACTGCGTCACCCGGTCGCGCGTGAAGCTGAGCATGATGCGCGGCGAAAACTGCATCGAGGCGAGCGTCAGAGTCATCAGCAGGATGGCAAAGACGATCGACACCACGGTCATGATCGAGCCCGCGATGGCCGCGAGTATGACCTGAGCGACCTGAGGATCGGCGCGGGACGGGAACAGCACCGCCGGCAGCCAACTGCTAAGGACTGGAGCTGACTCCTCGGCCCACGATAGGAGCGCTCCCGTGCAGCCGAGTACGAGCGAAATGATCAGCGGCCGCACGAGAAAGCCGCCGCGCATCTCGTAGACGGCGCGGCGAAGCAGCAATACTAAACGTTCTCTCATGCCGGGCGTTTACCCCGGACTAATGCCGGGTTGGAGATTCTGAGATCAATCGTGAAAGGAAGCCGCGCGACAGCTGACCCATAAGCGACTGCATTCTCGCAGAACCCTTCCGTGAATCCAGAAAGGCTTTGCGCTCGTGCCGGAGACCGGTAATGAACACGGGGTGCGGGCGCGGTTCTTAACTGGACCGAGGGCGATGAGGTGCGCACGGCGCGCCACCCTTTCCGTATTTTTCTGTACGGATTGAACGAGTTGCCGATGCCGGGGGAACCTGAAATCAGTTACTGCGGGGAGTGCGTATGGCCAGCGTCGCTCCCGCAGAGAATCATTTGCGGTTGCATGCTTTGTAAGCGTGCGCGGTCGCGGAGGCTCTGGAAGATAGACCGCTGTTGTTCAAGACGATGATGTCTGCGGAGGAGGCAGGTGCATGACGGCGGAGCAGCACACCAATGATGCTCGGGCTTTAGGTCGACTCACCGCGATCCACGGCTCGGTTATCGATGTGCGGTTCCCCGCCGGAGACTTGCCTGCAGTCGGCGCGGGTATTGAAATCGAGCATGATGTCCATCGGCTGGTGGCCGAGGTTCAACAGCACCTCGATCCGGTAACGGTACGCGCCGTGGCCATGGCCAACACGGCCGGGCTGAGCCGCGGCGCGACGGCACGTGCTACGGGTGGCTCCATCCGCGTGCCAGTCGGGGATGCCGTGCTCGGGCGACTCCTCAATGCGGTCGGCCTGCTGACCGACGGCGGATCGTCTCTCCCGGCAGATGTCCAATATCGGCCGATTCATGCCCCCGCGCCGACCCTCGACCGGCTCGGTGCAGGCTTGGAGGTCTTTCATACGGGCATCAAGGTCATCGACCTTCTCGCCCCGCTGGTCACAGGTGGTAAGGCCGCCATGTTCGGCGGTGCCGGTGTCGGCAAGACCGTGCTCATCATGGAGCTGATCCGCACGACCGTCGAGCGGCACTCGGGAATCTCAGTTTTCGCCGGCATCGGCGAACGCTCGCGCGAGGGGCACGAGCTGTTGCTCGAGCTCAGGCAATCGGGCGTGCTGGCACGCACGGCGCTCGTTTTCGGGCAGATGAACGAGCCGCCGGGTGCCCGCTGGCGTGCCGGGCTGACGGCCCTGGCCGTCGCCGAGTATTTCCGCGATGAAGCGCACGAGAACGTGCTGCTGCTCATCGATAACGTCTACCGGATGGTGCAGGCGGGCGGCGAGGTGTCGGGTCTGCTCGGACGCCTGCCCTCGCGCGTCGGCTATCAGCCAACGCTGGCGAGCGAGATTGCCGAGCTCGAGGAGCGTATCGCTTCGGTCGCCGGTACGGCGATTACCTCGATTCAGGCAGTCTATGTGCCGGCGGACGATTTCACCGATCCTGCTGTGGCCGAGATTTTCAGCCACCTCGATTCCTCGATTGTGCTTTCCCGTGACATGGCGAGCGAGGGCATGTATCCGGCGGTGGACCCGCTGGCCTCGACCTCGACGCTGCTCGATCCGCGTCTGGTCGGCGAGACGCATTACCGGATCGCACAGGACGTCCGCCGAACGATCGCTCATTACCGCGACCTTCAGGAAATCATCGCACTGCTTGGCATCGAAGAGCTGAGTACCCCGGATCGTCAGGCCGTCAAGCGCGCCCGGCGTCTGATGCGCTTCCTCACCCAACCTTTCATGGTCACGATTGCTTTCACCGGCAAGGAAGGCCGCGCCGTCGAGCTCGACGACACTCTGGCGGGCTGTCGTGCGATTCTCGATGGGGAGGCGGACGATTGGGCCGAGAGTTCCCTTTACATGACCGGCGGACTCGAGGAGGCGCGGGAACGCGAACGCGCCGCTGCAAAGGGGCTCACATGATGCTCTCGGTCACCACGCCGCTCGCAGTCATCACCGACGTCGACGATGTGGCGCATCTTCGCGCCGAGGACGAGACCGGTGCCTTCGGGATTCTGCCGGGCCACGCGGACTTCCTCACCGCGCTTTCGCTGTCGGTGGTGAGCTGGCGCGACGACGCAGGCGCCGAACATCATCTGGCGGTACGTGGCGGCATGCTCGAAGTTCGCGGAGGTAAAGCAATCAGCATCGCAACGAGGGAGGCGGTTGCGGGTGACGATCTGTACCGCCTCCAAACCGAAGTGCTCGCATCGTTCCGGCGGCGCAGCGAGGAGGAACTGATGGCGCGCACCGATGCGCAGCGGCTGTATCTCGCGGCCATTCGTCAGATTTGCCGCTTTCTCAGGCCCGAACGCGTACGTTCGCTCCCCGGCGGCCCAGCCGCGATTTCCGAGGACGGGCTCGAGCAATGAGTCAGGAACCCGGGAACCCCGAACGCCTGGAACAGGCTGTTAGAACGCAGCAGCAGCGCCGCGAGCGCTGGCAGCGCGAGGGCGAACGACCGCTCGGCCAGAATCTGGCGATGATTGGCGCGCTCGGGTGGACCATCGTCCTGCCGATCCTCCTCGGCATCTTCGTCGGCCGCTGGCTGGACCGATCCTTCAACTCGGGAGTCTTCTGGACGCTCGGCTTACTGGTCGCCGGACTTGCCGCCGGCTGTACCTTGGCCTGGAAGCGGATGCACGGCGAATGAGCCACGCGGCCTTGAGCTCTGCTCTCACAATCGTGATGGCCCTGGGAGGCTTCGGCTTCGGGCTGGCTTACTTCGCGATAGTGCGCCGGACCGCCGTGCTCCTGGGGAGGGGGCGCGGTGCGGGCGGCCCGCTGGGTCTCACCCTGGGACGTGCCGGTGCTGTGGTGGTGTTCCTCGGCGCCGCAGCGCAGCTCGGTGCCGCGGTATTGCTGGCGTCGGTGCTCGGTTTCCTATTGGCGCGAACGGTGGCCGTGCGCGCGGCGCGCAGGAGCCTCTGATGCAGGGATCGCCCCTTACCAGCACCGTTCTCTTTCACGTCGGTCCAATCGCGGTCACGCGTCCGGTCATCACCACGTGGATCATCATGCTCGTTCTGGCGGTCACATGTCGGTTGGTGACGCGATGCCTGCAGATCCAGCCGGACCGACGCCAGGCTGCGCTCGAGGTCATCGTGACCGGGATCTCGCAGCAGATCGAGGATGTCATTCGCAAGGACGCCCGGCCATTCGTGCCCATGCTGGGCACACTCTTCATCTTTCTGGTCGCGGCAAACTTGAGCGGGGTGCTGCCGGGCGTCGAGGCGCCGACCGGCAAGATCGAAACTCCGGTGGCGCTGGCGCTGATCGTGTTCTTTTCGGTCCATTATTTCGGCGTCCGCGCGCGCGGATTGCGCGCATACCTCGCGAGCTTCGCCGAGCCGAAGCTCATCATGCTGCCGCTCAATGTGCTCTCCCAGCTGACGCGGACCTTCTCGCTCATGGTCCGGCTGTTCGGCAACGTGATGAGTGGCGAGTTCGTGATCGCGCTGGTCGTGGCGCTGGCGGGCCTGTTCGTGCCGATTCCGCTGATGGTCCTCGAGATTCTGGTCGGCCTCGTGCAGGCCTACATCTTCACCGTGCTCGCAACAGTCTTCATCGGCGCCGCCGTCGGCAGCACCGTGAAGGCATAAAGGAGGTTCCTTGGACGCCAAGCTCATTTCAATCATCGGCGCGGTCATCGCCGTATCGATCGGTTCGATCGGTCCGGCGCTGGCCGAGGGCCGTTCGGTGGCAGCCGCGATGGACGCCATCGCACGTCAGCCCGAAGCGGCCGGCACGATCTCGCGCACCCTGTTCGTTGGTCTCGCGATGATCGAGACGATGGCGATCTACTGCCTGGTGGTCGCGCTGCTGCTGCTCTTTGCCAATCCGTTTGCGCGGTGACCGATGCACCTTGATTGGTGGACCGTAGGTCTGCAGACCGTCAACTTCGCGATCCTAGTCTGGCTCCTGCATCGCTTTCTTTACCGGCCGGTGCTGCGCATGATCGATACGCGCAAGGCCGAGATCGCGCGGCAGTACGCCGCGGCCTCGGCCACACAGGACAGGGCGAAGGCGCAGCTTGCCGCGACAGAAGCGGATCGCAATGGGCTGACGGCCGAGCGCGAGGCGGCGCTCAAGGCCGCCGCTGCTCAGGCGCAGGAACTCATCGAAGCGCGCCGTGCCCATGCCGAACGCGATGCGCGGGCTTTGCTCGATGGCGCGCGCAGGACTCTGGCGGTGGAGCGGGAGCACGCGCTCGAGGAGGCCCGGCGGATGGCCGTCGATCTCGGCGCCGAGTTCGCTCAGCAGCTACTGGCGGAGGTGCCCATCCAACTGCGCGCCGAAGCGTGGATGGAGCACATCGAGCAACACCTTAATGGCCTGCCGCAGTCGCAACGCGACGCGCTCAGCGGCCAGCTCGCCGCTGGTCACTGCCTGACCGTGGTCACGGCAGCCGAATTGCCCGCGTCAATGGCCGACGCATGGCGCGACCGTCTGCGCGGCCTGCTGGGCCAGGGGGTCACTGTTTCCTTCGACGTGAGCCCGCAGCTGATCGCCGGCGCGGAGCTGCATTTTCCGACCGCCGTACTGCGCTTTTCGTGGCAAAGCGCGCTTGAGGCCGCGCGCTCGGAGCTTGGTGCTTATGACAACGCTCACTGAGGAATTGCATGTTTGGCTGGAGGGCAGCCGCCGGCGTCTCGGTACTCTGGCATTGAAGCCACGGATCGAACAGATCGGACGTGTAGTTCAGGTCGGCGATGGCGTGGCGGCCGTGCAGGGGTTGCCGGAGACGCGTCTTGACGAATTGCTGGTCTTTGCAGGCAACGTACGCGGCCTCGCGGTCGATCTCGGCGAGGAAACGATCGGTTGCGTGCTGCTGGGTGGGAGCAGCGGAATTGCCTCTGGCAGCATCGTGCGCGGCACGGGTGAGGTTGCGCGAGCTCCGGTCGGCAATGCGCTCCTTGGTCGCGTGGTCGATGGGCTCGGCGTGCCGCTCGATGGCAAGGGACCGCTTGAATCGATGCAGTTCTCCCCGGTCGAGCAGCCCGCCCCGGCGATCGTGGAGCGCGCGCTGGTCACGCGACCGCTAGCGACCGGACTGCTGGTCATCGATGCCATGATCCCGCTTGGCCGAGGTCAGCGGGAGCTCATTATCGGCGACCGCGAAACCGGCAAGACCGCCATCGCGGTCGATACGATCATCAATCAGAAATCGAGCGACGTGATCTGCGTTTATGCCGCGGTCGGTCAGAAGGCTTCCTCGGTCGCACGCGTAATCGAGGCGGTGCGCCGGTATGGGGCGCCGGAGCGCTGCATCTTCGTAATCGGCGAGGCTAATGCCCCCCCGGGGCTTCAGTGGCTGACCCCTTATTCGGCCTGCACGATGGCCGAGTATTTCATGGAGCGCGGGCGCGACGTGCTGCTTGTGATCGACGATCTCACCAAGCACGCGGCGTCTTACCGGGAGCTGTCGCTGCTGTTACGCCGGCCGCCGGGACGCGAAGCGTATCCCGGTGATATTTTCTATATCCATTCGCGCCTGTTGGAACGGGCGGCGAAGCTCTCACCGGAGCGGGGCGGCGGCTCGCTGACGGCGTTGCCGATTGCGGAAACCCAGGCCGGCAACATCAGCGCCTACATTCCTACCAACCTGATATCGATCACGGACGGTCAGATATATCTCGATCCGCGTTTGTTCTACGAAGACCAGAAGCCTGCCGTCGATGTCGGGAGGAGCGTCTCGCGCGTCGGTGGCAAGACGCAGGTGCCGGTGCTGAAGTCCCTGTCGGAAAGTCTGCGGCTCGAATTCGCGCAGTTCCTGGAGTTGGAGATATTCACCCGCTTCGGCACCATGGTGGATGAGCGCACCCGCAAGGTCATCGAGCATGGCAAGCGCATCCGCGCCGTGCTCGGGCAACGACAATTCGCGCCGCTGTCGCTGGGCGAGCAGGTAGCTCTGCTGTGTGCGCTCGGTGACGGCGTGCTCGATGACGTACCGCTTGATCGCATCGCTGCGTTTCGGGCAGGCCTGGAACCCTGGCTGGTAGGGCACTGTTCCGAAGTCGTGTCGCTCGACGATCAGGTGGGGGCACTTTCGGATGATTTACGCGCGCGTCTCAAGGCGGCTCTGGTCGCGCTTTCCCGCTCGGTGGCGGCTTCCGCGACGCCGCAGGGGCAGCCATGACGCGCTTCGCGGCGGTACAGGCGCATATCGCCAGCATGGACGAACTACTGGACATCGTCGGGGCGATGCGCTCGCTGGCCGGCATGCGTGTGCAGGAAGCACAGCGCACCCTGCCCGGCATTCGCCGCTATGCCGACTCGATGGCGGCGGCCATCGGTGGCGCGCTTGTGCTCATGCCGCAGCCCGTACTGGAGACCGGCGCGGAGCACGGGCACCGGGCTCTCATTCTCTATGCGACCGAGCATGGGTTTGTCGGCGGCTTCAACGAGAAGCTGATCGAGGCGACGGAAGCGATCCTCGAGCCAAGCGACCTGCTCTTCGTGCTGGGAAGCCGGGGCGCCGCATTGACGCTCGAGCGAGGACGGAAGGTGCTCTGGACGAGGCCGATGGCGACCCGGGTGGCCGGCGCGCCAGATACGATCAACCATCTCGCCGGCGAGCTCTACGCCCGCATCGTAAAGGGCGAAATCTCCCGGATCGAAGTGATGTTTGGCCGCTACCGGGAGGGCGTCGCTCACACGATCGAACGGCGCCCGTTGCTGCCGCTCGACACCCAGGCTCTGGCGGCGACGCAACCGCGGCAGGTGCCGCTTCACAATCTGCCGCCGCGACGGCTGCTGGAGAAGCTGATGGCCGAATACGTGTTCGCACTCCTGACAGAGGCGGCCGTCGAATCGATCGCGAGCGAGAACGCCGCTCGTTTCGCAACTATGGAAGCCGCCCACGATAACGTGACCAGGAAGCTATCCGAGTTACGTCAGAGCGCCCGTGAGGCGAGGCAGACCGAGATTACGGCTGAAGTGCTTGAGCTGATCACCGGCGCCGAAGCGATGCGCGGTGGGAACGACCGCGTATAGCGTGCCCGAGGGCTGCGGATCACTCCAGAGCGATGGTATCTGTAGCCAGTGCCGCCTCCGTCCTGGGCGGCCGTATCAGTACCAGCAGAGGGATGACGATAACCGTCAGGATGAGCAACAGCAGGAAGTCATCGACGTAGGCGATCATTGCGGCCTGGCGCGTGATTTCCTCGTTCAACGCCTCCCATCCCGCCTGGGAACCGCGGTGGAGCGTCGAACTGAGCGGACTCGTGAGCAAATTGGGATGCATGAATGTCAGGTTTTCCACAATTCCGGTGTGGGCGCTTTGCGTGTTGCGCACGAGCAGTGCCTGCGCAACGGAGATGCCGATTGCACTGCCGATATTGCGCATCAGGCTGAAGAAGGCGGTGCCGTCCGCGCGCAACTCCGGCGTCAGCGTCGCAAAGGCGGCGGCGGCCAGGGGCACGAAGACTATCCCCAGGCCGACTCCTTGCAAGACGCCGGGCCAGATGATCTGCCGCTCGGTGAGGGTGAGATCGTAGTGCACCATTTGCCACAGCGAGAGTGCCGTGATCGCAAACCCAACGCCCAGGAGCAGCCTCAGGTCGACACGCCCCGACAGACGGCCGACGATGATCATGGCCAGCATCGTGCCGATGCCGCTCGGCGCCATGAGCAGCCCGGTGAGGGTCGCGGGATAGCCCATCAGATTCTGCAGCATCGTGGCGATCAGCGCACGGGTCGAGAACAGGATCATCCCGATGAGGAACATGAGTATCACACCCGAGACGTAGTTCGGATTCTTGAGCAGCCGGTAATCCAAGAAGGACTTTCCCGCCGGGGTGAATGCCGTGTGCACCACGAAGTAGGCGAGGCTGACCGCGAGCGTAATTGCCTCGGCCCACGTCTCTTTCGATGCGAACCAGTCGTTCAGCTGTCCGCGGTCAAGCATCAACTGCAGCGCGCCGATCGTGACGCCTAAGGTGGCGAAGCCGAACAGATCGAAGCGCACACGGCGTGCCGGCGGGTGCGCCCTTATGTATCGACCGATGCCGTAGAAAGCGAGCGAGCCGATCGGCACGTTGATGAAGAACACCCAGCGCCAGCTCCAGTTTTCTGTCAGCCACCCTCCCAGCGCCGGACCGAGAATGGGGCCGATCATGACACCGACGCCCCACACCGCCATGGCGGAGCCGTGCTGCTCGCGCGGATAGACCTCGAGCAGTACGGCCTGTGACAGTGGGACCAGCGCTGCGCCGAACAGTCCCTGCAGCAGCCGAGCGAACACGATCTGCGCCAGCGAGTCGGCAATTCCGCAGAGCACCGATGCCACCGTGAACCCCGCGATGGATACCAGCAGGACCCGCTTGATTCCGAAGCGATCGTTCAGCCACCCCGCCAGCGGGGTCGCAATGCCGGCGGCGACGATGTAAGAGGTGAGCACCCAGGTGATCTGATCCTGCGAGGCGGAGAGATTTCCCTGCATGTGCGGCAGCGCGACGTTAGCGATTGTTGAGTCGATCGCCTGGATGACCGTCGCCAGCATGATCGACAACGTGATCATGCCGCGGTGCATGACTGCACCGGATTCTGGACTTACGGTGCCTGTTGTAACTGAGCTCATGCGGCTTTGCGCGTCAATCGGTCGCGGCGCGATGACAGCGTCGCGCGCTGGTACGACCGCACCACCCGCAAGGATAGGGTACTCGAGGTCGCTCCCGGTCCTGGCTTTCTCTCAATTGAGCTCGCCAAGCCAAGATTCGACGGGTCTGCTGTGGACATCAGCAAGAATTCCGAGCCCGAGCAAGGCGGGCTCGGGCAAGGCCTGGGAGTGCCGGCCAGCCAGAGCTTGTTCGATTGCAAAAGGGGGCCGGCGGCCGGTGCCGGACGGACTCTTTGCCGATCTCAGACGTTCCTAATGGGACTCGGGTGGGTGCGCGGGGTCTACTGCTCTTACCGGTCCGGTTGGCATCCACCAGTTTCCTTCTATCGAGGTCCGTCGTCAGCCGTGCTCGGCTGCGCGTTCGCGAGGCCGCGGGCCCGCGCCAGGGCTGCTCCGGCCACAAACAGCGGCACGATCGTCACCAGAAATGTCAGGTGATACCAGACGGGAAACAGCTCCCATAAGCGCACATGTGCAGGCAGAAAGAGCGCGAGCACGATTGCGCCGGCAACCCAGGGCACGGGTTTCCTCCGGGGGGCGAGCAGCGCCGCCGCAGCTCCGGCGCACAGCGAGGTCAGCGCGCCGATAGTGAGGCGCGCCAGCATCATGTCGAGCGTGAAATGCATGCTCGGCTCGGCTGCTGCATAACCTGCGATGAGGAGACGCAAGACCCGATCGAGGAGGGATGCCACGATGATCCATACCACCAGCACGCCGGCAACGGCGAGAATCGAGCGCTTCATACCTGTACCCGTGCAGCCCTTAGCTTTGTTTCAAATAGTATAATTAAACTATGAAAGCAGAGCTACTGATACTCGGCGTGCTGCATCGCGGCGACTTGCATCCGTACGAGATGAAACGCCGCCTGGAGCGGGCCATGGTCGAGTGCTACACAGATGTCGACGTGGGAACGCTCTACTACGCCGTGCGCCAGCTGGCGCGCAGCGGTCATATCGCCCCCGTGCGCCGCCAGCGTGTCGCCCGGGGCGGTATGCGCACCGTCTACCGAATCACCGCAAAGGGCAGGCGCCGGTTTCAGGAACTGTTGCTCGAGCGTTTTGCCGCGGACGGCTCGGTGGCCGAGACCCTGTATGCGCCGATGCTGTTTCTGCATCTGGCCGATGCGGCGAAGGTGGCCGAGCTGTTACGAGTGCGGGTCCGGCGGCAGACGGAGCTATTGCAGGAATTGGCTGCGGTGCGCCTGCAACTTGCATCGCTGCTGTCTACGGGCGGTCGTCATCTGCTGGCGCACCTCGAACAGCAGCGTCGCCTCGATCGCAAATGGCTACAGCGCGTGCGCGATGACGTTGTCGCGCGTCGCATCGAAGACGTGCCGGAGCTACGCAGGCTCGCGGAGGCCGGCGAGCGCAGGTAGCCCAGGCGATTCAGATACCTGCACTGCGGCACGCCGGCGCCCCGGGTTTCGTCGGCGACCCGCTGGGAGTGCCGGTCGCCGGCAAATGAGGCAAGCGCGGCCGTTGCTATCCGATGACGTCTCGGTAGGCGTGCCAGGTCGCGTAGCCGAGCAGCGGTGCGACGATCACCATGCCGACGAGTAGCGTAATGAAGCCGATCGCGGTGAGACCTGTGATCAGCGCCGCCCAGACGATCATTGCGGGGAGGTTGGCCAGGGTTGCACGGAAGCTCGCGCGCATCGCCTCTGCGGCACTTGCATGCCGATCGATGATGAGCGGTATCGCGACCACCGACACCGTGAACACCGCCACCGCCAGCACTGCGCCGCAGGCGATGTAGCCGAGGAGCTGCGCAGCACTGAGGGTCGCGGCTCCACCCCACAACGCGACGGCGAGCGTGGGCACCGAAGCGTTCAACACCGACCCTAGCAACGTCGCAGAAATCGCGAACCACACCAAGGCAATCAGCGCCAGTATGCCGCCGAAATGCATTAATCCTTCCGGATTTCGCGCCAGCGCCCTGAGCGACGCATCGAAGTCGAGCGACTCATGTGCGGCACGTCGGCGTGCGAGCTCGCACAAGCCAGTGGTCATGATCGGACCGACCAGCAGGTAGCCGGTTACCGCCGCCGCAACGAGGTACATATGGCTGCTACTCAGCATCAGTAGCACCCCGCCGAGGATCGCGATCAATGCGCCGTGGGCGAGTCCCGGAGAGCCGATCGCGCGCAGATCGCGCCAGCCCCGATCGAGCCATTCGAGCACCTGCCGCGCGGGCACGTGACGAATTTCGAAGTGGAGCCCTACGGGCCTGCCGACACTGACGGACGTGGTCATGGGCGCCTCCTGGTCGGGAATGCGGGGACACGCGAGAGTCCCGGGTAGCGCTGCCAGATACTACGCCTGACCCTGGCGGGAGGGGATGGTGGTCGCTGCGGGGGCGCCGGTACACTGCCACCGCTGCGCCCCCGTAGCTCAGTGGATAGAGCGACCGCCTCCTAAGCGGTAGGTCGTCGGTTCAACTCCGGCCGGGGGCGCCAGACGCTCTCCTCAGGGTGTATCACCCGCGCTCTCTGTGTCTCACGAAGTACTATAAAAATCGGTATTTCGTGAGAATTCTGCTGCTCAGGAGCGCTCACGCCGTAACGGCCAAAAACGACGGGTACGGAAACCAAGACGGGTACAATGACGGGTACGGAGAACCCCGACGGGTACGAATTGGCTGCTACCGATTTTCTGACCGAAGGGCGCATTCGAAGCGCCCGACCCTGGACCCGCCCATACAAGCTTCGGGACGGTGGCGGGCTCTACCTCCTCGTCACTCCTGCAGGCGCGAAGCAGTGGAGGCTGCGGTACACGCTCGGAAGCCGCGAATCGATGGTGAGCCTGGGCACGTATCCCGCGACCTCACTCAAGGCCGCACGCGCCAGGCGTGCCGGAATGCACACCGCGCTTGAGTCCGGTCGGGATCCAGCCGCGGAGCGGCGTGCCGAGCGCGCCAGCTGCGCCAATACGTTCGAGTCGATCGCGCGAGAGTGGCTGGGGAAGCAGCCCTTCGCGCCTAAGACGATGAAGAAGGCCGTGTGGACCTTTGAAGATCTGCTCTTTCCTTACATTGGTTCCCGTCCCATCGCAGCGCTGACGGCGCCCGAACTCCTCGGAGTGTTTCGGAGGCTTGAGCGCCGCGGCAAGCACGAAACGGCACACCGAGCCAAGCAACGTGTCGGCCAAGTTATTCGCTATGCGATCGCGACCGGGCGCGCGGAGCGCGACCCAACGGCCGATCTTCGGGGCGCCCTGGCCCCCGTGACCGTTACGAATCGGGCAGCGATTACGGACCCGCGCGAGGTGGCACAGCTCCTCCGGGCTCTGCATGGCTACCGCGGGCACCCCGTGGTCGAGGCTGCGTTGAAATTCGCTCCCCTGGTCTTCGTTCGCCCCGGCGAGCTTCGCGCCGCAGAGTGGACCGAGATCGATCTGGATGCGGCTGAATGGCGGATCGCGGCGCATCGCATGAAGATGCGCCAGCAGCATCTCGTGCCCCTGGCACGCCAAGCTGTGGCCCTTCTCCGCGACATCCAGCCGCTGACGGGAAGAGGGCGCTATGTGTTCCCGTCACCGCGGAGCGGGCTCCGGCCGCTGAGCGACAACGCCATTACTGCAGCCCTTCGGCGCATCGGATATACGGGCGAGCAGATGAGCTGGCACGGATTCCGCGCGATGGCGTCGACGTTATTGAACGAGCTCGGCTTCCCGCCGGACATCATCGAGCTGCAGCTCGCGCACCAGGAGCGCAATGAAGTGCGAGCGGCGTATAACAGATCGCAACGTCTCGATGAGCGTCGCAAAATGATGCAGGCGTGGGCGGACTACCTCGACGGTCTGCGTACCGGTGCAAACGTGGTGCCTTTTCGAAAACCTGCGTGAGACCGGACTACGATTGGCGGCGTCGCGCTCCGGGTTGCAGCGACTCCTATCGGCTAAGCCGCTGAGTCTTGAAGGTTTTCTCGATGTCCCGCGCAGGACGCACCCCGGCGCGTGCCCCGACAGAAGCGGGCTGGGGCGATCTCGCATGACATTTCGTGTGATCGCCTGATCTTCCAAGGCGGACCAACGGTGTGAGTCGTCGGTCGCGATTTCGCCCACTCAGCGATATCGAGCCACGCTACGAAATTTCTGCTCAATTGCCGACGCTTGGGAGGACTCGCCGGCGAGTGGCTATCGCGTTGGTTTGCGTTCTGTTAGCAGCGCACAGATGCGATCCCGCCGCTGCGCACGACGGAGCAATCCCTCTCTTAGCGTCGCTTTAAGTGCCCTTTGCCGGCACGACGGATGGGGTGGGCTGATGGCGTGGATCGTAGTTCGACAGCGGTGTCGAGGTAATAGGCGCAAAGTCGCTGGTGGAGAAGGTATACCGGAACCACGGGCTGTCGTTCGTGCGTCCGAGCTCATGGCGCAGGTTGCTGAAGGCCCGATAGATCACTGGGTACGGCTGCCCGTGGAACTTCAGCAGGATCTCTTTCCAACTCCGCGGCGCTTCCTTTATGAATGCCGTCATCGCAGCCGTCAAGGCATCTTCAGACAGAGGCTGCACGACCGGCGGCGTGCCCAGATCTACTGCGGCGGACCAATCGAAGTTCTGGCGATTCCATTCACCTACCAATGGAATAGTGCAGTCCAGACCGATCTTCGAGCAATCGAACGGCTTGTCCGGGTCCCCGATCTTGGGATCCGTCGACATGGTGTTGCAGTGGGGAATCATGATCGTGTCGCGATCCGGCATATAGCGGAACGCCATGCATTGCGCGATGCGATTGTCATCCCAGATGTCAACGTCGTCATCGAACACCATTGCGATCTTTGGCAGGCCTTGCTTTGAGCAAGTGAGCATGATGCCCAACGCCTGCTTTGCATCGCCGCCTCCGCTCGTTTTGATCCTAGCATATGCAATGTTCGACAGTCCGGCCGGCGGACAGCGAACATCGAGGACGTTGATGCCGGCTTGTAACAAGGCGTTGAAAAGATCGCTCTCAATCGCCGGCAGCTGCACCATGTTGTCCGTATATCCCGGGTGCTTTCCGCCAATGGTTGCGTGCTGATAGATGCCTCCCTTGCGGTACGTCATGCACTGTATGACGAAGCGAGGATTGTGCTTCATTCCGCCGCCGTACATGCCCGTAAACTCTCCGTAAGGTCCCTCGTCGTGCACCCATCCTTCCGTGGTCATCACGTGCCCCTCCAACACTATTTCGGCATTGGCAGGCACCATTAGGTCTATGGTCTCGCACTTCACCATCTGCGCCGGGCGACCGTAAAAGCTGCCCAGTACTTCGAAATCGTTTGTATCCCCCGGCACTCCTGCAAGAGCGGCGAGCTTGTCCAGCGTCGGCCCTCCAAGCAGCAGGGCGGCCGGCATGTTCTGTCCGCGTGCCTGATACTTAAGGGCGTGATGTCGGGCACGATGACTGGTGCAGGTCATGTCAAAGTTCTTCTCATTCTTGCCGCGAAACATGGAACGGTAAATTCCCCAGTCCGGAATCCCGCTGTCGGGATCCTTGGTTACGACAAGGTTGTCGCTGGTATACGCGTGACCGTCACGGTCGTGATGCAGAAACATGGGTAAGCGCGTTATATCGACATCCGCACCCTTGAGAATGACCTCCTTACAGGGCGCGGTATTCACCACCTCGGGTTTAATGCGACCCTGCGCCAGTTTGCTGATACGCGCACCAATCTCGCTGTTCGTACAACCGAGGGCCCAGGCGAATTGCGCATGCGTTGCGTAGGCATTGGCGAGGAACGAGAACTCGGAGTCCTTGATCTTCTCGACAAAAATTGCCCGCTCTGGAGAAGCCTCCATGAGCAGCGGGAGTTCGTCCACACGTTTTTCGTCCTTGATGCGCGTGAGCAGACCCGCCTTCTCCATAGCCAGAACAAAATCCGCCATGCCCTGTTGGGCTTTGGTCGTCGACGTCGTGCTGGGAGTTCCCATGGTTTATTGTCCTCGACTCTTGCGAACGGGCGAGTTGACGCTAGGGCTCGATGCCGGTCGATTCCGCTGCGCGGTGACTCGCGGGCAACGACGCCGCTGCAACAGATGCGGGCTTGCGCAGGCCGATCGACTCCCCCCAACGCGGCAGGGATGGAACTTCGAGGCCGAAGAGATCGAGGACACGGCCAATGGTCTGGTCGACCATGTCCTCGATAGAGGCAGGTCTGGTGTAGAACGCCGGTACAGGCGGCGCGACGATTGCCCCCATTTCCGTCACGGCGAGCATGTTCTTGATGTGGCCGGCGTGCAGCGGGAATTCCCGCAGCAACAGGACTAGACGCCGACGCTCCTTCAGCACCACATCGGCCGCGCGGGTCAGCAGGTTATCCGTCGTGCCGGCGGCGATCGCGCCGAGCGTCCGCACGCTGCATGGAGCGATCACCATTCCCATGGTGCGAAATGAACCGCTCGCGAGGGCCGCACCCACGTCCGTGATGGCGTGCGTGGTGTGTGCCAAATCGGACAGTTCGCGCGCCGACAGGTCCGTCTCATGGGCTCGGGTAATCTGCCCGGCGCTGGTCACTATGAGATGGGTCGGTACCCCGAGAGCGCGCAGGATTTCAAGCAGGCGGACTCCGTAGATCGTGCCGCTCGCGCCGCTGATCCCGACGATCATAGGTCGTTGGAGGCTCATTGACTCCCCTCAGATCGATGCAGGCCGTCAGCGCGATGCATCGATTCATAATTTCGCGGTGTGGTTGTCCGTGGGCGCCAAATGCTGCTGCAACTGATGCAGCAATGATCCCCAGAGCGTATTGCATTTTCGCAGACTAGGGTCGGCTTCAGACCATCCTGTATGTTCGAATGCAACTGCTGTTCGGCCGTTTCCTGCATCCTTCATCGCGAACATCGCCTGCGTGCCGACCGAGTTTCCGGGACCCTCGATGCATTTCCAGGTGACCCGGTCCGGTCCGGCTTCAGTGATCTGCCAGCGGAATACGACCCCGCTTGGGTACACCAGCTTCAGTGTCCCGGAGGCTTCGCTCACTCGTGCACCGTGCCAGCGTTCCAGGTGCGCATCCTTGGTCAGGGCTTCGAGGATCTGAGACCGGGATGCGGAAATCTTCAGCTCGTGTTGGATTGAGGACACTGCATCTCCCTTTTTTATTTCCAGAGCCTACGAGCGATACTGGTTGCGAGCATTACCGTACCTTAAGCCGTTGAGCGAGGGCAATTGCCAATACGGCCCCGCTACAGGCTACGGCTGCTGGGCGACCTGAATTACCACGTAGACCATGCAAGCCCTCAATGAACATGACAGACGCGTGGCAGCGCTGTCTCGAGCTGCCCGCGCCGCAATCGTAGTCCCGTCGCTCTTTGCGCTGGCTCTCGTCGTCATCAGGCAGCCTGCGGCGGCCGGCTTTGCGGTCTTCGGCACCTTCGCGCATCAGGTGCTGGTGGACTACGAACCCGCAGGCAGGACCAGATTTGCGCAGGCTGCGATGCTCACCCTGTTAGGTGTGATCACAGTGACTCTTGGCACTCTTGCATCGCCTGTTGCGTGGTTGGCGGTGGGCGGAACGCTGGCGGCCGGATTCCTAGCAGAACTGCCGGCGCTGGCGAGCCGCCGCGTTGCACCTGTTGGGCAAGCACTCCTCCTGTCCTTCTTGTGCGCAGTCGCTGTGCCTGCGCCCGCCCGCCTCATCGCTCCTCATGTGGCCGGCTGGCTCTTGGCCGGAATCGTCGCGCAACCGTCACTCCTCTTAATCTGGTTCTCACTCCCACGCAGTGACTCGGCAGGGGTTACCAGCCAGCAAAACGACAATGCCGCGAGAGCTATTGCCGGCGAGCGTTTCGACTGGCTGCCCAAAGCTATCCATGCCGGATTGGCTTTTAGTCTCGTAGTTCTGCTCACGCGCGTTGCGAGAGTGGACCACGCGTTCTGGGTGATTTTGGGGGTCCTTCCGGTGCTCAACACCAAGATCGGAGCCGCGCGGACCTTCTGGCAGCAGCAGGCAGGGACCGTTCTCGGCTATGCGATCGGCGCATTGGTGGTGGCAATCGTAGGCGGGCAGCAGGTCTGGTATTGGCTGATCCTACCCTTGTGCGTGTTTGGTTCCGCGTACGCCTCAACCGCCGTCGGCCTCCTGGCCGGACAAGCGGCCTATACGGTATTCGTAGTAGTGATGTTCTGCATTCTCATCCCGCAGGAAAGAGCGTCGGGTATCGCTCGGCTCGAAGACATTGCAATTGGGGGTGCAGTCAGCCTGGCGGTAGCTTCGCTGTTACGGTTGGGGAACGTCACTCCGCGGGGGCGCACAGCGCCGTGAAGCAATGACCCGCTTGTCAACTGATCGACGATGGTAATTACGGCCACATGGCCGAGACGCTCATGCACGAGCCGGCAGTTGCGCTCAAGCGCGCCCAGGAGATCCTCGCGCGCGCGAGCACAAGACGCTCACGCTCTACACACTCGATGCCCTGAGACGATAAGGCCGTCAAGATCGCGGAACTGGCAGGAAACAAACGGCTCTGAGAAGCGCGAAGAAGCGGCCGTAAGTGATTGTTTTAATGGCTCCCCGGGTTGCAGCACGGATGGGTGCGTAAGCACTTGAACACTCGGACGTTTCCGGCAAACCAACGCCGCGGAGTACCCCTACCGCAGCCCCTGGAGAGGCGGGCTGCAGTGATTCCGCGTGGGACGCGAAGGGATAGTCCGAACTAATCGACGGTCCGAGACAGCTCAGTGACTGCTCGTAGCCGCGCCACAGGGCGCGAGTCGATCCACTCCGAAATGTCGGACTCCAACCAAGCGACTGAATTCTTACTCAGCTGCCTACGCTTCGGGGAACTTATCGGCGAGCTCGAGGCGGTATATCGTCATGCGAGAGAGCCCGGTAGCCTGCATTACCTGTCTTATCCGAAGAAATTTCATGGGATTCATCCTGGACGATCTGCCCCGTTACGCACTGGGCATGCGCACCCTTGACGGCAACATCATCAGAGGAATCTCTGGAAAAGTCTGGGCGCCGGCAGGGTGAAGACCACGTGGTAGTAGTCCACCGGCAAGAGATCGGCGCAGCGCGCTTGGAGCCAGCGCCGCGCGGCGCTCCCCTGGCACTTGGGGCAGTGGCGGTTACGGCAGGAGTTGTAGGCGACCTGAGGCTGCGCACAAGAAGAACAACGCAGGGCGTGACCGCCCAGCGCGGCGCTGCGGCAGTGCTCCACGGCCGACATGACCTTGAGCTGGCCGAGGCTCAAGTGCCCACGCTCCTGGTGTCGCCAGGTCGGCCCGTGGGCGCGGAAGATGTCCGCGACCTCCAGGCGTGACACGCCTCGGTGCTAGGTCGGTCGGGTACTGTCGAGCGGACTGATGACCTGGCTGAGCGTCGCCGTGGCCACGTGGGTATAGAGGGCCGTGGTCTCGAGCTTCTTGTGGCCGAGCAGGACCTGGATGGTGCGGATGTCTTCCTTCTGCTCGAGCAGGTGCGTGGCGAAGGCATGACGGAGCGAATGCATCGACACCCGCTTGTCGATGTGCGCGGCGGTGGCCGCCTCGTGCACCGCGCGGTTGAGCTGCCGGGTGCTCATCGGTTCCATCGGATCCTGGCCCGGAAAGAGCCAGCCGTCGGGCAGCACCTTGCCCTCGGCGCGGGCGTAACGCCACCAGCCGCGCAGGCGCGTGAGCAGCACCGGCGGCAGGAGTGCATAGCGGTCCTTGCGGCCCTTACCCTGATCGACGCGCAGCACCATGCGCTTGCTGTCGACGTCACCGACCTTGAGGCCAACCACTTCGCTGGCGCGAAGGCCCGCGCCGTACGCCACCGACAGGGCGGCGCGGTGCTTG
The DNA here is from genome assembly GCA_963837075.1 of uncultured Gammaproteobacteria bacterium. Taxonomy (GTDB): domain Bacteria; phylum Pseudomonadota; class Gammaproteobacteria; order Steroidobacterales; family Steroidobacteraceae; genus 13-2-20CM-66-19. The sequence continues at coordinate 3,361,056 of CAWILY010000009.1, read as the reverse complement.
AGGTTACGCGTGGCGTCGATCAGGCGCGTCGCTTCCTCGCGGGTGAGCACGACCGGCAAGCGTTGCGCGACACGAACGGGGCGCATCTTGCCCGTGATCTCAGGGCGATCCAGGGTGATCTCGAAGAAAAAGCGCAGTCCGGTCTGTGTCGCGTTGATCGTGATCGGCGAGACGCCTTGATCGATCAGATGCAGTTGAAAGAGGCGCAGATCCTCAGCACTGGCCTGATCGGGCGAGCGAGCGAACCATACGGTGAAATGGCGTACGGCGCGGATGTAGCCGCTCTGGGTCTTGGGCTCGAGCTTGCGGATCCGCATGTCTTCGATCATGCGTTGACGCAGCGGCGAAACCTTAGGTGTCGGGGTGTTCATGACTGAAGCTCCGGTTGTAGAACGAGGCGGAATGCCTCGCTCCACAACATACGAACAGAGCCTCAGAGATCGGAAAACTGCAGGCCTCGATCGAAGCCACCCCTACCGCGCGAGCGGTTTAGTCCTTTGGCCGATAGCGCCGGTTTACGAGGCATAGCTCGTCCTGAGAGCAGAGGTTGGGGGCTCTATGACGATGTGGCTAGTTGGGGGACGAGTCGCACGCCGAGCACGCGCATCGCTTTCACGATGGTATCGAAGCTCGGATTCCCGTCCTTCGAGAGCGCTTTGTAGAGCCCGGCGCGCGTCATGCCGGTCTCCTTGGCGAGTTTCGTCATTCCGCCGTGTACGCGCGCGGCGATACCGATGACGTGAGCCATATACGCGGCGTCGTCACCACCCTCCTCAAAGGCGGCAACCAGGTACTCGGCCACATCCTCCGGAGTCTTGAGGTAATCAGCAGAATCGTAGCGAGTAAATCTCTCGGTCTTTCGAATTCGAGTCGCCATACATCACTTCCTCTTCTTCGGCTTTCGCTGGCGAGCAGCCGAAACCTCTCGGGCTCTCGCGGCATTCATCTCGATCGCGCGTTTGATATCTGCGTCCTGCGTGGCCTTAGTCCCGCGGCAGAGCAACAAGTACACAACTCGGTCCGTGCGTGCGTAGTACACGCGGTAGCCGGGGCCATAGTCGATCCGCATCTCGCTCACGCCGCCTCCGACCGGCTTCACATCGCCGGGATTTCCCAAAGCGAGTCGGTCGACACGGGCGGCGATGCGTGCCCTGGCGTTCGAGTCGTTCAGGTTCGTCAGCCATGCGTCGAACGCTGTCGAACGGCGGATCTCGTACACCCGAGTCACCGTATCCTATAGGATACGACCTGTCAACTATGGTTTACGTGCCAACCGGACGGGTACCGTGGCGGGTACGCCCACGGCGAGCGAGGTGGGAAAATATTCCTGAAACAATCGCTTAGAAGCGGGTGTTCAACTCCGGCCGGGGGCGCCATAGAATCAATGGGTTGCATCGTTAACGCTGGCTCCGAAGGCAAACGTCCAACGGATCGTCTAACGTCCCGCGCAGTTTCCTTCTCAACGACACGCAGAACGGGCTTCTCGCCGAGCGCTCGCGCGATCAGCACCTGCACCTCGGTCTCGGGGTCCGGAACGATCTCAACAGTCCAGTGCCTGGGCATTGGTTTTCGTTCATCAAGCTGTAATGGACGGCAAGGCATCCTGTATGCAACCCGCGGGCTGCAGGGCGATAGGTAGCTGTTTCGAACGACGAATTCGCGGGCGCAAGTGGCGCTCGTGGAAAAAAATCGCGGCCGAGGAGGCGTGCATTGCACTGCACGGACACATATGAGCGCCGTTCTTATGAGTACAGACGAATGTCCCACGTGCGGTGTAGCGCCAGCGGATACCAACAACATGAGGACGGAGATCGAGAGACTACGCGCAGCACTTCACAAGATCGCGTTTGAACCTCTTGGCTCCCCAGAAGCTAGTGCAACCCGGGTGCTCCTGCTGATTACGGAGCTGGCACGCGAGACGCTCAAGCTGCACCGCGAACCCGCTCCAGGCGCCAGCTACGCCCGCCACGCCTGCGCACAGCCTCGAACGTCTCCGCTAACCTCGCGAACCGCTCAGCCGTCGCCTCGATCGGGCGCCGCATGTCAGGATTCTCCATAGCCTTTGCCCGCTCGCGGTAAGCGTACGAGCGGCAAGCCATTGCGGCAGTCTGGGGTTCGGCGCCGGTGAGGCCGAGCGGCATGCGGCGAATCTTGCCCAGTGCTGCGGTGCGTCCATGCAGTACCGGCGAGCGCTCAGGACCGTACGTGACAGAGCGCCGCTGCCGCCCGGAGCGGCCTTTGCGCCTGAAGCGCGCGGTCCCTTCTGAAAGCAAGCGCACCCCATAGTCCGGTGCAGAAGAAGGAGAAGGCAACGTACCCAAGACAAATCTCAACCGCGACTGCTAGTGCGTGTGGCATGTGTGAACCCTTTACTTTCCCCTGGCCGCTACGATCCCTACTGGCGGTGAGTCTAAAAGCAGGGCAATCACGTCGCAGTCGAGATCCGGTATTGTTTTGGTTACGGCGGCTTCCGGCTGTGCTTTTGGGCTGCCGTAGCCTTGCGGCGCTGGCGGATGAAGGCCAAATCGTCCGCACGGCTCAACGCAACGCAGGAGCAAGCCGGTGGGCCGCAAAATTGGAGATACCCCGATGAAAACGACGAAGACCACGCGCCAGCAACGGCTTCTGCTCGGACTGGCGGCCACCATTGGGATGCAGGCAGGGGCATACGCCGCTTCCGCTCCGGACGTGCCGGATCTGGTCAAGGTGCCCGCGGGCGAGAGGCTCGTGTTTCGGGCGCACGCCTCAGGCGCGCAAATCTACGTTTGTCGGCAGGCAGCTGATGGTCAATCGCGGTGGACGTTGAAGGCTCCCGAAGCGCAGCTGCACGACCGGAAGGGAGCTGTCGTTGGCCATCATTACGCGGGCCCGACGTGGAAGCATAACGACGGTAGCGAAGTGACGGGAAAGGCCGCAGCCAAAGTGGATTCGCCCGATCCCGACTCGATTCCGTGGCTGCTCGTGACCGCCACTGGACACTCCGGCGCGGGCGTGTTCGCACAGGTGACGAGCATTCAAAGGATACACACCAAGGGCGGCCAGGCTCCCGCAGCGGCCAGTTGTGACAGCTCGAAACTTGGCACCGAGGCAAAGATTCCGTATACGGCCGACTATTACTTCTACGCTCCGGCGAAATAGCACCCGCGACGCTACATCACCTAGCCCGCGGCAATCAGACTGACGGATGGGGATGCGTGTCCCCCAATGGACCCCGAAGGCTGCCATCCGCAGCATAGGTGAATAAGCATCGCCACAAATGTCTTATCGCGCCGGCTACCGCTCTCCCGGCGCATTTGCTGGGATTGACGCTCGCGCTAATTCGCAGCTAATTGCGCCATGAACGCCATCGCAGTGTTGAGATCCTTTTGCGTGATGGCATTGTCTCGCCTGTATTCTCCAAACAGAAACGCTGCATGCGTTTGCCCCGTCTTCGCACACATCGCGGCAAGCGCACGGGCCAGCGCACTGCTGTTGAGATGCGCTTCCATTACTGGCTGTGCTTTCTCAGCAAGCTCTTTGGCGGCCGTGACATCGCGCTGTGAACCATAGAGATACGCGAGCCCCGCCCAGCGGCTAAGACGGCAAAATGTCTAACGGGTGCCGCTGTCCGGCACTGCATCGAAAGGCTTATACCGCCGGTGACAGCACAGTCGTCGCGGCACATACGGTCGGATGCCTGAAGGGCCTCCGAAGCGGTTCCGTGACGTAGACACTGGAGCGATTCGCTGCTCCGGCCTCAAGCCGTGACCATGGTCCCAGCGATGTGCCAGCCATCTGGGTACGCTTCTCGTTGGAAGCCGCTCATTATGTTAGTCAAATTCGCCATGGCCACCATGACCATGTGTGCGGTCGCAATCTGCAGCGCATCGCCTCCCATCTATAAATACGTCGATGCCGAGGGGGTCGCGCATTTCACAGACAAGCCGGACTCGAGACGATACGCGTTGTTCGATCTGACTCCCAAAGGGTTGACGCGCAGTGGCGATCATTACGACCCCGGGCTTCTGGCTCGGGCCGCGCAGTACGATGCCCTCATCGAGGCGGAGGCGAAATCCGTAGCCGTTGAGCCCAACCTGCTGAGGGCCGTAATCGTCGTCGAATCGGGTTTCAATTCCCGTGCTGTCTCGAAGCGCGGCGCAGTTGGCCTTATGCAGCTGATGCCTGCGACGGCGACGCGGTTTGGCGTGTCCAATCGCTACGATCCGCGGCAGAACGTGCGGGGTGGCGCGCGCTACCTCGGCTTTCTAATCAATCGGTTTCGCCAGAATGTGCGTCTCGCGCTCGCCGCGTTCAATGCTGGCGAAGACGCTGTGGATCGAAATTCGGGACAGATTCCGCCGTTCATCGAAACGCTTGAGTACGTCTCAAAAGTCCTGAAAATCTACCGGGCGCTTACCGAACAAGGGCATCCTGGGGCCATAACAGCGGCTCCTTCTCCACGCACAGCGAGTACTTCAGAAATGCTCGAATGACACTAAAGCTCAAAAGTCGGCAAATTGTCGTGCCGCTTCCGGCGACGAGCAGCTCCATGCTAAGACGCCTTGATGTCAGCGCGAAGTGGTTGTAGATCATCGAGGCCCCCCAGACGAGCATCACTAGGCCAAGCACTAGGGCAGCGACCCCTACTGCGAAGAGAAGTTGTGGCCCGTTTTTTTAACGGCTTGTTGGCGAACGGCGCCCTTCGAGGCAGCCTGGCAAGGAATCGCCCAAATCGCGGCGTCTCTTCGCGAGCAACGGCTCTCCGCACCCACGGAGGATCTATCAAGCACAATTGATGTCTAACAAAACCTCCCAAGAGGTCCGCTGCCACGCGCCCTGCATTCGTTGATTCAACGACAAAGTGCTATCGAACACCATTGATGGTCGAGGGCGAAAGTGCCAACGATTTAAGCCGCCCGAGAGCCGACGGTCACCGAGGACTGCTTGGGTCACGACCGGAAGTACAACCCTTGCAGGCTGCGCTCGCACGCCTGACCGCAATCCAGTAGGGCCTGCTGCGAGCGGCGCGACTCAGTCCGGAAACCTCAAATGCCGTTCGACCGCTTGGAAGCGCGGCTCCATACGCAGCGGGTCAAAATGCATTCGAACGGTAGCGCCGTGCGATGGTTACCGTGCTCGCACCGCCTGTGGTGTAGGATTGCAGAGCGAAATATGAAAAAGCTCAAACATGAGACGGAATTATTCAAAGCGGCCTTGCTCGCGGGTGTTCAATATGCGCAAGCCCGCAAGGCCGTCGAGTTCGAAGCAACCGACTCGGCGAGTGACAAGGCACTATACGTCTATCGCTTGCTCGTGCATGACAAGGTCATTTCCCCAATGCCGGAAGACCAAGTCGGCGAGAAGACGATTCGGCGTCGGCTCGCGACCTGGTACGCGCATCAGTTGCCTGCGGGACATCCGCTGTTGGAATAGCCCGGATTGCTGCGCAGCTCGGGAGAGAGTCTGGGCAGAAGTTCACCACGTCGCACGTTCTCGGGAAAGTCGTACTTCCGCTCCGGGGTCAATTGCCGCCGTGATGGGAATGGGCGTGAACGAGCTGCGCGATGCGGTGCGCGGTCAACCAGAGGTCCCCTGCGACCCGAAAGTGGCGCCCGGTTAGGTTTCGAACTCTCTTCGCCAGGCGCTCCACCAGCGCCACATCGTCAATCCGAGGCCGCTTGTTCCTAACACCATAGCGAGCATGAGCCTAGGGTCGTTGCCGAGATGCAAGGCGTTCGCTATGAGCAAATACGCGATCGCTGGTATCGCGATCGCGTTAAGCAGGAACACTGTCTGAGTCTCCCTTTTTACTTCCATGGCAGCTCCGCGTGCTGGCTCTTGTTCTTGACCCCACCACACTACCCCGCGCACCAGCTGCCCAGCAATCAGACATAAGCTGATCTCACGAATTCGGCGTGCAACGCGTGCCCAGGGCGTGATCACGACGCCGCGGAATGGTCACTCGCGATACGCGGAAGCGGGTCAAAACCAGCACCAAAGGGCAATTCGTCGCCTCGCGGCCAGAATCCGTCCCGCGCGGCGGAAATTCCAAACCGGGAGACCTGTTGAAAGCGATTGAGGAGTTCCTGGCACGACCGCGGCCAGACTTGATCGTGGTATAGCGCTGATAGCCCGACGGCTCAAGTCGGGTCAGAAGCGTCCGTCAACGTGTGTGCTCTGTCGGCGGCCATATGGTGGCGTCGATCGCAGCGCGATACGCGTGCCATGTCGCATGGCCGATTATTGGCATGATCAGGATGAATCCCAAAAATAGCGTCGCAAACCCGACCAGCACCGCAGTAACGATGATCGCGCCCCAGACCAGCATGGCTGGCTTGTTGCGCAAAGACGCGTTGATGCTGGTTACAACTGCCGTGATGGGATCGGTGCGTCGGTCGAGCAGCATAGGGAGCGAGAAAGCCGTTGCGGCGAACACGATCGCGCTGAACAGCGCGCCGATGGCTGTTCCGACACCAAGGTACGGAATGAGGGCGCGCCAGGTTGGGATTGCTTCGCTTGGCCGCAAAACGCTCATGATGGTAGCGGCACGCGCCCAGACCAGCAGCACGATCAGCAGACACATGCCCAGCAGCAGCGTGTCGCGAAGGTGCGCTTTACCTTGCTGCAGGCTGAAGGCCAGCGTGGGCCGGTGGCCTTGTTCGAGTTGATAGCTGATCGAGTAGAGTCCCATCGCCAACAGTGGCCCGATGAAGACAAAGCCGCTCGCGAGCCCGAGGTACAAGGCCAGGAGTCCGAGCCGCCAAGCAAGTACGGCGATGATTGCACTGAGCGCAGCGAGCAGGACGCCGTAGAACAGGCTTTGCCCCGGTGCCGCGAGCATGTCGCGCCAGCCGAGCCGCAACCAGCCAAAGGGCACCACTGCCGGCAACCTGCGGCACGGCGCGACGAAGGGCATCTGCTCGGGGTCTGGGGCCTTGTGCGTGCCGGGAGGAGATGTCGTATTCATGTTCCTCCGCTGACCGGTCGCAGCAACCTCAGGCTCGCTCGGCAGAGCGGAAGTTTAGGTGATTTCAGGGCCCGGTGGAGTCATCGAAAAGTTCAAGAAACCCATGCTCGTGGTTGCGGGCAAGAATGCGCCGCGTGTCCCCGTGAGCGAAATTAACCAAAGCGTTGAGGCGCTCAAACAGGTAGGAACGCCGCGTCTGATACATTATGGCAAGGATGTAGGGCACGGTTCCCAGAGAAAGCAGTCCGCCGTGACGGCGGAGTTCCTTCAGGAATTTCTGCTCAAGTAGAGGTACAGCAGATTGGGGAACGAGGATTTCGGCCCAGACTCGAACACAAACGACTTTATTTTCACGCCGGGGCTCCAGCTATGATGAATCTCAATGCATCGCGCGCTCGCGGATGGACGCTGCTCGGCGCGCTGACCCTGCTGTGCCTTACCGCAGCGGCGCTAGCGCATCCAATCCGCGTCGAGGACATGCAAAACCTCTCGCGCGTGGGCGAAGTGCGCATCTCGCCCGACGGGCTGTGGGCGGTGTTCACTGTTACGCGCAGCGATCTCGCTAAGAACCGCTCGGTCACCAATCTCTGGCGAGTGGCCACGGCAGGCGGTGAGCCCCAGCAGCTCACTTTTGTCGATCACGGATCGAATGACACGCCCCGCTGGTCCGCAGACGGCCGCTATCTGTACTTCCTCAGCTCACGGATCGACGATAAGTCGCAGGTCTTCCGCCTGGCGGTTGCCGGTGGTGAGGCTAAGCAGATCACGAGTTTCGCCACCGGCGTTTCCCAGTTCGTCCTGTCTCCCGACGGGAACACGCTCGCGATCACCATCAGTGTCTTCCCCTCGTGCACCGACATGGCTTGCAACGAAAAGCGCCTCAAGGAGCACGCCGACGATCCCGTGAAGGCGCGCGTGATAACGGAAATGCCTTTCCGACGGTGGGACAGCTGGGTCGACGGACAGCGCAATCACATCTTCATCATGCCTTCCGAGGGCGGCACGGCGACGGATCTGACGCCGGGCGATGTCGACTCCCCGATCTGGGCGGGCGAGCAGGGGGGCGAGGAGGTGGCCTTCTCTCCCGACAGCCGCGAGCTGTGCTTTTCGCGCTATGTCGAGAACGAGTCACTGAGTGGCAACAGCGACCTGTTCGTGGTGCCGGTGAGTGGCGGCACGCCGAAGCCCGTCACGACCAACAAATCCACCGACCGCACGCCAGTGTACTCCCCGAACGGGCGCTACATCGCCTACAGTGCCACGCTGCGCCCGATGCAGGAGACGGATCAAGTTCGGCTCTTCGTCTACGATCGGACGACCGGGGAGCATCGCAACCTGTCCGAGGCCACCGACCGCTCGATCGCCTCCTTCGATTGGGCGCCTGACAGCTCGAGCCTCTACGTGACCTTCGAGAATCACGGTGAGGTGTCGCTGGCGCGGCTTGAGCTCGCCAGCTTGCAGCTCACACCTCTGGTGACGAGTGGCAGCAGCGGTGAGCCCGACGTGGCACGCGACGGCAGCTTCCTGATCTTCTCCAACTCGACCCTGGCGCGTCCCGCGGAGCTGTTTCGTCTCAATCTCCCCGCAGCCAAGGACATGCTACCCACGCAGCTGACGCACCTTAACCGCGACGTGCTCAAGGACATCGAGTTCGGCGAGGTCTCGAGTTTCACTTTTCGCGGCTGGCACGGTGAGGCGGTGCAGGCGTGGCAGGTGAAGCCGCCCGGCTTCGATCCGAGCCGCAAATATCCCCTGTTGCTGCTCATGCACGGCGGACCGGAGGGAGCATGGAACAACGAGTTCCACTATCGCTGGAACGCACAACTGTTCGCGGCGGCCGGTTACGTGATCATCGAGCCCAACTTTCACGGTTCCACGGGCTTCGGGCTCAAGTTCATGGACGCGATCAAGGGACAGTGGGGTGGTGCGCCCTATGAGGATCAGATGAAGGCGGTGGATACCGCGCTCACCTGGCCGTATGTGGATACGACGCGCACCGCCGCCGCCGGCGCCAGTTATGGCGGGTACATGGCCAACTGGGTCGAGGGTCACACGGACCGCTTCCGCACCATCGTGTCCCACGATGGGCTGTACGATCTGCTAGCCGCAATCTATTCTGCCGATTTCGTGGGCGGCACGATGCAGGAGTTCAAGGGCACCCCCTGGCAGAATCCACAGGCGCTCATTGAGCAGGCGCCCGTCACTTACGCACGCAACTTCCGCACCCCGATGCTCATCATCCACGGCGGCAACGACTACCGCGTCGATCCGAGCCAGGGCCTGTCAATGTTCCAGGTGCTTCAGGCCAAGCACGTCCCGTCGAAACTTCTCTACTTTGAGGCGGAGAATCACTGGGTGCTCAAACCCGCCGACAGTGTTCTCTGGTACCACACCGTACTCGGCTGGATCGATCAATGGGTCAAGCCCGATCGCGCGGCATTCCAGCGGCAGCTCACTGCGACCTCGACCTCCGGCACACCCGGGGTAAAAACCAGCACGAGACACTGAAAGCCGAGGCGTAAAATCAAGCCGCAAAAGCCCAGCCCGCCGGACCTGATATCCTGCATCGAGAAGGTGGTTCGCATCACTCAGAGCCCATGGGGGAGACAGGATCATGGACTGCGATTGTGAGAAGCGAGGGATCGGTCGGAGGGACTTGCTGAAATTCGGCGCGACCGCTGTTGTCGCACTCGGGCTCGGCGTGACCCGGGAAGTTCGTGCGGCCGCAGGGGCGCCGACCGCGCTCTCGCCCGATGAGGCGCTTGCCAAGCTGAAAACGGGAAACAAGCGCTATGTCAGCCATCCCGAACTGTGCTCGATCGACCTTGCCGCGCAGCGCAGCTCGGTCGCGGCGCATCAGGCGCCCTGGGCGACGATTATCAGTTGCGCCGACAGCCGTGTTCCACCTGAATTGATTTTCGGCGGCCGTGGGGTCGGGGAGCTCTTCGTTGCCAGAAACGCAGGCAATCTGGTCGACACCGCGACGCTCGGCACGGTCGAATACGGCGCAGCCGTACTTGGCTCGCCACTCATCCTCGTACTGGCCCACACCCGCTGCGGCGCCGTGAAGGCCGCGTGTGACGTTGTCACCAAGAACGCGACCTATCCCGGCGCGATTGGCCCGATGATCGAGCCGATTGTTCCCGCTGCACTCGCCGTCAAGGGCGATGCTGGCGATTTCGTCAATAATGCGGCGAAAGCCAGCGCTAAGCGGTCCACGGCGAGGCTGGCTGTCGCCAGCACCCTGATCGCCGGCCTCACCACGGCGGGGAAGGTGAAGATCGTCTCGGCGATCTATGACCTGGAGACCGGCGTTGTTACCTATCTTGATTGAGGGCAGCTGCGCGGCGCGTTGTAGAAACCGATCCCGATTGAACCGTCGATCCGCGGCCGCCCTGTCATTTTGAGGCCGCTATGACCTGAGCCGGATCAGGTCGCGGCCTCTACCGAGCGTGGGCTTCCCGCGGCGTCTTTCCCGTCCACCGCTTAAACGCATGTGTGAATGCGCTGACTTCCTGATAGCCAAGCAGCCATGCAATTCGCGATATTGATAAGTCTGGATCGGACAAATATTGCTTCGCCAGATCGCCCCTCAGGCTCTCGAGAACATCCGAAAATGTCACCCCCTCCGATGCGAGCCGGCGCGATGCGGTTCGCTGGCTTAAGCCGAGTCGGGCGGCGATCTCTGACGCGCGCACCTTCCCGTGCGGCAGCAACGGAACAATTGCATTCTCCACCGCCGAGCGCAACGTGCCTCGCTTCGTCGGTCGATGAGCAAGAGCTTGCTCGCAATTCGCTACCAAAAGCTCGTTGAGGTAAGGGTCAGCACTGGTGACCGTCATGTCCTTGATGTTCTCAACGAAGCTCAGTTCGTCGGCCTTTGCTCCGAAGGTTATGGGGCCAAAGTATGCAACGAGCTCAGAACCATCCTGCTTGCTGCGTCGATGCGTGAGTCGCGCCCGATTCGGCAGGAGGCGCAGGCCCGTCAACTGCCGGCATAAGCGGATCAGCACTGTCATAAAGAACTCGATCTGCTGCCGATCCGAATGACGGGGAACACCGACATAATCAAACGCGATCCGGATATCGCCTTGCTCGCGATACTTTAGCGACAATCCCTCGTTACCAATTGAGCTGTAGCGCGCCGCACGCTGCAAAGCGTCGCCCAACGTTTCTGAGGATGCCGCGACATAGAAGAGCAGTCCCAACTCTCGAAGATCAGGTAATTGTGCGAGATGAAAACCGAGAAACTCGTCACCCAGAGCATTCGCAGCGAGATTTACGAACTGGATCTGATGGTGGACTGGCAGTCGAGTGTCGCGGTCCTTGATCTGTCGATAAGTCAGTCCCGCCTTCTTCAAAAGCGGTTGTAGCTCAATGCCAGCCCGTCGCGCGTGTGCATAGGCAAGCCGAGTAATCCATCCTGCTGCAGTCGGGACGGCGCCGAGACGCCTGCTATCAGCATCATTCACGATCTTCGCGCTCACTAATGGCGGTTGCCGCTGGCCTGAAGCGACAATGCTTTGGCACATGATAGCAAGACAAGGACGGGGATTCGGACGTACAAAGCGGTCCCCAGAACCTTGGTTGCGACCACACTCGCAGGCGCCATTGCGCCGGAAGTCTGAGCGTGCGTCCGCCTGCCGAAGACCTCATCCATGCCATCGAAGCGTAAAGTTGTTGCGGTACTCGAGGATGATTTCGGAATCCGTCGTGCACTAAGTCGTTTGTTGTCGGTGCTCGGATACGACGCAGAACTCTATGCTTCGGCTAAAGAGTTCCTTGACGCTGCGATGAAGACTGAAGCGATCTGCCTCATCGTCGACATTGAACTAGGCGAGTGCTGCGGTATTGAACTCGTGCAGCAGGTCGTACACGCTGGCTTCACTACGCCCATCATATTCATGACTGCAGATGACCGCGAATCGTTCAAGAGGCGGGCTATGAAAATTGGCTGCGTCGCCTTCTTGCGCAAGCCATTTTCCGCGGAGGTCCTGAGCGAGGCGTTGACCAATATTTGCTCCCGCGCATGATTGCTGCGCGCGCCGAATAAGCTCTCCTCGATCTCGTTCCGCCGGCCGCCGTGGCGGATTGCAGGCACCAAGGCACCGGTCGCGTCCGTGCACAAACCATCAACCTGGGGCCAGTGTTCGCAGGAAATACGATTCCGCAAAATCAACCAGTTGACGCGTCGAAAAAAGCAGCGCCTCGGCGTTGCCAACGCGCCCGGCCCTGACTGCACGGGTTTCGGTAAATTGCTTGCCGACAACTGGAAAATGAACGCCATTGTCGTGCGCCATATCGGGCTTGTCCACCCAGGTGCGCTCGCCGTTGTGAACGATCAGGAAGCGGCTTAGGGTCGTCCTTCGGTTGGGTACCAGTGATTCAGCGTAGTGCAAGGATGAACATCGATTGAATCCAACACCCAGGAGCAGAGTGTAAGCGTCTAGATCGTAAAGCTTTTCAAAAGGGGTCCCCGCGCCTTCACAGAATTCCAGCGCGTGATGCTTGGTAATTTCTTCGGCATACCGACCATTCGCGCAAACAGAAACGAGCGGATGATTGCTCCTTCGCGTCCCGGGAAAAGTCCGAAACGCCTCTGCAATAGCACCCATGGCCGTAGGCGTCGTGAGTGGGTCAAACACTGGCAGATTATCGCGTATGGTTTCGTACCATTCCGGCAGCACGCGCGGATCGTTCCAAGTGCCCGGATCGGACACGTAAGGCGACTCAGCTGGCATTACCAGCGTCCCAGCAGTTCCGAGCACTGCAAGCAGTGCGCGAATGACCGTGACCGGCCCGCCAACGGTCCAGCCGACTCGACCGAGTGAGGAATGAACCATTACCGTCATGTCCACCCGCAACCCAAGGTGGGAGAGATCTCGATGCAGGGAACTCAACGTATTCGGAGGAGGCATCGGGTTGGTTAACGCGGACCAATGCCGCGATCAATGAGCAAGCAGCTGAATTAATTCTCTCGTGACCCCACGCGATGCGCAAATGTTAGCGGTCTCGCGACCGCGCAATTGGAGTGCGGACGCCGTAGGTTCCAGGTGTAACACAGTGCATCACGGGAACGTGACGCGCGTGCCTTGAAGCGGTGTTGGGCTGGTGGGGCCTTCCGTCAGAGTACCGTTAGCGTCATAAGAGCTTGCGGTAACCGTTCCGGTGAAGCTCTGGACGTTTACCTTGATGTCATAGGAGATTTCCGCTCGGCCCGTGAATTTGTGCGAGGCACGATCGGCAATAACCTCAACCCACTTGCCCTTGATCCGGTCGCCGTCCGTGACCCAAACGCCCTTGCCGTCGCTGTCACTGCTGTGGGGATCACCGGCATCCGGGTTGGCCTGCTGCATTGTCCCGTCGGCATTGAACACATACATGTGATAGGGAAACGGTGCACCGGGATCCTTGACGAACCACGCTCCGACTATAGGACTGACCTTGCGGTCCGTGTTCTCGTGTGTGCAGCCAGGCAATCCCAGCGTGGATGCTGCCGACAACATGAGAGCGAGAGTCGCAACGGATTTGTTCATGGAGGTTCCAATTCCTATGCCGCTAGGTAACCGTCTTGATAACAGACAGCGTCCGTCATTTCAGCCCGTGCGATGGCGGGGGTGCGGCCCCGCGCTCAACCCGCGAAGGCGCCGCTCGGAAGCGCTCGCTCGCATTGGGCAGCCTGAGGTCACGAACTCCCGCTTGACGCTGCCGGACACTCTTGTCGGTATACTTTGTATAAGAGAGGCGGCCCGGGCAAGCATATGAGTTCTGTTCTGACATCCCTGGTTGCGTACGTTTTGGCGGCATCGCTGCTGACGATTACGCCGGGTCTCGACACGGCGCTGATACTGAGGACGGCGGCGACAGGCACCCGGCGCCGGGCTGCTTTGGCTGCGCTCGGTGTCGCCGCGGGATGTTTTGTCTGGGCCGCGCTGGTGGCGTTGGGACTCGGAGCCCTGCTGGCTGCATCCCAACTGGCCTACAGAATATTGCGATGGATTGGGGCGGCGTACTTGCTATGGATCGGGTACAGGATGCTGCGCTATCCACGACACCGATTCCTGCCTGCTGAGCAAAGCGGCAAGGCACAAGGAGCAGCGTTCGTAACGGGCGCGCTGACCAATCTACTAAATCCGAAGGTCGGGGTGTTCTACGTTTCCTTCCTGCCGTCGCTTTCGGTCTGGGACTGGCGTTGGAATCTCGACGCCCTTAGGCGCAATTCGTTACGGCATAGCTGCCGCCCGCGTCCGTCAACTGACGGTCAATCGCAGTGAAAGGGCCGGCACGGCCGCCTGCGAATCATCAAGGCCCGCGCCACATAGCAACAGCCGCAAAGGGTTTCAGCTTAGCGTCTGGACCGAGCGCGACGCGACGCCGACTTCCTTTATCTTTTAGATGTCTTCTTTTTGCTGGACGACGCGCGGCGCCTGGTAAGTGCTGCGGCCACCTTCGGTCGAGCGTGGATCGGGGAGCAGTCGAGAGCGTGCTCCCTCATCGGCTGAATGAAGGCCCCAACATCCTGACACATGAGGCAGAGTTCGTGGTGCTGAACGGCGGTCTCGGGCCAGTGCGCGGCAGCCCCCGGGGTCAGAAATGACGCCGGCCCATGCACACGATTCCGCCGCCAGGTAAGTACCTGACCGCGGAAGTGCTCGTCCAGGCGGGTGGAAGCCCGGCGCAGCCCTTTGCCGCTCCATAGGCCCTAGGTCCCATTGCTCAATCGAACGGCTTGGCATACATGCTTGGTAGCGCCGCATGGCGCGAACGTCGTCAACTGTCATTTTATCTTGGAGCCACGATGATTCAGACAAAACTAGTTGGGATAGGTATTTGCGCATTTGGCCTCATCGTAGTGAGTGGCTGCGCCATGCAGGAAAAGAAGGAAGCGGCGTCGGCTCAGGCGATGCCCATCGACTGCAAAACAGCCCCAGGTGATCTGCGCGTTCTGAACAGCGAGAAAGCTAGCACGGCATCAAAGATTGGTAATGGTATCTCGATGGTTGCCCCGATAGGCCTCGTCGCCGGTTTGGTGACAGGAACGGAAAAGACCAAGTACCAGGTAACCACCGGCGAGTACAACCAGGCGCTCGACACCAAAATCGCCCAGATCAAGGCCGCTTGCCCAGGGGCGCAAGCAGATTAAGGGCGTCGATCGGCTGCGTCCTCGAGGTAGCGGGCAGCTAAGGTGCGGTAACGGGGAGCCTGGTCGTTCAACCGGCGTCTCGAGTCGCACGGGACCCGGCGTATGGATGCCCGTGCGCGTCTGGATCTGCCCGCGCCGACGCTGTCTTTTCACCTCAAGGCTCTGGTGCAGCCGGGTCTCAGGACGCCGCCTGGATGGTGGCGGCCTGGATCGGCGCCGCTTATTGGTTCACCGCCTCGACCTCGTTCGCGAACCCGGCCATCACCATCGCGCGTTCATTGTCGAATACCTTCTCCGGGATCCGGCCGGCGGACGTCCCGGGATTCATCATTGCTCAGCTTGCCGGAGCGCTCGTGGCGCTGCTGGTGGCGCGACTTCTGTTTCGAACAGAACCTGTGACCTCCAGCGAACAACTGATCACAGTCCCTGGCGCATCCGCGCCAGGCCTGGGAAATCCCCCAGCCGACCACACCGTGCGGCGTCAGGCCGCCGGCCCGGGCTGCACGCGCGCGCCTCTGAAGAGTCCGTAGAGTCCAATGGCCATCCAGATGACATTGAGGGCTGCGGACGGATAGGCGCCGTTCCATCCGCTGTTCACGATGAAGCCGGCGCCCGAGAGAACGTTGAGCCATTGGTAGGCCGGGGAGAGTGAGCGCAACCGCCCGGTCGTCAAAAGCACATACGCTGACAACATCATCACCGCTGCCGCCCATCCGATGATCTCGATCATGATTTTCAAGGGGCGCACTCCCGTCGACCGGCGTATTCTGATCTGACCCGCAGCGCGTACCACGGCGAATATTCTCAAGCCGATCTCGGCCGACGTTGCACAGGCGGAAGCCGTGGCAGGCGAGGAACCGTGAAGTGGCCCAAGCGCTGCTGTTGCAGCTGACCGGACTGCCACTTACGGAATCTGCAATGTGTACTCGTACTTCGGTGCAGTCCGCAGCGTGACAGTGGCAGGGTGACAGTCCACGCCCGCGAGGCTCACGCGCACAGTGGTGGTGAACGTCTGCTGGGCAACGTCGTCCCACTGATCGTCGAGCAGGTCCACCGCGATCTGATGGTTGCCCTCTTTGCCGAGCTTGCGGCAGGTGCCCCAATGCGGCGTGAACCGATGATTGGGATTGGTGCCGCCGTAGACCATCGTGACCACAAGCTCATTGGTGCTGGAATCGTAACTCGCGGACGAGAAGGTAGCCGCCCGGGCCACGCCCACACTGAGCAGGCACAGTACACCCGCGCAGCCGTACGTCCGCCATCGCGGACCGCCGACCCGGCCGACCGCCACACCGGTCGCAGTTGCGTCAGTTCTCAGTGCTTGGCCGCGCTCCACAGCCCCTCCACCAGCGGCACCGCACGTCCTCGTTAGAAAATCACACTGGATTAACCCTAGCACAATTGGACCTTGGTCCAAGGCAACCCTGGTGCCACGAAACAACGGCGCGCGCGGGTGACGAAAGGCCACGCAGGTATGACCAGCGCATTACGGCGCATGGGTGGTGCGCGCGTAGACGGCGCGGTCGCGTGCCGGGTACGATGACTGCTACAAGAAGCCAGAACCGGGGATACGCCCCTTGGGCATCGTGGCATTGCATGCTCGCTCGTCGTCACCGGCCGTCGCCTGTCCCGACTGCGACCTGCTGCAGCGACTTCCGCCGCTCGCGCCGGGCACCAGGGGACGCTGCGCACGCTGCGGCCGCGTGCTTGCCAGGCGCCGCTCAGGTCCTGAGGATGTGTCGCTCGCGCTCGCCTGCACCGCGGCCATCGCCTTTATGATGGCCAACCTGCTACCGATGATGGACCTTTCAGTGGTCGGGCGGGTTGCGACCACGACCATCGCCGGCGGCGCCCTCGAGATGTGGCTCGAAGGTCAAATGATCGTCGCGGTCCTGGTGGCGTTCTGCGCCGTCATGGCCCCCGGCTGCTACATCCTGTTCATGCTGACGCTGATGCTCGCGCTGCGCCGTTCACCCGTCCCGCAGTGGGTCGGCGAGATGCTGCGCTGGGTACGCTACCTGCAGATCTGGTCGATGCTCGAAGTCATGATGCTCGGCGTACTCGTCGCGCTGGTCAAGATCGCGGAGCTGGCCACCGTGACGCCCGGGATTGGCATGTATGCGTTTGGTTCGCTGGTGCTGCTCCTGCCGGCAATCATGCAGACTTTCGATATCGACGAGGCCTGGCGCAGAATCACATGGGTCGATGGCGAAATGCCATCGCGCGCTGCAGACTCATCTGGCCCGGGCCTGCCGCAATGAACCGCGAGGTCGTGAGCGCCGCGCGGCTCGGGCTCGTCTCCTGCGAGACGTGCGAGCTGTTGTCGCGGCCTGCCAGTGCGCAGGAGCCGGGCTATTGTGCTCGCTGTGGCGAGAAGCTCGAATTCCGCCGCCGCGCCTCGATCGAGACCACCTGGGCGCTGGTGATCAGCGCGGCGATCTGCTTCATCCCCGCGAACGCGTTGCCGGTGCTGAATACGACCACCCTGGGGAGCACGGACGGCGACACTATCCTGGGTGGCATCGTGTTTCTCTACACTTCCGGATCCTGGCCGCTGGCCCTGGTGGTACTGATCGCCAGTGTCATGATTCCGCTGGGGAAGATCGCGGCCCTGGTCTATCTCCTCATCTCGATACAGCGCCGCTCGGTGATGAGCAATCGCGAGCGCACGCGGCTGTATCGCATGGTGGTATTCATCGGGCGATGGTCGATGCTCGATGTGTTTGTCGACACCTTCACCGTCGCGCTGGTGCAGCTCAGCCCACTCATGTCGGTCGCGCCCGGACGTGGCGTCCTGTTCTTCGCAGCCGTCGTGGTGCTCACCATGCTCGCGGCGGAGTCTCTCGACCCGCGCCTGATCTGGGATTTCGTCACTCCGCGGGAACTCCGCCATGCCTGACGAAATCGATCTGGACCAACTGCCGCAGGCCACACCCGAGCGCAAGAAGCGCCTGCGGATTTCCGTCGTCTGGATCATTCCGATTCTGGCCGCGGTGATCGCCCTCGGTATCGCGATCCAGCGCGTGATGAATGAGGGCCCCACCATCACCATCATCTTCAAGGCCGCCGAAGGCATCGAGGCCGGCAAGACCTTCATCAAGTTCAAGGACGTGACCGTCGGCGAAGTGACCGCGGTGCAGCTTTCCAAGGACTACACGCAGGTCGTGGTGAAGGCGAAGATGCAGAAATATGCCGCCGGGCTGCTGGTGGAGGACACCACTTTCTGGGTGGTCGCACCACGCGTCACGCTGAGCGGCGTCTCGGGGCTCGGCACGCTGCTGTCAGGAAATTACATCGGCGTGCAGCCCGGAAAGTCGCTCCGGCGCCAGCGTGATTTCACCGGCCTCGACGTGCCGCCGACAATCACGGATCAGCCCGGGCGGCAGTTCGTGCTCGCGGCCAGCAGTCTGGGATCGATCGGAGTCGGCGCGCCGGTTTACTACAAGAGCCTGAGCGTCGGTCAGGTGCTCGAGTACGCGCTGGCTGCCGACGGCAAGTCCATCGACATCACGGTGTTCGTCAATGCGCCGTATGACAAGTATGTCAGCTCGTCGGCGCGTTTCTGGAATGCCAGTGGCATCGACGTTACCGCCGGGGCGGAGGGTGTGAACGTCCGGACGGAGTCGCTGATCGCCGTGCTGGCGGGCGGCGTCGCCTTCGATACACCGGCGTTCCTGAGCGCAGCGCAGCCGGCCGCCGCGAACACGAAGTTCACGCTGTATCAGAACAAGACCCTCGCAATGAAGCAGCCGGAGTTGCTGGAACGGCGCTACGTGCTCTATTTCAACGAGTCGGTGCGTGGCCTGTCGGTCGGCGCGCCGGTCACGCTGTTCGGTCTGACGGTAGGCCAGGTCACCGACGTCGGCCTGTCGTTCAATCCCGCAACGCTGGACCTTCGGCCGCGGGCACTCATCACTTTCTTCCCGGAGCGAATCGTGGCGCGTTTGTCCGCCAAGGAGCGGGGGGCGGGCAAGAGCATACTCGAGGGGGGTGAGGAGGCTCGCCGCGAAATGTTGCGTCGCATGGTCGAGGATAAAGGACTGCGCGCGCAGCTGGAGACCGGCAATCTGCTCACCGGCGACCTGTACGTGGCGTTCGCCTATCACCCCAATGTGCCGAAGGCGAAGCTCGACTGGAGTGCAGATCCTCTGGAGCTGCCGGTTGCTTCGGGGGGTCTGGCGTCGCTGGAGGCGAAGCTCGACAACATTCTCACGAAGGTTGACCACATGCCTCTCGAGGCGATGGGTACCGAGCTGAAGGATCTGCTCGCGACACTCAACACGACACTGAAAGAGGCGAACACCATGATCAGTCGTGTGAATACGCAACTTTTGCCCGAGACCGCCAAGACCATGGAGGAATTGCACCACGCAATTGCCAATGGTGATCACGCGCTCTTCGGCCAGGACTCGGCGGGGCCCCAGGATCTGCGGGATACGCTGCAGGAGATGGCGGGAGCGGCCCGAGCCGTGCGGGTGTTGGTGGACTATCTGCAGCGCCATCCTGAGGCGTTGATCCGGGGCAAGAAGGAGGAGAACCCCTGATGCGCCGTATCGTCCCGAGCGCTGTGCTGTGCGCCGTCGCTGCAGTTGCAGCCGGCTGCGCGTCGCCATCGTCGCACCTTTACACCCTGACTCAGGTGCCCGCTCCGGGCCCGGCCGCGCCGCCGTTGAACGTCGCGGTCCTGGTGGGACCCATCACAATCCCCGCCGTCGTGGACCTCCCGCCGATCGTCGTGACCACAGGGCCCAACCAGGTAACACAGGACCAGTTCAACCGCTGGGCGTCGCCCTTGTCGAACAACATCGCGCGGGTCGTCGTCGCGGACCTGGTCACCATACTCGAAACACCACGCGTGAGCGTGCTCCAGGACGGCCTGCAGGGGCAGTATGATTACCGCGTGGTGATCGCTGTGCAGAGCTTCGAATCAGCGCCGGGCGATGCCGCAACTCTGAATGCCCTGTGGACCGTGAGGCGGACGAAGGACGACAAGACCGAGACCGGGCGCACCAGTGTTCGCGAGCCATCTCCTCAGAAAGGCTACGATGCGCTCGCTGCCGCTCACAGCCGCGCACTCGGGCGTCTCAGCCAGGACATCGCCGATATGATCCGGACGATGGAGCGCAGCGCGCCCTGATCGGTAGCCGCAAGCTCACTGCTCGCCGCTCGCGTGACGCTCTTCGGAGTCGACCAGTAGCGCGAGGCGGCGGGCCGCGGCCTGCATTAGATTGCCGAGCTGCTGCAGGGCGCCTGAGCCGGGCCGCTCGTCGCCGGCGCCGCGTTGTCAGGTGTACGGATGCAGATGCCGGTGGCGCCGCGGGCCGCGGGCCGCGGCGCGCGGCGCGCACATCCACCGGAATCGGCCGGAACTCGCCGTGGCGCACGCCCTTCTCGGCAATCAGCGCGCTGGCGAACCTCATCACCTCGGGCGTCGGGCCGCGGACGATCACGCTCTCGACGCAATGATCGTGATCGAGATGTGCGTGCATCGCAGCGACCGTCACCTCGTGCTGGTCATGCTGCATGGCGGTGAGCCGGCGGGCGAGATTGCGCTCATGGTGGTTGTACACGTAGCTCAGCACGCCGACACAGTACCGGGCGTGGCCGCTGCGCAACCGTTGCTGATCGAGCTCCTGTCGCAGCAGATCACGGAAGGCTTCCGAGCGGTTGCGGTAGCGCTTGGTGCGTATGCGCACCGGAGGCGGCGGCTCGCCTCGGTGGGAGCGGCTCTGATTTTGCTCGCGGCGTGCGCTCGCGGCGTCGGCGGCGCGCTGGCGGCGGCCCTCGATGACGGCGCGGGCAGCAGCCCGGCATCGTCGCTGCAGGAAATCACCATCACCGCCACGCGGCTCGATCTGCTCGGTGTGGCGGCGAGCGCCAGCGAGGGGATCGTAACTGACGATGAGCTGCAGCTGGCGCCCACCTACCGGCCGGGACAGCTGCTCGAGACGGTGCCCGGGCTGATCGCGACGCTGCACAGCGGGGAAGGCAAGGCCAACCAGTTGCTGATGCGCGGCTACAACCTCGATCACGGCACCGATCTGGCGACTTTCGTCGATGGCATGCCGATCAATCAGCCGACGCATGCGCACGGCCAGGGCTACACCGATCTCAATTTCCTGATCCCGGAGCTCGCCGACGCCCTGTGCTACACCAAGGGGCCGTACTACGCCGACGTCGGCGATTTCGGCTCGGTCGGCTCAGCACGCTTCGCCTATCGCGACACGATTGCCGATCAACTTGCCGTGAGCGCGGGCACCTTCGACTTCCAGCGGGTGCTGGCTGCCGGCTCGACGGCCGTTGCCGGGGGTAACCTGCTGGCGGCGGGCGAGGCGCGACACTATGACGGGCCGTTCGACACGCCGGACGATGCACGCAAGGAGAACGCCGTACTGCGCTACCGCGCCGGCGATGCCCACGAGGCCTATTCGGTCACGGCGATGTTCTATCACCAGCTGTGGACCAGCACTACGGACATTCCGGTGCGCGCCATCGACGACGGGCTGGTACCGAACCGCTTCGGCACGCTCAACCCGACCGACGGTGGCGTGGCGCAGCGTGCCAGTCTCTCCGCCGGCTACAACCGAACGACCGACAGCGGGCAACTGCTCGCGAATGCCTATTTCATCGATAACCGCCTGGAGCTGTACAACGATTTCACGCACTACCTCGTGAACCCCGAGCAGGGCGACCAGGAAGACCAGTTCGAGGATCGCCACGTTATCGGCAGCGCGGCGAGTTACACCATGGGCATGCCGCTCGGCGAACTCGCGAACACGATCACCATGGGCGCCCTCGGCCGTTACGACTGGCTCACGGTGGGCCGGCTGCCGAGCGTGAACCAGGCTCCGCTGCCGCCGCAGGACTCGCCGCCGTCGTTCTCTGACTCCGACAGCGTGTACCTGGTGAGTGGCGCCGCCTACCTCGAGGCCACCACGCGCTGGAGTGCAACGCTACGCTCGGTCCTCGGCGTCCGAGTCGATTATCAGTACGGCACCGACATCGACTATCTGGCGCAGCTGCACGAGACCGCGGGCTACACCAACGGTGGCACGGCCTCGCAGACGCTGGCGCAGCCAAAGGGGAGTCTCATCTACACGGCCAGCCCGGCGCTCGAATTCTACGTGAGCGCCGGCGAGGGCTTTCACAGCGCGGACCTGCGCGGCGTCAACCAGGACAAGAGCGTGAATCTCGGCTTGCCGAACACCCCGTTGCTCGCAACTCAGTGGGGCGAGGAGCTCGGCGTGCGCTCGCAGCCGCGGCACGACCTCGCCTTCACTATCGCGCTCTACAACCTCTGGCAGCAGTCCGAGACGATCCTGAATCCTGATGTCGGTCAGGATGTCGCCGGACCTCCCAGCAAGCGCTACGGACTCGAGCTCAATCTCACCTGGCAGATCCGCCGCTGGCTGGAGCTCTATGCCAGCTTCTCGGGCGATCACACGCGCTTCACGCGCCCTTTCGATGACGGCACCGGGCACCTCGGCACATACATCACGGATGCGCCGGTGGCGACCGGCTCACTGGCACTGTATCTGACTGAGCTCGGACCCTGGAGCGGCGGCCTCGAGTACCGCTATCTCGGCAACTATCCGCTGTCCTCGGGCCCGTGCGTGAATGCGGCCGCGGTGCGCGATTTCCCCAGCGTCGCCACCTCCTGCGCGAATGCGCCGACCCTGCCGTGGCAAGTGAACGCGCAGGGCTTCGGCCAGCTCGATCTCGACGTGCACTATGCGCTCGCGCCGGCCTGGAGCACTTCCTTCGGTCTCTACAATCTCCTCAATACGCATGCCGCCGCTGCGCAGTTCTGGTATGTGGACCGGCTGCAGTCGGAGATCGCCAACTACCCGGACGGACGGGCGGACGTTCATCAGCACCCGCTGGAGCCCTTCATGGCGCGCTTCACCATCTGCTGGCGGATCGGCGCGCGCTGAGCTTTCGGCTAATGGGCGCGGTGCAGGGCCCAGCCGAGCATCAGGAGCCCGCTCGCGGCAATCCAGCTGCCGGCCACCCGTACGGCGACCCGCGTCCAGTGCTGGCGCAGCGGGATCACCAGTGAGGCGCACAAGGCCACCACCACGAACACCGCGAGCGACAGTCCGAGAAGTGCATAGGTGCCGTCATCGAAGCGGTTGATGCCGGCGCCGTCGAGGTAGCCGTGAAAGCATCCCAATAGCGCCGCGAGCACGGTCAGAACCCGCAGCGAGATACGCGCGTTGGCCGCCACCAGACCCCCGAGCAACAGAAAGGACAGGCAGGTCAGCATCGAGCCGCGGCTGCTCCCTGCGAACAGCCCCACGAGACCGCCGGCGAACCAGGCGAGCGGCACGAGCCACAGTGCCCGGCGGCCGAATGGCGCACCGCGCTGTCCGCACAGCAGGGCGAGCGCGATCACCGGTATCAGATCCTCCGGGCTCAGGAGCAGATGGAATACGCCGTCGTAGACCGGCCCCAGCCCGATCGTGGGCAGGTGCGCGGTAGCAAGGCCGGGCAGCAGCAGGCCACAAGCGCTCGCGCAGAGACCGCGCAGCCGTGCGCGGCCGTGCCGGCCTCTCATGGCAGCGCCCTGCGCAGAAAGAAGAGCCCGGTCATGGCGATTGCCGCGCCCGCGAAGCGCACCGTTCGCTGGCCCCACGTGCCGCGGTTCATGAGGCCTATCGTGATGCCGACTGCGTGCAGACAGCCCGTAGCGATCACGAATCCCAGGCTGTAGAGCAGCCCATTCTCCCCGGGAGGCAGCTCGCTGCCGTGCGCATAGCCGTGAAAGATCGCGAAGAAGCCGACCAGCACGGCCGCCGCGGCGAGCGGAGGTCGCCAGCGCAGCATCACGGCAGCCCCGAGCAGGATCGCCGACGCGGCGATGCCGAGCTCGGTGCCGGGCAGCGGCACGCCGAGGAGCCCGAGCATGCCGCCGAAAGCCATCACCAGCGGGAAGGCCACCGGCAGGATCCAGATGGCAGGCGCACCGAGCTGCGCGCCCCAAAGGCCGACTGCGACCATCGCTACGACGTGGTCGAGCCCCGAGATCGGATGCCGGAAGCCGCTCACGAAGCTCACTTCCTCGCCGCGATGCACGTGCGCCTCGGCAAGCCCCGTGTGGCACAGCAGCATGAGGAGCGGTGTGAGCTGGCCGATCCGCGCCGTCGCGCGCCGCGCGGCCATCACGCGCCTCCGAGCAGCAGCGCCACCCGCTGCAGCGTCCAGAATGCGCCGAGCGAGCCGACCGCGTATCCGGGCAGTGCCTCGGCCCAGCGCGGCCAGCGGATCTCCAGAACACGGAAGGAGCGCTCGAGCAGGAGCACCAGCACCACAAAGCCCAACTGCCCGATCTCCACACCGATGTTGAAGCTCAACAGCGCGAGCGGCAGCTCGGAGTGTGGCAGCCCGGCACTGGTGAGCGCGCTCGCGAAGCCGAAGCCGTGCAGCAGACCGAAGGCGAAGGCCACGACCCATGGGTGGCGGATGGTGAAGCTGCTCTCGCCACGCCACATGCGTACGATTTCCGGACCGAGAAACAGGATGCTGAGCGCAATGGCCGCATTCAGCGGCTCGACCGGCAGGCTCGCAAACCCGAGCGTGGCGAGTGCCAGCGTGATGCTGTGCGCGACTGTGAAGGCGGTGACCGTCTTGATCAGCATCCAGCGATCGCGAACGATGAGCAACAGGCCTAACAGGAACAGCAGGTGATCGGCGCCGAGCGAGATATGGCGAATGCCGTGGGCGATGTAGCCGGCCATGACGGCGAGGCGGCTTTCGGGCGCGGCGATCTCGAGGTACGGCTGCGAGGGGTGAACGATGACGGACCACGAGCGACCGTCGAGGAGCTTCACGCGCACCAGCACGTCGGTGATGGTCGCCTGCAGGCCGGGGAAACCGATGCGCTTGCCGGCGAGCCCCTCGCGACCGGCGGTGATCCAGCGGCGCTCGACGAGGGAGTCGGTCAGCTCGGCCGCCGCCGGGTCCTTGAGATCGCGCACGTCATCGGGAAGCTGCAGCCGCACCGGCAGCCGCATGCCGGCGAGCACGGGCGTACGCCACAGCAGCGCGTACTGACCCGGTGCCGTTTCGGTCACTTCGAGGTAACAGGGGCGGGCCTCGTGCGCGTGCGCCAGCGGGGTGGCGCACGTCACCAGCAGCAGCGCTATCAGGCGCCATGAACGCCGCAACGTGAGACTGCTCACTGCGGGGTTCCCTCAGGCAACAACGGGGCAACTTCAGGCTTCTTCGGCGCGGCGGGCGGGAAAGCCAACGGTTGATCCGGCGCGGCCGGCAGCAGCACGGTGTAGCGCGCACGCATACGCGCATAGGCCTCGTGCCACGCCTGCTCCTTCTGGGAGGCGAGCCAGGCGGTCTTCACGTCCGGCTCGATCTCCTCGAACGCGGGCACCCTTCCGGGGATGAGGGTGTCGACGAACACGAGGTGCCAGCCAAAGCCGGATTCGACCGGGCCCTGCCAGGCGTGCGGTTTGAGCTTGAACACATCGGTCGCGAAGGTGGGGCCGAACTCCTTGGCGAGATCCACCGGCGTTCGATCCGCGTAGTAATCCTGGAACATGAAGGGATCGGCGAGCGTGCCGCCGAGCGGCGTGTTCTCCGGCTGGCCCGCCAGCTTCGCGAGCGCCGCGGCGGCATCGACCTGGGCCTTCTGGCCGCGTTTATCGAAAGAGAAGAACAGATGGCGGAAGGTAGCGCGGCTCGGCAGCGCGAACTTCTGCGAGTTGTTCGCGAACCAGTCGCGCAGTTCCGGGGTGGATGGCTCGTGTGCCGCGGCGACGTCCTCGGCCACGAACTGCAGCTTCTGCGCCATGCGCCGCTTGACGATGGTGTCGTCCCTGTCGAGGCCCATCGCGAGGCCCTCCCGATACAGGATTTCCTCCTGGATCTTGTCCTCGACCATCGCATTGAACTCCTCGCTGGTCGGCTGGCGATGCCATTGCGACTGGAAGTACAGATCCATGGTGCGCAGGTCGTCGAAGCTGATGGGGATCTCGTGGGACGGCTCCACGCCGCCGCGGCCGCGATGCTCCCAGGAGTAGCCTATGAACAGCGCGAAGCCGATGAGAAGAAAATGCACCAGCGGCTCGCGCAGCACCCGTGCACACCCTTGCCACAGATGTGTCCGCAGGCGCTGCAAGCTGCTCGCCTCGACCGCCGAAGTGATGGAATCCACGGACCACTCGCCCTGCCAAGAGGCGCCCATCTTACCGGGGGCGGAAGCGCTCGAGCACGCGGCCGCCCGTGCACTCTAAGCCCGGCTCACTTTGGGAACATCACCTGCGCTTGCAGGCGGATCTGCCAGTTCGGCCCGTAGGTCGGCGTGACCACGTTGTAGTAGGCCGCCGCCTGCGTGTTCAGGGGCAGCTTGCCCAGATGGAAGATGTGCCCGATACCGCCACCGATCGGCACCGTCCACACGTCATGCCCCTTCGCCT
This sequence comes from uncultured Gammaproteobacteria bacterium, assembly GCA_963837075.1. GTDB lineage: Bacteria > Pseudomonadota > Gammaproteobacteria > Steroidobacterales > Steroidobacteraceae > 13-2-20CM-66-19. The sequence goes on along the minus strand of CAWILY010000009.1, from coordinate 3,334,535 downwards.
GCCAGTTGGCGGTCATGATGGGGCTGGTCGTCAGATAGGTGCTGCTCGGAAAGTTGAAGTTGAGGAAGGGCTGCATGAGAAAGTTGTTGTACGAGCCCCCGGGGCCGTTGCTGACCGACCAGACGTTGTTGACGAGCACCCCGTACACCCAGGGATCGCCTTTCGAGAGGTGCAGCACCACGGCGGTGGGGCCCGCGCCCCAACGGTCGGAGCCGAGTTCGATCTGGGACTCGGTCGGAATCTGGGCAATCGCACCCACACCCCAGATCCACCCGTTTGGATTTGCCGGAGAGAGGAATGCCGAGAACTGCGTCGGCCCGATCCCATAGGTGCGCGCGCCGTCCGGCGTGAATGTCGGCTGCGAGATGAGCGGCACGATGGTGCGCGTGATGATGTTCCAGTCCGGCGAGAAATCAATCGGGATCACGGGCTGGATGTTGAGGATGTCCTGGGTCTGCTTCTGCGGTCCGTAGTTCAGATTGGCGTTGTTCTGAAACGGTACGCTGATGAGATTCCCGACCGGATTCTGGGCCAGCTTCGCCAGCTCCTCATCGCTCAGCGCCGCGTAGGCGGGCGGCATGCACGAGAGTATCGCGAGCAGCAGCGCCCAGCCGATTCCACCACAACGCCCACAAGGCCAGTTAACGCTCACAGAGACCTCGCTACACTGAACACCGGCGTGCGCCTGCAGTTTAAGGAGCCGCAAACTACTGTCCTATTGGACCTTGGTCTAAGTGGCGGGCGGCGCTCGTGGCCGCGCGGCCATGCGCGGTACGCACGGTCCGCAGCTTGTTGGCACCACGCGCGCGTGGGGATGCTGCCATTGCTCGGGCAACATGGGACCAGGCATATGCGACTGCTCGCGCTGGCGGGTTGCAGCGGCAAGCACGACACAGTGACCCGGGCCGCAAAGCAGGAGACGGCCGGTCATCACGCCCAACAGCGACACACCGTATTCGCTGGTCTGGATGGACCTGCGCGCAGAACCCATGGTTGCGCTCGTGCGGGCGACTACCTCTGCCGCATCCGCGGCTCAAGGCTCCCAGCTCTTCGGGCGCAGCTCGCGCTCGACACGCTCGCGCAGCCGGCCGACGATGGTTTCCGCCGCTTCGCTCGTTGACAGCACGCGCCCGTGCATCTCCCAGCACCAGCCAAGGGCCGGCAGGCGCCGGATGTCGAGGCGCGTCGAGCGCGCTACGGCGGCCGTCACGGGCTGCGCCGGCTGCGAACCCGGGCGCTCCACGGCGAGCCGCGCATCGTATTCCCGCAGCTCCAGGTACGCATCGCGGGCGGTGCTCGCGAGCGCGCAATCCGCGAGCTCAATCGACTGCCCGTGCAGCACGACCACGTAGCCGCCGAAGTGCACGCCGCGGCCGCACTCCATCTCCCAGCCGGTGCGGGCGGCGACATCCTGTGCCTCCCGCCGAAGCGCCTGCAGCAACGCGTCGCGGGCCGTGAGCCACGCGCTGGTGCCGGTGCCGAGCAGCCGTGCGGTCTCCGCATCGAACGCGCGCCGGCGCTCGAGGGCCGCGGCGCGTTCCGCGCTGGTAGCGCGCTGCAGCTGTGCCCCGAGCTCCTGCGCGCGCGCCTTGATGACGCCAATCAGCTCATCGGTGGAGTAGCGCTGCGGATCGATCTGCAGCAGCGTCTGCGGCAACCAGGCGGGCAGCCGCGCAGAATCGAGATTCACCAGCACGAGGCTGCGATAGTCGGTGGCGAGACCTCGCTCGCGAATGGCAGCCGCCTCGACAGCGCTCCACGGCGTGTGTCCCCAGCCTTCCCGGTAGAGCACCACGCTCAGGCGTGCGCGTTCGCGAAACACGGTGCGCCAGGACTCCAGCCCGTCCGTGGCCGTGACGGTTTCCTCCCCCCGGGGATGGAGCGCCACGCGCAGCTCCGGCGTCAGCCGCTCAGCGAGCTCCAGGGCGAGTCCGAGGTCGCCCCGCAGGTAAGAGAGGGCAAGATCGAATTCGAATTGTTGGACAGAGTCCACGGCCGGTGCAGTCTACCCGCAAGCGCAGCCGTGGGAGACGGGGGCCGGCTGGGGCGCTCTCTTGCCCGACCCCCGCGCCCTGGCGCACCATGCCGCGCTCGGCCGGCCCTCGGGGCGGTAAGTCAGGGGATCCTCATGTGTGACCGCGATTCGATGGACGACATGCTCGAGTACCGGCTGCGCAAGTCCGCAGTGTCCCGGCGGGAGTTCGGCGCGCTGACGCTCGGGGCCGGGTTGCTCTCGATGCTGTCGCCGGTTGCAGGTGCCGCCGAGGTGAAGGAGGCCGAAGTCGACATCCGCACCCCCGACGGTACGTGCGATGCTTATTTCGTATACCCGTCGGCGGGCGGCACGCATCCCGGCGTGCTGATCTGGCCGGACATCTTCGGCCTGCGCCCGGCCTTCAAACAGATGGGCAAGCGGCTGGCGGAGTCCGGCTACGCGGTGCTGGTGATCAACCCCTTCTACCGCAACCACCGGGCGCCCACCGCTCCCGAGCATCCGAATTTCGACGACCCAGCCACGCGGTCGGCTCTCATGGCACTGATGAACTCCCTCACGGCCGCGACCACCGTGACCGATGCCACGGCATTCGTGAAGTGGCTCGATGCTCAACCGGCCGTGGACAAGCGCCGCAAGCTCGGCACGACCGGTTACTGCATGGGCGGTCCGCTCACCATGCGCACGGCCGCGGCGTTTCCGGACCGTATCGGCGCCGGCGCTTCCTTTCACGGCGGAAGTCTCGTGACCGACAAGCCCGACAGCCCGCATCTGCTGATTCCGAAGATCAAGGCGCATTATCTCTTCGCCATCGCCGAGAACGACGACCAGCGCCAGCCTGAAGCCAAGGACGTCCTGCGCGCCGCATTCGCCAAGAGCGGTGTGCCCGCGGAGATCGAGGTGTACGCCGGCGCTCTGCACGGCTGGTGCCCACCCGATTCGCAGGTCTATAACCCCGACCAGGCGGAGAAGGCCTGGGGCCGGATGCTGGTGCTGTTCCAGGGCGCGCTCGCTTAGGGAACCGTCAGAACGCCGGATGCGCGCCCGCATCGCGGTGCCGCGGCGCGGCCGCGCGCTACAGGCCGAGGTCGCTCAGACCCGGATGTTCCAGCGGCCGCGGCCCCGGCGCGGGCCAGCGGTATTTGCGCTCGGCCTCGGTGATCGGCAGGTCGTTGATCGAGGCGAAGCGCCGGCGCATCAGACCGTTCGCATCGAATTCCCAGTTCTCGTTGCCGTAGGAGCGGAACCAGTGTCCGGAGTCGTCGTGCCACTCGTAGGCGAAGCGTACCGCGATGCGATTGTCACCATGTGCCCAGATCTCCTTGATCAGGCGGTAATCGAGCTCACGGTTCCACTTGCGACGCAGGAACTCCTGGATGGCAGCACGTCCCTGAAAGATCTCGGCACGGTTGCGCCACTGCGAGTCCTCCGTGTAGGCGAGCGGCACGCGCTGCGGATCCCGCGTGTTCCAGGCGTCCTCCGCCATGCGTACCTTGGCGACGGCGGTGACGAAGGTGAAGGGAGGCTTGAGCGGCGTGGCCGGCTGGCCGCCTGTCGTGGTGTTGCTCATGAGGTTCCTTCCGTGACGGTCTCCTTCAGACGCGCCGTGCTCACCACGGCGCCTACGATCGCCAGCCCGGCGGCAACGTACAGCGCCAGGTTCGAGCCATTGGCGGCGAACAGACGGAACACGATGGCCACGCCGGCCGCCCCGAGGCTCTGTCCGAGCAGGCGCGCGGCGTTCAGCATACCCCCGGCGGCGCCGCTGCGCGCGCGCGGCGCGGCGGCGAGGATCGTGCGATTGTTGGGCGCCTGGAACATTCCGAAGCCGATGCCGCACAGGGCCATGCGCCACACGAAGCCGCCGGCTCCCGCTGTGGGCGGCAACAGCGCGAGCAATACCAGGCCGGCGGCGAGCAACAACAGCCCGAGTGCACCGAGCACACCAGCGGCGTACCGGTCGGCGAGTCGTCCGGCGAGGGGGGCGGCGAGCGCCAGCGCGAGCGGCCAAGGCGTCATCAGCAGGCCGGTCTCCACGGCGCTGTGACCGAGGCGCTGGATCTCGAACGGTAGCGCCACCAGTGCTGCCATCTGCGCGGTGAACGAGCACACGGAGGTGACCACCGACAGCGCGAACAGCCGGATGCGCAGCAGGTCGAAGGGGATGATCGGCGCCGCGCGCGGACGCTCGCGACGCACCAGCAACCAACCGAGGACGCTCCCCCCGCCGATTTGTGCCAGCGCCACCGGCACCGCCGCGTGATGCGCCAGTGACTGCAGGCCGGAGAGCAGCAATCCGAACGCGCCCGCATAGAGCGCCGCACCGACCAGATTGAGTGGCCGATGCACCCGCTCGCTCTCGGGCAGCGCCCAGATTGCGATTGCAATCGTGAGCAGGCCGAGCGGCACGTTGATGCCGAACAGCCAACGCCAGTGCGCAACCGCTAGCACTGCCGAGGCGATCGTGGGGCCGAGCGCGGCGGATGTGGCGACAACGAAGGCGTTGATGCCGACCGCGCGACCTAGCTGTCGGTGCGGATAAGTGAAACGCACCAGCGCGCCGCTCACGCTCATGATGCCGGCGGCGCCGAAGCCCTGCACGATGCGCGCGATGCTCAGGCTGATCAGACCGGGGGCGAAGGCGCAGCCGAGCGAGGCGAGGGTGAACACCGCGAGCCCCGCCTGCGACACGCGCCGGTAGCCGACGATCTCACCGAGCGATGCCAGCGGCAGCAGCACGATGAGGATGGCGAGTTGGTACGCATTGACGATCCAGATGGAGGCGGCGGAGCTGGTGTGGAAATCCCGCGCAATCGTCGGCAGCGCCACGTTCACGATGGTGCTGTCGAGGACCGACATGCAAATCGCGAGCGAGATGGCGGCAATGGCCCAGTACCGGCGCGGAACCGGCAAGCCGTCGGAATGCGCGGTGGAGACCGCAGTGCTCGGTGAGGCAGGCATCGGGGCGCGATCATATAAAGAAGGCGCCCGAGGTGTCATAAGTCGAACGCGGCCGGCCGGCCGCGGGGCGCGGGAGACCCCCGCCCGCGATGTGATCCACGTCACGTTTCCGTGGCCACGCCTCGGTGTTGCGGCCCGCTACAATGGCTGTCGACTGCCTCTTGAGCCGGGACAACAACAACACCACATTGATGGAAGTGAGCGCTCGGGTGAGTTCTCGGGACAACGGACCGGTACGGCCGGATCGGCGCCGTGGCGATCGGCGCAAGCATGTCTTGCGTGCCCTGCTGCATGGCAGCTTCCGACCGCGACGGCGCGGTCCGCGGCGTGCCGGCGAGCACGGGTTCACCACGAGCGACTGGCATCAGCCGCAGTGGCTGGCTATTGCCATGCTCATCGTGCTCGGCTCCTGCGGCGATGCGCTGCTCACGCTGATGCTGGTCGAGCGCGGTGCGTACGAGGCCAATCCCTTCATGGCGCCCCTGGTCGGCGGCTCCGCCAGCGCCTTCGCAGCGGTGAAGATCGGCCTGACCGCCGCCGGTGTCGTGCTGCTGACACAGTTGACGCGTATCAAGGCGTTCGGGCGCGTGCCGGTCGGTGTAGTGCTGTACATCGTGCTCGCCTTCTATGGCGCGCTGATCCTGTACGAGTTCCGCCTGCTCGATCGCGCGTAACTGGCGGGCGGCCGGGCGTTTTTCCGGCCGCAGGACATTTGCGATAAACTGTTGCTGCGTCAACACTTTTTCCCATGCTCGAGCCCACACCTCTATACGGCGGTAACGCCGATTTCCTCGACGCGCTCTACGAGCAGTACCTTCGCGAGCCGGCGAGCGTAGAGCCGCACTGGCGCGATTACTTCGCACGCCTGGGGCCGGCGGCCACAGAGCGAGCGCACGCGCCCATCCGCACGGCCATTGCCGAGCGCGCCGTCGCCGCGCGCGCGGCGCCCCAGGGAGCGCCGGCGGCCAACGCCAAGCAGGCGGCGGTGTCGCGTCTGATCCAGGTATGGATCAACCGCGGCCACCTGGTGGCGAACATCGATCCGCTCGCTCTCACGCCGCGGCCGCGGCCGCGGGTACTCGAACTGGATTACTTCGGCCTCAACAGCGCTGACCTGGACACGGAGTTCTTCACCGGCAGCCGCACCGAGGCCGTTCCTGCTCGTCTCAAGCTGCGTGAGATCCTGGGGCAGCTCGAGCGCATCTATGGCGGCACCGTCGGCGCGGAGTTCGCGCACATGTCGAACTCCGAGGAGCGGCTATGGCTGCAGGACGAGTTCCAGGAGGGACGCCTGCGGCATCGCTTCAGCTCCGAGGAGCAGCGCAACTTGCTGTGGCAGCTGACGGCAGCGGAAGGCCTGGAGCGCTACCTGCACACCCGCTACGTGGGCCAGAAGCGCTTCTCGCTCGAGGGCGGAGATGCGCTCATACCATTGCTCGATGACCTGATCCAGCGCTGCGGCAGCGCGGGCATCGAAGAGGTGGTCATCGGCATGGCGCACCGCGGACGGCTCAATGTGCTGGTGAACATCCTCGGCAAGTCACCGGCGGAGCTGTTTTCGGAGTTCGAGGGCGCTTACGACCTCGGTCGCCTCAAGGGATCCGGGGACGTCAAGTATCACAAGGGCTTCTCGGCTGATCTGCGCACGCCGAGCGGCAACGTGCACACGGTGCTCGCCTTCAACCCCTCGCATCTGGAGGTCGTCGATCCGGTGGTCGAGGGCTCGGTCCGTGCGCGCCAGGAGCGCTGCGGCGACCAGGAGGCGTACCGCGTGCTGCCGCTCCTCATTCACGGCGATGCCGCGTTCGCCGGTCAGGGCGTGGTGATGGAGACGCTGCAGCTCAGTCAGGCGCGCGGCTTCTTCACCGGCGGTACGGTGCACGTCATCATCAACAACCAGGTCGGTTTCACCACTTCCGAGCCCGCTGACGCACGCTCGACGCTGTACTGCAGCGACGTCGCGAAGATGCTGGAGGTACCCATCTTCCACGTCAACGCCGACGATGCGGAGGCGGTGGTGTTCGTCACGCGCCTGGCACTCAGGTACCGCATGCGTTTCCGCAAGGACGTGGTGATCGACCTGGTGTGTTACCGCCGCCACGGCCACAACGAGGCGGACGAGCCGGCGGCGACGCAGCCGGGAATGTATCGCGTCATTCGCCAGCATCCGACCGCGCGTGCCCTGTATGCCGGGCAGCTGGTCGCCGCCGGCGTGCTCAGCGCCGAGGATGCGCAGGCGCTGCTTGATGAGTACCGCGCGGGGCTCGACGAGGGGCGGCCGCAGGCGCGGGCCTCGCTCGGCCTGCTCGGCAACAAATACACCGTGGACTGGAGCGCGTACGCACAGGTGGACTGGACCGAGCGCGTGCCGACCGGAATCGAGCTGCCGCGGCTGCGCGCCCTGGGTGAGCGCATCACCAGCATTCCTGAGGGCTTCACGCTGCACCCGCGCGTGGCTCAGCTCATGGCCAACCGCCGCAAGATGGTGCAGGGCGCGCTGCCGCTCGACTGGGGCTGCGCCGAGACGCTGGCGTACGCCTCGCTCCTCGAGGATGGCTTTGGCGTGCGCCTCACCGGGCAGGATACCGGCCGCGGCACGTTCTTCCACCGCCATGCGGTGCTGCATGATCAGAACAGCGACGCCATCTGGGTACCGCTGCAGCACATCGCCGCCCAGCAGCCACGCGTGCAGGTGATCGATTCGGTGCTGTCGGAAGAAGCGGTCATGGGTTTCGAGTACGGCTACGCCACCACGGACCCGCATTCGCTCGTGGCATGGGAAGCGCAGTACGGCGATTTCGCCAATGGCGCGCAGGTGATCATCGATCAGTTCATCAGCTCGGGCGAGGCCAAGTGGGAGCGCTTCTGCGGACTGACGCTGCTGCTGCCGCACGGCTACGAAGGCGCCGGCCCCGAGCATTCTTCGGCGCGCCTCGAGCGCTTCCTGCAGCTGTGCGCGGAGAACAACATGCAGGTGTGCGTGCCTTCGACGCCGGCACAGATGTTCCATATGCTGCGTCGCCAGATGCACCAGTCATTCCGCAAGCCGCTGATCGTGATGACGCCGAAGAGCCTGCTGCGACACGAGCTGTCGGTGTCCACGCTCGAGGAGCTCACGCGTGGCAGCTTCGCGCGCGTGATCGGCGAGATCGATGACATCGCCGCCGCGGACGTGCAGCGCGTGGTGTTCTGCAGCGGCAAGGTGTATTTCGATCTGCTGAAGGCGCGCCGTCAGCAAGGTCTGCGCGACGTTGCGCTGGTGCGCATCGAGCAGCTATATCCATTCCCGACCGAGGAGTACCAGGCGATCATCAACCGCTACGCCAATGCGCGCGAGGCAGTGTGGTGTCAGGAAGAGCCACAGAACCAGGGCGCCTGGTACCAGATTCGTCATCGCCTGCAGGAGCTGGTGCGCCGTCCGGTGCTGTACGCGGGGCGCGCACCGGCCGCGGCACCCGCCACGGGGATCGGCAAGATTCACGAGCTCGAGCAGCGCACGCTCGTGGCGGCCGCGCTGCATGCCGCCGCAACCGAGGAGTCGGCGCGCGAGAACACGCGTCTCACGGGGATCGTTCCGGGGGCATCGCCCGCTGCTGCCGGCGAGACGCGCGCTGCCGAGAAGCCGCCCGCCGCGCTGAGAAAGCGTTCATGAGCACCGAGATTCGCGTTCCGCAGTTGCCCGAATCGGTCGCCGACGCCACGCTGGTCACCTGGCATAAGCAGCCCGGCGATGCGATTCGTCGCGATGAGAACCTTGCTGATCTCGAGACTGACAAAGTAGTGCTGGAAGTGCCCGCCCCGGCCAACGGCATCGTGCGGCAGCTCCTGGTGCCGAGTGGCACCGTGGTCACGAGCGGCCAGGTGCTGGCCGTGATCGAGGAAGGGGCGGCCGTGGCAGCACCCACCGCGAAGGGAAGTGGCGCTCCGGCCAGCGCTGCAACAGCGGTGAAGTCCGCAGAACCGGCGAAGTCCGCACCGGCGGTGAAGCCCGCGGCGCCGGCGCCGACTGCGGCGGGCGAGGGCGCCCGGGACAGCGGCAAATTGAGTCCCTCGGTGCGCCGGCTGGTCGAGGAGAATCATCTCGACCCGCAGGCAATTCCGGCCTCGGGCAGGGACGGGCGCCTCACCAAAGCGGACATCGTCGACTATCTCGGCCGCAAGCCCGCGCCCGTACCCGCACCCGCGCCCGTACCCGCGCCGGCCGCGCGCTCGCCGGGTGGCTTCCCGGCCGGCCGTGCCGAGCAGCGCGTGCCGATGACGCGCCTGCGCGCACGCATCGCGCAGCGACTGATCGAAGCACAGTCGACGCAGGCACTGCTCACGACCTTCAACGAGGTTGACCTGACTGCCGTGCAGGATCTGCGCGCGCGCTATCGCGAGCGCTTCGAGAAGCAACACGGCGTCAGGCTCGGATTCATGTCCTTCTTCGTCAAGGCGGCGATCGATGCGCTGAAGCGCTTCCCGGTGCTGAACGCCTCGGTCGACGGCAACGACATCATCTATCACGAGTATTACGACATCGGCGTGGCGGTCTCGACCGAGCGCGGTCTGATCGTGCCGATCGTGCGCGATGCGGACACCAAGAGCTTCGCGGCGATCGAGAAGGAAGTGGCGGACTATGCGCGCAAGGCACGTGAGGGCTCACTCGCCATCGAGGACCTGACCGGCGGCACGTTCACGATCACCAACGGTGGCGTGTTCGGCTCGCTGATGTCGACACCGATCGTCAACGCGCCGCAAAGCGCCATCCTCGGTATGCACAAGATCCAGGAGCGGCCGATGGTCGTCGACGGTCAGATCGCCGTGCGGCCGATGATGTATCTGGCGGTGACCTACGACCACCGCATCATCGACGGTCGCGAGGCGGTGCAGTTCCTGGTGGCGATCAAGGAGACGCTCGAAGACCCCGGGCGCATGCTGCTCGGGGTCTGAGCCGGACGAACCCGCGCGGTCAGCGCTTCAGAACAGGTGCCGGAACAGCCAGTACAGCGTGCCCGACAGCAGGATGGCGGCCGGCAGCGTGAGCACCCAGGCCGTCGCGATGTTGCGCAGCGTCGCCATCTGCAGCCCGGAAGCGTTCGCCGCCATCGTGCCGGCGACGCCCGATGAGAGCACGTGGGTAGTGGACACTGGCAGGCCGAACATGTCCGCCGCGGCGATCGTGGTCATCGCCACCAGCTCGGCCGAGGCGCCCTGCGCATAGGTGAGATGGGTTTTGCCGATCTTTTCGCCGATGGTCACGACGATGCGCTTCCAGCCGACCATCGTGCCGAGGCCGAGCGCGATGGCAACGGCCACCTTCACCCACAGCGGGATGAACTTGGTTGCCTCATCTATGTCCTTTCTGAACGCCTTGAGGTTGTCGCGGGTGTCGGCATCGAGCGATGCGGCATGCGGGTCCTTCTCCAGGAGACGAATGGCCTCCGAGGTGAGGTACATGTCGTTACGCACGTTGGTGACATCCTGCGACGGTACTGCGGCGAGTGTCTTGCTGACACTGACCTGCTCGGCAATGCTGCCGGTGATCGCGGTGAGTGCCGGCAGGACGTTGTCATTCCAGGAATGGGTGCGGATGTAGGTCGACAGCGTGCTGCGCGGATCGGCGGGCGCAGAGGTGGTGGCGTACCTCTGGAGCGACTGCTGGGTCTGCGCGGCCATGGCGATGAACGGAACCATCTGCGAGGTGGGCATGGCGCGATTGAGCGCGTACGCCGTCGGCACCGTGCCGATGAGGATCAGCATGATGAGACCCATGCCTTTCTGCCCGTCGTTCGAGCCGTGCGCGAACGATACCCCGCCACAGGTGAGGATCAGGATGCCGCGGATCCACCAGGGCGGTGCGGCTTTGCCACGCGGTTCCCGATACAGCGCCGGATTTTTCACCAGCGCCTTCAGCACGAGCAGCAGTAGTGCCGCGAACACGAAACCGACCAGCGGCGAGAGCAGCAGTGAATAACCGACCTTGGTCGCCTGGCCCCAGTCGACGCCGCTAGTGCCGTTGCGGCCGTGCATCAGGGCGTTGGCGACCCCGACACCGATGATCGACCCGATGAGGGTATGGGAGGAGGAAGCCGGCAACCCCAGCCACCACGTGCCCAGGTTCCAGATGATCGCCGCAATCAGCAGCGCGAACACCATGGCAAAGCCGGCACTGGAGCCGACCTGCAGGATCAGCTCCACCGGCAGCAGCGTGATGATGCCGAATGCGACCGCGCCGCTCGAGACCAGTACGCCGAGGAAGTTGAGCGTGCCGGAGTACACGACCGCAAAATTCGGCGCCAGCGAGTGCGTGTAGATCACGGTGGCGACCGCATTGGCGGTATCGTGGAAACCGTTGACGAACTCGAATCCGAGTGCAATCACCAGTGCCACGCCGAGCAGCAGGAACGGCAGCAGCGGCATGCGGTGCGGCATGGCGCTGCTGATGTCGCCATGCAGGCTGTAGGCGCTGTAAGCGACGCCGATGAGCAGCAGCAACACAAACACCAGCACGGTGGTGCCGTTCGGCTTGCGATCGAGAAGCGGACGCGCGGCCGGCGCGGCGACGGAGGGGGCGACGCTGCTCATGGCATTGCTCTTGTGTTCGTTGGAGAAACCCCCAGCGTATGACGGTAATATTCCGGTTTTATGACAGCCCGGGTGATGCGCTGCCGGTGAGCAGATCTTTATGTTATTTTTCAACGTATTCCCAAAACCTGAGCGTGGCACGCCGGTGCCGTTCGGAGGACGCACATGAGCGAGCAGCAGCTGGCGCCGGGCGGCGGGGATGCCTTTGATGTGATCGTGATCGGTGGCGGTCCGGCGGGCTACCCGGCCGCGATCCGCGCGGCACAGAACAAGCTGCGCGTGGCCTGCATCGACGAGTGGAAGAACCATGACGGCACGGCAGCTTTCGGCGGCACGTGCCTGAACGCCGGTTGCATTCCGTCGAAGGCGCTGCTCGAGTCGACCGAGCTGTATCACCGCCTACAGGAGGAGTTCGCCCAACACGGCATCCGGGTATCCGGGACGCAGCTCGATCTGGCGCAGATGCAGAAGCGCAAGAGCGGCATCGTGCGCACCATGACCCAGGGGATTCTCGCGCTGTTCAAGGCCGCAGGGGTCACCCCGCTCCAGGGACACGGACGCCTGCTGCCGGGACGCAAGCTCGAGTTCACCGCTCACGATGGCACGCGTCGCGAGCTCACCGCCCGGCACGTGGTACTGGCCTCGGGCTCGGCGCCGATCGAGCTGCGCTCGGCGCCATTTCAGGCGCCCCACATCATCGACTCGTGGGGCGCGCTCGAGCTGGATGCGGTCCCGAAACGTCTCGGCGTCATCGGCGCCGGGGTCATCGGACTCGAGCTCGGCAGCGTGTGGCGGCGGCTCGGTGCGGATGTGGTCGTTCTCGAGGCGCTGCCGGACTTTCTGGCCTTCGCGGATCAGCAGCTGGCCCGCGAGGCGCTGCGTCACCTCAAGCGCCAGGGGCTCGACATCCGTCTCGGCGCCAAAGTCACCGGCGCCGCTGTTAAGGGTGGGGCGGTCGAGGTGCGCTACAGCGACGCCAAGGGTGACGAAACCCTCATCGTGGACCGGCTGGTGGTCGCCATCGGGCGGCGGCCCTACACCAGGGACCTGCTCGCGGCCGGCACCGGTGTGCAGCTCGATGAGCGCGGCTTCATCGGCGTGGACGACTCCTGCCGCACCGGCGTCGAGAATGTCTGGGCGATCGGCGACTGCGTGCGCGGTCCGATGCTGGCGCACAAGGGCAAGGAGGAGGGCGTGATGGTCGCCGACCTGATCGCCGGGCGCTACGGTGAGATGAACTACAAGGTGATCCCCTCGGTCATCTATACCGCCCCTGAGATCGCCTGGGTCGGGCTCACCGAAGAGCAGGTGAAAGCGAGCGGGCGCGAATACAAGGTCGGCAGCTTCCCGTTTCTCGCCAGCGGCCGCGCGCGTGCCATGGAGCAGGCTGCGGGATTCGCCAAGATCGTGGCGGCACGCGATGACGATGAGATTCTCGGCGTACACATCATCGGACCGCTCGCCGGCGAGCTGATCGCGGAAGGCGTGCTTGCGATGGAATACTCGGCGAGCAGCGAGGACCTGCAGCGCACCATTCACGCCCATCCGACGCTCGCCGAGGCGGTGCACGAGGCGGCGCTGGCGGTCGACAAGCGCGCGATCGACACGATCAACCGCTGAGCGCGCGAGGGCTCAGAGGCGGCGGCGTGCCTCGATGACGTTGGGCACGGCGGTGAGGCGGCGCAGCAGTCGTGCCAGCTGCTCCAGATCGGTGACCGCGACGGCCAGCACGAAGTAGGCGATGCCCGTGTCGTGATCGGTGCGTGAGTTGACGGCGTCGATGCTCAGGCGCTCGAGCGCCAGCACGTCCGTCAGGTCGCGCAGCAGGCCGCGGCGGTCATAGGCGCTGATGCTGAGCTCCACGGCGAGCGTGCCGGCATCGGCACTGGCCCATTCGACCCTCAGCACCCGATCGGGCTTGAGTGCGGCCATGCGCGTAAGGCTCTGGCAGTCGCTGCGGTGCACGGTCACGCCCCGCCCGAGCGTGACGTATCCGGTGATCGGTTGCGGGCGCAGCGGGGCGCAGCAGCGCGCCAGCGTCGTCGGCAGGTCGCCGACGCCCTCGATCTCCACCGGCGAGGTGCGCCGGCGTGCGGCGGGTGCGCGCGGCCGGATCACCCGCGCCGGCGGTGTCTCGAACAACCGTGCGGCCGCCCGCATGAGCTGCGTGATGGTGAGCTCGCCCTCGCCCAGCAGCTGATACAGGTGATCGACGTCCCGGGCCTTGATCTCCTGCGCGAGGGCTGGCAGCTGCTCGGGCCGCACGCCGACACGGCTGAGCTCGACTTCCGCGATGGTGCGCCCGGCGCTGCGATTCTCGCCGACGTCCTGCTTGCGAAACCAGGCGCGCACCTTGGCTCGATTGCGCGCCGACACCAGATAGCCCCGCTCGGGGGCGAGCCAGTCGCGGCTCGGCGCATCGTGCTTGCCGGTGATGATCTCCACCAGCTCGCCGTTGGCGAGCGCGTGCGTCAGGGGGACGATGCGGCCGTTCGCCTTGGCGCCGCGGCAGCGATGGCCGAGGGAGGTGTGCACGGTGTAGGCGAAGTCGAGCGGCGTGGCGCCGCGCGGCAGGTCGATGACCTCGCCCTTGGGCGTGAGCACGTAGACGCGGTCCTCGAACAGCTCGCTGCGCATGCCCTCGATGAGATCGCGGTCCGCGTCCGCCGCCGGCCCTTCCTGCGGCTCGAGGAGGCGGCGCACCCACTCGATCTTGCGCTGATAGTGCTTGTCCGGCGCGCCGCCTTCCTTGTAGGTCCAGTGAGCGGCGACCCCGAGCTCGGCGTGCTCGTGCATCTCGCGCGTGCGGATCTGCACCTCCACGCTGCGCGCGGCGGGGCCGATGACGGCAGTGTGGATCGAGCGGTAGCCGTTGCCTTTCGGGGTGGCGATGTAGTCGTCGAACTCCCCCGGCAGGTAAGTCCAGCGTCCGTGCACGATCCCGAGCGCGGCGTACACTTCCGGGATGGAGCCGACCACCACGCGCACCGCGCGCACGTCGAACAGCTGCTCGAAGGCGAGCTGCCTGTGCTGCATCTTGCGGTAGATGCTGTAGATGTGCTTGGGGCGCCCGTACACCTGGGCCTCGATGCCGGTGGCGTGCAGCAGGGCGCGCAGCTCGCGGCACAGCGCATCGATGTAGCGCTCGCGGTCGGCACGGCGCTCGTTGAGCGCCGCGGCGATGCGGCGGTATTCCTCCGGCTCGAGGTAGCGAAAGGCGAGATCCTCGAGCTCCCATTTCAGCTGCCACACGCCCAGGCGGTTGGCGAGCGGCGCGTAGATGACGCGCGCCTCGAGCGCGCGGCGCTGCCGCTCGGCCTCCGGCAGCGCTCGCGCATGGCGCATCGCCACCAGCTCCTCCGCCAGGCGCGCCAGCACCAGCCGCGGGTCGCTGACCACCGCGAGCAGCATCTTGCGCAGCGTCTCAGCCTGGCGGGTATTCAGTCCCTGCGCCGGCGACCAGTCGCGCGGCAGGCCGAGCGTGCCCAGACGCTGCAGGGCGACGGCGATGTCGGTCGCGCCGCGGCCGACGACGGCCGCGGTTTGCTCGGGTGTCAGGCTGGCACCGGCCAGCAGCGGACGCGCCAGCAGCGCATTGGCGAGCTCGGTGCTCTCGGTGAGTCCGCCGAGAACCTCGGCTGCCTCGGCGGCGCAGCCGAGGTCCGCGAAGGGTTCCACACCGGCGCGTGCGAACGCTGCGCGTGCGCCGCTGATGGCCTCGCGAACCTTGGGCGGGCAAAGCTGACTGCTGGTCTCCATGGCAAAAAGATCGATCGAGGCACTCGGCGTGCGTGCCGGGGTTGTTCGGTAGCGCTTATGATACCGCCGGGCTTTCCCGGGGTGAGTGCGCTCGAGGGCCACCGATGGCAGGACACAGCAGGTGGGCCAACATCCAGCGCCGCGAGTGCGCTCAGGCGCGCCGGCGCGAGCGCCCGGCCCGATCAGGCGCCGCACTGCAGAGCGTGCGCTATGAAGGCTATGGCCCCGGGGGCGCCGCGGTGATGGTGGAGTGCCTGACCGATGATCGCGCCCGCAGCACCGATACCCTGCGCCGCACGTTCGTGGCGCACGGCGGCCATCTGGGCGCGGACAGCTCGGTCGCCTACCTGTTCAACACCGTGGGTTTGATGAGCTACCCGCCCGGGACCGACGAACAAGAGCTGATGAAAGCGGCGCTCGACGCCGGAGCCGAGGATGTCGTGCCCAACGCGGATAGCTCCGTGGAAGTGCTGGCGGACCCGGCGGAATTTACCGCGGTGTGCGCGCTGCTGACGCATCGCGGGTTCGCGCCCGCCACCGCTGAAGTCACGCAGCGCGCGGCGACTTCGCTCGAGCTCGCCGGCGAAACCGCCCACGCGATGGTGTCGCTCCTCGAGGCGCTCGAGGCACTCGAGGAGGTGCGTGAGGTGTATTCGAACGTCGAGATCGCGCGCGAGGTCCTGTCGCAGCGGTAGGCACGCCTGCCGCGCCACTGCGCAAGCGCGCGCCGCGGCTGGAGTGGTGCTCGCGAGCACCGCGCGCGGGAATGCGTAAGTGCTTGTTTTACGATACGCTTGCACGGATGTCGCGGTATCGAACGAGGGCCTGGCGCGCATTCGAGCCGGCCGCCTCCGGGCCTGCCCGCATGAGCGTCAGCGTACGCATCCTAGGCCTGGATCCGGGCTCGCGCCGTACCGGTTTCGGGGTGATCGACTGCCGCGGGGGCGAGCTGGTGGCGGTGGCACACGGCTGCCTCAACGTCGCCGCCGCAGCGCAGGCGGCGCGCCTGCGGCTGATCTTCGAGGGGCTGCAGCAGCTGCTGTCGCAGCATGGGCCGGCGGAGGTGGCGGTGGAACGCGTGTTCGTCAGCCGCAACGTCGATAGCGCGCTCAAGCTCGGTCAGGCGCGCGGCGCGGCGCTGTGTGCGATACCGGCCGACGTTCCAGTGTTCGAATATGCGCCGCGCGCGATCAAGCTGGCGGTGGTTGGCTCCGGTGCCGCGGAGAAGTTCCAGGTGGCCCACATGATCTGCACCCTGCTGGCACTGCCGGACCGCCCAGGAGCGGACGCGGCCGATGCCCTCGCGGTGGCGGTGTGTCACGCCCACGCGCGCCGCGTGACTGCGCTGCTGCACGGCGCGAATCCCGCGCGGCTCGTGGGCGCAAGATGATCGGCTCACTGCGCGGCCGGATCCTCGCCAAGTCGCCCCCGCAACTCACCGTCGACGTCGGCGGCATCGGCTACGAGCTCGAGGCGCCCATGTCGACGTTCTTTCACCTGCCGGCAGTGGGCGAGGACGTGCATCTGCTCACGCACCTCGTGGTGCGCGAGGACGCACAGGCGTTGTACGGCTTCGGTACCGAGGATGAGCGGCGGTTGTTCCGCAGCCTGATCAAGGTCTCGGGCGTGGGCCCGAAGATCGCACTGGCGCTGCTGTCGGGCATCAGTGTCAGCGCCTTCGCCGAGTGCGTGCAGCGCGAGGACATTACCGCGCTGACGCGCGTACCGGGCGTCGGCCGCAAGACCGCCGAGCGCCTGATCGTCGAGATGCGCGACCGCCTGGCAGCGCCGCAGTCCCTCGCTACCGCGCTGGCAGCCAGCGCCGGCAGTGCCGAGAGCGAAGCCTACGGGGCGCTGGTGGCCCTCGGCTATCGTCCGGCGGAGGCCACGCGCTTGCTCAAAGCCGCCGGTCCCGGTACACATTCCACCGAGGAACTGATCCGTCGGGCGCTGCAGGGCGCGGCGCGGGAGTAGACCGGTAACCGTGACAGCCGAGCGCATCATCAGTGGCGGCGCGACTGCGGAAGAGGAGGCAGTCGAGCGTGCCATCCGTCCGCGGCGGCTGGCGGAGTACATCGGCCAGGGTCCGGTCAAGACGCAGCTGGAGATCTTCATCAGCGCCGCACGCGCCCGCGGCGAAGCGCTCGACCACGTGCTGATCTTCGGTCCGCCAGGCCTCGGCAAGACCACGCTCGCGCACATCATCGCCGCCGAGCTCGGCGTGAACCTGCGGCAGACATCCGGCCCGGTGCTCGAGCGGCCGGGGGATCTGGCGGCGCTGCTCACCAATCTGCAGAGCCGCGATGTGCTGTTCATCGACGAGATACATCGCCTCGCGCCGGTGGTCGAGGAAGTGCTGTACCCGGCGATGGAGGATTATCAGCTCGACATCATGATCGGCGAGGGGCCGGCGGCGCGCTCCATCAAGCTCAGTCTGCCACCCTTCACGCTGGTCGGGGCGACCACGCGCGCCGGACTCCTGACCTCACCGCTGCGCGATCGCTTCGGCATCGTGCAGCGGCTCGAGTTCTATGCGGTGGAGGATCTCGAGCGCATCGTGCGCCGTTCGGCCGCCATTCTCGCCGTGACGATCGATGACAGCGGCGCACGGCGCATCGCCCAGCGCTCACGTGGCACGCCGCGCATCGCCAACCGCCTGCTGCGGCGGGTGCGCGACTACGCGCAGGTGCGTGCCGACGGGCGCATCGACGGCGCGGTCGCCGAGGCCGCACTCGACCTGCTGGAAGTGGATCGGCAGGGCTTCGACACCCTCGATCGCAAGCTCCTCAGCGCTATCATCGAGCGCTTCGACGGCGGCCCGGTCGGCATCGACAGCCTGGCGGCGGCGCTCGGCGAGGAGCGTGGCACGCTCGAGGACGTCACCGAGCCGTTCCTCATCCAGCAGGGGTTCCTGGTGCGCACCGCGCGCGGTCGCATGGCGACGCGCGCCTCGTACCTGCACTTGGGCATCAAGCCGCCGGAGCGCGCGGCGACCCTGCCGCTGTTCGAGGGCGAACGGTGAGCGTGTTCGCCTGGCCGGCGCGTGTGTACTGGGAGGATACCGACGGCGGCGCGGTCGTCTACTACGCCAGCTACCTGCGCTTCCTCGAGCGCTCGCGCACCGAGTGGCTGCGTGCGCTCGGACACTCGCAGCTCGAGCTGGCGCGCGCGCAGCGGATCCTGTTCACGGTGGTGAGCCTCGAGATTCACTACCGCGTGCCGGCACGGCTGGACGACGAGCTCGAGATCACCTGCGAGCCACAGGCGCAGGGCCCGGCATCGCTACGTTTCGCCCAGCGCGTGTATCGCGCGGCGCGCGATGGCGCCGCCACGCGCGGCCTGCTCGCCGAGGCCAGCGTGCGCGTGGCGTGCGTCGATGCGCGAACCTTCAGGCCGCGACGCCTGCCGCAATTCCTGCTCGCGGCGCTCGCCGGGGAGCCGGCCGCACATGGGTGAGCCGCTGTCCATCATCCGGCTCATCGTGCAGGCGAGCGTCCCGGTGCAGATCGTGATCGGGCTGCTGCTGCTCGCCTCACTGACCTCGTGGGCGATCATTTTCCGCAAGCGCAGCACCATCGGTCGCGCGCGCCGCGAGGCGGATCGGTTCGAGGGACGGTTCTGGTCGGGCGATGATCTCGCGCAGCTGTATCGCGCCATCGAATCGCGCGGCGGTGCGACCGGCCTTGCCGGCATCTTCGAGTTCGGCTTCCGCGAGTTCGCGCGGCTGCGCCAGGGCGCCGCGGGTACCGAGCAGCTGCTGGAAGGCTCGCGACGCGCCATGCGCGTCGCCCAGCTGAGGGAGATCGATCGCCTCGAGCACAATCTCGCCACGCTCGCCACCGTCGGCAGCACGAGTCCCTATGTCGGACTGTTCGGCACCGTGTGGGGTATCATGAGCGCGTTTGCCTCGCTCGGTAATGTCCAGCAGGCGACGCTCGCCATGGTGGCGCCGGGTATCTCCGAGGCACTGGTGGCGACCGCTATCGGTCTGTTCGCCGCGATCCCGGCGGTGATCGCCTACAACCGCTTCGCCGACCAGGTGACGCGGCTGGAGCTGCGCTTCGATGCCTTCATCGAGGAGTTCTCCACCATCCTGCAGCGGCACGCGACGCGCGCTGGCGGCATGCCGAGCACCCAGGAGCAGCGTTAAGTATGGCGCAGACTTCGCGAGGACGGCGCTTGATGGGCGAGATCAACGTCGTGCCGTACATCGACGTGATGTTGGTGTTGTTGATCATCTTCATGATCACCGCGCCGCTGCTCACGCAGGGTGTGAAGGTCGATCTGCCCAAGGCCGGGGCGGAACCTCTCGATGCGCAGCGACTCCAACCGTTGGTGTTGTCGGTGGATCGCAACGGCCGGCTGTATCTGAACGTCGGCACCGATCCGCAGACAGCGCTCGATGAGGCCACGGTGCTGGCGCGCGCGACTGCGACATTGCGCCACGACCCGGACACGCAGGTGCTGGTGAAGGCCGACAGTGCGGTAGCCTACGGACGGGTGGTGCAGGCCATGGTGGTGCTGCAGCAGGCCGGGGCCCGCAAGGTGGGCTTCATCACCGCGCCGCTGCCGGCGGCGCAGCACCGCGGAGACTGATGCGACGCCGCGGATGCAACGCCTGAGTGATCGCTGGGTGTCGGTAGCACTGTCGGTGCTGCTGCATGCGGCGCTGCTCGCGGCGCTGGTGTATGGCTGGCTGCTGTATCGACGGCCGCCGCGGCCGGCACCGACGCTGGCGATCGAGGCGACGGTGGTCGACGAGCGCGCGGTGCGTGGCGCGCAGCAGCCGGCGCTGCAGGCGCCACCGGCCACCACGGCACCGCCCGCGCCGCAGGAGCCGGAGGGTCCGCCGCAACCGACGCCCGAGGAGCTCGCGCAGCGCGAGCAGCAGCGTCAGGCGGCACAGGAAGCCGAGCTGCACGCTGAGCAGGAGAGGCAGGCGGCCGAGGAGCAGGCGGCGAAGGAGCAGGCGGAGCGCGAGGCACAGGCCAAGCGCGCCGCGGGGGAGGAGGCGCGCGCCGCTGCCAAGCGCAAGGCTGACGCGGAGACGGAAGCGCGCAAGCGGGCCGAGGAGCAGCGCCAGCGCGCGGCCGAGGTCGCGCAGCAGAGTGAAGGGGAGGAGGATCTGAAGCGCAGCCTCGCGGCGGAGGAGCGGGCCAGCGCCGCGCGCTCCGGGCCGGCGCTGGCGAACTGGCGGTCGCAGATCACCGCCAAGATCCAGCGCGCCTGGCTGAAGCCGCCGACGGCCCGCCCGGGAATCGAATGCATTTTGTATGTGACGCAGGTGCCGGGCGGGGAGGTGACGCAGGTGACGATCGGCGCATGCAACGGCGACCAGGCCGTGCGCGAGTCGATCAAGAACGCGGTGTACGCCGCTTCACCCCTGCCGCCGCCGCCGGACCCTGCGCTGTTCGACCGCAACCTGAGAATCGACTTCAAGCCGGACTCGGACTGACACATGAGGACAGGACAACTCGATGAATTCACCTGGCGGCGCGCGCTGGCGCGTGCCGCGGCGCTCGCGCTGCTCGGCGCGGCCGGGATGGCGCACGCTGAACTGCAGATCGAGATCACCTCGGGGGTGCGCGATCCGATTCCCATCGCCATCGTGCCGTTCGCCCAGCCCGAGGGCGCCGGCGGCGGGCTCAATATGGCTGCGGTGATACAGCACGATCTGGAGGGCAGCGGGCGCTTTCGTGCGCTGCCGCGCCCGCGGATGCCGGCGACGCCCACACGCGCCGAGGACGTCGCGGCGCCGGCCTGGAAGGCGGTGGGGAGCGACTACGTTGCGGTTGGCCGCGTGTCAGCGCTCGACAACGGCAACATGGCGGTGGATTTCGACCTGGTCAACTCGCTCACCGGCGCGCGCATTGCGCGGCAACGCTTCGTCGGCGGGGCGGGTGCGCTGCGCAATGCGGCGCACCGTGTGAGCGATGTGATCTACCAGAAAATCCTCGGCGTGCGCGGGGCGTTTGCCACCCGCATCGCGTACGTGGCCGCCGAGGGTGAGCCGCCCGCACAGCACTACCAGCTCATCGTCGCCGATGCTGACGGCGCCAATCCACACCTGGTACTGGAATCGCGCTACCCGATCATGTCGCCGGCGTGGTCGCCGGACGGCCAGTGGCTCGCCTACGTCTCCTTCGAGACCAAGCACTCGGCCGTGTACGTGCAACTGGTGCGCACCGGTGAGCGACGGCAGGTGTCGGCACGCGCCGGCGTCAACGGGGCACCGGACTGGTCGCCCGATGGCCACAAGCTGGCGCTGACGCTCGGCGGCAGCGGCGGCAACCCCGACATCTACGTGCTCGATCTCTCGACCCAGGAGCTCACGCGCATCACCGACGATCCGGCGATCGACACCGAGCCGACGTGGGCCCCGGACGGGCGCTCGCTGTATTTCACCTCCGATCGCGCCGGCTCGCCGCAGATCTACCAGATCGCCGCGAGCCCCGGGGCACACCCGCGCCGCATCACTTTCGGCGGCAACTACAGTGCGCGGCCGCGCGTGTCACCCGATGGCACACAGCTGGCCATGGTGACGCTCGACAACGGCAACTACCGCATCGCGGTGCAGGATCTGGCGAGCGGTGCGGTGCGGGTGCTGTCGCACGGGCACCTGGACGAATCGCCGAGTTTCGCCCCCAATGGCGCTACACTTATCTACTCGGAGCGCGAGGGCGAGCACGGCGCACTGGCGACAGTAGCGACCGACGGTCTGACGGGCTTGCGCCTGAAGTCCGCGCAGGGTGAGGTGCAGGAGCCGGCGTGGGGTCCGTTCAGCCCGTGAGCTGCGCGCGGCTACGCCTGGGAGGATTTGGAATGGCAGTTAAGGTGCCGATGAGCCGAGCCATGGTTGCGCTGCTGCTGGCGGCAGCGTTGTGCCTGTCCGCGTGCGCCAGCAAGCCACCGAAACCCGCCCCCGGCGGCAATGCGGGCAATGCCGCTGCCGGCAGCGAGGGCGCCGGGGCCGCCAATCCGAACGCCACCGCCGGCGGTGCCGGCGAGGACGAGGCTGCCGGACCGCAGGGGGGCCTGCTCGCAAAGCGAGTGATCTACTTCGATTTCGACAGCAGTGAGATCAAGGGCGAGGGCACCGACATCGTCGCTGCGCATGCCAAGTACCTGGCGGCGAACCCCGCCACCCGCGTGCGCCTCGAGGGACACACTGACGAGCGCGGCTCGCGTGAATACAACATCGGACTCGGCGAGCGCCGCGCGCAGTCGGTGCGCCGGGCGCTGCTGCTGCAGGGGGCGCACGATGCGCAGATCTCCACGGTGAGCTACGGCGAGGAGCGCCCCGCGGTGCCGGGCCATGACGAGGCGGCGTGGGCCAAAAACCGCCGCGTCGAGATCATTTACCTGGTCTCGCCCCCGGCGCCGAAACCATGAGGCGCTACGCGTGACATGCAAGGGACAGCCATGCATTTCAATCGATCGGTCCTGCTGCTGACGCTGCTGCTCGGGGCATGCGCCAGCACGCCGCCGGAAGCCGACCCGGCGCTCGCGCAGGTCAACGGTCTCGATGCGCGCATCGCGCACATGACCTCAAACCAGGTCGAGCTGTCGCAGCGGCTCGACCAGATTCAGAGCGAGCTGCGTGAGATGAGCGGCCGGATGGAGGTGCTGGAGCACAGCAACGAACAGCTGAGCAAACAGCAGCGCGACCTGTACGCGGATCTCGACCGGCGGATCGCTGCGGCCGGCGGCCCCGCGGCAGGCGTCTCACCCGGCAGCGCCGGGAGCCCGCGGGCAGCGGCTAGCGCGGCTGCGGGGGCCGGCAGCCGCACGGGCGACAGCGCGGCGGGCGATAACAGCGCCGGTGAAGCGGCCGCGGGCAGCGCCGCGGGCGGCACGAGCGCGCAAGGGTCTGCCGGTGCGGGCGCGGCCGCCGGCGCAGCAGGCGGTGCCGCTACCGGCGCCGCCGCAGCAGGTGCGGCTGGCACGAACGCACCGTCGTCGGTGGAGCAGGCGGTCTACTCGCAGGCATTCGATGCGCTGAAGGCGGGCAGCTACTCGGTTGCCATCACGGGCTTCCGCAATTTTCTCACATCCTACCCGTCGAGCCCGCTCGCGGAGAACGCGCAGTATTGGCTGGGAGAGGCGTACTACGTGAATCGCGACTACGATTCGGCCGCGGGCGCCTTCCGCACCGTGCTGAAGAAATGGCCCGATTCACGCCGCGCGCCGGATGCGCTGCTCAAGCTCGGCTTCGCACAGTTTCAGCAGAAGCAGTATCCGGCGGCGCGCTCGACGCTCGATGACGTTATCAAGAAATACCCGGGGACCGATTCGGCGAAGCTCGCGGCCGATCGCCTGGCACGGATCCCCGCACCGTCCGCGCAATAGCGCATGGCGCCGCGTGCCATGCATGTGTCGCGGGAGCCCCAGGTCGCCGGCATGACGCGCCTGCGGGTCACGGAGATCTTTCATTCGCTGCAGGGTGAGGCGGATACCGTCGGGGTGCCGACCGTGTTCGTGCGCCTCACGGGCTGCCCGCTGCGGTGTCAGTACTGCGACACCAGTTACGCCTTTCACGGCGGCGAGTGGTGGCAGCTCGGCGACATCCTCGGGCGGGTGCGCGAGTTCGGCACGCGCTACGTGTGCGTCACAGGCGGTGAGCCGCTGGCGCAGAAGGGTTGCGCCGGACTGCTCACGGCGCTGTGCGATGCGGGATTGCGGGTGTCGCTCGAGACGAGCGGCGCCATGTCTCTCGCGGCGGTCGATACCCGCGTGGTCAAGGTCGTCGATGTCAAGACACCGGGCTCGGGCGAGGAGCGCCGTAACCGCTACCAGGAGCTTTCGCACCTCGCGGCGCACGATCAGGTGAAGTTCGTGGTCTGCGACCGCGCTGATTACGAGTGGAGCCGCGCGAAACTCGGCGAGCTGGGCCTGTCGCGGCGCTGCAGTGTGCTGTTCTCACCGAGCTACGGTCAGCTCGGTTCGCGCCAGCTCGCCGACTGGATCCTCGAAGATCGTCTGCCAGTGCGCTTTCAGATCCAGCTGCACAAGTACCTCTGGGGCAACGTGCCAGGCAAATAGGGAGCGACGCGTGACGCCATCGCACGCCGTGGTGCTGTTGTCCGGCGGCCTGGATTCGGCAACCGCCCTGGCAATTGCGCGCGAGCACGGTTACCTCTGTCACGCGCTGTCGGTCGACTATGGCCAGCGTCACGCCGCGGAGTTAGAGGGCGCGCGCCGCGTGGCCCGGAGCCTTGGCGCGCACGAGCACCGCATCATGCGCGTCGACCTGGATGGGATCGGCGGTTCGGCCCTCACCGACCCGGCCATCGCCGTTCCGGAAACCCCGAGCGCAGGCATACCGGTAACCTATGTCCCGGCGCGTAACACCATCATGCTGGCGCTGGCACTCGCCTGGGCCGAGGTGCTCGAGGCGTGTGACCTGTTCATCGGCGTCAACGTGCTCGACTCGAGCGGCTACCCGGACTGCCGGCCGGAGTTCATCGCCGCGTTCACGCAGCTCGCCGCCGTGGCCACCAAAGCGGGCGTGGAGGGTCATCCGTGCCGCATCCATACGCCGCTGATTCAGTGGTCCAAAGCCGAGATCATCCGTGAGGGCACACGGCTCGGGGTCGACTACGCGCAGACGGTGTCCTGCTACCAGGCGGATGCACAGGGTGCAGCCTGCGGCCGCTGCGACGCCTGCCGCCTGCGGCGCGCCGGCTTTGTTGCCGCAGGCGTCCCCGATCCGACCCGCTACCGGGACCTGTAGTATCATGCCGCCCCCGCGCGGCCGGTCAGCTGCGCTGGCCGCCGCGTCGCGTGGCGCACTCGCGGTGGGGCGTTAGCTCAGTCGGTAGAGCATCGGACTTTTAATCCGCTGGTCGACGGTTCGATTCCGTCACGCCCCAATTAACTCTCTATAAAATCAGTGTGTTGAGTGCAGTCTACGTTCAGGCGCTTCTTTGTGTTTGTCATTTCGTGCACACTCAGTGCAATTAGCTACTCGCCGCTACCCATGATCGAGCGTGCTGTGCATGGCTTCCATTCAGCGCATCGTCTCGCCCGTGACCGGTGATATTTCCTACCGTGCGCAGGTGCGAGTAAAAGGTCGGTCCTCAGAGTCAGCGACATTCAGCACACGGAAGAAGGCCGTGAGTTGGGCAAAGGCTCTGGAATCGGCGATCGAGGACCGCCGGTACTTCCCGCACGCTGAAGCCAGGCGCAAGAGCTTTGACGCGCTCGCCAAGGATTACGCGGAGACGGTGCTACCTGAATACGACGCCAAGGAGAGAACCACGCGTATGCGGCAGCTCAACTGGTGGGCGGATCAATTCGCAGGGCTCTCACTCGCCGAAATCACCGCAGACCGGATCTCGCAGGCTCGCGACGCGCTGGCGGCCGAGACATTTACGCGTGGCAAGCCGCACCAGGATCCCGACACCGGCCAGATGATCGAGCCCAAGGCGTACCAGCGCTCGGGCGCGACGGTCAATCGCTACCTAGCCGCGCTGTCGCACGCGCTGAGCTTCGCTGTTAGAGAGCGGCGATTGATGGACCGCAATCCCGTCGGCGACATCCGAAGGAAGAGCGAGCCGCGCGGGCGCACGCGCTTTCTCTCGGACGATGAACGCGATGCGCTTCTTAAGGCGTGCGAGAAGTCGGCGTGGCCGGCGTTGCGCTCGCTCGTGCTGCTCGCCGTCACCACAGGCGCAAGGAAGGGTGAGCTGACCGGACTAGAGTGGGCGGACGTTGATCTCACGAAAGGCCGTGCGCTCGTACGCGAGACGAAGAACGATGAGCCGCGCACGCTTCCGCTGGCTGGCCAGGCGCTCGAGGCGCTGCGGGAACTGAAACTCCAGAACTCAGCCCGCAGCGAGTACGTGTTCCCGCAGCCCTCAGGGCTCCCGGGTCCGTACGAGCATTTCGACGCCCACTGGTACGCCGCGCTTAAGGCAGCAGGAATCACAGACTTTCACTTCCATGACCTACGCCACACAACAGCATCGATGCTGGCGGCGCAGGGGGCCTCGCTGCTCGAAATCGCCGATGTGCTCGGACACAAGACGCTCGCGATGGTTAAACGCTACTCGCATCTCGTAGTCGATCACAAAGCGAAAGTCATCGAGAAGATGGTCGCGGCTAAGGGGCTCTGACGGTGGCCTGATCCAGGCTCCGCAGATACTCCGTATACCCTGGACAACGGCAGGAGTCGGGTCAATTGCGGGCACTTGCACATGGGCTGGCGATGCTGAAGGCCTGAGGAGGTTCTCTCGTCACAGCGCAAGGAGTTCGCGGAATGGGTGGGAGGCGCGAAGGAGGAGCCTCGACAGGGCGGCGCGCTACGCTCATTCTTGAGCGCAAGCACTGCCGCTGAGGGCGGCTATTCAACCCTGGCCCAGATGAACACAGTCGAGCTTTGTCTTCCGGTCATTGGACTTTTGCTGGGCCCCGTCCTTATGTACATGGACTTTCCATCGATGTTGAATTGACTGACCTGGGTAGTGCCTGTCCACGCTTGGTTCCAAGAGGCTTCTATGTGCTGGGTGATCTTATACCCGTCGATCGCGTAACTGCCGGCGTAAGCAATCAACCCACGATAAAGTTCGATACTCTCTGGGTCCGTTGCCACCAATGCGGCCGGCCCCTCACGGCTCTCCTTAACCAGGATGGCGGACATCCGGCAGTCGGGACCGTAGGAAAGATAGCCGCTAGGATGCGCGCCGAGCAGATTGTGCTTTTGACCGGTCTCTAGATCTTCAGTTTCCATGGACAGGAGAGCCCAAGTGCCGAGTTGGGGACCGACGCACGTCGGATGCTGTTGAGCGACCGAACTCACACTCCAAAGAAGAAGCGCGCAACATCGCATGGCACATGCAAACTTCATTACTCCACTCCCTATGAGGTGGAATCTGACACCCTCATCTTCGGGTACTGGCCGCTTCCCGCCAAATCTCGTGTCGCGACCGACCGAGCTGCGGAAGGCCAGTCATGCTAAGGACTCAACTCAGCGCCCTCTTGCGCTGTGTCACGATGTATCCGGAAAGGCTGTCAATGTGGCCTCGAGTGTCACTTGGCATCAGTGCGCCACTCCTGCCAAGAAATGCCGGCGGGTCGAAAGTCGACCCGCCGGCAAAGTTGCGGAGCACGTGTAGTGAGGGGGCTCGTCGTGTTCCGCTGCGAGCGGTAAATCGCCCGTCGTCCTGCTCTCTGACGCCGGATAGCTGCCTGTCACGAATGACTGCAGCGGGTCGATTCTGTTGAAAAACTCCTCTCTGGGCGTCGACCGAAAATTCTCACGACGTCTGGAGGCTCGGGAACGAGAGGAGCCGAGGGCGTAGTGACTATCGGCCATCTCCCGTCGTGGTGGCTCCTATTTCACCCGCGGGCCCGCGCGTCACCAATTGTCGATCGCATGCGCGCTCGCCGGCGAAATCGTCGCCGCTAGGAAATTGAGTTTTTCAACGGAATAGGTCAACTTGAGCCATTGGATGCTCGACCTTGGTACTTTCGCTCCAACGGCCGGTCTGGAGCGGGACGTGGGACAGCAGGCGGCCATTTGCGGTCCTTAGACCGCCACAAGTTCCACCCGGAGAGCGGCTCTTCGCACCCGGCTCGGGTCGCGGCGGCCATCAATCAGACTTAGCGGACAGGTAATAGTACCTAGGTCCAATAGTTGTCCGAGGGGATTCACAGTACCGTTTCCGCGATTACGCGGAGTTCGCGTGTCTTCGCTTGCGTACGAGAAGCATTGGGAGAAAGCATAATGAGAGTCCCCGCCATCCTCCCCGTTACGACATTGTTGCTGATCTCGGCCAACGCGCGTGCACAGCAGCTCAATGGCCAGGTACTCGGCGCCGGCGCCCCGATTCCCAACTCGACAGTAACCCTTTGGTCCGCGAGTGCGGATGCGCCGAAGCAACTGGCGCAAGCGAGCACCGGCACGGATGGCCGCTTTACGATCAATGCAGGAGGCGCGTCCGGCAGCCTCTATCTGGTCGCAAAGGGCGGTACGGCCGCCGCCAACAAAGCGAGCGGCGACAACCCCGCCATCGCGCTGATGACAGTGCTAGGTACCAAAGCCCCGGCTCAAGTGACGATCAACGAGTTCACGACGGTCGCGTCGGTGTGGACACACGCGCAATTCCTCAACGGTACAACGCTGCAGGGGAACGCGCTGGGGCTTCGCATTGCAGCGGGTAACGTGCCCAGCTTCGTTGATCTGCAAACGGGAGGTTGGGGCGGCGCGATCCAGGATCCGCTCAACAGCGCCCAGACGCCAACGATGGCCAACTTCGCCACACTGGCCGACGTTCTTGCCGCCTGCGTGACACGAGTGTCGGCAGATGCGTGCAGCAAGCTATTCGCGGCATCGACAGGACCGAAGGGGGTCGTGCCAACCGATACGCTCACCGCGGCGCAATCGATTGCTAGCGCTCCGTGGTACCGACCCCAACGGGTCTACGCACTGCTCCGGCAGTTCTATCGAGTATCGCCGGCAACTCACATGCTGGCGGTTCCATATATGCCCTACCTCAACTGGGAACCGAGCGCGTGGGTACTGCCACTCAAGTTTGACGGTGGCGGTTATCGTGCAGGCGGGAAAGCGATGTTCGATAGCGAGGGGAACCTCTGGGTCGGTGACAACTTCAGCATCGGTTGGCAGGGGCAGGACTCGCTGTGGCAGGGCCCAGCGACTAAGTTTTCACCCAACGGCAAGCCTCTCTCGCCGATCATCACGGGCTTCACCGGCGGTGGCATGGAAGGCGGCACGTTCGGCGCGGCTGTCGATGCCAAGGACAATGCCTGGTTCACCACCTACGGCAGCAAATCCATTGTGGTATTCGACAAGAACGGCAAGCCTCTGACACCGCCTGAGGGTATCAATTTCGGCGGCCGGCTTGGCCTCATGCAGGGAATCATCGTGACCTCGAACGGTGACGTTTGGGTATTGGGTATCGAGAAAAGTCAGCTCGTGCACTTTCCCAAGGGCGATATCACCAAAGGCCAGATCGTTTGCGAGGGAGACAGCGCGGAACCCTGCAAATCGTTCAAGGCTCCCTTTCACCTCGGCATCGATCAAAAGGACCGGATCTGGGTGGCGAGTAGCGGCATCGAGCACGTCACACGCTTTCCAGCCTCCGATCCAAGCAAGGTCGAGAACTTTAAGACTGGAATCAACAATAGCGGTTTAGGGATCGATAGCCAAGGCAACGTCTGGGTTACCAACCGATTCGGTACGGGCTTGCTCGGCATGGCTCATCTGGTCGACATGGGAATACGCCTGAAGTTTGAGGGCGTTGCCTCCGCTTCTGACTATCTGACTAAACAAATGTCCGAGCAGAAAGGTGGCACCATGAACGGTGGCAGCGTTACGCTGTTACGGCCGGACGGCACACAATTTCCGGGCTCACCCTTTAAGAGCCGCGGTCTCCCCGGTCCGTGGGCGGTAGCCGTGGACGGCAACGACAATATCTGGATATCTAACTTCGCCGGTGCGCAAAGTCCGATAGTCGAACTGTGTGGTGCCCGCACAGAGAACTGTCCTCCGGGCATGAAGACCGGCGACCAGATTTCGCCGCCCGGCGGCTATGTGGGAGGAGGCCTGCAAATGCTGACCGATATCGCTGTCGATCCCGCAGGCAATGTCTGGGCAATGAACAACTGGCAGGACATCGACGCCTGTATCGGTACACCCGCAGAGGCACTCTCAACTCGCTGCGGTGGGCAAGGGGTCGTGGTGTTCTTCGGCATGGCCAAACCGGTGCGCGTGCCGCAGATCGGTCCGGCGCGAGCATATTGACGGCGACCAAGGCCTGATGCCGCAAAGCGGCCGGTCGCGACCGTCGCAAAGGGGTCTGGCGGAGCCGCCGGAAGACTGGACCGGACCGGTTGATGACGTCGAAATCGATGATCTCGGTTATTCGGAGACGGATATGAGGTGAAAGGACTGTGCCGCACCACTTGAGCCGTTCCGGGCGACACAAGAAGCTTGGCAGGATACGACAGAGGGTGAGGAAGACGCTCCCGAAGTCGAAGGCCTCCCGGCGGAGGATCTTATCGTCGAGAATGCGGCGGTGCGAGATCTCGCGGCTCAAAACGAGTGACCCCATCTTGCATCCGCGGGGCGTCCGCTGCGTTTTTTTTGGCGGCGCTGCTCGCTTGAGGTTGCGAAACCACCGCTCAGCCAGTCGGGGCGCGTGAAGCTGTCGTGATCGAACGACAGGCGCCAGGGGCAGGGCGGCGGCGTTCTTACCCGCGGACACCCGGTGCGATCGCTCGATGTCGTGTGCAAATGAGCATACGAAGCAGCGGCCGCGCGGACATCGCGGTTAACTACTACGTGACACGAAGTGCCCGAGCGCTCTGATGTGGTCGTACGTAGGGTCAAAGGAGGAGTCCACGACGGACCTGGCGTGGCGATGTACACAAGAGCCTGCGAAAGTCGGCGTTGCCAATCGTCGCGTTGCTGGCGGAGAGATTGGTGAGCACCGTGGCACCGGCGAGCGCCGCATAGCGCCGCTTTTCGTAGAACTCACGGTAATTGGGCAGATACGTCTTCGGCACGACTCCGAGTAGCGTGCCCGCATGAACGACCACCGCGCAGTTGAACAGTTTTCCCTCGGAGCGCAACGGCGCACCGGCAACGAGTAGCGCACGCATGGCGCGACTCGCCTCGATGAGCTCGGTGACGGCGGCTTCAACGGCATCCAGCAGCGCATCTTGAAGCGCCAGATCCTCGATCGAATAGCCTGACAGTCCCAGCTCGGGGAACAATGCCAGCGCCGCTCCGCAATCGACTGCGCGCCGCAGCAAGCGCGAGCGTGCGCTGGAGGTTGGCGGCGGCCTCGGCTATCGCGACGCACGGCGTGCACACCGCGATCCGCCAGAAGCCGTGTGAATAGATCGACTCGAATACCCCGTGGCTGCTCATTTGATGCTACAGGTAAGCGCCCAAACACGAGGGGAGTCTCATCTCGGGCGCTGCGCCCGTACGTCATACGCTGGTGCGAAAGGCCTCGGGCGGCAGATGGGCCCGCACCGCGCTTTCGGGCTGCTGGGCGAGATCTTTGGGCACTTCGGCGATAACGGCCGAGCTCAGCGAGCTCGGCAATGCCTTGCGCAGCACGCCCAGGAAGCCCGGTTCGGCCATGACGATCAGCCGATCGAAACGATCGGCCTGATGTGCCTGCTCGAGCTCAGTGGCGATCTTCTGGGCGAAAATGATGGCTTCGTGCTTGCGGGGTCGCCGTTCACCGCCCGTCCCGTGGCCTGCCGTGGCGCCTCGACGCCCGCCAGCGAGCGGACCGTGGTCGGAGAAACGTCCGGGTCGGTCTGACTTGAAGTCGCGATCGTGCAAGTGAGCCAGTGGGTCGGTGAGTCGCCCGGTCACCTCGAGCTTATCCCCGATATTTTGCGTGTCGTAGAACGTCACGTCCGCTTGACTCGCAACGACAATTCGGATGCGCATCGCTCGCTCACTTTCCAGAAATTAAATCCAAGGGGCAACGCCCTGCCATCCGTATAAGGCCATATACCGTTCTCCGCCCGAGTACGCCATACGGATTTGCCACGGATCAGGGCTCTCGCGATCCTGGCCGCCGGCTCAGAGTGTCATCCGCTCTCGGGTCCGAGACATCCGCATTTCCGCGTATTCCTCAACTGCGAGGAATGGATCAGCGTGGCAAAGCGTTCAATCGAGAGGGATGGGTGTCCCGAGAATGAGCTGGGATCGCATCATGTTCGCCGTCGCAGCGCCGAGCGGTGCCGAGTCCAGCGCAATGAGCAAGGCGGTGCGTCTGACCTCCGCACTCGATGCCGAGCTGGAGCTCTTCCACTGCGTCTTCGACCCGGACATCGCCCGCCTGGGTCGCTTTGGTGCGCGCGGGGTGGAGGCGGACATTCGCGAGATCGTCGTACAGCGGCATCGCCAGATCGAGCGCACTGCAGAGCGCTTGCGCGCGCAGAGCATCAGGGTGCGCAGCAGCGTGCGCTGGGACTATCCCGCCTACGAGGGCATTGTCAGGCAGGTCCTGCGGCACAAACCGCACCTGCTGATCGTGCAGTCCACGCGCAAGGGAGCGGCTGCGCGCCGTTTGCTGACGCAGACCGATTTCAAGCTGATCGAGACCTGTCCGTGTCCCCTGCTGCTCATCAAGACCACGAAGCCCTATGCGGATGTTTTCATGATTGCCGCGGTAGACCCGCTGCATGCGCATGACAAGCCCGCTGCGCTCGACGACGCGATTGTCGACTCGGCCACTGTGATGGCAGAGGCGCTCTCGGGCAAGCTGCTGCTGTTCCACGCGCGTACCCCCTGGGAGGATAGGGTGCGGGCGACACCGTCGCTGCGGCACATCCCCGAAGTGGAGCAGCCCGATGCGCAGTCGGCGTACCGCGAGGGCGTCGACGTGCGCGTGCGCGAGCTCGCGCGAGGCCATGGGGTACCGAAGGGGAGTACGCGCGTGACCGATGGCTATGTCACGCAATCGCTGCCTCAACTAGTGCGTGCGGAGTCAGCGGACATCGTAGCCATGGGCGCCGTGTCACGCTCAATTATTAAGCGCGCGGTCATTGGGCACACGGCCGAACGCCTCCTCGACGTGCTCGACTGCGACGTGCTGATCGCAAAACCGCCTGGGTTCCGCAGCCCGGTGAGAGCTCGATCTGCACACCGCGTCCAGCGCAGCGCCGCACGGCCCGGCAGATATGTCTTCTAGCAAACCGTCTGGAATTGACCGGGGCACAGGTCGATGACCAAGAATCAGACGCTGTGGAACGCCGCGTACATCCTCGGCGCCATCGCGCTCGTCGTCCTGCTGCAGATTTTCTGGAACCAGACGGAACTGGTCAGAGTCGTACCCTACAGCGAGCTTGAGCGCGAGCTCGCTGCAGGACGAGTCGAGCGCGTGGTGGTGTCGGACCGGGAGATCCGTGGCTATCTGAAGACAGCCGATGCGCAAGGAAAGCGGATCATCTCCGCAAACCGGATGGAGCTGGATCTTGCCGAACGGCTCTCGCGTTTCAATGTGCCGTTCACGCGCACGTACTCGAGCGGCTGGCTGCAGGAAGTGCTCGGCTGGGTTCTGATTGATGTTCGCCGGGGTATGGTACTTCCTCATACGGGGAATGGACCGATCGACTGGAAGCCGGCGACGCCTTGCCTGCCTGCTCTGATGGGACGCGATGAGCTGGAGAGCAAGATGGCGGTGCTTCTCGGCGGCCGCGCCTGCTCGTCTTCGGCATGCCCTCCACGGGCGCGGCCGACGATCTGGCGAAGGCGACCGATATGGCTCGTGCCATCGTGATGCGCTATGGCATGCACGAAAAGCTCGGCCGGAGCTTGCCAGGTTGCAGGAAGAGCTCGCGGCGATTCCGAGCACTCCGGTTGGCAGAGTTGGCACCGCGTGACGGCGGCGGCACAGGAAGATGAATGCCGCTGCGCATGAAATCCGGTTGTCGGAACGTCTGCCGTGACGGCGCGATGGGAGCACTTTTCACACGAGGCCGACATGGGGATCGGCAGCATGTCGGCACGCGTGAGGCCGGTATGCAGGCAGCGCACCCCGCATGAGATGTCGAATCCGACGCCGCCGGCCGATATCACGCCACCTTCATCGGGATCGAAGGCTGCGACCCGCCGATCGGGAAGCCGTAGCCCCAGTGGGCATCAGGCATGGCACCGGGAAGCGAGGCGACGTTCACCGCCTGCTCATATACCTTCTCGTCCATGGCGCGGATGAGCGCTTCGTCCGCAAAGATCACGGCGGGCACGCGCATCGCATCGTGCATGCGGATTTCCCATTCGTAATCGGATCGACGTGCGACGAGAGCGAGGTCCATGCTTCACAGCCTGCTGTCAGAGCTCCGGCTCACCGCAGTTCCGCAGGATCTGCGCGCGCGCCGCGTCGCGCAGCTGCACGGCAGCGGAGAATGCGTCGTTGCCAGCGGACACCGTGAGCGGCGTGCCGACAACGGCGCTGACCGGTAGCCTTCGTGGCAGCCACTGGCCATCACGCAGGACGAAGCGCGTTCCGCGCAGCGTCAAAGGAATGATCGGTGCGCCGCAGGCTACCGCGATCTCAAAGGCTCCGAGGTGAAAGGCGCGCAGGCCGGCATCGCGGGTAAAGGTGCCTTCCGGAAAAATGATCACCGAGATTCCCGCCGCGAGGACGCCTTTCATCCGTGGCACCTCGAGCAGGCGCGTCTCGGCCGTGGAGCGCTCGACGAAGATGATCCCCAGGCTGCGCAGATAGGCACCGAATACCGGAATGCGTTGCAGCTCGGTTTTGGCCACGACGATGTGAGGACGGGGCAGGAGCGCCGCGACGAAAATGCTGTCGAGGTAGCTGCAATGATTGGCGACGATGACGTGCGGTTCGGGCAGAGCGCCTGGGGTCTCCCATTTCACGGAGAACGGGATGCGCCAGGCACGAATGATCCGGCTTGCGGCGAGGTGGTTGAGATGCCAGGCGCGTGCCGGCTCGCGGCAGAGCGCGATGCGCACCATTGCCGGCACGCCGAGCAGGACTGCGACACCCCACGCATACAGCCCGTACGTCACGCGCGCGGCTGCCGCTGCGACGCGGCGCAGCCGAGAGAGGGCGCCTTCGGTCATCAGGCGCAGCATCTGCACCAGGGGTCTCGCGAGCGCGCGGCCGAGTGAATGGTCTTCATAGGCGGCGCTGGTGGCGGCGCGGCGCAACTTGCCGCTGGACGTCTTCAGCACGGCGTGCGGCGGGGCCAGCACGATCTCTTCCGCCGGCTCACCGATGCAATCGACGACGCGCTCATTAATACGCGTCTTGAGCTGCGCGCGCGCCGCCGGGTCGGTCAGGCGGGTCTCGGCGAGCACGACGAGTCGTTCTGTCGCAGTGCTCGGCTCCTTGGTTCCGAATGCCACCACACAGCCCTTGCGTACGCCCTCCAGGTCCCCGATGGCGCTTTCGATCTCGTCCGGATAAATATGTCGCCCGCGGCGAA
This sequence comes from uncultured Gammaproteobacteria bacterium, assembly GCA_963837075.1. Classification (GTDB taxonomy): domain Bacteria; phylum Pseudomonadota; class Gammaproteobacteria; order Steroidobacterales; family Steroidobacteraceae; genus 13-2-20CM-66-19. The sequence goes on along the minus strand of CAWILY010000009.1, from coordinate 3,299,311 downwards.
TGATGATGTCCTTGACCCGACCGGTGATATGGAGCTCACCGGCCGCCATGTACGCGCGATCGCCGGTATCACGCCATTCCCCGGACAGCAGCTGCGCGGTCGCCTCGGCATTGTGAAAGTAGCCTGCAGTTGCGGACGGCCCGGTGAACTGCAGCGTCCCCTCGACCCGCTCCGGCACTTCCGCACCGTCCCGATCGAGAATACGCAGCCGATAACCCGGCAGCGGTCGGCCGCAAGAAACGAATCGCAGTGTGTTGGGAGCACCCTCTGGCTTCAATACGGCCCGACCCTCAACCGCCATGTCAGTGCGATCAATACAATCCACTATCGGGCCGCGACCCATGGGCGGAAAGGTGAGCCCGACCGCTGCTTCGGCCAGACCGTATACCGGGGTCATCGCCTCGCGTCGAAAGCCGTAGGGGGCAAAGCGCCGGCTGAACCGCTCGAGGCTGTCCGGATCGACGGGCTCTGCGCCGTTGAATGCGACGCGTAAAGTGGATAAGTCGAGTCCGGTGAGATCCGGATCAGTAAGCCGCCGTGCGCACAGCTCGTATCCGAAGTTGGGTGAGGCAGTCAGAGTGCCGCGGTATTGATGAATGGCCTGCAGCCAGCGGGCCGGGCGCGTCAGGAACGCCGTCGGCGACATGATGACCAAGAGGCACCCGAAGTACAGTGAGCCGAGCCACGCGCCGATCAGACCCATGTCGTGATAGAGGGGCAGCCAGCTCACGAACACATCCGAGTCGTTGGCGCTGATCAGATTACCGATGGCGCGAACGTTGGCAAGAAGATTCGCATGCGTGAGCACGACCCCCTTCGGTGATCCTGTACTGCCGGAGGTGTACTGCAGCATGGCGATCGATTCGCCAGAAGGCGGATCGCGAAGCGGGCTAAAGCGCGCACCCTGCATCAGGTCGGCGACGGACCAGATGTGCTTAAGGCTCGGAACCCTCGCGCGCAAGAAATGTGCGACGGCGCGCGCCTCGGGAACGGTGATCAGCGCGTTCGCCGCAGCGTTAGCAAGCACGCCGGCGTGGCGATGGACGTGCTCTTCGATCTGGGAGGGGCGCGTGGGTGGATAGATCGGTACCGGAATGGCACCGACGAGCAACACGCCGAAGAACGCATACAGGTATTCCACGGCCGTGGGCAACATGAGCGCGACCGTCGTACCGGGCTGCACGCCAGCACGCTGCAGAGCGCCGGCCACCTCCTCGGCCCCGTCCCGGAGCTGCGCGTAGGTTATCGCTCGTGATCGTTCCTCATCGAGGACGATCGCGTGAGTGGCTTTGGGATGTTGTCCGGCGTGCCACGCCAGTACCTCGTTCAGCGTCGTCGCCGTCTTGGGCGTGCCGAGTGCTGGACGAGGCGCGGCAATTGGACGTGCGATGGCGGCGTCCGTATGAGCGGCGATGCCGCCCGTAGCGGAGCGTGAGGACGCCCAGCAGATCGGCGACCGTCTCAGCCGATCCGATGGCCGCATCGAGCAGGTGTACGCCGAAGCGCACTTCCAGGCGCAGTCCCAGCTCGACCCGCCCGAGACTGTCCAACCCGAGATCGCGTTCGAGATGGCTGCTCAGACTGACCGTCTGCGGAGCCGCTTCCCCCCGATGCAGCTCCGCGTACAGGGCGGTCACCTCCTGCACCACCGCCTCGGGGGAGATTTCACCGGTAAGCGTCGGGCTTTGAGCGTGTTTGGCTGTCGCGTTCATCCAGCACTAACGTTCCGCGCGCTCCGAGCAGGCGGGAGAGGTATCGAGCTTGGTAAGAGTGACCCCCGGGATGCTGAGCCTGCGTCGGAACGACCGCCATACGCACTTGCACTGACGAGCGAAGTGAATGATCCGGAACGGGAATGTCCTGCGGCGCCTGCGTCGAGACTGGTGGGTTGCCCGAGGTTCGCGCTTCCCGACTCCAAGCAGCACATCAAGTGAGCTCATCGAGCGAAAATCGAGCACAGGTGTGAAGTCCGTATTGTGAGTTGCCGGAGAGGTCGACAGCATTTGCTCGGTCGGACACTGAGGAGCAGTCAGGGAAAGGTCCGTGCGCCCCTGCGCAACCGAAACGTCTGCAGTCCGTCCTTTCTGGAGCGTAGGCCTGTGTGCGGCCGCTGCCGACAAGCATGGACTTCTTCCGGGTGCTAGTCGGGGGCTCATTGACTGGAGACGCGCAGCCTACGGCGGCCCTTGTCCGCCGACCGGACGTCATCGGTATGTTCACGAGCTCTACGCTCTGGACAACGTCCTTGCGGATCCCGAGAATCCGACCAAGGCGAGACTGTTGAATGCCATGAAAGGACACGTGCTCGCACAGAGTCAGCCGGTCGGAACCTGTCAAATGCACAAGTGACCGTAGACTGTAAACAAGCGTCGGAGCTGGTTGGGGACCCTATGACAACGAAACGCGAGATCGATTCAGAAGTTACACGTTTGATTTCTGCGCACCAGATAGCGATGGAGCGGTACCGCAGGGCCTGGGGGACACTTGACCTGATTCCGGCTGTGCGAGATATGGAGCAAACGCTGAGGAGCCTGCAAGAATTCGCGCGCGAACATGCGGAGATGTACAACACTTACCCGCCTTGACTAACACGCGCTTGAATGACCGTCCACCAGGACATTGCAAGTTAAGCGATCGAAGGCTTTGCCTGTGAGGCCCGGACGAGCCGCCGTTACCGTCCAATCTTTGGATACAGTCTCGCGGCAACTATCGCGAGCCCAACGAGAATGGCCGCTATGGGATCTTCCAAAGAACCTCCGGCTGCTCGACCTGGCCACAACCTCGTCGGCCGGGATTGCGCCACTGGCGCCCTTCGAAGCGGTGCTCTCTTTAAATCCAGCGTATCTGGGGCGGCTTCCTCGGCACGGGCGGCGGCGTCGATTTGGGGTGCCCGACAATAAGCGGGGCCACCGGCAGACAGGCTGCAGCTAAGCGTAGAGCTGCCTTTCCAGCCTCTGTGCCCAACCACCCCTGGGCGAAGCCGATCCAACAGCTCCCGAGTCCTTCGGCGCATGCCGCCAGCATAAGATTCTCTGCAGCGAGGGCGCAGTTCTCAACCGCCCACTGATTCGCCGTCATGCTCGCGATGACGATGAGCGCCGGGGCGCGGTAGAAAATGTCGAAATCCGGATCGCGTAGCATTTTCTCGAAACGATGCGCCTCAATGTCCTTGGGCGGGGCTCTAAGGATGTATGCCTTCGACTCGTTCGAGATCCGGGCGAGCAGGGCTCGGTCCTGTACAACGGTGAATGACCAGGGTTGCTCGTTTACGGCGCTGGGGGCCTGCACCGCAGCGTCGATCAATCGCTGTACTGTCGCCCGCTCGATCTGTTCGGGGGCAAATTCGCGTACCGTCCGCCGCGCATAGATTGCTTCCCGAAGTTCCATATGTCCGCCCTCTCGTCAATGTCTCTCAACCGCTCGCAGGTAACGTCCCGGCCTACGCGGCCGAGCGGCCGCTTTGCCGACATCAGCGTTTCTCGCAAACAGGCGTGCCCAGCGCGCAACACGACTGAAGACATTTGTATGAATGAGCCATTAACCGCTCAAGCGGCAAGCCATGAGGCGAAAACCCTTCTGGCATTGCCGCTATCCGTGTCCAGCGGGTCGAAGGCCGCCGCTGCATAGCGCGCAGATCGAGAACGACCGGCCGTATTACGCTGCCGCGGCAATTGGAATCGTCTTCTTTTCCGCTTTGCTCTGCTTCGCAGCCCTAACGGTCAACAGTCCATCCTGAAGCGATGCAGTGACCTGATTGGTATCAATGGCGCTCGGCGCCTCAAACCGGCGACACGTCTGGTTGCTCTTGAACTCGCTCCAGCGAACCGTGCCTTTGGCCGGCTCTTGTGCCTTGGAAGCGCCTCTCTTTTCCGAGGCGGCCTTGACGATGATCTCCTGCGGCGTAGCGCTGACCTCGATCTCCCCAACGGTGTATCCAGGCAGCGCTATCTTCAACTGATAGGCCTTGTCCTCTTCTACAAGCTCGGCTGCTGGCCACGATATCTCGTGTTCGGCCTTTAGCCAGTCCTCGAGTGCAAAACCTTCACCGAAGCCACGTTGCGAAAACAGTTCATAAGCGCGTTCTCGAATGCTCTGCATCAGCACATCAACAGAGGCGAGCGCTGGCTCATTCCGCTGTTTGGCATCAGCTATCCTTTTTACGGCCACATTCGTTGACATGTGATTCTCTCCTCTTTCTGGAACTTGGCGCATCCCGCGCGACACTCATCCAGTTCAAAAGGTTAGACTCATTAAAGATAAGAACAATAAGTACATTCAGTAGGTCTGAGTCTCGGTTGCGCGCAACTTGAAGAAGATCCATTGTTTCGGGAACTGTAAGGCGAAGAGAAGCGTTCCACGGGGCGGAGATTGCCTGGCTGCGATCAAGTTACCTGCTGCTTGCCGCTCCGCGCGACGCTTCGGGCCACGGCAGGCCGCCGGACGTCTCTGCAGATTGATTACTCCCGTACCTATCCTCATGGCGCGTAGTTGGCGGCACCCGCATGTCTGTTTACGGAAGCACCACTCGTCCAGGCCGTGCCGAGAACGGCGAGCGCCGCGTCTGTGGCGGCCCTGTTGGATACTTCGCGGCTTTGAGGTGGTGATCGCGATTTCCTGCGTCTTTTCCTCAATCCACTGGTTCTGGTACTGCTAATCGCGGCGTTCGCCTCGACGGCGCTTGGCAAGGCGACGGATGCAAGGATCATCGTTGCGATCGTCATCCTGAGCAACACGCTCGACGCCAGATCGCCACCGCATACGTACTAGCGCGGATGGACGGCTGGCCCACCGGTCTGAGAATAAGAATCCCCTGCCGCTAGAGGGTACTCATGCCATTAGCCGCGATACACAAGACCCCGAGCAAACAACGCATCGCTCCCTACTTGTCCGACTACGAAGCTGCGTGTCGCGCATTTACGTGGGAGGCCGCACGGTGCGAGCTGGCGGGAATGCCGGGCGGTGGCCTGAACATGGGCTACGAGGCGGTGGACCGTCATATGGCGGCGGGCTACGGCACGCGTCTCGCGGCGCGCTTCATCGACCGCGAGTGGCGCCGCACCGATGTGACGTACGACGGTCTGCAGAGGGCCTCCAGCTGCTTCGCTAACGTGTTGCAGTCGCTCGGCATTGCGCGCGGTGAGTGCGTGGCGACGCTACTCGGACGCACGCCGGAACTCTTCACCGTGGTGCTTGGAACGCTGCGGGCGGGCCGGGTCTGCTGCCCGCTGTTCGTTCAGTTCGGGCCTGAGCCGCTCAAGACCCGCCTGCAACTCGGTCATGTGTGCGTGCTGGTGACGAGCGAGGCGCTGTATCGCCGCAAGCTCGCGCCGATCCGGGAGGCACTTCCCGAGCTGCGCCACGTCCTGCTAGTCCGCGACCCGGGAGGACGAGAGCTGCCGGCGGATACAGCCGACTTTGCCGGGCTGATGAGCGCTGCTGCAGACAGTTACTCCGTGGTGGCCACCCGCGCCGAAGAGGTCGCGCTACTGCACTTTACGAGCGGAACGACCGGCAAACCCAAGGGCGTGACACTCACGCACGCCGCGGTCGTTGCGCACCACGCGACCAGCAAACTGGTGCTCGACCTGCATCCGCAGGAGATTTACTGGTGCACGGCCGACCCAGGATGGGTCACCGGAATTGCCTACGGGGTTATCGGGCCGCTGACTCGCGCTGCCCGCATGATCGTGGACTCCGAGGAGTTCGACCCGCAGCGCTGGTATCAGATCCTGGCGGAGGAGCGCGTCAACGTTTGGTATACAGCGCCGACCGCCATCCGCATGCTGATGAAGGCGGGCACGGCGCTGACGCGTGCACGTTCGTATCCCGACCTGCGCCTGATGCTGAGCGTCGGCGAGCCGCTCAACGGCGAGGCGGTGCTGTGGGGCGTGGAGGCCTTCGGCATGCCGTTCCACGACACCTGGTGGCAGACCGAGAGCGGCGCCATCATGATCGCCAACCTCGTTGCCTGTGATGTCCTGCCCGGGTCGATGGGCCGGGTCATCCCCGGGATCGACGCGCGCGTGGTCCGCCGCCGTGCCGATGGCACGCTCGAAGTCATCGAGTCGCCTGAAGATGTCGGAGAGATCGCCCTACGGCCTGGTTGGCCATCGATGTTCAGCAGCTATCTGGGCGAGGAGGAGCGCTACCGCGCCGCCTTCATCGACGGCTGGTACTTAGCGGGCGATCTTGCGCGGCGCGATCGGGAGGGATATTTCTGGTTCATCGGGCGGGCAGATGATGTGATCAAGTCGGCCGGCCATCTCATCAGCCCCTTCGAGATCGAGAGCTGCCTGATGAGCCATCCGGCCGTCGCCCAGGCCGGCGTTATCGGCATTCCCGATCCGATAGCCGGTCAGGCCGTGAAGGCTTTCGTCGAACTCAGGGACGGCGTGGAGCAGAGCGAGGAGCTGCGCCGGAGTCTCCTCGCGCACGCGCGGCGCCTGCTCGGCGCGGTGGTGGCGCCGCGTGAGATCGCCTTTTCCGCGGGCCTGCCGCGCACCCGCAGTGGCAAGATCATGCGCCGGCTGCTGCGCGCGCGCGAGCTGGGTCTGCCGCAAGGCGACCTCTCGACGCTTGAGGCGGGCACGTGAGCCCGGCCACGCCGGCTCCCGTCACGCGTGAGCGCGGACTCGCTCTACTGCGCGAGATGTTGCGGATCCGTTGCTTCGAGGACCGCTGCGTGCAGCTCTACGGCGAGCTCAAGATCCGCGGGTTCCTTCACTTGTGTAACGGGGAGGAGGCGGTGGCGGTCGGAACGATGCAGGCAATCGAGCCGGACGACACCATCGTCTCCACGTACCGCGAGCACGGACATGCCATTGCACACGGCCTCGACATGAAAGCCCTCATGGCCGAGATGTACGGTAAGCAGAGCGGGACGAGCCGCGGGCGTGGCGGATCAATGCACATCTTCGACGTCCGCAAGCGCTTCTATGGCGGTAACGCCATCGTCGGCGGCGGCTTGCCGCTCTCGCTGGGGCTTGCGCTCGCGCAGAAGCTGCAGCGCCAGGCCGCCATCACGGCATGCCTGTTCGGCGATGGTGCGGTGGCCGAAGGCGAGTTCCACGAGTCGTTGAATCTCGCGGCGCTGTGGCACCTGCCTATGCTGTTCCTATGCGAAAACAACCTGTATGCGATGGGCACCGCGATCGAGCGGGCCGAGGCGCAGACCGATGTAGCTGGCAGGGCGCGCGTCTATGGCATGCCGGCCCAGGTCGTCGATGGCATGGACGTATTCGCCGTTGAGGACGCAACGCGCGCTGCGGCGGCGCGTGTGCGCGCGGGAGCGGGCCCCGAGTTCCTCGAGCTGCGCACCTACCGCTTCCGCGGGCACTCGATGTTCGACGCCCAGCTTTATCGGGACAAGGCCGAGATTGAGGTCTGGCAGAAGAAGGGACCGCTGATTACGTTGACGACGCGGCTTAAGGTCCTCGGTCTCATGAGCGAAGACGACTACCAGCGGCTCGAGTGCGAGGCGCGCGCTGAAGTCGAGACGGCGGTCGATTTCGCCGAACGCGCCGAATTCGAGCCGGTGGCGCAGCTTGGGCGCTTCGTGTATGCGGAGCAAGCGCCGTGAGCGAGCAAGCCCTAGCGGCTCGGCCGGACGCGGCCATGAGCGCAGGCCCCGGTACGGGCGTCGCGCCGGCGCGCACGACGTACCGCGAAGCGGCACGCGAGGGACTGCGCGCGGCGCTGCGGGCCGATCCGCGCGTCTTCCTGATGGGCGAGGACATCGGCCGCTACGGCGGCTGCTACGCCGTCACCAAGGGGCTGCTGCAGGAATTCGGCCCGGAGCGCATCCGCGACACGCCGCTCTGCGAATCCGCATTCGTCGGCGCCGGCATCGGCGCGGCCGTCGGGGGACTGCGCCCGATCGTCGAGATCATGACGGTGAACTTCAGCCTGCTAGCACTCGATCAGATCCTCAACAATGCCGCCACGCTCTGCCACATGTCCGGCGGCCAGATCAACGTGCCGCTCGTCATCCGCATGGCGACCGGCGCCGGACGGCAGCTGGCGGCCCAGCACTCGCACAGCCTCGAGGGCTGGTATGCACACATCCCCGGATTGCGCGTGGTTGCGCCCGGAACAATCGACGACGCGCGCTTCATGCTCGCCGCTGCGCTCGAGTGTCCGGACACGGTGCTGCTGTTCGAGCACATCTTTCTCTACAACATGGAGGGAGATCTCACCGCCGGACTCGAGCGGGTCGATATCGACCATGCCGTCATCCGCCGCTCCGGGCGCGACGTGGCGCTCATTACCTACGGCGGGAGCCTGCACAAGTGTCTCGCGGCGGCCGACCGGCTCGCCGCCGCAGGCGTCGACGCCGAGGTGCTCGACCTGCGCACGCTGCGGCCGCTCGATGACGCAGCGATCATGGACACGGTGCGGCGCACCCACCGGGCGGTCATCGTGGACGAGGGCTGGCGCAGCGGCAGCATCGCCGCGGAAATCACCACCCGGATCGTCGAGCAGGCCTTCTATGACCTCGATGCGCCAGTGGCGCGTGTCTGCACCGCCGAAGTGCCGCTGCCATACCCGAAGCACCTCGAGGATGCGGCGCTGCCGAGCGCAGAGCGCATCGTCGACACGGTGAAGAGCCTCCTGACCCGCAGCGAGGCGGGCTGATGCAGATCGACTTTCGCCTGCCGTCCCTCGGCGCCGACATGGAGCACGCGACGCTCGCGCAATGGCTGAAGAACCCGGGCGACCCGGTGCACCGCGGTGAAGCCATCGCCGTGGTCGAGACCGATAAGGGACTCATCGACATCGAGTCCTTCGATGATGCCACGGTGACGGAGCTCGTGGTGACACCCGGTACCCGGATCGCCGTGGGCACGGTCATGGCACGTCTGTCCGCCGAGCGCGCGGCCGCCGCGCCGGCGCGCGAAGGCGCCGCTGCGCCGCGGGCGGCTACCGAGGCGCTGGCCGCTCCACCCAGGCCGCCTGCAGTGCCGGCTCCGGCCGCGCCAACTGTGGCCGCCCCGGCGCGCGCGCGGTTGTCACCGGCCGCGCGCCGGCGAGCGCACGAGCTCGGGGTGCCCCTGGAAGCGATCGAGCAGGGGGCGCCGGGTGGCATCCTCCACCTCGGTGACGTGGAGCGGCTGGCCGCGGAGAGCAAGGCCCAGGCCTCCGCCACCGCGCCGGATGCCCGTAGCGCGATGCGCGGCGTCATCGGGAGCGCGATGGCGCGCGCGAAGCGTGAAATTCCCCATTACTACCTCGGGTACGCGCTGGATTTCGGCGCGGCGCGCGAATGGCTCACGCGCTACAACGCGGCGCTGCCCGCGCGCGAGCGGCTGATCGAGGGCCTGCTGGTCGTCAAGGCCGTGGCGCTCGCGGCCGCACGCATCGAGGGTTTCAACGGCTACTTCCGTGATGGACGCTTCGCGCGTTCCACCGCGATCCACGTTGGCACCGCCATCGCAATGCGTGGTGGCGGCCTCGTCGCGCCCGCGCTTCTCGACGCCAATCGCAAGGATCTCAAGACGCTGATGCTGGAGTTCAGCGACCTCGTGACCCGGGTGCGCACCGGCCACATGCGCTCGAGCGAGTTCATGACGGCGACCATTACCGTCACGAGCCTGGGCGAAGACGGGGTGGAGACGATCTATCCGATCATCAATCCACCGCAGGTCGCGATAGTCGGAACCGGCTGCGTCAGCGAGCGGCCGTGGGTCCATGCCAGCAGCGTGGCAGCGCGCCCGGTGCTCAACCTGACTCTCGCGGCGGATCACCGCGTCACCGACGGTCGCGCCGGCTCGCGCTTCCTCAAGACGATCGCCGAGCTGCTGGCGGCTCCGGAGAAGCTCTGAAAGCAATGGTCGCTACCCATGGAAGCCCAAGACATCCGCACCCGCTTGATAGCACTCCTCACTACCATCGCGCCGGATATCGACCCCGCAGCGCTCGACCCGGTTCAGGACGTGCGCGATCAGGTCGACTTCGACTCGATGGATCGCCTGCACTTCGCCATGGCGATCAGCGAGGAGTTCCACATCGATATTCCGGAGCAGGACTACCCGCGGCTCAGCGCGTTGCAGAAAGCCTGCGAGTACGTCCGGGTGAAGCTCAGTGCTGGCGGAAGCTCGCCGGCGACAGGAGCATGAGCCCGCGGATCGCGCGTGCGGACCAGCAGAGGCAGTCACTCGGGGCGCGAGCGGCCATAAGCCTAGCTCGCATCGGAGTTCTCTTTGTCAAAAGCGTCGCGCATAACCTCTGTTTGTTCAAATCCATTTGAGGCGAAGAAGCAGCATCTTGACGCCTTGTGTCAGCAGCACGTAGCCCAGCAACGTCGCCGCAAGGAGCGGCCAGTAGAGCATCGGCAGCTTGGAGAATCCCAGATACGGGCCGACTGGTGAGGACGGGATGGCGATTCCGATTGCCATGATGACCAGGCTCATCACCAGCACCGGCCAGGATGACCGGCTCTGCAGCAGAGGAATCTTGTTGGTTCGGATGACGTGAATAATCAGCGTCTGCGTCAAAAGGCTCTCGACGAACCAGCCGGTCTGAAAGAGGCTCGCGCTGTGCGCTGCAGCCTGAGTCGTCGAGATATTCCAGCAGCCGAATATGTACAGCATCATGAAATAGGTCGTGTAGTCGAACACCGACGAGCACGGGCCGATAAAGAGGACGAAGTGGGTGAGTTCTGTGAGATCCCAGCGGCGCGGCGCGACGATCCGCTCCGAGTCCACGGTGTCGGTGGGAATAGTGGTCTGGCCAATATCGTAGAGCAGGTTGTTGGCGAGAATCTGCACCGGCAGCATCGGCAGGAAGGGGAGGAAGACACTGGCGCCCAGCACGCTGAACATATTGCCGAAGTTGCTTGATGCTCCCATGCGGACGTATTTAATAATGTTTGAGAAAACCTTGCGGCCCTCGATAACGCCCTCGTCGAGCACGAGCAGCGATTTCTCCAGAAGGATCATGTCGGCCGCCTCTTTGGCGATGTCCACGGCACTGTCCACGCTGATACCGACATCAGCGGCGTGGAGCGCGGGGGCGTCGTTGATGCCGTCGCCCATGAATCCGACGGTGTGCTTGTGCGATTGCAGCGCCTTGATGATCCGCTGCTTATGCGCCGGCGAGACGCGGGCAAATAGCGTGGTCTTTTCGGCGGCCTCGGCAAGCTGTTCGGCGCTCATCTTTTCTACGTCATCGCCCAGCACGACGAACTCCGTCGAAAGCCCTACCTCCTTACAAATCTTGCGGGCCACCAGTTCGTTGTCGCCGCTTACGACCTTGACTGCGATGCCGTGCCGCTCCAGGGCCTCGATCGCTACGGTAGCGCCCTCCTTCGGTGGATCGAGGAATGCAATATAGCCCCGCAGGATCAGATCCTGCTCATCGGCCTTGCCGTAGGGCGTCGCGCCGGCCGCCACAGTGCCACGCGGCTCGAGGTCCTTAGTGGCGATGGCCAGAACACGGAAGCCGTCGGCACTCAGCAGTTCGTACTCGTTCTTGAGATTCTCGATGTGCTGGTGGTCCATCGGCGCAAGCGAGCCGTCCAGCTCGGCGCTCTTGCATCTGGGAAACATCGACTCTGGAGCGCCCTTGGAGATGATCCGGTCCTTGCCTTCCGGCGTGCGGACCACTACGGACATGACGCGTCGCTGGAAGTCAAACGGGATCTCGTCGACCTTGGTGAATGCGGAGACGTGGGCCTCGACATGCGTCTCGGCATGCGCCAGCACCGCACGGTCGAGGACATTCTTCAGTCCGGTCTGGAAGTGACTGTTCACATACGCGAGCGCGAGCACGTCGTCGGCCGCGCGAAGCATGACGTTGCAGTAGCGCTCGAGAATGACTCGGTCGGTCGTCAATGTTCCGGTCTTGTCGGTGCAAAGCACGTCCATCGCGCCCAGGTTCTGGATGGCGTTGATTCGCTTGACGATGACTTTCTTGTGCCCCATTGCGACCGCTCCCTTCGACAGGCACACGGTCACGATCATCGGCAGCATCTCCGGTGTCAGGCCGACCGCGACTGCTAACGCGAAAAAGAAGGCCTGTATCCAATTGTGTTTGGTCAGGCCGTTGATGAGGAACACCAGCGGCACCATCACCAGCATGAAGCGCAGCATGAGCCAGGTAAATTGCGCGATCCCGCGATCGAAGGCCGTCTGAGGCTGCGGCTCCTGAAGGGACTCGGCCATGCTGCCCAAATAGGTGTTCTTGCCGGTCGCTAACACCACCGCGCTGGCCGCGCCGCTTTCGACGCTGGTACCCAGGAACGCGACATTACCTAGCGCGATCGGTGCGGTTACCGCGTCCGCGCTACCCGTCTGGATCTCGGATTTCTCCACCGGGAAACTCTCGCCGGTCAGCGATCCCTGGCTCACGAAGAGGTCCTTCGCCTTAACAATCCTCACGTCGCCGGGAACCATGTCGCCAGCGGTGAGTTGCACCACATCGCCCGGCACCAGCTGCGCTATGGCAATCTCCTGTGTCGCGCCATCGCGCGAGACCGTTGCGGTCACCGAGATCATTGCCCTGAGCTTTGCTGCAGCGCTATCGGCTCGGGTTTCCTGGATGAGCTTGAGGCCGACGCTCAGGACAATCATGGATAGCATTACCACTGCGGACCGGAAGTCGCCGGTCGCAAAGGAGATCGTCGCGAGCCCTGCAAGCAGAAGCACCAGCGGGTTGAGAACCGCACGCCAAAGGAGTTTGCCGACGCCCGCACGCTGATCCTTGGCGAGGACATTGGGGCCGTACTGCCCGAGGCGTTCCTGTGCCTCGACGCCGGTCAACCCTTCGGGGCGGGTGTTTAGCCTTGCATAGACGTGTGCCGCGTCCATCGCCGCCGACTCCGTCACGATGGGAGAGACACGAATCGTGCGGTCCTTATGCTTGTCGGAGGCAAGCAAACGTTTGGGCAAAATGGCGGTCAATGTCTTGGGGTCAAATAGTTGAGTAGGCCGGGTCGAAACCTTAGCCGGCGGGCAATGATCTCCACGGTCGCCTTTGCGTCACAGGTAACGATCTCAAACTGAAGCTCGTCGCAACGAGCCAGTGAGCGTGCCAGGTATGACGGCCAGGCTGACAGGTTTGCCCGGGGATTGATCCCCTGCGAACTCACGGCGTCTCGTGGTTCAGGAATTGGTCAGCGACGTTGAGCTCGCGCAGCATTGAGCGCTTCTTGGTCACATGACCCTGCATGCGCTGCAGAATGTCGTCGAGAACAGCAACCGCCTGGCAAACGTGAGGGCCTTTGTTGAGCATGACGCACTCGGCGCGCTCGCTCATCGCGGCATCGGTGATTTCCGCCCGTGACGGGAGGCCATCCTTTGCGAGACTCTCGAGCACCTGCGTCGCCCAGATCACTGGCACGTGAGCCGCCTCGCAGAGCCAGAGGATTTCCTCCTGCACTTCGGCGAGGCGTTCGAAGCCGCATTCCACCGCGAGATCACCGCGCGCGATCATTACCCCGCAGCGCGTAGAACGCAGGGCGGCGAAGAGCATTTCGGGCAGGTTCTCAAACCCGCGGCGCGTCTCGATCTTGAGAATCACTCCGAGGTTCTGGCCCCCGAGCCGCTTGAGGTGTCGCTGCAAGAGCTCGACATCCGCGGCACTGTTCGCGAAGGAGAGCGAAACCATATCGGCATGGCGGACGGCGAACTCGAGATGCTCGATATCCTTTTGGGTGAGTGCGGACAGCCGCAAGACACTGTCGGGGAGGTTAATACCCTTATCGCCTCGTAGTTTCTCGCCGGATTCACGCACACGATTGATCCTCACTGTTGCGCGGTGCGATTCGATGCTATCGATGACGCCACCGATCTTGCCGTCGTCGAACCAGATTGCTTCACCGCAACGCACGTCTTCAAACACCTCAGGTAAAGTACAGCCGATGGCGGCTGGTCTCAGCACGCGCCCGCGTCGATCGTAGGTTGCTGGACCGCCGGGCTTCAGACTGCGGTTAATTAGGAGAATGTCTCCTGCGCGCAGCACGATTGCGGCTTCGCGCGAGGTGAACTCGCCGACAACCGCTGCTGCGGCCTTGCCGCGCGCACCGGCGCGGGAAAGTCTCGTGCCTGGAACGATGTAACTTGTTTTGGCGAGCTCGACCCAGACACCGTCACTTCCGACATCGACTACGGTCAAGCCGCGGCGCGCACCGCGGGCATCTGTAAACTTGAGCATATCGCCCGCTTTGAGCCGTTCCAACCATGGCAGCGGCAGCGGCAGAGTTGCATCGGCCCGTGACGGCGCGGGGCGCCCAGCGGGCGCCGATGTAAGCCAAATGTGGGCGGGTCGGGTGACGCGGCCGTAAATGTCGCGCTGCGGACGAACCTTGAGCACTGCCGGGCCCGGTTTTAGTGGACCCGTGCGTAGTTTTGGTCCCGCGAGATCCATCGCGACGCGACACGGGCGGCCCAGCACCTGGGTGGCTCGCCGCAGGTGTTCGATTGCCCCGCCCCACACAGCCGCATTGTCGTGCGCGCAGTTGATGCGCAAGCAGTCCATTCCTGCGCGTACCAGCTCATGCATAAGCGCGTAGTCGCGAGCCGCCTCGGTCGGCATGGTGACCATGATCCGCACCCGCCGAATGCTCGGCGCAGGGCCGAGCAGGGCTTGCGTGTGCGCTGCAAGCAGTTCCTGCTGGCCCGTTGTGTCGGCGCCAGCCGTCATGTACTTGCGCGCGTACGTGTTGAGCGCCTGCAGTGCAACGCGTACGGCATCGACCGAAGCGAGCACGTTAGCTTCGGAGCGCCCCAGGGATGACAATCCGAGCGCCGTCAGCCGCGGCTGGAGCGCTCTTAGATCGTGGTGGCGCAAGGCCAGGTAATGAATGAGGTTGCGAGCACTGGCTTGAAAGGCCGGTGGAACGTCATTGAGGAGCTTACCGCTTTCGGAGGCGACATTTCGAATGTCCCCACAAAGGGCGTCTAGCTCTGCACGCAGCGCCCGAATCTCCTGGGTGCGTGCGCCTGCGTCCGAATGAGCGTGTGCCGCTAGTGAGGACATGGCTACGGAAACTCAACGTAAAGTCGGACTCCAGGGGCCTCCGCGCAGGATCGATCGCGTGTTGTTCATAGCGAGGACGCCGAGATAAGTCGGGATGCGCGCCACCCGCGCGATCCGATCAAATTCCACTCGGTATATTTCAGCGACCTCCTGAATGGGAACCTGCAACCTGTTGGAGAGTACCTCAATCGTCTTGATGTGGTCTTTGTCTCGAGACGAAGCGGATTCCGTCCTATCGATCTGGCCTATTGGGGCCTTGCAAGGTCGGCATTCAAATGACCCGGCACTCAGCGCACTGTAGCCCGCGTCTGCGGCCTAGTGAATAAGCACAAGCCGCGAGAGACATCAAAGTGCATGCCTGAAAGGCGGCCTTGGGCCGGTTGTCTATGGTTGTGTGACAGCTGGATGACAACGATCAGCCACGTGCAGGGGCGGGAGGTGAACAGCACGAGGCCGAAAGCATCCGTCCACAAATGCCGAAGGCCATTCGGCCAGATGTTTCGTGCACGCATCCAGCGCAGTTTGGCGAGGACATAGTCCGTATCGCTCATCATGGCCCTCAGAGTCCGAATGGATAAGTATCCGGAAGACCCTGCAGCTCTGTGGTCTTCAGAGAGACTACTGCCTCTGTCTCATCAAACCAGAAATATTCGTCAAACTGTTGTGGCAGAACCGCTTGAAAGTAATGACTTTGCAGTTCGGTCTCGGGCCGGTAAATCACGCCGATAGCTCGCTCTAAGCGCGGCCGCAACAAGCCCTCGGCGAGTTCTGCCACGTTGGGCTTCCTCAGTGGCAATAGAAACCGCGGCATGCCGCATTCGTGGCATAGCCGCTCATAGCTGCCGCCAACGGCCGGGCGCACCGTCTTGACTTCCATGGGCCCGTCCCACTCGGACGCCGCCGCGACGGTACCTCCGTTCGTTCCGAACCCGATTGCATAGGCATCGCTACCAAGTTCAACCCGGCACAGCTCGCCAAGGTTGTATTCGCCGCGCAAAGACATTTCCGTCGCTGCCGAGTTGCCGACATGGGAATTATGGGCCCAGACGATGCCTTTGCTGTTCGGTCCGTGAAAGTTGAGCAGCGTTTTCAATGTGTCGAACATATGGGTGTCGCGCAGGTTCCACGAGGCACGAGACCCGTAATACATGATGCGGTAATAGCGCTCGGCATTGGCGACGAGGCGTGCGTTTTGCACCGCATCCAGAAACCGCTCACCATCGTGCTCGGCATAAGCCCGCCGCTTATGCATCAGGTCCGTGAGCATCGAGACCACTTCACGCTCACAACCCTGGAATTTGCCCGTCAGTGCGGCCTGCCCGTACGTGGCCGGGTCCGCCTGCCAAGGCGTCAGGCAGCCGTAACGGTGGCGCGCCACCTGGGCGGACCGCGGGTCGACGTCGTCCAGGTAGCAGAGAACCGAGCTGATCGAATTAAAGAGGCTGTACAGATCGAGGCCGTGAAACGCTGCCCGCCTATCCGGCTCGAGAGTGGCATTGTGCGCGCGCATCCAGTCGACGAACGCCCGCACGTCCCGATTGCGCCACATCCACACCGGGAAACGTGCAAACGCCGTCCACTCGGATGGGGCATACTCGGCATGCCGCACGTAATGATCGATGCGCGCTGCGTCGGGCCAGTCCCCTTCGATCGCGACGAACGAGAATCCTTGGCGCTCGATGAGCTCGCGCGAAATGCGCGCTCGCATGCGATAGAAATCCGACGTGCCGTGTGTGGCCTCACCGAGGAGCACCACGCGTGCTGCTCCAATGCGCTGCAACAGCAGATCGAGGTCCGCCGAGTCAATCGCGTCGAACCTCTCGCAGCCCGCGCCGACCAAGCCTGACAGGGTCTCTTCACGGCTTTTGCCCGGCCGGCGAGGACTTGGCCTCGTGAATCGATTCTCCTCGGGTGCCCAGCCTTCCGCACCGACCAATGGGACAAAGCGGACATCAGCGATGTCCTCGGTCTCGAATTGGCGCTCCGACGTCCGGGTGAGACGCACCAGTTCCTGGTCCCGCCGGTCCAGCCCCACGGGAATGACGAGTCGCCCGCCGATTTTCAGTTGCGCCTTCAGCGACGGTGGCACGTCACGCCCGCCCGCTGTCACGATGATCGCATCGTACGGTGCGTGATCCGGCCAACCGCGCGTGCCGTCCGCGTGCAGCACGCGGATGTTGTGATAGCCGAGTTCGGCAAGCTTCGCCGCGGACTTCTCGGCCAGCTGACCGATCCGCTCAACCGTGTAAACGATTCCGGCAATCTGCGCGAGCACCGCTGCCGCGTAACCGGAGCCCGTACCGATCTCCAGTACCTTTTCGCCGCCTTTGAGTGCCAACGCATCGATCATCATCGCGACGATGTAAGGCTGGGAGATCGTCTGATCTTCCTCGATGGGCAGGGGCGAGTCCTGATAGGCGAATTCCCGCAGACTCTCGGGCAGAAAAGCCTCGCGTGGTACCGCGCGCATTGCAGCGAGCACCTGCGGTGACCGGACACCGCGGCCTGCTATCTGATGATCGAGCATTCGATCACGAAGATGCGCAAAATCGATAGCATTCATGACCCGTATCTCCGTCGGCGACAGTTCCGTCAGCGTCAATAGATCCAATCCAGTGAGAGACAGCTAGCCCAATCCGTGCGCATCCATGCTCGGCTGCTGCGCGACGGGCAGATAGTGCTGCAGGCATTCAGCTTCGCGGCCTCTGACGATGCGGCGTCCACGCAATCGTCCGCGCAGCGCGGTGACGACCGTGCATTGCCGTTCGGCGCCTCGCTGACCGTCGAAGTAGAGTATCACCCAGTCGTGCGTGCGCCCGAGCTCGTGCGCTCGGGCGGTGTTGGAATACAGCACGGTATAGTCGCGGCCGTCGCGACGGGTATGCAGCACCGGCAGCCACCTCTGATGCTGGGGATTGAAGCGCCGCGGCGTGATGGTCGGCAGCGTTCCAGCTGCTGCCTCTTCGCGGTAGTGTCGATCGACGTCGAGGATTTCTCCGACGTCCGGGAGCGAGGCGTTTTCTACCGCGGGGTAGCGGTCGATCCGTCCCAGACGACCCGCGAGCGCGTCACGCATCCCCGCAAGTCGCTTAGCACCTACGCCGAGCCGCTCGAGCCGGCCATCGTGTGCGGCGAGCTCCAGCTCTTCTAGAGTGTGAATCCCGAGCTTGTCATGGATGCGCTGCGCGGTCTTCACCCCGACGCCGGGAACGCTGGCAAACAGTAAACCGGGATCGCTCTCACCGCGTAGGCGCTCGAGCATGGGAAAGCGGCCGGTGGTGGTCAGCTGGTAAATCGCGCGTGCCAGCCGTTCGCCAACACCGGGAAGCCGCATCAGGCCGGAAAGACCCTGTTCGTCCACCAGTCGACTCATTGCTTGCGGCCAGTCGCGAATGTTGCGAGCCGCGGTCCGGTAAGCGCTGACTCGATACGGGTTCGCGTGCTGATTGGTCAGTGCCTGAGCGACCTCTTCGAACCGTGCGGCGATAGCCGCATTCGATGCGGGTGCACCCGACGTCGGGTCGCCACCTTCCCCTGGCTCGGCTCGGGAGCTCATGCGGCGCCAGGGTCGGGCTGTCCCGAGGCCTTGTCGAGGGGCAGGAGTTGATCACGGAATGCGGCGACGAACTGGAGCGTGCGCAGCAGTGGCCACTGTTCGGGCACCAGCCATTCCGAGATGGGAAACGCTGAGAGCGCCGTGAGTAGTTCCTTGATCAAATCCGACAAGCGGATGACGCGGGCGCCGGCGATGGTGCGCGGCACGTCTTCGTTCGCCGAGATGAGGGCGATCTGCTCGAGATGTATGCGCGGCTCGTTGCCGAACATACGGTGAAGATACTTCCTGCCAGCGTCGAATTTAGGTTGAAAGTGCTCCTGTTTCTCCTTCCAACTGAGCAGATCGAGGCTCGGTTCGATGTGCAGCAGATGCCGGTGGGTAGGGTGGAAGGCGACGATATCCAGTTCGCATTCGTAGCTGCCATCGGACTGAATGCCGACCCACAGATCCCTGTGCACGAAGTAACCCTTATATTCGTACCATTCGGTCGCCAGCTGTTGCAGGTACTCCATGCAGGCCGCTACGGTAGGCTTGGTACAGCTGGCATTGCCGGAGGCCGCCGAAGTGCAGAGCCCCGCCTGACCCAGCCCGTGATTTTCTGAACGTTGATATCGGCCACAATAGCCTTCCACGGCGCAGCCACCCCAAGCCTCAAGCTCTACGCCGTAAGGAAAACCTACTCCGAACCGTTTAGCTGGCAATATGCAGTAGTGCGTAGGCAGCGCGCGGCGCAAGGTAAGGAACAGCTGATGAAGATTGCATTCCACGGAGCCGCTCGCGGGGTTACCGGCTCCTGCTATCTCATCGAATGCGCTGGCAAGCGTCTGCTGGTCGACTGCGGCCTGTTTCAGGGCGGACGGGAGCTCGACGAGGAGAATTCACAAGCGTTCGGCTTCGATCCGCGTGGCATCGACCTCGTGCTGCTGACTCACGCCCACCTCGACCACTGTGGCCGCCTACCGCTGCTGGTGAAACGTGGTTTCCAGGGCGAGATCGTGACCACTGCGCCCTCGAGCGAGCTGGCGCGCCTGGTTTTGCTCGATGCCGCGCATTTACATGAGGAAGCGGCGCGACGTCAGGCGCGTCATGCGCGGGGGCGAAATGCCACCGAAGTCGCCCTGCCGCTTTACACGATCGTCGACGCACTCCATACGGGCGAGTTTCTCGGGCGTACGGCCGTATACGCGACGCAATTGCAGCTCGCGTCGGGGATTGCGGCGACCTTTCTCGACGCGGGACACATCCTCGGTTCGGCGAGCGTGGTGTTGGAACTGCAAGAAGCAGGGACCCTGCGGAGGATTCTCTTCTCCGGCGACCTCGGCAGTACAGGTCGGCCGCTGTTGCGCGATCCGGCTCGGCCGCCGGCGGTCGACGCCGTGGTGATAGAAACGACCTATGGTGATCGGCTGCACAAGCCCCTCGTTCCTTCTGTGGAGGAGCTCTACACCGCAGTCGAGGCAACGCTCGAACGCGGCGGTAACGTCGTCATTCCAACCTTTGCGCTGGAGCGTGCGCAGGAGCTGCTGTTCTACCTGAATCGCGGCGTTGAGTCAGGTCGGCTCTCTCGCGGCATGCAGGTGTTCCTCGATTCGCCTATGGCGATCTCGGCGACGGAGATATTTGAACGGTATCCCGAGTGCTACAAGCCCGAGGCGCGCGCTCTGTTCGCCGGAGGACATGATCCGTTCTCGCTGCCGGGATTGCACTTTACACGCGAAACGGCTGAGTCCATCGCGCTCAACCGCATCAGCGGTGGCGCCGTCATTATCGCGGGCTCGGGCATGTGTAGTGGCGGACGCGTACGCCACCACCTGAGGCACAACCTCGCCCGCCACAATTGCGCGGTGATTTTCGTCGGCTACGCTGGGCGCGGCACGCTCGCGCGGCGCATCATCGACGGTGCGCAAGCTGTCAGTCTATTCGGCGAGGATATCCCCGTGCGGGCGCGAGTTCACACCATCAACGGCTTCTCCGCCCATGCAGACCAGGCGGAGCTTCTGGCCTGGCATCGGCACACCGCCGCATCCCGCACGTTCCTGGTGCACGGCGAACCCGACGTGATGCAGAGCTTCGCTACCCGACTACACGACACTGTCGTGGAGATGCCGCTCCTGCATCAGGAGTTTACGCTCTGACAGGCGTGGCGAGATCTCCCGAAGTTTGACTGCGCCGGCTTCAACGCAGCGCTCCCTTCAGATCCAGCGGATCTCGGGCGGCTTTGTCGGGAGGGGTGACGGCGTTGATTTCGGTTACCCGACAGCGAGTGGGGCGACGGGCCGACACGCTGGAGGCAATCCCAGGGCCGCCTTTCCAGCCTCTGTGCCCAGCCACCCATGTGCGAAGCCAATCCAGTAGCTCCCGAGGTCTGGGAGATGGGCCCACCGTGACTATACCAACTGACAGATAGAAGGATGGCGGCGAGCGACCGAGGCTATTTGGTGCCATAACGATGCGGTTTGCGAGACGCAAACTGCCCATCCGCACCGGCTCGAACAAGTCGCTCGGCGCCCTGGCGCCCCACGGATTAGACGGCCACGCTCGAACCCCGATGCACGCAGTGCCGAGCTATCAGCTATCGACCTCCTGAAAGTTGAACTCGAATTGCGGTGAAGGACGTTGTCGAAAAGTCCTAGGGCGACGGCCATTTGACCGTCGCCCATAACCTCTCAGGTCCGCACTGTGAGCTCGTTTATGACCTTGACAACACCCGGAGCTGACCAAGCTGTCTGCTGAGCTTGGTCGCGTTCAGCCCACGATCGAACCTCGCCGCGCAGAGTGACGTCGGAGCCCTCCGCGTCCACCGTAATGCGGTTAGCATCGACTTGCGCGATTCGGCGGAACGCGTCCTCGATCCTGCGCTTGACGTCCTGTGGCTCGATCTTTGGCTGAATGCGGATCGAGTTAAGAACACTGACTACCCCGTTGAGAGGACGGATGGCGCGCTCAGCTTGCTCGCGCTGAAAATGCCACTCGAGCGTACCCTCGAGCGTTACCCGTCCCTGTTGTACCACGGCCTTCACGTTCTCCCAGCTTGATGGCAGCACAAACTTCAGGGCGGTAACGGCTGCACGAGCGATCTCCGGATCTATCGCTGTGCCGCCAAAGGGCCGAACCTCGAGATCGTTCGCCACGGCGGCGACGCCTTTTACTCGCTTGACGGCGGCCTCCGCCTGCATCTTTTCAAAGTAGCTACGCGCGTACCCGCTCAAGGTTGCTTCGCCGCCTTTTACTTTGACCGCAATGTCCGTCTCATCAACGTCCGGGCTCCACTTGAGCTCGGCTTCCACGTCTCTCTTGATATCGACATCGGATTTCATGTTTGCCTCTCCTTAATCAATGATCCCAAGAAGACGCTTGCGTCTTCGTATCCGCTCTGCACGCCACCCGTGCGATGCAGGCATCGCACTCACCGAACAGCCTGATAAACGCTACCGCGCCAGGCGAGGCGCGCGAAGTGTGGAACATACGTACTGGCTCTTCGACCGGCTGCGGCAATTGAAACGGCAGCGCTGCCAATCGCACCGCTATTCAGTTCTGAGGATATCCCACTGTCTGCGCAAAGGTGACGAACTGGCCAGCGCCCAGTGAGAGTGCTTGCCCGAGTTCCTCGCAATTGACCGCGCCGCGGAAGACCGTGCCAAGACCCTCGGATGCGCAAAAGAGATACACGTTCTGGCCGATGAAGGCTGCGTCGACCGAGGCGTAGAGGCGACGGTCCTCCGTTGCGACGTCGCTCATCCGTTCACCATGCGCGACGTAGATGAGATTCAGGGGAGCAGTGGCGACAAAGTCTTGACTTCCGGTTTCCGCGCGAAGGTCCTTGGACAGATGAAGGGACAAGCTGTGGGATTTCGGATCGTAGAGCCACACGCCGTCCGCGTTTGCCACATATAGGTCGATCACCAGGACGTGGCGCCAATAAGGGGACGTTCGACCATCGCTTTCCGGTCTGTTCACGCCAAAAGCTGCCCACAGCAGATCCGATAGCACGTGCGGCTGTAGCGGACGCGTAGAATATTCGCGCACGGAATGCCTCGCACTCAGAGCCTCCATCAGGGGCATGCCTCCCTCGCTGTTCGGGGGTGGCAATTGCATGTGCGTCTCGGCTTGGTAGTCGGCCGAAGGCTTTGTTGCAGCCCTTGCTGTTGCGCTCGCGCGCAGATCGCCACTTGCATCGTGTCGGCTCATAACTCACCTCTGATCCTGGTGTCATAGAAGGCTGGTGGAGAACCTACTGCTTGCGCGCCTGATCCGGATGCAGTCATGACCGGGTAATCGGTATATCCGTGCGCACCGCCGCCGAAGAAGGTGTCGCGATCCGGGGCGTTCAGTGGTGCGTGTGCGCTTAGGCGCTCGACGAGATCGGGATTGGCGATGTAGAGCCTGCCAAAGGCGATCAGATCGGCGCGATCGCTGCGGCGGGCCGCCAGCGCGAGATTCAGGTCATAGCCGTTGTTGGCGAGGTAAAGCCCGCCGAACCGCCGCCGCAACAGTTGAAAGTCAAATTCGACCGAAGATTCCCGCGGACCCTGGGTCACGCCTTCGATCACGTGCAGGTAGGTGAGTCCAAACTTATTCAGCTGCTCGACCACGTAGCCATAGGTTGCCGCGGGATTGCTATCCAGCTCGGCATCGTTGACCGGGCTCACAGGTGAAAGACGAATGCCCGCGCGCCCGGTGCCGCAGGCGCCCGCCACGGCATCCACAACCTCGAGCAGCAAGCGGGCTCGGTTCTCTAGCGATCCGCCGTAGGCGTCCGTGCGCTTGTTGGTGCTATCGCGCAGAAACTGCTCGATCAGGTATCCGTTGGCCGCGTGGATTTCCACGCCATCGAAGCCAGCCGCAAGGGCATTGCGAGCAGCACGACGGTACTCCTCGACGATCGGCGGAATCTCAGCCGTTTCAAGCGCACGCGGCGCGACGCATGGGCGAAATCCGGCCTCAGTAAAGGATGTCGCCTTGGGGCAGATCGAAGACGGCGCAACAGGAAGCGCGCCGCCAGGCTGCAAGGAGGGGTGCGAGATTCGCCCGACATGCCAGAGTTGCAGGAAGACGTGACCTCTTTTGGCATGGATGGCCTCGGTTACGCGCTGCCATCCCTCGACCTGTGAGGCGTCGTAGATCCCGGGCGTAAACGCATAGCCCCGGGCTTGGGGCGATATATTGGTTGCTTCGGCGATGATCAGTCCCGCAGAGGCGCGCTGCGCGTAGTACTCGGCCATCAACGGCGTGGGCGTGCCATCCGCACTGGCTCGGCTTCGCGTCAGGGGTGCCATGACGATGCGGTTCGCGAGACGGTAAGCACCGAGTTGCACCGGCTCGAATAAGTCGGTACCCAACGCTTGCAAGTTCTCATCGCGCATGGGGTTCTTCACTTCGATAGCTCCACGGAATGTGTCGCCAGAGTACGCGCAGCCTGCGCGGGGTTTCGATCCGTGACTGTACCTACCGCGAAAAGAGGGCACGGCATCGGTTTCCCGTTACTCGTGCATTGATGCGTGCGCGGGTGCTGACCAGAGGACGCGAGGGGTGGGATCGTCCACCCCACCTCTTCAGCTCGTCCATCACGCCCCATCAGATACTGGACCAACCCGCACTGGCGACGGATAGGGACTAACCCGGATGCTGAAGAAAGGTAGATCGACTAAGAGAGCGTTACGAATTAAATCGGGAATCGTTCCCTGTGGGCACGTGGCCGCACGCAACTGCGGTGTTATCTGCAGCGGTATTCCTTCTCTCGGGATGTGCCGCCTTGGGGAACCTTCCGCCCGAGACGCGCGCCGAGGAGATCACCTGGCAGAGATGGATCTATCCGAAGGTTTGCCGGCGGCTGTCGTGGCCCGAGCCTACGTGCGGAGCGTAACTGGTACCGACACCGGTTCGATACTTGAGCCTTCTCGTTAGCCGTGACACGAACTGATTTTTTGGTGAATGGGCGCTCCGCCGAGACTGTCAGAGCCCACCGGCGGCGCGCTTCAGCTGCCGCAGCGTCCCGAGATATGGGAAAAGTGATTCCAGCAGTGCACAAACTGAAGTTCGATTCCGCGGCAGTTGCCGAAGATGCCTTCTGGCGTCTATCGGCGACTATAGGAATTTCGCTGTAGGTGGGGGTAACCGTGGGGGTAACCATTCGATTCCGTGTTTTGGAACAGCGGTAAATCAATCAGATAGTCGCGTTTTCGATTCCGTCACGCCCCATACTTCGATCGACTTACTACGTTTTCGGCGCCGCAATCACGTCGGGCGACGGCGAAGCACCCAGGCACCAAGGGCGAGCGAGGCGTCGAGCAGCACAAACGCCAGCAAGACATGCGGAAAAACGCCCGTAAGCGCTATCGGCACGAGCACGACGGGCACCAGTATCCATCGGTCGAGCACGGAAGCCGCGACGACTTGTTGGCTGCCGGAGCGACCACCGAATAGATACAACCAACCAATGACCATCACCGTCAGGCCTATCACGCGGAACAGCGCCTGCTCGTGCCCGGTGAAAGATTCATCCATGAAGACCGTCTGCACCACACCGGGCCAAACAACGAACAAAGCTCCCAACCCGAGGTAGATGAAGCCATTCATCATCGTCCACCTCGAAGCCGAGGACAGGCTAGAGGGCGTCTCCAGAAGATCTTTCATAAATGACATGGCGCTACTCTCCGCTGTACCTGCGAGACATTCTCGACTCATCCGCAGCCGTTAGCCGCCGCCGCGACGCTGCCGTTGCCCCGGAGCTCTACGAGTTTCTGGAATCCCGGCTTTGTTCGCCAACCTTCAGCCCGACAATGACCGCGATGTACCCCAGCACCAGACTGATCACGACATAGACCAATGCGACGACGGCGCTAGTCGCCGAGCGTGTCATCAGCTCGGATGACCCATACGCAAAGCTGGAAAACGTCGACAGTCCGCCCGTAATACCAGTTCCGATCAGCGCGTAGGCGGCGTCGGACGCGACCGTCCGGCTGTGCAGCGCTGCGATAACGCCGAGCAGAAGCGCGGCGACGAGATTGGCCACGAGGATATCCAGCGGGAAACCGCGCGACCCCTGGGGCACGAGCATCGAGCTGCGTGGCGCTGAAAGTGGTGTAGCCGCCAGATAGCCAATGAGGAAGGTGCCCGAGACGTTGATCAGGAACGTGCCGAGCGGGAAGTTGCCGCGATAGCGCTCGCCGACCAGACGCCCGATCCACCAGCGCAACATCGATCCGAGGCCACCGCCCAGCCCGACCCACATGACATCCAGGAGTCTCATTTCGATTTCGCTGAACCGGCCCTTCGGCTCTGTCGGAGTTACGACCGCATATTCAGCCCGCGCCTGCGTGCCCGAAGACTGCTACAGACGTCTCCAGGTTCGGTGCACCCGCAGACCTTGTCACCGGTACCGTTGGTGCGCCTTGCCGCGGAACACGCGGTAGACACCGAACGTATAAACGACGATCACCGGCAGGACAACGATCCCGCAGTAGAACAGGAACTGGAGTGACGCATCCGGCGACGCTGCATCAGCTACCGTGACCTTGTAGGGAATCATGTATGGCCAGAACATGACGCCGAGCGTGCAGTAAGCGGCGACAAAAAATAATACCGTCAGCGCGATGGGCACGTCATCGCGCCGCGCACGCGCAGCGGCAACCACGCCGAGCAGGGCTGCGACACCAATGATCGGGAAGATGAGTCCCCAACTGCGAGCCCGCAGGTTGCTCTGCGCAATTGCGCCCGCGTCAAACGTGACCGATACGGTGAAGGCCAGGCCCAGCACGATGAGGACGGCCACCGCCAGCCACGGTATGCGCGCATAGGCCCAGTCCCTGAGCGCACCCTCGCCCTTGAAGACGAGCCAGCCCGCTCCGAGCAACGCGTAACCGAGCACCATGCCTATGCCCGTCAAGATCGGGAACGGGTGCACCCAGTCGAGCGCATTGCCCGCGTACTGCCCGTTGACGACCGGAATTCCCCGCATCAGCGCGCCCACCGCGGCGCCCTGCACGAAGCCGACCAAGGTGGATCCCAGGAAGAAGCCCAAGTCCCACAGCTTCAAAACCTGCTGATGCTTGGCCCGCCCGCGAAACTCGAAAGCGACGCCGCGAAAAATCAGGCCGAACAACAGCAGCAGCACCGGAATGTAAAACGCGCCGAGAAACACCGCATAGACCATCGGAAACGCTGCAAACAGGCTCGCGCCGATTATCACGAGCCACGTCTGATTGCCATCCCAGAACGGTGCGATCGTGTTGAGCATCTCCTGGCGATGCTCCTCGGCCGGCGTGGTCCCGAACAGGATCCCTACGCCGAGATCAAAGCCATCCAGAATGACGTAGATGAGAATGGAAACGGCGATGACGCCGGCCCAGAACACGGTGAGGTCGGTCGGCGCCATCGCTCAACTCTTGCGCACCATTTGGCTTCCCGTGGCGCTGGCCGCATCATCGGCAAAGGCCAACGGCCGGTTGGGCGTGGCGCCCGAGATCGCTACGGCCTCGACGGTCGGCCCGTCGCGCAGCAGCTTGTAGATATAGTAAAAACCAAACGAAACGAACAAGGCGTACACGATGACATAGCCGGCCAGTGAGAACAGGACATCGCCCGTGACCAGCGAGGGCGTCACCGCATCTTTGGTGCGCAAAATGCCGTAGACAACCCAGGGCTGCCGTCCGACTTCTGCCGTAAACCAACCGGTCAGGATGGCGATAAAGCCGGTTGGGAATGCGAGGAATGTTGCCCAGAGAAACCAGCGCGTCGTCTCGAGCCGGCCGCGCAGTCGCAGTACGTTCCCGAGCCAGGAGACCGCCAGCATGATCAGTCCCATCCCGACCATCAGGCGGAAGGCGAAGAACGGGATTACAACCGGCGGCCGGTCTTGCGGCGCAGCGGTCTCCAGCCCGATCTCGCGCGCGGTCCAGTTGCCCGAGGCGATCATGCTGCCGAGCTTCGGGATGTTGATCGCGTACAGGTTGCGCTCATTCTTCGAATCAGGAATCGCGATCAGCGTTTCGAAGGCAGGCTGTTCGGTCTTCCAACGCGCTTCGATCGCCGCGAATTTTATCGGCTGATACTTGAGCACATACTCGCCCGTCAGATGGCCGAAAAAGAGCTGGACCGGAATGATCACCGCGACCAGGCCCAGGCCCCAATGCAGCATCACCCGCGCCTCATCGCGATGGACGCCGCGCAGCACGTACCAGGCACCGGTGGCCGCCACACACATGCCGGTCGTCAGGAACGCGGCGAACAACATGTGAGGCCAGCGCACGGCCATGATCGGGCCGGTCGTAATCACCCACCAGTTCGCGGGGATGATCTTGCCGTCGACAATGCTGTGACCCAACGGAACCTGCATCCAGCTGTTATTGACGAGGATCCAGAAGGAGGAGAACATCGTCCCCAGCGAGACCATGCAGCAGGCGAAGAAATAGAAGCGCGGCGACACGCGGTTGCGCCCGAGCAGCATGACACCGAAGAACGTCGACTCCAGCATGAAGGCGGTGAACGCCTCATAGCCCAGCAGCGGTCCCTGGATCGGGCCCGTCTTCTCGGCCAGCACGCTCCAGTTGGTGCCGAACTGGAATGCCATTACGACGCCAGTCACCACCCCCATGCCGAAGGAAAGCGCAAAGATCTTCAGCCAGAAGTCGAACACGCGCCGGTAGAGCGGGTTGCCGGTGACGAGGCGTGCACCCTCGATCGTCGCCAGCCACGCCGCCAATCCCAACGTGAACGCCGGAAAGATGATGTGGAAGCTGATGACGAACGCAAACTGAATGCGCGACAGGATGACGGGGTCGAGTTGCATTTGATGGCCCCGGTTAGATCCGCATGGTCGCGCGGGTCACACGGTCACTGGCCCGCAGAGGCGCTGTCGAGTCCCAGTACGATCACCTTCGCGCTGACGGGCTTCGTCGGCCAGGCGACCATTGTAAAACCATCCGCCACGGCAATCCTTTGCGCGCCGTTAACGGTATAGGTGATGATACCCCCGCCGATACCGCCGCCGCCGTCGAGCACCTGTCCCCAGAGTTTCTGGCCGTTGGAGGAATCGACCGCATAGAAGTTGCCGCCCAGGTCGCCGAAGAACACGACGCCCCCGGCCGTCGGAGTGATAGCGCTGAGGATCGGGTAGTTGGACTTCACGCGCCACTTCCACACCCCGGTGTCAGCGTCGGTGGCATACACCCATCCCGCCCAATACCCGTCCGTTCTGGATTCCTTTCCGAACATATTAATCGGGTTCAAATATGCCGCGCCGGTCCATGGTTGCCCGACCGCCACCGAACGAAGTTTTTCGTCGGTCTGAATTTTCACCGTGTCGCACCAGTCGACGGTACCGCTAATGATGAGGTTCGTGGTCGGATCGTAGCCCGGCGTGTTCCACTCATCGCCCCCCACCGGACCCGGACAGAAATGCACGCTCTTCCCGACCGCGAAAGTCGGGCCGTCATTCTCGACCGTGGTGATGGGCACTCGGTAGAGCAGCTTGTTGTCGGCGAGATCGTAGCCATAGAGGTGCCCATCTTTCGGTGCGACGGCCATGAGTTGCTTGCCGCCCATCGTCTGAAGCAAAATCGGCGGGTTGGAAACGTCGTAGTCGTGCCAGTCCTTGGGCACCAATTGGAAATGATTCTTGTAGTTGCCCGTCTTGGCGTCGAGTACCACGACCGAGTCGACATAGAGATTATTGCCCTCCCGCGCTCCTGAAGCGAAGTCGGGACCCGGATTGCCTCCCGGGACGTACACCAAGCCATTTTTCATGTCGAGGGTATAGGAGGTCCAGGCCCCGGCGCCCGTGATGGGTATACCGGGCGCGTTATTCCACGTCGCCTTGTCCAGCGGCGTCGTGCCTACCGGTCCACGCGGCGGGTCATCTTCGGTTTTAGGTGTTAGATAGAATTCCCATACGATTTTTCCGGTCTTCGCGTCGAGCGCATACATGTGTCCCTTGCCGCCCTTGAAGTCTCCACCCGCATTGCCGATGTAGACCAAGCCATCCCAGGCAATCGGGCCGGAGGGCGCGGTCTCGCCATGTTTCGTGTTCCCTATCGTCGTCTCCCACAGTTGCTTGCCAGTCTTGAAATCAAAGGCCAATACTCGTGCGTCCTGCGTGCCACGAAACAACATGCCATCCATGTAGGCTGCCCCTCGGTTGGAGGGCAGTAGGCTGCCAGCGCCGTCGAAGTGCGTGCGCCACTTCTCCGCGCAAGTAGCCGGGTCAAGCGAGAAAATATCGAACTCGGTGGTGCCGATCAAAGCCCCCTCTACCATGATGAGAGAGGACTCAAAGGAGGTGAACTGATGGGTGTCGTACGTGCACAAAACCTTCAGTTGCCCGACGTTTTTCGTATTGATCTGGTCCAGCGGCGAGTAACGCTGCGACGTGGGCGTTCGGTTGTAGCTCGGCCAGTCCCCAACCGCCGTGTTCGGCCATGCGTCGAGGGGAGGAGGCGAAGGCGCAGCCGCTGCGGGGGCCTGGTAGGCGGGATTTGCTTCCGTGCTCACCGTGCCGGCCGGTGTAGACAAGGTCTTGAGGTAGTTGAGCCCCATTCCGCCGTACGTAGTCATGGCTATCGGGAAAGCGACGTACAGAAGTCCGCCTAAAACTAACCCCGCCACCACGAGGCCGCCGATGATGGCGAAGAGTTTTTTCTTAGTAATGTTCGTCTCCCAGGTTCATGCGCGATAACTGGTAGCCGCTGCCGTCCATGAGAGTTTGTTCAAGGTCGTGGACCGTTCGCAATGGGACCTTGGGCCCATCGGCGGCTCACGAGGCGGCGGCCCATGGCCTTCGGCAAACCTTCCTGCGCCGCCGGGCTTTACACGGGCGTGACGGTTGTCATTAGCGCCGCTAAGCTCGACTCAGCGGTTCGCGTTGCTTTCCGCGGCGTGCCGCACGATGCAGCGAAATCCAATGTGGCTCATGCTAGTGTCGAGCATCTGCGGCTGGCGCGCCGCGGGTCGGTAGCGCAGGCAGTAGTTGGGCGCGCACAGATGCGAGCCTCCTTTGACCACTTTGCGCGGAATTCGAAACTGGGGTTGCGCGGGATCGTAGCTCTGGTCCGCGGACACGACGCGCGGATTGACCGGAGTGCAGCAGGGCTTGACGACTTCGCCAGCGAGGCGCGGAACATACCAATCCGACGTCCACTCCCACACATTCCCCGCCATGTCGTAGAGACCGTATCCGTTCGGCGGGAAACAGCCGACCGGCGAGGTTCCTTCATAGCCGTCGACGAGCGTGTTTTGCCACGGGAACTCGCCCTGCCAGCTGTTGGCCATCGCCTTGCCGTCGGGGAAATGCTCATCGCCCCAGGTGAACTTCTTGCCGTCGAGTCCGCCGCGCGCGGCGAACTCCCACTCTGCCTCGCTGGGCAGCTCTTTGCCGGCCGAGTGTGCGTACGCCTCAGCATCTTCGTATGCGATGTGAACCACCGGGTGGTCTTCGAGTCCCTCGAGTGAGGACGCTGGCCCGCGTGGATGCCGCCAGCTGGTTCCCGGAGCCCACGCCCACCACTTGGTGTAATCCCGCAGGTCCACTGCAGCCGGTGT
This sequence comes from uncultured Gammaproteobacteria bacterium, assembly GCA_963837075.1. Classification (GTDB taxonomy): domain Bacteria; phylum Pseudomonadota; class Gammaproteobacteria; order Steroidobacterales; family Steroidobacteraceae; genus 13-2-20CM-66-19. Next base: position 3,268,245 of record CAWILY010000009.1, on the reverse strand, counting down.
CTTGCGGAACAGCATCGAGCCGGGCACCAGATTTTCGGCCGGCGCGCCGGGAAAATCCGCCGCATTGAGCGGGCGCTCCGCGAGCGTGACGTATCCAGTCGCTGTGACGAACTGTGCGAACTGCGCATTGGTCACGACGCAGCGATCCATCCAGAAGCCATCGACGCTCACTTCGTGTACCGGACGCTCTTCGGGATAGAAATCCTCCGAGCCCATGCGGAATGTCCCTCCCGGAATCCACAGCATGCCCGGATCCGGCGCGCCGGGTACCGGTTGCGCGCCCGGTTCGGAAGTCGGCGATCCGGATGATTTGCCGGTGTCGCTGCTGTCGACTTCCGCACCCTTCATATCGCAGGACATGGCTCGCGCCTCACTCGATTGCCGCCGCGCCAGAGGCGTCGAAGACGATCTGGTCATACCACCACAGTTGCTGGAAGAACGCCAAAGCGCCATGCACCCCTTCACGCGATCCGCACGCTGCCCCGATTTCACCCAGCGTGCGCTGACCATCAATTTGACCCAGAAGGCGGTCCTGCGCCGCATCGATGGGTAGCAGCAGGTCGCGATGCTGGTGCGTGGGATTCAGCAGCACGGCCACACTCCCCGCCGGAACCCGCTCACGAATGCATAGCGCCCACGGCAAACGAAGGGGAACGTAGTCTCGCCACTGCTCACCAGTGAAGTGGATCGCCTGTCCGCCGCTGGAGCAGTCGCTGCGGTAGGCGATGACGCGGTGCTGGGTCATGGTTCCCCGAAACAGCTCGGCTGCCGCATGTTGCGCGGGCGCCGCCAGCGCTTTGAGTCGCTCGCCATGGCCAGTGTTTGCCAGGGCACTGCACTGCGGTAGATAAGGGGCTTGCTCGACCCAGCGTCCGAAGGACATGCCGCACCGCTCGAGCCACGCATACAACTCCGGAACGGTGTAGGCGCGATCGCGCGGGTGGAGCAGGGCGTCGGCGATCGCTTCCGGCCGTCGAAAGTCCTTGGCCCGGCGCAGCAACTCGGCCAGCGGGTGGTTGCTGGGTAGCGCCTCGAGCAGGGCGCTGAGATCTCGCAAGTCGTTCGCCGTAGTGCCGATGCGCAGCATGCGGCAATACTCCTGCAGCATATAGATGCCGGCCCGGCCGTAGCTCGCATAGACCATTATCTGCATCGCGCCCTTACGACTCAGGACGTCGCGCAGGGCACGCAGACCACAATCCGGGTCAGCGAGGTGATGCAGCACCCCGGTGCAGACAATCAGGTCGAAGGAGCGCCCCAACTGCCGGACGCTCTCGAGCGGCAGTTGATGCAGTTCGAGGTTCTCGAGAGCGTACTTCTGCTGCAGTTCGCGCGTGTGGCGCAGGCTCGTCTCGCTGATGTCGATGGCGGTCACACGAGCATGAGGCTCGGACAGCGCGTACCGAGCCGCCTGGGACGTACCGCAGCCGGCAATCAGAATCTCCTGGTGTTCGCCTGGCCGCTGGGTCGGCCATATCCGATGGAACAAGGCGCGGCGACGATCCGGGTCGCTGTACAGCGCGCGGTGCTCGTCGAGGCTCGTCAGCGGTGGCGGGTAGGGTAGCTTCTCGTAGAAATCTCGGACTTCCCCCGAGCCAGCCGTCCCGGGCTCCTCCTTCCGTGCTGCTGCGTTCACGTCGACACTAGACCAGACGCAGGAACACGGAAACGAAGGCGAACACTCCAATCACGGTGACGGCTATCACGACCGCCAGGATCGGCGTCTGCGTATATATCGGTTCCATGGGCTTCGCCTCCAGACCGGCTAGCGGCCTGAATGGAGCGCTCCAGAGGTAGTGCACCAGGCGCCGATACTGCCACCCCGAAATGACCAGCGCGAGCACTCCGGCGGCGATCAGCGCCAGGCCCAGGTAGCGCGGGGCCTGAGGCCGGCGTGCCGGAGCCACGCCCTCCATTCCTCCCAGTCGCTGGAAGAATTGTACGATCGTGAAGCCGAAGCCGATCAGCGCCACACCCGTGCGCACCCATGCCATGAGCGTGCGCTCGAGGGCCAGGCGCGTGCGTATCCAGCCGAAGTGACTATCGGATGTAACCCGCACCTCGAAACGCGGGGTCGGTTGCTCGTTCGTGTTCATCACGCGTCACCTACTGTGTCAGCGCTCGCTCACCCGCTGAGGAAAGTTCGCACGGCTGCGAGACGGCTGATCAGCGTGGGCTTGGCGGCGTTGCGTGTGCGACAAGCTGTCGCCTGCGCCACATCACGTAAGGAGCCGATACAATTGTCCCGACCAGCAGGTACAGCAGCAGTGCGGGCGCCACGACCTTATCGCCCCCGACGGTCCCAGAGGCAATTACAAGCGCTACACCGGGGTGGCGCATTGCCGTGGCCAGGGCCAGCACCGTACGGTTATCAGCCTCCGGCCCTCCCAGGAGGTACCCCACCGCCAGACCGACCACCGCAAATGCGACGAATGCGAGCAGCGTGCCATCTCCGAGCAGCGAGATCATGGCCGGCCACATCTTGATGAGCACAGGCACGAGGGCGACAACGAGCAGCAGCACGCCCGCCTTGTCGGCCAAGGGACTCGCTCGCGCGGCCAAGGCCGGCTTCACGTGGTTGACGAGCAAACCCAGCGCGAAGGGAATGAGAACCGTCAAGGCAACGACGCGCGCAATCTTGACAGGTTCGATATCCACGTGATGCGAGAATGCAAGGCCGATTAAAACGACCGTCAAGGGTGCCAGCACAACTGATAGCAACGATGTGGCGCCCAGCAGGCCGTGGACGTATTCCCGTTCCCCCTCCGAGACGAGTTTCAGTTGTTTCCGAGGGAGGAAAGGCGGGACGGGCGACACCGACAGCGTGAGTAGGGCGATTGAGATTCCCGGGCGAAATGTAAACAGACCGGCCAATGCCGCAGCGAAGATCGGCATGAGCACATTCATCGCCAGCAATGATCGCAGCAGGAGCGAGGGGTTCCGGAACAGGGAGGTCGCGTTACGCCAGGTGGCTCGTAGAGCGAAACTGAGGACGATCAGCATGATGCTGACCACAATGGCGACACGAATTAGTTGTTGGACAGTCATGGCACAATGCGCGGCAGCTTGTTAATTACCGCAGGGCACCCGCAGTGGTTCTGGCGGTTGATCGCGCTGTAGCACGAAAATCTGACCTGACAAGCGAAACCCTTTCCGTCGGCGCAAGATCCGACCGTAAACCGGCAACCAGGGGAAGCCCCAATTCATCGGCCGCTTGACGGCGGGTGCGAAGGGCGCGCGCGCAGCGCGCGCCCTTCGCACGATCGAGAAGGCGGCAGCTCAATGGGTGGGCTTCGCCACCTTCGCCATCACCTCGTCCAGGTTGAATGAAGCCGGTTTCTGGCGTGGCGGGAAGTCGATGAACCCCTTGATCTGCTGCGCCACCAACGCCTGCACAGCATACAGCTGGGGTACGTGATCAACCATCCAGTCCCAGTAGGTGTTCGAGTTGTAGTCCGCCCGCTCGAACGGATCGCGCCGCAGGTTGAATATGTGCGGCACCCGAAGCTTGACCAGCGGGTTCGCCCATACGTTCATCTGAAACGCGGTCTGCATCGCGAATACCAGCTTCCAGTCGCCGTGCCGAACCGCCATGAGCTCGCCATCGTCGCTGAAGTAGAAGATGGCGGGTCGCGGACTTTCCTTCACCTCCCCGGTCAGGTACGGCACCATGTTGTACCCGTCGAGATGCACCTTGAAGGTCTTATTGCCGACCGTGTAGCCCTTGAGGAGCTTCTCCTTGACGTCCGGATCACCGGCCGCGGCCAGTAACGTCGGCAACATGTCGACGTGGGAGAAGAGCCCGTTCAGCACCGAGCCGGCCTTGATCTTGCCCGGCCAGCGGATGAAAGACGGTACGCGCCAGCCGCCCTCCCAGTTGGTGTCCTTCTGGCTGCGGAAAGGTGTGTTGGCGCCGTCCGGCCAGGTGTCGTTCTCCGGGCCGTTGTCGGTGGAGTACATGACGATGGTGTTATCGGCGATGCCCAGCTCGTCGAGCTTGTCGAGCATCTGGCCGATCTGCTCGTCGTGGACGACCATTCGATCGCTGTAGGGGTCCTGTCCGCTCTTGCCGAGATTCTTGGCCGCAACATGGGTGCGGAAGTGCATCGCCGTCGAGTTGTACCAGAGGAAGAATGGCTTGTCGGCCTTGGCCTGCTTCTCCATCCAGGCGAGCGCACGGTCGGTGATCTCCTCGTCGATGGTTTCCATGCGCTTCTTGGTCAGCGGCCCGGTATCCTTGATCTCCTGCCCGCCCTTGCCGTCTGCCAGGCAGTGCAGCACGCCACGGGGGCCGAACGCCTTCTTGAAGGCCGGATCCTTGGGATAGTCGGGCAGTTCCGGTTCTTCCTCGGCATTCAGGTGATAGAGATTGCCGAAGAATTCATCGAACCCGTGCACGGTCGGTAAGAATTCATCGCGGTCGCCCAGATGGTTCTTGCCGAACTGGCCGGTGGCATAGCCCAGAGGTTTGAGCAACTCGGCGATGGTCGGATCTTCTTTTTGCAGTCCGACTGTGGCTCCCGGCATGCCAACCTTGGTCAGGCCGGTTCGGATCGGATTCTGGCCACAGATGAAGCTCGCCCGACCGGCCGTGCAGCTCTGTTGAGCGTAGTAGTCGGTGAAGCAGACGCCTTCGTTGGCGACGCGGTCTATATTGGGTGTCCGGTAGCCCATCTGACCGCGACTGTTGAAACTGATGTTCCACCAGCCGATGTCATCACCCCAGAGGACCAGGATATTGGGTTTTTTTGCAGCCATGATTCCTTCCTTCCTTGCCAGTGTTGATTGGTTCGACTTGCCAAGCCGAACGGGGCGGGCCGGGATTGCTACTTCGGTGGCAGCAGCGCAATCGGCTCTCCGAATTGCGGAAAATTCGCGGTATGGATTCGGGCGCGGTGAAACACCGCGCAGCGTTTGCCAACGGTAGGTCGAAGTGCCATGAAACGCCACCTTGATGAACGGAATGGGGTTGTAACACCGTGAAGACGTGCACGACTATTGGACCTTGGGCCCAACGCCGTAGCTCAGGAGACCGGCGACGCCGGGGGCACGGAGAGAAGTGGCTGATAATCTGAGCGGCCACCGGCGGCCCGGTTCGGGACCTTCCAGCGTTGGCGAGGGCGCGGCCGGAGCTTTTGGGACAATCGGCAGAGGTTCGCTGTTCCTATGGCCATGAAGGGAATTTCGATAGCTCACAAGCGCCAAGTGAGCGCATGGGGAATACCTGCGCTGTACGCCAGCTGCGCGGTGGCAGCGGCACTAACCTTTCCGGAACATGAGAGCCGCATCTTCCCGGGACTCGCTGCCGCAATGAGCGTCTCGGCAGCGACGGCGATTTTCTCCTCGATCGCCTCCGGCATGATCGCCCTTACCGGTATCGTATTCTCTTTGACCTTTGTAATGGTGCAGTTCAGTGCCACCGCCTACTCACCACGCCTCGTGCTGTGGCTAGCTCGCGATCCAGTGATGTCGCACGCCCTCGGGGTATTCACCGCCACGTTTCTCTATGCGATCGCCGCGCTTGCAGGGGTCGACCGGAGCGGGTCGGGGAGAGTCCCGTTGATCAGTACCTGGATGGTGGTTGCCTTGCTGGTGGCGAGCGTGGGGATGTTCATTGCGCTTATCCAACGTGTCGGACTGCTGCAGATCAACCGCATGCTGGTATTCACCGGTGATCAGGGTCGCAAGGTGATTACGGTAATCTATCCGCCATTCACTTCCGTTGTTGCAGTCACCGGGGCGAAAGAATTGCAAGCACTACCGCGCACTGAAACGGTGGTTCACAACGGGCCGCCCCGCTCGGTGCAGGCGGTTGATGCGGTCGCTTTAGTGAAGCTTGCGAAAGAGTCCGGGGGTGTCATCGAAGTGGTCGCGGCGGTTGGCGATACCGTTATGGAGTCAATGCCGCTGTTGCACATCCTTGGTGCGCGAAAATCGATCGATGAGACGAGACTGCGGAGCGCATTCGAGCTGGGTGAGGAGCGTACCTTCCACCAAGACCCGAAGTACGCAATCCGCCTGCTGGTCGATATAGCCATCAAGGCCCTGTCGCCGGCCGTCAACGATCCGACAACAGCGGTGCAAGCGCTGGACCAGATCGAGGACTTGTTGCTGCGTCTGGGCCAACGTCAGTTGGAAATCGGCGCGTATACCGACGGCCAGGGCACTTTGTGTGTGGTAGTTCCATTTCCCACTTGGGACGATCTCCTTCGGCTTGCTTTCGATGAGATCATGTTCTACGGCGCAACCAGCGTGCAGGTCATGCGGCGCATGAATGCTCTCGTTACGGATCTGGCGCTGGCGGTCCCACAGGAACGCCGTGCATTGCTTGAATACTGGAATGGGCGCCTGCAGGAGATGATCACGCGTTCGTTCGCAGACGGTGAAGCAAGACAGGAAGCCTTGAAGCAGGATCGACAGGGGCTCGGCATACCCCGGCAACATTTCTTCGGTTGATACATGGCGGCCGCTTTGGCGGTAGCGGCTGTCGAGGTTCTTTACAGATTCTCCCGGAGAGGAACCCGCGGTTGTGCGAAAGCCCCTGATTTGATTAGGGCGCGCTGTGCTGGCGCATGACTTGCATCGTTGGCGCAAATCGACACTTTGTCTTTGAGGCATGCCCCATGAGAAAGATAGTGATGACTGGCCTGGCGGCCTGCGCACTGGCGGCAATAACGTCCGCCAGGGCAACCACGGTGGCGACGATCAGCGGTTGCTATGACTGTGGTGTATTCGACACCGCCTCGCTGATTTTCAATAACACGACCGGCGGCAGTCTGACAAACGCCGAGATGGTCTTATCCGGCTACCAAGGTCAGAACGTTGGGTTGACGTCGACGGTGGTTCTGGGCACTTTGGGCGCCGGGTCCACGCAGTTCTTCTGGGGCTCTCTGCCCGGCGTTCCTTCCGGCACTACGCCGGGAAATCTGACGGCCTACGATTACGATGATGAATACATCGGCACGTCCGCGATAATCAACGATCCGACTTGCGGTGGGCACGGCTGCGCGTCCGGTGGCGGGCCCCAGTGGTACGCAGACGTGGGAAATTTCAAGGTGACCTTCACCGCCACCGTCTCAGGAGGCCCGTTCAACGGGGACAAGGTGTTTTCCGTGTTCAGCCCGAACAGTAACGCAACCGGCGGTTTCGTAGGCTGGGAGGGCCTGGATCCAAACGGCTTCTCCGAGTCGCCGTTGTATGACGTACATACCGGCGTCGTTACTGGCGACCTTGCCAATATCAGTCTGGGCGTTCCACCGAACCTGCCCGAGCCCGGGACGCTCTGCCTGCTCGGTCTCGGTCTTGCCGGTGTCGGTTTCCTGAGGCGGCGCAAGGCTCGCTGAGCCACACGCTCGCGTTGGCTGACTGAGACCCCGGCCTTGCACGCCGGGGTCTTTGTTTGCGCGACGTTTGTCGCGCCGCGGCGGCCTACCCGCGCGCGGCGGCCCGTTTGGCATACTCGCGCAATGGAAAACCCGCGAGCCGCCTCAGATCGGTCGACGGACATCTGGATTGGCCTCGACACCGGGGGCACTTTCACCGACGCCGTGGCGCTCGATGGCGAGCGACGTATCATCGCCAGCGCCAAGGCGCTCACGACCCGCTGGGACCTGTCGCTTGGTCTCGCCGCGGCCATCCGTGCGGTGCTCCACAAGCTGCCGCCCGACATGCGGCGCGAGCACGTTTCCCTGGTCTCGGTGTCGACAACGCTCGCCACCAATGCAGTTGTGGAGAATCGCTTCAGCCCAATCTGCATCATCCTCGCCGGTTTCGATGAGCGCATGGTTGAGCGCGCCAACCTCAAGCGCGTGGCAGGGTGCACGGTGGTGCGCGTGCGCGGTGGGCACGAAGCGACCGGCGAGGAGCAGGAGCCGCTCGATGAGGCGGCCATCGAGGCGGCGGTGCGAGCGCACGGGTCGAAAGTCGAGGCGTTCGCGGTGGCTGCCATGTTCTCGGTACGCAACCCCGAGCACGAGCGGCGTGCCCGTGAGCGCATCCGTGCGCTCTCGGGCAAGCCGGTCACCTGTAGCTACGAGCTCAGCTCCCAGCTCGATGCACCGAAGCGCGCCCTGACCGCCGCGCTCAATGCGCGCCTGACCCCGCAGATCAGCCAGCTCCTCGAGGCACTGCGGCGCGTGCTCGAGCAGGAGGCGATCGGGGCGCCGGTGATGATCGTCAAGGGCGATGGCACGCTGATGAGAGCGGCGGTCGCGCTCGAATACCCCGTCGAGACCGTGCTGTCGGGCCCGGCGGCGAGCGTGGTGGGCGCGGGATTCTTGAGCGGTGTCAGCGACTTTGTCGTTGCAGACATGGGTGGGACGACCACTGACGTCGCGATCGTCGTCGGCGGAAGCCCGGTGGTGCGCACCGAGGGTGCGGTGATCGGCGGCTGGCGCACCATGGTCGAGGCGATCGATGCACATACCTGCGGGCTCGGCGGCGACAGCGAGGTGTATCTCGATCGCGAGCGGCAGCTTGCCGTCGGCCCGCGCAAGGTGATGCCGCTGTGCCTGCTGGCCACGCAATTTCCGGATGTTCTACGCTCGCTGCGGCAGCTCGCGCAGGGCGAGCGTCTGCCGCGCTGGCCCACGCAGTTCGCGTTCCGCAATCCTCCGCACGAGGCGCAGGGAACCTTCGATCGACTCGAGCAGCGTGTATGGGACGCGCTCGCGGCCGAGCCACGGCCGCTGGATGCAGTGGCGCGCACCGCGCAGGGGATCGAAGCCGTGCGGCGCCTGGTGGATCGCGGTCTCGCCACACTCGCTGGCTTCACCCCGAGCGATGCCCTGCATGTCCTCGGGCGGCAGCAGGGCTGGAGCATCGAGGCCGCACGACTCGGTGCGGCGATACTGGCAATCGAGGAACGCAATGCCTGTGCCCGCAGCACGGGCGACACACCCGAGGCACTGAGTGAGCGCACCTATCAACACGTGGTGCGTGAGGCGACCCGGCTGCTGCTCGAGAGCACTCTCGCCTGCGATCCGGGAATCGAAGCGCGGGACGGACGCTGGGGTCCGCTCGGCCGACTGCTCGAAGAGGTGGTGGCCGGGCGGGTGTTTTCGCAGCTCCTCGACACCCGCATGCGCCTGGCAACTGCGCTGATTGCGATCGGCGCGCCGGCATACGCGTACTACCCGGAAGTTGCGCTGCGCCTGGGCGCACGGCTCGTGGTTCCCGAGCAGGCGGCCGTGTGCAATGCGGTGGGCGCAGTCGCCGGCGTGGTGTCGGAGGTCTGCGAAGTGCTGGTCAACCAGCCCTCGTTCAAGGTGTTCCGGGTGCACGATCCTGCCGGCAGTCGCGATTACGCCGAGGAGCACGCGGCGATCGAGAATGCGCGGCACGTGTCGCGCGAGCTGGCGCTCGCTGCGGCGCAGCGCGCCGGCGCGAGCGACCCGCACGTGGAAACCGCCGTGATCGAGCGCCGGGCGGGCAGGGGCACCGCGGAGGAATTTCTCGCCGAGGCGCGGGTGCGCTCGCGTGCCACCGGACGGCCCGCGGCCGGGCGCGCACCGTAGCGCCGCCGCAGGACCTGTACGAGCGGATCGCTGGCCTCAGCGCGGCAGCGGCTCGAGCACGACGACCGGAATCTGGCGTGCCGTCTTCTGTTGATAGCGCTCGTAAGGGGGATAGATCGCGACCATGGCGGTCCACAGCCGCGCGCGCTCCTCCCCGGCGGCGACACGCGCACCTGCGCGCAGCCGTTCGCCCTTGATCTGCAGTCCGACCTCGGGATTTGCCTGCAGATTGAGGTACCAGGCCGGATGGGCTGGCGCGCCGCCCTTCGAGGCAATGATCACGTAGTCTTTCCCTGAGCGGCCGAATATCAGCGGCAGAGTCTGCGGCTTGCCCGTGCGACGACCGGTGGTCGTCAGGATCAGCGTTGGCGTCCGTTCGGGCCCGCCGAAGGCGCGAAAGTCGACGAAGTAACCGTCCTCGCCGTCCGTGGCGAGGTAGCGCTGCAGGTGCTCGGCCGGCCAGTTGGCGCGAGCGGGGTCGACAACGTACGCGGGCATGACGGTCTCCGTCCAGGCGCGGCGGGAAAGCCATGGTAACTCCATGGCGGTTGCGCGCAGCCGTGTGCGGCGGTAGCTTTCGCCGCCATGGACAAGTCAGCGCCGGCCCGTTGGGATGCCGTCTCGATCATCGGCGGCAGCAGCTGTTGTGACGCGGCCCGCGGCCTGAAAGGGCGGCGGTTCCTGAGTGCCGACGCGCCGCGGCTGCCACTGTCCGAGTGCGCTGATCCGGGTGGGTGTCGCTGCGTGTACCGCAAGTATCCCGACCGGCGGGCCGGCCCGCGCCGCGAGCAGGAGAGGACCGGTCTGCCCCGGGGCGGCGCTCCAGCGCAGGATCGGCGTACCCGGCGCGGCCGCCGCAGCAGCGACGAGTAACCGCCGGGTGGTCGGCGCGACCAGCGCGTCTAACGGCCCGCGCCTGCGCCCGCAGCCCGATCCGGCGTGCTCACCTGTGCCTCGAGCGTACGTTCGGCGCGCAGCGAATTCGCGATCAGGCAACCGTGCTCGGCCTGATCGAGCAGCCGGCGCGCCGTGTCGATGTTGGTTCCTTCCGGCACCAACAGTTGTGCGCGCGTCTTGAAGCGCGTGAACTGCGCCGTGCGCTCGATTCGCTCGAGCACGCCCTCCACCTGACAGTCGAGCTGCAGCCAGTTAAGGCGCGCCACGCGGCTCACGGCGCGAAACGTGAGGATGAAGCAGTCGGCCAGCGAAGCGCACAGCAGTGTCTCCGGGGACCAGACGCCGCCGGGGCCGTCGAACTGCGGCGGCGGTGCGGTCTCGAGCGGCGGCAGTCCCGCCGAGCTCACCGTGACTGCGCCATTCGCCACCGCCGTCGCCGCGACCAAATAGTTATGTGGATAGGGATGCACTGGCTCACTCCCCGACGTCAGCGATGACCTCGGCGAGAAGTCGCCGCACGTCCTCGGCGGTCGAGCGGAGCGCCGGGTTGTCGGTACGCTCCATCGCCGCTACCGGATCGACACTCGCTACCTCGACGCGCAGGTCGGCGGTCTCGCGCACGATCACGTTGCAGGGCAGCAGCACGCCGAGTTTATCCTCGAGCTTCAGCGCCTCGTACGCGAACTCGGGATTGCAGGCGCCGAGGATCCGATAACGTGGCACGTCCGCCCCGATCTTCGACTTCAGCGTGCGCTGCACGTCGATATCGGTGAGCACGCCGAAGCCGCGCATCTTAAGCTTCGCCGTGACATCCGTGATGACCGCATCGAAGGGGCCAGATACCGTTTTGGCAATGTAGTAGCTCATGTGTGGTGCTTTCAGGCGCCGAGTCGCGACAGGTAGTCAGCCAGAGCAATGAGGTTTTGCGGCTGCAGGCTCTGCAGCAGCCGCGCGTGTTCGGGCGAGAAGTCGGGCCGCTGGTCTTCGCCTGCGGCCTGCAGCTGCTCGAGCAGATACGGGTAGTGCTGGGCGGCGAGTCGCGGGTAGCCGCGGCCGTCTTCGCCCTGGCCGGCCGCGCCATGACAGCTCGCGCACAGTCGTGCATAGGCGAGCCGGCCCTGTTCGAGGAAGGCGCCACTGCCGTGAGCCTGCGTGCGTGTGGCCGGCAGCCGGCTCAGGTAATCGGCAACGTCGGCAATGTCTTGCGGATCGCGCAGATGATGGCTGTCGGTAAAGTGTTCCATGCGTTCGTCCCAGCGTCCCTCGTGCCGGAAATCGACCAGGTCCCGCACCAGCACGCGAAAGTGCTGCGCCGCGAGCGCCGGCACGCTGCCATCGCTGGCGCCCGCCCCATCCCGACCGTGGCAGGCGGCGCAGGTCTGATACAGCGATTGCCCCTGCGCCAGGTTTGGCTTGCAGCGCAGCGCGGCGTCATATTCCTGCGTGGCCGGGCTCGTGGCCAGCGCCGCGAACGGCAGCACACCGATCAGCAGGTACACCAGCGGCTTGCGCTCATTTGGCACGGCGTCGGCATCTCCTCCTGACCTGCACGCTACACATGCGCCCCGGCAGCCTCGATCCGAACTTGTACGTAGGTTTTCATAGTTTGGCGCTTGGTAGGTACAGTTCCCGATAGCCAGTGCGCATCGGGGTGCGTACAACTAAAACATGAAGCGCAATCCGCAGGTGATCGCTTTCATGACGCCGTTTCCGTACTCGACCGATGTCGATGCGCCGCTCGCAGAGGCGCACCAGCTGATGCGTGAGCATCGGTTCCGGCATCTGCCCGTGATGTCCAACGGCGCGATTGCCGGAGTGCTCACCGATCGTGACATCAAGCTGGTGCTCGGCCCCGATTTCGCCTGTCCGGATGAGCGCGAGCTGAAAGTGCGGGATGCCTATGTCGAGCGTGCGTGTGTGGTCCCGGCCGGCACGCCGCTCGCCACCGTGGCACGCACCATGGCGGACAACCACATCGGCTCGGCCATAGTGACCAAGAATGACAAGCTGGTCGGGATATTCACGGTTACGGATGCGTGTCGCGCGCTGGCGCAGATTCTCGCTGGCCCCGGAAACGAAGGGAATGAGGCCGCCTGACCCAATACGTCGCTCAAGGAGAACACACGATGAATGCCGTAATGAAAGAACCGCCGATTTCCCGCCCGGTTTCGCAGTTTCTCGGCACGCCCGGGAAGCTGCTGATCGATGGCAAATGGGTGCCGGCCGCCTCCGGCCAGACCTTCGAGGTGAAGAACCCCGCAACCGGTGCAACCATCGCGCATGTCGCTGAGGGCGATAAGGCCGATATCGACGCCGCGGTGCGCGCGGCACGCCGCGCATTCGAGTCCGGCCCGTGGGCGACCATGACGCCCTCGGCACGCAGCAAGCTCGTGTGGCGTATCGGTGATCTGATCTCCAAGTACACCGACGAGCTGGCCGAGCTCGAGTCGCTCGACAACGGCAAGCCGATGGCGGTGGCCCGCGTCGCCGACGTGCCGCTCGCGGCCGACATCTTCCAGTACATGGCCGGCTGGTGCACCAAGATCGAGGGAAAGACGATCCCGCTGTCGGTGCTGTACACCCCCGGCGTGCAGTATCACTCGTACACGCGGCCCGAGCCGATCGGCGTGGTCGGGCAGATCATTCCGTGGAACTTCCCGCTGTTGATGGCGGCGTGGAAACTGGCCCCGGCGCTCGCTACCGGCTGCACCGTGGTGCTGAAGGTGGCCGAGGAGACACCGCTCTCGGCGCTGCGTCTCGGCCAGATCATGCAGGAAGCCGGCCTGCCGCCCGGTGTGGTGAACATCATCACCGGCTTCGGCGAGACGGCGGGTGCGGCGCTCGCCGGCCATCCGGGCGTGGACAAGGTTGCCTTCACCGGATCGACCGAAGTAGGTCGGCTGATCGTGCAGGCGGCGGCCCGCGACCTGAAACACGTCTCGCTCGAGCTCGGCGGCAAGTCGCCGAACGTCATTCTCGAGGATGCCGATCTCGACGTGGCGATTCCGGGCGCGGCTAGCGCCATCTTCTTCAATCACGGTCAGTGCTGCTGCGCCGGGTCGCGGCTGTACGTTCACGAGCGCCTGTTCGACAAGGTGGTCGCCGGTGTCTCCGCTCAGGCCAAGTCGATCAAGCTCGGACACGGGCTGGATCCCGCCACGCAGATGGGCCCGATGGTCTCGCAGATCCAGCGTGATCGCGTGTGCAGCTATCTGGAAGTGGGGCAGACGGAAGGCGCCAAGGCAATGGCCGGCGGCAAGGCACGCGAGGGCGAGGGTTACTTCGTCGAGCCGACGGTGTTCGTGAACACCAAGCCTGGCATGAAGATCGTGAAGGAGGAGATCTTCGGCCCCGTGGTCACGGTGTCGCCGTTCAACAAGGTCGACGAGACGCTGGTTCATGAGGCCAACGACACCATTTACGGCTTGGCGGCTGGCATCTGGACACGCGACCTCAGCAAGGCGCACGCACTTGCCGCGCGCCTCAAGGCGGGCACCGTGTGGATCAACTGCTACAACATCTTCGACGCCGCGCTGCCCTTCGGCGGCTACAAGCAGTCGGGCTGGGGTCGCGAGATGGGCGAGGCAGTGCTCGAGAATTACCTGCAGACCAAGGCAGTGACCATCAGCCTGTAGAGTCTGCTGGCATCGCTGGCGACGAGACCCCGCCCCAAGCGGGGTCTCTTTTTGAGTGCCTCACGACCCGGATGCAGCGCAAAGGGGCGCCATGGCAGCAGACTACGACGTGATCGTGATTGGCTCCGGCCACAACGGGTTGGTGTGCGGGGCCTACCTCGCGCGCGCCGGACTGCGCACGCTGGTGCTCGAGCGGCGCGAGATCCTCGGCGGCGCCGCGGTGACCGAGGAGTTCACGCCGGGATTCCGGGCGTCGCGCTTCTCCTACGTCATGAGCCTGCTGCACCCGCGTGTGATAGACGATCTGGAGCTCGGTGCGCACGGCCTGCAGGTCCTGCCGGCCAACGACCTGTTCTGTCCGCTCGGTGGCGACGACTACATCGTCTACAGCGACGACGCGCGTCGCACGCAGGCGCAGTTCGCACGCTTCTCGCCACACGACGCCGAGATCTATCCGCGCTTCGCGCAGCATCTGGAGGAGGCCGCGCAGCTGATGCGCAGCCTGCTGTTCGAGACGCCCGTCGATCCGACCCGCCGCCGCTGGCGCAACTTCCGCGACACCGCAGCGCTCTTGTGGCGGCAGCGCTCCACCGGCGAGCGCATGTACCGCCTGATCGACCTGCTGACGCAAAGCGCCTACGACTACCTGTCGGTATGGTTCGACAGCGATGTGGTGAAGACGGTGCTGGCCTATTACGCCTGCATCGGCACCTTCGCCGGGCCGCGCTCGCCGGGTACGGCGTACGTCATCCTGCACCACCTGATGGGGGAGCATGCCGGCGCCGGCGGCTGGGGTTTCATCCGCGGCGGCATGGGCGGGATCACCCAGGCGATTGCGCGCTCCGCGCAGCGCTTCGGCATGCAGGTCATGACAGATGCCGCGGTGGCCGAGGTGCTGGTGAGCAATGGGCGGGTGAGCGGCGTGCGCACGGCCGACGGGCGTCAGTTTAGTGCCCGCGCGGTCGTCTCCAATGCTGACGCGCGCACGTTGTTCCGGCGGTTGTTGAAACCGCAGCATCTGCCGGCAGAGTTACTGGCGGAGATCGATGCATTCCGCACCTTCTCGACGGCGTTCAAGATGAACATCGCCGCCGAGGCCCCGCCGCAGTACCGCGCCTTCGATGCGCGCGCGGCCGGCTTCAGCTATCCCACCTACGTGCATCTGGCGCCGGGTATCGACTACCTGGAGCGTGCCTACGACGATGCCAAGTACGGATCGTTCTCGCGACGGCCGTTCCTCACACCCGTGGTACCGACCATCGTGGACGATTCCCTGGCGCCGCCGGGCAAGCACGTCATCAACGTCTTCGGCGGCCATGCCCCCTACCAGCTCAAGGACGGTGACTGGTCCGTCGAACGACCGAACCTGGTGCGCGCTGCGCTCGCGGTCCTGGATGAGATGGCACCGGGCTTCTCCGCGCAAATCATCGATCTCGAGCTGCTCGTGCCCCCGGATCTGGAGCGGATCGTGGGTCTGCCGCAGGGACACATCTTTCACGGTGAGCTCAGCGTGGACCAGCTGTTCTGGCAGCGTCCGGCGCCACATTACGCCGACTACCGCACGCCGATCCGCGGCCTGTTTCAGTGTGGCTCCTCGACCCATCCCGGCGGGGGCGTATCGGGAATTCCGGGCCACAACGCGGCGCGCGAGATACTGCGCGACTGGAAGGGACTCAAATGAGCGGCGGAAAAAGAAACGGTCTCGGAGGCGGCCGGTGCGGATTCGAGCGCTAAGCGGGCGGCGAGAGGTTGCCATCCGTGGCAGGGGTCTCGTCCCTAATTAGATCGCTGTGCACGCTCACGCTTCAGATCAGTCCGCGCCGCCTCGAGACCGTTAACACAGCGCCAGGTCGGGTGGGGGGCATACTCGACCGGCGCATTCCGGCAGATTGGGGATAAGCGCCGCGCTATGTGGCGCAGGCACGCTGCGCACACTGCGGCGGCTGACAGCGTGCTCGGGAGCGCTCACGACAGCGCACGCGCATTGCAACAGCTCGTCGATGAGCATGGGCTGGAGCGGATCGAAGTGCGCCACCCCGACGCTCAGGCGCAGCGCCTGCACTTCGCAGTCGCGCTGCGGCGCCTGCCGCAGGATCGCATGTCGTGAGGCGTAGTCCGGATTGGCCGTCAGCGCAGCAAACTCGCGGACGCCGAGCCGCCCGAGCACCTCGTACACGCCGTAGCTCGGAAACAAGTCGCGCAAGAAGTTGCCCATCTGGCGCAGCAGCAGCTCATCAGCAGACGGCCCGCCAGGGCCCGCGTCACCGTTCGGCGCCATGCAGAAGTACACCAGGTGCGCAGCCTGGCCATCACGCAGCGACAGATCGAGCAGCCGCGTCGCCGTCTGCACGAAGCCACGGCGGTTGTGCAGGCCAGTGGCTTCATCGTTCAGGGCGAGCGAGCGCAGGGCGTGCACGAGATTCGTCAGCGCCCGCTGCTGCACCCTGACGCGCTGGCCGCGGGTCAAGCCGCTGATGCGCAGCAACGTCGACAACAGCACCGCGATGCGCGCCTCATCGCCTGCAACCACCGCAGCGCGCAGCTGATTGCCCATCTCCAATGCCCGCACTCTCGCGAGGCTCGTGACCCGGGACTGTAGCAGCGATGTCGGTTGCAACACTGAGGTTCTCCTCGCCCGCAGCAGACAACGAGGCGCAGCATACGGGGCCGGTTTGACGTCACCCGCAGGAACAGAACGGTGCATGACGTCGGTTGACGACCGTGCGCTACGTAAGCCGGCGCCTACAACGAGGATCGCGCAGCACAACGCGTACGCAAGCTGGGCCGGAAAGGCTGCGTAAACGGGTCCAGGCCGATGCCCCCGGTGCAATGCAGGTCACGCCCTGCGATCACGGTATGATTTCCCAGGCCATGAGCTCGATTACGCGTCAGATGGGGATCGCCGCACTGCTGCTCGTTGCAGTGCTCGGACTGTTCGTCGCCGCGGTTTCGGGGCAGCGCCGCCTGGAAGACGCCAGCCGGCGCGTCGATGTGGCAGCACGGCGGCAGAGCGCGCTCACCGACCTGGGGTTGTTGCTGCGCCAGGCCGAGAGCAGCCAGCGAGGTTATATCCTGCTCGAGGATCCAGAATATCTGGTGCCGTTCCAGCAGGCGAACGGCAGCGTACCGCAGGCACTGCGCACACTCGAGCAGGCATTCAACGCCGCGCCGCCGCCGGTGCGTGCCGATGTCGCAGAGGTCGAGCGCCTCGCGACGGCGAAGTTCGCCGAGATGCGCGCGGGCCTCGAGCTGCTGCGTACCCGCGGGCGCAGCGCCGCCATCGATCTGATGCGCACCGATGTCGGCGCACGCACGATGACGCAAATCGATGATCGCGTGCGCCGCATCCAGGCGCGCGAGACCGACAGCGTGCTCGCCGCCAGCCATTCCTGGCAGATCAGTCACTGGGTGAGTCTGGCCACGATCAGCACGGCGCTGCTCGCCAGCATCGCGCTGGTGCTGCTGCTGATCCGCCTGGCGCTGCGCCACATGCGGTCCAAGGAGCTCGAAGCCGCCGAGCTGGCGGCGCGCCAGGCCGAGCTCGAGCAGGTGGTGGCGCGCCGTACCGAGGAGCTGTCGGAACTCTCGACCCACCTGCAGAGCGTTGCCGAAAAGGAACGATCGGCATTGTCGCGCGAGCTGCATGACGAGCTCGGCGGCCTGCTGGTCGCCGCGCGTATGGATGTATCGTGGATCGAGGATCACTTGGCCGTAACCGATGCCGAGGTGCGGGCGCACTTCCGCCGCGTAAACGAAACGCTGCAGTCGTGCGTCGACGTCAAGCGCCGGGTGGTGGAGAACCTGCGCCCGTCACTGCTCGACAACCTGGGCCTGTTGCCGGCGCTGCGCTGGCAGGTGGCCGACAGCTGCGGCCGCGCGGGACTCAGCTGCATCGAGCGCTACCCGGAGCAAGAGCTGCTGCTCATACCGGAGGCCTCCATCGCGGTGTTCCGCATCGTGCAGGAAGCGCTCACCAACATCCTCAAGCACGCGCATGCACAGAGCGTCGAGATCTCCATCGAGACGCCGCCGCAGTGGCTGGTGGTGCGTATCCGTGACGATGGCGTCGGGTTCGCGCCCGAGCGCTTGCGGACGCTGCGCGCGCACGGTTTTGCCGCTATGCGGCAGCGCGCCGCCGCTCTCGGCGGTCAGTGGCAAGTGCGCGGCGGCGCACGCGGCGGCACGGTGGTCGAAGTGCGCCTGCCGGCGCAGCGTGTCCTGGTGGAAGCTGCCGCATAGCGGGCGCTGCTCAGCGAACGGCGACCCCGCAACTTCAGGCGTGGTGTTCCCGGGCGAAGCCGGTCAGCAGTGTCGGCAGTCGAAAGTAATCCCGCGACTTGTCGAGAAATGCCTCGACGCCGAGTGCTTCCGCCTCACGCCGATACTCCGGCAGGCCGAAGTTGGTGAGAATGATGATCCTGGGGCGGGGCCTGCCGCCGCGCCTGAGTGCGCGCAATACCCCGAAGCCGGTGCCAGCGCGCAGGTGCAAGTCGAGGATCAGCACGTCCGGGCTGGTCGCGGCGATGCGCTGCAAGGCATCGCCCTCGCAGTCGACCGTATCGATCAGGTCAACGTCAGGGAGCTGACGGATCAGCTCCGCGAGTCTGGCGGCGAGCAGTGCGGAGTCCTCGACCAGCAGCACGCGCAGGGATGGGTCATTCGACATAAACCGGACTTGGCGTCATGACAGCTCCACGCCGAGAGGCAGACGACCCCCATGGTTACCCGAACGGCACGAGTTTACGGCTGCTACAGGGCTAAAGAAGCCGGTGCTGGCTGGCAGCAACTGTCAGCATGCGCTGACGGGAGCGCGGCCTTATTGCACCAGGCCGTTGCGCAGAGCATAGGTAGTCAGATCGGCGTTGGTGTCGAGTCTCATCTTCTCGAGTACCCGCGCGCGGTAAGTGCTCACGGTCTTGACGCTGATGCACAGCTCCTGGGCGATCTCGGACACACTGCGGCCGACGGCCAGCTTGCACAGAATCTGGAATTCGCGCTGTGACAGTGCAGCGTGCAGCGGCCGGTCAGCTGGCTCGTCCAGGGCGTTGACCAGCAGCTCGGTCAGGGCGGCACTGACGTAGCGGCGGCCGGCGAGCACCGTGTGCACGGCGCGCATGAAATCCTCCGGCGCCTGGTCCTTGGCAAGATAGCCCGCGGCGCCCGCGCGCAGCGCGTAGATCGCGTATTGCTTCTCCGCGAACGCGCTGATCACCAGGACCCGCGTCTGCGGGTGACCGGTGCGGATGTGACGCAGGATGTCGATACCGCTGCGATCGGGCATGTTGATGTCCAGCACCACGAGGTCCCAGGCACCATCGCGCAGCTGTTGCAACGTCTCCGCGCCGCTGGCGGCTTCCCCGATCGCCTCGATGGCGCGGTCCTGCTCCAGCCAGCGGCGCAACCCGGCGCGTATCATGGCGTGGTCATCAGCAATCAGCACCCTGGCCATGGCGACTCCTGAAGGAATTCTCTGTCGGCGTCGAACAGTAACCGGTTCCGCCAGGCGGCAGCGTACGTCATCCGGCTGACAACATGTAGGTCGATGCTTACAGCCAACGCGCGGGCCCGCGCACCACGCTACGCTGCGGCTGGCGCTGCTACCGTTGTGGTTACGTCGCCGGTTCGCGTACTGTGCGCCGATGAAAAGTGCGACCTCGCGCGGTTATGTCCCTGCCATGAGCGACGCCGCGGTGCGCACGCGCACGGGGCGCGACTGGGCGGACTGGTTCGCGACGCTCGATCGCCTCGGCGCGCAGCAGCTGCCACACCGGGAGATCGCCGGCCTGCTGGCGCGCCGCTATCACCTACGGCCGTGGTGGAGCCAGATGGTGACCGTGGAGTACGAACGCGCTCGCGGAGTGCGTGCGCGTCATCAGAGCGCCGAAGGCTTCTTGGTGGCCGTCTCCCGGACGCTCACCACGCGACTGGCGCATCTATACGAGGTGGCGGCACGCCCTGGTGAGCGGCGCAAGTGGTTTCCGAGCGGAGCGTTCGAGCCCTCCTCGCAGACCCGGGACAAGTATCTGCGCGGCCGCTGGCAGCGCGGATCGCGGGTCGACATTGGCTTCTATGCGCGCGGCCGCAGCAAGAGTCAGATCGCGGTGCAGGTGAGCCGGCTTGCGAGCATGAGCGAGGTCGAGTCGGTGCGCCGCAGCTGGCAGACCGCGCTGCGCAAACTCCAGGATCTGCTCGAGCAGTAGCGGGGCCGCCTGCTATTCGCGCCCGCGCGGCCAGCTGAAACCCGCAGGTGCGCGATCAGCGCGAGCACTGAGCCGGCGAGGGCGAACCGCCCGAGGCTGCGCCGGAACGACCGCTCACGAGTTGTGAAAATCAGCGACCACCGCTTCGAGCAGCGTGGGTCCGGGACGCGCCAGCGCGGCGCGCAGCGCCTCGGCGAGCGCCTCCGCTCCGGAAACGCGCACACCGGCGGCGCCGCAGGCGTTGGCGAGCGCGATGAAGTCCGGATTGCGCGCCACCACCCCGATGGGCGTGATGCCAGCGGCGCACATGTCATCACGGATCTGGCCAAGCGCGCCGTTGTTCCACACTACCACCGGGAGTGTGAGATCGAGCTCGGCCGCCGTCGTCAGCTCCTGCATGGTGAACTGCACGCCGAAGTCGCCCGCCAGCGCGACGATCGGCCGCTGCGGCTGGGCGATGCGCGCGCCGAGCGCCGCGGGCAACGCATAGCCGAGCGTCCCGTAGCCGCTGGGGTGGAACCATACCCCGGGCCGCTCGGCAGCGAACGCGTAGTTGCCGAGGTAAGCGATCTGGGTCATATCGCTGAACACCACGCCATCGGCGGGCAGGCTGGCGCGCAGCGCGCGTAGTGCCGGCAACGCCGCGCGCGACTTGTCATCGAGCTGCGACTCGAGGCGCGCGCGGTGGGCCGTGCCGTCGCCTGCCTCGCAGCGCCAGCCGCGACGCGCGTCGATGCCGCGCGCGAGCGCTGCGAGGGTCAACGCGGCATCACCGTGCAGGCTGACCGCGGCGCCATAGTGATCGCTGAGCTTGCCTTCATCGACATCGATGCGCAGCAGCCGGCCGTTTATACCGAGTCGGGTGCCGGTGTAGAAATCGGTCTCGGACAGCTCCGTGCCGACCGCCACGACCACATCCGCGCTCGCGACCTGCTGCTGCGTCACCGCAAATGGCAGGCTCGCGCCGAGACTCGCGGGATGGCTCTCGGCAAGCACGCCCTTGCCGGCAACGGTCGTGACCACGTAGCCATCGAGCGCCTCGGCCAGCTGGCGCAGCGGCGCCCCGGCGTGACGCGCGCCGCCGCCGGCAATCAGCAGCGGGCGACGGGCGGTGGCGAGCAGCGTGCGTGCCGCCTCGACGGCGGCGTGCGCGGCCGCGCGCGGGGGCGCGGCCGGCGCAAACAACTCCGGGCGCAGCGCGGTGGGCTCGGTGAGCAGGTCCAGCGGGATGTCGACGTACGCCGGGCGTGCCCGCGGGGCGCGCAACGCGGCGAACGCCGCCCGCAGCTGCTCGTGCAGCTGCGTGTCACTGCGCGCGCTGCCGGCGAAACCGGTGACCTGCTCGACGATCGCACGCTGATCGTACAACTCGTGGAGCACGCCCCAGCGGGAGCCGAACGACGCACGTACCGGTGCGCTCGCCACCAGCAGTACCGGCACCGAGTCGGAGTAGGCCTGAGCGAGCGCGGTGAGCGCGTTGGTGACGCCCGGACCGGAAATGACGAACGCCGCAGCCGCATGGCCGGTGGCGCGGGCGAAGCCATCGGCGGCGAACACGGCGCTTTGCTCGTGGCGCACGAGCACGTGTCGCAGCCGTGCGAGCTCCAGGCCGCGATAGAGCTCGATGTTGTGTACTCCGGGGATGCCGAACACGGTGTCGATGCCGTTGGCGGTGAGCGTCTCCACCACGTAGCGTCCGACGGTCCAGGGAGCCGCATTCATGAGCTTGAAATGTTAACACCGGACACGCACAGTAAGTACGTGAAGTTCTCAGCACTGGTCGGACGTATCGGCGGTGACGGCGCCGCCGCATGGCTCACGCACTACCAAGCGGTCGCCGCGCGCGAGCGCGGCGAGGACGTGATCATTCTCAGCGTCGGTGACCCGGATCTGGAGACACCGGCGGCGGTGACCGAGCGCGCCATCGCGCAGCTGCGCGGCGGTGACACGCACTATGTGACGGCCACCGGTCGGCTGGCGCTGCGTGCGGCGATTGCACGTGCACACACGGCCCGCTGCGGCCAACCCGTTAGCGCGGACAACGTGGTGTTTCTTTCCGGTGCGCAGAATGCGCTGTTCGTCGCATCAATGTGCCTCGCGGGACCCGGCGACGAAGTAGTGACTTTCGAGCCGCTGTACCCGACCTACCCGGCGACCATTGAAGTGTCGGGAGCACACCTGGTGCGCGCGCCCGCCGGCAGTGACTGGCGCCCGGACCTGGAAGCGCTCGCCGCGCGCATCACCGGACGCACGCGCGCGATCCTGTGGGCGAGTCCCAGCAATCCCAGCGGAGTCATCCTCAACGAACGCGAGCTGTCATTCATTGCCGTCCTGGCGCGACGCCACGATCTGTGGCTGATCGCGGACGAGGTGTACGCCGGTCTCGCGCCCGGGGGTCGGGTGCCGAGCCTGGCGGCACAGCTGCCCGAGCAGGTCATCACGCTCGGCAGCCTGTCGAAGTCACATGCCATGACCGGCTGGCGTGCCGGCTGGCTGGTAGGTCCCCGGCAACTGGTGGTGCATGCCGAGCACCTGGCCATGTGCATGCTGTTCGGGCTGCCGGGATTCATCCAGGAGGCGGCGATCACGGCACTCGATCTGGCCGCCGAGGCGGAGGCACGGATTCGCGACTATTGCGCCGTGCGTCAGCGGCGCTTTACCGAGGGTATCCGCGGCATCCCGGGCCTGAGAGCGCTCACGCCCGAGGCGGGCATGTTCATGTTGATCGACGTCACCGCGACCGGGCTGAGCGGCGCACAGTTCGTTCGCGCGCTGTTCGCCGCGCAGCGCGTCTCGGTCATGGACGGCGCGGCGTTCGGGCAGGGCGCGGCCGGCTGCGTGCGCGTGTGTTTTGCCACCGACCAAGCCACGCTCGATGCGGCCTGCGCGCGGCTGCGCGCATTCTGCGAGCGCGACCTGCACGCGCCTGATGCGGCCCGAAAGCCGTTGGCGGGCGCCCGTCGCTCAGGCGCCCCCGGCTAGGCGCCTTTGGTCGGGAGCTGTCCGCCGGGCGTGAGCTTGTCGACCGCCGCCGGCAGCACTTGCGACAGCTTGCTGGCCAGGTCCTGCGGACTCATGCCGGCCTTCGCCGCCAGCTGTGCGATCACGCCACCGCCGCCGAAGGCCTGATGAAGCTGATCCGCGGATATCGGCTGATTCGGTCCACTGCCGACCCACGAGCGCGCCACGCCGCCTAAGCCCTGCTGCTCGAGCTGCGCGACGATCCCCTGGATCCCGCCGTGCTGCTGAATGAAGGAATTCACGACCGTAGCCATCTCGGCTCCGACGGCGCCACCCAGTAATCCATCCAACAGGCCCATGGTGCGTCTCCTTCTATTGATAGCGATGCTCACCGCGGAGGGTAAGCCGGCGCCATTCTCCTGAAACCTCCCGGCGGGCTCAAGTACCGGCGACGGCTTGGCGCGGTGCGGTGCGGTGCGGGGCAGTCATTTTTATTATATTATTACGACGACATTAAAAAGAGGACGCAGGTTCGGGACGCCGTGCTGCAGCGCGGCGCACCGCGGCGCAGGTGGTACATGAGACAGGTGCGGACGCTGGGCCTCCTGGGGACGGGAGTCATCGGCGGCGGCTGGGCGGCGCGCGCGCTGCACTTCGGCATCGACGTGATTGCGGCGGATGTCAAACCCGAGATGGAGCAGTGGATCCGCGGCGCCGTGGCCAACGCGCAAGGCGCGCTGTCGCGGTTGACGTTTGCGCCGCTGCCGCCGCGGGGAACGCTCACCTTCACCACCGACCTGCACGCGATGGCGCGCCAGGCGGACTTCATCCAGGAGAACATCCCCGAGCAGCTCGAGCTGAAGCAGCGCGTGCTCGCCGACGTCAGCCGCCATGCGCCGGCAGACATCGTGATCGCCTCGAGCACCTCCGGTCTCATGCCGACGGACCTGCAGCGCGACGTGGTTGCGCCTGAGCGAGTGCTGGTCGCACATCCGTTCAATCCGGTGTATCTCCTGCCGCTGGTGGAGCTGGTTGGTGGCCGGCAGACCTCGCCTGCCGCGCTGGATGCCGCGGCCCGCTTCTTCACCTACATCGGCATGCATCCGCTGTGCGTGCGGCGCGAGGTGCCGGGACACCTGACCGATCGCCTGCAGGAGGCGCTGTGGCGCGAGATCCTGCACATGGTGAACGAGGACGTCGCCACGACCGGCGAGCTCGACGATTCGATCGTGTACGGCCCGGGACTGCGCTGGGCGGGGATGGGTACGAACCTCATCTACCACCTGGCCGGCGGCGAGACCGGCATGCGTCACATGCTGCGCCAGTTCGGTCCCTGCCTGAAGTGGCCCTGGACCAAGCTGGAAGCGCCGGAGCTGACCGAGGAGCTGATCGACAAGATGGTCGAGGGCACGCAGGCACAGGCCGCCGGGCGCTCGATCCGCGAGCTCGAGCGGTTGCGCGACGACTACCTGGTTGCGATCCAGCAGGTGCTGCGGGAGTACAACATCGGCGCCGGCGCAACGCTGCGGGCGCTGGAGGAGCGCCTGTACGCGGCCAACGCTGCCGCGGCGCGCGAGCCGCTCGCCACGGCGGTGAGCGGCGCTTCAGCCGACCGGCCGGGGGCGCCCCTGCGACTGCACGAGACGCGCGTGCGGCCGGAGTGGATCGACTATCACGGGCACATGACTGACTCGCGCTATCTGCAGGTGTTTGGTGATGCCACCGACGCCCTGTTCCGTTACGCCGGCGTTGATGACGCCTATCGCCGCTCCGGCCACGCGCTGTACGTCGTCGAGACTCACGTGGCGCACAAGGCAGAGGCGCACGCGCAGGAGGGCCTGTACGTGAGCACACGGGTGCCCGAGGTCGATGACAAGCGGGTGCGGCTGACGCACAGCCTGCACCGCGCCCGCGACGATGCGCTGCTGGCCACCGCCGACCAGCTGTACGTGCACGTGAATACCGCAGCCCGCCGCGCCGCGCCGTTTGCGGCGGCGGTGCGCGAGCGTCTGACGGCGGTGGCGGCGGCGACGCGCGGCTGAGACCGCCCCAGGAGTTGACCCTTGCCCAAGATCGTCGATCATGCGCAGCGGCGCGATGAGATCGCGCTGGTTGCCTGCCGCGTCGTCGCCCAGTACGGCTTCGACCAGGCGACCATCGTGCGCATCGCCCGCGAGGCGGGCTACACCACCGGCATGGTGGCGCATTATTTCGATACCAAGCAGGACATCATCGTCGCGGCCCTGCGCCTCATCCTGCGGCGCATCGAGCAGCGGCTGACGCCGAGCGGGACCGGACAATCCCCCGAGCTGCTGACCTTGCTCACCGAGGCGCTGCCGGTCGATGAGACGCGCTATGTCGAGTGCGCCTTCTATATCGCCTTCTGGGGACAGGTGCCGGCCGACAAGCGCCTGAAGCGGGTCAACGCCTGGCTGCACCGGCAGTACCTGCGACTGTTCGAGCGCTGCCTGGCGCATTGCTGGAGCGAGTGGCACGACTGGCCCGGCGCGCGGCGCGATCAGGTGCTGCGCTCGGTGGTCACTTTCATCAACGGCATCACGGCGAGCACCGTGGCGAGCCGCGGCGACTGGCCCGCGGAGCGACAGATCGAACAGTTGCGACTGCAGCTGCAGCTGCTGCACGGCTGGGCGGCGAGCGCCGCGCATGAGCCCGCCCTGAAGAAGACCCGCAAGGCATCCGCCTGAGGAGACGCCGATGGACTTTGCCCTTACCGAAGAGCAGCAGCTGATCATCAAGACCACCCGCGAGTTCGTGCGCAACGAGCTCGTGCCGCACGAGCAGGAGGTCGAGGACACGGGCGTGCTGCGCGAGGAGCTCTACCGTGAGCTCAAGGCCAAGGCAATCGATGCGGGCCTGTACGCCGCCAACATGCCGACCGAGGTGGGCGGAGCGGGTCTGGATGCCGTGAGCTGGATACTGTACGAGAAGGAACTCGGCTATACCGGCTACGCGCTGCAATACTCGTGCGTGGCGCGACCTTCCAACATCCTGCTCGCCTGTGAGGGCGAGCAGCGCGAGCGCTACCTGCTGCCCAGCGTGCGCGGCGAGCGTGCCGACTGCCTGGCGATGACCGAGCCGGGCGCCGGCTCGGATGTGCGCGGCATGAAAACCACCGCTACGCCTGCGGGCGGCGACTTCATCATCAACGGCACCAAGCACTTTATCAGTCACGCCGACCACGCCGACTACGTCATCCTGTTCGCCGCCAGTGGTGAGGAGGACTCGCCACGCGGCCGCAAGAAGCTGATCACCGCATTCCTGGTCGACAAGGGTATCCCGGGTTTCGTCGTACGTCCGGGCTACCGCAATGTCTCACACCGCGGCTACAACAACTGCATACTGGACTTCAGCGAGTGCCGTGTGCCGAAGTCGGCGGTGCTGGGCGAGGTGCACCGCGGCTTTGAGGTGGCGAACACCTGGCTGGGAGCGACGCGACTGCAGGTCGCGGCGAACTGCCTCGGACGCGCCGAGCGCGCGCTCGAGGCGGCCACCCAGTGGGCGGCGCAGCGGGTGCAGTTCGGCCAGCAGATCGGCAAGTTTCAGGGTGTGAGCTTCAAGCTCGCGGACATGGCGGTCGAGCTGCGCGCGGCGGAGCTGCTGACGTTGGACGCGGCCTGGAAGCTGCAGCAGAACACCGCCACGGACATGGACATGGCAATCGCCAAGCTCAAAGCGTCCGAGATGCTGCAGATGGTCGCCGACGAGGCGCTGCAGATTCACGGCGGCATGGGACTGATGAGCGAGCTGCCGCTCGAGCGCATCTGGCGCGATGCGCGCATCGAGCGGATCTGGGATGGCACCAGCGAGGTGCAGCGGCACATCATCTCGCGTGCGCTGCTCAGACCGCTCGGCGGTTGAGTTCACGGGGCACGAGCCAAAAGAGAGCCTTTTCGGGACCGCCGGGAATCCATCCCTGGGGCTGCGGGGCGCGCCGTCTGGCGCGCACGCTCCCGAACAGGCTCTCTTTCGTCTCGCGCCTCTGCGCTCCTAACGACCCTTCCACTGAGGCTTGCGCTTCTCCGCGAAGGCGCGCGCACCTTCCTTGAGGTCCTCGGAGCGGATGACCTTCTGCACGGCATCCAGGCTGTCGTGCAGCTCGAACGCCGGGCCCTCGGCCACCATCTCCGTGTGCCGCAGCAGCTGCTTGATCGCCGGGAACAGCAGCGGCGGTCCGTCGGCCAGCTGTTGGGCGATCTCGCGCGCCTTGGCGAGGCTCTGGCCCTTGGGCACGACGTGGTTGGCAAGCCCCCAGTGCTTGGCTTCGGCGGCGTCCATCCAGCGGCCGGTCAGCAGGAATTCAACCGCGACGTGATAGGGGATGCGCCGGCGCAGCTTGATGGTGCCGGCGTCCGCGAGCACGCCGACGTTGATCTCGGGCAGCGCGAACTTCGCGTGCTCCTCCATCACGATGATGTCGGTGCCGAGGACGATCTCGAAGCCTCCGCCGCAGGCGATGCCGTTGACCGCGGCAATCAGCGGCTTGTTGAGGTTGCGCGGATAGTTCAGGCCGCCGAACCCGCCCACGCCCCAGTCCGCGTCCGACTCCTCCTCGCTGGTGGCGGCGGCCTTGAGGTCCCAGCCCGGGCTGAAGAAGCGCTCCCCGGCACCGGTGACGATCGCGATGCGCAGCGCCGGGTCGTCGCGAAAGGCCGTAAAGACCTCGTTCAGGCGCCGGCTGGTGGCGAGGTTTATGGCATTGGCCTTCGGCCGATCGAGCATGACCTCGAGGATCGGGCCGTTGGTGGTGGTCTTGACTCCGTCGGACATCTTCACTGCTCCTCTCGCAGACGCACCAGCGCGTCGACGGCGACGACGCCCGAGCCTCGCGGGCGCACGATGATGGGATTCAGGTCGAGCTCGGCGAGGCGCTCGAGATTCGCGGCGGCGTAGCGCGTGCAGGCGAGCACTGCCGCCACGAGTGCCGGAACATCTCCCGGCGGCCGACCGCGGAAGCCCGCGAGCATCGGCGCCAGGCGTAGCCGGCGCAAGGCCGCTGCCACCCCTTGCGCGCTGAATGGCGGCAGCAGACTTACGCTGTCGCGCAGCAGCTCGGTCAGCACTCCGCCCGCTCCGAGCACCAGCAGCTGGCCGAACTGGGGGTCGACCGAGATGCCCACCAGTACCTCGGCTATCGCATCGGTCACCATCTGCTCGACGAGCAGCGTGGGGGTGAGCTGCGACAGGCGCTCGGCCGCCGCAGCCGCCTCGGCGGGCGAACGCACGTTGAGGATGACGCCACCGACTTCCGACTTGTGCTCGAGGGCGGCGCCGGTGGCTTTGATCACTACCGGGAAGCCGATGCTCGCGGCGGTGGCAGCCGCCGCTGACGCGGCGACCACGGCCGAGCGCGGCACCGGCACGCCGAACGCGGCGAGCGCCTGTTTGCCCTCGTACTCGGGCAGCGCATGCACTCGCGCGGCTGACTTGCCGGGAATGCGCAGCTCCACGCTGCCGCCGCGCGACCACGTCTCGCCCACCTGACCGGCCAGGTCGAGCGCCTCGAGCGCCTCGCGCTGACCCTGCAGCGGCACGATGCCGGCCGCGAGGCATAGCTCGCGCGTCGGCCCCGACATCGACTCCGGGAGCGAAGACACCAGTGCCGCACGCGTCGGCGCCCCCGGCAGCGCCGCGGCAAACTCCCGCACCGCGTCAATGTACGCCGTGTCGTCGGCCGGTGGTGGCGGGCAGTCGAGCATGAATGCCACGGCGTCGTAGCCGGCGCGCTGCACCACGGTGAACATCTGCCGCTGCCGCGGCAGGTCGAACCAGATGTGGGTGTGGAAGTCGAACGGGTTGGAGATGTGCACCCGGTCGCCGAGGATCTCGCGCAGGCTCGTCTGAGCCGCCGCCGGCAGCGGCGCGAACTCGAGGCCGAGCGTGCGCGCCGCATCCGCGGTCATCGCCATGTCGCCGCCGGATGCGCCCATCGCCAGCACGCGCCGGCCTGTGAGCGGACCGCCGGCGTGAAAGACCTTGAGCGTCTCGCACAGGCTGGCGAGCGACTCGCAGCGTGCGATACCCGCCTGGGCGCAGAACGCATCGAAGGCACCGTCGGCGCCGGCGAGTGCGCCGGTGTGGGTGCGCACGGTATCCGCCGCCGCCGCCGTGCGGCCGGCCTTGACCAGCGCGATCGGCTTGCCGGCCGCGCGTGCGCGCGCGACGGCGTGCGCAAAGGCTGGCACGTCCTGGATGCCCTCCAGGTACAGGCCGAAGGCGCTGACGCGCGGGTCGGCGGCCAGTACCTCGATCAGTCCCTCGGCCGTCAGGCGGGTCTGATTGCCGACGGTCAGCACCATGCCGATCGGCAGCGAGCGGCCATTGAACAACAGGTTGAGTGCGATCGTGCCGCTCTGGCAGATGAGTGCCACGCCGCGCTCGCGTGGCTCCCCGACCACCTGGTCGGGCCAGAGAGCCACCCGGTCGAAGAAGTTGACCAGGCCGTAGCAGTTTGGGCCGAGGAAGGGCAAGTCGCCCGCGCCCTCGAGCAGCTCGCGTGTCAGGCGCCGGCCCTCTTCGGTGGCGATCTCGGAGAAGCCGGCGGCAAAGCATACGAAGCCGCCGGCGCCGCGGCGCGCGAGCGCGCGGGCGATGGCGGGCACGTCACGGTTGGGCGCCGCGACGAAGGCCGCGTCCGGTGCACCGGGAAGCTCGTCCACGCTCCGGAAGTAGCGCTGCTCGGCGCTCGAGGCGCGGCGCGGATGCACGCGCCAGATCTCCCCGGTAAAGCCGATCACGCGGCTCGCCGCATGCACCGCGTCCGCCCAGGCGCCGCCGATCAGCGCGAGGCTGCGCGGTGCGAGCAGGCGCTCGAGCGCAGGCAGGTTCATGCGGGACGGGCTGGCCGCAGCTCCATGCGGCGCGAGCCGGGAGCGCCGGGCTGCATGCCGGCAGCGGCGCTCTGCAACGCGGCAAGCGCGGCACTGACTGCGGGCGGGAAGGAGGTCACCGCCACCTTGCCATCGTGCCGACGCACGTGCAACAGCATGACTTCGGCGGCGGCCGCGACTTCCGCCTCAGCGGCGCGCTGCAGCTCCAGCGCGGCGTGTATGCGCTTGGTATCCAGACCCAGGATTCGCACTGTCACCACCACGGTGTCGGCCTGCTTGACCTCCTGCAGGTAATGCAGATGCATCTCGACCGTGTACAGCGTGCCGCCGGTGCGCTGGCGGTAGGCGGCATCGAGGCCCACACGGTCCATGAGCGCATCGATCGCTTCGCTGAAGATCAGCGCGTAGTACGCATCCCGCAGGTGGCCGTTATAGTCGATCCACTCGGCGCGGACCGGCGTCTCGTGAATGCGGACGCCGGCCACGTCAGCCGAGCTTCAGGCGCTCGCGGGCCTGACCGGGAGTCAGGATGCGCGCGCCCATCGCCTCGATGATGGTGCGCGCCTTCTCCACCAGCTGGGCGTTGCTCGCATACACACCGCGCGACAGGTACAGATTGTCCTCGAGCCCGACGCGCACGTTGCCACCGAGCAGGATCGACTGCGCCACCCACGGCATCTGCATGCGGCTGATCGCGAACGAGCTCCACACGCACTCCGGCGGCAGGGTGTTCACCATGGCCAGCAGGTGGCCGACGTCGGCCGGCACACCCCAGGGGATGCCGGTGCACAGCTGGATCATGGCGGGGGCGGGGATCAGCCCTTCCTTGACCATCTGCTTCACGAACCAGAGGTTGCCGGTGTCGAAAATCTCCAGTTCCACCTTGACCCCGAGGTCCTTGAGGATCTGCGCCCCCTCGCGGCAGTAGTCCGGGGTGGAGATGTAGGCGCGGTTGCCGTCGCCGAAATTGAGCGTGCCGCAGTCGAGGGTGGCGATGTCGGGCCGGTAACGCCCCTCCTCACACAGCTCGATCACGTGACGCATGCGTTCCCGCTGCGTGACGAAGTCGCTGCCGGGAGCGGGGGTGTCGGACAGTCCCTGCTTGCCGATGCAGATGTAGCCGCCCATGCCGCAGGTGAGATTCACCAGCACATCGACGTTGCTGTCGCGGATGCGCTTGACCACCTCACGGTAATGCCTGGTGGCCATGCTGAACGCGCCGGTTTCCGGATCGCGCACGTGGATGTGCACGATAGCCGCACCGGCGCGGGCGGCGTCGATCGCCGCATTGGCGATCTGCTCGGGAGTGACCGGGCAGTGAGGACTCTTGGTAACCTTGGTGTCATCGCCGGTGACGGCGCAGGTGATAATGACGTCGGGATTCATGGCGAGCCTCGTCGTCCGCACGGCGACAGGTAATATTATACCTGTAATAATATAACGTGCCGTCGGCGGGCGGCAAGGCGAGGAGAAGGCACATGCAGACGCAATTACTGATCGCCGGCCGGCTGGTTGCCGGCGAGGGGGCCGCGCAGCCCGTGCTCGATGCCGCGAGCGGCGCGCAGATCGCCGCGGTGCACGAGGCGTCGCTGTCACAGGTCGGAGCGGCGGTGGCGGCGGCGGAAGCCGCCTTTGCGGGCTGGGCGCGCACGGCACCGAAGGAGCGTGCCGCGTTGCTGCTGCGCATCGCGGAGCATCTGGACACCCATGCCCAGGGCTATGCCAGCCTGGAATCGCGCAACACCGGCAAGCCCCTCGCGGCGGCCCTCAACGACGAGCTGCCCTCGATCGCGGACGTGTTCCGCTTCTTTGCCGGGGTGTGCCGCTCGCCGCAGGGTCTGGCGGCGGGGGAGTACCTCCCCGGCCATACCAGCCTGATCCGTCGCGACCCGGTGGGCGTCGTCGGCTCGATCGCACCGTGGAACTATCCGCTGATGATGGCGGCGTGGAAGATCGCGCCCGCCATTGCGGCCGGCAACACCCTGGTCCTCAAGCCCTCCGAGCTAACCCCGCTGACGCTGCTGCAGCTGGCAGCGGCACTGGCCGAGATCCTGCCGCCCGGGGTGGTGAACATCATCTGCGGCCGGGGCGAGCCGGTCGGCAGCGCGCTGATCTCGCACGACCGGGTGCGCATGGTGTCGCTCACCGGCTCGGTGGCGACCGGGCAGAAGGTGCTCGCGGCCGCGGCCGGTAACCTCAAGCGCACGCACCTCGAGCTCGGTGGCAAGGCGCCGGTGATCGTGTTCGACGACGCGGATCTCGAGGCAGTGGTATCCGGTGTGCGCGTGTTCGGATTCTACAACGCGGGTCAGGACTGCACCGCGGCCTGCCGTCTGTACGCAGGTAAGCGCATCTACGAGCGCCTGGTCGCCGATCTCACCGCTGCCGTGCGCACGATCAAGGTCGGCAGTCAGCAGGAGCCGGACGTGGAGATGGGGCCGCTGATCTCGCATACCCAGCGCGAGCGGGTGGCCGCCATGGTGGAGCGGGCGGCAGCGCTGCGGCACGTCGAGCTGACTACCGGTGGCAACGCACGCAGCGGCGGCGGATTCTTCTACGAGCCGACGGTGATTGCCGGCGCGCAGCAGGGTGACGAGATCGTGCAGCGTGAGGTGTTCGGCCCGGTGGTGTCGGTAACGCCGTTCAGCGATACCGAAGAGGCGATCCGCTGGGCGAACGACTCCGAGTACGGACTGGCCTCCTCGGTGTGGACGCGCGACGTATCGAAGGCGATGCAGGTCGCCGCGCAGCTGCAATACGGGGCTACCTGGATCAACACGCATTTTGCGACCGCCAGCGAGATGCCGCACGGCGGCTTCAAGCGCTCCGGCTACGGCAAGGACCTGTCGGTCTACGCACTCGAGGATTACACCGTGGTGCGCCACGTGATGGTGAAACTATAAGCTTCGCTCCGCCAGGCGCACTGCACCGCAGCCTGACCGCCGTGGCGGCGCTCACCGCCGCGGCGCTGCTGTGCGCCTGCGGTTCTTCGGACAAAGAGCTGCACATCTACAACTGGGCCGACTACATCGGCAAAGACACGATCGCGAACTTCGAGTCCGCCACCGGCATCAAGGTGGTGTACGACACCTACGATGCCGACGAGACGCTGGAGGCCAAGATGATGGCCGGCGACTCCGGCTATGACGTGGTGAGCACCTCCAGCGACTTCTTCGCGCGGCAGATCAAGGCCGGGATCTACCGGCCGCTCGACAAGTCGCTGCTGTCGAATTGGAAGAATCTCGATCCGCACATTCTCGCGCTCGAGGCGCAGTCCGATCCCGGCAACCGCTACGCCATGCCCTACCTGCAGCATGTCAACGGCTTCGCCTACAACAGCGCGCTAATCCGCGCGCGCATGGCTGATGCGCCGGTGGCGAGCCTGGACATGATCTTCCGGCCGGAGATCCTGCGGCACTTCGCCGACTGCGGCGTCACCTTTCTCGATTCGCCCTCCGACGTGCTGCCGATGGCGCTCAACTACCTGCACCTCGATCCCAACAGCTCGCGTCCGCAGGACTACGCCCAGGCCGAGAAACTGCTGCTGGCGGTACGGCCCTACATCCGCGCCTTCGACTCGACCGAATACATGAACGGCCTGGTTACGGGTGATTTCTGCATCTCGATGTCCTGGTCGGCCGACTACGCCACCTCACGCGCGCGCGCCAAGGCTGCCGGCGTCGATCTGCCGCTGGCTTTCACGGTGCCGAAGGAGGGCGCCAATTTCTCATTCGACGCGCTGCTGATTCCGGCGGATGCGCCCCACCCGCGCGCAGCGCATCAGTTCCTGAACTACATCCTCGAGCCGCGCGTGATCGCCGCGATCACCAACGAGATCCATTACGCCAACGACAATGCGGCGGCCGACGCCTTCGTCGACCCGGCCATCCTGCACGATCCGGCGGTGTATCCGCCGCCGGCGGTGCAGGCGCGCCTGTACATCCTGAAGGAGGCCTCGCCGGCGCTCGAGCGCCTGCGCACGCGCACCTGGACGCGCGTCAAGACCGGGCTGTGAACTGGTGCGGCGCCTCGGCTCACGCACCGCGCGCGGCGAGCTGCGCTTCGAGGGCGCGCTGGCGATCGCTGCGCGTCATCAGCCAGCCGGCCACCACGATGCACGCGCCAACCGCGCAGACAATAACGCTGGCGAGCGCATTAATGTCCGGGCTCACGCCGAGTTTCACCTTGGAGTAGATCACCATCGGCAGGGTACTGGCGCCGGGGCCGGCGACGAAGCTGGAGATCACCAGATCATCGAGCGACAGGGTGAAGCACAGCAGCCAGCTCGAGACGATCGCCGGCGCGATGATCGGCAGCGTGATCTCGAGGAAAGCGCGCGCCGGACTCGCGCCCAGGTCCATGGCGGCCTCCTCCAGCGAGCGGTCGGCGCTCGCGAGGCGCGACTGCACCGTCACCGTCACATAGGCGGTGCAGAAGGTGACGTGTGAGATCACGATGGTGGTGAAGCCGCGGTGCGGCCAGGAGAACAGCTGCACCATCGACACGAACAACAGCAGCTGCGTGATGCCGGTGATGATCTCCGGCATGACCAGCGGCGCGTTCACCATGCCGGTGAGCAGCAGACGCCCGCGAAAGCGCGCGAAGCGCACCAGCGCCGTCGCCGCCAGGGTGCCGAGCACCACCGCGCCGCTCGAGGCCGTCACGGCCACCTCGAGTGACAGCAGCGCCGCCTCCAGCAGCTGACGGTTGTGCAGCAGCTTCCCGTACCACGCGGTCGAGAAGCCGCCCCACACGTTCACCAGTGGCGATGCGTTGAAGGAGTAACCGATCAGCACCAGGATCGGCAGGTACAGGAGCGCGATGCCGCAGAACAGTACCGAAAGCAGACCCGCCGGGGAGCGTCGTTCCATGGCGTCTCAGGCCTCGAGCTGCCGCACGCTGTAATACTGGTAGATTGCGATCGGACCTGCGAGCAGCAGCAGGAACGCGATCGCCACTGCGGAAGCCACCGGCCAGTCGTGGTTGCCGAAGAACTCGTCCCACAGCACCCGGCCGATCATCAGGTTGTTAGGCCCGCCGAGGAGCGACGGAATCACGAACTCGCCGACTGCCGGGATGAACACCAGCATCGACCCGGCGATCATCCCCGGCACCGACAGCGGCAGGGTGATGTCGAGGAACGCGCGCCGCGGCGTGCTGCCGAGGTCGGCGGCCGCCTCGAGCAGCGTCGCATCGAGTTTCTCGAGCGTGGCGAACAGCGGCAGCACCATGAAGGGCAGATACGAGTAGATGATGCCGAGGTAGACCGCGAGGCTGGTGCGCATGATGCGCAGCGGCTGACTGATGAGGCCGAGATGCAGCAGCACCGTGTTGAGGAAGCCGTTGTCGCGGATGATGCCCTCGAGGGCGTAGACGCGCAGCAGGAACGAGGTCCAGAACGGCAGCATAATCACCAGCAGCAGTACGCCTTGCATCGACTTGGGGCTGCGGGCGATGGCATATGCCATCGGGTAGCCGAGCGCCAGGCAGATGAGCGTGGAGAAGAAGGCGGTGCGCAGCGAGTACAGGTAGGCGACGCCATAGACCTCGTCGGTGAGCAGGTAGCGGTAGTTGCCGAGGCTCACCGCGAGCCGCAGGTGATGATCGGCGGTGAAGGAGATGACGTCGGTGAACGGCGGTACCCGGGGAGCGCTCTCGGCGAAGCTGATCTTGAAGGCGAAGGCGAACGGAATGAGAAAGAAGACGGTCAGGAAGATGAGCGGCGGCAGGATGATCAGCCAGCGGCCCGGTCGCCAGTGCGATTTCATGATGTGCGTTGTAGATGTGCCCGCGGACTATTGTGCGCGATAAACTTGCGCGCAGTACAGCGGGCACCCCGGTGGGGACGCCCGCGCAGCAGGCAGTGAGCCAGGTGTCGACGCAGCGCACCCCGATCACAACAGCGGCACCCGCGCCGGCGAACGGCGGCGGCTCACGCCTGCGTCAGCGCCAGCGGCAGCGGCTCATCGACGCCTGCATCTCGGCGCTGCACATCTATGGTCCTTCGCGCACCACGGTGGAGAAGGTGGTGGCGCTCGCGGACCTGTCGCCGGGCATCGTGCGCTTTTACTTCGACTCGAAGGCGGCGATGCTGGTCGCCTCCCTCGAGCACCTGGCGGCAGAGTTCGAGGAGCGGGTACTGCTGCCGGTCGGGCGGCTGAAGGACTCGCCGGTCGAGGCGCTGCGGCTGCTGGTCGAGCTGTACTTGAGCGCGGAGATCGCCAGCCCGCGCAAGGTGTCGGTGTGGTACGCGTTCTGGGGCGAGGCCAGTGCGCGCCAGGAGTACCAGGACATCTGCGGCAAAAAGGACGACGAGTTCGCGGTGCTGGTGCGCGAGCTGATCGGACGGCTGATTGCCAGCAGCGGCGCGGCGCACCTCGATGCCGATGCCGTGGCGCTCGGGCTGATCGGCGTGCTGGAAGTGCTGTGGCAGACATTCGCCTTCCAGAGTGAGGCCAACCTCGACCGCGCCGGGGCCGTGGAGCGTTCGCTGAACTACCTGCGCTCGGTGTTTCCCGGCAAATTCACCGCGGCAGCCAGCCGCGGGGCGCCGCGTCCGGCCGCAGTCAGCGGTGGCCGGCTGCCGGCGCGCGCCTATGCGGATGCGACGCTGCTGGCGGCCGAGCGCGAGCAGCTGCTGCGACCGTCGTGGCAGCTGCTCGGCCACGAGGCGGAGCTGCGCAGCGCCGGCGATTTCCTTACCGGCGATCTGGCCGGAGAGCGTGTGCTGGTGGTGCGCGGCGAACGCTCGCGCGTGCACGCCTTCCGTAATACCTGCCGGCGTCGCCCGCACGCGCTGCTCGCGCCACGCAAGGGCCACCTGCGCAGCGCCATCCACTGTGCTTCGCACTCGCTGACCTACAGCTTCGACGGTCGCCTGGTCGCCGGCGCCACGCCTGGCGATCTCGCACCGCTGGAGATGATGCACGCCGGCGGGCTGATCTTCGCGCGCGTGCCGGGGGCGGCCGCCGTGCCGGCGCTGGCGCAGGCGCCGTGGGAGGAGCTGGCGCGCCTGCTGCCGCGCAGCGTCGCCGAACTCGACCTCGATGCCGACTGGAAGCTGCTTATCGAGCAGTGGCTCGAGAGCCCGCAGCCGCAGCAGCAGTTCGTGGCGCCAAACCTGCTGCTCGACGTCCGTCCCGAAGGCGCGCTGATCCTGCAGGTCAGCCCGCTGGCCGCCGGTCGCAGCCATATCCGGCGCTTCGACTTCGTCGCGCGGGATGTCGTCCCCGGCGGCAGCGCGCGCCGGCGGCGCGACGCCTGGCAACGGCGTAATACTCTGTGGCTGCGCCAGCAGATCGAGCTGGCGGAGTCGACCCAGGCCGGGCTCGCCTCCGGCGCCGACGAGAGCGCGGAGAGCGGTCCGGTGCCCTTCGCGCTCGCGCAGTTCCGCGAGTCGATTGCAGCGCTGCTGCACGCGCTGCCGGCCGAGGCCGTGCGCTCTTAGGCGAAGCTTGCCGGCGGATCCGGCAGGTTCATCTCCGGAATGCGTGTGCGCAGCAGGTCGTGGAACTCGATCATCCAGGTCTCGATCTGCGATAGCGGTCCCGGGCGATAACTGCTGTCTGCGATGCCGCGCTGCAGCCGCTCGCACAGCGACCGGTCTTCCCTGTTGACCTCCATGTTGATGCGATTGCCGAGCCAGCGGATCAGGCGCATCTCGCGTCGCTCATCGGGCAGGCCGAAGGCGGCGCCGCGGATCACCGTCTTGCCGGGCCCCTTGGGGAGCACCTGAAAGAAATCGACCTGCTCGGGCATGATGTCGATCCCCAGGTTCGGCAGGCAGCTGTAGAAGCGCCAGCTGCGCCGCTGCGGCTCGGGCAGATGGGGCGCGGTCACCGCGGCGACGTGCTTCTGGTACATGCGCTCACTCCAGCGCGAGGAGGGTGCCTCGCGCATCCAGCTGATGCCGCGCGCAATGCCGGGAACCCCGCGCTGGTCCTCGTAATCGGGCGTGAACAGGCGATTCAGTCCCGGATGCCCGATCGGCACGTGATAGGACTCGAGGTAGTTGTCCATCGCGATCTTCCAGTCGACGTTCCACTCCTCGACATACACCGGCTGCGTGGGCACCAACTCCTCGAAGCGATAGGGCGCAAGCTCCTCGATGATCGGCGCCCACACCCGGGAGGGTGGCGGCGGATCTCCCGCAAGGCAGACCCACACGAAGCCGAGCGCCTGCTCGACGCGCACGGCATTCAGGCCGTACTCGCGCAGGTCGAGACTCGGGAAGCTGTCCCGGGCGGGCGTCGCGAGCAGCGAGCCGTCGTACCGGTACGTCCAGCCGTGGTAGGGGCAGGTGATGCGACCGGGGCACTTGCCCGCGCCCTCGAGCAGACGCGTGCCGCGATGCCGGCAGACGTTGTGAAACGCGCGGATGCCGCCGTTGGCATCGCGCAGCACCACCACGCTGTCGGAGCCGAGCTCGAAGCTGACGTACTCGCCGGCGTTACGGATCTGGCTGACGTGGCAGGCGATCTGCCAGCTCGGTCGCAACACGCGCTCGATCTCCAGCCGGGTCAGCTCGGGGTTTCGGTACACCCACGGCGGCAGTCCGCGCGCGATCGGGGCGGCGGAGGTCGGATTCTCGCGGGCGGCAGTGGCATTCATGGTGTGGGCTCCCCGGCGGCGAAGGGGTATATGCTCGTACAAGTCTAGCGCATTGGACTATATGAACATATAGACGAAGCGTTGCCCTGATGGTATCGTCCCGTAACTCCTCGAATTTTTAATATAACCGTGAGAGCGCTGTCATGGCCCGAAACCTGACGAAGAACCATGAGCATTTCCGTCGGGCGATCAAGCGGCTGCCGCTCGGCGTGGCGTCCAATTTCCGCTTCTGGGGTGAGGAGCGGACGATTTATGTCAAAGAGGGACGCGGCGCGCGCATCACCGATCTCGACGGCAATGTCTACGTCGACTATCGCATGGGCTACGGTCCGGCGATCCTCGGCTATGCCGACCCGCGCGTGGATGCGGCGGCGCGCGAGGGCATGGCGGTCGGCGGCGTGTTCGCGCTCTCGACCGAGCGCGAGCTCTCGGTAGCCGAGCGGATCGCGAAGATGGTGCCGGCGGCAGAGCTGGTGCGGTTCTCGAACTCGGGCACGGAGGCGGTGATGGCGGCGCTGCGCCTGGCGCGCGCCTACACCAAGAAGGACGACTACGTCATCCTCGAGGGCAGCTACCACGGCCTGTTCGATGCCGCCATGTGGTACACGCCGATGGAGAAGTGGTCCGAGATCGGCGACCCGCAGGTGGTGCCGTACAGCGAGGGCGTGCCGCTCGCCACCCGCAACTTCGCGCACTTCGTGCAGGCCAACGATGCTAACCAGCTCGAGGACGTTCTCAAGCGGCGCGGCAACTCGGTCGCATGCCTGCTGATCGAGCCCATCATGGGCAACTGCTTGGGGATCGCCGCCGAGCCCGCCTATGTACGCGCAGCTCGCGAGCTGTGCGACCGTTACGGGATCCTCTTGATCATCGACGAGGTCAAGACCGGCTTTCGCGTGGCGCGCGGCGGCGTGCAGGAGCTGTACGGCGTGCGCGCGGACCTGTGCACCTTCGCCAAGGCGGTCGCCAACGGCTACCCGATCTCGGTGCTCGCCGGGCGCGAGGAGATCATGCGCAAGCTCGGCAAGGGCGTGGCGCACGGCGGCACCTACACCGCGCATCCGGTATCGCTCGCCGCCGCGGAGCGGACGCTGCAGATTCTCGACGAGACCGATGCCCTCGAGCGCATCGCCGCCTACGGCACGCGGCTGCGCGCCGGCAAGAGCGCGATCCTCAAGGCGCGCGGCATCGCCCACAGCTTCGTGGGCCACCCCTCGATGACGGGCCTGTACTTCGCCGCCAGTCCGCCGCGCACCTACCGCGACTGGAAGCGCAGCGACTACACCTTCTACGACGCGGTTGCCCGTGTGCTGCACGACGAATGTATCTTGTGCGAGCCGGATTCGCGCGAGCCGTGGTTCATCTCGGCCGCACACGATGACTCGTGCCTGCAGGACACGCTGCGCGGCTTCGAAGTGGCGGTCGACCGCACGCTCGATTCGCTCGGAACGAACCGCCGGGTGCCGGCCTGAAGCGCATATCGGCAGGGAGCCCGCAATGAGCGGGGTCAATCGCTACGATGCCATCGTCGTGGGCGCGGGCCACAATGGCCTGGTGAACGCCTGCTACCTGGCGCGCGCCGGCCTCAAGGTGCTGGTGCTCGAGCGCAATCCGTACATCGGTGGGGCGGCCGTGAGCCGCAGCCTGTACGACGGCTTCACCTACTCGAACTGCTCGTACGTGTGCAGCCTGCTGCGAACCGAGATCATTCGCGCGCTCGAGCTGCCGGCGCACGGGTTGCAGATCATCCCCTACGAGGGCGGCTGCACCATGATGCGTGACGGCGGCCACCTGGCGGTGTATGACAACCACGACGCCATGCGGCGCGAGATCGCGCGTCACTCACGCCACGACGCTGAAGGCTACGACCGCTACGTGCGCGACAT
Organism: uncultured Gammaproteobacteria bacterium; assembly: GCA_963837075.1. Taxonomy (GTDB): domain Bacteria; phylum Pseudomonadota; class Gammaproteobacteria; order Steroidobacterales; family Steroidobacteraceae; genus 13-2-20CM-66-19. The sequence continues at coordinate 3,227,693 of CAWILY010000009.1, read as the reverse complement.
GCTGCGTCATTGTCGCTTCATCAAGCCGCTGCTGCTGCGCACGCCTCCCGACCCGACTTCCTTCCGGCCGCGCGATATCCGCGAGCTGCTGTTCCTCGGCCGGCATTTCCACAAGCTCGGCGAGGAGCGCATGTACGACACGCTGCGCTTCTTCACCATGAGCTGCGCGGATATGCTCGAGGAGTATTTCGAGAGCGAGATCGTGAAGGCGCACCTGTCGGGCAGCTCGATCATCGGCACCGCGCTCGGGCCGCGCTCGCCGGGCTCGGCCTACGTGCTGCTGCACCACTACATGGGCAGCATCGATGGCGCGGTGGGCGCCTGGGGCTTTGCGCGCGGCGGCATGGGCGCGATCACGCAGACACTGGCAGCATCGTTGCGCGCCAGCGGCGGCACGTTGCGCGCCAGCGCGCCGGTGGAGCAGATCCTGGTCCGCGGCGGCCGTGCCACCGGCGTGGTGCTCGCAGGCGGCGAGGAGATCGTAGCCCCGGTGGTGGTGTCGAATATGGACGTCAAGCGCACCTTCCTCGAGACGGTGGCGCCCGAGCACCTGCCGGCGGACTTTCTCGAGCAGGTGCGGCGCTTCAAGATCCGCGGCTCATCGGGCAAGCTCAACATTGCGCTCGACGGCCTGCCGCGCTTTCCGGCGATCCCGCAGGGCTCGCCATCGATCCGCGGCGACCTGCACATCACCGATACGCTCGAGATGGTCGAGCGCGCCTACGATGACTGGAAGGAGGGACGCTGGTCGCGCGTGCCGTACGTCGACATGCTGATTCCGACGCAGATCGATCCCACCATGGCGCCGGACGGCAAGCATTACATGTCGGTGTTCGTGCAGTACTGCCCGTACCAGCTCGCCGAAGGCGAATGGACCCCGGAGAGGCGCCAGGCGTTCGGCAATACCGTGATCGATGCGATCGCGCGCCATAGTCCAGACTTCAAGGACCTCATCCTGCACGCCGAGATCCGCACGCCGCGTGACATCGAGAACGAGGTCGGGCTTACCGAGGGCAACATCTTCCAGGGTGAGCTGACCTTCGATCAGCTGCTGTTCAATCGCCCCATCCCGGGCTACGCGCAGTACCGCACGCCGCTGCGCGGCATGTACCTGTGCGGCTCGAGCACGCACCCAGGCGGCGGCGTCATGGGCGCCCCGGGAGCGAACTCGGCGGGCGCCATCCTGCGCGATCTCGGGCGGCTGCAATGAGCCTTGCGCCGCAGTACGACAGCATCGTCATCGGCGCCGGGCACAACGGTCTGGTATGTGCGGCGTATCTGGCGCGTGCCGGGCGCAGGGTGCTGGTGCTCGAGGCAGCCGGGCACGTCGGCGGCGCCGCGGTGACGCGGGAGTTCGCGCCCCGCTACCGCGTATCCGCCTGCGCGCACCTGCTGCATCTCATGCCGGCGCGGCTGATGGGCGAGCTCGATCTCGCCGCGCACGGACTGAAGCTCGCGCACTCCGGTCTGCCGACGCTGGCGCTGGCGCCGGACGCAAGCCACCTGAGCTTCGCAGCCGATGACACGGCGGCACTCGCGACCGCCTCGCCCGCCGATGCGGCGGCGTTCACGGCGTGGCACGGGCAGCTGCGGCGCTTCGCGCGTGCCCTGCACCCGATGCTCACGGCGACACCGCCGCGGCTTGGCACGGACAGCTGGCGCGACGCTTACGCACTGCTCGGACTCGGCTGGCAGATCCGCCGCCTCGGGCGGTCCGACATGCGCGAGCTGCTGCGCATCGGCGGCATGTGCGTGCACGATCTGCTCGAGGAGCGCTTCCGGCTGCCGCTGCTGAAGGGCGCACTGGCGCTCGATGCGGTGCTTGGCACGAATTACGGCCCGCGCTCTCCGGGCACGGTGGCAGCGCTCCTCTATCGGGTCGCCGCCTCGGGGGGAAGCGATGCCCTGGCGCAGCCGCTGGGTGGACTCGGGGCGCTGTCGGAGGCGCTGGCGCGCGCGGCCGTCGCCGCGGGCGCGCAAGTACGCACCGGCGCGCCGGTGGCACACATCCGCGTGCGCGAGGATCGCGTCACCGGGGTGGTGCTGGCCTCCGGCGAGGAGCTCGCCTGCGATACGGTCGTTGCGAGCTGTGACCCCAAGCGCACCTTCCTGGAACTCCTCGGGGCCGAGCATCTCGATGCGGGCTTCGTGCGCCGTGTGAGTCACGTGCGCACGCGCGGCCTGTCCGCGAAACTGCACCTGGCGCTCGAGGAGCTGCCGCAGTTCACCGGACTCACTCCGGCGGCGCTGCGGGCGCGACTGCTGGTGGCACCGTCTGCAGACTACATCGAGCGCGCCTACAATCACGCCAAGTACGCGGAGTATTCCAGCGCTCCGATGCTCGAGATCACGATTCCGACCCTGACCGATCCGGGGCTCGCGCCCGAGGGCAAGCACGTCATGTCGGTGATCGCGCAGTATGCGCCGTATGAGCTCGGCGGCGGCTGGCAGAGCCAGCGGCAGGCGTTCACCGATACGGTGATCGACACGCTCGCGTGCTATGCGCCGCGGCTGCGCGCGGCGATAAGCGCGGTCGAGCTGCTGACGCCGCCGGACATCGAGCGCGAGTTCCGCATCACGGGCGGCCATTGGCATCACGCCGAGCTGGCGCTCGATCAGTTCCTGATGGTGCGGCCGGTGCCCGGGGCCGCCCAGTACCGCACGCCGGTGCCCGGGCTGTTCCTGTGTGGCGCCGGCAGCCACCCCGGCGGCGGCGTCATGGGATTGCCCGGACGCAACGCCGCGCGGCAGATCATGCGCGAGGCCGCCTGAAGCCTATGCTCACCGAGAGCGAGCCACACTACCGCCAGCCGTTGCTGAAGACGCCGTTCCACGAGCGCTCGCGCGCCGCGAGCCAGCTGGACAGCTTCATCCCGTGGGCGGGGTACACCACGGTCGACGTCTACACCAGCGTCGAGCAGGAGTATTTCGCGATTCGCAACGCGAGCTCGCTGTACGACCTGACGCCGATGGTCAAGTACCGCATCGCCGGCGCGGATTCGCTGCGCTACCTCAATCGGCTGGTGACCCGCGACCTGCGCAAGGTCGCGCCGGGCAAGGTCGCGTATACAGTTTGGTGCGATGATGCCGGCAAGCTGATCGACGACGGCACGGTGTTCTGCCTCGCGCCCGGCGAGTACCGCCTGTGCACCGGCGAGCGGCAGCTCGACTGGCTGCAGGCTTCCGCGATCGGCTTCGACGTCGAGCTGCGCGAGGTGACCGAAGAGGTGGCTGCGCTCGCCGTTCAGGGACCCACCTCGGCGCGGCTGCTGCGTGGCGCCGGGCTCGCCGGCATCGAGCGCCTGAAGCCGTTCGAGCACGGCGAGTTCGTCATGAATGCGCCCGGTGTGGCCGCACCAATGATGGTATCGCGGACCGGCTTCACCGGAGACCTGGGCTACGAGCTGTGGATGCAGCCGGGGGATGCGGAAGGTGTGTGGGACGCACTGATGGCGGTGGGCCGCACGCGCGCTGTGCGTCCGATCGGCTCGCGCGCGCTCAACATCGCGCGCATCGAGGCCGGGTTCGTGCTGCCGAACGTCGATTTCGTCTCCGCCGCCCATACGCTCTATCTCGGTACCGAGCGCTCGCCGCTCGAGCTGGGGCTCGGTTGGCTGGTGGATTTCAAAAAGGGGCACTTCACCGGCCGGCGTGCGCTCGAGGCGGAGGCACGGCGCGGCCCGCGCCGTCAGCTGGTGGGGCTGGACGTCGAGGGCACCAAGCCGGCGCACAATGCGCTGCTGTACGCAGAACCTGCCGGGAAAAAAGAGCTGGGCAGTGTGACCTCGGCGATCTGGTCGCCCACGGCTAAGCGCAACCTGGCGCTCGCCATGGTCGATGCGCCCTACATCGCCATCGGTTCGACGCTGTGGGCCGACATCTACCTGAATCGCGAGCTGGTGTGGCAGCGGCGCATGGTGCGGGCACGCGTCGTGGAGCGACCGTTCTTCGCGCCGGCACGCCGCCGCGCGACACCGCCGGCCGATTTCTGACCCGCAAGCGACGCGCAGAACGACGCGGAGGACCATGATCGCGACCCAGTCGAAGCCGCTCGCCCGCCGCCCGTGGCTCGATCCGCACGCCACGCCGCAGATAGTGATCGATGGCGTGACCAAGACCTACGGCGAGACCATCGCGGTCGATAACGTTGCGCTCAACATCTACAAGGGCGAGATGTTCGCGCTGGTGGGCGCTTCGGGATGCGGCAAGACCACGCTGCTGCGCATGCTCGCGGGCTTCGCCGACCCGACCCACGGCCGCATCACGATCGATGGCGTGGACATGAATGCGGTGCCGCCACACGAGCGGCCCGTCAACATGATGTTCCAGTCCTACGCGCTGTTTCCGCACATGACCGTGGAGAGCAACGTCGGCTACGGCCTGCGGCGCTTGCGGCTCGATGAGCCTACGCGCCAGCGCCGCGTGCAGGAGGCGCTCGACATGGTGCAGCTCGGGCATCTCGGCAAGCGCAAGCCGCATCAGCTGTCCGGTGGACAGCGTCAGCGCGTGGCGCTGGCGCGCGCCCTCATCCGCCGGCCGCAGGTACTGCTGCTCGATGAGCCGCTGTCGGCGCTCGACAAGAAGCTGCGCGAGCAAACCCAGTTCGAGCTCATGGATCTGCAGGACAAGGTCGGCATCACCTTCATCGTCGTGACCCACGACCAGGACGAGGCCATGGCACTCGCCACGCGCATCGCCGTCATGAATCACGGCCAGGTGATGCAGGTGGGCACGCCGGCAGAGATCTACGAGTTTCCACGCAGCCGCTTCGTCGCCGACTTCGTCGGCACTACCAATTTGTTCGAGGGCACGGTGAGCGCCTGCGAGGGCGGCCTGATCAGCGTGCGCTGCGCCGAGACCGGCGGCGAGCTGCTGGTCGATGACACCGGCTCCGTGACCGTCGGCCAGCAGGTATGGGTGGCGCTGCGCCCCGAGAAGGTGCGCCTCGGCAAGCAGCCGATGAACGGAGCGCGCATCAACCAGCTGCGCGGCACCGTCTGGGAGCTCGGCTATCTCGGTAACCGCTCCACCTATCAGATCAAAACGACCAGCGGCAAGTTGGTTACAGTCTTCGCCCAGAATGAGCGGCGCACGGCCGAGGCCGCCATCGACTGGAGCGACGAGGTGTTCGTGAGCTGGAGCGCTGATGCAGCGGTCGTGCTGCAGACCTAAACTAACCGGCGATGCCACAATCTCCCAAGGCAGGGGTAAGGGAAGGATAAGCACATGACGAATCTGATTCGCAGCGGCTGCTCCGTCCGCGGTACATGGCCCGTGGCGCTCTGCCTGCTGCTCGCCGCCGTGCCCGCCGCTCGCGCCGACGATGCGTCCGCGGTCGGCACGGGTGCTGCGGCACCGGCGGCGCCGGAAGCCGCAGCGCGAGCCGAAGTGGGGTTGCAGGAGGTCGTCGTCACCGCCACGCGGCACGAGGAGGCGCTCAGCAAAGTGCCGATCAGCGTCACGGCCCTCACGCAGGACGCCATGGACGACCGCGGTATCAAGGACTTCCAGGACATCGCGCGCTTCACGCCGGGCGTCACCATCGATAATTCCGGCACGAATGCGATCTCGATCCGCGGCATCTCCTCGTCCGCGGGCGCCGGCACGACCGGCATCTACATCAACGACACCCCGATCCAGATGCGCAGCGTCGGCTTCAATCCGGAGGACTCGCTGCCGAAGACGTTCGATCTCGAGCGCGTCGAGGTGCTGCGCGGCCCGCAGGGCACGCTGTTTGGTGCCGGTGCCGAGGGCGGCGCGGTGCGCTACATCCTCGCGCAGCCGAGCCTCACCGCGACCAGCACCTACGTGCGCGGCGAGGCTTCCTATACCGAGTACGGCCAGCCGAGCTACGAGCTCGGCATCGCGCACGGCCAGCCTATCATCGATGGCGTGCTCGGCTGGCGGGCGAGCATCTGGTACCGCGGCGACGGCGGCTGGGTCGACCGCGTCGACCCGACGACCGGCGACGTCACCCAGCACAACATCAACTACGGGCGGGTATACATCGCACGTCTGGCGGCGATCTGGGCGCCGAAGGAGAACTTCACCATCACGCCCGACTTCATGACCCAGAACCTGCAGCAGCACGACAACGACACCTACTGGCCCGCCTACTCCAATGCGGGCGCCGGTCAGTTCAACACGGCGACCCCCGAGCAGATCCGCGACCCGAACCAGTACTATCTGACGTCGTTGAAGATGGAGTACGACCTCGCCAAGAGCGCGATCATTTCCAACGTCGCCTGGTTCCATCGCTGGAGCCAGACCGGCTACCAGGGCACGGTGTACGACCTGTCGTATTTCCAGTCCGACGGCTGGCCGGCAAATCCGAACACCGGCGGCATCGGCGGCTGCGAGAGCACCAACAACGCTGCCAACTGCCCCTGGTATCCGCTCATCAACGGCAGCGGCATCCATCTGCCGCAGCTGAGCGCGGCGCAGTGCGCCGCGCTGGGTGTGGCTGCAGGGTGCTTCAGCAACTTCTACACGCCCAATATCATCAACAACTCGCAGGACAACTACGTCGGCGAGCTGCGCTGGCAGTCCTCGGACAACTCGGCACGACTTCACTGGACCGTGGGCGCGTTCTGGGAGCTGGCGAAGGAGGGCAGCATCGAGAATCTCGAGGATCCTACCAACCAAGTGAATCCGCTGTTCCAGTATCTGTGGGGCTCCTACAACCCGTTCGTTCCGGGATCGAGCGCAACCGATGCGTACGGTCCGTATTATTCGTGCCCGACGAATGCGGCCTACACACCGATCCCGGCGTGCAGCATCTATTACAACAGCGTCACCACCTTCGACCGGCAGATCGCCGGCTACACCGAGCTGAACTTCCGGCTCACGGACCGCTGGACGCTGACCTTGGGTGAGCGCATCGCCCGTACCAAGTTCAATCTCAGTCAGTACGCCGACGGCATCGAGAACTTCGGACCGCTGTCGCGCTACGCGAACCAGAGCGAGAACTCGAGCACGCCCAAGGCGAGCGTGCAGTTTCAAGCGGACAACGACAACATGTTCTATGCGACCTACGCCAAGGGCTTCCGTCCCGGCGGTGGCAATGCGGCGCTGCCGTCGTACTGTGGACCGGGCCCGGGCAGTGACCTCAACGCGGCGGGCTATCCGAACGGGGCACCGCTCACCTACAACTCGGACGATACGCAGAGCTACGAGATCGGCTCGAAGAATGCCTTCGGCCGCACGCTGCGCATCGCCACCAGCCTCTATTACATCAAGTGGAACGGCATCCAGCAGAACGTGTACGTGGCGGGCGCGTGCGGCCTGCAGTTCACCGACAACCTGGGCACTGCGGTCGCCAAGGGCGGCGATCTCCAGGCGGAGCTGTCACTCGGTGCGAGCTTCTACATGGATCTCGCCGTCGGCTACACCAGCGCCCGCTTCACCGAGAACGCCTATCCCAGCGGCAACCCGGCCAACCCGCCGCTGGCGAGCAACGGCGATGCGATCTCCGGGCAGGCAGCGATCGATTACGCGCCGGGCACCAACCCGCCGTGGAACGTGGCGGTGGGTCCGGAGTACCGCTTCAGCCTGCACGATCACGATGCCTTCGTGCGCGTCGACTTCACGTACCAGAGCCGCAACCCGTGGCAGGCGGCGGTGCAGGATCCGCGCACCTCGCAGTTCTTTCCCTACACCTATACGCTGTCATCGACCAAGTTCACGTCAATGCGCGCCGGTGTCACGCTCGACCACTGGCTGATCACGCCGTTCATCGACAACGTGTTCAATTACCAGACGACAACCAACTACGCGTTCGGCCAGCTCGACCCCTACAATCCGGCGGGTGCGCCGACCCCGCAGCAGAACGTGTTCACCTACCGTCCGCGCACGTTCGGCGTCACGGTGACCTGGCATGGGGGGAAGTAACGCCGCGACCCGGGAAGATCGGGAGGCCGCGGACCGTTGCGCCCAGCTGATCGCGACGCAACGTCCGGGGCATGCGCTCAGCCGCGAGTTCTACTGCGACGCGCAGTTGTTCGAGCGCGAGATGCAGCGCCTCATGCTGCGTCACTGGCACTGTGCGGGCCATGCGAGCCAGGCGCGTGCGCCGGGCGACTTCTTCACCGTCGACGTGTGCGGCGAGTCGCTCCTCATCGTGTGCGGAGCGGATGCGCAACTGCGCGCGTTCTATAACGTCTGCCGGCACCGCGGCTCACGGGTGTGTACGGCAAGCACCGGCCACGCCCGTGGCGGTGTGTTCGTCTGCCCCTATCACGCCTGGAGTTACGACCTCGATGGCGGCCTGCGCGGCGCGCGTCACATGCCCGCGGACTTCGACCGCAGCGCGTACGGCCTGAAGCGGCTGCATACCCGGGTCATCGAGGGCCTGGTATTCGTGTCGTTTGCGCCGGTGCCGCTCGGTCTCGAGCACGTGACGGCGGCGCTCGCCGGCTCCGCCGGCGTCTATGGCTGGGCACAAGCCAAGGTCGCGCACCGCGAGGTCTATCCGGTCAACGCCAACTGGAAGCTCGCCGTCGAGAATTACATGGAGTGCTATCACTGCGGTCCGGCGCACGCCGAGTACTCGAAGTATCACCTGTACTCGCGCCCCGCGGCGCTCAACCGCGAAGCCGACGAGCGCGTGCGCGCCCGCGCCCGCACGCTCGGCGCGGAAGTTTGCGAGCTCGATCGCTGGGGACTCAGCGCCGCGCCCGGCCAGGAGGCCGCCGACAGCGCGCGCTCGGCGCTCGCGGAAGGGGCGGTGAGCGGCAGCGAGGACGGTGGTCCACTGGCACCGCTCATGGGCCGGTTCACCGACTACGACGGCGGCGTCACCTTCTTCGATGTCGGAGTCACCAGCAATTTCCTCGCCTACCCGGATCACGGCCTGATCTATCGCTTCAGCCCGCGCAGCGTGCAGAGCACCGACATGGAAGTCATCTGGCTGGTGCGCGCCGATGCGCAGCCGGGGGTCGATTACGACCTCGAGCGGCTCACCTGGCTGTGGCGCGTCACCAGCATTGCCGACAAGCGCATCATCGAGCTGAACCAACAGGGCATCAACTCGCGCTCGTACCAGCCGGGCCCGTACGCGCCGATGGAGCAGCACACCCGGCGATTCGTCGAGTGGCTGCTGGCCGAGCTGCGCTGAAGCGCACCGGCCGGTCGCGCCGCGCGCCGGCGCCACCGCTCACGGCCCGCAGCTCCTCGATGTGGTACCGTTGCCGCCTGCCATGCCACCAGGCGACCAACACGCCGCTGCGGCGGCCTCCGCCGCCGATTCCCGCGTTGAGAAGCTGAACACCAGAGCGGCCGGTGTCGTCGGGGTGGCGGTGCTCTGCAGCCGCATCCTGGGCCTCGCGCGCGAGCAGATCTTCGCCGCGCTGTTCGGCGGTGGGCGCGTGATGGACGCATTCACCATCGCCTTCCGCATCCCGAATCTGCTGCGCGACCTGTTCGCCGAAGGGGCGCTGTCGACCGCCTTCGTCACCGTCTTCAGCCGCACCGCGGCGCTCGAAGACCAGGCGGCGGCCTGGCGGCTCGCCAACAAGGTGGCGACGCTGCTCACCATCACGCTGAGCGCGATCACGGTGCTGGGGATCCTTACTGCGCCCTGGCTGGTGGCCGCGCTCGCGCCCGGCTTCGATCCCGCCAAGGCGGCTCTCACCACGACGCTGACGCGCGTCATGTACCCGTTCATCCTGCTGGTGTCGCTGGCGGCGCTGGTGATGGGCATGCTGAACGCGCGCAACGTGTTCGGCATCCCGGCGATGGCCTCGAGCTTCTTCAACCTGGGTTCGATCGTCGCCGGCGTCGCGCTCGGCTACTGGCTCGATCCGCACTTCGGGCAGCGGGCCATTCTCGGCCTCGCGATCGGCACGCTGATCGGCGGCGCGCTGCAGCTCGTCGTGCAGCTGCCGGCCGCGCGGCGCGCCGGCTACGTGTTCCACGCCGACTACCAGTGGCGCGATCCGGGCGTGCGCGCCATCCTGCGCCTGATGGGGCCATCGGTGATCGCCGCCAGCACCACGCAGGTGAACGTGCTGGTGAACTCGGTGTTCGCCTCCGAGCTCGGCGACGGACCGACGTTCTGGCTCACCGTCGCCTTCCGCCTCATGCAGCTGCCCCTCGGCATCTTCGGCGTGGCGCTCGGCACCGTGGCGCTGCCGCTGCTGGCGCGCATGGCGGCCACCGGCAACATCCGCACCTTCCGCAGCGAGCTCGCCCGCGGCATGCGGCTCGCGTTTCTGATGACCATTCCGGCCAGCATCGGGCTGATGGTGCTGGCCGAGCCGATCATCTCCGTGCTTTACCAGCACGGGCGCTTCGGCGCACACGAGACCGCCGAGTCGGCCGGGGCGCTGCGCTACTACGCCATCGGCCTGTGCGGTTACGCGGCGCTCAAGGTGCTGGTCAACGCCTTCTACGCCATCGACCGGCGCAAGACCCCCATGGTGGTGAGCTTTATTGCCGTGGCGCTGAACCTCATCCTCAACTGGACCTTCATCCGCGAGCTGGGCTGGGGACACCGCGGACTCGCCTTCTCCACCGCCTGCGTCGCGACCAGCAATTTTCTGATCCTGTATTCCCTGATGCGTGCGCACCTCGGGCGTCTCGAGTCGCGCGCGCTGCTCGTGCTCTTGTCGAAGGTCGCCGTCGCCTCGACGGCGCTGCTCGCGGTGTCCTGGGCCGGCGGACATTTCCTGCTGGCGGACTGGGCGGTGCAGCCGTTCTGGCCCAAGTGCGTGACGCTGCTCGCGGTCATCGCGGCTGCGGGTGCGGCGTTCTTCGCCGCGGCCTATGCGCTCGGCATCGCCGAGATGCACGACATCAGCGCCGCCGTGCGGCGGCGGCTGCGGCGCGTACGCTGATGACTTTTGCCACGAAAGCTTTCCCGTACCGGCGCGCGATGGCGGTGCTGCTGCTGCTGGCGGCCCGCGCCGCGGCGGCCGACGCGCAGGGCTATGTGTACGAGCCGTCGGGACCTGCGGCGCCAACCGTACGCTGGTTTCTCGACAGCGGCGCGAGCCTCACCGAGGGAGCCGCGGCGAACCTGTTCTCCACCGGCTGGACGGCAGGGACGGGGCTGTCGATCCGTCCCGATCCGAGCAGCGGCTTGCTGCTGCGCCCGGAGCTCGACTACAGCCGCTTCGAGGTCACATCCCAGTACCTGGGCCCTACCCCAAACAACGGCAACATGCAGACGGTCACCGGCTATCTGAACGCAGCGCTCGATACGCCCGTCAGTTCCTGGCTGCGCCTCTATGCGACCGGCGGGGTCGGCGCCGGCTGGCGCCGCATCGAGCTCACGCCGAACAGCGCGTACTGCAGTGCGTTCGTCTGCGGCGGCAGCGGCGGCAGCGGCGCATCGAGCAGCGACACCACGAAGCTCGCCTGGGACGCAGGCGTCGGCATGGATTTCGTGCTGCCGAGCGGTCAGGCCTGGTTCCTCGAAGCCCGCTGGGAGCGCATCGAGACGCAGCAGCCGACCGAGCTGCTGCCGATTCGGTTCGGGTTCCGGTTCTGACCGGGTGCGCGGCGCAGCGCGCTCAGCGCCGGGCGGCAAACGCAATGCAGGCCGCGATGATGCGTTCGAGCACGGCGCGCATCGGAGCGGCGAACTCCTCGTCCCACGGGCACGGCCAGTTACCCTCGTTCACCGGGCCCTGCGGCTCGCGCAGGTAGCCGCGGCAGGCGAGCTCCATCTGCACTGCGTGCACGCCCCCGGACGGGCGCCCGTAATGTCGCGTGGTGTAGCCGCCCTGGAAGCGGCCGTTAGTGACACGCGTGAGGCCGCTGGCATCGCACAGCCGCTCGATGCATGCGGTGAGCTCAGGGGCGCAGCTCGCGCCCCGGAAAGTGCCGATGTTGAAGTGCGGCAGCGTGCCCGCGAACAGGCGCGGGATAGCTGAGCGGATCGAGTGGCAGTCGTACACCACGATCGCCGCGTGCCGGGCGGACAGGCGCGCGATCTCCTGCTGCACCGCGCGGTGATACGGCTCGAAGTACGCGCGCCGCCGCGCGGCGATGTCGCCTGCCGTGGGCGCGGAGCCTGAAGCGTACAGCGGCTCGCCGTCGAAGGTCGTGGTCGGACACAGCTCCGTGGTCGCCTGGCCCGGATAGAGCGAGGCCCCGGAAGGGTCGCGGTTGGCATCGATCACGGTGCGCGACAGGGTGGTGCGCACCAGGCTCGCGCCGCACTGCTGCGCGAACGCGTACAGCTGCTCGATCCACCAGTCGCCGTCCTTGCGTGCGAGCCACAGCGAGGCGAGCTGCGAGGCAACCGCAGCGGGTATCTCGGTGCCGGTATGCGGCATGCATAGCAGCAACGGGGCCGTACCGCGCTGCACCTGCAGCCAGGAGGGTTGCGACTCGTCATCACTCATGGCCACTGCACCGCAGCTGACGGCTCCGCCGCCGATCATCAATAATGTATCCCATGGCCAGCCTGTGGTTTGAGTCGGCACTGCTCCCTGATGGCTGGGCACGGCACGTCCGCCTCACCGCGCGCGACGGCCGCATCGCCCAGGTCGCGCGTGACGCCGCCGCACAGCCGGACGACGAGCGGCACGCGATCGGCCTGCCGGGACTGCCGAACCTGCACAGTCACGCCTTTCAGCGCGGACTTGCAGGGCTCACCGAGCGTCGCGGCCCGGGCCTCGACAGCTTCTGGAGCTGGCGCGAGCTCATGTACCGCTTCGTGGAGCGGATCGGCCCGGAGGAGCTCGAGGCGCTCGCCAGCCTGTGCTTCGCCGAGATGCTCGAGGCCGGCTTCACCCACGTCGGCGAGTTTCATTACCTGCACCACGATCACGACGGGGCAGCCTTCGCCGATTGCGGCGAGCATGCCGGCCGTATCGCCGCCGGCGCCGCCCGCACCGGCATCGGGCTCACCCTGCTGCCGGTCTACTACGCGCACAGCGGTTTCGGTGGCGCAGCACCCACCCCGCGGCAGCAACGCTTCATCACGACGCCGGAGGGTTTCGCACGCATCCTCGAGGCCTCCCGCCGTGCGGTGCGCGAGCTGCCCGGCGCAAGCGTCGGAATCGCACCCCACAGCCTGCGTGCCGTGACCCCGGCGGAGCTCGATGCGGTGCTGGCGCTCGCCGGCGCCGCCGTGGTGCACATCCACATCGCCGAGCAGGTGCGCGAAGTGGAGGAGTGCGTCGCCTGGAGCGGGCGCCGCCCGATCGAGTGGCTGCTCGCGAACCAGGCGGTGGACGAGCGCTGGTGCCTGGTGCACGCGACCCACGCCACGGAAGGTGAGCTGGCCGGCATCGCCGCTCGCGGTGCGGTGGTAGGGCTCTGCCCGCTCACCGAGGCGAGCCTGGGGGACGGCATCTTCGCGGCGCAGCGTTTCTTGAGCCTCGGCGGCCGCTGCGGTATCGGCAGCGACTCCAACATCCAGGTGGATGCAGCGGCGGAGCTGCGCGTGCTCGAGTATTCGCAGCGCCTCGCGCTGCGCGCACGCAACGTGCTGGCCGCGGGCGCCAACGGCTCGACGGGCCGGCGGTTGTTCGAGGCGGCGCTCGAGGGCGGCCGGCAGGCATTGCAGGTCGCATCGACAGCCCCGGCTGCGGGCATCGTCACCGGCGCCTCTCTGGACGTGGTCAGCCTTGCGGCCGGGCATCCGGCGCTGCTCGAGCGCCAGGGGGACGAGCTGCTCGATAGCTGGATCTTCGCCGGCGGGCGCGATGTAATCGACTGCGTCTGGCGCGCCGGTGTCAGGGTGGTGAGCGGCGGGCGGCATCGCGATCGCGACGCCATCGTCGCGCGCTACGGTGCGGCATTGCGCCGGCTGCTGGCGTAGGTGCGATCAACCGGGGGAACAGAAGATGAAGAAGATCTCGGGTGTGCTGTTGGCCGTGGTGGGCGCGTACGCGCTCGCCGGCGTGGCGCTGCATCGCCAGGAGCCGATCAACTCCTTATGGATCGTCACGGCGGCGATCTGCATCTACCTGCTCGGCTACCGCTTCTACGCGGCGTGGATCGCCACGCGCGTCTTGATGGTCGACCGTTCCCGGGCCACTCCGGCCGAACGCCTCAACAATGGCCGCGATTTCGTGCCGACGCACCGCGCCATCGTCTTCGGCCATCACTTCGCCGCGATCGCAGGACCCGGGCCGCTGGTCGGTCCGACGCTCGCCGCGCAATTCGGCTACCTGCCCGGCACGCTGTGGATCCTCGTGGGCGCCGTGCTCGGTGGCTGCGTGCAGGACATGACGATCCTGCTGCTGTCCACTCGCCGCGACGGCCGCAGCCTCGGCCAGATGGCGCGCGATGAGCTTGGCCCGCTCGGCGGCTTCGCCGCCCTGATTGGCACGCTGCTGATCCTGATCGTGCTCGCGGCGGTCCTCGGCCTGGTGGTCGTCAACGCCATGAAGCACAGCCCCTGGGCGACATCGACCGTGACCGCCACCATCCCGGCGGCGATCCTGGTCGGCCTGTACCTGCGACTATGGCGGCCGGGGCGGGTGCTGGAGGGATCAGTCATCGGGGTGACGCTGGTGCTGCTGGCGGTGCTGGCCGGCGGCTGGCTCGACCAGCAAGCCACGCTGCGCACCTGGTTCGACTACGCGGCGCTGCCGCTCGCGGGGTGCGTGGTGCTGTACGCCTGGGTCGCGGCCATCCTGCCGGTATGGCTGCTGCTCGCACCGCGCGACTACCTGTCGACCTTCCTGAAGCTCGGTACCGTAGCGCTGCTCGCCATCGCCATCGTGCTCACGCATCCGCAGATCAAGATGCCGGCGCTGACACGCTTCATCGATGGCAGCGGCCCGATCTTCGGCGGCACCGTGTTCCCGTTCGTGTTCATCACCATCGCCTGCGGCGCGATCTCGGGCTTCCACGCGCTGGTCTCGAGCGGTACCACGCCCAAGCTCATCGGCAACGAGGCCGACGTGCGCCTGGTCGGCTACGGCAGCATGGCGCTCGAGTCCTTCGTCGCCATCATGGCGATGATCGCCGCGACGCTGCTGGATCCTGGGGTGTACTTCGCGATCAACACCGGCGCCGGGATCGTCGGCAGCACTCCGGAGGCCGCGGTGCATACCATCAGCGGCTGGGGATTCCCGGTGACGGTCGAGCAGATGCGCTCACTGGCCGCCGCGATGGGCGAGCAGACGCTGTTCGCGCGCACGGGCGGGGCGCCGTCGCTGGCGGTGGGGATGGCGAGCATCTTCGGCAGCAGCTTCGGCAAGGGGCTGCTGTCGCTGTGGTACCACTTCGCCATCATGTTCGAGGTGGTGTTCATCCTCACCACCCTCGATGCCGGCACGCGGGTCGGACGCTTCATCCTGCAGGATCTGCTCGGCCATGTATGGGCGCCGCTCGGGCGCACCTCGTGGTACCCGTCGGTGCTGTTCGCCAGCACGCTGCTGGTCGGCGCGTGGGGTTATTTCCTGTACGTCGGCGTCATCGATCCGAACGGCGGCGTGAACATTCTCTGGCCGCTGTTCGGCATCGCCAACCAGATGCTGGCCGCGATCGCCCTGTCGGTGGCGAGCGGCATCATCATCAAGTCCGGCAAGGCGCGCTACGCGCTGGTGACGCTCGCGCCGCTCGCGTGGCTGGCGCTGATCACCACGACCGCCGCGTGGCAGAAGATCACCAGCAGCGACCCGCACATCGGCTTCCTGGCCGCCGCCGCGGATCTCGCCGCTAAGCTCGCCGCCGGTACGCTGCCCGCCGAGCGGGCGCTGGTCGCCCCGCAGCTGATCTTCAACCAGCGCCTGGACGCCGGGCTCACCATCCTGTTCACCGCGCTCCTGTGGCTGGTGATTCTCGACATGGCGCGGGTCTGTACGCGGCGACTGCGCCGTCTGCCGCTGCGATCGAGCTCGGAGGCTCCGTACCAGCCGAGCCAGCTGCAGGGCGCGGCGGTGGCACGCTGATGGGCGCCGCAGCACTGCGAGAGCTGCGCCGCGCCCTGCCACGGCTGTGGCGCGTGCTGCGCGCGGCGAGCTTCGATGACGCCTACGAGCGCTACTGCGCCCATCAGCGCACCCATCACCCGCGTGCACCGCTCCCCGACCGCCGCGCGTTCTGCGCCGAGGCACTGCGGCGCAAATGGAGCGGCGGCGTCAATCGCTGCTGCTGAGGCGCGCGCGACCCGGGCAGCTGAAAATGCTAGGATCCCGCGTTTTCGAGCGATCCCGGACTTGGGTGGGACTATGGCACTGAAGATCATGATCCTCGGGGCGAACGGCTTCATCGGCAGCGCGCTCACTGATGCGATTCTGCGCGAGCGCGACTGGGAGGTGTACGGCATCGACCTCGCCGACAACAAGCTCGGGGATCTGCCGGCGAACGACCGCTTCCACTTCGTCGAAGGCGACATCACCATCAACAGGGAGTGGGTCGAGTACCACGTGAAGAAGTGCGATGTGGTGGTGCCGCTGGTGGCGATCGCCAACCCGGCGCAGTACGTGACCCATCCGCTGCGCGTATTCGAGCTGGACTTCGAGGCCAACATCGCCGTCGTGCGTCATTGCGTCAAGTACGCCAAGCGGCTGGTGTTCCCCTCGACCTCCGAGATCTACGGCATGTCGCCGGACGGGGTGCTGGACGAGGAGACGAGTCCGCTGGTGTACGGGCCGATCAACAAGCAGCGCTGGATCTACGCCGCCTCCAAGCAGCTGCTCGACCGTGTGATCTACGCCTACGGCGTACGCGACAACCTGGATTACACGCTGTTCCGGCCGTTCAACTTCATCGGCCCGAACCTCGACAACGTCGAGGAGCCCAAGGAGGGCAGCTCGCGGGTGTTCACCCAGTTCCTGTCCAACGTGCTGTACCGGCGTCCGATCAAGCTGGTCGACGGCGGCAGCCAGAAACGTTCCTTCACCTTCATCGACGATGCCATCGAGTGCATGCTGACCATTCTCGAGAACAACAACGGCTGCGCCAGCCGGCGCATCTTCAACATCGGCAACCCGGCCAACTGTATCTCGATCCGTGATCTCGCCCAGCGCACGATCCGCATCGCGCAGGAGTTTTCCGTGCTGCGCGAAAACGCCCGGGCGACGCAGATCGTCGACGTCACCGCCGGTGAGTATTACGGCAAGTACTACCAGGACATCCAGGTGCGCGTACCGAACGTCGAGGCCGCGAAGCGCGATCTGGGCTGGACGCCAACCACCGACATGGATACCGCCATCCGGCGCACCATCGAGTTCTACGTGAACCAGGAAGGCTTCGGTACGCGCGCGGCGGCAATGGCGGGCATCTGAAAGCGGCGTTCGCCCACACGCTGGGCGCCACCTGGCTGCTGTGGGCGCTGCTGGCGCTGGCGTGGTTCGCGAGCATCCAGGTCCGTCCGCTGCTCGATCCGGACGAGGGCCGCTACGCGGAGATTCCGCGCGAGATGCTCGCGAGCGGTGACTGGGTCACGCCGCGCTTCGATGACCTGAAGTACTTCGAGAAGCCGCCGCTGCAGTACTGGGCGACCGCGGCGGCGTACGCCGCCTTCGGCGTGCACGAGTGGAGCTCGCGGCTGTATTCGTTTGCGCTGGCCTTCGCCTGCCTGCCGCTGCTGTACGGCTGGGTGGCGCGCCTCTACGGCGGCGGCGCCGCGCTCAGCGCGCTCACCGCGCTTGCCGTGAGCCCGTACTTCGCGATCATCGGGCATCTGAATCTGCTCGACGCGGCCTTTACCTTCTGGCTGACGGGCGCGGTGCTGGCGTTCACGCTGGCGCAGTCGGCGCCCCGGGGCTCCACGGCCGAGCGGCGCTGGATGCTTCTCGCCTGGGCGCTCGCGGCGCTCGCGGTGCTGTCCAAGGGCATCGTGGTCGGTGTGCTGGCCGGTGTTACGCTCATCCTGTACACACTGCGCGAGCGCGACACGCTCACCTGGCGCCGGCTCCATCCCGTGCCAGGGCTCGCGCTGTTCGCGCTGATCGCCGCGCCGTGGTTCGTCCTGGTCTCGGTGCGCAACCCGAGCTTCCCGGGATTCTTCTTCGTGCACGAGCACTTCGCGCGCTTCCTCACCACCGTGCATCAGCGCGTCGAGCCCTGGTGGTTCTTCCTGCCGCTGCTGCTCGTGGCTCTGCTGCCGTGGGGCACGCCGCTCGTGCGCGCCGGCCGGCGCGGCTGGGCGGGTCGCGCCTACCTGAGCGCCGGGGCGGGCGCCGCGGCGGCCGGCTCGACCTTTCGGCCGCTGCGTTTCCTCTTCATCTACGCTGCGGTGATCCTGGTGTTCTTCTCCGCATCGGGCTCGAAGCTCGCGCCGTACATCCTGCCGATGGTGCCGGCGCTGGCAGCGCTCGCCGGGATCCTGGTCCCGGAGCCGGAGACGCTGGCGCGCCACAGCGCGCGCATCACCGCGGCTCTGGTGGCGCTCGTCGGGGTCGGGCTGCTGGTCTACGGCGCGCAGCACAACGACTTCGTGCCCCATGCCGCGCTCGGCTGGGCGCTCGCCGCGATCGCGGTGGCGGTCGGGGCGCTCCTTGCGACGGTTTTGCCCCGTGTGCCGCGGCTCGCACTGGTGCTGACCGTGATCGTCGGCGCCATGCTGGCGTGGCAATGCCTGCTGTGCGCCTACAGCCTCATCCCGCCGGCGCGGTCGGCGCGTGAGCTGGCGCGCACCGTGCGCCCGTTCATCGGCGTGCATACCCCGCTCTACAGCGTCGGCCAGTACCGCGAGACGCTGTCACCGTATCTCGGCCGCACGCTGCAGCTCGCCGACTACGAGGGCGAGCTGCGCTTCGGGCAGGACCAGGAGCCGCAGCGCCGCATGACGGCGCAGCAGTTCGCGGCCCGGTGGAGCGCGGCGAGCGAGGGCGTGGCATTCTTCGATCCCGGGGTGTGGGACGGCTGGCGCCGCCGGGGGCTGCCCGGATGCGTGATTGCCGCCGACGATTACACCGTGGCCGTGAGTCGCCTGTGAGACTGACCGATTTCCTGTTCCTGCTCTGCGGCGTGCTGCTCAACGCGCTGGCGCAGATTGCTCTGAAGTCCGCGAGCCGCGTCAGCGGACCGATCATCCTGACGGCACCCGGGGTGTGGCGGCGGGCGCTCGACCTCCTGGTCGTGCCTTCGCTCTGGTACGCGCTATGCGCATACGCCATATCCATCGTCGTCTGGCTGATCGGCGTGTCGCGCGTGCCGGTGAGCCAGGCGTATCCCTTGCTGTCGCTCGGTTACGTGATCAACATCGGGCTCGCCTGGTGGCTGCTCGGTGAAGTTCCCAATGTCCAGCGCGTCGCCGGGATCGGCGTCATCGTGCTGGGGGTGGTTCTGGTGACACGCTCATGAATGATTCGCCCAAGACCGGGCAGGCGTGGCTGCCGTTCACCCGTCCCAGCATCGACGAGGACACGATCGCCGCCGTCGCCGAGGTGCTGCGCTCGGGTTGGCTGGCGAGCGGGCCGAAGGTACTGCAGCTGGAAGCAGAGCTGTCGGCCTACCTGGGCGGTCGCCCGGTGCGCACGCAGACCTCCGCCACCGCGGGGCTGGAGATAGCGCTGCTCGCCGCGGGCATCGGAGCGGGCGATGAGGTCATCACGCCGGCGCTCAGCTTCGTGGCGACGGCAAACGTCATCGTGCGCGTCGGTGCGGTGCCGGTGTTCGTCGATGTCGGGCTCGACTCGCGCAACATCGACCTCGGCCAGGTCGAGGCCGCCATCAGCGCGCGCACCCGCGCCATCCTCCCGGTGCATTTCGCCGGTCTGCCGGTGGACATGGACCGGCTGTATGCCATCGCCGCTCGCCACCGGCTGCGGGTCATCGAGGACGCCGCGCATGCCATCGGCTCGACATGGCGCGGGCGGCGCATCGGCAGCTTCGGCGACCTGGTGTGCTTCAGCTTCCATCCCAACAAGAACATGACCACCATCGAGGGTGGCGCGATCTCGGGTGGTTCGGCGGACGAATTGCGCACCATCGAGCTGCACCGCTGGCATGGCCAGGTGAAATCGGGGCTGGATGGCTTCGACACACTGCTCGCCGGCGGCAAGTGCAATCTCTCGGATGTGGCCGCTGCAGTGGGGCTCGGGCAGCTGCGGCGCCTGGAGGAGTTCAACTCACGCCGCCGCGCGCTCGTGGCGCGCTACTACGAACTGTGGGGCGCGGATGCGCCGCTGCGCCTGCCCGAGCGCGGCGACGCCGGGCACAGCTGGCACGTGTTCACCCCCTTGCTGCCGCTCGGCGAGACATCCCTGAGGCGGGCGGAGTTCATGGAGCAGATGAAGGCGCGCGGCATCGGCGTCGGCGTCCACTATCCGGCCATCCACCTGTTCACCGCGTATCGGGCACTCGGCTATCGCGACGGGCAGTTCCCGAACGCCGAGCGCATCGGCCGCGAGACAGTGACGCTGCCGCTGTTCCCGGCGATGGCGCCCGGCGATGTCGATCGCGTGGTCGAGGCCGTGAACGCCATCGTGCGCGGAGCGCGCCCGTGAACCCGGCGGTCTCGGTCGTCATTCCGGTGTACAACGAAGAGGAGGGGCTGCCGCTGCTGTTCGAGCGATTGTACCCGGCGCTGGATGCGCTCGGCCGCTCCTACGAGGTGGTGTTCGTCGACGACGGCAGCAAGGATGCCTCCGTGCGCGAGCTGCGCGAGCAGTTCGAGCGGCGCCCCGAGGTCACGCGGGTGGTCGTGCTGGCGCGCAACGCCGGGCAGCACATGGCGATCCTCGCCGCCTTCCAGCATGCGCGCGGTAGCTACGTGATCACGCTCGATGCGGATCTGCAGAATCCGCCCGAGGAGATCGGCCGTCTGGTGGCGGCCATGGACGCCGGGGCCGATTACGTCGGCACCATCCGCATCAGCCGCCAGGACGTGCTGTGGCGCAAGGCGGCCTCGAGGTTCCTCAACCGCGTGCGCGAGGGCACCACCTCCATCCACATCACCGATCAGGGCTGCATGCTGCGCGGCTACCACCGCAGCGTGATCGATGCGCTGAACCGCTGTAACGAGGTCGCCACCTACGTGCCGGCGCTCGCCTACACGTTCGCGCGCCATCCGGTGGAGATCGAGGTGGCACACGCCGAGCGCACCGTCGGCCAGTCCAAGTACTCGCTGTTCCGGCTCATACGGCTGAACTTCGACCTGATGACCGGTTTCTCCGTGGCGCCGCTGCAGTTCTTCTCCATGTCGGGCATCGTGATCGCGCTGCTGTCGATCGCATTCGTCATCTACCTCGCCATCCGCCGGCTGATCGTCGGTCCCGAGGCGGAAGGCCTGTTCACGCTGTTCGGCATCGCCTTCTTCCTGATCGGCGTGGCGCTCATCGGACTCGGCGTGGTGGGCGAGTATGTCGGGCGCATCTACGAGCAGGTTCGTCAGCGACCGCGCTACACCATCGCCGCCGTGCTCGAGGAGCGCGCACCTGAGGCGCCGCGGCTCGCGCCGCCGGCCGCGGACGTGCTCAGCGTGCCGCTGCCGTCCACCCAGCGTGCCGGGGGAGCCGGCGAGTGAGCCCCGCGCGGGCGGTGGTGTTCGCCCATCACGATGTCGGCGTGCGGTGCCTGAAGACGCTATTGTCCGCCGGCCTCGAGATACCGCTCGTCGTCGCCGTGCCGGACGATCCGAACGAGCGGCAGTGGTATGCCAGTGTGCTGGCGGCCTGCGCCGACTATGGCCTGCGCGTGATCGCCCCCCCTGATGCCAACACCGCGGAGCTCGAGCGCACGGTGAGCGCGCTGCAGCCGGACTTCCTGTTCTCGTTCTACTACCGCGCCATGCTGGGGGCGCCGCTGCTGCGCTGCGCGCGCCGCGGCGCGCTCAACATCCACGGCTCGCTGCTGCCGAAATACCGCGGCCGCGCGCCGGTGAACTGGGCGATCCTGAAGGGCGAGCGCGAGAGCGGCGCGACTCTGCACTATATGGTCGAACGCGCCGACGCCGGCGACATCGTCGACAGCCAGGGCGTGCCGATCCTTGCCGACGACGACGCCCGCGAGGTATTTGCCAAGGTGACCGTGGCGGCGGAGATGGTGCTGGCCCGCTCGCTGCCGGCGCTGCTTGCCGGCACGGCGCCGCGCCGGCCACAGCCGCTGTCGGCCGGCGAGTACTACGGCCGGCGTCGTCCCGAGGACGGGCGTATCGACTGGCGCCGCCCGGCACTGGAGATTCACAACCTGGTGAGGGCGGTGGCGCCGCCTTTCCCAGGCGCGTTCGGCGATGTTGGCGCTGAGCGCTGGGAGATACACCGCACCCGCTTGAGCGCACGCCGGCCCGCCGTGCCCGGCCCGCAGCTGTTTGCTGCCGGCGAGGAGTGCCTGATTGCCTGCGGCGACGGAGCGACGCTGCGCTTGCTGGCGGCCGCGACCGCTGCCGGCCCCCTCGACCTGAGCGCGCTGGCACGGCGGCTGGCGCGCGCGCCGCTGCCGCTTTAGCTGACATGGCGCTCGTTGCGCTCAAGATCGACGTGGACACCTACCGCGGCACGCGCGAGGGCGTCCCACGGCTCGCCGACTTGCTCGAGCGGCTCGGTGTGCGCGCGACTTTTCTGTTCAGTCTCGGCCCGGATCACACCGGCCGCGCCATCAAGCGGGTGTTCCGCCGCGGCTTCCTCGGCAAGGTGAAGCGCACTTCGGTCCTCGAGCACTACGGGGTGCGCACGCTGCTCTACGGCGTGCTGCTGCCGGGTCCGCGCATTGGCCGTCGCTGTCGCCCGGTGATGCAGGACATCATGACGCGCGGCTTCGAGGCCGGCGTGCATACCTGGGATCACATACGCTGGCAGGACGGGGTGGCGCGGGCGAGCGAGGCATGGACGCGCCGCGAAATGATGCTTGCGCGCGATGAGTTCCTGGAAGTCTTCGGCCGCGCGCCACGGGTGCACGGCGCGGCGGGCTGGCAGCTCAACCGCCACGTCCCGGCGCTGCAGCAGGAGCTCGGCTTCCGCTACGCGTCCGACACGCGCGGCTCGGGACCCTTTGTGCCGAAGCTCGACGGCGCGGTTGCCTCCGTACCCCAGCTGCCGACCACGCTGCCGACGCTCGATGAGCTGATTGGCCGCCCGGATCTGGCCGGCACCGATCCGGTCGATCATCTGCTTGCGCTCACCAGCGCCGCCCCCGCAAGCGATCAGGTGTTCACGCTGCACGCGGAGCTCGAGGGCGGCCGCTACCTCGAGCCGTTCGGGCGGTTGCTGCAGGGCTGGCGAGCGCGCGGGGTGCACCTGACGGACCTGGCTGGCTACGTGGCGACCCTCGACGTGCGCGGTCTGCCGGTATGCCGCATCGTTTCCGGCAGCGTCGCCGGGCGCTCCGGCACACTGGCCGTGCAGGCGACGAAAGCGCCGGCGTGAGGACGGGGCCGGCCGCCCGCGGAGTCAGCGCACGCGTCGTGGCGCTGCTTGCCGCAGCGGCATTCATCAACTACGTCGACCGCGGCATGCTGGCGACGGCCGGCCCGCTGATCCGCGATGAGTTCGCACTGTCGAACGTGCAGCTCGGCCTGCTGCTGTCGGCATTCTTCTGGAGCTACTCGCCCGGGCAGCTGCCGGCGGGGGTCCTTGCCGAGCGCTTCGACGCGCGTCGCGTCCTGGCCGCGGGGCTCGCGCTGTGGGGCGCGGCTACCGTTCTGTCCGGCATGGCTTCCGGATTCCTGGTGCTGCTGGTGCTGCGTGTCGTGCTGGGCGTCGGCGAGAGCGTCATGTATCCGGCAAGCTTCAAGATCCTGGCGCTCGAGGCGAGCGACACCCAGCGCGGTCGCGCCAACGGCTTCCTTGCCTCGGGCCTGTCGCTCGGCTCGGCGTTCGGTACACTGGTCGGTGCCCTGCTGATGGCGCACATCGGCTGGCGCGTAGTGTTCGTGGCGGCCGGCGGCGCCTCGCTCCAGTGGCTGTGGCCGTGGCTGCGGACGCCGGCTGCGCCACGGCTGCCTGTCAGTGCGAGTGCGCAGCCAGGCCCACCGACACTCGTGCTGCTGCGCAGCCGTGAGCTGTGGGGCTCGTGCGTGGGGCACTTCTGCGGTGCGTACGTGCTGTACCTGGTGCTGAGCTGGCTGCCGCTGTACCTGGTGAAGGCGCGCGGCTTCTCGATGGCGCAGATGGCGCCACTCGGAGCCGCGGTGTACGCGCTCGCGGGACTGTCGAGCGTGGTCGCGGGCTGGATTGCCGATCGGGTGCTGGCGCGGGGAGCCGACGGCAACCGCGTACGCAAGACGACGATGCTGGTGGCTTTTCTCGGCCAGGCGACCTGCCTTGGCATATGCGCGGTCGCGGATCGTGCCGGAGCGCTGCTCGCCATGGCCGGCTGCGGGGTGTGCCTCGGGGTCTTCGTGACCGGGATCTACGTGTGTGCGCAGGCACTCGCGGGAGCGGGCGCGGCGGCGCGCTGGATGGGCGTGCAGAACTTCTGCGGCAATCTCGCCGGCGTCACGGCGCCGCTCGTGACCGGCATCGTCATCGACCGCACGGGCGGATTTGCCGCCGCCTTCGCCATCGCTGCCGCGCTTGCCCTGATCGGCGCGGCCGCCTTTGCGCTCGTGGTTCGGCGCATCGCGCCCATCGACTGGCGCGCTCGCCTGCCCGGGCGGCTGCAGCCGGCGATGCCCTCAGCGGGTTGACGCGCACCCGCAGGTCGCGTCAGGCTTTCACCATGAGCTCAGCCACGATGACCGCGGTAGAAATACGCGAGCCGGGAGCGCCGCAGGTGCTGCGCGCCGTGCAGCGCCCCATGCCGGAGCCGGTCGCCGGCGAGGTGTTGATTCGCGTGGTGGCCGCAGGCGTCAACCGCCCGGACGTCCTGCAGCGCAAGGGCATCTATCCGCCCCCGCCCGGCATTACCGACATCCCGGGGCTCGAGGTCGCCGGTGAGGTCGTGCGGCTCGGCGAGGGTGTGCACGAGCCCAAGGTTGGCGACAAGGTGTGCGCGCTGATTGCCGGCGGCGGTTACGCGCAGTACGCAGTGGCGCCCGCGGTGCAGTGCCTGCCGGTGCCAGCGGCGCTCAGCCTCGAGGAGGCTGCGGCGCTGCCCGAGACCTTCTTCACCGTGTGGCTCAACGTGTTCGAGCGCGCGCGTCTTTCGCGCGGCGAGACGCTGCTGGTGCATGGCGGCAGCAGCGGCATCGGCACGACCGCCATCATGCTCGGTAAGGCCTTCGGCGCACGCGTACTCATCACCGCCGGCACGGCACAGAAGTGCGCTGCGTGCCGCGAGCTCGGCGCGGACGTCGCCATCAACTACCGCGAGGAAGATTTCGTCGCGGCGACGCTGCGCGCGACCGACGGTCGCGGCGCGGACGTCATCCTCGACATGGTGGGCGGGGACTACCTGCCGCGCAACGTGGCGGCGGCCGCGGTGGAGGGCAGAATCGCACTGATCGCCACCCAGGGTGGCGCCAAGGCGGAGCTCGATCTGCGCCCACTGCTCACCAAGCGGCTGACACTGACGGCTTCGAGCCTGCGGCCGCAGCCGGTGGCTAACAAGGGACGGCTGGCGGCGGCGCTGCGCCAGCACGTGTGGCCGCTGCTCGCCGCCGGAAAGCTGAAACCGGTCATTCACGCGCGCTTTGCGCTCACCGATGCGGCGGGCGCGCACCAGCTGATGGAATCCAACGCACACATCGGCAAGATCGTGCTGCTTACCTGATCCGGAAGACCTGCGCATGAGTTTCTCCCCATACGGGCTCGTGCAGTTGCCGCCGTGGGGCTACGTGCTGACCACGTTCCTGACCATCCAGACCATGTTCCTGGGCGTGACCTTGTATCTGCACCGCGATCAGTCGCACGGCGGTCTGATCCTGCATCCGCTGCTGCGGCACCTGTTTCGCTTCTGGCTGTGGTTCAGCTCCGGCGCCTTGACGCGCGAGTGGGTGGCGGTGCACCGCTGCCACCACGCGCACGCCGACCAGTCCGGCGATCCGCACAGCCCGGCGCAGTTCGGTCTGTCGCGCGTGCTGTTCGAGGGCTTCGAGCTGTATCGCACCGCTGCACACGATCCCCAGGTCCTGCGCACCTATGGGCGCGGGACGCCCGACGACTGGCTCGAGCGGCGCATCTACAGCGCACACCCGTACGCGGGCATCGTGCTGTTCGTGCTGGCGCACCTGCTGCTGTTCGGGGTTGCCGGAATCATCATGATCGCGGTGCAGCTGAGTGCGCAGCCGTTCTTCGCCGGCGGCGTCGTCAACGGGCTCGGTCACGCCATCGGCTATCGCAGCTTCGAGATGCCCTCGACCGCAACCAACCTGCTGCCGTGGGGACTGCTGCTCGGCGGGGAGGAGCTGCACAACAACCATCACGCCTTCCCGCGCTCGGCCTGCTTCGCCGTGCAGCGCTGGGAGATCGACGTGGGCTGGCTGTGGATCCGGCTGTTCCGCGCGCTCGGGCTCGCGCGCGTGCGCTGGCAGGCGCCGCGCCCGCACTTCCGGCAACGCGGCGAGCCCGATGCCGAGACGGTCGCCGCGCTGTTCACCAACCGCATGCACGTGCTGCGCGCTTACGGCCGGCGCGTGATCCTGCCGGTGTGTCGTGAGCTCGCGCGGCACGAGCCGCCCGGCGCGCTGCCGGCCGGAACGCGCAGACTCATGCTGCGTCACCCGGCGCTGCTCGCCGGCGAGGGCGGGCGGCGGCTGGGCGAGCTGCTCGAGCGCTACGAGGTGTTGCGCGGCGTGGTCGAGCATCGCGAGCGGCTGCAGCAGCTGTGGAATGAGAGCGCCGCCAACCCATCAGGCGCACTGGCACTGCTGCGCGAGTGGTGCAGCCGCGCCGAGCAGAGCGGCATCGGCGCGCTGCGTGATTTCGCGCTCCGCCTGCCCGGCTACGCGCGCAGCTGATTTGCACGCTAGCGTGCTGGCAGGGTGCTCGCACGCGTGACAGTTCGCATGGCGAAGCTCGACTGCACGCGTGCCACGCTCGGCAGCCGCGTGAGATGCTGGGCGTGCACGCGCTCGAAATCCGCCATGTCCGCCACGACCAGCCGCAGCAGATAGTCGTGCTCGCCGGTCATGAGATAGCACTCCATGACCTCGGGCACGCGGCGCACCGCGCTCTCGAAGGCTTCGAGCCCCGCCTGGCTCTGTCGGTCGAGCGTGATGCTCACGAACACGTTCACCGGAAAGCCAGCCTTGTGCTGGTCGATGAGCGCGGTGTAGCCCTCGATGAGCCCACACGCCTCCAGCGCACGTACGCGGCGCAGGCAGGCTGATTCGGACAGGCTCACCTTCTCGGCGAGTGCCGTGTTGGTGATGCGGGCATCCTGTTGCAGGGCCCGCAGGATGGCACGATCGTAGCGGTCCAGGTCCATGTGCGCAAGAATCCTTCGAGAACTATCGGTAATGTGGTGGATTCTGCCACAAACCGGCGAGACGACGTGCATTACGCAAGCCGCCGCCGGAGGCCCGCGCCTATTCTTTCGCCAACAACAACGAGGGCTCACCCATGCGCATTGGCGTTCCACGGGAGATCAAGGTCCACGAGTACCGCGTCGGCCTGGTACCGGCCGGCGTGCGCGAGCTCGTGGCTGCCGGCCACGAAGTGCTCATCGAGACCGGCGCCGGCAACGGTATCGGGGTGGACGACGACCAGTTCCGCGCCGCGGGCGCGGCGATTGCGCCGCGGGCGGCGGAGGTCTTCGGGCACGCCGAGCTCGTTATCAAAGTGAAAGAGCCGCAGCCGGCCGAGTGCGCCATGCTGCGCCCGGGCCAGGTGCTGTTCACCTATCTGCATCTGGCCGCCGACCCGGGGCAGGCGCAGGCACTGATGAAATCCGGCGCCACGGCGATCGCCTACGAGACGGTAACCGTACCGAACGGCTCGCTGCCGCTGCTCACCCCGATGAGCGAGGTGGCCGGACGCATGTCGATCCAGGTCGGGGCCGCGAGCCTGCAGAAGGCGAATGGCGGCTTCGGCGTGCTGCTCGGTGGCGTGCCCGGCGTGCCACCGGCCAAGGTGGTGATTCTCGGCGGCGGCGTCTCAGGCACGCACGCGGCGGAGATGGCCGTGGGACTGCGTGCCGACGTGACGGTGGTCGATCGCTCGGTGGATCGGCTGCGCGAGCTGTCGTCGATATTCGGCTCCTCACTGCGCACGGCGTACTCGACCACCCAGACGATCGAGCGCCTGGTGAAGGATGCCGACCTGGTGATCGGCGCCGTGCTGGTCGCCGGGGCGACTGCCCCGAAGCTGGTCACGCGCGCCATGGTGAAGACCATGAAGCAAGGAGCGGTGCTGGTCGACATCTCGATCGACCAGGGCGGCTGCTTCGAGACCAGCCATGCGACCACCCACGCCGAGCCGACCTTCCTCGTCGACGGAGTCATTCACTACTGCGTGGCCAACATGCCGGGCGCCGTGCCGCGCACCTCGACGCTGGCCCTGACGAATGCGACGCTCCCCTATGCGCGCGCGCTGGCGGATCTGGGGTGGCAAGCGGCGTGCAAGCGCGATCGTGGCCTCGCCGCGGGCGTGAATGTGCACGCCGGCCACATTACGCACGAAGTGGTGGCGCGCGCGCTCGGCCTTACGGCGCAAGCGCTGTGAGGTCCCCAGAAAGGGAGGTGGCCGCGCGCCGCGCGGGCGGCTACGCTACGCGCGCAACGCATCAACACCCGGAGGTTCTCGTGAGGAACATAGCGCTGCCGGCTGCGACGCTGGCACTCGTGGCCGGTTCGGCTCTCGCCGCGCCGGTGACCTATCAGATCGATCCGGCGCATACCTACCCGAGCTTCGAAGCGGATCACTTCGGCGGCTTGTCGGTATGGCGCGGCAAGTTCGATGCTTCCTCCGGAACGATCGTGCTCGATCGTGACAAGGGTGCCGGCACGGTCGAGGTGACCGTGGATGCGGCCTCGATCAACTTCGGCAACCCGAAGCTGAACGAGCACGTCAAGAGCGGCGAGATGCTCGATGTGCAGAAGTATCCGACGGCAACCTACAAGGGCAGGCTCGCGGACTTCCACGACGGCATGCCCACCAAGCTCGAGGGTGAGTTCACGCTGCATGGCGTGACCCATCCCCTGACGCTGACCATCGACTCGTTCAAGTGCATGCCGAACCCGTTGGACAAGAAGGAGCATTGCGGCGCCGATGCCAAGGGTACGTTCAACCGCGCCGACTACGGCATCAATTACGGCGACAAGTACGGCTTCAAGATGGAAGTAAAGCTCGCCATCCAGGTCGAGGGCGTGCGCGCGAGCTGAAGCGCGGCTGCCCGACGGCGCGCCTGCGCCGCCCCGTCGTCTCAGCTGATCCCTGACACCGCCTCGCTCGCGAGGGCGAGCGAGGCGGTGAGTCCCGGGGATTCGATGCCGAACAGATTCAGCACGGTGGCAACACCGTGCGTGGTCGGCCCGTCGATACGGAAGTCCGCCGCGGGCTCCCCGGGACCTGTGATCCTGGCACGTACGCCGGCGTAGGCAGGTTGCAGCGCCCCGTCTGCGAGTCCCGGCCAGTAGCGGCGCACGGCGGCGTAGAACGCTGCGCCGCGCGCGGGCTCCACGTCGAACTCGCACCGCTCGACCCACTGCACGTCGGGGCCGAAGCGAGCCTGTCCGTTGAGATCGAGCGTCAGATGCACACCGAGGCCGCCGGCTTCCGGCATCGGGTAGATCAGGCGCCGGAAGGGCGCAGGTCCGCTCAGGCTGAAATAGCTCCCTTTGGCGAAGAAGGCCGGTGGCACGTGCTCGCGCGGGAAACCCTCGATGAGGCGTGCGACGGCCGGCGCCTGTACACCCGCGCAGTTGATCAGCAGCCGCGTGCGCAGTGCCGGCTCGGCGCCGTTCACACCGACAGCTATCGTGTTCCCCTCCAGCACCAGGCGCGTCACACGGCAGCGGCACACCAGGTTCGCGCCGTCGTGCTCGGCATCCGCCAGCAGCGCCTGCAGGTAGGCGTGCGAGTCGATGACGCCGGTAAGGGGTGAATGCAGCGCCGCCGCGCACTCGAGCTGCGGCTCGAGCCGCCGGGCCGCCGCGCGCGTCAGCCGCGCCAGCTCCACGCCGTTGGCGCGGGCGGCGTCCGCAAGATGCGCCAGTGCGGCCAGCTGCCTGTCCGAGGTCGCCACGATGAGCTTGCCGCAGCGATGGTGCGCGATTCCCCGCCGTGCACAAAACTCGTACAGGCGCTCGCGCCCGGCGACGCACAGCCGCGCCTTGCGCGAGCCCGCCGGGTAGTAGATGCCGGCGTGAATTACCTCGCTGTTGCGCGAGCTGGCACCGCTGCCGCAGTGCGCGTCCGCTTCGAGGATCAGCGTCCCGCGGCCGCGCGCGGCGAGCTCGCGCGCTATCGCCAGGCCGATGACGCCGGCGCCGAGCACCACCACGTCCACGCTGTCCATGTCACGGGCGAGTGTAGCGGCTGTGCCTGCGGTGCGCGCAGGCGGCGCGGGGGCGCAAACCCGTACAATGCGCCCGTGTCGCCGCTGATCAATCGGGTGGCGAAGGAGGAACTGTGTCCGCCGTCAAGTATCACCTCGAAGGCGAGGTCGCCGTGCTGAGCATCGCCAACCCGCCCGTGAATGCCCTCAGCCTCGCCGTACGCCAGGGTCTGATGGCGGGACTGGACCGTGCGGCTGCGGATACCGCGGTGCGGGCAATCGTGCTCACCGGGGAAGGCGGCATGTTCGCCGCGGGCGCCGATATCAACGAGATCGCCTCGGGCGTGGCGCTGCAATCACCCACCGGGCGCGAGGTACAGGCGCGCATGGAAGCGAGCGCCAAGCCGCTGATCGCGGCGATCGACGGCGTCGCCCTCGGCGGTGGATTCGAGATCGCGCTCACCTGCCACTGGCGCGTTGCCGCACGTGCAGCCCGCGTCGGCCTGCCGGAGGTGAAGCTCGGGCTGATACCCGGCGCGGGCGGCACACAGCGCTTCACGCGCCTCGCCGGCCCCGAAGCCGCCCTGGAAGCGATCACCAGCGGCGCACAGTTGTCCGCCGCGCGGGCGCGCGAGCTCGGCCTGGTCGATGCGGTGGCGGACGAGGCGCTCGCCGGCGCGGTTGCGTACGCGCGCCAGGTCCTGGCCGAGGGCCGGCCGCTACGCCTGGCAAGCGATGTCGGCGAGCACATCCGCGGCGTGCGCCCGGACCTGTTCGCGACGTTTCGCCGCAAGATCGAGCCGAAGGCACGCGGGCAGCTGGCGCCATGGAAGATCATCGACAGCATCGAGGCGGCGTGCACGCGCCCGAAGGAGGAGGCTTTCCGCCTCGAGCGCGAGTACTTCCTCGAGTGCCGCGACAGTGCGCAGCGCCAGGCACTCACTCACGTGTTCTTCGCCGAGCGCGAAGCGCGCCGCATTCCAGGCTTGCCCGCCGACGTGCAGCCGTTGCCGATCCGCAGCGCGGCGGTCATCGGCGCCGGCACCATGGGCGGGGGCATCGCGATGAACTTCGCCAATGCCGGCATCCCGGTGACGGTGCTCGAGCTGAGCGCGGAGGCGCTCGAGCGCGGGCTCGGAATCGTGCGGCGCAACTACGCGACCTCCGTGGCACGCGGCAGCCTGACACAGGAGCGTGTCGAGCGCGCGCTCGGGCGGCTGCGCGGCGTCACCGAATACCAGGCGCTCGGCAGCGCCGACATCATCATCGAGGCCGTGTTCGAGGACATGAAGGTCAAGCAGGAGGTGTTCGCCCGGCTCGACCGCGTCGCCGCGCCGCATGCCATCCTCGCGACCAACACCTCGACGCTCGACATCGATGCCATCGCCGCCAGCACGGGCCGCCCGGAGAGGGTGGTCGGCACACATTTCTTCAGCCCGGCAAATGTCATGAAGCTGCTCGAGAACGTGCGCGGCAAGCGCACCTCGGCGCAGACCATCGCCACCGTGATGTCGCTGGCGCGCACGCTCGGCAAGGTGCCGGTGCTCGCCGGCAACTGCGAAGGCTTCATCGGTAACCGCATGCTCGCCTTCTACGGCATGGAGTCGGAGTTCCTGCTGGAGGAGGGCGCGCTACCTTCGCAGATCGATCGCGTCGTGGAGGGATTCGGCTTTGCCATGGGACCACTGGCGATGCGCGATCTCGCCGGCAACGATGTCGGCTTTGCGGTCCGCAAGGGACGCACCCTGCCCGCGGATGAGCGCTTCTCGCCGATTCTCGAGCGGCTGGTCGCGGCGCGGCGCTTCGGGCAGAAGACCGGCAAGGGTTTCTACCGCTACGAAGGGCGCACGCGCATAGCGGATCCGGAAGTGGCCGCGCTGATCGAAGGGGTGTCGCGCGAGCTCGGCATCGAGCGCCGGAACATCCCCGATGAGGAGATCCTCGCGCGGCTGCTGCACCCGCTGGTCAACGAGGGGGCGCGCATCCTCGATGAGGGCATCGCCATCCGCGCCAGTGACATCGACGTGGTATACGTGAACGGCTATGGCTTTCCGGCGTACCGCGGCGGGCCGATGTTCTGGGCGGAGCATGCCGGTCTTGCCGGCGTGGTGCAGACCATGGGGCGGCTGAGTGCGACGCACGGCGCCCGCTGGCGACCGGCGCCGCTGCTCGAGCGGCTCGCAAGTAGCGGGCAGGGCTGGGCAAGCCTCGGCCGCGGCCGCTAGGTCGGCGTTGCGCTGCGGCGCTGTGTGCACGGCACTGCCGCGAGCCCCGGGTGCAGCCGCGGTGGCGGCGCTGCTGGCGCTGTGCGCCGGCACCATGGCGCGCGCGCAGCCGCCTCAGGAAGCGATGCCGCACATCCCGGACAGTGTGGCGGACTGGGCGCAGCGCGCACGCCTCTACGAGGGCCTGGGAAATTTCCACCGCGGCGTCACCACCTCATCGGCGCCCGCCCAGCAGTACTTCGATCAGGGCATGCGGTTCCTGTGGGCCTTCAATCACGACGAGGCGACGCGCTCGTTCGCGCAGGCGGCGCAGCTCGACCCCTCCTGTGCGGCCTGCTACTGGGGCGTGGCGCTCACCGTGGGACCCAACTACAACGTCTCCTCGATGGATGCGGCGCGGGCGCGCGTCGCCGTCGAGGCACTGCGGCGGGCGCAGGCGCAGGCCGCGCGCGCCGGAGCGGTGGAGCAGGCACTGATCGAGGCGCTCGCGGCACGCTACCCGTCGGCCGAACCGCTCGGTCGCGCCAACCTCGATGCCGTGCTGGTCAGCTACGCCGCGGCGATGCGCGAGGTAGCCGCGCGCTTCGCGGATGATCTCGACGTGCAGACGCTGTGCGCGGAAGCCGAGATGAACGTGCACGCCTGGAGGCTGTGGACCGCGGACGGGCGCCCGGTCGAGGGCACCTTGGCCGTCGAGGCGCGTCTCGAGGCGGTGCTGCGCCGCGACCCGAACCATCCCGGCGCCAACCATTACTATATTCACCTCATGGAGGCCTCACCGCACCCGGACAAGGCGCTCGCCGCAGCCGTTCGGCTGCGCGGCATGATGCCGGCCGCGGGACACCTCGAGCACATGCCGGCACACATCATGCAGCGTGTCGGACGCTACGAGGATGCAGCCGAGGCGAATCGTCGCGGCATTGTCGCCGACCAGGCGTACCTCGCCAGGACCACCGCGCCGGACTACTACGCGATGTATCTCGCCCACAATTACGGATTCCTCGCCTTCGCCGCCGCCATGGAGGGTCGCAAGGCGGAAGTCCTGGCCGCCGTGCAGCAGGTAGGTGTTGCCGCCCCGCTCGACATGGTGCTCGCGATGGGTGACTCGGGCTGGAACAACCTGAGCCAGCAGTATTCGGCGCTGGTGCGCTTCGGCCTGTGGGACGAGTTGATCGCCCTGCAGCCACCCGATGCCCGAGCCGTGGGGCTGACCGCCGCCTATCTCTACGGTCGCGGGGTAGCGCTCGCGGCGCGCGGCCGGATCGCGGAGGCTCAGCAGGCGCTGGCGGACCTGCGGCAGCTGTCGGCGAGCGCGCCGCCGGATGCCTTGGCAGGGTTCAACCGCCTGCGCGACATCAGCGCGGTCGCGGAAGCCGTCGTCGCCGCGCGTATCGCCGCCTCGACCGGACACAATGACGAGGCGATCGCGCTGCTCGGGCAGGCGGTCGCAGCCGAGGACCGGCTCGCGTATGACGAGCCGGCCGACTGGTTCTTCCCGGTGCGGCACCTGCTCGGGGCGCAGCTGCTCATTGCCGGCCGCGCGGCGCAGGCCGAGCGCATCTATCGCGAGGACCTGGTTCGCAATCCCGGCAACGGCTGGGCGTTGTACGGTCTTGCAACCGCGCTGCGCGCGCAGGGCCGTACGCACGCGGCAGCGCGCACGATGAGCGAGTTTCAGCTCGCCTGGCGCCACGCCGACGTACGACTGCCGGCGTCCGCGTTCTGGTTCGCCGGCCCCGACACGACGAGCTGCGAGTGTCAGCGACCGACGGCGCCGGCGCCGGCCGGCAGGGCGCTCACGGGACCGGCAGGCGGGTCGTGAACTTCTTGGTACGCAGCACGAAGCTGGTGTTGACCGAGCGTACCGCGTGAAACTGCAGCAACTGCGTCGACAGGAAGTGCTCGTATGCCTCCATGCTCGCGGCCACGATGCGCAGCAGGTAGTCGTTGGCGCCGCTCATCGAGTGACATTCGAGCACCTCGGGGCGCTCCTTCACGAGCTGATCGAACTGACGCACCGACTCGGGGTGGTGGTTCTCGAGCGAGACCACGGCGTAGGCGAGAATCGGCAGCCCGATAGCCGGGGCGCGCAGCAGCGTCGCGTAGCCGGCGATGAACCCGGCCTGCTCGAGGCGGCGCAGCCGCCGCCAGCAGGGAGCGGGCGAAAGACCGACGCGCTTCGCCAGCTCCTGATTGGAGATCCGCGCATCCGTCTGCAGCTCCTCGAGAATGCGCCGGTCGAGGCGATCGAGCGCGCGCGCGGGGGCGGAGGTTACTGATTTCATGAGCAAGAATATTGCCAAATACGCGCTGATTACCGCAAGGGACGCAAGATAATTGCATAAAATGGGGCATAAGCTGTCTAATCCACTGCCCGCGAGAGGATCCCCAGGATGAGTTCGCCCGCCCAGCTCGTTGCGAATCCTGCGCCGGAAGTCCTGGCCGGCGCACAGCCGGACTGGCGCCGCGTCACCGCGCTGCTGCACGCCTCGCGCGCCCTCGATGACATCGAGGAGACGCGCCTGCTGCCCGAGCGCAAGGTGCTGTATCAGTTCTGTGCGCGCGGTCATGACTTCGCTCAGATCCTGCTCGGCCTGCAGCTCACCGACCCGCACGATGGCGTGGCGTCCTACTACCGCTCGCGGCCGCTGCTGCTGGCACTGGGGCTCAGCCTCGAGCAGGCGGCCGCGGGGCCGCTCGCCCGCTCCGGCTCGGTGAGCGGCGGGCGCGACATCGGCGTGATCTTCAACCGGCCGGGGCGCGGTGAGCCGACGGTGCTGCCGGCCTGCGGCGGTGTCGGAAGTCAGTACACGCCGGCAAGCGGCTGGGCGCAGGCAATCCGCTATCGCCACGAGGTGCTGCGCGATGAGTCGTACGCGCGCAGCATCGCGGTCGTGCTCGGTGGTGATGCCTCCGTCGCCACCAACGGCTTCTGGTCGGCACTCACCATCGCCACGACGCTGCAGCTGCCGGTGCTGTTCTACATCGAGGACAACGGCTTCGGCATCTCGGTGCCCTCGCGGCTGCAGACTCCGGGGGGCAACATCGCCGCCAATCTGCGCGCCTTCAGCGGACTTGCGATTCTCGAGGGGGACGGCGTCGAGCCAGTCGCGGCTGCGGAGCTGATCGCGCAGGCGGTGGCGCAGGTGCGCGGCGCGCGCACGCCGCTGTTGCTGCGTCTCACCGTGCCGCGCCTGTCCGGCCACTCCGGGCAGGATACCCAGGCCTACAAGTCCGCCGAGACGCTGCGCGAGGAGCACGCGCGTGACCCGTTGCGGCGCCTGCACGCGTTCCTGGTACCGCAGATCATCGGCGAGCCGGAATGGACGCGACTGGCGGCCACGGCGCAGCGCGAGGTGGAGGAGGCGATCGGGCGTGCGCTTGCGCAGCCGCCACCCGATCCGCGCGAGCTCACGGCGCACGTATTCTGCGCCGACCAGGCGGGCGTGCCGCAGCTGCAGCAGCAGGGTGGCCTCGCGCCCGAAGGCATTGCCGCGCCAGCGGTGAGCCTCGTGCCGCAGCCGGAAAGCACCCGCATCAACATGCTCACCGCCATCCGCCGCACGCTCGACGTCGAGCTCGCCGCTAACCCACGCATGCTGGTGTTCGGCGAGGACGTCGGCCCCAAGGGCGGCGTGCACGGTGCGACGCTCGGCCTGCAGGACAAGTACGGGCCGCAGCGCGTGTTCGATACCAGCCTGTCGGAGGAAGGCATCATCGGCCGCGCCGTGGGACTGGCGCTCGCAGGATTGCTGCCGGTGGCGGAGATTCAGTTCCGCAAGTACGCGGAGCCCGCCGCCGAGCAGCTGAACGACTGCGGCACCATGCGCTGGCGTACCCACAACCGCTTCGCGGCTCCGATGGTAGTGCGCATGCCGGGGGGATTCTCCAAGTGTGGCGACCCCTGGCACAGTCAGATGAACGAGGTGGCCTGGGCGCACGGTGTCGGCTGGTGCCTCGCGGTGCCGTCAAATGCCGAGGATGCGGTGGGCCTGCTGCGCAGCGCATTGCGCGGCAACGACCCGGTGATCTTCTTCGAGCACCGTGCGATGCTCGATGGCGCCTGGGCGCGTCGCCCCTATCCGGGCGATGCCTACGTGGTGCCGTTCGGTGCCGCGCGCACCGTGCGGCCCGGAACCGAGCTCACCATCGTCACCTGGGGCGCAATGGTCGAGCGCTGCGAGCAGGCAGCGGAGCGCTCACACGTTGACGCCGAGGTGCTCGATCTGCGTACGCTGTCGCCCTGGGATCGCCAGTCGGTGCGCGCCTCCGTGGAGAAGACCCGTCGCTGCCTGATCGTGCACGAGGACACC
The DNA here is from genome assembly GCA_963837075.1 of uncultured Gammaproteobacteria bacterium. Taxonomy (GTDB): domain Bacteria; phylum Pseudomonadota; class Gammaproteobacteria; order Steroidobacterales; family Steroidobacteraceae; genus 13-2-20CM-66-19. Next base: position 3,190,984 of record CAWILY010000009.1, on the reverse strand, counting down.
CTCACCGCCGGGTTCGGCGCGGAAGTGGCGGCCACACTGGCGCAGGAGTGCTTCTTCTGTCTGGACGCTCCCATCGAGCGGCTCGCGATGCCCGACATCCCGAGCCCCCACAGTCTGGTGCTGCTCGAGGCGGCGCTGCCGGACGTCACGCGCATCTGCCGTACCATCCAGCACCTGGCGAGCATGTAAAGGGCGCATGAGCGACGTCATCGAGATCCTGGCTCCAGCGGAGCAGAGCGAAGGTACGCGTGCCCAGGTGCTGCGCTGGTTGAAACAGCCCGGCGAGCGCGTCGTGCAGCACGAGCCGGTGGTGGAGCTCGAGACCGACAAGGTCACGGTCGAAGTGGCGGCGCCGGCCACGGGCGTGCTGCGCGAGATCATGAAGCGCGAGCAGGACGAGGTCGCCCCGGGCGAGCTGCTCGGGCGCCTCGAGCCGAACGCCGCGGCTGTTCGCGCCACCAGCCCGGTAGCGCCGGCGCCGGCCGCGCGCAGCGTTTCGTTGCAGCCACCGGACGCGGCCGCGGCGGTGACGACGATCGCTCCCGGGGAGGCCCACAGCCCGCTGAGCCCTGCGGTGCGGCGCCTGCTGGGCGAGCATGGACTCGATCCCGCCACGGTGCGCGGCAGCGGGCCGCACGGTCGCATCACGGTCGAGGACGTGCTGCGCGCGGCCACGGACGGCGATTCGGGGCCGGGGGCCGCCACCGGGTCGCAGGTCCGCAGCGGCGAGCTGCCAGCCGCCCCCGCGGGCAGCCCCGGCATTCGCCGCGTACCACACACCGCGGTGCGCAAGCGCATCGCCGAGCACATGGTGCAAAGCCTGCTGCACACCGCGCCGCACGTTACCACGGTGTTCGAGGCGGACATGGGCACCGTGCTCGCCGACCGCAAGCGCCAGCGCGAGGCATTCGCCGCGCGTGGCGTGCCGCTGACCCTGAGCGCGTACTTCGTGCAGGCCGCCGTGGCTGCGATCCGCGCCGTGCCGGAGGCCAACAGCCGCTGGACCGACACGGCGCTGGAAATCCACGAGGCGGTGCACATGGGGATCGCGACCGCGGTGGAAGGGGTGGGACTGTTCGTGCCGGTGCTGCGCGACGCACAGGCGCGCGACCTGTTCGCTACCGCCCAGGGCCTGCACGATCTGGTGACGCGTGCGCGCGGCGGGCGGCTGTTGCCCGCTGATGTGCGCGGCGGCACTTTCACGATCTCCAATCACGGCGTGAGTGGGAGCCTGTTCGCCGCACCGATCATCATCAACCAGCCGCAGGCGGCGATCCTCGGCATTGGACGCCTCGAGCAGCGCGCGGTTGTCATCGGGGAGGGTGATGAGCAGCGGCTCGCGGCACGACCGCGCTGCTACGTCTCACTGACGCTCGATCACCGCGTCATGGACGGTCACCAGGCGAATCACTTCCTGCAGCACTTCGTGCGGGCGCTGCAGGAGTGGCGCAGCTCCAGCGCATGAACCGTGCGCGAATCGGCATGAGATAATCGTCCGCCAGAGCGCAGCGACACGGCAGGCCGCAACCATGTACACCCAGGCCCTCGACACTCACGGCAAGGAGCCGGTAGCCCCCGCCAGCGGCGAGGCGGCCGCCCAGGCGGCGCGCTTCCAGGCGCGCGTCGATGCCGAGGAGAAGATCGAGCCGAAAGACTGGATGCCGGAGGCCTACCGCCGCACGCTGATCCGCCAGATCTCGCAGCACGCCCATTCGGAGATCGTCGGCATGCTGCCGGAGGGCAACTGGATCACGCGGGCGCCGACCCTCAAACGCAAGGCGGTGCTGATCGCCAAGGTGCAGGACGAGGGCGGCCACGGCATGTACCTGTACGGCGCGGCCGAGACACTTGGCGTATCGCGGGGGCAGCTCGTCGAGCAGCTGCTGGCCGGGGATGCCCGCTACTCGAGTATCTTCAACTACCCGACTCTCAGCTGGGCCGATGTCGGCGCCATTGGCTGGCTGGTCGACGGCGCGGCGATCATGAATCAGATTCCGATCTGCCGCTGCTCCTACGGCCCGTACGCACGCGCCATGGTTCGTATCTGCAAGGAGGAGAGTTTCCATCAGCGCCAGGGGTTCGAGATCATGCTGATGCTGGCGCAGGGCAGCCCCGCGCAGCGCTCGATGGCACAGGATGCGCTCAACCGCTGGTGGTGGCCGTCGCTCATGATGTTCGGGCCGAGCGATGCCGACTCGAAGCACACCGCGCAGTCGATGCGCTGGAAGATCAAGCGCTTCAGCAACGACGAGCTGCGGCAGAAGTTCGTCGACATCACCGTGCCGCAGGCGCATTTCCTCGGCCTGACCATTCCGGACGGCGAGCTGCACTGGGACGAGGCCACGCAGCACTACCACATCGGGCCGATCGACTGGGACGAGTTTCACGCCGTGCTCGCCGGCCACGGCCCCTGCAACCGCGAACGGCTGGAGTCGCGCCGCGCCGCTCACGAGTCGGGGCGCTGGGTGCGGGAGGCGGCCGCCGCGTACGCCGCGAAGGAGCGCGCGCGTGCGGCGCAGGCAGCCTGAGGTCTTAAGGAGAACGCAGCATGAGTGAGGACTGGCCGCTGTTCGAGGTTTTCATACGCTCGCGTGCCGGACTGGAGCACAAGCACGTCGGCAGCGTGCACGCCGCCGATGCACGCATGGCGATCGAGCATGCACGCGATGTCTACACCCGCCGCCAGGAGGGCGTCAGCATCTGGGTGGTGCCCTCGGCGCAGATCATCGCTTCCGACCCTGAGGAGGCGGACGCGCTGTTCGAGCCGGCGCGCGACAAGGTGTACCGGCATCCGACCTTCTACGAGATTCCGGACGAGGTGAAGAACCTGTGAGCGCCGCAGTGCCGATGCGGGCGGAGCCGGCTGCGCCCGGGCGGCATGACCATTGCCGTTACGTGCTGCGCCTCGGCGATACTTCGCTGGTGCTCGGCCAGCGGCTGGCGGAGTGGGTCGGCCATGCACCCGAGCTCGAGGAGGATCTCGCGCTCGCCAATCTCTCGCTCGATCTCATTGGGCAGGCACGGTTGCTGCTCACCTGGGCGGGTGAGCTGGAAGGGCGGGGGCGCGATGAGGACGCGCTGGCGTTTCTGCGCGAGCCGGCCGAGTTCGCCAACTTCACCCTCGCCGAGCAGCCGAACGGCGATTTTGCGCAGACCATCGCGCGCCAGTGGCTGCTCGACATCTGGCAGCTGGAGACCTATGAGACCTTGAGCAGCAGCCTCGACACGCGCCTCGCCGCGATCGCCGCCAAGGCGCTGAAGGAGACGCGCTATCACCTGCGTTTCAGCAGCGGCTGGCTGGTGCGCCTCGGGGATGGCACGCAGGAGAGCCACGATCGCCTGCAGCGCGCGCTCGATCACCTGTGGCGCTTCACGGACGAGCTGTTCGCGCCCGATGAGGTGGACGAGCGCATGAGTGCGGCCGCTATCGCGCCCGTGCTCGCGCAGCTCGCGCCACGCTGGTCGGCGCGGGTCGACGAGGGGCTGCGGGCGGCAACGCTCGCGCGTCCGGCAGCCGAGCCGTTCCGCTGGCACGGCAAGCGGGGGGTGCACACCGAGCACCTCGGCCACATGCTCGCCGAGATGCAGTGCCTGCAGCGTGCCCACCCCGGCGTGCGCTGGTAAGCGAGGCGCACGATGTCCGCTGCCGGTCGCGACGTCACCCGAGACGAGCAGCGCGCCTGGGAATTGCTCGCCACGGTGCTCGATCCGGAGATCCCGGTGCTCAGCATCGTCGACCTCGGTATCGTGCGCTACGTGCAGCGCTCGGCCGACGGGCGCGTGCGTGTCGGCATCACGCCGACCTATTCAGGTTGTCCGGCCACCGATGTGATCCGCGCCACGGTGCGTGCCGCGCTCGATGCCGGTGGCTTCCCCGATGCCGTGCTCGAGCAGGTGCTGTCCCCGCCCTGGACCAGCGCCTGGCTGAGCGCGGAAGGGCGGCGCAAGCTTCGCAGCTTCGGCATTGCACCGCCGGAGGAGGCGGTGAGCAGCCTCGCGCAGCTCGCCCGCTCGCAACCGGTGAGCTGTCCGCACTGCGGCAGTGCCGCCACGGAGCGCGTGAGCGAGTTCGGCTCGACTCCGTGCAAGGCGCACTATCGCTGCCGCGAGTGCCGGGAGCCGTTCGACTACTTCAAGTGCATCTGACGTGCTGAAGTTCCATCAGCTCACGGTCGCGCAGATCTCCCCTGACGCGGAGGATGCCGTGGCGGTCGCGCTCGCGGTGCCCGAGGGCCTGCGCGCGGAGTACCGTGGCAGCGCCGGACAGCACATCGTGCTGCGCGCCAGCATCGAGGGCGCCGACGTGCGGCGCACCTATTCGCTGGTGAACGCGCCGGGAGAATGGCCGCTGCGCATCGTGCCGCGCGTGCACCCGCACGGACAGATGTCGCGCTACCTTGCGGAGCAGCTGCGCGCGGGGGACGCGCTCGATGTACTGCCGCCGAACGGCAGCTTCACGCCGCGGGCGATGACGCCTGCGGGGGGCACTTACGTAGCATTCGCCGCCGGCTGCGGCGTCACGCCGGTAGTGTCGGTGCTGCGTTCGCTGCTGGCCGGCGGTGCAGCTCGCGTCATGCTCTTCTACGGCAACAGCTCCACGGCCCGCACCATGTGCCTCGAGGAGCTGCTGGCCCTCAAGGACCGCCACCTCGCCACACTTTCACTGCACTTCGTCATGAGCCGGGAGCCGCAAGAGGTCGCGCTCTACAACGGGCGCCTCGATGCCGCGCGGGTACGGCAGCTGGCCGCCACGCTGTTTCGTGCCAGCGAGGTGCGGGAGTACTTCGTCTGCGGTCCCGGCGACATGATCGAGCAGGTGACGGCGACGCTGCGCGGGCTGGGAGTGGATCCGGGACGTGTACACGCCGAGCACTTCACCGTGGCCACCGCGCAGGAGGTAGCCGCTGTCGACCGGCCGGCGCCTGCACCTGCCGCCGGCATGGCGGAGGTGAGCGTGCTGATGGACGGTCGCCGGCGCTCGTTTACGATGCGCCTGGACGATGAGACGGTGCTCGACGCCGCCGCGCGCGCCGGCATCGAGCTGCCGTTCTCCTGCCGTGCCGGAGTCTGCTCGACCTGCCGCACCCGGGTGCGGCACGGCGAGGTGATCATGGCGCAGAACTACGCGCTGGAGGACTGGGAGCTCGAGCAGGGTTACGTGCTCGCCTGTCAGTCGCGCGCGCGCAGCAGCAGACTCGAGCTCGACTACGACGACAAATGAGGCGTTCACGGTGAGCTATCAGCACATTCTGTTCGGCATCGAGGACGGCATCGCCCGTCTCACGTTCAACCGCCCAGACCGGCTGAACAGCTTCAACAGCGAGATGCATGCCGAGGTGCGCGCCGCGCTGCGCGACCTGAAGAGCCCTGCGGCGCGGGTGCTGGTCATCACCGGTGCGGGGCGCGGTTTCTGCGCCGGCCAGGACCTTAACGATCGAGCGGTGGCGCCGGGCGCGGCGCCGCCCGATCTCGCCGAGTCGATCGAGCGGAACTACAAGCCGCTGGTGCTGGCGCTGCGGGCCCTGTCGCTGCCGGTGATCGCGGCGGTCAACGGCGTCGCAGCCGGCGCCGGAGCCAACATCGCGCTCGCCTGCGATATCGTGATCGCGGCGCGCTCGGCGAGCTTCGTGCAGGCGTTCGCCCGCCTCGGCCTGGTGCCCGACTCGGGGGGCACCTGGTTCCTGCCGCGTCTGGTCGGTACGGCGCGCGCCATGGGGCTGGCACTGCTCGCAGAGAAGCTGCCGGCAGCGGATGCGGCCGCCTGGGGCCTGATCTGGCGGTGCGTCGAGGATGAGGAGCTCACGGCGGTCGTGGACGGACTGGCACGGCAATTCGCCGCTGCGCCCACTCGCGGACTCGCCCGCACCAGGCAGGCCATCTACGAGGGGTTCAGCCGCACGCTGGCGCAGCAGCTCGACGTCGAGCGCGATTATCAGGGCGAGCTCGGACGCAGCACGGACTACGCCGAGGGTGTGGCAGCGTTCACCGAGAAGCGCACGCCGCGCTTCACCGGCCGCTGAGGTGCACAGCGGCATGAGCGGCACCAGCCTGCCGGCGGATGCGGCGCAGCAGCGCGCCGAAGGCGCAGCCGCCGCGCTGTTCGCCCGCGACCGCGCCTCGCAGGCGCTCGGCATGCGCATTGAAGCCGTGGGCCCGGGCTGGGCGCGGGTACTGATGCGCGTGCGCGCCGACATGGTGAACGGTCACGGTGTGTGTCATGGCGGCATCGTGTTCGCGCTCGCCGACAGTGCCTTCGCCTTCGCCTGCAACTCGCACAACGACGCGACGGTCGCCGCGGCCGCCTCCATCGATTACCTCACCGCAGCACGCGAGGGCGATGAGCTCACGGCCGAGGCACGCGAGCTGTGGCGCACCCGGCGCAACGGCCTCTACGAGATCAGCGTCTGTAACGAGCGGGGCGAGCGGATCGCGCTGTTCCGCGGACGCTCCTACCGCGTCAACGGGCAGGTGGTGAACGCGGAGTGAGCACCATGCAGCTACAGAGCTTCGTCGCCGGCAGGTGGCAGAGCACAGGTGGTACGGGCGTAGCGTTGCGCGATGCGACCACCGGGGAGGTGATCGCCAACGCCAGCGTCGACGGCCCCGACAGCCGCGCCATGCTCGCCTGGGCACGCGAGGTCGGCGGACCAGGGCTGCGCGCGCTCAACTTTCACGAACGCGCGGCGCGCATCAAGGCGCTCGCCCGGCTCCTCACCGAGCACAAAGACGAGTTCTACACCCTGTCCTATGCCACCGGGGCCACCCGGGCCGATTCCTGGATCGACATCGATGGCGGCATCGGCACGCTGTTCGTCTATGCGAGCAAGGGCGCGCGCGAGCTGCCCGATGGGCGCGTCTACCTCGATGGCGGCGTGGAAGCGCTGTCGAAGAACGGCACGTTCATCGGCCAGCACCTGTGCGTGCCGCTCGAGGGCGCAGCGCTGCACATCAACGCGTTCAACTTCCCGGTGTGGGGCATGCTGGAGAAGCTCGCGCCGGCGCTGCTGGCGGGCATGCCGGCGATCGTCAAGCCGGCGACCCAGACCTGCTATCTCGCCGAGCGCGTATTCAGGCGCATCGTCGAGTCCGGCATCCTGCCCGAGGGCGCGGTGCAGCTGATCTGCGGCGGCGTCGGCGACCTGTTCGAGCACCTGACCTGCCAGGACGTGGTGTCGTTCACCGGCTCGGCGGCCACCGCGCGCAAGCTGCGCCAGCATCCGGTGGTGAGCGATAACGCGGTGCGCTTCACCGCCGAGACCGACTCGCTGAACTGCTCCATCCTCGGTCCGGACGCCGTGGCCGGCAGCGCAGAGCTCGGGTTGTTCGTGCGCGAGGTGGTGCGGGAGATGACGGTGAAAGCCGGGCAGAAGTGCACCGCCATCCGCAGGGCGATCGTGCCGGCCGAGCGGGTCGACGACGTGCTCGGGGCGCTGCGTGCGGCGCTCGGGGGTATCGTGGTGGGCGACCCGCGGCTGGAGAACGTGCGCATGGGGCCGGTAGCCTCCTTAAGCCAGCGCCGCGAGGTACTGGCGCAGCTCGAGCGGCTCATCCGTGAGGCGCAGGTGATCTGCGGCGGCGCGGGCCGGATGCAGCCGCTGGGTGCAGATGCCGATCGCGGCGCCTTCGTGCCGCCAACGCTGCTTTATTGCCGCGACGCGCTCGGCGCGCAGGCAATTCACAGCGTCGAGGCGTTTGGCCCGGTGTGCACGCTGCTGCCGTACGCGAGCGTGCCTGAGGCCATTGCGCTGGCGCGCCGCGGCGGCGGGAGTCTCGCCGGCTCGATCTTCAGCGCAGACGATGCGGTGGCGGCGCAGCTGGTGCTGGGACTCGCGCCATTTCACGGACGCGTCGTGGTGGTGAATCGCCACTGCGCCGGCGAGTCCACCGGTCACGGCTCGCCGCTCCCGCACCTGGTGCACGGCGGTCCGGGACGCGCGGGCGGAGGTGAGGAGCTGGGCGGCATTCGCGGGCTGATGCATTACCTGCAGCGCACCGCAGTGCAGGGCACGCCGGACCTGGTCACAGCCGCCTCGGGACGCTGGGTGAAGGGGGCGCGCGAGCTCGATCCGGGGACACACCCGTTCCGCAAGCCCTTCGGCACGCTTGCCATCGGCGACACGTTCCATTCCGCCGAGCGCGCGGTGACGGTTGATGACATCGAGCGTTTCGCGGAGCTCTCCGGCGACCGCTTCTACGCGCACATGGACGATGCGCAGGCGGCCCGCAATCCGCTGTTTGGCGGGCGCGTGGCGCACGGCTACTTGCTCGTCGCTGCGGCGGCAGGGCTGTTCGTCGATCCTGCCTATGGTCCGGTGCTTGCTAACTACGGCATCGACTCGCTGCGCTTTCTGAAGCCGGTCAAACCCGGCGACCGTATCCGCGTGCGCCTGACGTGCAAGGAGAAGTCGCTGCGCGCCGGCGCCGGCTATGGCGAGGTGCGCTGGGACACGGCTATCAGCAATCAGCACGGCGAGACGGTCGCCAGCTACGACGTGCTCACCATGGTGAGCGAGCAGGCTGTACCACAATCCTAGGACACGACGCCCATGTCAGTGCGCCGCGCATTCGAGACCCTGAGTCTGTACGTGTCGCTGACGCTGCTAGCGCTGATCTGTCTCACCTGGACGGTCATCGCGCTGCCGCTGCGCGCGATCCTGCCGGCGTCCCTGGGCCGCTACTGCGGGCGGCGCGGCATCCTCGCGGGCTTTCGCCTGTACGTCTGGTCGCTCGGCCTGATGGGCATCTACCGGCTCGACCTGAGCGCACTGCGCACACTGCGCGACGCGCCGGCGCTGGTGCTCGCTCCCAACCACCCGAGCCTCATCGATGCGCTGCTGATCATCGCGCACGAGCCGCGCGTGGCGTGCGTCATGAAGCCAGCGCTGCTCAACAACGTATTCTTAGGTCCCGGCGCGCACCTGGCACGTTACATCAGCAGCTCACCGACGCGGCGCATGATCCATGCGGCGGTCGCTGAGCTTGCCCGCGGCGGCATCGTGCTGTTGTTTCCGGAGGGCACGCGCACGAGGCGGCGGCCCACCAATCCGCTGCAGGCCGGGGTGGGCATCATCGCCAGGCAGGCCGGCGTTCCCGTGCAGACGCTCATCATCGAGACCGACTCGCCGTACCTGTGCAAAGGCTGGTCGCTGTTCAGACCGTTCGCCATGCCGATCACCTATCGGGTGCGGATGGGGCGTCGCTTCCCTGCGCCCGCGGACGTGCGCGAATTCACCGCGCAGCTCGAGCAGTACTTCCGTGCCGAACTGGCCAATGCTCCCCAGCACGCCTGGATCGGCCAGCCGTTGTCCGCACCCGAGCAGGACACCCCGGCAGGGCTGGCGCGCCGCGACTCCTGAGGGGCTGCGGTAGCTTCAGCGCCCCGGTGCGAGTCTGAAGGCGTGGCCGCGGGTCGAGACTGCCTTCACCAGCGTCCACACGGCATCACCCGGGCGCAGTTTGAGCGCCTGGCGCGCGCCCTGCGTGATGCGGGCGAGCACGATCGCGCCGCCGACGTCCACCTTCACCAGCACTGCACCGAACTCGTCGTCGCTGATGGCGATGACCGTGCTGGCGAGCGCATTGCGCACGCTCAGGCCCTGAACCGGCTGCGTGGCGAGGATCACATCGCGAGCGAGCAGCTGCAGGCGCACGTGCGCGCCCACCGGCACGTCACGCAGGCTCACCTGCAGCGTGCCGCTGCCGACGGCCAGCTCGGCGCTGCCCTGCTGCGCATCGAGCCGGGTGACCAGCCCCTCGACCACGGCGCCCACCAGTTCAGGTCCGACGATGCGCTGCAGCGCCGGGCACAGACTCATCTCGTCGACCGCACCGTCCTCTAGCACCCGGCCGCCTTCCAGCAGCACCACGTAGGTCGCCAGCCGCAGCACCTCGCTGAAGTCGTGACTCACGTACACCATCGGAATCGACAGCCGGTCGCGCAGCGCCACGAGGTACGGCAGGACCTCCTCGCGGCGGGCCGCATCCAGCGAGGCGAGCGGCTCGTCGAGCAGCAGCAGGCGCGGCTGCGCAAGCAGGGCGCGGCCGAGCGATACACGCTGACGCTCGCCGCCGGACAGCTGCCGCGGCCTGCGTGCCAGCAGGGACTCGAGGCCGAGCAGGGCCACCACCTCGTCGAAGCCGATCAGCTGCGCGGCCGCGCGCGTGCGTCGCTGGCCGTAGCGCAGGTTGCCGGACACCGTCAGATGTGGAAACAGGCGCGGGTCCTGGAACACGTAGCCGATGCGGCGGCGCTCCACGGGGACGGCGAGCCCGCGCCGCGTGTCGGTGAGCACCTCGTCGTCGATTCGGATCTCGCCAACATCCGGGGCGAGCAGACCCGCGATCAGGTTGACCAGCGTCGTCTTGCCGCTGCCCGAGCGGCCGAACAGCGCGATGACGCCGGGCAGCGGGGCGCTGAAGCTCGCATCGAGGGTAAACGCCGCGCGCCGGCGAACGACCGACACGTGCAGCATGTCAGCGGCCGATGTACCGCCGCACGCGGCGCACCAGCAGCTCCGAGGCGAGCAGCCCCAGCAGGCCGAGCGCAAATGACAACACTGCCAGACGCAGTGCCAGCGCATCGCCTCCCGGGGACTGCATCGCCGTGTACAGCGCCAGCGGCAAGGTGCGTGTCACTCCCGGAACGTTGGAGGCGAAGGTGATGACGGCTCCGAACTCGCCGAGTCCGGCGGCGAAGGCGGTTACCGCACCGGCGAGGATTCCGGGCAGCATCAGGGGCAGCGTGATGGTCGCGAAGCGATCGAGCGGCGCCGCGCCCAGCGTGCGCGCCGCTTGCTCCAGCCCGCGATCGATGTTGTCGAGTGACAGCCGGATGGCGCGCACCATGAGCGGGAAGGTCATCACCGCGGTGGCGAGCGCCGCACCGGCGGTCGTGAAGGCGAGCTGAATGCCCCAATGCGCGTGCAGCCACGCGCCGAGCGGGGCGCGGGCACCGAACAGCAGCAGCAGCGTATAGCCTACGGCGACCGGTGGCAGCACCATCGGCAGGTGGACGAAGGAATCGAGCAGCAGGCGCCCCGGAAAACGGGTCCGCGTCAGTACCCAGGCGATCAGCACCGCCAACGGCAGGGACATGAGGACGCTGCGCAATGCGACCTCGAGGCTGAGGCGCAACGCAGCGAGTTCAGCGGAGCTCGACAGGCCGTCCATGCAGCGCCGAACTGTCTCATGACTCGCACGCCGCGGCCAGCACCGCGCCGTCGGCAGGTCGCTGCCGGTGTCAGGTCATCAGGCGACCAGCGCGGCTGCGAGGGCGATGGGCGCGCCGGCCGGGGCGCTGAGCGCACAGCCGGCAAGGCCCTTCTGCTCGAGCCACGCGCGATTGAACAGCCGCGACTGGTATTTCGCTCCGCCGTCGCACAGCACGGTCACGATGGTATGCCCGGGCCCGAGCTCGCGCGCCACGCGCACCGCTGCGGCGAGGTTGATGCCGCTGGTGCTGCCGAGGAACAGGCCTTCCTCGTACAACAGCCGGTACACGCAGCGGACGGTGTCGGTGTCCTCGATCAGCAGGGCATCGTCGATCGGCGCACCGTCGAGGTTGGCGGTGATACGGCCGATGCCGATGCCCTCGGTGATCGAGCCGCTGCCGCTCGCCTTGAGCGTTCCGGTGCGCACCCAGGCATACAGGCTGCTTCCCGGAGGGTCGGCGAGCACGCAGCGGAGCTCGCGCCGCTGCGCCTTGAGAAAGGTGGCGACACCGGCGAACGTGCCGCCGGTACCGGTGGCGGCGACGAAAGCATCTATGCGACCAGCGGTCTGTGCCCAGATCTCCGGCCCGGTGGTGCGCAGGTGCACCTCGCGGTTGGCGGTGTTGTCGAACTGATTCGACCAGATCGCGCCGGGCAGAGAGCCGGCCAGCCGCTGCGCCACTTTCTGATACTGGTTGGGGTTGCTATAGGGCACCACCGGCACCTTGTGTACCTCGGCGCCGAGCATCTCCAGCAGCCGGTATTTCTCGGGAGACTGGTTGTCGGGCATCACGATGACGCAGCGATAGCCGCGGGCATTGCACACGTGCGCCAGTCCGATGCCGGTGTTGCCGGCGGTGCCTTCCACCACCGTGCCGCCGGGCGGCAGCTCGCCGCGCTGCTCGGCCGCGGCGACGATCGCACACGCTGCGCGATCCTTCACCGAGCCACCGGGGTTCATGAACTCCGCCTTGCCGAGAATCTCGCAGCCGGTCTCTTCGCTCACGCCCCTGAGACGGATCAGGGGCGTGTTGCCCACCGCGCCGGTGAAGCCCGCCACGACGCTCATACGGTCGCCGCCGCACTTGGCAGACGGTTGCCCGGGACGGACAGCAGCGCTTCGGCGCTGAAGCCCGCGCTGTCGCCGACGATGAGCAGCGCGGGCGGGGCGACCTGCTGCCCGGCAGCCAGCTGCGCAATGTTGTCCAGCGTGCCGCGCAGGATGCGCTGTTCGGCGAGCGTGGCGCGCTCGATGATCGCGGCCGGATGCGTGGGCGAGGCGCCGGCAGCGCGCAGTCTCGTCACGATGCCGGCCAGATCGCCAACTGCCATGTAGAAGACGATGGTGTGCGCAGGATCGGCGAAGAAGCGCCAGTCGCCCGCGCCGTCCTCGCCGTGGTGGCCGTTCACGAAGGTGACACTGTGCGCCAGGCGGCGGTGCGTGAGCGGAAGTGACGCACTCGCTGCCGCGCCGAGCGCGGCGGTGATGCCGGGCACGATCCGGTACGGAATGTCGTGCGCGGCGAGCACCTCGAGCTCCTCCCCGCCACGGCCGAAGATGAACGGGTCACCGCCCTTGAGGCGCGCGATGCGCTTGCCGGCGCGCGCCAGACTCACCAGCAGCGCGTTGATCCGCTGCTGCCGGTCACGCTCCCCGGATTCCCTGCCGACGAAGATGCGCTCGGCATCGCGTCGCGCGCGCTCGAGCACCTGCGGGCTGACCAGGCGGTCGTAGAGGATGACGTCTGCCTGCTGCAGCAGCTGCAGCGCGCGCAGCGTGAGCAGGTCGGCATCGCCGGGACCCGCACCGATCAGGTAGACCTCGCCGACCGCATCGCCGGCCGTACCGCGCCCGGCGCTGAGCCGTGCGGCGAGCAGCTCGCGTGACAGGGCACGTTCGGCCGCCGGCTCATCGCCCGCCAACACGTGGCCGGCGACGGGACCGCTCACCAGCCGTTCCCAGAATGCCCGGCGGGCGTAGGCACCGAGCGTACGCTGCACGCGCTCGCGCTGGGCGCCGAGGAAGCCTGCCAGCGTTCCGAGGCGCGCGGGCAGCAGCGCTTCGATCTGTGCGCGCACGTAGCGCGCGAGCACGGGCGCGCGAGCGGAGGAACTGACGGCGACCAGGACCGGGTCGCGCTCGATGATCGCCGGGAAGATGAACGTCGAAGCTTCCGCATCGTCCACGACGTTCACCGGGATGCCGCGCGCGCGGGCCGCGTCGGACACCGAGCGATTGGTGTCGCACTCGCTGCTGGCCGCCACGACCGCGACGGCCTCGCCGAGCGCGCCGGGCGCAAACGGCTCCGCCACGTGCCGGAGCGTGCCGGTGGCAAGGAGAGCCGCCAGCTCAGGGTGCAGCCGTGGCGCGATCACCGTTACCGCCGCGCCGGCCTTGCGCAGCCATTGCACCTTGCGCAGCGCCACCGCTCCGCCGCCGACCACTACGACCGGGCGGGATCGCAGGCGCAGAAAAACCGGGAGGTAGTCCATACTGGTCGCGGACGCGCTCAGGCCGGCGCCGTCACCGGATGGGCGGCGGGGCGGGGGAGCTGGATTGTCGGATGCAGACCGCATTCGCGAGACTCGGGTTGCTCCCACCACCAGCGGCCGGCGCGGCGACTCTCACCCGGCTGGATCGCGCGCGTGCAGGGCGAGCAGCCGATGCTGGGGAACTGGCGGTCGTGCAGCGGATTGTACGGCAGGCGCCGCTGGCGGATGTACCGCCAGATCTGCGCCTCCGTCCACTCCAGCAGCGGGCTGATCTTGTACAGCCCATGCTGCGCATCCCACTCGACCGCTTCACCCCTGGCGCGGCCGGCGGACTGCTCGCGGCGCACGCCGGTGATCCAGGCGGGAAAGCCCTGGATGGCGCGAGCGAACGGCTCGAGCTTGCGCACGCGGCAGCATTCCAGGCGCGCCGCCACGCCGTCGTAAAAGCCGTTCACGCCCTGACGCGCCACCAGCCGCTCGAGACTGGCGGCATCGGGGTAGACGACACGGATGCGGCGGCGGTAGCGGCGCTGGAGGCGCTCGAGCAGCTCGTAGGTCTCCTCGTGCAGCCGTCCGGTATCGATGCTGAACACGTCGATCTGCGGCGCAAAGGACCAGATGATGTCGGTCAGCACCATGGCCTCGGCGCCGAGACTATTGGCATACACCAGCCGGCCATGCCGGGCGAGCTGTTGCGCGAGCAGCGTGCGCACAGCTGCCGCCTCGTGTTCCAGCTCCCGGATGGCCAGTTGTCCCATGGTGTGCCCGACTATAGCGATGAGCGGTCGCCGCCCAGAACGAACGATTGCTTCTGACGGTCTGCGCGGCGGTTATGGAACGGTCACCGGCCGCTCACAGAACGGTTGCGCGTTGGGTTAGTCTTGCGCGCGGAAAGGACCGGCAAACCCATGAAGCTGCACCAGTTGCGCTATCTCGCCGCCGTCGCGCAGAGCGGTCTCAACATCACCGCCGCGGCGCAGAAGCTGCACACCTCGCAGCCGGGGGTGAGCAAGCAGATCAAGCTGCTCGAGGACGAGCTCGGCTTCCAGATCTTCGTGCGCGAGGGCCGTAACCTCACGCGCATCACTCCCGCGGGACAGCAGGTCATCGAGCGCGCCATGCGCATCCTGCAGGAAGCACACAGCATCCGGAACCTGTCCACGGAGTTGCGCGACGAGGGTAAGGGGAGCCTGTCGATCGGTACCACGCACACCCAGGCGCGGTACGTGCTGCCGGACGTGATCCGCGAGTTTCGCGCCCGCTATCCCCAGGTGCGTCTCAACCTGCATCAGGGGACCTCCGAGCAGATCGCCGAGATGGTCAACAGCGACCGCATCGAGTGTGCCGTCGCCACCGGCTCGGAGCAGCTGTTCGCCGAGCTGACGCTGCTGCCCTGCTACCGCTGGCATCGCACCGTCATCGTTCCCAGGGGGCATGCGCTCGCCGACGGCACGCGGCTGACCTTCAAGGCGCTCGCGGCTTACCCGCTCATCACGTACACCTTCAGCTTCACCGGACCGTCCTCGCTCCATCAGGCGTTCGCCAAGGCGGGCATGGTGCCGAACGTGGCGATCACAGCGCGCGATGCGGACGTCATCCAGACCTACGTACGCCTCGGACTGGGCGTTGGAATCGTGGCGCGCATGGCGGTCGAGGAGCACGACCCGGACCTGATCGCCATCGACGCCTCGCACCTGTTCGCCGCGCACACCACCTGGATCGGCTTTCGTCGCGGCACGCTGCTGCGCCGGTACATGTACGAGTTCGCCCAGCTGCTCGCACCGCATCTGGAGCGACGGCTCATCGAGCGCGCGCACCGCGCCGCCTCGGCCGGGGAGGTGGCGGCGCTGTTTGCCGATATCCCGCTGCCGCAGCGCTAGCGGCGGGGCACGGGGAGGTGTTGGAGGGACGGACCCTCTGCAAGCTCCCCTGACGGCCCGAAGCGCTGCGCGCGCAGCGCCGGCTGGCTCGTGCCACCGGCGGCACCGGGCTGATAAGCGACGTCGTAGCGCGCGAGCGCACGTCGCACGGCCTGCGGATCTTCATCCGGCGCGAGCTCGATGGCATCGAATCCGCAACGCGCCAGGAGGAACACCTGGTCCTGACGCACGCCGGCGCCGACCGCGCGCAGCTCCCCCCTGAAGCCGAGGCGCTCGCGCAGCATCCTCGCCTGGGAATAGCCGCGGCCATCGCCCGGGTTGGGAAACTCCACGGCGACCAGCGCGAGACGCGGCAGCAGCTCGACAAGCTCCTCCACCGGATCGACCGGGCTCAGGCGCACACCGAGGCAGCCGGGCCACGACAGCCAGCGGGACGCGTCGCTGCGCAACTGCGCGAGCGGCACGACGAGCCCGGCAGCTGCCTCCGCACCCACGCTCTCGCCGAGTTGGCGCCAGTCGTCGTCGACGACTTCACGCCGCCGCAGGATGTACCGCATAGGCCCTGTCCTTGAAGGGCCGCAGCCCGACCCGGCGCACGGTGTCGATGAAGCGCTCGCCATCGATGCGCAGGCCGCGGTAGAGCTCGACGAGGCGCTCGATGGTAGGGGCGACCTCATGCTTGGGCACCGAAGGTCCGATGACCTCCCCGAGGGCCGTGAAGCCGTTGGCCGAGCCGCCCAGCGTGATCTGGTACCACTCCTCGCCATGCTTGTCGACGCCCAGCACGCCGATGTGGCCGACGTGATGGTGGCCGCAGCCGTTCATGCATCCGGACATCTTGATCTCGAGCTCACCGAGGTCATAGAGGTAGTCGAGATCGTCGAAGCGCTCCTGAATCTGCCGCGCAACGTCCAGCGTGCCGGCGTTGGCGAGCGAGCAGAAGTCGAGCCCGGGACAGGCGATCATGTCGGTGAGCGTGCCGATGTTGGGCATGGCGAGCCCGAGCGCGGCGAGCTCGCGCCACAGCTCGTACAGATCGCGCTGGCGCACGTCCGCCAGCAGCAGGTTCTGTGCATGGGTCGAACGAACCAGCCCGAAGCTCACGCGTTCGGCGAGTGCTGCGACCGCCTCCATCTGATCCGCGGTCATATCGCCCGGGACGCGTCCGTGCGCCTTGAGCGAGACGAATACGGCGCGGTAGCCGGGAACCCGGTGCGGCAGCGTGTTGTAGCGGTACCAGGCCTGAAAGCCCGGCTCGCGTCCGACGCTCGCATCGATGTCAGCGAGCGCTTGGTAGGCGTGCGGCTGAAAAAACGCGCGTACGCGTGCGACTTCGGCCGGCGTCAGTCGCGGCGCATGCCCGCGCGCGGCATGCCATTCGGCCTCGACCTGCTCGCGAAAGCGCTGCACACCCAGGCTTTTCACCAGCACCTTGATGCGCGCCTTGTGAATGTTGTCGCGGCGGCCGTAGCGGTTGTAGACGCGCAGGATCGCCTCGAGATAGGCGAGCAGCTCCGCCAGCGGCAGAAACTCGCAAATCACCTGCCCGATCATCGGCGCACGCCCCAGCCCTCCGCCGACCCGCACGGTGAAGCCGATGGCGCCGTCGTCGCCGCGCTGCAGATGCAGTCCGACGTCGTGCACCTCGGTGGCGGCGCGGTCCTGCGGGGCGCCGGTCACTGCGATCTTGAACTTGCGCGGCAGGTAGGTGAATTCGGGATGCAGCGTCGCCCACTGGCGGATGATCTCGCAGTACGGGCGCGGATCGTCCACCTCATCGCGGGCGATGCCGGCGAGGTGATCCGCGGTGACGTTGCGCACGCAGTTGCCGCTCGTCTGGATGGCGTGCATCTGCACGATGGCGAGCTCCGCCAGGATGTCGGGCACGTCGGCGAGCGCCGGCCAGTTCAGCTGCAGGTTCTGTCGGGTCGTGAAATGACCGTAGCCGCGGTCGTAGCGGCGGGTGATGCGTGCCAGCGTGCGCAGCTGCGGCGCGCTCAGCAGCCCGTAGGGAATCGCGATGCGCAGCATCGGCGCATGGCGCTGGATGTACAGCCCGTTGCGCAGGCGCAGCGGCCGGAACTGCTCCTCGCTGAGCTCGCCGGCGAGATGGCGGCGCGTCTGGTCGCGGAACTCCGCAACGCGTTGATCGACAAACGCCTGATCGAGCTCGTCGTAGCGATACATGCGCATCCGACTATAGGGGTGCCCCGCCGCGGCGCTAAATACCGTCTGGTTTGGTGAGTACTTTCTGGGGTTATGAGGCTGTGCAACACTAGGCTCACGGCGTCGGGAGAGCATACGTGGCGGGACTCTATTTCGAGCAGTTCGAGGTCGGGCAGCGCTTCGAGCACCTGGTGCGGCGCACCGTCACCGAGACCGACAACCTGCTGTTCAGTGCGCTCACCATGAACCCCGCGGCCATTCACCTCGACGCGGAATACAGCAAGGGAACGCCGTTCGGTCAGCGCATCGTGAACAGCGTGTACACGCTCGGGCTGCTGGTGGGACTGTCGGTGTATGACACGACCTACGGCACGACCATCGGTAACCTCGGCTGGGAGGAGGTGAAATTCCCCCGCCCGGTGCTGATCGGTGACACCCTGCGCGCCGTCTCCACCGTGGTGTCCAAGCGCGACAGCCAGTCGCGGCAGGACTCCGGAATCGTGGTGTTCGAGCACCGCGCCTTCAATCAGCGTGACGAGGAGGTCGCCTCCTGCCGCCGCGTGGCGCTCATGATCAAGAGGACGCGCACGTGAGCTCGGCACGGCCCACCGCGCACGGCGCACTGCGTTCCTGGCTTTTCGTTCCCGGTGACAGCGAGCGCAAGCAGCAGAAGGCGCTGCAGTCCGCAGCCGATGCCGTCATTCTCGATCTCGAGGATTCCGTGGCTGCCATGCAGCTGACGCCGGCGCGTGAGCGCGTGGCGCGGGTGCTGCACGCGCATGCCGGGCGCGCCGGACCGCAGCTGTGGGTGCGGCTGAACGGGCCGGCGAGTGGCCTGCTGCGCGCCGATCTTGCCGAGGTGTGTGCCGCCGGCGCACTTCCCGATGGCATCGTGCTGCCGAAGGTCTCCGCGGCGGACGAGATCATCGACGTGGCACGCTACCTCGGCACGCTCGAGACCGGCTTCGGCCGCGCAGCCGGTAGCACGCGGCTGCTGGTGCTGGTCACGGAAACACCGGCGGGTCTGCTCACGCTGCCGCAGTACCCGGCGCAGCTGCGCGGCGAGCAGGACGTCACTGCGCGCCTGGCGGGTCTGACCTGGGGCGCGGAGGACCTGAGCGCCGCGCTCGGCGCACGGGCGCGACGCGATAGCGCCGGCGCCTACACCTTCACCTTCCAGCACGCGCGCCTCAGCTGCCTGCTCGCCGCCGCTGCACTGTCCGTGCCGGCGATCGACGGGGTGTACGACGACTTTCGCGACCTCAGCGGGCTCGAGCGCGAGCTCGTGGCGGCGCGGCGCGACGGTTTCGGCGGCAAGCTTGCGATCCACCCGGAGCAGATCGCGCTCATCAACAGTGCCTTTGCGCCCACCGAAGCCGAGCGCGAGCATGCGCGGCGCGTGGTGGCAGCCTTCCACGCCGCATCCGGCGCGGGCGTGGCGAGCCTCGACGGCCGCATGCTCGATCGTCCGCATCTGCTGCAGGCGCAGCGCATACTGGCGCAATGAAGCTCAGGATCAAAGGCCCGAGCCTGCGCTTGCGGCTCACGCAGAGCGAGGTCCACGCGCTCGATGAGCAGCGTGTAGTGGAGGAGCGCGTGCCGTTTGCGCCGGGAATCCATCTCACCTATCGCTTGCGAAGCGACGCCCGTGCCGCCGAGATCAGTGCCTCCTATCGCGACGACGTGGTCGAGGTGCGTGTGCCGGAGAGTGCAGCGCGGGAGTGGTGTCGTACCGGACAGGTGACGCTGGCCCACGAGCAGCCCGTGCCGCAGGGAGCTCTGCGCATCGTTCTGGAAAAGGACTTCGAGTGCCTCGCACCGCGCGAGGACGAGGACGAATCGGACAACTTTCCGCATCCCGACAAGGGAGCCGGTAAGACCTGCTAGCTGCGCCGCGGGCGCGTCTTGGGCGCCTCGAGCGCCAGCAGGTCCTCCGGTGTATCGACGTCCACGGCCGCGCTCGGCATCGGCACGCGCACCACGCCGTCGGCGCCTCGTCGCAACAGCGTGCGCGCCCCGCTGTCACCGCGCAGCCCGGCAAGCTCACGGAAGCTGCTGCGCGGGAAGATGGCCGGAACACCGCTGGTACCGGCGTACAGCGCGGCGACGATCGACTGCGGGCGCTTGCGCCACGTGCCGGCGAGGCGCCGCAGATCGTCGGTCGTGACGGCGGCCTGATCGGCGAGCAGCAACAGCACACCGGTGCAGGCCGTTGGCAGCCGTGCGATGCCGGCACGAATCGAGCTCGCGAGCCCCTCGCGCCACTGCCGGTTGATGACTACGGTGCCGGGGCAGTGCTTCAGGAGCGGCGCAAGCTGCGCAGCTCCGGCACCGAGCACTACCACCAGCGCATTGCCGGTAACCTCGGCCGCGCGGGTCACGGTGGCATGCAGCAACGGCCGGCCGGCGACGCGCACCAGTTGCTTCGGCGAGCCAAAGCGCGTGGAAGCGCCCGCCGCGAGCACGATCGAGTACAGCCCGTCGGCTGCCCTGCCGCCCGCCTCGGGCCGCGTCACCGGGCAGGCCCGCAAACGGGCCGCAGTGCGAGGGTGATCCCGGCTGGGAGTCGCTCGCAGACCTGCGCGTAACGGTGGCGTTCCTCGAGGATCGTATCGGCGTCGATGCCGGCGACGGCGCGCCAGGCTGGGATGCCCGGCAGGCCCTCGATCAGAGCCATCAGCGCATCGCGCCGCGCGCTCCAGGGACCATTGAAGTGCTGCGCGAACTGCCGCCAGGCCTCCTCCGCTGTGCCCGCTGTGCCCGCTGCGGCAGGGGTTGCGGTCTGCGCCAGCGCACGCGCGCGCTCGCAGGCCGCCTCGAGCCTGGCGAGCGACTCGCGACTGCTGCCGGCGCGGGCGAGTGTCGCCTCCAGCGCGTTGCGCGCCGTACCCGACGCAGGCAGGGCTGCGGCGAGCTCGGCGAGGCGCTGGTCACGCTCCTCGAACCACGCCAGCACGCAGACCAGATAATCGACACAGGCGCGCAGGAACGGCTCCAGGGTGCCGCCCGCGCCGACGCCCGCCGCGCCCGTGAGGGCCGCGGCGCAGGCGTTGGCGACCGCACTGGCATGTGCTCGCTCGGTATCGAGCTGCTGGCGCAGCAGCTGCCTTTCGTTCACGCCGGTCCCTAGAGAAGTAACACGAGGGATAGCCTATAACGCATTGAATATAAAAGCATGTATTTGCGCGACGATGGACAAAGCGATCGATTCCGGGGTGCGTCCGCCGAGCGGCAGCCCGACCGGAGCGCGAAGTCTCCCGGCGAGCGATACGGCGTCGCCCCCGAGCTCGCCGAGCAGGCGCTCGCGCCGCACGGCCGGTCCGAGCAGGCCGACGTAGCGCACCGGGCTCGTCGCCAGAGCCCGCAGGTACGCCAGATCCGTCGGCAGATGATGGCTCATCACCACCGCGGCGCTGAACCGCTCGAGCTCGAGCACAGTAGACAGCTCGCTCGCCGGCGCGAGGACAACCTGCTCGGCCGCCGGAAAGTGTGCCGCCACCGCGTAGGCAGGGCGATGATCGAGCAGCGTCACCTTCCAGTTCAGCCGCGCGGCAAGGTCGACCACCGGCACGGCATCCGGCCCCGCGCCGAGCAGCAGCAGGCGCGGCGGCAGCGACAGGGGCAGCACGAAGAGCCGGTACGAGGGTTCCTGCAGCCACGCTGCCTGCCCGGAGGCAGCCGCCTGGCGTAGCGCATCCCGCACGACCGCGGTCGCAAGCGCCGGCGGCCCGACAGCGCAATCGGGCAGCGCAAAGGATCCCAGGGGCGGCCCGTCAGCCGGGGACGCGACGACGACGCCGAGCGCAGTCGCCTCATGCCGGTCGAGCGCGGCCGCGAGGGACGCGAGCGGCTGCCAGTCGTTGTCGGGCCCGACCCGCAACAGCAGGATCTGCATGGCGCCTTCACACCCGAGGCCAAGCCCCCACAAGAGATCATCGTCACCACGCAGGTCGTAGCGCACCAGGCGCGCCAGGCCCGACTGCACGACCGCCTGGGCATGCGTGCGCAGATCGCCCTCGAGGCAGCCTCCGGAGATGAGCCCCGCGTAATCGCCGCTGGCAGCAATCAGAATGAGCGCACCGGGCTTGCGATAGGTCGAGCCGTCCGTGTGCACCAGCACGCCGAGCGATAGCGCGCGTCCCGCCGCGCGCTCGCG
Source organism: uncultured Gammaproteobacteria bacterium (assembly GCA_963837075.1). Classification (GTDB taxonomy): domain Bacteria; phylum Pseudomonadota; class Gammaproteobacteria; order Steroidobacterales; family Steroidobacteraceae; genus 13-2-20CM-66-19. The sequence goes on along the minus strand of CAWILY010000009.1, from coordinate 3,169,079 downwards.
CTCGTACAGAGGTAGCAGGGGTCCCAGGACGGCTTCCACGACGTGACGATTATGCCAGCGGCGGGCGCGGCTGCCGTTGCCACCGGAGCGGAGCGCCGCTTAAATTATACGGATGGTTAATAAACTCGAGCCCGCGGCCTCGATGAATGCGCGCGAGCACGCGGGCGTCGGCGTGCGCCGCCGGCGCGGTCGCGGACGGCCGCGCGGCGCGGCTGCGGGCAACGTGCGCGAGCGACTGCTCACCGCCGCGCGCGAGCTGTTCCTGCGCTACGGCTATCGCGCCGTGTCCAGTCGCCAGATCGGCGCCGCCGCCGGGGTCAATTTCGCCATGATTCGCTATTACTTCGGCGGCAAGCCAGGTCTGTACCGCGAGATTTTGCACGGGCTGATGCCGCCAGAGCTCGCTGGTCTCGACCGCGTCAGCGCCGCCGGCGGCGGCCTGAAGCTCGCCGACGTTCTCGGCACCATCACCCGCATCTGGGCCGCCAATCCGTGGATCGCCGGCTTCGTACTGCGGGAGGTGCTGGTGCCCGGTGGCCCGATGCGGGCGATGTTCCTGCGCGAGTTTCCCGAGCGACTGGTGCCGCTGGTCGAGCGGGCCGTGCAGGCGGAGATCCGGCGCGGCACGCTGCGCGCGGACCTCGATGCGAAGCTGCTGGTGCTGTCGGTGGTGAGTCTGGCGATCTTTCCCTTCCTCGGCTTTCCACTGACGAGCCGCGTGTTCGGGGTGCGCAACGACGAGGAGTTCGTTGCAGACTTCCTGCAGCACACGCAGGCGCTGCTGGCACACGGCACACTGCCCAACCACGCTGTCGTTGCGCAAGCGCGGGCGCGTCAGTAGAGTCGCACGGCCTCTTCCCTGGTTCCTGACATCCCAGCTTCGATGGTCAAGCCCGATCCCTGGGTCGTGCACAAGTTCGGGGGGTCGAGCGTCGCTGACGCCGACTGCTTGCGAAAAGTGGCGGCCATTCTCGAGTCCGCTCCGCCGGGACGACTGGCCGTGGTGCTGTCGGCATGCCGCGGTGTCACCGACGCGCTGCTGCGCCTGGTGGCACTCGCCGAGCGGCGCGACGAGCGCGTGGCGAGCGAGATCGCGCAGCTGCGCAATCGCCATCTGGCGATCGCCGATGAGCTGCTGAGTGCCGCTGCGGCGCGGCAGTATCGCGCCCAGTTTGACAGCGACTGTCGCGATCTGCAGGAAGTGCTGCGCTCGCTGCAGCTGCCGAGGCCCTCACCGCGCAGCGTCAGCGACCTGGTGTCCGGCTACGGTGAGGTGTGGTCGACGCGGCTGTTCCGGCCGTTCTTCGAGGAGCGCGCGCGCCGCCCGGGACCGGTGGCCTGGCTCGATGCCCGGCGCGTCGTGGTAGTGGAATGGGGCCCGCTCGGCCCGGGCGTGCAGTGGCCGGAGTCGCGAGCCAACATCGCGGCCCAGGTGCCGGCTGAATTTCACGGTACCCTGATCATCACCGGCTTCATCGCGGTCGATCGGCGCGGCGTGCCGACGACACTCGGGCGCAACGGCAGCGACTTCTCCGCGTCAATCTTCGGCGCACTGCTGGAAGCGACCGAGATCCAGATCTGGACCGACGTGGACGGCGTGCTGTCGGCCGATCCGCGCCGGGTGCCCGACGCCACCGTGATCGATTCGCTCTCCTACAGCGAGGCGATGGAGCTGGCGTACTTCGGCGCCAAGGTCATTCACCCGCAGACCATCGCGCCCGCCGTCAAGAACCGCATCCCCATCTGGATCCGCAATACTTTCGCGCCCGAGAAAGTCGGCACGCTGATCTGTGCCGAGCCGGCTTCGACGCTGCCGGTCAAGGGCATCACCAGCATCGAGCGCGTGGCGCTGGTGAACCTGGAAGGCACCGGGATGATCGGCGTGCCGGGTACGGCGCACCGCCTGTTCGGCGCACTGCGCGAGGAGGGGATCTCGGTGATCCTCATCTCCCAGGGTAGTTCCGAGCACTCCATCTGCTGCGCCATTCCGCAGGAGCAGGCCGAGCGGGCCGCGAGCGTCGTGCGGCGCGCGTTCGAGCGCGAGCTCGAGGAAGGCCAGATTCAGAGCGTCGACATCGATGCCGACCAGGCGATTCTCGCCGTGGTGGGCGATGGCATGGCCGGCACGCCCGGCATCGCCGCCAAGGTATTCACCTCGCTCGGAGCATCCGGCGTCAACGTGCGCGCCATCGCCCAGGGTGCCTCCGAGCGCAACATCTCCGTGGTGGTCGAGGGGCGCAGCGGCATCCGCGCCCTGCGCGCCGTGCATGCCGGCCTGTATCTGTCGCCGAGCACGCTGTCGATCGGGGTGATCGGGCCGGGTACCGTCGGGCGCGTGCTGCTCGATCAGCTCGCCTCGCAGAGCGAGCGGCTGCACCAGCAGTTCCGGCTCGACATGCGCGTGCGCGGTATCACGGGCTCAAAGCACATGCTGCTCGTGGACGGAAATCTCGCCGTCAGCGATTGGCAGGCGCGCTACCGTGCGAGCCAGCGCAGCACGGACCTGGCGCGCTTCGTCGAGCACGTACGCCTGGATTACCTGCCGCATACGGTGCTGGTTGACTGCACGGCGAGCGCCGAGGTGGCCAGCCACTATGCCGACTGGCTCGCCGCCGGGATCCATGTCGTGACGCCGAACAAGAAGGCCAACAGCGGCGAGTTCGCCTACTACCAGCGACTGCAGAGCGCACGACGCACCGGTGCTTCGCACTACCTGTATGAGGCGACCGTGGGCGCCGGGCTGCCGATCGTGCAGACGCTCAGGGACCTCATCCACACCGGGGATGAGATCACCGGCATCGAGGGCATCTTCTCCGGCACACTGGCGTACCTGTTCAACGTCTACAACGGTAGCCGGAGCTTCTCGCAGATCGTGCTCGAGGCGCGCGAGCGTGGCTTCACCGAGCCCGACCCGCGCGATGACCTGTCCGGTCAGGACGTCGCGCGCAAGCTCATCATTCTCGGCCGCGAGATGGGTCTGCCGCTCGAGCTCCGTGACGTGCGCGTCGAGAGCCTCGTGCCGGTGGAGCTGGTCGGTGGCAGCATCGAGGATTACATGACGCAGCTGCCGCGCCACGATGCCGCCATGGCCGCACGCCTGGCCGCAGCGACGGCGCGCGGCAAGGTGCTGCGCTACACGGGCAAGCTGACCGCGGCGGGCGAGGCGACCGTGGGACTGCAGGAGCTCGATGCCCACCACGCGTTCGCCAACATCGCGCTCACCGACAACATCGTGCGCTTCGCCACGCGTCGCTACTGCGACAATCCGCTCATCGTGCAGGGCCCGGGCGCCGGTCCGGAGGTGACCGCTGGCGGCGCGTTCGCCGACCTGCTGCGGCTCGCGGCCTACCTCGGGGCGCGGCTGTGAGCGGCGGGTGGCGCGAGCACGCGAGCGCTTTCGCGCCGGCCTCGGTCGGCAATGTGGCCATCGGCTTCGACATCCTCGGCTTTGCGGTCGACGCGCTCGGCGACCGCGTGACGGTGCGGCGTCAGGCGGCGCCCGGCGTGCACATCGGGCCCGTGACCGGCATCGCCGGGGATCTGCCGCACGAGGCGCGCGATAACACCGCCGGGCGCGCGCTGCTCGCGCTGCTCGAGACGTTGCGCCCGGGATTCGGCCTGCATGTGGAAATCGACAAGGGCATTCCGCTCGGCTCCGGGCTCGGCGGCTCGGCCGCTTCGGCGGTGGCAGCGGTGGTGGCGGCCAACGCCCTGCTGCCGCAGCCGGTGAGCCGCCTCGAGCTGCTGCAGTTCGCCATGGCGGGGGAGGCGGTGGCGAGCGGCTCGCGCCACGCGGACAACATCGCGCCGTCGCTGTTCGGCGGTCTGGTACTCACCGTCGGTATCGACCATCCGCGGGTGAAGCAGATCCCCGTCCCTGGCGGCATCCGCGCCGTGATCATCCATCCGCACATGTTCCTCGCTACCGCCAAGGCGCGCGCGATTCTCAAGCTGAACGTCGAGCTGTCGGATTTTGTGTGGCAGACCGCCAATCTCGCCGGCTTCATCTCCGGCTGCTACACCGACGACCTGGACATGATCCGCGCCTCCTTCGAGGACGTCGTCATCGAGCCGCAGCGGGCGGCACTGATTCCCGGCTTCCAGGATGTGCGCCGTGGTGCCATGCAGGCGGGCGCCCTGGGTTGCTCGATCTCGGGCGCGGGGCCATCGCTGTTTGCCTGGACGCTCGCGGCAACTGCGCCGGCGGTGCTCGCGGCGATGCAGCGTGAGTTCGCCCGCCACTCCCTCGCCACCGATCACTGGGTGGTGGAACTGCGCTGCGCCGGAGCGCGCGTGCTCGCGTGAGCATGCGATGAGCGAGGCAGCGCTGTACCGCAGTTCGCGCGATGCCGCGCCGCTCAGCACCTTCAGCGACGCGGTGCTGCGCGGGCTCGCACCCGACGGCGGCTTGTACCTGCCGCTGCGCTGGCCGCATCTCGAGCCGGCGGAGTTCGACGCTCTGACGGAACTGCCCGAGATCGCGGCGCGGCTGCTGGCGCCGTTCCTCGCCGGCGATACGCTCGCGCCGCTGCTGCGCTCGATCAGCGCCGAGGCGTTCGATTTTCCGGCGCCGCTCACGCCGCTCGAGCCGCAGGGGCGGCTGTCGGTGCTCGAGCTGTTCCATGGTCCGACCGCCGCATTCAAGGACTTCGGCGCGCGCTTTCTCGCCGCCTGCCTCGCTCGCCTGCGCAGCGAGGGGCCGCCGCTCACGATCCTGGTCGCAACCTCCGGCGATACCGGCGGGGCGGTGGCCGCCGCCTTTCACCAGCGTCCCGGCGCGCGGGTCGCGGTGCTGTTCCCCAAGGGCCTGGTGTCCCCGACGCAGGAGCGCCAGCTCACCTGCTGGGGCGGCAACGTGCGCTCGCTGCGCGTGCGCGGCACGTTCGACGACTGCCAGCGCCTGGTCAAAGCGGCATTTCTCGATGCGCAGCTGTCCGCCCGCGGCGCGCTGTCCTCCGCCAACAGTATCAATCTCGGGCGCCTGCTGCCCCAGTGCGCATATTACGCCGCGGCGAGTCTTGCTCTGTGGCGCCGCTACGGCGAGCGCGTCTCGTTCGTGGTGCCGAGCGGCAATCTCGGCAACGCGCTCGCCTGCCTGTGGGCGCGCCAGGCGGGCCTGCCGGTGGGCGAGGTCGTGCTGGCGCACAATGCCAACCGCGCGGTGCCGGACTTCCTCGACAGCGGGGAGTGGCGGCCCCGCCCGAGCATTGCCACACTTGCTTCCGCGATGGACGTCGGCGACCCAAGCAACATGGAGCGACTGCGTGCGCTGTACCCGGACTTCGCGCAGCTGCGCGATGCGGTCAGCGCCTGCGTCGTGACCGATGAGGAGATCCGCGCGCGCATCAGTGCCGGCTACCGCAGGTACGGCCAGATCTGGTGTCCGCACACCGCGACCGCGGCGGAAGGCTGGGAGCGCCTGCCACGCGCGCGCCGCGACAGCGGTCGCTGGGTGCTGGTGGCGACGGCGCACGCGGCGAAGTTCCGCGAGATCGTCGAGCCGCTCATCGGGCGCGCGGTGCCGGTGCCGCAGACGCTCGCGCGCCTGTATGCCCGCCCCGTGCAATGTGTTGAGATCGATGCCACGCCCGGTGCACTGCGCACGGCGCTGCTCGAGGAGAGTGCATGGATGAGTTGAGCCGGCTCCCGCCGCTTGCCTGGCTGCTGATCGGCGCTGCCGCCGCCGTGGGCTTTGCGCTGTCGTGGGCGTGGCGCTGGTACCGGCGCTACCGCGCACGCAAAGCGCTGCGCGCCGCGGTCACCGCCGACAGCTCCGATCATCTGGTCGACACGCTGGTGCCCGACGGCATGGGCAGCTCCTTCCACGTCGATTTTCTGCTGCTCACGCCGCGCGGCATCGTGGTCATCGACCTGCGCGACGTGAAGGGCAACATCTTCGGCGGCGATCAGATGGCGGAGTGGACGGTTATGGACGGCGCGCACCGCTTCACCTTCACCAACCCGCAGAGCTCGCTCTACGACCGGGTGGCTGCCGTGAAGGCGGTCACCGGTGACGTGCCGGTCGAGGGGCGCATCGTGTTCACACGGCGCGGCAAGTTCCCCAAGGGACTGCCCAAATGGACGCTCATGCTCGATGCTCTGCGGGCGGAGTTTCCGCAGGCGAGTTTCGAGTCACCCGCCGACAGCGCGCGCCGCTTCAGCGAGGGCTGGCAGCGCCTCAAGGAAGTGGTGAAACCGAGCTACATGGCGCACATGCGCTGACCGCACCTCAGGCGCAGGTGCGGGCGTGATCGGCGAGCACCAGCGACACGCACGCGGTGAGCCGCTTGGCGTATTCGATATGCAGGAACTCGTTCGGGCCATGGGCGTTGGCTTGCGGGCCGAGCACGCCGGTTATGAAGAACTGCGTCTGCGGAAAACGCTCCCCCAGCATGCCCATGAACGGAATCGTGCCGCCGCAGCCGAGGTGCACGGCATCGCGTCCATAGATCGCGCGTGAGGCGCGCGTGATCGATTCCTCCAGCCAGGGCGCGAGCGGCGGAGCGTTCCAGCCACCGCTCGTGGAGGCGCCCTCCAGGCTCACCCGAGCGCCGTAGGGCGGGTCGCGCTCGAGCGCATCGCGCACCGCCTGCTCCGCGCGTTCGGCATCGCAGGTCGGCGGCAGGCGTAGCGACAGCTTCACGGCGACTTCCGGCAGCAGCACGTTGCCGGCGGAGGCAAGCGGCGGCAGACCCTCTGCGCCGGTGACGGCCAGCGTGCCGCGCCAGGTGTTATTGATGATGAGCTCGATCGGATCGTTGGACATTGCCTGCACGCTCTGGAGCCAGGGGAGCCTGCCGGCCACCGCGGCGCCCAGCACCTGCGCCGCGGCGACGGCCTGCGCGCGGCGATCGCGTGGAATGGCGACGTGCAGCTCATCGAGCAGCAGATCCCCGCTCACCGGACTCTCGATGCGCGCGAGCAGCTGCTCGAGAATGCGGAACGGCGTCGGTGCGATGCCGGTCGCCATGCCGGAATGAACCCCTTCGCTCAGGATGCGCACGCGCAATGTCGCGACCAGGTTGCCGCGCAGTGAAGTGGTGCACCAGACCTGCTCGTAGTTACCGCACTCGGCATCGAGACACACGACCAGCGAAGGATTGCCCAGGCCATCCCCGAGCGCAGCGAGATGGGCCGGCAGGTCGACGCTGCCGCTCTCCTCGCACGCCTCGATCAGTACCACGCAGCGCGGCAGCCGCACCTGCTGCTGCTTGAGCGCCGCGATCGCGGTGACGGAGCTGAACACCGCGTAGCCGTCGTCGGCGGCGCCGCGCCCGTAGAGCCGGCCCTCGCGTATCACCGGCTCCCAGGGTCCGAGTCCTGGCAGCCAGCCGGTGAACTCAGGCTGTTTATCGAGGTGGCCGTACAGCAGCACGCTGCCCGGGAGCTCTCCCGGCACGTCCACCAGCAGCAGCGGGGTGCGTCCCGGCAGGCGCCGGATCTCCACGCGCGCACCGGGTAGGGGCTGCTGGCGACACCAGTCCGCCATGAGCTGCACCACCTTCTCCATGTGGCCGGCGGCCTCCCACTGCGGGTCGAACAGGGGTGACTTGTTCGGAATGCGCACGTACGCGGTCAGCCGCTCGATGATCGACTCGTCCCAGGTTCTGCCGGTCGTCGCCTTGAGCCGTTCCAGGTCCATAATTGAGGCCTCAATCCTTTCAATAACAGTGTCTTGGGAAAGTATTCTGCGATGGATTCTTGACAGGTTGCGCGCCGTCACCTAAGGCGGCAGCCGAAACAATGTCCGGGCCGCGGCCGTGCTCGAGCGGGCGAGCGCCTCGAGCGACTCGCCGCGCGCTCGCGCCACCGCTGCGGCGACGTGTGGAAGATACGCCGGTTCGTTGCGCCGCGAGCGGGGTTTGGGCGCGAGGTCCCGCGGCAGCAGGTAGGGGCCGTCGGTCTCGAGCAGCAGCCGGTCGGGAGGGATCCGCGGCATCAGTGCGGTGAGGTGCGACCCGCGGCGCTCGTCGCAGATCCAGCCGGTGATGCCGATCGCGAGTCCCAGCTGCAGATAGCAGGTGAGCTCGTCGGCTCCGCCGGTGAAGCAGTGTGCGACGCCGTGCCACGCCTGCGCCTGCTCGCGCAGCACAGCCACGAAGTCGGCGTGTGCATCACGCTGATGCAGGAATACGGGTTTATCGACCCGCAGGGCGAGCTCGAGCTGGCGTGCGAACGCCTCGCGCTGCGCGGGCCGCGGCGAGTAGGTGCGGAAGTAGTCGAGTCCGCATTCTCCCACGGCCACTACCTGCGGGCGTCGGGCCAGCTCCTCGAGCTCACTCAATGCGCTGGTGCTGAGCTCGCTGGCATGGTGCGGGTGCAGGCCCGCGGTCGCAAACAGCGCGCCGGGATGGGCGCGCGCGAGGGCGATCGCCTGCGCGCTGCTGGCGAGCGTCGATCCGGTGACGATAAGCTGTGTCACGCCTGCTTCGCGGGCGCGCGTGAGCACCGCCGCGCGGTCCGCATCGTAGCTGTCGTGCGCCAGATTGATGCCGATGTCGATGAACGCCGGCGCCGCGGCGGCGGCGTGGGCGGCGGCTATGCTATCGTTTTCCTGCATGCGCGCGCCCATTCTACTGAACGCGACCGAGCGGCAGCGGCCGGCTGGCTGGCCGCTGGGGCGCTGGCTCTGCCTGGCGCTCACCGGTGCGCTGCTCGCAGCCGGCGCGGCCGCCGGTGACAGCGGAGACAGCGCCTGGCGCGACATCGAGAGCCGGATTCAGTACGGCTATTACACCGAGGACGCTGCGGCGCTGCGCGCAGTTGCCGAGCTGATGTCAGCCGGCGAAACGCATGACAAGCTGCGTGGCTACTACGGTGGACTGCTGGCGTGGCGCCAGGCACTGCTCGCCGCGCATGGCGCCGCCGGCGCAGGTAACGCCGTGGCGACTTTCGCACAGCGCTGCGTCAGCGAGCTCGACAGCGCGCTCGTGCTGCAGGCCGACTTCGCCGAGGCGCTGGCGCTGCGCGCCGCGTGTCTGAACGCGCCGCTCGAAGCGGGTGGCGGCGCGGCGGCGCTCGCCGGCTATCGTGCGCGCAAGGATCTCGAGCGCGCGCTGCAGCTTGCGCCGCACAATCCGCGCGTGCTGCTGCTGGATGCGATGAGCGATTACGAGCTGCCGCCCGCCAAGGGAGGTAACCGGGAGCGTGCGCTGCCGAAGCTGCGCCAGAGCGTCGCGGCGTTCGAGGCCGAACGCAGCGGTACCGAGCAGCTGCCGGGCTGGGGGGCGGCGGAGGCCTGGTTGCTGCTGGCGCGCGATCTGCTCGACCACGGCGATGCCATCGGGGCACGCGATGCCGTCGAGCACGCATCGCTCATCGCGCCGCAGTTCGCCGCCGCGCGCCGACTGATGACCAGGATCACCTCCGGATGACCTCGGAAACGGACAAGAAAGCGCTGTTGGGACAGCTGCGAATCGACCGCAGCGAGCCGGCGGCCGGCGGCACGGGACGGCGTACGCGGCTGCTCGGCGCGGCGCTGCTGCTGCTCGTGCTCATCGCGGCCGGTGCCTGGGCGCTCGTGTCGACGCGCGCGGCGGTGGCCGTTCACACGGCGATCGCGCAGCCGATCGGTGGCGGCGCGGCCGCGAGCGCCTCGGTGCTGGATGCCACCGGTTACGTCACCGCACGCCGCGAGGCGACGGTATCGGCGCAGATCACCGGCACGGTATCCGAGGTACTGATCGAGGAGGGCGATCGCGTCAAGGCCGGCCAGGTGCTCGGCCGCCTCGAGGACACGGCGCAGCGCGCCACGCTGGCGCAGGCGCAGGCGCAACTGGCATCCGCGCAGGCGCTGTTGGTGCAGGACCAGGCGCAGCTTGCCCAGAGCGAGCGCGACGTCCGCCGCGACGAGGATCTGGTGATGCGCAAGCTGGTCTCGGAGCAGGCGGTGGAGCAGGCGCGCACACAGGTCGACACGCAGCGCGCGCAGCTGGAGTCGCAGCGCAAGCAAATCGCGGTAGCGCAGGCCAATGTGCGCTCGGCGCAGGTGCAGCTCGACTACTGCACGGTGCGCGCGCCATTCGACGGCGTGGTGATCGCCAAGGCCGCGCAGGTCGGCGAGATCATCTCGCCGCTGTCGGCGGGCGGCGGCTTCACGCGCACCGGCATAGGCACGCTGGTCGACATGGACTCCCTAGAGATCGAGGTGGACGTGAACGAGGCGTACATCAATCGCGTGCAGCCGGGGCAGAAGGTGGCGTCGGTGCTGAATGCCTATCCGGACTGGCGCATTCCTTCACACGTCATCGCCATCATTCCGACCGCCGATCGCTCCAAGGCCACGGTCAAGGTGCGCATCGGTCTGGACGTCAAGGATCCGCGCATCGTGCCGGACATGGGCGTGCGCGTCTCGTTTCTCGAGGCAACGGCGCCGGCGGAGCGCGCCGCGCCGAAGCCGGCCGGCGTGCTGGTGCCAGGGGCCGCCGTGCGGCGCGAGGGCGATGCGGATATCGTGTTCGTTGCGCAGGATCATCGCGCGCGGCGGCGCACCGTGACACTCGGCGGCAGCAACGGCGAGGCACGCCAGGTGTTGAGCGGTGTTCAGGCCGGCGAAGCGGTGATCGTCGATGCGCCGGCGAGTCTGCGCGATGATGCGCGCATCACAACCATCCAATAGCGGAAGGCAACGCTATGTCCGAGTCCATGGTCGAGATCCGCAATGTCAGCAAGGTCTACGAGCGCGGGCGGCAGAAGATCGAGGTGCTGCACGGGCTGACGCTGAGCATACCCAAAGGCGACTTCGTCGCGCTCATGGGTCCCTCCGGCTCCGGTAAGACGACGCTGCTCAATCTGATCGGCGGTCTGGACCAGCCGAGCGCCGGCGAGATCGTGGTCGGCGGCAGACGCATCGACCAGCTGTCGGGCGGTCAGCTCGCCCAGTGGCGCGCGCATAACATCGGCTTCGTATTTCAGTTCTACAACCTGATGCCGGTGCTGACGGCGGAAGGCAACGTCGAGCTGCCGCTGCTGCTCACCCGGCTGTCGTCCGCGCAGCGGCGCAAGAACGTCGCCGTGGCGCTGCAAGTCGTCGGACTCGCCGACCGCGCCAAGCACAAGCCGCGCGAGCTCTCCGGCGGCCAGGAGCAGCGCGTCGCCATCGCGCGCGCGCTGGTGTCCGACCCGCAGCTGCTGGTGTGCGACGAGCCGACCGGCGATCTCGACCGCCGCACCGCGGACGAGATCCTCGGCCTGCTGCAGGTGCTGAACCGCGAGCACGGCAAGACGATCGTCATCGTGACTCATGACCCGAAGGCCGCGGAGTTTGCGCGCCGCACGCTGCACCTGGAGAAGGGTCAGCTGCTCGAGCAGGCGGCCTGAGCAAGTTTAGCAGGAGCTGCCGATGACCAGGACCGGTTTCGTGATCGCCAATTTGTTTCGCAGACGCACGCGCACGATCCTGACGCTGCTGTCGGTAATCATGGCGTTCCTGTTGTTCGGGCTGCTGCAGTCGATCAACTCGATCTTCAATGCCGGCGCGGACTTCGTCGGCGCCACGCGCCTGATTACCCAGGCGCGCGTGTCGTTCACGCAGCCGCTGCCAATCAGCATGGTGCCGAAGCTCGAGTCGGTACCGGGTGTGGCGCGGGTCGCTTACTCGCAGTGGTTCGGCGGGGTGTGGCAGGAGAACACACCGCTGTTCGCGTTCTCGGTCGACCCGCAGCGCTACCACGACGTCTATCCGGAGTGGGTGATGCCGGGGGAGCAATGGCAGGCGTTCGCCAAGACCCGTACCGGCATGGTTGCCGGCAAGCAGCTGGCCGACAAGTACGGCTGGAAGGTCGGCGAGAAGATCCCGATCTCCTCCAACATCTACCCGCAGAAGAACGGCAGCAAGTCCTGGGTGTTCGACCTGGTAGGCATCTATGACGGCAAGGACGAAGCCGCCAAGAAGCTCACCAACCAGCTGTTCATCAACTATGACTACTTCGACGAGGCCAATCTGTTCGGCAGGGGCCGCACCAACTTCTTCATCCTGAAACTCGCCGACGGCAATCAGGCCGCCGCGATCGCCAAAACCGTGGACGCCATGTTCGAGAACTCTCCGGATGAGACCAAGACGCAGACCGAGAAGGACTTCAACCTGGGATTCGTCAAGCAGGTCGGCGACATCGGCCTGATCGTGCGCTGGATTCTGTTCGCGGTGTTCTTCACGCTGCTGCTGGTGGTCGGCAACACCATGGCGCAGAGCGTACGCGAGCGCATCCCGGAGCTCGCGGTGCTGAAGACGCTGGGCTTTTCCGACGGCGACGTGCTCGGCTTCGTGCTGGCCGAAGCCCTCGCCCTGTGCCTGTGCGGCGGGCTGGTGGGGCTGGTGCTGGCGACGCTCGCCGGCGCGGGAGTCGCCAGGGCCACCGGCGGACAGTATCAGCTCAACGTCGATCTCAAGGTCTGGCTGATCGGCGTGGCGGCGATCGCTCTGATGAGCATCGCCGTGGGACTGCTGCCGGCGCTGCGTGCCCGGCGCCTGCGGATCGTGGATGCGCTGGCGGGCCGCTGAGCCTCAAGGAGACCGACATCGTGCTGGGTCAGATTCTCGCCATCACCGGCCTGAACATCAGGAGCATTCCCGAGCGCTGGACGACCTCGCTGGTGATCATCATCGGACTCGCCGGCGTGGTCGGTGTCTTCACCGCGCTGCTCGCCATGGCCAGTGGCTTCACCAGCACCCTCAAGGCCACTGGGCGCAACGACGTCGTGATCATCATGCGCGGCGGCTCGGATGCCGAGCTCAACTCCGGCCTCGATCGGGAGCAGACCGACCTGCTGAAACAGCTGCCGGGAATCCGCCCGGGGAGCGACGGCCGTCCGCAGGCGGCCGCCGAGATGATGGTGATCGCCGAGCTGGTGCGTAAGGATGACAGGAACAACGGCGCTAACATCACCGTGCGCGGTGTCGAGCCGGCCTCGTTCGCCCTGCGCCCGCAGCTGAGGATCATCGATGGCCGCACTTTCACGCCCGGGCTACGCGAGCTGATCGTCGGCGCGGGTGTGCTGCGGCAGTTCCAGGGCGCCGAGATCGGCAAGGTGGTGCGCATGCGCGGCTCGGACTGGACCGTGGTCGGCGAGTTCCAGTCGCAGGACGCCAACGACAGCGAAATGTGGACCGATATCAACGTCGCCAGGACAACATTCAACCGCAGCGGCTCGAGCTCGGTGCACGCGGCGCTCGCCGGCGCTGACGGTCTGCAGCAGCTCAAAACCGCCGTCGCTGCCGAGCCGCGCCTCACGGTCGACGTGGTGCGTGAGCAGGAGTACTTCAGCGCGCAGACCAAGCAGTTCCGGCGGACGATCGGGCTGCTGGCAGGGATCGTGACCGTGATCATGGGGCTCGGCGCCATATTCGCCGCGCTCAACAGCATGTACGCGGCCGTCGCGGCGCGCGGCAAGGAGATTGCCACGCTGCGCGCCATCGGCTTTGGCGGTCTGCCAGTGGTGACTTCGGTACTGATCGAGGCGCTGCTGCTGGCGCTGGCCGGCGGCATTCTCGGCGCGGTGCTCGCCTACCTTCTGTTCAACAACATGTCGGTCTCGACGCTCGGACAGAACTTCACGCAGGTGGTCTTCAGCTTCAAGGTGACGCCACAGCTGGTCGCACGCGGCCTGGTGATCGCGCTGGTGATCGGCATGATCGGCGGGCTGCTGCCGGCGATCCGCGCTGCCCGGCAGCCGGTGACCACCAGCCTGCGCGAGCTCTAGAGACGCCCGAGCGCCGCACACAGGGCCGGCACGTCCGCCTCGGGCTGGTCCCAGGAGACCACGAAGCGCGCCTCGCCGTCAGCCTCCGCACCCCAGTCGTAGAACTCGAAGCCTGCGGCGCGCACTGCCCCGCGGCGCGCCACGCCGAGGCGCACGAAGACCTCGTTGCCCTCGACCGGATGCATGAGCGCCGCGCCGGCGGCCTCACCGATCCGGCGCGCCAGCTGGTTGGTGCGCCGTGCATGGCGCTGCCATACCCCGGTCTCGACGTACGCCAGCAGCTGCGCCGCCACGTAGCGCGACTTCGACAGCAGATGCCCGGCCTGCTTGCGGCGCAGCTCGAAGTCGCGCACCAGCGCCGGATCGAAGAACACCACCGCCTCGGCGGCCAGCGCGCCGTTCTTGGTGGCGCCGAACGACAGCACGTCGACGCCGCCGCGCCAGGTGAGATCCGCGGGGTGACAACCGAGGAACTCGAGCGCATTGGCGAAGCGCGCGCCGTCCATGTGCACCTTGAGGCCGCGCTCGTGGGCGAGGCCGGCAAGCCGGGCGATGTCCTCCGGCCGGTACGCGGTGCCGAGCTCGGTGAGCTGCGTGAGCGACAGGGCCGCCGGTTGCACGGTATGTACGTCAACCCGGTGGCCGGCGAGCGCTGCGGCCAGCGTCGGCGGCGCGATGCGGCCGTGCTCACCGGGCAGCGACACCAGCTGCGCCCCACCGGAGAAGAACCCCGGCGCGCCGCACTCGTCGCACAGGATGTGCGCCTGCTCGTGGGCGAAGATCGCGCCGTACGGCGGGCTCAGGGTGGCGAGCGCGAGGGCGTTCGCCGCGGTACCGGTGGCCACGGCAAACGCGCGTACCGGCATGCCAAAGAATGCGCCGAGCGTCTCATCCAGGCGCTGGGTCCACGGGTCGTCGCCGTACGCGACCGCCAGGCCGCGGTTGGCCGCGGCAATCGCATCCAGGATCTCGGCACTGGCAGTGCCGGTGTTGTCGCTGAAGAATCGCAAGCGTGCTGTCCCCTTAGCCGTCCTTATACCCTTACTCGAGGCGCCAGCGGAACGACCAGGCGCCGACGGCGAGAAACGCCAGCGTGGTGACGCTCAGGAACAGCAGGTCGGGGGCAATCTCCGCCACGCCGGCGCCATCGAGCATCACGGCGCGCGCCGCATCGAGCAAGTGCGTGAGCGGGAACAGGTGTGCCAGCCACTGCACCCAGCGTGGTGAGCCCTCGAGCGAGAACCAGATGCCCGACAGCAGCATCATCGGCCAGGTGAGCAGGTTGAGGATCCCGCCTACCAGCTCCTCGCTCGAAACGCGCGCCGCGACCGTGAGGCCGAGCGCGATCATCGACAGCGCACCGAGCACCGCCAGCAGCGCGAGCAGCGGTATGCTGCCGGCACTGTGAAAGTGGATCAGCGTGCCGATGCCGAGGTACAGGATGACGGTGACGAACACGATCAGGCCGAGACGCGACAGGACCTGGGCACTCAGGAACTCGAAGGCGGTGAGCGGCGTGGCATGCAGGCGCTTCAGGAAGCCGCTCTTGCGGTAGCGCAGCACCACGTAGCCGACGCCGAACAGGCAGCTGAACATCATGTTCATGCCGAGAATGCCGGGAAACAGCCAGTCGATGTAGCGCAGCGCCGCGCCAGTCACCAGCTGGCGCCGCGCATCCGGCGCGGCGGCGAGCAGCAGCCGCTCGGCGATGTAACCCTTCGGCGAGTCGGTGTTGACCCAGTAGGCCGGCGGCTGGCGCAGATCCACCAGCAGGTCGATTCCCTGATGGGACAGCTTGCGCAGCGCTTCGGCCTGTACCGGCATGGCGATGAAGTCCACGTAGCGCTCGCGCAGGAACGGATGGGCCTCGCGGTCGAGCTGCGTGCCGAGCACGCCGACCTTGAACAGCGGTCGCTGCGGGCCGCCGAACACGAACCCCATGCCGATCACCAGCATGATCGGCAACAGCACCGTGAATACCAGCGTGCCGCGATCGCGCAGGAACTCGAGGTTGCGTGCATGCAGCACTGCGAGCGTGCGCCGGATCATGGACGCAGCTCGCGGCCGGTGAGCTCGAGAAACAGATCCTCGAGGTTGGCCGGGCGGATACGCAGGTTGGTGAGCGGCACCTGCGACTCGAGCAGCGTGCGCAGTGTGCCTTCCAGATCGTCAGTGGTGATCTCGATCCGGTCCCGCGCCTCGAGGATGCGCAGCGGCAGGTTGCGTGCATGCGCCGGAAAGTCCTGGCGCGGCAGCTCGAGCAGCACTTCGGCAAAGTGCTCGTGCAGCAGGCGGCGTGGCGGCCCGGAAGCGACGATGCGGCCACGGTCGAGGATCACGATCTCGTCGCACAGCAGCTCGGCCTCCTCCATGTAATGCGTGGTGAGAATGATGGTCTTGCGCTGCGCCTTGATCGATTCCACGAGTTCCCAGAAGTTACGCCGCGCCTGCGGATCGAGGCCGGTGGTCGGCTCGTCCAGGAACAGCACCGCCGGATCGTTGACCAGCGCGATGGCGAGCAGCAGGCGCTGCTGCTGTCCGCCGGAAAGCTTGCGACTGTCGCGATGGGCGAGCTTCTCGAGCGCGCACAGCCGGATGACCTGGTCGACGTCGAGGCCGTGGTCGTAGAGTCCACGGAACAGCGCGATGCACTGTCTGACGGTGAGGAAGTCCTGCAGCGCCGTCTTCTGGAAGAGAATGCCCGCCTCCTCGCGAAAGCGTGCGCCGAGAGGTTCGCCACGGTAGCGCACCGCGCCGGAGGTGGGCGGCAGAATCCCCTCCATGATCTCCACCGTGGTGGTCTTGCCGGCGCCGTTCGGCCCGAGCAGGCCGAAGCAGATGCCTGGCGGCACACTGAAGGACACGCCGGCCACGGCCGTCGTGGCGGAGTATTCCTTGACGAGGTCGCGGACTTCGATGATGGGGGTCACGGTGCGGTCGGCTGAAACTGACTTCCGGCGCCAGCACCGGCCCGGTGGGGAGTGTACCATCAGCCCCATGAGCAACCGCCAGTACGACAAGTCCGAGCGCGTCGAGCTCGCCGACGAGGGCGTGCACTGGGATCTCGGCTCGTCACTTTCCTACGGCGACTACCTGCAGCTCGACAAGCTGCTCACCGCGCAGAGACCGCTGTCCGGCGAGCACAACGAGATGCTGTTCGTGATCGTGCACCAGGTGTCGGAGCTGTGGATGCGGCTGATGCTGCACGAGCTGACCGCGGCGCTGGAGTGCGTGCGGCGCGACGATCTCGGGCCGGCGCTGAAGATGCTGGCGCGCATCTCGCGCACGCAGACACAACTGATCACCGTGTGGGAGGTGCTGTCGACGCTCACGCCGTTCGAATACTCGGCGTTCCGCAACGCGCTCGGCCGTTCCTCGGGTTTTCAGTCGGTGCAGTACCGGCTGCTGGAGTTCCTGTTCGGCAACAAGAACGCCGACATGGTCGCGGTGCACAAGCGCGACCCGCTGGCCTACGAGACGCTGATGCGCGCGCTCGCCGCACCCTCACTGTACGACGAGGTGCTGCGCCTGCTCAGCCGGCGCGGCTACGGCATTCCGGAAGAGCATCTGACACGTGATTTCAGCGAACCCTATACGGCGAGCAAACAGGTGGCGGGCGCCTGGCTCGGGGTCTATCACAACGCCGACCAGGCCTGGGATCTGTACGAGCTGGCCGAGCGGCTGGTCGACCTCGACCACAACTTTCAGCTCTGGCGCTTTCACCACCTGAAGACGGTCGAGCGCATCATCGGCTACAAGCCTGGTACGGGCGGCACCAGTGGCGTGGCCTACCTGGCCAAGGCGCTCGAGCTGAAGTTCTTCCCCGAGCTGTGGCAGATCCGCACCTCGATGTAGGTAAGCGCTAACGCGCACCGACCGTCACCGGCACGTCGCGGTAATAATCCGGGAACCGCGCCTTGAGATTCCTGATCTTCGGCAGGTCGTTCACCACGATGTAGGGGTAGTTCGGGTTCTTGAGGTAGAAATCCTGGTGGTAGGCCTCCGCCGGATAGAAGCCCTTGAGGGCATCCAGCTGTGTCACGATCGGATGCGCAAACGCCCGCTCACCGGTGAGCTGCGCAATGTAGGCCTGAGCGATGCGCTGCTGGCTCTCGTCGCCGTAGAAAATGACCGAGCGGTACTGCGAGCCGACATCGGGACCCTGGCGGTCGAGCTCGGTGGGATCGTGCGCCACCGTGAAGAAGATGCGCAGCACGTCGCCGTAGGTGAGCTCGGCCGGATCGAACACAATCTGCACCGATTCGGCGTGGCCGGTGCTGCCGGTGCCGACATCCTGGTATTGCGCGGTGCGGCGCGAGCCACCGGAGTAGCCGGCGAGCACCTCGCGCACCCCGCGGACGTGCTCGAATACGCCCTGCACGCCCCAGAAGCAGCCGCCGGCCAGGACAGCGGTCTGCGTGCGACCGTGCTCGCGGGCATTGTCCACTGCCGGCGCAGGCAGCGCGACCGCCGGCTCATCGGCACGCGTCGCGGTGAGCGGGCCGACGCCGAGTCCGGCGAGCGAAAGTACCGCGAGCAGGCACAGCGGTGGTCTGTGAGGCGACATGTCAGTTCTCCGGGGCCGGCAGCCCGGCGCGATGCTCGCCCTGGAGGCGCACGGCTTGCCGCGGCGCCGGCTGCGCGCTGCGGCGCCGGTGTGCCCGCAGCACGCGCCAGGCGAGCAGGATCGCGAGCATGCCGGCGTAGATCAGCGGCTCACGCACGTCGCGCTTCACCTGCCAGTAGAAGTGCCAGACGCCCAGCACTGCGATGACATAGACCAGGCGATGCAGACGCTGCCAGCGCGAGCCGAGGCGCCGCATCATGGCGTTGGTGGAGGTCAGCGCGAGCGGAATCAGCAGCAGCAACGCCGTGAAGCCGATCGTCAGATAGGGACGCTTGACGATGTCCGCACCGAGCGCGCGGAAGTTGAGCTCCAAATCCAGGGTCAGGTAGATGCTGAAGTGCAGCACTGCATAGAAGAAGGCGAACAGCCCGAGCATGCGCCGCAGGCGCAGCAGCTGCGGCTGGCCGGTGAGCTCGCGCACCGGGCTGACCGCGAGCGTCAGCAGCAGCAGGTTGAGCGCGGTCTTGCCGCACTCGTGCTCGAGCTTCTTGACCGGGTCGGCTCCGAGGCTGAAGCCAAGCCAGCCGGCGGCGCCGCAGATCAGCCACGCCAGCGGCACGAGGCTCGCGACGAATACCAGCGGCTTGTAGATGAGGCGATAGCGCTGCGTGACGTTCACAGCTTCAGCTCAGAAGTTACGCCGCAGATCCATGCCCTGATACAGGCCCGCGACCTGCTCGGCGTAGCCGTTGAACATCAGCGTTGGCTGGCGCGCGGCCAGAAACGGGGCGCCGATGCGCCGCTCACTCGCCTGACTCCAGCGCGGGTGATCGACCGTGGGGTTCACGTTGGCGTAGAAGCCGTACTCGTTTGGAGCGGCGAGGTTCCAGGTGGTGCGCGGCTGGACCGTGGTGAAGCCGATCTTGACGATCGACTTGATGCTCTTGAAGCCGTATTTCCACGGCACGATCAGCCGCAGCGGTGCGCCGTCCTGATTCGGCAGCACGCGCCCGTAAAGTCCCACCACCATGAGAGTGAGCGGGTGCATGGCTTCATCCATGCGCAGGCCCTCGACATACGGCCACTCGAGCATCGAGACCCGCTGCCCGGGCATCTGGTGTGGATCGAATAGTGTCGTGAACTCGACGTACTTGGCCTTGGAGGTCGGCTTGAAGCGCGCGAGCAGGCTGCTGAGCGGAAAGCCCACCCACGGCACCACGAGCGACCAGGCCTCGACACACCGGAAGCGATAGATACGCTCCTCCAGCGCCTGGCCCTTGAGCAGATCCTCGAGATCGAACGTGCCGCGAGCCTCGGCTTCACCGTATACCGTCACGTTCCACGGGCGCGTCTTCAGGTTCTGCGCGTTGTGGCTCGGGTCTTCCTTGTCGGTGCCGAATTCGTAGAAGTTGTTGTAGCCGGCGATCTCGGCGAACTTGTTCGGGGTCTCGCTGACGGAGTACTGCGCGTTGCGCGTATAGGTGAGCGCGGCGCCCTGCGCCGGCGCTGCCTCGGCGGCGCGCAGCAGGGCGCTCGCGCTGCTGGCAAGCGCCCCCGCGAGCAGTGCGCGCCGGTTGAAGTACACCTCCGGCGGGGTGATCTCCGATGGCGCAATATGTGGCACTCGCGTGCGCATGATTTCAAGCCTCCGTGAGCAGTAGACCGGCCGGCGGCCGAAAAGGTCACAACCGGCGCTCGCTAGCGCCACCTGACGCAGGCGACGCCCAGCCGGGCGGCGCCCCGCCGCGCCCGACCACTGCCGTTCACGAGCACCCCGCGGTCCGCGAGCGCGAGGTGCGCGAGGTCGCTGGCGGCGTTGCCGTAGGCGACGATCGGCAGCTGCGGATGCTGCGCGCGCAGCTCCTCGAGGCAGCGCACCTTCTCCGCCCCGCGCCGGTTGGCGGTGGCCAGGCGGCCGGTCAGGCGACCGGCAAGCCATTCGACACCCGTGCATAGCGTCTGTGCAAATCTCAGTGCGCGGCCGATCGCCGGCACGTACAGATCGGGGCTGGCGCTCAGCAGCACGAGGTGGTCGCCGGCATCGCGGTGTGCGGTAATCGCCGCGAGCGCATCCGCGAACAGCCCGTAAGCGATGAGGCGGGGCACGAAACGTGCCGACCAGGCTTCGAGCTCGGCGCGTGCGCGGCCCGCGAGGAAGGCCGTGAGGCAGGCGGCTTTCACCTGGCCGTGATCGGCTCTCCCGACGGCGAACCGCAGCAGCGCGGGCAGGGCGAGCGGCGCGCGCCACAGCCGCGCGGGATGCTGCCGCAGGAAGCCGCCGAGGTAGGCCGGAAAGGTGTCGTGCCGGGTGATCGTCCCATCCAGATCGAACAGCGCCAGCACCCGCCCCGGGGAGGCGGCGCGATCTCCCCGCAGGCTGTGCGTCGGCTCCGGCGCGCTCAGGCGCTGCCTGCCGAAGCGAGCTGTCGCAATACGTATTGCAGGATCCCGCCGTGGCGGAAGTACTCGCGCTCCTTCGGCGTATCGATGCGCAGCCGCGCGCGGAACTCGATGGGCTTGCCCTGCGCTGGCGTCGCCGTGACCCTGACCTCTCTCGCCTCAAGGGCGCTCAGACCGGCGATGTCAAACAGCTCGCGACCGGTGAGCCCGAGCGAGCCGGCGTTCTGTCCGGGAAGGAACTGCAGCGGCGCCACCCCCATGCCGATGAGGTTGGAGCGATGGATACGCTCGAAGCTGTCGGCGATGACGGCCTTCACGCCGAGCAGCATCGTGCCCTTGGCTGCCCAGTCGCGCGAGGAGCCGGTGCCGTATTCCCGCCCGGCGAGCACGATGAGCGGTACGCCTTCCTGCTTGTAGCGCATGGCGGCATCGTAGATGGACATCTGCGCGCCATCGGGCAGGTGCACCGTGACTCCGCCCTCGACGCCCGGGACGAGGAGATTGCGCAGCCGGATGTTTGCGAACGTGCCGCGCATCATGACTTCGTGATTGCCGCGGCGGGCGCCATAGGAGTTGAAGTCCTTCGGCTCCACGCCCTGCTCGATGAGATAGCGCGCTGCCGGACTGCTGCGCGCGATACTGCCGGCGGGAGAGATGTGATCGGTGGTGACCGAGTCGCCGAGCAGTGCCAGCACGCGCGCGCCGTGCACGTCAGCGAGCGGCGCGGGCGTCATGCTCATGCCCTCGAAGTATGGCGGGTGCTTGACATAGGTGGAGCCGGTATCCCAGCTGTAGCGCTGACCGGCCGGCACCTTGATGTTGGCCCAGTTCTCATCGCCCTTGAACACACTGGCGTAGCTGGTACGGAACATCTGCGAGTCGATCGAGCGCTTGAGCACCTCCTGCACCTCGGCATCGCTCGGCCAGATGTCGGCCAGGTGCACGGGTTTGCCGTCGGGGTCGGTGCCGAGGGAGTCGCGGTTGAGATCGATGTCGAGCGTGCCGGCGATCGCATACGCGACGACGAGCGGCGGTGAGGCAAGGAAGTTCATGCGCAGTTCCGGGTGCACGCGCCCTTCGAAGTTGCGATTACCCGAGAGCACCGCGCAGGCTGTGAGATCGCCAGCCTTGACGGCGGCGGAGATCTCGGGTTTCAGCGGGCCGGAGTTGCCGATACAGTTATGGACGGAGACGCCTGCGGCGACAAACGCCTGCAGGTTGCTGACCGCGAGGTCGAAGACTTGACGCGGACCGGCCGGACGAAGATCGACCACCGCGAGCGAGAAGGTTGGCAGCGTCAAGGCATCCTTGTCAGCGCAATAACGCTTGGTGCCGTCCGCGATTTCCCGAGGCTGCAGCCGTGCAAACCAGTCGCGCGCACCGATCTGCCTGAAAAGCTCGACCGGCGAGGGGAAGTCGCAATTCTCCCGGTGCAGCGGCTTGAAGCGCTGCTGCTCGGGACCCGGGAGGCGGTCGAAGCGATCGTGGCCTTCGAGGAGCGCGTAGTGCGGGAACAACGCCGCCTCGTGCGTCATCAACTCCGCGGCCGCGATGCGGCGTGTCTGGTGAAAAGTGAAGCTGTATTTCTGATGCAGCGCTTCGATGCGATCCGCCATCCATAGGCGCTGTCGATTGATGGTATCGATCGTGCGCCAGTAGACTGCCGCCGCGCTAGCGCGCAGCGCTTTGTCGACGCAGTAGCGAAATCCGACACGCTCCACGAATGACAGGCCTTCAGGCAGAGTGAGGCGGACCTCGATGCGTGCAGCGCCGTCGCGGCTCATCGGATAGGTCGATAACGAGCGTCGCGTAGGATAGGCGTAGACCTGTGCTCCGCGTGCTTTCACGCCGCACCGCACCAGCAGCCGTACAAGTTGCTGCATGACCGCCCTGAGCGGCTCCACGTGCTCGGGCGTGGTGCTCTGGGAATAGGCGGGCGGCTGCAACACCGCGCTGTCCTCGCGGGCGCCAAGCCGATGCAGGACGGGCGCATGCCCATCCGCGCCGAAGAGGCCACCGAGGAATTCACGCACGACCGCCACCGGACACTCCTCCTGCAGCACGAATTGCGGCAAGGCGGGTGACTGGTGGATGCGCCGTCCGCGGCGAACTCCCGGGAGCGAAGCGATCGCTGCGGTCAAGTCTCGCGGTACGCCGATAGACCACGTGCGCTTGTTGTAACGGTTGCCGGCAGGCCGTCTGCCCGTCAGCAGCTCGATGTCATCTAGGACAGCTTCACGGTCGAGGGCCTGGCCCACGTGCATGCGTCCCTCGCCGGTGACACTGATCGACCCGTCACTGATCAGATGACCGACCAGACGCCCAAAGGCCAAGGCGCGCCGGCGCTCGTGCTCGCTACCAAAACCAAACCGCATCTCGCCCGCGAGTAGCTCATAGCCGACCTCGTCGGCGCCTGGTTCGTCCACCGGCGCCTCGAGGCCGGCCACCACACGATCGCGCCCGACTGCGAGTTTCCCAGCCGCTACCCAGCGGCCGTCGGCACATAGGATTCTGTGATCAGGAGTGCAGAGCAGCTCACGGCCGTCCTGCAGAACCAGGGACAGGCACTCGCGCTCACCCTGGACCATCATCTGACTTTGCGTGGCCACGCCCAGACGACAGTCTGCCGTGGGTCCGAACAGTCTTGCGCCGCCTCCGCTGGGCATGCGCTCGATCCGTCGGCTCGTGCCGTTGGCGAGCAGCACCGGGGTTCCGGCGGCCAGGCAGGTAGTACAACCGTAGCCCACCAGATCGAAGCCGAGCGCCGCGAGATCATCCAGCACGCCCGCTTTGATGAAGTAGTCCGTCACCACGCGCGAGCCGGGGGCAAGGCTGGTCTTCACCCACGGCTTGGAACGCAGACCGCGCGCACGCGCCTTGCGGGCGAGAAGGCCTGCGCCCAGCATGACCGATGGATTCGAGGTATTGGTGCAGCTGGTGATCGCGGCGATCAGTACCGCGCCATCGCGTATTTCGACTTTCTGCCCATCCAGCGTCGCCGTGCCCACGCCGGCGGCCGTGCCGCCGCGTGCCTTGCGCTCCTCGGCCGCCTTCTGCGCATTCAGCTGGTACACCTGGCGGGCACTCCTGAGCGGCACGCGGTCCTGCGGGCGGCGCGGACCCGCGAGGCTCGGCTCGACGCTACCCAGATCGAGCTCGAGCTCGTCGGTGTAACGAGCGGGCTTTGCGCCCTGGTTGCGCCACAGGCCCTGCATCTTGGCGTACGTACTTACGAGCTCGAGACGCTCGCGCGTCCGCCCGGACAGCTCGAGGTAGCGCACTGTTTCGCCGTCGATGGGAAAGATGCCGCAGGTGCTGCCGTACTCGGGCGCCATGTTGGCGATCGTGGCGCGGTCGGCGAGCGGCAGGTTGCCGAGGCCGTCGCCGAAGAATTCGACGAACTTGTCGACCACGCCTTTCTTGCGCAGCGTCTCGGTGACGGTCAGCACCAGGTCGGTGGCGGTGGCGCCGGGCTGCAGACGTCCCTCGAGCCGAAAGCCGATCACCTGCGGGATCAGCATCGTCACGGGCTGACCCAGCATGGCCGCTTCCGCCTCGATGCCGCCCACGCCCCAGCCGAGTACACCGAGGCCGTTGATCATGGTGGTGTGCGAATCGGTGCCGACCAGCGTGTCCGGATAGGCGCGCCGCGCGCTGCCGTTTTCGGCATCGAAGATCACGCGTGCCAGGTATTCGAGATTCACCTGGTGCACGATGCCGGTGCTGGGCGGCACGACTGCGAGGTTGTGGAATGCTGTCTGGCCCCAGCGCAGGAACGCGTAGCGCTCGCGGTTGCGGGCGAACTCGATGGCAGTGTTGGCCGCCAGGGCCTGAGCCGTGCCGTATTCGTCGACCTGTACGGAGTGGTCGATGACCAGCTCGGCCGGATTGAGCGGATTGACGCGCTCGGGGTTGCCGCCGAGGCGCACGATCGCATCGCGCATCGCTGCCAGATCCACCACGCACGGCACGCCGGTGAAGTCCTGCAGGATCACGCGCGCCGGCGTGAAGGCGATCTCGTGTGAAGGCGTTGCGGCCGGGTCCCACTCGAGCAGCGCCTCGATGTCCGCGCGGGTCACGCTGACGCCGTCCTCGGTGCGCAGCAGGTTCTCGAGCAGGATTTTCAGCGAGTAGGGCAGCCGCGCGAGCTTGTCCTGCGGCAGGGCGGCGAGGCTCCAGATCTCGTACGTGCGATCGCCTACGCTCAGCGTGGAGCGTGCGTGGAAGCTGTTGGTCATGCGAGTCTCCGCTTCGGAGCCCTCAATTATATCGGTCGGGGCGCGCGCGTGCCGGATCGGGCGCTGTCTCAGGCTGCTGCGCTTTGCGCCAGCGCCGGTTCGACGTGCTCGATGACGGCGCCGCCCAGACAGCGTACGCCGTCGTACGCCACTGCATACTGACCGGGCGTCACCGCGCGCTGCGGCTCCGCGAACGCGATCCTCATCGTGCCGTCGCCACGCGGCTCCAGCACCGCCGGCTGATCCGGCTGGCGGTAACGCACCTTGACGGTGCAGCGCGCGGCCTCGGGTCGCGGTGGCGCGAGCCAGTGCCAGCGCGCGGTGCCGAGCGCCGCGCTGGCGAGCAGGGGATGGTCGTGCCCCTGCACGACGACCAGGGCATTGCGCGCAGCGACCTTCGCCGCTACGTACCACGGCACCTCCGGCCGGCCGGCACGACCGCCGATGTGAAGTCCTGCGCGCTGGCCGAGGGTGTAGAAGGCCAGTCCCTGGTGGGTGCCCAGCTGCTCGCCGTCGGCGGATTCGATCGGCCCCGGCTCCGGCGCCAGGTAGCGCGCCAGGAACTCGCGGAACGGCCGCTCGCCGATGAAGCAGATCCCGGTGCTGTCGGGCTTGTCGAACACCGGCAGGCCGGCGCGGCGCGCGCGCTCACGCACGGCGCTCTTGTCCAGCTCACCGAGCGGCATCAGCGTGCCGGCGAGCGGCGCGCGAGCGACGGCGTGCAGGAAGTAGCTCTGGTCCTTGGCCTCATCGAGCGCCTTGCACAACGCGATGCCGTCGGCCGCCGGCACGAGGCGCGCATAGTGGCCGGTGGCGAAGTGCGTCGCGCCGAGACGCCGCGCCCAGTTGAGCGCCACGCCGAACTTGATCTCCCGGTTGCACAACACGTCCGGGTTGGGCGTGCGGCCGGCGCGATGCTCGCTGAGAAAATGGGCGAACACGCGTGCGCGGTACTCGGCGGCGAAGCTGGCGCGATGCAACGGAATCCCCAGCTCAGCCGCCACGGCCCGGGCATCCTGAAAATCCTGCGCCGCGGTGCAGTAGCCGTCGTCATCCTCTTCCCAGTTGCTGAGGAACAGGCCCTGCACTTCCCAGCCGGCCTCCTTCAGCAGCAATGCCGCGACCGCCGAATCCACCCCTCCCGAGAGCCCGACAATGACCCGGGCCGCGGCCGATGGTGGAGGCAGGAGAGACATGCATGCGATTCTAACGTACGGCGTGCGATCAGCGCCGGTACGAGCTCAGCCGATCGTGGTCAGTACCGCACTGACGGCGGGCGCAGCCGCGATGGCCACGCTCGCGGCGCCCTGCAGGTCGAGGCCAGCAACCATCTCCAGCGCGTGATGTACGCCGGCCAGGTAGTCGTGCACGCAGCGCAGAACGAGCGGACTGCGCAGCTGCGCCTGCCGCTGCAGCAGCTCGGCGCGCGTCAGCCAGTGCGTCGCCACGACCGGGTGGTCGAGACGCTGGCTGGCATCGTGGTCACTGACCACACCCGAGAATGCGAAGCGCAGGATCGGACGGCGCCCGGCGGGTTTGCGCCACAGATAGATGCCGAGCAGCGCCTGCGGCTCGAAGCGCCATGCCGTCTCCTCGCGCGTCTCGCGCACTACCGCCGTGTGCAGCGTCTCGCCACGCTCGACGTGACCGGCGGGCTGATTGAACAGCAGGCGGGGTCCGATGCGCTCCTCGACCAGCAGGAAACGGCCGGCGACC
Source organism: uncultured Gammaproteobacteria bacterium (assembly GCA_963837075.1). Classification (GTDB taxonomy): domain Bacteria; phylum Pseudomonadota; class Gammaproteobacteria; order Steroidobacterales; family Steroidobacteraceae; genus 13-2-20CM-66-19. The sequence continues at coordinate 3,142,460 of CAWILY010000009.1, read as the reverse complement.
TGCGCCACGGCTGCGACGGTGACGTCGGGCGTGCGGGACATGTTGACATTCTAGCCGCCGCGACCGGACGGTCGGGGTGCTCAGTGCGGGGGCCCGGCAGGCTCAGCCGCGGCGCGAGGCGCGCAGCCCGTGTTCCACGGCGCTCGCGTTCCACACCTGGTCGAATTCCTGCAGGTAGAGCCGGGCTGCGACCGGGTTGTTGATGTCGGCGACGCCGTCCCAGCTGTCGGCACGCAGGCGGTAGACGATCGCACGGTCGTCCGCGATCAGATATGCGGAGGCGCGCTGTGGCGCCTGAGCGGCGACGTAACGGATGTCGATGCAGCTCGACAGCCGTCGCCCCATGGCTACGAAGCGATTGCTGTCACGCATGACCCGCGTCGGCTCGGCGAGCAGCACGCGCACCTTGGAGAAGCTGCGCGTCAGCACGAAGTGCTTGATGACCTCGAGGAAGGCGCTCTGGTCGTACAGATCGGGCTCAAGGTCCGGCGTGTAGATCGAAATCAGGCGCTGTGCGGTAGCCGCGATTTCGTTGACCGCGGCGCGCACCTCGGTGAGGCAGGTCAGCACCGTAAGGGTCTCGGTGCCCTGCCGGGGAGCACTGGCGCTCGTGCCGCTGTTCGCGGACTCCGGTGCGTAGCGCGCGTTTGCGAGCTGCGCCAAAGCGCTGTTTAGATCAAGTTCCCCGGTTATTGCCACGCGTGGCGCCCTGTAATCACCTGCACGATGGGCAGGTTGCGAAGGATCTTAGTGATGGCGGTCCGGATTACGTTGCCGAACCGGTCACGGTTTGGCGGCTCAGCCCGGTGCCAGTAAGTTAAAAGCGAGGTGTGGTTCGCACTTTGTGGGGCTGGGCGGCGCCCCGGGGGGCCGCTCCGCGGCTGGTCCGCCCGGCCGGTCAAATGCGCCGCGCGAGCTCGGCCGCGAGGCCGGTGTAGTCGGCAGGCTTGAGCTTTCGCAGGCGGGCCTTGTCCGCCGCAGCAAGCGGCAGCGCCTCGACGAAGGCGGCGAAGGCGGCGGCGTCGACGGCGCGACCGCGGGTGAGCTCCTTCAGCCGCTCATAGCCGCCCGGCACGCCGGCGGCCCGCAGCACGGTCTGCACCGCCTCAGCGAGCACCTCCCAGGCACCATCGAGGTCTGCGGCCATGCGTGCGCGGTCGGGCTCGACCTTGCCGAGTCCGCGTCCGAGGGCGCTCCAGGCGATCAGCGTGTGCCCGAGTGCGACGCCGAGGTTGCGCAGTACGGTCGAGTCGGTGAGGTCACGCTGCCAGCGTGATACCGGCAGCTTGTCGGCAAAATGACGCAGCAGCGCATTGGCGATGCCGCAGTTGCCTTCGGCGTTCTCGAAGTCGATCGGGTTGACCTTGTGCGGCATGGTCGAGGAGCCCACCTCGCCCGCGAGCGGCCGCTGTCGCAGGTAGCCGAGCGAAACGTAGCCCCACAGGTCACGGCACAGATCGATGCACACCACGTTGGTCGCGGCCAGGGCATCGCAGTACTCGCCGATCCAGTCATGCGGCTCGATCTGCGTGGACCAGGGGTTGTATTGCAGCCCGAGCGAGCTGACGAATGCCTGCGCGATCGCGGGCCAGTCGGCCGCATCCAGCGCGGCCACGTGAGCGTTGAAGTTGCCGACCGCCCCGTTCCATTTTCCGAGGATGTCGACCGCAGTCCAGCGGTGCCGGACACGCTGCAGGCGTGCGGCGAAGTTCGCCATTTCCTTGCCGAGGGTGGTCGGGCTCGCCGGCTGTCCGTGGGTGCGCGCCGGCATGGTGTAGTCGGCGAAGCGATGCGCCAGTTGCTTCAGCTCCCCGATGCGCGCCTCCAGCACGGGCAGCATGGCCACCCGCGCCGCGCGCAGCAGCCGTGCATAGGCGAGGTTGTTGATGTCTTCCGAGGTGCAGCCGAAATGCACCAGCTCGAGCGTCGCGTCGCTGGCGCCGGCGGCCGCGAGCTGCTCGCGCACGTAGTATTCGACCGCTTTGACGTCGTGGTTGATGCGCGCTTCGATGCGTTTCACCTGCGCCGCCGCCGACGGGTCGGACGTCTCGGCCAGCTGCCCGGCGCGCTGGCGCACCGCGTCGGCGAGCCGCGTACCCGGCAGCTGCGGCAGCGCCGCAGCCAGCTGCAGCAGCCACAGTGCCTCGATGCGAATGCGTTCCTCGATGAGTCCCGCCTCCGAGAGCAGTGCACGCAGCGGAGCGGTGGCGGCGCGGTAGCGGCCGTCGACCGGCGAGAGTGCGTCGAGGGCTGGGAATGGCTCGCCTTGAGGTCCGGACATGCGTTCTGTGGCGCCTCGAAGTGCTAGGATTTACATCATAACGCATAGGGTCATCCGACCGGCGTTTCACCGCGGAGTGTGAATGACGAGTAGCTACCGGATTGAGCACGACAGCATGGGCGAGATCAAGGTGCCGGCTGACGCGTTGTGGGGTGCGCAGACACAGCGCGCGGTCGAAAATTTCCGCATCAGTGGCCGGCCGTTGCCACGGGCCTTCATCGGCGCACTCGGCCTGGTGAAGCAGGCGGCAGCGCGCGCCAACCGCACTCTGGGGCTGCTCGAGGACAGCGTCGCGCACGCGGTGGACGCCGCGGCCGCCGAAGTCGCCTCCGGCAGGCACGACGCGCAGTTCCCGCTCGATGTGTTTCAGACCGGCTCCGGTACCAGCAGCAACATGAACGCCAACGAGGTCATCGCGGCGCTCGCCAGCCGTCGCCTCGGTCGCAGCGTGCATGCCAATGACCATGTCAACATGTGTCAGAGCAGCAATGACGTCATCCCGACGGCGATACATCTCAGCGCGGCGCTCAGCGTGCGCCGCGAGCTCATTCCGGCGCTCGGGCATCTGCGGCTCGCGCTCGAGCGCAAGGAGCACGAGGTGAGCGGGGTCGTCAAAACCGGTCGCACGCACCTGATGGATGCCATGCCGATAACGCTGGCGCAGGAGCTCTCCGGCTGGCGCACGCAGATCGAGCAGGGTATCGCGCGGCTGGAGTCGGTCGAACCGCGGCTGCTGGCGCTGGCGCAGGGAGGCACCGCGGTCGGCACCGGCATCAATGCGCATCCGGACTTCGGCCGGCGCTTCTGTGCCGCGCTCGGCGAGCTGACCGGGCTCGCGTTCGTCCCGGCACGCAATTACTTCGAGGCACTATCGACCCAGGATACCGCCGTCGAGCTGTCGGGCCAGCTGAAGGTGATCGCGGTCAGCATCATGAAGATCGCCAACGATCTGCGCTGGATGAACAGCGGACCGCTCGCGGGTCTGGCCGAGATCGCCCTGCCGGCGCTGCAACCGGGCAGCAGCATCATGCCCGGCAAGGTCAACCCGGTCATACCCGAGGCCAGCGCGATGGTCGCCGCGCAGGTGATCGGCAACGACACTGCCATCACCGTGGCCGGCCAGTCAGGCAATTTCCAGCTGAACGTCATGCTGCCGGTCATCGCGGAGAACCTCCTCGAGAGCATCCGCCTGCTGGCCAGCGTTGCGCGGGCACTGGCCGACAGTGCGATCGCAGGCTTCAAGGTGAACGCGGCGCGCATCGCGGAGGCGCTCGACCGCAATCCGATACTGGTGACTGCGCTGAACCCCGTGATCGGCTACGAGAAGGGTGCTGCGATCGCCAAGAAGGCCTATGCAGAGGGTCGCGCGGTGCGCGACGTGGCGGAGCAGATGACCGGCCTGCCGCGTGAGGAGCTGGCCCGACTGCTCGATCCGGCAGAGCTCACGACCGGTGGCATCAAGGGGGGCGGCGGAGGCGGAGGCTGAAAGCGAAGGCGGCGTTGTCGATGCAGGATGCGACCGACGGCTCGGCGGCAGGTGGCGCGAAGCGCGACTGGGCACAGCTCATCCGCGCCCGGCTCGCCGGCTCGCAGCCGCGTCACCGGCCCGAGGACTGGCTGATTCCGGGGCTATGGCAGCCCGGCAGCGAGGGCTACCAGCGGCTGTTTCCACGCGAGCCCGTGCCGGCCGCCGTACTCATTCCGCTGGTGGAGCGCCAGGAGCTCACCGTGCTGTTCACGCAGCGCGCCACGCAGCTGCGCAACCACGCCGGCCAGATCAGCTTTCCCGGCGGCCGGATCGAAGCAGCCGATGCCGATGCGAGCTCGGCCGCGTTGCGCGAGGCGCGCGAGGAGATCGGGCTCGACGAGCGCTTCGTGTCCGTAATTGGCTATCTGCAGGATCACCTGGTGATCACCGGCTTTCGGGTGACGCCGGTCGTGTCCTTCGTGCAGCCCGGCTTCGAGCTGCTGCTCGCAAGCGAGGAAGTGGTGGACACTTTCGAGGTGCCGGTGAGTTACCTGTTCGATCCGGCCAACCACGTACTGCGACGGCGGCGCAGCGTGACCGGTGAGTGGTGGGACTTCCGCGACATCCCGGTCGGCGAACGTACGATCTGGGGCGCCACGGCGGGCATGCTGCTCACGCTCTATCGAGTGTGCACCGGGCATGAGTGACAGCGAAGCTGCCGTGCGCGCGCTGCTGGCGCTGATGGCGCGGCTGCGCGATCCGCAGCAGGGATGTCCGTGGGATCGCGAGCAGACCTTCGCCACCATCGTTCCCTACACCATCGAGGAAGCCTACGAGGTTGCTGACGCCATCGAGCGCGGCGACCGCGAGCACCTGCGCGAGGAGCTCGGCGATCTGCTGTTCCAGGTGGTGTTTCATGCGCGCATGGCCGAGGAGCGCGGCTGGTTCGATTTCGCGAGCCTTGCACGCGGCATCCACGACAAGCTGGTGCGGCGCCACCCCCACCTGTTCGCCGGCGCGAGCCTCGCCCCCGAGGATCTGGTGCGGGTCTGGGAGGAACAGAAGGCTGCGGAGCGCGCCGCGGCGGCCACTCGCGCATCTCACGGCGACGGCGAAGTGGGCGCGGTGCTCGGTGGCGTGCCGCGGGCACTGCCCGCGCTGACGCGCGCGGCAAAGCTCGGCCGGCGCGCGGCGCGCGTCGGCTTCGACTGGCCCGACGCCGCGTGCGTGCGTGCCAAGGTGCTCGAGGAGCTGCACGAGGTCGATGCGGAGCTGGCGTCCGCGGCCGCTGCGGTCGGCGCACCGCAGCGCTCGCCGCCTGCTGCCGCGGCGCTGGCAGATGAGATGGGCGATCTTTTGTTTTCCATCGTGAACTGGTGTCGGCATCTGCAGGTGGATGCAGAAGGCGCGCTGCGCGCAGCGAACGCCAAGTTCGAACGCCGCTTCGCACGCATGGAGGCGCTGGCTCGTGAGCGCGCTCTCGTGCTCACGCGGCTGTCGGCGGCGGAGTGGGACGCGTTATGGCAGGAGGCGAAACTGAACGGCACCTGAAGAGGGCCGTGCAGCGCGCGACGCTCGGCGCCCGAAGCGCGAATGCGTTAGGCTTGAAGCGCGGCTATGAAACCCGGACGCAGCGCGGTCGTTGTCCTGTGGCTGGCGGCATGCGCCACCGGCGGCGGCATACTGTACGCCGTGCCGCCGCCCGCCGCGCCGAGCGTGTCGATGGATCAGGCGGTGAAGATGGCCGAGCAACGCTACCACGCGCGCGTGGTTAAAGCGCAGACCGAGCGGGAAGGCAGTCGCACCGTGTACGCGCTCAAGCTCTATAACAAGTCGGCCGGCAAGGTCTGGACCGTGCACGTCGATGCCGCCGACGGCTCGATTCTCTGAAATCAAGGGATGCAGCGCATGCGCGTGCTGGTCGTTGAGGACGAATTGGCGCTGCGCGAGTCGCTCAAGACCCGGCTCGCCGAGGCTGGCTTCAGTGTCGATGTGGCGGGCGATGGCAACGAGGGCCTGTTCGCCGGGCAGGAGAATCCGCTGGACGTGGCGATCATCGACCTCGGCCTGCCCGGTCTCTCAGGGCTCGAGGTGATCCGCCGGCTGCGTGCGGCGCGCAAGACCTACCCGATTCTGATTCTCACCGCACGCGACAACTGGCAGGACAAGGTGGCCGGCCTGCAGGCCGGCGCGGATGATTACGTCGTCAAGCCGTTTCATTTCGAGGAGGTGCTGGCGCGGCTGCAGGCACTATTACGGCGCGCCGGCGGCTGGGCGACTCCCGAGCTGCGCTGCGGACCGATCGTGCTCGATACACGTGCGCAGACCGTGGCGGTGAACGCGGCGCCCATCGAGCTCACTACCTTCGAGTACCGGATCCTCGAGCATCTGATGCTGCGCGCCGGAGACGTGATCTCCAAGACCGAGCTCACCGAGCGGCTCTACGATCAGGATTTCGAGCGCGACAGCAACGTCATCGAGGTGCTGATCGGGCGGTTGCGGCGCAAGCTCGACCCCGGGGATACCCTGCATCCGATCGAGACGCTGCGCGGGCGCGGCTATCGCTTCGCGTTGCCGCGCGACACGGCAGCCTGACCGGCAGCGCGGCCAGCCTCAAGTGCACTCGCTCAGTCGGCGGCTGCTGGTCTCGGTCTCCGTCCCGCTGGCACTGTTCTTCGGGCTGATGATGTGGGTGCTCGACAGCGGCTTCCGCACACTGTCGGAGCGCTCGCTGCGGCAAGTGCTCGACTCGGAGATGGTGTCACTGATCGCGGCCGCCGAGCCGCAGCCAAACGGTGCCTACGCGCCGCCGCCACAAGCGCTCGACCCGCGCCTGGCAAGGCCGCGTTCCGGGCTGTATGCCGCCATCCGCTCCCAGCAGCATCAATGGCTGTCACCCTCGAGTGCCGATGTCGATACCGATTTCGGTACGCTCCTGACCGGTGGGGAGCGCGACCTTTCCTACGCGGACTTCGGCCATGACCGCGTAGCGATCGAGAGTCGCGCCATCCAGTTCGAGGACGATCCGAGCGGCGCCCGTGCGCTCACCGTCAGTGTCGCCGTGAGCCTCAGCCCCTACGAGGAGCAGTTGTGGCGCTTCCGGCGCGAGCTGATCGGCTGGTTCGTCGGTCTGATGGCGGTGCTGCTGGTGACGCTGGCGGCGCTGCTGCACTGGGTGCTGGCGCCCGTGCGGCGGATGGAGCGCGAGATTCATGAAGTGGAGGAGGGCCGCAGTGACACGCTCGGTGGCGGCTACCCGCGCGAGCTCGCGGGCGTGTCCACCAACCTCAACGCCCTGCTGGTTGGGGAGCGCCGCCGCGTCGCACGTTACCGCGATACGCTGGGCAACCTGGCGCACAGCCTGAAAACGCCCCTCGCCGTGATTCGCTCCAGCCTGCCCGCCGAGGAGCGCGCCGGCACGGTGAGCACGCAGATCGATCGCATGAGCGACATCATCGAGCACCAGCTGAAGCGCGCCGCGGCCTCGGGCGGCGCGCTCCTCGGGCAGGCCCCGGTGGAGGTTGCGCAGGTGGCCGGCGAGCTGCGCAGCGCGCTGCTCAAGGTGTATGGCGGCAAGGATCTCGCGCTGGAGCTGGCGATTGCTCCCGGCAGGCAATTCATCGGCGATCGCGGCGACCTGACCGAGCTTCTCGGCAACGTGCTCGATAACGCCTGCAAGTGGTGCCGCAGCCGGGTGCGCCTCACGGCCGGCGGAACCGACGCCGCGGCGAATCCGCGCCAGCGGCTGAGTCTCGTGGTGGAGGACGACGGCCCGGGGATCTCGGCCGAGGATCGCGCCCGGGTGCTGCAGCGCGGAGTCCGCGCGGACGAGAACGTCCCCGGTCACGGCCTCGGGCTGGCGATGGTACGCGACACGGTGGAGCTGTATGGCGGGCAGCTCACCCTCGATGGTTCGCCGCTCGGTGGAGCACGAGTCTCCCTGTATCTACCGGGGCGCTGAAATACGCCGCGGTCGCCGCGGCCCGCTCTACGGCTCGACGTTGAACTCGATGCCCTGTGCGAGCGGCAGCTCGGGACTCCAGTTGAGGGTGTTGGTCTGGCGGCGCATGTAGGCTTTCCAGGCGTCCGAGCCCGACTCGCGGCCGCCGCCGGTGTCCTTCTCCCCGCCGAAGGCTCCGCCGATCTCGGCCCCCGAGGTGCCGAGATTGATGTTGGCGATACCGCAGTCGCTGCCGGCAGCCGACAGGAAGGTTTCGGCGCTCTGCAGGCGATCGGTGAACAGCGCCGAGGACAGGCCGTGGGCGGAGGCGTTCTGTGCGGCAATCGCCGCCGACAGCGACTCCACCGCAATGACATACAGGACGGGCGCGAACGTCTCGGTCTGGACGATCGGCCACTCGTTCTGCGCGCGAATGATTGTCGGCTCGACGAAGTTGCCCGGACGCTGGAGCACGTTGCCGCCATAGAGCACCTCTCCGCCGGCGCGGCGTGCCTCGCTGACGGCGTCCTGAAAGCGCTCCACCGCATGGCTGTCGATCACCGGACCCATGAGCGTGCCGCTCTCGAGCGGATCGCCGATGCGTACCTGGGCATAGGCGTGCGTCAGCCGTCGCTCCAGCTCGGCGGCGATGGCGCGATGGGCGAACACGCGCCGTGTAGTAGTGCAGCGCTGGCCGGCGGTGCCGACGGCGCCGAAGACGATGGCCGGTACGGCAAGGTCGAGGTTGGCCGTGTCATCGACGATTACGGCGTTGTTGCCTCCGAGCTCGAGGAGACTCTTGCCGAGGCGCGCCGCGACGCGCTCGCCGACCCTGCGGCCAACCTCCGTCGAGCCGGTGAAAGAGATGAGTGCCACGCGCCGGTCCTCGACCAGGCGGCTCGCGAGCTCGGTGCCGCCGTCGATGAACAGCTGAAAGATCGGCGGCAGCTGCTGCGCCTCGAGGACGCGGTTGCACAGGTGCTGCACGGCAAGTGCGGTCAGCGGTGTCTTGGGGGAGGGCTTCCACACGCAGGCATTGCCGCAGATGGCGCCAAGGAAGGCGTTCCAGGACCACACGGCCACCGGAAAGTTGAATGCGGTGATGATGCCGATGACACCGAGCGGGTGCCACTGCTCGAGCATGCGATGCTGCGGTCGCTCGGAGTGCATACTCAGCCCGTAGAGCATGCGCGACTGGCCGACCGCGAAGTCGGCGATGTCGATCATCTCCTGCACCTCGCCCACGCCCTCGGCGAGGATCTTGCCGTTCTCGAGCGAGACCAGCGCGCCGAGGTCGCTCTTGTGACGGCGCAACTCCTCGCCCAGCAGGCGCACCACCTCGCCGCGCTTCGGCGCTGGCACGTCGCGCCAGGCTCGCGCGGCCGTCTGCGCCGAGCTGAGCACGTGCTCGTAGTCCTCGGCCGTCGCCGGGCGTACCTGCGCGAGCAGCGTGCCGTTGGCTGGGTTACGCACATTGATGAGTGAGCCATCGGCTGCTGTCGACCAGCCGCGCAGTCCCGACCACGCGCCCGGATTGAGCGGGCCGAGACCCAGTCGCTTCAGCACTGCGTCGGTGTCCATGCTTTACCCGTTTGCCGCCTTGCGGCGGCGTTGATGGCCGGTCTTGCCGGCGACGACCAGTTCGCCGGACACCTGCTTGGTGCCGCCCGGCGCGTAGTAGCGGCCGAAGCGATTGGCGAGGATATCCGTGAGGCGAAAGCTCTCCTGTGAGACGAAGCCGCGGTAGCGGCCTTTGTTCTCCAGCACCAGATCGACGACTGCGCTGATGCCCGCCGCCGTGCTTACCTGGATGGCCGACCAGAGCCGGCCGGCGATCATCTGCGGATAGATCTTGTTGACGTAGTTTTCCTCGCGCAGCTGCCCCTCCTGCCTGCCGGTGACCGCGGCGTAGACGATCACCACGTCCTGCAGCGTCTGCGGCACCGCGTTCTCCAGGATGCGCTTGAGCGTCGCGCGGTCATGGTTGAGCTTCAGATCGTTCATCAGCAGGCGCATCTGCGCGCAATGCCCCGGATAGCGGATGGTCTTGTAGTTCATCGATTCGATACGGGCGCCGTGCGTATCCGCCAGTGAGCCGAGGCCGCCGGAGGTGTTGAACGCTTCGTAGCGCATGCCGTCGATCTCGATTTCCTCCAGCCCCTCGAGCGGCGCCACATCCACCAGGCGGCCGTCGCTGATCGCCTGGCACGGGTTGCCGTACTCGTTGATCAGCCCCTCCGTCGACCAGGTGAGCGAGTACTTGAGGACATTGTTGGGATGCTGCGGCAGGGCGCCGACCCGCAGCTTCACCGCACGCACATCCTCGAAATGCGTCATCAGCTCGGCGGCGGCAATGCTGATGAACCCGGGTGCCAGGCCGCACTGTGGCACGAACGCCTGCGCGGCGTTGGCGGCGACCGCGCGCACGGCACGCGTGACCTCGACGTCCTCGGTGAGGTCAAAATAATGGGTGTGCGCCCGGCGTGCAGCCTCGGCGACCGCGACGTTACAGTAGTAGGGCAGGCTCGAGATGAGCGCGTCCACTGGGCGCGTTACCAGGTGCTGTTCGAGTGCCGGTGCGTTGCTGGCATCGAGGGCAAAGCCGCTGAGGTGCTTGCTGTTGTGGGCACGCACCACCCCCTCGGCGGTCGCGCCGTCGACATCCGCCAGCTGAACGGCGTAACTACCGGATTCGGCAAGCAATCCGGAGATCAGTGCGCCGATCTTGCCGGCGCCGAGAACCAGTACGCGATGCATAAGCCCTTTCCGAAAAGGGGCGCATTCTGCCCTCGAAGCTGCGCCGGCGCCAGTTGCCGGGGGCCGCCGGCCCGGCGCCGACCTGGCCCGGCAATCGCCGGCAGGCTGCATGCTACGATCCCCGCCCATGCGATCGCCCGAAACCACCGCCTGGCACAGTGCGAGCTGGCAGAGCAAGCCGGTCCAGCAGCAGCCCGTCTATGCCGACCCGAAGGCGCTCGAGCGCATCGTGGCGCAGATCTCGCGGCTGCCGCCGATCGTCGTGTCGTGGGAGGTCGAGGCGCTGCGGGCGCGGCTGGCCGCCGCGCAGCGCGGCGAGGCGTTCCTGCTGCAGGGCGGTGACTGCGCGGAGACATTCGCCGATTGCGAGTCCGATACCCTCGCCAAGAAGCTGAAGATCCTGCTGCAGATGAGCCTCGTGCTGCTGCATGGGCTGAAGAAGCCGGTGATCCGGGTCGGTCGCATGGCCGGGCAGTATGCCAAGCCGCGCTCGGCCGACTCCGAGACCCGCGACGCGCTCACGCTACCGAGCTACCGGGGCGATCTGGTGAATCGTCCGGAGTTCACCGCTGCTGCACGTGCGCCCGACCCGGAGCTGCTGCTGCGCGGCTACGAGCGCGCCGCGCTGACGCTGAACTTCGTGCGCGCGCTGGTGGAGGGCGGGTTCGCCGACCTGCATCACCCCGAGTACTGGGATCTCGGCTTCGTGCACCAGGCGCCGCTGAAGAGCGCCTACGAGCGGATCGTGAAATCGATCGGCGATGCGCTGGACTTCTTCGAGGGCATCAGCGGGCAGCGCGTCCACGAGGCCACGCTGGTCGACTTCTACGCCAGTCACGAGGGGCTGCATCTGCTGTACGAGCAGGCGCAGACACGCTTCATTCCCCGCCAGAATCGCTGGTACAACCTCTCGACTCACATGCCCTGGATTGGCATGCGTACTGCAGCCCTCGACGGCGCGCACGTCGAGTACTTCCGCGGCATCGCCAATCCGATCGGCGTGAAGGTCGGACCCGCCATGGATACCGCCTGGCTGCAGGGGTTGGTGAGCACTCTCAACCCGCAGAACCAGCCGGGTCGCTTGACCTTCATCCATCGTTTCGGGGCCCGTGATCTGGCGACCGCGCTGCCGAAAGCGATCGAAGCGGTGCGCCAGACCGGACAGACAGTGCTGTGGGTATGCGATCCCATGCACGGCAACACCGAAACCACCACCGGCGGCATCAAGACGCGACGCTTCGAGAACATCCTCAAGGAAGTGGATCTCGCGTTCCGTATCCATGCCGACATGGGGTCCTATCTCGGCGGCGTGCACATCGAGCTCACCGGTGACGATGTCACCGAGTGCACCGGCGGTGCGCGAGGCCTGACCGATCAGGACCTCGCACGCGCATATCGCTCGAGCGTCGACCCCCGTCTGAATCACGAGCAGGCGCTCGAGCTGGCGATGCTGATCGCCGAGCACAGCCAGAGCCGTCGCGCCGAGAAGCGGGCTGCCAAAGCCGCCGCCCCCTGAAGCGGATCCGCGCGCGACACCACCATGAGCGAGCCGGGCGGCAGCTCCGAGCCAGGGGTCGCCTACGATCCGCAGTGCCGGCGCTGTCCGCGCCTGGCGGCCTTCCTGGCGCAGACCCGGCGCCGCCACCCCGAATACTGGGCGCGACCCGTGCCGTCGTTCGGCGCCGCGGCGCCGCGCATCCTGATCGTGGGGTTGGCGCCTGGCATGCACGGGGCCAACCGCACCGGTCGCCCCTTCACCGGCGACCACGCGGGCATCCTGTTGTATCGGACGCTGCACGAGGCCGGGCTCGCCAGTGAGCCGGAGTCCCATTCCGCCACTGACAAGCTGCGGCTGCGCAATATCCGCATCGCCAATGCGGTGAAATGCGTCCCGCCGCAGAACAAACCGCTGCCGGCGGAGGTGCGCTGCTGCAACGCCTACCTGGTGCAGGAGCTGCGCGAGCTGCGTGAGGTGCGTGTCTACCTGGCGCTCGGGCGCATCGCGCACGGCGCCGTGCTCATGGCGCTCGGGCTCGCTGCCGCGCGGTACCCGTTCGCACACGGGCACGAGCACGCGTTGCCCGCGACACGGTGGCTGATCGATTCGTATCATTGCAGTCGCTACAACACCGCCACCCGCCGGCTGACGCCGGCGATGTTCCGCGAGGTCGTAGCACGCGCCCGCGAGCGCGCGCGATTGCCGCCGCCGCGGCGCCCGCGAGCCCTGAGGCAGGGGACCTAACGGCGTGTTCGATCACAAGGAGTACATCGCAGCGCTGCCGCGCCGTCCTGGCGTTTACCGCATGTACGGCGCGGATCAGGAGCTGCTGTATGTCGGCAAGGCGCGCAGTCTGCGCGATCGGGTCAGCCATTACTTCGCGGCGCACAACGTCGATCCCAAGGTGCAGGCGCTCGTCGCCCAGATCAGCGCCATCGAGGTGACTGTCACCAACTCCGAGACCGAGGCGCTGCTGCTCGAGTACAACCTGATCAAGGCGCACAAGCCACGCTTCAACATCGTACTGCGCGATGACAAGAGCTTCCCGTACATCCACCTGTACGTCGAGCACGCGTTTCCGCGCCTGGAATTCTATCGCGGCGCGCGCAACGCTCCGGGCCGGTATTTCGGGCCTTTTCCCAACGCCGGCGCCGTGCGCGACACGCTGAATCAGCTGCAGAAGCTGTTCCGCATCCGCAACTGCCGCGACAGCTTCTTCGCCAATCGCAGCCGGCCGTGTCTGCAGCACCAGATCGGCCGTTGCTCCGCACCGTGTGTGGGACTCATTACCCGTGAGGCGTACGCCCAGGACATCACTGCAGCGGTGAAGGTGCTGGAGGGCCGCAGCGACGAGGTGCAGGCCGAGCGGCAGGCGCGCATGGAGGAAGCAGTGGGCGAGTTGCAGTTCGAGCGCGCCGCGCAGCTGCGCGATCAGATCGCGGCGCTGCAGCGCGTCCACGCACAGCAGGTGGTGACGGCGGAGGATGAGCGCGACGTGGACGTGTTCGCAATCGTCGGCGCGGCGGGCGAATATGCCGTGAGTGTGATGCTGGTGCGCGGCGGGCGCAATCTCGGCACCACCAGCTACTTTCCACCCGCGGCGCTCGCCGAGCCGCATGAGGCGCTGGCTTCGTTCGTGATGCAGTACTACGCGACGGCCGAGGCGCCCGCGGAGGTGCTGCTGGGCAGTCGGATCGAAGAAACGGCTGCGCTGAGCGAGGCGCTCGGCAGCCGCCTCGGGCGCGCAGTGCATGTCAGGCATCCGGTGCGCGGGCTGCCGCTGCGCTGGGTGGAGCTGACGCGGGAAAATGCGACCCAGGCACTGCGCATGCGGCTGGCGCAACGCGCCGGCATGGAGGAGATGCTGCTCGACCTGGCCCGGGAGCTGGATCTGCCCGAACCGCCACAGCGGCTCGAGTGCTATGACATCAGTCATACCGGCGGGGAGGGCACGGTCGCCTCGTGTGTGGTATTCGGGCCCGAGGGACCGCTCAAGAAGGAGTATCGGCGTTTCAACATCCGCGGAGTGACGCCAGGGGACGATTACGCGGCACTGCGCCAGGCGCTCGAGCGGCGCTATCGGCACGTGCGCGATGGCGAGGTTCCGGCGCCGGACCTGCTGCTGATCGACGGCGGGGCGGGCCAGATCAGTCAGGTCCACGACGCGCTGAACGAGCTCGGCTTCGGCGACCTGGCGCTGGTCGGTGTTGCCAAGGGGCCGGAGCGCAAGAGCGGGCATGAGCGGCTGTACGTGTACGGTGCCGGCACGCCGGTGACGTTCGCGACCCATTCGCCCGCGTCGCGACTCATTCAGCGGATCCGCGACGAGGCGCATCGCTTCGCCATCAGCGGCCACCGCAGGAAGCGCGCCCGGCGCTACAACGAGTCGGTGCTCGAGGTGGTGCCGGGACTGGGGCCCGCCAAGCGTCGCGCGCTGCTCAAACACTTTGGCGGACTGCAGGGAGTGATGCGCGCCGGCATCGCGGATCTGACCCAGGTGAGCGGAATCGGCGCGGCGCTGGCGCGAAGTCTTTATGATCACCTGCACCCGGGCGCGTAGGCGAGCCGCATGGACTGGAACCTGCCGAACACTCTCACCTGGACGCGCATCGCCGCCATCCCCCTGATCGTGCTGCTCTTCTACATGCCGTATCCGTGGGCGGATCCGGCAGCAGGCATCCTGTTCGCCGCGGCGGGCGTCACCGATTCGCTCGACGGCTACTTCGCCCGCAGGCTCGGGCAGATCTCCCGCCTCGGTGCTTTCCTCGATCCGGTCGCGGACAAGCTCATCGTTGCCGTGGCGCTGGTGCTCCTGGTCAGTCGCGACGCACGCGCACTGATCGTGTTGACCGCGGCCATCATCATCGGCCGTGAGATCACCATCTCGGCACTGCGCGAGTGGATGGCCGAGATCGGCGCACGGCGCAAGGTGGCCGTCTCACAGCTCGGCAAGTACAAGACCATTCTGCAGATCGTCGGGCTGTCGCTCATGCTCTACCGTGTGCCGCTTCTCAACTTGCCCACCTATCGCCTCGGCGTCGGCCTCACCGAGGTCGCTGCTGCTGCGACGCTGCTCTCGATGGTGATGTATTTGCGGGCGGCCTGGCCTGAACTTAAACGTTAGATAGAGTCGACAACTCTTTATTATTGAAGAGATTTTATCGATCTGTTAACCTTAAGCTCAGGTGGGCCCGAAGGTCCGCTCGCCTTGACTTCGCAAAGGGTGTAAATAAAATTCGCGCTCCCCTGGATGCGGGAATAGCTCAGTTGGTAGAGCACGACCTTGCCAAGGTCGGGGTCGCGAGTTCGAGTCTCGTTTCCCGCTCCAAATTCAACACGTTGCAAAGGTGAGTGCGCTGGGTTGGCACGCACTTGGCACGCAGTAAGCCTGAAAACGCATCATCCGGCGGCGGTTGATCGGTCCATTCGAGTCCCTTGAAGGGTTGCTCGACGAACTCGCCCAGGGCCCTGAACAGGGCTTCGATGCCGTCAATAACGCCCCGCAGATATTCCGGCCGCCGATGGATGTAGCGCTTACCTGTCGCGCTGCCTTCGGCCTTGTGACCCATGAAGACGTCGGCCTCCGCGTCAGGGACACCCGCTTCCGCGAGGAAGGTGCGCACGGTATGGCGAATCACATTGGGTCCGCCGGTGACGCCCGCGATCTCTGCAAGACGATCGAAGAACTCGCGCGTTGAGAGCGCCTTGCCGTAGTAGGTGATCACATGCGCGCCGTCCCGGGTCCAGGAGTCCAGCTCCCGGCCGAGCGTCGGTGATATCGGCACCGTGGGGCGTCGCTTCTTGGTCTGTCGTCGCCCGGCGGGATTCAGATAAATGCGCCCGAGCTTCAGGTCCACCTGGTCCCAGGTCAGTTCACGCAGCGCGGCCTCGCGTGAGGCGGTGCCGACTGCCAGCACCAGAAAACGCCACCAGTGCTGACGGGTGTAACGTAAGTCAGGAGTCTGTGAGGCGGCGGCGTTGAACAGCGCGCTGAGTTCCCGAAGAGAGTACGTCTTGTCGTTGTCCTGCAGAACCGGTTTCCAGTCGGCAGCCGTTACGGGTTCCGGCACCTGCAGGTCCGGGTTGTCGCGCTTGAACCAGTTCATCGTGGCCCAGATGCGCCTGAGGCGCGTGCTGATAGTCCAGTCAGCCAGACCCCGCGCTCTCATGGCTTTTACGAACTCGAGCTGCTTGCGCCGGTCGAGCGCACGGACGGTCACGTCGCCCCAGATCTCGAGCGCATCGCGCTGCGCCGCCAGGTGCGTGTGGGCGCTCGGCAGGTACTGGGCGTAGCTCACCCAGCAGGTCTGCATCACTCGGGCGAGTTGGGCGTCAGGCTGGGGGTCGACCCGATCGTGCCGGAGGGCGTACTCATAGAGCGCCTTGCGCGCCGTCTCGAGGTCGCTTGAGCCAGTTGAAAGACGCTCTGTCTGTCGAGAGTCACCGCTGTACCAACAGATGTACCAGGTGCCTTGCGGTCCGCGCTGCTTGAGGAAGAATTTTCCCGCGCGTTCTCGTTGAACTTGCATGTCCCCTCCCGCAGAAACGTCTGCAGATTTTCTTCCGATACCCGGGGCGAACGTCCGAAGCGAGTCACCCTTAGCTTACCTGAGGCGATGAACCGCTTGACGGTCCTCGGGCTGACACGCAGATAACCCGCCACTTCTTCGGGCAGATAGAGCGGCGGCAGGCTGTCGAGCGGCGGCGCCGTGCCATAACGTGGCTTGCAGCTCATCGCGTGTACTCTTGTGCGCGATCGCGCACGCGCTCGGCGGTAGCGCGTTTCCTGGACCGCTCACGGTTTACGTAGGTGATGAAATCCGCCGCGAGCCGCTCACGATTCGTGAGCACTCGGGGCATCTGGCTCACGAAGTAGCGCACATCGCCCGCAAGCTCGATCTCGCCGTGGGAGTCGAGCGCCCGGGCGATGCTTTCCCAGCCGGCGACTACGGTCTTGCGAGACTCGATCAGCTTTGCCCGGCCCGGATCCCGGAAGGTGCCGGTGCTTTTGATCTCGGGAAGAATCCCCCGCATGTGCGCCGCCACGACAGACGAGCGACCGTTGCGCTCAGCCCAGAAGGCCCGGTCAAGTGTCGAGCGCTTACTCTGGCCACGCCAGGCGCGTGGAGTGGCGTTCGCCGCAATTCCCTGAGCGCGCATTGCCTGGGCAAAGTCCTCGCGCCATTCGCGGAGCATCGCTTTGTCGATGCGTAACCGTTTTCGGCCATCCTCAGGCTCGGCCTTGATGACGAGATGCACGTGCGGGTGCTGCTGGTGCGTATGCAGCGCCATGACGTAGCGGTGCTGTGCCCCAAACTTCTCCCGGGCGAAGTGGCGCGCCGCAGCCAGGACCGCCTTGGCGGGAGTGGGAGAGGGCATCGACAGCACCACGTTGTGGACGAGCTTGATCCGCCGAGCCCGACCCTCCGCAGTTCTGGTGGGCCGATACTGGCCGGAAGAGAGTTCCAGATGCCACTCCTTCAGCAGCGCCTTCTGCTCGGACTTCTCGATCGAGCGACCCCGATCATCCTCAAACTGCGCTTCGCCATCGTGGCTGATATACGCAAGAGTCGCGGCGACGCCCTTAATGGTTCGGCCGCCGCCCGTGACCTTAACCATGACTTCAGGCGTGCGCCGTACAGTGCGCCGGATGTGCTCCAGCTGTATGGCTGTGAATCGATCCCGTCGCCCGAGACCCGAGCGACCGGCACTGTATAGATCCAAGAGCGGTTCTCGCCTGGGAGACAGAAGGGACGCAGGTCTATTCAACGCGGCTCTCCCAGGCGATCAGGGAGGCTTTGGCAAAGTCCTGCACGTGCTTCTCAACCGCGGCGACGGCCGCGCGAGTGTGCTGCAGATCATCGCGCGTGAACTGGGTTGACGACTGGTTGTTCAAGATCCGGGCCATCTCGGCCAGCACCGAGACGGCCCGCTTGAGGGTCCGGACTTCGTCTTCTGGCAGCGGCGGGTGGCCTGAGACGTGGGCGCGAACGAGGGCGGCGATGTAGGCCGAGCTCTTCATCCCGCGCTCCGCCGCCCGACGCGCGACCCATCCGCCGTCTCCGGGGCGCAGTCGGATCGTGATCCGATCCGTCGCCCGTATCCGGGCATCGGGTCGGGTATTCGACGCTACCGGAGCAAAACTCAGGTACGTGCGGATGGCTTTCAGCGCCAGGGCGGACTCCGTCAAACCCCGTGCCACTGCGACACTGACGAACTGCGCCTTCTCCGCCAGGGATGGGCGGGCGGTAATCGAGGGCACGGATTCAGGGTCTGCTCGAGAGCTCACTAGAAAATCCCCCGGACCGAAGGCGCACAAAGCAAGGCTGGTCGATTGTTCTCGCACGTCGCCTCGGCCGATAGCACCCGAAGGGCCGAATAGACCTCGTTGCACACGTTGCAGGTCATGCACCGCATGGCGACATCCATTCGATCCGACGTACCCATCGCGGGTGGCACAATCATGGCCCGTCGTCTCTCGAAAAGCGGCCGAGGTATTGCGCCAGTTTTGGTAAAAACTCGAACCCGTTTGCCGCAACCGTCGTCGAAAGGCGCCAAATACTTCGACAGCGCCTGGGGGTCCGGCTGCTTGGCATATGGGTGCTCAGGGCTGGAATTGGACGCATCAATGCCGCGGTGCTGACCGGGAGTTGCTGCAAACGCGGACACCCCGCTATCCGGCCAACTACTGTGTTTTCGCCGCTCTTGTCATACGGCTGGTCCAAGACGGGACAGCAGGTCGGACATCTCAGCGGCGGATACGCAACCTGCTGATCCATCGCAGCAAGGGCAATCGGGACAATGCCGCCCGATTTACCGGCGTGCCGCTTGAAGGAGCGTTCTTAGTCGCACGTAGCCCGTAATTCCGCGGGGCCGATCGTGCCGCTGCCTGGCGTCGCAAACGAACGGCCGCCGCTTAGTGCTCAAGTAACCTGCGGCGGCGTACCGCCAGCCGCGCAGGGCGGCTGATTGGGGACGGGGTGCCTAGTGTCTATCGACGGACGGACTGACGTGTGGATTGGCCCGCTTTTGACCCCGAGACCCCTTGATGAGTGTCCGGCATTTGGAACTCTGTCAGGCGCTTCCCGGCCACGACCAGTTGTAGACCGTAAGTACGCGCTATCGCCCGCCGACCGGCGGCTCCCGGCCAGGACCGGAAGTTCCATAAACCGAAATGGCCTCCTGAAAGCTGCCATTCGAAATCACCTTCACGCCATGCGTTCGGACGAACGTAGACCTCAAGCGGGTCTTGGCGATGTCGCGAGCCACATCGCGCGCAGCTTCATAGATGCTGCGCGTGATCTTGCGGATCGGTGTACTCGGGCAGCAGCGAGACTTCAGCGGACATGTCGCGCAATCGGATTGGCGAGAACGATAGACGATGGTGTCGGCCTTGGTGATGTGGGTGCGCGCCGTAGCGAACGGGCGCCACTCACTGCGCAGCGCATAGCCCTGCGGGCAGCGGTATTCGTCGCGCTGTTCGTCCCACTGGAAGGCGCTGCTGGACAATGAGTCATCCGTGCGTTGAGTCTTGTCCCACACCGGGATGTGCGGCTCGATCTGCTTCTCGTCCACCAACCAGCCCAGCATCGCCGCGGATCCGTAGGCGGTATCGCCGATTAAGCGCTGGGGTTTGAGATCAAAGCGCTCTTCAACCCTGTCGATCATGGTCTTAGTGGCATTAGTCTCTTCGGTCCGATGCGCCGCGGTCGCCTCGACATCGAGGATCACGCCGGCGTGGACATCGACCAAGTAGTTGGTCGAGTACGCATAGAACGCCGGGCCTCCCGGAGCTGCGGTCCAGCGCGCGGCCGGATCGGTGAGCGAGATGTTCATCGGTGCCACGCCTACCGGGCCGTCTTGTTCCAGCGCTTGTAGATACTCGTGGACCGCACGCGTGCCAAGTTCCGGATTACTCCAGTCGATGCTCTGCGTGCTCGGGACACCGCGTTGGCGGTTGGCATCGGCCTTCACGACGCTCGCGTCGATCGCAAAGCCCTCACCACGCACCAGCCCCTCGGCCATGCAGCGGCGTACCACGCCTTCAAACACGTGTCGGAACACATCGCTCTCGCGGAACCGGCCGTGCCGGTTCTTCGAAAAGCTCGAGTGATCGGGAACCTTGTCTTCGAGCCCCAGTCGGCAGAACCAGCGATACGCCAGGTTCAGATGCACTTCTTCGCACAACCGGCGTTCAGAGCGGATGCCAAAGCAGTAACCGACCAGCAGCATCCGCACCATGAGCTCCGGATCGACTGAGGGTCGTCCAGTGTGGCTGTAGAAGGGTGCGAGGTGTTGGCGCAGATCCGCCAGGTCGAGAAACCGATCAATGCCGCGGAGCAGATGGTCCGCCGGTACGTGCTCATCAAGGTTGAAGGAATAAAACAGTCGGTCTTGCTTGCCGATGCCCGTGCGCTCCCTCCGCCGCTCCTACTCACTAAGACCTTGAAAACATGCATCCCGTTCAATAGTTTTTCAACGAAATAGGTCAACAGGAGTCCTTGACTCGCGGCCTAGCACGACCGGCTCAGATCGGCCAACCGCGGACGGCGCGGCGACTAAATAACTTCCCCGAAAGCGGCCGCTCGTTCTAAGCGTTGTGGAACCGTCGGATCGAGACGGGATGTGGTCAATGAGTATTTTCCACTAGGTACAAGGTCTGCTTGTTGGCAACCCCCTATTCGGCAACCGTATCAGGGTTACAAACACTTCGGTAACTGCGACGCGAGTAGGGAGCAATCATGTCGAAACATAAGACAGCCAAACTTCTATTGGCCGCGCTATCAGTGGTAGCGGCATTTATCGCTGGGCCAGCGGCGGCACAAGACAAAAAGCCCAATATCGTGTTCATCATGGGGGATGACATCGGCTGGATGCAGCCGAGCATCTACCATCGCGGCCTGATGGTCGGTAAGACCCCGAACATTGACCGCATCGGCAATGAAGGCGCCATCTTCATGACGTATTACGCCGAGCAGAGCTGCACCGCTGGGCGCAACGCCTTTTTCACCGGCATGCATCCGCTACGCACCGGCATGATCCCTCCGCAGCTGCCAGGCAGCCCCTCGTACCTGCGTCCGGGTACCCCGGCGCTGGCAAAGTTCCTCCACGACCTGGGCTACAACACGGGTGAGTTTGGCAAGAACCACCTGGGGGATCACACGCAGGCGCTGCCGACAGCACATGGCTTTCAGGAGTTCTGGGGCTATCTCTACCACCTGGATGCGATGCAGGGCGTGAGCTTCCCCGACATCAACCGCACCCCGACGGATCAGGCGATTGCACCGCCGTGCAAGAACACCCCGATCAAGGGCCTCGCCGAAGTTCCCGGTGCTGTGGATCCAAAGACAAATGTGTGCCTGACGCCCCCGCGACCGGTTATCTGGTGCCACTCCTCGGATGGCACGGAAGCGAACCAGTCGTGCGAGGACCAGGGTCCGCTGACTCTGGAGCGCTCGAAGACGGTGGACGAGGAAATCTCCTCCAAGGTCGTCGACTTCTTGGACCGTAACGACCCGAAGAAGACCAACAAACCCTTCTTCGTCTGGTACAACCCGGCGCGCATGCACATCACGACCGTGCTGTCACCCAAGTACATGGCCATGGTGGGTGAGCCGGGCGGCATGGACTGGGGCGTCAACGAGGCCGGCATGAAGCAGATGGACGACAACATCGGCTACGTGATCAAGAAGCTCGAGGACATGGGCCAGCTGGACAACACCATCCTGGTCTTCACCACCGACAACGGTGCGGAGGTGATCACGTTCCCCGATGGCGGCAATACGCCCTTCAAGGGTGGCAAGCTGACTACCTGGGAAGGCGGCATGCGGGCTCCGGCGGTCATCCGCTGGCCCGGCCACATCAAGCCCGGCACGGTTCTGGATGACATCTTCGCGTCGCTCGATTGGCTGCCCACGCTGGTGGACATCGCCGGCGGCCCCAAGGGTGATGGGCTCAAGAAGCAGATCGAGGCCGGCAAGTACGCGGGGATCGTCAAGACGACGCTCGACGGTTTTGACCAGCGCGATTATCTGGAAGGCAAATCAGCCAAGTCCGCACGCGACACGTTTTTCTACTACACCGGCCCTGTCCCTTCGGCGGTGCGGTACAAGAACTGGAAGCTCTACTTTTCTATGGCCGGCAGCTGCGCGAACTGCGGGCTTGCAGGGGTCGAAACGTATAAGTGGCCCCTGGTCGACAATCTCAAGCGCGATCCCTTCGAGGGGTCTGTCGGCGACGACATGAAGAGCCTCTTGGCCCAGGGTGGCGCACTGGCAGGCCCGGTGACCGCGTACCTCTACGACTGGAACATCATTCCCTTGGGCCAGATCCTATGGCTGAAGGAGCTTGAGTCCTACGGGCCGTTCCCGCCGCTGCAGGACCCGGAGAGCTACAACCTCACCCAGGTCATCCAGGAGGTCAAGAAGCAGCGGACCGCCAGCCACGCGGGTGACTGATCTTAGAGTTGCTGATGAGTTGAGCGGGCGGCCTTCGGGCCGCCCGGTTTTTCGAGTCCACTTATTGCTGAACCGTTGGAGTGTTGCATGAACTCTGTGTCGACCGGGCGATTCACTCGCCGCCTGCTAGCCATCTTTGTGCTTGCTTGGGGGGCGCAGGCTCTCGCTCAAACCGATCCCCTGCCTTCGTGGAACGATGGCGCGGCCAAAAAGGCCATCGTCGAGTTCGTGAACGCGACCACGACACCGACGAGCCAGAAATTCGTGCCGCCCGAGGCGCGCATCGCCACGTTCGACCAGGACGGAACGCTATGGGTTGAGCACCCGATGTACTCCCAGGTGATGTACTGCCTGGACCGAGTGCCGGCCGTGGTCAAGGCAAAACCGGAACTTGCGAACGTCGAGCCGTTCAAGACCGTGATGTCGGGTGATCGCGAAGCGATGGCAAAGTTCACGCTGCAGGATCTGGAGAAGATAGCGGTCGCTACGCTCACCGGCATGTCGGTGGACGAATTCAGCGCCGAAGCGAAGAAATGGCTCGCGGCGGCAAAGGATCCCCGCTGGAAGCGACCATATACCGACCTGACCTATAAGCCGATGCAGGAGGTGCTGAGCTACCTGCGCGCTAATGGCTACAAGACTTATATCGTCACCGGGGGTGGCCAGGATTTCGTGCGGGTGTATGCCGCGCAGGTGTACGGCGTCCCGCCCGAGCAGGTGGTTGGCACCGCCCTTGCGACGAAGTACGGGTATGACAAGAGTGGTAAGCCCACCCTGATCAAGGAGCCCAGGCTGATGCTGGATGACGACCATGCCGGCAAGCCTGAGGGCATTTACCTGGAAATCGGTCGGCGTCCGGTTGCTGCGTTCGGCAACTCCGTCGGCGATCAACAGATGCTCGAGTACACGAAGGCAGGCGACGGCGCACGGCTGGCGATGCTCGTGCTGCACGACGATGCGAAGCGTGAATACGCGTACGGACCAGCCGAGGGCCTGCATGAATCCAAGGTCGGCACCTTCCCGCAGGCGCTGTACGATCAGGCAAAAAAGCAGGGCTGGACAGTTATCAGCATGAAGGACGACTGGAAGCGGATTTTTGTGTGGGACGAGTCTAAGTAGGAAAGAAGACATGCTCAACCGTTTCTTGTGGATCGGCATTGTGGGCGCGCTCGTGGTCACAATCAGCGCTTGTGTCGCGACTGGCTCACAATCGGCTGCCCAACCGGGCGCTATGGAGATTCGCCAAGGCGTGATCGAGCAGGTCACCTCCACGACGCTATCTGACAACCACCACGCCGGAATGGGTGCAGTGGTCGGTGGCTTGGCCGGCCTCGGCATCGGAAGCCTGATCGGCGGGGGCAGCGGTCGTGACGTGGCGATGGTGGCGGGCGCGCTCGGGGGTGCGCTCGCGGGCAACGCCGTCCAGAAGAAGTACGACACACCCATTCCAGCGCAACAGATCATTGTCCGCGTGCACTCCGGGGTGCTGGTAGCGGTGACGCAACCGACCGGCCCGAACCTGGTTGTGGGCCAGAAGGTCTACATCGAGGGAAATGGCGAAGGCGCACGCGTCGTGCCGCAGTAGCGGGCATTATCAATGCCGCAAAGCCGTCGTTCGCGACAGGCGCCTTCGGGTCAAGAGCAGGCAAAACCGCGGCGACCGTCGCTGCCCGGCTCTCGATCCGTTCGCGCGCGACGAGACGGAGTTCCGTTTCAGGCACGGCGCTGATTCCATAGACGAGCCCAGCCTGACGCGTCCGCGTGTCAGTCTAAAGCCTGGCTGCGCGTTCGCGGCTGGGAACTCGCGGCGTCAGGCGAACGCAAACGGATTGACGATCGTAACTCCGGCGATTGTCTGGCCGGCGTTTAGATCCTCACTGTAGATTTTTGAGGCCTGCACCTGCTCGGCTGACGCCACGATCAGGGCGTCCCAAAACATGATCTGTGCCATTGCGGAAATATCGATCGCCCGCGTGACGGTTTCGGGTGTCGTCGGCTCGAGCACCCACGCGCCGTAACTACTGATCACCTCACGGGCCGTTGATCGAGAAACTGGCGTCGCCAGCTTTTTGGTTACGTTGACATAGAATTCCTGGAGTACCTGCACCGACAGCCGTCCGGCGCCCGACTCCCATAACAGCCGCAATTTCTCGACCGCTCGGTCGCGCTTCGAACCGGCGTCTGCGTCGTGTGCATAAATCAGGACGTTGGAATCAACGAATACGACGTCGCTCATGAAGTTCCTCGCGGCTCAGCGGCGTGCCTCCAAGAGGCAGGGGGGTCCCAAAGAGCGCCAACGCTCGTTTGCGCGCCGCGGAGTACCGCGCATCTTCGGCGACGAGTTGCCGCAACTCATCCGCGAGCAGTGCGCTCACGCTCCGCCCCCGGCGTGCCGCGACTGCGCGTGCCTTCTTGAGCAGCGCGGGCTCGATCGCGACAGTAATATTGTGCTTTATTGCCATCTGTCACGTAAAATACGTGAAGGATAGTGCCGCGTCAAATTGCGTCTCCCGAGGCGAGGGGCAGCCTCAAACTCGTGGAGAGCACGGAAGCGCGTAAGCGACCCGTGCATCCTCGAGGCTTGGCACGCAGTTGGCACGCGCGGCGTGGCAAGTTATTGATTCCAATGGCCCGAACCGGCCGGTTTTGTTAGGCCATGTCTATGATTTATAAAGGTTCTTCAGGTCTTGCCAAGGTCGGGGTCGCGAGTTCGAGTCTCGTTTCCCGCTCCATCTCTTTCGCGCTCACCCTCAGCTAAGCGGCGAACCGGCCGGTCGTCCGCCGGCTGCACCCGACGCATGCCGCGAACGCGCGAGGCAGCGGCTCGCTGGACCACATTCGAGCCAGAGGAGCTCTCGCGTGCTGTCAATGAGCTGGGTAGGTGACTGGGCGTGGGCGCTGCCCCTGATCGTGTTCACCCTAATCCTGCATGTCACAGGACTCGCCTGCATCAACAAGACGCTCGCCCGCGTGGTGGGCGAGGCCGGGAGCCACCGCAACTTCTGGCTGTTCTTCGTGCTGGTCTTGGGGCGCCGCCGCGCTCATCGGGCTGCTGCTGTTCGGCCTGACCACGGCGTTTCTTTACGGCCACCTACAGCGCGTTTTTGGCCGGTAGAGCTGAAGCGCGCGGAGCGCCCGACCCCTCGCGCTGACCGGCACGGCAGCTGAAGCCGCCGGATCTGGGCCGCGTCGGCGCCCGGCCGCGTCAGAGCCCGAAGAGAATCGCGGCTTTCTGCAGGGTCACCCACACGCCCCAGGCGATCGGAATGCCCACCGCAAGCCACGCGGCAGTCACCTTCCAGGCGGGGGAGGACGGCTTCGCAGCCGAGACGGTTTCCGCCGCGGCGCGCGCCGCTGCAGCCGCTTGCGCATCCGCGGCGTCAAGCGCGGCCTCCTGGGCCGGGGTCATGAAGTACTTCTCGGCCACGGGGCGCACCAGGATGTTGCAGATCAACCCGAGCACGAGGATCGCGGCGAGGACGTACATGGTGATGGTGTAGACGTGAGCGTGCGCCACGCCGTGGTTCAGCTGGTATTCGCGGATGTAGTTCACGATAACGGGCCCGAAGATTCCGGCTGCCGACCACGCGGTCAGCAGGCGTCCGTGGATGGCGCCCACCATCCGCGTGCCGAACAGATCTGCGAGGTACGCCGGCACCGTCGCGAACCCGCCGCCGTACATGGAGAGGATGATGCAGAAGAAGCCGACGAACAGCGCCAGGCTTCCCGCGGCTGCGGTCCAGGGGATCGACGCATAGAGCACAATACCGAGCAGGAAGAACACCATGTAGGTGGGCTTGCGGCCGATGTAGTCCGAGAAGGACGCCCAGCAGAACCGACCGGCGATGTTGAACAGCGACAGCAGCCCGGTGAAGCCGGCGGCTAGCGTTGCGATGGCGGCGTGCTGCGTCGGGTTCAATTGCTCGAACGGCGCGCTCACGCCGATCAGCCGGCCACCGAAGACCTCCTGCAGCATCGGAGAGGCCATCCCGATGATGCCGATGCCGGCCGTGACGTTGAGGGTGAGCACGCCCCACACGAACCAGAACTGCGGAGTGACCGTGGCGGTGTTCAGATCTACGTTCCGGTGGGTGATCAGCGCCGTGCGGGGCTTGGGCTCCCAGCCTTTCGGCTTCCAGCCTGGCGCCGGCAGACGATAACCGAGGGAGCCGGCAATCATGTAGATGAAGTATCCAGCAGCCAACACGAGGAATGTCTGCCACACACCGACGGAGGTCGACGTGGCGAACACCTTCATCAGTCGGTCGGCGAGGGGCGCGCCAATCATGGCTCCACCGCCAAAGCCCATGATCGCCATGCCGGTTGCCATGCCGCGCCGGTCGGGAAACCACTTGATGAGTGTTGAGACCGGGGAGATGTAGCCGAGCCCCAGTCCCAGTCCCCCGATCACTCCCGAGCCGATCCACAGCAGCGAAATCTGGTGGATGCTCACGCCGAACGCCGAGATCACGAGGCCTCCGCACCAGAGGAAGGCGGCGGCGAAGCCCGCCTTGCGCGGGCCGACGCGCTCGAGCCAGCCGCCCCAGAGCGCCGAGGCCGTTCCAAGGAATACGAAGAACAGCGTGAACATCCACCCAAGCATGGAGATCTTCCAGTCGCAGGTGGTCGTGAACACGGTGGCGAAGAACCCCAGATCCTTCGGGCAGTCGATCGACGTCGTGACGCCGAGTGCCTTGTGCAGCGGCAGCCAGAACACCGAGAATCCGTATGCCATGCCGATGCACAGGTGAATCGCAAGTGCACACGGCGGGACAAGCCAGCGGTTGAAGCCGGCATTGGCGATGTAGCGTCGCTTGTCGAAAAGACCGGATGTCGTCGTCACGTTCGCTGCGGACATCAGTCGCTCCTTAATCTTATTCGTTGCGCCCCCACGGCGGCGGCGCTCTGGCCCCGCGCATTGCGCGGGTCAGGCACCTCCAGCCAATCGACGCAATGTTCCCTTTTTGCTAGTCTTCGCGCCACTGTGTTTGGAACATAAGCCCCGGAGCGCCAGTCTCGCGGGGTTTCCGCGTTTTTGCCCGCAAGTGGCCGCGGTCTTCCAACTACAACTCTGGCTAGGTGGCAGAGTGGTCATGCAGCGGCCTGCAAAGCCGTCTACGCCGGTTCGATTCCGACCCTAGCCTTTTCCGGAATCTAATTCGCCCGTTCAATGGCGTCCTTCCGGGTCCCGAAAAGTCTCCAAATGCCTTAACTAATAGACTTTTAGCGTACAGCGTTGTCTGACGGTGTTCAGCGGCGCCGCGATTAGACCTGGGGTATGTATTGGGGTACGTTTCGCCCACTGGGGTATGTGGGTGTTATATGCCGTCCCTGAGTGAGGCAAAAATACGCAATGCGAAGCCGCGCGAGCGGCCCTACAAGCTCTACGACGAACGTAGCTTGTTCCTGCTGGTAACACCGACCGGAGGGCGCTTGTGGCGCCTGCGCTATCGGATCGGAAACCTGGAGAAACTGATCTCGCTCGGCACCTATCCGGACGTGCCGCTGAAGCGCGCGCGAGAGAAGCGCGACGAGGCGCGGCGACTCGTTGCGGACGAGATCGATCCCAGCGCGGATCGCAAGGCCAAGCGCGCGGCGATGCTGGTGACCTTCGAGGGCGTAGCCCAGGAATGGCTCGATCTGCAAAGCAAGTCGCTGGCGCCGGAGACCCTCTCCATCCTGGGAGCACGCCTGAACAGCGGCCTGTATCCCTACCTGGGCAGTCGCCCAATGGCATCGATCACCGCCCAGGAACTCCTTTCCGCGCTGCGTCGGATTGAAGCCAGGGGTCGCCACGAGACCGCGCATCGTGTCCGTGCCTTGGCAGGCCGAGTCTTCCGGTACGCAGTCGCCACCGGCCGCGCGCAGCACGACGTTGCGGCCGACCTCAAGGACGCGCTGGCGCCGGTCAAGTCCAAAAACTTCGCCTCAATCACCGACCCCGTGCGGGTGGGCGAGCTCATGCTCGCGATTGACGGCTACGTCGGTCACCCGGTGACGGCGCTGGCTCTGAAGCTCGCTCCGCTCGTTTTTGTGCGACCAGGCGAGTTGCGGCAGGCTGAATGGGCGGAGTTCGACCTCGAAGCCGCCGAATGGAGGATCCCCGCAGCCCGCATGAAAATGGGGGAGCTGCACGTGGTGCCGCTCGCGCACCAGTCCATCACGCTGCTTGAGGACCTTCGGCCATTTGCCCGGGCAGGGCGCTACGTCTTTCCGTCGCTGCGCTCGCGCGATTCGGCCGATGTCAAACAACACGATCAACGGGGCGCTCAGGCGCCTTGGCTACAGCACCGAAGAGCAAACGGGGCATGGGTTTCGGACGATGGCGAGCACTCTGCTCAATGAGCAGGGCTTTCCACCCGATGTGATCGAACTCCAGCTCGTGCACGCGGAGCGCAGCAAGGTACGGGCGGCTTACAACAAGGCGCAACGTCTCCCGGAGCGGCGCAAGATGATGCAGGCGTGGGCAGACTATCTTGATGGGCTGCGCGTCGGCGCAACGGTCGTCCCCATCAGACGCCGCTTGCCATAGTGTATCCACTCGGATACACTTCACCTTGAACACGATTCAGCGCACTGCCGAGTTCGATCGATGGCTCGGGGCTTTGCGAGACGGCAAGGCGAAGGCCCGGGTTCTTGCGCGTATCGCCTCCGCACAGCATGGCAATTTCGGGGACTGCAAGGGCATAGGGGACGGGGTGAGCGAGATGCGGATCGACGCCGGTCCGGGCTATCGGCTCTACTTCATGCGCCGCGCGGAGACCGTGTACCTCTTGTTGGCGGGCGGGGACAAGTCGACGCAGGCGCGGGATATACGACGAGCAAAGACGATGGTGCGCGAGCTCAAGGAGAGCGGTGCGCGCCAGGAGTAACGGAATGGCGAAGCAAAAGAGTGGGCTGGGAATTGCGCCGTTTGACGCGGCCGAGTATCTGGACAACGAGGAGGTCATTGCCGAGTATCTTTCGGCCGCCTTGGAGGACTCCAATCCCGATGTGTTCCTCCAGGCCGTGGCGGATGTCGCCAAGGCACGCGGTATTACCAAGGTTGCAAAGGACGCTGGTTTGGGAAGGGAGAGCCTCTACAAGGCTCTCGCACCGGGTGCGAAGATTCGGTACGACACAGTCCGTAAGCTGATGGATTCTCTTGGCGTGCGGTTGACGGTAACGACCCCACGATGACGAACTCCGGGGCGTTGGACAGTCGACTCCACTCCTGAGAATTCGACAACAACATTGGAAGGCTTGCCTCAGAGGTTGTGACAGACATTCGCCGAGGCCATGACTTCGCCGTAGAGCTAGATGCCCTTGACCCCGAGCCGCCGGTCAGGCATCTCGGAAGCTGACATTCAGGTTGCGCGAAGCGGACAGTCCGCCGAGGCACCCGGTTAGGGGGACTTGCGCGGAGCTTCCCCAGGAACTGGCAGGCCGACCTTGCGGCAGAAAGCCGCAAAGCGCGGATCGTCCTTGTAGCGCGGGATGAAGGGGCTGTACAGAAGGTACTGGATACCCGGATCGCGATTGCTCCAGGCCCGATCGAGCCACTCGAAGGTTGCCTTCGCGTCGTTGCGCAGCGCGTAGACTTCAGCGATCTGGTAGGCGGAACCGCCGGCATCCTTCTCGATAAATGTCCTAAGCGCCGCATCGGCTGCACTCCGGTCGCTCCCGATCTGCCGGGCGTAGGCGAGCGACATGTCCCGATATATTCCGGGGGGCGCCTGCTGCGCGGCTTCGAGCGCCGCCGGCGCGTTACCGCGCCGAGTCTCGATGATCGTGAGCCATGAGTGATAGGGCCCCGAAGCAGGCTGCATCTCGATGGCCTTATTCATCGCCCGCTCGGCCTCATCGAGGCGGTGAAGTCCCAAGAAATACGTGGCAAGCGCCTTGTACCCCCAGGCCCGGAGCGGCTCGGTCACGAGTGCCTGCCGCGTAATCTCGATCGCCTGATCCATCTCACCGTAAATCGCGAGCGCAGCTCCGAGATTGAACTTCGCCTGGGCGTCATTGGGCGAGAGCTCCAGCGCACGCCGATACTCCACTTCCGCTCCGCGCCAGTCGAAGTCGACGAGCTGAAGCACATCACCCCGGGCATTGTGCGCGGCCGCAAGGTTGGGTGAGAGGGCAAGCGCACGGTCGGCCGCCTCACGCGACTTCGCATTTGCCTCCTGTGCCGCCGCACCTTCGAGGAAGTCCCCACTGAGGCCGGTCCAGGCGCGGGATAGCTCACACCAGGCGAGCGCATAACGAGGATCGAGCTGGGTGGCCTGCACGAAGAATTCGATTGCCCTGCGAAAATCGGCCTCCGTGCCGCGCGGGGCATAGAACCGGCCCTGCAGCAGCGCGTTGTAGGCCTCCAGGCTCCCACTCGGGGGTTGCTCGCTCTGCGCCGCCGCATGCTCACCCGGCAGGAGCTTCGCACGCAGCGCGCCCGCCACTGCGCGCGTGATCTCGTCTTGCAGCGCAAAGAGATCCTTGTAGGGCCTGTCGTAGCGCTCGGACCACTGCGTG
This sequence comes from uncultured Gammaproteobacteria bacterium, assembly GCA_963837075.1. GTDB lineage: Bacteria > Pseudomonadota > Gammaproteobacteria > Steroidobacterales > Steroidobacteraceae > 13-2-20CM-66-19. The sequence continues at coordinate 3,111,554 of CAWILY010000009.1, read as the reverse complement.
CTTCCGTCGGCGGTGTCGATGAGCTCGGCGCTTACGCGCACCATCTCGCCTTCACGCCGCACGCTCCCCTCGATTAGATGCCCCACCCCAAGCTTCGCACCAATGCTGCGGCTGTTCTCCTTGGAATCTCTGAACTGGAACGCCGAAGCGCGCCCGATCACCTTGAGCCTCGGAAATTGCGATAGCGCGGTGATCAGATCCTCCGAAATCCCGTCGGAGAAGTATTGCTGACTTGCCTCCCCGCTCTCGTTCGCGAGCGGCAGCACTGCGATGGAGGCCGCGGCGGGCGCGACAAGCTTCGATCGGTTTACCCGCTCGAGCGCGAAATACCCGACCACCAGCAGCGCCACGGCCGCGATCGCCCCGTACATGACTCCCGTCCCCCGGCGGATAAGCCCGTGCGGGGCCGGCGCATGACTCGCGACAGCGCCGCTCGCGGAGCGAGTGGGGTCCAGTGCGGGAGCGTCCTCGTGCGAAAGCAGCCGCCTCACATGCTCGACAAATGCGGGTTGCGTCTCCCCGCCGGGAAGACGTGTCCATTGCAGTTCCCTGAATTTTTCCGGGACGGACCGATCGCGTTCGGTAGTACTGTCTATGACGACTGGAACGAGGAACGCTTTGTTGTCAGCCATGTCGCCGGCGCGTTCAACCGCCAGTCTCCATTCACGACGGAAGTAGCCCTCGAGCCGCTCGTGCGTATGCTGGGAGATAATCGGAACGAACAACGCACAGTCGTGGATTTGTTGGCGGATGGATCGGTCCCAGGCATCGCCACCTCGCAGCTCGCTCTTGTCGAACCAAACCTCGATGCCCGCCGCACGGAGTGCCTCGCAGATGCGCTGGGTTGCCTCCGCATCCTGCGAGGCGTAACTCAAGAATACGGCGTGCGAGGACTCTGTCACCGGCAAGACGACCCCTGATCCTATTGGTTGGCGCGAGCGCTGGGCGCTTCCCGAGAGCGTCACCTACCCCCTGTTCGGTCAATGTTAACCCGTGCAGCAACGCGGCAGTCAAACCGCCCTTGCCGTCAGACCTACGCTCCACATGAACTCCTCAAGTGGTTCGCGGGGACCAGTGACCGTTATCAGGAAAATTGAAACCAAAACGTGAGCGGCCGCTGTTGGCCGCTCAGCGACTGTCGCTTCGGCATGCCTGCTGTTGACCCGTTGCCGTCCCTCGCCAAGGGCAGCTTTCAGGCAGGTCATTCATGCTTCTAAATGGCTACTTCGATACAGAACACGCGCCGCGGTGTCCATATCGCCCTCGGCGCGTGCTGCCTACCTTACTGCGGCCCTGACGCCATGGACGTCACGTGCGCCCGGAACCAGCGATTGCGCTTCAACATCAAGGACCGAAGTCGCGCCATCGTGTTGACCGACGAGAGCTCAGTCTGGCTGGCCGCTGCCGGGGCGTTCGCCATGCGCTGCTGGGACAGTGCAGCCGCCGTGGCCGCGTCGACAAGACTGTAGTCGCAGCCCTGGATGTTTGGATGATTTGCGTCGCACGGAATCAGCAAGACCGCACGCCCACAGAAATCGTCATCGCCACAACCGCTCGGTGCCCCTTTACCGGTGATCTCCCCCTGATCATTGATCCAGAAAGCACCTGTCAGCAGCAAGGTGGAAGGGGAAGAGAGCAACGTATTCAAGTCGACCATGGGTCCACCGTTCTCCCAGAGGAACGCGCCGGTATAGAAGTTGCATCCGCCGGCCGCTGACTGCGAGGCACCTACAATCTGACCGCTGGTGTTGATGCCTTGTGCCTCGCTGCACGGATCACCATGCAAAGTGCCGAGGTCAGCCATCACTCCGTTTTTCCATAGAAACGCGTGCTGCGTCTGGTCCCCGGGTAGCGTCGCAAGTCCTACAACTTCTCCTGCATCGTTGAGCGCGCCTGCATAAGAGTAGTTCCCTCTCAAGCCACCACCGGCGTTCAGATCAATAAGCTTTTCTCCATTCCAAAGAAAGCGTGAGTGATTTGGTCACCCGGTAGTCCCATGTTGCCCGTAACTTCTCCCCGGTTGTTGAGACCAAAAATGAACGGTCCGGAGGGATTCGTGCCACCGAAGTTGCCTAAATCCTTCATCGTGCCGTTTTGCCAGAGAAACGGATGAAGAGGGGGGAACCCCGTGTTGGGGTCGGGGGTAAAGCTCGTATACGACACTCCCGCGACCTGTCCTTTGTTGTTCACATACTGCGCAAACGCGTCGGGCCCTCCCAACGTGTTCAAATCCTGCATTAGCCCGTTCTGCCAGAGAAATGCGCGCGTTTGTGTGCCAAGGTTCGCAATCGAAAACGGATCTGGAATCGCGTTCTGGGTGAATCCGGTCACCTGGCCCGCGTCGTTGACCGCGGCACCCAAGCTCTGGGTTCCACCGAGCGTTCCCAGATCGTTGATCTGGCCGTTGCTCCAAAGTACAGCGTGAGTCTCCGGCGTGTTCGCGACAGGATCGATCGCACCGTTTTCCGATGCCCCAGCGATGAGCCCATTGTCGCTTATGAAGAAAGCAACGCTACCGAGGCCACCCAGAAGAGTGCCCAGATCGGTCTGCTGACCGTTCTGCCACACAAAGGCATGCTGGATATAGCAATCGATCGGCTGCAGAATGTTGAAGCAGTTTTCAGAGGTGTTGACCAAGGGGGTATCCGCTCCACCGACAAGCGTTCCCTGGTTGTTCAGAGCCTGCGTGAATTCGGGAACGACGCTGTGATTGCTTGTGACGTGCGTGTTGTAAATGGAGCGGCCGGGGAACGTGCCAATGACGATAAGCTTGTAGTGATGATGCGTTGCGAGTGCTGCTGCCGCAGGTTGCAATGGTATGAAGAGCGCTGCTAGCGCAACGAGCAACGCCGAGCGTGTCAGCCCATGCGTGGCGGCAAATCGTAAAGACTTAAGCATAGGACCTCCCCTACAGTTTGTTCGTGACTGCCTGTTGGCCTTGCGCGTCCGCGCCGAGCGCAAGACACGCCGCCGACCATGAAATGTGTGCCCTGCTAGGTTAAGAGTCCTCAGCGGGCAATGCGGCTACCACAATCGGCGAGGACCGTCGGACCGACTGCTGCCAGATGGGCCCGAATTCCCGCTCTGACTCTGAACCGCCGGTGGCGACCGGCCGTTGTCAGGCACAACGCGTCCGGCGGTGGGGTCCGGGGCGCGCACGAGTGTCAGCTTGGGGGTGTCGAAGCCGCCTTATAGGGACGAAGACTATCGGCGGGTCTGAACGGTGAGAACGGGCGCTGAAGCGCTCGCACTAAGCGTTACGGGGAGTTTATGGGTTGTCGGGGAGACATAAACGAGACAAGAATCGGTCCATGTCGCTCATGCGCACGCAGCGTCGAGCGCAAGCACCGTGCGATGGTAGAGCACCTCGGCTTCGCGTGGGGACGCACCGATACTGACGATACCGAGCTTACCGAACTCTGAAATGGCACCGATGAGATTGAAGGTTACGCCTTGTTGTGTCGTTCGATCGTAGTGCAGGTTCCGCTCGATGGCTACATCGATCAGGTCGAGTGGAGTTAGGCGCCGATACGGGGCCTTTACCAAGTTGTCGGTCGCATAGTAATAGCGGGCTTCTCCCTGTGCGGTGAAGAAAAGACCGCTATCGGCGTCGTAACGTCCACCGGTCAGGTACTGCAGCGTCTGAAACGTATGAGTTGTTCCGCCCTTGCGCAGATTGATCTCAATCGCGTAATGGCGCCATGCGCTGCCTTCACGCACACAGACAAAGTCGACGCCAAAGCGACCGAGAACGCCCTTCGCCAACATCACAGCGGCGACGCGCCGAGCCGACTCGCAGATCGAACTCCGGTATTCTTCCATCGCCGGGAAACTCGCACCCAGATAGCGCTGGCCAGTAGCACCACCGAGCACTTGATCATGAGTCGATATGGTCTCGATGATTCCCCGTGGCGTGATCCGCAGCTGCACCGACGGTGAGCGCTTCTCTTCAGCCTCGATCCATGCCTCGACGACCCCACCGAGTTCCGCGAACTTGGCCGCGTAACGCTCGTAACTCATGCCGGCCGCCTCCGGCTGCAGGCGTTTGGGTAGCTGCGCGGCGATCCAGGGCTCGAGCGCGGAAGCCGCGGGTGCGCCGGAATAATCGAAGATGCAGTTGCCTTCACCGGAAGCACCTTCCTCGAGCTTGACGACGGCTCGCTTCAATGTCGGTTCGCTGAGCTTGAGGGCGGTGAGCGCAGCGATAACGTCGCGCATGTCGCGAAGCTTCTCGGCGCCTTCGACCATGGCTACGCCTGCCTCGCGAAACACTGAGCGGCTTCCGCTTTTTGTTCCGAGGTGCATTAACGCCGGATCGCAGGCATAGAGCGGAATACCGAGCCGCAGGGCAAGTGTTCGCTCATCCGGTGTTGCATTGAAGCACGAGATATGCGCCAGCTGCGCGTCCCCTAGCGCACTGCGCACACGCTCGATGAGACGCGGCCGATCGAGAATCTTACGCGTGAGGCTTACCGTCGAGGTATCGTGCGCGGCGAGCAAGGTCAGCCGAGTGCGCGCATGCTCGTGTGGAATCCCCGGCAACAGCTGCAGGTAATAGTCGACGATCAACCGGTCGAGGGGCGCGCTGGTGAGAAAGACCATGCGCGTGTTTGGCATCTTGAGCAGCATGAGCATCGTCAGCTGCCGCTCCTCGTAATGCGTGAAGCCCTCGACCCGAGCCAACAATTCCGCATCGAGGCTGAGCCCGGGCACGACCACGATTGTGCGGGGGGCGAGCCGGTCGGCAAACACTCGATCAAAGAGCGGCGGCAAACGCTGCTGCAAGTCCGCAAAGGCCGCCAGTTCCCCGGCCGAGCCGGGTTCGGGATACTCGCCCAACGGCGTTGGTGCGGACATTAGCTGACTCCTCGAAAGTGACAATCTTGCCCGGGAATGTGGAGCTGCCCCGGTTCCGTAGACAGGTTGCCGTCTTAGTTCCGGACTCTCGTCTTCTCGATGCTTCATCGATCTTACCAGCAGCGCAGTCTGCCGCCGCAGGCGGCAGAAGGTCTGCATTTCCCAACAGCCACGAAAAATCGTCTGCATAGGAAGTCTCAGGAGCGGCGATCGCAGGGGTACCCACTACCCGGATACCCCTGCAGATCGGTCCGTGAGAGCTTGAAGGTCGCATGGTCACGCCGCCTCGCTCTGCAGCGCATGGCGCTCGTAGTTGACCGGTGAACGGCGACCCAGCGCGGAGTGTCTGCGATGTGGGTTGTACCAACCTTCCAGCCAATCAAAGATCGCCATCTTGGCTTCTGCCTGGCTCTTGAAGCGCCGCCGGCTGAGCAGCTCGCGCTCGAGAGTCGCGAAGAAGCTCTCAGCCATGGCGTTGTCGTACGCATCGCCGACCGTGCCCATCGAGGGCATGATGCCGGCTTCCCGACACCGCTTGCCGAAGGCGTAACTGGTGTACTGGGTGATTTCCATCGGTCGTCGCAACATCTGGCCATCGGAGGTGTTGCATGGGACGACCAAAGGGTTGGGTTACAGAGCGGACTGGACGTGCGCCGATGCGGTCGCCGGGTCGGCCGGGCGTCAACCAGCGGGATGCCAAGCAGGCATTCTGGGCGCGCATTGCGGCGGGAGCTTCAAGTGAAGATGCGGCATTGGCGAGCGGCGTGTCACAGCCGGTTGGCACGCGCTGGTTCCGGGAGGCCGGTGGGATGGCACCGATCAGTGTGGTTACGCTCTCGGGACGATATTTGTCGTTCGGTGAGCGTGAGGAGCTGGCGCTGTTGAACGCACAGCGCTTGTCAGTTCGCGAGATTGCCCGGCGGATGGAGCGATCGCCATCGACAATTTCGCGGGAGCTGCGTCGCAACGCGGAGACCCGCGGCGGTGTATTGCGATATCGGGCCACGGTCGCGCAGTGGAAGGCTGAACGGGCCGCCGCGCGACCCAAAGCCGCCAAGCTTACCCAGGACGCGCGGCTGCGACGCTATGTGCAAGATAGACTCGCCGGCGCTGTTGCCGACGCCCGCGGCATGCCGATTCGGGGACCGCAGGTGGCATGGAAGGGGCGGCGCCATGGCCGCCGTGCCGATCGACGGTGGGGCAAGTGCTGGAGCCCGCAGCAGATCAGCCGACGATTGCCGATCGACTTCCCGCATGATGCGCGCATGAGGATCTCCCACGAAGCCATCTACCAAGCACTTTATGTGCAGGGTCGAGGCGCACTGCGACGAGAGCTGTCTGCCTGCCTTCGTACTGGTCGGGCGCTGCGGGTGCCGCGTGCCAGAACGCGGCAACGGGGCAAGTCGTTTATCACGCCCGAGGTGATGATCAGTCAGCGCCCCGCCGAAGCTGCGGACCGCGCCGTGCCAGGTCACTGGGAGGGCGACATGATCATCGGCCTGAACAGCTCGGCAATCGGAACGCTGGTCGAGCGCACCACGCGATTCACGATGCTGCTGCATTTGCCACGGATGGCGGGGCATGTACCCGGAGCTGGAATTAAGAATGGACCGGCCCTGGCTGGTCGCGGCGCCAAAGCCGTCCGTGACGCCATTGCCAAAAAGATCCAGATGCTGCCGGCGCACTTGCGACGATCGCTGACCTGGGACCAAGGGGCAGAGCTGGCCCAACACGCTCAGCTTCGGATCGACACCGGATTGGAAGTCTATTTCTGCGATCCGCAAAGTCCGTGGCAGCGTGGAACCAACGAGAACACTAACGGGCTGCTGCGGCAGTACTTTCCCAAAGGTACGGACATCAGCAGATACTCTGAGCGAGAGCTCGACGCAGTGGCTATCACCCTCAACAGCAGACCTCGAGAGACGCTCGGCTGGCGAACGCCAGCCGAAGCACTCAACGAGATCTTGCGAAGACGAAATCAACCCGCTTCTCGCTCCGCATCGAGCGCCGCCTTCTGACGCATTCGCGTCAGACTGCACTGCAATGAAGATTTTGGAAGTAAGATGTGACCGGAGACTTCGTTGCGACGACCAGTTGAGCCTGGGCTGGCAACCGTGATCGGAGTGATGGATCACCTCTTTCGGCCGACGCATCGTGATTGCCATGTCGATCGCCGCGAGCATCAGCTCGGTACGCAGGTGCGTCTCCATCGCCCAGCCGACCACCTTGCGCGAGAACACGTCCAGCACGATCGCCAGGTACAGAAAGCCGCTCCAAGTGGGGATATAGGTCGCATCGGCAACCCACAGCCGATTGGGCCGCTCGGCGTAGAAGCGCCGCTCGACCAGATCCGTCACCTGAGAGCGCTCCGCCGCCCGCTCCGTCGTCACCACGAACTTGCGCAGTGTCGCCCCGCGCAGTCCCGCCGCCCGCATCAGCCGCGCCACGCGCTTGCGCCCAACGTGGATGCCGTGCTCGTCCGCGAGCTCCGCGTGGATCATCGGCGAGCCATAGGTCTCTCGGGAGAAACGGTGAATCGCCGCAATCTTCCCCGTCAGCCCCAGATCGGCTCGCCTGCGGTTGCACATCGGCCGATCCCGCCAGGCATAGAACCCGCTCCTCGAGACTTTAAGCAGCCGGCACATCATCCCCACCGGATGGGTGGCCTGGTTCACCTTCACGAACCCGAAGAGCGCTTCGAGGGACCGCTCTCGGTAGCGAACCAGGCCGCGGCTTTTGCAAGGATCTCCCGCTCCTCCTTGAGCTTGCGGTTCTCGCGCCGCAGTCGGGTGAGCTCCTCACGTTCCGCAGTGCTCAATCCGCCATCGCCCTTGCCCTGGTTGCGAGCGTCCTGCTTGACCCACAGCGAGATCGTCCAGGCCGTCGGTCCGAACTCCCGCGATAGCTCCGCGGGGGTCCGACCGCTGCGTACCAGATCGATCATCTGGCGCTTAAACTCCCCCGTGTACCGGGTCGTTGTCTTTGCCATCGTGAACCCCTCCAAACCTTACGTTGAGGTGTCCACGAAAGCGGGGCAACTCCATTCAGCGCAAAGTCTAGGCTTGAGGTGGGCACATGATCAGTACGTAAGAATCTGCGAGCGTCCGTATCAGGCGATCATTTAGGAACCGTCAGTGGCAACTGTTGGGCCAAGACCCGCCGGTGACTCGGTGAATGTGGCTGCCCGGAAGCGGCCGTTAGAATTCGGCTAAGCTGCCTTTCGCGGCGAGGCCGGCGACACCCGTCTGAAGGGAGTCGATCGCCACGGCACGGGACAGCGCATCGGTGACGGAGTCCTCAAGAGCAGTATTTCTAAGCTACGCATCGGAAGACGCGGGCGCGGCGAAGTGCATCTGCGACGCCCTCCGCACGGCCGGGCTCGAGGTCTGGTTCGATCAGAGCGAGCTGCGGGGCGGGGACGTCTGGGATCAGACGATCCGCAAGCAAATTAAGGCTTGCGCGCTATTCATTCCGGTGATTTCCCGTCACACGCATGAGCGCAGAGAAGGGTACTTCCGGCTCGAGTGGAAGCTGGCGGTGGACCGATCAAGCCTGATCAGCGCAACTCGAGCTTTCCTTGTTCCTGTGGTCATCGATGACACCCGCGAGGACGATGAGGAAGTTCCTGAGAAGATCCGCGACGTACATTGGACGCGCCTGCCGGCAGGCGAAACGCCGCCGGCCTTCGTTGACCGTATACAGCGTTTGTTGTCGGGCGAGGCCTCGACCATAATCCGGGCAGTGGCGAGTGCCAGGTCCGGGGCCGTGGGATCGGTAAGAGAGCAGACCCCGTCATCCTGGAGGTCGAAGCGCGCGCTGCCGGTCATGGTGGCCGTGGTGGTGACCGGAATGCTGGCCTATCTCGCCATCGAGAAGCTGTGGATGTCGAAGCTAGGGGCCCCGGCACTGACGCCACCGGGTGCTCCAACTAGGGCTTGTTAACACTACGTGATATGCTGCGCGGATGGAAATCACACCCGAACAGTACGCACGTATCGAGCCGCACTTGCCCACGCAGCGAGGCAACGTTTCGCACGAGAACCTCAACGTGATCAACGCGATTCTTTTCATCGCGGAGAACGGCTGCAAGTGGCGCGCGTTGCCGAGGCGCTTTGGTAACTGGCATACGATCTATACCCGCATGAATCGCTGGGCCAAGGCTGGGGTGCTGGATCGGCTGTTTGCCGAGTTGCAGCGCGAGCAGCTCATCCGCATCAAGATCGAAGCGGTGAGTCTGGACAGCACGATCATCAAAGTTCATCCCGATGGCACCGGCGCTCTAAAAAAAACGGGCCCCAAGCGATCGGCAAATCCCGCGGCGGTTGGACAACCAAAGTTCATATGGTTGCCGCGAGTGCTCGATGCGCCGTAGGGTTCTCACTCTCACCTGGGCAGGCCGGCGATGCCCCCGAGGGTCGGGCGCTGTTGCACTCGATCCAAGGAGCTCCAGCGCTCCCGATCTCCTGCCACCTGTTGATGGACTGCGCGTATGAAGGCAACGAGACTCGCCAGCTCGCGCTCGATCTGGGCTTCATTCCCGTCGTGCCGCCCAATCCACAGCGGCTCGAGCCGTGGAGAATCAAGAAAGCGCTGTATCGACGCCGCAACGAGATCGAACGACTGTTCCGCCGGCTCAAAGGCTTTCGCCGCATCTTCAGCCGCTTCGACAAGCTCGATCTGGTGTTCATCGCCTTCATTTACTTCGCGCTCATCGTGGAAGCACTACGTCCGTAGTGTTAACAGGCCCTAGTGCGTCCACAGCCGCCTTTTCCCCGCCGCCGCATTCGATCGCCGTGCTCCCGTTCGTGAATCTGAGTGGGGATGCGAGCCAGGACTATTTCTCGGAGGGCCTCACGGAGGAACTGCTCAATTCGCTCTCCCAGATCAATGATCTGCAGGTGGCAGCCCGCACTTCTTCCTTCTCTTTCAAGGAGCACCCCGACATTGTCACCGTGGCGCACAGGCTCAACGTCGCGGCGGTACTTGAGGGAAGCGTGCGGCGCTCCGTGCACACGGTGCGAGTTACCGCCCAGCTCATCAACGCCATCACGGGATTTCACCTGTGGTCGAAGACCTATGACCGGGACTTAGGGGATGTGCTGAAACTTCAGACTGAGATCGCCACGGCAGTCGCGAGTGCACTCAAAGTCACGCTACTCGGGGACGAAGCCGCCAAAATCGAATTGGGCGGGACACACAACCCGGCGGCGTTCGATGCCTATTTGCAGGGCTCGAAGGCGTTCCTCTCGGGAAACTTTCAGAGCGCGATTGCGGCGTACACTGAGGCGATTCGCCTCGATCCGAACTATGCACTCGCATTCGCGGACCGATCACGGACGCTTTCCGCTTATGCCGGGGGTGGCGGGATTTCGTCTGAGGCGACCGTTCGCGAGCTCTTTGACAAGGCGCAGGCGGATGCGCGCCAGGCAATTAGACTCGCCCCGGAGCTTGCCGAAGGCCACGTGGCGTTAGCGTTCTTTCTTGCCTTCGGTTCCCTCGACTTCGCCCACGCGAGCGAGGAGTACGAGCGCGCCATGGCGCTTGCACCGGGGAATGCGGCGGTACTCGGCGAAGGCGGAATCTTTTCCGTTTACATGGGACGCTTCGATGCGGGCCTTGTCGCCGCCCACCGCGCGGTCGCGCTCGACCCGCTCAGTCCACGTAGCCACGACAGGCTCGGGGAGGCGCTGTATTGGGCGCGTCGCTATGAGGATGCAGTGGCCGCCCTCGGAGAAGTCATCAGCCTAGAGTCCGACTTCCAACGGGCCTACGGATATCGCGGCCTCGCCTATTACGGGCTTGGTGACCTCCAGAGTGCGCGCTCCTCATGCGAGGCCAACGCAAACCACTGGGTGAGCCAGTGGTGCTTGGCAGTGACATACGAGAAGCTGGGACGGCACGCCGATGCAGAAGCACAGCTGACGAAAATACAGGCAGCGCTCGGGGACACCTCAGCTTATCAATATGCCACGATCTATGCGCAATGGCACAACACGGCCAGGGCACTGGAGTGGCTGGCCACGGCCATGCGGGTGCGTGACCCGGGGCTGCTCTACGTAAAGATCGATCCGCTTCTGGATCCGCTGCGCAACGAGCCGCGCTTCCAGGCGATCGAGCGCGCGCTGAAGTTCCCACCGCAATAGAGATTTCTCCGGCAAACACGTCGACATGCGCTGCCTCGTGCCGGCCATCGGTCGCTCACCAACGGCAATTCTGCTTCAATTGTTGTGTAGCGCGGGCCACTTGCGGCGTCGTTACTGCTAGGCTACATCGCAGTTAGCATGTGGGCGCTGCCGGCTTGGCTGTTCGGAGCGCGGAGGGTGGCCAACGACCGCCGCGGGTCACGAGGGGCCGTCGACGCGTCGATTTTAATCGACAGTCGCTGACCGGCCAGAAGCGGAAGTCCCGCGCAGCGAAGGGTTCCTTGAGGTTGTCTATGCCAATCTACCGCGTGCAAGAGCCCCGCTTAGGCAGCCTTCACATGCGAGAGTGGCGTCATCGCCTGTTGCATACCGTGGGCCTGTTGCTGCTGACGCTCGCCCTCTGCGCAATCGGGCTTATCGCGCTGGACACCTCCAACCATCAGTTGCCCGCAAAGATGTTTCGGGGGTTTTGGAATGCGCTCAACCTGGTCACGACGCTGGGCGATTTCACTGGCCTGGACCTGCGCGAGAAGGTCTTCATGATGGCGACGATGGTCGCCTTCCTGATCATTGGCGGTTATGCCCTGTCCAGTTTGACCGGTTTCTTTTCCAGCGATGCCGTAATGACTCGGCGGGAGAACAGGAACATGGAACACAAGCTCGATCGTCTCGCCAGCCATGTGATTGTCGTCGGCTTCGGTCCGCTCGGTTGCCTGGTAGCCGGCCGACTGCACGAGGCTGGCGAGCAGGTCGTTATCATCGATCGCGCTGATGACCGAGCGAACCAGGCCTCCAGTCTCGGTTATCTCGTAGTGCAGGGCGATGCCGGGGCGGACGACGCCGCGCTTGACCACGCGAAGATCGAGCAGGCCAAGGCGCTTGTGGTGACCACCGAGGATCCGGACCGTAAGCTCTCGATTACATTGATGGCGCATTCCCGCAACCCGAAACTGAAGATCGCGGTGACCGGGGCAAACAGCCCTCGCGGAGCGCTGCTGCAGAGCGCGGGCGCAACGGAGGTAGTGATCATAGATGACCTGATCGCTGGCGCTCTGGTCGAGCGGCTCAGCAAAGTAACAAAAGCCTGAGGGCCAGACGCTGAGGTACGCGTTCTATCCCATCGACGGGCGGCTGCGCTCACCCGCTCGTCGTCTTGCGCGCAGCGTCCAGGTGTCTGACGAGGTCATCGGCCCAGTTCTTCATTATGAATTCGGCGGCAGCCGCGTTGGTCACCGAGTTGCCCTGCTGTGCAAAGGGTTGCTGGTCGGCCTCCGCATCAACTACCCGTGCAAGGAGCTTCCTCGGGTCAGAGTTCCATAATTCGAGGTACAGCGTCGCTGAGCCAGCCGAGCGGATGACCGTTGCCTCGATGCCCGCGCTCATAACGTCGGGCGCCGTGACCTGTACGTTAGTGAGCGCAGGTCGCAAGATGAGCACGTCGGGCGCGCCGAAATCGACCACCTTGTAGCCGCCCTTTTGGAGCTCGGTGGTGAACACTCTCCTGAATTCTGCGGACAGCCAGGCCTTCATCTGCTGGACGTCCTGATCCGTCACCATGTTGTTCGGATCCACCACATTCTGGTTGTAATTCGTCTGCCAGTCCTTTTGGAACTCGACAAAACAATCCAGGAGCGCCACGCGATCGTACCTCGAGAAATTCGCTCCGGGCCTCATATATACGACCCGCTGCTTCGTCTTCGACTTCAGGATCAGGCCATCCTTGGAATCTTGCGGCGCGGGATTCTGGGCGCCGAGGTCGGGCGGACAGGCGAAGAGTAAGCCCGCGCATAGACAAACGAGCCAGTGTTGCCGATAGCGCATGAGTGCGTTGCCCCGTTCATCCGCCAAGCTGCTAACCATAGGCCGGGCCGCGTGGCTTTGCCATTGGACTTTGGTCCCCTCACCCGTGCAGGGAAAACGGCTTACCGGGGAGTGCCCGTTGCCCGCCGCCACTCTGGAGCAGGCAATCGGGTCCATCGAAACTGCTGCCCGGCAAGCGATTTGGCCGGGCAGGCATGTCGCCTGCGGTTTGTGCATGGACTCGTCACTTCACCGGCCCCTCGAACTCGACTATGGATTTCGCGACTCCTTACCTGTCTGGCTCCGTACCAGTCTCCGATGAAGTGCCGGTGCTCGGGTCGACTGACCGCAACCGGGCCAGGAGCTCGTTCTGGCCTGCGCTTCCAGCGAGTCTATTGACGGCAAACCGACTAGTCGGTATGTTGTCGCAGTGCGAGAAAAGAATCAGCCGAAGCGCCCCAAACCGGGGGCTCGCGAGAAACTGTTGGACGCATCGTTGGTGCTCATCCGCGAGAAAGGCTACACGGCGACCTCGGTCGACGAGCTCTGCGCGAAGGCTGGAGTAACTAAGGGCGCGTTCTTCCATCACTTCCAGAGCAAAGACGCGCTCGCCGTGGCCGCGGCGAATCGCTGGTCGGAGCTCTCAGGGACTTTCTTTCAGACAGCGCCTTACCATAAGCACCGCGACCCCTTGGATCGAGTCCTCGGCTATCTCGACTTCCGCAAGGCACTCCTCAAAGGGGAAGTCGCAGAGTTCACCTGTCTCGCCGGCACCATGGTGCAAGAGGTATATCGCACCCACGCCGAGATACGAGAGGCGTGCGAAGCGTCCATCAGCGGCCACGCGGCAATGGTGGAGGCCGACATCGCCGAGGCGATGAAGCTTTACGGCGTTCGTGCAAAATGGTCGGCACAGAGCTTGGCGCTCCATACCCAGGCGGTTCTACAGGGTGTCTTCATCCTCGCGAAAGCCAAAGGCGGACCCGACGTCGCTGCCGCCAGCATCGATCATCTGCGCCGCTATATCGAATTGTTGTTCAAGACCGGTACCGGCCGGAAGCGACCTCTCACTGGGGCGCAGGCTTTGTGCGGATACAAGGCTCGATCTTCGTCAACGCCGCCGGCGTCCGCGAGCTGCGAGCCGAAGCCCGGGCTATGAAAAGGAGAATTGAGTCATGAGAAGGACAGCAATGTCGCGCCGGACACTGCTCGAGGCGGGTGCTTGCGCACTGGCTGCAGCGGTGACCATTCCGGAGATTGCCAATGGGCACGCAGAGACGGGCTCAGAACTGAGTCCGAAAAACGAAGTAACTATCCGGAAATACTATACGGCGTGGGAGACAAAGGAATGGCGCCCGATGGACATCCTGCTGGCGGAGGACTTCACATTTTCAAGCCCAGTCGACGACCACATCAGTAAGAGCGCTTTCAAGGAAGGGTGCTGGGACACACAGATCGCTTTTATCGCGCGGCATGACTTGAAGCGGGTGATTGGAACGGGCAACGAGGCGTTTGTGATGTACGTCTGTCACACCACCAACGGTAAGACGTTTCGGAACGTGGAGTATTTGCGGCTCAGGGACGAACAGGTAGAGGCCATCGAGTGTTACTTCGGTGCGCAAAACAACTTTCCATCTGCGGTGAGCGGGCGGAAGTGACGCCATGGCAACCGAACGTTTTTTGACTGCGAAAATGGTGCCTGCTAATCGGTAGGCGGCGGCGCGCAACGAGTTGACGCCGTGCAAGCCTCGCTCGACACCAGCAACGCCGAACAGGCGCCCCATGCTGCTGAAGCCTCGCTTGGGGTAGTTGTAGGTGAGCGGGAGCATCGTCTCTACGTACTTAAGGCTGAGAAAATCGATTGGATCGAGTCGCAGGGCAACTACGTAAGGTTTCGCTGCGGCGGTTCCGAATATATCAGCCGGGATTCCATCAAGCGCTTGGCGGCCGTTCTGGCTGGCGACGGCTTCATTCGCATCGGGCGCTGCCTGATGATCAATATTCGGTTTATCGAATATGCACAGCGCGTGGGTCGCCGCGTCTACACCTTCACGATGCTCTCCGGGTCAGTGCTGCGGTCCGATCCACGCTACCGTGACGAGATACTGCGGGTATTGCCGCTCACCCAGGGGCGCTCACGGCACAAGGGCGCGTTCCGCCTGAGCCTTCGGGAACTCTCGGGCCGGTAAGTCAGAGCTCGCTCAAAACGACATCCGGTACTCCCCGAACACCGCAAAGTCCAACATTCGGGCGATGGTCGCGCCCCGCGCAGTTCCCACGCCCACGGGGAAGAACTGTTCAGTCATCCGTCGGATAGCCTCAAGGTCTGGGCGAACAAAATAGCTATGACGCACGATGTTACACGCCAACCGGCTGAGGTCGGGGCCAACTGCGCCGCGACTGATCGTGGTGTCAAGGTCAAGCGCGAGGTCGATGGACGTGACGAACGGCAGGCAAACCGCTGCCTTTAGCTCCCCGTTATTGACAAGATGACGAAGATAGAGATCGACCGGCGCACTCGGTCCGGCCCGTAGCGCGTCATTGAGCAGTGCCGCGATACGCCTAAGCGATCGTCGCGCCGCCACGTACGAGCTCGTACAAGCCCAGTAGACTCCCTTGAGATCGATCAGTGATACCTCCCGCAGGAACGCTTCGTGGGAACCGAGCGGTTTGCGGCGTCGATATGCCTGTTCGTAGGACCGAATGTGCGCAGGTTCGAGCGGAACGAAAGTGTCAGTGAATATCAGGTCGAAGCTATCGAGAACGCCACGACTGACAAGGCTGCCCATAACCGAAGGGAGCTCAGGCGACAGCAGCACGTCATCCTCCACGACGTGCACGTGCCGTGTGCCGACGGCGGCGGCACTCAACAGCTGCGCGTGGGAGGCGAAGCACCCGTACTCGCCACTCGTGATCGATCCGGCGACGGCGGCCGCGTCTCGTCCTTCGACCGCCGCAAAACGCGAGTAGGTGCGCTCGAGGCCAAGTGCCCGCAGCTGTCCTTCGACACTCGCGCGCCGGCTGGCACTGCGATCGAGATTGATGTAATAGCCGGCGTAAGGCAGATGCAAGGTTGTGCTCGCTCGCTTGGGATAGATTCAGCGACTGGCGTGCCGGATTGACGGATCATCGAAGGTCCAGGTCACGGTGCGCGTTCGAATGACTCCGGAACGCGCGCTGCCGCGCAGGTGCGGAATGCGCCAAAAGACTTGGGTACCCCGCCGCATCAGGTGGCCGCGCACATAATGCAGTCGCGGGCTGCGTCTCGTGCCATGCGGATTCGGGCTGTGACAGGCCAGATACTCTGGGAGCACCGGCGAGCGCACCTCGATGTGATCGAGCAGTGGTAGCCGGCCGGACCTGCGGCGGGCGCGATTCAGGCGTTCGAAGGCCTGCAGCCGGCGCGGCAAGCTCGTGCGGGACGCCAGCAGAAGCAGAAACGCCAGCAGCAGCGGAATGTCGATCGCGATGGTGCCCAGCACGTGCCGCGTGACTGCCACATTCTCCATGTGCGAGAGCGCAGCGCTCCCGTAATATTCGGACCACGTGCGCTCGTACCGAAAGCGAAAGCATCTGGCCAGTACGTCTTCACCCCGGCATTCGCCGTCGCGTACCCGAATGCCGGTGCCACGCTGCGGATCGGGCGATTCGGGCTCCTCGCCTTCCAGTGTATCGAGATCAAAATATGCCTCCATGCTGCTCGCAAGCACCTCGAGCCCGTCTCCGACGGTCCAGAACGTCCGCACCGTGCCGCGACGCCCAGCGGGTGAGGATCGGATCAGCGCGCCGCGGCGTCCACCACACTCCAAGCCCTCCGTCGGCATGCAGAACCCGTAGTGCTCCAGCGCGCCTTGCCAGGGCGCGTGGCACCATTCGACCCACAAGGTTTCGGCTGGCACGTGCAGGAGATCCGCGCACGCCAGAGTGCGCGCGCCCTTTGAGTACGCCAGATGGGCGCACAGCCGGGTGAGACCATCGCTCAGAACGTAACGCGATGCGCTACCTGCAACCTGCTGGGCACAACTCTCGGCGCCATTGAGCCGGATATCGCGTCCGCTTGCGGGATCCTGAACCGCAAGCGCTGTGCGACATTGCGCCACGCGATCGACAAGCATCATCTCGACTAACCTGTCCAGCGTGAGTCCGCCCCTTTAGAACTGCGCCGAGACAGTGGCGAACAGATAGCGCCCCATCGCGTCGTAGACTCCAGGGAAGGTATTGCCGTTGCAGTTCGCGCCTGCCGGGCTGCTGGTGGAGCAGTCCGCACCAACGACCAGCGGCGGAACCTTGTCCGTGATGTTGTTGACGCCCAGCTGCAGTCTGACGTTCTTGTAGACGTCGAAGATCGCAGACAGATCGAAGTAGCTGTAGGCAGGAATGTGATACAGCTGCCAGTCTGGCTGGATGCCATCGCCGTTCAGCAACGGATTGTTGCTCGATAGCTGCGATTTCTGGCCCGAGTAGTAACGCCACCGCGCAGTTACGTCGAGGCCGTCCCAAGGCGTCGACCAGGTGCCGGTAAACACCGAGCGCCACTTGGAGTTCGAGCCACCGCAGGTCGCGCCGAAGTACCCGGCGCAATCGTACGTCAAGCCGAACTGCGGCGTCGGCGTGGTGTCGAGCTCCAATACCCGCGTGCCCTCGAGCGAGAACAGCAGCGACCCGAGCCCTGCCATTCGCAGGCGGTAGCTGCCTTTCACGTCGATGCCGTCGGTCGTGATCTCACCGAGGTTCTGGTCGACGTCCTGCACGTATCCGGACGTGCTCAGCCACAATGAACCGTTGCCTGCACGGTTGATCCTGTTACAGAAATAATCCTGCTGCGCGAGATTACCGTTGCTGCCGATGCAGCCTGCCAGAATGACGTTCTCGGTGATGGGTCCGATCGCGTCGCTCAGCTTGATGTGGTAGTAGTCGACCGACAACGTCAGGTTCGGAACGAAGCGCGGTGTGAACACCGTGCCGACCGTGAAGGTATCGGCGGTCTCGGGCTGCAGGTTCGGATTTCCGCCGGTATTGCCGTAATATTGAAACGACGTGTTCGGCGCGATGCTACCGAACTGGGCTGCCATGCCGGGATCTGTTTTTGCGGTGAGCAAGCATTGCTTAAGGGTAACGCCGTTGGCAAGCACCGTGTTGGACCCGGGCTTTAGCGGCACTGCGCACGGATCCAGAGACCCGTCCAGGCTTACGGCGACCGGCGCGTACAGCTCGCCGATGTTCGGCGCACGCACCGCACGCTGGTAGCTGCTACGGAAGCGGATGTCGCGTATCGGCGCGTATTCGACACCGAACTTGTAGGTGTTGGTGTCGAAGCCTTCGCTGTACTTCGAGTAGCGATAGCCGCCCTCGAGTGACAGATCTTCGACTCCCGGCTGATGGCTCGCCAGGGGCAGGCGCATTTCCGTGAACACCTCTTTCACGTGGAAGCTGCCCGCGACGGGCGGCGTCGACCCGCCGCCACCGCCTGCGAGGCCGGCCTGCGAGACATAGTCTGGTTGGTAATTCGAGGACTCCGAGCGCCACTCGGAGCCGACGTTCAGCTGCAGGCCGGAATCGGCCCAAGGCAGCTTGACGTTGTACTTGCCAAGATCGCCGGTGACCGAGCCACTGACGACGTACTCCTCGACCGTACCCTGCGCCTGCTCCGGAATCGCCAGGAACGCGGTCTGGGCGGCTGTCACGCCACCGGGCGTCCAGATATTCCAGGGGACGGCGGCGGGGTTCGGCTGGAATGCCGTGTTGCCGGTCGAAGTCCCGATGAACGAGCCGCCCGGACCGAAGCCGACTCCCAGAGCGTTGGTGGGGCCGCCGCATACCGGGGTCTTCGAGCCCGGGGTGGCCGGCAGGCAGTTCAGCGCCTGCTCGGTAGCGGTGTTGCTGACGTAGTTCAGGTTGCCGAACAACGTGTCCACGGTGCCGTGCTGCGCGGAGACGTTGTACGTCCAGGCATCCTTCGCGTCCGCAAAGTCACCTTTGATACCGAGCACCTCGCGCGCCGAGTTGGTGAGGAAGGTCGCGATGCGGTTGCCACCCTCCACGTTCCTGCGCAGTGGGTAGGTGTTGAGTCCCGGGTAGCTGACGCCGTTGAAGGTCTCGGCCGGATTACCCTGCGCTGCCTGGTTGGCTTTGTTGCAGAACACGGCCTGCTGTGAGGCGTTCAGCAGCGGATCGGCACAGGCAATGAACACGCCGTTGCCGAAGTCACCGCTCGGGGCGACCTGCGCCGCCATCTGGTTTCTCATCCACATGAAGCTCGAGTAGACGTTCACGTGCGAGTTGATGTCGTAGTTCACGAACGCGCCGGCGGTCCAGCGCTCGTTCGGCGTCTGGTAGTAGTTCAGCGGGCCATAGTTGTAAAGATCGTTCGGCTCCTGGAACCCGCGGTACAGGCCGTTATGGGCGCCATCGACGGTGTAGCCCAGCGCCGGGATCCCGGGAATGGCTGCGTAGCTGGGCCAGCCGGTGAACAGGAACCTGCCGCCCGCGCCGTTCTTCGCCGACGTCGAGGATCCGGCGCAATTGACCGATGTGGGCGCGTAGGTGTTGTTGCCGCTGAGTGCGCAGGCGCTGTAGTCGAACTGGCTCTGCAGCGCCGCGCCCTGGTTGTCGTAGGTGACGTAGGCCGTGGCGTTGCCCTTGTTGTCGGCGAAGTTCGAGCCCATCACGACGGAGCCGTTCTTGCCGAACGCCGTATTGACGTTGCTGGACGGCAGCGGGAAGCCAACAGCACTGACGACGGAATCCACCCCCGCCTGGTTGTCGTTGTTGTGCTGGTTGAAGTGGTAGCCGGCCTCGACCTTGATGCCCTCGAAATGGGTGTTGAGGATGAAGTTCACGACACCCGCGACCGCATCGGCGCCGTACACCGCGGACGCGCCACCGGTGAGGATGTCTACCCGCTCGATGAGGGCGGCGGGAACCTGGTTGATGTCCGAGAAGTTGCGGCCGCCGAACGCCGAGCCCGGTCCGAGACGCAGACCATTGACGAGCGTCAGCGTGCGCTGGTTGCCGAGGCCACGCAGGTCGACCGTTGCCGTGCCGTCCGCGCCGTTCGACGTGGTGGAGTTCGTGCCCGCGAACACCATCGGCAGGTTGTTGAGGATGTCCTCAACGCGGGTCAGACCCGTCTGCTGCACGTCCACCGCGGACACCGTGGTGATCGGGCTGATCGCGGTCTCGTTGGGCGTCTGCAGACGCGACCCGGTGACGACGATCTCCTGGATCGGCGCGGCGGCGGCCGGTGCCGGAGCCGGTGCTTCCTGGGCGTGGAGTGCGGAGACCCCTGCTGCGGCTGTCGCCGTAGCGAGTGCGAAGCGCACCGCCTGTTGCAAGCTGCGACTTTTCGCCATGTGTGATTTCCTCTTCTGTCACCGCCAATGGCGGGCGCGTCATGTTGTGAATTCACCACAGGAACTGGATCTAACTTGGGAACTCCCTTGGATCTGACGTGGTCAATGCGCGTCGGCTAGTGCGGCGAGAATAGAGTCAAGGTCGGGCGTCGGAGGGAATATGTGAGCGCGCCCGCGCGTTGCGGTGATGAGACGCGGCACTAGTGGGGACGGGCAGGGCGTTCCCGTCAATCAGCTATTACAGTGCGGAGCAGGAGCCTGCTGGATCCCGGTTGCCTGGCTGCAGATTTCGGATGCGTACGCAGGTCTAAGGGGTCTGGCCGGGCGTGGCTGACCTAGGGATGCAGATCGCGCTCACGGCCTCCCAGGGCAGCCGACACGCACGCGATGAACGCACCCACTACCAAGGCAAGCGCCGCAAAGGTTGCCGTCATCTCGGACGTGCGACGAGCACTCTCCGCCGCGGCTTTCAGCTCCGTTATCTGCGCATCGACGCGGCGCTGTGCGTCCGCATCGGACACGCCTGTTTGCGCCGCAAGCAACTTCGTGAGGTAGGTTCGATCCGCGGCCGAGAGGTCTTTCGTCACTAACGCCCTTGCCAGGACATGAGCAGCCTCATCCCGAGCGCTGGCCATGCTCGGCTTCGCTTCTGTCCCGGGAGGTGTTCGAAACAGCACGTCCAGGTCGTAGGGGCTGATACTGCCGCCCCGAGACCCGCTTGAGGGACTTAGTGCCCCAGTTACGGCCGCCAGTCCGGAAGTGTGCGCCCCTGAGCCGAGGACAGCGGATACGCCGGAAGCGAGCCCGGCGGTCACCAGCAGGGTCGCCACTGCCCATGCGATGAAGCCGTTCGCGGTGTCACGAAAGAACACTTCATGCGTATGCGTTCCAACCCACTTGGCGCGCAATCGACCAGTGATGTAGCCGCCGATGCCTGCAGAGAACCACTGAATGATGAGAACACCGATCGCGGTCATGGCCGTTATCGACGTAGCGGATGCGCCGCTACCCGCCCAAGCTGACATCGACGCCAGATCGACGCCCATCACCAGTAGTGCCAGGATGAGCGAAGTCGCCGCGGCGACGACGGCACCAGCGAGGATGGCGGCCCAAGACACAGCGGAGGTCCTGGATTCCACGGTGGAGGACCCAACCGCGGCCTTTCTCTGAGCGATGAAGAGATCCTCCACTGCAGTCCTACCTTAATGGTGCGAACACATTGCCAAAAGCAGAATAACTGGAATCGGCACGCCTAAAAGCCACAATAAAATTCCGCGTCCCATAACAGATCCCCTTAGAGTTGAGAGTGAGTGACGCAATCAAACGCAGCGGGGCTGCGTGGCCGCGATGGCTGGTTTGGTAGAGAGTTCATCCGCGTCAATCGGGTGGCCAACGTCACAAACATAACCCGTTCACTTTGCGAGGATGTCCGGACAAAGCTTGAGTGCGCGTCAGCGGGCACTTACAGGGGCGGGTCGTACCGCGGGATGGTGTTATCGGTCTGTCAGGATCCGTATGTTTCCTTGCGACTTCCCGTCGATCCAGCCGAGCGTCGCGAGGAAGATCGCCGCAGTGGTCGGGTTGAATGTCGGATGCGCCAGCGCCACGGCCTGAGACGGTGTCTCCGCCGCGTCCACCATCGTGTGCGAATACGCACAGCTACGTGCCATGTGCAAAGCTGTCCGGTTTGCGTGGCGCTCTGTGCTGTGTTGGAATTCAAGGCGAGGTGATGCTGATCGCCAAGAACAATTGAGTTAAACAGTACCGGGCGCACTGCGTCGGGACCGTTCCCTCATGTGTTCCATCCGGGAGGAAGTTCACCATGCCCAAGGCCAGGGACAGCGAACCCGGCACGATAGCGACGCCGCCCGCCGGGACGTCGTCGGGGAAATACGAGCGGCTGCTCGCCCGAGCACGGCAGGTTCCGGCTGCGACTACGGTGGTTGTGCACCCGTGCGATGAGACCTCGCTCCGCGGCGCAGTCGAAGCGGCAGAGGCCGGCATCATCATCCCGATCCTGGTCGGGCCTGCCGAGAAGATCGCGTCGGTTGCGGGCGAGCATGGCCTGGCCATCAGGGACTACCAGATTGTCGACGCGCCACACAGCCATGCGGCGGCGGCGCTCGGGGTGCAGCTGATTCGCGAATCGAAAGGCGAGTTGCTGATGAAAGGGAGCCTGCACACAGACGAGCTGATGCACGAGGTGACATCGGCGAGCAGCGGCCTGCGCACCGAGCGCTGGATCAGCCACGTGTTCATCATGGACGTGCCGACTTACGCAGAGACGCTGTTTCTTACGGACGCGGCCATTAACATCACGCCCGATCTTGACTGCAAGCGCGACATCATCCAGAACGTCATCGATCTGTACACTCAGCTGGGCCTCGGCACACCCCGCGTAGCGATTCTCTCGGCGGTTGAGACCGTGACCTCCAAGATTCCCTCGACGATCGATGCCGCGGCGCTGTGCAAGATGGCCGAGCGCGGGCAGATTACGGGTGGCGTCCTCGATGGACCGCTCGCGTTCGACAACGCCATCGATCCTGGGGCCGCCGAGATCAAGGGCATCCGGTCCGCGGTCGCCGGTCGTGCCCAGATCCTCATCGTGCCCGACATGGAGGCCGGCAACATGCTCGCCAAGAATCTGATCTACCTTGCCAAGGCGGGGTCTGCGGGTCTGGTGCTCGGTGCACGGGTGCCGATTATTCTCACGTCACGTGCCGACTCGGTGCACTCACGCATGGCCTCTTGCGCCACTGCGGTGCTGTATGCGCACGCGCGACGCAGCGCGCCGCGGGTGCCCGCCACCTGAGTCCGCCATGGACACAATCCTGGTGGTGAACGCGGGCTCTTCGAGCGTCAAGTTTCAGGTTTTCGAGCTTGCCAGTGGCAACACGCTCCGGCGACTGATCAAGGGGCAGATCGATGGCATCGGTACACGGCCACGGCTACGTGCGCAGGCCGCCGACCAGTCTGTGCTCATGGATCAGTCTTATGGGCCGGAGCAGGTAACCGACGTTGGTGCCGCGCTCGGCGTGGCAGGCGCATGGCTGCGCGAGGTGCATCAGCTCCATCCGGTCGCGGTCGGGCACCGCATTGTGCACGGCGGCCCGGAATACGACCGGCCGGTGCTGATCGACCAGGACGTGCTCGCTCATCTCGAGCGTTATGTGCCGCTGGCGCCGCTCCATCAGCCGAACAATCTCGCGCCGGTTCGCTCACTGCTCGAGCGAGCACCGCAGCTTCCGCAGGTGGCCTGTTTCGACACTTCGTTTCATCGCAGACACAGTGCGCTCGCCGATCATTACGCGCTCCCCGAGCGCTTTTACGAGGAAGGGGTACGCCGCTACGGCTTTCACGGGCTGTCCTACGAATACATCGCGGGCCGCCTGCCCGACGTCGCCCCTGAAGTGGCCGATGGCCGGGTAATCGTCGCGCACCTGGGGAGCGGCGCGTCCATGTGCGCGCTGCTGCACGGGCACAGCATCGAATGCACCATGGGCTTCACAGCCCTCGACGGAGTGCCGATGGGCACGCGGCCGGGTCAGCTCGATCCCGGCGTGGTGCTCTATCTGCTGCAACACGAGCGTATGAGTCCCGACGAAGTGCAGGAGCTGCTTTACGGGCAATGCGGGTTGCAGGGCCTGTCAGGTCTCAGCAACGACGTGCGCGAGCTCGAGTCCAGCGGCGCGCCGGCTGCGCAGTTCGCTCTCGAGTACTTCGTGTACCGGGTCGGACTCGAGGCCGGGATGCTGGCGGCCGCCCTCGGCGGGCTCGACGGCTTCGTATTCACCGCCGGAATCGGCGAGCACTCTGCACGGCTGCGGGGAGAGATCACCGAGAAGCTGACGTGGCTGGGCGCCGCGCTCGACCCGGTCGCAAACTCGAAAGCGGCCGAGCGCATCTCGCGACCCGACAGTCGGCTCAAGGTCTATGTCGTGCCGACCGATGAAGAACTGATGATTGCGCGACATACGGTGTCGCTCATCGCGGTGCGGAGCACAAATGGCCCGAGCAACGTGCGTCAGGGATGAGTTGCAGAAAAGTTGGCCGGCGCTGCCGCGCGTCGAGGTCCGGGCCGAGCTCGGAACGCGGCGTAGCTGAACTTGCCCACGGTGTCTATCGGGGACCTGCGGCCGCCTTGAGCTGCTCGAGCAGCTGTCGTCCCTGCGGGTCGGCCGGCGCCATGGCGACGAACGCCTGCGCGTAACGCTCTGCCGCCGCGACATCCCCGGCCTCCAGGGTGAGGCTGGCGAGCCCGAGCAGCACTTCGCGATTACCCGGGAACCTGTCATGCGCCTGGCGCAGGACCTGGAGTCCCTGTGCTCGCTTGCCGGTCGAGGACAGACCCACGCCGTACACGTACGCATAGCGCGCGTTCTGCGGAGCCCGTTGAGCAGCCCTCGCCAGCGCTGACAGCGCCTCGTCGGGGTGATGCTGCCGCACGCGCAGCAGACCCAGCGCGTACAGTACCTGCGCGTTGTCAGGGGAGACCTTCAGCGCCTGCGTCAGCCAGCGTTCCGCTTCATCCTCGCGCTTCTCGGCGCGGCTCAGGTCGGCAAGATTGACGTACGCGGGGATGAATCCCGGCCAGAGCTTGATTGCCTGTTGGTATTGCGCCTGTGCCTCGTGGGCCTTGCCCTGTGCGGCGTACAGGTTCCCCAGACTGAGATGCGCTTCCGGCCGATCCGCGTTCAGCTGCTGCGTGGCGACGAACTCCGCCAGGGCCTGTTCAAAGGCACGCCGTGCGTCCGGAGTGAGGTCCGCTGGTAACGCACCGGCGAGCTCACTGGCGGTGGCGCTGCGAACTGCGCGCACCGGATCGTGCAGCAATGCGCCGAGTACCTGCCAGCGCGTAGCGGGATCGGCGCCAGCGAGCAGCTCGACCGCCGCGAGCCGCATCATGGGGTCCTGCGATTGCAGGGCCTGCTGGGCTGCCCCGAGTGCGTCCGTATCCAGATAAGCAGCCAGTTCGCTCAATGCGGTCGCCCGCGCGATCGCGGGACTCGTGTCGTCGGCGGCGAGGCTGAGGAGGTCCGTGCCTGCGGTCTGCGACTGGCGCCGACCCGCCACGATAGCGGCAGTGAAATGCTGGTAACCGTTGTGCGCCTGGCTGCCATACCAGTTTTCCGTCGCATGTGCGGCCCACGCCGCCGTCTGGTCGCGGTGGCAATCGTTGCAGGAATTCGGCGTGCCGTAGCGCACCGACTCATCCGGTCGCGGGATGCGGAAGCTGTGGTCGTGCCGCGGATCGACCACCATGTAGGTGCGCAGTGGCATGTGGCAGGCCGGGCAGCGGCTTTCGGCCGATTGCTCCTTATGATGGTGATGGCTCGCCGAATCGTACCTGCGCAGCGAATGACATAGCCCGCAGACCTGCTGGTCCGTGGTGCGCAGTTTCTGCGTGTGCGGATCGTGGCAGTCGCTGCAGGTAACGCCCGCAGCGAACATCTTGCTCTGCAGCAACGAGCCGTAGTTGTAGACCTCGGCCTGCATCTGACCGTCGGCGCTGTACAGGCCCTCGTCGAGCAGCGCCACCTGGTGTGTATCGAGCAGCGGCTTGCCCGGGATCCAGTCTTCGGAAATCTTCGCGGCGCGCGCATGGCAGCGGCCGCACATCTCCAGCTCGTCCGTGTTGGCCCGCGGGCGCGAGCGGTGCGAGTTGCCCGTGGCCGCATCCATGATCCAGCTAACGCCGCGGCGATCGTCGAAGTGCGCCAGCAGGCCGTCGTCGCCGGACGCGCTGGCCGTGCCCGCCGGCGACTGCCGCTGCGCCCACCTCACGTGCTCGGAGGCCGCACCGTGGCAGGCTTCGCAGGCGACGTTGATGTCCTTCCAGGTCGTGCGGAAGGTGTTGTGCGCCTCGTCGTAGTTCTTGCGCAGATCGGTCGAGTGGCATTCGGCGCACATGAAATTCCAGTTCTGCTGCAGGTTGGTCCAGTGCAGCTCATCACCGGCGGGCAGGTTCTCCTTCGGGTATAAATGAAACCACTTCTGCCCACCCCGGTCCTTCGGGCGCGAGTCCCAGGCGAGGGGAAGCGCCTGCAATCGGCCATCCGGAAAAGCTACCAGGTACTGCTGCAGCGGGTAGACGCCGAACGTGTAGCGGACCTCGTAGTCCTGCAACGCGCCGTCCGGACCGTCGGTGTTCACGAAGAACTTCCCGTCCTTGCGAAAAAAGCGTGACGTCACCTGGAAATGGGCCAGCCGTGCATCGTGGAAGTCTCCGAGCACTGTCGCTTGCGTTGCCTCCTGCATCGCAAGCTGGTGATGCGAGCCCCACCAGTCATGATATTCGTGCGCGTGACAGTCCTTGCAGGCTTCCGCTCCGACGTAGCTCGGCGGACTCGCCGGCGGGACGCTTGGCCTGGCTGCGGGGGCAGGCGGCTGCGGCGTACGGTGAGCGATGAACACCGCCACGGCACTCAGGAGGACTGCGGCGAGGATCAGAAGGAGCAGGGGGTTACGTTTCATCATGGTTGCTGCGATCGCAGCCGCGGGCATGTCCAGGCTCGCTGCAAGCGCTCGGCAGGGGCAGACGAGCTGCCCCTGCCGAAAAAGGCCAGAGCTTTAGGATCCTTGCGCCAATACGAGCTGGTACCTACTGCCGCGCCATTGCGATGCGCACCGCATCCTCCGGCTTGAGGAGGTGGTCTGCGCTCTCAGCGGCATCGGCGATCGCCAGCTGAACCCCTTTGATGAGCCCGTTGAAACGGTTGCCGCATGCGCCGTAATCCTCCGAGACGGGCGAGCCGCTGTCCTCGCCGACATCGCAGCCATCATCGGCGGAGAACACCATCGCGAGAGTCATGGCAACCGTGCCTTCGCCGACTTTCTTGCCGTCCGCATAGAGCGTGACCTGGCCACCCTTGCCCAGGCCGCCGCCGGCATAGGCGAACTCCATCCTGACCTGATGCTCCCCCGATGACAGGGGCTGCGAGGATTCAACGTAGAAGTGCTGCACCCCGCCGAGGTTGTAGCAGTACTTGAGCTTGCCGCCCTTGGCATACAAGCTCCAGCCGCCGATGTTGCCTCCCTGGGCGATGATGACACCCTCGGCGCCGCCCTCCGGCACGACGATCTGCGCCGTCACCGAGTGCGACTTGTTCTTGATATTGAGGACGCAGTTTTCTGACAGGCGCCCCATGCCGCCGAAAAGCAGCTGCGTCTTGCCCTTGATGAGCACGGGCCGGCCGGCGGTGTCCGGGTTCATCTTTTTGGCGATATCATCGTCGAGCGGCAGGACGTTGTAGCGCGTCGCCTCGATCAGCCACAGGCGCTGCAGCTCGTGCAGCTTTTCGGGCATTTGCTTGGCGAGATTGTTCGCCTGGCTCCAGTCCTTGTTGACGTCGTACAGCTCCCACACGTCGTCATCAAACGCCGGTGTCTTCTCGCCCATTAGCAGCCACGGCGTCTTGTGGCGAGTCACCGCTGTCCAGCCCTTGTGATAAATGCCACGGTTGCCGAACATCTCGAAGTATTGCGTCTCGTGCCGCTCCGCCGCCTGCGCGTCGCTAAACGAGTACAGCATGCTTACCCCCTCGATGGGACGTTGCTGCACGCCGTTTACCGACAGCGGCTGCGGTAGCCCGGCGGCCTCGAGGATCGTGGGTGCCACGTCGATGACGTGGTGAAACTGCGAGCGCAGCTCGCCCCTGGCCGTGATGCGCTTTGGCCAGTGGACGATGGTGCCGTTGCGCGTGCCGCCCCAGTGCGAGGCGACCTGCTTGGTCCACTGGTAAGGCGTGCACAACGCGTGCGCCCAGCCGACCGCGTAATGGTTGTAGGAGTCAGGGCCGCCGAGCTTGCCGATGCGGGCGCTCAGGAACTCTGGCGTCTCGATCGCGGACAGGCCGTTGAAGTTCAGCATCTCGTTGAAGGTGCCGTTCAGCGTGCCCTCGGCGGATGCGCCGTTGTCACCGATGATGTAATAGACCAGCGTGTCCTCGAACACGTGGAGCTTGCGCAGCGCGTCGAACAGCCGCCCGACGTTGTGATCGGTGTACTCGAGAAATCCCGCGTACACCTCCATCTGCCGCCGCAGCACGGGCTTTAGCGACTCCGGCATCTCCTCCCAGGCCGGAATCTCCCTGTGGCGGGTGGTGAGGTCGCAGTCGGCGGGGATGACGCCGACCTTCTTCTGCCGCGTGAAGATCTCCTCGCGCAGCTTGTCCCAACCTCCTTCGAACTTGCCGCGGTACTTGTCCGCCCATTCCTTCGGTACGTGATGGGGTGCATGCGTTGCGCCAGGAGCAAAGTAGACAAAGAACGGCTTGTCCGGGGCGAGTGCCTTCTGCTGTCCGATCCAGGCGATCGCCTTGTCGGTCATGTCCTCCATGAAATGGTAGCCTTCCTCGGGCGAGCGCTTGTTCTCGACCGGGGTGGTGCCCTCATAGAGAGTTGGATACCACTGGTTCGCCTCGCCGCCGAGGAAGCCGTAGAAGTACTCGAAGCCGCCACCGCCGGTAGGCCAGGCATCGAAGGGTCCCACCGGACTGGTCTGCCACACCGGCACCTCGTGGCACTTGCCGAACTGCGCCGTGCAGTAGCCGTTGAGCTTCAGCGTCCGCGCCAAGGGGGAGATCGTGTTGGGGAGCACGGAGCTGTAGCCCGGAGCGCCGGTGGCGATCTCGGTGATGCCGCCCATCCCGGCGGAATGGTGGTTGCGTCCGGTCAGCAGTGCCTGCCGCGTCGGCGAGCACAGCGCGGTGGTGTGAAAGCGAGTGTATTTGAGCCCGCCCGCTGCGAGCGCCTCGGCAGCCGGCGTCTGGCAGGGCCCGCCGAAGGCACTGGACGCTCCGAAGCCGACGTCGTCGAGGAGCACGATCAATACGTTGGGCGCCCCCTGAGGAGGTCGCAGATCCTTGATCGGCGGAAACTTTGATGCGGGGTCTTTGGCATCGTAAGTGATCAGACCCGAAGGCTGCTGATCCGGAATGGGCAGATGCGAACGGCTGTCCTGGCTGCTCACGGCTCTCTCCTTATCGTTTGTACGTCGCGCACACCATCGCCGCGCGATTCGGTTGCACGTCCTGCGACCGTGACGATAGGCAGCGTGGCCGGGGCCCGCAATTGGACCTAGGTGCCATTTGCCAGCAGTGCCAAAAGGGGGCGCGCGTGTGCCGGCTCGGGCAGAGATTCAGGTGGCGGGAAACAGCGCCGCGATCGTGCGAACCGCCAACTCCGCCTCCGCCCGGTCGGCAGCGGTGGACTCGTCGTTGAAGCCGTAGTAATCGTTCGCGCCGATCACCTGAAAGACCAGCCCGTCACGGCGCGGTACGAAGGCGACTCCATTATAGATGAGTCCGTAGTCGACCTGCGGGTCCGGGATCGTGCGCGCCAGCTGACCGCGCACCGGCACGATGCTCTGATCGCCGAACAGGGCGCGGGCGCCGTAGCCGGTCGCGTTGATGAGGGTCTTCTCGCGGATGCGGACGAGATCGGCGGGGGTGTGAAACTCTTCGATCCGAATCTGGCCGCCGCTCGCCAAGAAGTCCGCGAACAACAGCCGTTGGTAGGCCGCCAGGTTGAACATCATCAGCGCACTGCGTCGCAGGTAGTGCGCCCCGAGCGGATGGCTGCCCGGGGCGACCTGCTCGCTCTGCGTCATGAGATCCGGGACGAGCGCGCGCTGCAGCTCGGCGAAACGCGGCCGCGGGTCATCCGCGGGCAGGCTCCGTTGCGGCATCGTCGGCTCATCCGACACGAAATACTCGTCGATGAATTCGACCGGCGCTGCCGGAAGTCCCAGAAAGGTCTGGTAGGTGGCAAAGGAGCGCCGGGTCATCGCTTCCCACTGCTGCCGGAACGCGGAGGTCGCGTACTCCTCGAAGCAGATGCGTGAGTCCGGCGTCCACAATCCGCTCGCCAGTGACGAGCGCACGTTCGGCGGTAGCTCCTTCGTGTAGATGGCGACACGCGCCCCCGCACGCTGCAGCAGCAGCGCCGACGTGAGTCCCAGCGCACCACAGCCGATCACCGCCACCTGCTGCTCGCCGGTTGCCATCGCTTTCTCGATGGCCAGCGCGCTCGAGCCCCAGGAAGCGACCACCCGCTACCGCCGTGCCCGTAGTTGTGCACGACAGACTTGCCGGAGATCTGCTCGACATCGAGTCGCGGACCCTGGGCGCGGAACGGGCGGGTGCAGACGGTGATGGCGGTGATGCGGTCGGGACTCGCCCGCAGCGGCGCGAGTTGCAGCGTGCGCGCCGCTGTGGCGCGGCGCGGAGTTTCGACGACGTTGCAACCGGCGAATGCACCGGCCGCGAAAGTTGCGGCCGCACCGCTCATGAACCGACGTCACGCGCTCGAATGCTGCATCGTCCCGCCAGGCATGAAAGGGAGGGCGCACAGCATACACTTCAGCCTGGCAGTCGTTAGGAACGAGCGGGGTAGGCCGGCGCCGACAGCAGACTGAGCGGTTGCGGAGATTTCGGGGTGCATGCCGCCCTCCTTAGCCTCGGTGCTCATTGCTCTCAGCAAGGAGAGTGCACCATGAACAAGTTATCGGTACTGTTTGCGACGATGGCGCTCGCGGCAGCAGGCGCGGCCGCGGCGCAGACCCCGCCACCCGCGCCGCCTTCGAGCCAGTATCCCAGCGCGAGTGACCGTCCTTCGGCCGGGTCGAACTCGCAGAGCTCGAGCGGCGACAGCAAGGCTGCGAAGAAGGAGCAGATGAAGGACTGCATGGCGCAGGAGAAGAGCAGCAGTCCGGCGATGTCGAAGTCGGACATGAAGAAGGCCTGCAAGGCTCAGCTGAACAGCAGCTCGCCGCAATAAGACGCGCACTGCCCGACCCCGTGGGCGCGCGGCACTCCTCGCCGCGCGCTCACCGCGGGCCGCCGGCCGCAACGCTCGACATAAGCTGCTCGCGCGCCTAATGGCCGCGCTTGCATTATCATCAGCGGATAACTGATCCGGGTCGGCGCGCCGGGGGCGCGCACGGCCTGCGACTGCAACGCGCGCCAAGGAAACCACAGCCGCATGCGTAAATTCACCACTGAGGAGCTGAAAGCCGAAAACGCCTTGCGGCTGCTCCATCCAATGACCCATCCCGGCACCGCGCGCGAGGTACCTCCGGACATCATCGCGCGCGGCGAGGGCAGCTGGATCTGGGATATCGACGGTCATCGCATGGTCGATGGGGTCGGCGGCCTGTGGTGTACCAACCTGGGATTCGGGCGTCGCGAGATCCGCGACGCCATCGTGGCGCAGCTCGATGAGCTGCCGTTCTACAACACCTTTCGCGGCGCCACGCACCCGCGGGCGATCGAGCTGTCGCAGCGCCTGGTGCAGCTCATGGCTGCTGACGGAGTCGGCGCCGTGCACTTCAGCGGCGGCGGCTCGGATGCCGTCGAAGGCGCGCTCAAGCTCGCGCGCCAGTACTGGAAGGTGCGCGGCCAGCGCGACCGGACCAAGTTCATCTCGCTGCGCCAGGGCTACCACGGCGTCAATTTCGGCGGCATGAGCATCAACGGCAATACGCCGTTCCGCCGCGCATACGAGCCGTTGCTGCCCGGTTGCTTCCACATCGACACGCCGTGGCTGTACCGTAATCCATATACGCAGGATCCCGAGGAGCTTGGTCGGATCTGCGCCGAGCTGCTCGAGCGAGAGATCATTTTCCAGGGACCGGATACGGTCGCGGCATTCATCGCGGAGCCGATCCAGGGCGCAGGCGGGGTGATCGTGCCACCGCCGAACTACTGGCCGCGCGTGCGCGAGGTCTGCGATCGTCACGGCGTGCTGCTGGTCGCCGACGAGGTGGTTACCGGCTTCGGGCGCACCGGACACATGTTCGGTACGCGGCTGTGGGGCGTCAAAGCCGATCTGTGGTGCCTCGCCAAGGGAATTTCCTCCGGGTACATCCCGCTCGGAGCCACGGCGATCGCCACGCGGGTGATGGAGGCGTTCAACGGCGCGGATCCGGTGCTGGGTACTGTCAACCACGGCTATACCTACGGCGCTCATCCGGTGGCAGCGGCGGCCGCTCTCGCCACACTCGATATCATCGAGGGCGAGAACATTCCGGCGCGTGCCGGGCGCGAGGGCCAGTATTTCCTCGAGCGCCTGCATGCCATGAAGCGCTTCCGCATCGTCGGCGACGTGCGCGGCGTAGGACTCATGGCCGGCATCGAGCTGGTTGCCGACCAGCGCACCCGCGCGACTTTCCCGCGCGGCGCCCCGGAGCTGACGCGCGTGCAGCGCGAGACTTACCGGCGCGGCGCGATGATCCGCCTGTCAGGAGCCAACATCATTCTTTCGCCGGCCCTCACGATCGAGCGCGCCCAGCTCGACCTGCTGTGCGATGCCCTCGAGGGGGCGTTCGCCACCGTCGAGAGCTGACGGCACGCGCTCGAGTGCGGTGACACCATGAGCCATGGCCCCGGCGCGATACCCTGCCGCGCACCCGACGCAGCGCTGTTCCCGCCGGCAACCGAGCGGCAGCAGCTCGAGGACTATCTGACCACGGCGTTGGCGCGCGCTCAGGAGCGCGTGCGTGCCGGCCCCGCCACGCCGGTGCTCGACATGGCCGAATTCCGCGAGGAGCTGGCACGGTTCGACTTCACGCAGCGCCGCCCGCTCACCGAGCTCGTCGACTGGTCGATCCGGGTGCTCGAGCACGGCGTGACGCATTTGACGCACCCGCGTTACTTCGGGCTGTTCAACCCCGCGCCCACCTTCCCGGCACAGTGCGCCGACCGCATCGTCGCGTCGTTCAACCCGCAGCTGGCGAGCTCGGCCACATCCCCGGCGGCCGTGGCGCTGGAGGCGCACGTGATCCGCAGCGTCGCGCAACGAGCCGGATTTCCGAGCACTGCGGGCGGGCACTTCACCTCCGGCGGCTCGGAAGCGAATTACACCGGGCTGCTGTGTGCGCTGACGCGTGCACACCCCGAGTTCGCAGTGGCGGGGGCGCGCGCCTTTGCGGGGCAACCGGTGTTCTACGTCTCGAAGGAATGCCACCGCAGCTGGGTCAAGATCGCCCACCAGGCCGGCGTCGGCCGCTCGGCAGCGCGACTGGTGGCAACTGATGGGCGCGGACGGATCTCGATTCCGGCGCTCGTGACTGCGATCGAGCAGGATCGCGCCGCGGGCTGCGTGCCGTTTCTCATCGTGGCCTCGGCAGGCTCCACCAATGCCGGCATGATCGACCCGCTGCAGGCGTGCGCGGATCTCGCCGCCGAGCACGGTCTCTGGTACCACGTGGATGCCGCCTGGGGTGGCGCCGTGATCGCTTCCGAGCGGCTGCGCGGCGTAGTCGCGGGGCTCGAGCGGGCCGATTCGGCGACCATCGATGCACACAAGTGGTTCGCGACCACCATGGGCTGCGGCATGTATCTCGCGCGTGACCCGGCAACCCTTGGCGCGGCATTTCAGGTTGCCGCGAGCTACATGCCCTCGCATGAGCTGTCGCTCGATCCGTACATGAACTCCGTGCAGTGGTCGCGCCGCTTTCTCGGCCTGCGCCTGTTCCTGTCGCTGGCCACCGCCGGCTGGGCAGGGCACGCCGCGCAGATCGAGCGTGCCGCCGCGCAGACGGCGCGCATCCGCAGCGAGCTGGCGCGTCGCGGCTGGAGTGTGGTCAACGACTCGCCCCTGGCGCTGTTGAACGTAACGCCGCCGCCGGCCCTGGGTGATCCGCGCACCGTGGTCGAGCGCGTGCTCAGGGCCGGGCGCGCCTGGGTGTCACTGGCGCGCTTCGAGGAGCAGGATGTGGTGCGCATCTGTGTCACCCACGGTGAGACGAGCGATGCGGACCTCTCGATCCTGATCGACACCCTGCATCCAGGCAGCTGAAGCCTCAGTAACCTCCGCCCATCCCGCCACCAGCGCTTGGTGCCGGCGCAACGAGCATCATCACGGTGTTGGTATTGTCGTCGTTGAAGTAGACGACCTGGTTGCCCTGCGCGTCCACGGTGGCGACGATGCCGAACAGGGCCCCCGGCGTGCCGCTGGTGTCGAGCTGCACCGGCTGACCGACTAAGCCCCCCGGCACCACCGGCGAGATCTCCACCGCCAGATTCGGCTTCTGTCCGGCTGCGATGTTCACATCTCCGTTGCCGACGATCAGATCGCCATCGGCCAGCAATGCGGCGCTGATCGGCGCGATGAGCGGCGCGCCGTGGGCGATCACGCGCGCGGAGCCGGCCGCGGGACCGCTGAAGGTCGGCAGCGGCGTGGGCGGGGCGGCCACGGCATTGCACTGGCCCTGCACCTGCACGCCGCCCGCGGCGATGCTGGTGACATTGGCGAGCGCCACGACACTGTTGGAGCTGGTGTCGACGACGTACAGCGTATCGATCGAGGCATCGTAGGTGAGCCCCGCGGGCGCAAACACCGCGCCGGGCTGGCCGCTGCCGCAGAAGCCGGTGACGATCTGCGCGAAATTGCTCTGCACATCGCCATCAAGCTCGATGCGGTCGATTGCCCCGCCGAGGTCTGTGACATACAGCGCCGCAGCGTGGCCAGCCGTAGCCGGAACGTACGCCTGGCCCCAGGGTGAGGCGAAGCCGTCGGAGGCAAAGGGCGTGTTCAAGGCACCGTTCGGGGCGACGAGTGCGACCTGGTTGGCCATGAACGCAGCCGCGGAGATGCTGCCGTCAGCGAAGATGGCAAGTGAGTTGCAGCCCTGCAGCGTCGCCGACTGCGCAATGTGGTAGGGCGTCGCGCCAGTCTTCGGGTGCAGGCCGACGATCGTGGTGCCGAGCCCCTGCGTGTTGGTGGCGCCGTCATTGAAGTTACAGATCACCAGGTCTCCCGCAGTGACCAGTCCGGCGGTGGTGTGCGCCAGAGCCAGTCCATACGGGTTGCCGCCTTTCTCGATCGGATCGAGGGTCGAGCCGATGGTAGTGATCTTCGCGCTGGCCAGGGCGCTGAGGATGGATGCCCCGACTGTGATCGTCGGACTGGTTGCCTTGGTAGTACCGCCAGCGCCCGTGCAGGTCAGCATGTACGTGACGGTGCCGGAGGCGGTCGGAGCGACGGTACTTTTGCCGTTCATCGACTGTGAGCCGCTGAAGGCGCCTGCCATCGCGCTCGAGGCCGAGGCGGAGCAGGTGGTGGCGTAGCTCGATGACCACGCGAGCTGGATTGCCTGTCCGTAGGTGATGCTGGTCGCCTGCGTCGGGGTGGTGAACTTCACGATGGGCGCGGGGCTACTCATGCCACCCGCGTTGTAGGCCATGCCACTTCCGCCACCGCCGTAGCCGCCACCACCACAGCTACCGACCACCGCGGCCGTTACCACCACGAGCCCCGCGCCCAGAGTCCGCCTGTTCATGCTCGCTCTCCCTGAAGGTTACCTGCGTAAGTTGCGCAAGACAGGGCACGGGTTTGGCGGCGACGGCCGATGGCTGTTCCGCGGAACGCGCCGGCACGCAGGCGACGCCGCACAGGCGAAGTGCTACCGTGCCCAACCGATGCTTGCCATCGTCAGCGCCATGTCGGAGGAAATCGCCGCCGTTGTCGAGTCACTGCTCGACGTGAGCACGCAGGAACGCGGCGGACGGCGCTACCACATCGGTACCTGGCACGGTCACGAAGTGATCGTGGTGTTCTCGCGCATGGGCAAGGTCGCGGCCGCGGCCACCGCGACGCAGCTCGTTACCACTTACGCGGCGAGCGAGGTCATATTCACGGGCGTGGCGGGGGCGGTGCAGCCGGCGGTGGCGATCGGCGACGTCGTCATCGGCACGGAGCTCATCCAGCACGACATGGATGCGACGCCCATTTTTCCCCGCTACGAAGTGCCGCTGCTCGGCAAGGCGCTGTTCGCCACGACTCCGGCGTTGCGTGCCCAGCTCATGACCGCCGCGCGCGCTTTCCTCGAGGCGGATCTGGGCGCGGCGGTCGCTCCGGGGGAGCTGGCGCACTTCGGCATCCACGCGCCGCAGCTGCACAACGGCGTGATCGCGAGCGGCGACAAGTTCTTCGCCAGCGGCCCGGAGATAGAGGCGCTGCGACGGCGGTTACCGCAGGTGGCCTGCGTTGAGATGGAGGGCGCGGCGGTGGCGCAGATCTGCACCGAGTACGGCGCCCGCTTCGGCATCGTCCGCACCATCTCCGATGCAGCGGACGAGAACTCGGTGCACGACTTCCCGCGCTTTGCGCGGGAGGTTGCCCGCCACTACTCGGTCGGCATCCTTTCGCGATTTCTGCGCGCTCGGTAATGTCTGCGCCGTTACGTCACCAAACGGAGAAATCCCCATGCGGTCGATGACGATAGTCCTGGCGGTAGCGGCGGTTGCAGTGTTCAGCAACGCGCGGCCGGCCGAGCCGGAGCCGGCGATGACCGCCGGAGACCTGCAGCAGCTGTGCACGGGTGAAGACCACGTGAGCCGCAACGCCTGTCGCATCTACATCCTCGGCGTCACGCAGGGAATCAGCGTGGGACTTCGCATGGCAGAGGGAGCGAAAGCGGCTCGTCCGTGCGTTCCCCCGGGAGTGTCAGCGGAGGCGCTTGAGCGGGCGGTCAAAGGCCGGCTCGCGGAGGATCTCGCGGCACACCCCAAGGATCAGGAGCGTGACGCCTCGGGCTTCGTTGGATCCGTGCTGGGCGCG
The DNA here is from genome assembly GCA_963837075.1 of uncultured Gammaproteobacteria bacterium. Taxonomy (GTDB): domain Bacteria; phylum Pseudomonadota; class Gammaproteobacteria; order Steroidobacterales; family Steroidobacteraceae; genus 13-2-20CM-66-19. Next base: position 3,074,839 of record CAWILY010000009.1, on the reverse strand, counting down.
GCGTTCCCCTGTCGGGGGCCGTAGTGGCAGGTGTCGGCGAACCTTACACAGTGCAGTTTGAGCCCGCGGGGCGTATAGTCCCAACAAGCTGAATAGAATGATGAATTCCGCAGAGGCACGCTGTTTGCTTGCGTGTAATAGTTCGAACGAGAACGCGGATCACCGGTAGATGGTGCGCCGCGCAACGGCCAGGGGAGACAACATGAACGGAATGATTTCACTGCGCACCGCGGCGCTCGCTACAACCTTGCTAGCGGGCGGTACGGCGCTGGCGGCGCCCTTGGCGCTGATGCCGGGGAGCTCGGGAACGGTCCCGCTCTACGACGGTCGCTCGCCGACTACGACCACCTTGATCGATGCCATGTCCTGCATCTTCGGCAGCGGTTGTACCGATCTGGGCAGTTCCGTGACGGCTGGAGAGGGCCTGGCCGTTCTTGAAAGCGGCGGCGGCGTAATTGAAGCGGCCGGAACCACCGCCCTGAATCCCTATGGTTCACACGACATCGCTCTGGCGTTTATCTTCGGCGGCGCGGACAGTCCGTTGGTCACCTCGGCGACGCTCTCCTCGTTCGCCGGGTATGGGACCTCGGTCGAGGGCTGCGCTCCCATATTCAGCTCCGAGTTCAATGGGTGCACAGCTTCCACGGTCCTCGGCCCTGCGACGCGCAGCAGCGGGACTGGGGACTCCGTAACGTTCACGCAACTGGCGCAGATTTCAATTTTGGGCCTTCCGGCTACCGCCGGGTACGTCGTCTACACCAACGCGCCCGTCAGTGCGCTGGTTGATCCTCCCAGCAACTTCACGGTGGTGGTCGATGGCGAAACTCTCTCGTTCCCCGGCTTCGTGCTGACGCCACCCTCAGGCGGTGGCGGGGGTACGCCGACACCCGAGCCAGCCACGCTCGCCCTGCTAAGCCTTGGACTTGCCGGTCTTGGCCTGGCGAGGCGGCGCAAGGCGGACTGACCGCAAGCCTGATGGAAGACTGAAGAACCCCGGCCCTGCCGGGGTTCTTCTTTTTGGCGCACCGCTGGGCACACCAGCCTCGCGCTGCCTGTACTGCCGGCTGTCACCGCGCCGCCATGGCGGCGCCAATCCCGATCTCTTGTCAGGGAGGACCGTCGGACGATTCGTACGGGAAAAGAGCGCCTCCAGTCGGCCAGGCCCGTGCTTGTGTAACTGGAACGTGCGGAACTTCACCCCGACCAACTTCGGTCCAACGGACAGGTGTTCGCGCGCCGTGGCTCGGGAGCCGTGGCGCAAGCTGGAGGGAAAGTGCGTGGCATGTATGGAAGCAGCCTTTTGCGGAGCGGTGTCATCGGATGCGCAAGCGTGCTGATGCTGGCGGTTGCGGCGTGCGCATCGCAGAAGCCCGACATTGCGGAAGCGAGCATGAGCGCGCAGGCGCCTTTCAGCAGGACTTTCACCGGGTCCGGCGATACCGTGTGCTGGAGCGTGAAACGGGCGCTCCTGAGCCAGGGTTACATGCTGGACCGCGGAACCGATTCGGGAGTCGTGACTGGAACACGCGACTTCCAGCCGGATCCGAAACTCAACGTGAGTTACAAGGTGCAGACCAGTTGCGCGGATAACCGCAACGGCACGAGCGTCGTGTTCGTGACCGCGACGCGCGAGGACAGTCAGCTGCAGAAGATGAAGCAGTCGACCAGCGTCGGCGTTGGACCGGCAACTCTTACCATGCCCTCGGGGTCAGCCGAGGTGTTGGGTGTCGTGAGACGGGAGACCATCAAGGACCCGTCTTTCTACGATCGATTCTTTGGGCTCGTCCAGGGGTACATCCACCAGGAGCGCGCCGCCCAGGATGAGCGCGCTGACGAACGTCACGCACAGGTGCGCAGCGATCAGTAACGCTGCCGGCCTCGCATCGCGAGCCGCCCGTTTTCACAGCAACGTCAAGGCGACGAAGGAGGTGCTATGAAGCACAACACATTAATCGCAATTGCCGTGGGGTCAATTCTGGGCTCGGCGCTGCCGGGGGCCTACGCTCAGACCGCTCCGAGCCAGAATCCCCAGACGACGACGGGGCAAAGTCAGCCGTCGGCGCAGACGGGTGGCAACGGCGCCGCGGGGCAGCCGATTGCACCGCCGACGCCGGTCACTACAACGACACCGCCACCGCAGAGCGGGTTACCGGGCGGCAACGGCTGGAACGGCGGCGACGCTGGCAACGCGCCGGGCAACAGCCCGGGACGCAACGTCGGCAATCCGGGCAACGGCAATGACGCTGCCGCGGATAAGCGTGACATCGCGCGCGACCAGGCCGACATCCGTGCCGACCGCCGGGACCTTCGTAAGGACCGAAGGGACATCCACAGTGACTGGTCCGACACCCAGAAGGACCGGGCGGACATTCGTGCGGATCAGCGCGACCTGCGGCACGATTACGCCGAAGAGCGCGCGGGTATGAATGAGCAGGCCGACATCGCACGTGATAAGGCCGACATCCGTGCCGACCGCCGGGACGTTCGCAAGGACCGAGCGGACATCCACAGCGACTGGTCCGACATCCACAAGGACCGGGCGGACATTCGTGCGGATCAGCGCGATATCCGTCAGGACCGTCGGGACCTGTGGGCGGACCAGCCGGGCTCATCGACGGTGCCGCAGAAGCCGGGCGGGATGGGTGGCAATGGCGGAATGACGGGTAATGCCGGGGCGACTGGCAGTGCCGGGGCGACTGGCAGCGCCAGCACGACTGGTAACGGTGTGTCGCCCGGCACGTCGCCGTCGAAGAGCGGCTCTGTCCCGTCGAAGGGGACCGGCTCGCAGCCGGGCGCGGGTTCCATGGCCAACAACCAGGGTGACATCGCGCGCGACCAGGCCGACATCCGTGCCGACCGCCGGGACCTTCGTAAGGACCGAAGGGACATCCACAGTGACTGGTCCGACACCCAGAAGGACCGGGCGGACATTCGTGCGGATCAGCGCGACCTGCGGCACGATTACGCCGAAGAGCGCGCGGGTATGAATGAGCAGGTCGACATCGTGCGTGATCAGGCCGACATCCGTGCCGACCGCCGGGACGTTCGCAAGGACCGAGCGGACATCCACAGCGACTGGTCCGACATCCAGAAGGACCGGGCGGACATCCGTGCGGATCAGCGCGATATCCGTCAGGACCGGCAGGCGGATCATCAGGATCTGCGCAGCGACCGCCACGACACGCGTACGGCCGACCGGGACATGCACCAACCGCGCGATACCGGCTTCAACGGCACGGATCAGCGGCTGACGCATCACACGGGCACACCGGATGTCCGGAGCACGCCGTTTGACGCCCGCTATGGGTCCGCCATGGCGAACGGGTCCGGCACGGCCACCGCGTCGCAGGCCAACGCTGCGCAACGGCCCGCGGGTCTGACACCGGCCATGATGGCGAATAATGCGGCCGCGGAGACCAAGAAGCCGCCGGCTACTCAGCCGGCTCACCAGGCCTGGTATCACTGGTTCTGGTAAGCAGGAGCGCTGCTCAGGAAGCGCCGGTTGTCGCCGGCGCTTCCTTTTTCATTCTTCTTCACGTGCGGCTAAGCACGCAGGCGCAGGCCCTCTGGGTCGTAGAGCGGGGTGAGCCGCACGGTGGCGGCGCGCATCTCGCCGAGGATGTCGATCTCGAAGCGTGCACCGTCCTGGGCAAGCGGCGCCGGCACGTACCCAGCCGCGAGGCTGCGGCCGACGCAGTGTCCATAGGCGCCGGAGGTCACGTAGCCAACTGCGGCATCATTCTTCATGATCGATTCGTAGCCGATCACCTCGGCATCAGTCTGGGCCACCTCCATCACGACGAAGCGCCGCTTCGGCCCTGCAGCGCGTTCAGCGAGCGCCGCCTCGCGGCCTGTGAAGTCCGGCTTGCTGAAATCGATGAGGCGCTCGAGTCCTGTTTCGCCGGGCGTGTAATCCGGACGGAAGTCCTTGTTGAAGGAGCCGTACCCTTTCTCCAGGCGCAGCGACGAGAGTGCCCGCCCGCCGAAGTGCACCAGCCCGAGCTCACGGCCTGCCTGCCACAGATCGTCGTAAAGGGACACGAAGTAATCGGGTGTGGTCCAGATCTCGTAACCGAGTTCGCCGGTGAAGCCGGCGCGCGCGAGGATCGCGGGCGCGAAGCCCACGGCGGTCTCGGTGACGTCGAACAGCCGGAATGCCTGTGGGGACAGGTCGAGGCGCAGCAGAGGCTGCAACAGCTCGCGCGCGCGCGGCCCGGCGATGGAGAAGCCGCACAGCGTGGAAGCCACCGAGCGCACGCTCACATCCGGCGGCGGTTCGGCCTGCCAGAACCATCGCAGGTGAAATTCCTCGGCGAATCCGGAGCCCACGATCAGGAAGCGCTCTTCGGCGAGACACGCCAGCGACAGATCGCCCATGATCCGTCCGGCCGGATTCAGCATCGGCGCGAGCGCGATCCGCCCCGGTCGCGGGATGCGGCAGGCGAACACCCGATCGAGCCAGCCACGCGCGCCGCGTCCGGTGACCTCGTACTTTCCGTAGTTGCTGGTCTCGTACAGGCCGACGCGGCTGCGCACCGCCTGACACTCGGTGCGCACTATCGGAAAGGCTTCCGAGCGGCGATAGGTCGGGGTCTCGTCCGCCTTCATCCCTTGGGGGGCAAACCACAGTGCGTTCTCGAGTCCGAAGTTGGCTCCCATCACCGCTCCGGCCGCCAACAGCCGCTCGTAAATCGGCGTGCGGCGTACCGGTCGTGCAGCCGGCAGCTCCTCGTTCGGGTAGGCGAGGCGGAAGCGGCGTGAGTAGTTCTCGGGAACCTTGATGGCGGTGTACCTGGGCGTCGCGAACGCACCGAAGCGCGCCACGTCCATGGAGATGATGTCCTGCCCCGGATCGTTCTCGGCCATCCAGCGCGACAACACGAGGCCGATGCCGCCGCCCTGGCTGAAGCCGGCCATGACCGCGCACGCCACCCAGTAATTGCGTACGCCGCGCACGGGGCCCACGAGCGGATTGCCGTCGGGCGCGAAGGTGAAGGGGCCATTCACGGCCTTGCGAATGCCGACGCGTCCGAGCGCCGGAAAATGTCTGAAGCCCACCTCGAAGTAGGGCGCCAGTCGCTCGAAGTCCTCGGGCAGCAGCTGCATGGAGAAATCATCCGGGGTCTTCACCGGCGACCAGACGATGCCGTGCGGCTCGTAGGTGCCGATCAGGACGCCGCGTCGCTCCTGCCGCAGGTAGAGCTCACCGGCGTAATCGGTGGTGTTGACGATCTCGCGGTCGCGGCCGTCGAGCTCGGGAAGGTCTTCGGTCAGGAGGTAGTGGTGCTCCATCGCCAGCACCGGCAGCTCGATGCCGACCATGTGGCCGACCTCGCGCGCCCACAGTCCCGCGCAGTTAACCACGTGCTCGGCGTGTACCGTGCCCTTGTCCGTGACCACATCCCAGGAGCCGTCACGGCGCGCGCGCAGCGACTGCACGCGGGTGAAGCGTTCCACGGATGCGCCGAGTGTACGGGCGGCCTTGACGTAGGCGTTGGTCGTCCCGGAGGGGTCGCAGTGCCCGCCGTCGGCGCGCCACAGGGCGCCGATGAAGTGACTGGTGTCGATCAGCGGATTGAGCTCCTGCGCCTCGGTGAGGGAGATCATCTTGGTCTCCATGCCGAGATAGCGGGCGCGGGAGCAGATGAGCTTCAGACTGTCGAGCTCGCCCGGGGTCGCGGCCAGCATCAGCCCGCCGTTCGGGTGCAGGCCGCACGACTGCCCCGAGATCCGCTCGATCTCCCGGTACAGGTCGATGGTGTATTTCTGCAGCCGCGAGATATTGGCCTCGCCGTTGAATGTGTGCATGCCGCCCGCTGCATGCCAGGTGGAGCCCGAAGTGAGTTCGCTCTTCTCGAGCAACAAGACGTCCTGCCAGCCGATCTTCGCCAGGTGATACAGGACGCTTGCGCCGACCACCCCACCGCCGATCACCACGGCTCTCGCGGAAGACTTCATGTGACTCGCTCTCCGGGCAGATGCTCAACAGTAACACCGGCAAGTTCGGCGATCCCGAACGGCCGCGCCGCGCCACCCAGCCACTCGCGAAAGTGACGCGCGGTCGTGGCAGGTGTCAGCAGCAACAGCCCGTCCGGCAGCGCCGCCAGGATCACCGCGACCTGCGCGATCACGGTCGCGGCCGCGCTGCCAGGTGCGAACGCATCCGCAGCGAGGTTCAGCCGGCAACCACGGCTGAGCACCTCGCGCACTGCGTTCCCGGCAAGGTGCAGCGCGCCGAACGCTGCGGACAGATCTATGGCCACCGCGCACCCGGCGCACACTGACTGCCAGCGCTCGGCAGCGGCAGCGGGCGCTTCCGGCCTGGTGAGCAGCAGCCAGCGCCCGGGGCGCACACTCAGTACCCGACCCGACCTCGTCGTGCTCACCTGCCCGCACCCGGGGAGCGGCCAGCCGTGCCTGGCGCCGAGCCGCTGCAGATCGGTGCCACGCTCGCGCAGGGTCACGAGCTCCACCACATCCATGGCGCAGGGCGTCAGGCGTAACCCCGCGCGGTCGGCGGCCATGACCTGCTCAGCTCCGGACACGTCGGTTCTGCGGATCGAGCATGTGCGGAGCTACGATGCTGAGCGGCGTCCGCTCTTCGTGTATAGGGGAGCGGCCGATGAGGCGTTCGCCGACGCGCTGCCGGCCGGCTGCGAGCAGCGCCAGGCCCACCCAGCCCTCGAGCTCGACCGACGGTGTTGCAGAGGTGATGTAGCCGAGGCTGTCGCTGGGTGCTGCGGCACTCACCAGCTGCATGCCGTTGCGCAGGCGTTGTGCACGATCGACCGGCCGCACGCCGACCAGCTGCAGACGCTCCGGCGCACTCACTGCAGGGCGCCGGGCGAGCGTGCGGCCGATGAAGTCACCGTGCGGCTTCAGCAGGCGCTCGAGCCCCAGGTCGTCGGCGCTGGTATTGCCGTTGAGCTCAGCGCCCGTCACGTGTCCCTTCTCGATGCGCAGGGTGTTGAGCGCATCGAGTCCATAGGCCACCAGGCCGCAGGGCGCGCCACTCTCCAGCACGGCGCACCAGACCTCGAGCGCGCGGTTCGCCGGCACGGCGAGCTCATAGGCGAGCTCCCCGGAGAACGAGATGCGGAACAGCCGTCCCGGGACGCCGGCGAGCACTGCAGGCGCTGCCGCCATGAACGGGAATGCGTCGTTGGCGAGATCGACGCTCCGCGCCACGCGCGCGACCACCTCGCGCGCCCGCGGGCCCGCGACCGCGAACTGCGCCCACTGCTCGCCCACATCGGTCAGCACCACGTCCAGGTGTGGGCAGGTAGCCTGCAGATGAAACTCCATGTGCTCGAGAACCGCAGTGGCATTCGCGGTCGTCGTGGTGATCAGGAAATGCTGCGCGCCCAAGCGCGAGGTCGTACCGTCGTCGAATACCATGCCGTCCTCGCGCAGCATGAGTCCGTAGCGGGCGCGGCCGACGGCGAGCGTGGAGAAGGCATTGGCATAAACGAAGTCGAGAAAACGCGCGGCGTCCGGACCCTGCACGTCGATCTTGCCGAGCGTCGAGACATCGCAGATGCCGACGCGCTCGCGCACCGCACGCGCTTCGCGCAGCACCGGCTCCCAGCCGCCTTCGCGCGCGTACACGAGCGGCCGCAGCCACAGCCCCGTGGACACGAACGTCGCCCCGGCGCGCTCGTGCCAGTCGTGCAGCGGCAGGCGGCGTCGCGGCTTGTAGTGCTCGCGCACCTCGGCCCCGGCGAGCGCCGCAAACGGCAGCGGCCGCGCGAACGGCCGAGGTTTGAGCTGCCCGACTGCGGCGAGCTCGACGCCGCGCGCCGCCGCCAGCACGCCGCTGCCCACGAGTCCGCCGATGCGCCCCTGATCGGTTCCCATGCCGTGCGTGGTGAAGCGCTTCATGTGCTCGAGGTGCTCGTAGCCCTCGCGCACGGCCAGGCGCACGTCCTCGGCCGTGACGTCGTTCTGCAGGTCGACGAACGCCTTGCCGCGGGCGCGCACTTCCCACAGGGCCTGCACGGGTGTGCACGACGGATCGGCGGGCAGCTGCGCACTGCGCTCATCGCGCGCTCGGACCGTACATCCGAGCTGCGAGGCGATGGCGGCGGCCGCCGCCAGACCGTCGCGGGCGGCCGCGGCCAGGCCACAGACACCGTGGGCCGCCCCGGCCACGCGCCCAATCCCCGCCGCCAGCTCCGGGGTGAATGCCGCGATCGCCTCGTCCCAGCGCAGGCTCGCGCCGAGCTGGGTGGCAAGCGCCGTCACGGGCGAGGAGCCGCCGGAGATCAGCAGGCTGTCGCTCTCGAGCTCGCGGCGCGCGCCGCGGGCGTCGACGAAGCGCAACCCCCTTACGCTGCGGCGTCCGAGCACGCGCTCGACGTGCGCATTCTCGTGAACCTCGAGGGCGAGCTCGCGGGCCCGCGCAGCGGCGAGTGACTGCGCCCGCACGTCGATGACCGCGCAGCGGATGCCTGCGGTTGCGAGCGCGAAAACCGCAGCGTACGCCTCGTCGTTATTGAGGAAGAACGCCGGATGCTGTCCGGCCGCAACGCCGTAGCAGCGCAGGTAGCGCAACGCCGCCCCCGCGAGCATCACCCCCGGGACGTCGTTGCCCGGGAAGGCGATGAGCCGCTCCACCGCGCCGGTGGCCAGCAGCACGGCTCGCGCGCGGATGACGCGCAGCCGCTCGCGCAACCCGCCCGCGCGTGCCACCGCGGGCGGTGTGAGCGTCTCGAGTGCGCCGAACACCCCATGACCGTACGCCGCGAGCACGGTCGTGCCCGTGAGCAGGCGCACCGAGGGGGGGAGTGCCGCGAGCTGCGCGCACAAAGTCTCGCGCCACGTCTCCCAGCGCTCATCGAGCAGCGTGCCTCCGCCCGGCACCACGTCCTGCTCGGCGAGCAGCACTTTCAGGCCGCAGGCGCCGAGCTCGCGGGCGGCGGTGAGTCCGGCCGCACCGGCGCCGACGATGAGTACATCGGCATGGTCGTGCACCGTCTCGGCAGGATCGGCGTGCGCTGGCACCACCGGAGTCAGGCGCCCGAGGCCGGCGGCGCGACGGATCAGCGGCTCATACACCCGTTCCCAGGCCCAGCCGGGCGCCATGAAGGTCTTGTAGTAGAACCCGGCCGGAAGGAAACGACCGAGACGGTCGGCGAGGGCACCGAGATCGAAGCCGAGCGTGGGCCAGCGGTTCTGGCTTTCTACGACCAAACCCTCGTGCAGCAGCAAGGTGGTCGCGAGATGGTTGGGCTCGCGACCGCGCTCCCCGATCACATCGACCAGTGCGCACGGCTCTTCGGGACCTGCGCTGACGATGCCGCGCGGCCGATGGTATTTGAAGCTGCGTGCGACGAGGTGCTGGCCGTTGGCGAGCAGTGCCGCGGCCAACGTGTCGCCGGCGAGACCCTGCAGCCGGCGTCCGTCGAAACGAAAGCCGAGCGGCTGCGCCGGATCGGTCAGCAGGCCCCGCGCGATGCGCGCCGGTCCGCTCATCAGCGGTCCGCCGGCGGCGGCAGGTCGTGCGTCGTACCGATCCAGCGGATCTCGTGCGTCAGCGTGTGGCGTAGCAGCTTCAGGAGCCTGCGGCATCCGGCGGTATGCAGCCACCACTCGACGTGCCAGCCGCAGGGGTTGTCGCGTGCGTAGACGTAAGCGATGAACGCCTCGCGCCCGGCATCCGCGGGGGGCCGCGCGCGGCTGGCATCGCCGCGGTAGCGGAACTCGGTCTCGTCGCGCTCACCGCAGCAGGGGCAGTTGATTCTCAGCATGGGCCACGCCTTCAATGCAGGTACGGAAAGGGACCCGCGCCGCGCTCATCGACCGTGCGTCCGCTCGCGAATCGCTCGAGGCCGAGGTGCGCGGCGAGCGGGTGGGGCGTGCCGTGCGCGATGAGATGCGCGGTGGTGAGGCCGCCGGCGGGGATCGCCTTGAAGCCGCCATAGCACCAGCCACCGTTCATGACCAGGCCCTCGGCCGGCAGCCGGGAGATGATCGGAGAGCCGTCCATCGTCATGTCCATCACACCGCCCCACTGGCGCAGTACCTTCAGCCGCGCGAGCCCCGGCAGCAGCGTCACGGCGGCGGCCGCCACTTCCTCGGCCATCGGCAACGTGCCGCGCTGCGCGTAGCTGTTGTAGCCGTCGATGGCGCCACCGAACACCAGTCCACCCTTGTCGGACTGGCTGACGTAGAAGTGGCCCGCGCCATAGGTGAGCACCACATCGAGCACGGGCTTGATGGCCTCGCTGACGAACGCCTGCAGCACGTGGCTCTCGATCGGCAGCGTGATGCCGGCCATGGCGGCCAGCAGCGAGGAGTGCCCGGCGACCGCCAGGCACACGGTGTCGGCGGCGATGAAGCCGCGCGTCGTCTCGACGCCGACGATGCGCGCGCCAGTGCGCCTGAGCCCGGTCACCTCGCAGTGCTCGACGATGTCGACGCCGGCGGCGCAGGCAGCGCGTGCATAACCCCAGGCGACCGCATCGTGACGCACGGTGCCACCGCGCGGCTGCAGGAATCCGCCGAGCACCGGATAGCGCCCGTTGTCGAGGTCAATCAGGGGCACGAGGCGCTTTACGGCCTGCTGGCTGAGCGGCACGGCATCCACCCCGAGCAGCCGCATCTGGTTGGCGCGGCGCGTGAACAGGTCGCGCTGCGCCTCGGTATGAAAGAGATTGAGGGTGCCGCGCTGGCTCACCATGGCGTTGAAGTTGAGTCGCTGCTCGAGGTGCTCCCACAGCTGCAGCGAGAGCTCGTAGAACCGGATGTTGTCCGGATGAAAATAATTGGAGCGGATGATGGTGGTGTTGCGGCCGACGTTACCGAGACCGATCGGTCCCTTCTCCAGCACGACCACGTCGCGGATGCCGAACTCGGCTGCCAGATAGTACGCAGTGGCGAGTCCGTGGCCGCCGCCGCCGACGATCGCGACGCGGTAGCGTGGGCGGGGATTCGCCTTGGCCCAGGCGCGCGACCAGCCGCGCTGACCGCGCAGGCCCTCGCGCAGCAACCGCCACAGCGAGTAACGCCCGCTTCGGGTGGGTCGCGCGTGCGGGGGCGAGGCGGGGAAGTCGGGCGGGGCAGTCATGCGCTGGGCGCCATGATAACGTGCGGGGCACAATGCGCGCCGGACGTGAGCTGCTGAAGTCGCTGTGCGTGGCCGCGGCGCTGAGCCTCGCCGTTGCGCCGCCGCTACCGGCCGCCGTGGTCGTCTCCTCCAAGCTGTCGAGCGAGTCGGCCATGCTCGGCCAGATGATCCGGCTGCTCTTGAACGCCGCGGGCATCCCGACTGTGGATCGCACGCGCATCGGTGCGACTCCGGTGGTGCGCAAGGCGCTGCTGGCCGGAGAGATCGATCTGTACGTGGAATACACCGGCAATGCGGGGCTGTTCTTCAACGATGCCGCGAACCCGGCGTGGAAGGACCTCGCGCAGGGCTACGAGCTCGGCGCGCGCCTGGACTACGCCGCGAATCGTATCGTCTGGCTCACCCCCGCGCGGGCCAGCAATGCCTGGGCACTGGCCGTGCGGCAGGACGTGGCGCAGGCCAATCAGCTGCGCACCATGAGCGACTTCGGCCGCTGGGTGGCCGCAGGCGGGGTGGTCGTGCTCGCCTGCTCGGCGGAGTTTGCCAACGCCGGCACGCTGCGCTCGCTGGAAAGGACCTACGGCTTCGCGCTGCGCTCAGAGCAGCTGATCGTGCTGGCCGGCGGCGAGACGGCCGCCACGATTGCCGCCGCCGCCGCTGCAACCAACGGCGTCAACACCGCCATGGTGTACGGCACCGACGGCGGTATTGCCGCTGCCAACCTCGTCGTGCTCGAGGACGACCGACACGACCAGCCGGTCTACGCGCCGGTGCCGGTGGTCCGCGAGGCGGTGCTCAGGGCCTACCCGCAGATTGCGCAGATCGTGAAGCCGCTCATGGAGAGCCTCGATCAGCCGACCCTGCAGCGGCTCAATGCCCGCGTGCAGATCGACGGCGAAGCCGACGAGGAGGTCGCCGCGGAGTACCTGCACAGCAGGGACCTGCTGCGATGACGGCTGGCGGGGCGCGACGCCGCATCGACCCGCTTGGAGTGCTGTTGACGGCGATCGGGGCGGCGGCGGCGGTGCTGCTGCCGTTCGTCGTGCTGAAGGCCAACCGCATCGTGCCGGGAGAGCCGCGTGCGCTGCTCACGCTGCTGCCGCAGTGGGGCGTGCTCGCCCTGCAGCTGGCGCTGCTCGCGGCCGCCCTGGCAGCGCTGGTCGTGAGCAATGCACGGCTGCGCCTCGCGGCGGCGCTGCTCGGCATCGTGGCACTCGCGCTGGCCATCGCGGCCGCCGGCGATGCACTCACCCCACCGGGCAACAAGGTGGTGCGTGTAGCGCCGGGGGCGGCCGGCTGGCTATTGCTCGTCTGCCTGGCGCTGATGGCGACCGATGCGATCACCCGCCTGCGGCCCGGCCCGCTGCAGCGCGTGCTGTGGCTGGCGGGGTTCGTGGCGGCGATCGTCGTCGCGCTGGGTTCCGGGATCTTCGATCACCTCTCCGTGATGCGTGAGTACGCGGTGAACGCGGCGCGCTTCTGGCGCGAGGCGCGGCAGCATCTGTGGCTCGCGCTCGCGACGCTCGCCGCGGCCGTGATCGTGGCGCTGCCGCTCGGCATCCTCTGTCATCGCGTGGCGCGACTGCGCGCCCCGCTCATCGGCGTGCTCAACCTCATCGAGACCATCCCGGCGATCGCGCTGTTCGGCATTCTCATGGCGCCGCTCGCGGCGCTGGCGGTCGCATTCCCCTGGACCGGCCGGATCGGCGTGCGCGGCATCGGCGCGGCGCCGGCCGCGGTGGCGTTGTTTCTGTACGCGCTGCTGCCGATCGTCGCCAACACGGTCGTGGGGCTGAAGCGCGTGTCGCGGGCAGCAGTGGAGGCCGCGCACGGCATGGGCATGACCAGCTGGCAGGTGCTCGCCGGGGTGGAGCTGACCCTGGCGCTGCCGGTCATCCTCACGGGCATACGCGTGGTGCTGGTGCAGAACATCGGCATGGTCACCATCGCCGCCCTGATCGGCGGCGGAGGACTCGGCACCTTCGTCTTCCAGGGCATCGGCCAGACGGCGATCGACCTGGTGCTGCTCGGCGCAATACCGATCGTGGTGCTGGCGTTCTCCGCCGCGGTGCTGCTCGATGCGCTGGCGGAAGTGCTGGATCGGGCGCGGGCATGATCACGCTGGAGGCGCTGAGCAAGCAGTACGGCACCACCACCGTGGTCGATCAGGTCTCCCTGCACGTCGAGCGCAACACCATCGCGGTCATCGTCGGCACCTCGGGCTCGGGCAAGTCGACGCTGCTGCGGATGATCAACCGGCTGGTCGAGCCCACCAGCGGCCGCGTGCTGCTCGATGGCCGCGATACGCGCAGCGAGCCGGCGCACCTGCTGCGCCGGCGCATCGGTTACGTGATCCAGGGCAACGGCCTGTTTCCGCATCGCACGGTCGCCGAGAACATCGCCACGGTGCCGCGGCTGCTCGGCTGGGAGCCGCAGCGCATCCACGCGCGCGTCGAGGAGCTGCTGCAGGTGTTTCAGCTCGATCCGCGCATGTACGCGGTTGCCTATCCGCACCAGCTCTCGGGCGGCCAGCAGCAGCGCGTCGGCGTGGCGCGCGCGCTCGCCGCCGAGCCGGCACTGCTGCTAATGGATGAGCCGTTCGGCGCCCTCGATCCGATCATCCGTGCCAAGGCGCAGCAGGACCTGCGCGACATCCAGCGCCGCTTCGCCACCACCATCCTGCTCGTCACGCACGACATGGACGAGGCATTTCTGCTCGGCGATCGGGTCGCAGTGATGAGTGCCGGCAGACTCCTGCAGTACGATCGCCCGGCGGTGCTCTTGGCACGGCCGGCCGATCCGCTGGTGGCGCGCATGACCGGTATGACCGATCGCGCCATGAAGCTGCTGTCGCTGACGAGCGCCGGCGCCGCGGCGCTGCCCGGGAGCTGCACCGGGCCGCAGGTGGCGGCGTCGGCCTCGCTGCGCGAGGTGCTGTCGGAGCTGCTGTGGCGCGGCGCCAAGGCCGCGGTGGTGGTGGGTGAGGACGGCACGCCCTGCGGGCACCTGACGCTCGAGGCGATACTCGCCCGTGGCCGGCCGTAGCGCGATGTCGCTCGCGACGCTGCTGCGCGTGGCGGCCATCGCGCTGCTGAGCGCCTTCCTGCTCGCCCCGCAGCGCTTTGCCCCCCTGTTCGAGCCGCTCACCCAGTACGGGGCGCCGCCGATCTACGATCAGGGGAATCTGTTGCTGCTGGCGCTGGCGCAGCTCGGTACCGTGCTCTGCGCGACCGCCGCCAGCACCGTGGTTGCGGTGGCGCTCGGCATCCTCGTGACCCGACCCAGCGGGGCACAGTTCCTGCCGCTGTCGCGCACCCTGGTCAACATCGGCCAGACTTTCCCTCCGGTCGCCGTGCTCGCCGTGACCGTGCCGCTGGTCGGCTTCGGTGAGAAGCCGACGCTGATCGCGCTGTTCGCCTACGGTCTGCTGCCGATCTTCGAGAACACCCTCACCGGTCTGCGGACCTGTCCTGCCGAAGTGCTGGAAGCGGCGCACGGCATGGGGATGAGTGCCCGCCAGCGCCTGCTCGGCGTGGAGCTGCCGCTGGCCCTGCCGCTGATCCTCGAGGGAATCCGGCTGTCGCTCGTCATCAGCGTCGGTACGGCGACGATCGGCTCGACGGTGGCGGCCAAGGGACTCGGCGAGGTGATCATCGCGGGGCTGCTCTCGAACAATACCGCTTTCATCCTGCAGGGGGGGCTGGTGACGGGGCTGATGGCGATCCTGCTGTATGACGCGCTCGCGGCCCTGGAGCGGCGGGTTTGTCGGGTTGCCCGGCCGGACTGACCTGCCGGCACGTGCCGCTGTTCACGGCACGACGCCAATACATTCGTTAGAATTAGATAATCTAACTCCGTCATTTTGGCCCACCGTGATCGCAGCCCTTCCTGATCGAGACAGCACCAGCGCGCTGGTGGCGACGCGCAGCAACCGCCAGGCGGCGGTGGAGATGCCCACCCTGCTGCTGATCCTGGCAGCCTACGGCGGCTGGCTCGCGATCACTTTCGCCTACCGGCAGTGGCCGCTGATCCTCGTGGCGCCGATCGCGGCCGTGCTGATAACCCTGCAGGGCTCGCTGCAGCACGAGATCGTGCACGGACATCCGACCCGGTGGCGCGGCGTCAACCGGCTGCTCGCCATCGTGCCGCTGTCGCCGTACCTGCCGTACGAGCGTTATCGTGCGAGTCACATCGCACACCATGTGGATGAGCGGATTACCGATCCGCTCGATGACCCGGAGTCTTACTACTGGACCGCCGAGGACTGGGCGCGGCTGCCGCGGCTCGCGCGGGCGATCGTGCGCATCCAGCTGACACTCGCCGGACGGCTTACGGTCGGTGCCGTGTGGGCGATCGGCAGGTTCCTGCACGCGGAATGGCGCGCCGTCAGAGCCAATCAGGACGGCGTGCGCGCGGTGTGGCTGGAACACCTGCTGTGGCTCGTTCCGGTGGTGGCGTGGATCAAGCTGGTCTGCGGCATACCGCTGTGGGTATACGTGCTCACCATGGCAATCCCGGGCACCAGCATCACGCTGATCCGCTCGTTCGCCGAGCATCGCGCACGCTCGCGGGTGCGTCAGCGTACCGCCATCGTCGAGGGGTCCTGGATCCTCGGCCCGCTGTTCCTGTTCAACAACCTGCACGCCCTGCATCACGAGACACCCGCGCTCCCGTGGTATCAGTATCCGGCTCGCTACCGTGTGAACCGCGAGCGGCTGATCGCGGAGAACGGTGGCCTCGTCTATCACACCTATTTCGATGTCGCGCGCCGGTTCCTGTTTCGTCCGCACGATACCCCGCTGCATCCGACCAATCGCGTGCCGGCTGCCAACGTCTGAGCTGGCTGCCCGGTGCGTGCACGCGCGCAAGGCTCAGGCGGGCTGCTCGTAGCCGGCTGTCCTGGCCAGACGCTCCCACTCGAGTAGCGGAGCGAAGGTTTCCCGGGTCACTGGCATGAAGCCGGTTAGCAGCAGCTCCCCGGCAAGCGGTGCGAACCAGTCCTGCCCGGCCGCGGCGACGAATGCCGCCTGCAGCCGCGCCACCAGCTCGGGCGGTGTGTCCGCTGCAGCCACGAAGGCGGGCATCGGCGCGAGCGCCGTGGAGGCGAGGACGCGCACTCCGGCGGTGAGCTCGGGGGCGTGGTGAGCGAGCAGCAGATGCCAGTAGGCATCCAGCGGCCCGACATCGAGGCGGCCGGCGCGCACGCTGTCGAGCACGTTGCGTGCCGTGACCAGCTCGCCCTGCATGTGCGCGTACAGCTTCGGCCGCAGCGGGGTGCGGTAGGCGAGCAGGTGGTGACGCAAGGCGTTGAATCCCGAGTGCGAGTGCGCCACCGTCCAGCCGGCACGGCCGCCGAAGGTGTCCTCGAGCGAGCGGTAAGGAGCATCCGCGCGCACGATGAGATCAGTCCGGTAGACGGCACGCCCGTTGGCCCATGGCGCGCGCGGAATCGGCGCGGCAATCGGCACGACCGGAGCCAGTTGCTGCGCGATCGGGTAGCCGCACATGAAGACCGCCCCGAGGTCGGCGCGTGTCCACAGCTGCTCCAGCGGTTGCGGCGCGGGGTAGGGGAGGTAGCTCAGCTCGACGCCGGCAGCGCGCGTGATATTTACGAGCAAGGTGCGCCACAGCTCCTCGACCGGCGCGGTCACCGCGTACATGCGGGCGTTCATGATCCGCATGCTCATGCGCGGCTTCCTCGCGGGCTTCTTACTGGTCCGCCGTGCCGAGCTCGCGCGCGCGGCGGCTGACGTAGTCGCTCACCGCGTCGCGAACGGCCGGATCGAGCGGCGGGGGCACGTACTCGGCCAGCAGCCTCTTCCAGATGCCGGTGGCGCGTTCGGTGGCATTGCGCGCACCGGCGTCGGTCCAGCTCTCGAAGCTCGACCAGTCCGACAGCAGCGGCCGGTAGAAAGCGGTCGCGTAGCGCTCGAGTGTGTGTGCCGCGCCGAAGAAGTGGCCCCCGGCCGCAGTCTCCTTGATCGCATCGACCGCCAGATCCGCGTCGGTGAAGCTCACTGGCTTGAGAATTTCGGCCCAGTTGCGCAGCAGCTCCGCGTCCACCACGATCTTCTCGAGCGAGGCGGACAGGCCGCCCTCGAGCCAGCCGGCGGCGTGGTTGATGAGGTGGCTGTGACTGAGGATCGCGGCCTGCAGCGAGAAGGCCGTCTCGTAGGTCGACTGGGCGTCCACCGTCGGCGAGGCGTTGACCGCGCTACTGCGCACCGGCAGCTTCAGGCGCCGCGCGAGCTGCGCCCCGGCGATCACCGCGTGCACGTACTCCGGTGTGCCGAACGCCGGTGAGCCGGTGCGCATGTCGACGTTCGAGGTGAAGCCACCCAGCACGCACGGACAGCCCGGCCGTATCAGCTGGCACAGCGTGACCACCCCCAGCGCCTCGGCAGTCTGCTGTACCAGGGCACCGGCGAGCGTGACCGGTGCCATCGCACCCATCAGCGTGAAGGGCGTGATCACGATGCACTGACCGTGGCGCGCCATGATCATGATGTTATCGAGGATCTCGGCATCGACGCGGCGCGGGGAGTTGACGTTGGTCACCGTCATGAGCGTCGGACGCTCGCCGAGTGCCGCGACGCTCAGGCCGTGCTCGATCGCCGACATGGCGATGGCATCCTCGGCCTGCACGCCACCGATGCCGCGGGCGGCCCACACCGTGTCGGCGCACTCGATGTGCGCCTGGTAGGTGAACAGGTGACGCACCGGCACCGGCACGTCCACCGGTTCGACGACGATGCCGCCCTGCCAGTGCAGCACGCCGAGCGCGTGGGTGAGGCACAGGATGTTACGGAACGCCTCGAGATCGCCATAACGCCGCCCGTGCTCGAGATCGCGGATGTGTGGTGCGCCGGTCACCGGTCCGAAATTGACCACGTTGTCGCCGACGTGCAGATGCCGCTCGGCATTGCGCGCGTGCAGCACGAAACGCGCCGGCGCATGGCGCAGCTGTGCCTCGACCAGCTCGCGGCCGATGCGCACCAGCTGCGTCTCTTCATCCACCAGGGCGCCCGCGCCGCGGTACACCGCGCGCGCCGCGGCGCTGCGTACCTCGAGGCCAGCCTCCTCGAGCACGCGGTACGCGGCGAGCAGGATGCGCTCCACCTGCTCGCTGCTCAGGAGCTCGAGCGGCGGCCACGGGTTGGCGAGACGCGGCAGCGGGGTGAGCGTGGCCGAGGTGGAGCGCTCGCGGCGCGCGCGCGGGCGCCGGCGCGATCCGGCAGGTACCGCGGTGTCGCTCGGCTCGCTCACGACCCGCCACCGGCCGCCGGTGGTTCGTGCTCGCGATGATAGCGGTGGATGGCCCAGAGGTAGCTCTCCATCAGCGAGTCCTTGCCGAGCGCCGCCAGTAGCTGTGTGCGTCGCATGGGAGTCGTAATGCGCGCCAGTTGCGCCTTGGCGCGCGCAAAGTGACTGAGCTGGTTGCGGTACTGCCACAGCAGCTCGCGCGTGGCCATTTTGTCCTGGTGCAGCTCCCACACGCCGAGCAGCACCGCCAGCAGTCCCATGGAAAAAGTCAGCATGTTGCGCAGCGGTACGCCAAGGCCCGTGTCGATGTGATGCAGGGCGTTGCCGAAGATGAACAGCACCGAGATGACGATTAGAATCGCGATAAACAGTGCCTGACGCAGCCGCTTCACGCGCCGGCTGCCCTTCTCCAGCCGCGCCACCTTGCGGGTGAAGTAGTCGTACTGGTCGTCGATCCACGCCTCGCCGACACCGCCTGGCTCGGAGGCATCGAGGCGGCAGACGGGGCCGGCCGCGACGTCGATAGGCTCGATGCCTTTCAGCACGAAGGTGATCCAGCCGAAGCCCCGAAAGCGGTCGATGCCCGACAGTGCCAGCACTTCCTCGGCGTTCACGCTCTCATCGGCGCCGGCGAGACGCAGGTAGAAGCGCGCGCGCAGCGTCTCGGCGAGCGCCCGATAGGCGAGGTGCTTGCCGAACCAGCGCCGGCCCTGCAGCACGTAATAGACCGCGAGGCTGGTGAGCAGGATGAGCACGTACGCAATGAGTACGATGCGCGACTCGGTGAGCTTCTCGTAGATCAGGTAGGCCAGGCCCATCGTGAACGCCATCAGCCCGAACAGGTGGAACAGCCGATCGGAGTGACGCTGGTAATACACCGCCAGCGAGTCGGCTTTACCATATTGCATGTCGATGTGCTCGAGCATGGCGCGCTCCGTCGGCGCGGGCGCGCTACGCAAGCCGCTCATCAGCGAGTGGTGCGCGCCGAGACGACCCGAAGCGCGGAGCTGCTGGTACTCGCGGTTGTAGCCGTTGAGCTCGGCCAGTTGGCGCCTCAGCGGCGCCGGCATGGTGTGCTGCACGTGCAGGACGCTGTCACCGGTCGCCAGCAGGAAGCACGGCGATCGCTCCGCAGGACCGCAGCTGCCGTTGCGTGCGGTCGGCATCCAGTACACCAGGCGCTCATCCATCTCGCTGTCCGGGTGTGCGTCGAGAAATTCCAATGGCCCGGGATTGGCGTGCTCGTCAGTGCGCATCCTCAGGTAGCGCAACACCGTGTCGGCGGTACCGCCCGGCAGCTGCGAGACGCAGCCGTCCCACAGCGCCAGCAACAGGCTCGAGCGGCGGATCAGCGTGTTGGTAAGGTTCGCGTACATGGCATCGCGCTGTGCCGCCGAGTGCGGCGCCGATGCCGGCGGAGTATCGGGGGGCGCGGCGAGCTCGATGCAATGCACATGGCTGTTGCGCAGCAGGTTGCGCAGCTGCGTGAGGGTGTCCGGCTCGAAGTCCGCGGCGTACTGCGCCAGCGGCATCGGCAGCACCGCCTCGACGCTCACTCCGAGCGCTACCGCCGTCTCCGCCACCAGCAGGTCCGCACCCGCCGCCATGCCGACGATCAGGCGCAGCTCCGTGTCGGGCAGGAATTCCTTGAGCTGACGCACGAAGCCGGTTACGGCTTCGCGCAGCCGCGGCAGATCGGCCTGATCCAGGTCGCGGTGGCCCGACACCCCGACCATGAATGGCGAATTGGCGGTCGATCTGTTCACGTCTGCGCGGCATTGTGCGGGCGGCGGTGCCTCGGCCACAATGCCCCGGCTGAGCCCCGGCCGCTTCGGGTCAATCTCGCGCCACGCGACTGAGCGCGCGAGCGCGAAGGTCCGGTTAGCGGCGCAGCCCCTCGCTGCTGTCGCCCTGCGCGAAGCGCCCGGCGTTGTCCGAGAACACGATCTCGACCCGGCGATTCTGCTGCCGGCCGTCGGACGTATCGTTGGTCGCCACCGGGTACGCCTTGCCGCGACCGATGGCGCGCATCGCATCGGCGGATACACCGCGCCTTTCCAGGGCATTCTCCACCGCCTCGGCGCGTCGCTCCGACAACGCATCGTTGTACGCATCGGAGCCGCGGTTGTCGGTGTGGCCCTCGATGATGATGCGGGTATCGGGATGGTCGCGCAGGTACTGAGCCAGCCGATCGAGGCTGAGCTCCGCGCCGGGCTTCAGGGTCGCTTGCCCGGTATCAAACAACACATCGCCGAGCGTGACCACCGCGCCGCGGTCGGTCTGCTTCGCCTGCAGCTCCGCGAGTTCCTGCTGCGTCTGTGCCAGCCGGGTCTGCGCGGCGGCGGCTTCATCGCGGGCGGCCTGCGTCTCGCGGGAGCGTTGGGCGAGCAGCAGGCGGTTGCGCTCATCCTGTGCGTGCGCAACCTGCTGCTGCGCGCGCAGCGCCTCGACGCGCGCCTCGCCGGCCTCGGCGTGGCGGCGCGCGAGGTACGCCAGGTGATCCACGACCGCTGGCGGGCGGCGATCCTGCAGAGCGGTCTCGGCCTCCTGCAGGCGCTGCTGCGCTGCCTTGAGGTCGTCCGCGGCCGCCTGCTGCGCGAGCGGCTCCTGGGCCAGCGTCGCAACCTCAGCGCGCGCCTGGTCGACCTGGTCGCTGTGCTGCGGGGTGCTGGCACAGGCGGCTGCGAGCAGAGCGACCGTCGCCGTGCATGCCAGAGAGATGCGATTTTTCATGTGCCGGTTCCTTTGAGCCCGCTGGTCACTGCGGCGGCTCGGATTCGAGTGGCCGGGCTGGTGCCGCGGCATCCGGTGCAATCGTGGCCGCGTTGCTGCGTTTCACCTCGGCGGCCGCGCGCTGCGCCTCACCGGCGCTGGCGCGGGCGGTGGCGACATCCGCGTCTACGGCCGCCGACTCGGCATCGCTGCGTGCGAGATCGTAATGGCCCTGATTGTTCGCGGTCTCCGCGGCGCCCAGTTCATCGCGGGCGCGCTGTAGATCTTCAGGCGCGTAGCGTTGCGCGTGCGCTTTATCGGCCTGCTCGACCAGCGTGCGTGCCCGGGTGAGCTCGGCGGATTGCGGGCCTTCGGCGACGCATGCGTCGAGGGTGAGGCAGGCGAGCAGCGCGCTGCAGGTGATGATCGGTCGCATAGTGGCTGCGCCTTTGGGTCTGCTGGAATAGGGATAGACCTTAGCGCGCCGCTCGCGTCTGCTATGTAAGCGCCGACCCGCTGTTGACGTACGACGCGCGCGGCGGGGCGTAGGCGGCATCCGACGTGGAGGCGATTCGCGCTATGCTGGCGGCGATGGCGCCTTCCTTCCCGCTCACCCAGGAGCAGGTCACCGCCTTTCAGGCCGACGGCGCGGTGGTACTGCGTCAGCTGCTCGCGCCGCACCAGATCGAGCTGCTGAAGACGGGGATCGATGCGAACCTCGCCCAGCCGAGTCCGCGCGCCAAGATTGCCAGCACGCGCGATGATCCGGGCTTCTTTGTCGAGGACTTCTGCTGCTGGCAGGAGAACGACTACTACCGTCGCGTGATCTTCGAGTCGGCGCTGGGCGAGGTCGGCGGACGCCTCATGTGCAGCAGCACCGCGCGGCTATACCACGATCACATGCTGACCAAGGAGCCGGGTACGCGCACCCGCACTCCCTGGCACCAGGACCAGCCGTACTACAACATCTCCGGCCTGCAGAACTGCAGCTTCTGGATCCCGGTCGATGCAGTGAGCCGGGCCTCGACACTCGAGTTCGTCGCCGGCTCGCACCGCGGTCCCTGGCTGATGCCGCGTTCCTTCATGGACGCGCAGGCGAAGTGGTTCCCCGAGGGCAGTCTTGCCGAATTGCCGGCGATCGACACGCACCGCGAGCAGTTCCGGATACTCGGCTGGGAGCTCGCGCCGGGCGATGCCGTGTGCTTTCACATGCTGACGCTGCACTCATCCGCTGGCGTCGGCGCCGCTCAGCGACGGCGCGTGTTCTCCGTGCGGCTGCTCGGCGATGACATCCGCCACGCCCCGCGCAGCTGGCCGACCTCGCCGCAGTTCCCGCAGCTCGAGCAGAGCGTGCCACCCGGCGCGCCGATGGAGCACGCGCTGTTTCCGCTGCTGTGGCACGCCTGAGAGGGCGTCAGCCCGGATTGTCGGGCGGCGCACGGCGCGGAGCGGCGTCGATGATCCGCACGACCTGTCCGGCCGCCAGGCGCTCGCCGCCGCGGACCACCAGCCGATCGCCCGGAGAAAGCGGGCCGCGTACCTCCACCGCATCCGCCATGCCGGCACCTGGGACAACATCGAGCTCTTCGACGGTGTTGGTGCGCGTGACCCGCAACACGTACGAATGGTTCTGGCGAATCACGAGCGCATCGCGCGGCACCGTGATCGCCGTGCGCGAAGGCGTAACCGGCACGCTCACCTCCACCGGCGTGCCAACCAGCCAATCGGGGTTGCTGAGCGAGATGCGCACCTCGAACTGGCGTGAGCGGTCATCGCCGACCGGCACCACGGTGCGCACGCGTCCGGATTTGGCAATGCCGTGATCGCGGACCATCACGCTCTGCCCGGGACGCACGTTGGCGGCCAGATTGAGCGCCGCCGTCGCGCGCGCCTCAATGTCCGCGGTATCGACCAGGCGCACGGTTGCGGCGCCGACCTGCAGGTACTCGCCGCGCTGGATGAAGCGCTCGCTAACCACTCCCGGGAAGGGAGCGCGGATCACCGACTGGGCGATCTCGTACTGTGCCTCGCGCAGCTGCGCCTCGGCGCGCGTCAGGTCGTCGCTGGACATCTCGCGCTGGGCGCGCGCATCGTCCAGCTGGCTCGCGCTCAGCACCTGCGTCGCGGCGAGGCGGTTGAAGCGCTCGAGTTGCGAGCTGTTGACTTCCTGCTGTGCGCGCGCACGCGCGACCTGCGCGCGCAGGTCCTCGACGCGCAGCCGCGGCAGCGTGTCATCGAGGCGCGCGATCGGATCACCCTGGCGCACGCGCGTGCCGACCTCTGCGATCCATACGACCTGCCCGGCGACGATGCTCGCGATGCGGGCGTCCTCGCGACTCACGATCGACCCGGGGATCCAGCTGTCGACCGTGACAGCACGCACCGTCACCGTGCCGACCTCGACCACGGGTCGCTCGGCCGCAGGAGGGCCGGCGGCCGCCATGGCCGACAGCGCCGCGCCGGCGCAGGCCGCCACCAGCGGCGCCGGCAGCCGATGATGCGGCGCAGCGGTGCGCAGCGGGGCAAGCGAGCCGGGGCTCATGGGGACACCGCTGCGCCGAGCGGCACGGTCGCCCGGGCCGTGCGTTGTGCGGCCAGCAGGCGCATCAATGCGGGAATCAGCACCAGGCTGAAGGCGAGGCTGACGACCACGCCGCCGATGTTGACGGCTGCCAGCCCGCGGTAGATGACACTGCCCGGCCCCGGGTTCACGGCCATCGGCAACGCGCCGAGGGCACCGGTGAGGGTGCTCGCCAGGATCGCGCGCAGCCGCTGCTGCAGGCCGGCGCGGATGCCTTCCTCGAGCGTGGCGCCCTCGCGCTCCTCGCTGCGCACGGCCGCGACCAACAGAATGGCGTGATTGATGATCACGCCGATCATCATCACGAAACCGATCATGGACAGCAGGTCGAGCGCCTGGAACTTCACCAGATCGAGCAGGCGCAGCCCGAGCACGCCGCCGACGAGGGCGAGCGGTACGGTGAGCAGCACGATGATGCTGTCGCGCAGCGAGCGGAACAGCACCGTCATGAGCAGCAGCAGCACCATCAGCGCCAGTGCGAACACCCGGCTCATCGTCGTGAGTGTCTCGCTCAGGCTGTCGGCGCTGCCGGCGAGCCGCATCGAGCCGTCCGCCGGCATGTGTGCCCTGAGCGTCGGCAGCACCTGCGTGTCGATGGTGTGCAGCACCTTCTCGAGCGACAGCGTCGGCGGTGGATCCACGGTGAGCGTCACGGTGCGACGGTGATTGATGCGCCGGATCGCGGGTGGGCCGAGGACGGTGGACAGGCGCACCAGGTCACCGAGCCGTACCACCAGCCCCGCGGGCGTCATCAGCGGAGCGTTGGACAGCTGCTCGGGCGTGGTGCCCTGCGTTGCGCGCAGGACGATCGGTAGCCGGGATTTGCCGTCGAAGTACTCCCCGAGCCACGCACCCTCGCCGACGGTGCGCACGACCGTGCCGAGCGTCGGGCGATCCCAGCCGACTTCTGCGATGCGCCGGTCGTCCGGCTCGGCGTGCAGCTCGAGCGCGACGTCTTCGGGATTGGGGAAGCTGAGCACCGTGGCACCGGCAAAGGCCTTCTCGAGCAGTCCCCGGCCCTCGAGCGCGACGCGATTCAATGCCGCGGTGTCCTCGCTCTGCAGATGGATGCCGACCGAGCGCACCGACCCGCCGATGCCACCGAACAGATCCCCTTCCGCGGTGAACACCCGCGTGTCGGGCAGGCCGACCGTAATCTTGTCGCGCACCAGCTCCTCGAGCTCGCCGATGCGGCGCTCGTCCACGACGCGCGCGCCGATCGTGCCGCCGCCGGGCCAGCTCTGGATATACCAGTTCTTCAGGTGCGGCTCGCGCCGGCCCTCCATGTACGGGCGCATGCGCTCGAGAAGGGTGGGAATCAGCTCGCGGTTCACGGCCTCGGGACTCATCCCCGGCGGGAACTCGAAGAACGAGTCGATGGCGGCGCGCTTCACCGGCGGCAGGTAATCGAGCGGCGGCAGCAGCCACCAGGC
Source organism: uncultured Gammaproteobacteria bacterium (assembly GCA_963837075.1). Taxonomy (GTDB): domain Bacteria; phylum Pseudomonadota; class Gammaproteobacteria; order Steroidobacterales; family Steroidobacteraceae; genus 13-2-20CM-66-19. The sequence continues at coordinate 3,049,782 of CAWILY010000009.1, read as the reverse complement.
GAGCAGCAGCGGTGCCAGCAGCAGCCCGCCGATCCACGCCAGCTGCTGCGTGCGTGTGCTGGTCACGCGCAGTACCCACTCGGTGAGTTTGGGCCAGCCCTGCCCGTAGCCGCTCGGGCGCAGCGGCCGGTCGAGCACGAAGCTGAGTGCCGTGGGGAGCAGCGTGAGCGCCGCGACCACCGAGATGGCGACGGCAATGGAGATGGTCAGCGCCAGGTCGCCGAACAGCTGTCCCTCGACGTCCTTGAGGAACAGCACCGGCACGAACACCGCGATGGTGGTCGCGGTGGAAGCGATGAGCGCGCCCGCAACCTGCCGCGCGCCGCGCTGGCAGGCCTCCTCGAGCGGTACCCCCGCCTCGCGCAGCCGCAGCACATTGCCCGAGACGACGATGGCGCCCTCGACCACCATGCCGACCGCGAAGGCGAGCCCGGCGAGGGAGATGACGTTGAGGCTGCGGCCGAACAGATCGAGCGCCACGAACGTGGCGCACAGGCACACCGGTATGGTGGCGGCAATCAGCAGCGTCACGCGCCACTCGCGCATGAACCACCACACCACCACCAGGGCCAGCAGTGCACCGATGATGAGATTCTCGGTGAGCAGGCGCACCGCGCGGCGGATGAACAGCGAGGCGTCGAAGGACTGCTCGATGCCGAGGCCGTGTGCCTGCAACGGTCCCGCGCGCAGCTCAGCGACGGCGGCCTTGACCGCATCGAGCGTCGCCAGCACGTTGGCGCCGCTGGCACGGAACACCTGGATGCCGATCGCCGGGTTGCCGTTTTGATAGGCGAAGAACGTGCGCTGCGGCGGCCCGACGTCGATCGTCGCCAGGTCCGCAAGCCGCACCGGGCGCCCGTCGCGCCAGGTGAGCACCAGCGCACCCAGCTGCTCCGGCGAGAAGCGGCCGGTGAAGCGCAGGGTGTACTGTCGTCGGCCGACGTCGAGCAGTCCGCCGGAGACGTTGTTGGCGCTCGCGGCGCGGTTGGCGATATCGGGCACGCTGATGCCGAGTGCCGCGGCACGCGCGAGATCGAGCGTGATGCGCACCTCATCCGGCGGCCCCGCGTTGACGTCCACGGCCGCTACGCCCGGGATCGACTCGAGGCGCGAGCGCACCGTGTCCTCGATGAAGCGCCGGTGCGCCTCGATCGGACCGGGGGTGCCGGGCAGCAACTGCACGAAGAACCACGACAGGGTCTCGTTGGCGTTGCCGTTACCGCCGAGCGCGACGCTCGGCCGGTCGGCATCGCGCGGCAGCGGCGGCAGGCGGTTGATGCGGCCGATCACCTCCACCAGCGCGTTCTTCATGTCGGTGCCGATGGCGAAGCGCAGGTTGAGGTTGGCGCCCTCCGCCTGCGCATTGCCCTCGATCTCCTCGACGCCCGGCATGCCCTGTAAGACGCTCTCAAGCGGCTCGAGGAGCTCGGATTCGACTTCTTCGGGCGAGGCCGTGCGCCAGCCCGCCTGGATGGACAGCTCGGGCTTGGTAACGTCGGGAAACAGCTGCAGCGGCAGGCGCGTGAGGCTCATGACGCCGAGCAGGCCGAGGAACACCGCGATGACGATGACCCCGACGGGACTGCGGCTCGACCAGTTGAGACTTTCCATGGTTCAAGCGCGGCGCTGGTGTTGAGTCCACCCACCTGTTGCAGCTTGGATGCTAACGCCCGCCCGGCGGTTTGAACGGCCGCACGCGCCGGGACGAGCGCCGGCTGCGACGCAGCGACGTTCCCGTAGCGCTGGGTGTTCGCGCAAGCCGATTGCTGCGTCCCGCCACCGGCCATTTTCGGACCTGGATACGTCCGTTCGAGGTCCGAAAACGTCCGTGCCCTTGCTGCGTGGCGCTCTACATTCCGCCGGGTGCAACGCTGACAAATGGGGAGATCGCCATGAAGAACGGACAGCGACTGGTATGGCTCACACTCACGGTGACTCTGTGCGGCATCACCGGCCCGGGAATGGCCGCAGGCGAGCATGCGCCGGCCTACATCGTGTACGACACCGGCACCGCAGGCGCCGGCAACGGCATCAATGACCTCGGCTGGCCGAGCGGGGTGCTGAACACTGCTGCCGGGGCGACGCGCGCCGCGCTGTGGGCACCCGGTCAGGTCATCGATCTCGGCACGCTGGGCGGCACCAACAGCGGCGTCGAATGGCCCATCAAGAACAATCACGGGCTGGTGGTCGGCATCTCGGAGACTGCGCAGGCCGAGCCCAACGGTGAGACCTTCTCGTGCGGCGCCTTCATTGCCACCAACGGCCATACCTGTCTGCCGTTCCTGTGGCAGAACGGCACGCTCACCGCGCTGCCGCTGCTCGGCGGCAACAACGGTTTCGCTACCGGCATCAACGACGCCGGGCTCGCGGTGGGCTGGGCGGAGACCGCCGTGCACGATCCGAGCTGCGTTGCGCCCCAGGTGCTGCAATTCGAAGCGGTACTCTGGGGCCCGGGCGCGACCGAGCAGCACGTGCTGGTGCCCTACCCGGGGGATTCGACCTCCGCGGCGACCGCGATCAATGAAGTCGGTGAGGTGGTTGGCATCTCCGGCGACTGCGACGTGGCCGTCGGCGCCTTCAGTGCGCGACATGCGCTGCTGTGGGAGAACGGCCGGCCGCAGCGGCTGCCGACACTGGGCGGTGCAGGCTGGAACACGCCGATGGCGATCAACAACGGCGGCGCCGTGGTCGGCTTCTCCGACCTTCCGGGCGATGTCTCCGGTGGCGTGCTGACGCCGAACTTCCAGTCGTTCCTGTGGACGCGTGCAGGTGGCATCGTCAATCTCGGCATGTTCGCCGGTGATGTCCTCAGCGAGGCGACCGGCCTCAACGATCTCGGGCAGATCGTCGGCACCAGCTTCACGAGCGATGGCAGCTCGCGGGTGTACCTGTGGGAGCAGGGGACGCTCTATGACCTCAACGCGCTGGTGCAGCCGGACGCGCCGCTGTATCTGCTCGCCAGCGGCGACATCAACGATCGCGGCGAGATCACCGGGCTCGGCTGCCTGGTCGTCAGCGGTGCGTGCGGGGCGGAGCTGCATACGTTCGTCGCTATCGTCGCGCCGGGGCAGCACGAGGCGGAGCACGCGCGCGTTGCGTTCGCCGCCCGTCCGCTGATACCGGCGCAGGTGCGCACGCAGGTGTTGCAGCAACACCGCTTCGGTCATCTGCAGCCGGAGCGCGCAGCGCGATGATCCGGTAGAATCGCGCCTCGCGCCCACGCCTGGGTGGCGGAATTGGTAGACGCAAGGGACTTGAGAAACTTGAGCACCCGGTGCGGAAACGGCCGGCGTGAATGGGGTCAAAGTCGGTGAAACAGCAGCACGCAAGGGTGGTTGCAACACCGAGCTAAGCCCTGGCGCCGCAGTAGCCGGATGCCTCGCCAGGGAAAGTGTAGAGACTTGACGGCCCCCGCCTAATCCATGGGCCGCACCACGCGCTCACGGGATGGTGAAGGTAAAGTCCAGACCACGAATGCGCGGCCTGCCGCGCGCAGCAGCGAAAGCTGAAGTGGTACGAAAATCCCTTGGGGGCGACCCCGTGCCGGTTCGAGTCCGGCCCCAGGCACGTACGATGCGGCTCACACGGTCCGTGACTACGCACGCGACCGATACTTGCACTTGTGGCGCTAAGCTCATGAATTTGCGAGACTTACATCGGGCGCCTGGCGGGCAGGCTGTTGAAGTTTCGGATCGCGACACAGCGGCGCTCGCGCGGATGAAGTTAACTGTGGCCGTGGGTCGCCGGTCAGCGGATGGGTCATGCCGGAGCAAACGCTCGAGGTCGAGAATCTGCACCTGTGGCGCGCGGAGCGCCACGTGCTGCGCGGCGTGCAGTTCGGGCTTCCCGCCGGGGGATGTCTCGAAGTCGCTGGCGCGAACGGCGCGGGCAAGACGAGCCTGCTGCGCACGCTGTGCGGGCTCGCGTATCCGGAAGAGGGGCAGGTGTTGTGGCACGGCGAGAACGTGCGACGTGATCTGCCCGCCTTCCATGCGCGTCTGGTCTACCTCGGACACGAGCCGCCGCTCAAGGCGGACCTGAGCGCTCGCGAGAACCTGCGCTACTGGATCGGCGTGCGCGGGCGTCTCGATGCTGCTGCGCTCGATGCGGCGCTCGAGCGGGTCGGTGGCCACGCCTGGAAGGACCGCCTGGTCCGCACGCTGTCGGCCGGTCAGCGACGGCGTGCGGCACTCGCCGCTCTTGCGCTGTTGCGGGTGCCGCTCTGGCTGCTCGATGAGCCCAGCACTAATCTCGATCGCGACGGCCAGGAACTGGTCGGCGCACTCATCGCCGAACAGCTCGCCCGCGGCGGCATGGTGGTCGCCGCCGTACACCAGGGACTGCCGGTAAGCGTGGCCGGTGTGCGCCGGCTGGAGCTGCCCTCGTGAGCCCGCGCGTCGCGCCCGCGGTACAGCCTCTGCAGGCGAGTGCCGCGCTCGCGGGTGGCGAGCCGGCCGGTGCTGCTGCCGGACCACTCGCGGCGGCGCGGCTGGTACTCTCGCGCGACCTGCGGCTCGCGTTTCGCCGGCGCGCGCAGCTGGTGCAGCCGCTCGCCTTCTTCGTGCTGGTGACACTGCTCTTCCCGCTGGCCATCTCGCCCGAGCTGGCGCGGCTGCGGGCGGTGGCGCCCGGCGTGCTGTGGGTGGCGGCATTGCTCGCGTCACTCCTGGCGCTCGAGTTCCTGTTTCGCGACGACGCCTACGACGGCACGCTCGAGCAATATGCGCTCTCGGGTCAGTCGCTCACCGCGCTGATGTTCGCCAAGACGGCGGCGCACTGGCTGCTTACCGGCCTACCGCTGGCGCTCATGGCACCGCTCGCGGCGTTGTCGCTGGGCGCCCCCGCTGCGGCGCTGCCTGGGATTGTGGCTTCCGTAGCGGTCGGCACCGTGACGCTGAGCCTCATCGGCTCGATCGGGGCGGCGCTGACCCTCGGCGTGCGGCGCAGCGGCGTACTGCTGTCGCTCCTCACACTGCCGCTGTCGCTGCCGGTGCTGATCTTCGGCGCGCGCGCCACGCAGCTGGCCATCAGTGGCGCGCCCGCGCTGGCGCCGCTGCAGCTGCTGGCCGCGCTGGCCGTGCTCGGCGTGACGCTGGCCCCGCTGGCCGTGGCGGCGGCAGTGCGGATCAGTCTCGAATAGAGCGGAGGTCTTACACCGTGACATGGACCCGGTTTCATCGCCTCGGCTCGCCACCGTACGTGTACGCGCTGGCGGCGCGGTTGACGCCGTGGTTTGCCTGGCCGGCAGCGCTCGCGATCTTCGCGGGACTGTGGGGCGGCCTGGTGCTGGCGCCACCGGACTATCAGCAGGGTGATGGCTTTCGCATCATTTACGTACATGCGCCAAGTGCGTGGATGTCGCTCATGGTGTATACGACCATGGCGGTCGCGGCGGCGGTCGGGCTCATCTGGCGCATCAAGGTCGCCCATGCCGCGGCGGCGAGCTGCGCGCCGATCGGCGCATCGTTCACCTTCGCAGCGCTGGTGACCGGGGCGCTGTGGGGCGAGCCGATGTGGGGAACGTACTGGGAGTGGGATCCGCGCCTGACGTCGGAACTGGTACTGCTCTTTCTCTATCTCGGCTACATGGGGTTGCGTGGGGGAATCGAGGATACGCAGCGCGCGGACCGTGCGAGCGCACTGCTGGCGGTGGTTGGCGTGATCAATGTGCCCATCATTCATTATTCGGTGACCTGGTGGAACTCGCTCCACCAGGCGCCCTCGGTGATGCGCCTGGACAAGCCGGCAATGCCGGCGGCCATGCTGCTACCGCTGCTGCTGATGCTGCTCGGCTTCACGCTGCTGTTCGGCGCGCTGCTGCTCGTGCGCCTGCGCGGCGAAGTGCTCGCCCGCGAGCGTAACGCGAGCTGGATCCGCGAGGCGCTCGGCACATGAGCGCGTTCCTCGACATGGGCGGCTATGCGGCCTTCGTCTGGCCCTCGTATGCGATCACACTCGCGATCATCGTGCTCAACATCGTCTGGGCACGGCGCTCGCTGGCGCGGGCGCGCGCCGAGGCACGGCGCCGCCTGAGCTCGCGCGGAGGCGAGCCATGACCCCGCGTCGCCGCCGCATGGTGCTGGTGCTCGGCATCGTCCTTGGGGTGAGCATTGCCGGCGCGCTGGCCCTGAGCGCGTTTCGCCACAACGTGACCTTCTTCTTCGACCCGAGCGAGGTGGCGGCCGGCCGGGTACCTGCCGGCGAGCGCTTCCGGCTCGGCGGCATGGTGCGGGAGGGAAGCTTGCGACGCATTCCGGGGAGTCTCGAAGTGCACTTCGTCGTCACGGACTTCAGCCACGACGTCCCGGTGGTCTATGACCAGCTGCTGCCGGATCTGTTCCGTGAGGGCGCGGGCATGGTCGCCCACGGACGGCTGCGTGCCGACGGCACGTTCGTCGCCGATGAAGTGCTGGCCAAGCACGACGAGAAGTACATGCCCCCGGAAGTCGCGCGCTCATTGAAGCGCCACCATGGCGAGTCGCGCACCGGGACGCAGCTCGCGCCCACACCGGCCGGCGAGCACGCGCCGCCGGCAGGAAGCTAAAGGCTATGCTCCCCGAGCTCGGACATTTCGCGCTGATCCTCGCACTGCTGCTCGCGGGGCTGCAGGGCTTCTTCGGTATCGCGGGCCCCTCCCTCGGACGCGAGCGCTGGACGGCAGCCGTGACGCCGGCGGTAGCCGGGCACGCCGTGATGGTGGTTACGGCGGTGGCCTGCCTCGTCGCCGGCTTCGTCGGCAACGACTTCTCCGTCGTTTACGTGGCGGAGAATTCCAACACGGCACTGCCGCTCTTCTACCGGGTGACGGCGCTGTGGGGAGCGCACGAGGGATCGCTGCTGCTGTGGATTCTGCTGCTCTCGCTGTGGACGGTCGCCGTGGCGCTCGGCGCCGGGCAGCTGCCACGGCCGTTCGCGGCGCGTGTGCTCGGAGTGCTGGGTGTCGTGAGCTTCGGCTTCCTGCTGTTCACGCTGGCGACGTCCAACCCCTTCCTGCGGCTCGATCCGCCGGCGCCCGACGGGCGCGACCTCAATCCGATTCTGCAGGACCCGGGTCTCGCGGTTCATCCGCCCATTCTCTATACGGGTTACGTTGGGTTCGCAGTGGCGTTCGCCTTTGCCTGCGCCGCCATGCTCGAAGGCAGGCTCGATCAGGAGTGGGCGCGCTGGACCCGTCCGTGGACCACGGTCGCCTGGGCGTTCCTCACCTGCGGTATCGCGCTCGGCAGTTTCTGGGCCTACTACGAGCTCGGCTGGGGCGGCTTCTGGTTCTGGGATCCGGTGGAGAACGCCTCGTTCATGCCCTGGCTGGTGGGCACGGCACTGGTGCATTCGCTCGCCGTGACCGACAAGCGCGGACTGTTCAAGAGCTGGACGCTGCTGCTGGCCATCCTGGCCTTCTCACTGAGCATGCTCGGTACCTTCCTGGTGCGCTCCGGGGTGCTGGTCTCGGTGCACTCGTTCGCCGCGGACCCGGCACGCGGCATATTCATCCTCGTGTTCCTGGTGCTGATGGTCGGCGGTGCGCTCGGGCTGTATGCCTGGCGCGCGCCGCGGTTGAAGTCGGCGGCGGGTTTCGAGCTCGGAGCACGCGAATCCCTGCTGCTGTTCAACAACGTGTTGCTGGTGATCGCCGCCGGCACCGTGTTTGCCGGCACGCTCGCGCCGCTGATCCTGGATGCGCTCAAACTCGGCACCGTGTCGGTCGGGCCGCCGTACTTCAATCCGACCTTCCTGATCTCGATGCTGCCGCTGCTCGCGCTGCTGTCCGTCGGCATCCACGCCAGCTGGAAGCGCGGGCGGCTCGGGGAGAAGCAGCGCCTGCTGCTGTACACCCTGGTCGCGGCCGCAGTGCTCGGTTGCGGGCTGGCTTTCGGTGTATACGCCCGCGGGCGGTTGCTGACGGCAGTTGGGGCGACGCTCGGGGTCTGGATCATCCTCGCCTCGCTCGTCGACCCGCTCGATCGCTGGCGGCGCGGTCTGTCGCTGTCGCGCGCGGTGCTTGGCATGACGATCGCGCACCTCGGCCTGGCACTCGCCGTGATCGCGCTCACCACCGTGCAGTCCTTCACCATCGAGCGCGACGTTGCACTCGCACCGGGCGCAGCGGTGAGTGTCGGTGGCTACGGGTTTCGCTTCGACGGCGTGCGCGCGGTGGATGGGCCGAACTACAGCGCGATCGCCGCCACCGTGACCGTGACACACGGCGGTGAGACGGTGGCCGTGCTGCAGCCACAGAAGCGCCAGTACTGGGTGCAACGGCAGGTGACGAGCGAGACGGCCATCAAGATGCACCGCGGCAGCAATGTGCTGCTGGCGCTCGGCGAGGACCTCGGCGCCGGACGCTGGAGCCTGCGCATCCAGATACGACCGCTCGTGAGCCTCGTGTGGCTGGCAGCATTCGTCATGGCGTGCGGCGGCGCCCTTGCAGCCTCGGATCGCCGCTACCGCACCGCGCGGGTGAGCGCCGTCGCCCCGGTCCGGGGAGGCGCCGCGGAGCCGGCCGGATGAACCGGTTCGTGCCGCTCGCGCTGTTCGCGCTGCTCGCCGTCGTGCTGGCGGTGGGCATCCGGCACTCCCCCGAGAAGGGCGTGATCGCCTCGCCGCTGCTCGGCAAGAGCGCCCCGCAGTTCTCGCTGCCGAGCCTCATGGACCCGACCCACGTGGTGCGCTCAACGGATCTGAAGGGCCGCTGGTACCTCTTCAACGTGTGGGGAACGTGGTGCACGGAATGCCGCGCCGAGCATGACATGCTGCTGCAGGTGCAGCGCGCGGGCGTCGTCCCGCTGATTGGCCTGGACTGGAAGGACGACGCGACCCAGGCCCGCACCTGGCTCACCCAGCTCGGTAATCCCTACCAGGCCGTGGCCGTGGATGCGTCCGGGCGTGCCGCCATCGACTGGGGGGTGTACGGCGCCCCGGAGACATTTCTGGTGAACCCGCAGGGAGTCATCGTCTACAAGCACGTCGGCGCACTCACTTACCAGACGTGGACGCGCGAGATCCTGCCGCGCGTGTCGGCGGCCGCGGCGACCCGCTCCTGATGCGGCGCGCGCGACTGGCAGCGATCGTGGCCGCCATCGCCGTCAGCACGGCGGTAGCGGTGGACCCGACCCAGCTGCCCGACCCGGCGCTGCAGGCGCGCTACGTCGCGCTCACCCACGAGCTGCGCTGCATGCAATGCCAGAACGAATCACTGGCCGATTCGCCGGTCGATCTGGCAGCCGACCTGCGCCGCCAGGTGCGCGAGCTGCTGTTGGCGGGCAAAACCGACGACGAGGTGCGTGCCTGGATGGCGGCGCGTTACGGCGATTTCATCCTGTTCAAGCCGCGCTACTCGCTGCGTAACGCCTGGCTGTGGGGAGCGCCCGTGGCGTTGCTCCTGATCGGGGCGCTCATCGCCTGGCGCGTGATCCGCCAGCGCACGGCACTGCTCGTCTCCGATGACGAGCCGGCACCGGACGACGGGCGAGGCTGATGGCGCTCTTCATCGTATTGGCGGCCGCGATGGCCGTGGCGGGCGTGCTGGTGGTTGCAGTACCGCTGCTGCGGCGGCGGGCGGACGCGGCCGTACCGGCCCCCTGGACGGCGCTTGGCGCCGCAGTGTTGCTGGTGCTCGGCTCGGCGCTGCTCTACGCACTGTGGAGCAACTGGCCGTGGCGCGCCGCCGCGGCCCCGGACTCGCCGCAGAACATGGTGGCGCGCCTGGCGCGTCGGCTCGAGCGCGATCCACAGGATCTGGCCGGCTGGCTGATGCTCGGGCGCTCCTACACGGCGCTGCAGGAATACCCGCTCGCGGTACGGGCCTACGAGCGCGCCGACCGCCTGAGCGGCGGCAAGAGCGCGGAGGCGCTGGTCGGCGAAGGGGAAGCGCTGGCGCTGGTCGATGAGAGCGAGCTCGACGGGCGGGCGGCCCGGCTCATCGAGAAGGCTCTGACGCTGGATCCGAATTCGGGCAAGGCATTGTTCTTCGGCGCCGCCATCGCCGAGCGGCGCGGCGAGCTGCCGCTCGCGCGAGAGCGCTTCGCGAAGCTGCTTGCCCTGAATCCGCCCGAGAGCATCCGCCCGTTGCTCGAGCAGCAGATCGCCGCCATCGATCAGAAGATCGCAGCCGGGAACGCTGCACCCCATGCTGCGGCGCAAGGACCGGTACAGCCTGCAGCCACTGAAGGCCCGGTGGTGCGCGTGAACGTCAGCCTGTCACCGACGCTTGGTGCCACGGCCAACGGCGCGCCACTCTTTGTCTTCGTGCGCAACCCGGGCGAACCCGGCCCGCCGCTGGCGGTCAAGCGCCTGGAGAGTCGCTTCCCGCAGAGTGTCGCGTTGAGTCCGGCTGACTCGATGGTTCCCGGGCGGGCATTCTCAGCGGGGCAAAGCGTCGAAGTGGTGGCGCGCATCGCCCGCTCGGGCAGTCCGGTTGCAGCCCCGGGTGATCCATTCGGTGCCGTCACTTACAAAGTCGGGCACGACGGTCTCGTCAGTCTGGTCATCGACCGTCTCACACCGTAGCAGTCCAGAAAACTGCTGCAGCGCAAGTAGGCATCTGCCGACGGCAGCGCTCAGGTATACGCCCGATAGTGGAGGTCCGGCGCCGGGCGTATTCTCGGACCCAGTTTTTACACATCGCATCACACCGCAGTGCCTCGGGTCTGCGGGCCTGCGAGCAAGAAGGAGACCAGTGATGGCTGAAGGAACGGGATCCGAAGGGCGTGTTTCGCATCGCGGCTTTGCTTCGATGGACGCCGAGCGGCAGCGACAGATTGCGAGCATGGGCGGGAAGGCCGTGCCGGACGAAAAGCGCAGCTTCTCGCAGAATCGTCGTCTGGCGGCCGAAGCCGGCCGCAAAGGCGGCCAGAGCGTACCCGGTGCCAAGCGCAGCTTCTCGCAGAACCGCGAGCTGGCCGCACTGGCAGGCCGCAAGGGCGGCCAGAGCGTGCCGGACGAGAAGCGCAGCTTCTCACAGCATCCCGAACTTGCGGCCGAAGCCGGCCGCAAGGGCGGACAGGCTAGCCATGGAGGTGGCGCCCGCCCGGCCTAGGGCGGTTTGATCCAAGGCAGGTGTGTGGAAGAGCACGGCGCGCGCGGTGCAAACCGCGCGCGCCGTCGCTTGTCTGTCACGCTTTCACAGTCACCAGCCACGCGCCCCCGGCGATCATCGCCACCCCGAGCCAGTTGAGCGGCGCCAGCTTCTCGCCGAGGAAGCCGACGCCGAACAAGGCGACCAGCACGACGCTCAGCTTGTCGAGCGGTGCGACCCGTGCCGCATCCCCGACGTGCAGCGCACGGAAGTAGCACCACCAGGACGCGCCGGTGGCGAGCCCCGAGAGCGCCAGAAACGCGTAGCTGTGCGCCGAGAGACCGGCGAACTGAGGCAGCTCCCGGCTCGCGGCGACGATCCCCGTCAGCACGATCAGGATTACCACGGTGCGGAACAACGTCGCGACGTCCGGGTTGACGTCGGCGACGCCGACCTTGGCGAATATCGCCGTCAGCGCGGCGAAGGTCGCTGACAGCAACGCCCACATCTGCCAGGCAGGCATCTTTCCGTCCCTTCACGCGCGGCGAGCACGCGCTACGGTGTGAAGTTTCACACAGTGCCGCGCGGCCGTCACCGCGACCGGGGGGCGTCGTGCTCCGAGATGCAATGGTCCCCATTGACCGACGGCCGGACTCGTACTAGCTTCGGCCCGCAAGCTAGGGGAGCCCCGGCAGGGGGCTGAGAGGCCAGCGGGCGCTGTGGGAAAGCGCGGCTTGGCGACCCTCCGAACCTGATCCAGTTAATGCTGGCGTAGGAAAGTCTACTGTAGCGCACGCTCACCGCCATCGGTCAGCGGCGCTGTCCTACCGCGCGGCATTCGCCGGATCTTCTGCACTCTTGTACAGGAGCATCGGGATGAATGCGCAACTCATGCAAGTCGTCGCAGAGCCGTTACCGGCCTCGCGCAAGATCTACAAGCCCGGCCAGCTGCACCCGGCACTGCGGGTGCCGATGCGCGAGATCGCCCTGCAGCCATCGGCCGGCGAGGGCGCGGTGACGGTGTACGACGCCTCCGGACCGTACACCGATCCAGCCGCCACGATCGACATCGCCCGCGGTCTGCCCCGCACGCGGACCCCGTGGATCCTCGCGCGTGGCGATGTCGAGGCCTATGCGGGCCGACGCGTGCTGCCGCTCGACAACGGACTCGCCGCCGGCGGCAGGCCGGCGCCGGAGTTTCCGGTGCAGCGAGCGCCGCTGCGCGCCCGCAGTGATCGTGCGGTGACACAGCTCGCCTACGCACGCGCCGGGGTCATCACGCCGGAGATGGAATACATCGCCATCCGCGAGAACGTGGGACACGAGGCGGCTGCGCAGGCCGTTCGCGATGGCAACTCCTGGGGCGCCGCGATCCCGGACTTCGTCACGCCCGAGTTCGTGCGCGCCGAGGTCGCCGCAGGGCGCGCCATCATCCCGGCCAACATCAATCATCCCGAGTCCGAGCCGATGATCATCGGCCGCAACTTCCTGGTGAAGATCAACGCCAACATCGGCAACTCGGCGATCACCTCGTCCACCGCGGAGGAGGTCGACAAGATGGTGTGGGCGATCCGCTGGGGCGCGGACACCGTGATGGATCTGTCAACGGGACGCAACATCCACACCATCCGCGAATGGATCCTGCGCAACGCGCCGGTACCGATCGGCACGGTGCCGATCTACCAGGCGCTGGAGAAGGTCGGCGGAGTCGCCGAGGAGCTCAGCTGGGAGATCTTCCGCGACACGCTGATCGAGCAGGCGGAGCAGGGCGTCGACTACTTCACCATCCATGCCGGCGTGCGCCTGCCCTACGTGCCGCTGACCGTGAGCCGCGTCACCGGCATCGTCTCGCGCGGCGGCTCGATCATGGCGAAATGGTGCCTGGCGCATCACCGCGAGAGCTTCCTGTACGAGCACTTCGAGGAGATCTGCGCGATCTGCCGCGCCTATGACGTCAGCTTCTCCCTCGGCGACGGCCTGCGGCCCGGCAGCATTGCCGATGCGAACGACGCCGCGCAGTTCGCCGAGCTGGAGACCCTCGGGGAGCTGACGCAGGTCGCCTGGCGGCACGACTGCCAGGTGATGATCGAAGGACCCGGCCACGTGCCGATGCACAAGATCAAGGCGAACATGGACAAGCAGCTCGCCACCTGCGGCGAGGCGCCGTTCTACACACTGGGACCGTTGACCACAGACATCGCGCCGGGCTACGACCACATCACCTCCGCGATCGGCGCGGCCATGATCGGCTGGTTCGGCACCGCGATGCTGTGCTACGTCACACCGAAGGAGCATCTCGGACTGCCGGACCGTAACGATGTGAAAACCGGCGTCATCACTTACAAGATCGCCGCGCATGCCGCCGATCTGGCCAAGGGCCACCCGGCGGCGCGTGCCCGCGACGATGCGCTGTCGCGCGCGCGCTTCGATTTCCGCTGGCAGGATCAGTTCAACCTGTCGCTCGATCCGGATACCGCCTGCGCGTTCCACGATGCGACGCTGCCGAAGGAAGGGCACAAGGTTGCGCACTTCTGCTCGATGTGCGGGCCGAAGTTCTGCTCGATGCGCATCTCGCACGAGGTGCGCGCGGAGGCGCGTGCTGCGGGACTTGCGGAAATGGCAGCGAAGTTCCGCGCGCAGGGTGGCGAGCTGTACGTTCCGGCGTCCGCAGCCGCGGCGCCCGAGCCGCGCGGCTGAGCGCCATGTTGGTGAGCGTCATCGGCGCCGGGGTCGCAGGACTTGCCTGTGCGCTCGAGCTGGCCGAGCGCGGGGTCGCGGTCGAGGTACTGGAGCGCGCCCCGCGGCTCGGCGCCGCGGGCTGTTCCTGGTTTGCCGGCGGCATGCTCGCGCCCTGGTGCGAGCGCGAGAACTCCGGTCCCCTGATCAGCGAGCTCGGCGCCGAGAGTCTCGAGTGGTGGCGGGCGCGCTTTGCCGGCACCGTGGTGCACGGCACGCTGGTACTGGCGCACGCGCGCGACACCGGCGAGCTCGCGCAGTTCGCGCGCCGCACGGCACAGTTCGAGACCGTCGCCGGGGCGCGACTTGCGCAGCTGGAACCCGAGCTCGCCGGGCGCTTCGCGCAGGGCCTGTATTTCGCAGCCGAGGGGCACCTCGATCCGCGCGCTGCGCTCGCGGCACTGCTCGAGCGCCTCACCGTGCTCGGTGTCACGATCCGCTTCGGCGCCGAGGCGCGCGCGGAGCGACTCACCGGCCGGACGGTTATCGACTGCAGCGGACTCGATGCGCGCGCGCAGCTGCCCGACCTGCGCGGCGTCAAGGGCGAGATGCTGCTGCTGCGATTGCCCGAGCTGTCGCTGTCGCGCCCGGTGCGCATGCTGCATCCGCGCCTGCCGGTGTACGTGGTGCCGCGCGGCGGCGGGACCTACATGGTCGGGGCCACCATGATCGAGAGCGATGAGGCCAGCCGCATCACCGCGCGCTCGATGCTCGAGCTGCTGTCGGCGGCCTACGCACTGCATCCGGCGTTCGGCGAGGCGCAGATCATCGAGGTGGCGACCGGGGTGCGCGCCGCGTTTGCCGACAACCTGCCGCGGCTGCGCCGCCGTGACGGCGTGCTGTACGTCAACGGTCTCTACCGGCACGGCTTTCTGCTCGCGCCGGCGCTCGCGCGGCGCGCAGCACGGATGCTGCTCGACGGCTGTCATTTTCCGGAGGTGACGGATGAGGATACTCGTCAACGGCGCCTGGCGTGACATCCGCGAGGCGCAGCTGGCCGCCGTGCTCGAGGAACTCGGCTACGGCGGCAGCGTCGTGACGACCGCCGTGAACGGCGAGTTCGTGGCGGCCACGCGCCGCGCTGCGACACGGCTCGCCGAGGGCGATCGGCTCGAAGTGCTGGCACCGATGCAGGGGGGCTGATGCTGCAGCTGTACTCGGTGGCGCTGCGCTCGCGGCTGCTGCTCGGCAGCGCACGCTATCCCTCGCCCGCGGTGCTGGGCGCCGCCGTGCGCGCCGCGCAGGCCGAGGTGGTGACGGTGTCGTTGCGGCGCGAAGCGGGCGGCGAGCGCGCCGGGCAGGGGTTCTGGGCACTGGTACGCGAGCTCGGTGTGCGCGTGCTGCCGAACACCGCCGGCTGCCATTCGGTCAAGGAAGCTGTCACGACGGCGCACATGGCACGCGAGGTATTCGACACGCCGTGGATCAAGCTCGAAGTGATCGGCGAGGACGATACGCTGCAGCCGGACGTGTTCGGCCTGGCGGAGGCGGCCGGCATCCTGTGTGCGGAAGGCTTCGAGGTATTCCCGTATACCACCGAGGACCTGGTGGTGGCGGAGCGCCTGCTGAGTGCCGGCTGTCGGGTGCTGATGCCATGGGGCGCGCCGATCGGCTCCGGTCGCGGGCTCAACAACCTCTTCGGCCTGAGCGCACTGCGCGCCCACTTTCCGCAAGTTCCACTCATCATCGACGCAGGTCTCGGCGTGCCCTCGCATGCGGCGCGCGCACTCGAGCTCGGCTTCGACGCGGTGTTGATCAACACCGCCGTGGCGCAGGCACGCGATCCGGTGGCAATGGCTGCCGCCTTCGCGCAGGCGGTGGCGGCGGGGCACGCGGCGCGGCAGGCCGGGCCGATCGAACCGCGCGACCTGGCGCAGCCCTCGACCCCGGTCATCGGCACGGCCTTTCGCGGATGAAGCTGCCGCGTGTCTACCCGATCGTCGACAGCGCTGGGTGGGTACGGCGCCTCGTGCCTCTCGGCGTGCGGCTGCTGCAGCTGCGCATCAAGCAGCGGGCCGCCGCGGAGGTTCGCGAGCACATCCTGGCGGCGCGCGAGTGCTGCGCGAGCAGCGGCGTGCAGCTGGTGATCAATGACTACTGGCAGCTCGCGCTCGAGGCCGGCTGCGACTTCGTACACCTCGGACAGCAGGATCTCGATGGAGCCGACCTGCCGGCGCTCAAGCGCGCCGGGGTGCGCCTCGGCATCTCCACGCACGATGACGGCGAGCTCGAGCGGGCGCTCGCGCTGCAGCCGGACTACGTGGCGCTGGGTCCCATCTTTCCGACGCTGCTCAAGGCCATGCCGTGGGCGCCGCAGGGGCTCGCGCGGCTTGGCGTGTGGAAGCGGCGCGTGGGCTCGCTGCCGCTGGTGGCCATTGGCGGCCTCAACCTCGAGCGACTGGCCGGCGTCTTCGCCGCGGGCGCTGATGTTGCGGCCGTGGTAACCGACATCGTGCGCGCGCCCGAGCCCGAACAGCGCACGCGGCAATGGCTCGCCGCAGCCGCAAGTGTGAACGGGCCATGAGCGATCGCTACGCGCGTCAGACGGTGCTGCCCGAAGTGGGCGTGCAGGGGCAGGCGCGGCTCGCCGAGGCCAGCGTGCTGGTCGTCGGCGCGGGCGGGCTCGGCTGTGCAGTGCTGCAGTACCTGGTCGCCGCAGGTACCGGGCGCCTGGTGATCGTCGATGGCGACCGGGTCGAGGAGTCGAATCTGCATCGCCAGCCGCTGTATCGCATGAGTGATCTCGGGCTGCCGAAGGCGCAGGCCGCCCGCGCAGCGCTCGCAGAGCTCAACCCCGGCGTGCAGTGCGAAGCGGTGGCCACGCGGCTGGATGCCGCCAATGCCGCGCGTCTCGTGGCTGCGGCATGGGTGGTGGTCGATGCGGCCGACAGCTTCGCGGTCAGCTACATTCTCAGCGATGCCTGCCGTACGGCGGGCAAGCCGCTGGTGAGCGCATCTGTGCAGGGTCTCAGCGGCTATGTCGGCGCGTTCTGCGGTGGCGCGCCGAGCTACCGCGCGGTGTTTCCCGAGATGCCGCGCACGGCCGGCAACTGTGCCGAGTCCGGAGTGCTCGGCACCGCCGTGGGTGTGATCGGCACGCTGCAGGCCCATCTGACCCTCGCACTGCTGCTCGGGTTGCAGCCCGCACCGCTCGGCCGGCTGCTGTCGGTCGATTTCCGCACGCTGCACGTCGGCAGCTTCTCATTCGCCGCCGCAGCGGAGCCGCCGGGCATGCCACTTGAGTTTATCGCCTCCACGCAGGTGCGCCCCGATGACCTCATCATCGACCTGCGCAGCCTCAGCGAGGCGCCGGTATCGCCATTTTCCCGGGCACAGCGCATCAGCGTGGAGGCGCTCGAGCAGCAGCGGCTCCCCCTGCCTCAGGCGCCGCGCATCGTGGTGTGCTGTCGCAGCGGCGTGCGTGCCTGGCGCGCGGCACGCGCGCTGCAGAGTCAGGGGCATGGCAACATCGCGCTGATCGCGCTCGGCGAGTGAGCGGCGTCCTGGTCATCGCCGGCTCGGACTCGAGCGGCGGCGCGGGGCTCAGCCGCGACGTTCGCACGCTCGCGCAGCTTCATGCCGAGGCGCTGTGTGCCGTGACCGCGGTGACCGCGCAGTCGGATGCCGAGCTGAGCGCCGTGCACCTGGTGCCGCCGCAGGTCGTGCGCGCGCAGATCGAAACAGCGCTCTCGAGCGGCCGGGTGCGCGCCGTCAAGATCGGCATGCTCGGCACCGGGGAGACCGTGGCTGCGGTCGCGGCCGCTCTGGCCGCGCACGCGGCGCTGCCGCTGGTGCTCGATCCGGTGCTGGCAGCCACCTCCGGCGGCGCGCTGCTCGATGCCGGCGGCCGGCAGGCGCTGTGTGGGCTGTTGTTGCCGAAGGTGCTGCTGCTGACACCCAACATACCCGAGGCGGCGGCGTTGCTGGGCGTCGCGCCGGCGGCCAGCGTCGAGCAGCTGCAGCAGCAGGGACAGGCGCTGCTCGCGCGCGGTCTGCATGCGGTGCTCATGAAGGGTGGCCACGGTGCCGGAGCGGAAGCCACGGACGTGCTGCTGATGCGCGGCGCAGCGCCGCGCACCTTCACCGCGCTACGCCTTGCGCGCGGCCGCCGCGGCACGGGCTGCGTGCTGTCGACGGCGATCGCGGCGGGCCTGGCCGCAGGGCTGGAGCTCACCGAGGCCTGCGCGCGCGCCAAGGGCCAGGTGACGCACTTCCTGCAGCACGGCGACTAACACCAACCAACAAACGCCACGCGCGTACTGTCGCGCGGCAACGACATCGCCGACTGCGCTGCATGCCGCTGTCAACCGCGACCGGCGTCGCCCGCTATAGCCCGCAGCCGCAGATGCGGCGTGTTGCTTAACCGAAGGGAATGCATATGGAGCGCATTATGTTGCGGCGCGCGATCTGCAGCGCCGTGCTGGCAGGTCTCACCGGCGCGCTCGCCGGTTGCGGTGGCGGTTCCGGCGACAGCTCCGCTGTCAACACGGTTTCGCCGCAGGGCACGGGCATGATGCCCCTCACCGTGAGCGATGCGGCCTCCGATGACTGGGCGTGCGTCGGCGTCAGGGTACTCAGCATCGCGCTGCTGCCGCAGGGCGGGGGAAGCCCGGTCACCGTGTGGACCGCGCCGAGCCCGGCGCCTTATGTCAACCTCGTGCAGCTCGATCAGCTCGGCGAGATCCTCGGCAACATCAGCGTTCCGGCGAACACCTATTCCGCAGCCGTACTGACCATCGCCGCGAACCCCGGTGACGTCCTGCTCACCAGCGCGGCGAATCCGCCCAGCGGCTTCCCGGTGCCGGGCGGCACCGCGATCCCCGCCGGCCAGATCCAGATCCAGGGTGCGAGCGGTGCAAGCGGCAACCTCACCGTGCAGGTGACGGTCAACTTCGCCACGCCATTTACCGTCAGCACGACGCAGAATGACGGACTCGATCTCGAGTTCGATCTCGCCAACCCGGCGTTCATCGTCGGCCACACTCCGCCCGCTGCCGATGGTGCGACGCTGTGGGCGGTGAATTTCAACGGCCCGGTACGTCACCATCGTGTGCACGATCTCACCCGCCTGGTGCTGCGCCATAGCTATGGCACGGTCACCGCTGTCAGCTCGGCAGCGCTCACCATCACCAAAGATTTCCCGCTACTGCCGGCGAGCAATCCGGAGACCGCAGTGGCCAGCGCCCAATCGCTGACGATTGACGCCGACGCCACCAACGGCACCATCGTCTACGACCTCGACGCCGCCACGCGCACGGTGGTCGACAACTTCATGGACGAGTCCGGGCTCGCCAACAAATACGTGCGTATCGCGGCGCGCTACCAGCAGGATGGCACGCTGACGGCGGTGCGCATCTGGGCGAGCAGCGACTTCAGCAAGGTATGGCTCAGCCCCGAGGGTCACGTGCTGAACGTCAACACCACCACCAACGTCATGACCGTGACCAACGAGCTCGGTGTCGGCGTGCCGGTAACGGTGAACAACGCTACGCAGTTCTTCTTCCGCACACCGCAGAGCGCGCTCGCCGATGCCACCCCGATCGGCACCGGCACGGCGTTCCTCGACAACCAGCAGCTGGTGCGCGGCTTCAAGGTGCACGTCGGCTCGATGAATCCGCTCGGCGTACCGCTGATTGCCGACACGATCGACATCGAGACCGCGGCCTTCGGCGGGCAGATCTCCAACGCCACCACCACCGCGCTCACCTACACGACGCACTACCTGGTGGCGAACGACAACTATTCGCTGAATCTCGGCTACATCGCCAGCACGACCGACAACGGCTACGACGACGACGACAACCAGATCCAGGGTTTCAAGTGGTGGAACTTCACCTTTCCGACCACCGTGAACTTCGGCAGCAGCGGTCTCAGTGAGTTCGCGACAACCACCAACGGCGCCGTGGACTTCGGCGGCACGGTCGGCACCCTGTCGGCCTGGGGGGTGAGCGCTGCCACCTGGGGCGACGGCGCGAGCAACACCAGCAACTGGTACCTGCGTGATGCGGTGCTGCTGCCGACGCCGGTGCCGCTCGGTACGCTGACTGCTGCCTTCGACGGCAATGCGTTCGCCATGACCGTGCTCGGCGGCACCCTGCCGGTCACGGTGGATGTCAGCAGCAGTGGCTCGGCGACTCTCGTGTATCAGATCGAGCGGGCAAACGGTGTGGTGACGGTGAGCCCGGTCGATATCACCACGCCCGCCGGCATGACAGCGGTCATGAAGGGCCTGGTCGCGGGCGCAGTGGTCAAGGTGTACGGCGTGCCGCAGGCGAGCGTGCCACCGGCCACCACCGGCACGCTCAAGGCCTACGTACTCGCCTTCTACACCGGCACCATGCCGAGCATGTAACGTGCAATCGGACGAGGCAGGACGCTTCGCTTCGAGGAAGAGGGGCACCGCGGAGGATCCGCGGTGCCCTTCGCTTTTCCGCGGTCCACCACCGCAGCGGCCACGGGCGCTTGCTATCATCGAACGATGCCGCCGCCGCCCGCGCCAAGCAGCGACCTGCGCGCCATCGCACGCCGCGCCATGCTCGAGCATGGTCTCGAGCCGGACCTGTCCGCGCCGGCGGCGGCACAGCTGCGCGCGATCAGCGGCCCGGCGATGGAGCAGGGCGCACAGATCCGCGACCTGCGCTCGCTCCTGTGGTGCTCGATCGACAACGACGACTCGCGCGACCTCGACCAGTTGTCGGTGGCGCAGTCCCTGAGCGGTGGCGCCGTCCGGGTGCTCATCGCCATCGCCGACGTCGACGCAACGGTCGGCGCCGGCTCGCCACTCGATGCCCATGCGCGCCTCAACACGACGTCCGTTTACACCGCGGCGCAGATCTTTCCCATGTTTCCCGAGCGCCTGTCGACCGATCTCACCAGCCTCGCCGCGGGCGAAGAGCGCCTCAGCCTGGTGACCGACATGACGATTGCGGCCGACGGCACGGTCGGCGCCGGCGAGCTCTACCGCGCGGTGGTGGTCAACCGGGCTAAGCTCGCCTACAACAGCGTCGCCGCCTGGCTCGATGGCAAGGCGCCGCCGCCACCGCCGGTGAGCGCGGTGGCCGGCATGGATGAGCAGCTGCGCATCCAGGATCGGGTCGCGCAGGCTCTGAAGCGCGTGCGGCACGCGGCCGGAGCGCTCGGTCTCGTCACGCTCGAAGCGCAGGCGGTGTACGAAGGGGCTACGCTCATCGATCTCAGGCCCGACGAGGACAACCGCGCCAAGGAGCTCATCGAGTACTTCATGATCGCGGCGAACGGCGTGGTCGCCCGCTATCTGGAGGCGCGAGGCTCGTCGTCGCTCCGTCGGGTGCTGCGCCGGCCAGAGCGCTGGGAGCGGATCGTCGAACTGGCGCACCGGCTCGGGGAGGCGCTGCCGGCGGCGGCGGATGCGCAGGCGCTCAGCGCCTTTCTGGTGAAGCGGCAGCAGGCCGCGCCGGCGCAGTTCCCCGACCTGTCGCTCGCGGTGGTGAAGCTGCTCGGCGCCGGCGAGTACGTCCTCAAACTCCCGGGCCAGCCAGCCGAAGGCCACTTCGGGCTGGCGGTGGATGATTACACACACTCCACCGCGCCCAACCGGCGCTTCCCGGACGTGATCATGCAGCGGCTGCTCAAGGCCACGCTGCGCGGGATGCAGGCGCCCTACAGTGATGATGAACTGCGCGCACTTGGTGCACACTGCACCGAACAGGAGCGCAATGCCAACCGCGTCGAGCGCCAGGTGCGCAAGTCCGCCGCAGCACTGCTGCTGCAAGCGCACCTGGGCCAGCAGTTCGCGGCGATCGTCACCGGCGCATCCGCCGACGGCACCTGGGTGCGCACAGCTGAGCCGCTTGCGGAAGGCAAGCTGATCGAGGGCATGCAGGGACTCGATGTCGGGGATGAGATCCGCGTGCGGCTCGTGCATACGGACGTGCAGCGCGGTTTCATCGACTTCGCGCGTGTGCTGTCAGCCGCAGCGCGCCGTTCCTGACGACGCCAAACACCGACAACTTGGCGAATGCCGGCGGTGATGTTCTCATGCACCCGTCGCTTGCTGACGGACTTCCCGCGCGGACGGCCGCCGACTAAGGATGTCAACGGCTGCCGCGCGGTGAAGTCCACCGCGGCGACCCCTCGCGCGGCCCCCGCTCCACCTGTTATCGTGCCTGCCACGGCGGCCGGGTGATGCCGCCGCGTTTCTTTTCGCCGCGACAGCAACAACGACCAGGGGAGAGGAACATGTCGCTGACCAATCGGGCGCTTGCCGAGTTCATTGGTACGTTCTGGCTGGTGTTGGGTGGCTGCGGCAGCGCGGTGATCTCGGCCGCTTTTCCGCACGTCGGCATCGGCCTGCTCGGTGTGGCGCTGGCGTTCGGCCTCACCGTGCTCACCATGGTGTACACCATCGGCCGCATCTCCGGATGTCACCTCAATCCGGCGGTGAGCTTCGGACTCGTGGTGGGCGGGCGCTTGCGTGCCGCGGACCTGCCGGCCTACGTGATCGCGCAGGTGCTCGGCGGCATTCTGGCCGCGTTGGTGCTGTATGTGATCGCCAGCGGGAAGGCCGGATTCGACCTCAGCGGCGGGCTGGCAGCCAACGGCTACGCCGAGCACTCACCCGGCGGCTATTCGCTCGGCGCATGCCTGCTCACCGAGGTGATCATGACCTTCATGTTCCTGATGGTCATTCTCGGGGCGACCGACAGCCGCGCACCAGCAGGCTTTGCCGGGATTGCCATCGGGCTGTGCCTGACGCTCATTCACCTGATCAGCATCCCAGTGACCAACACCTCGGTGAATCCGGCACGCAGCACGGGGCCTGCGGTGGTGGTCGGGGGCTGGGCGCTCAGCCAGCTTTGGCTGTTCTGGGTGGCACCGCTGGCAGGTGGGGGACTTGCCGGGGTCGTGTATCGCGCGCTGGCCGGGGAGCCGAAGGCGCAGAGCTGAAGCGGTTCCTGCCGGGCGACCGGCGCGCCGCGAGGGCGTAGCTTCAGTATTCCAGGTGCACGCGCACGGCGTAGAAGCGCACCGGGCCGCGGGCGCGGTTGTGGCCCGGGTTCTCCATGTACTGAAAATCCGGCGCGAGCTGCAGGTGCAGCGGCAGCCGCGTGGGTGCGAGCGTCCACTGCGCGGCGTAGTACGTCTCGAAGATCTGCTCGTGGCCGTAATCGAGCGCGCCGTCGCCGAGGACGAATCCCATGCCGCCTGCAGCCAGGTAATCGCGGTGCGGTCCGGAAAGACCCTGGACCACCACCGCGGCGCCGAGGTGATCCTCGGCACGCTGCCAGTGCACCCCGGATAGCTGGCCTCCCAGGCTCGCGGTACGGTCGACCTCGGTGAACACGAAGTCCTCGGTCTTGCCGTCGTTCCAGCCAAGGCGCATGAACAGTCCCGTATTGCCGTCGTCGGCGAGCGGCTGCTCGGCGTTGATGCCGAAGCCGTACTTGTGGCGTCCGCCGGCATTGTCCGCGCCGATATCGGGCACGGTGCCGGTGGCCGCGCCGATCGCGGTCGCCTGCTCGTAGATCCCCATGTTGGCGGTGTTGAAATAGCCGAGCAACCGCACGATCGTGCTCACGCTCGCCGGCGACAGGGTCAGCTCCAGATCCTGCTCGCGGGCGCGGGCGAGTGTCTCGAGGGTCTGGCCGTTGGCCACCACCGGCATGCGGTACATGCCGTAGCGCAGCGACCACGTCGGGCTGATGTAGCTGAGCACGATGCCGTCGGTATAGCCCCGGGTGTTGGCCGCGTAGTCCCAGGTAGTGTTCGCCCACAGCGACCAGTTGAGAAACTGCGTGCGCGCGGCGGCGGCGTAACGGTTGCGGTCAAAGTCGTCCGGCACGGCCATCTGGCCGATCTTGAGCTCGATGCGCTCGGCGGCTTCCGTGCCCGGGATCTGGTCCTGCCCGCGCGCCACTGCCACCGTGTCCGGCCCTAACGGGAACATGAGGCGCAGGCAGGCGCGGGCGACGTAGAACTGCTTCTTCAGGCCCGCCACCCCCTCGCGCACCACGTCGCCGTTGGTGAGGCCGCCGACGCCGGTGGCGCCGCTCACCCCCTCGCCCATGAACTTCTCGGCGTCGAAGTACAGCTGTGCCCAGTCGAGCGGCGCCCAGCCGGTGTACGCGCCCAGCGTGTTGGTCGCCTGGCGGTCGCCGGCAGGCAGCAGGCTCAGGTGGCTTTGATAGGGTGACAGCAGCGCCGTCTGCCACTGCTCGATGAAGGTGTACTGGGCGGCGAGCAGCATCGGCCAGTGGCTGCGCGGCGCCGGCGGCGCGGGCGCTGTGGGCGCCCCGGGCGGCGCGCCGTCGTCACTGGCCGGTGCCGGGGCGGGCGACGCGTCGGCGGGCGGGGCCGCGCCCGCCACGGCGGCGAGGGCTTGCAGGGCGATAAGCGCGGTCAGCCGCGGGCGCCGGCGGCGGGGCAGGGGATGAGCTTGCCAGTGGTCGTCCTGCACGTCCTCGCGCCTTCCAATACAATACCCCCTATCCTATACGTGAGCCGAGGTCCATCGCTGTGGGACACACCATTCAGGACAAGACGCGGTTGCTGCAACGCGTGCGGCGGCTGCGTGGCCAGGTGGAAGCCATCGAGCGCGCCCTGGAGAAAGATGCCGACTGCGCCCGGGTGATGCAGCTTACCGTGTCGGTGCGCGGCGCGGCGAACAGTCTCATGGCGGAGCTGCTCGAGGATCACATCCGCATGCACGTCTCCGATCCGGCGAGCGATCGGGACCGCGGGCGCGCCCGCGGCGCCAAGCATCTCATCGAGGTGGTGCATGCCTACCTGAAGTGAAGGGCTACAGCGGCAGCGGGCCGTGCCACTCCCCACCTAGCGCCCGGATCAGCTGCACGGTTGCGCTCGCGCGCCGGACCTCGATGTTCTCCGCCGTCAGGCGGGCCGACAGTGCCGCGTTCTCGGTGGACACCACCTCGAGATAGGTCACGATGCCGCCCTTGTAGCGCAGGTTGGCCTGATCGAGCGCACCCTGCGTGGCGGTAACCGCGGCCGCCTCGCTGACGCTCTCCAGCTGCAGCTGGCGCAGCGCCGCCAGGTTATCCTCGACATCCTGGAACGCGACCAGCACGGTGTTGCGGTAGCTGGCCACCTGCTGGTCATAGCCGGCGTGGGCCTGCGCAGTTTGTGCAGCAAAGAGGCCGCCGTTGAATACCGTGAACAGTGCCTGGGGTCCGATCGACCAGTACTGCGCCGGTGCGGTGAGCAGGTTCGAGGTCGTGGTGCCCTGCCAGCCCGCACCGCCGAGCAGATTAAACACCGGAAAGTACGCCGCGCGTGCCACGCCGATATTGGCGTTGGCGGCGGCGACGCGGCGCTCCGCGGCGGCGACGTCCGGGCGGCGCTCGACCAGCTCGGAGGGCAGGCCGGCATCGATGTGCGGCAGGGGCTTCGGCTTCTGGTCCGCATGCGCGGCGATACTGAAGCCCGACGCCTCGCGGCCGACCAGCACGGCGATGGCGTGCTCGGTCTGCGAGCGCAGCAGGCGATTGTCCTCGGCCTGAGTCCGCGCGGTCGCGAGCTGCGACTGGGCCTGCTGGACGTCGGAGATCGGCGCGGCGCCGCCCTTGAACAGGTTCTGCGTCAGCTGCAGTGCCTTGGCGTAGTCGGCCACGGTGTGATCGAGCAGCTGCTGCTGGACGTCGAGGCCGCGCAGAGTGAAGTAGTCCTGCGCGAGCTCGGCGTGCAGCGACAGGTCGAGCGCGGCGACATCGCCGGCGGTGGCCTGCTCGCTGGCGCGGGCGTTGGCCACGGTGTTGCGGATTCGACCGAACAGGTCGATCTCGTAGGACAGGTCACCGCCGAGCAGAAACGAGTTGCCGGTGCGCGACTCGCCCGGAGTGTAGTTGGCCGAGTAGACGGAAGCCTCGGCGCGCGTTGCCTGCGCCTGCGCGGTGAAGGTGGGGAACCAGGCCGAGCGCGCGATACGGGTTTGTGCGCGCGCCTGCTCGAGGCTGGCGAGCGCCGCCTTCAGGTTCTGGTTGGCGTCGGTGAGCTGCCCCTCGAGCGCTGTCAGCTCCGGATCGTCGAACATCGCCCACCACGGGCCGCGGCGTACCGTGTCGGCGGGTGTGGCGACTTTCCAGGCCGTCTGCGTCTGCTCCTTGTAGGCTGGCGGAGGCGGGGGCACCGACGGTCGCTGATAGTGCGGGGCCAGCGAGCAGCCGCCGAGCAGCAGTCCCACTGCGGCGGCGTTAAGCGGACGGCGCACGCATCCGCTCACGAGGCATGGCTCCTGCCGACAACATTGCGCGCCGCCTCCTTCGCCGGTGGCGGCGGCGGTGGCTGCGACTGCACACGGACCGCATTGCCCTCGGCAATCGAATCCGGCGGATTGACGATCAGGTTATCGTTGGCACTGACCCCGGCCAGCACTTCGATCTCGGTACCGAAGTCGCGCCCCTCGGTGATGTTGAGCAGATGCACGCGCTGCGCGGCATCCACCACGGCGACCTGCGGCTCCTTGCCACGGAACAGCACGGTGTTGACCGGGATACGCAGGGTGTCGGCACTGCCGGGCAAGGTGAAAGTGACCTGGGCATAAGAGCCGGGCAGGAGCGCGCCCCTGGAGTTGTCGATCTGCAGCTCGACCTGCAGGGTGCGCGAGATGGTATCGAGCGCCTGGGCGGTGGAGCTGACCTCGGCGGTGAAGTGCTGGCCCGGATGGTCGGCGAATTCCAGGGACGCGGACAGGCCGGCGTGAATCTGCGCGGCGTACGGCTGCGGCACGAACACGTAGATGCGCAGGCGGTGCGTGTCGGCGACGCGGAACAGCGCATTGCCCGGGCTCTGACCGGCATTGATGAGCGCACCGATGTCCGTGTTGCGCTGGGTGACGACGCCCTCGAAGGGGGCTACGACGCGCTTGAAGGACTCGAGCTCCTGCAGCCGTGCGACGTTGGCGGCGGCCGATTGCTGAGCGGCAGCCTTGGCGGCGGCATCGCCGGCGCGCTGGTCGGCATCCTGCTGCGACACCGACTCGGTGGCGAGCAGACCCTGCCAGCGCTCGTTGGTGGTGTGCGCCAGCAGATAGTTCGCCTGCGCCGTGGCGAGATCCGCCTGTCCCTGCCGCAGCTGCTGATCGAGCTCCGGTGTGTCGATCTCCGCCAGCAGCTCGCCCTTCTTCACCTTGGCGCCGATGTCGGTATGCCAGGTGCGCAGGTAGCCGTTGGTACGCGCATAGATCGGCGCCTCGAAATACGCCTGCACGTTGCCGGGCAGCACCAGCTTGTCGGATGCCGGCCCGCGGGTCGGCCGGGTCGTGACGACCGTCGGGATAGCCGCCTGCGTCGACTGCTTCTCGAGCGTATTGCGCGCACTCAGGCGCGTGACGATGCCCCACACCGCGAGGATCACCGCCACCGCGACCGCGATCCAAATGTAGCGCCGCAGCCGGGCGTCCGCGGGTACCGACACGGGTGCGGACGATTGCTCCGACATCAGTGACTCCGGCGTCCGTGAATGAGAGCGAAGACCGTCGGCACGAAGAACAGCGTGGCCACGGTGGCGAACACCAGGCCACCGATCACCGCCCGGCCGAGTGGGGCGTTCTGCTCGCCGCCCTCGCCGAGCCCGAGGGCCATCGGCACCATGCCGATAATCATGGCAAGTGCCGTCATCAGCACCGGGCGGAAACGGGTGAAGCCGGCCTGCAGCGCGGCGTGCGCGGCATCATCACCGGCGTCCATGCGCTGACGCGCGAAGCTGACCACCAGCACGCTATTGGCGGTCGCCACGCCCATGCACATGATGGCACCGGTGAGCGCCGGCACACTTACCGGGGTGTGGGTGAGGAACAGCATCCACACGATGCCGGCCAGCGCCGCCGGCAGCGCGGTGATGATGATGAACGGGTCGCGCCAGGACTGGAAGTTCACCACGATCAGGAGATAGACGAGTACCACCGCGCCGGCCAGGCCGATGAGCAGCCCCGTGAAGGAGTCGGTCATGGTCTTGACCTGGCCGCGGAGCGTGACCTGCATACCGCGCGGCAGCAGGTGCTTGGTGTCGGCGAGGATGTGCCGGAGCTGCGTCGCGAGGTAGCCGAGGTCCGTGCGATCAGGTGCTGCGTAGATGTCGAGCACCGGTATCGAGTTGTAGTGATTCACCACGGCCGGCGACTCGCTGCGGTCGAAGCTGGCGAGATTGGCGAGCATCTGCCGCCCGTTGTCGCTCGCGGCGGCAGAGAAGGGCGGGTCGCTGACGCCGGCGGCCGCTGTGGCGCCGGACGTCGTGATCGGCGTGGTGGCGAGATCGGTGAGCGAAGCCAGCCGGAACTGCGGCGTCTGGGCAACCACGGGGTACTGCGTTCCGGTCTTCGGGTCGATCCAGAACGACAGCAGCGTCTGCGAGCTGCCCGAGAGCGAGGTGAGCAGATCCGAGGCGACATCCGTCTCGGTGAGTCCGAGCAGCGCTGCCTTGGTGCGGTCGACGTTCACGTTCAGCGTCGGGTAGTCGAAGGCCTGCTGGATGCGTATGTCCACCAGTCCCGGAATCTTGTGCAGCCGTGTCACCAGCTGGCCGGCGTACGCGCGGTTGGCGTCCATGTCGAAGCCCGACACCTGGATGTCGATCGGCGAGGGCAGGCCGAAGTTGAGGATCTGACTGACGATATCGGCCGGCAGGAAGGCGAAGCTGGTCGACGGAAAGAGCGGCACCAACCTGGCGCGCAGCGCCCGCACGTAGCCGGCGGTCGGATGATGATCGGTGGTCAGGTTGACGAGGATGTCGGCATCCCCCGGACCGACCGGCGCGGAAGTCGAGTAGGTCGTGTTGATACCGCTATAGGGCACCCCGATGTTGTCGACGATGGTGGCAATCTCGCGCGCCGGGATGACGTTGCGGATAGCGGCCTCGATGTGATCGCACAGATCCGCGGTGTCCTCGATGCGCAGGCCGGTCGCCGCGCGCAGGTGCAGCCTGATCTGTCCGCCATCGACGCTCGGGAAGAAGTCCTGGCCGAGTCCTGGCATGAACCGGCCGAGCGGGAAGGCCAGCAGCGCGGTGGCGGCCATGGCGCCGAGGAACGGCAGCGCGAAGCGCCTGCCGGCCTTGAGTGCCCGCTCGAGCCAGTCGTGATAGGCGTGACGAACCCGGCTGAACCAGTGCTCGAAGCGCCATTGCAGGCGTGCCAGCGGGTTCGCTGGCAGCTCGGTGCGCTCAGTGTGGCGCTGCAGCCAGTACTTGGCGAGCGTCGGCACCAGGGTACGCGACAGCACGTAGGAGGCGAGCATGGCAAACACCACGGCCTCGGCCAACGGCACGAACAGATAGCGCGCGATGCCCGCCAGCATGAACATGGGCACGAACACGATGCAGATGGCGAGCGTCGACACCAGCGCCGGTAGCGCGATCTCGTGCGCACCGTTCAGGATCGCCTCCTCGGTCTCCTGGCCCTGCTCGAGGTGCATGTTGATGTTCTCGATGGTGACCGTGGCGTCGTCGACCAGGATGCCGACCGCCAGCGCGAGCCCGCCGAGTGTCATGATGTTGATGGTCTCGCCGAGCGCCGACAGGCAGGTGAGCGAGACCAGGATCGACAGCGGGATCGAGATGGCGATGATCAGCGTGCTGCGCCAGCTGCCGAGGAACAGCAGGATCATGAGCGCGGTGAGGCAGGCGGCGATCACGGCCTCGCGCACCACACCTTCGATGGCCGCGCGTACGAACAGCGACTGATCGCCCACCAGGTCGACGTTGAAGCCCTGCGGCAGCTGGCCGCGGATCGTGGGCAGGCGTTCCTTGATGTTCTTGATGATCTCGAGCGTCGAGGCGCTGCCGGTCTTCAGCACGCTCATCAGCACGCCACGGTGGCCGTCGCGGCGCACGATGTTGGTCTGCGGCGGGAAGCCGTCGCGAATATGGGCGACGTCGCGCACGTAGATCACACTGCCGTTGCGCACCGTGACCGGCAGGTCGTTCAGGCCCGCGATGGTCGAGGGATTGGAGTTGACCGTGACGAAGTATTCGCGGTTGCCGATCTTCTGCGTGCCGGCCGGCAGGATCGAGTTCTGTGTCGCCAGAGCGTTGGTGATGTCGTTGCCGGACAGGCCGGTGGCACGCAGGGCATCCGGATTCAGGTCCGCTTGCACCTGGCGCTGCAGGCCACCGTAAGGGTAGGGCATGGAGGCACCCTGCACGGTGGCGAGCCCGGTGCGGATGATGTTGTTGCCCTGATCGAAGAGCTGCGCCTCGGAGATCTTCTCGCTGGAGAGCGCCAGCTGCAGGACCGGGACGGTGGAGGCGTTGTACACCAGGATGAAGGGCGGCGTCGTGCCCGGCGGGGCGGAGCGCAGCTGCGACTCTGAGACCCCGGTGATCTGCGCAAACGACAGTGACAGATTCGCATTGGGCTGGAAGAAGTACTTGATGATGGCGGTACCGGTGAGCGACAGCGACTCGGTATGCTCGACGTCGTTCACCGTGGTCTGCGCGGTACGCTCGGACTGCAGCACCAGGCGATTGGCCATCTGCTCGGGCGACAAGCCGGCATAACGCCACACGGTCGCCACCACCGGGATCTTGATGTTCGGAAAGATGTCGGTCGGCGTGCGCAGGATCGAGAACACGCCGAGCAGCGTGATCACGATGGCGAGCACCAGAAAAGTATACGGGCGCCGCAGCGCCAGCTGCACGATCCACATGGCAGCGCACACGATAGCCCACGGCCCCCTCGCCGGCCGTTACAGCCGGCAGCGCCGCTGTTACAGGTGAAACATGCACCGTAAGCGGGCCGCGACGCGCCGCGCCGAAAGTGGCAGGGCGGCGCTGATGCCGCGGCGGTATGCGCCGGATGTGCGCCGGGAAGGCCGAAGTTGGCGCTCTCAACCCCAGGCAGCGGGAACTCAGTAGACGGCTTCGACCGGGACGGCAATCCGGTAGCCGGCGCCGCGCTCGGTCACGATGATGCGCGGCTCGGCCGGGTTCGCCTCGATCTTGCGGCGCAGGCGCAGCACGGCCACGTCGATGGCGCGGTCGTAGACCTCGTTGTCGTAGCGACGACTCATCTCGATCAGCTGGTCGCGGCTCACGACGCGGTTGGCCGTGGCCAACAGCGCCGCCAACAGGTTGAACTCGCCGTTACTGAGCGGCACCTCCGCGCCATCGTGCGCGGTGAGCCGTCGCGTACGCAGGTTCAGCTCCCAGCCCGGCAGGCGGTAGGCGCGGCACACCGGTGCGCCGTGCACCTCGCTGCCGGCATGCGTGCGGCGCAGGACGGTGCGGATGCGGGCCAGCAGCTCCCGCGGACTGAAGGGCTTGGTGAGATAGTCATCGGCACCGAGCTCGAGCCCCATCACCCGGTCGGCCTCTTCGGCGCGGCCGGTGAGGATGATGACGGGGATGTGCGACTCGGCGCGCAACTGGCGCAGCAGCTGCATGCCGTCCTCGGCACGCAGGCGCAGGTCGAGCAGCACCAGATCAATCACCTGGGTGCGCAGGGCGCCGGCGAGCTCCGCGCCGCTGCTCGCGCCCGAGACGCGAAAATCATTCTGTCCAAGGTAGTCATCGACCAGCTGGCGCACCGCCGGGTCGTCATCCACCACCAGCACGTGCGGGACCGGCACCTCGCTCACGGGTATGGTTCCGCATGAAGCGCGTGCTGGTCATCGAGCGTGATAGTCTTCACCGTGACCTGATCCGCGAGTGGCTCGAGGCCGGCGGGGCCGAGGCGGTCTGGCCGGACGGTGCCGGCAACGCCCCGGGGGACATCGATGCGATACTGGTGGACGTGACGTGTCAGCAGCAGGCTCATGAGGTCCTGGCGTCCTGGCGGCGGGTCTACCCGCACGCTGCGATCGTGCTCGCCTCCGGGCGGTTCTCTCCCGGCGACATGGCGAATGATGCCATGGCGGTGAGACTCGGAGCGACGCGCATCCTCGCCAAGCCCTTCCGGCGTGACGATCTATGGGCAGCACTCGAGCTGAGGACGAACGGCCAGCCGGCCGGCCGGCGCTGCTAGCGCTGCGCGGCGAGAGCGCACGCGGCAAGGCGCTGCGCGCGCGCCTGGTGCTGATCGTGGCGGCGGTGTGCGCGGCCGTGTGGCTGTCGACGCTGTTCGACATGGTGCACGATCGCACGCTGACACTCGCGGCCGCCGAGCGCCAGCACGATAACGTCGCGGGTGCCCTGGCCGAGCAGGCTGCACGGTCGCTGCAGGCCACCGATCTCATCCTGCAGCAGGCGGCGCTGCTCGATCCGGACCTGAGCGCGAGTGCCCCCGCGGAGATCCCCGACCTGCTGCGCCGTCACATGAGCGGCGTGCCCCAGGTGCGCAACCTGTTCCTGTTCGATGCGGCACGCCGGCTGCACCTGAGCACAGCGACCGCGAGCAGCGCGAGCGCCGATCTGAGCGATCGATCCTACTATCGGATGCAGCGCGATCATCCCGACCTCGGGCTGTTCGTCAGCGAGCCATTCATCAGCCGCGTGACCGGCGATCCGACCTTCGTCCTGAGCCGGCGGCTCGGCGGCGCAGGTTTTCGCGGCATCGTCGGCGCAGCGGTGGACGTGACTTACCTGCGCGGTCTGTACCAGGCGCTCGACCTGGGGCCTGGCAGCACCATCGAGCTGCTGCGCGCCGATGGCACGACGCTCGTCAGCCGCGACCCGCTGGGCGTGCCGCCTCCGCCCTCGCCGTGGCTCGGGGTGCTGCGCCAGCTCGGCTCAGGGGTTGCGCTGCATACGCCGGTTCCAGGTCCCCAGCGCGCCCCGGCATTGATCAGCCTGCGGCGCGTGCCCGGCTATCCGGCCGTGGTGGTCGTCGGGCGCAGCGAGCAGGCCATTCTCGGCGAGTGGCGCGCCAAGGCCTGGACCAGCGTCGCGCGAACCTTCGTCATCACGGCGCTGGCGGCGATCCTGCTGGTAGCCTTCCTGCGCCAACTCACGCGCCATGAACGCGTCACCGCCCAGCTGCACCAGTCGCAGAAGCTCGAGGCGCTCGGCACGCTCGCCGGCGGCATCGCCCATGACTTCAACAACATCCTCGGCGCCGTGCTCGGCTACGGCGAGCTGGCGAGCCAGCAAAGCGCCGCCGGCAGCCCGCAGCATCGCTACATCGACAACATCATCGTGGCCGCCAACCGCGCGCGCGAGCTCGTGGCCCGCATCCTCGCCTTCAGCCGTCCCGGCGTGGGCAGTGTGCGCCCGGTGTCGCTGCAGAAGATCATTGCCGAGGTCCACAGTCTGACCTGCGCGGCGCTGCCGGCCGGCGTCTCGGTGGCGCTCGAAGTACCGCGCACGCCGTTGGTGGCCGCAGGCGATGCAGCGCAGCTGCACCAGATGCTCGCCAATCTCCTCACCAACGCGGTGCAGGCGGTCGCGGGCGGGGGCCGCGTGCTGCTGAGTGCCGTGGCCTGCGAGGTGCGCGAACCGCGCGACTGCACCGTCGGACGGCTGCACCCGGGGCACTATGCACGCATCGACATCAGCGACTCCGGCGCCGGCATGAACAGCACGCAGCTCGAGCGGATCTTCGAGCCGTTCTTCACCACCAAGCCGGTGGGTGCGGGGACCGGGCTTGGTCTGTCGCTGGTACACGGCACCGTGCTCGACCACGACGCGGCGCTCGAGGTGGAGAGTGTGCCTGGCGCCGGCACGACCTTCAGCGTGTTCCTGCCGCTCACCGAGGGCGAGCCGGCCCAGGAACCGGCGCCGCTGCAAGGTCCGGCCGGTAATGGCGAGACCATCCTGATCGTCGACGATGAGGAGAGTCTGGTGCATCTTGCGGAGGAAGTGCTGGCCTCGCTCGGCTACGAGCCGGTCGGCTGCGTCGGGGCGCGAAACGCATTGCGCGTCTTCCAGGGCGCACCGCAGCGTTTCGATGCGGTGCTCACCGACGCCATCATGCCCGACTTGTCGGGCACGGAGCTGGTTGCGGAGCTGCGGCGGCTGCGCCCCGAGCTGCCGGTGATTCTCGTCAGCGGCTACGCCGGAGCGGACCTGGCGGCGGCGGCGCAGGCCGCCGGCGTCCAGGCGGTGCTCACCAAGCCGCTCGCTGCGGCTGATCTGGCCCACTGCCTCGCCGGGGTCCTGCGCGCCGCACGCCCGCAACCGGGACGGAGCGCCGGCGTGGCAGCGTGACGGACCGGGCGGCCATGCGCCTCAGGCGCGCGGCTTGCGCGCCTTGAAGAAGCGATTGACGCGCTGCAGGGCATCTGGCGCGAGCCCTTCATTCTTGAACAGCGCCAGCTGGTGCGCGTCCTGCAGGGTCAGCCCGTTGCTGGCCTGCAGGGCGCGCTTGTTGACCTGGTTGGAATACCAGGAGTTGGCGAGGATATCGGCCGCGAGCCGCTCGAGCTCGCTCTCGAAGCGCTCGTCCGGAAAGCAGAAGTTCGCCAGATGCATCTCGTGGGCCTCGCGCCCGCCGTAGCTGCGGCAGGTGTACATCATCTCGGCCGCATTCGAGGTGCCGATGCGATGGGGCAGGCGCAGGCTCAGTCCCCAGATCGGCGTCAGGCCCCAGCGAGCGTAGGCGTCGCAGAACACCGCGGACTCTGCGGCGGCGATCAGATCGGCGGCGAGGGCCAGCTCCAGCGCGCCGGTCGAGCAATGACCCTGCACCGCGGAGATGACCGGCTGGGGCAGGTTCGCCACCTTGTCGATGACTTCGACATAGTGGTGCGGTTTGGCGTGCGCCTTGACCTGCGCGAGCACCTCCGCCATGTCGTGTCCGGAAGAGAAATTTCCGCCGGCGCCGCGCAGAATCACCACGCCAATCGTCTTGGTCTCGCGCTCCAGGTTGTCGACGTGCTGCTCCAGCGTCTCGATCATGTCCTTGGAGAGCGCGTTGAGCTTCTCAGGGCGGTTGAGCGTCAGAATCGCCGCCCCGTTCTTATTCTCCCGCAATACCAGCTCGGTCATTTGAATGTCGCCTCGGGTAGATTCCACCAGCCGCCGCCGAGTGCCTGGAACAAGCCTGCGGTGTCCGCATAGCGGTTGGCCTGTGCCTGCACCAGCGCCATCTCCGCCTGCCGGTAGGTCTGCTCACTGTTCAGCAATGCCACCAGCGACAGCGTGCCGAGCCGGTACTGGCGGCTGGCGAGATCGAACGAGGCTTTGGCTGCGCGATCGGCTTCGGCGGTCGCCTGCAGGGCATCGGCATCGGCCTTGAGCGCACGCAGGGTGTCGGCCACGTTCTGACAGGCGAGAATCACCGTCGCCCGGTACTGGGCGCCGGCCTCATCGAGTGCCGCATCCGCGGCACGCTTGCGATGCAGCAGCGCGCCGGCGTCGAACAGCGTCTGACTGAGCGAGGCACCGAGGCTCCAGAAGCCCGTGTAGGGCGTGAACAGCTGGCCGATTTTGAGCGCCGCCGAGCCGGTGTCGGCGCTGATCGTGAACTGCGGCAGCATGTCGGCGATCGCCACCCCCACCTCGGCCGTTGCGGTGTGCAGGTTCGCCTGCGCCTGGCGCACGTCGGGCCGCTGCGCCACGAGCTTCGAGGGCAGGCTGACAGGTAACTCCGGCGGCAGCTGCAGCTCCTCGAGGTGGAAGGTCTCCGCCGGCTCCTGGGACGGCAGCCGTCCGAGCAGTGCGGTGAGCGCATCGCGCGTCTGTCCCAGCTGTTTCTCGAGCGGCGGCAGCGTCGCGGCGGTCTGTGCCTCGGCGGCCTGCTGCGTCAACAGATCCGCATTGCTTGCGGTGCCGAGGGTCTGCTGCCGCCGTACCGTTTCGGTGAGCTGGCGCTGCAGCTCGAGCACGCGCCCGGTGGCGCTGATCTGACCGCGAAGCGAGGCCTCCTGTACCGCCGTCACCACCACGTTACTGCTGAGGGTGACATAGGTGGCGATGAGCTGGAAGCGCGTGGCCTCGAGCTGCGCACCGGTTGCCTCGAGCGAGCGGTACTGACCACCGAACACGTCCGGCATGTAGCTCAGGGTGAGCTGCGCGGTGAACAGGTTGTAGTAGGGGTCCACCTGCGGATAGATGGTCGGAGTGCTGTAAGTGGCGGTTGCGAACTTGTTGCGCGTCGCGTCGAAGCCACCCTGGACACTGGGGAAGAGACTCGCCCGCTGCGACTTGTACAGCTCGTTCGCCTGGCGCAGCGCCGCCTGCGCGGCCTCCAGATTGGGGTTACCTTTCAGCGCCTGCCCGACGAGAGCGGTGAGCTTCTCCGAGCGAAACAGCGTCCACCACTCACCCGGAATGTCCTGGTCGGCAACGAAATGTTGCGCGGTCCCGCCCGCGCCCGGGGCCTCTGCGGTCGTGCCACCCGCCGGCGCCGTGCCGTAGTCCGTCGCGGCCGGCGGGGCCGGCCGGTGAAAGCTCGGGCCGACGCACGCCGACAGCGCAGCGAGGGTGACGAGTCCTGGTGCGCAGCGCCCGGCGCTGCGCAGCGGCCCGATCAGCTCCGGCCTCAGCTCCATCGTGCCTCGCCGTGGCGCCGCTCCGCCCAGTGCTCGATCACGTGATAGAACGATGGCAGCACGAACAGGGTGAGGACGGTCGAGATCGCCAGGCCCCCGACGACCACCGTCGCGATGCCGCGCTGCACGTCGCTGCCGACGCCAGTATGCAGCGCCGCCGGCAGCATGCCCAGCGTTGCAACCGTCGCCGTCATGAGCACCGGCCGCAGCCGCTCGGTCGCACCCTTCATGATTGCCTCGTGCAGCTCCAGGCCCGCGCTGCGCATGCGGTTGAGGTTGGCGACCATGATGATGCCGTTCTGCACGGCGACGCCGAACAGCGCGATGAAGCCCACCCCGCTCGCCACGTTGAGCGTCTCGCCGCGCAGATGCAGCGACACCAGGCCCCCCAGGGTCGCGAGCGGCACGACGCCCAATATCAGCAGCGCCTGCCGCAGCGATTTGGTACCGATGGTGAGGAAGATCAGCATCAGGCCCATGACGACGGCGAGAATCACCAGCAGCCGCGCTTCCGCGCGCCGCTGGTTCTCGAACTGACCGCCCCATTCGAGACGGATCTTGTTCGGATCGAAGTGCACCTGCGTGGCGATCTTGGCCTGTGCCTCCTCGAGATAGCTGGTCAGATCGCGGTCACGGTTGTCGATGCGGATGGTGAGGTTGCGCTGGCCGTTCTCGCGCGTGATGGTGCTCTCCCCTGATTGCACCAGAATATCCGCGATCTGTGATAGCGGTACCTGCATGCCGCTTGCGGTGTGGACCGGCAGATTGGCCAGGGCCTCGGGGGAGTCGCGGCTGGCGGCGGTGAAGCGCACCGTGAGGTTGTAGATGCGCTCGCCGACGTAGACCGTCGACACCGGCGCCTGACCGACCCCGGTCTGGATTACGTTCTGCACGTCGGCGATGTTGAGCCCGTAGCGCGCCGCCCTCTCGCGGTTCACGCGGATGTTGATCTGCGGAATGGGCGGCTCCTGGAAGATCGAGGAGCTGGAGGTTCCCCGGATGGTGTACAGCACGTCGACTATCTGCTGGCCGAGCTGGCGCAACTGCGTCAGGTCGTCGCCGAAGATCTTGATGACCAGCGGACTGTGAGCGCCGCCGATCATGTCGTTGACGTTGTCGATGATCGGCTGGCTGATGCCGATCGAGAAGCCGGGCAGATCGCGGGCGAGCTTCGCCGCCAGCTTGTCGAGGAACTGCTTCTTGGACTCTCCGCCCGGCCAGCTGTCGTAGGACGTAAGTCCCACCGGCGCCTCGATGTGCGACATGGTCCAGGAGTCGGTACCGTTGTCGTTACGGCCGGTCTGGGTCACGACATAGGAGACCTCCGGAAACTTGCGGATCTCGCGGCGCAGATCGCTCGCCATGTCGCTCGCCTTGTTGAGCGCGATCCCGGTGGGCATTTGCACCTGCAGCCATAGCGCCCCCTCGTCGAGGTCTGGCAGGAAGTCGCGCCCGACGGTGTAGCCGAGCCCCACCACGGCCAGCAGCGCAAAGATCGCGATGCCGTATACGATGCGCGGCTGATCGAGACAGGCGGCGAGCACGCGGTCATAGCGCACTGTGAGCCATTCGAGCCAGCGGTTGTGATAGACGGCTCCCGGCTTGTGGTAGGCGTAGTAGGCAAGTCCGGGCACCAGCGCGAGCGTGGTGAGCAGGGCGCCGATCAGCGCGTAGCCCATGGTGTAGGCCATGGGCGTGAACAGGCGCGCCTCGGCGCGCTCGAAGGAGAACAACGGCAGGTACGCGGTGATGATGATCAGGCTCGCGAAGAATATCGGCCGCGTCACCTGCACGGCGGCGGCCTTGACCTCGCTTTCGCTCAACTCCTCCTCCGGCATCGCTTCGCGGCGGCGCAGGATCGCTTCCGTCACCACGATTGCGCCGTCCACCAGGATGCCGAAATCGATGGCGCCGAGGGACAGCAGGTTGGCCGACACGTGGGTGAGATTGAGCAGCGAGAACACCGCCACCAGCGCCATCGGGATCGCGACGCCCGCTACCAATGCGCTGCGCGGGCTGCCGAGAAACAGGATCAGCACCAGGAACACCAGCGCGATGCCCTCGGCGATGGTGCGGCCGACCTTGAGGACCGTAGCGCGCACCAGCTCGTCGCGATCGATGTAGGGGACGATGCGCACGTCCTGCGCGGCGAGCTGGCGGTTGAGCTCCTGCACCTTGGCGTGGATGCCCTTGAGCGTTTGCGAAGGGTTCTGATACTTCAGCATCAGCACGATGCCTTCGATCGTGTCCGGGTTGCTGTCCTTGCCGAGAATGCCCTCGCGCTCCTGATGACTTAAGGTGGTGCTACCTAAGTCGCGCACCAGCACCGGTACGCCGTTCACCTGCGTCACTACGGTCGAGCCGATGTCGGCGAGGCTGCGGATCAGGCCGGCGCCGCGGATGATGTAACTCTGGTCACCGCGCGCGATGCGGCCGCCCGCGGCATTGGCATTGTTGCTGTTGATGGCGTTGATGACGTCGGTGATGCCGAGACCGTAGTGCTGCAGCTGCTGCGGGTCGAGATCCAGCTGGTACTCGGTAGTGAAGCCGCCGAAGTTGGTGTCATCGACCACCCCGGGGACGGACTTGAGAGCGGGAATGACCTTCCAGCGCTGAATCTCCGACAGCTCCTGCAGATTCCGGGTGCCGGACTCGAGCGTGTAGCGGTAGATCTCACCGCCCGCGCCCGCCACTGGATCGAGGGAGGGGGCGGCGCCGGCCGGCAGCGTGACCTGATTGATACGCTCGAGCAGCCGCTGGCGCACCCAGTAATCCTCGTAACCGTCACGGAACAGCACCGTGATCAGCGATAAGCCGAAAGTGCTCGTTGAGCGCATCAGCAGCAGCCCGGGCGTGCCGTTGATCTCGCGCTCGAGCGGCACGGAGATCAGCTGCTCGACCTCTTCTGCGGCAAGCCCTGGCAGCTGCGTGGTGACCTGGGCGGCGACATCGCCGAGCTCCGGATAGGCCTCGACGCTGAGCGTTTCCCAGGCGTAGATGCCGAACAGCCCGAGCAGCACCGCGATCACGATGACCGCGACCCGCCGGCGCAGGCAATAGTCGACGAACTGGTCAATCATTGAGCAGAATTCCGCCCTCGACCACCACCTGCTCGCCCGGCTTCACCCCGGCCGCGATGGTGACCTGAGGGCTCTCACCCAGCAGCGGCTCGATGGCGCGGCGCTCGAAAGTCCACGGCGCGGTGGCGACGAACACGCTGGTGCGGTCGTTGTTCATCAGCAGCGCGGAGGCCGGCAGCACCACGTGCTCACTCGGCGGTCCGCGCAGCGTGACGGTGGCGAACATGTTCGGCTTGAGCGTGTAGTCGGGATTGGCGAATGCAATGCGCGCGCGGTTGCGTCGCGTGTCCGGGTCGAGCAGGTCCGGAACGAACAGCACCTTGCCGTGCAGCGTGCGCGCCGGATAGGCATCGAGCGTGACCTCCGCCTCCTGCCCGCGTGCGACGTGCGGCAGGTCTTTCTCGGCCACCTGCGCGCTGATCCATACGACCGACAGGTCGGCAACCGTCAGCAGCGGCTGCGTGTCATCATTGATCGTGGCACCGGAGCCCACGGACAGCGCAGTGACGGCGCCGCTTACCGGGGCGCGCACCGTGAGCAGCCGTGCCTCGCCGCGGGCGTCCTCCGCAGCACCCATGGCGCGCAGGTGCGCGCGCGTGCGGACATATTCGGCTGCCGCCTGCGTGTTGTCGCTGCGTGCCTGATCGAGATCGCGCTGTGCGGCGGCGCCGAAGCTGACCTGTTCCTCCTGGTACTTCAGGAGACGGGCGGCGAGTGCGGCCGCGCTCGCCGCCTTGTCGTTGTCGTCGTAGGCCTGCGCCAGGTCGGGGGAATCGATGACTACCAGCGGCTGGCCGCGCTGCACGCGATCGCCGAGGGAGACCTTGACCTCCCGCACGCGGCCCGCGCCCGCAGGCAGCACCGTCACCGTGCGCACCGGGTCGGATTCGACGATCCCGGGTGCACTGATGAGGCCGCTGGTCCGTACCGATGGGGCGGCGATGACTTTCAGTCGCTGGCGCAGCGGCGAGCTTTCCGGGATGACGATCAGCTTGCCCTGATGTACCAGCAGCGGTGCCCCGGTCGCGGAGCCCGCATGGGCGCCGAACAGGCCGAAGCCGTGCGTGAGCAGCGCCGCAATCAGCAACAGTCCCGCGCCGATGCCGCCCCAGAGGAAAGCGTTGCCGCGCGGTGACGCGGAGTGCTGGTCTGCCGGTGGGCGGTCCGCGGTTAGGGTCTCTTCGGGCGGCGTCGACGGGTCGTGGTCATGTGGTTCCATGGCGCTCACCCTCGCGAAAAAGCATCAATGCTACTGGCACAATCGTGACAAAACGTCGAGTTGCCGGCATTCACCGGCGGGCGGCGGTCCCGGATGCATGCACCTGTCCCGCGGCTGATGCGGCCGACCGCGGGGGCCGTTCTTGTCAGCCCGCGCGGGCCGCCCGCGCCGCCGCCCGGCAGGCGCGGCGATTCTAGGCGCCGCTTGTGCAAAGTCAACCGATACCATACCCCCCTACCTATACCATGCATGCGGCCGCACGGCACCTGTCGGTGGCGGCGCCGCCGGCGGCGTCAGCGGCCCACGGCGGCGCGGTAAGCCTGCACGCGCTCGCGCGCATCCGCACGGACATTGGCGTAGAAGAGGTTGTAGTCGAGTACGTGGTAGCTGCCGAACAGCGTCAGCAGATCGGCAAATCCCCCGCGCTGGCGGCGCGGGATCGCAACCTGCAACGCCCCGCCCGCGCAACGCGCACCGGCCAGGTGCGGCACGAGCGGTAGCAGCTCCGCCCCGGCCGGTACGGCCGGGAGCGCGCCCAGATTGCTGGCGGCCGGCGCCTCACCGTCCACCGTCCAGGTGAGCGGGTTGACGCATAGCGGGGATCCTGCCGGCAGCGGTTGATAACGGCCGTCGAGCCAGACGAGCACGTGGTTACGGCGCGGGCTGTCCGAGGTACCCGCCTTTACCGTGTTCCAACTCACCAGGCAGTGCAGTTGCCGCGGCGCGCGGCAAACCGGCACGCCGGCGGCCTCGATCTGCGCGGGCACCTGGTAGCCGACGACGTATGCCACCAGCAGCTGCTGCTGCGGATCGTGTGCCACGCGTTGCTGCAGCAGGCGCAGGGCGTGGAGCGAGCCCTGGCTGTGACTCGCGATGATGAACGGCCGGCCATGGTTCTGCTGCGAAAGGTAGTAGTCGAAGGCGCGCGCGACGTCCGCATAGGCGATCTCGTAGGCGGCGGCGGCGGCCGCCTCGTCCTCAAGCAGAAAGGCACCGAGCGCGGCCTGACGGTAATGCGGGGCGTAGATGCGGCAGCAGCCGTTGAAGGCGCTCGCCTGAAAACGCAGCACGCCGCGATCGATGCGGGTCGTGGTGACTCCGGGCTCATCAAAGCGGGCGTTGGTGGCGCCGCCACTCAGGTAGGTGGTGGGGTGGATGAAGAACACGTCGACGCGTTCCTCGGGCGCGAGCGCAGGGGAGTCGTCGACCCCGGGCGGCAAGCTGTCGGCGCCGCTCGGGCGGCCGGGCCACGCAGCCCACGCCTCCCCGTGGGAGTAGTCCGGTGCCGGGGGCGGCGAGGCGGACGCTGCCGCCCGTGCCACGCGCGGCACACCGTGCGCAGCAGCGCCGAGCATCGCAGCCGCAAGGAGCATCGGGCCGATGCGCCATCGCCGCCAGGGCCGCCGTGGTTGCGGCGGGCGCTGTGGGCGTAGCTCCTGCGCCCCATCAGTCGTGGTAATCGCTTGCGACGGTCTCATCGCGGGCCGTGTCCTGCGCGCCCACCGAGTTGCACAGCGGGGTGAGCACGACCGCGATTACGAGGTTGAGGATCACCGTATAGAAGGCCGTATAGCCGGGGAACGTATAACCGCCCAGGGCGAGGGGGAAGGTGGGGGTCAGGTGGGCCACTGCTGCCATGGCCGTGCCGGCGATCGTCCCTGCGGCCCAGCCGATGAGCAGCGCCCAGGGGTTGAACCAGCGGGTATAGGCCCCGAG
Source organism: uncultured Gammaproteobacteria bacterium (assembly GCA_963837075.1). Taxonomy (GTDB): domain Bacteria; phylum Pseudomonadota; class Gammaproteobacteria; order Steroidobacterales; family Steroidobacteraceae; genus 13-2-20CM-66-19. The sequence continues at coordinate 3,007,659 of CAWILY010000009.1, read as the reverse complement.
CATGACCGCCGGCAGTGTCTGGATGATCCAGATGCCGCCCAACAGCTGCAGCTGAATCGCGTATTTCGTCGGCACGAACAGGATAAAGGCGAGGGCGCCGACCTTCACGATCAGCGACACCCACTTCGCCATCTGGGCTTCCTGGCGGTCGGTGGGATTGCGGTTGATGAATTCGCGGTGGATGTTGCGCGTGTAGAGGTTGGCAGCCGCTATCGACATGATCGCCGCCGGCACCAGGGCGCCGATGCCGATGGCCGCAAAGGCGATGCCGACGAACCACGCCGGGAAGCTGTGCAGCAGCAGTGCGGGCACGGCGAAGTTGTTGCCGAACTGCTTGAAGCCAGCGGCAAACTCCGGCAGGTCCTTGACCCCTGCAGCAATCGCAAAGAAGCCGATCAGCGCCAGCAGCCCCAGCATGAAGGTGTAGCCGGGCAGCATGGCCGCGTTGCGGCGGATGGCGTGGCCGCTGCTGGCGCTGAGGATGCCGGTCATGGAGTGCGGATAGAGGAACAGGGCGAGCGCGGAGCCGAGCGCGAGCGTGGCGTAGGAGCCGTAAGCACCGCTGGAGTGCTCGCTGGGCGGGGCGAGCAGCAGTTTCGGTGCGGGTACGGATGTGAAGATGTGCCCGAAGCCGCCGAGCTGCGCCGGGATTACGATCACGGCGGCAAACGCCGTGAGGTAGATGAGGATGTCCTTGACGATGGCGATCGAGGCCGGTGCGCGCAGGCCGCTCGAGTAGGTGAACGCCGCCAGCACGGCGAAGGCGATCAGCAGCGGCAGGTCGGCCGCGAAACCGGTGCCGGAGATGCCCAACGCGCCGATGACGACCTGGATGCCGACCAGCTGCAGAGCGATGTAGGGCATCGTCGCGACAATGCCCGTGATCGTGATGGCAAGCGCGAGCCAGCGATTGCCGAAGCGCCCGCGGACGAAGTCACCGGCGGTGATATAGCCGTGCTTGCTGCACACGTACCAGAGGCGGGGGAAGACCAGGAACAGGATCGGATAGATGACAATGGTGTAGGGGACGGCGAAGAACGCCAGCGCGCCGGCGCCGAACGCGAGCGCCGGGACGGCGATGAACGTATAGGCGGTGTACAGGTCACCGCCGACCAGGAACCAGGTGATGACCGTGCCGAAGCGCCGCCCGCCGAGCCCCCACTCGTGCAGCAGGTTCAGATCGCCCTTGCGCCAGTGCGCGGCGGCAAAGCCGAGCCAGGTAATGAAACCGAACAGCGCGACGAAGATGACGAGCGCAATCCAGTTCACCTGTGGCATCGCGGTTCGCTCAGTCGCGGGTGGCGAAATAGACCACGGCGGTGAACACCGCGCTGATGATCACCCACAGCATCTGGTACCAGTAGAAGAACGGCACGCCCATCCAGTAGGGCTCGGCGCTGTTATAGAAGGGCGGCCACAGTACCGCGACGAACTGCACGACGAACAGCAGGTACCACCAGCTCCAGCCGCCGTGTCTTCTATGCAAACCGTTCACGAGGCGCTCCCGTTGCGGATCGCCAGTTTAGCGCGGCGCCGGGCCCATGGCGCTAACACCATGAGCCCGGCTTACGTTGTAGTCGTCAGAACTTGAAGCGCAGACCCATCGTGGTGGTGATGACGGCTGCCGTGCTGGTAATTCCGCCCGGGTCAGCCTTGGTCGGTGAGGCCAGCAGGTAGCCATTCGCCAGGCCATCCTTCACCTCGCTCCAGAAGGTGCCCACGTACACATCGAAGCGCTTGCTCATGCGCCAGTCGAAGTAGATCGAGGCGGTGTTCTCCTCACCGCTGCAGGCGGCGCTGACCTGGGTCGAGCAGCCCGCGAACTTCGCTTCGGTCGAGTAGGCGTTCTGGTGATACCCGTAGTACGCGACCGTCACATCGAGGTCGGGCATGATGCTGTACTTGGCGCCGGTCCAGTACACCTGCAGGATCTTCTCGCTGTCGTAGGCCGTATTGTTGACGAAGGCCAGCTGGTAGCCGCCCTCGATGATCTGCCCGGCAGAGTACGGGTTGGTCGGATTCTCGAAGGCAACGTGCTCCCAGCCTGCATAGAGCGTCAGCGGAAGGGGCGCGAACTTGTAGAGCACCATGACACTGTAATCGGTGTTGTCCGAAATCGTGCCCGCGAGCGAGTTATACGTGGAGTAGCACTGCGGCTCGGTCGGCGGCACGGTCACGGGTGGGCTGCACTTGCCGGGCAGCTCTCCCACCTGGGCCGTGCTGAGGGACGAGACCGACACCGCGTTGTACTTCTTGGCGTAGTACAGATCGCCCGAGAACCCGGCGAATTCCGCACCCAGGTTCGCCTGAAACGCGGTATTGGTGCTGCCACGCGAGCCGCTGAACTGGTAGAGGGCCCCGACATGCACCCAGTCGTACTTGGCGGTGTACTTGAGCGACTCATCCAAACGACGGTCCTCGGTGTCGCCACCGCCCGCGGTGACGCCGGAGAAGCCGATCAGCGAGAACGCCTGGCTGGCCCCTGCCGGATCGTACTTGGAGATGCCGTCCGCGAGCGGGGTCAGCTGGCGCCCGAAAGTGAATGTTCCGTAGGTCGGAGAGCTGAAGCCGGCGTACGAGGTCTCGAACAGCTGCCCGGCGACGCTGGTGTCGACGCCCGTGGTGTAGTTCTGAAGCGCCCGGCCGTTGTTGAACGCGACGGACTTCAATCCGTCGGAGATGTTGCCCGACTGCGGGTTGAAGTACGTCTCGACGCGAAACACTCCCGCCCAGTCCCCGAACAGCGGCTCGTTGCCCGACAGCCCGATGCGCGACTGACTCAGATTGTTCGGGGTCACGCCGGTCACGGACGGGTAGCTGAACTTCGCGACGGGGGAGGAGGTCCCAGCCGGAAAGTAATCGCTCACCGGCGCACCATGCGTCTGGTACTGCAGACCAAGATCGACGATGCCGTAGAGGGTGATGCCGTGCCACGTCAGGCTGGTGTCGGAGCTACTGGAGCCCGACGTCGTCACCGTGGACTGCGCCTGCGCGATGCTGGCGGCAGCCATCGATCCGACGACGGCGATCGCCACGCGTGCGGCGAAGCGAGCCTTGTTTCCATTAGTCACTGCGAGTCCTCCGAGTTTTGAGTTTTACCGTTAATGCGGATATTGAACGTGCCGGTCCTTGGTCTCAGGCAGGAACAATGAGCCGATCACGACCGTCATGAGAGCGATGATGATCGGGTACCACAGACCGTAGTAGATATCGCCGGTGAGGGCGACCAGTGCGAACGAAACCGTCGGCAGGAAGCCGCCGAACCAACCGTTGCCGATGTGATACGGCAGCGACATGGAGGTGTAGCGAATGCGCGCCGGGAAGAGCTCGACGAGCCACGCGGCGATCGGGCCATACACCATGGTCACGTAGATGACGAGGATCACCAGCAGCAGCAGCAGCATCGGGTAGTTGATCTGGTTGGGATCGGCCTTGGCCGGATAGCCGGCGTCCTTGAGGCTGCCGCTCAGAGCCTTGGAGAATTTGCCCGTGGCGTCTTTGAATTCCGCCGCCGACATCCTGCCACCCTCGACCGCGGACACTTGCAGGCTGCCGATGCGCACCTGTGCCACCGCGCCTACGGGTGCCGCCTCGTTGCTGTACGGCACGCCCGCCTTGGCGAGCGCCGCCTTGGCGACGTCGCAGGACTGAACGAATTTCTTCTTGCCGACAGGATCGAACTGAAACGTGCAGGCGTTGGGATCTGCGACCACGGTCACCGGGGAGCGGGCCGCGGCGGTCTCGATGGCTGGATTGGCGTAGTGGGTGATGCCTTTGAAGATGGGGACATACGTGAGTGCGGCGATCAGGCACCCGGCGAGCACGATCTTCTTGCGCCCGATGCGATCGGACAGACGGCCGAACACGATGAAGAATGGCGTGCCGATCACGAGCGCCGCGGCAATCAGCAGATTCGCCGGCATTGCGTCGACTCGCAGCACCTGGGTAAGGAAGAACAGGGCGTAGAACTGCCCGCAGTACCACACCACGGCCTGACCGGCGGTAGCGCCGAGGAGCGCCAGGATCACCAGCCGCAGATTGCCCCAGCGGGCGAACGACTCGGTGAGCGGTGCCTTGGAGCTCGTGCCGGCTGCCTTCATCTCGAGAAACACCGGCGACTCGGCGAGCTGCAGGCGGATGTACACGGAAACAATCAGCAGCGCGATCGACACCAGGAACGGAATCCGCCAGCCCCAGGTCTCGAACTGCTCGCCCAGCATCGAGCGGCTGACGAGGATGACCAGCAGGCTCAGGAACAATCCGAGTGTGGCCGTCGTCTGGATCCAGCTTGTATACAGACCGCGCTTTCCGGGTGGCGCGTGCTCGCCCACATAGGTCGCGGCTCCGCCGTATTCACCACCGAGCGCCAGACCCTGCAGCAGGCGTAGCGCGATCAGGATGACGGGCGCGGCGACACCGATCTGCGCGTAGGTGGGCAGCATCCCGACCAGCGCGGTCGACAGACCCATGATCACGATCGTGATGAGGAACGTGTGCTTGCGCCCGACCAGGTCACCCAGGCGCCCGAACAGCAGCGCCCCGAAAGGTCGCACGGCGAAGCCGGCCGCAAAGGCGAGCAGGGCGAAGATGAAGCCCGTCGTCTCGTTTACCCCGGAGAAGAATTGCTTCGAGATGACTGCCGCCAGCGAGCCGTACAGATAGAAGTCATACCACTCGAAGACCGTGCCCAGACTTGATGCGAAAATGACACGACGGTGCCCACGGTCGATCCCGGACTCATACGCGGGCAGATTGGTCGTGACCATCACATCACTCCTGCTTTTGAGCGGCTTTTCTTAGTTATAGGGGCCAGCTTAATGCGCAAGAGTATTCCATAGACCAAGCGGATACACCAATCTCTCCAAAGCTGTGACTAAATTGCAACAACTTCCGTGAGTTGGAACGCGCCACCGACCCGACGTCCCTGTCCCGGTCAGGTGGCGCGCAATGGTACTGTCACGTGTGTTACAGCTGTGTGACAGCTGTTATTCGAATCGATGAAGGCACACGCTCATTGAGGGGCGGTCAGCCCGGAGCGCGACGAGGGGAGGGGGCGCTTGCGCGGGGTGCTCAGCCCGCGAGCCCGGCGAGCTTGCTGTGGGTCTGCGCCGCTTCCTCGTCGCTGAGCTCGTGCTGCTGCGCCAGTGACTTTCTGACGAGGGCCACGAACTGCGCCGGGACCACGGCGGGACTGAAATAAAAGCCCTGGTACTGATCGCAGCCGAGCTCGGTGAGGAGGGCAAGCTGCTCGGGCGTCTCAACGCCCTCGGCGATGACCTTCAGATGCAGGCTGTGCGCCAGCGAGATGATGGCGCGCACGATCGAGGCGTCTTCGGGGCGCCGGGTCAGCTCCTTGACGAAGCAGCGATCGATCTTCAGCTTGTCGATAGGGAAGCGGCGCAGGTAGCTCATGCTCGAGTAACCGGTGCCGAAGTCATCCACCGACACCAGCACCCCCATGCGACTGATCGATTCCAGGATGACGACCGACTCCTCGGCATCGCTCATGACCGCGCTTTCCGTCAGCTCGACCTCGAGAAGCCGTGGGTCGAGGGCGGCCGCGGCGAGCGCCTCACGGATCTGCTCGACGAGGTTCGTGAGCCGGAACTGCGAGGGCGCGAGATTGACCGCCACGCGTATCGGGCGCAGCCCTTCCTGCTGCCATGCCTTGGCCTGACGACAGGCCTCGAACAGCACCCACTTGCCCATGGCATCAATCAGACCGCTTTCCTCCGCGATCGGAATGAAATCCCCCGGCAGCAGCAGACCGCGCTCGGGGTGTCGCCAGCGGATGAGCGCCTCGGCGCTGTTGATGCGTCCGCTGGCGGTATCGACCTTCGGCTGATAGTGCAGCTCGAACTGCCCGCTGCGCAGCGCTTCGTGCAGCTCGCTCTCGACGCGCACCCGCTCCTGAGTCACCGTGCTCATTCCCGGGGCATAGCACTGAACACTGTTGCGGCCGCGCTCTTTGGCGGCGTACATGGCGGCGTCGGCGCGCGCGAGCAGGGTGTCTACGCTCGTGCCGTCGGCCGGATAGAAGGCAACGCCGATACTCGGCGAGATGTGTACGTCGATGCCGAGCAACCGTATCGCGGGCTCCATCACCTGGATGGCGCGCTTGCCCACCTCGACGGCTTCCGCGCGCGTCGCCGGCCCGTCGACCAGGATCACGAACTCATCCCCGCCGAGTCTGGCGGTGGTGTCGACCGTGCGCACTGCGCCCTTCAGTCGCTGCGCGATCTCGCGCAGCAGGTCGTCGCCCGCCCGGTGGCCAAGTGAATCGTTGATGAGCTTGAAGCGATCCAGGTCGATCAGCAGCAGAGCGAACTCGTGCGACTGCCGGGTAGCCTGCGCGATGGCCTGATTGACCCGATCATCGAGCAGCAGTCGGTTTGGCAGACCCGTGAGCGCATCGTGGGAGGCAAGCTGTCGCAGCTGGCGGTTTGCCGCCTCCAGGCCCCGGGTACGGTCGGTCACCACCAGCTCGAGGCTCTCGACCTGGCGCCTGAGGGCGCGGGCGTTCTGCCACTTGCGGCACAGCGCGCTTGCCGACTGCACGATCTCGATCGGCTCGAACGGCTTCTTGATGACCAGCAGCTTGTCGGAGTGGCCGAGCCGCGCCAGCAGCTCGTGCCAGTCGTAATCGGCGTACGCGGAGCAGACGACGATCTGGACGTCAGCATCAACCCTCCACAGCTGCTCGATGGTCTCCAGTCCATCCCAGCCGGGCGGCATGCGCATGTCGACGAATGCTACGGAGTAGGGACGTCCCGCGGCGAGTGCATTGGTGACCAGCTCGACGCCCTCGCGCCCTTGCAGCGCCGAGTCAACATCGAAGCTCGGGCCGGTGCTGACGATGCGCTCGCCGAACAGCGCCGTCTCGGCGGAGGACAGCGTGTCGCTGCTGCGGGAGGTCAGAATCTTGCGGTAGTCCTCGTGAATCGCCGGGTTGTCGTCGATCGTGAGGATACGATGAGTCAGTGGACCGGCATCACTGCCCATCGCGCACCTGCGCGGCGCTGAGCGGCAGGGTCAGCGTGAAGGTCGCGCCCTGACCCGCCCCGGCGCTTTCGCCCTGCAGCGAACCGCCGAGCTCGCGGGCAGCCAGCGCACTGCTATGCAGCCCGAAGCCGTGTCCGTCGCGGCGCGTGGTGAAGCCGTGACTGAAGATGCGCTGCAGGTTCTCCTTGGGGATGCCGACGCCGGTATCGATGACACTGATCACGATGTCATCCGGCGTCGCCCGCACGCGCACCGTCACGCGCTTCGCGCCGTCGGGCAGCTCGGCGCAGGCGTACTTGGCGTTGCGGATCACGTTCACCAGGATCTGCAGCACCTTGTGCTTGTCCACCTGGATCGGCGGCACGTCGGCGTAATCGCGCTCGATCGTCACGCCATGGCGACTGAAGGCGCCCTCGTTCATGCGCAGGCTGTCTTCGATCAGGACGCGCACGTCGAGCGTATCGATGATGCCGCCGCGCCGGGCGTAGCCCTGCTGCATGGCGACGATTTCCTTGATGTGGTCGACGTTGCCGCGCAGCTTGCCGAGCTCCGCGACCGCCGCGTCGCGCTCGGCGCCCAGCTGCTTGTCGAGCTCCTGCAGGTAGGCTGGCAGATGCTTGCCCTGGGGGCCGCTGCAGAAGCCGGCGAGATTGCCGGCATGCTCGTTGAGCAGCGCCACGACCCGGGTCAGCCCCTCGCACTTGGACTTCCGGATGCGCTCGGCGACCAGGCTCGCCGAGACGTTGACGCTGGTGAGAACGTTGCCGACGTTGTGCAGCACGTTGGTGGCCACTTCGGCCATGCCTGCCTGGCGCGAGGCGATCAGCAGCTGCTTGTGCACGCGCTCGAGCTCCTCCTCGGCGAGGCGGCGCTCGGTGATGTCCTGCACGACCACGACTGCACCGAGCGCTTCGCCGTTCGGGCCGACCAGGCGGCAGGCGCTCGACACCACCGAGCGCACCGCGCCCTGTGGCGTCACGACCACGAACTCGAGCTCGGTAGCAGGCTCACCACGCAATGCACGCGCGAGCGGACGCTGCTCGCGGGGCACCGCTGTAGTGCCATCCGGCAGGAATATCTGTGAGGTGACCGGGTAGTTAGAGCGCGTCGAGCCGCCGCTCGTCTCCTCGGGGGAAATGCCGAACAGCGCGACGGCGCCGCGGTTGTAATGCGTCACCCGCCCCTGCACGTCGCAGGCGAGCAGCGCGAGGGGCAGTTCGGCGATGACGGTTGCCAGCAGCGTCTGATTCTGCATCAGTGCATCGGCGATCTCCTTGCGCGCGGAGATGTCGCGCAGGAACTCGACCGTACACTCGGGGGTGGCGGCGCTGCCGGCGACCAGAGACGTAGTCACACGCACCCACAGCGGACTGCCGTCCTTGCGCACGTAGCGCCTTTCGACATCGAGATGCGCAATCTCCCCGCGCCACAGCTGCTGCAGCCCAGCGGCGGTCGCGGTGACATGGTCCGCGTGAGTGATGCTGGCAATCGAGCGCTGGCGCAACTCCGCCGCGCTGAAGCCGAGCAGGGCGGAGAAGGCGCGATTGCAGTGACGGTAGCTGCCGTCGCGGCTGGCGAAGGCGATGCCGACCGGCGCGTGCTCCACGGTGTTACGGAACAGCGCTTCGACGGAACCGGGCGCGTCAGCAGGCGCCTCGAGCAGGGCACCGACCGCGGCATCGTCCAGGGACGGGGTGCTGGCGTTCGTCATCGCGAACTCCACTCCGCCGGAGGTGCGAACCGCAACTGTGAGGGCTTGACGCTCATGCTATGAGTTGACAAAAAACGGAGGAATTCCAACACGCCGCCGGGACTTACACAGCGAACTGGGTCGCACCCCCGTGGCTGCTGCAGCCGCCACAGCGTGAACCCGTTCGCGCTTCGCTCGCCTCGGGCATGCTCGGGAGCTGCGCGAGGGGCCCCCGAACAGGCTCCGTTTGCGCTGTAGGCGGCCGCCGACGCGCAAAACCTAAGAGCAACTCTTCAACCCCCGGGGCACGCCGAATTACTGTCGTTGTGGGAATTTCGTCCCGTATGGATATGGAGAGCGAACCATGGACTGGAACCGTGTTGAAGGAAACTGGAAGCAGCTGAAGGGCCGGGCCAAGCAGCAGTGGGGAAAGCTGACCGACGACGATCTCACCAGCGCCGCCGGGCGTCGCGAGGAACTCGCGGGACGCATCCAGGAGCGTTATGGGCTGGCCAGGGATGCCGCGCAGAAACAGGTCGATGACTGGGTCAAGACCGCCGACGACACCTGGCTGACCAAACAGTAGCTGTCATCGAGCCGGCGCATCGGTGCCTCGCAGGGGAGTCGATGCCCGGTCCGGGAAACCCCGTCGAACTGCAAGTCCGCGGGGTTTTCTGGGATGAATGTCATATTTAACATAATATACATTATGCGAAGTATCTCTTGGGCGCTGAGACTGGAGGCTTCCTCTAATCCGGCGCCAAGAGACTCACCGTCGGGAAGTACGCCCTGTAACGTTCGACGTCACGCGTGAGAATTGGTGAGCAAGTCACCGCTGCGTGTGCGCCTATAAAGAAATCAGGCAGGACGTTGGTTTTGGTTCCTTGCTGCTTTTTGTAGCGGAGAAAAGCCTTGCCCGCGAGAAACAGCGCCTCGCGGGGTATCGGTTCCACGGTTAGGGCGGCGTCAACGAGCACCTGCTCGAGTTCTTCGATGCGCGCAAAGGCGATCGAGAGTTCCGCGTAAATGACGGGGTTGATCGCGAGCGCGTCCTGGGCACCGGCGGACTCCAGCGCTTGGAGCGACCAGGCACCCCACGTACTGTCGTCCTGCAGAACGTCCAGCAAGACGTTCGTGTCGACAAAAATCAAGGCGGCCTAATCACTGCGAGTCAGAGCGAGGATCTCTTCAGTCCGCATCGTTACTGTCGCTCGGCCCCGCAACTTCGCGAAGCGGCTCCTCCGGCGCTTGGCTGTACGCTGTACGGGGCGCAACGTTACTTCACCCGAGCCGGACACTTCGAAGTCAACGGTCGAGCCCGGCGTCAGGCCAAGGAAGTCTCGAACCTTCTTCGGGATGGTAACCTGCCCCTTCGACGTTACAGTAGTGGACATAGTAATACTCTGCGTAACGGAGGTATTACTCTATCACAGGTACCAAGCTTCGCGCGCAATGCGGCATCTCCCAGACCTGCGAACTCTTTCCAACGCATTGATCGCTATACATTACGCGCATCCGAAGCGCCCCAGAGTCAATTGCCGCGAATTCGGTAGCACCGCCTGCACGCACCGTCGAGGTAATCATGAATACAAATGTCGAGGCGGAGGGACATACACGGGCCACGCTCCGGACCGGACTGGATCCTGAGCGGTATCGTCATCGCTTTCCTGATCGTCGACTGCGTCGGGACGCTCGTCGGAATTGCGCCCCTGAAGAGGGCCACGCTTGAGATCGGCTATCCGCTCGAACTGCTGTGGCTAATCGGCGCACTTCAGCTCATCTGCCTGGTGCTCTATGTGATCCCGGCCACCTGCGTGCTCGGCGCCATTGTCCTCACGGGTTTCTTGGGAGGCGCGATCGCGAGCCATCTTCGAGTCGCGGCGGCGCTGATCCCTGAGATGACCGTGAGCCTGGTGCTTGGAGTGTTGGCGTGGGGCGGATTGTGGTTTCGCGCGATCCGCGGCTTCGCGCCTTGATTCCGCGCCGTCGTTAGCGCGGTGAGCTCGACCTACCCTAGTCCGCGCGTCAGTCCGGCACGGGCTTATTGAGTCTTGCATAAATGACTCGCAACTTTCCCGCTAGCCTTCGGTCCAAGATAATGTGTGGTCTTGGCGAGGCGAGCGATGAGCAAGACAGAAAGAGAGGACAAGCGTTTGCAGCGACGTCGGCTGCGGGCGGCGCGGCTGCTGCTGAAGGGTATCGCGCAGGCCGAGGTGGCCCGGCGCGTGGGCGTCACCCGTACCACGGTGAGCGAGTGGAACGAGAAGTTGGAAGACGGAGGGCTCGAGGCGCTGAAGCGGCGGCCACGGGGTCGACCGGCTGGGCTCGATCCCACGCAGCGCCGAGAGCTGATCAAGTATCTGCGGGAAGGCGCATTGGCTGCTGGATTTGCCACCGAGTTGTGGACACTGCCGCGGGTGGGCCAGCTCATCGAGCAGCGCTTTGCTCGCCGATACAGCGAGAGCCAGGTGTGGCGGATTCTCATGTCGCTGGGCTTCAGCTGCCAGCGGCCTTCCGGGAGGGCGCTCGAGCGCGACGAGTCGGCGATCCAGCGGTGGAAGCGGGAGCGTTGGCCGGCTCTAAAAAAGACGCTCTGAAACAAGGCCGAACGATCGTCTTCATGGATGAGTCGGGATTGAGCGAGCAGCCCACCCGGGTGCGTACCTGGGCACCACGAGGTGAGACACCGGTGCTGCAGTATCACTTCAACTGGCATCAACTCTCGGTGATCGCCGCGATTACGTTCTGGCGCTTCTACTTCCGCCTGTTTGCCGGCTCCATCAAGGGTCCGCAGATCATCGAGTTCCTGCACGCCTTGGGGCACCAGATCCGCCGCCCGGTGCTGGTCATCTGGGACGGGCTGCCAGCCCACCGCAGCAGCGTGGTACGGGAGTACCTCGAGAGCCTCAACGGCGCCGTGCAGATCGAGCAGTTGCCCGCCTACGCTCCGGAGCTCAACCCGACCGAGTACATCTGGGGTCACCTCAAGCATCACGAGCTCGCCAACACCTGCGCTCACACGTTCGGTGCCCTCAAGATGCACGCACGCAACCGCCTGCGTTCCATGCAACGCCGTCCAACGTTGATCAGAGCATTCTGGCAGCAAGCCGAGTTGCCTCTCTGAACCTGTCAGGTATTAATGCAAGCCTCAATAAGTTGCGCTTGCTATACATTATGCGAACCCAAGACGGTGCAGCCGTGTCTACCTTTCGGCCGTGTCGCTGCCGATACGTCAGGCGTGCGCCGTCGGTCGGATGTTCGCATTCAGGCGAAACAGATTCTTCGGGTCGTAGCGGTTCTTCACATGCACCAGGCGCGCGTAGTTGCCACCGTATGTAGTCTTCAGGCGCGACTCTGCCGCAGAAGGCTCGGTGTTCACGTAGTAACCCTGCGTGAACGGCTCGAAGACCTTCCACATGTCGCGCATGACGGAAATGTTGTGCTCGTCCTGTGAATGGTCGACCCAGGTACCGATCAGGATGAACTCGTATTGTGCGTCACGATTCCAGTAGGCGGTGGCGTCCGCCTTGACGCGCGCGACCTGGCCCCCGATCGGACCGAGCCCGATCTCATCGAGCCACGGCGGCCCTTGCTCGAAGGCATGAATCCACTCGTCGATGAATTTATCGGAAATAGTCTGCGCGAACCCCGATCGTACATAGACGCCCAGACCCGGCGGCAGTGCCGGGGGTGCCGCACCTGTGGGACCGTTCTGCGCCACCATATAGGGTTTGGCCGCGATGGTGTCATTGAGGGGCTTGCCGAGCTTGTCCAGCGTGGGAATGAAGCTCTCGCCCTCCTTCGGATCGTCGCTGTAGACGAACTCGACCGCAACGTAAGTGCCCTTCGGTAGCTTGCCCTCGCCGGAGGCATTGAGGATGGAGCCGGAGAGGTAGAGTTCATCCGGTGCGTTCGCTGCCATCTCCGCCAATCCCTTAACGACCGTACGCGCCTGGCTGAAGGGATACATGCGGCCGCCGGCGAGAACTGGATGAGCAAGTGGGTGCAGCTGATACTCGAAACCGCTCACCACGCCGAAGTTCCCACCACCGCCGCGCAGCGCCCAGTAGAGGTCCGGGCTCTCGGTCGCACTGACCTTGCGGACCTTGCCGTCCGCCGTGACAAGCTCGAAAGAATGAACGTTATCGCAGGAGAGTCCGAGCTTACGCATGAGACGCCCCTGGCCTCCTCCAAGCGTCAGACCTGCGATGCCGGTGTCGGCAGCAGTTCCGAGAGGCGTCACGAGACCGGCTGCCTGAGACTTGCCGTCAAGTTCGGCGAGCAGCACCCCCGGCTGCGCGCGGACCAGACGCTTGCCCCGATCGACTTCGATCTCGCGCATCGGTGATAGATCGATCATGAGGCCGCCCTCGCAAGTAGACTGCCCCGAGATGCTGTGGCCGCCCCCCTTCACTGCAGTCAGCAGCGAATGCGCGCTCGCGAACTGGACGGCGTGCACGATGTCCGCGCGGCTCTCGCAGCGGGCGATGAGCGCGGGATGCCGATCGATTGAGCCATTCCACACACGCCGCGCCTGGTCATACCCGGCATCTTGGGCAAGAAGCAGCCTGCCCCTGAGGGCCGCTCGAAGCTCCTTCACTTCTGCCCCGGTCAGCATGACCGGCTTGCCCTCGCCGGAGACCGCCGCCAGCTGCGACGGTACGGCACCGGAGCCGGAAACGTCGGCCCATAAGCTACGGGCAGGGAGCAACGCGGCAACATTTGCCGCAACACTGAGAAACTGACGCCTGTCGATGATCCGCGCGGGCGCGTTGTGAGCCAATGAGTGTAGTACAGGCATGGGTTCTCCCCCGGAAAGGCGCTTTGTATACATTATGCGCATTCCGCTTCAAAGGATCGCGTAGATCGAGTAATGCCAAAGGTCGATCGCGAGCAGGATGATCAAGCCCAAGTAATGAAGGGGCCGAGAGCGCAAAAACAACAACACCACGGGGATCAGGATGAGCGCGCCCCACTGTATCGCGGTCATTGCGACCACTGCACCTGGCATGCGCGCGAACAGGTCGCCGGCAAAGTGGACGCCCAGGGCCACGTAGATTACCTGGAAGATCGTGACGAGGCTCCAGTAGTAGCGCCGGTTCGAGTCGTAGAACGCCCGCAGATCCACCGGTCCGCCTACCTCGTCGGGTAGGCTTGAGGCGCAGATGAGAAACAACACGAAGAACGCTGCGAGCAGCACCAGATACAAGAAAAAGTGCCGCACGGAGGTCGCGTGGCGGATGCCCCACAGATCAAACCACATGCCGATCGTCATCAGCAGCGCGAAGAGCGCGGCAAGCAGGCTCAACGGGTCCCAGCGTACGGCTTCGCGGTGGCGTATCAGCCGGTGGAGGCTCAGGGCAATGTCAGTGATGGCAAGGCCGATCATCACCGTGAACAGTCCCAAGGCGAATTCAAATGCGCGAATCTCGGGGGTCATTGCTGTGTCTCCATCGGCACTCAGGCGGCAAACCTTGACGCTGAGTTTCGGCGGGTCGGGCGAGCGTAGTTTGGTTGCTTCGTCGCCGTCAGTCGTCGACGCATCATGCAACGACCTGCGGCGGTGACATTAGCGTGGCGAAGTGCACGTCGGCAAAATGCCGCATCGGGCTAGCGCCGAAGAGCTGCCAGTAAGGCTCGGAGTTAACTCGCGCCGCCGCGATAGACCAGCACTGTCCTGCGCATCAGGGGTGCGTTTACTCTACTGGTGTGAATACCACAGGAGCGCGTCCCATCTCGCTGATATCCCCGATCATTAGGATCAACTGGTGAGGTACCCACAAGTCCATCGGTGGCGCTCCCTCCTCGAGGTTGATCGTCAGCTTCGCGTACGTGTGGTGGCTTAACTCGATGCGCACGCATGCCAGAATGAGCCGGACGTCACTTGGCGCTTTGCCGGACGGAGGCTTTTTCGCGAACGAGCGGAACTCGCTGGCCACCTGTGTTGACAGGTCCGGCCGCAGGCGGACGAAGTAACTATTTTGTGGAACAGCCATCTTCGCATTCTATACGTTATGCGAAGCCACTGGGCGGTCCGGTCAGTTCGGTCTCACGGGAACGCCTCCCGTTTCCATGTAGTCCTCGTAGTCTTTCATTTGCTCGTAGCCCTCGTCTCCCCACGACACGTACGTGACGGTGTAGGCCGGCGAGCTCGGCGGAATCGTGTAGATCACATCGGGAGGCCCGGGCGCGGCCGCCCATGGTCCCTGGGCTGTCACGGCCATGAACCATGCGCCCCTGCGGTGAAGGTAGTACACGCCGCCGATCAGAAGCACTTTGTCGGCAGTGTTGTTCGCGTACTGCATCGTCGTGCCTTCCACCGGCACGAACTGGGGAGTTCCGAAGTAAGTGACGCTCACCTGAGCGGCCGACAGCGCCGCCGTCTTCGGAACCTGCGCCAGAAGCGCGGCGTCTTCTGCCTGGGTCGTGCCGGGCACGGCCGCAAGAACCGCACTCGCGGGGCTACCGGGCGGGATGTTCGCGAAGTCCGCCGGTAGTGCCGAGGTCGCATCCGTCCAGGGACCCCTCAGGCCTGGAGCGCGGAACCAGCGGCCGGCGGTGAGGTAGTAATAGGTCTGCCCGGGGTTGCCGCGAAAGACTGGACTCTTGGTGTTGGTCGCCCGCTCCAGCTGTGTACCCGCGATGGGCACGTAGGCAGGCGGTCCATCGAACAGGATCACGTCGGCCCTTGAGGTGGTGTAGAGCACCTCCGGCACGGGCGGGTCGCGCACTGGCGCTGGCGGCACAAACCTGCGTACCGGCGCAAAGCGCTCGTTGTCGGCGGGCAGGTCACGAAACTCCTCCGGCAGGCGTGTAACGCGCCGCCAGGGACCCTCCAGCCTCCGGGCCGCAAGCCAAAGATCGTTGGCCAGTAGGTAGAAATGGCCGTCACTCGAATTCTCGAACAGCGGCCACGAGGTGTTGGCCACGTATTTCAGGCGGGTTCTCGGCACCGGCATAAGGACCGGCTGACCTTTCAGCCGAAGCAGAACCGCCGGTGAATAGCTGACGAGAATGACCGGCGGAGACACCGCGCTGGGGGCCAGTTTCATGCTTGCGGGCGTGCGCATGTAGGTAACGAGACGCTCGAGAGACAGGTCGAGCGCCGGGGGCATGAGGGAGCCCAACAACGCAACCAGCGGCGCTGATGCGGATTCATCGAGTCCGGGGAAGACCGTGCTGGTCACCTGCGCCGCCGAGATCGTGATGACGTGCGTTTCCGTGTTTGTGCTGGTCATGCCTTGGAAGGATGCCGCGCCAACGTTCATGTGGCCGCCGGCTGGCGTCAGCTGAAAAGCCTGGCGCCAGACGATGCCACTGTCCCAGCTGTCGACGTGAGGCTGGAATAAGACGAGCTTGCCCGAGGGCTGCTCAATGGTACGCGGCCAGCCCAGATCTTGAGCGAACGCGGCGCGGCCGGTGAGCAGGAGGCTGAGCACGAACGCGGCGAGTGCGCTGAGAGGTTTCATGGTCGTTACTTTCGCGAGGCGGAATTGTCGTCTGGCAAGAACCCGGGCGCACGCGCTTCAGCCGTTGCAGCGAGCACGGCGTAACGGCGATGCCCGCTGCACGCACGCTCACCCACCGAGTATGGGATCTGGATCTTACCAGCTCGCAGGGAACTCAAGGCACCGGTGACAGGAGACTCAGCGCTGGGGAAAGTCGGTCTCAGGTAAAGGGATTCTTCACGCGCACTCCGGTCGGCGCGTAATGCGCGACATTGCGTGAAATGACTTCAAGATCGTGAATCAACGCCGACGCAGCGATCTGTTTGTCCAGTGGATTCTCGGGATTGGGGACGCGAAGACGGCCCCAAATGTGCGCGGTCTCCTCGTCAAAGGGAAGGATTCGGTCGGCGTATGCGGTCGTTACTCGCAGCAGCCATTGCTCGAGCCTCTGCGCCTGAGACTTATCGCCCCGATGGCGAATTCGCTCGACCCCTTGCCGCAGCTCGCCGATCGTTACCGCCGAGAGGTAAAGCTCGGCCCCTTCCTGAGCAGCTCGGGAAAAGAACGCTAGCACGCCCGCGTTGCCATGGTCCCCTTTGCGGGCCTCGCTGATCACATCGGTATCGACCAGGTACACCTCAGCGCCTGCGGTCGGCTTGCTCACGCGCGAAATCCGCATCCGTACCCACGTCCGGCATGCTAGCAAGCACGTCCGCCAACGGCTTCCGCTGCGGACCCTTTAGAGCGGCTTTAAGGATCTCACGGTGTTCCTGCTCGGCGCTGCGATTGCGCTTGGCGGCCCGCTGCTTGAGCGCGCGAACCAGCTCGTCTGGCAGGTTTCTGACCAGCAGCTGCGCCACGGTAGCAATCCTCGACTTGCCGGCGATGTTAGCAATGCTAGCAGCCTCGCCTACCAGCTGCAAGCATTGCCAGCACTGCGGCCGCGAGGGCCGGCGGCGCCCTACTTCACTGCAAAATTAAACGCTTCTGGTCGGTCGGCGTCGAGTTGGCGGCTGAATGGCCCTGAGCCTGCCTGGCAGATTACTGCGGCGTGATGTTGTCGAATACCACCACGGTGACGCCGCCATTCGCAGGATCCGGTCCGCTCAGGTCCTCGAGGAAATGCCAGGCGCTCGGCTTGCTGTCGTCGAGATAACCCAGTCCGTTGAAAGCAATGCCCGCGATGCTGGAGCTGCAATTGGTGATCTCGAATGACACCGTATAAAGATTGTGCGTGGGGTCGATGATGGCGTAGGCGCCGTTTACCACGCAGCCGCTGGCCTGCTGCTCGAAGAAGGTTCCATCAGGGTTGATCGTCAACGTGCTACCGGCGTCGTCCCAGTTTCCAGCCAGCTTTGGCAGGCTCGCTGGCTCGTTGTACAGCGGGTCCATGGTGGCACCGAGCGTGGGGACCAGCATCCCGCCGATATCGAAGGAAAGATTGAGCTCAGTGCCCAACGTGTAGCCGCTGAGCTTATACGACAGATAATTGCCCTGGCCGTTGGGTGCGTTGCAGTTGTTCAGCAGCGCCGCTACGCCGCTGCCTGCGAACTTGCTGCCGTCGATGGCGTAAGTACCGCCGGTGATGTCTGCGCAGCCAAGCGGGTCTGCACTCGCGAGGGCGTAATATTTCCCACCGGCAATCAGCGCCACCTCGGTAACGGCTTTGCCGTTGAGCGTGTCAACGATGTCCCAGATGCCGGTCGGGTCTGCCGTGATCCCTGCCGGCGCTGGAGGCGACGGAGAAGAGCTTCCTCCTCCTGAAGATCCGCCTGAACCGGATGAGCCGCCGGTGTTCTGCATAGCGACTACCGGGTTGCTCGACGTCGCGGTCAATCCGCCGCAACCGGATAGCAGCAGTATGGAAAGTGGCAGGACGGTTCTCACATGGTGCCCCGGTTGTCCCTTGGTTTAAGGGTAACTAGGGCCGTTGTTCTGTTTACCTCCATTGGTCATAAAGGCGGGCGCGCAGCGCGAACTCAGACGCGGTTCACAGATCGGCTGGCGCGACGGATCCAGCGGCGCCGGTTTCGGGTGCCGAGAAGCCGGGCGGTGCTGTTCGCTCAGGCTGCCGGCTTGATGTTGGCGTTGAGGCGGAACAGGTTCGTCGGATCGTACTGCCTCTTGAGCG
The DNA here is from genome assembly GCA_963837075.1 of uncultured Gammaproteobacteria bacterium. GTDB lineage: Bacteria > Pseudomonadota > Gammaproteobacteria > Steroidobacterales > Steroidobacteraceae > 13-2-20CM-66-19. The sequence continues at coordinate 2,989,388 of CAWILY010000009.1, read as the reverse complement.
CAGCCAGTCGCGAATAGTTGTCGCCATAGGCGGCGTGCACCCGGGTATCGCGGTCGTCGGTGGCGGCAAGGTTGACGTACTGGCCGTGGGTCAGCGGCTCGATCTTCACCCACGTCTGCCGCACCCACTCGGTCTTGCGCACGGCCTCATCGCCCGGCATCTTCCAGGCCTCCACCACGCCGACGTTGTGGCTCGCCTGCCGGTTGAAGTAAGCCGTGTCCCGAGGGGGCACGCGGCTGATGGCACCGCCCTGGTGCTGCAGCCAGATCATCAGGTCGCTGAGCGGTGCGCTCCCGGTGGAATCGACCATGACGTCGATCAGCGCCGGCGTGATGCCATCGACGAGACCGCCTTTGCCATAGGAGCCGAGCGGGCTCACGCCGCGCAGATCCGCACTCCCCTGCAGCTTCACGTACGGCGCGGGCGCCAGGCCGTCCTTGCGAACCTTGCCGAGCTTGCGCAGTGGCGCGATCACGCGCGGCGCGTCCGCCGGCGGACCGCTATAGCAGACGCTGAATTCCAGCCAGCGCTCGGCCGCCGCCTCGGTGCCCATGGCGATGTCCACGTACAGCTCATCGGGCGCGCTCGCGAGGTAGTCTGCGAGTCCACGCAGCACCTGGCGTGCATCAGCGAATTCGAAGCTGAGCTCACCGCCGTACATCTGCGGCGCGACCTCGTGCAGCTGGAACACGAACGCAGTCACGACGCCGAAGTTGCCGCCACCGCCGCGCAGGCCCCACAGCAGCTCCGGGTTCTCCCTGCTGCTGGCGCGCACCCAGCGCCCGTCGGCGGTGATGAGCTCCGCCGCCATGAGGTTGTCGCAGGTGAGGCCGAACCTGCGGGCGATGCGCCCGACTCCGCCACCGAGCGTAAGACCGCCCACGCCGGTATCGGCGACCGTCCCGACCGGTGTGGCAAGGCCGAAGGCCTGCGTTTCACGGTCGAGCTGGCCGAGGAGCGCGCCGCCCTCGACGCGCGCCACGCGGGCGATCGGATCGACCTCCACCGCACGCATCGGCGAGAGATCAATGATGAGACCGCCGTCGCACGCGGACTGACCGGAAAGGCTGTGGCCGCCCCCGCGCACCGAGGTCAGCAGGCCATGGGCCGATGAGAAGTTGACGGCCCGCTGCGCATCCGCCGCGCCCGCACAGCGCACGATGAGCGCCGGCTTGCGATCGAAGGCGGGATTCCACAGCCGGCGCGCCGCATCGTAACCAGGGTCGCCGGCAGTGATCAGCTCACCGCGCAGCCCGGCGCGCAGGTCCTCGATATCGGCCGCTTTGAGCGTTAGCGGCCGGCCGTCGAGACCGATCGCCGGCGTCTCGGTGGCCGGCGCCGCCGCGAACAGTCGGCGATAGGGCACGGCAGTGGCGCTGAACGCGGCGAGACCCCCGGCACAGAAATCTCTTCTTCTCATGTTGCTGACTCCGTGCGAATGGTTGCGAGAGTGCACGCACGAGCGCAGCCGGGTCAACCCCGGCGCCGCGGTGGGCCCAGTGGCGGACATCGTGCGTGCGAGAGCCCGATCGACTACTGGCTCGCCTGATACAGCTGCCGTGTTATCTGCGCGATCAGAGCGGAGCTTTGCGCCGGCTCCAGGCCGCTCGTCAGAATGATCAGCACGAACGGTCGCGGGGCGAAGACGATCGCCGCATCATGCCGGACCCTGGTGATCTCGCCCGTCTTGTGCGCCACGCGCGTGCCCGGCGGGAGTCCTGCGGGAATGTCCTCGTTGAAGGTCTGGCGCTCGAGCACCGCAACCATCTCGCGCGAGGAATCCCGATCGACCGCGCGGCCGGCGGCGATCGCCTCCATGAGCTTGAGGAGCGCCCGCGCCGTGGTGGTGTTGTTGAGCCCCTGCCGGAAGGCCTGCGTATCCTCGAGGTCGCGGATGACGTTCATGCCGTCCGCCCCCAGGGCGTGTGCACCGGCGCGGATAGGCTCGATCCCGAGCTTTTCCATGAGGAGGTTCGTGGCGAGGTTGCTGCTCATGGTGATCATGAGCTCGCTCAACTGCGCCAGCGTGCGGGTCTGGCCGTCCGCGAGATAGAGCTCCTTCTCCGAGTCGTCCTCCGGATCCAGGCGAAATGGCGTGCCGTCGGTGAGGCTGCGGAATTCATTCTTTATAAGGAGTGGGTCCCCGAGCCGGACCTTGCCCTCGTGCACCTGCCGATACAGCTCGATGAGCACAGCGACTTTCATGGTGCTGGCCGCGTGAAAAGTGTCATCGGCGCGCAGCAGCCATTCGCTCCCACCATCGAGCGTGCGGAACGCCACCGCCACCTGCGCGCCGCTGTTGCCGATGGTGGCCTCGATCGCCGGGATGGCGGCTGCGAGTGCGCCGTTGCCGGCCGCTGCGGCCGTGCCGGCCGCAGCGCAGGCCGCAAGCATCAGCGCGCACCATGGCAGACGGGTGTGCAACGAAGCGGCCTCCGCTCCCCCGCGAACTGGTGCGCCGGGGTTGCTTTGGCGGCAGGCGGGCGGCATAGCGTGCCTGATTTTCGTGTTATGTGCACTCGCCTCGACCGCCCGTAGCTGCCTACCGCCCGTCCGTCGGCTCGGCCGGCTGATGTGACCCATTACCGCTTTGGCGCGCACCCGCCTCCAGTAAATTGGCCCGCCATGAGACGGCAAAACGGGTTCACGCTGACGGAGCTCCTGGTGGTGACCGCGATCGTCGCGATCCTGCTCAGCATCGGCGTGCCCTCCTACCGGTACATCACCAACTCCTACCGGATGTCCTCGGAGGTCAACAACCTGCTCGGGGACATGATGTACGCGCGCGCCGAGGCCATTAAGGAAGGCAATTACGTCACGGTCTGCGCCTCCTCCGATCAGGCGACCTGCTCGGGCAGCGGCTCGTGGCAGAACGGCTGGATCGTGTTCTCCAATCCGACCAACGCGGCGACTCCGGCGGCACCCGCGGCGATCCAGCGTGTGCAGAACAGCTTCACCGGCGCCACCCCCGACACGTTCGTCGCGGATGCCGGGGTCAGCGCGGTCACCTACAGTCGCGAAGGCTTCGCCAACACGGCGGCGGGCTTCGTGGGCACGCTGGTCAGGCTGCATGACAGCACCAATAACGCCGTGTGGACCCGCTGCCTGTCAATCTCGCCGCAGGGGCTGCTGAATGCCGAGACACCGGCCACCAGCGTCCCCGCCGGAGCCTGCTTTTGAATACCCGAGACAACAACAGAGCGGCTGACGGCTTCAGCCTGGTCGAAGTGATGGTCGCCCTGGTGGTGATCTGCGTGGGCCTCCTCGGGATCGCCAAGATGCAGTCGCTGTCGCTGTCGAACATGACGACCTCGCGCCTGCGCTCACTCGCTGCGTTCGAGGCCGCGGGGCTGGCCGCCGCCATGCACACGAACCGCGACTATTGGGCGCAGGCACCCGCCACCTTCACCATCACCGTGAACACCAACGCCAACCCGGTGATCGCATCGAGCGATGGCGCGCTGCAGGCGCAGGCCAACGCGGACCTCGGGAATCTGAATGCCTGCGTTGGCACGCTCGCACCCGGCACGCCGGCGTGCCCCACGCCGGTGGATCTCGCCGCCTATGACCTGGCGCGCTGGGTCGCATCGCTCCAGGGGCTGCTGCCGAATCCCACCGCCTCAGTCGCCTGCCCGGCCCCTCCCGGCGTCCTGATGCCTGCCAGCTGCACCATTCAAGTGAGCTGGTCCGAGACCGCCGTGGCGATGAACCAGCAGGAAGCCACGCAGCAGGCCCAGGGGAACAACGTCGGCCAGGGTTTCGACACCCCCACATACCTTCTGTACGTGGAACCATGAGCACCTACAAAAACACTTGGGGATCTGCCTGCCGCGGCGCACGCCGCCAACGGGGCTTCACGCTCGTCGAGCTGATGGTGACGGTGGGCATCGCCCTGTTCCTCTTGGGCGGCCTGGTGACCATCATGCAGAACGTCCGTCAGGCGAACTTCAATCAGCAGGCGCTCGCGCAGCTGCAGGACCAGCAGCGCTTCGCCATGACCGTGCTGACGGACATGATCCAGCAGGGCGGTTACTACGCGAGCGGCACCGCCGAGACCCCGCAGAGCGTGTTTGGCTCGGGCGGTGTGTTCTTGTCGAGCGGACAGGCCTTCTATGGCACGCATACCGCACCGAACGCCCCGGATACGATGACCGTGCGCCTGCAGACCTCAGGTGGCGATGGCGTAATTCTGTGTGATGGCACGACCAACGCGGCGGCCCCCGGCACGGACGTGCTCTATATCAATGCGTTTACGGTTACGCCCCCCGCCGGCAACCAGCCCGGGCAGCTGATGTGCTCGGTGAACGGCAACGCGGCAGTACCGCTCGCCAACGGCGTGACCAACCTGCAGCTCTATTACGGCGTGAATCGCGTCAATCCGACGGTCAACTACAACGTCGACACCTACCTGACGGGCGACCAGATGAACCCCGGCCTACCCGGTGGCGGCGACTGGATGAACATCAGCTCGGTGCGCGTGGTGCTGACCTTCACCAATCCGCTGAATCCGAACGGTAACGTCGCCGGCCAGCCTGCCACCATCAGCTTCGAGCGGGTCGTGTCGGTGATGGCGCGTGCGGGGGTGCACTCATGAGCGCGCCTCGCCCCGCCTTCGCCAGCCAGCACGGTGTCGCGCTCGTGACCAGCATGCTGCTGCTGGTCATCATCACCATTATCGCGCTCAGCATGTTCCGCAGTTTCGCCCTCCAGGAGCACGTCTCCGGCAACCTGCGCGAAAAGGAGCGCGCGCTCCACGCGGCTGAGAGCGCGCAGCAATACGGCGAATGGTGGCTCACCCAGGGCAACAACGTCGCGATCGGCGCCGTGAACTGCCAGCCCGGAACACTGAATGCCAACAACAACGCGCAAGCGCAGATCTGCCTGCAGACGCTGACGGCGCTGTACGGCCCGGGCGCCCTTACGACCGTGCCCTGGCCCATTCAGGTGACCTACCTGCCGTTTGGCATGGCCAGCGTCGAGGCCGGGGCGGCCGGCAACAACGGCGATCCGCCGTATGCGCTCACGCCCGCGTTTTACATCACCGATCTCGGTCCCGCTGGCGATGGCCAGGGCGAGGCGTACCAGGTGGATGCCTACGGATCTGGCAGCACCGCGGGCGCAACGCTGGCTACCACGCCCACGATCGCGGTCGTCGAAAGTGTTTACGAGGTCCAGCAAGGCGTCGGCAACTTAGGTAACCCATGATGAAACGCCATACCAGCATCATTGCCCTCCTTACGGCCGTTGCGGCTTTCGCCGCTCCCCCCGGCGTACAGGCCCAATCCAACGTGAGTGAGGACTTCACCAATTCAACCACGAGCAACAGCTGGTGGTTCTTCAATGGCGCATGCCTCACGGCCAGCACCCTCACCGGTGCCGAGCCCACCGGCGGCACCGGCGGCCAGATCCCGGGCTGCACGACCATCGCCACCAGCTACTACAACAAGACCTCCGGCGAGCACCTGGTCGGCGGTCAGGGCCTGACGAACACCAACCCCGACCCGGTCGGCCAGGGCGCGCTGCGCTTCACCAACGGCTACCCCTACGGCTACAGCGAGAACGGCGGCATCGTGTTCGCCACCCCCTTCCCCACCAACCAGGGCGTCGCTGTCACCTTCAAGACGGTCACCTATCTCGGCAACTCGGGCGGCGCGGGCGGAGATGGCGCCGACGGCATCAGCTTCTTCCTCATGGATGCCAGCCAGCTCAACACCAGCACCATCACCGGCCAGGCCGCTGGCGACGGCAACGGCCTCGGCGCCTGGGGCGGCAGCCTCGGCTACTCGTGCTCGAACAGCAACAACCCGTACAACGGCCTGAACGGCGGCTACATCGGCGTCGGCATCGACGAGTACGGCAACTTCCTGAACGGCACCACCAACACGCTCGGTGAGACCGGAACGACCGCCTCGGGCGACAACACCGCGACCGGCGGCGGCTATCAGCCCGGGCGCATCGGCCTGCGCGGCGCCGGCAACATCAACTGGTTTGCTTTGAACGGGGCCTACGGCACGAACCCGAACAACCCGGCCGCGCCCTACTACCCGTCCTCGCTCCTGACCTCGTGCGGCGTCAGCGGCGGCACGCTGAACAGCGGCGGCACGGCCTGCGAGAGCTGTCCGGGCGGCTACATGTACAGTGCCAGCGGTAACATCTGCAATTCCTCCCCGCCCCAATGCAGCAGCGGCACCTACAACCCGAGCACCGGCATGTGCGAGACCTGCGGCTCCGGCACCTACAACTCCGGCGCTAATGACTGCCCGACCACGACCTGCACCACCGGCACCTACGACGCCACTACCCAGATGTGCGAGAGCTGCAGCAGCGGGACCTACGACGCTACCGTAAATGGGTGCCAGAGCTGCAGCAGTGGTACCTACAACTCAGGCGCCAACGAGTGCGAGACCTGCAGCAGCGGCACGTACAGTGCAAACCACAACACGTGCGGCAAATGCAGCAACGGCGGCACGTATAACAGCAGTACCAACACTTGCAGCAACGGTGCTACCCACCTAACGAATATAGCGCCGACCAACAACACCCCTACGTCCAACACACCCACGGCCAGCGCGCCCAAGAACGGCACTTTGACAGCGAGCGCACCGAAAACCAGCGCGCCAACCGCTAGCAAACTCGACTGGCTGCAGGCCGTACAAATCACCTGCAAGACCGGGACGCTGTACAACTACAGCACTCCGGCCAGCCCGACGAGCGCAGGCGCAACGAACCTCACGAACCCGGTGAACACCGGCCTGGCTTCCGCCAACATACCGCCGATTCTCGACTACGGCGCGCTGCCTGGCGGCTACGTCGTGCTGCCGACCGGCACGCAGATCGCCAACGAGGCGGCCGCGACCCGCAGCGCCGCCACGCCGATCAACTATCAGCTGAAGATCTCGCAGAATGGGCTCCTGAGCCTGTCCTACGCGATCTGTCCGCCCACGGGCTGCGGCGCCTATCAGTCGGTGCTGACCAAGCAGAACATCACCACCGCGAACGGCCCGCTGCCCGCGAACTTCCTGTTCGGGTTCGCCGGCTCAACCGGCGGCAGCAGCAACATCCACGAGATCCTGTGCTTCCAGGCGGAGCCGGCGACCTCGGCCTCGAGCTCTGCCGGTGCGAGCGAGCGGCAGGCCGCCAAGGTCGAGAGCGGTACCCAGGCGTACTTTGCCTTCTACAACCCGAGCAACGGCTGGAGCGGCCGCGTGACCGCCAACAGCTTGACTTATGACCAGTACGGCAATATCACCGTCGCCAGCACACCCAACTGGGACGCGGACTGCGTGCTCACCGGCGTCGCAGCCGGCAGCACCTGCAGCACGACGCTCGCGGTGGGTCCGGTCGCCGCCGAGGTGCCCACGAGCCGCGTGGTGCTTACCTGGAACGGCTCGAACGGCATTCCGTTCGAATGGGCGAGCCTGAGCCCGGGGATGCAGACCACGCTCGATAATGGTGACGTTACCACCGTCAACTGCAATGCCACGACGCCATACGCGACCAACCAGCGGCTGAACTTCCTGCGCGGCGATCGAAGCTGCGAGCTCAGTTCCCTGAGCGTGGGCCTGTTCCGTCGTCGCACCAGCGTGCTCGCCGACATCATCGACTCGAGCCCGGTGTGGGTCGGACCTCCTGGCCTGCCCTATGCGTCGGTATGGGCCGATCGCATCAATCCTTCGGACCCGCTGCCGGAGAATTCCTCCACCGCGCAGAGCTATGCCCAGTTCTCGAACGCGGAGCTCAACCGCCAGCCGGTGGTGTACGTGGGCTCCAACGACGGCCTGCTGCACGGGTTCCGCAGCGGTATCTACAACAGCACCAACGGTACGTATACCAACAACGACGGCTATGAGCTGCTGGCGTACATGCCGGGGGCGGTCGCCGCGGACGTCCACTCGACGACCTCGAACGTCGACTACTCGAACCCGCAGTACGGGCACCAGTTCTTCGTCGACTCGACGCCAGGCACCGGTGATGTTTTCTACGGCGGCCAGTGGCACTCGTGGGTCGTGTCGGGACTCGGGCCCGGCGGCTCGGCGATCTTCGCCATCGACGTCACCAACCCCGGCAACTTCACCGAGACCAACGCCCAGAGCCTGGTGGTCGGCGAGTGGAACGCCAGCAACATCACCTGCGCGAACGTCGCGAACTGCGGCAACAACCTCGGTAACACCTACGGTACGCCGGAGATCCGCCGCCTGCACGACGGCAACTGGGCGTTCATCTTCGGTAACGGGCTCGGCAGCGCCTCGGGCGATGCCGGAATCTTCGTCGCGGTGCTGAATCAGAACACCGCCGCACCGACGTTCTATTACCTGAGCACCAGCACCGGTAGCCCCGGCAACCCGAACGGCATCGCCTTCGAGAGTGCGGCCGACTTCGACGGCGATCACATCACCGACTACGTCTATGCCGGCGACTTGGAGGGCAACCTGTGGCGCTTCGACCTCACCAGCAACATCGAGTCGAACTGGGCGGTAAGCAGCCCGGGACCGGTGTTCCAGACCCCGTCCGGTCAGCCGATCACGACGGCGATTGCGCTCGCCGCCGGCGCGCCGAGCACCGGGATGCTGCGCCAGGTCATGCTGCTCTTCGGCACCGGTCAGAAGATGCCGCTGTCGAATCTCAGTGCAGCCACGTACGCCAGTGGCACGCAGAGCATGTATGGCGTGTGGGACTGGAACATGGCGGAGTGGAACTCGCTGTCCGCGACCGTGCAGTACGCGGGCCTGTCACCGGCAGCGACCGGACTGTCGGGGAACTACACGCTGCACGTCGCGAACCTGCAGCAGCAGGTTGTCACGATCAATGCGACCACCCAGGACCGTGACATCAACAGCAATGCGAACCTCTGCTGGGCCGGTCAGACCGGCTGCACCGGCAGCGCCGCACAGTTCGGCTGGTACTTGAATCTCCCGGGTGTCCAGGAGCAGATCATTTACAACCCCGAGCTCGTCAATCAGGCGATCACCGTGAACTCGATCCTCCCGGCCGCCAATACGCCTACGTCGTGCACGGTCCTCAACGACACGGGGTTCACGTACGTGGTCTCGGCCCTCACCGGTCAGGCCTTCAACCAGGTGTTCCTGCCGCCCAGCGAGGCCACGAACCCCAACGTCAACAACAATCAGGCCTATACGGATCCGAACGCCATAGCGCTGAAGACCAATGCCACAGGCAGCTCGTACGTCGCGACCAGCAGCTCCGGCACACCGACCCTGATCTACGAGACCAATCAGACCCAGGTCGGCAATGGCAACGTGGTGGGCGGCACCGCAGGGTTGAACCTGCCGGCGAACACCACTGGCCGCCGCCTCAACTGGGTGGAGCTGCGCTAACCATGCAATCACTGCGAGGCCTCATGCGACTGAGCGCGCCGGCAACGGTTATGGACGGGTTCACCCTCATCGAGCTGATGGTGGTGGTGGTGGTCGTCAGCATCCTCGTCTCGATAGCGATTCCCTCCTACCAGAGCCAGATCCGCCAGTCGCGGCGCACCGAGGCCAGGACCGCGATTCTGGATCTTGCCGGACGGGAGGAGCGCTACTTCAGCACCAACCCCGCTGGGTACACGAACGTCGCGGTGAACCTCGGTTACAACGCCTTCGGCGCGGCCGCCCCGATCGGCAGCGGCTATTACTTCGTGAACGTCTGCTCGCCCGCCTGCGCACCGAGCGCGCTGGCGGCGCCCTCCTACACAATCATCGCGACGCCGGTCGCCACCCAGAGCCAGGCGAATGACACCCAATGCACGGCGTTCGCGGTGGACTCGGCCGGCCAGCAGTACGCCGCGGATTCGACCGGGACTTACACGGCAGCCGCGCAGGCATACTGCTGGGCAAATTAGCTGTTGACTCAGTGCCTTAAAGATTAACTCTCATCTGAAGTCTAGCAGCGTAGCAGGACCGCCGCGGCCTCAGGCGGCCGCCGCGACCCACGCGTCTGTGCTGGCCACGTCCGTCATCTGAGCTCGAAAACACGATGGTTGCGGGCATTTCCAGGTGAAGCCTCGGCGCCGGTGAGCGCCGTCGCATCGCGCACCTTGCGGTGATTGCCCATATTCTTTCCCTAGATCCTGCGCTATATTCCGCGTCCAGAGGCTTGAGTGCGCTTGGGATTTAAGCACTAACCGGATAACAACAACTAACCGACGCCGCCCCGTGCAGGCTCGCATCCAGCGAAACTTCCGTACGGGACGCGCTCACCGAGGTAGTGATGAGCACTACGTGGGAACAGCTCGAGGGCGCCGCACTGTCGCTGGTGCGCTCCGGCACGATCAAGGACCGTCTCACCGAGGCGTATCGAATGCATCTCGCGCTCATCGATGCCGAGGAGCTTCCGGAGAATCTGCGTGCACCGTTTCGCGCCTGTCACGAGGCGCTGACGCACGAGCCACCGCTGCGTGGTGAGGATGCGGTTCGCGCAACGGTGCGCAAGATGTCGAATCAGGAGGCCGACGAGGTGGCCAGCTCCGTGGTGCGGTTGTTCATCGAGCTGGTACGTGAGGCCGCACGCGAAGCCCGGGAAGTGCACATCGAAGCTCCCGTGGTGACCGAGCTGGTCGTGAACGGCGCCGGTACGCCGCGCCACAAGATCCTCAAGGCCGTGCCGCAGGTGATCAGTCGAGCTTGAACTCGATCGTATCCCAGCGCGTCGTTTCCTCGTGACGCGCCTGGCGGCGGATCGCATCCACCAGCCCCCGCTCATCCCACTCCACCACTTCACTGGCGAGATCGAGGATCGCCTTGGGGACTTCGCGCCGTGCACCGAACGGCTTCATCATGATCACCGGCTTGTTGCTCGCCTGGGCGCACAGCAGCTCGAAGTTGAGCAGGTCCCGGTGCGGCGTGTCGAACAGGCTCGACAGGCCGATGACCGCTTCGACCGGCGCGATCTGCCGGCGCAGCTCCTCGCGCTCGGCCTCCTTGTCTGCGCCGGGGCGGCGCTCGGGTGCGCTGTAGTTGCGATAGAAGAAGTTGCGTGCGCTCTCCAGATACTCGAACACACGCAGGTAGTCGTCGCTGCTCTCCCAGGCATGCGTCACGAACAGACGGAGCGGATTGGCCTGCGACATCTCGCGTGCAGTCTGGCACAAGCACGCGCTCCGGGAAACGTGTCCGCCAGGCACGACGCCGCGTGCCCGCCGCCGGGCGGACCGCCGTGCTTTTGCGCCATACCGCACCACACGGGACGGTACGGCGCGATAGAATGTGAGCTTTGCGGCCTCATTCTGCCGCGACGCCTCAGCTGCGACGGTGCGACTCCTCCTTTATAACATCCGCTACGCGACCGGGACGGGACCGGCCTTTCACCTGCCGCTGCCGGGGGCCGGTTACCTGCGCAGCAATCGCAAGGTGCTGAGCGGCATCACCGATTTCATCCGCGCCGAGCACCCGGATGTGGTCGGTCTCATCGAGGTGGACACCGGCTCGATCCGCACCGGGATGGTGAATCAGGCCGAGCACATCGCCGGCAAGCTCGGCCACTACTCCACCTATCAGTGCAAGTACGGCGCCGGCTCGCTCAACAACTTCATGCCGATCGTGCGCAAGCAGGGCAACGCCTTCCTGTCCGCGCCGAGCGTGCACGGCGAGCGCTTCCATTACTTCGATACCGGCATCAAGCGGCTGATCATCGAGCTGGAGCTCTCCGACGTGTGCGTGTTCCTGGTGCACCTGTCGCTGAAGTTCCGGCAGCGGCAGTACCAGTTACGCTCGCTGCACGATCTGATCCTGCAATCGGCGAAGCCGGTGATCGTGGCCGGCGACTTCAATACTTTCTGGGGCACCCACGAGATCTACCTGTTCATGCGCGCCGCGGGCCTGCGCAGCGCCAATACCGCCGGCCTGCCGTCATTCCCGGCGCGCGTGCCGCGCATCGAGCTGGACTTCATCCTGGTGAGTGAAGGCATCGAGGTCAGTGATTTCCGCGTGCCCGACGTGCGCTTCTCGGACCATCGCCCGCTGGTGTGCGACTTCCGTGTGCGCGCGGCATTGCCGGCCGCCACCGCCGCCTGAGCTCATCGTCACCCCCTGCGGACCGCCCGCCATGAACGACGCCACCGCCCCCTGCTGGAGCCTGGAGCGCGATGCCGAGCGCATCGCCTGGCTGACACTCGACAAGCCAGGCACCTCAGCCAACGTGCTCTCGGGCAGCGTGCTGCTCGAGCTCGACGGGCTGCTCGCGCAGCTGGAGCAGGATCTGCCGCGGGGCGTGATCGTGCAGTCGGGCAAGAAGAGCGGCTTCATTGCCGGCGCCGACATCAAGGAATTTACCGCCCTCGCCAATGAGGCCGACGCCTACCAGCTGATTCATCGCGGCCAGCAGGTGATCAACCGCCTGGCGGCGCTTGCCTGTCCCACGGTGGCCGCGATCCACGGCTTTGCGCTCGGTGGCGGGCTCGAGCTCGCCCTCGCCTGCCGTTACCGCGTGGCCGTGCAGGACGAGCGACTGTCGCTCGGCCTGCCCGAGGTGCAGCTCGGGATCCACCCCGGCTTCGGCGGCACGGTGCGCGCGGTGCGTGTGGCCGGCGTACGGGCCGCGATGGAAATGATGCTGACCGGCAAGCCGCTGCGGGCCGACAAGGCGCGGAGCACAGGACTTATCGACCGCCTGGTGCCGGCGGCGGAGCTGCGCAGCGCGGCCCGTGCGCTGGTGCTCGCACCCCCGGCGCCGCGCCGCGCGCCACTCGCCGAGCGGGTGCTGAGTCTCGCCCCGGCGCGGCCGTTCGTGCGTCGCACGCTCGAGCGCGAGGTGGCGAAACGCGCCCCGCGTGAGCACTACCCGGCGCCGTACGCCATCATCGACCTGTGGGCGCGTTACGGTGCGCACGGGGCGCAGGCATTCGAAGCCGAGGCGCGCTCGATTGCGCGCCTGTTCACGACGCCCACCTCGCGCAACCTGGTGCGTGTGTTCCTGCTGCAGGATCGCCTGAAGAGCGGCGGCGGCAAGAGCGGTGCCGACATCCGCACCGTGCACGTGGTCGGCGCCGGCGTGATGGGCGGCGACATCGCCGCCTGGGCGGCGCTGCGCGGCTTCACGGTGACGCTGCAGGATCGCTCGCCCGAGTACATCGAGCCGGCGCTGCGCCGCGCCCAGGAGCTGTTCGACAAGCGCCTGCGGGACGCGGTGAAGAATGCCGAGGCGCGCAGCCGGCTGCGCCCGGACGTGCCGGGCGAGGGCGTGGCGGGCGCGGACCTGGTGATCGAAGCCATCTACGAGAATCTCGCGGCGAAGCAGGCGCTGTACGCGCAGCTCGAGCCGCGCATGAAGCCCGGTGCGCTGCTGGCGACCAACACCTCGAGCATCATGCTCGAGCCGCTGGCGGCCAAGCTCGCGCAGCCGGAGCGCTTCGTCGGACTGCACTTCTTCAACCCGGTCGCGCAGATGCCGCTCATCGAGGTCGTGCACGGCACGTTCACCGCTGCCGAGGCGCTGCAGAGTGCGAGCGGTTTTGCCCGTCGCCTGGACAAGCTGCCGGTATCGTGCCGCAGCAGCCCGGGGTTCATGGTGAACCGCGTGCTCACGCCCTACCTGTACGAAGCGATGCTGGCGGCGCAGGAAGGCACACCGACCGCGCTCATCGACCGCTGCGCGGTCGGGTTCGGCATGCCGGTGGGCCCGATCGAGCTGATCGACGTGGTGGGGCTCGATGTGGCCTCGCACGTCGGCGAGATCATCGCGCAGGAGCTGCAGCGGCCGGTGACGCGCATCACCCGACTCGAGCAGCTCATCCCCGCTGGCAAGCTCGGCCGCAAGAGCGGTGAGGGCTTCTACCGCTGGCAGGACGGCAAGGCCGTAAAGCCCCCGGGCGCTGAAGCGAGCATGCCGCCCGACCTGCTCGATCGCCTGATGCTGGTGATGCTCAACGAGTGCGCTGCCTGCCTGCGCGAGCACGTGGTCGAGAGCGCCGACATGGTGGATGCGGCCGTGGTGTTTGGTAGCGGTTTTGCTCCCTTCCGCGGCGGCCCGCTCAGCTACGCGCGCGAGCGTGGCGTCGCGGCGGTCGTGGCGCGGCTGCAGCAGCTGGCCGGACTGTACGGGGAGCGCTTCCGGCCGGATGCCGGCTGGGCGCTCCTCGACGGCGCTCACAAAGCGTGACGCCCGCGCGGGCGCCCGCGCAGCGCTGTGCTACCATCCAACAGCATCGCACCCATGAGAAGTGCGATGTAGTTCACACCAGACGTTGGGAACATGTCCGAGGAACAGGCAGCGTCGGTAAAGTTGCTGCAGACCTTCGCGCCGCTCGATGGCATGAAGCGCGAGAACCTAACCGCGCTCGCCAAGAAAGTGAACGTGCGCACACTCAGCACCGGCCGCGCGCTGTTCAGCAAGGGGGACAGCGACAAGCGCACCGTGTGGCTGGTCGGCGGCGTGGTCGAGATCGACGACGGCACCAAGAAGCCCATGCTGCTGCGCGCTGGCACGCCCGAAGCGCGCAATCCGCTCGATCCGCACATGCCGCGGCGCACGACCGTGCGTGCCGTGCAGGACATCAGCTTCCTGTCGATCGACAGCGATCTGCTGGATGTGATGATCACCTGGGATCAGACCGGCAGCTACGAGGTCGAGGAGTTGCAGGCACAGCTGCAGAGCGCCGGCTCCGACGACTGGATGACGACACTGCTGCAGACCAATGCCTTTCATCGCATCCCGCCGGCGAACATCCAGGCGATCTTCCAGCGGCTGCAGCGCACGCCCTGCAAGGCCGGTGAGGTGGTGATCAAGCAGGGCGACGAGGGTGATTACTTCTACATCATCGTCAACGGCAAATGCGCGGTGACGCGCGAGACGCCGCTCAGCCGCGACGGCATCAAGCTCGCCGAGCTCGGTGTCGGCGACACCTTCGGCGAGGAGGCGCTGATCGCGGAGGCGAAACGCAACGCCACGGTCTCCATGGTGACCGACGGTGTGCTGATGCGGCTCAACAAGCAGGATTTCCGCGAGCTGATGAACGAGCCGCTGCTGCAATGGCTGTCGGTCGAAGCGGCGTGCAAGGTGATCGAGCGCGGCGGCCGCTGGCTCGACGTGCGCCTGCCGAGCGAGCACCAGAATCTCGCGATCGAGGACTCGCTGAACGTGCCCCTGTATCTGATCCGCCTGAAGCTCTCGACGCTCGATCGCGGCAAGCCCTACGTGGTCTACTGCGATACCGGGCGGCGCAGCTCGGCTGCGGCGTACATCCTGGTGGAGCGCGGCTTCGACGCCTACGTGCTCACCGGCGGCATGAGCAGCAGCGGACTGCAGCTCACGCGCGGCGGCGCGGCGGATAAGCCCTGAGGATGGTCACGGCGGCGCGCTCACGCGCTGCCGCTCACATGGTGTGCGTGGCCTTGTCGCCGCTCAGCGCGCCGGCCAGATAGTTCTCGATCTTCTTCTGCGTCTGCCCGCGGTCCTGCTCGGAGAACTGCACGCCGATGCCCGCGGTGCGCTTACCCTGGTTGCCCTGTGCGCCCTTGGGCGTCACCCAGATCACCCGGCCCGCCACCGGCAGCTTCTCGTCCTCGCCCATGAGATTGAGCAGCATGAACACTTCGTCGCCGAGGCGATAGTTGCTGTTGGTCGGGATGAACAGGCCGCCGTTCTTCACGAACGGCATGTACGCGAGGTACAGCGCGCTCTTGTCCTTGATGGTCAGCGTCAGAAGTCCGGGCTTGTTTGCGCCTGCTCTCAAAGTCCTGTCCCCATCCACCTGTGCCGGCCGTGCATTCATCCTTGTCCCCCCTGCGCCCGTCTACTGGGGCGTCAGTCTCCGGAAAAGAGCCTCGAGTGCCAGTCCCCGGTTGAGCGGCACGTCCAGTGTCGCACGCAGCTCCCGTACACCGTCAATCAACCCGAACAGCTCCCCTATATTCAAGAACGTGCCAGGCTCTGGCAAGTAGGGGGCAGGCCGCAGTTCCGCGAAAAAGGCTCCCGCGCCGGTACCGGCCCGGATGCGTTCTGTGAGCCAATTCTCAAAGCACAGCAGACGCAGCGCCAGCTCCGAGCGGGCCCAGCGCTCGGCCGCCGCCACCGGATCGGTGCCGCCGGAGGCGAGCGCCTCGAGCGTCACGCGGCTGTCGCGGCCGACCTCGGCGAGCTCGGCCGCATCGGACTGCGCGGCGATCATCGGCGCCTCACCCAGGGTGTCGAGCGCACCGTCCCAGTCGCCCGCACCACGCGTGGCAGTCAGCCAGGCGATGGCCTCGGCGCGCTTCGGGGCACGCACGCGCAGCCGCTGGCAACGGCTCATGATCGTTGCCGGCAGGCGTGAGGGCTGCGTGGCCACCAGCACCAGCAGCGTTCGCGGCGGTGGCTCCTCGAGCGTCTTGAGCAGCGCATTGGCCGCGAAGCGGTTCAGGGCATCGGCCGGAGAGAGCACCGCGACCTTGTAGCCCCCGCCGTGGCTGGTCAGCGCGAGATCGGCACACAGCTCACGTACCTGCTCGATGCGGATCTGCCGCGAGTCCTCCGCTGGCCGCACCCAGCTCAGGTCCGGATGCTGCAGAGCTGCGACCCGCTGGCAGGCCGTGCAGCGGCCGCAGGGCGCCGTGGCGCCTTGCGCGCACAGCACCAGCTGCGCCACCCAGGCTGCGAGCCATTCCCCGCCTGCGCCCGGTGCCTCGTGGATGAGGAGCGCGTGCGACAGCCGCCCGGCACGATGAGCGGCGCTGAGCGCAGCGGTCTCAGGGACGAGCCAGCTCGGCACCGCGCTCATGATCTAAAGCCCCGCGAGGATCTCGGCCACGCATCGTTCGACCTCGGCCAGCGGCAGCGTGGCATCGATGATGCGGACGCGTCGCGGCTCTGCGCGTGCCAGTTCCAGATAGCCTGCGCGCACCTTCTCGAAAAAGGCGGCCTCTTCCGTCTCGAAGCGGTCTCTCTCGGCACCGGGACGGGCGCGTGCCCGGGAGAGGCCGGCGGCGACCGGCAGATCGAGCAGCAGCGTGCAGTCTGGTACGAGGCCATCGTGCACGACCCGAGCGAGGGTGTCGATGAGCGCGGCGTCGACGCCGCGGCCGCCGCCCTGGTAGGCGCGTGTGGCATCGGTGAAGCGATCGCAGACCACCCATTCCCCGCGCGCCAGTGCCGGGACGATGACGTTCTGCACGTGCAAGGAGCGCGCGGCGAACATCAGCAGCGTTTCGGTCACCGGCGATACCGCCTCCGGTCCGCGATCGAGCACCACCTGCCTCACACGCTCGGCGAGCGGCGTGCCGCCTGGCTCACGCGTCGCGCAAACCGTGTGCCCCGCCCGTTGCAGCCAGCCACACGCGAAGCGCGCCACGGTGGATTTGCCTGCGCCCTCGATGCCCTCGAGCGTCACGAAGCGCCCGCGGCTCACGGCTGCCCCGGCCGCGCCGGCGGATGGACTCCTGCGCTGCGCTGCTGCGCGCGCAGGCGTGTGAGGTAGCTCTGCACGGCGGAATTATGCTCCTCCAGCGTGGTGGAGAAGCGGTGTGCGCCGTCGTTCATGCCGGTGGCCACGAAATACAGCGCCGGCGTGTCCGCCGGCTGCACCGCTGCGAGTACCGAGTCGCGACCCGGCAGCGCGATGGGCGTCGGCGGCAGTCCGGTGCGCGTGTAGGTATTGAAAGGGGTGTCGGTATTCAAATCGTGCGTGTGAATCGTGCCGTCGTAGCGGGCGCCCAGCCCGTAGACCACGGTCGGGTCCGACTGCAGCCGCATGCCTGAGCGCAGGCGGTTGACGAATACACCGGCGATCAGCGCTCGCTCGGGCGCGAGCGCCGCCTCCTTCTCGATCATGGAGGCGAGGATCAGCGCCTGATACGGCGTATCCAGCGGCAGCCCGGGCCGGCGCGCCGCCCACGCCGCGGCGAGCACGCGCTGCATCGACTCGTAAGCCATCGCGAGAATCGCCAGGTCCTGCGTACCGGCCGCGAAGCGGTAGGTGTCGGGGAAGAATTCCCCTTCCGCGGCCGTGCCGGGGTGGCCGAGCAAAGCCATGATCTCGGCCGGCGTCTTGCCCCCCAGTGTGTGCGCGACATGCGGATCCTGGGCGAGGGTGTCGAGGAACTCGCCGAACGTTGCGCCCTCGACGACGGTCAGTTGCTCGAGGATCACCCTGCCCTCATCGAACTGCTGCAGGATCTGCATTGGGCTTGCGTGCGGCGGGATCTCGTAAGTACCGGCCTGCATCCGTGGCTTCAGCCCGCGCAGACGCAGGTACATCCCGACGGCGCGCGCATCGCGCACGCTGCCCGCGTGCTCGAGCCGCAGCAGCACGCCGCGTACGCTCGCCCCTGGCTCGACTTCGATGCGTATTGCGTCCGCACCGGGGCCGGGGGCGTCAAACAGCTGCTGCAGCCACAGGTAAGCACCGCCGGCGGCGGCGCCGATGAGCAGCAGCGCCGCAAGCACCAGCCAGCGCGCGCGGCCGGCCCGCGCAGCAGGCACGCCAGCCTCACTCATGCGGCTCTCCTGCCGTGTCCGCGGTTGCCGTGAGGAGCGATGCGAGCTGTCCCTGCAGGCGCCCGGTCATATCGCCCGGGGCGAGCTTGCGGCCGCCGAGCTCGCGCACCGGCCGTATGCCGATGAGCGCATTGGTGAGAAACATCTCGCGCACGCTTGCCAGATCGGTGGCATCGAGCACGCGCTCCTCGGCGGCGATACTGCTCGCCCGGGCGAGGTCCAATACCACTTCACGCATGATGCCGGCGACACCGCAGCGATCTACGCGCGGGGTAATGAGGGTGGCGTCTCGGACCAGAAACACGTTGCTCATGGTGCCCGAGATCAGCGTCCCGGTGCTGCTGAACAGCACACTTTCAGCGATGTCCGGATCGCTCCACTCGCGCCGCGCCAGCACCTGCTCGAGCCGATTGCAGTGCTTCAGGCCCGCCAGCGCAGGATTTTCTCCCAGGCGCAGCGTGCCGAGGCGCACGCGCACCCCGTGCCGGGTGGCCGCCGCATCGTCCGGTGGCCACGCATAGCGCAGCACGATGCGCGTCGGCTGCTCCCTCCCGGTGAGGCCATAGCCGCGCGCCGCGGCTGGACCGCGGCTCACGATCAGCTTCACGATGCCGCGCGGCACGCCACGAGCCATCTCGCGAACCTCAGCTGCCAGCGCCGCAGGGTCAGGCGCTGCCAGGCCGATCCGGGCGCAGCCGGCGTCGAGCCGCCGCAGGTGCCGCTCGAGAAATCGTGGCCGCCCGTCGAGGCAGGCGATCGTCTCGAACAGCCCATCGCCGTAGTGCAGGCCGCGCTCGAGCACCGACACGGTGTCTGCCTCGCGGCCATTCACCCGCACGCGCTGCGGCGCATGATCCTCGCGCGCGTGCTTCATGGCGCAGCACCCAGTGCTGCCAGGAGCCCGCGCGCCTTGGCGCGCGTCTCGGCCAGCTCGCGCTGCGGATCGGAGTCGGCGACGATGCCCGCACCGGCGCGGAAGGTCAGCTGCTCACCGCAGACCGTCATGGTGCGGATGAGGATATTGAGGTCGAGGCGGCCATCGCAGGTCAGGTAGCCGAGCGAGCCGGTGTACGCGCCGCGCCCTTCGCCCTCCAGCTCCGCAATGATCTGCATGCAGCGGAACTTGGGACAGCCGGTGATGGTGCCGCCCGGAAACACGGCGCGCAGTGCGCCGATCGGCGTCACCTCGCGGCGCAGCGTACCGGTGACGTTCGATACGATGTGATGCACATGCTGATACGACTCGATCACCATCAGCTCATCGACCGTCACCGTGCCCGCCTCGCACACGCGCCCGAGATCGTTGCGCTCGAGGTCGATCAGCATGATGTGCTCGGCGCGTTCCTTGGGATGCGCGGCGAGCGCGCTCATCTCGCGCAGATCCCTGCCTGGTTGGCGGCTGCGCGGGCGCGTGCCGGCAATCGGCCGGGTGTCGACGCGCCGCCCGAGGACGCGCAGCAGCCGCTCCGGTGAGGAGCTGAGGATCGTCGCACCGCGCCACTGAGCGAGCGCTGCGAACGGCGCGGGATTGGCGGCGCACAACCGCCGGTACAGCGTGGCCGCAGCGCTCCCGGCGGCGGGCGCGTCGAGCCTCACCGCCCACGGGCGCGACAGGTTGGCCTGGTAAATGTCGCCCGCCGCCACGTATTCCTTGGCACGGCGCACGCGCTGCAGGTAGGCCTCCGGCTCCTCCTCGTACACACGACCGATGCGCAGCAGGTCGGGCGGCTCGGGCGCCCGGGCAGCGGCGCGCGCATCGGCTGCGATGCGCTCGAGAGCGTGCGCGCTACCGGCTTCCGCGACTGCCAGGACCCGTCCGTGCGCAAGATCGTGCACCAGCGCGCACGGCGTGCGCAGCGCGAACGCCTGCCACGGAAGGGGTGTACGTGGCAGGGCGAGGTGCGGCTCGATCTCGTGCGCCAGCTCGTAGCCCAGAAAAACCGCCCAGCCGCCGGCAAAGGGCAAGGTCGCGCTCGCGGCCGTCTCCGCGGCGCGCTCCTCGAGCCACCAGTTCTCCAGCGCTTCGAGAAACCCGCCGCCACGCGGTGTGAGCCCCTGCGCCTCGAGACGGCCATCGGCATCGAGCCACAGCGCCGCGCGCGGCTCGGCGAGCAGCACACTGGCGCGACCGAGCGGCCCCGCCGCGGCGCTGTCGAGCAGCAGCGGATAGCGGCCGGGATCGGCTGCCGCCAGGCGGCGCAACACCTGTGGCGGAACGTCGAGCGGGAGGACGAGGGGGGTGTGCGTGGACAGACCTTGGCCGTGCTCAGGCGCTGAAGCGCCGGAACACCAGCGAGCCGTTGGTGCCGCCGAAGCCGAACGAATTCGACAGGGTCACCTCGATCTTCATCTGCCGCGCGGTGTTCGGCACGTAGTCCAGGTCGCAGTCCGGATCGGGGGTGTGGTAGTTGATGGTCGGCGGTGCGACCTGATCGCGGATGGCGAGCATCGAGAAGATCGCCTCGACCACGCCGGCGGCGCCCAGCAGATGGCCGGTCATGGACTTGGTCGAGCTCACGGCGAGCTGCCGCGCGTGCGCGCCGAAGGCGCGCTTCATGGCCACCGTCTCCGCCTTGTCGCCGAGCTGAGTGGACGTGGCGTGGGCGTTGACGTAGTGCACCGCCGACGGATCGAGCCCCGCATCGCGCAGGGCGTGCAGCATGGACAGCCGCGCGCCCTCGCCGTCTTCTGGCGGTGCGGTGATGTGATGAGCATCACCGCTCATGCCGAAGCCGACGAGCTCGGCGTAGATGTGCGCGCCGCGCCGGCGCGCATGCTCGAGCTCCTCGAGCAGCACCGCGCCGCCGCCGTCGCTCAGCACGAAACCATCGCGGTCCGCATCCCACGGGCGGCTCGCTTCCTTGGGCGCATCGTTGCGCGTCGAGAGCGCCTTGGCCTGTCCGAAACTGCCGAGTCCGCAGCGCGTGGTGGCCATCTCGCCCCCGCCGGCGATGATCAGGTCCGCATCGCCGTACTGGATGGTGCGCATCGCAAGCCCAATGGCATGGGTCGAGGTCGTGCACGCGGTCACGACGCCGAGATTGGGCCCTTTGAGGCCATAGCGAATCGACAGGTGCCCGGCGATCATGTTGATGATGGTCGCCGGGACGAAGAACGGTGAGATCTTCCGTGGGCTGTTGGCCTTCAGGTATTCCTCGTAATCCTGCTCGATGGTCCAGAGGCCGCCGATGCCGGCACCGCATACCGCGCCGCAGCGGGTCGGATCGGACTTGGAGAAGTCGATGCCGGAGTCCGCGACCGCCTGCACGCCGGCAGCGACGCCGTAGTGCATGAAGTCGTCCATGCGGCGGGCTTCCTTGGGCGGGATGTAGGCGCTGATGTCGAAGTCGCGCACCTGGCCGCCGATGCGCACCGGAAACGCGGACACATCGAAGCGTGTCACCGGGCCGATGCCGCTCTCCCCGCGCAGGATGGCATCCCATGCCGACTGGACGGTGCTCCCGACCGGAGACACCACGCCAAGACCCGTGACGACGACGCGGCGCTTGCTCACACGCTTCCTGTACGCGCGAGGAAAGTCGGCTCAGGACTTGCTGCGGCGTTCGTTGATGTAGTCGATGGCCTGATGGACGGTGGTGATCTTTTCGGCATCCTCGTCCGGGATCTCGATCTCGAATTCCTCTTCGAGAGCCATCACCAGCTCGACGGTGTCGAGCGAATCGGCGCCCAGGTCATCGACGAACGAGGCATCGTTCGTGACCTGCTCCTGCTTGACGCCCAGCTGCTCGGCAACGATCGCTTTGACCTGCTGCTCGACTGTGCTCATTAGCGGTTGGTCCTTGTGTAGGCTTTAAAATACGGGCTGCACCGCTGCGGCACCCGAGGGTGGTAGCGGGCGCGGTATTGTAGGGGAACACCCCCCGGCCTGCCACTCGTGCATTAAGGGTGCGAGTGTTTGTTTTTACTGGCGAAAGTGTCGCCGCAAGCCGTGCGCCATGCGCCCCGCCGGCCTCCCCTGTCGCGCTGCTCGAACGGCATCCACGGGAACGGCCGGGCTCAAGGCATGTACATGCCACCGTTTACGTGCAGCGTCTCACCGGTGATGTAGGACGCCTGGGGCGAGGCGAGAAACAGCACTGCGGCGGCGACGTCCGCGGGCGTGCCGAGCCGACCGGCGGGGATCTGCGTCATGAGTGCCTGACGCTGCTCATCGGAGAGCGCGCGTGTCATGTCGGTATCGATGAACCCCGGCGCCACCGCGTTCACGGTGATGCCGCGCGAGGCGAGCTCCTTGGCGAGCGACTTGGTGAAGCCGAGGAGCCCGGCCTTGGCGGCAGCGTAATTGGCCTGCCCGGCGTTGCCGGTCAGGCCAACGATGGAGGTGAGATTCACGATGCGCCCGAAGCGCGCTTTCATCATGTAGCGCACACAGGCTTTGGAGAGACGGAACACGGCGGTGAGGTTGGTGGCGATCACCGCATCCCAGTCCTCCGGCTTCATGCGCAGCAGCAGCGTGTCGCGGGTGATCGCAGCGTTGTTCACCAGGATTGCGGGCAGCTCGCCCGCCCGCTCGAGCTCAGCCATCAGCGCATCGATCGAGGCCGCGCTGCCGGCATCGAGCACCATGCCGCGCCCGCTGCTGCCTTGCGCGGTGAGCGTCGCAGCGAGCCGCGTCGCGCCTTCCGCGCTGGTGGACGTGCCGATGACCCGGGCCCCGGCGGCGCCCAAGGCCAGCGCGATGGCATTGCCGATGCCACGCGAGGCACCGGTGACGAGCGCAACCTGATTCTCAAGCATGGGGCCCACCTCCGGTGGCCTCGAGCGCCGCAGCGAGCGAGGGCGGATCCTCCAGCGCAAGGAAACTGAGCTCTGCACGCCGCTCGATGCGGCGATTCAGTCCGGTCAGCACCTTGCCGGGCCCGCACTCGATGACCTGCGCGATATCGCCCGCGGCGAGTGCGCGCAGCGTGTCGGTCCAGCGCACCGGGCTGGACAGCTGTCGCACCAGGAGCTCGCGGATATCAGCCGGGTCGTGATGCTCGCGGGCATCGACGGCGCTCAGGTAACGGATGCGCGGGGCGCGCAGCTCGAGCCGCTGCAGCTCAACCTTCAACCGCTCGCCCGCGCTGCGCATCAGGCTGCTGTGCGCCGGCACGCTCACCGGCAGCAGCAGCGCGCGCTTCGCGCCGCGCGTCTTGGCCGCTTCCAGCGCACGCTGCACGGCCGCGCTTTCCCCGGCGATCACCACCTGCCCCGGGGAGTTGAAATTGACCGGCTCCACGACCGCACCGCGGGCGGCTTCGCGGCACACGGCGATCACCGCTTGGTCCTCGAGCCCGAGCACCGCGGCCATCGCGCCGCTGCCGGCCGGTACGGCCTCCTGCATGGCCCGGCCGCGGAAGCGCACCAGCTCGATCGCCGCGGGAAAGTCGAGCGACCCGGCGCACACCAGCGCGCTGAACTCGCCGAGGCTGTGCCCCGAGACGACTGCCGGGACCGCACCACCACGCTCGCGCCACGCGCGCCAGGTGGCGATGCCGGCCGCGAGCATCGCCGGCTGCGTGCGCTCGGTCGCATTCAACTCCTCCTCCGGACCTGTGCTGACGAGCTGCCACAGATCGTAGCCGAGCACCCCGGAGGCCTCATCGAAGGTCTGCCGCACCAGCGGCGCCGCAGCGGCGAGCGCCGCCAGCATGCCGACCGACTGCGAGCCCTGGCCCGCAAATACGAATGCAAACGACATAGACCCCCGCAGCGCAACCGCTGCCGGAAATTATAACGGCACCGCGCGCGGCTTCAGGAACGCCGCCGCGCCCAATCCGCCGAGCACACCGTACAGGTGCGCATCGACCACCACCGGATCCCGTCCCGAGAACGGCAATGCACCGACGTGCTGTTCATAGGCGAGCTTCAGTACCAGCACCGCCAGCAGGATCCAGCCGTCGCGCTCTCCGGTGCGTAGGTGCGCCAGCGCCCCGGCCGCCATCACGCCGTGCAGCGCGCCTGAGGAACCCACGTACCACAGCACGGTCGAATCGCCGAGCCACAACCCCGCGTCGATGGCGGCGATGCTGGCGAGCACAATGATGAGCCAGCCGCGTGGCGAGTAATCCCGGGCGAACAGCGCCCACATCAGGATCAGCCCCAGCGCGTTGAGGAGGGCATGCCGCAGATCCAGGTGAACCAGGTGGGCACTCACGAGCCGCCAGTACTGTCCCGCGGCGATGCCGGTGCGGTCGTAGCGCAGCAGCTGCCGGCCTCCCTCCCCGGCGAGCCCCGGCAGCAGCAGCAGCAGGCACGCCGCCAGCAGTGCCAGGCCCCGGCGACCGTCGCAATTGAGAGACTTGAGCACCCCGTGCACGTGGTTCACAAAGGCAGCACACCCTCATTTGTTATGATCCGGACCCGTCGTACAGCCGAGCCAGACGGCGCAGATGCCGCCGGGACCCTCAAGCGCATGAGCCACATTATTCAACAGGTTAGCAGACATCGCCGCCACGGACGTGCCGCCGGCTTCACCCTGATCGAGATCATGGTGGTGGTGGTTATCATTGGCCTGCTGGCGGCGGTGATCGTGCCGACCGTCATCAGCAAGGTGGACGAGGCGCGTGTCGCCAAGGCGAAGCAGGACATCCAGAGCCTGGAGACCGCGCTCACCATGTTCCGCCTGGACAACTCCAGGTACCCCACGACCGAGCAGGGACTGGCCGCGCTCAGCACGCAGCCGACCGATCCGTCGATCAAACATTGGAAACCGGGCGGTTACATCCAGCGCATCAGCAAGGACCCGTGGGGAAACGACTACCAGTACGTGATTCCCGGCACGCACGGCAAGGAGTACGACCTCTACAGCCTCGGCGCCGACGGGCAGCCTGGCGGGGATGGCATCGATGCCGACATCGGCAACTGGAACATGGGCGACTAGAGGGCCTGGGCGGCCTTCCGGCGCCGCGCCGGCGGACGCCGGCTTTACACTGATCGAGATCCTCGTCGTCGTCGTCATCATCGCCGTCGTCTCGGCGGGCATGCTGCTGTCGGTCAGTCTCACCGGGCGGGATCACGAGCTCGAGAAAGAGAGCGACCGACTGCTGGCGCTGTTCACTTACGCACGCGAGCAGGCGGAGCTGCAGACGCGCGAGTACGGCGTGCTGTTCCGGGACGACGGCTACGAGTTCGTGGCCTACGACAATCGCCGTGCCGCGTGGCGCGGCGTGTTCGAGGACGATGCGCTCGCTGCCCGCAGGTTGCCGGAAGGGTTGAGCTTCAAGGTCACGGTAGACGCCCGTCAGGTGGTGCTCACGCGCCCCGATGATGCCAAGGACAAGACGCCGCAGGTGATGATCTTCTCGAACGGCGATCTCTCCAGCTTCACCGCCACACTCGAGCGCGACGGCGGCCTGCGCAGCGTCACCGTCAGCCCGGACGACAAGGGTCAGATCATCGAGCAGCCGATGATGGAGCGGAAGCCTTGAAGAGCGCGCGCGGCTTCACCCTGATCGAAGTGCTGGTCGCGCTCGCGATAGTGGCGATCGGCATGGCGGCTGTGCTCGGGGCGCTGTCCTCCTCCGCAGAAACGATCTCGTATCTGCGCGACAAGACGCTCGCGCAGTGGCTGGCCGTCAACCGGATTGCGGGCCTGCGCCTCTCGGGGCAGCTGACGCCGGTCGGCACCAGCGACGGCGACAGCGATTTCGCCGGTCGCAGCTGGCACTGGCGCCAGGAAGTGGTCGCGACCGAGGTCCCGGGCGTGGTGCGTATCGACGTGAAAGTGCGCCCCGCGGAGGTCAAGGCGGGCGACGACAACGGCTGGCTGACCACCGTGAGCGGCATTCAGGGTGATGCAGTGGGCATACCGAATGGCTACCAGCCGGACTGGGGCGCGCAGATGCTCACCGGTCAGAGCGGGCTGCCGAATGCCGCGGGTGGTGTCGGCGCGAACGGTTCGCAGGGTCTGGGTGTGCCCGGAACGATCGGTCCGCTCGGTCCGGGCGGCGCGCCCGCGGGAGCCGGCAGCAGCGACTCGATCGGCGGGCCCGACACGCTCGGTGGCCCGGATACCCTCGGTGGCTCGCAGACGCAGGGCAGCCCGCAGAGCGCCCCGACCCCGCCGCCGCAGTCCGATCCCAATATTCCGCCCGGGAGCTCGCAGTGAGCCGCCGCGGCCGCGGCTTCACGCTGCTCGAGCTCCTGGTGGCGCTGTTCATCGCCGCGCTGATGTTCTCCATGGGCTACGGCGCGATCCGCCAGGCGCTCACCACCCACGACTCGCTGAAGGAGCAGCAGGCGCACCTGCTCGAGCTGCAGAACGCGGTGCGCGTGCTCGAGCAGGATTTCGTGCAGCTCGCACCGCGCCCGGTGCGCCAGGCGGTCGGTGACGAGCCGGCACAGCCGGCGCTACAGGGAAGCGTGCCCGGCACGCAGCCGCTCGTGCAGCTCACGCGCGACGGCTGGGCGAATCCTGCGGGACTGCAGCGGCCGGGCCTGCAGCGCGTAGCCTATTTTTTCGAAAACGGCACGCTGCGGCGCGAACACTGGAACGTGCTCGACCCGACGCTCGCCAGCACCACGGTGAAGCGTGACCTGCTCACGCACCTGAAGGCGGTCACGTTCCGCTATCTCGACGTCACTCACAACTGGCAGGAGCAGTGGCCGCCGGCCACCTCCACCGTCCTCGTCGGCACATCGCTCGAGATGGTGCTGCGCGAGCGGCCGCTGGCGGTGGAGATCACGCTCGACACCGAGGATTGGGGCAAGATCGTGCGCGTCATCGAGGTCGCCGCATGAGCGGCGCGCCCCGCCGCGCTTCGCGCGCGCAGCGCCAGCGGCGCAGGCCCTCGCGCCGCTCGCAGCAGGGCATCGCGCTCCTGGTTGCGATCCTGCTGGTCGCGCTCGGCACCATCCTCGCTGCGGCGGTGGGCTACGAGAACGCCATGACGGCGCGACGCGGCACCGCGACCTATGCCTTCGATCAGTCGCTGCAGATCGAGCAGGGAGCGGAGGCGCTCTCGGCTTACGCGCTGCGGCAGTTTCACCAGAGCGATCCGTCGCACACCTACATCGGACAGGGATGGGACAAGCCCTACGGGCCGCTCGAGGTGGTGCCCGGCGTCATGCTCGAGGCCTCGCTCGAGGACATGCAGGGCCGGCTGAATCTCAACAACCTGGTGAACAAGGACGGCACACCCAATCCCACCTATGCCGCCGCCTTCACGCAGCTGCTGGAGCTGCTGGGACTCGAGCCAAAGTGGACCGGCTACCTGGTCGACTGGATCGACGCCGACATCGTGCCGCAGAACCCGGACGGCGCGGAGGACAGCGTCTACATGGGCCAGACGCCGCCCTACCGCACCGCCAACCGCTACATCACCAGCACCAGTGAGCTGCTCGCGCTGCCGGGCTTCGGGCGCGACCGCTACCTGCTCATCGAGCCGTACGTGGCTGCGCTGCCGAACGGCACCACGCTCAACGTCTGCACCGCGAAGGACAAGGTGCTCGATGCGTTTCTCGGCGCCGGACACACCGAGTTCAGCGCGGAAGCGGGCGCGCTCGACAAGAACCGGGCGCAAGCCAACGGCTGTTTCCCGACGCTCGCGAACTACCAGGCGGCGTTCCCTCAGAAGGGCTTCACTGCCGGCGCAAGTCGGGTCTTCGGCCAGCAGTCGACCTTCTTCCGCCTGACGAGCTTCGTCACCATTGGCAGTGCGGAATTCAACTTGTACAGTCTCCTGTACCAGGACGCCACCGGCGCGGTGCGGCCGATCCAGCGCAGTTTCTCGCTGCAGTGAGGCGCTTCACAGTGACGCAATCGACGGGTGCACGCAGGCATTTGATGACAGGATCCGCCCATGTCTGACTGGCTGCTGCTGCGTCTGCCGCGCGATCCCGAACTGGCGGCCACGTGGCTCATCGTCGATCCGCGCGGCGCGCCGGTCGGCCCGCCGCAGAGCGGGCCGCTGGCCCTCGCTGCGGCACGCACCGCCGGCCGGCGCATCTGCGTGCTGGTACCCGGCGCGGACGTGCTGCTCGCCGAGCCGGACGTGCCGCTGCGCGCCGGCACGAAGCTCGCGCAGCTCGTGCCCTACGCGCTCGAGGAGCATCTGGCGGAGGACATCGAGCAGCTGCACTTCGCCATCGGCCGGCGCGCCGCCGACTCCCCGCGGGCGCCGGTGGCGGTCGTGGCGCGCAGCCTGCTCGATGGCTGGCTGAGCACGCTGCACGGCGCCGGCATAGAGCCGGACGTGATGTATGCGGACAGCAACCTGCTGCCGGAGAACCCCGGGCAGGCGGTCGCGCTGCTCGAGGAGGACGGGGTGTTCGTGCGACCCCCCGGCGGCTCGCCGGTGACGCTGCCGGCGGATGCACTGGCCGAGGCGCTGCTGATCGCGCAGTCCGGCGCCGATACCACGGCCACCGGCGCGCGCGGCCTCATCCTCTACACCGGTGCGCCCGAGTGGCAGCGCCACTCGGCCCAGGTCGAGTCGGCACGGCCGCACTTCGACGGCATCAAGGTACAGCTGCTCACCGGCGGCCCCCTCGCCCTGTTCGCGCAGCAGCTGCCGTCGGGCTCACTCATCAATCTGCTGCAGGGGACCTACACCCCGACCTCCTCGCGCGCCGTCGGCCTGCGCGCCTGGCGCGTGGCCGCGATCCTGCTCGCCTGCCTGGTGGGGCTGCACGTGGTGGGCAAGACGGTCGAGCTGCAGGTGCTGAAGAAGCGCGAGCATCAGCTCGATGCCTCCATCCGTACGACTTTCCACAGCGCCCTGCCGGGCGAGCCGCCCGTGGCGGATGCGCGCGCCCGCATGGAGCAGCGGCTGCAGGCAGCCCGCGGCGCCGGCGGCGGACTGCTGCCCGCGCTGCAGGCGCTGGTACAGGCGCGCGGCGCAGCCCCGGGCACCAACGTGCTGGGGCTCAACTTCAAGGGCGGCTCGCTGGAGATGAAGCTCTCGGCTCCCGATGCCGCAAGTCTCGACCGCGTGAGCCAGTCGCTGCGTGACAACGGCTGGCAGGCCGATCTTGCCGGCGGCAACAACGCTGGCTCCGGCTACGAGGGGCGCATCGCGATGCACTCCAAGGGGACCTGAGGGGCCATGAAGCTGTCACTTGCGTCGCTGTCGTCACTGTCGTTCGAGTCGCTCGCAACGCTCAGCGCGCGTGAGCGGCGCATGCTCGCCGTCGGCAGTGTGGCCACGGTGCTGCTGCTGGTGTTCGGCATCGTCGTGCCGCTCGATCGCGCCGTCGCCCACGCGCAGCAGCGCCTGGCGAAGAAGCATGCCGACCTCGCCTGGATGCAGAGTGTCGCACCCGAGCTGACCGGCATCGCGCCGCCTCCGGCCGCCAGCGGCGAATCACTGCTGGTGATCGTCGACCGCTCGGCGCGTGAGGCGGGGCTGGCGAGCTCGCTCGCCGGCAGCGAGCCTGGAGCCACGGGCAGCCTGTCGATCCGCCTGGAGAAAGCACCGTTCGACACGCTCGTCGGCTGGCTGGCAAGACTCGCGCAGCAGAACGGCGTGTCGGTCGACTCGGCGACGATCGAGCGGGCAGGCGCTCCGGGGCTGGTGAACGCCGCCATCGTACTGCACGCGGGCTGAAGTGAAGCGCGGACTGTCGATCGCGCTGGTTGCGGCGCTCGCCTTTGCGATCATCCTCATCGCACGCATGCCGGCCGCATGGATCGTGCCGCAGAGCGTCGTCCCTGGCCCGTGCGCGGGTATCGATGGCTCGCTGTGGAGCGGCAGCTGCGCGAACCTCACTGTCGGCGGCACCGCGCTCGGTGATCTCAGCTGGGACCTGAAGCCGCTGTCGCTGCTGCGCGGGCGCCTCGCGGCACACGTGACGCTCGCGCACGGCGCGGCCACAGCGAGCGGCGACGTGGAGCTCGCCCTCGGCCAGAGGATCATCGCACGCAATGTCACCGCCGATGCGGCGCTCGACCCGCGACTGTCGAGCGCGGTACCGGCAAGCGTGAGCGGACAGGCGCACGCGGAGCTCGCGCTCATCGAGCTGCAGCGCGGCGCCATCAAGGAGCTGCAGGGTCGCATCGAGGTGCGCAATCTCGAGGACCGCAGCGGCGCCGACACGCCCCTCGGCAGCTACCTGTTGGTCTTCCCGGGCGGCAACGGCGAGCAGGTCGGTAAGTTGCGCGACCTGGACGGTCCGCTCGCGCTCGAAGGCACGCTGCGCCTGACGGCGCAGCCCGGCTACGAGCTCGAGGGGCTGATCGCGGCACGACGCGGCGCACCGCCCGAGATCGTCAACAACCTGCGTTTCCTCGGCTCGCCGGATGCAACCGGCCGGCGACCGTTCTCGCTGGCCGGAACCTTCTGACCCGCGGTGCGATGGCGCGCCTGCGCCAGGCGTCGAAGGCTCACGGCAGCTCGCGGAACTCACCCAGCAGCGGAAAGTACAGCGCGGCACGCACCGGCTCCGGGCCGAGCGCACGCGCCAGCTCGCGATAGCTCTCGAGCTGCCCCTGGTAACGCTCGAGCTCCTGGGCGAGAAAGCCCTCTAGGTCTGCACCCTCGTGGCGACTCGTCTTGTAGTCGATCACCCAGCGCGTGCCCTGCTCGTCGATGAAGCTGCGATCGATCTTCACGCTGCGCAGCCGCCCGCCACTCACCCCGCTCAGCTCCCACTCACAGTGTGCATCGCGATGCTCACCGGACAGCAGCCAGCGGCCGCGCGGATCAGTGAGCGTGCGGCGCAGCGCCGCGAGACTGTCAGCCAGTGCACGCCGCTGCTCACGCTGCGGCACGCCGAGCCGCTCGAGCTGCGCGAGCAGCGCAGCGCTGTCCTCTTCGAGCGCTGCCGCGGGCGGCAGCCGCGGTGCCTGCGCGAGCCGCGCCAGCCAGCCGTGCACCACCGTGCCGATATCGCGCTGGGTCTCGCGCACCCAGCTGAATTCGGGCGGTTCCAGCTGCAGGTAGGCCGCGGGCAGCCGCCGGAGCGTGACCGGCGCTGCGGGCGTTGCCGGCCGCCAGCCTGGGCGCAGGCGCGTGAGCGGCGGCGCACGGCGCACGGGCGGCGCGGGCACTGCGGACGCCTCTGTGGCTACGGTGAACTGCGGACCGAGTGCCGGCCAGAGCGTCGCCAGCAGGCTCCGCGGGTCGGGCTTCACCCGCCCGTACTCGTCCGTCGCCGGCGCCGCCGACAGCCACAGGGTGCGCCGCGCGCGGGTCGCGGCCACGTACATCAGCCGGGCACGCTCATGGAGCGCCCGCTGACGGTGCAGGTCCTTCAGGTAACGGCTCAAGGCCCCCTCCTCCGCCCCGACCGGTGGAATGGGTGCGATGAGCAGCTCGCTGGCGCTGCTCTCCCCGGGCACGTCGATCCAACCCAGCAGCCGGCGCTCCGCGCTGCGCGTGGCGCGCTCGAGCGCGGGCACGATCACGTGGTCGAACTCCAGCCCCTTGGCGCGGTGGATGGTCATCACCTGGACCGGGTTGTCGGCCGCAGTGCTCGCGCTGTAGAGATGCTCGAGGAGCGCCGGCAAGTCCGCCGGGCCGCGCCACTCGGCGGCCGTCTCGCTCTCGGCGAGCGAGGCGAACAGCGTGCGCGCATCCGCGAGCTCCTCTGCCCGATAAGCGTCGGCCGCCCCGAGGCGCAGCCAGGTCCGCTCCAGCCAGTCAGTCGTTGCGGAGGCGGAGCGTGCGCGCAGCGCCTCGCCGAGGACTTCCCGCACCCGCTCGAGCCGCGCGCGCTCCTCGCCCTCACAGCGCGCCAGCCGCTCGGGATTGCCGAGGGCCTCGATGATCAGCTCCGCGTCGTCGCGGCGCGAGAGTGCGCTGAGCGTCCGCAGGCTCACTCCGCACCACGGTGCCCGCAGCACGGCGAGCCAGGCACTGCGGTCGGCGAGATCGTAGAGCGCGCGCGTGAGCTGCACCAGATCGCGCACGATCAGCCGCTCGCGCAGCGGCACGAGGTCGACACCGAGCGTAGCGAGCCCCTGTGCCTCGAGCGCCGCGATCACCGGCACCGCGTGCGCGTGCGCGACCACCAGCACGGCGACGCTGCCGGGCGGATCGAGGCTGCGCAGGCGCGCGATGCGCGCTGCGATCGCCCGCGCCTCAGCCGCACGGTCCTCGGGAAACAGCTGCAGCGATACCGCAGCCGTGTCGGCGAGGACGGCCGCCGCCGCGCGCGCCGCGAAGCTCTCGCGGTAGCTCACGCCTCCGGAGCGCACGTCATCATGCGGCGGGAACACCGGCGCGAAGGTGTCGTTCGTGAAGGCGACCAACGCCGGCGTGGCGCGGAAGTTGCGCGTCAGGCGCAGCGGCGTCAGCGGCACGCCGCCGATGCCCGCCGCCCGCGCCCGCAGAAACAGCCCGACCTCTGCGTCGCGGAAGCGGTAGATCGACTGCATCGGATCACCTACCACGAACAGCGTGCGCCCGTCGCCCGGCTCCCAGCCGGCGGTGAGCATCTCCAGCAACTGAAACTGCGTGAGCGATGTGTCCTGAAATTCGTCCACCAGGATGTGCCGCAGGTCAAGTCCTGCGCGCAGCGCCAGGTCGGTCGGCGCGCCCTCCTCGCTGAGCGCGGCGCGCGCCGCGCCGGTGACATAGGTGTAGTCGACGCGTCCCGCGTGCGCGAACTCGGCGTGCAGCTCCGCTGCGGCGCGGTACAGCAGCCGCGCCAGCGAGCCGATGGCCGCGGCATCGTCGGGTGCGAGCTGCGCCGCCGGTGCTGCGCGCAGCTCGAGCAGCGCCGCGCGGCTGCCGGGAAGGCGAGCGAGATCGGCAATGAGATCGCGCAGCCGTGCGCGCAGGCCGGTGGGCGCGAACTCAGGCCCCAGCCGATGCGCCGTCAGCTGGCTGCGCCAGTCCTTGCCGGTCACCACCAGCGTGGCGAAGCGCTTCCAGCGGGGCAGATCCTGCGGCTCGCTGCCGAGCGTGCCGCAGCCGGGGAGCGTTGCAGCGCGCTCGCGTAGCACCTGCGGAATGAGCGCGCACAACCCCTGCAGGCGCGTGCGTGCCAGCGAGCCGAGGCTGTCGTTGACGCGACGGCACAGACTCTGCGGATCCTCGGCGGCGACGAAGCGCAGCCAGTGGGCACGCTCGTGCAGCATCTGCGCGATGAGCCGTTCGAGATTCAGCCAGTGGTTGTCGAGTCGCTCGAACAGCAGCTGCGCATCGCCCGCCAGATCCGCTTCGGCGTCCGCCGCGAGCAGCGTGCGGCGCGCCGCGCGCCGGTAGAGCTCGCCCACCGCTTCGCTGACCTGCAACACTGCACCGGCGCGCGATGCGACCGGCAGCTGGCTCGCGAGCCAGTAGTTGAACGAGTCGATGGTCTGGATGCGCAGACTCTGCGGCTCATCGCTGATTCGCCAGCGGCGCGCCGCACCGTGCGCGAGCGCCGCCTCCGCGAGTTCACGCAGCGCATCACCTTCCGGGTCGCTCGCCGCGACCTCACCGCGCAGCGCCCGCAGGACGCGCGCGCGCATTTCGGCGGCCGCCTTGCGCGTGAAGGTGATCGCGAGGATCTCGCCCGGATCGTCGACAGTGCACAGCAGCCGCAGGTAACGGCGCGTGAGCACCGCCGTCTTGCCAGAGCCGGCCGGCGCTTCGAGCAGAATCGAGGCCGCGGGCGCGGTCGCGGCAGCGCGCGCCGCCTCATCCAGATGCTCCACCGGATCATTCATCGACTTCATCCGCGTGCGCGGCCGCTTCGGGGGCAAGATGCGCACCGATGCGACACAGGTCGGCCAGGTGGCAGTGGTCACAGGCACCCGCGGCCGGGTCCACGCGTGCCTCACCGGCAAGGAAGGCGCGGATCAGCTGCCCGATGAGCTCGCGCCAGCGCGCCCGCTGTCCACTCCAGTCGCCGGGGGCGCCCGCCTCGCCCGGCAGCGCGCGCACCCTGGGCAGGAGCTCCGCGGCGGCTGCGACGCCGGTGAAGCGCACCTCGCGGGCCGTGAGGTTCACGGTCGCGAGCGCCACGACCTCTTTGCCCTCTTCGCCGAGGGCGGTCGCGTACGCGAGCAGCTGCGGATGGGTCGGTCGCTCGCCGTACCAGTCGGGACTCCCGGGCCGGCCGCTCTTGTAGTCGAGCACGGCGCGGCCGTTTTCCAGCCGGTCCACGCGATCGAGCCGCATGCGCAGGCGGCCGCCGCCGAGCGCCAGCTCCGTGGTGTGCTCGGTGGCCTCCACCGTGAAGGGTGGCCGCGCGAGCTCCAGTGTGCACAGACGACCGATCAGGCTCTGCGCGCGGCGGCACTCGCGCTCGAGCGCCGGGGAGAGCACGGTGAACAGGTCGAACTGCGCATCGGGCGGCCGCCGCCGGCGCCGGCGCCCGCGCAGCTCGAACGACAGCACCGTCGCCGCCTGTCGCACGCACTCCCCGATCAGGGCCTCACGCGCGTCCTCGTCCAGTGCCGCCAGCGCCTGAGAGTCGCCCAGTCGCTCCCAGAAGGCCTGCAGCGCTGCGTGCAGCAAGAGGCCACGCTGGTCCATGGGCACGCCGGGCTCGGCCTGCTCGGGGGCTTCCGCCCCGAGACGCAGCTCCGCGTAGGCGCGAAACGGACAGGCACTCTGTAGCGTCAGTGCCCGGGTTCCCGAAGGCAGCGGTGCAAGCGCGTTGTAGGTCGTGCCAGTGGGATCCGGCAGGCTCTCGGTGCACCCCGCCCGGTGGATGCGCAATGCCAGCCAGGAACCCGGCGGTCTCTCCTCCTCGAGCGCAAAGCGTGCGAGACAGGGACTCGGCAGCAATTCCAGGTCCTTCTCACGGGCCGCCACGGACAGCACGAGCTCGCGCGCGCCCGCGCGCCAGGCAGCGAGCAGCGTTTCCGCCTGCGCGCGCCGCCCCGCAGGGCTCGCCTCCGGCATGCCCGCTGCGAGCTGCGCGCGGTGCGGCAGGAACGGGTCCGGCGCCACCGGCTGCGGCAGCACGTCGGCGCTCAGGTTTCCGACCCAGATGCCGTCGTAGATCACGACCGGATCGGCGAGCATCGGCGAGATGGTCACCGGGGCGTCATCATCCGCAGGCCGGTAGGCGCTGCGCCGCGCGAGCGCGCGCAGCAAATCCAGTGCCTCGGCACGCGCGAGCGTGCCCACGCTCGGGGCGAGCTCGCCGAACTCCTCGAGCAGCTCGCCCCATCTCAGGCGAGTCTGGTGCACGGCAGTGTCGGGGGGGAGCGAACCGGGCCAGGTCAGCGCCGCCAGCGCGGCCGAGAAGCATTCGGCCCAGCGTCGCGGCGAGCCGCCCCCTTCCGCGACCTGGCCGGCTGCGCGGCGCAGGAGCGAATCGAGCTCGTGCGCGGCCGGCTTCAGCGGCGCCGGCACGAGCTGCAGCGCCCCGAGGAGCTCGCGCAGGCTGAGACGGGTCGGGGCGTGCTGGCGCAGCACGCGGGCGAGCGCTGCGCGCGCGAAGCTGTGCGGCCGCTCCCAGCATGGCGACGTGAGCCAGTCGCCGAGGGTCGCAGACTCCACTTCCGCTCCCGAGAGGACATCGAGCGCGGTGAGGGCGTGCGAGGGCAAGGCGAGCGAGGCGAACGATTCACCGCCTTCGATGCTGACCGCCGGGCGCGCGCGGTCCGCATCACAGAGCACGGCACCCGGGTCGAGGCTCGAATGGATGAGTGCGGCGAGGCGCTGCCGCTCTCCCGCCGTGCCCGGCAGCACGACGAGTAAGCGCGCATCCGCCTGTTGCCCGAGGCGCTCGCGACACCAGGCAGCGATGGCCTCCATCTGCGACAGCCCATCCGGCGTGCGCACGGCACGCGGTGCGCGCTCAGCGGCCGCACGCGCGGCTTCGGCAGCAGAGGTGCCCGCGAGCGATGCGAGCCGGGGCGGCAGGCGCGCATCGAAGCCGCGCAGCCAGAGCGATGTGTCGGTAAGGGGGGTGAGCCTCCCCGCGAGGGCGCTCACCGGCGCTGCCTTGAGCTCGCGGCTGCGTGCCTCGACCAGGCGGTGTGTCTCGTAGAGCAGCTGTGGCTCGCTGCCCGCGGGGCCGCCTGCGATTCTCAGGCCGTAGTCCGCGGCCCGCTCACTCGAGCGCTGCAGCGCCTCACCCAAGGTCCCGGCATCGAGAAATGGCAGCTCCCGCAAGGCTTCCTGGGCAGCACGCCGCCACAGCAGCCATTCCTCACTCGCGCCGAGAACGCGTGGCCATTGCGCGGGAGCGGCCTCCGCGCGCCGCTCGCACTCGCGCCGCGCCCACTGTGCCGGGGTCAGCACGTCCGGACTCGCCCAGACGCGGGATGCACGCGCAAGGTGAGCAGCCGCGTACGCCAGCTGAACGGCGCGCACGCGCTGCGGGGTCGGAACCAGGAGCGTCCCGCCGGCGCGGAGATGAGCGTCTACATCGCTTGGGATCTTAAACAAGTCAGAGTATTACACTCTATTCTTTACAACTCACTTGAAACGAGCGGCGCAGCGGGCGACATTGCCCGTGCCCATCGCCGCAGGAGCCGCCGTGCTGCCTGCTGCTTCGTAGGCCGACAACAGCTCCTCGATCCGCGCGAACACTTCGCGCAGCGTCGCGGCGTCCGGCAGGTTCGTGATGCGGAAGTGATTGGCGTAAGGCACGTTGAAGCTGACTCCGGGGGCGACCAGCACGTGCTTCTGCTCGAGCAGGTCGAGCGCGAACTGCTGATCGTCGAAGCCGGGCAGCGTGCGCTGATCGACGCCGACGAAGGCGTACATCGCCCCGCCCGGAGGGGCGAGCGTGAGAAAGCGGCTGCGTCCCACCGCCGCCAGGATGGCGGCGCGCGAGGCGTGCAGCCTGCCGGAGGGTGAGACCAGCTCGCGGATGCTCTGATGGCCCCCGAGCGCGGTCTGTACCGCCCACTGCGCCGGCACGTTGCTGCACAGACGGAGCGAGGACAGCAGCTCGAGCGCGGAGAGGTACTCTGCCGCCATGTGGGTGCGGCCAGAGAACGCCGCCCAGCCCACGCGGTAGCCACAGGCCCGGTAGACCTTGGACAGCCCCGACATCGTTGCGCACAGCGTGTCGTGTACCAGCGTCGCCATCGGCACGAACGCTGCGCCATCGTAGGTCATCTGATCGTAGATCTCGTCGCTGAACACTGCCAGCCGCTGCCGCTCGGCGAGGCGTGCCAGGGCCGCGAGCACAGCGTGCGGATACACCGCGCCGGTCGGGTTGTTGGGATTGATGATGACGATGGCGCGCGTGCGCGCCGTGACGAGATTCGCCACCTCCTCGGGATCGGGTACGAAACCGTGCTCCGGGCGGCATGGATAGTGCACCGCGCGGCCGCGGTTGAGCGTCACCGCCGCGGTCCACAGCGGATAGTCCGGGCTCGGCACCAGTACCTCGTCGCCGTCGTTGAGGAGCGCCCGCAGCGTGAGGTCGATCAGTTCGCTCACGCCGTTGCCGATGAATACCTCTTCGGCTGTCACGCCCTCGATGCCGCGCGCCTGCTGCTGCATCACCACCGCTTCGCGCGCCGGGAAGATGCCCTTCTGATGCGAGTAGCCTTCCGCTTCGGCGAGGTTCTCGATCATCGCCAGGCGCATGGTCTCGGGCGTGCGCAGCCCAAAGGCGCGCGGATTGCCGATGTTGAGCGAGATGATCTCGTAGCCCTGGCGCTCGAGCTCGTGCGCGCGCCGCGCGAGGCGCCCGCGGATCTCGTAGCGCACGTGCCGCAGGCCCTCGCTCGGACGGATGCCGGGATCATTCTTCATGAGCGGAAGAATAACTTAACCGCGCCACCCGCTCGACCGCCGCGCCGCCGAACTGTGACGGTAGCGGAGCTCAGCGCAACTCGCGCCAGCGATGGCAGGCGATGCCGCCCGGGCTGTCCGCGCTGCCCGGGGCGCCGGGCTCCTCCCACAGCGGCACGCGCTCGGCGCACAGCGCGACTGCGTGGGGGCAGCGGGTGCGGTAGACGCAGCCGCTCGGCGGCGTGAGCGGTGACGGCGGCTCGCCGCTGCGTACGCGCGCGAGCCGCCGCGCCTCCACGTCCGGATCCATCCCGGGAAGCGAGGCAAGCAGCTCCTGGCTGTAGGGATGGAGCGGCCTGTCGTAGAGCCGCGCCGTCGGCGCCAGCTCCATCATGCGTCCGAGATACAGCACCAGCACCCGCTCACACAGGCGGCGCACCAGCGCGAGATTGTGGCTGATGAACAAGAGCGCCGTGCCGCTCGACTGCAGCAGCTGCGTGAGCAGCGTCACGATCTGCTGCTGCGTGGGCACATCGAGGGCGCTGAGCGGCTCATCGCACACCAACAGCTGCGGCCGCAGGATCATCGCGCGGGCGATGCCGACGCGCTGGCACTGCCCGCCGGAGAGCTCGTGCGGATAGCGCGGCGCGAGCTCGGCGGCGAGTCCCACCTGCGAGAGCGCCGCGCGCACCGCCTGCGCACGCGCATCGGCCGCGAGCGCCGGTTCGTGCACGCGCAGCGGCTCGGCGAGAATCTCCGCCACGGTCATGCGCGGATCGAGGCTGCCGAGCGGGTCCTGGAAGATGATCTGCGCCTGCCGGCGCAGCGCGCGCAGCTCGCGCGGCGGCAGCTCCGCGGGTGCACGCCCCAGCCACAGGATGCGACCGCTCGCGGCGCGCAGCAGCTGCAGCGCCGCCCGCGCCAGCGTCGACTTGCCGCTCCCCGACTCACCGACGATGCCGAGCGACTCGCCGGCGCGAACCTCGAAGCTCACCGCGGTGAGTGCCGGAAGATGTGTGCCGGCGCCCAAGCCAGCGTGCCGCACGCGATACTGCACGGCGAGATCGCGCACCTCGAGAATGAGCGGACCGTGTGTGCGCACCTGCGCCGCGGGCCCCGCGTGCAGCGCGGCGGCCTGCTCGACCAGCCGGCGGGTGTAGGCGTCGGCGGGCGAGCTGAGCAGCGCGCGCACCGGACCCGTCTCGACGATGCTTCCGGCGCGCATCACCGCCACCCGATCAGCAACTCCCGCGACGGCGCCGAGATCGTGCGTGATCAGGACCAGCGACAGCCCGTGCGTGCCCCGAAGCTCGGCGAGCAGCGCCAGGATCTGTGCCTGGATGGTGACATCGAGCGCGGTGGTCGGCTCATCGAGGATCACCAGGCGGGGTGTACTGCCGAGGGCGAGCGCGATCATCACGCGCTGGCGCATACCGCCGGAGAGCTCGTGCGGGTACTGCGCGAGGCGCCGCAGCGCATCGCTCACGTGCACGCGCTCGAGTAGCTGCAGCGCGCACTCCCGCAGCTGGCGCCGCGGTATGCGTGCATGGTGGCGCAACACTTCGCTCAGCTGATCCCCGATGGTCAGGTGCGGCGTGAGCGATGTCATCGGGTCCTGGAATACCATGCCGATCCCGGCGCCACGCACCGCATCGAGCGCCGCGCCCGGAAGCCCGATGAGCTCCCGGCCGGCGAAGCGCGCGCTCCCCTCGGCGCGACCGTTGGCCGCGAGCAGTCCCATGACGGCGAGAAATGCCTGCGACTTGCCCGCGCCGGACTCGCCGACGACGGCGAGACACTCGCCGCGCTCGACCGACAGCGTGACATCGCGCGCTGCCACGACCGGCCCCTGCGCGGTCGCGAAACTCACCGTGAGCCCCGTGAGACTCAGCACCGCCTCGGCGCCCGCGGGCGCTGCTTCAGCGCTCGCGCGGGTCGAAGGCATCGCGCAGGCCATCGCCGAGCAGGTTCAAGCACACGAGCAGCGTCACCAGGAAGGCCGCCGGCACCAGCAGCATCCATGGCGCCGATTCCATCTC
This sequence comes from uncultured Gammaproteobacteria bacterium, assembly GCA_963837075.1. Classification (GTDB taxonomy): domain Bacteria; phylum Pseudomonadota; class Gammaproteobacteria; order Steroidobacterales; family Steroidobacteraceae; genus 13-2-20CM-66-19. Next base: position 2,949,358 of record CAWILY010000009.1, on the reverse strand, counting down.
CTGCGCGCCGCCGAAGATCAAGTTGCCGAGGCTCGCCTGCGGCTCCTGCACGCCGAGCCCGAGGAAGGAGAGAAAGCTCTCGAACAGGATCATCTGCGGAACGATGAGCGTCGCGTAGACGATCACCGGACCGAGCACGTTCGGCAGCACGTGGCGCAGCACGATCGCCTGCGGCGGCACGCCGCCGGCGCGCGCCGCCGCGATGAACTCGCGCCTCTTAAGCGCGAGTGTCTGCACGCGCACGATGCGCGCCGTCGTGAGCCAGCCCACGGCGCCCAGCGCCACCAGCAACACGGTGAGGTTGCCGCGGCGGAACAGCGTGGTGAGGATGATCACCACGAAGAGATATGGAAGCGAATACAGCACATCGACGCAACGCATCATCCAGCCGTCGGTGCGGCCGCCGGCGTAGCCGGCCACCGCGCCCCACAGCACCCCGATCAGCAGACTCACCGCACTCGCCACCACGCTGATGAGGAGCGATAAGCGCACCGCAGCGAGTGTGCGCACGAACAGGTCCCGGCCGAGGCGATCGGTGCCGAGCCAATGCGCGGCGACGGCTCCCGGCGGCTGCGCCAGGTGCTGCCAGTCGAGAGCGTCGAAGGCCCAGGGACTCAAGGCCGGCGCGAGCAGCGCCAGCAGCGTCAGGCCCGCGATCACGACGAGCGCACCACGGGCCAGGCGGTTGGCGCTCAGACGGCGCCACGCATCGCGCCACAATCCGCCCGGCAGCGCCAGCGCGCCCCGCTCACTCATGCCGCGTGCCCGGATCGAGCCAGATGCAGGCGAGGTCGGCGAGCAGGTTCAGAAGCAGCGTCAGCGCGCCGTAGACGATCACCATGCCCATGACGAGCGGGTAGTCTCGGTCGATCGCTCCCTGCACGAGAAAGCGCCCGGTGCCGGGCAGCCCGAACACCTGCTCGACCACCAGCGAGCCGGTGACCACGAATGCGACCGCGGGGCCGAGATAGCTCACCACCGGCAGCAGCGCCGGCCGCAGTGCGTGGTGCCACAGCACGCGCGCGGCGCCGATTCCCCGCGCCCGTGCGCTGCGCACGAACGGTGCGCGCAGCACCTCGAGCAGGCTCGCACGCGTGAGGCGTGCCAGGTACGCCGCCACCGGCAGCGCGAGGGTCAAGACCGGCAGCACCAGGTAGCGCGGCGCGCCGGGCACCCAGCCGGCCACCGGCAGCCACCGAAGGTGCAGAGCAAAAACGAGCGCCAGCACCGGCCCGATCACGAAGCTCGGCAGCGCCACGCCGAGCGCGGTGAGCACCGCGAGACATAAGTCGGTGCGCGGCGAGCGCCACAGCGCGGCGAGCATGCCCGCCGGAATACCGGTGAGCAGCGCAAGCGCGATGGCGAGCATCCCGAGGGTGGCACTCAGCGGCAGACCCTGTGCGATGAGCTCACTCACGGTGAAGTCGCGCTGGCGGAGCGAGGGCCCGAAATCCCCGCGCAACAGCGCGCCCACGTAGCGGGTGTACTGCACACCCCAGGGCCGATCGAGGCCGTACAGATGCTCGAGGTTGGCCCGCACCGGCGCACTCAGTGCCTGCTCCTGGTCGAATGGGCCGCCCGGCGCCAGGCGGATGATGGCGAAGGAGACGGTGATGATGACGAACAGGGTGAGGACGATTCCGGCGATGCGCCGCAGCGCTAGCGTCAGCATGTGCGACTTTAGGGAGGGCGTGCGTAATCCGTCAACGCCGCGTCCCGTACCGTCAACACCGTCCGGGGGTCCTGCCGCTATACTGCGCACCCCGCCCCTGATGGGCGCAACGTTGACGAGCGCAGCGGAATGAAGCGCATTCTGGTCGGAATCAAGCGCGTCGTGGACTACAACGTGCGTATCCGGGTCAAGCCGGATGGCAGCGGCGTCGTCACCGACGGGGTGAAGATGAGCATCAATCCCTTCGATGAGATCGCGCTCGAGGAGGCGCTGCGCATCAAGGAGCGCGGCGCCGCCGAAGAGGTCGTGGTCGCCACGGTGGGACCGGCGGACTGCCAGCAGCAGCTGCGCACCGCGCTCGCCATGGGCGCGGACCGCGCCCTGCACGTGCAGGCCGACGGCGTCGTCGAGCCGCTCACTGCGGCGCGCGTGCTGCTGAAGCTCATCGAGCGCGAGCAGCCGCTGCTGGTGATTCTCGGCAAGCAGGCGATCGATGACGACAACGGCCAGACCGGGCAGATGCTGGCCGCGCTGTGGAATCGCCCGCAGGCAACCTACGCCTCCAAGGTCGAGCTGAGCGGTGAGAGTGCACGCGTCACGCGCGAGGTCGATGCCGGGCTGGAAACCATCGAGATCGATCTGCCGGCGGTGATCACCACCGATCTGCGCCTGAACGAGCCGCGCTACGTGAAGTTGCCGGACATCATGAAGGCCAAGAAGAAGCCGCTCGACGCCCTGACGCTTTCCACCCTCGGCGTCGAGCAGCGTCAGCAGCTGAAGCTGGTGCGCTTCGAGCCCCCGCCGCAGCGGCAGAAGGGCATCCGTGTGAAGGATGCCGCCGAGCTGGTCGATGCACTGAAGAAGAAGGGACTGCTGTGACCGCCAAGATCCTGATCATCGCCGAGCACGATGGCGCCAGGCTCAATCCGAGCACGGCCAAGTGCGTCAGCTGTGCCCGCGCCCTGAGCGGCGCGGAGATCGTGGTGCTGGTGTGTGCCGCAGATGCCGCCGCGGTCGCCGCCCAGGCGGCACAGCTCGCCGGCGTCAGCCGCGTGCTTGCCGTCGAGAACCCGGCCAACGCCCACGCGCTGGCCGCAGTGCTGGCTCCGCAGGTGGCGGCCGTCGCCGGCCCGTTCACCCACTTGCTCGGCCCCTCGACCACCTTCGGCAAGGACCTGATGGCACGCGTCGCGGGTCTCCTCGATGCGCCCCAGCTGAGCGACATCATGGCGATCGAGAGCGCCACGCGCTTTCGGCGTCCGATCTACGCCGGCAATGCAATTCTCACCGTCGAGACGGAGGGCGTGCCGAAGCTGGTCGGCACGGTGCGCATCGCCTCGTTCGAGGCCGCCGGTGCCGGCGGTGCGGCGCCGATCGAGAAGGCGACGGTGGACGTGCCGCTACCTACCCACACGCGCTTCGTGTCGGTGTCGGCCGCCAGAAACGATCGCCCCGACCTGCAGACCGCCGCGCGCGTTATCTCCGGCGGCCGTGCCATGGGGAGTGCGGACGGCTTCAAGATCCTCTACAGCCTCGCCGACAAGATCGGCGCAGCGGTCGGCGCCTCGCGTGCCGCGGTGGATGCAGGCTACGCGCCGAACGAGATGCAGGTCGGCCAGACGGGCAAGATCATCGCGCCGGAGCTGTACGTGGCGGTCGGTATCTCCGGCGCCATCCAGCATCTCACCGGGATCAAGGACGCGCGCACCATCGTGGCGATCAACAAGGACGGCGAGGCACCGATCTTCGAGGTCGCGGATTTCGGCCTGGTGGGTGACCTGTTCCAGATCGTCCCGGAGATCGAGCGGCTGATCAGCTGAGCGTTTCGGCGCAACGCCTACAGCTGGCCGAGGACGTACTCGGCCGCGGATACCTTGAACTGCCCCGGCTCCTCGATGTCGACGTGCGTGGCGACCCCGTCGCGCACGATGACCGCAAAGCGCTGGCCGCGCTTGCCCATGCCGAACTTGACGCCATCGAGCTCGAGCCCGAGAGCGCGCGCGTAGTCGCCGTTGCCGTCGGCAAGCATCAGCACCTTGTCGCCGACGCCCGAAGCCTTGCCCCAGGCGTTCATGACGAACACGTCGTTGACGGCCATGCAGGCGATGGTGTCCACGCCCCGCGCGCGCAGCTGATCGGCGAGCTGCACGTAACCGGGCAGGTGCTTGGCATCGCAGGTGGGAGTGAACGCTCCGGGCACCGAGAACAGCACCACGAGCTTGCCCTTGAAGAGCTCGTCGGTGGTGAGGTCCTTGGGGCCCTCCCTGGTCATGCGCTTGAAGGTGCCCGTGGGCATGCGCTCGCCGACTTTGATTGTCATATGCGCCTCCTTGTCCTTTAGGCCTGCTTCGCGTGCAGCGTCCACAGCGTGGCTAGTCGCTCGAGTGTTGGATCACCCTTGACCATCTTGAAGGTCTTGATCGCGTCGTCCTTGTGCCCGGCCTTGAGCTGCGCGATGCCGAGCAGCAGCCGCGCCTGCGTCTCGTTCTTCAAGCCGCCCTTGGAGAGTCCCTTGCTGAGCTCATCCACGGCCTTGTCGTACTGCCCGTAGCCGAAATAGGCCAGCCCCACGCCGACGTTCTTTTGGCCGGTGGGCGCAGCGTCCGCCTCCGCCGTGGTCTTCGCCAGGCTCGCCTGGTCCGCGGCGGCCGCCTTCTTGGCGCTCTCGAGCAAGCGCTGGTTGCGGTCCTTGGCGCGGGCCTCCGTGAACACGCCCTTGGCGATGCCACGCTCGAGGATGCTGACCGCTTCGCCCGGGGAGCCCTGCTCGATGGCGAGCGAGGCCATCTCGTTATAGTCATCCGGGCTCTTGAGCACGTCGACCTCGGCCATCAGCCGGTAGACCTGCAGCAGGTCCGGCTCGTTGCTCGAGGTCTGCTGCCGCAGCTCGAACAGCAGCTGGCTCCAGTAGTCGGGCGAGGGGTAGTACTGCACCAGCCGCTCGATGGCCTTGGTGGAACAGGCGGTGTCGTTCATCTTCTGACAGGAGCTGTAGTCGAGCAGCAGCGTGTCCTTCTTCGGCGTCTCCCCGGCCTTGATCTGGCTGTCGATCTGCGCGTCGACGAACTTCTGTGCGCCCTTGTAGTCGCCCTTCAGGTAATACGCCTGGCCGACGAGGATCTTCATGCGCTCATCGGCAAAGCCGCCCTTAACGGCACGGTTGCCGAACTCGATGGCCTTGTCGTAGTTCTTGATCTGGTAGTTGAGCTCGGCGAGTGCGCGGATCTTCTGCGGTTTCTCCCCTTCCGGCGTGAAGCCGTCGTCGAGCTCCGCCTCCATCATCTTGGCCGCCTCGGGGTAGTTCTGCGTGTTGATATAGGCGTTGCCAAGGAAATCATCGATGACGTGCTGATCGAAGGGCGTCTTGCCCGCCATCGCGTCCGCTTCCTTCAGCTTGGCAATCGCCTCCTGGTATTTCTTTGCCTTGAGAAGCTCCTGGGCATCGTGCAGCGGCGTCGCCAGCTTTGCGCTCGGCTGCTGCTTGCCCTCAGCCGCAGCTGCGCTGCCCGCCGGCAGGGTTGCGGTGGCGGCGAGAACGAGGACGCCGACCGCGACAGCCGGGATGAATCGGGCGATGAGCTTCATGATGTGGCTGCGCATGATCTGTGACTTTTAATCCTTGAATTCAGCAACGTTGACGAAACCGATCTTCTTCATGTGATTGCGCTGCGCCGCGGCCAGCACCTTAGCGACCATGTCGTATTTCGCGCGGCGGTCGGGCCGCAGGTGGATCTCGGGCTGCGGATCCTTGTCGCGCTCGGTGGCGAAGTAGCCATCCAGCTGCGGGATACCGGTGGTCGGCGTGCCGTTCCACACCACGGTGCCGTCGAAGTCGATCTCGATGTCGATGACCTCCGGCGGCACCGGCGGCGGCGGCGGCTGGTTGTTCGGGTTCGGCATGTCGAGCTTGACCGCGTGGGTCATGATCGGCAGCGTCACGATGAGCGTGACCAAGAGCACCAGCATGACGTCGATCAGCGGCGTCGTGTTGATGTCACACATGGCCTCCTGGGAAGACCCGACACTCATTGCCATGAAATAACTCTCCGGAAGAAGTGCTCAGCGAAAGCCGCGCACGCCGTGATCGGGCTCGGTGAGGAAGCCGACCTTGACGATGCCGCCGCGCTGGATGGCGTACATGACACGGCCGATCGCCTCGTAGCGCGCGTCCCTGTCGCCGCGGATGTGGATCTCGGGCTGGGGCTTGCGCACCGCGGCCGCTTCGATCAGGCCGAGCAGCTCGTTGCGGTCGGCCACGCGCTTGTCGTTAAAGTAGATCTGGCCGCTCTTGTCGACCGCGATGGTGATGTTCTCGGGCTTGGTCTGCGTCGGGATGTTCACCGCCTTCGGCAACACCACCGGCACGGTCTTGTTGATGACCGGGATGGTGATCAGAAAGATGATGAGCAGCACCAGCATCACGTCCACCAACGGTGTGGTGTTGATGGAGGCGATTGCCCCGCCCGACTCCTGTCCGACGCTCATGGCCATGATCGGCTACTCCTCGATGCTTGGCATTCACATACCGCCTCGGACCACCGGCATCAGGCGTGTCGCCCGCCGCGACGCGCACCGACTGCGGTCCGCATGCGGGCTTACTTGGTGACCGGTGCAGCCTTCGCGGCCGCTGGGCGCGCACCACCGCCGACCGCATCGCTCCCTACGCGCACGCCGCCGACCAGATAAGCCTGCAGATCGCTGGCGAAATTGCGCAGCGAATCCTGCAGCGACTTGTTGCGCCCCAGCAGCCAGTTGTAGCCCATGACCGCCGGCACCGCCACGAACAGGCCGAGGGCCGTCATGATGAGCGCCTCGCCGACCGGGCCAGCGACCTTGTCGATGCTCGCCTGGCCGGCGATGCCGATGCTTACCAGCGCGTTGAGAATGCCCCACACCGTGCCGAACAGGCCGACGAACGGTGCGGTCGAGCCGACGGTGGCGAGCAGTCCCAGGCCGCCGCTCAGCTTGCTGTTCACCACGTCGGTCGAGCGCTGCAGCGACATCGTGATCCACTCGTTGAGGTCGATGCGGTCGGTGAGCCGACCGTCGTGATGCGAGGCGGCGCGCAGGCCATCCTCGGCGATGCCGCGGAACTCATCGCCTTTCTTCAGGCGATCGACGCCGTCCTTGACCGACGGGGCGGTCCAGAACTGCTTCTCGACGACGCGCGCCGATTGCTTCAGTTTGCGCTGATCCCACAGTTTCGTGAGCATCACGTACCACGACGCGAGCGACATGATCAGCAGCACCACCAGCACGGAGCGGGCGACGATGTCGCCTCCCTGCCAGAGTGCGACGAGACCGTAGGGGTTGGAGGTGGCGACAGTGGCCGGGGCGGCGGGGGCTTGGTTTTCCATGTTTGTCCTCGAAACGAAAAGCCGCGCGGGGCGCGGTGTCTTGAGTCTGTGGCTACTTGGTGATCTGGAACTTCACGCGAAACTCTAGGCAGCTCGCGACCGGCTTGCCATCCTCGGTCCCCGCGCTGATGTAGCGCATACCGGCCTTGGCGAGGTCGAGGGCGCCGGCATCCAGGCGCGCGCTGCCCGAGGATTGTGCGATCGTCGGCGGACCGCTCGGCTTGCCGTCCGCTCCCATGCAAACCTTCACCGTCGGCGCGCCCTCCTCACCCAGGCGCTTCGAGGCGGCCGGATAGAAGTCCTCCGAGTTCGGGAAGTGCTTGGTGTCGATCTTCGGCGGCTGCCTGTTGACCGCCTTCGGTTGTGGCGGCGCCGCATCGACGTGCTTGCTGGTCACGTTGGTGATCGCGGTGTTCTGCGCGGTCGCGACCGGCAGATCGACCGTGACGTCTGGCGGTGGCACCTCCACCGGCGGCTTCTGGAATTCCGGCGGCGGCGGTGGCGGCGGCTCGTTCTTCTTGGCGGTCTCTTCGACGATGTCGGTCTGAATCGGCGGCGCGATGACCTCCATCGCCCGCTGCGCAAGGCCGGTCGCCAGCGCCCAGAAGATGAAAAGGTGCAGCGCGATGATGGCCATGAGCACCACACCGCGCCGCGTCATGAATGTTGAATCGTGTTCTAGAGCTGTCATGCGTTTTTAATCGTGAGCTTGTCGGAACACCAGGCCGCTGAGCGCCAGCCATCCAGCGTCTTTTTCGTTGCCCTCACCCCGAAGGACCCGAAGCCCGGCACCGCCGGACTCCTTCATCTCAATTCAACGCGCCACGCATTCGGGCCGACAGGCGCGTCAGTCTTCTAAATCCCCCCGGACGGAGCTCGCAGCTTGCACGCGACGAATGCTGCGCGAACTGTAACCGCTGCCGGTAGGCACTGACAACTCCGGCGCGGCTTCAAGAAGTGTGCCGACATGCCTGTATCGTCTCGGTCACGGCCGCTGTGCCGCCTCGGTCACCGCTCCGCGCGAGGCGCTGCCAACCAGGTGCGCGTACTTGGCCAGCGCGCCGCTTTGCGCATAAGGGCGTGGCGGCTTCCAGGCGCGGCGCCGGCGGCGCAGCTCCGCTGCAGGCAGCTCGAGCCGGATTTCGCGCTTTAGCGCATCGATACTGATGCGATCTCCGCTGCGAATGAGCGCAATCGGACCGCCCACGGCGCTTTCCGGGGAGATGTGTCCGACCACGAACCCGTGGCTGCCCCCGGAGAAGCGGCCATCGGTGATGAGCGCGACCTTGTCACCGAGCCCCAAGCCGGTGATGGCGCTGGTTGGACTCAGCATCTCGCGCATGCCTGGGCCGCCACGCGGTCCCTCGCCACGGATGACGATGACGTCGCCCGGGCGTACGCGCCGCGCGAGGATGGCCGCCGTCGCACGTTCCTCACCCTCGAACACACGCGCGCGACCCTCGAAGCGCTCGCCTTCCTTGCCGGTGATCTTCGCCACTGCGCCCTCGGGAGCCAAGTTGCCGTAGAGCACCACCAGATGACTGTCCTTCTTGAGCGGGTCGGCGAGCGGACGAACAATGTCCTGCCCACTCAGGTACATCGGAACGTTTTCCAGATTCTGCTGCAGCGTGCGGCCGGTGACGGTGAGGCAGTCCGGATGCAACAGTCCACCGGCGAGCAGCATCTTCATGAGCGGCTGGATGCCGCCGATGGCGATCAGCTCCGACATGAGATAGCGACCGCTCGGCTTGAGATCTGCCAGCACGGGAACGCGTCGCCCGATGCGCGTGAAGTCATCGAGGGAGAGGCGCACACCCGCATCGTTGGCGATCGCGAGCAGGTGCAGCACGGCATTGGTCGAGCCGCCGAGCGCGATGACCACGGTGATCGCGTTCTCGAAGGCACGCCGGGTGAGGATGTCGCGCGGCTTCAAGCCCTCGCGCACGAGGCGCACCACTGCCTCCCCGGCGCGGTGACAGTCCGAGCGCTTGTCCGTGCCTACCGCCTCCTGCGCCGAGCTCCCCGGGAGCGACAGACCGAGAGCCTCGATCGCCGAGGCCATGGTATTGGCGGTGTACATGCCCCCGCAGCTGCCGGGCCCGGGGATGGCCGTACGCTCGATCTCGAGCAGCCCCGCATCCGAGAGCTTGCCGGCCGCGTGCGCGCCGACCGCCTCGAAGACCGAGATGATGTCGCGCCGCTGAACGCCGGGACGGATGGTGCCCCCGTAGACGAATACCGCCGGGCGGTTGAGGCGCGCCATCGCCATGGCGCAGCCGGGCATGTTCTTGTCGCAGCCACCGACGGCGACGAACCCGTCGAACCCGGATGCGCCGACGACCGTCTCGATCGAATCCGCGATCAGCTCGCGCGAGACCAGCGAGTAGCGCATGCCGGGCGTACCCATCGAGATGCCGTCGGACACGGTGATGGTGTTGAACAGCACGCTCTTGCCACCAGCCGCATCGATCCCGGCGCAGGCCTCACGCGCCAGCTCGCCGATGTGCACGTTGCAGGGAGTGAGGTTGCCCCAGGTCGAGGCGACCCCGATCTGCGGCTTGGTGAAATCCTCGTCGAGGAAACCCACGGCGCGCAGCATGGCGCGCGAGGGCGTCTGCCTCACCCCGTCCACCACCACGCGCGAGTACCGGCGCGGATCGTTCTTTCTGTCACGCAGCATGCTCACTCCCGGCCAACGTCCCCTGCATGTGTCTGAACCCGAGCGCCCCAAGCGCCGTCAGGGCGAGCGGCAGCAGCAGCGCAAACTCCCCGGCCCCCCGATGCCAGCCTTCGAGCCCCATGTACACCAGCACACCCAGCGGTGGGGCGATGCCGCCGCGCAGCCCGGTGAGTGTGACGTGCACGCCCATGTAATGCTGCGCCTGCCCGAGCGGGGCGAAGTCGTTGTGGCCGAGATTCCAGCCAAGATTAGCACCGGCCTGGGCGGCACCGAGCAGAACCGCGCCGACCCACAGCAGCGCGTGCGCGCCGCTGAACACGCCGGCGCACATGGCCGCGCTCGCCAGCACGATCGCCCACCCCTGGCGTGAGCGGAAGCGCACGACGTGCGAACCGTCGAACAGCCGCGCCCACCAGGGCAGGAAGATCGGCTGCGTGATCAGCGGCACGACCGCCAGCAGTGCGATCTGCGTGGCGCTCGGCAGATGCAGCTGTTCGGAGAACAGCAGCACCAGTTGCGCCGTGAGCATCAGCGTACCGCCGCCGAAGATACCCATCCACAGCATGTACTCGCGGTAGGACGGGTCCGCGCGCAGGATCTCGCCGAACATGCGCAGGCTGAACGGCTCGCTGCGCGCGGCGCCGGCCGTTTCCGCTGCCAGCAGCCGGAACTGGCGCCGCACACGCATGGCCCGGTACAGCCACGCACCGGCGAGTCCGGCGAGCGCGCCGCCGCCGTACAGCCAGCGCGCATCCACCACCTGCGCCTCGAGCGCCCAGCCGACCAGCGCCGCCGAGCTCGCCACCGCGATCGAGTTCACGATGACGATGCGGCCGGTGATGCGCGCCAGCACGTTGCGCGGATAGTTGGCGCTCCACACCGCCGCGCGCACGGTGAGCACGCCCGCCCACAGCACGCGCGCCGCCACGATCGACAGCACCGTCACGGCAAGGCCGCCGGCGGCACGCGAGGCCAGCGCCACGCAGCCCACCAGCAGGGCAAATGCTGCCTGCAGGGCCACCATCAGCTGCACGCGCGCCCGGCCGTGCGCGATGTTCGCCCACACGAAACTCAGCACGTTGGAGAAGGCCGGTGCCCCCGACACCAGGGCGACCGCCAGGTTGACCGCGAAGCGCGGCGCGGCGCCGGCGAAGTGTTGCTTGACCAGGATGGCCGCGGTTGCGCCCTCTACCAGGCCCAGCGGCACGCCGACCAGGGCCCAGGGGAGAATCTCACGGCGAAAGATACCCTCGACGAGGGGGCTCGGGCGCGGGGCGGGGCTTAGTGGCATCGGTGAGCCAAGCTTAAAGCGTGTCCGGCAGTTCCGTGGGAGTTGATTGCGTTGACAAATTCGTCGCCGGTGTGCTCCCATCGGGGACATCAGGATTCGTTCGAAAATGACCACCCGCATCACAACGGCCTCCCTTGGCGCAGCGCCCCGGCGTGGGCTGCTGCTGCGGGTGCTGCCTGTGCTGCTGCTCCTTAGCGGGGCGCGGTGCGGGGCAGTCGCGAACGCCTGAACAACCAGGCACGAGCGAAACAAGACACCTGAAAACCCCGCACCGGCTTACCAGCCGCTGCGGGGTTTTTTGTGCTTGAAGAGGGGCACGTGGCGCAACGAGGAGTTTGAGCGATGAAGCTTTATTCGCAGAAGGACGTCGATCGTAAGGCCCTGAAGGGGGCGCGCATCGCCATCCTCGGCTACGGCAGCCAGGGTCGCGCGCACGCCCTGAATCTCAAGGACAGCGGCCACGAGGTGGTGGTCGGCGTGCGCAAGGCAGGCAGCAGCTGGAAGAAGGCGCGGCGCGAGGGCCTCGCGGTGGCGGAACCGCTCGCCGCGGTCGAGGGGGCGGACCTGGTCGCCATGCTGGTGCCGGATCTGGCGCAGAAGCAGCTCTACCAGAGCATCGCCAAGACGATGAAGCGCGGCGCGACGCTGCTGTTCGCGCACGGCTTCAACGTGCACTTCCGTCAGATCAAGCCGCGCAAGGACCTCGACGTGGTGCTGATTGCGCCCAAGGGTCCGGGGGATCTGGTGCGGCGGCAGTACAGCCAAGGTCGCGGCGTGCCGTGCCTGCTGGCCGTTGCGCAGGATGCCAGCGGCAAGGCGCATGCCCGTGCGCTCGCCTACGCCCACGGCATCGGCGGCACGCGCGGCGGGGTGCTCGAGACCACCTTCGCCGAGGAGACCGAGACCGACCTGTTCGGCGAGCAGGCGGTGCTGTGTGGCGGCGCCACGGAGCTCGTGGTCAAGGGCTTCGAGACGCTGGTGGAAGCGGGCTATCAGCCCGAGGTGGCCTATTACGAGTGCCTGCACGAGCTGAAGCTCATCGTCGACCTGCTGCACGAGGGCGGGCTCGCCAAGATGCACCAGTTCATCAGCGAGACCGCCAAGTACGGCGATCTCACGCGCGGGCCGCGGATCGTCGATGAGCGCGTCAAGAACGAGATGCGCCGGGTGCTGAAGGAAGTGCAGAGCGGCAAGTTCGCGCGCCAGTGGATCCGCGAGAACGCCGCAGGCCGCGGCCACTATCAGAAGCTGCTGCAGGAGGACGTCGACCGGCAGATCGAGAAGGTGGGCGCGAGCCTGCGCGCCCGCATGCCGTGGCTGAATGAGAAGCGGGCCTGACATGCAAGGCGGACGCGGCGAACAAGGTCCGGTCGGCAACGCCGTGAATCCATCCCCGGGGACTTCGAGGAACTGACTATGTCTCCCAATCCCGATCGAGTGCTGATCTTCGATACCACGTTACGCGATGGCGAGCAGTCGCCGGGCTGCAGCATGACTGCGCCGGAGAAGCTGCGCGTGGCGCGTGCGCTCGCCGAGCTCGGCGTCGATGTGATCGAGGCTGGCTTCCCGGCCGCCTCGCGCGGTGACTTCGACAGCGTCAGCACCGTGGCGCGCGAAGTGCAAGGCCCGGTCATCTGCGGCCTGGCACGCTGCAACCCCGAGGACATCGAGCTCGCCGCCCGGGCGCTCGCCCCGGCGGCGCAGCGGCGCATTCACGTCTTCCTCGCCACCAGTGCAATTCACCGGCAGTACAAGCTCAACATGGCGCAGGAGGAGATCCTGCGGCTCGCGGCCGCCGGCGTCGCCCGCGCGCGCGAGCTGTGCGCCGACGTCGAGTTCTCGCCCGAGGACGCCTCGCGCACCGAGCTCGAATTCCTCGCCCAGGTGGTCGAAGTCGCGATCGGCGCCGGCGCCACCACGGTGAACATTCCCGACACCGTCGGCTTCACCGTACCGGACGAGTTCGCGGAGCTGTTCCGCTATCTGCGCAAGAACGTGCGCGGCATCGACGGCGTGCGGCTCTCGGTGCATTGCCACGACGATCTCGGCATGGCGGTAGCCAACAGCCTCACCGCGGTGGTCGCCGGAGCGCGCCAGATCGAATGCACCATCAACGGCATCGGTGAGCGTGCCGGCAACTGCTCGCTCGAGGAGGTCGTGATGGCGCTGAAGACGCGCGCCGCGTTCTTCAACTGCAGTACCGGCGTGCATACCAACCGCCTCTATCCCACCTCGCGCCTGGTATCCAGCATCACCGGCATGCCCATCCCGCGCAACAAGGCGGTGGTCGGCGAGAACGCCTTCGCGCACGAGAGCGGCATCCACCAGCACGGCATGCTGCGCCATCACTCCACCTACGAGATCCTGCGCCCGGAGGACGTCGGCCTGTCGCGCAGCCACCTGGTGCTCGGCAAGCACAGCGGCCGCCACGCGTTCCGCGAGCGCGTCGAGGCACTGGGGTTCGAGCTCGACGAGCTCGAGCTCAATCGCGTGTTCGAGGACTTCAAGGCGCTCGCGGACAAGAAGAAGGAGCTGTTCGACACCGACATCGAGGCGCTGGTGCTGCGCGCGGAAGGCTCGGCCCCCGGCCCGTGGCAGCTCATCGAGCTCGCCACCGAGGCGAAGAGCGGCGAGCTGGCTCGCGCCCACGTCGTGCTCCGGCACAGCGATGGCCGCACGGTCGAGCGCAGCGCGAGCGGCGACGGCCCGGTGGATGCCGCCTTCAAGGCGATCGAGACCGCCACCGGCATCGCGGTGGTGCTGCGCAAGTTCGAGGTGCAGGCGGTGTCCGAGGGCGAGGACGCGCAGGGCGAGGCGCGGGTGTACGTGGAGTACAATCACAAGACCTATCGGGGCGCGAGTGTGAGCACCAACATCATCGAGTCCGGCACGCGCGCGTTCCTCGAAGTGATCAATCGCATCGAGCTGGCGCAGGCCGGCACGCGCACGCGCGAGGAGCGTGCGGCCGCCTCGTCCGCTTGAAGGAGCCGCCATGCCGATTCCCGCCACGCAGTTCATCTGGTTCAACGGCAAGCTGGTGCCCTGGGAGAAGGCGACCGTGCACGTGCTGTCGCACGCGCTGCATTACGGCTCCTCGGTGTTCGAAGGCGTACGTGCGTACCAGACGCCGGGCGGGGTGGCCATCTTCCGCCTGCGCGACCACACCCGGCGGCTGTTCGACTCGGCGAAGATCTATCGCATCCCGATGCCTTTCTCGGTGGAGGTAATCAACGATGCCTGTCGTCAGGTGATCGCGGCGAACGCGCTCACGCGCGGCGCCTACATCCGCCCGGTGGTATTCAAAGGCTACGGGGAGATCGGCGTGACGCCCAAGAACGAGCCGCCGACGGAGGTGGCCGTGGCGGCCTGGGAATGGGGCAAATACCTCGGCCACGAGGCCGAGGAAGCCGGCGTCGACGTGTGCATCTCCTCCTGGAACCGCGTGGCGCCGAACACCCTGCCGGCGCTCGCCAAGGCCGGCGGCAACTATCTCTCCAGCCAGCTGATCGGCGCCGAGGCCCGCCGCCTCGGCTTCGCGGAAGGGATCGGCCTTGCCGCCGACGGCACCCTGAGCGAGGGCTCGGGTGAGAATCTCTTCCTGGTGAAGGACGGCGTGCTGCTGACCCCCGCCCTCGCCCACTCGGTGCTGAGCGGCCTTACCCGCGATACGGTGATGCGGCTGGCCCGCGAGCGCGGCATCGAGGTGCGCGAGTGCGCGCTGCCGCGCGAGCTGCTGTACATCGCCGACGAGGCGTTCTTCACCGGCACCGCGGTGGAAGTCACGCCGATCCGCTCGGTCGATCGCATTGCGGTCGGCTCGGGCCGGCGCGGACCGATCACCGAGTCGCTGCAGCAGGCGTTCTTCGGGCTGTTCTCGGGCAAGACCGCCGACAAGTGGGGCTGGCTCGATTACGTCGACATGACCGCGCCGCGCGTGGCGGCCTCCGGCTGATGAGCCGCGCGCCGCAAACCCTGTTCGAGAAGGTCTGGCAGCGCCACGAGGTGAGCCCCGAGAGCGCCGCGACCCCGGCGGTGCTGTACATCGATCTGCACCTGATCCACGAAGTCACCTCCCCGCAGGCCTTCACCATGCTGCGCGAGCGCGGCCTGCCGGTGCGTCGCCCCGAACGCACGCTTGCGACCATGGATCATTCGATTCCCACCCTCACCGCGCAGGTGTTCGGCGGCGCGCCGATCGCCATCGACTCCGCCGCCCGGCAGGTACGCGAGCTCGAGGTGAACTGCGCCGAGTTCGGCATCGAGCTGCTCGGCCTCACGCACGCCGAGCGCGGCATCGTCCATGTCATCGGCCCGGAGCTCGGGCTCACGCAGCCGGGCCAGACCATCGTCTGCGGGGACAGCCACACGAGTACCCACGGGGCGCTCGGCGCGCTCGCCTTCGGCATCGGCACCACCGAGGTCGGGCACGTACTCGCGACGCAGTGCCTGCTGCAGCGCAAGCCGCGCACGCTGGCGGTCAACCTCGACGGCCGGCTGGCCGCAGGAGTCACCGCCAAGGACCTGATCCTCGCAATCATCGAGCGGCTCGGGGTCTCCGGTGGCACCGGCCACGTCATCGAGTACCGCGGCGCGACCATCCGCGCGCTCGACATGGAAGAACGCATGACGGTGTGCAACATGTCGATCGAGGCGGGCGCGCGCGCCGGCATGATCGCACCGGACGAGACCACCTATGCGTACCTCGCCGGGCGGCCGCGGGCGCCGCGTGGCGCGGCCTGGGAGCGCGCCCTCGAGTCCTGGGGCACGCTCACGACCGATAACGATGCGCGCTTCGACCGCGAGGTGCACCTCGATGCCGCAAGCGTCGAGCCGATGATTACCTACGGCACCAACCCCGGCATGGTGATCCCGATCGGCGGCCAGATCCCGCAGCGCAGCGCCGATCCGGTGTTCGAGCGCGCGCTCGCCTACATGGGACTCAGTCCCGGCGAGCCGCTCAAGGACCGGCCCGTCGACGTGGTGTTCCTCGGCAGCTGCACCAATGCGCGGCTGTCGGACCTGCGCAGCGCCGCCGCCGTGCTGCGCGGGCGGCGCATCGCCCGCGGCCTCACGATGCTGGTGGTGCCCGGATCGCAGCAGATCAAGCGGCAGGCCGAAGCCGAAGGCCTCGACCGGGTGTTTCTCGATGCCGGCGCCGAATGGCGCGAGTCGGGCTGCTCGATGTGCCTCGGTATGAACGGCGATCTGGTCGGACGCGGGCAGTACGCGGTGAGCACCAGCAACCGTAACTTCGAGGGCCGCCAGGGGGCCGGCGCGCGCACGCTGCTCGCGAGCCCGCTCACGGCCGCAGCCAGCGCGGTGCGCGGCCGCATCACCGACCCGCGCGAGCTCATGACTCGCGCCTGAGGCGCGCGGACCACGAATGGAACCTTTCACCACTCTCACCTCACGCACGGTGGTGCTGCCGGCCGCCAACATCGACACCGATCAGATCATTCCGGCGCGCTTCCTCACCACCACCACCCGCACCGGTCTCGGCAAGCACCTGTTTGCCGACTGGCGCTACGACGGCCACGGGGCAGCGCGCGGCGAATTTGCGCTCAACCAGCCCGACAGCGTCGGCTGCCGGATCCTCGTCGCCGGGCGCAACTTCGGCTGCGGCTCCTCGCGCGAGCATGCGCCCTGGGCGCTGCTCGATCACGGGCTGCGCGCCGTGATCAGCACCGAGATCGCCGATATCTTCTCGAGCAACGCTCTGAAGAACGGCTTGCTGCCGGTCGTGATCGACGAGGACACGAGCGCCTGGCTCATGGCCCATCCCGGGGCCGAGGTCACCCTCGATGTGTCCGGCCGTACCCTGCGGCTGCCGACGGGCGCGGCGGTGAGCTTCCCGCTCGAGACGTTCGCGCGTCACTGCCTGCTCGAGGGCGTCGACGAACTCGGCTTTCTGCTGGCGCGCACGGCCGAGATCGAGGCTTTCGAACGCCGCACATGAAGGCGCGCATCGCGGTACTGGCCGGGGACGGCATCGGCCCCGAGGTGACCGCAGAAGGCACGCGCTGCCTCGAGGCGGTGGCCGTCCTCTTCGGACACCAGCTTGAGCTGCACGCGCTGCCCTTCGGGGGAGCCGCAATCGATGCGCACGCGGACCCGCTGCCGCCGGCGACGCTCAACGCGTGCGTGGCGGCCGATGCCGTGCTGCTCGGCGCGATCGGCGGACCGAAGTGGTCGGCGCCGGATGCGCCACAGCGGCCCGAAGCGGGGCTCCTGCGCCTGCGCAAGGCACTCGGCACGTACGCGAACCTGCGACCGGTGAAGGTCCATCCGGGGCTCGCGGGCAGCTCCACCCTGAAGCCGGAGGTGGTCACCGGGGTCGACCTGGTGTTCGTGCGCGAGCTGACCGGAGGAATCTACTTCGGAGAAAAGCGCCGCGACGCCACCACGGCCACCGACGTGTGCACCTACACCGTCGCGGAGATCGAGCGCATCGTGCGGGTGGCGGCGCAGCTGGCGCAGTCCCGCCGCGGCCGGCTGACCTCGATCGACAAGTCCAACGTGCTGGAGACCTCGCGCCTGTGGCGCACGGTGACTCAGGAGGTGGTGGCGCGCGAGTTCAGCTCGCTGCGCCTCGAGCACATGCTGGTGGACGCGGCGGCCATGCATCTACTGCGCGCCCCGCGTGACTTCGACGTGCTGGTCACCGAGAACATGTTCGGTGACATCCTCACCGACGAGGCATCGATGCTCGCCGGCTCGCTCGGCCTGCTGCCCTCGGCCTCGCTCGGCACCGGGCGGCGCGGCATCTACGAGCCCATTCACGGCTCGGCCCCCGACATCGCCGGCCGCGGCATCGCCAACCCCTGCGGCACCATCCTGTCGGTGGCGCTGCTGCTGCGTCACTCGCTCGGCCTCGCGACCGAGGCCGATGCGCTCGAGCAGGCGGTCACCGAGGCGCTCACTGCAGGCGTGCGCACGGCCGATCTGGCACCAAGCGGCTCCCGCGTCGCCTCGACGCGCGAGATGGGCGAAGCGGTGCTCAGCCGCCTGCAGCGACGCGGCTGAGCGTTCGCGCCGGCAGCACGCGCGCGGCGCGCTCGAGCGCCCGGGCGAGATCGGCGCGCAGGTCCTCGAGCGCCTCGATGCCGATCGAGAGCCGGATGAGCCCGTCGGTCAGGCCGGCGCGTTGGCGCGCTTCCGGATCCATCGCCGCGTGAGTCATGGTGGCCGGATGAGCCACCAGGCTCTCCACACCGCCGAGTGACTCGGCCAGCGAGAAACACTCGAGTTCGGCGACGAAAGCGCGCACCGCATCGTGGCCCCCGGCGAGCTCGAGGCTCACGACCGCGCCGAAGCCGCGTTGCTGGCGCCGTGCCAGCTCGTGCCCGGGATGAGAGTGCAGCCCCGGGTACCACACGCGCTGCACGTGCGGCTGACCTTCCAGCCAGTGCGCGAGCGCGTGTGCGTTGCGAGCGTGATGATCGAGCCGCGCGTGCAGCGTGCGCACGCCGCGCAGGGTGAGGAAACTGTCGAAGGGTGCGCCGGTGAGGCCCAGGCAGTTAGCCCACCACACCAGCTGCTCGTGCAGCGCCGGGTCGCGCGCGATGACGGCGCCACCGACCACGTCGCTGTGACCGTTGAGGTACTTGGTGGTGGAGTGCACCACCAGGTCCGCGCCGAGGGTCAGCGGCTGTTGCCAGGCGGGCGAAAGGAAGGTGTTGTCGACGGCCACCAGCGCGCCGCAGGCGTGCCCGAGCGCAGCGACCGCTGCGATGTCGGTGATGCGCAGCAGTGGGTTGCTCGGGGTCTCGATCCACACCAGCGCCGCCGGGTGCGACAGCGCGGCGCGTACCGCCGCCTCGTCCCCGAAATCGATGAACTCCACCTGTCGCTCGCCACGGCGTCGCCAGGCGTCGAACAGCCGGTAGGTGCCGCCGTAGCAGTCGTGGGGCGCGACGATGCGGGCTCCGGCCGGCACCAGGTAGCCGACCGCGGTGATGGCCGCCATGCCGCTTGCAGTGACGACCGCGCCGCTCCCCTGCTCGAGCTCCGCGAGCGCCGCTGCCAGCAGGTCGCGGGTCGGATTACCTGAGCGGGTGTAGTCGTAGGCGCGCCGCTCGCCGAACGCGCGGAACGCGAATGTCGAGGACAGATGCAGCGGGGGCACGACGCAGCCGGTGCTGTCGTCGCACTCGAGGCCCGCGCGCACGGACTGCGTGATCTGGCTCGGGCCGCTGTTCGCGGCTGCGGCCCACGGCAGGATGGGATCGGGGATCTTGCTCACGTTTTGCTCCGCAGTACTTAAGGCCCGTCTCATCGGCCTCCTGCGGAGCGGGCCTGCCGTGCCGGCAGGCCTTTGTCACGTCCATCCCTTCGGGTCCTTCCGGACCGTCGGGGCCACGCTGACCGCTCATCTGTCGACGTCCGCGTAGACGTCGCAGGAGTTGGCACCTTTCCAGGTTGGTTAAGCCTGGCGGTTGCCCCGGCGTCTAAGGGCCTTATCCCTCAGCCGGTCTCGATGAGTGGGTCACAGTCTAGGGGCCGGCCGCAGCCGGCGCAAGCGCATTTATGTCAATGGAACAACGGCTTGTACGGATCACTGCGGCATCGCCAGGCCATTCGCGCGCCGATCTGCCTCGTAGGCTTCCGTATTGCGGCCGCGTGCGCGCAGCGAGTCGGCGATCAGACGCCAGGCCGAGGCTTGCGCGGCAGGATCACCGGTAGCGAGCGCCAGCGCCTTTCGCCCCATGGCGTCCGCCTGCGCCGCGTTGTTCTCGCCCATGCGCACGCGACCAAGCTCGATCCACAGCAAGGGATTATCCGGCTCGATGCGCAGCGCCCGCTCGAGCGTCGTCGCCGCCTGCCCGTAATCGCCGCCCGCCGCCTGCCGGTGCGCCTGCGTGACCAGCGCGCTCGCCGCCGTGCCGAGGTGAAACTGACGTGGCGGTGGCGCGGCGGGCGGTCCGGGAGAGGTGATGGCGGCAGCACCAGGCGCGGCAGGTCCGGCAGCTGTCCCGGTCGGCGGCGGGACTGGGGTTCCCGGCGGATGCGAGGCGGTCGGGGGTCCCGGCGTCGAGCAGGCGCCGAGCGCTGCGGCCACGGCGAGGATGATGAGGATGGCGAGACGCTTGGCCATCAGTGTGTCACGCCCTGCCACCACTGCTGTGCGCGCTCGAGCAAGGTGGTGTTGCCGGGCGTGCTTTGCGGAAAACCGCAGCCCCCGCGCACCGGCAGCACCGCGTTGCCCGGCACGGCGACCGCGACGATGTCCTCGGCGCAGCCGGGGACGACACGCAGGCCGGTCGGGTATTCGATGTGCACTTCCGCCAGCGACTCGGGCATCGGTGCGTTCCAGGAGCTGCCGCTCAAGGGTGCCATGATGCGTGCCCACACCGGTAGCGCACCCGCCGAGCCGGTGAGTCCGGTCGGTTCGTCGTTGTCGTAGCCGACCCATACCACCACCAGGTGGCTGCCGGAGAACCCAGCGAACCAGCTGTCGCGGTAGTCGGAAGACGTGCCCGACTTGCCGGCGACCACGAGACCCGGCGGCAGCAGCGCCCGTGCCGAGCGACCGGTACCGTGCTCCATGACCAGCACCAGCATGCGATTCAGCTGGTACATGGCCTCGGGGCTTGCGACCTGGGTGACTTCCAGCGGAAACGCCTTGAGCGGCTTGCCCTCGGCGCTCACCACCGTGCGCACCGCGCGCAGCGGGTTGTGAAAACCGCCGTTGGCGAGCCCGTTGAAGAGCTGCGCCGCCTCGAGCGGCGTCACGTCCACGGCACCGAGCAGCAGCGCGGGCACCTGAGGCGGCGGCTGCACCAGCCCAAAGCGCTGCAGCGTCGCCGCAACCTTCGGCAGCCCGAGACTTAAGCCCACGCCCACCGTGGCCAGATTGAGCGACTCGGCGAGTGCACGCACCACGGGCACCGGTCCATAGATCTGGCGGGTGAAGTTCTCCGGCGTCCAGTGCGTGCCGTTCGCGAGCTTCACGTCCACCGGCGCATCCTGCACCACGGTGGCGGCGTTGTAGTGGCCACTCTCGAGCGCCGTCAGGTAGATGAACGGCTTGACCAGCGAACCCATCGGCCGATGGGCATCGAGCGCGCGATCGAAGCCGTCATAGCCGACATCGCGCCCGCCGACCACGGCGATCACCTCCCCGCTCTGCGGTGCCGTCACGACCACCGCGCCCTCGAGCGCCGCGCCGGGGCTCTTGTGCAGGCGGTCGAGACGGGCGAGCTCGCGCTCGAGTGCGTGCTCGGCCTGATCCTGGGCGCGCGGGTCGAGACTGGTGTAGATACGCAGCCCGGCCTCGGTCAGATCCTGCTCGCGGTAGTCGCGCCGCAGCGTGCGGCGCACGAAGTCCAGATACGCCGGGTAGTACGCGCCCGCCGGCCGCGCCGTCACTCCGAGCGGCCGTCGCGCGGCCACGCCTGCTTCGTCAGCTCGCACGACGCCCTGCTCGGTGAGCTCCTTGAGCACGAGGTTGCGCCGCTGCAGCGCGCGCTCGGGATGACGCCGCGGATCGTAGTAGGACGGGCCGCGCACGATCGCCACCAGCAGTGACACTTCCGCCAGATCGAGCTCGGCGAGAGGCTTGCCGAAATAGAACTCGCTCGCCAGCCCGAAGCCGTGAATGGCGCGGTCGCCGTCCTGTCCGAGGAAGATCTCATTGATGTAGGCGTTCATGAGATCGGCCTTGGTGAAGTGCGTATCGAGCGCCACGGCCATGATCGCCTCGCGCGCCTTGCGCGACAGTGTCTGCCGCGAGCTCAGGAAGTAGCTGCGCACCAGCTGCTGGGTGAGCGTACTGCCGCCCTGCTCGATCTGCCGCGCGCGCAGATCGACCCACGCCGCGCGCAGCATCGCCAGCGGATCGATGCCGTGGTGGGTGTTGAATTTGCGATCCTCGACCGCCTTGAGCGCCGCCGGCAGCAGCGGCGGCACGTCCTGCGGCGTCACCACGATGCGGTCCTCACCGTGGATCGGAAAGATGCTGCCGATCAGCAGCGGCTCGAGGCGCAGCACCGGGATCTCCTGCCCGGCGCTGTCGCGCAGACTGCTGAGCCCCGCGGCTCCGGAGGTGATGATCAGAAGCTGCGCCGGCCGCGCCTCGTCGGCGAAGCGCGCCGCGCGCAGCGCCACGTCGATGTGCTCCCCCTGCAGGCGATAGGTGCCGGGCCGCTCCAGGCGCGGCGTCGCGCGGTATTGCAGCCGCTGCAGCTCGTGCTCGAGCTCGGAGAGGGTGAGCGGCAGGCCCGCATACAGCTCGAGCGGTGCCGCATACACCTGGGCCGGCAGCGTCCAGCGGCGCCCCTCGAACTGCCTGACCACCAGGCGATCCAGATACAGCGCGTAGATCACTGCAATGAGCAGCGTCGCGCCAATGACGACGAACAGAAACCTCTTCAGATGAACCGCTCCGGCGCGGGCTCGCGCAGGTTGTAGTGCGAGCTCATGGCGTGGCCATAGGCCCCGGCGTTGGCGATCAGCAGCACGTCCCCGGCGGCACTCACCGGCAGCAGCCGGTCGTGGCCGAAGACATCGGCGCTCTCGCAGATCGGGCCGACGATGCTTACGAGCTCGCTCGCTGGCTCATCCGCGCGGGTGAGATTGGCGATCTCGTGGTACGAACCATAGAGCGCCGGCCGGATCAGCGAGTTCATGCCGGTAGCGAGGCCGACGAAGCGCACTTCGCCCTTGCTCTTCAGCTGGGTGACGCGCGCCAGCAGGACGCCCGCCCCCGCCACCAGGTAGCGACCCGGCTCGATCCAGATCTCGAGCTGCGGGTACTCGGCGCGCACCGCGGCGAGGAGCGTGTCGAGGCGCGCCAGGTCGAGCGGCTGCTGATCGGAGCGCTCCGGAACGCCGAGGCCACCGCCGACGTCGATGGCGGTGACCGAGCCGAAGGCGTGCGCCGCGGAAGCCAACAGCCGCGCGGTATGCTCCCAGCTGCTCACGTCGAAGATGCCGCTCCCGACGTGCGCCTCGAGACCCACCACCTGCGCTCCGGCGCTGCGCGCGAGCCGTGCAAGCCCGTCGAGCTCCGCGATCGGCACGCCGAACTTGGAGCGACTGCCCGCGGTGCGCACGTGGGTATGGTGGCCGCGGCCGACCCCGGTATCGACGCGCACGAAAATCTCGCGGTCGTGGAACAGCGCCGGCCACTGCGCCAAGACGAAGGCGTTGTCGACCGTGACACGCACGCCGCGCTCGAGCGCCCAGGCGTACTCCGCGTGCGGCGCGAAGTTAGGCGTGTAGAGAATGCGCGCGGCGGGAAGCTCCGGGAACAGCTCGCTCACCCGCGCCACTTCGCCGCGGGAGACGCATTCGAAGTCGACGCCTTCGCCGTGCAACGCCTGCAGCAGCTGCGGGTGCGGATTGGCCTTGACCGAATAGTGCACGCGCGACACCGCGGCAAGACTGCGCAACGCACGCGCCGCGGCGCGCACCAGGGCGAGGTCGTAGACGAAGGCGGCGTCTGCATCACCGAGCGCCGCGAGCAGCGCCTCGCGCCGGCGGCGCCACCAGGGCGCGTCCTCTGCACCGGCCGGCGGCGGCCGGGAGAACAGCTGCTGCCAGGTAGGACCCAGCACGCGATCGCCGGGCACGGGTCGGATGAGCAGCTCGTGCAGCTGCCCGACCAGGCGATCGCTCTGGTCCTCGTCGACGACGAAGGTGAAGTTCAGATCGTTCGCGGCCTGGCTGACCAGGTAGATCTTCTGCTCCTCGAAGAACTCGAAGGCACCACCGAGCTGGTGCAGGATCGCGCGGATGTTGCGCCCGACCAGGCTCACCGAAGCGCACGGACCGATCACCTGCACACGACACAGCCGGGTGAGATCGGCCACCAGGTCTGCGACCATGGTGTTGTCGAGCGTGTTCGCCGCCGGATCGAGCGACACCGTGACGTTGGTCTCCGAGGTCGACACCAGGTCGACCGACATGCCGTGCTGCTTGAACACCTGAAAGGCATCGGCGAGGAAGCCGACCTGGTGCCACATGCCCGGGCTCTCGAGAGATATGAGCGTGATGCCCTTCTTGGTGCACACTGCTTTCAGCTGCGCGCCGCCATCGCCGCCGGCGGCACTGAGCACCGTACCCTCGAGATCAGGTGCCTGGGTGGCGTAGATGTGGAGCGGGATGGCGTACTGGCGCACCGGCAGGATGCAACGCGGGTGCAGCACCTTCGCGCCGCTGGTGGCGATCTCCTGCGCTTCGTCGTAATGGAGCGTGCGCAGCAGCCGCGCACTCGGCGTCGCGCGCGGATTGGCGCTGAACATGCCCGGAACGTCGGTCCAGATCTCCAGCCGCGCGGCGCCCAGCTTCGCCGCCAGGTACGCGGCCGAGGTGTCCGAGCCGCCGCGCCCGAGGAGCACCGTGTGGCCGTCCGCGTCGCTGGCGATGAAGCCCTGTGTCACGATGAGCGGCGGCCCGGCCGCGAGGCGGGACTGCAACTGCGCATCGGGTGCATAGCCGCACACGGCCGACAGCACGCTCGCCTTCGCGGATGCCCCATGGGGCTCGGCACGCAGCATCTCGCGCGCGTCCGCCCAGCGCGCCTCGAGGCCGCGCGCGAGCAGAAAGCGCGCGCCGATGTGCGTCGCCATCAGCTCGCCTGCGGCCATGACGCGTGCCCGGGTGCGATCGCTCACCTCGCGCACCAGCGCGATGCCGGCGGCGATCTCGCGCAGCTCCTCGAGAATGCGCTCGATATCCGTACCGAGGGGCACACCCAGCTCGTCGGCGAGGTGCCGGTGGCAGGCTTCGATCGCCGACAGCTCCTGCTCGGGTGCCTGAAGCGTCGCGGCATCCAGAAGCCGCTCGAGCCGATCGGTGATCCCTGAGACCGCCGAATGCACGATAAGCACGCGCGCGCCCAGGGCGCGCCGTTCGGCGGCGACGCGCGCGATGTTGTTCCAGTTCGCGAGGCTCGAGACGCTCGTGCCGCCGAACTTCAGGACGATCCACGGCGAAGGCGTAGGGGTCACTGCGCTTCCCTCCGGGCAGGCCACAGCCGTACCGGCGTGCTCTCGCCTGCGCGCATGCGATCTTCGGTGGCAGATGGTCGGGCGGCGGGGCCTAGAGCTCGTCGTCGAAGTCCTTGAGGTCCTTTTCCAGCTTGCGGTCCGCCAGCACTTCCTCGAGCCGGCTCCACGCCGCCTTGCCCCGCTTGCCCTGCGTCCGGACACGCTTGTCTACCCGGTCGAGCAGCCGGTCATAGTCGGTGCCGTCCTCGGTCGGTCCGCTCAGGAATTCATCGTCGAGATCGAAGCTCTGGTTGTCTCGTTCCGACATCGGCGGCGCAAATCCTGAATTAATTCAATAACTAACGTGCCAAAGTCGGCACGGGCAAGGCTGCGAACTATAGCGGATTCGTGCCGGCGATCAACTTTTGACCGTCGAGGTGGCGCGGCAGTGCCCGCAGGAGCGCACACGAGCCGCGGAGCCGGTTCTTGCAGGGCTGCCGCGCGATGTCTTTCAGGGCTGGTCGGTCCGGTCGCGCACCACGACCGGTGCCCCCCGGCTCAGCCCCAGCCCCTGCGCCGCGCTGTGCTCGGCGCGGGCGATTTCGACCGCTCCGAAGGAATTCACCAGCGCCAGGTACTCCCCCGGAGCCGTGTCGCCGTAGGTACGCCGCAGCGGGAACGAGTGGTTGGCGGCATGGACCAGCGGCAAGCGAAAGCGCTCGATCAGCGTCGCGTCGATATTGGTGATGAGGTTGCCGAAGTGATCGATCGCGATGACCACTCCCGCGACGCTGCGCGGCTCGACCGTGGGCTCCTCCACCCAGGAGGGGATCAGTGCGGGGATCTCCTCCCCCAGTGCTTCGATCCGGGTATGGCCCGCGGCGAGCTCGGCCGCGAGTGGAGCGAAGATGTCCCGCCCGTGGAAGGTGGCGCTCGGCCGATGAACCTTGAGATGGGTAAGCTCCGCTGCACCGACGCGCACGATGAGCGCCTCGCTCGCGCGGCTCACCACCGGCGCGAGAAGGCCGTTATCGGGCGCCAGAAAATAGTGTCCGCCACAGCGCACGGCGACGATGTTGCGCGCCGTCCCTACCCCGGGATCCACGACCGCCACGTGCACGGTGCCCGCCGGGAAGTACCCGTACGCGCGCGCCAGCCAGAAGCCCGCCTCCGCCGGCCAGTGCACCAGGATCTCGTGGGTGAGATCGATGATGCGGGCGGCCGGGAAGCGCGTCAGGATGCAGCCCTTCATGACCCCCACGAAGGGCCCCTGGTGCCCGAAATCGGTGGTGATGGTGATGACTCCGGACGGAGCCGGGTCCGGCGGGCTCACGGAGTACCCCGGGCTTCAGCCGCGCGCGGCGCGGCCGCCGCCCTGACGCCCCCCTTCGGCACACGTGCGGCAGCGGTCCGTGTAGGGCACGGCCGCCAGCCGTTCCGGCTCGATGTCCTCTCCGCACACCGCACAGCTGGCATAGCGCCCGGCGGCGAGGCGCCGCAGCGCCGCCTCGACCTGCTGCAGCTCCGCCTGCGCGGAGCTGGAGATCGCGCCGAGCACGTCGTCGTTCTCGCGTTGAGTGACCTGCTCGGCGAAGTCGGCCGATAACGGATCGGCCTCGTGGCGCAGGTCGGCGCTCGCCTCGCTTGCGCGCTGACGTAGTTCGTCCCGCCGCCTGAGCAGTCGCTCGCGTACCGCATTGGTGTCCACTTCAGTCCCCCGGGGAAGCCGTCGGTCTTCAGGACGGTCGCTTGCCGCTGCGCCTGGCTTCGAGCCACTGCTGCAGTTTATCGAAAGGCTCGATGAACTTCGCCACGCCCTCGCGCTCGAGCTGCTGCGCAACCGCCTCGAGGTCGATGTCCAGCCGCTCCAGTCCCTCGCGCACGTCACAGGCCTCGGCGATATGGCGCTCGAGGCGCAGCTCCGGGCGCCCGAGCCGCCGGTAGGTATACAGCGTCTCGAGGGGCATGGTGTTGACCGTACCCGGCACCACCAGCTCCTCGACGTACTTGATCGGGCTGTAGCTGGAATCCTTGGTCGAGGTCGATGCCCACAACAGCCGTTGCGGGCGGGCGCCACGTGCCACCAGCGCCTGCCACTGCGGCGTGGCAACGGTCTCCTCATATATCTCATAGGCCCGGCAGGCGCTGGCGATCGCCGCCTTGCCGCGCAGCGCGCGCGCCGCCGGTTGGCCGTGCGCGGCGAGCCCATCGAGCAGCCTGTCCACCGCGGTGTCGATGCGACTCAGGAAAAAGCTCGCCACGGATGCCACGCGCTCGAGCGCACCGCCCGCCCGTGCGCGCTCGTCCAAGCCGTCCATGTAGGCGCGCACCACGGCGCGATAGCGCTCGGGAGAGAACAGCAGCGTGACGTTGACGTTGATACCGCTGGCAACGAGGGAGCGGATAACGGGCAGACCAGCCTCGGTGCCGGGGATCTTGATGAGCAGGTTGGGGAGCTGCGAGCGCTCCCACAGGCGCTGCGCCTCGCGCCGGCTCGCAGTGCTGTCGTAGGCGAGGTGCGGCGAGACTTCCAGACTCACGTAACCGTCCCCGCCCGAGCTCGCCTCGTACAGCGGCCGCAGCAGCGCCGCCGCGGCACGCAGGTCGTGCAGCGCCAGCTCCTCGTACAGCGCCATCGCGGATGCGGCCTGCGGCAGCAGCTGGGCCAGCGGTTGCGCGTAGTGCGCGTCGTGCATCATGGAGTTGGCGAAGATGGCCGGGTTCGAGGTCAGGCCCGAGATACCGTCCTCGCGGATCAGTCGCGCGAGGCTGCCGTCCTCGAGCATGCCGCGGCTGATGTCATCGAGCCAGGCGCTCTCGCCGAGCTTGCGCAGCTCGAGCAGCGGATTGGGCAGGGGCGCTGTCATGAGGGCTCTCGGACCATCGAGAGTAGCGCAGCCGAACGCGCGAGTCTCGCGGTTTCGGTGTGGATATGCGTAAATCTGCGCTCAAGGCAGAAGCTGAGGAGATACGCAAATGGCCGAGACCTTCAACGGTGGCAGACTCGCCGACGATCTGCGCGCGCTGGTCAGCGATGCCGAGGAGCTGCTGCGCGCAACCACGAACGCGGCGGGCGGGGCGGACGTGCGCGAGCGCGCCCAGGCGACCCTGCGCGAGATGCGCGAGCGGCTGAGCGCGCTGGAGGACACGGTGCGCGAGCGCGCGCGCGACGTCGACAGCTACGTACGCGACAACCCCTGGCAGTCGCTCGCCATGGTTGGCGGGGTGGCGCTGCTCATTGGACTGCTGATGGGCCGGCGCTGATGGCACTTGCCGCGCCGCCCGGGGACGCCGGCACCGGCGGGTCGTCCCGGCCGCTGCGCGGCCTGCTGGCGGCGGCGATCGAGGCACTGCGCACGAGGCTCGACCTCGCGGCGGTGGAGCTCGAGATCCACCTGCGGGCGCTGCTGCGCATGCTGATCTGGGCGGTCGGCGCCCTGGCCTGCGCGATGCTGGCGCTCGCCTTCGGCGTCACCGCGCTCGTCGTGGCGCTGTGGGATACACATCGCATGCTGGCGCTGCTGGCCGGAAGCCTGGTGTTCGTGGCGCTCACGGCGCTGTTCGCCTTTCTCGGCGTGCGCACGCTGCGCGTGCAGCCCGGCGTGCTCGAGGGCTCGCTGCAGCAGCTGCAGGAAGACGAGCGGCGCGCCGCCGGCCGGGCGCGGGGCCAGCCGTGACGCGCATGGCGGAACTGCAGGCGCGCCGGCGCGCGCTGCTGGCGCGCTGCGAGGCGCAGCGCCTGGATTTCTCCTGGCGGCTGGCACAGCTCAACCAGGGACCGCTGCGCTTCCTGAGCAGCGGCGCGGCGGCGCTGGCGGCGCGCTCCGGGCGGCATCCGCTGGCCTGGGTGGCCGCGCTCGCCGGCGTACTGCTGCTCGGCCGCGTGCGCAGAGCACGCTCGCTGCTCGCATGGACGCGCTCGGCGCTGACCGTGCTGGCGCGCGTGACGGAGGTGCTGGGCGTGTTGCGGCTGCTGCGCAGCCGTCGCCAGGCCTGAAGGCCGGCGCGGCCGCATCGGCGCGGCGCTAGCGCTTCGCGCTCGAGACGCGCATCGTGGCCGGCACCGAGGCCTTCTCGGGGGTGGCTGCGAGCCCGACCAGCGTTGGGATGCCGTTGGCCGCACGCAGCGTCGCGCGCGCCAGATCCCAGTGGATGGCGGCGTTGTCGTTGCCGAGGACACGCTGCAGGCTCTGCGAGAGCTGCTGCAGATCCGGCTCCACGGTCTGGCCTTCCTCATCCACCGGTGGGTGCGCCTCGAGCAACAGCTCGCCGTTCACCCAGGCAATCTTCAGCGGCTCGTTCACCAGGCGGACCTTGGTGCCGACCGGCACCAACGTGAACAGTGCGGCGATGTCCTCCGGGTACATGCGGATGCAGCCGTGAGTGACGGACATGCCCACGGCGGTCGGGTTGTTGGTGCCGTGGATCATGTACTCACCGCGGCCGGCGGCGAGTCGCAGCGCATAATCCCCCAGCGGATTGTCCGGACCTGCGGGAACGATCTTCGGCAGCGGGTCGCCGTTGGCCGCGTGTTCCTTGCGGATGGACTCGGGCGGATACCACGCCGGATGGACGATCTTCGCGATGACGCGGGTGTCCCCGAGCGGGGTGTGCCAGTCCATCTTGCCGACACTGATCGGATAGGTGATGACGATCTGCCGCTCATGCCCGTGCGTCGGGGGGTAGTAGTACAGCCGGTGCTCGGGCAGGTTCACGACGATGCCCTCGCGCGGCCCGGCCGGCAGGATGTGCCGGCCCGGCAGCGTCAGCTGCTTACCGGCACCGGGCAGCCATACGTCCACGCCCGGATTGGCGCGGATGATCTCGTAGTAGCCGAGGCTGTACCGGTGCGCGACATCCGGCAGCGTGTCCTCGTACACGGTCGTCACGTTGCCGTCGACGCCGACCACCGAGGAGCCATCCGCGGGCAGCGGGTACAGGCTCGCCCGGACTGTGCCGGCGGCGCACACCGCCAGCGCCAGCGCACACAGCGCTCCCCGGCGCCGTCGATCCGTACCTGTCATGCGCGGGTTCACGGTCACATTATGTCCTCGCTGGCGATGAGGCGGCGCGGGCGTTTCACTGTGGCCGCATTGTAGAGGATTCCCGTACCATCGCGCGCGCATGTTGCGCGCTCGAAAGCCCTCCCCCGCCTTCTTCGCGCACGGCACGCTCCGCGTCGCGCGTGATCTGATCGGCATGCATCTGCTGCACGATGACGGCCGTACGGTGCGCGCCGGCCGCATCGTCGAGACCGAGGCCTATCTCGGGCCGCGCGACCTGGCCGCGCATTCCGCGCGCGGCCGTACGGCGCGCACCGAGGTCATGTTCGGGCCGCGCGGCCGCGCGTACGTGTACTTCATCTATGGCTTCTGGAACTGCCTCAACGTGGTGACCGGCGCTGCGGGCGTGCCGCAGGCGGTACTGCTGCGCGCGCTCGAGCCGCTCGGCGGTCTCGCCGAGCGCACCTGGGGACCGGGACTGTTGTGTCGCGCGCTGCACATCGACCGGCGTCTGAACGGCGCGGATCTGCGCGGCGCAGTGCTGTGGCTCGAGCATCCGCCTGCCGGGACGCCACGTGCACGGATCGCACGGGCGACGCGCATCGGAGTTGATTACGCCGGGGACTGGGCCCGCCGCCCATGGCGCTTCTTCGACCGCGACTCGGCATTCGTTTCCACCGTTGCAGCGAGCCGGCGCAAAGCTGATCGGTGCGAATAAACTGATCGCACCGGCATGGGATGCGACCGATGCCGCAGCCGGCAGGAGTGCTTTCGCCTAAACTGCGCGCCGGTAGCTGGCGCTGAGGGAAAGGATCGGACCATGCCGAAACCGGGTCGGGCGGTGATGATGGCGCTGGGCGCGCTGATGGCGCTGCTGTCGGTGAGTGCTGGCCACGGCCAGGCTCAGCCGCAGGACAGCTATTTCCGGCCGGTGGTGCCGCCGCAGCCGAGCGCGAGCCCGGGCAAGATCGAGGTGATCGAGTTCTTCTCCTACGCCTGTCCGCACTGTGCCAACTTCTACCCGCTCATCAGCAGCTGGGAAGCGAAGCTGCCCAAGGACGTGGTGTTCCGCCGCGTGCCGGTCGGTTTCGAGCGCGCGGCATGGGTGAACCTGCAACGTACCTTCTATGCGCTGCAGGCGGACGGCGAGCTGGCGAAGCTCGATGGCGCCCTGTTTCGCGCCATTCACCAGGAGCAGCAGCCGCTGTTCGATGAGCCGCACATCGCCGACTGGATCGGCCGCCACGGCGGTGATGCCGACAAGTTCGCTGCCGCGTACGTGTCCTTCGGCGTCAACAATCAGACCGTGGAGGCCGACAAGATGCAGCTGGACTACGCCATCGACAGCGTGCCGTCGATCGCTGTGGACGGCAGGTACGTCGCCACGGCACACCCCGAACCCGGGGAGATGCCGTACCTGCAGGAGCTGCTCGCCAACACCGACAAGCTGATCGCCAAGGCGCGAGCCGAGCACGCCGCGGCGCCCGCCAAACACTAGTCGGCGGCGCGGCCCAGCGGCGGCGTACGCTCAGCTCTTCGTCGCTGGCGTGCTGCCGCCATCGAGCACCAGCTGGCCGTCGCGCACCGGGATACGCTCCCCGGGATCGTGATCCATCTTCACGGTCGCCTCCTTGCCGTCCAGCCGGTAGCGCACCGTGTAGCCGACCTGCTTCTCCGCGGTGTCGTACACCGTGGTGCACCGCTGCTGGGTCGTCGTGGTGGTATCGCGGTCCTGCATGTTCTTCTGGATGCGGTTGCCCGCGTAGCCGCCCCCGGCCGCACCCGCGAGCGTCGCGAGGTCGCGGCCGGTGCCGCCGCCCACCTGGTGGCCGATGACGCCGCCGATCACCGCTCCGGCGACCGAGCCCGCGATCTGATGCTCATCCTTCACCGGTGCCTGCTGGGTGACGGTCTCGTCGTGGCACTCCTGCCGCGGCGTGCGGGTCTTGTGGGTGAGCGGTGTCACCTTCAGCACCTGGGCGTACTGCGGAGCCGTCTTCGCTTCGGTGCTCATCATCCTGAGCCCTGCCACCGCCCCCACACCCACGGCGACCCCTGCTCCGGCCACCAGGCCGATCACCAGCGACCTGTTCATGATCTGCATTGCCTCCTGCGACAGCGGCGCGGGATGCGCCGCCCACTGTAAGAAATTTTAAGCAACCGCTGGGGCGGGGTATGCGATACAAGTCACTGACTGCGCCAACAGCCGTCGAGGTGTTTGCGTCTGGCGACAGAACGGCGCGCCGAACGTGGCTGCGCCCTCGCGTCTCGCCCGCGTCAGTCGGCGCGCTGCAGCTCGAGCAGCTCCGCCGCCTCGGGCACGCGGTCGCCGCGCGCGAAGTGCACGGCCTGCACCGTGCCGGCGTAGGGGGCGGTGATGGCGTGCTCCATCTTCATCGCCTCGATCACCATCAGCACCGTGCCCGGAGCGACCTGTTCGCCGACCGTCACCGGCACTGACACGACCACGCCGGGGAGCGGGGTCGTGAGCCCGCCGCTCGCGGCGCTGGCGCTGAACTCGTGCGTGCGCGGATCATCGAGCAGGAACTGCCAGGACTCAGCGCCCATCCACAACCG
This sequence comes from uncultured Gammaproteobacteria bacterium, assembly GCA_963837075.1. Classification (GTDB taxonomy): domain Bacteria; phylum Pseudomonadota; class Gammaproteobacteria; order Steroidobacterales; family Steroidobacteraceae; genus 13-2-20CM-66-19. The sequence goes on along the minus strand of CAWILY010000009.1, from coordinate 2,916,847 downwards.
CACCTGCTCGCCGTTCAGCAGGTAGCGTGCCTGCAGGCGCCGCGTGCCGATCTGCGCGGCGATGTGCGCCGTGCTCCAGATGCCAGCGGCGATGGCAAGCACCACACGACGGTCGACACGCGCCGCCACCGCGCAGCCGCTGCGGAACTCGAGATCCACCGTGTGACGTCGCTCGCGCAAGAGGAGCGTGCACGAGACCGGCACGATGAGATTGGGGGTGAAACCGTCGCACAGCTGCCATGGGCTCGCGTGCGCGGTGCCGGCCGCTGCGTCCGCTGCGGCCCGGCCGTGGAGCGCAAGTGCGGCGAGCACCAGCGCTTCGGGCGGTGCGGTTTGCGGTGCTGCGAACTCCGCGCCACCCTCATCGAGCAGCGCGATGTTGTGCCGCACCTCGAGGAAGCGGCGCGAGCGCAGCACGCGCGCGAGCCAGTGCTCGTTGCTGGCTATCCCGGCACAATAGGTGTGCTCGAGCGCGCTTGCCAGGCGCGCGGCCGCCTCCGCGCGCTCGGGCGCCCAGGCTATGACCTTGCCGAGGAGCGAGTCGTAGCAGTCCGGCACGCGGTCGCCGCTGGCGAAGCCGGCATCGACCCGCACCCCGTCCCCCTGCGGCCATTCAAGCAGCGCCAGTCGCCCGGCGCTCGGCAGGAAGTGCGCTTCCGGATCCTCGGCACACACGCGCGCCTCGATGGCGTGGCCCTCGATCCGCACCTGCTCCTGCGTCAGCGGCAGAGCTTCGCCCGCGGCGACGCGCAGTTGCCACTCCACCAGGTCCAGACCGGTCACGGCCTCGGTGACCGTGTGCTCCACCTGCAGCCGCGTGTTCATCTCCATGAAGAAGAACTCGCGCCCGTCGAACAGGAACTCGACCGTGCCGGCGCCCACGTAGCCGATCTCGCGCGCCACGATCAGCGCCGCGGCGCGCAGCCGTGCGCGCACCTCCGGCGGCACTGCCGGCGCCGGTGCCTCCTCGATGAGCTTCTGGTGACGCCGCTGCGTCGAGCAGTCCCGATCGCCGAGGTGCAGGCAGTTGCCGTGGCGGTCTGCGAATACCTGCACCTCGAGATGCCGCGGCGCAGGCAGGTAGCGCTCGATGAGCAGCGCGCCGTCGCCGAAAGCGCTCTCGGCGAGGCGACGTGCAGCGCTCAGCCGGGCGGGTAGCTCCTCCATGTGCCGTACGATCTGCATGCCCTTGCCGCCACCGCCGGCGGCCGGCTTGATGATGAGTGGCAGGCCGGCGCTGTGCGCCTCGCGCTCAAGCGTTGCCAGGTCCTGCTGCTCACCGGCATAGCCGGGCAGCACCGGCACACCGGCGGCGCGCATGCGTATCTTGGCGAGAATCTTCGAGCCCATGGCGCTGATCGCAGCGGCTGGCGGGCCGACGAAGATCAGCCCGGCATCGAGGCACGCCTGCGCGAACCGGGCATTCTCGGCCAGGAAGCCGTAGCCCGGATGCACCGCCTGAGCGCCGCTCACGCGCGCGGCCTCGAGAATGCGCTCGATGTCGAGATAGCTCTCGCGCGCCGGCGCCGGTCCGATGGCGACGGCCTCGTCGGCGGCGCGCGTGTGCAGCGCTGCGGCGTCGGCATCCGAATACACCGCCACGGTGCGCACGCCGAGACGCCGCGCGGTGCGGAAGATGCGGCAGGCGATCTCGCCGCGGTTGGCTACCAAGAGACTGCCGAGCACGCGCTCCCCTTGCGGCAGCTGAGCCGCTACATGCGGAATATGCCGAACGGCGCCGCGGCGGACGGCGCGTTGCTCACCACCGCCAGCGACAGGCCGAGCACCCGGCGGGTATCGCGCGGGTCGATGATGCCGTCGTCCCAGAGCCGCGCCGAGGAATAGTAGGGATGTCCCTGGCGCTCGTACTGCTCGCGGATCGGCTGTTTGAACGCCTCCTCCTCCGCCGCCGGCCACTCGCGGCCGCTACCCTGCAGCTGGTCGCGCTTGACGGTTGCCAGCACGCTCGCCGCCTGCTCCCCGCCCATGACCGAAATGCGCGCGTTCGGCCACTGGAACAGCAGCCGCGGCGCGTAGGCACGCCCGCACATGGCGTAGTTTCCTGCCCCATAGCTGCCGCCGATGATCACGGTGAGCTTCGGCACGCTGGCGCAGGCGACCGCGGTCACGAGCTTCGCGCCGTCCTTGGCGATGCCGCCGGCTTCGGCGCGCCGGCCGACCATGAAGCCGGTGATGTTCTGCAGGAACAGCAGCGGGATCCCCTCGCGCACGCACAGCTCGATGAAGTGCGTGCCCTTCAGCGCGCTCTCGGAGAACAGCACGCCGTTGTTGGCGAGAATGCCGAGCGGATAGCCGCACAGGTGTGCGAAGCCGCACACCAGCGTCGTGCCGTAGAGCTGCTTGAACTCATCGAGCTCGGAAGCGTCCACCAGCCGCGCGATGACCTCGCGCACGTCATAGGGTTTGCGCAGGCTGACCGGCACCACGCCGTACAGCTCCTCGATCGGGTAGTGCGGCTCGCGGGGAGCTGCCGGCGCGGTGAGCGGCGCGGCCGGCCGCAGCCGCGCGACGATGCGCCGCGCGATGGCGAGCGCGTGCGTGTCGTTCTCCGCGTAGTGATCGCATACGCCGGACTCGCGGCAGTGCACGTCGGCGCCGCCGAGGGACTCCGCGTCGATGTCCTCGCCGGTCGCAGCCTTCACCAGCGGCGGTCCACCGAGAAACACCCGTCCCTGGTTGCGCACGATGACGTTCTCGTCCGACATCGCCGGTACATAGGCCCCGCCGGCGGTGCAGGAGCCGTGCACCACCGAGATCTGCGCCACGCCGCGGGCCGAAAGCGTCGCCTGGTTGTAGAAGATGCGCCCGAAGTGCTCGCGATCCGGAAACACCTCGTCCTGCGCCGGCAGGAAGGCGCCGCCGCTCTCCACCAGATACACGCACGGCAGGCGGTTCTCGCGCGCAATCTCCTGCGCGCGCAGGTGCTTCTTCACGGTTATTGGATAGTAGGTGCCGCCCTTTACGGTCGGATCGTTGGCCACCACGACGCACTCGCGGCCGGCCACACGACCGATGCCGGTGATGATACCGGCGCAGGCGATGTCGCCGCCGTACATGCCGTGTGCCGCCAGCTGCGACAGCTCGAGAAAGGGGCTGCCGGTATCGAGCAGTACCCGCACCCGCTCGCGAGGTAACAGCTTGCCGGCGGCCTGGTGCTTGTCCGTGGCCGCGCGCGAGCCGCCGCGCGCCGCACGGCCGACCTCACGCTGCAGCTCCTCGGTGAGCGCGCGCATGCTGCGCTCGCTGGCGCGGTACTCTTCCCCTGCAGGGTTTACCCGAGTCGCGATGCGGGGCATTGCTCACTTGCCTCGTTTGCCGGGTTGTCGGACAATCATACGATCTCGCCGGAATGGATGGCAAGCCCATGAGCATGCTCGACTGCACCGACAGCGACTTCGGCCTGCCCGAGGAACTCGAGGCGATCCGGCAGCAGGTGCGGCGCTTCGCGGCGGAGCGCATCGCCCCGCGCGCCGCGCACATCGATCGCAGCAACGAATTCCCGCGCGACCTGTGGCCCGAGCTCGGTGCCCAGGGCCTGCTCGGCATCACGGTGCCGGAGCGCTACGGCGGGGCGGGTCTCGGCTACCTGGCGCACGTGATCGTCATGGAGGAGATCTCGCGTGCCTCCGGCGCAGTCGGATTGTCTTACGGCGCGCACTCCAACCTGTGCGTCAACCAGCTGCGGCTGAATGCCACCGAGGCGCAGGCGGCGCGCTACCTGCCGAAACTGGTGAGCGGCGAACACCTCGGCGCGCTGGCGATGTCCGAACCCGGCGCGGGCTCGGACGTGGTGTCGATGCAGCTGCGCGCCGAGCGGCGCGCCGGCGGCTACCTGCTCAACGGCCGCAAGATGTGGATCACCAACGGCCCGGATGCGGACGTGTTCGTGGTGTACGCCCGCACCGAGCCCGGCACCGGCTCGGGCGGCATCACCGCGTTCATCGTCGAGCGCGGCACGCCCGGCTTTGGCACCGCGCAGAAGCTCGACAAGCTTGGCATGCGCGGCTCGGGCACCTGCGAGCTGCTGTTCGACGACTGCCCGGTGCCGGCCGAGAACGTGCTCGGCGCCGAGAATGGCGGCGTGCGCGTACTGATGAGCGGGCTCGACTACGAGCGCGTGGTGCTCGCCGGCGGCTCGCTCGGACTCATGGCGGCGGCGCTCGACGTGGTGCTGCCGTACGTGCGCGAGCGGCGGCAGTTCGGCGTCCCGATCGGCACCTTCGAGCTCATGCAGGGCAAGCTGGCCGACATGTACACCGCGCTCAATGCCGCGCGTGCCTACGTGTACGCGGTGGCGCGCGCCTGCGATGCGCGCCGCGCGCGCCGGCGCGACGCCGCCGGCTGCATCCTGTTCGCCGCCGAGCGCGCCACCCAGGCCGCGCTCGAGGCGATCCAGGCGCTCGGCGGCAACGGCTACATCAACGACTACGGCGCCGGCCGGCTGCTGCGCGACGCCAAGCTCTACGAGATCGGCGCCGGCACGCAGGAGATCCGCCGCATGCTGATCGGGCGCGAGCTGTTCGAGGCGGCGGCTTGAGTGTGCAATTCGCTCCGGTGCTGATCGAGCCGGCCTATCGCAAGGTCGCCAGCGCCATCGGCGCGCGCATTCTGAGCCGCGCGCTGCGCGAGGGCGAACGGCTGCCGCCGGAAACCGAGCTGGCGCGGCAGTTCGGCGTGAATCGCTCCACGGTCCGCGAGGCGCTGCGCGAGCTCGAGAGCCGCGGCCTGCTGCGCCGCCGCCCCGGCTCGAAGCTGATGGCCGTCAGCCGCCCGCAGCAGGCGGCCGTGGCCACCGGCGTCAGCCAGGCACTGCTGTTGCACGATGTCACCGTGCGCGACTTGTGGGAAGCGCTCACGATCCTCGAGCCGCCATTGTGTGCCGTGGCGGCCCGCGCGCGCACTGCCGCGGACCTGGAGGAGCTCGCCGCCACCATGCGCGCCAGCGCCAGTCAGGCGGCCACCGAGCAGGTGGTGCACGGCACCGCGGAGGTGTTTCGCGGCATCGCGCGCGCCTCTCACAACCCGGTGCTGGCGCTGGCGCAGGAGCCGCTGCTGCAGCTGCTCGAGCCCTCGCTGCGCGTCATGATCGACAAGGTGCCCCAGGCGCGCTCGCGCATCGCCACCGCGCAGCGCCGGCTGCTCGAGGCGCTCGAGGCGGGCGATGAGGCCGCGGCGCACAGCTGGATGGCACGCCACATCCGCGACTTCCGCAAGGGCTACGAGCTGGCCGGTATCGACCTCGGCCTGCGGGTGACGACCCGTACCGCCGCCCTCGCGCGCCGCCATCCGTGACCGAGTTCTCTGTCCCGGCGTGACGGGCGTCTTAGGACCGGGTGCGCGCCGCGGCGTCGCTCCCGGGGGGCGCGTATGCTTCGGCGCGGGCGAAGCACCCCGGTAAGGAGGGCCGTCATGGTGGGTTTCCTGGTGTTCCTGTTCCTGCTCGTGGTCCTCACCGGCTACCTGATCGGCATCTACAACGCCCTGGTGCGGGTGCGCGCCGCCGTGAAGCTGGCCTGGTCCGACATCGACGTGCTGCTGGCGCAGCGTCACGATGAGCTGCCCAAGCTGGTCGAGGTGTGCAAGCAGTACATGCAGTACGAGGGCGGCACGCTCGAGCGGGTGATGCGCGCCCGCGCCGGCGTCGACGCCGCGCGCGCCTCCGGCAGCATGAGCTCGCTCGGCACGGCCGAGCGCGAGCTGCGCAGCGGCCTCACCGGGCTGTACGCGGTGGCCGAGAACTACCCGCAGTTGAAGGCGAGCGAGCCGTTCCAGCACCTGCAGGAGCGCATCAGCGGGCTCGAGACCGCAATCGCCGACCGGCGCGAGCTCTACAATGCGGCGGTCAACATCAACAACGTGCGCATCGCCAGCTTCCCGGACGCGCTGGTGGCGCGCCTCGGCGACTTTCCGCCCGCGCAGCTGCTGCACTTCGAGGCGGCGCAGAAGGCGGACGTCGATCTGAAGGCGGCGTTCTCTACCTGACGGTCGCGCGGCCGGAACGGCACCCGTGCGCAACGATCATCCGCCGCCGTATGCGGTGATCGCCGCGATCGCGGCGGCGCTGGCGCTCCTCGCCCTGTGGCGGCTGTTCGTACGCCTGCGTCGCGAGCGGCTGCTGGCCGATACGCCCGAGGTACGGATCCGCTCCGCGGCGCAGGGCTACGTCAAGGTCAGCGGACTTGCCGCACCGGCCGGCCAGGCGCCGCTCGCCGCACCGCTCAGTGCACGGCGGTGCGTGTGGTGGAGCTACCAGATCGCGCGCCAGGAGCGCGACGCCAGGGGCAACGAGCGCTGGAACACCGTTGACAGCGGCGCGAGTGTCGAGCTGTTCCTGCTGAGCGATGCGGATGCTGCCTGCCTGGTCGGACCGGTCAATGCCGAGATCACCCCGACGATGCACAACGTCTGGTATGGCAGCGAGCCCTGGCCCGTGGCCGGCCCGCCGGCGCAATCGCTGCCGCTGCTGCATCTCGGCGACTGGCGCTACACCGAGCGACTGCTCGGGGACGGCGCGCAGCTGTGCGTCATGGGCGAGCTGCGCTCGCATTCGGAGGTCGGCGACCTCAACGCCGCGACCGCTGCCAAGCTGCACGAATGGAAGCAGGACCAGGGCGCGCTGCTCGCGCGCTTCGATCTCGATCACGACGGCAAGTTGAGCGCCGCGGAATGGGAGGCGGCACGACAGGCCGCCGCCACGGAAACGCAGACGCAGAATCTGCAGGCCGACATCAGCCGCGTCAGCATCATCTCCCAGCCCACCAACGGTGAGCCGTTCCTGATCGCCCCGCGCAGCAGTGCGCAGCTCGAGCGGCGCGAGCAGCGCTATGCGGCGCTTTACTTCGTGCTGGGGCTGCTCGGCGTGCTGGTGTGCGCCTGGGCGCTGCGCCGCGCGCTCTAACGCACCACCTGCAGGTGCGCCAGCGCGCCATCTGACTTGCGCTGCAGCATCGCGGCGAACAGCGGCTCGAGCCCATCGAGCTGCTGCTCGGGAATCGCCTTGAGATCGGCCGGCGCGCGGTACGCGCTCCAGCTCTGCCCGTCGGCATCCCACTCGCGGTCGGCGAGCTGTGCGCCCTTGGGCGTCAGCGTGATCAGCAGCAGCTCGGTGAGATCCAGCAGCGGCGGCGCGCCTGCGGTACCCTCCCCGGTCACGAAGCACCAGCCGCGCAGATACTCCGGCAGCTCCCGGTGGCGCGCCGCGCCCGCATGAGCGGCGTCGTTGTGCCCGGGTCCGAGCACGATCAGTGCCGCGAGCTGCTGCGTCGCGATGAGCCGTGTGAACAGCGACGCACACTCGCGCGGCAGGCCCTTGGCGAGCTGGGCATCGAGAAAGCACGGCTCGCGCGCACGCGCCAGCTCATCGCTCGCGACCAGCGGCACCACCGCGAGCCCGAGCGCGGTGAGGCGTGGCTGCACGCTGGCGAGCAGCATGCCGCTCACCGGCCAGTTCACCCGGTAGGTCTTGAGGAAGCTGTCCTCGAGGCGCTTCGAGGCGTGAAAGTGCGTCACCTCCGCGTCGAGGATGCTGACGACACCGACGCGCGCCCCGGGCGGCAGCTGCACCATGGTGGCCGTGCCGGCTGCCAACGCCGGCGGCCCCGGCAATGACTCGCAGGCGAGCACCAGCAGACACAGACCCACGGGGGGCAGTTTCACAGCGCAGGCGCGCATCGGTCCTCCCTTGCGCCGGAAGTCTAACCTGCGCCCGTGCGGCGCGGGAGCAGCACCGCGCCTGAGCGCTGCGTGGGTCAGTGGCCGCCTTCCACCAGCACGCCCGCATCGCGCAGCGCGTCGGCCAGCTGCACCTCGATGCGAGCGGCGTCGGCGCGGGCGATGCGCTGCAGGTGCAGCGTCGGCCCGGTGAGCACCTCGAGGCCGCGACGTAGCACGCTGCCGGCGGCGCGAATGCCCGCCTTGTGCTGATCGAAACGCTGTGCCGGACTGTACTGGCTCCTGCCCACGTACACTCCGTGCGGCCCGCGGTTGCGATCGCCGAAGTCGAGCAGCACCAGATAGATGTTGGCGCGACCGCTTCGCGCAGCGCTGCAGGCGAGCGCCAGCTGGTACGCTGCCGGCAGCCACTCGATGTAGCGCATCGGCAGCCACTCCGGGATGGAGCGCGCGGCCCGGCTCCACAGCGCCGTGAGCGCCGCCTCGATGTTGGCGGCGAACTCGCCGCGCATCCATAGCTCGTGGATGCAATGTGCGCCCACATCCCCGGCGCCAGCGCGCAGCGCGGCACGCAGCTGCACCGCCACCTCGCTGCCGGCGCGCAGCGCGAGCGGACGCGCTCCGGGCGGGAGCGAGGCGTCGAACGGGGCTGCTGCGGCCCTCACGCCGGGTCCGGTGGCGGCATCGGGCGGCGCGTGCCGGCCGCCGCGAGCCACACGATTGCGGCGATGGCGAACGCGAGCGGCACGAGCAGCACGGCCTGCGCGAGCGAGCCGCCCTGCGACAGGTAGCCGATGAGGGGGGGCGAGGGTACATCCCCGAGCAGATGGATGGCGAACATGCTGAGTGCCATCGCGGATGCGCGCTCGAGCGGCGACACGGCATTGGCGATCGCGGCGTTGATCGGTCCGGTCGACATGAACAGCAGCAGCTCCGCCGCCACGATCGCCGGGTAGTAGACCGCCGCTCCCGTCGCGCTCAGCGCCAGCCAGCCGAACGGCGCGGCGGCGAGCGTCACCGCGCCTGCGAACCACAGGTAACCCTGGGGCGAGCGCTTGAGGCAGTAATCGCCGAGCCACCCGCCGGCGAGCGTGCCGAGAAAGCCCGTGACGACCACGATCGCGCCGAAGCCGCTGGTGGCCTCATCCGCCGGCACGCCGCGCACGCGCTCGAGGAAAGTCGGCATCCAGAACCCGAGCCCGCCGAGCCCGAAGGTGTAGGCGGCGTAGCCGAGCACGATTAGCCGGTACGGGCGCCGGCGCAGCAGGCTCAGGTAGACCTCGAGCGGCGCGCGGCTCCCCGCCGCTGCCACGCCGCTGCCGGGCGCGTCCCGGGCGGGCGCTTCCTGCGAGCCGCGCGGCGGGTCGGGTATGCGCAGCACCGCCGCGGCCAGCAGCACCCCGGGCACGCCGCAGACGAGGAAGGCCGCGCGCCAGCCGAAATGGTGGCCAATCAGGCCACCCAGGACATAGCCGAGCGCGGCGCCGACCGGGATCGCCATGTTGAGCACGGCGTACACCCGTCCCCGGGCGCTCACCGGGAAGCAGTCCGCAAGCAGCGCCGGCGCGATCGCGACATACGCCGCCTCGCCGATACCGACCAGCGCCCGCGCGGCGAACAGCTGCGCATGGCTGCGCGCCAGTCCCGACAGCACCGTGGCGATGCTCCAGATCAGCACGCCGAGGGCGATCGGGCGGGTGCGCGAGCCACGATCGCCCCAGGCGCCGAACACCGGCGCAGCCACCACGTACACCAGCATGAAGGCGGGCCAGAGCCAGCCGACTTGGCTGTCGGTCAGTCCCAGCGCGCGCTCGAGGTCGGGCACGAGCGGCGGCACGAGGTAGCGATCCAGATAGTTGAGCAGATTGATCGCGGTCAGGACGCCGAGCGCCCAGAGCGCCCGGCGCGATGCTGCTGCGCTGTGCGTCAATGCCGCAGTCCCGAAGCGATGAGCCGGGCCCGACTCTACCGCACAGTCGTCTCAGGCGGGGGCGAGTTTCAGCCGCTCGAGATACTGGCGCACGGGCTCGCGGAAGCCCTCGCTGCTGGTCACGGTGGTACCGCCCGCCACCACCAGGATGAAGTCCCCGCGCGGCGTGCGGCTCACTTCCTTCACGTGCCGCATGTTGACCAGGCACGAGCGGCTGATGCGCAGCATCGGCTGCGCCTGGAAGGATTTCTCGGCCTGCTGCAGCGTGCTGCGCGCGTGGAAGGTCTCGCGCCCGATGGTGAGGCGCACATAGTTGCGGTCAGCCTCGACCACCTCCACCTGCGTGACGTCGAGCATGTGCATGCGGCTGCCCGCCTCCGCCAGCACGCGCGGCTGCGCGTCGGCGCGCGCCCGGGCGCTGCGCTCGAGCTGCTCTAGCAGCGTCGCCAGCGCGCCCTGGCGATCGAACGCGCTCGAGGACTCGTGCCGGCGCCGCACGCGCGCCAGGCACGCCTTGAAGCGCGCGTCGTCAAAGGGCTTGAGCAGATAGTCGGTGGCGCTCACCTCGAACGCCTCGAGCGCGTAATGATCGTACGCGGTGACGAACACGATCAGCGGCAGGTGCTCGGGGTCGAGGGCGTGTGCCAGCTCCATGCCGGTCATCGAGTCCATCTGAATGTCGAGGAACAGCAGCTGCGGGCGCTGGCTGCGAATCGCCTCCAGCGCGGCGCGGGCATCAGCGTACTCGCCGATCACCCGCAGGTCAGGCTCGCGCTCGCAGCACTCGCGCACCGCGCGCCGCGCCGCGGGCTCGTCGTCGACGATGATCACCTCCATCATGCGGCGGCGTCCGCTTCCCCCGGCGCGCCGACCGGTCCGTCACGCAGCAGCGGCATGTTGATCTCCGCCAGCCACAGATCGGGCGCGGCGGGACCGGCGCTGAAGCTGGCCGCGGCGCCGAACTGCACTTCCAGACGCTCGCGCACGTTGGCGAGGCCAATGCCCGCGCCGCCAGCGGCGCGCCCGGGAGCGATGGTGTTGAGGACGCGCAGCGTCAGTCGCTCGCCGCTGGTCTCGGCCTCGACGCGTATCATGACCGGCCGTTCGTGACCGGCCAAGCCGTGCACCACGGCGTTCTCCACCAGCGGCTGCAGGATCAGGCTCGGCACCCAGGCGCGCGCCGCCTGCTCGCGCGCGGGCACCAGCACCGTGAGCCGGTCGGCGAAGCGCTTCTGCTGGAGCGCCAGATACAGCGACACGAACTGCAGCTCATCCGACAGCCGCGAGAACTCGCGCTCGCCCGCGCTCAACAGGCGCCGCAGCAGGTCGGCGAGCTGCACCACCATGGCCTGCGCCGCGGGCGGATCCCAGGTGATCTGGCCGCGAATGGTATGCAGCAGATTGAACAGCGTATGCGGCGAGAGCTGCATACGCAGCGTCGCCAGGTGCGCCTGCGTGAGCGCGCGCTCGAGCGCCGCCGAGCGTAGCTGCGAATCGCGCAGCCGTTGATAGAACGCAAACCCCAGGCACAGCGTGAGTCCAAAGCCGTAGGTCACCAGGAAGCTGGTGATGCTCGCGAGCCAGATCGGCACCTCCTGCGTCGCGAATGCGTGCCAGCTCGACCATTCCTCCTTCATGGAGGAGTGATCGTAGGGCACCGCGTGCCAGTGGTTGGTCAGGTACTCACCGGCCACCAGCGCCGGCGCCGCCAGCACCGCCAGCCCTAGCGCGTACAGCAGCTGCAGCGGCAACGCCCGCCACAGCGGCTGCCAGCCGGTACGGAGCGAGCCGCGCATGGCGAGGATGAACAACGGATACAGCAGCAGATGCTGCACGATGCGCGCATCCCACGCCGCGAACACATGCTCGACCTTCATGACCGACAGGCTGGCCTGCATGTTGTTCGCATACATGACGTTGGACAGCGCCACGTATGCCCAGAACACGGTGAGCACACCGAGCAGCGGCCAGAAGCTGCCGGTGACGGCGCTGCCGGCGGCCGGCAAACCGGCATGCTCCGGCACGCTGACCGTCGGGCTGACGCGCTCGAGTGGTGTGGCGCTCATCGGCGCTGTTGCTCCCACGCGCGGCCGCCTACGGCCGCTGATGCCCATAGCGTACCTCCAAGTGCGTTCCCCGTGCGCGCCGCGCGCTGCTGCCGGGACGAGCGCGTCATTCGCAGGGACGAGCGCGTGTGGTCGCGCGCAACAGCTACGGCTGCAGGCCGCCGGCCCATACCGGCAGCGGCGCCGTTCGCGCCCGGCGCCGGCGCGCCGCGATACGGGAACGTGATGCGACGCGGTACGAACGCGTCGCCGGCGGGGATCAACTCGTGGCCCCGGGACTTAGCGCGCAGGCCGGCGAGGAGTCTCATATACACGCCGAATGCAAACGACAGTTCCAACATCCAACACCACTGCGGGAGCAACATCATGATCACCAGCAACTCACTCACCGGTCAGCGTCGCAGCGTACTCGCGCTCGCCGTGCTCGCCGCGGGCCTCATCAGCGCTGCGGCCCAGGCGGCCACCGACGACAGCGCGCCGCCGCAGGTCACCGTGCGCTACAGCGATTTGAATCTCAACACCGATCAGGGCACCAATGCGCTGTACGCGCGCATCGTGGCGGCGGCGCGCACGGTGTGTCAGGCCCCCGAGGTCGACATCCGCGATCTGCCGGCAGTGGCGCGCGAGCATGCGTGCGAAGAGCAGGCGGTGGCGCACGCGGTCAGCGACGCGCACAACGCGCGCCTTGCGTCCATGTACAGCGCGCACCTGCGCCACGGCTAAAGTGTCGGGCAGTGGCCGCGAGCGCGGGCGGGCCAGCTCCGGTTCGCCCGCCGCGGCCGGCGCGCGTGGCGCGCTTACCTAGCCGAGGGCAGCCAGCTCCGCGGCGCTGAGCTGCAGCTGCGCGGCCGCCACGTCCTGCTCCAGGTGCGCAACCGATGCGGTGCCCGGAATCGGCAGCATCGCCGGTGATTTCGCCAGCAACCACGCCAGCGCCACCTGGAAGACGCTCACCCCGCGCTCGCTGGCGACACTCTCGAGCCCCTTGCTGGGGCCGCTCTCGAGCGAGGTCGCGGCGCCGCGCGCGATCGGTGCCCAGGGAATGAAGGCCAGACCATCGCGCGTGCACACCTCGAGGACATCGGCGGAGCTGCGGTCGGCGACGTTGTACTGGTTCTGCACCGAGACCACCGTCACGGTGCGGCGCGCGCGCGCGAGCTCGGCGACGTTGAAATTCGACACGCCGATGTGGCGGATCTTGCCCTCCTGCTGCAGCCGCGCCAGCTCCCCGAGCGATTCCTCGAGCGGTACCTGCGGATCGATACGATGCAGCTGGTACAGGTCGATGTGGCTCACGCGCAGGCGCTTGAGGCTCGCCTCACACGCCTCGCGCAGGTGCTGCGGGTGGCCATCCGGGACCCACTGTCCCGGGCCCGGACGGGTCTGGCCGCCCTTGGTCGCGATCACCAGCCCGCGCGGGTACGGGTAGAGCGTCTCGCGGATCAGCCGCTCGCTGACGTACGGGCCGTAGGCATCGGCGGTGTCGATGAAGTTGATGCCGAGCTCGAGCGCACGGCGCAACACGCGCTGCGCCTCCGCGTGATCCGGTGGCTCGCCCCAGATCCCGGGGCCGGTGATGCGCATCGCCCCGAACCCCAGGCGATTCACCGTGAGGTCACCGCCGATCTTCAGGGTGCCGGCGGCGCCGGCGGATGGCGCGGCTGCGAGCGCGCGCAAGGGAGTCCGCGATGCCATGAGCCCTATTCCGAGGACGCCGCCGAGCAGCAGCCGACGACGTGTAAGGGAGGGAGTCTGCATAACCCGATGCTAGCGCCGCGCGCGCTGCGGCACCACGCAAGCCCCGGGACGATGAGCGCACCTGAGTGCAGCTGGCGGCCCTGTTTCTCTCGGGGAACCAATATGTTACGAAGCGGTCTTCACAGAATTTCGAATGCATGGCACCGGCACGATGGCGAACCGCCGCGACGACGCTGAGCGCAGCGGCGCTGTGAAACGTGGCGGTGCAGGCGGGCTTGGTAAGATCGCGTCATGGCGGACATCATGCCCCTCAGTGAACTGGTGAAACACGTCGGCGAAGAGATGGGCGTGTCGTCCTGGATCACGCTCGATCAGGAACGCATCACCGAGTTCGCCCATTGCACCGGCGACCATCAATGGATTCACGTCGACGTCGAGCGCGCTGCCCGCGAAAGCCCCTTCGGCGGCACCATCGCGCACGGCTTCCTCACCTTGTCGCTGATTGCGCCAACCGGTTTCGAGCTGCTGGTCGCACGCCTTGCACCGCGCTCGGTGGTCAGCTACGGCCTGGAGAAGGTGCGCTTCATGACACCGGTACGCTCGGGCAAGCGCGTGCGCAACCGCATCAAGCTGGCCGCGGTCGATGATCGCGGCAACGGCCGCTACCTGGTCACCACCGGCAACACCATCGAGATCGAAGGCGAGACCAAGCCGGCGCTGCAGGCCAGCGCGATCGCGCTGTTCATCGCCTGAGCGTGCCTCAGGCGCGCATCCGCCGCCCTTCGGGGTCGAACAGCGGCACTGGCGTGATGGTGGCGCGTCGCCGCTCGCCGAGGATCTCGACCTCGAGAGCGCCCGGCGCCGTATCCGCGGCGAGCTCGCGCGGGATGTAACCCTGAGCGAGGGAGCGCTCGATGTAGTGTCCGTAGCCGCCCGAGGTGACCGCCCCCACCACTTTGCCCGCGTGCCAGATCGGCTCGTCGCCGAGCACGTCGGCATCGCCGGCCTCGACGACGAGGCTCACGCGGCGCAATGCACCGCCCGCGTCCCGCTCGGCGAGTGCCGCCTCGCGGCCGATGAACTCGCCCTTGCCGAGATCGACGAAGCGCTCCACCCCCGCCTCGTAGGGACCGTAGATGGGACGCAGCTCGCGGTACCAGGTCGGAAAGTTCTTCTCCAGGCGCAGCGACAGCAGCGCGCGCATGCCGAAGTTCACCAGGCCGAGGTCGCGCCCGGCCGCGCGGATGGCGCTGTACAGCGGTCGCAGGTACTCGGGCGCGACCCAGATCTCGTAGCCGAGATCGCCGGTGTAGGTGAGCCGGTTGATCATCGCTGGCACGTTGGCGATGTCGAACGCGCGGTGCTCCATGAAGCGCAGCGCGCTGTTCGACACGTCCTCGTCCGTGAGCCGTGCGAGCAGCTCGCGCGAGCGCGGACCGGCGAGGGACAGGCCGACCAGCTGCATGCCGAAGCGCCGCACGGCGACCGAGCCGTCCGCGGGCAGTTGGCGCTCGAACCAGCGCACGTGGTGGATCTGCGCCTGTGAGGAACCCCACACGAGGAAGCGCCCGGGCGCGGCCCGGGCGATGGTGAAATCGCCGATCAGCTTGCCGTGCTCGTTCAGCATCGGCGTGAGCACGATGCGCCCCTGCCCCGGCATGTGGTTGGTCATCAGCCTCGACAGCAAGCCTTCCGCGCCGGGACCGGCGAACTCGTATTTCGCGAAGTTGGCGATCTCGGTCACGCCGACGCCGTTGCGCACGCCGCGGCACTCCGCCCCGACGTACGCGAAGTCGTTGGAGCGATGAAACGACACCACGTCGCGCGGCTCGACGCCTGCGGGCGCGAACCACAACGGCGTCTCCAGCCCCCAGCTGTCGCCCATCACCGCGCCCTCGGCCAGCAGCAGATCGTAGAGCGCGGTGGTCTGCTGCGGGCGCGCCGCCGGCAACTCCTCGTTCGGGAAGCGAATCGAGAAGCGGCGCGAGTAGTTCTCGCGCACCTTGGCATTGGTGTAGCTGCGCGTCGCCCATTCACCGTAGCGCGCCACGTCCATCGCCCAGACATCGAAGCCCGGATCGCCGTCGACCATCCAGCGCGACAACGCCAGTCCCACCCCGCCCCCCTGGCTGAAGCCGGCCATCACCGCACAGGCGCACCAGAACCCGACCAGCCCCTGCACCGGACCGACCAGCGGATTGCCATCGGGCGAGAAGGTAAATGGCCCGTTGATGATGCGCTTGATGCCGGCGCGCTCCATCGCCGGAAAGTGCCGGAAGGCGACTTCGAGTGACGGGGTGATGCGCTCGAGGTCCGGCGGCAGCAGCTCGGTGCCGAAGTCCCATGGTGTCTGGCGCGGCTGCCACGGCACGCAGGCCTTCTCGTAGGTACCGAGCACCATGCCGCTGCGCTCCTGGCGCATGTAGACCTCGGCACGGAAGTCGATGGCGTGCGGCAGCTCGTGACCGCGCGTCTTGTTGAACTCCACGACCTCCGGCATCTCGTCGGTGACCAGGTACATGTGCTCCATGGCCAGCACCGGCAGCTCGATGCCGACCATGCGCCCGACCTCGCGCGCCCACAGGCCGCCGGCGTTGACGACGTGCTCGGCGCGGATCGAGCCCTTGTCGGTGCGCACTTCCCAGCCGCCGGCAGCAATGCGCGCGAGCGCCGTGACGCGGGTCTGCAGGTAAACTTCAGCGCCGCCGATGCGCGCCGATTTGGCGTACGCGTGGGTCGTGCCGAAGGGATCGAGGTTGCCGTCGGCGGCATCGAGCATGGCGCCGACGAAGTAGCGCTCCTCGAGCAGCGGCAGCAGCTCTTTTGCCTCCCGGGGACTCAGTAGCGCGGTCTCGAGGTCGAGGTAGCGGGCGCGCGCATGAGCCATCTTCAGCCATTCCATGCGCTCGGGTGTGTCCGCGAGCAAGAGTCCGCCGGAGCGATGCAGGCCGCAGGATTGGCCCGAGATGCGCTCGAGCTCGTCGTACAGGCCGATGGTGTAGCCCTGGAGCTTGGCGACGTTGGGGTCGCCGTTGAGCGTGTGGAAGCCGCCGGCGGCGTGCCAGGTGGAGCCGGAGGTCAGCTGATCGCGCTCGATGAGCACGACGTCGCGCCAGCCTGCCTTGGTGAGATGGTAGAGGACGCTGCAGCCCACCACGCCACCGCCGATGACCACCACTCTGGCGTCGCTCTTCACGTGCGCTCCCTCGTCTTCGTTGTCAGCGCGGCGCTGGCGCTCACTCGTTGGCGACCGCCAGCTGCACGGGTGCGGCCGCCGCCGCCGCCCGCCGGCCGAAGCGCTCGATCAGCCAGGAGCGAAACAGCGCAATGGCCGTGTCGCCGAGTCCTTCGGGCGTGGTGGTGAGGTAGTAGCCGTAGCCGGCATCGAGCGTCACCTCGAACGGCCTGACCAGGTGTCGCGCCTGGAGCTCCTCGGCGAACAGGCTCGGGTCGACCAGCGCGATCCCCTGTCCGCTGATCGCGTATTGCGCGGCCAGCACCGCCGTGTCGACCACCAGGCCGCGGTCCACATCGAGCTTGCCGAGCCCCATCTGGCGCACGAGCTGCAGCCACAGGTAATGCCGCGGCTGGTCGGCGAGGCGGATGTGCACGATGTCGTTGGCTTCGATGAAGGCGGCCAGCTCCTTGCCGCGGTGCGCGGCGGCGATACTCGGATGGCACAGGATCGCCAGCTTTTCCGACCACAGCAGGTCGGTGACCAGGTCGGTCAGGGTCGGACGCGAGTAGACCACGGCCACATCGACGTCCCCGAGCGGCGGACCGACTCCATAGGGGCTGATGAGATCGATATCGACCTCGGCACCGGTGCGGCGGAAGTCCCGCAAGATCGGCACCGCCAGCTGCACCGCGAAGCTCGGGGCCATCTGTACGCGCAGTGTGCGCTGCGTCGGTGCCCCCTCGTTGCGGATCTCATCGAGCGCGTACTCCAGCCGGTCGAAGGACTTGGCCACCGCCGGCAGCAGATGCTGGCCGGCCTTGGTGAGGGTGAGCGCGTGCGGCCGGCGCTCGAACAGCTGCACTCCGGTCAAACGCTCGAGCGCGATCACGTGCCGCGAAAGCGCACTCTGCGAGATCAGGAGCGCGTTGGCCGCGGACGTGAAGCTGCCGTGGCGCGCCACGCCTTCGAAGGCGCGCAGCGCGTTGAGCGGCAGCCAGCGACGGTCGAGAGTCTTCTTCTGCACGGTGCGCTCCTCTTCGGGTCGTACGCCTCAAGACTTGCCGCCATACTCGCAAAGAGCCGAGCGTCGCGCCAAGCGCCGCAGCGCTCATGCCTTTTTTCGATGCCGGTAGTGAATTTTCCGGCTTCGAGGTTCGCACTCCGTGAGACGCCTGCTCGCCCTCAGCACCTCACGAGGAGCGGGTGCGGGCCGACGCATCCGTACAGAAAAGATGTCGGGTGCATACAGAATCCCATCGCCGGCCGGCAGCATCCATCCGCAGTGCACGCCTGTTGCGCTCACGCATCGTGCGCGCAGGCACGTTGTGGCTCTGGACAGACGCGCGCGCAAGACGCAGGATCGGGCTTCGGGAGGCATCGCCGCCGCAGACGGTGAGCAGTCGAAACGGGTGTTCATGAGTTTTTTGGATCGCGCAATCCAAATTTTCCGCTTGCCCGGACGGTGCCCCTATGTGAGGTTTCAGGGAGATTGCAATCGCGGGGGGATCGTAGTTGCCGTGCCGCAACGGGCGCGGGCCCGTAGCGTCACGGGTTTCCGACGAACACCACATCGGGGGAGAGCAGCTTGAAAGCGAACCACAAAGTTCACTGCGCGGTCGCGGCAATACTTGCCGCTCACGCAGCCACAGCGGTACGCGCCGCGGCACCAACATCCGACGAAGCCACTACGAGCGAGACGAGCGGCATCAGCGAGGTGGTCGTCACCGCGCAGCGGCGCGTGGAGAACATCCAGGACGTTCCCATCACGATCCAGGCCCTGACGGCCGAAACACTGTCACAGCTGAAGGTCACTACCTTCGATGACATGATGAAGTACCTGCCGAACGTCACCAGCGGCTCGTACGGACCCGGACAGAACATCATCTACATGCGCGGCCTCGGCACCGGGGCGCTGGGCGTGCAGGGCGAGGGCTCGGTCGGCATCTTCCCGAACGTCGCGGTGTACCTCGATGAGCAGTCGGCGCAGCTGCCGAGCCGCAACCTCGACGTGTACGCGGTGGACCTCGAGCGTGTCGAGGTGCTGGAGGGCCCGCAGGGCACGCTGTTCGGCGCCGGTGCGCAGGCGGGCGTGATCCGCTACATCACCAACAAGCCGAAGCTGGACGTCGAGGAAGGCAACGTCAACGCCAGCTACGGCACCGTGGCGCACGGCGATCCCAACACCGCCGTCGACGCGATGATCAACATCCCGCTCATCGACAACACCCTGGCGGTACGCGGCGTGATCTACAACGACGCGCGCGGCGGCTATATCAACAACGTGCCGGCCACCTTCACGCGCAGCGGCTGGGATCTGGGATTCGCGACCCGCGACTGCCCGATAACCTCATGCCTCAACCCTCAGGGCAAAGTCACGACGCCCGGCCTCGTGCCCGGCGACAGCCCGACGATCAACAACTACCTCCAGACCGGCAACGACATCAACCCGCTGACCTACCAGGGCATCCGGGTATCGGCGCTGTGGAAGATGAACGACAACTGGGATGCGCTGATAACGCAGACCTACCAGAACATGGATGCGCAGGGCGTGTCCTACTCGATGCCGAGTACGGGCGGCGGACAGTACGGGCCGACCTCGGCGTACTTCAACCCGAGCTCCGGCTACGGCGGCGGTGAGCCCCTGCCACCACTGTCAGTGTCGACGTTCGCGCCCTCGTACAACAAAGACAAGTTCACCAACACGGCCTACACCGTCGACGGCCAGGTCAGCTGGCTGAAGGTGGTGTACGACGGCGCCTACCTGGTGCGTAACGTCGAGCAGCAGACCGACTACACCAACTACGCGCGCGGCCTGTGGGGTGCGTACTACCAGTGCACCGGCTTCAGCAAGAGCTTCGACCCGCCCTCCAAGTGCTACTCGCCGGCGGCCACCTGGACCGATACCGAGCGGCTGGTGCACTGGGACCAGGAGCTGCGCCTGAGCACGCCGCAGGACCTGCGCATCCGCGGACTCCTTGGCCTTTACTATGAGAAGTACTCGATCTACGACGACACCGAGTGGCTGTACCGCTCCGTGCCGCAGTGCACGGCCTCGTTCGACACCGAGTGCTATCTCAACGTGCAGCCCTGGCCCGGCGCGCCGGCGAACGATCCGAGCGTGCGTAACTCGCAGACCGGGTTTTTCGATGACGTGCAGCGCGGCTACAAGCAGAAGGCCGCATTCGCCTCGATCGACTTCGACCTGATACCCAAGGTGCTGACCCTCACCGGTGGCACGCGCTACTTCAAATTTGACGAGTGGGCCAACGGCGGTGACGTCGGCAGCTTCTACTGCAAATTCTACGGCGGGTACACCGCCAGCACCTTCGGTCCCTGCACTACCGGTAAGCCGCCGCTCGGCAACAACAACGGCTTCAATCACCAGTTCTACAAGGGACCCGCGTTCTACAACACGGGCAATCAGAGCGGCGGGTCGGCCTATGGACCGTACGGCACGAACCTCACCGGTTCCTCGCGGGATGAGAGCGGCACGCGCAGCCGGGCAAACTTAAGCTGGCACGTCACCGACGAGGCGCTGCTTTATTACACGTTCTCGCAGGGCTACCGCCCCGGCGGGTTCAACCGCGGCTCCTCCGGGCACATACCTGCCGGTTACGAGCAGGGCCTGGGCGAGAGCATCAAGTGCGGCTACGGCGGCCATCCGGCCTGCCAGTTCTACACGCCGCTCACCTGGAGCTCGGACAACCTGACCAACAACGAGGTCGGCTGGAAGACGGAGTGGCTGAATCGCACGCTGCTCTTCAACGGCGCCATCTACCAGGAGAAGTGGAGCAACGTCCAGACACAGTTCTTCGACCCGCAGGGGGGCCTGGGTAATCTCACCTTCAACACCAACGGACCGAACTACACGGTGAAGGGCGTCGAGATCCAGCTGATCTACCAGCCGGTCCGGGGACTGACGCTCACCGGCTCGGGAGCCTGGAACAGCAGCGATCAGACCAACTCGCCGGCGCTCATCAACAATAATCCGTACTGCAACGGGGTGGCGGGCCCGAATAATCCCGGCGGGGCCTGCGTTGGCTATGGTCAGCCCATTACGGGTGTGCAGAACCCGTACGGTGCGTTCGGCAGCCGGCTGGCGATGTCGCCCCCGTTCGAAGGCAATGCGCGCGCCCGGTACGAGTGGGTGCTCAACTCCTACAATTCTTACGTCCAGGCCGGTGCCAACCACATCGGCGAGACGATCTCGCAGACCGGCAACGTGTCGCCGTTCCTCATGCCCGGCTACACGACCTACGACGCTTCCGCCGGCATCGGCAAGGACGCCTGGATCGTGGAGTTCTACGGCGTGAACCTCACCAACGTGCTGGCAAGCCAGTACACGAGCAGCAACCAGTTCGTCGTCACGGAAACGACGATTCATCCGCGCGTGCTCGGGGTGAAGTTCAGCTACGCGTTCAAGGGCAAGTAGGCGGCTGCGGCCAGCTGCGGCCAGCTGCGGTAGACTTGAGAGGCGGGCGGAAGCGCCCGCCTCTTTTTTTGGTAATGCCGCAGCCTCAAGGCCCAGACCGCCGCCTAATGAACGTCAGCACGCTCGCCGATCCGCCTCCGCCTCCCGCACCGAGCGCAGGCCCCGATGTCGCGGCCGAGGTGGCGCGCTGCCTGGCGCTCCTCGACTCGGGGGACTTCAGCCAGGCGCTCGCCGTTGCCGAGGGGGTGCGGGCCGCCCACCCCCGCCATCGCGACGGGCTCTACATGGTCGCCGTGAGCCTGCGGATGCTGAAGCGCCTGCCCGAGGCGCTCAGGACCCTGGATGAGCTCGAGCGGCTGTACCCGCAGTTCGGGCGCCTCTACCAGGAGCGCGGTCACTGCTACGTGGTGCTGCGCGATGCGCCGCGGGCGATCGCCGCATTCGAGAGCGCGCTGCGCCTCAATGCCGCGCTGCCGGCGAGCTGGAAGACGCTCGAAGCGCTGTACCACCTCATTGGGCAACCCGCGCAGGCCGAGCGCGCCGCCGCCCAGAGCCGCCGGCTCGCAGCGCTCGCCCCCGAGGTCATCGCCGCCGAGGGGATGTTCACGGAAGGAGACCTCATCGAGTCCGAGTCGATCATCCGCCACTACCTGCGGACCAAGAACCCGCTCGACCCGAACGCGATGTGGCTACTCGCCAAGATCGGCATGAAGCACAACATCCTCGACGATGCGGAGCTGCTGCTTGCGACGGTGGTGAAAATGCGGCCCGACGACACTATCGTGCGCCACGACTACGTGATCACGCTGGCGTTGCGCCACAAGCACCAGCAGGCGCTGGATGAGATCGCGATCCTCCTCAAAAAGGACCCGAATAATCATGCCTTCCGCACCACGCGGGCCGCGATCCTCATGGGCCTCGGGCGCCACGACGAGGCGCTGCCCATCTACCGGCGCCTGGTGAGCGAAACGCCGCAGAACCCGGACCTGCACCTGTCGGTCGCCCACGCCCTGAAGACGCTCAACCGCACCCCGGAAGCGATCGACTCCTACCGCGCCGCCGCTGCGCTGCGGCCGAGCTACGGCGAGGCGTACTGGAGCTTCGCCAATCTCAAGAAATTCCAGTTCACCGAGGAGGAGCTGGCGCGCATGCGCGCCGAGGAAGCCGCGCCGGGAATCGCACTCGCCGACCGCTACCACCTGTGCTTCGCGCTCGGCAAGGCATTGGAGGATCGCCGCCAATACGAGCCATCGTTCCGCTACTACGAGCGCGGCAATGCGCTGAAGAAATCCGAGAGCCGCTACAAGGCGGTGAGCATCGAGTACAACACCCAGATCGTGCAGCGGACCTTCACCCGCGAGTTCTTGGCCGCGCGCGCGGGCTGGGGTTGCCAGAGCCCGGCACCGATCTTCATCGTCGGACTGCCGCGCTCGGGCTCGACGCTCATCGAGCAGATCCTCGCCTCGCACTCGCAGGTCGAGGGCACGATGGAGCTCGCCAACATTCCGCGGTTGGTGCAGGAGCTGCAGGGGCGCGATAACTACGACTCGTACCAGAAGTTCTGGGACCAGTACATCGAGGCGATCAAGGCGCGCGGCGCCGAAGACTTCCGCCGCGACGGCGAGAACTACCTCGCCGACACGCTCCTCTACAGGCCCGAGCGCCGCCCGTTCTTCACCGACAAGAATCCCAATAACTTCCGCAACATCGGCCTGCTGCAGCTGATCCTGCCGAATGCGAAAATCATCGACGCGCGGCGCGGCGCCATGGCCTGCTGCTTCAGCAACTTCAAGCAGCTGTTCGCGCAGGGCCAGGAGTTCAGCTACAGCCTCGAGGACGTCGGCAACTACTACCGCTGGTACGTCGAGCTGATGGCGCACTGGGCGCAGGTGCTGCCGGGCAAGGTGCTGCGCGTCGAGCATGAGGCGCTGGTCGAGGACCTCGAGGGCCACGTGCGGCGGATCCTCGAATTCTGCGGGCTCGAGTTCGAGCCGGCGTGCCTCGAGTTCTGGAAGACCGAGCGGCGCATCCACACGGTGAGCTCCGAGCAGGTGCGCCGCCCCGTCAGCCGCGAAGGCATCGACCAGTGGCGGCACTTCGAGCCCTGGCTCGCGCCGCTCCGTCAGGTGCTCGGGCCGCTGGCCGACACCTGAAAGCCCTTCTCGGCTAGGCTCGGCACGCGTAGCGGAGTTACCCATGAGCCCAGCGCTCGTCCTGGCGATCGACCAGGGCACGACCTCGACCCGGGCGATCGCCTTCGACCCGAATGCGCGCGCGGTGGCACTCGCCCGGCGCGAGCTCACGCAGCACTATCCGGCCCCGGGGTGCGTCGAGCACGATCCGGAGGACATCTGGCGCGACACGCTCGCCAGCGTGCGCGAGGTGCTCGGCCGTCGTGCCGTCGGGGCGCAGCGCGTGGCGGCGCTCGGCATCACCAACCAACGGGAGACGGTGCTGGTGTGGGAGCGCGCCACCGGCAGGCCCGTGCATCGCGCCATCGTCTGGCAGGATCGGCGAACCGCGGACGAATGCGCCCGCCTGCGTGCGCTCGGGGTCGAGGAGCTGGTGCGCGGCAAGACCGGGCTGCTGCTCGATCCGTACTTCTCCGCCACCAAGCTTGCCTGGATCCTCGATCACGTCTCGGGTGCCCGCGCGCGCGCCGAGCGCGGTGAGCTGGCCTGCGGCACGATCGACACGTTCCTGCTGTGGCGGCTGACCGCCGGGCGCGTGCATGCGACCGACGTCACCAACGCCTCGCGCACGCTGCTGTTCGACATCCACGCCCTGCGCTGGGATACGGAGCTCTTGCGCCTGCTGCGGGTGCCGCGTGAGCTGCTGCCGGAGGTGCGCGATAGCAGCGAGCTCTTCGGCACCACCGACCGGGCGCTGTTCGGCCACCCGCTGCCGATTGCCGGTATCGCCGGCGATCAGCAGGCGGCGCTCATCGGCCAGAGCTGCTTCCGGCCGGGCATGGCCAAGTCCACCTACGGCACCGGCTGCTTCCTGCTGCTCAATACCGGTGACGAGGCGCCGCTCTCGGCAAACCGCATGCTCACCACCTGCGCCTATCGTATCGGGGGACGAACCACCTATGCGCTCGAAGGGTCGATCTTCGTCGCCGGCGCCGCAATCAAGTGGCTGCGCGATGGGCTGCGGATGATCAGCACGGCCGCCGAGACCGCGGATCTCGCCCGCAGCGTGCCCGACAGCCAGGGCGTGTACATGGTGCCGGCATTTGTGGGACTCGGCGCACCGCACTGGCGGCCCGAGGCCCGCGGGCTCATCTGCGGACTCACCCTCGACAGCAGCGTGGCGCACCTCGCCCGCGCTGCGCTCGAGTCCGTCGCCTACCAGACGCTCGATCTGACGCAGGCCATGCGCCGCGACGGCGCAGTCGCGGTTACGGCGCTCAGGGTCGACGGCGGCATGGCGGCCAATGACTGGTTCTGCCAGTTTCTGGCGGACATTCTCGAGGCGCGGGTCGAGCGCCCGGCGGAGCTCGAGACCACCGCGCTCGGCGCCGCGTTCCTCGCCGGACTTGCGACCGGGGTGTGGAAGACGCTCGACTCGCTCGAGGGCAGCTGGAGCCCTGCTGCGGTGTTTGCTCCGAGCCTGACGCCCGAGCGACGCGAGCGCCTGATCGCCGGCTGGCGGCAGGCGGTGGCGCGCGCGCTCTGAGCGACTCACGGGCAATCAAGGTCCGCGAGCGTGGCGCGCACCCACGCCAGCAGGTGCGGCAGCAGCCCCCGATCGATCAGCAGCAGCACTTCCGCCGGGCGCACCGACACGGCCAGCACCGGGACGTCAGCCATGCGGCTGCGTCGTGCTTCGCCCGGCTGCGGCATCGAAGCCGGGCTGCCCAGCCGGCCCAACAGCTCCGCGACGCGCTCACCGCGCACGCGCACCACGCGCAGGCCGCAGGTGAGGTCGACGCAGCAGCCATCGCGCGCATGCCGCGTGCGGGCGGCGAAGCTCGCCAGCTCTGGCGCGCTGCGCGCGACGCACACGGTCTCCGTCGGGCTGCGCCAGGCGAGGATCAGCGCGGCCGTCTCCCGTGCCTCGAGCGGCTGGGGGAGCGCTGCGCCGGCCGCCGCGGCGAGGGCGCGCGCAAACTCCCCCTCGCGCGAGAAGTAGCGCAGCGCTGCAACCGCACACTCCGCGGCCTCGCTCACTTCGAGGCCTGCACCGTGGAGTGGCATGGCGGCTCTGGTGTCCTCAAGCATCGAGGCGCCTGCCTTGCGGATCGACGAATGGAGTCTTTACCACTTCAGCCTCGGTCACGGCACCCAAGTGATACACCTTGAGCCGCTGGCCGTAGCGGGCGAAGCCGCCGCGCAGCAGCGCCAGTGCGATGGGGCAGCCGAGCTCGGGGCTGACGCAGGCCGAGGTGACCCGGCCGTCGATCGGCGCAGGCGGCGCATGGGGCGCGATGTGCGCTCCGACATGCAGCGGGCTGCGGGTGTCGAGGCTGCGCAAGCCAACGAGCTGCATGCGCCCGGGGTCGAGCGCGACCGGGCGCGTGAGTGAGCGCCGCCCGACGAACTGCGCCGTCTTGCGGGAGATAGCCAGCGCGAATCCGACATCGGCCGGCAGCGTCGTGCCGTCGGTGTCGGTGCCGATGTGCACGTAGCCCTTCTCGATGCGCAGCACCTGCAGCGCCTCGATCCCGTAGAGCTGACCGTCCACGCTTTCACGGCTGTCCCACAGGCGCTGCAGCAGCCCCGCCGCACCCATGGCGGGCAGATTCAGCTCGTAGCCGAGCTCGCCGCTGTAGGAAGCGCGCAGCACCCGCAGCGGCAGCCCGTCGAGCTCGCTGTCCCGCAGCGTCATGTGCGGCATGCGTGCCGGGGCGAGCGCGGGATCGAGCCCGAGCGTCTCGAGCCAGCGCCAGGCACGGGGACCTGCCACCGTGACATTGGCCCACCGCGAGGTCACCGGCGTCACGAGCACCTTGAAATCGACGAACTCGCACTGCAGCCACTCCTCGAACGCCGCCGCCGTGCGCTCGGCGCCGGCGGTCGTGGTGTTCACCCAGAAATGCTGCTCGCCGAGGCGCGCGACGATGCCGTCATCGACCAGCGTGCCCTGCTCGTTCAGCATGACGCCGTAGCGCGCCTGCCCGATGGCGAGCGTCGACATGGTGCCGACGTACATCAGGTCGAGGAAGCGCGCCGCATCCGGGCCGTAGATCTCGAGCTTCCCGAGCGGTGAGCCGTCGAACAGACCCGCACGAGAGCGCACCTGGGCGGCCTCGCGCAGCGCCGCGGCCTCGAGCAACTCCCCGGGCCGCGGGTAGGCGGCTGGACGGCGCCAGTCCCCGAAGGTCTCGAACAGTGCGCCGTGCGCGTCATGCCACTCGCGCGCCGGCAGGTCCTTCAGCGGCCGGTAGAGACTGCCGACGCGTCGTCCGGCAATTGCGCCGAGGGTGACGGGGGCAAACGGCGGGCGAAAGCGCGTGGTGCCGACCTCATCGGGCGCTCGCGCCGTGAGCTCGCCCATCAGCAGCAGCGCATTGACGTTGCTGGTCTTGCCCTGGTCCGTCCCCATGCCCGTGGTGGTGTAACGCTTCAGGTGCTCGACCGAGCGGTAGTTCTCGCGCGCGGCGAGCGCCACGTCGGTCGCGGTCACATCGTTCTGCAGGTCGACGAACTGCTTGCCCGTGCCGCCGGCAACGGACACCGCTGCCGCGGGCGCCGCCGCGGCGAGCGCCGCAAGCGGCGGCACCGGTGGGGCACGGCCCCGGGCGAGCGCCGCACCGACCGCGCTCGCATGTTGGATTGCGTCCTCGCGGCTGAAGACCCCCGCACAGGCGCCGACGCTGGTCACTCCCGCGGCTGGCGCGTCGGGCACGAACATCGCCGCCCCGGGGAGCCAGCGCAGACGCCCGCCCGCCTGGGAGTGCAGATGCACGGCCGGTGCGTAACCGCCGGCGGTGAGGACCAGATCGCAGCCGAGCCACTCATCACGCGCCCGGGCTGCGCCCGGGGACAGCCCCGACACGCGCGCGGCCCGCACCGCGCGCCGGCCTGCGACCGCGGTTATCCGGGCCTCGCTCAGCACGCGCAGTCCGCGCGCCGCTTCCTGCGGTGGTGCCTTCGGGCGCTGATCCACCACGGCCACGATCTCCAGGCCCGCCGCGCGCAGCGCCTGCGCCACGCCGTAGGCGGCATCGTCGCTGGTCGCGATCAGCGCACGCCGGCCGCAGCCGACCCCATAAGCGAGCGCATACTTCAGGGCCGCTGTGCACAGCATCACCCCGGGCCGATCGTTGTCCGCAAAAGGCAGTGGTCGCTCGAACGCGCCGGCCGCCGCGATCACGTTCCGCGCGCGGATCCTCCATACGCGCTCGCGCAGCACGCTCGTGGGCAGCGCAGCGCTGCCTTCGGCCGCTACGCTCTCGCAGGCGCACACGAGATTGTGGTCGTACGTGCCGAAAGCGAGCGTGCGCGTCAGGATGCGCACCCCGGCGCTCTGCACCGAGTTGATGAGCCCGTCGAGCGTGCGTTCCGCGCGCCAGGCCCAGCTCCCTCCGAGGTGTGCGCCGCTCGTCAGCAGCATGGTGCTCGCACCCGCGGCGGCGGCCGCGGCGGCCGCTGCGAGTCCGCTCACGCCGCCGCCGACGACGAGCACGTCGCAGCTTGCTGCGACTTCCTCGTAGCGGTCGGCGTCGGGCTCGCGGGGTGCCACGCCCAATCCGGCCATGCGCCGGATCATCGGCTCGAACACTCGCCAGCTCGGCCACTTGAAGGTCTTGTAGTAGAAGCCGGCCGGCAGCAGCGCCGCAAACGCTCCCGTGAGCGCGCCGAGGTCGAACCTGGGGCCGGGCCAGCAGTTGACGCTCCTGACACAGAGGCCCTCTTCAAGGGCGAGCAGCGTCGCGCGCACGTTGGGGGTGCGGCGCGCGCCCTCGCCCACGTCGACCAGCGCGCTCGGCTCCTCGATACCGCACGACCACACCCCGCGCGGACGATGCAACTTGAAGCTCCGTCCGACGAGGCGCACGCCGTTCGCGAGCAGCGCCGAGGCGAGCGTGTCGCCTGCTAAGCCCTGCAGGGTCTGCCCGTTGAAGGTGAACGACCGCACCTGCGAGCGATCGATCCAGGCGCCCGCGGGTGCCGCCAGACGATGGCTCGTCACGCCGCGTTCTCACCCGGCAGTGCCGGCCGCGGGCCCGCCATGGGGTACACCGCCAGGATCTCGTGCGTGAGGGTGTGGCGCGCAACATTGAACCATTGCCCGCAGCCGAAGGTGTGACGCCAGCGCTCGCGGTGCACGCCCTTGGGGTTCTCGCGGAAGAACAGGTACTCGCCCCATTCGGCGTCACTGGCGGTGACCTGCGGACGGCTGATGTGCGTCGTGCCGGCGCAGACGAACTCGCTCTCATCACGCGACCCGCACCACGGGCAGTCAAGCTGCATCATGCGCGCCGCCTAAGCCCCGTCAGTGCGCAATGCCCGAGGCGGCCGCCTCGTCGATGAGACGGCCGCTGATGAAGCGCTCGAGCTGGAACGGCTCGGCGAGCTCGTGGTTGCGCCCGGTGGCGAGCACGTGCGCCAGCGTCCAGCCCCCGACCGGGATCGCTTTGAAGCCGCCAGTGCCCCAGCCGCAGTTGATGTACAGGCCCGGTACCGGTGTCGCGCCGATGATCGGACTGGAGTCGTGCACCACGTCGACGATTCCCGCCCATTGCCGCAGCAGCCGCAGGCGGCTGAAGGACGGGAACATGGCGAGCGTTGCGGCCACGACGCCCTGCAGGACGCTGAAGCTGCCACGCTGCGCGTAGGAGGCGAACAGGTCGAGGCCGCCGCCGATCACCACCTCGCCTTTGTCCGACTGGTTGACGTAGGCGCCGGTTCCGGGCGCGATCAGCACCGTGTCGAGGCACGGCTTCACCGGCTCGGTGACCATGGCCTGCAACGCATAGCTCATCACGGGCAGCCGGAAGCCGGCGAGCGCCGCGAGCACCGAACTATGGCCGGCGACGGCGATACCGACGCGCTCGGCGGTAATGCGACCATGGCTGCTCTCGACCCCCGTGACGCGCCCGCCCGCCCCGCGCAGGAAACCGGTGACCGCGCAGTTCTGCACGATGTCGACACCGAGCGCATCGGCCGCGCGCGCGTAGCCCCAGGCGACCGCATCGTGACGCGCGGTACCGCCGCGCGGCTGCAGGAAGCCGCCGAGCACTGGATAGCGTGCGTCGGGCGACATGTCGAGCGCGGGCGCGCGCTCGGCCACCTCATCGCGCGTCAGCAGCTGCGCCTCGATGCCGTGCATGCGCATGGCATTGGCCCAGCGGGCGAGCGACTCGAGGTCGTGGCGGCTGTGGGCCAGCATGATGTGGCCGCGCTGGCTCAGCATGATGTTGAAGTTGAGCTCGCGCGACAGGCCTTCGTACAGTCGCAGCGCGAAGTCGTACAGGCGCGCGCTCTCGGGATACAGGTAGTTGGAGCGCACCACCGTGGTGTTGCGTCCGGTGTTGCCGCCGCCGAGCCAGCCGCGCTCGAGCACCGCCACGTTGCTGAGACGATGGTTCTTCGCCAGATAATAGGCACTCGCCAGTCCATGACCGCCGCCGCCGACGATGATCACGTCGTAGGCTGCCTTCGGCTCCGGCGAGCGCCACGCCGGTGTCCAGCTGCGCTGCGCGGTCAAAGCCCCGCGCGCCAGGGCGAGCGCGGAATACCTCACGAACTTTCAGGCTTTGGGACGGTAATCCGTCATGATCTTGCGGATGCGGCGATCGGTGCCGAAGATCGTGTGACGTGACATGTCGACCGTATAGCGGCTCGCCGGTGGGTGGCGGCCGACGCTCTCGGCGAGGGCGCGGATGTGGTGCGGGCCCGCCCCGCAGCACACGCCCAGGTAGCGAATGCCGAGCGCGAACGCCTCACGCCCGAAGTCGAAGATCTCACTCCGCGTGCACAGGAAGGGATCGAGCCCGACGGGAAAGGCGCGCTCATTGCCACAGCAGGGATCGGTGAGTGCCATGAACGAGGGTTGCTCCGGGGTGGTGCGATAGGGCACCGGCAGCGCTGCGACGTGACAGCGCACCGCCGCGCGGATCTCCTTCAGCATCGGCATGATCGTTCGGGGACCGCGGTGACAGTTGAGACCGACCACGTCGGCCCCGGCCGCCTCGAGGCGGCGACAGGCCTCGGCGGCGGTGTGTCCGTCGCGGTTGATGTTTTCGCGATGCATGGCGAGCGTGATCACCGCCGGTACCTTTGAGTACTTGCGGATCGCCGCGAGCGCCATGAGCGCCTCACTCGTCCAGGAGAAGGTCTCGGCGACGAAGTAGTCGACCCCGGCGTCCACCGCCCAACCGACCTGCTCGGCGAAAATCCGCTCCACGTCGCGCAGCGAGCCCGGGTCCTGCGGATCGTAGATGTTGGTGTTGCACAGGTCCCCGGCGAACAGCGTGCCGGTGCGGCGCGCGACCCGCTTGGCGATGCCGAGCGCTGCGCGATTCATCGGCACCAGATCCTTCTCGCGCCCGATCACCCGCAGCTTCTCGCGATGCACGTAGTAGGTGAGCGCCTGGGTCACATCCGACCCGGCATGTACGAAGTCCATGTGCAGCTGCTCGACCACCTCGGGGTGCTCGAACAGCACCTCCGGCACGAATGCGCCGGCCTGCAGGTAGCCACGGCGCTCGAGCTCGAACACGTAGCCCTCGGCGCAGATCACCGCGCCCTCCTTCAGCCGCCCGAGCAGATCGCGCTCGAGGCCCTTACCGCTGCGCCCGTGGGCCCGCGCCGCTGTGCCCGAGGCGGCCTGGCGGCCGCGGGATGCCGGGCGCCGGCGTGCCGCGGCGCCGCGGGTCTTCGATGCTGCGCGGCCTGTGGCTTTGACTCGGGCTGCCATGGCTGTTTCTCCCACCGACTGCGAGGGCTGATGCGCGCGGACGGCGCGGCGCGCTACATTCTAATGGGCGTCGGTGCCGCACCGATGCCTCTTTTCGATGGGGCTATTCCTTTTCTAGGCTGTGCCACCCCGTCGCCACCGTGGAAGCTAAGACCATGAGCCTCGCCGCCCTGACGCGTGATCGCCCCGCCTGGGAGCGCCTGTCCGCCGACTTACGCCCCGAGGGCCGCGCGTTCATCGCCGGGCGGCCGGTCGCCGCCGCCGACGGGCGGGTATTCGACGATGTGAGTCCGATCGACGGACGCAGCATCTGCGCCGTCGCGCGCTGCGGTCCGACAGACGTGGACGCTGCGGTGCGGGCGGCACGCGCGAGCTTCGAGAACGGTGCCTGGCAGCGCATGGAGCCACGCGAGCGCAAGCGCATCCTGCGACGCTTTGCGCAAGGCATCCGCGACGATGTCGACCGGCTGGCGCTGCTCGAGACGCTCGATGTCGGCAAGCCCATACACAACTCGGTCAGCGTCGATGTCGCCAACTGCGCCGATTGCATCGAGTACTACGCCGAGTTCGCCGACAAGCTCTACGACGAGGTCGCACCCACCGGACCTCAGGACCTGGCGCTGGTATGCCGCGAGCCGCTCGGAGTCGTTGGCGCGATCGTGCCGTGGAACTATCCGCTGATCATCAGCTGCTGGAAGGTCGGTCCGGCGCTGCTCACCGGCAACTCGGTAGTGCTGAAGCCGGCGGAGCAGTCGCCGCTCAGCGCGATCCGCCTCGCCGAGCTCGCGTGCGAGGCCGGCGTACCGCCGGGCACGTTCAACGTCGTGCCAGGCCTCGGCGAGGAAGCCGGCAAGGCGCTGGCGCTGCACCCCGAAGTCGACCTGATCACCTTCACCGGCTCGACCGAGGTCGGACGCCTGATGCTGCGCTATGCGGGCGAATCCAACCTGAAGCGGGTCGCGCTCGAGTGCGGCGGCAAGACACCTCAGGTCGTTTTTCCGGATGCCGATCTCGAAGCCGCGGCCGCCGGCATCGCCTGGGGCATCTATTACAACAGCGGGGAGACCTGTCACGCCGGCTCGCGGCTCATCGTGCATGCCTCGGTGCGCGAGGCGCTGCTCGCGGCCATCGCCCGGGTGACCGCCACCATCACGCTCGGCCATCCGCTCGAGCCCGCGACGCAGATGGGTGCGCTCATCGACCAGGCACACATGCAGCGGGTGCTCGGCTACATCGACGGCGCCGTGGCCGACGGTGCGCAGCTAGCCCTCGGCGGCCGTCAGGCGCTCAAGGAGAGCGGCGGCTTCTACGTGGAAGCGACCGTGCTCGATGCCGTGCGCCCGCAGATGAAGGTGGCGCGCGAGGAGGTCTTCGGTCCGGTACTGGCCGTGATGACCTTCAGCGAGGAGCACGAAGCGGTACGGCTGGCGAACGATACACCGTACGGGCTCGCGGCCGCGGTGTGGACGCGCGACATGAATGTCGCGCATCGCCTCGCGGGCGCGCTGCGCGGCGGCACGGTGTGGGTGAACGCCTTCGATCGCTCCACCATGGCGACGCCGTTCGGCGGCTTCAAGCTCTCCGGCTTCGGCCGCGACCGCTCGCCACACGCGATCGACAAGTACTGCGACCTGAAGACCATCTGGACGGCCTACGCGTGAGGCCACGCGGCAGGGCGCGGCGATGCGCCGCCCGCGCCCTGCGCTCGCTAGAGGAGCGGGCGGGCGGCCATATCCAGGTGCAGCATGTCGCCGCGATAGGGGTGGCGCGCCAGCAGTGCCTCGTTGAGCTCCACGCCGAGTCCTGGCTCCGTGGGCGGAATCACGTAGCCGTTCTCCCAGCGGATCGGCTTGACGAGCACGTCCGCGTGAAAGCCCTGCCAACGCTCGATACCTTCGAGAATCAGGAAGTTCGGACTGCAGGTCGACAGCTGGATGTTGGCCGCGCCGACGACCGGCCCGCAGTACAGGTGCGGCGCCAGCTGCACGTGCTGCACCTCCGCCAGCGCCGCGATCTTCTTCGCCTCCAGGATGCCGCCGACGCGGCCGAGATTCATCTGCAGGATGGCAGCCGCGCCGGCGCGCAGCAGCCGCGCGAAGTCGTACTTGGTGGCGAGGCGCTCGCCGGTGGCGATCGGGATGGTGGTGGCACGCGCCACGCGCGCCATCTCCTCGGGCGCATCCGGCGGCACCGGCTCCTCGAACCACAACGGGTCGTAGGGCTCGAGCCGTCGTGCCAGGCGAATCGCCCCGGCCGCGGTCATCTGACCGTGCGTGCCGAACAGCAGGTCGGCCTTGCTGCCGACGGCCGCGCGCAGCTGGCGCATGAAGCGCTCGGAGAGCTCGAGCGCGGCGAGCGACAGCTGCCGGCCGTCGAAGGCCGTATACGGTCCGGTCGGATCGAACTTGAGCGCCGTGAAGCCCTGCGCCACGTATTCCGCCGCGCGCTCGGCGGCGAGGTCGGGGTCCTGGTAGACGTCGGTCCGGTCACCGGGTCGGGCGTAGATGTAGGTGTACGAGCGCAGCCGCTCGTGCACGCGGCCGCCGAGCAGGTTGTAGACCGGCTGGCCCGCCTCCTTGCCGATGATGTCCCAGCACGCCATCTCCAGCGCACTCAGCACGCCCATGAGCGACAGGTCGGGATGCTGGGTGTAGCCTGCCGAGTACACACGCCGCCACAGCGTCTCGATGTTGTGCGGGTCCTGGTCCTTGAGATAACGCTCGAACACGTCGACCAGCATCCGTGCCACCACGTCCGGATGGAACGGCAGGCAGTACGCCTCGCCGACGCCGTGAACGTTATGATCGGTGGTGAGCTTGACGAACACGAAGTAGCGTCCGCCGACGCCAGGCTGCGGGTTCCCCACCACGTAGGTGCGGATGTCGGTGAGTTTCATGGGGTGAATGCTAATCCCGGATGAGCGAGTTCGACTACATCATCGTCGGTGCCGGCACCGCCGGCTGCGTACTCGCCAACCGCCTCACGGCGAGCGGCGAGCACCAGGTGCTGCTGCTCGAGGCGGGCGGCGCGGACCGCTCGCCGTGGATCCGGGTGCCGATCGGCTACGCGCGCACTTTCCACGACCCCCGTTACAACTGGATGTACGAGGCGCAGCCGGATCCCGGCCTCGACAACCGGCGCGCCTTCTGGCCGCGCGGCAAGGTGCTCGGCGGCTCGAGCTCCATCAACGCCATGATCTACGTGCGCGGCCAGCCGGCTGATTTCGACGACTGGCAGGCCGCAGGCAATCCAGGCTGGTCATGGCTGGAGGTGCTGCCCTGGTTCAAGAAGCTCGAGGATCACGCCTGGGGTGCTTCCGAATACCACGGCGCCGGCGGCCCGGTTCACGTCAGCGACGTCGCCGCGAGTGTGCACCCGCTGTGCGCTACGTTCATCGACGCCTGCGCCGCGCTCGGCATCGCGCGCACGCGCGACTTCAACGGCGCGCAAGCCGAAGGCGCGGGACTGTGGCAGGTCAGCATCAAGGACGGCGTGCGCGTCTCGAGCGCAACCGCCTACCTGCATCCGGCCAGGCGCCGCCCCAATCTGCGGGTGCTGCTGCGTGCGCAGGCGACGCGCGTGCTGTTCGACGGCCGGCGGGCGAGCGGCATCGAGTACCTGCGCGGCGGAGTGCGACAGACGGTGCGCGCCCGCCGCGAAGTCCTGCTCGCCGGTGGCGCGGTCAACTCCCCGCAGCTGCTGGAGCTGTCCGGAGTCGGTGCCGGATCCCTGCTGCAGGGGTTCGGCATCCCGGTCGTGGTCGATTCCCCGGCGGTGGGCCGCGGGCTGCAGGATCACCTGGCGGTGTCGTACTTTTACCGCTCGCGCGCCCCCTCACTGAACGAGCAGCTGGCGCCCTGGTACGGCAAGGTGCGGGCGGCCCTGCGCTATGCCTTCGGGCGTCGCGGCCCGCTCGCGATGAGCGTCAATCAGGCAGGCGCGTTCCTGCGCAGCCGCGACAGCCTCGGCCGCCCCAACCTGCACATCTATTTCAACCCGGCGAGCTACAGCACTACCACCGCGGGCGCACAACGGCGGCTCACGAACCCCGATCCCTGGCCCGGCTTTCTGATGTCGTTCAACACCTGCCGGCCGACGAGCCGCGGCACCGTCCACATCCGCTCGCCCGAGCCGCTGCTTGCCCCGGCTATCTGCCCCAACTCGATCTCGACCCCCGAGGACGTGCAGGACGTGTTCGACGGCGCGCGGGTGCTACGCCGCATCGCCGCCGCCGCGCCGCTGGCGCAGGTGGCCGAGCAGGAGCGCCAGCCCGGAGCGGGCGTGCAGTCCGACAGCGAGGTGCTCGCTGACTTCCGTCAGCGAGCGGCTTCCGTGTTCCACGGGAGTTGCACCTGTGCGATGGGGCCACCGGGAGCGGCGGTGCTGGATGCGCGGTTACGGGTGCACGGGGCCGCGGCACTGCGCGTGGTCGATGCCGCGTCCTTCCCCAATATCACCTCCGGCAACACCAATACACCCACACTGATGCTGGCCGAAAAAGCGGCCGATCTGATTCTGCAGGACAGCCGCACCACGCCGGGTTAACCTCGGGGCAGGCAAGGCACGACAACGACATGAGCGAACTACAATCGAGCGTGGCTCCAGGTGTCGGCGGGCTGCGCGCCGCGCCCGCGGTGCCGAGCACGACGCTCATCGGGCGCTGGTACGTGCTCATCATGATGTGCCTCGTATACACGCTGAGCATCGCCGATCGTTACGTGGTGTCGACGGTGCTCGATCCGATTCGGATCGAGCTGCATCTCACCGATTCCGGGGTAGCCCTGCTCACCGGCTTCGCCTTCGGCCTGTTCTACGTGATCCTCGGCTTCCCGCTGTCGTGGCTCATCGACCGCAGGAGCCGGCGCACCATCGTCGCCGCCTGCCTGGTGCTGTGGTCGGTGATGACGGCGCTGTGCGGGCTGGCGCGCAGCTCGCTCACGTTCTTCCTGGCGCGCGTCGGCGTCACCATCGGCGAGGCCGGCGGCACGCCGGGAGCGAACTCACTGCTGTCGGACTATTTTCCGGCGAACCGGCGCGCCATGGCGCTTACCGTGTTCGCGCTCGGCGCACCATGCGGCGCCTGGCTCGGCTACAACGTCGCCGGCGCGATCGCCGATCAGTACGGCTGGCGCGCGGTGTTCTTCGCGCTCGGCATTCCGGGCGTACTGGCCGGCTTTGCGGTCTGGCTCACGGTGCGCGAGCCACAGCGCGGCTGCCTGGACAGCGGCGATGATGGTGCCGCGCCGTCGGTGGCGGCGACGCTGCGCTTCCTGTGGCAGCAGCGCTCGGCAGTGCACGTGATGATGGGCACGGCGGTGTGCGCGCTGTGGGGCTGGGGCCTGATGTTCTGGACACCGGCCTTCCTGCAGCGCACTTACCACATGTCGGTCGGTGAGGCCGGTGCGCTGACGCAGAACATGCACCTTTGGGGCGGCGGCATCGCCACGCTCGCCACCGGCTGGCTCATGGCCCGCAGCAGCATGGCCGATGCACGCCGTATCGTGTGGCTGCTCGCCGCCGGCATCGGCATCGCCACCGTGGCCTCGGGCGTCGTCTACTACACGCGCGATCTGACCCTCGCCCGGGCGATGCTGTGGATCTTCATTCCCGCCATCTATTTCTACATCGGACCCGGCTTCGGGCTGCTCAACAACCTCGCACAATGCCGCATGCGGGCGATGTTCTGCGCGATGGTGCTGTTCCTTGCGAACCTCGGCAACCTCGTCATCGCACCGCCGCTGATCGGCGCGCTGAGCGACTGGTTCGCCCGGACGCACGCTTCCAATGCCGACTCACTGCGCCTGGCGATGCTGTGCCTGGTGCCGACCGGCTTCTGGGCGGTGTGGCACCTGCTCGCGGCGTCGCGCGACATCATCAAGGACGAGGAGCGGGCACGGGGCTACCCGTGAAGCTCGCGCCACGCCACCGGGCGCACCGGCGGCACGATGAACAGCCAGCTCACCACTCCCAGCAGCGCTGCCAGTCCCGCGACATACAGCGCCGCCGTGTAATGCCCGGTCGCCTCGGCGACGGAGCCGCTGACGAGCGGCGCGACCACACCTGAGACATTGGCGACAGCGTTCTGCAGTCCCATCCACCGCCCGGTCGCCCGCGCCCCGGCAAAGTGTTGCACGAGCGAGCACACCGACGGGTTGTTGAGTCCGTCCATGGCGCCCGCGAACAACAGCAGCAGCGCCGCTGCCGCCGCCGGCGCGGCGCCCGAGGCCAGCAGGCAGACCCCGACACCGGTGCCGCCGAGCGCCAGCGCGCTTTTGTAGGCGCGGTTGGCACCTGCTCCGCGACGCATCCATGCGTCCAGCAGCCAGCCCGTCGCCAGCATGCTCAACGCATCGATCACATAGAAGCCGCTGGTCAGATACGACATCGACAGCAGTGACAGCCCGCGCTCGTGCACCAGATACAGCGGCAGCGAGCTGAACACGAAATAGAAAGCGTAGTTGGAGCAGAAGTTGCCGAGCATCGCTCCCCACAGGGCGCGCTGCCGCAGGATCTCAGCGAATGACGGACTGCTCACCACCGCACCGTCGGCCGCGTCGACGGGCGGTGCGCCCTGTCGCTGTCGTGACCAGGGGATGAGCCACAGGAGGGAGGCGACTCCGAGTGCGATGAACATCGTGCGCCAGCCGTAACGGACCATGATCTGCGCGCCGAGAAACGTGCCGAGCGCCGGACCGATGACGCCGCCGAGCTGAAACACGCTGGTCGCGCGGGCGCGATAGCGGTCGGTGACACGCTGCGCAAGCAGTGCCAGGGCGCTCGGATAGGTCACCGATTCGCCCACGCCCATCAGCAGCCTCGCGGCCGCGAGTCCGCGCACCCCGGCGGACAAACCGGTGAGCACCGTGGCCAGCGACCACAGCGCGAAGCCTGCCGCGAGTACGCGCGCCGCGCCGAGCCGATCGGCGCACCAGCCCATCACCGGCTGCGCCACCACATACGCCCAGAAAAACGCCGACAATACCCAGCCGAGCTGGCTGGGTGTCAGCGCCAGCTCGCGCTCCAGCAGCGGCGCGGCGATCGACACCGTACCGCGGTCGACGTAGTTGATGAGCAGTGCGCCCGCCAGCAATCCCGCCAGCAGGTAGTGGCTCCGGGACGCCGCGCCGGGTGCCGGCACCTGCGCCGCCGCACCGCGATCTTGGGCGCTAACGTTGCGGTTGCGGGACGTCATGGGCGCTGGAGTGTAGCCGCAACGACGCTGCTGCGCAGCTTCGGCCCACGGTGGAAGCTCGCACGTGCGAGTGATGGCGACGCACGCACAGGTCGAGTAACAATGCGCGGCACGGACTGAAAGAAACGCAGTGGAGTCAGCAACAGATCAGGGGAGATCAACACATGGCTACTTCCATGATTGATTCGATTCTCGGGATGGTGACACCCGATATGAAACAGGCGATCGCCGCACGTCTGGGCGAGTCGGGCAGCTCGATCCAGAGCGGTCTCGGCACGGCGACCGCGGCAACCCTCGGCGGGCTGGCCAGCCGTGCCGGCGACAGCGGATTTCTCTCTCAGGTGATGGGCATGCTCGGCAGCGGCGGCAGCCAGGGCATCCTCGGCAACCTGTCCTCGCTTGCCTCGAACGGGCCGAGCGGTGCTACCGGGGATCTGGTGAGTCGCTTCCTGCCCATGGTCTTCGGCTCCAATCAGAATCAGATCGCGAGCGCCATCGGGCAACGGTCCGGACTGAGTGCGCAATCCGCGATCGGTCTTTTGAAAGTGGCCGCGCCGCTGGTGCTCGGTTATCTCGGCAAGCTGCACAGTTCGGGTTCGCTGGACGCGAGCTCTCTCGGCAACATGCTGAAGGCGGAAGCGCCGAGCCTGCAGAGCTACCTGCCGGCGGGACTGCTCAGCGGAGCCGCCGGTACCATGAGTGCCGGTGTCGGCCGGGCCGCCGCGGCCGTAGAGTCCGGCATCGGCGCGGCAACCACGCGTGCCTCGCGCTGGCTGGTGCCGCTCGCCGTGCTCGGAGCACTGCTGCTGGTTTTCCTGCTGATTCGCTCGACCAACGCGCCGAAGCAGGTGGCGCAGACCGCCAACACCGCCGCCAACGCCGTCAGCAATGCGGCGACGACTGCCGGCAACGCCGCCTGGGCGTCGCTGGGAGAGCTCGTCGCCGTGAAGCTGCCCGATGGCAGCGCGCTGAACGTGCCCTCACAGGGCGTCGAGACGCGGCTGGTGACCTACCTCGGTGACAGCTCCGCGCCGATCAGCGAGACCACCTGGTTCGATTTCGACCGGCTGCTGTTCGATACCGGCACCGCGACGCTGCAGCCCGCCTCGCAGGAACAGCTCAGCAACATCGCTGCGATCCTCAAGGCGTATCCGGCGGTGAAGATCCGGATTGGCGGCTATACCGACAACACGGGTGATCCGGCGGTGAATCTCAAGCTTTCCGAGGAACGCGCCGGCAACGTCATGGCCGAGCTGACCCGGCTCGGCGTCGACCCGGGACGGATGAGCGCGAAGGGCTACGGTGCGGAGAACCCAATCGCCGACAACTCGACCGAGGAAGGCCGCCAGAAGAACCGCCGCATCTCGCTGCGTGTGACGGACAAGGGAACGCCGGCGACAACCTGACGGGGCCGAGCGCCGCCCCATGCGCGCTGCCGCGCATGGGGTGGTGTAATGCGGCTCACTTGGAAGCTGGCGGTGGCTGCGGCACCGCTGCCGGTGAGCTGTTCGGCGCAGCTCCCGGGGCCGGGTTCGGCGGCTGAACATCGGCGATCAGCACCTGGGCGCGCAGCTGCGTGCCACCGATGGTGAGCTGATACGGAATGCAGGTCGAGGTGTAGTCGATTTCGCGCGTGGTGAAGAGCGGCAGCACGCGCTGCTTGACCTGCTCGATGAGCTCGCAGTCACCGGCCTCCTTGACGACGTCTTTGGCCGCGGTCAGGTCCACGAGCTTCCAGTGCGCCGGAACTGTCGGCACATCTGCGTCGCCGGTCTTGCCCGTCGCCGGCACCAGCACATTCATCTTCACCCTGACGGTCGGAAAGTGGTCCGGACGGCCGAACGATGCCGCGCACGGACCCGGAAGCACCTGCAGGTCGGCAGGCCGCGCGCCGAGGTGCAGCAGGATTTTCTGCATGCGCCCCTGCAGGCCGTCGCAGGAGTAGTGGGCCGTGAAGCCCAGGAAGGTGAAATTCAGCTCCTTGGGAGTCCAGACCGCCTCGACGGCAGGCGCGGCCGCGGCATCGCCCGCCACCGGCTCGGCAGAAATGGCGGCGCTGCCCAGGAACATCGCCAGCGTTGCCCCCGCCGCGCGCACGCCAACGACTGAGAACACGGATCGCATGATGTCTCCGGCGCACTCGCCCCGTTGGACGCCGACGGCCGCTGCGCAGTGCCATGATACTAGCAAAGCAGTCGGCGTTACGTTGGCGTAGGCTGCCTCGCAGCCGTTTGCACTCTCAACGTCCGCGCGAGCGGAACGTTGACAGAATCTGTCCTCAACCCGATGGCACCGAGGGAGCACACATGCTTGGCAGACTCATCCCGATCATCGTGGCGGCGGGCCTGGTTGCATCCGGCACTGTGGCCCGTGCCCAACAGACACCGGCGCCAGCGACCCCCAACCCGCTCGATGCGGTGCCGGAGAAGATGCCCTTCGACGTTCCCTACGGCGCTCCGATTCCGCTCGCGCGCGCCCTGCAGGCCATCGCGGCAGCCGTGGTCGAGGCGCAGAAGCACGACTGGAAGCTCAACGTGGCAGTCGTCGATTCCGGGGGCAACCTGGTCGCCTTTCAGCGCATGGACGGGGCGCAGCTCGCTTCCATCCACATTGCCGAGCACAAGGCGCGCACCGCGGCGACGTTCCGGCGCGAAACGAAGGCGTTCGAGACCGCGATCCAGACCAACGGCTCCAATTACGTGATGACGCTCGATGGCGTGATCGGCTCGCGCGGCGGCATCCCGCTGGTGGAGAACGGCAAGCTCATCGGGGCGATTGGCTGCTCGGGCGGCACCGGCTCGCAGGACGAAGTGGTGTGCATGGCGGGCGTCGCCGCTCTGAGGAAACCTTAGCGGCGGCCCGCGCCGCGCACGCTACGCCCGCGGCTCGGCCAGCACCTGGACCCAATAGAGCCCCTGCGGGGCGGCACGTCCGTTGCTGACGGCGATGCCCATCTCCTCGAAGCGCGGGTCCATGATGTTTGCGCAGTGACCGGGGCTGTCGAGCCATCCCTTGACGACCTCCTCCACCGACTCCGGTCCGTAGGCAATGTTCTCGCCCACGAGCTTCTCGCGGTAGCCGACCGCCCGCACGCGATCCGCGGGCGAGTTGCCGGCCGGATCCTGGTGCTCGAAGTAGTTGCGTTGCGCCATGTCCGCGGCGTGCCCGAAGGCGACCCCCGAGAGCGTGCCGGACAGCGCCAACGGTGGTGCCGGGCCGAACGAACGTGTGCCGCAGCGTGTCCCGTGCGCACGCACGTCATTCACCAGCCGCAGCGCGCGGCTCGCCAGCACCGATCCGTTGCCGGCCTGCAGTGCCGGCGCAGGCGCCGGCCGGAGCGGTGCGGGGACGAGCTTCGCACCCGCGGACGATGGGAATGATGCGGCGGGTGTACCGGCCGCAGCAGGGGAGTACGCGAGCACCAGCCAGGTGTCGGTGCCGCGCCGATAGACGCCCACTGCGCGCATGTCGCGGTCCATCACGGCGCGGCAGCCCGACGGGCGCTGCTGCTGTACCAGCGACCAGTCCGGGCCGGACACGTGCAGACCGCCCATGCGCTGTGCCTGGTAGCCCACCCGATCGGCGGCGTCGGCGAGCGCACGGCCCTCGGCCCAGAGCTGCGCGACCTGATTCAACGTGGTATCGGGGCGCAGCGCTGGTGCACTCGGGGTGACTCCGCCGCAGCCGCCCTCGCGCAGCATCTGTACGGTGGACAACGGGTCGGCGTGGACCGCCTGTGCCGACAGTACGGTCAGCAGGACAAGTCGCGCGCCAGGCAGCGCACCGCACAGGCGTTTCAAGCCCTTGCTCCTTATGTCAGTTTTCGCAACCAGCGATGAGCCTACCGGATGCAACGCGCAATCACGGGGGCGGATGACGGGAAACGGGGTACTGGGTCACAGTCCGGCGGGGGCTACTTCTTTGCCGGAGGCGTATAGAAGAGCATCAGGCGCAGCTGACTCTGGTGGCCGTCGTCGGCCTGCGTCACCCAGGCGTAGCGCACACGGAACATCAAACCTGCCATGGAGCCGGTGGAGGGTATCCATTGCAGATTCAAGTCGTACTCATCGCGCGGGACGTCGGTCGGGCTGTCCGGCATCGTGCCGCGCACCCACAGTGCGTAGGCGCTCATACCGGGGAGCGGCGTGATGTTGCACGCGGCGCGCAACATGAAGGCATTCTCACCGGCGCCGTCGAAGTCCTCGATCTGCACGCTGGTGTACCCGGGATAACCCGACCAGGGGCTGCGCATCTCCGAGCCGCGCCCGGTGAAGGTGTACGCGGTCGTGAGCAGCGTCGGCCCGGTGGCGATCTCGGCCTTCATCCCCACCTGGTTGGCGGAGAAGTAGCCACCGGTCAAGAGCTCGGCGCCCACCGAGTGCTGGCTGGTGTATTGCGCGGCGAGGTTGATCTTGCCGGCCTCGCCGAGCCAGATCGCGTAGCCGGCCTCCGTATAGGCGATGTTGATGATGTCCGGACTGAAGTATTCGACGGCGCCGAACGACCAGGTGTGCGACTTGTAGTTGGCGCCCGCGACCCATACGCCCTGGTCAACCGCTGCTCCGGCGACGCGCGCCATGCTGACGAAGTCATCGGAGTTGACCTGTTTCTCCTTGTCGATGTAGCCGCCGCCGTAGCGCACCTGCCCCGCCTCGTCATCAGTGCCGCTGTCGCCCGCATCCCCCTGCAGCGCGACGCCTTCGAAGGTCTGCGGGGTCATGCGGGTGTCGTTGCGGCTGAGGTAGGGCGTGTCGTAGCCGCGCCGGCCGGCGGTGAGACCGAGCTCGTCGTTGATGCGGAACTGCGCGAAGGC
This sequence comes from uncultured Gammaproteobacteria bacterium, assembly GCA_963837075.1. Classification (GTDB taxonomy): domain Bacteria; phylum Pseudomonadota; class Gammaproteobacteria; order Steroidobacterales; family Steroidobacteraceae; genus 13-2-20CM-66-19. Next base: position 2,873,979 of record CAWILY010000009.1, on the reverse strand, counting down.
CTCGCCGAGGACCGTGTAGCCGTTCTGCTCGTTGGTCAGCAGCTTGGTACCGCCCTCGCCGCTCGGCGCGTACAACGGCTGCGAGGTGTAGCCGGTGGCGCCGAAGGAGACCCAGTCACGGAACAGACCGGTCTCGAACCCCAGCGAGCCGCCGAGCGCCCAGGCCGCGCTGCGACTGTCGTTGGCGTTGACACTGTCGAAGTCGTAGGTGCGCAGCTGCCAGTTAATGGCCGTTTCCTCGAACGCGTGGCGACGCTCCTCCTTGATCCGCTCGCGCCGGCTCCTGAAACTGTCCGGCATGGGCGTGCGCCCCTGCTCGGTCGAGTTGAGCGTCTGCGCGGCAGCCTCGTCTCCGGTGTTCGGCGTGATGGCGGGTGGTGGCTGCTGGGCGGAGACGGTGGCCGATGCGAGCAGCAGCCAGGCGACGGGCCGCCGTGTCAGCGTCGCACGATTCACCGCGTGGCGGCTCCGCGACGCCCGGGCAGACTGATGCTGGAGAGTCTCATCCGGGGCGCAATGTTACCTTGGACCGCGTCCGCGATGCGTCATGTTGGCGGGGGAAAGCGTGCGAGGATCGCCCCCACCGCATTGCGAATCGGCTGCTCGGAGTGCTCCATGTCCTCACGCGTGAGCTCCTTCCTGGCCCAGCCGTGCCAGACCGGTCGGTGCGTATGGGCGTCGAACACATCGATGGAAATCGTGCCCTCCCGATACTGGTGCACGTCGACCTCATTGCCCCAGTAGGGGCCGCCCCACCAGCCGCCGTATCCCCACCAGCCCGCCGAATAGGGAGCCGGATACGATCTGACATCGGTACGCTCCTTCGAGCCGACGGTAAAATCAACAGTGAAATCCGACTCCCCTGGATCGCTCGCGATCCGGTAGCCCCTGGAGATCAGATCAGCGCGGATGGCATCCTCGGTACGCTGTACGACGAGCGGGTTATCCACCCCCGGATGGTCGCGCTGCATGAGGGTGAAAGCGTGGTAGCTACTGAAGCTCGCCGTGCGGTCGTAATCGCTGCCGACCTGCAGCGTGGAGCAGGCGGCGAGCAACAGCACGGCGCCGGCGACGCTTGTGAGCCTGCGCGGCGGACGGTGTTGCGCTTGATGCGTGAGAGTCACGTTGCACCGATAGCACTCAATGCGCCCACGCTCGAGCTCGAGGGAACGCTCGCTCCCCGCGGCGGTCCACCTTCGGACGCGGGACGCAAGTCTGCCCGCGTTGACGATCCCCCTGGCATGGCATACCGTGATCGTACCTTTACGCTGGAACGGATTCCCAGGGCATTAGCTCGTGGTTTCCGTCGTATCAGCGGCGGGTATGCGCGCCATGAACACCCTGCTACGCTTGTCCGCCCACGCCATTGCGCCGCGACCCGTACGGCCCGAGACGGTCGTGCGATCCGTCAAGCTGCATGATGCAGCTCTCGCCGTGATGACGGATTTTGCACACGAGCACCCAATCACGATCAGCGAGAGCCGACACATCGAGGACGCCCTCGAGGACATGATCGCTCTCGGGGTGCGGGCGCTGCTGGTCCTGCGTGGTGAAGTCATCGTCGGCCTGATCACCTCGTACGACATCCAGGGCGAGCGGCCGATGAAGTTCCTGCTGAGCTCCACCTACACCCGACACGACGAGATCCTGGTGGGCCACATCATGACGCCCTGGGAGCGCGTGCCGGCGCTCGACTGGGACGCCGTCTGCGAGGCACGGGTGAGCGACATTCTCGCGGTCTTCCAGGATACCGACGCCAGCCACCTGCCGGTGCTGCAGACTACACGCGACGGCCACGTGCTGTTGCGCGGCCTCATGTCCCGCACGCGGCTCGAGCGACAACTGGCCACGTGAGCATCGGGCGCTCAGTGCAGCGCCAGTGTGTCACGCCGCCAGGCCACGTCCTGCCAACGACCGAAGTCCGCCAGCAGCTCGGGACTGGCGGCCTGCCGCACCAGGGCCAGATCGTCGAGCCGCAGTTCCTCGAAGCGGCGATGGAATCGTCCGCCCTCTTTCACTTCGCGCGCGATCAGCAGGCGCCGCGTGCGCGGCACGAAACCGGCGAACTCGACGTAGCCCGCCTCGGGCTCCTCAGCGCCCGGTGACAGCACGTCGACCGTCCAGCCCTGCGTGGCGCAGTGAAAGACCCACAGCTCGCGCCAGCTCTCCAGCGGTTGTACGGCCACGACCAGCGCCCTGCCCGCGGCGATCGACTGCGCCGAGGCCAGCCACACGATCCCGTAGGTGCAGCGTCGCACGAGCGGTTGCGCGGCGGGGCGCTGCACGAGCTCAAGCGCAACGCAAGTCTGACCCGGGGCGCCGCCTGAGGCCCTCAGATTCAGCGGGCCGGATGGCGCGAGCGGGGCCAGCGCGGCCCAGCGAATCGCGCCCACATGCACGACCGCATCGAGGTACTCGGCGCGGCGGTCCTCACCGAGCTCCCCGGCATGCACCGCGAGGAGCTCGGCGAGCGCTCGCTGCGCCGCGCGCACGGACGGCTCCTGGCGGCGCGCCTGCTGGTAGGCGATAGCAGCCAGGATCGTTGCGCGCCGTGCGTGCAGACGGCTGCGCGTGAGCGCGGTCAGTCCCTGCTCGTCGATGCCGTCGAGCAGCGCACACCGCTCGGCATCGAGCGATGCGCGCAAAGCCAGGCCGAGCGACGGATCAACGCACTCGGGCCGCGTCAGTCCCAACGCGGCCCGGGCGCGCTCCTCGGACGGTGCCCCCGGCAGCGTCAACACGCGGCGGTAGAGCTCGCCCTCGTAACACAGCTGCATGCGCCCGTTGCGCTCGAAGCTGCGCATGTGGATGCCGAGCTGCTCAACCACCTCGAGGTGCGCGGCGACTGGCGCGGAGCGGGCGCCATTGCGCGCGGCCTGATCGGCCAGTCGCTCGGCCATGCGGGCGATGGCATCAAACGGTTCCGCAGTGAGCGCCCGTGCGGGCGCCGCCCTGAGATAGGCGGCGCCGTAGCTGATGCCGAGCGCCTCGGCGCCGCGGCTGTCGCGCAGGAAGCGCAGCACGGCGAGCAGCTGCGGGGCGTCGGCCTCGGTCAGATCCACTTCCCGGACGAGGTCGCTGCGTAAATAGCCACCGCGCTCGTGCCGATAGTCGTAGGCCTTGAGGTAGCCGGCGTGCTCGCCGCGGATCTCGATGACGTCCCCCTGCCACAGCAGCGTCAGCTGCGCGCCATCGGCGCGCGGTGCGGCGCGCAGTGCGCTGTGGTCCTGCACGACGATCGCGAGCACTGCGGCGAGCGCGAGCACCATCGCCGCTCTCCTTACCGGCCATTCTGGACAGCAGCCGCGTTCGCGACCATCGGTGCCGGTGCCGGTGCGCCCAGCAGATTCGCGCCGATGAACTGTCCCTCGGCCGGCGTCGGCGCGATGATGACCTGGACCTTGTCGGAGAGCTTGTCGGCGAGCGTCTTCTGGATCAGCAGTGGGTAGTGCGCCAGCAGCACGCCCTCACGCTCCATCTGTCCCGCATTGGCCTTGCCCACGAGCTCGAGCCGGTAGGCTTCCGCATCGGCGAGCTTCTGCCGCGAGTCCGCCTCGCCCCGGGCCTCGATGCGGCGCGCCTCGGCGGCCCCTTCCGCAGTCCGGATGCGCGAGGTCTTGTCGGCTTCGGCCTCCAGACGCCGCTGCTCGATCTGTTTCTGCTTAAAAGGCAGGATGTGCTTCATGGTCTCCTCCTGCGCCCGTGCAGCGATAACCTGTTCCTCGCCGGCCGCCTCGGCAGCCTTTTGCCGCCGTACCTTGTCGGCTTCGGCCTCGAGCCGGGTCTCGTTGACCTGGGCCTCCTTGAGCTCGAGCGTGTAGCGCACCTTCTCGGTCTCGAGCTCTTCCGCGAGCAGTTTTTCCATGCCTGCGCGGTAATCCGGCGGCAGATCCACCCGGCCCATCTCGACCCCACGCAGTACCAGGCCTGCGGCGGCGAGCTTCGGTTGCAGCTCACGCGTGATCTCCTGACGGATCTCGGCCCGCTGCGCGGAGAAGATCTCGCGCACCGAGTGGCGCGCGAACAGCGGGTACAGCACCCCTGCGACTATCGGCCGCACCAGATCGGCATTGACATCGTCAGGGAATTCCCGCGCCGTCTGCGTGATGCGGGCGCGATCGATCGTCCAGCGCACCGTCAGATCGACACCGACCGACAGCCCCTCGTTGGATTGGTATGGCGCCGGACCTGTGGCACTCGCGCTGTCCGCCGGACGGTACACCTGATCACGGGTGGGCAAGTACCGCACCTCGTGTACGCCGGGCAGCACCAGCACGGTACCGGCCGTGTACGCACGCGCCTGACCATTGAGCGCGTTCGTGCGCACCAGGAGCTCACCGCGCGGTACGGTGGCAAAGGGTGGATGGGAGTAGAGGCCGTACGCCGCAGCTGCCAGGACCCCGCCAGCCACGAGACGGCCACGCAGCCCGTAAGCAGACGCAAGCGATGCGCGCGTACCCCGTCCCAACGCCCTCCCCAGCCGCCCGAGCGGCTCGCAGAGCCAGCGGCGCACGAACCCGAGCGTAGCGTCGAAGCGATTCGACATGAGCCAGACTCCCGCCGGCAGTTGAACCGGTTAAGGAAGGAGTCTGGCGAGCGCTCGTGGCACAGCCGTGGAGCGATCGTGGCAAGTTGTGGCGCCATGAGCGGCGCCCGCCGGGCGTTTCACCGCGGCCGGCGAACCGCGCGCACCTTGCCGCTGCTGCCACCGCCGCAGAAGAACTGGTCGCGGCCATCGGACTCGAGTCCCGACACGCCCACTCCCGCCGGCATCTCGAGTCTCTCGAGGATCTCTCCCGTTTGCGGATCGATCCGGCGCAAGTCGCTTTCCTCGCCTTCCCAGGTGGCATGCCAGAGCTCACCGTCAATCCAGGTGACTCCGGTGACGAAGCGGTCAGACTCGATGGTGCGAAGGATCGCACCAGTTTCGGGATCGACCTGGTGGATTTTGCGCTCGCGGTACTGCCCTACCCACAGGGTCCCTTCCGCCCACGCGAGCCCCGAGTCACGACCACCCCCGGGTGCCGGGATCGTGACGAGCACCCGGCCGCTGTGCGGATCGATCTTCTGGATGCGATCCTCGGCGATCTGATACAGGTAGCGGCCGTCGAAGGCCGTGCCGGCGTGGGCGGCGACCTCGATCGAGCGCCGCAGCTGACCGCTCGTCGGATCGAGGCCGCTCAGCGTATCTCCGGTTGCAATCCAGACTTGCTGCCCGTCATAGGTGACGCCGTTTACCCGCTCGACACCTGGGAAGGGTCCATACTCACGAACGATCTTGGCCTTCGAGCGCTTCATGCCGCCATCCTAGTCGCTGGGGAGCGGAGCGGGGAGTAACAAGGTCGTCGTGAATCCCGGCAGCGGCGAGGCTCATCCAGCGCCGGGCCCGCCCGTGGCCGAACGCTTGCACCTTGCCTGAGCCCGCGAGCGCGTCGAGTGCCCGCTGCACGGTGCGTTGGCTCGCGCCGAGCGCCAGCGCCAGCGCCGAGCTCGACCACGATTCGCCGTCGGCGAGGAACGCAAGCACCGTCGCGTGTGGCTCATCGAAGGGCCGCGCCAGCACGGCTACACCGGATGCCCGGCGCGGCCGCAGCGCAAAGCCGCGCGTCGTCGCGCGCACGTCCGCCAGTGTCCGCAACAGTCTGCGCAGACGCCCGACTTCCACACGCAACCGCGCGCGATGCGATTCATCGGCGCGCTTCGCCCGGAATGCCCGCGCGACGAGCGTGCTCCGCGACGCATCTTCCGGCCACGCTTCGGCAAGCACGCGGGCGAGCGTGAATAGCACCGGGCGCCGTGAGAGTGAGACCCCTCCCTTGGCCTCGCGCACCGCGTGACGGCACGCGTCCACGACCAGCGTTCCCGATGCCAACAACCGTTCGACATCCTCGAGCAGGAGCAATTGCTCCCCGCCACCGGCAATCAGGCGCGCCGCAGGCGTAGTCAGGACCAGGGACGCACGTTGCACCTCCGCCAGCAGCGCAGCGATACCCGACTGGTGCGCCGCACGCTCGGCCCGTGCGAGTGCCGCGCGAGCCGTGCTGGTCCTCAGGCGTCGCATCGCGAGCCCGGCAACCAGCAGCTCGCGGGCGGCCCGCAGCGCGGCCGGCAGCGGGGCGGGATCGAGGGCATCGAGCGCACGCTCGGCCTCGTCGAGACGGCCGATCAGAAGCAGGCGCCGCACGTCGAGATAGCGCGCGTGCGCCGCGTTCACCCGGTCACCGTGGGACTCTAGCGTCGCCCGTGCTCCAGCCAGTGCCTTCGCCGGCCAGAGCAGGTCGCGCGAGACGAGCGCGATCTCGGCCTCGGCAACCACACAGCGTGCCCGCGCCACGGCCTCCTTCGGGCTGAAGGCTCGCGCCGCGCTGCGCAGCAGTGCCTTGGCGCGAGCGAAGTCACCGAGTTGCGCCATCGCGATGCCCCGCAGTGCGAGCGCCGCGGCGTCGTCGCGCAGGGCGACCCGTTTCAGCGCACCGAGGGGATCGCCCGCTGCGAGCGCGCGTGCCGCGGCCGTTATCAGCGAATCCACCGAAATCCCGTCACACTTGTCACTCCCACCGCTCGCTGCCGGGGTACTAATGTATCCCACGACGACCATCCCGATCGTCGTAGCCTTCAGGAGACACGCACGATGACGACGCATCCGACCGGTACGAGAAAGGAGTGGCTCGCCGCGCGGCTCGAGCTGCTCAAGGCGGAGAAAGAGCTCACGCGGCGCAGCGATGAGCTGGCGCGGCGGCGGCAGGAGCTGCCGTGGGTCCCCGTCGATAAGGAATATCGATTCGAGACCGACGCCGGCAGCGGGTCGCTCCTGGACCTGTTTCAGGGGCGTTCGCAGCTTCTCGTCTACCACTTCATGTTTGGCCCCGACTACACCGCCGGCTGCCCGTCCTGTTCCATGATCGCGGACGGCTTTAACGGGTTCTTCGTCCACCTGGCCAACCACGACGTGATGCTATGGGCGATATCGCGGGCGCCGCTCGCGAAGCTGCAGGCGTACCGGCGACGGCTGGGCTGGGCGTTCCCCTGGGCCTCCTCACTCGGCAGCGACTTCAATTTCGACTTCAACGTCGCGTTCACCGAGCAGCAGCAGCGCACGGGAGGCGTCGAATACAACTTCGAGCGCGGCGGCCACGCCATGGACGCAAGCCCCACGCCGGAACCGGTGAAGCGCTTCGCCGCGACCTGCGGCACTGATGCGCCTACATATTCCCGCGACCGCCCCGGCCTCAGTGCATTCGTGCGTGAGAACGGTGTCATTTATCACACCTATTCCACGTACGCGCGCGGACTCGACGGCCTCTGGGGAGCGTACCAGTGGCTCGACCGCGCACCCAAGGGGCGCAACGAGGCGGGAATCTGGTTTCGCCGCCGCGACGAGTACGACCAACGCTGAGCCGATCAGGAGGAGGCGATCATGGCCGACAACACGGTGGTCACGCGCCAAGAGTGGCGCAAGGCGCGCATGGAATTACTCGCCGCCGAGAAGGAATTTACTCGCCAACGCGATGCGCTGACGCGCCGCCGTATGGCGCTGCCGTGGGAGCGCGTCGAAAAGTCCTACCGGTTCGAGGGACCGGATGGCGCTCTTTCGCTCGGTGATCTTTTTGCGGGCCGCTCCCAGCTGATCGTCTATCACTTCATGTTCGGCCCCGACTGGAAGCAGGGGTGCACGTCCTGCTCGTTCTGGGCCGACAACTTCAACGGTATCCCGGTCCATCTGAATCATCGCGATGTGACGTTCACCGCGGTTTCGCGCGCCTCGCTGGAGCAGATAAACGCGTACCAGAAGCGCATGGGCTGGAGTTTCCCGTGGGTGTCATCGTGCGGCAGCGATTTTAATTTCGACTACCAGGTGTCGTTCACGCCCGAGCAGATCGCCACGGGTCAGGTGGAGTATAACTATGCCCCGCGACCCAAGCCGATATCCGATGAAGTCGGGATCAGTGTGTTCTACCGCAACGAGCGCGGTGAGCTGTTCCACACGTATTCCTGTTACTCACGGGGCGTCGACAAGCTCAATGGTGCCTACCATTACCTCGACCTCGTACCGAAGGGCCGTGACGAGGGCGGCCTGGAATTCTCGATGGACTGGCTACGGCGGCACGATGAGTACTGAAACGCTACCGCGGATCGTGCACCCTTCGGGGACCTCCGAATGGGCTGCCCGGCGAGCCTATTTAGGCGTCTCGCTGCTGCTGTTCGCCGCCAGTGCCACGCTGACGATCGTGTGCTGTACGTCGATGGCCGCGATCGGCACGATGCCCATGCCCGGCGGTTGGAAGATGTCGATGACGTGGATGCGGATGCCCGGACAGACATGGCCCGACGCGGCGGCATCATTCCTCGGCATGTGGGTCGTGATGATGGTTGCGATGATGCTGCCGTCGCTCGTGGCTATGCTGGCCCGCTACCGGCAGGTGGTCGGCCGATTGCCCGAGGCGCGCCTGGCTCGGCTTACCGTGCTGGTGGCAGCGAGTTACTTCATGGTGTGGACCATGATCGGGGTGGCTGCTTTCCCGGTTGGTGTCGTGCTGGCGCTACTTACGATGAAGCACCCGACACTGGCACGTGCCGTTCCGCTCGCGGTGGGCTTGGTCGTCCTCAGTGCCGGCGCGCTGCAGTTCACGCCATGGAAAGCCCGTCACCTTGCCTGCTGCCGCGAGGCGCCGGTGCGCTTGCGGGCCGACGCCGCCACGGCCTGGCGACACGGGTTGCGCCTGGGCCTGCATTGCAGCTACTGCTGCGCCCCTCTGACGGCGATCCTGCTCGTCATCGGCGTCATGGACTTGCGCGCAATGGCCGTGGTGATGGGCGCCATCACGCTCGAGCGTCTCGCACCGGCCGGGGAATACATTGCCCGCCTCGTCGGAGTCCTCGTCGTGGGCGCAGGGTTACTGCTGATTGCGCAAGCAGGCGGGCTGAGCTGAGGATCCAGGGGCGCCGTGCGCAGCGTCGCCCTCGGGATGGCGCTGGAAAGCGACACCCGCTCTGCGGCGCGTGACATCCCTGTCGGTCATCTCCGACGTCGGTCATCTCCGACGAGTGGTATCGGTCCCCGGTAGATAGCCCCGGGCACAGGCAGCTCTCTAGCCTGCCCCCTGTGCACTCACGCAGGAGGCGTCCCGTGAAACGAGTATCCGCAGGATTCGCATTGATCGCACTGGCCGCCGCGACGCTGGCCATCGCACAGGTAAGCCCCGCGGCTCCGCCCCCAAGCGCCACGCCGCAGCAGCAGGCCCCGACGACTCCGCCATCAGATCCGAGCGCGGGCACTGGCAGCGACAACCGCAGTGCCGACAAGGAGGCAATGATGAAAGACTGCCTGACGCAGGTTCAATCCGCCAACCCCGGCGTGCCCGCGAACGACATCAAGGCGTTCTGCGACCGCGAGGTGAACAACGCCACCGCGCCGCAAGCTCCCTCTCCGCGACAGTAACGCAGCACTCGCTACCGGCATGGCGGGCGCACTTGGTCCGCCGTGTCAGTAGCGTGGTCGTGACCTTCAGGACGCCATGGCTGTCAGCGGCATGCGTTTGCCGCTTCAGATTGTTCCCGCGTCAGTCACGATCATATCCATCGGAATGTCGTGGAGCTGCGGGAAAATAGTCTCGAGCCGCGCGTCTTCGTAACCGAGCCCGACGCGAAATGGCCGCACGGCTGCAGCGGCTATCGTGCGGTCGTAATAGCCACCGCCGTATCCCAACCGGAATCGGTGCGCGTCGAAGCCCACGAGCGGAACGAGCAGCGCGTCGGGGTTCAACACGTCGCGCTGCTCGGGGATCGGGATGTTCCATACTCCTCGAGACATCGGCATCTCCGGTCGCCAGCTCCAGAACTCCACCGGTGCCGACTCCCTGACTACGACCGGTAGCGCCACGCGGCCGCCACGGCTCAGGTGTTCGATCGCCAGATCGCGGACGTCGATCTCACCGCGCACCGGCCAATACACACCCAGCGTCGCGAACTTTCGCAGCTCTACGGTCTCGATCAGACGCTGCTTGGCCCGCGCGCCCCGCTCTCTGCGCAAGTCGCCATCCAGGGAGAGACGACCGCCGATGAGTGCCTGCCGCATCTGCACGCGCCAGTGTCGGATTGCGCTCCAGTCGAGCGACTGCGGAGGCGCCGGGCGTTCATTCACCGCTGCAACGTATCACATCATTGCGCAACGCGAGGTGTGGACAGAGGTGGCTTCGGTTTTTCGGACACGGGTATAAGTGGATTTCTGCCCGGGCATGACCGGAGGGAAGTCCATGAGAAGGCCAAGACGCAACCACTCGGGGGCATTCAAGGCGCGAGTAGCCCTGGAGGCGATCCGGGGTGAGAAGACGGTAGCGGAGATTGCGGCGCACCACGAGGTGCATCCGAACCAGGTGACGAGCTGGAAGACGGAGTTACTCGAGAAGGCGGCGAGCATTTTTGGCGGCGACGTGCTCGCGGCGGATAGCAAAGAACAGATCCGGGAGCTACGCGAGAAGATCGGCGAGCTCACGATGGAACGCGATTTTTTATCCGGAGCGCTCGGGAAGTTCCCCGGCTCGAGCGGCAAGCGATGATTGAGCGGGGTACTGAAGTGCCGGTGACGCGCCAGGCGCAGCTGCTGCAGCTGAGTCGCTCGAGCGTGTACTACGAGGCGCGTCCGATCTCGGATCGGGATCTTAAGCTGATGCGCCGGATTCGTGTTCATCGAGCGGCTGTGGAGGAGCGTGAAGTACGAGGAGGTTTACCTGCGCGAGTACCGCAACGGCACCGAGGCGCGCAGCGCCTTGACCCGGTACTTCAGCACCTACAACGCAGTTCGCCTGCACCAGTGCCTCGAGTACCGTACGCCCGACGAGGTGTACTTCGGCGTGGTGGCCGCGACGCTGTCAGTGGCGGCCTGAAGATCACCCATGACCGTCCACGTGCTCAGCAGATCGATTTCCGGGGATACCGCGGTAGCGGGTACCCTCGAGATCGTCGCTCCTGCAGCGTTATACGCGGTCGAATTTTCCGCATCAGATCCAAAGACCCGGAACAGGAGCTTCTCCCGCCTTCGGCGGGAGACTGCGCTGCGGGTAAGAGGATTTACGAAGAGCGAAGACCCAGAGACGATCATCATCAACCGCCCAGACAGATCCACTTATCCCGAAGAGAAATCTGTCCTAACAAGCGGAGCCACCCCTGACCGTTAGGCATTCGCAGCACGGTATCGCGCCAAAAGTGCGTGTATAAGGATGGGCGGGCGACGCCGGCGTCGTATGCCTTGCGCTAGCTACCAGTTTGGCGATCAAGCACTTGAAGGGAATATTGGCGTTAGGCGGGGCCATCTTGCTTCCTGCCCCCGCTCTGCATGCGCAGGAAAAGTGTGCGATCGAAGCCAAGCTGTTGCTGCCTGCGCCGTCAGCCCAAACCGCGATCGCATCCCTCGGGTTCAAGAACGAGAGGACAGGGCGAGTTTATTTGTTCGACACGGATGCACTGGACCTGTTGAAGCAAGGGGTGATCGTGCGCCTCCGGCAAGGAGCGAAGAATGATCTCACCGTGAAAGTGCGTCTGACCAGGAGCAACCAGTCAGTCGACAAATCCCGGCTTCCAGGGCAATTTCCGTGCGAGATCGATCAGACTCGAGCAGCAGCCTACACTTCCTTCGCAGTCGGGCGTCGATACACTGCGATCACGGTACCTGAGATCGGCAAGGACATCTACGGCCTCCTCAGTGCTGCGCAAATCAAATTGCTACACGAGGCGCAGGTGTCGATAGATTGGGTTCGGGTAAGGAGAGTGGCCGACATCGAATCGACCACATGGGAGACCACAGCTCAATCGCCATCCGGAAAACTTGCACTGGAGCTGTGGGAATGGCCGACCGGCAAGATTCTCGAGGTTTCTGCGAAGGCCGGATCTGATGAAGAGGCGTCGAGGTATGCGGACTTGGAGCGGTTAATGAAAATCCACGACGTGCCTGTAAGCGCCAGCCAGGGAACCAAGACGAGCTTGGTTCTGGAGATACTAGCCGCGCACACTGCCCTGCCGAGATGAAGTCGCCCTGACTGATTTGGGGGCGCCTGCATCAGTGCTTCGAATGCTCCGGCTGCTCGTTACCAATCGCCAGTTTGTCCGCTCCCTCAGCGCCGTGCTTCGCAAGATCGGCAAGCAAACCCTCATCCGATAAGTCCAGCGTGTGAGAATTCTCCCAATCTTCGTGCGTGATCTTTATCAGGCGCTTGACCACATGGTGGGCATCGGTCTGGACGGCAAGTTCGCGTCGCGCATCGAAGCTGCCGGGGGCGAGGTTAATCGACCCGACGATCGCGCGCTGTTCGTCCGCGAGCAGCATCTTGCCGTGCAACTTCAAGTGCTTGAGCTTGTGTACCTTGGCGCCAACATCGCGCATGATGCGCAAACCGCCCACCGCTTCGACCAGTTTCTCCTTTTTCAACTTATGTGCCGGGCGGGCCATGATATGAACCCTGACGCCGCGGTTCGCCGCCTGCACTAACCGCTCGATGATCACAGTGTCCTGATAGCGCTCGTTCTGCAGCCAAAGCGTTTCTTTCGCCGAGTCGATGAATGCCGCGATGCGCTCGCGCCCGTTGTTCGGGCACCAGATCAGGGGCGATGTCGGGTTGGGCTGAAACTTCTTTTGGTGCCAGTCGGCGTCGAAGCATTTCGCCATCTCGTCGACTTCGATTTTGTGCAAGGTCACGACCGCATAGTCCCGCGTCTCAGTAAGATCGCGGGTCTCCCAGTTGAGCGATTCGACGAAGCCCGTCGTCTCATCGACGACCATGGATTTCTGGTGCGTGAGGGCGAACGCAGGACTGCTGTCCCTGACCTCGATTCCCGCGTCCTCGAGCGTCTTACGCGATGCTTCGTTCTCGTTTTCTCCGCTGCGTCGAGCAGGATTCAACATCACGCGGACATGGACGCCGCGGCGCTTCGCGGCGATTACCGTGTTGAGCAACGTGGGATCTGTGAACAGAAACATCCGAATGTTGAGCTTATGCCTTGCACCGTTGATCGCATCGACGATGGGTTGGGCGGTGTCATCCGGTAGGACAATCAATGTATGCGACATGGTATGAAGTCCCTCAGGAGGAATGCGGTCAAGCGGGTGGACATCAGAGATCCGGTCTTCACGTTAGCGTAGAAGCGTAACGATAGCCGATGCAACTGTTCATAGATACGCATGCGAAGGTCATTCGCCACCCACTGGCCGACGCCAGGATCATCGCGGCGAATACGATGGCGGAATTTATTGGCCAAAGGAAACATCCCCCTCGATCCTGAACGGAACCTGGAAGGTGCCAGCTGTAGTCACGGCGAACTGACTCGCGGACCACCGCACGACTCTGCGCATCACGTACGCATTGATCGGAGCGCCGCAATCTGAATTCATAACTCCTAGCACGGCTGACAAGCATGGACAGCCATCGAGTGCTCTGTGTCAGCGGCGAGAAATTGCACGTTGTCCGAAGGCATCCTCCGCCAAATCGGTTCCTCAACATCCGTAAGAACCCCATTGGAAACCCCGAAGGCGACCCGCGGATAGAGGTGGACGTAGGCCTCCACTGCATTTTTTACTACGGGCTCTTCGGCCGCCGGTGTCACGGGTGCACCGACAACCACGGACGCGATGCATACCAGCAAGCGGCCAGCGCACACTTCGTCTTCGTAATTGATCTTCGTGAGCTTCGCATGATGCAGACGAGGTGAATCACCTGATCGCCCAAGCGCATGTCATTGTAAAGGACTGCGGAAATGCCAGGTATTGGACCTTGGGCCAAATTGCCGACTGCTGCCCGATGCGCGTCTTGGGACCGCTCACCCGGCTGGGACTCATCCGAAGGGGTGAAACCTGGCCACGTTACACGGCGTGGCGCCGCAGTTCGTCAAGCCGTACGTGAAAGCGAACAAGAACGATGTGGCCGCACCGTGTGCCCGAGGCGCTCGAGCGTACGCCCCCAGTGATGGCAACTCGCACACGCTTCCATCCCGATCAGACACGGCGCCAGGTTCACAAAGTACCGTGCAACCTGCTTCCATGTGAGCACGCCGAGGGCCGAACGGACTGGACAAGCGCTTACCGGAATGGGTTCGGCTGCAGCCCAGTCATTCATTGTCAATCACGAATTCCTCAGGGAGCTGGGCATCAGCTGGCGAACTAGATGCCTCCAATGTGGCGGCATCAGTCTGCTTTCGGAGCGCCCACATGCCGACGAGAATTAGTGGAATGCCTCCGGTAAGCATCATCAATACGCAGTCCATCTCGGCAGACCCATTACCCACCAGCAGGCCTAGTCCCCCGAGCGCCACGAGTGGCACACATAGGATGCACGCAAGAGACACTTTGAAACCTTTGGAGAAGCGGGGCCTTCTGGTGCCATCCGGCGAACTCCATTCGCCGATGACCCTGCGGTATACAGGGACGATCGAATAGCAGATTGTGAGGGTGAATACGGCAGCAATGAAGCCGTGGGCGCGGTAGGCGAAGTACATCGCTGTCGCAACGATGCAGCCGGTTGCCAGAAAGTAGCCAATCACACCGACGACGCCGGCCGCGGCGAGTAGGAGAAGGACCGCCCAACGATCGCTCTCGTCGCCTGACAATAGAAGGTTCAGGATACTCTGCGAGCTTCCGGGTCCAACCCCCGCGAGGAAAGCTATGCCCACGGCAATCCCTGCAGCAATCTTCGCAAGCTTGGGCAGCGGGAAGGCTCGGTTGAGGAAGCCAACCAGGAGGGCGATGAGCAGAACCGCGCCTCCGGCGAGCTGCTCCGACTGATAAGTGCGCTCGCTGATGACTCGGTCTCCGACAACGCGATAGTTGTCGTCGAGGTGCGGATCGTATTTGTGGCTCATAGGCGCCCAGTCGAGAGGATTGGCCCACCGTATAGCAGGCGACATGCCGCAAGACTGTGAGGTCGGTCTCGGCGATCCGCCCACTCTATTTAGGGATTGCGACGCAGTTCCAAGGATTCCCTAGTATCGGCGGATCGGCGGTTCTCGCTTGCAGTTTGGACCGGGGGCTATTTCTACGTGTTCGCAGTTGAAATTGGCTGATGCCGCCCAATCGCGACCCGCGTCATGCTGACGCCATGGACGAGAAGGCAATCAAACGGGCAGCGCTGATAGCGCTGCGCCGCGCGATCCTTGGGAGGGGGACCGTGATCGTCGGCGAAATTAGGCGTCGCACGCACTGCTACGCTGTCATCGATCAGCGCTTTTCAACAGGACAGACCTGAAAACCAGGCCGAGCTTATGGCAAGCAGGGCACTTGACGAGCTGCGGAAGTACAAGCGCGATCCATGAGCGGCCACACTCGCAGCGCATCCTGTACAGGCACTGCACGGCGACCTTACCCAACTTCTCTTCGTGAACTTCTATCCCGCCGTCGGTTGCGGTTTCTGGCTGCGCGACGTGCACCACTACTCGTTGGTCGAGTGGCGGGAAGTCGCCGGGGTAGGTGGTCCGTGCCTTCACGACCAGATCCCTTATTCTTGTTTTTGCTAACCGTTACACTAATACCCATTTAGTGAATACGTCAAATTTCATGGTGTTACGCTCGATATGTTACCCGCACCCGCAATGGTGCGAGCGGCCGAGCCAGTGCGTCCATGCAGCCCTGGCGCCGCGTTTGCGCTGCTCGCCGAAGAATCCGTTTGAGCGTCGTTGACCAACCCACCAGGCGCGCCAGGACTTCCGCCTCCTGAACGGCCGCGGCTGAGCGCCGAAGAGGGCTACCTTATGGTGAACCGATGCCGCCTGACGGGTGGCGGTTGGTTATAGTTTCCCCACAAGAAAAGGGGACACCATGCCGGTGCAAAAGAAGCGAGATCCGCGCGCACCCAAGGGGACTGATCTCGGGAGACTCTCCGTAGCGTGGAAAGGCTGGCGACTAGTTGGCGACAAGCTCATTGGACCGATACCCGGTTTGCGGGTCTCAGTTTATGACGCCGGGGCGATTCCGCTGATGCACGCGAAGATCGAAGTCCAGAGGCAGGAGATCAAGGCGCTGCGGGAGAAGATCGACAGACTCAAGGAACTCCCTCCGGAGCAGCCGCTACCGGAAACTTGGACTGTTCCGACGATCTATCCGTAGGTCTCCGTCTGATTCCGCCTGCGTGCCTCCCACGCCTTTACTTTCGTAGCGCGTCTCCCAGGTGGAAGCACGGGAACTCGAGCCCCTCTGGCCCGGCGTGCTGTGGCGTGGCAAGACGACTCTGCTGGCCGGTGATCCGGGATTAGGCAAGTCGCAGATCGCGTGCGACGTGGCCGCTCGAATCACTCGGGGGGCGCCGTGGCCATGTGCTGGAGCTCGCGCATCGTCCGGCGATGTGCGGCTCATCACACCGAGTGCGTCCCGACCGGACGCCGCGAACTTGCCCGCATGCTTGCGAAGCTCTGTGTCGTTGAGTGCTCCGGAATAATCCGTTCCCATGTGACCGGAATGGACATGTTTTTGTTGGTCGGAGCGCCGAGATTTGAACTCGGGACCCCTTGCACCCCATGCAAGTGCGCTACCAGGCTGCGCCACGCTCCGACACGATTGTTCTTCTTGGCAAGCCGCGCGTTGGGGAAGCTCCGCGCCTAGAAAAGAATGATACGCTGATTCGCTCCAGCGCCGCACCGTCAGCGCCGCAGCACTTTCATCAGTTCCTCGAGCTCGACGCGCAGCTGCTTCACGATCTGCTGGCTCTGCGACACGTCGCTGCGCGCCTCTTCGCCGGTGAGCTTGTTGCGCGCCCCGCCAATGGTGAAGCCCTGATCGTACAGGAGGCTGCGGATCTGGCGGATGACGATCACGTCCTGGCGCTGGTAATAGCGCCGGTTGCCGCGACGCTTGACGGGCTTCAGCTGCGGGAACTCCTGCTCCCAGTAGCGCAGCACGTGCGGCTTCACGCCGCACAGCTCGCTCACCTCGCCGATGGTGAAGTAGCGCTTGCCGGGTATGACCGGCAGCTGCGCGTTATTCTTTGGCTCCAACATAAGCCTCGACCCGTGCCTTGAGTTTTTGCCCTGGGCGGAACGTCACTACACGCCGTGCGCTGATCGGAATCTCTTCGCCGGTCTTGGGATTGCGGCCGGGTCGCTGGTTCTTGTCGCGCAGATCAAAGTTGCCGAAGCCTGAGAGCTTCACCTGTTCCCCACCTGACAGGGCTGCCCGAACTTCCTCGAAGAACAGATCCACCAGCTCGCGTGCTTCTCGCTTGTTCAACCCAAGCTGGTTGAACAACGCTTCCGCCATCTCCGCTTTGGTCAGGGCCATTTCGTTATTCTCGAATTCTCGCGTTCAAGTTCTCGCGCAAATCCGCTACCACGGAGGCCATCAGGCGCTCCACATCTTCATCGGTAAGAGTGCGAGAAATATCCTGAAAAATCAAGCCTAAAGCGACACTTTTTCGACCTTGTTCGAGGCCGGGGCCACGATACACGTCGAAAACGCGGAGATCTCGCAGGAGGCTTGAAGCTGCCAAGGTTACACGCTCGGCCAAGGCACTTAAAGTGATCGACTCATCCACGACCACTGCGAGGTCGCGCCGCACCTGCGGGAAACGGGAGATCTCCTGGTGCGCCGGGCGCTGCACCGCGAGTGTCGCATCCAGATCCAGCTCGAACAGCACCGGCGGATATGTAAAGTCCAGTGCCTTCGTCATGGCCGGATGCAGCTCGCCGAGCCAGCCGACCGGCTCACCGCGGCGCAGCACCCGCGCCGTTCGGCCCGGATGCAGTGCCGCCAGCGTGCCCGGCTCGAACGCGAAGGCGGCGCCGTCCCCGGTGGCTGTCAGCAGTGCTCCGAGGTCGCCCTTTACGTCGTAGAAGTCCACCTCGCCCCGCATCTGCCTGGCGACGCCCCACTGCTCCGGCAGCCGCGGTCCCCAGGCAACTGCTGCCAGCGAGTCGACCTCCCGGGTGCCGCTCGCGGTGAGCGCAAAACGAGTGCCATGCTCGAACAGGCGGATCCGATCCTGTTGGCGCCGGTGGTTCTCGAGCGCAGCGCGCAGTAGTCCCGGCCACAGCGAGACGCGCATGACGGACAGATCACTGGCAATGGGATTCGACAGCGCAAGTTCCGCGCGGTCCGGAAAGAGCTGGCGCTGCAGCACAGGATCGACGAACGCGTAGGTGATCGCCTCCTGGTAGCCGCGCGCCGCGAGCGCCTGCAGGACGGCCGCCTCCGCGGGACGTTCTGACGGTAGTCTGCGAAAGCGCTGCGACACGGGGGCAGCCGTTTCCGGGATCACGTCGAAGCCGACGATGCGTGCGACCTCCTCGATGAGATCCGCCTCGATCGCGATGTCGAAGCGCCAGGCGGGCGGAGTCACCTGCCAGCCGTCAGCGGTGGTCGCGACCCTCATCTGCAGCCCCTGCAACGCCGCCGTGACGCGCTCGGCGGGCAAAGCCACGCCGAGCAGGCGTGCCAGCTGTCTTACCCGCAATATCACCGGCGCGCGTGTCGGCAGGTGCGGCTGAGATTCGGTGACCTCGGTCGGCCCCGCGGTCCCTCCGGTCGTCGGCAGCAGCAAGGACAGAGCACGTTCGATCGCGCGGCTCTGCTGCGTGGGATCCACGCCTCTCTCGAATCGCTGACCGGCATCGGTGATGAGACCGAGGCGGCGGGCCCGCCCGAGGACCGCCTCCGGAGTGAAATACGCCGATTCGAAGAAAACCTCAGTGGTTTCGGGGCTGACTGCAGTGCGCGCTCCGCCCATGATGCCCGCAAGACCCACAGCTCCTGCCGCATCGGTGATGAGCAGCATGTCCGCCCCGGCGTTGACGCAGCGGCCGTCGAGCAGCATGAGCGGCTCGCCCTCGTTCGCGAGACGCACTGCGATGCCGCCCTCGAGCTTGCGCAGGTCGTAGGCGTGCATCGGCTGCCCGAGCTCGAGCATGACGTAGTTGGTGACATCTACCACCGCACTGATCGAGCGCAGTCCGGCGCGGCGCAGTCGCTCCCGCAACCACAACGGTGACTCCGCTCGATTGTCGATGCCGCGTACGACGCAGCCGGCAAAGCGCGGGCAGCCCGCCGGGTGCTGCAGCCGAACCGGGAAACGCGCTTCGCTGCGGGTCGCCGGGGCATTGAACGCCGGGCCGCTCACGCGCGTGCCGGCGAGCGCCGCTACCTCCCGCGCGATGCCGATCACCGACATCGCATCGCCGCGGTTGGGCGTGATGCTCAAGTCGAGCACGGCCTCATCCAAGGCCAGATACTCACGCAGCGAAACGCCGAGCGGGGCATCCGCCGGCAGCTCGAGGATGCCTTCGGATGCGTCGCTGAGCCCGAGCTCCCTCGCAGAAGCGAGCATACCCTGCGACTCCACCCCGCGAATCTTCGCCGCCCGGATCGCAAGCTCGCCCGGCAGCTGCGCGCCGACCACGGCGAGTGCGCTCTTCAGTCCCGCGCGCGCATTGCTCGCGCCGCACACGATCAGCAGCGGCGTCGTGTCCCCGCCGGTGCTCACGCGGCAGACCTGCAGCTTGTCGGCCTGCGGGTGGCGCTCAGCACTCAGGATCTGTGCCACCAGCACCCCGCTGAAGGGGGATGCGGCGCTGCCGAGCGACTCGAGCTCGAAACCGGCCATGGTGAGGCGCGCGCCGAGCTCCGGCGCCGGCCATGTCAGCGCCACCCATTCCGCCAGCCAGGAATACGGGACTCTCATGCGCTGAAGGCGCGGAACTGGCGCAGGAACCGCAGGTCGTTCTCGAAGAACAGCCGCAGGTCGTTCACCCCGTAGCGCAGCATCGCCAGACGATCGATGCCGGCGCCGAAGGCATAGCCGGTGAAGCGCTCGGGATCGACGTCGCTCGCGCGCAGCACGTTCGGATGCACCATGCCGCAGCCGGAAATCTCGAGCCAGCCGGTGAGCTTGCACACGCGGCAGCCGCGGCCGTCGCAAAACACGCACGACATGTCGACCTCGGCGGACGGTTCGGTAAAGGGGAAGAACGAGGGCCGCAGGCGCATCGCCAGATCGCGCTCGAAGAACGCCTGCAGGAAGCCGTGCAGCACGGCCTTCATGTTGGCGAAGCTGACATTCTCACCGACCACGAGCCCCTCGAGCTGGTGAAACATCGGCGAATGCGTCATGTCGGAATCGCAGCGGTACACGCGACCGGGAGCGATGATCGCGAGCGGCGCACCGTGCTCTTGCAGCGCGCGGATCTGCACCGGCGAGGTATGGGTGCGCAGCACCCGCCCGTCTGCAAAGTAGAACGTGTCGTGCATTGCACGCGCCGGATGATTCGGCGGAATGTTGAGCGCGCCGAAGTTGTGGAAGTCGTCCTCGATCTCGGGGCCTGCGGCCACGGCGAAGCCCGCGCGGCGGAACAGTGTCTCGATACGCAGCCGCGCCTGGGTGACGGGGTGCAGACCGCCCGCTTCCTCACCGCGACCCGGAAGCGTTACGTCGATCCGGCCCGCGAGCAGCTGCCGCTCGAGGGCGGCGCTCGCAAGTGCGGCACGGCGCGCCTCGATGGCGGCCTGCAGCTGCTCCTTGGCCGCGTTGATGCGTGCACCGGCCGCCGGACGCTCGGCTGCCGGCAGGCTGCCGAGTGCTTTGAGCTGCTCGGTAAACGCACCCTTCTTCCCCAGCCAGCGGACGCGCGCCTCTTCCAGGCCCGCAGGCGCATCGCACTGCGCGACCTCCGCAAGCGCCTCCGCGGTCAGCGCGGTCAGGTCAGCCAACGCCGCCCCGCTCAACTGATGCCGAGAGCGGTCTTTGCCTGCTGCGCGAGCGCCCCGAATGCCGCGGTGTCGTGCACGGCAATGTCGGCGAGCACCTTGCGGTCGATCGCCACACCTGCCTTGTGCAGTCCGTTGATGATGCGGCTGTAGCTCAGGCCGTACAGGCGTGCCGCCGCGTTGATGCGCGCAATCCACAACGCGCGGAACTCGCGCTTGTTCTGGCGCCGATCGCGGTAGGCGTACTGTCCGGCCTTGATGACGGCCTGCTTGGCGGCGCGATAGACCTTGCGCCGCGCGTTGTAATAGCCCTTGGCCTTGCCCAGGACCTTCTTGTGACGGCGCCCGGCCGTCACGCCACGTTTTACTCGTGCCATGGTGCTGCTCGCTTAACGGTGATACGGAAGAAGCTGCTCGACACGGCCCACATCGGTGTGGTCCACGAGGCTCGAGCCGCCGGAGCGCGCCTGGCGTTTGGTCTTGCGGGGTTTGTGGCCGAGATTGTGGCGACGATTCGCCGCGTACCGCTTAAAGCCCTTCGCCGTTTTGCGAAAGCGCTTCGCCGCGGCCCGGTTGGTCTTCAACTTGGGCATCGACTGACTCCTCACGTTATATAGCCCCGTTCACGAGGTGCCGTGGCACCCGCTCCGGGCGAACACTGCGCGCGCCGTTGCCGGCGGTGCGCAGCGCTACTTCTTCTTCGGTGCAAACACCATGACCATCTGCTTGCCTTCCATGAGCGGGTTCTGCTCGACCACCGCATGCGGGGCGAGATCCGTCGAAACCCGGTCAAGGAGCTTGCGCCCGATGTCCTGGTGCACCATCTCACGGCCACGGAACCGCAGGGTTACCTTGGCCTTGTCACCTTCGGTCAGGAAGCGTGTCAGGTTACGCAGCTTGATCTGGTAATCCGCCTCGCCCGTACCCGGGCGAAATTTCACTTCCTTGACCTGAATCTGTTTCTGCTTGCGCTTGGCCGAGTGCGCTTTCTTGTTCTGCTCGAACAGGAACTTGCCGTAGTCCATGATGCGCACCACCGGCGGTTCGGCGGTCGGCGACACCTCGACCAGATCAAGCTCGGCAGCGGACGCCATTTGCAGCGCGTCGAAGCGGGACATCACCCCGGCCTGCGAACCATCGGCCGCTATCACACGCAGTTGCGGCGCGTTGATTTCCTCATTGCGCCGGACCCGCTTTGTTGCACTAGCGATTCGTCAACCCTCCATTACCTCGCGCCCGCGGCTTTCGAGCTCGACGCGGAGCCGTTCGGCGAACGTCTCCGGGCCCATCGCGCCCAGGTCCTTGCCGCTACGTGTGCGCACTGCAAGCAGATTTGCGGCCACTTCCTTGTCGCCCGCAACCAAGAGATACGGAACACGCCGTAGCGTGTGCTCGCGAATCTTAAAGCCGACCTTCTCGTTGCGCAAGTCGGATTCCACGCGAAAGCCCTGATTTTTCAGGGATTCCGTCATACGGGAGACATATTCGTTGTGCCGGTCGGTAATGCTCATCACCACCGCCTGCACCGGTGATAGCCACACCGGAAGTCTGCCGGCGTGATGCTCGAGCAGGATCGCGAAGAAGCGCTCCAGCGAGCCGAACATCGCGCGGTGCAGCATGACCGGGATGCGCTTGGCGCTGTGTTCGTCGATGTAGTGCGCGCCGAGACGCTCGGGCATGTTCAGGTCGACCTGCAGCGTTCCGCATTGCCAGTCCCGCCCGATCGCATCTCGCAGCACGAACTCCAGCTTCGGCCCGTAGAAGGCGCCCTCGCCCTTGTTCAGCGTGTACTCGATACCCGCCGCGGTCGAGGCCGCCTTGAGTGCCGCTTCCGCTCGGTCCCAGATCTCGTCGCTCCCGACGCGCTTGGGCGGGCGATCGGCGAACTTGATGGCAACCTCCTCAAAGCCGAAGTCCCGGTAGATATCGAGGATCAGTCGGGTAATGGCCACCGACTCGGCCGTGATCTGATCCTCGGTGACGAAAACGTGGCCGTCGTCCTGGGTGAATGCACGCACGCGCATGAGGCCGTGCAGCGCCCCGGACGGCTCGTAGCGATGCACCTTGCCGAACTCCGCCAGCCGCACCGGCAGCTCCCGGTAGCTGCGCAGACCGTGCTTGAAGATCTGCACGTGTCCCGGACAGTTCATCGGCTTGATCGCGTACAGCCGCTCGTCCGGGGTCTTGGTGAGATACATGCTCTCGCCGAACTTCTCCAGGTGCCCGGACTGCTGCCACAGCGCCACGTCCATGAGCTCCGGCGCGCTCACTTCCTCGTAGCCGGCGGCACGCTGACGCTCGCGCATGTACTGGATCAGCGCCTGGAACACCGTCCATCCCTTCGGGTGCCAGAACACCGCCCCGGGCGCCTCCTCCTGCAGGTGGAAGAGATCGAGCTCCTTACCGATGCGGCGGTGGTCGCGCCGCTCCGCTTCCGCGAGACGGTGCAGATAGGCGTCGAGCTGCTTCTTGTCGGCCCATGCCGTGCCGTAGATTCTCTGCAGCATCTCGTTACGTGAGTCGCCGCGCCAATAGGCACCGGCAACCTTGGTGAGCCTGAAGGCCTTGAGCTTGCCCGTGGACGGTACGTGCGGCCCGCGGCACAGGTCGACCCAGTTGCCCTGCCCGTAGAGGCTGATCTGCTCCTTCTCGGGAATGCTGGCGATGATCTCCGCCTTGTAGATCTCGCCGAGATTGCGGAAGAAGCGCACCGCTTCATCGCGCGGCATTACGCGGCGGTTCACCTGCTGATCCGCCTGCGCGAGCTCGGTCATTTTCGCCTCGATGGCGGCCAGGTCCTCGGGCGTGAACGGCCGCTGGTAGGCGAAGTCGTAATAGAAGCCGTCCTCGATCACCGGGCCAATGGTCACCTGCGCATCGGGGAACAGTTCCTTGACCGCCTGCGCGAGCAGGTGGGCGGTGGAGTGGCGGATGATCTCCAGCCCATCCGGGTCCTTGTCCGTCACGATGGCGACACTTGCATCACCGTCGATGACATAAGAAGTGTCGACCAGCCGGCCGTTCACCCGTCCGGCGAGAGCTGCCTTGCGCAACCCCGGACCAATGCTCCCCGCGAGCTCGTCCACCGACACCGGGTGGTCGAAGTGCCGCTCGCTGCCATCGGGCAATGTGACCAGGGGCATGTGATCTTCAGCTCACGCTAGGAATTGACCGCTTAGAAAAAAGGGCGCTCCGCGGCAGCAATCACCGCGAGCGCCCTGTCCGACTCATCTGGTAGGCGCGAGTGGGATCGAACCACCGACCACCACCATGTCAAGGTGATGCTCTACCACTGAGCTACGCGCCTGAAACGTTTCCGCGACGAGGGCCGCGAACGATACAAGAGCAAGCCGATCGACGCAAGCTAATCCAAGGGATTCCAAGTACTTACAGTGCACCGACCGGCACGCCGGCGAATCATGCCGAGCGCGCCGGAAACCCCAGCTCCAGCTGCTTCAGCCGCTCGATCTCATCGCGCAGCCGGGCGGCCTCCTCGAACTCGAGGTTCCGCGCCCGGCGGAACATCTCTCCCTCCAGCTTCTTGATCTCCTTCACCAGCACCTCGGGCCTGAGATCCGTAGTGCTCACGATGCGGCCGCCTCGCCTGCGCAGTGCGGTGTCTGCGACTTCGGCGCGCGCGCCCTCCATGATGTCGGTGACGCCTTTCTGAATGCCGCGCGGCGTGATGCCGTGCTCGACGTTGTACTCGAGCTGCTTGGCGCGGCGGCGATCGGTCTCATCGATCGCGCGCCGCATCGAGCCGGTCATGCGGTCGGCATACAGGATGGCGCGCCCGTGAATGTTGCGCGCTGCGCGGCCGATGGTCTGTATGAGGGAGTTATCCGAGCGCAGAAAGCCCTCCTTGTCGGCATCCAGGATCGCAACCAGCGCCACCTCGGGCATGTCGAGCCCCTCGCGCAACAGGTTGATGCCGACCAGTACGTCGAACTTGCCGAGGCGCAGATCGCGGATGATCTCGGTGCGCTCCACCGTCTCGATGTCGGCATGCAGATAGCGCACGCGCACGCCGTGCTCGCTCAGGTAGTCGGTCAGATCCTCCGCCATGCGCTTGGTGAGCGTGGTAATCAGCACGCGCTCCTCGTGTGCGGCGCAGTTGCGGATCTCCGACAGCACGTCATCGACCTGCGTGCCGACTGGCCGTACTTCCACCTCCGGATCGACGAGACCTGTGGGCCGCACCAGCTGCTCGACCACCTGGGAGGAATGCTTGGCCTCGTAGTCGCCCGGCGTTGCGGAGACGAAGATCATCTGCGGCGCGAGCTGCTGCCACTCCTCGAACTTGAGCGGCCGGTTATCGAGCGCCGAGGGCAGACGAAAGCCGTACTCGACCAGCACTTCCTTGCGCGAGCGGTCACCGCGGTACATCGCGCCGAGCTGCGGAATGGTCTGATGGCTCTCATCGACGAACAACAGCGCGTTGCGCGGCAGGTAGTCGAACAGGCACGGTGGCGGCTCCCCCGGAGCACGGCCTGACAGGTAGCGTGAGTAGTTCTCGATGCCGGCGCAGTAGCCCACTTCCTTGATCATCTCCATGTCGAAGCGGGTGCGCTGCTCAAGGCGCTGCGCCTCGAGCAGTCGTCCGGCATCACGCAACTCCGTCAGCCGCACGCGCAGATCCTCGCGGATCTGATCGACCGCTCCGCCCAGGCGCTCACGTGGCGTCACGTAATGCGTTCCCGGATAGACGGTGAAGCGCGGCACCTTGCGCGAGATCGCGCCGGTGAGCGGATCGAACAGCGTAATCGAGTCGATCGTGTCGTCGAACAGTTCGACGCGTACGGCCTCGCGCTCGGATTCCGCCGGGAAGATATCGATCACATCACCGCGCACCCGGTAGGTTCCTTGGGTGAGATCGAGCTCGTTGCGCGTGTACTGCATCTCGGCGAGACGCCGCAGCAGCTGGCGCTGGTCGAGCCGATCGCCACGCTTCAGATGCAGCACCATCGCCAGATACGCCTGCGGATCGCCGAGGCCATAGATCGAGGACACGGTCGCGACGATGATCGAGTCGGAGCGCTCGAGCAGCGCCTTGGTCGCCGACAGGCGCATCTGCTCGATGTGCTCGTTCACCGACGAGTCCTTCTCTATGTACGTGTCGGATGAAGGTACGTAAGCCTCGGGCTGGTAATAGTCGTAGTAGGAGACGAAGTACTCAACCGCGTTCTGCGGGAAGAATTCGCGAAACTCCCCGTACAGCTGCGCCGCCAGAGTCTTGTTGTGAGCGAGCACCATTGTGGGGCGCTGCACCCGCTCGATCACCGATGCGGCGGTCATGGTCTTGCCGCTGCCGGTGACGCCGAGCAACGTCTGATGCGCGAGTCCTTCGTTCAGACCCTCAACCAGCCTATCGATCGCCTGCGGCTGATCGCCGGCGGGCTGAAACTCGGCCTGCAGCTTGAAGAGTTGCCGTTCCATTACTAAATGTGGTGCAAGAGGCGCTCACGCCTAGGGTGCAGCCCGATGGCCGGGCCTGTCGTAATCCCTTAATATAGCGGCGCTGTCACAACTCAAGCGAACCACAGGAAATTCAGTGACCTTGCCTCTCGCGCGACGCGTCCAGCGCGTCAAGCCCTCCCCTACCCTCGCCGTGACGGCGCGCGCGGCGCGCCTGAAGGCGCAGGGCAAGGACGTCATCGGCCTCGGAGCGGGTGAGCCGGATTTCGACACCCCGGCGCACATCGGCCAGGCGGGCATCGACGCCATCCGCAACGGTTTCACGCGCTACACCAACGTCGACGGCATCGACGAGCTCAAGGACGCGATCATCGCGAAGTTCGAGCGCGATAACGGCCTCAGCTACGAGCGTGCCCAGATTCTGGTGTCGAGCGGAGCGAAGCAGACGCTCTACAACCTCTGCATGGCGGTTCTCGACCCGGGCGATGAAGCGATCATTCCCGCACCTTACTGGGTGTCCTATCCGGACATGGTGCTGCTCGCTGACGGGCTGCCGGTCATGCCGCTCGCCGGCATGTCGCAGGGCTACAAGATCACTCCGCGGCAGCTCGCCGCTGCAGTTACGCCGAAAACGCGCCTGATGCTGCTCAACAGCCCGTGCAACCCCACGGGTGCCGCCTACACGCGCGCTGAGCTGCGTGCACTGGGTGAGGTGCTGCTCGAGCACCCGCGCATCGTCATCGGCACCGATGACATGTACGAGAAGATCTACTGGGAGCCGGAGCCCTTCTGCAGCCTCGTAAGCGCGGTTCCGGAGCTCTATCACCGCACCGTCACCATCAACGGCGTATCGAAGGCATACGCCATGACGGGCTGGCGTATCGGCTACTGCGGCGGCCCAAAGGAGATCATCACCGCGATGAGCACCATCCAGGGCCAGTCGACGTCCAATGCTTCCAGCATCGCCCAGAAGGCGGCCGTCACGGCGCTAAACGGTGATCAGTCATGCGTCGCCCGCATGAACGAGGCCTTCAAGGCGCGGCGCGATTTCGTGGTGCGGGCGCTGAATGCGCTACCCGGTGTGAGCTGCCTGCCCGGTGCCGGCACCTTCTACGCCTTCGCCGAGGTCTCGCGCGCGATGACCGCGCTCGGCTGCCGCGACGATGCCGAGTTCAGCGAGCTGCTGCTGAACGAGGCCGGTGTTGCGGTCGTGCCGGGCTCCGGGTTCGGCGCTCCCGGGCACATCCGGCTGTCGTTTGCCTGCAGCATGGAGACCCTGGAGAAGGCGCTCGATCGCATGGCCCGCGTGCTGGTCGGACGGGTCGTCGCGGCCTGATTCGCAGCGCCGCGCGCAGGCGGTGCGCGCCGGCAGGCCCCGATGCTCTGGTCACTGCTCGCCGATCTGCTGGTCGTCGTACACTTCGCATTCACGGCGTTCGTGATCTTCGGCGGCTTTCTCACCTGGCGTTGGCGCGCGCTGATCTACGTGCATCTTCCGGCGCTTCTCTGGGGTGCCTGGGTCGAGGTCTCGCACAGCATCTGTCCCCTGACGCCGCTAGAAAATCACCTGCGCCGTCTGGGCGGCGAGGCCGGGTACAGCGGCGGATTCCTCGCACATTACATGGTGCGCGTGCTGTATCCGCCGGGCCTTACCTGGCGGATCCAGTGGGTGCTCGCGGGCGTACTGGTACTGATCAACGTGATCGCTTACGCCGGATACCTCAGGCGCCGGCCACCCGCTTCCTTGACTCCGTGGAGGCACGTGCCGGAGAATTCGCGCCCTTCGAAAGGCCCACCGCTTCCCCGGTAGCTCAGCGGTAGAGCATCGGACTGTTAATCCGTTGGTCGTTGGTTCGATTCCAACCCGGGGAGCCATTGGCCCCTATTCAGGGGGTATCAATCGGTCTCATCAAGCTCGTCGCTGCAGTGATATAAGCATAAAAACAGTAAGTTACGTGATCTCGGCGTCACAGCTGGTAACTTGACAGCACTTTAGCTTCAGGGGTATTTGCAGGGGCACGGGCCCCTCTCTGAGAGACGTGCGTACCCCTACGCGCGTACCCCTAGAAGGCCGTTTTTCGAGGCCGTACCCCTATGAAGCTCACGGACACTGCGATTCGCAATGCGCGGCCTGGCGATCGGCCGCGGAAACTGTTCGATGGCGATGGGCTATACCTTTATCTGTCGACGACCGGGCATCGGGCTTGGCGCTTCAAGTACTACATCGAGGGCCGTGAAAAGCATCTGCATTTCGGCCGCTACCCGGAGATCAGTCTCAAGGCAGCCCGGGAGCGACGGCTGGAGGCGCGGCGCGCCCTCGAGACGGGAAACGATCCAGGGGTGATCTTGCAGGCGGAGCGCGCCGCGCGCTCGGCGACCTTTGAGGCTCTCGCGATGGAATGGCTCGGGATGCAGAGAAATAAACTCACGCTCAAGACCTATGAGAACAAGCGGAATCGCTTCGTTGCTTTTGTCTTCCCCTATATAGGAAAGCGCCCGATAGCGGGCATCAAGCCGCTCGACGTGCTAGAGGTCCTCAAGCGCATTGAGGAACGCGGCCGGCACGAGACTGCGCATCGCGTGCGATCCGAGTGTGGGAACGTCTTCCGCTACGCCGTAGTGACCGGACGAGCAGAACGGGATCCGACCGTGGACCTTCGCGGCGCGATCGCGGCCGTTGCGCGGCGCAATCGGCCCGCCATCGTGGATCCGGTCCGGATCGGCGAGCTCATGCGGGCAATCGCCGGTTACCGGGGCGACGTTTCCACCGAATTCGCTCTGAAACTCCTGCCGCTCACTTTCGTGCGACCTGGCGAGCTGCGGCTCGCGGAATGGTCGGAGTTCAATCTAAAGGCGGCCGAATGGCGGATCCCCACGGCGCGCATGAAGATGCGCGAGCTCCACGTGGTACCGCTCTCGAGCCAGGCACTTGCACTTCTCAAAGACCTGCAGGTGCTGACCGGTTCCGGCCGGCTGGCGTTTCCATCGATTCGTTCAAGGGATCGGCCGATCAGTAATAACACCCTCAATGCGGCGCTCCGTCGCCTCGGATTCGCCGGTGACGAGATGGTTGCACATGGTTTTCGGTCCATGGCCTCAACCTGTCTCAATGAGCAGGGCTGGCACCCCGATCTGATCGAGCTGCAGCTGGCGCACGCCGAGCGCAATGAGAGCCGTGGCGCCTACAACCGCGCGCAGCGTCTGCCAGAGCGTCGACGCATGATGCAAGCGTGGGCGGACTACCTCGACGGACTGCGGGCGGCTGATCCACAGCCCGAGCGGACTGCAGCCTGATGCGTACTCAGAATTACTTTCGCAGAGGAGTGCGAGTACTTTGGCTGTTGGTCCGTCTGCCGGCCTTCACTCTGCTGGCAATCCTAGCTCCCGCCGTACGCCTTCTCTCGGGCTCGCTGGCTTTGCTCTAGGGGTTCTGATGGCGCTCTTTTGGGAAGCTGGTCGGTCCGCCGCACTTTCCGTTTATACCGATGCTCGCCGGGGCCACAGGTTGTGGACTCGCCCTCGCTGGCTACGAAGCCCTCTTGCGCCTCCTGAGCCGATAAAGTTTGTCCGGCGCCGGTGTGCAAACGCTCGCAATCGGCCAAGCAGCGGGCATATGGGGAATCAGAATGCCAACCAACAGCTGCCATTCTCGACTGAGAGACCCCGGATCACCGCCGTGCCACAGCTGCGCGCGATCGCCACCATTCTATTGGACCCTCTCAGCAGAAACTCACGATCGCTGCACGCACCGCTCCTTAATCGGACCGGAAAAGGTCATCGCGTGTTGGAGTGCTGCATTATCTCGTCGGCAAATCGGCCCTGGCGAAGGAGGCCGGCCATGGTCTTCATCGCAGGGTCGATGTGCTTGAAGAACAGCTTGTAGCCGGCACACAGGTAGTTGAGCCCGGGCTCGCCATCCGGAGTCGTGATGAACCGGTTGCGCGGACATTCCCCGTAACAGGCAAACAGCACTTCGCACTCGCGGCAATACTTCGGCAGGCTGTCGAGCTTGTGCTGCCCAAAGGCGCGCTGCCTCGGCGAGTCCACGAGCTCGCCCATCGACGCTTCGCGGATATTCCCCAACAAATAGCCGGGCTCGACATAATGGTCGCAGGAGTACAGATCGCCGTTGTGCTCCAGAGCGACAGCGTTGCCGCAAGTGGGTGAGAAGATGCAGAGGTTGTGCTGCCCAAGCCAGCTTCCCAGGGCCACATCGAAAGTCTGTATGAATACCTTTCCGACATCGCGCCTCACCCATTCATCGAAGATGGCAATGAGGAAGCAGCCGAACTGCTCGGCGCGGACCGAGCGGTCGGTGACCTGGCCGCCGTGCTGGGTATATAGAGGTCGGTCCCCACCGGGCCGTTTGCCCCAGCCGAGGTTGGCAACAGGGATCAGCGCCTCGGTAGTGCGCTCAACGATGGGGATGAACTGAAGGTATCCGGCCTGCAAATCGTCGCGGAAGAACCGGTACACTTCCAGCGGGTGATCGGCGTTCGCGGCGTGAATGGTACACAGGATATTGAAGTCCACCTCGTGCCGGCGCAGCACCTGCCATCCGCGCATCACCTGATCGAAGCTTCCGGCGCCGTGCTTGTCGACCCGATATGCATCGTGCATGTACTTGGGGCCGTCCACGCTCAGGCCGACGAGAAAGTGGTGCTGCTTGAAGAAGGCGCACCAGTCATCGTTCAACAAGGTGCCATTCGTCTGTATCGTGTGCAGAATGCTCTGGCCGGGCTTGCGGTACTGCTCGACGTATTCGATAGCGCGCCGGAAGAACTCGATCCCCATGAGGGTCGGCTCCCCGCCTTGCCAGGCGACGTTGACCTCACCCTGCGGCTGCGCCGCCAGCAGCTGGCGGATGTACGCCTGCAGCAGCTCGTCGGACATGCGAAAGCGGTCGCCCGGATACAGCATCTCCTTGGAGAGAAAGAAGCAGTACTTGCAGTCCAGGTTGCATATCGCACCGGTGGGCTTGACGAGAACGTGAAACATCAATGGCTGTGCACTCACACCGCTTTGCCTCATCTCTCGTAGGCCTGCGCGGCCTGGCGAAGGTTGAAGAACATGCGCTCGCGCCCCAAAGCCTCCCCCAGCGGGGAGCGCCTGACCACCTCGAGGGCCAGCGGCTTCAGTGCGCAAAGCCACAAGGAAATTCCGTGTCGCCGTATCTTAATCTTTCGCCCCGATCAAGGTGCGCCGCTCCCTGTACTCGAAGTCCGGAATGGCGCTGCATTCTACGATCACCACCCGAGGATGCGCTTCCTCGATCGGCGTCGCGAGCCGTTCGCGGGCCCGAGGGGCGCTGGCGAAGATTATGCGGCCTTCGGCCCGGATGATCAGCAGGCCGGAAATGGTCTCATCTCCAGCATGATCCGGGGACTGCGCGGAACACGTCGCTGCCAGGCTTACGTCTCACCGCGTAACCCGGCGGGTAGGTTGGCCTGGTACACGAGCGTGAGGACCGAGAAGGCAGTACGGGTGAGGTTCGGTCGCGTCCAATACCGCGTCTGATCGTTGGTCAAGCCGAAACGAGTGGAGGAAAATTAGGGCAGGTGTCTTCGGCGTCAGTGGGACATTGGACGCCCAACCCATGGCACCCTCGAAGCGCTACGATAGGCTGCACGAGCACAAGGGGTTGGAGCGGCACCTTTACCTACAATTCCGGTCAAGAGTATCGATAGGAGAAAAGCGCATGTCGAAGGAGTCAGAGGCCCAGAGCAGCCAGCCCGGGACAGCCGCCTCCATGGACCGTACCGTGCTGCCCATACCAGAGCCTAACTATCCGCCAATCACCGAGCTTGATGCGCACAACGCTAAAGCCCCACCGCGGTTCGAAGTGAAGGCGCCGAAAGGTGCGCCAAACGTGGTGGTCATCCTTCTCGACAACATGGGCTTCGGCGACGTGTCGACGTTCGGAGGGCCGATCCAGATGCCGACGCTGGATCGTCTGGCGCAGACCGGGCTGCGCTACAATAATTTCAAAGTCCCGCCATTGTGTTCGCCCAGCCGCGTGGCCTGCTTGACGGGTCGCAATAGCCATAGCGCAAACTTCGGCGTGATCTCGGAGATTGCCACCGGCTTCCCTGGATACACCGCGGTGCGCCCCCGCAGCGTCACGAATCTGCCCGAGATCTTACGGCTCAACGGCTATAGCACCGCCATGTTCGGCAAGTGTCACGAGCTAGCGCCCTGGGAAGGCAGTGATGTCGGACCCTTCGACCGCTGGCCGGTGCATAGCGGTTTTGAGAGGTTCTACGGCTTCATGTCCGGCGAGGCGGACCTGTTTCATCCGGTCATTTACGACAACATGACCAGGGTGGATATGCACCCTGATGCTGATTACTACGCCAGTACTGACATCACCGATAAGGCGATCCTCTGGCTGCGTTCGCAGCGTTCGCTCGCCCCCCAAAAACCATTTTTCGTCTACTACGCCGCAATTGGGACTCACGGCCCATTCCACGTCCCCGAGACGTGGCGTGACCGGTACAAGGGCAAGTTCGATCAGGGCTGGGACCAGGTGCGTAAGGAAACGTTGGCGAGGCAGATCGCGCTGGGGGTCGTTCCCCCGGGCACCGATCTGGCGCCGAAGCCACCGGGAATTCAGGAATGGGACGACTTGACGGCGGACGAGAAGAAGGTCTTTGCCAGGTACATGGAGATTTACGCGGCCTTTGCCGAGGTGACTGACTACGAAATCGGGCGGTTTCTCGACGAGATCAAAACCTTGGGCGAAATGGACAATACGCTGATCCTGTACATTACCGGCGATAACGGTTCAGTCTTCCAAGGCGGCCTCAACGGCGCCTTCAATGAGTTGTCCGTGTTCAACGGGATACCCGAGCCCCTGGATGTTCCGCTGAAGCACTTCGACGAGATCGGCGGCCCCAAATCCCATATTTTGTACAACAATGGCTGGGCTTTCGCCGGCGCGACACCCTTTGGTTGGGGTCACCAGGTGGCCTCGTACGGTGGAGTGTGCCAATCCATGGTGGTCCACTGGCCGAAGGGGATCGCGGAGAAAGGCGGCCTGCGTACGCAATGGACGCACATGACTGATATTGCTCCGACGGTGTTGGAGGCAGTGGGTGTGCCCGAGCCCGCGGTCGTTTATGGCGTCGAGCAAAGACCCCTCGAGGGCGTGAGCATGCTCGACACTTTGAATAACCCCGATGCGAAATCGCGGCACACCACGCAATACTTCGAGATGGCAGGCAACCGGGGCATCTACCAGGACGGCTGGTTCGCCACCACGGTGCACCGGCCGCCTTGGGAGCCCAAGGCGCGGGCTACGTTTGAGAACGACAAGTGGGAGCTTTACAACGTAAAGGAAGATTTCAGTTGCGCGCACGATCTTGCCGCGAAGTATCCCGACAAACTGGAGAAGCTAAAAGCCGTCTTCCTGGAAGAGGCCGTCAAATACAACGTGCTTCCTCTTGATGACCGCGCTTGGGAGCGCTTCAACGCCGCTCTGGCGGGTCGTCCGGATCTGATGGAAGGTCGCACCGAGATAACGGTCTACGAGGGAATGAAGGGAATTCCAGAAAATGCCTTCATCAACGTAAAAAACCGCTCTTTCGTGGTCACGGCCGACATTGAGGTCCCGAAGGCTGGCGCAGAGGGGGTGGTCATCGCACAAGGCGGGGAAATGGGCGGCTGGAGCCTCTACGTCAAGGACGGTGCACCCCGGTTTGCCTGGAACTTTCTCGGACGCGAGATCTACAAGATCGCCGGCTCCGCTCGTCTGCCGGCCGGGCGGGTGACGTTGCGCTTCGAGTTTGCTTACGACGGCGGTTTGGGCGCGGGGGGTAACGGTGTGATCTTCGTCAACGGTAAAGAGGTCGCCGCAGGTCGGGTCGAGCACACTCAGCCGTTCGCATTTGGCGCGGAAACGACGGACGTGGGCGAGAACCTCTATACCTGTGTCAGCGACGACTACAAAGTGGGCGATAGTCAGTTCACCGGCAAGATTCACAAGGTGACCGTCCAGGTCGGAAAGTCCAACCTCAGCGAGGAGGCCCAGAGGGCTATCGCAGAATTGCGTATCAAGAAAGCACTGTACGTCTAATCGTGCCGTGGTAGGTAAAAAAGGATATCCCTGCTGTTGCCTGTCGCCCTGTTGTGCGGATTCCAGCGATCGTGAACAGTAATTCCACGCGATGGTGAACGGTGCGTGGAGCGGGCAGCTGGAGATTGATTTCTACTTCAGGTGTTCACGATCGTCAAGCAAGTTGGGTTCCGGATTTCTCTTCATCGTTCGTCAGAACGCAACGCAGTCTGAGCGCCGCAGGCGGGCAGAAGCGCCGGTTTTCCGCTGTGGCGGATAAAAGCGACCGCGTATAACGCTCGAGGAGCGCCGATCGAGGGGTACCCCTTGGGGACAACACCCCTGGATTTTCGCCCCGTGCGCGGGTTGATGATGTTCATGCATCCGCGGACGCTCGGTTCTTGCGCATGGAGTCACCGGGCACTTTGAGCTCGATGCGATGACTGTGGTGCACGAGGCGGTCCAGGATTGCATCGGCGAGAGTGGGGTCCCCGAGGTAGGCGTGCCATTTGTCGACGGGGAGTTGGCTGGCGATCAAGGTCGAGCCGGTGTTGACGCGGTCATCGAGGATCTCCAGCAGATCGGCGCGGTCCTGGGTGGCGAGCGCAGTAAGTCCCCAGTCGTCCAGCACGATGAGGGCGGCCTTGGCGATCGTCTTCAGGAACTTCAGGTAGCTGCCATCGCCGTGTGCGATGCGCAGCTCCTCGATCAGGCGCGGCACGCGCCAGTACAGCACCGAGTGACCCTGGCGACAGGTCTGCTGCGCGAGCGCACAGGCGATCCAGGTTTTTCCTGAGCCCGTAGCTCCGGTGATGAGCAGGTTCTGCGAGCGCCGGATCCACTCTCCGGTGGCCAGCTGCGCGATTTGGCGTTTGTCCAGGCCGCGGGCGGCCTTGGCGCTTGAGTTCGGTGTGGATCCACGTGCAGTCCGGCGGCACGAGCGGCCCCGGCTTCCCCGGTGGCGCCGGCCCGAACACCCGCTGCTCGAGTTCGCTCTCCGAGAGACTCTCGGCCTCAGCAGCTCCGATGCCCGCCAGGCGCACCGCCCGCAGGTACTTCGAGACCGCTCCGATCGACAGCCCGAGCGCACGCGCGAGCGCCCGGACGCTTAAATTGCTCCCCTGCAGCCCGATCAGCTGCTTCAGCTTCGACATGGAGACCCTCTCGTTCGGCATCGACCTCGCTCCCCAGGACAAAAGGTCCCAAGGCTACGCGGTCGGCCTTCCGATCAATCTCCAGCCGCCCACTCCCTCGCCACGATCGCGAACACCTTTCCACGATCGTGAACACCGCGCCACGCAGGGCACCGAAGTGTTCACGATCCCGTGGAACGCTGTTCACGTTGCCGTGGAATCCGTGTTCACCATCCCGTGGAAACCCCGTTCACGATCGCGTGGAATACGCACCTGTTGGCGGTGGAATGAGTGCAGGGCCAAACGCAAGCTCCAACTCAAGGTCACGAGAGGATCAGCCGAACAGCGTGCGACAGCGAAAGCCTGCGAGGCCGGAATGAAGCAGCTCTGCGAGGGCTACCGGCCAACGAACGTAAGCTCAGCGCTCAGTGCGAGAGCCTCTAAGTCTGGCTTGTCCGAAAACTCAAGCAGTCGGATTCGACTCGAGGCGACGCAGCCTTATTAGGCTGCCAGACCGCCGTTCGCGACCGGCAGAAAACGGGTCAACAAGCGACTTTACCGATACCTCTCGGGTGTTCGTGTTGACTGTGCGGAGTCGGGAGGCCAATCAGGCGCTTCCCGGCCAACCGGTCAGCGCGGGTGCCGGAATGGCTGCCCCAAACCGGACGTTCGCGTGGCGAACTGGCAGTGGTCCTTGACCCCTAATGATCCGTCATTTCGTCG
This sequence comes from uncultured Gammaproteobacteria bacterium, assembly GCA_963837075.1. Lineage (GTDB taxonomy): Bacteria > Pseudomonadota > Gammaproteobacteria > Steroidobacterales > Steroidobacteraceae > 13-2-20CM-66-19. The sequence goes on along the minus strand of CAWILY010000009.1, from coordinate 2,837,987 downwards.
GCTGCGGGATGTACTTGACGTTCACCTTGCCAATCGTCCCGTTGAACTTGAACGGCGCCTTTTTGTAGTAGTCGAGCGACACCGGCGATCCTAAGGCGATGCCGATGTCGAGACAATCGTTCGCGGTGAAAAGCAGAGGCGCACTGACTGGAACCACTCCGGTAGCGAAGAGATTGCCATTAACCTTGAAGGTGACTTTTAGCGGACCACCCGGCTTGGGCTCGACATAAACAGTCTCGACCTCGATCTTCACTTTGCCAACAGGGAGCTTCTGGGTCGCGCGGATCTTCGTGCGCATGATGATGAACAGGTTGTACTCGTAGCAGAGAATTCCATCCTCGACGAACAAAGTGAGACCGCCGCTATTCGCTCCCAGTTTGTAGAGCACGCCATTGGCGTTGGCCGGAATTTCAGCCTCCATGGTCACCAGGTTGGGCCTGTTGCCCAGCGCCGGCGCGGCAAATTCCGGTATGCGCGTGATGTCTCCGGAGATGTTCCACTCCGTGTGGGGAGATCCCAAACGCATTTCCGGATGCATAACCGCGATCCAGAGACCGCCGCCGATCGGGAGCGCCTTGTTCTTCGTGGCCTCAATCAGAAACAGCTCCTTCAACTGCGCGAGCTTCTCGGGCATCTTGGCGGCGAGATCGTTGGCCTGGGACCAGTCTTCCGTCAGGTGGTAGAGCTCCCAAATGTCTTTGTCCGGCGTCCATTCGCGGATGCCGGGTGGGAGGCCGGGGAGCCACGGGGTGCGCGGGCCGAAGGCACAGGCGATCCAGCCATCGTGATAGATCGCGCGGCTGCCCATGATCTCGAAGTACTGAGTGACCAGTCGACCTTCGGCCTTGGGTTCATCGAACGTGTACGCGAAGCTTATGCCGTCGATTGGATCCTGTGCTACGCCGTCCACCGCGCGCGGTGGCGTGATGCCGAGAATTTCGTAGATCGTCGGGACGATATCGTTGCAATGATGGAATTGAGCGCGCGGCGTCGCGTCGGGCTTGATCTTCGCAGGCCAGCGGATTGCCATCGGGTTGCGTGTGCCGCCGAAGTGCGAGGCCAGGAGCTTCGTGCCCTTGTAGGGGGTGCTGCCGGCCCAGGCCCAGCCAGCGTGGTACTGGTTGTCGGTCAAGGGCGTTCCGAGCGCATCTAACCCACCCAATACGTCGAGCGCGGCGATATGCTGCTTGACCGTGGTCGGTATCCCGTTCTGCGCCAGCAGTTCGCTGATAGTTCCGTTCTGACCCTCGGCGGACGAACCATTGTCACCCCAAACATAGAATATCAGCGTGTTCTCGCCGTAGCCGAGCGCCTCGATCTCATCGATCAGGCGACCCACCTGCACATCGACATGCTCGGCATAACCGGCGGCCACTTCCATCAAGCGGCGCTGGAAAGGCTTTTCATCTTCCGGGATGCTGTCCCAGCCAGGCATGGTCGGATGACGCGGTGTGAGTTGTGCTTCAGCCGGGATCCAACCCTTCGCCTTGGCACGGTGGAACACCCGTTCTCGATAGGCGTCCCATCCGTCATCGAACTTGCCCTTATACTTATCGGCCCACTCCTTCATAACGTGGTGTGGGCCGTGGATCGCGCCGCTCGCCCAGTACATGTAGAAAGGTTTGTCGGCCTGGAGGGCTTTGTGTCGGCGCAACCAGCTCATGGCGTCATCGGCCAGGTCTTCACTTAAGTGATAGCCCTCCTCGGGCGTGCGGGGCGGCAGGACGCAGGTAGTGTTGCGCACCAAGTTCGGTTCATATTGCGAGGCCTCGCCGGCGAGGAATCCGTAGAAATATTCAAACCCCAGACTCGTGGGCCAGTTCTCGAACGGACCCGCCGCAGTGGTTTCCATCGCCGGCGTGTTATGCCACTTGCCGAAGGCGCAGGTACTGTAGCCGTAGTCCTTGAGCACCATAGCAGCGAGCGCGCTGCTTTTCGGGATCACGCCGGCATAGCCGTCCCAGTCATTGGCGAGCTCGGCAATTTGGCCACTCGCGACGCGGTGATGATTGCGCCCGGTGAGTAGCGAAGCGCGCGTCGGCGAGCACATGGCGGTGGTGTGGAAGCAGTTGTAGGCAATCCCCTCGCCGACGACGCGGTCCATCGCGCGGGTCTGCACTTCGCCGCCGAAGGTCGTCGACAGACCAGGGCCGGCGTCATCGATGAGCACGATCAGGATATTGGGCGCATCCTCAGGCAGCCGCTGAGGCTCGACGCGCTGTTTGTACACCGACTCCTGCATGGTGCGGCCCGCGGTGCTGGCCGATGGTGTGGGCGGGAAGGGAAGCGATTCGGCGGATACGATTTTTTCCTTGGCCATGACCGATCACCTCTTCGAAATGGGGCCGCAACTCACGGTTAGCAGGGTTACCTTACCAAGGGTCTTGAGGTCGGGAAACCGTGACCTAAATGCTATTGGTTTTGCTCGCACTCTGACCACCCACGCGGCCCCAAACAGCGTCTTGAGCCAAGGCTTCGCACGCTGAAATTGGTTGCCACATTGCAGCCAGTCGCGACGGTCAACTCAGGGTCATGAGCTCCCGTTGATGCCTAAACTGCGCTTCATGCTGCGCGAGTTCTCGCCTTCAACGCGTGAGTTCCTGCTGAGGCGGCCCCTGATTCCGGGGTCTCCGCGCCTGCCTCAGTAACTCTCGATCGGTGCGGACCGCAGGCAGTGCCTCAACGAATCGCCGCACGTACGAAGCCAGATCTCGCTGACCTTGGCGATCCAGGATCTCAGCAGCGGCCAACCAACCCCGTTCAACCTGTGCCCGGGTGTGCAGCAATGACTCTTTGCTGGAGGCCTCCGAAGCGGTCTGCCGGTCCATGCCCAGTGACCCCACATGCTCCTGAATGCGACGCGATGCGCCGCGTTGCATCGCGCGATACATCCCGTCCGACAGGTTGGCCCGCGTGGTTCCCCGGACCGCTTTGTCCGTCGCATTCCCGCTAATGCCTTGCGCTCGCAGATGTCGCGCAAATTCCCGGCGCCACTCACGAAGAGTGGCCTTGCGGATGTTCAGCCGCACGCCCTCCTCGCTTACGGCCTTAACAACCATGTGTACGTGCGGATGCGGCTCGTCCGTATGCAGCAGCATCGCGTAGCGATGCTTTGCGCCAAAAGTCTCGCGGGCGAATGCCTGGGCGCCGCGAAGTAGCCCCTTCGGAGGCGTTCCCGCCGGCATCGAGAACACAAATGCCGGCTGTATCGCGTTTACCGAGCCCTGAGACTGAATATCAAGCGCCGCGGGAAACGCCGATTGCCTGAACGCGTGAAGGCTCCGCTGCTGATCCCAGCGCGGCCGAACGAAATCTGGTCCGCCGACTTCATGTCCGATGCGCTGTGGTCCGGTCGGCGCTTCCGCACGTTCAACGTGATCGACGACTTCAACCGCGAGGCGCTGCGGATCGAGATCGACACGAGTTTGCCCGCCCGGCGCATCGTGCGCGCTCTGGACGAGCTCATCGAGATCCGCGGCAAACCTGCTGGCCTGCGCATGGACAACGGCCCGGAACTGATCAGCGACGAACTCGAGAAGTGGGCGCGTCGCCACGGCATCGAACGACGGTTCATCCAGCCCGGCCGCCCGATGCAGAACGGTTTGATCGAACGCTTCAACCGAACCTACCGCGAGGAGGTGCTTGACTGCTACGTCTTTGAGACCCTGGGCGAAGTGCGTCGGATGACCGCGGACTGGATCACTCGTTACAACGAAATCCGACCGCATGAGTCACTCGGGGACATCGCTCCGCGAGCGTACTTGATGGCAAAATCCCGATAACCCTCTACTTCCAAGTGGTCCGGAAAAATGAGGGGGTTACAGAACCATAGCGCGGTCATCTCGGTTTATTGCCGGATCCCGGTGGCTGATAATTCTTCACGGTGAAACCGTGGATCTCGGTGCCAACGTCGGAGACGTCCACATCGATTCCGGGGCCGACCTCACGGCCGTGTGCCGTGTTCTTGATGGCGTCCGGCGTACCCAACCGTTTGGACCTCACCATCTGGTCGGTCGTAGGGTCCCAAACTTCGAACGCGTATACGGTGATTTTGGCCACAATAGATCCCTTCTCTATTCGAGCGGAGCAGTCTGCGATCTTACGCTCCTGCTAGCATTCGCCGTCGCATCGCCGCGACCACCGTTGACGCCGCCCCCACACCCCAAAAATCTCAATGCTGGAGTTGCCCCGCTTTCGTGGACACCTCAACGTAAGGTTTGGAGGGGTTCACGATGGCAAAGACAACGACCCGGTACACGGGGGAGTTTAAGCGCCAGATGATCGATCTGGTACGCAGCGGTCGGACCCCCGCGGAGCTATCGCGGGAGTTCGGACCGACGGCCTGGACGATCTCGCTGTGGGTCAAGCAGGACGCTCGCAACCAGGGCAAGGGCGATGGCGGATTGAGCACTGCGGAACGTGAGGAGCTCACCCGACTGCGGCGCGAGAACCGCAAGCTCAAGGAGGAGCGGGAGATCCTTGCAAAAGCCGCGGCCTGGTTCGCTACCGAGAGCGGTCCCTCGAAGCGCTCTTCGGGTTCGTGAAGGTGAACCAGGCCACCCATCCGGTGGGGATGATGTGCCGGCTGCTTAAAGTCTCGAGGAGCGGGTTCTATGCCTGGCGGGATCGGCCGATGTGCAACCGCAGGCGAGCCGATCTGGGGCTGACGGGGAAGATTGCGGCGATTCACCGTTTCTCCCGAGAGACCTATGGCTCGCCGATGATCCACGCGGAGCTCGCGGACGAGCACGGCATCCACGTTGGGCGCAAGCGCGTGGCGCGGCTGATGCGGGCGGCGGGACTGCGCGGGGCGACACTGCGCAAGTTCGTGGTGACGACGGAGCGGGCGGCGGAGCGCTCTCAGGTGACGGATCTGGTCGAGCGGCGCTTCTACGCCGAGCGGCCCAATCGGCTGTGGGTTGCCGATGCGACCTATATCCCCACTTGGAGCGGCTTTCTGTACCTGGCGATCGTGCTGGACGTGTTCTCGCGCAAGGTGGTCGGCTGGGCGATGGAGACGCACCTGCGTACCGAGCTGATGCTCGCGGCGATCGACATGGCAATCACGATGCGTCGGCCGAAAGAGGTGATCCATCACTCCGATCACGGTTGCCAGGGTGATTTCCATCGGTCGTCGCAACATCTGGCCATCGGAGGTGTTGCATGGGACGACCAAAGGGTTGGGTTACAGAGCGGACTGGACGTGCGCCGATGCGGTCGCCGGGTCGGCCGGGCGTCAACCAGCGGGATGCCAAGCAGGCATTCTGGGCGCGCATTGCGGCGGGAGCTTCAAGTGAAGATGCGGCATTGGCGAGCGGCGTGTCGCAGCCGGTTGGCACGCGCTGGTTCCGGGAGGCCGGTGGGATGGCACCGATCAGTGTGGTTACGCTCTCGGGACGATATTTGTCGTTCGGTGAGCGTGAGGAGCTGGCGCTGTTGAACGCACAGCGCTTGTCAGTTCGCGAGATTGCCCGGCGGATGGAGCGATCGCCATCGACAATTTCGCGGGAGCTGCGTCGCAACGCGGAGACCCGCGGCGGTGTATTGCGATATCGGGCCACGGTCGCGCAGTGGAAGGCTGAACGGGCCGCCGCGCGACCCAAAGCCGCCAAGCTTACCCAGGACGCGCGGCTGCGACGCTATGTGCAAGATAGACTCGCCGGCGCTGTTGCCGACGCCCGCGGCATGCCGATTCGGGGACCGCAGGTGGCATGGAAGGGGCGGCGCCATGGCCGCCGTGCCGATCGACGGTGGGGCAAGTGCTGGAGCCCGCAGCAGATCAGCCGACGATTGCCGATCGACTTCCCGCATGATGCGCGCATGAGGATCTCCCACGAAGCCATCTACCAAGCACTTTATGTGCAGGGTCGAGGCGCACTGCGACGAGAGCTGTCTGCCTGCCTTCGTACTGGTCGGGCGCTGCGGGTGCCGCGTGCCAGAACGCGGCAACGGGGCAAGTCGTTTATCACGCCCGAGGTGATGATCAGTCAGCGCCCCGCCGAAGCTGCGGACCGCGCCGTGCCAGGTCACTGGGAGGGCGACATGATCATCGGCCTGAACAGCTCGGCAATCGGAACGCTGGTCGAGCGCACCACGCGATTCACGATGCTGCTGCATTTGCCACGGATGGCGGGGCATGTACCCGGAGCTGGAATTAAGAATGGACCGGCCCTGGCTGGTCGCGGCGCCAAAGCCGTCCGTGACGCCATTGCCAAAAAGATCCAGATGCTGCCGGCGCACTTGCGACGATCGCTGACCTGGGACCAAGGGGCAGAGCTGGCCCAACACGCTCAGCTTCGGATCGACACCGGATTGGAAGTCTATTTCTACGATCCGCAAAGTCCGTGGCAGCGTGGAACCAACGAGAACACTAACGGGCTGCTGCGGCAGTACTTTCCCAAAGGTACGGACATCAGCAGATACTCTGAGCGAGAGCTCGACGCAGTGGCTATCACCCTCAACAGCAGACCTCGAGAGACGCTCGGCTGGCGAACGCCAGCCGAAGCACTCAACGAGATCTTGCGAAGACGAAATCAACCCGCTTCTCGCTCCGCATCGAGCGCCGCCTTCTGACGCATTCGCGTCAGACTGCACTGCAATGAAGATTTTGGAAGTAAGATGTGACCGGAGACTTCGTTGCGACGACCAGTTGAGCCTGGGCAGTACACCAGTTACGCCTTCGGCAAGCGGTGTCGGGAAGCCGGCATCATGCCCTCGATGGGCACGGTCGGCGATGCGTACGACAACGCCATGGCTGAGAGCTTCTTCGCGACTCTCGAGCGCGAGCTGCTCAGCCGGCGGCGCTTCAAGAGCCAGGCAGAAGCCAAGATGGCGATCTTTGATTGGCTGGAAGGTTGGTACAACCCACATCGCAGACACTCCGCGCTGGGTCGCCGTTCACCGGTCAACTACGAGCGCCATGCGCTGCAGAGCGAGGCGGCGTGACCATGCGACCTTCAAGCTCTCACGGACCGATCTGCAGGGGTATCCGGGTAGTGGGTACCCCTGCGATCGCCGCTCCTGAGACTTCCTATGCAGACGATTTTTCGTGGCTGTTGGGAAATGCAGACCTTCTGCCGCCTGCGGCGGCAGACTGCGCTGCTGGTAAGATCGATGAAGCATCGAGAAGACGAGAGTCCGGAACTAAGACGGCAACCTGTCTACGGAACCGGGGCAGCTCCATGCCGCCGCTTGCGCGGTGCTAGCCCTGCAACGCGCGGATGGTGCGCGTGGTGGCGGACGACGCGCTGCAGCTCGTCGTCGTCAGGCTGCAGAACCCCCGACGCCACCTCGGACTAGTCCCTCGACGCATTCCTTCGCTTCCTTGAGACCTAACCACGGGTTGCGCTGTCGAAGTTCCCGGATCGCTTCAACCTTCTGTCCACTCTGAGCCAATTCGCGTACATGCGCTGGCACTATCATTGTGAGATCGGTCCCTAAGCCCAAGCGCTCCAATATGAGATTCAATCTCCCCTCCAGGCGACCAAGCTGCGCGAAATGCCCTGACTCGCGGGAGAGTGAAAAAGCTACGCTCACAAATGCCACAACCGCGAGGACGTGCCACAGATCCATTCGCAACCTCCGCACGAGGACCGAAACACCGCCGCGGCTACGACGGACAGCTCCGCCAGCTCGCTTTGCGCCGCCTCACCAACCCGACACCGGCAAGCCCGAGGGCGAACAGGGAAAGCGTGGTCGGCTCGGCAACGCCGTGAACGCGTCGTAGAGAATCGATGTCGTAAATGACCCCGCTCTCGACGCCGTTGACCTCCGTAAGGAATAGCCCCTGACCGAGCGTTCCGTCAGCGAAGAAGGGTAAACCGACGCCGGACCAAGGGTCGTGATTGGGGTTGTCCAGAGTGATGGAGGAGTCTGTCAAGTTCTGACCATTGGCGCTGGAGATCTGATACTCCCCCGCAAGATATACATTACCGCCGGATGGGCCTCCTACAATCCAAACGCCAATCGCTCCGGGTATGCCTTCGACATATGAGTCGGATTGATATGGGCCGGGAACAGGGTTGGTTCGGTACGAATTTCGCCCGATATGCACCGTATCCGAAAATACATAGTCCGGATTCAGGGTGGAAATACCCAGATCCGGCCCGCTGCCCTCTAGGACGAACCACTCTGACGTCCCCGATATGGGCAGTTGAGATTGAGTGGCAACGCCAGCCGCAAGATCGAAGGTGTATGTGCCTGTTACCAAGGATCCAATGGGGGGTTGCAGCGTTCCGCCGGTGAACCGTCCATAGACCGTTCCAGTGAAGGCGTAAGTTACGCTGCCCTGGTCTGCGCGCGCAGCGAGCGACGCCAAGGACGCTAAGGCGAGGAAGAATAGCGTTGGGGTGCGATGCATTCCGGCGCGTCCGCGGCTTACGCTCATGATGTCCTTCAGGGCACCCTTCTTTAGTTCTTTGCGGAAACTCCTTTAACAGAATACGAGAGGGCAATCAAACGGGCGGCACTGGTGACCCTGCGCCGCGCGATCCGGAAGCGTTATCCGCGTAGGCTTCCCCGTCAAGGACACAGTTTAAAACTAGACTCCCGGGCAGTTAGCGGCCTCGGCATGAACGTCAGGGGCGGCACACGGCCAAGGCTGTCATGCGGCCGCTCCTCGTTGTATTCGTGTAACCAGGTCTCGGTGATCTCGCGCACCTGCTCGACGGTTTCGAACACATACGCATCGAGAACTTCGTCCCGATAGGCTTGTTGAAGCGCTCGATGAAGGCGTTCTGATCCGGTTTCCCCGGTTGGATGAACCGAGCTTCGATACCGCGGCTCGTACACCACTCGGTGAAGGCGATCGCAGTCAGCTCGGGCCCATTGTCCAGGCGCAGCGCTCGAGGCTTCCCGTGCAGCTCGATCAGCGACCCCTTTTCGGTCAATGTTACCCCGTGCGGCAACGCTGCAGTCACATCGCTCCTTACCCGTCAGACCCAGGCTCTGGCAAGAACTCCTCAAGGTTGTAATTTGCGGGTCAGCGGCCGCTATGTGGAAAATCGAAAGCGCTGCGTGACCGGCTGCTAGCGACTCGCATCTTCCTAGTCTGCCAAGTACTGGCAGCAGGGGAATAGAAGGCGCCGCTGGCCAGCGCCTCTGCCGTGTTCCCGCCTCAAGACCCCAAATTGTCACGATATAAGGAGCAAGGTCATGAGTGCACGCGACATGGTCCACATGCGCAATGGCGCCAGATTGATTGCGACGGCGCTTTGCCGATGGGAGCGCGCTCCATAGGGCGGTCTGCGCGCCACCTGGCGCCCGGGCTGGCGGGTTGCTCCAGGTGCCAATGCCGGTGGGCGTACTACCAAGGGTGTCGCGCAGCTCGCTTCACGAGGCCTGCGAGATCCTCAAGATCAGCGCCGATTTGTAGCTCAGGTGCGCGGCGCACCGGCGGACCACGTCGAACGGGGCGAGCCGCTCCAGCCAGTGCGCTTGCGCGAGCGCTCACCCACCACCGCTAAAGCCCGGGTTCCGCTCGCTCGGGAGTGACATGCGGAGCCTCGGGAATCCCTGAGCCGAGCGCTTTCGCGTCCGTCGCGTATCGTGACCGATCACATCTCGAGACTCTGCAGAGCTCCCTCTTCGAAGAGCTCCTGCAGCGCACGCTGAGCGAGGTGCTGCTGATAGCGCATCTCGATCAGTTCCTCAAGCGGATCCTCAGGCGTTGCGCGCGATGAAAACTCGAAGAGCTCGCCTGGAGCTTCCCGCGGCCGCACAGCAGCCTCACGTCCACCCACCAATGGAATTGCCATGATCATCCTTGAGTCTCCCGCATCCGGGCTTTGCACTGCACATCCCATACCACCCTGGCAAGGTCTGCCCCAGTGTGGCAAATGCTTATTACAAGTTTGCCATGCGCCCAAAAAGGGCGCGTCACGCACAAGATTAATGCATGGGGCGGCGCGGTACGCCAAGCAAGCGATGCAATGACGGGGAGCGATGAGTCGCGTCGAAACATCGACACGAAATCCCAGATCAGCCGACTCGCATCAGGACCCGCAGGATCGTTGAACGGATGACCTACTCTGGCGATGGCGATCTGATTCCGCCCGTTTTCTTGTGAACTTCGGCGTTCACACCAAGTCGGATATGAAGGTTCTTGTGTTGGGTGCAACGGGCGGAACCGAGCAATCGGCGGAGATCGGCCGGCTCGTCGACTAGGCGGTTACTCCTTCCGCGGCAGCGCCCTCGTCATACAAGGTCGACCCAATGCCTAAGATTCACTGGCGCCAAGTCCTAGCCTGGGCTCTTGCCGCTCTCTTCGTCGCGGGATCACTAAGCAACATCTTCGCCCCGCGATCAATCATTGAGGAATACGTGCGGTGGGGATATCCGCACTGGTTCCATTTCGTAACCGGATTGCTGGAACTCACTACCGCCATTCTACTCGCCCGAGCACCAACCCGCCTGTGGGGCGCCGCGCTCGGCTGCACTGTCATGTGCGCGGCGCTCGGGACAGTCATCATCCACGGCGAATACGCGCACGCCGCGCCGCCACTGGTCGTGGCAGGACTAGCGATCGTCGTCGGCTGGATCACCTGGCGCCAGCGGCTCTCCGACTCAGCACGACTGACACCATCTCGAGCGAGCTGATTTGTCCGACATCATTTATTCCAACTACAGCGCATCAGGATGACTCTCCAGATCGCTAGTTGGTGTTTAACGGCAATCTTAAGATCAGGAGAAAACGCATGTTTTTAGTGATGGGAATTACAGGAAAAGTGGGCGGCGCCACGGCGAAACATCTGTTGGCGCGAGGTAAGAAAGTACGCGCGTTGGTCCGCAATCGCGAGAAGGCGGCGAACTGGGCCGACCAAGGCGTGGAACTGGTAAACGGAGATTGGAATGATTCGGCAGCCATTGAGCGGGCACTCAAAGGCGTTGAAGGCGCGTTTGTTATGTTGCCGGCTGTATGGGCGCCCTCGCCTGATTTCAAAGAAGCAAAGGACGTGATTGCGAACTATGGTAAAGCGCTTACCAAGGTAGCGCCGCCGCGGGTGGTCGCGCTCTCGTCGATGGGTGCGAATAGAACCAGCGGGCTCGGGTTAATTACGGCCTTGTCGCTTTTTGAGCAAGGTTTTCGCAACCTGACATCTCCTGTCGCATTTGTGCGCGCAGGCGGATTCTTCGAAAACTTTCTTTACGGCTTACAGGCCGCCCAGAGCGGCACACTACCGGTCTTTTACAATCCCACCAACAGGAAATCGACAATGGTCGCGACAAACGACATCGGCGCCGAGGTGGCGACGCTGCTGACCGGGCCGGCGTGGTCGGGGCAGCGAGTCATCGAGCTCGGTTCGATGATCAGCGCGGATGAAGTCGCCGCCCAATTGGGGGAAGTCCTGAAGCTTAACGTCAAAGCCTTTGCCGTCCCGCGGGCCGGGTGGGCGAGCGCGTTCGAGCAGACCGGCATACCGAAGGGCCACACTGGCGCTGCCGAAGAAATGTTTGAGGCTGTGAACTCGGGATGGATGGGCCTCGGGGTCAAGGGTACGGAGCACGTAGCGGGTACGACGTCCGCGCGCGATGTGTTTGCGGGCGCACAGAAGAGCGCCAAGGCTTAAGTGAGGTCACGACACGATTCGCGATTTTAAGCACGTTCAGGCGGCTTGGCCGCCTGAACGAAGGATTTAATCAGCGTTTGACCCCAACTAAACAGGGTACCCGGGCTGCTGAAAAAAACGCTTATCCTGCTTTAAATTCTGTTTCGTGTCTTCTGCTCTAACTTGATAGAGATGTCTCGTGCACGTTGCCGAGATGCGGCAGGGCTTCTCGGCGTAGCCATCAAAGGGCGCCGGCATCGCACGCAGACTTGCCCGCTCCTCGTCCCAGACCTCGATGACCTTGCGCTCGGTAGCTTCCGGATGAGGGCGCTCGCGTGCCAGTTGCCAGCAGCGCGCGCTGAGGTGCGTGTTGAGCTCAGCCAGATCGGTAAAGCGCAGCTTCGGAGTGAACACCCACTCGTGCACATTGCCAACCTGGTTCTCGACTTGGCCTTTCTCCCAACCGGCCGCCGGCATGCAGGCCGTGGGTTCCACGAGATAGTGGTTGCAGATCACCAGGAACCGCCGGTTGTAGCGCCGCTCCCGCCCTACGAAGATCGCATCGACCGCGGGCTTCAAGTTGTCGTAGATGCCGCGCCGGGGAACCCCTCCCAGAAAGGCGAACGCGCGGGCGTGCGCATCGAACACCATCTCCTGGCTCTCTCGAGGATAAGCCACCAGGAAGAACGCGCGGCTGTGACACAGCCGCACGTGAGCGACCTTCACGAGCTGCTCGATGCCGCCGAGCTCGACGTGCTCGTGACTCCAATCAAACTGATAGGCTTCCCCGGGGGCGAAGGTCTGGGGAATAAAGGCAGTCGCAATCGGGTGACGGCGCCGTTCGAAGGCTCGCATGTGCCGTCGAACCGTGGCCACTGTGCCGCTGTAGCCTTCCAGGCACAGTGCTTCGTATATCCGTTGCGCCGTGCGCCGCTCACGGGCCGGCAACTTCTCTTCAGCCTCCAACCACCCATCCAGCGTAGCCAGATAGGGGCCCATCTGGGGGCGCGACTGGCGACTGCGCCGGTACTCAAATGCATCACCTTCAAACCGCAGCGCCCGCTTAACGGTATTCCTCGAGAGCCCCAGATCCCGCGCGATCGCGCTGATCGACTCTCCGTGCACCAACCGCCGACGGCGGATCTTGCCGATCGTCTCCACGCATAACACCCCGGTTCTCCCCGCGCTGCCTCCAAAGCAGCGCAGGGTACGGGTGGTCAATTTTGGATGTCCGTTACCCCCCGAACCTGGTCAATATTCCATGTCCGTTCACAGCATCTCACGCGCGATCGTAACAGCGCACGCTTTGCCGGGTGAGGCTCGCGTCCGCCGGCTTCCCGCTCGAGTGCTCGATCAGTTCGCATGTGATACTATACCCCGCTATGGTATTTGGGGAGCCAGATGAGTCATACAATTCAGGACAAGGCGAAGTTGCTGGCGCGGGTGCGCCGCATTCGCGGCCAGGTTGAAGCGTTGGAGCGGGCACTCGAAGCGGAGGAGGGATGCACAGTGGTCTTGCAGCAAATCGCGGCCGCTCGTGGCGCGATGAACGGATTGATGGCCGAGGTGATCGAGGATCATGTGCGCACCCACATTGCGAGTCCGGCCATCAAGAGCAACTCGGACCGAGCCAAGGGGGCTGACGAGCTGATCGAGGTCGTCCGCTCGTATCTCGGCTAAGCAAAGAAACGACCGATGAGTACCCCAGATCATGCGCCGGACTTGGCTGAGCAGGCGATGAGCCGTACGGCGGTTCACGCGGCGAATGCGCACGAGCATGAGCATGACCATGACCATGACCATGACCATGACCACCACGGTGAACACGAGCATGCCTTTGAGTGGCCTGAGATGCTGCGCATTGCTCTCGTGGCCGTGGCGGCCGCCTGTGTCTGGTGGCGCTTGTGGGAGCCATTTCCCGCGCTGAGCCTCATAGGTCTTACGGGCTTGGCAATCGGCGGCTGGCCGATCTTCAAGGAAGCCCTGGAGAACCTTGTCGCGAAGCGCATGACCATGGAACTGTCCATGTCGATCGCGATTCTCGCTGCGGCCGCGATATCGGAGTTCTTCACAGCGCTCGTGATCACCCTATTCGTCTTGATCGCGGAAGTGCTTGAAGGGATGACCGTGTCTCGCGGGCGGCGCGCAATCCGTGATCTGCTGGACTTTCTGCCGCGCGCGGTGGCCGTGCGTCGCGGTGGCGCGGTGGCGGAGATTGATACTGATGCACTCGCGGTCGGTGATGCCGTTCTTGTCAATCCCGGGGGCCGAATTCCGGTGGATGGCACCGTGATCGCGGGCCATTCGTTCGTCGATCAGGCTCGCATTACCGGTGAATCGATGCCTCTCGAGAAGACCGCCGGTGCACCCGTGTTCGCCGGGTCCATCAATCAGTCCGGCGCGCTGGAGATCCGCGCCGAGCGGATTGGCCGCGATACCAGTTACGGCAAGATCATCGAGGCGGTCGAGCAAGCCGAGCGCTCGCGCGCTCCAGTGCAGCGCCTCGCGGATCGCCTGGCTGGTTACCTGGTTTACTTCGCCTTGGGTGCGGCGGTATTGACCTATTTGCTGACGCGCGACATTCGCTCGACGATCTCGGTGATCATTGTGGCCGGTGCCTGCGGTATCGCGGCGGGCACCCCGCTTGCGATTCTCGGTGCCATTGGTCGTGCTGCGCGCGCCGGCGCGATCATCAAGGGTGGGTTGTTTCTGGAGCAGCTTGGCCAGGTGAACACGGTGGTGCTGGACAAGACCGGGACCCTGACTTACGGCCAGCCTGAGGTCCGTGCACTCACTCCCACGGCGGGGAGCGACATCACGCGGCTGCTGGACACGGCGGCATCGGCGGAGCTGCGCTCCGAGCATCCGCTGGGCAAGACGATCGTCGCGCATGCCCGAGCCTTAGGACGCACGCTCCAGGAGCCCGAGCTCTTCGGTTACACGCCCGGCCGCGGCATCGATGCCATGCTGCGCGGCGAACTCGTTCTGATCGGCAATCTAGCCCTCATGCGCGACCACGACATCGCGGTGCCCGCCGATGTGCTTGCCGCTCATCCGGAGGCCTCGGAAGTCCTCGTGGCGCGCGGCGGCAAGCTGCTCGGCGCAATCGTGATCGCCGACACCGTTCGTCCGGAGGCGGCTTCCGCGATTCAAGCGATCCACTCCATGGGCATCAAGACGATTCTCTTGACCGGCGACGCCAAAGCCGTTGCCGAGAGTATCGCCCGAGACCTTGGCATCTCCGAGGTCGCCGCCGATCTGCTGCCCGAAGATAAGCGCCTGCGCGTCAAGGAATTGGTGGCAGCGGGACATACCGTGGCGATGGTCGGAGATGGCATTAATGACGCGCCGGCCCTCATAGAAGCCCAGGTCGGGGTAGCGATGGGGTCCGGAACGGATGTCGCTCGTGAGAGCGCGGATGTGGTGTTGCTTGGGAACGATCTGCTGAAGTTTACCGAGACCCTCAGCATCGCGCGCCGCACGCGCAGAATTATCTGGGCCAACTTTGCCGGCACGATTGGAGTGGATGCGCTCGGAATCGGACTTGCAGCTTTTGGGTTCCTCAACCCCTTGCTCGCGGCGTTCATCCATGTGGCATCCGAGCTCACATTTATTTTGAATTCCGCACGTCTGCTACCGCGTCGTTCGAGCGCGCAGCCGCCGACACAGCCGCTGCCATCTCCAGCAGACTCTGCTGCGGCACCGGCGCGCACGTAGAAAGGCCTCACACTCTCGAGTACGGCCGCAAGGTGGTATGAGGTTCACAAGTGAGGTTGTTGCCGGTGACGACTCTACTACCGGTGTTGACCCTCTACGGCCGGTCGCGACTGGCAGCTTTAAGGAAGCCAAATCATGCAATCGGGTGGCCCCCGGGCGCGCACCCGGGGGCACTGGACCGATGCTAGTTACCCGTCGGCATCGTGAGATGCACTCCTTCCTTCTTGAGTTCTTCCCGCGGCCACTCGAACTTCTGGTCGTTCGAGATCGTGATCGGGCCGGTGCAGCCCTCGCTCTGGAGTTTGCGCGGAGGATACTGGACGAAGGTCTTCATCACTCTCTGAAGTTCCTCGCCCATCAGGGGTCCCATCCAGGTGGACTCGGTGAGGTTGTTCATGAAGATGTCGTAGCGCTCCTGCGGGTCGGCCCACAGGTCGAAAATCTGCGGAGCGACCGCGACATACTTCGTGCCACCCTTCCAGCCTAGGTTGGAGTCCACGGCGAGGCCGCCTGTCTGCGCACGGTGGTCGCCCCGCAGGTTGAAGACGAATTTGTACTGGTGCCAGCGGACCGCTCCGGGTAGCACTCGTCCTGGGTGAAATAGTCCCACGTCTCACGGCCCCACTTGCCGGTGCCGAAACTTGATGCCGTTGACCGCCTCAATCGCGTTGGCGACATCGCCACCGAGGGGCACTACCCGTACGAATACGATCACCTTCGAAGTCGCGCTTCGGCTCGCGTAGTAGCCCTCGGGCACCTCGCCTTTGTACTCGGGCGGGAGAATTAGATGTTTGCCACCCTGTCGCCTCGTTCGCTATTTATTCGCCGGCGGAATTACGTTCCAGGCCTGCTCGGTCGCCCCAGGCAGCGCGTCCGCCTCCATGCGACCTTCCGGGACCCACAAGGTGATCTCTTGCCCCACCTTCAGATCCTCAGGCTTGGTCTGTTTGCCGTTGACGTAGACCACTGTCCCCGGCTTCGGCTTGACGCTGAAAGTCGTGACCATCGTCCCCGCAACGTTCAACAGCTGCAGCGTTACGAAATCAGGCAGGTTGTTGATGTACACCTTGGCTTTCAACTTGGCGTACGTAGTGCCCTTGTACACTCGGGCTTCCAGACACGCTGCCGGTACATTCGGATACTTGTCGAGAAATGCAGCGCTGTACTTGATGGCGGTGCACTCCACCATGGGGAGCTTGTTCGGATCAACCTGCGGGGCCGCCCACGCAAATGACACCTGCGCGATGAGCGTCAGACAGACTATGCGCTTCGACGTTTTCATGACCTTACCTTACCTTTAAATGATTCCACGCAAAGACGCCGCGCTCATATGCGCGGCGTCTTTGCTTTTTCTTCTCAGACCTGTCTTACTTTGACACCGACCGCTTGAACATCCGGTCGATCTTCTCGTTAGTCGCGTCGCAGCACGACTGGCTGGCATGACCCGCTGCCAGCGCCTGGTTGGCTGTGCTCTGTGCGCCACTAGCGGCCTGGCCAGCCGACGCCGCCGCGCTGTTGGCCTGATCAGCGGTGCTCTTCACCGCCGACAAGTCAGCTGCATTCTTGGCCGTTTGAGACTTCAGATCGTCAATTTGAGCCTGAATGGGCTTCAGATCGGTACATCCTGCCAGCCCAATGATCACGGCAACGACAGCTCCTGCCTTCACTGCGCTCACGCACTTCATAAGCATTCCCTTCGGGTTGTCGATTCGAGTTAAGGGTACGACCCAACGCTTTCTCTGTCTGTGGGGTACCGAACACAAAAACGCTCGCGAGTCACAACGCGCGGGGGCAGTGCCAGTGTGCTTCGAGGCCGCTGCGCCATCTTCAGGGTTGTAGCAAAAACTCCGTGTCGATGCGCTTTGTGAGCTGCCGATTACCCTCGAGGGCGCCAGCCGCCATGCCGTCGTCGCGAGCCTGTTCACCATCTTTAGGGTTTTGAATCCGGCGTCTCAATGTCGGATTTGGTCCTGCCGTCCGGGAGCGGAACCGAGATCGGGGTGACTTTGACTTTCGCGACGCCGTTGTCATGCGTGATCCCAATTTTCTCTGCGGTGGACGGCGAGAGGTCCACGATCCGGCCCTTCACGTACGGTCCGCGGTCTTGGATAGTAACTACCGCGCTCTGGCCGGTATCAATGTTAGTTACCCTCGCCCTGGTGCCCAAGGGAAGCGTCTTGCTCGCGGCGTTGTCGCCGTGCGGATCCATTTTTCCGCCGTCCGCCATTTCTCTGCCTGCGAACCTCTTCGCATAGAACGATGCGTCGCCGATGCGCGTGCGCCCGGATAAGTCAGGCTCCGGCCTCGCAGCTGCTATGGCTATCCGTGACGGCGTCTCGTCCGGCGACGCGGCGCTTGCCTTGCCGCCATAATGAGGCTTGCACGCCGCGGCGGCCACGGCAACGCTGCTGAGCAGCAGAATCGTAACAAGAGGATTTAGGTTGAAAATTTGGAGCATTATCTGAGGCTGATGCGCTCGCAGCTTGGACGAAGCATATTGAACACTCAACAGCCTAGTCTGTACGCGGGCACGCATAGGGCGCGTGTTATTGCGGGCGCCGCTCGATCGTGAACGGGGTTTACGGAGGATCGTGAACAGGGATTACGGGCGAGCGTGAACACGGATTGGGCGTGATCGTGAACACTTTTCGGGGATTTCCGTAGACGGTGTTCACGATCGCGTAAACGGTGTTCACGGTCGCGTAAATCAGCCAGGGGTGCTGGAGATATCTGTTTGGGCGAGCCTACCCCGCCAGCTTTTTGGCGGGAGGAAGGCGAATGCCAAGCGAGAGGGTCTCCATGTACCGGATCCGGGAGGTGCTGCGGCTGTCGGCCGCGGGGTTGACGGTGCGCCAGGTGGCAGCCGGTGCCAGGCTGTCGGTCGGGGCGGTCTCGAAGTATCTGAACGCGGCACGGGCGTCCGGGGTCGCATGGCCGGTCCCGCAAGAGTGGGACGACGCCGAGCTCGAGCGGCGCGTGTATGGCGAGGCGGCATGCCGGCCGTCGAAGTTCGTGATGCCAGCGTGCGCGGCGATGCACCAGGAGCTGAAGCGCCATCGACACGTGACGCTGCAGCTGCTGTGGGAAGAATATCGGGCTGAGCACGGCCCCGCGGCGTACAGCTACAGCGAGTTCTGCACCCATTACCGGCGCTGGAAGCGCCAGTCGGCGCGCTCGATGCGCCAGCGGCACATCGCCGGCGAGAAGCTGTTCATCGACTATGCTGGCACCCAGGTCCCGATCTATGGCGCGCACGATGAGCCGGTGCTCTGGGCATCGGTGTTCGTGGCGGTCTGGGGCGCGAGCAACTACACCTACGCGGAAGCGACCCGCACGCAGTCGCTCCCGGACTGGTTGGGATCCCATGTCAGGGCGCTGACGGCCTGTGGGGGCGCGCCGGCGATCTTCGTCCCCGATAACCCCAAGGTCGGCGTCACCAAAGCCGATCGCTACGAGCCGATCCTGCAGCGCTCGTATGACGAGCTCGCGCGTCATTATGGCGCAGTCGTCATCCCGGCGCGACCGTTCCGGCCCCGGGACAAGCCCAAGGTAGAACAGGGAGTTTTGCTGGTCTCCCGCTGGGTGTTGGCGCGGCTGCGGCACCAGCGGTTCTTCAGCCTGGACGAGCTGAACACGGCGATCGCGGCTCTCATGGTCGAACTCAACGAGCGCCCCTTCAAGCGCCTGCCGGGCAACCGGCGAGCAGCGTTCGAGACGCTCGATCGGCCGGCGATGAAGCCCTTGCCGGCGACAGCGTACGAATACGCGCTCTGGAAGCGAGCCAAGGTCGGCGTCGATTACCACCTCGAGGTCGAGCGGCACTACTACAGCGTCCCGCACACCCTCGTCGGCCACGAGGTCGAGGCCCGCTTCAGCGCCAGTACCGTCGAGTGCTTCTTCAATGCCCGCCGCGTCGCCGTCCACGCCCGCAGCTACCAAGTCGGCAAGCACACGACGATCCCGGAGCACATGCCGAAATCGCATCAGAAGCACGCCGAGTGGAGTCCAACGCGGCTGATCGGCTGGGCCGGCACTATCGGCCCGAACACCCAGGCGGTCGTCACCTACCAGCTCACCCACAAGCCGCACCCGGAACAGGGTTATCGCGCCTGCCTCGGGCTCCTCGCGCTCGCCAAGCAGTACGGCCCCGAGCGGCTCGAAGCCGCCGCCAGCCGCGCAGTCGCGATCGGCTCCCTGAGCCGCCATAGCGTGAAGTCGATCCTCGAGCGCGGCCTCGATCGGCGCTCATCCAGCGCGCCCGATGAACTCGCCCTGCCACTGCACAGCAACGTGCGCGGGCCGGGCTATTACCACTGAGAAGAAGGAGAACTCGATGCTCAATAATCCCACCCTCGAGACGTTGAGGGCCCTCAAGCTCCACGGCATGATCGCCGCCTTCGAGGAGCAGCTGCAGAATCCGAGCACCGCGAGCCTGTCCTTCGAGGAGCGCTTCGGGCTCCTCGTCGACCGCGAACGGTTGACCCGCGAAAACGGCCGCACCACGCGGCTCCTGCGCCAGGCACACCTCAAGCACTCGCAAGCCTCGGTCGAGGACATCAACTACCGCGCCGACCGCAAGCTCGACAAGCGACTGATCGCAACCCTCGCCAGCGGGGAGTGGATCCGCCGCGGTCAGGGGCTCCTCATGACCGGCAAAACCGGCACCGGCAAGAGCTGGCTGTTCTGCGCACTCGCCCGACAAGCTTGCCGCCAAGGCCGCTCGGTGCGTTACTGGCGGCTCGCGAGACTCCTTGAGCAGCTGCGCATCGCACACGCCGATGGCAGCTACATCGGGCTGCTCAAGAAGATCGCCAAGACCGACGTGATCGCGCTGGACGACTGGGGACTGACTCCGACCACCGCCCGGACCGCGCTCACCTGCTCGAAGTCCTCGACGATCGTGTGGGCGAGAAGTCCACCGCCATCCTCAGCCAGTTGCTGGTCGAGGACTGGCACACCTATCTCGGCGAGCCGACGCTCGCGGATGCGATCCTCGATCGCCTCGTGCACCGCAGTCACCGCCTCGCACTCACCGGCCCTTCGATGCGTGACCGCGAAATCCAGGGGTAGTGCGCACCATGGCTCAACTCGAGATCGCCGCTCCTGGGCCGTCCTATGAGGTCGCTCTCCGGCACCAGCGTCCCAAAACTCGCTTCCGTCCCTCACGCAGTTCTCCCCGTGGGTCCACAGCCGCTCGCTGCGCTCGCCCGGCCGCTTGGCGCGTCTGGCTTGGAGAGCACGCGCCGTCGGCCGGCTGCGGGCTGTGGACTACGGGGATAACCGCAAAACGCTTGACGCATCGTGAACACCTGACGTAAAAACCAACACGCCAGCATCCACGGCCGCCGCACCGTTCACGATCCTCCGGCGCGACCGTTCATCATCAGCGGAATCCGCAGTGTTATCCCATAACGGATCTAGTAGTGCGCGTAATAACCTTTGATTTCAAGCACGCAGAAAGAGCCGGAACGGCAAGGCGGGGAACTACACGATTATCGGTCCGGGTTGGAAAACAGACACTTATGCTGCTTGCTCGTGCCACGTCCGCCGTGCTCGCCAGCGCTGCGTTGTCGGTGGCAGCCGGAGGCTAGCAATTGAGCGCCTCGTCGATTTCCAGTGTAAGGATTAGTACGCATTGCTTGTAGCATTTGATTAGGAACTAAATGAAAATTCATAGCGGAGAAATGCAGATGAAGATCCTCTTAATCATCGGATGCATGTGGCTCGTTTCGAATGTCTATGCAGCGGATTGCGTCACCAACCGGTTCGGTAAAACCATTTGTAGCAATGGTCAAAGTGCCGCTGCAGTCAATCCGAATACGGGCAAGGTCACTACGGCGCAAAAGTCTCAGAACGGAGTAACGACCGCGCAAACGAACACCGGCACGAAGGCCGCCTACAACCCGCATACAGGTAACGCCGCCGTCGCTCAAACGAATCAGAACGGAGTGAAAACTACTCAAACCAGCCGGGGCGGAGAGGCTAAAACCAAGAATGGAATGGGCGTGGCCACCGGCCCGAATGGCACCACCTGCGCCAAGGGCGTGAACAATCAGGGTTGTACAAGGAAATAGCTACAACTCTCCGGCCGCTCTTTATCGCCGTCTCAACCCGCGTGCCCGCGTGTCGTCGATCGGGCGGGGCATGTCCGGTACTTGCGCAGTTCGGCGGGTTCGATCCGCAAGTCTCACGCATCTTGCACGCGCCCCTTCCACATGCCCCCGCTACCGCGAGCGTATTGCACGGCGGAATGGATCACGGCACCCGTATAGAAGATAGCGACCACCGGCAAACACAGACTCCAGAGCGGGGACAGACCGTAGAATCGCACCATCGGCAGATAGCAAAGGCTCATCAGAAGCAGTGCGGCCAGGCCCAGGCAAACCAGAGGCGGATCACCGATGAAGAGCAAGACTGCCGGAAGCAGGTAGGTCAGGAACAGGCCCAGGAGCGTTGCCGCGAGCGTCAGGTACGAATGGCGTAACTGCGCAAAGGCCGTGCGGGAGATCATCGCGCCGATCTCCGTGAACGAGGCGTAGCTTCGAAGGCTTCTTGTTTCTTCGGCAAGTTGCAGCGATATGCGACCACCGGAGTCCTTGACCACCCGGGCCAGCGCGCAGTCATCGATAATATGCGAGCGGATCGCTTGCAGTCCCCCGGCACGAGCCAGCGCTTCGGGGCGCATCAGGATGCAACCGCCAGCTGCCGCGGCCAGCCTGCGCTGTGGATCGGCGATCCAGGCCGGTGGGTAGAGCTTGAAAAAGAAAAATACGAAGGCGGGAATCAGGAGCCTTTCCGCGGGCGTGGCCGCAGACAGCTTCACCATATGCGACACGAGGTCACGGTCATTTGCCTCCGCGTCTGCGACGAGCGAGGCGACGCTCGTCGGGCCATGGCAAGTGTCGGCATCCGAGAAAAGGAGGTAATCGGCGCTGAGTTCAGCGGCCGCCGTTACTCCCTGCGAAAGGGCCCACAATTTCCCGGTCCAGCCGCTGGGTAGCGCAGCGCCGCGGAGCAGCTGAAAGCGTGGTAATACTCCGGCAGCGCGGGCGGCGGCCAGAGCCGCCTCCGCGGTGCCGTCGGTGCTGCCGTCGTCGATCACGATGAGATGGATAGGACCGCTGAATGTCTGGCGCGCGAGCGAAGCCACTGCAGTTCCTATCACCGCTGCCTCGTTCCGTGCCGCAATCACCACGACGACACGACGCGCGGCGGCCGGAGGGAGAATCGCCGCGCGATGAGCGGCAACGTGCCAAAACCGACCCCGACCGAGCAAGAGATACACCCATGTAAGAACGGGAATGACCGCGATGCCATACCGGCTCATCGCCGACCAAATGCCAAAACACTGCGAAAGCCCGTTGTTCATTCCGTGCAAATTCAGTCAGTGACTTACTCCAAACGACGCTCTGGCACGCACGGCGCGCTCGCGTGCGCAGCTGCCATCACGATGCCGATAGCACGGCAAAAACGATCAGCAGCGCCAGAAATGCATAAGTCACGTACGCGTTGATGCGCCCGTGGTGCATCGCCGCCAGAGAGCGCGCAAACCACAGCGCCGCCAATCTGACCGGCTGGAACACCAGTCTGTCCACGAGATGCACGTGTTCCTTCTCACGGCGAATCGCTATACGAAAGTGCTCCGCGACCGTCTCACGCGTGTCCTCCACGGTCGTCGGACGGAATATCGCGTCGAAGATCACTCGCACGGGGTTGGAAAATCCCGTCGCCGTATAGGTCATCTCGGGTAGCAACTGCCGCACCCCGCCATCCCAACGCTCGCGCCGTGTCCGCCGCCGCTCGCGCGTCAGCCACAAACGAATGACGACCCAGGTCAGGGCCAGCAGACCAGTCAGCGTCAGCAGCATGTAGGAGGTCGACATGGCGAAGACCACCGGGTTTTGCGTCCCGCCGCGATGCAACACTACCAGTCCGCGCCCGGGCAGAACCCTCTCCCCTACCTGCGCGCCCAGATCGTGGAACTCGCCGACAAATCCTGCCGGCAACGCACCGTGCCCCTGAGCCGAGGCAAAGAAAGGCGGTACCAGGGTCTCTGACGCGCTGGCTCCTGCCAGCTGGGCCGACGCCGGGTCCAACATCGGGATCACGTACGTTGGCAGCACGCCAAACGCAAGACACAGAACCGCAAGGATAGCCATGGGCGCAAGCGTCCGCGGGGCAGCCTCGGTCACCCGCAGCTCCCCATTGAGCCGCCGCATCCCCAGAAAGCTCATCGCGAACACTTTCACGAAGCAGGTCACGGCCAAAGCCGCTGTCAGCGCAAGTCCCGCCCCGCATAGGGCAAATGCAATCTTCGCGCCGAGTGAAGACAGCTCTGCCGAGCGGAGCATCACCTGCAGCGTCAGCCACTCACTGACGAAGCCGTTGAACGGCGGCAGCGCGGCGATCGACATCGTACCAATCAGGAAAGCGAACGCGGTCAGCGGCATCCATTTGATCAGTCCGCCGAGTTGGTCCATGTCCCGCGTGCCGGTCTGTGTCTCCACGGCGCCGACGCCGCAAAACAGCAGTGCCTTGTAGAGCGAATGGTTGAGCATGTGGTACAGCGCCGCCACGAAGGCAATTGCCGCGAGCAGCGGATGATTCGTGGCGACGAACACCATCCCGGCGCCGAAGCCGGCAACCACGATCCCGACGTTTTCGATCGAGCTGTGCGCCAGCATCGCCTTCAGATCGTTGTCGGTGGTCGCGTAAAGGATCCCGAGCAGCGCCGAGATGGTCCCGACCACGAGTGCAACCAAGCCCATCCCCGCTTGCACGGCCGGCAGGAGATCGGCGTTGACACGCAGGATGCCGTACAGGCCGACGTTCAATGTCGCCCCGGCGAGCACCGGGGCAAACGCCCGGGGCGCGCCAACGTAAGCCCGTTGCAGCCAGGAATTGACCGGAACCAGGCCGGCCTTCACCCCGAATCCGAAGAACGTGAGCAGAAACACTCCCCAGCGGGAGGTCGGACCAAGAGCGGCGGCACCCGATTTGAGTGCTGCAAACTCCAGGGAACTCGCGCCCAGCCCGAGCAGCAGGAATCCCAAGGCGGCCGCCAGGGTTCCGGCTTCGCTCATCGCCAGCAGCAGATACGCCGCACTCACCTGGCCGTTGTCACCCTCCCGGCCGCTCACTACCAGCAGGTAGCACAGGATGGACATGACTTCCCATGCCAGCAGGAACAGTAAGGCGTCGCCGGCGATCAGGATCAGAACGACCGATGCGTAGAGTGCCAGCAGCATCACCACGAACTCGCGCTCGCGGCCGGTGAAAGATTCGCGCCGCACTTCGCCGCTGGCGTAGATCGAGGCCGGGAAGAACACGAGCCCGGTAACGAGTACGAATGCCCCCGAAAGCGGATCGAGGCGCAGCGTGAGCATGGTCAGCCCCGGCACCGACCACAGCGGCTGCGTGAATACTTCACCAGTCAGGAGCACGCGGCTGCCCGCCACGACGGCGGCGATGGCAGCCAGGCACCCCAGCGCTACCAAGACCAGCGCCTGGCGCCCCGGCCGTAGCGCGAGGCAGAGCAGGATGCCGGCGCCGCAGGCCGCGAAGAACGCGATGATGAACGTCTCGTTGGCCATCATTGCTGTGCGGCAGTTGCCGGGTGCTCGATCGGCGCCAGCCGTTCCGCCGGCTTGCGGCCAACGGCTACCAGTAATCCGTGCAGGATGGCCAGCGGCGGCGGCGGATTCCCCGGCACCGCCACGTCTACCGGCAGGACGTCCGCTACGCCGTTGGCGCACACGAAACTGTTGGCGAACACGCCGCCCGATAGCGCACACGCGCCCACTGCGACGACTCGTTTCGGCGTCGGCATCGCTTCGTAGACCTTCTGCAGGGCGAAGCGCAGCTGATCAGTCACCGGACCGACGACCAGCAGGACGTCAGCGTGGCGCGGCGTCGGAGTGATGAAAAACCCCAGCCGGTGCATGTTGTAATACGGATTGTTGAGTTGCTTTACTTCATTCAGGCATGCGCCGCAGTCGCCTGCGTCCACCACCAGGATGTGGATGGACCGCCGGAATGGTTGCCCCAGCTCATGGGTCGGCTGCACCGTGGCGTTAGCCCATTCGTAGGTTGGCTCCCAGTTCAGCGGCTGCTCGATGCCACGCACGCAACGGTAGCAGTGAACACAGCAGCGGCTGTCCACCGAGACTACCCCCTGCGTCTGATCGAGCGCGCCGGTGAGGCAGCGTGCAACGATCGCGGGCGCAGCAGCGCCGAAGTCGCCTCCGCGGGGTAGCCCGGGCGTGACCCCGGCAGCGCGCTCTGCGGCGCGCGGATAAACTGTTGTCCTGATGCCGGTGCGAATGCCGTTGAGAACCCATTGGCTCATGTCTTGTGCCCTGCTTTGCTCATCACCGGTCATTCTCCGCCACGGACAGATCGAAGGTTGCGAGAATGATGGGGAAATCCTGGAATGCGAATTTCTCCGCAGCCAGATGGAAGCTATGCCAGTTGGTGAAAGACGGCGTCACGATCCGGTACCGCGCGATCCGTCCGCCTTCGTCCAACCTCACCCAATGGAAGGTTGCACCGCGCGGCGCCTCGACCCAGCCTAGCGCGGCGCCCGAACGGTATTGCACCTCCCGACACACCTCGCCTTCCGTCAGCGCCGCTACGATCTGCTCCATGATGCGCACCGATTGCCGGCTTTCCGCGAACAACACCCGAAGCCGCGCATAGCCATCCCCTTCGCGTTCGCTCGGCACATCGAAATTGCACGCCTCGTAACCCGAATACGGCTGTGCCCGGCGCAAATCGCGCACCAGACCCGAAGCGCGCGCGACCGGCCCGACCAGGCTGTAATCCTTCGCGGTGTGCGCCGATATGACGCCGACGTCCTCGATTCGATCGAGAAAACTGCTGGAGACGCGCAGCCGCCGCTCCAGGTCATCCAGCCGCTTGAGCGCGTCCTGCGCCCGCTCGAGCGTCCTGCGGCAGGCATCCGTCGGCAGATCGCACAGCAACCCGCCCGGGGCGAGCAGGCCGAACAGATAGCGATGACCGGTCAGTTCGCCCAATAGGCGCAGCAGGTCTTCCTCGAGAAATCCCGCCTGGCTGGTGGCAACCGCCAGGGCCGTGGACTCGCAGATTTCCTGGATCGCTCCGGCGTGCTGCCGCAGCCGCTCGAGCTCGGCTAACAATACCCGCAGCGCGCGCGCGCGCGGCGGCACCTGCACGCAGCAGACGGATTCGACGCCCTGGCAAAACGCCAGTCCATGAGCGAAGGCCGTCGTCGCAGCGAACCGCTCCGCCAATAGGAGGCCTTCCTCGACCGTCTTGCCCTCGGCGAGCTTCTCGACGGCGCGCCACTTGTAGAACAGGCGGGTCGATGAGCGGATGACATCCTCGCCGACGGTTTCGAGTAGGAAATGCACAGATTCCGTGATGCCGGAGAACTTAGGCCCTATTGGCATGATGAACGCGCCGGGCTCCTGCACAATGCGCCGGGGCCGCCAGTCGACTTTCGGCCGGCGGTTGTGCATCGCCGTCTGCGCGTTGAATCCGTGGCGCATCGGCTCGACGCCCTCCTGCCAGACGTCGTCGTGAAGCACGAAATCTCCGAGATGGGGGTGACCCTCAAAGCGCACGCCGAACGTGTCCTCGGCTTCCCGCTCGTGCCAGTCCGCAGCATGAATCCACTCGACCACGCTCGGAAAAACCTTTTCGGCGAGGGGGGCGCTCACCAGCACGTGCACCCAGCCGGCTTCGTCTTCGCCATAAAATGCGTAGCGCAGATGCCATGCGCTCCCGCCCTCCTCGACGATCAAGCCGGCGAAGCTGCAATGCCAGTCCTCAACGACCCGACGACACACCTCGGCAAGCACCGGGCGAGTGCACGCCACTTCGCTCGTCGAGGTCGAGACGTCAAGGCGGCACTGTGCTTGCCCGGGCCAGTGACGGTCGATTTCCTTCTGCAAAGTGAAGAAGTTCATGGGCGCCTCATCGGGTCAAAGCAGCCGCCGCCAGCGCCATAAGGTCCTGCAGCGCTTTAGGAACGTAGACGCCAAGGACGAGCACCGGTAGGGCAGCGAGAACAAGCGCAAGCTGGCAACTTAATGGCACTCGCGAGGTTGCGATTGCCTCCGGCTGCGAATAAGCGTGACCCGGCGAAGTGCTTATCGGCGCGCCGAAAACCATGCGGTTCACGTGAGCAAGGATGCCGAAAAACGCGACGACGATGAAAATAGCGAGCAGCCCCGTCACGAGGTACTGTCCTTGCGCCAGACCGGCTTTGAGAATTAAAAACTCGCTCAGGAAGACCGCCAGGGGTGGCGCGCCCGCGATCGCTAGCGCGCCGAAAACGAGCGCCGCGCCGGTGAGCGGGGAGCGTCGGATCAGGCCCCGGACGGCGGCGATCTCACGGGTTCCCACAATCAGTAACGTCGCGCCCGCTGCGAAAAAGCAAAAGGACTTGGTCACCGAATGACTGACGATCTGCTGCATCGCGCCGTAATTGGCCGCCGATGAGCCAAATCCGATCGCCGTCAGGATGATCCCCATGTGCTCGACGGTGGAGAAGGCAAACAGGCGTTTGTAGTCCTTGACTTGCAACAACAGCAAGGCCGCGGTGCCGACGGATATGAGGCCAAAGACGAGCGCCCAGGTCGTGGCGTGCGCGCCCGGCACGGCCTGCATCACCGGGAACAGCCGCATGATCACGTAGAGAATTGACGTAGTTTCGATTCCGGAGAGCAGCGCGCACACCGGCGACGGCGCCTGGCTGTGGGCATCCGGCAACCACGTGTGCATGGGAACCAGACCTACTTTCGTTCCGAGACCGACCAGGATCAGCAGAAACGCGGACTGCAGAAGAATCGGCGGCATTTTGGGCGCCGCCATCACGAGCCCCATCCACGTGTAGATTCCACCGCCCCCGGCATGCAGGGCGGCGAACAGCACCATGAATCCGAACAGCGCGACGCCCGCGCCCATGAGCGACAGCACCACGTACTTCCAGGCCGCCTCGAGCGCCTCGCGCGTGTTCTCGAAGGAGACCAGCAGCGCCGAGCAAAGCGTCGTCAGCTCCACCACGATCCACACCAGTGTGGGCTCCGCTAGCACCGGAATGGCGAGCATGGAGAAGATGAAGAGGTTGTAGTTCGCGTAATAGAGGCGCAGCTTCTTGCCATCGAGGTTTGACTGTGCCATGTAGCCGACGGAGTAGATTGCGGCAGTGCCTCCGACAAACGCGATGAGCAGCAGGATAAGCGCGCTCAAGCCGTCGACGGCCAGCCATTTGGACCAGGCCGGCTCCAGCAGTTGCGCCGGCACGGCACCGATCACGACCTGGCGGGCCAGCCGTCCTACCAGAAAGAGATCGGCAACGCAGAATACGACCGTCACGCCCACTACCCAGCGTTTGCCAAATGGAATACAAACGAGCAAGGCGGCGACAAGCGGCAGCAGCAGAATGACGATGACGCTCACAGGAGCCTCTCGTCCGCCGCCGGCATCGTCGCCGTCTCCTTGAGACTCGCCAATTCGCCGACGGCGGTCGTACCGACCTGCTTCTGCACAGCGCGCACCAGCACGCCCATGATGAACACAATCACCAAGCCGTCCGTTGCGATGGCAAGCTCGACCAGCATTCCTAGGTCGCGTGCGATGGAGATGCCGGCGAGGAACGCGCCGTTCTCCATCACCAATAGGCCGATCAGCAGCGACAGCGCCTCGCGCCGCACAGTGAGGGTGAATGCGCCCAGCAGCAGCACGGCGATGCCGATCGGCACGTTCGGGCCGCGGAACTCTGGCCCAACGGCATTGGCGAGCGGCGTGCCCACAAAATACGCGCTGATCGCGAGCGCCAGAGCGATGAGCAGAGCCGCCGGAATATTCAAGACCTGATCGATTTCACGCCGAGTGTAGATCTCCGCGGGGGAAGTTCTGCGCAGTAGCCAGGGGACGATGATCGGCTTGCTGATCAGGTTGACGACTGCCACCCCGTAGAGATGTCCGGAGCCATATCGGAGTCCCAGCAGCGCCGCAGACGCCGCGAGCAGCAGCGACTGTGCGATGAACAGATTCAGGCAACCTCTGGCCTGTCGCATCGCAACGATGCCGAATGCCGTAAGCAAGGACAGACCTGCCGCCAACGCATTCAGGTTCTCCAGCAGCTCCTTTGTTGCAGCGCTCATCGCTCGCTCACGGCAGAAAGACCTGCGACACCATCGCCGCTACGGAAGTGATGAACGCGGCACCCAGGAATTCGGCGATGCGAAACAGCCGCAGCTTGGAAAGTGACGACTCAATGACCACCAACACGAGGAGAAAACAGAAGACCTTGAGGAGCACTGCCGGAATCGCGAGCAGCACGGCTCCGAGGGCCTGCTCGCTCGCCAATCCCCACGGCGTCACCAGCACATTGAGAAAGACGCAGAGCAGTACGAAGAATTTCATCTGGCCGCCCCATTTCACCAGGGCGAAGCCGCGACCGGAGTATTCGAGCGACTTGGATTCGTCGATCATCGCCAGCTCGAAATGACCGCTAGGGTTATCGACCGGGATGCGTCCGCCCTCGGCGAGAATCAACATGAGGAACGCCAGCACGAGCAGTACGTGTGACGGCGCAAAGAAATTCGCGAACGGAGTCACCCATTTCTGCTGAACGATGTATGGAATCGTGGAGCCCGCTACGAATGAAACGGTGAAGAACACGATCATGAATACCGGCTCGGCGAGAAAGCCGACCATTCGTGTGCGGCTGGCTCCGATAGGTCCGTAGGGGTTGGCGGTATCCACTGCCGCCAGCGTGGCGAAGAAGCCGCCGAGTGCCAGCACGAAGCCGGCGCCGAGCATGTCGCCCATGAAGGCGAAGAAGAGCGGGTAGCTCGTCAGTACTGGAATCAGCAACGCGACAAAAATCGGCGTAACGAAAACGATGTAAGGCGTAAAGCGAAAGATCCAGGAGCTGTCTTCGGAGACGATCTCGTCCTTGTGGAACAGCTTCCATAGATCCCGGTAGGGCTGGAAAATGCTCGGCCCACGCTTGGACTGAACCATTTCCTTGAGCCGGGTCAGAACGCCCGCCGCGAGTGGCGCGGCGATCATCACCACCGCGACCTGCAGGAGGTTGAACAGGATTCGCGCGATCACGCTTGTGCTCGGCGGCAAATACAGGGATCGCCGGTGCGTATGCCCGGACAAAGGCGCAGGAGGAACTGGATCGCCGGCCAAACGGTCATGCCCATCCTCTTCTCCGAAGAGAAATCAGATAGGCATCATCAGCCGGTCAGGCGGTTTTTTCTTGCAGGAGGAATGCCATCTCCCACGTCGATATCAGCGTACAGAGAACAACGCCCCAGATCAAGGTCGGAGCGCAACTGGCCCGGAGCTGCCGCGCGTGTCGTAGGCTACGATGGTCGCGTGAAGGCAAGGGCAAGAGTCCCGGTCTGCACGCGATCTATTGCGTCGCGCTAACCCCGTGGCCATGTACCGTAGTGTTCTCGAATTACGCTCGGACTTGTTCGATCGCTTGGGGCGTGGCGAGCATCTGATCCTCTACGGCCCGCGCGGTAGTGGTAAGTCCACCCTCGTGTCGCAGTTGCATGCACGTTTTGCGAAGGCGAACACTCCTTGTGCGGTCGCTCAACGGACTTCTTCCCTGGATGACATTACGCGCACCATGGAAAGCGCCTATCCCCACGTCAACATCGAGGGAGTAGCCCGACGAACGGCTCGAGCCAGACTCTGGAACGCCGCGGACCGGCGCGGCTGCGTGTTGCTGCTCGATCACCTCACCAAGGTAAGTACCGCCATGGTCGGGTTCTGTCGTCGACTCCGGGGAGGCTTTGCGGGAATGCTGTTCGTCATCGATGTCGACGTCGAGCGAGAGCGACAGAGAATGCGGTCAAAGCGCCTCGCGTTATCGGTGCGCATGCCGCCCGTATCCATGCGGCAATTGCGCATGCTGCTTCGGTCACGGTGTGCCGAACACCATCTGACAGTCGCGCTAGACATGGAGAGGAAAATACTGCGCGCGGCACGAGGCCGTCCCGGTTGGATCGTCCAGTGCACGGCACTCATGCCTCAGAGCCAGTACTGGCACGACGGGCAGCTCTACCCCACCCTGCTTTGCACCGATACGGAGATCACGCTCCGAGATGCAGGCGGCGAAACGCACGCTGGCGTTGTTAGCGGATAAACAGCGCGGCGCATCTCACGCCGGATCGGCACAGCCCACGATTCGCGGGGTTGCTTCAGGGGCCGCACCGGACAAGCCTGCCGCCCGCGAATTGAGGCGGACAGTTGGTCTGGGTCGCGTGGACGGAAAACACGCGCCGCGTGCGACAAGAGAATGTGCTTTTCGGATGGGTGCGTTGCGCTACGAAGCTATTCTAACTACGACGTACTCAAAGTTACTCGACCTCGTACGCAAAGCTACTCGAAGCGCCTCCGCAAGTCAGCGTGGCCGTCACGTTATATGAATTGTCACTGTAAGTGTAAGCCAACATATAGGGCGGGGGGGGGCTGCTGGGGGTGGGAGGGTTGCTGATGTTGAAGGTCGAATTGGCGGGCACCGCCAGATTCCAGAACCCGTCCGACGTCGACAGATTGCACGGGGTGGTCCCCTGCAAGCCGGTCGTCGTCCACACTAGAAAGTACGTTGGACCTGGCGTACCACCTGGCGAACCTGGCGAACCATCGATGAGCTTGGGATCGTTATTATCCTCCGGGTCCGTGTAGAACGGTCCCGACGCGCTCGGGGGGTTACCGTTCGCATCGACGATGCTGAAGGTCGTAATCGTGTTGGTTTGGCAAGGGGGCACGCTGGTCGCAGGGTTCAGCGCGTCGGTCGTGATGGGTGCATTGCCCGCGAATATGTTGACTTCGTAGTACAGGTTGTCGAACCGCATGATCAAGGTGCCAGACGGATTTTCATCATCGGACGGCGGAGGCCCGGCTGCGAAAGCTCCCGGGTTCGAGTTGTCCGTCGCTTGCACGTATCGTGCGCCGGTAGCGAGTGTGTTGAGAGCGCAGTTGTAATACGGCAGCGCTGACCCGCCGGCCGCGGCGACCGCGACGCCCTGGTTGAAGTAGTTCAGGCTATTGGTAATGTAGCTCTGAATGGCCGGCACGATCGTGGGCGGGGTGGTGTCGAGGATCTGCGTGGCGGGCGGCGTAACGGGCGGCGAGATGATCTGACTGAACGCGGACTGCAGGCTGGCGAACTCGCCATCGATGTAGCCGGCATTCAACCCGACCAGTGCAGCGCCCTCGATGAGTATCGAAGGGTGGTTACCTTTACCAGCGGGCGGCGGGTCGGCGT
This sequence comes from uncultured Gammaproteobacteria bacterium, assembly GCA_963837075.1. Taxonomy (GTDB): domain Bacteria; phylum Pseudomonadota; class Gammaproteobacteria; order Steroidobacterales; family Steroidobacteraceae; genus 13-2-20CM-66-19. Next base: position 2,805,440 of record CAWILY010000009.1, on the reverse strand, counting down.
TGGAGTTACAGGCCACCGAAATGTCGGTGAGGGTGGTGCCTTCGGGGATATTTGATTCGACCCCGGGGAGCGGTCCCCATACAGCGATCGGACCATTCAGTTCCCCGCACTGCGGGGTGGTTGTGCCAAGGGCCCCCAGGGGGTCGACGTTGAAGGTGGTCAAGGTGTTGTTGATGGGGGTGGTCATTGTCTGGCTGTTGTACTGGTTGAGCGTCGATGCCGTGATCTTCGCGGCATAAAGCGCCGCTCCCGTGGCACCGGAAGCGCCGTACATCATATTTGACAGTAGGACGTGGGGCATGTTGGAGCAGTAATCCCCGATGTCCAGTGGCTCATTGAGGTAGCTCGGGTCACCGTCGCTCATCGTGACGCGCGGGTCTACGAAGAAGCAGCTGTCCGCCACGATGGCAGCGTTCGGCGGAATATTGCTGGTGCCCACGCCAGTGATGTCCAGCGAAAGCTGAGGAAGAATGACGCAGCCCGCGGGGTTGTTAATGCAGCCGCCCGGGCTGCCCGGGCTGCCCGCCAGCGTAGAGCCGGAAGTCGTTACCGCCAGATCCGTAGGGTTGCCGACACCTTTGCTCACGCGCGCGAATGGCGTCTTGTTGGAGCTGCCCTTCGGGGGAGCGGCGAATTCCAGGATCTGCCCGCCGAGCTGCCCGACGAACACATACGGAGTGTTCTGGTAAGTGCCGACTTTGAGCCTCGTCAGACCGAACCCGAGGTTTATCGCGTAGGGCGTGATGAAGGCGTTCTGGACCGAGTCGAAATCCAGGATCCTGCCGCCGACCGTCGAGAAGAGCAGGCTCATGTCACCCGTGTTCGGATCCTGCTCGATATCCATACCGACCGCCACGGGGGGGATTTTGAGAATTGCCTGGGTCGAGAACTGCGCCGGCGTAACCACCGTCGAAGTCGGCCCCTGGAGCGGGGTGTGCGAGGGCGGGGTGAGAACACTTTGAATCTGACTCTGCGAATAACGCATCACTCGCGTGTTGAGCGGATCGGCGACCAGCACGAGCAGGTCGGGGGCATTCCACGCGCCTGCTGGTGGAGGGGTCGCCGCGGTACCTGTACCGGCCACCACGACTTCCGTCAGAGCGAGGGTGCTGACGGGTTTTTGGGTAGTGGGATCCTGGAACGTCTTATCGATGAGGAGCGGCGCGCCATAGGTACCCGCTGCAGTAATCGGCAGGACCCATACTCCCGGCGCGTCCCAGGCGCAGCTGGGTGATATGGCGTACACATTGCCGGCGCTATCCGCGGCCAGGCCTACCGGGTATGCCGGTCCGGAGCCCTTGCGCGACCAGGAAAAGATCAGACTGGGAGTCTTGTACGTGGGGCCCGGCAGGCGCCAGATCTTATGCTGTTCCGCATCCGCGTAAATCAGATCCAGCGTGCTGGTGACGGGGTTCGTAACCCACGTGAGCGCGGTGTAAAAGTTCTGCGGCGTGCCGCCCGTAAGGAGCGGATTCGTGGCCGCGATCGCCGCGCTGTACGTCGGCGGGCCCGAGTTCGGCATCGTCAGGCTGTCGACCGACCCGTTGGGGAAGGCATTCGTGAAGGCCACGGTGAGCTGCTGCGGGGGCAAGGGAGGCGGCGCCGTGTGAGCCACCGCGGAGGTCAGCAGTGCGATGGCAGCGACCGCGCACCGTGCCCGCAGAGGCGAGGCCGCCTGCGCTTCTCTGCTGAGAAGTCTCGTACTGGAAAGGCTGCGCATGGCTTCTCCCCGTAAATTTTTTTATGCAGGGATGCCACTATCCCCTGCTGTGCCGATCCACCCAGGCTTTGTTCTCGTTAATAACGCTAGCGCAGTTATTGTCGCACATGCGACCAAGCAACGGGCGCCACTTTTCACTGTTAACTGAGGAGTTGACTCTTGCTATCTCGCTGCGGGGGTGTGCGGCGCAGCAGCGATTGCTGCCGCTGGCGGTGACGCCGAACCTTTTACATAACGCTCGCGGCGACGCAGCGTGTCCAGGTACTGTTGTGCCAGGCTTCGATAGACCCACTCCGCGCCGCTGTTCTTGCTCAGCACCCCGCAGCCGTGCGTGAGTCGCGCTTCCGCCTCGGCGTAGCGCCCGAGCCCAGTGAGCGCAGCGCCCTCGATGCTCTCTGCGATCGCGGTGCGCCAGTGGTCAGCCGATAGCGCGGCCGTGAAAATGCCTCTTGCGCTCTGCGCCAACTCGAGCGCCTCCGGATACTTGCCCTCGGCGACCCTGAGGACCGCAAGCATCATCAGGCTCGAGGCAATCTCGGGCGATTCGCCCTTGAACAGCCGCCGCCGCATCGCGAGTCCTTCCTGGAGGTACCGGTCGGCTTGGCCGTAATCGCCGGCCATCGTCAACCCGAAACCCATTACGTTCAACACGATAGCAATCTCAGGATGATCCGCAGAGTAGGCCTTGCGATAAATCGCCAACGCTTGACGCATGTTGGCGAGTGCCTCACGGTTTTCGCCGCGGTCGTACTGCACAGAGGCGAGATTGAACAGCGCTCGCGCGAATTCTGGGTGACTTTCTCCCTGCAGGTCGCGGTGGATCTCGAGCGACTGCCGCAAGAGCGCCTCGGCGCTTGCGAAATCGCCCTTGCTCTGCGCCGTAAGCGCAACGTTCTCGAGCTCGGTCGCGACGTACGGGTGCTTGTCGCCGAGCAGCCGCCGGTACATCGCGAGCGATTCCCGATAGAACTTCTCGGCGTTGTCCAAGTCGCCATTCTCGTCGAACACGTACCCCATATCGTTGAGCACTTCCGCGAGATCCGGATGCGGCTCGTTGCCGCGCAGCTCCCGCTGGATGGCCAGTGCGCGCTGCATCAGCGGGATCGCGGCGCCGGGGTTGCCGCCTCGAGTTATCGTCCGGGCGAGATCCTTCAGCGTGCGCGCGACGCCTGGATCCTTGGTGCCATAGAGCGCTTGCCGCAGATTGAGGGCCTCGCGCAGAGTCTTCTCGGCATCTGCATAGCGGCCTTCCAAATCGAGCAAGGTGCCGAGCCCGGCGAGTGAATTCGCGAGGTCCACTTGGCTTTGCCGGTCCTGCGGACGCGACGAGGCGATGCGGATCGCTTCGCGGTAGGCCTTCTCGCCGGCGTCGAACTCGGCCTGCAGGGCCAATAGATCGCCCTGATGGCTCAGTGAGTCAGACAGCTCCAGGGGGTCGATCCCTGGCACACGGCGCCGAGTCGCCACGGCGCGATCGAGCAGCGGCCGCGCCTGGGCATAGAGTCCGAGCCCCATGTACACGCTGCCCAGCGTATCCATCAGGGTCGCCTGAATCGCCGGCTCCTTGGCGAGCTCTTGGTCAACACGTGCCGCGCCCTTGTCGAGCATTTCCCGCGCCGTGACCGTATTGCCGCGCGCCTCGCTCGGGTCGGAGACCTTGAACAAGTCCACGAGGAAGCGAGTCGTCTCCTTGGCCGTGCGGGCCTCGTGCTCGGCACGCAGCGTCTGGCGCTGCGCCGCGGCGCGTTGGATCAGGGCGTACGCCGCGAGCCCGCTGGTCAGCACCATGCCCGCGCCGGCGGCGCACGAGAAGGCGAACAGGCGACGATTGCGGCGCTGCACCTCGCGCCGCTTGAGCGCGTCGAAACCGACCCCCAGGAGCCCGGCGATCAGCTTGAGCTTGGCGTTATTTGCACCGTCCTTGCCGGGGCGCGCATCCGCGGCGATCGGTTCGGTACGCTGGCCGCTGGGTAGGCCGTCCGGACCGAGGTGAAATCGCAAGGCTGGCGGGAAGCACTCCTCGGCCTCGCGACCGGGTATATCCGTCGCATTCGGTTCGCCGCCGACGATCAGACAGAATATCTGACCCTCGCGATCCAGGCGCTTGAAGGCAAGGATCTCCTCGTTGACCCACTTCGAGGTCGCCGCCGCCGGCGAGCAGATCACGATCTGGTTGGCCGAGGCGCTCAGTGCCGCGTTGATCAACGTCCCCAGATCGGTTGCCGTGGGCAACTCGTCCCGATCCCTGAAGATCGGCGTGAGCCGTTTGGGCACTTCACCGCGCTCGGTGACGGTGCCGATCAGTGGCTTGGGCGGACGGTACCTCTCGAGCGCGCCGTGCAGCCACGACGCCCACCGGGAGTCACGGTGGCTGTAGCTGATGAAAGCGCGGTATTGGGGCGTTTGCATGGACCGTGTGGCTCTGCAGCCGGGTCCCTGCAAAGCGCAGGCGGGTTCAGGCACAGCGCCAATCCCCAAGGTTTTATCCCAGGGGAGAATCCGGTCAGCTAGGTTATCGCTCAGCCTCTCGTCCGTCTAGGATCCGATCGGATCCGTGGCATCGCCGTCCTCTAACCCGCGGCGCGTTGAATCAACCAGACGGCCGCGGCGGCAGCCAGCCGTATCGCCGTCGCGCTTCTTGTTGGCAAGCTGACCATCTGGAGCGAGCCCACCTGGAAGCCCGTCGCCGTGTTCGCGCCGGCGAATGCCGCGCCGTCACGCTGACCGCGGCCAAGAGGTTGTGATCGTCGCGCCGATCGCCCGAACCACCTGACGATTCGGGTCCGCCTGCCGACGATCGGAGGTGATCAGCGCGACCCTTGCGCACTCGCCCGGGCCGAGCCGGTCACGGTAGTCCTGAACCGCCGCATGCAGCCTGCAACGACTCGAGCGGCATGCCGTCCAGGAACTTCGCGACGGTGCGCGACGCCCACCGAACAGCTCGGGATCGAGCATAGCGTTGTAGAGCACAACGTCGCCTTTGAGTGTTGGGCGCGATAGGATCCCTTGGCCATGACCGTGAACTACGCCGCCGTCACAATCCGGGAATACTTCAGAGGGCGCTCGAAGCGCGCGCGCAGAGCCCTGGGATTCGGTGGCCTCCTCATCGCAGTCTCTGCGGTGATCTGGGCCATGACGAGCAACCTCGGCTACGCGTACAGCTACGTGACAGTCGCGGTGGGCGCCCTTGGGGTAGCCGTCGCGTTCGGCGCGCTGTTGTATCTCGATCGCACGCGGTGCCCAACCTGCCGTGAACGACTCGGAATCCAGATTGCCAATCAGTACGGAATCGGCCGCCGGATCGCCTATTGCCCGTTCTGCGGCGTGGGTTTCGATAAGTGCGAGGTCCGCGGAGCCTGATCTCTCGCTCTCGGCCAGGACGGTGCTCAGGCTGCACTCTGCGGGAGTTGTCGCCGGATTGGGACGTCGCGAAGATGTGACAGGGAGCGGATGAGTGCCTTCGCGCGTACGATTGAGCCATGAGGGTGAGGGAACACCTCCAACTGCAACTGCGCCTTGCTGGCCGCCTCCGATGGCTCCTGATGATTGTCTTGGCGGCCGCGCTTGTCTGGCTCTATCCCGAACATTCTGTGAGTCTGTTTAAACGTCTTTGGATGTTCGGGGCCTTTCTGATCTATTTCTGGTTCCTCGGAGCGATTGTTGGAACGCTTCTGGACGTTCCAATGGCACGCCCCCGATGTCCGCGCTGCGCCAGCAAATTGACCCTTGAGCCGAGGGTTACGTCCTGTCCCAGTTGCAGCGTCAGCTTCGATGCAAAGGTTCAGCGCGGCTGGCCTTACACGTCGACCGTGCGCTCGCGTTGGCTCACGCGATCGCTTAGCTTGCGTATGGGCCAGCGATGACTTCACGATACGTCCACCTCGCCTAGCTGCCACCGACCGCGACGCTGCGTGGGTGGGCTCACCGATCGCGCTCGGCTGCCGCCTGCAGCACTCGGCGTACGGCCACTTCCCCGCAAGTGCCACATCCGCATACTGACATGGCTCAGCGTCAATGAAGGCGCATGCGCAACGGCTCGCACCGCCTGCCGACTCTCCGGCCGCGCGAACACCATGTGCCAGGCGCGCACTCACCGCGTAAAGCAGGCAATATCCCTCACCAGCTCAAGACGGCGATTTTGCCGGAGGTCTCATGTACGGGAAGGGGGCATCCATGTACAGAAATCTGACCCTTTCCGCGGGCCTCGCGTTCCTCGCGGCGGTTGCGGTCCATGCACGCTCCCCGGAGGTGCACCGACTCGAGGCCACACCGACCACTATCGCGTACGGCTACTACTGGTCGGAAGCGCCCCCGGCCTTGCGGATTGCCTCGGGCGACGTCATCGACGTCGATACACTACTGACCAACACGCCCGAAGGGCTGGCGAAGGCCGGCGTACCCGACGATCGCATCCAAACCTCGCTCAAGGAAATCGTCAGTCAGGTGACCGGCGATCGGCGTGGCCCCGGGGGTCACATCCTGACGGGGCCGGTGTATGTGGAGGGTGCAGAGCCGGGCGATGTGCTCGAGGTCACGATTCAGTCGATCGACCTGGCAATCGACTATGGTTACAACGGCTGCAAAGGGGTGTTGCCGGATAATTGCGAGCCGAACGCGCCGGTGCGCATCATCCCACTCGACCGCCACCGCATGACCGCGCAGTTCGCCCCCGGGATCGTGATACCACTGCGACCCTTCTTCGGCAGCATGGGCGTGGCGCCTGCGCCCGAGGCCGGACGCGTCAGCAGCAATCCGCCAGGGCGTCACGCCGGCAATCTCGACAATCGCGAGTTGGTGGCGGGCAGCACGCTGTATATCCCGGTTTTTGCCCGCGGCGCCCTGTTCGAGGTCGGCGACGGCCACGTCGCGCAGGGTGATGGCGAGGTCGATCAGACTGCGATCGAGACCTCGCTGCGCGCGCGCCTGCAGCTCACTGTGCGCAAGGACATGAAGCTCATCTGGCCGCGGGCGCAGACGCCGACCGACTACATCAGCATGGCCACCGACCCGGATCTGAACGTGGCCACGCGCACGGCGATCCAGGAAATGGTTGATTTCCTGGTGACCGAGAAGCAGCTGACGCACCATGAAGCGTACCAACTGGTCAGCATCGCCGGGAACGTGGCCATTACGCAGCTGGTCGACAAGCCAAACGTGGGTGTCCACGTGCGTCTGCCGAAGAACATCTTCGTCCCCAGATAGCCGCAACACCCGGTCAGCGCCTTAAGGAACCTCTCGATGAGCAAGCCGGTTGGCCAGAACACCCTGTGTGTACACAGCGCCCACGCGCCCGAGCCAGCAACCGGCGCGCTGTCGCAACCGATCTACCTCAGCACCACCTTCGAGCGCAGCGCGGATGGCAGCTACCCGCGCGGCTATCGCTACAGTCGCGAAGGCACACCAAACCGCACCTCGCTCGAAGCCTGCATTGCGGCCCTCGAAGGTGGCATCGGGGCCGCCGCCTTTGCCTCGGGGCTCGCGGCTAACATGGCGGCGCTGGAGCTGCTTAACGCGGGCGATCGCCTGGTAGCACCGCTCGATGCTTACTATGGCTCGGTCAAGCAGTTCACCGAACATTGTAAGCGTCGCGGCATTGCGGTGGAGCTTGCCGATTTCACCGACCTGACAGCGGTGAGGAATGCCGTCGGCGGGCGCGCACGCATGGTCTGGATCGAAACGCCGACCAACCCGCTGCTCAACATCACGGATCTCGAGGCGGTCACTGCCATCGCCCATCGGGCAGGAGCGCTGGTGGTCTGCGACAACACCTTCGCCACACCCATCTGCCAACGGCCCTGCGACTTCGGTGTCGACCTCGTCATCCACAGTGGCACCAAGTATCTCGGCGGTCACAGCGATGTGCTGAGCGGACTGGCGGTGGTGCGCGAGGACCACGCGCTGCTCGAGCACCTGCAGGCCTGGCAGCGCACCGCCGGCGCGGCACTGGCGCCGTTCGACTGTTGGCTGCTGAGGCGCAGCATCGCAACGCTGGCGCTGCGGGTTCGCACGCAGTGCGCCGGAGCATTGCAATTAGCAGAATTCCTCGCGCGCCATCCGGCCATCGAGCAGGTGTTCTATCCGGGGCTGCCGCAGCACCGCGCTCACGCCACCGCAGTGGCGCAGATGCCGGGGGGCTTCGGCGCGGTGCTGTCCATATGCGTGTCGGGAGGGCGGCAGGCGGCGCTCAAAACCGCCAGCTGCACGCGACTGTTTGCACGGGCGACGAGTCTCGGCGGAGTGGAGAGCCTCATCGAGCATCGGGCCTCGATCGAAGGGCCGGAATCGCGCACACCGCAGAATCTGCTGCGCCTGTCGGTCGGGATTGAGGAGCCGGAGGATCTGATCGCCGACCTGGAGCAGGCGCTGAAGTGAACCGCGTCGTCGTGGCTACCGTGTTCGCACTCCTGGCGTTCGCGGCCAACTCGGTGCTGTGCCGGATGGCGCTGCGCGACGCGCACATCGACCCTGCGAGCTTCATGAGCATTCGCCTGACCGCCGGCGCGCTCACGCTGTGGCTGCTGGTACGCATCGGCCGACGCGGCCAGAGATTGGGCGGCGACTGGCGATCGGGGTTGGCGCTGCTCGCGTATGCCATCGCTTTTACCTTCGCCTACGTCGGGCTCACGGCAGGTACCGGCGCATTGCTGCTGTTCGGCGCAGTGCAGGTGGTAATGATTGCTGCAGGGTTCGTCGGCGGCGAGCGCATCGACCGCACCGTTGTCATAGGCTGGCTGCTCGCCGTGGCCGGACTGATCCTGCTGCTGTTCCCGGGGATCACAGCACCGCCGGCACCGGATGCGATCTTGATGCTGATTGCCGGCTGCGCGTGGGGCGTCTATTCACTGCGGGGGCGGCGCTCGGTAAACGCGCTCGCAGACAATGCCGGCAACTTCGCTCGCTCAGTACCCGGCACACTGCTCATCAGCGTACTCCTCTGGACCCATCGTTCAACCGACACCGAGGGCATCGTGCTCGCGGTGCTGTCGGGCTCGATCGCCTCAGGGCTCGGCTATGCGGCCTGGTATACGGCGCTGCCCAAGCTCGGGGCCATCGCGGCCGCCAACGCGCAGCTCAGTGTGCCGGTGATCGCCGCACTTGCGGGGATTGTCCTGTTTGCCGAGCCCATTACTCTGCGGCTTTCCGTCGCCTCTGTGCTGGTGCTCGGCGGGACCGCGCTCGCGGTGCGGCGCAGGCTTACCTTCAGAACCGCCCGGGTCGCCAGCGACCGCTAGCGGGCTTGGATGTCCCGGGGCAGCTCGATCCTTGCTCGTGAACGGTGCCAGCGAGAACTCGCGTTCGCCCGCACTGGATGAGGTTCGCCCCGTATTTATGCGGGGCGGTCATGCCTCAAGAGGCCGTAATTGGTCAAGCATGGTGGGAAGCAGTTCGGAGACCGTGGGATGAATGTGCATCGCCCATTGCATCACCGCGTACGGCGCCCGCGCATACATCAGATCCAGCACGCAGTGAATCACCTCATCGCCACCGGTGCCGAGAATGGTGGCTCCCAGGAACTCTTTCGAGTCTGCATCCACAAGCAATTTCATGAACCCCTGTGTCTCGCCTTTCTCGACCGCCCGGCCGACATCCGCCATGAGCCGCCGCGCGATCAGCACACGCCGTCCGGAGGCAAGCGCCTCACGCTCCGTCATTCCACATCGCCCGAGCGGAGGATCGACATAAAGATTGTAAGCCCTGATGCGGTCGGCGACGCTGCGCGTGTCGTGGTCCAAAAGGTTGGCCGCTACGACCTTGAAGTCGTTGTAAGAGGTGTGCGTGAATCCGCCCCGTCCGTTGCAATCGCCGAGTGCCCAGATGCCCGCAACATTGGTGCGCAGTTGATTGTCGACTACGATGTATCCGTGGGCATCGCGCGCAACCCCGGTCTTTTCCAGGCCGAGGTCGCCGGTGTTGGGGGTCCGGCCCATTGCCAGCAACAAGTGCGACCCACTCACCTCCACCACGCCGTCAGCGCAATCGACGCGCGCTCCGACCTCTTCGCCGTGACTCATCAGCTCGATGCACGTCGCGTTGAGCCGCACCTGAATGCCTTCGCGCTCGAGAATCGCCTGCACTTCCATTGATACGTCCTCATCTTCATGGGCGATCAGGCGCGACGTTCTGTCGATGATGGTCACCTCGCTGCCAAAGCGTCGGAAAATTTGCCCGAATTCCAATCCCACGTAACCACCGCCGACGATGACGAGATGTCGCGGTAGAATGTCCAGATCCAGCAACGTGGAATTGGTCAGATATGGCGTGTCCGCCACTCCAGGCATGGACGGTATCGCCGCGCGTGCTCCGACGTTGATGAAAATCTGCCGGGCCGTAAGTAGCTCCTCGCCAACCCGCACCTCGTTCGGCGCTTCAAAGCGCGCATGCCCGCGGTACACCGTGCAGTTCGGCGTGCTCTTGAGCCATGATTCCAAGCCACTTCTTGATTTCCCGGTAATTTCATCCTTGCGAGCTTTCACTCGCTTCATATCAGTACGTATTGACCCCGCCAATTGAACACCGAATTCGCCCGCGCGGCGTGCCACGTGCGCAGCATACGCGGACGCAACCAGTGTTTTGGTCGGGATGCAGCCTGTATTGACACAGGTTCCGCCGAATCGGCCGCGCTCGATAATGGCGACCCGCTGGCCGGCAGCCGCCATCCTCACTGCCAGGAATGGTCCCGATTGCCCAGTTCCGATGACGATTGCATCAAAGTTGTTTTTCATCGGTGACCATCCTCGGTCCGCGCCCTTAAAAGTCGATCGCAATGGCGCCTCGCGGCCGCGAGCAGCAGATCAACACGTTTCCGTCGGCGAGCGGCTCAAGAGGCTCGGGGAGATAGTGGATCGCAGCACCGATCAAAGCACATCCGCAGGCATGACACACCCTGTCCAACGCATCTCAGGCGAAATCGTCACAGCCCACGTTTCGCGGGGCTTCAGCACGGGTAAACCGCACCGGAAGCTTGGGTAGAATTCCTCGCCGCTCAGGTATTTGCTCGACGGCCCGCGCTGCAACCCGCGGAGCGAGATGCTTATAATTGAATTTGAGGTAGTCCCTGATCGTCTCGGTCATCGCGACCTACCGCATCCGCTGAGTCACTTTGGCAGCCGACTTCCGATCAGCTCGGGCGTAAAGCTCAAGCGAGATATCGTTGATATTGTATAACTCTGCCGCGATTAGTCGCTGGTTTCCTCCGAAGTGTTGCTTCGGCCCATCTCGAACGTCATGAGACTCCGGCGCGATGGAGCGCCTGCAGGGAATGCTCTTCGGTTGCCCGACTTCATGCTGCAATTCGCGTAGTCGCCTACCGCCGGCGAGGTTACCGATTGGCAAGGTCTGCCCGGCCGACGAGCGGGCCATCGTGAGACCAGAACCTGGGCGATACTATGCGCATCTTACGCGCTCGGATCCTAAGCATGCGGCGTTGCCTCATCATCGAGGACGACACGGAAAACGCACAGTACGTCGCTACCGGGCTGCGCGAGCTCGGCTGGTGGGTGGCTGTCTGCCGGGAGGGCGTAGACGCCCTCGGCCGAGCGGTCGGGGAAGTATGGGACGTGATCATTCTCGACCGCATGCTGCCGAATGACATCGACGGCCTGTCGATACTGAAGACCTTGCGCTCATTGGGCCGCAAAACCCCGGTGGTCGTCCTGAGCGCTGTTGCCGCGACCGATGAGCGTGTCCGCGGTCTCAAGGATGGCTGTGACGACTATCTCACCAAGCCCTTCGCGTTCTCCGAGCTCGCTGCGCGTATCGAGGCCGTCCTGCGACGCTCGCAGCCCGACGAGGATGTGCGGGAAATGCACGTGGCGGATATGAGGGTTGATCTGATCGCCCGCAGCGTGGAGCGTGCCGGCCGGACCATCGCGCTGCAACCGCGGGAATTTCGGCTGTTGGCCTATCTGCTGCTGCACCAGGGACGCGTGGTGACGCGCACCATGCTGCTGGAGTCGGTGTGGGACTATCGCTTCGACCCGCAGACCAATGTCATTGACGTGCACATAAGCCGCCTGAGAAGCAAGATCGACAAAGATGCGTCGGTTCCACTCATCCACACGGTGCGCGGCGTCGGTTATACGCTCTCGACCGTCGGGCCATCGCGTGAGGTAGTGGGATGAGCGGAACGCTCGCGCGCTGGTGGTCCTCGATCGCCTTTCGCCAGGCGTTGAGTTTCGGCGCACTCATCGTATTCACGATGACCGTCCTGCTGGTGGTCTTCTATGTGCAGACTGTCGGCGTCTGGCAACGTCGCATCGACAGCCAGATCGACACGACTACGGAGCGACTCGTGGACTACCACAACAGGAGCCGCTCACCTGCCCTGGGCAGCCATATCAATAGTCTTCTCGGGGATGGCATCGATTCAGATACCGAGGTCTACACACTCGTCGCTCCGGACGGCCAAGTGGTGGCGGGCAATCTGGCCGTCACGCCCGAGCTCGCCACCCCGACGCCCAGCATCTCCGAACATCCGGTCCTGCGCGCCGGCAGGCCGTCCCGAAGCCGGCTGCGCGTTACAGCACTCGACGATGGCAGCATTCTCATCGTCGGGCGGGACATGCAGGATCAGCACCAGCTCGAGCAGCTCATACGCGAAGCGATCGTGTCCGGCGCCATCGTGACGCTGCTGATGGCGGTTGTCGGGGCCTTGCTATTTCGGCGGCAGCTCGAGCAGCGTATCGGCACCATCCGCCAGATAGCTGCGCAGATCGAGCGCGGAGACCTGGCGCAGCGCGTGCCGATCTCGGCAAACCGGGATGAATTCGCGCGCTTGAGCCGCGACTTCAACGCGATGCTGGATCGGATCCACGCTCTCATGGAGGGCGTGCGGCACGTGTCCAACACGATTGCCCACAACATTCGCACGCCGCTGTCACGGGTTCTGGCGCGCCTGTACACGGCTCAGAATGCCGCCAATCCCGGCGACGCTTTGCCGGACGCAGTGGGCTTCGCGATTGCCGAGATCCAGGACCTCAACGTCGTATTCGACAAACTACTGCGAATTGCCGAGGTCGAATCGGGCGCGCGGCGGCAGACTTTCGCGGCGGTTTCGCTGAACGCGATTGCGGTCAATGCACTCGAGCTCTACGATGCTGTTGCGGAGGCCAAGGGCCTGACGCTCACCCACACGTTGGACGCCCAGCCTAACGTGACGGGCGATGGGGACTTGCTGGCAAACGCGGTTGCGAACCTGATCGACAACGCGATCAAGTACACCCCCACCGGCGGCGCGATCCAGGTCGACACCCGCCGCGAGGGCAGCTCCGTGACCCTTACCGTACGTGACAATGGGCGCGGCATTCCCGAGGAGGAGCGCACGCGCGTTGGCACCCGCTTCTACCGGCTCGATCGCGCCGTGCCGGGTTGGGGTTTGGGTCTCGCGAGTGTATTGGCGATCGCACGCTTGCACGGCGGCAGCCTCCAACTCGAGGACGCGGGGCCCGGTTTGATCGCGCGCCTGGTGTTGCCCGCGCCCGGTATCTAGACCTCGCGGCGTGAGCATTACCGATCGGTAATGCTCTCTTCACCCCGTTGCTCGCGCCAGCTCCCTAGACTGACACCCGGCCTTTGCCGTCTGCAGTCACCGTGGGTGCTATCCCCCGATGCTTTCTCTCATCGATTGGCGAGCGAGATGCTGAATCCTGCCGCCCGCATGCTGCTGATCAGCGCATCGATCGGCGTGGCCGTGCTCGCGTTCGGCTGTCGCCGGAGCCCTGGGCCGTCCAATGCCGATGCGGGTAGTTCGGGGCCGGACCCCGCGGCAGCCCTCGCCAAGGCGCTCGACTTGTCTGCCGAGCAGCGCAATGCCCTCAAGATCGAACCGGTAAGTACATTTTTCTTCGTCGTCGAGTCCGAGACCGTCGGCACGGTCAGTTTCGATGAAGATCCTGCGGTCATCCAGGCAGAGTCGACTCTCATCAGCGCCGCGGCAAATCTTGAGATGAACCGCAAGGAGCTGCTGCGCGCGCAGTCCCTGGGAGAAGCGAATGGCATCGCACCCAAAGAACTCGAGGGAGCCGTGGCCGCGCGACAAACTGCGGCGGCCGCATTCAAAGCCGCCCGTGACGCGCTGCGTGCGCTCGGAAAGGCGGACGACCAGATCGATCGCATGGTGGCGACCGGCCAGTTCGACTCGCCCGGAACGGCTGCCCACAGCACTTGGGTGGTCGCCAACGTCGCCGAGACCGACAGCCCGCGGGTGCGCGTCGGACAGAGAATCTGGGTGAAGGTGCCTGCCTACCCCGATCGCCAGTATCTCGGCCGCCTGTCCAGGGTCTACTCGACGATTGACCCAAACACACACCGGCTGACGGTGCGCGCGCGAGTGGAGGATCCGAAGGGCGACCTTCGGCCAGGAATGCTCGCCACTATCGTCGTCCGCACTGCGGACCCCGTCGAAAGCCTCGCCGTCCCCACTACCGCCGTGGTACGCGAGGGTGATGGCTCGCTGATCACCTGGGTCACGACCGATCAACGGCACTTCACCGAGCGCGCTCTCACGCTCGGCCTCCAGCACGAGGGACGCTATCAGGTACTGTCAGGACTAAAGGCCAACGAGCTCGCAGTGACCGAGGGTGGCGTCTTCCTGAGCAACCTGCTCGAGGCTCCGCCGAGCGACTGACCGCGCCCCGGCAATCGCAGCCCACTCCGTGTTCAAGTCCCTGGTCGCCTTCTGCCTGAGCCGCCGAGCCATCGTGGTGTTCGGTCTGCTGCTGTTCGCCGGCGGCGGGCTCGTTGCCTTCAAAGCGCTCAACATCGAGGCTTATCCCAATCCAACCCCCGTCATCCTCGAGATCACCGCGCAGGCCCCGGGACTGTCGGCCGAGGAGATGGAGCGCTACTACACGCGACCGATGGAAATCGGGTTGTACACGACGCCGGGGATCGACGTCATCCGCTCGACATCCTTCTATGGACTGTCGTTCGTGCGCGTGGTGTTCAAATACGGCGTTGATTTTCATTTCGCTTACGCACAGGCCGCGATCGCCCTACAGCAGAATGTCAATCTGCCCGGTGGCGTCCCACCCACGATTCAGCAGAACAGCACCACCGGCGAGATCTACCGCTACCAGGTGGTGGGACCAAAGCATTTCGGTCTGACCAATCTGCGTACCGCTCAGGACTGGATCGTGCGCCGTCGGTTGCTGACCATACCCGGCATCGTTCAGGTCAACAGCTGGGGTGGACCGACCAAGCAATTCGAGGTGGAAATCGACCCGCACAAGCTCGAAGGCTACAACCTGAGCCTCGCGCAGGTGTTGACTGCGCTCGGCAACGCGAATGTCAACGTCGGCGGTCGGGAAATCCGCGTTGGCCAGCAGTCGATCAACATCCGCGGCGTGGGTCTTATAGACGATGGCGGCAACGACGATCTGACCCAGGGTTCACGGCTCGACGATATTCAGGACGTCGTACTCACCCAGTCCGGGGGCGTGCCGGTGCAGGTCAAGGACGTTGCCCGGGTGTCCGTGGGCTTCGTGCCGCGCCTCGGAATCTGGGGCCACGACAGTGAAGACGACGCCGTGGCCGGCATCGTCGTCATGAGTCGCACGGAAAGGACCGCCGACATGCTGCCGAAAGTCAAGGCGGAAATCGATTCGCTTAATCACGACGGCAGTCTTCCGCCCGGCGTGCGCCTGGTCCCGATCTACGACCGTGGTGCGCTTGTCGGTGTCACCACTCACACGGTGCTGCACAACCTCGCGTTTGGATGCCTGCTGGTGTTTCTGATCCAGTGGATCTTTCTCGGTGACCTGCGCAGCGCCATCATCGTGGGCGTCAACATCCCCTTCGCGTTGCTGTTTGCGATCATCGTACTGGTGGTCAGAGGCGAGAGCGCCAACCTGCTCTCCCTCGGCGCCGTCGACTTCGGGATCATCGTCGAGTCCGCCGTCATACTGGTCGAGAACATCTTCCGCAATTTCCAGGCGCCGCCAGCCGAGCGACAGGGATTGCTGCAGCGCCTCGCGCGCGGTGAATGGGGGCCCGGCCCCTCAGCCACACCGCATCATGCGCCAGCAATGCACGGTTGGACCGATCGCCTGAGACTGATCCTGGTCAGCGCCGTTCAGGTCGATCGTGCCGTGTTCTTTGCGGCACTCATCGTCGTCGCCGCGTTCGTTCCGCTCTTCACGATGCAGGGCGTCGAAGGGGCCATCTTCGGGCCGATGGCGCGTACCTATGGTTACGCACTGGCCGGAGCCCTCATTGCCACCTTTACCGTGACCCCGACGCTGGCCTCGTTGTTGCTCCCCGAACATGTAGCCGAGAGCGAAACCCTGATCGTGCGCTCGCTGCACCGTCTCTACGATCCGCTGCTGCGCTTCGTGCTCGCCCGCCACAACGTCGTCATCGGCGCGGGTCTGCTGGCGCTCGTGGTCGCTGCCTGGCTGGTGCCGCGGCTCGGGAGTGAGTTCCTGCCCGCGCTCGAAGAAGGCAACTACTGGATCCGCGCCTCGATGCCCATGACGCTCTCGCTGGCGGACGGGGAAGCTGCGGCGCGCAAAATGCGTACCATCCTCAGGCGCTTTCCCGAGGTGGTAACCGTGTTCTCCCAGCATGGCCGCCCCGATGACGGGAGCGACGCTTCGCCGTTCTCCAACGTCGAGCTGTTTGCAGTCCTCAAGCCGCAGGAGCAATGGCCTGCCGCCCTGACCAAGGAGCAGCTGACCAACAACATCAATGCGGCGTTTGAGCGTGAGCTACCTGGGGTCAATTTCAATTTCTCCCAGTACATTCAGGACAACATCCAGGAAGCCATCTCGGGCGTGAAAGCGGTCAACTCCGTCAAGATCATCGGTCCGAATCTCGAAACCCTTACCCAGCTCGCCGAGCGGGTGCGGGAGAAGATGAGCCATATCCGCGGCATAGCGGACCTCGGTGTGTTCCCGGTGCTCGGGCAGCCCAATCTCGACATCAAGGTCGATCGCCGCCGTGCCGCGCGGTACGGGTTGAATACCGGAGATGTCAACACCGTGATCCAGGCGGCAACCGCAGGGGCCTCGGCCACCACGGTGCTCGAGGGCGATCGGCAGTTCGACGTCGCCGTCCGCTACCCGCAGGATTACCGTGATTCGGTGCAGAGCATTGGCAACATTCGGGTCGCCGCCGCGACGGGCGGCGGCGCCAACGCGTACATTCCCCTGAGAGAACTGGCTGCCATTGACGTCGACACCGGCGCCGCGTGGATTTATCACGAGAGCAATCAGCGCTTCATACCGGTGAGGTTCACCGTCCGGGAGCGCGACCTGGGTAGTACCGTCGCCGAAGCGCAGCAGCGCATCGCGCGCAATGTGAAATTGCCAAGCGGGTATCGCCTGGTGTGGGCCGGGGAGTTCGGACAGCTTCAGGCCGCCAAGGAACGGCTGGCCATAGCCATTCCAGTGAGTCTCGTCCTGATTCTTGGTCTGCTGTACGCGCTGTTCAACTCCGCGCGCGAGTGCCTGCTGGCGCTGCTCGGTATTCCTTTCGTGATTGCGGGTGGCATTTTCGCGCTGTATCTCTTTGGTCTCAGCTTCAGCATTTCGGCTGCCATCGGGTTCGTGTCGCTGTTCGGCGTTGCCGTCATGATCGGCATTCTGATGACTACCACCTTCACTCAGCAGCGGCGACGCACGCCCGCCGCCGATGAGGCGATGCTCAGGGCGGCGACCCGTGTCATGCGGCCGCTGCTGATGATGAGCCTGTCAGCGGGCATCGGCCTGCTGCCGGCGGCGCTTTCGACCGGTATCGGCAGCGAAGTGCAACGCCCCCTGGCTGCGGTGGTGGTTGGCGGCATGCTGCTCGGCTCGATACTGCTCCTGGTTGTGGTGCCAGCCTGTTATATGCCGTTCCTCGGCCGCGACACCACCGCGCTCCCGGGGGCGCACACATGACTGTCCGCGACACATCGGCCATACACTGCGCACTATCGGCGCTGGCACTGCTGTTGGCTGGCTGTACCGTAGGACCGAATTTTCGGCAGCCCGCCGCGCCCGACGTCAGCCGCTACACCCAGGCTCCCCTGACACCGACCGCGTCCGCTGCGAACCTGGCAGGGGGCGAGACGCAGCGTTTCCTCGACGGACAGGACATTCCCGGAGAATGGTGGGAGCTGTTTGAGTCGCCCGCTTTGAACGCCCTGGTCGAGCGCGCGCTGAAAGCCAATCCGGACCTCAAGGCTGCCGACGCGGCGCTCACGATTGCGCACGAGAACATGCTCGCGCAACGAGGCGCGTACTACCCGACTGTTTCGGCCGGTTTCGCCGCGAGCCGCAGCAAGACCTCTGCCGATCTTTCCCCGACGCCCAGCTCCGGCGCGCTGCTCTTCAATCTCTTCACGCCTGAGGTCAGCGTGTCGTTTGTACCAGACGTTTTCGGATTGAACCGGCGGCTGGTTGAGTCAATGGCCGCCGCGGAGCAGCAGACGCGCTTCGAGCTCACCGCCGCATACCTCGCTTTGACCGCCAACGTCGTGGTCGCGGCCATCCAGGAGGCCGGCGTGCGCGAGCAGATCAGGACTACCCGCGAACTGATCGCCGCAGAGGAGAAAGGCCTGGAGGTACTGCGTCAGCAGCAGGCGCGCGGATACGCCAGTCGCCTCGACGTGGCGGCACAGCAAGCCCAGCTCGCTCAGGCGAGCGCCACGCTGCCGCCGCTGCTAAAGCAGCTCGCCCAGCAGCGCGACCTGCTGGCAGCGCTCGCTGGTGCCCTGCCGAGCGAGGGGCTGCCCGAGCAGTTCGAGCTGTCACAGTTGAAGCTTCCACAGGAACTGCCGCTGAGCGTGCCCTCGCGGCTCATCGAACAGCGCCCGGATGTGCGTCAAGCTGAAGAGAACCTGCACATCACCTCCGCGCAGATCGGAGTGGCCGTCGCCAATCGCTTGCCGAGCTTTGCCATCACGGCCGACATCGGTGCCTCAGCCCTGACCCTGAGCAGCCTCACATCGCGCGATGCGGGCTTCTGGGACCTGGGCGCCCAGGTCACTCAGCCGATCTTTCAGGGTGGGGCGCTGATGCACAAAGAGCGAGCGGCACGCGCGGCCTACCTGCAGGCGCAGCAGCAATACCGCAGTGCCGTGGTCGCGGCGTTTCAGAATGTGGCCGATACCCTCGCTGCTCTCGAGCACGACGCTGACGCGCTGCGTGCCTGCGCCGCGAGCACGGAAGCGGCCAAGGTGACATTGGATGTCGTGCATACTCAGCAACGCGCCGGCTATGCAAGCTATCTTCAGCTGCTGAGCGCCGAACAGACCTATCAAACCGCCGTCAACGCCCAAGTGCAGGCGCAGGTCAGTCGTTACGCTGACACGGCTGCGCTGTTTCAAGCACTGGGCGGTGGCTGGTGGAATCGGTCGGATGCGCGCATGGGTGGCCTGCCTGCGAATCGCAGTCTCCAATCCCCTCCCCCTTAGGTCAGCGAAGTCTTGACCTGCATCTCCTCAGTGACACCTGCTTCTATCACGCGGCAGCCATTTGGCTACGACCTAGCGGAACAGCAGGTCTTCGTGGCAATGGAAAAACTGCGTCACCACACCGCCTCGATAATCCCGGTCGGCGCGGGCGCAACAGACGTTCATGATGCTGCTGACTTCCGCATGCAGTGGCTTCACTGGACAATTGTCCTTCACTGATCCTACCCAGGAGTACCGAAACTCCATTGACACGGTTTGAGATGCGTCCCAGTCGGCAGGAAGTCAGAAAATTACACCGCTGAGAAAGAGAGGTATGTCTTTCCCCAGCCCCGCAATATCCGCGTACGTCTGTTTGAAATCCCGGAGCCGGCCGCTATTGTCGATGGCGAACTCGACGTCGACGATCCCTTCATCACCCACTCGGAGCGCGTGCTCCGGGTAGGGGATACCGGTGAGCACAATGTGTGGCGGCAGGAGCTTCGGGGCAGTTACCGAGCCCCCCGCAGACTGGTGCGCCACGGGTTCAAACGTCGCCCCTAGTATCGCCCTGACGGACTGGTCAAACTCGGCGGGCCGTCGCATCGAGCCCGATGAGTATCCAAAGAGTCAGGAAGATGCGTGACCCGGAGTCCCAGGTCTGGACTTTCAAGATCCACTGCGTGAGTTGGCAACGCGGTAAGTGAAACCAACAGCGCAATTACTGTTGCCCCCGTGCGCATAGACCTCTGGTCGGCCGCATCACCGAGCGTGCGTGGTTTGCATTTTATCTGATACCGTTGGACAAGAGAACGATGTTGCGGAGACCAGCCAATCTCCGCTGCTGGCCGCCTGCTGACGGTCATACCATTCGCGGCTTTACCCAAGCTTCGTGCGCAGCGACACCTTGCCACCGGACTTGGAGTGTCGAATCACGGCTGCACTGATGGGGTGAAGGCGGCGCTCTGCCAAGGTCGCAAAGTCTCGTTCCAGTTCGCGAAAATTTTTAATCAGCGCATCGCCAAATTCGGTGACTCGCATCCCACCTCCGTCCTTGCCTCCCTTGCTTGCTACCGTCACGGGCTCCCGGAAGGTTTGATTCAGACTCTCGACCAGGAGCCAGGCACGGCGATAACTCATCCCAATGTCGCGCGCCCCTTGAGACAAAGAGCCGGCATCTCGAATCGCTTCGAGAAGAGAGATCTTGCCCGGCCCAACACTGGAATGCTCCGCAAAATCGATCCTGAACCGAACTACGGGACCGGCCATAGAAGCTCCTCCTTGCGACATCATATCGAAGGCGCCGCCTTATAAATCTTCCGGCAAGCGCCCCGATTTGCGCTGACCTGCATTGTGCCAGCTCACCACGTCGGGGGCTTTGCGCTTTACAACAGGGCCGTGCTATATATATGAGCGAATATACCGGTCGCCGAGTCGATGACAGGGCGCCTCGCGCGGGCGGCGGAGGCCTCCATCGACCCTTGCGATCGTTTTGACCAGGTCTGAATGCTCCGCTGTTGTGACGGCATCTTCCAGGGGAAAGTACCATGCGGTCTGTCTCGTGGTGCGCCCTTGCGGCGCTTGCTGCAAGCTTCGTTTTGATTCCTGCGGCGCTCGCCGCCGATACTCCGAGCGCAGGCTGCGCGAGCGCCGAGGAGTTTTTTGCCACCGATTGCCCATTGACCTGGCACGGCATCACCGTGTACGGCGCGTATGACATCGGCGTGACCTGGGTCAGCCATGGCTTACCTGAAAATGGCTATAACTATGAAGGCGAATCGCTGGTCAATCGGAACGGCAACCACCCCCAATTCCTGATCGCGCAGAACAACCTGTCGCAGACGGGTCTGGGCATCAAGGCCAAGGAAGAGTTCGTGCACGACTGGTTCGTTGTGTTCAACGCATCCACCGGCATCAATCCGCAGTCTGGCCAGTTCGCCAACATGGCAGCCACCAACACCACCAACGCCGGCCTCCCCAGGGGCAGCTATTCATTCGCCGGCGACGGCGCGCGCGCCGGCCAAACGTTCAATGACGAATTCTATGGCGGCATATCGTCCACGCCTCTAGGTACGCTGATCTTCGGTCGTCAGCGCGCTCTCGGTACCGACGCGATGCTCGCTTACGATCCGGCGGGCGGCGCCTATTCCTTTTCGTTCATCGGCTATAACGGCCTGATGGCCGGCGGCGGCGACACGCAGGACACCCGTTGGGACGACGCCATCAAATATCGCATCACTTATGATCTGGTCCACTTCGGCGCGATGTACAAATTCGTCGATGGTTCGGGCGGCTGCTACTCCGCCGCTGCAACCTGGACTGCGGCCACCTGTACGCCGGAAGAGCCGCATAACAATGCCTACGGATTTGACCTCGGCGGCGAATACATCAAGTTCTCCGCCGACGTCGTCTACCAGCGTTACAACCAGGCGATCAGCGTGCTCAACCCCTTGCTAGGGCCTGAAAGTCTGACGGCGCCCTACCAGTCCACCACCAATAACATTAATGCCAACCCGATCAACGGCGCCAATCTAATCGGAACGACCAACACCGAGTATGGCATCGTGACCAACAACGTCGCCGTCATGGTCGCTGCCAAATATACCTGGGAGCCGTTCAAGTTCTTCGGCGGCTACGAACACATCCGGCAGAACAACCCATCCAACCCGTTAGGCGTTGGCGCCACGGCCCAGGGCGGTTATCTCCTGAGCGGCGTCGAAGACAACAATCTCGATTCCACCAAGGTCGTGCAGGTCTACTGGACGGGTGTGAAATACGCCTACGACAGTAAGACCGACATCACCTTGTCCTACTATCGTCAGCAGCAGAACAACTTCCGGGTGCCCTCGACCTGCTCTGTCGAAGCCGGTTACCGCAGCTCCTGCTCCGGCTACCTCAATGAGGGTTCGCTCTATTTGGATCATCACTTCACCAAGCGTTTCGACGCTTACGCCGGAATTGCGTATTCCAACGTCAGCGGCGGTCTGGCAATCGCCATTCCTCATAAACCGGGCGTCCCCTACTACCACGACAACAACCTTGCTCCGACAGTCGGTGGTCGTTTCACCTTCTGACCGATGAGCCACGCCCGCCAGCTCGGGCGTCGTCATCAAAGCGTGACGCTGCACGCTCCCTCCGCCCCCTCGGCGCGGTAGCATCGCTCGTCATGACCCAGACGATCCGCGACTACATCAAGGGGCGCGTGCGGTGGCTGTTCGCGGTGGGCATTCTCGGATGGCTCACCTTTCCCCTGAGCCAATTCGTGGGACGCAGCCAACCGGTTGGTGCCGCCTTGCCCGCGGTGGGCATGATCATCTTTATGGGCGCAATCCTCGCGCTCAATTGGGCGGTAAAGTGTCCCAGGTGCCGCGCCAACCTGGGCCGGACGATCGCCATGACGGTGGGGCTCAGTTGGGGATCCGGTCCCCAAGTTAACTTCTGTCCCTATTGCGGTGTCAGCCTGGACGAGCCGCGCGAACAGCACACCTCCGCCGACCAGCAGGCACCGTACAACCCGATCAGCTAGAGCAGGCTGCCGGCCCGCACGTTGCCGCCCCGGGGAAGCGCCTCAGAAGTTCGCCGACGAATCCCGATGCACCTCGCGTCCGTCGAGATAGGTCGCGAGCACCCGCGTCGCATGCAGCTCGAACGGGTCGGTCGCGAAGATGTCCCGGTCGAGCACGATGAAGTCAGCGCGCTTGCCCGGCTCGAGACTTCCCAAGAGCTTTTCCTGACGCAGCGCATAAGCGGCGTTGCTCGTGTACGCGTCCACCATCACCGCAAGCGGCACGGACTGCTCGGGCAACAGCGCCTTCTCGTTGCGCCCGCCCGAGCGCGTCACCGCGTGCTCCATCGCCTCGAAGGCGTTGAAGGTGCTGACCCCCCAGTCGCTGCCGCCGGCAATCCGCGCGCCCGCATCGAGCAGCGAGCGCGCGGGGTACAAGTAGCGCGAGCGCGCCGGCCCGAGGTACGGCAGCGTCGCCTCGCCGATGTAGGACGGGTCGAACGTCGCCCACTGCAGCTGGAAATTCGCAATCACGGCGAGCGCCTTGAAGCGCGGGAAGTCGGCCGGGTCAATGAGCTCGAGATGCGCGATCTGGTCGCGGTTCTCCCGGCCAACGCCCTGCGCGCGCGCATAGGCGAAGGCGTCGAGCGACCCGCGCACGGCGCGGTCGCCGATTGCGTGGACGTGGACCGTAAGGCCGGCGGCGTCCACCGCCGCGACGATGCGATTCAGGTTGTCCTGCTTGAAGTAGCTCGGGCCACGGTTGGTCGTCGGGTGCCCGGCGCCGTCCAGGTACGGCGCCAGCAGCGCAGCCGTCTGCGTCGGGTACTCGATCACGCCGTCGGCGAAGATCTTGACCGCGTCCGCGTGCAGCCAGTTGGGATCCACGGCCCACTTGTCGCGAAAGGCCGTGGCCGCGGCGGCGACCTTGTCCGCTGGTGCGGCGAGGTCCTTGATATAGAACGAGCCGCGCACGCGCATTTTCAGTCGATGACGGTCGTAGAGATACTTGTACAGCGCCATCTCCTCGTCGCCGACCGCGGCATCCTGCACGGCAGTGAGCCCGGTTGCGCTCATGAGGTCGAAGGCGCGCTCGAGCCGCCCGGCCTGCACCGCGACTGACGGCTGCGGAACCACCGCCTCCAATTGCTCCGCGGCCGCATCGCGCAACGCCCCGGTCGGCTGGCCCTGCGCATCCCGGTCGATGTGCCCGCCGCGCGGGTCGATGCTGTTACGCTCGATGTGCGCTGTGGCGAGCGCAGCGCTGTTGCCCCAGCTGCTGTGGCCGTCGGCGCTCTCGAGCACCAGCGGCCCGTCGGAGCGCATGCTGTCGAGGTCGGCGCGCGACAGAACCAGGTCCGAGGCGTTGACCTGCACGACCTCGAACCACTCCTTGCTGGCGGGCGCATGCGCCTTCATGCAGTCGGCAACAGCAGCCTTCACTTCCGCAACGCCGAACTGGCGGTCATGGAGGTCACACTTATCGAGATCCTGCGCACTTTGCGCCGGGTGTATGTGCGCATCGATGAGGCCCGGCAGCACCACGCGTCCGGCCAGATCGACGATGCGGGTTTTGGGGCCCGCGAGCGCACGCATCTCGGCATCCGAGCCGGTTGCTACGATGAGGTTGCCACGGACGGCGAGCGCGGCCACCACCCGATGCGCGGCGTCCTGCGTATGGATCTGCGCGTGCGTGAAGACGAGGTCGGGTGCATCTGCCGCGTGCCCTGCACACGGACAGAGCGGCAGCACGAGCAACGGCAGCAGTCGACGAATCACGGCCATGGTTTCCTCCGGCAAGATACGTTTAGCTTACCCTGACCGGCGCCGACCGTGCTGCTACTATGAAGGCGATGGTTTTGCACCCAGCAAGGAAACTGAGTTGAGCTCACTATCTCAATTCGGGCCGCGCCTGACTGGCCGCACCGCTCGTTTCAGCCCTGCACTGCTGTTGATGTTCGCGCTCTGCGTGACGGACAGTTCGGCCGCAGAGGCGGACGCGCCAGCCCCCGCGCCGCGTCCGGCTGGACTCGCGCCGCTCCCGAAGGTCAGCTCCCCGCGGCTCTACGTGATCGACTGCGGCACGCTCGTCTACAACCGTCCCGAGGACTACAACCTCACACGCGAGCAGGTGGCCGATAGCAACATGTCGGTGCCGTGCTTCCTTGTGGTCCATCCGCGCGGAATCCTGCTGTTCGATACCGGATTATCCGATCGCCTGGTGGGCCGCCCGCTGTACGAGAACGTGGCTGAAGGCTACGGGCAGATCAAGTTCACCAGCCTGCTCGGCCAGCTTGCCGACATTGGCGTGACGCCCGCGGACATCACCTACCTCGCGATCTCGCACTCGCATTGGGACCACGTCGGCAACGCCAATGACTACGCCGGCTCGATCTGGCTCGCACAGAAGGCCGAACTCGATTTCATGTTCGGCGCCAATGCCGATGCCGCCTATATCCCGCTCTACGCCGCGCTCGCTCATGCCCGTAAAGAGGTCTTCGAGGGCGATCACGACGTCTTCGGCGACGGTACTGTGATTCTCAAGTTTACGCCCGGCCATACCCCGGGGCATCAGGCACTCTATGTGAAGCTCGCCAAAACAGGCGGCGTCGTCATCGCCGGCGATCTCTATCACTACACCGAGGAGCGGACGCTGCAGCGCATGCCGAAGGAGGAGGAGAGCACCGGTACTCCGAGCTCGCGGCAGTCGATCGAGCGGTTCCTGAAGGAGAAGAACGCCCAGCTCTGGATCGGCCACAGCACCACATTCTTCAAGAATGCGATCAAGTCGCCCGGCTGGTACGACTGAGTGGGCCGCGCATGGAGCGCATCCTGTTCGGAAACACCGGCCTTCACGTGTCGCAGCTTTGCCTCGGCACGATGTCGATGGGCAGCTCCGCCTGGAAGGGCTGGGTGCTCGATGAGTGCGATTCGATTCCCATCCTGCGACACGCCCTCGACCGCGGCATCAACTTTTTCGATATGGCCGACTGGTATTCCATCGGCCGCAACGAGGAGGTCGTCGGGCAGACCCTGCTGAAAATGACCGCGCGCGAGCGACTGGTCCTTGCAACCAAGGTCTATTATCCGATGAGCGACGACCCGACCGATCGTGGCCTGTCGGCCAGGCACATCGCGACCTCGATCGACCGGTCGCTGGCGAGAATCGGTACCGATTACGTCGACCTGTACGTGATCCATGCCTTCGATCAGGACACCCCCGTCGAGGAGACGATGGCAGCACTGCACGAGACCGTCCGTGCCGGCAAGGTACGCTACCTCGGCGCTGCGACCATGTATGCGTGGCAGTTCGCCAAGCTGAATCACGTGGCACTGATGAACGGCTGGACGCCGTTCGTCAACATGCAGTGCCAGTACAACCTCCTCTACCGCGAGGAGGAGCGGGAGATGTTGCCTTACTGCCGGGACCAGCACATTGCCGTCACGAGTTTCAGTCCGCTCGCGCGCGGCTTCCTGGCGCGCGATGCCGCCACCACGCGCACCGCCCACGACCCCTACCAGGACTTCTACGGCGATGACATCGATCGCGAGATCGCACGCCGCGTACATGAGCTGGCCGCGCGCCGGGGCGTGAGCGCGGCTCACATCGCCATGGCGTGGGTTGCGGGCAACCCGAATCACAACATTCCGATCGTGGGCGCTGGAAAGACGGCGCACGTCGACGTCGCTGTCGAGGCACTGGGACTGCGGCTCGATGCCGCAGACAGGGCCCTGCTCGAGGAGCCCTACCGGCCGCGCGACGAGATCAACGACCAGAACCCGCTGCGACGGCCGCGCGCGCTGTATCGCGGCGGAGCGCGCGGCTGCTAGACCGTCAGCCAGCGGCTGTCCTGGCGCACCTCGATCAGGGTCGGTCGATCGGCGACGAGCGCACTCTGCACGGCCTGCGCCAGGTGCGCGGCGCTCGCGGCGCGAGTCGCATGACAGCCGAGGCTTTCCGCCAACCCGAGGAAATTGGGGCTCTTTGGCTCAACGCCAATGCGCGGAATCTGCCGCTCGTCCATGCCGTCGGCAATGGCTTTCAAGGCATCGTTGTTCCAGACGATGACCGGCAGCGCGAGGTGTTCTTCCGCCGCCGTGGCCAGCTCATTGACGGTGAACATGATCCCGCCATCACCCGCGACGGCGGCGACTGGCCGATGTGGCGCACCGATCTTGGCGCCAATGGCCATCGGCAACGCGAAACCGAGGGCGCAATAATTGCCGGAGTAGTACCAGCAGCGCTCAAGTTCCATCGGCATTGCAAAACAGCCGGTGTACACGAGCTGCGTCGCATCGCCCATCACGATCGCGTCCGTCGGCAGTGCCGAACGCAGTACGTTCCATACGCGCGCGTGCAGCTTCTCGACCGCGGTCATTTTGGCGTCGTTGCGCGCGAGAACATCCCGGACGCGCTGCTCGCCTTCGGAGCGCTGCGCCGTCGGGGTACGCTGCGACAGTGCGGACGACAGGGCGAGCATCGCGGCACGGGCATCGGCCTGAATGGGCAGCGCGGCGGCGTACATCGAGGTGAGTTCCACAGGGTCGATGTCGATCCGAATGAGGTCCCCGGAAATATCGAGCTTCGGCAGGAAATGATCGCCGGCGGCGACTTCTGAGCCAACCAGCAGCACCACGTCGGCGTCCGCAAGCGCCTGCTGGCTCGCCTCCTGCAGGATCGAGCAGCCGAGGGATAAGGCATGGGAATGCGGCAGGATCCCCTTGCCGGCGTTCGTCGCCAGCACCGGGGCGCCGAGATGCTCGGCGATAGCGGTCAGTGGCGCGCGCGTACCGACCGCGCCGCCGCCGACCAGAATCAGCGGGCGCTTCGCCTGTGCGAGTCGATCCGCCGCCTCCTCGATCGCTTCCGGATCTGGCATCGGCAAGGACGGCCCGCGCCGGGTTCTCCACTCGGCCTCGACAGGCATCGGCAGCACGTCCCGCGGCAGCGACAGATGAACCGGCCGCGGCCGAGTGCCGCGAAACACTGCGTAGGCACGGGCAATCAACTCCGGCAGCTCTTGCGGATAACGGATCATGGCACTGAAGGCGGTGAACCCGGCGGTTACCGCTGCCTGGTCATCGAGTTCGTGGATCGCTCCCCAGCCTTTGCCGTGCGTCGGCGCGGGAGATGCTCCGGATAGCACCAGCATCGGTTGCGAATCGCTGTACGCCTGGGCGATACCGGTTGCCGCGTTGGTGACACCCGGGCCGCCGATGAGGGTGCAGACACCGGGCTTGCCGCTGGCGCGTGCGTAACCGTCGGCCATGAGACTTGCGCCCTGCTCGTTGCGACACTGCACGTGGCGGATCCCGGCGCGGGCGATGCCGCGATAAAGCTCCAGAGTCATCGTCCCGGCCATGCCGAATACGGTGTCCACCCCGTAAGCCGCGAGCAGCTTCATCACGGCCTCACCACAGGTCACGGCGGTCACGAGCTTCCTCCTACCGATCGCGCCGCGCGCCTCCGGGTCGACAGGTTGCGGGTTGCGGCTGCTGTCAGAACTTGTAGCCGAACTCGAGCCCCAGCACCCGCGGCCGCAGGATGGTCTCCTGCAGCGCAAACTGCGAGGTCGAGGTGTATGTGCTCTTCAGGACGTTGGTGAGGTTCTCTGCATACAACTTCGCTGTCCAGGCATCCTTGCCAATGCCGACCGAGGCGTCGTACTCGGTATAGGCGGGATTCTCGAACCTCAGATAATTAGTCGTGATGGTCGAGCCTACCAGGGCGGGGTTGCTGCCCGATTGTGTATACGAGTGCGCGGTATGGGTTGCGCCCGCCTGCGCGAACAAGTTGTAGGCGTTCATCGCCCACTGATAACGCAAGCGCGCGTTGAACTGAAACGGCGGCGAAAAGGCGCTCGGGGCGCCGGATGGACCATACGGATTGCCAATCGGACCGTACACACCCGAGTGGTTCACGCCATTGATGATCGGCGCTCCGAACAGGCTCGCGGTGGCCGGATTCGCCAGCAGCGCGGGATTGTTCGCGATCAGAGAGGGTGAATTGGTCTGCTCGCTGCTGTTCCAGGCCGCCCCACCTTCGGCGGTGAGGCCTTGGGCGAGCACGGCGATGAACGACTGTTCCACACCGCGGATCCGGTAGTTCGGGCCATTGGCGTTGAAGCCGATATTGCCCAGCAGTCCCGGTTGGAAGAAGGTGACCTGCGCGTTGTTCCATTCTTCCTGGTAGATCGCCCCATTCCACTGCAGGCGGTGATCCAACCATTCGCTCTTCCAGCCGAGCTCGTTGTTGGTCAGATTGTCGGACGCATACGAGAGTGGCGAGAGGTACTGCGCAATGCCGCTGGGCGCTCCTGGCACCGGCTGCGTCGGGATGTAGGAGCCGGAGCTGCGGTTAAACGCCCCGGGACGAAAGCCCTGCGACCAGGTGTAGTAAGCCAACACATCCGGCCGGACGTGCCAGGTCAGATTGCCGCGGCTCTTGAAGCCGGTATAGGTCGTACGCAGGTTTTCGGCACCGATGTTGACCGTGGCCGACGAAGTCAGGCAAGGCGGGGCCCCGGCCTCATAGCAGGAAAAGCTGCCCGACTCTGCGCCCTCCTCGTTGTTCTCGAAATGGTAGTAGCGCGTCCCGCCCGTGACGGTCAGCACCTTGGGAATGATGTCGTAATCCAGTGAGGTGAACAGCGCCCACTGCTTGTAGCCGCGCTTGACGTCATTGAAGAACGCGACGTTGTCACCGCGCACGGCAGACGGGTCGTTGACCTGCGAGCCCGGCACGGGCCCTATGTTCGTCAGGCACCCTACCGAGGTCGACGGCGCACCCGTCACCGTCTGCTCGCAAGGCGGCAGGCTCTTATAGAGCCAGTTCAGCTGGTCGTAGACGCGCAGGTTTTCCCAGAAGGCGCCAAAGATGTCCCGCAGCCGCCACTCATCCGGGGTGCTGAGGCGAATCTCCTGGCTCTGATGGGTGTTGCGCAGCGACTCGTTCCAGACGGCGCTCGGGGTATAGCAGGTCGACACCAGGCCCTGCGCCGCACTGGGGCCATGGCACTGGTAATAGTCCGCATACAGCCCGCGCGCATAGTTGGTGTAGTCCTGCACCGTTTCGACGTTGCGTACCAGGTACGAGCCCGTATACACCGCTTTGAGCGCGCCGATGCGGCCATTGAGCGTCCAGGCGGTGTTCTCGAACTTGTCCTTGTTGAAGGAATTGTTGAACAAGTTGACCGACTGCGGCGGCAGCGGTGCGCCGTCCGAGCTGTACGGCATCTGGTAGAACACCCCGTCGGCATCCATGTTCTGGTAGCTCTGCGTGATGAGCGCGTTCCAGACGTCATTGATGTTCCACAGCGCGGAAACACGCATGCCCTGGTAGGTCACCGGGTTGATCGCGTTGCCGGCGAGCAGATAGTTATTGATCACCGGGCTGTTGGGCGGCACCTGGCAGGGCACGGTAGTCGGCCCGCAGCCCGTCGGATAGTTCGCGTAGTGGATGCCGCCGTCAGTCGCGTGGCGCGTGAAGGTGCCGGGAACGTTGTTGATGTAACCGCCACGCGCGTCGTTGTAGATCACGGCGCGCACCGCCAGGGTATCGGTGATCAGGGGCAGGTTGAGGACCGCGGTGATGTTGGTATTCGGGTCACCGCCGGCGGTCACGCCGTAGCCAGCCGTAAAGTACGACTGCGTTACGTTGAGCTGCGGCTTGTTCGTGATGTAGCGAATGACGCCCGCCTGTGCCCCGGCACCGAACAGCGTTCCCTGGGGTCCTTCCAGGACCTCGATGCGCTCCAGATCTGCCGCGTACACGTCCAGATTGCGGCCCGGGAGTTGACCCGACTGCTCGTCCAGATAGATGGCGACGTTCGGAAAGCCGTTGATCGAGCCGCCGGATTGCGTCGGCACGCTACCGGCGCTCAAGCCGCGCATGAAGATCTCTACCTGACCCGGACCCTGCGATGCGCCGCTCACGTTGGGCAGATGCTTGATCAGGTCGTCGAAGGTGGTGATGTTCAGCTGCTGCAGCGTCTCATTGTTGAACGCCTGGATGGCGATCGGTACGTCCTGCACGTTTTCGGTGCGCCGCTGGGCGGTAACGACGACTTCCTGGATCGCTGAGCTGCTGGTTTCGGAAGCGGCGGATGGGTCGGCAGCCGCCGACACCCCCGCGTGCGTGCCGAGGATGGCCGCCACTGCGTGCGTGATCTTGCGATTCGTCTTCATCGACGGAACCCCCCTGCTACGGTCCGCCGCCTTCGCTGCCGGGCGACTGGCCACACCATCAACTTGCCCGTCGCCCGGAATTCTAGCTAGTCAGAAATATCATTGCGCCATGCAGAAATATCATTGAGCAGCCCAGTGCGGTCGCGTTGCATCGGGGTATGCCGCACTGCATACTGGTTTACGAGTAGCACATCGCAATAGCTTCGGCCAATGAATTCGCGTTGCCACGCAAGGTGCCTGAGCGAGGTCGGGTGGTTTGAGCAGCAATGCGATTGCGACGCCCCGTTCCGCGGTCACACCGCTCCTCGCGCGCTGGTACGTCCTCATCGTGATGTGTGCGGTGTATGCGATCAATATCGCCGCCCGCTACGTCGTCACCACCGTATTTGAGCCGATCCGGCTCGAACTGAAGCTCACCGACGCGGGTGCCGCTTTCCTGACCGGCGTACCGCTGGCGCTGTTCTATGTCGTCTGCGGGATCCCCATCGCCTGGCTCGCCGACCGCTCGAATCGCCGCAACATCGTGGCTGCGTCCCTGATTCTGTGGTCCGCATTTACGGCCTTGTGCGGCTTGTCCCAGTCCTACTGGCAGCTCCTGCTGAGTCGCATCGGAGTGGGCGTCGGCGAGGCCGGGGCGACGCCGCCCTCGACCTCGATCGTGTCGGATTGCTTCCCGGCAGAACGGCGTCCCATGGCGCTGAGCGTATTTGCCCTCGGCGCACCGATCGGTGCCTGGCTGGGCGCCGATCTGGCAGGAGCCGTGGCGCAGAGCCATGGGTGGCGCGCGGCATTCTTCGCTTTGGGCGTACCGGGAGTGCTGCTCGGCCTGCTGGTCTTCCTCACCATTCGTGAGCCCAGGCGCGGACGACTGGATGTCGCCACTTCCGCCGCCAAGGCATCTTTCATGGAGTCGCTGGCATTCCTGTGGCGTCAGCGGGCGGCGTACCACGTCATCATGGCGAGCGGCGTGTGTTGCCTGTGGGGATGGGGCCTGGTGTGGTGGACGCCGACCTTTCTGCTGCGAAGCTACGCGCTGAACGTCGCCCAGGCCGGCGCGATCACGGGTCATATCCATCTGGTCGGCGGGATTTTGGCTACCGTCGCCGCCGCCTGGTTCATGTCCCGCCCGTTCATGCTGGATCCACGTCGCGTCCTGTGGACGCTCGGGCTGGTCATCGGATGCGCCACCATCCCCTCGATCATCGCGTACTGGACGCACTCGTTGTGGCTCGCCAAGGTCATGTTCTGGGCTTATATACCCGCGATTTATTTTTTCATCGGCCCCTGCATGGCCCTGGTGCTGAACCTGGCACCGAGCCACATGCGCTCCACCTTCACCGCCTGGTCGGTCCTGGTGGGAAACGTATTCAATCTGATCGTCGCGCCACAGGTGGTCGGCTTACTGAGCGACTGGCTTGGCGGCGTACAGGGGGCGAATGCCGCCTCGCTCCGCTGGGCACTGCTGCTGCTCGCTCCCACGGGGTTCTGGGCGACCTGGCATTTCTTCCTGGCCGCGAGGACCGTTGGGCGCGACATGAAGCGCGCCGCCACCTACGGCAGCGCCTGAGCTCCGCTAGCGCACGCCGCTACGAAAGGAAACGCCTTGAGCAACTACCTGCTGTTCATCCTCCTCGCGGCGAGCACTGCATCCTATGCGGATGACGTCAGGGTCCTCAACGACGATGCGCACTTTGCCGAGGGACCGATCTGGTATCACGGCAAGCTCTATTACGTCGAATACGACCGCAATTCCGTCACCACCTGGGACGGGGCGAAGAACAGCGTGTTCTGGTCCAAACCGGGCTGCGGCCCATCTGCGGTGATTCCCACTGCGCGCGGCGAATTCCTGACGACCTGCTACGACAGCCACGCCATCGGGCGGATCTCAGCCGACGGCAAGGATCTGCCGCCTTATACCCACGATAAGGACGGCAATCCGTTCATCGGGCCCAACGACTTTGCGCCGGACCGCCACGGGGGCATCTACTTCACCTGCTCAGGCACGGCGCCCGGCCCCGTGATCGACGGCAAGATCTTCTACATCGCAGCAGACGGCACCATCAGCCAGAAAGCCGCCGACGTGCACAGCGCCAACGGCATCGTGGTCTCGAACGATGGCAAGACCTTGTACGCCATCGAAACCGAGGACCACCGCTTGATTCAGTTCAAGATCGGACCGGACGCTTCGCTGTCCGAGCGCCGGGTCTTTCTCGATCTTGATGAGCTGACGCACAACCCCGTCCACATCTATCCGGATGGCGTGAAAATCGATTCGCACGGCCAGCTCTATATCGGCCAGAATCCCCGCGACGTCCATGCCCCGCTGGCCGGCACCATCTTCGTAGTCGATGCGCAGGGGAAGCTGCTGCGGACGCTCAAGCTGCCCTCCCCGGGCGTCCCGAATCTGGCGCTCAGCCCGGACGAGAAGACCGTGTACGTGATGGCACTCGATCAGCTGGACAAGTCACCTTACCGTGGCAAGGTATACGCGATCGCGAACCGCTGAGGCGCCGGGCTGCCGCATCCGGTACGGGGCTCAGCCCGCCAGCCAGCCGCCATCGATGACGAGATTGGAGCCGGTGATGAAGCTCGCCTGGTCGCTCGCGAGGAACACCGCCGCGTTGGCCACATCCTGCGGTCGGCCGAAGCGCGGCCAGGGCGTGCGCTGGCGCTGATGTTCCAGCCGTGCCGGATCGTTCGCCAGTCCGCCCTTGCCGGTGACGATCTTGCCGGGAGATATGCAGTTACACACGATGAGGTGCTTGGCATAATCGACCGCGATCTGCCGCGTAATGTAGATCGCTCCCGCTTTGCTCACCCCGTACGGCAGGTCGCCCGGCGCCGTCACGATGCCTTGCTGCGAACCGAGGTTGATCAGGCGCCCCCTGACCTCGCACCTCGGCTCCTGGGTGATCATTTGCTGGACCGCACGCTTGCAGCCGTTGAACATGCCGGTCAGATTGACGCGCAGCACCTCCTCCCACTGCGTCGGCTCGGTCTCGAGCAACGCGGTACCGGAATAGGTAGCGGCGTTGTTCACCATGACATCCAGCCGGCCGTAGCGCTCGACCGTGGTGGCGATCAGCGCATCGACCTCGTCCCAGCGCCCGACATCGGTCCTGTGAAACGAGGCTGTGCCGCCAGCTGCCGCAATGATCGCCAGGGTCGGTTCGCCACCTTCCACGGGCTGCTCCGAGAGATCCGCGACGACGACACTTGCGCCTTCGGTGGCGAAGCTGACGGCAATCGCGCGACCAATTCCCGAACTGGCTCCGGTGACGACAGCAATCTTTCCCGCGAGTAGACTCGACATCGGTTCGTTTCCAGGCCTGCGACACCGGACTCAAATTATAGGGACATCGGCACTCGAGCACCTGCCCCAGGATTACAGATGTCCGGCGCCCTGCAACCCGATCTCGACCTGGCCGCTTCCCTGTTTGCGTCGCTCGCCCATGCGACGCGCCGCGGCCGCGGCATCGTGCGCGACAGCTACGGCGCTGGCGAGCAGGCGGCACACGACATCGTCCGCGCGGCCGCAAGCGCGAGCGGCCTCGAGATCTCGATCGATGAGATCGGCAATCTGTTCATGACCCTTCCGGGACGGCAGCGTAGCGCCCCGCGCATCATCATCGGCTCGCACCTCGACAGCGTACCCCAGGGTGGCAACTACGATGGCGCCGCTGGTGTCGTCGCCGGGGTGTGCGTGTTATCGGCGCTGCGCCGCGGCGAGTTCGTGCCGGAATGCGATCTGTCGGTGATGGCCATTCGCGCTGAAGAGTCCGCCTGGTTCGACGTCGCCTATCTGGGAAGCGCTGGCGCTTTCGGGCTCCTCGATCCCGCCTGCCTGTCGGTGCTGCGCTCGGACAACGGCCACAGCCTCGAGGCATCGTTACAGCAGCAGGGTTTCGATCCGCGGCCGCTGCGCGAACGACGGCGGCTGCTCGATCCGTCGCACATCCGCGCTTACCTCGAGCTGCATATCGAGCAGGGGCCGACGCTGGTTGCACGCGCCTTGCCGGCCGCCGTGGTGAGCGGCATCCGCGGCTGCAAGCGATTCCGCCACGCACGCTGCACGGGCGAGTATGCGCATTCGGGTGCCGTGGCGCGTCCCTATCGCCGCGATGCGGTCGCGGCGACCGTGGCATTTCTTCATCACATGGAGGCTGTCTGGCTGCGCCACGAACAGGCCGGCGATGATCTGGTTCTCACGGCCGGTGAGCTGTTCACCGACCCCGCCATGCATGGCCCGAGCAAGATCTCCGGTGAGACCCGCTTTGTGCTCGACATACGCGCCCTCTCCGAGTCGACCATGGCTGCCGTTGCGACCGAGGCGCACGCGGCGGCGGAGCGGCTCGGCGCTGCCTACCGCGTGCAGATCGAGCTCGGCGCGAGCAGCGATTCGCCCGCGGCGGTGATGGATGGCCGCCTGCGATCGAGGCTGTTGAGCCTGCTCGATCGTCCCTTCGAGATGGCGAGCGGTGCCGGTCACGACGCGGCGGTGTTCGCGAAGGTCGGCGTTCCAAGCGCCATGATTTTTGTCCGCAACGAGAATGGCAGTCACAATCCGGATGAAGCCATGTCGCTGGATGACTTCGCGGTCGGGGCGCGCGCACTGCTGCAGCTGCTGAGCGACTTTCCACTCTGATGCGGCTGCCGATGGAGCTCCCTCTATGACATTGCTGGTGACCGGTGCGACGGGTTTTGTCATGAGTGTGCTCGGCCGCCACTGGCTCGAGAGCGATCCGGCGGCACGCCTCGTGGTGCTGGACGCATCCCCGCTGGATGCCGCGGCCGAGCGCTACTTTGCCCCTGTCATGGCGCGGCTTGCCGTCGTAGTCGCCGACGTAACCCAACCGGCGCAGTGGCGCGCGGCGCTGGCGGGGCACGCCGTCAGTCACATCGTCCACGGCGCAACGGTAACGCCCCTATCGCGCGGCACGGTGGCCGAGGCGAAACGGGAGCCCGAAGCGGAGCAACCGGCACGGATCATCGATGTCAACGTGATGGGCACGGTGGCCGTGCTCGAGTGGGCACGCACACTGCCGAAGCTGCAGCGGTTCCTCTACGTCAGCTCAGGCGCCGTCTACAAGCATCACGGCCCCGATCGTCCCGGCGAACCGCTCCCCGAGGACGGCTATGTGATGCCGCGGCGCCTGTACGGCATCTCGAAGCTGGCATCCGAGCTGATCACGGAGCGCTACGGCGATCTCTTCGGACTGTCGACCGCATCGGTGCGTCCATCTTCGGTCTATGGGCCGATGGACCGGGTGACGCCGAGCCGGAATTTCCGCCATGTGCCCAACCGCATTGCCCACCTGGCCCTGGATGGCGTGAAGTGTGTGCGTGTCAATACGCTCGATGCGGTCGGTGACTACATCCATGTCGAGGACGTAGCGAGCGCCATCGTCTCGCTGCTGCGCGCGCCGCGCTTGCGCTTCGCTGCCTACAACGTAGCCTGCGGTGCTGCGGCAACCATCGGTGACCTGGTCGCCTGGGCGGCGGAGAAGGTGCCCGGGTTTCGCGCCGAGGTGGTCCCGCCCGAGCAGGCCGATATCGTGCAGGACCCGATGCTCAAGGACGGAATGTGGGGCGCTTATGACGTTTCCCGCCTATTTGGCGAGACCGGCTGGAAGCCGCGGCCGATGCGCGCGGCACTGCACGCTTACATGGACTGGATTGTTGCCGAGCGCGCTTCGGCCACGCGGCGGGAGCGCACATGACTGCGCGTGAGTCCTACCCGCGCGATCTCATCGGTTACGGCTCGCATCCCCCCGACCCCCGCTGGCCGGATGAGGCCCACATTGCCGTCTCCCTGGTGCTGAACTACGAAGAGGGGGGCGAGGCTTGCGTGCTGCACGGCGATGCGCATTCGGAATCGGTGCTCACCGATCTCGGCGCCGTCGAGGCTCTCCCTGGCGCCCGCAACCTGAATGTCGAATCGAATTTCGAATACGGCAGCCGTGTGGGATTCTGGGAGATCATGCGGCTGCTGAACAGCGTGCGCGCACCCGCCACCGTGTATGCCGTTGGCATGGCGTTGGAGCGTAACCCGGACGTCGCTGCCGGGATCGTGCAGAGTGGTTTCGAGGTCGCCTGCCATGGGGACCGCTGGATCGACTATCAGCGCGTTCCAGAGGACGTGGAGCGCGTGCACATGGTGCGCAATATCGAGACCATCACCCGCCTGATCGGCCGCAGGCCGGTCGGCTGGTACACCGGGCGTCCCGGTCCGAACACGCGGCGGCTCGCTGTGGAGATCGGCGGCTTCCTGTACGACAGCGATGCCTACAACGATGACCTGCCCTACTGGACGGAAGTCTCAGGCCGGCGCCACCTCATCGTTCCCTACAGCTTCGATACTAATGACAGCCGGCTGCAGCGCGGCGGCGACTTCAGCACCGGTGACGAGTTCTTCAATTATTGCCGCGATGCGTTCGACTGGCTGTACCGTATGGGCACCGGCGGCCGACCGCGCATGATGAGCATTGGTCTGCACGGACGGATCATCGGTCGGCCCGGCCGGATTGGCGCGTTGGCGCGCCTGCTCGAGCACATCCAGCGTCACCAGCGCGTCTGGCTGTGCACCCGGGCCGCCATTGCCCAGCACTGGAGAACGTATCATGCGACGAGCTGAACGCGGAACCGAGCCACACCCGGCGCAGAATCCCCCGCGCAAGGTCGCGCTCATCGCCAACTGTCTGCTGAATCAGAACGCCAAGGTCTGCCAGGGCGCTCACTACCCAGGTCCGGTGAGCCCGGTGGTGGCGGCGCTGCGCAGCCGGGGATACTTGCTGCTGCAGCTGCCCTGCCCCGAACTGGCGTTTGCCGGTGTGCGGCGCTGGTGGGCTGTGTATGAGCAGTATGACACCCCGGCCTATCGGACCCACTGCCGACGCCTGGCGCAAGCGATCGCGCCGCTGATCGAGCAGCACCTGCGTCGTGGTGATGAGGTAATCCTGATCGGGCTCGACGGCAGCCCCTCCACGGGCGTGCGTTTCACATCCAGCAGGCCCGACTGGGGCGGCCGCCCCAACCGGCCCGCGGATGACTGGGAAGTGGTGCCGCGCCGGGGTATCTGGATCGAGGAACTGGAAGCGGAGCTGGCGCGTCGCGGCCTGCCGGCGCTTCCGGCCACGGGCTGGGCCCTCGATATGGGTCGCTTCGATGAAGCCGGCGCACGTCGTGACCTGGAGGAGTTCCTGGACAATCGCCCGGGCACCGTGCGTGTGAGCGGCGACGTTTCGGCAACGCCAACGCCATGAGCGGGGATGCGCGCGGCTGGCGCCTCGCGTTGGTGCCCGACACGCTGATCAATCCTGACGGCCGCGCCGGTATGGGGCTGCCGGATGTGTTGCGTGTGCTCGAGGAGAGCGGGTACGGTGTGCTGCAGCTGCCGCCACCCGGTGAGCACAGCCTGCTGCTCGCGGTGATCGCCGACCAGGTCGCGGAGTACGCACATCACGGCTATGCGGTGGTGGCCATCGGAGTGAGCGGGCAGTCCGTCGACGGGCTCCACTGGCGGAGTCTGGCTCCCCTGCTGCGACACCGGGGCGTGGCAATGCCGCCGCGTCATCTCATCCGATCGGATGCCGGGATCGCGGCCGAGGGACAACGGCTCGCGACGTTCCTGGCCGCGTACGACCTGCCGGCAGAGGAGCAACGGCGTTGGCGCGTGTAGTCGCGTGTCGTGGCGCGATGAAGCACGTCCCCCACAGGTTCATGCTGTTCGCGCTGGGATCGCTCGTGCTCATTGCGACGTTCTCCGCTCATGCCACGACACCGCAGGCCTGGGCCAGCTTTGGGGAAGAGGTTACCCGAGCGTGTCTGCATGCGAGTCAGCTGCGCGAACCTCACCCCGCGGGTGAGCGCATCGACTTCGACGACAGAGTCGGCGTCTCGGTTCTGGTCCTCGAGGGCCGCTATCCACAGCCGCACATGCACGGGCAGCAAGGGCGCGAGCTGTGTCTCTTCGATCGGCGCACGCGCGAGGTCAGCATTGCGGTGGCGGACGGCATTCTCGCCCAGCACCATTGGCCTTAGGTCCAATTTAAGTCCTTGAGGACTCTGGCACGCTGAGACGTCTACAAATCGCGGGGCGGATGTTATGCGTCGGATGACGAGCGGTACCGTGCAACTGGCGGCGGTACTCATCGCCTGCGTGATGGTCCTCGATGCCTGCGGACCCAAAACCCCGACCGCAGCCGCACCCTCCGAGGCTGCGAGCTCGCCTCCCGCCGCGGCCGCGACCATTCCAGCTCCACCAGCGCCGGGGATTACCGAGGCGTCCTGGTCACCGGACGTACTCGAGGAGCTCGTGGCACCGATTGCGCTCTATCCCGATCAGCTGGTGGGGCAGATCCTGGCAGCCTCGGTGAACTCGCAGGAAGTGCTGGATGGGGGAAATTGGCTGCTGCAGAACCAGGACCTGAAAGGTGACGCGTTGGATGCGGCGGCACAGAAGGCGGGGCTCGGGCCAGCGATGCGTGGCCTGGTGCAGTTCCCTTCCGTGGTCGACATGATGTGTCAGGAGATCGACTGGACGCGTCAGCTCGGCGCGGCGTTCACGTCCGATCAGGCATCGGTGCTCGCGGCCGTGCAGCGCTTGCGCGCTCAGGCCTCGAAGGTCGGCAATCTCAAGTCCACGCCGCAACAAACGATCGAAACCAAGGTCGAGAACCATCAGACCGTCATCGAGATCAAGCCCGCCAATCCGCAGATCATCTACGTACCGCAGTACAACCCGCAGGTCGTCTACACGACGCCCCCGCCGCCCGCACCGAGCACTGGCACGGTCAGTACGGAAAACGCCGTGCTCGGCGGTCTGATCGCGTTCGGCCTGGGCGTTGCCGTCGGCAGTGCCATCAGCCAGCCTAATTACTGCTACCCGCACTGGGGCGTAGGGGCGGTGTACGTCGGCCCGCGGCCGTTCTATCCGCCGGCGTACGTCTACCGTCCCGTGTACGGTCCGGGCTACCGGCCGGCATATGGCTACCATCCACCGCCGGGCTATCGAAACAATTACATCAACGGCGACGTGAACATCAACATCAACAACAACCGCAACAATTACTTCACCCGCTTTGACGGCAACCAGGATCTGCGCCGTCCGGAGAACCGGCCTGGCGCGAATCGCCCGGGCGATGGAAACTGGAAGGGTCAATCGAGCTACGCCGGCGCGCGCAACAACCCGGCGGGAAATTCCCGACTCACGTCATCCGCTGCCGGTCCGACATCGGCAGCACGCAATCCCGGTGGCGGGCTGACCGGCACGGCCTCACGTCCCGGCGGTGCCTCCAGCCAGCAGGGCGCAGCTGCGGGGGCGGCGCTCAACAACCGCGCGAGCGGAGGGACTGCCAATAACCGCACGCCCGGTGGGTCGCGAGCCACCGGCACCGGCGCGAACAGCAACGTGACCAACAAGTTGGGCAGCAGCAACCGCGCCAGCGCTCCCGCAGCGGCGCAAACACCGGCAGCGGGACTCGCCGCCAATCGCGGTCCGCCTGTCGATCGCGGCTACGGCGCCCCGGGCAGTAACCGCGCCGGCCAGGGAGCTACGCGAGACAACGCGATGCGTCCCGGGCCCTCCGCGGCGCCCGCCGCACGCGACCGTGCCTTCTCCGGAGCCGGCGCCGGGAACGGGGGCTTCGAGCGCACTGCGAGCGCACGCGGGCGCGCGAGCGCCGGCGCGAATACCAGTGCGGGCGCTGCCCAGGGCAATCGGGCCGCGGCAAGGCGATAGGAGTCCAGGATGAATCACCGTACCTCGGCGCTCGTGATCACTGCCGTGCTGCTGGCGAGCAGTGCGGGCTCAGGCTGCTCCCGTCCCGCGGGCGAGGCCTCCAACGGAACCAGCAGCGCCGCACCGGCGAGCGCACCGCTTACTTTCGGCACACCCGAGCAAGCGCTGGCCGCGCTCGTTGATGCAGTGACCTCGGGCAACACGCAGTCGCTGCAGAATCTGCTGGGTCCTGGTTCCGCCGAGCTCGTATCCTCCGGCGATGCGGTCGCGGACCAGCGCGAGCGTGAGAATTTCCTCTCCCGTTATCGAAGCGACCACGAGCTCGCTGCGGGCGACGCCGATGATCTGGTACTGCTGGTTGGCGAGGACCGCTGGCCGCTGCCGATACCGCTCGTCCGGCGCGAGGGCAAATGGATGTTCGATGGCGCGGCGGGCGCGAAGGAAATCGTGTACCGGCGTATCGGCGCCAACGAGCTGCGCACGATCGACGTCATGCGCGGCTACGTCGAGGCGCAGAACGAGTACGCCGGTACCGGCCACGACGGTGCCCCGCCCGGGGTGTACGCGCGCAAGCTGCGCAGCGACCCGGGCATGCAGAACGGACTCTACTGGGAAGTCGATCCGGACCGGGCACCGAGTCCGGCTGGACCATTCCTGGCGGCGGCTACCGCTGAAGGGTACGGCGCGGGTCGGCCCGGCACCCCGTATCACGGCTATCTCTACCAGATGCTCGACTCCCAGGGTCCTGCCGCTGATGGCGGCGCACGCGGGTACCTTGCCAGCGGCAAGCTCACCGGAGGGTTTGCATTGCTGGCCTATCCGGCCACTTACGGTGCAAGCGGCATCATGACCTTCATGGTCAATCAGGATGGCACCGTGTGGCAGCGCGATCTCGGCGCCGATACGAGCAATGCCGCTCACGCCATTCAGCAGTTCAACCCCGAAGACGGCTGGACACCGCTCGCGCCCGAGGGCTGAGCGCGAGCAACCCCCAGGGGGCGCCGCTCACTCCTGATCCGGGCTCGGCTGCGTCCGGGTCCGCAACCGCTGCGACAGATCAGTTAGCATGCTGTCCTGCCGGCAGTGGCTGCCACACCATGAGCGAAGAACAAGGCCCCACACCGTCGTCGCCCGGGCTTGCACAGCCATCTGCCTGCGCACGGGCTGTCTTCCTCAGCCATGCATCGCAGGACACGGCCGCTGCCGAGCGGATCGCAACGGGGCTGCGTGATGCCGGCATCGAGGTGTGGCTCGACCGCAGCGTCCTCAAAAGCGGCGACGCCTGGGATCAGAAGATCCGCCGCGAGATCCGCGATTGCGCGCTATTCATCCCGGTGATCTCCCGGAACACGGAGGCGCGGACCGAAGGTTACTTCCGCCTCGAGTGGCATCTTGCCGAGCAGCGCACGCACCAGATGGCCAAGAGCCGACCGTTCGTAGTCCCGGTGTGCACCGACGACACTCCGGAGCGGCACGCCGAGGTGCCCGAGTCATTCGCGGCGGTGCAGTGGGCCCGGCTGCCTGCCGGGGAAAGCTCGCCGGCCTTTATCGAGCGCGTGTTGTCGCTGCTGTTGGCAGACGGTCAGCCCGCGGCACCGGTGGCCGCTGCGCCGGTGCCGCCGAGTGCCGCGACGGGCGCAGACGCCCCGAGCGGGGCCGCAGGCAGTGATGGTCTCGGCCTAGCGGTGCGCGCGCCCGGCAAGCTGCGCTGGCTGGGGATCGGCAGCACGAGCGTGCTGCTCGCCGCGGCACTGCTCTGGTTTGCATCCATGCGTGGATACTTCTGGCGCGATCCGCTTGCCAACGCGCAATTCTCGCGGCTCACGGACTGGTCAGCAACGGAGCAGGCGGCGGCCATCTCGCGCGACGGCAGGACGGTGGCCTTCATCGCCGACCACGACGGACCGAATGACGTCTGGGTCAGCGAGATCGGCAGCGCCCGCTATCTCAATCTGACTCACGGCGGCATCAGCGACCTGGTCAACAATCCTGAGATCCGAACACTGGGTTTCTCGGCGGATGGGTCGCTGGTTACCGTTTGGGCGCGCAGATCCGACGGCTCCCACTCCCGCGATATCAACATACTGGCGGTGCCGAGCACGGGCGGGGAGCTGCGCACCTACCTGCGGGGCGTCGGGGAGATTGCCTGGTCGAGCGATGGCCGGCAGATCGTGTATCACACTACCGGTCCGGGGGATCCGATGTTCGTGGCGGAATCCGCCAGCAGCGCCGCACACAGGATCTACGCCGCGCCCGCGGGCGTGCACTGCCATTTCCAGGTGTGGGCTCCCGACGACGCCTTCATCTACTTCGCGCGGGGGGTGCCGCCCGATCACTGGGACCTGTGGCGCATTCGCCCGAGCGGCGCAGGTCTCGAGCGGCTGACGTTCAACAACTCGGTCGTGAGTCATCCGGTGCTGCTGGACGTGCGCACACTGCTTTATCTTGCGACCGATGCCCAGGGCGCGGGACCGTGGCTATATGCCATGGATCTCAGGCGGCCCGTTCCACATCGCATCAGCTTCGGGCTCGAGCGCTATACCTCGCTCGCAGCAAGCGCGGACGGTGCGCGGCTCGCCGTGACCGTGGCTCATCCAAGCTCCGGACTCTGGCATGTACCGCTTCCGGCCGGCACGGTCGTGGCGACGGCCGCCGGGCGTCTGTCAGCGGATTTCGTCGCCGGCCTTTCTCCGCGCAGTGGGGCGAACTACCTGCTGTACGTCTCCCGGCGGGCGGGTCGGCCGGGAATCTGGAAGCTCGCGAACGGCGCAAGCCGCGAGCTATGGGCCGGCTCACCGTCCGATACCGTGAGCGCGCCCGCCATCGCGCCCGACGGGCGCATCGCGTTCACGGTCGCACAGGGCGAACGCACATTGTTGTACGTTATGCACAGCGATGGCGCGCATCCTTCAGTAGTCGCGGACTCGTTCGCCCTGCGCGGCAACGCGGCCTGGGCACCGGACAGCAAGTCGATCATCGTCGCCGCGCTTCACGATGGCGAGCCGCGCCTCATGAGCTTCAACCCGGACGGCGGCTCGCCCGTGCCACTGGTGTACGAGTACTCGGTCGACCCTGTCTGGTCGCCCGATGGCCAGTTCCTTCTGTATTCGGGTGCGGACGTTGGGGTGACGTTCCCGTTGCGCGCCGTCGAGCCGGACGGCAGGCCCTACGCTTTGCCGGCCGTGATGCTGCCGCGCGGCGCGCGCCGGGTGGTGTTCGGCCCCGAGCCCGACACCATCGTCGCGCTGCGCGGGGACTTCGCGCACAAGGACTTCTGGCTCATCAATCTCAAAACGGGTGCGGAGCGGCGCCTCACGGAGCTCAGCTCCGATTTCGATATACGCGACTTCGATCTCTCCACCGACAAGACCGAAATCCTGTTCGATCGCCTGGAGGAAAGCTCGACCGTGGCTCTCATCGATCGGACCGGCTGAGGCACGAGTTATTGCGGTACGACCGGCACCTGACTGGTCTGGTATACGGCAATGATCCGCACACTCTGATAGCGCTGGTCGTCCTGCGGCGGGACCTCCTTGCCGCGATAGAAGTCGCCGAGACCGTACACCTTGTAATACTGATGCGGTGATCTCCCCCGTGCCCTGCTGCTCGGACAGCCGCTCGAGGATCCCCAGCGCCTGCTGGGCGGTCTGCAGGTTCGCGCTCTCACTCGTCTGCAGCTGGGCGAAGTCCTGCATGTTGTTGTTGTTCGCCTGGACCACGATCTGTGCCAGATCGCTCGCCTGGTTCGAGGAGGCGCCCCCGAAGGTCAGAGCAGAGCAGCACCTGCCCGGGCAATTGGACCAAGGGCCATATAGCGACGCGTACTGTTTCGTGCGTGTCGCGGGCCGCCGGGCCGGGGCGCAGATTATCGGCAGCTGAACACGACCGCGGTCGCCGCGGTAGCGGGCTTGCCGCACGACTGCTCGTCGAAGCGCTCCACCACTGCCGCTTCGCCGAACTTGCCGCAGTAGCGGTCTGCCGCCCGTACCGCCCCGACCTGCGGATTGGTGAGTCCGGCGTCCGAGCAGGCGCTGACGGTGTACTTGCCGCCACCTAA
Source organism: uncultured Gammaproteobacteria bacterium (assembly GCA_963837075.1). Lineage (GTDB taxonomy): Bacteria > Pseudomonadota > Gammaproteobacteria > Steroidobacterales > Steroidobacteraceae > 13-2-20CM-66-19. Next base: position 2,760,861 of record CAWILY010000009.1, on the reverse strand, counting down.
ATCCTTGGTCTGCTCCCCGGCACAGCCCGCCAGTAACAACAGCACGATCCAGTACTTCACGCGAGTTCTCCGGCCCGGGCTGCCGTCGCGACACGAGATCGGCCGCGGCCAGCAGCGCAACAGCACCTGTCTAGCACAGCCGCCCGAGCGACGGCCTGCTGCAGGTCACGATGACTGCGCGCGGCACACCGATATGATGCAGATCACACCCGCGACCTTTCGGCGTTGACTTGAGCGCAAGCCATCTATCTGCCGCGGCGATTGCAACCCGGCCGCAGCGCCAGTAGTGTGATCGGCCCGCGCAACCGCGAGACAGCTGCATGCGAGTCGCCATCATCGGACAACAGGTCTTCGGCAAGAGCGTGCTCGAGGCGTTCCTCGCACGCGGTGCGAGCGTCGCCGGGGTGTTCTGTGCGCCGGAGAAACCCGGGGCCAAGCCCGATCCGTTGCGCGTGGCGGCCGAGGAGCGCGGCGTGCAGGTCTTTCAGCTGCGCTCGCTGAAGGACGAGCAGGCCGCGCGCATTCTCTCCGGTCTCGAGGTCGACCTGGGCGTGATGGCCTACGTGCTGCAGTTCGTGCCGCAGAATTTCGTCAACATCCCGCGGCACGGGACGATCCAGTATCACCCCTCGCTCCTGCCACGTTACCGCGGGCCGAGCTCGATCAACTGGCCGATCATCAAGGGGGATACGCAGACCGGACTCAGCATCTTCCGGCCTTCGGACGGCCTCGATGAGGGGCCGATCATTCTGCAGAAGACGGTACCGATCGGAGCAGATGACACGCTCGGCAGCGTGTACTTCGAGCGGCTCTTTCCGTTAGGAGTCGAGGCGCTGCTCGAGGCGGCGGATCTCGTCGTCGCCGGGCGCCATCGGGAAACGGCGCAGCGCGAGGAGCTGGCCACCTACGAGGGTTGGTGCCGGGATCCGGAGTCCCAGATCAACTGGCAGGCGCACGTCGATCAGATCTACGACCTGATTCGTGGCTGCAATCCCTCCCCCGGTGCCTGGACGACCGTCGATGGCCAGAAGCTGCGCATCTACGACGTGGTCCGCCACCGCACCCGCACCTTCGGGGCGGTCCGCGGCAAGCCGGGCGAGGTGTGTGCGATCACGGCGGAAGCTCTCGACGTTGCTTGCCAGGGCGGACGCCTCGAGCTGCGCACCGTACGCAGCGAGACAGGCGCAAAAACGGCCGCCGGGGCCTTTGCCGGCAACAGCGGGCTCAAGCTCGGCACCACCCTGCCCTGCTGAGCCGCGCCCGTCACTGCCGCGGCTGCAGCACTCTCTCGAGCATGCGCGGGTCGACGGGTTTGGTAAGGTGGGCGTCGAAGCCGGCCTCGAAGGCACGCTCCTTGTCGCCATCCTGGCCCCAGCCGGTAATGGCAATCAACACCGCGGACTTGCCCCAGTCCGTCGCCCGGATCGCGCGCGCCAGCTCGTAACCGTTGAGGTCCGGCATGCCGATGTCGATGATGGCGATCTCCGGCGGCAGCTGCCGCGTGGCAGCCAGCGCCGCCTGACCGCCGTGCGCGACGCGCACTTCGTGCCCGGCGAGCTCGAGCAACAACCCGAGCGTTTCCGCGCCGTCGCGGTTGTCGTCCGCCACCAGCACGCGCCGCCGCCGTACCGGCGCCTCCGGCGCTGCCGACAGCGCCTGCGTCTCACCGGCCGCCAGAACCGGTAGCGGCAGGCGGACGATGAACTCGCTGCCGCGGCCCAAGCCCGCGCTGCGGGCTTCAATCGAGCCACCGTGCAGCTCGACGATTCCGCGCACCAGCGCCAGTCCGATCCCGAGGCCGCCTTCCGAGCGATGCAGCGCGCTCTTGACCTGCGAGAAGATGTTGAAGACACCCTGCAGCGACTCCGGCTCGAGGCCGATGCCCGCATCCTTGACCGTGATCGACACATCCCCGGCACTCGCCTCGACCGTCAGATCGATACGGCCGCCCTGGTCCATGTACTTCGCGGCGTTCGTCAACAGATTGCTGAGCACCTGCTCGAGTCGCACCGGATCGGCGTCGAGCTCCACGCTGTCAGGCTGCATGACCCGCACGGTATGGCGCCGGGCGTCGATCAGCGGGCGCGCGGTCTCCAGGGCGCCGTCGATCAGCGCCGCCAGCCGCACGCGCTGCTTCTGCAGCGCCAGCGCGCCGCGCGTGATTCGCGACACATCGAGCAGGTCCTCGAGCAGGCGCGCCATGGTCTGGATCTGACGCTCGATGACGCCGATCGCCCAGTCGCGCCGTTCGGTGCCGGCCGTCCGCAATGCGCTGGCGGCGTTGCGAATGGGCGCGAGGGGATTTCTCAGCTCGTGCGCCAGGGTTGCGAGAAATTCATCCTTGCGCCGATCGGCCTCGCGCAGCGCCGCTTCCGCGTACTTCGCGCGGGTGATGTCCCGGGCCGTGCCGATCATCTGCACTGGTCGTCGGCCGTCGAAGAAGACGTGTCCCGTGGCGTGCACCCAGCGTACCTGGCCGTCGTCCCGGCCGATGACCCGATATTCGGTCGAGTAGCGGCCGTCGCCGTCCGGATTCAGGGCCGCATCGACCTCTGCCTGCGTAGTCTCCCGGTCATCGGGGTGTACCCCCTCCTTGAACAGCATGTAGTTGATCGGCTCGGTCGGGCCGACAGCCCAGAGCTGCCGCAGCCGCGCGTCCCACTCCAGCTTGTCGGTCGCAATGTCCCACACGTGGGCGCCCATCGCCGCCGAGTCGAGGGCAATGCGCAGCTGGGTCTCCTTCTCCACTACCGAGGCTTCGAGCCGTCGCAGATTCATCAGGTCCCGGCGTCCGCTGGCAACGAACAGCGCCAGCAGCAGCCCGAGCAGCAGCGCGATCGCCACGGCGAGTGCAATCGCGAACCGGTAGGCTGCCGCGGCTTTGTCGGTGCGGCTCTCGAGCAGGCTCCGCTCGGTCGACTGGATGTCGCGGATGCGGCCGCGGATGTCCTCGATCGCCCCGGAACCCGCGCTCGCCACACGGGCTCTGGCCTCAGCGACCGCGCCACGCTCATAGGTGTCGATGATCGCGGCGAGCTCGGCCATCTTCGCCGCGATGACCGGCTCGAGCCCCGCCAGCCGGCTCTGCTGCAGCGGAGAGTCCCGGGTCAGCGTGCGCAGCCGGTCGAACCGCTCGCGGTAGTGGCTCGCGCCCGTGCGGTAATTGTCGAGCAGCTCCCCGTTTCCCGTGAGCACGTAATCTCGCGCGCCGGCATCGGCGTCCTGGAGGCTGACGAACAGCGACTGCCCCGCCGCCAGCACTTGGAACGTGTGATCCACGGCCGCCGACCGCTCGCGCAGCGTTCGCAGACTCTCGTAATTGAGCAGGCCCGAAATCACCACCGCAGCGGCGAGCAGTGCCAGCAGCGCCTGCGCGCGAGCCCCCAGGGGCCACAGCCCCGGCCGCACTGCAGGTGATTCGTCGGATGCGCGGGTGCCGCCGGATGCGGGCGCGGCCGCCTGCGTTGGCCCGCCGCCATCACGGGCGGGGGTAAGCTGTTGAATGACTTCAGTCAGGCGCTTCGCCGCGGCCAACGACACGGGCTACCCCTTCGAATTTCCCGGTGGATAGCTTAGCCGAAGGACCCGCCTCGAGCCCCCGTTCCGGGGGACGCCGCGGCTGCAACAGTCGAGCCCGAGCTCGAGTCCGGTTTTTTCAGGAACGCAGGCGCAGATTGTCCGGGTCGTAGAGCGGCTCGCGCCCGATGACCGCCCGGCAGCGCTCGCCGAGGATCTCGATTTCCAGCTCGGTGCCGGGAGCGCTGAGATCCGTGCGCACGTATGCGAGCGCGATGCTGCGCCTCAGGCGGTAACCGAAGCCTCCCGAGGTCACGAGGCCGACCGTATCGCCGCCGTGATAAACGACTGAAACGGCGGATGCGTCGGCATCCTGCGCGTCCACCAGAAGCGGCACCAGGCGCTCCCGGGGTCCGCGGGCGGCCTCCTCGCGCAGCGCCCGCCGGCCGACGAAGTCGGCCGCCTTGTCGAGGCGGACGAAGCGATCGAGGGAGGCCATGAGCGGCGTGTACTCAGTGGTAAGGTCAGCTTTCCAGCTGCGGTAGCACTTCTCCAGGCGCAGGCTGTCCATCGCGTAGAGCCCGAAGTGAGCGAGCCCGAGGTCATCGCCGGCAGCCACGATGCGGGCATACACGGCCGCCAGGTGCTCGGCGGGGACGTGCAGCTCCCAGCCGAGCTCGCCCACGTAGTTCACGCGCATCGCCAGTAACTCGGCGTAACCGATCGTCAGCTTGCGCAGGGTGAGCCAGGGAAAGGTCGCATTCGACAGCTCGGCGGAGCTGATCCGCGCGAGCAGCTCGCGCGAGCGCGGCCCGACTACGATCAGCGTGCCGAAGCGCGCGGTGAGGTTCGCGAGAGTGACCGGCCCGAAGCGCTGCGTGAGATGGCTGCGCAGCCACTCCTCGTCGTGGCGCTCGCCCGCCGCCGCCGAGATCAGCCAGAAGCGCTGCGCGTCGAGGCGCGAGACGGTCATCTCGGTGACGATGCCGCCGCGCTGCGAACAGAAGTAATTGAGCGCAATGCACCCGGGGCGCGGCACCGGGCCCGCGATCAGGTGATCGATCCAGTCGGCAGCCCCTGCGCCCTCAGCCTCGAACCTGGTGAACCCCGGCAGCTCGAGCACCGCGACAGCGTTGGCCACGGCGGCGCATTCGCGCGCAACAGCGTGGTGCCAGTGCGGCCGCCGGAAGGAACACTCGGCGCCAGTGGGGTCACCGGGTTGCGAGTAATACACCGCGCGCTCCCAGCCGCCGCGCGCACCGAACACGGCGCCGGCTGCGCGCAGCCGGTCGTAGAGCGCGCTGGTCTTCGCCGGACGGCCCGCCGCTCGCTCCTCCTGCGGATAAGCGACTCCGTACTCGTTGCCGTAGGTCTCGAGCGCCTTGGCGAGCGTATAAGCCCTGTTGGCGAACGGCAGGTTGCGGCGGCAGTCGAAGGGCCACAGGTCCCAGTCGGGCTCGCCGTTCACGACCCATTCGGCGATGGCGCGACCCGCACCGCCCGCCTGGACGATGCCGAAGCTGAAGGCGCAACAGTGGAAGAAATTACGACCCGTCGCCGCCGGTCCCATGAGCGGATTGCCGTCGGGCGTGTAGGGAATCGGCCCGTTGATGACGCGCTTGATCCCAACTGATCCGAGGATCGGGGTCTGCGCACACGCCGCTTCGATGTAGCTCTCGATGCGTGTCAGGTCGTCCTCGAAAAGCTGGTGGGCAAACTCGGTCGGCAGTCCTTCGAGCCAGTGCGCGCGCCCCTTTGACTCATAGGGGCCGAGGATCAGTCCGTGCCGCTCCTGGCGCAGGTAGTAGCTCACGTCCGGATCGCGCAGCAGCGGCAGACGCGCGGCGCCGCGCGCCATCAGCTCCGGGATCTCCTCGGTGAGGAGGTACTGGTGCGACAGCGTCACGATCGGCAGGTACTCGCCGATCATGGCCGCGATCTCGCCGCCACGATAGCCCGCGGCGTTGATCACGACCTCCGTGTCGATCGCTCCCGAGGTGGTCTCCAGATGCCAGCCGCCCGATGGCAGCGGGCGGATTGCCGTCACGCGGGTGTGCCGATGCACGGTCGCGCCGGCCGTGCGGGCGCCCTTGGCGAACGCCTGGGTGAGCTGCGCTGGGTCGATGTCGCCGTCGTACGGATCCCACAGTCCGAGACGGATGCCCTCGAGTTCGAGGAATGGATGGCGGAGGCGGATCTCGGCCGGCGAGAGAATCTCGAAGCCGATGCCCTGGGCGCGTGCCTGGGAGACGACGTGTCGGAATTCGTCCACGCGGTCCGCGGTGTGCGCGAGGCGGATGCTGCCCGTCTGATGGTAGTTGATATCGTAGCCGACCTCTTGCGCCAGGCGCGCGTACAGCGCCGTCGAGTGACGCTGCAGTTTCAGCACGCTCCAGGAGGTCGAGAAGTTCGGGCAGTTGCCGGCGGCATGCCAGGTCGAGCCCGAGGTCAGCTCGTCGCGCTCGAGGAGCACGACGTCAGTCCAGCCGAGACGCGTGAGGTGGTAGAGCGCACTGCAGCCCACTGCTCCGCCGCCGATCACGACGGCCCGCGCCGTGCTCTGCAGGGTCATAGCCGCACCCGTGCGCTGCTCGGGTCGTAGAACGCCCGCAACGACACGCGCGCGGCCACGCGCTCGGTCGCGACCTCGACCTCGTAGCGGCCGGCCTTGATCCACTCCTCGGAGACGGGCGCGCCGCCCGCGCTCAGGTAGCCGAGCCCGAGCGCCGTACCGAGGGTATGGCCGTACATCCCCGAGCAGATGCGGCCGACGAGCTCCCCGTCGCGCCAGATCGGCTCGTTGTGATAAAGGAGCGGCTCCGGGTTCTCGAGCGCCAGCGCCACCAGGCGCCGGCGTACGCCCTCGTGGCGTTGCTTCTCCAGCGCCTCGCGGCCGACGAAGCCGCCAGGCTTGGCCCACGCGATCGCGAACTGCAGGCCCGCCTCGAGCGGGGTGTCCTCGTCGGAAATGTCGTGCCCCCAGTGGCGGTAGGCCTTCTCCATGCGCAGGCTGTTCATCGCGTGATAGCCCGCCAGACGCAGTCCGAACGGCGCGCCGGCGGCGAGGATCGCCTCGTACACCGACTGCGCGAACTCGGTCGGGATGTACAGCTCGTAGCCGAGCTCGCCGACATAGGTGATGCGGCTCGCGCGCACGCGCGCGTAGCCGAGATCGATGAGCTGCGAGGTGCCGAACGGCAACGCGTGGCTGGACAGTTCGGCATCGGTGAGCGTCGCGAGCAGCTCGCGGCTGCGCGGCCCCATCAGACCAAGCACTGCGTAGGCGGAGGAAACATCGACCGCCGCGGCACGCGCGTGTGGCGCGATGCTGCGGCACAGCCAGTTGAAGTCGCGCGTCTGCGTCGCGCACGCGGTCACGATGAGATAAGCGTCTTCGGCTTCGCGCGTGACCGTCAGGTCGGCCTCGATTCCGCCGCGCTGGTTCAGCCATTGCGTGTACACGACTCGGCCGACCGGCACGTCGATCTCGTTGGCGCAGATGCTGCCGAGCACGCTAGCCGCATCGGCCCCCTTCACCACGAACTTCGCGAACGAGGACTGATCGAACAGTCCCACCTGCTCACGCACTGCGCGATGCTCGGCGGCGGAAGGCGCAAACCAGTTCTGGCGGCCGTAGCTGTACTCGTAGCGCGCCGCGCTCCCCGGGGGCGCGAACCAGTTGGGGCGCTCAAATCCAGCGACCTCACCGAAGCACGCGCCGGCCGCAGCGAGGCGATCGTGCAGCGCGGACTTGCGCACGCCGCGTGCGGTCTCCGGCTGCCGGAACGGCCAGTGCATGGCGTACAGGAGCCCGAGGGTCTCGACGGTGCGGTCGCGCAGGTAGCGCCGGTTGCGCTGAAACGGCATGCAGCGGCGAATGTCGACATCCCACAGGTCGAACGGCGGATGGCCGTCGATGATCCAGTCCGCGAGCACCTTGCCGGCGCCGCCCGCGGACTGGATGCCGATGGAGTTGAAGCCTGCCGCGACGTACAGGCCGCGCACTTCCGGGGTCTCACCGAGCAGGTAGCGGTCGTCCGGAGTGAAGCTCTCCGGGCCGTTGAAGAACACCTGCACGCCGGCAGCTTCCAGCGCCGGCACGCGCCGCATGGCGCGCTCGAACAGCGGCTCGATGTGGGCCAGGTCTGCCGGCAGCTGGTCGAAGGCGAAATCCTGCGGAATGCCGTCCCCGCCCCAGGGCTTGGCCTGCGGCTCGAACCAGCCCACCAGCAGCTTGCCGGCGTCCTCCTTGAAGTAAGTGCAGGCATCGGCATCGCGCAGGATCGGCAGCCCCGGGGTGAGACCGGCGATCGGCTGGGTGACGATGTAGAAATGCTCGGCCGCGTGCAGCGGCACCGTGGCGTTCACCCAGCCGCCGACCTCGCGGGCCCACATGCCCGCGCAGTTCACCACCACATCTGCCCGCACCTCGCCGGCATCGGTCACGACGCCACTGATGCGCCCGCCCGCGGCGCGGATGGAGCTGACCCGCACGTCCTCGACGATGCGCGCGCCGGCGCGGCGTGCGCCCCGCGCCAGCGCCTGCGTCGTGTCGACCGGGTTCGTCTGCCCGTCCTTGGGCAGGAACACCGCACCTACGAGGTCCGCGGTGGATAGCAGCGGCCAGCGCTCGCGGGCCGCGCCCGGGGAGAGCAGCTGGACATCCAGGCCGAAGCAGCGCGCCATGGATGCGCCGCGCTTCAGTTCCTCGAAGCGCGCCTCGCTCGCGGCGACGGCAATCGAGCCCACCTGGCGAAAGCCGGTCGCCTGACCGGTCTCGCGCTCGAGCCCCTCGTAGAGCTGCGTGGTGTACTGCGCGAGGCGCGTCAGGTTCTGCGTGGCGCGCAGCTGCCCCACGAGTCCCGCGGCATGCCAGGTGGTGCCGCAGGTGAGGCGCTTGCGCTCGAGCAGCAGCACATCGCTGCAGCCGCGCCTCGCCAGGTGATAAGCCACACTGCAGCCGACGATGCCGCCGCCGATGATGACGACGCGCGCGTGCGCGGGAAGGTCCGCCATCGCTCGTTCAGCTCCCGCAGCCTCAGCGCACGGCGCGCATGTGCTCGCGCGGCAGCCGTACCGGGAAGCGCTCGCGGATGGCGGCATCGACCGCTTCGGTCACGTGCGCGGGGAAATGGCTGGCGAGGATCTCGCGCACTTTTTTCCCCGCACGCTCGGCGACGTCGAGGGCACCCTGCTCGGTCCATTCGTTCGGGCTCTTGCGGTCGCCGATCGCGGGGTAGAGGTACGCCGACTGCATCAGCTGCAATGTCTGATCGGAGCCGAGGAAGTGACCCGGACCCTCGAGACATACCTGGCGGATGGTCTCGAACGACAGGCTGGCCTCGTCTACATCGATGCCGCGGATCGTTCGCTGCGTCGCGCCGATGATGTCGTTGTCGATCACCAGGCTCTCGAGCGAAAAGCCGAGCAGGCTCGCATGCATGCCGGCCGACTCGTAGATGAGATTCGCACCGGCATTGCCGACCAGTGCGTGGCTGTAGGCCTTCTCGGCTCCCGACTGCGCATCCGGCACCTTCGAGTCCGTCATCCCCGAGGCGGTGCCGCCGGTGAGGTCGTAGTAGTGCGCCATCTGCGCCGCCGCGGCTGACAGCAGCGCCTGCTCCGGGCTCCCGCCGGACATCGCGCCGGTACGCAGGTCGGAAACGAAGCACCAGGTGCCGAAGATCGCCGCTGCGCCGGGCTTCACGGCATTGACGTAGACGAGCCCCGCCAGACACTCGGCGACTTCCTGCGCGAGCGCGCCGGCGATCGCCGCCGGCGCCGTGGCGCCGGCCTGACCCGCCGACAGCAGCAGCACCGGCATGCCACCGAGTGCTGCGACCTCCAGGCACCGGCAGGCGTCGGTGGCGAATTTCATCGGCGGCACGACGAAGCAGTTGGACTGGCTGACGAACGGCCGCGCGCGCCACTTATCCTCGCCGCCCGCGATCATGTGCAGCATCTCGAGCGAGCGCTCGACGTGCTGCGGCTGCACCCAGCTGGAGCCCACGTGCTTGGTGGTCGCCGACACCGACGCGTAGCAGGTGTTGAAGTCCATCTCGTACGGGTCGGGGATGTCGCGCGGCACGACCGCCCGCTGGAAAAAGTGGATGTGCTCCATCGCATCGACGATGCGGCCGATGTCGTACAGGTCGCGGATCTTCGACTCACGGTAGGCGCCGGTGGCTGCATCCACCATGTTCACCGCGGCCCCCGCAGTGCCGAAGTAGACCTTGCGTCCCCACGGCTCCATGTCGTGACGCGGGTCCTGGCCATGCAGCGCGAACCGCCGCGCGGCGCGCGCCAGGGTGTCCTCGACCAGTGCGGCCGGAAACAGCAGCCGCCCGCGCTCACTCAGCGTGCAGCCGGCGCGCGTGAGGTACTCCACCCCGGACGGCGGCGCATCCGCGAGCCCGACTTCCGCGAGCAGCCGCAGCGCCGTGCGGTGAATCTTCACCAGGTCGGTCTCGGCAAGCGGGCGGTAATGTCCGCCCTCCATCCCCGGTCGCACCGGGCGCAGGTTGTCCGGCAGCGGTCCCGCCCGCATGGCGCGGCGTGCATCGCGGCTCGGTCCGGGACGTCGGCAGACGCGGCTGGATTCCGTCATGGCAATGGCTTGTGTCTCATCCTGCAGGCGCCATGCGCGTGAGCGTTCAGTATCGCAGCGCCCGCGCCACGGCACCAGCGAGCTTGTCGATGAGCTCGGCGAGCTCAGTTTCGCTGGCGTTATAGGGCGGCGCCACGATCAGGGTATCGCCGCGCACACCGTCCACGTTGCCGCTGCACGGGTAGCAGATCAGCCCGTCCTCGAACGCGAGCCGGCCAATGGCATGAGCGATCCCCCGATCGCGCGGCAGCGGCTCGCGTGTAGTGCGGTCGGCCACCAGCTCGATGCCGATGAAGAAGCCGCGCCCGCGCACGTCACCGACTTCCGCAAAGCGTTCCAGTGCCTGTTGCAGCTGCGCGCGCAGCTGCGGCCCGCGGGTGCGCACCCGCTCCACCAGCGACTCGCGCTCGATGATGCGCTGAACGGCGAGACCGGCCGCGCACGCGGTGGTATGGCCGGAGTAGGTATGCCCGGTCAGCAGCGCCCCCTGCTGCTGCAGGATCAGCTCGCCCAGGCTGCGGCGCACGATCGTCGCGGCGAGCGGAATATAACCGCCGGCGAGTCCCTTGCCGATCGCCAGGATGTCGGGGATGACGCCATCGTGCTCGAGCGCGCGCCAGGTGCCGCAGCGACCTGCGCCGCACATCACTTCGTCGGCGATCAGCAGCACCCCGTGCCGGTCACACACCGCGCGCACCGCGCGGGCGTAACCGTCCGGGGCCGGCACCACGCCGCCGGCGGCACCGACCACCGGCTCGAAGACAAACGCTGCGACCTGCTCGGGACCGAGCGCCGTGATGCGCTCGTCCAGCTCCTGCGCCAGCGCCGCAACCAGCTCCGTCCCGGCGAGGCCGTGCAGCGGCCGGTAGGCATTTGCGCTGGAGACAAACGCCACATCGAGCAGGCTCCCGGCAAAGGGGCGCCGCCGCTCGCGGAACCCGGACAGCGACAAGGCCCCCAGCGTGTTGCCGTGATAGGAGCGCTCGCGCGCGATGAAGCGCTTGCGCGTCGCGCTGCCGCGCGCATCCCAGTACTGCAGCGCGACCTTCATCGCCCCTTCGATGGCTTCCGAGCCGCTCGAGCTGAACACGATCGGGCCGAACTCGCTACCACAGCGCTCGAGCAGCAGCTCCGTCAGCTGCTCCAGCGGCTCGCTGGTGAACAGATACCGATACCCGCACGCGACCTTCGCCAGCTGTTCGCTGATCGCCGCATTCACCTCCAGGTTGCCGTGACCGATGCTGAAGGCCGCCGGTCCTCCCGAGCCGTCCAGGTAGCGCCGGCCGGCGCTGTCATAGAGATAGCTGCCGGCGCCGCGCACGATGCGCGGCAGCGATTCCATCCCCCAGCCGATTTCGCGACTCACATTCATAGGTCCAGCCTGGCCATCATTGTAGCCGTGGCGGTGCCCCGCCGACCGCTGCCGCACCCCTGCCGCGGCTTTGGCGTTATGCTCGTGTCCCATCCTCATGCGATTCACACCGCCGTGCTGAGTCCAGCCGTATTCATCACCTGCGCCGTCACCGGCTCGGGCGATTCCGTTAAAAAGAGCAACAAGGTTCCCGTGACGCCGGCGCAGATCGCCACCGCGGCGCTCGAGGCCCATGCTGCCGGCGCGGCGATCGTGCATCTGCACGTGCGCGAGCCGCAATCGGGCGCACCGAGCCGCGACCCCGCACTGTTCCGCGAGGTGTTCGAGCGCATCCGCGCGCGCAACGACGAAGTCATCCTCAACCTGACCGGCGGCATGGGCGGCGACCTGCTGCTCGGCCCCGGGGAGACCCCGCTCGAGTTCGCCCCGGGGACGGATTTCGTCGGTCCCGGCGCGCGCATGGCGCACATCGCCGCGCTGCGCCCCGAGATCGGCAGCCTCGACTGCGGCTCGCTCAACTTCGACGAAGCGCTCTACGGCACCACGCCCAACTATCTGCGCCGCATGGCGGCCGCGTACCGTGAGTTGGGCGTCCGTCCCGAGCTCGAGGTGTTCGAGCTGGGCCACATCGAGCTCGCGCGACAGCTGCTGGCCGAAGGGCTGATCGAGGCCCCGGCGTTGTTTCAACTGTGCCTCGGCATTCGCTACGGCGCGCCCGCAACCTCGGCGGCGATGAAGGCGATGTGCGACGCACTGCCACCCGAGGTGCATTGGTCGGCGTTCGGCGTCGGACGAATGCAGATGCCGATGGTCGCTCAGGCGGTGCTGCTCGGGGGCAACGTGCGGGTCGGCCTCGAGGACAATCTCTTCCTTGAAAGAGGTGTGCTGGCCAGCAATCCCCAGCTGGTCGAGCGCGCGGTGAAGCTGGTGGAGAGCCTTGGCGCACGCGTGCTGGCGAGCGCCGAGACACGCGAGCGACTGCAACTGCGCCGCGCCTGACATGGCGGCTAAGCCCGTGCCACGCCTGCCGCGGATTCTCGACCGCCTGCAGAGCCACTACGGCGAGCAGGCGCCGCACTGGCCGACCGACCCGTATCGTTTTCTCGTCTGGTGGCACAGTGGCTACCCACCGAGCGAAGAGCGCTGCAGCCGGGGCTTCGAGGCATTGCAGCGCGAAGTGGGCGATGCGCCCGGGGCGCTGCTCGCGGTCGGCGCTGCGCGCCTCACCCGCGTGCTCGCCGCCGGCGGCGCGGTGCCGGCACTGCGCGCCAAGCGCCTGCGGCTGATCGCGACAAGGATCGACGGCGAATTCGCGGGCGACCTGCGCGCGGCGCTCGGGCGCCTCACGCGGGACGAGGCGCGCAAAGTGCTCCGGTCGCTTCCCGGAATCGGGGTACCGGGTGCCGACCGCATCCTGCTGTTCGCAGGTCTCGCCCCGGTTGCCGCCGTTCCCTCGCCGAGCCCGCACGTCGTGGTCCGCATCCAAAGCGGCCGTGAGCCTGCGAGCTACGCTGCCTGCTACGCGCAGGCACAGCGATTGCTCGAGACACAGGTACCCGAAGTCCCGCGGGAGCGCACGCGCGCCTATCTGCTGCTCATGCAGCATGGCCGGATGCTCTGCAAGCGCACGCGCCCGCTGTGCAGTGCATGTCTGCTGGCGCCCGAGTGCGCTTATCTCGGCGGCGCGCGCTGACACTGCACCACCTGGCAACCGGATCGGAGTAGCATCGATTGGTCATTGCCGGAGATACACCATGGGTGGCAACGCCAGTCGCTGGCGAACGCAGGGCGTGAGGATCATTCGGGCAAACGAGCTCGACGATGCCACCGCACAGACCCTCGGCATGCACCGGCGTGCCGCGGTCACGACGGCGCGCACGGGCGCCACCAAGCTGTGGGCGGGCACCGTCACCATCGAAGCCAGGGCGAAGACCGGCGCGCATCACCACGGTGACCTGGAGAGTGTCATCTACGTCGTCAGCGGCCTCGCGCGCCTGCGCTGGGGCGACCACCTCGAGTACGTCGCGGAGGCCGCACCCGGGGACTTCATCTACGTTCCCCCGTACGTGCCCCACCAGGAGATCAACGCCAGCGAAGATGTGCAGCTGCACTGCGTGCTGGCGCGCAGCGGTCAGCAGGGACTGGTGGTCAACCTCGACATAACCCCCGTCGAGGTCCCGGAGCTGGTGCGCTGGATCGACGACCTGCACCGCTGACAGCCCGTCCGGCTGACCCGGTGATTGGTCCAAGGTCCTATTGCCAGTCCAGGCGCAGCTGAACACACTGGAGGCGCAGCGTGGACGGCCGGCGGTGGTCGTCGCGCAAGCCGGGGTCTTAGGTGTAAGGCCCGCAGGCTTCGAGGTCGAATATCAACATGCGTTCTCAGGAGCTTTCATGAACAGGTTCGCTTCCCTCGGCGCCATCGCGATTGCCACGGTGCTCGGCGCCTGCGTGTCTCAGGGACAGCAAGTGGCCCAGATGGAGCCCGATGCTCAGCAGGTGGCGCAACGGCGCGGCGCGTTTGAATTGAACTGTCCCGCGGCCACTGCGCAGGTTCTCAACCATGAAATGATGCAGACCGGAATGTCGTTCGCACCGGGGGCATGGCAACCGCCGCAGCGGGCCGAGTACACCGTCGGCGTATCCGGTTGCGGCAAGCAGACGACCTACCTGGTCGTCTGTGCCGTGGGCGGCACCGGCTGCATCGCCGCGGGCGCCCGCAACAACGCGCCGCAGGCACAGTGACCTGCCGGCCAAGCGTGGCCCTACGCGCCCGGCCCTGACGTTCCCCGCAGCTGCGGATGTTCCCCGCAGCGGCTGCGGGGAACGACAGTTGCCTGGCGGCAGCTTCCGTGCTCGACTAAACGCTCCCTGGCAGAGCTCACCTGTCACCGAGGCCGAGCCATGAAAGCACCTGCCCTCGTCATGTTGCGTCGCCATGCCGTGACCGCAGCCGGCATCCTCACCGGTACCACGGCAGCGCTGCTGCTCGCGGCGTCCACCGTCGCCGCCCAGGAGCCCGCCCCGCCGCAGCCCTGCGTGCTGCGTCTGTCACTCGAGGTGACGCCCGACGTGCCGAATCCCAGCGATGGGGGCTTCCTGAGCTCTCTCCTGGGCAACAATCCCGGCTATCAGATGAGCGTGCGCCGCGTCGTCGATGACACGCACGTCGATCTGCTGCTGTGGGGACCGGGACCGGACGAGAACTGCCGCAACGTGGTGGACAGCATGCGCAACGACGGACGCGTGCAGTCCATCCACATCAGCTGAATCGCGCTTCACTGCGGCGCAAGCTGGTCGGCCTCCTGCGCAGTACGCCCCACCGCGAGCAGCCCGGCCGCGACGCCGGCGCGATCCGCACCGCTGCGGTTCTGGCTGCCTTTGAACTTGGCGCTGGTGCCCGTGACGAGGATCTCCAGGCCCACGATGGCGCGCAGCATGCCTTCGATGTAGTCCGCCGGGGCGTCTTCGACCCGCCAGGGGTCGGGCTGGCCGGCTTCGTGGATGTCGGTGAGCGAGCCGACGAAATCGCGTAGCCAGGCGCGGTCTTCGATGAAGCGGATCGTGCCGCTGACGTGAACGGCGCTGTAGTTCCAGGTCGGCACGACCTTGCCGTGCTCGGCGGTGCTCGGATACCAGCGCGGCGTGACGTAACTGTCAGCCCCGGTGAACACCGCCATCACCGGGGCCCCGGGAGCGAGCTCGCGCCACAGGGAGTTGGCGCGCGCGATGTGTCCGCGCAGTACCCCGCCGCCGTCAGGCCCGAGCTGCGACACGAGCGGAATGTGGTTGGCCGTAAGGCCCTCGGCCGTCACGGCCACGAGCGTGGCGAGCGGATGGCGGTCGACGAACGCCTGCAGAACCTCGACGCGCGTTTCGCGAAAGTGCTCCGGAACGTACACGGTTGCTCCTCGAATGGTGCGCCTGCCTCGGGGCGTGAGCGCGTTATACTCGTTTTACCTGCCGCCACGCATGCGAGGCTAACGTAATGAACGCGTCCCCCGAGCCGCTGCGCGCCCGCAGCGAGGCGGAGCGACGTGCCCGGATCGATCTGGCCGCCTGTCACCGACTCGCTGCGCGTTTCGGCCTCTCCGAGGGCATCGACAACCACCTGACCCTGCTGGTGCCGGGTCATGCGCAACGGTTCTACCTCGCCCCGTTCGGGTTGCTGTGGTCGGAAGTGCGCGCCAGTGATCTCATGGAGCTCGACTTCACCGGCACCGTGCTCGCCGGGCGGGGACTGGTCGAGGACACGGCGCTCTATATCCACCTGGCGGCGCACCGTCAGCGTCCCGACGCGCAGTGCGTGCTGCATACGCACATGCCCTGGGCAACCGCGCTCAGCATGCTCGAGGAGCCGCGGCTGCTGATGGCCGGGCAGAGCGCACTCGGCTTCCACGAGACCCTCGCGTACGTCGATTACAACGGCCTCGCGCTCGACTACGCCGAGGGCGAGCGCCTCGCCCGCGCGCTCGGCGACAAGTCAGTCCTGGTGCTACGTAATCACGGTGTGCTCGTTGCCGCGCCCTCGCTCGCGCAGGGATTCGAGCGGCTGTACTTCCTCGAACGCGCCTGCCAGGCGCAGATTCTCGCCCAGTCCACCGGCGCGAAGCTGCGCATCCTGCCCGATGCCCTGGTGCAGGCGACGCTGCGGCAGTTCACGGCCACCGAGCGGGTCGGTGGCATGGAGCGTACGGAGCTGCATTTCTCGGCTTTGAAGCGGCTGTTGGATCGCAGTGAACCGGATTATGCGAGTTGATCGCGCCGGCGACAGCGTCTGAGCCGCCAGCAGCGCCGGCGGCCGCGGCGCGCTGGTCGATCGTCATCCTGCTGGCCGCCGCGCTGTGCATCAACTACGTGGACCGCGGCGCGGTTCCCACGGCCGCGCATCTGATCCAGGACGAGCTCGGCTTCTCGCCCGCGCAGCTGGGACTGTTGTTCTCGGCGTTCTTCTGGACTTATTCGGTGCTGCAGTTTCCGGTCGGCTGGGTGGCCGAGCGCTACGGGGCGCAGCGCATCCTGGCTGTGGGCCTTGGCCTGTGGGCCTGTGCCACCATCCTGGTCGGCTTCGCTCATTCGTTCGCCGCGCTGCTGCTGCTGCGGCTGCTGCTCGGTATTGGCGAGAGCGCCGGCTTCCCCTGCGTCGCGAAGCTGATTGCCACCGTCGTGCCGCTGCGCAGTCTCGGCACGGCAAACGGCATCGTTGCCTTCGCGTACCTGTTCGGCCCGGCGGTGGGAGCGTGGGGCGGCGGACTCATCATGGTGAGCCACGGCTGGCGCGCCGTGTTCTGGACATTCGGTGCGCTGTCACTCTTGTGGCTGTTGCCCTGGTCACGGGTGCGTCTGCCGCGCGCCCTCGCCAGCGACGCGCGGGCGGCGCAACCGCCGCTGCGCGCGCTGCTCGTGCAGCCATCACTCTGGGGCACGAGTCTCGGCCTGTTCTCGAGCAACTACACCTTCTACTTCATGCTGACCTGGCTGCCGTTCTACGTCGTGCGCGAGCGCGGCTTCTCCACTGCCGAGATGGCCGCGCTCACCGGCAGCGCCTACGTGGTCAACGCGCTGAGCGCGCTCGCCACGGGCTGGCTCATCGACCGCCTCGTGGCCCGCTATGCGATCGCCAACCTGGCTTACAAAAGTGTCATGGCAGTGGCGCACGCCGGCTCGGTCGTGTGCATGCTGTGCATCGCCTTCGGCACACCCCGGTGGGCAGTCGCAGGCATCTTCGCCTACCAGCTGCTGTGCGGGATGTCCTCGCCCGGCGTGTACGCGATGTCGCAGATTCTCGCCGGTCCCGGCGCCGCGGGGCGTTGGGTCGGAATTCAGAACGGCATCGGCAATCTTGCCGGCGCCATCGCTCCGGCGCTCACCGGCTTCCTGGCAGGCAGCGCCGCACACTTCACCCGGCCATTCGTGGTCGCCGCCATGGTCAGCCTGCTCGGCCTCGTAGGCTGGCTGTGGATGATCCCGCACCTGGCGCCGCTGCCGTGGCCGACGGGCAGCGCGCACGACGGGCTCGAGCGCGCCGCGGCAGCCTAAGCGGGCTGACTCACCGCTGCTGCAGCAGCGTGCTCCAGGTATCGAATACCTGGTCGACGGAAATCTGATCGACGCGACCGCGACCCACCACCGGCAACACCGCCGATCCGCTCGGCGTACGGGGCAGCCACTGCAGCCAGTCGGGAGCCACGTACAGCACCACCAGCGGCAGGCCGAGCGCTGCCGCCGCATGTGCCGGACCGGTGTCGACCGAGATCATGCTGTGCGCGGCTTCGCAGAGCGCGAACAGTTCGCGCAGCTCCGCGCCGGCAATCACCACCTCCGGCAGTGCCGCTGCTGCCTGGATCTCGCGCAGCATCGGCACCTCTTCCTTCGCACCGCGCAGCACCAGCAACGCCTGCGGCAGGCGGCCGCGGACCTCGTGCAGCAGCGTCACCCAGCGCTCGAGCGGCCACGCCTTGTCATCGGCCCCGGTGCGCCGCCAGCGTCCCCGGCGGTGGCTCATGGTGCGGTGACTCCCCGGTTGCACCAGGATGAGCTCGCGCCCTGACCAGCCCCGCTCGCGCAGCCAGTCATCGCGCTCACGCCGCTCCGCATCCTGCACGAACAGGCGCGGGCCGAGCGGCCGATCGCTCTCGCGCAATGGATAGTCCTGCGCGCACAGCGCCGCCGGGGTTCGCGTGCCGAGACGCAGCAGCCGCTCGAACGGCGGCACGCCAGCCTCCGCCGGCTCATCGCTCAGGTACAGCACGCGCGCTGCATCGATGCCGCTGAAAGCGAGCATGCGACGGATCCGGGGCAATTGACGGTAGTGCTTCTCGCACACGTATACCGGGCCCGGGGCGGCAGCGCGCAGCGCACGCCGCACCTGCGGCCACGCCGCGCTCAGCGCAAACGGGAAGTGCCGGCCGAACGACCAGAACCCGGCGACATCGGGATTGCCGCGGTACACGGCCTCGTTCCACGAGCCGCCGCCGACCAGGTAGCTCGGCAGCCCGTAACGGCCGTGCAGTCGCTGCAGCAGCGCCGTCAGCATAATCATGTCGCCCAGGCGGCCGAAATAGAGCACGAACGGTCGCAGCGCCTGGGCCGCTCTCGGCGATTGTTCGCGCCGCCGGTCGCCGACCGGTTGCTGTGCGCTCAAGGGCGGCCCGCGCCGCGAATGCGCTCGACCAGCGAGCTGGTCGATTTCTCCGGGGTGAGCGGCACGATCTCGACGCGCCCGCCGCTCGCCTCCACCAGCTCGCGGCCGACGACCTCCGTGGGGCGGTAGTCACCGCCCTTGACCAGCACGTGCGGCCGGACCGCCTCGAGCGCCGCGAGCGGGGTGTCCTCCTCGAAGATGGTCACGGCATCGACATAGGTGAGGGCTGCAAGCAGCGCCGCGCGCTCGGCCTCCGGGACCAGCGGCCGCTCCGGCCCCTTCAGGCGCCGCACCGAGGCGTCGCTGTTGATGGCGAGCACCAAAATGTCGCCGAGCGTGGCGGCGTGCGCGAGCAGCGCCAGGTGTCCGGCGTGCAGCAGGTCGAAGCAGCCGTTGGTGAATACGATGCGCTTGCCGGCCGTGTGCCACGCAGCGGCGCGACTCACCAGCTCCGGTCGCGACAGGAGCTTGCCCTCCGGTCGCGCCGCAAGCGCATCACGAATGGCGGCGTGAGACACCGCAACCGCGCCCACGTGCCCCACCGACACGCCGGCCGCGGCGTTGGCGAGCTGCGCCGCCTGCAGCAACGAGCCGTGTGCGCCGAGCGCGAGTGCCAGCACCGCAACGGCGGTATCGCCGGCCCCGGTGACGTCGAACACCTCGTGCGGCATCGCCGCTACGCTGACCTCCGGCTCCTGCGGCGGCACCACCAGCATGCCGTGCTCGCCGAGCGTCACTACCATCGATTCGATCCCGGTGGCGGCGAGCAGCGTCCGGGCCGCGCCCGCGATGGCCGCCCGATCCGCGACATCGAGCGGCTGGCCAGCGGCGCTCTCCAGCTCGCGCAGGTTGGGCGTCACGGTATTCGCGCCGCGGTAGCGCGCGAAATCGCGGTGCTTCGGATCGACCACTACCGGTGCCGCGCCACGCAGTGCCGCGATGCCGGCGAGCGCCGCAGGCGTCAGCACGCCCTTGGCATAGTCGCTGAGAACGATGGCGTCCGGCCGTATCGGCAGGTGCGACAGCATGCGCTCCGTCACGGCCGCCTCGCACGCGCCGACGTCCTCCCAATCGATCCGCAGCAGCTGCTGGCTGTGACCCAGCACCCGAAGCTTGCGCGTGGTGTGCCGCTCGGCGAGGGTCAGCACGGCGCTCGTGTCGATTCCCTCCGCCGCGCACAGCTGCAGCAGCTTCCGGCCGGGCTCGTCGGCACCCACCACGCCCGCGAGACTCACGCGCGCGCCGAGCGTGGCGATCTGGCGGGCGACGTTGGCCGCGCCTCCGGGCCGGTAGTGAGTGGCGTGCGCACGCACCACCGGCACCGGTGCTTCGGGCGAGATGCGCTCGACCGCCCCACTCACGTACTCGTCGAGCATCAGGTCGCCGACCACCCAGACGTGCTGCCGCACGCAGCGCTCGAGCAGCGCCAGCAGTGCACTCACCTCGCCGCGCTCCACCTGGCTCACCTAAGCGCCCTCGGCGCGGATCAGCGCATCGAGCGCCGCGACGATGGCGTGAATGCACAGCGTGTGCATCTCCTGGATGCGCGCCACGACGGTGGACGGCGCCCGCAGCAGCAGGTCCGCGTGCGCGGCAAGCTGCCCGCCGCCTGCGCCGGTGAACGCCACGACCGTGCAACCCAGCTCGCGCGCGCGCTGCGCGCCCAGCACCACGTTCGGTGAGTTGCCGCTGGTGCTGATCGCGAACAGCAGATCGTGCGGCCGGGCGAGTGCTTCCAGCTGGCGGGCAAAGACCCGCTCGTAACCGTAGTCATTAGCGAGCGCCGTCAGAATGGCCGTGTCGGCGCTGAGGGCCACGGCGGCGAGCGCGCGCCGCTCCCCGGCGAAGCGTCCGACCAGCTCCGCGACCAGATGCTGAGCGTCGGTGGCGCTGCCACCGTTGCCGCAGGCGAGTATCTTGCCGCCGGCGCGCAGGCAGCTGTGCGCCGCCGCGACGATGCGCTCCAGCACCGGCGGCAGCTCCTGCGCGGCGCGCGAAGCCACCGCGGCGTGCTCAGCGAAGGTGTCATGAATGGCCATACGATATTGTGGCGCAACCGGCCGGGCTACGTCCCCTGTGCGGGGCGCAGATCCTGAGTCAGTGCCCGCGCCAGCTGCGCGAGGTCGTCGTAGGCCGGCACGCCGGTGGCCTGAGGAAGGCGCTCGGTCTGGCGGCCCTTGCCGGTGCGCACCAGCGCGCTCGCCACGCCGGCGCGCCGTGCAGCCTCCAGATCGCGCCCGTCATCGCCCACCACCAGGCTCTCGGCCGCGGCGAGGTCCGAGCGGGCAATTGCCGCCTCGATCAGTCCCGGGGCAGGCTTGCGGCAGGCGCAGCCCTCGCCGGGGGCGTGTGGGCAGACGAGCACTGCATCGAGCGTGGCGCCGTGAGCGCGGGCCTGCACGCACATGTGCTCGTGCACCGCCGCCAGCTGCTCGAGGCTCATCAGGCCCCGCCCCACGCCCGACTGGTTGGTGGCGACCGACAGCCGCACACCGGCCCGATGCAGCATCGCCAGGCCCTCGAGTGCACCCGGCAGCCAGTGGAACTCGGACGGCTCGCGCACAAAGCCGCCGTCGGGCGCCTCACGGTTCAGTACTCCGTCGCGATCGAGGATGACGTGCCGCACCGGCGGGCTCATGCGCAACTTCAGCGGTATGGATCGGCGCGCGTCAGGTACCGCTGCACGTAGTCGCGCACGCCTTCCTCCAGCGGAGTGAATACAGCCGTGTAGCCGGCGGCGCGCAGGCGCTCCATGCGCGCCTGTGTGAAGTACTGGTACTGGGCGCGCACCTCGACGGGCATGTCGATGAATTCGAGCTGCGCCGGGCGCTCGAGCGCAGCGTACAGCGCGTGCGCGAGCTCCGCGAAGCTACGCGCCTTACCGGTGCCGAGATTGAACAGGCCGTTCACCTCGGGATGCTCGAGCAGCCACAGGATCACCTCGACGCAGTCGCGCACGTAGACGAAATCGCGCCGCTGCCCGCCGTCGGGAACCTCCGCACGGCCGGACCGGAACAGCGTGACCGGCTGGCCGGCGGCGGCCAGCGGATACTTCTGCGCGATCACGCTGCGCATGCCGCCCTTGTGATACTCGTTCGGCCCGTAGACGTTGAAGAACTTCAGTCCCACCCACTGCGGTGGGCGCGCCGCGCCCTCCGCCACCGTCTGGGCTACCCAGCGGTCGAACAGATGCTTGCTCCAGCCATAGGCGTTCAGCGGTCGCAGCCGTGCGAGCGCCGCAGGTGAGGCGTCATCGTCGAAGCCCTGCTGACCGTCACCGTAGGTCGCGCCGGAGGAGGCGTACAGCAGCCGCTTGCCGGAAGCTGCGCAGAAGCGCCACAGTGCCTGAGACAGCCTGAAGTTCACCTCCGCGATCAGGTCGGCGTCGCGTTCGGTGGTGGAGGAAACCGCCCCCATGTGGACGATCGCGGCGAGCTGCTCGCCGTGTGCGCTCAGCCATCCGGAGAGCGTCTCCGGCGCGATCAGCTCGCGCAGCAGCGCCTTACCGAGGTTGCGCCACTTGTCGGCGCTGCGCAGCCGATCGCAGACCGCTACCGGGATGCCGCGCTCGGCGAGCGCCGCTACGACGTTTGAGCCGACGAAACCTGCCCCGCCGGTGACGAGAATCATGTTGGAGCTAAGCCTAGCATGGCCTCCGCCGGCGCACATCGCATGCGCCGGCAGCGCGCGAGCTTGCCGCTCAGAGCGCGCCCGCGGTGCGCCGGCCGCGGCGCCGCAGCGCCCGGAACCGCCCTGTGGCGGTCAGCTCCTCGCGCGCGGTCTGCGTGGTCCACAGCGCATTGCGGCGCGCCACGAAGCTGCTGGCGGCGAGTTGTTCGAGCGAGCCCGACTGCGCGAACAGGAACCCCTGCCCGGCGACGCAGCCGAGCGCCAGCAGCGCTGCGACCTGCTGCTCGAGCTCGATGCCTTCGGCCACCGTCTCCAGTCCCAGCGTGTCGCCGAGGGTGACCACGGCGCGGGCGAGCTCCGGACCGTTGTCGGCGCTGGTGAGACGGCTGACGAACGAGCGATCGATCTTGAGGATGTCGATGGGGAAGCGGTGCAGGTATGAGAGCGAGGAGTACCCGGTGCCGAAATCGTCGATCGCGAGGCGCACGCCGAGCGCCTTGAGGCGATGGAAGCGCTCGAGATTGGCGTCGGTGTTGTACATGATCGTGCTCTCGGTCAGCTCGATCACGAGATTTCCGGGCTCGAGCCCCGACTCGCGCAGCGCCTCGGTGACATCGTGCGCCAGATCCGCGTGCAGCAGGTGGCGGCCGGAGATGTTCACCGCGAGCCGCAGGCCGCTGCCGCCGGCGACGCTCCTGCGCCAGTGGCACAGGTCACGGCACGCGGTGCGCAGTACCCAGCGCCCGAGCCGCGCCACCTGCCCGCACTCCTCGACCACGTGAATGAAGCGCGCGGGCATCAGCACGCCCGCCTGCGGATGCCGCCAGCGCACCAGCGCTTCCACACCGAGGAGACTGCGCGTGCCGAGGTCGACGATCGGCTGGTACTCGAGGAAGAACTCCTCCTGCGCCAGCGCGCGGCCGATGTCGGCCTCGAGGCGCACGCGCTCGTGCAGCATGGCCTGCATCTGCGGCTGGAACGTGACGTGACGATTCTTACCCGCTGCCTTGGCGTGGTACATGGCGATGTCGGCCTTGCTGAGCAGCGTCTCCGCGCCCGCCTGCGGTGTGGAGAAGGCGACGCCGATGCTCGCCCCGACACGCACCTCGGTACCGTCGAGCGCGAACGGCAGGTCGAGCGTGCCAATCAGCCCGTTGGCGAGACGCTCGACTTCGGTGACCGTGCCGATGCCTTCCACCAGCACGGCGAACTCATCGCCGCCGAGCCGCGCCACGGTGTCCGACGAGCGCGTGATCTTGACGATGCGCTGCGCGACCGCCTGCAGCAGCCGATCGCCCGCGTCATGGCCGAGCGAATCGTTGATGTTCTTGAAGTTGTCCAGATCGAGGAACATCACCGCCACCGAGCTCGCGCCGCGCTGCGCCAGCACCAGCGCGTGCTGCACCCGGTCGCGGAACAGGTTGCGGTTGGCGAGCAGCGTCAGCGGGTCGTGGAAGGCGAGCTGGCGCAGCTGCTCCTCGAGCGCCTTGCGCTCGCTGATGTCACGGAAGTTCAGCGCGAAGCCCTGCACCGCCGGATCGCTGCTGAGATTGCTGCCGACGCTCTCGATGACGCAGCGCTTGGCACCGCGCTCGATGCGCAGCTCCACCGGTCCGACCGTCGTGCCGGCCGGCGTCGCCGCCAGCTCGGCGAGGAACATCCGCAGCTTCTCGCCATCCTCGCCCGCCCACAGCCGCGGCAGGTTGCCGCCGCTGATCTCCTCGGGCGACAGGCCGAGGGTGCGCTCGGCCGCGGGGGAGGCAAAGCGCACCACGCCGTCGGCATCCACGATCATGATGACGTCGGAAGCGTTGGCGATCAGGGAGGCGTAACGGTCTTCGACCAGCCGCGCGGCGCGCCGCTCGCGATGCAGCGCGTCCTCGCGCAGCAGCACGCCCTGGCGCACCATCAGGAGCAGCGTGAGTGCGAACACCACCACGCTCATCACCGTGGTCGGCGCGCCGATGTCGCCGCGACTGAAGTACACCAGTACCAAAAACGCCACCAGCATCGCCGCGTAGGGGAGCGAGCGCGCCAGCGTATCGGAGGCCGTAGAGATCGGCCGCTCGGGCGCCGCGATGGCGCGCACCTGCTCGCGTCCGGCGAAGGTCAGCGGCACGTAGCAGCACAGGTACAGCACGTCCTGGAACTGACCCGGCAGGTAGTAGCCGCGAACCTTGGCGAGCGACCAGAGGATGTCGGCGAGGAACATGGCGGCGAAGCCGCCGAGCAGCAGCAGCGGAATGCGCCGCCGGCCAGCTGTGCCAGCACCCGTGAGCAGCAGCACGCCGAGCATCAAGAGCAGCACGCAGTCGAGCACCACGTAGGCCTGGCTGAGCAGCTCCTTCAGCAGCTCCACCTCCGCGTGCGAGGTCGCCGGGCGGATCACCAGGAACCAGAAGAACGCGCCGAAGCCGACCGCGAAGATGGTGGCATCGAGCGCCAGGCGGATCCACGGCACGCGTAGCGCCGCCGCGCGGATCAGCGCCGCCGCGGCGACCGCCAGCACCAGATAGAAGGCGCAATAGAACAGATCCGCGGGACCGGGAAACGGGTCGTGCGCGCGCAGCCAGGAGATCGTGCCGATCGTGACACCGACCAGGTACAGTGTCATCGCGGTGGCGAGCAGCGTCCAGGCAGTGCGTGTCGTGCCCGCGCTGGTGGAGTACGCCGCCGCTGCCAGCACCAGCGTGCAGATGAGCGCCGCCGGTGCCTCCGCCACCAGTCCCACATAGTGGGTCACCGTCGGGCCCCCGATCCCGGTGAGCATCCACACCGTCCCGGCTATGGCATACAGCACCAGACCGATGAGCAGCAGGTCTACCCAGCGCAGGGTGGCGGTGGTGCGCAACGGGGTGCTCGAGATATTGTTATCCACGATCGATGGACGCTTTTGCAGCACATTTTCCGCCAACGGCCGCGGCAGCGACAGGCTGCCGCACGGCGAATTTGCGGCCAAAAGGCCGGCGCGGCCAGCAAAATATGTCCCGGCGTGACGTAGTTCTCGCCGCCTGGCGGGAACTGCGCAGTGCGTTCACTCTCGTCTTGAACCGTCGCGACACCTTCGCTTAACTGCCGGCTACGCAACGGCCGCAGGCGGCTTATATGTACTTCGTGCGCGGTTTGCTCGATCGGCTGTTCCTGGTCTGCGCGGTGGTGGCCGGCGGGCTGGTGCCGGGCTTCATCGCCCAGTATCGGCAGCGCCTCGGCGGCCGGCTCGACCAGGCGCAGCTCGACCTCGCCCCCTGGCAGAAGCTCGCCGAGCAGTTCTATCAGGGCGACCTCAACCGGCTGATCCAGTATCACCTCGATAACAGCGATCCCAAGCTGCACGCCGAAGGCGCCGTGATCCGCTCGCTCGCCGACACCGTCGCGCGGTTGCAGGGCGCGGTCGACGCCCTGCACGGCAACCTGTTTCACCAGGCCGCGTACCTCGTGCTGCACGCCGATCCGGGCCTGGTGCGCGCCACGCTGCACGACTGGGTGCCTACCTTCGCGCTCTCCACCGACGGAATCGCATTCGCGCTGCTGTTCGCCCTGCTCGTCTGGTCGCTGTTCCACCTGCTGTGGTGGCTGCTCGCGCGCATCGGGCAACCGCTGCCGCGGCGGCGACGCTACGCCTGATGGCACCAATCGCAAGAGTGCCTTACCACCGGTTACATCCGTCAGTGCTTTACTGCACGCGCACTGATTGGCCGCCGGAACTGCTGCCGCCGCCGGCGGCCTAAAGCGCGCCAGGAGGATGAAGCCAGCCATGTCCAGATATGTCCTGCGTCTGATTGCCGTGCTCCTGTCCGGCGCTTTGCTCATGGGCTCCAACTGCAGCTCGAGCAACGACAGCACGAGCGGCAGCACGACTACCAATGCCTCCGCGACCGGGCTGTGGAGCGGCATCGATTCCGTGAGCGGCCTCGGCATCACCGGGATGGTCAATGCCGCGGGAGTCGCCACCTTCATCCGCGGCGACGGCGTGCAGTTCACCGGCACCGTCCAGGTGTCCGGCAACACCCTCGCCATGGCGGTGGATGGCTACAGCAACTTCAACGGCGCCGCCTTCAGCGACGGCTCGACCTACGGCATCGGCACGCTGAACGGCACGGTGACGAGCGCCAGTGCCCTGACCGCGACGCTCACTTTCACCACCACGGGTAATACCGCGATCAGCGGCAGCTGGTCGCTGAGCTACGGGACGCTGTCCAACACCGGCTCCTCCACCGCGATGATCAGCGGTAATTACAACGACAGCGCCACCGGCACGATCGTCTCGATCACCAGCAGCGGCGAGATGACCAGTCAGAATCCGGCCAACAGCTGTGTCCTGAACGGGACCATGTCCACCAGTGACGCCACGCATGACATCTACGAGGTGAGCTACAGTTACGGCGATTGCACCGGTGCGTACGCGGTGCTCAACGGCGTCGAGCTGCGGGGCCTGGCGACTTTCAACCCCAACGCCTCGCCGGTGCAGCTCACCATCGCCGTCACCGGCTCCTCGTCCGCCGGCAAGTACGGGATCGTGTCGACACTCACCGGCAGCTGAAGCACGCCGGCGCGGAGGGCCGCAACATGAGCACTCGTCCGACACCGCCGCTGCGATCGCGGCGCAACTTCCTGGTGAGCGGCGCGGGCGCCGCCACTGCCCTGCTGCTCGGGCAGCACGCGCGGGCCGCGGTCGCGAGCAGCCCATTGCCGCTGATCACCAAGGTCATCCCCGCAAGCGGCGAGCGGCTCCCGGCAATCGGCATCGGTACGGATGCGTTCAGCTCCGACGTGCGCGTCGAGATCGGCGTGGAGCTCGAGCGCATGGCCGCGCTCGGCGGCACCGTGATCGACACCGCGGCCGCCTACGGCGACAGCGAGCAGCTGATCGGCGCGGCGCTCTCGAGCGGCAAGCTGCGCGAGCGGATGTTCCTCGCCACGAAGCTCGTGGCCAGCGGCGCCGCGGTGACCGGCGCCGACAGCTTCGAGCGCTCGCTGCAGCGGCTCAAGACTACTCACCTGGAGCTGCTGCAGGTGCATAACCTGAACGGCGTGGCCACGCTGCTGCCGCAGATGCAGGCGTGGAAGCAGGCGCGCCGCATCCGCTACATCGGTGTCACGACCTCACGTGTCAGTCAGCACGCGGAGATGCTCGAAACCATCCGCAGCTATCCGCTCGACTTCGTGCAGGTGGACTATTCCCTCGGCAACCGCGAGGCGGCCGAGGCAATCCTGCCCGCGGCGGCCGAGCGCAAGGTCGCCGTGCTGGTGAACCTGCCGTTCGGACGCTCCTCGCTGTTCGCGCAGGCCGCCAGCCGCACGCTGCCGGACTGGGCGGCCGAGATCGACGTGGCCAGCTGGGCACAATATTTCCTGAAATATGTCATCTCGCATCCGGCGGTGACCTGCGCCATCCCGGGCTCCACCAAGCTCGCGCACCTCACTGACAACCAGGCGGCTGGCCGGGGCCGCCTGCCGGATGCCGCCATGCGCCGCCGCATGGAGGCGTACTGGGACAATGGCGCAGCGGCCAGGCCCACTACTCCTTGAGCAGCTGCGCGAACCGCGCCGGCGTCGGCCGGTAGAGCCGGGCACCGCGCAGCAGCGCCTGGCGCTGCAGCCGGGTGCGAGCGCGCTCGATGGCGGTCACGAGCGTGGCAGCGCTGGCCTCGTCGGTGAGCCCACGCAGGTGCTCGCTGAACGCGGCGCGCAGCAGCGCCAGATCGTGATCATCGCCGAGCTCGTCGGATAGCGTGTGCAGCTCGCGCGCCAGGTGCGCGATCGCCGGCCGGGAGAGCGGCGCGAGCAGCTCCAGCTGGTAACACAGTCGCTTCGCCTGCTTGCGCCAGCGGTGCAGGCACTCCACCGAGGGCTCTCGGCGCACCTCGCCGAGCGTCGCGCGGCCCCTGGCATAAAGCCGGGTCGCCGCCTGGCACAGGCCACGCCAGCCGCAGCTCGCCACGCTCCAGCGTCCGCCGGCGGCCGCCGCGCGCCGCAGCAACCGGCGCGAGCGGCGCACCCCGCCGGCACCGCGCGTGACCTCACGGCGCGCCCGCGCCCGCTGGCGCACCAGCGCGGTACGCAGGCGCCTGGCCGCGGCCAGACCGCGCACGCGGGCGTAATGCCGCGCGAGCGCATCGAATGCATCCACGAGGATCTTGGCATCGCGCGCCTCGCTTAGCGGCCGGGCTGCCGCGCGCAGGGTCGCATTCGCGCTGCGCCAGGCTGCCCGGGGCAGCGCCCCGCGCAGCAGCGCAAGCGTCGCCCGTGAGCGCTTGATGCCCTTGCGCGCCTCGTGAATGTCCGCATCGCCCGTGTGCCGCAGCCGGTGCGCGGCGCCCTCGATCTGCCGCT
Organism: uncultured Gammaproteobacteria bacterium; assembly: GCA_963837075.1. Taxonomy (GTDB): domain Bacteria; phylum Pseudomonadota; class Gammaproteobacteria; order Steroidobacterales; family Steroidobacteraceae; genus 13-2-20CM-66-19. Next base: position 2,732,259 of record CAWILY010000009.1, on the reverse strand, counting down.
GCAGGATGCGCCGTGCCTGGCGCGCGGCGGCACGGCGCCTGTCGAGCGCCGCCATCTCAACCGCCGGCTGCCGTGCCGGCGCGCAACGCGCGCTCGAGGAGCGCTTCCGCCGCCCGGCGGTCACCGCGGCTGGTGATGCGGAACTCGCGCCCCTGGCGGCGGTTGTAGGATTCGAAGAAGTGCTCGATGTCGCGCAGCGTCTGCCCATCGAGCGCGTGCAGCTCGCGCACACGCGCCGGGTTGACCGGCGTCTCGGCGCAGGCGATCAGGCGGTCGTTGCGGATTCGCCGCCCGCCCTCGACCTGCTGCGCACGCAGCACGCCGATCAGGCGCACCGTCAGCAGACAGCCCGGGAAGCTCGGCGCCAGCCCGATCACCAGCACATCCAACGCGTCGCCGTCCGCGGCGCGGGTACGCGGAATGGAGCCGAAGTCGTACGGGAACACCATGCCCTCCGGCAGCAGGCGACTGACGCGGAACAGGCCCAGCGTCTCGTCGTACTTGTACTTGTTGCGACTGCCGGCCGGCGTGTCGACGACGACGTACACGCGACCGCTGCCGGGCTCGCGCGCCGGCAGCCGCACGGGTTGCACGGTGACGCTCATGCAGGCATTTTCTCACAACACCAACCGGTGCCGTACGGCGCCCCCGGGAGTTGACTACATGGGTGATCCGCGCATCGGCTTCATCGGCCTCGGCAACCTCGGCAGCCAGCTCGCCGGCAACCTGCAGCGCCACGGCGTGGATCTGACGGTGCGGGACCTCGATGCGGCACGGGTGGCCGCCTTCGTCGCCCGCGGCGCGAAGACGGCAGCTTCGCCGCAGGCGCTCGCCGCCGGCGTCGACATCGTGATCACCTGCCTGCCCTCACCAAGGATCAGCGCCGAGGTGATGGAGGCCCCGGATGGGGTGCTCGCGGGGCTCACGCCCGGCAAGATCTGGCTCGAGATGAGCACCACCGACCATGCCGAGGTATGCCGCCTCGCGGCGCGGGTCGAGGAGCGCGGCGCCATGGCGCTCGATTGCCCGGTATCGGGCGGCTGCCACCGCGCGGCCACCGGCAACATCTCCATTTTCGCCGGCGGCGCACGTGCGGCCTTCGAGCGGGTGCTGCCGGTGCTCACCATCCTCGGCCAGCGCATCCTGCATACCGGCGCGATCGGCTCCGCATCGCAGCTCAAGGTGCTCACCAATTTCCTCTGCACCGTGCATCTGGCCGCGCTCGCCGAGGCGCTCACGGTGGCGAAGGTCGCCGGGCTCGATCTGAACGTCGCCTACGAGGCGATCCGCATCTCCTCGGGCAACTCGTTCGTGCACGAGACCGAGTCGCAGGTGATCCTCAACGGCAGCCGCGACATCAACTTCACCATGGACCTGGTGATCAAGGACGTCGGTCTGTTCGACGCCCTCGCCCGCGCGCATCGCGTGCCGCTCGAGCTGTCGCCGCTGGTGTTGGAGATCTTCCGCGACGGCGCCCGCCGCTACGGCGAGCGCGAGCTGTCACCTAACATCATCCGCCGCCTGGAGGACGCCTGCGCAGTGCGCGTGCTGGCTGAGGGCTTCCCACCGCAGATGGTCGACGACGAGCCGAAGCGCGCCGGCTACGAGCTGGTGCCACGCCGCGCACCGCATTGAAGCGCGGCAGTCCGTGCTATCGTAACCGCCGCTCCGCACCCGCCGCGGCAGTCAATGGCAAACGGCACGTTCCTCGAAAAACGCTCGATCGACTACGTGCCGCTCACCGAACGGCACGGCAAGGTGTGGCATCTGTGGCCGGTGTGGTTCTCGGGCGATGCACACCTCGCGACGCTGGCCGTGGGCGTGCTCGGCATCACTCTCGGTGGCAACCTGCTGTGGACGTCGGTGGCGGTAGTGCTCGGCTGCCTGCTCGGCACTTTCTTCATGGCGTTTCACTCGACCCAGGGCCCGCAGCTCGGACTGCCGCAGATGATCCAGTCGCGTCCGCAGTTCGGCTATACCGGCGCGCTTCTGGTGTGGGGCGTCGCGCTCATCGCCTACATCGGCTACAACGCCTTCAACCAGGTGCTGGCCGCGCAGGCCCTGCACCAGCTCACCCCGGCGATCAGCGCCACCTCCGGCCCCGGTATGGTGCTGTTCGCGCTGCTGGCGCTGGCGCTCGCCGCGGTCGGCTACGACAAGATTCACCTGGCGCAGCGCGGCTTCGCCTACATGATGATCGGCATTCTGTCGGTATTCTCGCTCGGCGCGCTGTTCATGCTGAAGCTGCCCGCCGCGCAATGGCAGCCAGGCGGCTTTCGCGCCGTACCGTTCCTCGCGCAGACCTTCGCCGCGGCCTCGTATCAGCTCAGCTGGTCGATCTACGTATCGGATTACTCGCGCTACCTGCCGCGCGAGGTCGGCGTGCGCGAGTCGTTCTGGTGGACGTACATCGGCGCGTTCGTCGGCGGCGCATGGATGATGCTGGTCGGCACGGTGGCCGCGGCGGCCGCGCCGCAGCTCGATGTCGCGGCCGCCATGGAGCACGCCGCCGACGTCGTGGTACCGGGCCTGGGCAAGATCCTGCTGTTTGCAGCGCTGCTCGGCCTGGTGACCATCACTGCGCTCAATTTCTACGGCGCCTCGCTGACGCTGCTGTCGGTCGCCGATACCGTGCGGCCGCTGGTATGCACCGTGGGCAAGCGGCTGCTGAGCCTCATGATCGCCTTCCTCGCCAGCTGTGCCATCGCACTGTCCTCCTCGAAGAACTTCGTCAACCGCTTCGAGGATTACCTGGCGCTGCTCTTGTACCTGTTCACGCCGTGGACCGCGATCAACCTGGTGGACTTCTACGTCGTGCGCAAGGGGCATTACTCGGTGCGCGAGATCTTCAACCCGCTCGGCATGTACGGGCGCTGGAACTGGCGCGGCCTGCTCGCCTATGCGGTTGGCTTCGCCGTCATGGTGCCGTTCTTCAGCACCGAGCAGTGGCGTGGTCCGGTCGCGCGGGCGCTCGGCGGAGCCGATATCGCCATGCTGGTCGGCCTGCCGGTGGCCGCGGGCGTCTACCTGCTCACCTGCCGCTCGATCGATCTCGAGCACGACCGCAGGCGCGCAGCCGCCGCGGACGTCGGCCTCGATGCGCCAGACGCCGGCGCCCACGCGTTATGAATTGCCGGTAACATCGCGCGCCATGCCGAAGATCGTCGATCACGCGCAGCGCCGGGACGAGATCGCGCTCATCGCCTGCCGCGTCGTGGCCGAGCACGGCTTCGAGCAGGCGAGCATGGTGCGCATCGCGCGCGAGGCCGGCTATACCACCGGAATGCTGGCGCATTACTTCGAAAGCAAGCAGGACATCATCATCGCCGCGCTGCGGCTGATACTGCGGCGCATCGAGGAGCGGCTGATGCAGCCGGCAGGAAGCCGCACGCGGGCGGACCTGCTGACGCTGCTGAGCGAGGCGCTGCCGCTCGATGAGCACCGGCGCATCGAGTGCGCCTTCTGGACGACCTTCTGGGGGCAGGTGACGGCCGACCGGCGCATGAAGCGCATCAACGCCTGGGTGCACAGCGAGTACATGCGTCTGTTCGAGCGCTGCCTGGCGCAGTCGTGGGCCGGATGGGCGCACTGGACGCCCGCGACGCGCGAGCCGGTGCTGCGCGCGGTGGTCACGTTCATCAACGGCCTCACGGCGAGCGCGGTTGCCAACCCCGGCGACTGGCCCGCCGACAAGCAGCTCGCCCAGCTGCGCCTGCAGCTGCAGCTGCTGCACGACTGGGCGCAGGGCGCGAGCGGCGCGCCGCCGGCGCGGCGGGCGGCGGGCGCCTGAGCGCCCGCCGCGATCTCGAGCTCCCCCTCAGAGCGACTTGGTGTACTGCAGCGTCACGGTGAAGGGCTGCAGCGTCGCCACCTGCGGAATGACCTGTGGCGGCGGTTCGGCTCGCGGCGCGCAACCACGCGTTCGGAGACCCGCAACCTAGCGTGCGCGCGTGACGCCCACCGGCAGCGCATCCGCCGCCTGCATCTGCGGGCTGACGAATGCCACCGGATCGTTCAGGTACTCGAGCGCCATATCGATGGCGTCGTGTCCCCAGAACAACTCCTCGCCGATCACCAGCGTCGGTACGCCGAACACGCCGTGCGCGATCGCCCACTCGGTGTTCTCGCGCAGGCGCTGCTTGACCTCCGGCTGCGCCAGTGCCGTCTGCGGATCGGCGACGCCGAGTGCGCGGGCGAGACCTGCAATCACGGCCGGGTCGCTGGCGTCGCGGCCGTCGCGGAACACGGCATCGAGCACGACCTGCGCGGCGCGCAGATCGCTGCCGGCGGCGATCATCAGCCGCAGCGCCGCCAGTGGGTTGAACGGATGCGCCGGCGGCATGCGCATCGGCATGCCCAGCCGCCGGGCGCGCCACAGCACGAAGCGATAGGTGAAGCGGCGCTTGGCGGGGATCTCGGCCGGTCCGACCTGGCCGTGATGCTGCAGCATACCGGCCAGCAGCACCGGTACGACCTGCAGCCGCACGTTCGCGGGCAGGCGCGAGAGCTGCGGCAGAGCCAGATAGGCGAACGGCGAGATGACATCGAACACAAAGGAGACGGTGATGGGCTCGGCCATGGGCATCAGCTCTCGGCTACGCGCACCACGAGCTTGCCGAAGTTCTCTCCCGTGAGCATGCCCATGAGCCCCTGAGGCGCGTTCTCGAGTCCCGTGATCAGCTGCTCGCGGTATTTCACCCGACCTTCGCGCAGCCACGCGCTCATGTCGCGCTGAAAGTCCGGCATGCGCTCGTAGTGGTCGAAGATGATGAATCCCTGCAGCATCAGGCGCTGGCGCAGCACCGCCGACATGAGCTGCGGGGTGCGGTCGGGGCCGGCGGGCAGCGCCGCGAGGTTGTACCAGGAGATCAGCCCGCACACCGGTATGCGCGCACCCACCTTGAGCAGTGGCAGCACGGCAAAGAGCACCGCACCGCCGACCGTCTCAAAGTACAGGTCGACACCCGCCGGACAGGCGGCCGCCAGACGCTGTGGCAGCTCGCCCTCGTGGTGATCGAGGCAGTCATCGAAGCCGAGCGTGTCCTTCGCGTACGCGCACTTCTCGCCTCCGCCCGCCACACCCACTACCCGGCAGCCCTTGATCTTCGCGATCTGGCCGACGAGCGCACCGACCGCGCCGGTGGCGGCGGGCACGACGACGGTCTGCCCGGCACGGGGCCGACCGATGTCGAGCAGTCCGACATAGGCAGTGAGCCCTGGCATACCGAGCACGCCGAGCGCGTACGAGGGCGGTGCCAGCGCTGCATCGACCTTCACCAGATCGCGACCATCGGAGAGCTCATAGTCCTGCCAGCCCACATTGGCCAGCACCAGCTCCCCCGGGGCGAACCCGGCGACGTTCGAGCGCTCTACTACGCTGATGGTCTGCCCGGTCATCACGGCATCGAGCGCCACCGGCGGTGCGTACGAGGGCCCCTCGTTCATGCGCCCGCGCATATAGGGATCGAGCGACAGATAACGCGTGCGCAGCAGCAGCTGTCCCGGTCCCGGGCTCGGCACCGGATGGCTCTCGAGGCGAAAGTCGGCGGCCACGGGCGCGCCGCGCGGGCGGCGGGCGAGCACGATCCGCCGGTTCACGGGGCCACTGGAGCCCATCGCACTCCTCCTGCGCGGCACGGCGCGTGTTGCATCAGCGCAGGAACTCCAGCTGCACGCCGGGGGGAGCGGGCGTGTGCTCGTCGATGAACAGATCCCCGAGCAGGGGGCTGCCCGGCTCGACGCTGTACGGTGCGAAGTCACGCACTCCGGCATCGAACAGCACGCTGTCGTCGATGAAAAACTGCCCGGTGCACTCGCGCGCGGCGCGGTTGAGAATGACATGCGCGGCGTCGGCGACGATCTGCGGCTTGCGCGAGCGGCGCAACATCTGCGGGCCGCCGAGCGCGAACTCCACGGCCGCGGTGGCGATGGTGGTGCGCGGCCACAGCGCGTTGCAGGCGATGCCCTGGGCACGGTACTCCTCGGCGAGACCGAGCATGCACAGCGACATGCCGTACTTGGAAAGCGAATAGGCCAGATGTCCTGCGAACCACTTCGGCCGCAGATCGAGCGGCGGCGCGAGCGTCAGGATGTGCGGGTTGGACGCCTGCGTCAGGTATGGCAGGCAGGCGCGCGAGGTGACGAACGTGCCACGGGTGTTGATCTGCTGGATCAGGTCGTAACGGCGCATGTCGATCTGCGCGATCGACGCCAGGTTGATCGCCGAGGCATTGTTGATGCAGATGTCGATGCCGCCGAAGACTTCCACGCAGCGTCGCACCGCCGCGGCGACGCTCTCCTCGTCGCGCACGTCGACGATGAGTGGCAGCGCTTCTCCCCCGGCCGCCTCGATCTCGCGTGCCGCAGTATGAATCGTGCCGGGGAGCTTCGGGTGCGGCTCGGCCGTCTTGGCCGCAATCGCGATGCGGGCGCCGTCCCGGGCGGCCCGCAGCGCAATGGCCAGACCAATGCCGCGGCTCGCGCCGGTGATGAACAGTGTCTTGCCCGCCAGACTCACGCTGCGCTCCCTAGCCGTGCTGGGGCGCAAGTGTAGCGCGGCCGCCGTGCGCCTCGGCGCCTGCCGCTTTCAGCTCGATACGGTTGCCCTCCGGGTCGGCGAGATAGATCGAGCGCCCCTCCCCTTGCGCGCCGTAGCGCAGCGCCGGCACCTCCATGTCGAGCCCGTACGCTCGGAGCCACGCCGCCAGCTGCGCCTCCTCGAAGGGCGCGATCGTCAGGCAGAAGTGCTCGAGGTTACGGCCGGCACCGGGCGGCTCGCCCGCCCCGAGCGGCCCGTCGAGCGTCACCAGATCGATGAGACTGTGCCCGGCGCGCAGCTGCGTCAGTCCGAGCTCGGGCTGCTCGCGCTCGAGCGTGCAGCCGAGCGCCTCGCGGTAGAAGCGCAGCATCGCGGGCAGCGCCCGCACCCGCAGCACGATGTGATCGATGCCGTGCAGGGCGAAAGGCGGGTTGGACAAATCCTCAGCTCCTGTCGCGACGACGCCGCGGCGCGGTGCGCCGGTGGTGCGTCAGGCCTGTGCTAGCATCCCGGCCGCTACGCTTTGGAGGTCGATGCACATGCGTCCGCAGCTGGCTTGCTTAGGTATTCTACTCGTCGCCGCCGGCAGCGCACGCGCGCAGGATCAGGACTTCAGCAAGGTCGAGATCCACACCACACCTCTCGGCGGGAATCTGTACATGCTGCAGGGCACGGGCGGCAACATGACCGCCTCGGTGGGCCCGAACGGTGTGCTGCTGGTCGATGACGAGTTCGCGCCGCTCGCCGCGCGGATCACGGCAGCGCTGCAGTCCCTGGGCGCGACGGCCGCGCAGCCGGTGCGATTCGTCGTCAATACGCACTACCACTTCGATCATACCGGCGGCAATCTGCCGTTCGCGGAGCGCGGCGCCATCATCGTCGCGCCCGACAGCCTGCGCGCGCGGCTGCAGAGCGGGGGCACGGCCGGCAACGGCGGCTCGATCGCACGCGAGATGAAGCCGGTCGAGCCGGGCGCGCTGCCGCAGGTCACCTTCGATCACGAGCTCACCGTGCACATCAATGGCGAGGACGTGCGCGTGGTGCACTATGAGCACGCGCACACCGACGGCGATGCCATCGCGTACTTCCCGGGCGCGAAAGCGGTGGCGATGGGCGATATCTACGTACGCTACGGCTTTCCGTTCATCGACATCAACGGCGGCGGCACCGTGCAGGGCATGATTGCCGCCTGCAGCGACGTGCTGAAGAACGTGACGGCCGACACCCGCATCGTCCCCGGGCACGGCGAGCTGGCCAGCGTCGCGGATCTGCGCACCTATCTGCAGATGCTCGCGGACACCAGCGCCGCGGTCACGGCGGCCTTGCGTGCGGGCAAGACGCTCGAGCAGATGAAGGCTGAACGGCTGCTCGGGCAGTGGAGCGAGCGCTATTCCCCGCCCAAGGGATTCGTCGACACCGACGCCTTCACCGAGACGCTGTACAACTCGCTCCAGGGACACATCGCGCGGCACGGCGCACGCCCGCGCTGACTGCACTTAAGCGCACCCCTTGCCGGCGGGCGCGCAACGGGTATAGCTTCACGGCGTACCCGCGGGAGAGCCACCGTGCGCTGGGATGATCTGCGCCAAAGCACCAACGTGGAGGATGTGCGCGGCAGCACCGGAGGTGGTCGCGGCCTGCGAATCGGCGTCGGCGGCACACTGCTTGCGCTGGCTGCCTCGTACTTCCTCGGCGTCGATCCGCGCCTCATTCTGGGGCTGATGAACAGCGTACCAACGCAACCGTCGGCGCCCGCGGCACATTACGGTACGCCGCAGGACGAGCAGGGGCGTTTCATCGCCGCGGTGCTCGGCGAGACCGAGGACACCTGGAGCGCGCTGTTCCAGGCGCAGGGCGCGACCTACGTACCACCGAAACTGGTGCTGTACCGCGAGCAGATGCCCTCGGCCTGCGGCTCGGCCAGCTCTGCCGTCGGGCCTTTTTACTGTCCGCTGGACCGTAAGGTCTACCTCGACCTGAGCTTCTTCCAGCAGCTCTCCGAGGAGTTCCAGGCGCCCGGACAGTTCGCCGAGGCCTATGTGCTCGCACACGAGGTCGGCCATCACGTGCAGAACCTCCTCGGCATCGCCGGGCGGGTGCGCGAAGCGCAGCGACGCAGCCCCGAGGCGCAGGCCAACCAACTCTCCGTGCGTCTCGAGCTGCAGGCGGACTGCTTCGCCGGCGTCTGGGCACGGCACGCCGATCAGACCAAGCATATTCTCGAGGAAGGCGATGTCGAGTCGGCGCTGCGCGCTGCCGCGGCGGTGGGCGACGACACGCTGCAGAAGCGCGCCCAGGGCTATATCGTGCCCGAGTCCTTCACCCACGGCACCGCCGCCGAGCGCGCCGCCTGGTTCAAACGCGGCCTCACGCAAGGCGCGATCGATAGCTGCGACACGTTCTCAGCAGGCAGCCCGTAGCGGCAGAGCCCGGCGCGCGCCGAGGTCTGCCCGCTGATCGATCTGGCGGTACTCGCTTACTTCTTGGTCGCGGCGTCCTCGATCGCATGCACCTGCGCCATCGCCTTGCTGGTCGCTGTCTTGGCGCACTCGGTGTCCGAGGTCGTGGAGTCGGGATATTCGCGTGCAAGATGCTTGCAGGCGTCCATCGCCGCATCGCTCACCCGCTTCTCGAACGCCTGCCTGCCGCTCGCCGTGGTCAGGTCCAGGCCCTTCGCACTTACCCCGTAGCTCAACGACACGTTCTGAATCGGTATGCCGATATCCGTATGGCCGATCGTGGTCGCTACCGTCCGGCTTGACTGCACGGTAACCTCCGGCAGCGTCTGCGCGATAGCGCTAGCGGCGAAGATCGCGCTCGCGAGCACGCCGGTGGTCGTAACAAGGATGCTTCTCATATTCTTCTCACTCCCCTGGGTTGCTGCGCGGCACAACGCGGCACGCTTCCAACCACTGCCACAAGCTTAGGCCGGCGACGCAGTGCGAGGCAACCGCGAACAACGTGTTGGCAGAAGCCTACGACTTGCCCGAGTAGTTGGTGTCGAGATAATCGAGAATCTGTTTCGCTTCCTCGTCGCTGATCGGTGCTCCGAAGCGCTCGCGCATCTTCTGGATGGTCTTCTGCCAGCCCGCGCGGTTCATCGCCGGCGCATTGCTCGGTATGTATTCGACGGTGTGGCAGACGATGCAGCGGCTGAGCGTCACGTCGTGGCCGGGCGCTTCCTTCAGGGTCGTGATCTCCAGCGCCGCGGCCGCCCAGGCTGCGGCAGCGGGCAGCACCGCGCCCAGGATCGCCGTTGCCCCGCGCACCACAGGTGAGCGCCTCATGCGATTTCCACGTTCACGGTTTGCACGATGTTGTCGTGGTACCCGGAAGGGTTGAACGTGAGCGCATCCGGCTGCAGCGCGCCTCCCCGGCTGCGCGCGCGCACGGCAATCGTGACCGGCCCCGCGGTGGAGGTGTCCAGGACGAGGCGGAACTCGCGCCAGGCGAAACGGCCGAGATCCGGCCCGAGCGTGGCGTCCTGCCAGCTGTGACGGCCGTCGACCGAGACCGCAACGCCCGCGATACCTGAGCCGCTGTCCCAGGTCTTCCCCGTCAGCTCGACGTGCGCGCCGCGGCGCAACCGCGCACCCTCAAGCGGACTCGTGATCAGCGAGTTCACCAGGATCTCGGTGATCGGCGTGGTCTCGGGCGTCTCCTGGCTCACGAACCGTACGCCGGGAAAGGCACCCGTCGGCAGTCGATAGGCGGCCTTCATCCAGAAGCCATCGAACGGCTGTGGCACGATCCGGATCTCGGTCAGGTGCTTCATCCAGTAAGTTCCGGTCCAGCCGGGGACGACCAGCCGCGCCGGGGCGCCGTTCCAATGCGGCAGCGGATGGCCGTTCATCTCAAAAGCGATCAGCGTGCTGTCATCGAGCGCGCGCTCGATGGGCAGGCTCTTCACGAAGCGTGGTGTGGCCGGCAACGCACCCGAGTCGGTTCCGCTGAACACCACCTCCAGCGCATCCGCCGCCACACCGCTGCGGCGCAGCAAGTCGCGCAGCCGCACACCCCGCCAGCGCGCGTTGCCCATCGCACCGTTGCCCCACTGCACGCCAGGCACGCGCGGCGAGAACAGTCCGCGGCGGTTTCCGGAGCACTGATTGACCGCGACGATCTCGGCCGGCGCAAAGTCGCGCTCGAGCTCGCTCAGCGACAGCGTCAGCGGCCGCTGCGCGCAGGGACCGCCCACCTGCAGCCGCCAGCTGCGCGCATCGAGCTGCGGAATGACGGCGAGATGGTAGCGAACGAAGAAGAGGTCATTCGGCGTGAAGGGTGCGACGAGGCCGCTGAGCGGGGTCTCGAAGTTCGGCGGCCGGAACGCCCGCTGTATCAGCGCTGCCTTGCCGGGGAGCGATGCCAGCGGCGGGCCGGCGTCGTCCGGCGAGACCGGCTCCGCGCCCCCTAAGCGCGCGGTGAGCCAGCCTCCTGCCCCGGCCAACAGCAGACCGCGCCGCGTCAGCATCCCGGCGCCTTCAGTGGCGCGCTTCGTCATGCCCGCCCGCGCAGCGGGTATGTCAGGAGCAGGTCTTGCCGTGATCCGGGCGAGCACCGGATGCCTTCGCCGCCGCTTCGCTCATGTACTGACCCTGCTTGGTCTTGCCGTACCACTGGTCCCCGGGACAGTGGTAGACCTTGCTCGCGGTATTGACCCACACCTGTCCCGGGCCGCCGCCCGGCGCCGCCTGCTGGCTCGGCGCTGCGGACTTGGCCGATGCTGCCGGAGCAGCGGCGGGTGCCGCGGGCGCTGCAGGCGCAGCGGCTGGCGCCGCAGCGGCAGGGGCGGCGGCGGGTGCCGCAGCCGCCGCAGCGGACTTATTGATGCCGCCGTGTCCGCTGCAGGCGCCGCGTCCGCCGTGAGGTGAGGTTGTGCCGTCCTTGCAGGTCACCGGACCGCCGGCTGAGCCGGAAGAGGATGGCGCCGCAGGAGCCGCGGCCGGGGCTGCCGGCGCAGCCGCCGCTGGCGCTGCCGTGCCGCCGCCTGCCGCCGCGGCGGTCGCAGATTTGTCGATGCCGCCGTGACCGCTGCAGGCGCCGCGGCCGCCGTGCGGCGAGGTTGTACCGTCCTTGCAGGTCACCGCACCAGTGCTGCTGGTGCTCTGTGCGGTCGAAAGCGCCGGCGCAGCCAGCAGCGCCGCCGCCAGTGCCGCGCCACTCAGCCAGCGAACAGATCTCATGACGATCATGGGCCGTTCTCCCCCGTCGATGCCGTTGTTCTCCCCGAGTCAGAATACCGCAAACGTCCGGCTGACGATATTGGATCGCGCCCGAGTGACAACCCGGTCTGCGCACGGTGACGGACCGCGCACAGCGGCACTACCCGGACGTAGTACTCTTGCAGCTCGAGCCTGACGGGAGATCGCAACTGATGAGCGTACGCGCTGCCGGAATGCTGACGCTGCTGCTGCTCGCCGTGGCGGCCTCGCCCGGTGCGCGCGCGGACTGGATGGAGCGCACCGAAGCCATCATGGGCACGCGCTGCTACGTGGAGCTGTGGGCCGATGATCCGGTGAAGGGCGATGCGGCAATCGATGCGGTGATGGCGGAGCTGCGCCGCATCGACAATCTCATGAGCCACTACAAGCCCGAGAGCCAGCTGTCGCAGATCAACGCGCATGCCAACGAGCGGCCGGTGCAGGTGGACAAGGAGCTGTTCGATCTGATCAAGCTCTCGACGCACTACTCGCAGATCACCGACGGCGCGTTCGATATCACCTACGCGAGCGTCGGCTACCTGTATGACTACCCGCGCCACATCCATCCGACCGAGGACCAGATCCGCGAGAAGCTGCCGGCGGTCAACTGGCGCAACATGCTGCTCGATGAGAGCCAACACACCGTGCGCTTCGAGCATCCGGGCATGCGCATCGATCTCGGCGGCATCGGCAAGGGCTACGCGGTGGACCGTGGCGTTGAGATTCTGAAGGCCCGCGGCATCACGCACGCCATCGTTACCGCCGGTGGCGACAGCCGTATCATCGGTGACCGCATGGGAAGGCCGTGGCTGGTCGCGATCCGCCACCCGGACAATCCGAAGAAAGTGGTCACCCGCATCCCGCTGTCCGACACCGCGGTGTCGACCTCAGGCGACTACGAGCGCTACTTCGACGAGGACGGCGTGCGCTATCACCACATCATCGACCCGCGCACCGGCCACTCGGCGAGCAAGGTGCGCAGCGCCACCGTGCTTGCGCCCACGGCGACGCAGACCGACGGCATGTCGAAGACCGCCTTCGTGCTCGGGGCCGAGAAGGCACTGGAGATCATCAACCGCATGCACGAATACGACGCGGTATTCGTCCTGCCCGACGGGCACGTGCTGTACTCGAACGGCCTGCGCCCGCCGGCGTCGCGCCCTGCCGACGCGCCGCCGCCCGCTGCTACTGCGACGGCCCCCCGGCCCTGAGCAGCTCGTCCACCTCCGCTTCGGCGGCGAGCCAGTCCTCCACCTCGTAACCCGGCGCGAAGCCGCGCCGCTCGGCGCGCAGGTAAGCGCTCTCGGCGATGAGCGCACGCCGCGCCTCGGCAGTCACCTGCACGCGCGCGGCCGGCTCTGGGGGTGACTTGCGTCCGCGCTCGGGGCGCGGCCGGCCGCCGGCTTCGGCCCGCGGGGCGGGATCGGCGGGCTTCGGGATATCGGGCAGGCGGCGGCTGGCCATCGGTTCCTCCTTGCTGGCATCACTGCGACACAGCGCGCACTTTGCGCGTGCCGCCGCCACCGGCGCAAGCGGTCACCTACCGTAAAGCCCGCACAGCTGAAAATAATTCCCGCATCCGAAGGCGCGCGGCGCGCCGTTGCCGGAACGATCAGGGTGAGCGCGCGCTGATGGTCTGCTTGCGGCGCGTGCTGCGCGCGGCGCGCTTCGGGCCGTTGCCGCGACGCCGGGCGCCGTTGCCGTTGGCGGCGCGGGCCTCCTCGCCCGCCGGCTCGCCGCTGCCGGCCACGTCGAGGCCCAGCAGGTAGCGGCGGAACTCGCGCCCGAGCTGCGGGTGGGCCAGCGCATACTCGACGGTCGCCTGCAGGTAACCGAGCTTGCTGCCGCAGTCGTAACGCTTGCCCTCGAAGCGATAGGCATACACCGCTTCCTCGCGCATGAGCGCAGCGATGCCGTCGGTCAGCTGGATTTCACCGCCGGCCCCGCGCCCCAGCCGCTCGAGGTGCTCGAAGATCGCCGGCGCCAGCACGTAGCGGCCCACCACGGCGAGGTTGGACGGCGCCGCGGCGGGCTTGGGCTTCTCGACGATGCTGCGCACGCGCGTGGTGATCGAGCGCTCCGCCTCCACCGCGACGATGCCGTACTTGTCGGTGTCGCGGCGCGGTACCGCCTGCACGCCGAGCACGCTGGCACGCTTGGATTCGTACACCTGCGCCATCTGCGCAAGGCACGCGACTTCGCTGCGGATCAGATCGTCCGCGAGGTGCACGAAGAACGGCTCGGCGCCGACCGCCGGCTGCGCGCACAGCACGGCGTGCCCGAGTCCGAGCGGCGCCGGCTGGCGGATGTAGATGCACGAGGCATAGGACGGCAACACGCTGCGCAGCTGGTTGAGCAGGTCGCTCTTGCCCTGGAGCTTGAGCATCAGCTCCAGTTCCTGATCGGAGTCGAAGTGATCCTCGATGGCACGCTTGGAGGCCCCGGTGATGAACACCAGGCGCTGCGCGCCGGCGGCGAGCGCCTCCTCTACCGCGTACTGGATGAGCGGCTTGTCGACCACCGGCAACATCTCTTTCGGGCTCGCCTTGGTCGCCGGCAGGAAGCGCGTGCCGCGCCCCGCCACGGGAAACACGGCGGTACGGATTGCGGGCCTGCCAGTCGTCCTCATCGCAAACTCTCCACTAAGCTATCCATAGCAGTCTAGCGGCCGGACACTGCAACTGTGCGACGCACGTCGCGACTTCACGAAGCCCGCGCCGCCTGGTGGGTGCGCTCCGCCCATTTGAACACCGCGGGCCGCATGCTGTCCCACGCGTGGCACTTCGGGCAGCGCCAGTACCAGCCGACACTGTTGAGTCCGCAGTCGTCGCACTGGTAGCGCCCACCCGCGTCCCCGATACGCGTCAGCAACGCGCCGAGGGAGCTCGCCTCGGCGGCCGACTCCACGCCGGCGCCGAGCGCGCTGGTGATGCCGGGCAGTTGCGCCAGCTCCTGCGCCGGGACCGCAGTAGCCAGCAGCCACGCAAGCTGCCGCGGACTCACCTCGCCATTGTGCCGCAGCCGGCGCAGCAGCTCCGGCAGCGTGTCGCTCTGGTGCGTCTGGCGGGCGAGCGCCAGCACCGCCGGAACGATCTCGAGCGCAAGACCCGGCTCGTGCTCGAGCGCATGCAGATACAGAAGCAGCGCGCCGCCGGCATCGCCGCCAGCTTCCGCGATCCGGGCGGTGAGGATATCGGCACGCGGCAGCGCCGTCGCGTGCGTGCGCGCCTGGCGCAGCAGCGTGCGGGCGCGCTCGACCTCGCCCTGCAGCAGCGCGTGCTCGGCCAGTTCGCACAGATAATGCGCCGCGACCCGCGCCCGCTCGAGCTGCAGGGCGGGCGGCAGCTCGTGGAAGACCTTCAGCGCCTTGGCCCAGTCGGCCTGCGCCTCGTAGATGGTGAGCAGGTGCTCGAGCGCCGCGCGCCGGTACTCGCGCGAGGCAGACAGCTCCTCCAGCACGCGCTCGGCCCGGTCCATGAGCCCCGCGCTCTGAAAGTCGAGTGCCAGGGCGAACGCCGCCTTGTCGCGCAGTCCGGCGGCGCCGTGCTCGCGCAGCCGCGAATGAATTGCGATCGCGCGCTCGACCTCGCCGCGCCGCCGGAACAGGCTGCCTAAGGCGAACTGAATTTCCGCGGCATCGCCGTCGGCCTCCGCCATGCGCGCGAAGATCTCCGCTGCGTGGTCGAAGCGATCGTTGATGAGGTGATCGAGCCCGACGTAGTAGTCACGGGGCAGGCGTACGGTGCGGGCCGCGCCGTTGCGGCGCCCCAGGAACCAGGCGGCCAGGCCGACGAGAATGAAGGCCAGCGCCAGCAGCAGTGGAGGCAGCTCGAACACTTCAGGGGACGATAGCAGGTCTTGGCCGCCGGCGATAATTGCGCCCGCGGCACCGCCCGCGCCCGGCGCAGCGGCGCCTCAGTCGCGGATCGGGCGGCCGGCGCCGTCGTTGACCCGTTCGCGCAGATCCTTGCCGGGCTTGAAGTGCGGCACGTGCTTGCCCGAAAGCGCCACCGCCTCGCCGGTCTTGGGATTGCGTCCCTGGCGCGGCGGGCGGAAGTGCAGCGAGAAGCTGCCGAAGCCGCGGATCTCGATGCGCTCGCCCTGCGAGAGCGCATCGCTCATGATCTCGAGGATCTGCTTCAGCGCCAGCTCGACATCCTTCGCCGGCAGATGCTTCTGCTTGGCGGTGATGATCTCGATGAGTTCCGACTTCGTCATTGCGCTACTAGCGGCTCTCTCCCGATTCGATCTGCTCCTTCAGCAGATCGCCGAGGCTGGTGCCCGAGGGGGCGGTCTCGGAGCGGTAGCTCTGCACCGCCTCGGCCTCCTCGTGCGCTTCCTTGGCCTTGATCGACAGCGAGATGGTGCGTGACTTGCGGTCGACGCCGGTGAACTTCGCCTCGACCTGTTCGCCCACCTTGAGCACCGCGCGCGCGTCCTCGACGCGATCACGCCCGAGCTCGGAGGCGCGCAGCTGTCCTTCGACGCCGTTGCCGAGATCGATGACCGCGCCGCGCGCGTCGACCTCTTTCACCACGCCCCTGACGATCGTCCCCTTGGGATTGTCGGCGATGTACGCGGAGAACGGATCCTTGGCGAGCTGCTTGATGCCGAGCGAGATGCGCTCGCGCTCCGGGTCGATCGACAGCACCATCGCTTCCAGCTGCTGGCCCTTCTGGTAGTTGCGCACCGCCTCCTCGCCGGGCTGGTCCCAGGAGATGTCCGACAGGTGCACCAGGCCATCGATGTTGCCCGGCAGCCCGATGAAGATGCCGAAGTCGGTGATCGACTTGATCTGGCCCCCCACCTTGTCACCGCGGTTGTAGTTCTCGGCGAACTCCTTCCACGGATTGGCCTGACACTGCTTGAGGCCGAGCGAGATGCGACGGCGCTCTTCGTCGACGTCGAGCACCATCACCTCGACCTCCTGCCCGGTATGCACCACCTTGGCGGGATTGACGTTCTTGTTGGTCCAGTCCATCTCGGAAACGTGCACCAGCCCCTCGACGCCGTCCTCGATCTCGACGAACGCGCCGTAGTCGGCGATGTTGGTGACCTTGCCGAACACGCGCGTGCCGGGCGGGTAGCGCCGGGCGATGTTCTGCCAGGGATCCGCGCCGAGCTGCTTGAGCCCGAGGCTCACCCGCGAGCGCTCGCGGTCGAACTTGAGGATGCGCACCTCGACCTCGTCGCCCACCTTGACGACCTCGGACGGATGCTTGACGCGCTTCCAGGCCATGTCGGTTATGTGCAGCAGACCGTCGATGCCGCCGAGATCGACGAACGCGCCGTAGTCGGTGAGGTTCTTGACGGTGCCGCGCACCACCGCGCCTTCCTGCAGGTTGTCCATGAGCGCCGAGCGCTCGGCGGAGAATTCCTGTTCGACCACGGCGCGGCGCGACACCACGACGTTATTGCGCTTCTGATCGAGCTTGATGACCTTGAACTCGAGCGGCTTGCCCTCGAGATAGGAGGTGTCGCGTACCGGGCGCACGTCGACCAGCGAGCCGGGCAGGAACGCGCGCACGTTCTCGATCTCGACGGTGAAGCCGCCCTTGACGCGGCCGGTGATCACCCCGGTCACGATCTCGGATTTGTTGAAGGCCTCTTCCAGGCGCGTCCAGGTACGGGCGCGCTTAGCCTTCTCGCGCGACAGGCGCGTCTCGCCGGTGCCGTCCTCGACCGAATCGAGAGCGACCTCGACCTCGTCACCGACCTTGACCTCCACTTCCCCGCGCTCATTCTTGAACTGCTCGAGGGGAATGACGGCTTCGGACTTGAGTCCGACGTTGACGATGACGACGTCGCTGGTGAGATCCACGATGAGCCCGGTCAGGATCATGCCGGGGCGGATGCGTTGATTGGCGAGACTCTGCTCGAATAGCTGGGCGAAACTTTCTGTCATACCTTCACTTGTGTGCACGCTCACGCGTGCCTTAACTGGAGCGCCATCCTGCGTTCCAGGAAAACATCACGGGCACCCGCATCCTGCGCGCGCCAACCTCGAAATCCTTCCGTGCGTATCGCGACGAGCGGCCTTTTACTTAAGGCCACAGCCGCCGGGCGGTCATCAGCTCCAGCACCCGCCCGACCACCGCCTCGACCGCTAATCCGGTCGAGTCGATCAGCTGAGCATCGGGCGCGGCCTGCAGCGGGGCGACCTCTCGGGTCTGATCCCTGAAATCCCGCTCGGCTATCTCGCGCGAAAGGGCGGGAAGGCTAACATCGGACCCCTTGTTTTTCAACTGCTTATGGCGCCTGCGCGCCCGCTCCTCGGCAGTTGCCGTCAGGAAGATCTTGAGGTCCGCCCCGGGAAAGACCACGGTGCCCATATCCCGGCCGTCAGCCACCAGTCCCGGTGGCACGGCGAAGGCGCGCTGGCGGCCAAGGAGCGCGGTGCGCACCTCGGGCCAGGCCGCGACCCGCGAGGCCCCCTGGCCGGCCTCTTCCGAGCGCACCCCTGCGGTCACGTCGCGACCATCGAGCCGGATGCGCTCGGAGCCGTCCGCGGCGACGCTGAACGCCACGTCCATCCCCAAGGCGAGCTCGGCATGGCGCCGCGCATCGGCAGGGGGTACCCCGGCAGTGAGGCCCGCGAGTGCCACCAGCCGGTACAGGGCCCCGCTGTCGAGCAGATGCCAGCCGACGCGCTGCGCGACGGCGCGGCTGATCGTGCCCTTGCCCGAGCCGCTGGGACCATCGATCGTGACGATGGGACAGGGAGAGTGACCGGCCACGCAGCCATGTTGGCATGGAAAGGGCTGCAACGCGCGGGCGGCCGGGCGTTTTGCCGACAGCGGATTAAGTCACAGCGGCGTGATCGCAAGCCCCGCGTTGCGCGCGAGCGCCACGAAATCCGGGAAGCTGGTGGCGACATTGGTCACGTCCGTGATCTCGACGGCATCGCGCG
The DNA here is from genome assembly GCA_963837075.1 of uncultured Gammaproteobacteria bacterium. Taxonomy (GTDB): domain Bacteria; phylum Pseudomonadota; class Gammaproteobacteria; order Steroidobacterales; family Steroidobacteraceae; genus 13-2-20CM-66-19. Next base: position 2,713,610 of record CAWILY010000009.1, on the reverse strand, counting down.
CGCGCAGCGCGGCCACCGCGAAGGACATGGCGATGCGGTGGTCCCCCAAGCTGTCGACCGTGCCGCCGCGCAGCGGGCCGTCGGTGCCGCGGATCCACAGCCCGTCCGGCAACAGCTGGTGCTCGACGCCGAGCGCACTCAAGCCCGCGGCCATTGCCGCCAGCCGGTCGCTCTCCTTCACGCGCAGCTCGTGCGCCCCGTGCACCAGGGTCTCGCCGCTCGCGCAGGCGGCGGCAATGAACAGCACCGGCAGCTCGTCGATGGCGAGCGGCGCCAGCGATTCCGGCACCGCGATGCCGTGCAGCGCACTGCGGCGCACCTCGATATCGGCCACCGGCTCGCCGCCCGGCGCGACCGCCGCCCGCGGCCGCACGCGGATGTCGGCGCCCATGCGCTGCAACAGCTCGATGAGGCCGGTGCGGGTCGGGTTCACGCCGACGTTGGTGAGCACGAGCGGCCCATCCGCCGCCAGACAGCCGGCGACGAGGAAAAAGGCGGCCGAGGAGAAATCCGCCGGCACCTGCACGCTCGTGCCGCGCAGCGGCTGCCCGCCCTCCATGGCGATGCCGGCGCCCGCACGCAGCACCTCCACGCCGAAGGCGCCGAGCATGCGCTCGGTGTGATCGCGCGACGGGGCGGGCTCCACGATGTGCATGCGGCCGCTCGCCGCGAGCCCGGCGAGCAGCAGCGCCGACTTCACCTGCGCGCTCGCCACCGGCAGGGTGTAGGAGATCGCGCGCAGCTGCGGTGTGCCGTGAATGAGCACCGGGGCATGCCCATCAAGGGTGTCGATGCGCGCCCCCATCAGGCGCAGCGGCTCGGCAACGCGCTCCATGGGCCGGCGCATCAGCGAGGCGTCGCCGATCAGCGTGGCGCTGAAGCGCTGCGGTGCAAGCAACCCCATCATCAGGCGCATCGCCGTGCCGGCGTTGCCCATGTCGAGCGGTGCCAAGGCCGGTCGCAGGCCTGCGCTGCCGGCACCGTGCACGCGCACCTCGCTGTCGGCAGGCCGCTCGAGCCGCACGCCGAGCGCCTCGAGCGCGCGCAGTGTGGCGAGGCAGTCCTCGCCGGCGAGAAAGCCCGAGATGTGCGTCTCGCCCGTGGCCAGCGCGCCCAGCATCAGCGCGCGGTGCGAGATCGATTTGTCGCCCGGGACGGTGAAGGTGCCGGCGACGCTGCCGCCGGGCGCGACGCGCCAGCCGCGCGGCGCAGCGCTGCCCTCACCCCCCGCAGCGCTCACAGCACCGCCCGCGGGTAGGAGCCGAGCACGCGAAACAGCGAGGCGCGCTTCTTCAGCGCCGCCAAGGCCCGCGCGACGTGCGGCTCCTCGGCATGCCCTTCCAGGTCCATGAAGAAAACGTAGTCCCACTTGCGCCGCCGTGAGGGCCGCGACTCGATGCGCGTCAGGCTGACGCGGTGGCGCGCCAGCGGCTCGAGCAGCCGGTACAGCGCGCCGGGCGCATCGGTGTGCCCCACTGACACCAGCAGCGTCGTGCGATCCTCACCGCTCGGGGCGAACAGCTTGCGCCCGAGCACCAGAAAGCGCGTGGTGTTGTCGGCGCGGTCCTCGATCTCCGCGGCCAGCACCTTCAGCCCGTAGATCTCGGCGGCCGTCTCACCCGCGATCGCAGCGCTGCCCTTCTCGTCGCGGGCACGGCGTGCGCCCTCGGCGTTGCTCGACACCGGCACCTGCTCGATGCCAGGCAGGTGCTCCTCGAGCCACTGGCGGCACTGCGCCAGTGACTGCGGGTGCGAGCAGACGCGCTCGATGCGCGCCAGCTGGCTCATCATGCCGAGCAGGTGGTGCCGCACCCGCAGCTCCACCTCGCCGCAGATCTTCAAGGGCGAAGTGAGGAAGCGGTCGAGCGTGTGGTTGACGGTACCTTCGGTGGAGTTCTCGATCGGCACCACGCCGAAGTCGGCGCTGGCGGACTCCACCTCGTGAAACACCTCGTCGATCGAGGCGAGCGGCAGGGCGCGCACCGAATGGCCGAAGTGATTGAGCACGGCGGTCTGCGTGAAGGTCCCTTCGGGACCCAGGAACGCCACCTTGAGCGGCTCCTGCTGCGCGAGGCACGCCGACATGATCTCCCGGAACAGGCGCAGCACCTCGGCATCGCGCAGCGGCCCGGAATTGCGCGCACGCGCCCTGCGCAGCACCTGCGCCTCGCGCTCCGGGCGGTAGAAATCAACCGTGTGGCCGTCGCGGCCCTTGGAAATACCAACCTGCTGGGCGAGTCGCGCGCGCTCACTGATCAGGGCGTGGATCTGCTCGTCGACGGCATCGATCCGGCCGCGCACGTCCTCGAGATCCGCGCGCGCCGGCATCGACGGCCGGGCCGCGGGCGGCACAACGCCGCGGCGCGCAGGGTGGGCGGGCCTGGTGGCGGCAGTGCGGCGGGATCTGGCGGCCATGGCGGTGCGCCGTCTACAGGATGCGCGCCGACAGCACCCCGTCGATGGCGCGGATCTGCGTCAGCAGCTGCGCACCGACTTCGCCGTCGGCATCGATCAGGGTGTAGGCGTACTCGCCGCGCGACTTGTTGAGCAGGTCAGCGATGTTGATACCTCGCGCGGCGAGACAGGTCGAGATCTGCCCCACCATGTTGGGAACGTTGCGGTTGGCCACCCCGATGCGGGTGGTGTTCGGCACCCGCGGCAGCACCGCCTCGGGGTAGTTGACGCTGTTGCGAATATTGCCGTTCTCGAGGAAGTCGCGCACCTGGTCGGCGACCATGACCGCGCAGTTCTCCTCGGCCTCGGAGGTGCAGGCGCCCAGGTGCGGCAGGGTGACGATCCGCGGGTGATCCTTGAGCGAGCGCGAGGGGAAGTCGCACACATAGGCGTGCAGGCTGCCCGCAGTCAGCGCGCCGAGCACCGCCGCCTCGTCCACGATGGCGGCGCGCGCGAAGTTCAGCAGCGTGCCCTGCGGCTTCATGAGCGCCAGGCGCGCCGCGTTCACCAGCGCGCGGGTCTGCTCGCTCTGCGGCACGTGCACCGTCACCGCATCGGCGCGCGCGAACAGATCCTCGAGCGACAGCGCCTGCTCGACGCCCGCGGACAGCTGCCAGGCCCGCTGCACGGTGATCTGCGGATCGTAGCCGAGCACCTTCATGCCGAGCGCCAGGGCGGCGTTGGCCACCTCGACACCGACCGCGCCGAGCCCTATGACGCCGAGCGTACGACCGGGCAGCTCGAAGCCGACGAAGCGCTTCTTGCCCTGCTCCACGGCGGCGTCGATGGCCGTATCGTCGCCGGACAGGCTGCGCGTGAACAGCCAGGCGGCGGCGAGGTTGCGCGCCGCGAGCAGCAGTCCCGCCAGCACCAGCTCCTTGACCGCATTGGCGTTGCCCCCCGGGGCGTTGAACACCGGAATACCGCGCGCGCTCATCTGCGCGACCGGGATGTTGTTGACGCCGGCACCGGCGCGGCCGATGGCGCGCACCTCCGGCGCGATGTGCACCGCGTGCAGGTCGGCCGAGCGCACCAGGATGGCATCGGGCCGCTCGAGCTGCGCGCCGATCTGGTAGCGCTGCGGCGGGAAGCGGGCCAGGCCGCGCGCGCTGATGTCGTTCAGTGTCAGGATACGAAAGCTCATGCAGGTCAGCCGTGGCGGCGCTCGAATTCCTTCATGAAGGCGACCAGCGCCGCGACGCCCTCGAGCGGCATGGCGTTGTACAGGCTCGCGCGCATCCCGCCGACGGAGCGATGCCCGGCGAGGTTGGCGAGACCCTCCGCCTGCGCTGCGGCGAGGAAGGTCGGCTCGAGCTGCGGATCGGCGAGGGTGAAGGGCACGTTCATCCAGGAGCGGCAGTCCGCGGCCACGGGGCTGGCATAGAAGCTGGAGGCGTCGATGTTCGCGTACAGCAGCTGCGCCTTGGCGCGATTGCGCTCGCCGACCGCCGCGAGACCCCCCTGGCTCTGCAGCCAGCGGAACACGAGGCCGGCGACGTACCAGGCGAAGGTCGGCGGAGTGTTGAGCATCGAGCCCTCGTCCGCCATCGCCTGGTAGTCGAGGACTGCGGGGACCCCGGCGCGCGCCCTGCCCGTGAGCTCCGCGCGCACGATCACCACCGTCAGCCCAGCCGGGCCGATGTTCTTCTGCGCCCCGGCGTAGATCAGGCCGAACTGCCGCACCGCGAGCGGTCGCGACAGCAGCGTCGAGGACATGTCGGCCACGAGCGGCACCGCGCCACTGTCGGGCACGTAGGGAAATTCCACCCCGCCGATGGTCTCGTTGGGCGTGTAATGCAGGTAGGCGGCACCGGGGGTGGGCCGCAGCGCCGCTGCGGCCGGTACCGTGGTGTAGCGCGAGTGCGCCTCGTCGGCGAGCACGTTGACGCGGCCGGTGAGGCGCCGCGCCTCGGCGAGCGCCTTGTTCGACCAGTGACCGGTGCACAGGTAGTCGACCGTGGAATCGGCGCGCGCGAGATTGAGCGCGACGGCGGCGAACTGCGTGCTGGCGCCGCCCTGCAGGAACAGCACATGGTAGTCGTCCGGCACGCCGAGCAGCGCGCGGAGCGACGCTTCCGCCTCCTGCGCCACCGCCATGAAGGCCTTGCCGCGATGGCTGACCTCCATCACCGACGCACCGGACCCCTGCCAGTCCGTCAGCTCATCACGGACCTGCTCGAGGACAGCGAGCGGCAGCATGGCCGGCCCCGCAGCGAAGTTGAACACGCGCACCGGCACCCTCCCGGGACGCTGTGGCCCTAGGCTTCCGCGTCCGGCGCTGCGGGGGAAGCCGGCGCCGCATCGGCCGCCACACCCTCCTCGGCGCCATCCAGGCTTTCGATGCGCTCGATGCCGACCAGACGCTCGCCGTCACCGAGACGCATGAGGCGTACGCCCTGGGTATTGCGCCCCTGCACCGAGATCTCGTCCACGGTGGTGCGCACCAGCGTGCCGGTGGAGCTGATCAGCATGATCTCCTGCCCGGGCATCACCTGCAGTGCGGCCACCGTGAAGCCGTTGCGGTCGGAGGTCTGCAGCGCGATCACGCCCTGGCCGCCGCGCCCGTGCGCGGGGAACTCCGACAGCGGCGTGCGCTTGCCGTAGCCGGTGGCGGAGGCGGTGAGCACGCACGGCATGGCATCCGCCGCAGCGGCCGCGCCCGCTTCGTCGACCACGATGAGCGCGATCACGTCCTGCCCGGGGCCGAGCCGGATGCCGCGTACCCCGGCCGCCTCGCGCCCCATGTGGCGCACCTCGGCTTCGTGAAAGCGGATCGCCTTGCCACCACTCGACACCAGCAGGATCTCGCGCTCGCCGTCGGTGAGCGCCACGCCCACCAGCTGATCGTTGTCCGCCAGATCCACCGCGATGATGCCGCTCGAGCGCGGTCGCGAGAACGCCGCCAGCGGGGTCTTCTTCACCGTTCCGGCGCGCGTCGCCATGAACACGAAATGCTGCTCGTCGTAGTGCTTGACCGGCAGCAGCGCATTGATCTTCTCGCCCTCCTCGAGCGGCAGCAGGTTCACCATCGGCTTGCCGCGCGCGCCGCGCCCGGCCTGCGGCAGCTCGTACACCTTCAGCCAGTACACCTTGCCGCGGTTGGAGAAGCACAGCACCGTGTCGTGGGTGTGGGCGACGAACAGCTTCTCGACGAAGTCCTCGTCCTTGACCGCGGTGGCGGTCTTGCCGCGGCCGCCGCGGCGCTGCGTCTGGTATTCGGTGAGCGGCTGCGACTTGGCATAGCCGGCGTGCGACAGCGTCACCACCACGTCCTGCGGCTCGATCAGGTCCTCGGTGGTGAGATCCAGATGGTCGCGGTTGATTTCGGTGCGGCGCGCATCGCCGTAAGAGTCGCGCACCTCGACCAGCTCGGCGCGCACCACCTGGGTCAGCCGCTCGCGGCGCGCGAGGATGTCGCTGAGGTCGGCGATGCTGCCGAGCAGCTCGCGGTACTCGGCAACGATCTTGTCCTGCTCGAGCCCGGTGAGACGATGCAGGCGCATGTCGAGAATCGCCTGCGCCTGCACTTCCGACAGACGATAGCTGCCGCCGGCGCCGAGCCCGTAGTCCGCGGCCAGCTCCCGCGGCCGGGTGGAGACCGAGCCGGCGCGAGCCAGCAGCTCCGTCACGATCCCCGGCGGCCAGTGCCGTGCGAGCAGGGCGCTGCGCGCCTCGGCCGGCGAGCCTGATGCCTTGATCAGCGCAATCACCGCATCGATGTTGGCGAGCGCAACCGCGAGACCTTCCAGCACGTGGGCGCGGTCGCGCGCCTTCGCCAGCTCGTAGATGCTGCGCCGGGTGACCACCTCGCGCCGGTGGCGGATGAAGGCTTCCAGCATCTCCTTGAGGGACATCAGCTTCGGCTGGCCCTCCTGCAGCGCGATCATGTTGATGCCGAACACCGTCTCCATCGGTGTCTGCGCATACAGGTTGTTGAGCACGATCTCGCTCACCTCGCCGCGCTTGAGCTCGATGACGATGCGCATGCCATCCTTGTCCGACTCGTCGCGCAGGCCGTCGCCGGCGATGCCGTCGATCTGTTTCTCGCGCACCAGCTCGGCGATGCGTTCGATGAGACGCGCCTTGTTGACCTGGAACGGCAGCTCGGTGACCACGATCGCCTGCCGGTCGCCGCGGCCGATCTCCTCGATGCTGACCCGCGCGCGCACCGACAGCCGGCCGCGCCCGGTGCGGTAGGCGGTGGCGATCTCCTGGGCGCCGTTGATGATGCCGCCGGTCGGGAAATCCGGCCCCGGCATGTGCTGCATCAGCGCCGCCAGCGGCAGCGCCGGATCGTCCAGCAGCGCCAGGCAGGCGTTCACCGTCTCGGTGAGGTTGTGCGGCGGAATGTTGGTCGCCATGCCCACGGCGATGCCGGTCTGGCCGTTCACCAGCAGGTTGGGAATGCGCGTGGGCAGCACCGCGGGCTCGCGCTCGCTCTCGTCGTAGTTGGGCGTGAAATCGACCGTCTCCTTGTCGATGTCCGCCAGCAGCTCGTGCGCGATGCGCGCCATGCGCACCTCGGTATAGCGCATCGCCGCCGGCGGATCGCCGTCGACCGAGCCGAAGTTGCCCTGCCCGTCGACCAGCAGGTAGCGCATGGAGAACGGCTGCGCCAGGCGCACGATGGTGTCGTAGACCGCGGTGTCCCCGTGCGGGTGGTACTTGCCGATCACGTCCCCGACGACGCGCGCGGACTTCTTGTAGGCCTTGTTCCAGTCGTTACCGAGCTCGCGCATGGCGTACAGCACCCGGCGATGCACGGGCTTGAGTCCATCGCGCACGTCAGGCAAGGCACGCCCGACGATGACGCTCATGGCATAGTCGAGATAGGACTGCCGCATCTCTCCTTCGAGACTGACGGACAGGACTTCGCGGGCAATCTCAGCCATTAATCACTAACCGGGATACTCGTGCTGGCGCGCACTAAGAACGGCGCGAAACAAAGCGGAAATTTTAGCACGAACGGCTGCCTTGACGCCCGGCAAGCGCGTGCGATTTGCCCGACCGGCGCGCACGCGCACCGATATACTGCGCGCACCTTGTGCGGCGCGCATTGACCGATGGCCCATCGCGAGACAGCCGACCTGCTGATCGAGCCCCGCTGGCTGCTGCCCGTGGCGCCGGCGAACGTGGTGCTCGAGGGCCACGCGGTCGCCTTGAGCGGCGGGCGCATCCGCGCGGTCGGTCCGGCAGCGGAGCTGCGCCAGCGCTGGGCAGCGCGCGAGTGCCTGGTGCGCGAGCAGCACGCGCTGCTGCCGGGCCTGGTCAACGCGCACACGCGCAGCTGTCATACGCTGCTGTGCGGGCTCGGCGTCCGCGGGCCGCGTCGCAGCTGGCTCGACGAGGTCGTGGCGCCGCTCGAGCGGCGCGCGCTCGGCGCCGACCTGATCCGCGACGGGCTGCGGCTCGCCATCGCGCAGATGCTGCGCGCCGGCATCACCTGCTTTGCCGACCTGAGCCCGCTGCCCGAGGAGGCCGCGCACACCGTCGCCGCGGCGCAGGTGCGCGCGCTCATCGGCATGCCGGTGAGCGATCTGGCCACCTGCTGGGCCGAGGACGCCACCACCCATCTGGCGAAGGCCGAGGCGCTGTGGGACGAGTACCGCGACCACCCGCGCGTCGGGTTGTACTTCGCGCCGCTGCCGCAGGGAGGCCTGCTCGATGCGACGCTGGCGCGCGTACGGCGCGTGGCGGACGAGCTCGAGGCGCGCGTGGCGCTGCACATGGAAGAGCTGTTGGCCGAGCCGGACCCGACCAGCGCCGCATTTCCCGCAGCCGTTGCGGATGCAGCCCCGCTGACCCCGCCCCTGCTGCCGGGGCTACTGCGGCTACGGCGACTCGGATTGCTGCGGCCGGGGTTCTGCGCCATCGGCGCTCTCGGCTGCGAGCGCGCCGCACAGGACCTGCTGCTGCGCCACGGCGCCTCGCTGGTCGCCTGCCCGCAGGCGGAGCTGCGTCTCGGTGCGCGACCCGCGCCGCTGCCGCGCAGCCTCGATGAGCGCCTCGCACTCGGCACCGACAGTCCCGCGGCCGCGGGCGCGCTCGACGTGCTGGCCGAGGCGCGTCTCGCGGCACTGCTGTCGGGGTGGCGCGCGCTGGATGCGCTGCGCATCGCGACCCTGGGAGGCGCCGCCGCGCTCGGTCTAGGCACGCAGATCGGCTCGATCGAGCCGGGCAAGGCGGCCGATCTCACCTGCATCGAGCTTGCAGGCAGCGCGGTGCGCGGCAGCAGTGTCGCCGACGCGTTGCTGTTCGGCGCCGTGCGCAGCCAGGTGAGCGATGTGTGGACCGCGGGACGTGCCGCCGTGAGCGGCGGGCGGCTGCTGGTGTTCGACGAAGCGCAGCTCGCGGCGCTACCGCGCATCTGGGCCGAGCGGCTGCTGCTCGAGGCGGCAGCATGAGCGATCTCGCTGCCGGCTCAGCCGCGCCCGCAGCCTCCGGCAATGCCGACGGCGCGGAGCTCGCCAAGTTCGATGCCGTGGCGGGCGGCTTCTGGGATCCGCGCGGCGAGTTCCGGCCGCTGCACCTGCTGAACCCGGTGCGCGCCGGATTCATCGCCGCGCGCGCGCCGCTCGCCGGCGCCCGCGTGCTGGATGTCGGCTGCGGCGGCGGGCTGCTCGCGGAGGCGCTGGCGCGCGCCGGCGCCGAGGTCACTGGCATCGATCTCGCGCCGGGCATGATCGAGGTCGCGCGGCTGCACGCCGCCGAGAGCGCGCTGCGCATCGACTACCGGGTAACTGCCGCAGAGGAGCTGGCGCGCGCGCAGCCGGCGGGGTTCGACGTCGTCACCTGCATGGAGATGCTCGAGCACGTGCCCGATCCAGAGGCGATGATCGCCACGCTGGCGAGTCTCACGCGCCCGGGCGGTGTGGTGTTCGTCTCGACGCTGAACCGCAACCTGAAGTCCTTCCTGCTGGCGATCGTCGGCGCCGAGTACCTGCTGCGGCTGATCCCGCGCGGCACACACGAGTACGAGCGGCTCATCCGCCCGGCGGAGCTCGCGCGCTGGGCGCGCGCCGGGCACTTGACACTGCGCGAGCTGGCGGGCATCGCGCTCGACCCGTTCACCGGGCGCGCGGCGCTCACCCGGGACGTGACGGTGAACTACCTGGCGCACTTCGAGCGGTGAGCGGCATGGCGCTCATGGGCATCAGCGCGCTCGCCGCGTTTTTCTGCGGCGTGCTGCTCGGCGCGCTGCCGTTGCAGCTGCGCGCCGCGCGCCGCATCGAGCAGCTGCGTGTCGAGCTCGCCGCCGCCCAGGCGCGTCTCGAGTCGAGCACCTTGCAGGAGGCCGACCGGCTGCGGCTGCTCGAGCAGTCCGAGATGCGCCTGCGCGCCGCCTTCGATTCTCTCGCCGGGGAGACCCTGCGCAGCAACAGCGAGCTGTTCCTGCGCCTGGCACGCGAATCGCTCGGGCGCGAGCAGGCGGTGGCGCAGGGCACGCTCAAGGAACGCGAGGTGGCCATCGCGCAGCTGGTCGAGCCGCTGCGCGCCGCGCTCGAGCGCACCGAAGCGCAGGTGCAGACCCTCGAGCGTGAGCGCCGCGAGGCTTTCGCCAGCCTGCGTACGCAGCTGGAGACCCTGGCCGGCGGACAGGCGCAGCTGCAGCGCGAAACGCGCAACCTGGTCACGGCGCTGCGCCGTCCCGAGGTGCGCGGACGCTGGGGCGAGCTCACGCTGCGCCGTCTGGTGGAGCTCGCCGGGCTGTCGGAGCACTGCGACTTCACTGAGCAGCTGCACCTGGTCGGCGAGGAAGGCGCACTGCGTCCGGATCTCGTGGTGCACATGCCCGACGCACGCGACCTGGTCATCGATGCCAAGACTCCGCTGGAGGCCTATCTGGCCGCGCTCGAAGCGGCGACCGAGGAGGAGCGCTCACAGGCGCTCAAGCGCCACGCGCAGCAGGTCGAGACGCGGGTGCGCGAGCTCGCCTCGAAGAATTACTGGGCACAGTTCGAGCGCAGCCCCGAGTTCGCAGTGCTGTTCCTGCCCGGCGACCAGTTTCTGTCAGCAGCGCTCGCCGAGCGTCCGGAGCTGCTCGAGAGCGCTCTCAGCTCGGGTGTCATCATCGCTACCCCGTCCACGCTGATTGCGCTGCTGAAGGCCGTGGCCTACGGCTGGCGCCAGTCGGCGGTCGCGCACAACGCGGCGCAGATCCGCGACCTCGGCCAGGAGCTGTATCGGCGCCTGGGCACGTTCAATGGCCACCTCGGCCGCATGGGACAGCGTCTCGCCGCCGCGGTGGAGGCTTATAACGCCGCGGTCGGCTCGCTCGAGCGGCAGGTGCTGCCGCAGGCGCGCCGCTTCGGCGAGCTCGGCGTGACCGGCGACGCAGCGCTGCCGGCGCTCGAGCCGATCGGACAGCTGGTGCGCGCCGGTTCCGCGCCGGCCGCTGCGGAACCCGCGGATGCCGCCTCGCCGCCAGCCGGTACCGAAGCCTCGCCCGCGGACGGCAGAGGCGCGGGGAATGTCCGCCAGGCCTGACGCCCCGCCGACACGCGCGCTCGCCTGGCTGTACTCAGCCGCGCCGCTGCGCGAGCCGCTGGCGGCGCTGTGCGCGCTCGAGCGCGAGATCTCGGCCAGCGTGCGCCCCGGGCTCGATCACCACGTGGCACATGCGCGACTGGCGTGGTGGCGCGAGGAATGTGCGCGCTGCGCCGCAGGGCATCCGCTGCACCCCCTGACACGCGCACTTGCGGCGGCGTTCGCCCCTGATCCGGGCGCTGCGCTCGCCACCCTCGGCGGTCTGGTGGACGCGGCGGTGTGGGACCTCGCTGCGGCCACCTTCGAGACGCGCCGCGAGCTCGCGGCCTACTGCGCACGCTGGAGCGCGGCGATGATCGAGCCGCTCGGCCGTCTCGGGGCGCATCCCGTGCCGGGCGCGCCGTTGCAGGCGCTGGGACGCGAGCTGCGCGAGCTCGAGCTGCTGCTCGCCGTGCCCCGCGATGCGCGCGCAGGCCGCGTGCGGCTGCCGCTCGAGGAGCTCGAGCAGGCGGGCGCGGCTCCCGAGGAGCTGGCGCAGCCGCCCTGGCGCGCCGGGCTGGCACAGCTGATTCGCACACGCCATGGCGAGCTGCGCGGCGCGCTGGCGGCGAGCGTCGACGCGCTCGGCGCGCACTCGCAGGCGACGCTGCGCGGCCTCGTGGTGTGGGCGGCGCTCGCCGCGCACGCCTCGCGGCGCGCGCAGGCCCGCTTGCCGCAGGCGACGCTGTCGCGCGAGCATCAGACACCGCTCGACGGCTGGCGCGCATGGCGCGCCGCCCGCCGAGCGCTGACCGGCCGCGGCCTGCTGCGGCGCGACTGAGCGACCGACGGTAAGCCAAGGAGAGCTGCGCCCGATGCTCGATCCCCGTCAACATGTCCCCGCTGCGGATGAGCTCGCCGGTCGCGTCATCGCCATCACCGGCGCGAGTGCCGGTCTCGGGCGCGCCGTGGCACTGGCGTGCGCCGCGCATCAGGCACAGGTGATCCTGATCGGGCGCAGCGCGGCGCGGCTGGAAGCGGTGCACGCCGAGATCGCCGCCGCCGCCGCGCCCGAGGCGAGCATCGCCGAGCTGGATCTGGAGAAGGCGCTGGCGTCGGACTATGACCGTCTGGCCGATGCGGTGCTCGAGCGCTACGGGCGCCTCGACGGGCTGCTGCACAACGCCGGCATTCTCGGCACGCTCGCACCGATCGAGCACTACGACGTACCCACCTGGTGCCGCGTCCTGCACGTCAACCTCACCGCGGCGTTCGCACTCACCCAGGTGCTGCTGCCGGCGCTGAAGAAATCCACCGACGCCTCGGTGCTGTTCACATCGAGCAGCGTCGGACGCCGCGGACGCGCCTACTGGGGCGCCTACGCGGTCACCAAGTTCGCGCTCGAGGGCCTGGCGCAGGTGCTGGCCGATGAGCTCGAGGGGATCAGCACGGTGCGGGTCAACACGCTCAACCCCGGTCGCGCCCGCACCGGGATGCGCCGTCAGGCCTACCCGGCCGAGGATGTCGCGACCGTGCCGCTAGCGGAGACACTGACCGCCGCCTACGTTGCGCTGCTCGGTCCTGCGAGCCGCGGCGTGACGGGACAGGCCTTCGACGCTCAGGCCCCCGCCCCGGGTGGCGCCAGCAGCGCGCGCAGCTCCTCCTGAGTCAGGGGGCGCAGCCGGCCGCGGTGCAGCGAGCGCTCGAGCAGCACCGGTCCGAGCTGCGTGCGCAGCACGCGGCTCACCAGTGCTGCCTGCCGCTCGAAGAGCTGTCGGACTTCCTTGCCGCTCGCCCCGCGCACGAGCAGCGTGTACCAGCGATTGCTCGCGGCCCCGCCCGCCGGCTCGCAACGCTCGACCTGCACGCGCGCGCCGCTGTCCAGCGTGCCGCCGAGCACGCCTTCGAGCTGCGCCGCGCTCAGCTCGCCACGCACGCGCACGCTGAACTCGCTCACCATGGCATGCACGCTGCGCTGCAATTGCGCCGCCAGCTCGCCGTCGGAGGTCATGAGCTCCAGCCCGCCGTCGATGCGCGGCATCGGGCTGACGGCGATGAGGCGCCGGGCCGCGTGTCGCGGCATCCGGGCGAGGAGCCCCGGGTAGGCCGCCGTAGCCGCCGCGGCCCCGCCGCTGAGCGGCTCACCGGGGGAGCGATGGCACACCCAGGCGCGCGCGGTCGGGCTGTCCCCGCGCGGACGTACCACGCGGCCGTCGAGGCGCACCTCATCCCCGGGGGCGACCCGGGCACCGAGAGTGGCCAGCGCGCCGTTGATGGTCAGGCGGCCGGCACGAATCCAGGCTTCCCCTTCGCGCCGTGACGCGAGGCCCGAGCGTGCCAGCATCTTTTGCAGCCGCTCCGGGCCAGGCGTGGCGCCGGTGCCAGCAGTCGGCGCCTGCACCGTCGCGCGCGCGGGCCGGCCGGCGCGTCTCGGGCGCCGCGGCGCGCGCGGCATCAGCCGTCCAGCTGCGGCGGTCCTGCGACCAGTTCCGCCGAGCCGCCGCCCTCGGCGGAGAGCTCCTCGTCGTCGGCGGTATCCTCGGCGGCTTCGCCCTCGGGGGAGCGGGCGAGCGGTGACTCGTCAGCGGCCGCGGCCGCTGCGGGCGTCTCCTCCGCGGCGAGCGCCAGCTGCAGGTTGACTTCGCTCAGCTCGCCGAGCGCCTGCAGCTCGGCGAGCGGCGGCAGCTCATCGAGGCTCTTGAGCCCGAAGTAGTCCAGGAACTCGCGCGTCGTGCCGAGCAGCTCCGGGTGACCGGGGACGTCGCGATGCCCGACGACCCGCACCCAGCCGCGCTCGAGCACCGTGCGGATGATGTTGGGATTGACTGCGACACCGCGCACCGCCTCGATCTCGGCGCGGGTGATCGGCTGGCGATAGGCGATCAGCGCCAGCGTCTCCAGCAGCGCGCGCGAGTAGCGTGCCGTGCGCTCGGGCCACAGTCGCGAGATCTCCGCGGCCAGCTCGCGGCGCACCTGAATGCGAAAGCCCCCGGCGGTCTCGCTGAGCTCGATGCCGCGGCCGGCGTACTCCGCCGCCAGCGCCTCGAGCGTCTGCCGCACCAGCTGCGCGCTCGGGCGCACGTGCTCCTCGAACAGGCGCGTCAGCTCGGCGACCGGCAATGGGCCGCCCGCGGCCAGCAGCGCCGCCTCGATGACGTTGCGCACGTAGGACTCGCTCATGAAGGCTCCTCGTCTGTGGACGCAGCGCCGGGCTCGCCCGTGGCCGCCTCGCTGTCACCGTGCTCCGTCAGGCCGCCGGCAAGCAGCTGCAGCGTGCGCGCGCCCGCGGCGCGTACGTGCAGCGGCGCATAGGCCTGCGCCTGCACGACATCGATCAGTCCCTCGCGCATGAGCTCGAGAATGGCGACGAAGGTCACCGTCACTCCCATGCGCCCCTCCTCGGGCCGGAACAGCTGCGCGAAGGACACGAACGCGCCCTCGCGCAGCGCGGCGAGGATGTCGCTCATGCGCTCCCCGACCGACAGCCGCTCGCGCTGGATGTGGTGGTGCGCGAACATCTGCGCGCGCGCGACCACGTCCTTGAACGCGATCAGCATCTCCTGCAGCGTGACCTGAGGCAGCGCGCGGGCGCGGTGACGCTCCTTGAGCTCCGCCGCCGTGCTCCATACGTCGCGCTCCAGGCGCGGCAGCGCATCGAGCGCCGCCGCGGCACGCTTGAAGCGCTCGTATTCCTGCAGCCGCCGCACCAGCTCCGCGCGCGGATCTTCCTCGCCGTCCGCGTCAAGCCTGGGCCGCGGCAGCAGCATGCGCGATTTGATCTCGGCGAGCGTGGCCGCCATCACCAGGTATTCCCCGGCGAGCTCCAGCTGCAACTCCTGCATGAGCTCGATGTACTGCGTGTACTGGCGGGTGATTTCCGCCAGCGGGATATCGAGGATGTCGAGATTCTGGCGGCGGATGAGATACAGCAGCAGATCGAGCGGCCCCTCGAATGCCTCGAGGAACACCTCCAGCGCCTGCGGCGGAATGTACAGGTCGCGCGGCAGCTGCGAGATCGGCTCGCCGTTCACCACCGCGAACGGCATCTCCACCTGCTCGGGCGGCGGCAGCGGCGCTGCGGGCGCCGTCGGCGCGTTGGAAACGACTATTTTCAGATCGGGGCGGGTCTTCATGCGCGCAGGTGCATGCGACGCCGTACTTCGTCGAGCGTCTCGCGCGCCGCCTCGCGCGCCTTGTCGGCGCCCTCGGCGACGATGTTGTCCACCAGCTCGGGATTATCCTCGAACTCCTGGGCCCGCCGGCGCATGCCGTTGATCTCCTCGACGATGCGCTCGATCACCGGCTGCTTGCACTCCAGACAACCGATACCGGCACTGCGGCAGCCTTCGCTGGCCCACTTGCGGGTCGGCTCGTCGGAATAGATGCGATGCAGGTCCCACACCGGGCACTTGTCCGGATCGCCCGGATCGGTGCGCCGCACCCGCGCCGGATCGGTCTGCATGGTGCGCAGCTTCTGCACCACGGCATCCGGCTCCTCGCGCAGCCCGATGGTGTTGCCGTAAGACTTCGACATCTTGCGGCCGTCGAGCCCGGGCACGCGCGGCGCTGCCGTCAGCAGCACCTGGGGCTCGGGCAGGATCGTGACGCCGGTGCCTTCGAGGAAGCCGAGCAGGCGCTCGCGGTCGGCGACGGTAATGTGATTGTTACTCGCCACCAGTGCCTGCGCGCGTTGCAGCGCCTCGGTGTCGCCCGCTTCCTGGAAACGGCGCCGCAGCTGGCGGTAGTTGGTGCTGTTGCGCCCACCGAGGCTCTTCACGGCGCGCTCGGCCTTCGCCTCGAAGTCGGGCTCGCGCCCGTAGAGATGATTGAAGCGGCGCGCGGTCTCGCGCGTGAGCTCGACGTGCGCCACCTGATCCTCGCCCACCGGCACGAAGGCCGCACGGTATACCAGGATGTCGGCGCTCTGCAGCAGCGGGTAGCCGAGAAAGCCGTAGGTGGCCAGATCCTTCTCCTTCAGCTGCTCCTGCTGGTCCTTGTAGCTCGGCACGCGCTCGAGCCAGCCGAGCGGGGTGATCATCGACAGCAACAGATGCAGCTCTGCGTGCTCGGGCACGTGCGACTGGATGAACAGCGTGGCAACGCCGGGATTCAGGCCCGCAGCCAGCCAGTCGATCAGCACCTCGCGCACGTGCTCCTGCAGGTTCGCGGTCTGCTCGTAACCGGTGGTGAGCATGTGCCAGTCGGCCACGAAGAAAAAACACTCGTACTGGTACTGCAGCTCGACCCAGTTGCGCAGCGCGCCGTGATAGTTGCCGAGGTGCAGCCTGCCGGTGGGCCGCATCCCCGACAGGACGCGCCGTGCCGGCGCCGGGGAACTCACGTGGATGCAGCGGGCTGATGGCTCACGAACACAATTATAGCGCACGCCCCGTGACGGGTCCGAGCGTGCCCTTGCCCAGGCGCACGATCAGCGGCGGCGTGACCGACAGATCGACGACCGTCGTTGGTTCGATGCCGCAGTCCCCGCCATCGAGGATGGCGTCGATCTCGTGTGCGAGGCGCTGCTGGATCTCGCGGCCGCTGGTGAGCGGCACGGTGTCCGGCGCCAGCAGCAGGGTCGAGCTCATCAGCGGCTCGCCGAGCTCGGCCAGCAGCAGCCGCGGCGCGGCGTGATCGGGGATGCGCACGCCGATCGTGCGCCGCCGCTCGTGTTGCAGGCGCCGCGGGGTGTGTCGCGTCGCGCGCAGCAGAAACGTGTACGGGCCGGGCAGGCAGGCACGCAGCATGCGGAACTGCCAGGTCTCGATGCGGGCAAAGCGGCCCACCTCGGCCAGGCTGGCGCACACCAATGTGAAATGATGGTGACGGTCGGCCTGACGCAGCCGGCGCACGCGCTCGAGCGCCTGCGTATCGCCGATGTGCCAGCCGAGCGCGTAACAGGAATCGGTCGGGTAGGCAATCAGACCGCCGGCGCGCACCACCTCCGCTGCGCGGCGGATCAGGCGCGGCTGCGGGTCGACCGGATGTAACTGCAGGTACTCGGCGGCCATGGTCGCAGGTAGGGCGCGGGAATTGGAACTCGGACGCGCCGCGTGACAATATACGCGGCCCTTTGCTGCCCGCTATCGCTTCCCATGCAGGCTCTCACCGGCTTCGCGCCGCTCGTTGCGTTCTTCGTGACCTACTCGCTGCGCGGGCTGTACGCGGCCACCGCGGTGCTCATGGTCACGATGCTGTTGCTGCTCGCCTACGAGTGGCGCCGGCAGCGGCGAGTGCCGCTGCTGCATGCGCTGTCGGCGCTGCTGGTGCTGGCGCTGGGCTCGGCGACGCTGCTGCTGCACAACCGCATGTTCATCCAGTGGAAGCCGACGGTACTGTTCTGGCTGCTGAGCGGCGCCTTCATCGGCAGCGGCTGTGTCTCCGAGCGCACCCTTACGCAGCGCTTCCTCGAGCCGGCGCTCGCCGGTCATCTGCAGGTGAGGGCTGCGCAGTGGCGGCGGCTGAACGTCTCCTCGGCGGCCTTCTATGCATTGCTCGGTGCGCTCAACCTCGCGGTCGCCTACGGCGCCAGCGAGCGTTCCTGGGTGTATTTCAAGATGTTCGGGCTGGCGATACTGACCTTCGCCTTCGTGGCGCTGCAGGTGTTGTGGTTGAGCCAGCGGGCGACGCCGCTCACCGTGCAGACTCCGGCCTCACAGGCGCCGCCATGAGCGGCGCGACGGTCGCGCAGCTGCGCGCGGCGCTCGAGGGCGCCCTCAGTCCAAGCTCGCTCGAGATCATCGACGACAGCGCCGCGCACGCCGGGCATCCCGGGGCGCGCAGCGGCGGCCACTTCCAGGTGACGCTGGTGGCCGACGTTTTTCGCGGCCGCTCGCAACTCGAGCGGCACCGGCTGGTCTATAGCGCGGTCGCCCCGCTGCTCGCGGGCGCCGTGCACGCGCTCAGCATCAAGGCGCGTGCGCCGGAGGAAGGCGCCTGAGGGCGCTCCCGGTCCGCTCACCAAGCCGCAGCACCGATGTCGTATCTCTCAACCCGTTCCAGGCAACACCGGAAAATCGTATGAAGCATTTGCGTATCCTCATTCCCTTCCTCGCCGTGGTCGCGCTCGCTGCATGTCAGCCGCACACCGGCGCCACCGCCGGGGCAGACACTTCGCCGCCGGTCGCGACCATCAACGGCGACCCGATCAGCCGCGACCTCTACGACTTCTACATCAAGGCCATCACCGGGGGGAAAGCCCCGGCGGATCTGAGCGCGCAGCAGCGCCAGTCAGCGCTCGACAATCTGATCCGGATGCGCCTGGTGGGCGAGGACGCCGTCAAGCAGGGTCTGGACAAGAGCGGCGACACGGCCTATCTGCTGCAGCTGACGCGCCTGAACGTGCTCGAGCAGGCGGAGCAGGAGCGCTACCTGAAGGACCGCAAGCCCACCGAGCAGGAGCTGCGCGCCGAGTACGAAACACAGCTGGCAGCGATGCCGAAGACCGAGTACCACGCGCGCCATATTCTGGTGCCCACCGAGGCGGAGGCGCAGAAGATCATCGATCGGCTCGACAAGGGCGAGAAGTTCGAGGTGATCGCCAAGAGCGAATCGACCGATTCCTCGAAGAACAACGGCGGGGACCTGGGCTGGTTTGCGCCCAACCGCATGGTGCCGGAGTTCGCCGGCGCGGTCATCGCCCTGAAGCCGGGCGAGTACACGCACAAGCCGCTGCAGACCCAGTACGGCTGGCACGTGATCCAGCTGCTCGAGACGCGCGAGGTGACCCCGCCGCCGTTCGATTCGGTGCGACAGCGACTGGTGCAGGTGGTCGAGGCGAAGAAGTTCCGCCTGTACACCGATGAGCTGATGCACAACGCGAAGATCGAGCGCTTCCTCGATCAGACCGGCAAGAGCCCCGCCGGCGCCGCCGCGGGTGCCCCGGCCGAGCCGGCGAGCCCGGCGGCAGCCCCGGCACCGCCGGCACCGCCGGCCCCGGCGCAGACGCCGCCGCCCGCGCCGGCGCCGCAGCAGCACTGAGCCTCGTGCGTGAGCAGCGGCGGTGCGGCGACGCATCGCCGCTGCGCCACGTGACACGCCGGCTGCTGCCTAGGCGCCTCGCAGCATCTGCAGCAACCGCTGCTCGTCGATGACCGGGACGCCGAGCTCCCGGGCACGGGCGAGCTTCGAGCCCGCTTCACTCCCGGCGACGACGAAGCTGGTCTTCTTCGAGACGCTGGCGGAGACCTTCGCGCCCCGCGCGGTGAGCGCCTCCTGCGCCTCCTCGCGCGTGAGGCTCGCAAGCGTCCCGGTCAGCACGAAAATACGCCCGGCGAGGCCTTCCGCGGACCGCTCGCGCGTCTCCTGCATCTCAGGCCATGTAACACCTTTATCTAGTAAGTCTTTGATAACACGTAGATGCTCTGCGGAGCCGAAGAACGCCGCGACGTGGGCCGCCACGACCGGCCCGACGTCGGGAACCTGTTGGATGGTCTGCTCGTCGGCCGCCATCAGCCGCTCGAGCGTGCCGAAGTGACGCGCGAGCGCCAGCGCCGTCGCCTCGCCCACCTCGCGTATGCCGAGGCCGTACAGCAGCCGCGGCAATGTCGTGCGCCTGCTCTTGTCGATCGCCGCGACGAGGTTCGCGGCGGATTTCTCGCCCATGCGCTCGAGTTCAGCCAGCTGCGCTGTGGTCAGGGCGTAGAGATCGGCCGGTGACTTCACCTGCTCGCGCTCGATGAGCTGCTCAATCAGCTTGTCGCCGAGTCCCTCGATGTCGAGCGCGCGGCGGCCGGCGAAGTGCCGCAACGACTCCTGGCGCTGCGCGCGACAACTGAAACCGCCGGTGCAGCGGGCCACCGCCTCGCCTGCCACCCGCAGCACGCGCGAGTGGCATACCGGACAGTGCGACGGCAGCTGCACCGGCTGCGCGCCCGCGGGGCGCTTTGCGCTCACCACGCCGACCACTTCGGGAATCACATCGCCGGCGCGGCGGACAATGACGGTATCGCCGACGCGCACATCCTTGCGCTGCACCTCATCGATGTTGTGCAGCGTCACGTTGCTCACGGTCACGCCGCTGACGAATACCGGCTCGAGCCGCGCCACCGGCGTGAGCGCCCCGGTACGCCCGACCTGGAAGGCGATGTCGCGCACCACCGTGTACGCCTCGTCCGCCGGGAACTTGTGCGCGACCGCCCAGCGCGGCGCGCGTGAGACGAAGCCGACGCGCTCCTGATCCGCGCGGCAATCGAGCTTGTAGACGACGCCATCGATCTGGTACGGGAGCGCGGCGCGGCGCTCACCGAGGCTGCGATAGTAGGCCAGACACCCGGCGATGCCCCGCACCGTCCGCGCTTCCGGGGAGACCGCCAGGCCGTGCGAGCGCAGCAGCTGCAGCAGCTGCGTCTGGGTCGCCGGCAACGCGACGCCCTCCAGGGCACCCAGGCCGTAGAAAAACATGCTGAGCGGGCGCACCGCGGTCACGCGCGCATCCAGCTGCCGCAGGCTACCGGCGGCGGCGTTGCGTGGATTGACGAACACCTTCTCGCCGCGCTCGCGCGCCTGCTGGTTCATGCGCTCGAACCCGGCGATCGGCATGAATACCTCGCCGCGCGCCTCGAGCAGCGGCGGCGCTTCGCCATGCAGGCGCTGCGGCACGGCGCGGATGGTGCGCACGTTGGCAGTCACGTCCTCGCCGGTCACGCCGTCACCGCGCGTCGCGGCGCGCTCGAGCAGCCCGCCGCGGTAGATGACCGTCACGGCGAGGCCGTCGAGCTTCGGCTCCGCCGTGTAATCGAGCTCATCGCTGCGCCCCAGGCGCTCGTGGATGCGCCGATCGAACGCCTGCACGTCTGCTTCGCTGAACGCATTGTCGAGCGACAACATCGGCACCTGGTGCACGACCTCGCCGAAGGCGGCGCTCGGCTTGCCCGAGACGCGCTGGGTCGGGGATTCGGGGGTGATGAGCCTTGGGTCCGCGGCCTCGAGCTGACGCAGCTCCCGCATCAGCCGGTCGTATTCGGCGTCCGACACGAGCGGATCGTCGAGCACGTAGTAGCGGTAATCGTGCTCGGCGAGCTGCGCACGCAGCCGCGCTGCGCGCGCCGCCGCCGTGGCTGTCACGACCTCGTCCCGGCGCGCACCTGTTCGCGCAGCTGTGCGATGCGCGCCGGGGTGAGCGGGCTGCCGCGCTCGTCCTGCAGCACACCCTGCAGACGCTCGTTGAGATTGCGCGCCGCGAATACCAGCTCTTCGAACGCCTGCGGCGGCGACTTCGGGCCGGGCAGCACCGCAAACAGCGACAGGCCGCCGTAATGCTGCGAGTCCATGGTCTGCATGTCGAAGGTCCCGGGACGCGTCAGGCTCGCCGCGCTCAGCACCGCGCGGCGCTCGTCATCGGGCTTGTGGAAGATGGCGAACGGCCCGAGCACGAACCCTTCCGCCGCGAGCGCCTGGCGCAGCGAGCGCCCGGCAAACCGCTCGGGAAGCGGTGCGACGAGCCGCAGGGCGAGGATGCGCCGCTCGGTTTCCGACGGCCAGCTCACCAGGGGCTCAGGTCCCGCCGGCAGCTCCGGCAGGCTCTCGCGCGGCGGCGGCGGCGCAGCGGGCTCGGCGGCAGTTTCAGCGTCGGCCCGAATGTCGTCGGCCGGCGCGGCGGGATCCTGATCCGCGCCGGCATCGTTCGCCTGCTCGCTGGCCTCGCTGCCAGGCCTGGCGGCATCCGCGGCGGCGGGCGCCAGGACCGGCACGGCGCGCGGCTCGGCGGTGAGCTCCACGACCGGAGGCGCGCGGCCGCCGAGTGGCTCACGCGCATGGATCTCCGGCAGCGTCAGCGGCGGCTCGCGCACCGTGCGGGTAGCGGACTCCACCGTATCGCGCG
The DNA here is from genome assembly GCA_963837075.1 of uncultured Gammaproteobacteria bacterium. Lineage (GTDB taxonomy): Bacteria > Pseudomonadota > Gammaproteobacteria > Steroidobacterales > Steroidobacteraceae > 13-2-20CM-66-19. The sequence continues at coordinate 2,691,868 of CAWILY010000009.1, read as the reverse complement.
GCCCTGCACGCTCGAGCGCGCCACTCGCCTGCCGCGGCCGGCGCCGCTCCCACCACGCCAGCACGATGATGAACAGCACCCCCAGCAGCAGCAGCGTCCAGCGCAGCTCGGACATGGTTGCGCCCCCTTCACACCGCGGCGAGCCGCACGGCCTCGTCGACGTCGACCGTGACGAGGCGCGACACCCCCGGCTCGTTCATGGTCACGCCGATCAGCTGCGAGGCGAGCTCCATGGTGGCCTTGTTGTGGGTGATGAACACGAACTGCACGCGGCTCGACATCTCGCGCACGATATCGCAGAAGCGGCCGACGTTGTGCTCATCGAGCGGCGCGTCGACCTCGTCCAGCAGACAGAACGGTGCCGGGTTCAGATCGAAGATGGCGAACACCAGCGCCACCGCCGTGAGCGCCTTCTCTCCGCCCGAGAGCAGGTGGATGGTGCTGTTCTTCTTGCCGGGCGGGCGCGCCATCACCGCCACCCCGGCCGTCAGCTTGTCCTCGCCGGCCAGCTCGAGGTAGGCGTGACCGCCGCCGAACAGCCGCGGAAATTTGTCGCGCAGCCCGACATTGATGCGCTCGAAGGTGTCCTCGAAGCGCGTGCGCGTCTCGCGGTCGATACGCCGCATGGCATCCTCGAGCGTGGTCAGTGCCGAGTTCAGGTCCGCGAACTGGCTGTCGAGGTACTCCTTGCGCTGAGTGTGCTCGCCGAGCTCATCGATCGCCGCCAGGTTCACCGAGCCGAGCCGCTCGATGTCGACGCCTGTCTCGGCGAGCCGCTGTTCCCAGTCGGGCACGGCCGCCTGCTCCGGCAGGGCGGCCAGCACCTCCGCGAGCACGCAGTGCGTGGCGGCGAACTGCTCGGCGAGCGCGGCGCGGCGCACATGCGTCTCCTGCGCCGCGAGCTTCGCCTGCTCCATCGCCTCGCGGGCCGTGCTCACGCGCTGCTCGGCGGCGACGCGCTGCTCATCGAGAGCCCGGAGCGCGGCTTCCGCCTCCTCGAGCGAGCGCCGTGCGAGACCCAGCTCCTGTTCGACGCTCAGGCGCAGCGCCAGCGACTCGGTCAGCCGTGCCTGCGCGGCGAGGATCGGCTCGTCCCCCGAGGCGAGCTCGCGCTCGAGCTCCTCGCGCCGGCGCACGAGCTGCGCCTGCTGCTCGCTCATGCGCGCCACGCTCACCGCCAGCGAGCTGTCGGCCGAGTGGCGCGCCTCCACCTGCACGTGCAGATCCCGGGCGGCAAGCTGTGTCGCCTGGCCGTGGCTGCGCGCCGTAGCCAGCGCCGCCCGCCGCTCCTCGCGTTCGCTGGCGAGCGACTGCCCGAGCATCTCCAGCGCGTGCCGCGCGCTTACGGCCCGCTCGAGCTCCGCCGCCGCGCGCTCGCGGTCCGCGTTGGCACAAGCGTGCTCGCGCTGCAGCTCGCCGCTGTCCTCGAGCAGCCGTGCGCCGCGCGCGCTCGAGTCCTCGGCGCGGGCGCGCGCGGCCTGCAGCACCGCCAGGCGCGCGGCATGCAGTTCGTGTGCGCGCTGCAGCGCCGCCTGGGCGCCATCGCGTGCCGCCTCGCCCTGGGTGAGCGCGCGGCGCGCGCCGAGCAGCGCGCTTTCGGCCTCCTCGGCCACCGCGCCCGCCGCCGCGGCCGCGTGCCGCAGCTCCTTCAGGCGCTGCTCGCGCAGCAGCACGCCGGCGTGGCTGTCCGCGCCGCGGTTCACCCGCAGCCAGTCCCGCCCGACCCATTCGCCCTCACGGGTGATCAACGAGCATCCCGGCGCGAGCGTCGTGCGCTCGCGCAGTGCCTGCTGCAGCGATTCGGCCATCAACACCTGCGACAGCGCGTTCAGCACTGCCGCCGGTCCGCGCACGCGGCTCGCAAGCCTCGCGCCGGGCGCACCGCCCGCCCGCTCCGCCGCGCTCTCGAGCAGCATCACCCGGCCGCCGCTCAGCGCCGCCAGCGCCTCCGCGACGCGATCGAGCCGCTCGATGCACACTGCCTCGAGATAGTCCCCGAGCGCGGTCTCGACCGCGCGCTCCCAGCCGGGCTCGACTTCGAGCATCGCCGCCAGGTGCGGCCGGCCGGCGAGCCCCAGCTGCTCGAGCCACTGAGTGGCCGTTCCGGTCGTTCCGGACAGCGCCGCCGCCTGCAGCGCCTCGAGCGCGGTGAGCTCGCCGCGCGCGCGCTCGCGCGCCCCGCGACACTCTTCCAGGTGAGTCTCCGCGGCGAGCTGCGCGGCGCGCTGCGCCTGCACCTGCGCCTGCGCGGCGCCGAGCTCCCCGCTCAGTTGGGCGCTGCGCTCGCGCGCCCCGGCCTCCTCGCTCTCGAGCTGCGCCAGCTGCTGCGGTGCGGACGCGGTGGTGAGTGCCTGCTGCTCCGTGGTGAGGCGCTGCGCCTGGGCATCGAGGCGGCGCAGCTGGTTCTCGAGCTGCTCGATGCGCGCCCGCTCGACCTGCGCACTGCGCTCGGCACTGCCGCTGGCCGCGGCGTGCTCCTCCCAGCGATGCTGCCAGTCCTGCAGCGCGCGCTCGGCGCTCTCGAGCGCCGCCAGCGCCGCCCGCTCGTCATGCTCGGCACGCTCACGCTCGGGCGTGAGGCGCGCCAGCTCGGCGCGCAGCTGCGCGAGCTGGCCCTGGTCCCGGGCGATGTGCGTTGCGAGCTCGCCGAGCGCCGCCTGCGTCTGCTCGAGGTCGGTGCGCTGGCGCGCACGCAGCGCACGCGTATGCTCGATCGACTGCTCGAGGCGGGAAATATCGGCGCCGACCTCGTAGTAGCGCGCCTGCACGGCCGACAGCGCCTCGCCGTGTGCGGCGTGCACGCTGCGCTGGCGCTCGATCGCGGCTTCCGCGGAGCGCAGGGCAGCGAGCTCGGCCTGCATGGCGAGCTCGCGCTCGCGCAGCGCGGCATCGTGCACGTGCGCGCCGCCATCGAGCTCGCGCAGGCGCAGCGCCAGCACTTCCGCGCCGAGGCGCCGCTCCTGATCCTTCAAGCCCTGGTAGCGGCGCGCCGTGGCGGCCTGGCGCTGCAGGTGGCGGATCTGTTTCTCGATCTCGTCACGCACGTCCTGCAGCCGCTCGAGATTCTCGCGCGTCTCGGCGATGCGCGCCTCGGTCTCGCGACGGCGCTCCTTGTAACGCGAGATGCCGGCTGCCTCCTCGACGAACGCGCGCATGTCCTCGGCCTTGGCGTCGATGACCCGCGAGATCATGCCCTGCTCGATGATGGCGTAGCTGCGCGAGCCGAGCCCGGTGCCCAAGAACAGCCCGGTGATGTCCTTGCGCCGGCAGCGCGTGCCGTTGATGTAGTACGCCGAGGTACCGTCGCGCGACACCTGGCGGCGCAGGGAGATTTCGCTGTAACTGGCGTACGGGCCGCCGATCTTGCCGTCGGCGTTATCGAAGATCAGCTCCACCGCGGCGCTGCCCACCGGTTTGCGCGCGGCGGAGCCATTGAACACCACGTCGGCCATGTTGTCACCGCGCAGGTGCTTCGCCGACAACTCGCCCATCACCCAGCGCACCGCGTCGATGACGTTCGACTTGCCGCAGCCGTTGGGGCCGACGACGCCGGTGAGATTGCTGGGAAGGTTGATTTGAGTCGGATCGACGAAGGATTTGAATCCGGCGAGCTTGATCTTGGTCAGCCGCATCTGCAGGATTTCTTCCGTCGCGTCTTCCGCCTGTTGCTGGTGGTGTAGTGTAGAGGAATATGCCGTCGAGTCCCACAACGCAGCTCGAGACTTTTCCGAACCCGCAGGTCGCACGCGACTACACCATTCGCATGCAGATCCCGGAGTTCACCTGCCTGTGCCCGCGCACCGGCCAGCCGGACTTCGCCACGCTCGACCTCGAGTACGTGCCGGATCGCCTGTGCGTGGAGCTGAAATCCCTGAAGCTCTACATTTGGTCCTTCCGCGACCGCGGCGCCTTTCACGAGAGCGTGACCAACGAGATCGTCGATCATCTGGATGAGGCTCTGCGCGCACGCTTCCTGCGACTGACCGCGCGCTTCAACGTGCGCGGCGGAATCCATACCACCGTTGTCGCGGAGCGCCGACAGCCCGGCTGGCAGCCGGCGGCGCCCGTGACGCTTCCCTAAGGGCGCGTGCCGGCCGGCGCAGCCCTGGCCCGCAGCCCCGCCAGGCCAGGTTCCCCCGCACTGTACAGCCGGAAGTCGGCCGGTATAATCGCGCGTTCTTCACGGGGCTGATGCCAGTTCGAGGAGTCTTTGATGCCGGCCAAGAGATCTGCGCCGAAGGCCGCAAAGGGCAAGAAGGCGGCAAGCCGGCCCCCAGTCAGAAAGGCCGCAGCACGCAAGCCCGAGAGTTCCCGGGCCCGCGTCGCGAGCGCCCACGCCCGCAAGAGCGTCATCGCCCCACCACCGCGCAAGCCGGTCGCGGCAGCGCCACTCACGGCACCGGCACCGGAGGCATTGCCCGCTGCTAAGAAGCCGCCGCGGCCGCAGGCGCCGGTCACCCCCACCCCGCCGCCACCGCCGGCGCTCGGCACAGCGGCGCGGACCGCGGCCGCCGCGGGCACCGAGAGCGATGACGCCGAAGGCGAGCCGGGAAGTCTGCTGGCCGGCCCACGCAACGTACAGCCTTACATCGTCAAGCGCGGTGAGGCGTACATGAGCAAGGAGCAGCTCGAGCACTTCCGCAGCATCCTGCACAGCTGGAAGCGCGACCTGATGGTGGAAGTGGATCGTACCGTGTCGCACATGAAAGATGAGGCGGCGAACTTCCCCGATCCGAACGATCGCGCTACTCAGGAAGAGGAGTTCAGCCTCGAGCTGCGCACGCGCGATCGTGAACGCAAGCTGATCCGCAAGATCGACGATGCGCTGAAGCGCATCGACGATGGCTCGTACGGCTATTGCCTCGAGACCGGCGAGGAGATCGGCATCAAGCGCCTGGAGGCGCGTCCGGTGGCGACCCTGAGCATCGAGGCGCAGGAGCGCCGCGAGCGGCGCGAGCGCCAGTACGGCGACCGCGACGATCGCTACCGCTAGCCCACCCCACAAAATCACGCTTGCCGCGCATGGCAAGCTTTCCGCCGTCGGACCAGATGCGTGATTTTGCGGGGACCCCGGGTGGGACTCCGGAACAGACGCGGCAGTACGTCGGGCGCTTCGCGCCCTCACCCACCGGCTCGCTTCACCTGGGTTCACTGGTCGCTGCACTGGGCAGCTTCGCGGATGCGCGCCACTCGGGCGGCCGCTGGCTGCTGCGCATGGAGGATCTCGACACGGCGCGCGTCGTGCCCGGCTGCGCCGACACCATGCTGCGCACGCTCGAGCGCTGCGGGCTCACCTGGGATGGCGCGGTCGAGTACCAGAGCGGGCACCTCGCCGACTACGCCGCCGCCCTGGCGGCGCTCAGCAGGCGCGGCCTCACCTTCAAGTGCAGCTGCCCCCGCAGCGCGCTCGATCCGGATGTCGGCTATCCCGGCACCTGCCGCTCGGGCCCGTCCCGCCCGGGGCCAACCGCGACACGCTTCCGGGTCGCTGACACCGGGGTCGCCTTCAGCGATCGCGCTCAGGGCGAGTGCCACTTCAGCCTGCGCGAGCGAGGCGACGTCGTCATCCGCCGCCGCGACGGCGCGTTCACCTATCAGCTCGCAGTGGTGGTAGACGATGCCCGTCAAGGAGTGACCGACGTCGTCCGGGGTGCCGATCTCCTGGACAGCACTCCCTGGCAGATTGCACTGCAGCACGCCCTCGGACTGCCCCAGCCCCGCTATCTGCACCTGCCCCTGGTCGCAGCGACCATCGATGGAAAACTCTCCAAATCAAGGGGTTCCGTGGCTCTCGATGTCCGCAATGCCAGCCGGGAGCTGTGTGCTGCGCTGCGCCTGCTGCGGCAGGATCCTCCGGCAACCCTCGAGCTCGAGCCTGCGCCGGTGGTGGTGGCCTGGGCCTGTCGGCAGTGGAGGCCGCAAGTCCTGCGCGGCCTGCGCGAGGTCCGGGCGGACGCCTGACGGCCCGCGCTGCGCTCCTGACCGGCGCGGCGCCGCAGCGGTGCGCCGACGGCGTTGGTTTCGCGGTGCCGAATGTAATAAGGTATGTGTTTGATGCCCTGCACTATGGAAGGTGCGCAACTCATAGTGAGGGAGTGCGATGAGCGAACCGCGAACAATAAAGAAGTATCCGAACAGGCGGTTATACGACACGGTTGAGAGCCGCTACATCACCCTGTCGGACATCCGCCGGCTGGTGCTCGAGCGCATCGACTTCGTGGTAGTCGACAAGAAAAGCCAGGGAGACATCACGCGCTCGATCCTGCTGCAGGTGATCGCCGAGCAGGAGCATGGCGGAGAGCCGCTGATGAGCCGGGACTTTCTCTCGCAGGTGATCCGTTCCTATGGCGCCGGCGTGCGCGGCGTCATGGGCAACTACCTCGACCAGAGTCTGAAGCTGTTCACCGCCAGCCCCAGCCAGCAGGGCTGACGGCGCGCTGATCCGAGCACCGCCCGCGCGGCTTTGAGGCGCGGCGCGCCGCCGGGCGCGCGCCGCACGGGCTCAGCCGATACCGACGTCGCGCATCGACAGGCGGATGCGTCCCTGGCGATCGACCTCGAGTACTTTCACGCGGATCACGTCGCCTTCCTTGAGCTTGTCGCTGACACGCTCAACGCGCTCGTTCGAGATCTGCGAGATGTGCACCAGGCCGTCGCGTCCCGGCAGGATGGTCACGAAGGCGCCGAAGTCCATCAGCCGCGCAACCTTGCCCTCGTAGACGCGCCCGACCTCGACGTCCGCGGTGATGAGCTCGATGCGCCGCTGCGCCTCGCGCCCTGCCGCACCCGACACCGAGGCGACCTTCACCGTGCCGTCGCTCTCGATATCGATGGTGGTGCCGGTCTCCTCGGTGATCTGACGGATCACCGCACCGCCCTTGCCGATCACATCGCGGATCTTCTCCGGGTCGATCTTCAGGGTGATGATCGAAGGCGCCCACTCGGACATGGTCGCGCGCGGCTCGCGCAGCACGCGGTTCATCTCATCGAGGATGTGCAGCCGGCCGGCGCGCGCCTGTTCGAGCGCCACGCGCATGATCTCCGGGGTCACGCCCTCGACCTTGATGTCCATCTGCAGCGCGGTGACGCCCTCGCTGGTGCCCGCGACCTTGAAGTCCATGTCACCGAGATGATCCTCGTCGCCGAGGATGTCGGTGAGCACCTGGTAGCGGCCGCCCTCGAGCACCAGGCCCATGGCGACGCCGGCCACCGGTGCCTTGATCGGCACGCCGGCATCCATCAGCGCCAGCGAGGTACCGCACACGCTCGCCATCGAGCTCGAGCCGTTCGACTCGAGGATCTCCGACACCACGCGGATGACGTACGGGAAGGTGGTCATGTCGGGCATCACGGCGTTCACGCCGCGGCGCGCGAGGTTGCCGTGACCGATCTCGCGGCGCTTCGGCGAGCCGAGCATGCCGGTCTCGCCGACGGAAAAGGGCGGAAAGTTGTAATGCAGCATGAACGGCTCGCGCCGCTCGCCTTCGAGGGCGTCGATGATCTGCGCATCGCGCGTCGTGCCGAGCGTGGTCACCACCAGTGCCTGCGTCTCGCCGCGGGTGAAGAGCGCCGAGCCGTGGGTGCGCGGCAGCACCCCGACTTTCACCGTGATCGGGCGCACGGTGCGGGTATCGCGGCCGTCGATGCGCGGCTCGCCGTTGAGGATGCGCTGCCGCACGATGTTGCTTTCGAGCCGGAACAGCACGCTCTCGACCGCTTCTTCGCTCCACTTGGGAGCCTCGCCGCCAGTCAGCGCGGCGAGCGTCTGGCTCTTGATCTCGCCGAGGCGCGCGTGCCGCTGCTGCTTTTCGGTAATGCTGTAGGCCTGCGCGAGCGCCGCCTGGGCGTGCAGCGTGACGGCGCTGGTCAGCTCGGCATTCTCCGCCGGCAGCTGCCAGCTCCAGCGCGGCTTGCCGGCCTCGGCGGCCAGCTCGCGAATGGCGCGGATGGCGACCTGCATCTGCTCATGGCCGAACACCACCGAGCCGAGCATGACCTCCTCGGTGAGCCCCTTCGCCTCCGACTCCACCATCAGCACCGCGTGCTCGGTGCCGGCCACGACCAGGTGCAGCTGTGACTGCGCCAGCTCCCGCGCCGTGGGATTCAACAGGTAACGGCCATCCTTCCAGCCGACGCGCGCCGCGCCGATCGGTCCGTTGAACGGGATTCCCGACAGCGCGAGCGCGGCAGATGCGCCGAGGAGCGCGGGGATATCGGCGTCGATATCCGGATCCATCGACAGGACCGTGGCTACCACCTGCACGTCGTTGTAGAACCCGTCCGGAAACAGCGGACGGATCGGACGATCGATCAGACGCGAGGTCAGGGTCTCCTTCTCGGTGGGACGCCCCTCGCGCTTGAAGAAGCCGCCCGGGATGCGCCCGGCGGCGTAGGTCTTCTCGATGTAATTCACGGTGAGCGGTAAGAAATCCCGCCCGGGCGTGGGAACCAGCCTGGCACACGCGGTGACCAGCACTACGGTCTCGCCCATGGAGACTCGCACCGCGCCTTCGGCCTGGCGGGCGACTTCGCCGGTCTCCAGCGTTACGGTATGCGGGCCATAATTAAACGACTTGCTGACAACGCTCACAGCTCAATCCTCAATCAGGTGAAAGTCAGGACACGAACACCACGGCCGCGCTGACTAACAGCGGCCGGGCGCTTTCAGCGACGAAGACGCAGGCGCTCGACGAGCTCCTGGTACTTATCGGGCTGCGTGCTTTTGAGGTAGTCGAGCAGTTTGCGGCGCTGATTCACGAGCTTGACGAGCCCGCGACGCGAGGAATGATCACGCTTGTGTGCAGTGAAATGCTCGCCGAGTCCGTTGATGCGCTCGGAGAGCAGCGCGACCTGCACTTCCGGAGAGCCGGTATCGGCTGGTCCGCGGCGGAACTGCGCGAGTATCCCGCCTTTTTTCTCACTGGTTAAAGCCATTGCACGATAGTCCTAACTGCTTGTCTTAAGAGCCCTTTTGGTAAGCCGCACATTGTACCTGCGGCTGCGCCGTTGTCACAAGCCAAAGCCTGCCGGGAGCGCTTGCCCCGAGCAGGTTACAGGCCTAGGATCTAGCCGAAGAGGTGATTGCCATGCTGAAGAAACTCCTCGTCGGCGCGTGCCTTGCCCTCGCGTGCGCAGCCTGCACGACCGCTCCGAGCGCTCCTGAAGCCAAGGCCCCGCTCACGGCCGCCACCCAGGCCGAAACGCCGTTTGGCTGCGTCACCGATACCGGAACACGGCTGCCCGTAAAACCCGGGGCCTGCACGGGATTTGGCGCGCAGTACTACAAGAATAACTTCGACGCGACCGGCAAGCCGTACGCGCAGCAATCGCTGCAGATGATGGACACCACGGTCAAGATCAACGGCGTAAATTAGTCCCGCTCACGGGGCGAGGTTGAGCAGGCGGCGCGGCTGCACCGCCCCCGCCGCATCCGCTTCGCCGATGCCGAGGAATCTGCCGCTCTCATCGTAAAGGCGCACGCGCCCGGCACCGGGCCCGTGCGCCGACGACACACGCTCACCGTGCAGCAGTCGCTGCGTCTGCGAGGCGCTGAGCTGCACGGCCGGCAGGTGCCCGAGCGGCCAGTCGGCCGGCAGCAGCACCGGCCAGTCACCGCGCGCGCGCAGCGCGCCCAGCATCTCGAGCGTCTGCATCGCCTCGCCCTCGAAGGGCTCGACGTACAGGCGCCGCAGCGCGCTGACGTGCCCGACCGTACCGAGTCTTACGGCGATGTCCTGCGCGAGCACGCGGATGTAGGTGCCGGAAGAGCACAGCGCCTCGATCGTGAGGCTCGCCGCCTCGGCGGCGATGAGTGTCAGCTCGCTGAGCTCGATACGGCGTGGCGCGCGCTCCACCGTCACCCCTGCGCGCGCCAGCCGATACAGCGGCTGACCGGCGTGCTTCAGCGCCGAGTACATCGGCGGCACCTGCTGCTGCACGCCGAGCAGGCTCCGCAGGGTACGCTCGAGTGCGTCGCGCCCGATCGCGGCCACCGGGGCGCGCTCGCACACTTCACCCTCGGCGTCCCCCGTGACGGTGCGCGTGCCGAGCGCGACGGTGAAACGGTAGCGTTTGCGTGCGGCGAGGATCTCGCCGGCCACCTTGGTGGCTTCCGCGAGGCAGATCGGCAGCATGCCGCTCGCCAGCGGATCCAGGCTCCCCACGTGCCCCGCCTTGGGTTTGCCGAGCAGCGCGCGCACGCGCTGCAGCGCGCCGTTCGAAGACAGGCCGCAGGGCTTGTCGAGCAGCAGTATGCCGCTGGGCACGCCGGAAGGCCCCCCGCGTCAGCGGCGCGGCGGCGCGCCCTCGGCTGAAGGCTCCCCGGAGGCGGCGTCATCAGCCACCGCGCGATCGATGAGCTCGGTCAGCCGCGCGGCCTGCTCCAGCCGCTCATCGAACAGGAACTCCAGCCGCGGTGTATGCCGCAGGCCGAGACGCCGGCCGAGCTCGCCGCGCAGGAACCCGGCGGCGTGCGCCAGGGCGGCCCGCACCTGCTCGGGCGGGGAGCGCTGCGCGAACGGGGTAAAGAACACCCGCGCGCTGCCCATGTCGGCCGCCACCTCGACCTGCGTGATGGTGACGTTGCCCACGCGCGGATCCTTGACCTCGCGTGCGATCAGCGCGGCGAGCACGCGCTGGATCTCGGACTCGATGCGACGGTTGCGCGCCTCGCTCATTACTGCAGCGTTCTCGCTACCTCGACGCGCGCGAAGCACTCGATCTGATCGTTTACGCGCACATCCTGATAGTTCTTCACACCGATACCGCACTCTGTGCCGGCGCGCACCTCGCTGACGTCATCCTTGAAGCGCCGCAGCGACTCGAGCGCGCCCTCGAAGATCACCACGTTGTCGCGCAGTACGCGGATCGGGTTGTTACGGCGCACGAAGCCCTCGGTCACGAGGCAGCCGGCCACCACGCCGAACTTGCTCGAGCGGAACACCTCGCGCACCTGCGCGACGCCGACGATCTGTTCCTTGATTTCCGGCTGCAGCATGCCGGTCATCATCTGCTTCACATCATCGATGGCCTCGTAAATGATGCTGTAGTAGCGCACCTCGACGCCGGTCTCCTTGACCGCCTCACGGGCGGCAGAATCGGCGCGCACGTTGAAGCCGATGATCAGCGCGCGTGAGGCAGCGGCGAGCTGCACGTCGGACACGGTGATCCCGCCCAACCCGCTGGCGATCACCTTCACCTGCACTTCGGTGGTGGTCAGCTTGGTGAGCGCCTCGCGCAGCGCCTCGACGCTGCCCTGGACGTCGCCCTTGATGAGCACCGCGACCACGCCGGCCTTCTCCTCGCCCAGCTGCGAGAACACGTCCTCGGCACGGGTCGTCTGCCGCGCTAGCTTGACGTCGCGGAACTTACCCTGGCGATAGAGCGCCACTTCGCGCGCCTTGCGCTCGCTCTCGACCGCCAGCAGCTCATCGCCCGCATTGGGCGCCGCCGACAGTCCGAGCACCACCACCGGCATGGACGGCGGAGCTTCGTTGACCTGCTTGCCGCTCTCGTCGAACAGCGCGCGTACGCGCCCGAACTCCGAGCCGGCGATGATCGGGTCGCCCATGTGCAGCGTGCCGCGCTTCACCAGCACGGTCGCGACCGCGCCGCGCCCTTTCTCGATGCTCGACTCGATCACCACCCCGGAAGCGAGCCCGGTGCGCGGCGCGCGCAGCTCGAGCACCTCGGCCTGCAGCAGGATCGCTTCCAGCAGCTGATCGACACCAGAGCCGGTGCGCGCCGAGACCGGCACGAAGATGTTCTCCCCGCCCCACTCCTCGGGGATCACCTCGTGCTTGGCAAGCTCGGTGCGCACCCGCTCCGGATCGGCATCACTCTTGTCGATCTTGTTGATCGCCACCACGATCGGCACGCCGGCGGCCCGGGCGTGCTGGATCGCCTCCACGGTCTGCGGCATCACGCCGTCGTCGGCGGCCACCACCAGCACCACGACGTCGGTGGCGCGGGCGCCGCGCGCGCGCATGGCGGTGAACGCCGCGTGACCGGGCGTGTCCAGGAACGTGATGACGCCCTTCGGCGTCTCCACGTGATAGGCGCCGATGTGCTGCGTGATGCCGCCCGCCTCTCCGGCCGCCACCTTGGTGCGACGGATGTAATCGAGGAGCGAGGTCTTGCCGTGGTCGACGTGGCCCATGACGGTAACCACCGGTGGGCGCGGCTCGAGTGCGGCGTCCGCCTGGCCCGCCTGCAGGTCGGCCTCGATCTGGTTCTCCTTCAGGAGCTTGGGCGTGTGCCCCAGCTCCTCGACCACCAGCACCGCGGTGTCCTGATCGATCGGCTGATTGATGGTGGCCATGACGCCCATGTTCATCAGCACCTTGATGACCTCGGTCGCCTTGACCGCCATCTTCTGCGCGAGCTCGGCCACCGTCACCGTCTCGCCGATGCTCACCTCGCGCACCACCGGCGCGGTCGGCATCTCGAAGCCGTGCTTGCCCTCGGCCGACGACGGCATCATCCGTGTCCTGGCGCGACGCTTCTTCTTGTATCGCGAGCTGACGTCACCGGTGACGTGCAGCTCCTGACGGCCGTAGCGGGTGTGCTTGTCATCGGCCACGGGAGCGGCGGGTGGAGCGCTCGGCCGCTCGCGCGGCGGCGGCGCCGGTGCGGGGCTCGCGGCGCGCTCGCCCGCACGGCGCTCGTGCTCTTCGCGCTCGGTGCGGCGGCGCACCTCATCATCGCGCGTGCGCTGCTCGGCGACGCGACGCGCTTCCTCCTGGGCGCGGCGGCGGGCCTCCTCCTCCTCGACGCGCCGGCGGTTCTCCGCCTCGAGTCGCTCGCGCTCGCGCCGCTCGTTCTCGGCGCGCTCGGTCTCGGCGCGTGCCGCCTCTTCCACCTCGCGGCGGCGATGATCGATCTCGTCCTGCTGGGCGCGTGCCCGCTCCTCGAGCACGTCGCGCTTGATGTAGTTACGGGTGCGGCGTACCTCCACGCTCACGGTACGGGCGCGCCCCTGGTTGCTCGCGAGCTTCAACTCGCTCTGCGTCTTGCGCTTCAGCGTGATCTTGCGCGGCGCGCCGTCGGCGTCGGTGTCGCTGCCGTGACTGCGGCGCAGATGCGTGAGCAGCTCCAGCTTGGCATCGTCGCTGATGCGCGCATCGGGACCGGAGACCTTGATGCCCGCCTGGTCCAGCTGCACCAGCAGCCGGTCCACCGGCACCTTCAGGACCTCGGCAAACTGGGAAACGGTCACTTCCGCCATAAAGTCACAACCCCTCGTGCGCGCGTCAGTTGCCCGCCTCGAACCACGGCGCCCGCGCCGTCATGATGAGCTTCGCCGCCTTGTCCGCTGCCAGCCCCTCGATATCGGCGAGCTCGTCCACCGACTGCTCTGCCAGATCCTCGCGCGTGCGCACGCCGCGGCGCGCGAGCGTCAGCGCCAGATCCGGGCTCATGCCCTCGAGCAGCAGCAGATCGTCCGCCGGCATCGACTGATCGAGGCTCTCCTCGCTGGCGATCGCCTGGGTGAGCAGCACGTCGCGGGCGCGATTACGCAGCTCCTTGACGATGTCATTGTCGAATTCCTCGATCGCCGCCAGCTCGGCCTGCGGCACGTAGGCGATCTCCTCGATAGTGGAGAAACCCTCCTGCGCCAGGATGGTGGCCACGTCCTCGTCGACGTCGAGCTGCTTCATGAAGTTCTGCACCAGCTCCTTGGCCTCGGTCTCACTCTTGGCCTCGGCATCGGATTCGGTCATCACGTTCAGATCCCAGCCGGTGAGCTGGCTCGCGAGGCGGATATTCTGGCCGCCGCGGCCGATCGCCTGGCTGAGCTTGTCCTCGGCCACCGCGATGTCCATGCTGTGGGCATCCTCGTCGACCACGATCGACATGACCTCCGCGGGTGACATGGCATTGATGACGAACTGCGCGGGGTTGTCGATGTAGGGAATGATGTCGACGCGCTCGCCGGCGATCTCGTTCGACACCGCCTGCACGCGCGAGCCGCGCATGCCGACGCAGGCGCCCACCGGATCGATACGCGGGTCGTTGCTGCGCACCGCGATCTTGGCACGCACGCCCGGGTCGCGGGCGGCACCGAGGATCTGAATGAGCCCCTGCCCGACCTCCGGCACCTCGAGCTTGAACAGCTCGATCAGGAACTCCGGCGCGGTGCGCGTCAGGAACAACTGCGGGCCGCGCGGCTCGGAGCGTACCTCCTTGAGGTAGGCCTTGATGCGGTCCTGGGGCTTGGCCTGCTCGCGCGGGATCATGTCGGTGCGCGGCACGAACCCTTCGGCGTTGCTGCCGAGGTCGATGTAGATGCCGTTGCGGTCGACGCGCTTCACCACCCCGCTCACCAGCGTGCCGACGCGGTCGCGATAGGCTTCCACCACCTGCGCGCGCTCGGCCTCGCGCACCTTCTGCACGATGACCTGCTTGGCCTGCTGCGCGGCGATGCGGCCGAACGCCACCGACTCGATCGGCTGCTCGACGAAGCCGGCGATCACGGCCTGGGGGTCGACCTCGAGCGCATCCTCGAGCCGCAGCTCGCGCTCGGGCACCTCGAGCTCCTTGGAGTCGTCGGCAAATACCTTCCAGCGCCTGAAGGTCTCGTAGTCACCGCTCTTGCGATCGATGGCGACGCGCGCGTCCCACTCCTCGCCGTGCTTCTTGCGGGTGGCGGACGCGAGCGCGGCTTCGAGCGCCTCGAAGATCACTTCCTTGTCGACGCCCTTCTCGTTGGAGACGGCATCGACCACCATCAGGATTTCTTTGTTCACTTAGCTGCTACCTCGCTATCGTCCGCAAGGGCTGCGCCCTCAAGAGGCCAGCCGCGCCTTGTCAATCTCGGTGAACGCCACCGCCACGTGCTCGTGGTCCACCTCGAGTCCGATGCCACCCTCATCGACCGTGAGGAGCCGGCCGGTGTAGCGGCGCCGTCCGGCGCGTGGCGCCTTCAGCTCGATGTACACGCGCGAGCCGAGGAAGCGTCCGAAGTGCGCGCGCGTGCGCAATACCCGGTCGAAGCCCGGCGAGGACACCTCGAGCGTAAAGGCGCTCGGGATCGGATCCTCGACATCGAGCAGCGCCGATACCTCGCGACTGACGTGGGCACAGTCCTCGAGCCCCACGCCGCCGTCCTCGCGATCGACGTACAAGCGCAGCAGCCCGTGGCCGCGGCCGGGGGCAAAAGTGAGCTCGATCAGCTCGAACCCAAGCCGCGCCACGACCGGCTCGATCAGCTCGCTCAGCCGCTCGCGCAAAGTCTGCGTCACGCTGGTCACACCCTCGCGCCCGCAGGCGCCGCGCAAACAAAAATGGGCCTTAAGGCCCACGAAAAACAAAAAGCCCCGCGGGGGGCTTTCCGATCATGCTGTCTTCGGGGGAGCCGTGCGTCCTGCGACGCGCCCAGCCACCAGCCACCCGCACCCACGCGGCGTGCAGCCCCGCGAGGGCCGCGCATTCTACCGGATCCGCGCGGGCAGGGGAACAGTTGCGGTGGCCGGACCGGCAGCGCCGGTCACCGCCGCAGTTGCCCCTCCGCACTGGACCTGTATAGACAGGTTGCGGAGCCAATGGCATCATGGCGCCCCTTTCCGGGGGGTATGGGGAGAGCGAGGTCGCCATGTCCGTGCCGAGCGCCGCTGCGCGCTACCTGCAGGTCAAGCAGTTCATCCTCGGGCAGATCGCCGCCGGCGCGTTGCGCGCCGGCGAGCGCGTGCCCTCCGAGAACGAGCTGACGCGCACGCTCACCGTATCGCGCATGACCGCCAATCGGGCACTGCGCGAGCTCGCCGGCGAGGGTGTGCTGGTGCGCGTGGCCGGCGTCGGCACCTTCGTGGCCGAACAGCGCGTGCATGCCCACCCGCTCGAGGTACGTAACATCGCCGACGAGATCCGCGCCCGCGGCCATACCTGGCGCGCGAAGGTGATCGCGCTGGGCGCGGTGAGCGCGACGCGCGAGCTGGCGGAGCGCTGCGACGTGCGGCCCGGGACCGCGCTCGATCACTCGCTGCTCACGCACTTCGAGGACGGTGTCCCGCTGCAGGTCGAGGAGCGCTACGTGAACCCGCAGGTCGCCCCCGGCTACCTGCGCAACGATTTCGCGCGCATCACTCCCCACGAGTTCCTGATCCGCGTCGCGCCGCTGCAGCGCGCCGAGCACACCGTGCGGGCGCTGCTGCCGGAAGCGCGGATCCGCCGCCTGCTCAAGCTCGAGCCCGGCGAGGCGTGCCTGCTGATCCGGCGGCGCACCTTCAGCAACGGCCGCATCGCCAGCCTCGCCGACCTCTATCATCCGGGCTCGCGGTACGAGCTCGCCGCAACCTGCCAAGCGAGGCAACCATGACCGCCCCATCCGCCCGGCTGCCGCTGCGCGCCCCCCGTGGCAGCAGCCTCTCCTGCCGCAGCTGGCTCACCGAGGCGCCGCTGCGCATGCTGATGAA
Organism: uncultured Gammaproteobacteria bacterium; assembly: GCA_963837075.1. Taxonomy (GTDB): domain Bacteria; phylum Pseudomonadota; class Gammaproteobacteria; order Steroidobacterales; family Steroidobacteraceae; genus 13-2-20CM-66-19. Next base: position 2,675,456 of record CAWILY010000009.1, on the reverse strand, counting down.
CAATCTCGACCCGGAAGTGGCCGAGCGCCCCGGGGAGCTGGTGGTGTACGGCGGCATCGGCAAGGCGGCGCGCAACTGGCAGTGCTACGAGCAGATCGTCACTGCACTGCGCCGGCTCGGGGATGACGAGACGCTCCTCATCCAGTCGGGCAAGCCGGTCGGCGTGTTCCGCACCCATGCGGACGCGCCGCGCGTGCTGATCGCCAACTCCAACCTGGTGGCGCGCTGGGCGGACTGGGAGCATTTCAACGCGCTCGATCGCAAGGGCCTGATGATGTTCGGCCAGATGACCGCCGGCTCCTGGATCTACATCGGCAGCCAGGGGATCGTGCAGGGCACCTACGAGACCTTCGTGGAGATGGGCCGCCAGCACTACGGCGGCAATCTCGCCGGCAGGTGGATCCTGACTGCGGGCCTGGGCGGCATGGGTGGCGCACAGCCGCTCGCCGCCACGATGGCCGGCGCCTCGATGCTCGCCATCGAGTGCCGCCCCGAGCGCATCGCCAAACGCCTCGCCACCCGCTATCTGGATGCGCAGGCGAAAACCCTCGACGAGGCGCTGGAGCTCATCGAGCGCGCGCGCCGTGACGGCAGGCCTGTGTCGGTGGGCCTGCTCGGCAACGCCTGCGAGGTGCTGCCGGAGCTGCTGCGTCGGGGCGTGCGCCCCGATGCCGTGACCGATCAGACCTCCGCACACGACCCGGTCAACGGCTACCTTCCCGGTGGCTGGAGCCTGGAGAAGTGGGATGCGCTGCGCAGCTCCGACCCCGCGCAGGTGGCGCGCGAGGCGCGCACCTCGATGGCGCGTCACGTGGAAGCGATGCTGGCGTTCCGCGGTCAGGGAGTCCCGGTGTTCGACTACGGCAACAATCTGCGTCAGGTGGCGTTCGACGCGGGCGTCAAGGAGGCGTTCGCCTTCCCGGGATTCGTACCGGCGTACGTGCGCCCCTTGTTCTGCCGCGGCGTCGGCCCGTTCCGCTGGGTGGCGCTGTCGGGCGATCCGCAGGACATCGATCGCACCGATGCCAAGGTACGCGAGCTCCTGCCCCAGGACGCGCACCTGCATCACTGGCTGGACATGGCGCGCGAGCGCATCCAGTTCCAGGGCCTGCCGGCGCGCATCTGCTGGGTGGGACTCGGCGAGCGGCATCGCCTCGGGCTCGCCTTCAACGAGATGGTGGCGCGCGGCGAACTCAAGGGCCCGATCGTCATCGGCCGCGATCATCTCGACTCCGGCTCGGTGGCGAGCCCCAACCGCGAGACCGAGGCGATGCGCGACGGCTCGGATGCGGTGGCCGACTGGCCGCTGCTGAACGCGCTGCTCAACACCGCGAGCGGCGCTACCTGGGTCTCGATCCATCACGGCGGCGGCGTCGGCATGGGCTACTCGCAACACGCCGGCGTCGTCATCGTCTGCGACGGCACTGCGGCGGCGGCGCGGCGCATCGAGCGGGTGCTGTGGAACGATCCGGCGAGCGGGGTCATGCGCCACGCCGATGCCGGCTACGAGAGCGCGATCGCCTGCGCGCGCGAGCATGGGCTGAACCTGCCCTTCCTGTCAGCTGGCTGAGCGAGCGTGCGCGAGCCGCTGAAGCTGTGGCGCAATGCGCAGCTCGCCACCTGCGATGCGGCGGGACGGCGCCTCGCGCGCGGCGCGCTGCTGACGCGCGGCGCGCGCATCGAATGGGTGGGCGAGGAAGCCACGCAGCCGGGCGTGCAGGCGGAGGAGGTGCACGATCTGGGCGGCGCCTGGGTGACCCCGGGGCTGATCGACTGTCATACCCACCTGGTGTTTGCCGGTACGCGCGCGGACGAGTACGCGCAGCGGCTGCGCGGCGCCTCCTACGAGGAGATCGCCCGCGGCGGCGGCGGCATCCTCTCCAGCGTGCGCGCGCTGCGCCAGGCAAGTGAGGAGCAGCTGATCGCCGAGAGCGCACCGCGGCTTGCGGCACTGCTCGCCGAGGGCGTCACCGCGCTCGAGATCAAGTCCGGTTATGGCCTGACGCTGGCCGATGAGGCCAAGATGCTGCGCGTGGCCCGTCACCTCGGGCGCGCCTTTCCGGTGACGGTGCGCACCACGCTGCTCGCCGCACATACCCTGCCGCCCGAATACCGCGGCCGCGCCGACGAGTACATCGAGCTGATCGCCCGCGACTGGCTGCCGGCGCTGTGCGCCGAAGGGCTGGTCGATGCCGTCGACGTGTTCTGTGAGGGCATTGCCTTCAGCGTCGCGCAGGCGCAGCGGTTGTTCACCGCAGCGCGCGCGCTCGGACTGCCCGTCAAGCTGCACGCCGAGCAGCTCAGCAATCTCGGCGGCACGCTCATGGCGACGCGCTTCGGCGCGCTGTCGTGTGATCACCTCGAGTATGCAGGCGAGCGGGAAGCCGCCGCACTCGCCGCCGCGGGTACCGTCGCGGTGCTGCTGCCGGTGGCCTACTACTGCCTCGGCGCCGAGCAGCGCCCACCCATCGCGGCGCTGCGCGCGCACGGTGCGGCCATGGCGGTGGCAAGTGACTGCAACCCCGGCTCGGCGCCCGGGACGTCGCTGCTGCTGGCCATGAGCATGGCGACGCGCCTGTTCGGGCTGACGGCCGAGGAGGCGCTGCTGGGGGTCACGCGCCACGCGGCGCGGGCGCTCGGCCTGCAGCACGAGCGCGGCGAGCTCGCCCCCGGCCGCGCGGCCGACTTCGTCATCTGGAACGTGCGCTCCCCTGACGAGCTCGGTTACTGGCTTGGCTTCAACCCCCGGCGCACCGTGGTGCGCGGCGCGGAGATCCAACGATGGCCGAATCAGATACCTTGAAACTCGGGTCCCGCCCGCTGCGGCTTGCCGAGCTGCGCCGGGTGTGCTCAGGTCCGGTCACGGTCAGCATCGAGCCGGCGGCACTGACCGCGGTGCGTGATGCGCACGCCACGACGGCGCGCATCGCGGCCGCCGATGCGCCCGCCTACGGCATCAACACCGGCTTCGGCCTGCTGGCGCAGACCCGCATCGCACCGAGCCAGCGCACGCTCCTGCAGCGCAACATCATCCTGTCGCACAGCGCCGGGGTCGGACCGCTGCTGGGCGATGACATCGTGCGCCTGACGCTGGTGCTGAAGCTCTCGAGCCTGTTGCAGGGCTTCTCCGGCGTCAGCGAGGAGCTGGTCCGCTTTCTCGCGCGTCTCATCAACGGCGGGCTGCTGCCGTGCGTCCCCGCGCAGGGCTCGGTGGGCGCCTCGGGCGACCTGGCGCCGCTTGCGCATCTGTCGCTGACGCTGCTCGGGCTTGGCCAGATCCGCCGCCATGGCGAGGTGCTGGCCGCAGCCGAGGCACTCGCGCAGGAGGGGCTCGCCCCGCTCACCCTCGGGCCGAAGGAGGGCCTCGCCCTGCTGAACGGCACGCAGGTATCGACGGCGCTGGCGCTCGCGGGACTGTTCGAGCTGGAAGCCGTGTTCGCCGGCGCGGTGGTCGCCGGTGCGCTGTCGGTGGATGCGCTGCAGGGGAGCGACGTGCCGTTTGATGCGCGCATCCAGCACGTGCGCGGTCACGACGGCCAAGCGCGCGTGGCGCAGGTGTACCGGGAGCTGCTCGCTGGCAGCGAGATCCGCGAGTCACACCGCAGCTGCACGCGCGTGCAGGATCCGTACTCGCTGCGCTGCCAGCCGCAGGTAATGGGCGCCTGTCTCGACCTGATGACGCAGCAGGCGGCGACGCTGCTCACCGAGGCGAACGCGGTCACCGACAACCCGCTGATATTCCCCGACACCGGCGCGGTGCTATCGGGCGGCAACTTCCATGCCGAGCCGGTCGCCTTCGCCGCCGACATTCTCGCGCTCGCCTGTGCCGAGATCGGCTCGATCGCCGAGCGGCGCGTCGCGCTGCTGGTCGATCCGAAGATGAGCGGCCTGCCGGCGTTCCTCACGCCCGACAGCGGCGTCAACTCCGGCTTCATGATGGCGCAGGTAACGGCGGCAGCGCTGGTGGCGGAGAACCGGATGCTGGCGCATCCGGCCAGCGTCGACAGCATCCCGACGTCTGCGAACCAGGAGGATCACGTGAGCATGGCCACGCACGGTGCGCGCCGGCTGCTCACGATGGCCGCCAACGCCGCCAACATCATCGCCATCGAGTTTCTCTGCGCCTGTCAAGGAGTGGACCTGCTGGCGCCGCTGAAGACCTCGCCGCGCCTCACCACGGCCCACGGTGCGCTGCGGCTGCAAGTGCCGTTCGCCACGGCCGACCGGCTGCTCTCGCACGACATCGAAGCAGCCGCCGCGGTCGTGCGCCGCACCGAGGTGCAGTCGCTCGCGCTGGCGCTGTTGCCAAGCTGGCGTTGAGTGTTGTGCCGGCCGCCGCGACTTTATAATGTCGCGGCCGCGCGCGGCGCCGATGGAGCGGTCTCGCCATCGGCAAGCAGGAGCGTCGAAATCAACGCCAACGGCGCCCGCCTGAATGACAAGTACGACTCGGGTCACCTGACGCTGCTCGCCGGCACACTCGATGCCGTGCGCGTGTTCAACCGCGGCGGACGCTTTGCCCCCTACTTCTCGATCGGCGCCGGGGCAGTACAGGCGCAGCCGCAGGTGCTCGCCGACCAGACGAACCTCGCGGTCGAGGCCGGCATCGGTGCTCGATGAGGTGGCACGCGGCCTGAAAGAGCATCCGCGGCTCAAGGTGGAGATACAGGGGCACACCGACAGCACCGGCACGCCTGCGTACAACCTGGGACTCTCCGACCGGCGCGCCAACGCGGTGCGGGATTACCTCATCAGCCAGGGCGTGCCAGGGGGGCAGCTGACGGCGCGAGGCTACGGGCAGACGCAGCCGATCGCGAGTAATGCGACCGCCGCGGGCCGGGCCAGCAACCGCCGCGTCGTCATGCACGTGCTGGAGAATCCCGGCGACGTCACGGTTCACAAGGCCGGCGAGGCGCAACAGTAGATAGCACTGCCGCCTCAATGCCTTATTAAGGAGTGGCAGCCAGCCCCCGGCGAGCCGGGGGCGCCGTTATTTGACATATTCCAGCGCAGACCCGGCCCGGCGCGATTAACGCCGGTACCAGCTTAGGCCGATACGAGGCAGTCTCAGACCGGTGCGTACTCCGCTTTCGGCTGCTCAGCCACCTCTTCGCTCTGCTGCTCGCGTTTTATGCGCTCGTAAATTTCCTCGCGGTGGACCGCCACGGTCTTCGGCGCATTGATGCCGACGCGGACCTGGTTCCCCTTGACCCCCAGAACCGTGATGGTCACGTCGTCACCAATCATGACGGTCTCACCGACGCGCCGTGTGAGAATGAGCATCTTCCATTTCCTCTGCCGTTATCGTTTTAGGTTCCCCAGCGCGATTCGAAGTTTCGCTCCGTGCGCATTTTTATTCAGGTTACGCGTAAAAGGACATAAAGAAAAATCTTAGTCCCGGGCGCCCGGCGCTGGCTTGAACGTTCCCGCCATTTAGCGCACAGCCGTCCGCATAGCGAACAAATTGCGAGACGGATTCGTTCGTCGCGCACGGCCTTCGCTACGCGGCGCCGCCGCTGTCGGGCTCCTGAAAGCCGCGCGCGCGCCAGGTGAGCACCAGTGTGTCGCGAACCCCGCACGCTCCGTCCGGCTGGATCGGAGTCGTCTCGTGAATCACACGCGCATCGTCCAGCAGCAGCAGCGTCCAGGGCTCCTCCATGGTGAAGCGCACACCGCGGCTACCGTGCGCTTCGAACACGCGTGTCTCCCCGCCGCGCACGGCTCTTCGCCCGGCCAGCAGCACCGCGACGTAATCGACGCCGTCGCGATGCGCGCCCTCGGGCGTGGGCCGGCCGATGCCCCCGGTGGTATCGATGCGGAACTGGTGTGCCTCGACGTACCAACGCTGCACCGGCTGCAGCTGCGCGAACACGTTGCCGAGAGAGAGCACCAGCTGCCGCCAGGCCGGGGCCGAGGTAACGCTCGACTCCATGGGCTCGAACCAGCGCAACAGGCCACCATGCAATGCGTTATAGGCGGTGGGCTGCCAGTGCGCGCGATGCGCTACGCTCTCGAGCGCCGCGGGCAGCGCGTGAACGAAACAGCTGTGGCGGCGCGCGCGATAGTGGCCACCGTCGCGCAGGTAAGCGTCGCGCGGCAGACGGTCCCAACTGTCGCGCAAGCGGTCCAGGCCGCCCAGATCGAGCTGCAGCGCTGCGGCGGCCGCCGCCGGCGGCAGCAACGCGAAGCCCACCGCCGCGAGCCGCGCGCAGAGCTCGGCCGTTTCCGCCGCGGGTGCCATGTGCTGCTTGTATCACAATGCTCCCACGAAAGGCGGACACAGCGACGACCCCGAAGAGGCTCGCGGGCCGCCGGCAGCCCATGCCATGCTGCTGGCGTTCTCAGGCCTGCAGGTGAGCTGCCCACCATGATCGATCTCTACTACTGGACCACGCCCAACGGACACAAGATCACCATGTTCCTCGAGGAGACCGGCCTGCCCTACCGCATTGTCCCGGTGAACATCGGCAAAGGCGCGCAGTTCGATCCTGCTTTTCTCGCCATCTCACCCAACAACCGCATCCCCGCGATCATCGATCACGAGCCTGACGACGGTCGCGGCCCGTTGTCGGTCTTCGAGTCGGGAGCCATCCTGCTCTACCTCGCGCAGAAGAGCGGCCGGTTGCTGCCGGCCGATGTGCGCGGACGCGTCGCGGTGACGCAGTGGCTGTTCTGGCAGGTGGCGGGACTGGGCCCGATGGCCGGTCAGAACCATCACTTCGCGCGCTATGCGTCCGAGAAAATTCCCTACGCCATCGAGCGCTACGTCAAGGAAACCAACCGGCTGTACGGCGTGCTCAACAAGCAGCTCACCGACCGTGCTTTCATCGCTGGTGATTACTCGATCGCCGACATCGCCGCCTACCCATGGATCGTGCCGTACGAGGCACAGGGACAGAAGCTCGAGGATTTCCCGCATCTGCAGCGCTGGTTCCAGACCATCCATGACCGGCCGGCGACCGTGCGCGCCTATGAGAAGGCCGCCACGATCAACACCGATAACACCATGACCGAGGAAGCCAAGCGCATCCTGTTCGGACAATCGGCGCGCTGAGCCCGCATATGGGGCCCGGCGCGGCGCTGCAGCGGCCCACCGCACGCCGCGGCTCGTTGCTGCGCCTTGGGCTGGCACTGGCTGCCGCCGGCACGCTCACGGCCGCCGACGTGCACGGGGCGCACGCGCTGCAGGTGGCGGGCACGGTGCTGTACCTGGAAGCCGAGCCGGGTGAGTTTCGCATCGGCGATCAAGCCATTCTCGAGTGGGTGCGCCGCGGTGCGGCGATTGTCGCCGCGTACTACGGCCGCTTCCCGGTGCCACGTCTCACGCTGCGTCTGCGCGCCGAGCCCGGCGACGGCGTCCGCGGCGGCAAGACCTTCGCCAATCCTGACGCGCTCATCCGCGTGCAGCTGGGGAGCGATGTCAGCGCGGCCGAGTTGCTGTCGGACTGGGTGCTGGTGCACGAGATGACTCATCTGGCGCTGCCGGATACCGGCGAGACGCATGCCTGGCTCTCCGAAGGCATCGCGACCTACGTGGAGGGAGTGGCACGCGTGCAGGCCGGCAATCGTCAGGAGACGGATGTGTGGGCGGAAGAGCTGCGTGCCATGCCCCGCGGCCTGCCGCAGGGCGATGACCGCGGGCTCGATCACACACACACCTGGGCGCGCACCTACTGGGGCGGCGCCATGTTCTGCCTGCTCGCGGACGTGGACATCCGGCGGCGCACGCATCTGCGCATGGGGCTGCAGGATGGCCTGCGCGCGGTGCTACGCGAAAGCGGTGGGCTGTCCGCCGACTGGCCGATCGAGCGCGTGCTGCACACTGCGGATGTCGCGGTCGGCACGACCTCGCTCGAGGATCTGTATGCGCAGATGAAAGACCAGCCGATGGCGCCTGACCTGACGAATCTGTGGCATCAGCTCGGGGTATATGCGGACGGCTCGTCCGTGCGCCTCGACGATGCGGCGCCGCTCGCCGAGCTACGGCGCGCGATCATGCACGCGCCCTGAAGCCACGCCGCGCGGGCGTTAGGTCCGCGGCGAGAGGCTGCCCGCCATGAGGGCTGTCACCACGAGCACCACGCAGATCACAACGTACTCGACCGTCAGCGAGTGCTGCAGCCGTGCAGCCGCGCCCGGCTCGCCGCGCACGAGTGCCGGCGCGAGATGCAGCCGGTTGAGCGCAGCGAGGCCCATCAGACCCGCGAACAGCAGCAGTTTCGCCTGCAGCGCCAGGCCATAGGGCCGCCACCACGCGGCCACATCGGGCAGCAGCACGAGCGCCATGGCGAGCCCTGCCAGCGCGATCAGCGGCACGAGCCAGCCCGCCACGCGCGAGAACGCCTGCAGCGCACGTGCCGCCTCGGCGCGTGCCGCCTGCGCGTGCGCCGCATCCCCGTGTGCCGCCCGTACCGCGAGCTGGCGCAGCGGCCACAGCGCACCAAACCAGAACGCCACGATCGTCACGTGCAGCAGCAGCAGCGGCGCGAGTAGCTCACGCTGTGGACTGACGCTGGTATGTCCGCTGAGCAGGAACGAGCCGAGCGTTGCGAGGCATGCCGGCACAGCCAGGCGGGCGCGCAGCACGCGCGGGAACGCAACCCGCCACAGCAGCAGCGCGAGTGCGCTGAGCCCTGCCGCACGCACGGCAAGTGCGCGCGCCGTCGAGGAGCCGAGAAACACCTGCAGCAACTGCGGATCGGTCAGGCCGGACCACTCGCCCGCCATCTGCACCGGCTCGAGCAGCGCCTGCGTCAGCACCACTGCCAGCGCCGCCAGCGCGAAGCGCAGCGCGACACGCCGGCCGGTCTCGGCCGCCTGCGCGGGCGCCCCACGGAACACCAGCGTGAACAGCACGGCGCCGGCCGCCTGCAGGCTCAGTATCAGGCCTACGGCACGCAGCGCGAGCCATGCGCCATCGGTCATGGCCTGAGCCTGAAGCGCACCTGCCCGGGTACCACGTGACCATCGGCGCCGAGGACCCGCCAGCTCACCACATAGTCCCCCGGCGAGAGTGCCGGCAACGCCACGACGATCCGCCGCGCGGAAGACTGTGGCAGTGGCCGCAGCGGCTGTGCTGCGCCGCCATCGCGGGCGATCGCGAGCGCCGTCAGACGCGCGCTCTCGGAGAACTGCAGCACGAGCTCGCCCGGGGCAGTGGCGAGCACACTGCCATCGGCGGGGGTCGAACGCTCGAGATGTGCGTGCGCCTGCGCGCCGGTGAGTGCGCCGAGCAGCAGCCAGCCACCGAGGAGTTGCGCGAGTTTCGGGGATGCGAGCGTCATGCCGAGCCAAGGCTACCAGTGGCGGCTGCAGTGGTCAGCGGCCGCGGGTCGAAGGGTCCGCCGCGTGACCGTGCGGTTAATGGTAAATGACAGCTGTAAATGCGCAGCCGACCCACAAAATGCGACGCCCGGCACGCGGGGACAATTCGAAACACTTGTCGGCCGCTGGCGCATTGCGGCGTTACCCGATCTCGTAGCATGATCTTCGCCACGAACCGCACAGGGATTTGCATGAATCACCGCCTGCCCGCCGCCTGCTGCCTTGCGGCCCTAGCGCTGCTTGCGGGGTGCAATACGCGCTCCGACGTGTCGCTAACCGGCAACACCCCGGCGCAGTATTCGCACGTGTGGATCACGACCCAGCAGGTGTGGTTCAACAACAGCGCGACCGCCGGTCCCGGGGACGGCGGCTGGGCGAAATTCGTGCTCTCGACGCCGACGACGATTGACCTCGTGACCGTGAACAGCGGCAACCTCAGCGACATCCAGACGGCACTGCGCGTCATTCCCGGGACTTACTCCCAGGTGATGCTCATTCCGCTCGATGCCTCGACGCCTTTGACCACCTCGGCGCAGAACGCCGGCGCGCTCTATAACTCCGAAGCCGACTACGTCGACAGCAGCGGCACGACTCATCAGCTTCCTCTGGAGATGCTCAATCCGAACCAGGGCATCGGGATAGCGACCTCCCTCAAGGTCCCGGTGGGCAGCATCGGCCTCGGCGCGGCGCTCGCCACGGGCGTGGGCGGCGCCACGAGCACGGGTACCACGCTCGGCACTACCAACACCACGACCGGTACGACGACGGGAACCACTACCGGCTCGGGGTTCGGCATCGGCAGCAATACCGGCACGAGCAGCGGTCTCGGCAGCGGCCTCGGCGGCACGCAGTCGACGACGCCCGACAACGCTTTCACCATCGCCATCGACGGCGTGAGCGATCTGGTGCCGTTCTACTACGGCGCCGCCGGCGGCTGCGGCCAGAGCACCACCCGCTGCGAAGGGATTCTGCTCAGTCAGCACGCCTCAGCCTTTGACCTGTCGCAATCCGGTGGCATCTCCGGCCAGCTGGGCCTGTCGAATATCACCACCAGCACCAGCGGCCTGCCGGCGATCCAGGTGAGCGCCCAGGTGCTCACCCCTGATGGCACGCGGCACGAGGTGGTGGCGAGCACCGCGGTGCAGTCGGACGGCAGCTTCCTGCTCTACCCGCTGGCCGCCAGCACCAACGGCACCTTCTACGACCTGGTCATTCACGGTCCCAGCATCGCGACCATCATCATCAAGTCGGTCGAGGTGACGCTGCCCAGCAGCAGCAACAGCCTGCTCTCATCCAACAACACGCTCAACAGCAACACGAGCACCAACGGCGTCACAACCAACGGCACCACCGTCAACGGCACCACCAGCAACGGCACGACCAACAACGGCACGACTGTCAGCGGTACGACCAACACCTCGGCCAACAACGTCGTGGCCATCGGCACGCTCACCCCGCGCGCTGCGACCGCGTATACGGCGAATCTGGCCACCTCGCCGGCCGCGACTTTGCCGGGCGGAGCGGTGCTCGGGTTCTACCAGACGATCGCGCGCGAGGGGGAGGTTCCCTACGTCATCGAGTACGGTCCGATCGATCCCTTCGACGAAGTGCTGTTCGCTCCCCAGGCCCTGTCAACCGCGACCGTGGACTCCGGCACCTGGTCGACGAGCGGCAGCAATGTCAGCGTGGTGAGCGCCGCTCCGGCACAGGGCGCGGGCGGCTACACGGTCGCAGCCAGCGCGCCCTCGTACAACGACGGAGCGCTCACGCCGATCGTCCGCGCCCCGACGGCGTGCATCACGACGCCGCCGGCGACACCGCCGGCGACGTGCACCTCAACGCCGGCCACGGTGGTCGTGCCGGGGCTGACGCTCGCCGCAGGCACCGGCTCCGGAACACTCACTGCGACGGTGAGCCAGGCGACGGCCGGCAAATACAACGCCGGCGAGCTGCTCGTGAGCCACGCCGGCACGCTGGTCGCGACCGCGCCCCTGGACCTTGCCGCGGGCGCCGCCAGCGTCACGATCGAGAACCTGCCGGCGCAGACGGCCACGGCGACCTACTTCCTCACCGTGCAGGCCTGGAATTCCAGCACCCCGTCCAAGGTGCAGATCCAGTCGTACCCGAACGAAATCAATATGCAGGGCAGCGCCAGTACCTCGGTTGCACTGTCGGTGAACTGAGCCGCTCCGAAACCGGTAGACTACCCGGCTTTTCGCGGGCACGGTCGCCGTAGGGCCGCGTCGTCCTGGGAACGTATCCCCCGGGGACCCGCTCTAAACGGGACGGCGCCGAGAACCGCCCGCGCACCAACACCGAAGGGGATGCCCTGATGAGACCCGTTCGCCCACCCCGGGCCTGCCATGCGCGGCTGCTGTCCGTCGCGCTCGCCGGGGCACTGCTGCTCGCCGGCTGCGGCAGCAGCAGCACGTTCACGCCCGGCACGCCGGTCGTCACCATGAGCAATCCCGGCACGACCAGCGACTTCGCCGCTTACTTCATCACGATCGACGGCTTCAGCCTCACGCAGAGCAACGGCACCGTCGTCTCGCCGCTGGTCAGCCCCGAGACCGTAAATCTCGTCAGTCTCACCACGCTGAGCGAGCTGGTGGAGGCGCCGGCCGTTGCTGCCGGCACCTATACCAGCGCCAGCATCACGCTGGATTACACGGCGGCGAGCCTGTGGCTGAACGTCGGCGGCCACGCGGTGACCGTCACGCCCAACGATATCAACGGCGCGCTGTACACGTCCGCAACCGTGACCGTGAACTTCGATCCCGACAACCCGCTGATCATCACCAATCAGCAATCGATACGGCTGCAGATCACCATCGACCCGGCCGCTTCCAATACAGTCAGCACCACCGCGCCGTACACGACCACCGTGCAGCCGTTCGTGGTCATGAGCCCGGCACCGGTCGATTCTACCGTGATGCGCGCGCGCGGCCTGTTCGTGGTATCGCAGCCCTCGCAGAGCAACTTCATCATGAACGTGCGGCCGTTTTTCGACCTGGTCTCGGCGCTCGGCGCGGTACAGGTCAACACCAACGCCCAGACCTATTTCAACATCAGCGGCGCGGTCTACGTCGGCGCGGCGGGTCTGAACGCCATGACGACCCAGCAGGAGAACTTTCCGCTCGCCGCGATCGGCACGCTCGACAATCTCTCGGGCATCACGCCGACCTTCAACGCCTCGCAGGTGTACATGGGGGTGAGCCTGGAGAGCCCGCTCGCTGAGTACGTCTCCGGAGTCGTGGCCGGCCGCGTCGGCGATGCGCTGAACGTGCGCGGGGCGACGTTTGTCAGCCCGTATGGCACCGTGGGTTACTACGACAGCTTACCGGTCACCATCGGGCCCGATACGCTGGTGAACCAGGACGACGTCGCCGCCCCGAATCTGTCGGCCAGCTCCGTCTCGGTGGGACAGCAGATCTTCGTCGCGGGGCAGCAGGTCACCGATTCTTCCGGGCTCGTGACCGGGCTCGATGCCACCCAGGGGCTGCTGCGCCTGCAGCCGACCCCGGTATGGGGGACCCTGAACTCCGCGACCGCGAACAGCGCCTCACTCGATGTGCTGACGCTTGGCAACTACGCGCCGGCGGGCTTCACCTTCGCCGGCACCGGCAGCGGCGGCACCGCAGTGAACCCGGCCACCTATGCGGTGAACACCGGCAGCATCGATGAAGCAACGGTACCCGCCGGCACGCTACTGCTGGCGAACGGCGTGGTTGCGCCATTCGGCGGTGCACCGCCCGCCTTCAATGCGAGCAGCGTCACCGCCGGCACCGCCACCGAGCAGCAGTTGCTGGTGGAATGGATCGACGGCGGCCCCTACAACCCCTTCAGCAGTGTGAGCAGCGACGGCCTGGTGGTGAACCTTGCGAATACCGACCTCGGCCCGATTCACTACATCAAGACCGGGCCCGCGACGCTCGACCTGAAGAGCCTGCCGGCGAGTCCGCTGATCACGACCACCGGCGCCAATCAGAGCAACCTGCAGCTGGCGATCGGCAGCGGCTCGCTCGGCATCTTCGTGTTCAACAGCTACGCAGGCTTCGAGAAGAAGCTGACCTCGCTGATCAACACCACCAACCGCTACTATCGTCTGGTAGCCTACGGTCAGTACAACAGCACCACGAACACCTTCGTCGCCTCGCGCATCGACGTGGCATTTTACCTGTAGCGAGGGCGCGCGCGGCGCAGGTGGCAGGGGTCCGCCATGCCCTGGAAACGCCGCTCATTCTCCAGTCGCAACGTTGCGCGCGCACTGAATATCGCCGACCTGCGCGAGATCGCACGGCGGCGCATTCCGGGATTCGCCTTCGAGTACGTGGAGAGCGGCGCCGAGGACGAGGCGACGCTGCGCGAGAATCGCACCGCCCTGGAACGGCTGCGGTTCGTTCCGCGCACACTCATCGACACTTCCAGCCGTCATCAGCGCCGCGCCATCCTCGGTCGCGAGGCGAACGCGCCACTGGTGATCGCCCCTACGGGGCTGAACGGCCTGCTGCATCCTGATGCGGACGTGGCACTGGCGCGCGCCGCAGTGAAGCTCGGCGTGCCGTACACGCTCAGCACGGTATCGACCACCCGCCTGGAGGATGTCGCGCGGCGCGCCGGCGGGCGGCTGTGGATGCAGTTGTACGTGGTGAAGGAGCGCGCCGTGGCACGTGACATCGTGCAGCGGGCCGCGGCGTCCGGTTACGAAGCGCTGGTGTTCACCACCGATGCCAACGTGTTCGGCAGCCGGGAATGGGATCAGCGCAGCTACCGCGCCGCCGGCAAGCCCACGCTGCACGCCAGCCTCGATGCACTGCGGCACCCGCGCTGGCTGTGGCAGGTGCTGGTGCGCAACATGCCGCGCTTTCGCAACCTGGAGGCATTCCTGCCCCCAGGTCTGACGCCGATGGGCGCGAGCACGGTCATCCCCCGGCTGTTCGATGCGACCATCTCCTGGGACGACCTCGGCTGGATACGCGAGTACTGGCGCGGGCAGCTGCTCATCAAGGGGGTGTTGAGCGTCGCCGACGCCGAACGTGCCGCGGCGCTTGGCTGCGACGGCATCGTGGTGAGCAACCATGGCGGCCGCCAGCTCGACTACTGCGTCTCCGCCATCGAGGTGCTGCCTGAGATCGTCGCCGCAGTCGGCAACCGCATGGCGGTGCTGGTCGATGGCGGCTTTCGCCGCGGCAGCGACGTCATCAAGGCACTCGCCCTCGGCGCACAGGCCGTGATGCTCGGGCGGCCAACTCTCTATGGGCTGATCGCCGGCGGTGAGGCTGGCGTGGAACGCGCCCTCAGCATTCTCACGACCGAGATCGACCGTGTGCTCGGGCAGCTCGGCTGCACCTCGCTCGAGGAACTCAAGCCGCAGCACCTGCGGCGCGCCTGATCTAACGGCTCGCGGCGGTAACGGCTCTCAGCGCTCGGGCGACTGCAGCAACTGGAGCAGATACTGTTTCCACAGCACCGCGTAGGTGTGCGAGCCGTGGCCGTGGGTACGGTCGCTGTAGGGAATGATGATCGCGCGCCCGTGCGGCACGCGCTTGATCTCGCGCTCCAGAATGTGCAGCTCGGGCGGATTGACCAGGTCGTCTGCCGAGTTGATCGCCAGCAGCGGCGCCTCGATCCGGCCGAGACCCGGCTCGGGGTCGTAGTCGTGCGAGGCCGCAACTGCATATAGCAGGTCGTTGGCGTCTTCGGTCTTCATGCCGTGCTCGACGTACACATCGATCACCTCATCGGCCCTGACGCGCGTCGGCGCTTCCTGGTAACGCAACACCGGATTGCTGCCGACCAGCCAGAGCATCGCCAGCGCCGTGCGCAGCGATGGCGGCTCAGCCTGGTAATCCCCGCCCTTCCAGTCGGGGTCATGACTGATCGCATCGATGATTGTCTTGCGCCAGACGCGGTTGCGGCCGGCGATCTGCACCGGCAGGCTGGCGAGCGGCATGAGCGCATCCATGAACTGCGGGTGCTGCTCGCCCCACAGCCAGGTGTGCATGCCGCCCATGGAAGTGCCCATGACGAGGCGCGCATGATTGACTTTCAGCCCCTCGGTGAGCAGCAGGAAATCGGCCTGCACCATGTCGTGGTAGCCGTAGTGGGGAAAGTTCGCGCGCAGACCATCGCTCGGCTTGCTGGACTTGCCGTGACCGATACCATCGGGCAGCACGATGAAGTAGCGGCCGGCATCGAGCGGCTGCCCGGGCCCGAACAGCTCGCCGGCGAACTCTGCGCGCACCAGACCGCCACCCGTGCCGCCGGTGCCGTGCATGATGAGCACCGCGTTGCGCACCACACCGTGCGCGTCGGTACGCGGCTTGCCGAAGGTGTGATAGTGCATTCGCAGCTCGGGGAGTACTTCGCCGGAGCTGAAGTGAAAATCGCGGATGACGAAGTTCCCCTCGAGCGGTGGCGGATAGCTCGCCGCCTCAGCCGCTGCCGGTGACGGCGGCAGCATGAGGAACAGTGCGGCGGCGCCTGCGGCCAGCGCCGCAACGCCGCGCTCAGGGCGCGGCTGCAAGCGCGTTGTCATGCGCCACGGGCGTTCAGCCAGTCGTCCATGACGCGCTCGAGCACTGACAGGGGCATCGGCGCGGCGCCAAGACCCACATCGTGGAAATCGCGGATGTCGAATTTCGTCCCGAGGCGGCGGCGGGCCTGCTCCCGCAGCTTCAGCCAGCGCGTCTGCCCGACCTTGTAGCTGGTCGCCTGACCGGGCCAGGTACAGTAGCGCTCGACCTCGGTGGTCATGGCGCTTCGATTGTCACCGGTCGTCTCCACCATGTAGTCGATCGCCTGCTCGCGGCTCCATCCCTTGGTGTGCAGCCCGGTGTCGACGACGCAGCGTGCCGCGCGGAACAGCGACGACTGCAGCATGCCGAGCCGTCCGAGCGGGTCGGATTCGTACAGACCCATCTCGTCACACAGCACTTCTGCGTACAGCGCCCAGCCCTCGACGTTGGCGGGAAAGCCGCTACCCGCCTTGCGGATCAGCGGCAGCCCGGGCATCTCGATCACCAGGGCGAGCTGGAAATGATGCCCGGGCTCCGACTCGTGATAGACCAGTGTCGGCAACTTCCAGCGCGACCATTCGGCCGTGTCGCGCAGATTGATGTAGAAGGCGCCCGGGCGCGAGCCATCGAGCGCCGGCACCTGATAGTACCCACCGGGTGCGCCACCCTCGGTGTAGGCCGGTACGCGGCGGATCTCCACCGGCGCCTTCGGCAGGACCCGGAAGTACTGCGGCAGATGGGGCTGCAGCGTCCTGATCAGACCATTGCAGTAATCCAGGATCTGCTGCCGCCCCTCATCCGTGTTTGGATACAGGTACTGCGGGTCCTTGGCCAATGCCTGCGCCCGCTCGATGACCGTGCCGTTCTTCATACCCAGCGAGCGCAGCAGCGTGTCCATGCGCGCGGTAAGATCCTTCGCCTGCTCGAGCCCCAGCTGGTGTACCTCAGCGGCGCTCATCTCAGTCGTGGTCGCCTGGCGCAGCGCGACTTCGTAGAACTGCGCCCCGTCGGGCAGGCGGCTGATACCCGCCTCGTGCACGGCGCCGGGTCGCAGCGCAGCGATGGCCTTCGCCTGGCGATCGAGGGCCGGATAAACCTCATCAGCGACGATACGTGCGGCGTCGGCACCATAATCGCCGGGGATCCCGAGCTTGCGCGCGCGTGCCGCCACCGAGGTGCTCAGGATCGAGTCGGCCGGGGCGACGCTGCGCAGGGTGCGCAATTGTTCCAGTGTGCGATCGATGAGGAAGTCCGGTGGCACGACCTTGAGCGCAGCGTCGTGATGCACGCGCTCGGTCTCCTGATCGAGGACCACGGCGAACGCCCGCAGGCGCGCGATGTATGCATCAGCGTCGTCCTTGCTGGCGATCTGATGCTGCCGGTCAAGGAAGGTGGGCACACTCTGGTAGGAGCCGGTGAGCTGGCTGACCACATAGGGGCGATTCGGGATGTCGCCGTAGTCGAACGGCGCCGCGCGCGCGATGGTCTGCATCTGGTAGGCAACGGTGTCGTAGTTGGCGAGATCTGCGCCGCCGAGTCCAGCGCGACCGAAGGCTTCGAGGCGCTTCAGGCGTGAGGCATTCTCCGCCTTGAATTCGTGCATACGCTGCAGGGATGCATCATTGAGCTGCGACTTCGCCCAGGCGTATTTGCCCTTGTCGAGCCCGAGCGTCGTCACCAGCTCCGGGCTCCTGGCGAGCCGCTCGTCCATGAAGACATCGAAGAGCGCATCGAGTCGGGAGGTCGCATCCGCACCGGCGGATGCCGCCGGCGTAGCGGCGAACACCGACCGCTGCCAGCCGGCCGCCCAGGCACTGACCAGCGCGCCGCTGACGGCGATGAACTGGCGTCGGTTGGTCACAGGAACACCGCGGATACTGCCTGCATGCCGGTTGGCCCCCCGATGAGCGACAATGAGCGCGACGAAAGCTTAAGACATTTGGGAGGACTGCGGCCATGGCCGATACCGTGTTCGGCAAGATCATTCGCGGCGAGCTGCCTTGCCACAAAGTGTATGAGGACGAGAAGGTGTACGCCTTTCTCGACATCGGACCGTTGAGCGAGGGTCACACCCTGGTGGTGCCGAAAGAAGCCGCGGAAACACTCGATCAACTCTCGGACGAGTCCGCGGCTGCGCTCGGACGCGTACTGCCACGGCTGTGCCGCGCCGTCATCGCCGCAACCGGCGTGCAGGAGTACAACGTGCTCGAGAACAACGGGCGCGGCGCACATCAGGCCGTGGCGCACGTGCACTTCCACATCATCCCCAAGCCCAACGCACGCGAAGGACTTGGGGTCGGTTGGCCGGCACGCAACCTGGAGCACACCGACGCCGCGGCGCTGGCGAAGAAGATCACTGCAGCGATCTCCTGAGCCGGTACGTCTGCCGGCTAACCCGGCTTGTCGCCCGCAAGTCGTTGATGCGGCGAAAGGCTTCTGTCTCTATTGCCGCCCAGCGGCCGGCGCCTTAGAATGCGCGCCCCTCCTGGTGCGGGGTGGAGCAGTCTGGCAGCTCGTCGGGCTCATAACCCGAAGGTCGCAGGTTCAAATCCTGCCCCCGCTACCAACTTTGTTTGACAGCCTGCCGCCCTGAGCAACGTCTGCTCGAAGTGCCCTCTCTGAGCCTCTAGGCGGATCTCCATCGGCGTAGCCGTTACCCGGATCGGGCCGACGTGCTCGCGCATTTCCATCTGCGCGCGGCGCGGATCGACCATGATCGTGTGCTCAAGCTTCTGCAGCGCCAACTGGCAACGCTTCGCCAGATCGGGCAGCAACTGCTCGGCGGACTTGTTCGGTGCAGGCGGCTGCGCCTTGAGGCGCGCGAGGGTCGCCTCGCTATGCTTCAGGCGCTGGGCGATGGCAGCCGAGGCGCCGAGCGTGCCCGAGGCGATGGCATCGACCAGCCGGCCGACCTCGCGCTCCAGCTTCGCGATCTCTGCGCGGTTGTCCGGCGCCGCCTCGCGATCCTTCAGGCGCTGACGCACACGGCGCTGCAGATCCTCGATCACTTCGGGGGCTGGCAGGAGCTCGCGCTTGATCCCCGCAACCAGCTCCGGCTCGATCTGCGACCGTCGCAGGTAAGCGTCATTGCTGCACGCGGCCGTGCCGCCATGGGTGCGGCTCGCGCAGCAGTAGTGGTCGCGGCCAGCCATCACGAACGATGCGCCACACGCGCCGCATTTCAACAAACCGGGGAAGGGAAACTTCGATTCCCGGCCACGGCGCACCGCGCGATCACGCGACACCCCTGCCTTGACCTTCGCGCCGATTATGGCGGCGCGTTCCTCAAAACGTGCCTGCACGCGATCCCAAAGTCTCTGCGGAATGATCCGCAGGCGCTCATCCTCGCGCGTCACCCACTCGCTCGGCGGATTTGGCACACACCGGCGCTCCGATGAGTCGGCAGCGGAGCGTACCCAACGCACCCGGTTCCATACCATGAGGCCGCGATAGAGTGGATTCGCCAACATCGCCGGAATTGCCGACCGCACCCACCCATTGGCTCGCCGCACTTCGCGCTTCCAGCCGCTGCCGGGTGAAGGCACGCGCCGTTTGTTCAGTTCAACGGCGATGGCCTTCGAATTCCACCCCGAGGCGTACCACTCGAAAATCTGCCGAACGACCCTGGCCTGCAGCGGATCGATCTCCATGCGCCCGCTCGCGGAGTGCGCCGCCGGCACGTAGCCGAACGAGCGGCCGCCGGCACTCCTGCCGCTGCGCGCCACTCCCTCAAGCCCCCGGCGCGTGCGGCGCGCAATCTCTTTGCGATATGCCTCGCTGCTCGCTCCCAACACCGCCGCGAGAATCCCCGCAGATTCCTGCCGTGTGTCGAGATCCTGCGTCACGACGTGAAGCCCGAGATCCGCAAGCTCCGCAAGCCGCGGGGCTTGCTCCGCGAGGTTGCGCCAGAGACGCGAGCAATCCTCCGCAACGACCACATCGAACTCGTGACGGCGAGCGGCGGCGAGCAGTGCTTGGTAAGCGGGCCGGCGCTTGGCGGTACCGCCAGAAATCGCAGCATCCTCGAAGCTCGCGACCACGGCAAATCCATGCCGTTCCGCGAAGCGCTTACAGTCGCGCAGTTGATCCTCGCAGGACTTATCAGATTGCTTGTTGCAGCTGAATCGGGCGTATAGCGCGGCTTTCATTTGTGCTTCCTCGCGGCTTTCCTCGCGGCTCTCGCTCGCCGTATCTCGCGACCGGCGGCATGCGCCTCGTCGCGGCACTCCGTCGAGCAATAAATACGATTTGCTGGACCGCCCTTCGGGTTGCGGCGGGCTATATAGAATTTCTTGCAGTGTGCGCAGCGGCACCGCGCTTGCCGATACGGCAGGCTCACATCCAACAGCATGAGCACGCACCAATCGAGACCGAAGCGCAGGTCATCGACCACGCGCCAATGCATCAGCCGATAACCCTGCTCAGTGTGGAGAATTTCCAGTTGCAACGGCGCACTCTCGCGGACTCTCTTGACGACGGCTTCAAATTCGGGATCAGCGAGGCTTGCCGATGGCTCGAATGCCCGCTCGACCAGAGCCGCATATTCCGACTGAAGCGCGTCAGCCTGATTGTCCAACTCTCGATTGTGGAAACGGGCGTACTCCCCGTTCGCGACCCGCAGCACCAGATCGACCGCAGCGTCGTCCGGCTTGGGGAACAGCATCCCGAATTCCGCTATTGGTTTGCCCATAAACCTGCCTGTTTCTGGCCGGTTTACCCGGCGGCCAGGAACTATGGCAGTGTATGGCCATGATAGCAAGCCGTCACAGGGGCAAATCGATGGAAAAGCTCTACAGCACGAGCGGCATGGCCCGGTATGCCGAGTGCAGCGAGGCGAGCGTGCGCCGCGCTGACCGCGCGGGAATCATTCAGGCACAGCGGAACACCTCCGGCGCTCGGCAGTGGCCGCACACCGAGGCCGAGAAGCTACGCGAGCACGTCCAACACCGGCGCGCTGCTACCGTCTGACCGATGGCCCTGCCGGCTCATCTGCGCAAGTACGAGTCGCTCCTCGACCTGCTGGCCGATGCGATCACCGAGGAGATCGCACGCGAGATTGAGGCTGATAGAAAAAAGACTGGAGAGACCGAAGAAGGGGCCGCCCGACACGAACCGGGCGGCCACGAGCACGATCGATCACCGGCCAAGGAGAAACAATCGTATGAGAATCATTACACGCAGCCGACTCGCACGGCAACTTCGCCCCGTTAACTCACTTCGGCAAGCCATCGACGCTAAATGTCGGGGGTGCATCTATGACGAGGCCGCGCCGGGCACGTGGCGCGAGCAGGTTGCGCAATGCTCATGCCCGGGTTGCCCGCTATGGCAGTCTCGCCCGGCGCCTTCGGGCGGCCGGTTCGCCGACCCACCCCGCGACCCCCTGACCGTCACTCAGGAATGGCTCAGCAAGCCTGTTGGATGGGCCAATTCGGGCCATCCGCGGACGGTATCCGCCAAAGTTGAGGCAGGGCCCAGGAATGCTGTCCTCGCGGGCTCCGAGGTGCGGCCATGACCACCACCGCCATGACCGCCCGCGAACGCGGCGACCTGTGCGCACTCGTACGCAAACGCGAGCGCGTGATGAAGGCCGCCGCGGCTGAACGCGCCCCGCAGTTGCGCGCTGACTTCGAGCAGCAGCTCGGCACCATCTACAAATTTGATAGCGAAGAAGTCTGGGCAGCAGCAGCAAAGTTCGCAGACGACGCTGTTGCAGAAGCGAATCGCGCCATCGCGGCTCGCTGCAAGGAACTCGGCATCCCGCCCGAATTCAGACCCCGCTTGTCGGATGTTGGTTGGTACGGGCGCGGCGAGAATGGCGCCGCGGGGCGGCGAACCGAGCTGCGCATGATGGCCGCAACGAGGATCGATGCGATGCGCAAGGAAGCGTGCACGCGGATCGAACGGCAGAGCCTCGAACTGCAAACGCAGATCGCTGCCGCAGGTATCGAATCTGAAGCTGCGCGGAAGTTTCTCGAAGCGATGCCGTCGGTTGAGTCATTGATGCCAGCACTGGAGGCGCGTTCGCTCGTGGCTTCGCTCACCTCGCGGAAGCGCATCGCTCGCTACTAGTATTGAGATGGGATTTGACGCCGTGATCGGACCCGGCAGCCCCGTCCGTCGCACCGCGAGCCGCCAGCCAGGCGACCACTGCACCGCCTGCGCCGGGAGTCGCCGAGTCCGACCCCTGTATCACGTGTGTTATGGCTGCGGCATCTTTAGCCGCGACCTTATTTGTCGAAATTGTCGGCATACCGATCGCACTCACCGCACATACACGACCTGCGACGCCGCCGGGATTGAAGAGCTGCAATGAGCGCCGCCGCTCAAATCGCCGAAGCTCTGGGAGCCCGCAAAAATGGCCGGGGCTGGACAGCCTGCTGCCCGGCGCACGAGGACCACACGCCTTCGCTCTCGATCGACGAGGGCGAGGACGGCAGGCCGCTCCTGCACTGCCATGCCGGCTGTTCTCAAGAAGCGGTGCTCGCCCAACTGCGTGCGCGCGGGCTGCTGGTCGGAAACCAACACACCGGCAGCGGCGGCCTGACCGTCGCCGACCTGGCAACCGCCAAAGTACTGCCGGAGGCGCTGCTGCGCGAGAGCGGATTCAGTGACGACATGTGGAAGGGCCGCGCCGTCGTTCGCATCGTGTACCAGGACGCCCGCGGCGTGGTCATCTGCACCCGCTATCGCGGCGGCATCGAAAAGGACGGCGGCCCGCGCTTCTGGTTTCACAAGGGCGATAAGCAGCAACTCTACGGGCTCTGGCGATTGCGCGAAGACGAGCCGGTCATCGTGGTGGAGGGCGAAACCGACGCGCTCGCGCTCTGGACCGGCGGATTTAACGCCATTGGCGTGCCGGGCGCGAAAGCCTGGAATGACAAGCGCTTTGCGGCGGCGCTGGAGTCTTGCCCGGTCATCTACGTGCACGTCGAGCCGGACGCCGGCGGCCAGGAGTTCCGCGCTGCATTCGAGCACAGCCAACTGCGCGAGCGGGTGCGGTTCTTCACGGTTCCCGCGGGGGCCAAAGATCCGTGCGAGCTGCGCGCCAAAGCGGGAAATGGCGCTTTCGTGGGTCTCATGCGGCAGTTACTCGACGCCGCGGACCCGTGGAGGGCACCGCCGCCGCCAGTTGACGGCGCAGATCAGTTGCCACCGGGAGTATCTGACGATGATCTCGCGCTGCGTTTCACGGAGCGCCACGTCAGCGAGCTGCGCTACGTTCCGGCTTGGGACCGCTGGCTGATCTGGGACGGCTGTCGTTGGGCACACGATGAGAAAAAGCGCGTGCTCGATCTTGCGCGCGAGTTGTGTCGCGACGTGCTCGACGAGCAGCTCGACCGCGAGAAGTTTTTGACCGATGTGCAGACCAAGGCACTGCGCAACCGGCTCGGTTCTGCTGCGACCGTGTATGCACTGACGCGGCTCGCGGGCAGTGATCCGCGCCACGCCGTCGCGGTAAGGCAGCTCGACGCGGATCCCTGGTCGCTCAACACCCCGGGCGGCATCCTCGACCTGCGCACCGGAACACTGCGCCCGCACGATCCAGCGGCGCTCCACACCAGGGTCACCGGCGCGACACCAGGCGGCGACTGTCCGATCTTTCGGCGAATCCTTGAGCGCGTGCAGCCCGACCCGGCCGTGCGCGCGTACCTGCAGCGCCTCGCCGGCTATGGACTCACCGGATCGAGCCGTGACCATGTGCTGTCGTTCTGGCACGGCGGCGGCAGGAACGGCAAGGGGACCGTTGCACATGCGATCCGCCGGGCGCTCGGCGACTACGGCCTGGAGATCCCCGCCGAGACGCTCATGGAGTCGCACCACGACCGCCACCTCACCGAGATCGCGGTGCTGCACGGAGCGCGGCTCGTCGTCGGTTCGGAGATCGACAGTGGCCGGCGCTGGAACGAGTCGCGCCTGAAGCGCCTCACCGGCGGTGACCCGATCAGCGCCCGCTATATCGGCAAAGATCTCTTCGAGTTCGAGCCGACGCATACGCTCGTCATCGTCGGCAACGCAAAGCCCGGCCTGCGCGCGGTCGATGAGGCGATCCGCGCCCGTCTGCACCTGGTCCCGTTCGAGGTCACGATCCCACTGCTGGAACGCGACACGACCCTCGCGGAGCAGCTCGCCGCCGAATATGGCGGGATCCTCGCCTGGGCGCTCGTGGGCTGTCTCGACTGGCAAGCGAGCGGGCTCGCCCCGCCCCAAAGCATCCAGGCGGCGACGGCCGCCTATCTCGTCGGCGAGGACATGCTGCAGGCCTGGATCGAGGAGTGCTGCGAGAGGCGCGGGCAGCTCACCCTCGCCGCCGCGCACCGCTCCTACCGGCAATGGTGCGAGCGCAGCGGCGCCATCGTGCTCGGGCGCAATCAGTTCGGGGATCAGCTTGAGGCCCACGGCTTCCAACGGGGCTCAGATCGCACCCGCGCCGTCGTTTTCGCCGGACTTTCCCTGCCTATTCAGCCAGATCCGAGGTATGACGAGTGAGTGTGCAGGGTTTGCAGGGTTTTCCCCTAGAACGCCGTGTAACGCGCACGCGCGCGCGCGCACGCGCGCTAACGGTACTTCTGGAATAAACCCTGCAAACCCTGCAAGACCTCACGCCACCCCGACAGGATGACCATGACCCGCCGCACCACCATTCCCGGGCGCACCCACACGTTGCATCAAGCGCTCTCGCAGCTCGATACGGCGGGCATGGCGCGGCGCGCGAGGCAACTGGCGGCACAGTGACTCACCGACCACGATGTCGCCGCCTTGCTCGCCGTGCACGTCGATCAGGTGCGTCGCTGGCTGGCTGACAGTCGGCAGCACGAGCGTCCGACCAACACACCATAAGATCGTGGGACGTGATGCACCCGTGAATGGTGATCGCGTACACGCAGCGCAGGCGATCGGATCGGGTGGCCCTCTGCCCAAAGGGGGGTGGGTCGCACGCTGTACCTGTGCCGCCGGAAACCGTCACGACGACACCGTGTACGTGCGGACAGCAAAAGCAAAAATTGCGAAATGGGCTAATTTGGCCCGGTTTGGAGGGTGATTCACATGGGCGGCAGAGGATCTGGCGGACACAACCGACTCACCGAAGCACAGCGGCTCGCCCGCGGCACGTGGAGGCGCGATCGCTCGGAATCAGGGCAGAGGCCGCGCCGAGTGGCGTGGGAAGTGTTGGAGATCGTTCCGGGAGCCGAGCCCGAGCCTCCGGCGTGGGCGAGCCGAGCGGAGGCGCGGATCTGGCGCGCAACGACGGCCGAACTGGCTGGAGGTCGCCCGATCGAAGAGGCCACATTGCAGATTTACGTGCGCCTCAAGGCGCGGCTGGCGGATCGCCGGCACCGCCCGACCGGTCTTGAGCTTCAGGATCTCCGACAGGCCGCGGAGCGGTTGGGGATCGCAGCGGAGGAGGACGAGCCAACATGACCGAACGGCAGCAGACCATCGAGGAAGCCCTGTTTCGAGTCACCGAACGGATCGCCGCGATGGCCGCGCCGTTCGCTGAGCAGATCGGGCCGAACGCGACCGCCATCGCGATGCAAAGCGTCGTCATCCAATTGCTGCTCACGAAGGCGATCGCCAAACTTCGCCGATGCAGTCTGCATCTGTTTCTCCCCGGCCTCGCATGCGGCATGGGCCGAGATGTGGGTGCGGCTCGCGCAGTGAGCGCCTGCGAATCCCTAATCGGCGACGTGCGGGCTCGACAGCAATCGCCGCCACCGGGGCGGCCGGCGGATGGCCGCTGCCGGGTGCGGCTTTTTAGGGGCAGCGTTGGGTTGCGCAGTTATCTACTGGCAGTGAAGTGCAGTCTCAATTGCCTGCGCAGTGGAAAGCAACTGCTGCGCCGTGAGCTTGGGGACCATGTTTCCCTGCTGCGCTTTCACCAGATTCACAAATCCCGTGAGCGTCGCGCAGGTCGCCTGAATGTCTGGGACCGCGTAATAGGTCTGCGCCAACATCACCTGATTGGCCAAGCTCTTGCCAGGGCCTACGCCCTGAACTTTTGTTCGCAAGCCCGCCAGCTGCAAGGAGACGGCTGAGTTGAACTGCACGATGCCCACGGGCTCTGTGTCTACGCTGGCGCCTGTGACTATGAATCTAATGCGGGCACTCGGATCAGAGAAGGTTACTTTCATCCACGAATTGCCGTTGAAGTCTGGGCCAACAAAAATCGTGTTGCTACAGGGCGCCTTCCCCGGCGGGGGTGAGCCCGAAGTGCAAGTCCCGATATTCGTTCCGGTCTCATCGAACGCAGTGACCGTACTAAAGGATTCGAGATCACCGTCGCTGCTACTGTGATTTCCCAGGATCACGCTGACGGAGTCTGTCGGCACGGCAAAGTCAACTCTAAGTAGCGGAGCAATGACGGCGGTGAAGCAAGAACCCTGAGCAGGATCAAAGCAACCTATCGCATGACGTACGTCGCCCCAGAAGTCCGGGAAGGACACCGGGGCCAAGTTGGATATATAGCTCAACACACTGTTCCCGATTGGAGCGCATGGAAGGGGTTGCGGCGAGCCTATGCCCTCCAAGACGCAATTCGATGTTACGGCTTCTGCGAAAACTGGCGAATACCGGGGCACAAACGCTTGCTCTGGCGGCGCGGTCGGGTCCGGGTTTGGAATGAAGGTCACGCTCCTCAGCGTCGCTCCGTAAGTCGCGTTCGAGATGTTCTGTCCCGGGGCGAAGTTGTTCGGGTTGACCGTTATTAGAGCCTGTTGCTCGGCAAATGCTGTTGAGCAGACGAGTGTTAGCAGGAACCTACGCAGCATCGGATAGGGGGTTTTCATTTTTGAGACCTCCGAGCGCCCAGCGCACCTACGGTCAATTAGCGAGTGAATTGGAGTTGCCCCGCTTTCGTGGACACCTCAACGTAAGGTTTGGAGGGGTTCACGATGGCAAAGACAACGACCCGGTACACGGGGGAGTTTAAGCGCCAGATGATCGATCTGGTACGCAGCGGTCGGACCCCCGCGGAGCTATCGCGGGAGTTCGGACCGACGGCCTGGACGATCTCGCTGTGGGTCAAGCAGGACGCTCGCAACCAGGGCAAGGGCGATGGCGGATTGAGCACTGCGGAACGTGAGGAGCTCACCCGACTGCGGCGCGAGAACCGCAAGCTCAAGGAGGAGCGGGAGATCCTTGCAAAAGCCGCGGCCTGGTTCGCTACCGAGAGCGGTCCCTCGAAGCGCTCTTCGGGTTCGTGAAGGTGAACCAGGCCACCCATCCGGTGGGGATGATGTGCCGGCTGCTTAAAGTCTCGAGGAGCGGGTTCTATGCCTGGCGGGATCGGCCGATGTGCAACCGCAGGCGAGCCGATCTGGGGCTGACGGGGAAGATTGCGGCGATTCACCGTTTCTCCCGAGAGACCTATGGCTCGCCGATGATCCACGCGGAGCTCGCGGACGAGCACGGCATCCACGTTGGGCGCAAGCGCGTGGCGCGGCTGATGCGGGCGGCGGGACTGCGCGGGGCGACACTGCGCAAGTTCGTGGTGACGACGGAGCGGGCGGCGGAGCGCTCTCAGGTGACGGATCTGGTCGAGCGGCGCTTCTACGCCGAGCGGCCCAATCGGCTGTGGGTTGCCGATGCGACCTATATCCCCACTTGGAGCGGCTTTCTGTACCTGGCGATCGTGCTGGACGTGTTCTCGCGCAAGGTGGTCGGCTGGGCGATGGAGACGCACCTGCGTACCGAGCTGATGCTCGCGGCGATCGACATGGCAATCACGATGCGTCGGCCGAAAGAGGTGATCCATCACTCCGATCACGGTTGCCAGCCCAGGCTCAACTGGTCGTCGCAACGAAGTCTCCGGTCACATCTTACTTCCAAAATCTTCATTGCAGTGCAGTCTGACGCGAATGCGTCAGAAGGCGGCGCTCGATGCGGAGCGAGAAGCGGGTTGATTTCGTCTTCGCAAGATCTCGTTGAGTGCTTCGGCTGGCGTTCGCCAGCCGAGCGTCTCTCGAGGTCTGCTGTTGAGGGTGATAGCCACTGCGTCGAGCTCTCGCTCAGAGTATCTGCTGATGTCCGTACCTTTGGGAAAGTACTGCCGCAGCAGCCCGTTAGTGTTCTCGTTGGTTCCACGCTGCCACGGACTTTGCGGATCGCAGAAATAGACTTCCAATCCGGTGTCGATCCGAAGCTGAGCGTGTTGGGCCAGCTCTGCCCCTTGGTCCCAGGTCAGCGATCGTCGCAAGTGCGCCGGCAGCATCTGGATCTTTTTGGCAATGGCGTCACGGACGGCTTTGGCGCCGCGACCAGCCAGGGCCGGTCCATTCTTAATTCCAGCTCCGGGTACATGCCCCGCCATCCGTGGCAAATGCAGCAGCATCGTGAATCGCGTGGTGCGCTCGACCAGCGTTCCGATTGCCGAGCTGTTCAGGCCGATGATCATGTCGCCCTCCCAGTGACCTGGCACGGCGCGGTCCGCAGCTTCGGCGGGGCGCTGACTGATCATCACCTCGGGCGTGATAAACGACTTGCCCCGTTGCCGCGTTCTGGCACGCGGCACCCGCAGCGCCCGACCAGTACGAAGGCAGGCAGACAGCTCTCGTCGCAGTGCGCCTCGACCCTGCACATAAAGTGCTTGGTAGATGGCTTCGTGGGAGATCCTCATGCGCGCATCATGCGGGAAGTCGATCGGCAATCGTCGGCTGATCTGCTGCGGGCTCCAGCACTTGCCCCACCGTCGATCGGCACGGCGGCCATGGCGCCGCCCCTTCCATGCCACCTGCGGTCCCCGAATCGGCATGCCGCGGGCGTCGGCAACAGCGCCGGCGAGTCTATCTTGCACATAGCGTCGCAGCCGCGCGTCCTGGGTAAGCTTGGCGGCTTTGGGTCGCGCGGCGGCCCGTTCAGCCTTCCACTGCGCGACCGTGGCCCGATATCGCAATACACCGCCGCGGGTCTCCGCGTTGCGACGCAGCTCCCGCGAAATTGTCGATGGCGATCGCTCCATCCGCCGGGCAATCTCGCGAACTGACAAGCGCTGTGCGTTCAACAGCGCCAGCTCCTCACGCTCACCGAACGACAAATATCGTCCCGAGAGCGTAACCACACTGATCGGTGCCATCCCACCGGCCTCCCGGAACCAGCGCGTGCCAACCGGCTGTGACACGCCGCTCGCCAATGCCGCATCTTCACTTGAAGCTCCCGCCGCAATGCGCGCCCAGAATGCCTGCTTGGCATCCCGCTGGTTGACGCCCGGCCGACCCGGCGACCGCATCGGCGCACGTCCAGTCCGCTCTGTAACCCAACCCTTTGGTCGTCCCATGCAACACCTCCGATGGCCAGATGTTGCGACGACCGATGGAAATCACCCAGTACACCAGTTACGCCTTCGGCAAGCGGTGTCGGGAAGCCGGCATCATGCCCTCGATGGGCACGGTCGGCGATGCGTACGACAACGCCATGGCTGAGAGCTTCTTCGCGACTCTCGAGCGCGAGCTGCTCAGCCGGCGGCGCTTCAAGAGCCAGGCAGAAGCCAAGATGGCGATCTTTGATTGGCTGGAAGGTTGGTACAACCCACATCGCAGACACTCCGCGCTGGGTCGCCGTTCACCGGTCAACTACGAGCGCCATGCGCTGCAGAGCGAGGCGGCGTGACCATGCGACCTTCAAGCTCTCACGGACCGATCTGCAGGGGTATCCGGGTAGTGGGTACCCCTGCGATCGCCGCTCCTGAGACTTCCTATGCAGACGATTTTTCGTGGCTGTTGGGAAATGCAGACCTTCTGCCGCCTGCGGCGGCAGACTGCGCTGCTGGTAAGATCGATGAAGCATCGAGAAGACGAGAGTCCGGAACTAAGACGGCAACCTGTCTACGGAACCGGGGCAGCTCCAGAGCAAGACGAAGACCTTGCCGAGGTTATCCGTGAGCTGCGGCAGGCGAAGGGCGAGGGAAAGGCGTTCCGTCCGCGAGAACTTCGGGAAAAACTGGATGTTCTTGGTCCGTCCATCGGCCTTCGTGAGTTGTCGCGTGCTATTTCAGTCAGCGTCGTTGACACTCTTGGTGTCAATTGGGACGAGATGTTTGGACGACTTGTCGCCTATCAGCGAGCACATCGTGACTGTAGCGTGCCAGTGGCGTATGTAACGAATGATGGAGCCCGACTCGGATCGTGGGTCAATGCGCAGCGGACGAAACGATTCGCACTGTCCGAGCCACGAGCTCGAAAGCTGGAAAGGCTTCAAGGATGGACATGGAGCCCTCTAGAGGATGCGTGGCAACGCCACTTCGCGGCGCTCAAAAAGTTCCGCGCGAAAAAGGGGCACTACCATGTGCCTACGGATTTTGTGACAGACGAGGGTCTCTCACTTGGCGGGTGGACGGTAAGGCAGCGGACGAATCGCAACACGATGCCCGAAATGCATCGTCGTCAGTTGGAGGGCCTTCACGGGTGGGTGTGGAGCTTGCAGGATAGCGTTTGGGACGAGGCATTCCAGCAACTCAAGGGGTATCTCAAGAGTGTGAAGGGCGCGGGAATCTCTCCGAGTTTCATTACCAAGGATGGTTTCGCGCTTGGTAAGTGGGTGCTCGTGCAGCGCCATCTCCGCGACGAGATGGCTGCGGATCGTCGTCGCAGACTTGAGCGGCTCGAAGGTTGGAGCTGGAACCCAAGGGATGACGCTTGGGAGCGAGGGTTCCGTCATCTACGAGCCTACGCCATGCGGACCCGGCACTGTCGGGTCCCGCAAGGTTATACGACTGAGGACGGATTTGCGCTTGGCTCATGGGTCAGCGGCAATCGCCATCGCGCAAGTCGGCTCCCCAAGGAAAGGCGTGACCGCCTCGAATCGCTACCGGGCTGGAGTTGGGACCCTTTTGCGGAAGCATGGGAGCACTCGTTTCAGCATTTGATGAAATTCTCGAAACGTGAGGGTCATTGCCGAGTTCCTGTCAGCAGGGTCGAGAAGGACGGCTGCAAGCTTGGTAAGTGGGTAGTCGTGCAACGACAAGCCCAAGGCAAGATGGACGAAGCGCACCGATGCCGACTGGAGGCACTTGTCGGATGGACATGGAACCCTTATGCCGATGATTGGGGGCGGATGTTCCGTGAGCTTGCGCAATACGAGGCGAGGGTCGGGCACGCTCGCGTCCCAGTTGGTCATGTGACATCGAGTGGTGTGAAGCTTGGCAGTTGGGTTCGACGTCAGCGTCGCATTCGTGATGCCATGACGCAGGATCGGAGGCAGCGACTTGAGTCCCTAGTCAGCTGGTCGTGGAATCGCAGCGCAGGCAAGAGAGCAGATGCTCGCCTGGGGGATCAGAGGGCAGAGAGATCATGAAGGTCGTCTACAAGATCACTAACCGGCAAGATTTATTTCGGCAAGGATCCGACTGACAGCATCACCTACTCTTGTAGCGCGCACGAGGCGTGGTGGCGAAGCTGCCGCAGCCGATCTGATTTCAATACTTCTGATTTAGCGCGACCCGTCCCCGCCAGCGTAATCCCGCGAGTGCACTACCACGGAGAGCACACACCGGAAACCTGAGGGGACTCGATGTAACCGCGCTCTCACTGCGATGCCTCTGGAGCATCTACAAACGGACCGCCCTCGACCACGGCACCGCCAGCAAGCATGACCTAGTGGTCTCGCAGGTGGCCTTCTACAGCGGTGCAAGGGGCGTGCTGAAAGTGCTCGACCACATGATGGCGCAAGGGAATTACGACGCGCTCCACGAGGCCATCAAGCGGCAGGGGCGGCAGATCCAGAAGATTCAAGCGCGGCGTCCACGAGCGCGGCGGCACTGAACTGCCGGTGGCAGGGGGGCCGAACTTGAGGAGCATCCTTAAGGCCGACGCTGATAGCGTGATTAGTCGCCTCCCGGCCAAAACCCGTCGTCGGACCACCTGAATTCCCTGCTCCAAAGCGGCCACTCAGCGGGTCCTAAATTCGCGTCATTTGCCATCGGTGAAGGCATCCGCGACCATCTCGGGTGGGCAGTGGGGGCACTCGAAATGGCCGAAGGCGGTGACGACGACGGGGCGAGAGATAGTACGCCGACCGTTTTCATCAGCTACGCATCGCAAGATGCTGCTATCGCCAATTCTATTGTCGAGCATCTCGAGCAGCATGGACTTCGGTGCTGGTTGGCGCCGCGGGACGTAAAGCCGGGGGCTCAGTATGCCGATGCTATTGTCGCGGCGATCAACGAGGCCAAGGCGGTGGTGCTGCTGCTATCGCAAGATGCGGTGGCGTCATCTCACGTGGGCCGGGAAGTCGAACGCGCCGCGTCTAAACACAAATCCATCATCGCATTCCGAATCGACGCTGCCACGCTGAGTCGGGCGCTCGAGTATTTCCTCTCAGAGTCGCAGTGGATCGATGTGCCAGCGATCGGCATGCCTGCGGCGTTAGCGAAGCTGGCGGAGGCAGCCGAACAAGGGTCGGGGCAGGCAGTAGCCGCGGATCCCGTGTCGTCTGCAAAACCGCTCGCGCGAACGGGGGTTAAGGGGAAGCTAATCGCGGGAGTAGCCGTCGGCGTGCTCGTTGGTGTAGCGGTCGCCCTGGGTGCGCGCCTTTGGTCGCAGAGTCACAAAGCTCCTCCGCCCCCTGCAGTGGCGATTACCGACAAATCAATCGCGGTACTGCCGTTTACAGACATGAGCGAGAAGCACGACCAGGAGTATTTTGCAGACGGCATGGCCGAGGAGATACTCGATCAGCTGGTCAAGGTGCGGCAGCTCAAGGTGATCAGTCGCACCTCGTCGTTCCAGTACAAGGGCAAGAACACCGATGTGCGCACAATCGGGGCCGCGATCGGCGCGCGGTACCTGGTCGAGGGCAGCGTGCGAAAATCCGGGAGCCAGCTGCGGATCACGGCTCAGCTCATCGACGCCTCTGACGGCTCGCAGCGCTGGTCCGATCGCTACGATCGGGATATCGGTGACGTCCTCAAGGTCCAAGACGAGATCGCAAGCTCCCTCGTCCGAGCGCTCGAGGTCAGCGTCGGCGCGTTCGAGCTGCCGGCGCGAACAGTGCTGAGCGTGCCGGCTGCGTATGAAACGTACCTGCGCGCGCGCCACGCCGCGGATCAATTCAATCAGAAGGGTTTCGAGGAAGCGCTCGAGGACTATCGCGAGGCGTTGCGGCTTGATCCGCAGTTCGCGCGCGCAGCCGCCGCCCTGAGCCTTCTGCAGAACCTGCTCGGTGTATGGGGTTATTTGCCGGTGGACACCGCCTTCCCGCAGGCAAGAGCGTCGGCCGAGCTCGCCATACGGCTCGACGCTTCGCTGGCCATGCCGCACGCAGCGCTCGCGCTCACTCACGTATTCCATGACTGGGACTGGTCGGCGGCTAAGCGCGAGCTGGAGCGGGCGACCGCGCTCGAACCACGCGATCCGACGACCAAATGGGCAGCCGGGACGCTTGGGATGGCACTTGGCGAGTGGGATGAGGCGACGCGGCATATCAACGCGTCGCTCGCGCTCGACCCGCTGAACGCCATCTCGTACTACGTACTGAGTACCATTCGACTGGGCGCCGGCCATGCGGATGAGGCTGAGGCCGCGATACGCCGAACTCTGCAGATCAGCCCGAGCTACGCCTGGGCGCGCTACCGGCTTGCCGACATACTCATCGTGCGCGGCAAGCCTGAAGACGCGCTGACGGTGGTCCAGCAGGAACCAGAGGACGAGGCGCGGCTCTGGGGCCTCGCACGCGTGAACTTCGCGCTCGGGCGCAAGGCGGCCTCAGACGAAGCGCTTGAGCTGCTCACGAAGATCGGCGCGAGTGACTGGGCCTACGGGATTGCAGGCGTGCATGCGTCTCGCGGCGAAGTCGACGAAGCCTTCAGGTGGCTCGAGCGCGCATATGCGCAGAAGGACGCCGATCTTTGCGAAATCAAGGCAGAACCAGCCTTCGCCAAGATCGTGCGCGATCCGCGTTACAAGGCGTTCCTCCGCAAGATGAACCTCCCGGAGTAGCCCGCGGCGGGGGTCGTCACTGTATTGGCCTGCTCGAAAGCAGCCGCTCGCGACGGACCGCTCAGGGTCAACGGACTAAACCGCTCACGCGGTAGGGGTGGTTTCGATCGGGTGTAGTGGGTGAGCTGAGTTCTGAGGCTCTGTTTCGTATGTTGCGAACCGAGGCGATCCGCCTCGTGTTGCAACCGGAGCTTCAGTCATGGACACCACTACACCGAGGATCTCACCGCTGCGCCAACGCATGATCGAGGACATGCGGATGCGCAAGCTCTCACCTAAGACCCAGAGCGGCTACATCCGTGCCGTGCGGCATTTTGCCGGATGGCTGGCCAACGTCAACTACTTCTTCCTCTGACGACATTTATTTCTTCCGGTCTTCGTTCTTCATCAGTGGTCTTACCCGCAGTGCAGTCTGAGCGGCCGAAGGCCGGGCAGAAGCTCTGTTTTGCGATGGCGTCGGAGAGAGCGACCGCATAGGAAGCCCTGAGAGCGGCGATCGAGGGGGTGGCCGCTACGTCGGTATCCCCTGGTTTCTTCGCTCAGACGCATTTTGCTCATGATGACTCAGCGTTCGAGGAGTCGTGCTTTGCGCGTGCAGCGCGTTGCGCGGCCGCTTCGGCGCGCAGGCTCGGGCCGGTAAATTCCAGTACCACGGCGTGATGCACGACACGATCGATGGCTGCCGCGGTCGTCATCGGGTCCTTGAAGATCTGGTCCCATTTGGAGAACACCAGGTTCGAGGTGATCATGACGCTCTTGCGCTCGTAGCGCTCGGCCAGCAGCGCGAACAGCACTTCCATCTCGGCGCGGTCATGCTGGACGTAGCCGATGTCATCGAGCGCCAGGCAGTCGAAGCTGTCCAAGCGCTTGAGCTCGCGGGCAAGGCGCAGATTGCGTTTGGCATCGAGGAGCTTCTCGACCAGCGCCGAGACCGAGCTGAAGAGCCCCGGGTGGTTCTTCTCGATGAGCGCCCGAGCAATGGCTGCCATGACGTGCGATTTGCCGGTGCCGGGCCGGCCGATCAGGCAGATGTTGGTCGCGCCGGCAAGGAACTCCCCGCGTAGGAGCTGGCGGATCTGGCCCCGCAATGGCGCGCCATAGCGGTTCAGATCGAGCGTCGCGACGCTCTTGTCGCGCGGCAGCTTCGCCTCGTTCAACAGGCGCGTGATGCGCCGATCGGCACGTTCGTTGGCCTCGAGCGTCACGATCTCGGCCAGATAGCGCACATGACTCCAGCCTTCGGCGGCAGCACGTTCGGCCAGTGCGAGGTAATGCGCCAGGAGCGAGGGCAGTCGCAGCGCCTTAAGGCGCAGCTCCAGTGTCTCGTCGGGGGCGACGCTGGCGGCGCTCATGGGGACACCGCCGCACCACTCAGCAGCCGATCGTAGACCGCCAGATCCGGTGGTGGCAGATCCAGGCACGGCACGCCGTTCGGCGTGCGCGGACCTCGGACCTGGGCGCGCACCGCCTCGTAGGTGGGCAGCTGGCTGGTGGCCAGCAACCCCTCCAGGACCTCGCGCACCACCGCTTCGCCGTCCGAGGCCGCCAAGTGCAGGATACGCACGTAGTTCAGATCGGCCTGCTCGGTGCTGCCGGCGAGCAGTGCATCATAGGCTCGCCGATACTCCAGGCTCGGGAACAGCGCATCCCGGAACACGTAGTTGCGGAACGCGCCAGGCTTCTTTACCAGAGTATGGATGATGTGCCGGTAGTCGATCCGCCTCGTATCGGCACCGGATCCATCACGGCGACCCGCTCGCCCCGGTACTCGAGCTCGATGACGTCCGCGTGCAGACGCACCCGCAGCCGGCAACCTCGCAGCCGCGAGGCCACCGAGTACGCACGGTTGACGATCCGAACGATGCTCGAGCGCGACACCGTCGCATACAGCTCTCTGTACGAGGGCAACGCCTGAACCGGCAACGCTCGCAGATGTCGTCGCTCCTCCTCGATCCATGTGCTGCGAGTGGCGTTGCGTGCCGTGAGGCACGCTTCGATGAACCCTTGATATGCCTCGCGAGAGGGGAACTCCCGTGAGCCGCGTAGTCGTAGCCGCTGGTCGATCGCCGTCTTCAGACCGCCGTTCGCCGACTCGACATCCCCGTTCTCGTGCGCGTTGCCGGGGAAGTTGCGCGAGGCGCGCAGTCCATAGTGATCGAGCAACTCGCGGTAGCGCACGGTAAAGTCCCGACCACGACTATCGGGGAGCTCGTGCGTCGCCGCCGAGAGGTTGTCGGTGCGATGCTCGAGCGGCACCCCGCCCAGGCGCCACAACGCTGCCTGCAGGCCTGCGCTCAAGGACTCGAAGCTCTCGCTCGGGCAGATCGACGCCGCTTCCCAGTTCGAGTAGGTCAGCACAAAGTGGTACAGCAGATGTGGGAAGGGCTCCCCGCCGATACAGATCTCGAGCCGGCGCATATCGGTGAAGTCGGACTGCGCTTGCACGCCGGGACGGTGGATCTGCGGGAAGTACACCTCCCGCAGCGGCCCTGACCGCGCTCGCCACGCGTGGAACCGTCGCTGCAAGGTGCGCAGCGTCCCGGCGCCAAAGCGTCCCGGATAGCGCTCGTTCAACTCACCCCAAACCACCTTCGCCTGCAGCCCGCCATCCTGGCGCAGCAGCGACTCGATCTCCGGCCACACTTCGGCAAACGGGTCCGGCCGCGTCCGCCACCTCCGTGGTGCTCTTAGCGCCGAGGGCATCTGTCCCGAACGCGCGTACTTGCGCGCCGTCCGCTCGCTCATGCCCGCCTTCGCCGCTGCCGTCACCTGCGGCATCCCCTTGCTTATCAATGACATCAGTAACCTCACCTGCTCGTCTTTGACCACGCCCACCTCCTCGTGGAGGCAGCGTAAACAAGACCGCTGATGAGAGCCGTCAACCGGCAGTTCTAATTGTCGTCACCCGGAAAATCTAATTGTCGCTGGCCAGGATGGCTGCACCGCTCGCCCGACACGGCGAGTGCCGAGGACCTGCGTCGGTATCAACTGCACTGCGTGGATCGGGGCGTCTCGCCCATCACGCTCAACGCCGCGATCACGGGGCTGAAGTTCTTTTTCGAAGTGACGATGAACCGGCCCGACTTGATGGCCAAGATGCGCCCCGTGCGCGTGGCCCGCACCTTGCCGGTGATCTTGAGCCGCGAGGAGGTGAGCCGCCTGATCGACAGTGCCCGCACCCTCAAGCACCGCACCGCCTTGTCGGTGGCGTATGGCGCGGGACTGCGCGTGAGCGAAGTGGTCGCCCTGAAGGTCGGGGACATTGACAGTTCCCGCATGCTCTTGCGTGTCGAGCAGGGCAAGGGCCAGAAGGATCGCTACGCACTGCTGCCGCCGATTCTGCTCGAACGGCTCCGCACCTGGTGGCGCCACGCGCACGCCGCGGGCAAGGTGCTGCCCGGCGGGTATTTGTTCCCAGGCCTCGATCCGTTGGATTCGATGAGCACCCGGCAACTCAACCGCGCTGTGCACGAGGCGGCGAAGGCCGCGCACATCGACAAGCGGGTGTCCATGCACTCGCTACGCCATGCCTTTGCCACCCATCTGCTCGAGCAGAAGGAAGACATCCGCACCATCCAGGTCCTGCTCGGCCACAAGAAGCTCGAGACCACGGCGCTCTATACCCAGGTGGCCACCGAGACCTTGCGCCAGGTGATCAGTCCTCTGGAGCCTGCCCAACCCGCGTAAGCCACACCCGTGGCGCGCCTGGAGGTCGCGGACATCTTCCGCGCCCACGGGCCGACCTGGCGACACCAAGAGCGCGGCCATTTCAGTCTCGGCCAGCTCAAGGTCATGTCGGCCGTTGAGAACTGCCGTAGCGCCGCGCTCGGCGGTCATGCGCTGCGCTGCTCGGCCTGCGCACAGCCTCAGATCGCCTACAACTCCTGCCGTAATCGGCATTGTCCCAAGTGCCAGGGGAGTGCCGCGCAGCGCTGGCTGGAAGCGCGATCCGCCGATCTCTTGCCGGTGGACTACTACCACGTGGTCTTCACTCTGCCCGCACCCCTCAGTGCCCTGGCCTACACCAACAAGGAGCTGATGTATGGACTGTTGTTTGATGTCGCGGCCCAGACCCTGCGCACGATCGCCGCCGATCCGAAGCACTTGGGCGCGCGCATCGGAGTGACCCTGGTGCTGCACACCTGGGGCTCCGCCCTCACCCACCATCCGCATGTGCACGGCATCGTGCCCGGTGGCGGCTTGGCGCTGGATGCCGATCGCTGGGTCCCCTGCAGACCCGGCTTCTTCCTGCCCGTGCGCGTGCTCTCACGTCTGTTCCGGCGCCGCTTCCTCGAAGCACTGGCCGCGGCCCACGGCCGCGGCCAGTTACAGTGCTTTGGTGAGTTCGCTCACCTCACCGATGCGGCGGCCTTCGCCACCTGGCTGGCACCGCTCCGACAGATCGACTGGGTCGTCTATGCCAAGCGCCCGTTCGCAGGACCTCAAGCCGTGCTCGCGTATCTGTCTCGCTACACCCACCGGGTCGCGATCTCCAACTCACGACTCGTAGCAATGGACGAGCGCAGCGTCACCTTCCGCTGGAAGGACTACCGGGCAGAAGGTCGCACCCGCCACAAGGTCATGACGCTCGCCACCACCGAGTTCATGCGCCGGTTCTTGCTGCACGTGCTGCCCACCGGCTTTCACCGCATCCGCCACTACGGACTGCTCGCTCACGCCCGGCGCAAGCACAACATCGCCGCGGCACGCGCGCTGTTGCACGAGCCAGCGCCGCCGCTGACCGTTGATCCCACCACCTCCGACACATTGAAGGGAACAACACACCCCACGTTCCTGTGCCGACACTGCGGGGCACCGATGCTCATCATCGAGACCTTCGCTCGCGCTCAGCACATCCGCGGGCCGCCCAGCCTGAGGCCCTTACCTTGAGCGCGCACCGCTCGCCACACTCCATCGAACCTCCGGCACTGCCTTCACCAGCGCCAGCGCGAGAACCCTTGCCTCGGCACCGAGAAAATCCACTTCGTTGCACAGATCCACGTCCGCAGT
This sequence comes from uncultured Gammaproteobacteria bacterium, assembly GCA_963837075.1. Taxonomy (GTDB): domain Bacteria; phylum Pseudomonadota; class Gammaproteobacteria; order Steroidobacterales; family Steroidobacteraceae; genus 13-2-20CM-66-19. The sequence continues at coordinate 2,636,677 of CAWILY010000009.1, read as the reverse complement.
TTATGTGCCACCGCATCGGCGCTGGACGCGCCGGCGCCTTCAGCGCTCTGTGTGCTCACTTCATCGCCCCCTCTTGTCGCACCGCAGGCCTTCAAATCCCCATAGCTCATCGCGACTGCTGATCGACATCAGCACTCCTTCGCGGTTTCCTCCCTTGAGGATTATCCAACGCCTGCCCGTCAGACCCCGATGGGCTGGACACCCCCGCGCACCCGGGCAGGCGTCGGATCAATCCTTAACAAAAGCGGTAATTCTGAAATCGTCCGGCTCAGGGCCCTATCGACTCTAGCCTCAGCACGATGAGGCTCTACGCGCGGTGTGCTCTGCCCTGTACAGTTCGCAATGCCCGCCGACACCCGCGCCGCGTGGCGCGACGATGCGCACATGCCGCTCGATCTCACCGACCTCGAATTGGAAACAGCTGCCCGTGCCTGCCGGACGCTCGCATACCAAGAGGGTGAGGCAGCGGAGCTAGTGGAGAATCCCGGTATGCGCGGCCCCATCGAGAAGACGGCGAAGCGGGCTGCGGCGCTTGCGGAGAAGTTCGAGGCGGCTCGGAAGCGAGGTGTGGCGTAACATTACAGCGGTGGAATACGCCCTGCTCTACACCTTCAGCACGATCCCGCAGACGCTGGCCGCCGCGCTCGGCGTGCTCGCCGCCTTCGTGCTGTACCGCCTGCAGTCAGACAGCAATACGCTCTGGCAGGACGCCCATGAGTTAGCCCTGATCCGACAAAAATTAGGCTGCACAGGGTAGCTCTCGTTCGATGCGCCTGAACAAGTCCTCCGTCGCGGGGTTCTTCGCCAGGCGCAAGATCGACCTTCCCGCCGGGCGCAGCAGGAGTGCCGCGCGATGAAAGAGCGTGAAGCGCAGCGTCTGCACGGTCGCAAGGCGCGAAAGTGCGGTGTGTTTGCGCGATCGGCGGCGCTGCTCGGCACCGGTGTCGATCTGGAAGTTCGTCAGCAGGTTATGCGTGAGGGCGACGAGCTGCTGCCAAGCGCTGTTGGCGGCGTAGGCAAGGGTTGGCACGCTGTGGAAGGCGAGTCCGCTCTTCAGCTGCGCGATGGTCTTCTCGTGTGCCCCACGGCCGGCCATGAAGTACCAGAGGTTCGCGAGCGTGTACTCAAGATTGCTCGTGATGGCCGAGTACTCGTAGGACCCATCGTCCGGGTCAAACAGATCCAGCTGGAAGTTCTTCGCGGTGCGATGCATGACCTTGCGCCGATAGATCGCCACCCAAAGCGGTGTGCCCCAGGGATTGGCTACCGCTGGCACCACAAAGCCCGACACCTCAGCGCTCACTCGCGTCCACCTGGGAGATCTGCGGATGAACTGCTGCAGATCGAGCCAGTGGTGGAAGGGGACTTTGATGGCGTAGCCGACCTCTCGCCACGCCAGCCACCGCAGCACATTCTGCTGGAAAAAAGCGCCATCCATGCGAAAGCGGATCTGGCTGCTGGGCATGCCAAAGCTTGCGAGCTGTCCCCACAGTTCTCGCAGAAAGGCCACAGAGCCCCTGCTGTCGTGCACGTTGCCCGAGCGGTTGCGCACCCGCAGCACGTGCGTGGTCTCAGCCAAGTGCGCCGTGATCGGGTAGTAGCTGGGGACCTTACGACGATGCGGGTTGTAGCCGCGCTCGGCACGTTCGACCTGAAGACCGGTCGAGACCACCACCCCGTCGACATCAACCGTGACGGTTCGCAGCTGCAGCCTCGGCATGATCTGCGCGATCACGGCGGCATTGAGCGCCATCAGCTGCTCCACGCTTTTCATCGTGAAGCGCTTGAGCCAGCGGCTCACCGTGCGCGCCGTCGGCCACACCCGCACCCGGGCAAAGCGCCGCAGCAGCGGATCGGTAGCCAGATACCTCAGGTGATCGAGCCGGCGCCCGCCCACCACCAGCAGTCCGATCAGCACGCGCACCATCGCGATCACGCCGAAGTCCCCGCCCAGGCGGCCCTCGGCAAAGGCCGCGCGGATGAGTTCGCTGAAGCCCATCTGGCGCAGGTACCGGTCGAACAGCTCCAACCCCGCGTACGAGGTAAGCTTCGCGTCGGTGAACTCGAAAGCAACATTCCCATTGACACGAGCATGCAATTCGGTGTTTCTTCGCCTCACAGTCGATGGCCTTTCGTTCGTGGAAGAAGGTTTGGGTGGCACCTTGCTTTCAACCACAACGAAAGGCCTTTTTCAATGCGAAGCGCGCGCCTCAGCGCGAGAAATTTGTCGGATCAGGGTTAGTTAGTCAATTTGGCGCCGGCCAATGGGCTGCCGCCGCTCCCGAGGTCACATTGGGCGATCTGATGGGCGAGCAGAAGTACGACATGCTGCTCGCAGAGTTGCAGCGCTCGTATGCCGAACACGAACCGCCAGCGCCTGGCAGTGGCCAGTACCTGGCATACGCGAGATTCAGGGCGAACCTGACGGCCCGGCGCAGGATTCTTGCAGCCCTCAAAGTCGCGTTCTGGGCCACGGCCGCGGTGATCCTGCTCTCCGTGCTGCTGCTATGCTTCGCGCACATGTTTTATGACTGCACCAGGCTCGCCCGTGTGATGCTCGCCGTTGGGGTGGCGAGCGTGGCCGGGTGCCTCTGGCTCTACTGGCGCCTGATCAGCGCGGCCCTCTGGAACTCTTGAGTCGCCCGGCGATCAGCCGCCGGCAAGAAGTGAGCCCTGAGCAGCACGCCCAGCCTCCGACGGATGTGGACGATCTACAAGAAGCTGCTGGTCGAGGATGGGATAAGCCGCCGCGACCAAGTGCTCGCGCAAGGTGCGTTCTACAGCGGCGCGCGCTGCGTGCTGAAGGTGTTTGATCGCATGGCTGTGCACGGAGACGTCGAGGAGTTGCACCGGACCATTGGCCGATTCGGGAGGCAGCTTAAGACAATTCGTGCTTGACACCACCGCCGAGCGCGGCGGCACTGATTGCTGGCAGAACGACTTACCGGAACTGAGCCCTTCTCATATGTCGCACATTCTTCTCCTCGGGGCAGGGTTCAGCCGCAATTGGGGCGGCTGGCTGGCGAGTGAGGTATTTGAGTACCTTCTCGGATGTCCGGAGATTCTAGGCAATTTGCACCTGCGGCGCGCCCTGTGGAAAAGCAAGAGCGAAGGAGGGTTCGAGCAGGCGCTTTCGCTCGTTCAAGCGGATCCTTCCCTCGGCCAGACGGAGCGAGATCGCGCGATACAGGCGTTTGAGGTTGCCTTGATCCGCATGTTCGACGACCTGAATGCAGCGCTCCTTGAGGTTAAGGCCTTGGATTTTGCATCGGCGCAGCCAAACACTGTCAGCGGGTTACTCGCACGCTTCGACGCGATTTTCACGTTGAATCAGGACTTGCTGCTTGAGCACCGTTATATGGATAACGGCCCTTTCGATGGCCGCCGCTGGCGAGGCGCGCAGTTGCCAGGCCTAAAGGGGCTGCCAGGAGTCGATGGCCGTATTGCAGATACGTGGGTCAAAGGGACATGGACGGATTCTGGTCGGACGTTGATGGACGAGAGTTTGCAGCCCATCTACAAGCTACATGGCTCTACGAACTGGCGCACGACTGTGGGCGATAGCCTGCTTGTACTGGGCGCGGCCAAAACACAAGCGATTAAGAGCAGCAGACTCCTGAGTTCTTATGCAGACATATTCGACCAATCTCTGTGCCGACCCGATGTACGCCTTATGGTGATCGGGTACGGCTTTGGAGACGCACATATCAACGCGTCCCTAATTCGTGGCGCGGATAGCGGAATGCGAATGTTCGTGATTGATCCACTCGGTAGCGACTTGGCGCGATCGCTGAACCGTACGCGCACGCTGGGCCGGATCACCGCTGGCACTGCCGAAGAAGCTCTGTTCGAACAGTGCTTAATCGGGGCCTCACGACGGACGCTGCGTGAAATCTTCGGCGCGGACGTTGTCGAGCAGAAGAAGCTGCAGCGCTTTTTCAGCTAAACGGCTTGCGGCTCCGGCTGCCGCCATCCGGTAAACGGCGAGTGGCGCACCGGTATCCAGTCCAGCGCGTCCTCTGCTACTGCATGGACTCGCCCGCCCGCTTGCGCGACGATGCGCACATGCCGCTCGGCCCTCACCGAGGATGAACTCTATACCGCCGGCAAGGGACTCTCGCAGCGTATGATTGGAGCCGCGACGGGCGAAGCGAACTCCGCTCGATCTGGTTCGTTCGCGCTCCAAGGCGTCACAAAATGAACCGCTGGAACATCCCAAAATGGCTAGAAGACGAGGTAGTAGCGCGCGACTCGTCATGTATCTACTGCCGGGTGGAGTTCGGCTCAACCGATGAACACAGGAGCCGCGCCACGTGGGAGCACATAATCAATGACGAGCAGATCATTACACGAGAAAACATCGCGCTCTGCTGTCGGGCATGCAATTCAAGCAAAGGTACAAAGCCGCTGGCGAACTGGATCGAATCCAGCTACTGCGAACGCCGCGGGATTACTCGCCAGACAGTGGCAGAAGTCGTGAAACTCGCACTGCAGGCGCACCCCACCATCTCAGACCAAAGGCGGCCCTCCCTCTAACCGCGCGATGGCGTACTAAGAGGGCGAGCGGGTACGGAAGATGGAGAACCCGGCGATGCGCGGCCCCATCGAGAACACCGCCAAGCGCGCCGCGGCGCTGGCGGAGAAGTTCGAGCGGGCGCGCGAGCGAGTAAGATCGGACGATGACTGAGCCAATGCCCCCTGGAACGCCCGGCGCCATCGCGGCCGCCGCACAGCCAGCGCCGCAGCACCACGTGATGCCAGCTGAGGCCGCAATGTATGTGTACGGTGTGCCACCGACAGTCTTGCTACTGACGCTGGCATCGCAGAACCTTCTAGCCCATGCGCGTACGCTAGCCGCAAAGCCAGAGGGGGGCGAATTCCACCAGATCGCTGTGGTGTTCGCCCATGCTGCATGCGAGTTGCACACGGAATGGGCGATAAATCAGCTGCTCGATGCGCGTCCAGATAAAACCCTGGTCGGGCTGCTGCTTCCCGCGGAGCGAGACGTGATGAGTCTGGAGAATCCACGTATTCGCCGGGTGTACTCAGCACTCACTGCCGACAAACCCAAGGACTCCGACTGGTGGAAGGAATGGCTGGGAAGTCGCCAGGACCGTCATGATGTAGCGCATCGGGGCGTGCAAATGACTCAAGCGAAAGCCGAGAAGGCTATCGTCCTCGCTGAGCGCTACATCACGCACGTAACGGGTAAGGTCGAAGCCACACTGCGGCCGCCGGCGTGAACAGCACCCCCAGCCTCCGCCGCATGTGGACGATGTACAGAAAGCTGCTGGTCGAGGACGGCATTTATCCGCCGGGACCAGGTGCTGGCGCAGGGCGCGTTTTACGCGGGTGCGCGGTGCGTGCTGAAGGTGCTGGACCATTTGGTTGCGGCGGGCGACGTTGAGGAGCTGCAGCGGGTGATCCGCCGCCATGGCCGGACCATCCGAGTGCTGCAGGGCGAGCAGTTGCGGAAGCGGCGGCACTAGAAACGAGTCGAGTGCTCCGAATCTTAAAGAGGTCAAGTTATGAGCAACGGTAAGTCCTACGCCATCGAGCCCCAGACAGTGAAATGTGCCCTATCCGGGCAAGGTGTCGCGGCCATAGCAGACGAAGCGGCGAAGGTGGGTCTCAACGACTTCAATGGAGGACGGTCATCGACGTCGCGCGATCAGGATGGGCTCATTCACGTAGTGCTCAGCGACTCTCTGTTGCGTGGCAAGCTTAATGAACCTTCTGTGCGTGATGTTTTGGGCCAGCTTGTAACAGGCACGATTGAAGACGGTGATGACGCACGCGGGGAGGACGCTCGGCTGCGCACGCCTGAAGGCAACTTACTCACAATCCAAATTGTGACAGTACCTCCCGAGGAGGAAATTAATCGGGAAATCAGAAAAGGCGAAATGGTGGAGCGAGTTCTAACGGACCGCGAAGCCGCTGAATGGATCGGAAGGTCCATCCATAAGAAGCTTAACGTCGCCGCACAGACGATCATTCTCGCTTTGGATGCACGACCGTATGGAATCCTGGCGGATGACGCTGTCCTGCGTGAGTTCCGCGCCGGCTTTCCCGGAGCTGCGTGGCTGCGGATTTAATCAGATTTGGCTGGTTGGCCCAACAGCCGCGCGTTCGGTCCGTCTAAAGTAGCGGACATCTTGCACGGACGCGGCGCCGGTGGCGAAACGGGCGAAGCGTACCGCGGCGCTGGCGGAGAAGTTTGAGCGGGCACGGAAGGCTCGCCCCAGCAGTCAGGATCTAGAGGGCCGTAAACTATAGGGGTCGCGGGGTCGATGTCTCGGCCGGGCGCCTTCGCGCAGGATCTCGGCCGGGCGCGCTGGAGTCTGCGCTTTGCGCTGCTGCAGCGCAAAGCGCAGCGCCGTTTAGGACCACGTACTTTCCCCGATGCGCTGGTGCGACGGCGGTTCGTACACTGACCGCGTCGCACAGGCCGCGCAGGGATGCGGCTAACCTGGGTGACGGCGCTGGGCCGCTCGCGAGAATCTGATGGCGTGTCGGTATTGGAAGTTTGGCGTTGCGCTTCTGTGCGTTGCCCTCGCCGCTGGGCGTGCGCTGGGTCAACCTAAACTAGAAGTACACGGGACTACAGACTATAAGCTGAGGTTCGAGAGGGCTCAGGCCATATTCTTGTGCGAATGGCGCAAAGAACATGCACCTAAGGGGAATCCATCGCCGCTGGATATCTGTCAGGACCCGCAACTACCGCTCGCCACAGTTCGGACGCAGGTTGAGCAGTGGTGGGCATACTGGCATCAACATCTAGCGTCGGACGTCTACTACCCGTTAGAAACTGATTTCGAAGCTGCCTGGTCACACGGAGGGGGAAAACAGTTCTACGCCAGCGAGGAAAAGCGGGAAGAGGAGGCTGCGGCCGAACGCGTTCGAGCTGTAGACGAGAAATGGGCCGCGCGTGAACTCAAAGCCAAGCAGGCCGAAGCCGAAGCCAAGCAGGCCGAAGCCGAACGCGAACGGCAGGAACGAGCGGCGGCGGCTCAGCGCGCCGCAGCGATGCAGAAGCAATTCGAGCAAAAGGCCGGCTCACTGAGCAATGACGAGCTGTGTCTAGCCTATTCGGCTAAGCACTATCGATCAGCGCGCGAGGAATTGGACAAGCGGCAGGCGATTAGCCCGGCGGAATGGAATCTCATCGAGCAGCGGCATATCGCTATCGGAATGTCCGAGGCTGCACTCCTATGCTCCTGGGGCCGAGCGCCGGCGAATCGAACCATTACTGCCACTAGCGTCCGCAAGCAATACGTCTACGGCTCCACACTGGTGTACCTCGAAGACGGACGCGTAACAGCACTGCAGGACCGCCAGTAGCGCTCCGCCGCCGGTCGATACGGCCTCTACGGCTTCGCTTTGTCGAGCAGCGATTGTTCGAGCTTTCCCGTGGCCTGGCACGTGACTGGGTCTGCATTTACATTGGGAGGTGTGCCCCAGAACTTTGTTGCCGGTTCGGTGGTCGAAAAAGAAATATCGTTAATTGTTTGTGGAAACTGAGACTGATTTGCAGCACCGCCGAAAGCATCGTAGGAGGTGCCAAAACCACTTACCGTAACGCGCAATATATATTTAACGTTAGCCGTTACTTTCGTTGCGTTCGCAGACATTGGGGCAACGTATAGATTGATTCGCCCGTCAACAGACGTTTGACGCGACACTTCCCCCACTAGCGCTAGATTGTTTAGAGGACCCCAAGTGCTTGCCGTTCTAAATGTCGAGCTTTCCGCGACTTGGTAGATGTACGTCTGCGTCTCACCCCGAAATGTGAACTGCCGAGTCGATTTCCCACAGTCAATAAAATCTCCCGGCGAGTCACTGGAATACGAAACGTTTATTAGGCGTGACGCTTTATCAATGTTGTTTATGACGAAAAATCCGGTTGCCAGCCGCCCGACCAAGCGGTCCCACACTCCGTCGAACGGCTCATCAATTATGGTTTCATGCGTAGGCGCGGGCCTACGCGCCGGAGGCGCATATTCAAAATTGCTCCGCGCCGTAACGCACCCGGTGACAAGCGCACAGAATGCGGCGCAAGCAACATAAGCCAATCCGCTTTTCATGGAATCCCCTCGGCCCCGAGAGCGACGGGCTCACTGTTTCGGGGCTAAGACAATCTCTTTATGTGTTAGGCGTTAACGTCTACCCGCCGAAAAGTCGTTCGTCAATCCGTACTTCACGCGCTGTCTCACTGGACTTCTTCTGTCACTAATGAGGTGGCGGCGGCGGCGGAGGAGTTCGAGGCGGCGCGCAAGAGTGCGTATGATTCCCGGCGCTAATGAGAACAACTTCTGGTGTCCCCATGAATCGACCGATGCAGGCGTTGCTTGCGGGAGGAGTGCTGGCGGCGCTTATCATTGCGGCCGGGCCGTATAACCACCATCGCTTGATTCGCGTAGCCTCGAACGCGAAAGCGGAACTTCCAAAATTAGAGGCAGCGCACCACGCGTGCTACACGCGCTATGAAGCCGACCATCCGCCACCTCCGGGTCCGGGGATGTCAATCGACTGGTATATCGCTGAACGTTCGGAATGTGGAACTGCTCCGTCAGCAACCGAAGTAGATGACCAGCTGCAGGTGGACCTGCATCGCTCAGACTATTGGACGCGGCGCGCAGCCGTTGTGTTTTTCGCCATATTCGCCGCGCCGTGGTTGTGGTATTTCCTCCTGCGAAGGATCGCTGAGTTGCGGGCTGCGATCCTCGGAAAACCTCCAGCGCCGTAAATGGCCTGAAGCAGTTTAAGCAGGAGAAATAAATGGGCATGAGCTGCGAGTTCGTTTGCGACACATGCGGGCTAGGCGGCACTGTAACCGGTGGGACGAGTTGCGGGTTCCTTGTACACACCGATACCCGGTATTGTCGGGCCTGCCGCAAACTGTTCAACGTAGCGACCGCCTGGACTAACTTCCTCGGCCACGAGCGTACTCGGGACGATGAAGAACGGATTCGATTCAACGAGTGCCCGTCGTGTCACTCCACTGAACTGGCCGCGTGGCGAAACGGCGAGCCTTGCCCCAGCTGTGGCGGCAACATGGTTATGAAGCCCCGTAGCATGATTTTGTGGGACTGACCGGGGGAAGCCCGCGATCCCGCACCGCCCGCGCCGGGTTGATTTCCTACGCAAGAGGGCCGCATGACCTCTACCCCCAGCCTCCGCCGCATGTGGACACTGTACAAGAAGCTGCTGGTCGAGGACGGCGCGAGCCGCCGCGACCAGGTGCTGGCGCAGGGCGCGTTCTACGCCGGCGCGCGGTGCGTCCTGAAGGTGCTGACCCATCTGGTGGAGGCGGGCGAGATCGATGAGTACAGCGCGTGATCCGCCGCCACGCGCAGACGATCCGCGCGCTCCAGGGGCTGCGTCCGCGAGCGCGGCGGCATTGATTGCGGGGGCAGGGTGGAGCCTGCGGACGGTGTTGCAGCGCGGCTAACGGAAGCGCCCCTCAGGACCACGTACTTTCCACGATGCGCGGGCGCAACCGCAGTTCCTACATTCAGCGGCAACGGGCCGCCGCGGTACGTGCGCAAGACCGCGCGGCGGGTGCGAAATGCACTACCGGAGGCTTATAGATGGGGATAGCACTGGGTTCCATATGGTTCGTCTGTGCCATCGCCTGCGCAATCCTCGCCAGCAACAAGGGCAGGAGCGGTGGCGGGTGGCTACTGCTCGGCCTGGTGTTAGGACCCATCGCTCTGATTTTCGCTGCGGTCGTCTCGAACGTGAAAGTGGAGGAGCGTGAGCGTGCGGAGACCCAAGCCCACGCCGCGGAGATGGCGGCGACGCGCAAGTGCCCTTTCTGTGCGGAGCGAATAAAGATAGAGGCCGCCGTCTGCCGGTATTGCGGGAGGGACGTGCCCCCCGCTCAAGGCTCTGCCTCTGAGACGGAACCGCGCACGGTCCGCCCGGGGTCCAATATTCGAGACCTAGTTGGCATGCTGATGATAGTCGCGGCGGTAGTCGTGGCTGTGATCGTCGTAGTCCACAGAGGTTCCCACTCAGTGCTCAACGAATTAGCCGACGAAGATAAAGCGCAAAACAAAGCGTTACGTTCGGAGCTCGATACTAACAAGGGCGCGCTGCTTGCACAGGCCACGTCGCTCATCGACGCCGGACACAATTTACAGGCAACCGATCTGCTGGGGCGATTCGAGTCGGTCAATGACCCCGATGTAACGGCCATCCTGACCGTGGCGCGTGCTTCAATCTTGCGCGACCTCATCAAACACCTGCCCTCCGGTAACCACCAACAGCGCTACGAGTACCTGAAGAACCTGGCGAAGCTCTTGCCGGACGACGATGCAGTCAATTCGCAGCTTGCGGCCGAGAAGGCGTTCGTAGACAAGGATGCCGCGCGCGTCTCAAAGCCTCAATTAAACTTGACCGATCAACACGACTCATATAAGCCCGGTTCAAGTAATATTCTGGACAACGCTGCATTCTTAAGGGGTAATCCTCAATTTGTTCCGGCGGTTCGAGAGTTGATCCAACGCTCCGGTTACGAGTGCCCGGCAGTAAGCGCACTTTGGGATCGCGGGGACTCCCCGTACGGCCTCAGACTGGAAGCGCTTTGCGGACCTAATGACGGCAGTAGGAATTCATATCCAAAATTACACTACGCGGTTTACCCCACACACCTTAAGGTCAGTGCTTGCAGTGAATTTAAGGCGTTCAGCTCCGACTGCTCATGAGTTTGAGGACAATCCCGTACGACGAGCAAGCCGCACTCGCGCTATGCGGCCGCGGGCGGGTGCCACCGTGTCACGATGACCAGCGCATCAAACGATTGCCGCCGAAGCGCGCATCGCGACTGTGGCGCGCCGCCAAGTTCATCGGCCCCTACCTTCTGGTCATCGTAATCATTTGCGGCGCGGTCTATTGGTTCGTCAATCGGATGCCCGCAACTTCCCATGCTCAAGCTCCTCACGACTCGAAGTCTGTACATCCCAAGCGGCAGTAGAAAACGAAAACGCCGCCCGAAGGCGGCGCTCTCGTGGCGGCCGGTGGTGGGCGTCTATCAGATCTTGTCGGCAACCTGGCGGTAAACCTCATCCGCGCCCTCGATGAAGCCTCGCAGGAAGTCTTCCGAGTTCAAACGCGGATCGTCCTTGTCAATTACGACGCCGGTCATCTGCCATACGTCCCATATCTCCTGGTGGTCAGCGTCGCGGCCGAGCCCCCCGATGACCTGCGCCAAGTTGTAGGCGTAAGCACCAGGCTCGTCGAGGCCGGCAAAGAGTTCGTTCGGGTTGCAAGCAGCGACACGTTCAAGTTCATCGAACTCGGCTCCTCCTTCCGCCCAATCGACGCCCGCCTCGTGGCCCTCCTTCATCATGGCGTTACCTCGCTGAATCTTTGACGCTCGCAGCCTCTCTACAACGTTGACCATGGTCTTCTCCTGTCGTTTGCGGGCGATCTCGCCCAGTTTGAGTTCGAAAGCATTGGCGGCCACGGCGCTCCAGTTGACCGACTCCTTCACCTTGTCCATTCGCTTCTTGAGGCCGTCAGAGATCGAGATCGTTGTGCGCGCCATTTGGTATGCCTCCAGTACGTAACAAATGCATACCTATTATGCACAGGTAGAATAACAAAGCGAGCGAGGCTGACCGCGCCGTTGGGCCTTGCGTGAATTAGGGCGCCCGCCCTAGTTTCGACCGCGTGCTCGCGGGATCGCCTTCGGCTGGAGGCTATCGCCCGGCCACCAATCTCAACGGAGGCCGCGGCTGCTCGGGCTCATCTTCGATCAGATAGGCGATCACTTCATCGAGCGCATCGAGCGCGAACGCCGGGCAGGACCCCTCGCCGAACTCCGGCAGTGTGGCGACCTGCTCGAGGAGCTCCTGGAGCTCCCGTGCCTGTGCGAGCGCCACGCCACGCAGTTCCCTACCGTTCTTTTCCATCAGCGCCTCCGCAGATCGACAAACACCACGACCGGGCCGTAGAACATTACGCGCGTGCCGTTGATGATCTTCATCACGGCATCGCCGCTCACCTGGGCGGTGCGCGGGCCGGTGAGACGCGGGCGCGGCGCTGGTGGGCGGCGGTTGCCACCATCGAGCAGCTTCATGGCGGGAGTGTAGGCGCGGACGCCGTACGTACGCCTGCACGTCGCAGTGCAGAGCTCGAGCGCAGGTTCCAGGGCCGATTACCAGTCTGCAATCTAGCTTAGGCTGCTTTTGCTCGGGGAATCCGCGTCAAACAGGCGTCGAATCCTGCCCCCGCTACCACTTCACGCCGCACGGCGCAGCGCCCTCCTCCTGCGGATATTCGTGTAGCAGGCCCGAGCTGCTTGCCTACTGGATCGGCTTGTCTCTGTCCCACTGTTTGACCGAGTGAGGCGTGATCGGCGCGAGGAACGCTGGTTCTCAGCTTCGCCATCTCGGGGACGAGCGCCGCCGGTAGCGAGGTCAATAACCAGCGGCCTTTCCGTCTTTCCTAGGCTCAGACCCTCCGTAGTAGACACCCTCGGAAGCCCGCATTATTGCTTGATACCCGCCGAACGACTGAGCCTCATCACCGATACAGTGACCACGTCCAGCTAGATCGTCTCGCACCGCGGCTTCCACAGCGCACTCCAGATGCAGAACTCCTCCGTCATTCAGCAGCACATCGTAGTATGACGTCGGGCTTGTGGAGCCATTATGGCGCCACCGCGCTGCGGCACCAGCGCTCTGAACGTCCATCCCGAAATCAATTATGTTCGCCAATACCTGAACATGACCTTGCGGCTGCATATCTCCGCCCATCACCCCAAAGCTCAACCACGGTTGTTCTGCTTTCAGCACAAATCCAGGCATGATGGTGTGGAACGGCCGCTTGCCTGGTCGATACACGTTCGGGTGGCGTTCGTCCATCGAAAATGCGGACCCACGGTTCTGCAACGCAAAACCTAATTCCGGAACCACGATTCCAGAGCCAAATCCAAGATAAAGACTCTGAATTAAGGAGACCATGTTCCCACGAGCGTCAGCTGTCGCTAAATAGACAGTATCGGCGTTCGCATGAGGCCCTAGCCCGGAACTCACGACATTTCGCGCTCGATCGCCAATGAGCTGACGCCGAGCTGCCGCGTATTCCGCAGATAACAGAGCGTCGATGGGAACGTCAAAAGAAGCGGGATCGGCATACCATCGAGCACGATCCTCAAACACGAGTTTCTTCGCTTCGACCATATAGTGAACGGCTCTCGCGGACTTAGTGCCGAGACTCGAGAGGTCGAATCCCTCTAAAATCTTCAGCATCTGCAGTGCGGCAATCCCTTGACTGTTGGGTGGGAGCTCAAATACATCCAGTCCGCGATACTTTATCGACACTGGTCTTACCCATTCTGACCGGTGAGTCTGCAGATCAGACAACTGCAAGTGGCCGCCAACCTGCTGGACAGATTTCGCGATTTGATTAGCAATCTCGCCGCAATAGAACTCATCCCGTCCGCTTTCTGCTATGGCTCGATAGCAAGTCCCCAAGGCCGAATTGACAAAGGGATGCCCCGACGCAGGCGTAATACCCCCCGGACTGAAGAGCGAGCGGAACTGACCGTCATTTGCTGAGGAAATTTGGTCCACAAGTTTGCGCCACTCTAATGAAATCACTGGAGTGACGTTGAAACCCCTCATGCAATACCGGATGGTCGGTGACAAGAGCTCTGCAATCGGTATGCGGCCGAAACACTTATGCAGTGCGAACCACGCGTCGACCGCACCGGGTACCGAAATCGTCAGCGGTCCTCGCTCGGGAATATTTTCGATGTTGAGGGTGCGAAGCTCCGCCGCCATCCCCTGATACGTTAGGCTTCTCGGTGATCTTCCGCTTCCGTTTAGCCCGAACAGCGTCTGCGTTTCAGCGTCCCAAACCAATGCAAATGCGTCGCCGCCAATGCCACAGCTGAATGGCTCCATGAGCCCCAACGCTGCGTTACTCGCAATTGCTGCATCTACTGCTGTGCCGCCATTGCGAAGCACCTCAACGCCGATGTCCACCGCAAGAGGTTGACTTGCAGCGACCATCCCGTGAGTCGCAATGACCGGACTTTCTGACATTGAATTCAACTACTGCGAACGGCGTAATAATACACGGGCGTACAAACCGCCAACGCGTGACAGCTATAGCAGGTACTAATCTCTCTGGCCTCCGTCGCCCATGGGCGCCGCCTGGCGGCGCGCGCGACTGCTTGAAGCCTCACCAAGCTTCCATCCACCAGCCCGTTCCACTTGGTCACAGCCACACCTTCGTCTGTGACGAGGCCCGATGCTGTGGTTACCATTCCGTCGTGCCTCTCGCGCACTATTTGCTGCACCGATCAGTGGGCGAACCAAGCTCTATCGTATGATATGAAATCACGACTATGTGCGCGCAACTTGGCCACGCCCGCGTGAGTCAAGCCTGTCATGCCCATCAAGGCTTCGTGAAATAACGCTAGTTACGCCGTGAGCGAGGGATTATGGAAGCCGTGTATGTCGACGCAAACGATACGTTGGCTGCGATCGTAGAGCGACTGCGCCGCCCTGACGACGTGAGCATCAGAATCAAATGCGACCCACTAATAAAGTCTATGGACATTCCCAGGCTTCTAAACGGTGCGCCGATCGTCATCATTGGTCACACGTGCTTTCCTACGGAAGTCGCCGAGCAATGTGCGGGACTGAAACACGTCGTGTATCTTGGTACAGGCGCGCGCAACTACATGGACCCGGAGGCGCTCGCCGCCATAGGTATCACCGTTCATACAATAAAGGGTTACGGAGATACTGCAGTGGCGGAGACTGTCATTGGGCTTATGTGGGCCTCGTCGAAAGGTCTGGCCCGCATGGATCGCGAGATGCGGCAAGGAAACTGGCTGCAAACCGATGGAATGCAGCTCACTGGAAAGACGTTGGGGCTCATTGGCTATGGCGGCGTCGCGGTCGAAGTGGCTCGCCTTGCCAGGGGATCCGGGATGAAGGTTCTTGCCTGGAATCGTTCGGCCAAGACGGACCCATCGGTCGAGTTCGTATCTCTTCAACGTCTTCTTACTGTTAGCCATGTGGTTTCGCTCCACCTCGCTCTCACTGACGAAACGAGAGGCTTCCTATCGAGGGAACGGATTCAAGCCATGCGACGCGGTGTCATATTTGTGAATACCGCGCGAGGCGCCCTAGTCGATGAGGACGCCCTTATCGAGGCTCTCGCGTCTGGTCATATCGGCCACGCAGGTCTGGATGTGTTTGCGGTTGAGCCGCTTCCTGCAGACAGTGTGCTTACCACGTTACCGAACGTCACCCTTTCTGCTCATTCAGCATGGCGAACGAATGAGGCGTGCGACAATCTCATCGAGGGGGCTCTTGATCATTGCCGACGGATTCGGGGCCCTGCATAGCACGCCGTTTTTCACGGACAACTGAGTCCGATATGATAAGGCTGTGCGCCATAGCGGGCGTCTTATGACCCTTCGAGTCAGCATGAAGCGACCCGCGCGAATAGTGCCGCCGGGGGTAGAGTTCGCCCAGTCAATCTGGCAACGGCGCTGAGCGATACCAGACGACACGACGATGCGGTTCGAACAGTGGAGCAGGCCCTTGGGAGTCAGTCACTCAGGCACGGCGCAATGATCGGGTTTTCTTGCTTGTGCTAGCCCGGGCGGCGCGCGTGCGCTGCGCTTGGGCGTATTGCTTTCGCAGGTCGAGCATGTAATCGGTGAGCGCCTGGCAGGCACTGTCTGCGTCGCGGGTCACGAGTCCCTGGTACATTCGTTGATGCTGGTCGGCAACTCTGGTCCGGTCGCGGACGCGGAAGATCACCATGTTGACCGCGGGTTGCAACGAGTCCAGGACACTCGCGGCTGCATAGTCGAGCACCGGATTGGCGGCGGCTTCCACAATCGTGTGATGGAAGCGCACATCGGATGCGCAGAACTCCTCATCCGTGATGCTCTCAAGCCGTTGCCTATCGATCTCTGCGGCGAGGGTCGCCAGGTGCGCATCCGTACGGCGCGCCGCCGCAAACCGACAGCACACTAGCTCAAGCTCTGTGCGTGCCTCGGCAATGTCCTGCAGGGAGAATTCCCCGAGCGAGACGAGAAGCGAGGCCGCATTGGCCACGGACAGGCGTGCCTCCTGGCCAGTCGGCTGATTCACGAAGGTGCCGCCAGTCGGACCGCGTCGGGAGCGGATCAGGTTCTGGGCGGCGAGCCGCTTCAATGCCTCGCGGATCGTCGGCCGCGAGACGCCGAAACGCGCAGCGAGCTCGTCCTCCGTCGGAAGACGCTCATCTACCTTGAGCCTGCCGGCGACAATGGCATCGCGGATCTTGGTGGCGATCTGGACAGCGAGCCCGTGCGCGACAATGCCCTGATAGTCGATGGCCATTGGAGGAATCCATTCGTCCTATTGGTCGGACAAATTAGCATTGGTCTGGCACAATAGCAACGATTCGATCATGGCCTGCAGGCCGCTTGGGGCGCGCGACATGTTCAGGGCGCTGGTGCTAGAAAAAACGAACGGAGTCATCACCGCCGGGATTCAGGAGCTCGAAGACGCGGCGTTGCCGCCGGGAAACGTCACCGTCGCGGTCGATTACACTTCAGTCAATTACAAAGATGGACTGGTGATTGGTAGCGGCGGCGGGCTGGTGAAGCGTTGGCCGCACGTGCCCGGAATAGATTTCGCAGGCACGGTGATCAAAAGCGAGCATCCTGCTTACCGACCCGGTGACAAGGTCGTGCTCACCGGTTGGCGGGTCGGGGAAGTTCGCTGGGGGGGCCTCTCGCAGAAAGCCTGCGTCGACGGTGACTATCTGGTGCCGCTGCCCTCGCCGTTCACGACCCGCCAGGCCATGGCGATAGGCACTGCCGGGTTTACCGCAATGCTTGCGGTCATAGCGCTGGAAGCTCACGGGCTGACTCCTGAGGCCGGCGAGGTGTTGGTCACGGGGGCTGCGGGCGGTGTCGGCTCGATTGCGACCGCAATCCTCGCGCATCGCGGCTACCGCGTCGTCGCGTCGACCGGCAGACCCCAGACACATGCCTACCTTGAGAGTCTGGGCGCTACGACCGTGATCGATCGTTCCCCGTTTGCAGAACTCGGGACGCGGCCGCTCGAGAGCGAACGCTGGGCAGGCACTGTAGATGCGGTTGGTGGCAACACGCTCGCACGCGTGCTCGCGCAGACTCGATACAGCGGCTCGGTCGCGGCAGTGGGTCTTGCGGGCGGAAGCAAGCTCGAGCACACGGTGATCCCGTTCCTGCTACGCGGCGTGAACCTCCTCGGCATCGACTCAGTAATGTGCCCAAAGCAACGCCGCATGCAGGCTTGGGAGCGCCTGTGGATGGATCTGCCAGTCGAGCGCCTCGAGGCGATCACGCAGAGCGCGGCGCTCGCTGACGTACCACGCCTCGCCGCGGAGATTCTCATGGGACATGTGCGCGGCCGTGTGGTCGTCGACGTCAATCGTTGAACCGCAATTGCAGCGCGACGCGGGCCGATTCCTGGCGCGTTGGCCTAACCAGGTGGCAGCATTTTGTCGGACCAATGTGAAATTGGAGCGCGAGCTGTGTCTAGAGCACTGCGGTGTTGATCATATAACCGCAGCCCAAGTGCCGGCTGTTGCAGCCCACGCGCCGTATGGAGAAGCGACCATCGGACACGAGGCGACGTCACACAGCGGCGCGAGCATCCACAGTGGCGAGTCGCACATTCTGGGTCTCGGGCGCCCAGGCGTAACAGATGATTGCGCCGGTCAGTAGAACAGCAGCACACGCGGCGAGTGCGACGCGCGGGCCGAAGTCCGCAACCACGAGGGGGAGAAGAAACGTGCCGGCGGTGGCACCGAATCGGCTCCCAGCGGACGCCAGCGCGATCCCGGAAGCCCTGAGGTCAGTAGGGAATAGCTCGGGAAGGTAAACATAGTCGAGAACTACATTGCACGACAGAGCGATTGCGTAAATGCCGAAAAGGATGGTGATGGTGACTGCCGAGAGGTTTGCGCCCAAGGCCAGCGGAAGAACGGCTAAGGCGGTTACGCCAAAGCTTCCGACTAAGAGACCCCGCCGAGAGATGCGATCCACGACGAGCAGGCCGAGAACGGCACCTACCAGCAACGCTAGATTATAGAAAAGTCCCCCGACATATCCGGCATGGAGATCGAGAGCGTTTATAACCTGTGCCACGAAAGTGCCAAGCGCAAAGTACGGAATGTTCTGGCATGTGTAAATAGCCAGGCTGATTAGCGTCCGGCGCCGCCAGGTCGGAGAGAAGAGTTGGCGCCAGCGCGCCTGGCTGCGCGGGAGCATGGGCACGGCCCTGGGCGGCATAACACCAGTAGCAAAGATCCTCAGGACAATCCGCGCGGATTGATCGGCGCGCCCGTGCTCAGCCAGCCAAAGAGGGGTCTCGGGAATCGTGACTCTAAGCAGGAACGCCGGCAGGCACGGTACAGCGCTCGCCAGCAGCATCCAGCGCCACGCGTTCGCGTCTCCCGTACGAAGCGCGAACGCCACAAAGTAGCCAAACGCAAACCCGCCTGCCCAAGCAATTGACAGCACGGCCAGTATTCGTCCGCGGTAGACACGCGGTGTGAATTCACTCACAACCGTCTTGCCTACGACGAAGTCTGTCCCTATTGCAAATCCAATAGCCAGTCGCAGAGCGAGCCACTCTACACTCGAGGCGACGAAGAACTGCAGCCCGACAAACACGGCGAGGAACGCCATGTTGTACCCAAAGATCGTCCGCCTTCCGAACCGATCGGCGACTGGGCCAGCAGCTAGCGCACCAAAAAACAGCCCTGCTAAGGAGGCGCCGCCCAACAGGCCGATCCAAAATGGTGTCAATTGGAGCTGCGCCTTCGCGAGACCGAGGGGGATACCTACAGCCCCAAGGGCGGCGGCGGTACTGAACACCCCTAAGCCACTCGCGGCCGCGAGCCGGAGGTGAAAGGGACGAAGCGGGGCGTCTTCAAAGTCCATCGATTGGTTTGTCCCCGAACACCAGTCAGCGCGCGTTGACGCGGCATCAATGGAAGTTGGCTACCGCTCCGCAGCGGCCGCCTCCAAATCCAAATCGCAACTGGTGCTTCGCGGCGGCAAAGTCCTTTTACTGGAGATTCTTTCCCACGAGCACGATCTCGAACGCAATATCATCTCCGATCGCTGGAATACCGAGCGTCTGGCCAAATTCACTGCGCTTAATCGTACCCGTGGCCGTGAAACCGGCGGTATTGTCGCCCGTGAGTGGATCACGGCCGATTTTGTTGAACCGCACATTCAGTTTTAGCCGCCTCGTGACCCCGAGCATCGTAAAGTCACCGACGATTGTGCCTTCGTTCGGAGAAGTACGCTGAATAGAACGGGCAACAAACGTCATGTCCGGAAACTTCTCGACGTTCAGAAACCTTTCACGGACGACGGCGTTCATCAGAGGATCGCCGAAATCAACATTGTTGGCATGGATAGTAGCGACTGCGAAGACCTTCGCGGTGTTGTTTGGATCGAACTCAAATGCGCCTTCTAAACGGTGAAACTCACCGATGGCCGGGCCAAAACCATAGTCATCCACCTGCAAGACAAGTCGACTCCGCTGCGAGTCCACCATGTAGCGATTCGGATCGGGCTTCCCGTGACAGCTACGACAATCCCCCAGGTGGCCGTTCGCCATGGTCATTTTCTGGTCCGACGCACTGCCCTTCGGCTCGTCAGCGGTGGCCGCCGCACCAACAAGCCAGCCTGCTAGCAATATGCCGAGAAGGCACCAGGACGCGGGTGACAACGCAGGAAATCGGCTATTGACCACGCGTGCGGCACCCCTGTAATTGGCTACCGGAGAAACTTGATGGACGACAGGGCAATCGTACCTCTCTTGTCTCCCCTCAGTCCGCGCAGATAGACGAAGAGATCGTGGCGCCCAGGAGCCGCCGTTATCGAAATCGGTACGTCCACCAACAACGCTCCATTGCTCCTGGGTATGAATTCGGTTTGGCCGAGCGGCTCGCTGAGGATGTCGTCGATGCGCACTTCAATTCGGCCGCCGGCCCAAGTCGACGCAAGGTCGCTGACCACAAATACCAACTGTCGTACGTCCGTGAGGTCGATCCCTGTAAATTGAATGAAGCCGCGCGGCTGCACGCCTGCAAGAGCCAATCCGAACTTCGGTAGCGATACCTGCTCGACGCCGTCAGCTCCCGTTCGCTCGGTCATGCTGAGCAGCGCGGGCCGCCACGCAACGACGGCAACGCTCGTCTTTGTTCCCTTATCTTTTGGGCTTTGATCGGTGTACGAAGCCCACAAGACGTAACGCTCCTCAGTTTTAGGGGCTTCAGATCCATCCGAGGTCGGCGTCACCGTGCCGCGAATCGGCAACCAGTTCTTGCGCGCTTCTGGGTTACCAAGAGCCAGAATGTAAAGGGCCATTGCGCGACCCTCTGCTGGCGTAAATTCCGAGTGCGGCGGCATCAACGCCGTACCGTCCGTTACCCACGACCCCGAGCCGCCCTTGATGATCCTGGTGGCCAAGTAGTCAGCCACAGCGTCGTTGCCTTTGAATCGCTCCGCGATAGCTTTGAACGTCGGTATCCGACGCGTCCCACCTTCGACAGTGTGACATATAGGGCAGTTACTTCTCGCGATCAACTCTTTACCCGGTCCAAGACGCGCAAGGAGATCGCCATTCACAAATGGAGGAGCGAAGTTTTTTGGGAGCCTGTCGACATGATCGAATGCCACCGCAACGCGATGGGGATCAATAGTACCGGCAAGCGTATCGCGACCTTCGCGGTCGCTCACCACGATCATGTAGTCAATCGGCTGATCCGGCCAGAAAAACATCTTGTTTCCGCCCGTGTGGATCGTTACGAGCGGCACGGCACTCTTTTGCTGCCCCTCCGCGGAACTCGTTGAGACGACTAAGGCAGCGACGATGCCCGCGAGGGCCGATCGCACGGCGAAAGTGCTGCCTGGATGTGCATGAGTGGGAACCGAGTCCATGGAATTCCGTGATCGCATGAGTTCGCGAATATCCGTGCGCGCAGCACAGCGGACAGGGATCGAAGCCAATTCGACCCCTGTCGCCAGGTACTCGAAGTCATCCGTCGGGACGACAACCCCTCGCACGCCACTGTGCGAAGAACTCGCGCCGCGTCTTTGGCCCGTACGAGACAAAGGCCGGGTTAGGTTCGTCAAGATACGCTTGGCGCATCTTCCCTATGTTGTCAACTTGGGCTTTCTTCCCTATCTCAGTCGGATTCAGACCATAGATTTTCGCGGAATTCAGGCCGAGAACCCTAGCTCGCATTTCAGCTGTGATCGCCGGATAGCCATACTTATCCTGGAACTCCTTGGAGATCTGGAAAGTCCGGAAAGCTTGGATTTGATCCTGCGGACTTCCGTACCAGAGGCAATCGGTTCCCCAGCAGACCTGATTCTCGCCCAGATACTTGAACAGCTTCCCAAGTAGATGAGCAGCCTGGTCCGGACCGGCCTTCCAGCGCTCTCGCCACGTGGAGCCGAGATCTCCGTAGAGGTTTGACTTGTTACGAGTGTGGCCATTCTTTAGGAACGACGTAATGAATCCGTTTACACCGTCTACGTCGGCAGGATTGTAGGGGCCCTCGGCTTTTGATAAATCACAGCCAGAATGGTAGGCAACAAAGGCCACGTCCGGATACATATGAGCTATGGGTCCCATGTCTCTCGGCAACGAGTACTTGTAGTCATAGCCCTGTAATGGAAGTCCACGGTGGGCGCAGATGATCTTGATGTTCAGTTCTCGGGCTCGTTCGACTACTGGAATACCCAATTTGGGATCATCCATATAGAAACCGGTACCCCCGGGTCCCCACTGCGGATACAGCTTCCAGGCGTTGACGCCAAACTCCTTTGCCTGAGTCTCCATAGAGGCGATCCCGTTCCCCTTCGGATCCAGGGGCGATACGGTTCCGTGCATCAGCAGCCGCTTATTTTTGGGCCCAATCATCCGCGCTAATTCGCGGGCCTCCGCCGCGTACGATGGCGGACTTGGGTTAGCCTCCCCGTGACCATAAAGAGCAGACACCGTCGCTACGGTCGTGTCACTGTCGAGGAGCACGTCCTTGATAAGCGTCCGCGCGGAATAGCACTCGAGCGATCCGGGTCCGCATTTGACATGCTGCGGGGCAAGGTTGTCGAAGAAGTCTTCCAATTCGGTAACGGCTGGATCCGGGTGCGAACGAAACTTGCTCTTGGGATCGACGCAATGGTTTTGAACGTCGAAGATGAATTCGTTGCCTCCGAGAGCCGTGTTAGCGACCTTAATATCGTAAGCCGCTTCCTTCGGGATTTCGGACTGCCCACCCCGGGCGCCCGCGGCCGCATGAACTGCATTGAATGCAAGCAACGTCGCCGCAGATCCCGCGGAGGAGATCAAAAACTCGCGTCTCCGCATATTCAATTGGCGGGCGATTTTCGTCGCCGACGCAAAGGCCACCTCCTTCGCGTAAGCCTCAAGCTTCGTGAGCGGTTTGGGGCAATACTCACCGTTCGAGGCCGTATCGATCTTGATCGGCAGACGCGTTCCTTCTGGATCCAAATCGTGTTTGCTCATTCGGGCTCTCCGTTATTGGCCGCGGCGATGGGGTGGAAGCGATTCGCCGAGGCGCGCGAAGTCGCTGCCATTCGCCTTATACGTGACGCGGCTTCGCAATGACAATGGCTGCGGGCTTGATGGGTTCGAGATCGACGATGGCGCAACTGGACGAATAGCAGGCAAGTACTGCGCTGTGCAATCCAAATCGGGGACAACGGTCGAGGCGGCCACTGCTGGTGCTCTTGGCAGTGCTTGAGTGCCAACCCGCGTCGTGACTCGTCAGCATCGAGCGAGTTCAGCCACGGCCAGCCTGATCCTCCATACCGAACGTATTTCCCCTATAAGTAAGACTAATTGACTGTCGGGGGGCAGTCAACTCAAAATGCAGCGCAGCGGGGCCGGCGCCAAACGTGTCGCACATCATTGCCAGTCCCTTGCGGGGGAGCCTTGTTCACTTACAAGAAAGCGTGCGTGCACTGGACTGCCAAGCAGTTCGGTAGCCGATGCTTCGGTGTGAGTGCGGCATACGTATGTTCGTTACCGATCAGAAGCAATCCGCACCTTAGGTTTCAGCGCCTCGCGCTTCGCGCGCAGCTGTCCTTAAGAGTGTGGCTTGCGAAGCACCGCCAACCATTTCCGTTCGGTCCAACTCGCAATTGGGTCGCTGCGGCCCAGGCCCGATCGCGACGTTTGTTCACCTGATGGTTTACCTGGCCTCAATTGGAGGTATAGAGAAATGAGCACATCGGCCTCTGTTGGGTACCGAAAGCGGGCGGAGCTTCGTTCGGAAGTCCGCGGCATTCTTCGTCAGCATCGTCGCACGGCCTTAGTGTCGTCAGCCACGATATTAATGTTGAGTGGCGTCACCACTCATGCGCAGGAAAGGCAGGACACTGCTCAGCCTGCCGCAACGTCTGGCCTGGCGGAGGTCCTGGTCACCGCGCAACGGCGCACCGAGAATATCCAAGATGTGCCCTACAACATCAGTGTAATAGGTGCTGACGCACTTCAGGATTCGGCCGCCGTCTCGCTCAACGACCTCACACGACTCGTTCCAGGCTTGACGTCAGTCGACGAAGGCCCTGCCGCCCGCGCCGGCTATAGCAGTCTCACACTGCGTGGAATCAGAACGGATTCCCCCGGCGGGGGTTTGACCGGTGAAGCTTATGACCCCCTAACGGTCAATCCGATATCGACATACTTCGGCGAGACGCCCGTGTTCTTTCAGATGCCCTTGGAGGACATCGAGCGGGTCGAGGTTCTGCGCGGTCCCCAAGGCACACTTTATGGCTCCGGAGCGGAGGCGGGCACGATCCGAATCGTGCCGAAGCGGCCACAATTCGATTCGTTTTCCGCCGAAACTGATGCGAACGGAAGTTATACGGAGTACGCCCCAAACGAGAACGGTGGTGTTCACGGCGTCATGAACGTCCCAATCGCCGACCAGCTCGCGTTCCGTGTGGTCGCCGGTTACGATCACCTCGCCGGCTTCGTTAAAGCTGTGGACAGGTTCGTACTGGGCCCAGACGGTACCCCAGTTCCGAGCATCCCCGGCAACCTGACGGCCGGACCTGAACTGGCGCCGATTGAGCGCGGTGTAAACAGTTCAAATCAGTGGTTCGCGCGCGGCGCCCTACGCTGGCAACCGAGTACCGCCATAGATCTACAGCTTGACTTCATCCACCAAAACACCACTGTCGCCGACGCCCAATGGGGAAGCCCTATCTATCCGGGTGGGCGTTTTGATGACTCTGGTGATCACTGGCCAAACGGCTCGGTCATCCTGCGCCCTGGCTGTGATTACTGCTCAACCAACTTTGTCGCAGAACCATACAGCGATACGACCAACCTGGGCAGCTTGGTAGGGACCTTCGACGTAGGACTTGCCACGATCACTTCTGCGACTTCTTACTACGACAAGACGAACTACACTGTCGCGGATGGCACCCCCGGGATGATTAATATTGGCGGCACAAGCTTTGTTACCTACTACCCTTACAACTATTTCCCCCGTACAACCAACCCGCAACATACAAACAACGTCGATAAGTCCTTCATTCAAGAGCTGCGCATCGTATCGAAGCAAGGCGGGCGCTTCGATTATGTCGCCGGCCTTTACTATCAAGATCAAACGAACCACATGAACATGATCCAGACGGATCCTGGCGTGACCGAGTACCTGGCCTACATAGGGGAACCCAGTGCCGCCCCGCCCCAATATGATGATGAGAACTATTTAATCGATCGCAACACGACCTTTATCGACAAGGCGGTTTTCGGTGAGCTAACTTTCCACATGACTGACGCTTGGCAAGTAACGGGCGGCGCGCGCCTCTTCCGCCAGAGTTTTAATCTCAACGAGATTCAGTTACTCCCGATCTGTGGCGCGATCTGCGCGCAGAATCTCGTGGACCCCACCGGGTACACTGCCTCCACATCGTATAACGACGTGACCAACCACCTGTGGAAGCTCAACACGTCCTATGACCTAAGTGCGACCACAAAGCTCTATGCAACCTTCTCGGAGGGCTTCCGTCGCGGCGGCGCCGGAGGACTGCCCGTATCGGGCCCATACGCAAGCTTGCCACAGTACCTTACGTTCAACCCCGAATTCCTAAAGAACTACGAACTCGGAATTAAGGGCACCCTACTTGATAATAAAGTGCGCTATTTCGCCGATGTGTATTTCGCGAACATCTACGACTTCCAGTTGAACGAACTCTCGTTGAGCGGCATCCCTGGAGTCTATAACGGCAGTGACGCGCGCACCCAAGGCGTCGAGTTCCAAGTTGATGCGGCGCCTACGGATCGAATCACTCTGGGATTGGGCTACGCATACACAAAGGCCTACGTCCGCGAGTCGTTTAACATTTTGGACTATCCACCCTATGCGTTGATTCCCTCGTTCGGTGGAAAAGGTCAGCTCGCGTCCGTAACCTACGGACCCATCTACTCTGGCTCTACACTGCCAGGCGTGCCCCAGAACGCCGTGACGGCATCGGTGGACTACACACTTCCGGCAGGCGTACTCGGCCGCGCCGATTGGACGTGGAAGTTTCATGTGGATGCTGACTACCGAGGTTCAGAGCAGGCCAACATCTCCCCCACGAGCGTCTTCAACTGGGAGATTCCGTCTGCCACTATCGTCAACGCACGAGCAACGTTAGCCACAAGTCAGCGATGGAGCTACGTCATGTTCGTCAACAACATCACCAGTAATACGGCGTATTCGGGATCTGAGTTCGCTCAAAATATTCCTTATCCTTACTATCCTTACTCACTCCGAAACGTGACTCGTCCGCGGACGTTCGGCGTCGGAATAAGGTATGCGTTTAAGTAAGCGTCCGTCGGTTCAACACGTTGCAAAACCACTGGAGCGCACGAGCTAAAGATAAAATCCCTTTGCACCGAGAACGCTATTGTGCAGACCTAGCACCAAAGCGGCGCGATGGGAGGCAACCTTAAGCATCGATGAAAGGAGGTCTATGATGTCGGTGACTATCCGAACGCGCGTGGACGGCCGTATTGGAGTGTTGACTCTTAACCGACCGAGCGTGCTGAACGCTATCAACGCAGCGATGCTGCGCGAGATTGGCGAGGCTATGACGGCCTTCGTCAATGACCCACAGGTACTCGCGATCGTCATCCACGGTGAGGGGCGCGCTTTTTCAGCCGGCTTTGACCTCAAGGAGTCAGCACAGCGGCAGGTCGCCTCCATCGAAGAGTGGCGCGCCCTGCTAGACGAGGATTTCGCGTTCATTATGCAGTTCTGGGACTGCCCGAAGCCAACTGTCGCAGCTGTGCACGGCCACTGCCTTGCTGGCGCGTTTGAGGTAATGCTGGCGTGCGATATTGCCGTCGCCGCTGAAGGTACCTACTTTGGCGAGCCGGAGGTGCGATTTGGCGCGGGGATCGTCGCGTTGTTACTGCCGTGGATGACGACGCCGAAGATTGCCAAGGAGCTACTTCTCACGGGTAACGACAAGATCAGTGCCACGCAGGCACGCGAGATGGGAATGGTGAACTATGTCGTTCCGCCTGGAGGAGAGCTCCCCAAGGCAATGAGCCTCGCCGCGGACATCTGCGCGGCGGCACCTCTCTCGGTGCGGCTAACGAAGCGAGCCATCAATAGAACCTATGAGATGATGAGCATGCGCCAGGCGCTTCTCGCCGCGCTCGATACCTCTACATTGATTTCAAGTGGGGCGGGCCCAGAGCGCGCCGAGTTCAATCGCATCGCCAAGGAGCAGGGGCTCAACGCCGCCATTGCGTGGCGCAATGACCGTTTCAAGTAACACCTCCGCACGGGAAATTACTCGTGCGGCGTCCGACGGTCCCGTCAGCGCCATGCTGCGCGCGCGCTCAGTTGCGGTAATCGGGGCGAGTGGTAAGGCCGGCACTTTTGGGCACAATGTGGTGACCCATCTCATCGACACCGGTTACCGGGGTCGCATCTACCCTGTGAATCCGCGGTACGACGACGTCGCGGGCTTGCGCTGCTATTCCGCAGTTAATGCTCTACCCGAGGTTGTTGACTGCGCCATCCTCGCGGTAGCCGACGATAAGCTTGAAGCGACCCTGGAGGCCGCCGCCGCTGCTGGTGCGCGCTCCGCTGTTATCTTCGGCGCGGCCGTCGAGGAACCCACCGTAGGCCGCGCGCCCCTCACTGATCGCCTCGCCGCCATTGCGCGGAATGCCCGCATGGCCATCTGCGGTGGGAACTGCATGGGCTTCCTCAATTTCATCGATGACATCATGGTCGGAGGCTGGCCGTATAAATATCCGCCCCCTCGGGGCCATATCGGTTTCATCTCCCACAGCGGCTCGTCTTATTCTGCCTTCGCGCTGAATGCACGCCAGCTCGGCATGACCCATATGATCTCATCGGGGCAGGAGCTAGTAACGACCGTCTCGGACTATCTTGACTTCCTGTTGACCCAACAAGAGGCCCGGGTCGTCGGCTGCATCCTCGAGACGGTGCGTGATCCCGAGCGTTTCCTGGCGACGCTCGAAGCGGCGGATCGGAAAGGTGTCCCGGTCGTCATTCTGAAGCTTGGCCGGTCGGAGCATGGGAAGGCAATGACGCATGCCCATAGCGGCGCACTCGCGGGCAGCGATGCCGCCTACCGCGCAGTTTTCGAGCGTCACAACGTCATCGGCGTGCACACACTCGACGAGTTGGCCAATACGCTTGAGCTTCTTGCCTGCAACCGCCTCCCGATTACCGACGAGATAGCGCTGGCAACCGATTCTGGCGGCGAGCGCACGATGATCGTTGACATCGCCGCCGACTTGGGACTTCACTGGGCGTCGCTTTCGGCTGAGACCACGCGGGTTCTCGCAGGAAACCTTGATGCGGGGTTAGCGCCCGTGAACCCTCTGGATCTCTGGGGCACCGGCCACGATCATGAGCGTATCGCAAGGACTTGCCTTCAGGCTCTCGCCGACGACTCGCAAGTGGGCCAAGTCGTCTTCGCCAGCAACATGCCGAGCGGCCGCGTACTGCTGAATACTTGGGGCCGTGTCGCCGAGGCGGTCCACAATGGGACTACGAAGCCTGTACTGATGCTTGGCAACCTCTCTAGTGCCTTCGATCGCGACGAGGCCGCAAGGCTGCGAGGACTAGGCATTCCCGTCCTGCTTGGTACGGTCCCTGGCCTCCAAGCGATCACGGCCAATGCGTCGTGGCACCGCCGGCGCCGTGAGCGACGCGTCATCCGGCCACCCGCGATCGCGCCCGAGATTCTCCACCGTTGGCAGGCGCATTTCGCCCGCGCTGAGAGCAATCTCAATACGTACGACAGCCTTGCCTTCGCAGCCGATTTGGGCATTCCCACGCCACTTTCGCGGATCGCTCACAGTGAGTTGGAGCTGCGCCAGGTCGTCTCCACGCTACGCTTTCCGCTCGTACTTAAAACGCTTAAGCCCGGTATTGATCATAAGTTCGACGCAGGCGGGGTCGTGCTCGGCATCGAAAGCCCGGACGACGTCCTGACGGCATGGCGAGAACTTGCGGCGCGCCTAGGTCCAACAGTTCTGGTTCAAGAGACATCACATCCCGGTGTAGAGATCTTTCTAGGGCTCACGGTTGACGTCCAATGGGGTCCACTTGTCACCATCGGCCTCGGCGGCATTTTCGTTGAGGTCATGAGGGACGTCATAACGTTCATGCCGCCGGTTGATGCAGAACTTGCCGTGACCTATCTACGAAGGCTCAAAGGTTTTGGGGTGCTGAGCGGCGCGCGTGGCCGCGAACCGGTTGCCCTCGGTCCGCTAGGAGATGCAATTGCGTCTTTTAGTGCGATGGCCGCAACCATAGGTCCGGCGCTCGAAGAGATGGATATCAATCCGATCATTGCAACGCCACAGGGCGCCGTTGCCGTCGATGCGCTTGTAGTGCCTCGCCGTCGACGCCCTGAGCAGAATCCCCTGGCTCAAAAGGACAGCTAGCCTGCACCATCGGACCGGACGCATCTTGCCGAAAGGAGACCCTAGCATCGGTGGGAGTGTGGGTTATCACCCTTGAGACGTGAAACTAAGCTTGACTTCAGTTGCGATTGAATCCGAGCTAACAGATGTCCGACGGCTGCTCGCCGAGGGCCGGTTGGCGGAGGCTTATGAGCGTTGTGGGAAGCTCGTCCAAGTCGCGCCAATGGACTCTCGCGGTTGGAGACTCGCCGCGGAGGTGCGGTTTCGCTTAAGTAAGCCCGCGGAGGGCATAGAATTCCTTGGTAGAGCGGTTGCGTGTGCACCCAACGATGCGTCCGCACTCATTCAGTATGGTCAATGCCTCATGCAGTTTGGCCGGAGAAAGGAGGCACTGGCAATCGCGCTGCGGGCCGAAAAGCTCGTGCTAGATCGACCGCAACTGCAGGATGCCCTTGGCACATTCTTGACACACGTTGCGCTAGCAGACCGCGCTGTGCCCTATTTCCTACGTGCGGTGCAAAGTGCGCCAGCGAATGTGGATTTCCGTTACAACCTAGCGATGGCCCAGCGTATGACGGGCGATCTCGAGGCGGCCGAGTCCAACCTGGATATCGTAATAGCTGCTCGGCCGGAGGACGCGGAAGCATACAGCGCTCGGTCAGACCTTCGGAAACAGACACGTGAGCGCAATCACGTGGTTCAACTGAGGGCCGCGCATCGTCGACTGAAAGGTCGGCGCGCCGCGCTAGCAGTTGAGTTCGCGCTAGCGAAGGAGCTCGAAGATCTGGGTGAGTACTCTTCCTCTTTTTCGCATCTTCACGCGGCGTGCCAGTCATATCGCGCGCTGCTCCGTTATGACGTTGGCGACGATGTGGCGGTTTTGGAGAAACTGAAGGCCTTCCATACCGCGAAAACGCTGCGGAGCCTCGGACCTGGATTCCCCACGCAAGAATGCATATTCATCATTGGATTACCCCGTAGCGGCACGACGCTTGTCGAGCGCATTTTGGCGGGCCACAGTGACATTTACGCGGCCGGCGAATTGCAGGCCTTCCAAAAACTTCTTGTTGAGGCGGTTACCCAACGCGAAGGCAGAACCGTCAAGAAGCTCGATTTCGTCGAGAGCGCTCTTCAAATTGATCTTAAGGATTTGGGACGCGCATACATTGACTCCACCCGTCCGCAAACCGGCCATACCGCCAGGTTTACAGACAAATTACCGCTCAACTACCTCTACGCGGGACTGATACACACGGCACTCCCGCATTCGCGATTTATTCTGCTCAGGCGGCATCCTATGGATAGCTGCTTCGCGATGTATAAGACGTTGTTCGCCGATGCCTACCCGTTTACCTATGATCTCAGCGACCTGTCACGCTACTACGTCGCTTGGGACCGCCTGATGCGCCATTGGGAGAGCGTGATCGGCGACGCCTGGCTTTCGGTCAGCTATGAGGAACTCGTAGCGGACCAGGAACGAGTAAGCAGAAAAATGGTTGCGCATTGCGGCCTCGAGTGGGAGGAACGTTGCTTGGACTTCCACCGCCACTCAGGAGCTGTGACAACTGCGAGCGCCGCACAGGTACGTCGGCCGCTATATTCGGAGTCGGTCGGTAAATGGCGGCGGTACGCAGACCAGCTGGAACCTCTAGCGCGCGAGCTCGAGGCTAACGGCATTTCGGTCCGCTGACGCCGCTTCCGCAGCGGAAAATCCCGCGAGACAAAATCCTTGCTATCTCGTCCAAAGAAACACGGCGCCTGGAAAAGGCTCTTTATATTGGTCGAAACCGCCGGTAATGTAGATTGTGTCCGCTCCTTTCGGACCGAATGCCAGGTTGGTTACGTACGGTGTTGGCACTTCGAGGATGCGGACGAGCTTCTTGTCAGCGTCTACGACCAGCACCCGCCCCGATCCATTGTGCGCGACGTAGTAATTACCGTCGGGTCCCAACTTCAACGCATCAGGACCGTTGTAACCATCTTCATTCGGAGTCGGAGGCGCCAGATCCTGGAGCCGCACCCACACGGTGCGCAGACCAAGCGAGCCATCGCTCTTTATTGGAAAAGAAAGGATACGACTCGCAAACATCTCGGCTACAAGCAGATTTTTCCGATCCTTTGAGACCGTGAGTCCGTTCGAATAGTGAATGGTATTAGCAACCTCGACCACATGGCTGCCATCAGCAGAAATATGAAGTACGGCGCCGGTAATCGGAGCTTTCAAATCAAAAACACCGGACGCAGTGAAATAAATGCCACCGGCGCCGTCCGCGGCGAAATCATTCGGCCCAACAAACGGTTTGCCAGCGTCATCGTGTTCAATCGAACGAAGCTCTTTGCCGTTTTGATCGAGCTCCACGATAGTGTTCGCGTCATAGCATGCAACCAACAGATGCTGATTGCGAAACTCGATGAGCGCCACCGGGCCGCAATGATCCTTTTCCCAGTAGGTGACGGCGCGCTTGCCATCCCATACTCGTACGCCTCCTTGTCCGGGATACTCCACGTAGAGAAGCCTTCCCTGGCGCCAGAGCGGCCCATCGGGCATTGGAGCTTTCACCAGTTCGGTGAGTGAAGCACACCAGGCAAATCGAAATGGCAACAGCACAGCCGCTAGCATGCAAAAAGTCTTGAAGCCTCTTACCAGCATTGCAGGACTCTCCCTGGCGTCAATCTGCGACCTAACCCGTTGTGGCCATGACTTCTCGCGAATGGGCGGCGGCCTACGTTCTCTTTCCGATCACACGGTCGCGAAACATTTACCGTTGCCGCGTGTAACTCAATTTGTGAGTGCATCATAGTCGAGGGAAGCGTGAGTGTCGATCGTGGAATGAATTGTTTGAGCCGTCGGGTTGCTCTAAATCAACACAACTTTGGTACACAAATCGCAACGGGTAGCTTTAATAAGCGTGACTACTGGAACTGCGCGAACATCTGATCCTTCAAGGTCGCAATGCCGTCGCGTCTCTTTCCTGCGCTTGATAGCCAAGGAAAGCGGCGTTGTATACGCGCAGCTTCAAGTACCTAACGTCACCTCTAAATCATCGATACCACAACGCCTTTACTTTTGCGGTTGAACCGCACTGGGAGAGCGATATGCGACCTACGATCGCAAAATTGGAAAAGGCCGCGTTCGACGTTTGCGTAATCGGTGCAGGCGCTAATGGTTCAAGTTCCGCGCAACACCTTGCGGCCGCTGGATACAAAGTGTTGCTGGTTGACAAGGGCGACTACGGCTCAGGATCTTCGAGTCGTTCGAGTCGGCTTCTGCACTGCGGTCTTCGGTATCTTGCTCCGGGCAACTCAATCTTCGAATTCGTGCGTCATCCGCACAACTTCCGCACCGCATTGCGAATGGCCAAACTCGCGATGACAGCACGGCACCAGATCGTCAAGACCACGCCAGAGCATGTACGGCCAGTTAATTTCCATTTCCCCATCTGGAAGGACTCGGTCTACCGTCCGTGGCAAATCCGCGTTGGGCTGGAACTGCTTGCATCGATCGCACCCAAGGATGTTCCCTTGGAGCAACGCATGCTCTCTCCCAAACTCGCGAAAGAGATCCCGCTTGTTAGTGGCTTACGCGACTGGAGCCGACTGGAAGCCGTCGCAGCGTTTACTGAATACCGCTTCGACTGGCCGGAAAGGTTTTGCGTCGATGCCGCGCTTGATGCTGAACGCCTCGGCGCGGTCGTTCGGAACTACACCGCAGCCACCCGCCTGATCAGGCGCAACAACGTCTGGGAAGTCGAACTGTCGGATGTGCCGTCGGGCGCCACAGTTACAGTCCAGACGAAGCTTGTGTTGAACATGGCGGGAATCTGGATCGACAAGGTTAATAGCAGCTCCGGGATGCCGCAGCGGCGCAAGGTCGTCGGCACCAAGGGTATCCACATAATGGTGCAGTTGCCTCCGGAGTGCGCGGACTATGGCATCGCAACGTTGAATCAGCAGAACGAGCCCCTTTACTGCGTACCCTGGCGAGGTCTGCATTACTTTGGTCCGACTGAAACCCTTTACGAAGGCGATCTCGACGACATCCGAGCGGAGGACGAAG
Organism: uncultured Gammaproteobacteria bacterium; assembly: GCA_963837075.1. Taxonomy (GTDB): domain Bacteria; phylum Pseudomonadota; class Gammaproteobacteria; order Steroidobacterales; family Steroidobacteraceae; genus 13-2-20CM-66-19. The sequence goes on along the minus strand of CAWILY010000009.1, from coordinate 2,603,644 downwards.
AAATCGACGGTCTGCTCAATGAAGGGAACCATTTACTACCCGGGCTCGGGCTCAAGCGCTCAGATATTTTGTTCAGCTGGGCCGGCGTACGACCGCTTACCTATGACCCTGCGTTCCCGAAGGGCAAACGGTCGCGCGAAATACACGACCTTAGCGACGCGGGAATGCCCGACGTCTACGCCATGACCGCAGGGCCAATCATGACGCACCGTTCCGCCGGAAGCGAAGTGGTGGAACTCGTACGAGGACGCCTAAAGCCGTCAAGCACGCCGCAGCAGATCAATTATGCAGCCAGGAAGTTTCCTGATGATCGGGAATCCACGTGCGTGGTCGATGACTGGAAGGAGGCGACGTTTTCTGATCTCGTTTTCGCAGCGCGCCACGAACACGCGCTGAGCTTGGTCGACTTGCTGTTCCGTCGAGTCGGTGTGGGCTGGACCAAGACCATGGGTTACGACGCTGCCGAGAAAGCAGCGCAAACTGTCGCGGAGGTGTACGGCTGGGATGCCGCGCGCGAGACGCATGAGGCTGAGACTTATCGCGCTTACTTGAGGCGGATGCACGCCGTCCGTAATTCCTGAGACCAATTAATCCTCCGCCGCGACGAACCATCGATCGGTCACGAGCCCCCTGGGCCTGTGCACGTCATTTAGGTGGGGTTCAACACTAGGACTTCCATACCTCACGAAAGAGTCGAAGATGGTTACCCCCTAGTATTTTCGCTACTTCCACATCGGAGAAACCGCGCGCAACGAGCGATTCAGTCAATCGCGGGAGGCAGTCGACACGCTCAAACCCTGTCGCATATATCTCTTCGCGCGTAAACCCGTGTTGAGTCGTCGGAAACTGCGTAGCGAAGGCGGCATAGCGTACCTCGGACTCGGCTTCGAAGTGATCTGAGCCCAAGCCAACGTGATCGATGCCAACCAGATCTGCGATATAGCAAATGTGATCGACCACATGTTCGATCGACGGGCGACCACCATCCTTGGGTCGACAAAATGGCGCGTATGCAGTCACGCCGACCACACCGCCGCGTGACGCAAGTTGCCGCAAGACATCGTCAGTAAAGTTTCGCGGATTATCAGTTACACCGCGCGCATTGGCGTGGGAGACGATGCAGGGCTTCGTAGAATAGTCGAATGCATCAGCCGCGGTTTTCATGCCAGCGTGCGCGAGGTCGACTAGTATTCCGACCCTATTCATTTCCCTCACGGCGCCGCGACCGAGCTGCGATAGTCCGCTGTCGATCGGCTCAAGACAGCCGCAGCCCAGCGGATTGCGGTCGTTGTGCGTCAACTGAGCGATGCGCAACCCGAGCTTGTGTAGGATCCAGAGTAAAGTCAGGTCTCCATCGATCTTCGGCGCTATGTTTTGAACACCAAAAATTATCCCGAGCTTGCAGTCGCGCTTCGCCAGCTCGATGTCCGCAGCCGTTTCAACCAGGAGCAAACGATCTGCGTGCAACCCGAAGTAGACCAAATATCCGTAGATAGAGTTAAGAAGAGCGCGCAGATCGTCCACACCAGACGCGATCCCGCCAAGACCCATGGTGGTGTTCATCGCGGTAAGGCCGCCGTCCCGTGCTCTATCGAGGAAGGAGCGACCAGCATAGGCAGGTTGCGGCAGATGGACATTTGGTAGCAATACGCCGACCCCTTGCGTATCAATCACAATTGCCTCGCGGTGAAGCTGGTCGGCGTGCTCGCTGGCGTCGGATCTTGAAACGCGGGATTGTGCGGCCATCATCTCCTCCCCTCGCTCGTTGGGCGATCAAGTTCGAACAGAATGAACCCTCAGGAGGCGACGTCCCTTATACGATAGTAAGTCCGTGCTGCACCGACATAAAGCCGGCGGAAGGCGTGCAATGGGATCCGGTGAACCGGAGTGATCGGCATTGGGAGCGAGTCGGGGGCTTCTCCACCCGCTCGTCTCGCCAGGATCGTCCCCAAAGCGGTTGCCATAGCGATACCGCGTCCATTGTAGCCAAGCGCTGTCAGAAGTCCCGGGACGGGTTCATGAAGGTGTGGAAGGTGATCTGCGGTCATCGCAACGCGACCATACCAATAGAATTCAAAAGTCGCGCGGACTTGAGGAAAGAGATGCTCGACGGCGCCCCTGAGATGTCGGAAAACCAGAGTGCTTCGTGGTTCGCTCAAGGTGCCTCCACCGCCCATCAAGAGCCGTCCGCTCCCGTCGATCCGGAAATACAGCAGTAGACGCCGAGAATCGGAACATACCTGACCGTGCGGAAGGATGCTTCTGCGCACTTGGTCCGGGAGCGGCGTGGTAGCGACCTGGAAGCTGTGCACCGGAATGATGGATTGACGTACGCCAGGCCAGAGATCGGTTGTATAGGCGTTGGTCGCCAGAATGACTTGGCGGGCGCTGACGATACCGCGTGGCGTCGTCAGCACAAACCCGCTCCTGCCGTCCAACGCCAGTCCCGTCACGGGGGTCGCCGCATATATGCGAGCACCAGCCACCTGCGCCGCAGCGGCCAACCCCCTAGCGTAGCTAAGAGGATTGAGCGTACCGCCTCGCTTGTCGAGCCAGCCTGATCGATAGGCGTCCGAGCCGATATATTCGGCCGTCCGAGTACGATCGAGAATCTCAACGTCGGCGCCGCGCGCGATCCAACTTTCGGCGCGCCGTTGCAAAACAGGCTCCATTGCCGCGTTATGGGCCGGCTGAATCCAGCCGCAGCGGCGCATGTCGCAGACGATTCCGTGTCGCTCAATGAGCCGAAAGACGAGCTCGGGTCCTTGACCCACGAAGTCAACGATGCGGTCCCCGAGATCGCGACCGAATATATGCAGCAGCTCGGGCGGATCGTATTTCAGCCCAGGGATCACCTGTCCGCCATTACGCCCAGAAGCACCCCAGCCGGGCTCTTGTGACTCCAGGACGATCACGGAGGCGCCGCATTCCCTGAGATGAAGCGCGGCGGAGAGGCCAGTGTACCCTGCACCAACCACGGCGACGTCGGCCTGCGCGTTGCCAGTCAATGGCGGAAATGCGATGCCTGGCTCTGCGGTCGTGCTCCAAAGTGACGCGAAACTAGTCGGTTCCGCTTGCTTGGCCTGCTGCGTGAGGGCATCGTTCATCCGTCGTGCCTCGTCGGTGGAATTGGGAATAGGATCGACTGTACAGCCAAGCTTTTGGTTCGGGCTTGAAGTGAGCGGGCGCCGCCGTCCGCGCGGTGGATCGCCGACGCTGATCTGATCCTGCGCTCGGTACATAAGCGGAGCTGAGGGGAGCATGGCTGGTCTGCCTGGCAAATGGGGCGCGGTCAGGAAACCTTATCAGGGGTGTTTGCGTTGTAGTTTCCGAATTCGATTATAAGCTCCTGACCCGACGAAGGTGTTCGCGTCCGCCCTCCGAAACATGACTCCGGGGCTATTTAGCCGAAGCCTCATGGCGCGAATGGCCGTTATCGGCAGATATTTAAGCAAGGTGTACTTCCGGCCGGCCGCTGCCTGCCATCCGCGAACCTACCCAGCGCCGCGCGTCAGCGGGGCTAGCGGGTGCCGCGCTGAGCTATCGCCACATTGCCCTCGCGCTCCCCCTGCCCGCAGCCGCAGAGTCCCTGAGAGCGGCGTGGACCCTACCCTCCCCTTGCGGCCCGTCCCTATCGAATCGCGGTAATCGCGCCCGCTCGGTGAGCTGCATTTGGCAACCCGGCCGGTCAGGCGGCCAGCGATAGGCGTAGGTCAAAAGGCCGAGTAGGAATTAAACGAATCAGGCCCCCGCTACCACTTCACGCCGCACGGCGGAGCGCCCTCCTCCTGCGGATATTCGTGTAGCGGGCCCCCGCTACCACTTAATTCTACTTCCCCCTGGTCACAGCGCCTTCGGTAGACCACTGGGAAAGCACCCGGCAAACACGTCCCGTCCGCGGCGTATAGATGCGGTCCGTCGGTTGGCCATGCCGTCTGCGGACCCTACCCGCCCCTGCGGGCCGTCCCCTACCGAATCGCGGTAAGCGCGCCCGTTCCTATAGACGCCTTTTGCTAGCCCGACCGATCAGGCTGCCAGCGACAAGCGTAGATCAACAGGGCGAGTAGGAATTAAGCGAATCGCTCGCGATAGCGCGTCACCGCCGTCGGGATTGCCGCCATTATCGCCTCGATGTCGATCACGGTGGCTGCTGCGCGCAGGTGCTCCCATCAGCGCTTCGTGCCTATTTGACATTCTCGTTCCACACCCACGTGTTGGAATTCTTTACCGCAACGCGAGATTCACTGTCGCAAGTGAGCGACGTCGCCTTGATGCGACGAGTTGCGTGTTGGGACTCAAGTCAGTATGTATGGTGTTGTTTTCGGCGCTTGTGTTCGATCGCTGAGTAGTTGAGTAGGCAAATCCGCCGCGAGGCGGAGACGCAAAGCCTCCGGTCTCAAGCGACAGCCTGAGATAGCGGGGTTGCCGGTAGGAGCTCATGCCGCATACGGGCTCGCCGCCATCCGCCATCTCTGTCTTCTGTCGCAGTCTCCGGAGTTTCGCAACGAGCGAAACGCGAGCGATTGAAGCAGGGAGTGTCAATGAGGTTTGGCAACGATCGCCGCGTACGAGCGATTTACCCGATTCTTTTCGTGCTCTCGGCCGCAACGCTCGCAGGCTGCGACCCGATGGGGGGTGGCTCGGGTTCGACCACTGAGGCTCCCGGAGCGGGTTCCGCGGCAGTCAGCGTAGCTGCACCAAGCGCGCCGACGATTTCCGGCACACCCGCTGCCCAGGCCATGGTCGGAATGGTGTATTCCTTTCAGCCGAGCACCTCGGGTGCTTCCGACAAGGCACTCACCTTCTCGGTCACGAACAAACCGTCCTGGGCCACGTTCAACGCGAACACGGGCCAGCTCGTCGGCACGCCAGGCGCCGCAGACGTCGGCTCCGACTCAGACATCGTCATCAGCGTGAACAACGGACACCACACGGCGTCGCTCCCCGCCTTCGCCATCTCCGTCGGCGTTAGAACGCCTCCGGCCCCGCCGACCATCTCCGGAACACCTAGCACCCAGGCGGTGGTAGGGCTTGCGTACACATTCCAACCCAGCGCCTCCGACGCCAAGGCGAGCAAGCTGACGTTTGCCATCACGGGCAAACCCTCGTGGGCGGCGTTCGATACGAAGACGGGGAGGCTCAGCGGCACGCCGGCGGCGTCGGACGTCGGCACCTCGAGCCCGATCGTGATCAGTGTGAGCGACGGGGCGCAAACCGCCTCCCTGCCAGCTTTCACCATCACGGTCGAAGCGGCGGCGCCGCCGCCTCCACCGAGCATTTCCGGAACGCCCGCCACCAACGCGACCGTCTCGAAGGCATATATGTTCAGGCCGAGCGCGAGCGATGCCGGCGGCGGGAAATTGACCTTCGCCATCGCAGGCAGGCCGTCGTGGGCCAATTTCAATAGTGCGACCGGTCAGCTGTCCGGGACGCCGGCGGCTGCGAACGTGGGAACCAATCCAGGTATCGTGATCAGCGCCACTGACGGATCGTCGAGCGCATCGCTGCCTGCGTTCTCAATCACCGTTGCGAACACCGCGCCACCGCCGCCGCCGGTCATCTCCGGCACACCCGGGACGGCGGTCGAAGTCGGTCAGAGCTACTCATTCCAGCCGAGCGCCACGGATGCTGCCGGCGGGATGCTCACATTCTCGATCGTCGGCCAGCCCGCGTGGGCGACCTTCAATAGCAGCACCGGTCAGCTTTCCGGCACGCCGACTGCCGCTAATGTCGGCACTTACACGGGCATCGTGATCCGCGTGGCAGACGGCGCATCGAGCGCCTCGCTGCCCGCATTCTCCATCACGGTCACCTCCGCGCCGATCATTTCCGGAACGCCGGGTGGCGGAACGGAAGCGGGCCAGGCTTATTCGTTCACGCCGACGGCTTCCGCCAGCCCTGGCCGCACGCTGACATTCAGCATCGTGGGCAAGCCGGGCTGGGCGAATTTCAATTCCTCGACAGGGCAGCTGAGTGGCACTCCGGCGACCGCAGATGTGGGGAGCTATTCCGGAATCGTGATCAGTGTCAGCGACGGAGTGGCGAGCGCATCGCTGCCTGCATCTACGATCGTGGTGGTCTCCGGCCCGCTGATATCAGGTTCGCCGGGTACGAATGCGACTGTTGGGACGGGCTATTCGTTTACGCCGACGGCAAGCGATCCGGCGGGCAATGGCCTAGCCTTCTCCATCACGAACAGGCCCTCATGGGCGAACTTCAACATTGCGACGGGACAGCTCAGCGGGGCCCCCGCAGTGGCCGACGTTGGGACTTCTCAGGGCATCGTGATCAGCGTGACCGACGGGGTGGCGACCGCCTCGTTGCCCGCGTTTGCGATCACGGTGGCCGCCGGAGTCTCCGGACCGACAATTTCCGGCTCGCCGAACACCAGCGTCACGGTGGGCACGGCATATTCCTTTACGCCGACGACGACTGATCCGTCGGGAAGCACCCTAACGTTCTCGATCACTAACCAGCCGCCCTGGGCGAGCTTCAACACTGCGACCGGACAGCTGAGCGGAACACCTACCGCCGCGGACGTCGGGACTACTTCCGGTATCGTGATCAGCGTAAGTGACGGCAGCACGTCCGCGTCGTTGTTGGCGTTTGCGATCGCGGTAAACGCTGCAGTGGTCGCCCCGATGGTGAGCCTGAGCGCGACACCCGCCCACGTCAGCAGCGGCGGGTCTGCGATGTTGAGCTGGTCTTCGACGAACTCGTCGAGCTGCGCCGCCTCTGGCGGTTGGTCAGGAAACGAGCCGACGAGCGGCAGTGCCAGCACGGGCGCGGTGAGTGTAACCACGACCTACACGCTCGCCTGCAGCGGACCTGGCGGCAGCGCGACCCAGTCAGTGACGGTCAGCGTTTCCACCCCGGCACCCTCGGTGAGCCTGCGCGCAAATCCGGCCGCCGTCAGCAGCGGTGAGTCTGCGACGCTGAGCTGGTCTTCCAGCAACGCCAACAGCTGCACGGCATCCGGGGGCTGGTCGGGGAGTGAACCCACGAATGGCAGTGCGAGCACGGGGGCGCTGAGTGTCACGACGATCTATGCACTCAGCTGCAGTGGAGCCGGCGGCAACGCGACCCAGTCGGTGACGGTCAGCGTTTCCGCCCAGCCGCCAACCATATCCGGCACACCGCCTACGAGCGTGACCGCGGGGACGGCGTACTCGTTTACGCCAACGACGACTGATCCGTCCGGCAATACCCTCTCGTTCTCGATTACGAACATGCCCGCCTGGGCGACCTTCAGCATCGCCACAGGTCACTTGAGTGGTACACCGGCGGCGACGGATGTGGGGACGTACTCCGGTATCGTGATCAGCGCCAGTGACGGGTTTTCGTCTGCGGCGTTGCCCGCATTCTCCATCACGGTGGCGGCTGCGCAGCCTCCCCTGGGCAACGCCAATCTCAGCTGGACTGTGCCGACCTTGAACACCAATGGCACCGGGCTCACGGACCTCTCGGGCTATACGATCAGCTACGGCACGAGTCCCACGGCGCTCACGCAGTCCGTCACGATCACCGATCCGACGACGACGAGCTATACGATCACAGGATTGGCCGCAGGGACGTGGTACTTCGCGATTGCCGCAACTGCGAGCAATGGGACGCAGAGCGCGCCGTCGAATGTCGCGAGTAAGACGATCAGCTGAGCGGAGCCGCGGTGCGCTCAAGGGTTGAATCAAAGGTGACCGGGTTTATTCTAAAGGGATTTTCCAGAAGACTGCCTGGGAGTGCGGTGCGGACTCTGGTACGACCGCGCCGGATGTCCGCTTCGCATCATTTCAATGACGGCTCCTGCGAGGGCCGACAGCCAGCTCGGGAGGTCGGCAGCGGACGCGCCTCCCTGTCCCCGGGGCTGCCGTCTCACGCCGCCCTGCGCAGCGCCCTCCTCCTGCGGATATTCGTGTAGCGGGCCCCCCGCTACCAAAATACGGCCTTATAATTCAATAACTTATAAGAGCAGACTCGTTACCACTCGGACGACTCCCTTTATGCCTTTATGGCTATCGCCCGGGCGAATTTGGATCGACACCGCTCAGCGCGGCCCTGTCCATTCCCGGTCTCGGCCAACATTGTTCCCGGTGTTCAAACCGGCGACCAGGCATCGTAAGCGTGCGAATTATCTGGTGCTGACCCTATGGGCGAACGCTTTCAGCGACCGAGTCCGCGATGTGCTCTTTGGTGATGACTCCTACTACGTCGGCTGCGCGCGGTACGCCAGTGCCACGTATGACCACGATCATCGACGCATTCTTGCGCCAGAATCGATGGATGACATTGAACATGATGTCGTTCTCATGCGCGATCGTGAAGGTCTCGCTAGCCACGCTCCCGAGGCTGACCCCGGTGTAGGCCCCCTCCAGCCCGTGCCGCAGGCTGGTGTTGACGCGTAGCGTCCCCGCGATCCGATCACCGTCCGTGACGACAATATGACGCAGCATTCCACCGTGTTCCGGCATGCGCAGGAACTCGTCAAAGCCTGTGCTCCTTGGCAATAGCTGGAACTCCTTCTCCATCACCTCGCGCGCCTGGCGGATTAGAAACATGTTCGCGTGCATGGCCTTTGGAATGTAATGTTTTCGCCCAGCAAGCTTGATCGTGTAGATGTTCTCCTCGCTCAGCATGCGGCGGATCCCGATGCTCACCGCAACGGCGATGATCATCGGCATAACCATGTCATAGTCGCGCGTCATCTCGAAAATCATCACGATGGCGGTCATCGCGGCACCGGTTCCGCCGCCCACCATTGCGGCCATGCCGATCATCGCGAAGGCAGGAACCGTGATGTTCGGCAATGACAGCAACGACTGTGCCGTGGCTCCGAAGGCACCCCCGACAGTGGCCCCCATGAAGAGCGATGGCGAGAAGATCCCTCCCGAGGAACCTGAGCCGAGGCTGACGGAGGTCGCAGCGAGCTTGCTGACGAACAGCAACGCGAGGAAGGGTGCCGCCGAGAGGCCGCCAACAAGAATCTGCTGAATGGTCGAGTAGCCGACGCCATCGATCCGGTAGTGGCCCGACCCGAGGAAGAAGGCGTACATCGTGAGGCCGATCATCGACATGCCGAGCGCATGGCGCAGATACGGGTTGCGTGTGCGCTCGAACAGTCTCTCCGACACGTGCAGGCCGCGTATAAAGCCGGTCGCTGCCACACCGCACAGCGCGCCGAGCAGTGCGCACAGTAACAGCGCGTTGAGCGAGGTGGGCGCCTCGGAGCGGAACAACCGCGCCGGCACCTCGAACGCCGGGTGCACACCGAGGAGCCGCCATCCGATGAAGGTCGCAGTGCCGGTGGCGAGCGCCACTGGGAGGAAGGTGCGCACGCTCACCTCGGGCATCATAAGCTCGACGGCGAACATGACACCGCCGAGCGGGGTATTGAACGTCGCGGCGATACCCGCGCCCGCTCCGGCGGCGACCAGAGTAATTCGTTGCCAGACTTCCATCCGGATCAACTGTCCGAGAGTCGAACCGAGGGAGGCTCCAATCTGGATGATGGGGCCCTCGCGCCCCACCGCGGCGCCCGTGCCGATCGACAATGCCGAGGCAAGTGATTTCACTGCGGCCACGACCGGGCGGATTCTGCCTTCCCGATAAAAGATCGCATCCATCACTTCCGGCACGCCATGGCCGCGCGCCTCCGGCGCGAATTTCGAAACGAGGAACGTAACTGCGAGACCTCCGATCACAGGCACGAGCACGATGCCCGCTCCCCAAGTACTCCCGGGTTCGAGGACATTGGCGTCGTAAGTGGGCGAGAGCCGGCCGAAATAGAGCAGATTGTGTATCAGCCCGATCAGTGCACGAAATGCCACCGCGCCGACACCCGTAACGATGCCGACGCCAATCGCGAGCAGCGAAAGCGCGAACAGGCCGATCGTGCGTTGGAGAAGGACGTCCTGCCGCATGCAGAGCTAGGCGCGGCGCGCAATCCGCAGTACATGCTCGACGACATCAGACGCCATGTGGCGGCTGATCGGCGCATGGCCGAACAACATGCGGTAGTAAAACGGCCCGGTCAACATATCGAGCACCAGTTCAAGGTCTAAGTCACCGCGCGCCTCGCCGCGTGCATTCGCGCGCGCAAATGCCGCGCGCATCGACTTGCGACGTGCGTCGAGTACCTCTCGCCGAAAGGTCCCGGCCAGCTCGACATCGTGTGCCATGTCGGCCACAAGGCCCGGCAGTGCCTGTCGGAGCGGTCCGCCGAACGCCCGGAGCAAGGTTCCGACCGCGGCCTGCAGGTCGCCCCGAAGCGTCCCGGTATCGGCTGCGGGACTCGCACCCATCTCACTGAGCACGGCGAACACGACCAGGTGTCGCTTGCTCGGCCAGCGACGATAGAGGCTCGTGCGCGCGCGCTTCACCTTGCGCGCGATGCCGTCCAAGGTGACCGCTCGGTATCCACCGTCATGGAGTGTCTTGAGCACTGCGGTGACTACTTCCCGGTCAATGCGCGGGTTGCGCGGGCGACCCCGCGAAGTTCCGGCCGTCGCAGGGGACCCCCGAGAACGCGATCCTCGATGGAGCGGCGCGAGGCGAGTCGGTGAAGGCGGCGCTCCCAAACGTGCTGCCGCGCGGTTACTGCGCATGGACCGCCGGGCTCTTGGCTGAAGTGATCGCATTTTGACTCTGAGCGGTGGACTCCTGGGGCTTCGAATCCTGGGCTGACGCCGGGGCCGCCGAGGGCGATGCCGCGGGTTCGGTCGCCGCAAGCGCCTCGGAAGTTGGTATCGATGGCGACCGAACTCGCACGTGTTCCGGTCCGGCCGAGAGCGGCTCCGTCGAAGCGAGAGGGGGTGTTTTCACATTCAGGACCGCACAGTTGATAACGGCAGGGTCGTCCCGCAGCTTGACGTAGAGCCTTCCCTCCCTCGGATGTGGGATGCGCAGCACCGACTCCGTGAAGCCATCGGGGACGTGAGTAACATGGGCGAAATCCGCATCAGTGGACACCGAATCCAGCAGAAAGAGGTCCGCGCCGCTGAGCGAACACGTGACCTCCGGCTCAGCCGGGCAGTCCACGTCCGTGAACTTCGGCAAGCGCACGAGGGTCGCGAGCGGCACCCAACCGCCCGCAACGCCATCCACGATGCGCCGGAATTGAAGCGGACCGAAGGCGGAGCCACCGAGTGCCTTCGAGGGATCCAGCGTAACGACTGCGACCTTCCGGCTCTGCAGCCTCACCTCGCCCGTGCCAACACTGAGCACCGCCGAAATGGCGCCATCGGTGGTCGCCACCTCCAGTTTCTCGTCCGGCCTAAACCCCGCGGGCGATTGTGCGCGAAGCGAGAAGGTGAGACGCGCCTCAAGCGGGAGCTCGGATTCGTTCGAGAGTTGAATGGCGTTATCGGCGGCGGAGCCGGCCCACTGTACCGTCTTGCCTATCAGTGCCGCGCTCGGGCGGGGTGAGTCGATGGATACCTTGACGTTGAAGCTGCGTCCATCGTCGAGGGTGACCTGCGCTTCTCCAGGCTTGAGCGCGCGCGTCTCCGATCCGCTTTGCGCCAGCATGAGGAGTTCGTCGCGCCCGTCGTGGGTCGAGAGCGCCCCGGGCATAAAACCAATGCTGCCGAAGGTTAGTCGCTGCACCTTATCGAGCCGATTGCCGTGGAGGATCCCCTCGGTGTCTCCGGCGTGAAGCGTGAAACTCTCGAGATGCCCAGCTTGCGCGAACGCGTGCAGCGTAAGGGTCTGCGGGTCCTGACGGCCAAATTGCTTGACCCGCAAAGTCAGCTCGCCCGCGCTCACCTCCTGCAGCGGCAGGATGAGCTCTACTTCGTTGGGACGGATCTGCTTCCAGTCCACTTTATGGGACTTAGCCGCGGCGTCCACCAGGACGATATCATTCAGACAGCTCACGCTCTCTGCATGCAGGTGGATCGTGTCCGCCCGACCAACGATGCGATCCGCAGAATCCTCTGCAGTGAGGCTCCACACCTGGGCTTGTGCATCCGTCAACTTGAAGCTTGGGCCCTCGTAGCGGTCGAATCCCCATTGAGCGTGCACAGATGCCGTGGTGGCGTCTGCAACGCTCTTGGATGTCGCAGCGGCCTCGCTGATCACAAAGCCGCCGCGAGCAGGGTCGGCCCGCGCCGGCAGGTCGAGCGGGGATCCGTCATTTCTCGTGAGGTGCAGCACCGCATCATGCGCGTAGGCGGTCGAGAAGACGACCGGAGCCCCCTCGACCGGCAACACCAGGGGATCCTTGCTCGCGCAGAGGATTTCGTTCGGATTGGCCGGGTGCAGCGCCGGGAATTGAGGCGCCTCGACCGCCGGCAGTGCTACGACCAAGACCGACTTTGGATCGTGAAATGACGGCGGCGCATTCAAGGTGAGGGCGACTTGACGACCTTGCACCGAGGCGAGCGCCGGGAAGTACTGGAATTTCGCGGTGTGGAGGGAATCGAGAATCTTCGCAATGTCAAAGATCGAGCCGATAAAGGGACCGTAGTAGCCGGACTTGAGTTGCGGGGTATTGCTCGCCTCCATTGCCAGATCGCTCGCCGGTCCCGAGGTCAGCGACTGGGCGAGGGAAGCGCTGTGCCCATCATCCAGAATCAGCGACTCCCTTCCCTGCGCCAGGCACGGCGCCTGCAGCACCGGGATCTTTCCAAGGCACGCCTCGTCCACCTTGATGGCGAGGCTGCGCGAGAGAAGTGGCGCGGCTTCCTTCAGTTGCGAAGGATTCACCTCCCCGAGATGCCGGATGATCGCAAGATACGCGTCCAGCCGCGCGTGGTCCAGCGCGGCTTGATTGAGGTCCTGCGAGGTGCGCACAAAAACTCCCGGTCGGCCCCGCACGGCATCGATGAGCGTCCGGAACGCACCGCCGGTCTGCGGCGCGAGAAAGACGACCAGTTGCTCGGCTCCCTGGGGCACGGTCAGCGTGAGGCCCTCCTTGGCGCACCGGCGCGTCCAGGTCTCGCAGCCAAAGAACCATTCTTCGGGTGGCGGATTCGTGGCTCCCCTGAGGAAAGCCGCCACCATCAGGTAATGAGCCGACTCGCCGGGGGAGATATCCGCCTTCACCCACACCCGATCGCCAATGGCAAGATTGGGAACTTGAGCGGCGGGGAGTGTGAGTCCACCGCGGGTGACCTCGACCTCGAGGGTAGGGCCCACAAGATCGAAGGGAGCGGCGTCTGCGCTCGAGTTCCCGAGCGCCAGCTGAGCCAGCATCAGGACCGTCGCAAGTTTGTTGGAAACGCAGCGCATGCGAAGCTCTGGCGCGGTGATGGCCCGGAATATCCCTTTTTCGCGACACACTGTAGCGCATCTGCGCTCTCGGTGCCCGTGACCGCGCTCCCATCGTGGCGAATCTTCGCCTGCAACTATTTGCGTATGGCCCTCAGCAGGAAGCGTAGCAAGGCAAGCGGAGCGAATCGGTAAGGAACCTCCCCAGGGCGAAACTGCTGAAGAATGGCAGAGACACGAGCTCGGCCACCCCATTGCTGGCGAACGGTCCGAATTTCGTCCTGGGGCAAAGGACCGCGAAAACCTTTCTGCGGCGCGCTGCTTCTTCTCGATGAAGCGACGCAGGAGGCTCTCGTAGTTGACGGAATGCGACCTGATGCTCGCCAGCTGCCTTTTTGAGCTCACCGGCTAGAATGTAGGCCCGAGCATGGCAAGAGCGGACCTCTGCCCGCCAACAGCGATGTACACGCCGCGCGCGGAATCCCAGTCGCACGGAGCGGCGGTGCCGCGAGGCGGAGGTGGCTGCATGGATTGTGGCGCTCAACCCTCTCTGGTGCCCTGCCATAAACTGCGCGAAGGGTCGGTCTAGATATATGGGCCGGATATCGTCAAATCAGGCTACCGCGAAAGAGTCGCCATTGTCGGAGAACCCATGAAAGTCGTCCTCAGCCTCCTGATGTCATTGCTTCTGCTCTCGCCTGCCTTAGCCTCCGAGCTGCCTTATCGCGCCGCCACGTTTGATCGACTGCTCGCTGACGGCCGGCCAGTCGTGGTCGACTTCCACGCGGACTGGTGCCCGATCTGTCGCGCGCAGGCACCGATCATCAAGGACCTCCTGTCCAAACCGGAATTCAAGGACCTCACCGTATTGATCGCCGACTATGACACTGAGCTTCCACTTCGGAAGTCCCTGAACGTCTCCCAGCAAAGCACGCTCGTTGTCTTCCACCACGGTAAGGAAGTGGCCCGCTCAACCGGGCAAACGAGTCCCGAGAAATTGGCCGCACTCTTGCGACAGGCCCTCTCCTGAGATCAGCGAGCCTGACCAATGACCTTCGGTGTGGGAACCTATGGTCTCGCTCTGATCGCGGGGTTGCTCACTACCTTGTCCCCCTGCGTCCTGCCGCTCGTGCCGATCCTGATGAGTTCAGCGATCGTCGCCCACCGCCTGGGACCGTGGGCACTCGCTCTCGGTGTAGCGTTCTCTTACGCTCTCGTGGGTAGTTTACTTGCGAGCCTGGGCGCATCGCTCGCGCTTGCAGGAGAGACGTTCCGCGAGATAGCCGCAGCGCTACTGATTATCTTCGGTAGCATTTTGATTTCCGAGCAACTGCAGGCGCTGTTCGCGCGCGCCACCGCGGGTCTGGCAAGTTCCGGGCAGAGGATGCTGTCAGACTTTCAGTTCGAAGGGTTGGGAGGGCAGTTTGCTCTCGGTTTGCTTCTTGGAACGGTCTGGACTCCTTGTGTGGGGCCGACGCTGGGAGCCGCCACAACACTCGCCAGTCAGGGGCGTGACCTCGCACAGATCTGCCTCCTCATGGCGGTCTTCGGCATCGCGGCGAGCCTTCCAATGCTGCTGGTCGGTTTGCTGTCGCGAGTCGCTTTGCAGCGAACGCGCCGCTCCCTCACTGCGGTCGGGCGAGGCGGCAAGCGGTTACTCGGTCTCGCGTTGGTCGTACTCGGTGCGCTCATTCTCAGCCGCGAGGATCGGCACCTCGAGGCGTGGCTGCTCGATCATTCGCCGATGTCGCTCACGGCACTGACGACGCGATACTAAAATCACGCTGGCTTCACCAGCCCTCCCCGCTCTGCGCAGCATGGCGCCTTCAATTTATCGTGTCCACCGAAGCACCTCTGTACACCGGCGATTTTCGCGGTTTTGCCAGCCAACCGAATCAGACAGCAGCAGGCAGCTACCGCCGCTTGACCTCGACCCGACGCTTATTTCGGCGTCGTAGGCGCATACGTCTTGGTCGGCATCTTACGCGCGGCCCGTGCGACTCGGGCGCGGCACGGCACCGCTCGAACTCGAGCTTCCCGGAGGCATTCAGGTCCCCACGCCGACATGGATCGGCACGGCGTCACTGCTGCCCTCGGCGCGGACAAACTCTCGCCAGCCGTCACGAAGCTCTGTCCTTGGCGGGTTGTTCGGCTTTGCCAGCGCACGCATCGACGGTTCTTGGTCCGCGAGAGTGCTGATAACTGGCGCAACCGCGCGCCGGTCGCCGATCGCTCCCAGCGACCAAGGACGATCCAACGGGCGCCGCCCTGCTCGCGCGCCTTGTCGAGGTGCAGAATTTCCTCTGATCGGACCCACCCGATTTCCTGGGATGGGTACCACCTGATTTCCTGAGTTCGGGACCACCCGATTTCCTCAGTTGGGGACCACCTGCGGCGCCTTTGTTGGGCGCTGTGCCCGGTCATGGGAGTGGTCCGCCGATGTCGAGAGATGCCGGGTCTGTAGGGTTTTTAGGGGTAGCCAAGCACAGGGGTGGGGTTAGATCGCCGCTCTGCGGGCTTGCTGTGCAGCCGATTTTCCGGCCACGACCCTCAGAACGGTGTTTTCGGGCTCCAGAGCCGTTGTCGCCGCAATCCTGGGCGCGCCTGCCGCACCCTTCGTGGGCCACCACGAAGGAGAAGGCAGCATGGCGCTTCGGAGCATGACGGTGCATCGGTACGAGGAGATCCGGCGGCGACTCGCTGAAGGGCGCGGGCTGCGCGAGATCGCACGGGCTCTGGGGTGCTCGCGCCGCACGGTGCGCGAGGTACGCGATGGGGAGCGCCTCTCGCCCGATGCGCCCAAGTCGACGAGCGATCCGCTGTGGATGGCGCAGCTGCATTGGCCGGCGATCATCCACGATCTGGGCCTGGGGCATCCGCTGAAGTTCCTCTGGGAGGAGAAGGCGCAGAACCTCACCACGTACTCGAACTTCTGGAAGCAGTTCTACCGCAAGTTCCCCCAGTACCGGGAAGCCTCCGTCACGGCACGCGAGTTCGAGCCCGGCGAGCGCGTGGAAGTTGACTACGCCGGCGAGCCGCTCGAGTGGATCGAGCTCAAGAGCGGGGAGATCCGAAAGGCGTGGGTCTTCGTGGCGGGGCTGGGCTTCAGCCATCTGCTCTTTGCCTGGGCGGCCGAGGACATGAAAAGCCGCAACTGGCTCGCCTGTCATCGGCGCATGTTCACCTACTACGGCGGCGTCACGCACGTGACGGTGCCGGACTGCTTGAAGCAAGGCGTGCTCAAGTGTCATCTGTACGACCCGGATCTGAACCCCGCTTACGCGCAGTTGGCCACGGATTACTCCACGGCGGTGGTCCCCGCGCGGGCAAAAAAGCCCCGCGATAAAGCCGTCGTCGAAGGACTGGTCAAAATCCTCATGCGCTACGTGCGCTTCCGCTATCGGCGCCAGCGCTTCACCTCCTTGAGCGAGATCAACCGGGCGCTCAGCGTGTGTATCGAGCGCATCAATGATCGACGCCACACGCGCTTTGGCGTCTCGCGCCGCGAGCGCTTCGAGACGGTGGAGAAAGCCGCCCTCAAGGGGCTGCCGATCGGGGGCGTGGACTGCGGGGAATGGAAGGACGCGACGCTGCACGCCGATTGCTACGTCTATGTCGAGGGCGACTATTACAGCGCCCCGCACATCCACCGGCACAAGAGACTGCGCGTCAAGATCACCGAGAACCAAGTCGAGATCTTCCTCAGGCTCGAACGCCTGGCGATCCACCCCCGCAGCCGCCATCGCACCGGCCGGCGCATCAAGATCGATGCGCACTTCCCGCCGGCCTCCCAGGCGTACTACGAGGCCACGCCGCAAAAGCTCCTCTCGCAATCGCGCTTCATCCACCCCGAACTGAACCAGTTGTTCGTGGAGCTGTTCAATGCCGATGTCTACGGCAACATCCGCCGCTGCCAGGGCTTCCTCAGCCGCTGCACCAAAGAGATCAACCAGAGCGGGCACGAGCTCGCGAGTGCGCGCATCGCCGCGGCGATCGCCAGCATGCGCCGCTACAACCGCTTCCGCGTCCCGTACTTCAAGGCGCTGCTTGATCAAGCACGCAAACAAGCCCTGAAGCCCGAAGCCAACCGCGAGATCGTGCGCCAGCCCGGAAATCCCATGCTGCGTTACGTCGCGGGTGCCGCCGCCGAAACCGAAACCGTTCCTATCCCCTCCACCTCACCCCAGGAGAACTTGAATCTATGAGTACCGCGATCGCCAAAAACCTCATGGCCGAGATGAAACTACTCGGCATGCTCTCGGCCTTCGACCAGGCCGTCACGGATGCCACCCGTGATCAATCCGGCTACAGCGAGCTGCTCGATACGCTGCTGCAGGCCGAAGCCGACTATCGGCAGGAAAGAAAGACCGGCTACCGCATCAAAGCCGCCAAGTTCACCCTGCGCCCAGCGTTCGAGGACATCGACTTCACCGCCTCTCGCTCGATCAGCAAGGCCCAGATCAAGGAGCTCTACAGCCTGCAGTGGTTGCATGATGCCCGTCCGGTACTCTTGATCGGCCAGACTGGCGTCGGCAAGACCTTCATCGCTCAGGCTGCAGGGCTACACGCCTGTGCCTGCGGCAAGTCGGTGTTGTACATGACGCTGACCACGTGGCTGGAGAACCTCGCGCTCGCCCGCTCCAGCGGCACGTACCTGCGCTATCGCGACAAGCTCGCCAAACCCGACCTCGTCATCCTGGACGACATGGGTATGCGAAAACTCTCGGCGATCGAGGCACAGGATCTGTGCGAACTGCTCGAAGAACGGTCGATCAACAAATCCACGCTCTTCACCACGCAACTGCCGCTCGATCACTGGACCGAAGTGATCGGAGATCCCGTCATCGCCGATGCCATCCGCGACCGTCTCGAGCACTCAGCCCTTAAAATCCACATCACCGGCGAGAGCTATCGCGGCGTCAAAGCACGAAAACTTGCCAGCAAGAAGAAGGACAGTTAAGAATCGTCGCCTACGGCTCCGCCGGTGACCCCTTCAGGGTGGTCCCCAACTCGGGAAATCAGCCGGTCCCCAACGGGGAAATCCTGCAGAGGTCCTGCGATCGCGGGCAGTTTTGCGAAATTCAGCATCACTGGCGCTACCCTTACAGGGCCTGAGCGATCTCTTCCCGTGGGAACACGAGTCCCATACTCTGCCAAATGCCCGTGATGCGGTCGATCGATACCCGCGCAAGATCTATCCACACCGGGTGACGTCGTTGCGCTTCATCAGCCACCTGAAACGGTGCCGCCTGTAAGCTGCTCTCATGTAGGTCATAGTAATGCTGCGCCAGCGATGTAAACGCGTCGGCACCGTACGCCACGACGCGAGGGCGCCGGCGCATGACGGTCATGTCGGTCGCCAGGCGCAGGTGGTAATGCTCCCAGTAACGTAGATACACATCGAAGTAATCCATGGCGCTCAGCTGAGCTGCAGACCAGCCCTCATGCTCAAGATCCCGGCTGCACCAAGCTTCGATGTTTGAGCGCACGTCGAAACGTCCATCGCGGGGCAGGCCTCCAGACTTCTCGTAGGTCGAGACACAGGCCGCCACCGGATGTCGCAGCGTGAAGATATGCTCAGACTCAGGACCAAAAACGCGCTGAAAGAAGGCCCCCGCGTAAACGCTCTGGGTGAGCTTCTTGGGCACTACGATCTTCCCGCTGCGCGCGCAGTGTCCGCCAAAGAAGATCTCCACGATGGTCAGAAATTCCGCCGTTGATTTCAGCGTTGTGGTCCAGCTGTTGAATCCTGGCACGAGTAGATAGGGTCCCGCCTCTGGAAAACTGTCGTGCGCAATCACGTTGGGCACTGTGTGTGGGTCGATGTTCAGGGACTTGTAGATCTCGGCCGTGAGGTAAGAACCTCCCGTCCGGGGTATGCCGGTGATGGTGATGAAACGAAAACGGGATTGGAATTGCTCCAGCGGCTCAAGATCCCCGGTCAATAGAGAGACAAATAGCGAATAGGCGCGTGCCACCCATGCACGTCCCTGCTCCGTCCGCATAACCTGTTCGGCCGCGCTGGCCACACGCTGATGTTGCTCAGCGTCTACATGCCATAACTGCTCGGAAAGCTGGTCAGGCCATACCTGAGGCTCGGCCGCGGTGGGCAGGAGCGCCTGCGCCAAGAATTGAATGAACGCGGGCGAGGCGGGCAGTTCCCGATCGCTCAGCTTAAATTCAATGCCCATAAACTGCCTGCAACTACCGTGCGTTACGTTCAGGCGGTTTCTGAAACAGGATTCAACACACCGAGGTGTCTGGATGACGATAGAAAACAAAAAAAGCTGCCAAAGCTCCCAGGGCGCCGCATAATCATCAGCATGAGCGGACCGCAGAGGATCGCTCCGATCGTTGCCGTCACGGGCACTTCCCTGATGGTGGGGTGCGGCAGTAACAATGGCTATGGCTCCTGCGGTTCCTTGGGCTACTACGGGTCGTACGGTTCATACGCAGCCTGCCCGGGGCCTTATATCTATCATGCGGGGATGTACGCAGGATCACTAAGCGAGCGCCCCGAGTCGCAAGGTCAGACTGTCATCAGCATCCTTGCCGAAAATGGCGATGGCCGCATGAGCGGCGGCAACGACACTTATTACCGCCTCAAGGTCGACACGGCCCGCAGCAATCTCAGCGGGACATTCACAGGGTACTCGCAAAGCGGCTCGCTGCCGAACGGGAAACATGTTATCGCCGGCTCGATCACCGGCGTCGCCGCCGCCGCGAACCTGAACGCGACCCTGAGCGGGTCAGGTCATACACAGTCGCTGGCCATGACGTTCGAAAATACCCATCACTCCGGATCGTCTCTCACCACTCTGGCCGGCAACTGGACTTCGACTTCTAAGGGCATGACCCTGACGGCAACCATCCAGCCGGACGGCTCTTTCATAGGCCTCGACTCCAACAATTGCACTTATGCAGGCGCATTCAGCCTCATCAATGCGAAATTCAATGTGTATGCCGAGACCCATGTCCGCCCCGGCGGCCACCCAAATTCCTCCACCTCTGGCCACCCCAAAGTCCTCCAGGTGAGTGAGGTCTGACGACGCGCAGACGCGCGGCGCAGGCCTGAAGCGACGGGACGTTACGCTGATCCCTCGGCATCGCCGAGGGAGGCAGGAGTGAACGTCTTGAAGGCGCATTTGCGGATTACGGTCGCGACGATGCTGGCGAACGGGGCAAGCCAGCGCGAGATCGAGCGGCGCATTGGGGTGGATCGCAAGACCATCCGCCGGTACGCGGCAAATTCCCCCGGGGTGGCCGCCGGCTCTGCGCAGCTGATCGGACAAATTCCCCCACCCCGGCCACCGGCTGCGGTGAGCCAGACACCCTCGGCGTGTGAGCCGCACCGCGCGTTCATCGAGGAGCAGGTCCAGCTCGGGCGCAACGCCCAGAGCATCTACCAGGATCTGGTCGAGCGATATGGCTTCGTGCACCGCTACAACTCGGTCAAGCGCTTCGTGCGGATGCTCAAGGCGCACGATCCTGAGCGCTACGACGTGCTCGAGTTCCCCCCGGGCGAGGAAGCCCAGGTCGATTACGGGCAGGGGGCTCTCACCCGCACCGCGAACGGCAACTACCGCCGGCCGTACTTGTTCGTGATGACGTTGAAGTACTCGGGGAAGAGCTTCCGCAAGGTGGTGTGGAAGACGAACCAAGAGACCTGGGCACGGTTGCACGAGGAAGCCTTCAGGGCGCTGGGCGGCGCCACGAAGTACGTGGTGCTCGACAACCTGCGCGAAGGCGTCATAAAGCCGGACCTCTACCAGCCGGAGCTGAACCCGGTGTACGCGGCGCTCCTCGCCCACTACGGCGTCGTGGCTGACGTCTGCCGCGTCGGCGACCCGAACCGCAAGGGCACCGTCGAGTCGGCGATCCAGCACACGCAGTCCACCGCGCTCAAGGGCCGCCGGTTCGAGTCGATCGAGGAACAGAATGCCTGGCTCGCGCACTGGGAGGAACGCTGGGCGGCCCCGCGCATCCACGGTCGCAAGAAGCGCCAGGTGCTCGCGATGTATCTGGAAGAACAGCCGCATCTGCGCCCGCTTCCGATCGAAGGCTTCCGCTACTTCCGCCACGAGCGCCGCACCGTTGATGACAGCGGCTGCGTCGTCGTCGATGGACGCTATTACCCAGCCGCGCCCGCGCGGCTGTACTCGGAAGTCACCGTGCGTGTGTACGCCGAGGAGCTCGAGATCCTGCACGCTCACGGGACGGTGCTGCGGCGGCATCCGAAGTCGGCACGCCCCGGCTACGCAGCGCTCAAACCCGAGGATCGGATCTTTAATCCCTCCCGCGAGACCGGCCGACTCCTCACCCGCGCCGCCAAGATCGGCCCTCACACGGGACGGCTCGGGGAGCTGCTGTTCAAAACACTCGGCCGCACAGGCCAGAAAGCGCTCTACGGGCTGACCAATCTGCCGAAGAAGCACCTTCGCGAAGACATCGAGGCAGTCTGCGCCGCGGCCCTCGCCGCGAACTGTTGCTCGTATCGCGCCATCAGGCGCGCGCTCGAGCGGCGTACCGCGGCGCGGCTCGCCCGGCCGAACCCGACACTCGCGCAAGCGGCTCCCGAGATCGCCCCGATCAGCGATTACCAACGCTTCTTTGATGAGCACTCCCAGCAGGGCTGGTAACCGATGACACCGCACCGCACAGCGGTTTTTGGCCGCTCGCTCCAAAAACGTGCCGCCTATAAGGCTCCAGGAGCGGCGATCGCGAGGGTACCCGCTACCTCCCCATCCCCTGAAATCGACTCTCATCACAGAAGGAGACTCCCGATGCCGATGTCCACCACCGAACTGCACAAAGCTCTGCGTGGCCTGCGCCTCTCGGGCATTAGCGCCACGCTCGAGACGCGCGCGCTTCAGATCACCACTGAGCACCGCGACTTCCTCGAAGGCCTCTCCTGGCTCGTGCAGGATGAGCTCGATCGGCGCCGCAGCCGGTTGCTGGAGCGGCGCTTCAGTCACTCCGGGCTCCCCGAACGCAAGTCCCTGCAGGATCTCGACTGGTCGTACAACCCCAAGCTCCCCAAGCGCGAGATCTTCGAGCTCACCACGCTCAAGTTCCTCGACGCCAGGGAGAATGCGCTGCTCATCGGCAAACCTGGCACCGGCAAGAGCCACGTCGCCAAGGCGTTCGCTCTCATCGCCATCGAGCACGGCTACCGCGTCTTCTATCGCGAAGCGCATGTGCTGATCGACGAAATCCACGAGGCCCGTCAGCTCGGCGAGATCGGTAAGTACCGTCAGCAGCTCGCCGCTGCAAGCTTGCTCGTCGTCGATGACCTGTTCCTGCGCCGACTGCCACCGCACGCCGGCGACGAACTCGCCGATGTGCTCATGAGTCGCTACGAAAAATCCGCCACCGTGGTCACCTCCAATCGACCAGTGGAGGACTGGCCGGCGTTGCTCGGCGATGTCGTCGTCGTGGCCCCGCTCCTCGATCGGCTGATGCATCACGGCCATCTGCTGAAGTTCGAAGGCCGCAGCTGGCGACTCAAAGAGGCCGCAGCTCGAGTTGCGAAAGAAGCTGCGAACGCGTAAACATCATGCGTCCCCTCGCATCACCTGGAGGAGTTTGACCCGGCCACAGGTGGAGGACTTTGACCTGGCCGCCCGGGCATGTCCGCACTTGCGGAGGGGTTAATGTGACATTTGGCGGGCTCGCGGCGTTCGTTCCCGGAACGGGAACTGGCGTAACTGGCACTCCCACGCAAATCAAACTGCTCGCCGATAATAACGCTAGCGAGTATGTGGTCGCGGCGTTCCAATAGGCACAGAGCCTCGGGAAATGGGGCAGCGTCAACCCGGGGGTAGACTCTAAACCCAAGTGCTACTCAAAAAGGGGGAGACGTCGCGGATACTCGAAGATCCTGCCCCCGCTACCACAAATCTCGGAACTTGCTCGGCCGTTCTGCTGATCGCCCTACTTCACGCGCACGCTGCGAAGAACGGAAACGGCCGCCGCGAACGTGACAAATCCTGCCACCGTTACCATTGGATTTCCTACCACCTCGGCCGCAACCGGCGCCGGCTCCGTCGCGGAGCTGTAAACGCGGGGCAGGAGGCACGTGGCGCGTGCGATCGCCGCGAATTCGCGGGCTCGTTTTATCTGGACCCGCCAGATAGATTGCAGGCGTCGGGTCAGGCTGTACACTTTCACAGCGCCTTGACGCGGTATAAGACCACCCCATGCGGTGGGACAACCGCATCGATGTCGCCGCTGGTTTTCTTGGTCTCGCCCGTCCATAGGTTGTCTGTGGAGTAGCCGCTTTTGTTCTCCGAGAGGCCCACAGCAGATGCGTCTATGGAGATTTTCTTTTCTGTCTCGCCGGCGTTGAACAAACCCACGATCGCGTCTCCGTTCCTTTCCATCTTGGCGAACACCTGCTGGTGCCCGTTATTGACGACCCTTTTCGCAGCGATCGAATCCTGGTCAACCGCGAGGATTGCGGCGTTTTTCAGGTATTTCTGCAAGTCCTCTTGATCGAGGTTCGTAAGATCGACGCCGAGGATGAGGGGCGCCGCTCCAAGCGCCCACAGGCTCAACTGCGTCTGACGTTCGACCGGAGTAAGCCCGTCGTTGCTGCCATTCCCTATCTCGATGGAGTCATAGTCGTTGAACCTCCCCGAACCTGAATAAGGCTGCCAGTCGGCCACAAAGTTGAAGCGATTCGAAACATCTTTCCAGCTTGTCAGCGGATAGCTGCTGCTGCCCTTTTCGCATCGATAGCATTCGATATCGGGCGCGAACTCCCATTGATCGGCGTACTTCATCAATGTCGGAGTGAGGGCTGCTGTAAAGCTGCCTTGTGTGACGTCAAGGACGATCGGCCGCCCGCTTTTCCTAATCGCCTTCGACCACGCCTCAATATCAGGGGCGTTGCTGTTCTTCATTCCATCGATCTTGATGTAATCGATGTCCCACCCAGAGAGCATCTTGACCCATGAATCGATAAACTCCTGCGCGCCGGGCTTGCTGTAATCGATCCTGACCATGCCTTTGCAGTTGTAATTGCTCTCCTTCACTGAGGAATTCGCAATCTGGGCGGCCGTGTACGGCGTGCCCTCAATCGATGTTTTCTTGCTCACCGCCTGACTCGAAATACCCGGGGTAACGTAGATCCCGAACTTCATCCCCATACTGTGCATGTAGCCGGCAACGACCTTGATGCCGTTGGTATCTCCCCGGGGTGGGAATCTCGATGGATCTGTCACCCAGCGGCCGTACGAGTCGACGTTTGGACCCTGCGCGCCCGGACACTGATACCAGAAGTCGTCAAGGTTTACGTAGGTGTAACCAAGTTTCTGAAGGCCGGAGTCCCGCATCGCTCGGGCCTGAGCTTCGACCTTATCCGCCGTCGGTTCCTTGCGCAGGAAGCTCCAGCTGCTCCAGCCGAGAAGGGGCGTGGGTTCGAGACCATTCGTGGTTGTCCCGGCATTCTGCTGTCCATTCAAAGTGGCAGCCTCCGCCGACAACGCGACGGCCAGAACGGCTGTTAACGCGTGTGTCCATTGCCCCATTATCATTCCTTTCGTTTCTTTCTTTATCAAAGGATCAAGTAAAGAGCGGTGCGGCTATTGTCCAACGAGTGCGGAAAAGACGCGAGGATCCATCTGCGACAGGGTGCGAGATATCGGCAGCAGCAGTGCGATACCTCACAATGGCTCAGGCCCCAGAAATCAGACGGCCCGGGAGCGGACGTAGACGAAGGCAGCTTCGGGGTCAGAACCGGACAAGATCAAAGCACTGCGACACCCCACTCAGGCGAGTCTCTTGCGGGGAATGCGCATCACCCCTCGAGGCGCCACTGAGGACATCAACCTGGAGGGGGAAGTCTCCGGAACTGACCTGGACGCGAACGGTGTGCAATACGGCTTCTTTGGAGATCCCTTCTTCAACGATCAGGGACAATTTGACAGCGAGAGCGCTACTGCGACTCCTAGCGCGAACCCGCAAGACCCGAAGGTCACTCTACCTGCAAAAAACGATCGCAATGGGCGGCTGCCCAGGCTGACCGCTGGGAAGATTCGCAAAAAACGAGGCAGCACACTCTTCACGAATCGGAACTAAGGCGCCCGCCCAAAAGGGCGGGCGGCACGTCCTTAAATTCGGCGGAGCGGTCGAGATTACGAACTCCCAAGTCCGGGCCGCACGGCGGAGCGCCCTCTTCCTGCGGACATTCGAGAATCCTGCCCCCGCTACCATTTGCAACGGTTTGCATCCCAATGCACCGGATTGCAACGCCAATCGGAGAATCCGTTCGGTGACACCACGATCTCAGATCAGCCGGACCGGAGCTGCCGGAGTGAATACCTTATTTTGGGGTGATTCGATCATCGCGGTCGCGCTCCGTACCGCCTGCGCTAGCCTGACTTCAACTTCTCCTCCGCGTAAAGAGACAGCTCGACCATGCGTTCGAGAAGCTGATCGGAAGGAATGCCGGCGAAGTTTCTGAGCACCAGCTCCTTCACGTAGAGCCGAACGAGATAACGTAGTTGCAACGCGCGGTTCTTGCGCGCAAACACGAAGTCACGATGCCCGTTGTTGACGATGATCAGGTTGCGCTCCGCGTCGAACCGGGACCGCCACAGCTCCCCGGCTGCGCGCTCGAAGGTATACCCTGGAAGCCCGCGTGCGTTCGCCATCGCCGAGCCTACCGAGGCTTCGAGCGTTGCGCTCACCGTGACGAGCGCCTCTGCGATGCACGTGACCTCGCCTTGCGTCACCGAAACCCTGAGCCGTGCGAGGCGCGGCGTCGCCGGCGCCTCATACTCGACTTCCTGGTCGCGGGCGTTTGAGAGCGATCCCCCGCCCTCCACGATCTCCCATGAGAACTCGAGGTCCTCCACCACCCGCCGCCGCGAGCGATCGCGCGGCAAGGCGCGGAACCTTCGCCGCTGGTTGATCGGCGTGGTGCTCGACGCGGGCGAGATCACGACGCTGAACAGGGGACCTGCATAGTCAAAGAACTGACGCTGCGGCTCTGGGTGAATATTGGGTTCAGCGACGCCCAGCTCGGCGGGTTCGCTCGTTCCGACTGCATCCTGCGCACCACCACCGTCGGGCGATTTTTCCCGCCCGCCCTCGCGTCGAGCGCGCGTATGAATATCGAACCAGTCGTACTCTTCGGGCGGAAGCGCCAGCAGCGCTTCGCGGAACGCTCGCTGGATGGCCCGCAAGGACTCCCGGCTGGCCTGCTCCTCTTCGGCGCGCTGCTGCGCCTCGATGAGCGCATTCAGATGCTGCTCCAGCGGCAGCAGGGATTGCACGAGTGCCGCGTACCGCTCATCGTGAACGATGCCGCTACGGGTACCAGGCGTCAGATTCAGGAATGGCGCGTCTATGAGACCTTGCAGGTAGCGGGACACCCAAGGTCCCCTTTCGAGACCCGATAGCGTGCCGACATCCTCGATGACTCGCGTGCCCGAGCGCGAGAGCGACACGCGACGGCTTTCGCCTGGCTCGGCGAGATAAAGCTCGGCGTAGGCCTCGCCGAAAGGGGTTGAGATGGCGGGCAGCTGATGCAGTAGCCGACCCTCGTAAGCGCGCGGCTCGACTTCGAATTGCTTGCGTGCCAGTCGGTCGATCACCGTCACACGAACTTTGGCGATGCGGATCCGATCACGGAGCTCAGAGGCGAGATACCACTGGATCTTCTCGCCGGAGAGAGCTCGGATGCCCTCGAGCAACGGACTGATGCGCAGCTCCGTGCCTCGCTCGGCGATCAGCGTGCGGCGACCGCTCACGGCGTAACCCGAGTCGCCCTTGCTCATCGTCATCTGGTACGAGCGCTGGTCGGCCCCGGTCGAGATCATCGTGAGCGTGTTGCCGACCGTCCAGAAAGACAGCAGCCCGATGCCGAACTCGCCCTGCAGACTCTTTCCGCCTCCCTCCGCCTTCAGCCGCCGCTTGATCGAATCGCAGATGTGGGTGGCCACGTACTTGAAGTTGGGCCGCCCATCACCATCGCGCGGGACCCCCTCACCATCGTCGCTGATAGAGAGGTAGTGTTCACCGTGCTCGCGGCCGCGGGTTATCGTGATCGTCTTCGCATTGGCGTCAATGCTGTTCTCGACGAACTCGGCAATCGCCTTCAAGGGGTTGCTCTGCGAGAGCGCGATGATGCGAATTGCATTCCAGTCATCCCCGATCTTGAGCTTGCCATGATCGGCTGGCTTCGCCTTGCGGGGCGCCGTCTGTGACGACTTAGCCAGGTCATTCATTGTTGACGATAGTGCGGGAGCGGCCCTACACGGACCTCGCCCGTCGGTGAATGTGAGCCGTCGCCGCCACGGTTCTGTGCCTCGGAGAGTTTCCGTCTATGCAGCAAGTCCCCGCGGTCGCTTCGCCGATATCAGCAGATCCGCAGAAATTTGGAATCGTTCGCGCAGCTTTCGCACCATGGACATGCTCAATTCGCGCTTGCCGTTCAGCACTTCGCTCACCCGGCTCGCCGTACCCAGAAGAGGCACCAAGTCCGCACGCAAGAGACCGTGCTGCTCCATCAGATAAGTCAGAAGATCGGGCAGCGTGGGCCGCCTCCGCGGCCAACGCGAACGCTCATACGCCTCGATCAGACGCGCTTGCGCCGCCATCCGCGCCTGATCTGCAACATCATCCGACCCCATGAGCTCTTCCATCAACGCCTTTGCCTGAGCATGATCCCTATGGTTCTCGATGATGATCAATGTCGCTTTCATCACACTGTCTCCGCATCCACCTCGTCATACTTCTGGTGAGTGCCGAAGAATCGAATCATGACCACCCTGCCCCTGTAGTCCACCAAGCTGACGAGTCGATAGTCATTTGCCTTGATATTGAAGACCACCCGACCGCCTTTGAGAATTCTGGCCTTCGGATGAAACTTCTTAACCTCGTCGGGCGTCTGCCACTGTGCCGTCCCCGCGATCGCACGCCAGGCGGCGTACTGCGCACGGGCCGCCTTGATCCCTTTGTGGCCGGCTCGTGCTGCGAAATAGCGCTCGACGACGTCGGTACCGACTACAATCACCGACAGCGAGCCTACCGCTTAGTTCCATGAAATGGAACAACTCTTCCACATTCTGGAAATGAAGCAGGAAACTTCGTTCTGCGGCTTACCCGCTACGGGGCGGCTCAAAGCCCGCCCTCAAGAGGCGAGGCAGGAGCGGGGAAATCAACGGGTAAGAATCTGCGGGATCCGGATGAAAGTACCTCAGAATCAGTCACTTGTGGCTCGGGTTCGAGTCCTCTCCCGGAATCGAACCCTCGACCAGCGGATGGATTCCGGAGGGTTACTCGGTGAGTGTGCGCAAGGCCATCCGGCTCGCCCAGTTCTCGCACGGCGGCTGGTGTGCGAAGAGTCAGCCCCGCGATCAGTCGGCGCTGCGCTTGCGGATTCGGGAGATCGCGTATGCCCGACCGCGCTTTGGGTATCTGCGCATCCACGTGATGCTGCGTCGTGAGGGCTGGCTTGTGAACAAGAAGCGCGTCCATCGTTGGTATCGGACGGAAGGCCTGCAAATACGCATGCGCGTGCGTCGTCGCAAGCACATCTGCCTGCATCCAGGGCAGTGCCTCAGCCACAGCGCACGCACGAGCGCCGGAGCATGGCTTTTGTCCACGATCAGTTATTCGATGGCAGGCCATTTCGGGTGCTCACCGTAGTCGATCAGTTTAGTCGTCAGAACCGCCCCGGCGCCGATGCGGGCAATACGGGGCTGAATCCTCGCGTCGCCGCCCTGCCCTTGGGAGAGCGAATCCACGGGGCGGAGGACAAGGGCTAGGAAACCCTCAGGAATCAAGCTGCTAGCGGCAGGCGCAAGAAGGTAGACGGAAGCGAAATCACGCCCCGCTACCACTTCATTGCACTCCCCACCTGTGGCACTCGCCGCAGTCTCCGGTAACAACGAGCGATTCAGGGTCCTTTACGTAAGCATTCGCGGGCCTTCACACTGCACCTACCAGTGCAGGCGCGCGGTCGGCTCCGGCAGAGTTCCTGGCTCGAACGATTTCGCGCTATAAGGATCGCCAATGAAGAAGTTGGTCGCGATTCTATGTGTTGCTCTTCCTCCGGTGATGAGCGAGGCCGCCGCTGCCACCGTATTGGTCACCGGCTCCGATCGCGGCCTTGGTCTAGAGTTCGTCAGACAGTATGCGGCACGCGGCGACACGGTCATCGCGACCTGCCGACGTCCCGAACAGGCTATGGAACTCCAGGCGTTCGCGCGCGACAGAAAAAACGTAGTGATAAACAAGCTCGACGTGAGCGATGACGCCGAGATCAAGGCACTCGCCGCGAAGTACCACGGTAGGCCCATTGATGTGCTCGTGAACAACGCCGGTGTGCTCGGCGGACGCGAGGAGCAGAGTCTCGGGACCTTCAGCCGCAAGGATTTCCAGGCGGTGATGGATGTGAACGCGTTTGGACCGCTCGCGGTTTCTCAAGCTTTCCGAGACAATGTCATCGCGAGCCAGGGAAAGAGGATTGTGGCCGTAACGAGCGGGCTCGGCTCGATTTCCCGCTCTGGTGGGATGCCCAACGGGCCCTACTACTACCGCATGAGCAAGGCGGCCCTGAACATGGGTTTCCAGGCACTCGGCGCCGACCTCAAGCCGCAGGGCGTCATAGTGGCCGTGGTTTCGCCCGGCGCATCCGAAACCCAGATGTTCGCCGCATTCACAGCTGACTACCGCGGAGGAAAGAAGATCGCAGCGAACACGCCTACGCAGAGCGTGGCTGGGATTATCGCCGTCATCGACAAACTCGACGCGGCTCGAGCAACCGAGGGGATCCTCAACTTCGACGGTACAGTCACCGCCTGGTGATGGCCTGCCCTCTCATCGCGCGCGCACTCGCCCACCCTGACATGCGCGAGTACCTCGCCAAACATGGGGCAGATTCGATGAGCATGACGCAGCCCGAGTTCGCGCCTTCGTGGTCGTGTCGACGGGATCATCGCGACGCTGCCGAACTCGACGCGGGTGACGAAGGTCGAGGGGAGCGTCGATGAGTTCCTCGCGAGCAGCGCAGTCGCTGCGGCCGGAGTCAGTTACGTGGAAACGAAGCCGAGCTTATGGCAGGCAGGGCATTTAACGACCCTCGGAAGTTCAAGCTCGAACCATGAGCGGCCACACTCGCAGCGCATCTTGTACACGTGCTGTACAGTGACCGTACTCCACTTCTCTTCGTGGACGTCTATTCCGCTGGCGGTTGCACCTCGCGGTGGCGTACGTCGGCCGAGCGGTGGGAACTTGCCAGGATGGGTGGTCCGTTGATTCACGACCAAATCCCTTTGAGTGTTTCGCACTCGATGGTGGCGGACCGGCGCTGGCAGGGAGAGCCAGCAAATTCCGACTACCCGGCAACGCTAGTCTGCCCGGGACCGTGTGCTCAGTGCGGCACCGCACATAAGTCATATCGCAGAGCGCTAAATTGTGACGGCCGTCACAGCGGCTTGCTGGTGCGGATTCTTCTGGATCCCGCGGGACCTGGGTTTCGCCGCTGCCACATCCTCCGCAACCTTCTCCCGCAGTGAGAGCGGCGCAGGCGCGGCGCCAGCGCCTTGAGTGTCATTGACCAGCCCACGAGACGCGCCAGGGCCTCGGGCTCAATGTGACGCTAAGAGTTGTCCGAGGCTTCGGCGGGGAGAGTGGGGCCTACCGTTCAACACAGTTGTACACCGTCTGGCCTTCGACGCGCCCGGCCTCAACGTCATTGCCGTGACTAACGCAGTTAGATTCCGCCAGCTCGAGCGCGCGAGATTCACGCCTTTCGTCCACAGCGGCCTGACCCGCACCCGGAAACTATCGGTTGTCCGTGGGCGGAAGGTTTGCGCACCCGGCGACCAGAGTCGCACAAGCCAAGACTATCCATTTCATGTTCGAGTCTCCCGGCGGGTATATTGTCCTAAGCCCGGGCGCGCTCAGCGACGCAAAAGAGGGCCGCCGCCGCGGGCGGGTAGCAGCGTCCCCAGTGAACTTCGGGTCTTTCACCAAACTGAGCGCCAGCGTCCTCTCAAATGCGGCGCGGCGCTGGGCGCGCTGATGCAAACGAGGATCTGGTGTCGCTTAACCGCCACCAAGCATATGCCCATGGAAGATTTCCTTAGTTTCGTTCCGGCGGCGGCGACACTGGCGAACAGAGCAGCGTTGGTCCTCACGTCCACCTCGCCAGCGCTCATCACCTTCTGCCGTCAAACTTCCTTGCGACTGTAGTTGCCGCACCTCCTTCAATCCTTTATCAATGAGTATCGACATGGACTCAATGGAATGGCACGCAGCAACCACGAGCTGGCCGCCGGCATGAACCTCGGGTGGGGCATCGGATTGGGCGCCCGCCATCACCGGACGCCTCGATGATGAGATTATTCCCGCCCCTTGTGTCAGGGTAATTTTCCGATCCAAAACCTGACTTGCTCCAGGCTATCGCCTCGCGCGCGCGGCCGCGCTCAGTCCTGCCGCAGAACGAGTTGCATCAGGCGATCCCAGGCCTCCTGGAACTCGGCCGCCACCAGATCGGCCGTTTCAGGGGATGAGTCCCGCATCGGTAGATGTCGGTAGCGCTCCCGCAACTCGTCCGCCGTCGCTCGCAGTGACTGGGCCAAGGACGGCTGCCAGCTCGCCAGCGAGCGAGTCAAGGCGACGACAAGCGTTTCCAAGGCCAAAAGTTCGCTCTTGAGCCGAATCACTTCGACGTCCATGGATGAATCCTCCCGGTTCGCCGCACAGGATAGACTAGGAGCCGCAGCCGGAGCACGCCAATTCAGCGCAATGGCGCGCAGCGAGGGAATCCCGAGAGTGTCTTGGAGAGGAAGTGGGATAACGGCACGCCCGCTCCGTGAAACACCTTTGGCAATCGTGCCGATCAGGCGGCCAGCGACAGGCGTAGCTTAATAGTGCGAGTAGGAATTAAGCCAATCACGTCCTCGCTACCAACCTCGCAGTGTCTCGGATGTCTGCTAGATCGTGCGAGAACGCCTTCTAGTTTCTGAACCCCCATGGCCCGCGGTTAGACAGTATCCCTTTTGCGCTGGCTGCGCAGACCAGCGCGTGCAGCCCCTATTCACCCGGGCGCCGCGAGTCGCTAAGTCTGCGGTCGCTGAGTGTCGTCCGCACAGGAGCGATGGAGCTTGGCGCTCGCGCCCAACGGGCGGCGCCAGGCTCGCTCATCTCGAATCCGCACTAGGACTCGGGTGCGCAGTATGCGGCCGTAGCGGAGGCCAGCGCACAGAAGTGGACGCGGCCGAGTGTTGGCATCGGGCCCTCGCCATCGCCTCCTCCGCTGTTCAGCATGGCTTCCGTCATCACTGCGGACACGCCAGTTGATGCAGACTCCATCCACTCAACGGCTATCTCGCCGGAGCTCGCTCGAACGACAGAAGCGGGGAGCTTGCGGCCCTGCAGCCCTAGAGCTGGGTTCAGCGTCTCGACCACGACATTCGGCGCAGGGCAGATACCAAGCTCCGTTCTAATTAATGCTCCACTGGCACTGACGTTCTCCAAGCAACCGAGGCACCTGCAGCCACTGTCATACGACTGCAGACATCTCAGTCGCACCGGTATGTTGGTCGAAAGCCGATGTCCCCAGCGATGTTCCATTGACCTCTCCCTCGAGCCCTGTCGCTTTTTATGCTGCGTCCGACCCGGCCACGCAGCCATCCGTAATAGTCCGTACACCGCAGCCGGCGTGCAGGCGTGCGGTTTCCAAGCCGTCTACCGAATTAACCTGAGTCGGCCGCCGGCACAAACGTAACCTACTGATTCTTGAGGCGCTAGTGAGAGGCGTACCGTGGTAGCCGGATGAGAAATCACGCCCCCGCTACCATTTGCAACGTTTTGCACCGCGTTGCAGCCGATCGCAAGGCTAAATGGCCCGCGTTCTCTCCCTTTCAGTCAGCCTCACCCTTCGGCGTCTGGTTGCCAGACGATCTAGCGCGAACTCCGTGTCAAGAACTTGCACTTGGGTCCATTTGCCCTTGCGAGGCGTTCGTCCAGGGTGGCCAGCGGAAATCCGAGGGCCTCGGCGAGGGCGACGTACCACGCATCGTAGCTCGTCACCGTTTGGCGCAGCTCCCAGATGCGATCCGCGAAGGGCTCGAAGGAAAGCAACTCGATCTCGAGCTGCATCAGATCGTCCTGCGCCGCGTTGGCCTCAGGCGTCGTGATCTGCTTGGCGCGCTCCAAACGACGCAGGATGTTCGTCGCCTCGACACGCACCAGCTCGGGCGCGTACAGCGCGCGTCCATCGATGACTTGCTCGGCCCACGCGCCGTCGGGGCCCGCATCGAGGAGCGCAGCGACGAGGACCGATGAGTCGACGACGAGGCTCACCGCCTGTCAGCGTCGCGATCCTTGAGAATCCGTCCCGAAGAGATGCGGGTCTGTGTCGCGCGCTTTCGGCTGCGCACCTGCCGCAGCCAAGCATCCACCGTGGGACGAGCGGCCAGACGTTCGAGCTCTGCGCGCAGGAACTCCTGCATGGACCGGCCCTGCGAGGCCGCGCGCGCGGCGAGCTCGTCCCGCACCTTCTCAGGCACATCGCGAACGGTAATCTGTACGCTCATGCCTGCATTTTGCCAGCAGTACATGCTATGTGCAAGCGCCCTTAGCGCTAACCGGGGCGGCAACGGATCGCATTGCCTGCACGGCATGTGTACCAATCACACTGACGTGATCAACGCAAACCTATTGGTCTTCTTCAAGGCGCAACTGAAGTTCGCCATATCGGAGCGTCATCCGAGAAGCATTCCGTTGCAAAGCCGTGCCTCCGGCGCTGGCTAATCTGGGATACCACCCGGCACCAGCCGAGTCGGGGCGAACGCGATAGTCCCGCCCCTGTTCATCGGCGCCTGCCCACCCTACCTTGCCGGTCATGGAGATTCTCACGCAGCGCGACCATGTCGACGGCGAAGTGCCGCGGCGCGGTCGCGCCCGCATTGCAGACAGCGCCATCGCGGCTCGCTTCGGTCGACTCGAAGATTGGCCCGCGTCAGCGGGTGTGCCCGGCCACAATGGCTTGGGATATCCTCTCGCCGAATTTTGCGGCGATCGATATTGGGGAAGTGGACGACCGCCGTACTATTAGTACAAAGCATGCCCCCGCACATCGTGCGCTACTAAGCCGAACGGATTAACGGCCCCAGGGCATTGACAGCCATTCCTTGTCGGGGAGTCGCCGACGCGGAAAGTCGTTGAGTTCAAACGCAGGTACCAGGAATTCGCGATAACCGTGCCCTTTATCGCTGCACTCGTACCGTAGCAGCCATTCCCTCGAGACTTTCATCTGGAAACACGCCATGTCATTCGGATTCATGTGCGACAGATGGATCAACAGCCTGTTTGAGACTCGCACTCCGCTGTCCACGCCATCGCGGAAGCCATTACGCAAAACGTCGACCGCGTCCTCGGCCTTGGCGATGTGATAGACCTTAATGCTTCGCAGATGAACCAGACGCTCAATGGCCAGCGTGACATGGCGCGGCACCGGTTGGCCCGTGCAATAGCCGCGCACAGTCAACTCATCGATTTCCAATTCCCGCGCAGCGTCTTCTGGACTTAGCGCCGCCGTGCGAAGCAGTTCGGACATGCGGTGTGCTCGTGCGAGGGATGGGTAGTCAGCTTGCGACGAAGAGACGATCACTTGGGGCCCTCCCCTTCCTGCTTTCGAAGCTTAGCCGGGTGCGGCCCCCGCAACCCGCTGCAAGGCTGTTGCCGGTTAAAAATTGCTTTTAATGCATCCATCAGCCTGAATCTTCGAGTTGTTCTGTGCGCCACAATAGGATACTCCAGCGCCTCTTGAGTTGCAGAAGAGCAGGTTTCAGCTGCGAGCAGGTTGGCCTGACGCACTTATGGTAAGCCGACCAGCCTTGACAAAGCGGTCAAGTATGGGACGCCCCCCTGCAACTGCGTGATCCAGGGCCTTTTTGCAAAAATGGGAGCCGTGATGTCACAGAATTCCGACAGCACACTCATCGCGCGCGCGGCCTTAATGGTGCGCGAGCATAAGTTGTTGGCCTTCTGCGATGCGCACCCTGAGCTGAAGAAAGCCCTGAGCTTGTGGATGGTAGATCTGTCAACTCGCGAGATCACGTATCCCGAGGCTGCGTCTACGACGAATGAGCGGCTCGCTTTAGACGACAGTTCGCAGCAGATTATTTGGCTGCGTCGCAAGGCGCGCGGGCAACGGCGTAAACCTTGTCGGGCGCAACGCCCAAGTCCGGCGACGCGTTTACTCCACGCTGTCGTCCTCTTCGCAGCCAACAGTCCTAAGATACTGCCCAAACCCATTTCGCACGGCCGATCGCCGGATAGCCAGCCGTACTAATCACAATTACACTTAGTTGGAGGCGTCTGGGGTTAGTTAGTAGTGGGAGCGCAGAGGCGTGATTCTCTCAGGAAGTCGGATGCTTATTTGTCTCCTGGGCGGCCTTAACACCTCTGACAGCCATTCGAGGAACGGGAGTTCAGGTCCCGCCGGGCAGTTTCAGTTCAACGAGATGCTTTGTTAGACCTTCCTGGGTATCTGAATGAAGGAGCGGACCCGTCATGGCCGCGCGCGACTTTCCTGAAATTACCCCCGCGAGTCCTGTCTGGGACTGGCGGTGGCTGCTCGTGGCCGTGCTGGCATTGGCGATCACGCTCTGGGCGGCGTTCGCCCTGCTGCGTCCGCTGCCGGGCCGCACCGTCGTGTTTGCGACCGGTCCGGAAGGCAACGCGTTCGCGATCTTCGCCGGGCGTTACCGCGCATCACTTGCTCGTCATGGCGTAACTCTGCAGCTAGTCCCGACGGCGGGCGCGGTCGAGAATCTCGCGCGCCTGAAGGACCCGACCAGCCACGTTGATGCAGGATTCGTACAGGCTGGGACCACGACGAGGGACGAGTCACCGGGCATCGAGTCCCTCGGCACGGTGTTTTACGAGCCGCTGTGGTTCTTTTGTCGCTGCACGCCGCGCGGACTGGGGGTGCAGGATTTGACAGGGGCGCGATTGTCGATCGGGCCGGAGGGTAGTGGCACGCGTGCGCTCGCGCTCAAGTTACTCGCACTCAACAAGGTCGAATCCAGCAAACTGGACTTGCGCAGCTACCCGCCTGCCGAGGCGGCCAGCCGTCTCGAGCGCGGCGAACTCGACGGCGCGTTGATGCTCTCCGGCTGGGAATCGGCCAACGTGCAGCGCCTGCTCGCGAATCCGGACATCGGCCTGATTGGTTTTCCCCGCGCCGATGCCTACGTCGCCCTATTGCCGTTCCTGAACAAGGTCAGAGTCCCGATGGGCCTCGGTAACCTGGCGGCGAACCGGCCTCCAATGGAAACGGTGCTGCTCGCGCCGGAGGCGAGCATCGCCGTTCGCGCCAGCCTGCACCCCGCGCTGCAGTACCTGCTGCTCGAGGCGGCGAACGAAGTGCACTCCGGGCCCGGGGTGTTTCAGCGCAGCGGCGAGTTTCCGGCTGCACGCGTGCTCGACCTGCCGCTCAGCCAGGAAGCCCGCCAGTACTACAAGTCAGGCCCATCCGCTTTGCAGCGGAATCTGCCGTTCTGGCTGGCCCCGCTGGTACAGCGCTTGCTTTTCGTCGTGTTGCCACTCGCTGGCATCATATACCCAGTGTGGTCGATGCTGCCGCAAGCACTGCAATGGCGCGCGCAGCGACGTCTGCACCTGAGCTACAGGGAGCTCACGTACCTCGAGACCGAACTGCGTAGTACCCCGGCTGCGCAGCACCCCGCGCTGCTGGATCGGCTAAACATGCTGGACAAGCGGGTGGCGGCCCAACCGGTTCCGCGCGCGCTGACCCAAACACGCTACAACCTGCGCGTTCATATCGACCTTGTTCGCCAGCTCTATCGGGCCTCGGTCTAGTTGACATCGGTCGAACCGCTCATCGTTCGGAAACTCGTTAGGCCTTTCCCTGCCCGTGCGGCTGATGCCCTCGGGTCTCTTATTACCAAGCCCATCCCTGCCCGGCGTGCAGCTCCCAGTAATGGGCTCGGCACCAATCAATTCGGGCGCGTATCCTGCGACGACATGCGCGCGATCCTGCGCCGCATGCATCAGCTCGGCGGGCACGGTATTCGACACCGCAGCGCTATGTGGTGAGAGCGAGGTGGCAGATCGGCAAGGCGTTCACGGAACTCAATCTCACCACCAGGTTCTTCTTCGGCACCCATCAGCAACTTTACAAGAAGTGGTTCGGCACCACTCGCAGGCCATCTGCGGCCACGCCGAATTTCGCAGCTGGCTCCCGGCCGGTTTCGAAGCCGTCTACCGAACTAGCCTGAGTCGGCCGCCGGCACAAACGTAACCTACTGCCTTGGTCACACCGTAGTGAATCATCTCACTCGGGATATGGACGGCGCTCTCGCTCGAGATGAAGATAATTCGACCCCAAATGGAACTCCCTCAGTCGTTTAGCTTATTTGGCAGCTAACGCTGAAGTTGACGGGCCGAAAATCCAACGTGGCCAAGGGCCGCGGATGCACACTGTGTTTCAGCGCGAAGGATGAGCGAGTCTGCGCGGTCAGAACCTCTCCACCCACGGCCTAAGTTCTATCTCCCACGTCCAGGCGCTGCGAGGCTGCCGAAGGGCGTGGAGATAGGTCTGTGCAATGGCATCCGGATCGAGCATCGAGTCGGGCTTGTCGGGCGCTTCGGTGCGCCCCGGACTCCGAATCCCGCCGTCGATCACGAAGTGTGCGACGTGAATGCCTTGCGGCGCGAGTTCGCGCGCCATGCTCTGCGCAAGTCCACGAAGTGCGAACTTGCCCATCGCGAAGGGTGCCGACTGCGCATAGCCCTTGACGCTTGCGGATGCGCCCGTGAACAGGATCGCGCCGTATCCCTTTCGAAGCATGCGTCGCGCGGCTTGCTGAGCCACCAAAAATCCCCCGAAGGCGGTCACGCGGAGAGTCTGTTCGAGCTCCGCGGGAAGCAGTTCGACCAAGGGCCCGCGCAGTCTTCCGCTCGCGTTATAAACAACGACGTCGGGAACTCCTATTTGGCCTTCTACCTCCTCAAAGAGCTGTGCCACCTGATCGGGGTCGACGACGTTACAGGCGAAAGACTGCGCGCCGGTCTCCGCGCATAGGGCCGTGAGCTTTTCGGTATTGCGAGCCGCGACCGCGACACGCATGCCGTCGCGGGAAAAGAGCCGCACGAGAGAGGCGCTGAGTCCAGGACCCGCACCCACAATAAGCGCGATCTCGTGTCGTGGTTCTGCCATGAACGTTGCCCCGGTTTAGGTCGGTCGGAAGCGGCCGAGCGTAGCTCGCAGAGAATGCCGCCCTCACTGAGCCGAAACAAGTGTCAAGAGTCCTGCCCCCGCTACCACTTCCCTCGTGTCTATTCCGGTCACATCGGTTACGGTTTATACCGACCGTCGGAATTAACTGTCGCCCATCAATCGGGAAGAGCACTTGGTCCTTTCCTGGGACATCGGTAAGAGATTATTCCGGCCGGGATGAGTTGTGACCCGTGTGCCTAAAAGGGCACGCATCGGGCCCCTCTGCCGCGAGCTGCAACGTAAATTAGCCCGCTTCTGTCCCCGTTTACCGGGTACGCTCAGTGCAGCTTGACGTGCGGTTCAGTGCGCCTGGTGATTAGCCGTACGAGCGTGTCGAGCGCCACTTTCGTGTACCCATGCAGCGCCAGCTCGTGCATCTTGTACAGTGACATGTACATAAGTCGTGCGATGTAACCCTCTATCATCATGCTGCCGCCAACGAGTGCTCCCATCAAGCTGCCGACAGTGGTGTACTCACCAAGCGAGACCAGTGAGCCGAAATCTCGATAGCGGTAAGGCCGCAATCGTTTACCCCCAAGGCGACTTGCCATCTGTTTGACCATGTGGGTTGCCTGCTGATGCGCAGCCTGTGCCCGCGGCGGCACGTTCACATCCTTCCCCCGCCAGGCACAGGCGGCGCAGTCGCCGATGGCGAAGATGTTCGTGTCCCGTGTCGTCTCCAGCGTCGGCTTTACAATCAATTGGTTCGTGCGATTCGTCTCGAGTCCGTCTAGCTCCTTGAGGAAGTCGGGGGCTTTCACGCCTGCTGCCCATACGACCAACTCCGCCGGAATAATCTCTCCAGTCGCGAGTCTGACCCCGTTCGGCAAGACCTCGGCGACGCGGGCCGAGGTTCGGACCCGCACACCTTTGCTCTCCAGCAGCTTGGTGGCGGCGTCCGAGAGCCGCTGCGGCAACGCTGGCAGAATCCGATCGGTCGCCTCGATCACGTTGAGCTTAATGTCCTCATCGGGATCAATCTGGTCAAGGCCGTACGCCACCAGTTCGCGTGTCGTGTTGTGCAGCTCGGCGGCAAGCTCGACACCGGTAGCCCCGGCACCGATTATTGCCACCTGCAACTGCTCTGGCCGAAGCCGTCCTGGCTGCGCGTGCGCGCGCATCAGAGCGTTGACCAGCCGCCGATGAAAGCGCGCAGCCTCGCTTGCTGTCTCGAGCGCAATCGCGTGTTCTTTGACGCCCGGGGTTCCGAAATCGTTGGTGAGACTGCCGACTGCGATCACCAGCGTGTCGTAATAGAACACGCGCTGCGGCGTGATCTCATTGCCGTCCTCATCGAGGACCGGAGCCACCTGCACCTGGCGCATTTCCCTGTTAAGGCCGATCATCTCTCCGAGGCGATAGCGGAAGTGGTGCCAGTGCGACTGAGCCAGATAATTGAGCTCGTGAACGCCCAGATCCATGCTTCCGGCGGCAATCTCGTGCAGCAGCGGCTTCCACAGGTGCGCACGGGTCTTGTCGATCAGCTGGATCTGGGCCTTGCCGCGTTTGCCCAACCTGTTGCCTAGCATGGTGGCGAGTTCCAAGCCACCCGCGCCTCCACCGACGATGAGTATCTGGTGCAGGTCGGACTTCTGAGCGGTCGGCTGACGACTGTTCACGCGATGCCGTTCGGGAGTTCATCCAAAGCCGAGCCACATATGAGTGTCAAGGGCTCCCCTGCGCGACTACAGGGCCCCGAAAACCTTCTTGATCAGCGCGCTTGCCTGGCCGAGCGGGTCCTTGCGAATGGTGCGCTCCTCGTCGGCGATTCGGCTGAACAGCCCGTCGAGCGCCTTAGCTGTGACGTACTCGTTGAGGTCGGCATCTTCTTTCGAGATTAGCCCGAACTGCGCCGCCTTGCCGGCGAACTGGTCGTACTTTTCTGCCAGCGACAGTTTCGCGGTGGCAGCCGCCACGATCGGTTTGAATTTCGCGGTGAGCTGCGCGCTGGTGGTGCGCCGGAAGTACTGCGTGCCCGCATCGTCCCCACCGGTCAGAATCGTCTTGGCATCGGCGAGCGTCATATGTCGTACGGCGTCTTCGAACACGGGACGCGCCTGGGCGACCGCCTGCTCGGCGGCGCGGTTCATCGTCACGCGCAGCTCGTCCGCCTCGCCGCTCAATCCGACCACGCGCAGTGCGCGGTCCGCTTTCTCGAGCGTCCCCGGCAGCGGGATGGCGACCTTCGGGTCGTTGAGGAAGCCGTTCTTAGCCCCCAGCTGAGTGACCGCCATACTGACGCCCTGTGAGAGCGCGGCCCGCAGCCCGTCGGCAGCCTCTTTCGAGCTCAGCGCATCGAGCGCGGTGGCGGAGGTCGCGGCACTCGGCGCGCCCAGCCACGCACCCAGCACGGCGCCCAGCATCAAAGGCGCCAAGTGCGCTCCCCGCCGTTTGGTCTTGTCCATGGTCGGCGCCTCCCTTCGGACGTAAGTTTAGGCTTCCCGGCGCACCTTGCCCATGTTCGCGGTAGTCGTGCGCCTTGCCGCCCATCGGCTGCGGCAGCATCCGCTCAGCGCAACTCAATGTGAAATCAAGACCGCGTCGTCTCCCTATCAGCAGCCGCAAGAGCGATGGTGAAAGGGAACCCTATCAGTGAGCTGCGAGCGCGCAAGGCGAAGGTCGCACTGAAACCTTGAACGAATCTGGCGCCCGCCAAGGACAAACTCCTGCACCTGAGATACGAATGCCTCGTGGCTGCCCCCCCGCACGCACCAACGCGGCATTCGCCGTAGCGTCAACGCGGATGCAACCAGGACGGCAAGAACGAGTACGGGTCAACCTGTACGCTCCGGTCGTACGAGACGCCACGCTTATCAAGAAGAGCCTGAAGCCGGCCGGCCTTGTGCGCATTGAAGACATCGGTGCACCCGCCGATAAATTCGCCCGCAACGAAAATCTGCGGAATCGTGGTCATCGAAGTGCGAGCGCTCAGTGCCGCACGGATTTTTCCACCGCGATCGTCTCGCTGATATTCCACCGAGTCGAGATCAACGGAACGATATGCAATGCCGTGCTTGGCGAACATCTTGCGAACTGCCCAGCAGAACTCGCACCACTCGAGTGCAAACATCACGACCGGCTGGTCGGAGTCGCCGACCACGCGCGAAACGAACTCCTCTGCATCCTGCGTTATCGGTTGCGGCGCCCCCGTCGGCGTCGCCGCGGGCGTTACGTCGAAGCGATAGTTCGGCGTCGAGCGCGCGATGGCCAGCTCCTCGTCGGTCATGTCGGCAGGAATGTCGCTGAACAGCGGAGTGCTCAGATAGCGTTCTCCCGTGTCTGGCAACAGACATAGGACAGTAGCACCGAGCGGAGCTTCCTCGCACACCCGCAAGCCGCCCGCGAGAGTAGCCCCGGCTGAAATGCCTACAAAGATCCCTTCCCTTCTGGCGAGCTCGCGCGAGAGCTCCAGCGCGCGTGCACCGCTCACAGGCACTACCCGGTCGATCAGCTTGAGTGTGACGGCGTCCTCGGTGAGCTTCGGAATGAAATCCGGACTCCAACCCTGCATCAGATGCGGCCGGAAGCTTGGATGGCTGCCCGCCGGCGACCCATCGACATGCCGGGACTGTGAAATCCCGCTGGCCAGTACCTGCGAGTTATCCGGTTCGCACACGATCACTTTGGTTTCGGGGCGACGTTCGCGCAACACTCGCGCAACGCCCTTCAGCGTGCCACCGGTGCCGAAACCGGTAACGAAGTAGTCAAGACGTTCACCCTCGAAGGCACAAAGTATCTCCTGCGCGGTCGTGCGCGAATGCACCGCGGCATTCGCTTCGTTCTCGAACTGCCGACACAGGAACCAGCCGTGCGCCTCGGCGAGCTCCGTCGCCTTGGCAAGCATACCGCTCCCTTTAAGTGCGGCGGGTGTCAGTACGACCCTTGCGCCGAGGAAGCGCATCAATCTGCG
The DNA here is from genome assembly GCA_963837075.1 of uncultured Gammaproteobacteria bacterium. Lineage (GTDB taxonomy): Bacteria > Pseudomonadota > Gammaproteobacteria > Steroidobacterales > Steroidobacteraceae > 13-2-20CM-66-19. The sequence continues at coordinate 2,561,264 of CAWILY010000009.1, read as the reverse complement.
CCGCTCGACGCTGAAGTTCTCGGCCATAGTCACAACGAGCGGATAGCCTTTCTCTGCGCACACCATGGCGAGCCCGATACCGGTATTCCCGCTCGTCGCCTCGATTACCGTTTGTCCGGGTCTAAGTCGTCCTGTGCGCTCGGCATCTTCGATGACTCCGAGAGCCAATCGGTCCTTAACGGACCCCATGGGATTGAAGGCTTCTATCTTGACGTACAGACGTACTTGCGCGGGCGCGAGCTTCTTGATTCTCACCACCGGTGTGCGTCCAATCGTTTCGAGGATGCTGTCAAACCGGTTCCTAGCGAGGGCTTCCCTCGCGGGGCTAGCGACCGGTATGTCGCGTGCTTCCTTATTCACTGTCATGTCTTCGCCCTCCACGCAGCGCATCATCTACGAGCGCTTCCAGCCGACGGAGCCCTTCGCTGTGGCGAGGACTATTATGAGCTGCCAGGGAAACTTGCAAGATCTCGCAGGAGTTTCAGCAGGCCGACGCCCGCCAGGTACACTGCAAGGCCGGCCGTTGAGTAGCTACTCCGAACCGGGGAAGGCGACCGCGAAATACCCTCTGAATTCAAGCCGCTAGCGACAGGCGCAAATCCCTGCGGCCCGCAGCAGGGCCGCAAAGTTCTCATTCCAGTGCGCCATGAGTCCGCCATCAGGCAGCGGCTCAAGCGTTATTTTCCCGGGAACACGCGCGTTGAGCGCAGCAAGGGGATCGCCGTCGAGTCCTTCGGCAATCTGCTTCCGATACATCTTCGCGGACTGTCTGGCCTCCGGCTGCTGCTCCCGCAGCTCGCGTCGCTTCGCCTCCGCCCGCTCGATCGTCGCCTGGATCTCATCGGCCGCCATGTCGGGGTCGCCCTTCACCAGGCGCTCGCGTAGGAGCTCGATCGGTGCGCCGAGCTCGCGAGGGGCGCGCGCTCGAGGAAGACCTCGGCCCGCGGTCACGGCTGGTGAAGGCCGCGCAGGCTCGCGCCCGGCGGCCCCGTCGACAGCCTGCGGCGCGGCTGACGGGCGCCACACGCCCCGCACGCCTAGCGCGCGGCCGTCGCGAGGATGATCAGCGAGAGCACGGCATAGCTCATGAAGCGGTGGCTGCCCGCTCGCGTGTAGTGCGCGAACTCTGCCTCGCCTTCCTCCTCGGACAGGCGTATCCAACGTCCGTCGAGGTATCCGCGCCAGCCCTGCTCGTCGTAGGACAGTCTCGCGTATTCCATAGACGCGCCCTCCCACCCTAGTAGAACCGTGCCTCATTGTCCCCACTGAGGAGCGAGACGCTGTAGACCGTCACCTTCCGTTTGCGTAGGTCGCGGATGACGGGCAGGTAGGACTCGTCTCGGTGGGGGTTAGGCAGTCACTGACAGGCGACGAGTTGCCGCCTGTCTAAAATCAAGCGAGTTTCCGGCTCATCGGGAGAGAGTCGCCATGACGGATGAACGCGAACGCTATCGTGAGGTGGCGACCGAGATCCGTGCCCTTTTTGGTATGCTGAAGCACCCAGAGGCAGTTGAGGAGCTGCGTTTACTTGCCGCTCACTACGAGCGGCTCGCGGAGTATCCCGAAGGGGGGCTCAGCAATCCAAAGCATAGGCCTTTCCAGCACCGGCGGCAGGCGGGCTGATATTTCCAGCGATCGTGCGGGTTTTTCGGGGTGCCCCGCGGCCTGGTCCTGGCCACCGCCACAACCGCTCAGCGCCCGGAACAGCCCACATACGTTCCTGCGATCATTAGCACCAGGGACACCCATGTAACAACGTGGGCGTAAAGCCTCATGGGAGCTTGTTTGCCGCTTCTGATGTCTTGATAGGTCTGGCTGAAGGTACGGCGCGTACCCCGTAGCTGGGTCCACCAGCCCGACCAGCTCCGGGTCGTAAGTAGGAGCAAAAAGCCCAGTGTCGTCAGCAGGGTACTTAGTTTCACCGCTCCCATCCGGCGTACGCTACTCCTGCATGCCTCCCAGTGCGAACTCTTGGGGCTGCCGCGATTGCCTGTTGGTTGACGCCAGCTAGAAAGCACTCGGGGCGATTTGGCATGACCTCTAGTGGCTACGCGAGTTTTCAGCGCACAGCGTGAATTGTTCTCGATCGTAATCGCCCATTTTGATGCTGACGCAATTATCAAAGTTTCCGGCGAGCGCGCATTCCTGGCGAACCGCGCCATGCGTTGAGCACAGCGAGCGCAGTTTGCAGAGCGCCTTCGTTTTTTCGTCACTCCCCGTTCTCCTTCGCTGCTCCTCGGCTCGCGTCGCCTATGGCCCGTTCGATCTCGGTGTTATTTCTTGCGCGCTCTGCGGCCTCGCGCTCCTCAGTTTTTGAGTCGTGCTTGAGTCTGCGCCGGGGTCTCCATGGCCAGTTTAACCGCGGTCTGAATCGGCGAGATCACGACCGCAAATACAAACACCGCAACGCCAAGGCTTGCGCTATACGCCGTCTGACTCGACGGCTCTTTTTCCGCGGATTTCCCTGAACTGCCTAACCCGGGGGCCGAGTAACGCAGTGGAATCGCGCAGCGCGTTCGCCAAGTCGAGACGCAACATTCGTCGACCGGCCCGTTGGGGCATCGACAGTGGACCAAGGTCCAATGGGCGGATTTCAGTCTCACCCTTACCATCATTTTACGGCCGCCGGGGGGTGGCTGTCGGATCGAGACTCAATCAGAGACCGGCCGTGAGACCAAGTACCCTTCGTGCAATGCTCGTTCTTCTGGGCAGCGTGCTCGGTGCGTCTGCGGGCACACTTGCGCAAGAAAATCCGGTGGGCACGCCGCCGGCTGACCCGTGGCCGCGCGGCGTGGACCTCGGCGACGCCAAGGTGCTGGTCTATCAGCCGCAGGTCAATTCGTGGACCGACAATCAGCTCAACTTCCGGGCGGCGCTCGCGATCAAGCCCACCGGCGCGAAGGCTGAGACCTTCGGGGTGATCTTCGCCACCACCCGCACGCAGGTTGACAAGGTGCTGCGCACGGTGACCTTCGAGAATCTTACGATTTCCAAGATCAACTTCCCGACCTTGCCCGACCGGGGCGCTAAGTACGCAGCGCAACTAGAGATGCAGTTCGGCCAGTCGATCCGCACCATGTCGCTCGATCGCCTGGAGTCCTCGCTCGCGCTCGCCGGCATCAAGCCGCCGACGGTCGCCGTGCAGAACAACCCGCCGTGGGTCATCGTCAGCTATTCCCCGGCGATCCTCGTGCCGATCGATGGTGCGCCGGTGCTCACGGCGGTACCGAATTCGCAATTCCAGCGGGTCATCAATACCCGGGCGCTGATCCTGCAAGGCCCCGGGCAGAACTTCTACATTCACGTCTATGACGGCTGGCTGCAATCGAGCGCAATCACGGGGCCGTGGACGCAGTCGTTCAACCAACCGCCCGGCATCGACAGCATCGCGCAAACACTCGCCAATTCCGGTGCCGTCGACATGCTCGATGGCGGCCCCAAGGCGAACCCCAAGCCGTCGCTCGCGAACGGCGTGCCGACGATCTACATCAGTGAGGGGCCGGCGGAGCTGATCACGTTCAAGGGCCAACCCGACTTCGTGCCGGTGGCAGGCACACAATTGCTGTGGGCGGCGAACACGACCAGCGATGTGCTGATCAACATCAGCAACAATTACTACTATGTGCTGATCTCGGGCCGCTGGTTCTCGTCAGCCGCACTGACAGGCCCGTGGACGTTCGTACCGAACGACGCGCTGCCGCCGGACTTTGCGCACATCCCGCCGCGATCACTCGCGGGCGCGGTGCTGCCCACCGTGGCGGGTACCCCGCAGGCACAGGAGGCGGCAATCTCCAATTCGATTCCGCAGACGGCGACGATACCGCTTGCCAACGGCCCGACGTTCACGCCGAACTTTGACGGGCCGCCGCAATACCTGCCGATTGCCGGCACAGACCTCAACTATGTGACGAACTCCTCGGAGCCGGTGATTCAGGTCGTGGGCGGGGGCTTCTACGCGGTCGTTGCCGGTGTCTGGTTCACCGCGCCGCAGGTCACGGGACCGTGGGTCATCGCCACGTCGATTCCGCCGGTCATCTACACCATACCGCCCAGCTCGCCCGTCTACTACGTGACCTACGTGAGGATCTACGAGGCGACGCCGGAGTACGTCTATGTCGGCTACACGCCGGGCTATCTCGGGACCGTGATCTCGCCATACGGAACGGTCGTTTACGGCACCGGCTACGTGTACTCACCGTGGGTCGGAACGGTCTGGTATCCGCCGCCGTACACTTACGGTGTCGCGGCTGCGCCGGTCTACAACCCGTGGGTCGGATTCACCTTCGGCTTCGCACTGGGACTTGCCACGGCGGCATGGACCGAGCCGTATTGGGGCGGCTCATGGTATTCGCCCGCCTACTGGGGCGGGTATCCCTGCTGTGGCTCGGCGAGCGCAAACGTCTATGGACACTGGGGTAACACCGCATATTCGGGAACGCGCAGCTGGTACGCGGGCGGTGGGGTAGCCGGATCGAGGTTCTCCGGATCGTACGCCACGGCGCGCGGCACGACGGGCGACATCAACGCCGGCCGCCAGTACAACGCCTGGACCGGTAACGCCTCGCGCGGCTACGATCGGACTTTCAACACAGCGGCCGGCGGCTCGGGCAATGTTGCGCGGGCCGGCAACTACAACGTCTACTCGGGCCAGCGTTCGACCGCCAACGCGGTGTCCGGCACGACGGCCGGCGGCAGCACCTACAGCCGCGCCGGCGCGACCACCGCAGGGCCGCAAGGGGTTGCGCACACTGGCGGTGGGTCGGTGTACAACGCCAATACCGGCAAGACCACCAGCTGGGGCGCCGCCAACACCGCCAACAATCGATACGCGGACAGCAGCGGCAATGTCTATCAGCACAGCGCAAGCGGCTGGCAGCAGCATTCCTCGGGCGGCTGGTCAAGCGCGGGCGGAGATACCTCGTGGGCCAATCAGGAATCAGCAGCGCGCAGCGCCGGCGATTCCCGCTCGAGCGACTTCTCCAACAGTTTCGGTGGCGGTGTATTTGGCGGGGATCGCGGCGGTGGCGGCTGGGGCGGTCGCTTCAGTGGCGGGGGCTTCGGTGGCTTCGGCGGTGGTAGGGCTGGCGGCTGGGGAGGTCGCTTCGGCGGCGGTGGCTTCGGCGGTGGAGGGTTTAGACGCTAGTCGAATCCTTTTCACGATCTTTCCGTATCGGACATGTACTCACTGTGCGGTACCGAACAGACCTCATGCCCGCCCGCTGTCAAGCTTGAAGCGGAGCGAACGTTTGGTCATTTGATCCTCCAAGCGCTCGGGGCTGGGCCTGTTCTCGCAACGCTGAGGCCGGCATTTCAATTTGCGCGGACCATCGGGCGGAATTACGCGCCGAAGGCGCCGATTCTGGGCAAACTGCCCTCAGGAGAGTCCTCTGTCCGTGGAGCGTGAGATGTCGGACCATACGTCGAGGCTGGTGACGCTGAACACCCCCGTTACGTCCAATCCCATCGATCTGCGCCGCGTGGGCGCGCATCCGGATTACTGGTATCCGGTCGCCTGGTGCGATGAACTGAAGGTGGGAAAAACCTTGGCGCGCCATTTCGCCGGTGAACCGATCGTCCTCTACCGTGGCGCGAGCGGTAAGGTCTTCGCATTGGAAGATCGTTGTGCGCATCGGCAGGTGCCGTTGCACCTCGGCGTGGTAAATGGGGACGAGCTGAAGTGCCATTACCACGGTTGGACCTATAGCTGCAGCGGCAAGTGCGTGTCGGTCCCTTATATGTTGCCGGATCGACCGCCCGGGGGCGTGAGGGCTTACCCGGCGCGCGAGATCGATGGCCTCATCTTCGTTTTCCCCGGCAGTCCTGCGCTGGCGGAGAGCCGTCTGCCCGGCAGCCTGGGCTCATCGCAGCGCAAGGACTACAAGACGCGGCGGCTGAATCGTGACGTGGCCTGCCACTACACCTTCATGCACGAGAATCTCTTCGACATGAACCACCAATTCATGCACCGAAAGCAGATGGGCTCCATTCGGGCGAGGTGCCTCGGCCGCGACTGCGGGGAAAATTGGGCGGAGGTCGAATATAGCTTCAGCCGCACCGCGGGCAAGTCCTCGGTCGGCGAGCAGGTGATTGTGGACTTGATGCGCAAGCGCGGCACGGCAAAGAAGGATTTCTCCGATCACATGCGTATTCGTACCGACTACCCGAGCCAGACCCTCAAAGTCTGGGTCGGGCGGGACATCCAGCAATCCAGCGACCCGGTCCTGGATGTGTGGCTCGGCTACACGCCCCTGGATGCAAAGCAGGGCACCAATCGCACTTACGGCTATTTATCCGTCAAGAAGCCGCGGCTCCCGGGGCTCATCCACGCGGTGTGGCCATTCGTAACCTGGTTTACGGAGAACATCTTTCGCGAGGACAAAGACATCGTTGAGCACGAGCAGCGGGCGCATGACTCGCAGGGCGCGGACTGGAACAACGAGGTGTTTCCGCCGCTGCGGGATCTGCGGGCCGTGCTCGCACGCTGCGGTGTGCCGATGAAAGATTCTGACTAAGGCATTCCCGGCGGGAAAGCTTCCAACCGATGCCTATCGACTGCAGATCAAGCAGCGCACGGTTCGGAGTTGGCCCGCAAGCGGTCCCTGCGATCGCGGCCTGCTAGGGTTCCCGCCCCACTTGTCTGGCGGGCTTATCAAGTCTCAGGCCGAGGAATGCGGCGTGCCGCAGGCGGTTTTCGGCGGTCCACTCTGTGAATCTGATTTGCGCCACGAGCTGCGGCACCGTCCAGTGCATCTCGCGCATCTGATCAGCCGTGATCCCTCCGGCCCATGGCCCGACATCGGTGTCGGGAAGATTGGCAAATGGGCAGTCCGGAACCTGTAGCGGTTTCAGCTTGCCGAGAACCTCTTGCCGAATGTGTCTGACGAGGCCCGCTCGCACCTTTCCGGCGAATCGCAACTCCCTGCCTTCGTAGTATCCGACCAGCAATGCGTCCAGAGCGTTCTCCCCGTCGGGTCGATAGCCGCCGATCACAAATTCCTGCTGTCGTTCGAGCTTCAACTTCACCCAGTCGTTCGAACGCTCTCCCGGTTGATAAGTGGAATTCTTGCGTTTGGCGATCACACCCTCGATGCCGGCGGCTCGAAGAGCCCTCACGATATCGGCAACGCTCCCGGGCAGGTCTTGCGACAAGCGCAGCACCCGATCTGGGTTCACGAGCGCCGGCAACCGCGCCCGCCGGCCCACGAGCCGCTCGCCCGTGAAGTCTTGCCCGTCCGCATAGAGCAAATCGAAAACGTAGAAGACAATCTCGTGCTTGGGAGGCGCGCTTCCATGCTGCAGGCTCTGGAATGACGGCCGCCCGTCCTCACCCAGCGCGACGATCTCCCCATCGAGCACGATCTGCTTGATTCTCTGACGCCGCCCCGCGGCCGCAATCGTGGGGTACATTGCGGTCAAATCCTTGTTGTTGCGGGAGCGAATTTGAATGTTCTCGCCGTCTTTGATGAGCAAAGCGCGATAGCCGTCCCACTTCAACTCGTAGAGCCACTCCTTCCCCTCGGGCAGCTGCTTGACGGTCAGCGCCGCCATCGGCGTGACGAATGCGGGGGCTTTTTGAAGTCTCGGGATCAATGGCCTCTGGTCCGAGGACGCCGCTGCCGGATCTTCTCACTGTCGATCGTGACGCTGCATCTCTCTCTTTTGAAGTGGCTCGTGTCACTCCTTTGTAACCCCCGGGCGCGGGCAGAAGTGTAAGAATTGCACTCGGAGGAGGGCTGCGTGATCCCCATCGGACACACAGAACCGTTCGACTTATGAGAGTGCTATCGACCCGTAACCTCAAGGCGTTCCAGCTAGCCGGGATGACCGGAAGCTTCAAGCACGCCGCTCATCTGCTCTCCATCACTCCTTCAGCCGTAAGCGCCAGAGTGAGATCGCTGGAGAGAGATCTCGGAGTCCGGCTCTTCCACCGAGGCATACGGAAACTGAGTTTGACGGAAGCCGGGGCCTTATATATCCGGGAGGTCGAGGCGACCTTCGTGAATTTCGATATCGCGACCCAGGAGTTGCGCACACGGTTTGGGGAGCCCAGTCGCGGACACGCTGAGATTCAGTCGGTCTCCGCCGCCTCGGCTACTCGATTTTGAGCACCACTCGGAACCGTGCTTTCCCACTCATCATTCGATCATAGGCCGCCTGAGCCTGCTCGAGCGGGTAGATCTCATTCATCGAAGCGATTTTGTTCCTTTCGCTAAAGAGCAGGGTATCTTCCGAATCCACGCTTGTCCCTGAATACCAGCCCTTGACGGCTGCACGCTTGCGCAGGAGCTCGAGCGAATCGACGGTAAGGGCGCCAACCGCTCCGATCACCATCATCGTGCCATTCGCGCCGAGCCCGCCGACGATCGCCTGCATGGCAGCGGCATTCGTCACCGTGGCGAGGATCGCACGGGCCCCGCCCAAATTACGCAACGCAGTGGCCGGGTCTATCTCAGAACTGTCGATGTATTCCTGTGCTCCAAGTGAGCGCGCGAGCTTCTCCTTGTCGCGGCCACGATTTACCGCCACCACGCGAAATCCCAGACGGGCCGCAAACTGAATCCCTAGATGACCTAAGCCGCCGACGCCGTGAATGGCCACAAGATCACCAGGTACGGCACCGCAGTGACGCAGTGCATTGAACGTTGTGATACCCGCACAGAGCAGCGGCGCAGACTCCACGGCGTCCAGTTCAACGGGCACGCGTGCCAGTGCGGTGACGTGAGCGAGCATGTGCGTTGCATAGCCGCCATCACGGCTCACACCCGTCGCACCCTGGATGTTCTCGCAGGCAAACGAATTACCGTGGCGACACGGCATGCAGTAACCGCAGTTGCCGGGGAACCAGCCCACTCCGACACGCGTACCGATCTGCCAGCCGTCGACATCGGGGCCCACGGACTCCAATGTGCCAATCACCTCGTGACCCGGAACCCGAGGGTACTTGAGCCCGGGCATCTGCCCCTCAACCGTGAGAGCATCACTGTGACAAACTCCGCACGCCTGAACCCGGATCCTTACCTCGTGACGTCCCGGTTGCGGGATCGCGCGCTCCTCCGACTCTAACTTCGCACCACCCGAGGGGACGATCATTGCGCGCATTTTTGGCATGGCTTCCTCATTAATGACCCAGGTGACGCATCCTTGAGTCCGTATTTGACGTCACGGCAACTTGGACGAGCAAGCTATGCCTTTAGCTCACCTTTCTCGGTTCAAGCCAAGAGGACTCCCGGGCCGCGCCGCGGCAGCGGGCCTCTACGCTCGCGAGCGGCTAACGCTCCCGCCGCACTTCTCTGGCACGATCTGCATATCTGGTCGAGCGCGGGGTACTGCTGCAGCCGGTGCGCTTGCGCGAGCGCGCATCGGTGAGAGCGTCGAATGACCGTCCCATCGTCAGGGAGTAGTCCAGCTCGCCGGGTTTTGTGGGTTGCGTACGATCCCCGCCGCCGGCATGTGGGCGCGAATTTCCGCCGCGGCACGACCTAGAAGAATGCGATCGATATCGGCGCAGCGCTGAAGACGCCGATACACTGGTCGCCCATGGTCGCGATCAACCAGTTGTGCCCGATGAATGTGTCCTGGTTAATACGGCTTCCTGGCGGCATCGTTTGATAGAGCCGCCAGTTTCCCGCAAAATCCACCCAGTAGAGCCTCAGCGCCGCATTGCCGCGGTTGACAACTGTGATCCCTGTGCGCTCTTGTGAAGGGCGTGAAACGAAGTCGCTGGGATGCAGACAACGCTGCGCCGCCTCCAAGTCAGCGCAGCTGCGAACCTTGGATACTCCTTTTGTCACCATCTTCCACCGCGCAGGCGATAGTGTAGGCCGCAGGACCATCAGCGGGTGCAGCTTCCGGTGCGCGCTGCTGTGCTCGCGAGGACGCGCTCAGCAACACGAGGCACAACAGCGCTGCAAAGGGGCCCGTTGGGCAGCTTAGCGGTGCGCGCAGCACAACGGTGTCGACCGCGAGTTTTTTCACTTACACCACCCCTAACGATCCGCCAGCAAGAGTACTGCAGCGTGCCTGCTCTAGATGTGAGATCCGTCACTGCCGATCGCAAGGCGCGCGCTGTATCCGTGTCGGCTCGGCGAAAATAGGCGTGCGTTTGCCCGGGAATTGCTGCGGCGCGCAACTCATAACAGCGAAGCATTTGCTTCATGAGCTAAGGGCATCCAACACAGGAAGACACTAGCCCGCTATTGACCACATCTACCGGTGGTGAACGGCAGGTATCGGGCAGTTCAATTCACACGCACCTCGACGAGCAGAAGCTTGCCGCGCACGCGTTCGAATCGAATCTGGAAGCCAGGCAGTCAAAGAGCTACGAGCACGGACACGTATTCGGCCAGATGGAGCTCCAACGGAGGATGGTAGAAACAAAAAGACGCCCAATGTGGCGGCTCGACATCGCTGGGCGAGGACCGCTTAAGAGAACGGACAGGCTTGCTTGATCTGGGCGATCTTGTCGTCGAGCATGTGGTTATGGCCATCGGCCCCATTTACGCCCTACCGGGTCTTGGGCCAAGAAAATACCAAAGAATGAGCCCGATCACGGGCAATAGGATCACCGCTATGATCCACAAGAATTTCTTGCCCGTATCGGCGCTGCTTTGAAAGATATTGACGATCGCCCATACATCCGCGATCAAAACGAGCAGGCCGAATAAACCTTGATATTGATATTGCATGAAACCTCCTTTTCGGGGCGAGGCACGAGAGCTGGCTCGGGTTTTTCAGACAGGCCGATAAGTGGAATGACTGCTATATTTTTCCACAATAGCAGGAGCATTTCCGATGAAACGACCGAGACGCAATCACTCACCGGCCTTCAAGGCGAAAGTGGCTTTGGAAGCCTTGAAAGGCGAGAAGACGATCGCGCAGCTTGCTGAGCATTATGACGTCCACGCGAACCAGATTACCAGCTGGAAGACGCAGCTGTTGGAGAACGCAGCCGGGATTTTTGGCGCCGGTGCCCTGGAGAGCGCGACCGATCGCGAACGGATCCGCGAGTTACATGCGAAGATCGGCGAGCTGACAGTCGAGCGCGATTTTTTAGACTCCGCGCTCGGTCGCTTCCCCGGCCCGAGCGGACGACGATGATTGACCAGGGGGCGAAGTTGAGCGTCACGCGCCAGTGCGAACTTCTCGAACTGAACCGGACCGGCGTGTACTACACCCCACGTCCGGTGCGCGAGGAGGATTTGCAGATCATGCGCCGGATCGATGAGCTGCACATGGAGCACCCGTTCTACGGGGCACGCCGGCTTGCCAAACAGCTCGAGCGGGAAGGCATCGAGGTCGTCCGGGTCCACGTGACGACCCTGATGCGCCGCATGGGCATCGAGGCGCTGTATCGCCGGCCACGAACCAGCATTCCGGCGCGCGAGGCGAAGATCTACCCGTACTTGCTCGATGGCCTGACGATTGATCGGGCCAATCTGGTTTGGAGCTCGGATCTGACGTATTTGCCGATGGCGCACGGGTTTTTGTACCTGGTGGCGATCTTGGACGTGGCGAGTCGCAAAGTACTGTCGTTTCGGGTCTCGAACACGATGGCGCCGGCTTTCTGCGTCGATGCGCTGACCGAAGCAATCGCCCGGTACGGCGCGCCCGAGATCGTCAACACCGATCAGGGCTCGCCCAGTTCACCAGCAAAGCGTGGACCGATGTGCTCGACGCCGCCGGCGTTCGCATCAGCATGGATGGCAAGGGGCGCTGGATCGACAACGTGTTCATCGAGCGACTGTGGCGCAGTGTGAAGTACGAGGACATCTACCTGCACGCCTACGAAAATGGACGAGAGCTCCAGGCCGGGTTGACCCGATACTTTGACTTCTACAATCGCCGACGGATTCATCAGTCGCACGAGTATCAAACTCCCGATGAAATCTACTACGCCACCAACGCCGGCGAGCCGCTGGCCATCGCGGCCTGAAGGATCGTGATGAACGGGTACAGCCGTAGAGATCGAAAATCGGGGGGTGCTCAGGGAGCGGGTCCCTCGCGAATCGCCGCTCCTGCGGCTTCCCATTAGATTAAATTTTCGCAGCCAGGGAAAAAACCCAGAGCTTCTGCTGCCGGCGACATCAGAACGCGCTTGGTCATGAGCAGATTCCAGCAATGAAACCCCCTCCACATCTCAGGTTCGAAATTTACGCTGCCCATGCCGCGTTCTGGTGCGGGGGTCGCTCTCGCGGAGGAATTCGTGTCACAAACCCGCATTACTGAGTATCCGTACACGATCAAGACTCCTCGACTGCTGTTCGGGGCGCTGATCATATTTCTCGTGGCTCTGGCCACCGCGCCGGTTCGGGCGCAGCAGCCGGACAAACCTTCAAGCCGCGCGGAGGCGACATCGATGATCGCCAATGCACGCAAGATCGTGACGCCACATGGCGTGGAGCGACTGGAGAAGGTTACGATCGGCGGGATCGAGCAGTGGGTGTCGATCCGCGGGACCGAAGAGCGCAACCCAGTTCTCCTGCTGATTCACGGCGGTCCCGGTTACGTCTCGATGCCCATGAGCTGGTGGTTCACCCGCGGATGGGAGGAATACTTCACGGTCGTCCAATGGGACCAGCGCGGAGCCGGTAAGACGTACCTCCTCAACGATCCCGCAGTGGTCGGCCCCACCATGACCCGAGAGCGCATGCTGGCCGACGCGGAAGAGCTGACGAACTGGATCCGGCGTGAGCTCCGCAAGGAGAAGATCTTCGTCCTCGGCCACTCGTGGGGTAGTTATCTGGGATTGGAAATGGCCAAGCAGCATCCTAATTGGCTATATGCCTATATTGGTGTGGGCCAGCTGACTGATGGGCCGGAGAGCGAACGCCGTGGTTGGCGCTTCGCGATGGACGCCGCGCGCCGTGCGGGCAATGCCGAGGCAGTGGGCCAGCTTCAAGCAATCGCTCCGTACTTTCCTCCCGGACAGAACGCCTCCCTCAAGGATATCTACACTCAGCGAAAATGGCTGGACTTTTACGGCGGCGTGATGGCTCACCGTAACGGCAACTCCGCTGAGAGCGACCTTGCTGACCTATCGCCCGACTACACCTCCGGAGAGATCGCACATATTTGGGACGGCAACGAGTTCTCGGAGCGTTACCTCCTGGCGGGAGTTCTCGGTCTCGACCTGACGGAGATTCGACAATTGAACTGCCCGTTGATCATCTTTGCTGGACGATACGACGTCAACGTCAACTCCGAGGTCGCCGCAGCATGGTTCGCCAAGGTGAAAGCGCCATCCAAGCAATTCATATGGTTCGAGAACTCGGCGCACCTGCCGATGACTGAGGAACCGGGAAAGTTCCTGATTTCCTTGGTGCGCTATGCAAGGTCGATTGCAGAGAAAGCGCGTGATACGCCGCCAGCTGGTGAGATCAGCAAACGCTAGTCAATATGCCTAGACCGGACTGTTACTGATCAGAAAAAAATCACAGGTGAAGACTTGACGAAGAACGCATCATTCAGGTCCAATCAATCAGCAGATCCTTCCACTTAATCCCTGAAAGAATTCTGTCCGAACTACCCGGGCCACCGCTACGGTTGCTGCTTGACAACGTCCCGTAGTTCAAATGATTCTGAATGCCCTCATACTGACAAACGTGGCTCCGCTTGTAGGACAGATTTCTCTTCGGGATAAGTGGATCTGTCTGGGCGGTTGATGATGATCGTCTCTGGGTCTTCGCTCTTCGTAAATCCTCTTACCCGCAGCGCAGTCTCCCGCCGAAGGCGGGAGAAGCTCCTGTTCCGGGTCTTTGGATCTGATGCGGAAAATTCGACCGCGTATAACGCTGCAGGAGCGACGATCTCGAGGGTACCCGCTACCGCGGTATCCCCGGAAATCGATCTGCTGAGCACGTGGACGGTCATGGGTGATCTTCAGGCCGCCACTGACAGCGTCGCGGCCACCACGCCGAAGTACACCTCGTCGGGCGTACGGTACTCGAGGCACTGGTGCAGGCGAACTGCGTTGTAGGTGCTGAAGTACCGGGTCAAGGCGCTGCGCGCCTCGGTGCCGTTGCGGTACTCGCGCAGGTAAACCTCCTCGTACTTCACGCTCCTCCACAGCCGCTCGATGAACACGTTGTCGATCCAGCGACCCTTGCCGTCCATGCTGATCGCGACGCCGGCGTCCTTCAGGACCTTGATCCACTCCTCGCACGTGAATTGCGATCCCTGGTCGGTGTTGAAGATCTCAGGGCGTCCGAACTTCGCCATCGCCTCCTCGAGTGCCTCGACGCAGAAGTCCGCGCGTCAGCGTGTTCGAGAGCCGAAAGCTCAGCACTTTACGGCTCGCCACATCCAGGATCGCCACCAGATACATAAAGCCATGTGCCATCGGCAAATACGGGTGAGTAGGCCGGGGCATTGCAGCCCCAGCCCCTCGCAGAACCGGGACGTGAACCTCTCGGCTCATCCGGCTCCCATCATCGAGCCTGCGGGGCGTAGCCCCGCTCCCAATGCACAAACGACCACGGTTCCTGCTCGGCAAGCCGTCCAAGCGCCCGCGAGGCGCGGGTGACCCCACGTCGTGCGAGGCGCTTGTACTTGCGCCGCAGCCAGCGAACCAAGTAATCGTTCACGTGCCACCACAGTGGCTTTAGCGCTGATCGATGGAACCGACCGTAGTAATTCGCCCAGCCCCGAAGAACGGGGTTGAACATGTTCGCGAGGTCGCTCAGTTCCTTGTCGCATTTGAGCTGTAAGTGCCAGCCGCGGACCGTTTGCCTCATGGCTTTCATTGCGTCCCGGCTGACGGCCGGAGAGAAATTCACGTAGACACGACCATACTTATCCAGCGCCTTGCGCGGCTGGAACGTGTAGCCAAGGAACGTGAATTTCACGGTCGGGTACTGGGCCGTCCGGTTGACGTCCTGACAGTACACGATCCGAGTTTTCTCCGGATGCAGTTCGAGCCCGCACGCGCTGAGCCGCGCTTTGAGCTTCCTCAACACCAGCTGCGCCTGCACTTCACTTCGGCAATGGACAACGCCATCATCAGCGTAGCGACAAAAGCGCACGCTGCGCATCTCACGGCGCATCCACGCATCCAAGGTATAGTGCAAAAATAGATTGGCGAGCAGTGGGCTAACCACGCCCCCTTGCGGGGTACCGCGATCACGCGCCTCCTGCCGACCATCTTCCATCTCCATAGGCGCCTTCAGCCATCTTTCAATGTACAGAAGGACCCATGGCACGCTGCAGTGCTTTCGTACCGCCCGCATGAGCAGCTCGTGGTCAATGTTGTCGAACAACCTTTTGATGTCGAACTCGACAACCCAGTCATATTCCCAGCTTCGCCGCCTCACCAATGCCACCGCATCCAGAGCAGAACGCCCCGGCCGGTAGCCAAAGGAGTTGCGATCGAATACCGGCTCAAGCAGAGACTCGAGGACCGTCTTGACCACTGTCTGTGCGACCCGATCGGCGACCGTCGGCACCCCTAATATGCGTGTGCCGCCGCTCTTCTTCGGTATCGGTACGGCTTTCACCGGCGGCGGAAAGTAGCTGCCGGATCCCATCCGATTCCAAAGTCGATATAAGTTGTCGCCAAGCTTCCTCTCGAACGCTTCGATCGATTCCTGATCCACTCCGGCGCTTCCGCCGTTGGCTTTGACCCGCTGGAATGCCTCCCAGACGAGTCGCTTGGGAATGTCGAATGACTTTGTCACGGCCCTCGGCTCCTCCCGCTTGCGCGGTTGACCGAAATACGTGACTCGATGACGCTGCCCCTTCGCTCCATCACCATTACGGTGACTTCATCGCTACTACGAGCCGCTCCGCCCCTTGATCGCGCCTCGGTGCTTTCGGCCTTGCGTTTTGCGCTTGTGCCTTTCCCTTCGCATCGCGATCGAAGGTTCCCGCAGTTCAACATAGGAGCCCGAACCGAGCTGGCGCTGCCTCTATGCCGGACGTCACATGGCCAATAGGCAGGCTCCCGCCATGCTGATCCCGGGTTAACATCAACGCCCGGTTTCGACGTCATCTGAGCACTTTCGACAATTGAACGGCAGTTCACGTATGTTCGCCTTCATCGGTTCTCACCTGATGCCTTCCGGCACCTTTTCCGCAACGCTCACGACCGACGCTTTTGACGCCAGCCGCTTGCGGTGGTTTGCAACCTGCTCCTGCAAGCCGGTTGCGAGAGGCCAGTTTTCTTCTCGTTATCTACATCTCCCATCTCCTACGCCGCTTGCTGCGGCACACTGATATCGCTCGCCCAGACCTGGTTGGGCCGCTCGATCACAAGACCCGAGAGCAGATATGGATAGATCGCAGCTTCTCGTGCCGGAATGCTCGTACGGGGCTTGCGATACAGCGCCTCGATGCCCATCCGGCGCATCAGAGTCGTGACGTGGCGGCGACCGACCTCGTGCCCCTCCCGCCGCAGCTGCTTGGTGAGCTTGCGCGAGCCGTAATACGGCAGCTGCAGGTGCAACTCGTCAATCCGGCGCATCAGCTTAAGATCCCGATCCGAGATCGGACGCGCCTCGTAGTACACGCTCGAGCGACTCAGCTGCAGCAGCTGCGCCTGGCGCGTCACCGGCACTTCAGTACCCCGCTCAATCATCGCTTGCCGCTCGAGCCGGGGAACTTCCCGAGCGCTCCGGATAAAAAATCGCGTTCCATCGTGAGCTCGCCGATCTTCTCGCGTAGCTCCCGGATCTGTTCTTTGCTATCCGCCGCGAGCACGTCGCCGCCAAAAATGCTCGCCGCCTTCTCGAGTAACTCCGTCTTCCAGCTCGTCACCTGGTTCGGATGCACCTCGTGGTGCGCCGCAATCTCCGCTACCGTCTTCTCACCCCGGATCGCCTCCAGGGCTACTCGCGCCTTGAATGCCCCCGAGTGGTTGCGTCTTGGCCTTCTCATGGACTTCCCTCCGGTCATGCCCGGGCAGAAATCCACTTATACCCGTGTCCGAAAAACCGAAGCCACCTCTAACCTACTTGGGAAACATCAACTGCACCTGGAAACGCACCAGCCAATTCGGTGAAAAATCCGGCCTGACCACGTTGTAATAGGTGGAGGATACCGCCCTCCCTATCTCTTCCGTAAGGGTAGCAACGCGAGCGGTTGGTGCCCTTCAGGAGGGATTAATGCGCGCAGCTTGGCGGCCGGGGTGCGAGCGAGCGTCGGCTCCTGGGGGTCGAACCTTTAAGGTCCAATGTCTCAAGGTGGCCCGATTTGACCCGTCCGGGGCGGATCGACTAACGACCTCCGGGCGCTTTATCCGGGGGAAACGCGTGGCATTGACGCACAGCGATGCGAGTTCAATGACCGCTCGATGTGACCCGCTACGCTAATGCGTCGTGCTCACGAAGCCAATCGGTGATGCGCTCCATACGCGTGGCAACGCCAAGTTCTACCGAGATGACCAGCAGCTTGTCGTGAGTCTTAAGTGGTGACGTTCTATGTGACTTGGGAGACTGAAGTTGAGTCACGACCTGTTGCGGTTGGATGGTCGCCCTAGCCTCTAGCAAATATGCCACCGCAGACCCGTCGTAAGATGACATTACCGGTTCTACCGGACCGAGTTCGGCGAGTGCCTTCTGTAGCAATGACAGAGATTCGTGCAGGCGGTCGCGCAGGTCGTCGCCCCTGTCGAAGCGAATGAGCACCAGATACGGGATGAAACCCTCGTCGCTACTCATCATTTTCTCAATGCTTTGATGATTTTGCCGCCCCGGTGGAATGGTCGCGGATGCTCTGCGGGTTGGCAACCAAAGGGGGAGTTTGGCGCCGCGAACGGCCGTTTACGGAAACCAATTCGATCGGCTGAAGGCTCGCTTCTGGGGCGGTTCGGGCCAAGCGGCGACCGTGCTGATCACGATAAAGGTGGCCGATTGGGCGGGACGAGGCTCTTAAAGGAGGGAAGCGAACAGAAACCGCAGAAGCCAAGGATTTTTCATGTCAGACCGAATGCCCGCGCAGCTACTAGCCCTCGGGGGAAGGGTCAGGACATAGCAACGGGAGCCTACGTGGCCCGGTACGACGTCGCTCGCTGTCAGTCAGTGCGTGACTACCTGCTGTCCTGCGGCGATATAGACAGTGAGGCCACCATTAATCGCGGAACCGACGACCCGTCTTTGATGCCAGACCAATATATCGCCATCGCCGAGGTAAGGGCCGGGGAGAAGATTCGATCCCTGGTCCGCTTCTTAAACGCGGCGTGCCGCTGGGCCTACGAACGCGTGGCGCTCTAGGTGTGCGCCCGATATTCGAAGGGCAGCTTTGTGGAAGGCATTTCGAAGTACTGACCTTCCGGCCGTGGCCGGTCAGCGACCGTCGAGTGAGAGACTCCGGGGAAGGTCGCTTCGTGACCCCCGGAGCCGCGCGTCGCAGACGGCTGCTTTGCGGCGGCTCGCATCGCACGCGTGCGCAGTCATCTCTTGCGATTACATTCACGCTCGGGCCGCTCGTCAACGCAAAGTCGGCGACGAGCCTGCTTAACGTGCTCGCGGCTGAGTGACAGATTGAGAAAAGCGACTACGTGCTGGATCCCCCGCTACCAACCTCAGAGCTTCCCGGGCATCTGCCAGATTGCTCCCTCAGCGCAGCGTGGCCCGCCTAGATTTCTGGTGCCGCCTCCCATTTAGGCCTCATTTCTCTGCCCCACTTCTTCGGATCTTCGGCATGCGTCTTTGCCATTGCCTTCGCAACGTCCGCGTGTTTCTCCAATACGTGCTTCGTCATGACCTTGACCATTTGGTCCCAAGAACTGGCTGACAGTTTTTGGTCGCACTTGCCGCCGAGTTCTCGGCATGTCATCGATTTCATGAGGGCCCTCCAAAAGCAAAGAACGAGTTGGTCGAAATGTCACGTCTCCCCAAATCTGAGGGAATCGGCAAAGACTGAATCCACAGTAGGACATCGGCGACGGCGCGCGAATGTGCCGGACGGCGGTTTGTGACCGCTTGGTAAGGCCGCCACCCAAAACAGGGCCTATAAAATAAGTCTCTTGCCAATCACGTGCTGCGTCCGTGAAAGCCGCAGTAAACAACGCCAAAAGCGAGCCCCCCGCTAGCAACCTCAGAGCTTCTGGAGCGTCTGCTGGATCTCTCCCTCAGCGCAATTCAATCTCAACGAAATCAAGGGAATGCGAAACGCAATTCGCGCCCCGCCCCCCAACCTATCGATGTTCATTGCCGCCACAGCACGGTCTTCTTGGTCGGCTCCGATCAACTGCTTCAGGCGTGCGCTCCTGACCACCAAGAGGACTGCACATAACATGCCCCGCGACCACATTTGGCATAGATTCAAGCCGCCTGTGGCGCCACTGCTTTGTTGAGGCCCCGCGCGCGATCAGGCAGGGCTTCGCCCCTGCTTTCACCTGCGCTGGTCATGAGCGCCACCCCCCAACATGCTGAAGAGCGCGACCCATGCCGCACAGGGTCGGTGCGCTGGCTTTCGGGGAGGTGTATAAGCCCTGAGGAACACCCGCAGCCGGCTTGATAAAAGCCGCGTGAATGGATAAGAAGGTCACGATGATCCCGGGATCTGAAGGACCGACGACCGCAGGATCCGCGCACGATTCGAGCGACGACACGATTGAACTGGAGCTAACGGGCGAGCACGAGCTAGCGCTTTCCCAGGCGGCCCGGGCAACGGTGCGTTCCGATGAATCGGGCCCGGTGTTATCCGTGCCTGAGTACGAGAACCTTGCTTCAAGGCGCTCGGCGCGAATCGACTTCGTTTGTAACGTGACCTTCGCTGTGGCGGTTCTGAGTATCGTAGTGGCATGCCTGTTGCCGGCGTCGGATCGGCACCCGCCTGCGCCGGCGGTCACCAGCGCCGCGCCTGTCGCCGCGGTCGCCCCAGCCGGACCCGCCGAGCCGCACGGTGCGCCTGTGCGAGTTAAAAACGCCTTCGACGCGACGGAGGTGTTCGAGTTTCCGCCCGGGACAACCGAATCCCAGGCCCGCGAGGCGGTTGCAAAGCTGCTCTTAAGCCGTGCGCGTGACCGACGCGCCGAGAGACTGGCGCTCAGGCGAGCGGGCCACCTTCAAGCTGATCGCGGCGCGGCGGTCCAGCAACCTGAAGTTTTCGTGACCCAGGTTGCTCGCCCGAGCGAAGGAACCTTGACCGGGACGAACTGACGCGGTTGCGCGCGGTGACTCTTTCGGGGCCGCCTTTGTCCGGTAGGCCGAACGCACTACATCACGCGGACGGTACATGCGACGGTAGGAACACCGCATATCACGCCCCCGCTACCGAGTTCGCGTGTGCGGTGCCGAACAGCCCTGCGGCGAGAACGCATGCTAGCTTCTGAGTTCCCAATATCCGGCGGTTGACAGTATTCCTTTGCGATGGCTTAGCGGACGAGCGCATGCTGTTTATTCACCTGGGCGCCGCGACGCGAATCATTAAGTCTGCGGTCGCCGAGTGTCGTCCACACAGGAGGCGGATCATGGCTACATTCATCAGCTTGTTGAACTTCACCGATCAGGGCATCCGGAACATCAAGGACTCGCCGGACCGATATGGAGCATTCAGGGCAAATGCGGAAAAGCTCGGCGTCGCGGTGAAGGGCTTCTACTACACGGTCGGACATCACGACATGGTGGTAATTATGGAAGGCACGGACGAGGCGGTGACTACCGCTCTCCTTACGGTGGGCTCGCTCGGCAACGTACGGAGCGAGACGCTGCGTGGCTTCTCTGTAGACGAGGCAAAGAGAATTATCGGAAATATCCAGTAGCGCTTTTGCGCGATGGAGCTTGGCGCTCGCGCCCACGGGGCGGCGCCAAGCTCGCCGAACTCGAAAGGACAGGCTCCAGCGACGGTGCTCCCTGCAGGTTCGGCGCACCCAATCGGCCGCTATTTAGATCGGGTTGACGACTGCCGTTGACCTCGAGCTGCCATTCGCGAGCCAGCGCTTTCAGGCAGGCTCACGGCAATGACGTCCCCAATACCATGAAGCTCCCCACTGGCTGTCCGCAACCGGTGGCTATAATCCAGCGCCATGGCCGGGCTGTTTGCCAAGCTGAAAGAAACAGTTTTTTCCCTGATCGTCTGGGCAATCGTCGCGGCCGGGGGCTTGCTGCTGTACTTCAATGTTGGGCACAAGAGCCCGAGTACCCCGCCGAGTCCCCCGAGTACCACTCTTGACTTCCCCGGCTACTTCGCCACGCTTGATCAGCTGGCCGGCCGACTCAGCGAGCGGGAACAGTTCGTGAAGAGTCTGCAGGGGAAGAAGCTTCACTGGCGCGGATACGTGTCGTACGTGCGCAATTCCGATCGGTCTCCGCTGCAAATTGCGCTCGCCATCACACCGACACCGAGCGACACATCCCGAATGGCTTTGGTGTATTTCGGGCAAGATATGCGCGTCCGGCTGTTCGCGTTACAGGAAAAGGACTCTGTGGAGATTACTGGCACGTTCGATTCCGAGATGTGGCAGACCCCGTACATTCAGGGCGACACGATGCAGCTCCTTAGGGCTGCCCCGACTACGCCGCCCGACCCCGCCGCAGCTGCTCGGTGAGTTCAGGCGGGAGCTCGCCCGGTGCCTGCAGCAACATCAGCAATTGCCCCCCTACGACGGTGGCGAATGACGCCTTCTGGGAACCCAGTCGCCGACGATGGTCGACTTCCCGCGCTAGTGCGTTAAGGCTTCCGCTAGCGGCGTCCGCCGGCCTTCAGTTGGGCTGCGCCCCAGGGCCAGCTTACCGATGCGCCTTCACACCGCTATTTCGGCGCGAGCGGGCAAAGTCCGGTGATTGGGACCAAGGCCCCGGGAGGCGACGATCACGTTCTCAATGTGCGTTGGGCCTAAATCATGCTTGAGCCGGGGTCGATAGGATTCCTGAGGGACCGCTTTTTGATAACCCCAAGCTGTCGGACATCAATGACCGCTCTCGGGTAGCCCAACTTACTGCTCTGCCACCTCAGCGCTTGGGTTTCTGCGCCAGCCCGACGAACTGCGACACGACGACAGCGGTATAGAACACTCCGAACAAGGCCGCGAATAGGCTCAATGTCGTCGCTGGCGCGCGTACCGGTGTCACGTCCGAATAACCGATCGTCATGATTTGTGTGAAGGCGTAATACGTGAACAGCGCCGTCCGGCCGTGCCAATCGGGGAGAAGCCCGGCTAACTGTGGATTGATGCTGTAGGCCGAAGGCACCAGTAAGTACGCAATTAGGTTGATGTGCCCCCACGCGACGCCGGCGATGAGATAGCCGCAGATTGCGCCAAGCACGTTCTCGGCGCCACCTTCCCGTGCGCGGAACAGGTCACGCAGGATCACGTACACCGCACTCCAGAGAAACATCGACAGCACCGCCTGGTCTGCGAGCGAGAGCGCGTGATCGATGTTCGCCGGGGTGAAGTGCCGCCCCCAAGTGAGCGCCAGGGACGCGAGCAGCACGGCTGCCATCGTAGCCCGCTCGCGTGGGCGCTCGAAAACAACGATCCATATCGCGGTGGCCAGCACTGTACGCAGAGCATCGGAACGCAACCGCCCGGCACCCGACTGGGAATGGAACGTGTCAACAGCTAGCGTGACGACAAGCAGCGCCAGCAGCACGGCGTACTTGCGCCGGTGCAGTCCGAACATTTGTCCGCCTAGCATTCGCCGTCCTCCTCGCAGAGATTCTTTCAGAAATTTTCTTGGACCTATGCGACGCCTGGATGGCTGACGGCTAGCTTGCGCCTGTCGGTGCAATGCGGGCAAATAGCGGGATGGCCTCCCACTCAGAGCATCAGCGACCGCCCGCAACGCTTACAGCGACGCTACGCACCCGTTGCTTCGCGTTCCTGGCTTGCACGAAGCGTCCCCTTGCTATTTTGGCGCGTTCGAAAGGCAATCACGGGACGCGCCTTCCCGCCGAGGTCACTTCGGCAGGTTCATCTTGCTTAGAAAGGCCGGATAGCGAGGATCACCCGCGAAGTCTTTCAGAAGTGGATCGCGTTGCCACGATTTGATGCTGTAAAGCTCCTCATCCTTTTGGCGAAAAGCCAGCTCAAGCCAGTAAAACGCCCGGTCGAGTTCGCGGCGGTAGGCATATGCCCAGGAAATCTCATACGCAGCGTCGCGCGCGTGCTCTTGAACCAGCCGGCTTAGCGCCGCATCAGATTCTATTCGGCGTTTCATTGCGCGATAAACAATCGCCAAACCATTATCGCGGCTCGGATCGAACCCCTCCTGCTGCATCTCCGTTGGTGCGGCCTCGACTTTTCCTTGTGCGAGCAGTGCATATCCAAGCGAAAAGTGACCTGAGTCGAACGTCGGGCTGATCTGCAGTGTCTTGCGCGATTCGGCCTCCGCCTCCCTCAGCTGTCCGGTTGAATACCGCACACTGCTCAACATCTGATGCCAGCCAGCGAAGAGAGGGTCCAGAGCGAGTGCGGTCTCGATAAGATGCGCACTTTCATCCCATCGACCCAGTGCCATGTATGTTTGGCCCAGCTGGCTTATCGCGATGGGATCGCGTGGCTTGAGGCGCAGTGCCTCCTTGGCGTCACGTTCCGCCGCCGCCCAATCCCAGTCATAGATGAGGTGCACGGCTGACAAAGTCGCGTAAGCAATGCTCGACTTGGGATCAAGATCTAAGGAACCTCTGATTTACCGGCCATTCTGATGCATGATCGTGTTTCACAGCGAGGATCACGATGAAGCAACACACGCTGACCGGGTTTGAGAAATACGGGAAGACCACGCGGCGGGCGAAGTTCCTCGCCGACATGGATCGGATTATTCCGTGGCCAGAGATGACGACGGCAGTGGCGACGGTGTATCCGAAGATCAGCGAACAAGGCGGTCGGCCGCCGATACCGCTGGAACGGATGCTGCGGATCTATTTCTTGCAGCTGTGGTTCAACCTCTCGGACCCGGCGGTTGAGGAAGAGCTCTACGACTCGGCGGCGATGCGCGGCTTTGTGGGCATTGACCTGGGGGTGGAAGGGGCGCCCGATGAGACGACGATCTGTAAGTTCCGCCACCT
Source organism: uncultured Gammaproteobacteria bacterium (assembly GCA_963837075.1). Lineage (GTDB taxonomy): Bacteria > Pseudomonadota > Gammaproteobacteria > Steroidobacterales > Steroidobacteraceae > 13-2-20CM-66-19. Next base: position 2,537,318 of record CAWILY010000009.1, on the reverse strand, counting down.
GCTCGAGAGGGCCAAGCTCGGCAAGGTGCTGCTGCGAGCGGTGAACGAGCATCTGCACCGCTGCGGTATCAAGATCTCCAACGGCACGATCGTGGATGCGACGATTATCGGTGCGCCGAGCTCGACCAAGAACAAGGAAGGCAAGCGCGACCCGGAAATGCACCAGACGGCGAAGGGTAAGCAGTGGTACTTCGGGATGAAGGCGCACGTTGGGGTCGACAGTAAAACGAAGCTGATTCACACGGTCTTGGCGTCCGCAGCGAACGTATCGGATGTGGATGCGCTGCCTTATTTGCTGCACGGGCGCGAGACCCGTGTCTGGGGCGACCAAGGTTATCAGGGGCAGACGGAGGTAATCCGCGCCCGAGCGCCACACGCCAAGGACTTCACCAACCGAAAGTACCGTGGCAAAGGATGGGTCAACGAGCTCGAGAAGGCGAAGAACCGGACCAAATCGCGCGTGCGTGCCAAGGTCGAGCACACCATCGGGGTGATCAAGCGCGTGTTCGGCTTCCAGAAGGTGCGTTACCGCGGACTCGCCAAGAACCTGCACCGTCTGGAGGTTACGGCTGCACTGGCCAACCTCTACACGGTGCGGCGGCGGTTGCTGGATGCGTAGGAGACGTGTCGCCGCAGAACGGGATACCGCGTGGTTCGGCACGACAAACACTGAATCGGCGACCGAAACACCATCGCAACTCGCTCGCGACACAAAATCTCTGCCGATGACCGCCTTCATGGCCAGTTCTTCAGAGTTTCCCTAAAGCTCGCTGTGCGGACCGACGTGCCTGTTCAAAGCCCTCGCGCGGCTCTACATAACCAAACTCGGCACTGCCCTCCTGCACGAAGGCAAGCCACTCCACCGCGGGGACTGACGTCGGGTCCAACTCCAAGACCTGTTGAAAGTATGTTGCGGCGGACTCGAATCCCTCTTTATCCCATTTGTCGATTGCATGTCGTCCGCGAAGATAAAGGTCGTACGCCTCGACGTTCTTGAAGGACGGACGCGCCTGCTGGTAATCGGCGCCTACCGTCACTTGCAGGGCGCGCACTAGGCTGCCCGCAATCTGGTCCTGAACCCTAAGAGTGTCGCCGACCGGCTCGTCGTAGGTATCTGACCACAAATGCGAGCCCTCCAGAGCGTTGATCAGCTGCGCGGTGACTCGCAATCGCTCGCCGGATCTTCGAACGCTGCCCTCGACTACGTAGCTCACTCCGAGTGCGCTGCCGACCGTCCGCAGATCCTGGTTCTTGCCCTTGAACTGGAAAGAGGAGGTGCGACTGATGACCTTGAGATCGGGGATCTTGGCCAGCAGATCGAGCACCTCCTCCGCCATGCCATCGGCGAAGTACTCCTGGTCGTGCTTCTCGCTCATATCGGCGAATGGGAGCACCGCGATGGACTTCTCTGGAACTGCAGTACCCGCAGGAGGTGCGGGAGGCGCCGCGATTGCAAGAGTCCGCTCGTTCGCCGTGCGTTTCGAGAACCACAACTTGTCTGCCGCAAAGTAGCCCAGTCCCACCGCCATGAAGATGCTTAAGGCGAGGGTCGCGGGCTTCAGGCGGCGACTCGTCGCTCCGGCAATCGGAGGCTGCTGGGTGAGATTCGCCACCGGCTTGGTTGCGGCACCTGTGTCGCCAGGCGATGCAACCGTGGTACCCGCCATGGCGCGCTGCACCGCATCAACAAGCTTCGGCAAAGCGTGCTCGACGTCGCCGGCGCTCGCATCGAGCCAGTGCGAAGTATTGAGAAAGTACTCTAAATCCGCCGGCATCGGCGCGAGGTCAATCCGCAAAGCGACCACGGGGTGCCGTTTCGAACTCGCTCGTTCCACTTCTCTGAGAACGTGTTGAGACGTGGCGGCGTTTCCCGATAGGACGAGCACGATGACCTTTGCGGCGTCAATTGCATGAACGATCGCACCGGCATAAAAGGCGCCAGGGACGACGTCTCGGGGGGCGATCCAGCACTTGGCGCCGTGGCGCTCAAGGGCCTCGATGACGGCATTGGCAACAACGACGTCCTGCGACGCGTAGCTGATGAAGACGGCGGGCGTGCTAGCGCTCGCCTTCTCGTCGCCATCGCCTTCGGCCATCTCCGGCTCCCACGGCCACTTGTGCGGCATGGTCACGGATACCTGCCGAGTTGGCAACCAGCGTCATTTCGGAAGGCTGGGATGTCCACCTCCGGGCGGCGGTCTGTAGCCTGCCCGCGCTGTCCGATCAAGGTGCAGTGTGCGACCCTATGCCAACGAGGCTGTTGGATAGGCATGACAGCCCTTTAACGACGGCAAACCAGGTAGTGTGGCGGTACTACGGGAGCACGGTGTACCTTCAGCCGCAAAATCAGAGGAGAGTGTCATGCGATCGACTCACTTGTCCGTGCTGGCCGCATTCGGGTCGGCCCTGACTCTTACGAGCTACGCCGCCACGGAATCGAGGGCAACGGCTGCCCCGGCCATGGCGTCGCCCCGTATCACGGTACTCTACGATGCGTTCGGCAAGGATTCGATGATGACGAAGGACTGGGGTTACGCCGCATTGGTGGAGATCGGCGGCAAGCGCCTTCTATTCGATACCGGCAACGACCCAGTGATCCTTGAGAAGAACGCCAAGGCGAAGGGCGTCGATTTGACGAAGCTGGACTTCGTGGTCATCTCACACCGTCACGGCGACCACATGGGCGGATTCCCCTTTATACGAAGCGTGAATCCAAGAGTTAAAGTCTATGCACCCAAAGAAAACTTTGGTGTGTTTGGTTCCGACCTACCCAGCACCTTTTATCGTAAAGACGCGTCGCTGCCCGCCGAGATGCGCTACTACGGTGGTATGCCACCCGAGACGATGAAATTCGGCACAGCCTTTCCTGGCGCCAACATTGAGTTGATCGACAAGACCACGGAAGTCGCCCCCGGCATTACCCTGATCGCCTTGATATCCGACGCGCCGGGGACCAAGGAATTGAAAGAGCTATCGCTCGCGATTAACACGGCAGACGGCGTCGTACTGGTAGTTGGCTGTGCGCATCCGGGAATAGAGTCCATCGTTGCAGAGGCTGCCAAGATCAATCCGCACATTCACTTCATCGCCGGAGGATTTCACCTAGTTGTCGCGCAGGACCCTGTTATCGAAAAAGTAGTCACTTCCCTGCATGACACCTACCACGTCGACTACATCGCGCCCGGCCACTGCACGGGAGAGCCGACGTTCGCGGCCCTGCAAAAGGCCTTCGGCGACCGATACATCTATGCCGGCTTGGGAACGACGCTGGGCGTGGGTGCAAACCCGCGCGCCGAATCCGACCCAAAAGCTTCGAGCAACTTGAGCGAGGGCGATTTGCGAAGTTATCGAGCATTGCTGGCCCAAAACGATGACTTCAACGAGAGCGGCTCCGAGGCGCGGCGGTTCACGCGGGTCCAGTAACGGCCCGAGTGAATGGATGCGCGGCTAGGCTTGCGCGCCGGTGGCCCTCTTCAATGACGTCGAACAGGCCGCCGTTCGCAGCACAGATGGCAGCGGCTGAGGCTGATCCGAAGGGAGCAGCGACGCTAAATTCGACCGCTGAGATCCCTGTGCGCAAGAAATGTCCTTGGTCGAGCCCGTGACGTCGCGAAGTCACTCCGGAGCAACGGGTCCTAAAGACTGCCGTCCACGCCCGCGCGCGCCTCATAGCCAGAGACATCACCATCACTTCCGACTGTCTGCGCTGACTACACGCGATGGGAACGCGCACCTCGTGTAGGCAAGCGGTCGGCAACAGTCGGATCGCTCGACTCCCGCTAGCGGGACTCGCCGGTGCGGTTTCGATTCGCAGCGCTGATTGGGTCACGCGCCACGGTTTGCAGTTACTCCGACCGTCCGGTAGCGTTGCCGCAACTCCGTACCGACTGCCACGCCATGCGCTCGAATGCCTGCCCGCTCCTGCTTCCGTTGCTGTCGGCGGCGCTAAGCGCGTCGCTGAGCGTGTTGCACGCTGCATCTGCATCGAACGATCCCAAGGAGTCGAGTCCCTGGTGGGCGGACGTCGCGCGGCTCGCCTCCGATGAATTTCAGGGGCGGCTGACCGGCAGCGAGGGTTACGCCAAGGCGGCGGCCTTCGTCGCCGAGACCTTCGAGCGCGATGGGCTTGCGCCCGCCGGCGACCGCGGCTACTTCCAGAGTGTCGGCTACATCGCTCAGACCATACACCCGGATCAATCCACGGTGACGCTGCTGCGCGCCGGTCAGCCGATCGAGCTGTCGCTGGGCGATGATCTGGTGCTGAGCACCGGCACGCTACAGCCGCAAACAGCGCACGGACCGCTGGTGTTCGCCGGCTACGGAATTCACATGCCCGAGGCAGGCTACGACGATTTCAAGGGTCTCGACATCAAGGGCGCGATCGTCGTCGTGCTGGTAGGCGGCCCGGCCTCGCTAACCGGCCCGCAGCGCGCTTATGGACTTGCGGAGACCCTGCCGCAGGCGCTGGAACAGGGCGGCGCGGCGGGCCTGATCGTACTGATCAATCCAAGGAGCCGCGACCTTCCCTGGTCGCGCGTGCGGGCGACCTCGACCCAGCCTGGCATGATGCTCGAGGAGCTCTCGCTGCGGCGCTTCAAGGGGCCGATGCTATCCATCAACTTCAACGAAGTGGTGGCTGAGTCTCTCTTCGTCACCTCGGGCAAGACGTTTGCCGAGCTCACCAAGCTCGCCGATGCACACAAGCCTCTGCCGCACTTCGCGCTCAACGCTTCGCTCGAGGCGCATGTCGCCGCCTCGCTGGCGCACTTAACCGCAGATAACGTCGTGGCCGAGCTGCCTGGCAGCGACCCGCAGCTCAAGGCCGAGGCGGTGGTGCTGTCCGCTCATCTGGATCACCTCGGCACCGGGCCGCCCGATCATGGCGATGGCATCTATCGCGGCGCGATGGACAACGCCTCCGGGGTCGCGTCGCTCATGGAGATCGCGCGCATGTTGCACGAGAGGAATCAGCGTCCCAGACGCTCGATTCTATTCCTGGCGATAGCCGGAGAGGAACTGGGACTGCTGGGCTCGAGGTACTTCGCCGCCCATCCGACGCGCCATGCTGGCTCGCTCGTGTCGGATATCAACATGGATCTGTTCCTGCCGCTCTATCCCCTAAAGCGCCTGATCGGCTACGGGCTTGAGGAAAGTTCGCTCGGAGACGATGCGCGTGCGGTCGCCGCCAGACAAGGTCTGGAAGTGTTTACCGACTCCGATCCGGACGAGGTGGTGTTCGTGCGCTCCGATCAGTATTCATTTATCCGGCGCGGCATCCCCGCGCTCATGCCGAGCATCGCTCCGCGGCCAGGCACCTCGGAGATGCAGCTTTCGTACCAGTGGTATGCGACGCGCTACCACGCTCAGGCCGATGATCTGAAGCAGCCGGTGGATGTCCAGGCGGCGGCGGACTTCGACGACTTCGTCATGGCGTTCGCCCTACGCGTCGCCAATGCACCACACGCGCCCCAATGGCACCACAACAGCTTCTTCGCGCGCTTCCAACAGGCGCCGCTGCCGTGACGGGAGCTCTTGACCCGAAGGAGCGAGTCGCGAACGGCCCGGTTTCAGGAAATGACACCGGGGTAAGAAGCATACCCAGGCGTAGATGTGCGCGGCCGAGACCAGCGCTACCGCAGAGGTGCCGGTTTTGTCTGAATTTGCGGAGTGACCCCCTCCTGCGAAATGCTCTGGCGCTGACCGCGAGATTCCTGAACCGCAGGTGCGGACGGCATTGCCGGCTGACCCAAAGGCACAGATCGCGTGGTCCGCGGGCAGACGCCGGCGCGCTTTTCACCGGGGGACCGGGGTCACCCCTGGACGCGATCACCCCGGTTGCGTGTTTCCCGGGTTATTTGAGAATCAACTGTCGGATCATCCGAGTGCCGACGTCCTTGCGCAACTTGCCGCGATCCGCCGAGGCCGTAGCAGCTTTGGGCAGAGACCCGAACAATTGCTTGACCAGCGGATCCATTCGACTCTGCAGGTCGTCGAACGCCGCCATGTTCTTGTAAGTCACGGTAAGAATGACATCCGGATCCTCCGGCGAGCGCGGCATCGTCTGGTAAACTGCATAGTCAGTGATGGTTCCCTGCTTCTTGGCCTCCTCCAGAAGCTTCTTGTACGTGCCGGCGAGATAATGCAGGTAGTCCTCGAACTTACCGGGCTCGGTGCGAACGTACGACACGATCGTGACGGGTCCAAGGGTGTAGGCATGGTCTTCCTGGGCACCCTGAGCCTGCGCCGCCGATGTCGAGATCGCCAGAATTGCTGCGAAAGGCAGCAGAATGGACTTCTTCATGTTGACGCTCCCCCTTCGAGTCGTGCCGTCTGGGTACGACCACTGTTTTTGGCGCGCAGACTATAGCGTGCCAGACGCCATCCGGCACTGCGGTTCATGGTCACGCTCCCTCTCTTTTGATTCAGCACGTTTAGCCGCCTCTCCCAGCGGCGCTAACCCGCAACCAGGGAGAATTTGGCGTGGAGAACGACCGCATATGGACCCCTGCCCACTTGCTAGCACTCCGCTCTCCGGCGGCCACGGCCCGTCTGCTGACGGCCTAGCCCGCGTGACCGGTTTTGACCCCAGAACCGCCGGTCAGCCTTGGCCGAAACCGGTCATTCCAAACGGAACAAGCGGACAGCATCCAGGTCGAGTCGGCACGTGGCAGGTCGCCCACAGTACGCGCAAACGGCGTTCGCCAAGGCTCGGGAGCGGCGCGCGGCTCGGTTCAGGCGCCCCGGCGGTACCATCTTTGGTGCTATACCACTAGACATATGGTCCGCAAGCGGCCATGCTTATGACAGCGCGATCTTGAGATGCGACCCATTCTGCGAGTCTTGACTAGGCTCCAAATCGGACACGTCCTGAGACCGAGCTTGCCATCGTAAGGGCAAACCCGTTCGAAAGGCGGGGACGCAAAGCTACCGGTCTAAGGGCGTAACAGCCTAAGACAGCGGGGTTGCCACTCCACTCCCAAGTGTGAGTGCAAGCTCGCCTGCATTAGATCTGCCGCTCTCCCGACCGGGACTCGAACGTTCGCTTCAGGGAGAGTTTATGACATCAACATCGGCAAAGCCCACTGGGTTGTCGAACCCCAATCCAGTGCATCCGACGCAGGCTGGTACTGGCCATTTCATACTTACGCTGTGCCGGCTAGCTGCACCTGTGTCCATTCGGCCGCCCCAATCACCGCAGCTAAAGCCTTTCACATTCTTCATGAGTCGTGCGCGTCAGCCGGATGGCAGTGAGCGGTTGTACCTCCACATGGGGTACTTCGAGACGCTGGCGGATGCCGAGAGATGGGTAGAAGCCGTACGTCGCCATTATCCAAACGCGTTCGCAACCATCGCACCGGTCGCGTTTTTGCGGCCCGCCACTTCCGAGGCGCCTTCGCTGCCGCCCGCTCCTTCTCAGCCGGTAGTTCCCCAAAGCAGCGACCCTGCACTGGTCAAAGATGAATCCTTGACTGACACACAGGTCCTGAAGCTTCTGGAAGCGCGCCGTGTTTCCGCAGTTCAGGACGACGTTGATGAGAGGGATTGCGATCAGATCGCGTTGCTCCGCCCCGACGACACAAGTACTCGGCAGGCCTTGAAGGAGGCTGTCGTCCAGGGCGCACCGGTGTCCTTTGCCGTGCAGCTCCATTGGTCGGCGCAGCCGATCGACCTGAGCCGCGTGCCGTCGCTCGCTATATTCAAGGCATACATGCTCTACGCGACAGAAAGTCGCCGGCAGGGGCGTTCCCGCTATTTTCTTCGGCTGGGTTTCTTCGCAGATCCGATCTCTGCGAAGCAAGTCGCTGTCCAAGTGCGCTCGAACTTCGCCTCCGCAGCTGTGGTGCCCGTTGTCGAGCAGGAGGTCACGCGCGCACGCGAAGCCGGTATGAGCACCTCTGCAATCCCGTATCTCGCGGAGCAACGAGTCGATCGGGAGATCGATTCCAACGGAACGCCAGGATCGCCGACACAATCAAAGCCTTTGAGTAACGCACCGCGCCGCGTCTCCCGAGGCGCCGAGACAGTCGAACGGACACTCGAGCCGCTTGCCGACAGGGAAATGTGGACTGACCCCGACTCACTGAGCGAAAGCGGCGTGCGCCACCTGCGAGTCGAGGTGCAAGAGCACTCGTCGGGCCGTTGGAGAATTGTCCGTTTCCGCGCCACGCCGTCGACCATGGTGCATGTCTACTCTTGATCCGTCTGGGCTTCTGTCTCGGCCGAACTGACCCCGCCGGGCGCAGTGGCAACAACTGACTCCGAAGGATAGCTTCGCCCGGCCATCGACATTCCGCTCCAGAATGCGAGTACGCCAAGGGAGGCCGTAGCACACAAGGCTGGCGGCGCCGATGCCCGCATTCGGATTCCGTCCATCCGTCGCGCCGCAGTGATTGAAGTCAATCGCCGTGACCGTACAAAAGTGGCGGTAATCAGGCGATCAAGGATGCCCAGGAGGCGCCCTGCCGTCAGCGATTTGCCGCTATCGGACAGGCGTTTGGACTATGCTGCTGCTGGCCGATCGGGGCCATCGGGGCGACGTGCGCGGCCTGGAGAGGGTGAGCTTCTCGGAATGCCCTAATGAGAATTATGCGACGCATTCTCCTCCCTGCCTGTCTGCTCACCATAGGCGCGCTCGCTGCCGAGCCTGCCGCGAGCCCTCAGTTCTTCCGAGTCGCACCGACGGATGTGCGGTGGCATGACATTCCGGGCGGCCATGGCGTGCAGATGGCAACGCTTGTGGGCGATCCGGACAAACCCGGCCTCTATGTCATACGGGTTAAGTTCCCGCCCCACGTGATGGATGTACCGCACTGGCACCCGAACGCACGCTACGTGACGGTGCTTGAGGGGACCTGGTTCACTGGTACCGGGGCGACCTTCGATCTCGCGCGTGCCGTACCCCTACCCCCTGGCAGCTTAATGGTGCACCCCGCCCGCGCTCCCCACTGGGACGGTTCGGCAAGCAACGAGAGTGTCACTGTGCAGATTATCGGTGATGGCCCGGGCTCAACCACGCAGGTCGATCCGACGCAGCCATTCTGGATCGAGGTCTCCCACTAACAACCGGCTCGGAAACACCGTGCTCATGCCCCGATCATCGATCAGTTGCTTCAGATTTATCGACCGCCGTTCCCGGTAAGCGTCCCCTGCAGCTTAGGTTTATCGGATGGCGGCGTTGGAAAAATACGAGTGCAATACCCCAATGGCGGGTCATGTGGTTCGGGCCGCCGGCGTGCATACGATACACACCTCGAGAGGGTGCACTCGTGACGTTGTGTTACCCGGTGCGGCGTGGGGTCGCTGTGTCTCGATACAGGTAAGCGACGATGATCCCGAGTATCACCATCAGGACGCCGTCGAAGACGATCTGTTTACCGACTACATGCCCTGGCATCGGCTGCACGACGAAATAGATCGTGTAGGTCGGCACGATTGTCAGCAGTGCTACGGCGACACCAAAGCGTACGCCCTGGGCCAGCCACGGCTTCGCCTCGACGCCGCGCGCATAGATCCACACGAATGCGCCGGACAGGATCACATGCGCCAGCACCATCAGGGGGAAGTACTTCTGTTGGTCGCCCTCCGCCCGGAAAAGATTGACCAGCTGCATGTAGTCGGAACGTAGCAGCAGACCGTGGACAATAAAGCTGCCGACGAACCACGCGACGAAGAGCACGATCCAGGCGATGACGAATTTCTTGTTCATGGATGCCCTCGATTCCAGCGCACGGCCACACAATCCTGTTGGGACCAAAGAATACGCCCGCGGCGCCGGGTTGCAAATAACGTGGCTAGCTCAGGCATCAATCTGAGCGGAGCCGCGTTTTAACCCCGCGCTGCGCTACGAACCCAGGAGCACCACCGATTAGACGCCCATGGCTGCGAGCCGTGCCGTTTCGTCTACCTCAGAAGCCGTGCGAGCTCGCTTCTGCGCGCGCGCCGCAATTAAGAGTGCGGCGAATCCGGGGAACATAACCAAAGAGGTGGCGGTGACGCAGATTCCATGTGGTTAGATGAACCCGAGCGTACTCGGGCTGAATGCCGACAAATTGGGCAAGACAGCGGCGAGTGCCGTCGCGTCGGCGCCAAACCACGTTGCCAGCGTCGCGGCGAATTGATCCACGGCGATGGTCGGAATCCAGCGACCCAGGTCGCTAGCATCGTCCGGGCCGGACAGTTGCAAGGTTGGCATCGTTCCGTAGATCTTACCGCCTTTGACGGCATCCCCGATGATCAGCGGGTGGCTCCCCCACGCATGGTCTGTACCGCCGCCGGTGTTCGGCAGGAAGTTGCGCGAAAAATCTGACAGCGTGAACGAGGTGACGCTATTGCCTGCGCCGATATCAGCCATCGCGCCGTGAAAAGCGGTCAGACCGGCGTCCAGTTGCATGAACAGGTCTTGCTGCTTGTTGAGCTGGTCGGTATGTGTATCGAACGAGCCGAGCGTTGCGAGGAATACCTGTCGACTCGCCCCGAGGACACCGCGAGCCTCAATCACCTTCGCGATCGCCAGTAGTTGTTGCGAGAAGTTGCTGGTAAGGCCCGCGAAGCGGGCGGCTAGCGTCGCATCGGTGGTCGTCAAGATAGGGTTCAGAACGGCGCTGCTGGCGAGCGCGCCACTCATGATTGTCTGTGCGGCCTGCGTGAGGTTGATATCGTGATCGATGTCCAGCAGCTCCACCAGCGCCCCACGTCGTACCGCATCGGCGCTGTCGTTCGGGAAGCCATTCAAGCCGAATGAACCGCTGGTCGGAATCACCAGGGCTTGGGACGCTGCGCCGGTTACGAACAGGTTGTTGCCACCGGCCGAGATCATCGCCGGCACCCTTGAGTTGACATTCAGAGCGGTAAGCTGGTCCACGAGTCGCCCGCCCCAGCCGCTGTTCGACGACGACGTGTTCGAGATCGATGCCTGCCACTGGTGCTGCTGATCGATGTGCGAAAAGAGACTTTCCGGCTTTGCCGTGGCTGTCGACAGATACTGTGCCTTGGTCAGCGGCTGCACGAGCGTGCCGACGTTCGCCACTACGGCGAGACTCCCTGCAGCCCAGAGCGACTGCAGACCCGGCAACGCAGGATGCAGCCCGTACTGCGGCGCACCGGCGGCGACGGCCAGCGGCAGGAGCTGCGACTGCGGCAGCGCCAGGTAACTGCGCGTTTGCGCGTAATTGGCGTAACCTGCGGTGTCCAACGGCACGATCGTGTTGTTGGCATCGTTTCCGCCGTAGAGGAATATGCAGACCAGGGCCTTGTAGTCGCTCGCCGACGCCGCGTGCGCGGCGAGGATGCCGAGTTGCCCCAAGGCCGCAGTACCGGCAAGTGCGCCGGCGTGCTGCAGAAAGGTGCGACGGTTCATATCAGCGCTCCACCTGGTATTGCGCGGACGTCAGGATCAAGTAGCTGGCCGCCTGTGCCGCCGCGAGCGGATCGGTTGAGTTTGCAGCGACTGAGTTGACAGCCGCCAAGATGATGTTGTTGGCAGCGCTCGACAGGCTGCCGTGCATCAGTGTCTGGTTCAACTGTGTGACCAGCGCGCTGTAGCTGGCAGCGCCTGCGAGCGCCGTCAGATTGATGCTCGTGCCGCTGCTACCGCTCACGGTGGCATCCGGGGCGGCGCCTCCCTGCATGATCACGGTGTTGATGAAATTGGCGCGCGCGAGAGCGGTCGCCGCGTTGGCGATGCCGAATTCCGGCGCCAGCGTCTGCGTGCCTGGGATTTGGTAGCTTGGCGCATAGAAGTTGAATACAGTCTCTGGGGAGAATATTGGCTGTCCCATCGCGGAACTCGCGTTGCGGGGCAAGACACCGTCCGACTGCCCACCAAGACTGCGCAGGGTGCTCGTGATGAAGAGCGCCGGTTCACGCAGACGGCCGAAGACGTTCGTCGCCGGCGCGTCGCCGCGCGCCTCGGTGTCCGTGAGGATCGCTCGCACGACGGCACCGAGGTCTCCGCGCACGCCCTGGCCATTGTTGGCGAACACGGCAGCGACGCGCGCCACGTAGGGCGGACTCGGATTGCTCGTCACCAGATGCTGTATCAGCTGTTTGCTGATGAACGGCCCGACGTTCGGGTGATTGAAGATGTTGTCGAGCGCATCGACGAGATCCTGCGCGGGTGTCTGGTTCGCCGGTACCGTGTAACCGTTCAGCAGCGCCTTGGAGCCCGGCTGGTGGTGATCCGGAAATGCCACCATCGTGCCGTCGAAATTGACCGGACTGGTCCAATGCGAGATCGCGCCAGGCAGCGGCGGGTAGGTCCAGCCGGTGAATACCGAGGCAAAGCCCTCGATGGTGGCTCCATCGAAGGTGGGAATCGGTGCACCGCCGGCGTCCAGCTGTTGTGTGCCATCGGGATTCAGCTCGACGAGCCCAATCGAGAACAGTTGCAGCACTTCGCGCGCGTAATTCTGGTTGGGGACCGTACCCGTTTGCGGGTTGGTCTCGTCGCTGTTCGCCATGTCGAGGTAATGACCCATCGTCGGACTCAAAGTCACGTCCTGCAGGAGCGTCCGATAATTGCCGAGCGCGTCCCTCAGCAGCATGTTCTCGTAGTCAGCGAGACCATAAGCCTCGTAGATCTCGACGCTGGAAACCACCATGATCTGCGAAAGCGCGAATGCGACGCGCTGGCGTAGTTGGTCGGGGTTATTGAGCGCATGCTTGAAGAAATCGCGCTGCACCTGGAACGGTGAGTACTCATCACGCGCGCACAGACTGGAGGCATCGGGCGGCTTCGAGCCATCGCCGATGCATCCCGCGGGCGCGGTATGTGGGGTATAGCTGTATCCGGTGTACTGCGTCGGCGGATAGGCTAATTGCTCAGTGATGTATGTGTCGATGCCGACGCTCTGCACATGAGCGACATCGCTGGCTGTGACGCCGAAGGTGGCTTGTTCGAGTAGTCGTGCCGCGTCTGTGGCGCTGACGGAGACGGCGGGGGGAGCTGGCATGACCGCCGGCATCGGCGAATTTGCGTTATCGCCGCCTCCGCCGCAGCCGGCGACGGTGAGCAGCGCGCACAACGTGCCCGCGGAACCCCACCAACGGATATGCACACGGATCCCGGTTGCGTCGCAGCGCTTATGCATGGTTCGACTCCCCGCAGGCACCCAACGCAAGACAACGCCCCGGCATTGGCCGCCGTTGACGGCTGATCGAAATGATTTGCAGACCTGCGGCGCTTTTGTTCCTACTAAGCGCGGGTTAGCAGCAGAGCCGGATCGCTCGGCTTCTCCAAGGAGTAATCCACACCCGAAAATGACAGGCGGCAGTTACCCATTTGTATTCAAGCAGTTAGAGCTATCCGGATTGAGGTAGACGCATCCGGCATCAGGCCCCCGCCACCCTGATGTCCAACATTCCACGAAACTGGCCCTGAACACACACCCGCAGACCCAAAAGACGCGCCCTAGAAGGACGCGGAGGGGGCGGAAGATGGGTAGAGCCGAGCGGCATGGCTTAACTCCCAGCGAGCACCTTCATCAAGCGGTAGGTGAACTCCACATCCTGATCAAATGCCTGCACGCCGATCCGCTCGTCCCGTCCGTGGGCGCGGCCGTCATCCAAGTCATCGAACATGGCGTCTATCCCGTAACTGGGCATGCCCAGCTCTCGCGTATAGCGGCTGTCGCTCGCGCCCGGGGACATCTCCGGTAGGACGATGACCTGGGGCCAGAGACCGTGCACAACGTTTTCGACCTCGCGCACGAGAGACGGGGTCAGCGGCGACTCCGGGCTGGGTGTCGCGGGCGTGACGGTGCTGAATGTGACGAGTGGGTCGGCTAAAACGCTCTGCAGTGCCGCCTGGACCGAATCTGCCGATTCACCCGGTATGACTCGACACTGCAGGGTGGCGCGGGCGCGCTGCGGCAGGGCGTTCTCGGCGTGGCCGCCCTCGATCTGAGTTGCTGTGCAGGTGGTGCGCAGCATGATGTTCGTCTCCACGACGGCCGATAAACGCTCAATTGCCGCCTGATCGGCGCTCCCCAGACCCACGGCGCGCATATCAGCCTGTGTCTGTCCGGTCTCAAGCTCGGCGCGGCGCTCGAAGTACTGCCTGGTGGTCTCGGTCAAATGCACCGGAAACCGATATTGCGACAGGCGCGTGAGCGCGGCAGCCAGCCGGTAGATCGGATTGTCGGGGGTCGGCCGGGAACTGTGCCCACCCTTGTCGGTGGTCTCAACGGCAAAAGTCAGGAAATTTTTCTCACTGGTCTGGACGGCCACATAGAGCTTGCGACCTTGTTTCATGCCAGCTTCGCCGCCATCGGGGTTGATCACGAGCTGCGCATCGATGAGGTCGTGATGCGTCGCCAGCAGCCAACCGACACCATTGGCATCGCCGCCCGCTTCTTCATCAGCGGTGAATGCCACAATCAGGTCGCGCGCCGGCTGGAAACCCTCCTGCTTCAGGCGCATCAGAGCCGCCGCCATGGCCACGTCCTGGCCCTTCATGTCGATGACACCGCGGCCGTACAGCCAGCCGTCCTGCTCCGTAAGCTTGAATGGATCGTAGTTCCAGTCTTCCCGCTTGGCCTCGACGACGTCGAGATGACCGATATACAGAACGGGACGCCCCTGCCCGCGGCCGCGGAGGCGCACCACGAGATTGCCCTTGCTCGGATGATCGGCGGGCGCCAGGAACGTGACGTCCTGCGGCGCGAAGCCCGCGGCGAGAAAGTGCGCGGCCAGCGCCTTGGCCGCCTCGGTGGAGCCGTGCGCGTGCGTGCTGTTGATCTCCACTAACTCGCGGAGCAGTTCACTGGCCGGTGGCGGCGGCTTCGCCCTGTCGGCGAGCGAGGCGTCGGTCGCCGCCAGGCACATCAGCCCCATCAGTACAGCAGAGTAGCATCGCTGCATGGCCCGATCCCTGAGTCGATGAATGTTGTTGGAACCCGCGCTACCGCGCACCTGAGTATAGACTCGTCCGCTCCAAGCCAAGCTATTAACCTGCCAAAGCGGCCAGCGCCCGCAGATCGTGGTCTCTCGGAATCGGCTGTAAGGGCTCAAGCGACATTGCGCCCCGGAATGCCGGCACCCCAGGAGCGACCGTCGCACACAAGGCTGGCGGCGCCAATGCCCGCATTCGTAGTACGTGCTTCCACCGCTCGGAGTAATTGAAGTCTGGCGTCGTGGCCGTACAGGCGGTGGCGGTGAGCAAGCGCTCCGGCAGGCCCAAAGGACGGTCGGCGACCGGCCCCATATTCGGGTACCTGACCATTGCATGGGACACATATTCCCTAACTGGCTTCCGAGGCTGTGAGTTCTTGCACAGTACTAACGCTAGCGGCATCAAATGTGTCGGCGCTTCACAAGGCTGCGTCGGGATCTTTTGTAGGATTAATAAGGAGTAGGTTTTTCTCCCGCAATGCGGAGTGATCGCCGCACGGGCACAAGGAGAATCCAGTGCAATACGCGATGGGACGCCGATGTTAGCCAACCGCGCGGGGAGCCGGCGGGGGTTCGACTCACCCTTAGCGTTGGGCGGAATTTCACAGGCGAGATGCCAGCCATGAATCGTCAAATCATACGCAAGCTCCTTAACAGATTCTGGTGTGCACCCGGGAATTGGTACTCCCCCTCTGCCACTGAACAAATTCTCGAGGCCACCTTGGCGCCGATCGACAACGTTGCGCGCGCCTGCACTGCCGCCGCAGTCCGAATGGCGCTGTCACTAACTCTTGGGGTGATCTCCGTCACGTCTTTTCAGAATGCGTCCGCTCAGTCGAATATAGCCACGGGTGCCGGCGGAACGGTCACTGCCACTGGGCCCGCCAATACCGTAACAATCAATGCGACCGCCGGAACCAGTGTCACTGGCAACGCCACCGTCGGCGGCACTCTGGGCGTCACGGGGACCACAACGACGAAAGGCCTCACCAACACCGGCAACGTCGGCACCACGACGCTGTCCACCACCGGCGCCGCCACGGTCGGCGGCACACTGGCCGTCACGGGGGCCACAACCACCAAAGGCCTCACCAACACCGGCAACGTCGGCACCACGACGCTGTCCACCACCGGCGCCGCCACGGTCGGCGGCACACTGGCCATCACGGGGGCCACAACCACCAAAGGCCTCACCAACACCGGTAATGTCGGCACGACCACCCTGTCGACCACCGGCGCCGCCACCGTCGGCGGCACTCTGGGTGTCACCGGGGCCACCGCGACCAATGGCATCACCAATACCGGCAATGTCGCGACGACAACTCTCTCGACGACCGGCGCCGCGACGCTGAACTCGGCGGCAATCACGAACAATGCCACGGTCGGCGGCACGCTGGCTGTCACGGGGGCCACAACGACGAAAGGCCTCACCAACACCGGCAACGTCAGCACCACGACGCTGTCCACCACCGGCGCCGCCACGGTCGGCGGCACGCTGGCCGTCACGGGGGCCACAACCACCAAAGGGCTCACCAACACCGGTAATGTCGGCACGACCACCCTGTCGACCACCGGCGCCGCTACACTGAACTCCGCGGCTATCACCAACAACGCCGCCGTCGGCGGCACACTGGCCGTCACGGGGGCCACAACCACCAAAGGCCTCACCAACACCGGTAATGTCGGCACGACCACCCTGTCGACCACCGGCGCCGCCACACTGAACTCCGCGGCTATCACCAACAACGCCGCCGTCGGCGGCACACTGGCCGTCACGGGGGCCACCGCAACCAATGGCATCACCAATACTGGCAATGTCGCGACGACAACTCTCTCGACCACCGGTGCTGCGACGCTGAACTCGGCGGCTATCACGAACAATGCCACCGTCGGCGGCACGCTGGCTGTCACCGGTGCGACCACCACCAATGGACTCACCAACGCCGGCACGATTGCCAGCACCGGTAACATCACCAGTGCGGCCACCGTCCAGGGCGCCACGCTCACCGACGGCACCGCCACCCTGAGTGGCGGCAACCTGAGCACCGCGGGAGCCGTCAGTTCCGGCACCCTCAGCACCACGGGTGCCGCCACCGTCGGTGGCACCCTGGCCGTCACCGGTGCGACCACCACCAATGGACTCACCAACACCGGCGCGATCGCCAGCACCGGTAACATCACCAGTGCCGCCACCGTCCAGGGCGCCACGCTCACCGACGGCACCGCCACCCTGAGTGGCGGCAACCTGAGCACCACGGGAGCCGTCAGCTCCGACACCCTCGCCACCACGGGTGCCGCCAATGTCGGCGGCACGCTGGCCGTCACCGGTGCGACCACCACCAATGGACTCACCAACACCGGTACGATCGCCAGCACCGGTAACATCACCAGTGCCGCCACCGTCCAGGGCGCCACGCTCACCGACGGCACCGCCACCCTGAGCGGCGGCAACCTGAGCACCACGGGAGCCGTCAGCTCCGGCACCCTCAGCACCACGGGTGCCGCCAATGTCGGCGGCACACTGGCCGTCACCGGTGCGAGCACCACCAAGGGCCTGACCAACACCGGCAATATCGCCACAACGACGCTGACGACCACTGGCGGAGCGACGCTGGGAGGCCCCTTGAGCGTGACGGCGGGCGGAGCTTCGATCACCGGGGGAATCAATAACAACGGTGGCGGCATCACCAACGCCGGCACCATCACCGGCGTCACTCCGGCTTCTCTCACCCCCACCAGCACGGACGCCGTGAATGGCAGCCAGCTCTATCAAACAAACCAGAACGTCCAGGCGGTAACCCAGGCGGTTCAGACGTTGATTCAGTCTGGTGCCTGCCATCTCAGCGGCACGAGCCTCGTCTGCGGTACCGGAAGCCAGGCAGCGACCGATGCGGTCGCCGCCGGCAACAACGCGCAGGCGAGCGGCGCAAGCAGCGTTGCGGTCGGCAGTGGCTCGATGGCAACGTACGCCGGTTCGGTGGCCATCGGTGCGGGGGCGCGCGCCACAGCCGATCCCACGATGGCGGTGGGCTATAACGCAGTGGCCTCTGGCAGCAATTCAACTGCGCTCGGAGCGAATTCGACCGCCTCCGGTACGAACTCGGTGGCGCTGGGTCAGGGTTCGGTAGCCGATCGCGCCAACAGCGTAAGCGTCGGCAGCGCTCAGCTGCAGCGCCAAATAACCAATTTGGCGCCCGGAACACAGGCGACGGACGCGGTGAATCTGCAACAGCTGGACCAGGCCATGGGGCAGGCAAACTCTTTTGCAGCACAGGGAACCGCCCAGTCACTGGCGGTCCCCTCGATGCCGCTGCTGGCACCAGGCAAGAAATGGATGGGTATGGCGTACGGCAACTTTGCCGGTCAATCGGCGGTAGGCGCCGCATTCGGATATCAGATCGATGAGCACTGGAACACCAGCGCCGGGTTATCCACTTCGACGACCGGCACCTCCCAGATGGCTACCAAGCTCCAAGCCGGCTACGAATGGTGAGCGTGGTGGTTCACGTCGCCTTCTGCGCCTGAACAGTCAACGGGAGTCCATTGCGGCCCTGGGCAGATGGCCTGACTCAACGCTAGCGAGGTCGCGAGGTCCTCACACGACCGTCAGCTGGCAGCCCTCTTATCAAGCCACAAGGTTAGCGCGGCGTCCCTTGCCGCAAGCGCGTCCCGCCAGGCAGGCAGTGAGGCCAAGCCCTCGTACCAGCGGCAGACCTCCGGGAAGCAACCTACGGGCAGCGCCATCCGTTTCGCTGATGGGAGGAGCCCCCCGATGGAGAAATCGGCGATCGTCAGCCGGTCGCCAAGTACCCAAGTCTTGCCCTTCAATGAGTCGTTTAGCACCGCAGCGAAGCGGCTGAAGTTCTGCTCCCCTCGCGCGATGAATGCCCGGTCGGGGGGCCGAGGCCAAGCACATCCTTGGAAATCTTCTCGTATGTGACCATGCCCACCGACTCGGCGTCCCAATGGGCGCTTTCCCAGAAGAGCCAGCGCAGCACGTCTGACTGACCTTGCACGTCTGGAGGCCATACGCCACTTTCCGGGCGCTTGGATGCCATGTAAAAGAGTATGGCGTTCGACTCCCAGAGGACAATGCCATCATCCTCGAGGGTGGGCATTTTTCTATTGAAATTGAGCGCGGCATATTCCGGGGTGCGTTGATCACCTCGTCCCAAATCGATCGGCTCCAAATCACAGTCGAACGCTAGATGGTTCTTGAGGGCGACGATGCCGACAACGCGCCCCGACGCTGGGAACACATAGATTTTCATAAGGATGAGCTCCGTTTGGCTTCGTTCGGGGCATACCCGATCCGCCAACACACGACGCCCGCGCTTCTAGCATGCGAAACCTCGGTGCTGCCGGCCCGCTACTGCGGTACCACGCGAGCGCCTTCGCCACTGCCCTCGATGTAGACCCTCTCGCCGGGAAACATGTTGGGGCCGGTCGGCTGTGTCACTGCAACCAGTACGCCGGAGCGCACTCGAACGATGATCTGCTGCGCCGGAATTGGTTGGTCATACTTTTTCTGGACTTCGTTGCCGGCCAGCGCGCCGCCAAGTGCGCCCGCGACCATCGCCACATCGCGGCCGCTCCCGCCGCCGATCAGGCTCCCGATACCGAGGCCGGCCAAGCCACCCACCACTGCACCGACCCCCGCATGGTGGTTATCCGACAGTGTCGTAGGGGTGACCTGTTCGATCACACCTTGGCGAATCTCAATGGCACCCGGTTGGGCAGCCGATTGAGAGCCGGGGGCGGCACAGGCGCCAATCGTGAGCGCCAGCGCACCCCCGATGACCAGCGAACAAAACCGATTCAGCATGACTTCTCCTCAGAGGCCGTAAGCCAGTGACCACGGACGCTCGTCGGTGAGTATTGTATTTGAACCGCAACGCAGAGCATGAGGCCGCCGTCCTGCACTTCCCACGTGTAATTGCATCGACCAAGCGCAATACCTGACCGGATCTCGGGAGGAATGAAGACGGCCGGATTACGCTGTACCTTCAGCACAAACCACCAGGACCCAAGCCGCAGCCCAATTCGTTACCGGCCCCTGATGGTTCGATGGGCGCGCTGCTGCGCCTGTACTTGCCGAAGCCGGACGCTATCACGGGTGCGGATCCTTCCGACCTCCTCGATCACGGCCGGCTCCGCCGCACGCGTGGGAACGCCGACTGCGCCAGGTGACTGCGCGGACTCGGGTGACGGCCATGCCGGCGCGGCTGTGCGCGGTACGCGGGGGTGCGCGGCGCGCTGCCGGTGGGCGGCGCCGGGGCGGCGGTGCGCCGCGACGGACTCACCGCGTACGGCGGCAGAGCGGCGAGCGGCAAGGAGTGACCGAGCAGCCTTTCGATGTCTTTCAGCAGCGGCGCTTCCTGCGGCGCGACCAGAGAGATGGCCGCGCCGCTGCCGCCGGCGCGCGCCGTGCGACCGATGCGGTGCACGTAGTCCTCGGGAACATTGGGCAGCTCGAAGTTCACTACGTGCGGCAGCTCCCGGATATCCAGACCGCGCGCCGCCACCTCGGTGGCCACGAGCGCGGTGATGCGGTTCTCCTTGAAGTCACTGAGCGCGCGCATCCGCGCCGCTTGGCTCTTGTTGCCGTGAATCGCCGCAGCACGCACGCCGCCAGCCACGAGCGCCTGGGTAAGACGGTTGGCACCGTGCTTGGTGCGGGTGAATACCAATACCTGGTGCCAGTTGCCGCTGTCGATGAGATGTACCAGCAGGTCGCGCTTGTGCTCCTGGGGCACGCGATAGACGTGCTGCTCGATGCGCTCGGCGGTTGCGTTGCGCGGTGCGACTTCAACGGTCAGCGGGGCACGCAGTGAGTGGGACGCCAGTGCGCGGATGTCCGTGGAATAGGTCGCCGAGAACATCAGCATCTGGCGCTCGCGCGGCAGGAGTTTGAGGATCTGGCGGATGGCGTGAATGAAGCCCATGTCGAGCATGCGGTCGGCCTCGTCCAGCACGCAGCAGCGCACCTGCCCCAGATCGAGCAGGCCGCGCTCGGCGAGATCCAGCAGTCGGCCGGGTGTCGCCACGAGCAGATCACAGCCGGTGCGCAGTGCCTCAATCTGCGGCTTCTCGCTCACACCGCCGAAGATCACCAGGGTGCGCAGGTTGACGTGACTGCCGTACGCGCGGGCGCTCTCGGCGACCTGCGCGGCGAGCTCCCGCGTGGGTGTAAGCACCAGTGCGCGCGGCAGCCGCCCGGACTGCGTCGCCAGCTTCTGCAGGATCGGTAGCACAAACGCCGCGGTCTTGCCGGTGCCGGTCTGCGCACCGGCGAGCACATCGCGGCCGGCGAGTACGCCGGGAATGGCCGCGCGCTGAATGGGAGTCGGCGTGGTGTAGCCCTTTTCGGCAAGGGCACGCAGCAGCTCGGGCGCGAGCCCGAGATCATTAAATGACATCTAAGGTAAAACCTCTTTCCGGCTCGCCCGGCAACCTGGCGGCTGCGGCGGTCAGATGCGAGGCTAAGTTAAGGGTAAGTCGGCTGCGCCCGGGTGCTGACCGAGCACTTGAGGACGGTAGGCGCGGCGGACTCTACACAAGATCCGTGGCTACGTCCAATCAGCGCGGCCCAGGCGGTGCAGCCCGCCGAAGCTATGCGCGAACTATTTTTGTGCCGTATGAGCCGCACGGTCAACCGCGACGGGAAGCGCTCCGGAGACGACAAGCAATCGCGGCGCCGCAATCAACCACTCGGGCACACGGCGACGGTTGGCCCAAGGTCCAATGGTTCCCGTCCCCTTCACGATGCTACATAGTCTTCGGGCTCAATGTCCTGGATGATCCTCGCCATCTTCACCTGCGACAAGCACGCCTTTTGAGGTTTCGTCCCCGGAACCGAAGCGGGGCGCTTTCTGCAATTGAGAGGAATCATGAGTACTTCTCGTCCAGATGCATTTCTGCTGTCCCTGGTGATTCTCACTTCATGGGCGCAGGCTGGTTCGGCGCAGACGACTACGGGAGTTCCGGGTTCGCCGACATCCACCCTGACCCTTGACGGAAAGCAACTACCGCCACCGCCGGTGAAATTCGGCGGCGTGATCAAGGAAAGTTACAAAGATTCGACGCCCTACTGGCCGCCACGAGTGGTGCCGCCCAAGGGCGCCCCCAACATCCTTTTGATCATGACCGACGACCAGGGCTACGGGGTTTCGGGCACCTTCGGCGGCGTGATCCCCACGCCCGCTCTGGATCGCATCGCCAAAGCGGGGCTGCGCTACACACAGTTCCACTCCACGGCGCTTTGTTCGCCTACGCGCGCGGCGCTGATCACCGGCCGCAACCACCACTCGGTGGGCTTCGGAGTCATCGGCGAATTATCGACCGGCTACCCCGGCTACGATTCCATCATCGGCCCGGAGAACGCCACCATCGGCACGATTCTACGGGACAACGGTTACGCGACCTCCTGGTTTGGCAAGAACCACAACACACCCGGCTTTCAATACAGCATCGCCGGGCCGTTCGATCAATGGCCGATCGGCATGGGCTTCCAGTATTTCTACGGTTTCATGGGGGGTGAGACCGACCAATGGACGCCCTACTTGTTTCGCAACACCACGCAGGTTTTTCCCTGGGTCGGCAAGCCCGGCTACAACCTCATCACCGACATGGCGGACGACGCCATCAAGTACATGCATGATTTGAACGCGGCGGCACCCGACAAGCCGTTCTTCGTCTACTACGTGCCCGGCGGCAGCCACTCGCCGCACCAGCCGACCCCGGAATGGATCGCGAAGTTCAAAGGCAAATTCGACATGGGGTATGAGAAGTTGCGCGAGCAGATCTTCGCCAACCAGAAGCGGCTCGGAGTGATCCCGGCGGGCACACAGCTCACCCCGTGGCCGGACGGGCAGGCCGCGTATGGCGGGGCAAAGCTTCCGAGGTGGGACTCCCTTTCGGCGGTGGAGAAGAAAATCCTAACGCGCGAGGCGGAGGTCTTCGCCGGCTACACCGCGTATACCGACCATGAGATCGGCCGGGTGATTCAAGAAGTTCAGGACGAGGGAAAACTCGATAACACGCTGATCATCTACATCGTTGGTGATAACGGTACCAGCGCCGAAGGCACACTCTACGGCACCTATAATCAACTGATCGCCTACAACGGCATTCTAAAGACCCCGGAGGCCCTGCAGCTGTTGCATTACGAGGACTGGGGCTCCGACAAGACCTACCCGCACATGGCGGTGCAATGGTCGTGGGCCTTCGATACGCCGTTCAAGTGGACCAAGCAGGTGGCTTCTCACTTCGGCGGGACGCGGCAAGGACTGGCCATCTCATGGCCGAGCCACATCAAAGACGTAGGCGGCATCCGCAGTCAGTTCCATCACGTCATCGATATCGTTCCGACCATTCTCGAAGCGTCGGGCATCAAGGCACCCGACGCGGTCAACGGCATCAAGCAGAGACCGATCGAAGGCGTGAGCATGGTGTATACGTTCGACAAGGCGAATGCCAATGTACCGAGTAAGCGTGATACGCAGTATTTTGAAATGGTCGGCAACCGCGGCATCTACCACGACGGCTGGATGGCCAACACGACTCCGCCCTCCCCGTCCTGGGAGCTGGGGACGGGCAAGCTGGCCGACCTTAACACCGGCTACCAATGGGAGCTTTACCACATCACCGAGGACTACTCGCAGTTCAACGACCTCGCCGCGAAAATGCCCGACAAGCTCAAGGAAATGCAGGCCTTGTTTTTGACGGAAGCCCCTAAGTACAACGTCTTCCCGTTGGATAACACAGGCTTCGCGCGGCTCCTGACGCACCGGCCGAGCGCGGTCGCCGGGCGGACGGTGTTCACTTATACGGGCGAAAATGCCGGCATTCCGCCCGGCAATGCCCCGAGCATTTTGGACAGGGACTACACCATCACTGCCGACGTGACGATTCCCAAAGAGGGTGCGGAGGGCATGATCGTGACGCTCGGCGGGCGCTTCGGCGGCTATGGCCTGTACCTGCTGAGGGGCAAACCGGTCTTCTCCTACAACCTGCTTGATCTGGAGCGCTTCCGCTGGGAGGGCGGAGTGGGGATCGAGGACTGGTTGGGCAGTTCGCTCAAGGCGGGCCGGCATACGATCGTGTTCGATTTCAAATACAACGGCCCCGGCCCCGGCAAGGGCGGCACCGGCGTGCTCTCGGTTGATGGCAAGGAGTTGGCACGCAAGTCGATCGAGCACACGATTCCGCTCCTCATGTCCATCGACGAGACCTTCGACGTCGGCCTCGACACGCGCACACCGGTGGATTTCAGCTACCAGGTGCCATTCCGCTTCAACGGTACGATCAACAAGCTGACCTTCAAGCTCGGCCCCGAGCAGCTGACGGCGCAGGACAAAGCGGCCGCGGCGAAGATCCTCGCAGCAGCCCGAGACTAGGGCGAGCGAGCAATGAGTGAGCGGGGCGTCGTCGCATGCGACGCCCGCGCCGATTGATGTGACATCGACCAAGACTGGCGATAATTCGAGCAACTGCCCGGACACTCCGTGAGCGAAGCGAGTCCCGACAACCAGCGCAAGATCCTCGCCTTCTCCGCGGTCGCCGAAGCCGCCACCGGACTCGTGCTGATCGTCGCTCCGGCGATCGTTGCCGCTCTGCTGCTAGGCGTGAATCTCTCAGGTGTGGGCCCTGTGCTGGCCCGGTGTTTTGGCATTGCGCTGCTCTCGCTGGGACTGGCGTGCTGGCCCGGACACGCGCGCGCCGCAGGCGCCTCGGCGGCCCTGCGCGCAATGCTGGCTTACAACTCGCTGATCGCACTGTACCTCGGCTATCTCGGCACGCTCGGACATCTAGGTGGCCTTCTGCTGTGGCCCGCGGTTGCGCTGCATGCCGCAGTGGCGCTGGCGCTGATCTGGACGTCGCGCGGCAAGCGCTAGCGGCTGCCGTGCGGTGGGTGAAGGCCGGGTCGACGCAACCGTGCCGATGATGTTCTCGGGAGACGAAACCTGCGATGTCGGCAAGAGTACCGGCTCGACCGATGGCGCGCCAATAGGGCGCCAGTCTGGCTACGTCAGCTCTTCTCGAGCGATTTCGCGGCGCTCGCGCTGCCGGCGATCTTGGCCGCCGCAGCGCGGGCGCGCATGCGTGCGACAAACTCACGACGCTGCCGCAAACCGCGTACGGCGTTGGCGCTCACTGTCGTCAGGGTCACAAGTCCCAAGGGCGGCGGCTTGATGGCGACTCGCAGCGAGCGCGCATAATCCAGTACCAGCCCTGGCGTCCAGGCCATGGACTCCGCGTGGCGGCGCAGTTGCGCTGCTACCCATAGCTCCGGATTAAACAGGGCACTCAAGAATGCCCCGAAGCGGGGGGTTTGCCGCCGAGTGTGCCTGCCAGCGCCGCTTCGAGCGCCGCCGCCACGGTGCTCGAGCAGTTGACGGTTGGTCAGATTGTAGGTCGTATCCTGGCGGTAAAGGCTCCAGAAGGCGCGTAGTCGCTCGCCGTGGTAGCGTTCGAACTCGACCTGCGCCGTCGACTCGCACCAGCCGGCCGATTCGATCGCATAACTCGGCTGAAACCGTCCCGGAACATTGTTGTCCTCGGTTGCGCGCAGCAGCTGGCGGAAGTCATCCGGCGAATGCTCAATCTCTTCGGCCGGTAATGGCTGATGTATACGTCCGGCTGCACTTCCAGCGCTGCGTGTCCGGTGGAGATCACCCCGTTGGAGTCGACCGCGGCCACGTAGCGATCGACCAGCGGCTGTGGCAGGACATCCTTCGCGGAGCCTACCGGGGTCCAGACGTGCACGAAGAGCGGCTTCGGTGCCGCCGTCGGGCGAGCTGAAACCGGCAGACGCGGCACGGCGCTTGCCAGGTCGGCGATCGGCTGGTTGCGTGCAAACAGCGCCGCAAGCGAGGCATCGCCCGGGAGCCGCCGCAATCGCAGTGCAAGCAACAGCATGCCGAGTCCAGACAGGAACAATGTGATTCCGACGCAGTAGGCCACCGTGCCGGCATAGAAGGTCGGGTACGGCTCGATCATGAAGACCGCGAAGACCAGCTCGAGCACGCCCATCAAGAGCGAGGCCCGCCAGCCGGGAAAGCGCACGACCCAGGCGGCGCTGATGCGCAGCACACCGTCGACGGCAACGAGAATTCCGAAGAGAAGCGCCCGGGAACCAGACATCACCGTCGAGGGCATCGAAGAAGATCGCCACCCCAAGCGCTGCCCACAGCGCGCCGATTACCGCGAGAACAGGCCAACGTGAGCGGATGAAACCGGCACCGAGCAACAGCAGCGCGAGACGGATCATGCAAAGGATTCTCTTACGTTCACCGGCCCGAAAGCCACAGGTAGACGGCGGACCTGCTTGAACTTCTCCCGTTAAGAATCAAGACTATAGCGGGCTGTCAACGAAGCATGACCCCGATACCACTCTGCTGAAACGGCTCGGGCGCAGGCGATGCAGAGCAACGTGGCAAAACAAGGTGCATGCTGTTGCCCGAGGAGAGCTGCGATGTTGATTCACGAGATGACCCGGGAAGAATGTGGCACCGCGCTGGCGCGGCTGGATTTCGGCCGACTCGCCTGCGCTCGCGATGATCAGCCATACGTCGTTCCGATCCACTTCGCGTACGACGGCGAGCACATTTACGGCCTTACTACGGCCGGCCAGAAAGTCGACTGGATGCGATCGAATCCGCGTGTCTGTGTGGAGATCGATGAGCGCGTGAGCGACCAGCGGTGGATGAGCATCGTGGTGCTGGGGCGATACGAGGAGCTCCCCGAGACCCCTGCCTGCGAAGGCGCACGTGCGCGTGCGCTCGAGCTGCTGCAGCGACGCGAGCACTGGTGGCAGCCGGTGAGCGTGTCCCGGGCAGCGCGAGAGCAACGAGCGCCTGTTTTCTACAGAATTCAAGTGGGGCAAATCACCGGACTGCGTGCGGAGCCCGACGCGATCGAGGCCGCTACGCTCGGGGCCGATTGAAGGCGCCGCGGCTTCCCGGCGCCCGAGGTCACCTCTTAACGCGCCGGCTCGTAACTTGCGATGAACACGTCGGCCTTGCAGGGATAGATATCCCCTTTGACGCCGCGAATGATCCAGTCCGTCAGATCGGCGCGCAGCGCACCTGCTGCCGTCGGAATGAGCATGTGTGGCGTACCAGGGCCTGCGACTAAGCGGCCGCCGTGAGCGCGCGGATCCGCGCAGAACCACCTGGGGTCGATCCAGGGCGGCAGTTGCTCACTTTGCTCGGCCGGCATGAACTGCCAGGCATCTACAACGACCGGCTTTCTGCGCCAGCGGCTCATTGCAACTCCCGGAGCAACCGCGCAAACGCGACTGTGCCGATTAGCTTACGCCACCCCCTGCGTGGTTACTGCGCTTGGCCGCGCGCGGACTCGTACGCGCTGCGAGCCCGAAGCTGCACGGTCCCACAATCCCATGTAATCAAGCGCTTAGCGCCGTGCGGCGCCCTTGAAATCCCCCATCTGCGCATCCAGCGCCCGGATGAAGGCGGGTCGGGAGGTACAGCGGTCGAGATACGCCGCGAGGCGCGTGTCGCTGGCGACGATGTCGGTATGCTTCAGTATGCGCAACACGGTCGTCATGATCAGGTCGCCCGCCGTGAAGCGGTCGCCATCGAGAAAGGCCTTATCGCCCAGCGCCCTGGAGAGCGCTGACAAGCGCCGCTGCGCGAATTCCACCGCGCCCGGGCGACGGAGCTTCGCCCATTCCTCCCCCGCGTAGAACACATCGATCAACGCGACGTTCATCACAAAGGGTTCGATCGAATTCAGCGCTGCGACGAGCCACTGAATCGCGCGGGCGCGCGCGCCGCCTTCCTTCGGCAACAGCAACTCGCTTCGCTCGCCTATATGCAGGACTATGGCCCCGGACTCGAACAGCACGAGGCCGTCTTCCTCGAAGATCGGCACCTGGCCGAAAGGCTGCAGCGCCCGATACTGCGGCAGGTCCTGCTCCCCCTGCTCGAGAAGCCACGTCTTGTACGGCAGCCCGGCCTCCTCCAGCGCCCATCGCACACGCAGATCGCGCACCTGCCCCTGAGCGAATTCCGGCACCCCTTTGTATGCGGAAATCGTGATCACTAAGCGCTCCTCACCAGGTGGTTTCCAGCGTCACATGCCCTGGCTCGCTCGCGACCCGCTTGAGCCACGCACGGACGGCCGGATACGTGCCGAGATCGAAACCACCGTCGATGGCGCAGTGCGTGTATCCGTACAGGCCAATATCCGCAATCGAATAGTGTGATCCGGCAAACCAATCGCGGCGCTCCAGATGTGTCTGCATCACACCGAGTGCAGCATTGCCTTTCGCATGCCACTCAGGGACGAGATGGCGTCTCTTCTCGAGCTCTTCCTTTGACGCAAAGGAGAGCCAGAAGCGGGCCACGGCGATGTAGGGTTCATGGCTATATTGCTCGAAGAACATCCATTGAAGAACCTCGGCGCGAGCCCAGCGGTCGGCTGGCAGGAGCTTCGACTCTTCGCCCAGGTACCAAAGAATCGCACCCGACTCAGGGAGTGTTCGTCCATCGTCGAATTCGAGCATCGGAACGCGGCCGTTGGGATTCTTGGCGAGGAAATCGGGTTTGCGCGTTGCCCCGTCATGCAGCCCATAGTCCTTCAATCTGAGCTCGATCCCGAGTTGCCGCGCCGCGAGCCGGACCTTGTAACAATTCCCCGACATCTGCATCTGGTGGAGTACCAGCATACGAATCCCCCCTTGCTTGCCGCGGCGTAACAACAGCCGGCCGCCTGTAAGTTACTAGAGACGCAAGAGCAACATCAGTCCCAAACAGGCGATACGAAGTCCTCTTGCGGCAAGAGGAACCGATCGCGCCCCGACTCGGTATGGCACGGCACGAGCGCTACCGTAACCGCGACCGAAGTGTCCGCGGCTAGTCCGCCGGGACCGTGCGATCCTTGGCCCAGTCCCGCAGCGCAGCCACGCTCTCTGCCATGATCACCGCGAGCGGACGCGTGGCCGCGATCTCGGTGCTCAACAATTGCGCATCGGGCGCGGCGTGCTTGGCATGCGCGCTGTACAGCGCGGCGACGATCGCCTGCTCGATCTCCGCGCCGGAGAAGCCCTCGCACTCACGGGCGAGCGTGTTGAGGCTCGTGGCATCCAGCGCGATACCGCGCCGGGCCGCATGGATTCGCAGGATTTCGGCGCGCGTGCTGAGGGTGGGCAGATCGACGAAGAAGATCTCGTCGAACCGCCCCTTGCGAATCAGCTCCGGGGGCAGCGCGGCGATGTCGTTGGCGGTAGCCACCACGAACACGCGGCTGTTCTTTTCAGCCAGCCAGGTGAGGAATGCACCCAGCACACGGCGGGTTGCGCCACCGTCGGAATCGCCGGAGGCAAAGCCCTTCTCAATCTCATCGATCCACAGCACGCACGGCGCGAGCACGTCGGCGGATGCCAGCGACTCCCGCAGGTTGCGTTCCGATTCACCGACGTACTTGTCGTACAGCGCCGCGCAGTCCAGCCGCAGCAGTGGCACATGGAAGATACCGGCACTGGCGCGCGCCGCCAGACTCTTGCCGCAGCCCTGTACCCCCAGCAGCAACACCCCCTTGGGCGCATCGAGCTCTGGTGCCGAACCATCGAAGGCCGCGCAGCGTTTCTGTAACCAGGCCTTGAAGTTCACGAGACCGCCGACGTCGGAGAGCTGTGCGGTGTCATGCTCGTAGCGCAGCACACCGGCATGGTTCAGCAGCTCGTATTTCGCCCGCATTACCAGCGGCACAGCGGACAGCTCGATGGCGCCGTGATCGTAGATCGCTTTGCGGGCAAGACGTTGCGTGTCCATCGCCGACAGCCCGCTCATGTTCTCGACCAGCAGCTCAAGGGCGCGAGCATCGATCTTCACCGCCTGGCGGGGATTCGCGCGCATCCACTGGCGCGCCACCTCTTCGACCAGTTGGCGCCGTTCGTTCCGGTCGGGTAATGCCAGCACCACGCGCGCCGCGAGGTGCTCGAGCTCGTGCGGAATCTCGGTCTGGTAGCCGATCAGCACTACGGTGCGCGCGCAGTGCTCGTAGTCCTGGGCGATATCCTTCAGCAGCCGAACGATGGTCGGATCGCTCAGGTAGGGGTGGAAGTCGAGCAGCGCGTAGACCCCCGCGAGCGTGGTGGCACGGATGTGCTTGAGGATATCCGGGGGCTGTGCCAGCACGCGCTGCGGCGGACCAATCTCCACGTCCAGGCGCTTCAGGCCATCGGTAACGGTCCACTGAAACAGCGGCAGGCCCGCCCGTGCGGGGCTCGTGACGGGGCCGGCGGCACGCGGCGCCGCGGCTGGTGCATTGAGCTGGGTACAGGCAGCGCCCAGCGCCTTGAGGACCTGCGCTTCGTCGCGTGAGTCAACGACTATGATCGGCACGCGCGAGCGCAGCAGGACCTCGAGATCATTCCCTTGCATGGCGCCGGGAGCTTAGCAGAGCAGGTTATCCGGGTCTCGACAGTGCGCGGGCGAGGTCCGCGCGCTCGTCGGTCGAGATCGGCCAGCGCTGGTCGCAACTGCTGCAATAGCCCTCGATCTCGGCGCCCGACCCAAGCAGCTCGACGAGCTCATCGCGTGCGTATCCGGTCAACACCCGGTCGCAGCCGCACTTCGGACATTCGGTTGTGAACGGCGCGGTCTTCATTCCTGCCCCCCGCAGCACGCGCTAGCGGCCTCTTCTTCCGGTGACATCGTTGATCCAGCTGAGTGCCGCCATGACGTTGGGGAAGCCAATGGTGCTGGTGGCCGCGATGACGGCATGCTGGATCTCCTCGCGCGTTGCGCCGGCTGCCAGCGCCCGGCGCACGTGGCTGTGCACCGCGCCCTCGGACCGGATGGCTGCCGCGGCTCCGATTTGCACCAGATGGCGCGTTTTTTCCGGTAGTGGCCCGGCGTTGGCCGCAGCCTTGCCGAGCGTATCGAGGGCGGCCATGAAGTGCGGATACTGCCTGGCAATCGCCTGGTGATTCTTCGGCGTCTGCGTCTTGCTGGACATGTGCCTCTCTCCCCCGCCAATGGACCTGCCCTATGTTCCCGCGGCTAACTACAAGACTCAACGTACCGACCCGTTGAAGTGTGCGGCAGTCACTTCCCGCGCTCCCGTGCCCCTGGTTAGCTTTCGCCGCAGCTCTCACCGCCATCCAGCGCGCTGGTACAGCATGGAAATCGTCGTCGCCGCGGATTGCATCTTCTACGTGCGGGAGCTCCTGCCGAAGGATCTGTGTCAGAGGATCATCGAGCATTGCCAGCAGGACCCACGCCGACACCCGGGCCATACCGTCGGCAGCCGCGGTGAAAAGAAATCGTACGACGATGTCAAAGTCAGTACCGACCTGGAGATCGAGACGGCAGGCGCCTGGAGCGCGGTGTACGCGGAGCTGCACGAACCCGTCAGTAGGGTCGTACTGAGCGTGGCGGCGCAGTTTCCGTCGCTCCAGGTCTGGCCGCTGCGGTGTACCGGCTACAAGATTCAGCACTACCGCAAAGACGAGGGCCATTTCAAATGGCACTTTGATGCACTCGGCCCCGGCGCGTGGGAGCGGCAGCTGGCCGTGATCATCTACCTGAACTCCGTCGAGCGCGGCGGTGAAACGTGCTTTCACCGCCAGAATCTGCGGGTCAAGCCCGTCGCCGGCGACGCGCTGTTCTTTCCCACCTTCTGGACGCACATGCACTGCGGCGAGGTTCCCACTTCCGGGGACAAGTACATCATCTCCTCGTTCGTCAGGTTCGCCATTCCCGCGGTGGATCAGCCGCAGGTTTAGCGGCCGTTGGCCGTGCCGCGCGCCTCAGATTCAGGCGAGCGGCAACTCGTACCGCCGGGCGTCGCCGGACTCGCCAGGCTGCAGATTGGGAAATTGCACCGCCACCTGTCCCGCGCAGCGGAAACCGCATTTCTCCAGCACGCGCCGTGAGGCGGCGTGCCCGGCGTGGCAGATCGCCTGAAGCTCGCGGACCTGGAGCCTGCGGGCGACAGCGATCACGGCACGCAGCGCCTCGGTCGCATAACCCTGACCCCAGGCATCCCGCGCCAGCACGTAACCGGTGGCGGCCTGATGCGGGCCGCTGAACTCGAGCCCCGCGCTACCCAGCAGGACCCCGGCACCTGACTCGATCAGATAGGGCCCGGCCGGATGCTCATGCCACTGCGCTTCGCTCCACTGCAGGAACGAGCGCGTGTCATCGATCGTCCAATGGCGAGGCCATCCCAGGAAGCGCGTTACCTGCGCATCGCTCGCGTAACGATGATAGATCGCCTCGGCATCGGCGAGCGTCGGCTTACGCAGCACGAGCCGAGCGGTGTCGAGGCGAGCCGGCCCCTTCATACAACTGACCCCTGGCTGCGTCCGCCCACTGTCGCGGACAAGTATAGACGCAACATTGCGCCTGACGACACCGCCGGCACGGGCACCCGGCCGACCCGAAAGCGCGCGCGCGAAAGGCGTGCGGCGCTGCGGGTCTTACTGAAGCGCGGTCTGGGCTCGTAAACTACAGGCTCGATCCGAGTTTGTAACAGTTGCCCTCCACGAGGGCTGCGCGCGGGGTTGCTGCAAGGTGTCCACGCCGGATTCGCCACTGCCGTCGCTGCCGACCGCGATCAGCCACGCGCGCGTGATACTCGGTGCGAGCCTCGGTACCGGCTTCGAATGGTATGACTTCTTCCTGTACGGCTCGCTCGCCGGGGTGATCTCCAGGCAATTCTTCACGGGCGTCAACGAGACCACCGGCTTCATCTTCGCCCTGCTCACCTTTGCGGCGGGCTTCGCCGTGCGGCCGTTCGGCGCGCTGGTGTTCGGCCGGCTGGGCGATCTGGTCGGTCGCAAGAAGACCTTCCTCATCACCATTGTCATCATGGGCACTGCGACGACGCTGGTCGGTGTGCTGCCGACCTACGCTTCCGTAGGCCTCGCCGCGCCCATCGCGCTCATCGTGCTGCGCATGCTCCAGGGGCTGGCTATCGGCGGTGAGTACGGCGGCGCCGCGATCTATGTGGCCGAACATGCTCCGCCTGACGAACGCGGACGCTACACGAGCTGGATCCAGACCACCGCTACACTGGCACTGCTCCTGAGCCTGATCGTGATCTTCCTGTGCCGCGCGGCGCTCGGCAGCGCGTTCGAGATCTGGGGCTGGAGGATTCCCTTCCTCATCTCGATTGTGCTGCTGGGCGTGTCCGTATACATCCGGCTGCAGTTGACCGAATCGCCCGTTTTCCAGCAGATGGTCGCCGAGGGCTCGCGCTCGGATGCTCCGCTGCGCGATGCCTTCGGTGACCGGGCCAATCTGAAGCTGGTGCTGGCCGTGCTGTTCGGCGCCACGGCAGGCATGAATGTCATCTGGTACGGCGGGCAGTTGTATGCGCTGTTCTTCCTCACTCAGGTACTGAAGGTCGCGCCTCAACAGGCGAACCTGCTGCTGGCGTGCGCGCTGGTGATCGGCACGCCGCTCTACCTGCTATTCGGCCGACTCTCCGATCGTATCGGCCGCAAACGAGTCGTGCTGCTCGGCATGGCGCTCGCCGCAGTAACGTATTTCCCCATCTACCGCGCGATCACGCACTTTGCCAACCCTGCGATCGAAGAGGCGGCGCAGCGCGCGCCGGTGACGGTGCTGGCCGCGCCCGCCGGCTGCAGTCTGCAATTCGATCCGCTCGGTAAGCGCAGATTTCTCACATCCTGTGACATCGCCAAGGCGGCGCTCGCCAAAGCGGGCGTCCCGTACACGACCGCGACGACCCGCCCCGGCGCGGTAGCGGTAGTGCGCGTAGGTCGCAGCGATGTGGCCAACACCGACGTGCCGTCCTTCGAAGGCGCGCAACTTTCCGCGCCGCGTCTTCGGCAGCAGAGTGACGCCTTTACGCTGCAACTCACTCGTGCACTCGCCGCGGCGGGTTATCCGGCGAAGGCGGATCCGGCACGCATCGACTATCCGATGCTGCTGCTGATGCTGCTCATCCTGATGCTGTACGTCACCCTGGTCACCGGGCCGATGGCCGCATGGCTCGTGGAGCTGTTCCCGGCACGAATCCGGTACACATCCATGTCCGTCCCTTACCACATCGGCGCCGGCTGGTTTGGCGGCTTTCTGCCCGCGGTGGCGTTCACGCTGGTGGCAATCACGGGCGACATCTATTCCGGGCTCTGGTACCCCGTCATCGTCATCACCATTACGCTGATCGTGGGGCTGTGTTTCCTGCCGGAAACGGTCCGTCCCAGGCTGGCTGCGGACCGATCGGCACTGCGCCACTACTGAGGCGGCGCAATCTGACCGGATTTCGAGAACGGGATCGGCGGCATCATGGCAATGTCCGGGTTGACCCAGCCGGACAGCTGATACTTCGGCAGCCCGCTCCCCTGCAATACGCGTCGCAGCAGATTCGGTACGCTGCTCGCGAAGTTGGTCGTCACCAGCAGGTCGAAATCCGTCTCGCCGTGGGCCGGAACGGTAAAGGGCGCAGCGCTGGCACCTTTGCCCACTTCCACATCCTCGACCTGCAGGCTGCAGGTCACGGACTTGATGGGCAGCGGCCGGTCGTTCGGATTCTGCACGTGCAGACGCACCTTGATGTGCTGTTCGGTGATGCCCACATCCGTCAGCTCGACCGACTCAGCCGTGATAGCCGGTGCCTGCAGTTGCGTGAGTGCGCAACCGCCACACTGCAGCGCCGCCGCCAACAACGCCCCCAGGTACCCCAGCTGCCGCCGCGGCCTGTCATCGCTCATGCCCGCACCCCTCCCTCGTTGCCGGCGCTTCAATAACGCGAACCATCCTTACGGGTGGGACCGACAGTGCCGACCCAGCGCAGATCCACATCCGGGTAATCGACCACGTCCTGCTCGCGGCGACGCGAGCCCACCTCGAGAACCTGCGCGGCATGCGCCGAGCGGTTCTGCAGGTGATGTCCGTCGGCGACTCCGGCCTTGAAGCCCGCGCAATCCCCGGCACGCAGCACTTCCTCGCCGGCATCGCTCACCAGTACCACCTCGCCGCTCAACACCCAGACGAATTCGTCCTCGGCGCTGTGCCAGTGCCGCTGACTGGACCATGCGCCCGGCGGCAGCGTCAACAGGTTCACGCCGAACTGGCTGAGACCCGCTGCATCGCCGAGGGCGGCGCGGCGCCGCTCGCGACAGGGTTCATCGAGCGGCGCGGGATAGGCGGAACCGATCCTCACCGCTATGGAGTTCTGCTCGATCTTGCTCATGGACCGACACCCACCGACTCACGCCGGCCGTCATGATGCCACGAAGTGCCACAATTCGCCCTGATCCAGCCACCGCGCGCGCCGAATCCGCTCGCACACTCCCTCCTGCAGGCAACAGCAGCAGGACAGCAGCATGCTCGAGCAAGATCTCACGGTCTGGCTGAATCACTTCG
The DNA here is from genome assembly GCA_963837075.1 of uncultured Gammaproteobacteria bacterium. Classification (GTDB taxonomy): domain Bacteria; phylum Pseudomonadota; class Gammaproteobacteria; order Steroidobacterales; family Steroidobacteraceae; genus 13-2-20CM-66-19. The sequence continues at coordinate 2,502,060 of CAWILY010000009.1, read as the reverse complement.
AATACCACGCCGGGCACCCGCGCACCATTGCGCCGGGCGTGAGCGATGTGCTCGGGGCGGAGGAGCGGGCGCTGATCGCGAGCTCCATCGCGACGTTTCAGCTCGGCGAACAGTCCGAGGGCAGAACGCTACTGCGTGCGGCGGAGCGTTTCGCGCACGCGCGACAGCGGCCCTCGCTGGCGCGCATCACCGAATTGCTGATCCGCGAGGAACAGTGTCACGCAGCGTTGCTGCGCTCGTTCATGGCGGACCATCAGATTCCACTCAAGACACGCGACTGGACCGATCGGCTGTTCCGGCACCTGCGGCGACTTGCGGGGCTCGAGCTTTATCTGTATGTCCTCATCAGTGCCGAGCTGATCGGCCACGTCTACTACCGCGCGCTCGAGTCTGCTACCGCTTGTCAGCGCCTGAAGGTGCTGTGCCGCGCTCTGGTGGCCGATGAGCTGGCTCACGTCGGCTTCGAGTCGCACCTGCTGCTCGCGCTGCGCGCCCGCCGGGCGGCACCGCTGCGCGCCCTGATGCGGCTGTCGCACCGGACATTTTTCCTCGGTACTGTCACCGTGGTATGGCTGACACACCGCGCAGTGCTGCGGCGGGTTGGCTATAACGCGCGCAGCTTCCTGCGCATGTGCGTGGCCCAGTACGCGTTCTACCTCGAACCGGTGGCGGCGACGCTCACCTCAGCGTCCTTGCGGTGATGCCCTCACCCTACGAGGCGCAGTTGCTTCATTGACGAAACCAGCGCCAGGTGCTCTAGTTCCGGCGACGCCCTCGCGCGCCATCGACAAATGCCCAGCAGTCGCATAGGGAGCAAACATGCGCTTCAAATGCGCCGTCAGCATATTGCTGCTGTCCCTGTCCGGATATGCGCACGCCGGTCCATACGCCGATCAACTGATCAAGTGTCTGATCGACTCGACGACTCCCGCGGATCGCGCCGCACTGGTGCGCTGGATGTTTGCTGCGATCGCGGCCAGTCCCGCAGTCGCCCCCATTGCCAAGGTTTCTCCGCAGGTCATCGATCAGGTAAATGCGGCCGCCGGCTCCATGTACATGAAGCTGCTCACCGAGTCATGTCGGGACAAGGCGAAGGACGCACTGGCGCACGAAGGCCCGGCAACCCTGGAGCTGGGCGGAGGTCAGGCAGGCGCCGTGAAGAGTTTCAGCGAACGCTCGCCCACGACCGTGAAGCCCCCGTGCGGCACATCGCGCAGGTTCATGATCGCCGTACCGGTCGCCATCATCACCGGCGCCTTGCCCGGGTACTGAACCATCGTGCCCTGCAGTACGTAGCCCGTCTCAATGCCGTGATGCAGGTGACGCGGCAGCTGGAAACCCGGCGCGAATTCGCTGATCGAAGTGATCACTTCCATCCCAGGTGCCCCGGACAGCTCGGCACGCTCGAGCTCCGCTCTGTCCGGGATGTCAGAGGTGAGCGTCGCTGCGGTGCAGAGCGCCGTTGCGCTCAGGCACACAATGATCGACCGCGCTCGAGCTGGGTGCATGGTTCCTCCCGTGCGAGCCGTCGGCGGATTTGCGCGAACGCCGATCCGCAGCGCATGCTGACAGCGGCCCGCATCCCAGGCTGTCGCCGCCATCTGTCAGGGTACTCACATGGCCACAGTGAATCGAGTGTGGCGCCTGCGCAAACGCCCGGTCGGGCTGATCGGCGACGACACGCTGAGTCTCAACCAGGAGCCCGTGCCGCGGGCCGCCGACGCTGAGTTCCTGCTGCGCCTCAACTATCTCTCGCTCGATCCGACCAATCGCATCTGGATGAGCGACATGGAACAGTACATGCCGCCGGTCGAGGTCGGCGCTGCGATGCGCGGTTTGGTGTGCGGCACGGTGCTCGAATCCCGCAATCCCGGATTCGCCCCCGGTGACGTCGTCAGCGGACTCGGTATCTGGGCCGATTATCAGCTCGGCACCGCCGGTACGTTCAACAAGCTGCTGTCGGTTCCAGGGGTGCCCGTCGCGGAGGTTTTCGGGCTGTTCGCGCTGGCCGGCCCCACGGCTTACTTTGGCCTGCTCGACGTCGGCAAACCCCAGCCTGGGGAAACCGTGGTGGTCTCGGCGGCCGCCGGCTCCGTCGGCTCGCTGGTCGGACAGATTGCGAAGATCCAGGGCTGCCGCGCGGTTGGCGTGGCCGGATCGGAGGCCAAGTGCCGGTGGCTGCTCGACGAGCTGGGTTTCGACGCCGCGATCGACCACAGGCGTGAGGACCTCGCACTCGCCTTGAAGCGTGCCTGTCCGCAGGGCATCGACGTCTATTTCGACAACGTCGGCGGCGATGTCCTGGACGCCTGCCTCAGGCACATGAACCTGAACGGCCGTGTGCCCACCTGCGGACTGATCTCGCAATACAACGCCGCCGAGGAGGTCCCTGGACCTGAGAACTACCCGCTGATCCTGATGAAGCGGCTGCGGGTGCAGGGCTTCATCGTCCTCGACTATGCCAGTCGCTATCCCGAGGCCATCGGTGCGCTCGGCGGCTGGATGCGTCAGGGCAAGCTCAAGTTCCGGATCGACCTGCGCGAGGGCCTGGAGAATGCGGTCAGCGTCCTGCGTCTGCTGTTCACGGGCGGCAACCTCGGCAAGCTCATGATCCGTGTCAGCTGACTACTGGCGGCTGCCGGCGAGCGCCGCGGGTGGCAGCTCGCTCGCGTCGTGGAGCAGCTCCCAGCGCTGCAGCGCAATGGGCACGTTGCCGTTGTTCCACAGGAAATCGTGGAAGCGCTGCAGTGAGAACTGCGCGCCCTCGGCGCGGCGCGCATCGGCGAGCAGCCGCAGGATCTGCAGCTTGCCGATCTGGTAGGAAATCGCTTGCCCGGGTCCGCCGGCGAAGAACGCCGCCTCCGCGGCTGCAGTCTGCCGGTCCATGGGGACGGTGTGTTCGAGGTAATCGGCCGCCTGCTGAAGCGAGAACTCGCCGAGCGCGAGTTTGACATCGACCTCGACGCGCAGTGCGCGCAGCCGCATGAAGCTGTAGATGGTCCCGATGGTGTACGGGTTGTCATCGAAGTAGCCCGCCTGCAGCATCATCTCTTCCGCATAGAAGCCGATGCCCTCGTTGGCACCGGAATCGTAGTAATGGCGGCGGATCGGGTCGGCGTTGTGCCAGCCGAGGCAGAGCTGGAAGTAATGGCCCGGGACGCCTTCGTGCACCAGAATCGGCCGCGGATCGTGCGCCTTGGACAGGTCGAAGAAGCCGAGCCGCTCGCTCGGCGGATGAATGTAGCTGGTGCCGTCCTCGTTCAGACGCGACGGGCCGGTGAGGTCGTCGGTCTCCGCCATGTCCGCGAACGGCACGAGGTACTGCGGCAGCAGCAGGTTGCGGTAGTGACGCAGCCACGCCGGAACGCTCAAGATGCGCTGTTCGACGAGAAACACGCGCACCTTCTGCTCATCGGCCCGCTCGGCCGCGATCTGCGCACCGGCATCGGCGAACATCGCTGGTGGCGGCAGTCCGGCATTGCGCGTGTTCCGGTAGCTCTCGAAGCTCACGGCGCGACTCCATTCCTGACGCGCCATCGCCAGCAGCTCCTCGGGCGTATAAGGCATGAGAGCCACCTGCCGCAGGAAAAACAGGTAGCTGTCGCGGCCGACCGCCGTATCCGGGCGGGCGCGCGGTAGCCGCGCCTGCAACCATGAGCGGTAGTCCTCGAGAGCAGCGACCGCCGCTGGCAGTGCCTGCTGTAAGGCGCGACGATGCTGCGCCGCGAGCTCCGGTGCCAGAGCGCTGGCCATGCGCCCGAGGCGCTCGTCGACGTGCTCGAGCGCATCCACCGCGAGCTGCGCAAACGGCTGCCGCACGTCGATCAGGTTCACCTTCGCCGCCTGCAGCGTGTCCGGGACCTGTCGGAGCCGCCGCACGAGCTCGCGCTGGCGCACTGCCGAGAACGGCGCGGGCGGGAGCAGCAGGACGTTGACGGCACCGAGCGTCTGCTCCACATAAAACATCGGGTTGCGCCGCCAGCCCTGCTCCACGCTGAGTTCCCAGCGGACACGGGCGAGCGCCGAACCGACCAGCCGGTAATCGACCTGTTGCGCAAGCGGTGCATCTGCTTGTGGGGCGATCGCCTGGTAGCGACGCTCGAAGGCGGCGAGCTCCCCGAGCCGTCGGCTCACGGTCTGCAGGCGCCAGTCGGCGACGAAACCGCTGGGACGCTCAATGCGCGGAATGTCATCGAACGAGAAGGGTTGCTCCTGTGCGCGCCATTGCCAGAATTCCGTACCGAGCTCAGCGAGCCTCTCCGCCAAGGCCGCACTGCTCCCGGCGAGTATGAAGCCCGATAGCGCAATTTGCGCGAGCATGCGACCGCGCGACAGCCGACTCACCGCTCGATCTCCACCGGCAGGTGCCCGGCACGGGCGGCCTTGCGCATCGCCTCGTAGTCGCGCTCGGTCTGATCGGCATACGCAGTCGAGAAGGAGGCGAGCGCGGTGTCGAACGCATCGCTATTGCCCAGGTAGCCACCGATCACGGCAGGCTCGCCGGAACGTGCGTGGGCACGCGCCAGACAGTGTCCGCACCAGTTCGCAAACTCGATCATTTCCGCTGCGCCGAACGACTCCACGCCCAGCTTGATCTTGGCATCCCTGAGCTGGCGCACATACAAGTGATGCCCGCGCCTGCCGGTCGTCCAGCCGAGGAAGATATCGCTGGCCGATTGCATCAGCAGGTGTCCGTTGACCACGCGCTGCCCGTGATTTGCGTATACGCTGCGACCGGCGTAGGGCTCGAGCACGGAGGCGCGCGCTTCCTTGACCTGCAGAAACAGCGGATCCTGCTCGGCCGACATGAGCAGCACTACACCGCACAGGGTGCCCACACTGCCGACCCCGACCACCTTGAGCGCGACGTCCTTCACCGCATAGCGATCGAGCAGCACGCGGCGATGCTCGGGCAGTGACTCGCGATAGCGGGCGATCGATTCGCGCATGGCGCGACCGAAGCCGGTGAGGCCCCGGCCGGAGCGGTGATAGATGGTGGGCGGCTGCTCGCGAATGCGGACGCCCGATTTGCTGCCGTGTGCCAGGCTGGGGAAATCGTACTCCGTGGCACTGCGGGCCCTTTCCTTGGCGATGCGCCGTTCCACGCGCGCGCGAAGCTCGGGATCCTTCAGCTTCGGCAGCAGCGTGTCGGGGTCCAGGCTCGCATACCACACCTCGAGCGCACTCAGCGCGGCATATTCGCGCATGTGCTCGCGGTAGGACCGGCCGCAGGTGAGCACGGCCTCTTCCGCCACAGCCTTCCCGAGGCTGTTGTCACGGCATGCCAGCACGAAGCTCGCTGCCAGCCGCTTGACGTCCCACTCCCACGGGGCCGGCAGTGTCTCATCGAAATCGTGAATGTCGAAGATGATGCGGCGCTCGGGCGTCGCGAAGCCGCGGAAATTGACCAGGTGCGCATCACCGCACGCCTGCACCCTGACACCGGTCGCGGGCGTGGTCGCGAGATCGACGGCCATGGCGAGCGCCGAGCCGCGGTAGAAGCTGAAGGGCGAGGCCAGCATGCGCCCATGCCGGTAAGGCAGCAGCTCGCGAATTCGTCCCTTGTTGGCAAGGTGAACCAGCGCTACCGGGTCCGGTCGATTGGCAGCAGGACGCCACTCACCATGCATGCTGCGCGGACAGCGCTCGCGCAGCCGTTTGCCCCACGCCTCGAGCTTCGCACGTCGCGGCCGGGAGCCGAACACCGACAACTTTGCTCGCGGCGGCCCCGGTGACAGCGCGCGGCGCGCCCCCATGTCAATCCTCGCTCGAATCCGCGGGCACCATCGCCGCACGCGCGGCCGCCTGGACATCCGCTGTCGCCAGCACGACCCAGACGAACCCCACCGAAGCCTGCGCCAGTCGCGGCAGGTATTCGAGCAGCGCGGCCTTGTCCTCGAACAGTACGCTGTCGTCGTGGGAGGCGAAGGTGTTGAGATCGGCGCCGGCGATCGGCTGGTAGTTGCGTGCCACGGTCAGGAAGAACCGCTGCGAGTACTGCTGCAGCCACTCCCCGGCCATCTGCGCCAGCGCGGTGTTACGGATCCCCTGAACGTAGGCGGCCGTGACCTGCTCGCGATCGAACAGGTACGCGATGTTGTCGCCGGCTCGAAGCTCTCTCATCCAGCTCTCCTCACGGCCGCGGGCACCGTGGTCATTCGATGGCAATGGTCTCGGCCCCGAAGTCACGCAGCAGGCACGATCCGGGGAAGGTGTGAATGCCGGGAACCTGGCCGGCAAGCAAGGCCTGCTGCAGAGCCCGCCAGTATTCGACGGTCATCAGCTCCGCGTGTGCGGCGCGAAAAGCGCGCCGCAGGCTGCGGTTGCGAACGCGCAACCCGGCCTCGATCTCCTCGGGCAGGAAAATGACGCCGGGCTCGAAGAACCAGGCGGGCACATCCTCCTCGCCCTCGCAGCGATCGCGATTGGTGCGGACTTTCACGTCGGTCAGTAATTCCACGGCATCATAATCGTACAGGTAGACTTTCAGGTACCGGCTCACGCCGTAGTTGCGCGCGTCGAAATCCTTGTTGAAGACGTTCGCCGCCGCATTGTTGCGGATACAGAACCCCAAGTTGATGATTGCCCGCCGTGCCTTGTCCTCCGGTGCACTCTCGAGAAATACGTTGAGCGGTGTGAGCTTGCGCTGCACGATCAGGTAGCGGAACACCAGCGCCTCGTCCTGCAGCCGCACGCTGTTGCTCACCGATCGCAGCAGCTCCTGCGCCAGTTCGGGCTCGAACCAGGAGCGCTCCAGCTTGAGATTATAGTAGACGATGTTGTCGAGCATGCTGCCGGTGCGATTGATCTCGTGTACGCGCTGGTACTTGGCGAGCACGGCATCGACACCCTGGAAGCTGTCCCACTTGTAGTCGCTCGTCGGCTGGTCGCGAATCACCTTGAGCACGTAATCCGAGTGTGGCGAGGTGAAGGCGATCGACACCGTGCCGGGACTGCCGGGCGCCACCGCCAGCCGCTCCCGGTCGTGCACCAGGCGGCGGCGCACCTCGTTCATCACCGCCACCTTGCTGAAGTGGTAGTAGCCGATGGTCGAATAGTGCAGCCCGAGCGGCCGGCGCGGCATGATGCTGTGCAGAAAGGCGCTGAGCTCGTGATAGTGCCGGTTGGTGACCTGGAACGGCGCTTCGGTGGAGCTGCAGAGATTGTGCACGTGCGGTACGGCGTGCAACAGCCCTTCGGCGCGCACCCCGTCGTCGGTGTTGAGCAGCGCGATCACGAACGGCTTCAGCTCGGTACCCTTGAGGACCAGCCGGCCCACCAGGTAGGCGCCGCGGTTGCGGAAGAATCCGCCACGCACCATCTCGATGGCACGCAGTCCCGCGCCGCTACGTGCCGCGAGCACATCGTTCACCCGCTGCGCGATCAGCTCCGCATCATGCAGCAGCGAGCAGAATGGCACGCCGAGCTCGGTGACGTTGAGCGCGCGCTGCACGACCAGCGGCTCCAGAGGCCAGGAACAGCCCAAGCGCTCGTAGACGGCGCTGTGCGGCGGTACCACCCGATGCGAGCCTCCGAATCCATATTCCACCGGCTTCCACTCGCCGTGATGCACGCAACGCTGCGCGGAGTGCAGATAGGCGAGCGCCAGATCGGCCTCGTAGCGGCCATACACCGCGGCGCGGTACGCGCCTTCCACTTCGCTCCAGAGCCGCGCGCGCTCCTTGAGCTGTGGCCACGCCCGGCACAGCTCATCGGCCAGCGGGTACACGGTGGCGTTGTACAGTCCCAGCCGCCGGCGCGCGTTGGCGACGGCCAGCGGGTGGTCGCGGCTCTCGAAGGTCGCCTGCGCAGCCCAGGTCAGGCGCAGGAATTCGGCGTAGAAGCTGTCGAACACGCTCAGGATCCAACGGGCCGTCAGCGTGATTCGGTCCGCATCGGATGCCGCGACGGCGAGCTGAGCCGGAAATTCGCGCTGCGCCCGCTCGAGGACCGGCTCGGGGGTCGAGACGCTAGCCAAGGCCGCCGCTGCCTGAATCATGGAGCCGCGCGGCAACCATGCGCGCCAGCGCGCACAGTGCCTCGTCCTCGCCCTTGCGAGCGACCAGCTGCAGTCCCGCAGGCAGACCGTCCACGCTGATCGGAATCGTGACGGCCGGGTGGCCGGAGAGATTGAACGGCCGCACCAGCGAGCTCATCTGCAGCGCGGCACGCGCATCGGCCGCGGCGGCGAGCGTCAGCGGTGGATCCGGCAAGGTCGGCAGCGCGAGCGCATCCACGTGCCTGAGCGCTGCATCGACCTCTGCGGTGAAGTCGGTGCGCACCCGCTCGGCCGCGGCAAGCTCCTCGGGCGAAATCCGGCCCGCGGCGAGCAGCCGCGTCCTGACGTCGCTGCCGAGTCCGGCATCCGCGACGAGGTGGCCGAAGGCCGCCCAGATCTCCGCGCCGATGATCGCGAGCCCGGCCGCAAACGCCGCACCGCACGACGGCAGTGACGCGGTGCGCACGGTAAGCTGCGCCGCATCCAGGCTCGCGCGCGTCGCCGCGGCCATCGCCCGCCCGCACGGTACTGCTCCCAGCCAGCCGATCGTCGCGCCTGCGGGCGTTACCTGGCGCCGGAACGACGGGTCGATCATCGTCATGGCCCGCTCGAGCATCGGCACATCGCCCGCCAGCGGCCCGACGCAGTCGAGCGTCGAGTGAGCCGGATGCACGCCGCTGCGACTGACCCGGCCGAAGGTCGGCTTCAGTCCGAACACTCCGCAGCAGGCGGCGGGGATGCGAATCGAGCCTCCGGTGTCCGTGCCGATTGCGAAATCCACCAGACCCGCCGCCACCGCAACCGCGGAGCCGCTCGAGGATCCGCCCGGCACGCACTGCGGTGCGCGCGGATTGACCGGGGTGCCGGTCCAGCCATTGATCCCGGTCACCCCAAAGGCCAGCTCGTGCAGGTTGGTCTTACCTACGATGCGGCAGCCCGCGGCCAGCAAGTCACGCACCACCGCCGCGTGCTGCGGCGCCGGCGGCGCCTGCGCACGGCAGGCACTGCCCAGGCGCGTCGGCACACCGGCGACGTCGATCGAGTCCTTGATGCCGACGCGCGGGCCCTCGCCGCCGAGCTGCGTGCGGTCCACGAAGATGGAATCGGTGCCGGCGGCGCCCGCAGCCATGGCACCCGGGCGCATCGCTGTTGCAGGTTGCGCCACGTCGCTCATGATGCCGTCGGCATCAGCTGACCAGATTCTGCGGCGTCCCGCGCGTCCAGGCGTCGATGTTGTCGATGAGCTGATCGGCCAGGAACTGCATCGCTCCGAGCGAGGCCCAGGCGATGTGCGGCGTCAGGATGAAGTTCGGCCGCCGCAGCTCGAGCAGTGGATGACCCTCGCGCGGCGGCTCAACCGTCAGCACGTCGAAGCCCGCGCCGGCGATCCAGCCCTCATCGAGCGCCTTGATCAGGGCGCGCTCGTCGACCAGGCCGCCGCGCGCGGTGTTGATCAGGATGGCACTGCGCTTCATGGAGCGCAGCTGCGCCTCGCCGATCAGGTTGCGGGTCTCAGGCATCAGCGGGCAGTGCAGCGTCAGCACGTCGGATTCCGCGATCAGCTGCGGCAGCGGGTGATACTCCAGGTCTTCACCGACCCGCAGCGGATGATCGGCGAATACCACGCGCATGCCGAATGCCGCGCCGACCTTGCCCACCGCGCGCCCGAGCGCGCCCTCACCGACGATGCCGAGCTGCGACCCGTACAGGTCGAGGATCGGGTGTTCGAAGAAGCAGAACTGCTCGCTCTGTTGCCACACACCGCGCTGCACGTCGGTGCGATAGGCGAACAGATTGCGGCGCAGCGCGAGGATCAGTGCAAAGGCATGCTCCGGAACGGTGTGTATCGCGTAGTTGCGGATGTTGGCGACCGCGATGCCGTGCTCGCGGCAATAGCCGACATCGACGACGTCGTAACCGGTGGCGGCGACGGCAATCATCTTCAGGGCCGGCAGCTGCCGCAGCGCCGTGGCGCGCAGCGGCACCTTGTTGGTGATCGCGACCGTCGCGCCTGCGAGCCGCGCCACGACCTCGTCCGCGCTGGTGTGGTCGAACTCGACGTAGTCGCTCGAGCCGTGCGGCCGCCGGATGTTGGCGATGATCGAGGCCCGATCGAGAAATACGACGCGTAGTGTCATGCGTGCGCGCCGGCCGGCGCCGGACGGTTGCGCCAGAATTCTCCGGCCGCCGCCACCCCGCTGCCGGCCTCGATCGCGACCCCGCAATCGAGCATCGCCAGCTCGGCCCCGGCGATCGCCGCCATCAGCATCAGCTCGTTCGAATCACCCAGGTGACCGATGCGGAACAGCTTGCCGGCGACCTTGGACAGTCCGGCGCCCAGTGCCAGGTTGTAGCGGGTGAATGCCCGCGCGATGACCGCCGCGCCGTCGATCCCCGGCGGCACCATCACGGCCGAGACCGTATCCGAATGCCACTTCGGCTCGCGGGCGCAGAGCTTGAGCTTCCAGCCCTGCAGCACCGCTGCGCGCACGCCGCCGGCAATATAGCTGTGGCGGTAGAAGACGTTCTCCAGGCCCTCCTCGAGCAGCATCTGCAGTGCCTCGCGCAGGCCATACAGCATGGGAATCGAGGGCGTATAGGGAAAATAGCCGCTGGCGTTGGCGCTCACCATGTCGCGGTAGTCGAAATAGCAGCGGTACGCCTTTGCGGTCTTGGATGCCGCGAGCGCTTTCTCGCTCACGCAGGTCACGCCGAGCCCGGCGGGCAGCATCAGGCCCTTCTGCGAGCCACTGATGCACACATCCACTTCCCATTCGTCCATGCGGAAATCGACGCTGGCCAGTGCGCTCACCGAGTCGACGAACAGCAGCGCCGGGTGGCGCGTGTCTTCGAGCGCGCGGCGGATCGCAGCCACGTCGCTGTTGACCCCGGTCGCGGTCTCGTTCTGACACACCAGCACGGCCTTGATGGCGTGCTTGCGGTCAGCCTCCAGCGCAGCGCGGTAACGCTCCGGCGGCGCCCCCTCGCCCCACTCCACCTCCAGCAGGTCCACCTCGAAGCCGAGCCGCTGACACATGTCGACCCACAGGTGCGTGAACTGGCCGAAGCGGGCGGCGAGCACGCGGTCGCCCGGGTTGAGACAGTTGGTGAGCGCAGCCTCCCAGCACCCCGTTCCGGAGGAGGGAAAGATGATCGGCGTGCCGCTGCTGGTCTTGAAGATCTTCTTCAGATCCGCGAGGCAGCGCAGCGGCAGCTCGGGGAACTTGCTCGAGCGATGGTCCTCCATGGGCACCGCCATCGCGCGCAGGATCCGATCCGGGACGTTGGTGGGTCCCGGAACGAAGAGAAAATTGCGACCGGCCATACTCTTCCTTCCTCTAGTGTGCGGCGGCGACGGGACGCTGCTCGCTCGTCACAACTGATCTGCCGAGCAGCGTGATCAGCGCATACACGGCCTCGATGTGCGGTACGTCTGTCTCGGTGATGCGCGCCAGCTCGAGCACCGAACCGAGCAGCGCGTCGGTCTCCATGACGCGCCCCGCCTCGAGATCGTGCAGCATGGAGGTCTTGTGCTTGCCGACCCGCTCGGCGCCGGCAATGCGCCGCTCGATCGGCAGCCGGAAGGTGATGCCGAGCTTGTTCGCCACGGCCTGGGCCTCGGACATCATTGCGGCGGCAAGCGCGCGCGTCGGCGGATACTGGCAGATGTCGACCAGCGTGGCGCGCGACAGGGCGCTGATCGGATTGAACGTAAGGTTGCCCCAGAGCTTGAGCCAGATCTCGGCGCGCACGTTCTCGAGCACCGGGGCCTGAAATCCCGCGCGAATGAAGCATTCGGAGACCGCGCGCACGCGCTGGCTGGTCGAGCCGTCGAGCTCCCCGACCGGGAAGCGATCGCCCTCGATATGGCGGATGACCCCTGGCGCAACCAGCGTGGAAGCCGGGTACACCACGCAGCCGATGACGCACTCGGGCGGAATGCGCAGCAAGCAGACACCCGACGGATCCACGGCCGCCACGCGCCGGCCCTCGAACGCACCGCCGTGCCGGTGGAAGTACCAGTAGGGGATGCCGTTCTGCATGGTGACGACGCAGGTATCGCGACCGAGCAGCTTCGGCACTTCGTTGGCCACGCCCTCCAACTGGTGCGCCTTGACGGCGAGGATCACCAGGTCCTGCGGTCCCGCAGCCGCGTAATCGGCCGTTGCCTGCACGTCCCGTGCGTTGAGCTCCGTGCCGTCGCTCAGGATCAGCTTGATTCCTTTGTTGCGGATCGCCTCGAGATTCGCGCCACGGGCAACAAAGGTGACCCGCTCACCGGCAAGCGCCAGCTTGACGCCGACGTACCCACCGATGGCCCCTGCTCCGACGATTGCAATCTTCATCAGCCAATCCCGAAACCGCCGGCTACCGTTGCGCGGCAGGAGCGCACTCCTTAAGCGCCGTCCGGCATTTGGTGTTTGCGATTCTGCACGAGTGATTCTACTCGAAGCACCCCGGAGGGTTTGGCATCGGGGTGGCGACCTTCAGCTGTGCCAATTCTGCGCCACTAAGTCCCGGCCTCCCCTGACATCGCCGAAATATGTTCAAGAATCGCGCAGCCTCACTCGCCACTGCGCAGGTAGGCCAGGGCGCCCCGCTTTATATAGAGCTCGCAGCCATGCACGGTGCGTGGCTGATGCGTGGCGCCGGCCGGAAGTCGCATCCAGGTGTGCTCATCGTAAAGCCCGTGTTCGTCCGCGAACGAACCGCCGAGTACCAACAGTTCGGCGCCCTCCGGGTAAGCCACCACCGCATTGCTCGACCACCCGGGCGGCCAGCGCTCGAGGCAGGTCGTGTCGCGGTAGCCGGTCTGCTGATAGAGCACTTTGCGCCAGCGTCCTTCGATCGGCTGCCAGACGAGTTCGTCGGTATTGGTGGCGATGTGACGACGATCGTTGCCCGGATACTGCCGGAGTTTCACGAACAGCAGGCAACCGCCGCTGGAATACGGCGCATGACTGAAGCCCTCGGGATTGAGCAGGTAGCTGCGTGCCGGCCAGTCGCCGTGCTCATCGGAGAACACGTTCGCGAGAACGAGGATCTCCTCGCCCTCCGGGTGGTCGTGGCGCGGGAAACGCGCGTTGGCGTCGAAGCGCACGAGTGAGGTGACCTGTCCGGACTCGACAGGCCCGACGAGGTGCATGCGCTTGCGCCAGACCGTACCGATCGGACTTGCAGTCCACGGGAGCCGCTTGCTGTCGACCACAACGCGGGTGGCAAGATTGCCGTGGATGACTTGCAGCATTCTCCGCAGACTATAGCTCGGTGGCGGCGCCGTCGGGTTTCTGGTTCGGCCTGGGTCTCGCCTCCGGGGGTGTCATGCCCACACACTTGGCGCTCACCAGGTCACCTTCCCCCGCGAACGGCATGGCAATCTGCAGCGCCGGACCGATTGCACTCCGGCACGCATCCTCGCTCGTGAAGAAGTACGAATCCACGTAGGTGATCTCCAGGGTCTTTGGCGCGTAGTAGTAGATGTGCAATACGGCCCGCTGACCCAGCGTGCGCGGCTGTTTGGGCGAATCGCCCGTGGGTGGCGGCACATCGGCGACCGCCGCGGCGATCAGAAGCGGCAGCAGAGCTGAGGCAAGCAGACTCTTCATGGGGACCTCCGATACGGCTCAAGATGGCGAGATACAGGTCACGCGACGCGGCCCCCTCGCGGCGTCGCGTGTCCTGTCCTGATCGACGCGCCCGGCCCTAGAAAGTTCACCGTTTGCGAGGCTCGGGCTCGCCGGGCATGCTAGGCGCCGATGTCTGCCGGCCCTGCCGCCCCGCTTACCGCGCCCCTCGACATGAGCGCCGTGCAGCTGTCGCAGGCCATCCGTTCGCGGTCGGTCTCCTGCGTCGAGGTGATGGCTGCCTGTCTCGAGCGCATCGCAGCCCTGAACCCGAAGGTAAACGCTATCGTGTCGCTGCAGGAGCGCGAGTCGCTGCTGCAACAGGCGCACTCGCGCGATGAGCAGCTGCTGCACGGGCAGCCCCTCGGTTCGCTGCACGGCCTGCCCTACGCCGTAAAGGACACCATGGCGACCGCGGGGATCCGCACCACGCACGGCTCACCGCTCCTCGACACGGTCCCCGGGCAGGACGCGGTGGTTGTGGCACGGCTGCGCGCGCACGGCGCGATCCTGATCGGCAAGACCAACACGCCCGAATTTGGGCTCGGGTCGCAGACCTACAACACGCTGTTCGGTACCACGCTGAACGCCTACGACCAGACCAGGACCGCCGGCGGCAGCAGCGGTGGTGCGGCCGTTGCCCTGGCGCTGCGCCTCGTGCCGCTGGCGGATGGCAGTGACACGATGGGCTCGCTGCGTAACCCGGCCGCCTTCAACAACGTGTTCGGCTTCAGACCTTCGTTCGGGCGCGTGCCGGCGAGCGGTGAGGAGTTGTTCCTGCAACAGCTCACCTGCGTGGGCGCCATGGGTCGCAGCGTCGAGGACGTGGCGCTGCTGATGAGCGTGATCGCAGGCCCCGACTCCGCCGTGCCACTTGCCATCGAGGAAAGTCCGCAGACCTTTCGTGCGCCGCTGAACCGCAGCTTCCGCGGAGCACGCCTCGGCTGGCTCGGCGACCTCGGCGGCTACCTGCCGTTCGAGCCCGGCGTGCTCGAGCTGTGCCGCGAGGCACTGAAGAGCTTCGAGTCGATCGGCTGCACGATCGACGAGGCGCGACTGCCCGTGCCACCGTCACAGCTGTGGGACAGCTGGACGACGCTGCGGCACTGGCTGGTGGCCGGAGACCTGGAGGCGCCGTACCTCGACCCGGAAAGGCGCGCGCGCATGAAGCCGGAAGCCAGGTGGGAGGTGGAGCGTGGCCGGGCGTTGAGTGCGGTCGAAGTCTATCGGGCTTCGGTCACCCGCTCCGCCTGGTATCGCGCCGCCACCGCACTGTTCTCCCGGTTCGATTACCTGCTGCTGCCGAGCGCTCAGGTGTTCCCGTTCGATGCGCGCGAGCGTTGGCCGCGCACGATCAACGGCGTCGTCATGGACACCTACCACCGCTGGATGGAAGTGGTGGTGCCGGCGAGTCTGCTCGCCGCGCCGGTGCTGAGCGTGCCGGTCGGGTTTGGCAAACAGGGCCTGCCGATGGGCATGCAGATCATCGGGCGAGCCCACGCGGATCTCGCGGTCCTGCAGCTTGGGTTTGCCTACGATCAGGCGAGCGGCTGGGTCAGCGCCCGTCTGCCACCGCTGCTGCGTTGAGGCCGCGAACCCCTCACTGGTCGGTCGGCCAGGCGTCCTGTCCCGGCTTGGCGCGGGAGCTAGCGCCCGTCGTTACGCAGCGATAGCTGCTCGCAGCCGGCGACGGGCTTGCCGTCGGCGCCGCTCGCCGGGCGATAGTGCCCGGAGCCGGCACGGGCGATCTCGACAGCCGCGGCATCGAAGCGCGCATCGCCCGAGGAGTGAACGATCGTCGGGCTCTGCGTCAGGTTGCCCGTCTCATCGACGCACACGCGCACGGCGACAGCGCCGGGCTGTGCCGCCGTGCCCGCAGTGGGACTCGCCGCAGCCGCCGCAGGTGCCGGGCTGTACGCCCCTGCCGTACCGACAGCGGCCGCGGTGGCCGCCGGCGCCATGGCCGCCGGCGCGGTGGCGCCAGCAGCGCCGCTCTGCGCCGCGTGGGGTGCCCATTTCCACGATATCTGCTGCCAGGATGCGATCGGATTGCCCTCGCCGAGGGATGTTGCCGGCCGGAAGCGCAACTTCATGACACACGCGATGGCGGCGGCGTTCAGCTGCTCGGATCCGGAGCTGGTGGGGGTCATGCGAATCGTGGCCCGCGACGGCACCCCGGTGGGACCGACCAGGAACACCACCACGGCAACCTGCTCATCATCCAGCTGACCCTGCCGCAGGTCCGGGCAGTGCGAGAGAGGATCGAACCGCAGCGCCGTGCGCGCCGGCAGCGGACTATCGGGCGGTGTCGCGGGTACATCGGCAGGCAACTTCGCGTTCGCCGCTGCGGCGAGCCGCGCACACGCCAGGAGCGATACGCCCACCGCCAGGAGGGCGCGGGCAACGCCGCACCGGTCGATCCGCCGTTTCGCTGTCACGTCCACCTCGATTGCGTGGTTTTGACCGGCGATCTTGTTGCAAGCCTCGGGCGTTGGCAACCGCCGCTTCGTCGCGGCGCACAGGCACGGTTAACGTGGCTAACGGGTGACCGTGGCGATGCGCGCATTGATGGCGATGTTCTGCGCGTGCAGACCCGGCTTCTGCCCGTGATGATCGAATTCGAGCTTCACCTGCGGCCGGAAGATCAGGCAATGGGTCGAGCCGCCGAAGTGGAACATGCCGAGCTCCTCACCCTTGCGGATCCGCTGTCCTTCATAGGCCGTGATCTGGCAGGTGGAAACCTCTGCCATTCCCACTGCGAGCACACACATGAGTCCGATATCGGGGTTGTCGGCCTCGATGAACATCAGGGCCCGGGTAGCGATCTCGGTGATATAGCTCTGCGAATCGTTCGGGCCGGCCGGGTCGAAGCCGTGCGATGCGGCTTCCGCGAAGTATGTGCCGTCCTTGACGTAGGCCTTCAACACCCGGCCGTTCACCGGGCTGTGCCAGCGGTGGTAGCTGAGCGGGCTCAGGTACGCCTGGTACACCGTCGCGCCGGCGAACTGCGGCGCCAGGGGATCGTTCGCAAGCATGTGCACGATCGAGTACGGCTGCGTCTTGATCCAGAAGCGGTCGCGATAGCCGACGTGGCGCGCGATGCGGTACGGTGCGGACTCGCAGGCGTTGACGATGATGCGCTCATCGCCCGGAGCGGCCACCGGTCGGACGCCGGGCCGCAGCTGGCGTGTGAAGAAGTCATCCCAAGAGTGATAGCCCCAATGCGGCTGGTGCGGATCGCAGATGAACTCGCGCTCAAACTCCGGCATCGCCCGGCGGGCATCGGCCCCGAACCAGCCCTTGCGTGGGTGCTCGTTCAGCACGTAGGCGGAGTCCTCGCAGCTGAGGAATCGCGCCCAGGCATTCAGGATCTTCTTCAGCTGGGCATTCACACGCTCGTTGAGAAAGGCCGCCATGCCCGCCGCCGTCGCCATCGGCCAGTCGAAGATCGTGTTGATCGGGCAGCCGACCAGGCCGGTCTGGTCGAACTCGGGTGCGTGGGTCATGATGGTGTTCAGCAGCTGCAGCATGTGCTGATAGTCGCGGACCTGGGGCTTGCCGGTCGGATCCTTGTCGTAGGGCGGCCGGCGTGGAACCTGCTCGAACATCTGGCTGAACAGTATGAACAGCTCGGCATCGGCCTCGATGAGATCCCGGAAATCGGCGATCACCGGATGCAGGGCCTTCGGCTGCGCCTGCGTCTTCTCGATCATCGATTCGAGCCAGCGCACCAGAAAGGCGTGGTCGGAGGGCAGCCATTTGCCCACGCGATACGGTATCGGCGCAGCGGTTGTAGTTTCCATGCGCGGCGTCCTCGACCAGCAGGGCGGTCAGTTTACACTGCGGTGCCGGCGCTCCCCGCGCCCCCTGGCCACCTCGGGAAGCATCCATGTCCACTGAGACGC
The DNA here is from genome assembly GCA_963837075.1 of uncultured Gammaproteobacteria bacterium. GTDB lineage: Bacteria > Pseudomonadota > Gammaproteobacteria > Steroidobacterales > Steroidobacteraceae > 13-2-20CM-66-19. Next base: position 2,484,532 of record CAWILY010000009.1, on the reverse strand, counting down.
GCTTTCTCAGCCGACTGCTCGGGCTCTTCTGCCTGATCGTCGGGTTCACGATGCTGCTGCAGCGGCAATCGACCGTGCAGACCGTCACGGCGCTGCTCGCCGACCGCCCGCTGACTTATGTGCTCGGCGTGATCGTGCTGTTCGCGGGCCTGGCGATAGTGTTGGTTCACAACCGTTGGTCGGGCGGAGCGGCGGCGGTCATCGTGACGCTCATCGGCTGGTTGACGCTGCTCAAAGGCATCCTGCTGTTCACTGCCAGCGCCATGCGCAGCGCGGAGTTCTACCTGGTGCAACTGCGCTACGCGCAGCTCTACTACGTATACACCGCGGTCACGCTCGTGCTCGGCGCCTACCTCGCGTGGAGCGGCTTCGGCCGTGCTCCGGGTCGAGCGCCGGCAGGATCTGCGCGGTGAGCCGCTCGCCGCAACCCACTCCGTTGCAACCCGCTACTTCGGCAGTCGCGTCCAGGACGAATCCGGATCGAACGCGGTGATGCTGCGGGCAAGATCCGTCGTTACGGCCCCCAGGTCCTTCTGAAACACCGTGCCGCGGCGGCTGACCAGGAAGGTCATGATGCCGCTGGCGCCGTATTCCGCAGGGTACGCGAGGATGGCGAAGCCGCCGGTCATCCGTCCGTCGACCACGTAGTCCCGGGCGCCACCGTGGGCGCTCGGGCCCTGCGCCTTGAGTATGCGGAAGTAGTAACCGTGGTACGGCTGGCGCTTGCCCTGCTCATAACCGGCCGCCTCGGAATCCGCCACCAGTGGGCCGGCGGGACTTTCCGGCTCGCCTTCGGCCACTGGCCAGTAGAGACCGTTCTCGGTACCGGACGCGCTGCGGAAGTGCTGCGCATAGGCCCCCGGCGGATTGCCGTCGTGGGCGGACGCCGCGTAGTCCAGCTGCGCCTGGCGTAGTGCATGGCAGACCTTGATCGCCCCGAGCTCGTTGGCGCCGATACGCCGGTAGAGCAGCTCCTTGACGCCGTCTGCCGAATCGAATTGCCAGGCGCCGTCGGTCTTGACCAGCGGGATCGGCAACGGCCACTCGTCCTTGCCCACCAGCAGCGTCATCTTCCCCTTGCCGCTGGCGACCAGCCGGTGGTGTGTCTCGTAGATAGTCACGAAATGTGCCCGATCGTTCTTGTCCTGCGTGTCATCGCCGGAGGAGATGAGCGTCGCGGCCTCGGGCCCGAGTATCTGCTGGAGCGCAGCCACGTCGTTATTGCGATTGGCGGCCACGAGAGCATCCACCGCCTGCTGAGCGGTCGGATAGCTCTTCGGTCCGGCGTCCTCGCTGCTGGCCGGCGTGGGACGCAGCAGTATCAGGGCACTCGCGGCACAGACGACGGCGGCTGCCACGACTCGAGCGTTGCACAGGCGCATGTTGTTGCTCACCGCTTCTTCCCTCCGCCAGCGGGCTGCCGCTGCTGCGAAGCGACGCTCGCCCGGCCGCGATTGGCGGCGGCGCGATCGGCCCCGGCATTGTTGCCACCGCCAAAGGCACTGCGCCGGTTGCCGGCATCGGCAGCAGGCGTGCGCCCCGGCCCGCGCGAATATCCCGCATCCGGATTCGGGCGGTACTGCGGCGTCGCCGGTCGGGTGCTCGGACGCGTTTCATTGCCCGGCGGCCGGTTGGCCGGCGGCGTCGCGGGCCGCGTGCTCGGACGCGTTTCATTGCCCGGCGGCCGTTGTCCGGGCGGCTTTTGTCCCGGCTGCTCGCCCGGCGGTCGGTTGGCCGGTGGAGTAGTCGGTCGGGTGCCCGGCGGCCGCGACTCCGGTGGCACGTACCCCGGCGGTCGCGAGCCAGGCGGGCGCGATCCGGGTGGTGGCGGACGTGCGCCCGGAGGCGGTCGATAGCCCGGACGGTCATACCAGTTGCCCGGCGGGCGCGCATGGATCGGTGGCCCGTACATGGGCGGCCGTGGCCGATAGCTCGGGTACGGTGGCCGATAGCGGTTGTTAACGACCCAGTAGTTGTTGTGCACGATGACCGTGCGATGCCCCCAGTTCCAGCCCCAGCCACCCCAGTACCACGGATGGCTGTTGCTGCTGATCCAGGCGCCGAGTGCGATGCCGGCACCGAAACTGATGATCGAGGCGGCGATGACCGCGTTCGGGTCGGGCTGCACGTACACCACCTGCGGGTTGTACTGCGGCACGTAGATCACCTGCGGGTTCGCCGGCTGAATGACGACGACCTGGGAGGAGCCCGAACCCTGCAGCTGGACGCTCTGGTACTCGTTGCTCTGCAGTGTGCCGGCGGCGTAGGCCTGCTGGCGCAGCCGCTGGATCGCATCCATGACCGTGCCCTGGTTGGCAGCGAAGGCCTGGCCGATGGCGGCGTAGTTGTCGATGTTCTGCGCCATCATGTCCAGCACCTGCGGGAAGTTGATGAGCGCAATGAATGCCGGATCGAAACCTCGCGCCTGCGCGGCGTCCGTGCGCGACTGACCGGTCAGGGTCAGGTTCTGATGCAGCCAGTTGTCGACATCGAGCACCTGCTGCGGATCGGTGGAGGCGGCGCAGATCTGTGCCACCAGCGCGTCCGGATACAGCGCGATCGGCGCCAGCAGCTGATCGAGCTGCTCGGGCGTCGGCGGAGCGTTCTGCGCGTACGCGGTGCTGGTCGCGAACAGCACGCTCCACAGCCACAACAGGCTGGCGAGTGTCGCGGTAATCACGGGTTTCTGCCGCATGGGGGTCAGGTCCTGTCGCCGGCGGAACGAGCGCGCGATCGCTGCGACGCCGCGCGCCTCGCTCACGGGTATTTGTTCTCCACGATACCGCGTACCGGATGCGTGTCGTAGACGAGCACGATCGACTGCAGATGGCCGCTGCTCGGGTCGAAGTTGAATACGTCGGCGCAGTCGAACGACACCCGCGAGCCGTCCCGCAGACGCCAGTCGTAGTTGTAATACGCCACCGCCCGCAGGTGACCCTCGGCGCTCACCAGCACATCGTGCACCGTGAGGCGCGTGCCGCGCGAGGATTCCGCGACCTTGCGGATGTACTGGCGGACCGGCAGCCGGCCGAGGAACGGCGACTCGACCCAGCCATCGGCGATGAACAGCGCTGCCGCCTTGTCGGCGTCCCCTGCTTCCAGAGCCTTCAGATACTCACGCACGGTTCGTTGCATGGGCGCTCCCCGCCGGACGTTAGTGCGAAAGTTACGCTGAAAACGCGCGCGGTGCACCCCCATCGGCACCGGACGCGCGCGGCGCTACTGCCGCTCGCCCGGTCCGCGCGTCGTCATCCACACGGCGATGTCCCAGGCGTTGCGGATACCGGTGAACAGCAGTACCACCGACACCAGCGCGACGCCGTACAGCGCCTCCGCCGGCCACCACCAGATGAGCAGCGCGATCAGCAGCAGCGCGCCGTAGCTCACGGTCGGCACGATGACGTTCCAGATCCAGTCCTCGCGCACCGGCACGTACACACTGTCGCGCCGGGGCATCTTCGCCGCGATCACACCGCCGTAGACGACGCCCGCCAGCCCGCCCGCGCCGAAGACCGCGCTCAGGCTCGCGCGCCCGAGGTGCGGCATGCTCAGGAACGCCGCCAGCGCGAGTACGCCGCCGAAGTGAACGATGGTCGGCGTGACGAACACGCTGAGGCCCGTTGGCCGGACGCTGCGCACATCGCGGATCAGCGCAATGACCACGAAGGTGAGCCCGGTGAGGCCTCCGGCCGCCGTCCCGGTGATGACGTAGAAGTTCTCCCACCCCGCGAGCAGTGGCGCATCCATGCCGGCTATCGTACCCGCGCAGGCGATGTTACCGCTCGTTGCCGAGCGGGGCTGCGGGTACGGTATCAGCGCCGGGCCTGACTGTGAGAAAATCGCTGCTTCGAAGCAACTGCAGATGCCATGCGAGGCACCCGGTCAGCCCTTGCCCTGCTCACGCTCGCCGCGCTGCTCCCGGCGGCACTGTCGGGCTGCGCCAGCTACCGCGCCTACAGTAAGTGCGGCTATAGCGGCTGTCCTGGCGATCAGCAGATCAGCGCGGAAGTGCGCTCGCTGCTGTTCGAACACGTCGAGCTGCGCGCGCCGAATCTCATCTATGTGCACACCCTGGACGGGGTGGTTTACCTAAGCGGCCAGGTGGCGACCGATCTGCAGCGCGAGATCGCCGAGTCGGTGGCACGCGAGGCGCCCGACGTTCGCAGCGTCGTCGACATGATCAGCCTCATGTACCGTGGCTGACGGCGAGCCGCCCGTCACGGGCCATGAGCTCGCGCGGCGCGCGCTGCTCGCCTTCCTGCTGACCTTCATCGTGGCGCGCGGCATGGTGTTTCTCATCATGGCGCGGCGCATCCCGAACCTGTACCTGTTCCTGCACGAGACCCACGTACATCACCTCAACTACGGGATCTTCCTGCTGGCGGCGGTGGGCGGCTACCTGCTGTTCGCCCGGCCACGCGGTGCCGCGGCGCGCGCCGCCGCGTTCGCCTACGGCATCGCCATGGCGCTGACCTTCGATGAGTTCGGCATGTGGTTGCATCTGGGCGGCAGCTACTGGCAACGCGCCAGCGTCGATGCGATCGTCGTCGTGGCCGCGCTGCTGGCGCTGATCGCCTATGCGCGTTACATCAGGACCTTCGAGGCACGCCATCTGCGCGCCTTCGTCGTCCTCGGTGTGGCGCTGGTGGCCTTCGCAGTGGTGCTGTACGACGCTTCCATTCACCTCGGGCATCTGGAAGGACCGCGGCTGCGCGAGCTCGAGCTCGCCTCCTCGCCCTGAAGATGCGCGGTCGCGCGGTCAGTTCAGCGGGCCGAACACCGCAACGCCGCTCTGGGTACCCACGAACACCTTGCCATCGGCAATCGCCGGCGTTATGAACTTGTTGCCTGGGCCGAACTGGTCGCGGCCGCCGGCAGCCTGCGAGCTGTTGTAGAGCTCGTGCGCGAGATTGCCGGCATCATAGGCGTGTAGCACCGCGGGATTGGAGTTCTCGTGCGCCCAGAGGATGGCGTTGCTGCTGCCGTTCGCCGACACCGCCGGCGCGGTGCCTGGATAGGTGAAGGAAGTGGCCGAGCGCGATGAGGGCGTGCCGGCGAGCAGCGCGGTGTGAATCGGCAGGGCGAGCAGCGCGCTGCCTGCGGGTCCGTAGTAGAGCGTGCCGTTGAAATACGCCGGGGTCGACCAGACGCCCCCGCTGAGCACCCCCGACAACTGCTGCCAGATGTTGTTGCCGGCCGGACTGAACCGGCCGAGCGAATCGCGGCTGACGACGTACAGGTTGCCATCCTTACCGGCGCCGACCGCCAGGTGCCGCACCGTGCCGCCGGCGTCCGTCACATCCGGCAACAGCAGGATCCCGCCGGAGCCCAGGTCCAGATCGGCGGCAGACTCGCTCTCGGTGTTGGACAGGGCGAAGTAGTCGCTGACACTGAGCGTGCCACCGGTCATCGTCAGCTTGAGGAAGCTGTTGCCATAGTCGCCGCCCGCGGGAAAGCCGTTGGCATCGAGCGTGGTCTCGAACACGCCGTTGGCGGTCAGCAGATACAGGTTGCCGGCGGCATCCGCCGCGGGACCGCCGCCGCTCATCCAGATCGCCGGCCCCGCGCCGCCGCTGTTCGGCGCGACGTTGAGCACTGCCGTGCGGGTGAGCGTGGCCTCGTCGTAGGCGATGATCCAGCCGGTGTACGGCCTGCTATCGCAGTGCGAGGTCCAGCTGGTGAAGATCGTACCGCCCGACAGCAGCAGCGCCGCGCGCTCCTCGTACTGCCCCGGATCGAAGCTCACCGTGCCGCCGGTCATCGGGTACGTGGCGGAGACGGTGACCGGACCGCCGAGCAGCTCCGCCCCGCTGGTGACATCCAGCGCGTGCAGCCGCTGAAAGTAGCTCGTCGCCGAGCCCGACACCGACATCGCCACCACGAACATGATGCCATTCGTGCCGGCGGCGCGATCGATCACCGGCGTGGAGGTGATGCCGATGGTGGGCGTTACCTGGTCGCAGCCGTTGGCCGGCAGATCGTTGACTGTCTCACCCGCGCCGAGCAGCGACACGTGCCACAGCAGCGCGCCGTCATCGACGTCGAAGGCATAGACGGAATCATTTTCGGTGGCGACGAACAGCACGTTATGCAGCGCGCCGCCGATGCTGACACCGGACAGGTACAGCGGCTGGGCATCGACTTTGCCGTCGGCGGCGAGCATACGCTGCAGGCCGAAGCTGCCCGGGTTCACGTTTGCCGGCGTCAGGATCGATTCGGTGAGATTCTGACCGGTGCGGGCGAGGTCGTTCTTGTAAGTCACGATGTCGGTACGCTGGGTCGGTACCGGATTCAGTCCGCCGCTGCCGGGCTGCGCGGCGGAAGAGCCGCCGCCCCCGCTGCCGCTGCTGCAGGCGCCCAGCAGTGCGAGGAGCAGGAACGCCAACCCGGCCAGCGTCGGGCGCATGCACGGTCTCACGCAGATGTCGGATGAGCACACGCTGACACGAGCGGGCCGGTCACGACAAGTCGTCGGCGCGGGGCGACTGGCAGCGAACGACAGCGCACGGCGGCTGACGGGCGGCACGAGCGCCGTTTGACAGAACATCGGCTCATGGCCCGGAGGGCACGCGCCGATCACCGGCCTGGGTCTCCTCGACGCGGTCTCTGAGCCTCACCAGCGCCGCGGGCAGATCCTTGCGCAGCGAGCGCGTCACCAGGGCCTGTGGAATCCAGAAGCCGGGCTCGATGTACAGCTGGTATTCGACCACGGTCGCAGAACGATCCGCCGTCGGCATCAGCAGCCACGTCCCCCGCTGCTCCTTGACATCGCCGCTGATGCGCCGCATCTCGATGCGGCGCGGCCGGTCGTACCAGGCGCGGAACACGTAGCGCACGCTCGGCAGCAACCGCGAGTAGCGCACCCGGTGCTCGATGTCTTCCCAGCTTCCGTCAGCGGCCCCGGCCACCCGGCGGCAGCCCACGAGATCTGGATAGAGGAGCAGCGTCTGACGGCAGTCGGTCACCACGCTCCAGATGGCTTCCGGGGAAGCCCGGATGCGCACCGCGGCGCGTACGCTGCTGCCCGATGGATATGCATGATCCGTTGCGGTCGTCGCGGCGATCACCACCTGACCGGCCGCCAGGCGCTGCGCGATGGCCGGCTCGGCAAACCAGTCGCCCGTGTCGGGGGCTGCCGGTGCCTGCAGCGCCAGCAGCAGCGTCATGCCGATCCCGAGCGAATAGCGCTTGTCCAAGCGTGCCTTCCGTCTGCGTGCGAGCGCGCGCCGTGTGTCCGCTGGTGAGTGCTCGCCCTCCCGCGCCGCGGTTCAGGCGCCGAGCTCGGTGAGAGCGCGGCGCTCGATGCGGCCGCCGCGCACGGCCACACCTTCGGCGCGCAGCCGGCGCGCCTGCTCATGATGCTGCGGCGAGCCTTCCGGAAACACGATGCGCCCGCCCGCACCGACCACGCGGTGCCATGGCAGTTTGAGGCCGGGCGGCGCGAGGCGCAGCGCGCGGCCCGCCTGCCGCGCACGGCCCGGCAGTCCGGCCGCGCGGGCCACGGCGCCGTAACTGGCGACCTGGCCGCGCGGGATCGTACACACGACGTGCCAGATCGCCTGCAGCGCAGCGTCAGCGTCAGCGTCCGGGGCCGGGGCACCGGATGCCCGATGGTAAGATCGAACCATGCGCACCCGTGGCAAACTCTGGTTGGCGCTGCTGGTCTCGTGGCCTCTCGCCTGCCTCGCAGGCGATCTCGACGTCCCCGAGCTGGGCGTCAGATTAGCAGACCTGCCCGAGGACGCCGCCAAGCCGCAGGTGACGGAGCACTCCGGGGGCGCGGAGATGACCACCACGGCGGGAGCTGCGCTGCTCAGCATCTACCGTACGGAAGTGCCCGAGCCTGTCGGCAGCGATGTGGCCAGTCCCCACTATCGCGCCAGCCTCGACCGCCGGTTCGGCAGTGACATCGACTCGCAGATGCAGGGTGCGCCCACCTCGCTCGGCGGTCACAGCGCATGGACGATCGTCGACGCCCGCCCGCAGAGCGGACACACGCTGTACGTCTGCGTGAGCTACGTGATCGTCGATGAACATCTGTACCGGCTCGCCGTGACTGCGACCGGGGCTGGCCACCGGCCGGCGGATTTCGACGCGCTGGTGCGCGCGCTGTCCCGCATCAGCTTCGAGCCCGTGCATCGCACGCAGGCGAGCGCTGCGCGGGTGGGGGAAACTGCGCGATGACGACAGCGCCGCAGCGCGCCACAGAAGATCTGATCCTCGAGACGCGTGGCCTGACCAAAGAGTTCAACGGCTTCGTCGCCGTGAGCCAGGTCGACCTCAAGGTACGCCGCGGCCAGATTCACGCGCTCATCGGACCGAACGGCGCCGGCAAGACCACCTTCTTCAATCTGCTGACCAAGTTCCTGATTCCCGACGGGGGGCAGATCCTCTACCGCGGTCGTGACATAACCTTCGAGAAGCCCGCCCAGCTCGCGCGCCGCGGTATCGTGCGCTCCTTTCAGGTATCGGCGGTGTTCCCCAACCTGACGGTGCTGGAAAACGTGCGTATCGCGCTGCAGCGCGCGCTGGCCACCACGTTCCACTTCTGGAAGCGCGAAGCCACGCTCGCGGTTCTGAATACCCGGGCGCACGAGCTGCTCGAGCAGGTGCAATTGCAGGCATTCGCCAACGCCCGCGCCGCGGAGCTTCCGTACGGACGCAAGCGCGCTCTCGAGATCGCGACCACACTCGCAATGGCCCCGGAGCTCATGCTGCTCGATGAACCGACCCAGGGCATGGGTCACGAGGATGTCGACCGGGTGACCACGCTCATCAGGCAGGCCGCGGCGCAGCGCACGGTGCTCATGGTCGAACACAACATGCGGGTGGTCGCGAGCATCGCCGACACCATCACGGTGCTGCAGCGCGGCCAGGTCATCGCCAGCGGCAGTTACGCGCAGGTTGCCCGCAATCCGCTCGTGCTGGAGGCGTACCTCGGCACCACCGGGGAGCTGCCGGGGAGTGACGCGTGAGCGCGCAACCGCTGCGGGTGACCGACCTGCATGCCTGGTACGGCGAGTCACATGTCCTGCACGGCGTCAGCTGTCACGTCAACGAAGGCGAGGTCGTGACGCTGCTCGGCCGCAATGGCGCGGGCCGCACCACTACCCTGCGGGCACTGCTTGGGCTGGTCAGCCGGCGCCTCGGCTCGGTGCTGATCAACGGCAGCGAGGCGATCACGCTGCCGCCGCATCGCATTGCACGCCTCGGAGTCGGCTACTGTCCCGAGGAGCGTGGCATCTACGCCAGCCTCTCCACGGAGGAAAACCTGCTGCTGCCGCCGCCGCTGGCCGCCGGCGGCCTGGGGCTGCAGGAGATCTACGACACCTTCCCGAATCTGCACGAGCGGCGCCGCAGCCAGGGCACACACCTCTCAGGCGGCGAGCAGCAGATGCTGGCGCTGGCGCGTATCCTGCGCACCGGCGCACGGCTGCTGCTGCTCGATGAGATCTCGGAAGGGCTGGCACCGGTGATCGTGCAGGCGCTGTCGCGCACCATTCAGCGATTGCGCCGCCAGGGCTATACCATCGTGCTGGCGGAACAGAACTTCCGCTTCGCGGCCCCGCTCGCCGACCGCTTTTACATCATGGAGCGCGGTCGCATCGTGGACGGTTTCGCCGCCGGGGATCTTCAGGCGAAAATGTCCATGCTGCACGAGTTCCTCGGCGTGTGACCCCGGGGCCGAATACCAATACCAAGAAGGAGAGCACCATGAGGTTGCGGAAGTTGACACTGGCGCTCGCGGCCGGCGTGTGCGTGGGCGGCTCGTATGTCTCCCAGGCGGCGTCCGCCCAGGTCGTCATCGGCGACATCGACGACATGTCGGGGGTTTACGCGGACGTGCTGGGCGCCGGGGGCGTCGAGGCCATCAACATGGCGATCACCGACTTCGGCGGCACGGTGCTCGGCAAGAAGATCGTGACGCTCAGCGCGGATCACCAGAACAAGCCCGATATCGGCGCATCCAAGTTCCGGCAGTGGGCCGACGAGAGCGGACTCACCATGCTGCTCGGCGGTTCCAACACCGGGGTCAACATCGCCATGGCCAAGGTCGCGGCCGCCAAGAAGGTGCCGCTGTTCGTCATCGGTGCGGGCGGCGCCTCGCTGACCAACGAGGACTGCACCGCCTACACCGTGCACTATGTGTACGACACGACCTCGCTCGCCAACGGCACGGCCACCGCCATCGTCAACGCCGGCGGCAAGAGCTGGTTCTATCTGACCGCGGACTACGCCTTCGGTACCCAGCTGCAGAATGCCGCCGCGAAGGTGGTCGAGACGCACGGCGGCAAGAACCTCGGTGCAGTGCGCGTGCCGCTCGGCGCCGCGGACTTCTCCTCGTTTCTGCTGCAGGCGCAATCCTCCGGAGCGCAGGTGCTGGGGCTGGCGAATGCCGGCACCGATTTCAGCAATTCGCTGAAAGCCGCCAACGAGTTCGGCATCACCCGCACGATGAAGCCCGCGGCCTTGCTCGCCTTCCTCACCGACATCCACAGTCTGGGCCTTGCGGTCGCGCAGGGTCTGTACCTGACCACCGGCTGGTACTGGGACCTGTCGCCGGAAACCCGTGCGTTCGCCAAGCGCTACTTCGCCAAGATGAATCGCGAGCCGACCATGGATCAGTCCGGGATCTATTCCGCGACGCTGACTTATCTGAAGGCGGTCAAGGCGGTCGGCAGCACCGATTCCGACAAGGTCATGGCGGAGCTGAAGCGCACCCGGATCAACGACATGTTCGCCCACGACGGCTACATCCGCGTTGACGGTGTCATGGTTCACGACATGTACGTGATGCAGGTCAAGTCCCCGCAGGAGTCGAAGTACCCGTGGGACTACTACAAGGTCGTGAAGAAGATGAGCGGCGCGGACGCCTTCGGACCGATCACCGGGCTGTGCACGCTCGCGCCGAAGTAAGTGCACGCCATTCCCGTCGCGGTGATCCTCGGGCAGCTCACGCTCGGGCTGGTGAACGGCTCGTTCTACGCCATGCTCAGCCTCGGGCTGGCGGTGATCTTCGGGCTGATGGGCGTGGTCAATTTCGCGCACGGCGCCTTCTATACTCTCGGCGCCTTCGCGGCGCTGCTCGGTCTGCAGTACCTCGGCATCAATTACTGGGCGGCGCTGCTGCTCGCGCCACTCGCCGTGGGACTGCTCGGCATCCTGGTCGAGCGACTGCTGCTGCGCCATCTCTACGGCCTCGACCCGCTGTACGGGCTGCTGCTGACGTTCGGCCTGGCGCTGATCGTCGAAGGCTCGCTCCATCAGGTGTTCGGCGCCACCGGCACGTCCTATCCGGTTCCCGCCGCGCTCGCCGGCGTGCTCAACCTGCATTTCATGTTCCTGCCGCTGTATCGCGCCTGGGTGATCCTCGCCTCGCTGCTGGTGTGCTTCGGCACCTGGTTCGTGATCGAGCGGAGCCGGCTCGGCGCGCGGCTGCGGGCGGCCACCGAGAACGCGCCGCTGCTGCAGGCGTTCGGCGTCAACGTGCCGCTGCTGGTCGCCGCCACCTACGGCGGCGGCGTCGCGCTCGCCGCGCTGGCCGGCGTGCTCGCCTCGCCAATCGTGCTGGTGAACTCGCACATGGGTACCTCGCTCGTCATCGTGGTGTTCGCCGTGGTGGTGATCGGCGGCATGGGCTCGATCTTCGGCGCGATCGTCAGCGGCCTGGCGTTGGGCGTCATCGAGGGCTTCACCAAGGTGATCTATCCGGAGGCCTCCAACATCGTGGTGTTCGTCATCATGGCGCTGGTGCTGATCGTGCGGCCAGCGGGCCTGTTCGGCCGGGAGTAGCCGCATGCGTGCCGCCGCCATCTGTTATGCCCTGCTCGCGCTGGCGGCGCTCAGCGTGCCGTGGCTCGGCATCTACCCGGTATTCATGATGAAGCTGCTGTGCTTCGCCATGTTCGCGTGCGCCTACAACCTGCTGCTCGGCTTCGGCCGCATGCTGTCCTTCGGCCACGCGGCATTCTTCGGCTCCGCCGCCTACGCGACCTCCTGGCTCGTCACCGCTCACGCTGCCGAGCCGGCGAGCGCGGTAGCCGGCGGGGTGCTGGTGGCGGCAGCGCTCGGCTTCGTCATCGGCGGCCTCGCCATCCGCCGCCGCGGCATCTACTTCGCAATGATCACGCTCGCGCTCGGGCAGCTGGTGTACTTCGTGTGCCTCGAGGCGCCGTTCACCGGTGGCGAGAACGGCCTGCAGGGTGTGCCGCGCGGCCGGCTGCTCGGGCTGCTGCCGCTGCGCTCGGACGTGACCATGTATTACCTGGTGCTGGCCACCTTCGCGGCGGTGTTCGTGTTCATCCGGCGCGTGGTGCACTCCCCCTACGGACAGGTGCTCAAGGCGATCCGCGAGAACGAGGCGCGGGCAATCTCCCTCGGCTACGACATCGAGCGCTACAAGCTGCTCGCGTTCGTGCTGTCGGCGACGCTGGCAGGTCTTGCCGGTTCGCTGAATGCGCTGGTGCTCGGCTTCGCCACGCTCACCGACGTGCAGCAGTCGACCTCCGGGGAGGTGGTGCTGATGACGCTGCTCGGGGGCACCGGAACCTTCTTCGGGCCGGTACTGGGCGCGGCGCTCGTGGTCACGCTGCAGGAATACCTGTCGGACATCGTCGGCGGCTGGGTGAGCGCCATCATCGGCGCGATCTTCGTCGCCTGCGTGCTGTCGTTCCGCCGTGGCATCGTGGGCGAGCTCAGCACGCTGCGCCTGCGCCGCGCCGCAGCTACGGAGCACGGGCCCGAAGCGCCAGCATGAGCGCCGTTGCCAGCGGCGCCTCTTCGAGCGCCACGGCACGTACCCCGGGGAGCGAGGCGCGCAGCAGGTCGCTCAGCACCTGTCCCGGCGGCGCCTCCAGAAACAGGCGGCAGCCGAGCTCGTAGAGCAGCGTCATCGAGTCGTGCCAGCGCACGGTGCGCGCGACATTCAGCGCCAGGTCCTCGGCCACCTCGCCGGCCGTCCGGGCGAGACGTGCGCGGTGGTTGCTCACGTACGGCACGCTTGGCGCGGCGACCGCGACGGCATCGAGTGCGGTGCGCAGCTGCACGGATACTTCCTCCATCAACGGACAGTGCGAAGGAATCGCGACGCGCAGGCGCCGTACGGCGGCCCCGCGCTGCCCGGCCTCCTCAGCCAGCAGCGCCAGCGCCGCATCGTCGCCCGCCACCACCACCTCGGTGGGCGAGTTGACGCTCGCCAGATACAGCGGGCGCCGCTCGCTGACACGCGCCACGATGCGGCGCGCCTCGCGCTCGCTCACCCCGAGAAGCGCTGCCATACCGTGCCCTCCGGGTGCCGCCCGGGCCATCGCCTCGCCGCGCAGCCTCACCAGGTGCAGTGCGTTTGCGAAGTCGAGTGATGCGCACGTCACGGCCGCGGCGAACGCGCCTACCGAGAGCCCCGCGACCGCGTCCACGCTCATACCCTCGGCGAGCAGTGCGCGCCCGGTCGCCACCCCGGCAATCATGGTAGACAGCTGCACCGCGGTAGTGGATTCGAGCGCGGCAGCGCTATCGAGCTCGCGCAGATCGTGTCCGAGGATCCCCTGTGCCTCGGCCAGCGTGGCGTGCACGGCCGCGTGCCCGGGGAGCCGGGCAAGGAATCCCGGCCGCTGCGCCCCCTGTCCGGGAAAGAGCAGCGCGATGCGCATCAGGCGGCCGCGGTGAGCGGCGCCCAGGGATCGGCGCACAGACGCGGGCCCTCCGCGGTGCGCACCAGGTAGGGTGCGCGGGCCTGCGCGTACTCGGCCAGCGCGACGGCTCCCTGCGGGGCTTCGAGCAGCACGTCGACCCGCACCGCCAGCCGCGCCAGCTGCTGCTGCACCGAGCGCGCCACACCCGCTGCCAGCGCCTCTCTGAGCTCGACGATCAGATCCACATCGCTGCGTGCCGTCGCCGCGCGCTCACCGCTCGCCAGCTCGAAGCCGAGGCTGCCGGCAGGCCCCCAGGCTCGACCCAGGCCGTGCCGCGCCATGATCGTCGCCACCGCCCCGAGCGCGGCGAGCGCCGGCACCTGTGCGCGGCGCGGGTGATTGCGCCAGCCGTCGCGCGCGGCGAGCTCGAGCGGCGTCACGATCTCACGCACGTGCGCCGCCGGCAGCCAGCCCGCGCACCGCTGCGCGCGGGTTGCACCACGCACACCCACTGGAATCAGCCCGTGTCGGGGGCGCGCGCGCCGCACCACCACCCAGGGCGCGCGGGCGAGCTGCGCGCCCACCCACACTGCGCAGCGCTCGTCCTCAAGCTCCGGCGGCGCGCCGATCCGCAACAGCGCGTGCGGCTGCATGATCAGGAAGCGTCCCACTCGGCGGCGAGACGGCGGCGCACTTCGAGCGAGGCACCGCGGCCGGCGCGCGCCGCCGGCGACTCCCAGCGCTGTCGCAGGTCGCGCGGGCCGGCGCGTACGTCGCGGATCGCATCGCGGAGCGCATTGCGCACCTGCTCGATGTCCGCCGGCCCGGGTTCGTCCGCATTTACCCCCTCGATCAGCCGGTGCAGCAGGCCGAGGCGCGCGAACGAGCGCACGTCGTAGGCCATCGGCGGGATGCGCTGTCCGAGCTCGTCGAGCGTCTCCACCGGACGCCGGGTCACGCGCGCGGCGGCCTGCTTACTCATGGCGTGTATCAGGACTGCAGGAGAATCGAGCGCCAGGATGCGGTTGGCCTGATAGCCGTGCGCCAGGAATGCTCCCGACATTGCCTTGCCGACCAGGAGTGCAATCACCGCGTGTCCGGCCAGACGCGCGCTGGCATACGCGTCGGCTGCCGCGGCGCAGGCCAGATGGATGCCGAGCAGTTCCTCGCAGCGGCCGTAGGCCTGGCTGCTCACGTCGACGAGCGCGACGATCGGACGCGGCCGCTGCTTGCTGTCCTCGGCGATCGTGCCGCGCACCTCACGTGCCAGCGCCCAGCCTTCGTCGAGCCCGACCTCGCCATGCCGGGCACGCACGAAGCGGTTGGCCGAATCGGGTACGACCGCGATGAAGCGCGCGGACTCGGGTCCGAGCGGTGCATCGGCCACGCGCACCGTGCGGGGCCCCCGTGGCAGAAGACCCTCCTCCCCGGTCAGGGCCTGCAGCCAGCGCAGCGCGCGCGCCACCGCTGCGGCCGGAGCGCTCATTCCTGCGCCTCGTGCGTCCACAGCGCACGCAGTGCCGCCGCCGACGGCGGCTGCCCGGCATCAACGGCCGCAAGTAGCGTGCTGTAGGCATCCACCTGTTCACTGCGCGCCCGCCCCGGGCTCGCGAACGCGCACCGCACTGCGGCGGCGATCGCCGTCGTGTCATCGTCTACCAGCACGTCGGCGAGACCGACGGCCACACGCTGCTCCCCGCCCATCAGCCCCCAGACGAGCGCGCCGTCCATGGAGTCGAGCTCCGCGAGGCCCGCCTCCTGCTCGATCACTTCAGGACCGTTCATGCCGAGCCGCGCCTGGCGCGTCATGATGAGCTGGCTACACAACGCGGCGGCAAGCGACATGCCGCCGAAGCAGCCCACCACTCCTGCAACGACGCCGACCACCGGCACGTAACGACGCAGTGCCACGATGGCCGAGTGAATCTCTGCGATGGCCGCCAGCCCGAGGTTGGCCTCCTGCAGGCGCACGCCGCCGGTCTCCAGCAGCAGCAGCGGCCGCAGCGGGCGGCCGCGCTCGCAGTCACGCAACGCGAGCTCCAGCGCCGCGGCAATCTTGGCTCCCGAGACCTCGCCGATGCTGCCGCCCTGGTAAGCGGCCTCGATCGCCGCCACCACCGCCGGTGCACCGGCGATAGTGCCGCGCGCCAGCACCACGCCGTCGTCAGCCTGCGCAACGATGCCCTGCAGCGGCAGCCACGGTGACTTCAGCCGCTCGAACGGGCCGAGCAACTCGCGGAACGTATCGCTATCGAGGAGCGCACGCGCGCGCTCGCGCGCCGGCAGCTCGATGAAGCTGTGTCGCGTGGCGGCGCTCACGCGCGCAGCGCCTCGGCCGCCTGCTCGAGCCGCAGCAACACCATGCCGGGAGTGGCGCCGGAATCGTTGATCTCGATGGCGACGGCCGCATCGAAGCGCGTGAAGAAGCGATCGAGCACGCTCTTCCAGACCGGCGCGAAGCCGGCGACGCTGGTCGTCACCCGCACGTGTGCCGCACCGTCGGTGGATGGCTCGAGCAGAATCTCCAGGTCCCCGGACCCGACGACGCCGACGTGCACACGGCGCGAGACGGGCTGCCGGGCGGGGTAGGAAAAGCTCAGCTGCTCCATGAAGCGCTCACCTCCTGAGTCTGAACCGTGTCGAGCAACAGGCACGCGGCCAGCAGGTCCGCGCAGCCACCGGGGGAAGCGTAGCGGCGCAGCAGCTCGGCATCGAGTGCCAGCAGCGCGCGCCAGCCCATAGCGGTCGCGGTTCCGCCGAGGGCCAGCACGCGCTGTGCGCCGCGGCGGGCCGCGCTGAGTGCGCTCCAGCCGCCGCGATGCAGCAGGCAGGTGTCCTCGAGGCTGGTCATGATCGCCATCAGGGCGTCCAGCCGCGCGCAGCGCTCATCACCCGTGGCGCGGCGCACGCGCTGCAGCACCGGCAACCCCACGCGCACGACGTGCGGAAATTCCGCCGCGGCCTCCGCGCGCGCACCGCCGACGCCGAAGCTGCGGCAAGCCCGCGTGCCGTTGCTGTCGGTTGGCGGCGCATTCCGGTCGGGCAGCCGTGCCAGGCGGCCGGCCAGTGCGGCGATCTCGGTGCTGGCAGCGCGCGAGCCGCACATAGCCAGCGCGGCGGTCAGAAGCCCCAGCACCCAGATCGCTCCGCGGTGCGCGTTGCGGCCGCCGGTGGCTGCCAGCATGCGCCGCTCTGCACGACGACCGATGGCGCCCAGCGCCTCGCGCAGACACCGATCCGGTGCCGCGGCGCTCGCCTCGAGCGCGATGAGCTGGAAGCTGCCGCGCAGCGCCTCGGCCGAGCGCAGCAGGCAGTCGAGGTCCATGTCGGCGTGCGCGCCGCTGCCGCGCGCATCGACGAGCGCGGGCTTCGGCGTCAGCAGCGCCTCGGCCACCAGTGCCGCGACCGCGTGCGCGGCGAGTTGCGCGGCGCGACCGGCAGCGTGCTCGCGGCGGTGCGCGGCGGCGAAACGTGGCGCTACACAGGGCATCGGCGGCTACCAGCTGCGGAATCGCGCCGGCGGGCGGTACAGGCCGCCCGACCACTCGACCAGGTCCTCGATGCTACGCGCGGCGAGCAGCGAGCGGCGTGCCTCCGTGCGCCGCACGCCCAGGTCCTCCGGGTAGGCGACGATGCCGCGCGCACGCAGGCTGGCGGTGCGCTGCGCGTCCGCGCGCCGCCCGATCGGCGTGGCGCCGGCGATCGCCGCCAGCGCCGCGCGGCGCTCCTCCGCACCCTGCGCGCGGTACAGATAGGCGATGCCCTCCTCGCTGACGACGTGACTCACGTCCTCGCCGTAGATCATCACCGGCGCGATCGGCATGCCGCCCTGGCGCCCCACCTCGATCGCATCGAGCGATTCGACCAGCGCCGGCACGCCGCCGCGCTGAAAGGTCTCCACCAGCTGCACTACCAGCTTGCGGCCGCGCACGATGGGCGCATCAGCGGTGATCAGGCTCAGCCACGCAGGACTGCTGTGGCGGCGGCCCTTCGGATCATGTCCCATGTTGGGTGCACCGCCGAATCCTGCCAGCCGCCCGAGAGTAACGGTGGAGGAGTTCGCATCCGCATCCATCTGCAGCGTCGAGCCGATGAACAGGTCCACCGCGTACTGTCCGGCGAGCTGACACAGCAGCCGGTTCGAGCGCATGCTGCCATCAGCGCCGACGAAGAACACGTCGGGTCGCGCGCGGATGTAGTCCTCCATGCCCACTTCGCCACCGAAGCAGTGCACGCTCTCGACCCAGCCGCTCTCGATCGCAGGGATAAGGGTCGGGTGCGGGTTGAGGGCCCAGTGGCGGCAGACCCGCCCCTTCAGTCCCAGCGTCGCCCCGAAGGTCGGCAGCAGCAGCTCGATGGCCGCGGTGTCGAAGCCGATGCCGTGGTTGAGCGATGTGACGCCGTGGCGCTCGTAGATGCCGCGGATCACCATCATGGCCATCAGGATCTGCAACTCGGTGATCTGGCGCGGATCACGCGTGAACAGTGGCTCGAGGGCGAACGGCCGATCTGCCGGCACGACGAGATCAACCCACGAGCCGGGTATGTCCACGCGCGGCAGCGTGGTGACGATCTCATTTACCTGCACCAGTACCGTGCCGTGGCGGAACGCGGCGGCCTCGACGATGGTCGGGGTGTCCTCGGTGTTGGCACCGGTGTACAGATTGCCATCGCGATCGGCCAGCTCGGCGCACACCAGTGCCACGTGCGGCGACAGGTCGACGAACATGCGCGCGTACAGCTCGATGTAGGTGTAGATGGCGCCGATCTCCAGCACGCCGTCTTCGAGCAGTTGTGCCACGCGCAGGCTCTGCGGGCCGGCGAAGGAGAAGTGCACCCGCCGTGCGATACCGCGCTCGAACAACGTCAGATGCTCGGGACGGCTGATGCTCGAGATCAGCAGGTGAATGTCGCGCACCCGCTGCGGGTCGACCTGCACCAGCGCGCGCGACAGGAAGTCGGCCTGCTTCTGGTTGTCGCCCTCGAGCGCGACGCGGTCGCCGGGCTCGAGCAGGGCCTCGAGCAGCGGCACGATCGCCGCCTGCCGCACGAGCTTGCCATCGACGTAGGGCGCAAGCCGCGCAAGCCTGCGCCGCTTGCCCTCGCGGCGCGCCGTCCAGACAGTCATGCGGCGCAGACTAGCAGAATATGTCCGCGCGCTGCGCGCGCGCCAAGGCTGCGACCGCGCTTCGCGCCGGCGGCACCCGCCGGCCCCTGACAGGGGCTGCGTACTATACTGCACGGCAGCCTCGGAGGACGTCGCGGCGCAGCCACTTCGCACCATGACCTCGGTACGCATTCTCATCGCCGATGATCACGAGCTGGTGCGCCAGGGACTGCGCGCGCTGCTCGCGACGCGGCCGGCCTGGGAAGTGTGCGGTGAGGCCGCCGATGGCCGCGAGGCGATCGAAAAAGCCGAGCAGCTCAAGCCCGATGTCGTGCTGCTGGATGTCAGCATGCCGCGGCTCGGTGGCCTCGAGGCCGCTGCGATCATCAGGCGGCAGTCACCGCAAGCTGCGATCGTCATCGTCAGTCAACACGATGCGGCGGAGATGCTGCCGAGCGCGCTGCGCGCGGGGGCGCGCGGGTTCGTCTCGAAGTCGGAGCTGTCGCGCGACCTGCTTGCGACCATCGAGTCGCTGATCAGCGCTACCCCGGAGCGCTCCACTGCGGCGAACGATGCGCAGCTGCCCGCACAGCCGCCGCGCGTCGGCGGCGGCGCACCAGCGCTCGAGGCACGCCTCGCCGCGCTGCGCGAGCTGACGGCGGCACTGCGTCAGGCGCCTTCGGCCGTGCAGGCATGCGCACTCGCGGCGCAGACGCTGGTCGCTCAGGGCGGCTGTCCGTTCGCGCTGTTGTACCTGGTTGATGAGACCCAGGAAGGTGCGCAGCTCGCCGGCAGCGCGGGCACGCAGGCAGTGCTGCGCGCTGCGCCCCCCGTGCTGAGCCTCGGCGGCGACGAACAGCAACAGGCGCCGCTCGCGCGCACGCTGCGCCGGGGGACAGCAGATGTGGTGAACGACGTCCTGCAGGTACTGCCCCCGGCCGGCCCGGCCGCGGCCGCCGCACCGGTGCCGCCATCGCGGCGCGCCGTCGTCCTGCCCCTGCGTGCTCGCGAGCGGGACGCGTGCGCGGGACTGCTGATCGCTGGCTGCGGTGCGCACGCGCCGACCGATGCCGACTACCGCAACTTTCTCGAGCTCGCCGCGGCCCAGCTCGGC
Source organism: uncultured Gammaproteobacteria bacterium (assembly GCA_963837075.1). Lineage (GTDB taxonomy): Bacteria > Pseudomonadota > Gammaproteobacteria > Steroidobacterales > Steroidobacteraceae > 13-2-20CM-66-19. Next base: position 2,464,680 of record CAWILY010000009.1, on the reverse strand, counting down.
GCAGTGGTCGCCGCGGCGCAGGATGAGCAGCTGGCGCGCGCGCACGAACGGCTGCGGACAATGACGGTGCGCATGCTGCAGCTCCAGGAGGAGGACCGCCGCCGCATCGCGCGCGACCTGCACGACGGTGCCGGCCAGGCACTCGCCGCACTCGGCATGAACCTGGCGAGCCTCGGTGAGCGCGCCGCCGGCGCGCTGCCGCAGCTCGCGGCTGAATTCCACAGCAGCCAGGAGCTGGTGCAGCAGGCGACCCGCGACCTGCGCATCGCCGGTTGCCTGCTGCACCCGCCGCTGCTCGATGAGACGGGCCTGAGCGGCGCGCTGCGCTGGCACGTGGCTGCCGTGGCGCGGCGCAGCGGCATGACGGTCACGCTGGAGATGGCCGACGACTTTCCGCGCCTGGTGCGCGAGCTCGAGGCCGCCGTGTTCCACCTGGTGCACGAAGGCCTGATGAATGTCGAGCGCCACGCGCGCAGTGCGAGCGCGCTGGTGCGTCTGGCGCACAGCGCGGACAGCGTGTCGCTGGAGATCGCAGATGCCGGTCGCGGCATCCCCGCTGAAGCGTTGCGCGAGCTGGACACGCAGTCTTCGGCGGTCGGCATCGCCGGCATGCGCGAGCGCGTGCACCATTTCCGCGGCACGCTGAGCATCAGCTCGACGGCGACCGGGACGCGCCTCAGCGCGACGCTGCCGCTGCTCACTGCGCCCGAAGTGTCGCCGGGCTGATCGACTCACGCCCCGTGCCGGCAGTCCCGGCGGCGGCAGCTTCGCGGCGAGGTAGAATCCCGCCATGTCGCGGCACATTGGCATCGTGGCCTGCTCCGCCGAGGGCGCAGCGCTGTGCTACCGGACCATATGCCTTGAGGGGCCGCAATACTGCGGCGCTCTCGAGCATCCGGAAGTGTCGATGCATACGCACTCGTTTGCCGCCTACATGCGCTGCATCGACAGCGCCGACTGGCCGGGGGTCGCTGAGCTGATGCTTGCTTCGGCGCACAAGCTGGCCCGTGCCGGTGCCAGTTTCCTCATCTGTCCTGACAATACCATTCACCAGGCGCTGCCGTGGGTGCTGCGGCGCTCGCCGCTGCCGTGGCTGCATATTGCGGAGGTGGTGGCCGCGCACGCCGTCGCCCGCGGCTTCCACCGCCTCGGACTCACCGGAACGCGCTACCTGGTGGACAGCGATGTGTACCCCGAGAAGCTCGCCGCGCAAGGCCTCGCGTACCTGCGCCCCAACCCCGTCGAGCGCGCCGAGATCAATCGCATCATCTTCGACGAGCTGGTCGCCGGGGTGTTCACGCCCGAAGCGGTGGCGTGCTTCCAGCGGGTGATGCGGCGCATGAGGGATGAGGGCTGTGACGCCGTGGTTCTCGGCTGCACCGAGATCCCGCTGATCATGAACGACGGCAACTCGCCGCTGCCGACGCTCGACTCCACGCGGCTGCTGGCACGCGCCGCGCTGCGGCACGCCGCGGGCGGTCGCACTGCAGCATGACTACTTGCCGCCCTCGAACTTGAAAGACACCTTGAGCTTCGCCCGGTAGGCCTTCACCTTGCCGTTCTCCACCTGCATGTCGAGCTGCACGACCTCGGCAACGCGCAGGTCGCGCAGCGTCTTCGCCGCCTGCGCCACCGCGGAGGTGGCGGCCTTCTCCCAGGATTCCTTGCTGGTCCCTACGAGTTCGATGATCTTGTAGACGCTGTCGGCCATGGTCGCTCACCTCGCCGTGGAGTGCAGACGATGATGCGACCGCGCCGCCGCGATTGCAACGCGGCGCACACATGGACAGTTGACTGATCGATCAACCGTCGCTAATGTTGACTTGAATGATCATTCAAGTATCACTGCCGTGAGCGCCGGGCGCGCGGCCGACGTGCCACTCACCGACACCCGCACGCGGCTGATCCTCACGGCCATGCAGCTGTTTCGCGACAAGGGCTACGGCTCGACCAGCGTCGCCGACGTGCTGCAGGCGGCCGGGGTCAACAGCGGCAGCCTGTATCACTTCTTTCCCGGCAAGCAGGACCTGTTGCTGGCGGTGCTCGACAGCTACCTCGAGGGCATCACGCCCATGCTGCTCGAGCCGGCGTGGCGCGGCGTGGCCGATCCGATCGAGCGGGTGTTTGCGCTGCTCGCTGCCTACCGACGCGCGCTGCTCGACAGCCACTGCCTGTATGGTTGCCCGATCGGCAGTCTCGCGCTCGAGCTGCACGAGCCGGATCCGGCCGTGCGCACCCGCCTGGCGGCCAACTTCAGCGCCTGGACGGAAGGCGTGCACCAGTGCCTGCGCGAGGCCGGCAGCCGGCTGCCGGCCGCACTCGAGCGCCGCGAGCTGGCGGCGTTCGTCCTGGCCACCATGGAGGGCGCGGTCATGCAGGCCCGTACCTTCCGTGACCTGGCTGCCTTCGACAGCGCCGTGCGCCAGCTGCGCCAGTATTTCAACCAGCTGCTCCGGCTGCGCGCGCGCCGCGCGCGGCGTCAACCTGCGCACCGAAAGGAGCAGCGATGAGTCTGACACGCGTATGGGTCAGGGGGGCGACACTCGTGGTCGGCGGTGCGGTGGCGATATCCGCGGCGACGACCCCGACCCCGGCTGCCGCTCCGGTCGCGGGCTATCAGCCGCTCGCGTTCCTGGTCGGTCACTGCTGGAAGGGCACTTTTCCCGCAAGCAGTGTTCGCAGCCGCTGGGCCCGCACCGCGAGCGATGCCTACGAGGTCGTCACGGAATTCCAGGAGAACGATCGCTGGCTGCCGGGCTTCACGGTGCACATGCAGCGGGTGCACGATTGAGCGGGCCGCGCCATACCGGGCGGCGTACCAGCGTGCTCTTGCCGAACAGCGACTCGATCAGATCGACCGCCAGCGCGGCCGTGCGGTTGTGCACGTCGAAGGCCGGATTGAGCTCGACGACGTCGAGCGATGCCAGGCGATGGGTGTCGGCGATCATCTCCATGCACAGCTGCGCCTCGCGGTAGGTCGGCCCGCCGGCGACCCGCGTGCCGACGCCGGGCGCGATCTCCGGATCGAGAAAGTCCACGTCGAAACTGACGTGCAGGTGCGTATCCGCGTCGACACCGGCGAGCGCCTGCTCCATGGTGGCCCGCATGCCCATCTCGTCGATGTAGCGCATGTCGAACACCTCGAGCCCCTGCTCGTGCAGGAAGCGTCGCTCGCCCGCATCCACGCTGCGCACGCCGATCTGGCGTACCCAGGACGCATCGATGGCGGGGTTGCGGCCGCCGAGCGCGGTGAGCTGTGGCGGCCCGAAGCCGCACAGGCAGGCGAGCGGCATGCCATGCAGGTTGCCGCTCGGCGACAGCGCGCTGGTATTGAAATCTGCGTGCGCGTCCAGCCACAGCACGCACAGCTTGCGGCCGGCCTCGCGGCAGTGGCGTGCCACCGCGCCGATCGAGCCGATGCTCAGACAATGGTCGCCGCCGAGCAGTATCGGCAGGCGCGCGGCGCGCAGCTGTGCGTACACGCTCTCCTGCACCAGCTGGTTCCAGTGCACGGCCTGCGGCAGGTGACGATAGCCCTCGTGCGGGGGCTGCCAAGGATTGCCCGGGCCGTTGAGGTTGCCGAGGTCGCTGACCGCGAGCTCGCGCGCCCGCAGCGCATCCGCGAGGCCGGCCACGCGCAGCGCCTCCGGTCCCATCGATGCGCCGCGGTCGGCGGCCCCGACGTCGGTCGGAGCGCCGATCAGGCTCGCCGTGCGCGGCACGTTCATGCCGCCACACCCGCGGCCGGCGTTACGCTCTGCGGCGCCAGCAGCCCGAACAGATCCTTCGGGTCCTCGAGCTCGGGCAGCAGGTCGATCGGCGTGCGCGCGTCGCGCTCCTCCTGGTGCAGGCGCATCAGGTAGCGCAGCGCGGAGAAATCCTCGAGCGCAAAGCCCACCGAGTCGAAGATCGTGACTTCCTGCCTGCCCGCGCGGCCCGGCACGCGCCCGGCAAGCACCACGCTCAGCTCGCTCACGGGGAAGTCCGGCTCGAGCTGCTGGATCTCGCCCTCGATGCGCGATTGCGGCTCGTACTCGACCACCACGCGCGCATCGGGCCGGCGCAGGATGGCCGCGTGCAGCTCGGTCTTGCCCGGGCAGTCACCGCCCACCGCATTCAGGTGCATGCCGGGCACGATCAGCTCGGGCGTGAGGATGGTGGCATTGCGCTTGTCGGCGGTCACGGTCGTGACGATGTCCGCGCCGGCCACGGCCTGCGCGGTCGAGGCGCAGCGCGTGACCGCGAGGCCCGGCAGACGCAGGCGCGCCAGATTGCGTTCGAGCTTGTCGGTGGCGGCCGGGTCGGTGTCGTACAGGCGCAGTTCGCGAATGCCGAGCAGATGATGGAACGCAATCGCCTGAAACTCGCTTTGCGCGCCATTGCCGATGAGCGCCATCACGCGGCTGTCCGCGCGCGCCATCAGGCGGGCCGCGAGCGCGGAGGTCGCCGCGGTGCGCAGCGCCGTGGTGAGCGTGAGCTCGGACAGCAGCAGCGGGTAGCCGGTCTTCACATCCGCCAGCACGCCGAATGCGGTCACGGTGAGCAGCCCCAGGGAGGTGTTCTTCGGGTGACCGTTGACGTACTTGAAGGCGTACAGGGTGCCATCGGACACCGGCATCAGCTCGATCACGCCCACGCTGGAATGCGTGGCGTGGCGCGGGGACTTTTCAAAGGACGGCCAGCGCCGGAAGTCGGCCTCGATCTCCCCCGCAAGCTCGGCGAGGAAACGTGCCGTACCGCGCCGCCGAACCAGTTCCTGGACGCGCTCGATGCCGATGAATTCGACCATAACCCCCTCTGCCGGCGTAACGGCCTTCTGCTGGCCGTAGGCTCATCCTGGGCCGGGTGCGAACCAAAATAAAGGCAGAGATTTGCACAGATTACCGACGGTATTGGACAATACGACAGATATCTCTGTCGTTCTGACTATGCGTATGCCCTCACACCTTTATCTACGGACCTGCCTGGCGCGGGCCCGGGAGACCCCGACATGGATGACACCGACCGCGAGTTGATCGCACTCCTGCGCAGCAATGCCCGTGCTTCGGTGGCATCGCTTGCCAAGGGGCTCGGCGTGGCCCGCGGCACGGTGCAGAACCGCCTCGCGAGGCTGCAGGCCAACGGCACGATCGTCGGCTACACGGTGCGGCTCAAGCCCGACGTCGAGGAGCAGCGCATGCGCGCCTTCATGACGGTCGCGGTCGAGGGCAACAAGGTCGACGCCGTGATCCGGGCGCTGCGGGGCGAGCCGGCGGTCGCGGCGCTCTACAGCACCAACGGCCGCTGGGACATCGTCGCCGAGCTGCGCGCCGACAGCCTCGAGGGTTTCGACCGGGTACTGGCGCGCATCCGCCTGATCGAGGGGATCTCGCAGAGCGAGACCAGCCTGCTGCTGTCGACCTTCAAGTTCTGAAACGGCTACGCGAGTGTGCGTGTCTCGGTCCAGTCGAGCAGCAGCGTGCGGCTGGCAAAGCGCCACTCGCCCTGCTCGCAACGCCAGCGGTCCTGATAGCGGATCGCCCAGGTCAGCAGCCGCCGCTGGCCGTCCTCGCCGAGGCTCAGGTGATCGGCGATGCAGTAGGTCTCGCCGCGGGCGCTGTCGCCTTCGATACTGGTCAGCTGGTTGTGAATGCGGTGCTGCGTCGCGACGTACAGCCGTGCCATGACATCGAGCGCGGCCACGATCTGCTCGCGCCCGACGAGCCGGATGCCGGGCGCCTCGATGATGCAATCTGCGGTCAGGATCGCCGCCCAGGTGGCCTTGTCGCGCCGGTCCGCGCCCTGCGCATAGCGCTCCGCCGTACGCCGCAGCGCCGCCTCGTGGATCAGCCGCGCCACATCCCCCTCGCTCATGCTCAGCTTGCGGCCGCTACGGACCGCGCGGCTCGCGCGGCAGGCCCAGGGCACGCTCGGCGATGATGTTGCGCTGGATCTGATTGGTGCCGCCGTAGATGGTGTCGGCGCGGGATCCCAGGAACAGCCGCGGCAGCAAGTCCCATTCGTAAGGCGCAGCGCGCGCAATCTCGCCCCGCGGCCCGAGCACGTCCACGGCCAGCTCGCCGAGTTTCTTGCGCCAGGTCGCCCAGAAGATCTTGTAGGTGTAGGCCTCGTTCGAGAGCTTGCCGGCCTCGGCATTCGACAGCATGCGCAGCGCGCTATAGCGCATCAGCTTCAGGCCCGTGTGCGCATGCGCCACGCGCTGGCGGATCTGCGGATCGTGGATGAGCCCGTTGGCTTCGGCGGCGGCGATGATCGCGCGCAACTCGTTCCTGAAGCTCATCTGTTGCGCAAGCGTCGACACCCCGCGCTCGAATGACAGCGTGCCCATCGCTACCTTCCAGCCCTCGCCCGGCGCGCCGACGATATTGTCCGCGGCGGTGCGGGCATCGGCGAAGAAGGTCTCGTTGAACTCGGCACTGCCGGTCAGCTGGCGGATGGGGCGCACGGTGACGCCCGGCTGGTGCATCGGCACCAGCAGGTAGGACAGTCCGCGATGCCCGCGCGAGCCCTCCTCGGTGCGGCACACCGCGAAGGTCCAGTCGGCGAACTGGGCGAACGAGGTCCAGATCTTCTGCCCGTTCACCACCCATTCGCCGCCGGCGGCACCTTGCTGCAGCACCGCGCGAGTGCGCACGTTGGCGAGGTCCGAGCCGGCGTTCGGTTCGCTGTAGCCCTGACACCAGAGCTGCTCACCGCGAGCGATCGGCGGCAGGAAGCGCCGTTTCTGCTCGGGCGTTCCGAAGGTGAGAATCGTCGGTCCGGCGAGCTCGATGCCCATGTGCCCGATCCGTGCGGGAGCGCCGGCGCGCGCATATTCCTCGGCGAAGATCACCTGCTCGGCGAGCGATGCGCCGCGACCGCCGTACTCCTGCGGCCAGCCGATACAGCTCCAGCGCGCCGCGCCGAGAGCCCGCTCCCATTCCTTGCGGCGCTCGAGCAGGGCGCTCACGGCAGTGACGCCGCGGATGTCGCGGAACGGACCCGACAGCTGCGCCTCGAGCCAGCCGGCGGCGTCGCTCCTGAAGCGCTCCTGCGCAGGCGTGAATCCGGTTCGCATCACTGCACCTCGTGCGCTCGTCAGAATACCGGGGTCGCGGCCGCCCCGGACGCGATCAGACGCGCCAGTCGCTCGCGCTGCCACGCCGGGCTTCCCAGCAGCGTTGCCGTGGCGCGCGCCCGCTTGAAATACAGCTGCGCCTCGTGCTCCCAGGTGAAGCCAATACCGCCGTGCAGCTGAATGGCATTGGCTGCGCAGGCGAAGAAGGCGTCGCAGCAGTAGCTCTTGGCGATCGCGGCGGCCTCCGCCAGCTCCTCGCTTCCCTCGTCGGCGACGCACGCCGCGTACCAGGCCGCGGACTTCGCCGCCTCCACCTCGATCATCATGTCGGCCAGACGGTGCTTGATGGCCTGGAAGCTGCCGATCGGACGGCCGAACTGGACGCGCTGGCGCACGTAATCAGTGGTGATCTCGAGCACGTGCTCGGCGCCACCGAGGGCCTCCGAGGCGAGTGCAATGCGCGCCAGGTGCAGCGCGCGCTGCACCGCGGGTGCCGCCGCGCCCGGCTCGCCGAGCAGCTGCTCGCGCCCAACGGCGACGTCGGCGAACTCGACCCGCGACATCGGCCGTGTCAGATCGAGCATGACGTGCGGGGTGATGCGGATACCCGCGCTGTCGGCGGGGACGATGGCGACGCTGATGCCGCTCTCGCCGGCCGACCCCGGGGCGCGCGCCAGTATCAGCAGCTCATCGGCGCTGTCGCCGTGGATCACGAACTCACTCACCCCGCGCAGCGCGAAGGCTTCAGCCCGTGGGCTGAGCTCGACGCTCACGCCCTCGCACGGCGGCCGTCCATCCGGACCGCCGAGCGCGCAGGCGATGCGCAGCTCCCCGGCCGCGATGCCCGCGAGCAGCCGCTGGCGCTGCGCCTCGCTTGCTGCGCCCTGGATGAGTGGCGCGGCCAGCGCCGCGGTCGCAAAGAACGGTGAGGCGACCAGGCGGCGCCCCTGCTCCTCCTGCAGGATGCACAGCTCGACCCAGCCGAGACCCGCCCCGCCGTACGCCTGTGGGATGGCGAGTCCCGTCCAACCGAGCTCCGCGGACATGCGCTGCCACAACCCGACATCGTAGCCGCCCGGCGCCGCCATCACGGCCCGCACGCGCGCCGCGTCGGCGTTCTCCGCGAGAAAGCTGCGCGCACTGTCGCGGATCAGCTGCTGCTCCTCGGTGTGAGCGAACTGCATGAGCTTGCGGTCCCTGGTAATCGTGCGCCGTTCGCGAAAGTGGACTCGAGTATAATTACGCGTTCCGACTGGGCACAATGGCGGAGTCTCGACATGCGCTTCACGCTGCAGCTGGCCTTTGCGCGCTACCCGGACTATCAGGTCATCGCACGCGCAGCGGAGGACGCCGGCTTCAGCTCCATCGGTCTGCCCGACAGCTTCTTCTTCCCGGCGCACACTGACTCCACCTACCCGTACGCCGACACCGCCGCGATCCGCGATTACATCGGCGCCACGCCCTTCATCGAGCCGCTGGTGGCGATGACGTGGATGGCTGCCGTGACACGGCGCATCAGACTCTATCCGAGCGTGCTCAAGGTGCCGACACGGCAGCCGCTGGTGCTCGCCAAGGCGCTGACCTCACTCGCGGTGCTGTCGGGTGAGCGCATCCTGCTGGGTGCAGGCCTGAGTCCGTGGAAGGAGGACTTCAGCTACAACGGCGTCAGCTTCGAGAAGCGCGGCCGCCTGATGGACGAATGCATCGCCATCCTGCGCGGCGCCATGAGCGGGGAGTACTTCGAGTACCACAGCGAGAACTATGACTTCGGACCCATGAAGATGAACCCGGTGCCCTCGCGGCCGGTGCCGATCATCGTCGGCGGTCACTCGGCGCCGGCGCTCGAGCGCGCGGCACGGCTCGGCGACGGTTGGGTGTCGGCCAACACCGACTTTACCGCCCTCGCCGCACTGATCAGCGAGCTCGACCGCCTGCGCGAGCGCTGCGGCACGCGCGCGCGGCGCGACTTCGAGATCCACGGCTTCGACATGGGCGCACGTACCGCGGATGATTTCCGTCGCCTGGCGACGCTCGGCATCACCGACGCCTGTGTCGCGCCCTGGGGAATGGACCTATCGCTGCCACTTCCGGCGCAGCTCGCCGCCCTGAAGCGCTTCGGCGAGGAAATCATCGGCAGGATGTAGGCATGCCCGGCGACGACCTCACGGCACGCGTCGAGCGGCTCGAGGCGCTCGAGGAGATCCGCGCCCTGGCGGCGAAATACGCGCTGTCGCTCGACATGCGCGACCTCGACGCCCACGTGAACCTGTTCGCCCCCGACATCCGTGTCGGTTCCGGGCTGATCGGGCGCACTCACCTCAAGGTGTGGGTGGATGCCATGCTGCGCGAGCAGTTCACCGGGACTTCGCACCACATCGGCGGCCACATCATCGAGTTCAGCGACGCACTGCACGCCCACGGGGTGGTGTACTCGAAGAACGAGCACGAGACCGGCAGCGACTGGGTCATCATGCAGATGCTCTACTGGGACGATTACCAGCGCATCGATAGCCGCTGGCTGTTCCGCCGCCGCCTGCCCTGCTACTGGTACGCCACCGATCCGAACAGGCCGCCGCTCGGCGCGCACAAGATGCGCTGGCCCGGCCGCGCGCCGTACGACGGCGCCTGGCACGAGCTGTGGCCGTCGTGGAAGGAGTTCTGGGCGAGCCCGGCCAACGCACACCCCGAGGTGGCGCCGCCAGCCCCGCTCGAGGAATTTCTCACCACCATGCGCCGCGGCGCTGCGGATCCGAAGATCCGGGTCCGCTGAGTTGAGCCGTGCAGCCGCTGTTCGAACCCGTCGAGCTCGGCGCTCTCAGGCTCCGCAACCGGATCGTCATGGCGCCCATGACGCGCAGCCGCGCCGGGGCCGATGACGCTCCCGGGCCGCTCGCCATCGAGTATTACGGCCGCCGCGCCGGCGCCGGCCTGATCATCACCGAAGGCACGCAACCCTCGCGCCACGGCAAGGGCTACTGCCGTACCCCGGGCATCCACTCCGAGGCGCAGGTTGCCGCGTGGCGGCGCGTCACCGCTGCGGTGCACCTCGCAGGCGGCTGCATCGTGGTGCAGCTGATGCATACCGGGCGCATCGCCAGCCATTACAACAAGGATGCGGATGCGCGCACCGTCGCGCCCTCGGCGCTTCGTGCGCACGGGCGCATGTTCACCGACGCGGCGGGGTTGGTGGAATTCGACCTGCCCGAGGAGCTCACCAGCACGGAAGTTCCCGAGGTCGTGGCCGAGTACGCGCACGCCGCCCGCGCCGCGCGTGCCGCCGGCTTCGACGGCGTGGAGCTGCATGCGGCTTCCGGGTACCTGCCGATGCAGTTCCTGTCCACCGGCACCAATCTGCGCACCGACGGCTACGGTGCCGGCCTCAACCATCGGCTGCGTTTCGTGATCGAGACTCTCGAGGCGCTCAGCGGTGCCATTGGCGCGCAGCGCGTCGGGCTGCGCATCTGCCCGGGTAATCCGTTCAACGACGTGTACGACGCGGCGCCGCTCGAGACCTACCGGGCGCTGCTCGCGGCGCTCGGGCCGCTCGGGCTTGCGTACCTGCACGTCATCCGCTCACCGCTGCCATCGCTCGATGCGTTCGCGTTGGCGCGCGAGTGCTTCGCCGGTGCGCTGCTCGTCAACGACGGCTTCGACTTTGCCTCAGGCAACGCCGTGCTGGCGAGCGGCGCGGCGCAGGCCGTCTCGTACGCGCGCGCGTTCATCGCCAACCCGGATCTGGTGGCGCGCTTCGCCAGGGGCTGGCCGCTGGCGAGCTTCGACCGCCGCACGCTCTACACCCCCGGCAGCGAGGGATACACGAGCTATCCGGACTACCAGGGTGCCCCGGCGGAGCCACGCGCTCAGTACCAGTGATCCTCGAGGCCTTCCCAGACATCGAGCTTGCCGACGCCGCGATCGGCGGTGAAGTTGCCGAACCGCCCGGCATGAAATGCCAGCGGCGTCCCGGGAGCGCGCGCGATGCCGAGCACTTCGCCGAGGATGATCAGATGATCGCCGCCCGGGTGCACCGCGTGCACCTTGCAGTCGAAGCGACACAGCACCTCGGCGAGATGCGGTGGATGCGGCTTGCTGCGCCAGTGCCGGTCGACGTCGAACTTCTCGTGCGCGCGGCGGGCGAAGTGCAGCGCGAGCTCGTGCTGGTGGTGCGCGAGCACGTGCACCGCGAACGGCGCGCCGTGGGCGAACGCCGGCGCGCCGCTGCTGCCGCCCGCCAGACACCACAGCAACAGCGGTGGCTCGAGTGACACCGAAGTGAACGAGTTGGCGGTGACACCGACCGGCTCGCCATCCGGGCGCACCGCGGTGACCACGGTGACGCCGGTGGCGAACATGCCGAACGCTTCGCGCAGCTCGCGCTGCGTGTAGGCGGCGCTCATACGCCGCCCCTGACGAGGTGCTGGAACAGCGGCCGCTCGCCGCCGCCGTGCACCGCGAGCAGCGCACCGCTCACATAGGTGGCGAGCGGCGAGGCGAAATAGAGGCACGCTGCGGCCACGTCCGCCGGCTCCGCCAGCCGCCCGAGCGGGAACACGCCGCTGACGCGCGCCAGCCCTTCCGCGCCGCCGTAGTGCGCGGCGGCATGCTCGGTAGCGACGAAGCCGCTGACGATGCCGTTGACGCGCACCTTCGGTCCCCACTCCATCGCCAGGCTCTGCGTGGCGTGCAGCAATCCCGCCTTGGCCGCACCGTACGCCGCCGCGCCGGGCGCCGGCCGCTCGCCGGCGACGCTGCCGATGTTGATGATGCAGCCGCCCGCGGGCTGAGACTGCATGATTGAGTTGGCCGCCTGTGCACACAACAGCGGCGCAACCAGATTGAGCTGGATGACGCGCTCGATGACGCGTGGCGTGAGGCTGGCCAGCTCACCCGGGGGTCCGCCGCCGGCGTTGTTGATCAGTACGTCGAGGTGCGCGAAGCGTTGCCTGATGGTGCTGAACAACGACTGCACCGCGTCCGCCTCGCGCACGTCACAGGGCACGAACTGCGCGCGGCGCGTGCCGCTCGCCGGCAGCTCGGCGTCCGCAGGCGTCGAGCGGCCGCACACCACGACCTCGGCTCCCGCAGCAAGAAATCCGCGCGCGATGCCGGCGCCGATACCGCGTGAGCCGCCCGTGACGAGCACCACGGCCCCGGGCAGGCGGATCTCGGCCGTCGGCTGGACCATGGTTAGCATCGTACGGGCTGGTTTGATATTTTCAAGCCGTGCAGCGCGAAGCTCCCTCGACTATACCGCGCGTGTTGGCGAGCGCCGCGCGCCAGTTCGGCGACGCGCCGGCGATCATCGACGGCGCGCGGTGCCGCACCTTCCGGCAGCTCGAAGCCGCGGTCCTCGAGGCGAGCGCCGCATTCGTCGCCGCCGGTCTCGGCGCCGGCGAGCGCGTCGCGATCTGGGCGCCGAACAGCCTCGACTGGGTCGTCGCCGCGCTCGGTGCCGTGGGGTGCGGAGCCGTGCTGGTGCCGCTCAATACGCGCCTTAAGGGCAAGGAGGCGGCCTTCATCCTGCGCCGCAGCCGCGCACGGCTGCTGGTCGTGGTGAATGAGTTCCTCGGCACCTGCTATCCGCGGCTGCTCACCGGGCAAGCGCTGCCGGACCTTGCGCGGCTGGTGCTGCTCGGCACGCACGCGCCGGCCGCCGATGTGCCAGCCGTGGCGCCGACGCAGAGCTGGTGCGACTTCCTGGCGCGCGGCGCCAGCTCGCCCCCGGCGCAGCTGCGCGCCCGCGGCGAGCGCGTCGCGCCGGAGGATGTCGCCGACGTGCTGTTCACCTCCGGCACCACCGGCGAGCCGAAGGGCGTCGTGTCGACGCATGCGCAGGACGTGCAGGTATTCCGCGCCTGGAGCGAGCTGGTGGGCCTCACCGCGGGCGATCGTTATCTGATCGTCAATCCTTTCTTCCACAGCTTCGGTTACAAGGCGGGGTGCCTCGCCTGCCTGCTGCAGGGAGCGACCATGTACCCGCTGGCGGTGTTCGATGCGGAAGCGGTGCTCGACTGCATCGAGCGGGAGCAGATAACGGTGCTGCCCGGGCCACCGACGCTGTACCAGAGCCTGCTCGCCGCCGCGAGCCTGCCGCGCCGCAACCTGGGGTCCCTGCGGCTCGCGGTGACCGGCGCGGCGAGCGTGCCGCCGGCCCTCATCACGCGCATGCGCACCGAGCTCAATTTCGCCAGCGTCCTCACCGCCTACGGCCTCACCGAGTCGACCGGCGTGGTCAGCATCTGCCCTCACGATGCGGACGACGAGACGGTCGCCACGCGCTGCGGCGTGCCCATCCCGGGCGTAGCAGTGCGCTGCGTCGATGCGCGCGGTGAGAGCGTGCCGGCCGGCGAGCCCGGCGAGGTGCTGGTGCGCGGCTACAACGTGATGCGCGGCTACCTCGACGATCCGATGGCGACCGCGCAGGCGATCGATGCCGATGGCTGGCTGCACACTGGCGATGTCGGCGTACTCGATGAGCGTGGCTACCTGCGCATCACCGACCGCATTACCGACGTATTCATCGTCGGCGGCTTCAACTGCTACCCGGCGGAGATCGAGAAGCTGCTGTGCGAGCACCCGGCCATCGCGCAGGCGGCGGTGATCGGCGTGCCCGATGCGCGCCTCGGTGAAGTCGGCAAGGCGTACGTCGTGCTGCGGCCCGGTGCGCAGGCCGACGCCGCCAGCCTGATTGCCTGGGCGCGCCAGAACATGGCGAACTACAAGGTGCCGCGCGAGCTCGAAATCGTCGCGGCGCTGCCGGTGAACGCGGCCGGCAAGGTGCAGAAATTCGCGCTACGCGAACTTCACGCTGGCTGAGCCTACGCCCTCGAGCTCGACGCGGAAGCGATCCCCGGCGCGCGCCGGCTCGAGCGGCACCAGCGAGCCCGACAGGATGATCTCGCCGGCGTTCAGCGACACGCCATAGCCACCGAGCGTATTGGCGAGCCATGCGACCGAGGCGAGCGGTGAGCCTTGCACTGCGCTGCCGAGCCCTTGCGACAGCGGCGCGCCGTTCTTGGCGACGCGCGCGCGCAGAGCCGCCAGATCGTAGCCGCGCGGATCGACCCGCTCGGCGCCGAGCACGAACACGCCGCACGAAGCATTGTCGGCGATCGTATCCACGATGCGGATATCCCAGTTGGCGATGCGCGAGTCGACGATCTCGAAGCACGCCGCGATCTGAGCGGTGGCATCGAGCACGGCGGCGGGTGTGACGCCGGGACCACGCAGCGCGCGGCGCAGGATCAGCGCGATCTCCGCTTCCGCGCGCGGCTGGATCATGCTGACCATCTGCACGGTCGCACCATCCTGGACCTGCATGCGATCGGTGAGGAAGCCGAAGTCCGGCTGATGGACGCCGAGCATGTCCTGCACCGCGGCGCTGGTGACACCGATCTTCTTGCCGATGACGCGCTCGCCAGCGCGCTCGCGCCGCGCGAGGATGCCGAGCGAGATCGCATAGGCATCGTCGATGGTCAGATCAAGACCGCGCTCGCGCAGCGGCGGCACGGTATGCCGGCCGACGAGCGCGCGGTACAGCTCCGCCGCCAGGCCCTCGTGCAGCGCGCGTCGTTCCGGCGGCGCCGGCACCGCGGCGCGGCCGCGCTCAGCTTCGGAGGAATTCGATGACATTGCGGTTGAAATCCGCGGCGCGCTCGATCATCGCCCAGTGCCCGCAGCGCGCATACATGATGAAGCGCGCCTCCGGCACTGCGCGCAGGATCTTCTCGTAGCCGCTCGCCGGGCAGAACTGGTCCTCCACACCCCAGAAACCGAGCAGCGGACAGCGGATCTGCGCCAGCTGCGGCGTCAGATCCGGGATCACCATGCGCGCCAGCACGTCCTTCGGCTGCGTGCGCAGCACGTTGAAGCGCTGCTCGACGAGCTCCTCGGTGACGATCTGCGGGTCGTAGGCGAGCAGCTCCAGTAAGCGCCGCAGCCCCGCGCGGTCGAAGCCGGCGCCGACGAAGCCCGACACCATCTTCTGGATGCCCGGCATCTGGAAGTAGGTCTCCCGTGACTCGATGCCACCGGGCCCCATGACGATCAGCCGCTCGACGCGCGCCGGATGATCGATGGCGAGCTTCAGCGAGATCGCCCCGCCGAGCGAGTTGCCGATCAGCACGCAGCGTCCGATCTGCAGCTGATCGAGGAACTCGAGCAGCGTCACGGTGAACAGCTCGAGGGTGTAGTCGATGCCGGTGGGCTTGGAGGACCAGCCGAATCCCACCATGTCCGGCAGCAGCGTGCGGAAGCCGGCCGCGGCGATCTCACGGTAGTTGGGGAAGAAGTTGCTGTACGCGCTCACGCCCGGCCCGCTGCCGTGCACGAACACTACCGGGGCGCCGGCGCCGTGCTCCAGATAGTGCAGCTCGTACCCCTGCCGCAGCTGCACGGTTCGACCAAAGGGTGGGCTCGGGGGACGCTCGGCGGACATGCGCTGCTCCTCGCGGGGGGTTCTAAGCGCCGCGGCGGGCGCTTGGGGCGCGGAACACGCAATGAAGGCGCCACCGTCCGCCGCAATCTCGAACCAAATGGCATACTACACCACGGGATGCGTAGTTCGGTAGCCGAAAAAGTACGAGTTGTGTTGTAGCTGCCCGACACGGCGGGTATATTCGGCCACCGCTAGGAGGTCCTCATGGCCAGCGCTGCGCCCACAGCTACGCCAATCCCGTCCCGCGAAACGCTCATCGAGCGAGCCCGCGCGATGATCCCTGCGCTCAAGGCCCGCTCGGAAGGCGCAGTCGCCGCGCGCTGCCTGCCGGCGGAGACCATCCGCGAGCTGCAGGAGGCGGGCTTCATGCGCGTGCTGCAGCCGCGCCGCCACGGCGGCTACGAGCACGACCCGCAGGTGTTCTTCGATATCCAGATGGCGCTCGCGGAAGGGTGCATGTCGAGCGCCTGGGTATACGGTGTGGTCGGCGTCCATCCGTTCCAGCTGGGGCTCTTCGATGCGCGCGCGCAGGAGGACGTGTGGAGCAAGGACGACGCGACGCTGGTGTCCTCCTCCTACCAGCCGGTGGGCAAGGTCGAGCGCGTCGACGGCGGCTACCGCCTCTCCGGTCGCTGGGGTTTCTCGAGCGGCTGTGACCACTGCGACTGGGCGTTTCTCGGCGCGCTCATTCCGCCGCTGGAAGCGGGTGCGCCGCCGGAGATGCGCACCTTCCTGCTGCCGCGCCGCGACTACCAGATCGTGCACGACTGGACGGTGTTCGGTCTGCAGGCCACCGGCAGTCATGGCATCGTCGTCGAGCAGGCGTTCGTGCCTGAGCACCGCACGCACCGGGCGATCGACGGCTACCTGTGCAAGAACCCGGGACAGCAACTGAACAGCGCGCCGCTGTTCCGCCTGCCGTGGGCCCAGGTGTTCGTGCGCGCCGTCTCGAGCGCCGCCATCGGCGCGCTGCAGGGCGCGCTCAATGCCTATCTCGGCATCGCCGCCAAGCGCGTTTCGACCAACACCGGCAAGGCCACCAAGCTCGACCCGTACGCCCTCAACGCCGCGGCGCGCACCCAGTCGGCGATCCTCGAGATGAAGGCGGTACTGATGAAGAGCTTCGATGAGATGATGCGCACGCTGCGCAGCGGCGCGGAGATCCCCCTCCCCGACCGCATCCGCTACCGCTTCGAGTCCTCGCAGGTGGTGCGCCGCTGCGCTGACCTGTGCGATGAGCTGATGCCGCTGCTCGGCGGCCGCGCCATCTACATGGACAGTCCGGTGGTGCGTTACTGGCTCGACATCAATGCCGCGCGCGCGCATGTCGCCAACGATCCGGGGATCATCGGCGCCTCCCTGGGAGCGCTGTACGTCGGCGAGAACGTGCAGGAGTTCTTCGTTTAGAGGAGGCTCGCGTGGAACGGATCAACGCCGCGCTGATCGGCTCGGGCAACATCGGCACCGACCTCATGTACAAGGCGCTGCGCAGCTCGCTGGTGAAGCCGGTGTGGATGGTGGGCATCGATCCGGCATCGGACGGCCTCGCCCGGGCACGCACCCAGGGCCTCGCCACCACCGCGGCGGGGATCGAGGGGCTGCTGCCGCACCTGGAGAAGGACGGCGTGCGCATCGCCTTCGACGCCACCAGCGCTTATGTGCACCCGCACAACGCCGCCCGCCTCGCCGCGCACGGCGTGGTGGTGATCGATCTCACCCCGGCAGCGATCGGACCGTATTGCGTGCCGCCGGTTAACCTGGCGGCGCACGTCGGCAAGCGCCAGATGAACGTCAACATGGTGAGCTGCGGCGGACAGGCAACCATCCCGATCGTCGCCGCCGTGGCGCGCGTGCAGCCGGTCGCTTACGCCGAGATCGTTGCCACCGTGTCTTCGCGCTCCGCCGGCCCCGGCACGCGCAGGAACATCGACGAGTTTACGCGCACCACTGCGAACGGCATCGAGAAGGTCGGTGGGGCGAAGCGCGGCAAGGCAATCATCATCCTGAACCCGGCCGAGCCGCCGCTGATCATGCGCGACACCATTCACTGTCTCACCGAGGACGAGCCGCGGACGGAAGCGATTCGCGAATCAATTCTCGCCATGATCGCCGACGTGCAGAAATACGTGCCCGGCTATCAGCTGAAGAACGGCCCGGTGTTCGACGGCAAGCGCGTCTCGGTGTGGCTCGAGGTGGCGGGCCTGGGCGACTACCTGCCGAAGTATGCCGGTAATCTCGACATCATGACCGCGGCCGCACTGCGCACCGGCGAGCTGATCGCGCAGCAGATGGCCCAGGGCCTGTACGGGCCTGCAGGGAGATCCTCATGAATCTGAGCGGCCGGCGGATCGTTCTGCACGACAATACCCTGCGCGACGGCATGCATCCCAAGCGCCACCAGATCACGCTGGCACAGATGGTGGCGGTCGCGCGCGGCCTCGACGCGGCGGGCGTGCCACTCATCGAGGTCACGCACGGCGATGGCCTGGGCGGCGCGTCGGTGAACTACGGCTTTCCGGCGCAAAGCGACGAGCAGTACCTGCGCGCGGTGATTCCGCAGATGAAGCGCGCGCGGGTATCGGCGCTGCTGCTGCCGGGCATCGGCACGGTGGAAGACCTGCGCCTCGCCCACGACTGCGGCATCAGCACGGTACGTATCGCCACCCATTGCACCGAGGCGGACGTCTCGGAACAGCACATCCGCTGCGCCCGCGAGCTCGGGCTCGACACCGTGACGTTCCTCATGATGGCGCACATGATCGGGCCGGAGGAGCTCGCACGGCAGGCGAAGCTCATGGAGTCCTACGGCGCGCAGTGCGTATACGTCACCGACTCGGCCGGCTACCTGCTGCCCGATGACGTGACGGCGCGCGTCGCGGCGCTGCGCGCAGCGCTCCAGCCTGCGACCGAGGTCGGCTTCCACGGTCACCACAACCTCGGCATGGGCATCGCCAACTCGCTCGCGGCGATCGAGGCGGGTGCGGTACGCATCGACGGCTCGGCAGCCGGCCTCGGCGCCGGCGCCGGCAACACCCCGCTCGAGGTGTTCAACGCGGTCGCGGTGCGCTTAGGGATCGAGACCGGCGTCGACGTCTTCAAGCTCGCGGACGTTGCCGAGGACCTGGTCGTACCCTTGATGGATCAGCCGGTGCGCGTCGATCGCGACGCGCTCATCCTGGGCTACGCCGGCGTGTACTCCTCGTTCCTGCTGTTCGCCAAGCGCGCCGGCGCCAAATACGGCGTGCCCTCCGCCGACATCCTGGTCGAGCTCGGGCGCATGAAAACCGTCGGCGGCCAGGAAGACATGATCGAGGACCTCGCGCTCAACATGTCGCGCGCCCGCGCGCGCGGCTGACATCGGTGACACTCGATCCGCAGATCCGCGCCTTTCTCGACTCGCCGATGGCGCAGTTTCCGCCGCCCGATCAGCTCAGCGCCGCGGTGCTGCGCGCGGCATTGCGGCAGTTTCCCGCCCCGGTACTCGCACCCGCGGTACACAGCGTGCGCGATCTGTCGCTGCCCGGTGCCGCCGGCGCGCTGCGCGTGCGCCTGTACCGTCCTTCGTCGGGCCACGAGCTGCCGCTGATCGTGTTCTTCCACGGCGGCGGCTTCGTGATCTGCGACATCGAGGTGTACGACGATCTGTGCCGCCTGCTGACCCGGTACTCCGGCTGCGCCGTGGCATCGGTGGAGTATCGGCTCGCGCCGGAGACGCCCTTCCCCGGACCGCTCGAGGACTGTTATTGCGCCCTCGAGCACCTCGCGCGTAACGGCGCCGACCTCGGCATCGATCCGACACGGCTGGCCGTCGCGGGTGACAGCGCCGGCGGCAATCTCGCCACGGCCACGGCACTGCTCGCCCGCGAGCGGCACGGCCCCGCGCTGCGTTACCAGGCACTGCTCTATCCGGCGCTCGATCCGCAGTGCGCCAGCGCCTCTGCCGAGCAGCTGGCCACGGGCTATCTGCTGACGCGCGCCACGATGCGCTGGTTCTGGAGCTGCTACCTGTCCACGCCCCTCGATGCGGCCAACCCGCTCGCTGCACCGCTCAAGGCAGACGTGACGGGGCTGCCGCCGGCGACGCTGATCACCGCGGAGTTCGATCCGCTGCACGATGAGGGCGAGGCGTATGCCGACCATCTGCGTGCCGCCGGTGTCGCGGTGGTCGGCCGCCGCTATCTCGGCATGATTCACGGCTTCGCCAGCATGCCCTACGTGACGCCGGTGGCCGATCGTGCGCTGGCAGATGTCGGGGCGGACCTGCGCAGCGCGCTCAGCGCTTGACGATCACTGCCGAGCCGTGACCGAACAGCCCCTGGTTGGCGGTGATGCCGACCTGCGCCCCGCTCACCTGCCGCTCGCCCGCCGTCCCGCGCAGCTGCCAGACCAGCTCGCACACCTGGGCAAGCGCCTGGGCAGGCACGGCCTCGCCGAACGAGGCGAGACCGCCGCTCGGATTGACCGGGATGCGTCCGCCGATGCGCGTCGCCCCGCTGCGCAGCAGCGCTTCCGCCTCGCCCGTGCGGGCCAGTCCCAGATACTCGTACCAGTCGAGCTCCATCGACGAGGCGAGGTCGTACACCTCAGCGAGCGACAGGTCCTGCGGCCCGATGCCGGCCTCGTGGTAGGCGTGTGCGGCGATCGAGGCACGAAATGAGTGACCGTCCGCCGCCGCCGCCGAATCGGTGGCAATGTCCGGCATCTCCACTTCGTAGGCCGCAAAGCGCGGCGTGACGGTCGAGATGGCGGCGATGCGCGGGGCGCGCACGCCGCGGCGGCGCGCACACTCAAGGCTCGAGAGCACCAGCGCGGCACCGCCGTCCGAGGTTGCGCACACGTGCAGCAGGCGCAGCGGGTCAGCGACCATCGGCGACGCCTGCACTTCCTCGGCGCTGAAGCGCTTGCGGTAACGGGCGTTGGGATTGAGCGCGCCGTGCGCGGCGTTCTTCACTTTCACCGCCGTGAAGTCGTCGGTCGTGGCGCCGTAGAGATCCATGCGGCGGCGCGCATAGAGCGCGAAATACGTGGGATTGGTGATCCCGAGATGGAAACGCACCCAGTCCGGATCGTCCGGCCGGTTGCCAGCTGCCGGGGCCAGAAAGCCCTTGGGTGTAGTGTCGGCCCCGACGACCAGTGCCACATCGCAGTCCCCGGCGAGGATCCTGCTGCGCGCGGCCGCGAGCGCCTGCGAGCCGGAGGCGCAGGCGGCGTAGGAGGTATTCACCTCCGCGCCCTGCCAGCCGAGCGCCTGGGCGAAGCTCGCCCCGGCGACGTAGCCCGGATAGCCGCAGCGCATGGTCGCGGCGCCCGATACGAACTGCACCTCGCGCCAGTGCACACCCGCATCCGCCAGTGCGGCGCGGGCGGCGTGTACGCCGTACTCGATGAAGTTGCGACCCCACTTGCCCCACGGGTGCATGCCGACCCCGAGCACCGCCACTTCGCCGCTCATCCCTTGACCCCGAGCGGTCGCCATTTCCACACCAGCCGCGCTGCACCGCCCTCCCGGTAGAGTGGCTCCAGTACCAGCTCCACCTCCATGCCCACCTGCAGTTGCGTAACGTCTACGCCCGCGACCACCTGACCGAGCACGATCATGCGCTCGGCGGCGAGCTCCACCGCGGCGATCGCAAAAGGCACGAACGGCTCAGGCGAGACGTACGGGGGCGGCGGCTGGTAACAGGCGTTGGTGTAAGACCAGATGCGCCCGGTGCGGCTCAAGGGCACTTCCTCGAAGTCACTGCCCTCGCACTCGGGATTGCGGCAGAAGAAGCTCTGCCGCGGGAAGTAGTACGTGCCGCAGCGCCGGCAGCGCGAGCCGAGCAGAGCGGGTTGCGGGCCGAGCGTGTACCAGCCGGGCAGCGCCGCCGACGCCGTGGGTGTGTCGCTCATCGGCTGGACATCGGCACACCCGCGGTCAGCCCGCCATCGACCACGAACACGCTGCCGGTGGTGTACGAGGAGTCGTCGGAGGCGAGGAACACCACAGTCGGCGCAATCTCTTCCGGCGCACCCATGCGCCCGAGCGGGGCGTTCGCGAACGGCGCCGCCCCGAGTGCGCTCAAGGACACGTTGAACGATTCGGCCAGCAGCGGCGTCAGCATCGCGCCGGGGCAGACCGCGTTCACGCGGATGTGATCGGGGCCGAACTCCAGCGCCGCCGCCCGGGTCATGCCGACCACAGCATGCTTGCTCGCCGTGTAGGCAAGTGCCTGCGCCACCCCTTCGATGCCGGCGGTGGAGGCGATATTGATCACCGAGCCGCCGCCGGCCGCGCGCATGACCGGGATGCAGGCACGCATGCCGAGGAACACGCCGAGCTGATTGATGCGCACGATCTCGAGGTAACCTTCCGCGGACAGCTCGAGCGTCGCGTGCGTGCGGTAGATACCGGCATTGTTCACCAGGATTCCGAGGCCACCGAAGCGGGCGCGCGTGGCCGTCACGGCGGCGGCCCAGTGCGCTTCGCTCGCCACCTCGAGATGAACATAATCGGCGCCCTCGCCCAGGGCCGCACCAAGCGCGCGCCCTTCCGCGTCGCGCACGTCCGCCAGCATCACGTGTGCGCCGGCCGCGTGCAGCAGCCGAGCGATGCTCGCTCCCAAGCCGCGCGCCGCGCCGGTTACCAGAGCCACCTTGCCTGCCAGACGTGTCATCGGAGCGACCTCGCGAGCCGCGCTGATCTCAACCGCAAAGCGTACCCACATCAGCGCCATGGTCGGCATCACACATATGGAGTACTCTTGAAGGCTCACCACATGAGCCGACCTGCTGCCACGCGCCCTGCTGCCCGTGCCGTTCCGTCCGGCGAGCGCGGTACGAGCGATCATCCCGGCTCGCTCGCGCTGCGTGAGCGCCTGGCGCTGCTCATGCACGAGGGCGCGCTCGATCCGAAACGCTGGCGCGAGTTCCTTGAGGGCCTCGGGCGCCGTCTGAAGGGCGCTGCGACGCTGCTGCTGCGCTCGCCGCATGTCGCCGAGGCCGGGCTGCTGTATTCCTGGGGTGGCAGCGACGAAGTGCTGTCGCAGTATGCGCACCGCTACTTCCCGCTCGATCCGTTCGTAAACCTGCCGGAGAAGCAGGTGATCACCATGCACGACTTCGTCCCGGTCGAGCAGCTCGAGCGCAGTCGCTTCTTCACCGAGTACCTGGTGCCGTGGGACTCGGTCTACAACATGGGCGTCGACGTGCGCGACGGCGACCGGCTGTACGCCCGGCTACGCGTGACGCGCGGGCGGCGCGCCGGAAACTTCACGCTCGCCGAGCGCCGCTTCGTCGAGCAACTCGTGCCGCATTTCGACGTTGCGATGCGCACCCATGCGGCCCTCGATGCCACCAGGATGGAGCGGGCCATCTACGCCGACGCGATGGATCACCTCACTCTGGCGACGGTGATCCTGGATGCTTCCGCGCACGTGATCCACACCAACTCGCTGGCGCGCGACATCCTGCGGCGGCAGGACGGCATCGCGCTCACCAACGACACGCTGGCGCTCACCCATCCAGGGGATGCGCAGCGGCTGCGCGAGGCGATCGGGCGTGCCATTGCCGTCGGTCGCGCCGCCAAGCCGGGCATCGTCGAGGTGATGCGCGCACGGCGCCCTTCGGGCGCCGGTCACTACGGCATGATGATCCGCCCGGCAGCGGGCTCGGTCGAGGCGGACGAGCAGTCGGTAAGTCCCGCCGTGGCGGTGTTCATCAGCGTCGAGGAAGGTGCGCACACGCCGCCGCCGGTGGAGACGATCCGCAAGCTGTTCGAGCTGACGCACAAGGAGGCGCAGCTCGCGTTGTGCCTCGCCAATGGCCGCAGCCTGCAGGAAGCCGCCGGCGACCTGGGGATCACGCTGAACACGGCGCGCGCGCACCTGCGCTCGACGTTCTCCAAGACCGGCATCGACCGGCAGGCGCGCCTGGTGCGCGCGATCCTGCGCAGCGTCGCGCAGCTGGGTGGTTAGTGGGCCAGCCCGCTGGCGGACGACCGGACGAGTGAGTGAACAGCCGGCGTTGCAGGCCTCCTCGGCCTCATTCGCAGACTCCTCGCCGCCGCCCGCCAGACCCACAACGCCAGGAGCGCCGCGAGTGTACGCAGATCGAGCGACCCGCCGCCCCCGCCACCGCCCGATCCGGGCGGCGCAGTGACATTGAGCGCGGCGCTGGCAGTTGCGCCGGCGTCGGCCGCCGCGACTGCCGTGACGATCACCGAACCGCCCGAGGGTACGGACGTGGGGGCCGTGTACACGCCGGTGGTCGAGATGGTGCCGAGCATCGCGTTGCCACCCTCGATGCCGTTGACCTCCCAAGTCACGCTCGAGTCGGCGGTGTTGGCCAACGATGCCGTGAAGGCCTGCATGCCGCCGCTCGCGCGTACCGAGGCACTGGCCGGACAGACCGCTATCTCGATCGCGGGTGTGGTAAGCGGGCACGAAGTCTGTCCGGCAGCCGCCGGAGCGCTGGTGCTCGCGGAGCTCGGCGTCAGGACTACCTGAGCGGTATCGGTGCGCCCCGCGTCGTCGGTCACGGTGAGCGCCACCGTGGCAAACCCGCAGGCGGGCAGCGACACGGTAGCCGTGGCAGTGTTGCCGTTCTGAATGGTGACCGTCTGACCCCCTGCGTTGCTCCAGCCGAAGGCCGTCAGCATGTGGTTGGCTGCCGCCGCACTTCCCGAGCCCTTGAGCTGCACCATCTGGCCGGCGGTCACCGTGCCCGGCACCGCGACCGCGGCAATCGGCCGCAGCGCCGCGGCAACCGCGCCGCTCGCGTTCGCCATGCCCGCACCGCAGGTCTGACCGTCGTTGGTGCAGATGCACTCATCCGAGGTGGGATCGAGGCTGGGACAGATCGCCGTCGTGGTCGGCGAAGACTGCGGGAACGGCAGCGCGCTCTCCTTCAGTCGCGAGATCAGCTGACAGGAATTGAGCTTCGGATTCACCGCTGCCATCAGCGCGCCGATGCCTGACACCTGCGGCGCCGAGAAGCTCGTGCCGAGGTTGTAGGTGCGGTACTGCGTGCTGGTGACCGTGCAGTTGGCGCTGCTGGCAATGCCGGTTTGGCCGCCGCAGGCATACAGGCCGGTGTAGTCGTTGGTACCCGGTGTCGTGGTGCCAAGGTTGGTGGTAGTGGTGATCGGGTACACGCACGGCTCGCCGGCCGTGGTGTTCACGCAGTTGCCGGCGGGCGCAGCGAGCGCCAGCTGCGGACCGTCGTTGCTATACCCGACCTTGGTGCCGATGTGGCGCAGGCCGGCTATCCCGGCCACACCCTGACAGTTCGCGGGTGCATCGACCGGGCCGCTCTCGTTGCCGGCCGACACCACGATCAGCACGCCGAGATCGGTGATCTGATCGATGGCGTCCTGATAGGTCTGCGGGCAGGCGCCTGAGCCACCGAGGCTCAGATTGATGATCTTCGCGGGCGTGGTGTTGGCCGGAGCGCCGCTTACGGTGATTCCTGCGGCCCACAACATGCCGCTGATGATGTCCGAGTCCTGTCCGCCGCAGACGCCGAGCGCACGCACCGGCAGAACCCGGCCAGACCAGGTGGCCCCGGCGATGCCGATGCTGTTGTTGGCGATGGCGCCGAGCAGCCCCGCGACGCGCGTGCCGTGCCAGGAACTGTCCTCGAGTTGAGTCACACCTGCGTCGACGCAGTCCGCTGCGCTCAGGTCCTGACTCGACACCCAGTCGCCCGGATCCGAAGCATCGGGGCCGGGACAGGTGCCGTTGTTGGCGATGAAGGGGTCGGAGATGAAGCAGTATCCGGGCAGCATCCGACCGCCGGAGCTGACACTCCCCAGATCCGGATGATCGAACCGCACGCCGGTGTCGATGTCGGCGATGACGATGCCGGCAGAGCCGGTTGTGGTGCTCCACGCCGTCTGCGCATCGATCGCGCTCGGGGTGGTGGACGAGCTCGGCATGAAGTACCACTGACCGGAGGACGAGGCCGTCGAGGGATAGAGCGGATCGTTCGGCAGCGCGTGGATGAAGCGCCGCTGGTCGAGCTCCGCGTACTGCACTTCCGGGTCGGTCCGCAGACGCGCCAGCATCTGCGGTGCGGACGAGCTACCCGCCGTGGCGGTCACGTGCACCACGTGCAGGTCGGCGGTGATGGAGCGATAGCTCTCGAGACTCAATCCGCTGCGCGAGGCCAGCGCCGCGAGGCGCGTGTGCGCGCTGCGCGCGACGGCACCCGGCGCCGCAGGCGGCGCGCGCAGCTTGACAATGATGTGCTGCGTTCCGGCAGCCGCTACCCCGGCATGCGGATGCCTGCGTACCGGGTTGCGCTCCGCGGCTGCCACCGTCGCTGCAAGCGCGACCGCCGCGGCCATCAGGCCGACGATCCGGGTGACTCTGCGCACTCTGCCCCCCTGCCGCCCCGGTGTTCCGGGCGAATTGCTCAGCACAGGATGCCGTTGTTCCCGTCCGGCGGGCAAACCCGGGTCGAGGAACCTAGACCCGTCCCTCAGTCGGTCGCCGCTGTCGCCGTCCGGCGACGGCTAGCTGCCTTCCGCCTGCACGGTGAAGCGCTCGAAATAGAACCGAAACCGCTCGCGCAGCTGCTGCGGGTCCACCGCGAAATCGCGCTGCAGGTCGTAGCGCACCTGACCGGCCTTGCCGCGCGGATGGGCGGCGAGATATCCCCCGAGCTGCTCGCGCGCCGGCACGCCGAGGGTCAGCTGGGCGCGCTCGTACACCGGCTCGAGGATGCTCCATGGGTCGCGCATGAACAGGTGGAACAGGCAGTCGAAGCTGCGCGCCGCTGGCACGAGATGCCGGTCGCGGACACAGGCGTGCAGCAACCGCTCGATGCGCGCGATCCAGTAGTCACGCAACCAGGCGATCTCGATTTGCGGCCGCTGCATGCGCTGGGTGTAGGCCTGCATGGTGAGCGTCGACTGGATCACCGCGACCGGATCACGATGGGTGAATACGACAACGGCATCGGGAAACACCTTGAGCAGCACCGGCAGCTGCTCGAGGTGCTGCGGGCACTTGAGCACCCAGCGCTTGCCGCGCTCGCCGCGTTGCCACTGCAGCAGCTGCAGCACCCGCCGCAGGTACTGGTAGTGCGGAGTCTGGTCGCTGGCGAAGTAGTGATCCCGCCAGCGCGGCGACATCGACAGCCACTCGAAGTTGTAGGAGGCGAAGTCCGGCCCCATCAGCTCGAGCTCTTCGTGGATATGATCCGGCTCCATCGGGTGCATGGCGGCGAGCAGCGGCGTCACTGCGCGCATGCCCTCCCAGGCAGCTGCGCAGCGCGCATAGCGCGGGTCGGTGCCGTCGGCACCTGCCCGTTCGGACGGCAGCGGCACCGGCTCGTAGGATTGCCACAGCGGCAGGGAATGAAAGCGCTCATCGGCGGCAAGCAGGTTCACCAGGTGCGTGGTGCCCGAGCGCGGCAACCCGGTGACCACCACCGGGCGGTCGATTCCCTGTTGCAGGATCTGCGGATGACGCCTGAGCGTGTCGTGGATCAGCAGCCGGTTGCTGGCGTAGCGCACCAGGTAGCCGTGCAGCACGCTGCGATGCATGGCGGTGAGCGGCCGGTCGCCGCCCCATTCGCTGCACAGGAGCGCCAGGCGCTCGCGGAAATCCTCCGGCCCGAAGTCGTCGAGCCCGGTGCGCCGGCGCGCCGCATCCAGCACTGCGGCGACGGTGAACTCGACGCTGACGCTCTCGCCCCAGGCGAGCGCCGCGCGCTGCGCGTCGTTGAGGCGCGGCTGCGCCAGGTCAGCGATGTCGATGTCCGCCGCCATCAGCCGACCACCGAGTAACCGCCATCCACCAGCAGCGTCTGTCCGGTGATGAAGCTCGCCGCAGCGCTGGTCAGGAACAGCACCGCACCGGCGACGTCCTGCGGCTGACCGGTGCGCTTCAGGGGGGTGCGCGCGAGGATGGGCGCCATCATCGCCGGCACCTTCAGCATCTGCGCGGTCATGCGGCTCTCGGTCACGCCGGCCGCCACGGCGTTGACGCGAATGTTGTCCTTGGCCCAGGCGATGCCGAGCGTCTTGATGAGCTGCACCAGGCCCGCCTTGGCAGCGCCGTACGCGGGCACGACTTCCAACCCGAAGAAGGAGGTGAGCGATGCGATGCCGATGATGCTCGCCCCGCCCGCAAGCTTGCTGGCCGCCAGCTGCCGGCGGCACGCCTGCGATAGGCGGTACACGCCGGTCAGGTTCACCTGCAGACCCTTCTCGAAGATCTCCGGGTCGTATTCGTTCTGCAGCATGAAGTTGGCGCCGGCATTGTTGACCAGGATGTCGAGCTGCGGCATGGCGGCGGCCACGGCGCTGATCTGCTGCTTGTCCGTGAGACTCAGCGGCAGATAAGCGTAGTTGCGCAGGTCGTGCGGGTAGTCGCCGGCGCGCTCGCGCGTGCCGGTGATCGTGACCTGGGCCCCGGCTGCGTGGTAGGCCGCGGCGATGCCGGCGCCGATCCCCGAGGTGCCACCCGTCACCAGCACGTGGGCACCCTGATAGTCGTAACGAACGTTCGGCCACTGGCTCATGGATCAGCCCCCCAGATCGATCACCCGTACCGGATCCTCGCCGCGCCACGCACGCGCTGCCGCCAGCCGCGCCTCGAGCCCGGCGCGCATCGGGGCGGTCATCTCGATGAATTCGAACAGCAGTCCCGGCTCGTGCGCATCCTCGAGGTAGGCAACGCGGGTCACTTCATTCGCCGCTTCGAAGCACACCGTCATGCCCCGCCCGGTGCCGCGAACGACGTCCGCGGCCACGTCGTCGCTGAACCACGCCACGTGGTGCAGGCCGATGCGCGGCTCGCCGGCCGCGGTGCGATACGGCGAGGGGCCGGCCGCCAGGTCCTCGATCAGCTCGATCTCCGTGTCACCCTGATAGCCGAGCGCGACGTGCATGCGCACGCGCGTGGCCGTGCCGCGATAGCGCCCGGCGAGCATCACGTTGCGAAAGCACGTCCAGGGTCCCAGACCGCTCACCCGCAGCCAGCTGTGCACGCTTGCCTCCAGATCGCTGACTACCCAGGCGATCTGCCGGATCGGACCGAAGGGCGCTAGTGGGGTGCTCATGGGATTACGCAGCGTAAACGCTTCAGAAGCGTACGCGAAAGCGCAGTCCCAGAACCACGGCCGTATCGAGGCTGGTGAGCTGGGTACCGCTCAGCGTCCGGGCGAGGCCCTGGTCGATGACCTGCAGGTCCGCGCTGACGTTCAGCCAGCCGGTGACAGATGCGTTGTAGTACATCTCGAATGCGTTCTCGTGATCGAGCCCGAGATCGAGCCGTGCGCGCAGGTACGGCACGAACGCGCTGCTGAACTGGGTGATGGCGACTCCTAAGCCGAAAGTGTCGCCCGGGCGCCCCGGAACGATCCCTTTTCCTCCCAGCCCCGCGAGCCAGGAATAGCGAACCGGGTTCGGATTGCCGTCCGAGACACCCGCCCCGACGAATACCCCGATACCCGCGTCCGACTTGCCGGGGGGCTGCCACAGGTACTGGTCGGCGGTGTAGCTCAGCGCCCAGCTGCTGCTCTTGTAGTTGGACGGCACGGTAGGCACCAGCAGCTGCGGAAAGTACTCGCGCAGGATCTGCTCCAACTCCGGTCCGGGGTCGGCGAGGCGCGGAAACTTCGAGTACAGCAGCAGCCGCGCAATGTTGGACGGATCCTGCTCGAGCGAGTAGCGGTCCTTATCGTTCCAGGAGAAGCCGAGCGACTGGTGGCCCACGAGGCCGAACGGGCTCACCGTCAGCTGCCCGCCGCCGACGATGTCGACGCCCTGGCCAAACACCTGATTGCTCGTGGGGGTGCCGCTGGGATTGAGCGCCTGGATCGACAGGCCGAGATTCTGGCTCGCCTGCCAGTTGAGCTCGGCTCCCCACGCCGAGAGCGGCACCTGCTCGAGCGTCATGGGCGGCGAGACGAGCGCCTCGTTCAGGAACTGGCTGCGATAGTCGCCGTAGAACTCGGTCTCGCCGGCCTCGAGCGTGTTGAATTTGCCGAGCGCCACGCTCACGGTCTGACTCAGCCCCTGCGTGAAGGTCGCATTCATGAGCGCGGTGGTACGCTCGTTGATTCCGGGAATCGTCGCCGCCGTGTTGATCGGAATCAGCGCGCCGGAGTCCTGCAGCACGTTGTTGCCGAAGCCGGTGTCGGCCTCCACCTCCAGTGAGCCTCCCGCCCACAGCCCGAGCTTCTGCGTATCGAGCAGCAGCGCGTACTCCGCGTTGCCCCACAGCTCGGTCGCGGTACTGCGGCCGCCGCTCACGACGGACTGCGGGGTGAGCAGCAGATCCACGTTGAGGACGACGCCCTTTTGGCCGAGCTCATCCCGCAGCCCGCCCCAGTTCCCGGTGAGCCGGGAAATGGCTGGCACGTCGACCGACTGCGCGGAGGCCCACCGCATGCCGCCCGCACCGCCGAGCAGCACCAGTAACAGCAGCGCTACACTGCGACGATCAGGGCCGCAGCGCGCCATCAGGGGAGGATCGACCGTGGAGAAGCTGCTGTACGCCTTCTGGCGCGGCGAGCGGCAAGCCGCAGGCCTTCGTGAGCGGTTCATCCGCGAGCTCAAGCCGCGCATCCTGGCACTCGGCGCAGAGCGGCTGCAATTCAACATCGCTGACCTGGAGGTGAAGGACGCGCTGGTAAACTTTACCTTGCAGAGCACGCGTCCGCCGCCCGACGGCATCATCAGCTTCTGGCTGAGCAGCGCCTGGCGGCGCGAGCCCGTCGAGCGGCTGCTCGCGGCGAGCTGCGCGCGCATCGCCGGCTACGAGGTCGCCGAGTCGACCATCCTGCCGAACGTGCGCCACCCGGCACACGAAGACGAGCGCACCTTCGGCTTCAGCCAGGTGACTTTCCTGCAGGTGCCGCCGCGGCTGGGCTGGGCCGACTGGCGCCGGGTGTGGTTCGAGGAACACACCCCGGTCGGCATCGCCACCCAGGCGAACTTCCGCTACGTGCAGAACATCGTCGTCATGGCGCTCACTGCGGCGGCGCCGCCGTTCAGCGCGATCGTCGAGGAGTGCTTCCCGCCCGAGGCGCTGCACGACTCCCAGGCCTTCTACGCTGCGGCCGGCGACGAGGCGAAACATCAGCAGCATCAGCAGCTCATGCTGGCAAGCTGCGCGAAGTTCATCGACTTCGACCGCATCGACGTCATCGCCACCAGTGAGTACCTGCTGCACGGCGCCGGCGAGCCGCTGCTGTGACGGCCCGCCTCACTGGCCGCCGGCGACGCGGTCAACCGAAGTAGGCCTGTCCGCCATCGAGGGGAATGGTCGCGCCGGTGAGGTAGCCCATCTGTGGGCTCACCAGCGCGGCCACCGCACGCCCGATGTCCTGCTCGCAATCCCCGACGCGCTTGAGCGCCACGGTCTCAAAGAAAGTCTTCGCCTCCGGGTCGCGCGCGATCCAGGCCGCCAGGGCGGGCGAGGCGGCCAGTGGCGCGATGTTGTTGACGCGGATGTTGTCACATCCCCACTCGCTCGCCGCCGCTCGCGTGAGCGCGCGAATGCCCTGTTTCGCGACCGCATAAGCGCCGTAGTTCGATGAGTCCCAGCGCACCGCTGCCGAGGTCACTAGATTGACGATGTTGCCCCCACCGCGCGCCTTCAGGTGCGGGTAACAGGCGCGCATGAAGCGGAAAGCGGCGAGCGGCCCCGAATGAATGCCGCGCATGAAGGCCTCGTCATCGAGTGACAGCAGCGGTCCGAAGGCGCCGTCGTAGGCGTTGTTGACCAGAATGTCGACGCCGCCGAGCTCGGCGACCGTGCGCTCCACCGTGCGCGTGATGTCCTCGGCCTTGAAGACGTCGCAGCTGACCGCGATGGCCCGGCCGCCGCGCGCTGCGATGCGCTGCGCGGTATCGGTGACCTTCGCCGCGGTGCGCCCCGCGGCAACGATCGCGGCGCCAGCCGCAGCGAGCGCCAGTGCGATCCCCTGACCGACGCCCTGGCCGGCGCCGGTCACGAGTGCCACCTTGCCGGCGAGCTCAGCCACGCGACGGCCCTGCGGCGCGCGCTGGTGGCGGCACGCGCGCGAGCCAGTGCGCGGTGAGCTTCGGCGCCTCCACGAACGGCTCGACCTCCTCGTACAGGCGCTCGTACACCGACTCGCAGATGCGCCACTGGCCGCCGCTCTTCACGTACTTGTCGCGATACAGCGCGCTGCCGGTAGTGCGCACCTTCTCCGCCAGATTGATGAACACGTCGGTGAGGTACCAGATGCCGGTCGCCGTGGTATCCGTGAGCACGTCGATCTCCGGATGGTGCCCGGTGTGACAGGCGACCGCGTTGGCGTTGAAGGATCCGGCCACCGATTCGAGGATCTTGTCGCGGCCGGTCATCTGCCAGCGATAGCTGCCGCCGATGTAGTCGACCTTGACGTCCTCGGTGAACACGTCACGCATGCCGGCGATGTCGCCGGTGTCGAGACAGCGCCAGTAGCGGTACTTCAGCTGCCGAATGAGCTCGATGTCTTCCAGACGAAGTGACATGGTCGGATCCCCCTCGGCGCCGCGTGCACTTTGCGCCGAATCTACCCTATCCTAGCTCGCGGGCATCGCCAAAACAGAGTAACCATCGTGACCGAGCCAGCAGCAGCCTCCCTGAGTCGTCCGGCAGCGCTCACGCAGGTACCGCGCTGGGATTACGAGGCGGACATCATCGTGCTCGGCTTTGGCGCCGCGGGCGCGTGCGCCGCCCTCGAGGCGGCGCGCTGCGGGGCGCGCGTACTGCTCGTCGAGGCCACCGCCGGGAGCGGGGGCACCTCGGCGCTCTCGGGCGGCGAGATCTACTTCGGCGGCAGCGGCGGCACGCCCATCCAGCGCGCCGCGGGATTCGAGGACGCCACCGAGGACCTGTACCGCTACCTGGTCATGGCCGGTGGTCCGAACGCCGACACCGCCAAGGCACGCCGGTACGCGGACAACTCGCTCGGACACTTCCAGTGGCTCACCGCGCAGGGCATTGAATACAAGAACTCCTATATCGCCGAGCGCTGCATCGAGCCTTCGACCGATGACTGCCTGATCTGGTCCGGCAGCGAGGAAGCGTGGCCGTTCGTCGAGCAGGCGCGGCCCGCCCCGCGTGGTCACTGCCCGAAGTTCGCCGGCATGGGGGGCGGCCGCTACGTGATGGACACGCTCGCGCGGCGCGTGCTCGAGGCCGGTGTCGAGGTGCGCTGCGACGCACGTGCGATCGCACTCGTGGCCGATGGCGCGCGCGCGGTGCACGGGCTGGTGCTGCGCATCGACGGCGAGCGACGCTATGCACGTGCGCGGCGCGCCGTGATGTTGTGCGCGGGCGGGTTCGTCATGAACCGCGAGATGGTGCGGCGGCATGCCCCACTGCTGTTGCGCTCGCAGTCTCCGCTGGGCACGGTGGACGATGGCTCCGGAATCCTGCTCGGCTCGAGCGTCGGCGGTGCGACCGTCAACATGAGCGAGGGCTTCGTCACCATCCCCTGGTATCCGCCCGGCTCGCTGGTGAAGGGCATCTTCGTCAACGGCAACGGCCAGCGCTTCATCAATGAAGACTGCTATCACGGACGGGTATCCCAGTACATCCTGCGCCAGGACGGCGATCGCATCTGGCTGCTCGAGGACCGGGCGACGTACGCAGTCGGTGAGATGCAGCAGCTGGCGAAGATCGAGATCGGCGCCGCCGGCGACACCTGGGAGGAGGTCGAGCGCGAGCTGGCGCTGCCCGCAGGCGCGCTCGCCGGCACGGTGCAGCTCTACAACCGCTACGCCGCACAGGGCGCGGACCCCTTGTTCCACAAGGCCCGCAAATGGCTGAAGCCGCTCGATGAGCCGCCGTTCGTGGCGCTCGACTGCCGCATCGATCACTGCTTCTACGCGTCCTTCACCTTAGGTGGCCTCGACACCCTGCCGGGTGGCGAGGTGCTGGACGCCGAGCACAACCCGATCCCGGGATTGTTCGCCGCCGGGCGCACCGCGTGCGGACTGCCGCGCTGGGGCGAGGGCTACAGCTCCGGGATGTCGCTCGCCGATGCCACCTTCTTCGGACGCGAGGCGGGCCGCCGGGCGGCGCTCACCGCGCGCCCGGCGTGAGGGCGCACACCGAGCTCACGCAACACTGATTGGTTGTCTGCGCCGAGCGCATGTGCCAGACCGTCTGCGCATCGCGCACGCGGCGGCGCGACATCCTGCGCCGTCACCTGCCGGCCCCACTCGCTGGCGCGTGCCTGCAGCGCGGTGCGACCCAGCATCGTGACGCAGCCCGTCGCCGGCAGCGCATCGCCTGCGTGCATACCGCAGCCGATGCAGTGCGCCACGACGTCGCGCAGCGCGAGTGACAGCAGCCGCCCTCCTCCCTGCAGGTAACTGCTCCAGGCGGCGAGCGCAGCGTGCAGACCGGTGAGGGGATCGGCGATCGCATCGCCGCAGAAGATCGGCGCCTCCTCCCCCACGCGCAGCAGCTGCGACAGCCCCGCCGCTACCGCGGCATCATCGCCGAACGCAATCCAGTTGCCCGCCGGCTCATCGCGCCCGTAGCCGCTGATGCCGATCCAGGTCGCGCCCCGGTTCTGCGCGAGCAGTTCCTCGGCGCAGATGCCGAGCTGGCGCAGCGCGCGTGGCCGGGAGGCTTCGACCACGATGTCGGCGCGCCGCAGCAGCCCGTGCAGCACCTGCCGCGCGGCCGCCCCGCCGAAGTCCAGCGCAACGCTCTCCTTGCCGGCGTTCAACAGGTCGTAGAATGCTGCGCTTCCGGTGCGCAGGCCGTCGGGGCGCGAGCGGGCTTCGACCTTGATTACGCGCGCGCCGAGGCGCTGCAGCAGGTGCGTGCACAGCGGCCCGGCCCAGAGTGAGGACAGATCGATCACCAGCGGTGCGGCGCCGCGCGCACGCCGCGCCGCCGGCGGCCCGTGCCACAACTCCCGGTACCACGGCACGAGCTCCTCCTCGGGTGCCGCCAGCGGTGCCACGGCGAGCCCGAGCAACCGCCCGCGCGCGACGCAGGCTTGCACCGGGCAGCGCC
Organism: uncultured Gammaproteobacteria bacterium; assembly: GCA_963837075.1. GTDB lineage: Bacteria > Pseudomonadota > Gammaproteobacteria > Steroidobacterales > Steroidobacteraceae > 13-2-20CM-66-19. Next base: position 2,430,203 of record CAWILY010000009.1, on the reverse strand, counting down.
CGAGCGCGGCGCCGACTGCCTGCCAGTCGCCGAGCTCGCCCGCTTCCAGCCATGCCGGCAGCAACTCCCAGTCGCTCGCCCGTGGCAGGTTCAGCGCCAGCCAGCCATCCTGCGCGGCAAGCAGGCGGCAGCTGCCCCCGGCAGACACGGCGCCGCGGCGCGCCGACCCCGCGAGAGCTGCGCGCTCGGCGAGCAGCGCCGCGCCATCGAGTGCGCGCAGTGCCGTGGCCGGTGCGATGGCGCGCAATGCGGCCACGAGGCCGTCAGCGAACGAGGCAAGCGGCACCGGACACAGCGTCGCTGGGCCACCCGCGGCGCCGGTCAGCGACATGTTGCCGCTCTGTGCCCAGCGCAACGCCGGAGGTGGTTGCCGGGCGAGCGGCACCGGCCGCGGTAAGCCCACGTCCTGCAGCAACCGCTCGGCGTAGGCGCGGGCCGGCTGTAACTCCCGCGCCATATCAGCCCGGCGGCGGCAGCGCCGCCAGCCAGCCGGTCACACGCTCGAACAGGTGTCGCCTGGAGGGGAACAGGAAATGGCTGTGGCCGGTCGCCGGCAGCACCAGCAGCGTCACGTCGGGACTCCCCGGGAAGCTGGCCGGAATCTGCTGCGGCGTGCCGGCGATGTCGCGGTCACCGACGGCGAGCAGCAGCGGGACATCGATACGCGCGCATTCCGGCGCACAGCTGCCGGGAATCATTGAGAACAGGCCGGCGGTCACCAGCAGCGGCGCCCGGGCGCGCCGCAGCGCCTCGACCCCACGGCGGTCGGCCGACTCACCGGCGAACAGCTGCCGGCTCTGCGCGCTGGGCGCGATCTGCACATAGGCTTCCGCGCTGCGCTCGTGCGCCAGAAGCACCAGGTTGGCACGCGCCCCGCCCGGGTCGCCGGCGAAGCGGCGTTCCGCCGGCAACAGTGCCTCCGGCAGTCCCTGCGCGCCGAATCCGAGCAGCATCAGCGCGGCGTGCTGGGCGTGCTGCGCCTGCTGCAGCGTCGTGAGCATCGCGCCCATCGAATGACCCACACCGAGCGTGCGCAGCTGCGTGAGCGGCGTGCCCGTCAGGCGGCCACTGCGCAGCTCGTCGCAGATCACATCCACCGCGCGCGCATGAGCTGCGGTCAGCACGTCCGGCGTCAGAGCGAAGCCGTCGCGCGGCTGGCTGCTGTCGCCCACGCCGAGCGGATCGAGTGCCACGACGAGGTAGCCGCACGCAGTGAGGTGCGCGGCGAAGCTGAAGTCCCCCTCGCCCTGCAGATCGTAGTAAGCGCGATTCATCGCGCCGCCGGGCAGACAGAACAACGCGGTGGCCGGGGAGCGCAGCCGGGGCGGCACGAACAGGTCGGCGGCGATCGCGAGCGAGCCTTCGCCGGGCAGCAGCTCGCCCACCTCGATCCGCAGCGCGCGCGGTGCTGCGGCGCCCGACGGCACCTGCGCCGCGCTCAATAGCCGCGCGCGCCCAGGCCGCGCAGCAGCACCGTCAGGAAGGCACGGATAGCGGCGATGCTGAGATCCCCGGGGATGAAATACATGCGCAGCACGGTGACGCCCATGAGCGCGTCGACCGCGAGGTCAACGTCGGTGTCGCGCGGCAGCTCACCGCGCTCGACGGCGCGGCGCAGCACGATACGCGCCGGCTCGCGCCGCCGCTGCATCAGCGGATCGAATACCGCGGCCAGCTCCGGGTTGTGCGCGCGTTCGGCCACCAGCGTCGGCATGATGGCGTTCGAGGGCGGGCGATGCAGGATGCGCAGAAACTGCCGGTACAGATCGATGAGGTCCGACATGACATCGCCGCGGTCGCGCGGCGTGAGCTCGGGCCAGCGGTTGAACGCCTCGATGACCAGGTGTTCCTTGGTGGGCCAGCGCCGGTAGATGGTGGACTTGCTGGCGCGCGCCCGCGCCGCCACCTTGCTGACCGTGAGATCGGCGTAGCGCTCATCGGCAAGGAGCGAGGTGGTGGCGCGGATGATCGACTCTTCGGAGCGCTTGCTGCGCGGCCGGCCGGGCTTGCGCTTCGGCAACGCCGCGACGGAGGACTGACTGCTCATGGCGGAAACTATGTCACAGCGCCGCCGCGGCGGCCACCGGCCATCAATGGGTACCACTGGTTCCGTATTAGTGAGAATGCGTATACCATTACCGCACCCGACGCGCCGCTGCATCTCATCGCGAGGCTCTCATGGCCACGGCCGAAGCAGACGCTCTGAAGAACCCCACGCTGGTACGCGGCCTGCCGGTGCTCGGCAACGCGCTGTCGATGGCGAAGGATCCGGGACGCTACTTCTACGAGTGCTATCGCAAGTACGGCCCGGTGTTCCGCCTCAAGGTGATGAACAACACCTACACGGTGCTGGCCGGAGCCGAGGCCGCCAATTTCATGGGCACGCGCGAGGGACGCGACTCGCTGCGCTCCAAGGAGTTCTGGCAGGGCCTGGTCGATGAATGGGGCGCGCGGCGCACGCTCACCGGTGAAGATGGCGAGACGCACCAGAAGCTGCGCGCCATCATGAAGCACGGCTACTCGAAGGAGTCGCTCAAGGGTCGCTACGACGAGGTGATAAAAATCACGGACAGCGTGATCGAACGCGACTGGCCGATCGGCAAGCTGGTGCCGGTGGTCCAGAACATGCAATACATCGTCACCGAGCAGCTCGGCGCCATGCTGACCGGCACCTCGCCGCGTGAGTATGTGGCCGATATCCGCACGACCATTCTCTACATCCTCAACGTGCTGGTGACGCGTCAGCGTCCCAAGTTCATGCTCAAGGATCCACGCTACAAGCACGCCAAGCAACGCGTCGCCGAACTCGGGCGGCGCATGATCGCCGAATACCACGCCGGCAAGGACGCGCGCGACCCGACGCGCCGCAACCTCGTCGACGATGTCATGGAGGCGCACGCGCGCGACCCGGATCTCATTCCAGCCAGTGACCTCATCCTGAGCCTCACCGGTCCGTTCGTGGCAGGTCTCGACACCGTAGCCAACACGATCGGCGCCTTCGTCTATGCGGTTCTCAAGCACCCGCAGGTGCTCGAGCGCGTGCGCAACGAAGCGGATGCCTTGTTCGCACCGGGCAGCATCGACGAGGCGGATTTGCGGCGGGTGCCGGCGATCGACGGTGCCATCATGGAAGTGATGCGCATGTACCCGATCGCGGTGGCGCAGATGCGCACCGCCACGCGTGACTTTGCCTTCCTCGGCCACAAGATCCGCGCGGGCGAGCTGCTCTATGTCGCGACCGCCGTCCCGCACTACATGCAGGAGTACTACCCGAATCCGCAGGTGTTTGACATCGACCGCTATGCCCGGCCGCGCGCCGAGCATCTGAAGCCGGGCGTCTACTCGCCCTACGGGCGCGGTACCCACACCTGCCTCGGCAAGACGCTGGCGGAGGTGCAGATGTCGCTCACCATGGCGCGGCTGTTCTATCTGCTGGACCTGGAGCTGGAGTCCCCGGACTACGAGTTGCAGACGAAGGTGCTGCCGACGCCCGGGCCGAGCATGAAATTCAAGGTGCGCGTCAAGGGGCGCCGCCACTGACGGGCAGCGGCGCCTTGACGGCTAGGCCTTGATCGCCTTCTCGATCAGCTTGCGATAGGTCTTCGAGTACGGTGGCAGGTTGAAGGTCAGGTCGAGGAAGCCCAGCGGCTGCTCGACCACCGAGCGCGCGTTGGAGAACTCGCGGAACCCGGTTTCGCCGCCGATGCGCCCGATGCCGGAGTGGTTGACACCACCGAACGGCAGGCGCGGGTTGGTGCCGGACTGAATCAGGTTGTGATTCACCACGGTGCTGCCCGCGGTGGTGTGCGCGAGGAAGTAGTCGATCGCCGCGCGCTCGGTCGCATAGATATACAGTGCCAGTGGCTTGGTGCGCCGCGCGATGATCTCCGGGACCTCGCGGCGCTCGCGGAACGGCAGCACCGGCAGGATCGGGGCGAAGATCTCCTCCTGCATGACGAGCATGTCCTCGCCGACGTTGGTGAGGATGGTCGGCGCTACGTAGCGCTCCGCGGCGCGGGTCTCGCCGCCGAAGGCGAATTTCGCCCCCTTGTCGCGCGCATCCTGCAACAGCCGCGCGACGCGCGCGAAGTGCTGCTCGTTGATGATCCGCATCAGCTCCGGCGAATGCTCGAACCCAGCGCCGTTCGCGTTGTACATGGCACTCAGCGCCTTGGCCAGCGACTGCACGAAGGGCTCGAACACCGACTCGTGCGCGAGCACGTAGTCGGGTGCCACGCACACCTGACCGGCGTTCGCGACGCGCCCCCAGGCGATCTTCCTGGCGGCGTTGTCGAGGGCCGCCGAAGCATCGACGATAGCCGGGTTCTTACCGCCCATCTCGAGCGTGACCGCGGCGAAGTTGTCGGCCGCCGCCTTCATCACCAGCCGGCCGACGCGCTGGCCGCCGGTGTAGTAGATGTGATTGAACGGCAGCGCCAGCAGCTGCTGGGCAACCTCCGCGCCACCCTCGAACACGGCGAATTCCTCGTGCGGCATGGCATCTTCCAGCACCTCGCGCAGCACCGTAGCGCTGTGCGGCGCGAGCTCGGAGGGTTTGAGCGCAAAGGCGTTGCCGGCGGCGATCGCCGCCGCCGCCGGCACCAGCGCGATCGCCACCGGCGCATTCCAGGTCGACAGGTTGAGCACCACGCCCTTGGGCTCGTAGAGGATGTAGCACTTCTTGCCGAAGGTCGCCGCGGAGTTGCGCACGCGCCGTGGCTTCATCCAGCCCGCGACGTGCTTGGCGACGAAGTCCACTTCGCTCTTGACCATGACGAGCTGCGCCGCCACGTCCAGATCACAGGCCTTCATCTCCGTGTGGGCCGCATCATAGAAGCGCTGCTTGTTCGCCAGCACCGCCGCCAGCATGCTGCGCAGCCGCTCAGCGCGCTGCCGCCCGCTGGCGGCAGCCAGCGTCCGGCTGCCTTCGCGGAGCGCCGCGAACCGTTCCTTTAGGTCTTGCACTGCTTGCTCCTCCTGGTCGCGCCGCGCGCGGACCGTTCAGATGTTGAACTGCTTGGCCACCAGCCGCTCGAAGGCGGATTCCGACAGCAGCGCCTGCATCAGGGGCAGCATACGCACCTCCTTGCCGACCATGTAGCGCGGCTTGAGGCGTGGCACGTCGACGAGCCGCAGCACCGCGTCGGTGACCTCGCCCGGGTCATTGGCCTCGAGCAGCATGCGGCCGAGATGGTCGGTGATTGGCCGCAGCTTCGCCTCGTAGCGCTGCCGGATCGCCGGCGTGGCGCGCTCCCAGATGCGGGCGGTCGAATTCACCGGGTCAGCGGTCATGTGCGTCTTCACCGCCCCGGGCTCGATGGAGGTGGCCTGGATGCCGAACTTCGCCAGCTCGAAGCGCAGCGTGTTGGTGAGGCCCTCGACCGCGTACTTCGACATGTTGTACATGCCTGAGCACGGCATGGGCACGCGCACGGCGCCCGAAGCGAAGTTGAAGATGCGCGGCGACTGCTTGCTCTGATGCAGCAGTGGCAGGAACGCCTTGACCACACGCACCTGGCCGAACAGGTTCACGTCGAAGAGCATCTTGCCCTCCTCGATGCTCACGCCCTCCACGGGTCCTGTGGCGATATCAGCGATGCCGGCATTGTTGATCAGCAGGTCGAGTCCGGCACCGGCGAGCGCATCCGCGACGCGCTGCGCGCCGGCCCGCACCATCGGCTCGTCCGTCACGTCCTGCTCGAGGACCGTCAGCTTCACGCCGCGGGTGAGCTCGGTAGTGTCGATGCCGGGCATCACCCCGGCGAACACCTGCCAGCCGCGCTGCGCGAGCTTGCGCGCCATCTGCGTGCCCATTCCCATGGCCGCACCCGTCACCACCGCCGACCTCGTCATAGCCGCTCTCCTGTACAGATGGCATCCACCAGTCCCCACGCTCGCGCGGTGCGCGCATCGAGCCGGCGCGCCGACAGCGCCAGGTACGCCGTGCGCAGCCGGCCGATACGGCGTGGCAGGCTCACACAGCCGCCACATCCGGGAATCAGGCCGTAGCGGATCTCCGGCAGCTGGAACCAGGCATCCGCGCTCGCTTCCACCCGGGCAGCGAACGCCGCCATCTCCGCGCCCGCACCGACCGCGGCGCCGTGCACCCGCACCGTCAGCCGCGCAGCGCAGCGCGCCAGCAGCGCCGGTACCGCGCGCGCCGAGCGCACCGCGTGTGCCACGGCCGGATCCGCCGCGCTGCCGAACTCGCTCAGCTCGCCGCCGGCGCTGAAGCAGCGACCCGCGCCACGCAGCGTCACCACCTGGATGGCAGAGTCGGTCAGCGCCAGCTCGAGCGCCTCGACCAGTGCGTCGCGCATCTCCACCGACAGCGCGTTGCGCCGCGCCGGTCGGTTCAGGCACAGGTGCAGCTCCCTTCCCTGGCGCTCGAGCAGCAGTGGCGGCCCCGCGTCGCTCACTGCCGCGCCGGCCGGGCGCTCGCCCGCGGCGAGCCAGCGCCGAAACTCACCCGAAGCCTGCAGTGTGGCGAACGCCAGCGACTCGAGAGTCAGTGCGCCGGGGATGCCGATGTCGGCGGTGGTGCGCAGCACCTGCACCAGCACCATGGCGGCGAGTGGTGCGGCGGTGATGTTGTCGGCGAGCTCCTCGGCCTCGGCAGGCGTGGCGGTCACGGCATCGCAGCCCGCGGCGAGCGGATGCTCGACGCCCTCGGTGGCGATGCCCAGCACCGGGCACGCCTGGCGGGCAAGCCACAGCGGCAGCGCCGTGCGCTCCACCGGCGAGAGCGCCGCCGCGCGCCCCAGCTCGACCAGCAGGTACGGGCACCCCGTCAGCGCCGACAGCGGTGCGCTGGCGCCGCGCGCCAGCGCGGCATCCAGCAGTGCCGCACCTGAGATCGCCGGCGACATCAGCGCACTACCCGCGCCGCTGCGCCGCGGCGCGTACTGCACTCAATCGGAATCACCGCCATGCGCGCGCTCCCCCGCAGCACGCCGTGCCCGGCGCGCTCGAGTACCGTTGGTACCCTTTTTGGTACGCTAGCGGCGCCCGCGCTGATCTGTCAACCTGCCGCGCATGGCCGAGGCAGTGCTGTTCGAGATGCGCGGCGCCACCGCGATCATCACCATCAACCGCGAGGGCAGCCGCAACGCCATGAATGCCGAGGTGCGCGCCGGCCTCGTCGCCGCCTGGCAGCGCTTCGAGACCGACGGCGGCGCGCGCGTGGCCATTCTCACCGGCGCGGGCGAGCGCGCCTTCTGCGCCGGCATGGATCTGAAGGAAGCGAGCGCGATCGGGCTCAAGGTTCCGCCGCGCGGCTTCATACCGACCCTCGGCGACAGTGTGCAGGTGAGCAAGCCGACGATCGCCGCCGTCAACGGCCTGGCCATGGCCGGCGGCTGGCTGCTGGCACAGATGTGCGACCTGTGCGTTGCCGCCGAGCACGCCACCTTCGGCATCACGGAAGCCCGGGTGGGCCGTGGCACGCCGTGGGCCGCGCCGCTCATCCACATGCTGCCGCAGCGGATCATGATGGAGCTGCTGCTCACCGGCGAGCCGATGAGCGCCGCGCGCCTGCACGAGCTCGGCTACGTCAACCACGTCGTGCCCGGTTCTGAGCTGCTGCCGCGCTGCGTGGAGCTCGCCGCGCGCATCGCCGCCAACGCACCACTCACCGTGCGCGCCGCGCGCGCGCTGGTCTACGCCGCCACCGAGTGCGGGCGCAGTGAGGCGCTGCGCGCCGGCGAGCGTCTGTTCGAGCCGGTGTACCTGAGCGAGGATGCACAGGAAGGCCCGCGCGCCTTCGCCGAGAAGCGCCCGCCGCGCTGGCAGGGAAAATGAGCGAGCTCAGAAGCGGAACACGCCGTTGCCGGGAGTGCCCGGCGGCGCGTTGAGCGCCGCGGACAACGCCACCCCGAGGGCGTTACGGGTATCGACCGGGTCCAGGATGCCGTCGTCCCAGAGCTCTGACGTTGAGTACCAGGCGGAGGTCTGCTGCTCGTAAGCCTGCAGCGTCGCCGCGCGCAGGCGCGCGATCGCTTGGCTGTCGACGCCTGCACCGGTCCGCTCGAGCTGGCGCAGCTTCACCTCGGCCAGTGTGCTCGCCGCCTGCTCGCCGCCCATCACCGCGATCTGGTGATTGGGCCAGCTGAACAGCAGTCGCCCGTCGAAGGCGCGGCCGCACATGCCGTAGTTGCCTGCGCCGAACGAACCATGGCACATGACGGTGAGCTTCGGCACGTGGCTGCAGGTCTGCGCCATGATCATCTTGGCGCCGTCCTTGGTAATGCCGGCCGCCTCGTACTCGCGCCCCACCATGTAGCCGGTGATGTTCTGCAGGAACAGCAGCGGCGTGTCGTTCTGGTTGCACAGCTCGATGAAATGCCCGCCCTTGATGGCGCTGTCGTTGAAGAGAATGCCGTTGTTGGCCAGCACCCCGACCCGATAGCCCCACAGGTGCGCAAAGCCGCATACCAGCGTCGTGCCGTAGGCGGGCTTGTACTCGTGAAAGCGGCTGCCGTCGGCGATGCGGCCGATCACCTCGCGCATCTCGAAGGCCTGCTTGATCTCATCCGGGATGATGCCGTACAGCTCGTCCGGATCGAGCAGCGGCGGCTCCGGGGTCTCGGTAGGTAGCCGCCACTTGGGCGCGCGCTGCCACTGCGCGACGATGTCGCGGCCGATGGCGATCGCGTGCGCCTCGTCCTCGGCCGGGTAGTCGCACACGCCGCTGGTACGCGTGTGCAGGTCGCAGCCGCCGAGCTCATCGGCCGACACCACCTCGCCGGTGGCTGCACGCACCAGCGGCGGACCACCGAGAAACACCGCGCCGGTGCCGCGCACGATCACGTTGTAGTCACTCAGCGCCGGCACATAGGCACCGCCGGCGGTGCAATGCCCGAACACCAGTGCAAGCTGCTTGACGCCCGCCTTGCTGAGCACGCACTGGTTGCGGAAGATCCTTCCTGCCATGTAGCGGTCGGGAAACAGCGCCGACTGCAGCTGCAGCTGACCGCCCGCGGAATCACACAGGTGCACCACCGGCAGCCGGTTCTCGATGGCAATGTCGAGCGCGCGCACGAGCTTCTTCACCGTCAGCGGATACCAGGCGCCGCCCTTCACCGTGGGATCGTCCGCGTGAATCATCACCTCGCATCCGGACACGATGCCGATGCCGGTGATGCAGCTGGCGCCGGGCGACTCGCCGCCGTACGCCATGTTGGCGGCCAGCGTCGACAGCTCGAGGAACGGCGTGCCCGGATCGAGCAGCTGCTCGAGACGCTGCCGCGGCAGGAGCTTGCCCTGCGCGGCGAGGCGCTCGAGGTCGCGCGCCGGGCGCTGCTGCCGCGCCGCCTGCTGCCGCGCGTGCAGTTCGGCAGCAAGCGCCTTGTTGTGCGCATAGCGGCGCCGGAATTCCGGCGCGCTGGGGTTGATCGCCGACTCCAGGCGTCTCATGTAGCCTCCTGCGCCGGCGCCAGCGACACCAGCAGCGCCCCGCGTTCGAACACCGCCTCGGGCGCGACATGCACCTGCTGCACTATCGCGGCGTGCGCGGCCAGCAGCGTCACCTGCAGCTTCATGCTCTCGAGGGTCAGCAGCTTCTCGCCGGCACCGACCGTGCGGCCGGCGGCGCAATGCACCGCGACCACCACGCCCGGCATGCTGGCGCGGATCTCGCGCTCGGCGAGCGCATCGCTCACCGCCGCGCCGGGATCCAGCGGCTGTACGGCGTAGGTGCGGCCGGACAGCCGCACCTGCACGCCGGCGCCGAGCGTGCTACGCCAGCCGCGTACGCTTTCGCCATCGACCGTCAGCTCGAACTCCTCGCCCGTCACTCGGCCCGCCACCGTGTAGATGCGATCGCCGATACGCACGCGCAGCTCGGGGCGGCGCGCGATGATCTCGGCATCGATCTCCTGATCGTCGACACGCACTCGCATCGGGCTCGCGCCTCAGTTGCGCCAGTGGCCGATGGTGGCGTGCGGCTCAGGGACCGCGAACGCCGTACGCCGAAAGCCGCTCTCTCCGAGCAGCGCCGCCAGCACGGCGGCGGCACGCTGCGCCGGAAGTAGCGGCGCTGCCAGCTCGCCGGCATGCGCGGCGAGGAACCCGGTATGGACAGCGCCGGCGAGGAACTGCGGATGCCGCAGCACGCGCGTGAGGTAGTCGATGTTGCTCGGCACCCCGAGCAGCACCAGCTCCTCGAGTGCGCGCGCCAGCGCCGCCGCCGCCTCGTTGCGCGTCGGTGCATGCGCGATGAGCTTCCCCAGCAGCGAGTCGAACGCCGCGGTCACGGGCTGTCCGGTGCGGATACCGCCGTCGAAGCGCAGGTTGGGCGCCTGCGGCACCCGCAGCAGGCGCACCCGCCCGGTGGCCGGTCGAAAGTCGTGCTGCGGCTCCTCCGCGCAGATGCGGCACTCGATGGCGTGTCCGCGCGGACTCAAGTGCGACTGTGACAGGGCCAGCGGCGCGCCGCTGGCGAGCGAGAGCTGCTCGGCGACCAGGTCGAGACCAAGGATGCACTCGGTGACCGGATGCTCGACCTGCAAGCGGGTGTTCATCTCCAGGAAATAGAATGTGCCGTCGGGCGCCAGCACGAACTCCACCGTGCCGGCGTTGCGGTAGCGCGCCGCACTCGCCAGGCGCACGGCCGCGGCACAGATCGCCTCACGCTGCCCGGCCGGCAGATTGGGCGCCGGTGACTCTTCGACGATCTTCTGATAACGACGCTGCAGCGAGCACTCGCGCTCGAACAGGTGCACCACCTTGCCGTGCCCGTCGCCGAGCACCTGCACCTCGATGTGGCGCGGCTGCTCGATGTAGCGTTCCGCGTACACGCGGCCGTCACCGAAGTAGCGCTCGGCCTCGGCGGCAGCCGCCGCCATGGCTTCGGTGAGCGCCTGCGGCGAGCGCACGATGCGCATACCCTTGCCGCCGCCGCCCGCCGCCGCCTTGACCAGCAGCGGAAAGCCAATGGCGGCCGCCTGCGCGGCGAGCTCGTGTGCTGTCGCGCCCGGCGCTGCCTGCACACTCGGCGACACCGGCACCCCCTGCGCGGCGGCGAATGCCCGCGCGCGGATCTTGTCGCCCATCAGCCGCATGACCTGCGCATCGGGTCCGACGAAGGTCAGCCCGGCGGCGACCACGCGCTCGGCGAACGCGGCATTCTCGGACAGGAAGCCGTAGCCGGGATGGATCGCATCGGCGCCGCTGCGCAGCGCCGCAGCGATGAGTTGTTCCTGGTCGAGATAAGCAGCGCTCGGGGAATCCGCCTCCAGCGGCACCGCCTCATCGGCCGCCTCGACATGGGCGGCTGCGCGGTCCGCGAGCGTATACACGGCAACGCTGCCGATGCCGAGCCGGCGCAGCGTGCGCACGATGCGCACGGCAATCTCGCCGCGGTTCGCGATCAGCACGCGTCGCATCATGCCTCCCGCGTGCGTCCCGGCGCCGCGCGGCGCGCGCGCCGCGCACCGGCGAGCCCCTCGAGCCGCTGCACCGCCTGCTCGAGGCGCTGCACTGCAGGATCGACCGCGCGCCCCCGGCCGGGCGCGCGGGCGAGGCCCTGCCAGACGAGGTTGGTGATTGCGTCGGCCGACTCCTCCGGGTGAAAGCGACCCTCGCCGCGCAGATACGCCCAGGTGTGGTGCTCGGCGCAGCCGAAGATCAGGTCGCGCACGGTACGCAGCGGCAGCCGCGCGGCCAATTCCCCCTGCTCGATGCCCTCCTGGATCACGGCGAGCGTGCGCCGCGTGTAGCGGCGGTTGAGGTTGAAGACACTCGACTGCCGGTACTCGGGCGAGGGGCGCAGCTCGTGCATGATCAGGCGGCACATCGCCGGATCGCCATGGATGATGCTCAGGTGCTTCCAGATCAGGAAGCGCAGGCGATTCCAGGTGCCGCGCACGCCCTGCAGCTGGCGCTCGTAGTCGGCCAGGATGCGTTCGTAAAAGTCCTCGACCACCCGGATCAGCAGCGCGCGTTTCGAGGGAAAGTAGCGATACAGCGTCCCCTCGACCACGCCGGCCCGCGCGGCGATCTCCGCCGTGGAGGCATCCGCAAAGCCCTTCTCGCAGAACACGCCGCGTGCGGCACGCATGATCTGCGCCATACGCTCATCGCGCGGGCGCCGCTCGCGTCGCGGGCGAACCGGCCGGCGCATCAGCTGGCCTCCCCGAGCAGGCCGCCCGGCTGCAGCCAGCGTTGCGGCACACGCACCGGCAGGTCCATGAGAATCTGCGCGTAGCTCTTGCCCTGCGGATCGTAGCGCAGCGATGCGACACCGCCGCCACCGAGCGCACGACGCAGCACGAAATTCCAGCCATCGAGTCCCGGCCAGTCGAAGCGCTCCACCTCGCCTTCGACGAGGTGCGCCAGCCAGGCGCGCACCGCCTGCGGCGTCAGCGCCTGAGCGAGCAGCGGCACGAACTCTGGACGCCGGGCAAGCACGCCGATATTGGCGGTATCACCTTTGTCGCCGCTGCGGCCGTGCGCGAGCCGCAGCAGCGGTACCTCGGCCCAGGGACCGGTGTGGTCAGGGCCCAGCGGAGCGGCCCGCGGCGCTGCGGTCGCCGTTTCGCCGGCAGGCGCCGTTGCCGCACACGAGACCGCAGCGCCCGAAACCTCGATTACCCCGTCCTGCGTCTCGATGCTCACGTGCACGCTCGTCTTCGGCACCAGACACGAGACGAGCCGCACGATCGGCTGCGCGGCGGGCCGGCCGCCGGCGAAACCGGTGATGCCCTGCGCCATGGCCGTGGCGGACGGATAGATCTCGCGCGCAAACAGCTCGAGCGCGCGCTCCTCGCTGTGCGCGACGGCAACCTTCAGAATCACCTCGCGCGTCGCGCTGGTGCGCGCGTGCGGACCGTACATGTCCTCCGCCCCCAGCACTTCGACGGACACGGCGCGGTAATCGCCGAAGCCCCGCCCGGCGAGGAGCTTGCGGGTCCGCGCGAGTATGGCCGCCGCGACCTGGCGGGCGCGCTCGGCCGCTTCCGCTCCGACGATCATCAGTGTCGCCGTGCAGCGGTAGCCGTCCGCGTAGGTGAGACTCGCCTTGTACCAGGGCGTTGCCGGCCGACCGCGCGCCCCGGTCACCCGTACGCGGTCCGCGCCGAGGTCCTGAAGCTGCACCGCGGAGAGATCGCACACCACATCCGGCAGGACGTAGCGGCGCGGATCGTGCACCTCGTAGGTAACCTGCTCGGCCACGGTCGCCGGCGTCACACGCCCCCCGGTGCCGGCGGGCTTGGTCACCACGAAGCTGCCGTCGGCGGCGCATTCGGCGATCGGATAGCCCATGTCGTGCCAGCCGGCGGCGACCTCACGCCAGTCGGTGAAGATGCCGCCGGTGGCCTGCGGCCCGCACTCGATGATGTGACCGGCGAGGCTCCCCATCGCCAGCGCATCGAGATCGGCGGCGCTCCAGCGAAAGCGGTGGATCAGCGGGCCGAGCGCCAGGGCGCTGTCCGCGCAGCGCCCGGTGATCACCACGTCGGCTCCGGCATCGAGCGCCTGCGCGATCGGAAAGGCGCCGAGGTAGGCATTCGCGCTCACCACCTGCGCCGGCAGCGGCCCGTCCGACTCGAGGTCGCGGACCCCGGACTGCCGCAGCACATCCAGCTCGCTGCTGATGTCATCGCCCAGCACTGCGGCGACTGCGAGCGGCACGCCGAGCTCGGCCAGCAGCGCGCGCACGGCGCCGCAACAGGCACGCGGATTGACGCCGCCGGCGTTGGTGACGACACGGATGCGCCGCGCGGCGATCTCGGGCGCGAGCGGTCGCATGACGTCGCTGACGAAGTCGGCCGTATACCCCGCATCGGGGCGCCGCGCCCGCGCGCGCGCGAGCAACGACAGGGTGATCTCCGACAGGTAATCGAGCGCCAGGACGTCGATGTTGCCGTGGCGCACCAGCTGCGCCGGTCCCGAGGCGCTGTCGCCCCAGAACCCGCAGCCGCAGCCGATCCGCAGCGAGCCTTTCGCCATCTAATGAGTGCACCTCACTTGATCATGGTTGTCAAATGTCCTGGTTCATTTATAGACACGATGAGCATTACTCATTACGCTTTGGACTGCGGCCCAACCGTAGCTCACCGGATCGTTGCATGTCACAGTCCACGGCGGCATTCGAACTGACGGCGGAGCAGCAGGCGACGCTCGACAGCGCTTCCGAGTACGCGCGCCGCGAGCTGTACCCGCTCGCTCCCCGTATGGACGCCGAAGAATGGTGGCCGGCGCAGGCCTTCGCCCGCCTCGGTGCCGACGGCTATCTCGGCATCACGGTGGGGCAAGCCTACGGCGGTGCGGGGGCGGACCTGTTCACCAGCGGTCTCGTGCTGCAGGCGATCTCGCGCTGGAATCACGCGCTCGGGCTCTCCTGGGTGGCGCATGACAACCTGTGCGTGAATAACATCTGGCGCAACGCCAGCGAGGAACTGCGCCGGCGTTATCTGCCGGGCCTGTGCTCGGGACAGTGGGTGGGCGCCCTCGGCCTCACCGAGCCCGGTGCCGGCTCGGATGCGCTCGGCTCGATGCGCACTACCGCCCGCCGCAATGGCGATCATTACCTGCTGAACGGCACCAAGCTCTACATCACCAACGGTCCAGTGGCGGACGTGCTGCTGGTCTACGCCAAGACGGCTCCGGAGCGCGGGCCGCAGGGTATTTCGGCCTTCATCGTCGAGAAGCACTTTGCCGGCTTCCGGGTGGCGCAGAAGCTCGCCAAGATGGGCTTCCGTGGCAGCCAGACCGCGGAGCTGGTGTTCAGCGACTGCCGGGTGCCGGCGACTAACCTGGTGGGCGCGGAGAACGGCGGTATCGCGGTCGTCATGAGCGGGCTCGATCTGGAGCGCGCCATGATCGCGCCGATCTGCTTAGGCGTCGCCGAGCGCGCGTTCGAGCTCGCGCTGGAGTACGCACAGTCGCGGCGGCAGTTCGGCCGCCGGATCGCCGAGTTCCAGATGATCCAGGCGAAGATTGCCGAGATGTACGTGGCCGTCGAGACCATGCGCACCTTCACCTACCGGGTACTGGCCGCGGCCAACGACCTGGAGATCGGCGGCGGCGGCCGCGGTCACATCCATGCGCTCACCGCAGCTGCGGTGATGTACGCCGCCGAAACCATGAACCGCGTGCTGGGCGAGGCCGTGCAGATACACGGCGGCAATGGCTACATCTGGGAATCGGAGGTCAACCGCCTGTTCCGCGCCACCAAGCTGCTCGAGATCGGCGCCGGCACGACCGAGGTTCGCAAGCTCATCATCAGCGGCGAGCTGCTCGGCGCGGCCGCGGCAAGTGCGGCGCCATGAGCGGCTCGACCGCAGCGACGGCCGGCACGCTCGGGCTCAGCGACGCGGAGCTCGCGAGTCGCCCCACGACGCTCGCGGCGGATCTGCTCAAGGGCCGAACCGTGGTGGTGTCCGGCGGCGGCAGCGGCATCGGGCGTGCAACCGCGTGGCTCGCGGCGCGGCTCGGGGCACGCGTGCTCATCTGCGGCCGCACCGACCCGAAGCTCGCTCGCGTACGCACGGCGCTCGAGCGCTGCGGCCTCGGCTGCGAGACGTATGCGCTCGACATCCGCGAGCGCGCAGCGGTCGAACGGCTGTTCGAGCGCGCCGCGACTCGCTGTGGCGGGCTCGACCTGCTGGTCAACAGCGCCGGCGGCCAGTTCCCGCAGGCGGCGATCGACTTCAGCGACAAGGGCTGGCGGGCAGTGATCGACACCAACCTGACCGGCACGTTCAACATGGTGCAGGCCGCGGCGCGCCATTGGCGCTCGAGCGGCACGCCGGGCAGCATCGTCAACATCGTAGTCTCCCCACGCGGGCTGCATCAGGTGGCTCATACCTGTGCCGCGCGCGCCGCAGTGGTAGCGCTCACCGAGGCCGTGGCCGTGGAGTGGGCGCCGCTCGCGATCCGCGTCAACTGCGTCGCACCGGGAGCGACCGCGTCCGAAGGCTGGGCCGCATACCCCGAGAGCATCTACCGCCGCTACGCGCAATCCTGCCCGCTGCGCCGCACCGGCTCACCCTGGGAGATCGCCGAGAGTGTGCTGTTCGTCGGCGGCCCCGGCGGCGCGTTCATCACCGGCCAGACGCTGCACGTGAACGGCGGCTCGAATCTCTGGGGCGAGACCTGGACGGCCGGCAAGCCCGAGTGGTTCGTCGCCGCATCGAGCGCGTGGCAGCAGCCCTAGCCCTGGTGTCGACATGACGGCCGCTGTCAGCCCGTGGATGAACGACGACCTGGCGATCTACCGCGAGGCCGTGGCGCGCTTCGTCGAGGCCGAAATGGTGCCGCACGATGCCCGCTGGCGGGCGCAGCATCACGTCGGGCACGAGGTGTGGCGCAAGGCCGGTGCGCAGGGTCTGCTGTGCGCCGACGTCCCGACCCAGTACGGCGGCGCTGGTGGTGACTTCCGCCACGAGGTGGTGCTGTACGAGGAGCTGTGGCGGCGCGGACTCACTGGCTTCGGGCAAGCCGTACACAGCATCGCCGCGCATTACCTGCTCAATCACGGTACCGAAGCACAGAAGAGCCGCTGGCTGCCGCGCCTGGCAAGCGGTGAGCTGGTGGGTGCGATCGCCATGACGGAACCCGGCGCCGGTTCGGACCTGCAGGCCATCCGCACGCGCGCCGAGCGCCATGGCGACAGCTACCTCGTGAACGGCTCGAAGATCTTCATCACCAACGGCTTCCTGGCCGGCCTCGTCATGCTGGTCGTGAAGACCGACGCGGTACTCGGTGCCAAAGGCACCTCGATCCTGGTGCTCGAGACGCGCGATCTGCCCGGCTACCGCGTCGGCCGGTTCCTGGACAAGATCGGCCAGCACGCACAGGACACGGTGGAGCTGTTCTTCGACGCCGTGCGCGTGCCGGCCGATTGCGTGCTGGGCGGTGCGCAAGGCCACGGCTTCGCGCAGCTGATGGGTGATCTGCCGTACGAGCGCCTGATCGTCGCGGTGCAGGCGGTTGCGATGATGGAGGGAGCGCTGGCGGCGACCATCGACTATGTCAGGAACCGCAGCGCCTTCGGCAAGACGCTGCTCGAGTTCCAGAACACGCGCTTCCGGCTCGCGGAAGCGGCCACCGGCGCGCGCGTCGCGCGCACCTTCATCGACCGCTGCATCGAGGATGTCGTGGCGGGCCGGCTCGATGAGACGACCGCCGCGATGGCGAAGTGGTGGGCGACCGACCTGCAGCAGCGCGTGCTCGACGAATGCGTGCAGCTGCACGGCGGCTACGGTTACATGAGCGAGTACCTCGTGGCGCGCATGTATGCCGACGCACGCGTCACGCGCATCTACGGCGGCACGAACGAGATCATGAAGGAGCTGATCGCGCGCTCGTTCTAGGAGGCGCCGGCGAGCTCGCGGCGCAGCACATGGCGCAGCACCTTGCCCATCTCGTTGTACGGCAGCTCGCTCCTGAAGACGATGCATTCGGGCACGCGCGAGGAGCGCAGCCGCGCGCGCACCCATTGCTGCAGCAGTTCGACGCTGACGGCGTTGCCCGCTCGCACGACCACTGCGGCTGCGACCGTCTCGCCCCATTGCTCGCTCGCGACGCCGACCACCACCGCATCCGCCACCGCCGCATGCGCCAGCAGCACCTCCTCGATCTCCCCGGGCGAGATGTTCTCCCCGCCGCGCACGATCACGTCGTCGGCCCGCCCTGCGAGAAACACGTAGCCGGCCGCGTCCACCCAGCCGCGATCCTGGGTACAGAAGAATCCCGCTTCGTCCAGACGGCTGCCTGCATCGCGATACTCGCCGGCGATCTGCGCGCCGCGCACGTAGATGAGCCCCGGCTGCCCGGCGCCGAGCCGCTGCCCGGCCTCATCGCGCACCTCGAGCTCGATCGTCGGCAGCGGCTGCCCGACCGATGCCAGGCGCCGGCGCACCGGCGCCTCGGCGCTGGCGGCAGCGAGCCGATGGTCCTGCGGTGTCAGGAGACAGATGGTGGCGCTGGTCTCGGTGAGTCCGTAGGCGTTGGTGAATTCGACGGCAGGGAAGGCGCTGAGCGCACGCTCGATCACCGTGAGCGGCATGCGTCCCCCGCCATAGGCCACGGCGCGCAGCGTCGACAGACGCGGCGACGCACCCTGCTCGCCGAGGTAGTCGAGGATACGCACCAGCATCGTCGGTACGAGGAACGCGTGCGTGATGCCCTCCTCCTCCACCAGCCGCACCCAGTCTGCCGGCGCGAAATCGGGCAGCATGACAATGCGCCGCCCCGCATAGGTCGAGCTCAGCACCGCCGAGATGCCGGCGATGTGGTAGGGCGGCACGCTGATCAGCGCCGCTTCGCGCGCGCCGGCTGCGCCGAATTCCACCGTGCCGAGAATGTAGGACATGACGTGCTCGTGCCGCAGCAGCGCCGCCTTCGGTTTCCCGGTCGTGCCGCTGGTGAACAGCTGAATCGCGACCGCACTGCCCTGCGTCTCGGTCGCTGCCGCTTCCGCGGAGTCGAAGTCCTGCCCCGCCCCCTGCGCGAGGAGCTGCGGAGCCGCGCA
This sequence comes from uncultured Gammaproteobacteria bacterium, assembly GCA_963837075.1. GTDB lineage: Bacteria > Pseudomonadota > Gammaproteobacteria > Steroidobacterales > Steroidobacteraceae > 13-2-20CM-66-19. The sequence goes on along the minus strand of CAWILY010000009.1, from coordinate 2,411,725 downwards.
GGTCACGTTCGGCGGCAGCTGCACGCGCTCGAGGTAACGGCTCGGCGCCAGCAGCCACGCCGGGGCCACGCGCTCGAGCAGCTCGCCGAGCTCGGCCGGTGTCAGGCGATAGTTCAGCGGCACATAGGGCACGCCGGCATAGGCCGCGGCGAACGGCGCGACGGCCGCGGCCAGTCCGTTGGTATCCAGGAGCGCCGCGTGCGCGAATCCGCCCGCACGCACGGTGCGCGCCGCCTGCCGCGCCGCGCGGCGCAGCTCGCCATAGGTCAGGGTCTGGCCGGCACAGGTCGCGGCGCTGCGCTCGCCGAAGGCATCGGCGGCCATGTCGAGCAGCAGCGCGAGATTCATGTCAGTCCGAGGACGGCAGCGCCTTCGCCTGCTTGACCTCGAGGGGCGCCCCGTCGAGGCTGAGCGACCCCTCGCCCCCCTTGGTGCACAACAGCTCGAAGCGCTCGGCCGCATCGACGTAGCGCTTGCCGATGAGCGAGCCGTGGGCGTGCGCCGGATCGAGCTGCACAGCTGGCGGCGCCGGCTCACCGAGCGGCAGCATCTCACTTCCGCCGCAGCACAGCTGCGCATCAAGGCCGGGGGCACGAATGACCATGATCTCCGTGGCGCACACGGCGCTCTTCAGGCGCAGGCCGGGCTTGATGGCACGCATGGCGGCGACTTCAGGCGGGGGCGAGAATCGCCCCGGCCATGCCGCAGGAGACCAGCGCATGCGACACGTTGCGCACCTGGTTCGCGGCCGTGCCGCGCAGCTGCCGCACGGCTTCGGTGATGTTGTTCATGCCGTGAATGTACGCCTCGCCGATCAGTCCGCCGTTGGTGTTCACCGGTAGCGCCCCGCCGGGCCCGATGTTGCCTTCCTTGACGAAGTCCTTCGCCTCGCCGCGCTTGCAGAAGCCGAAGGCCTCGAGCTGCTTGAGCACCTGCGGAGTGAACGCGTCGTACAGCATCGCCAGCTGCATGTCCGCCGGCGTCAGGCCCGAGCGCGCATACAGCCGGCGCGCCACGCCGTGCGCCTCCGGCATCAGGGTGAGGTCGGCATGGTAATAGTTGGAGATCACTTCGACCTCTGCGGGAATCGACTGCGCGGCGGCCACGATGCGCACCGGGCGCTGGCGTAGATCCCGCGCCCGCGCGAGACTCGTGACAACGAGCGCCACGCCGCCATCACTTTCCTGACAGCAGTCGAGCAGCCGCAGCACCGGCTCGACGATCCAGCGCGACTGCTGGTGCTGTTCGAGCGTGATCGGCTTGCCGTGAAACCAGGCCAACGGGTTGGTGGCGGCGTAGCGGCGCTGCGCCACCGAGACGTGACCCAGATCGCGATTGTCGACACCGAAGGCGGCCATGTAGCGCTGCGCGGCGAGCGCTTCCCAGCTCGCCGGCGTCTGTGCGCCGAACGGCATGCACCACAGGAGCGACCCCGTGCCCTGGCCGGCGACGTTCACCACGCCGCCGCTCGCGGGCACCAGCGGCTGACCGAAGCGATACGCGGAGCGCTCGTTCATGGCACGCCAGATGAGCACTACCTCGGCGATACCCGAGCTCACCGCGGCCATCGCCTGACAGAGCGTGGCGACGGAGGCCGCCCCGCCGCCCGGAATGCGCGTGGTGTAGGCGAGATCCTTCACGCCCAGGCAGCGGGCGAGGCCGATCTCATCGCTCGGATCGAGCGTGAAAGTGATCATGCCGTCGACATCCGCCGGGTCGATGCCCGCATCGGCGAGCGCGGCGCGGGAAGCCTCCGCAGCGAGCTGCAGCTCGCTGCGCCCGGAGTTCTTGGAGAACTCGGTCTGACCGATGCCGGCGATGGCGGCGTATTCCGTCACGGCGCTCAGCCTGCCGTTCGCCGCGGGCGAAACACCGGTACCGCGTGCCCACCGCGCGTCGGCGCGAAACACACTTCCACGGCGAGTCCATTGCGCACGCTCTCGGGAGCTGCATCCACGACATTCGAGACCAGGCGGATGCCCTCTTCCAGCTCGATCAGCGCCACCACCGGGCTCTGGGCGAAACCGATCGGCGGCGGATGCCGCGGGATGATCCAGCTGTACACCGTGCCGCGGCCGCTCAGGCGAACGATTTCCCGTCGCACGCTGTGACAGGCCGGGCACATCGGCCGTGGTGGATGCGCAAAGCGCCCGCAGTCGGCGCAGCGCTGACCCAGGAGCTCACTGCGTGCCGCGCCCTCCCAGAAGAACGCCGCGTCCGGCGTGTACACCGGGTCCGGCCGCGTTACGGCCTCCGCCCCGGGCTCGGCCGCACTCATGCGTTCTTCTCCGCCGGCGGCGCGGGCGTCGATGGCTGCCAGGGGCTCCTCACCTTGCGATGCCCCTCCCTCGGACTCCAGGCCAGCACGCAGTCCTTGCACAGCTCCTCGATCTCGGCGGCCGAATAGCCGAGCTCGGCGAGGATCTCGCGGCTGTGCTGGCCGACGATCAGCGGTGGTCCCTGCACACGGGCGGGCGTGGCGGAGAAATCGAACAGCAGGCCGATCTGATCGAGCCGGCCGACGAAGGGATGCGGGTAGGAAGCCACCCAGCCGCGCGACTTGAACTCCGGGTCATCGTGCAGGCGCAGCGCAAAGTCGGGGTCGCAGATCTCGCACGGCACGCCGGCCGCATCGAGCAGCGCGAACCACTCGGCGGCCGTGCGCTGGCGCAGCTGCGCCGCGAGCAGCTCGGCGAGGGCGGCGTCGTTGGCCGCGCGCGCCGCCGGCGTTGCGAAGCGCGGATCGAGATCGAGCTCCGCGAGGCCGAGCGCCACGCAGCAGCGATCCCATTCCTCCGGCGTCGCCAGCACCAGGCACAGCCAGCCGGCGCGGGTCTCGTACAGGCGGCAGAGCGCGCTGGCACCGAGCTGCAGCGCGTCGATGCGCGGGCGCTCGAAGCCCGAGCCGTCGGGCCGCGCCAGCGCATAAGAGCTATTGAGCAGGTGCGCATTGACGATAGAGGTGTCGCAGAACTGGCCCGCCCCGGTGCGCTCGCGGTGGTAGAGCGCCTGGATGATTGCGATCGCAGACAGGAAGCCGTTGCCGGTATCCCCGAGGCTGGTGAGTGACCAGAGCGGCCGGCCGCCGTGTGCCATGCCGCCATCCTCGTACTGCACGCCCGCGAGGCACGCGCCGGTCTGGTCATTGCCCGGCAGCGACTCGCGCGGCCCGGTCTCGAAGCCGCGGGTGTGGCAGTAGACGAGCCGGGGATTGAGCGCGTAGAGGCTCTGGTAGTCGATCTTCAGCCGCTCGGCAGCGTCGTAACGCATGTTGTGCTGCACCACATCCGCTGTGCGCACCAGCCGCTGCAGCACCGTCATGGCGCGCGGATCCTTCAGATCGAGCGCGATGCTGCGCTTGCCGCGATTGGCCATGTAGGCGATGTGGTTGGAATGCCAGTAGGTGTCGTAAAGCGCATTGATCTTGATGACCTCGGCGCCGAGGTCCGAGAGGATCTGCGTGCCATAGGGCCCGGCGATCGCAAGCCCCAGATCGAGCACGCGGATGCCCTCGAGCGGCGCGCCGAGCCGGCGCGCGGCGCGCACAGCACGCCGCGGCGCTGAGGACGCGCTCGCCGCCTCGCGCTTCACCGCCTCGGTGTGCTCGCCGACGCGCGGTGCCGGGCCCTGGATCGCGCCGCGGCTCGTCTCCAGGCGATAGGTGATGCCGACCTGACGGATCGCCCCCAACTCCGGGTCGTTGACCTCCGCGACACAGCCGTCCCTGAGGAACAGCGGGTCGCTCAGCGCTTCCTCGGGCGAGCGCACGTCCTGGATCGTCATGCCCGCCGTCGCCGCAGCCTCCACCCACGCACCGGCCGGGAACTTGGCCACCGCCTCCGCGAGCAGCGGCTGGTAATGCATCATTACCAGGAGCTCCTCGGGTCCGGTGCCGAAGCGGTCCGGATCGTTGCGCGCCTTCAGATCCGGCGTGGCGTTGAGCTCGTCACCCGCCGCCGCGGTCAGCAGGAAACGCGGGTTCGGCACCCAGTTGTGAATCCAGCGACCGTCGGCACATTGAAAGTGTCCCTTGGGCGAGCGCGAGCCGAGGATCCAGCTGTTGAACATCGGCGCATCGATCTTCTCGGCGCGCTGCCACGCGCCGCTCGCGCAGGCGAGCGCCCCCTGCAGGAGTGAGGTCTCCACCCACTGTCCCTGGCCGGTGATCTCACGCGCCCGCAGTGCGGCACTCACCGCCGTGCTCGCGGCAAAGAACGCGCCGAGGCTCGGCCAGTGCGAGGCGGGAAACAGCGGCCCCGGGCGCGGTGCGCCCTGCAGCCACTCGTAGGGAATCTCGATGTCCGCATACGGATCGCTGACCCGCGCCATGTGATTGATGGCGCCCTCGGGCCAGCCGCGCTGCTCCCAGTGCAAGCCGGTGCGCGCGGCCACCAGCGCGTCGTAACCCGGGCGGCCCGCGTGGCGGTTGTTGCGGCCGTAAGCCGTGATGGAGCAGTAGATGAGGCGCGGATTCGCCTTGCTCAGCGTGTCGAAGTCGATGCCCAGCCGCGCCGTCACTCCGGGCGAGAAGCTCTCGACCAGCACATCCGCTTGGCTCGCGAGCGCAAGAAAGCTGGCGCGCTCGGCGGGGTCTTTCAAATCGAGCACGGCGCTGCGCTTGCCGCGTTGCCATACGTGGTAACCGAGCTGGCTGCGGAACGGATCTCCGCCCGGCGGCTCGATCTTGGTCACCTGCGCGCCGTGATCGGCGAGCAGCATGGTCGTCATCGGGCCCGCGACCCCCCAGGAGAGATCGAGCACCCGCAGCCCGTCGAGGACGCCGGCCATGCTCAGGTTGGCAGGCCGAACAGGCGCAGCGCGTTCTCGCTCACGATCTTGCGACGATCGGCTTGCCCAATGCCGGCCTTGGCGAACTGCTCGGCGACCACCTTGCGCGAGTTCGGCCAACAGGTCGCCGGGTGCGGAAAGTCGGTCGACCAGTACAGGCAATCCGGGCCAAAGAACTTGTAGGCCGCAGCCAGCCCGTTGGGCTCATACATGAAGGTCGCGCCCATCTGGCGCTTGAAGTACTCGCTCGGCAGCAGTTTCACGCCGGGAAAATCGTAGTGCGCGTGCATGCGCGCATCCAGCACCACCTCGAAGAAGAACGGCAGCCAGCCGAGGCCCGGCTCGACCAGCACCACCTTGAGTTTCGGGAAGCGCTCGAGCGTGCCGGTCAGGATCCAGAACGCGAGCGGCTCGGCGAGCGCCATCGCCGGCATCGCGGTGAAGATGCCCTTCTGCGGTGTCGGGTCGCGACGGAACACATCCCAGAGCGATGCCTTGACGTCGAGATGATTGAGAATGGTGATACCCGTCTCCGACAGCACCGACCACAGCGGGTCGTAGCGCCGGTCGTTGACGTCGGGCAGCCCGAATTCGGTCGGAAACGGCGTGATCTGCACGCAGCGCGCGCCGCGCAGCGCGAGCCGCCGCACCTCGCTCACCGCGAAGTCGATATCGAACAGCTGAATCTGGTACGCGCTCAGCAGGCGCAGCGGGTCGATGCTGGCGAAGTCCGCCATGCCGTCGTTGTAGCCGCTGAGCGCCTCCTTCCAGTGCGCGCCCATCAGTGACGGGGTGCAGTACTTCGCCCCGCCCACCTCGGGAAAGATCACCTCCGCCTGCACCCCGTCGCGATCCATGGCCGCAAGCTTGGCGTGCGGCTCGAAGTGTCCGGGGTCCTTGGCGGCCTCCGGATCGACGAAGTCCTCGAGCTGCAGCTGCCTCTGGCCGCGACGCAGCTCACTCGCCTCGTAGGCAGCCTGCTTCTTCGCGGCCTCGTCCCATACGGTATGCAGGCGCACCGGCAAGCGCGCCTTGACCCACTCATCGGTGAAGTGGACGTGCGAGTCGGCCGAGACGAGACGCTCCGCCGCTACGGCAACGGCATTCATGGTGCGATCCTCCTGGCATGGGCGCAGCGGCCGGGTGGACCGCCGCGCGGGCGTGGCCATTGTGCGCGCCAGCGCCGGCCGCGGTCAATTAACGTACTGGCGGTTTCGATTATCGTCGGGTACCGTTGTCGCAGCTTTACGCAAGCTGCGGCCGCCGTGCCGCTCGCGAGGGGCGCACCATGAACCGATTGGCGAACAAGGTGGCTATCATCACCGGCGCCGCGCGCGGCATGGGAGCGGCGACGGCGCGCCTGTTCGTCGCCGAGGGCGCGCGCGTGGTGCTCACCGATGTGCTGGATGCGGAAGGCGCAGCGCTCGCGCGCGAGCTGGGCGAGCGCTGCGTGTTCCGGCACCACGACGTCGCCAGCGAGGAGGACTGGCAGCGCGTGGGACAGGACGCCGTCACGCGCTTCGGCGCGGTGAACATCCTGGTCAACAACGCCGGCGTGCTGCTGATGCGCGGCCTGTTCGACATCACGCGGCAGGAGTTCGAGCGGGTGCTCGCCGTGAACCTCGTCGGCACGTTCCTCGGCATCAAGGCCATCGCCCCGCTCATCATCGACCGCGGTGGCGGCGCCATCGTTAACATCTCCTCCATCGACGGCATGAAGGGCTCGAATGCGACCGCCGCCTACTCGGCCAGCAAGTGGGGCGTGCGCGGTCTCACCAAGGTAGCCGCGATGGAGCTCGGCCCGCGCGGCGTTCGCCTCAACTCGGTGCACCCCGGTGGCATCAGCACGCCCATGACCACGCGGCCCGGTGCGAGCCCGGAAGTGCAGGCCGCGACCGCGCGCTTCTTCAGGACCGTGCCGCTCGGGCGCATCGGCCAGGCCGAGGAAGTGGCGCACGTGACGCTGTTCCTCGCGAGCGACGAGGCCTCCTACGTGTGCGGGGCGGAGATCGTGGTGGACGGCGGCATGATCATCGGACCTTATTACATGAGTCAGCCGGGCGCGCCCGACCTTTAGCTGACGGCACAGGATCTTTCAGGAGAGCGACCATGAACAGCGCTGTGACCCCGTTGCCGACCGACCGCACCGAACTCGCCGGCGGCGGCCCGGTGGAGCGATGTCCCCTGCCCGTGCCGTTCGGCTGGTTCTTCGTCAGCTACAGCGAGGACCTCAAGCCCGGCGAGCTGCAGAACATCAGGTACTTCGGCCAGGAGTGGGTGATGTTCCGCGCCGAGACCGGTGCGGCAGGCGTGGTCGATCCCTACTGCCCGCACCTCGGCGCACACCTCGGGCATGGCGGCAAAGTGGAAGGCAATTCGCTGCGCTGCCCGTTCCATCACTGGGCCTACGACACCGGCGGGTGGTGCACGCGCATCCCGTACGCGAGGGTCTTACCTCCGGTCGTCAAGCGCCAGCCGATCCTGCGCGCGCTGCCGGTGATCGAAAAGTACGGCATCGTCTGGGCCTGGTATCACCCGCGGGGCGCTGCGCCGCAGTGGGAGATCCCGCAGGTGCCTGAGCTTTCGGACCCCGACTACATCACCCCGCGGCGCGGGGAGTGGCCGGTCAACACCTTCATCCAGGAGCTCGGCGAGAACGGGGTCGACTTCGCGCATCTGAAGTTCCTGCACCACGCGCCGATCATTCCGACCGGCGAGTGCCGCGCCGAGGGCATCCGCTGGCACGTGAACATGGCCAACGGCTACATCATCATCGAGCAGACCGGCCCCGGCCTGCAGCTGGTGCGCTTCACCAAGGGCAAGGTGGTGACCACGATGGTCAGCTACCCGACCCCGGTCGCGCGCGACCGCACCATCATGCGCATGAGCTTCACGCACCGTAAGTACCCCGAGGGCACGCCCGAGGCGAAGCTCGCCGCCGACATGCTGCAGGAGCAGGTCGGCCAGGGCACTGGCGCCGAGGCCGGCTTCGAATCGGTCGACATGATCGTCTGGAACAACAAGCGCTACCGCGCGCAGCCGCTGCTGTGCGACGGCGACGGCGAGATCCTGAAGTGGCGCAAGTACTTCAGTCAGTTCTACCTCGAGTGAGCGGCCCGTGGCGAAGCTGCGGGTGCATGCGTTCGCGCTCTCGCTCGAGGGCTTCGGCGCCGGCGCGCAGCAGGACCTCGCCAATCCGCTCGGCCGCGGCGGACGCGCGCTGCACGAGTGGATGTTCGGCACGCGCGCGTTCCAGCAGATGCACGGCCGGGATGCCGCAACGGGATCGACCGGCATCGACGATGACTTCGTCGCGCGCGGCGTTCAGGGCATTGGCGCCTGGATCATGGGCCGCAACATGTTCGGGCCGGTGCGCGGTCCGTGGCCGGACGAGCGCTGGCAGGGATGGTGGGGCGCGGATCCCCCCTTCCACACCCCGGTGTTCGTGCTGACGCATCACGCGCGGGCGAGCCTCACCCTGCAGGGCGGCACGACGTTTCACTTCGTGACCGAGGGGATTCACGCCGCCCTGCAGCAGGCAACCGCGGCGGCGCGTGGTCAGGACGTCCGTCTCGGCGGCGGGGTTGCCACGCTGCGTCAGTACCTGCGCGCCGGCCTCGTCGACGAGCTGCATCTGACGATCTCGCCCGTGCTGCTCGGGGCCGGTGAGGCGCTGTTCGCCGGCCTCGATCTGACGCAGCTGGGCTATCGCTGCACGGGGCACGTGCCCACGGCGGCGACCACGCACGTCGTGCTCAGCCGTCAGCGCTCTTCCTGAGAAGATCGACCAGCACTGCGGCGAGCGCCTCGCCCTGCTCCTCCTGGAGGAAGTGACCCGCGCCGCGAATGATCGTGTGCGGTTGCCCGGCCGCGCCCGGCACGCGGCGGCGGAACACTTCCGCCCAGGGAGCGGTGGTCGGATCGCCATCGCTGAAGGCGGTCACGAACGGACGCGTGAAACTCTGCAGAAATCGCCACACCCCGCGGTTCTCCGCGATCCCCGGCATGTCTGCGCGGATGGGTATCAGGCCGGGAAAGGCGAGCACCCCGGCCTGGTAGCTGGCATCCGGAAACGGCGCATCGTAGGCGGCGAGCACGTGAGCCAAAGGCGCGTGGCGACACACCGCGGCGATGACGCTGCTCACCGACAGATCCTGGGCGGCGGCCACATGGGCCACCCAGCCCTCGATGAGCGGGCCGGGCCAGTCGGCGATGCCCGCAGGCGGCGGCTCGCAGTTGGGCAGCAGAGTGTTCGCTGCCAGCACCGCGGCGAAGCGCTGCGGCACCTGCGCCAGCAGCGACAGTCCGATCGGGCCACCCCAGTCCTGACATACGAGCGTCACGCGTCTGAGGTCGAGCGCCGCCACGAACGCGCCGAGCCAGCGCACGAATCGCGCGTAGCTGTAGTCGCTGCGGCGACTGAGCTTGTCGGAACGGCCAAAACCGATGAAATCGGGGGCTACCGCGCGGAAGCCGGCGCGCGTGACCTCGGGAATGACGCGGCGGTAGAGGTAACTCCACGTCGGCTCGCCGTGCAGCAGCAGCGCCACCGGCGCCGTGCGCGGACCCTCGTCGATCGCCGCCATGCGCAGCCTACCTGCGCGCGCATCGGGCAGCTCGACGTAGCGCGGTGCGAACGGAAAATCCTCGAGCTGCGCGAAGCGCGCCTCGTCGGTGCGCAGCACCGCTGCCGCGACAGCCATGCGCAGGAAGCGCCGCCTACGCCGCCGCAGCGTGGCCGAGCTTCACCACGCGGCATGCGGGCACCGGGTGCGACTTGGCGCGCGTCCAGCGCAGCAGCATGCTGCCCGTGGTGTGGCCGTCGGTATCCATCCAGTTGCTGAAGCCGCGATTTTCGCGGGCGATCGTGATGGTGGCGGAGCCGTCGGCGTTATAGCGCGCCGTGTGGCTGTTGACCCATACCGGCGCATAGCGGTAGTCGAGCGACTCCATCCAGTAGTTGTCGAGCTGGAAGTTCCAGAACTCGCACTCCGGCGGCTGCACCTCGATCACCAGTGCCTCATCCGGCTGCAGTGCCCAGTAGCCGTGCAGGTAGAAGATGTTGGGATCACCGCCGGCACGGAAGAACATGGCCTGCTCGACGGTCCACAGCTGATTGGGCTGCGCGCGGAACATCTGCACCCAGTCGGCGAAGGTGTGCGCGGTGCCTTTGACGAACGCGGCGGTGGCGAGCAGTGCCCGCTCGATGCGCGCGGCGGTGAGCGGCGCCGGCTTGGCGGGTGCACCGATGCGCTCGATGCTCATGACCGCCGGCGTCTCGCGGGCGTGGTCGAGGATCGTGTTGCGCACCAGCAGCATGCTGGAATCATGCGCCATCGGCAGCCAGTTGCCCGGCTGCGGGTTGCGGCTGACGAGCACCTCGAAGGTACCATCGGCATTGATGGTGAGCTTCGGTGCGTCGAGCTCGCCGGTGGAAGCCAGCGTGCCGTCCACCGCATAACGGTTTGCCTTGGTCGCGAAGGACAGGTAACGCACCGTGCCGCGCGTGCCGCGCAGGCGATACTCGCGATCCCCGGCGATGGTGGCGTTCCAGTAGACGTTGTCCGGGTTGTCGCCGCCGATCTTCAGCGTGGTGTTCGACGCCTGATAGAAGACCGGGAAGTCCGGGTCGCCGCACTCCAGCATCATCTCGAGGCCGACGCGGGTAAGACGCGTGAGATAGCGCCACCCTTCCGCGCGGTCGAGCTCGGTGGCCGGCACTTCCGGCCGCAGCACCTCAAGGCCGGCCGCCTTGAGCGCATCGCAGAACCTCTCCCATGAGGCGCCGCTGATCACTCTGCCGATGGTCTCGTCGTCGGACATGCTCGTCTCTCGTTGTGCGGCGCTGTCTTCAGGCTGTGGCCGTGACGTCGACCCAGCGTCGTGCGGCCGCCGAGGTGCGCATCGCATCGATCACCGCCTGGCAGGCCACGCCGTCCGCGAACGTTGCCAGCGGCGGCGCATCGCCCCCTGCCCGGCCAGCTCGCCCCTCGATCCGGGCGCGCATCCGCTCGAACAGCCGCGTGTATGGCGCCAGGTCGGTGCCGAAGGCGTGTGCCTGCTCGTAGGCGGTGACCATGACCTCGGAGTGCGGGAAAGGTACCGGCGGCGGCAGCACCAACTCCTCCGGCACCGGCACGCGCTTCTTGTTGCCGGTGCGATCGGCGACCCACAGCTCCTCGCCCTGCACGCCCTCGATCCATGCCGCGCCCGCGCTGCCGGAGATGCGCACGATGCCGAACATGTCCCCGGGTGCGGCCATCGACTCGAGGAACACACCCTCCAGGCCGTTCGCCAGGCGGAACTGAGCGGAAAACGTGTCATCCGCGCTCATGCCGGCTTTGCCCGACAGCGTCTGCAGCCGCGCGCTCACCGAGGCGAACTCCCCGAGAGTCACCCGCACCTGATCGATGAGGTGTGAACCCCAGGCGCCGAGAAAGCCTCCGCCCTGCGCCTCATCCTCCCACCACGCCGGTACCTGCGCCGCCGGGTGAGACAGGAACGGCACCAGCCAGGCGAACAGCGCCTGGCGCGGCTCACCGATCGCGCCGGCTGCGATGGTGCGGCGAAGCAGCTCGTGCATCGTCGCGAAGCGGAATTCCACGCCCAGTGCGTGCACGATGCGGGCGCGCTCGGCGGCGCTCAGCATCTCGCGCGCCTCGGTGAGATTCATGGCGAACGGCTTCTCGCATAGCACGTGTTTACCGGCTGCCACCGCCTCGTGCACCAGCGTGGCGTGGGTCGCCGGCGGGGTAGCGATGGTCACCAGCTGCACCGCGCTGTCCTCGAGAGCTGCGCCGAGGCAGGTGCAGGCGCGCGGCACGCCCAGCAATCGGGCGCGCGCGGCGGTCTTGGCGGGATCGCGCCCGATGAGCGCGCGCACCTCGAAACCGGCGCCGCGCAGGGCGCGCAGATGCGTGAAGACACCGAACCCGGTACCCACGACGACGGCGCCCGGCGCCGCCCTGGCAGTGCTCATGATGCGATTGTGCACCCGGGCGCCCCACTACCCGCATCCCCGAGACGGGGTAGCATGCGCGTGTCATGACGGCCAAGCCATCGTCACAGGAGCAAGCCGCGCAGCGTCTGCTGTCGGGGCGCGCCTGGGAGGATTACTGCGAGGTGCTGCGGCTCGCCGGGCGCGCAATCGAGCGCTTCGGCACGGAGCCCACCGAACTCGACCGTGCCGAGTGGTACCGCTTCCTGACGCGTCTGATCCGTAACGGGCTGGAGCGGTTCGTCGAGAACTGCGAGCCCGAGCGTCCGCGGCTGCGCGATGCGCCGTGGCGCCAGTCGATCAACTTCCAGTCGCCCGATCAGGATCACCTGCTGGCGGAGTTTGTCGACGGTCACCACAGCTACCTGATCCGCGGCACGCGCGGCACGGTTCCGTACTTCGTGTTGGCCTCCTGGTCGGCGCGGCAGCCGGAAGACGCCGGGGCGCACGACTGGGCCACGCGCGGCTTCGCGGGCCTCACCGAGTGCAATCCAGCGCTGCTGCACACGACGGCGATGCTGCAGAGCCAGGCCATCCAGTACGACTCGCAGGGGAATTTTCAGGTGCTCGTCAGTCGCGAGCCACCGCCTGGCGGGGGCAACTGGCTGCAGATCAGCGCAGATTGCGTCGGGCTACTGATCCGCATCGTTCACCACGACCGCGCCACGGAAGTCGCCCCGCACTTCCGCATCGAGCGTCTCGATCATCCCTCGCCGCGGCCGCTGGATGCGGCTCACCTCAGCACCCAGCTCGCCAAGAGCGGCCAGCTCGTGCTCGCGTATCTCGAGCTGGTGCGCTCCTGGTGGCAGGACAATCTCAGCAAGCGCCCAAACGGCATCCGCTTCAGCCGCAACGTCTACCTGAGCAACGGCGGCGTTCCCGACCGCCATCACGGCTTCGGCACCTGGGTCAAGGCGCCCGATGAGGCCCTGGTGCTCAGCTTCACGCCGCCCGAGTGCGACTACTGGATCTTTCAGCTGTGCAACCCGTGGCAGGAGAACTTCGACAACTACGAGGACGGCCAGGGGCACGTCACCAAGTACCGCTGCGTGCGCGAGCCGGACGGCTCCGTGCTCATCGTCATCGCCGACCGCGATCCCGGCATCGGCGGCAACTGGCTCGATCCGGGCGGCCACGTGCACGGCGGCATGAGCTTGAGGCTCATCCTGACGCAGGCGGCGCCGCCGGCGGTGACCGCCCGGCTGCTGCCGCTCGAGACGTTGCACACTGGCGGCCGGCCGGCACTGGCCAAAGCACGCATCACGGTGAGCGGCGAGGTAACCGATTGAGACTACGAGTATCCGCGGATGCGCGCGCGGCGCGCAAGCGCGTATCTTGCCCAAGCCGTTAGCTGCGCGAGTAAGTTAAGCGATGAGCGAGCACCTGCTGCCTGCCGAGAAGCCGCTCACCGAGAGCGACGAGGTCATCGCCTGGGCGCTCGAGGATGCCAGCGCGCCGACCCTGATGATGTCGCTGATACACCTCACCGGTGATGCGAGCCTGCTGGAAGGATCGATACGCCCGAAGGTCGTCATGATGGGCGGCTTCCAGGGGAACCTGAGTGAGGCCGAGCAGGCGAGCGTGCGCGACAGGGTGCTGCAGGCGCTCAGGCAGTACCGCGATCGCGGCTGCACGCTGCCGCCGCAGCCCTCGCCGGCACTGGTGCAGCGCATGATGAATTTCATGGTCGGCGAGCGTGTCGGCGACGAGTACGTGCCGATGATGCTGGAAGAGCTGGCACTCGATGGCAACGATTCGCGTGCGCCGCGCTGGTCGCGCGAGGTGCCGCTCGCTGAGCGGGCGAGGTTCCACGTGCTGGTGATCGGCGCCGGCATGTCGGGACTGCTGCAGGCGCTGCGTTTGAAAGAGGCGGGCATCCCGTTCACGGTGGTGGAGAAGAACGGCTCGGTCGGCGGCACGTGGTACGAGAACTCCTATCCCGGCTGCCGCGTCGACATCGCCAACCACTTCTACTCGTACTCCTTCGAGCCCTACGCCTGGAGCGAGTACTTCTCGCGGCGCGACGAGCTGCTCGCCTACTTCCGCAGCTTCGTGCGCCGTCACGCGCTCGAGTCCTCGATCCGCTTCAATACCGAGGTCACCGCCGCGCGCTACGACGCAGCGTCCTGCACCTGGGACGTGGAGCTGAGGAGCGCCGACGCCGCCGCGCCGCAGCGCCTGCGAGTGAACGCCATCGTGAGCGCCGTCGGGCAGCTCAACCGGCCGAAGATCCCGGACATCGAGGGACGCGCGCTGTTCCGCGGCGTGCAGCTGCATTCCGGCGCCTGGGACCCGCAGCTCGACCTCGCCGGCAAGCGCGTCGCCGTGGTCGGCTCGGGCGCCAGCGCGTTTCAGATCGTGCCGGAGGTCGCCAAGGTCGCCGCGCGGCTGTATGTGTTCCAGCGTTCGGCGCCGTGGATGCTGCCGAACCCGCTGTACCACGACGCCGTCAGCCCGCAGTTCCGCTGGCTGGTGGAGCACGTGCCGTACTACGGTCGTTGGTTCCGCTTCCTCATCTTCTATCCCGGGAGCGACGGCATCCTGCCTGCGCTGCGCATCGACAAGAGCTGGCCACACCCGGAGCGGGCGGTGAATGCGCTCAACGATCAGTACCGCACGCAGCTCATCGAGTACATGAAGAGCCAGGTGAACGGCAATCTCGAGCTGCTCGAGAAAGTGACGCCGAAGTTCCCCTTCATGGGCAAGCGCATGTTGCAGGACAACGGTAGCTGGCTGAAGGCCCTGCAGCAGCCGAATGTCGAGCTGATCGACGAAGGGGTGACGCGGCTCGATGCAACCGGCATCGTGGGCCGACACGGTCACTACGACGTGGACGTCATCGTCTACGCGACCGGTTTTCACGCTACCCAGTTCCTTGCACCCATGAACATCGTTGGCCGCCACGGCAAATCCCTGCGCGATGTCTGGGGCGACGAGCCACGCGCCTACCTCGGCATGTGCGTGCCGGATTTTCCCAACCTGTTCTGTCTGTACGGCCCGGCCACCAACCTGGCACACGCCGGCAGCATCATCTTTCACTCCGAGTGTCAGGTGCGCTACTCGACGGCGTCCATCCAGGCACTGATCGAGCGAGGGGTGAGGGCGATGGATTGCCGGCGCGAGGTCTACGAGGACTACAGCCGACGCCTCGCTGCGGAGTTGGAAACACTGGTCTGGTCACATCCGGCGGCAGACAGCTGGTACCGCAACCGCGCCGGGCGCGTGGTGACCACCTCGCCGTGGCGGCTCGCGGACTACTGGAAATGGACGCGCAGTCCGGATCTGGCGGACTACACCCTCACAAGCTGAAGGCGACGAGATAGTCGCCGAGCTTCGTGCCCATGTAGCGGTGGCCGCCGGCCGCGATCACCACGAACTGGCGGCTGCCCGGATTCACACGATAGGTCATCGGGGTCGCCTGCGGTCCCGCCGGCAGCCTGCCCTTCCACAGCTCCCGGCCCGTGAGGGTATCGAAGGCGCGCAGGAAGTCATCGGTCGCTGCGCCGATGAAGGTGAGGCCCGATGCCGTCACCAGGGGTCCGCCAATGTTGGGCGTGCCGATCCGGAACCACAGCGGAAACGGCGCCAGGTCGCGCGTCGTGCCGAGCGCTACCTTCCACAGCTGGTGGGCCGTCTTGAGATCGATCGCCACCAGCTCGCCCCACGGCGGGCGGTTGCAGGGCGCGCCCCAGGGGGACAGCAGCGGTGTCCAGCGCAGTGCGTACGGCGTACCGGCCTGCGCCAGCAGCCACTCGCCGCGCTCGAACGCCATATCCGCCGCCTGCCGCGGCACGAGCTGCGTGATGCCGGCAATGTGACTGGTGTTGACGATGAGCAGCTGGCGCACCGGATCGATGGCAACGCTGCCCCAGTTCATCACGCCCATGTTGTTGGGATAGGTGATCGTGCCCTCGAGCGAGGGCGGACTGAAAACACCAGCGTACCGATGACTGCTAAAGAGCGCGCGGCAGCGGGCCTTGTCCCAGGGCGTGAATCCCCACATGTCTGCCGCCGTCAGCGTGGGGCGCAGCAGCACGTACCCATCACTCGTCGGGCGCGGCTGGGTCGGCGCCAGGTGCTCTCCGGGCACCGCTCCCTCCTGCGGCGCGGGGCGCTCCTCGACCGGCACGAGCGGTGCGCCGGTCACGCGGTTGAGGATAAAGAGATAACCCTGCTTCGTGGCCTGCACCACCGCCGGCACCGGGCCTGCGGGGGTCGGGAAATCCAACAGCACCGGCTGCGCCGGCACGTCGTAGTCCCACAGGTCGTGGTGCACGGTCTGGAAGTGCCAGACCACGCGGCCGCTGATCGCATCGAGCGCCACCACCGAGCTGGCGTAGTCATCGCGCGCATCGATGTGTCCGCCGCGCGTGCCGCCGTAGATGCCGAGCTGCGCGTTGCCGGTCGGGATGAAGACGAGCCGCAGCGCAGGATCGGTGGAGAACGCCGACCAGGAGTTGGCCGTCGAGCGTGGATAGTCTTCCTGCGCCGGCGCGCCGGCCGCCGCTGGTGGCAGCGCGTTCCACGCCCACACCAGGGCGCCGCTGTGCGCATCGAAGGCGCGCACCACCCCGCCAGGCATGTCCGCGCGCATGTCCTCGGTGATGCGTCCGCCGACGATGATCCGGTCGGCAACCACGGCCGGCGGCACGCTGACGCCATAGTCGCCCGGGACGGTATGGCCCAGCCCCGCACGCAGATCGACGGTGCCGGCGCGGCCGAAGTCCGCGCACGGCCGCCCGTTGCGTGCGTCGAGCGCGATGAGGCGCGCGTCCTGGGTGGCGGTGATTATCCGCTCGGCGCAGGCCGCCTCCGCCGCAGCCGTACGGTCGCGGTAGAAGCTGACGCCGCGGCAGTTGAGCAGCACCAGCCCGGTGGTGTCGAGCTTCGGATCGAACGACCACAGCTCGTGCCCGCTCTCCGGATCGAGCGCGACGACGCGGTTCATGCTCGAGCACAGGTACAGCCGCCCATCGGCCAGGATCGGTGTCGCCTCGAGCGCCGGCAGACGATGAACTTCCGGCGTGTAGCCCTGCGCCAGCATGCGCCGTGCCTCGGCGGGGCTGGTCGGATGCGCGGGCGAGAGTTCCGCGGCACCGATGCGGTACGTCCAGGCGATCTTCAGTTGGGTGACGTTCTCGGGCGTGATCTGCGTGGCCGGCGAATAGCGCTCACCGCCCTCGTTCGCGCCCCACGCCGGCCAGCCGGCGATCGGTCCGCTGTAGTCGATCGGCGCGTGACGCGCACAGGCCGCAACCAGCGGCAGCAGAATCGCAACAACCGTGCGCGCACGACGCACGCTCAGTGACGCCTGCCTCACTGGACCCCCGTGCCGTCCCGCAGCGAAAAGACAGCGATCATAGCCATTGCATGATCGCAGCAATCCCTCGTTTGGACGAGATCGCGCACGCGCGTGCCGGTGCAACGCCAGGCGTTGCGATCATGCAACTTCCGCTCGACAAGCGATCGTTCGCGGGTATGATCGGATGCAGCTGACAAGCAATCAGCTCAGGGGGAAGCTCATGTTGCATAGTCGTCTGCGCCTGCGCGGCGCACTCGTCGTCGTGGCGGGAATCGTGTGCGTGGCTCCACAGCTCGTGCTGGCTCAGGAACAGACTACTCAGCAGCAGGGCATCTCCGAGGTGGTCGTCACCGCGGAGCGCCACGAGGAGAACCTGCAGACGACGCCCATCGCCATCACGGCGCTGTCCGCCGAAGATCTCTCCAGAGCGCAGACCACCGACTATCGCGGCGTGGCGGATCAGACCACCAGCATCAACTTCACGCCCTACCCGAGCTCCAGCAACATGCTGATCCTGTACATGCGCGGTCAGGGTGTGGCGGACGCCAACCAGATCACGCAGGACGGCTCGGTCGGCCTGTACGAGGACGGCTTCTACATATCGCGCCCGCAGGCGGAAACGTTCGACATGGCCGACCCGGAGCGGGTGGAGGTTCTGCGCGGCCCGCAGGGCACCCTGTACGGACGTAACACCACTGGCGGCGCGGTCAACATCATCAGCAAGAAGCCAACCGGTGAGTTCGGCGGCGACTTCACCGTCGACGGCGGCCAGCGCGATTACGTGCGCGCCTTCGGCACCCTCAATCTGCCGAAGGTCTTCGACGGGCTGTCGAGCAAGTTCACCATCCTCTACAGCAACCTCGCCGGCAACGTGGACAACTCCGGCGGCCAGGCCTTCAACCGCGAGAACCAGGAAGCCGGTCGGGCGGCGCTGCGCTGGGACACCGGCGGCCCGTTCACGGCCGATTACTTCTGGGAGATCGGCGAGATCAAGTCGACGCCGATCTACTATCAGGATGCGGCGCTGTCGGGCATAGCGGCGATTCCAGGCTATCCCCCGACCCAGGGTCTGGCCGACAACACCTGGACGCCGATCTACCTGCCGCAGAGCGAGGCGCGCTACAACTCCGACGGCCTGACGCTGCAGTTCCAGCCGAGTCATGATGTGACGCTGCGCTCGCTGACCTACTACCGCGGACTGGACGACCGCTTCTACCAGGACTACGCCGGTGGGTTCAGCAACCCCGCGACGGCACCCTTCGAGGGCATCACCAACTTCACCAGCCGGGACGTCGTGCTGAGCAACGAATTCACCGAGGAATTCCAGCTGCTCGGCAACATCAACCCGAGTCTCAACTACGTCGCGGGCCTGTACTATTTCCAGGAGCGCGCCAGCCACGGTGAGAACGGCACCATCGGCATCCCGGGGTTCGATCCGACAGTCCCGATCTACGCCGAGCAGAGCTATCGTTACGTCACGGCCTATGCGCGCTCGCGGGCCGCGTACGGGCAGGTCACCTGGAAGATCATCGAGCCGCTTTCGCTCACCCTCGGTGGGCGCTATACCAAGGACAACCGTACCGCCACGCGCAACTACACGGTGGACCAACAGGCCGGGGTGTTCGGTATCCCGGGCGTGCCGCCGTTTATTTTCCCGCTCCCAACAGCGACCCAGCTCGGCGCCTACAACAGCCTGTCGTTCAACAAGTTCAATCCCGCGGGCACGCTGAACATGGCATGGACGCCGGACCTCAACACCTACCTGCGCATTGCGACCGGCTACAAGGCCGGCGGCTCGGACGAGGCCGCGCCGTACCCGCCCGCCGACGCCTTCAGTCACACCTACGCGCCGGAGAACATCACGACTTACGAGGTGGGGCTCAAGTCGTACTGGGCGCAGCACACGGTGCGCGCCAACCTGGCCTTGTTCTACAGCAATCTCAGCGACCAGCAGCTGCAGTTCAACGTCGATCCGGCGAATCTGGGAATCGTGCAGACGTACAACGCGGGTAAATCGACGTACGAGGGCGCGGAGCTCGAGCTGCTGTGGGCTCCGACACCCGACTTCTCCTTTGGCGTCAACGACACCGTGCTGTCGACGGATATCAAGACCGTGGCCGCCCTGCCGGGCACGATCTTCCTTAGCCCTGCAAACGGGGGGACGAATCCCGCCGCCCCTTACACGCCGGGCCAGAACATCGCATTCCTGTTCCGCGCGCCGTACGCGCCCAACAACATCCTCAACCTCAACATGGACTGGACGATGCTGCATACGCAGCCGGGGAGCCTCGAGCTGTTCCTCGACTACCGCTACCAGGGACGGCAGTATGACACCGTGCCCACCGGCCCGCTGGTGCCTGGCTCACCGGAGTACTACTCCATCCCGGCCTATGGCTTACTGAACGGCAAGCTCACCTGGAACTTCAACACGCACGACTCGAAAAAGACCATGCGCCTCTCGGTTTGGGGCCAGAACATCCTCGACAAGTCGTACCAGGAGCACGTAATCGGCCAGGGTGGCGCGCCGCTGGTCAACCTGCCGGGAGTCGCGCAGACCGGCTACACTTACCAGGCCGTGGCCTGGGCGCCGCGGGCGTGGTTCGGAGCGCAGTTCGAGTACGGCTTCTAGGACGTCGCACTCGTGAAATTCGCGCGGGCCTCGGTGGGCCCGCGCGAGCTTGCTGAGGGTTGGATGGCAACCAGAGTCCCGGCGCTCGCCGCCTGCATCGCGACCGGGGCCCTCGCGGCGCTGTCGCTGGCTGCTCCAGCGCCTGCCAAGCCAACAGGTGGGCCGCCCGCTGCGGCGGCTGCCGTTGCCTCACGACCAGCTGCCGTCACCTCCGCTACCACCTCCGCGACCACATCCGCCGCCGATGGCGCCGCGCTGTACTTCAGCCGCTGCGCTGTCTGTCACGATCACCCCACGGGGCGCATTCCGCCGAAGGTCTACATCTCCACCATCCGTACCGCCGAGGACGTGATCGACACACTCACCCTCGGCGTCATGCGAGCGCAGGCGGCGGGACTCACGCCGGAGGAGATCCGTGCGCTCGCGGTCTATCTGACCGGCAAGCAGCCCGCGCCGCGCGCGGCGGCGAACGCCAATCTGTGCCATGCCGCCCCTGCCCCGCGTCTCGGTGAGAACGACTGGCGCAGCTGGGGACGTGACGCTGCCAACTCGCGCCTGCAGCCGCACGGACTCACCGCGGCGCAGGTGCCGCATCTCAAGCTGCGCTGGACGTTCGCCTACCCCGGACGCGCAGCATTCGGCCAGCCTGCGGTGATCGACGGAGTGGTGCTCGCCGGTGGCACCGGGGGGCGGGTATTCGCGCTCGATGCGCGCTCGGGTTGCACCTACTGGAGCTACGACGCCGGCGCCCTGGTGCGCACCGGGATCGTCGCCGGTGAGCTGGCGACGGGCCATACCGGTGAGCGCAAGGGGCACATCGCTGCCTGGTTCGGTGACGACCGTGGCGTGCTGCACGCCGTCGATGTGCAAAGCGGCACGCAGCTGTGGACGCAGTCGCTTGATCCGCATCCGCTGGCGCGCCTGGTCGGCACACCGCTGCTGCACGCCGGCGTCCTGTACGCGCCGGTGAGTTCGTTCGAGGAAGTCGCCGCTGCAGATCCGAAGTACCGCTGCTGCACGTTCCGCGGCAGCCTGGTTGCGCTCGACGCCGCCAGCGGCCACATCCTGTGGCGCAGCTACACGGTGCGCCGCGCTGCCGCGCCGTTCACGACCACCGCCGGTCAGAAGCTTTGGGGCCCCGCAGGCGGTGCGATCTTCGGCGCGCCGACCCTCGATGCGGCCCATGCGCTACTGTATGTCGGAACGGGCGATTCCTACACCGACGCCGTGAGTGACTCGACCAACGCGATCCTCGCACTGCGGCTTGCGAACGGTGTGCGGGTGTGGACACACCAGGTGCAGAAGAACGATGCCTGGATTCTTTTGTGTCACGGCGAGCCGGTGGGCAATTGCCCGAGTCCGCTCGGGCCGGACTTCGATTTCGCGAGCTCACCGGTGCTAGTGAGCAGATCAGGCGGCCGTGCGGTGCTGGTGGCCGGCGCCAAGTCCGGCATCGTATACGGGCTTGATTTGCAGAATGGTGGCAAGCTCCTCTGGCAGCGCGCGCTGGCCGCCGGCACGACCAACGGCGCCATCCTGTGGGGACTGGCGAGTGACGGCACGCGCGTGTACGTGGCAACTTCCGAATACGACCTGCAGAAGCTGCGCGGTCCCGGCGCGCTGGTGGCGCTCGACCCGGCGAGCGGCGCGGTGCTGTGGCGCACGCCGACACCGGATTCGGCCTGTGCGTGGGGCACCAACAATTGCGCGCACGCGCTGCTCTCGGCCGTGGCGGCGATTCCCGGCGTGGTTTTCGCCGGCGCCATGGACGGCTGGATGCGCGCCTACGATGCGCGCGATGGTCGCATCGTCTGGCAGTTCGACACTGGCGCAAGCTTCGACGCCGTGAACGGCGTGCGCGCCCACGGCGGCGCGATCGATTACGGCGGACAGGTAATCGGCGACGGCATGCTGTTCGTGAACTCGGGCTCGATGCGCCAGGCGGGCAATCTGCTGCTGGCGTTCGCAGCCGACGGCAACTAAGGTTATCCAAATGGATCCCGCGAGTCGTGAATGGGCCTCGCCGGTGGAGGCGCCGCTCGTGCTGCAGGATCCCGGCGCACGACACTGGCATGACAGTGCAGACCTGGTGGTGGTCGGTTTCGGCGGCGCCGGCGTCGCAGCAGCGCTCGAGGCAGCCGAGCGCGGCGTGCAGGTGCTCGCGCTCGATCGCTATGAAGGCGGCGGCTCATCGAGCGCCAACGGCGGGGTGTACTACGCCGGAGGTGGCACGCGCATTCAGCGCGAGGCGGGCGTTGAGGATACCCCGGAGGAAATGTACCGCTATCTCGCCATCGAGACCGGTGGCGTGGTGTCGGAGCAGACTCTGCGCGAGTTCTGCAACGACAGCGCTGCGACGGTCGACTGGCTGCTCGCACATGGTGCGCTGCTGTCGGCGCGCGGCGTATTCCGTTCCAAGGTTTCCTACCCGCCGCTCAAATACCATCTCTATCATCCGGACAATTCACTCGTTCCGGCCTACGCCGCCCGTGCCCGCCCCGCCGCGCGCGGACACCGCACGGCGGTGGAAAACCGTGGCAAGGCGTGGGGACTGGGCTGGGGAATCTGGAAACCGTTGGCCAGCGCGGCGCTTGCGGCCGGCGTACGCTTCGAGAAGTACACCGAGGTACGCCAGCTGCTCCTCGACCCGGCCGGTCAGGTGCTGGGAGTGAAGGCGCTGTCGCTCCCCGAAGGCAGCGCAGCCGCGCTGCGCTTCGCGCATTACATCCGCCGCGCCAACTGGCTGCTCGAGCTCATCCCGCCGGTGATCCCGCTCGCCGCGATCACCATCGGCCTGGCACGGCGTTATCTGGCGGCCGCGGGCCGCATCGAGGCCGAGCAGCGCGTGACGCGCTTCGTTCGCGCGCGCCATGGCGTACTGCTGAGTGCCGGTGGCTTCATCCTAAACCCGGCCATGGTGGAGCACTACGCACCTCTCTACCGCCGCGGCCTGCCGAACGGCACGCTCGGGGACACTGGCAGCGGCATCCGTCTCGGCCAAAGCGTCGGCGGCGCTGTCGGCTGCATGGACCGCGTGACCGGCTGGTGCAACATCAATCCACCCGCTGCCTGGGCACGCGGCATGGTAGTGAACCGCGACGGGGCGCGGCTCTGTCACGAAGGTGTCTACGGCTCGACGCTCGGTGATGCCGTGGTGCACAGTCCGGGCGGCATCGCACACCTGGTGATCGACGACCGTCTGTACCGCGATAGCCTGCGGCAGATCGGCCGTGGCGCCGAGATCGTGCGTTATCAGCGTCAGGCGGCGCGCCTCAACCTGTGGCTCAATCGCAAGAGCGCCGCGAGCCCCGGAGCGCTGGCACGCGCGATCGGCGTCGACGCGCACGGCCTCGAACGCACCATCGAGGCCTACAACCGCGCGGCGCGCGGCGAGATCCCGGACATCGTCGGCAAAGTTCCGGAGGAGATGAGTCCGCTCGAGCAGCCGCCGTACCACGCCATCGACGTGTCGGTGCACAGCCGCTTCTTTCCGATGCCGATGCTGACCCTAGGGGGCCTTACGGTGAACGAGCGCACCGGGCAGGTGCAGCGCGAGGACGGCAGCGCGATACCGGGCCTCTATGCGGCGGGTCGCAGCGCCGTGGGTGTGTGCTCGAACGTGTACATGAGCGGCCTCGCCTACGCCGACTGCATCTTCTCCGGTCGTCGTGTCGGGCGCAGTGTGGGCCAGGCCTGAGGAGTGTGTTCATGAGCGACCGCGATGCGCCTTCTCTGGAGCTGCCACCCCTGGTGCAGATCGGCTTCGTGGTGCGCAATCTCGAGGAATCGATGGCGAGGTACGCCCGCATGTACGGGCCGTGGCAGCGCTTCGACGGCTCGGTGCCGGGGGCGACCTACCGCGGGCGCAGTGCCGACGTGCAGCTCGATATCGCCATCGGCCATAGCGGCCCGCTCGAGATCGAGCTCATCCAGTGGCTCTCGGGCGACAGCCCGCACCGCGAATTCATCGAGCGCGGCCGCGAAGGGATGCATCACGTGCAGTACCGCGTGGACGACGCCGATGACTGGATCGCCCGGCTCGCGCCGCTCGGCTACCGGCCCATCTGGTACAAGCGCTGGTGCCCGGACACGACGTTTGCCTACCTGGAGCGCGCCGGCGACCCGCTGATCGTTGAATTCCTCCAGATGCCCCCCGCCGGTCCGGGCACGAGTAACTAAGGAGTGACGTCATGCTCAGCCTGCAGGAACTGTCCGACCGTATTGAGATCGAGCAACTGATCGTGCGCTACAGCAACGCCATCGATCAGCGCGACTGGGATGGACTCGATGAGGTGTTCACGCCCGATGCCTACATCGACTACCGCGCGCTTGGCGGCATCGACGGACGCTACCCGCAGGTCAAAGCCTGGCTCGGGCCGGCACTGGCCAACTTCCCGCACTATTGCCACATGGTCGGCAACATCCACATCGCCCTCGAGGGCGACAGCGCGCGGGGGCGCACGCTGTGCCTCAACCCCATGGACACACCGTTGCCCGCTGGGGGCTCACAGGTCATGTTCCTGGGCCTGTGGTACCTGGACCGCTTCGTGCGCACCGCGCGGGGCTGGCGCCTGAGCGAGCGCGTCGAGGCGCGTTGCTTCCAGCACAACGTGCCGGCGCACATTCCGATCCCTTCCGCTTAATTCGCGCTGACCGTCCGAACGGACTACGAAAATCAGGCCTGTTGCTTGCGATCGACGATCTGGTAGGTTTTACGGCAGTCTCGGAGAAGTACCGCATGGCGCGCACACAGGATTACGGCCTCGGCGAATTCACCTTCCCGCGCGGCTGGTTCATGGTGGCCGACGCGCTGGAGCTGAAGGATCGGCCGCTGGCGCTGCGCTTCTTCGGCCAGGAGTTCGCGCTCTATCGCGGCAAGAGCGGCCGCGTGGTGATGCTCGATGGCTACTGCCCGCACATGGGCACGCACCTGGCGCGCAACAACAGCTCTTACGTCGTGCAGGACGGGCAGATCGAGGGCGACTCGATCCGTTGCCCCTATCATGCCTGGCGCTTCGGTCCCGACGGCCGTTGCAACGACATCCCCTACAGCAAGGCGCCGATTCCAAAAGCCGCGTGCGTCAAGTCCTGGCCGGTGGTGGAGAGCCTCGGTGCCATCTTCGTCTGGTACGACCCGGAGGGGGGCGAGCCGGAGTGGGAGGCACCGAGCCTGCCGCAGTGGCACGACCCGCAGTGGGTGCAGTGGAAGTTCGATCACCTGGGCGTCATCAACTGCCACTCCCAGGAGGTGATCGACAACATCGCCGACTGCTCGCACCTGGGACCGGTGCATGGCGAATCGGTGAAGTTCTACCGCAACGAGTTCCGCGGCCACCTGGCGACGCAGATCCAGGGCGGCGGACATCGGACGCTCGTGACCCCGGACGGCGTGAGCCCGATCCTCACCACCGACACCACCTATCACGGTCCGGGGTTCCTGCTCTCGTACATGCTCGGCATGGGCGAGTCGATCATCTACATCGCACACACCAGCGTCGATGACGGCGTCATCAAGGTGTGGCACGCGTTGCTGGTGAAGTCCGCCAACGCGGTGGCCACCGAGGCGGACGTCGCCGCGGCGCGCGCCTACCAGGAAGCCTCGCGACTCGCGTTCGCGCAGGACTTCGATGTGTGGGCGAACAAGCGCCCGGCGCTGCAGGTCCTGCAGGTGCCCGGCGACGGGCCGTTCCACAAGTCGCGCATCTGGTACCGGCAGTTCTACAACGCGCGCGCGCGGCGGCAGGAGTTCCTCAGGCAGGTCGAGGGCGTGCAGCATCGCGTTGCCGGCATGCCGAGCCGCATCGAGGAAGCCGAGACAGCTGCCTGAGGGGCTCCGGCCCGATGACCCCCCGCGCACCACCAGCCGCAGCGCACTCCGCTCAGCTCGGAAAGTACTCGCCGCCGTTGGCGTCGATCACCGCGCCGGTGACCGCCGAGGCATAGTCGGACAGCAGGAACAGCGCCACGCGCGCGCACTCGGTATCGGTCACGAGGCGCCGCAGCGCGATGTTCGCGGCGATCCCGTCGTAGAACTGCTTCTCCGGCACGCCCTGCTCGCGCGCCGCATAAGTCACGTAGTTCTGCACCGGCACGCCGAGCATCCAGCCCATGCGCGCGACGTTGACGCGGA
This sequence comes from uncultured Gammaproteobacteria bacterium, assembly GCA_963837075.1. Lineage (GTDB taxonomy): Bacteria > Pseudomonadota > Gammaproteobacteria > Steroidobacterales > Steroidobacteraceae > 13-2-20CM-66-19. The sequence goes on along the minus strand of CAWILY010000009.1, from coordinate 2,385,879 downwards.
TGTTGCTCGCGCCGAGCTCGGCCGCCAGGTACTTGGTGACGACGTTCATCGCCCCCTTGGAGGCGGCATAGCCTGCCTCGCCGGTGTGCGGCTTGACCGTCGCCATCGAGGAGATGTTGACGATTGCGCCGCCCCCCTGTGCCTTCATGATCGGCACCACGGCCTGCGTCATGTGCATGGTGCCGAGCACGTTGGTGTCGAGCACCTGCTTCCAGACGCTTAAGTCGGCGGCGTCGGCCGTGCCCGGCGCCCCCCAGAAAAAGGCGCTGTTGGCGAGGCCGTCGATGCGGCCGAACTGCTGTTGCGTACTCTGCGCCAGGCGCTGGCATTGCGCCGCATCGCGGATGTCGGTTACCAGCTTCAGCACTTTGCATCCCGCGCTGACCTCGCGCACGAGCTTCTCGGCGTCGTCGAGCTTGTCGGCGGTGCGCGCCCCGATCGCCACGGCGCGTGCGCCTTCGCGTGCGGCCTCGATCGCCAGCTTCACGCCCATGCCGGGGCCGATCCCGGAAACGATGATCACTTTGTCCTTAAGCAGCATGACGACACCTCAGGTTTGCGTGAATGGCAGGATGTGCTTCTCGCGGTACGCGCGGAAGCGCCGCTCGAGCTCGGCACGGGTGAAGCCGAACTCCTCGAGCGTGTACTCGTGTTTCGGTCGCCCCTCGCGCGGATGCGTGCTCATGTAGGCGGCGATGCCGGCGCGCGTGTCCGGCGTCACGGCTAAGCCGATGCGGCGGTAGATCCGCTCCGCGACCTGCACCGGATCGCTCACCGTCTCCGAGAAGTCGACATCGATGAAGGGATTGCCGAGCCTGGTGCGCTGCGCCAGGCAGTGGTTCAGGTGCTGCTCGAGTGTCTCGGACCATTGTCGGGCCGCCTCGCGCGGATCGGCGTGATCGCTGCCCATGGCCCACAGCACGTGCACGAAGCTGGCGAAGGAGGGCATGGTGGCGAGCGGGTCGCGATGTGTCTGCACGAACGTCGCCCCGGGCATGAGCTCCGCGATCACCTCGACGTAGCCGAGGTGCATCGGGGTTTTCAGCACCCAGTAGTCGCCGCGCTGGCCGCGCTGTTTCTTCTGCCACTGCAGGAACTTGAGCAGCTGCACCAGGTAGTGGTACGCCGGCCGCAGATCCTGCGCGTGAATCCAGGCGCGGTAGCTCGGCACGCACGCCAGCGACTCCGCCGTGGTGCTGAGCAGCGTCTGGTCGATGAGCATGATGTCCTCGTCCGCGCCAAGGGCATCCCACGGATGGATCGCGGCCAGGTCGGGCATCGCGGCCAGAATCCCGGCGACCTCGGCCTTGGCCGCCGCGATGCGCTGCTCCCCGCCGATATCGTCGGCGGCCGGCACGGGGAAGCGCACTTCCCACCATGCCGCGGCATAGAAGCGCGGATCGGTCGCGAGCAGCCGGTGCAGCAGCGTCGTACCGGTGCGCGCCAGCCCCAGAATCACCACCGGCGGCGGCGGCCGCTCGGCGAGAATCTCGGGATGGCGCTGGAACCAGTCGCGCGCCCGCAGCCGCGTGATCAGGGTGTTGAGCAGCCGTCCGTGCCAGGTGTGCACGCCGGCCTCGTTGAGCTGCGCCTCGCTGCGCAGGGCGCGCGTCAGGCGCTCGAGCGGCTCCTCGATCGGCGGCCCGTCGAATTCGCTGAGCCCGGTCGCAGCGCGCGCCTCGGCCAGAAGCCGCACCGGATCCAGAAGCGTGGCTGCGCTCATGGCTGTACCCTTGCTGCGTGTTTCGCCGCCTGCCAGGCGAAGGTCATTGCCGGCCCGAGCGTGGAGCCCGGGCCCGGATAGGTCGGCAGTATGGCCGCCGCGCAGTTGCCGACCGCGTACAGGCCCGCGATCGGCGTGCCGTCGGCACGCAGCACCTGGGCGTTCGTGTCGGTGACCAGGCCGCCGTGCGTGCCGAAGTCGCCCGGATCGATGCGCATGGCGTAGAACGGCGGCTCGGCGATCGCTGCGAGGCACGGGTTGGGCTTGATGCGCGGATCGGCGTAGTAGCGATCGTACTCGGCATCGCCGCGGCCGTGCTCGAGATCCTTGCCGGTGCGCGCGTACTCGTTCATCGCGGCGACGGTCTTCTCCAGACCGTCGGCGTCGATGCCTGCGCGCGCGGCGAGCTCGCGCACCGAGTCGGCACGGGTGAGGAAGCCGGAAGTGAAATACGATTTCGGCAGGCGCCGGTCGGGGCGGTAACGGGTCGGCCATAGTGGTCCGTTGAAATACATGCGCCGCGAGCGGCCGTCGAAGATCATCCACGACGGCGCCTGCGGATCCTCGGGTGTGTGGCGGCGGTAGAACTCCAGCTGATAGGTGATGTAGTTCTGCGACTCGTTGGCGATGCGCCGGCCGCGTCGGGTGACGACGATGTTGCCGGGGTAGGACTTATCCATGATGGCGAGCCGCGGCACCGGATCGTCCGGGGCGCGCATCGAGGAGCACCACCAGCCGCCGTTCATCAGGCGGGTCGCGGCGCCGAGCGCCATGGCGGCACGATGCGCATCGCCGGTGTTGGTGCCGGCGGCGGCACTCCAGCGGCTGTCGGTCGGCGGCGGCAGATAGCGCTCACGCATCTCCTGATTGTGCTCGAAGCCGCCCGCAGCGAGTACCACGGCGCGGCGCGCATGCACGCCGACACTGGCGCCGTTCCTGCTCACCCGCGCGCCCGTGACGCGCCCGGAAGCATCAGTCAGCAGCTCGGTGAGCGACGCCTCGAGCCATAGCGGCATATTCCGATCGAGCATCGACCAGCGCAGCCGCGCCACCCCGGCGCTGCCGCAGGCAATGCGGCGTGAGCGCCGATGACGCAGCAGCCAGGGAAGATCACTGACATGGTCCCACACGCGCCTGGCGGCGAGCCCTTTCCACCCCGGCAGCTGTGCCATCAGCACCTGCGCATCCACCTGCGTCATGGCGATGCGGTCGAACAGCCACATCATGTGGTGGGTATCGCGCAGCTTCCGCTCCGCGGCACCGAGCACGCTGCGCGCGAGCGGCGCGGGCTCGAGCGAGCGGTGGCCGGGCTTGGCGCCCGGCAGTGCCGACCAGTAATCCGGATAGTGCGCCAGCGACTCGTAGCGCACGCGCGTGCGCTCGTGCAGAAAGTCGAGCATCTTCGGTCCCTCGCGCAGGTAGATTTCCTGCAGCGCCGCCGGAACCGCCCCCGCCGGGGTCGTGGCGCGCACGTACTCGAGTGCTTCCTGGTAGCTGTCGCTGGCGCCGGCCGCGCGCGCGTAGCGGCTGCAGGGAATCCAGATGCCGCCGCCCGAGGTTGCACTGGTGCCGCCGTACAGCGCGCTCTTCTCGATGACCAGCACGTCGCGCAGGCCGAGCTCGAAGGCACACAGCGCCGCGGTGAGCCCGCCGTTGCCCGAGCCCACCACCAGCACATCGACCGTTATGTCCTGGCCGCTGCTCAAACTCCTACCCCCTCGTCACGATCGGGCAGTGTGCACCGCACGCGTTTCCGCCACGTCGCCCAAATGAACGATCACGGTGCCGGTCATGCCGCGCGCCGGCGCGGCAGCGTATGCTGCCACCATATCCGTGAGGAGTACCGCCGTGCCGAGTGAGCAAGCCATGAAAGCCGCCATGCAGGCGTATATCGACGCCTTCAACAGCGGCAGTGCCGCCGCTGTCGCCGCGCTGTACGCGCACGATGCCACCGTGGAGGATCCGGTCGGCTCCGCACCCAAGCGCGGCCGTGAGCAGATCCTGGCCTTCTACACGCACTCGATCGCGAGCGGCGCGAAGCTGTCGCTCGATGTGCCGATTCGCGGCTCGCACGGCGACAGCGCCGCGATGGCCTTCAGCGCCCGCATCGGACCGGTCACGGTGCGCGTCATCGATGTCATGACGTTCGATGCTGCGGGTAAATTCACCAGCATGCGCGCCTTCTTCGGCCCGGGTGACATACTGCAGGGAAACCATTAATCTGATTACATGAGCGTCGTTGTTACCTTCGAGCCCGGGCAGCTCGCCGCCGCGGGCGGCACGGCGGTCGCCGCAGCGCTCGAGAGCAATCACATCGTGTTCTTCCCGCGCTCACCCGTCCGGCTGCCCGACGAGGAGACGCTCGGCTTCCTGCGCGGCGATCTGCCGTCGCGGATGAAGCTCAAGAACATCAGCTACCATCCCGAGGCCGATCGCATCGCCGGCCTCGATGCCGATGCGGACACCTCGCAGCGCCTGACGGCGATCCTGCGCGACCATCTGCAGCAGGTGAGCGCGTTCCTGCACGAGCACATCGCACACCTGACCGCGGACTGGACCATCGGCACCTGCAGCTTCCGGCCGATCCAGGAGCGCGGCCGCAACCTCAAGCCGCACGCCAGCAACGAGCTGCTGCACATCGATGCCGGCGCCTACGGCGCCACCGACGGCGACCGTATCCTGCGCTTCTTCGTGAATTTCAGCGATCGCGAGGATCGCGTCTGGGCGACCAAGGGCCCGATCGAGCGGCTGGTGAGCCGCTTCGGCCGCGACGCGGGCCTGGTGGACGAGCAGGGACGGCTCGCGGTGCGGCTGACCAAGAGCGTACCCGATCGTGCCCTGAGCGGTATCGTGCGCAGCCTGGCGCAGGTTAATCCGCTGGCGCGCGCGCTCGATACCAGTCCCTACGATCGCGCCATGCGCCGGCTGCACAACTACATGAAAGACGATCCGCAGTTCCGCGCCGACCAGCGCGACTACGAGGAGATCCGCTTCCCGCCCTATTCCGCCTGGATGGTGTTCACCGACAGCGTCAGCCATGCGAGCGTGTCGGGGCAGTTCGCCTTCGTGACCACGATCATCGTGCCGCGCAGGAACATGAAGCATCCCCAGTTCGCACCCTTCAACGTGCTGGCAGCGCTCAATCAGGCGCCGGCCCGGCAGGCACGGGCGGGCTGACCGCCGCGCGCCGCGCCATCGCGGCTTCGAGCCGCTCGATCACCGCCACCGGCTCGATCAGGTCCATGACTCCCGGGCGCTCGATCTTGGTGCGCCACGGCAGCTCCTCTGCCGGGCGGTGCAGGTAGCGCCGCGCGGCCTCGGCGAAGCGATCCACGCACAGGTCGCGACTGAAATACGGGCCACTGCGCGCCGGGTTGGTCGCCGCGTACAACCCGACTACCGGTACCCCGAGCGCGGTGCCCATGTGGGCCGGTCCCGAATCGGGCGTCACGATGACGCGCGCGCGGGAGAGCGTCGCGTAGAACTCGAGCAGCGTGTCCTGACCTACCAGGTTGGTATACGGTGCGCGCATGCGTGCGGCGATCTCCGCACCCATGCGCTGCTCGAGCGGCGTGCGGCCGCCGCAGATCAGCACCTTGAGGCCGAGCCTGCCGGCAGCGTGGTCGCCGACGGCGGCATAGCCCGACGCATTCCAGTTGCGCAGTACATGGCTCGAGCATGGGCTGATGATCAGCGCCGGCACCCCTTCCGGTATCAGGCGCGCGGCGTACTGCCGGGCGCTGTCGGGCAGTGGAATGTCCCAGCGGTAGTCGCGCTGCTCGACGCCCAGCGCACGCGCGAAGCCGAACAGCGCATCCATGACGTGCTCGCGCTGGCCCGCAGCGATGCGATGCGTGGTGAACAGCCACTGCAGATCGAGCGCCCGCTCGCGGTCGTAGCCGAGCTTCACCGGCGCGTGCACGAGCGCGGCGATCACGCTCGCGCGCCAGGCGAACTGCATGTGCAGCAGCACATCGATCGGCCGCCCGGCGAGCACGCGGCGCACTGCCGCGTAGCCGCTGGTGCCGGCGCGCTTGTCGAACTCGATGAGCTCGATATCCCCTACCGCCGCGAGCAGCTTCGCCTCCGTGCGCCCGATGATCCAGCTGAAGCGCGTGTCGGGCCAGGCGCGCTGCAGGGTGCGCACCACCGGCAGCGCATGACAGACGTCGCCGAGCGCCGAGAGCTTCAGCACGACGACCGAGCGCGGTGGCGCAGCGAGGATTCCTGGCATTTGCGCAGCGGTCCCGGTGGCGAGGCTTCAGCGCGGCGCGCGCGCCGCGGCCGCCGCCACCCGCGCCAGTGCCCACAGCCGCAGGTACTTGCGGTGCACGTAGCCGGCCTCGACGCAGTGAAACAGCCAGCCGCGCCAGCCGTCGAGCAGCCCGCGCTTGATCAGCATGCCGCGGAAGAAGCGCCAGCACGGATGAAAGAACGCCGCCACCAGCGTGCAGCGGCGGCCGGCACGGTACATCTCCTCGGCCATGAGCCGTGCGTAGCGATCGATGCGGCTCATGTGATCATCGAGACTGCGGTAGGCATGGTGCTCGAGCGGCGCGCGCAGGCGCGCCACCCGGCCCTCGACCGCGATCTTCTCGTGCACCTCGTAGCCGACCCAGCGCGCGACGCTGCGGCGGTAAAGCCGGATCTTGCGATCCGGCCAGGCATTGCCGTGGCGCAGGAAGCCGCCGAAGTACGCCGTCAGGCGCGCGACCGCGTAGCCGTCGACGCCGGCGAAACCCTGTGCCTTGAGCGCCAGGATCTCGGCGCACAGCGCCGGGGTGACGAACTCGTCCGCATCGACGCACAGCACCCATTCGTGCTGCGCCAGGTCGGTCGCGAACTGCTTCTGCGAGCGGTAGCCGGGCCAGTCGCGCTCGATGACGCGTGCCCCGGCACGGGCCGCGAGCTCGCGCGTGCCGTCGCTGGAATGCGAGTCGACCACCACGATCTCGTCGCAGAAATCCAGTGCCGCGAGGCAGCGCTCGATGCGGTCCGCCTCGTTGAACGTGATGACGCACGCCGACAGCGGCGCAGGCGTTGCGCTCACGCTCGCTCCCTCACGAGGCCGCCGGCGTGCTGTTGAGATGCGCATCCCCCGGCGCGCCCAGCACGCACGAAGTGCCGCCAGGCGTATACATCATGGCAACGCAGCGGTTGCAGGAGGTGCAGCCGGACTCCCGCTGCGCACCGCTCGCGAAGGCGTTCACCAGGTCCGCCTGGTGGATCAGCACCCGCCCGAGCGCCACCGCATCGAACCCCTCTCCCAGCACTGTCTGCACGTTGGCGAGCGACTTGACGCCGCCGAGATAAGCGAGCGGCAGGCGGGTCGCGGCACGCACCTGGCGCGAGTTGGCAAGCTGATACAGCTCGCGGAAAACCACGTTCCTGGGCTCCAGCAGCTGCTGCAGGAACATGGCCGCGGCGACGATCGGGTTGCCGACGCGCGTGCGATTCTCCTTCGGAAACGCCGAGCCGAACATGGTGGTGATCGACTCGATGTTGAGGCCGCCGGACAGCACCAGCAGGTGCGCACCCTCGCGCTCGAGGCGGCGCGCGATCTGCGCGCCGTCGGCCGCAGTGTTGCCGCCACGGCAGCCGTCGGTGACGCTTATCTTACACACCACCGCGAGCTCCTTGCCCACCGCATCGAGCACGCGCCGCAGCACCATGGCCGGATAGCGGGTGCGACTCTCGATGCCACCGCCGTAGTCATCGCGGCGGTGGTTGTACAGCGGCGTGAGAAACTGGCTGAGCAGGTAGCCGTGGCCCATGTGGATCTCCACGGCGTCGAAGCCAGCGGCGCGTGCCAGCTGCGCGCCGCGCACGAACTCGCCGGCGACCCGCTCCATGTCCGCGGCGCTCATGCCCTGGCGGCGCCACTGCCCGCTCATGATGCCGACCTTGTTGAAGCCGCCGCTTGCGGACAGCGGCCGGGGCGTGTCGCGCGGTGGCAGGAAGGTGAAGCAGCCGCCGTGAGTGATCTGCGCCATGGCCGCCGCACCGTGACGATGCACGGCGTCGGTGAGCACCTTGAGATGCGGGACGGTCGGCTCATCGAGCGTGACCTGGTCGGCGAAGGTGCGGCCATCGGGCGCCACTGCGCAATAAGCTACCGTGGTCATGGCAACGCCGCCGGCGGCGATGGCCTCGTGGAACTGCACCAGGCGCTTGGACGGTACGCCACCGCGCGCACTGCCCTCGTTGGTGGCGGACTTGATGAAGCGGTTGCGCAGCGTCAGCGGCCCGACGCGCAGCGGCGTGAACGGGCTCGCCAATGGCGCCGCGGTGCCGTTCGCAGCCGTCGCAAGCATCAGCGTGCCGCGGGGCCGCGGGCGGCAGCGGGCGCGGCGCGCGTCCTTGCGCTGCTGCGGCGGGTGATTTTGGCCGCGCGATAATCGTACTTGAGCGTCTTCACGGCGATCGAGGTCTCGACATGCCGCACGCCCGGCAGCGCGAGGATGCGGTTGTTGGCAACGTCGACGATGTCCTCGAGGGCCGCGAACAGTCCGATGGCAAGGATGTCGAAGCGGCCGAGCATGATGATCACGCAGCCGATCTCGGGCATCGCGGCGATGCGCGCACTGAGTGCCTTGAGCTCATTGTGGTGCGCCTGGATGCCGATCAGCACGACGCGCGGCGCCCCGGCGAAGCCGAGGTTGGTCACCGCCGTCAGGCGGATCGCACCGCCATCCTCCAGGCGGTTGATGCGCCCGCGGATGGTGCCCTCGGTCACGCCGAGCCTGGCGGCGATCTGGCGGTTACTGACGCGCGCATCCACCGTCAGCAGGTCGACGATGCGCCGGTCGAGCTCATCGAGACTGGGGACGAGGCTCTTCATGTGATCTGTGCGCGGTCGAAATCATACTTGATCACGTCCGCGGCAATGCCGGCGGACAGTGTGCGAATGCCGCGGATCCCGGCGACGTCGCGCAGCAGGAAGCTCTCGAGGTCCTCGAGCTCGTGCAGCGCCACCAGGATCTCGATGTCGCGGGCGCCGGTCACCAGATGCACCGCAAACACCTCGGCCAGTGCCGCCAGCTCCTCGGCGACTTCCTGCGCGGCCCGTCCCTGGACCTCGATGCCGATGGCGAGCAGCACGCGGAAGCCGAGCGCGGCGAAGTCGGTGACTGCGACCACGCGCATCGCATTCATGCTCTCCAGGCGGCGGATGCGGGCGCCAACGGTCGCCGGCGAGATGCGCAGGCTCCGGGCGATGCGCTGATTGGTGGCACGCCCATCCGCCTTGAGCGCCGCGATGATGCGGCGGTCGACTTCATCGAGCTGATACTCGGTCGCGGCCGCCATCTTCAGTACACCTCGAACAATCCGGCCGCCCCCATGCCGCCGGCGATGCACATGGTCACCACCACCCAGCGCACAGCGCGGCGGCGCCCCTCGATGAGCGCATGCCCGACCAGGCGCGCGCCGCTCATGCCGTAGGGGTGGCCGATGGCGATCGCGCCGCCATCGACGTTGAACCGCTCGTTGTCGATCGCTAACCGGTCGCGGCAGTAGAGGGTCTGCACCGCGAACGCCTCGTTGAGCTCCCACAGGCCGATGTCCTGCACCGTGAGTCCGTGCCGCGCCAGCAGCTTCGGCACGGCGAACACCGGGCCGATGCCCATCTCCTCCGGCGCGCAGCCCGCCACCGCCAGGCCGCGGTAAGCGCCGAGGGGCTCAAGGCCGCGCCGCTCGGCAAGGCTGGCGTCCATCACCACCGCTGCCGATGCACCGTCGGACAGCTGCGAGGCGTTGCCCGCGGTGATGAACTCGCCCTGCGCCACCACCTTGCCGCCCGACCACACCGGCTCGAGCTGCGCGAGGCCCGCGAGCGTCGTGTCGGGGCGGTAGCCCTCATCGCGTTCCAGCCGCACCGTCTCGACACGGGTCGCGCCGCTCACCTTGTCGGTGACCACCTTGCCAGTCTCGAGCGGCACCAGCTCCGCATCGAAGCGGCCGGCGCGGTAGGCGTCCGCGACGCGCTGCTGGCTCTGCAGCGCGTAGCCATCCTGCGCCTCGCGCGTGACAGCGAAGCGCCGCGCCACCACTTCGGCGGTCTCGATCATCGCCATGTACATGTGTGGTGAGCGCGCCAGCACCGCCTCGGACTGGCCGCGGAAGGTATTGAGGTGCTTGTTCTGCGTCAGGCTGATCGACTCCACCCCGCCCGCGACCACCACCGACATGCCGTCCACGATGACCTGCTTGGCGGCGGTGGCGATCGCCATCAGCCCGGAAGCGCACTTGCGATCGATCGACATGCCGCCGACGCTCTCCGGCAATCCGCCGGTCACGACGCTCAGGCGCGCGATGTTGTAGCCCTGCGTGCCCTGCTGCGTGGCGCAGCCGAGGATCAGGTCCTCGACCTCCTCGCCCTCGATGCGCGCGCGGCGCACCGCCTCGCGCACCGCGTGCCCGGACAGCACCGGCGCCTCGGTGTCGTTGAACGCGCCGCGGAATGCCTTGCCGATCGGCGTGCGGGCGGTAGAGACAATGACGGCTTCGCGCACGGTTTTGCTCCCTGCTGATCAGAAGTACAGGCGGCTCAGGGTGTCCGCGACGCACACCGGCTTGTCGCTCCCCTCCGCCTCGATGGTGATGCGGATCTTGACCTGCACCGCGCCGCCGCCGAGATCCTCGACGCCGACGATCTCGGCGCGCCCGCGGGTGCGGGTACCGGTGCGCAGCGCCTGCGGAAAGCGTACCCGGTCGCAGCCGTAGTTGAGGCCGTGCTTCATGCCCTCGGCACGCACCAGCTGCGGCAGGAAGTAGTTGACCAGCGCGAGCGTCAGGTAGCCGTGAGCGATCGTGCCGCCGAACGGACCACCGGCTGCGCGCGCCGCATCGATGTGGATCCACTGGTGGTCGCCGGTGGCCGCGGCGAACGCATCGACGCGCGCCTGATCGACGAGCAGCCAGTCGGTCGGACCGAAGGTCCGGCCGATTGCACCGCGGTATTCGTCAGCGGAATGGAACACTGCGGTCACGAATGCTGACTCGACACCGACAGCACCTCGCCGGTCATGTAGCTGGCGAGCTCGCTCGCCAGGAACACGATTACGTTGGCCACCTCCCAGGTCTCCGCCGCGCGCCCGAACGCCTCGCGCCGCGTGAGCTCAGCGAGCGTCTCGGCGGACGTGACGCGGTTGAGGAAGGCGTGCATGGCGATGCTCGGTGCCACCGCGTTGATGCGCACGCCGTGCTCGGCGGCTTCGATGGCGGCACAGCGCGTGAACGCCATCACGCCCGCCTTGGCCGCGGCGTAGTGCGCCTGCAGTGCCTGCGCACGCCAGCCGAGCACCGAGGCGTTGTTGACGATCGCGCCGGTGCGACGCGCATACATGTGCGGCAGCACCGCGCGCGTCATGCGGAACACGCTGGTGAGTGACACGTCCAGCACCCGTTGCCACTGCTCGTCGGTCATCTCCACCACCGCGGCCGAGCCGCCGAGCCCGGCGTTGTTGATGAGCACGTCGATGTGCCCCATGGTGGCAAGTGCCGCGCTGACCAGCGCGCGCACCTCGTTCTCGCGCGTCACGTCGCACGGGCTCGCCTCAACCGCCTGCGGGTTGATGAGGCGCAGCCGCTCGAGTGCCTCGGCGAGGCGCCGCTCGTGCGCGTCGGAGACGAACACCCGCGCACCCTCCTCCAGACAGCGTCGCGCCGTGGCGAAGCCGATGCCGGTGCCGGCGGCAGCCGTGATCAGCACCGTCCGGCCGGCGAGCAGATTGCGCGGCGCGGGGTACCGCGGCGGCGGCACGGGGTTCGCCGTCATGCGCCGTATACCTTCTTTTGCGGCCGGCGCTGGGCGAGCAGCCGGGTGATGGCCGCGCCCACCTCGCGCGGCTGCCAGCGCGCGCCCTTGTCGATCTGCGGGCCGTCGTTCCAGCCGTCATCGATGCAGATGCGGCCGCCCTCGAGCTCGAACACGCAGCCGCTGACCTCGCGCGACTCGCTGCTGCCCAGCCACACCACCGTGGGCGCAATGTTGTCAGGATCCTGGACGTCGAAACCGCTGTCCGGAGGTCGCATCTTGTCCGCGAAGGCCGTTTCCGTCATGCGCGTGCGCGCCGCCGGCGCCAGCGCATTGGCGGTGATGCCGTAGCGGCGCAGCTCCGCGGCCTGCACCAGTGTCAGACTGGCGATGCCGCCCTTGGCCGCCGCGTAGGCACTCTGGCCGATGCTGCCATTCAATCCGGCGCCAGACGAGGTATTGATGATGCGTGCATCGATACCGCGGCCCTGCTTGGCGCCCGCGCGCCAGTAGTCCACCGCGTGGCGCGTCACGCAGAAATGACCGCGCAGGTGCACCTTGATGGTGGCATCCCACTCCTCGAGCGTAGCGCTGACGAACATGCGGTCGCGGACGAAGCCGGCGTTGTTGACCACTACGTCGAGCCCGCCGAAGGTATCGAGCGCCGCGGCGACGATGCGCCCGGCGCTGTCCCACTCGGAGACGTCGTCGGTATTGGCGACGGCCTCGCCGCCGGCAGCGCGGATCTCCGCGACCACCGCCTGCGCGGTCTGCGCATCGGCCCCGGCCCCGGCGAGCGAGGTCCCGAGGTCGTTGACCACTAGCCGGGCGCCCTCGCGCGCGAACGCGAGCGCATAGGCCCGTCCGAGTCCGCGGCCGGCGCCGGTGACGATCACGATCCGTCCTGCGCACAGGCCGCTCATGCCGACAGCCTCTCGATGATGGTCACGTTCGCCTGGCCGCCGCCCTCGCACATGGTCTGCAGCCCCAGCCGTGCGCCACGGCGCTCGAGCTCGTGCAGCAGCGTCGTCATCAGCTTGGCACCGCTCGCCCCGAGCGGATGTCCGAGCGCGATCGCGCCGCCGTTCACGTTGACCCGTTCCGGATCCGCGCCGAGCTCCTTCTGCCAGGCGAGCACCACCGAGGCGAACGCCTCGTTGATCTCGATGAGGTCGATGTCAGAGAGCTTGACCCCGCTCCTCGCCAGTGCGTACCGTGTCGCCGGAATCGGCGCGGTCAGCATCCATACCGGATCGTCCGCGCGCACCGACAGGTGATGGATGCGCGCGCGCGGGGTGAGCTTCAGGCGCTGCACGGCGCCCGCGGAGGCAACCAGCAGCGAAGCCGCACCGTCGGCAATCTGGCTGGCGACTGCAGCGGTGATGCGCCCGCCGGGGGTCAGCGGCTCGAGCGCGGCCATTTTCTCCAGCGTCGTGCCGAAGCGCGGTGTCTCGTCGCGCTCGAGGCCGTTGAGCGGGGCGATCTCGCGCGCGAAGTAGCCGCGCTCGAGCGCAGCAATCGCGCGGCGGTTACTTTCCAGCGCGAACTCCTCCATGTCGCGGCGGCTGATCTGCCATTTGACCGCGATCATGTCCGCGGCGCGGTACTGCGAGATCTCCTCATCACCGTAGCGCGCCTGCCAGCCGCGCGAGCCGCTGAAGGGATCGTTCTGGCCGAATGCACGGCCGGCGACCATGGCGGCACCGATCGGGATCTGGTTCATGGTCTGCACGCCGCCGGCGACGATCAGGTCCTGGGTACCGCTCATCACGGCCTGCGCGGCGAAATGCAGCGCCTGCTGCGAGGAGCCGCACTGCCGATCGACCGTGGTGCCCGGCACGTGCGCCGGCAAGCCCGCGGCCAGCCAGCAGGTGCGCGCGATGTCCCCCGCCTGGGAGCCGAGCTGATCGACGCAGCCGAAGATCACGTCCTCGACCTCGGCCGCATCCACGCCGGTGCGCTCGAGTAATGCCCGGATCGCGTGTGCGCCGAGATCAGCGGCATGGATCCCCGCCAGCGTGCCGTTCTTTTTGCCGGTCGGCGTGCGTACCGCGCCGACGATGTAAGCCTCGTTGCTCATGCTGTCTCCTGGGCACTGTATTGAAAGGTGTCCGCGGGTCCGAGCGCAACGGTACGCCCCGCCAGCAGCAGCGACATGATGCGCCGCAGGTGATAGCCGTGATCGCCCCACACGCCGCTCAGCGCCCAGGCGCGCTTCATGTAGAAATGCAGATCGACCTCCCACGAGTAGCCCATGGCGCCGTGCACCTGGATCGCGGCCCGCGCCGCGAGCCCCGCGGCATCAGCGGCGGCGAGCTTCGCATGCGACACCGCCACCTGCGCGTGCCGATCCCCTTCCGCCGCCGCGGCTGCCGTGGCCGCGGCGTATACCACCGGGCGCGCGAATTCGAGCTTCACGGCGACGCTCGCCAGTTGGTGCTTGATCGCCTGGTAGGAGCCGATCGGCCTGCCGAACTGCACGCGCTCTTTCGCGTAGGTCACGGCCAGCTCCAGCATGCGCTCGCTGAGGCCGAGGCATTGCGCCGCGGCATACAGCGCGCCGCGGTTGGCAGCGCGCGCCAGGACCTCACGGGCCGGACGGTCGCTGGCGAGGCAGTGCGCGTCATCGCGCTCGACCGCGACTTCATGGAGGCGCCGGCCGGCGTCGACCGAGGGCCGCGGCTTCGCGCTCACCTCCGCAGCGGTGAACAGGTGGATGGCACCCCACGAGCACAGCAGCCAGTGCGTCACGCCTGGCGGCACGTTTGCGTACGGGTGCAGCGGGTGCACGAGCGCAATGCGGCTCTCGCCGCGCACCGCCTGCGTGAGCAGTCGAGCGGCGGCCGGCACAGAGCTGAGCTCCGCGAGCAGCGGCACGGCGATGCCGGCCTGCTCGCACAGCGGCTCGGGCAGCGCTGCATGGCCGGCTTCCTGCGCGAGCAGCACGAAATCGGCGTCGGTGAGGCCGAGCCCCCCGCAGCGTTCGCCCGCCAGCACGCCGAACAGCCCCAGCTCCGCCAGCCGCCCCCAGCGCTCGGCTGCGCCGGTGTCGCGTCCCTCGAAGACCGCGCGCAGCTGCGCCGGCGCGCACACGTCATCGAGCAGGGTACGGAGCGACGCCGCCATCATGCGCTGCTCCTCGGTGAAGGTGAAATCCATGGTCGCCCCTTCAGCCGCGCGGCAGGCCGAGCAGCCGCTCGGCAACCAGGTTGCGCTGGATCTCGTTGGTGCCGGCGTAGATCGGCCCTGCGAGCGCAAACAGGAAGCCCTCGAGCCACTCCTCGTCGGCCATCCGCCTCCCAAGTGCAGCGCCGGCATCGCCCGCCGGGTCCAGCAGCTCCGCCTCCGCGCCGAGCAGGCTGATCGCCGTGCTATGCAGGTCGAAATCGAGCTCCGACCAGAAGATCTTGTTGAGGCTCGCCTCGACGCCGATGCTGCCGCCGGCCAGCAGGCGGCTCGCAGTCCAGTAGGTGTTGAGCGCGTAAGCGCGCGCGTCCATCCACGCCTGTGCCACCGCGCCGGCAAATGCCCCATCGACATCGACCCCGCGACGCAGATACAGGCTGACGAGGCGCTGCGCCGCCGCCTGGAAGCGCGCCGGACTGCGCAGCATGAGTCCGCGCTCGAAGCCGGCCGTGGTCATCGCGATGTGCCAGCCCTCGCCCTCGGCGCCGATGCGATTGGCAAGCGGCACCCGCGCCTCCTCGAAGAAGATCTCGGCGAAACCCGGCTGGCCATGAATCTGGCGGATGCCGCGCACGCGCACGCCCGGGTGCCTGAGCGGTACCAGGATGAAGGACAGGCCGCGATGGCGCTCCGCGCCCGGATCGGTGCGAAACAGACCAAAGCACCAGTCGGCGAACGCCGCGCGCGATGACCAGATCTTGTGCCCGCGCAGCACGTACTCCTCACCCTCACGCACCGCGGTCGCGCGCAGCGCGGCCAGGTCCGAGCCCGCCTGCGGCTCGGACCATGCCTGCGCCCAGATCTCCTCGCCCGAGGCCATCGCGGGCAGGTAGCGCGCCTTCTGCTCAGGCGTGCCGAACTCCATCAGCGTCGGGCCGAGCAGGAAGATGCCGTTCTGGTTGACGCGCAGCGGCGCATTGGCGCGGAAGTACTCCTCCTCGAAGATCAGCCACTCGATGAGGTCGGCGCCGCGGCCGCCGTACTCCTTCGGCCAGGTGACCATGCTCAGATTGCCCGATGCCAGCGTGCGCTCCCACTCACGGTGCTGGGCGAAGCCCTCGGGCCCCTCGAGACTCCTGAGCGGCGCGCGCGGCACGTGCGCGGCGAGCCACGCGCGTACCTCGGCGCGGAAGCGCTGCTGCGCGGCCGTGAATTGCAGCGCGATCGACACGCTTCAGTACCGGGCGGCGGCCTTGCGCCTGACGAAAGCGTCGCGCGCCTTGCGCGAGTCCTGGTGCAGGTACATCTCGAGCGTGAAGCCCTGCTCGAAGCGGTAGCCGTGATCGACGTCACGCGGCTCGAGACCGTTGAGCGCTTCCTTGGCGAGCGTCAGTGCGCGCCGGCTCTTGGCGGCGATCTGCGCCGCGAACGCACGCGCCTCGCTGAGCAGATCCTTCGCCGGCACCAGCCGCTCGACGGCGCCGAGGCGGAAGGCCTCCGCCGCCGTGATGCGCCCGCCGGTGAAGAACGCGGCCCGCACCTTGTGCAACGGAAACATCCGTGAGAGGTGCGAGGCGCCGCCCATGGCGCCACGATCGATCTCCGGCAGCGAGAAGTAGGCGTCCTCGGCGGCGATCACGACATCGCTCGCACCGCAGATGCCGATGCCGCCGCCGATGACGAACGAGTGCACCGCGGCCACCACCGGTACCTCGCAGCTGCGCACCGCGCGGAAGGTGAGGAAATTGCCGCGGTTGAGGGCGACGATGCGCTCCGGATGCCGCTGCATCTCCTTGATGTCCACTCCGGCGCAGAAGCCGCGCCCCGCGGCGCGCACCAGGATGCATCGCACCCGCCGCTGCGCGCCGAGCGCGCTCACCACCTGCGCCAGCTGGTTCCAGGCCTTGCTGTCGAGCGCGTTGACTGGCGGATGATCGAGGACGATCTCGCCGACGTGCCGATGAATCTCTGTGCGGATGGCCACGGGTCCCCCTTCGGTTCAGCAGCGCTGCGCTTACGCGGCGAGCGGCGTACCGGCGAGCGCCGCCAGCCGCTCGCGCGCCTCGCGCACGATATTGCCCACCAGCTCCTCGCAGCTCGGCAGGTCGGCGAGCCTGCCGGCGACCTGCCCGGTCGCGAGCAACCCCTCCTGCGGCTGCCCGGCCAGCATCGAGCGCTGGAACAGCACCGGCGCGATCGCCGCCATCAGGGCCTGTCCGAGGCTCATCTCCGTCTCGCGCGCCATGGTGCGCGCGGAGCCGAGCAGTTGCCCGAAGCTCGCCCCGGACAGGCGCTTCAGCTGCCAGGCGCTCGAGAGCGCCAGCGCCAGCAGCGTGAGCCGACCCGCCTTCTCGATGCGTGCCAGGGTCTCGTTGCGGATCATGCGCTGCGGAATGCCGTCGATGCGGGTCGTGACCAGGATGTCGTCGGTCACGGCCGCGGTGTAACGATCCTTGGTCGGCTGCGGCACCGGGCAGTCGCGCGTCATGAGAAAGCGCGTGCCCATGGCGATGCCCTGTGCGCCGAAGGCGAGCGCCGCGGCCAGCCCGCGGCCGTCGGCGAAGCCGCCAGCGGCCACCACCGGCACTTTCACGGCGTCGAGCACTTGTGGCAGCAGCACGGTGCTCGCCACCGAGCCGGTGTGCCCGCCGCCCTCGGCACCCTGCACCACCAGCATGTCGACTCCGAGCTCCACCATCTTGCGCGCGTGGCGCAGCGCGCCGACGGTCGGCACGCACACGATGCCCGCCTCGCGCAGCCGCGCGACCATGCGCTTGTCCGGGCCGCGCCCGAAACTCACCGCCGCGACCTTGCGCGCAATCAGCGTGTCGACGATGCGCTCGGCGCCAGGCTGGAACATGTGGAAGTTGACGCCGAACGGCGCGCTGGTGAGCGCGCGCACCCGGTCGATCGCCGGACCAACCTCGTCGGGGCTCATCACGGCCGCGGCCAGAAACCCGAATGCGCCGGCATTGCACGAGCCGGCGACCAGCTCCGGCCGCGCCACCCAGCCCATCGCCGTCTGTATGATCGGATAGCGGCAGCCGAGCCGCCGGCACAGCAGTGTGTCGAGCGGATCGCTCATGCCCGCCCCGCGGCGCGCGGCAGCACTGCGGCGCGCAGATCGTGCGGGTCGAGCCGGCGGATGAGCTCGAGCTGCTCGGCGGTCGGCGCGGCAGTGGTCGGCGGCTGCGGTACGCTCGTGAGCACAAAGCCGGTCGCCGCACGCACGGCATCCAGCGTCACGCCCGGATGCAGCGAGCACACGCGGATTGCATGGCCCTCGCCGCCGAAGTCCATGACGCACAGGTCGGTCACGATGAAGCGCAGGTCCACGTGGCCGGCGCTGGCGCCGGCCGGCCAGCGCTGCGGGTTGTAGCCGACTCCGCCCACGATGTCGACCTCGCCAGGCACGAACACCCGGGGGCTGTGATTGGGCACGAACATCGAGTTGGCGTGGCACATGCTGTTACCCGGCAGTCCGCGCATGCCGAGCATCTGCACCTTGGGGCGCCGCGGATCACCGATGCCTGAGAGGTTGGTCTGCCCGAAGCGATCGATCTGCACCGGGCTGATCATGACGTGGCGGCGTCCGCCCCAGACGCAATCGAACACGCGCGCGAACGGCATGTAGCCGGAAGCGCGCAGCTGGTAATCGCCACGCGGCCCGAGCGGCACCGGCTCCTCGACCAGCAGCGCCTCGCCGTCGGTCATCATGAGCTCCGGCGAGTGCGTCAGCTTCGCGAGGCTTGCCCCGAGTCGCGGCACGACGCCTATCCCGGAGGCGAGCACCTCACCGTTGGCGCGCCACGCCTCGGCAGCAGCCACGATCAGCAGGTCCGCGAGCGTGAACCCGGTGCCCACTCAGAACACCGGCAAGGGCAGCGCCGCGACGCGCACCGGGCCGCCGACCCGCTCGAGATAGACCCGCTCATCGCCGGCCAGGAACTGCTCGGTGTAGCGCTGCCAACCATCGCTCTCGGCCGCCAGCGCCGCGTAGGCCCGCAGGTGCTCCAGGTCCCAGCCGTAGGCGGGCGGGTGCGCGGTCGGATGTGCGCCGCACGGGGCCGCCACCACGCCGGTGATGTAGCTGCGCTCGACGAGGTTCAAGCGTGCGTCCTGGCCGTAGGAGAGATCGAGCCGCTCGACGAGGGTCTCGCAGCTGGCATAGCAGCGCGTCGCGGCGCGGGCGAACTGTTCATCGAAGTACGGGTCGGGTCCGAGCGTCTGCACGTTGCCGAGCCGATCGGCGCGATCGACGTGAATGAGCGCGGCATCGAGCTTCAGGGCCGGCATCGCCAGCAGCACCGTGCCGTCTGCGTAAGGCGAGCGCACGGTGCGGAAGTCCGGATTCAGGGTCATGACATCGCTCGCCAGCCCAACTGGCGTCGGCAGGAAAGGCACGCGCATGCTGGCTGCGCGCAGACCCCATTGCAGCAGTCCTTCGTCGAGCTCACGCGCCTCGAAGGCACCGGCTTCGCGCGCGCGCCGGAACCACGGTTCGACCGGGATCACATCGAGCGAGACGAAGCCGTAGACGAGCCGGCGCACCTTGCCGGCCGCGCACAGCATGCCCACATCGGGACCGCCGTAACTGACAACCGTCAGCTCCTTCAGCGGCGAGCGCAGGATCTCCCGCACCAGCGCCATCGGCTTGCGCCGCGGACCCCACCCGCCGATGCCCAGCGTCATGCCGTCCCGCAGCGCGTTGACGACGGCGGACAGGCTCAGGGTCTTGTCGAGCATGCGCGCGCTTCAGGCGGTAGGTGGCGACCAGCGGTGACCCCAGAGATCGGGAACGAGGCTGTGGGTGGGCACCCAGGTGCTCCAGTCCGGCTGCACGCCATCGCAACCGAACTCGAGGTCGAAGCCACCGGGGGTATGCACGTAGAAAGAAACCATGAGGTCGTTGGAGTGTCGGCCGAGGGTGGAGGAGATATGCGCGCCGCTCGCCATGCAGCGATCGAGCGCACCGCCGACGTCATCGAGCGTGCGGGCTTCCAGCATGATGTGCACGCAGCCCGAGGGTACCGGGGCACCCATCAGCGCCAGGCTGTGATGGCGGCGGTTGGCGGCATGCATGAAGCGAATACCGAGCTTCGGATCGGACGGACGTGGGCTCATGGCGAGCCACATCTCGTCGCTGTCGGCGAATCCGAGCCGCTGATAGAAGGCGTGAGCGGCTGCGAGATCGGGCGCGGGCAGCACGGCATGACCCATGCCCATATCGCCGGCGACGAACCCGGACAGTGAGCGCGACGATGCGAACGGCAGGTAGTCGAGGATGCGGCCGTGATAGAGCTCGAGGCGGTTGTCGCTCGGGTCGTTGCAGAAGGCGATCTCGTGCACGGCGCGGCTGTCGGCTTCGGCGGCGGTGCCGGAGCGCACCTCGACGCCAGCGCCGCGCAGGCTCGCCACGGCGGCCTTGAGCTCCGCGGCATCGCGCAGCTCCCAGCCGCAGCTGACCAAGCGGTTCTGACGGCCCGGCAGTACCGCAATGCGGAACGGCCGCTCGTCGATGCGAAAGCGCACGCTGCCGTCGGGACCCGCCGGCGCCTCCATGAGACCGATCACGTCCACTGCGAGCCTGCGCCAGGCCGCGACGTCGGTCGCCTCCACCACCACGTAGCCCAGGGATCTGACTGTCATAGGTTGGAGAGAAGAGATGAATATATAGAGCGCGGCTTTACGTCCGGCATGCCGCGGCGGCCGCGCACGAATCGGGGTTATTTTGCCCCTCTGATTGCGCAATTTAAGCTCAGCGCCGGTTGCGCGCAAGCAGAATTCGCTACAACTCGCGCTCCAGATTACGCAAATGAGCGATCACTCAGGAGAGCAGCGCAAGCCAGTCGCGGTCGGAAGGTCCGAAGGCGACGAAGAACGGATTGAGGAGCTCGGCGCGCGTGTTGTAACGCAGCGGCGCGCCGTCCAGGCGGCAGACCGCGCCGCCGGCGGCGAGCACGATCGCGTGCGCCGCAGCGGTGTCCCATTCGCTGGTGGGTCCCAGACGCGGGTAGACGTCAGCGGCGCCCTCGGCTATCAGGCAGAATTTCAGCGAGCTGCCCATGGCGAGCAGCACGTGCGAGCCCAGCCGCTCGAGAAAGCCGTCGAGCGAATCGCCGCGATGTGAGCGGCTGCCCACCACGCGCACCGGCGTCGCGGCGCTGGCTGCGGCGCGGATCGCAACAGCGGGCGTGTCGCCGCTGCGACGCCAGGCACCCGCCGCCGACGTTGCGCCGTAACAGGTGTCCGTGACCGGTACGTGCACGACGCCGAGCACGGGCTCGTGGTCCTCGATGAGGGCGATATTGACGGTGAACTGGCCGTTGCGCGCCAGGAACTCCCTGGTGCCATCGAGCGGGTCGACCAGCCAGTAGCGCTGCCAGCGCGAGCGCTCCGCGTAGGGGATGGCCGCGCCCTCTTCCGACAGCACCGGGACGTCCGGCGTGAGCGCGGCGAGGCGCCGCAGGATCAGGTCATGGGCGCGCAGGTCGGCCGCGGTGAGGGGCGATGCGTCTGCCTTGGCCTGGGTGGCCGTGGCGCCCGCCTCGTAGACCTCGAGTATCTCCCGGGCCGCCTCACGGGCGATGGCGGCGACTTCCTCGAGCAGCGCCGTCGTGGCGAAACTCATGCCCCGCCCGTCACCCTGAGCGACTCCAGGTGCGCGATGATGCGATCGGCCGCAGCCTCCGCGCTCATGGCGGTGGTGTCGATGCGAACTTCCGGCTTCTCGGGTGCCTCGTAGGGCGAATCGATGCCGGTGAAGTTCTTCAGCTCGCCGCGCCGCGCCTTGCGGTACAGGCCCTTCACGTCGCGGCGCTCGGCTTCCACCAGCGGGGTGTCGACGAACACTTCGAGGAACTCCCCGGCAGCGAACAGCTCGCGCGCCATGCGCCGCTCCGAGCGGAACGGCGAGATGAACGACACCAGCACGATCAGTCCGGCGTCCACCATCAGCCGC
This sequence comes from uncultured Gammaproteobacteria bacterium, assembly GCA_963837075.1. Lineage (GTDB taxonomy): Bacteria > Pseudomonadota > Gammaproteobacteria > Steroidobacterales > Steroidobacteraceae > 13-2-20CM-66-19. Next base: position 2,364,312 of record CAWILY010000009.1, on the reverse strand, counting down.
GAAACTTCCGCGACGCGGCGGATGTTCTCGACGCGGTCCTGCGCGGTGAAGCCGAGGTCCTTGTTGAGCCCATGGCGCACGTTGTCGCCGTCGAGCAGGTAGGTGTGCCGCCCGGCAGCGGTCAGCTTGCGCTCGACGCAGTTGGCGATGGTGGACTTGCCCGCCCCCGACAGGCCGGTAAGCCACAGCACGCAGGCTTTCTGCCCCTTGAGGTGGGCGCGCACCTGTTTGTCGACGTCGAGCGCCTGCCAGTGCACGTTCTGCGAGCGCCGCAGCGCGAAATTGATCAGCCCGGCGCCGACGGTGTTGTTGCTGAGGCGGTCGATGAGGATGAAGCCGCCGAGCGCACGGTTCTCCGCGTACGGCTCGAAGGCGATCGCGCGATCGAGCTCGAGCTCGCAGACACCGATGTCGTTCAGCTCGAGCCTCTCGGCGGGCTCGTGCTCGAGCGTGTTGACGTTTATTTTGTGCTTGAGCGGGGTGACGGTCGCCGACACGGTGCGCGTACCGGCCTTCATCAGGTAGGTGCGCCCCTGCAGCATCGGCTCGTCGTGCATCCACACCACGGTGGCCTCGAACTGACTGGCAACCTGCGGCGGCGCATCGCCCGCGGCGAGCACGTCGCCGCGGCTGACGTCGACTTCCGCGTCGAGCGTCAGCGTGATCGATTGGCCGGCGACGCCGTGCTCGAGGTCGCCGTCGGCGCTCACGATGCGTGCGACGCGGGCCTCGCGTCCCGAGGGCAGCACGCGCAGCCGCTCGCCGGGGCGCACCGTGCCACTGGCGATCAGGCCGGCGAAGCCGCGAAAGTCGGCGTGCGGGCGGTTGACCCATTGCACCGGCAGGCGAAAGGGACGCGTGGCCAGCGCCGAGTCCACCTCGACCGTCTCCAGATGCGCCATCAGGGTGGGACCGCTGTACCAGGGCATGTGGCTGCCGTGCTCGAGCACGTTGTCGCCGTGTACCGCCGACAGCGGAATGGGAGTGATGTCGGTGAGCCCGATGCGCGCGGCGAATTCGCGATAGTCGGCGACGATCGCCTCGAAAGTGGCGCGCGCGTAGCCGACCAGGTCCATCTTGTTCACCGCCAGCACCACGCGCGCGATGCCGAGCAGGTGCACCAGGAAGCTGTGGCGGCGCGTCTGCGTCAGCACGCCCTTGCGGGCGTCGATCAGGATCACGGCGAGATCGGCGGTCGAGGCGCCGGTCACCATGTTGCGCGTGTACTGCTCGTGACCGGGGGTGTCGGCGACGATGAACTTGCGCCGCTCGGTGGAGAAGAAGCGATAGGCGACGTCGATGGTGATGCCCTGTTCGCGCTCGGCTGCCAGCCCGTCCACCAGCAGGGCGAAGTCGAGCTCCCCGCCGCGCGTGCCGACCCGCTTCGAATCGGCAGCCAGCTGCGTCAACTGGTCGTCGAAGATCATCTTCGACTCGTACAGCAGCCGGCCGATGAGGGTCGACTTGCCGTCGTCGACCGAGCCGCAGGTGATGAAGCGCAGCAGGCTCTTGCGCTCGTGCGCGTGCAGGTAGGCGAGGATGTCGGTGCCGATCAGCGCGGATTGGTGCGCCATCAGAAATAGCCCTCCTGCTTCTTCTTCTCCATCGAGGCGGCCGCGTCGTGGTCGATGATGCGTCCCTGGCGCTCCGAGGTACGGGTGAGCAGCATCTCCTGGATGATAGCCGGCAGCGTGTCGGCGCTGCTTTCGATGGCGCCGGTGAGCGGATAGCAGCCGAGGGTGCGGAAGCGCACCTTGCGCATCACCGGCTGTTCGCCGGGCCTGAGCACCATGCGCTCGTCGTCGACCATGATGAGCGTGCCATCACGCTCCACCACCGGCCGCTCGGCGGCGAAGTACAGCGGCACGATCGGCACCTGCTGGAGCCAGATGTACTGCCAGACATCGAGCTCGGTCCAGTTTGAGAGCGGAAACACCCGCAGGCTCTCACCGGCACGCTTGCGCGCGTTGTACAGCGCCCACAGCTCGGGCCGCTGCTGCTTCGGATCCCAGCGGTGCTGGGCGCTGCGGAACGAGAACACCCGTTCCTTGGCGCGGCTCTTCTCCTCGTCGCGCCGTGCGCCGCCGAAGGCGGCGTCGAAAGCGTACTTGTCGAGCGCCTGGCGCAGCGCCTGGGTCTTCATGACGTCGGTGTGCACCTGCGAGCCGTGCGTGAAGGGATTGATGCCCTGTGCCAGGCCCTGCTGGTTCACGTACACCAGCAATTGCATGCCGAGCTTCTTCGCCATGGCATCGCGGAACTGGTACATGGCGCGGAATTTCCAGGTGGTGTCGACGTGCAGCAACGGAAAGGGCGGCACGGCCGGATGGAACGCCTTCATCGCCAGGTGCAGCATCACGGCGCTGTCCTTGCCGATCGAGTACAGCATCACCGGTCGCTCGCACTCGGCGACCACCTCGCGCATGATGTGTATGCTCTCGGCCTCGAGCCGCTGCAGGTGCGTGAGCGTGGCGGGCATGGCCGTGCGCGCTGCCTGCGCTGCGCCCGTGCCTGCGGTGGTTACGTCCGCCCGATTCATTCCTGGCGCCTCCGGGATCTAAGGGTCAAAAACGTAGATTATCATCTCGCCAGCGGCGAGCCGCGTACGCGCGCGCCATGATTACGACAAATGGCCGCCGCACGGGCCACGGGCGCGCGGCTCCGCGAGCAGCTGCTCGAGTGCGCTGTAGGGATCGAGCCGCCGCTCCCGCACATCCGACATCAGCCCGTCCGCCCCGGCGAGCAGCCGTGTCAGTGCCGCCTCGCGCGCCAGCGCGAGAAACTGCCGCTCGCAGCGCCGTCCGAACTGCCGGGCGAACTCACCGCTCGTCTGCAGATGTGCGCGATGCGCATCGAGCGCCGCGAGGATCGCTGCACCGCCTTCGCCGCGTGATGCAGTCGCCGTCAGCAGCGGCGGCGTCCAGCCGCCGGCGGCCTGCCGGGCGGCGCGCAGCTGCAGCAGCTGCCCGAGGTGACGACGGGTCTGCTCGGATCCCGCGCGGTCGGCCTTGTTGACGACGAAAATCTCGCCCGCCTCCAGCAGCCCGGCCTTCATCGCCTGCACTTCGTCGCCGAGACCGGGCACGGCAACGATGATCGTCGAGTGCGCCAGCGCCACGACGTCGATCTCGTCCTGTCCGACGCCGACGGTCTCGACGATCACGGCATCGTAGCCCATGGCATCAAGCACCAGGCATGCGTCCCACGCGGCACGTGACAGGCCGCCCGCCTCGCCGCGCGTCGCCATCGAACGAATGAACACCCCCGCATCGAGCGCGTGACGGCTCATGCGCAGGCGGTCGCCGAGCACGGCGCCACCGGTGAACGGACTGCTGGGGTCGATCGCCAGCACTCCCACGCTGCGGCCGCGGGCGCGCTCGTGCGCCACCAGCATGTCGACCAGTGTCGACTTGCCCGCCCCGGGCGGCCCGGTGACCCCGACGATGTGCGCCCGGCCGGTGGCGTGATAGATCTCGCGCAGCACCTCGCGCCCGCGCGGGTCACGGTCATCGAGCCAGCGGATCGCCCGGGCGCCTGCGGCCACCCCGCCCGCCAGCAGCGCCGCGGCCACCTGCCCCGCATGCCCGTCAGCCATCAGGCTCCCGCCGCTGCGCCCGTGGCCTTTGCCGCCCACCAGCGCTGCAGATAGGCGACGATCTCGCGGGTGTCGGTGCCCATGGTAAAGATGCGTGCGAACCCCGCCTGTTCGAGCAGCGGCAGATCCTCCACGGGAATCACGCCGCCTGCCACCAGGAGCTTGTCGCCCCCGCCCTGCTCGCGCAGCAGCTGCGCGAGCAGCGGCAGACTCCTGGTGTGACCAGCGGAGAGCGTCGAGACACCAACTACGTCCACGTCCTCCTGGAGCGCCGCGCGCGCCACGGCCTCGGGGGTCTGCTTGAGGCCGGTGAAGATCACCTCCATGCCCGCCTCGCGCAGCGCGTGCGCCACGACCGTGATGCCGACGGTATGCGTGTCCAGGCCGAGCTTCGCGAGTAGCACCCGCGCCGGCCGTGCGGCGGCAGCTGCCATCGCGCTCACACTCCCGTCAGCTGGCTGTCGGGGGCGTGCACGCCGAACACGTCGCGCATGGCGTTGCACACCTCGCCGTGCGTGGCGTACGCCTTGACCGCGGCGAGACACGGCGGCACCAGGTTGGCGCCGCTGCGCGCGGCCTCGCGTACCGCTGCCAGTGCCGCCGCCACCGCGGACGCGTCACGCCGCGCACGCAGTGCCCGTACCCGGGCCACCTGTTCGGCCTCCATGCGCGGATCGGCGCGGAAGATCTCGATCTGACGCTGCTCGCCCGGCAACGCCAGGTGGTTGACTCCCACCCACTTGCGCCGCCCCTCCTCCAGATCGCGGTTGCGCTGGTACTGCTCCTGCCCCAGGGCGCGCTGGAAGTAGCCGGTCTCGATGGCGGTGAGCGCTCCGCCCATGCGCACGATCTTGTCGATCTCGGCCATCGCAGCCGTCTCGATCTGGCTGGTCAGCGTCTCGACGTAATAGGAGCCGGCGAGCGGATCGATGGTCTCGGCGACGCCGGTCTCGTGCGCCACGATGTGCTGCAGGGCGGCGCCGACACGGATTGCCTCCTCCGCCGGCAGCGCGTGCGCCTCGTCGTGCAGCGGTGTGGTCATGTTCTCACCCGCCCCGCCGAGAGCGCAGGCAGTGGCCATGATGGCGAGCCGCCCGATGTTGTTCAGCGGCTGCTGCAGGGTGAGTGCCGTGGTGGTCGGCGAGGTCATCATGCGGATCCTGAGCGCCTCCGGGCGCCGCGCACCGTAGCGCTCGCGCAGCAGCCGCGCCCAGATGCGGCGATAGGCGCGCAGCTTGCAGATGCCCTCGAAGAAATCCATGTCGACGTTGACCACGAAGTGAAAGTACGGCGCCACGGTATCGATATCGAAGCCGCGCGCGAGCGTGGCATCGATGTAGGTCATGGCGATCGCCATCGAGAAGGCGATCTCCTGCACCGGGTTCGCCCTGGCCGGCTGCAGCTGCGCGCTGATGATCGATACCGGCATCCAGTTGGGATGATGGCGGATGATGTATTCGATGCAGTCGGTCGCGATGCGCAGCCCGTGTGCCGGCGGATAGATATAGCGGCCGACGCAGGTGTACTCGATCAGGATGCCGTTGACGATGTGCAGCACGAAGTGCGCCGGATCGACGCCCTTCTTTTCCAGCGCCGCGATGATCATCGCCAGATTCACCGGCTGCGGCGCGTTGCACACGCTCATCAGGTACTTGAGCCGCTCGAACGGCAGGTCGAAGGCGCGCTCGAGGTCCTCGAGACTGTCGACGGCGAGCCCGGCGCGCCCCACTTCGCCTGCGACCAGCGGATCATCGCTGTCATAGCCGTTGGTGGTCGGCAGGTCGTGCTCGAGGATCAGGCCCTGCAGGCCCTGATCGAGCATGTAGCGCGCGCGGCGGGCCCAGTCCTCGCCCTTGCCGAACCCGGTCACCTGCGACATGGTCCAGAAGCGTGAGCGGTGCCCGTTCGGCTGCGTGCCGCGCGTGTAGGGATACTCCCCGGGAAAGCCGAGATCCTCGAGATAGTCGAATCCGACGTCGGCGAGATCGGCCGGCGTGTACAACGGCTTGATCGGCCAGCGCAGTGATTGCGTTACGAACGCGCCGCGCCGCTCGGGATTCGCGGCCACGTAGGGGGCGCGGGTGTCGCGCTCCCAGCGCTCGGTCGCGGCGGCGATGTCACCAGTGGCAGGTGCTGTGCTCATGCGCTGCGCTCCGGCGGAGTGAACTGCTGCAGCAGATGGGCGCTCAGGTTGCCGAACAGGTCGATCTCCATGCGCCGCTCGGCGAAGCGCCAGGTGCCCGCAACGCGCACGAAGCGGTCGAAATAACGGCCGCCGATGATCGGCTGCAGCGGCAGCTCGGGGGTTGCCTGGTGGACCAGGATATAGGACTGGGCGCGCGCGGCTTCCTCACCCTCCGCTTCGATGATCACATTGCTGGTGACGTGGCGTGTCTTCGGCGTGCCCGTGTCGGGGTACAGCCGCGTGAAGCGCTCGTACAGCGCCTCGATGGCGGCCACGCCGCGCAGCGGCTGCGGCAGCGCCGGCACATGCAGCTCGGCATGCGCGAACAGCTGCGCGAGTCCTGCGAAGTCGCCGCGATCGATGCGATCGCAATAGCGGTAGATCAGGTTCTGGATGGCGAAATAGTCGTCGGCTGTCATCGCTTGCCAACCTGTCAGGAGCCTTACAGTCCGTAGCCGCCCGCTACCGCGATCCGCTGCCCGGTGACATAGGCGGCGCGGTTCGAGGCGAGAAACACCGCGGCATGCCCGACCTCTTCCGGCTTGCCCCAGCGCTTCAGTGCCAGGTTCTTGTGTACTTCCCGCACCCAGGCCTCATCGAACACGCCCTGGCGGGTGAGCTCGAGGAACATGCCCGCCTCGATGACACCCAGCAGCACCGTGTTGGCGCGGATGTTGTTACGGCCCTCCTCCCAGGCGATGCCGGTGATCAGCGCCTCGATGGCCGCCTTGGGCGCCACGGACACGCCGTCGCGGTCCGGCCAGCTGAGGTGCCCGGCCGAGCCGAGGTGTACGTACGAGCCACCGCCCCATTCCTTCAGGCGCGGCAGCGTCGCGCGCATGACGTTGAAAAAGCCGTTCACGTCCTGGTCGATCACGGTCTGCCACAGCTCGCGGCTCATCTCCGACAGCAGTACCTGGGTGGCGAGTGTGCCGGCGCCGACCACGATGGTGTGCAGCCGGCCGTGCTCCCGCGCACTTTCCTCGACCACCGCCTCGACGCGCGCCGCATCGCCGATGGTCAGCTGGTGGGTGCTCGCCTTGCGCCCCATGGCGCGCAGCTGCACCGCGAGCTCTTCCGCCACGGCGCGCTTCTTGTGGTAGGTGATGGCCACGTCGGTGCCGGCACGCGCGAATTCGCGGCATACCGCCTGGCCGACCCCGCCGCTGCCGCCGATTACGAGCGCGGCCCCTGCCGGGAACAATGGCTCACTCATGCGCGGACCCCTGGTTGAGCATGCCGATCAGGCGTTGTTTCACCGGCAGCACCCATTCGGTCTTGAGCTTTGGATCAAGCAGTCCGGCCGCATCCAGCTCGTCGCACAGGTGCATCTGGTGCGCCAGATCGAACAGGTCGTACTGCGAGGAGAATTTCCCCTCGCCGCCGTAGGTGATGAACGACACGCCGTGCGTCTCGTAGTGGCTGCCGTCGGGACGCCGGCCGGGGCCGCGGCACATCCAGTGGCTGATGATCTCATCGCCGTCGATCGCCCAGCCGATGATCGGAAAGCTCCACCCGGCCCAGCCGGAGCCGACGTCCATGTCGCGCCCATAGTGCGTGGCCCTGATCTCGTCACGGCCGCGCGCCACGACCGGCATGGCGCCCGCGTACGGACAGGTGTAGAGGCAGTCCTGGTGATAGAACCGGTCGGCGATCCACGACCAGCGGTTGGTCCGCTCGGCCTCCTTGAATGCCGCGGCGAGCCCGCGAATGGCTGCTTCGACCTCCTCGCGTGGATACGGCACAGGCAGCTCCCGTCAGCGGTCGTAGCTGACCGCACCGGCCACCGAGCGCGCCGCGAGCAGCGACTCGAGCGAGCCGGCGGCGTAGCTCAGGTGCAGCGCGGTCTTGAACTCGGACCGACTGCTGGTGATCTGCCACTCGCCGCTGATCTTGGCGTACTGGTCGTGATAGACGAGGCTGATGAAGGTCACGGTCTTGTCGCGGGTGTTGATGTTGCGGTACTCGAGCGCCCACTGCGCCCGGGCGTGCGTGTCATCGATGAGCTCGATTTCCGGGTTGGCGCCGTGGTGCATGTCGAGAATGAACGGCTGGCAACCGGCCGCGCGGTAGAGCCGCGCGAACTCCTCGCGATCGGTGAACACGCCGACGTGTCCCATGTCGATCAGCACCGGCCCTGCGGCAAAGCATCCCTTGGCGGTCTCCGGATCCTGCGCGTCGCAGGCATTCAGGTAGCGTGCCTTCAGGCGCCGGATCGCCTCGAGATCCTCCAGCCGCTGTACGCGGCGGCGCAACTCGTCGATCTCCGCCATCTCCCCTCCTCTAACCGCCGATGATCGCACCGGAAACCTGCGCCGGTTCGCCGAGCATGGCACGGTCGGACTGCGGCTGGCGGCCATCGACATCGTGCACGCCGAGCTCGGCGGCGAGCTCGGCGGCATAAAGGGTCCTGCCGGAGCGCTCCATGAGCTTCGCCTCGGCAAGCAGCGCACTCAGCAGCCGTCCCATGAATTCCGGCTGCACGGCGTTGGCCATGAAGGCGTCGTATTCGCCCGGGTGCTCAGCGATAGCCAGCTGCGAGCGCTCGGTGAGGGTGAGCGGCGCCCACAGCGACAGCGCTGCAACCTGATGCCGGCGCAGGTCGACCGCCATGTCCGCGGCCATCTTGTCGATGGCCGCCTTGCCGGCGCCGTAGGCGGGGCCGTGCATGTAGCAGCGCGCCCCCGGCGAGGAGATCATCACGATGAGCCCGGCGTGCTGGCGCACCATGAGGCGCGCCGCATGCCAGCTGGCGACGTAGTGCGAGCGCAGGCCGACGTCCAGCATCGCCTGCATGGCGAGTGGCTTCTCCCAGAAACCGCCCGGCAACACCAGCTCGTCCGGAATCGCCGTGGCGTTGTTGACCAGCAGGTCGAGCCGCCCGTGCTCACGCTCGATGCGCGCGAACAGCGCACCCACCTGCTCGTCGTCGCGGTGATCGCATGCGACTGCAACGCCGGCGCCACCACGCCGCGTGATCTGCGTCGCGGTCTCGTGGATCGTCCCGGGCAGCGGTGCCGTGCCCGGTTGAGTTGTGCGCCCGCTGACGTAGACGGTCGTGCCCGGCGCAGCGAGCGCCACGGCCGTGCCGCGGCCGATGCCGCGGCTCGCGCCGGTGACCAGAATCACGCGCCCAGATGTCGGGCTCATACTGTCAAAACCCCCGGCGACCCCAAACGCCGCAGCCAAGCCTACTCGCACCCCCGTAGGGGGAGGCATCATGCATATGAGGTAAGGCGACGCGCGCGCGCCACTGCCTCAGTATGCTCGCTACGGCTCCCGCAACTGCCGGCGCCGGCTGAGGATTTGCGCGGCCCGGCCCCGCCGGCGGGGCCGGCCGCCGGGAAACTGCGACGAAAGTAGCTGGTGAGCGCCCCGGGATAGTGCTTTACTGTGCACGTGGCGCGTCACGTCCAGGCACTGAGTTGCGGCGGACTGTTGGGGTTGCTGCTGGCGGCACCTCTGGCCGCCGACATGGCCCAGACTTCCGAGCCGGGCGCAGCCCCGCTCCCCACCCCGGCACAGCAGCTGCAGGAAGTCATCGTCCAGACCACCGAGCCGAAGTTCGTCGCGCCGACGCGCCGCGACCGCATCGGCCGTATCTGGGCGCCGGTGCTGATCGACGGCAAGGGGCCGTATCGCCTGGTGCTCGATACCGGAGCGACGCGCTCGGCGATCGCCGCCCGCGCCGCGCAGAGTCTCGGTTACCCTTCCATCGCCTCGACCTCCGTCACCGGATTCACCGGCACCGCCGTGGTGCCGACCATTCACGTCACCAGCCTGGAATTCGGCGACCTCGACGTGGGACCGAGCGACCTGCCGGTGCTGGCGGACGTGTTCGGCGGAGCTCAGGGCGTGCTCGGGATCGAAGGGCTGGAGAACAAGCGCATCTATGCCGACTTCGGCCGCGACCGCCTGGAGATCAGGCAGTCGCACGGCGAGGCGGCACGGCGTGATTTCGTGGTAGTGCCGGTGCAGGACGTGAACGGGCTGCTGATAGCCGACATACGCGTGGGGACGATCCGCACCAAGGCGATCGTCGACACCGGTGCCCAGGCGACGGTGGGCAATCTCGCCCTGCGCGATGCGCTCATGCAGCGCCCGCCGCGCAACGCCACGCACGATGAGATCATCGGCGTGACGCTGGACGTGCAGCGCGGCGACACCATGCCGACCCCGGACATCCACTTCGGCGGGCAGATGACCGTCAAGGGCGTACATGTCACCTTCGGCGACATGTATGTCTTCCAGCACTGGAAGCTCACCGACGAGCCGGCGCTCACTCTGGGCATGGACCTGCTCGGCTCGTTCGACGTGCTGGTGATCGACTACAACCGCCACGAGCTGCAGATCCGCCCGCGCGACATCGACGCCTCGCCGTACAGTTACCAGTACTAGCTGCGCTCAGGTCGAGGTGGTGCGCTCGGGCGTCACCTTGTAGATGACCCGCACCTCGCCAGGCTGGCGATACGGGTACTTGTCCTGCCCCAGGTATTTCTTGGCCATCCGGTCGATGTGCTGATCGGCGCCGGCGTGCGTGCGCTCGGCGACGGTGCCGCGCACTTCGAGGTAACGATACGGGTTGTCGGGATCGGTGATCGACAGCGCCACGTGCCCGTTGCGGCGCATGTTCTTGTCCTTCTGCCTGCCTTCCGCGGTGTTGATCACCACGTGCTTGCCGTCGTAATCGACCCACACCGGGGTCGTCTGCGGCGTGCCGTCGGCCATGAGCGTCGCCAGGTGCGCGAACGCCTTCTTGCTGAACAGGTCCAGGTGCGTCGCAGGAATGCCGCTGTGAGCCATGATCGTCCTCCTTCGTCGGGTCAGGATGCCCCGCGCCCGCGCTGTCCCATGCGCAGGAAGCGCCGCCGTTCGTTCCACTGATGACGGGCGTGCAGTCGCTCGGCCTGATCGGCGGCCTCCGGCGGCAGCACCTGCAGGGCACGTAGCGCGGCCGCGTGCGCCATGGCGACCTTGGGATCACTCTGCAGCAAAGCCCGATAGTGCTCCAGAAATGCCTGCTCGGCCGGCGCGCCGCCACCGGTCAGCAGCTCGCGCGCATGGGCGCCGATCGCCGCGCTCTCGCTCGCCGGCAGATCGTGCGCGTAAGCGAGCGCATGATCGAGATCGGCGATCAGGCGGTACAGCGGCTGCAGCCACGCCCACTCGGGACTGGTGGTGATCTGCGTGAGCCGCTCGAGCGGGGATGCGGGAGGGGCGAACTGCCGCTCCGCTTCCAGCAGCGCGCCCAGCACGCTCTGCAGCGCGGCACTGCTGGCGCGCAGTTGCATGAGCCATGGGCGGTCCGAAGACATGTGCTGCTCCGCCATGCGGCCACCAGACTAACCGCTGCCCGCGATCGGCGCCAGCTGCGACAGCGGTACGCTGGCGAGCTCGCCGATCTCGGCGATGCTCAGGTCCGCGGTCGGCCAGGCGGCCAGCTCGCGCGGGTCGTGCGCGTAGTGCCCCTGGCGTGGGAACACCGTGGTGAGGCGCGTGCCCCAGATTTTCTTCATGGCCGCGAGGATGCGCAACTTGTCGTCGATCATGACGTAGTGCCCGGCCGGATAGCGGCACTCGACATCGGCGAGCATCTGCTCCTTGTGCAGGTAGATCAGCACCCGCCCCTGCACTGCGTCCCACAGTCCCGAGCGCTGCACCTTGCGCGGCTGGAACACCACGTCGCCGTCGGAGAGGATCACGGTAGGACCGGCGGCGCGACAATGCGCGAGCGCCTGCAACGCGCCGGGATACAGCCGGCGCGCGAACGGGTAGCCGAGCAGGAACAGCGACACGCGCAGCAGCTGCAGGTCGCGCTGATGCTCGAGCCGGTAGCGCTGCAGCGCACCGAGGTAGTCGGCATAGCCGAGCTGCGCACGCTGCTCCTCGAAGATCTCCCAGTAGCGCTCGCGGCTGGCAAGGCCGACCTCGCGCTCCAGGTGTGCGCTCAGGTCGCTCTGCACCGCATCGTTATCGAGCAGTGTGTTGTCAACGTCGAACAGGAAGACGACCTTGGCCACGTCCGTCACGGGCTCGCATCCTCGGAGTGCGACAGACGGTGAGTGTAACCGCCCGCAGCGGCAGGCGGCGCGGCGCGTGTCAGCGGGGATCAGCGCGCGCTGTAGCCGCGCGCATCGAGGCAAGCGACCATGGCGCGGCGATAGTCCGCCGCGTTCCCACCCTGCTGCGTCGAGCGTGTGGGATCGAAGCCCGTCTGATTCACGGCCCAGCTGTGGCACTCGTAGCGATCGTTCTGCGTCTGTGCATCGCTCTGACCGTTGCGCGGATACAGGTAAACGTCACCCGCGGCCTGAGTTGCGCCATTGGGCGGGACGGCCGCGCCCGCGCCATTAGGGGCGACACCCGGCGCAGGCGCCGGCGCTGCCTGGTCGTACTCACCGGCCGCGCTGCCCGCGGAATCCGCGTCGCCACCTGCCATTGGGGGATCGCTCACCACGTAGCCGTTATAGCCCGGGTTCCAGGTGTAGTAGAGGCTGTTGTAGTAGTAGTACGGCAGGCCGCCCCACCAGAAGGTCGCATAGCCGAGCGGCAGCACCGGCAGGAACCACGACCAGCCAGGGTAGTACCACACGTGCGGCCAGAACACCCCGTTCCAGTAGCCTCCCACCCACGGGTGACCACCGTGCCAGTAGCCGTAGGCGTACGGCGCGCCGGGATGACCGTAGCCGTATCCGGGCACGTAGTGACCCGCCCCGGTGTAATGGGGAGCGGCGTAATGGCCCGAATACCCGGAGTAGCCATGCGCCCCGCCGTAGGCGTAGTGGCCACCGCCGTAGGCATAGTGGCCACCGCCGTAGGCATAGTGGCCGGCGCCGGAGGTAAAGTGGCCGCCCGCGAAATGGCCGGCCGAGCCGCCCCCGTGCCCACCGACATGCCCACCGGAGAAATGCCCGCCGCCGAAGCTGTGCTGGGCAAATGTCAGCGCCGGAGCCGCCGCGATCGCAACGCCAAACAGCAGCGCCGCGATGACCCGCACGACATGCCGCGCTTTTGCGTTCACTTGTTTTCACCTTCCGGGGCCGAAGCCTCGCGGCCTGTGGCCCTCGATGATTAGACGCCCCTAAAGCGTCACCGTTCAAGCTCTCAGCTAAGTAAAACGCGGCTGCGCTCCAAGGCGTTGACCTTGATTCTGAAATGGGGTGGGCGCGGCGCCTTTTAAAGGCAAATCAGCGCTCTCGTGCGGATTCGCCATTCATCGCCGGTTCAGCGTTCCCGGCACCCGGGACGCGCTCAGAACACCATGTTTAGCGCGATCGCCGGGGTGATGCTGGCCGTGGTGTTACGACCGATCTCGATGATGCGCACGCCGAAAATCGTGCCGATCCGGGCGCTGAAGTTGTACTCGACTGCCGGCGCAAACACGACCGCGAAGCCCGAGCCGCTCGCGCTCGCATGGGCCGCCGCTGCGCCACTGCCCCCAGTGACGATGCCGTTCACCTGGGTGCTGTCGCTGTGTTGGTAGACGACATCCAGCGCCAGTACCCAGTTCGAGGTGAGGCTGTATTCGGCGGCGGCATCCGCGGTGAAAGTGTCACCGGGCCAGGCGCGGCCGCTGAAGCCGTTCGGGGTGCCGTACACGCTCAGATCGCTGACGCTTACCGATGAAGAGAACGCATACGACAGATCGAGCCGGGCGCGCAGGATCCGCCCGCTGGGCATCCACAGGTAATCCTGGGTATACAGCGCCAGCGTCGTGGTCCAGGCGCCGGCGCCGAAGCCGTCACTCGGCCGCGCCAGGCGGTCGTAGCGTCCCGTCGGCAGCGCCTGTTGCACCACCACCGACACATCGGGCGTGTTGCCGCCATCGTGGTAGTGCGTGAGACCGTAGCCTGCCTGCAGCGTCAGATCGCCGAGGCCGATGCCGGAGCTGTTGGGTTGCCCGGCGGGCTCGTTGTAACCGAAGCGCGGCAGCAGGCCCGCCGTGATGGAATCAGTGACGCCGTAGAGCATGTAGGTGAGTGAGCCGATATCGTGCTCGTAGGGACCGGTGTGTCGGTTGCCGTCGGCGTCGAAATGACCGTTGCTGATCTCATCGAACAGGTACGGCTCGATGAGCGCATGTCCCTGCGGCAGTGTCGCAGCGTTCGGCGCCAGCAGCGGTCCGGTCCACCACGCCTCGTCCCGTGACTCGCGCGTGTCGTCGGCCCGCGACAGCGGGCTGGCCGCCAACACGAGCGCGCACAGTGCTGCGCCACCTGCAGTTGTATGTCTGCCGAAGCTGTGACTCATGTCACATATTGTGCCGCGTTAACTTTCCGTCACGATGGTCGGCAATCCGCAACCTGCGACGTTGTTAACGCCTGACGGCCGGGAGTTCCGGCTGAATAGCGACCACTCGATACATCGCTGCAGGAGGAGAGATCCATGTTTAAGTCTGTACGTAAGGTTGTGACCATCGCGGCCGCGGCGCTGACGCTCAGCGGCGTCGCCACCGGCGTGCTGGCCGACGATACGCAGTGGCAGAAGGACCATCCGCGCCGCGAGCAGGTGAACAACCGCCTCGCCAACCAGAACCAGCGCATCAAGCAGGAGCGCAAGGAAGGCGAGATCAACAAGGCGCAGGCGCAGAAGCTGCATAGCGAGGATCACGCCATCCGCCAGGAAGAGCGCACCATGGCCAGCACCAACGGCGGCCACATTACCAAGGCCGAGCAGAAGTCGCTCAACCAGCAGGAGAACCAGGTCAGCAAGCAGATCGGCAAGTAAGTCCCCTGCCGCTGTCGGGCGGGAGCGTGCGCGCACTGCGCTCCCGCCCATTTTTTTGCCTGCCGCCCCATCGCCGCGCCCGTCACGCCTGCAACGAGAACGGCGTGAAGTCGGTGTCGCGGTCGTAGTAGTCCTCGTGCTCGGCGCGCTTGAGGAAGGCGACTACCCGGTAGGTGAGCGGCGTCGCCATTATTTCCCAGCCCGACTTCAGCACGTACTGCGTGGTGGTGACGGCGAGCAGGTCGTGCGTCGGCCACCGGCCTGCGAAGGCGATGGTGTAGAACAGCGCCGAGTCGACCAGTTCGCCGCACAGCGTCGAGCCGACGATGCGCGTCCATAGCCAGCGCCCGTTGGTCAGCAGCTTCATCTTCGCCAGCACGTAGCTGTTGACGAACGAGCCGCACCAGAAGGCGATGATCGATGCGCCGATGATGCGCGGCGTGCCACCGAAGATCTCCTCGACCGCCGGCTGCCGTGCACGCCAGAAATCCGCCGGCGGCAGATGCACGATCACCGTCGCCATCAATGCCGCGAACACCAGCGCCGCGAAGCCGCTCCATACCACGCGCCGATCGCGCGCATAGCCATACACCTCGGTGAGGATGTCGCCGAACAGATATGAGATCGGGAAGAACAGCACGCCGGCCATGAATGTGACCGAGCCCACCAGCGGCACGTGCACCGTGGAGACCTTGGCCGGCCCGATGAGATTTGCGCACAGCAGCACACACACGTACGCGCCCAGGATCAGGTCGTAGTAGCGGTAGCTCTTCACCGCGCGGGTCGAGCTACGCTGGCTGTGCGCAATGGCCACGCGTCGCTACAGCGGCAGTGCCGGCAGCACCGTGCCGCTCGCCACGCCGAAGCCGATGCGCACGAAGCCCTCGCGCTCGCACCAGCCGCGTAAGCTGACGCAATCGCCATCCTCGAGGAAGGTGCGTGACTCGCCGCCGGCCAGCGCGAACGGCCGCCGGCCGCCGCCGGTGAGCTCGAGCAGCGAGCCGCCCTCTCCGGGGGCGGGACCGGACTGCGTGCCGCTGCCGATGAGGTCGCCCGCCGTCAGGTTGCAGCCGTTTACCGTGTGATGGGCCAGCATCTGCGCCACGGTCCACCACGAGTCGCGGAAGTTCGCATGCGACAGGCGCTGCGCCGGTACGCCGGCGGCGCGCATGCGTGCGCTCTCGAGCCACACCTCGAGCTGCAGGTCGATGGCTCCCAGGGCATGGTCGGCCGCATCGTCCAGGTACGGCAGTGGCGGGGGCTCCGTCGCCGGGCGTCGCAGCGGCACGCGGAACGGCGCCAGGGCCTGCAGCGTGACAATCCAGGGCGACACGGTGGTGGCGAAGTTCTTGGCGAGAAACGGGCCGAGCGGCTGATATTCCCACGCCTGCACGTCGCGCGCCGACCAGTCGTTCAGCAGACACAGCCCGAACACGTGCTGCGCCGCCGCCGCGAGCGGTACGCGGCTGCCGAGCCCGTTGCCGCGGCCGACGAATGCACCGACCTCGAGCTCGTAGTCCAGGCGCCGGGTGGCGGCGAGCTGCGGCTGCGCGGCGCCCTCGGGCATCACCTGCCCGTACGGGCGGCGCACGGTCTGGCCGGACACGCGCACCGAGGAGGCGCGCCCGTGGTAGGCGATCGGTACCCATTTGTAGTTTGGCAGCAGCGGGTTATCGGGGCGGAACAGCCGGCCAACCGCCGTGGCGTGATGAATGGAGGCGTAGAAGTCGGTGAAGTCGCCGACGTCGGCGGCGACGCGGAACTCAGCCGCCGCCTGCGGTACCAGCAGCGGCCGCAGGCGCGCCGCGAGGGCGGCATCGGCACGCAGTGCGCGCGACAGCGCTACGCGCAGCGCGCCGCTGGCCTCGTGGCCGAGCGCCATGAATGCATTCAGCGCCGGCTGCGCGCATGCCGCCAGCGCCTCGCCCGCGAGTCCCGCAAACGGCGCCAGCGCGTGCAGCGCACCCAGATCGAGGACCTGATCACCGATGGCCACGCCGCCACGGAAGCTCTCGCCGCTGCCGGCGCGGCGGAAGCTGCCAAAGGGGAGGTTCTGCAGGGGGAAATCCCCGGCGGCGACGTTCGCCGAGTCTACCCAGCTGCGGTGCGCCGCGTCGTGGGTGTCATCGAGTTGGGTCATCGTTGCCGGCGCTTCCCCGCGCGGCGCGGCGGCGCGCGGCGCGCCGCCGCGTGCGCCGCGGGTGCCTGCGCGTCGGGGGGCACGAAGCGGCGGGGGAGATCACGCCACACCTTGCCATAGTCCGCCTCGAGGAGCGGCGTCTCGAGCGCGTAACGCGTCGGGCGGATCACGGCGCGCGTCTCGAACATGAATGCCATGGTATCGGTGATCGCTACCGGCTTTTTGGTATCCGCGTGCGTGGCCTTCGCCCAGGTATCGGCATCGGGTCCGTGTCCGCTCATGCAGTTGTGGAGCGAGGCGCCGCCGGGTGCGAAACCCTTCGCCTTGGCGTCGTACACCCCCTCGATCAGGCCCATGAACTCGCTGGCGACATTGCGGTGAAACCACGGCGGGCGGAAGGTGTCGCGCATGACCAGCCAGCGCGGCGGGAAGATGACGAAGTCGACCGCATCCACGCCCGCGGTATCACTCGGCGATTGCAGTACCAGGAAAATGGACGGGTCGGGATGGTCGTAACTGATCGAGCCGATGGTGTTGAAACGGCGCAGGTCGTAGCGGTAGGGCGCGTAGTTGCCGTGCCACGCGACCACATCCAGCGGCGAATGATCGATGCGCGTCGTCCACAGATTGCCGCCGAATTTTGCCACCAGCTCGAAGTCCCCGGCACGGTCCTCGTACCAGGCGACCGGCGTCTCGAAATCGCGTGAATTGGCGAGGCCATTGGCGCCGATCGGACCGAGATCCGGGAGCCGCAGCGGTGCGCCGAAGTTCTCGCACACGTAGCCACGGGCGCGCCGCTCGAGCAGCTCCACACGGAATCTTAGCCCGCGGGGAATGACCGCGATCTCCAGCGGCCGGACCTCGAGTCGGCCGAGCTCGGTGAGGAGGCGCAGCCCACCGATCTGCGGCACGATCAGCAGCTCGCCGTCCGCATCGTAGAAGAAGCGCTCCTGCATGGAGCGGTTGGCTGCATACCAGTGAATGCCGCAGCCGCTGCCGGTATCGGGCGAGCCGTTGCCGCCGAGCGTCGCCAGGCCGGCAAGGAAATCGGTCGGCTCGCGCGGGATCGGCGGCGACCGCCAGCGCAACTGATTCGGCGGCGGCGCCACCTCGTCGAAGCGGCTGGTGAGCTGCCCGGCGGCGAGCGGCGCGAAGCGGCCGTGCACGGCTGCCGGACGGATGCGGTACAGCCAGCTGCGGCGGTTGGCGTGACGCGGCGCGGTGAACGCCGTCCCGGAGAACTGCTCGGCGTACAGCCCGTATGCCGGCCGTTGCGGCGCATTGCGCCCGACCGGCAACGCGCCGGGCAGCGCCTCGGTGGCGAAATGATTGCCGAAGCCGCTCAGGTAGCGCAGCGCACCCGCCGGCGACCCCGCCGCCCGTTCGCCCATGGTCCCACCTCCGGATCGTTATTCTAGCGCGCTCGTTTTGGCTAACATGCGCAGCGTGTCGCTCCGTCTCGTCCGTTTGGCGCTGCTGGCAGCCTACGCGCCGTTACTCGCGCCGGCACTCGCCGCGCAGGCTGCCGCGCAGGTCGCCGCGCCGCCGCTCACCACCGTCGCGCACTCCGCGCTGGTGACCCTCGAGGTCGCCGTCGCGCCGGCCGGCGTCACGTTGCACCTCAAGCCCACGAGCGGCGCGGCGCCCTTGTCAGTGACCGGCCTCGCGGCCAGCATCGACGGCAAGAGCGTGCCGCTGACGCCGCTCGGCGTGGAAACCTGGTCGGCGCCCTGGCCGGACGCCGCCGCGGTGCGCGAGCGCCGGCTCGAGCTGACGGTCTCTCACGACGGCATCCGTGAGGTGCTGAGCGCCACCCTGCCCCTCGCCGTGGCCGGCGCGGCGCCGCGCGCCAGCCCGCGCGGCATACTTGGCGATCATCAGCAGCTCGCCTGGTGGGTCCTCAACATCGTCGTCGTGCTCATCGCCGCGATCGCGATCTCGCGCCGCACCTCGTGAGCGCGGGCGGCGGCGCCGCCGACCACGAGCTCACCGCGAAGTCATCGCCTTCATGTACCGGTAGAAGAACAGGTTCCCCGTATAGAACGAAGCGACCCCGACGCGCTCGTCGCGACCGTGGGCGCGCACATCGTCGATGTCGATGGCAATGCCGGAGATCCCGTAGGTCGGCATTCCCGCAGCGTTGGTGTAGATGGCATCCGAGGCGCCGGCATCCATGTACGGCATTACCGGAATGCCCGGCCACATGGCGGCCACGACGCTGTCGAGCGGCTTGACGACCTGCGGATTCAGCGGCGGCGGCGGGAAGCCTTTGCGATCGGGGGCCCGGTCGCCGACCTTGCCGTCGTCGGCGACGTAGCGCACGGTCACGCCGCTATCTGCGATCACCTTGATCAGCTGCTGGCGAACCTCCTCGGGTGAATGCCCGGGGAGGATGCGGCAGTTTACGTTCGCGGTCGCGCGCTGCGGCAGTGCGTTGTTGGCGTGGCCGCCGTCGAGACGCGTGGCGACGCAGTTGGTGCGCATCACCGCGTTGTCCGCCGGCTCACGCGACAGCCGCGCCACGGCCGCGGCATCGGGCGGAGTGGCGAGGATGCCGCGGATATCGGCGGCGCGCTCGCCGCTCGACAGGCTGGCCAGCCGCTCGAAATAGCTGCGCGAGATGTTGTTCAGCTCGAACGGAAACTGATACTTCGAGACGTTGAGCAGCGCCTGCGCCAGCTGATAGATGGCGTTGTCGGCGCGCGGCTCGGAGCTGTGGCCGCCACGGTTGGTGACGCTCAGCTGGTAATCCGCATAGACCTTCTCGGTGGCGCCGAGCCGGAACATCTTCGGCACGCCCTTCTCACTCATGACCGACCAGCCGTCGGTATTGATCACGAACTCGGCGTCGATGAGATCGCGACGGTTCTTGATCAGCCAGTCGACGCCGTTGCAGCAGCCGCCCTCCTCGTCCGCCGTCAGCGCGAGGATGATGTCGCGATCGGGCTTGAAGCCTTCCTGCTTCATGCGCAGCAGCGTGACCACCATGATGGCGTCGTCGTCCTTCATGTCCGAGCTGCCGCGGCCATAGAAGAAGCCGTCCTTCTCCACCAGCTGGAACGGGTCGGTGGTCCAGTCCTCGCGATGCGCCTCGACTACGTCGAGGTGGCCGTTGAGCAGCACCGGCTTGTGCTGCCCGGTGCCGTGCAGGCGCACCACCAGGTTCTTCTTCTTCTCGTTCGGGCCGCCGATCACCACCACGTCCGCAGCCGCGACGCCGGCGTCACGAAAGCGTTTCGCCATGGCCTCGGCCGCCAGGCTGACGTTGCCGACCGAATCGGTGGTGTTGATCTCGATCAGCTGCTTGAAGATCTCGTGGGCGAGCTTGTTGGACGCCTCGTCGGCTGCATTGTCGGCGCCGTACGCGTCGGCAGCAAACAACGCGCTGAGCAGCGTCGCGGCAATGATTCGCAGTCTGGGTAGTGTCATGATCCTCAGGTCCCCGGGGAGCTTGTAGGTAGGATTCGTGCGGCTACGGACTCACGACCAGCAGGCGGAACGTGTCCGGCAGAATCGCCGGCCGCGGATACGGCTGTTCCGGTGTGGCCGCCGGCGGCGGCCCGAAGCTTGCGGTCACGAGAAAGATGCGGTGCCGGGCGGCATCGAGCGCCAGCGTACGCGCGCCGCGCTCGGTCGGCACGGTCTGCACCGGCTCGGGAGCGCCGGAGGCGCCGATGCGCAGCACCGTCAGCACGCCCTCGCCGCAGGAGGCGAAGGCCATGTGCGTCCCTGGATCGAATACCACGGCATCGACGCCGCCGCCGATGGGTGCGCTGCCCAGCGCCCGGCCGGAAGCGGCGTCGACCACCACCATCACCCGGTTGCTGCATACCGTGAACAGGCGCCGCGCGCCCGGATCGATCGCCAGTCCGGAAGGGCCCTCGCACCCGGGCACCGGCCAGACGCTGCTCACCTTGAGCTGGCGCGGGTCGATCGCTGCGATGCTGTTGCGGTCCTGGAGATTCACGTAGACGTGTCCGCGGCCATCGCTCGCTGCGAACTCCGGCTTGGCATCGAGCGGGATGGTGCCGACCACGCTGCCGGCCCTGGCATCGACGGCGGTAGCGTTGCGGCCACGACCGTTGAAGGTGAACACGCGCTGGCTGGCACTGTCATAGAGGATGGCGTCCGGAACCTCACCGGTCACCTTGATTTCCGACAGGCGTGCCAGCGTCTGCAGGTTGAACATCACGATGGTGTCGCTGCGGCCGGCGCTGATGTAACCGCGATTCAGCTGTGCTGCGAGCGCGATGCCGTGCACGCCGGGCGTGTTGGCGATTTCCCCCATCACGGTCAGCTTGTCGGCATCCAGCACCAGCACGCGCGTGCCGTGCGAGATCAACAGCCATTTGTTCTGCGGATCGAAGGCCAGATAGTCCCAGCCTTCATCACCGGGCAGCGGCACCTGCTGTACGACCCGGTATTGGGGCTCGCTCGCGGCATCGGCACGGGTTGCGGGCAGCGCTAGCACCACCGCCAGCGTCAGTGCCAGCAGCGGTAGCGCGCGGCGCGCTGCAGCGCGCCGCGCGGGGCGGCCCACAGGCCCGGTCAGTGGATCAGCCGCGCGCATAGGTCGAGCAATGGCCCAGGCAACAATCCGAGCACCAGCACCGCGGCGGCATTGAGCCCGAGCGCCAGGCGCATGCCGGGCTCGCGCGGGGTGGCAGGCTGCCCGCCGGTCGCCTCATCGAAGTACATGAGCTTGATCACGCGCAGGTAGTAGTACGCCCCCACCACCGACATCGCAGCCGCGATGATCACCAGCCATAGATGCTGCGTCTCCCACAGCGCCTGGAAAATGCGCAGCTTCGCCCAGAAGCCCACGAATGGCGGCACGCCCGCGGTCGAGAACATCAGGATCATCATGGCGCCCGCCAGCAGCGGATCGCGCCGGTACAGGCCCTTATAGTCCTCGAGCCGGTCCGCCTCGAAGCCCTTGGAGCTGGCGAGCAGGATCACGCCGAACGAGCCCAGCGCCACCAGCACGTACACCAGCGTGTAGTACAGCGCCGCCGCGTAACCATCCGGCGTGCCGGCGACGAAGCCGAGCACGATGAAGCCGACGTTGGCGATGGTCGAGTAGGCCAGCATGCGCTTGAGGTTGCTCTGCACCAGTGCCACGACGTTGCCCACCACCAGGGTGAGTACCGCGAGCACCGCCAGCATCTGCGTCCAGCTGGCGGCGGTCCCGGCCAGGCCCTGCGCCAGGAGGCGCAGCGTGAGCGCGAAGTAGGCGATCTTGGGGGCGGTGCCGATGAACAGCGTCACGCTGGTCGGCGCGCCCTCGTACACGTCCGGCAACCACATGTGAAACGGCACCGCGCCGAGCTTGAAGGCGACCGCCACCACGATGAAGGTGAGTCCGAGGATCACGCCCGGAGTGAGCGGCGCGTGCAGGCGCGCGGCGATCTGCGCGAGATCCAGCGTGCCGGTGAGCCCGTAGATGAGCGACATGCCGTACAGCAGCGCCCCGGAGGCGATCGCGCCCAGCACGAAGTACTTCATGGCCGATTCGGCGCTCACCCCCGAGTCGCGATCGAAGGCCACCATGGCGTACACCGACAGCGCCAGCAGCTCGACGCCGAGGTACACGGTCACGAGGTTGCCGGCGCAGGTCAGCACGAAGATGCCGAGCAGCGCGGTGAGCGCCAGCACGTAGTACTCGCCGCGCATGATGTTGCGATTCTCGAGATAGCTGCGCGAGTACAGCAGCGCCACGGCGACGAACAGCAGCGCCGCGAGCTGTAACACGAAGCTCAGCTCGTCGGCGACGTACATGCCATCGAACAGCACGGTGCGCGTGGTGACGTGACCGTACAACACCGTGAGCGCCGCGCCGATCGCAAGCGCCAGCAGGGTCAGCGTCGACACCAGCCCGCGGCGACGCTCGCCGACGAACACCTCCGCCATGAGGATGGCGCAGATGGCGAAGGCCAGCCAGATCGGCGGCGCCGCAACGGCTAGGCCGGCTCCGTTCAGGAAGGTCTGTGGCATGGTGCGGGCTCGTCTATAGCGCTACAGCTTGGTTGCGATCGCCTGGCTCAGCAGGTGATGGATGGTGGGTTGCATGACCTTCAGCAGCGGCGCCGGCCACACCCCGACCAGCAGCACCGCCGCGGCCAGTGCCCCGAGCACTATGAATTCACGGCTGTTCAGGTCCTGCAGCGCCGCGACGCGCGGGCTCACCACCGGGCCGAATACCACGCGCTTCACCAGCCACAGCGTATAGGCCGCGCCGAGAATGAGCGTCACCGCGGCCAGCAGCGAGTACCAGAAGCTCGCCTGGAAGCTGGCGATGATCACCAGGAATTCCCCGACGAAGCCCGAGGTGCCGGGCAGCCCGGTGTTGGCGAGCGCAAACAGCACCATGAAGGCGGCGAACACCGGCATGGTGTTGACCACGCCGCCATAGTCGGCGATCTGCCGGCTGTGCAGCCGGTCGTACAGCACCCCGACGCACAGGAACAGGGCGCCGGAGATCAGGCCGTGGGAGATCATCTGCACCATCGCGCCGTCGAGCCCCATGCCCGCCCCGGTGAGCTTGCCGGTGTTGCGCACGATCTCGTAGATCACGAACGCCCCGAGCGTGACGAAGCCCATGTGCGCGATCGAGGAATAGGCGATCAGCTTCTTCATGTCCTGCTGCACCAGCGCCACCAAGCCGATGTAGATCACCGCGATCAGCGACAGCGCGATCACCAGCAGATCGAGCTCGCGGCTGGCATCGGGCACGACCGGCAGGCTGAAGCGCAGGAAGCCGTAGCCGCCCATCTTCAGCATGATGGCCGCCAGGATCACCGAGCCGCCGGTGGGCGCCTCCACGTGCGCGTCCGGCAACCAGGTGTGCACCGGCCACATCGGCACCTTGACCGCGAACGCCAGCAGGAACGCGACGAAGATCCAGCGCTGCTCGAGCAGGCTGAGCGGCAGCGACTGCAGCGCGGCGATCGCGTAGCTGCCGGACTTCACGTACATGTAGATGAGCGCCGCCAGCATGAACACCGAGCCGAGGAAGGTGTACAGGAAGAATTTCAGCGTGGCGTACACGCGGCGCGGGCCGCCCCAGATGCCGATGATGAGGAACATCGGAATCAGCATGGCTTCCCAGAAGAAGTAGAACAGCAGCGCATCGCTGGCACAGAACACGCCGATCATCAGGCCTTCCATGATGAGGAACGCCGCGAAGTACTGCGCTGGCCGGCTGGTGATCACCGTCCAGCCGGCGATCACGACCGGCACGGTCATGAAGGCGGTGAGCACCAGCAGCGGCAGCGAGATGCCGTCGACGCCGAGCGCGTACCAGGCATCGAAGCGCGGGATCCAGGGCAACGCTTCGGTGAACTGCAGCGCCGCCGTACTGGTGTCGAAGTGCGTCCACAGCGGCACCGCGAGGACGAGCGTGGCGAGCGAGGCGAGGAGCGCCAGCCAGCGCCCGAGCACGATGTTGCGCTCACCGAGCAGCAGGACCAGCAAGCCGGCGGTGATGGGCAGCCAGATCAGGATCGACAGCAGACCGTGCATTGTTGAGGACTTTCCGCGCCGTCAGCCGTGGGCGTGCAGCAGGAACCAGGCGAGCAGCAGCGCCAGGCCGATCACCATCCAGAAGGCATAGGAGTACAGGTAGCCGCTCTGTACGCGCCGCACCAGACCGCCGAACCAGGTGACGCCTGCGGCGCTGCCGTTGACCAGTGCGCCGTCGATCAGCCCCTCATCGCCCCCCTTCCACAGCCCGATGCCGATCAGGCGCGTGAGCCGCGCGATGACCTGGTCGTTGAACCAGTCGAAGTAGTACTTGTGCGTGAGCAGCGTATACAGCCAGCGCACGCGCTGCGCGGCGCGGTCGGCGAGCGCCGGCTGGCGCAGGAAGAACACCCAGGCGGTGGCCACACCGGCGAGCGTCAGCAGGAACGGTGGCTTCACCAGACCCTGCAGCGCGAACTTGAGCGGTCCGTCGAAGCTGGCGCCGATCTTCGCGGTGACGTCGTTGGCAGCGAGCACGAGGATCGAGTGGCCGTAATAGTTGCCGAACAGCACCGGCCCGACGGTGAACCAGCCGATCACGACCGAGGGAATCGCAAGCGCGATCAGGGGCAGCGTCACGACCGCCGGGCTCTCGTGCGGTGCCGCGGCAGCGTGCGCCGCGTCCGCGCCGTGGCCGGCGGCGTCCCGGAAGCGCTCCGGACCGTGGAAAGTGAGGAACAGCAGGCGGAAGGTGTACAGCGCGGTGACGAACACGCCCGCCAGCACGCACCAGTAGGCGTAACGCGCACCCCAGCGCTGCGACTCACCGACCGCCTCGATGATCGCGTCCTTGGAGTAGAAGCCGGAGAAGAACGGCGTGCCGATCAGCGCCAGCGCGCCGATCCAGCAGGTCACCGCCGTCACCGGCATGTACTTCGCGAGCCCGCCCATGCGGCGCATGTCCTGCTCGTGATGCATGCCGATGATCACCGAGCCGGCAGCGAGGAACAGCAGCGCCTTGAAGAACGCATGGGTCATAAGGTGGAAGATCGCCGCCCCGTAAGCCGACACCCCGAGTGCCACCGTCATGTAGCCGAGCTGCGACAGGGTCGAATAGGCGATCACGCGCTTGATGTCGTTGTTTACCACCCCGAGCAGCCCCATGAAGAACGCGGTGGTCGCGCCGATCACCAGCACGAACGACAGTGCGCCCTCCGAGTACTCGAACAGCGGCGACATGCGCGCCACCATGAAGATGCCGGCGGTAACCATGGTGGCGGCGTGAATCAGCGCCGAGATGGGCGTCGGTCCTTCCATCGAGTCGGGCAGCCACACGTGCAGCGGCACCTGCGCCGACTTGCCCATCGCGCCGATGAACAGGCAAATGCAGGCAAGGGTGAGCGCGTTGACGCTGCAGGTGGAGGTGAGCGCTATCGTCGCGTGCGCGATCTGCGGCGCGGCGCGAAAGGCGTCGGCGTAGTGCATGGACCAGGTGAAGTTCGCCAGCGCCGCGATGCCGAGCACGAAGCCGAAGTCGCCGATGCGATTGACGATGAATGCCTTGAGCGCGGCGAAGGTCGCCGTCGGGCGCGTGTACCAGAAGCCGATCAGCAGGTACGACACCACGCCCACCGCTTCCCAGCCGAAGAACAGCTGCATGAAGTTGTTCGACATCACCAGCATCAGCATGGCGAAGGTGAACAGCGAGATGTAGCTGAAGAAACGCGTGTAGCCCTCGTCGTCGCGCATGTAGCCGATGGTGTACACGTGTACGCACAGCGACACGAACGTCACCACCGCCATCATCAGCGCCGACAGCCGATCGATCAGGAAGCCGACCTCCATGTGCAGCCCGTCGCTCACCAGCCAGGTGTATACCGGCGCGTCGTAGCTCGGCGCCCCCTGCCAGTAGGTCTGCCGCAGCACGCCGAGCGACAGCCAGCACGAGACCGCCACCGCGACACAAGTCACCCAGTGGGCGCCGGCCCGGCCGATCAGGCGGCCGCCGAGGCCGGCGAGCAGCGCGGCGGCGAGCGGCAGCAACGGGATCGCCAGCAAAACGTTCGGATCGAGCGCGTGCACCCTTCAGCCCTTCAGCGTGTTCAGATCTTCGACATTGATGCTGCGCCGCTCGCGGAACAGCACCACCAGGATCGCCAGTCCGATGGCCGACTCGGCCGCGGCGACGGTGAGCACGAAGAACACGAATACCTGGCCGTTGATGTCGCCGAGGTAGCGCGAGAACGCGATGAAGTTGAAGTTCGCCGCGAGCAGCAGCAGCTCGATGCACATCAACAGCAGGATCACGTTCTTGCGGTTGAGGAAGATGCCGGCGACCGCCAGCGAGAACAGTACGCCGGACAGCGTCAGCAGCTGCGCCAGCGTGATCACGGTCGCTTCTCCGCGGGCATCTTCACGATGCGCAGCCGGTCCTCAGGCCGCACCGCAACCTGGGCGGCGATGTCCTGGTGCTTCAATCCGGGGCGGTGGCGGCGCATGGTGAGCGCGATGGCGGCGATGATGGCCACCAGCAGCAGCATCGCCGCCAGCTCGAGCGGATAGGCATAGCGCGTGTACAGCACCCGCCCGAGCTCGAGCGTGTTGCTGTAGTCGGCGGCGGTCGGCGTGCCGCCGTGGCTGGCATCCACACCCAGTCCGCCACGCGCCCAGATGACGCCGCTGATCTCGACGATCACCGCCAGCGCCGTCAGCCAGCCGAGCCAGGCGAAGCGCGTGAAGCCCTGCCGCAGCTCGGCGAGGTTGATGTCGAGCATCATCACCACGAACAGGAACAGCACCATCACCGCGCCCACGTACACCAGCACCAGCACCACCGCGAGGAACTCCGCCTCGATGAGCAGCCAGATGGCCGCCGAGGTGATGAAGCACAGCACCAGCGCCAGTGCGCAATACACCGGGTTGCGTGCGCTGATGACCCCGAGCGCCGCCAGCGTGAGGATCACCGCGAACAGATAGAACAGCGACTGGATCAGCATGTGTGCTGCAGCGTCATCGGTACGGGGCGTCGGCGGCCTTGTCGGCGGCGATCATCGCCTCGTAGCGCTCGCCCACCGCCAGCAGCTTGTCCTTGCTCATGATGTTCTCGCCGCGTCGCTCCATGTGGTACTCGTGGATGCGCGTCAGCACGATGGCGTCCACCGGGCAGGCCTCCTCGCAGAAGCCGCAGTAGATGCACTTGAACAGATCGATGTCGTAGCGCGTGGTGCGGCGCGTGCCGTCCGGTGAGACGTCCGAGTCGATGGTGATGCACACCGCCGGGCAGACCGCCTCGCACAGCTTGCAGGCGATGCAGCGCTCCTGGCCGTTCGGGTAGCGACGCAGCGCGTGCAGGCCGCGAAAGCGCGGTGACTGCGGCGTCTTCTCCTCCGGGTAGTTCAGCGTGTACTTCGTCTCGAACAGCGTGCGCCGGGTGAGCCACAGGCCCTTGACGAGCTCGGGCAGCAGGAAGGTCTTGAAGGGGTTCAGTGCCATGAGCGTGTCCGTCAGTGGTACCAGGCCCGCGCCCAGGGTCCGATGTGGTACGCGGCGAGCAGCATCTCCACGCCAATCCACACCAGCGTCACCGGGATCAGCGCCTTCCATCCCAGGCGCATGATCTGGTCGTAGCGATAGCGCGGAAACGTGGCGCGGAACCACAGGAACAGGAACACCAGGCAAAACGCCTTGAGCAGCAGCCACAGGAAGCTCGGCTGGCCGAGGAAGGTGGCGCCGAGCAGCGGGTAGCCCTGGAACGGACCCTGCCAGCCGCCGAAGAAGAACACGGCGGTCAGAGTCGAGATCAGGA
The DNA here is from genome assembly GCA_963837075.1 of uncultured Gammaproteobacteria bacterium. Lineage (GTDB taxonomy): Bacteria > Pseudomonadota > Gammaproteobacteria > Steroidobacterales > Steroidobacteraceae > 13-2-20CM-66-19. Next base: position 2,336,399 of record CAWILY010000009.1, on the reverse strand, counting down.
TCATGTTGGCGTACTCGGCGAGGAAGAACAGCGCGAAGGCGATGCCGGAGTATTCCACGTGAAAGCCGGCGACGATCTCGGACTCGCCCTCCGCGACGTCGAACGGCGCGCGATTGGTCTCGGCGACGCCGGAGACGAAGTAGACCACCAGCAGTGGAAACAGCCACAGCCAGTTCCACGAGCCGAACCCGCCCTGCTGGGTCTGCACGATGATGCCGAGGTTCATGCTGCCGGTGGCCATGAGCACGCCGACGAGCGCGAACCCCATGGCGATCTCGTACGCCACCATCTGCGCGGCCGAGCGCATGGCGCCGAGGAATGCATACTTCGAGTTCGCCGCCCAGCCGGCGATGATGACGCCGTAGACGCTCATGGAGGTGAGCGACAGCAGGTACAGCAGTCCCGCGTCCGCCTTCGACACCACCACCGTCGGCGACAGCGGGATCACTGCCCAGGCGGCGAACGCCGGCACCAGCACGATCATCGGCGCGATCCGGAACAGCAGCTTGTTGGCATGCGAGGGGATGACTACTTCCTTCATCAGCAGCTTGAACACGTCGGCGAACGGCTGACCCCAGCCTGGCGCCAGGCCGAACAGGCGCACGCGATTGGGGCCGCGACGCAGCTGCATCCAGCCGATGACCTTGCGCTCCCACAGCGTGAGCATCGCGACGCTCAGGATCAGCACCACCGTGATCACGATGATCCAGCCCGTCGCATGCACGTAATCGGGCAGGCTCATCCACAGGCTTATCAGGCGTTGCAGCACGTGCGCTCGCTGGTTACCTTCAGTAGCTCGCTGCGACCGTGCGGCCTTCGCGCGTGCGCTGCAGCGACGGCGCGCGCCGCAGCAGCGCATCCGTCTGGTACATCGGCAGATCGGTGACGGTGACCCGGCCGGAAGCAGCACCGCGGTCGGGGCGCGCCGTATGCGTGCCCTGATAAGTGCCCGGGGTCACGCCCTCGCAGGCGCGGCGCGCTTCCGCGAGCACGTCCTCGGAGGACTGGTAGTCGAAGCGCTCGAGATCGAGCAGGTTGCCGAGCACGCGCAGCACCTTCCAGCCGGGGCGCGCCGCGCCCACCGGCGCCGCCGCGCCTGTCTGGCTCTGCCACAGGCCTTCGCAGTTGACGTAGGTGCCCGAAGTCTCGGCGAAGGTGCCGATCGGCAACAGGACGTGTGCGAGCTCTGCGAGCTCCCGACTCATGAACGGCGTCAGCGCCACCACGAGCTCGGCCCGCGCCAGGGTCCGCAGACTATCCGCATCCAGGGTATCGATCGAGGGCTCGACGCCGCCGCACAGCAGGTAGGCGCGCAGCGGCTCGCGCAGCATCTCGCGCGCATTCAGTCCGGGCCGTGCCAGCGGCCGGCCGCCCGCTTCGCGATGCGGAACGGCACCGGCGAGATAGCCGCCGGCCGCGTTGCCGCCCTCGGCGATCGAGCCGAACGTGGCGCCGGCAATCTGCGCCAGCGCCGCCGCGAGCGCGCGCAGATCGGCGTATGCCGGGTGACGGCTGGCGAGCGCCCCGAGCCACACGGCCCGGCGCTCGCCGGTGAGCAACGCACTCGCGACGCCGCGATGCGCATCAAGGACCGCTGAGGCGCTCACCGCGGCGCTGAGCTGCGCGGGCACGGGCTTGCCCGCCGCCGCGCTCGCCGCGCCCACGATGGCGGCGAGGTCCGCCACCAGATCGGTGCTGGAGGAGCTCAGGTACGCCCGCACCGGGAACAGGTAAGGAAAAGTGGACGGATTCAGCAGCGCCACGGACGCGCCGCGCCGCGCGGCATTGCGCACGCGGTGCGCGAGCATCGGCGCCTCGCGCCGCAGGTTCGAGCCGATTACGAGCAGCCCGCCGAGCGCATCCACTTCGGCAAGCCGCAGGCCGAGGTGCGGAAACGCAGGATCCGCGGCCTGGTCGCGGAAGTCGCGCTGCCGCAGCCGGTGGTCGATGTTGGGCGACTCGAGTCCACGGCTGATGCGCGCGGCGAGATACAGCTCCTCGAGCGTGCTGGAGGGGCTCACCAGAGTGCCGAGGCTCGCAGCACGATCGCTCAGGCCCTCGGCGACGGTCATGAGCGCCGGTTCCCAATCGCTCTCCACCCACTCGCTGCCACGCCGCAGCATCGGGCGCTGCAGGCGGTCCGGGCTGTACACGCCCTCGTAGCTGAAGCGGTCGCGGTCGGCGATCCAGACCTCGTTGATCGCGTCGTTCTCGCGCGGCACGACCCGCATCAGCCGCCCGCGCAGCACGTGGCCGTAGAGATTGGTCCCCACCGCATCGTGCGGTGAGATCAGCGGCACCGCGTTCATCTCCCAGGCGCGCGCCGTGAAGCGGTAGGGCTTGGACACCAGCGCACCCACCGGGCACAGGTCGATCACGTTGCCCGAAAGCTCGTGGTTCACGGTGCATTCCAGGTAGGTGCGCACCTCCATGTGCTCGCCGCGGCCGATCATGCCGAGCTCCTGTACGCCGGCGATCTCCTCGGTGAAGCGCACGCAGCGGGTGCACTGGATGCAGCGCGTCATGTCGGTGGCGATCAGGGGACCTAAGTTCTCGTCCGCCACCGCACGCTTGCCCTCGTTGTAGCGCGAGATGTCGCGCCCGAAGCCGACCGCGAGATCCTGCAGCTCGCACTCCCCGCCCTGGTCGCAGATCGGACAGTCGAGCGGGTGATTGATTAGCAGAAACTCCATGGTCGCGCGCTGCGCACCGATGGCCCGCGGCGACCGGGTGAACACCTTCATGCCCTCGGTCACCGGCGTGGCGCAGGCCGGCAGTGGCTTCGGCGCTTTCTCGACCTCGACCAGGCACATGCGGCAGTTGGCGGCGATCGACAGCTTCTCGTGGTAGCAGAAGCGCGGCACGTAGATGCCGCTGCGGTCGGTGGCGCGGATGAGCATCTCGCCCTTGCGTGCCTGCACCGGTACGCCGTCGATCTCGATGTTGACCAGATCTTCTGTCATGGCTAAGCGGCCTGCGCTCCCTGCCCGTCGGCGGCGAGGCTGCGCCCGCCGTGGTCGATCATGTACTCGAACTCGTGCCGGTAGTGCTTGAGGAAGCTCTGCACCGGCCAGGCAGCGGCATCGCCGAAGGCGCAGATAGTATGGCCTTCGATGCGGTTGGCGACATCCAGCAGCAGTCCGAGCTCCTCGCGGCGCGCCTGCCCGGCCAGCATGCGTTTCAGCAGGCGATTCATCCAGCCGGTGCCCTCGCGGCACGGCGTGCACTGGCCGCACGACTCCGACATATAGAAGCGCGAGACGCGCTCGAGCACCCGTACCATGCAGGTGCTCTCGTCCATGACGATGGCGGCGCCGGTGCCGAGCGCGGAGCCGGCAGCCTTGACCGAGTCGTAGTCCATGTTGGTCTTGAGCATGGTCTCCCCGGGCACCACCGGCACCGACACGCCACCGGGGATCACGGCCTTGAGCTTGCGACCGCCGCGGACGCCGCCGCACAGGGCGAGCAGGTCGGCAAACGGGATGCCGAGCGGCAGCTCGAGGTTGCGCGGGCGCGCGACGTGTCCGGATACCGAGTAGATCAGTGTGCCGCCGGAGTTGTGCGGTCCGAGTCCCGCGAACCACGCCGGACCCTTGCGCAGGATGGTCGGCACCGAGGCGTAGCTCAGCGTGTTGTTGATGGTCGTCGGCGCGCCGAACAGGCCGAAGTTCGCCGGAAACGGCGGCTTGAAGCGCGGCTTGCCGGGCTTGCCCTCGAGCGACTCGAGCAGCCCGGTCTCCTCGCCGCAGATGTAGGCGCCGGCGCCGACGAAGGTGTGCAGGTCGAAGTCCAGACCTGAGCCCTGGACGTTCCTGCCGAGCAGTCCCGCCGCGTACGCTTCCGCGAGCGCCGCCTCGAAGCGCGGCACCGGCTCGCCGAGAAACTCGCCGCGGATGTAGTTGTAGGCTACCGTCGAGTTGGTGGCGTAGCCGGCGATGGCGAGTCCCTCGATCACGCTGTGCGGGTTGTAGCGCAGGATGTCGCGGTCGTGACAGGTGCCGGGCTCGCTCTCGTCGGAGTTGCACACCAGGTACTTCTGCGCCGGCGAGTTGCGCGGCATGAAGCTCCACTTGGTGCCGGTGGGAAAGCCCGCGCCGCCGCGGCCGCGCAGCCCCGAGGCCTTGACCTGGTCGATGACCTGCTCGCGCGGCGGCTTCTCGCGCAGCAGCCGCTCCCACACCTGGTAGCCGCCGATGCCGCGATACACCGCCAGCGTCCACGAGCGCTCGAGCTTCAGCGGCTCGAAGGCCGTGAGATTCATGCGCTCGGCGTACTTGTGCTCCAGGTCGCTCACTTCAGCTCATCCAGGATGGCATCGAGCTTCTCGGGCGTGAGGTGCTCGTGAAACACGTGATCCACCATCGCCATCGGCGCACCGGTGCACGCCGCCAGGCACTCCTCCTCCTGCTTGAGGAAAATGCGTCCGTCGGGCGTGCTCTGGTTGAGCTTGATGCCGAGCTTTCTCTCGGCGTGTGCCGCCAGCTCCTCGCCGCCGTTCAGCATGCAGGAGATGTTGGTGCAGATGCTGACGTGGTGCCGGCCGCAGGGCTGCGTCTCGAACATCGAGTAGAAACGCGCCACCTCGTACACCTGTATCGGCGGCAGCCTCAGGTACTCGGCCACCGCATCCATCAGGTCGGCGCTCAGGTGGCCGTGGTTCTGCTCCTGTGCGGCGCGCAGCGCTGCGATGCACGCCGAGCGCTGCCGCCCGGGTGGAAACTTCGCCACCCAGTGATCGATCTCGCGCGTGGTGGCCTCCGACAGCAGCGTGAGCTTGCTGACCAGGGCGGTGCCGGCAACGCCGATGTTGCTGCGCTCGCTCACCGGTCGATCTCGCCGAACACGATGTCCTGGGTGCCGATCACCGCCACCACGTCCGCCAGCATGTGGCCGCGCACCATCTCCTCGAGCGAGGCGAGGTGCGCGAAGCCCGGCGCGCGGCATTTGAGCCGATAGGGCTTGTTGGCGCCGTCCGACACCAGGTAGACGCCGAACTCGCCCTTGGGCGCCTCGATGGCCGCATAGGTATCGCCTGCCGGCACCTCAAAGCCTTCGGTGAAGAACTTGAAGTGATGGATGAGGGACTCCATGTCCTCCTTCATGCGCTCGCGCCTTGGCGGCCGCACCTTGCGGTCATCGATCATCACCGGCCCCGGATGAGCGCGCAGCCAGTCGACGCACTGGCGCACGATGCGGTTCGCCTGGCGCATCTCTTCCACGCGCACCAGGTAGCGGTCGTAGCAGTCGCCGTTCACACCCACCGGGACGTCGAAGTCCATGCGCTCGTAGACCTCGTACGGCTGCTTCTTGCGCAGATCCCAGGCGATGCCTGAGCCGCGCAGCATCGGTCCGGAGAAGCCGAGCTGCATGGCGCGCTCCGGACTCACCACGCCGATGTTCACCGTGCGCTGTTTCCAGATGCGGTTGTCGGTGAGCAGCGTCTCGAAGTCGTCGACCGCGGCGGGAAAGGTCTCGGTGAACGCCTGGATGAAATCGAGCATCGTCCCGGAGCGCGCCTCGTTCAGCCGCGCGACGTCCTTGCGCGAATGCCACTTCGAGGCCTGGTAGCGCGGCATGGTATCGGGCAGGTCGCGGTACACCCCGCCCGGACGGTAGTAGGTGGCGTGCATGCGCGTGCCGGACACCGCCTCGTAGACGTCCATCAGCTCCTCGCGCTGCTTGAAGCACAGCAGGAACACGGTCATCGCGCCGATATCGAGGCTGTGCGAGCCGAGGAACATGAGGTGGTTCAGGATGCGGGTGATCTCGTCGAACATCACGCGGACGTACTGCGCGCGCTCGGGCGGCTCGATGCCGAGCAGCCGCTCGATGGCGAGCACGTAGGCGTGCTCGCTGCACATCATCGAGACGTAGTCGAGGCGGTCCATGTAGCCGATCGACTGGTTGAAGGGCTTCGACTCGGCGAGCTTCTCGGTAGCGCGGTGCAGCAGTCCGATGTGCGGATCGGCTTTCTGGATCACCTCGCCATCGAGCTCGAGCACCAGGCGCAGCACGCCGTGCGCAGCCGGGTGCTGCGGCCCGAAGTTCATGGTGTAGTTGCGGATCTCGGTGGCGCTGGCGGTCATCAGCGCGGCCCCTGCGGATCTTTGAGGGCGGTTTCGTAGCGATGGTCATCGCGAATGACCTTCGGCACCAGCACCCGGGGGGTGATGCTCACCGGCTGATAGACGACGCGCCCCTTCTCAGGGTCGTACTGCACCTCGACGTTGCCGGACAGCGGGAAGTCCTTGCGGAACGGATGGCCGATGAAGCCGTAGTCGGTGAGGATGCGGCGCAGGTCCGGGTGCCCGCGGAACAGGATGCCGAACAGGTCGAACGCCTCGCGCTCGAACCAGTTGGCGCTCGCCCATACCCCGACCACCGAGTCGATTACCGGCTCGACCGTGTCCTGACAGCGCACCCGGAGCCGCAGACGCTGGTTGTGCGTGACGGACAGCAGGTTATAGACCACCGCGAAGCGGCCGGGCTCCTCGGGATCGGGCTTCTGCTCCTGCAGGTAGCAGCCGCGGCTGAAGCCCGAGCGGGTGGCGCTCTGCGTCTGCCACTCGTCGAGGCCGTAATGCAGGTAATCGACGCCGGCGAGATCCATGAGCATCTCGAAGCGCAGCTCCGCTGCATCGCGCAGCGTGCGGCACACTTCGAGCAGCGCCGCGGCGTCGGTCTGGCAGGCGAATTCGTGCGGCAGCGAGGGCAGGCGCCGCACGCTGCCGGCCAGCCGCGCCTCGACCTTACCCGCGAGAGCCTCGATGAGCTCGCTCACGTGCTGGCACACTCCATCTGGCGGTTACCTGGCGACCGTGCTGGTGCGCGCGATCTTCTTCTGCAGCTGAATGATCCCGTACACCAGCGCCTCCGCCGTCGGCGGGCAGCCGGGCACGTAGACATCCACTGGAACGATACGGTCGCAGCCGCGCACGACCGAGTAGGAATAGTGATAGTAGCCGCCGCCGTTGGCACACGAGCCCATCGAGATGACCCAGCGCGGCTCGGCCATCTGGTCGTACACCTTGCGCAACGCCGGCGCCATCTTGTTGACCAGAGTCCCGGCGACGATCATCACGTCCGACTGCCGCGGGCTCGCCCGGAATACCACGCCGAAGCGATCGAGGTCGTAGCGCGAGGCGCCGGCATGCATCATCTCCACCGCGCAGCAGGCGAGCCCGAAGGTCATCGGCCACAGCGAGCCGGTGCGGGCCCAGTTGACCAGGTCGTCGACGCGCGCGGTGAGAAAGCCACGCTGGGCGAAGCCCTCGACGCTCTCGGCCGCTAGTCCCACTCCAGCGCTCCCTTCTTCCATTCGTAGATGAAGCCGACCACCAGGATGGCGAGAAAGATGCCCATCGCGACCAGGCCGAACAGGCCGATCTTGCCGAGCGCCACCGCCCAGGGAAACAGGAAGGCGATCTCCAGGTCGAAAACGATGAACAGGATCGCCACGAGGTAGTAGCGCACGTCGAATTTCGTGCGCGTGTCCTCGAAGGCCTCGAAGCCGCATTCGTAAGCGGACAGCTTCGCCGGATCGGAGTGAAAGCGGGCGAAGTAGCGCCCGATGCCGCTGCCGAGCACCATGAGCACCACGGCCACGGCTGCGGCGACGATCAGGAAGATCAGGATCGGCAGATAGTTCGACAGCATGCGCTCGCGTGCGTAAAAAAGGCAGATCGGAACAGCGACCTGCCTTGCCCCTCCGGGGTCGGCATTGTAGCAGCGCAGTAAGTCGTTTTGGTGCCGACGGTCGGATTCGAACCGACACGCCTTGCGGCGCTAGCCCCTCAAGCTAGTGTGTCTACCAATTCCACCACGTCGGCAACATTGGCAAAAGAAATCCGCGCGGAACGCGGCCGGCGTCACTTGGGAGCGGGCACCGGTGCGGGGTTCGGTGCCGGCGTCGCGGGCGGTGCCGCGCCCGGCAGCGTGACGGGCGGCGCTGGGCCTGCAGCAGGCGTGGGCGTGGACTTCGGCTTCTCGAGCGTCTCATCGAGAATGGTCTTCTGCGGCGTCGCCCCGGCGCGCGTGCCCATGTAGGCCAGCGCGAGGCTGTTGATCATGAAGATTGCGGCGAACACCGCCGTGGCGCGCGACAGTGCGGTGGTCGCACCGCGCGCACCGAACACGGTGCCGGATGCGCCGGCACCGAAGCCCGCGCCCGCCTCGGCGCCCTTACCGCGCTGAAGCAGCACCAGGCCGACGATGGCGAGCGCCGAGAACACCTGCACGCACGTCAAGATCAAGCGCCACATTGCGAAATACTCACTCGTCCCGGGGCCGCACCGCGGCCAGGATTGCCAGAAACTCATCCGCCTTCAACGAGGCGCCGCCGATCAGACCGCCGTCGACGTCCGGCATCGCGAACAGGTCGGCCGCGTTGCCAGCCTTGACGCTGCCGCCGTAAAGGATGCGGGTGGCAGCGGCAATTCTAGCATCCCGGGCCCCGACCCGGGTGCGGATGAAGGCGTGTACCTCCTGCGCCTGCTCCGGCGTTGCGTTGCGACCGGTGCCGATGGCCCACACCGGCTCGTAGGCGATCACGCCCTGCTCGAGCGCCCCGGCTCCGCATAGTTCCAGCACCACATCGAGCTGCCGCGCGATTACCTCGCCAGTGCGCCCGGCTTCGCGGTCGGCGAGCTGCTCGCCGACGCACAGAATAGGCATCAGCCCCTTGGCGTGCGCCGCACCGAACTTGCGCGCGATCAGCTGATCGCTCTCGCGATACAGCAGCCGCCGCTCCGAGTGCCCGACGATCACGTACTCACAGCCGACGTCCTTCAGCATGGCGGCCGACACTTCGCCGGTGAAGGCGCCATGCGCATCCGCGCAGACGTCCTGGGCGCCCAGGCTGAGTGCCGAGTCGCGCAGCAGCCGTCCGGCCTCCTGCAGATACACGAACGGCGGACAGACCACGCACAGCGCCGCGGGCTCGGCCGGGCACTGTGCCAGCAGCGCCTCGATCAGCCGCGCGGTCTCGGTGCGCGAGCCGTGCATTTTCCAGTTGCCGGCGACGATGGGGCGGCGCATGAGCGGGCCTGAATGGGCTCACGGGTGGTTAAAGGGCGCGGGATGATAGCCATGCGGGGGGGGTGACGCAATGGCGGTGCGCCCTCACTGCGGCGCGAGGGCGCGGACGATCTCAGCGAGTTCGGTGGCCGCGGCATGCGTGGTGGCTTCATCGCGCCCCTCGACCATCACGCGAATCACCGGCTCGGTGCCGGAGGCGCGCAGCACCACGCGATACTCGCGGCCCAGACGCTGCTCGATCTGGCGCACGGACTCGGCAACGGCGGGAACGCCGATGGGGTCGAAACGCCGCGCCACCTTCACATTGAGCAGCACCTGCGGGAATTTCTGCATCGGTGAGGTGAGCTCCGCGAGCGAGCGGCCGGTCTGCTTCATCACCGCCAGCACCTGCAGCGCACTCACCAGGCCATCGCCGGTGGTGGTCTTGTCCAGGCACAGGATGTGTCCGGAGGTCTCACCGCCGAGGTTGCCGCGCGTCTCGCGCAGCATCGACAGTACGTAGCGATCCCCGACCGGTGCGCGGCCGAAGGCGATGCCGGCGCGCTGCAGCGCAATCTCGAGCCCGAGATTGCTCATCACCGTGCCGACCACCGGCCCGCGCAGCAGGCCCGCCTGCTGCAGCGCGCAGGCGATGACATACAGCAGCTGATCGCCGTCGACGATGCGACCGAGATGATCGACCATGACCAGGCGGTCGCCGTCGCCATCGAGCGCCAGTCCGACGTTGGCGCGCACTCCCGGCACGGTGAGCTGCAGCAGATCCGGCGCGGTCGAGCCGCAACCGTCGTTGATGTTGCGCCCGTTCGGCGAGCAGCCGATCGGCACGATCTCGGCACCGAGATCGGCGAGGATGCGCGGGCCGACCTTGTAGGCCGCGCCGTTGGCGCAGTCGATGACGATCTTCAGGCCCGCAAGGTCCAGCCCGGCCGACAGGGTCGAGGCACAGAACTCCTGGTAATGCGTGCGCGAGCGATCGGCGCGCGTCGCCCGCCCCAGGTCACGCGAGGTGCGCGTGAGCGGCGCCTGCTGGAGCTGCGTCTCGATGCGTTCCTCGAGCTCGTCGGAGAGCTTCGCACCGGAAGCGTCGAAGAACTTGATGCCGTTGTCGTCGTAGAGATTGTGCGAGGCGCTGATGACGACGCCGAAGTCGCAGCTGAAGCGGCGCGTCATGTAGGCAATGCCGGGCGTCGGCAGCGGCCCGATCAGCATGACATCGACGCCGGCCGCGACGAAGCCGGCCTCGAGCGCCGACTCGAACATGTAGCCGGACAGGCGCGTGTCCTTGCCGATCAGCACGCTGCCGCCCTCGGGAGCCAGCACGCGTGCCGCGGCGCTCGCCAGCTGCAGCGCAAAGTCCACCGTCATCGGGTGCTCCCCGACCCGCCCGCGCACGCCGTCCGTGCCGAAGTATCGTCGCCCCATCAGGTTTCCTCCCCGCGAACCGCCGCCAGCACCTTCAGGGCGTCCACCGTCGGCGCCACATCGTGCGCGCGGATGATGCGCGCCCCGTTGAGCGCGGCGATCACCGCGAGCGCGACGCTCCCGGCGAGGCGCTCCGCGGCGCCCCGCCCGGTGAGTGTGCCCAGCATCGATTTCCGCGACAACCCGACCAGCAGCGGCGCGCCCAGCGCCGTCAGCTCGGCCAGGCGCCGCAGCAGCGTGAGGTTGTGCGCCACCGACTTGCCGAAGCCGAATCCCGGATCGATCGTGAGGCGCTCGGTGGGGATGCCCGCCGCGCGGCAGGCGGCCACCCGGGCGGCGAGAAACTCGCCGACCTCGGCGACCACGTCGGTATAGCTCGGCCCCAGCTGCATGGTGCGCGGCTCACCCTGCATGTGCATCAGGCAGACCGCGCAATCGCTCGCGGCGGCGGCCGCCAGTGCTCCCGGCTCGCGCAGCGCGCGCACGTCGTTGATGAGTCCCGCACCGGCCCTTGCCGCGGCCCGCATGACCTCGGGCTTGCTGGTGTCGACGGAGATGATGGCACCGGTTGCGGCACGCAGCCGCTCGACTACCGGCACCACGCGCTGCAGTTCCTCGCGCACCTCGACCGGGCCCGCGCCGGGTCGCGTCGACTCCCCGCCGACATCGATCAGCGCCGCGCCGGCGGCGGCCAGAGCTAAACCCTGCTCCACCGCCGCATCGGCGGCAAGGAACTGGCCGCCATCCGAGAACGAATCGGGGGTGACGTTGAGCACACCCATGACCACCGGGGAACTCAGGTCGAGCGTTTTATCGGCGCAGCGGAGCAGCACGGGGCGCACTGACGATCACGGCCACGCCGGCAGCATGCGCGCGTTATTGGTTGGCCGCGGGTGCTGCGTCGGCATTGGCCTCATCGAGCGCCGCGCGCAGCGCCGCGGCCCACTTGGCGATCGCACGCCGGGCATCGGCCATGTTGGCGACGCTGCCCGAGAGCTGGAACGTCGTGCTGCGCGTGCCGCTGAAGTGATCGACCGCGCGCGCCAGGATGGCGTCGGTCTGCGCATCGCGCAGCTCGGCCACCAGCGTCATGTAGCCGGTGTTGGCGACGTAGGTACGCGACCTGCCGGGGGCCTGCTTGTCGGCCGCGGTGATGTACAGGTTGACGACGAAGGGCTGTACCTCGAGCACGTCGTCGCCGGCCTCGGTAACCACACTGTAGCCGCCCTTGGCGAGCTCCGCAGCCGCGCCTTTCGCGAACTCCTCTGCGAGGGTCTTCTTGATGCGGTCGAAGTCGTCCCTGGTCAGCCGGCGCGCCGAGCTCGGCTGGTTGTGGTTCGGGTCCCAGTTCTTGTCGAAGGATACCTGCAGGGGTTGCAGCAGTACGCGCTTGTAACCCTGGAGCGAAACTCCGGGGCGCAGGTACAGAAGACTCACGCGCTTGCTGTCGTGCTGCACCAGTCCGTCCCACTGCGCCGGCGGGCTCTTGGACTGCGCGAGCGCGACCGGCGCGCCGGCGCTGACTGCCGCCGCGAGGCAGCAGCAGGCGGCGATGCCAGCGGCTGTGGGTCTGGGCATGGGATACCCCCGGCCAAGTGCGGCCGGTCCCGATTCTACGCTGCCGCGCGGTGCTGCGGCGGCGTCGGGTGCCGCGCTCAGTGCTGACCGGCCGGGATCGCCGGACCGCCCGCGGGAGCCGCCGGCGTCGTCGGTGGGCGGTTCGACAGCGTGTCGTCCCAGCCGGCGGGTGGCTTCGGCTCCCTGCCCGCCATGATGTCCTTGAGCTGCTCCTCGTCGATGGTCTCGTACTTCATGAGCGCTTCGGCCATCACGTGCAGCCTCTCGAGCGCGGTGGTCAGAATCTGCCGGGCGCGCTGGTAATTGCTCTCGATGACGCGCCGCACTTCCTCGTCGATCGCGTGCGCGGTGACATCAGAGACCTGCTTGTGCTGCGTGACGCTGCGCCCGAGGAACACCTCGCCGGTCTCCTCTGAATAAGTGAGCGGCCCGAGCCGGTCCGACAGCCCCCACTTGGTGACCATGTTGCGTGCCAGCTCCGTGGCACGCTCGATGTCGTTGGCGGCGCCCGTGGTGACCGAGTCGACACCGAAGATCAGCTCCTCGGCGATGCGCCCGCCGAACAGCGTCGCGATCGCACTCTCGAGGCGCCGCTTGGAGAAGCTGTAGCGGTCCTGCTCGGGCAGAAACTGCGTGACGCCGAGCGCGCGGCCGCGCGGGATGATCGTGACCTTGTAGACCGGATCGTGCTCCGGCACGGTCATGCCGACGATGGCGTGACCGGCCTCGTGATAGGCAGTCATGCGCTTCTCGGCCTCGCTCATGACCATGGAGCGCCGCTCGGTGCCCATCATGATCTTGTCCTTGGCCCGCTCGAACTCCTCCATGCCGACGATGCGCTTGTTGGCGCGCGCGGCGAACAGCGCCGCCTCGTTGACGAGGTTGGCCAGGTCCGCGCCCGAGAACCCCGGCGTGCCGCGCGCGATGAGCGCCGGCTTCACGTCATCCGCCAGCGGCACGCGCCGCATGTGCACGCGCAGGATCTGCTCGCGGCCGCGCACGTCCGGCAACGGCACGACCACCTGCCGGTCGAAGCGCCCGGGGCGCAGCAGCGCCGGATCGAGCACGTCCGGACGATTGGTGGCGGCGATGACGATGATGCCCTCGTTGCCCTCGAAGCCGTCCATCTCCACCAGCAGCTGATTGAGGGTCTGCTCGCGCTCGTCGTGCCCGCCGCCGAGGCCTGCGCCACGATGGCGGCCGACCGCATCGATCTCATCGATGAAGATGATGCACGGGGCGTGCTTCTTCGCCTGCTCGAACATGTCGCGCACGCGCGAGGCACCGACGCCGACGAACATCTCGACGAAGTCCGAACCGGAGATGGTGAAGAACGGCACCTTGGCCTCACCGGCGATGGCGCGCGCCAGCAGCGTCTTGCCGGTACCCGGCGAGCCGACCATCAGCACGCCCTTGGGGATCTTGCCGCCGAGCTTCTGGAACTTGCCAGGGTCCTTGAGGAAGTCGACGATTTCGCCGACCTCCTGCTTCGCCTCGTCGACCCCGGCGACATCGGCGAAGGTCACGTTCACCTGGTCCTCGCCGAGCAGCCGCGCGCGGCTCTTGCCGAATGACATGGCGCCGCGGCCGCCCGAAGCGCCCTGCATCTGTCGCAGCATGTACAGGAATACGAGGATCAGCAGCAGCGCCGGAGCCATCTGCAGCAGCAGCTGGCCGATGAAGTTCGGCTGCTTGGGCTCGCGGGACTCGATTCCGACGTGCGCCTTTTCCAGGGTGCCGATGAGCGCCGTGTAGTCGGTTTCGGGGTTACGGGTCTTGAAGGAGCTGTTGTCCTTGTGCTCCCCGTAGATCATGTCCCCCTGCAGCACCACGTCTTTGACGCGGTCGGACTTCACGTCATCGAGGAACTGGGAGTACTTGATCTCCTGCGGCTGGCCGACCTGCGGCATGTAGCGGCTGAAGACCGCCAGCAGCACGATTACGATGACGACCCAGAGCAGGATATTTTTTGTCAGATCATTCAAGGGCTTACGTCCTCGGCTCCGGCGTACGCGCGCGGAGCCAAAAAACAACCTACACCAAGCGAAACTGCATGGCCAGCAGATAGATCTCGGGGCTGCGCGCACGCGATGCGTCCGGCTTCGTGAGCTTCACCCGACCAAAACGCCCGCGGGCGCCCTGCACGAACTCGCGAAAGCCCGCGCCCTGGAACGTCTTGATCAGGGCGGCCCCGTCCGGCTTCAAGACGCGTCCGGCGATATCCAGCGCGAGCTCCGCGAGCTCGAGCAAGCGCGGCTGGTCGATGGCGTCGACCCCGGCGAGATTCGGCGCCATGTCCGACAGCACGACGTCCACTGACCGGCCGGGCAGCAGTTGCAGCAGCCGCTCGCACACCTCGGCCTCGCGAAAGTCGCCCTGCACGAACTCCACACCCGCAACTTCCGCCATGGGGAGAATGTCGCTCGCCACGACGCGTCCTTTGGCGCCGACCCGCTGCCGTGCGTACTGGCTCCAGGCGCCGGGCGCCGCGCCGAGATCGAGCACCACCCGGCCCGCGCTCAGCAACCGCTCGCGCCGGTCGATCTCCTCGAGCTTGAACACCGCGCGCGAACGCCACTGTCCGGCGTGTGCCCGCTGCACGAACCTGTCGGCGAAGTGCTCCTTCAGCCACCGGCCGCTGCTCTTCGAGCGCCGGCTCATGAAATTAGTCGGCCCCTGCCGCGCATAAGTTCCTCATACAATGATGTGATGGTCGAGGCGCCGCCACGCATTGCACTCATCGCACCCGCGCTCTCGGAGCGCCAGCGCAAGCACCTGCGCGGACTGGCGCATGCGCTCAAGCCGGTCATCCGGCTCGGCAGCGCCGGTCTCACCGCTGCGGTTGCCGCCGAGACCGCGCGCGCCCTCGAGTCGCACGAACTCATCAAGGTGAAGGCGCCGGGAGGTGAGCGCGCCGCACGCGATGCGCTGCTCGCGGCGCTCGCCCGCCAGACCGGCAGCGCGCTCGTGCAGCGCATCGGCAACGTGGCGGTGCTCTACCGCCCGCGCGCGGAGCTGCCGCGCATCCTCATCCCGGATACTTAGGCCACGCGCACGGCCACGATCTCGTACGAGCGCGTGCCAGCCGGAGCGGCAACCTCGACCACCTCGCCTTGCGACTTGCCGACCAGCGCGCGCGCAATGGGCGAGGTCACCGAGATGCGCCCGGCGCGGATATCCGCCTCGTCCTCACCGACTACCTGGTAGACCACGCGCGCGCCGTCGGCCTGATCCTCGAGCTCGACCTGTGCACCGAACACCACCCTGCCGGTGTTGGGAAGCTGCGCCGGGTCGATCACCTGGGCATGCGCCAGCTTGTGCTCGATCTCCTTGATACGGCCCTCGATGAAACCCTGTTGCTCGCGCGCGGCGTGATACTCGGCGTTCTCGGACAGGTCGCCGTGCCCGCGCGCCTCCTGGATCGCCCTGATGATGCTCGGGCGGGCCTCGGATTTCAGCCGCTTGAGCTCGACGCGCAGCGCCTCCGCGCCGCGCAGCGTCATGGGATGCTTCATGTGCCGAGCGCCTCGCTGTGCAGATCCTGCAGGCGGTTGACCTCGACCTCGTCGAGGTGATCGAGCGCCTCGCAGGTGGCAAGGCCCGCGGCCAGGGTGGTGTAGTAAGTCACGCGCCGGTGTACGGCCTCGCGGCGGATCGAGTTCGACTCGCGGATCGCCTGCTTGCCTTCGGTGGTGTTCACGATCAGATCGATCTCGTCGTTCTTGATCATATCGACGATGTGCGGACGGCCCTCACGCACCTTGTTCACCCGCCGGCAGGCCACCCCGGCCGCCGTCAGCGCCCGCGCCGTGCCTTCCGTCGCCACCACCTCGAAGCCGCGCTCGATGAGATTCTTCGCCAGCTGCACCGCCGGCGCCTTGTCGCGATCGCGCACGCTGATGAAGCATACCCCCTGGCGCGGCAGCGCGACGCCCGAGGCGGTCTGCGCCTTGGCGTAGGCTTCGCCGAAGGTGCGCCCGGTACCCATGACCTCGCCGGTCGACTTCATCTCCGGTCCGAGAATCGGATCGGCCTCCGGAAACTTGGTGAACGGGAACACCGCCTCCTTTACCGAGAAGTAGCCTGGCACGCGCTCGACGGCGCCGACCAGCTGTTTGAGCTTGCGCCCGGTCATGACCCGCGCGGCGATCTTCGCCAGCGGCAGCCCGGTCGCCTTGGAGACGAACGGCACGGTGCGCGAGGCGCGCGGGTTGACCTCGAGCACGTAGATGACGCCGGCCTGAATTGCGAACTGCACGTTCATGAGACCGACGACGTTCAGCGCCCGCGCGAGCTTGCGCGTCTGCTCGCGCAGCTCGGACTGCGTCTCGCGCGACAGGCTGTTGGGAGGCAGCGAGCAACCGGAGTCGCCGGAGTGCACGCCGGCCTGCTCGATGTGCTCCATGATGCCGCCGATCAGCACGTCCTCGCCGTCGCACACCGCGTCCACGTCGACCTCGATGGCCACGTCGAGGAAGCGATCGAGCAGCACCGGGCTGTCGTTCGACACCTGCACCGCGTGGCTCATGTAGGTGCGCAGGTCCTCCTCGGTGAACACCACTTCCATGGCGCGCCCCCCGAGCACGTAGGACGGTCGCACCACCAGCGGGAAGCCGACCTCGCGCGCCAGCTGCACCGCCTGATCCTCGGTGCGCGCGGTGGCATTGGCCGGTTGTTTGAGCCCCAGCTGCCTGACCAGCGCCTGGAAGCGCTCGCGGTCCTCGGCGGCGTCGATCGAGTCCGGCGAAGTCCCGATGATCGGGGCACCGGCCGTCTCGAGCGCCCGCGACAGCTTGAGCGGCGTCTGACCGCCGAACTGCACGATCACGCCTTCGGGCTTTTCCACCGCCAGAATCTCGATCACGTCCTCGAGGGTGAGCGGCTCGAAGTACAGGCGGTCCGAGGTGTCGTAGTCGGTGGACACGGTCTCGGGATTGCAATTGACCATGATGGTCTCGAAGCCGTCCTCGCGCAGCTGCAGCGCCGCGTGCACGCAGCAGTAGTCGAACTCGATGCCCTGGCCGATGCGGTTCGGTCCGCCACCGAGAATCATGATCTTGCGTCGCGTGTCCGGCTGCGCTTCGCATTCCTCCTCGTAGGTCGAATACAGGTAGGCGCTCGAGGTGGCGAACTCGCCGGCGCAGGTATCGACGCGCTTGTACACCGGGGTGACCGCAAGCGTGTGGCGCTTGTCGCGGATGGCCTTTTCAGGCATGTCGACCAGCTTCGCGAGCCGGCTGTCGGAGAAGCCGCGGCGCTTGAGCCCGCGCAGCCGCTCGGCGGTGAGCGCGCCCAGGCCCTCCTCGCGCACCTGCGCCTCCTCGCGGACCAGCTGCTCAATCTGCGCCAGGAACCACGGGTCGATGCGGGTCAGCTCGCCGATGCGCTCGAGCGTCCAGCCGGCGCGAAAGGCGTCCGCCACGTACAGCAGCCGGTTTGCTCCCGGCGCGCGCAGCTCATGAGCGAGGCGGTCGGCGTTCTCGTCCGAGAGCGGCATGGGCAGCTGCGGGGTGAGGCCGTCGAGCCCGGTCTCCAGCCCGCGCAGTGCCTTCTGCAGCGACTCCTGGAAGGTACGGCCGATAGCCATCACCTCGCCCACCGACTTCATCTGCGTGGTCAGCCGGTCGTTGGCGGCCGGGAATTTCTCGAAGGTGAAGCGCGGGATCTTGGTGACCACGTAGTCGATGGTGGGCTCGAACGAGGCCGGGGTCGCACCGCCGGTGATGTCGTTCTTCAGCTCATCCAGCGTGTAGCCGACGGCCAGCTTGGCGGCGATCTTGGCGATTGGGAATCCGGTCGCCTTGGAGGCAAGCGCCGAGGAGCGCGACACGCGCGGGTTCATCTCGATGATGAGCAGCCGCCCGTCCTGCGGGTTGACCGCGAATTGCACGTTCGAGCCGCCGGTATCGACGCCGATCTTGCGCAGCACCGCTATCGAGGCATCGCGCATGCGCTGGTATTCCTTGTCAGTGAGGGTCAGCGCCGGCGCGATGGTGATCGAGTCACCGGTATGCACGCCCATGGGATCGAGATTCTCGATCGAGCAGACGATGATGCAGTTGTCCTTGTGATCGCGCACCACCTCCATCTCGAACTCTTTCCAGCCGATCACCGACTCCTCGAGCAGCACCTCGCCGGTTGGGGAAGCGTCCAGGCCGCGGGCCACGATCTCCTCGAGCTCCTCGCGGTTATAGCCGATGCCGCCACCGCTGCCGCCGAGCGTGAACGACGGGCGCACCACCACCGGGTAGCCGATCTCGCCGGCGATCGCCAGCGCCTCATCGAGGCTGCGCGCGATCTGCGACCGCGGTGTCTCGAGCCCGATCTCGCGCATGGCGTTGCGGAACAGCTCGCGGTCCTCGGCCATGTCGATGGCGGCGCGCGAGGCAGCGATCAGCTCGACCTCGTATTTTTCCAGCACCCCCTCGCGCACCAGATCGAGCGCGGTATTGAGCGCGGTCTGTCCACCCATCGTCGGCAACAGCGCATCCGGGCGCTCCTTGTCGATGATGCGCGCGACCGTGCGCGCGTTGACCGGCTCGATGTAGATGGCATCCGCCATCTCCGGGTCGGTCATGATGGTGGCAGGATTGGAGTTGACCAGGACGACCCGGTAACCCTCCTCGCGCAGCGCCTTGCAGGCCTGGGCGCCGGAATAATCGAACTCGCACGCCTGGCCGATGATGATCGGCCCGGCACCGATGATCAGGATGCTTTCGATGTCGGTGCGCTTCGGCACGCTTCAGCGCACCGTCGCCCGGCGCCGCAGAGTCTCCTCGGCGACCTTCAGCTGCGCCTGCAGCCGCCGCAGCATCAGTTGGTTGAAGCGCTCGAACAACGGCTTCAGGTCGTGCGGACCGGGACTGGCTTCCGGATGTCCCTGAAATCCGAATACCGGGCGCTCGACGAAGCCGAGCCCCTGCAGCGAGCCGTCGAACAGTGAGCGATGCGTGGCACGCACGCCGGCCGGGAGCGAGCTCTCCTCGACCGCAAAGCCGTGGTTCTGACTGGTGATGAACACACGCCCGGTATCGAGTTCCTGAACCGGATGGTTGGCGCCGTGATGGCCGAACTTCATCTTCACCGTGCGGCCGCCGGCGGCGAGGCCGAGAATCTGGTGGCCGAGACAGATGCCGAACACCGGCAGGTCGCTGTCCAGAAACGCGCGCGTCGCGGTGATGGCGTAGGTACACGGCTCAGGATCCCCGGGGCCGTTGGAGAGAAAGATACCGTCGGGCTCGAGCGCCAGCGCTTCCTCGGCGCTGGTTTGCGCCGGGACCACCGTCATGCGGCAGCCACCGTCGGCGAGCACGCGCAGGATGTTGCGCTTGATGCCAAAGTCGTAGGCCACCACGTGCAGGCGCTGGTTGGCGCGAATGGGCGCGCGCCGTGCTTCTGGCCACACGCTCCCTTCGTTCCACTGGAAGCTGCGCTTGGTGCTGACGACCTTCGCGAGGTCCATGCCCTTCAGGCCCGGAAACTTGCGCGCGGCCTTGGTCGCTGCGGCCTGATCGGCCTTGTCACCGGTCATGATGCAGCCGGCCTGCGCGCCCTTCTCGCGCAGGATGCGCGTCAGCTTGCGGGTGTCGATCCCTGCAATCGCCACCACCTTGCCGCGCTCGAGGAACTGCGGCAGCGACTCGTTGGCGCGCCAGTTGCTCGCGAGCAGTGACAGGTCCTTGATGATGAGTCCGGCCGGGTACACCTGCGAGGACTCGAGATCTTCGGGCGTGGTACCGGTGTTGCCGATGTGCGGGCAGGTGAGCGTGACGATCTGCCGTGCGTACGAGGGATCGGTGAGGATCTCCTGGTAACCGGTGAGGGCGGTATTGAAAACGACTTCGCCTGTGGTGTTGCCCTTCGCTCCGATCGACTGGCCTTTGAAGATCGTGCCATCGGCCAGCGCGAGCACCGCAGGTACGCTCACGTGATCAATTCTCCCCGACGCAGATACACAAAGCGGGAGGAGTTCTCATCGAACATCCTCCCGCCTTGCATGGACTAACCCGTACACGGATTAGGCAGAAATTTTACGGGCTTTGCTCCCGATGTGTCCATGAGAAATTCCGCGCGCCACTTCGCTCCTGAAGCTGACTCAGTCTGGTGGAAACCCGTCTAAGTTGCTGTTTTATCCGCTATAAAATCGGTCATCGCGTAGCGGCCCGGGCGCTTATCCGTCAGCCACATCGCCGCCGCCAGGGCGCCCTTGGCAAAGACCGCGCGATCCCGGACCCGGTGCGTCAGCGACAGGTCCTCGCCCAACCCCGTAAAGAGCACGCTGTGCTCCCCGACCAGGTCCCCGGCGCGCACCGTGGCAAAGCCCACGGGGCGTGAGTCCCGGCGCTCCGCAGCCGCTGCCGCCCCCAGCGCGAGCGCCGTGCCGGAGGGCGCATCACGCTTCGCGCGGTGGTGCAGATCCAGGACGTCGATGTCGAAGCTCCCGGGCAGCGCACGTGCGGCGCGTCGCACGAGATTGAGCAGCACAGCGGCGCCCAGACTGGTATTGGGCGCTACCAGCAGGGGTATGTCGCGCGCGGCGGCCTCGAGCTCTGCCTCGAGGGAGGAGTCGAAGCCGGTGGTCCCGAGCAGCAGCGGCTTGCCTGCTGTGCGGCACGCCGCGAGGTTTCCCGCCGTGGCGGCGGCGGTGCTGAAGTCAATGGCGACGTCGGCCTCGCCGAGTGCACGCGGCAGATCACTGCTGACGGGCAGATTCACGCGGGACAGACCGGCAACCTCGCCGGCATCGCGCCCCAGGGCGACGCTGCCCGGTGAGGCGATCGCGCCGGTGACGATGAGCTGCGCGGTGCTCGCGGCGACGCGCATGAGCGCACACCCCATGCGACCGGTGACGCCGATCAGGACCGCGCGGCGCAGCGGGGCGTGGTGCGCAAGCTCCGCCATACGTCCCGCTAAACCTTGCCGGTGTGCCCGGCGAAAAAGCGCCTCACGCCCTCGAGAAAGCCCTTCTCGCGCGGGGTGTGCCTGGTGGCGTGCGCCCGCAGCGTCTCCTCGAGGTGGCGGATGAGCTCACGCTGCTCCGCTGACAGATTCACGGGGGTCTCGACGACTACGCGACAGAACAGGTCCCCGCGGGCGCCGCCGCGCACCGGCTTCACGCCCTTGTCGCGCAGCCGGAATACGCGGCCCGACTGCGTCTCGGCGGGAATCTTCAGCTGCACGTCGCCCTCGAGCGTCGGCACGCCGACACTGCCGCCGAGCGCGGCGGTGGCGAAGCTCACCGGCACCTCGCAGGAGAGATGCTCGCCATCGCGCTCGAAGAGCGCGTGCTCGCGGACATGAATCTCCACGTACAGGTCGCCGGATGGTCCGCCGTTACGTCCCGCCTCGCCCTCGCCGGTGAGACGCACGCGATCGCCGGAATCGACACCCGCCGGGACCTTCACCGAGAGCTTCCTGGTGCGCCGCACACGGCCCTGGCCGAGGCAGCCGTCGCAGGGGTTGCGCACGACGGTGCCCGCGCCCCGGCAGCGCGGGCAGGTCTGCTGCAGCTGAAAGAACCC
This sequence comes from uncultured Gammaproteobacteria bacterium, assembly GCA_963837075.1. GTDB lineage: Bacteria > Pseudomonadota > Gammaproteobacteria > Steroidobacterales > Steroidobacteraceae > 13-2-20CM-66-19. The sequence continues at coordinate 2,314,842 of CAWILY010000009.1, read as the reverse complement.
CTGGGAAATACGTACCTGACCGGCGCCTCCGCAGGTGTCGCAGGTGCTCGGCTGGCTGCCCTTGGCGGCACCGCTGCCGTGACAGGTCTCACACTCGGCAAGTCGCGCGACCTCGATCTCCGCCTGGTAGCCGAATACGGCTTGCGGCAGCTCGAGCTCGAGCTCGTAGCGCAGGTCGGCGCCGCGAAACACCTGTGGGCGCCCGCCGCGGCGGGCGCCGCCGAAGATGTCGCCGAACACGTCACCGAATATGTCGGCGAAGGTATCGGCGCCAAATCCGCCGCGCGCCGCGCCCGCGCCGCGCGCCGCGGCCTCGACGCCGGGATGGCCGTACTGATCGTAGGCGGAGCGCTTGTGCGGATCGGTGAGCACTTCACAGGCCTCCTTGGCCTCCTTGAAGTGCTCCTCCGCTTCCCGATCGTGGGGATTACGATCGGGGTGAAATTTCATCGCCAGGCGCCGGTAGGCCTTCTTGATCTCGGCCTCAGTCGCAGTCTTCGGTACGTCGAGTACCTTGTAGTAGTCGCGCTTCGGCATGGACACTTAGGAAGCCTTGCGTCCCTTGTCCTTCACCTCTTCGAATTCCGCGTCCACCACGTCCTCGCGTCCGCTGCCCGCGCCCGCGGACTGCCCGCCGCCGGCGCCGCCCGCCTGAGCACCGGCGCCATCGGCGCCCCCCGCGCCCCCCTGCTCCTGCGTGTAGGCGCGCTGCGCGATGGTCGCCGAAGCCTGGGCAAGCGCCTCGGTCTTCTTCTCGATCACCCCGCGGTCATCGCCCTTGAGCGCGGTGCGCAGATCGGAAGCTGCGCTCTCCACCTTGGCACGCTCACCGGCATCGACCTTGTCACCGAGGCTCTGCAGCGACTTCTCCACCGCGTGGATCAGCCCGTCGGCCTTGTTGCGCGTCTCCACCAGCTCGCGGAAGCGCTTGTCGTCCGCGGCGTGCGCCTCGGCGTCGCCCACCATGCGCTTGATCTCGTTCTCGGTGAGCCCGCTCGAGGCCTTGATGACGATCTTCTGCTCCTTGCCGGTGGCCTTGTCCTTCGCCGACACGTTGAGGATGCCGTTGGCGTCGATGTCGAAGGACACCTCGATCTGCGGCATGCCGCGCGGCGCCGGCGGGATGTCCGGCAGGTCGAACTTGCCGAGGGACTTGTTGTCCGCGGCCCGCTCGCGCTCACCCTGCAGCACGTGAATGGTCACGGCGGTCTGGTTGTCGTCGGCGGTGGAGAACGTGTTCGATGCCTTGGTCGGGATCGTGGTGTTCTTCTCGATCAGCTTGGTCATGACGCCGCCAAGGGTCTCGATGCCGAGCGACAGCGGCGTGACATCGAGCAGCAGCACGTCCTTCACCTCGCCGGCGAGCACGCCCGCCTGGATGGCGGCGCCCACCGCGACCGCCTCGTCCGGATTCACGTCCTTGCGCGGCTCCTTGGCGAACAGGTCCTTCACGTACTTCTGCACCAGCGGCATGCGCGTCTGCCCGCCCACCAGGATCACTTCCGCAACGTCGCCGACCGTCACACCGGCATCCTTGAGCGCGGTGCGGCACGGCGCCACGGTCTTCTGCACCAGATCCTCCACCAGCGACTCGAGCTTGGCACGCGTCAGCTTGATGTTCAGGTGCTTAGGTCCCGAGGCGTCCGCGGTGATGTACGGCAGGTTGATGTCGGTCTGCTGCGTCGAGGACAGCTCGATCTTCGCCTTCTCGGCGGCCTCCTTCAGGCGCTGCATGGCGAGCGGATCCTTGCGCACGTCGACGCCGGACTCCTTCTCGAACTGCTCGGCGAGGAAATTGATGATGCGCAGGTCGAAGTCCTCGCCGCCGAGGAAGGTGTCGCCGTTGGTCGAGAGCACCTCGAACTGGCGCTCGCCATCGACCTCGGCGATCTCGATGATGGAGATGTCGAAGGTGCCGCCGCCCAAGTCGTAAACCGCGATCTTGCGATCACTGCCCTGCTTGTCGAGCCCGTAGGCGAGCGCGGCCGCGGTCGGCTCGTTGATGATGCGCTTGACCTCGAGGCCGGCGATGCGCCCGGCGTCCTTGGTCGCCTGGCGCTGCGAATCGTTGAAATAGGCGGGCACCGTGATGACAGCCTCGGTCACCGCCTCGCCGAGGTAGTCCTCGGCAGTCTTCTTCATCTTCATGAGCACGCGCGCCGAGATCTCCGGCGGCGCCATCTTCTTGCCCTGCGCGTCCACCCAGGCGTCACCGTTATCGGCCTTGACGATCTTATAGGGGACCATCTTGATGTCCCGCTGCACCACCTCGTCCTCGAACTTGCGGCCGATGAGGCGCTTGATGGCGAACAGGGTGTTCTGCGGATTGGTCACGGCCTGGCGCTTGGCGGGCTGACCCACCAGCACCTCGCCGTCCTTGGTGAAGGCGACGATCGAGGGGGTGGTGCGGTCACCCTCGCTGTTCTCGATCACGCGCGGCTTGCCGCCCTCCATGATCGCGACGCATGAATTGGTCGTACCGAGGTCGATGCCGATTACCTTAGCCATGGCTCACTCCGCGCAGATTCGTCGTACAAAAGAGGTAGGGTCCCGGACCCCTTCTTAGGGGTAGCGGGCGCAGCTTTCAAGACGGGCACAGCGGGCTCAGCCGGGCGCCCGGGCGACGATGACCCTCGCCGGGCGCAGCAGCCGCCCGTTGAGCTCGTAGCCCGGCTGCACCACCTGCAGGACAGAATTCGGCTCGGCGGTGCTTGATTCCTGCATCATCATGGCCTCATGGCGGGCCGGATCGAACGGCTCACCCTGGGGGTCGATGACCTCAACGCCGAGCTTCTCCAGGGCACGCACCAGGAGCTGCAGCGTCGCTTCCTGGCCCTCCCTGAGGCTGCTGGCATCCGCCCCCCGGGGGGCGTTCTGTATCGCCAGCTCCAGGCTGTCCCTGACCGGCAGCAGCTCGGCGGCGAACTTCTCCAGTCCGTAGCGGTTGGCCGCCTCGATGTCGCGCTGCGCGCGCTTGCGCACGTTGTCGAGCTCGGCGACCGCGCGCAGGTACTGCTCCCAATGGCTCTTGGCGCGCTCCTCGGAAGTCTCCAGCGCCTGCTGCAGGCGCTCGAGCTGCACCAGCTGCGCCGCATCCTGCGGCAGCACCGTGCTGGTCTCCCCGCCGGCGCCTGCCGGTGTGCTCCGTCCGGACTCGTTCGCACTCATCTTCCAAATTCCTTACCCAGGTCCTGGTTGCGCCCCGCCGGTGACGGGCGTCGTGGCAAGCTGGGGGTCAGCGCCGCGAATTCAAGGCGGCACCGAGCAGTTTAGCCGTCAGATCGACGATCGGTATGACCCGCTCGTAGGCCATGCGCGTGGGTCCGATCACCCCGAGCACGCCCACCACGGCGTCCCCGGCTGCGTAGGGCGCGGTGACCACGCTGCAGTCATCCAGAATGTGGTAGCCGGATTCGTGGCCGATGAAGATCTGCACCCCTTCGGCCGTGAGACTCTGGTCGAGCAGGTGCAGAAAGTCACGCTTCTCGTTGAACGCCTCGAACAGGCGGCGCAGCTTCTCGACGCTGGTGAGCTCGGCGACTCCCATGAGGTTGGTCTCACCCTTGATGACGTACTCGAGCTTGCCCTCGTTACCGCCCTCGAACACCTGCTGCGCGACCGAGATGGCGTCCAGCATGATCTGGTTCAGGTGCGCACGCGCCTCGGAGAGCTGGTGCAGGATCTCCTGGCGCACCTCGGGGAGCGCCCGGCCGCGAAACTGCTCGTTCAGGTAGTTCGAGGCGCGCTTGAGCTCGTCCGCGGAGTAGTGGCGCTCGAGCTGGATGATGCGGTTCTGCACCTCGCGGTCGTTGAACACCAGCACCACGAGGACACGGCTCTCCGACAGCGGCACGAACTCGATCTGCGTCACGGCCGTCTGCCGCGGACGTGGCACGGTCACCACTCCGGCCAACTGCGTGGCCGAGGACAACAGCTGCGAGACGGTGGCGATGAGGTCGGTGGAGGTGTCGCGGCTCACCTCGAACTGGCGGCGGATCTCCGCGTTGGCCGCCTCATCGAGCGGCCGCAGCTTCAGCAGCGTATCGACGAAGAAGCGATAACCCTTGTCGGTGGGCACACGACCCGCCGAGGTGTGCGGGGAGGCGACGAAGCCGAGCTCCTCGAGGTCGGCCATGACGTTGCGGATGGTAGCCGAGGAGAGCTGCAGGCCCGACTCGCGCGACAGGGCGCGCGAGCCTACCGGCTGGCCGTCGCGGATGTAGCTTTCGATGAGAGTGCGCAGCAGATGCTGAGCCCGCTCGCCCAGAGGCTCGACCCGAGCTTCGTGCGCCATAGAGCCTGAAAGCTAACTTTCGCACCGCACGACCGTCAAGCAATGGTGTGCGGTGCCGCCGGCCTCAGGCAGGGGCACGCCGGCTGTGACCCCTGTATTGGCCGCGAGCGCGCCGCGCATGTTACAAAGAACCGCCCGGCGGCGGTCGCGCGGGCTTAAGTCAAGGGCCCCGCACATGGCGTTTCCGGTGCGCATCTGCGCTTTAGTCGGCCGGTTTGCGGATCCGCGCATCGCGGAGAGCGTGGCTGCGCTCGTGCCGCACCTCGCCAGCCGCGGCGTGCAGGTCCTGGTGAGCGAGAGTGCCGAGCTCGGCGCGGGGGCCGCCGACGAGGTGACACGCGTACCGGAGCGCGAGTTCGGCGAGCGCGCGGACCTCATCATCACGGTCGGCGGCGACGGCACGATGCTGTACGCCGCACGGCTGGTGGCGCGGCACGGTGTGCCGCTGATCGGCGTCAACCGCGGGCGGCTCGGCTTCCTCACCGACGTGCTGCCGCAGGACATGCTGGCCTCGGTCGATGCCGCGCTCGCCGGGCAGCTGGAGCAGGACCGTCGCCCGCTGCTCGAGGCGCAGCTGCACCGCGCCGGTGGCCGGATCGCGCACTCCTTCGCGCTGAATGACGTCGTCATGCAGAAGCACGATACCGGCCGCACACTCGATTTCGAGACGCGCATCAACGGCCAGTACGTCAACACCCACGACGGCGACGGCATCATCGTCGCGAGTCCCACCGGCTCGACCGCCTATGCACTGTCCTGCAGCGGCCCGATCATCGAGACGCACCTGCCGGCGCTGGTGATCGTGCCGATCTGCGCGCACACGCTCTCCGACCGGCCGATCGTGGTGGCGGCGAGCTCGGTGATCGAAGTGGTGCTGCTCGAGCGTCTGGACACGCAGGCGAACGTCACCTGCGACGGCGCCACCCTCGGCGCCCTCGCGCCCGGGGAGCGGCTCACGGTCACGACCTCTGCCGAGCAGGTGACGCTGCTGCATCCGCCCGGACACGACTACTACAAGCTGCTGCGCTCGAAGCTCCACTGGGGCCGCGGCAGCTTCGAGCGCTGAAGCCGTGCTCACGCACCTGCAGATCCGCGACTTCGCCATCATCGACTCGGTGGAGCTCGAGCTGCGCCCCGGGCTCACGGTGCTCACCGGCGAGACCGGCGCCGGCAAATCGATCCTGGTGGATGCGCTGCAGCTCCTCGCCGGCGGCCGCGCGGGTGCGGAAGTGGTGCGTCATGGCTGTGAGCGGGCCGAGGTCTCGGCCACATTCGAGCTCGGCAAGGCCCCGCGCGAGCTGCGGCAGTGGCTCGAGGAGCAGTCGATCGCGACCGGCGCCGATCTCACGGTGCGCCGCGTAGTGGCCAGCGATGGCCGCTCGCGCGCCTACCTGAACGGTCAGTCCGTACCGGTGCAGCTGCTGCGCGAGGCCGGCAACATCCTCATCGACATCCACGGCCAGCATGAATTCCAGTCTCTCACGCGCGCCGCGACGCAGCGTGAGCTGCTCGACAGCTACGGCACCCTCGGTGCCTGCGTGAGCCAGGTCGGCATCGCACACCGCGTATGGCTCGAGCTCCTCAACCGCACGCTCGAGCTCGAAAGCAAGGCGCGCGATCGGGAGGCAAAGCTCGACCTGCTGCGCTTCCAGGTGCAGGAGCTGCGGGCGCTGCAGCTGCAGCCGGGCGAGGCCGAAGCGCTCGGCGAGGAGCGCGCGCGGCTCGCCAACCGCGGGCGTCTCGCCTCCGGGGTGCAGACCGCCCGCAACGAGCTGTACGAGAACGAGGGCGTGAGCGCGCACGCCGCCATCAGCCGCGCGCTGCAGGCGGTGCGGGCGCTGGTCGGCCTGGACGCGCGGCTCGGCAGCGTGCCGCCGCTGCTGGAGCAGGCTGAGATCCACGTGCGCGAGGCGGCGCGCGAGCTGGAGCACTACGGCGAGTCGCTCGAGGTCGATGCGACGCGCCAGGAGGAGGTTGAGCAGCGGCTGGCCGCGATGGAGGAGCTCGCACGCAAGCACCGCGTGGCGCCCGCCGCGCTCCCCGCCCACGCCGGGCAGCTGCAGAGCGAGCTCGAGGCGCTCGAACGCGCCGACAGCGATCTGGCGCTGCTGCGCCGCGAGCTGGCCAGCGCGCTGCAGGCCTATCACACCCAGGCGCGGGAGCTGTCGGGGCGGCGCATGGTCGCCGCGCGCGCCCTCGCCCGCGACATCAGCGCCCGCATGCAGACGCTCGGCATGACCGGCGGACGCTTCGAGGCCGACGTGACCCAGGACGGCAATGCGGAGCCCGCGCAGCACGGCCTCGACCGGATCGAGTTCCGTGTCACGGCCAACCCGGGACAACCGCCGCGCGCGCTCGCCAAGGTCGCCTCCGGTGGCGAGCTCGCGCGCCTGTCGCTCGCGGTGCAGGTTTCGTGCGCGGCCGAGGAGAGCCGCTGCATGGTGTTCGACGAGGTCGACGCCGGCATCGGTGGCGCGGTCGCCGAGATCGTCGGCCGCGAGCTGCGCGCGCTCGGGGAGCGCGACCAGGTGTTGTGCGTCACGCACCTGCCGCAGGTCGCCTCCCAGGCGCATCATCACCTGCGCGTCACCAAGCTCACCGACGGCCGCACCACGCGCACGACGCTCGCCGAGCTCGGCGTCGGGGACCGGATCGAGGAGCTGGCGCGCATGCTGGGCGGCGTCGAGGTCACGGCCCGCGCCCGCGAGCACGCGCGCGACATGCTGGCGACCGCCGGCGCGCCTGCTGGCCGCGACGGCACAGCCGCCGCAGGCGAACCGGCCGGCGATGCCGCCAGCACCATGCGGCTGAAGCGGCCCCCGGCCGCGCGACGTCGCTAGCGCACTGCTGCTCGAGCCGCTAGTCGCCCGGGTGCTTGCGGTAGGGGCAGCTCTCGCGCCGGCAGTGCCCGTAGAGAATCAGCGAGTGGTCGCGGATCGTGAAGCCGAGCCGCGCGGCGACCGCGGTCTGGCGCTCCTCGATGCCGCTGTCCATGAACTCTTCGACGCGTCCGCAGTCCAGACACACGATGTGGTCGTGGTGCAGCCCCTGGTTGATCTCGAACACCGCCATGCCGTTCTCGAAGTGGTGGCGCGTCACGAGACCCGCGGCCTCGAACTGCGTCAGCACGCGGTACACGGTGGCAAGACCGATGTCTTCGTTGGATTCGAGCAGCGTGCGGTAGATGTCCTCCGCCGACAGGTGGCGCGTGGTGCTGCCCTCGAGGATCTCGAGGATCTTGAGCCGCGGCAGCGTTACCTTCAGACCGGCCTTGCGCAGATCCTTGCCTTCCACTGTGCTCTCCGACGGACCGCAGCGGCGGCACACGGTCCGCGATCAGGTATGATTCCGCGGATGATTATCCCCCATTGCCGCGCGCTACGCCTACCGCGGGCCCGCATCGCCACGCTGCTCCTGGCTGCCGCGCTCGGTGCCTGCGTCTATCGCCCGGATATCCAGCAGGGCAACTACCTGGAGGGCAAGACCGTCGATCAGCTGCAGGTCGGCATGACGCGCACCCAGGTGCGCTACCTGCTCGGCACACCGATGGTGCCCGACGTATTCGACAAGGACCGCTGGGACTATCTCTACTACTTCGTGCACGGGCGGCTGCGCAGGCCTGACCAGCGTCACCTGGTGGTGTTCTTCAAGGACGACAAGGTGACGCGCTTCGAGCGCGACAACGTGCCCGAATCGGCGCCACAGGCTCCCGAGCAGGGCGCGCCGATCCAGAAGTTCCCGAAGATCTGAGCGCGCGCACCGCCCTAGCGCGCGGACTTTCTGCCGGCGCGGCGCTCGCGCTGCACGCGCTCGCGGCGGCGCTCGCGCGGATCGCATTGCAGCGGACGATAGAGCTCGATCCGATCGCCGTCCCGGTAACTGTCGCTGCGCGCACAAAGCTCGCCGAAGATCCCCACCGGCGCAGAGTCCCACGGAATGACCAGCCCCGGATCCGTGACGCCCGCGCGCGCACGCGCGGCTGCCAGCGCATCGGCGACGAGCGCCGCGGATGGCAGCTGCACCTCCCAGAGACACTGCCGCGCGCGGCTCGCCCAGACGACCGTGCAGCGCTTCATGCCCTGCTCCGGGCGCGCGCGACGAAGGCATCGACCAGCGAGCCGATGGTGGCGGCGAATTTCGATTCGAACAGCATCGCGGTCAGCGGGTTGTTGAACGCAAAGCGCATGCTGAGCTCTACCCGGCAGCCCCCCTCGACCGGCGTCAGCAGCCACTCTCCATGCAGCATGCGGAACGGGCCGCTCACCAGCTGCATGCGGATGCGGTGATCCGGCTCGAGCTGGTTGCGGGTGGTGAATTCGCCGTGCAGCCCGCCCTTCCTGACTCCGAGGGTGGCGACGATCTCCGCCGGCGTGCGCGATTGCACGCGCGCGTGCGTACACCAGGGCAGAAACTGCGGATAGCTTTCGATGTCGTTGATGAGCCTGAACACTTCCGCCGGCGGCCGGTTGATGAGCGCCGAGCGCTTGACCTCTCGCATGGCACATTGTCCCATTGGGGGCATCCATGACCAAAACAACCGCAGCGCCGCGCCTGATCGCCGAGAACCGCAAGGCGCGCTTCGACTATTTCATCGAGGAGCGCTACGAGGCGGGACTGGCGCTGCAGGGGTGGGAGGTGAAGGCCATGCGCGCCGGCCGCGCACAGCTGAAGGAAGCCTACGTATACCTGCGCGGCGGCGAGGCCTTCCTGATCGGTGCCCACCTGTCCCCCCTGCCCACCACCTCGACGCACGTGACGCCCGACCCGGTGCGAACGCGCAAGCTCCTGCTGCATCACAGCGAGCTGCGCGGACTCATCGGCGCTGTCGAGCGGCGCGGCTACACGCTCGTGCCGCTCGAGCTGTACTGGAAGAACGGGCGCGCCAAAGTGCAGGTCGGGCTGGCACGCGGCAAAAAGCAGCACGACAAGCGCGCGGTGGAGAAGGAGCGCGACTGGCAGCGCGACAAGGCGCGCCTGCTGCGACGCGGCTGACCTCGCCGCGGCGTCACTCCGGCGGCAGCCTGGAGTTCTTGAACTCGTACACGAGGCTCACCCCCAACACCGAACAACACCTTCCACTGTCCCGTTGAAACAGGGCGTTGGCGGAGCTGTTATCGGTCGTGCCTGCGGTCCTGGAGTAGCCGGCCAGGGCGCGTGAGGACCAGGTCGGGCGGCGGGTTATCGGCGTGGGCGGCCGTGCCCGAGATGAGCACTCCTGGAGTTGACTTAATGAGCTCCCTGGAGGCCGCAGCCTGCCGCTGGCGCGTTGTAGGTGCGCAACAAAGGGGCATGGCTTGAAACGCATTCTGCCATAACCCACAGGGCAGCTTGGGGTATCCTCAGAGCTGCACCTGATGGGGGCGACCGGTTTCGACGTGGGTTACGAACCTTCAGGGGCGTACCGAGGCTGCAACACCCTCGTAAATACCTGCTGCAAATCATAGTTGCCAACGACGACAACTACGCTCTAGCTGCCTAAACGCAGCTGACCTCTGACCGGCTCGTGCCTGTGCGACCGAATCAGGGGACGCGTTCACAGGATCGCGCTCCGGCGTTGCAGACAGGCCGGGGCGTTAAGAGTCACTGACTGCTGGCGTGGCGTCTTCCCTGCTCCTCGGGTAGCGCCGCGTGAGAACCAAAGAGAGAGCTACGTACGTAGATCCTGAAGTCTAGGACTTGCGGACGGGGGTTCGATCAAAGGGTCGCGCCAGGCTTAGCAGCCTGGATGAAAACGGAGCTCACATCGGCGAAACCTGACGGCACCCGATTGCGGGTGGCATGGCAACGCCGAGGGGTAGGAAGAGGGCCAACTTCAGGCCTGCCCTGTAGAGACTCATAGACCCGCCGACGGCGATATCGTCTGGGCGGGCACTAGGATCCGGCTGGATTTAGGGCCGGATAACACGCTCCGCGTCCGCGCGTGGGTTGCATGCGCCGGACGAAGGCATAGTCCAGCCCGCGGCGAAAGCCGCGGAATGTGCTGTCCCCCCGCCTCCACCACTCCATTCCCGGCCGTTACAGGCCGGGAATCTTCTTTGGCACGTGCTTGCCACCGGCGCCAGCCCGATGTCCTCGCGTCCGGTTCTGGGACTACACTTCCATCTCAGGGACTTCGGGCACAGGACTGCCGCATGACGACAAAAATAACCATCAAAGGGCAAATCACCGTCCCCAAGCACGTGCGCGACGCACTCGGGCTCAGCCCGGGCGACAGCGTTGAGTTTGCGGCAGTGAGCCCCGAGGAGTTCGTCGTTCGCAAGGCGCAGCCACCCTGTCGTGAGCCGAAACCGCGGCGTCGTGGGCAGATGCGACGCCGAGCGGCCGAGCTGCTCGAGCTGCTGCGGCGGCTCGACTGACACCTTGCGTTCCAATTGCGGAAAAGGGGCAAACAATCCCGGCCATGCCACGGGACCCGTCCTTCGCTACAGTCCGCCGCGCCCGAATCGCGAGGCGACCGGAGTGCGTCATCGTCAGATCTCTGAGCCGAGGTGGCAGCTCGAGGAACGCTTCTTCGGTCTCTCGATGCGTGCAAAGGTGCGCTACGGGAACGACGCCCCTAGCCAGGACCAGGGTGTGCCGGCTGCGTCCCCTCGAGTGAAGTAAGCGGTCCGTACAGGTCCGGACGGCGGTCGCGGAACACGAACCAGTTATCGCGCAGCCGCGCGACCTCTGTCAGGTCGAAGGTGTGCGTCAGCACGGCATCGCCCTCCTCCGGCGCCTCGGCGACCTTCGCGCCGGTGGCGTCGGCTATGAAGGAGGAGCCGTAGAAGCGGATGTACAGACCCTGCGGATCCTGCACCGAGCGCTCGAGGCCGTAGCGGTTGGCGGCCACCAGCGGGGTCAGGTTGGCGGCGGCATGGCCCTGCTGCGTGCGCTGCCAATGCTCGCGTGAGTTCACGGGCAGGGCCGGCGGGGGCTCGCTGCCGATGGCGGTGGGGAAGAAGAACAACTCCGCACCCATGAGCGCCATGACACGCGCCGTTTCCGGAAACCACTGGTCCCAGCAGATACCCACGCCGATGCGTGCAAAGCGCGTCTGCCACACCCGAAAGCCCGTGTCGCCGGGCGAGAAATAATTCTTCTCCTGGTAGCCCGGCCCATTGGGGATATGCGACTTGCGGTACACGCCGAGGTTGGTGCCGTCCGCGTCAAGGATGGCGATGGAGTTGAAGTACGCAGGACCTGCGCGCTCGAAGAAGCTGATCGGCAGCACCACACCGAGCTCGCGGGCCACGCCCGTGAAATGGCGCACCGCGCGGTTCTCGGCCAGCGGGCGTGCGAGCGCCAGGTGGCGCGCATCCTGCTCGATGCAGAAATACGGCGTCTCGAACAGCTCCGGGAGCAGGATCACCTGCGCACCGCGCGCCGCCGCTGCGCGCACCAGGTGCTCGGCGCGGGCGATGTTGCCATCCGCATCCCAGTCACAGGCCATCTGGATGGCGGCCACGCACACCGGGCGCGGTGTCTGCCGGAAATGCTCAGGAACGCGCGCCATCGATCACCTGCTGCTCATCCGCTCCGGGTGCCATTCTAGCGGCGCTCCGCCAGCGAGCGCTGCACCTGCTCGGTGATGCGCATGGCCGTCTCGAGCGCGGTGAGTCCCGCGTCGCCGGAAACCACCGGGGCCGTCCCCGCGCGTATGCACGTCAAAAAAGACTCGATCTCGGAGCGCAGCGCATCCCCGGGCTCGAGGCTCTGCTCCTCGATCGTCACCGGCAGTGGGCCTTCCGCATCGCCCGGTGCGCGCTTGCGGATCACCGTGAGGATCTTCTGCTGCAGGTCGAGCGACAGGTAGGCGTCGTCCTCGAAGATGCGCAGCTTGCGCTCGGTCTTCAGGCTCACCCGCGAGGCCGTGGCGTTGGCGACGCAGCCGTTCGCGAAGCGGATGCGGGCGTTGGCGATGTCGATGCCCGTGGAGAACACCGGTGTGCCGACCGCATCGATGGAGGTGACTGCGGCGCCGACGATGGTCTGCACGATGTCGATGTCGTGGATCATGAGGTCGAGCACGACGTCGACGTCCGTGCCGCGCTCGCGATACGGGGCGAGGCGGTGGCACTCGACGAAGCGCGGCGCCCGCAGGTACGGCTCGGCCGCGAGGATCGCCGCATTGAAGCGCTCCAGATGCCCGACCTGCAGGATGCGCTTCGCGCGGGCAGCAACTGCGATCAGCTGGCGCGCCTCGGCGGCGGTGGTGGTGATCGGCTTCTCCACCAGCACGTGTGCGCCGGCCTCGAGGAAATCACGCGCGATCGCGTAGTGCGCGGGCGTGGGCGTGGCGATGCTCACCGCATCGACCGCACCGAGCAGCTCCCGGTAGTCGGCCAGGGCGCGCGCATTCACTTCCGCGCCCACCTGTTCGCGCGCCTCCTCGCGCGAGTCCACCACCGCGACCAGGTCGCAGCCCACCGCCTGCGCATACTTCTGCGCGTGGAAGCGTCCCAGGTAACCGACGCCGATGACGGCGGCTCTGATTTTCTGCATGGGGAGGCTATTATGCCCGCCCCGCGCCCAGCGGCCCGAAAGGATCCGATGCCCAGCCCGCCCCCGCGGCCTGCCTCCCCCGCCCCCGGGCCGAAAGCGGTCCCCTCGCCCGGACTCGCCACGCCGCCGCGCTGGGTGCGCCGCGAGCTCATCATCTACGGCGTCGCAGCGCTGTGTGGCTTGCTGCTCGTGCCCCTGCTCATCTGGTTCGCCGGCAACCGGGTGCTGGGCCCGTATACGCACGGCCAGAATCCGCACGCCGGTCCCTTCGCGCTGCTGGCGGACTTCTACGTCGGCCTCTGGCACGGCTCCGCGGTGTTCTGGGCGGTAGCGCTGGGTCCGGCCGTCCTGCTGCTGCTGCTGCGCTTGCTGGTACGGGTGGTGAGGCTGCTGCCGGCGACGCGACGGCCCTAGGTGGCCGCACCATCCCGACCGATCGTCCGCCCCCTATTTCGGCCAGTACAGCCAGACCGCCACAGCGAACATAACGAGGCTGGCCGCATGCGCCGCCAGGCGCCAGGAGCGCTCGCGTTGCTGGGCGTAGAAGCTGGCCGAGGTCGTGGCGGCGAACGCCGTGAATATGATTATGGCGCGTACCAGGGCGGCATGCTCGGGGGCGAAACGCGCCTCGTCGGCGGGCAGAAAAAGGATCACAATCCACGTCAACAGGAGCCCGCTCGCCAGGGCGATAGCCGAACCAGCCACTATTGCAAGAAGCGCCGCCAAGGGTCGCATGGGAATAGCACCGCCTCATGAGAAGACCGTACTTGCTAAAAGCGAACCGCGCGCTCTAGCCTTACTCTAAGAGTCTACCCAAGCTGTGAGCCTCACGATGTCCTTACGTCTGCGCCGATCGTCCGGTTGGATAACTGCTGCCGCTCTGGCGGTCATGGCGCTGGCGCTGGCCGGATCGGTGCAGGTGCCGGCAAGCACCGTGGTACTGCCCGCGGGGGCGATCACACCCACCGACGCGCAGCGGGCGACCGCACGCAAGGTCGGACGCATCCTCGAGGACGCGCACTACAGTCGCGCCGCGATCGACGACAAGATGTCCGAGGTGATCTACCAGCGCTATCTGGAATTCCTCGACGGGCAGCGCAGCTACTTTCTCGCCAGCGACATCAGCGACTTCAACGCTTACCGCCTGCAGTTCGGCGACATGATCCGCAGCGGCAACATCGACCCGGCGTACCTGATCTTCGCGCGCTTCCAGCAGCGCAACCGCGAGCGCATCCAGCACGCCATTGCGCTGCTGGCGACCGAGCCGGACTGGACCGTGAACGAGTCGTTCGAGTTCGATCGCACGCATGCGGCGTGGCCGGCGGACCAGGCGACGATGGACGAGCTGTGGAGAAAGCGCGTCAAGAACGATGCGCTGTCGCTGATGCTCACCGGCAAGAGCTGGCCGGAAGTGGCCGACATCCTGCGCAAGCGCTACGAGCGGGTGCTGAAGCGCGTCGACCAGGTGACCACGGAGGACGTGTTCGAGAACCTGATGAATGCCTATGCGCGCGCCTTCGACCCGCATTCGAGCTACTTCTCGCCGCGCAGCTCCGAGGAATACCGCATTCAGATGAGCCTCAACTACGACGGCATCGGCGCATCGCTGCAGCTGGTCGATGACTACGTCACCATCATGAATGTGCTCGAGGGCGGCCCGGCGGCCGTCGCCGGCACCCTCAAGGTCAACGACCGCATCACCTCGGTCGGCCAGGGGCACGAAGGAGCCATGACGGACGTCATTGGCTGGCGGCTGGACGACGTGGTGCAGCTGATCCGCGGCAAGGCAGGCACGTCGGTGCGACTGCAGATTCTTCCGGCAGGCGCCTCGCCGGGCAGTGCCGAGAAGGTGCTGGAGTTCGTGCGCAACAAGGTGACGCTGGAGGCGCAGGCGGCGCACAAGGAGGTCAAGACGGTGGCGCGCAACGGTCGTACGCTCAAGATCGGCGTCATCACCGTGCCGGGGTTCTATCGCGACATCGATGCACAGAACGCCGGCGATCCGAACTATCGCAGCACCACGCGCGACGTGCTGAGGCTCCTCAACGAGCTCAAGGCCGAGAACATCGACGGCCTGGTGCTCGATCTGCGCAATGACGGTGGCGGCTACCTGCCCGAGGCGACCGCGCTCACCGGGCTGTTCATCGACCACGGGCCGGTGGTGCAGCTGCGCGACACCTCGGGGCGACTCGAGGTGCTCGATGACGAGCCGGATTCCAAGGCTTACGACGGTCCGCTCGCCGTGCTGGTGGATCGGCTGAGCGCCTCGGCCTCGGAGATCTTCGCCGGCGCCATCCAGGACTATCATCGCGGCGTCATCCTCGGCCAGACCACCTTCGGCAAGGGCACGGTGCAGAACCTGGTGCAGCTCGATCGCTGGTCGAGCAAGCCGGTGAACGGGCAGCTGACGGTGACGATCGGCAAGTTCTACCGCGTGACCGGCGAGAGCACGCAGCATCGCGGGGTGGAGCCGGACGTACCGCTGGCGTCGCTCCTCGACACCAAGGAAGTGGGCGAAAGCGCGCTCGAGTCGGCGCTGCCCTGGGACCGCATTGCGGGCGTGCCGTTCAAGGCCAGTGCCGGCACCGCGGCCACTCCGCCGGTGGCGGCGCTCGCCACCGAGGAGGATGTCCGCTCGCAGCGCGACCCGGACTACAAGTGGCTGAAGCTGGACATCGCCGCGATCGACTCGGTGCGCGACCAGCACATTGTGTCGCTGAATCTGCAGGTGCGCCGCGACGAGCGCGCGCGCATCGACAAGGAGCGGCTCGAGCGGGAAAACAGCCGTCGCGCCGCGAAGAATCTGCCACCGCTGAAGAGCGTCGAGGAGCTGGAAAAGGTCAAGGACGACGCCGCCGATGTGGTGCTCGACCAGGCGGCGCAGATCACGGCCGACATGGTCACCGGCGTGCCGACGCAGGCGCAGCCGGCGCAGAAGACCGCTCGCGCCAACTGAGCGCCGCCGCGCGCCTGCTCAGCGCAGCAGGATTCGGAACAGATCCCAGGTGTCTTCGGCCAGCACGTTCGGCAGCGCGCCGCTGTCGCCGGGCGCCTCCCCGGGCGCCTCGCCCTCGGCGATCGCTATCGACTCGGTGAGCGGCGTCGTGTCGGTCGGGCCGCGATAGCGCGCCACTTGCTGCAACCGCTCGCCGCGCGCACGGATCTGCTCCGCCAGCCGCGTGCGCTCGGCGATCAGGCTGTGCGCGCGCGCGATCTGCCCCATCAGCAGCACGCATTCCTTCGGTGTGCCGTAGACGGTGCCCGCCTCACGGCTGCCGGTGGCCTCGCGCGCCATGGTAACCAGCGGTGTCTTCAGCTCCCGCAGCCGCAGACACAGCACCTCCGCGTATGCGACTGCCGCCAGGTTCACCGCGCGGCGCGCCGATAGCGACAGCCCGCGGAACTCCGGCACCGGCTCGTTCAGGACCTCCTCCAGCGCCGCCTGTGCCTGGGCGAGCGCGGCGTCGGCGCTTTGCAGTGCGCCCTGGGCTACGGCGATGCGCCGCTCGAGCGAGCGGCGCTTGAAGTAGTGCCAGAAGCGCGTCAGTCTCGCGCGCTCGCTCTGCAGCGCCTCCAGTTCCGCGCCCGCCTCCAGCTGCAGCGCCTGCGCGGCCTGCAGCTGCGACTGGGCACTCTCGCGGCGCGCGAATTGCTGGCGGTTGTGCTGCGCGAGGTGTGCCCGCCGCTCGCGCTCATCCTGCTGGCGCAGCAGATCGGCAACGAAGCCCGTGATCAGCTCGCGACCCGCCTGCCACAGGCGGCGCAGCTGGTAGAACACCAGCGCGGAATAGGCGGTGTCGGCCGCGCCCAGCCGGCCCTCGAGCGCGCCGAGCATGTCCTGCACGCGCTGCGTCGCGCCTTCCTGCTGCTTGATCAGATCCTTGAGGCGGAAGGTCTCTTCCTGCAGCTCGCCATAGGCCTTCTTCAGCTCGGCGCGGTTCTTGAACAGCGCCAGGACCCGATGATCCTCATCGGGTGGCGTGTCGGGCCGGACGCTGAGCTTGAGAAAGCCGAGTTGTCGCAACGCCTTCATGAGCAGTGCGGCGACGGCCGCCACCTCTCACGCGCCGGCGTCGTGCTCCGTGCGGGGTGAGAAGCGATGACCTCGCTCCACGCAGTATTCCAGCCATTTGTTTAACATCATGTTACGCGCCCAGCGCTGACCCAGTTCACGCTCCGTAGCGACGTGCCGCACGGCCGCCTGCACAGCTGACTCACTGTGATCACTGTTCCATTGCTGCGCCTCGACGAGATGCGCGTCATGGTAGATGCGCACGCGCATATCGGGGTACGGACGGGGACCGTGCGCTGCCGGCAGCAGGTAGGTGAGCTGCAGGGTGCTGGTATAGGGGGAGCGCTCGGTCACAGTGAGAACGAGATCACAGTCCCCGCGCACGGTAGATGCGTAGCGCCCGCTGAGCGAGCGCAGGTTTCCCGCCAGCCAGCCGAGGCGGATGAAATTGCTCTCGTACAGACCCATCAATGCCACGAAGCTGCGCGGCCGGGCGCGCCAGGAAACGACGGTCTGTGTGTCAGCGAGCAGCACGTCTGCGACTATATCGCACGAGCCTCGCGCTGCAAGCCGATTACCACGCGTAACTGCCGCCGCAAGCGCAGTCAACTAACGCTTGCAAGTTTCGTGCGACCCGCGTGCCACGCCCGCGCGGCGCATGCTATGCAACAATAGCCAGTTGCCGGGTGCGCCGCGGGCACAGCGGCGTCACGGACGCAACCGCCGCTCGATGCCGGTGGTATTGAGAATGCGGCTGGCGATCTCCTCGATGGAGCACTCGGTGGTGTCGAGTGACGGCACGCCGAGGCGGGCAAACAGTGCGTCCGCGGCGCGCAGCTCGTACTGCACCTGCGTGGGCGAGGCATAGCGGCTGTCGGGCCGGCGCTCGCTGCGGATCTGCTGCAGCCGCTCCGGACGAATGGTGAGTGCGTACAGCTTGCTGCGAAAGGGCTCGAGCCGCGCCGGCAACCGGCCCGCCTCGAGATCGTCCTCGGTGAGTGGATAGTTGGCGGCGAACACGCCGTACTGCAGCGCCATGTACACACATGTCGGCGTCTTGCCGACCCGCGAGACGCCGATGAGCACCACATCCGCGTGGCTGTAGTCACCGCCGCTGCCGTCGTCGTTGGCCAGCGCGAAATTGGTGGCGTTGATGCGCGTGGTGTAGGCGGCGAGGTCGGCGATGCCGTGCGCGCGGCCGGCGCGGTGAGTGGAGCGCGTGTTGAGCTCACGCTCGAGCGGACCGATGAACGCCGAGAACAGGTCGAGGAACAGCGCATTCGCGGTGATCACCACATCGCGCAGCTCATCCTGCACCAGGGTACTGAACACGATCGGACGCAACCCCTGTTCCTGTCCAGCATGGTCGATGCGCCGCACGACCTCGTGCGCCTTGTCAAGGCTCGACACAAATGGCAAAGTCACCGCGCGAAATTCCAGGCCCTCGAACTGCGTCATGAGGCTGTGACCCAGCGTCTCCGCGGTCACGCCCGTCTGGTCCGAGACGAAGAAAATGGTTCGGCGGCTCACGACAGCATGGCACTCGTCTGGTGCGAGGAGTCGGCAGTGTTTCACCGCGCGCACAGGGTAGCAAGCGCCGCCGCCGGCCATCACTGTCAGGAGCATTCTTGAGCGCCTACGTCATTCCGTTCGAGCAGGTCGGCATGCGCGACGTTGACAACGTCGGCGGCAAGAATGCTTCCCTGGGAGAGATGATCAGCGCGTTGGCGAAGCTGGGCGTGCAGGTGCCCGGCGGCTTTGCAACCACGGCGCACGCCTATCGCGAGTTCCTGCGGCAGGGTGGCCTGGAGGCGCGCATTCGCAGCGAGCTCACCGGCCTCGATGTCGAGGACGTCACCCGGCTGGCCGCGAGCGGCGCGCGCATCCGGCAGTGGATTCTCGACACGCCGCTGCCGGCGGCGTTCGCACAGGCGGTGGGCGAGCAGCTGCGCCGCATGAGTGCCGGTCGCGCGGACCTCGCGGTGGCGGTGCGCTCCTCCGCCACTGCCGAGGATCTGCCCGAGGCCTCGTTCGCTGGCCAGCAGGAAACCTTTCTCAACGTACGCGGCGAGGCCGCGGTGCTCAAGGCGATCCACGAGGTGTTTGCCTCGCTGTTCACCGATCGCGCCATTTCCTACCGCGTGCACCAGGGGTTCGACCATGCGGCGATAGCGCTGTCGGCGGGCGTGCAGCACATGGTCCGCAGCGATCTGGGTGCGAGCGGCGTGATGTTCACACTCGACACCGACTCGGGATTCCGCAACGTGGTGTTCATCACCGCCTCCTGGGGCCTCGGTGAGACCATCGTGCAGGGCGCGGTCAACCCCGACGAGTTCTATCTGTACAAGCCGGCGCTGCGCTCCGGCAAGCACGCGGTCCTGCGCCGCAATCTCGGCAGCAAGGCGATCAAGATGGTGTACGCGCCGGAGGGCTCGAGCGAGCGCGTGCAGACGCTGGAAGTACCGCCGGCCGAGCAGCACCGCTTCTGTCTCGGCGATGAGGACCTGGTTGCCCTCGGGCGCCAGGCGCTGCTCATCGAGGAGCACTACGGCCGCCCGATGGACATCGAGTGGGCGCGCGATGGCGTGAGCGGCGTGCTGTACATCCTGCAGGCGCGCCCGGAGACGGTGCAGAGCCGCGCCGGGCGGACCATCCAGCGTTACGCGCTCAAGGACCGCCGTTCGCGCATCCTGGCCACCGGTCGCAGCATCGGCCAGCGCATCGGTGCCGGCGCAGCGCGCGTCATCGGCAACGCCGCGGAGATGGCGCGCGTGCAGAACGGCGACGTGCTGATCGCCGACATGACCGATCCGGACTGGGAACCGGTCATGAAGCGCGCCGCGGCGATCGTCACCAATCGCGGCGGACGCACCTGTCACGCCGCCATCATCGCCCGCGAGCTCGGCATTCCGGCGGTGGTCGGCTGCGGCGATGCCACCACGCGCATCCGCGAGGGCCAGGAGGTCACCGTATCGTGCGCCGAGGGCGACACCGGTTACGTTTACGAGGGACTGCTGCAATTCGAGCGCAAGCAGGTGGAGCTCGAGTCGCTGCCGAAAATCCCGGTCAAGATCATGATGAACGTCGGCAATCCCGATCGCGCCTTCAGCTTCGCCGGCATTCCGAACCACGGCGTGGGACTGGCGCGGCTGGAATTCATCATCAATCGCATGATCGGCGTGCACCCGCGCGCGCTGCTCGAGTTCGAGCGCCTGGACAGCGAGCTCAAGGAACAGATCCGTACGCAGATGGCGGGCTATGCCGAGCCGGTGGGCTTCTACGTGGAAAAGCTCGCCGAAGGCATCGCACAGATCGCCGCGGCCTTCGCGCCCGAGCCGGTGATCGTGCGCCTGTCGGATTTCAAGTCCAACGAGTACGCCAACCTCATCGGCGGTGCGCGCTACGAGCCCCATGAAGAGAACCCGATGCTCGGCTTCCGCGGCGCCGCGCGCTACGTCGACGAGACCTTCCGCCCGTGCTTCGAGCTCGAGTGTCGCGCGATCAAGCGCGTGCGCGAGCAGATGGGCCTCGATAACGTGCAGGTGATGGTGCCGTTCGTGCGCACCCTGGAAGAGGCGCGCCAGGTCACGCAGCTGCTGGCGCAGAACGGCCTCGGGCGCGGCAGCGGCAACCTCAAGGTGATCATGATGTGCGAGCTGCCGACCAACGCGCTGCTCGCCGACAAGTACCTCGATTACTTCGACGGCATGTCGATCGGCTCGAACGACATGACACAGCTCACGCTCGGGCTCGATCGCGACTCGGCGATCGTCGCGTGCGGGTTCGATGAGCGCGACGAGGCGGTGCGCATGCTGCTGGCGATGGCGATCGCCGCCTGCCGCCGGCGCGGCAAGTACGTCGGCATCTGCGGTCAGGGTCCCTCCGACCATCCGGACCTCGCCCGCTGGCTGCTCGATCAGGGGATCGAGAGCATGTCTCTCAACCCCGATACGGTCGTGGAAACCTGGCTGTTTCTCGCCCAGCCGCCGGCGACGGCGCCCAAGCCCTCCTGATAGGCGCGCCCTGGCGGTGCGCGGTGCGCCCTACTCGCGTGAGCGCGTCCGGATGCGCGCCTCGGCTGCAGCGCGCTCGTTGTCGTCGAACGGCTCGATGGTGACCCCGCTGACCGTGCCCGGCTCGAGGCAGCGCAGGTTGACGCTGTAGCCGTCGGGATTCGAGCGCGGCACGTAGAAGGACTTCACGCCGCAGTGGCG
Source organism: uncultured Gammaproteobacteria bacterium (assembly GCA_963837075.1). Lineage (GTDB taxonomy): Bacteria > Pseudomonadota > Gammaproteobacteria > Steroidobacterales > Steroidobacteraceae > 13-2-20CM-66-19. The sequence continues at coordinate 2,293,838 of CAWILY010000009.1, read as the reverse complement.
GCAGAACAGGTGCCGTGCGGTGCCGGTGTTGAACGCGTAGCTGCTGAGACTGTCGACGCCGCGCAGCAGCCGGAAGCGGCTGCGCGGCACGATCAGGTGCAGATAGCCGCTCATGCGGCAGATCGAGCAGTTGCACTCGCTCACCGTCACGGCCGCCGGCGCATCGACCTCGAAAGCGACCGCACCGCAATGGCAGCCGCCACGATGCGTGACCAGCTCCATGCTCAGGAGCCCGGGTGGCTACCGGCCCACGCCGGGGCAAACAGCCGTGCGCGATAATGGCGCAGCTCGCGGATCGACTCGTGAATGTCGGCGTGCGCCAGGTGCGTTCCCTGCTTGACGAAGCTGTCCGCCACCGACGGCGCCCAGCGCCGCGCCAGCTCCTTGAGGGTGCTGACATCGAGGTTGCGATAGTGGAAGAAGCGCTCCAGCTCCGGCATGCCGCGCGCCAGGAAGCGCCGGTCCTGACAGATGCTGTTGCCGCACATCGGCGAGCTGCCGGGAACCACCAGCGAAGTGAGGAACTCGAGCGTGTACCGCTCGGCCTCGGCGACGCTGACGCGGCTGGCGCGCACCCGCGCCAACAGCCCCGAGGAGCCGTGCTGGCGCTGGTTCCAGTCGTCCATGCGCGCGAGGATCTCCTCGCCCTGATGGATCGCGAGCACCGGCCCATCGGCGACGATCGCCAGCTCACGGTCGGTTACGACCGTGGCGATCTCGATGATCGCATCGAGATCGGGCTTGAGGCCCGTCATCTCCAGATCGATCCAGACCAGGTAGTCGCCGCTCGGCATGTCTATGATGTGCGTCGGGGGTGGGGTGTCTTGCGGGGCAAAACAGGCGCAGCAAGTGTAGCAGACGCGCGCGTTACGGCCGGCCGATGAACGCGATGCGGCTCGGGCAGGTTATCGCTACCTTCGGGCGCCACATGATCGTGCGCGTCGCCGCGGGCGAGGAGCTGCGCGCGCGGCTGTTCGGGCGCGCACTCGAGCCGGTGTGCGGGGATCAGGTGCGCTGCCGCATCGACCCGCACCACGACGAAGTGCACGTGGTGGAGGTGCTGCCACGGCGCAGCGCGCTATGGCGCACCAGCCAGCGTGGCCGTGCCGAGGCCGTGGTCGCCAATCTGACGCGGCTGCTCGTGGTGCTCGCCCCGCTGCCGGTGCCGGATCTGTTCGTGGTCGACCGCTATCTGGCGGCGGCCACGGCGGGCGATCTGGCCGCGACGGTCGTGGTCAACAAGGGCGACCTCGGCATCGACCCCGCACTCGAGACCGAGCTCGCCGCCTGGGCGGCCGCGGGCTATGCCGTCATCGCCTGCTCCGCAACGAGCGGCGCGGGACTCGCGGCGCTGCGCGCGGCGCTCGCGCCGGACGTAGTAGCGACGCTGGTCGGGCAGTCCGGCGTCGGCAAGTCCTCGCTGGTGCAGCGCCTGGTGCCGAACGCAGCCGTGGCGATCGGCGAGCTGGCACGCGCGGACGATGGCCGCCACACGACCACCGCGGCGCGCCTGTTCGATCTGCCCGGCGGCGGGGCGCTGATCGACTCGCCGGGCGTGCGTGACTTCGCGCCGGCGATCGCCGCGCTCGATGAGGGCTCGCTCGGCTTTCCGGAAGTGGCGCGGCTCGCGCCGCGGTGCCGCTTCGCCGATTGCCGACACATGCGCGAGCCGGGCTGTGCGGTACGCGCCGCGGCAGAGGACGGTACCTGGCACGCGCGGCGCTACGAGAGCTACCGGCGGCTGCGCCGGCTGCGCGACAAGCTGAGCGCCACCCGCGGACGCCAGGGGCGCTAAGCAGGAGCCTGGCGGCCAGCTGTCAGCGTCTGCCCACATGAGCTTGCGGAGCCGGCGGGCGGGCTGCGGACGGGCTCTAAGTTAGCCTGCTCTCGTCCATTGCAGCAGGAGTCCCTCATGCGCAGTTCCCGACTGTTTGGCCCGTTGAGCCTGATCATGCTGGCACCCTGCTTCATGGTCAGCGGATGCGTCATTGATCGTGAACACACGGTTGACCGCGAGCAGCCCGTCGAGGGCTACTACGACCGCGACCACCACCGCTGGTACCACGAGCATTCGTGGGTGGCGTGCGACGATCGCGACCCGCACTGCCCGCCTTGATCGCAGCGCTGCTATGAGGCGCGTCCGCGCCGGCTGAATCATGCCCGCCGGCGTGTCGGCCGGCCGGACGCGTCAGAGCGACTGTCGCCCGGTGAGCGCGTGCGCCAGCGTGCCGCCGTCGACGTACTCGAGCTCGCCGCCGACGGGGACACCGTGGGCGATACGGCTGGCGCGCACTGCGTGGCGCGCCGCGAGCTCGCTGAGAAAATGCGCCGTCGCTTCGCCCTCCACGGTGGAGTTGGTGGCAAGAATCAGCTCGCGCACTGCGCCCTCGGCGAGGATCGCTTCCAGCTCGCGCACGCCGAGCTGCTCGGGACCGACGCCGTCCAGCGGCGAGAGATGTCCCATGAGCACGAAATAGCGCCCGCGGTAGCTGCCCGAAGACTCGATCGCCACCACGTCCGCCGGCGACTCGACGGCGCACAGCAACGCCGCATCCCGCTGCGGCGCCGCGCAGATGCTGCATAGCTCCGCCTCGGTGAGCATGCGACAGCGGCGGCAGCGCACCACCGCCTGCAGCGCTGCGGTCAGCGCCTCGGCGAGCGCGCGCGCACCGGGTCGGCCCTCCTGCAGCAGGTGAAACGCCATGCGCTGCGCGCTCTTCGGACCGACGCCGGGGAGCGTGCGCAGCGCGTCGATCAGGCGGCCCAGCTGCGGGGAGTGCTTCATCGCGCTCGTCAGAACGGCAGCTTCATACCCGGGGGCAGCGGCAGCCCGGCGGTCAGGCTGGCCATCTTCTCCTGCACCCGCGCCTCGAGCTTGTGCACGGCGTCGTTGGCGGCGGCGGCGATCAGATCCTCGAGCATCTCGCGGTCCTCGCCGCTGACGCTGGGCTCGATCTGCACGCGCTTCACCTCGTGGCGCCCATTCATGGTGATTTTCACCATGCCGCCGCCGGCCTCACCGATCACCTCGATGCTGGCGATCTCGGCCTGGGCTTTCTGCATATTGGCCTGCATGGCCTGCATCTGCTTCATCATGTTGTTGAAATTGCCGCGCATGGCAACGGACCTGTCAGGCGCTCGCGCGCCGCGGTGGAACCGGTGTGCAGTGGGTCATTTTACCGGGCGCACGCTCTCGGGCAGCACACTCGCGCCGAAACGCTCGCGCAGCCCCCGAACGCCGGGGTCCTCATCGAACGCGCGCCGCGCCGCGGCCAGTTCGGCCTCGGAGGCGCGCCGCGCCAGCAGCGCCGGCGTCTCCTCGCCCCCGGCGGCGGTGGGCCGGAACTCGAGGCGCACGCTCTCGCCGAAATAACGCGACAGTGCCTGGGCGAGCTTGTCCTCCGTCGCCGCGGTACGCACCAACTGATGGCGCGGATCGAGGCCGAGCCGTACCAGCGCGCCCTGCCGCTGAATGAGCACGCAGTGGCTGGCAAGCTGCCGGGAGGCCCCCGACAGCTCCAGCTGGCTCACGATCGCCGCCCACGCCGAGGGCTCGCTCGCGCCCGCGGCGGCCGCCAGTGGCGCAGGCTCCGGGGCCGACGCCCCCGCGGCTGGCCCAGAAGGCGGCCGCTGCGCCGGCGCTGCGCCCGTGCCGGAAGCGGCCGCGGGCGCCGCCGCCGGCGGCTGCACCGCTTCGCCTGCGGGGCGGAAGGCGAGCATTCGCAGTAGCGTCATCTGGAAACCGCTGCGCGGGTCCGGGGCGAGAGCCAGATCGCGCCGGCCGATGACGGCGGTCTGGTAGTAGAGCTGCACGTCCTCGGCAGCAAGCTGCGCCGCCAGCCGCTGCAGCAGCGCTGCATCGTAGCGCTCGTCGCCCTGGTAACTCTCGAGCGCCTGTCGCAGAGCGATGCGCACCAGCAGGGCCGCCAGCTCGTCGAGCACCTGTGCGTAGTCGGGGGCGAACTCCTCGAGCTGTTGCGCGCAGGCGAGCAGCTGCGCCCCGTCAGCCCGCGCCAACAGCTCCACCAGGCGCACCACATGATCGCGCGAGATCGAGCCGAGCATCGTGCGCGCCTCCGCCTCGCCGACGCGACCGGCACCGAAGGCGATCAGCTGATCGAGCAGCGACAGCGCATCGCGCATGCTGCCATCCGCAGCCTGCGCGAGCAGCGACAGCGCCGCCGGCTCGGCGCTGATGCCCTCGGCTTCGAGGATGCGTTGCAGCTGCCCGCTGATTGCGGCCGCCGGCAGCCGCTTGAGGTTGAACTGCAGGCAGCGCGACAACACGGTCACCGGCAGCTTCTGCGGATCGGTGGTCGCCAGCAGGAACTTCACGTGCGGCGGCGGCTCCTCCAGCGTCTTCAGCAGCGCGTTGAACGAGTGTGTCGAGAGCATGTGCACCTCGTCGATCAGGTACACCTTGTAACGGCCGCGCGTCGGGGCGTACACGACGTTATCGAGCAGCTCGCGCGTGTCGTCGACCTTGGTGCGCGATGCGGCATCGACCTCGATGAGATCCGGGAAGCGCCCGGCGTCGATCTCGCGACAGCTCGCGCACACGCCGCACGGCTCCGCCGTGACGCCCCGCTCGCAGTTCAGGCACTTGGCGAGAATGCGCGCGATCGTGGTCTTGCCCACCCCGCGGGTCCCGGCGAACAGGAACGCATGGTGCACGCGATCGCTGCCGAGCGCGTTGGCGAGCGCACGCCGCACGTGCTCCTGCCCGACGAGCTCAGAGAAGTTCCGGGGACGCCATTTTCGCGCCAGCGCGGTGTAGCTCATGCTAGTCCCGACTGCATCCTGTGCTGGAGGCGGCCCGCACCAGCTTGAGCTCCGGCACCCGACATCGCCGCTGCCGCTGCTGCCTTCCGGCCCTGACGGGGTTCACGACTGGTCGTCGCGGAGAAACCAGTGCGGGCCACCATGGTCGAAGAACGTGATGCTACCACGTCGTAAGGAACCGACATGAACGACTCCGTCGCGGCCAAGGTACCGGAAGTCACGCTGCTGTTCTGGATCCTGAAGATCGCGGCCACGACACTCGGCGAGACCGGCGGCGACACGTTCTCGATGACGCTCGGCCTCGGTTATCTCACCAGCACGCTGATCTTCCTGGCGGCACTCGCGGCGCTGATCGTGCTGCAGATCCGCGCGCCGCGCTTCCACCCGCTGCTCTACTGGGCGACGATCGTCGCCTCCACCACCGCGGGTACCACGCTCGCCGACTTTGCCGACCGCTCGCTCGGCATCGGTTACCTCGGCGGCTCGCTGCTGCTGCTGACGTGCGTGCTCGCCTCGCTCGCAGTCTGGTACCGCGCCGAGGGCACGATCTCCGTCACCACGGTCAACACCGCTCGCGTGGAGATCTTCTACTGGATCACGATCACCTGCTCGCAGACCCTCGGCACGGCGCTCGGCGACTGGGCGGCGGACGCCGGCCTCGGTTACGCCGGCGGGGCGTTGCTGTTCGGCGCCCTGCTGGCCCTGATCGCGCTCGCCTATTTCCGCACCTCGATATCGCACGTGCTGCTGTTCTGGGCGGCGTTCATCCTCACACGGCCGCTGGGGGCCACGGTCGGTGACTTCTTCGACAAACCCCTCGCGCAGGGCGGACTGAGCGTCAGCCGCCCGCTGGCCTCGCTGATCATTGCCGCCTTCTTGCTCGGCTGCATCCTCATCTTCCCGCAGCGGCCCGGCAGACACCCGCAGCCGGACTGATGGCGGAGAGGGTGGGATTCGAACCCACGAACACCCGTTGAGATGTTACTGGAATTCCAGTCCAGCGCCTTCGACCGCTCGGCCACCTCTCCGATCAGGTATTTACCAGCGATTTCTCGTGCGATCCTTAGCGTCAGGGCGCGCCCGTGACGCGCGGCGGCGCATGATAATGCATGCGGCGGCGGCCCGCACGGCGGTCAGTGCGGCGGTCAGTGCGGCGGCGGACTTCAGGCCTGCGGTACGCGCGGTGGCTGCGGCACCTTGTAGGGCGGTGGCTCATCGAGACACGGTTGCTTGCCGAGCCGCGCCGGAGGGGCGGGCTCCTTCAGCTGCGGCAGACGCAGCGCATTGGTCATATCCGGCCCTTCCAGCCCGGACGGAATGGTGAGCGGCGGCACGCTCACGGCCTTCTGATATGGCTGCGTCTCGTGACAGGACTTGTTGCGCATCGCGCGCATCCAGCTGCAGCCGCTCACGGCCAGCAGCAACGCCAGTACCAGGACCACACGGCCAAACCTCATGCATCAGACCCCGTTTGAATTGGCACCCCGGCGGCGCGCGCCGCGGCGCGCACACGCGCCTGTAACCCTTCAGCCAGCGGCGTCAGCGGCAATCTTACCCCAGGGCCGATCAGGCCCATCTGCAGCAGCAGCCACTTCACCGGAATCGGGTTCGCCTCGACGAACAATTCGCGGTGCAGCGCGCTCAGCGGCTCATCGAGCTGTGCGGCGCGCGCCGCATCGCCGCGCACCGCCGCGGCCACCATCTCTGACATCGCGCGCGGCGCAACGTTCGCGCTCACCGAGATCACTCCGCGGGCGCCGGCGAGGATCGCCGCACGCGCCGTGGCGTCATCACCACTCAACACGGCGAACTCCCGCGGACAGGCGGCGATCAGCTCGCGAATCCGCGCCGCCTCGGGCACGGCCTCCTTGAGCCCGACGATGCCCGCAACCCGCGCCAGCCGCGCGACGGTCGCGGGCAGCATGTCGACCGCGGTGCGCGCGGGCACGTTGTACAGCAGTATAGGTCTGCTCGCCGCAGCCGCGGCGGCGGCGAAATGCCGGTACAGACCCTCCTGTGGCGGCCGGTTGTAGGCGGGAGTCACCAGCAACATGCCATCGATCGGCAGCTCCGACAGCCAGCGCACACGCGCGACGGTGGTCGCGGTGCTGCTGCTGCCCGCGCCGGCGATCACCGCGAGGCGGCCGCGCAGCTGCGCGCAGGCCCGCACCGTCAGCTCGCGCAGCTCCTGGTCCGTGAGCGTGGCGGACTCACCGGTGGTGCCGCCGACCACGATCCCGGCCGTGCCGTTCGCGAGGTGAAAATCCAGCAGCCGGGTCCAGGCCTGAAAGTCGATTCCGCCGTCATCGTCCATAGGGGTGACGATGGCAACCAGGCTGCTGGCAAACATGGGCAGATTTCCTGGAAATCGCGCTCGCGGAGGGAGCGCGATGGTACGAGCGGTGCTTGCGCTTAAGCAAGCCTTAAGGCAGCGCGCGCCGCCCGCGAAGTCGCAACGGGCGGCCGCTCCCGGTACACTGCAGCCGACGTGCAACGCCGGTAACCCCCAAAACGCCACCCACAGATGAAGCAGCACCTGGCCGTTTCGGCGATCGGCAGCGACCGCACGGGGATGGTCCACGAGCTCACCCGCGTCATCAGCGAGTCGGGGGGCAACATCAGCGAGAGTCGCATGGCGAGCCTCGGTACCGAGTTCGCCATGCTGCTGCTGGTGTCGGGCAACTGGCATGCGCTGGCGAAGCTGGAAACCGAGCTGAAGCGTCTCGCCGATACCGCCGATCTCAGCATTCATCTGAAGCGCACCGAGCCGCGCACGGCACGCACCGACATGCTGCCGTACTCGATCGATGTGGTGTGCCTCGATCAGAGCGGCATCGTCGCGGGGTTGGCGGGCTTCTGCGCCACCCGCGGCATCGACATCGCCGAAGTGTCCACGCGCAGCTACCCGGCAGCGCACACTGGCGCGCCGATGTTCGCCGTGCAGATGATCGTCAACGTGCCGAGCCGCATTCATGTGGCACATCTGCGCGAGGAGTTCATGGAGTTCTGCGATTCGCTGAATCTCGACGCGATCCTCGAACCGGTCAAATCCTGACAGCGTGATGTCCGTCATCAAGCCCGGCGCCAAAGTACCCGAGTTCTCGCTGCCCATGACGGGCGGCGGCACCTGGCGCCTGAAGGATGCGGCGGGCAGCAAGCTGGTCCTCTACTTCTACCCGCGCGACATGACCAGCGGCTGCACACGCGAGTCACAGGACTTCCGCGATCTGACCGCGGCGTTCCGCAAAGCCGGCGCGCAGATCGTGGGCGTGTCACGCGACCCGGTCGCCTCGCACGACCGGTTCGCCGCCAAGGAATCCCTGCCCTTTCCGCTGCTCGCCGACACGGAAGAGAAAGTCTGCCGGCTGTTCGATGTCATAAAACCGAAAAGCCTGTACGGCAGAAAGTACCTGGGCGTGGAGCGCAGCACGTTCCTGCTCGATGGCACGGGACGGGTGCGGCAGGAGTGGCGCAAGGTGAAGGTACCCGGTCACGCGGAGGCAGTACTTGAAGCAGCGCAGCGTTTATGAGCCCGGTCCGACGGCAGCCTCGGGGGAAGCACGGGAAGTGAAAGGCAGGTCGCGCGCCGGCCGCCGCCTGTTCGTGCTCGACACCAACGTGCTGATGCACGATCCGACGGCGATCTTCCGCTTCGAAGAGCACGATGTTTACCTGCCGATGGTGGTGCTGGAGGAGCTGGACGCGCACAAGAAGGGCCTGTCGGAGGCCTCGCGCAACGTCCGCCAGGTGAACCGCTTCCTCGACGACATGATGCGCGATGCCACCAAGGAGCAGATCGACCACGGCCTGCAGCTGCCGAACGGCTACTCGGGCAATCACGGCAAGAAGCCCTCGACCGGCCGGCTGTTCTTCCAGACCCGGCAGCTCGAGGGCGCTCTGCCGCCGGGACTGCCGGGACAGGCCAGCGACAACACCATCCTCGCGCAGACGCTGGCGCTGCAGAACGAGCACCGCGACGCGCGCGTGATCCTGGTCTCCAAGGACATCAACCTGCGCATCAAGGCGGCGGTCCTCGGCGTGCACGCCGAGGACTACTACAGCGACAAGACGCTCGAGGATTCCGACGTCCTCTACAGTGGCATGGCGGCGCTGCCACCCGACTTCTGGGAACAGCACGGTCCGGGGCTGCGCTCGTGGAAGGACGCCGGCCGCACGTTCTACGAGATCACCGGTCCTGCGGTGCACGCCTGGCAGCCGAACCAGGGCGTGTACGAGGACAGTGCCGAGGGCATCGAGGGCATCGTGCGCAGGATGAGCGGTGAAACGGCGGTCATCGAGCTGACCCGTGACTATCGCAACGAACGCCACAACGTCTGGGGCATCACCGCGCGCAACCGCGAACAGAACTTCGCGCTGAACATGCTCATGGATCCGGAGATCGATTTCGTCACGGTGCTGGGACCGGCCGGCACCGGCAAGACGCTGCTGGCGCTCGCCGCCGGGCTGATGCAGACGCTCGAGACCAACCGTTTCGTCGAGATCATCATGACGCGGGTGACCATACCCCTCGGCGAGGACATCGGCTTTCTGCCCGGCACCGAGGAGGAGAAGATGGAGCCGTGGATGGGCGCGCTCATGGACAACCTCGAGGTGCTCACCGGCTCGCAGGAAGGCGGCAACTGGGGTCGCGCCGCGACCAACGACCTGTTGCGCAACCGCATCAAGATCCGCTCGCTCAACTTCATGCGCGGCCGCACGTTCCTCAATCGCTACCTGATCCTCGATGAGGCGCAGAACCTCAGCCCGAAGCAGATGAAGGCGCTGATCACGCGCGCCGGGCCCGGCACCAAGCTCGCCTGTCTCGGCAACATCGCGCAGATCGACACGCCGTACCTCACCGAGATGACCTCGGGCCTGACGTATGCCGTGAATCGCTTTCGCGGCTGGGCGCACTCGGGGCACGTGACGCTGGTGCGCGGGGAGCGCTCGCGGCTCGCCGATTTCGCCTCCGACGCGCTTTAGGTGGTACCCTGTAGGGCGTCCGCCGGTTGGGGCGGAGCGACGTACGCGGACACCGTTGTACGCATGTAAGCGTCTGTAAATACGGGTAAACACCAGGAAACTCGTGACCACCCGCGGTGGTCGAATTGCGATGATGCGCCGCCTCTCCGTAACCCTCCTCGCCGTGCTACTCACCGGGGCCACCCTGGCGTCCGGCCTGGCAGCCGCCGGTGAGGGGCCGGCCACGCCCCTGAGCGCGCCGCCGTCCGGCTCCGACCTGCCCGACATGGGCAGTCCCGCGGCCTTGATGCTGTCCCAGAGCGATGAGTACCGCCTCGGAGCGATGGTGGCGAAGGAAATACGCGATCAGAACCTGCTGATCGAGGATCCGGAAACCAGCGAGTACATCAACGGCATCGGCCAGCGCCTCGCCTCGCAGAGCGCGATGGGTGGCCAGGACTTTCACTACTTCGTCATCAAGGACACCACCATCAACGCGTTCGCCGTCACCGGCGGCTACGTGTTCATCAATGCCGGGCTGATTCTTGCCACCTCGACCGAGTCCGAGCTCGCGGGCGTGATGGCGCACGAAACCGCGCACATCACGCAGCATCACATCGCGCGCATGCTCGTCGACCAGTCGAAGCAGAGCCTGCCGACCGCGGCGGCCATGATCGGCGCGATTCTGCTCGGCGCCCTCGGCGGCGGTCAGGCGGCGGAAGGCGCGCTGGCCGCTACACAGGGCATGGCGATTCAGCATCAGATCAACTTCACCCGCGACAGCGAATGGGAAGCGGACCGCGTCGGCATCGGCTACCTCGCCGGCGCCGGCTTCGATCCGAATGGCATGGGCTCGATGTTCGAGACCATGATGCGCCACACCGGTCTCGCCGCCACGTATATCCCGGCGATGCTGATCGATCACCCGGTGGACTCGGAGCGCGTCGCCGAGCAGCGCTCGCGTGCCGCGCAGTTTCCGCCGCGCAAGGGCAAGGACTCACTGAGCTATCAGCTGATCCGCGAGCGGGTGCGCGTGCTGACGGCGACCGGGGATGTGGACATGGCACTGCAGTACGCGCAGAAGATCGCGCACGGCGGCGACAATCTGGGTAACCGCTACGGCGAAGCGCTGGCGCTCATGAACGGCAACCAGACGGAAGTCGCGGACTCGGCGAAGATCCTGCAGGTGCTGGTGCAGCAGCACGAGGGCCTGACGCTGCTGTACTCGGCGCTCGGTCAGGCGCAGGCCAGAGCCGGCAACACCGCCGAGGCGCTCGCGACCTTCCAGCGCGCCGCGACGCTGTTCCCGCGCAACGTGCCGGTGACGGTGCGCTACGCGGAAACTCTCATGGCAGCCGGCCGGCCGGGCGAGGCGCACAACATGCTGCTCGACCTGTTCAACAACGTGCCGCCGACGCCTGATCAGATCCGCCTCACGGCGCTCGCGGCCAGCGCCGCCGGCGATGCCGGCGATGCCTACTACTACATGGCTGAATACCAGATCAACAACGGCGACCTGTATCTCGCCGTGCAGCAGCTGCAGCTCGCGCTCGCCTCGCCGCACATCAGCCAGATCCAGCGGCAGCGCTACCAGGCACAGCTCGACGAGGTGCGCGACTACCTGGCCAGCACGCGCAAGCGGCAGCTGGCCGCCGACGGCGGCGACCAGCAGGGGCAGGGACAGCGCCACGCCGGCGGCAACTGAGCAAGCGGAAGTCGCCGCCGGGCGACGCACGGACAGACGGCCGGGACGGCCGGGCAGCGGCTGCTACAATGCTGGCCTCCTGCCGCCGAGCGCGCCTATGCCGTCGACAACAATACGAATGACCGTGGTCTCGCTCTGCCTGGTGCTCTTGGCGGGGTGTGCCTCGCTCCCTGCTGGCAGCAAGCGCGATCCGCGCGACCCGTGGGAGCGGATGAATCGCGCCACCTACACGTTCAACGACAAGTTCGATCGCTACATCATGCAGCCGGTGGCGCGTGGCTATCGCCGGGTGACACCCCACATGGTGCAGACCGGACTGCGCAACTTCTTCGATAACCTCAACTACCCGATCGTGATGCTGAATGACCTGCTGCAGGGTCAGTTCAAGCCCTTCCTCAACGACACGGTGCGCTTCGTGTTCAACACGACCATCGGACTCGGTGGGTTCCTCGATCCGGCCACGGCCGCCGGGCTGGACCGGAACGACCGTGAGCTCGGGCAGACCCTCGGCAAGTGGGGCGTGCACAAGGGACCGTACCTGGTGCTGCCATTCCTCGGGCCCTCGGACGTGCGCGATACCTTCGGTCGTGTAGGCGATGACTTCAGCACGCCGCGGCAGTACATCAAGAACCAGTGGTGGAACTACGGCCTGTGGGTGGTGGACGAGATCGACACGCGCGCACGGCTCCTCGATGCCACCAAGCTGGTCGAGAGTGCCTACGATCCCTACGCTTTCCTGCGCAATGCCTACCTGCAGAACCGCGACTACAAGGTGAACGGCGGCCAGTCGCAGAGCGAGGAGGACCAGGAGAAGAAGCTGATGGAGGAAGCCGGGGAGGATGACGAGTCCCCCGCCACGACCCCGCCCGCCTCCGCTCCGAAGCCAGCGCCGCCGCAGGGCGCACCACCGCCGCCGCGCTAAACGCCGCGCGCGAGCAGCTCGTCCAGCTCGCTGATGCGCGCCAGCGCCTCGAGGTCGGTCGGCAGGTTGGTGTAGCGCAGCGCGCGATGCGCAGCTTTGGCGCTCGCCAGCCAGTCGAGCAGTACCGCAAGCCCCGCGCTATCGGAGCTGGTGATGCCGGCCAAATCGACCGTGAGTGCCGGCGTCGTGTCCGCGAGCAGCTGCGAACTGAGCGCGCGCGCTGCGCGGGCGGTGGCGAAGGTGAGCGCACCTTCGGCGCGGAAAGTGCCGTCGGTTCCAGCGGCGAGCCGCAGGCCGCCCGCGGCGGCCTGTGGGTGGCCGAGCGGCCGGGGCGTGCTCATCAGCTCTTGCCGGAGTTCTGTTTGCCGATCGCCTCGGGCTTCTCGCCCGACTGCAGGCGCTTGATCACCGCATCGAGTCCCTGCTGCTCGATCTGCGAGCCGAAGTCCTCGCGATAGCTGTTGACGTAGCTGATGCCGTCGATCACGACATCCCAGGCCTTCCAGCCCTGCGGTGTCACGTGCAGATAGTAGTTGACGGAGACCCGGTCGCCGTTGTCGCGCTTGACCTCGGTGCGCACCGTCGCGGTCTTGGCATCGGAGTCCGGGCGGCTCGGGTAGATCTTGAGGCGATCGGCGGTGAAATCCACCAGCGCAGTACCGTAATTGGTGAGCAGCGAATGGTAGAAGGCGTCGATGAACTGCTGCCGCTGTTGCGGTGTGGCCGTACGCCAGAACCTGCCGAGCACCAGGCGCGCCGAGTACTCGGTGTCGAAGTGCGGCAGCAGGTACTTGTCCACCAGCTGACCGACCTTGGAGGGGTCGCGCCGGTAGCCGTCGCGGTCCTTGTCGAGGTCGTTGAGCATGCTCTGGGCGGCGCTCTGCACCACCTCGGTCGGTCCCTGGGCTGCCGGTGCGGCCGTCGCCGCCGGCGCCGCGGTCGAGGGGGCCTGGCCCTGGGACTGGGCTTGCGCCAGCAGCATGGCCAGAGCAACTCCAGTCAGTACGAGGCGCGCGGATCTCATTTCTTCGCCTCCGGCTTGTCCTGGTTGTCCGTCTTCTGTCCCTGATCGGAGCCACCGCTCTTGCCGCTCGCGAAATTCGCGAACAGCTTGTTGATCAGGCTCTCGAGCACGATGGCCGACTGCGTCTGCTCGATGCGGCTGCCGTTTTTCAGGTAGCTGTCGAGGCCGCCGGGGCTCAAGCCGATGTACTTGCCGCCGAGCAGCCCCTGGGTCTGGATGCTGGCGAAGCTGTCCTCGGGGATCTGGTTGTACTGCGGATCGATGCGCATGGTGACCAGGGCCTTGTAGTCACGCGGGTCGAAGCGGATGTCGGACACATCGCCGAGCCGCACGCCGGACATGGTGACCGGTGAACCGACCTTGAGGTCACCGATGTTGTCGAAGGCTGCGGTAACGTGATAACCGGCCTTGGCACCGCCGAACTTCAGTCCGCTGGCCGGCAGCTGAGTGGTCAGAAACAGCAGCGCGGCGAATCCCAACAGCACGAACAGACCCGTTCCGATCTCCAGTGTTCGATTAGAGCCCATATGTCATAGTTCCTCTAGAGGAATTCCGCCGTCAATACGTAGTCGAGCAGCAGCGTCATCACCGAGGAGGCGACCACCGTGCGGGTCGTGGCGAGGCCCACGCCTTCGGCTGTCGGCGCGGCGTTGTAGCCCTCGTACACCGCGATCAGGCTGCAGGCCACGCCGAACACCAGACTCTTCACGATGCCCTCGTTGACATCGTGCAGATCGACCGATCCCTGGGTCTGCGACCAGAACACACCCTTGTCGACGCCCATCATCTGCACGCCGACCAGCTGAGCGCCATACAACCCGACCACGCTGAAGATCGCGGTCAGCAGCGGCATGGCGATCACCCCGCCGAGAAAGCGCGGCGCGGCGACGTAGCGCAGCGGATCGACGGCCATGATCTCCATGGCCGTGAGCTGATCCGTGGCGCGCATCAGGCCGATCTCGGAGGTGAGCGCGGTGCCCGCCCGGCCGGCAAACAGCAGCGCGGTGATCACCGGCGCCAGTTCACGCAACAGCCCGAGCGCGGCCGCGGTGCCGAGCGCTTCCTCGGAGCCGAAGCGCTGCAGCAGGTCGTAGCCCTGGAGCCCCAACACCATGCCGACGAACAGCCCGGACAGCATGATGATGATGAGCGAACGGGCGCCGGCATTGTAGATCTGGTGCAGCAACAGCCGCGGCCGCGCCAGCGCCGGCACACACTGCAACAGCAGCCGCACCAGGAACAGCGCCACGGAGCCGAGCCGGCGCACGCCCTCGAGCAGGTAGCCGTTGCGCATAACGGTGCTCATGGCTCATCCGCCGTGAACAGCTGCGTGGCGTAATCGGGCGCCGGATAGTGGAACTGCACCGGCCCCTCGGCGCCACCGCTCATGAACTGGCGCACCGCCGCGGAATCGCTGGCGCGCAGCTGTGCCGGAGTGCCGCTGGCGGCGATGCGGCCGCCGGAGAGCAGATAACTGTCGTCGGCGATCGTCGCCAGCTCTCGCACGTCGTGCGAGACGACGATGCTGGTGATGCGCAGCGCGTCGTTCATGTGCTTGATCAGGCGCAGGATGACGCCGAGCGAGATTGGATCGAGCCCGACGAACGGCTCGTCGTAGACCAGCACCTCCGGATCCATGACGATGGCGCGCGCCAGCGCCACGCGCCGCGCCATACCGCCGGAGAGCTCCGCTGGCATGAGCGTGGCGGCGCCGCGCAGGCCGACCGCCTGCAGCTTGGTGAGCACCAGCTTGCGCACCAGTGGCTCGGGCAGATCGGTATGCTCGCGCACCGGGAAGGCGACGTTCTCGAACACATCCATGTCGGTGAGCAGCGCACCGTTCTGAAACAGCATGCCCATGCGCCGGCGCAGCGCGTAGACCTCACGGCGATTGAGCGTCGCGATGTCGCGGCCGAACACCAGCACCTGCCCACGGTCGGCGCTGATCTGACCGGTGATCAGGCGCAGCAGTGTCGTCTTGCCGGTGCCGCTCGGCCCCATGATGGCGGTGATGCGCCCGCGGCGCACCTGCAGGTCGAGCCCCGAGAAGATCGGCCGTGCGGCGAACGCGTAGGACACGTCGCGCACGTCGACGACCGCATCCGCCTCCGGGGCGGCGGCTGCGGGGTGTGTCGTTACCGGACTCGTCACGCGCGCGCAGCCGCCTGGGTGCTCAGGCGGCCTGGCTTTCCATCTCGGCCGCGTAGCGGCCGGTGGTCGCCAGTCCGTTCAGCCTGGCGCGGCGCGCGAACTCCTTCTGGCCGGCGGCGAAATTGGCTGCAGCGCCACCCCATGCCTTGAGAGCGGTGTCCTGCAGGGCGCGGCCGTAGCTGAACGTCAGCGACCAGGGCAGCGGGCCCATGCGGTTCATCAGCGACAGGTGCAGCGTCGCCTCCTGCGGCGACTGCCCGCCGGAGAGGAAAGCGATGCCCGGCACCGCCGGCGGCACGTGACGCTTGAGGACACGCAGCGTTGCCTCGGCGACGGTCTGCGGTGGAGCGCGCTCGGGGGCCTTCTTGCCCGAGATCACCATGTTGGGCTTGAGCACCATGCATTCCAGCGCGATGCGGTGCCGGAACAGCTCGTGGAACACCGTGGCAAGTACCTCCTCGGTGACCTGCTCACAGCGCTCGATGGTGTGCGCGCCGTCCATGAGCACCTCCGGCTCCACGATCGGCACGATGTCGTTCTCCTGGCACAGTGCCGCGTAACGCGCCAACGCGTGCGCGTTGGCGGCAATCGCGAACGAGGTCGGGATGCCGGGGGCTATGTCGATCACCGCGCGCCACTTGGCGAAGCGCGCGCCGAGCGAACGGTACTCGATCAGTCGCTCGCGCAGGCCATCGAGGCCCTCGGTGATGGTCTCGCCGGGAAAGCCTGCCAGCGGCTTCGCGCCGGTATCGACCTTGATGCCGGGAATGATGCCCTGCTGGGTCAGGTACTGCGGGAACGGGCGGCCGTCGCCGGTCTCCTGGCGGATGGTCTCGTCGTAAAGGATGACACCGCTGATCGCCTCGGCCGCCCCCGGGGCGGTGAACAGCATCTCGCGATAGGTGCGCCGATGCTCCTCGGTCGAGTCCAGCTTGACGCTGTCGAAGCGCTTCTTGATGGTGCCGGTGCTCTCATCGGCGGCAAGAATGCCCTTACCCCGGGCAACCATCGCGCTGGCCACGCGCGCGAGCTCAGTTGTGTTCATGTTGTCATCCTCCGGACCGTGGCGGCGCGCGACAGGCAGGCGCACAGGCGGCCGCGGCGCGCGCCCTCGAACATCCCCTTGAGAGGGCCGCAAGGATAGCAAATCCGCCCCTACCCCTGCCGCCGCGCCCGAGACTCCGCCGCACGCTTGGTTCGGCCGGTAATTAGTACTAAACTAGTCCTAGTTTCCAGGAGGCAGCTCATGCTGCGCATCAGCCGATTGACCGACTACGCGACGGTGCTGCTCGCAGCGCTCGCGGGCGAGCCGGCGCGTGTACAAACCGCGGCACGGCTTGCCGAACAGACACACATCGCCGCGCCGACGGTGAGCAAGCTGCTCAAGCAGCTGCAGCGTGCCGGGCTCGTGATCTCGACGCGTGGCCTGCGCGGCGGCTATCAGCTGGCGCGCCCGGCGACGCAGATCAGCGCCGCGGCGATCCTCGATGCCCTGGAGGGTCCGGTGGCACTCACCGACTGCGCTGCCGGTCACGGCAACTGCGAAATCGAGCACACCTGCCGGGTCGCGCGCGTGTGGCAGCGGCTGAACCTGGCGATCCGCCGCGCGCTGTACGACGTGAGCCTGGCGCAGCTCGCCGGACTCGACGGTGCGCCCTCGAGGCTGCCGCCGATCGAGCGCGAGATGAAGGCCGCCGCAACACGCACCCCCATACGTTCGTGAGCCGCGCGTGAGTGAGAACAGCAAACAGCTCGAGACGCTGCTGGCACGCGGCTACCAGCACGGCTTCGTCACCGATATCGATGCCGATACGGTGCCACCCGGGCTCGACGAGGACGTGGTACGTCTCATCTCGCGCAAGAAGCAGGAGCCTGCCTTCCTCACCGAGTGGCGCCTGAAGGCGCTGCGTCACTGGCTGACGATGCCGGAGCCGCACTGGGCGCACGTCAGGGTGGCGCCGATCGATTACCAGGCGATCTCGTACTACTCCGCGCCGCGGGCGAAGAAGGACGGGCCGAAGAGTCTCGAGGAGGTGGATCCGAAGCTGCTCGAGACCTACGAGAAGCTCGGCGTACCGCTGCACGAGCGGGCACGGCTCGCCGGCGTCGCGGTCGATGCCGTGTTCGACAGCGTGTCGGTTGCCACCACCTTCAAGGAGCGCCTGGCGGCTGCCGGCGTGGTGTTCTGTCCGTTCTCGGAGGCGGTGCGCAACCACCCGGCGCTCATCGAGCAGTACCTGGGGAGCGTTGTGCCCACCGGCGACAACTTCTTCGCGGCGCTGAACTCGGCGGTGTTCTCCGACGGCTCGTTCGTGTACGTGCCCAAGGGTGTGCGCTGCCCGATGGAGCTGTCGACCTACTTCCGCATCAACGCCATGAACACCGGGCAGTTCGAGCGCACGCTGATCATCGCCGACGAAGGGGCGTACGTGAGCTACCTGGAGGGCTGTTCCGCGCCGATGCGCGATGAGAACCAGCTGCACGCCGCAGTGGTGGAGCTCATTGCGCTCGATGATGCCTATATCAAGTACTCGACCGTGCAGAACTGGTATCCGGGCGATACCGAAGGCGTCGGCGGCATCTACAACTTCGTCACCAAGCGCGGCGAGTGCCGCGGCCGCAACTCGCACATCTCCTGGACGCAGGTGGAGACCGGCTCGGCGATCACCTGGAAGTATCCCAGCTGCGTGCTGCGCGGCGACGGCTCGATCGGCGAGTTCTACTCGGTGGCCACGGTCAACAACTACCAGCAGGCCGACACCGGCACCAAGATGATCCACATCGGCCGCGATACGCGCAGCACCATCATCTCCAAGGGCATCTCCGCGGGGCACGGCCAGAATACCTACCGCGGGCTGGTGCGGATGCTGCCGGGCGCGCACGGCGCGCGCAACTTCACCCAGTGCGATTCGCTCTTGATGGGCAGCAAGTGCGGCGCGCATACCTTCCCGTACGTGGAGGTGAAGAACCGTTCCGCGACGGTGGAGCACGAGGCCAGCACCTCGAAGATCAGCGACGAGCAGCTGTTCTATCTGCGCTCGCGCGGCGTCGGCGATGAGGACGCGGTCAACATGATCGTCAGCGGCTTCTGCAAGTCGGTGTTCAAGGAGCTGCCGATGGAGTTCGCCGTCGAGGCGCAGAACCTGCTGGCGGTGAGCCTGGAAGGCGCGGTGGGGTAACTGGCCATGCTGAGCATCAAAGATCTTTCAGTCCGCGTCGACGGCAAGCAGATCCTCAACGGCCTCAACCTGGAGGTGGGCGCTGGCGAGCTGCACGCCATCATGGGACCGAACGGCTCGGGCAAGAGTACGCTCGCGTACGTACTCGCCGGTCGTCCGGGCTATGCGGTCACCGCCGGCACGGTGCGCTACGAGGGCCGCGACCTGCTGGCACTCGCGCCCGAGGAGCGCGCGCGCGCCGGCGTGTTCCTCGGCTTTCAGTACCCGGTCGAGATCCCGGGCGTCAACAACGTCTACCTGCTCAAGGCCGCGCTGAACGTTGCGCGCAAGGAGCGCGGATTGCCGGAGGTGGACGCCTTCGACTTCCTCGGCATGGTGCGCGAGAAGATGAAGCTCATGCACATGGAGGACAGCTTTCTGTCGCGCGGGGTCAACGAGGGCTTCTCCGGCGGGGAGAAGAAGCGCAACGAGATTCTGCAGATGCTCGTGCTCGAGCCGAGGCTCGCCATTCTCGACGAAACCGATTCCGGGCTCGACATCGATGCGCTCAAAGTGGTGGCGGCGGGCGTGAACTCGCAGCGCTCCCCCGAGCGTGCCTGCGTGCTGGTGACGCACTACCAGCGGTTGCTCGAGTACGTGGTGCCGGACTTCGTGCACGTGCTGGTCCGTGGGCGCATCGCCCGCAGCGGCGATCGCACGCTGGCGCTCGAGCTCGAGCGGCGCGGCTACGACTTCATCGCGGGTGAGGCCGCCTGAGCCGATGAGCGCCCTCACCGCCCGCATCGTCGAGGAGTACGCAAGCGTTGCGCCGACGCTGCCCTCCTCACCGGCCCTCGCAGCGCATCGCCATGCCGCGATCGAGGCGCTGCGCTCGCAGGGTCTGCCGGGGCCGCGCGATGAGAACTGGAAGTACGCGAACCTGCGGCCGCTCGAGCGGCTGCGCTTCACACCGGCCGCCGCGGGCTCGCTGCCCGCCGCCGCCCTGCCCGCCGAGTTGCCGGGATACGCGCGCTACGTGTTCGCCGACGGCAACTTCGTGCCGGCACAGTCCGCGCCGCTGACCGCTACCGCAGCGCTCCTGACCCCGCTCGCGCAGGCGAGCGCGCCGGCAGCGGAGCGCACCCCGCACGCGGATGAGCGCCTGGCGCTCCTCAATCAGGCGTTCGCCACCGACGGCATGCGCATCCGCGTGCCGGCCGGGGGCGAGGGTGCGGTACGTCTCGAGCTGGTGTTCGTCGCCAGCGCCGATGCTCAGGCGGGCGCCTCCTACCCGCGCATCGAGCTGCAGCTGGACGCCGATACGCAGCTGGTGCTCATCGAGCGCCACCTGAGCGCGAACCAGGCGCCGGGGTTCGTCAACAGCGCGGCGCTCCTGGAGCTCGGGCGCGCCGCACGGCTCGAGCACTACCGCCTGCAGGAGCTGAACGCACGCAGCACGCTGTTCGATACGCTCTCGGCCCATCTGGCGCAGGACGCCGGCTACAGCCTGCACGGCATCTGTACCGGAGCGCAGGCGGCCCGCAGCACGCTCGGCGTGCGTCTTTGCGGGGAGCGTGCCCGGGTCGCTCTCGGCATCGCCGCCCTTGGCGATGGTGGGCAGCTGCTGGATACCTATGCACTGGTCGAGCATGCGGCGCCGGCTACCCGCACCCAGCAGACCTTCCGCGGCATTGCTGCCGGCCGGGCACGCGTGGCCTTCAACGGCAAGATCGTGGTGAGGAGTGCAGCACCTGGCAGCGACTCGCGCCAGTCGCTGCGCGGTCTGCTCGCCGGCGCCGGCGCCGAGATCGACGCGCGACCGCAGCTGGAAATCTACACCGACGACGTGCGCTGCAGCCACGGGGCGACGGCCGGCAAGCTCGACGACAACATGCTGTTCTATCTCTTGTCGCGCGGCCTATCGGCCGAGGTGGCGCAGTCGCTGCTCAAGTGGGCGTTCCTCGAGGACGTGGTCGCTCAGTTCGGCGTGCCCGAGCTGCGCCGGCAGATCGAGCGGCACCTCGCCGGTCAGCTGCGCGACGACACTCTGCGGGAGCTCCTGTAATGGCCGCGAACCTACCGCTCAGCGCCGCGCTACCACCGCTGGACGTGGCCGCGGTGCGCCGCGACTTCCCGATCCTGGACACCACCGTCAACGGCCATCCGCTGGTCTATCTGGACAGCGCCGCCTCCTCGCAACGACCGCTGCCGGTACTGCGCGCGGTCGAGTACTACGAGACCCACAGCCACGCCAACGTGCACCGCGGCGTGCACGCACTCAGCCAGGCGGCCACCGCCGCATTCGAGGGTGCGCGTGAGCGCGTGCGCCGCTTCATCGGCGCGCGCTCGGTGAAGGAAATCATCTTCGTGCGCGGCACGACCGAGGGCATCAACCTGGTCGCCCAGGCGTACGCGCGCCCGCGTTTCCGCGCTGGCGACGAGATCCTGATCACCGGCCTCGAGCATCACTCCAACATCGTGCCGTGGCAGATGGTGTGCGCGCAGACCGGCTGCACGCTCAAGGTGGCACCGATCAACCGCCGCGGCGAGGTGGAGACCGAGGCGTTCCTGAAGCTCCTCGGCGCGCGTACCCGCCTGGTCGCGATCGCTCACGTCTCGAACGCCCTCGGCACCGTGCTGCCGGTGCGGCACCTGATCGAGGCCGCGCACGAGAAGGGCGCGGTGGTGCTGGTGGATGGTGCGCAGGCCGCACCACACACGCGCCTCGACATGCGTGCGCTCGGCGCGGACTTCTACGCCTTCTCGAGCCACAAGCTCTACGGGCCCACCGGGGTCGGCGTGCTGTACGGCCGCGAGCAGCTGCTCGAGGCGATGCCGCCCTGGCAAGGCGGCGGGGAAATGATCCTCACGGTGTCGTTCGAGAAGAGCACCTACAACGAGCTGCCGTGGAAGTTCGAGGCCGGTACCCCCAACATCTCCGGCGTGGTCGGCCTGGGCGCCGCGCTCGACTACGTCGAGCATCTCGGCATCGAGGCGATCGCCGCCCACGAGCAGCGCCTGTTGCAGCTGGCCACCGCCGAGCTCGCGCGGCTGCCGGGCATCGAGATCATCGGCACCGCCGCGCACAAGGCGGCCGTGCTGTCCTTCACCATGCGCGGTGTGCATCCGCATGATCTCGGCACGATTCTCGACGCTGAAGGCGTCGCGGTACGCACCGGCCACCACTGCGCCATGCCGGTGATGACGTTCTTCGGTCTGCCGGCCACGGCGCGCGCATCCTTCGGCTGCTACAACAGCGAGGCAGACGTTGCGCGGCTGGTGGCGGCGCTCGGCAGGGCGCGCGAGGTGTTCGGCTGATGGACCTGAAGGAGCTGTATCGCGACGTGATCCTCGATCACAACCGCCAGCCGCGCAATTTCGGGCGGCTCGAGCCGGCCGACGGCCACGCCGAGGGCGCGAACCCGCTGTGCGGGGACCACCTGTCGCTGTCGCTGCGCCTCGACGGCGAGCAGATCGCGGATATCCGCTTCGAGGGCAAGGGCTGCGCCATTTCCACCGCGTCCGCATCGCTGATGACCGAGGCGGTCAAGGGCAAGGACCGTGCCCTCGTGCGGCAGCTGTTCGAGCGCATCCACGCGCTGCTGACGCGCCCCGATGCCGCCCCCGATCCCTCGCTCGGCAAGCTGGCCGCGCTCGCCGGCGTGCGCGAGTTCCCGGCGCGGGTCAAGTGCGCGAGCCTGTGCTGGCACACGCTGAATGCGGCGCTGGCCCATGACGGCGCCACGGTGTCGACCGAGTAGACCTCATGCGCAGAAACGACAGCGAGCCGTTCGTCGTCAACCGCGAGGTGCGTGCGGTCATCGTGCCCGCCGGCCAGGAGGTCAGACTCAAGCCCGGGCAGGCCGGCTACATCACCCAGGCGCTCGGTGGCAGCTTCACCGTGTACCTCGACGGCAACCTGTTCCGTATCGCGGGCGAGGACGCCGACGCCATCGGGCAGGAGGCGGTCAAGCCGCCGGAACTGCCGCCGAACGCCAGTGAAGAGGACGTGAAGAAGCTCGTCTGGGAGCAGATGCGCACTTGTTACGACCCTGAGATCCCCATCAACGTCGTCGACCTCGGGTTGGTCTACGATTGCGAGGTCAGACAGAACGAGGACGGCACGCGCAGCGTCGAGGTGAAGATCACCCTCACTGCGCCAGGCTGCGGCATGGGGGATATCCTGGTGGACGACGTGCGCGACAAGATCGAGCGGATCCCCACCGTGCGCGAGACACTCGTCACGCTTACCTTCGACCCGCCCTGGAATCAGAGCATGATGTCCGAGGCCGCGCGGCTGCAGACCGGCATGTTTTGAAGGAGAGGCGATGAGCGCGAAGTGGGTGGACATCGGCGCTGCGGCCGAGTTGAGTGAGACCGAGCCGCTGGCCGCCTTCGTCGACGGCGTGGCGCTGGTGGTGCTGAGCTGCGGTGACAGCGTGTACGCCGTGCAGGACATGTGCACGCACGACGGTGAGACCCTCGGCAATGCGCAGGTCGAGGATTGTCAGATCATCTGCCCGCGTCACGGTGCGCGTTTCTGCCTGCGCACCGGTGCGGCGCTCACGCCGCCGGCTTACGAACCCTTGCGCACCTACCGGGCGCGCGTCGAGAACGACCGCGTACTCGTGGATGTATCCGACTGAGGCCTGTGCATGAAGCGCCTGACGATCATGCGACACGCGGATGCGCGCTGGCAGGATGCCGGCATCCCGGACATGGAGCGCACGCTCAACCGGCGCGGCATCGGGGCGGCCGAGGCCATGGCGCGTCGGCTGCTCGCGCTCGAGCTGGTGCCGGAGCTGCTGCTGGTGAGCCCCGCGCGCCGCACGCAGCAGACCGCGGAGATCCTGGCGCGCGAGCTGTCGCTGGCACCGCGACGCGTGCTGCGCGAGGAGAAGCTCTACCTGGCGAGCGCGTCAGACCTGCTGAACGTGGTGCAGTCGACCGGGCCGCGCATCGCGCACCTGATGCTGGTAGCCCACGACCCGGGGGTGTCGGAGCTCGTGAAGCTGCTGCTGCCGGATCACGGGCAAACGGGACTTGCCACCGCGGCGGTGTGCTCGATCGGCTTCGAGACTGCAGAGTGGCGCGCGATCGCCCGCGCCGGCATCAAAGCGGTGGTGCGCGAAGCGCCGCCCCCCGGCCGGCTGTTCGGCCTGTTCGCCTGAAGCCGCGCGCAGCCCGTGCCACGCACCGGCCGTCAGCACTCGGGCACGTTCACCGCCAGCCCGCCCTGCGAGGTTTCCTTGTAGATGGTCGACATGTCGGCGCCGGTCTGGCGCATGGTGGCGATCACCTGGTCCAGTGACACCTTGTGCGAGCCGTCGCCGCGCATGGCGAGGCGCGCGGCGTTGATGGCCTTGACCGCGCCCATGGCATTGCGCTCGATGCACGGGATCTGCACCAGCCCCGCCACCGGGTCGCAGGTGAGCCCCAGGTTGTGCTCCATGCCGATCTCGGCGGCGTTCTCGATCTGCTCGTTGGTGCCGTGGAGCGCGGCGACGAGACCCGCGGCCGCCATCGAGCAGGCGACCCCGACCTCTCCCTGACAGCCCATCTCCGCGCCGGAGATGGAAGCATTGCGCTTGTACAGCATGCCCATGGCCGCCGCGACCAGCAGGAAGCGCAGCACGCCGTCGTCGTTGGCGCCCGACTCGAAGCGTCGAAAGTAGTGCAGCACCGCCGGCACGATGCCGGCCGCGCCATTGGTGGGCGCGGTGACCACGCGTCCGCCCGCGGCGTTCTCCTCGTTGACGGCTAGCGCGTAGGCGTTCACCCAGTCCATCACGTCGAGCGGTTTCGCTGCACCGCTCTCGGTGAGCATGCGATACAGCCGCGGGGCGCGGCGCCGCACCTTCAGCACCCCCGGGAGCAGTCCGCTCTGACGGAAGCCGCGCTCGACACAAGCCTGCATCACCTGCCACAGATGCAGCAGCCGCGTGCGCACCTGCTCCTCGGGAGCCCAGGCACTCTCGTTCGCGAGCACCAGCTCGAACATCTCCAGGCCGTGCTGCCGGCACAGGCTGAGCAGCTCCGCACCGGAAGTGAACGGATAGGGCGGCGGCGGATGGGCATGCGCCTCGGCAGCCTCGGTCTCGTCACCGCGCACGATGAAACCGCCGCCGATCGAGTAGTAGTCGACTTCGCGCAGCACCGCGTGCGCCGGCGCGAGCGCGGTGAAGCGCATGCCGTTGGAGTGGCGCGGCAGCCGTTCGTGCTGCATGAACAGCAGCTGCATCGGCTCGTCGAACGCGATCTCGTGCTCACCGAGCAGCCGGATGCGTCCGCTCGAGCGGATGCGCGCGACGGTTGGCTCGATGCTGTCGGGGTCCACCGTCTCGGGCAGCGCGCCTTCCAGCCCCACGAGGATGGCGCGATCGGTACCGTGACCCAGCCCGGTGAGCGCCAGTGAGCCGTAGAGGCGCACGGCAATCTGCTCGGTTGTCGCGAGTAGCCCGTCGCGCTTGAGAGAGAGGACGAACTCACGCGCGGCCCGCATCGGGCCCATGGTGTGCGAGCTCGAAGGGCCGATGCCGACCTTGAAAATGTCGAAAACACTCAGACTCATGACTTGCCGTCTATGGGGCCGTCAGGGACAGTCTGCAACGGACCCTCCCCGCCGACATGCTTTGCGGCGACGTCTGGGGGCTCAAATGCGACCCCGCAACCGCCGCAGCTGTGCCCGCTGGTGCTTGTCAGGTCGCGCGCGTGGCCGCGGCGTGAGGGCCGCGGCGAGCTTCATGCGGCTGGCAAAAGCTGCACGCCGTGCGGCGCTCTCGGCGGTCTCGGCGTAGCAGCGTGCGGCCTGCGCCGCCGGACCACGCCGCACCGGCACGGACAGCACCTCGCAGGCATACTCCACCGTGCCGCGCATGAAATTTACCCTATTGCCGGCACGGATCTCGTGGGCGGGCTTCACCCGCTCGCCGTCGACGTGCACCCGCCCGCCGCTCACCGCCTGCGCGGCCAGCGAGCGCGAGCCAAACAGCCGCACGGCGAACAGCCAGCGGTCGATGCGCGCCGCCCCGGGCCCGGCGCTGGCGGAAGGCTCGGACATGAGGCCTTGAGTATAATTCCCGGTCATGAATGAGGTAATGCTCGATCGGTTGCGCAGCGAGCTGGCCGCCCTGCGCACCCAGGGACTGTACAAGAGCGAGCGGGTGCTGACCGGTCCCCAGGGCGCTGTGGTGCAGGCGGCGGGCAGGGAAGTCATCAACCTGTGCGCCAACAACTACCTGGGCCTGGCCAATCACCCGGCGGTACGTGCTGCGGCACAGCGCTCGCTGGACGAGTACGGCTACGGCATGGCCTCGGTGCGCTTCATCTGCGGCACGCAGCAACTGCACAAGAGGCTCGAGGAGCGCCTGGCACGCTTCCTCGGCACCGAGGACGTCATCCTCTACTCCTCGTGCTTCGATGCCAACGGCGGCCTGTTCGAGACGCTGCTGGATGAGCGCGATGCGGTGATCTCGGACGCGCTCAACCATGCGAGCATCATTGACGGCATCCGCCTGTGCAAGGCGCAGCGCTACCGCTACGCCAACAGCGACATGGTGGAGCTGGAGAAGTGTCTGCGGGAAGCAGGCGGCGCCCGCACCCGGCTGATCGCTACCGACGGCGTATTCTCGATGGATGGCTTCATCGCGCGACTCGACGCGATCTGCACGCTCGCGCAGCAGTACGACGCGCTGGTGATGGTGGATGATTCCCACGCCACCGGCTTCATGGGTGCGCACGGGCGCGGCACGCCGGAGCACTGCGGCGTCAGCGAGCGCGTCGATATCCTCACCGGCACCCTCGGCAAGGCGCTCGGCGGCGGGAGCGGCGGCTACGTGGCGGCGCGAGGCGAGGTCATCGAGTGGCTACGACAGCGTTCGCGGCCGTACCTGTTCTCCAACAGCATCCCGCCGGTGGTCGCGGCGGCGAGCCTCGCAGTGCTCGACCTGCTCGAGCACGACGCGGCGCTGCGGACACAGCTGTTCGACAACGCACGCTTCTTCCGCGGCGCGCTCGAGGCTGCGGGCTTCACGCTCAAGCCGGGCGAACACCCGATCATCCCGGTGATGCTCGGCGATGCCACGCTCGCCGGTCGCATGGCGGACGGGCTGCTCGAGCGCGGCGTATACGTGATCGGCTTCTCCTATCCGGTGGTGCCGAAGGGTGCCGCGCGGATCCGCACGCAGATGTCGGCGGCGCACACCCGTGCGCAGCTCGAGCAGGCCGTCGATGCCTTCACGGGCGTCGGCCGCGAGCTCGGCATCATCCACTGAAGGCTCGCGCATGAAAGCACTTGTCAAGCGTCAGGCAACTCCCGGCATCTGGCTGGAGGACATTCCCGAGCCGACGGTGGGGCCGAACGATGTGCTCATCGAGATCGCCAAGACCGCGATCTGCGGCACCGACATGCACATCTACAAGTGGGACACCTGGGCGCAGAAAACCATTCCGGTGCCCATGGCCGTCGGGCACGAGTACTGCGGGCGCATCGTGGAGCTGGGCTCCGAGGTGCGAGGACTGAACAAAGGCGATCGCGTCTCGGGAGAGGGGCACATCACCTGCGGCTTCTGCCGCAACTGCCGCGCCGGGCGGCGTCATCTGTGTCGCAACACCGTCGGCGTGGGCGTGAACCGCCCGGGCGCGTTCGCCGAGTACCTGGCGATCCCGGCCGCCAACACCTTCAAGCTCTCCGACTCGATCGCTGATGACATCGCCTCGATCCTCGATCCGTTCGGCAACGCCACGCACACCGCCCTCGCCTTCAACATGGTCGGCGAGGATGTGCTGATCACCGGTGCAGGACCGATCGGCATCATGGCGACGGCGGTGGCGCGCTTTACCGGTGCGCGCCACGTGGTCATCACTGACATCAACGACTACCGTCTCGAGCTCGCGCGCCGCATGGGCGCGACGCGTGCCATCAACGTGCAGCGCGAGTCGCTCGATCAGACCATGAAGGAGCTCGGTATGCAGGAGGGGTTCGACGTCGGCCTGGAGATGTCGGGCAACCCGGCCGCGTTCCGCGAGATGCTGCGCACCATGCACCACGGCGGCGCGATCGCCATCCTCGGCATCCCGCCCGAGGACACGGCGATCGACTGGAATCAGGTGATCTTCAAGGGCCTCACGCTCAAGGGCATCTACGGGCGCGAGATGTTCGAGACCTGGTACAAAATGTCGAGCCTGCTGCAGAGCGGTCTCAAGCTCGAGCCGATCATTACCCATCATTTCCCGGTGCAGGAATACCTGCAGGGCTTCGAGACCATGGGCTCGGGGAAGTCCGGCAAGGTGATCCTGGATTGGTCGACGCTGTAACTGCCGACGGCCGGTAGCTGATGCCCCTCTGGGCGGACAGTTAAGTGACTACGAGTCAGCGGACCTCGCAGAAGCAGTACGCGTAGAGGCGGTTCGGCACGCCGAAACGGCTCAGACGCTCGGCCTCGCGCGCCACCGGATCGAGCCGCTGCGCCAGCTGCGCCAGCGCGAGCTGCCCAGGATCAGCGCGCAGCAGCATGTGCGTCAGCTTCGAGCGCAGCTGCAGCGCCAGCTGCTGTGCCCAGGTCAGCTCGGGCTCGATGAATTCCGGCGCGTAGTCGCTCACTTTGGCCCGGCGCGCCGCCACTTTCAGTGCCTCCTCGAACGAGCCGAGCTGATCGACCAGGCCCAGCCGGCGCGCGTCACTGCCGGCCCAGACGCGTCCCTGTGCGATGGCGTCCACCTGCTCGGCGGTCTTCTTGCGCCCGTTCGCCACGCGCTCGATGAACTCGTCGTAGCCGCGGTCGATCTGCGACTGCAGCAGCGCGCGCGCCTCCGCGCCGAGCGGCCGGTCGAGACGCAGCTGCCCGGAGAGCGCGGTCGTGCCGACGCCGTCGACGCTGACCCCGATCTTGCCGAGTGTGCGATCAAGCGTGGGGATGACGGCGAAGATGCCGATCGAGCCGGTGAGCGTTGCCGGGCTCGCCAGGATCTCATCCGCCGGCGCCGAGATGTAATAGCCGCCGGAGGCGGCGTAGCCGCTCATCGACACCACCAGCGGCTTGCCGGCCTTGCGCAGCGCCTCGAGCTCGCGATAGATCTGTTCGGAAGCCATGACGCTGCCGCCGGGACTGTCGACGCGCAGCACCACGGCCTTCACGTCCTTGTCGAGGCGTGCCTGGCGGATCAGGCGCGAGGTGGACTCACCGCCGACCGTGCCGGGCGGCTGGTCGCCATCGAGAATCTCACCCTCGGCGACGATCACACCGATACGCGGCTTGCCGTCGGCGCGCAGCTTCTGCTGCGCGCGCGCATAGCGCAGGTAATCGTCCGCGGCCACGGAGCGGAATGAGCCGCTGCTGTCGTCGCGGCCGACCATGCCGATGAGGCGCTGCTCGGCCTCGAGGCGCGTCTTGACCGCGGTGACCAGCCCGGCCTGCAGCGCCACGCGCGCCGCATCACCGCGCGCCGCCGGCACGGTCTTCGCCAGCGAGTCGACGTAGGTCGCAAGCGCCTCCGGGGCGAGCTTGCGCGCGCGGCTAATCGCGTCCTGGTAGGCGCTCCACAGGGCGCCCAGGTAGACGCGGGACTCCTCGCGGTCCTCGGGCGACATGCTGGTGCGCGTGTAGGTCTCGACCGCGCTCTTGTAGCTGCCCACCCGGAAAACGTTGATGTCGACGCCCAGCTTGTCGAGCGCCTCCTTCAGGTAGGTGCGGTAGCGGTCGTACCCGTCGATCAGCACGAAGCCCATCGGGTCCAGATAGACCTCGTCGGCCTGCGCCGCCAGGTAGTAGCGTTCCTGGGTGAGCTCGGCACCGTAGGCGATCACTTTCTTGCCCGCGGCGCGAAACTCGCGCAGCGCGCGGGCCAGCTCCTCGAGGGTCGGCTGCGTGCCGCCGTCGAGCTTCTCCAGATCGAGCGCGAGGGCCTGGATGCGCGAGTCGCCGGCAGCGACGCGGATCGAGTCGGTCAGATCCCACAGCAGCGTCTCGGCGCGCCCCGCGCC
Source organism: uncultured Gammaproteobacteria bacterium (assembly GCA_963837075.1). Lineage (GTDB taxonomy): Bacteria > Pseudomonadota > Gammaproteobacteria > Steroidobacterales > Steroidobacteraceae > 13-2-20CM-66-19. The sequence goes on along the minus strand of CAWILY010000009.1, from coordinate 2,264,153 downwards.
GCGCGCTTCCTCGAGCGCACGCGCGACCGGCTCACCGGAGAGCTGCTCGACCAGTCGTCCTTCGGGCACCACCAGCAGCGCCGCCTTCGCCGGTATGCGCGGGACGCTGCCGCGCAGGACTCCGACGAGCACGCCGAAGATCACCAGCAGCAGGATCAGGTGCAGCACCTTGCGCAGGCCGTCCAGGCCGCGCCACAGGCCGGAAAAGAACGAGCGAGGTGTCATCGTGTCACCGTTTGCTGCGCGGCGGGCGGCACCGCTGCCGGTCGGCCGGCGCGGTCAGATCTTCTCTTCGATGCGGGCCGCCTTGCCCGACAGGTCACGCAGGTAGTACAGCTTCGCGCGGCGCACGTTGCCGCGGCGCTTGACGGTGATGTCGCTGATCGCCGGGCTGTACGTCTGGAACACCCGCTCGACGCCTTCACCGTGGGAGATTTTGCGCACCGTGAAGGACGAGTTCAGTCCGCGGTTGCTGCGGGCGATCACTACGCCCTCGTAGGCCTGCACACGCTCGCGGTCGCCCTCGACGACCTTGACCTGCACGACCACCGTGTCGCCGGGCTTGAACTCCGGCACCTTGCGGGTCATGCGCTGCTTCTCGATTTCCTGAATGATCTTGCTCATGTTCGTTCACCTCGATCTTCATCTGCCGCATCCGCGGCGCCGGTGGCAGCCTCGCTGCCGCCGGCCTGTAATTCTTCGAGCGCCCGCAGCACCTCGGGCGCAAGGTGCGCTCCGCTCAGCAGGTCCGGCCGTCGGCGCAATGTGCGCAAAACCGCCTGCGCCAGCCGCCAGCGGCGGATGCGGGCATGATCCCCGCACAATAACACTGCCGGCACGCTCCGGCCCTCAAACACTTCCGGCCGCGTGTAGTGCGGCCCCTCGAGCAGCCCCTGCGAGAAGGACTCCTCCTCGCTCGAACGCTCGTCGCCGAGCGCCCCCGGCAGCAGCCGCGCCAGCGCATCGATGACCGTCAGCGCCGGCAACTCCCCGCCCGAAAGCACGTAATCGCCCACCGACAGCTCGCGGTCGATGCCGAGCTCGATGACACGCTCATCCACACCCTCGTACCGGCCCGCCACCAGCAGCAGGCCCGGCAGGCGCGCGAGCTCACCAAGCTGCACCTGACCGACCCGCTCGCCCTGGGCCGACAGGTAAACGCGCGGGCTGCCCGCCGGCAGCCGTGCGTGCGCCGCACGGATGGCCGCGAGCAGCGGCTGTGGCTTCATCACCATCCCCGGCCCGCCGCCATAGGGACGATCATCGACCGTGCGGTGCACATCCGTCGTGTGCGCGCGCGGATCCTCCGTGCCCACGCTCAGCAGTCCGCGTGCGATGGCGCGTCCGACGATGCCGTACTCGAGAGCCCCGGCGATCAGGCGCGGAAACAGCGTGACCACCTCGATCTTCATGCAGCTCTCTATGCCAGCTCCGCCGGCCAGTCCACCACGATCTCGCGCGCCGCCAGGTCGACCCGCTGCAGGTGCGGCGGCGCCGCGCGCACCCAGCTCTCCCGTCCTGTCGGCGTCCTCGCCACCAGCAACGCGCCACCCGGAGCGTCCACGAAGTGGCTCACCGTACCCAGCTCCGCCCCCTCAAGGTTACGGACCGAAAAGCCGATCAGGTCGGCGCGGTAGTATTCACGCTCGCCGGCGGGTGGCAACGAGGCGCGCTCGACCTCGATCACCGCTCCGGTGAGCCTGCCTGCCGCCTCGCGAGTGGCCACGCCCTCGAGCTGCACGACCAGGCCGCGCTGGTGTATGCGACCGGCGGCGAGCCCGCGTGTAAAGCGCTCACCGCTCGCCAGCCGTAGCGTCCACTGCGCGTAATCCAGCAGCCGCTGCGCAGGCTCGGTGTGCGATTCGACGTGCAGCCAGCCCTTGATGCCAAAGGGGGCGCCGACGCGTCCCAGCTCGATCCACGCCGCCACTGCCTCAGCTCACTGCCACCGCTCACCAAGCCGGCGCGCGGGCCCGCGCGCGGCCTCAGGCCGTGGCCTGTTTCCGGTACGAATCCACCAGATGGCGCACCCGGTCCGAGGGCTGCGCCCCTTTGCCCACCCAGTAATCGATGCGCGGCAGATCGAGCTTCAGCTTCTGCTCGCCGCGACGGGCAATCGGGTTGAAGAAGCCGACGTGCTCCAGGCTCGGACCGCCCTGGCGTTTGCGGCTGTCGGTCACGACGACGTGATAGAAGGGCTGGTTACGGGCCCCCCGCCGCGTCAGGCGAATGGTTACCATGATCGTCTCGCTCTCGAATCGAGGGGGCCCGTACAGGGCGCCCAAAAAAGAGCGCGGATTCTACGCAACACACGAATCCTGCGCCAGTTTTTCCGCCCCGGCGCGGCCCGGTGCGAGCTAGCGGCCCGGGAACCCCGGCGGCAGCCCGCCCTTGAAGGTGCTCATCAGCTGGCGCAGCCGCCCGCCCTTCATGTTCTTCATGACGCGCTGCATTTCCATGAACTGCTTGAGCAGGCGGTTGACGTCCTGCACCTGCACGCCCGAGCCCCGGGCGATGCGCCGCCGCCGCGAGCCGTCGATGAGGCCGGGAGAACGCCGCTCCCTCGGCGTCATGGAGTTGATGATCGCAATCTGACGGCGCAGCTCCCGGTCACCCTGATCGGCGGAAACGGCACCCTTTTTGGCCACCGCTCCGGGAAGCTTGTCGAGCAGCGCTCCAACCCCGCCCATCTTCTGCAGCTGCTCGAGCTGGGATCTCAGGTCCGCCATGTCGAAGCCCTTGCCCTTGACGACCTTCTGCGCCAGGCGCTGCGCCTCGGCATGATCGACCTGGCGGTGCACCTGCTCGACCAGGCTGACCACGTCACCCATGCCGAGAACGCGTGACGCCATCCGCTGCGGATCGAAGGGCTCGAGCGCCTCGGTCTTCTCGCCGACACCGACGAACAGGATCGGCTTGCCGGTGATCTGGCGTACCGAGAGCGCCGCGCCGCCGCGGGCGTCGCCGTCAGCCTTGGTCAGGATGATCCCGGTGAGATCGAGCGTGCTGCCGAAAGCGCGCGCAGCGTTGACCGCGTCCTGGCCCGCCATGGCGTCGACGACGAACAGCCGCTCCGCAGCACCCACCGCCGCCTCGATCTCGTGCACCTCGGCCATGAGTGCCTGGTCCACGTGCAGCCGCCCGGCCGTGTCGACGATCAGCACGTCGAACACCCCGTTGCGCGCACGCTCGAGCGCCGCGCGCGCGATCGCCGCCGGGCCGTCGCCCGGGTGCGCCGGGAAGTATTCGGCATGCACCTGGCCGGCGAGGCGCTCGAGCTGCAGCATCGCTGCGGGGCGGCGCACGTCGGTGCTGGCGAGCAGTACGCGCTTGTGCTCGCGCTCGATGAGCAGGCGCGCCAGCTTGGCCGCGGTGGTGGTCTTGCCCGCCCCCTGCAGTCCCGCGAGCAGTACCACCACCGGTGGCTGCGCGCGCAGCCGCCACGGACCTTCCACCCCGCCCATCAGCTGCACCAGCTCTGCGTGCAGGATGCCGATGAACGCCTGTCCCGGTGTCAGACTCGAGAGCACCTCGGTGCCGAGCGCCTTGGTGCGCACCGACTCGATGAATGTCTTCACCACCGGCAGCGCCACGTCCGCCTCGAGCAGCGCCACGCGTGCCTCGCGCAGCGTCTCGGCGACGTTGTCCTCGGTGATGCGGCCGCGCCCGCGCAGGCCCTCGATGGTGCGCGACAGTCGCGCCGTCAGGTTCTCGAACATGACGGGATTATAGGGTCGCGGGCGCGGCTTTCCCGCTTTCGACCCATAAGCTTCTATGCTAGGCGTGCCCGAACCCGTGAGGACGCCCGCCTTGAACCTCGCTTCGACCACTCCGCTGCTGCTGGTGCTGCTGGTGCTGCTCATCGTCGTCGCCTTCTCCTCGGGCACCGAGGTGGCGATGCTCTCGGTCAACCGCTACCGCATCCGCCACCGCGCGCAGGCCGGATCGGCCACCGCGCGCGTGCTCGAGCGGCTGCTCGAGAAGCCCGACGACTGGCTGGGTGCGAACCTGGTGATTCTCGCCGGCGCCAGCGTGTTCGCCTCCGCGATCGCCACCATCCTCGCGCAACGCACCGGCTACCCCTACGCGGTGCCGGTCACCGGCGCGCTGCTGGCGATGGTGGTGATCGTGTTCTGCGAGCTGACGCCGAAGATCTACGCGGCGGCCAGGCCTGAGGCGGTGGCGCTGCACGCTGCCGGCATCTATCGCGTACTGGTACTGCTCACCCGGCCGGTGCTGTGGCTCACCAGCGCCTTGGCCTACGGCCTGCTGCGGCTGTTCGGCGTGGTGCGCTCCGGGTCCGCCACGCAGTCACTGAGCGCCGAGGAGCTGCGCACCGTGGTCAGCGAGGCCGCGCCGGTGATTCCCGCGCGGCATCGCCAGATGCTGCTGTCCATCCTCGACCTCGGGCACGTCACGGTGAACGACATCATGATCCCGCGGCAGGAGATCTCCGGGATCGACGTGAGCGAGAGCTGGGAGGATATTCTCGACCAGCTGCAGCAGACCCCGCACACGCGGCTGCCGGTTTACGAGGGCGAGCTCGACAATCTGATCGGCCTGCTGCACATGAAGCGCGTGGCCAACGAGCTGGTGCGCGGCGCGCTCAGCCGCGAGCGCCTGATCGAGATCGCACGCAGCCGCGAGCCCTACTTCGTTCCCGAGGGCACGGCGCTCAACGTGCAACTGGGATTCTTTCAGCGCAACCGCCGCCGCTTCGCCTTCGTGGTCAACGAATACGGTGACATCGAAGGGCTGGTGACGCTCGAGGACATCCTGGAAGAGATCGTCGGCGAGTTCACCACCGACCCGGCGACCATCACGCACAAGGACGTGCACGCCGAGCGCCCGGGGGTGTTCATCGTCAACGCCAGCGCCACCATCCGCGCCCTGAACCGCGCGCTCGGCTGGCAGCTGCCCACCGGGGGACCCAAGACCGTCAACGGGCTGCTGCTCGAGCACCTCGAAACCATCCCCGACAGCGGTACGATGGTGCGCGTCGGCAACTACGAGTTCGAGGTGCTGCAGATCGGGGACAACGCGATCCGCACCGTGCGGGTGCGCACGGCGGTGCCCCAGCCGGCTTGAGCCTCAGCCACCGTCCGCCTGCCTCCCGGGCACGGCGCCGAGCGCGGCATCGAGCGCCTCGGCGATGCGGCTCACGCCGAGCACCCGCAGCCCTTCGGGCGGGCGGCGTGGCGCATTGGCCTGAGGCACGATCGCGGTGCGAAAGCCCTGTGCACGCGCCTCGCGCAGCCGCTCATCTCCGTACGCCACCGGCCGCACCTCGCCGGTGAGCCCGATCTCGCCGAACGCAATCAGCTCGGACGGCACGGCGCGGTCCTTGAGGCTCGAGGCGAGCGCGATCAGCACCGGCAGATCCGACGAGGTCTCGCCGATCTCGATCCCGCCGACGACGTTCACGAACACGTCGTGCTCCTGCAGCGACATGCCCGCGTGGCGGTTGGCCGCGGCGAGCAGCATGGCGAGGCGATTGGCGTCGAGCCCCTGGGCGATGCGCCGCGGCGCGCCAAAGCGCATGCGGTCCACCAGCGCCTGCAGCTCGATGAGCAGTGGCCGTCCGCCATCGCGTGTGACAGTGACGATGCTGCCGGGGGCCGGCTCGCTCGGGCGCGCCAGGAAGATGGCGGCCGGGTTGCGCACCTCGCGCAACCCGCCCGCCGTCATGGCGAAGAAGCCGAGCTCGTTCACGGCGCCGAAGCGATTCTTGGTGGCGCGCACGATGCGGAAGCGGCTGCCGGCCTCGCTCTCGAAATACAACACCGTATCGACCAGGTGCTCGAGCAGTCGCGGACCTGCGATCGTGCCTTCCTTGGTGACGTGGCCGATGATGATGACCGCAGTCGTATTCGACTTGGCGAAGCGCACCAGCTCGGCCGTGCACTCGCGTAGCTGCGACACCGCTCCAGCCGGGGCGCCGGCGCCGCCCGCCTGCACGGTCTGGATCGAGTCAATCACCAGCACCGCCGCGCGGCGCTCACGCGCCAGCGCCAGAATCGCCGCCAGGTCGGTCTCGGTCACCAGCTCCACGCCGGCCGCGGCGAGTCCGAGCCGCTGGGCCCGCAAGCTCACCTGCGCGCTCGACTCCTCGCCGCTGGCGTACAGAACCGGCCGCGCCGCTGCCGCCGCGGCCGCCAGCTGCAGCAGCAGCGTCGACTTGCCGATGCCCGGCTCGCCCCCGAGCAGGATCACCGAGCCGGGCACGATGCCGCCTCCCAGGACCCGGTCCAGCTCCGACATACCGCAGCCGAGCCGCTCACCGGCACCCGCGGCGTGCACGGCGGCGGCCAGCGACAGCGCGCTGGCAGGCGCGACCTGCCGGGCAGCGGCGGAGCTGCGCTGCTCGAGCGAATTCCACTCACCGCACAGCGGGCACTGCCCCTGCCATTTGAGGGTTTCACCCCCGCAGGCGCCGCACACGAACACTGGATTTGGACGAGCCATCGATTCGCGTTCGTTCGAGTTTCGGATAGGATGCCGGGCCGGGGCGGGCCGAGAGCTGTCTTTTGTGAACAAAGCCACTCGGAGCCCCTGCCGGCGATGCTAGCGTATGCCGGCTCGAATCGGGGACGGGAAAGTGACGCGCATCACAATCGGTGGACCAGAGGCGGTTCGGGACGCAGCATGACCCTGCGAAACAAGCTGCGTTTCGTGGGCCTGTCCGACACCGGCAAGGTGCGCGAGCACAATGAGGACACCATCGCCCTCGATCCGGACATCGGGCTGCTGGTGCTCGCCGATGGCATGGGCGGCTATAACGCCGGTGAGGTGGCGAGCGGCATCGCCGTGAAGACGATCGTCAACCTGGTACGCGAGCACGTGGAGCGCGAGGATCTGTCGCTGGCCGACAACGATTCCGGGCTGTCCCGTCCCAACATCATCCTGCGCGACGCCATCATTCGCGCCAACAAAATCATCTACCAGACCGCACATACCCAGGCCAACTGCGAGGGCATGGGTACCACCGTGGTGGCGGCGCTGTTCTTCGACAACAAGGTCACCATCGCCCACGTGGGCGACTCGCGCCTGTACCGCCAGCGCGGCGACAAGTTCGAGCAGGTGACCATGGACCACTCGCTGCTGCAGGAACTGGTCGACCGGGGGTTCTATTCAGCTGAAGAGGCCCAGCGGGCGGCAAATAAGAACTACGTCACACGGGCGCTGGGGGTGGAGCCGACCGTGGATGTGGAGATCCAGGAGGTTCCGGTGAGCAAAGGCGAGATCTTCGTCCTGTGCTCGGACGGGCTTTCGGATATGGTGGAAGATGAAGATATTCATTTAACCATAAACACCTTTAGTGCTAATCTGGATACGGTCGCCAAACAGTTGATTCAGCTGGCCAATGACAATGGGGGGCGGGACAACGTCTCCGTGGTCATGGCGCATATCATGGATGCGTTTCCGGCACGGACGAAGATTTTCGACAAGATCCTGGGTTGGTTCGGCTGACACGCGATAAAGGCACACGCACATGGCAAGGTTGGTCTTGAGCCTGGATGGCCAGGTGATGGCGGAATACAACATGAACAAGGAGCGCTACACCATCGGGCGCCTCCCTGACAATGACATCCGCATCGACAACGCCGCCGTGAGCGGCCATCACTCGCTGCTCATCAATATCCTCAACGATTCGTTCCTCGAGGATCTGAACAGCACGAACGGCACCTACGTCAATGGCAAGCTGATCAAGAAGCACGCGCTGCAGCACGGCGACGTGATCACGGTCGGCCACCACCAGTTGCGCTTCGTCGAGGACGACGAGCAGCAGGACGAGTTCGAGAAGACCATGGTGATCCAGCCCTCCGCCCGCCCGGTGGAGAAGGTGCGCGCTGCGGCCGAGACGGCCGACAAGGCCGGCGGCAGCCTCGGGGCCACGGGGCGCACGCGCGCGCTGGCCGAGGGCGCCGCGCTCAAGAAAGCGAAGCTGCAGGTGCTGTCAGGCGCCTTCGCGGGCCGCGAGGTCGAGCTGACCAAGGCGCTCACCACGCTCGGCCGTCCCGGGGTACAGGTCGCCGCGATCACGCGGCGCTCGGAGGCCTACTACATCGTGCACGTCGACAGCGGCAAGGAAAACGACTTCCCGCTGCTGAACGGTACGCCGATCGGCGCACAGGCCACCAAGCTGAACGACAACGACGTCATCCAGCTCGCCGGCGTGAAGATGGGGTTCTTCGTCAACTAGCCGCGCCCGCCGCGCGGCGCGGTGCGCCGTGCACCAGCCGTGTGCCGTCAGCGCGGCTCGAGCGGCACGCGCTGGCTGACGCTGCACAGCAGCTCGTACGGAATGGTATTGGCGTGGCGCGCCACCTCCTCCACCGGCAGGCCCTCGCCCCAGAGCACCGCGCTCGTCCCCACCTCGATCCCGCCGATGCCGCTCACGTCTACGGCAATCATGTCCATCGACACGCGACCGATGAGCGGCGCTCGCTGGCCTCTGATCAGCACGGGGGTGCCGATCTCGAAACTGCGCGGCACGCCATCACCGTAGCCGGCGGCGAGGATCGCGACCCGCGAGTCGCGCGGCGCGGTCCAGGCGCCACCGTAGCCGACCCGCTCGCCGCGCCGGACACTGCGAACCGTGAGCACGGTGCTGACGAGGGTCATGACGGGCCGCAAGCCGAAGTCCGCCGCAGTGGCATCCGCGAACGGTGAGGCGCCGTACAGCGCGATCCCGGGGCGGACCCAGTGGCTGGCCGGCGCAGCGCCACAGAGCAAGCCCGCCGAGTTGACGATGCTCGTTTCGTAATTGAGTCCCTGGGTCGCCCCACGGAAGCGTTCGAGCTGCTCGTGGGTGTGCCGTCCATCGCGCTCATCGGCGCACGCCAGGTGTGTCATCAGCCGCAGCTCGCGCGGCGGGGTGCGCAGGTCGCGGATGCGCCCGAGCGCATCAGCCGAATCCTCGACGGCAAACCCGAGGCGGTTCATGCCGGTATCGATCTTCAGCCAGATCGCGAAGCGTTCCGCGCCCCCGGCGTGCTCGAGCAGCTGGATCTGGCTGGCGTCGTGCACCACGAGATCGAGGCTCTCCTGCGCGGCATCCTCGAGCTGCGAGGGGCTGAACACGCCTTCCAGCAGCACGATGCGCGAGGTGATGCCTGCGGCGCGCAGCGTCATGCCCTCTTCGAGCCGCGCAACGGCGAAGGCAGCGGCGTCCTGGATCGCCAGCGCGGCGCTCACCAGCCCGTGGCCGTAGGCATTGGCCTTGACGACGGCGATCAGCCGCGCGCGCCCGGCGCGGCTGCGCAGCAGGCTGAGATTGTGGCGCAGGGCGTTGGTGTCAATGACGGCCCGGATCAGCCCGGTCACCGCAGCACGCCTTCGGCGTAGGCGTCAGACGCGTAGTTGGCGAAGCGGGTGTACTGGCCCTGGAAGGTCAGCAGGAATGTTCCAGTCTCGCCGTTGCGATGCTTGACGAGGTCGATCTCGGCAATGCCCTTCTTGGTGGTGTTGCGGTCGTAGACCTCATCACGGTAGATGAGCAGGATCATGTCGCTGTCCTGTTCCAACGAACCACTTTCGCGAAGATCCGACATCACCGGCTTCTTGTGCTCGCGCTGCTCGACCGCGCGGTTGAGCTGCGACAGCGCGAGCACCGGTACCTGCATCTCCTTCGCCAGCGCCTTGAGGCCGCGCGAGATCTCCGCGATCTCGGTGGCACGGTTCTCCTTGGTGCCCGGCACCTGCATCAGCTGCAGATAATCGACCACCACCAGGCTCAAGCCGTGCTCGCGCTTGACGCGCCGGGCGCGGGCACGCAGCTCGGTCGGATTCAGCGCCGGGGTCTCGTCGATGAAGATCTTGGCCTCCGACAGCTGACTGGTGGCGCTGGTGATGCGCACCCAGTCCTCGTCGGAGATCTTGCCGCTGCGCAGGTTGTTGAGCGGCACGCCGCCGATCGAGGCCAGCATGCGCGTGATCACCTGCTCGGACGGCATTTCCATGGTAAAGATCGCCACCGAGGCGCGGATGGCGGGATTGACCGCGGCGTACTCGGCCATGTTGACGGCGAGTGTCGATTTGCCCATCGACGGACGGCCGGCGATGATCACCAGGTCGCCGGGACGCAGCCCTCCGGTGAGCTTGTCGAAGTCCGTGAACCCCGTTGGCAGCCCACGCATCTTGTCGGGGTTGTTGTGCCATTCATCGATCTGGTCGATGACCGCCGGCAGGAGCGAGCGCACCGCGACCGCCCCCTCACGCTGGCGAAAAGTCCCCTCGGCGATCTCGAAAACGCGCTGCTCGGCGCGATCGACCAGCGCGCGCGCGCTCTCGCCTTCGTTGTTGAACACTGCGGCGGCGATATCGGTGCCGGCACGCACCAGCTGTCGCAGCAGCGAGCGCTCGCGCACGATGTCCGCGTAGGCACGCACGTTGGCGGCGTTCGGCGTGTCGCGCGCGACGGCGCTCAGGTAGGCAAGCCCGCCGGCACCTTCGAGCTGGCCGGTATGCTCGAGGTGCTGCGAGACGGTGATGACATCGCACGGCCGCCCTTCCGCGACCAGGGCACCGATGGCGGCGAAGATCAACCGGTGATCGGGGCGATAGAAATCAGCATCCGTCACCACATCGGCGACGTTGTCCCAGGCATCCGCATCGAGCAGCAGCCCGCCGAGCACGGCCTGCTCCGCCTCCACCGAGTGCGGCGGAGTCGGCGCGTCAATGAGCGCCACTGACCCTGAACCTTCGCGCGTCTTGGCGGGAGCGGCCACCGGAGCGGCAGCGTGCGGCTATTCTTCGGGGACGATCGCCACCTGCAGCGGCACGTCGATGTCGGCGTGCAGGTGCAAGGTGACGGTGTGCTCGCCCAGCATGCGCAGCGGGCCGCTCGGCAGGCGCACTTCGCTGCGCTCGACATTGAAGCCGGCGCGCGTAGCTGCCTCGGCGATGTCGCTGGTGCCGATCGAGCCGAACAGCTTTCCCTCGGTTCCGGCCTTCGCCTGAATAGTGAGCTTGAAGTCCTTGAGCACCGCCGCACGGTCCTCCGCGGAGGTCAGCTGCTCGCGCGCCAGGCGCTCGAGCTCCGCTCGCCGCGCCTCGAAGCGGGCGATGTTGTCGGGCGTCGCGAGCGTCGCCTTGCCCTGTGGCAGCAGGAAGTTGCGCCCGAAGCCCGAGCGCACCTTGACGCGATCACCGACGTTGCCGAGATTGGCCACTTTCTGCAGCAGGATGACTTCCATCGCAGTAGCCTTTAGTGCTGGTCGGTGTAGGGCAGCAGCGCAAGAAAGCGCGCGCGCTTGATCGCGACCGCCAGCTGACGCTGGTAGAACGACTTGGTGCCGGTGATCCGGCTCGGCACGATCTTGCCCGTCTCGGTGACGTAGCCCTTGAGCGTGGCGAGATCCTTGTAATCGATGCTCTTCACGCCTTCGGCGGTGAAGCGACAGAATTTCTTGCGGCGCGAGAAGCGGCTGCCGCCGCCTCCGCCACCGGGTCCTCTTGAGCTTGCCATGATCTGTGATCCTCTCAGGCGCTCTCGCCTGCGACGTTGTCGTCCTCGTCCGCGACCGCTGCACTCTCATCGCGCGCTCGCTCGCGCCGCCGCCCGCCGCCGTCACCTTCCTCGTCGGCCGCCTTGGCCATCGGCGAGGGCTCGGTCACCGCGGAATCCATGTTGACCACCAGGTGGCGCAGCACGGCGTCGCTGAAGCGAAATGCACCGGTCAGCTCATCGAGCGTCTTCTGATCGGTCTCGATGTTTATCAGCACGTAGTGCGCTTTATGCACCTTGGAGAGCGGGTAGGCCAGCTGCCGGCGCCCCCAGTCCTCGAGCCGATGCACGTGGCCGCCACCAGCGGCGATCATGCCCTTATAGCGCTCGATCATGGCGGGCACCTGCTCGCTCTGATCGGGGTGAACCAGGAAAACGATCTCGTAATGCCTCACGAATGCTCCTTACGGTTAAAGCCGCCCGGATTCAGGGCAATCCCGGTGCGGCAAGGAGAAAAGGGCGCGCAGCATACTGAAAGTGCCCCGCCACTGCAACGCTCAAAAGCCTCGCGATGCTTACGAAACAAGGGGTTGAGCACCCGGCGGCCCCTGCGCGGCGAGGGTGCGCGTTGCTGCGCCAATGACTCCCCCGGCGCTCGCCGCCACCCGGCGGGCTACTTCGTCCGCCGGCAACGCGTTCAAGGTATCGCTGAACACCTCGACGCCAATGGTGAGCTTCGGGTCCCGCGACAGGAGCAGCGCGAGCATCTCGATGAGCGGCAGCTCGCCCTCGCCGGGCAGCAGGCGACCGCTCATCGGCCGGTATGCCGCCTGCGCCGCTCCCGCGCGCCGGTCGCTGATCTGCACCCCGGTGATCACGCCGGCAGGAAGCGCCGCAAGCTGCGCCAGCGTGCCGCCGCTGCGCGCGAAGTGCCAGGTGTCGAACATCACGCCGAGGTTCGCAGCTCCCGCGCCGCGCACGATGCGCTGCGCCGTGGCCAGATCCGGGATCGCGCTCTCGGGCAGGAACTCGAGAGTGAGACGCACCCCGCGCCGGCCTGCCCGCTCGGCCAGCGCCCCGACACATTCGATGAACTGTGGCTCGCTCACCGCGGCGCCACCGAAATGGGCGAGGTTGACACTCTCCGCACCGAGCGCCTGCGCCGCCCGGTAACAGTCCTCCTCGCTGATCTCGAAGTAATCGCGATTCCCGGGTGGCACGTCGGCCGGGCGCGGCGTACCGGGCAATGCGCTGATCAGGGGATCGATGGCGTGCACGCGTACGCCGTGGTCGGCGAGCTGCCGCCGCAGCGCCGCATCGCTCGCCCCGGCAGCGCGGCTGCGCTCATACATGCGCGCGGTGAGCGTCACGGCGCCGAGCCCGTGCCGGCCCGCGGCCTGCACCAGCGTCTCGAGCGGCGCGCCGATGACCGTGCCCCAGCACAGGGCGATCGGCGGAGCTTGCGGGAGGTGGGGCGAGTCGGTTGATCTCATGGCGGGACGCAGGCGCTTTGCGCATCATAAAGAAACATGAGCTCACTCACCCACGAACGCATCGCGACCAATGGCGTGACACTCGAGGTCGCGATGCAGGGCTCGGGTCCGGCAGTGGTGCTGTGCCACGGCTTCCCCGGGCTCGGCTACTCCTGGCGCCACCAGCTGCCGGCGCTCGCCGCGGGCGGCTGGCGCGCCATCGCCCCCGATCAGCGCGGTTACGGCGGCAGCGACCGGCCGCTCGATCCGCGCGTCTACGACGCAGATCACGTGATGCAGGACATGCTCGGCCTGCTCGAGGCGCTCGGCGAGCGGCAGGCGGTCTTTGTCGGCCACGATTTCGGCGCGCAGCTGGTGTGCAACCTCGCGGTGCGCCATCCCGCGCGGGTCGCCGCCGTGGTGATCATGAGCTGCCCGTACGACTTCGATCTCGCCGGACGCGGTGGGGCAGGCTCGCGGCCGGTGGCGGCGCAGACCTCGCCGGGCGGCTTTGCGGTCGCGGGCGTGCGCCCGACGGAAGCATTCGCGGCGCTTGCGCGCAAGCACTTCTTTCACATGCACTATTTCCAGCAGATCGGCCCTGCCGAGCGCGAGCTCGGCGCGCAGCCGCGCGAGTTCCTGCTGCGCCTGTTTCATGCGCTGAGCGCCGAAGGACGGCTGCTGGACTGGTCGCGGTTTCCTTCCGCGGGCACCGGCTACCTCGACGTGCTGGCGCCTGCACCGCCGCTTCCGTGGCGCTGGCTCAGCGAAGAGGAGTTCGCATACTACCTGCGCGAGTACACCCGCGGCGGCGCTGAGCGCGCCTTCATCGGCGGCCTGAACTCATACCGCGTCGCGGATCGCAACTGGGAGCTCGGCGCACCGTTTGCAGATGCCGACATCTCACAGCCGGCACTGTTCATCGCAGGCAGGCAAGACGTGGTGCTGCAGATGATTGCGCCCGATGCGCTCGAGATCATGCGCCGTCGCGTTCCGATGCTGCGTGATGTGGTGCTGGTGGCCGGCGCGGGGCACTTCGTGCAGCAGGAGCAGCCCGCGGCAGTGAACGCGGCGCTGCTTGGCTTCCTGCACTCGCTTTGAGCGGCGTCGCGCCTATCCGGCCTTGAGTGCGACGAGGCGCGTGCAGAACGCCTCGAAGTCCGCCGGTCCGCGGCAGAACGCATAGGGAAAGAGTTCCACGACGGTCGCACCGGCCTTCACCAGCTCCGGCACCTGCGCGAGCGTCGCCTCGAGGTCGGGGGTGCCGTCGGAGCGGAATACGAATCGCGGCACCACCCGCACACCGAACGAGGCCGCGTCCCGCCCGCGTGAGGCCACCGCCGTGCGGATGCGCGCAATGACCGGGGCAAGACGGGCGGGATCCTGCTCCATGGGAATCCACCCCTGGGCGAACTCGGCCATGCGCTCGATGTTGCGATCGCTCGCTGCCAACCCCAGCCATATCGGCACGCCGTCGGACTGCACCGGGCGTGGAAACGCGTGGATCCGCTCGAAGCGCACCGTCGTCCCCATGAAAGCCGCGGGCGCCTCGCTCCATAGCAGCCGGCATACGCGGATCTGCTCCTCCAGGCGCGTGTATCGACCCTCCCAGGGCACGCCGGACGCCTGGTACTCCTCCTGCTGCCAACCCACCCCGAGCCCGATGCTCACCCGGCCCCGCGACAGGACATCGAGCGTGGCCAGCTGCTTGGCGAGCAACACCGCTGGCCGCAGCGGGGCGATCAGGATGCCGGTCGCCAGATGGATGTTCTGCGTCACGCCGGCGAGCGCCGCGAGCACCGTGAGCGGCTCGAACCACGGGAAATCCAGTGGCGCGGGGAACTTGCCGTACGGGTAGTTCTGCACGTTCTCGCCCATGACCACGTGATCGGTCAGGCTCACTATGTCGACACCGCGCGCATCGGCGATGCGCACGATCTCGGTGACCGGCGCGAAGTCGCCAGCGAACCATTTCTGCAGCCCGTAGAGGCCGATCGCCACCTGGATCATCGTTCCAGACCTCGGCATGGGCTTACGAGTCTGCCACGAACGGACCGACCGCTCGTCATCCGTTCGTGGGCGCACCGCCTTGGTAAACTGACAGGATGTCGGCGCAGCAGGATCTCATCGCCGTGGTGGGCGGCACCGGTCATCTCGGCGCCGCTTTGGCACGACGCTGGCTGAAGGCAGGCCTGTCGGTGGTGATCGGCTCACGGGATGCCGCGCGCGCGGCGCAGGTGGCGGCCGCGCTGGAACGCGAGCTGGGGCGCACGGTGGCATCCGGCGCCAACCGGGAAGCCGCCGCACGGGCACAACTGGTCGTGGTCACCGTGCCGTACGCGGCCCAGGCTGACACGCTCGCCGACATTCGCGCCGTCGCAGCCGGCAAGATCGTCGTGGATACGACCGTGCCGCTGGTACCGCCGAAGGTCATGCGGGTGCAGCTGCCCCCCGAGGGCGCGGCGGCGGTACGCGCGCAGCGCCTGCTGGGAGAGGCCGTGACGGTGGTCGCTGCGTTTCACAATGTCGCCGCGCACCGCCTGGCCACCGACGAGAGCGTCGACTGCGACGTGCTGGTATTCGGTGATCAGCGCGCCGCGCGTGCCCGGGTGATAGCGCTCGCCCGCGCCGCCGGCCTGCGCGGTCTTCATGGCGGCGCGCTCGCCAACGCCGCTGCCACGGAGGCGCTCACCTCCGTGCTGATCTTCATCAACAAGACCTACGCGGTCGATGGGGCCGGCGTGCGCCTCACCGGACAATTCACGGAGCCCGCGGACGAATGAGCGCCGGTGCGGCGCCGCTCACGCTCATCGGCCTCAAGGGGCTGCCTGAGGTGCTCGCGGGCTCGGACCTGGCGCAGCTGCTGAGCGTATCGCTCAGCGCCATGCAGCTCACGCTCGCCCGCACGGACGTGCTGGTGATCGCGCAGAAAATCGTCTCCAAGTCGGAAGGGCGGCTGGTCGAGCTCGCAAGCGTCGTGCCGGGCGCGCAGGCCCGCGAGCTCGCGCTCGTCACCGGCAAGGATGCACGCCTCATCGAGCTCATCCTGTCCGAATCCAGCGAGGTGCTGCGCGCGCGGGCGGACGTGCTCATCGTGCGCCACCGCCTCGGCTTCGTCATGGCCAACGCCGGCATCGACCGCTCCAACCTCGCCGACGGCGCCGCGGCGGGGCGAGTACTGCTGCTGCCGCGCGATCCGGATGCATCCGCCGCGCAGCTGCGCGCGACACTCGGGCGCCGCTGCGGTGTCGAGGCCGCCGTGATCGTCAGCGACAGCTTCGGGCGTGCCTGGCGCAAGGGCGTCGTCAATGTGGCCCTGGGCGCTGCGGGCGTTCCGGCCCTGCTGGACCGTCGCGGCGAGGCGGATCGGGCCGGGCGACCCCTCGAGGTCACCGAGGTCGGGATCGGTGATGCGCTCGCCGCAGCCGCGGGACTGGTGATGGGTGAGGCGGCGGAGAGCATTCCCGCGGTACTGATTCGCGGCTTCAACTGGGCGGCGCCGGCTCGTGCGGCGCAAGCGCTGATTCGGCCGCTTGCGGAGGACCTGTTCCGGTGAGCGGGCCGCGGGTGATCGCGCTCTCGGGCGGCATCGGCGGGGCGAAGCTCGCGCTCGGGCTGTATCGGGTGCTGCGGCCGAACGCGCTGACCGTGATCGTCAACACCGGTGATGATTTCGAGCATCTGGGCCTCACGGTCTGCCCGGACCTCGACACGGTGCTCTACACGCTCGCCGGCCTTGCGAACCCGCAACTCGGCTGGGGACGGCGCGACGAGACCTGGACCTTCATGGAGGTGCTGGCCACGCTCGGCGGGGAGACCTGGTTCCGCCTGGGCGACGGGGACCTCGCGCTGCACGTGGAGCGCACGCGCCGCCTCGCAGCCGGCGAGTCACTGAGCGACATCATGGCGCAGCTCGCGCAGCGGCTCGGCATCGCCGCGCAGGTCGTGCCGGCGAGCGATGCGCCGGTGCGCACGCGGGTCATTACCGCCGCAGGCGAGCTCGCTTTCCAGGAGTACTTCGTGCGCCGGCAGTGCCAGCCTGCGGTGACGGCGGTGCGCTTCGAGGGCGCTGCCCGCACCAGCGTGTCGCCCCGGGCGATGGCGGCACTCACCGATGCGGGGGCGGCCGCGATCGTTCTGTGTCCGTCGAACCCGTACCTCTCCGTCGATCCGATACTCGCCGTGCCGGGACTTAAGGCATCGCTGCGCGCAAGCGGTGCGCCGGTGATCGCGGTCACGCCGCTGGTTGGCGGCCAGGCGCTCAAGGGGCCGACTGCCAAAATCATGGCTGAGCTTGCGGTGCCACTGACGCCCGTGGCAATCGCCCGCCACTACCAGGGGCTCATCGACGGGTTCGTGCTCGATGAGCGCGACGCGGCGCTCGCCGCCCAGTTCGACTGCCCGGTACACACCGTCGACACGGTCATGAAAAGCATCGAACATCGCGAGCGGCTCGCCCGCGAGGTGCTCGGCTTCGCTGCCCGGCTGCGCGCCGCGCCACGCAAATCATGAGCTCCTGGGTACTGGTGCCGATCAAGGCACGCGCGGCCGGCAAGCAGCGCCTCGCCTCGGTTCTCACCGAGGAGCAGCGCGCCGAACTGATCGAGGTGATGCTCGGACAGGTGCTCGCGGCTAGCGCCGCGAGTCCGAAGGTCGCAGGCGTGCTCGTCGTCACTCCTGATCCCAGCGCGCTCGGCGCACAGGCGCAGGTGCTGACGGATGCGGGCCTGGGTCTCAACGAGGCGCTGCAGGGTGCGCTGCCGGAACTCGCGGCACGGGGCGCGCGGCGCCTGACGATCATTTCCGCCGATCTGCCGCTCATCACGGCAGCCGATGTCACCGCGCTCATCGAGGCCGCAGGGATTGACGGGGTTGCCCTCGCCGCCGATCACACCGGCACGGGCACCAATGGCATGTCGCTTTCCCTGCCCTGCCGGTTCCGCTTTCACTTTGGGCCCGGAAGTCTCGAGCGCCATCTCGCCGAAGCCGCGGCCTGTGGCATCGGCGCGCGCGTGGTGCAGCGGCCGGGACTTGCTCTCGACGTCGATGAACCCGCCGACGTAGCGGCGCTCAAGGCCCGTGAGGATGCCCGCTACGCCTTTTTGCGATAGCGAGCCTGGCACGGGTTACTTGTCGTACGCCTCGTCGATGTTGGGCGCAAAACCCTCCATGCCCGCCGGCACCGCGAGGCTCCCCTCATCCCAGTAAGCCTGCGCGGTGCGGATCTTGCCCTGCTCGTTCAGCACGAAGCGATCGACAATGTTCAGGTCGAGTCCCTGGTTGTTCGCGGGCACCCGCACCTGCATGGTGAAGTTGAGGATCCCCTCGTTGGCGCACACGACGATGCGGTGAAGCCTGGGCGTCATCTGACGCGTGGCGTCCTGATGGGCGAAGTCCCAGAAGCGCCCGACCCCTTCATGGCCCTTGAACGGCGGCGTTCCCACCGGATCGCTCCACTCGCAATCCGTGGCAAACAACGACAGCAGTAACGCTTTGTCGCCGCTCGCCCAGGCGCGCAGGTAGGACTCGAGTACGCCGCGGACCAGCTCGGGCTTCATGATGTCGCTCCCCCTTTTGGACTACCGCAACCCCGGAGGCGGCCGAGAGCCGCGCGCCCGCCATCGCGCGTATCATAGCGACAACGCCCAGCTGCACATCCTCAACTCGCACGAGTGACCGCGCTCAGTCACATCCTCGCCGCGGCACGCGCCGGAACCACTCCGGACGATGCAGCCGCGCTCGCCCTCGAGCATGCCCCGCTCGGGGCGCTGCTGGCGGCGGCGGAGGCCCTGACGCTCGAGGGCTTCGGGCGCGTCATCAGCTACTCGCGCAAGGTGTTCATCCCTCTCACGCAGCTGTGCCGCGACGTCTGTCACTACTGCACTTTCGCGCAGGCGCCGCGCTCGCTGCCACGGCCGTACCTGAGCCTCGATCAGGTGCTGGAGATTGCCAACGCGGGCGCCTCCGCCGGCTGCAAGGAAGCGCTGTTCACGCTCGGGGACAAGCCCGAGCTGCGCTACCTGGCGGCGCGCCGCGCACTCCACGAGCTCGGCTTCGCGACGACGCTCGAGTACCTCGCGCACGTGGCGGGCGAGGTGTTCACGCGCAGCGGGCTCCTGCCGCACCTCAATCCCGGCGTGATGACGCACGCTGATCTCGCCATGCTGCGCCCGACCGCGGTCTCCATGGGCCTGATGCTGGAGACGGCCAGCGAGCGGCTTGGCCTGCGCGGCGGAGCGCACTGCGGCTCACCCGACAAGCACCCCGCCACGCGGCTGGCCACGCTGCGCGCGGCCGGCGAGCTCGCCATCCCTTTCACCACGGGCCTCCTCATCGGCATCGGTGAGACACGGCGCGAGCGCATCGAGGCGCTGCTGGCGCTGCGCGCGCTGCACGATACCCACGGACATCTGCAGGAGCTGATCATTCAGAACTTCCGCGCCAAGCCCGGTACCCGCATGGCGCGCGCGCCCGAGCCACCGCTCGCGGAACAGCAATGGACGATCGCCGTGGCGCGGCTCATCTTCGGTGCGCGCATGTCGCTGCAGGCGCCGCCCAATCTGCGCCCGGGCGAGCTGCGCGCCCTCGTCCGCGCGGGAGTCAACGACTGGGGCGGGGTGTCGCCGGTGACGCCGGATCACGTCAACCCGGAAGCGCCGTGGCCGCAGCTCGCGGCGCTCACCGCCGAGACCCGCGCCGCGGGTCGCGAGCTCATCGAGCGGCTCGCCATCACGCCGGCCTTTGCGCGTGATCCGGAGCGCTGGGCGGACGCCCGGCTGCGCAGCGCGATCCGGCGCCGCTGCGACAGCTTCGGTCGGGCGCGCACCGACCCCTGGTATGCCGGCGCCGCGAGTCCCGTGCCGGTAGCGGCGCGCGAGTGGATCGGCGAGGCTGCCGCCGCGCCGCGCCACACGCAGGCGCTGCGTGAGCGCGCGCCGCGCGAGCTGCTGCGTCTGCTCGCGCGGGCCGCGCACGGCGAGCAGCTGCAGGTACACGAGATCGTCCGGCTGTTCGCCGCCGAGGGCGCGCAGCTGCGCGCGGTATTGCGCGCCGCCGACCGGTTGCGCGCGGACAATGTTGGCGACGAGGTCTCCTACGTCGTCAACCGCAACATCAATTACACCAACATCTGCCTGTATCACTGCGGTTTCTGCGCGTTCTCTAAGGGACGCAGCGCCGCGGATCTGCGCGGGCCGGCCTACCGCCTCGAGCTCGGGGAGATTGCGCGGCGCACGCTCGAGGCGCACGCGGCGGGCGCCACCGAGGTGTGTCTGCAGGGCGGTATCCACCCCTCATACACCGGGCATACCTATCTCGAGATCGTCGCGGCGGTGAAAAGCGCCGTGCCGGACATGCACGTGCACGCCTTCTCGCCGCTCGAGATTCACCACGGCGCACACACGCTCGGGCTGCCGATCCCCGACTACCTGCGCATGCTGCGGACCGCGGGGCTGGCGACTCTGCCCGGCACGGCGGCCGAGATTCTCGATGACGAGGTCCGCGCGCTCATCTGCCCCGACAAGCTCACCAGCGGCAACTGGCTCGAGGTCATGCGTGCGGCTCACGGCGTCGGACTGCGCAGCACCGCCACCATCATGTTCGGCCACGTCGATCATCCACGGCACTGGGCGCAGCATCTGCTCGCGATCCGCTCGCTGCAACGCGAGACCGGGGGCTTCACCGAGTTCGTGCCTTTGCCGTTCGTGCACATGGAGGCGCCGCTGTGGCGGCGGGGCGCCGCTCGCTCGGGGCCGACGCTGCGCGAGGCGCTGCTGATGCACGCCGTCGCGCGCCTCGCGCTGCATCCGGGCATCACCAACATCCAGACATCGTGGGTGAAGATGGGGCCGGAAGGAGCGCAGCTCGCCCTGCGCTGCGGTGCCAACGATCTCGGCGGCACACTCATGAACGAGTCCATCACCCGTGCGGCGGGCGGCGTCAACGGCCAGGAACTCGGCGCCGAGCGCCTCGCCGCGCTGGCGCAGACAATCGGGCGGCGCAGCTACCAGCGCACCACGCTCTACCGGCGCGTGCTCACCGCCACCGCCAGCGAGCGCTGCATCGAGCGCCACGTACGGCCAGCTTGAGCGAGCCCGCGCAGTGGGACGCCGAGACTGACGTACTGGTGGCGGGCTCCGGTGCCGCCGCTTTGACCGCGGCCGTGGTCGCGGCGACTAACGGCGCGCGAACCCTCGTCATCGAGAAGAGCGATCTCTTCGGCGGCACGTCCGCCACCTCCGGCGGCGTCATCTGGATCCCGGCCACGGCCCAGGCACTCGCCGCCGGCCATGGCGACTCGCCGGAAGAGGCCTTCCAGTACGTGCGCGCGCTCACCGACGCCAACGTGGCGGACGAGCGCATCTGGGCGTTCGTGCGCCGCGGCCGCGAGATGCTCGAGTGGCTCGAGGCGCACACGCAGGTCAGGGTGCGCGCCCACCCGTACGCGGACTATCACCCCGAGATGCCGGGAGGTAAGACCGGGTGGCGCTCGCACGAGGCGCTGCCGCTGCATGCCAGCGAGCTCGGTACGGACTTTGCGCGATTACGCGCCCCGCATCCGGCGGTGCAGTTTCTCGGCAGGGTGAGCTGGACACTGGAAGAGACCGGCGTGCTGTTGTTTCGCGCTCCGGGGTGGCGGCGCATCGCCGCAACCCTGTTCGGCAACTACCTGCTCGACTTCCCGCAGCGGCTCACCTCGCGGCGCGACCGACGGCTCACGCTCGGCAATGCGCTGCTCGCGCGGCTCATGCTGTCGCTGCGCGCAGCTGGCGGTGAGCTGTGGCTCGAAAGCTCGCTGCGCGAGCTGATCCGCACGCCCGGGCGCGTCACGGGCGCACTGGTGCAGCGCGAGGGGCGCCCGGTGCGCATCCTGGCGCGGCGCGCCGTGGTGCTCGCTACCGGCGGGTTCGAGCGCAATGCCAGCCTGCGCGCGCAGTATCTGCCGCTCGCGCCGAATCCGGCGTGGAGCGGCTCGCAGACGCACAACACCGGCGATGGCCTCATCGCGGCACAGCGCATCGGAGCCGCGACGCTCAACATGGACTCGGCCTGGTGGGGCACCTCGCTCAGCCTGCCGGGCGAGGACCGGGCACGGCTGCTCGCCTTCGAGCGCTCGCTGCCGGGTGCGATCATGGTGAACCAGGCGGGACAACGCTACATGAACGAGGCCGCCTCCTATCATGTCGCCGGCCGGGAGATGCTGCGCTGTCATTCGCAAGCCGCCCCGACCATCCCGAGCTTCATGCTGTTCGATGCCACCTGGCGCCGCAGCTACCCACTCGGCCCGCTGATCCCGGATTTTCCCGACTGGCTGCAGCAGGCCAACCTGCAGGCGGTGCTGGTACGGGCGCAGAGCTGGCAGGAGCTGGCGCAAAAGCTCCGGCTGCCCGCGCCTGCGCTTGAGGCCACCATCGCGCGCTTCAACGAGCAGGCGCGCTCCGGAGCCGACCCGGATTTCCGCCGCGGCGAGAGTGCCTATGACCGCTACTACGGCGATCCGCGCGTGCAGCCGAATCCCACGCTGCGACCCCTGGCCACGCCACCGTACTACGCCGTTGCGGTCTACCCGGGAGACATCGGTACCAACGGCGGGCTGGCCACCAACGAGCACGCGCAGGTGCTCGATGAAGCCGGTGCCCCGATCGCGGGACTGTACGCCGCCGGCAACGTGGCGGCGACCGTGATGGGCCATTCCTACCCGGCCGCGGGCGCGACGCTCGGGCCTGCGATGACCTTCGCCTATCTCGCCGCGCGACACGCGCTCGCCTGAGTGGCGGGCGCGCGCAGCCTCAGCTGCCGGGTTGCTCAAGCTTCAGTGGCTTTGCCGCTGCCAGCGCACCTGCCGCTCCTGCGCGGCGAGATACAGCGCCATGGCAAAGCCGAAACTGCTGAAGAGACTCAGCACGAAATAGATCCACGGCTGCCTGAGGCCGCGCCGCGATCCGTCGATGATGGTCCAGAGCGGGAACAGGAACACGTTAGCCGTGATCAGATCCTGCGAGCCCGAGCCAGCCGCCGGGTTGGTGAACAGCAGGCGTGTGAAGTGCACCCAGCCGGCCTCGGTGGGATAGGTCTGCACGTACTTTACGTTGAAGTACCAGCCCGCCGAGACCGAGCACAGCGCAATCAGGTAATAGATCGCCTCCAGCGCTGTGACGCCGGACCCGGGCCATCCCGGCCGATAGAGGTAGGCATTGAAATAGAAGAACAGCCCCAGACACACGAATCCGAGCGCGGCGTGGACGAGAAGCGAGGTCATGAGCGACTCCAGTGAGTGGTTGTTGTTAGACCGTCGCCAGCGGCGTCACCGGCGAGCCGACTGCTCCTGGCAGATCGAGCGGCGGTGCAGTGAGGAGAAAGCGGTTGCGTCCGTGGGAGCCGAGCCACTGCGCCAGCTCGCGCAGGTACCACAGCTCGCCGAGGTGAATGCCGAGCCGGAACAGGCACAGCTCGTGCAGCGGCAGCAACGCGCGACGCACCCCGGCGGCGGGGGCGCGCACGTGCGTAGTCTCCACCGCCGCGTTGTCGGCGCAGATCGCCACCAGCTGGCTGTCCTCGATCCAGCGCTGCAGCTGCGGGTCGGAGCCGTCGAGAGCGGCGCAGCTGCGCTGCAGGAGTGCGCGGTCCGGACGCTTGCGCATCTCGAGCACCAGGTCGGCGAAGCCGGTGTACAGGCACAGGAAGTCGCCCGGCTCGACCTCGACGCGCTGCGTCGCGCTGAGCCGCATCAGTGCGTCGTAGCCGACCTTCGCCGGGGCGCGACCGTACTCGCGGTGCAGATCGATGAGCACGCCGCGCCCCTGCACGCCGGCGCGCGCCAGATTCTCTATGCCGAGCGCGTGCGCGCACGGGCCGCCCGGCTCATCGGGCCCGGCAATGTCGGGGCCGGCGCGGAAACCGTTGTAGAACACGGTCTCCGCGATACCGTCGCCGTCGGCGTCGAACTCCGAGCCACAGTGCGCAAGCCCATCCCACTGGGTCGAATACTGCAGACACAAGGTCACGGCATCATCGCAGAACACATCCGTCGCCTGCGGCAGTTCATCCGACACATGATGCGGGTAGGCGGGGCGGCCGTCAGCGAAGTGCGTCGCCGTGAGGCGCGGCGGCGCGCGTGTCTCCCACAAGCCGACCCCGCCCGGATAGTCGAGCGGCAGGCTGAGCGGGAACACCAGTCCCTCGCGCACCTCGCGCACGGCCGCGCAGCGCCGCTCGGGCGTCAACAGATTCATGCGGCCGCGTTGATCGTCGGCACCGAACTCCCCCCAGTTCGATCCCGACGGACGGTGCAGCCAGCGCGCCATCGCCGCAGCCTCGCACAGATCTTCGTCGCGCCGGAAGATGGCGTGCGCTCCTACCCTATCCGGATTAGGATCTGCGCGAGCAGCTCCCCGCGCGCAGGCGCGCGCAGATCGCAAAGGACGCGTCATGCCCGACAGCGGCGACATTCTGGCGATCCATCAGTTACTGGCTCTTTACGGGCATATCATCGACGAGCGCGAATGGCAGCGGGTCGGTGAGCTGTTCACGCCCACCGCCATCTACGACATGTCCGAGTTCGGGCTGGGTGTGGTGCGCGGTGCCGAAGCGATCGCCGAGCTGTGGAGCCGGCCGGATGCGACGCACCCCCTCGCCCATCATGCCACCAACATCGTGGTGAGCGAGGACGCCGACGGCACCGTGCGCGTGCTGTCCAAGGGGATCGGGGTCGGAGCCAACGGCCGCGTCGGCAGCGTCGTGTATCGTGATGTCGTCGAGCGCACGCCGTGCGGCTGGCGCTTTGCCGCGCGCACCGCCCGTCTGCGTCGCGCGGGGCGCTGACGGCGCCCGGGAGGCGGCGGCGCAGCCGCGGCGCAGCGCTGCGGTCACTGCCGCTGCGACGCCCTCAGCCGAGCAGGTGCCGCTCGACGTGCTGCCAGGCGAGTTCCGCGGTCGCGCGGGCGCGCTCGCCGGACTCGCGCGCGTGACGGCTGGCGGCAGTGCCCTCGAGTACGCGCTTCATGATCCCCTGGCGGATGCTGGCGATGCGAAACATGTTGTACGCCATGCAGAACTCCCACATCTCGGGATCGATGCCGCCGCGCTCCGTGCGGCGGCAGTAGCTGGCGACGTACTGAGCTTCCGTCGGGATACCGAGAGCGGGCAGATCGATGCCCCTGAGACCCCGGATCTCCCCGTCACCAACCCGCCACAGCATCACATGGTAGGAAAAATCGGCCAGCGGATGGCCGAGCGTGGACAGCTCCCAGTCCACCACCGCCAGCATACGCGGCGCCTCGCGGCAGAAGATGATGTTGTCGAGACGGTAATCGCCGTGCACCAGCGTGGTCTCCTCGCCGGGCGGAATGTGCGCGGGCAGCCACGCCAGCAGCTTCTCCATCGCCTCGATATGCTCGGTCTCGGAGGCACGATACTGCTTACTCCAGCGGGCGATCTGGCGCGCGAAGTAGTTGCCGGGCTTGCCGTAGTCGGCGAGGCCGAGCGCGGCATAGTCGAGCGTATGCAGCGCTGCGATCACGCGGTTGGTCTCATCGTAGATGGCGCTGCGCTCGGCAGAGTTCAGCTCCGGCAGCGTCGGATCCCAGAAATTGCGCCCGCCGGCATAGCTCATGACGTAGAACATGCTGCCGATGACGCCGTCATCCGTGCACAGGCACAGCGCGCGCGCCACCGGAACGGCGCTACCCGCGAGCGCGCGGATGACACGGAATTCCCGATCCACGGCGTGCGCCGAGGGTAACAGCGGGCCGCCGGGCTTGCGGCGCAGCACGTAGTGCGCGCCATCGCCGGCGGTGAGCAGGAACGTGGGATTCGACTGACCGCCGCGAAACTGCTCGACCGTGAGCGGCGCGCGCAAATCCGGCAGCTGCCCGCGCAGCCAGCGCTCCAGCGCGCTCATGTCGAAGCGCTGCTCATCGGCGACCGGCATCGTGCCGGAGAACCCTGCGCCGCTCATGCGACCGCCCCGCTCACGGGTGCGCGTACTTCTGCAGCTCCAGCCGTCCGATCTGGTTGCGATGCACCTCGTCGGGGCCGTCCGCAAGGCGGATCGAGCGCGCCTGCGCGTAGGCGTTCGCCAGGTCGAAGTCTTCGCACAGGCCCGCTGCGCCGTGCGCCTGGATCGCCCAGTCGACGACCTGGCAGGCGGTGTCGGCGGCGGCGATCTTGATCGCGGCGATCTCGGCGCGGGCCGCCTTGTTGCCCACCGTGTCCATGAGCCACGCCGCGTGGTACACGAGCAGCCGCGCCTGGTCGATGCGCAACCGTGACTCGGCGATGCGCTCGAGCGTCACCGACTGCTCGGCGATCGGGCGCCCGAAGGCAACGCGCGCGCTGACGCGCCGGCACATCTTCTCCAGCGCGCGCTCCGCCACCCCGATCAGGCGCATGGCGTGATGGATGCGTCCGGGTCCCAGGCGCCCCTGGGCGATCTCGAAGCCCCGCCCCTCGCCGAGCAGCAGATTGCCGGCCGGCACGCGCACATCGCGGAACTCGATCTCCATGTGACCGTGCGGCGCATCGTCGAAGCCGAACACCGGCAGGTGCCTGAGGATGGTGATGCCGGGGGTGTCGCGCGGTACGAGGATCATCGATTGCTGGCGGTGCCTGGGCGCCTGCGGGTCGGTCTTGCCCATGAAGATGAACAGACGGCAGCGCGGGCTGCCCGCACCGGAGGTCCACCATTTGCGTCCATTGATGACGTAGCTGGAACCCTCGCGCGCGATCGAGCTTTCGATGTTGGTGGCATCGCTGGAAGCGACCGCGGGCTCGGTCATGGCGAAGGCAGAACGGATAGTGCCCGCGAGCAGTGGCTCGAGCCACTCCTTCTTCTGCTCCGGCGTGCCATAGCGCTCGAGCGTCTCCATGTTGCCGGTATCGGGCGCGGCACAGTTGAACACCTCGGACGACCAGCGCACCCGCCCCATCGTTTCGCACAACGGGGCGTATTCGAGGTTGGTGAGCCCGGCGCCATGGTGCGAGTCCGGCAGGAACAGGTTCCACAGTCCCGCCGCGCGCGCCTTGCGCTGCAGCTCCCCGAGCAGCGGCGGCTCCTGCCAGCGATCGCCGGAGTCGTGCTCGGCGCGATAGCGCTGCTCGTTCGGATAGATGTGCTCGTCCATGAAGGCGCCGAGCCGAGCCAGATAGTCCCGGGTCTTTTGGCTGTATGCGAAATCCATGTTCACCCCCCTCGGCGGCGATGCGCTGTAACTGCCGCGGCCATGTCAGTCCGTAAGCAGCACGACCTTCCCCTGCACCGTGCGCCCGGTTACGGCATCCAGCGCGTGGCGGTAGCCAGACAGCGGAAATGTGCCCGATACGTGCGGCCGCAGGCGGCCTTCGGCGTACCAGCCGAGCAGCTCCGCCATGTTCGCCGCATTGTGCTCGGGCCGCGCCTGGCTGTACGCGCCCCAGAACACACCCACGATCGAAGTGATCTTCAGCAGCACGAGATTCAGCGGGATCTTGGGAATCTCACCGCTCGCGAACCCGATCACGAGGTAACGGCCCTGAAAGCCGAGACTGCGCACCGCAGGCTCGGCGAACGCGCCACCCACGGGGTCGTAGACGACGTCCACGCCGTTGCCGCCGGTGAGCTCGCGCACGCGCTCGCGCAGGTCGCCGCTTGAGTAATTGATGAGTGCGTCGGCACCGTACTCGTGACACAGCGCGAGCTTCTGCTCGCTCGAGGCGCAGGCGATGACCCGCGCACCGAGGAGCTTGCCGATCTCGACGGCGGTGAGACCCACCCCGCCGGCTGCGCCCAGCACCAGCAGCGTCTCGCCGGCGCGCAGCTGCGCGCGGTCCTTGAGCGCATGATGCGAGGTGGCGTAGGTGATGGGAAAGGCAGCCGCGGTGGTGAAATCCATCTGCTCCGGGATGGCGAACACCCGCGCCGCATCAACCACGACCTCCTCGGCGTAGCCGCCAAAGCCCGGCGTGGCGAGCACGCGCGTGCCCGGCGGCAGCCCCGTTGCGCCCTCGCCCGTCTCCTTGATGATGCCGGCCACCTCCGCGCCCGGGGTCATGGGCAACGGCGGTTTGGTCTGGTACCGGCCCTGAACGATCAGCGAATCGAGGAAGTTCACGCCGCAGGCCTTGACGCTGATCAAGACCTGTCCGGGACCGGCATGCTTCGCCGGCACCTCCTCGATCACGAACTGCTCGGGATTCCCGTATTCCTTTACCAGCACGGCTTTCATGGCTTCCCTCTCTGACGTACGGCTTCGTAAAGCAGCATACCGGCGGCCACCGAGACGTTAAGACTTTCGACGGCACCCAGCTGTGGCAGACGTACCAGAAAATCGCAGTTCTGCCGGGTCAGCTGCCGCAGTCCCGTCCCTTCGGCGCCGAGCACCAGCACCACGGGGCCGGTGAGATCCACCTGGTGCGCGAGCTTTTCCGCGGCGGCATCTGCCCCGACCACCCACAGCGACGCCTCCTTGAGCAGCTTCAGCGTGCGCACCAGATTGGTGACCGCGACCACCGGCGTCGTTTCCGCTGCGCCCGCCGCCACCTTGCGCACGGCGGGCGTGAGTTGCGCAGCGCGGTCGCGCGGCACGATCAGCGCGAGCGCACCGCACGCATCGGCCGTGCGCAGGCACGCCCCGAGATTGTGCGGATCCTGCACGCCGTCGAGTGCGAGCAGCACTGGCGCGGGTGCGTGCTCGAGCGCCGCCAGCAATTCTTCCTCGCCCCAGGGTGGCAGCGCGCTGATATCCGCCGCGACCCCCTGGTGCACCACATCGCCCAGCCGGGCCTCGAGTGAGCGCACGTCGACCCGCTCCACCCGCCGCCCCCGGCGCTGCGCCAGCTCCTGGATCGCCCGCAGGCGCGCGTCATCGCGCCGCTCCGCCAGATGCACCGTAAGCACGCGCTCCGGGTGGCGCTCGAGCAGCGCGCGCACGACGTGGATACCATAGACGGTCTCAGTGCGCTTCATGCCGGAAGCATCAGCCGCAACTGCGCACGCTCACGACTCGTCAGCGAGCGCCAGATCGACGAGTCCCTCGATGGGATTCACCGCAGCCACCGCCACCCGCAGGTGCGTGCCGGTGCGCAGCCGCCGGCCGCTGCGCCGGCCGCGCCAGCCATGACCGTCCGGCTCCATGACGTATTGATCATCGCGCAGATTATCGATGTGCAGCAGCCCGTCGACCGCCACCTCCAGAATCTGCACGAAGCAGCCGAACTCGACCACGGTGGTGATCAGCCCCTGGAAGGTCTGGCCGATGCGCTCCTTTAAATAGGTGCACTTGAGGAAGCCCGACACGTAGCGGTCCGCCTCATCGGCGCGCTTTTCCAGCCGCGAGGTACTCTCGCCCAGCTTCGCCAGCTCCTCCGTTGCGTAGTGCACGGTGGCGCTCCCCTTCGCCTTGATCAGCGCCCTGAGCGTGCGATGCACGATCAGGTCAGGATAGCGCCGGATGGGCGAGGTGAAGTGCGCATAGTGCGTGAGCGCCAGTCCGAAGTGACCGATGTTGGCCGGCTGATAGATCGCCTGCGGCATGGCGCGCACCACCAGCGACTCGACGAAAGTGCGCTCGGAGACGTCGCTCACCCGGCGGGCGATCGCCTGCATGTCGCGTGTCGTCACGGTCTGCGGAATGCGTGCCTCGATACCGAGCGAGCGCAGCGTGGTCGACAGCCGCTCGAGCTTCTCCTCCTCGGGCAGGCCGTGCACGCGGTACAGCGTCGGAACGCGCGCCTGCTCGAGCGCCTGCGCGACCGCGACGTTGGCCAGGATCATGCACTCTTCGATTAGCCGATGGGCTTGATTGCGAGCGCGCAGCTCGATGGCGCGGACGCGCTCGCCGGCATCGATGATGAACTCCGCCTCGGCGGCATCGAAATCGAGTGCGCCACGCCGGCTGCGGGCCTTGTAGAGCGCCCGGTACACATCGACCAGCACCGGGAGCGTTGCCGACAGCGGCCCGAGCTGCGTGCGCGCCGCCGGGCGCCCCTCGAACAGCGCCTCGTTGGCGAGCGTGTAGGTGAGGCGCGCGGCCGAGCGCATCACCGCAGGATAGAAGCGTGCACTCTGCAGCGTGCCGCTGCGCCTCACGACCATGTCGGCCGCAAAGCACAGCCGGTCGACGTGCGGGGCGAGCGAGCACAGATGATCCGAGAGCGCCGTGGGCAGCATCGGCAGCACCCGCGTCGGGAAGTACACCGACGTGCCGCGATTCTGCGCCTCGGCATCGAGGGCAGTAGCCGGCCGAACATAGTGACTCACGTCGGCGATCGCGACGATCAGGCGAAAGCCCGCCGCGTGCGGCTCGGCATACACCGCATCATCAAAATCCCGCGCGTCTTCGCCGTCGATGGTGACCAGCGGCAGATCGCGCAGGTCGACCCTCGTTGCGGCCTCGCGCGCATCGACGTGCTCCCCGCAGGCCTGCGCCTCACGCAGCGCCGCGCTG
This sequence comes from uncultured Gammaproteobacteria bacterium, assembly GCA_963837075.1. GTDB lineage: Bacteria > Pseudomonadota > Gammaproteobacteria > Steroidobacterales > Steroidobacteraceae > 13-2-20CM-66-19. The sequence continues at coordinate 2,233,812 of CAWILY010000009.1, read as the reverse complement.
GGGAATTCGCAGGGCAGATCGAAGCGCGCAATCGCCGACTCCGTGGCCAGCTCCACGGGGCGGTCGGGATCGAGGCGTTTGACGATCACCGCCTGTGCGGCGGATGCCGAGCCCGCGTGGCGCGTGATGCGCGCGATCACCCAATCGCCGTTGCGTGCACCATGCAGGTCGTGCGGCGCCACCGCGCACCGCAGCTGCAGCCGTCGGTCGGCGGCGCTCACCCAGGCGCTGCGTCCCTGCAGCTCGACCGTACCGAGAAAGGCGGTCACGCCGCGTCCGAGCACCTGTTCGACGACCCCCGACCAACGATCACTCGCATCACGCGACACGCGCACACGCAGCCGGTCGCCGTGCATCACGCCGCGCATCTGCGGCGGCGGCAGGAAGATACTGTCCCTGAAACCCTCTACGCGCAGGAAGCCGTAGCCGGCGCGGTTAGCGCTCACCGTTCCCTCGACGAAGCCACCCGGGTGCACCGCTGCCTGCGATGCTCCGCCCGGCGCGGCGCGTGAACGTTTTGCCGCGCCGTGTCGGCGCGAGGCAGCCGGCGCGGCGTGAGATGACTTAGGCGCGTGCGCCGTGCCGCCACGCGCTCGCGCTGGGGCTTTGGCGCCGTGCTGGCGACGCCCGACCTGTCCCCGGCGGCCCTTCAATTGACAGCCCCCGAACCCGTGCGTACATTGCGCGGCCTTCCTGAAGCTGCCCGGGTGGCGGAATTGGTAGACGCACTAGTTTCAGGTACTAGCGGGTAACACCGTGGAGGTTCGAGTCCTCTCCCGGGCACCAACAAAAACAATAAGTTAGCGTTTATTTCGATTCTCTTTCTGGAGGTGTTTGCCGCATCGCCGAAGGGGCTGGGGGCGAGCGGTGATGCTCGTCGACCGTCCGCGGGTGGGATTCTACCCACTCTTTATAAATGTCGTTTACGCGAAGGTCGCCCGTTGAGACACCACGCCGGCCGAACAGTTCCCGATTGCCCAATCAAGGATTCATGAAGACACCCGCTGCGCTACAACCCCTGATCGATGACGGCGTGATCGACGAAGTCATCCGCTCCCTCAAGAGCGGCAAGGAAGCGACGGTTTACCTGGTGCGCTCAGGCGCGCACACGCGCTGCGCGAAGGTCTATCGGGACATGCGGCAGCGCAGCTTTCAGAAGCGTGCGCGCTACCAGGAAGGCCGCAAGGTGCGCGGCAGTCGCCAGGCGCGTGCCATCAGCAAGAGCACGCGCTTTGGTCGCAAGGAGCAGGAAGCGCAGTGGAAGAATGCCGAGGTCGACGCGCTCTACAAACTCGTCGCCGCCGGCGTTCGCGTGCCGAAGCCGTATGGTTATTTCAACGACACGCTGGTCATGGAGCTGGTGACCGATGCCGCCGGGGACCCTGCGCCGCGCCTTGGCGAAGTCGATCTGTCGCCCGAGACGGCGCGCGAGTATCACCACTTCCTCGTCCAGCAGATCGTGCGCATGTTGAGCATCGGGCTCATCCATGGAGATCTCTCGGAGTTCAACGTGCTGGTCGGATCCCAGGGACCGGTGATCATCGATCTACCCCAGGCCGTGAATGCGGCGGGCAACAATGGTGCATTCGCCATGCTCGAGCGGGATGTGAACAACATTCGCGGCACGCTCGGCCGCTTCGCGCCGGAACTACTGAAAACCGAGTTTGCGCGCGAGATGTGGGCGCAGTTCGAGCAAGGTGAGCTGACCGCCGACGCTGAGCTCACGGGTGTCTTCGCCCGAGACGAGCGGACCGCTGATCCCGATGCTGTCTTGTTGGCGGTTGAGGATGCACGAGAGGAAGCGCTGCAACGAGAGCTGGGGCGAGAAGGCTAAGCACCGGTCCAGAAAGCATCAAGCTTCCTACGAGGATGCCGCCCCGCACCACCATCGGAACGCATACGCCGGGTCGACGGATCGTTTAGCGCCTAGCGTGCGCCCCTGCCGCGTTGTCACGTGGCTTTCCCCATAGCCGCTTCAGCCTATCGAGGAAGCGCTGCCAGCCATCTTTAACCGCGTTGCTACCCATGATCCGTCTCCTTGATTCGAGCGTCGCATTCTCCTCCCGATCCCATCGATCAACCGGTACGCTGGCGAACCAGCAGTCCAGAAATGTGGTGCGTTCCTGCCGCGTCCCCGTACCGGGTTTGCGCCGAAAGCGACAGGCAGCCCAGGCTCGTCTGGAAGGAGCGATTTGCCAATGTGCGCGAACGTACAGATGACGTCTCGAAGAGTGCCTAACATCGTGTCACGTTGACTCGTGCCGACGTCGGTTACGGTGGATTAATTAAGGGAAGGTAAGGCCCATGAAAACGTCGAAACTCATAGTCTGTCTCGCGCTCGTCGCGCCAGTGTCGTTTGCGTGGGCGCAGAAGGTTGATCCGAACAATCTACCGAAAGTCGACTGCAACACCTTCAAGTTCAGCTCTGCATTTCTCGACAAGTATCCGAAGGCACCCGCAGCGTGTCTCGAGGGCCGGGTGTATAAGGGCACTACGTACGCCAAGTTCAATGCCAAGGTATATATCAACAACTTGCCCGACTACCTGACGCTGCAGCTTATGAATGTCTCGGGTAACATGATCACGACTTTCAGTGTCAAGCCCCAGGGAGGGGGAACGTTCTACGTCGACGGCAAGGAAACCCCTGCTGGCGATCTGAAGGTTGGGCAACAGATCACCATGTGGGTCCCGGAGAGCCGCATGGAAGTGAAGGTCCTGCCTCTGCCGACCGCGGAGTCCTGGCGGGTAATCGAATCGACGCAGAAATAGCGCGTTGACGAGGCTGTCTGCCGCTGGCAACCGCGGCCGTCATCTTCCCCCGCGGGGCTGCGTTCAGCGTCGCCCTCGCAGCAGCGTCCGGATGCAATACAACTCGCAGTGCGCGACGCGCAGACGCTGCCCAAGCTGCATGCGGCCCGTCCTGCTGCGCGCCTGCACGCTGAGCTTCTTCAACCGCGCCGCAAGCCGCTTCGCGCCATGCCTGGCGGCCGCCTGCGAGCGGTATCTCGAATGGCGCAGGCCGCAGACCTTCACCTGCCACCACCCGGCGCGTTCCACTACTTCGATCTTGATTTTCATCGCCGGGCTCCTCCGGTCATTGGACGATACCAAGACGCCAGGTTCTTGGCTCAACGAGTTTCTGCGCTGTGTATCATGAGCGCTGCTTCGGTTGTCTGGGTGTTCGTCAATTGAATGGTCGGCCTGAATTGCACGTAGGCGGCTCGGCCGTCAGTCGGTGTCCAATGTGAGGAGATGACCGAGGAGCCACCGCGGGTCCAGAGAGGTTGGCTGACGTACAGCATGATTTGCGGACCGCACGAAGCGGGTGTCGCGCGGATGATACGGGCCGCTGTCAGCAAAACCATCGAGGCGGCACCCAGCAGCAGCATCAGGCTGACAATCCAATGTGCGGTATTTCTCGGCACGCTTGGTCTCCAAACGGAGCTCTGCGCTATTGTGACCCTCAGGTTTCCAAAGGTCGGTTCGCCAGCCCACAGCCCGCCAATTCGGCCGAAGAGCACAGTACCGGCTGAGTTCAGGAGCTATTGTGCGTCAGCCGGTCACACGTGATCGATTTCAAAAGTCCCGGCTGATCTGGCGATGGGATCGGTTCCTGGTGACAGGCGTCGCATGACCTACTACCGGCGGACATCCGCGCTGAAGCCGAAGCCGCCCCGCGCCGCAAGAACGTTCATCCGCGCCTCCGTTGCGCTACAGCGACTGTATGACGAGGCGCCGAAGGATCATTTCACCTTGAGCTGGCTAACGACCAACCTGCGCAGCCGCTCCTTCGGCATGATTATGCTCATACTCGCCCTGGCAGCGATCGCACCGGGAGTCTCAATCCTGGCTGGTCTGCTGCTGATGGTCCCCGCGATTCAGATGATCGCGGGCTATTCCGCGCCGAAGTTCCCGCGCCGCATCGCCGATCGCCCATTGGGGACGAGGCACCTCGCGGCCGTGGTGCAGCGAGCCGTGCCAGTGCTGAAACATCTCGAGACAATGATCCATCCGCGCTGGCCAATCCCGCTCGACGTGACCAAGCGCATCGTCGGCACGATTGTTGTTCTCCTCAGCACCACGCTGGTATTTACTCCAATCCCTCTGAGCAACGTCGTCCCTGCCCTGCTGATCGCCCTGCTCTCGCTGGCCTATCTCGAGGAGGACGGGCTGCTACTTTCCATCGCTCTGCTGTGCGCCGTCATCGTGTTGACGGTCTTGTTGCTAGCGGTCTGGGAGACATTCGTTGGCGCGAATTGGATCGGCAAACTGTGGTAGCTGCCGAACTTCGGGATTGGGTACGACTCACACCTGGAGCGCCGCTCGGCGAAAGCACCACGGCGATGACCGGCCACGGGCTGAGCGTATGTAAGGAGGATACAATGAACCTGCGAATTCGGTTGACTCTATCCGCATTGTTGTTCGCGGGCAGCGCGTACGCCGCTCAAAATGCTGCAGCGCCGGCGAATGAAGCGGTGCGGGTATCTGACCAAAGCGCTGAGGACAGTGCGCGCAGGGCCGCCACGGAAGCCAGGCAGGCAACGCAGAACGCAGCTGATGCCGCCAAATTGGCTGCGCAAAGCGCCGCACAAGCCGTTAGTGAGCAGTCTCAAACAGCGGCTCAAGCGACCGAACGGGCAGCTCATAAGGCCGACGAGGCGGCAAAGCGGGCCGAACACAAGACTGCTGAAGCAGCCGTGAAGGCAACCGCAGATACCAGGGAGGCCGCGCGGACAGCCGCAGAAGCCGCGAAAAGAGCGGCTGCTGCTACCGATGATGCGGCTCAAAAGGCCGAGCACTCTGCGAAAGAAGCAGGTGAATCGAGCAAGGAGGCCGCGCGCAAAGCTGCCAAGGACACCGAGCAGGCGGCGCAGAAGGCCTGGGACGCGGCCAAAGAGACGGCGGACAAGGTGCTGAATGCATTTTAACAGCGGTGGATCTCAGACGGGCTCATGGCCCTCGCACCACACGCTGCGGACTCTTGGCAATTAACGCCGCGAGATTTGTTAGAAGACGGCTCGGGGCATCCTTGCCCCGATCTATTCGACACTGGAACCTAGGCTCCGTCGACGACCAGGTTTCGGCAGGGGCTCCCCGCCGATCATGACCATCGCACCAGCCTGGCAAGCATGAGCGATTAAGATGCCCCGTTCAGTTCGGTAGCGTACAAAGGAGTCCGTGCAACTCTCAGCCCAGCAATCGCCCGGGCCTTCTCACCATGTGCGCCGCGTCCCGACCTCCATCGCGACTCAGGTCCTTGCTTCAAACCGTAGCTCAACCGCGCGCACAGTCATATCCGGCTGGAAGAACTGATGGTTGTTGCGGCCATGGGTCTTGGCGCAGAACAGTGCAAGGTCTGCATTCTTCAACAGTGTTTCGGCATCCGTGCCGTCATCAGGGTACACGCCGATGCCCACACTCACCGTGACATGCAAATCCTGATGCCCGATACGGTGAGGGGCGCTCGCTGCGGCGAGTATCTTATCAGCAGCCACGGCTACATCTTGCGTGTGAGTGACTTCCGAAAGCAGCACCACGAATTCATCCCCACCCTGACGGCTGACGGTGTCTGAGCTGCGCACGCAGGCCACCAAACGCGCTGCGATAGACTTGAGAAGCTGATCGCCTGTCGCATGACCCAGAGAGTCATTGATGTGCTTGAAGTTATCCACATCCAGGAATAGAACCGCGAGCGCTTTGCTGTGACGATGCGCCGACGCTATCGCCTGCGTCAGTCGGTCGTTCAGCAACATGCGGTTGGGCAATTCGGTGAGAAAGTCGTGTTGGGCCAGATAGGACATCCTGAGCGACATCGCACGGGCCACACCGACGTCGTGGAAAACGATCACGGCGCCCGTCACCTGCCCGCGCTGGTCGTGAATGGGGGCTGCGGTATCTTCGATGGCAGACTCATAGCCGTCGCGGCGGATCAGAAGACAGTTCGCGCTCAGGCCGACGGTCTTGTTGTGCAAAATCGCCAGCGACAGCGGATTCAGAGCGGGTTGGCGGCTATCCCCGTCGATGATCCGCAACACCTCCTGCAGCGGCCGGCCGCATGCCTCCCGTCGCGACCAGCCCGTCATGCTTTCGGCAACCGTGTTGAGGTAGGTAACGTTGCCTGCGAGGTCGGTGCTGATGACGGCATCGCCGATCGAGTTGAGTGTGACTTGTGCCCGCTCCCTCTCCAGGAACTGGCCTTCTGCATAGGCCGAGCGCCTGAGCATGTTGCTCAGGGCTTTCGGTAACGAATAACCGTCGAGTCGCTCGTCCAGCAGATAGTCTTGCGCTCCGTTCTGCACGGCAAGCCTCGCGACATCCTCGTCGCGCAGGTGGCTCAGGACCAGGATTGGAACATGGGGCGAGGCGCGCAAAATCGCTTCGAGGGTCTCGATCCCCTGGCTATCGGGCAGGAAAAGATCGACCACGACCGCTGCGACTTGTTCCCCTTCTTGGCTGCCCAGTCGATCACACGCCTCGCCGCAGCGACTTACCCACTCGACCGTGAGGGGTCCGTCGTGTGAGGCGACCAGCGACCGTCGGACGACCTTCGCTTCCGCGGCGTCCGCCAGGACCAGAAGTATGTTCCGGGACATGCTACCCCCCCACACATCAGTGTGGTCCGTTTGAGGATGCGCCGAATACGCTGGAGGTCTGTGCGATACCATACACAGCCGAGCAAAGGATTCCCCGACCGAGTTAGCGCTAAGCGTTCCACCGAACAGACCGCTGCAGGACCGCCCGTCAAGCTTGCCCATAGCCAGCGCAACCGGCACGAGAGGTCGTGGTGTTACAGCCGTCGCGGCGCGTCGTGGAAAATCGTCTGCTCGCAGCCCTACCAGGTCCGGATCGTAAGCATCTGCTCGCGCGCTGCGAGCAGGTTGAGCTTCAATTCGCTGATGTGCTCTGCAAGCCCGGCGAGCCTATTCGCCACGTCTTTTTCCCGACCGACAGCTTCATCTCTCTGATCACCCCCATCGACGGCGGCGCCAATCTCGAAGTCGGCCTCGTCGGCGACGAAGGCATGCTGGGGATCTCGTTACTGCTGGGGGTCGACGCTGCACCGCTGCACGCCCTGGTGCAGGGCGCGGGCGCGGCCTGGCGAATGGAGACCGCGACTTTTCGGCGTGAGCTCAAACGCAGTCCGGCGCTGCAACGAGGTCTGAAGCGTTACCTCTATGTAATGCTTAGCCAGCTCGCACAAACGGCTGCTTGCACTCGCTTCCATCTCGTAGAAGCGCGGCTTGCCCGTTGGCTGTTGATGACTCGCGATCGCGCGCACACCGATGAGTTCCGAATCACGCATGAATTTCTGGCCTACATGCTCGGCGTGCGCCGCGCTGGTGTCACTCGAGCCGCTGGTTCGCTACGCAAACGCAAGCTGATCCGTTACAGCCGCGGTAGGCTCAACATCCTCGACGGAAGTGGACTCGAAACCGCTGCTTGCGGATGTTACGCCGCGGACAAAAAAATGTACGCTCGAATCCTAAGCTAGCCCGCGACTGCATCGATGCACGGGCTGGTGCGCAAAGGCAAGCGTACCTGCGTGCGACAACGGCTGCGGCCGCCCTCCACCCAGCCGGCGGTCGGTGCCGCGAGGCGATTGCTCAAGACGCACGATGTTGCACTACCGTCGTAGTACGCCTCGCCGCACCAGGTTCACGATGCCGAGCAGGATGACCGCTCCCAAAAACGAAACGAGCAAGCTCGGTACGCTGAAGTTACTCTGATTGATGGTCGACGCCCCGACGAGCGGGCTTAAGAGCCATCCGCCGAGCGCCGCGCCGACGATTCCGACCACCACGTTAAGGAGCATGCCCTCTTGGGTTCGCATGACGGCGCTTGCTGCCCATCCGATCAATCCACCGACCACGAGCCAAATGATAATGTTCATAAAAGTGTCCTCGAACTGCCTACGCCGGTGAGGCTACGCGGCCTTGAGCCGCCCGGTCTGTACGTCGGCACACGAAGGACACCTGGTTCGACGTGTCCAGCCGCGTGCGGAAGGGCAATTTAGCTGCGCCGGATGCCGCTCGGGTAAGCGCGCGAGGCGTTGACCCTTCGGCAAAGGTGCTCTGTACGTTAGCGCGCGCAGCCGGACTACAGTCCGTCTATAATCGGCCCCTGGTTCCCGCCCGTGGTAGCTCACGGGAATGAGACTGTCCATGACTGGCCCGATCGGCGATCCGCAGCAAAATTACCTGCTCGCTGCGCTGTCAACTGCGGAGCGGGAGCGACTCTACCCGCACCTGCAGCTCGTCCCCATGCCTCTCGGCAAGGTCTTGTACGAGTCCGGCGATGTCCTGCGCCACGTCTATTTTCCGACCGACTCCATCGTGTCCCTGCTGTACGTCCTGGCTGACGGCGCGTCGGCGGAAATCTCGGTGGTGGGCAATGAGGGCCTGATCGGCATCGCGCTATTCATGGGCGGTGAAACCACCCCGAGTCGGGCCATCGTGCAGAGCGCCGGCCACGCTTACCGTCTGATCGGACAGCTCCTTAAGGACGAGTTCCATCGCAACGGCGAATTGCAGCTCTTGCTTCTGCGCTACACGCAGGCCCTGATCACGCAGATGGCGCAAACCGCGGTGTGCAATCGTCATCACTCGGTCGACCAGCAACTATGCCGCTGGCTGCTGCTCTCCCTCGACCGCCTGTCGTCCAACCAGTTGACCATGACCCAGGAACTCATCGCCAATATGCTCGGCGTGCGTCGTGAAGGTGTTACCGACGCCGCCGGCAAGCTGCACAAGCTCGGCGTCATCCGCTACGCCCGTGGGCAGATCACGGTGCTCGACCGGCCGAAACTGGAGCAGCTGTGTTGCGAGTGTTATGCCGTCGTCAAGAAAGAGAGCGATCGCCTGCTGTTGCGTCCTCACCCGAATGCCGCCTCCGGCGCTTCGAGTTGATCACGCTGCCGGTGCGTAAGTACGCAACCGCAACGCGAACTTCCTGAGTGCCAGGATGCTGCTGCCCTCAGCCTGGGCGCACAGCGCGCGCAGTTGCTCCAGCGCGCGCCCATCCCAAATCTGTTGCAAGCGATCACGGAATTCGACCACGGTTCTCAGGACCTCATATCGGTCGAGTAGTTCGCGCACCTGCTGGCGGGATCGCTCGTCGAGCAGCTTCGGGTGCCGAACGAGCAGCTGCCGTGAACCCCGAGCGGGCACAGCCGCACACTCCTGCTTCGTCAGCTCGCGGAACACCGGCCGTATAACGCGGCGACGGTAGTCGCGCAGGACGTGCATGCAATTGATGAACAACGCCCGCACGGTGTCGGCGCCCATCTCAGCGTGGTCGCGGATTAGCTTCGGCCTCGGCGCGAGGCTGCCGACGCGAGCGAGCCCAAGTGCACGCAATACGCAGATGAATAGCCATCCTATGTCGATCTCCCAGGCCTGCATCGCAAACCGTGGGGAGGACGGAAACGCATGGTGGTTATTGTGCAGCTCTTCGCCGCCAATCAGCACGCCCCAGGGCACGATGTTGGTAGCGGCAGTGGGCATTTCAGAGCTTCGATATCCCACTGCGTGGCCAAGTCCGTTGATGACGCCGCCGGCGAAAAAAGGTTGCGCAATCATTTGCACGGCGATCATGGTGATCGCCGGTACACCGAACAGGACCAGTTGCAAGACCACAAAGAGGGAAATCCCGACCTTGGGAAAGCGGCTATAGAGATTCCGCTCAAGCCAGTCATCGGGCGTGCCACGCCCATAATTGGCCAGGATCTTCGGATCACGCGTCGCCGCGGTGTAGAGCTCATACCCCTGTAGTACGACGTGGTTGAGACCGAAGACTACCGGGCTATGGGGGTCTCCGGGCCGATCCGCATACGCGTGGTGCCGGCGGTGGACCGCAACCCACTCCCGGGTCACCGTCCCCGAACAGAACCACAACCAGAATCGGAAAAAGTGCCGCAGCACTGGATGCAACACGAGCCCACCATGGGACTGATCACGATGAAGGTACAAGGTAATTCCGAGGAACATCAGCTCTACCGTCGCGAAAGTGAATGCCGCATAGCCCCACGGTGGGAGGCGAATGGCACCGTACAGGAGAGCGAACATCAGCCTGCTTCGTGAGCTCGGGCGCGAGCTGTACTTTGTTCAGCCATGGTCGTGTTTACAAGAGCGCCGCGACCGTCCAAACGCCCGGCCGTGGCGCACGCAAGGAGCTTCTGTCTCATTGGCAACTTCCCTTCTGCATTCAAGGAAGCCGCTGCTGATAAAGACAGATAAGCCCAATGCGGAACCGCTTCCGTGCGCCAGCGCACGCAGAACGCTGTGTCGGTGAGTTTCAGCTACGTCTTCAAATGATGGGAGGTCTGAACTCCGACGGTATTCCGGTTAAACAAATGCGGCCGCGGAACACCTGAATGCAGATCAGGTGGCTAGTAACGCTCTGAGCAACGTCAGTAGCTCGTCGGCTTCGACAGGCTTGATTGTGATTCGCAGGTACGGATCGAGGGGCAGATCCTTGACCGCCGAAGAGGTATCTCCGGTGATTAGCACGGCCTTCAAGAAAGGACCTAGGCGCTCGCGCAGCGCCGTAATGATCTGGAGGCCTGTCTCACCTTCGCTCAGGAGATAGTCGGTTATAAGAAGATCGAGGCCGGCGCCGTCGCCTGCTACTTGTAGCGCCTCTGCGAGCGAAGCGACTGCGGTTACGCGGTAGCCCTCGACCTTCAGCAGCATGCGTGTTGCGTCTCGCACGGCCCGATCGTCTTCCACCAGCAGAACATGGGGCTTATCGATCTGCGGCTGGCGTAAAGGCGTCGTCTCTGGCCGGGCCCGCCGCGATTCAATCCGGTTCCTGCTCGCGGGCAGCAGAAGCGAGAATGCTGAGCCTTTGCCAAGCTCGGAGCGCACGTTGAGCCTGAGATCGAGCAACCTTACCAGGCGTTGCACGATACTCAGTCCCAAGCCACATCCATCGCGCGAGACATTGGCAGGGACTCCGACCTGATAAAAATCATCGTAGATGTGGCGCACCTGATTCGCCGTAATGCCGACGCCGGTATCCAGTACGTCGATGCGGACCAGCCCTTGCTCGTGCAGGCAACGCAAACGTACCCAACCTTCCCGCGTGTACTTGATGGCGTTGGAAACGAGGTTACTCAGGATCAGCTGCACCAGCGCAGGATCGCTGTGCGCGCAGTCCGTGCACTCATCCGGGATCTGCAATTTCAGGCCTTTGTTTGTCGCAAGGCTCGCGAAGTCGCTGCGCAAGTCCGTGAACAACCCGGCGACGGTGAAGTCGGTCAGCTCGGGTTTGATAGCGTTAGACTCCAGCGCGCTGATGTCGAGCAGGTCGTTCGAGAGCCGCGACATCGCCCCGATGGCCTGTTCCTGTTGCCTGAGTATGTCGGCGGCATCCGGTCGGGACGCGATCAGGCGCAAGGTGCCATTGAGAAGAGCGAGGCGCTGGAGGCGCTGGCGCAGGTCGTGACTGGCAGTGGCCAGAAGGCGGCTCTTTGCCAAGTTGGCGCGATCGGCTTCATCGCGCGCACGCTGCGCGGACTCGCGCGCCACGACTAACTCGGCCTCGACGTGTCTGCAGTCGGTCACGTCGCAGAAGGCGGCGGCCAGCAAATAATCACGCTCTGCGACGAGACTCAAGCTGATCTCCACTCGCTCAGTGACGCCAAACAAAGGCTGCCGGCGTGGATGTCCGCGCCGGCAGACCAATGCTGAATTCGGTCGAACAGTCGCTCGAGGGGGAGTCCCGAACTCAGAAGATAGACGCTGCTCCGCCAACGTGCGCTAGTCTGTGCGGTAGCGCACGCTCCGCCCGGGGTTCGCCCGTTGCTGGCCGCCCCCACGGATCCATCGGACCGGGTAGTCGCTTACTTGCCGCTGCCGGGGTCTGGCGCTTTGAGGTGCACGGCGCGCGCGACGTCATCGGTGCGATCGAGATTTCGTCTATCCCAATTCGCTCTATCCGCGGCGGCCGAATACGTCTGCTCAAGAAATTCCAGGACCGTCTCGGCGGGATCGGCGGCCGTCCGGGCGTCATCGTAATCCAGGATGAACTCGCCCAGCTGCGCGTTGAAACCGCCTTTGCCCGAAATGACGGCCCTGTCGAGGCCTTCGGGGCTCGGCGCTGCGTAACAGTAGAATGCCGCCCGCCCGTAGCCTCCGTTGCCCGGCCAGAAACCAGCGCTGATCACCTCGTGGGAGTAAGCCTCACGCTGGATCGGATCAGTGGACCGCTGAGGCGCGCGCTTGCCGTTGAATCGGGACACGGCCAGATCGAAAGAACCCCAGAAGAAGTGAACCGGGCTGATTTTGCCGTAAAAATTTGTCGAGAACCGCTTCAGCAGCGTGTCCGCAATCCTCAGCGTGTGCCAGAAATGCGTGACGGCATCCCGGTCGTAGCTGCAATGCACCGTGTCGAGATCGCAGCGAATGGGATTCTCGACTTCGACCGGCATCGGATTGATCTTTACGGTGACACCGAGCGACGCAAGGGCGTCGAAGAACTCGATGAAAAACTGTGCCACTGGAACAGCGCGGAGAGCGACTCGGCCGATTTCCCCCGCGCTGGTACGGCAGACCACTTCGTGGGACAGAAGATCGAATTCGACATCGAGCAATCGCTTGTTCGTCGGCATCGTCGATGTTGTAAGCCCACGCGCGCTGACATAGAAGGCTGTATTCCACCAATGATTCTGAAGAGGCGTGAGAGCCAGACGCGTCTTTCCAACAACTTGCATGCACATGTGAAGGGTTTCCGCCGTCTCCTTCCATTGCTCCCAATCGAGCCTCGGCCAATCGCCGAGATCCGGCAGCAGATTCAGCACGCGCGCTCTCCTGCGAACCAACCGTTGCGAACGATTTTAATCACGACAGACCGCATCGGGTCAGGAGCGTCCCTTATCAGGGTTGCGTGGACGCGGCCATGCTACCGGCGCCGACAGAGAGGCGGTTCGTCAAGGAACCTATTCCGTCGATGGTGACCTCGACGGTGCAGCCATCCTTGATCGATCCGACGCCCAGGGAGGTTCCGCAGGCGATCACATCGCCGGGCAGCAGAGTCATGTCGTGAGATATGCGGCTCACCTGCTCGGCGGGTGAGATGATCATGTCCGACAATGGATAGTTCTGGCGCTCGATCCCGTCGACCCGGGTGACGACGCGCGCCCGCGGCCATTCGAGCTCGGTCGTGATGACCGGACCCAGGCAGCAGAACGTGTCGAAACTTTTGGAGCGGCACCACTGCGCAAAGTCGACGTTGTCATTGAGCACGTCTGCCGCCGTGACGTCGTTTACACAGGTGTATCCGATGACATAGTCGAGTGCCTGGCTGACCTTGACATTCTTGCACCTGCGCCGGATGACGATGCCTAGCTCTCCCTCGTATGCAACCTTGCCGGTGTAGCCCATCGGCCGCTCGATTGGCTCGACCGGGCCGATGACCGAGGTGCTCGGCTTGAGGAGGAACAAGGGATATGCGGGGGCCGCCTTGCCGAGTTTGGTCGCCAACGCATGGAAGTTGTTCCACAACGCGATGATTTTCGAGGGCGTGCACGGACTGAGCAACGTAAATGCCCCGCGCCGGATCGTCGTCCCGGTCGGTCGCGGGGACTCGAACAGGTCACCACTATATTCCACAATCCGGTCGTCCTCGAACACACCGAAGCCGATGCGGTCGTCGTTCGAGCGGAAACGGGCCCAACGGGTCATGGACAATGCCAGCTCGCGGTGAGCGTCCTCACTGGAGCACCAACCGGAGCCGCTTGCCAAGCTGCGCCGGGCCATGACGGCTAGGTTCACCTGCGGTTGAGAGGGATACACGCTCTGGTTCGGTTCTCATTTTGTTGCGGCGCCCCCGACGCCTGGCGATAAGCATGCGCTTGTTGATGCGACCCGGGCAATCAGCGGGTTTCCTGCGCGGTTTGCCGAGGCGATCGTGGCGTCAGCTGGCATTCGGGAATGGCAGCGGGGCGTCATTTGCTGAATTGCTACTCACACTGTTGAGCTAGGCCTGTGGCTGGCCGCCTGATCGGCGGGTTGCCAAAGGCGTGTTACGGAGCCGCGCGCTGAGCGCGGCACCCCGCTAGCCCTGCCGACGCGCGGCGCGGGTAGGTCCGCGGATGGCCCGGCAGCGGCCAGGTGCGCGGACACTACGTCACCTGATACCGAAGATGCACAATGTCATGCTCAAGCCTCGTCACTGATCGGAGCTTGAGCCTTCTGCCGGAACCACCGATTCGGTCGAAAAGGGTCGGCGTGCCCTCGGCACCGTCAGCCAACGGCATCAGGAGAAGGCTGATCTCGTCGATCAACCCTGCTGCCAGGAACGCACCGTTGATGCCACCGCCGCCTTCCAACAGCAGCCGCTCGATCCCGAACTCCTTCCTGAGGGTTACGAGCGCATGCGCGAGATCGACAGCGTCGGCGCCGGCGAAGATGTAAGAAATCCGGTCCCGCCTCAGCTCGGCCAGGTGGTCGTCGGACACGTTCGTCGTTAGAACGATGATCAGCGGGTCGCCGTTCGCGTCGCCCTTATTGAGGTGTAGCTTGCCGTGACGATCGAAGGCAATGGCGTATGGGCCGTGGTCTGCCTTCGGTGCCTTCCAAGTCTCGCGCGCAAAGCGCTCCTCGGTGCTAATCGGCCGAGGCCCGCCCGCCGCGAATTCGGCCATGGTGGCCCGGCCGACGATCCAGGCGTCACCGCGAAGGTCAGCATGGACGCGCTCGTAGAAGTCATCGACGTCGAAATTATCTGGCCAGTCCGTTGTAACGATACGGCCGTCGATGCTGGACATCATATGCATGATCACATGCGGCTTCATGGAGTCCTCTACAGCACTCGCCAGCGGCCGCTCAGCAGAAGGCCAGCGCGACATTGCAACGCTAACAGCCGCCGCCCCCGTCGCCGCTTAAGACGCTCGGCCTAGTGCCTGCTCTGCCAGTGCTAACAGTTGCGGTGCCGTCATAGCAGACAGGTCAGCCCCGATCTCGCGCACGATGCGCTGATACGTTTCGCGGTAGTGAGTGCGCAGGTATTCCGTCAGGTGCTGGGCCGCGTTGCTCTTTCCCGTTCCATGGCCAACCACGACAATTGCGCTGCCAGCAGCGAGTGCGGCGGCGACTGTCTTGTAGAAGCCAGTGTCCTCGGGCGCCCGCTGGCCTTGTTCCCGTGATTGCTCCTTATGCGTAAGGTGATGCAGGAAATGATGCGGGTCATAGGGTCTGATTTCCCGCTTGGAGACGTCGTGGGACGCCGTATCGAGGCGATAGATCCTCGCGCCATGATGATCAACCGCCACCAGGAGCGTGAGCGCCGCCGGCTCGGGATGAGCCGGTGCCCGGGAGGGCGCTTCAGGCGACCAACCACTGCGCTGCAGGAAATGCCGCAGGTCGACCACCTGGGAAGGGGTCAGATCCTTGCTATGTGGCTTGTGCATCAAGAAATGCTCCTCGCCAACATCGAAGCTGAAACTATTGCCGCCCGCCTTGCGCACCGCCCCTATTTTCTCGATCAGCGCGATCACATCCATCCACTCGAGGTTGTGCGCCGGCGGGTGCCGGAACAGCGCTTCGAGCGTTCTGAGGTGGGCGCCGTGTAGCGCCGTGCTCCCCTGGGAGGCCGCGCCGCTGTCACGCTCATTGGCTTTCATACAAGTCTCCGTCTGTCAGGATATGCCATCCGGCTAGTGAAAAGCAGCAAAGAGGGTCACTCGGTTTCGATGATGCCTGCTGCATGGAAGGACGTGGTGCACCACGTGTGCGCGGTATACCCACGCCATAGGCGGAGCAACTATCGATGAGAACCATCAAGACTTACCCGACGCGGGTCGAAGCCGATCTGGCGAGGATTGCATTGGAAGCCGCTGGCATACCTTCGGTCGTTGTCGGTATAGGCGTGGGCATGGAAGGTGGAGCGGAAGGCGTACAATTACTCGTGTCGGATGACCGCGTCGACGCGGCGCTGAATCTGCTCGGAGAGACGTGAAATCGCGCCGCGTCGGCCTCCGCCACTCACGGCGGATCCACTCGATGCGGATGCGCAGATGGAGCTTCGCGCAACGACTGGCAGGAAGCTGGTGATTCGCCGCTATCTCACGAAGCGAATTGATTGCACGACGCCATCGACGATCTTGATGATCACCGGGAACTGCGTCGGGCCGCGGTCGTAGCGCCACACCTGCGTGTAGGCGACCTGACCCGTAAAAAAGTTCCCGCCGTCGGGGGAGCTGCCATATATCGGCTCAGTTATCGTGGTTCGCTCCGTCGGCTCCCCGCACTTAGCCACGACGGAAGAGGCATCGTCGCCTTCCTGGATGAGATATGAACCGCAGCGCAGCATGTCGGCCGCCGTCGCGTTGGTGTAAGGAAAAACCAACGCAACCACCATGAGGGTAGAAGACAGCAGCGCTCGCATAGGCTGGTCTTTCGGTAAACGCCTTGCGGGCAAACTATAGATGATTCACGCGCAGGTAACCCAAGCGATCCAAAAACGGCCGAAGGGGGCCAATGGGGGAGATAATGGCTCGAGACCAAATATCGCGTTTCCCCTGGGCATGTGCCTGCCGGGCAGCGAATGCACTGTGTTTTCTTGCTCACTTACGGCACAGCTACCGCTAGAGCTTTGCCCCGGTTGGAGCAGTTAGCACGTGGTTAAAGTGAAGGCGCAGCCCTGCGCCGCGCAGATCATCCGGTCCACCCGCGGCACCACTGTTTGCTCAAGACAGGACAAGGCCTGGGTGCTGGCCGTAGCGGTGCTGGGATCGACCATGGCGTTCGTCGACGAATCCGTGGTCAACGTTGCGCTGCCGAAGATCGAGACTGATCTGCATACCACGCTTGCGTCGATGCAATGGGTTATCAACGCGTACACGCTGTGCATGTCCGCGCTGCTGCTGACCGGCGGCGCGGCTGCGGATCGGTTCGGGCGCCGCAAGTTGTTCTTGGCCGGCATCATCACGTTCACGCTGGCCTCGATCGCCTGCGGTTTCGCGCCCAATGTCGCCGCCCTGATCGGAGCGCGTGCTATCGAGGGGGTGGGGGCGGCACTGCTCATTCCCTGTTCATTGGCGATCATCGGCGCTGCGTTCGAAGAGCACGAACGCGGTGCGGCAATTGGGATCTGGTCCGGCGCTTCAGCGCTTGCTGCCGGGGCAGGCCCGCTACTCGGAGGTGTACTGGTCGATCATGTGTCCTGGCGTGCGATCTTTTTTATCAATCCGCTGATCGCGGTTCCCACGTGGTGGATCGCCGTGCGGCGCTTGCCGGAGAGCGCGGATCCGGCCGCGCACGCCGGCCTCGATTGGCTCGGCGCCACGTTGGTGTTCGCCGGGCTTGGCAGTCTGGTGTACGGGCTGATGTCCGCTTCTACGCTCGGCTGGCGGGATGTGACAGTCGTCGGATCGCTGACGGCAGGAGCGTTGCTGCTGCTGGGGTTTGCGTTAGAAGAACGGCGCAGCGCAGCGCCCATGATGCCGCTCGCACTGTTTGGCTCAGCCAGCTTCAGCGGCGTCAACCTACTCACACTGTTTCTATACGGCGCGCTCGGCGGCGCATTCTTTTTTCTACCATTTCTGTTGATCGAGGCGCATGGATTTTCCGCGACGGCGGCCGGCGCCGTGTACCTGCCCTTCACGCTCGTGCTCGCAGTGCTGTCACGCTGGTCGGGTGGACTGGTCGATCGCTTTGGCGCACGGTGGCCGCTGATCGTCGGCCCAGTCATCGCAGCTGGCGGTTTTGCGTTGCTGGCCGTCCTGAGCGGCGAGCAGCGGTACTGGGTTTACCTCGGGCCAATGCTGGTGCTGGGCTTTGGCATGGCCATCACCGTAACGCCGCTCACCACTACCGTCATCAACTCCGTTAAGGCCGGCGAGACAGGCACCGCCTCCGGCATCAACAACGTGGTAGCTGCGATGGCCAGCCTGCTGGTGATCGCGGTGCTCGGCACTCTCGTCAAGAATTCACTCGTTGCAACGGCGCGCACGGTCATGGCGAGCGCCGCGGCGCTGGCGCTCGCTGCTGCCGCCGTCTCAGCGTTCACGGTTCCACCCAAAGGTAAGGTGGCGACCGGGTATCAACCTTGATCCGCCAAGCCTTCCGGCGGACCACGCTTGAGGACGTCGGGCAACGCCTGTCCCTGCTCGGTGAACGACAAAGACACCGAGTTAAGGCAATGGCGCTCGCCGCTCGGCAGTGGTCCATCTGGGAACACATGACCCAAGTGGCTACCACAGCGCGCGCAGACTTCTTCGATCCGAATCATCCCATAGCTCGTATCGCGAACCCGGCGGATGTGCGACTCCTCATATGGTTGGAAAAAGCTTGGCCATCCGGTGCCGGAGTCGAATTTTGCGCTCGACCTGAAAAGCGGTAAGCCACAAAACCGGCACGTATAGATCCCTTCCTTGTGATTGTCTACAAACACCCCGCAGAACGCCGCTTCCGTGCCGTGTTCAAGGAGCACGTGTCGCTCGTTCGCGTTAAGGCCACCTATGATCACCGCACGTTGCGCTTCGTTGGGAGGTCGTAGGTCAAAGCGGCTCATTGCGATCCCCTTTCCTGTGAAACCAGTACCCCAATCAGACTAACTCTTCAGAAACTGCGCAAAAGCTGCTTATTCGTGTTGGTGACCCGCTAAGTTGGCCTCGCGCAGGTCGAGCTCCCGCTCGAGCCGACGACGCGCCTCATCCTTCAATGTCCCCTGGCGATACAGTTCGTTGATCCGTTCTCGTTCGGCTGCGAGTAAGAGTAGCTCTAGTTCATCGGAAAGATCCGTCGGCTCCGGGTTACTTGTTTCCCTGCCGGGTGCCCGCTCGAAATGCCTAAGGCGTTCGCGATGCCGTGCTCGAACGCGCTCAACCAGGTCATCGGGTAGTGCCCGTTCCACGGCGAGCCGCTCGAGACGCTCGATTGCCGAATCGATAGCGCGTGCCCGCGCTAGCAGTTCCTCGGTCCTGTCGACCTGAAGCTCCCGCTCACCAGCCTTGGCGAGGCCGAGCATCCGAATCACCGCGGGTAACGACAAGCCCTGGCCCACGAGTGTCACCAGGATCACCGAAAACGTGAGAAAAAGAATCAGATCGCGATCTGGGAATGGCCCGCCGTTGTCAGTTGCCAATGGAATCGCTAGCGCCGCGGCAAGGGACACGATACCGCGGACGCCGGTGAATCCGAGCACAAATGGCCACTGCCAGGGCGGCGCCGGGTCCTGGCGCGCTATTCTCGGGATCAGCCAGCGCGGTAGATAGGTTGCCGGGAACAGCCACACAAATCGAGCCAGGATCACAACAACACTGACAACTGCGGCCGAGGCCGCCAGCGCCGGCAACGAATAGGTGCCAAGGCCCATGATCAATGTGCGCGCTTGCAGGCCGGTCACGAGAAACACGATGCCCTCGATCAGGTACACCAGGACGTCCCAAAAGAAAATACCCTGGAGCCGCGTCGCCGCGCTGATGATGCTAAAGCCGTTCCAGCTGACATAGAGCCCGGCTACGACGGTGGCAAGCACGCCCGATCCCCCCAGATGCTGCGGCGGCCAATAGGCGATGTAAGGCGTCAAAATCGACAGCACGATCTCGATCTGCTCGTCGGCTACCCAACGACGCACACGCAACATCAGCCAGCCGACGACGACTCCCCACAGCAACTCAGCCGCAATGATGACCGTAAACTCACCGGCGGCCTTGCCGAGTGAGAATGCCCCAGAGCTCACGGCCACTATTGCAAATCGATACAGAATCAGCGCGGTCGCATCATTGGCAAGACCCTCCCCTTCCAGGATCACCAGGATTCGCTTGGGGAGTTGCATCCTGCGCGCGATCGCCAGGGGTGCCACCGCATCCGGCGGCGAAACGATCGCACCCAAGACAAAACCCACTGGCCAGGAGAAGCCCAGCAGCCAATGCGTTGCCGCGGCGGCGGCCACGGTCGTAAACAGGACACAACCGATGGCAAGCAGGGAAATCGGACGCAGATTAAAGCGAAATTCTCGCCAACTCATTGCAACCGCTGACGAGTAAATCAGGGGTGGCAACACCAGCAGCAGTACAAGCTCCGGCGCAAGCCGCACGGCCGGCAGGCCCGGGACAAGCGCCAGAAGGACACCCGTCAGCACCAGGAGGATTGCTGGCGGAGTGTTTGTGCGTTTCGCGACGACTCCGACCGCTGCAATTGCTACCAGCAGAAGTAGCAAAATCTGAATTTCACGGATTATCAACTAGTCACGCGCCAATTGACGCCTCCGTTTTGGCACGCTTGCCATGGTGACAAGCGCACGCTCGCCCTGACGAGGGACGTTCTACAACGGCCCCATTCGCAAGCCGTAACTCGGCCGACGGCCAACACAGCCACTTCAGCGTGAGAGTGTCTGTAAGATCTGTCACTGGCGCAACCATCGAGAAGTAACAATATGAGGGGCCTGATCGCTACCATCCTGCTCTATGCGCTCGCCTCAGTTACCGGGCACGCCTCCGCGGACCCATCCAGGCCCAAGGTCCGCACCATCACGGCCTTTGTACGCCTCGATCGATCGAACTACCAAGAGCAGATTGACGATGCGATGCGCGTACTCGGCGCCGCGAAGGCTGAATTCGCCCGGCGCGGCTACGAGACGCAAACCGTTCGAATCGTGACGCAGCCATTCGCGGAGCTCGTGAAGGGCCTCTCCGATACGGAAGCGCTCTCGTTCCTCCGATCGCTCGACGATCTGTCGCAGCAGGATGGCTTCATGCCTAACGTCGGCCCGGCGATGCTGCACGACACCGACGATCCCGCGCCGATGCGCCTGCTGGCACAGGTGCTCTCGACGCTCCCGCACCTCAACGCGAGCGCGATCATCGCGGATGACGACGGCATTCACTGGAAGACGATCCGCGAGTCAGCGAAGCTCGTGCGTTATGTGGCCGACCATAGTGCACACAGCCAAGGCACTTTTCTGTTCGCGGCGACCGCGATGCTCAAACCGCTCGGCCCGTTCTATCCGGGCGCGTATCACACCGGAGCGGGCAAGCAGTTCTCGCTGGGATTTGAGGGCGCCAGCGTCGTGCAGCAGGTATTCGGCGCGACGCATGGTGACTTCGATGCCTCCGTGGCCGAGCTCACACGACTTTTGACGATCCACGCGCGGGTCGGCGAGGAAGTGGGCGACGCAGTAGCCGCATCCAGCGGATGGGAGTTCGCCGGCGTGGATCCCACGCCGGCGCCGTTGGCCGATGCCTCGATTGGCGATGCCATCGAGCGCTACACGGGCTCACCGTTCGGTTCGAATGGCACGATGACAGCGGCGCTTGCGGTCACCTCGGCCGTCAAGGCAGTGAGAGTGAAGCAGATCGGCTATTCGGGGTTGATGCTGCCGGTGATGGAAGACAAGCGTCTCGCGCAGCGCTGGGCGCAGAACACCTACGACATCGATTCGCTGCTTGCGTATTCCGCGGTGTGCGGAACCGGGCTCGACACTGTGCCCCTCCCCGGCGATGTCAGCGAAGAGCATCTCGCGAAGATCCTCAGCGATGTCGCGGCGCTGGGATGGAAGTGGCACAAACCGCTTTCTGCCCGGCTGCAGCCGGTGAAGAATAAGAGAGCCGGCGACAAGACGGACTTCGACAGCCAATACCTTTTCAACACGACACTGCATCCAGATCATTGATCGTTGACGACAGTCCAACACGCACGATGCGGTCGCATCTTTGATTCCCATGAAGGCGCACTCCTGAGTACCAGAGTCGAGGAGAGTCGGCACGCTTGCGACGCATTTATGCGCGTCGTGTTCACACAAATATTGGTGTGAGGCTGGTGCCATCCGTCCTCACGGATCCATCGGCGGGCGCTCGGAACATTTGCCAGCGGCCCCGAGGGCACCGGTCGCTTCTTGTCGATCGCACAGACGAGGTGCAAGATCGCATGCCGGCCAACGCTCTGATGCGGCCGCGACCATAACGCTGCGCCTGAGCACGAGGAGGTTGAATGCCCCTTGCCCGACGAACAGCCGGTATGCTCAGCGTCATTGCGGCGGCGCAGCTGACCGCGTGCACAAAAGGGCCGTCTGCGACTCCACCGCCGCCGGAAGTGGCCACCCTAACTGTAAGCCCCCGGCCAGCAACGTTCACCGTGGACTACGTCGCTTCTACCGAGGCGATCAACACCGTGGAGGTTCGTCCCCGCGTCACCGGCGTACTCGAAAAGCAATCGCCCACCGAGGGCGATCACGTCAAGCCGGGGGACCTGCTATTCGTGATCGACCCGCAGCCGTATGTTGCGGCGCTCGCTCAGGCCAAGGCTGCGCTGGCACAGAGTCAGGCGACGCTTGAGCAAGCACAGCACGATCTTGCGCGTGCCAACCAGTTGGCTCTGATCGACGCGATCAGCCAGCAGGAACTCGATGCGACCGTGGCCCGCGCCAAGGCGGGCCTTGCCGCGGTGGATGCGGGTAAGGCAGCCGTCAAGACCGCCGAGCTCAATCTCGGCTATACCAGCATCACCAGTCCGATCGATGGCGTCATGGGCCGCGCTCAATTGCGCGTCGGCAGTCTCGCCACTGCCGACAGCACGCTCCTGACCACCCTTTACGAGATCGATCGCATGTATGTGAACCTCAGCATCAGCGAGGCGCGCTTGCTGAGTCTGCAACGCCAGTTCGGCCGGGCACTGGACCAGCACGGCGACCGCGCACCCCCGTTCCGGCTCTTCCTGGTGGACGGCTCCGAGTATCCGCAGGCACCCACGCTGAACTTCATCGACCCGGCGGTGGATTCGCGCACTGGCACGCTCGCGATCCGGCTGGAAGTACCCAACCCGCAGCACCTGTTGCACGCCGGACAATTTGCCCGCGTGCAGGTCGCCGCGGTGCAGGATCCACGCGCCATCGTTTTGCCCCAGCGCGCAATCCAGGAGCTTCAGGGCAAGAACTACGTATGGATCCTTGACGCGCAGGGTAAGGCACAGCAGCGCGAGGTGCAGATGGGCCTGCGACTCGGCGAAGACTGGCAAGTGGAAGCGGGGCTCAAAGCCGGTGACATCGTGATCGTCGACGGCGTGCAGCGACTGCGGCCTGGGATCGCGGTCAAGGCCACACCGCTGGCTGCACCGGCTGCCGGGACACGGACCGC
The DNA here is from genome assembly GCA_963837075.1 of uncultured Gammaproteobacteria bacterium. Lineage (GTDB taxonomy): Bacteria > Pseudomonadota > Gammaproteobacteria > Steroidobacterales > Steroidobacteraceae > 13-2-20CM-66-19. The sequence goes on along the minus strand of CAWILY010000009.1, from coordinate 2,210,738 downwards.
AGCGCGAAGTGGCGCGTGAGCAATTTCTTCATCGATCGTCCGATTTTCGCGACCGTTCTCGCGATCATCATCACGCTCGCCGGCCTGGTCTCCCTGGCCGGCCTGCCGATCGCGCGCTTTCCGCAAATCACCCCGCCGACCATCGTGGTCTCGACGAGTTTTCCGGGTGCCGATGCCGCCACGATCGAGCAATCCGTGGCCGCCCCGATCGAGGAGCAGGTCAACGGCGTGCCCAACATGATCTACATGGACTCGAAGAGCGCCAATGATGGCACCTATACGCTGACCGTCACCTTCGCCGTTGGAACCGATCAGGACATCGCCGCCGTCGACGTGCAGAACCAGGTGGCGATCGCTCAACGCCAGTTGCCGCAGCAAGTGCTGCAGCAGGGCATCACCGTCGCCAAGCGCCAGCCGCAGATTCTGCTGGTGGTATCGATCGGCTCCGATGACCCCCGCTACGACTATCTGTTCCTGTCCAATTTCGCAACACTCCACGTCTACGATGCCCTGGCACGCGTGCACGGAGTCGGTCAGGTCGTGGTGCTGGGGGCGCGCGATTACGGCATGCGCATCTGGCTCGATCCGGGAAAGATGGCGCGCCTGGGCGTTACGACCGGCGACGTGCGCGACATCCTCAACGAACAGAACGTCGTCGCACCCGCGGGCACCGTCGGTGGCGAGCCGGCGCCGGCCGGGCAGCAGATGCAGTACATCGCATCGATGCACGGACGTCTCGCGACCACCGAGGAATACGGCAACATCGTGGTACGTACCGGTGCCGATGGCGCGATCGTGCACTTGCGGGACATTGCGAGAGTCGAGCTCGCCGCGACCGACTACTCGCGCTCCACCAAGCTCAGCGGTGTGCCGACTGCCGCAATTGGCGTCTACCAGTTGCCTGACGCCAACGCGCTCGATGTGTCCAAGAACGTGCACAAGGTGATGGAGCAACTGGCGCCCAGCTTTCCGCCCGGCATTCACTTCTCCATCCCCTTTGACACCACACTGTTCGTGTCGGAGTCGGTGCGTGAGGTGGTCAAGACACTTCTCGAAGCGGGTGTGCTGGTGTTGCTGGTGGTGTTCGTCTTTCTCGAGAGCTGGCGCGCCACGCTGATACCCATGCTCGCAGTGCCGGTGTCACTTATCGGAACCTTCTCAGCCTTCGTGGCCCTCGGTTTCTCCATCAATACGCTTACGCTCTTTGCGTTGGTGCTCGCCATCGGCCTGGTAGTGGACGATGCCATCGTCGTCGTCGAGGCGGTCACGCAGATCATGCAGAGCCGCAAGCTGGCACCGCCCGAGGCGACCAAAGCGGCCATGGGCGAAGTCTCCGGACCGGTCGTGGCGATCGCACTGGTACTGATTTCGGTGTTCGTACCCGTCGCGTTCCTCGGCGGCCTGACCGGGCAGTTTTATCGCCAGTTTGCGCTGACGTTGGCCGTATCAGTGGGTATCTCGGCAATCGTGGCACTCACCTTTACCCCGGCGCTGTGCGCGTTGCTGCTGCGGCCGCCGGAGGAGTCGCACTTCGGCGGCCTACTCGGACGCGGCTTTGGAGCATTCAATCGAGGTTTCAGCCGATTCACGACGCGCTATATGCAAACCGTGCAGCAGGCGATTCGGCACGGTACGCGCTCGATGGTCATCTTCCTGGTGCTCACCTGCGCTGCGTTGTGGCTCGTACACAGCCGCCCGACAGGCTTCATGCCGGAGGAAGACCAAGGCTATCTGATCACGCTGGTGACACTGCCGCTGGGCTCTTCACTGCAGCGCACGCAGGCGGTCGTCGATTCCTTCAGTCAACAGCTGCGCCGCCAGCCAGAGGTGGAGAACACTTTCTCCATCACCGGGTTGAATCTGCTCACCGGCACCAATTCCTCCTACGCTGCCACTATCTTCACGATCCTCAAGCCCTGGGCGAAGCGCCCCGGAGCAGCACACGGCGCTCTGTCGCTGGCCGCCAGGGCTAACGGCATGGGCGCCGCGGTCAAGGAGGCGACGGTACTGACGCTGAACCCCCCGCCGATTCCAGGAATCGGTACAGCGAGTGGCTTCGAGTTCATCCTCGAGGATCAAACTGGCGGCGACATTTCGCGGTTTGCTGGCGTGCTCGGGGATTTTCTCGCCCAGGCTAATCGCCGTCCGGAGCTCACACGCGTATTCAGCCAGTTCAACACGCGCACGCCGCTGATCGAGTACGTACTCGATCGCGAGCGCGCGAAAACGCTCGGCGTGACGCTGTCGAACATTTTCGATGCGCTGCAGTCGTTTCTGGGTGGGTCTTACATCAACGACTTCAATCTCTTCGGCCACACCTTCAAGGTGACGACACAGGCTGAGGCCGCAGCACGTTCGGAGCCTGAGTCGGTCAATGGGCTGTACGTACGCACCACGCAAGGTGACATGGTGCCGCTGTCCACCCTCGTCACGATCAAGCCGAAGCAGGGGCCGGAGTACATCGAGCGCTATAACATCTTCCGCGCGGCGACCATCAACGGCTCGGCCGCACCTGGTATCAGCTCGGGACAGGCGGCGCAGGCTGCGGAACAGCTGGCGCAAAGCCTTCCGCCCGGTTACGGCTACGAGTGGACGGGCACCACTTACCAGGAAAAGCTAACCAGCGGTCAGACCGGCGCGATCTTCGCCATGGCGATTGTGTTTGTTTTCCTGGTGCTGGCGGCGTTGTATGAAAGTTGGGCGATCCCGTTCGCCGTGTTGCTGGGCATTCCGTTCGCGGTGTTGGGAGCCTATGCGGGCCTGACGTTGCGCGGCATGTCGAGCGACATTTACGCCCAGATCGGACTAGTCATGCTGATCGGCCTGGCGGCGAAAAACGCCATTCTCATCGTCGAATTCGCCAAGCTCGAGTACGAGCGCGGCAAGCCGTTGATCGAAGCCGCGATCGCGGGGGCCCGCCTGCGTCTGCGGCCGATCCTGATGACCTCATTCGCCTTCATTCTCGGCGCGATACCGCTAGCCACCGCCACAGGAGCGGGCTCGGGCGCGCGGCTGGTGCTGGGCACAGCGGTCGTATTCGGCATGAGCGCCGCGACCTTGATCGGGATATTTATCATTCCCGTGTTTTATGTGTTCGTGCAGACGCTGGCGGAGCGGATGCGCGGCAAGACGGCGCCGCGGCCGGCATCGGTGCCGTGACGAAGAAAGCACAGTGCAGGGCGGCAGCCGCGGCGGTGGCGCTCGTGCTGGTCGCCGGTTGCAAGCTCGGGCCGGATTATCGGCGGCCGACGCTCGACACTCCGGCGGCCTATCGCTTCCAGGAGAATGCCACCGCAGACTCATTCGCCGACCAGGGCTGGTGGCAGCTTTACCAGGATCCAACCCTGCTCTCTTTGCTGGCGGATGCCCTCGCGCACAACTTCGATGTGCGCATCGCCGCCGCCCGCGTTGACCAGGCTCGCGCGATGCTGGGCTCAGTGCGGCTGCAGCAACTGCCGCAAATCGCTGGCAGCTTCGGCGCGCAGCGCCAGCGAACTTCCGAGTACCTGCTGATACCGGGTGAGCCAGCAACGGTGAATGTATTCTCGCTGCAGGCGAACGTGTCGTACGAAGTCGATTTCTGGGGAAAATACCGCCGGGCTACGGAGGCAGCCCGCGCCCAGCTGTTGTCCTCGGAGTACGCACGCGAGGACGTCACGGCGAGCCTCGTCTCCAGCGTCGCCACTGCCTACTTCACGCTGCAGACTCTCGATGAGGAAGTCGCCATCACCCGGCGCACGATCGGGACCCGCCAGAAATTTGTGGAGCTCACCCAGGGGCAACACGAGCGCGGCACGGTATCGGGGCTCGATGTATCAACGGCTCAGGCGCAACTGGCGACGGCCGAGGCGAGCCTGCCAGATCTGCAGCGCCAGATCGCCCAGCAAGAGGACCAGCTCAGCGTGCTGCTGGGTCATAACCCGGCCCCGATCCTGCGCGGGTCCGATGGCGAGCTGAAACGGATGGCAGGGCCCCAGTCGCCGCCGGCGCCCCCGGCGGGGCTGCCATCGAGCCTGCTCGAGCGCCGTCCCGACCTGCGCGAAGCAGAGCAGAACCTGGTGGCGGCAAACGCCCAGGTCGGCGTGGCCAAAGCCAATCTCTTTCCGACCATCAGCCTCACCGCGATCGGTGGCAGTGTCAGCACGGCGCTGTCGGATCTGTTCAGCGGGCCGGCTCACAGTTGGTCCCTTGGTGGCAGCGCGCTGCAGCCAGTCCTGGATTCGCAGCGCAGTATCTATCAGCTCGATCTGGCGAATGCGCAAAAGCGTCAGGCGCTGCTGCAGTATGAGCAGAACGTGGAGACGGCGTTTGCGGAGGTGTCCGATGCCCTGATCGGGCGGCAGAAATACGCCGAGGTGCAGCTTGCGCTGCAAACTCAGGTTGATGCCCAGCGTAAGGCCGACGGCATCGCGCTCGCCCGCTACCGTGTCGGCTATGCGTCCTATTTTGACGTGATCAATGCAGACCGTGACCTGTACGCCGGGGAACTGACACTCTCGACGGCGAGACTCAACACGCTGTTGTCCGTGGTGCAGCTGTATCGCGCGCTAGGAGGCGGCTGGCAGAGTCAGGCGGCGGCGAACCCGTGATCCTTGGGCACAGCGGGCCGAACCAATCAAGCGCGCCTCCGGAACCCGACTCGATCAGCCGGGGCGCTCGCCAACTTCGCGTATTGTGCGTCCGCTCCCTCAGCTCGGACGCGCAGTCCAGTCATCGCACCTGCCGTTCGGGTTGGCTGGGCCGTTGAATATCTGACACTTGCCGCAAGCCGAACTTTTGGCGCCCGGGGTGAAAAAGGTGCACCTACCGCAGGTCTCGGCCGGATTCGAAGACCTCTCGGTATAGTTATCCAGCTTGCGTCGCTTGCTCTCGGCAGGGCTCAAAGCGTTGAGATTGACGCAGACGCCTTCTTTATTTTCGTTTTCGTTCCCGTACCCAACCGTGAGGCCGGCCGCCGCACCCGCGAGGAGGAAAGCCGTCAGCCGCCGCAAAGCGGCTCGACGTCCTTGCGAACCAGCAGAAGTGAACGACGGCCTCATCGACGTCACGACAGGCCAAATCTCGATCAATCACCCCTATTTGAGGTTTGCTTGTGTTTCCGTGGCCGCTTTTTTCGCTGCGGTCAGGTCGTCCGACTTCAGCCCTGCCTCCGCGTTCGCAAGCGCCTTGGTCAGTTTGGCCTTCGTCTTCGCGTCGGCCGTGTCGGGAATCGCCCCATCGCCAAGCTTCTGACAAGGATTTGCCTCATTGGGATCAAATCCCTGCCCTTTGGGTCCCACCAAACAATTTACCGTGTGATGTAAATGCATGTGCGCCTGTTCGATGGTCGGCGCCTGGGCGGCAAAACCGGCATGCGTCGCGGCGGTAGCTACCTCCTGAGCAGGATCTGCCGCAAGTGCGGCGGCCGAAAAGGCGGTGAGTACCAGCGCGACAACGCCCGCCAGGGACAGATGAATCGCGAAGTTGGGATGAGGAAGCATAACGACACATCCTTCGGTCTGGCTGTGGTGGGGATACAGCGGCGTCAGACTCAGCTGAAGGCAAAGGCGCCGATTAAGGCTGTATAAAGCGGGGAACGATTATCGCCATGAAGGCGAAATGGAGCAAGCGAGTTCCCAACGTATGGTTCCTCCGCTCACGACCTGCGGAAGGCGGACATCTGTTGCGATCCGATGAGGATGCAATGGATGATGCACGTGATTGCGAGGAAGCCGAAGCCGACGAACGTGACCCCCGGGCTCTATGCGCATCTGCACAGATGCAAGTCACCATGGGAAGGCTAACGTGGCAACACCAACGCAATCGATCATCGATACCCGGCGCAACCAAATGTTTCCCGCGCTGGAGCCGGCGGAGATCGAGCGCGTACGCCGATTTGGGGAGGTGCGCTCGTATCGAGCAGGCGAGGCGTTGGCCAGGGTCGGTGAGGAAGGCCACGGTCTGACCATCATCCTGACCGGCGACGTAGAAATCACCCGGCGCTCCGAACTAAACCACGACATTCCGATCGTGACCCACGGGCCCGGCGGGTTTATGGGCGAGCTGGCTCAGCTGTCCGGACGCCCGTCTCTGGTCGACGCGTGCGCACGGAGCGCGGTTGAGGCACTCGTCATACGGCCGGAGCAGCTGCGGGCGTTGCTCGTGGCCGAAGCAGAGCTCGGGGAACGCATCATGCGCGCCCTGATTTTACGTCGCGTCGGTCTCCTCGAAACCGGTTCCGGCGGACCGGTGATCGTCGGCCGCGCCGGCAACGGCGATGTGCTGCGCCTCGAGGGATTTCTGGCACGCAACGCGCACCCGCGTATGCGACTGGATCCGGAGACTGATCCGGAAGCCAAGGCATTGATTGAACGCTTTCAGGTGGACCCAGGCCAGTTACCCATCGTCTTGTGCCCGAGCGGCCAGCTACTGCATAACCCGACGGAGAGCGAGCTCGCTCGCTGCATTGGATTGGTCGTCCCGATCGATCCGAACCGCACCTTTGACGTGGCAGTGGTCGGGGCCGGCCCCGCGGGTCTGGCCGCCGCCGTTTACGCCGCATCCGAGGGCCTCTCGACACTCGTCCTCGAATCTCGCGCCTTCGGTGGCCAGGCCGGTGCGTCAGCCAGGATCGAAAACTATCTCGGTTTCCCCACGGGAATTACGGGGATGGCGCTCATGGGACGTGCCTATAGCCAGGCACAGAAGTTCGGGGTCGAGATGGCAATCCCGGACGAGGTGAGCGCGCTCGGAGCCCCCGGCGAGGGTGCGGACGGGCGCTTCGCGCTGACACTCGCGAACGCCGAACGGATCAGCGCCCGCTCGGTCGTCATCGCAAGCGGTGCGCGGTATCGACGCCCCGATGTACGGAACCTCGAAGCCATTGAGGGCTCGAGCGTGCACTACTGGGCTTCCCCGCTGGAAGGCAAGTTGGTCGCAGGCCAGGAAGTCGCCCTCATCGGCGGTGGCAATTCGGCTGGTCAGGCGGTCGTCTACTTGGCGACGCAGGCGCGGAAGGTCTGGCTGCTGATCCGCGGACCGGATTTGAAGGCAAGTATGTCGCGCTACCTGATCGACCGCATTGCGGCACTCTCCAACGTGCAGCTTGTGACGGGCGTGCACATGACAGGTCACGATTCCGCTGACGGCACGCTTGAGGCGATCCGCTGGCGGCGCGGTGAAGCGGGGGCCGAAGAGCGGCTCCCCATCCGCCATCTGTTCCTGTTCATAGGAGCGGAGCCGAATACGCAATGGTTGGCCGGATCCGGCGTGAGGCTCGATGCCAAAGGGTTCGTGCTGACCGGCTACGTCGGCCGGCACGAGCTTGAGACGAGCCGTCACGGTGTCTTTGCCATTGGCGACGTGCGCTCCGGCTCTGTCAAGCGCGTTGCCGCGGCCGTTGGTGAAGGTGCGCAGGTGGTGTCGGCGCTGCATACGTATTTGGCCGCACTCGACGCTCAGACAAACCTGACACCCTAGCGTCGCGTGAAACCGCCGGTGCCGCTTAGAGTCGCGAGATCGCGAAGCCCGCGTCTTCCCAGGCGTGTATTCCGCCAGCGAGCGGGCGCACCGGCTGAAAGCCCAGGTTCACGAGTTTTCGGGCAATCCTCGCTGCAGTAGCCTCGTTCGGACATGCACAGTAGACGACGGCCTCCCCCCGATGCGGACTTCGTCCGCCGTCCTGCAGGAGTGTCTCAAAGGCAACCGCTCCCGGAATGATTCCGTCGCGTTCGCGGCTGGCGCTCGATCGGGCATCAATGATTACCAGTGCCGCGCCCTCCTCGCGCAGGCGATTGAGCTCGTGAACCGTGATGCGGGCCATGCGCAGCTGCTGAAAAAACTGGTGCCGCCGCCAAGCCTTAACGGCGAGGAAAGCAGAGAGCAATCCAAGAACCAGCAGACCTCCCACGCGCCCCAGACCGGCTAATCTGGCGAACAGATCGCCGACGGCATCATGAAAGATCACACCGAGAGCGACTCCGGTTGTCGCCCAGATCGTCGCTCCGATAGCGTCGTAGAGCACAAAGCCTGCCAAGGGCGCACTCACCACCCCTGACATGGCCGTCGCCACGGCGCCGAGTCCGGGGACGAACTTCGCCAGCACCAGCACCCGCGTTCCGAAGCGGGTGAACAGGTGCTCCGAGTCTGCGACACACGAATCGGGCTCCAGACTGAGCCTGCACATCGCCCGCAGAACGCGACTGCCAAAGCGTCGCCCGGCCGCGTACCACGTCAAGTCTGCCAAAAGGCAGGCCGCGACCGCCGCCGCGGCAATTCGCTCGAACGCTGCTCCGCCTTGCGCCGACCACGCGCCTGCCACAATCAACAGTGGATATGTCGGCAGAGGCAAACCGATCTGCTCGATCAGCACCAGCGCAAAAACTGCCACAACACCGATGTGCTCGAGCCAAATCGTCCAGGTTGCCATGAGGGGTCCCGCGACTCCGCAGTCGGTCACGCGCAGAGGGTAACGATGCTCGGCGGTCGCTCAACGAAACACATGCAGCATGCCGGCTCTTGTGCTTGTCACGTCCGCGCCGCTCGCAGCTCAATGTGAAGGATTCTGCGCCCATTTCGCGCGTCGAGCCACGCCGAGGTTCAGGCTCCCGGACAAGTCCTTAAAACGCCCACATGGCGCTGCAGACCGTCAACCAATGCGTCGAAGGTGACCCTGCAGCGCGGACTATTGCGCAGGTCCTCGTGCATGGTGATCCAGGTTTCCAACGGCAGGGAGTCGTGGGCGACTTGGATCCTAGTCAGAATTCAATTCCTGACGGCGAACTTCGATCCCGAGACGCCCGCTAGGCCGCGGCCGGGCAGTGAGAGCGTGTCGGGTTCCGGAACAGCAGGGGCCGTGCAAATGCGACCCACGTAGCCATGACGCGAAGAAGCGACATTTTGCTTTCGGCACTGCACGCGTATAAATCACTGGATGCCTCGCGTAACGCCCTGGGCCAGGGTGACGGCCGCTCTTTTGCTCGTCGCGTCCGCCGCGGCGCGCCCGGATCCTGCTCCGTTCGATCTTGCCGGACCCACCCTGGAAGTCGAAGTGACTCGCGCGGGGATAACGCTGCCGGCGGCGCAGGTTCCAAACCTCGTGGTCGGTGACCGGATATCGATGAAAGCAGATCTGGATCCCGCCGCCTCGGCGCACTACCTGTTGGTGGCGGCCTTCCTGAGGGGCTCGACCGCTCCACCGCCGCCGAGCTGGTTCTCGCGCTGCGAGACGTGGGCCAAGAAGTGCGCGGCGCAGGGGATGTCGCTGACCGTGCCTGAAGGCGCACAGCAGCTGCTGGTGTTTCTGGCGCCGGAGACCGGCGGAGACTTCGCCACACTGGTAGATGCGGTGCGCGGCCGCCCCGGGATATTCGTGCGGGCGGCGCACGACCTGAACCAGGCAGGTCTCGATCGCTCCCGACTGGAGAAGTACCTGGCGACGATTCGTAACCTCGGCGAAGACGATCCCGCGCGACTTAAGGAGGTCGCGCCCCTGCTGTCGCGCAGTCTGGGCATCAAGGTCGACGAGAAATGCCTGGAAAAGACCTCCGACATGCAGGCGCAGTGCCTGATCCAAGGGCGGGAGTCGCTCATCATGGCGGACGGCCATAGCACATCCATCACGCAGGAGCTCACCTCCGGTCCGGCAAGCGACCTGGCTATGGAGGCGGGCAACACGCCGCAGCTGAAGTCGGGGTATTACGGGCCCTTCATTGGCTCGGTGCTGGACATTGCGCGCTTGCTCGACACCTTTCGCACCGCGCAGTATCAGTACATCCCGGCACTCACCGCCATGCAGCTGCGGCAGGTGGCCCTGGCGCTCAACGCCCCGCCCTCCTTCCACGATCCGAAATCGGTGCTGGTAGTAGCGTTTCCGGCCATTGCGAGCCCACAGTTTCCCCCGCTGCGCGCGGTTGATCCCCAGGAGACCTACTGCGTCAGGAAAGCTCCGCTGGTGCTGCCGGTCGAAGGCGCGCCACTCGTTTTTTCCGCGGCCTACGCACACGATGTAAAGCTGCGGCTGCACGGTCCAGGGAATACAACCGTCGAATTACCCGCGTGGGCGGACCCCGAGCGCGGAGGCATCGCCATAGACACCTCCGCGCTGCCGAAGGCGAGCCTGGGGAACGGTATCCGTGGGACGCTGCATGGCGAGTGGGGCTTCGAGAGGTATGAAGGCCCCGGCTTTCAGCTGGTCGACGCACGGGCAGAGGGCTGGCGGCTCGCTGCGGGAGACGAGGCGTCACTCGTGGTAGGTCGCCCCGACAGCGTGCGTCTTGGTGCCGACAACGTGAGTTGCATCGCCGACATCGCCCTGACCGACGCGGCGGGCAAGCAGCTGCGCCTGGAGTGGAAGCGTGTCAAGCCAGACGAGGTGGATCTCAAAGTGCCGCTCCAGGACGTAACTCCCGGCGAGCTGACGCTGCTCATCCGGCAATACGGCGGGGGTCCGCCGCAAAAGCTATCGCTGCACGCTTACGCCGAGGCCGGCCATCTCGATGGCTTCGCGCTGCACGCCGGAGACACGCAGGGGGTACTTCGCGGTAATCGTTTGGATGAGGTCGCGAAACTCGTCGTCAAGGACGTGGAGTTCGTACCGGGAGTTCTGGCGACGAATCAAGGTCATGATGAGCTGTCCATGCAGACCAGCGCCGGGGAGAGTGCGACGGGTCTCCAGTCGGGTGACACGGCAATGGGGCGCGTCACGCTCAAGGATGGGCGCGCCTCCGACGTCAAGGTATCCGTTGACTCGCCACGACCGAGCGCGCTTCTCATCGCCAAAAGCGCACAGGAGCCGACTTCCGACCGCAACATCCGCCTCTCCAACGAGGATGAATTGTCGCAGGACGCGCAACTGACATTTTCGTTGCGCGCGAAGACGCCTGCTTCGTTCGCTCGTGACGAGAAGATCGAGGTGGCGACCCTCAATGGGTCCCCCACGACGGTACTCGATGTAAGCGGCGGCGGGATGACGCTGGAGAACGTAAAGGTGGCCGTCGCAACGCTCGCCCCCGGCAAGGCGCTCGGCTCTTCCGCATTCGGGCCGCTCAACTTTCGCATGCTCAGCAACGGCGTCGCCGGCGACTGGCAACCGCTTGCGACGCTCGTGCGGCTGCCGGTGCTCACGAAGCTTGAATGTCCAGGCAGTTCCGGCGCTGCCTGCAAGCTATCGGGGGCAAACCTCTTCCTGCTGGACGCCGTAGCCGGTGACGCCGGATTTAACGAGCCCGTGACGGTTCCGGAAGGCTTCACCGGGCAGGCGCTATTGGTGCCACGTCCCGTCGAGGGCCATCTCTACGTGAAGCTGCGCGATGACCCGTCCGTGATCAGCGTCGCGACACTCGAGGCACAAGCTCCGGCACCCGTAGCGGCCGCCCCGAGCGCAGCGCAGCCTGAAAAGGCGGCGCGGAACGAGCCTTGAGCACTGTGCGTCCCTAAAGCAAACCCTGCTCGCGCAGCCAGAGTACCGCGTCCTCGAACGCCTGAGTCGCGGCTCGCCTGCCATAACCCAGTTCGCGCATCGCCTTTTCGCTCGAGAAGAACATGCGTTTGCGCGCCATGCGTACGCCCTCCACCGTAACGCGAGTCGTGCGGCCGGTCAGGCGACCCGCGGCCTCCGCTGCATAGGCGATAGGCAGCAGCGCGGAGCTCGGCAAGCGTATGCGCGGCGGGCTGCGCCCGACGATCCGGGCAATCTCGACGAGAATCTCGCGCAGAGTCATATCATCCCCGCCCAGAATGTAGCGCTCGCCGTCCCGCCCGCGGTGTAACGCAAGCAGATGACCCGCAGCCACGTCATCGACGTGCACGATGTTAAGTCCGGTGTCGACATATGCAGGCATCCGGCCGGTGGCGGCGTCCAGCACCATCCGGCCCGTGGGCGTGGGTTTCACATCTCCCGGCCCGACCGGCGTGGAAGGGTTGACGATGACCACCGATACGCCTGCATGGGCCGCATCGCGCGCTACTTGCTCCGCGAGAAACTTGGAGCGCTTGTAGTGGCCGATCATGTCGGAAAGGGCAACCGGTGTTGCCTCGTTCCCGGGCGATCCATCGGCGGGGATACCGATTGTCGCGACGCTGCTCGTATAGACGACGCGCCCGACGCCGGCGATACACGCCGCATTCAGGACATTGCGCGTACCTTCGACATTCGTTCGATACAGCTCCTGCGGCTTGCGAGCTCCCAGGCGGTAGTCTGCCGCAACGTGAAACAGCGCCTCGCAACCGGTAACGGCGTGCTCGAGCGAGCTGCGGTTGTTAAGATCCCCGACGACAGTCTCTACCTCGAGACTCTCCAGGTTGCGGCGGTTCGAATCGGGTCGCACCAGCGTTCGGACCTGCCAGCCCTCCCGCAGCAGAGCTCTCGCGACCGCAGAACCTACGAAGCCCGTTGCGCCGGTGATCAGCGCTCTCATCAGACGCCGGCGCCTTGCGGGCCGCCTGAATCCGGCCCGAGCGCGAAGACCTCCGGGGCCAGATGACCCGTACGTGCCACCACCGCGAGAGCGCGATTCGCCGCCAAATAGCGCCGCGTCAATCGAATGACGGACGGTACACCGGCAGGCGCCAAGAGTATCTGTCCGACCAGACGCAAGACGCGCAGTTGGCCGTTGGCATCCGCCGCCTCGCTCACGGCACTCGGTAAGGCATCGCCGGCGCCGTCAACGATCACTCGAACAGCGATGAACGGCAAACCATGAGCCAGCGCCACCCGTGCGACGGACAGACTCTCCATGTCGACCGCCGCGGCAGCGGTTTCCCGGAACAGGGCGGCCTTGGCCGCCACCGATGCAATCGACCGGGAACTCGTCAGAAGTTTTCCGAACGTCAGCGGATGATAGGCCTTCAGTGCCGCGCTCAGCTGCTCTCGCCAACGGCGCGCGGTGCTGATGCTCGCCCCGTCGATTGCAGCGACTTCGCTCGGAAGGAAAATCCTGCCTGCGGCCAGATCCGGATCCAGGCCCCCCGCCATTCCCCAGCTCACGAGAGCGCCTGCGCCGGCCTCGACGAGGTTGCGCGCTCCCACAGCCGCGGCCGCGCAGCCCATCCCGGCAATTGCCAGCAGCGATCCATCGGCGCGAGAGGTGACTGAGGCATGTCGTGGCACCGTTGGACCCAGATGACGCGCCTCGCCTTGCAGTGCACAGACGATGCCGACGACCTTGGTCGTCAATGAGTGCCTCCGGAGCGCGCGAAACTTCGATACGCCGCGAGCGCCCACAGGGGAAAGTAGGCGCTATAGCCATGGTATTTGAGATAAAACACCCGCGGGAAACCTGGGGAGGTGAAGCCCGGATCGCTCCACAAACCCCGCGCGTTCTGCGTTCTCTGCAGATACTCGATTCCGCGGCGCACGGTCTCGGAGCGCACCTGCCCGGCAGCCATCAGCCCCAGTAGCGCCCAGGCGGTCTGGAACGAGGTGCTCGGGACCGGTCTGCGCTTTCCCACCGGCTGAGCGTAGGTGTCGTTGCTCTCGCCCCAGCCGCCATCGACGTTCTGCCAGTCGTTCAGCCACCGTACCGCACGTACGACTGCTTCGTCGTCCGATCTGATGCGCGCCTGCGCAAACGCCATGAGCACCGACCAGGTGCCGTAGATATAGTTGCTGCCCCAGCGGCCAAACCACGAACCATCCGGTTCCTGCTCACGGCGCAGGAACGCGACGGCGCGCTCGAGGGCTGCCCGGTCCTCGGGGCGATCGACCTCGGCGAGAACGGTGAGCACGCGGGCCGTGACGTCACTCGTCGGTGGGTCAAGCAGCGCGCCATGATCGGCAAATGGAATGTGGTTCAGGCGGTAGTGGGTATTGTCCACATCGAAGGCCGCAAAACCGCCGTTGCTGCTTTGCATGCCGACCAGCCAGTCGAGCGCCCGCTCGACCGAGAGCGCATAGCGCGCGGGATCGCGTGCACGCCGCATACACCAGACGATCACGGCGGTATCGTCGAGATCGGGATAGAAGCTGTTTTTGAACTGGAACGCCCAGCCGCCGCCGGCAAGCCCCGGGCGCTTGCGCTGCCAGTCACCCGGCTCGGTCAGCAGCTGCTCCGCCTCGAGCCACTGCAGTGCCCGTTCCGCGGCGGCCACCGCCTCAGCTCCGCCCTCCTCCTGCATGGCCAGCGCGGCCAGCGCCGAGTCCCAGATGGGTGAGACGCACGGCTGACAGTAGGCGCTGTCGGCACGCACGACGAGCAGTTTCTCCAGCGCGCCCTTGGCGAGGACGCGGCGCGGATCATCACTCGGGTATCCGAGTACCGCGAAGGCCTCGAGCGCGTTCGCCATCGCCGGAAAGATTGCACCGAGGCCGTCCTCGCCATTCAGCCGCTCGAGCGTCCACGCCTCCGCGCGCGCCGTCGCGCGCCGCCGCAGCGCCTGCGGAATCAAGGGATCAAGCCGGCGCATACAGCGATCGAGCAGGAGAAAAGTACGCGCCAGTCTCCCGGCACGCCCCTGCGGCGTCGCAAAGTAGTGCCGCTCCCGATCCGGCGGCGTGACGAAGAGCTCGGCGACGCCTATCGCGCGTGGGTTCTGCGCCCGCGGCTTGCGGGTGCACAGGATTAACAGCGGCACCATGACCGTGCGCGACCAGTACGACACCTTGTCGAGGTGAAACGGGAACCAGCGCGGCAGCAGCATGATCTCGACGGGGATATAGGGCACGGCGCGCCAGGGGAGCTGCCCGAACAGCGCCAGCGTGATACGCGTGAACACGTTGGCGCGCGCGGCACCGCCGCGCGCGAGAATTGCATTACGCGCCCGCACCATGTGCGGGGCGTCGACGTTATCTCCGGCCAGCTTCAGAGCATAGTAGGCCTTGACGCTGCAGCTGATATCGAGATCCCCCCCTTGGTACAGTGGCCAGCCGCCGTGCGCGGCCTGGCGCGCGCGCAGGTAGGCAGCAAGCTTTCTCTCGAGCGGCAGATCGCACTCCCCGAGAAAGTGCAGCATCAGTACGTATTCGGCCGGTATTGTGCAGTCGGCCTCGAGCTCGAACAGCCAGTAGCCCTGTTCGTTCTGCAGCGCGGCAAGGGCATTGCAAGCCGCTGCCATGGCGCGCTCCAGGGCGGAGTCCGGAACGAGCCGCGCGTTCCATTTTGAGGCGTAGGTCTCCGCAAGCTGAGCCTCAGAAATGGGCCGGGTGCGATTCAACGGGCGGTACTCCCTTCGCGGCGCAGATCGGGTTGCGGAGCAGATGAAACATCTTCACTGAGTTCAGACGGTCCCCGCACATCGGCCGTTGGCAATCGGGTGGGCGGATCAAACGCGCCGGGTGTCGCCAGCGGCAGCCCGGCGGCGGCAAGATCAAACAGCCGCCGCGCCAACCAGTCCTGGCGGACGGCCGCGTTGCTCAGCAGCTGGATTGCGCCGACCGCGGCGTGCGAGATCTTCACCTGCGCGCCCTCGGTGAATCCCGGCGTATGCTCAATCTTGCGCAGCGTGAGGAGCGCAAACCCGATGGCCCAGAGGCAGAAACGCCGGATGCCGACCTCCGCGCACGGTATCAGCAACGTGTACGACAGCGCGTTGCGCAGGTGTGCATGGGCGACGCCGACCAGCTCGCGCATGCCCGCTGCGAAGCCTGCAGGCTGCTTCCCAGGGGCAAGTGCCCCGAGCTCGACTCCGTGTTTGCTGAAGACCTCCTGCGGCAGCCAGCAGGCTCCGCGCTCGCGGTCCTCCCAGACATCCTTGAGGATATTCGTCATCTGCAGTCCCTGCGCGAAGGAGACGCTGAGCTTCTCGAGCCCTGGGCGCTGGCGCTCGATCGCGGGCGAGTAGGCACAGAAGAGCTGTGTCAGCATCTCTCCCACCACCCCCGCCACGTAGTAGCAGTACTCGTCCAGGCCGCTCATGCGTGGCAGGCCGTTAACCCTCGCGATGCGCTGAAACACATGCATGCCGTCGCACATCACCTCGAGGCAGCGCTCGATCGCGGCGCGCTGCGCGGTGCCCAGCGTCGCGGTGAGGCGCACGATGCGGGCCATATTGAGGATCAGGTCTCGCTCCGCGGGCAGGATATGTTCGGCCAGGCGGGGCGCCAGATCGCAGACAAGTCGCCCGGCCTCCTCCCGGCCGCACAGCACGCCCACGAAGCGATGCAAGAGAGCCTGTCGCGCGGCCGCTGAAGCGTGCGTCTGATCCTCAATCGTGTCGGCAATACGACACAGCAGGTAGGCGTTGGTGACGTCCAGACGCAGCGCGGGGGGCAATTGCGGGATCGTGAGCGCAAACGTACGCGAGACGTGCGCGAGAATCTGGTTCTGATAGACCGCGTCGGATACGCTGGAGTTCATGCGAACAGTGTCTCGCATGAGATAGCGCGTCGCAATTAGTAGCCGGGCGGCGGTTGTAGGGCGACGTTGCAGGTATACTCGGCTCCGATGCGCCGTTCGCCCCCTGAGCTTTCCCTCCTCGGCAGAGTTACTTCCCCGGTGGACCTGCGAGGGCTCCCCCGAGAGAAACTGCCGTCGCTGGCTTCCGAGCTGCGGCGCTATCTCACAGAGCGGGTCAGCATCCCGCCCGAGCACCTTGCAGCGAGCCTGGCCACGGTCGAGCTTGCCATCGCCCTGCACTACGCCTACCGCACGCCGCAGGATCGGCTGGTCTGGGACAGTGGACAGCAGACCCATGCGCACAAGGTACTCACCGGGCGACGCCCGCGCCTGCATGCGGTGAAGCAGAAGGGTCGACTCACCATGAACACGGCCGCGGCCGACAAGTATGACCACCGCTTCGGTGCCGGCCGCAGGAGCAGCTCGATCAGCGCTGCCCTCGGCATGGCAAGTGGGGCGGCCATCAAGGGCGAAACCCGGCGCGTTGTCGCCGTGATCGGGGACCGCGCGTTGACTGCGGGCGTGGCGTTCGAGGCGCTCAATCATGCCGGCTCCCTACTCACCGATCTTCTGGTCATATTGAACGACAGTGGCGAGTCCGGTGTCGGTGGCGCCGACGAGCTATCCGCTCGCTGCGCGCGCGCTTTCTCGGGCCCTCTGTACGGTCAGCTGCGCGAAGGCGGCAAGCGGATACTGCGGCAGATGCCGACGATGCGCGAACTGGCGCGGCGCTCGGAGCGGCACCTGAAGGGGATGGTGTTACCCGGCACGCTCTTCGAGGAGATCGGCTTCCACTACGCCGGGCCGCTTGACGGGCGCGACGTCAAGGGGCTCCTCAGGACGCTGCAGAACCTGCAGAAGCTGCGCGGACCGCGGTTCCTGCACGTCGTGACCCACGATCTGAGCGGCAGGTGGCGTTCCAGGCCGCCCGCTTCCCCCTCGGGCAGAAACCGCCGCGCACCGCAGACGCTGCCCCGTGCGCCGGCCGCCAGCGCAGACGCAGCGCCCTGCTTTGCGCAGGTCTTTGACCGCTGGCTCTGCGATATGGCGGCCCGCGATCCGAGGATCGTCTGTGTCAACGCCGCCCCAACGGCGAACCCCGGACTGGGCGAGTTTGCCAAGTTCTTCCCTGAGCGTTACTTCGAGGCCGGGACCACGGAGCAGCACGCGGTGACGTTTGCCGCCGGCTTGGCTGCGGCGGGAGGAAAGCCCGCAGTTGCCGTGACCTCGAGCTCGTTGCAGCGCGCGTACGACCAGCTGATCCATGACGTCGCCCTGCAGAAGCTGCCGGTACTGTTTGCGGTCGACGGCGCGGGGCTCACCGGCAGCCACGGTGCTGCTCGTCAGGGCAATTATGACCTGAGCTTCCTGCGTTGCATTCCCGGACTCACTGTCGCGGTGCCGGCCGATGAGAACGAATGCCGCCAGTTGCTGTACACCGTAAGCACGCTGCCGGGTCCGGCGGTCGTGCGCTTTCCCTGCGGTCCCGCGCCCGGGATCGTCGCAGACGCCACGATGAGTGCCTGGCCGCCCGGACGCGCCGAAGTACGTCGCGAGGGTCGCAGCGGACTTGCACTGCTGGTGTTCGGCCCGCTGCTCGGTGCAGCGCGCCGCATCGCCGAGCGCCTGGACGCAACGCTCGTCAACATGCGCTTCGTGAAGCCGCTCGATCAGCAGCTCGTGCACAGTCTGTGCGTGCACCACGAGGCGCTGGTGACTATCGAGGAGAACTCAATTGCCGGGGGTGCGGGTTCCGCCGTCGGCGAACTGGTGCAGGCGCAAAGGCGACAGATCGCGCTTCTGCATGTGGGTATCCCGGACCGCTTTATCGAGCAGGGCACGCGCGAAGATTGTCTCGCCACCGCCAGTCTCGACTTCAGTGGTCTGAATGCAACCATCGACCACTGGTGGCGCGCGCAGCGACAGCGCCAGTTGCGCCTCGCCGGCACCTAAGATGCGAGCGGACGCGTTCGCTTCAGCAGCTGCGCCCCAACAGCCACGCTGCGAGCGCACGCAGCGGCGTCGCGCGTTCTGCGAAGGGTGTCAGGGCTTGCAGAGCCTGCGCATGCAGCAGCCGCACGCGCTCCTGGGATGCCTCGACCCCAAGTACCGCCGGATGCGTGGGTTTGCCGCGCTCGCGATCGGCGCCGGCCGCCTTCCCCAGCGCGCTGACGTCGCCGAGCACGTCCAGCAAATCGTCCTGAATCTGGAACGCGAGGCCGATCGGAGCCGCGAAGCCGGCGAGCGCGTCATAGAGACGCGGCTCCAGAGCCGGCTGACAAATCGCGGGCATGACAACGCTGGCGCGGATCAGAGCTCCGGTCTTGCGTGCGTGCATGTCTTCGACCTGGCCGATGTCAAGCTGCCTGCCCTGCGCGGCGAGATCGATCGCCTGACCTCCGGCCATGCCGGCAGTGCCGCTGGCCTCCCCCAGCAAGGCGATCAGCCGCAGACGCGTCGCCGGCATCACGGTGAGCGTCGGATCACAGGCCAGCAGCTGGAAAGCGAGCGACTGCAGAGCATCGCCGGTCAGGATGGCCGTTGCCTCGTCGTATGCCTTGTGACAGGTCGGACGGCCGCGACGCAGGTCGTCATCGTCCATGGCCGGAAGGTCATCGTGCACCAGCGAATACGCGTGCACGAACTCGATCGCACAGGCGATTGCTTCGACCTGCGCGTCGGCAATTCCGAGCGTGCGCGCCGTGGCGAATGCCAGCGCCGGCCGAATTCGCTTGCCACCTCCGAGCACGCTGTAGCGCATCGCCTGATGCAGCCTTGCCGGCACCTCATCCGGATCCGGCAGACGCGCGGCCAGCGCCACTTCCATCTGCGCCTGCCAGGACTTGAGTAACTCGGGAAACGCCTCGTATTGGGCCGTTTCCCCAGACGCGGATGTCCTCGCTGAAGGCGCGCGTTTCACGGAGGTCTGCGGGCGAGCTTACTGAACCCGATCGACGGGCTCGCGGTGCGCGTGCGTAATGGTGGACACCGAAACCGTCGCCACCGACGAGCGGGTGCGGTCCCGATACAGGATGGGCGGATTGGGAGCCAGCGCGCCGCTGGTGCGCGGTCCGCGCAGCGCGACTTTCAAGGCCTTGAGCGGATGGCTGAACGCGTCGTTCACGGCGGTACCCTCGAAGCCGCAGTGCGCCATGCAGTTGTCGCAGGCAGGGTTGCGGCCGACACCGTAGGCGGCCCAGTCTGTCTCCTCCATCAAGGAGCGGAAATTGTCGGCGTAGCCCTCATCCGTGAGCAGGTAGCACGGGCGCTGCCAGCCAAAGATATTGTAGGTGGGCGTGCTCCACGGCGTGCACTGGTAGGCCTGGTTACCAGCGAGAAAATCCAGGAACAGGCTCGAGTGATTGAACGACCAGCGCCGCCGCTCGCCGGTGCTCTTTGCCGGCTGGCGCCCGCGCTTGAAGATCTCCCGGAACAGGTTTTTGCTGGCGCTACGCCCGAGGAAAACGTCCTGGCGCGGCGCGTGCTGGTAACTGTAGCCAGGGGAGACGGTGATCCCTTCGATGCCGAGCGCCATGGCCTCATCGAAGAAATCCGCAACTTGGTCCGGGTCCTCGCCGCTGAACAGCGTGCAGTTCACCGTAACGCGAAACCCCTTCAAGCGGGCCATGCGGATCGCAGCCACTGCCTTGTCGAATACGCCTTCCTGGCACACGGACTCATCGTGGCGCTCGCGGCTGCCATCGAGATGAATGGAGAACGTGAGGTACGGCGAAGGGTGGTATTCGTCAATATGCTTGGGCAGCAATATGGCATTGGTGCACAGGTAAACGAATTTGCGGCGGGCCACGAGCGCCGCCACGAGCTCGGGCATCTCGTGGTGAATCAGCGGCTCTCCGCCGGGGATCGATACCATCGGCGCGCCGCACTCATCAACGGCGCGCAGTGCATCCGCAACGCTCAGTCGTCTTTGCAGGATCTCTTTCGGATAGTCGATCTTGCCACAGCCCGCGCAAGCGAGGTTGCACTGGAACAGGGGTTCAAGCATCAGCACCAACGGGTAGCGCTTTACGCCGCGCACCCGGCGGCCGGCAATATACCGGCCGACGCGATAGGCCTGAATCCATGGCACGCCCAAGGCTGTCCCCTATCTCAACGCCCGCAGATCCGCGCGATGATCGCGCCAGATCCGCTCCCATTCCAACCTGAACCACGGAGTGAACTTTTCCACCGAGCCTTCCGCCAGCTCGGCCTGCAAGTCCTCGGGACTGACCCAGCGCCAGTCGCGGATCTCGTCCGGGTGGCTCCTGATCGGGCCGTCGGAGCGCCCGATGTATACCGAGCACAGCTCCTGCTCGCCTCCCGCGTCGTCGAACTGCGCCTGATACTGAAACTTGAATAGGAACTTTAACGCGCAGCCAATCCCCAGCTCCTCACGCAGCCGACGGTGAATTGCTGTCTCGAGCGATTCATGTTGGCGCGGATGGCTACAGCAGCTATTCGACCAGTAAAGCGGCCAAAGACGCTTGGATGCCGCGCGCTGCTGCAGCAGCAAATCGCCTGCATCGTTGAAAATCAGCAGGGAAAACGCGCGATGCAGGATACCCGCGCCGTCGTGGCACGCGGCCTTGCTCAGATGACCGACCTCGCGATCGGCCGCATCGACGAGGATCAGCAACTCAGAATTGGGGGCGTGTTCACAATCCATGTCAGAAGCAATGTAAGCATTTGTCCGGGGCCGATGACGGCATGTGCAGGATAATATCCGAACGCGGCACTGCTGCCCATGGAGAATCCTGGCATGGCGGCAGGGGATGCCTGCTCGCAGTCCGCACCAGCCGCGCGGACCCAAGCTCTTCGAAAGTGACTTACCGACCCGACTGCGCCTGCAGTGCGTCATCGGCCTCACGCAGCCAGCCGTCTCGATCCGTCCCGGCAGGCAGAGCCTGCGCCAAGGCGCGGGCGCGCTCGTAATTCTCCCGCGCGGCGTTCGAGTCTCCCGTCTTCGCCAAGGCCTCCGCCAGCGCGAGCAGGTTCGGGGGATACTGCGGACGCAGGGTCGCAGCGCGACGCGCGGCTACCAATCCTGCTTCGGCATCGCCCGGACCCAGCGGCCATCCCGGCGCTCGGATCAGCACCAGCGCCCTGACGCGCGCAGGCCCCGCCTCGTCATAGTAGGGATCCGCCGCGCCGGCATCTACCAGGCTGCCGAGCATCGCTTTGAGCAGCTCGCCGGCCCGCGTCGGATGTGCACGCGCTTCCAGACCCAGAGCGAGCGCGCGTCCGTAGAGACAGGCGGCGGCTTGCGGCTCACGAGCGAGGCAGGCTGCTGCGTCGCGGCTCGCCTCTGCCGCCAGCTCAGCGCGGATCTCCGCGTCGGGCTCGTGATCGCTGCGCTGCGCGTCCGCGGCGATAGCGCTGGCCAGTTCCTTCACCGTCGCTGAGGTTGGAACCGCGTGAGGCTCGGTTGGTCGCGGCGGCGTCGTGCATCCCGCAACCAAGAGCGCAACGAGCGTGGCTGCCGTCCACCTCTTCACGGCGCCACGATATGGCCAGGAAGCTGGGGCAGCACGAAGCCCTGCAGACGCAGCTGTCCCAGGGTATCGGCATCGCCGGCGTGCCCCATTTTGAGCAGCCCCGCCTGCAGAGTCCGCCCGCGGGCTGCGGGCAGTCGGGCGTTGACCACCGCAATAACAGCGACCGGCAACGGCGGAGATTGCATCAGCGCCTTGAGCTGGGCGGCGAAGGGTAATGTCGGGAGCGCCGCTGCCTGCGTCTGGTCGAGCAAAGCCACCACGTGTTCACCAGCCGCAACCCTCCTTAGGGAGCTCAACACTTGTCCCGTCGACTCGATCTTGACATCGGCCGGCAACGGCCACGCCTCGAGCGCCGCGTGACGCACGAACTCGGGGGCGTAGCCGGCAACGCTCAGTATCGTGTACCCCGCGAGGGACGCCGGCCCGGTCACGGCACCGAGTTTCCCCACCAGCGTCCAGCGCTCCTGGGTACCAATACCCGTGACATCCGCCTGCGCGAGCGGCGTCAGATGCAACTCCGTCCCATGCTGAAAGAAGAAGACGTACGGAACGAAGGCCAGCGCCGCATCGGGACTGGCGAGCTTCGCCAGCCCACCTTGCTCGGTCGGATCGTAGACGGCCGTCAGACTGCCTGCCGGCCAACCGGCAATCGCGGCAGCGGCAGTTGCGAATTTTTCAACGACCGGCTGAGCGTCCCCCGCTCCGCCTGGGTATCCCGGAGCGCAGAAGACGAGAGTCGCCACAGAAGTCAACAGTAACGTCCCCATGGCCAAAGGCTATCATTCTCACGGCCTGAGGGCCCAGAGTGTCGAGGTGACCGCGAGTCTATAATTGGAGATGCTGATCTCCCCGCGCCTTGTGGCCATCTTCCTGCGCGTGCTGCACGCGCGGCGCTGGATCATCGCGGTCTTTGCGATCCTCACCCTGACTGGTATCTACGGCGCGACACGAATAGCCACCGATCCGTCAATCGGGCGGCTGATAGTGCCCGACGATCCTGTGGCGCAGGCAACGCTCGACTTCGAGCGCGTGTTCCCCGTGGGGGAGCAGGCGCTTCTGCTGCTGGAAGCACCGGATCCCTTCAGCCCAGAGGCGCTGCAAAGTGCCGCGCGACTCGAGCACGAACTCAACAAAATACCCAACGTTGCCGCTCATAGTGTTCTGTCCCTGCACCGGGCCGCTGGCGCGTCCGGCAGTATCAGCTCCGATGATGCCGCGCGTACGCGGACCTTCGCGACCGGAACGACGCTGTTCCGCCGTGCCGGGCTTGTGGGCGAGCACTACGTGGGGATCGCACTCGAACTGCGCGTGCACTCTCCCGCCGAGCGCGACCGGGCGTTGGCAGCAATTGACTCCCGGGTGCTGCCCCTCGAGAAATCCGCTGAGCCGTTCAGCGCTATCCGGCGCATCGGCAGCCCATGGCTCGATGCGTGGCTCGAGCGGCAAACCAGCACCGCCACCAAGAAGTTCATGCCGCTCTTCGGGATTTTCCTGCTGTCGCTGGTGCTGCTGGTCTACCGCTCGTGGCGCGCATTGGCTGGCATCGTTCTCACGCTCGGTGCCGTCGTGGCGATGGCCGTCGGGTCGGCCGCCATCTTTGGCTGGACGAATACCGTGGTCTCAACCATCGTGCCACTTACGGTCATGGTTACGACGACCGCCACTCTCGTTTACATCCATTCGCGCTACATGGAACCGGACGACGCGCCGACGCTTCTCGAACATCAGGCACGTGCGCTCGCCAATAAGTTCCTACCCTGCAGCGCTTCGATTTTCGCAACCGCGGTCGGCTTCGCTGCTCTCGCGGTGTCGCAGATCCGCCCTGTTCGTGAGATGGGCCTGTGGACCGCGTGCGGTTTGATCGTGGCCTGGGTGAGTTGTTTTACGCTGTTCCCGGCGCTGCAATCACTGCTGCGCCCGCCGCTGCGCTCAGCCGCGGCGCCCTCCTGGAAGTGGTTCCCAGCTTTTGTGGACCTGCTGGTGCCGGCGACGCGCCGCTACCGCTGGCCGCTGGTCGGCGGCGCGCTAATGTTGATGCTGTGCGGCGCGGCTGCATTGTTCGGCATTCCAGGCAAGCTCGCGCCGTTGAGGCTCGAGACCGATAGGTTGACCTACATCAATCCAAGCGCACGAGTCGCGCAGGATACGCGGCGCTACGAGCAGTCCCACGGGCTCGACGTTATCGATCTGTGGTTACGGACGCGGCCTGGCCACGCGTTGGACCCGGACTTCTTGCGAGCGTTAGAGCTCTTGACCCGCCGGCTCGAGCAACACCCGGGGGTCGACGCCGTGGACGGTCCGACCTCCGTCCTGCGATGGGCGCGGTATATCGAGTCAGGGTCCGATCAGTTGCCCACGCGACCTGCCGATTGGCAGAAGCTAGCCACCGACCTGGACCAGATCATGCTGACCGAACCCGGTACGCGCAACTTTCTCGACGTCGCCGATCTCGCCAGCGTACGGCTCAGTATCCGCGGACGCGCGCAGCTTTTCGGGCCGCCCGGGGCGATGCGCAAGTTCATCGAACAAACGTGGGCCGCGGCGCAGGCTAGTGATCCCGCACTACGCGAGGTCCGCGGCCGCCTCGCCGGCCAAGGCGTGCTTCTCGGAGAGATTACCGAGCGCCTGCTGCCGACGCTCACCCAGAGTTTCGCGCTCACGGCCGGCGTCATCTTTTTGGGCTTCCTGCTGGTGTTCCGCAGTCCGTCCGCCCGGCTGATGACGATGATCCCTTCGTTGTTCGCGATACTGTGTGTATTCATCGTCATGCGCGTAGCCAGTATCGCGCTGAATATCGCAACCATTCTCATTGGCTCGACCGTGCTGGGTGCGACCGAGAATGATCAGGTCCATTTTTTCTACCACTTTCAGGAAGGCCGGGCGAGCGGCTCGACCGCCGCCGCCTTGCGTCATGCGTTGCTGGTTGCGGGGCGCCCCATTTTGTTCGCCACTCTCATCAACGCGAGCGGCTTCCTGGCGCTCGCGCTATCGGACCTGCCGCCGATGCGAGAGTTCGGCACAGTATCCGCTTCAGCATTTGTGCTTGCGCTGCTGGCTGACTTCACCGCGTTACCGGCCGCGTTGTGGATTTTGAGCCGCGACGAGCGACAGAGAGCGCCAATGAGCGATCTACGGGGGCGTTGAGAAGCTAAGCGCTGCGCAGCGGATAATGAAGCTGTCGCGGCCCGCCGCCCGGGCGGCTGCCTCCCGGAAAGAACGCTCCTAACGACATCTCAATCAGGCAATGGAAGACCGCCTCGCCATGGTACGCGCGCGAGAGGGTCCCGCGCTTGCATCGATGAAGGGTGCGCAACGTGGGACGCCTGCAGAAGGCGCAGTGTGGCGGCCCAGACGGGCCAACTCACGCGCGATCTCATTCGGGCGCAACACGAAATCCACGCATCCGCTTTCAATGGCGTTGATGGGCATGCTGGAAAAGCGGGCAGATCCCGGGTACTGCGCGAATGTGGCGCCATCAGCTTGCTTGATCGCTTGTATGTCGAGGGTTCCGTCAGAGCCTTCACCTGAAAGAACCACGCCGATTGCGCTATCGCCGCGCTGTTCCGCGAGCGAGGTGAACAGAATATCTGCGGGATGACGCAGTGCGCTCGGGCTGGATGTCACCCGAATGCGGCCATCGGTCATTGTCAGCGTGGCCTTTGCGGTTATCACGTAGACATGATCTTGCTCCAGGACCGCGCCGTCGCGCGCCTGCATCACCGGAAGAATCGTTCTCACTGCGAGAGCTTCGAACAGCAACCTCTGGCGACTCGAATCGAGCTGTTGAACGATAATAAAGGCTGCACCGCATTCAGCCGGTAAAGCGGACAGCAGTTCGGATACGGCCTCGAGGTCACCGGCCGAGGAGGCCACGGCTACGATCGGGAATGCATTCATTACTGCTTACGCGGCCAAGTGTTCATATCGCAGTCTGGCGTGGCGCTTCACATCGAACACTCGGGGCAAAGCGTGACTGTCGCCGCTCGCTCTAACTATGCGGTTGTCTGCCCCAGGCGAACTGCGGTTATCGGTCATTGCGAGCGCGGCTTATGACATTTCGTGATTCCTCCCGCGCACCAAGCCCTTCCGACGCAACATTGCGCGCACGTTGGTCGCGGTGAGGACCGCCAGATACGTGCGAACCTTGGCGCCCAGTTCGAGCCTGGAGAATTCTTGCGCAAACAGGCTCCGAACTTCCGTCAGCGGTGCGCCGGTACGATCGCACAACGAGGTCATCGCACGTTCGTGCCTGACAGCTTCGGTGGCAGGTTCAAAAAGTGAGTTCATCGAAACTCCACCGTGAAATTTGCGCGCACGTTACGCCTGAGCCCTGCTGTAGCGCGAAGGAAATCTTCGGCCCACCAGCTGAGGGGGCCAGGCCGCCGGCTGGTCGGCGCGCTGACACACAGGCTACCCCTGCATGCTAAACAGCGCACCTCGACATTTTTATCCGGCTATCGGGTCAGGTTGGACCTTTAAAAAGCGCGAAACGCCCCAATATCCTTCATCGGTGGCCTGAGGGCGCGTTCCCGACAGTCAGGGCGTGGCCCGGTCCCGTCACGGATTCAGGCCGGGCGCGGCGAGCCTGAAGGACCCAGGAGACGTAGATGGACTGGAATTTCGCGGAAGTCAGCTGGCAGCTATTCAGGGACGAAGTGCACGCAAACTGGGGGAGGCTCACCTCCGCTCACCTGGACTTGATTGCGGGCGGCCGTGCACGCCTTGCGAATAAGATCAAGGAGGCGTATGGCGTCACGGCCGACGAAGCCGAGCGGCAGATCAAGAGCTTCGAAGCGCGCAACCAGCACCCGCGTCCCGTGAGCTTTCGCTGAGCAGACCGTTGTGGGCGCGCAGCCGTCGAAGCAATCGAGGGCGCAGAGCGAAGGCGCACAGGCCGAGATGCGGCGCATATTGATAGTCGATGATGACGCGGATGCCGCCGATGCTCTTGCCTCATTGCTGCAATCGGAGGGGCACGGCGATGCACGCGTCGCATACACGGCCGCGACTGCTCTTGCTCTGGCTGGCGAGTTCGTGCCCACGGTGCTGCTGGTGGATCTCGACCTGCCAGACATGAGCGGTTACGACCTCGCCCGGCATCTCGCTCAACATCCGCAGCTGCAGAACCTGAGACTGATTGCATTGACGGCTAGCAGTGAACACCCCGGCCGCGAACTCGCGCGCGAGGCCGGGATCGAGCGGTATCTGATCAAGCCCGTCGGCTCCGCGGACTTGGCCGAATTGTTCGCCTGATGCCGCCTCGATGCCGCAGTGTGGATTGCATCAGACATGGCGTGAGCCTACCTCTGCGGCTGGCCACGCGGACGCTGTACATCGAGCCGTAGCGCACCTGGTCGGCGATTGCATCAAGGACTCGACGAGCGAATCGCTCCGCGCCAAAAGCCATCGCGGGCTTCGCACTCATTGCAAGGCGAACGAGCAGTGGCGCGAATGAATGTTTATTTTCCTCGCGCGCCGCACGCGCTCGATATAAGGCGCATACTCCGCGCCCTCAGCCGCATACGAGCTGAGTTGGCCGGCGAATTCTCGCGGCTATACGTCGAGGCTCAATTTATGGATCAGTTAAATAGCGTTCCTACTGGGGAGACCGCCCGGAACACCAATACGACACCCACGAAGAACATCGTCGACACGGTGATCGCCGCGGGCCATTTCACGACCTTCGCAGCCGCAATCAACGCAGCGGGTCTGACAGCTGAGCTGGCCGTCAAGGGCCCGTTTACGGTTTTCGCACCGACCGATGAGGCCTTCGAGAAGCTTCCGGCGGGCGCGTACGACGGACTGCTCAAGGATGCGGGCAAGCTCAAAGCGATTCTGAACTACCACGTCGTCTCGGGCTATTTCATGGCCAGAGACCTGAAGTCAGGAGACGTGGCAACGGAGCAGGGTACTCCGCTGACGGCAGCGGTGTCCTCATCGGAATTGCGAGTCAACGGGGCTCGCGTCACCAAGGCGGATATCGTTGCGACCAACGGCATCGTGCACGCTATCGACGCGGTCATTCTTCCCAAGAACTGGCAATTGCTGGCGGCCGCAGCCTGACAATTGCCTTTCGCAAAGCACTCGTGTGCACTCGAAGGCCCCGTTCGCGGGGCCTTCTCTTTTAATCGACCGGCACCCAACGAGCAGCCCGCTGGTCCTCTGCAAATGACGCTGCGCCGGTAGGTTCTTCTGAACCTTTGTCCTACGAAGGTGGTTGCCCTGACATCCGCTCCGCGAAAAACCAAAGCGCGGCGGCCAAGCCGCGCAGGGATCCAGGGTCGGACAGACCTTGCCTCTGCAGAGGCAAGACCTCGCTGGCGTTCGGTGCAATAACCCAGCCATATACATCCCATTGCCGCACAGAAGTTGCTGCACTGAGTTCTTCGGAAACCAAGCAATATTGATTTGAGTCATTGCGAACACTCGGTATGGAGCGCACCAAGAATATTGCAGATGACTTGCCCTGTTCGGACATGTACTGCGGGGGCAGATCAGCCGTAACGTCCCCCGCTACCAGTGCTTCCTTTCCATATCGAGCGTCGTACACAACGCTGCAGATATTGCGGGAACTCAGGCAGGCATGGAACTGTGCAGCGAGTTGTGTGCCATCGGGTTGACGCTCAGCCAGATTTGCGAGCAGCGGACGGACTGCCCCTTCGACTAGAGCCGATACCTGGTTACAGGCCCGAACTGGCGCTGCATCGACGGTTCCGTGCAAAGCGATGATTGGGATACTCGCGACGGCAAGCGAGATGCGCATTCAATGTCCCCGTTGAGTTCGGCGGCATCAACTGGATCACCACCGAGCTCTGGATTAGGAACAGCTAATATTGGGGAGCGCCGCTTCGATATGCGAACAGAAGCCAAAGCGTTGCCCGATCGGTGCGGCCGCGAAGCGTCAATCGCGGGCGGCTGAGGAAGGGGAGGAAGCGCTGCGACGAGGCAACTGGCGGCAATGCATTGCCCTGCGTCGCTCCGCGGGGCTGATCCCACGCACGGCGGGCGTCCCCAAAGGGACGCCCGCCGTGTCATGCGGCGCTAAAACGGGTGTTCCTGCGACGGAATCGTCCCGCTGAACAGGAACGGCAGAACCGGGATCTGCTCGCGCTGTACCGCCTGCAGCTCGCCCGGGTCGAGGCCAAGTGCCTTGATGATGGTGTCGGCGCAACCTGTTGGTTCGAGACGGCGGCGTGCACGGTTCCGGGCTCCATGCCCGCGAGCGACACCAGCAGCGCCGTATGCACGTCGTCCTCGTTCAGGCCGCCATGCTCGGCAATCTTCGACCCGCCGGTGAAGATCACGCCGGTATTCACCTTCAGCACGATGTCCGGCGTGCGCGGATCATCTCCCGGGGAGTTCCACTTGTTACGCAGTGAGGGGCCGGCGAAGATTTCCTGGATCCCGAGCGTCAGCTGGTTCTGGGGCTTGCTCAGCGTCGCCACCACCCCACCTACCAGCGAGGGATCGGTCAGCCAGATCAGTGAGCCATCGTCGGAGATATCGAATGCGTCGGCGGAGCCGATGGTCGCCGCCGGCTGGCCGCCGCCAATCCCGCGACGCTTGGTGATGTCGATGGGCGACTGGCCGTGTTTGGCGCTGATGACGATCAGCGTGGAGTCGTACAGGCCCTCTTTCTTCAGTTCCCGCACCATCCTGCCCAGTGACTGGTCGACGAAGTCGAGCTCTTCGGCGAGGCCCTGTGACGGAGCGCCCAGTACATCGGTGTAGCCCCCCTTGACAGCAGTGACTGGGTCGACTTTCAGTTTCTCGCCCACGCTGACCGCCTGGAAGTTGGTGCCAAACAGCGTCGGCACCCCGACACGCTTGGTGCGCTCGTGGTTGTAGCCGTCGATCTGGTTGATGACCGCGTTGACATGCAGCGAGTCATAGCACTTGATGTTGGCGAAGCTGGTAGTCCAGCCGTCATCGTAGGTCGGGTCGGGGTAGGGAACCGGTGCACAGCCAGAGATCTGGGGCAGCGCGATCGGAATCGAATTGATTTCCGGACCGTAGAAATCGTCCACGCCCTTACCGCTCGGCCCGTTGGTCCATTCGTACGAGGGGTGCTTGTCGGTCCAGGCGGTGCGGCCACCGTGCGCTCTAACCACCTCGAAGATGGTATTCACGCGCAAGTACTGATGCGGATGAATCGTCTGACATCCATTGGTCGGATCGCGCACCAGAAAATCCGGGTTGATGCCACCGCCGCCATCCAGCTTGGTGAGATCGAAGTCGACGGCTTCGTCCCAGGCGACGTTGGTACCGATGGTTCCCGGGCAGGGTCCGCCGGGATTCCCCAGTCCATCGGTGTGCATCGGTGGCGAAAGCGCGCGATTGTAGGTGTCGTCATACCACAGCCCGGTGGTGGTCGGCGACCCACCGGTCACGAGCGAGGCCAGGCCGGGGAAAGAGTCCGAGGGTGTGCTGGTGGTGTTGCTCGTGTAGGTGATGCCGTTGCGACTCAATTCCGCGAGCGTCGAGTCACTGTGCGATGCCACATAGTTGGTGAGATCCAGCGCGTGCAACCCATCGACGCTGATGAGCAGCACATGCCTGACCTGGTGTCCCGTCTCCGCGATCGCGTCATCGGCGATGGCGCCCACTGCTGTGCCCAGCAGGACAAGCCCGAACAATACGGCTTTCATGTACATCTTCACGTTGTGGCTCCCCTAGAGGATCGAGTGACCCGTTGTCTCGAGATCGGCACGCGCTCCGCGCGGCGTGCGATGCGGGGATGCTAGTTTCGAAGTGTGACAGTTGTGGGACACGTGGCTGCGGCCATACCCGAGGTGCCCGCGTGCACCACCGATCGCGGCATGAGGACATCCACCAGCCTGCGGGCGCTGCCAGCCGGGGCTGGTCGCTATCTTTCAGAGCGCACTATTTCTCGTAGTACCTCAACGGCACGCTGGATTTCTCGGCATCGTCATAGGTGAGTTCCTTCGTGCCCGGTGGGTACCCGTTTTGCTGCAGGAGGAACGCCATGATCACAACGTCCTCATCGTGCGTGAGGCTACCGGGCGTACCGGGTGGCATGAGCTTGGCGACGAAATTGAAGATATCCTTGACGTGGAAATCGTAGCTCGGATCTGCGAAATCCGATCCTTTCAATGCGGGCCCGGAATAGCCACCGGACTGGCCATCGAGCAGCGGCCCATGACACATAGAGCAATTCTGGTAGTAGGCGACGGCGCCCTTACTAGCTTGATCCGCGGTATAGAGCGCGGGCACTTTGGTGTGCTTGCTTTGGACGTGCTGGGTGGTGTCGGCAACCTTCAGCAGTCGCCCGGTGTTGGCATTCCAGGCGACCGCATACTGCAGCCACGCGGCAGGCCACTGTGCCGAAGTCCCTTCCGCCGCCGCGGCGGCGTGCTGATACGGCTTGATCAACTGCTCCAGCTGCCCCGTGTTCTGCAGTGCATCAAGACCCTGGTCGAAGAGCTTGGCAGCGCTTTCGGACTGCAGCACATATAGCGCCACGAGGTTCCAGAGCATGTGCCGGCCGGGCAAGATGCGGACGCTAAGCGGTGCATGCGTGGGGTGGCTGCTGACGTAAAGTTCGATCGATGGCTGCCAAGCCAATCCAGCCACGATGTGCTTCGCCTCCAGATCCGCCAGCATCAGCGAATCCTTCGGGTAAACATGCATCACGATGTTTGGATGGGCGCTGTAAAGAACTCCAGCATAGGTATCGAGCTGCGCGATGCCCACTTCGCTGCCATTGGGCAAGTCACTGAGCGACACCGTCTTGGCGGTACCACGGCGGATCAGTGCGAAGCCGGTACTGGCGTAGGCAGATGTGGCCTGCACAGCGGGTGGCAGATTCGGATCGCTGACATCAACTGGAAAGCCCATGACCAGCTGACACTCTGATTGCGCCATGTTGGCAAAGCGGCTGAGCGGCAAGCCGTCGCCGCCCTTACCATAGCCGACAAAGCGAACCAGTTTCACCGCGTAGCCCTGCGTCTGGGCAACCGCACGTGCCACGCGGACATCCATCGCCGAGGTGGGATTGGCTTGATCGACGCAGACGTTCAGCACCGGCACAGCCTCGGCGTGGTGCATGAGCACCGCGCCGAGGATGCAAGCTACAAGCTGAGCCCTGCGTGTGGCCTCATGGCACAGCAAAGACATACAAGTGCCCGCCTTTTGGAATCGCCATGACGGCGGGATCCTTGGCCATCTGACCGCCCCAGATCGGGCCGGCGCCACCCCAACCTGCCCACACCGCGACATACTGCTTGCCATCCACCAGGTACGTGGTGGGCACGCCGATGATCCCGGAGCTGAGCTGCTCGCTGCTCCACAGCACCTTGCCGCTCTTGGCGTCGAAGGCCATGAAATGGCCGTCGGTGCTGCCGCTGAACATCAGGCCCCCGGCGGTGGCCAGCGCGGCACCCGACCAGGGCATATGCGTCTCGTGCTGCCAGACTTGTTTGCCGGTATTGAGGTCCACGGCTTGCACCGAGCCCCAGTTGTCAGTGGTCGGATCGTGTTTGACCTCGAACGATTCATCCAGGAACGCGAGTCCCGCCTTATAGGCGACCGGTTCCGCGCCTTTGATGTCCATGCAGGCATGCTGCGTTGGGATGTAGGCCATCTGGGTCTGTGGATCGACCGCAATCGGCCACCAGTTCTTGCCACCTAGGAAGCTCGGGCAGGCAAACACCTGCTTCTCGATCGTCGGACGCATGGCCGGATCCGACTGTGCAACGCCGTCTTTCATGCCGACGATGGAGGTCGCATGCACGAACGGCTCGGCGTAGATGAGCTTGCCATTGGTACGATCGATCGCGTAGAACCAGCCGTTGCGGTCCGCGTGTACCAGCGCCTGGTAATTATGGCCCCCGTACGTCAGATCGGTCATGACCGCCTCGTTGGCGCCGTCGTAATCCCAGGTGTCGTTCGGCGTCCACTGGTAGTACCACTTGATCTTTCCCGTGTTCGGATTCAACGCTAGCACCGAGTCCGTGTATAAGTTATTGCCCGGACGCAACGTCGCGAGCCACGGGCCGGGATTGCCAACGCCCCAGTACAGTGTGTTGGTCGCGTGATCGTAAGTCCCCGTGATCCACGGATTGCCGCCACCGGTCTTGTAGGCGCCCTTCGGCCAAGTGTCTCCGCCGGGGGTTCCGGGCGCCGCGGTGGTGTAGGTCTTCCACTCCAGCTTGCCGGTCTCTGCGTTCAGGCCGACTATGAAGCCGCGCGCCCCGTACTCGCCGCCGCCATCGCCGATGATCACCTTGCCATTGACCACCAGCGGCGCACTGGAGATGAAATAGCCGACGCCCGGGGGCGCCAGCGCCGTATCCCACTTGACTGTGCCACTCTTGGCATCGAGCGCGACGATGTGATTACCCAGCGTGCCCATGTAGACCAGATCACCATAGAGGGCCACACCGCGGTTGACGACGTCACAGCAGACCGTCTTCAGCGCTTTCTTATCGATCGGGTAGTCGTACTTCCACAGCACCTTGCCGCTGGTCGCGTCCAGCGCGATCAAGTGGTCCATCGGCGTGGTCACGAACATGTAATTGCCGTTTACCACGGGCGCCGCCTCGTGACCCTGAGTGAGACCGCTCTGGTAATCGAAGGCGACCTTGAGCTTGGCGACGTTGCCCGTGTTGATCTGATCAAACGGCGCGTAGCCGGTGCTCTCGTAGTTCCGTCGGTACATCAGCCAACCGTGATCCTGCTGCGCGTTGTTCAGCCGCTCGGTCGTAACGGCCTGGTACGCTGGCGTCGCTCCATGAGCCAGGAGCGGCGCCACTGCCGCTGCGACAAGCAAACCGCCGCCGAGCATTCGCCTGGTTGCAGTCAACAAGGTGTTCCCGTTGGTGCTCACGTCGAACTCCTTCTCAATTGGTTGGCCCGGGTCAATGTCTTGGAATTGCTTACGCCCCCGTGCCTGAACGACTTACCCCACGCCAGCCCGAACCTACGCTGTGGGCAGTGGAAATCAATACGTACTTTCAGTCGACGGCCCGTATACGCCAATTGCCGGCGATCGTGTCCTTAAGCGCGCTGGTGATTCGACACTGCGTCCCATCGTGTCCTGCGCAGCCCGGCCGTGCACCACGGCCACCGCCGCGAGCGAGCAGTGCAACATTGCGCACATGAATGTTTTCACGCTTGTGTTCTCTGTAGCCGACCTACCAGCGAAGCGCGCCGTATGAACTCTCGGACACGCCAAGGGGAGTTCCAGCCTCAGCGCGGACTGGCTATGTCCGCTTCCCTTGATCTCGATGGAGGGCTTTCGGGGGAGCTCGCAGTTCAGCTTTGGGTCCAATTGCCGGCAGTTACCCGGCCCAGGCGCATTTGGCTCGGTTGCCGATCCGTAAACCGTCCACCTTTGCCACTTCCCGCAACCCAGTGCAAACTGCTTCTGCCGGCAAGTAGAGGGGAGTTTCAGCGATCCCTCCGGTCGAAGCCGTACCCGAAGATCCGCCGGCGAGCAGGCCAGCCGCGGCGTGCAAGCATGACGCCGAGAAGCAAGCCTTCGAAATCACCGCAACTCTTGAGACCAGCACGAGTCAATGGGCGACTTCACGGATAAGGAAATTGAGGTTGTGTACCGGGTGATCGCGGCGCGGCGTGATATGCGGCACTTCTGTTCCGATCCCCTGGATGAAGCGCTCATCGAGCGGCTGCTCGGTGCGGCGCATTCGGCGCCCAGCGTCGGCCTGATGCAGCCCTGGCGATTTGTGCGGGTACGGGATACCCATTTGCGGTCGAGCATTCACGCCCTGGTCGAAGCGGAACGACTGGCAACGGCACGGGCGCTCGGTGAGCGCGAAGATGAGTTCATGCGCCTCAAGGTGGAGGGCATTCGCGAGTGCGGCGAGCTGTTGGTCGCTGCGCTGATGGCGGGACGAGAAGCCCACGTTTTCGGGCGGCGGACCATGCCGGAAATGGATCTGGCATCAGTGGCTTGCGCAATACAGAACCTCTGGCTGGCCGCGCGCGCCGAGAACGTCGGAATGGGCTGGGTGTCGCTCTTCGATCCGGAGGCGCTGCGAGTGCTGCTTCGCATGCCGCCGGGCAGTCGTCCGGTCGCGGTGCTGTGCCTCGGTTACGTACCTGCCTTTTATTCCCGTCCGATGCTCGAGGAGGTCAATTGGGCGAGGCGCTTCGACCTCAAGACGCTGGTCAAAACCGACTACTGGAGTGACTGAGACGACAGTCGACCCGTCGCGCTGCCGGGCGCGTGACCGCAGTCTCGCCTCTACCACCATCCGCGTCGCTTGAACCAGAGGATTGGCAGCAGTGTACTCAACGCGATCAGCGCCAATCCATACGGATAGCCCCAACGCCATCCTAACTCCGGCATGTTGTGGAAGTTCATGCCATACATGCTGGCGATCAAAGTCGGAGGAATCCCGACTACCGACACGATCGTGAGCACTTTGAATATTTCGTTCTGCTCGGTATTGATAAAGCCAAGAATCGCGTCCAGGAGAAACTGCGTCTTACCGCTCAGATGCGCCTCGAAATCGACCAAAGAGAGCAGGTCCTGCTGCGCCGTTTTCAGGTGAGTTTTCAAGTCCGGTAGCAACCAAGCCGCCGCCGTCTCGGACACGAATCCAACGATTCGCTGCAAGCCGAGCAGACTTTCGCGAATGCGCGACAATTGATCTCCCGCACTGCCCACCGCCTTGAGGCTTTCGCCTAGCGCACGCGTCATACGTTTGTGGCGAGCCGCCGCGGTAACCGCGTTTTGGCCGAAGGTGCTGGCTGACAGGGCGGCCAGGCTGTTGCTCGAGGTCTCAAGCATATCGGCCGCGAAGTCCACCATGCCATCTATCAAGGCGACGAACACCGCTACACTGCTCATGTGCGGATCCTTGGCAACCTGCGCCTTAACCTTAGCGAAGGCATGCACCTCGGAATAACGGACGGTCACTAGCAACTCCGGCGAGAGAATGAAGCCGAGTGGCACGGGCGCGAAGCCAGCGGACGCGTCCTGAATTGCGAGGGGCATGCTCACGTACAGAATCTGACCCTCCGCTCTCACTCGGCTCGAGGTTTCAACCTCCTGCAGGGACTCGCGCGAGGGTACATGGACGCGATATTCCGCCGCGACTCTAGCGGTCTCATCCTGCGTCGGATTGAGCAAGTCCAACCATACGGGTTGCTCAGGTCGCGAGCGCGAATCCGCGCCGGCGGCGGTCCCAGAAGTATTCGGCATGACGCGGCGATTATCCCACCGAATGAAACAAACCGGGTGGCCGGCGAGCGTCAGTCAGCGCGAATGCCGCTCGCGTGATGCTGCCTGAAGCGATGCTGACCTGGGGGATCCTGATTCGAGGCAGGCGCGATTGCCGCAGCTCCGTCGGACTGCAATTGCGCGTTGAGGCGCGCCATGTCGACCGTCGTAAATCGAGCCCACTGCAGCAAGGCGTCATTCAGCAATGCCCGGTGTTCGGCGTAGCCTCGTAGAGCATCCGGGGTTGGCGCCGTGTCTGCTCCATCGACGGCCCGCGCAAGGTTCTTGAACGCCGCAGCGAGATACCGTAGGCCGCGGATCGCCTTCGGCGCCGCGCCCAGTGAGTCCGGCGAGTCTTTGTCCGGCGCAATGTCGGTGATCCTCAGCAGCCGCCAGTCCGCGGCGGACAGAGCTGATGCCGTTGCACTACCAGCGTTCTTGCGGTGCTCGACGATGGCGGCGTGAATCCGGTTTGCCTCGGCCAGGGTTGCTGCGATCTGCACGCGCGCGGCCTCTACCTGGCGAGCGAGCGCGAATTGCCGCGCATAGGCGCTGACCGGCAGCTTTACGCGCGGATCGGGCAAAACGGTCAGCTGCTGCCGCAAGCGCCTGCCAGCCACGTTGAGATCGATCCAGTACTGGCCCGGAGGGGCCCATACGCCCTTCTCTTCCTCGCTCGGATCATCCGGAACGAGTGCAGGCTGCGGCGGCGCATAGTGCAAGTCCCACACCAAACGATGGGCGCCGGCGCCGGTTGCCAGCGGCTCTGGTGGAACAATCCAGTCGGGGGCGATTTCAATCTTGGCGGGATCCGGCTGCGGCTCTTTATCGCTACTGCTGAAGGTGCGCACGGGCACGCCGCGTGCATCTGAGATGCTCAGCGTGACAACCCCGCTCGAGGCCGCATTCAGTGCATAAGCGATATAAGCCCCGGGCGGTGGGTTGCTCCCCATGGGCTCGTCCTTAGGCATCGGCGTTCCGGTGAAACCTGTCGGTCGTACGCGAAAGGCCGGCGGGGGCGGGAACAGGCGCACGGCGACGCCGGAGTCGCCCGCGAGCGACCGCAACATTGCAATGTCATCCATGATCCAGAACCCGCGTCCGTGGGTCGCGATCACGAGGTCCCCGGCGTGCACCTGCAAGTCGCGCACGGAGGTCCGTGGCAGATTCTGTTGCAGCGACTGCCAGTGGCCGCCGTCGTCGAAGGAGACGTATACGCCCCGCTCAGTGCCCGAATACAGCAGCCCCCGACGCGCGGGGTCCTCGCGCACCACATTCACCGTGTTGAGCGTGCCGCCATCGGCGATGCCGTCGGCGATCAGCGTCCAACTCGCACCTCCGTCGCGCGTGCGATAAATGTAAGGTCGCGGGTCGTCCAGGCGGTGCCGATCCACGGCAATGTACGCGCCGTTCGCATCGAAGTGCGAAGGCTCAATTGCACTGATCTTCGACCAGGCGCTCAGTGATGCCGGTGTGACATTCTGCCAGTGGCCGCCGCCATCGCGCGTCCGCCAGACCAAACCATCGTCGGTGCCCGCCCAGATAAGCCGCGCATCGAGCGGTGAGGGGCCGATGGCGTACACCACGCCACGGCGCGGGCCAGCTTGCTCGTTGTCTTCAATGGTGCTCGGATCGAGGTTTGCGGGGATCTCGGGATTCTCTCGGCTCAGATCCGGACTGATTACGTCCCAGTGGCTGCCGCGATCGGTGGTGCGAAATACCCGCTGGTTGCCGAAATAAAGCGCATGGCTGTCCGACTTTCCGAAGATGAGCGGCAAGGTCCAGGTACCGCGGTACAAGCCGGGGTACGCCAGAGTCGGAGCGACGCTCTGCGTCTGGCCCGTGCGCACATCGAGCTTGTCAACGCGGCCTCCAAAAATGACTTTCGGGTCCTCCGGGTCCGGGGCGACATTGTCGTTTTCGCCGCCCGCGGTGATCTCGCGGAACTGGCGGAGATTGATGCCGTCGATGTTGTCGGTGCGGCTCGGGATACCTGCCGCGCCGGAGTCCTGCTGTGCTCCGTAGACCCAGTACGGAAAGCGGTTATCAGTGATGACGTGATAAAACTGCCCGGTGGCCTGGTTGTACCAGGAGCTCCAGGTGGAGCCGCCGTTCAGCGTGACGACCGCGCCCTGGTCGACGGCGAGTATGCGTCGCTGCGGATCGAGCGGGTCGATCCACAGCTGATGATAGTCATCGCCTCCCGGCGCACCCTTGATCGGGATGAAGCTCTGGCCGCCATCCTCGGAGCGGTACACGGCAGTATTGCAGACATAGACGACGTCGGCATCGGTCGGGTCGACGGTGATTCCGCCGAAGTACCAGCCACGCTTCCAGATGCGACTGTCGCTGCTCATGCGCGTCCAGCTCGCCCCGCGATCGTCGCTGCGGTACAGGCCTCCGTCGGCAGCATCGATCAGCGCGAACACACGTTGCGGCTTCGAAGGCGAGATCGCGAGGCCGATGCGACCTGGCCGACTCGGCAGGCCGTGCCCGGTCAGAGCGCTCCAGGTCTGCCCGCCGTCGCCCGACTTGTACAGGCCGCTGCCAGGGCCGCTGGAGGGTGGATATACATTCCAGGGCGGTCGGCGAGTCTGCCACAGGGACGCGTATATCCGATTGGGAGCGCCCGGCTCAGCCGCCAGATCGATCGCGCCGGTGTCCGCGTCCTTGAAGAGTGTACGTTGCCAGTTCTTGCCACCATCGACCGAGCGGAACACGCCGCGCGTCTCGTTAGAGCCGTACGGATGACCCAATGCCGCGACCAGCACCATGTCCGGATTGGTCGGATCGACCAGGATGTGGCCGATCTGCCGCGAATCCTCGAGTCCTATCGGCTGCCAGGTATGCCCCGAGTCGCCTGAGCGGAACAGGCCGGCGCCCTGCGCAATATCCGAGCGCATGTCGGCCTCCCCGGTGCCCACATAGATGACTTTAGGATCTGATGGCGCTACCGCCAGAGCGCCGATCGAGCCGACCGGGGCCGAATCGAAAATCGCTGCCCAAGTACGCCCGGCGTCACGCGTCTCCCAGACGCCGCCGTTTACCGCACCGAAGTAGAAATGGTTCGGCTCACCTGGCACGCCGCTTACCGTGAGCACCCGCCCGCCACGAAACGGCCCGATGGAACGCCAGTGCAACGGTTGCAGCTGCGCTTGAAGCGGATCGGGGTCAGCGCCGGCCGGCGCTACGCTGATGCATGTCAGAGCAAGACAGAACCCGAATGCGCGGCGCAATAACGACACGTTTCACCTGAGTGAGGCATCGGCCATAAGTAGCCCACCACGCCGGGCGAGGGTTCGCACGGCAGTTCGGTGGCGATGTTACTTCGACAGGTCAGCGAACAGCGACAACATGTAAGCCATGGCGGGCCGGACATCGTCCACCGGTATGCGCTCATTGAGCCCGTGGGCGAACCGATCGCTGTCCTTTATGAACAGCGGGCTCACGCCATAGCTGGGGATATGCTCATTGCGAAACCACATGCTGTCACTGGCGCCCGCTGACATCGTCGGAAATACCGGCACCCCTGGATAGCCAAGGTGGATCGCTCTCGTGATCGCGTCAACCACATCGGGACGAATCGGCGAAGCATCGGTTGCAACGCTGCCCTCGGAGACATCCTTGAACTGAACCGCTGGGTCCGCTGCGGCCCGCCGCAGTTCCTCCATGATCTGCGCGCGCGGGTGACCGGGAAATATGCGGCAATTGATGTTCGCAGTGGCGCGCTGTGGAAGTGCGTTGAACGCATGACCACCGCTGATCATTGTCACGACGCAGGTCGTGCCGATCTTGCCGATGGTCGCTGGATTCGCCCGTAAGACGGCAATCGCGTTCGCGTCGCTCGGATCCGCCGCAAATGCACGCATTGCCGCAGCGATCCGGGGCTCCTCGTAGCGCGCCGCGGCCGTGAAATAAGCGCGCGTCAATTCACTCAGCTCCGCCTTGAACTTGTACTGGCCGATGCGAACCAGCGCCGCGGACAACTGAGTGATGGCATTAGGCTCGTAAGGCCGCGAGCTGTGACCTCCTGGGGAGGTTACCGTGAGTTCGAAATCCGCATACGTTTTCTCTGCACCGGACCAGGTGAAGTATTGCGGCTTTCCCTCCGGGTCCAGTTGTCCACCTGTGCCGTCGACATTCAGGACCATCTCGGCGGTCGAGAGCTCCTTTGCGAGCAACCCGGTCGTCTTCATGGTGGTCTCCTCATCGCCGGAGAATGCGAGGACGATGTCACGCCGCGGCCTGTAGCCCTCGCGCTTGAGCTCAACGAGCGCGGCGACCGCCAGCGCGTCGTCCAGCTTCATGTCGCTGGCCCCTCGACCGTACAGTAGTCCGTTCTCAATTACCGGCGTAAAGGGATCGCGCTGCCAGTCGGCTGGCTTGGCCTCGACCACATCCATATGCCCTGAGATCACGAGCGGCTTGAGCTTGGGTTCGTGGCCTTTCCAGCGAGCGATTAGAAAAGCCGTGTCATCGACCGGAGTGATCGTCACATCCGCGTCGCTGAACCCGCCGGCTACCAGAGCGGATTTGAACAACGCAGCCACTTGCGGCACTTGATTGCCGGGGCCCCGCACCGAGCGCAGCGCGATTGCGCGCTTTGCCAAGTCGAGCGCTTGAGTATCGGCTCGATCGTGCTCCGTGGACTTTGCCTGAGCGCTCGAGATGCTCATGAAGGCCACGCACGCCCATGCCGCTGCTGTCGCTAGTCGCACTCTGTCATCCTTCCTAAGGTCATGCTGGAAACCGTACTTGAACTATAGAACTCAGGCGGTCTTCGGCAAAACTTCATGCTCGCTCGGGCCCGAGGGTGCGGCGTGGTAGTGCCAACTGCGGCCGGCAGCCCTAAACGGGGTGCGTCCCGCGACCGCGCCGAGCGCGACCGAGGAAGTATCCGGCGGCGAACGGCAGCCCGAGCACGATCACGGAGAGCCCGACGAGCAGCAAGGTAACTTCGGCGGCCAGGCGCCGGGCCTGCTCACCTGATGTTCTCACCACCTGGTCCGCCAGCCTCGCGGCGTCCAGGGCGAACGCCTTGCGCTGAGTGTCCACTGCCGACACCATCGCTTCGCGTTCGCTGCGTAGATCGTCGTACAACGCCGCTCGCTGCGCAGCGAGCGCATCGGTCGTCGCTCGCGAGGATGCATCCAGGCGATCGAGTATCTCATGCAGGCTCTGCCTGACGTCGGCGACGGCGGTGCGCACGAAATCCGGAGCGGATTTGGCGATCGCGCCGAGTCGCGCCAGCCGGTCGTCAAGCTGCCTCAGCGAGGATTGCAGATCGCCCTTCGAGTAACCTGCCTCGCGCAGCGCCAACTGCGTCTCACGCATCATTTGGCCCGGCTCCGTGTCGCCGTAGATCTGCAGTCGCTGCGCCGCGTCAGCCAGTGCTTGCGGAACGGTGCCCAGCGAGTCGACCAGCTTGGTGTCGCCACCCTTCTCGCGACTCCACGAAACAACGACGGAGACTCGCGCAAACGTCAGATCCTGCAGAGGATGCTCACGCGCGTATCTGCCGACGAATTCCTGGTATTCGCTGAACTCACCGGGCGCCGTGAGTCCTCGAGCGAGCGTTTCCGCGCCGTCGGCGAATTTGCCGGAGATCTCGCGAACTGTGGATTGATGGGCTCCGAATAACGCCCCGCCGGGGGCTCCTTCCGCCATGAACGCCTTCATCTGCACCGCGAGCGCCCACGTATCGAGCAGGCTGAGCATGGGCGTCACCTGAGTTGCCGCTCGCCGACTCTGCGCGACCGCGGCAATTTCCCAGCGCAAGGAGTTATTAACCACCGCATCGTCGTCCTCGGTCACGGCGATATTCCCAGCGCATCGGGCAACGTCGGCCGCGAACTGAGATGAGAGCTCGCGAGTCAAGATGCGGGCATTCAGGTCCCGGGTGGAAAGTGGGCGTTCCGGACTCTTCAGGGAGACCAGCGAGCAACCGGCCATCCCGATGAATACCGCTGCGCAGGCGAGGATCTGTGTCCTGGTCCTGCTCAGCAGTGCGCACCGCAACTTTGGACGGGAAGCGATCAGGGGTAGCGGCCGCGAACTATCGCGCTGGGAGCATTTGAAAACTGCGGACATTCGCATTCAGCAAACGCGTGCGGCTATTGCTCATTCACGTCTTGCGCAAGCGGGCCATCCTTTTTGCGCTTACCGATACCTCATTTTGCCAAGTGACATAGTTCGGGTCGAGTGGGTTACTCAAGCGGCTGGCACGGATGCTCTGGCGTCTGCGATGGTGACGCTAAGCGCGGCTGCAGGCGGCCCGCAGGCGGCCCGCAGGCGCCATTGGACGCCCGAAAGTGCCGGCGAGTAAGCTGCCAGTCATTGTGGATCAGAACCCGTTGCTGGGTACATGGAAATTGAAGTCCTACGTCGTGACGACGGCGGCAGGCGAGCACTCAACTCCATACGGCGAGCACCCGGAGGGCTATCTCAGCTACTCAGCCGACGGTCGCATGCAGGCGCTCGGTGCCGCAAACGGTCGCATTGTACCCACCGGTGCGAGTCCACCGGACAATGAGCGATTGGAGCTGTACGACACAATGTTCGCGTACGCGGGCAGGTACTCCGTCAAAGGCGGCTACGTCGTCCACCACGTGGATATTTCCTGGAACGAACTCTGGACTGGTACCGATCAGGTTCGCCTCTTTGAGGTGAACGGGAACATCCTCACCCTCTCAACGCGCATGCCGGATCCAGTCAGTGGCGTGGAAAATCAATACGCTGTTGTATGGGAGAAGGTGGCGAGCCCACGCCGCTGACATGGGTCTCGATGCTCCCTGGCGTATTCACCAGACCGCGTCGATTCCCAAGTTTCTAAGGAGGGCGATAAGCTATGCGCCGTCATACGATACGGCAGCGTCAAAGTCGCGATGCCAACGGCTCACGTGAGCTCCTGCAGGGCAAAGTTGCCATAAGGCGAATTGGCGCTTGCGTGCTCCTGGGAATCGTCGGTGTCGGACTAGCGGTATCCGCAGCTAACCGCGAAGATGATCAGAAGACGCTGGCGAAATTGGATACGGATTACCAGAGAGCGGTTGAGCAAGATGACACGAAGACCATGGCACGCATCTTGGCCGATGATTTCATCCTCGTCGAAGGCGATGGCACGGTCTCGACGAAAGCCGACCTATTGAAGGATGCCGCAAGCGGTAACACCAAGTACGAGCATCAAGTCGACTCCGATCGCACCATCCGGGTTTGGGGCGACACTGCTGTGGTCACCGCGAAGCTCTGGGCAAAAGGCCTGGAGGATGGCAAACAGGTTGACTACCACATGTGGTTCAGCGACACCTATGTCCGGGAGCCGACCGGATGGAGCTACGTATTCGGGCAGGCCTCGCTTGCCTTGCCGAAGGGCTCGAAATAGCAACAAGCCGGTGTTGTATCCAAGGCGCTTCGCGGTACGGCCAATACTACCGACGGCAGCCGATCGGTAGCGGTGCGCATGTCCCGTCACATCGGGTGCTTCCTGCCAGGCGGCGGAGCAGGCGAGCCGTCGGACCAACTACGCACCGGAATGAACAGCACCGTCGTTTCCAAGTCGCTGCCATCCTGCCCAATGATGGGAGAGCCCTCCTTGTTCGCACCCCAATTGTCGGCTTGGCCATGCGGGAGAAAAAACATGACATGCGGAAGCCATGGGCCCGCAGCCTCATCACCAAGGTAGCCGTTCTTCGACAGCATGAACGAAAAGGCGCCCGGTTCGGGGACTTTGAAACTGCGGTTAGCGATTGCGGCCCTGGTCTTTTCGATTATCTGCTGCCTCGTGGCGCCGGCCAGGACCCATTCCGTGCGCTTCAGATACTGTGGCAGTTCGGTGCGCACGGCTGGCGGGTTGAAGCAATTCGGCGCGCGCAGTTTGGGGTTCCAGAACTCGGAATCGTCTAAACCGGCCGCCCAGGAGCGTTCGACAAAGCAGACGAAGCCATTCGTGCCCTTCACCGCCGTCTCATAGCCGTGGCTGCCAAGCACGAGCACTTCGGCCTCTGCGGCGATTGACGGCGGCGCAGCGCTGCGTGCCAGTGCGATTTCATCCTGGCGATTAGGGATGCGATATTGCTCGGCCGGCGCCATTTCGGGATAGAGAGTTTTGACGGCTTGCGCTTGCGTCGGGCCGCCGCCGCTTAATGCACACAGGCCGAGCG
Source organism: uncultured Gammaproteobacteria bacterium (assembly GCA_963837075.1). Lineage (GTDB taxonomy): Bacteria > Pseudomonadota > Gammaproteobacteria > Steroidobacterales > Steroidobacteraceae > 13-2-20CM-66-19. The sequence continues at coordinate 2,166,565 of CAWILY010000009.1, read as the reverse complement.
AGACCAAGATACTCACAGACTTTCGTTGCTTCATCATTGTTCCACTCCGTAAGCATGTATGGGGTGTCGGATGCGGACTGGGGACGGACGCGAGCCAGCTGCGGCGGAATCTGCGCTCATTTATCCATTACGCGTTGGGAAAGAGCACGTGGCCGAAAACAGCCGGTCACAACCTGCAGAAGCGGCTCCAAGCCAGTAATATAGGTCAGTTCGTCAGCCTCCTTGCCTCGGTCGCGTGGCGCTGCCGATCGGGGCGTAAACGAGCGCAATGCTAATCCAGACTGCGACGGTGAAATACAGTGAAAGCCACGGTACGTCCTGTCGCCATACCAACCACTCGCGCATCACGGTGCACCGTTGCAAAATCTCGTTAAATCCAGCGCTCAATGCCAGGTATTGGTGATGAGCCGCGAGGTCGGCGTGCCACCGCGACACATACATCGGCACATCGAGGAACCCCATGTACGCGACATATCCGATCGCACCCATAACAGCAAGCCCGAAGAATCGGCTGCGTTGACCCACGGTGCGCAACCGAAGAGCAAGGAAAGCTGCCAATGCCACCACGGCCATCAGCGTCCAGAGGGAATTCTCGAGCGCGTGCATCAGGTAGTTCCGCCGCAGCACCGCGGTCCAGCAGCACAGTTCAGCGACGAGAACAATTGGCACGATAAGCCGGGACGCCATCACCGCGATTCCTCCGCCCGCAGCCATACTTGCTACCCGCAGTAACACCGCCAGCTGGGCGGCAAAGCTAACCTCAGCGACCGTCGCGACGGAGCGACCGACAACGATTCGAGAGACCCACGTATCGTGCAGGCAGATGCGCGGCACGTCGAGCATTGGAAAAACCGACCGGAAGGCGCAACCAAGCACGTAAATAGCCGCGAGCCATAGAAGGCGGACGCGCACGGCATGGATATCGGCGGGCGTGCCTGCCTTTCGACGCTTCAGCTGCCACGCAGCGAGTACCCACGCTACGATGTTGATCGCGGCCGCGGCGCACAGAGCCACCCACCAAATCGTCAACGCACTCGACATGACCGGGTAGCCCGCTGACCGAGGGGTTCGGGAATGGACTCGATCGTACCATGTCCGACCAGCAGACTCGGGGCGTCGCTATCATCGCAGCGACAGATCATCGCTCTGCCGGCGAGCTTTGCTTTCGAGGCGAGTTATGAGGATCACTGATGGCGCAAACTGCGATTTCTCCCGTCCTCGGTGCACCGGAACAGGCCGCCGAATCTCCCCGCGCTGGATCAACGCCAGATACAGTAGGTTTTGCGCAGTGCCTCGTGAATTGTCCATGTGCCACGCGTGTCGGGCGGAAAATACGCGGCATCGCCAGCCTTGAACTCAAAGCGGCGCCCGTCCTCGGTGACGAATGTCGCGTGACCACGGACGAAATGGCAAAACTCCGCGTCGACTATTGCGCGCGCGAAGGTGCCAGGGGTCGCCTCCCAAGTGCCGGTCTCGACCGCACCGTCCGGCGCGGCCCAGGCTTCGACGCTGCCGAGCGTTGGCCGTGGCAGGTCAGCGACTGGCGCCGGCATGAATACCTCGAACGCGCTCGCGCTCAACTCGCCAGGCCGCTCAATATGCACGATGCTCATTTGCGCCAGCTCCTCAGTGGCCAAGTCCTTATTGTTCATGTAGATAAATCTCCATGTTCGGGTCATTGCCCAGCCAATCGAAGACTCCAGCCTGAGCGCGCACGATAAATGATTTCTTCGGGGCCGCGCAGATTTGAGAGAAGCATAGAGTCGTACCCATGAGTCATCGCCTGCCCACGCGCGTCCGGCCCATGCTCGCCACACTCGTGGCCGCACCCTTTCACTTGCCTGGCTGGGTGTATGAGGAAAAATACGACGGTCACCGGATTCTCGCCTACAAAGAAGGCTCACGCGTCCGCCTTCTCTCACGCAACTGCAAAGACAACACCGAGCGCTTTCCAGGAATTGTCATGGCGATCGCGAGACTGCGTCCCGCTACGCTGCTCTTGGACGGAGAGGTCGTGGTGTTCGACCGGAAACGCGTTTCGCGCTTTCAGCTTCTCCAGCAGAACAAGAGCGAGCCCGTGTACGCCGTATTCGATTGTTTATTCGCCGACGGCAAGGACTTGCGGCGGCAGCCTCTCTCGATCCGTCGCGCAACCCTCGAGAGCGTCGTCTCGTCAAAGGGTGTCTTGCTGCTGTCGCATCGCCTCGCCGCGAACGGCCTCGATGCCTATCGGATCGCGAAGCGCCACGGCTATGAAGGCCTGGTAGCCAAGGAGCTCGCCTCGCCCTACTTCGGCAAGCGATCGCGGTTCTGGCTGAAGGTGAAAGTGCATCAGGAGGACGAATTCGTGATCGTCGGATATACCCGGCCAGCGGGCTCGCGCAAGTGGTTCGGCGCTCTGCTGCTCGGCGCACGTGAACGCAGTAAGCTTCACTACGTCGGTAAAGTGGGCGCCGGCTTTGACGGCAACACGCTTAGAGCACTCTACGAGCAATTTCAGCCACTCGTGCGCCGCAAAACACCGCTGGTGGACCCGCCGCGCGAGAAGGGCGTCGTATATCTTCGACCGTACCTCGTCGCGCAGATCGCCCATCAGGAGTTGACCGCTGACCAAAAGTTACGCCAGCCCGTTTATCTTGGTCTGCGGCACGATAAGCGTGTCAAAGATGTCACGTTGCCGCGGGCGCGTGCTTGAGTTCGCCGTGGGACCCCCACACGGCCTGGAACCCGACGAAAAATGGAGCAGGTGACCCGTAAGGTTGAGTTCCGCCCGTGCCGGCCGACTAAGGGTAATATCTAAAGAAGCGCGCCGGCATCACAGCCGGCGCGCAAAATTCGTGGTTGCCGCCCGAGCGGCGTGCCGGCCGACACCAAGCGGAGCAAGACCATGGCCGATGCAGCGGAGACGCCAACGAAATTTGCGCGAACCGAGTTATCAATCGGTGACGGCAACGGGCCGAAATGTCGGACGATCCTGCCAGCAGGCCGCGGTGTTCGATCCGAACCTGCCCTGTTTGAGTGGGAACTCACGGCCGAGTCGTGGACTGATGTGCATCCGCACAACGAATACAACTTCGTGATCGAAGGCCAGCTATTCGTGGAGTCCGGCGGGGTGACGGTGGCGGCACAGGCGGGTGACGTCGTGCGAGTGCCGGCCGGGACCGCCGGCAAGTACTGGGCGCCCAAATATGCGCGCCTGCTCGCAATATATGGAGCGAGCAACGGCGGGCCCAGCAGAAGTCTGGGTTACGAGGAGCTCAGCAGTGGTCTGCGACCGGGGTAGCAGGTCTCGTGCGTCGAAAGGAGATGGGCTCATGCTCTTTAAAACACTAATGCGCAGCTCGATAGTGCTGGTACTGATGAGCTTGGCAGCGACCAGCATTGCCGCTGCGGGCGCCCCCGCAGATCCGCTTGCCGCAGCGATCGCAGATCCTGCGCGCACGCCCAAATTCGTGATACGCGATGTGTATCGGCACCCGTCGGAGACACTGCGATTCTTTGGACTGCGCCCCGATCAAACCGTTGTGGAAGTCTGGCCGGGCCGCGGCTGGTATATGGAGATCCTCGCCCCGTACCTGCACGACAAGGGCAAGTACTATGCAGCAATTGAGGCTCCTGACGTAGCCGGTGCGTCTAAAGAAGCCAAGGAAAATGCGGCCTTCCTGCGCAAGCGAATCGCCGACGATCCAGCGCGTTTCGGGAAGGTGCTCGTCACCGACCTGCATCCGCCCCAGCTGACCGAGATCTGTCCGCCCGGCACCGCAGATCTGGTGCTGACCTTCCGCAACGTGCATAACTGGCTCGGGGATGGGAGTGAGCAAGCGCAGTTCGACGCGTTTTTCAAGGCGCTGAAGCCGGGCGGCGTCCTGGGAGTGGTCGAGCACCGCGCAAAGCCGGGGACCAGCCTCGAGGAGATGCGCAAATCCGGTTACATGGATGAGGCCTACGTCAAGAAGCTGGCCACCACCGCCGGCTTTCGTTTCGATGCGGAATCCACCATCAACAGCAATCCGAAGGACACGAAAGACTATCCCGAGGGCGTCTGGACCTTACCTCCGACGCTCGCACTCGGCGACAAGGATCGGACCAAGTATCTTGCGATCGGCGAGTCTGACCGGATGACGCTGCGATTCGTTAAGCCGGGTAAGTAGCGGTACGCAGGTAGCCTCGGTCACCGCGGAGCCGGAAGACCGCGCAAGCCAATATTCAGTGGCCGCTGCGGAACGCCTGCTGCACGCTGGTGAAGAGCGCTTTTGCGGTATCTCGCTGTGCCGCAACCGCCCGGCTGTTTTCCTCGTTCTTGGGTTCGACTGCCTTCAAGAAGGCCAGGTTCGCACGCGCCAGGTCTCCTGCCGCCTGGTAACACGCTCCGGCCCGCTGGTACTGCGCGCTCTCATACAGGCGATCAGCAAGTACTTTCGCTTCCCGCGCCGCCACGACCTGGCACGCCTGTGTTTCGTCCGCTGGTGCGGCTGCGAGGGCGACTCGAGCTGTGATCAGAATAGTCAGCAGTAGCAGACTGCCACGGAAGGGACGTGTCCCGGGCGAAACGTTGCGCAGGCGATTAACCCAGCCCACTTTACCTCTCCCATCTCTCACGAAGCCGATGTCTCCTGTGCACCACCGATATCAGGCGCTTGCGCCACGACTCAATGAGGTACGCGATGCCGAGCAGAAACCATGGCACGAAAGCAAACACGGGCCATAAAGGTCTGAACCCCGCATGCACGAACATGGCGACTCCTCGATTACTCCGCGTTACCACCCAAGGCCGCACAATACGACTGATGCCACGAGCAAGCTGTATCTCTCCCGAGCAAGAGATCGGATGCAGCCCGAGATAGGATGACCACTTACTTTCGAGGTAGAGGCAGGCGGCTCGCCGGCGTCGCCGGTACGAGCGCGAACCCCGGTAACGCGAGTTGGGTTTGGACCGAAAAGCGTTGACCGCGACGTCAGTCCCCTATCGGCCTGCCGTGTGATCCGATTTGCTTCTTCGTTGGCGGTCGCTGTAGCTTGGCCTTAGCAACGATACGAACAACAACCCGACCTCGAGACGCTCGGCTTCACGTCGGACTGCGAGGATTTTTGTGCCCATACTAGCCGGGCGACCACCGACACAATGGCCGGGTACTCCATGAAACTGATTCCGAACGGCGCGCAGGGACAGTTTGTGCATCGCGTTGAGTCTGCACACCTGGCAAATCGATTCAAGGACAGCATCCTGCCGCCGGTTTTCTCGACACCGTATTTGATTCTCATCATGGAAAACGCCGCACTGAACGCCATCAAGCAATACCTCGATCCTGGTGAAAGCGCGGTTGGTACGCGCATCGACGTGCGACATCTGGTAGCGACGCCGGTTGGCCGCGAAGTGATAGGCCATGCGGAAGTCACCGGCGTCGAAGGGCGCAAGGTCTTCTTCCGCGTGTGGGCGATGGACGGCGAGGAAGAGATTGGCGCTGGGACCCATGAGCGCATGGTGGTCAACATCTCGCGCCTCGTCGAGCGAATGACGTCGAAGTATGGGACGACGTCCGATACGAATTGATCCTGAGCCCGCGGCCGCGGAAGTGAACCTTCTCGCGAGCGTCGTGGATGCCAACATCCGCTTCGATAGTTCCGACTTCCGTGCGCGCTCGCCACGCTTTTCCCCTGAAGCGTTACCGGCGAACGTCGCTCTCGTTCATTTGCTCGAGGACGTGGCGAAACGCCACGGCGCCACGCCGGCGCAAATCGCTCTGAGCTGACTGCTAGCGCAGAAGCCATGGATCGTGCCAATACCCGGTACGCGCCATATCGAGCGTCTAGAAGAGAACCTCGGCGCAGCCTCGGTCGAGCTGACCTCGACCGACGCGCACGAAATCACCGCCGCCGCGTCCCGCATTCCAATGCAGGGTGCGCGGCTTCCGGAAGACGTGCTGAGGCTGACCGACCGCTGAATAGCAGGGCCTGTCTTGCGCGGTCCGTTAGCTGGATTTCGGTGTGTACTTGAACTTCTGGCCGGCGACGGTCGCCTGGAACATTGCTCCGCCCTTCACAATCGTGAATATGGCCATTCCTTTGTAGTACGCACCGCTGGTTGACGCATCGTTCTTGCCGCCGCTCGCTCCGGCACTCGTGCCTGTCGTCCCGGCGCTCGCGCCCGCTGCAGCAGTGATGGCGACAGCGCCTGCGTCCGCACCAAACTCGAAATTCCCGTTGGTGAATTCCTTGAATGACCGTTCGTCTTCGAAGAAGACGATCTGGCTGTACGCCTGTCCGCCGGCCTGCAGACCGACGCTCAGCTGTGTCATGGAGGTGTCCCCTACATATGCGTCCTTGACGTACACCCGACCTGACCCATAAGCGCCGCCCACTACCAGTCCACCCTTACCAATTGTGGGGAAGACAGCATATCCATAGCAGTTGGTGAAAAACCGCGCGCTTTGGCCCGCATTCTTGAAGAGCGCGACGGCGTCGCTGTACTGATCCGCCCTGCTTACCTGCATCCCAAGTGCCAAGACTCCCAAAGCCATCGCCAACCACGTGTGTTTCATCACTCATCCTCCATCGGTGGAACTCCCTAAAGCCAGACGCGATGGCCATTTGCCGATTGCTCGTGCCGGCCTCGAAATGATCTCAATGCTCTGCGAAATCCGACTCACGTGCAACGTCTGCGGCGGACATGGGATGGCAGCTGCAACCGCCCGGACTGATTGTGCGGCGGCTGCGGTCAAGCTCTTGCAACCATTGTCTGCTCCGGGCCAAGATGCGTGCCTCACGAAGACCCGGCTACCGGTTCCACACCGGCATGAGCCGTTCCGAGCAGCCGAGACAAAATTCGAAACGCATGAGCACCGTCTTCCCGACTGGCCCCAAAATGGACCCTGAGGCGCAGGTGCTCTGGCACGAGGTCGCTTCGGCATCCGATGAGATTGCATCCATCGTTGATCGCATCCCGGGGCTCACCGTCACGGGTATCGAGACACGCAATGAACTGGAGCGCGCGGCGGTCCTCCTCAAGGCGGTCGCAGACATTCTCCGCCGTACCGAGCGACGCGAAGCAGCGCGCTACGCGCCGGTCAATCGCAGCATTCTGGGCCCTGATCCGGTTCCCTGACGAACTCTCGGAAGCGCCATGTGCCCGACCTTGATTACCGGCTTCCCTCGCGAAGTCCTTCTTCGCTCAGGGTATATACAGCCTCCGGAACAGCCTCGAGCCTCGCACGAGGGATGGGTGTACCGCTGAGATCTGAGAACCCATAGGTACCCTCCTCGATTTTCTTCAGAGCACGGTCAATGCGCTCGAGCCGCGTGACGTTGCGCACGATCAGGTTGCCGTCGCGCTCCAGCGCGTCGAGCCGCTGCGCATCGTCCTCCATTTCCCCAGCCTCGCCAGGGCCTTTTAGAGCTGCTTCGTCGGATTCGGTAGCCTGACCGTCCGCAGCAAGACTCGCACGCAAGCGAAGCAGCTGCTGGCGCTGGGTTTCCAGGAACGCTGGATCAAGATCCGCTTTGACTGTCATGTCGGACTCCATCGCGAATGCGCTCTGCCGGCGACCGCCACTGTGCCGATTTCCCCGGGCGGCCGCGATCAGCTTCCCCTGCGGACATGCGTCAGGTCAAGAGCGAACAGGTCCGCGCTATGATCCGCGCTGCGGATGACGCAGAGGGGATCCTCCTTAAGATGAGTGCTCAAGTTCGCTATGAATTTCGCCGGGTGGTCGCCGGAGTCGAGACCCTCTCCTGCGAGTTATCCATGCCGCGGCATCATCACGACGAGGGCTATGCGACCGTCGTGCTCGCGGGATCTGTCATCGAAGTCAGCTTTGCGGGGCGCATGTACGCCAAACCGGGAGATGTCTTGCTGCATGGACGCTTCGACTGTCACCTGGACCGGGCCAGTCACCGCGGACCCCTGCAGATCCTGCGGCTGCCATGGCAGCACGACACACTCGAGGGACAATTTCGCGTCGATGACCCTGATGCGCTCGCCCGGCTGGCTGAAACAGATCCGGAGCTGGCGGCAGCGCAGTTACATGCTCAGTTACGTCCCGGCACGCTGCGCGACCGCTATTGGGTCGATGACCTGGCCAGCGCACTGCGCACGGATCCGGTCTTTCAATTGCAGGAGTGGGCCGAGAATCGCGGGCTGCGGCCAGATGCCGTATCGCGTGTCTTCGGGCGCGAGTTCGAGGTGTGCCCGAAGCGCTTCAGGCTCGAGTCTCGAACTCGCCTGGCTTGGCGCGAGATCGTGCGCTCGGCGCGCTCACTGACCGAGATCGCATTCCGTGTCGGCTTCTCCGATCTGGCCCACCTCAGTCGCAGCGTGCGCACATTCACCGGCCGCTGTCCGACACTCTGGCGTGCGCCAATGACGGCAAATCGGCCCGCGCAAGTCCGTTCAAGCGTGCGGCACTCTGCGGTGCGACACTGAATCTGCGTTGATGAACACGAACGGCTGCGGTGCACACATTCAGGCGGCGTGATGTTCTGCTCGGAGCGCTCTCACTGGGGGCCTCCGCAGCGTTCGCATTCTCGCCCGCGCGCCCCTCGACGCTGCGCTGGAGCGAGCGCCGGGATGTCTACCCCGAGGGCGTAGCCTCGGGGGATCCTACGAGCGACGGCGTCATCCTCTGGACCCGCCGGCCCTTTGCCGCGCCGATCGCCTCGGCAACGCTTCGGGTCGAGGTCGCGGAGGATCAACAGTTTCGCCGCGTCGTCGCCGCGTCCCGTGCCGCCCTTTTCGCCTCCGAAGACTGGACGTGCCGGGTCATGGTCACGGGCCTGCAGCCGGCGCAAGAGTACTGGTATCGCTTCGTCGACGAGCATGGCTTTGGCAGCCGCGTGGGACGGACCCGAACCGCGCCCACCGAACTCGATGATCGCCCGGTTCGCTTTGCCTTTATCAGCTGCCAGAACGCCAACTCCGGCGCGCAAAACGCGTATCGCCGGATGATCTTCGAGGATCAGCGCGCGGCCGAAGGCCGCCAACTCGATTTCGTGCTGCACCTCGGAGACTTCATCTACGAGATAGTCTGGTACCCGGAAGATCGGCCCCAGGGCATGTACGACCGGCCGCTGCGGGACATCGTTCGCTACAGGAATGGCGAGAAAATCGAGGATTTCCACATACCGACGACGCTCGAAGACTATCGAGCCGTCTACCGCGCCTACCTTCATGACCCTGATATCCAGGACGCGCGTGCCCGATGGCCGTTCGTCAACATGTGGGACAATCACGAGTTCAGCTGGCTCGGCTGGCAGAGCTTGCAGAAGTTCCAGGGCACCACGCGTCCGGCTCAGACGCGCAAGGTGGCAGCGAACCAAGCCTGGTTTGAGTATCAACCGGCGCGGATAACCAAGCCCGGCTCGCCATCACTTGATCACTTTGACCCGCCGAAAGTAACTGACGCGCCAGTCGAACGCTTTGACGCGCACGGCCTGGGTCAGGAGCCGAACAATCTCGCAGCCCTTGCCAGCCTCACGGGGTATCGGTTCCTGCGCTGGGGTCGGCACGTTGAGCTGATAGTCACCGATCAGCGCTCCTATCGCTCCGAGGACCCGGTCGATCGGCCGGAGGCGCGGGTGTTCGTCAGCCAGGACTTCCCCGAGCTGGTACCGCAGGAAGTCGTGGAGATCCTCGATGCCGGCCGTGCATATGGCGGCGGTCATCCGCCGAGCAGCATCCAGTACGGAGGACGTGAGATCGCCAACTTCCGGCGCACCGAGCCGCCGCAGACAATACTCGGTGCGCGGCAGAAGCAGTGGTTTTTCGATCGCCTGAGGACCTCGAAGGCGACCTGGAAGATCTGGGGCAACACAGTTGGCACGCTCGATTACCGTGCCGATCCTCACAACCTTCCCAAGGGCCTCTCAACGCCGTGGCCGGGTTCGGGATATGCCAGCATTGCAGGAAGTGATTTCGGCGATGCGTTCTTTGAGCGCGGTGAGATTTATGACTTCGTCAGGGACAACGACGTTACGGGCTTCGTCACCGTGGCGGGGGACAGGCACGCCTTCTGGGCGGGTCTTGCGGCAAAAGCGTTACCGCCCAAGCCTTTCCAGCCGGTTGGCATTGCGTTCGTCACCGGCTCGCTCTCGGCACCGACGCTGCTGGAGGGCATCGAGCATGGTCTGCCGCAGGCTCATCCGCTTCGTGCGCTGTACCTCCTGGATGGCCTGCCCGGCACAGCGCCTGAGCCGATGATCAACATGATGATGCTCCACGGAGTGCGCTCGTGCCTGGAATATCAGCGCACCCGGGACATTGCCGTGGCACGCACGCGGCGCAACCCCGAGCTGTCTCCGCACCTTTCGTTCCTGGATATGGGCGGGCATGGCTATAGCGTCGTGCAGGCGACCCCAGATTGGCTCGAGGTCGAGTTCGTGTGCATCCCGCGACCAATAACGCGCGCCACCGAGCCGGACGGGGGACCGATACGATATCGCGTCGCACACCGCGCACGGCTCTGGGGGAAAGGTGAGCTTCCCCACCTCGAGCAATGCATAGTCGAAGGTAACCCGCTCCTGTCCATTTAGCCATTTCAAGGCTGCGGCCCTGGGGAGCACGTTACGATGACCGCTCACGGACACTTCAGTACCCTCTGTTGCCGTCTCCTCGCCGTCCTGTGCTTGTCCGCCGCCCCCCAGTGGTCCATCGCAGTGCCGGCCCCCCAGCGCTCCGACGAACTCGGCGGCTGGTTCCGCTCCACGACGCAGACCCTCATGGATGCCGTGACCAGCGGCGACAGGTCGGTGTGGGACCGGGTGCTCGATGCCGACTGCATCATCACCACCGAGGACGGAGAGTTCCTGCGTAAAGCCAGCTTTCTGGAAGAGCTGAAGCCACTGCCAGTCGGATTCAGCGGCAAGATCACCGTCCGCGATCTGACCGTTCGACCCGTGGGCGGCACGGCCGTGGTTCACTACTGGCTCGATGAGTGGGAACAGATCTTTGACCAGCAACTGCAAACCACTTATGTGGAAACCGATGTCTATCGCCGCAGCGGAGCTTCCTGGCGAATGGTCGCAATGCACGTGACCGTCGTACCGCGCGACCTGGAGCCCATTCCGCAGCCGGCTGCTGACTGGCAGCAGCTCGTCGGTGACTATCAGTACAGCAGCGCAGCGGCATCGCGTTATCGGGTATCACTTCGTGACGGCGCACTATTCGGCGGCCGAGACGACCAGACCGCCACCCGTCTCATTCCGCTTGCACCCCTGGTCTTCTTCCAGCAAGGCAGCATTCACGTCATGATCTTCGTGCGCGACGAGACGGGGCAAATCGGCGAAGTACGCGAACTGCACAAATACAATGAAGTGCGAATGCAGCGGGTCGTCGTTCCGCCACGCTGACACGTTGGGCCGGGCCTGCCCATCTGGCAAGCCCCGGCCCGAGTCAACTCGTAGGGTCTTGCCTGCTCGAAGGGACTGCTCCTATCCTTCGCTCGTTCGCCGGCTGCGGCCATTGTTGAAGCAGTTGAATGCACGTAACGGTGATGCAGCGCACGTGCCAGGTCGCTGCGGAGCAGAAGTATGCCAACGAGTGTGTCCGTGGACAGCGCATCCCCAGACTTCCTGGAAAACATCACCGCCGGGCGGCATGTACTTCAGGCGGATGAACCAGTTAGCGCCGGGGGCAGGGATGCCGGGCCAAACCCTTACGAATTGCTGCTGGCGGCCTTGGGCACCTGCAAGGCGATCACGCTGCGCATCTACGCCGGGCGAAAGCAGTGGCCCCTCAAGGGGGTGCACATCAACCTGTCACACGCCAAGGTGCATGCTGAGGATTGTGTTAATTGCGAGGCCGCGCAGAGTCTCGTCGATCAGATCGAAGTGGAAATTCGTCTCGTGGGCGAGCTCACCGACGCACAGCGGCGGACGTTGCTCGCCGTGGCTGATAAATGCCCGATCCAGCGTACCTTGACCTCCCAGGTCCGCATCCGGACTCGTGCCGTGGTTTGAGCGCACGATTGCCCACGCGACCGCTCGCCGCGATTACGCGCCTCGTACTGCGCGGCGCGGGCGTCGAAAGACTACGTACGCCAGCAGCGCCACGGTGATGGAAATTGCGCTGGTCCAGAACTCGGCGCGGTGCGACGGCGTCAGCGCCATCGCAATCAACACCAGCAGCATGCCTCCCATGGCGAGATAGCTCAGCCACGGGAAAAACCACATCGGCAACGCTGCTGCAGGTGCGCCGGCGGCTTCCCGGGCCCGTCGCGTTCGCACCTGCGACACAGCAATGGCGAGATAGATCACGGCAATGACCGCACCGGACGCATTCACCAGAAAGGCAAACACGACGCTCGGCGAGAGAATCGCGGCGATCACGCCTGCGAATCCCACTGCACTCGCCAACAGCACCGAGCGCGCCGGCACGTGGCGGCGGTTGGTGCGCACCAGCCAACGTGGTGCATCGCCGCGGCTGGCAAGAACGAACAATACCCGCGAGGCCACGTAGAACGATGAATTGAGGCACGACAGCACCGCGGTGAGGATCACCGCGGCCATGATCGTGCTCGCGTAGGGAAAGCGGACCTGGTCGAGCGCCAGCGTGAAGGGCGACTGGCCTGGCACCACATGCGTCCAGGGAACGACGCAGGAGATCACGAAAATCGAGCCGACATAGAACAGCAGAATGCGGCTGATGATGCTCGAGGTCATTCGCGCTACCGCCCGCGCCGGCTCGGGCGATTCCGCCGCGGCGATCGTGACCACCTCGGCGCCCATCATGGACCAGATGACCGTGGTCACGGAGGCCAGCACGGCGAACGCTCCCCGAGGCGCAAAGCCGCCGTAGGCGACCAGGTTCGAGAACGTCGGTCCGCTTGCAGAGCCATAACCACAGGCATAGGCCCCGACGACGATGATGAAGGTGATGATGGCCGCCACCTTGATGGACGAAAACCAGAATTCGAACTCGCCGTAAGCGCGCGCCGACATGAGATTCACGGCCGTCATGCACGCCATCAGGGCGGAGCCAAGCTCCCAGGTCGGCAGCGGCAGCCAACGCTGGATGATCCCGGCTCCGGCGATCGCCTCGACCGGGATCACGATCACCCAGAAGTACCAGTAGAGCCAGCCGATCGAGAATCCGGCCCAGTTACCGAGCGCCGCGCGCGTGAACTCGGTGAACGAGTGCACCCGCGGCATCTCGACCGCCATCTCACCGAGCATGCGCATGATCAGCAGTATCAGCACGCCGGTAAGTACGTAACTCACGATGATCGCGGGTCCGGCGGCGGCGATGGCAACCCCGCTGCCGACAAAAAGCCCCGCGCCGATGATGCCGCCGATGGTGATCATCGCGACATGGCGCGGCCGCAGCGAGCGGCTGAGTGCACTCCGATCAGCCGAAGCGGCGGTCGTGATGTCGTTCATCGGCAAGGCAGTATACCGGTCGCGGGTCGGCGGCTGACAGCCAGACCTGTAATATCAGTACAAGGCGCCTGGCGCCTCCCGCCGGCCCCACGTAGCAAGGACCCGAGCCGGCCTGATACCGGTGAAGCAATGCGATTTGGCTTTCAGCACAGTTATTCAGCGCTCGCCAGCCGATTTTACGTGCCGGTTGCTCCTACACCCGTGGCCAACCCGCAACTCGTTGTCTTCAACGCGGCCCTCGCCGAGGAGCTTGGCCTTGAACCGGCAGCTGTCGAAACCGCGGCAGCGGCCGTGTTCTCCGGGAATCAGTTGCCCGAGGACGCAAGGCCCATCGCCATGGCGTACGCCGGGCATCAGTTCGGTGCCTTCGTGCCGAGTCTGGGCGATGGGCGCGCCATCCTGCTCGGAGAGCTGCAAGGGCGCGATGGAATCCGCCGCGATCTTCAGCTCAAAGGCGCCGGTCGCACGCCCTTCTCCCGCAGCGGCGACGGCCGTGCGGTGGTCGGGCCGATGCTGCGCGAGTATCTGATCAGCGAGGCCATGCACGCCCTCGGCGTCCCCACCACGCGATCGCTCGCTGTGGTCACAACTGGCGAGCAGGTGTATCGGGAGGGTGCCCTCCCCGGCGCGGTGCTGGCGCGTGTGGCGGCGAGTCACATACGCGTCGGCACCTTCCAGTATTTTGCGGCGCGGGGCGATCAGGAGGCCATACGCGAGCTGCTCGACTACGTCATTGCGCGCCACTACCCCGCCGCGCGTGAGGCGGAGGTGCCAGGCCTTGCGGTACTGCAAGCGGTGGCGCAGCGGCAGCTCGCGCTGGTAGCGGACTGGATGCTGCTCGGCTTTATTCATGGCGTTATGAACACCGACAACATGGCGATCTCGGGCGAGACGATCGACTACGGCCCGTGCGCGTTCATGGATGGCTATGATCCGAAGACGGTATTCAGCTCGATCGATCAGCACGGGCGCTATGCATTCGCAAACCAGCCTGTGATCGCCCGATGGAACCTGGCACGGTTCGCCGAGACGCTGCTGTTTCTCATCGACGCCGATGCCGACAAGGCGGTCGAGCTCGCGACGGAAATGCTGGAGCCGTTCATCACGCAGTTCGATGCGCGCTTCCTCGCAGGGATGTGTCGCAAGATCGGCCTGTCATCGACCCTGGAAGGCGACGCCGTGCTCGTCAAGCGTCTGCTGACCTCGATGGAGCAGGCTCAGGCGGACTTCACGCGTACCTTCCGCAGCCTCGCCGACCTGGCGGAGAATCCGGGCCAACAGGCTCAGTCCCGCGAGCTGTCGGCCGCAATCCCCGCCCTGGAAGGCTGGCTCGTGGATTGGCAGCAGCGACTGAGGAGCGACACCCAAACCGCTGTCCAACGGGCCGCGAACATGCGCGCCGCGAATCCCGCGTTCATCCCGCGCAATCACCGCGTCCAGGCGGCGCTCGACGCCGCCGAGGCGGGCGACTACCGCCTGTTCCGCGAGCTTCTGGCAATCCTGCAGCGGCCCTACGATGAGCAGCCTGGGGTCAGCGAATACGGCCTGCCCCCGCAGCCATCGGAACGCGTGCTGCGCACTTTCTGCGGAACGTGAGCTGCGGAAACGCAGCTTCAGAACTGTCGCAGGAAATCCTCGACGGCGGCAACGTAGAGATCGATGTCGCCGCTCGTGTGGGCAAACGATGCCTGGGGCCCCGCCGAGACGATCGCGTCCCAGATTCCCCGATTGGCGAGGTAGAGACGCCGCGTATCGATGAACCCGGTATCGAGCGAGCGCTGCGCCTCGGCGCCATTGACGGGCAGGGTCGGACTGAGACAGAAGCCGGTCCTCGGCCCCAGAAGCTGCGCTTTCCACGGCAGACCGAGGCTCGCGAAGACGCCGTCGAGACCCTGTGCCAGGCGCCGTCCCAGATCCTGGGTACGGGCATAGCCTTCGCGGGTCAGGACCTCCTGCAGCGCCGCTTTGGCAGCCGCAACTGCAAGCGTCGATCCGTAGGTCGTCCCGCCAGTGGCGATGCCCTTGGGGCCGATGTCGATATCCGCAAACCGCACGAAGATATCGGCAATCCCATCGCTCATCCCATAGAGACCGAAGCTGACGCCCGTGCCGAGCCCCTTGCCCAGCACGACAAAGTCGGTGTCGAGCTGCCACTCCCGCACGAGCCCCCCATAGGCGAACTGGAAGGTGTGGGCCTCGTCATAGCAGAGCAGCGCGCCGTACCTTCGGGTCAGGGAACGCAGGCCCGCGAGAAATCCCGGCCGCGGGTGCACCAGCGTGCAATTGGTCAGCGCCGGCTCGGTCAGCACCAGGGCAACCTCGCCTCCGCGGAGGGCAGCTTCCACCGCATCCAGATCATTGAAGGGCACAATCAGCGTCGCGGCTGCGCTTGCGGCCGGTAATCCCTTCAGCTCGGAGACGACACGACCCGACGCATCGCGTGCTACCAGCGTCTCGTCAATGTGCCCGTGGTAATGACCCTCGAAAACGATCAGTTTCTGCCGGCCGGTCACGGCGCGCGCGATTCTCAGCACCTCTATGTTGGCCCCGGAAGCCGACAGCGTGAACTGCCAATACGGCAGGCCGACACGCGCAGCGAGCTCTGCAGCGACACCAATTGCATCCTGCGTCGGCAGCAGGAAGTGCGCACCGGTGCTCATCGCTCTGCTCACCGCGGCGGCAATTCGCGGCTGTGCGAACCCGGTCGTCATGCTGAGATCGCAGACGTTGAAATCCAGGTAACTGTTGCCATCCACATCCCAGAATCGCGCACCTTCGCCGTGGCTGGCGAAAATCGGAGGGAAGCGATAGAGACCATGCATCCAGCTCATCGGCACGCCGTTCGGCAGGTGCTGGGCGGCGCGCGCGAGCAGCGCGTGCGAAACCGGCGTGCGCGCCGCGAACTGCCGTTGCTCGCGGTCACGGACGGCTTGCAGACGGGCAGGATCGAGTGCGGATGGTGTAGCGGCCATGGGACGACAATCGCTGTTACAGAGCCAGCAGAACGGACCGGATGGCGTCGACCATTGCGCGATTGACTTGCTGGAGCCGGAGCGGGTCGGACAATTCGATCTGCACGCCGATCCCGCGTCGACCGCGGTTGCATACGTTCTGCGGATCAAGTGCCGGAAACCGGTGGCCGTCCGGCCGGGCGTCGATGCCAGCAGCGCCAATCGCCTGGCAAATCATCTCCTTCAGCTCCGTGTCCAGTCCTCCGAGCAGTGCCTGCGGACTCTCACCGCTGCATCCGTGGATGGCAACGACGCGCTCACAGTCGGACAGCATCGCGAGGCATCTTGGCTCATCGAATCGGTGACTGGTCAAATGCAGGGCAGCGTAGTTGCCCGAGGGGCGGATGCCCTCGAACAGATACAGGTTGAAGTCCGTGCCCGCCAGGGCGCGCGCGACTTCAGACGTGCCCGCTTCAATTCCGCCGCCATGGGGAGCCACGATCGCAACCGCCGACTCAGCTCTGCGCTGCATCCGCACGTGATAGTCCATGCCTTCGACCTGAGCGCTGGCCAGCTCAGCGTAGCTGCGGTAATCGGCATCACGGCGCCTCATGCCGGATGGTCACGCCGCCACGATCCGCATGAGCGCGCATCGCACGATGTACCCGGCTGCGACACCGCTGCAGTTGACGGCCGCGATGTCCATGCGTCAGATAGGCACATGACTGTCTACACCATCGGTCATTCGACCCGCACAATCGCCGAGTTCGGCGCGCTGCTGGGCGCAGCAGGGATAACGATGGTCGTGGATGTCCGATCTATCCCCCGCTCGCGTACCAATCCTCAATACAATATCGCGACCCTGCCCGCTGCGCTGAGCGAGCTGCACATCGGCTATCAGCATATTCCAGAGCTTGGCGGCCGGCGCCGTCGCCCGCGCAATGCACCGCCCTCCCCCAACACCTTCTGGCGCAACGAGTCCTTTCGCAATTATGCGGACTACGCGACCACGGAGGCGTTCGGCATCGGGCTCGCCAGACTCCAGGACCTGGCACGCAGCCATTGTTGCGCAATCATGTGCTCCGAGTCGCTGTGGTGGCGCTGCCACCGTCGCATCATCAGCGATTACCTGATCGCGCGAGGGATGGAGGTGCTGCATATCCTCGGGCCGCACAAGACTGACCCGGCAGTACTCACCACGCATGCGCAGAGACTGCCCAATGGCACGCTGATTTATCCTGCCACCGCGGGGGAAGCCGACGCCCCGTGAGTCGGTGTTCACGACCCGAGGGGTGTGTACCGCCATCGGAGAAGTCAATATGCTCGCCGCCTACTACGCGGACATCCGCCTGCTGCACATCACCTGTGCCGCCTTGTCGGGCACGCTGTTTACGTTCCGCGGAACGCTGCGGATCAATAACTCACCGCTGGCCAACCATCGGGTATTGCGCCTTACGTCCTATGTCATCGACACGACGTTGCTGATCGCCGCAGTGCTGCTAACACTGATCCTGCGCCAGTACCCTTTCGTCAATGCCTGGTTGACCGCAAAGTTACTGCTGCTGGTGATCTACATCGGTCTCGGAGTCGTCGCCTTGAAGCGGGCGCACACGACCGTGGGGCGCAGTATCGCGCTGCTGAGCGCGCTGATCACCTTCAGCACCATCGTCGCAATTGCCATCGCACACCACCTGGGCAACGCCTGAACGCGGCACCACGCTGGAGCGCCGGACCGCGGGTGTCTAACCCGGCTTTCCGTCGGCGCGCGGCATGAGCAGTATTGGCGCGTAGACCCACAGGAACAGTAAGAACGCTGCCGTCCACAGCAGCGCGGTGAGCGTGATGACAGCCACGTAGGGAACGGACGCCAGCGCCGGGCCGAGACTGCGCATTGCCGCGGCGGCCGTCAACAGCACGTAGGCGACTACCGTAATGGGACGCACCACCAGAGGCCGCCCCGTGTGCCCGAGTGCGGCACGTGTGATCACCGCCATGATCATCGTCGCCGCGGCGCCGATCGTCAGCGCGTGCAGCCAAAAGGCCGCCACCGGCGTCCCGGTGAGCAGCGAGAGCGCTTTCAGGGCCAGCCCGAACGGCAACCACGCGTAGGCAAGATGCAGAATCCACACGATCGGCTGGCGCAGTATGCGCAAGGTTCCCCACTGTGCAAGGCGCGCCGCCTGGATCAGCGCCGCGAACAGCGCACACGTGCCAGCCACGCGGGAATCGGGAAGCGTCAGGTCGATGATCAGCAGTGCGGCCATGCTTGCGATCGCCAGCGCGTTCACGCCTGGCAGGCGCTGCAGCGGACGATCGCTGCCATGCGCCTTCAGCGCCGCCGTGGTGAATGCCGGAATAATCCGCCCGCCAATCACGGTCACGAGCAGCAGCACTAGATCCACCGCGGCGATGAGCGTGCGGTGCGCAAGTGCCGCATCGCCGTTACTCAGCGCCCAGTAGAACAAGCCATTGGCGCAGCACAGGACAAGCAGCGCAACCAGCAGCGGTGCATGACGGTTCCCCGCGCGCAGCAGCGGCGGCATCAGCATCAGTGCCAGCACCGGCAGGAAAGCGAGATCGACGCCAGCGGTGAGCAACCCCGGCCAATGAGCCGAGCTGGCCACGAGCAGGCGACCGAGGAGCCACAATGCTGACAACCCGAGCAAGGGCCAACCTGCAAAGCCGCGCTGTCCGGTCCAGCTCGGCACCGCGGTCAGGAGGAAGCCGCTCAGTGCCGCAACGATAAAGCCAAACACCATCTCGTGGCCGTGCCACAACGCCGGTGGCCAGGCGGTCGCGAGCGGCAGGCGGCCCGTCAGGTTCGCCACCCACCACGGAACCAGCAACACCGCAGCCAGGCCCGCGCCCAGAAAGAACGGTCGAAATCCGTAAGCGAACAGCGGCGGTAGTCGCAACGGTGCAGCTCGGGTGTTTGGTCCTGCCTCGTGGCGCATTGAATGGCCAACACCTCACGAGTTTCAAGTGCGTACTAACCGAGAGTCTGTGGCGTTCGGGTACGCATTAGTTCTTATTCCCCTGCTGGCGGTCGCATCGCATGCTGCTCATTAAAGGTATATTTTGCATGTAGCTTTCAAAGCCGCGATGCGCCTCACCAACTTCACGGACTACAGTCTGCGCGTGCTGATGTATGTGGCGGCGCAGCCGGAGCGCTCTGCCACCATTGCCGAGATCGCCGCGGCCTTTGCCATCTCCGAAAGCCACCTGACCAAGGTGGTCCATCACCTCGGCAAGCAGGGGCTGCTCAAGAACGTCCGCGGCCGTGGCGGCGGCATCGAGCTCGCCTGCCCGGCCGCCAGTATCAACCTCGGTACCGTGGTGCGGGGCACGGAAGGCGCAGGGGCGCTGGTCGAGTGCTTCGACCCGTCAACCAATCGTTGCGTGATCACGCCGGCGTGCGGACTGCGCGGCGTGCTGGCGCAGGCGCTGACTGCCTTCTACGCAGCGCTCGATCGGTACACGTTAGCCGACATCACGCGCAATCGCCGCAAGATGCAGAGCCTGCTGGGTGCACTATGAGTCGTTTGACAACCGTGCTGGCTGCGAGCGCGATCTTCACGATCGGCGTCTGCTCGAATGCCGCGGGCACCGGCCAGCCGTCCAGCGCGGCCCCCGGAGACTTCGGCCCGCCGCGGGGCGAGGTCATCCACGCGAGGCTGACCAGCCCCCCCGAGGTGCCGCCGCCGATCCTTCGCAATCACCCTGCAAAGGTGATCGTAGAGCTCGAGGTTCGCGAGGTGGAGAAGGAGATCTCCGAAGGAGTCACCTATACCTTCTGGACCTTCGGCGGCACGACGCCTGGCAGCTTCATTCGCATACGGCAGGGCGACACGGTGGAGTTCCATCTCAAGAACCACCCGGACAACAAGATGCCGCACAACATCGACCTGCACGGTGTCACCGGTCCGGGCGGCGGCGCCGCGTCGAGCTTCACCGCTCCCGGGCACGAATCGCAGTTCACCTTCAAGGCACTCAATCAGGGCATCTATGTGTATCACTGTGCAACTGCCCCGGTCGGCATGCACATCGCCAATGGCATGTACGGCCTGATGCTGGTGGAGCCGCCCGAGGGCATGAAGCCGGTCGATCACGAGTACTACGTGATGCAGGGCGACTTCTACACGGTCGGCAAGTATCGCGAGCGCGGCCACCAGGACTTCGACATGCAGCGTGCGATCGATGAGCGGCCGACTTATGTACTGTTCAACGGCTCGGAGGGCTCGCTGGTCGGCGAGCATGCGCTGAAAGCGAAGGTCGGTGATCGGGTGCGGTTGTTCGTCGGCAACGGCGGCCCCAACCTGGTCAGCAGCTTCCACGTCATCGGCGCTATCTTCGACCGGGTTCGTTACGAAGGAGGCCTTCACGAACAGGAAAACGTGCAGACCACGCTGATCCCGGCGGGTGGCGCGGCAATGGTAGAGTTCCACGTGCGGGTTCCCGGCAGCTACGTGCTGGTCGACCACTCGATCCTGCGTGCATTCAACAAGGGGGCGCTGGCGATCCTCAAGGCAGAGGGACCGGAGGACAAGGCGATTTATTCGGGCAAGGAGGTCGACGCGGTGTATCTGGGTGACAAGGCCGCCAACCTCGCCGCGGTTACCGAGGCACGCGCCGCGGAAGCCAGCGGCACGCTGACCAAGGAGCAGCAGATCAAGGCGGGCGAGTCACGCTTTACCGGCACCTGCTCGGTCTGTCACCAGCCCAACGGTGCGGGGCTGCCGAACGTGTTCCCACCGCTGGCGCACTCGGACTTCCTGATGGCGGATAAGCAACGTGCCATCGGCATCGTACTCAATGGACTTTCCGGCGCTGTCACGGTCAACGGCAACGCGTTCAATTCCGTGATGCCGCCGATGAGCCAGCTCAACGATGACGAGCTCGCCAACATTCTCACCTATGCCCGCAACAGCTGGGGCAATAGCGGAGACCCCGTGTCGGCGGAGGAAGTTGCCCGGATCCGTGCCTCCACCCGGCGTCCGGAAGGCGCGGCGCACTGACATGTCACGGCACAGACTGCTCGCGGGGGGTCTGCTGCTGCTGTGCGTCGGTGCTGCCCGAGCGGATGACAACCCGTTCGTGCTGCTGCCGGATGCCGAGTTCCGCTCCGCACTCCCGCTGGCCAAAGAAAACTCTGTTCATGTGCGCAGCTTCCTGCTGCAGCGGCACCCGGTCACCAAGGCCGAATTCCTCGAATTCGTCCGGACGCACCCCCAGTGGCGGCGCGGCGCGGTGCCTGCGGTGATGGCCGGCGCCGGATACCTCGCTGAGTGGCCGGAGCCGCTCGATCCAGGCCCGCGCGGGACGGCCGCGCAACCCGTAACGCGGGTGAGCTGGTTCGCCGCGGAAGCGTACTGTGAAGCGCAGCATGCACGGTTACCCTCCTGGTACGAGTGGGAGCTCGCGGCCGCGGCGAGCGCAACCCAGCGCGACGCCAGGGCCGATCCGGCGTGGCGCCAGCAGCTGCTCGACTGGTATGCGCGCCCGGGCGGCAAGGCGCTACCTGTGGTCGAGCAGAGTCCAGCAAACGTGTACGGCCTCTACGACCTGCACGGGCTCGTCTGGGAATGGGTACATGACTTCAACTCGCTGCTGCCCGCCGATGCCGACCCGGACAAGTTCTGCGGCAGCGGCGCACTCGACATACAGCAGAAAGAGAACTATGCCGTGCTGATGCGCATCGCGCTGCTGGGAAGCCTGCGTGCTGCCGACACTCAGCACCTGGTCGGATTTCGCTGCGCGCGCGATGCGGACGGCGCGCCGTGAGGACGTGGCATGGCGCGCTGCGCGGCATCCTCGCCCTCCTGGCCAGCGCGTCGATCTGCGCGGCCGCCACCCCCGGTGGCTCCGTCTACCAGCTGCCCGCACAGCTGACCACGCAGCAGGCCGCCACGGCCGGCATCGACCTGTATCGCGGCCATCCAACCCTGATCAGCATGTTCTACGGCAGCTGCCCGGCGGCCTGCCCGATGCTGATCACAGCCACGCAGGTTTATGAATCGCATCTCGCTCCGTCGTCGCGGGCACGGCTGCGAGTGCTGCTGGTGAGCTTCGATGCCGCGCGCGATACGCCGGAGCAGCTCGCCCGGCTGGCGAAGCTGCATCGCGCCGATCCGACACGCTGGACCTTCGCCAGCGCCACCGAGCCGGACGCGCGCCGCATTGCCGCGTTACTCGGTATCAGCTATCGGCGCCTGCCGGACGGTGACTTCGATCACTCGCTCCTCATCACCTTGCTCGACAAGGAAGGTCGCATCGTCGCCTCCACGACGACACTGATCGGCGATAACGGCTTTCAGGCAAAACTGCAGGCCGCCACGCGGGCCGTTGGCCCCGGAGGTTAGATGCCGGCGAGCGGGCGCAATCGCCCAAGCTCCAACGCCTGGCAGCAGCAAGGGAAATTCTGGTGCCGCTACTTCTTTAGAATCGGCCGACCTTCGTGCTGGACGAGCAGATCATGCATGTCGTTCGCGTGCTCTTCTTCCTGCGCCAGGATGCGCTCCAACATGGTTCGGGTCGTGGGATCCTTTTCGCCAAAATAGCGAACCATCTCCCGATAGGTCTCGATCGCCACCCGCTCGGCGACGAGGTTCTCCTTGATCATGTCGATCAGGTTCTTACCTTCGACGTATTGCGATGCGGCACGTGACAGCAAGCCTTCCGGGTTCATGTTGGGCCTACCGCCCAGCTGATTGATGCGTTCGCACAGCATGTCCAGGTGCGCTTCCTCTTCCTTGGCGTGCTGGGAGAATTCCTCCTTTACCGCATCGCTTGAGATGCCGGTCGCCACGACGGCGTGATACTTGTAACGAAGCACACAAACGATCTCAGTGGCCACGGCATGGTTCAAGAGCTCGACCGCCTGCTTCACATCCCCCTGATAGTTGTCGGTGACCGCCCCGGCTTTGAGCTGCGCGCGCGCCCGGCGGCGAATGCTTTCCATGTCGGCCAGAAACCAGCCCGCCTGTTGCGGTTCACCCGCGCGACCAATGGCCTCGGCCGCGGCCATCTCCTCCGCCTCGCGCTTGCTCTTCGGCGCGGCGGCACGAGCCGCGCGTCCGATATCCGCACGCCCAACGAACTTGCGCACGTCGCGGTCATAGCGACGCGCGGCCTCGTAGTCTCCTTCTCCCTGCAGCTTGTCGCTTATCCGGGTTTTCGCGAGAACCACATTGGGCTTGGACTTTTTCGGCGCGTGTTTGCTTTCCATTCGCAGTCTCCTTCAAGAGCGCCTTCAACTCCGCTGCAGAAAACTGGGTTCGCGCTCTGATGTTGCTTGTGTGGGGGCTGGCATGGCCGAAGTCCCCGTTACTCCCACACATTATAGAGCGCTCGTGCTCCGAACAACCCACGCGCGACCGAGAGCACACTCGCTCGTACAAGCTTCGCGCCGCTGCCCATAGCTTCGCGCGTGGCAGCGTTGTATGAGCGCGAGGTGCTCGCTAACCTTCGGCTTAACCGTGGTAAATGG
Source organism: uncultured Gammaproteobacteria bacterium (assembly GCA_963837075.1). Lineage (GTDB taxonomy): Bacteria > Pseudomonadota > Gammaproteobacteria > Steroidobacterales > Steroidobacteraceae > 13-2-20CM-66-19. Next base: position 2,142,760 of record CAWILY010000009.1, on the reverse strand, counting down.
CTGCCTACCGGGAGCGCTAACGGCGCAGCCGGGCTAGGGCAGATTCAGGGCGGCGATCTGCGTCAATGCCTGCTCGATATTGGCTTTGGCCGCCCCCTCCTCCGCCAGACGCAGCCGTGTGGCGGCAAGCACCGAGTCGCTGAAATGCGCGGTTTGCTCGCCCGGGATCGTCTGAGCCCACGCGAGGCTGACCTTAGCGAAGGTGCCGGACCGCTCGATGGTGTCACACAGTGCCCGAGCGAAGGCACCGTTCGAGATGTCCGAAGCACTACCGCCCGACACCGTCACCGAAACATCACCCGTGCTTCTGTGCCCGGGCACCAGCGTGGTGCTTATTCTCATCTGTGGTTCCCGCGGGCGGTCTGATCTCAACATCTGAGCCCCGCCCGTCGGCTCGGCCTGTTGCGCACCGCTGCTGCCGCGCGGCGCGTTGCGCGCCAAGGCGGGTTGACGCACGTCACAAATCACTCGCTTCCAACGGCCGACTCATTGGCTCGCGTCACAGAGTCCACATCCGTTCGTTGCCGTTATGTCCAATGCTGGTCAAAGCTTCAGCTCTCGTCACAGACGGCCGTTGTCTTCGCCGAATGGCCCCCTAACCGCCATGAAAGATGTGATGCGCCAGCGCCGCCGCTTGCCAAGCGCGCGAGTCATTCGACACCGCCGCCCACGGATCCCGGTCTGGTTGCTCGCCGTGTGGCTGGTTGCGCATCTCAGCCCCGCCAGCGCGCAGTTCAAACTGCAGCAAACATTCACGAATACCGCGGCGCCGGGGTGGACATTGTCCGGCTCGGCGTTTCTAACCGCCCCGTCGATCGATCCGGCCGGCCAGGGATGGCTGCGCCTCACCGATACCGGCAACGACGAGCTGGGTCTGGCACTCGATACGTCCGAGACGTTCGGCGGCAACGTGCCGGTGACCGTGCGATTCAGCTATGTGTCCTGGGGCGGCACGGGAGCCGACGGGATCACGGTGTTCCTCTATGACGCGACCCAGAACATGAGTGGGGCGGCCGCAGGTGGCGGACTGGGATACTGCGGGGGCGCGGGCGGCTACCTCGCCATCGGACTGGACGAGTATGGCAATTTCTCCAACCCGGGCGATCGCTGCGGGGCTGCCAGCGGCGGTCCGGGGCCGGAGCCGCAGTCACTGGTCTTACGGGGGCCGCTGAGCGCCAACGATCAGTACGTCACGGGGGTGACGATCGCCAGCGGGATCGACAATCCCGGCGTAAGCACCCGGCCCTCGCCCAAGACGGTCATTGTGACGCTGACACCGGCCTCGGTCGGCTATACCGTAACGGCTCTGTTCCAGAGTGCGAGCGGACAACCGTTTCAGACCGCCTTTTCCAACGTGCCGTTTCCCTACGCCGCACCCACCAACCTGAGTGTGGGCTTCAGCGGCGGCACCGGCGGCGCGACCGACAATCACGAGGTTCAGGGGCTGATCACCGCAACGCCGGATGACCTGCAGGTGACCCTGAGCGGACCGGCTACCGTCCTGCAGGGCACGACCGTCACTTACAAAGTGACCGTGACCAACAACGGCGCCTACGCCATCGATTCGGCAGGTGCACCCACGGTAACCGACACCCCTGCGGCGGCGATCACGGGCGCCACCTGGACCTGCACGGCCTCGGGAGGCGCCAGCTGCACCGCTTCCGGATCGGGCGCTCTGAACACGTCGGGGCTGACGCTGCCGTCCAATGCCTCGGTAACCTACACGATCAGCGGCACGCTCGACCCGAGCATCGCCTGCGGCGGGACCGTAACCAACTCCGCAAACGCCGACTTCGGCAGCTCCTCGAGCTTCGTCGACCCGGACCCGACCAACAACACCGCTACAGTCAGCTCCACCGTCTCGTGCGCCGTTACGCTGCTCGCCAACCCCGGCACGCTGTCGTTCGCTCCGCAGACCGTCGGCGCACCCAGCGCCGCCCAGGCCATCACGGTCACCGGCACCAACGGCGCGCTGATCAGCAACATCGCCACCACCGGTAGCTTCACTCAAACCAACAACTGCACCGCGGCACTCACCGCCGCGAACAGCTGCACGGTCGAGGTCGTATTCACGCCCGCCAGCGAAGGTAGTCTCAACGGCTCGCTGGTGATCACCAGCAGCGCGTCCGGTTCACCCACTACCGTGATGCTGAGCGGCACGGGCACCGATGCCGTCCCAAACGCCTTTGCATTCGTCGCGCTCAACAACGTCGATCCTTCCACCGGCCAAGTGTCGAACGCGATCACCGTCACCGGCACGAACGTGCCGACGACTATCAGCGTCAGCAGCGGCGCCGAGTACAGCATCAATGGCGGAGCCTTTACCTCCAAGCCCGGCATCGTCTCGCCCGGCGCCCAGGTCACAGTGCGGATCACGTCCTCGTCGTCGTACAGCACGCAGGTCTCCGCCTTGCTGACGATCGGCGGCGTGAATGCGATGTTCACTGTGACCACGCGCGCGCAACCCCAGCTGCAGAACGTGACGGTCACCTCGGGGGGCGGCAGCCTGTCGCCTGTGCTGATCGTCGCGCTCGGGCTCCTGGTGCTGCTCCGGCTCGCCCGCTCATTCTGGAATGTCCCCGCTGCGCTGCTCGTCATCGTCGGCGTGCTCACGAGCCACCCCGCCCCTGCAGCTGACTGGAACGGTGTGCTGTCAGACCTGTACTTCGGCGGCGCTCTGGGCGAGGTCACGAGCTCGCTCACGACGAGCAAGGTCACCAGTCGCCTGCAGGCCGATGGCTACCAGATCACGGCGAGCGACGTGCAGGACAACAGCTTCAGCGGCAGCCTGTACGTCGGCTACGAGCTTCCCAAGCAGTTCGCTCTCGAACTCGGCTGGAGCTATCTGGGACGCACGCGCACCACGCTGCAGGGCGTCGAACCTGCGAACCTGGAACAGCTGCTATACGATGCATCGCAGGTCACGCGCGGCAGCGGAGACGCCTGGTCGTTGGTCGGCCGGTACCGCTGGGCTCTGCGCCCCCTTTTGTCGCTCGACCTGCGCGCCGGGCCGTACCGCTGGGTGACGCACTCGGATCTTTGGATCGATTCGGTTCAGCAACTGAACCGCAACGATCGCGGGTGGGGTTACATGCTTGGGTTGGGACCACGGTATGTGCTGTCCGAGCATTGGGCCGTGGCCCTGAACGCGAACTACTTCGCCTCGACCTCCGACAACCGGTTCGTCCAAGTGAGTGCCAGCATCGATTACCGCCTGCGCTGAGGACGATCCGCTGCGCGCAGACGCTGAGGACTGCCGAAGCACTTGTCGAAGAGCTCTGACAAGAGCACTCCTCACGAATCATTAACAGCGTGGTGGGAGTCTTCTGCATCGCTACCAGGGGATCTGCGACTACGCTATGGTACGCAAGTCCAAGAGCAGCTATTGCCACCTCATGACGGACAACCCTTGACCCCAGCGAGGCTCGTGCAGTTGACGGCCAGTGCGCTGGGATTTGGTCTTTTGGCCACCGCGGCACACGCCGCACGAACAGACGTCATCGTATTGGACAACGGCGACCGCATCACGGGCGAAGTCCTGGAACTGGCCTCCGGTCAACTGAAATTCAAAACCGACCACCTCGGCACGCTTTACATTGATTGGACCCACATCGCCTCTCTCACCACCACCCAAGAGCTCAACATCGAACTCGTCGACGGCAAGCGGCTACATGGCACGGCCCCGCAGCGCGCATCGAGCCCTGGGGTGCTACGACTCGTGACTGAACAGCCCGGCCAGGCGGCGGTTCCGATCGAGGTGCCGATATTGGACGTGGTCGATCTGCGGCGGATCACGGCCGGTGACGCGTGGTATCGCCGCCTGGATGGCGACGTGAGCGTCGGCTACAGCTATACGTCCGCCAACGGTGTAGAGACAGCAAATTTCTCCGGCAATGTTGGCGCCCGCGACTCGAAGCGCGAATGGAAGGTGGCGCTCGACCTGGAAGCGACTCACCAGGATATGGGCTCCTCCACCCAGCAGGCCTCCTTGGTCATATCTTTCGATGCCTTCCTCCCCGATCGCTACTACCGCCAGTCCGCGCTCGAGTTCCAGCGCGACGAGGCACTCGGGCTCGACCTGCGAAGTCTCATCGCCGAGACGTTCGGTCGCTACTTCGTACAGCGCCAGGGATTCGAGTGGCGCGCGGGCGCCGGAATGGCCGTATCCACTGAAACAGGTTCCGACGGCGAAAAACGCCAGGTCGTCTGGCTGCCGCTCACGACGGACCTCTACATATTTCGTTGGGATCATCCCAAAACAAACGTCGCCGCGAATATCGCTCTGCTACCGGCCGTCAGCGAAGGAGGTCGAGTGCGCGCGCAAGCTTCACTCAAGATGAAACATGAGCTGATCAACGATCTGTTCGTGCAGATATCTTTCAACGACAACTACGATAATCGTCCGGCGGAAGCGGCGCGCACCAACGACTTTAATGTCGTGACCTCGCTCGGCTATTCGTTCTGAGGTTTCAGACCGCCAGCCAAAGAGGCCACGCGGTCGGCCGAATCTCCGGTCAGCTCTTCTCGTGGTAGGTCGCGGTGACCTCGTAGAGGATGCGCAGCAGACAGGGCTGCTTCGAGGCGTGATCGCGAGCTCTGGAGCCACCGCACTCGAGCATGCCGGCCGACACATTCGATTTATCGGCAAGCGCGGCTTTGACGGCGTCACCCAGGTCAAAATGACCGTCACAGTCCGAGTACGGACAGGGGAAGCCGAAGAAAGCGCGGGCCGGCGGGTACAGCATGTGACACTGGGATGTCGGCGTATTGGGAAACGGTCCCTCAAACTTCAACTCGATGCGCAGCCGATGCACTGACGGGAACACCGCGCGCAGCGCCTGAGCGGTAGAGCGATCACGACGCAACTGCTCCATGCGTCCTTGTCGCGGAATGGCCTGATTGCCGTGTACAAATCTCACGATCAGCCCCCACTCCCTTTTGCAACCCGTGCCGCACGCAGCTGCTGCTCCCTGCGAACTTCCTCGATGGTAAGTCGCGTGCTGACGGCGATGACATCGACTATGGGATGGTTAGGATCGGATGGCAGGCGCAGCCCGTGAATCCTCTCCCAAATTCGAATGCGGGCCTCGGGAGGATTGAGGTCCGAACGCTGCTCGGCCAGCTCCAGGCGCCTCTTTTCCGCGCGCTCGTTCTGTTCATGCTCCAGGCGCTCGGCGTCTGTCTTGGTGAGATCGCGGGCGCCGGGCGTCATGGGCAGTCTCCAACACCGTACTCGAAAGAAATTCCCAACATACAGTTTGCTCTTGCCTCAGAGTACATAAGCTGGCCCGTGGTTCGTCAGGCTTTACGGGTGAGAGACGGTGGCATCAGGAGGCGCCGATGGCGCAGGGGATGCCAGGGCAGACAAGCCGAAAGGTTACGAACCGTCAGGGACCTTACACAAGTTTCTCTGGCGCCGCTGGACTTTCGCAGTCCGCGCGCGCGCGACCGGCTGGATCGCAGCGGTAAGCGCTGCCGTCAGCGTGCCGAGCGGCCCTCAGATGCCGGTGACAGTTGCCGACTCAGTGGAGTGCGACGGCACGTCCGGTGGTGCCGTCGCGACTGAAGTCGAACCGAACCTGCAGCGTGCGCCGGGACGGACTGTCCACCGGTGGAAACGTCCATTTCTTGGCCGCCTCCAGGCCAAGTTGCTGGAAGTACCTGCTCGGACCGGCCCGATCCGCGACGGCGGCCAGCACTGAGCCGTCGCGGTCGACAATGACTCGCACCCAGACTTTGATGTGGCCGCGGATGGTTCGACGGGCGCTCTGCGCGACATCGGGGATCACCTCGTGAAGCGCCGTTGGCGATGCGGGCGCGGTGCTGCGATCCGGCCGTGTGGCGGACGATGCAGAGTCAGGTGCCGGCACCTGCGCCGCCGCGGGTGCGGCGACGCCCGCGGGCTGTGCCAGTGATCCTGCGCGAGCCGTGACAGGGGGCGGAGGTGCAGATGGAGTGCGCTGGGTTCTGACAACACCCATGCCGATCCACCCCAGTGCCAGCAGCGCGGCCGCTCCGAGTATGACGGTAAGCCATACGGGCGGCTTCCGGGACTTTGCCATGGAAGGTGCGAGCGGCGCCGCTTGCGGAGCAACCTGCGCAGGTGCAATCCGCGGCGGTGCCGGCTCGGACGCCCTCGGCTCGGACGGTACCAGCGCCGCGGGTTGAATTGGCGCCGCCCCGGACGCTGCCGGTTGTCCCCGGGCCCAGGCCACGAGCTCCGTGACAGCGGGACGATCCTGGGGGCTTAGGCTCAGACAGCGAACCACGACGTCGCGGAATGCCGGGGAGAAATCGGCCGGCAGTACCAGGGCTCCCCGGGGCTCCTCGCCCAGGCCCGAAGGCCGACGGCGAGTAAGCGCTTCAAACAGGCTGACGCCGAGCGCCCAGATGTCGCCGGCAGTGGAACTGGTTCCGAGCCGGGCTTCCGGAGGATCGTACACGGTGGGCGTGCTGGTCGTGATCGTGCCTTCGTTGACGCGACGGATCGTGTCGCTTGCCAGCTTCAGCTGATCTCCGACCACCAGTATGTTTGCCGGCTTCAACTGGCCTTGCACCACGTTGCGCTCGTGCAGGAACACCAGCGCATCCAGGATCGGCAGCAGCATTTCTCGCGCTTCGTCCTCCGTCAGGGCGCGCTTCAGCAACAGCTGCGCGAGAGTCTGATCGGCGTATTCCATAACGGTGTACAGGTAGGGCAACCCCTCCAGCTGGCATCCACCCCACTCCAGCAAGCGAAGCAGGTGGGGGTGAGCGAGCCCGCCAGCGCGTTTCCATCGCGGTAGTTGTGATTCCGCCAGGGCGCGGTTGGTGGGGACGAGCTTGATCGCGACTTCTGCAGGGTGCGCGGCAGACCTGCTAAGAAAGACGCCGCTGTGATCCGAACAACCGAGATAGCGCCCTAATGGGAACACGCCGTTGACGAGGTGTCCCTGCCACCTCGTCCAGACCTCGCTGGTCATTTCACTTGGTTCTACGCTCATATGCCCCCCAGGCGTAGCTGAGCATCGGTTACTGTCCCCTGGAAACGACATCGCATGCCGCACAACCGGCGGGGATCCCGCCGGTCAAGGTTGGAACGATACCCCGTGCCACGCTCGCCATAATGAGCGCCAGCACTCGGAATGTGCGACCGGTTTGCCCCAGCACCCTTGCGGGCGGAACTGCGCTACTCATCGGGCGGGCGGCGTGCTCCGCCCCTTTCCAGGATGTCCGGAATGTGCGCCTCGGCGCCGAGCGCCATGATGTGCACGCCGTGGCATAGTTTGCCGGCTTCGCGTACCGTGCGTGCCGCGATCCCGATACCGCACTGCAGCTGCGCCTGCGGATCGCCTGCCTGCTCCAGCTCGCGAAGCAGTGCCGCAGGCACGTGAATGCCCGGGACACTCTCGTTGAGCCATGCTGCCATTTTGGCCGACTTCAGCGGGATGATACCGGCGAGCATGGCCACGCCCTGCGGTTTGACAACATCGAGGAATCTCGCCAGCGTTCCGGTGTCATAAATCGCCTGCGTTTGCAGGAACTGGACGCCTGCATCGATCTTGCGCCGGGTGTTGACGAGCTCTGCCTGCAGATCCGCCGCATTCGGATTCACGGTCGCACCAATGAAAAGCTGCGGTGCACCCCGCAGGGGCTTGCCAGCCAGATCGTGTCCCAGCGTCAAGGCGCGCGCCGCGGCCACCATCTGGCTCGCGGTCAGATCGAACACGGCCTTGGCATCCGGATGATCGCCGCGCGCTGGCGGGTCGCCGCCCATGAAGACGAAGTTACGCAGACCCAATACCGCGGCCCCGAGGATGTCAGCCTGAATCGCGATTCGGTTCCGATCTCGTGCCGTCATCTGCACGATCGCTTCGACACCGTGCTCGAGGAGCACCCGTGCGACCGCGACCGGAGCCACCGTCATGTGCGCACGCGGTGACTCGGTGAGGTTCACGGCATCCACCCAGCCGTGCAGCAGCTGCGCCTTGCCGAGCAGCTCGGCGAGGTCGGTACCCTTCGGGGGGACCAGCTCTGCAGTGACTACGCGCTCACCGGCTGCGATCTTGTCGGCCAGGGTCCGAGTCATCCTCGGGCAGCCGGCTGCGATCGGGCGGTGCCGGAACGCTCGGCGCCGTGCAACACGCGCTTCACGAGCTCGTCGGCGAGCAACCGGCACACCAGGGCCTGACCGGCCTGGTTCGGATGGATGCCATCACCGGCGAGCAGCAGATCCTGGATCGACTTGCCGGGCTCGCGATCGTAGGATTCGAACGCCTGGTAGATGTCCACGAGCGCGACGTGTTCGCTGCGGGCGATCGCCCGCACATCCGCGGCGTAGTGCTCGAGGAGCAGATCGATGCCGCGTTCGTTGGCGGTATCGAGCAGCCCCGGATGCTGCTCGAAGGCATTGAGGTAGTAAGGGTCTGACCAGCGCATCGGATTCGGAGTCATGAGCACGATCTGCGCGCCGTCCGATTTGAGCACGCGGATGATCGTGCGCAAGTTGTTGCGAAACTCGGCCCGCGTCAGCCGTGGTTGCGTGCTGCCCAGGTCGACATCGATCCACGAGTCGTTGATGCCGAACTGCACGATGACGACGTCGGGCCGGTGAGCGCGTACATCACGGTCGAGTCGCTCGAGTGCGTCACGGGTGGTCGTGTCACCGATGCCGGCGTTGTCGACCCGCGCCCGGATCCCGGATGACTGCAACCGCCGCGGCAGGCAGTCGGCGTACACCTCGCCGATCTGCGGCGCCCAGTCCTGCGCCGAGGCGGTGGTCGAGTCTCCGAGTGCGACGATGCGCACCGGCGGCGGGCTCTGCGCCACCAGCGGAGCAGCCACGAGCACCAGAGCACACGCCGGATGCATCCGACCCCTCACATCATCAGGTAGATGCTGTAGCAGGCCACCAGCACTACCAGCCATGCGGACAGCAGCACCTCGCTGCGTACGCTGCTGGCGGCATGCGTGTGCGGATCATCCAGCAGGCGCGAGGTGCGTATGAAGCGCACGGTCGCGAGCACCACGAGCGCGACGCCGCTGAAAATAAACACCATCCCCTCATAGCGGCCAAACCCTTGCGAGAGCCTTGCGAGTTCGAGGCGTTGCGCATCGTCATTCAGAGCGCCGCGCGCCACGGCGAGGAGGAATAAGTTGAACCGCTCGATGACGAAGCCAAAGGCGATCACGGCAATGCCAGTCCGTACCCAGGCGAGATAGGTGCGTTCATTCGCAGCGTGGTCGCTGTAACCTCCGATCATGGCGCGTCTCCGGTCGGCCTGTTGCAGGGCCTCACGGATCATAGCCGACGCTCAGCCCGGTGCGCCCAACGAACGCAGGCGGTGCGCCGCAGCGCAGTGTAGGGCACGTCGCTCGACCTTCAGGACTCGAGCCGCGGCGTCTTTGCGCCGGCGCGGCTGAGCGCAACCGCCTCGGCGCGCGATCCCACCCTGAGCTTGGCGAGGATGGCAGAGATGTGGTGCTCGACGGTCTTGGTGGAGAGGAACAGGCGCCGGGCAATCGTCGCATTGCGCAGGCCTTCGGACAGCAGCGCGAGTATCTCGGCTTCGCGCCGCGTCAGGCCGAACGGATTGCCGCGGGTCGAGCTGCGCGCGCCCCGCGGGATTCGGCGCAGGCCCCGCGCACGCATCTGCCTGCGCAAAGACTCCGCGGCCGGCTTCGCCCCGAGATTCTCGAAGATTGCCAGCGCCTCGCGCTGCTCGGCTTCGGTGCCGTGCCAGGCGAACAGGCTCGCGTGCTCGTAGGGGCAGCCTAACGCTCGCCAGGCGTTCGCCGCGCCGCGCCAGTCGCCCGAGATTTCCTGTGCGTACGGTTCCGCTATGCCCACCGGTGGTTCACCGAGTGCCGCCGCTCGCCACAGCCAGGCCGCCAGCTCACCATTCATGCGCGGATCACGTCGTCGTCGTGCGCGCTCGTATACCGGCTGTACCTCACGGACCACCCCGCCCCGATCGCCGGCGAGCCATGCGGCCTCGGCACATACCACAGCCAGCATGCCGGCACGCTGCAGCACCGGTGTCGGGCCCGCCAGCGTGCGCGCCTCCGCCACCGGTCCAGTGGCGTCCGGGTCACCGCGGCGAACGCGCAGGTGCGCCAGAGTCCGCAACGCGGGAATGCGCGTAATCGCCGGGGCGCGTGGCTGGCGCAACACGGCTTCCAGGTCTTCGCTCGCTGCGTTCCAGTCTCCCTGCTCGAACCGCATACGCGCACGGTAAGCAAGCATGTAGGGCCGCACGAAGTCCAGGTCGCGCTCTTCGCAATAAGCGAGCCCAGCCTGCATGTAGCCGCAGGCCTGCTCGTACTGGCGGCGGGATACCGCCATCGCGGCCAGGTCCGCGTAGGCGCTGGCTACCAGCTCCTGCAGCCCCGCCGCCAGCGCCAGTTGCAACCCCCGGTGCAGATCTGCCCAACCCGCCGTATCACCGATGATGAGTCGCATGGTACCGAGCGTTGTCAAGGCATCGCACACGATCTCGGTGTTGGCCCACGTCTCGGCGAGCCCGATGGCGCGCTGCGCCGCCTCGATGGCCGCCTCCGCCTCGTGCGCCTCCATGGCGAGGGATGCTCGATTGCAGTAGGCCATCGCCAGTTCGGGGCTCGGTGGAAAGGACCCAAGCGTAGTGATCGCATCACGGCAGTAATCGTCGGCCAGGCTGTTGTTGCCCATGAACCATGCGAGCCGTGACAGCGAGCGCAGCGCGTCACCCTCCTTCAACTGCAAACCCTGCGCGCGCCAGAACTCCAGCGCCGAGCGTTGCGCCTCAAAGGCCCGCTCGTTCTCGCCGATGAGATAACACTCATACGACAGCAACTCCTGCAAGCGGGCGCGTTCGGCAGGAGCGAGACCGTTCGCATAGTGCAGCGCCGCTTGATAATGCGATGCCGCTTCACGGTGGGCCCCCAACATTGCTGCTTCCCGGGCAGCGAGTGGGGCATAGTGCAGCACGTGGCGCTCGTCGCGCGCCCCATCCGCGTGGTGCGCAACCCTTGCCGCCGCTACCTCGGCTCGCTCAATCAGAACCTCGAGCACCTTGGCGTGTAATTGCTGGCGACGCGTCGGTGGCAGCGCGTCTTCGAGCGCGCGGCGGGCGAGCTCATGGCGGAAGGCGAGGGAGCCGCTGTCGTCGCGCACCATGCCGATGCTCAGGCACCCCTCGATGGCCTGCTCGTCCGGCCGGACGATCCGCTCGAGGATCCACGGCTCCGTCCTTGCCGGAACGATACAGACGAGCTCTGCAACCTGACGCGCAGGCGCGGAAAGCCTGGCAGCACGTGCCAGGACGGCGTCGCGCACGGTGGCAGGCACGGTATCGCCTTCGCCGGCCAACGCCTCGGTAACGAAGAACGGATTACCGGCGGTAATCCTGTACAGCTCCGCCGCAGGGCGCCTCGCTTCCCGCGCCAGCTGCGCCACGGCAGCCTCGGAGAGCGGCGCAAGCGCCAGCCGACGGGTGCCGGCGCTGGGGAGTTCGCCGATTACCTGCCGCAATGGATGCTGTGGGCCCAGTGTGTCGTCGCGGTAGCTCGCCACCAGCAGTGTCTTCGTCCGCTGGATGCGCCGCCCCAGATACTTGAGCAGGTCGAGGCTGGCTTCATCCGCCCAATGCACATCCTCGAACACCACCAGCGATCGCATCCGCTCGAACTCATCGAGCGCGGCGGGAAAGATCACATTGGGGCTTGCTGCGGAAGTGACTGTCGCCAGCAACCGGCCCTGTATCTGCCGGGCGATGTCATGCAGCGGCGCGAGCGGTCTGGGTGTGAAGAGCGCATCGCATGCTCCCCAGAGCACGCGCACCGTGCTCTGTCGCCGCGCGAATTCCTGCAGCAGTGCCGTCTTGCCGATGCCCGCTTCACCGGCAACCAGCGCAATACAACCGCCGTGCCGCGCAGCCGAATCCAGCCAATCCGCCAGGTCGGCCAGACACTGTTTGCGCTCGAGCAGTTCCATGGATTTCCGGGCGGCAAGCCGCCCGCCCCTCGCGGCAGCAGCGCGTGAGTTGTTCGCGCCAACGAACATTATCCGCCACTGCGGTGGGTGCCAGCCATCCTGCCCGCAAGTCGCTGCTCTGGGCACCACCGCCCAAGATCAGGGTGCCGCGCGAGCAAATTGGGGGGATCACCCGATTTGCGCCGAGCAGCGTGCGGGTACCGTGCCGCGCAAAGGACGGACCAGACCCGAGGAGCTGGTGCGATGCCACGCTACGTTGTCGAGCGCGAATTTCCGGATGGACTGCGGATTCCTGTCGATGCCAAGGCGTGCCTGGTGATGGTGGACAACAATCTCCCGGACCAGGTTACCTGGGTGCACTCGTACGTAAGCGCGGACAAGCGAAAGACTTTTTGTGTGTACGACGCGCCTTCACCCGAGGCGATCCGTCGAACCGCAAGCCGCAACAAGCTCCCCGTCGAGCGCATTACCGAGGTTCGGGTCCTCGATCCTTACTTCTACAAATAACACGCGCCGCACACGCGGCGTGAACGGAGACAACCATGAATGCCCCATGCACCACATTGATCCGCCGTTCACTTTGGCTGGCGCTGCTTGCGCCGCTCATCGCCATGGCAGGCGATGGCGCAACACCCCTGATCGACAAGGTGCGCAGCGCCACGGCGCGATATCTCGACATCAACGTGGCGGCTGCCGAAGGTTTCGTACCCGCAACACCGTGCGTCAGTGGGCCGGATACCGGGGCAATGGGCGTGCATTTGGTGCTGCCCGCCCGCATCAGCGCCGGGATACTGAACGCGGAGCAGCCGGAAGCGCTCATCTACGAGCCGATGGCAAACGGCACCATGCGCCTCGTCGGCGTCGAGTTCATCGTCCTGGAAAGCGTCTGGGCGGCCCGGAACCCTGCCGGCACTGTGCCGGCACTCGACGGCAATCTACTGAACTACATCGGTGCACCCAATCGCTACGGGTTGCCGGCGTTCTACGAGATCCACGTCTGGGCATGGGAGCATAACCCGCAGGGAAGCTACGCCGACTGGAACACCCACGTCACCTGCGCCCATCAGGCTCTTTGATCGGATCAGCCAACGCCCGCCTGCAGCAGAGCTGTGCTGCGGCGAGCGACGGCGCCCACCGCGCCGCTTGCACCGGTTCAGCGCAGACGTTCAGAATGAAATGGCTCATGCCATGGAAACCCCGTACCTGCCCGCGACGTAGCGCCCGGCAATGCGCCGGGCTGGTGCTGGTCATGGTGCTGCTGCGGGCGCTCGTGCCCGCCGGTTACATGCTCGCTCCGGTCGATGGCAGAACCGTCGTCGTGCTCTGCGACTCGGCGGCCCCGGGGTTCACGCATCATCGCGCTGACCACCGAGGAAGCCACCAGCACAACGGGCATGATCACACTCATCCGGATCCAACCTGCCCGTACGCGCAGAGCTCAGGTCCCGCCCCGCTGCCCGCGCTGCCGGCCCCTGCCCCCGGGCCGCGAGCGATCATTCCGACAGCAACTTCAGAGCTTGCGCAGACGATCGCCCCGTTCGGGCCCGACCGTCAGCAGTTCCCCCGCGGCCCTCCGACCTCCGCCTGATTACACCGAAGCGGAAGCCGCCAACTGCAGTGGCGGGCTGCGCCGTGACCTGCGCGTCCGCGCGAGAGCGCGGCGCGGTGTTCGCAATCATTTCAGGGAACTGCACATGTCGACTATCGTTTGGACACCCGGGCTTCTAGCCTGCCTGGCGCCCTCTGCCGCCCTTGCCTGCGCCTGCGGTTGCGGCGTGTTCGAAGTGGGGACCGCCACCATGATCCCCTCGCAGCAGGGCGGGTTCGTGTACGTCGAGGACGACTACATGAACCAGGACACGAACTGGGTCGGCTCCCGTTCCGCCTCCGCAACGCTCAACACCGACAAGGAGATCCAGACCAACTTCGGCGGCGTCGGTTTCGACTACCAGTTCAACAAGGACTGGGGTATCGATATCAGGGTACCTTACTGGGACCGCCTGTTTCGCACCGACATCGGCACACCGGGCGAGCCGGATGTCACAACCTACCGGCAGAGCGCGCTCGGGGACATCCGCATCTCGGCTCGCTACACGGGGTTCGCGGCCGACATGTCCACCGGCGTCTCGGTTGGCCTGAAGCTGGCCACCGGCGACTGGACTTACCCCAATTTCGACCGCGACACCGAGATCGGCACGGGAACGACCGACCTGCTGCTCGGCGCCTATCACCTGGGTTCTATCGGCGACTCCTACCATCTGAAATGGTTCACCGAGGCGCTCTACGACTACGCCCTCAACACACGCGAAGGCTACCGCCCGGGCAACGAGGTCGACGCGGCCGTCGGGATCCTTTACGCCGACATACGGCTGGGGCGCGGCAGCTCGCTCACCCCGCTGCTGCAGCTGATCGGATCGGACCGGCTGCGTGACAGCGGCGTGAACGCCGATCCGCCTAACAGCGGCTACCACCGTTTGCTAATCTCTCCCGGCGCAGGAGTGACGGTCGGACATTGGCAGATCTATGCGGATGCCGAATGGCGCCTGTACCACTACGCCAATGCGGCCTCCTCATTCGCCGCGGAAGGCACCCAGGGCCAGCTGGTGGCGCCGGTGCTGCTCAAGCTCGTGGTGAGCTATGGCTGGTAACTGGCACGGCAGCGCTCTGCGGCTACCCGAGAGCTCGACCCTTATGAGAACCGCCGCACCGTGGCTTTGCTGCCTGGGTCTGATAACGCTGGCATTTGCCGCGCCGCTTCCCTATGACGAGGCGGCCAACGCTCGCGCGGATCTGCAGCACGCACTGCAGCAGGCGCAGGGCGAGCACCGCGACGTCCTGATCATATTCGGTGCCAACTGGTGCGAGGACTGCCGCGATCTCGAGACCGCCATGCAGGGCGCGAGCGCCGCGCTCATCCAGTCACGGTTTGTCGTCGTGAAGATCGACGTCGGCAACTTCAACCGCAACCTCGATCTGGTACGGCACTACGGCGATCCGATCCGCGGTGGCATACCGGCCGCCGTGGTGGTCTCAGCGAGTGATCAGCTGTTGTATTCCACCCGGGCCGGTGAGCTGGCGAACGCACGGCGCCTGGGCTCGCAGGGAATCTACAGCGTGTTCTCGAAGGTTGTCGCCGGACTCAACTAGCGGGAGGCTCACGCTAACGGCATGCCGATGACTTTCCCTGCAGGAAGGGCGCGAGCGGCAGCCGCTCGACAACGACGTCCTTGCCCTCGACGACATTGCGGCTGCGGGTCGTCGTAGCCATGAACATGGAGTTGTAGATCGCCTCCTCGGTCGCCTCGGCTACCGCTTCAAAGAGCGGCGAAACGCCGTCATTCGACAGCTCTGCAAACTCAGCGACTCCCGCGCGCTTTGCCGCCGTCCGCAGGCCCTCGACCGAGGTCGAGAAGGCGATGATGTAGTCGCCCGAGCCGTTACTGAAGCTGGAACCCGTGCGGGCAATGCCCGCCACTGCGCGGCGCGCCAGCCGGCCGAGGTTGCGGTCCGACAGTGGGGCATCGGTCGCGACGACGACCATGATCGAGCCGTCGGCGCTGCTGCCGGCAAGCTCATCGCGCAGATAGAACATGCCGAGCTGCTCGCCGATGCGCCGGCCATCGACCGTCAGTATGCCGCCGAAGTTCGTCTGCACGAGCACGCCCACGGTCCAGCCGCCCACCGAGGCGGGGAGCTTGCGGGAGCTGGTGCCGATGCCGCCTTTCCAGCCGAAAGCGACCGTGCCGGTGCCGGCCCCGACGGCGCCCTCGTCGACCGGCCCGGCATGCGCGGAGGTGATCGCCTGCAGGATCTGCGCAGAGGTCAGCGCCCGGCCACGGATGTCATTGAGGTAGCCGTCATTGGTTTCGCCGACCACGGCGTTTACCGACAACACCTTCTCATTGCCCGGCTGGGCGAGTGTCCAATCGAGGATTGCTTCCATGCCGCGCGACACTGCCAGCGTATTCGTCAGCACGATCGGTGACTCGATCTCACCGAGCTCGGCGATCTGGCTGAGACCCGCCGACTTGCCGAACCCATTCATCACGAATACCGCGGCCGGCACCTTGTTCTGATAGAGATTTCCCCCGTGGGGCAGGACGGCAGTCGCGCCGGTGCGAATGCTCTCGCCGGTAACGAGAGTGGTGTGTCCCACGAGCACGCCGGCGACGTCGGTGATGGCATTCAGCGTGCCGGGTTTCAGCACGCCAGGGGCTATACCCAGCTGCCGCGCGCGTACACGGTCCGATTCCCGGATACATGCACTCGCACCGCCAGCGCCGGCACTGGCCGCCGCGGCGACACACATCCCCACGGCCAGGCACGCGCTGAGCAGCCGTGAGCTCCCCATCTTGAGCCTGACCTCGCTGCAGCAGCGAATCACTGCCCGAGGAACGGCAACTCCTTGCCCGGAGGCGCGACCAGCGGTCCGTCGGGATCGGCCGTGTAGCCGTGCTCCGTCATGCACATGAGCCACAGGGTGCGGCTGGCCACGACGCGCATGCTCGCCGCTGACGCGTTGGCGCTCGGCGGCGGCCCGGATACCGGCTGTTGCGCGGCCTGGTAACACGAATAACGGTCCGCCATGAACTGCTCTTGCGTCGCACCGGGCTTGCTGAAGCGCGCTGGCGGTTGTGGCGGCGACGTGGCGCATCCCGCCACGATCAGGGCGCAGAACAGCTGCACACCGAGCGCCGCGGGATACCGTCCGGATGTGCCGGCCGCTTCAGGCGGTCGCGGATCTCTGCCCGGCTTGCGCAAGGAGCCTCCTGAGGTATCGCCAGTCACATGATAGCGTGCCTGCACTTGCCCGGCATCGCAGGCGCTGCAGCGAGCTAACCGCGCTAGGCGCTCGTCAGTCGCACCGGCAGCGAGCGGATGCGTGTACCGGTGGCGGCGAAGATCGCATTGGTCAGCGCCGGAATGACCGGCGGCAACGCCGGCTCGCCCAGCCCCGTGGGCGGGTTGTTCGAGCGCACCCAGGCAATCTCGATCTCCGGTGTCATCCCGATGCGCGCCAGCGGAAAATCGTGGAAGTTGCTCTGCTGCGCGATCCCGTCGACAAACTCGATCGCCTGACCCGTGAGGGCCTGTGCCAGCCCGTCGATCACGGCGCCGCGCACCTGATTCTCCGCACCCAGGGGATTGATGATCTGACTGCCGACATCACCGGCCACCCACACCTTGTGCACCGTGACGGCGCCCTGCGCCACGCTCGCTTCGACGACTTCGGCGAAATACCCCCGATGCGAGAAATAAAACGCGAATCCCTTGGCCCTGCCGCGTTGCACGGGCCTATCCGTCCAGCTCGCGATCTGCAGCGCCTTGTCGATCACCGCGCCCGCCCGCCCGGTATCGAAGGCCGGGTGATCGTCCGGTGCTGCGATTCGGCGTGGCGCGCCGAGCAGCTTCAGCATCAGCCGCGGCAGATCGGTTCCGGCCGCCACCGCGACTTCGTCGAGGAACGATTGCGAAACGAAGCACAGCGCGTTGGAGCCGGGCGCACGCAGCGCGCCGGTGGTGATGATGGTCGGCAGCATCGACTGGCTGTAGCGCAGATGCGGAATGAGCCCGGCGGGGGGCATCGCCACGTTGAAGCCGGCGGCGCGCGCGGGTGTCCGGCCGTTACCGAAGGTCACGAAATGATCGCTGAACGCGATCAGCTCCCCGTCGGTGCCGAGCCCGGCCTCGAAGCTGTGCCAGCCTCCCGGGCGGTAGTAGTCGCGACGGATGTCGTCCTCGCGTGACCACATGAGCTGAATCGGCACACCGGGAACCGTGCGGGCAATTGCCACCGCCTGCACCATGTAGTCGTTCATGAGCCGGCGGCCGAAGCCACCGCCGGCACGGGTCAG
This sequence comes from uncultured Gammaproteobacteria bacterium, assembly GCA_963837075.1. Classification (GTDB taxonomy): domain Bacteria; phylum Pseudomonadota; class Gammaproteobacteria; order Steroidobacterales; family Steroidobacteraceae; genus 13-2-20CM-66-19. The sequence continues at coordinate 2,124,952 of CAWILY010000009.1, read as the reverse complement.
GTGCAGCGTCACCCTCTCGGGCGCAATGCCGAGAGCCGTGCGCAGCGTCGCAAGTCCCCGCTGTGGCGTCTGGCTCGGCGCCCAGACCTCGAAACGGCCGTCGCGACACACTGCGGTGCAGTTCTGCGGCTCCATCGGCGCATGCGCGATGAAGGGATAGTCATAGCGCGCGGTGATTCGCCGGGCTGCGGATGCCAGGTGCGCGGCTGGATCGCCGTCCACGCGCAGATCGGTGCCGGTGCCGCCCGCGATCGCCGCATCGGCCTTGGCCTGGTACACCGAGGTGCTGTGCCCCCTGGCGGCGCTCAAGTCCCACTCGATCACGAGCCCGGAGCGTGCCTGGTTGGCGAGCCACCAGTTGGCAGCCACGATCGCCACGCCATCGGCGAGGCCGCTGTCGGCATTACCATTGCCGACAATTGGCACGACGTGCCGGACGCCTGGTGAGCGCTGCGCCGCCTCGACGTTCGCCTTGACGAGTCGGCCGCCGTGGGCGGGCGCGACCTCGTACACCGCGTACAGCATGCCCGGCAGGCGCGTATCGACACCGAACAGCGGCTCACCGTGCAGGACCCTCGCGCTGTCGACACCCACCAGGGGCTGCCCGATGATGCTGAACTGGCGGGGGTCCTTGAGCACCACGGTCGCTGGGTCGGGCGGCGAGAGTGTCGCGGCAGCGGTGGCCACCTCGCCATAGCCGAGGGAACGTCCGCTGGCGCGGTGAAAGATGCGACCCCTGGCGGTGGTCAATTCATCGGCGTCCACGTGCCACTTGAGCGCCGCTGCCCCGAGCAGCATGGCGCGCGCCACGGCCCCGGTCTGCCGCATCGGCAACCAGTTGTCCGGAGTCGCGCTGCTGCCGCCCGCCGATTGATCGCCGAAGCGCGCCTGATCGACATCGGCTTGCGTGATGCGAACCTGACTCCAGTCGCAGTCGAGCTCATCGGCCACCATCATCGGGAGCGACGTCTTCACGCCCTGACCGATCTCGGGGTTCTTCGACATGATGGTGACCGTGCCATCGGGTGCAATGCCGACGAAGGCGGACAGCTGCGCCGCAGTGGCAGGCTCGCCCGCCACGGCGTCGATGGCTCGCGCGGGCAGTGGAATCAGCGCCTCCAGTGCCAAACCGCCGCCGGCCAGCAGCGATGCCTTGAGTAGCGTGCGCCGATCGAGGCCGGTGGTCGGCAACTCAAACACGCGCGTCCTCCTCCGGCGCGCCCGCGGCGATGCGGATCGCGCTGCGGATGCGGTCGTAGCAGCCGCAGCGGCAGATGTTGCCGGTCATGGCCGCGTCGATCTGCTCGGGGCTCGGCCGCGCGCTCTGCGCGAGCAGCGCGTACGCCGACATGACTTGCCCCGCCTGACAGTAGCCGCACTGCATCACATCGATCTGCAGCCACGCCTGTGTGAGGCGCGCCCCGATCGGCGTGGCGCCGACATGCTCGATGGTGTGAATCTTCGCCTGGCCGACGCGGCCGACCGGCAGCAGGCAGGAGCGGCGCGCGGCACCATTGACGTGGACCGTGCAGGCGCCGCAGTACCCTTTGCCACATCCGTACTTGGTGCCCACGAGCCCGAGCTCGTCGCGCAGTACCCACAGGAGCGGCATCTCCGCTGGCACGTCCACGTGCCGGATCGTGCCGTTGATATCGAGTCGATACGGCATCCCTGCTCCTTCGTTCAAGGGGCGGCAGTGTGGAATATATCCCCCGGGCCGCGGGCGGCAAAGGAACGGGTCGTTCCCGCCGCGGCTGCGCCGTGAGCGCGGCCGGCAATTCCCGCTTGCAGGAGCACGTTGTGCGCCGTTGCGTCGCTTCAGAGCCGGGCGCGCACCCAGCGCACGATGTCCGACTTGCCCAGAGCGCCGGCCTGGCGCGCGACTTCGCGCCCCGCGCGGAACAGGATCAGCGTGGGAATGCTGCGGATGCCGAACTCACCGGCGACAGCGGGCTCGGCGTCCGTGTTGAGCTTCGCCAGCCGTACCTGCGGCTCGAGCTCGCCGGCGGCCTGGGCGTACTGCGGCGCCATGGCCTGGCAGGGACCACACCACGGTGCCCAGAAATCCACCACCACGGGAATGTCGCCGCGCTCGATGTGGCGGTGGAAGCTGCCGGCGGTGAGCTCCAGCGGCTGCCCGGTGAAGAACGGCTGGTGACAATGCCCGCAGCGCGGCGCTTCACCGAGGCGCGGCGCGGGGATGCGGTTGATGGTGGCGCAGTGCGGACAAGGAAGCTGCAGCGTGTCGCTCATGAGCACGCATATGGCGGCGATCAGGGTGACTTCAAGGCGCGACGCTACGCGTCCGGTCGATGGGAATGAGCCGCGTTGGCCGGGTGTTTCGCCAACGGCCGCTGGCGATAGACTATGACGCCGGCATCGCCGCGGCGCCGGAAACCGGAAGCGCTCGAACCTTGATCGTCACGATGAGGAACTGAACATGCCCACCAAACTGGAAAAGGTGCTGTACACCGCCCACGCTCATACGACCGGAGGTCGCGACGGCCGCTCGGTGACCGACGACGGGCTGCTCGAGGTCAGGCTGGCCGTGCCCAAGTCCATGGGGGGTGCGGGCGGCGCGACGAATCCGGAGCAGCTGTTCGCCGCCGGCTACTCGGCCTGCTTCATCGGCGCGCTGCGCCACGTCGCCGCAACGCGCAAGATCCCGGTTCCGCCCAACGTCTCGATCGATGCCAGCGTGTCCATCGGACCGATCCCGAACGCCTTCGGCATCGCCGCGAAGCTCGTCGTGAACCTCCCCGGTATGGACCGCAACCTCGCCCAGGAGTTGCTGCAGGCAGCGCACCAGGTCTGCCCGTACTCGAACGCCACGCGGGGAAACATCGAGGTCGATATCGAGCTGGGAGCGGCATAACTGCGCATCGCTCGCGGCGCGGTACCGTGCACATGAGATCCTTCGGCAAGAAGCCCGACGGCCTGCGGCTCGAACGGCTCAGGGCATCACCGCTCTGGGACGGCGAGCGACTGCGCAACGTTCATCCGGTGATTCCCGGTCTGCGCGATCCGAGCGCCGCGCTGCCGACGCTGCGGGAGTTCCTGTTCGGTGGTGAGCGCCGGGTCCCGCCGGCGCCGCTCCCCGCGGTGAGCCCGGTGGAGACCTGGCGCAAGCGCCCGGGAAGCGGACTGCGCGCGACCTGGCTCGGTCACTCTACCGTGCTCATCGAGATCGACGGGCTGCGGGTGTTGACCGACCCGGTCTGGGGGCCGCGCGCCTCGCCCTTCAGCCTCATCGGCCCGAAGCGCTTCCAGCCCGTGCCGGTGAAGCTGCGCGCGATGCCGCCGGTGGACCTGGTCGTGGTGTCACACGATCACTACGATCATCTCGACTATCCGACCATGCGTTGCCTCGCGCAGCTCGACGTGCCCTTCGTGACCTCGCTCGGCGTCGGGGCACACCTCGAGGCATGGGGCGTAAATCCCGCGCGCGTGACCGAGCTGGAATGGTGGGAAAGCTTCCGCCTGCGCGACAGCGCGCTCACCGTGACCGCGGCGCCTTCGCAGCACTTCTCCGGGCGCACGCGCGGGGAGCGCAACACGACGCTCTGGTCCTCGTTAGTCATTCGTGCCGGGCAGCACGCCGTTTTCTTCAGCGGCGATACCGGGCTCACCACTGAGTACGAGGCCATCCGCAGCCGGCTCGGCCCTTTCGACCTCGTGATGCTGGAGGTGGGCGCCTTTCATCCGGCGTGGGGCGACATGCACCTGGGGCCGGAGAACGCGCTCAAGGCGCTCAACCTGCTCGGCGGCGGTCCCTTCCTGCCGATCCACTGGGGAACATTTGCGCTCGGTATGCATCCCTGGGACCAGCCCATCGAGAGTCTGTTCGCGCAGGGCTCCCGTTGCGGAGCACAGCTGTTGATGCCGCGGCTCGGCGAGCCGGTCGAGCCCGCTAGCGAGCCGCCCATTACGCCCTGGTGGCGCACCGTCGACACCGTCACCACGCCCGAGACTGCCGGCCGGCCGGCGCGCGAGGCACTGACCAGGACCCTGCCCTGGCCGCTGGATTAGCTGCCGCGCTCGGCCTTCGCCAGCGCCGCCGTCAGCCGGCGATCGTGACCATAGAGGTCATCGTAGAAATGCACCTCGCCGTCCGGGTACGCGATCGCCGTCGTGTAGACGATGAACACCGGAATCGGCTGCGTCAGACGCACGGTGACGTTGTCGGGTCCTGAGTGCATGGCCGACTGCACGCGCTCGAGCGTCCAGCCGGAATTGTTGCGCAATGTCCAGGCCGTGAGCTCCGCCGGCTTCTCGACGCGGATGCACCCGGAGCTGAAGTCGCGGCGGGTGCGCGCGAACAGCTCCGTCGCCGGCGTGCTGTGCAGATAGACGGCGTACTCGTTCGGGAACATCAGCTTCACGAGACCCAACGCGTTGTTGGGGCCGGGCTTCTGTCGCACCATTAGCTTGCCGGCGCGCAGCTGCGCCAGGACGTCATCGGAGACGGTTCCGGCAGTGACCACACGTGCGTCCGGCGTCGTCACCTCGCAGCGATTCTTCGCCAGGTAATCGCGGTCTTTCTGGATCGCGGGAAGGATCGAGCGCCGCATGATCCCAGGAGGCACGACCCAGTACGGGCGGAACACGACGTAGGTCATGTCCCGGGTGAACACCGGGCTCTGCGTGACCATGGCCTTGCCGACGACCACGCGCATGCTGAGCGCGACCTTGTCATTCGCCTCGAAGGCACGCAGGCGGAAGTCGGGAATGTTGACCACGATCGGCGGCGCTGCGAATTCTTCGGGAACCCACCGCCAGCGCTCCAGTGCGAGTTGCAGCTGGTGTACGCGCTCGGCGAGCGGCACGTTCATCGCTTTGATGGTGGCAGCGCCCAGACGTCCGTCGTCATCGAGACCATGACGGCGCTGGAAGCGCTTGACGCCCTCGACCACCTCGCCACTGTAGCGCTCCGGCCGGATGCCCCCGGCCGCCGGCGGCGGCAGATCGCCCACGCGCTCGAGGAATTGCACCAGCGCGGCAAGCCCCGCGTACTCATCCCCCGGTGCGACCGTCTTGGCGGGCACCGGCAGTGTCCCGGCGCCATCGGAACGGGCGAGCTCGACATAACGGGCCAGCGCCTGTTCGGTGCGCCGATACGCCTCGAACGGTGGCTCGATCGAGTCGATGAGCCCGGCGACGTCGGCGGACTTCAACAGCCGCTCCCGCAGGAATTGCGCCAGGTCGTACTTCTTCTTATCGACCGTGAGATCGAAGCCGACGTGCTTGGGATTCACCCGTCCGATGCGCAGGTCGGAAACGTAGCGCATGGCAGTGACGGTGAGCGCCAGGTCGAAATCCGCGACCGCGGCGCCGCCGGCACGCTCGAGCGCGCTGCGGCGTGCGCCCCAGCGTGAGGCATCGTAGTCCTCCGGGTCCAGACCCTTGCGCCAGGCATTCTGGAACAGCTGGATCATGGACTCACCCTGGGCCGAGAGCTTCGTTCCCTGAAACCAGGCGGGGGCGTAGGCAACTGGCATGTAGAACTCGCGCAGGCTCGCCTGATAAGCGCGAAAGTCCGGCCGCAGCATGCCGGGCAGCGCACCGTCATCGATGAGTTTCTCTATCGGCGGTGTTGTCTGTCCGAACGCACAGGCGGCGCCCAGGCAGATGACGAGCAGCGCGAGCCGTTGGCGGCGCGCAGTTGATAAATGGTGTTGCGTCAAGTTGCAGTCGATCCCGGGTGTCGACACACGATACCCCAAATGATAAGACTTACGGCTGGCTCTCCGCCGGTCGAGCCAACAGCATGCCCCAATGCCAGGGTGAGCGGGGCAGTTCTCCGGTCCACAGATGGTGGAATCCAGCCTGTTCGCCCCAGCGGCGCACCTGTTGCGCAGACGGCCGGATGTCCAGCGGTGGTCCCCTGGGTGTTGCCACCTCGCGCTTCCAGTGTATGAGGCCGGCTCGCCCGCCCGGCTCGAGCACGCGGTGCGCCTCGCGCAGCAGCGCCACCGGATCCTCCAGGTGCAGGATGTTGAAGACCATGACGTAGCCCACCGAGGCGTCGGGTACTCCCGCACCGGCGCGCACGAAGTCGCGCGCTTCGACCGTCACGTTCTTGAGTCCTGCGCGCCGTGCGCGCGCGGCGGTGTCCGCTACCATGAGCGGATCGATGTCGAGCCCGTGAACCGTGCCCCGGGTGCGTGCCGCTGCGGCAACGGTGAACGTGCCGTAGCCGCAGCCGAACTCGAGCACGTCGGCATCCAGCCCCCGACAGGCGAGTGTCTCCAGCACGGCGTCCGGATCGAAGTAGCTTTCCCACTGCTCCTGCGGCGGCATGCCGCTGTCTCGAACCCTGGCCACGTCCGTGCTCCGAATGCCGCACCACAACAAGCATGCACATATGCCCACCCGTTATACGAACGGGCGCCGCTTAATGCTATGCTGAATCGAGCGCATTCGTGCAGACCCGAACCTGGGAGAACACCATGCCTGCCTGCCGCTCTGCGATTCTCCTGTCCCTTTGTGTAACGCTGCTGTGCGGCCTGTCCGCCGCTGCGGCCCGCGCTGACGAGACCTGCAATTCCCCTTACGTCAGCAACCTCATCAAGGGTCAGGAGGACTTCGTGCACGTGTGGACGCTCGGCGTCGAGAATCTCGGCGACGGCTCGGACAAACTCGTCACCATCGACGTCGATCCGCACTCGCATAGTTACGGCAAGGTCATCAACACCGTGTCGGTCGGCGGTCGCGGCGAGGCTCACCACATGGGCTTCACCGATGATCGCAAGTATCTGTGGGCCGGCAATCTCGATGACAGCCGGATCTACGTGTTCGACGTCGGCACCAACCCCGCCGAACCGAAGCTGGTGCGCACCATCGCCAGCCTGCCGCAGCAGAGCGGTTTCGTGGGGCCGCACACCTTCTACGCCCTTCCCGGGCGGGTGCTGATCGGCAGCCTGTCGAATGACCGCGATCACGGTGGCGTCACCGGGCTCGCGGTCTACAACAACAAGGGCGAGTTCGTCGCCAAGTACGCCATGCCGACCGGGATCATCGCTGGCATCAGGGGTGACGGCTACGGGTATGACATCGCCATCAACCCGGCGAGGAACGTGTTGCTCACCTCGAGCTTCGCGGGCTGGCAGAACTACATGCGCGAGCTTGGCGAGTTGATCAAGGACCCGGAGGCGATGAAGCACTTCGGCGGCACGATGGTGCTGTGGAACCTCAAGACCATGCAGCCCACGCAGATATTCGCCGTCCCCGGCGCACCGCTCGAGATCCGCTGGGCGCTGGTGCCGGGCCAGAACTGGGCGATCACTGCGGCGGCGCTCACCTCGAAGATCTGGCTCATCAGGCAGGATGCGGCTGGCCGCTGGCAGGCGAAGGAAGTCGCTACCATCGGTGATCCGGCGAAGATTCCCTTGCCGGTGGATATCTCGATCACGGCGGATGCGAAGGGACTGTGGGTCAACACCTTCATGGACGGGACCACGCATTATTTCGACCTGTCCGATCCCGAGCACCCGCAGGAGACCTATCACCTGCACACCGGCAGCCAGGTGAACATGGTCTCCCAGAGTTGGGACGGCAAGCGGGTGTACATCACCACCAGCCTGCTCTCACACTGGGACAAGAAGGGCGCCGACAACGAGCAGATGCTGCGCGCGTTCAGCTGGGATGGCCACACGCTCACGCCGACGTTCGTCGTCGATTTCACCGCGGAGAAGCTCGGGCGCCCGCATCACATGAAGTTCACCGCCAAGCCCTCCCAGGTGGCGATGGTCTCCGGCGAGGGACCGCGTAGTTGAGCCGCGGCGGGCATCGCACGCTCATCCTGGCACTGGCGTGCGCGGCGGGCGCGGTGCAGGCAACTGTCGATCCGGGCGCCGGCACCGCGCCACGCACCGAGTTCGTGGCGCCGGCTGCCGGGACCTACCAGCTGCAGCGTATCCAGCGCACCGCGGACGCCATGGTGCTCGACACCACGGGCCAGTCCCGGCATCTGGCGCGTTACCTGCACGGTAAGATCACGCTGCTGACGTTCTTCTATACTTACTGCGTCGACCCGCTCGGGTGCCCGTTCGCGCACGTGACCCTGAGCACCCTGCGCGAGCGGGTGCTCGCTGAACCCGGTCTCGCCACGCGTGTCCGTTTCGTGAACGTGACGCTCGACCCGCTCAACGATACGCCGGCGACCCTCAACGCCTATGCCGCGCAGTTCGGCAGCGACCCACGCTTCGAGTGGAGTTTTCTCACGACGCGCTCGGTTGCCGAGTTGCTGCCGGTGCTGGAGGACTTCGGCCAGGATGTGAGCGTCGAGACCGATGCGCAGGGCCATCCCTCGCGCACGCTGCACCACATGCTCAAGGTGTTCCTCATCGACCCGCACGGAATCGTGCGCGAGATTTATTCGCTGGCTTACCTGCAGCCCGACGTCATGTTCAACGACATTCGTACGCTCGCGCTCGAGCGCTCATAACGGCGGCAGGCGCCGCGCCTGATCACGCCACCAGCTCGAAACGCTCGCTCAGGCACCCGGCAGGCTCAGCGCTCTGGCCCACGTGGATCTCGAACCACCCGGGCTCGAGCACCGGCTCGAGATCTGAGCCGGGGAAGGCCAGTGCCGCAGCCGGCAGCATCCACTCGACCCTGGCCCGTTGTCCCGCCTCGAGCACAGCCTGGCGCACGCCCTGCAGCTCCAGTAGCGGTCGCGCAACCGATGCGAGCACGTCGCGGATGAACAGGAACAGCGTCGCTGTGCCGGGCACGCCGCTGTCATTGTGCACGGTCACGCGCACCCTGATGCTACCGGCGGCGGTCACACGATGCGGGCTGCACTCGAGATGCTCGAGCGTGAAGCGACTGTAGGACAAGCCGTGCCCGAAAGTGAATTGCGGAGTCGCCGGCACATCGAGGTATGAGCTGCTGAAGCGCTCACCGGGCTGCGTCGGTCGCCCCAGCGCACGCTGCGCATAGAAGATCGGTATCTGCCCGGTGGCGCGCGGCCAGGTGACCGCGAGCCGCCCGCTGGGGTTGCACGCTCCGGTCAGCACATCGGCAACGGCATTACCGGCCTCGCTGCCGAGAAACCAGATGGCGAGCACCGCGGCGGCGCGCTCGAACAGCCATGGCAGCGCGAGCGGGCGGCCGGAGGACAGCAGCACGACGACCGGCTTGCCGAGTTCGAGCACCGCCTCGGCGAGCGCCCGCTGGCGTCCGGGCAGATCGAGTCGGGCGCGGCTCGCGGCCTCGCCGCTCATGGTCTCATCCTCGCCGAGACACAGGATGACGAGCTGCGCGGCGCGGCAGCACTCGAGAGCCGCTGCCACCCCGCTCGTGTCGCTTCCCCTGACATCGACGCCGGCGACAGTGTCGATGCGGCAGGCGGGCATTGCAGCGCTGAGTCCCTCGAGGATCGACGCGCCTTGCCGCACTTCCGCGGCCGCGGCCCACGGTCCCAGCATCTGCGCCTGCGCCAGCGGGCCGACCAGGGCGATGCGGCGCAGGTGCGACGCGAGCGGCAGGACGGGCTCGCGGTGCGTCAGCAGCACGATGGCGCGACGCGCCACCCCACGTGCCAATGCGCGCCACGACTCGCCGCGCCCGCACCCCACGCCGCGGCGATGCGGATCCTCGAACAGACCCAGCCGCTCCTTGAGGGTCAGCACGCGCCGCACGCTGGCATCGAGGTCACCGCAGGTGACCAGGCCGCGCTCGAGTGCCGGCGGCAACCCCTGCGTGTAGGTCTCGCTCGCCATGTCGATGTCGACTCCGGCCTTGAGAGCGAGCGCGGCGGCCTCGGCCGCATCCTGCGCCACACCGTAGTTGCGCAGCTCCGCGATTGCGTTGTAGTCGCTGATCACCACACCGCTGAACCCGAGCTTCCCGCGCAGCCAGCCCTGCAGGAGCGCGGCGTGTGCGGTCATCGGCATGCCGGCTACATCCGTCAGCGCCGGCATGACGGCGGCCACCCCGGCATTCACGGCGGCCGCGAATGGCGGCAGGTAGATCTCGTGCAGCGTGCGTTCGGCTACGTCGACCGAGGCGTATTCGCGCCCCGCGGTTACCGCGCCATATGCGCACAGATGCTTGGCCGTGGCGGCGATGCTGTGCACATCGGCGAGCGTGGCTGCCTGGAAGCCACGTATCTTGGCGACGCCATATTGTGCGGTGATCCGCGGGTCCTCGCCCGGCCCCTCGACGATCCGGCCCCAGCGCGGATCACGCGCGACATCGAGCATGGGGGCGAAGTTGAGTGCGATGCCGTCCGCGCTGGCCTCGTGCGCGGCGGCCCGCGCCGTTTGCTCCCAGGCATCGGGATCGAACAGGCACGCTTCCGCCAGGGGTACCGGAAAGATCGTCCGATGGCCGTGCAGGACGTCGAGCCCGAACAGCAGTGGAATCCCGTGCGGCGACTGCTCGACGGCCAGCTGCTGCAGAGCATGCAGCTCCTCCCTCCCCCACAGGTTCAGCACACTACCGATACGGCCGGCACGCACGCCCTCGTTCACCGCGCGGCGCGCACCTGGGCCGGTGACGACGCCCGAAGCCGCGGCCATGTTGAGCTGCCCGATCTTTTCCTCGAGCGTCATCCTGGCAAGCAGGTTATCGATGCGTCCCATTTCTGACCTTGCGGTAAGCTGCTGCCGATGACCTTTCGGGAACCGCGTGCGGCCTCAGTCTTGCCGCGCTCGCAGCAGGATCGGGGCGACACGATGGCACAACTCGCGAATCCACTCCCGCCGGACACGGTCGGCGCCGGCGTCCCGGGCAAGGATAGCGTGCTCACGCAGACCTCGCGTCTGGCGGCGGCTTTCTGGGCATCGCGCGAGCGCAATCGGCTGCTGGCACTGGCGGCTGCGCTGGTACTGGTGTTGGCGGCAACCGCCTACACACAGATCAGGCTGAACGCCTGGAACAAGCCGTTCTATAACGCCCTCACCCAGAAGGATATGCCGGCCTTCATCGCGCAGCTGGCGGTGTTCGCGCAGCTGGCCGGGGTGCTGCTGGTCCTCAACGTCGCGCAGGTGTGGCTCAACCAGACCTCCAAGGTCGTGCTCAGGCAGGGGCTGGTGAATGACCTGCTCAATATGTGGCTGGGGCCCCAGCGCGCCTTCCGCCTGTCCAACTCGGGCTGGATCGGAGTCAACCCCGATCAGCGGCTGCATGCCGATGCACAGCATCTCACCGATCTCACGACCGATCTCGGCATCGGGCTGCTGCAGTCGACGCTGCTGCTGCTGTCATTCATCGGCGTGCTGTGGGTGCTGTCGCGAGGCATGCTGGTGCCACTCGCCGGTTCACACCTGCACGTGCCGGGCTACATGGTCTGGTGCGCTCTGCTGTACGCCGGCACGGCCTCGTTCCTCAGCTGGCGCGTCGGCCGGCCGTTGATCGCACTCGACGCCGAGCGTTACGGGCGCGAGGCAGAGCTGCGCTTTGCACTGGTGCGCGCCAGCGAAGAGATCGAAGGCATCACCATCTACAGGGGCGAGGCCGACGAGAAGGACTATCTCGAACGCGTTTTTGCCACGGTGCAGCAGGTCTCGCGGCGTATCGTCGGCGCCGTGACGCGGCTCGCCTGGGTGACCGCCGGCTACGGCTGGTTCACGATCGTGGCACCGATCCTGGTGGCGGCCCCGAGTTATCTGTCCGGTGACATGAGCTTCGGTGAGCTGATGGTGGCGGTCGGGGCCTTCAACCAGGTGCAGTCCTCGCTCCGCTGGTTCGTGGACAACTTCCCGGCGATTGCCGACTGGCGCGCGACACTGCTGCGCGTGGCGAACTTCCGCAACGCCCTGGTGAGCATGGACAGCCTCGGCGACAGCGCCAGCCGCATCACCATCGAGGAGACCGAGGACGACTCCCTGCGCATCGACGAGCTGCGGGTCGATGCGCCGTTCGGCTGCATCCGCACAAGCGAGGCGCACCTGCAAGTCAAGGCCGGCGAGCGGCTGCTCATCAGCGGCGGCCAAGGCGCCGCAAGAAATTTGCTGTTCCGCGCCATCGTCGGGGTCTGGCCGTGGGGGAGCGGCCGCATCCGTTTGCCCGCGCGCCGGTTGATCGCGTTCCTCCCGGCCCGCGGTTACGTGCCCTCCGGCACGCTGCGCAGCGCGCTGGCCTATCCGCGCTCAGCGGGAGAGTACGATACAGCCGCAGTCAGCCACGCCTTCGCTGCGGTCGGCCTCGAGCGTCTCCTGCCGCAGCTGGACGAGGTCGAGCGCTGGGACCGGCGCCTGAGCGAGGATGAGAAGCAGTGTCTGGCATTCGCACGCCTGATCCTGCAGCGACCGCGCCTCGTCGTGCTGGACGGCGCGCTCGACGTTCTCGATTCCGATTCGCGCAGCCGCATCGAGAGCCTGCTCACGACGGAGCTCAGTGGGGTCGGCCTCATCAACATCGGCCAGGAGCACCATGCGGGGGACCTCTATCAGCGCTGCCTGCGCCTGGTGATCGATCCGCATGGACCGGCGTTCCGGCCGACGGATCTGCACCCGCGCCCTGCTGCACTCGCGACGCCCGCCCATGCCTGACTCCGAAGAGCGCCGCACGCTCGCCCTGCCCGGCGCCAGTGGCCAGCGGCTTTCCGACAGCGAGCTGCTCGAGCTCGTTCAGCGCCAGAGCTTTCACTATTTCCGCGAGGGCGCTCATCCGCACAGCGCCCTGGCGTTTGACCGTCGCCCGCGGCAGGGCGGTGCCGACGACGCCCCGGTCGCCATCGGCGGCTCCGGCTTCGGCATCATGGCGCTGATCGTCGCCTGCGAGCGCGCCTGGGTGAGCCGCGAGGAGGCGTTGGCGCGCTGCGCGCGGATGCTGGACTGCCTGGAGCAGGCACCGCGCTATCACGGCATCTATCCGCATTTCATCCGTGGCGACACCGGCGCGACCATGCCGTTCAGTCCCCAGGACGACGGCGGCGACCTGGTGGAGACTTCGTTCCTGTTCCAGGGGCTGTTGTGCGCCAGGGCCTACTTCGATCGTACGGCGCCGGCGGAGGCAGGTCTGCGAGAGCGCATTACGCGGCTGTGGAATGAAGCCGAATGGAACTGGTACGTGCAGCGGGGACACCAGGCGCTGACCTGGCACTGGAGTCCGGTGCACGGCTTTGCGCTGGATCACGAGATCCACGGCTGGAACGAGTGCCTGATCACCTACCTGCTCGCGGCCGCCTCACCCAGCTACCCGATCACTGCCGAGGCCTACCATCGCGGCTGGGCTGCCGGGCGCGACTTCCGTAACGGCCGCAGCTTCGACGAGATCGAGCTGCCCCTGGGACCTGACTGGGGCGGGCCGCTGTTCTTCACGCATTTCTCGTTCTGCGGCCTCGACCCGCGCGGCCTCGCCGATACCTACGCCGACTACTGGCGACAGAACGTGAACCACACGCGCATCAACTACGCCTGGTGCGTGCGTAATCCTCATCACTACCGCGGATACGGACCGGCCTGCTGGGGATTGAGCGCGAGCGACAGCGTGCAGGGTTACGCCGCGCACTCACCGGACAATGATCTCGGCGTCATCTCACCCGCTGCGGCGCTGGCCAGCTTTCCCTATGCGCCACAGGCGGCGATGGCTGCGCTGCGGCACTTTTACCAGGATCTCGGCGGCCGGATCCTGGGGCGCTTCGGCTTCGTCGACGGCTTCAGCGAACAGGTCGACTGGTATGCCGACTCGTTCCTCGCCATCAGCCAGGGGCCGACCGTGGTCATGATCGAGAACTACCGCAGCGGCCTCATGTGGAAGCTGTTCATGGGCATCCCGGAGATCCGCACCGGGCTTCAGATGCTGGGCTTTCACGACGCGGCCGGCCCCTGAAGCGATGTCGGATCTCGAAGCATGGATTGCCGGGCAGGCTCGGTTCGCGAGCGCCGCGATGCTGCGCGCCATCTCCGCCACGCAGCTTACGATGGAGCGCCCCGGGTTCGGGCAACGGATCATCCCGCGAGCCGGCTCGGTGCTCGCCTCCCCGGTGTGCGCGCACTACGACCCGGATCCGGACTATTTCTTTCACTGGTTCCGCGACTCCGCGATCGTGGTCGACGCGCTGCGCATGGCGCTCGCGGCCGGCTTCACCGAGACGTCCGCCATCGCCCGTCTGCGCGAGTTCGTGCAGTTCAGCCTCGCGCTGCGCGCGCTCGATGGACGGGCGTTTCTGCGCGCGGTGCATCCCGGGGCCCGCGTGCAACCAGACTTCCGAAAATACCTGCGTCCCGAGGAGGAGATCGCCGCGCTGTACGGTGACGCCGTGCTCGCCGACGTACGCGTCAACGCCGACGGCACGCCCGACCTCGCGCGCTGGTCGCGGCCGCAGGCCGACGGTCCGGCGCTACGCGCCCTGGCCCTGATGCGCTGGGAGTCGCAGCTGACAAATGCCGACCCCTCACTGCGCACGTCGCTGCCGACGTTGATTCGCGGCGATCTGGATTTCACGCTGTCATACGCCGACCGGCCGTGCGTCGATATCTGGGAGGAGAGCAGCGGCCAGCACTATTACACCCAGCTCCTGCAGGCCGAGGCGCTGCGTTGCGGCGCCGAATGGCTCACGCACGCCGGGCAGGAGACCGAGGCGCACATCTGCCGCGCAACGGCGCAGCAGCTCCTCGCCGGGCTCGATAGCCTGTGGAGCGCGGCCGCCGGCTGCTACCGCGCCACTGCCGACGGCCGGGAGCTCGATATCGCCGTGATCCTCGCCGTGCTGCACACCAGGCGCACGCGCGGCACACACGGCGTGCTCGACCCGCGCACGCAGGCAACCCTCGGCGCGCTCGAGGAACTGTTCGCTGCTGCGTACGCCATCAACCGTGATCTCCCCGCCGAGCGCGCCCCGGCCATGGGTCGTTACGCGCACGATCGCTACTACAGCGGCGGCGCGTATTTCTTTGCGACGCTCGCCGCCGCCGAATTCTATTTCGCCCTGGCCGCTGCGCTGCGCGCCGGCGGGCGCCTGGCGGTAACGGCAGAAAACCGCCGCTTCCTGCACGGCCTGGGGGTCGCAGGCGACCGTGATGTGGGCGCCGTGGCCGCACTCGCCTTCGAGCGCGGCGATGCCTTCCTGCGCACGGTGCGCGCCTTCACCCCGGCCAGCGGCGAGCTCGCGGAGCAGTTCGACCAATGGACCGGTGCACCGAGCTCGGCCAGGCAACTCTCCTGGAGCTACGCCGCCTTCGTCAGCGCTGCAGCGCGCCGGGCCGAGGCGTGCCCATCCACGATGGCGTCAGGCCCGCCAGCGCCGCCGGCAGGCACGGCTTGACGAGGCGCGCGCCGAAATAGCGGCGCACGCCGAGCAGGTGGCAGATGAGCACGTTGGTGTACAGGCCGGGCCCGCTCGAATAGATGCGCCAGCCGCCGTCCACGGCAACCGTCCCGCGCCGCGCGCGCTGCCATTCGCTGCTCGCCTGGTAGCGATCCGCAAAGGCGGCATCACTGCTGCTGAAATAGCAGTTGCGCTGGCGCAGCGTCGCGTGCGGGAGGCGCTCCGTGACGGCGAGCGGATTGACGGTCAGCAGGGCGTCCCACGCCCCCTGCGCCTTGCCCAACAGGGCCAGCGCCTGCGCGTACCGCAGGTGCGCATGCGTGTACATGAGTCCGATCTCGCGACCGAAGAATGCGGCCGATTCCGCCCGCTGAAACAGGGTCTGCGGGCCACCGTGATAGCCGATCGGCCGGTCCATCAGGCGCACCCCGTCGGGGAAGCTCAGGTGTGTCCGGATGAGGTGCAGGTGATGCCGGGTCTGCTCGGCGGTGAACAGGCCACCGAGAATGCCCTGCGTCATGGGCAGCAGCGAGTATGCGACCCCGGTACGCTGATCGCGCGGGTGAAACAACAGCTCGGGACGCGCCTGTCCGGGAGCAAACACGGCGTAGCCGGCGACGGTCCCGTCGCGGATCAGGAAGCGGTTGAAATCCTCGCGCATCGCCGCGGCCTGGCGCGAGAGCACCGCGGCGCTGTCGCCGCGGCCGGCGCGACGCAGGATCTCGCCATAGCGGCACAGCTGCTCGTACAGGAGCGCGACGGTCCAGCTGCTGACCATCCGGTCGCGCTGCGCGGGGTCGACCGGCTGCAGCGAGTCGTTCCAGTCGCCATGGCCGTAGCGGATCAGATGCGTGCCGGGAATGAAGCGCTGCTCGACCGTCGCGAGCAGCTTCGCGACGTGTGCGGCAATGGAGGCGCTGTCGGCGCTGCGCTGCAGGGACTCGTCGCCGCGCCACGGGACCTGCTCATCGAGAAGCGCGAGCTCACCGGTCGCCTCCAGGTAATCGCATAGCGCCTTCAGCGGCCACACGATCACATCGCCGTGCGCCTGCCGGTCCTGCACCGCGGAATAGGGCTCGAGCATGAACCACTGCGGCCAGTCGCCGCGCTGCGCGTACTGCTGGGCGAAGATGATCTCGAGCACTGCCCTCGCCCAGCCGTCGTGCTCCAGCGCCAGCAGCAGCTCCATCGGGCCCTGACACACGTCGCGGGTTCCCCAGGCGCCGCCGGTGTATTGCTCGAGACCGTGCGGCGCGGCGAGATGCACCCAGGCGTCGTGCATCAGCCAGGGCAGCACCGTCTCGATCGCACGCGCGCCCTCGTCCGGATGATCGAGGCGAATGCTGCGCGTGAGGTGCGACCAGCAGCGCTGCAACTGCCGCGCGCGTGCCGCATCATCGAGCGCGCCGCGATAGCGCTCGGCGAGCGCTGCGGCACGCTGCGGATCGTCGAGCGTGCCGACCACGGTGAACTCGAATTCACGTGTCGGCAGGGTCCGCAGCGTCACGTAAGGGGTGCCGCGCGGCCGGCCATCGGTGTAGAGGAGCTCATCGCCACCGACGCAGTCGATGCTGCCGGGTGTGGCCGTCACCAGGTGATACACCGCCCGTGGATAAGCGCGGCCCCACATGCTGTCCGGATCCGGCCGCAAGCTGCAGCACTTGCGCGCCGCGTCGATCTCTACCAGCGCGGCATGCTCGTATTCGCGCTCGCCGAGCACCAGGTGACCGAATGCGATGAATCGACACGGCGCACCCTCGACGGCGACGCGGAAGCTGACGATTGGATCGGTGCCCGACACGGCGGTGGTGACGGTGATCGTCCGCGCGCGCAGGCGGTAGATCCAGCGGCACTCATCCACCCCGATTTCGAACACTGAAGGGACCGTCAGCAGCCGCCAGCCTTTGCCGAGATCCACCAGTAGTCGCAGGCCGCTGCCGCGGGTGAGGTTGTAGGGATCCCGTGATATCGAGAACAGGCGGTGGAACGAGGTGTTGCCGACGGTGAGCTGCGCCGCAAACACGCCGTGTGCCCAGCAGGTGACGCATACCGTCTCCGGCTGCGCTGGCGGCGTGATGGCACCGCCGAGCAGCAGTGCGCCGTGGCGACGCAGCTGGCTGCGCTCCTTGTCGCGCAGCACGATGTGGCGGCGAAACACCTCGCCTGGGGCGAAGAAGGACAGCAGTTGCCCGGCGCCGCGCTCAGCATGCAGCCGCTCGGGGTAGCGGCGGATGAGCGCGGCTTCCTCGAGCGCGTCGGCCTGCTCGGCCGGTGCGTCCTGCACGATCCCGCGGGCCGGGGTACGGAACCGGAGCGGGGCACGGCGGCGGCTGTGCGGCGCGCGCACGCGCTCGATCAGCGCGAGGTCCTGATCAGAGGAAGCCGCGGCATGATCGGGCTCATAGAGCGCAAAGAACGTCCACGAGGCCCGGCCGCCCGCTCGCAGCCCGACCGCAGCCGACTGCAGCGCGGCGCAGGCGCACTCGTGCTGCAGTCGCAGCGACGGCAGGTCGGTGCCAAAGCCACTCGAGAGCTGATCGGCGTCGCGGTGCGCCGGACCCAGCACCTGGCGGAAGTCGGTAGCGAACGCCATCCCCCCTTCCACGCAGCCGTGCACGACCCAGGGGTGCCGCTCCTGCTGGGGCAGATTCTGGCGTGCCATCAACACGTAGCCCCAGCGCGGGTGGCGCGTCACGTGGTGATCGAGGTATTGGCTGGCGTACGCCTCGTTGTTCATGAGGAATCCCGGCTCACCGAGACCGAGGTCCTGGATCAGCACGCAATCGCACGGCAGCGCCCGGCGGCGGCCGTTGCGGATCTGGACGTGCCACAACCACTGGCGCCGTGTGGCATGCAGCTGCAGCGTGACGACATGGTGCACGCCACGCGTCTGCCCCCGCCAGACGAAGCGCCCCGCCGCCGAGCCCACCCGGCAGCGTGCGCCGGCGCCGGCGAGAGACAGAACCTCAGGCGTGGCACCACCGATGCGCAGACACAGGCGGCTCATGCCGTCGGCGATAGCCGAGCCGCACGTCTGGTTGATCATGAGGCGGCGATCCGGCTCGACGTGCTCGATGGCGAAGATCGTGCCGTTCGGCAGCAAGCTGACCGACAATCCGCCGCGGTTGCGGATCCGCTGCAGGTGCAGATCCGCGGTGCGCGGCAGCGTCAGGCGTCGCGGGGCCCGGCGCGCCACGAGTCCTCCGCTCCCGGGATGAACACCATGCTTTTTCTTCGATTTATCAAGGTGGTAGCGACCTCATAACCTTTGACCCATCGCAGCCTTCGGTAATTACACATGCATCACGGCGAGCGATCGCGATAACCTATATGTCCAGCAGTTCCAGAGGGGCCCCCGAGGTGGCAGATTCCGCGCCGTTGTCTCGTGATTCATCGATCCGCGATTCGTCTGGAGAGAGCACGGTCGCAGCCCTCGCCCAGAAGACCCACACTCCGCGGCACGTGGTGAAGCGCCTGTATGACGAGGAAATCGCCGCGCTGCGCGCCAACGCCAAGGTCAAGAACTTCATCGACGTCATCGCCGGCCGCCGTGTTAAACATCAGCTGGTAGCGCTGCAGCGCAAGTAAGCCCGTTCGCCTTCACTGTCCTCAAGACGCCGTGGTGGCGTCGTGTGAACTGCTGCGCGCCGTGATCCAGTCCATCGCCGCCATCAGCACACCGGAGACGATGAAGGTGAGATGGATGGCAATCATCCAGTAAAGCCGCGGCGCATCGAGACGCATCCCGGCATCGCCGAGCGGCAGAAAGGCACGCAGCAGCGCGATGCCGCTGATGACGACCATCGAGGCGATCAGCTTGATCTTCAGGTCGGAGAAGTCGACCGTGCCCATCCAGGCCGGCCGATCCTCGCGCTCCCCGATCCGCATCCGCGACACGAAGTTCTCGTAGCCCGCGAATATGACGATCAGCACCAGGTTCGCGGTGAGCGATAGCTCGATCAGCGACAGCGACAGTACGATCACGTGCTCCGAATCGAGCGCGGCGAACTGGGTGAACTCCCCGAGAAGATCGCGCACGAACACGACCAGGATCGCCACCAGCGCGAACACCATGCCGAGGTAGAACGGCGCCAGCAGCCAGCGTGCGGCGAACAGCAGACGTTCGAGGGCGATCGCGACTTTCTGGATGGCGCTGCTCATGGCGGGACTTTAATGCAATTTCAAACGGCCCGCGCCTTCAGGACGTGGGCATCCCGTCGAGCGCATCGCGAGCCGCCCGGGCACGAGCGGCGATGCGGAACACGCGTTGCAATGATTCCTGGTCGATCGGCTTCGTCAGGTGATAGCGGATTCCGGCGCGCCACGAGCGCTCGCGGTCGACGTCCTGCCCCCAGCCGGTGAGCGCCACGATCAGCGGCGGCTCGGCAAGCGCCAGTGCCTGGATGTGCTGCGCGGCCTCCAGGCCGTTCATGCGCGGCAGGGCGATATCCATGAAGATCACGTCCGGCCTGAAAGCGCGCGCCACTTCGATGGCCTGCGCCCCGTCGTCGACCGCACGCACCTCGTGTCCCATGAGCTCCAGCAGTGTCCCCAACGACTCGGCACAGTCGCTGTTGTCGTCGACCACCAGCACACGATGCGACTCGCCCGCATCACCGCTGTCGCTCGCGGCGGGCGCCGGGTCTGCCAAGGCCGCGCCCGCCGCGAGCAGCGGCAGGTGCACGATGAACTCGCTGCCGTGCCCGATGCCTTCCGATCGTGCCTCGACGCTGCCGCCGTGCAGCTGCACCAGCTGGTGCACGAGTGCCAGGCCGATGCCGAGGCCGCCTTCACCGTACCCGGGCGGCTGCAGCTGCGAGAACATCTCGAATATGCTGCCGAGCGAGTCGGGTGGGATGCCCACACCGGTATCGCGAATCCCGACGACCGCCTCGTTGCCCTCACGACGGGCCGTTACCCAGAGCCTGGCCGAGCCCTTGGTGTATTTCGCGGCATTGGAGAGGATGTTGGCAAACACCTGCGTCAAGCGGTCACGGTCGCCGTCGACCAGCAGCGGGGTATCGGGCAGATCGAGCGACAGCTGGATGCGTTCGGCATCCGCCGTCGTCCAGCTCGAATCCAGCGCGTTCGCCAGCAGCTCACGGATATCGAGCCGCTCGGTGCGCAGCGTCGCCTTGCCGCGGGTGACACGGCTGATGTCGAGCAGATCGTCGACCAGTCTGCTCAGGTGCCGGATCTGCCGCTCCATGATCTCGATCGTCCGCTGCAGGGTGTCTGCGGTCGGTGCGCGCTTGATGATCTGCACGCCGTTGGCGATTGGCGCCAGCGGGTTGCGCAGCTCGTGCGCCAGCGTGGCGAGGAAGCGATCCTTGCGAGTGTTGGCTTCGGCGAGCTTATCGATGCTGTGACGCAACTGCCGCTCCAGCCCCTTGCGCTCGGTGATGTCGACCGAGACGCCGATGAAGTGGCGCGGCTTGCCGGCGTCGTCGCGGTCAACGATGCCGGTGCCCTGCAGCCAGATCACCTCGCCGTGCTGCCGCTCGATGCGATACTCGATCGTCGGTCCCGGTCCGCTCATCGCGTGGGTGCGCTCGGCCGCCTCCTGCATCCGCGCGCGGTCCTGCGCGTGCAGCAGCGTGCAGAACGTGCCGGCCGGCCACACCGACCGTGACGGATCGAGCCCGGCGAGCTCGCTGGCGCGCGCATCGAACTGCTCGCTGGAGTCGCGGGTATAGTCGATCGTCCAGGTAGCCGCGCGTGAGGCCTGCAGCGCGAGCTCCATGCGCACCTGTTTCTCGTGCAACTGCGCCTCGATGCGCCGCCGGTCGGTGATGTCGTCGACGATCACGATGAGATAGGCCGGCTCGCCGCGTTCGCGCACCAGCGACACGGTGAGCTTCACCAGGACGGTGTCGCCGTCCTTGCGGCGGTAGCGCTGGTCGAGGGCATAGGTGTTGATCTCCCCGGCGAGCAGCCGGCGGGCCTGCTCGGCGGCCCTGGCGAGATCGTCCGCGCAGGTGATGTCCGCCGCCGTCCGCGCCAGTAGCTCCTGGTGCGAGTAGCCGGTCATCCGGCACAGCACCTCGTTGACCTTGAGCCAGCGTCCGTCGGGCGCAACCTGCGCGATGCCAACCGCGGCGTTCTCGAAGGTCGCGCGGAAGCGGGTCTCGCTGGCGCGCAGTGCCGACTCGGTGCGCTCGCGTGCGGCGATCTCTTCGCGCAGGCGCAGGTTCGCCGCCAGCAGCTCGCGGGTCCTCGCGGCAACCTCCGCCTGCAGCTCGATCGGCGTGCGCAGCGCCAGGGCCGCCGGCAACGCCGCAAAGACGACGCAGGCGGTCGCCGCGGAGGCGAGCGCGGTGGCGAGCTTGATGAGGCCATCGACGACGTAGTCCGGACGCCAGACCGTCCAGATGTTCATCAGGTGAGTCGTGCCGCACAGGAAGATGAAGGCCGCGAACAGCGCCGGGATCCACCAGTACGGCAGCACCGCGCGCCGCCGCCGCACGAAGTACGCCAGCGCGAGCGGGATCGCGTAGTAGGAAGCCGTGATCAGCGCATCCGAGCCGACGTGCAGCCACAACACGTCCGGCCGCCACAGATAACAGTGGCCGTGCGGCATGAAATTTCCCGGCAGCAGCCAATCGAGGAATCGGTGCATGTTCAGCCTCGGCAGAGCGCAATCCGTCAATCGAGACTGTACCGCCCCGACGCCGGGTGTCGACAACGGCAGGGCGCATGCTGCATCGGCTATCCCGAACCACGAGCTTGAACCGGACAGTTCGTGCCGCGGTCATTCCTTCAGCAGCAGTGCCACCTTGCGGCCGTCCGCGAGTAGAAGCTGCGTCATCTGGCCGAATCCCAGCCGTCGATGCAAGAGCAGCGAGCCTGGATTCGGCGGCTCGAGGTTCACCTCGCAGCAGAGCCTCGTGCCCGCAGCGGTTAGCGATCCGAGCCTGCGATACAGGGCGC
This sequence comes from uncultured Gammaproteobacteria bacterium, assembly GCA_963837075.1. Lineage (GTDB taxonomy): Bacteria > Pseudomonadota > Gammaproteobacteria > Steroidobacterales > Steroidobacteraceae > 13-2-20CM-66-19. The sequence continues at coordinate 2,102,802 of CAWILY010000009.1, read as the reverse complement.
TCGCGATGCCGTAGCGGCGCAAGTGCGGCGTGACGGCGACCTGATCGATGTACACGAAGCTGCCGGACAGCGCGCCGCGGAAGTAGCGGAACTCCTCACCGTCGTAGGGCGCTTCCGCCGTGAACGCGATCAGGTAGCCGGCCGGCTGAGCCAAGGTGGCGATCAACACCAGCGCGCCGGCGCCGCACAGCCGGGTCAGCTCGCGCCGATCGAGCGGGGCAACCCCAGGGCGCGCAGCCGCGTTGATCGCGAGCACCGCGGCCGCATCCGCTGCGGTCGCGGCCCGCACGGCCAGCGCGGCGGCGTGTTCGTCGTCACCTCCACGCGGCGCCATCCTGCAGGGCCCCGTCAGCGATGGAACTGTGAGAATCCACTGAAGGTCCACGGCCGCAGCGCCAGCAGAAAGGCGCAGCCGTGCCGGTCCTCCGGGGCGGCGCGATCCTGCTCGATGATCTGCAGGCATTCACGCGCCGCACCTTGCAGCGCCCGCTTGAGCTGGGCGAGCGCGGCGTCCGAGAGCGGCGCGCCATGAAAAAAGAACTCGGAGTTCGCCGCCGAGAAGGCACTGGCGAGAAACTCGCGCAGCAGCTTGTGATGAATGTAGCGCTGCACCGGTCCGGCGGGCCGCCAGCTGAAGTGCCGGCTCACGAGCAGGCGCACGCGGTTGCCCGGCTGCAGCTCGATCACCTTCAGCCGGTCGAGGCGGATGAACAGCCGCAGCAGCTCGCTCTTGGTAAAGCGATAGCTCGCGACGATCTCCTCGAACGGCGTGCGGTTCAGCACCAGCCAGGTGACGAACAACAGGCTGGGATCGGAGACGATCTCCTGCTCCTGCGTCAGCGTCAGCTGATTGGACGGTGCGGCATGATCGTGGGCGCGCTCGAGAATCTCGCGCCAGCCAAGACCGAGCAGCTCGCAGATGAGATCGACCCGCTGTAGCGAGAACTCGCCGCTGGAGAACAGCCGCTTGACGGTGGCGACGCTCAATCCCAGCTTGCCGGCCACCCGAGCGTAGGTGATTCCGCGCTCGCGCAGTGCGCGCTTCAGCGCCGTGACGATCAGGGCTCGCTCCGCCATGCACTCAAGGTATCATCTGACGCGACCAAAAGGCCACTACCGGGCGACTTTCGCCCTGCCGGTGGCGTCGGCTACTACCCTGGCTCAGGATGCGAAGCGCGGCCTGACGTCCGCAGCCGCTGCAGTGCTCATAACATGGCGGCAAAGGAAGACGGGGCGATGACAGGGCGGAGTTCCGCGATCATGAGGTGCCTGCTGCGGGCGATCCTGCGTCCGCTGTTCCGCGTTGAGGTGCGCGGCCCGCGGGACGTGTTTGCCAATCCGCGCACGCTGATCGTCGCCAATCACGAGTCCCTGCTCGATGGCGTGCTGCTCGCGGCGTTCCTGCCGGTGCGCGCCACATTCGTGGTGCACACGCAGGTCGCTGCGCGGCCGCTGTTCCGCTTCCTGCTGCGCTTCGTGCCGCACCTCGCCGTCGACTCGGCGAACCCCCTGGCCATCAAGCTCATCTGCCGCCTGGTCGAGAGCGGCGAGCCGGTGGTCATCTTTCCGGAGGGCCGGCTCACCATCACCGGCTCACTGATGAAAGTGTACGACGGGGCCGCGTTCGTCGCGGCCAGAACGGGGGCGATGATCGTTCCGGTGCGCATCGAAGGCAGCGGGCGCAGCTACTTCGGACGCCTGGCGGGGATCTATCCGCTGAAGCTGTTGCCGAAGATCCGCATCGCCATCCTGCCGCCGCGCCAGATCCCGATGCCGCAGCTGCCGTCCGCCAAGCAGCGCCGCCGTCGCGCCGGCGAGCTGATGCGCCGCATCCTGCTGGACATGCTGGTGGCCACGCGGCCGCAGCGCACGCTGTTCCAGGCCTTCCTCGATGCGCGCGCGACTTTCGGTGCAGGTTACGAGCTCGTCGAGGACGTGCGCCTCAGGGTGGAGTCCTACGGCTCGATGCTGCGCATGGCGCTCGGCCTGGCGCGACTGCTCGCACCGCTGACGCGACCGGAAGAGGTGGTCGGTATCGTCATGCCCAATGCCGCCGCGACGCTGGCGCTGATCCTGGGCCTCGCGGCCAGCCGCCGCATCCCGGCGCTCCTCAACTACAGCGCAGGTGCCGACGGCGTCCGGGCCGCATGCACTGCCGCCAACATCCGCTGCATCATCGCCTCGCGCACGTTCATCGAGAAAGCGCGGCTCGCCCGCTTGCTCGAGGAGCTGCCCGGCGTGCGCGTGCATTACCTCGAAGACCTGAAGCAGCGCGTCGGCCTCGCCGATCGAGTGTGGGTGCTGTGGCACCTGCTGTTCCCGCGCGCGCTCGGCCGCGGGCAACGCCCGGATGATGCCGCGGTGGTGTTGTTCACCTCCGGCTCCGAAGGCAAGCCGAAGGGCGTGGTGCACTCGCACACCTCGCTGTTGTCGAACATCGCGCAGATCCGTGCGGTCGCCGACTTCACGCCGCTCGACAAGTTCATGATCGCGCTGCCGCTGTTCCACTCCTTCGGCCTCACCTGCGGCGCCATCATGCCGCTGGTCTCGGGATGCAAGGTATTTCTCTACCCGAGCCCGCTGCATTACCGCATCATTCCGGAGCTGGTGTACGACCGGAACTGCACGGTGCTGTTCGGCACCTCGACCTTCCTCGGCAGCTACGCGAAATTCGCGCATCCCTATGATTTCGGCCGCCTGCGCTACGTGGTCGCGGGCGCCGAGAAGCTCTCCGAGGACGTGCGCCGCAGCTGGATAGAGAAGTTCGGCATTCGCGTGCTGGAGGGTTACGGCGTCACCGAATGCGCCCCGGTGATCGCGGTCAACGTGCCGATGGCGTGCCGTATCGGCAGCGTCGGACAGCTCGTGCCCGGCATGGAATGCCAGCTCGAGCCGCTCGCCGGCATCACCGCCGGCGGCGCACTGCACGTGTACGGCCCGAACGTCATGAAGGGCTACCTGCTGCACGAGCAGCCGGGCGTGCTGCAGCCGCCGAAATCCATCGGCGAAGGCTGGTACGCCACCGGTGACATCGTCGAGATCGATGCCGACGACTTCATACACATCCGCGGACGGGTCAAGCGCTTCGCCAAGATCGCCGGTGAGATGATCTCGCTCGAGATCGTGGAGCGCGTGGCTGCGCTGGCGGCACCGCAGTTCGCCCACGCGGTATCGACTCGAAGCGATGCGGCGAAAGGCGAAGCGCTGGTGCTGTTCACCACCGCCCCCGAGCTCGCTCGCGAGCAATTGAGCGCAGCCGCCCGCAGTCTGGGTGCGCCCGAGCTCGCCGTGCCGCGTGTGGTGCAGAGCATCACTGCCATCCCGCTGCTCGGTACCGGCAAGACCGACTACGTGCGCCTGAAGCAGATGGCCGAGGCCACCTTGAACGCCGCGACGACCGCCTGATGTCCGCGCCAGCGACAGCCGCCTCACTGCGCTCACGCGCGATGATCGCCGTCCTGGCGGCGCAGTTCCTGTCGGCGCTGGCGGACAATGCGTTGCTGTTTGCGGCGCTGGCGCTGCTGCGCCTCGAGCGCTATCCCGCGTGGACGGCGCCGTTGCTGCAGGAGTTCTTCGTCGGTGCCTACATCCTCCTCGCCCCGTTCGCCGGACCGTTCGCGGACTCCATGTCCAAGGGCCGCGTGATGCTGATCGCCAACGGCCTGAAGCTGGCGGGCGCCGTGGGCTTGTGCTGCGGCGTCAACCCGTTCGTCGCCTACGGACTGGTCGGCGCCGGCGCTGCGGCATATTCGCCCGCCAAGTACGGCATCCTGTCGGAGCTGACCAGCGCGGCGCTGCTGGTGAAGGCCAACAGTCTCATGGAATCCTCCACCATCGCCGCCATCCTCGCCGGCGCTATCCTCGGCGGAACGCTTGCAGACTGGAGTGTGCCCGGCGCGCTCACCGCCGTGGCGCTCTGCTACGCGGGCGCCGCCGCGGCCAACCTGCTGATTCCGCGCCTGCCGGCGGCGCATCCGCTGACTGCCCTGTCACTGGCCGCGATCCTGCGCGACTTCGTCGGCGCCGTTCGCGCGTTGGTGCGTCTTCCCGACGCCCGCTTCTCCATGATCGGCACCAGTCTCTTCTGGGGTGCGGGCTCGACCATGCGCTTCCTGCTGGTGGCGTGGGTGCCGGTCGCCTTAGGGATCGTCAGCAACCGCATGCCCGCCTACCTGAACGCCGCCGTCGCGCTCGGCATCGTGGTGGGAGCTGCGCTGGCCGGCAGGTTCGTCACGCTCGAGAAGGCCGATCGCGCCTTGCCGGCCGGGGTGCTGCTCGGTGTGACCGTGTGCGCGCTGTCGCTGACCACCAACCTGTCGGTGGCCTTCGCGGTGATGGCGCTGGTCGGCGCGTGTGGTGGGTTTTTTGTCGTGCCGTTAAACGCTCTGCTGCAGCAGCGCGGGCACGAGAGCGTGGGCGCCGGACATGCCATCGCAGTGCAGAATCTGGCGGAGAATAGCGCCATGTTGCTGCTGATCGGGCTGTACACCCTGGTGGCGCGCGCCGGCGTACCGGTCAGCGCGACCGCCGCGGGCTTTGGCCTGGCGCTGAGTCTGGCGATTGCCGCCCTGTGGCTGCAGCGCCGCCACGCGCTGCTCCCCAGACAAGCCTCCTGAGCCTCGATGCCGGCAGTCAGTGCAGGCGTGCTCCTCTATCGTGGCGGCCCTGGCGCCGTCGAAGTCTTTTTGGTGCATCCCGGAGGTCCGTTCTGGGCGCGCAAGGACGAGGGGGCCTGGTCCGTGCCCAAAGGCCTGGTCAACGCGCTCGAGGACGAGCTCGCCTGCGCACGGCGCGAGTTCCGCGAGGAGACAGGGTTCGACGCCGGCGGCGACGGTACCGAGCGCGATCTCGGGGTCTTTCGCCAGCCGAGTGGCAAGCGCCTGCACGTCTGGGCGATCGAGGGTGATTGCGATCCGTCCGCGCTCAGCAGCAATCTGTTCACGATGGAATGGCCGCCGCGATCGGGCCGCACCGCCGAGTTCCCCGAGGTCGATCGCGGCGCCTGGTTCGGCCAGGCGGAGAGTCTGATCAGGATCGCCAGCGGGCAGCGGCCCATTCTCGAGAAGTTCTACGCCGGGCTCTGCTGAAGCTATCCTGCGGCCGTGCCCGAGCCTGCCGCAGATCCGTCCACGCCGGCGCCGACCGCGGCGCAGCGCCCGCAGCTCGTTTATGACGGCGATTGCGCCTTCTGCAGCTACTGGGTGCGCTACTGGCAGAGGCTCACGGGTGACAGCGTCGACTACCGGCCGTACCAGCAGGTCGCGGCATACTACCCGGCAATCCCACTCGCCGCCTTTCAGCGCGCGGTGCAGTACATCGCGCCGGACGGGCGCGTAGCGAGCGCCGCGGCGGCGAGCTTTCTCACCCTGAGTCACGCGCCCGGCCAGGGGCTGTGGCTCTCGCTGTACCGCAGGCTGCCGGGATTCGCGCACCTTGCCGAGCTCGCGTACGCCTTCATCGCCGCGCATCGCGGCGCGTTCTATCGGCTCAGCGTGCTCCTGTGGGGTCGTGATTACGCTCCGCCGCGATACGAGCTGTGCGCGTTGCTGTTCCTGCGGCTCATCGGGTTGATTTACCTCGCGGCCTTCGTCTCCTTTGGTGTGCAGGCGCGCGGGCTGATCGGCAGCCACGGCATCCTGCCGCTGAACGAGTTCACGAGCACCGTCGCCGGCAACGTCGGCGCGGAGCGCTTCTTCCTGATGCCGATGGTGTTCTGGTGGAATTCCAGCGACCTGCTCATCCAGCTGGTCTGCTGGACAGGCGCGGCGCTGTCGGTGCTGGTGGTGTGCAATTACCTGACCCGCCTGAGCCTGCTGCTCTCGTACGTGCTGTACCTGTCGCTGCTCTACGCCGGGCAGGCCTTCATGACTTACCAGTGGGACACGTTCCTGCTGGAGAGCGGTTTCCTTGCGCTGCTGCTCTGCTGCGCCAGGGTCCCGGGAATCTGGCTGCTGCGCTGGCTGCTGTTTCGGTTCATGTTCATGTCAGGCATGGTCAAGCTGCTGAGCGGCGACCCCGCCTGGCGCGATCTGAGCGCACTGGGCTATCACTTCCTGACGCAGCCGCTGCCGACGCCGCTCGCCTGGTATGCCGCGCAACTGCCGCAGGCGTTGCTGAAGTTTGCTACCGCCGGCATGTTCTTCATCGAGCTCGTGCTGCCGTTCCTGATCTTCGCTCCGCGGCGGCTGCGCTTCCTCGGCGGCTGCGGCATCCTGCTGCTGCAGAGCTGCATCCTGCTCACCGGCAACTACAACTGGTTCAACCTCCAGACCATGGCGTTGTGCGTACTGCTGTTCGACGATGCGGCTGTGCGCAGGATCCTGCCGCGGGGCCTGCTCACACGGTTGGCACCAGAGCTGCAACCGCCGCGGCCGCGCCGGATCGCTGCGATCTCGCTGCGCGCCCTGGCCGTGCTGCTGGTGTTCTGCAGCCTGGTGCAGATGGCTGACCGCTTCGGCGGCCATGCGCCCGGATTCGCGCAGTCGGTCGCGCGCGTGATCGAGCCGCTGCACATCGTCAACGGCTACGGCCTGTTTGCGGTCATGACCACCGAGCGCGACGAGATCGTCATCGAGGGCTCGAACGACGGCATCGGCTGGCGCGAATACGAGTTTCGCTACAAGCCGGGTGATGTTTCGCGGCGCCCGCCCTGGAACGTCCCGCATCAGCCGCGCCTCGACTGGCAGATGTGGTTCGCTGCGCTCGACGATCCGCGCCGCCTGCCGTGGTTCTGGCACTTCCTGCAGAAGCTGCTGCAGAACGAGCCAGCGGTGACGGCGCTGCTGGCGCGAAATCCCTTTCCGGACAGGCCTCCCGCTTACGTGCGTGCCCGCTTCTACCGCTACACCTATGCCGATCGCGAGGCAAAAGCGAACGGACTGTGGTGGCACCGGCACCTGCTCGGGCTGTACTTCCCCACGGTAGGTCTGAAGGAACAGTAGTATTCACGACCGCTGCGGCATGCAGCGCGCATTGCGCAAGTCGGCGCGACAGGCTATAGCTTGCATACCACCGTCGTCAGCGACACACCTTCAGGGGTGACACGATGCAAGCACCGGCCACCGGACTGACCCTCGAGAACAGCAGCCATCCGGCGCAGCGTGCCGCCGCGCTCTCTGCCCGCTACGCCGCGCAACGCGCCAAAGCCGCCTGGCTGGATCTGTACGCGGAGGATGCGGTCCTGGAGGATCCCGTCGGCATCTCACCGCTCGATCCCACCGGCCACGGACATCGCGGCCGCGCGGCGCTCGAGCGCTTCTGGGACCGGGTGATCGCTCCGGGCAACATGACCTACGCGATCCGTGAGTCCTACCCCTGCGGCGATGAGTGCGCGAACGTGTGGAGCCTGACGAACGTCCTGCCGGGAGATCAACGGATCACCGTCGACCTGGTCAGCATCTACAGGGTGAACTCCACCGGCAAGCTGATGTCGATGCGCGCCTACTGGAGCTACGCCGACGTGGAACAGAAGCTGAAGGCGGCGCTCGGGGGCTAGCGGGCCTCAGTGCACCGGTTGCGCGTCGGCGTTCAGCACCCAGCCGCGGCCGCTGTACTTGCACACCGTGTAGGTCGCCTCGTCCTCAAGCTTCTTCGCCCGGTTCACCACCCGCAGGTGCTTGCAGAGCGCACCATCTGTGGCGGTGAATTGCCCCTTGCTCTGTGCGAGCCCGGACGCACCGCTGCGTGGATTGGTCCAGGTTCGCTCGGCATCGGGCTCGGCCGCATCGAGCACCGCACGCGCGTTGCGCGTCATCAGCTCGAAGTCGTCCTGCGTAAAATAGGACATCGGGCTCTTTTTCAGAAAGCTCAGGTTCTGCGACTGCGCGGCGAGCGGCAGCAATGCGCCGAACAGGAGGAGCAGACACGTCCGCCGCACCAGCCCTGCCCGGGCGCTACGCAGCTCACCGGCCATCGATAACATTCCCGCTCCTCCTGTTTGCTTCAGGGCGCGGCATCCTAGCACGCCATGCTGCGACCACCGCCGCACGCTGCGCGGTTGTCGGCGCCCTGTCGCCAGCGTAACCTTGAACCGAAGCATCACGGCTCGGGCCAACCGCTCCGGCCGGCTCAACACGATCGGCAGTGGCATGACCTTGCGGCAACGTTCGATGTGTGGCGCGCTGCTGCTGATCATGGCGGCGTTGTGCGGCTGCACGCTCATCGACCAGATGATGCCGAGCAAGCGCGCCGCGCGCGCCCGCGCCCTGCAACTCCAGGCCCTGCAGCTGAGCGTCATGCGCTTCGCCGACGAGTACGTCGGCCGCAGCGGCGAGGTGCTGAACCCCTTTCAGCGCGGCATCACCGACCCCGAGCAGCGCCTGCTCGTCCAGACCTGGAAACTGGAGCAGGCTACCTCGGCCTACACGATCGCGAGCGGCCCGAATCCGGCCAGCAACGCGCTCGATATGGTGGTGTTGGCTTCCCTCAGCAGCATGGTGATGCACGATGCCTGGGCACAGGAAACCTACGGAGCGCGCGCCGCGCCCGTCCAGCAGACCTACCAGGCACTGGAGAAGGAGTCGTGGCGGCTGCTCGAGAACGTCTTGACCGACTCACAGATGACGCAGTTGCGCGAGATCATGACGCGCTGGCGCGCCAAGCACCCGGAGGTGCGCTCGGTGTCCTACGTTCACTTCCGCGACTTCGCCGAATCGGTGAGCGCGCCGCTCCCGGGCGAGGAGCAGCAGCCGGGGAGCCTGTTCTCAAAGCTCGGCCTCGACCCGCTCTCGGGTCTCGATCCGGCGGTTCGCGAGCTTGCGCAGAGCCGTCAGCTGGCCGAGCGCACCATCTACTACATGCAGCGCGTGCCGGCGCTGCTCGACATGCAGGTCGAGCGGCTGACCTACGAGCTGGCGCTGATGCCGGAAACCAAGGCAGTGCTCGGCGATGCCGAGCGCGCCTCGCAGATCGGCAGCGCTTCCGCGCAGCTGGTCAATGAATTGCCGGGACTCCTCGACCGGCAGCGCGAAGCGCTGATGGGAGAGTTGCTGCGCACGCTGCACGATGAGAGCGCCACCATCGGCACGCTCGCCGGTGAGCTGCGCGAGACGCTGCAGGCCGGCACCGAGACCGCGAACGCGCTGCAGGGCACACTGGCCGCGGTCGAGCGTCTCAAGGCGCAGTTCGCCGGCAAGCCCGCGAGCGCCGCCGCGGACCAGGGTCCGCCATTCGACATCCGCCAGTACACCGAGATGCTGCGCCAGGCGAGCAGTACCACGCGCGAGCTGACGACGCTCGCGCAACGGGCGGACTCACTGCTGCCAGTGCTGCGCAGCGTGACGCAGGACGCCGCCACCCGTCTCGATCGCACCCTCAATCATCTGTTTCTGCTGCTGCTGGCGCTGGTACTCGCCGCCATCGGCGCGACGCTGCTGGCGATGGTCTGCTATCGCCGTATCATGGCGCGCTTCGAGCGGCCGCGCCGCGCGCTACCCAGCCCGTGACCGACGCCGCTGGCTGCGGCGCCGACGCCGGTTGCGCGAATTCAATCATTCACCGTCAACGTTTGGGGGTATTCGTGGTGCAGAGTAATCGCAGGCAATCAGGGTCGATCCTCGGTCTCACCGCGCTGCTGCTCGTCGGCGTCGCTGCTGCGCAGCAGCCGGCCCCGGCACCGTCGGCGAGTACGTTCTCCTCGAGTCTCGGCCTGTTTGCATTCCCGGCGAAGGGCCAGAACGCCGAGCAGCAGTCGCGTGATGAAGGCGCCTGCTTCGGCTGGGCCAAGACCCAGACCGGCATCGACCCGATGAACATCAGGCCGCAGCAGAGCGCCGCCGCACCGGCGCCCGCGCCGGCGGCCAGCTCCTCGGGCTCCAGTGCCGGCACGGTTGCCAAGGGCACGGTGGGTGGTGCGGTCGCCGGCACGGCGATCGGCGCCATCGCCGGCAACACCGGCAAGGGTGCCGCGATTGGCGCGACCGCGGGCTTGCTCGGCGGTGCCGTCGCCGCCAAGCGCAACTCCGATCAGTCCGCGGCCCAGCAGCAGCAGGCTCAGCAGCAGGCCCAGGCGGCCGCCGCACAGCAGGCGCAGGCCTCGGTGGCGCAGCAGAAGGCGATGTACAACAAGGCGTTCTCGGCCTGCATGGAAGGCAAGGGCTACACGGTGAAGTAGCGGCGCCCGCGCGCCCTCAGGGCTCGTCGGCGAGGGATTGCTCCAGCGCCTCGAGCAGTCGGTCGGCGTGCTCCGTGCCGAAGCTGAGTGGCGGGCGGATCTTGAGCACATCGGCACCGCGGCCGGTGAGGCCGACCAGCACGCCGCGGCGGCGCATGCCGTTCAGCACGCGTGCGGCCACGGCCGCCCCGCTCAGCGCGACGCCGATGAACAGTCCTGCGCCGCGAACCTCGCGCAGCGCCGCCCGCCGCTTGCCGAGCTCACGCAGCGCGCGCTGCAGATATTCACCGCTGCGGCGCGCGTTCCCGAGCAGCCGCTCGCTGCGGATCACCTCCAGCACCGCCAGCGCCACCGCGCACGAGACGTTGTTGCCGCCGTAGGTGTTGAAATAGCGCGTCCGCCTGCTGAACTCGGCCAACAGCGCCGGCTTCGCCACCAGCGCGGCCACCGGATGGCCGTTACCGAGCGGCTTTCCCATGGTCACCATGTCGGGCACGATGCCGTGGCGCTGGAAGCCCCACATCGCCTCACCGAGCCGGCCGAGCCCGGGCTGCACCTCATCGGCGATGAACAGCCCCCCGGCGGCATGCACCTCCCGCAGCGCATGCGCCAGCGAGCCGCGCGGCTCGGCAAGCACGCCGTCGCTTGCGAAAATGGTGTCCACCAGCAGGGCCGCAAGTCGTACACCGTCGGCGCGCATGCGCTCGATGCACGCGCGCACCCGCTCGCCGAACGCGGCCGCAGGCTCAGATGCGCTCGGTGGCGCCACCGTGTACACCCCGGACCCGAGTGGACCGCCATCCTCCGGCGACATGCCGGCGATCACCTCGGTCGCACCGTGATAGGCAAACTCGCTGACGATAAAGCCGTTGCCGCCGGTCACCGCCCGGCTGACGCGCACCGCGAGATCGTTGGCCTCGCTCCCGGTGCATGTGTAGATGATGCTGGCGAGCTCCGCGGGCATGGTCGCAAACAGCTCCTCGGCGAGCTGCAGCGGCTGCTCCGCGAGGTAGCGCGTGTGCGTGTTGAGCGTGCGCGCCTGGCGCGCGAGCGCCTCCACCACGTACGGATGGCAGTGGCCCACCACCGGCACATTGTTGTAGGCGTCGAGGTACGCGCGGCCGTCGCGCTCGTACATCCAGACCCCCTCGGCACGTACCACCTGCACCGGCTCCTCGTAGAAGAGCCGGTAAGTGGGGGCCAGCAGGCGCTGCCGCCTGGCGAGCAGCGCAGCGGGATCCGGCGTTGCAGCGCTCACAGTGACAACTCCTCGCGCACGAGCGCCCGCGCGATCTGCAGGCGGGCGCGGATGAATTGCGGATCGTGCTCGAGGTAGTGTCCGCCGTGCGGATTACGCTCCAGATGCCATGCATGCACCACGAGGATGGTGGCGAGCCGTGCCGCCACCAGCGTGCCGAGGATGGCCAGCTCCGGCTGCAGCAGCGGCACGCTCTCATGGTATGCCGCGGCCACTTCGCGCACCGCCTGGCATGCCGCGCTCACGTCCGTGGCGGTGCCTTCCGGAATCTGCTCGGCGGCGGTCACGGCCACGTCGGCCACCAGCGCCGTGCGGGTGATGTCGCCGAAGTCGATGATTCCGGTCACGCAATCCTCATCCGCCGGATCCACCAGCACGTTGAGCGGATTGAGGTCATTGTGCACGATCTGCTGCCGCAGGCGCGGCACAGCCGACTCGACGCGCGGCACCAGCAGCTCCAGCAAAGCGACGACCTCGCCCCGCGCGGGGAACCCCGCCACCTGCTCCAGCACGCCGCCGAGCCGGCCGACCTGGAGCACGTCCCAGACGATGGCGCGATGCGCTGCGGGATGCTCGAAGCCGCGCAGCGCGTTGCACAGCCGCCCGCCGATCCGGCCGCAGGCGGCGCGCTGCCGTGACGAGCGGCGACTCGAGGCGAGCAGCTTCCCCGGCAGCCAGGTGAGGACGCAGGCCGTACGCGGCAGACCGCCCTCGAGGAACGTAATCTCGGTGCTGCCGGTGCGGCTGCGCACGACGCGCGGACACGGCAGCGTCGGATCGCGATGCTCCACGTGCAGCAACGCCGCGACCGGCAGAGCGGTCACGGCGGCGCTCTGCGCCGGGTTCGCGACCTTCAGTACGTACTCGGTGCCCGCGGCGACGGTCAGCCGGAAGTTCTCGTCGCGCTCGCCGGTGAGGCGCGTGGCGCGTGCGTCGAGCCCGTAAGCCGCGCGCGCGAGCTCCAGTGCCCGCGCCGATGACAGCGGCGGCGATTGCGCGACCATCGTCGCCATGAACTCGTCCAGTCCGCCGCTTGCCATACGCTGCCGCCGCTCGCCCTGCCCCGCTGCCCAGGCCGAGCTTGCCACACCTGCTGGCGGGACGCTGCCCGCGGTGGCACATTGGCAGCATGTCCGCGGACGGGTTGATCACGCTGCGCAGCCGCTTCGGTCCCGGCGAGACACTGGCGCGCCTCAAGTCCGAGTTGCAGGCGAGGTCACTGTCCGTGTTCGCACATGTCGACCACGCCGCGGGTGCGGCTGCGGCCGGACTGGCACTGCGGCCCACGGATCTCGTGATCTTCGGCAATGCCCGCGGCGGTACGCCGCTCATGCAGGCGGTGCAGACGGTGGGAATCGATCTGCCGCTGAAGGCGCTGATCTGGCAGGACGAAGCCGGTGCGACCTGGCTGTCGTACAACGATCCGGGTTGGCTCGCCAGGCGCCATGCGCTCGGACCGCAGGCGCACGCCACGCTCGCGGCCATGACTGCGGCGCTCGGCTCGATCGCAACGACGGTCGCCGGAGCTGCGTAACACGGCGCCTCAGGCGCCCGGGCTCTCCCCGAGCGTCATGAGCGCGAACTCCTCGAACAGCAGTTGCGCAGCGAGCTGCGCGGTATTGGTCGTTGGATCGTACTGCGGCGCCACCTCCACCACGTCCGCCCCGGCGATGCGCAGTCCCTTGAGGCCGCGCAGCAGCGCGAGCCCTTCGCGCGCCTCGAGGCCGCCGATTTCGGGGGTTCCGGTTCCGGGGGCATAGGCCGGATCGAAACCGTCCACGTCGACCGAGAGGTAGATCGGCTGGTCGCCGACCACGGCGCGTGCCTCGGCGATGACCGCCGGCACTCCCATGCGCATGAAATCCTCCATGTAGATCACCGTCATGCCCGAGGCGTGCGAGAACTCCCAGAACATGTTGGCCGAGCCGCGGATGCCGATCTGGATGGTGCGCTCGGGGTCGAGCACACCATCCAGCACGGCGAGGCGAAACGGCCCGCCGTGGTGGAACTTGGTGTCGTCATAGGCGCCCATGGTGTCGCAATGCGCATCGATGTGAACGAGGCCGAGGGGTGCTTTGCGCCCGAGCGCCTTGAGGATCGGGTAGGTGATCGAATGATCGCCGCCGACGGACAGCGGGCGCACGCCCGCCTCCGTGAGGGCGAGGTAGTACCGCTCGATGTCCTGCAGCGAGCGCTCCAGGGAGTAACGGCTGCTGAATGGCACGTCGCCGACATCCGCGGCGCGCACGCCGGCGTGCGGCACGCCGCGCAGCGTCGGATGGTACGGGCCGATGCGCTCGATCGAGCGCACCGCGCGCGGACCGAAGCGGGCACCACTGCGATTGGAGACGCCGAGATCCATGGGCACACCGATCGCGGCAATGTCCAGACCGGCCGCGCTCGAGGCCTGTGGCAAGCCGAGCAACGTCGCCACTCCCGCGTACGGCAGCGTGCGCCGGCCATCCGGTGACTTGACCGCGCTGGCCGCCGCGGTCAGCACCGGGTCATCGCCGTCGAATGCGTCCCGCTCCGCGTAGCGTGCCCGCAGCCATTGCAGTCTTTGTGGATCCATGACCGTACTCTCGTTGGTACGCCGCAGCAGTTCAAGCTCAGCGCGGCATCGCGCCGCCGCGTGGACTGCGGCGCCGGCTGCCGCCGCGCGCCGTGCCGCCGGCTGCCTCGGCGGCAGGATTCCACGGCCGGCCGAGCCGCTGCTCGATGTAACCGCGGATCAACCGGCGCACCACCTGCGAGGGCGTCAGATCCTCCTGCGAGCACAGCCGCTCGAGCACCGCCTTCTTGCGCGGATCGATGAGGATCGTCAGGCGCGCGGTGCGCTCTTCCAGTGGTACCACCGGGCTCTTGGCGTGCGTGCGCAATGGCTTGGGTCCGCTCTGCGTAGAATCCGCTGTAAATATGATTATAATTGGATGTAAATTCAAGCAGCAGCTGAAGTGTCGCCGCCGCTGATCCACTCACCGCTCGCTTCCTGCCTGGCGCTCGTGGCTCTGTGGGGTGTGATCGGGCTCGCCGGCCTGCTCCGCCCGCGCAGCCTGCGCTTCGCCGGCCGCACGCTGTTTCCGCTGGGCGCGCTCATCGGCGTGGCGCTGGCCGTGGTCGCGGCCGCAAGCCTGGCGCTGCCGGCGGAGGAGCTCACGCTGCGCATCGGACTGCCGGATCTGCCGATGCACATGCGGCGCGATCCGCTGTCGAGTTTCTTTCTGCTGCTGCTCGGAGCGGCTTCGGCGGGCATCTCGGTGTTCGCCGCGGGCTACTTCCGGCGCGGACACGGCACGCCTCCCGGCCTCCTGTGCCTGCAGTACCACGCCTTCCTCGCCAGCATGGGGCTGGTCCTGCTCGCCGACGACGCCTACGCGTTCATGGTGGCGTGGGAGAGCATGGCGTTGTCCTCCTACTTTCTGGTGACCAGCCAGCACAACCTGGCCGAGATTCGCGCCGCGGGCTTTCTCTACCTGCTGATGGCGCACGTGGGTGCGCTCGCGCTGCTCCTGGCCTTTGGCGTGATGCAGGGCGGCAGCTGGCAGTTCACCTTCGCCGCCATGCGCGCCGCACATCTCGCTCCGCAGTGGGCCGCGCTGGCCTTTGCCCTGGCGCTGTTCGGTTTCGGCGCCAAGGCGGGGCTGGTGCCGCTGCACGTGTGGCTGCCGGAGGCGCATCCGGCCGCGCCGTCGCCGGTGTCGGCGCTGATGAGCGGGGTGATGCTGAAGACGGCGGTCTACGGGATGCTGCGCGTCAGCTTCGATCTGCTCGGCAACAGCGAGTGGTGGTGGGGACTGCTGCCACTTGCGCTCGGTCTGCTGGCGGCGCTGTACGGCGTGGTGTTCGCGGCCGTGCAGACCGACATGAAGCGCCTGCTCGCCTATTCCTCGATCGAGAACATCGGCATCATCTTTACCGCCGTGGGACTTGCGCTGGTGTTCCGCGGAGTCGGCATGCCGGCACTGGCCGCGCTCAGCCTGGTCGCCGCGCTCTATCACAGTCTCAATCACGCCTTCATGAAGAGTCTGCTGTTCCTCGGCACCGGCGCGGTACTGCATTCGACCGGCGAGCGCAATCTCGGTCGCCTCGGCGGACTCATCCATCGCATGCCATGGGTGGCGTGGCTGACGCTCATCGGCACGCTGGCGCTCGCGGGGCTGCCGCCGCTGAACGGCTTCGTCTCGGAGTGGCTGCTGCTGCAAGCGTTCCTGTTTGCGCACGAGGTGCCGCGCACGTTCGTCAACATGCTGCTGCCGCTCGGCGCGGCGGTGGTGGCGCTCGCAGCTGCGCTGGCCGCCTACGTGATGGTCAAGTTCTTCGGCATCATCTTTCTCGGCCAGCCGCGCGAGGCCGGCCTCGTCCGCGCCCACGATGCCGGCCTGCTCGAGCGGGTAGGCCTTGCGTGGCTCGCCGCGGGATGTATCGCCCTCGGCCTGCTGCCGGCCCAGGTGGTCACAGCGCTCGGCAGCGTGACCCGTCAGCTCGGCGTCGCGTTGCCGCAAGACAGCGCGCCGTGGTGGTTCCTCATGCCGCTCGCCGGCCGCGCCTCGTATTCCCCGCTGGCCTTCTGCGCCGCGATCGCTGTCGTCCTGGTGCTCACGATGCTCGCCGTGCGCGCCCTGTACCATCGCCGGCTGCGCCGCGTGCCCGCCTGGGACTGCGGCTTCGGCGTACTCACGGCCCGCATGCAGGATACCGCCGAGGGCTTCGGCCAGCCGATCCGCCACATTTTCGGCAGCTTCTTCGCGCTGCAGCGCGAGCTGCCCTCGCCGTTCGACCGCGCGCCGCGCTACCGCGTGCGCATTGCCGACCGCATCTGGCTCGGACTGTACGCACCGCTCGGCGGCATCGTACAGCGCGTCGCCGATGCCTGCGCGTGGCTGCAGCAGGGACGCATCGCCAACTACCTGCTCTACAGCTTCCTCACGCTGATCGTGCTGCTGGGGCTGGTGCTATGAGCCCGATGGAGATCGCCACGCAGCTGCTCGAAGTGCTGGCAGCCCTCGCGGCGGCACCGCTGTTCGCCGGCTGGATCAACCAGTGCCGCGCCTGGCTGCAGAACCGGCGCGCCCCGAGCATCTGGCTCCCCTACCGCGCCATCCGCAAGCTGTTCCACAAGGATGCCGCGATCGCCACCGGCGCCTCGCCACTGTTTCGCCTTGCCCCCTACGTGGCCTTCGGCACCATGGTGGTCGCGGCGGCGATCATTCCCTCGATGGGCACGGGGCTGCCCTTCGGCGCCGCGGCCGATGCGATCGCGCTGGTCGGCCTGTTCGCCACCGCGCGGGTGTTCGTATCGCTGGCCGCCATGGACGTGGGCACGGCTTTTGGCACGCTCGGGGCGCGGCGCGAGATGATGGTCGGCTTCCTCGCCGAACCGGCGCTGCTGATGATCATCTTCGTCGCCTCGCTGATCTCGGCCACCACGGCGCTGCCGGCCATAACGCACAACCTGGCGACCCAGACCCTCGGGCTGTACCCGAGCCTCGCCTTCACCGCGATCGCCTTCACCATGGTGCTGCTCGCCGAGAACGCGCGCATCCCGATCGACAATCCCGCCACGCATCTCGAGCTCACCATGATTCACGAGGCGCTGCTGCTGGAATATTCCGCGCGCCACCTGGCGCTGATGGAGTGGGCGAGCGCACTCAAGCTGTTCAATTACGCCTGCATCGGCTTCGCGCTGTTCATTCCCTGGGGGCTGTCCTCCGCCCAGGCGGCTCCGGGTGTGCTGCTCGCCGCCATTCCGATCCTGGGCCTGAAGCTGGCGATTGCGGGCGCCGGGCTCGCGCTCATCGAGACGCTGTCGGCGAAGCTGCGGGTGTTTCGCGCGCCCGAATTCCTGGCCACCGCCTTCCTGTTCGCGGTGCTGGGCCTGCTGGTCCACCTGCTGCTGCGCGCCTGACATGGCCGGCGTCTCACTCGACCTGCAGCTACTGAACCTGTGCGCGGCACTGCTGCTGCTGCTGTCGTTCGCGATGCTGGCGCAGCGGCGCATCGTGACGCTGGTGAATTTCCTCGCGCTGCAGGGCCTGGTGCTGTTCACTGCAACACTGCTGCTCGCCTGGCGCACCGGGCAAGCGCACCTGTACCTGTCCGCCGCGCTGACGCTCGGCCTGAAGGTGATCTTTCTGCCCTGGCTGCTGCACCGGCTGATCCGGCGGTTGCAGGTTTACTGGGACACCGAGTCGCTGCTCAACATCTCCGGCACCATGCTCGTCGGCGTGCTGATCGTGGTGTTCGCCTTCGGGCTCGCGCAGCCGATCTCGGCGCTCGCCAGCACGGCGACCCGCAATTCCATCGGCATTGCCGTGGCGGTGGTGCTGCTGTCGTTCCTCACCATGATCACGCGGCGCAAGGCGATGTCGCAGGTGGTCGGCTTCCTGTCGATGGAGAACGGACTGTTCTTCGGTGCGATGAGCGCCACCTACGGCATGCCCATGATCGTCGAGCTCGGTGTGGCGCTGGACGTGCTGGTGGCGGTGCTGGTGCTCGGCATCTTCTTCTTCCAGATCCGCGAGCAGTTCGACAGCCTGGACCTGCATCACCTGGAGTCGCTGCGCGAGAGTGAGTCGCCCCCCGGCGTCGCGCCACCTGGGCGGGGGGTCTGACGTGGAGCTGCTGCTGCTGCTCGGCAGTCCCTTGTGTGGTGCGCTGGTACTGAGCGTGTACGGTGGGCGCCGCTTCGCGCCCGAGCTCAATGTCGCCTTCAGCCTGCTGACCGCGCTCGCCGCGGCCGCGCTCACCGTGCGGGTGATCGGCGCGGGGGATCTGCTGCTCGCCCGGGAGCAGTTCTTCGTCGATCCGTTCAACGTGTTCCTGGTGGCGCTCACCGCGCTCGTCGGCCTCACCACCGCGCTGTTCTCGCGCCCCTACATGCGCGTGGAGATCGCCCACGGCCGGGTGAGCGCCGCGCGGCTGCGGCTGTTCCACAGCATGTATCAGCTGTTCATGGCGACCATGCTGGTAGCGCTCACCACCAACAACATGGGCCTGTTGTGGGTGGCGATGGAAGCGGCGACGCTGTCCACCGTGCTGCTGGTGACGCTGTATCGCACCGCCGCGAGTCTCGAGGCCGGCTGGAAGTACTTCATCCTGTGCGGCGTGGGCATCGCGCAGGCGCTGTTCGGTACGATCCTGCTGTACTTCGCCGCCGAGAAAGTTCTCGGCGCGGAAGGGGTGAGCGCGCTCTTGTGGACCCATCTGCACGCGCTCCGCGGGCAGCTCGAACCGGCGGTGATCGGCCTCGCCTTCGTGTTCCTGCTGGTCGGCTACGGCACCAAGGTCGGGCTCGCGCCGCTGCACAACTGGCTGCCCGATGCGCACGCGGAAGGCCCGACGCCGATCTCCGCGGTGCTGTCGGGTCTGTTGCTGAACGTCGCCATCTACGCCGTCGTGCGCTGCAAGGTGCTGGTGGAAGGCTCGCTCCACTCCCCGCTTCCGGCGCGCATGCTGATGGGTTTCGGACTGCTGTCGGTGGTGCTGGCGGCGTTCTTCCTGTGGCGGCAGCGCGATGTGAAGCGGCTGTTCGCCTACTCCTCGATCGAGCACATGGGCATCATCACCTTCGCCTTCGGCATGGGCGGACCGGTCGCGACCTTCGCCGCGCTGCTGCACATGACGGTCCATTCGCTGACCAAGTCGGCGATCTTCTTCACGGTCGGACATGCGGCGCAGAAGGCCGGCTCGCAGCTGATGGACGATATCCGCGGTCTGATCACCCTCAGCCCGACGGTCGGCTGGGGCCTGATGATGGGGTCGCTGGCGATTCTCGGCATGCCGCCGTTCGGGGTGTTCGCCAGTGAGTTCCTGATACTTACCACGGCGATGCGTGCCCAGCCCTGGGCGACGCCGATCCTGCTGCTCGCCCTCGGCGTTGCCTTCGCCGCCATCTTCAGCCGCGTGCAGCCCATGGTGTTTGGCGAGACCAGTGCGCGGCGGCTGCCGCATCCGCCGGCGCTGCTGCCGGTGTTTGCGCATCTCGCGCTGGTGCTGCTGCTCGGCCTGTACGTGCCGCCGTATCTCGCCGGCTGGTACCGGCTCGCGGCGCGGCTGATCGGGGGCGGCTAGCCATGGTGCTGCGCGCCTGGTTCACACGCAGCAGGACCCTGCCGGGCGCACCGGGGGTGCACGCGCTCGCGGTCAGTCGTGAGGAGTGGCGTCAGCTCGCCGCCGAGCTGGCAGCGGCGGACGGCAGACTCCTTGCACTGTGGGGCAGTCCCGGGAATGAGGCCACGGCCATCGTGCGCGCGGCGTTCCTCACCGCGCACGGCGTGCTCGTGGCCGCACTGCCCGTCGATGCAGCAGATCCACCCTGGCCCGGGCTCGAGGAGCTGTTCCCCGCGGCGAGCCGCATGCAGCGCGCGGTGGCGGATCTCACCGGCGTGCGCTCGAGCGATCCGGACGGGCGACCCTGGCTCAGGCACGCGGCGTGGTCCGGCGCACCGCTCAGCGACGGTGCGGTCGCGAGCGGCGGCGCGGCGACCGTGCCGGAGCAATACGCCTTCGTTCGGGTCGAGGGTGAGGGCGTGCACGAGATTCCGGTCGGGCCGGTGCACGCGGGCATCATCGAGCCTGGTCACTTTCGCTTCTCTACCGTGGGTGAGAAAGTGCTGCGGCTCGAGGAGCGCCTCGGCTACGTGCACAAGGGAATCGAGCGGCGCTTCTGCGAGCTGCCGCTCCTTGAAGGTCATCGGCTGGCGGCGCGGGTATCGGGCGACTCGGCGGTCGCCTTCTCCTGGGCCTACTGCCAGGCGCTCGAAGGGATGGCGGGCAGTGAGCTCCCGGCGCGCGCCGCATGGCTGCGTGCGCTGTGTCTGGAGATCGAGCGCATCGCCAACCATCTCGGCGACCTGGGCGCGCTCGGCAACGACGCCGGCTTCGCCTTCGGGCTGATGCAGTTCTCGCGTCTGAAGGAGCTGTTGCTGCGCGCAACGCAGCAGGCATTCGGCGAGCGCTACCTGATGGGGGCGATCGTGCCCGGCGGCACCCGCGACGACCTCGCTGCCGCCGGGGCTGAAGCACTCGAATCCTGCCGGCTGCGGCTGCTGACGGAAGTTGCGACGCTGCGCCGGATCTATGAGGAGCACGAAGGTGTTCGCGATCGCTTCAGCGGCGCGGGCGCGGTCACGCCGCAGTTGGCGGCACGTCTCGGGCTGATCGGTCTCGCCGGGCGCGCCAGCGGTCAGCCTCTCGACCTGCGCCGCGACCTGCCCTGCGCACCTTTTGCGCAACTGACACCGGCACGCTGCGGTCGCAACGATGGGGATGTGGCGGCACGCGTCGCGGTGCGGTTCGATGAGCTGGCCGACTCCTGTCGGCTGCTTGGCGACATCCTCGGCGCGCTGCCTGAGGGTGCGCATCGCGTCGCGGTCGCGATCCCGCAAGCCGGACAGGAGGGCATCGGCCTGATCGAGGGTTGGCGCGGTCCGGTGCTGGTGTCACTGGAGGCCGGTGCGCACGGGGCGATCCGCCGCTGTCACCCCCACGATCCCTCCTGGCAGAACTGGCCGGTGCTCGAGCACGCGATCATCGGCAACATCGTTCCGGACTTCCCGCTCATCAACAAGTCCTTCAATCTCTCCTACAGCGGCCATGACCTGTAATCGCCACCGCGCCGGGAGCCGCCTGCGATGCTGAAGACACTGGGACAGATCGCCGGGGTCGGGATCATCAGCGAGGCGCCGCCGGAACCTGACGGCAGCCTGCGCGTGCGCGCTGCCCTGCAGCAGCGCATCCGCACCATTCTGGGCCGCGCTTTGTGCGTGCGTCACATCGACGCCGGCTCCTGCAACGGCTGCGAGCTGGAGATCCACGCCCTCAACAACCCCTTCTACAACATCGAGGGGCTGGGGATCCGCTTCGTCGCCAGTCCGCGGCACGCGGATCTGCTGTTGGTCACGGGACCGGTCTCCCGCAACATGGAGTTCGCGCTGCGCCAGACCTACCAGGCCACACCCGACCCGAAGCTCGTGGTCGCCATCGGCGACTGCGGCTGCAGCGGCGGCATCTTCGGCGAAAGCTACGCAAGCTGCGGACGCGTATCCAACATCATCCCGGTGGACGTTGCGGTGCCGGGCTGTCCCCCCTCGCCGCAGCGGATTCTGCAGGGCATCCTCGCCGCGCTGGCCGGCGGCGGCGATACGTAGGAGTCCGTAGGGAAAACGGCCCCGCAAGAGCGCAGGCTCCGCTGACGCGTGAAAACTCCGCTTTTACCCTTTGCCAACCGGCAAGTCGCCGGGATCGAGCTCGGCGCCATGGTCGCCAGGCGAGCGCTGCGAGCGCCGCTCACCGTGCTCGGCCTGCCGCGCGGGGGCGTGCCGGTCGCGTTCGAGGTCGCCCGGGCACTGCGCGCGCCGCTCGATGTGCTGTTGGTGCGCAAGGTCGGCATGCCGTGGCAACCGGAGCTGGCCATCGGCGCGGTCGCCACCGGCGGGGTCACGGTTCGCCCGCCGCTCGGCGCGGCCTACGAGGCACCGGTTGCCGAGGAAGAGTTTGCGAACCTCGCCGCACACGAGCGCGGCGAGCTGGAACGCCGCGAGCGGCTGTATCGCTCCGGCCGGACCCCGCTTGCTCTCGATGGCCGCAGCGTGGTGCTGGTCGATGACGGCATTGCAACCGGCGCGACCATGCTCGCCGCGGTGCGCGCCAGCTGGAAGCTGCGCGCCGCGGCCGTGGTCGTCGCCGCGCCGGTCGCCTCGCGCGAGGCAGCGACGCTCCTGGGGTGTGAGTGCAGCGAGCTCGTAATCCTGTGGATTCCGCCGGCGCTGCGTGCCGTCGGTGAATGGTATGCCGACTTCGACCAGGTCGAGGACGGTGAAGTCATCCGCCTGCTCGCTGCGAACGCCGCGCAGCTACAGGCGCACGAAGCGCAGCCGTAGCGCGTTGCCGATGACCGAGACGGAGCTCAGGCTCATGGCGGCGGCCGCCACCATGGGACTCAGCAGCACGCCAAATGCCGGATACAAAGCGCCGGCGGCCAGTGGGATGGCCAGCACGTTGTACAGGAATGCCAGCAGCAGGTTCTGGCGGATGTTGCGCATGGTCGCGCAACTCAGCGCCCGGGCTCGCACCATGCCGGACAGATCACTTTTCACGAGCGTGATGCCCGCGCTCTCCATCGCCACTCCGCTCCCGGTACCCATGGCAATGCCGACGTCGGCTGCGGCGAGTGCCGGCGCGTCGTTGACGCCATCGCCAGCCATGGCCACCACGTGACCTGTCGCACGCAGCTCACGCACCCGCGCGTGCTTGTCCTGCGGCAACACCTCGGCCATGACATCGCCGATCCCGAGGCGCGCGGCCACGGCCTGCGCCGTGCTGCGATGATCACCGGTGAGCATGATCACGCGGATCTGCTCGGCGCGCAGGCTTGCCAGCGCCGCGGCGCTGCTCGGGCGGATGGGATCCGCCACCGCCATGAGCCCGGCCACGCGGCCATCGAGCATCACGTACACCACCGTGGCACCATCGCCGCGCAGCTCTTCGGCCTGGCGCTGCAGGGCCGGCGGGACCGCGCCGTCGCCGGCGAGTGCCGGGCTGCCGACCGCGACCTCATGCCCTGCGACCCGGGCTGACACGCCCTGGCCCGTGAGTGCGTGGAAATCACTCACGGACTCGAGCTTCAGTGCGCGCTCGAGCGCCGCCGCCGTGATCGCCGCGCCGAGCGGGTGCTCGCTCGAGCGCTCGACGCTCCCCGCCAGGGTGAGCAGCTGCGACTCCGTGACACTGCCGAACGGGATGAGCGCGGTCAGGCGCGGCCTGCCCTCGGTGAGCGTGCCCGTCTTGTCGATCACCAGCGTGTCGACCTGGGCGAACCGCTGCAGTGACTCCGCGTCGCGGATCAGGACTCCCGCCGCGGCGCCCCGGCCGATGCCGACCATGATCGACATCGGCGTCGCGAGTCCGAGCGCGCACGGGCAGGCGATGATGAGCACCGCAACCGCCGCGATCAGTGCGTAGGAGAGCTGCGGCGCAGGTCCCCACTTCATCCACGCAACGAAGGTCACGGCCGCCGCAAGGATCACGCACGGTACGAACCAGGCGGCGACGACGTCGACGAGCCGCTGAATCGGCGCGCGGCTGCGCTGCGCCACGGCCACCAGGCGCACGATGCCGGCCAGTAAGGTCTCATCGCCCACCCGCTCGGCGCACATGACGAGCGCGCCGGTACCGTTCACCGTACCGCCGATCATGCTTGCGCCCACGCTCTTCGGCACCGGCATCGACTCCCCGGTGATCATCGACTCATCGACCGCGCTCGCGCCCTCGATGACGCGCCCATCGACCGGCACCGTGTCGCCGGGTCGCACCCGCAGCCGATCGCCGCGCCGCACCGCGGAGAGCGGGATGTCCTCGTCCACCCCGGCCGCGCTGATGCGATGTGCTACCCGGGGGTTCAGGTGCAGCAGCGCGCGGATGGCGCTGCCGGTGCGCTCCCGCGCCCGCAGCTCGAGCACCTGTCCGAGCAGCACGAGCACCGTGATCACGGCAGCGGCCTCGAAGTAGACGGGAATTCCTGCCGCTCGCGCGCGCATCGCGGGCGGAAACAGCTGCGGGAGCAACGTCGCGAACAGGCTGTAGAGGTAGGCGCTGCCAGCGCCGAGGGCGATGAGCGTGAACATGTTGAGCGAGCGCCTGCGCAGCGAAGCCCACGCTCGCTCGAAGAACGGCGCGCCGGCCCACAGCACGACCGGCGTGGCCAGCAACAGCCCGAGCCACCTGAGGAGCGCGGGCTGTGCCGCGGCCGACGGCCCGAGGGCGTGCAGGTGTCGCCCCATCTCGATGAGCACGAGCGGTGCGCTCAGCACGGCGCCGATCCACAGCCGCCGCCGCATGTAGCGCAGCTCGGCGCCGGCATCGGCTGGCGCGGCTGCCGGGCTCAGCGGCTCGAGCGCCATGCCACAGATCGGGCAGGAGTCGGCTGGACCGCCCCGCACCTGGCTGTGCATCGGACAGGTGAATGTCGCCGACACTTCGGAATTATACTTTGACCGTGGGCGTATGCTCGGGGCGTGCGCGCATGCCCGGGCCATGGGTCCGCGCGCGCCGTGTCAGGCTTGCTGCGGGGACGACGGTTGCATGAGCATTGAGCAGAAGTACGGTTGGATGTGGCTGCAGGCGCTCGAGCTCGCCGACGAGGCAGAGCGTCTGCAGCGGCGTTTCCTGCGCTACCTGGGTCCCGGAGTTGACGCCGTCAACTGGGAACCGCCGGTGGACATTCATGAGACCGAGGACGGTCTCATCCTGCTGTTCGCGCTTCCTGGCGTGGCGAGCGAGGATATCGAGATCCGCCTGGAGCCCGCGCAACTCACCGTGACTGCGCTGCGACGCCTGACAGCGGCGCACCGCGAGGCGGTGATCCGGCGCCTCGAGATCCCGCACGGGCGCTTCGTGCGGCAGATCGCGCTCTCGGGAGCGCCCCTGCAGCTGGCCGAGTCGCGCTACCTCAACGGCTGCCTGGAAGTGCGCCTGGTGCGCGCCGCCGGCGGTACCTGATCATGGCCGAAGGCAACGAGTCCCCGCCCCGCATCGCGCTGCCGCCGCTGCCGGCGGATGCGGTGCCCATCGTGCCGATCCGCAGCGTCGCGCTGTTTCCCGGCGCGGTGATGCCGATCACGCTCGGACGCGAGCAGAGCATCGCCGCCGCGCAGGAAGCGGTGCGTACCGGCCACAAGATCGCCCTGCTGGCGCAGCGCGATCCCGCCACCGAGAAGCCACGCGCCGCGGATCTCTACGACATCGGCGTGCTCGGCACCGTGATTCGCTACGTGACCACCCCCGAGGGCGCGCACCACCTGGTGTGCCAGGGCGAGAGCCGCTTCCGGCTCATCGAGATGCTGCGTGAAGTCCCGTTCTTCGCCGCGCGCATCGAGCCGATCCCCGAGCCCGCCGGCGGCAGCGCCGAGCTCGACGCGCGGCTCGCGCTGCTGAAGGAGCGCGCCCACGAGGCGCTGGCGCTGCTGCCGCAGACGCCCCCCGAGCTGGTGCGCATGATCGCCGGCATCGACTCACCGGGGCAGCTGGCCGATCTCATCGTCAGCGTCATGGATCTGAAGCCCGCCGAGAAGCAGGACATCCTGGCGACGCTCGACCTCAGGGAGCGGCTCGACAAGGTGCTGAAGCTGCTGTCACACCGCGTCGAGGTGCTGAAGATCACCAAGGACATCAGCGAGCAGACCCAGGCGGCGCTCGGGGAGCGGCAGCGCGAGGCGGTGTTGCGCGAGCAGTTGCGCCAGCTGCAGAAGGAGCTCGGCGAGACCGACGAGACGCAGGGCGAGCTCGCCGAGCTCGACAAGCAGATCACCGCCGCCGGCATGCCGGCGGAAACCGAGGAGCATGCGCGCAAGGAGCTGAAACGCCTGCAGCGCATGCAGGAGGCGAGCCCCGAGTACGGCATCCTGCGCAGCTATCTCGACTGGCTGGTGGCGCTGCCGTGGAGCCGCACGGATGCCGAGGACATCGACATCGAGCGCGCGCGCCGCGTGCTCGATGAGGACCACTACGGGCTCGACAAGGTCAAGCGGCGCATCCTCGAGTACCTCGCGGTCCGCAAGCTGAACCCGCAGGGGCGCAGCCCCATTCTCTGCTTCGTCGGGCCGCCGGGAGTGGGCAAGACCTCGCTCGGACAGAGCATCGCGCGGGCACTGGGACTGAAGTTCGTGCGCGTCAGTCTCGGCGGCGTGCACGACGAGGCGGAAATCCGCGGCCATCGGCGCACCTACATCGGCGCACTGCCGGGCAACATCATCCAGGCGTTGCGCAGGGCCGGCACGCGCAATCCGGTATGCATGCTCGATGAGATCGACAAGCTGTCAGCCAGCTTCCACGGCGACCCGAGCTCGGCGCTGCTGGAAGTGCTCGATCCCGAGCAGAATTCGACCTTCCGCGACAACTACATTGCGCAGCCCTTCGACCTGAGCCGCGTGCTGTTCATCGCCACCGCGAACGTGCTCGATACCATCGCCGGCCCGCTGCGCGATCGCATGGAGATCATCGAGCTGACCGGCTACACGGAGGAGGAGAAGCTGCAGATTGCCAAGCGCTACCTCGTGCCGCGGCAGCTGAAGGCCAACGGTCTCGAGGGCGCGCAGGTCACGATCACCGATCGCGCACTGACGCGCCTCATCAGCGACTACACGCGCGAGTCGGGCGTCCGGAGCCTGGAACGCCAGATCGGCGCGCTGCTGCGCAATGCGGCCATGCAGATCGCCGAGGGCAAGCCCGGCGGCGTGAGCTTCGATGCTACCGATCTCGAGGCGGTGCTCGGTCCGTCACGCTTCGAGAACGAGGTCAGGCAGCGCACCAGCGTCGCCGGCGTCGCCACCGGCCTGGCGTGGACCCCGGTGGGTGGCGACATCCTGTTCATCGAATCCGCGCGCCTGCCCGGAACCGGCAAGCTGATCCTGACCGGCCAGCTCGGCGATGTCATGAAGGAAAGTGCCCAGGCGGCGCTCAGCCTGGTCAAGGCGCAGGCGGCGGAGCTCGGCATCGACCCGCGGGTGTTCGAGGACTGCGACATCCACGTGCACGTGCCGGCTGGCGCCATACCCAAGGACGGTCCGAGCGCAGGCGTCGCCATGTTCGTGTCGCTCGCCTCGCTCTTCAAGCGACAGGCGGTGCGCCCGGACGTGGCCATGACCGGGGAGATCAGCCTGCGCGGGCTGGTGCTGCCGGTCGGCGGGATCAAGGAGAAGACCATCGCGGCAGCGCGCGCGGGCATCAAGGTCGTGATCCTGCCGGCGCGCAACCGCCGTGATCTCGAGGACATCCCGCGCAGCACCCGCGAGCTGTTGGAATTCGTCTGGGTGGAGCGCGTCGCCCAGGCACTCGAGGTCGCGCTCGAGGGCCCGGGTGCGAGCGCGGCGACGCCCCTCAAGATCCGCCAGGGGAGCTGAAGCTCCCCCCGGCCATGCGCACCGCGGGCACGTCCGGCGCAAGATGCAGCTGCCACGTCGTGAGTTCCTGAAGCTCGCCTCGGCCGCCGCGCTGCTCGGCGACGCCGGCGCTCGCTCGGCCGCGGCCGCGCCGGAACGAGCCGCGGACTATACGGTGCGCATCGGCACCGGACTCATCGAGTTGTCCCCCGAGCACATCGTCTCGACGACGCTTTACAACGGGGTGTTTCCCGGACCGTTGCTGCGCTTCAAGGAGGGCCGGCCGGTCGTCATCGACATTCACAACGACACCGACACCCCGGAGCTGGTGCACTGGCACGGGCAGAAGATCGGAAGCGATGTGGATGGCGCCGCCGAGGAAGGCACACCCTTCGTGCCCGCGCACGGCACGCGCCGCGTCGCGTTCGTGCCCGGGCCGCCGGGCCTGCGCTTCTATCACAGCCACGTGATCGCGGGGGCTGACCTGAACCGCGGTACCTACACCGGCCAGGCCGGGCCGGTCTACATCGAGCCGGCGCACGATGCGGGCGCCTATGACCGCGAGGTGTTTCTGGTGCTGAAGGAGTTCGCCCCGAGCTTCAGTCGCGGCGGCGACATGGCGCAGCAGGCGCTCGAGGGCGGTGCCGAGCCGTTCCTCGAGAAGATGGCGCGCGAGGACGATGAGCACGCCGCGACCCGCATCAAGGGCTTCGAGGTCGACTACCAGCTGTTCGCCATCAACGGCCGCATGCTCGGCCACGGCGAGCCGATCCGCGTCCGCAGAGGCGAACGCCTGCTGTTGCACGTGCTCAACGCCAGCGCCACCGAGATCCGCAGTCTCGCGCTGCCCGGCCATACCTTCCGGGTGCTCGCGCTCGATGGTAATCCCGTACCGACACCCCTCGAGGTGCCGGTGCTGTGGCTCGGCACCGCCGAGCGCGTTTCGGCGCTCGTCGAGATGGATCACCCGGGTGTGTGGGTGCTCGGCGACACGGCCGATGACGACCGTGCCCACGGCATGGGAATCGTGGTGGAGTATTCAGGGATGAAGGGCAAACCCCGCTGGATCAAGCCACAACCCTACCGTTGGGACTATGCCCGCTTCGGCAGCAGCACCGCCTCCGCCGCGACGGCCGATGAGACCATCGAGATCACCGTGCACAAGCGCAACGCAGCGCTGGCGGGCTTCAATCAATGGACCCTCAACGGCGAGGCGTTCTCGATGCCGGACATGCGCCCGCAGTACGCCGTGCGGCGCGGGCGGCGGTACCGCCTGCGATTCCGCAACGCCAGCGATGACATCCATCCGCTGCATCTGCATCGGCACAGCTTCGAGCTGACGCGCATCGCCGGCCGCTCCACCGCCGGCGTGCTCAAGGACGTGGTAATGCTCGGCGGCTTCCAGCAGCTCGAGTTCGACTTCGTGGCCGACAATCCGGGCCCGACTCTGTTTCACTGCCACCAGCAGCTGCACATGGACTTCGGCTTCATGGCACTGTTCAGATACGCGTAGTCGGCCATACTCAGAACCAGATGCGCAGGCCGGCGACGAGCTGTACTCCGGACACATCGAGGCCCGCGCCACGGGCATCATCGGCGCTACCGCCGAAGTACCGCTGCCAGACGACGCCGGCGTAGGGCGCGAGCTGACGGCGGATCTCGTAGCGCAGGCGCAGGCCCACCTGCAGATCGGCGAGACCGGATCCGAGCATCCTTGCCGGGTCGGGCTTGCCATAAAGATCAGCCTCGGATTCTGCCTGCACGATGAGCCGCTGGGTGATGAGCCAGTCGCGCTCGAGCTTCATTCGTGCCGCCGTGCGCCCGGCCTCGCCGGCGTAGAGGGTCGCCTCGACGGCGACCCGGCCGGGCGCGAGTCCCGCGACACCGAGCGCGGCCCAGGTGCGTGGCGGGCCGTTGCCGAAGTCCTCGCGTGCGCCCGCCTGCAGGTCCCACCAGCGCGTGATGATGCGGTCCCACAAGAGCTCGATGCGTCCATCCAGCGTGCCCTGCAAGACCTGCCCTTCGGTACGCAGCCACAGCTTGTCGTAGTCGTTGCCGTACCAGGCCTCCCCTTCCCACACGCCAGCGCTGCCGGGGTCGGTGTCGCGCCACTCAAATTGATCGAGCAGCGCCTTGCCAGTGTTGGCGGCATCGTTCATCTGCATCATCTGCACCATCTGCGCCTCCGTCATCGCCGGTGGCGGTGCTTGAGCCCTGGCGACGCAGGCGGTGAGCGCGAGAGCGACTGCGAACAGCCGCAGCGCTGCAGTGCTCCCCGCGGATGCCATCACGCGGAGCGCTCCACGATCACCTCGCGGAACATCCCCGCTTCCATGTGATAGAGCAGATGACAGTGATAGGCCCAGCGTCCGAGCGCATCCGCCGTCACCTGGTAAGCGAGCCGCTGCCCCGGCTGCACGGTGATGGTGTGCTTGCGGACCAGGAAGTCACCCTGCTGCGACTGCAGCTCGCTCCACATGCCGTGCAGGTGGATCGGGTGGTTCATCATGGTCTCGTTCACCAGCACCAGGCGCAGTCGCTCGCCGTAGGCGAAGCGCAGCGGCTCGCTCTCGGAGAACTTCTGGCCGTTGAACGACCAGATGAAGCGCTGCATGTGCCCGGTCAGGTTCAGCTCGATGTCGCGCGTCGCCTGCCGCGGATCGATGGGACCGCCGAGCGTATGCAGATCCGCGTAGGTGAGCACGCGGCGGCCGTTGTCGCGCAGCCCGACGCCGGGGTCATCGAGCGCCGAGCGCGGCTGATCGATGCGCATGTCGACGGTCGGACCGTACTCGGCCGGCGCGTGCACGACAGCGCTGCCGTTCTGCGGCATCGCCCCCATGTCCATGCCTGCCATTTGCCCGGACTGACCCAGGTCCGACATGGTGAGCAGCGGGCGCGGGTCGAGTGAGGGGACCTCGGCGCGCATCGAAGGATGGGGAGTGAGCGTGCCGCAGGCGAAGCCGGAGCGATCGATCGACTGCGCGAAGATGGTGTAGGCACGGTCCGCGGCTGGCTCGACGATGACGTCGAGCACCTCGGCAGTGCCGATGCGGAACTCGTCCACCGTCACCGGCTCGACGTCCTGACCGTCGGCAGCGATCACCCGGAGCGTAAGTCCCGGAATGCGCACGTCGAAGAAGCTCATCGACGAGCCGTTGATGAAGCGCAGCCGCACGCTCTCGCCGCGGCGGAACAGCGCGGTCCAGTTACCCGCAGGCGTGACCCCGTTCATCAGGTACGTGTAGGTGTAGCCGCTGACGTCGGCGAGGTCGGTCGGATCCATGCGCATCCGGCCCCACATGCGCCGTTCCTCGAGCGTCGGCCCCAGGCCGCGCTCGCGCGCGTCCGCGGCCAAATCCGCGGCGGTGCGCCGCCCGAAGTTGAAATAACCGCTGTCGACCTTCAGCAGCCGGTAGACATGCTCCGGATCGCTGTCGGTCCAGTCCGACAGCAGCACCGTGTAGTCGCGCACGGCCTCGTGCCGCTCGCCGCCGCGCGGCGTGACGACGATCGCGCCGTACAGGCCGGTCTGCTCCTGAAAGCGGGAATGGCTGTGATACCAGTAGGTCCCGCTCTGGTTGACGCGGAATCGATAAGTAAAGCTGCTGCCCGGCGCGATACCGTGAAAGCTCAGCCCCGGCACGCCGTCCATGTCGGCGGGCACGATCATGCCGTGCCAGTGGATGGAGCTCGGCACGGACAACCGGTTGGCGACGCGCAGCGTCACCAGATCCCCTTCGCGCCAGCGCAGCACCGGACCGGGCAGCAGTCCGTTGACCACCGTGGCGAGCCGCGCGTTGCCGGTGAGGTTGACCGGCACCGAGTCGATCACGAGATCGAATTCCGTGCCCGACAGCGCGGCAGCACTGCGCTCCGCCGCGCCGACCCGGCGCTGCGAGCGCGCACCAGCCAGCGCCAGCGCGCTGCCGGCAAGCCCCTGGACGAAGCGCCGGCGCGTTACGAGCCGCCGTATTACGTCCCGATCCGAATGAGACATCCTGATTCCCTGCGCGGATGACGCGCCGCGATCGCGCTGCGCGCGTGCACCCGCGCGCAACCATTGAGCTCGAGGACTACAAGGCCCGCCACTCAGGCGGGCGCGGTGGGATTACAGGATGGGCGGTCGCAAAGGCTCGTCGATGCGCCACGCCGGGGACAGCGTGGGGACAGCCTGGATGAGAAGATTCGGCCCGATGGGGTGCGCAAGGATTGCGACGTCGGCGCTGATCGGGGTCGACGCGCCCTGGCACTGGCAACTCATCGAGCCACAGCAGCCGTGCTTATGAAGCGGCACCTGATGCTGGGATGCGCCGGCGCCCTCGGGCTCGGTGTGCAGTGATGGCGTCACCGGTGTGGTTGCCGGCATGGCCTGATGAGAGCAATGCGCCGATCCGCTCGCGGGCGCGGGCATCGACGCCTGCGCGGCCGGCCCGTAGCCCCCGAGTGCCAGCTGAAATGCCAGCAGCAGCCGCACCAGCGCTCCCATTGACGCGTACACGCGGGCTAGCTTACACAAGAGCGCTGCGGATTGAATGACGGCCCGGGCGGACCGCGATGCGCTTCACGCCCGGCGGCTCCCAGCGCGTTGCGCCCCCCGCGGGGGGCGCGTTCCCGGCCGCGTGCTGTGCTGGCTGCGCGGCTGCACAGTTCGTTGCGTGAGCGAGGCAGCGCCACTGGAGCTGCATCCTCGCCTGGCGGAAAACTCGCCTCATGAACCCGAAAGCCCGTGCACCTCTGATCATTGCAGTCTGCGGCCTCGGTGTGTCGGGATGTGCCCCTCCGCCCTCACCAATCGCCGCGCTGCAGGTCATACGGCTTGACACGGTCGGCGAGATGACGGTATCCGGAACCACCCGGACGTCGGATGAACCACCCCGTTCCCCAGTACAGTTCCAGCTCGAGGCGCAGCCGCTATGGATATCGGATTCATCGGACTCGGCAACATGGGCAAGGCGATCGCGGCCAACCTGATCCGCGCCGATCACCAGCTGTGCGTGTGGAACCGCTCGCGAGCTGCCGCCGAGGAGCTCGTGGCACTCGGCGCGCGCCTCGCTGCGAAACCTGCCGACACCGCGCGCGGCGCGGTCCTCATGAGCATGCTCGCCGATGATGACGCGTACCGCACAGTGCTGCTGGAGGACGGCGTGCTCGCGCACGCGGCGCCCGGGCTGATCCACGTCAACCTGGCCACCATCTCCGTCGCCCTCGCACGCGAGCTCGCACAGCTGCACCGCGAGCGCGGGATCGCCTACGTCGCCGCCCCGGTGTTCGGTCGCCCCGAAGTCGCCCAGTCGGCCAAGCTCAATGTTGTGGTGGCCGGTGAGCCGGGGCCGCTCGAGCGTGTCGCTCCGCTGCTCGCGGCGATCAGCGCGCGCGTCTGGCCCGTCGGCACGGAGCCCGAGCGCGCCAACGCCGTGAAGCTGGCGGGCAATTTCATGATCGCGAGCGCGATCGAGACCATGGGTGAGGCGGCGGCGCTGGTACAGGCTCATGGCGTGTCCGCCGGCGAATTCCTCACGATCCTCACCCGCACGCTGTTTGCCGCGCCGGTTTATCAGACCTACGGGCGACTGATTGCCGAACGGCACTACGAGCCGGCCGCCTTCAAGCTGGAACTGGGATTGAAGGACGTGCGGCTCGCGCTGCAGGCAGGCGATGCTGCCCGGGTGCCGCTGCCTTTCGCGAGCGTGCTGCGCGATCACTTTCTCGAGGCGCTCGCTGCCGGCAAGGGCGGACAGGATTGGGCGGCACTCGCGGAAGTGGCCGCGCGTCGCGCGAATCTCAAGAGCGCGCCGTGACGGCGATTCCCTGAGGCGACTTCAGGCGCGGATGCGCTTCATCTCGGGGTCGTAGAGCGGTCGCGCCGACACCACCGCCGGATAGAGCCTGCCAGCGATATCCACCTGCCAGCTGCCGCTGCCGAGGTAGGCGGCATCGACCGGGCGCTTCGGTTCGATCATGGCGAGCCCGACGGCGCCACCCAAGGTATGCCCGTAGGAGGCCGCGCGCACGTAACCGACCGGCACGCCGTCACGGCGCACGACTTCGGCGTGGTACATGAGCGGCTCCGGATCCCTCACGAGCACCTGCACCAGGCGGCGCGTCAGCGGGCCGGCCGCCTTCTGGGCGAGCACTGCCTCCTTGCCGATGAAGCCGCCGGGCTTGTTCAAATCGAGCGCGAAACCGAGGCCCACCTCGTACGGCACGTCGGTGTTGTCGATGTCGTGGCCGTAATCGCGGTACCCCTTCTCCATGCGCAGGCTGCCGAGCGCCTTCAGTCCCGCGTGCACCAGGCCGAATTCGCGGCCGGCCTCGAGCAGGCGGTCGTAGACGTGCGTCGCCTGCTCCGCGGGCACGTACAGCTCGTAGCCAAGCTCCCCCAGATACGTGATGCGCACGCACAGCGCGCGGGCGAAGCCGATGTCGATCTCGCGTGCGGCGCGAAACGGGAACGCGTCGTTGGACAGATCCGCGCTGGTGAGCTTCTGCAGCAGCGCGCGCGAGTTCGGCCCCTGCACGTTCAGCTGGCCGTAGGCGGAGGTGACATCGGTAACGCAGGCCTGCGCATCATCGGCGATGTGGCGCCGCATCCAGGTCTCAGCGTGGCGCACCATGGTGTCTGTGACCACCACGAGGAAGCGCTCCTCACTCAGCTTGGTGACCGTGAGATCCGCTTCCAGCCTGCCGGCTTCGTTCAGCCACTGCGTATAGGTGATGATACCTACTGCGCCATCGACGTCGTTGGCGGAGATGCGGTTGAGGCTGCGCCCGGCATCGCGCCCCTGCACCACGAATTTGCCCATGAAGGACATGTCCATGACGATCACGTTCTCGCGTGCCGCCTGGTGCTCCGCGCGCCAGCGCTCGAACCAGCTCGGGCGTCCCCAGGTGAGCGGTCCCGGATCGGGCGTCAGACCTGCGCCCGCGTACCAGTCCGGGCTCTCCCAGCCGCTCACTTCCTTGAAATACGCGCCGGCCGCTGCCAGCCGGTCATGGAACGGTGACTTGCGCACGCCGCGCGCGGTGGCGAGCGCCATCGAGGGGTAAT
This sequence comes from uncultured Gammaproteobacteria bacterium, assembly GCA_963837075.1. GTDB lineage: Bacteria > Pseudomonadota > Gammaproteobacteria > Steroidobacterales > Steroidobacteraceae > 13-2-20CM-66-19. The sequence continues at coordinate 2,068,507 of CAWILY010000009.1, read as the reverse complement.
GGCACTTGTACACGAGGCCCAGCGCCTCGACCGTGCGCTCGCGGCGATAGGCGGGATTGCTCTGCGTCGGGTGGATGCGGTCGATGTTGAATCCCGTGACGTCGACATCGGGCGTGCCGGTGACGATCCAGTGCGCCAGCACGCGCCCCAGGCCGCCGCCGGTCAGCACGCCGACGGAATTCAGGCCCGCAGCCACGAAGTAGCCGCCGAGCTCGGGTGCCTCGCCGACGATCGGGCGCAGATCGGGCGTGAAGCTCTCCGGACCGCAGAACAGCTTCTTCATGCCCACTTCGCTGGTGATCGGCACCCGCGACATGGCGCGCTCGAGAAACGGCGTCATACGCTCCCAGTCCGGCGGCAGCTCGCCGAAGGAGAAGTCCGCCGGAATGCCCTCCACCCGCCACGGCGCGCATACCGGTTCGAACAGTCCCACCATGAGGCCGCCCCCCTCCTCGCGGTAGTAGCCGTAGGCGCCCGGATCCTCGAGCACCGGCATATTCGGCGGCAGGCCGCGGATTGGCTCGGTGATCAGGTAGTAATGCTCGGCCGCCTGATTGGCGATCGTGACCCCGGCGAGCGCACCGAACTGCCGCGCCCACATGCCGGTGCAGTTGACGACGGTGTCCGTGGCAATGTCCCCGTGCGCCGTGCGAACGCCCGTGACGTGCCCGCGCTGCTGCAAGACGCCGGTTGCGGCCACACCCTCGATGATCCTGACACCGCGCTGGCGGGCGCCCTTGGCGAGCGCCATGGTGACATCCACCGGATTCACCCGTCCGTCTTCCTTCACGTAGAACCCGGCCAGGATGTCGTCGGTGCGCGCGAGCGGAAAGCGCTCGCCCACTTCGCGCGGCGACAGCTCGTGCACGTCGACACCGCAGTAGCGGTTGAAGGCGGCGACACGCCGGTACTCCTCGAGCCGATCCTTATCGGCCGCGACCTCGATGAAGCCGATTGGCGCAAACCCGGTCGACTGCCCGGTCTCGGCCTCGAGGCGGCTGTAGAGTGCGCGCGAGTACTTGCGCATCTCGGTCGAAGTCTCCGAGGTCGAACCGAAGGTGACCATGAGTCCGGCGGCGTGCCAGGTGGTACCGGAGGTGAGCCGGTCGCGCTCGAGGAGCACGACGTCCTGCCAGCCCATGTGCGCCAGGTGGTACGCAACCGAGGTGCCGATCACTCCGCCCCCGACCACCACGGCGCGTGCGTGAGTGGGCAGTGTCGCCGGAGACGGGCTGGCGGCTGTCACGGCACTGGTGCGCTCCGGGCTTAGCTTCAGGATCCCTTGCCCCAGCGGTAGCTCAGCCGCAGGCCGACCACGCGCGGCTCGTTGGTGGTGAGCCGCAGGTCGAAGTTGCCCGAGTTGCTGTAGACGATCGCGTTCTTGTCCGCGACATTGGTGATGTAGAACTCGGCGAACCAGGTCTCACTCTCGGCGGGGTTGATCCCCATGCGCAGGTTCATGATCGTGTAGGCCGGCTGCAGGATGCGTGGCAGCCCGGTGTTCACGTCGTTGGGATTGAGGCCGTTGTACATGTCGCCCTTGTGGGCCATGTCGAACTGCAGGTAGCCGCGCAGGCTGTGGCTGACGGGCGTCGAGTAGCGTCCATTCCAGGCCCAGCTGAAATACGGCGCGAACGGCAGACGCTCGTTGACGTACGTGTCGTAGGCCGGAGTGGCCGCGGAGGTGACGCGGGCGTCGGTGTAGTTGACGGACACCTGAAACTGCCAGTTCTCATTTATGTTGTAGTCGATGTTCGACTCGGCACCGTAGATGCGCGCGTCGCCGACATTGATGTTATAGCTCGCAGAGGAACAGACCAGCGCGTTGTAGATGAGCGCCTGCAGCGACTTCCAGTCCATGTAGTAGGCCGCGCCGTTCCACACGAGCCGCCCTCCCTGGCTCGTCGTCTTCCAGCCGATCTCGTAGTTGTTGAGCGTATCCGGAGTGTAGGTCTGGGGCACGCCATTGTTGTAGCAGTTCGGGGTGTCCCCGGTGTTGGCGCCGCCCGGGCGGAAGCCCTGCGCCCAGTCGGCGTATACCATGGCGTGATCGGTGGCCTTGTAGCTGATACCGGCTTTGCCGTCCCACTTGTGCGAGCTGGTCTCAAAGTCGCTCGGGACGTTGGGAGCGTAGGCGAAACCGAAGATTGGCGTGTCGTACGTCGATTTGTCGTGGTAGTGCACCACGCCTGCTTCCACGTTGAGCTTGTCCGTGACATCAAAATTGATGTTGACGAACTCGCTGGTGTTCAGATCCCAGCTGGTCTCGGTGTACGTGTACCAGACGCCGGGCGGGAGTGTGGACTGCGTTTGGCCATAGTACGTGGTTGCATAGTACTGGAACGCCGCACCGTTGGGTTGCAGTCCGGGCATGTAGTAGGTGTTGTTGAAGTTGCTGTCGATGGTCCTTTCCCAGTAAAGCCCCGCAAGCCAATGCAAGCGCCCGCCCGGCTTGGAGGACAGCCGCAACTCATTCGACCAGCGCTCCGGATTGATGTTGTATGAGTAATACTGCAGAGGCGGCTGACATCCCTTGTAAGCGCTGCCGGTACCGTACAGCGGTCCGTAATAGGGGTCGTTCAGGCACGCGTAGCCCTCCTGGGTTCCCGGGAAGCCCCCGCCTGGGGCACCATAGTTGTAATTCTGCATGTACTGCGAATATTCGTTCCACTGCTTGCGCTCCTGGTTCCAGTAGGCGCTGGCAAACACCAGGTCGCCGATGCCGACGTCACCGTCGACATGAAAATCGACCATGTTGGCCTCGAAGACATTCGACTCCGGACCGAAGCGTGACACCGTGCGCGGCGGCAGCGTCGGATCCTCGTCCCACGCGCCCCAGGTTTGCTGGCGCTGGAAGCCATACGTGAGCAGCGCGTCCCAGCCATCGGTCGGCACCCATTTGAACGCCAGGCGACCACCTTTGACGTTCTGACGGTTGTAGTCGTTGCGCGCCCATTCGGCGTTGTTGGAGACGGTTTCGTTGACCCAGGTGCGCGTCGTCAGCTCATTGTTGATAAAACCACCGTTGGAGACGCTGAAGCCGGAGAGCCGGAAGCCGAGGACTCCTGAGATGAGCGGGATGTTGACGAACCCCTCGTAGGTCTGGTTCCACTGGGCCGACTGGATCTTGCCCACATCGGTGTCGGCCCCGGCGCTGAAGGAATTCACGTCCGGCTTGTTGGTGGTGTAGATGATCGCGCCGGACATTGCACCGGCGCCGAAGGTCGTGCCCTGCGGGCCGTTCAGTATCTGGATGCTCTGGATGTCGTAGAGGTGCAGGTCCGGCTGTGCGCCGGAATCGTTCATCGACATGTCGTCGACCATGAAGGCGGTCGAAGCGGTGTTGGCATAGTTCGGATTGCTGCCGTCGGACACTCCGCGCATGACAAACAACTGCGTGCCGGGACCGGTGCTGATGTAGGAGATGGAGGGCACCTTCTGCAGGTAGTCGTCCATGCTGGCGATGCCGAGGTTCTGGATGTCCTTCTGGGTGAAGACCTCGACGCTGATGGGAACGTCCTGCAGGTTCTCCTCGACCTTGCGCGCCGTGACGGTGACCTCGGCGAGGCCTCCGGGGGTACCGGCCGCGGCACCCACGGCCGGGGCCGCATCCGCCAGGGCCGAAGCGTGGGGGAGCGCCGCACCAGCGAGCGCTGCGGCGACCGCCAGTCCGATCCGCGAGTGCGCCCCGGGTCGTCTGCCGAGTCGCGCCACCGGCCAGGCCGCCGCGATCACCGGAATCTCCCGCTCTGCTCCCATGCCGAACTCCCCTTCGTCTTGGTTATGTTCGCTATTCGCACGTGTGTGCGCATTACGATCGTTGATCATCCTTCGGGCGGCCGTCGCTCGTCAACGCTCGTGCTTGAGCCGCGGTGCCCAGGCCCCCGGATACGGATTGTTCGAACTGCTCGAGCGCGTCGCCAAGCGCCTGGCGCAGCGGCTCGAGCTCGCGTGCGAAATGCCGCCAGTAGCCGACGCCTGAAACGTACAGCGGTTGGCGCACCTGCTCGGCGCTCGCCGTGCGCACCGCGCGGCGCGTCTCGTGGAAGCGCAGGCACGCCGGCTCAAAGGCCAGACCGCAGTGCGCGAGCAGCCGGCGAATGTTCGCCTCCGGGTCGCGTACCAGCTCCTCGTACTGAATGTGCAGCACCCTGCCCGGCAGCACCGTGTCCCAATGGTCCATGAGCGACAGGTAGCAGCGGTAGTAGCGACCGAGATCGGTCAGGTCATAGCTGAAGGTCTGCCCTTCCGCAAAGTGCTGCTTGAAGGTGCTGAAGCACGCGTCCATTGGATGGCGGCGCGCGTCGATGATCGTGGCGTTCGGCAGGAGGGCGTGGATCAGGCCGATGTGGCTGAAATTATTGGGCAGCTTGTCGGTGAAGTGCTCCCGACCTGAGCGCAGCGCTGCGGTCTCCCTGAGGTAGCGGCCACCGAGCGCGGTGAGCTGCGTAGCTGAGGCCGTCGCGACCGTCTCCGGGTAGCCGTCCCGGTTTGCCGCCACGTCATCGAACTGCCCCACTATATTGAGGATGTTCGGCAGCTCCATGGTGCCTTCCACCTGCGAGTGGCTGGCGAGGATCTGCTCGAGGAGCGTGGAGCCCGAGCGCGGCAGGCCGACGATGAAGATCGGGGCGGCGCTCGCATCGCCGCTGCCGCGGCGCGCCGCGAAAAACCCGGTGTCGAAGAACGCACGGATGCGTGCGCAGCGGCGCTCGAACCGTGTGGCGTCGAACGGCTCATCCAGGCGCCGCAGCGCGTTACCCTCGGCGTAGTGCGCGAACGCCTGGGCATATTCCTGCCGCTGCTCGAACGCCCTGCCGAGCGCAAAATGCAGCTGCGCCTCGTTGGTGCGCTCGCGCGTGTCGTTCGCCAGCAGCCGCTGCATGGCACTGATCTCTTCGTCGCTGAACGTGTAGTTCTTCAGATCGGCGAGGCTCCAGTAAGCCTCCGCCCGGCCTGGATCCAGCTGCAGCGCCGTCTTGTAGGAGGCTTCGCTGTCGCGACGGCGCCCGAGGGTCTTCTGCAGGTGCCCGGCGGAAACATGCAGCCCGACCTCGTCCGGCATCAGTCGCGCCGCGTGCTCGTAGGCTTCGAGCGCCTCCTCCTGGCGCATGAGTCGCGTGGCCACGGAGGCGATCATGACCCAGGTCTGCGGGCTGTCGGGCTCGATCTTGCCGAGATAGCGTGCGGCCGCCTCCGCCTCCTCGAGTCGTCCGAGGCGCACCAGCGCGGGTCCGAGCCCTCGAAACGCCAGCGGGATATAGGCGGATTGCTTCAGTGCATGGCGCAGCAGCCGCTCCGCATCGTCTGCACGGTCGGCACTGAGGGCGAGTGCCGCCAGCCCGCAGAGCGCCGCCACGTGACTCGGATCCTCCCGCAAGATCTCCCGGAACGCTTCCTCGGCCTTGCGGCGGTCGTCAGCCAGCAGCGCGGCGGTTGCCGCCTCGATTCGTGTCCGGTGCGGATCACTCAAGCGCGCGCGCTCGAAGGCCACGAGCGCATCACCGTACTTACCCAGCTCGACCAGTACATCGCCGTACGCAAGCCAGGCGTGGTGATGATTCGGTACGACCTCCAGCACGCGTCGCACCTCCTCGCGTGCGCGCGCGAGATCGCCGCTGCGCCGCAGGGCGCGTGCCAGATCTACGCGTGCATTGGCGAAGTCGGGGGCCGTACGCGCCGCCCGCTCGAGCATTGCCAGCGCCTCGGCGACCTTATCCTGGTCGAGCAGCGCGACGCCCAGGAGCCAAAGACAGTTGACCTCACCGGGGAACTGCCGCTCCAGCGCCCGCAGCCGCGTCTCGGCCGTGGCGGCGTTGCCGGCGCGCAGCGCCGCGTGCACCCGGCGCAGGGGTTCCTCGAGAGCAGCTTGTGCGCGGGATGCAACCATGATTTACGGATCGCGCGGCATCGATCCAATGGTAGATGAGCGTATCACGCCGGCAAGCGGCGCTGCCGCTGCGCCGACTGGCGGCCTGCCACGGCTGCGGCACAACCGCTACACTTGCGCGCCGCGTGCCGCCGGCACGGCCAACTGACGGTACACGACGTGACGCGCAAACAGCTGCTGTCGATTCTCGCTGCCCTGAGTATCTGTGCCCCGCTGGTCGTGCACGCCGGCCGGCCGCTGGCCCCCGAGGATTACTACCGCTTCCAGGAACTGTCGGACCTGCAAATCGCGCCCGACGGCAGCGCGGTTGCCTATATCGCCACGAGCTACGACAAGGAGCCCGACGAGAGCCGCGGCGCGCTGTGGCTCGCGGACTGGGCGGGCACGCAGAGCCTGCAGCTCACTCGCGGGGAGAGCGTGAGCACGGCGCGCTTCAGTCCCGATGGGCGGTACCTGAGCTTTCTTTCCGCCCGGCCGGCCGAGGAAAGAACGCAGCTCTGGCTCCTCGACCGCCGTGGCGGTGAGCCGCGCCAGCTCACTCACAGCGGCGCCGAGATCAGCGACTACGCCTGGTCTGCCGATGGTGAGCGCATCGTGCTCGTCATGCGCGGCGACGATGTCGAGGGCACGCAGCAGAAAGCCAAGAGCGCAAAACCGCCGCCCAAGCCGCTGGTGATCGACGCCTACCACTTCAAGGAGGACAAGGAGGGCTATCTCACCGCCGAATGGCGCTCGCACCTGTACCTGCTCGACGTGCGCAGCGGCAGGATCGAGGCGCTGACTGCGGATCCGGCACGCGCGGACTCGTTGCCGGTGTTCTCACCGGACGGGCGGCAGATCGCCTACCTCAGCAACCAGGCCATCGAGCAGCGCGATGCGGGCCGCGATGACATCTGCGTGGTGCAGGCCGCAGCCGGTGCGCAGCCGCGGCGGCTGCTGTCGACGTGGTCGCCGAATCACCAGCACCTCGAGTGGAGCCCGGACGGCACACTCATCGCGCTGCTACTGGGCGAGGAGCCGAAATACAACGCCTACATCATGGATCGCCTGGCGGTGGCGGAAGCCTCGAGCGGGCGGCTGCGCGACCTCACCGGCAAGCTCGATCGCGCGGTGACGTCGCCCCGGTTCAGCGCCGACGGGCTCGCAATCCTGTTCGCCGTCGAGGACGACGGCAGCGAATATCCCGCGCAGGTCAACCTCGCGAGCGGCGCGATCGAGCGCCTGGCAGGCCCGATGGTCGTGGACGAGCTCGCGACGGCGGCCGGACATACGGCGGTGCTGGTCGCAACCGACCAGTCGCTCGATGAAGTGTATGCCCTCGAGCACGGACAGCTGCGGCCACTCAGCTACCACAACCGGAGCCTGTTTGCCGAGATCTCGCTGGCCCCGGTCGAGGACATCGCCTTTCGCAGCCGCGATGGCACCGAGATACACGGGCTGATTCTCAAGCCCCCTGACTTTGTCCCGGGCAAGCGCTACCCCACCATCCTCTGGATCCATGGCGGCCCGAATGGCCAGGACGAGCACGCGCTCGCCTTCGGCGCGCCGCTCGCGCGGCAGCTGTTCGCGACGCACGGCTACGTAGCGCTGGCGATCAACTACCGCGGCAGCACCGGCCGTGGCGCGCAGTTCGCCCGCAGCATCTTCGCCGACTGGGGTCACAAGGAGGTCCAGGACCTGCTGGCCGGCGTCGACTGGGCGATCGCCCGCGGCATCGCTGATCCTGCGCGCGTAGGCATCGGCGGCTGGAGCTACGGTGGCATCCTCACCGATTACACGATCGCGAGCGATGCGCGCTTCAGGGCTGCCATCAGCGGCGCCGGCACAGGCAATGAGCTCGCCGGCTACGGCACGGACGAGTACATCGTGCAGTACAACGCCGAGCTCGGGCCGCCGTGGCGCAATGTTGCGCTCTGGACGCGACTTTCGTACCCGTTCCTGCACGCCGATCGCATCCACACCCCGACGCTGTTCCTGGGCGGCGATGCGGACTTCAACGTGCCGATCGCCGGCGGCGAGCAGATGTACCAGGCACTGCGCACGCTCGGCGTGCCAGCGCGGCTCGTGGTCTATCCCGATGAGCATCACACGCTCACGCGGCCGAGCTTCCTGGTCGATCGCGCGCAACGCTATCTCGACTGGATGGCGCAGTATCTCGGTGCTATCACCCCAGGTAGCGGGTCAGTACATTCCGGGTCACTTGCTCCACCATGAGATCGCGCCGCAGGAGCGCCGCCACCCATTCGCAGCTGCCGGCGTGGAACACCTCACCCCTGCCGCGTGCGAAGTTGACGATCATCCCCGCGCCGCGTTTGACGCGATCCACGGCCGGATCGCTCGCATCTCCGCAGCGGATCTCGGCCACGTACCGGGCGTCATCGTCGGAGAGAAATCGGTCATCGAGCGGCAGCTCGCTGCGCTCCTCTTTGAGAGAGGACATGCCGAGGGCGAGGATCTGCAATCCTGGCGGGGCACCGCTCGTTCCGCTCGGCTCGGGCAGCCCGCCGCGGATCAGGTAGTCGAGCCCGTCGACCTCATAGCCGAACGCGTGTCCCTGGGCTCCCAGCAGGTCGCCGTAGCACAGGCCCGTGCCGGCGAACGCCCAGTGCTCGGGCCGATACACCGGGAAGCCGCGTACACCTCGTGGCGCACAGCCGCCCCAGCCTGCGTACAGCCCATCGGTGGCATTCAAGCCGAACGTCAAGGCACCCGGACGTCCGGTCTCGCCCGCCTCCCACGAACCGGTGGTGCGCGAGGGATCGGCGGACCTGTACACCGGATCCTCAGCGCGTGCCCGGTACTTGTAACAGACCTGTGCCTTGCCGCTTCTCTCCAGGCGCGTTTGCCACATGAAATTACCTGCGAACCGCGCGACGTGTCCGCCGCGCTCGAGGTATTGATCGACCGCATCACGCATCTCCCACGTCCAGTACTCGTCGTGCCCGACCAAGACGACACAGGCATAGCCGTCGAGAATTTCCGGAGTGAAGTGCAGTTCGTGCTGGCTGGCGAGATCGACGGCAAAGCCGCAGCGCTCCGCCCACTGCAGGAAATGCCGGTCATAGCTTGCCCAGCCGGAGGATGCGTACTTGTTGGAGTAGCCGTTGGCAAACGCCCACTCCAGATGCGGGTAGCGCGGCGCAGCGCCCGGCGGCGGATCGAGCTCCAGTGGCACCCGCGGCGCGTCATCCGGCAATGCGACGAAGCCGCGACACCACGGGCGCTCGAGGCTCACCGTCGTCGCATATTGATTGCGCTCAGGCCCCGTGATTCCCTGGTAGTGATTCGAGCCTCCCCAGGTGTTGTAGGCCGTCCACGTGCCCGATGCCGCGACCTGGAGAATCCGCTGCGGCTTTGGGCCGGCGAGCGGGCGCACGATGAAAAGATGGTGTGCGCTGAGTTCATCGCCAGCCGGGCCCTCAGCCGTCAACGTGACCCGGTAGGCACCGGAAGGCCAATCCGCTCCGATCGGAAACTCCAGCGACGGTGTCCAGCCACACCCGAGCACCGAGCACTGCTCAGGCGTGTCCTGCCAGCGGGCGTCGCGCACCTCCCGCTCGAGCACTGGTAGCGCGCTCGCGCCATCGCGCACGATCGCCAGCCGATATCTTCGGGCGGTGGAGCTCACGCACAGGCGCGCGATCGCTCCCGGCGGGTAGGCGATCGCATCGGTGTAACACCAGATTTCGCCGCGTGCGCCGCCCATGCCGGCGCGCTCGTAGCGATGGCCGAAAACCGCTTCGTGCCGCTCCGCGGGGCTCAGGCCGAAGTCCGGAAAGGCCGCCATCGACTCACTCTAGCCTATGTTAGAGTCGATCGCGTCGTGCCCGCGGCCATTGGCCGCCCCGGATGAGCCCTCCGTTGCAGTCCACCGCCAAATCCTCGCGCATCGAACAGCACACGATCTACCAGATCCCGCTGGATGCGCGTCACGGCAAGGCACGCCAGCTGTTCACGCTGTGGTTCGGCGCGAATCTGAACGTTTTGACGGTCGTGACCGGAGCTCTCGCCACCACGATTTTCCATCAGTCCTTTCTCTCCGCTGTCGTGGCCATTCTGCTCGGCAACCTGGTCGGCACGATCTTCATGGCGCTGCATGCGGCCCAGGGTCCCCGGCTCGGCGTGCCACAGATGGTTCAGAGCCGCGGCCAGTTCGGCGCCAGGGGAGCCGGATTCGTGGTCGTCCTGGTCGCTTTCATGTACGTGGGCTATGCAGGCACCGCCTTCGTAACCGGCGGCCAGTCGCTGCACTTCATCCTCCCCTCCCTCGGCGAGCACGCGGCCATCATCGCCATCGGAGCCATCAGCCTCGCGGGCGCAATCTACGGTCACGATCTGATCCACTTCTCCACCCGCATGATGACCTACGTCTCCGGCGGTGCGCTGCTCTTGTGCTACGTATGGTTGCTGTTCATCACCCCGATACCGTGGCACTTCCTGACGCAAGGGTCCTTCTCGGCAGTCGGCTTCTTCAAGATGGTTTCCATGGGTGCGCTCTGGCAGCTCGGCTACGCGCCCTATGTCTCCGACTATTCGCGCTACCTGCCACCGGACTCCGGGCCGCGGCAGGCCTTCTGGGCTTGCTATTGGGGCACGACGCTTGGCGCCGTACTGCCGATGATTCTGGGCGCCATGATCGGTCCGGCCGTGATCGACGGCAACGTCGTCACCGCAATCGCTCATCTCACCGGGCCGGTGAGCCTCCTGATCATGCTGCTGTTCGCACCGGGTGTCGCAGTTGCCGGCTCCATCTGCCTCTATGGAGGCTCGCTGGCGATGATCACGCTGGGGCATACACTGGTGCCGCGCTGGCGCATAACGCACCGTGCACGCATCGCGATCGCCTCGGCAATATTCCTCATCGCTCTGCTCATCGGCATCGCGGGTGCGGCGAATTTCCTGACTCTCTACAGTCACTTCAACGAGCTGCTGCTTTACCTGCTGGTGCCCTGGACCGCGGTGAATCTCATCGACTACTATCTGATCCGTTTTGGTGATTACCACGTGCCGTCTTTTTTTTCTCCGGACGGCGGGGTCTACGGTCATTACAACCTCACCGCGCTGGCCTGCTACCTGGTGGGAATCGTGGTGCAGATCCCGTTCATCGCAGCCGACTTCTACACCGGGCCTCTGGCGCGCGCGCTCGGCGGCGTCGATCTGTCCTGGTTGGTCGGCATAGCGGTCGTGGGTCCGGTCTATTATTTCGCCGTGCGCTCCTTCCAGCGGCCGCTGTCGGGCGCCGCGGCGGAAAACGTCTCCGAAGAATACTGAGCGAAGTGTGCTCAGGCGCGCGCGATCGCAGCGACCCCGCCCGCGCGCGCGCCGAGGCTGCGCTCGATCCGGGCCGCCGCCGTGCGCAGCGCCGGCAGCACCTTCTTCAGCGCGTGTGCACGGGCACCGACCCGCAGCGGCATGCCGGTGTTGAGGGCCGCGATGGTATGTCCCTGGCCGTCGCGCACCGGCACGGCGAGCGAGCTCAGGCCTTCCTGCAGCTCCTGCTCGACGTAGGCGTAGCCCTGAGCGCGCACGCGCTGCAGCACCGCGCGCAGCGCCACCTTGTCGGTGAGTGTCAGGTGCGTGAATGCCACCGGCCGCAGACCGCGCAGCCAGCGTTCCAGCGCCTCCTCGCTGAGCCCGGCGAGCAGCACCCGCCCCATCGAGGTACAGAAAGCCGGCAGCCGCGCGCCGATGCCGAGGGTGATCGCCATCACCTTGCGCACGGCGACGCGCTGCACGTACACGATGTCGTAATCATCCAGCACGGCCAGCGAGCACGACTCGTCGATGGTGTGCGCCACCTCCTCCATGAACGGCTGCGCCAGCATTGCCACCGTCAGCGAGGACAGGTAGCTGAAGCCGAGCTCGAGCACCCGTGGGGTGAGCGAAAACTGCCGTGCCTGGCGGCGCACGTAGCCCAGATACTCGAGCGTCATCAGCAGGCGCCGCGCCACGGCGCGTGACAGCTGCGCGCGCGTGGCGACCTCCGACAACGTCATGGCGTCGTGCCCGGCGTCGAACGAGCGCACCACCGCCAGCCCGCGGTGGAGCGACTGCACATAGTCGGGGCTGTCGGCGAAATCGGCGGTCGTTGACGGCGGTATCACGGGCGGCGTCTAATGTGATTCGCATTGCGAATTGCTGTTCGATAATAGCACAAATGGCCGCGAGCCCAATGCCGGCAGAGCCAGCCCCGCCCGAGCGGCACACCGTGCTGCACAGCTGGTGCATACAGAGCGAGTGGGATGCGCCGACCGTGGTGGGCGGGGCCGGCGCGCGCCTGCTCACCGCCGACGGCCGCGCGATCCTCGACATGAGCAGTCTCGCCGAATGCAGCAACCTCGGCCATCAGCATCCGCGCGTCATCGCCGCGATCCGCCGCCAGGCGCAAGCGTTGTGCTTCGTCACCAGCGCCTGGGGTGCCGAGCCGCGCGCGCGCCTCGCCGCGCAGCTGCTGGAGGTGTCCGGCTTCGAGGGCGGGCGGGTGTTCTTCACCCTCGGCGGCGCGGACGCCAACGAGCATGCCGTCAAGTTCGCCCGCCAGGCTGCCGGCAAGCCGCGCGGCTTCATCATCACGCGCGATCGTTCCTACCACGGCGCCAGCTACGCGGCGATGGCGCTCTCCGGCGATGCGCGCACCGCGTCGCAGGCCGAGCCGGAGCTGTTGCGCGTGCTGCACGTGCCGCCGCCCTACGCCTACCGCTGCCCGTTCGGCACCACCAGCGAGGCGGCCTGCGGTGCGGCGGCCGCGGAAGAGATCGCCCGCCTCATCGGCGCACGCGGCGCGGGCGAGGTGGCCGCGGTGCTGATGGAGCCGAATGCCGGCACCAACGGCATCGTGGCGCCCGATAGTTTCTGGCCGGCATTGCGGGCTGCGACCCGCGCCCGCGGCGTGTACCTGATCGCGGATGAGGTCATGAGCGGCTTCGGTCGCTGCGGTGAATGGTTCGCCTGGCAGCGCTACGGCGAGGCGGCGCGCCCGGACCTGATGACACTCGCCAAGGGACTCACCGGTGCGCACCTGCCACTCGGTGCCGTGGTGCTCGCAGCCCCTGTGGCGCGGGCCCTCGAGCCGCAGATGCTGTTCACCGGGCTCACCTACTGCGGCCACCCGCTGTCGTGCGCCGCGGGAGTCGCAGCGCTGGAGAGCTACCGCGACGAGGGCCTGATCGCACGCTCGCGCGCACTCGGCGCCGCCCTGCTCGAGCGTCTGCGGCGCATGCAGGCGCGCCACGCCGTCATCGGCGAGGTGCGCGGCGGGCACGGGCTGTTCGCGGTGATCGAGCTGGTGCGCGATCGCACGACGCGTGAGCCGCTCGCGCCCTGGCCGCAGCTGCCCGGCGCACTGCGCCGCCTGCTGGCGCAGGGGCTGAGCCAGGGCGTCTCGTTCGCGGCGCGCGGCAATCTCATCCTGCTCGCGCCGCCGCTCGTCATCGGCGAGCGCGAGCTCGCCGATGCCCTGGACCTCTTGGAACGCCTGATCGGTGAAATGCCCGCGGCGGGAGCGATGTAGCCATGACCTTCAAGCTCACTTACGCGACGATGTTCAGTCCCCCCGAGGAGCTGCACACGCGCTTCGATGCCGCCATGGCGCGCCTCAGCAGCCGTCTGGGGGGCGAGCATGCGCTGCACATCGCGGGCCAGGATCCGCCGGTGGGCGCCAGCACCGCGAAGATGAACCCGGCAAATCTCGAGCAGCAGCTCGGTCGCTTCGTGGCCGCCACGGCCCTGGACGCGGACGCGGCGCTGCGCGCCGCGCACGGCGCGTGGCCGGCCTGGCGGCATACCCCGGCAACGGGCCGCGCGCAGCTGTTGCGGCGCGTCGGACAGCTGATCGAGGAGCGTGTCTACGACATCGCCGCCGCACTCACGCTGGAAGTCGGCAAGAACCGCATGGAAGCGCTCGGCGAAGCCCAGGAGGCGGCCGACTTCTTCCACACCTACTGCGACGATTTCGAGCACGCCAGCGGCTTCGATCACGTGCTGCCGAACGATCCGCTGGCGAGCCACGTGTCGCGCAATCGCAGCGTGCTCAAGCCCTACGGCGCCTGGGTGGTGATCACCCCATTCAACTTTCCCATCGCGCTCGCGGCCGGTCCGGTCGCCGCGGCGCTGATCACCGGCAACACTGTGGTGCTCAAAGGCGCGACCGCCACGCCCTGGGCGGGACGGCTGCTGGCCGACTGCATCCGCGATGCCGGATTGCCCGCCGGGGTGTTCAATTACCTGAGCGGCTCGAGCAGCGAGATCGGCGCGGCGCTCATCGATCATCCGCTCACCGCCGGCGTGACCTTCACCGGCTCCTACGAGGTCGGCCGGCAGATCGCGCTGAAGCTGCAGGGCGGTCGCTATCCGCGCCCGTGCATCGCCGAGATGGGCGGCAAGAACGCCTGCATCGTCACCGCGCGGGCAGATCTCGCGCGCGCCACGGCGGGCATCGTTCGCTCGGCCTTCGGCATGGGCGGGCAGAAATGCTCGGCGCTGTCGCGGCTGTACGTCGACGCCCAGGTGGCGGGCGAGCTCATCGAGCGGCTGCAGAAGGAAACGAGCGCACTGCGCATCGGCGATCCGGCGCGCCGCGAGCACTGGCTGGGTCCCGTCGCCACCCAATCCGGCTACCAGGACTACGCCCGCTACGCGGCGGCGCTGCGCACGAATGGCGCGCGCATCCTGAGCGGCGGTGAGCAGCTGCGCGAGGGCGCACTCGGTCGCGGCTACTTCGTGCAGCCGACGCTCGCCGAGGCGCCGCCGGATCATGCGCTGTGGCAGCACGAGATGTTCCTGCCGATCCTCATGGTGCACCGCGTGTCCTCGAACGATGAAGCCATGCGGCTCGCGAACGCTTCACCGCTCGGCCTGACCGCCGGCTTCTACGGCAGCAGTGACGAGATCGCCTGGTTCCAGGATCACATCGAGGCCGGTGTCACCTATGCCAACCGGCCACAGGGTGCGACCACCGGTGCGTGGCCCGGCTACCAGCCGTTCGGCGGATGGAAGGGCTCGGGCACCACCGGCAAGGCGATTGCGTCCTTCTATTACCTGCCGCAATACCTGCGCGAGCAGTCACAGACCGTGGTCGAGTGAGCGCCATGCAGCTGCTGTCTCTGCCCGATGCCATCGCCGCGCACGTGCAGGACGGTCAGAGCATTGCGCTCGAGGGCTTCACCCACCTGATCCCGTTCGCGGCCGCTCACGAGATCGTCCGCCAGGGGCGGCGCGACCTGCACCTGATCCGCATGACGCCCGACCTGGTGTACGACCAGCTGATCGGCATGGGGTGCGCCACGCGGCTCACCTTCTCCTGGGGCGGCAATCCCGGCGTCGGCTCACTGCACCGTCTGCGCGATGCGGTCGAGCGGCAGTGGCCGCAGCCGCTCACGCTGGCGGAGTTCACGCACGCGGAGATGGCGGTCGCCTACCAGGCCGGCGCCAGCGGCATGCCCTGCGGGGTGCTGCGGCGGCACGCGACCACCGACCTCGATCGGCTGCCCGACAGTGGTGTCAGAACGCTGCGCTGTCCGTTCAGCGGTGCCGCGCTCAGCGTCGTGCCGGCCATCAATCCGGACGTCACCGTGCTGCATGCACAGCAGATCGATGCCCGCGGCAACGTGCTGATCCGCGGCATCGTCGGCGCGGCGAAGGAAGCGGCCATGGCCGCGCGCCGGGTGCTGGTCACCGTTGAGGAGCAGGTCGAGACGCTGCGCGTCGAGATGAACGCGCTGGTGCTGCCTGCCTGCATCATCACGGCCGCCAGCATCGTGCCGGGCGGCGCCTACCCTTCCTACGCACAGGGCTACTACGCGCGCGACAACAGCTTCTACCTCGCCTGGGACGAGATTGCGCGCGACCGTGCGCGCTTCACGGCGTGGATGCAGCAGCACGTGCTCGGCACGCGCGATCACGGCGCGCTGCTGCGCGCGCTCGGGGTCGCGGCATGAAGACAGCGCCCTACAGTGGCGATGAGATCATGACCGTGACGGCCGCGCGGCAGCTGCGTAACGGCGCGGTGTGCTTCGTCGGCATCGGCCTGCCGAGCGCGGCCTGCAACCTCGCGCGCCTGACGCACGCGCCCGACCTGGTGCTGATCTACGAATCCGGCACCGTGGGCACCCGCCCGGTGGTGCTGCCGCTGTCGATCGGGGATGGCGAGCTCGCCGAGACCGCGACCTGCGTGGTACCGTTGCCGGAGATCTTCGCCCATTACCTGCAGCGCGGCCGCGTCGACGTCGGCTTTCTCGGCGCCGCGCAGATCGACCGCTTCGGCAATCTCAACAGCACCGTGATCGGCAGCTACGCCCACCCGACCGTGCGCCTGCCCGGCGCCGGGGGCGCCCCGGAGATCGCCACCTACGCACATGAAGTGCTGGTCGTGATGAAGCAGACGCCGCGCAGCTTCGTGGCCGCGCTCGACTTTCGCACCTCCTGCGGCTATCTCGAGGGTGCGGGCGCGCGCGCGGCGAGCGGCTGCCCGGGAGGGGGACCGCGCGCGGTGATCACCGACTTCGGCGTGCTGCGCCCGCATCGTGAGACCTGCGAGCTCGAGCTCGCTGCGCTCTACCCGGGAGTGAGCGTGCAGGCGGCGCGCGCCGCCACCGGCTGGCCGCTTCAGGTCGCGGCAACGCTCGAAGTGCTGCCGGCGCCCGAGCGGCAAGAGCTGGTCACGTTGCGTGACCTGCACGCGCGCACCCGGCAGGCGCACACCCAACCCATACGCATCACACTGCCCGCGGCTCACTGAGGCGGCGGCGAGGAACATTGCCCATGCACGCAACTCACCTTCATCCGACTCTCCCCGGTCCCAGGGCGCAGGCGCTGATCGCGCGCGACCGCGCGGTGACGACGCCGTCCTACCCACGCGACTACCCGTTCGTGATGGCCAAGGGCCGCGGTGCGGAAGTATGGGACGTCGACGGCAACCGCTATCTCGACTTCATGAGCGGCATTGGCGTGTGCAGCACCGGACATGCGCATCCGGAAGTAGTGCAGGCGATCAAGAGCGCCGCGGACGACTTCCTGCACATCTCCTCCGACTACTGGCACGAGCGCATGACGCGCCTCGCCGAGCGTGTCAACGGGCTCGATCCGGTTGGTGAGCCGGCACAGGTGCTGATCTGTCAGAGCGGCACCGAAGCGGTCGAAGGGGCGCTCAAGCTCGCGCGCTACGTCACCGGGCGGCCGCGCTTCCTCGGCTTTCTCGGTGGTTTCCATGGCCGCTCGATGGGCTCGCTCGCCTTCACCTCCAGCAAGTACACGCAGCAGGCGGGCTTCTTCCCCACCATGCCCGGGGTCACGCACGTGCCGTACCCGAACGTCTATCGGCCGTTGCTGCTCGGTGCCGACCAGGGCAAGGCAGTCATCGACTACATCGAGAACGTGCTGTTCCTGAACAACGTGCCGCCCGCGGAAGTGGCCGCGATCCTGGTCGAGCCGATCCAGGGGGAAGGTGGCTACCTCGTGCCGCCCGACGGCTTCCTCGCGGGGTTGCGCGCGCTGTGCGACCGCCACGGCATCCTGTTGATCTTCGATGAGGTGCAGTCGGGCATCGGCCGCACCGGCAAGATGTTCGCCAGCCAGCACTGGAACGTGCAGCCGGACATCATGACGCTCGCCAAGGGACTCGCCTCGGGACTGCCGCTCGGGCTGGTCGTCGCCCGCCGCCGCTACATGCAGCAGTGGAAGCGCGGCGCGCACGGCAACACCTTCGGCGGCAACCCGCTGTGCTGCGCGGCCGCGCTCGCCACGCTCGATCTGGTCGAGCGCGAGTACGCCGCCAACGCCGCGGCCGTGGGCGAGTACTTCATCGGCCGCCTGCGCGAGCTGCAGCAGCGCTTCCCCTGCATCGGCGACGTGCGCGGCAAGGGGCTGATGATCGGCATGGAGCTGGTGACCGATCGCAGCACGCGTGCCCCGGCCCGGGCGCTGTGCGACGCGGTGCTGACGCGCGCCTTCCACAATGGCCTGCTGCTGCTATCCTGCGGCCTGAGCACCGTGCGTTTCATTCCACCGCTCATGATCAATCGCCAGCACGTCGATCAGGCCTTGGGTCTGCTCACTACTGCGCTCAGCGAAGCGCTGGCGGCTCGGTGAACGAGCGCTGCGCGTGACAGCCGGCGCCAGCGAAACCCGCGCCCTGGGGCTGCTGACGTGTACCGCGCTGCTGGTGGGCAACACCATCGGCATGGGCATCTTCATGCTGCCGGCATCGCTCGCCCCGTACGGTCTCAACGCAGTCCCAGCGTGGCTGATCACCACCGGCGGCTGCATCTTCATCGCCTGGGTTTTCGCAGGTCTCGCCCGGGCGTTTCCCCAGGATGACGGCCCGTACGCCTACGCCAGCCGCGCACTGGGCGGCGGCGTCGCGTTCGTGCTCATGTGGTGCTACTGGGTGTCCACCTGGATCACCAATGCCGTGCTGGTCACCGGCGTGGTCGGCTACCTGTCGATCTTCTTTCCCGTGCTCGGCGTCAATCACACGCTGGCCGCCAGCACCGCGCTCGCGCTGCTGTGGGGATTCGTGCTGATCAACCTGCGCGGCGTACGCACCGCCGCTGGGGTGCAGGTGCTGAGCACGGTGCTGAAGCTGCTGCCGCAGGTCGGGATCATTGCGCTCGGGCTGTGGGTGCTGCTCGCCCCGCACGCCGCAGCCGTGGTGCACGTGCCACCGACGCCGATCTCCCCGTCTGGCGTGATGGCCGCATCGACACTCGCGCTGTACGCGATGCTGGGCGTGGAATGCGCTGCCATGCCGGCCGGCCGCGTGCGCGACCCGGGTCGCACCATCCCGCGCGCCACCTTCATCGGTACGGTGGTCGTGGCGCTCATCTACATGTGCGTGTCGCTGGTGCCGATGCTGCTCCTGCCGCAGTCGGAGCTGGCAGCCTCCAACGCCCCGTTCGCGGATCTGTTTGCCCGCTTCCTCGGCGCCGGCTCCGGCAAAGTGCTGGCGGCGTTCGTGATCGTGAGCGGCCTCGGGGCGCTGAACGGCTGGACGCTGATACTCGGCGAGCTCACGGTGGCCTTCGCGAAGCATGGCGGCTTTCCGCGCGCGCTCGGCAAGGTGAACGGGCACGGCGCGCCCACGCGCGCCTTCGTGCTCACCGGCGTGCTGGCGAGCGTCATGATGGTGTCGAACTACAACGACTCGATGGCCGGCGCGTTCACGTTCCTGAGCCTCGTGGTCACCGCCGCCAACCTGCCGATCTATTTCGGCTGTGCGCTCGCGGTACTGCTGCTGTGGAGCCGCGGCCAGCTGGCCACCGTGGGTGCGCGCGAGTTGCGCTGGGTCGTGGCGGCGTTCATCGCGCTCGTCTATTGCACGTGGGTGTCGATCGGCATCGGCGGCAAGTCGCTGTTGTGGGCGCTGGCGCTGTGTGCCGTGGGCGTGCCCGTCTACGGGGTCTACTGGTGGTACGCGCAGCGCGGCGCCACCGCCAGCGCACGCGCCTGACATGCACCGTTAACCCTCAACCCCGGAGCTTCCAGTCCATGCTGCGTCCAGTGCTCGCTCTCGCCATGCTCACTCTTGCCGTTGCCGCCGGCACGGCCGCCGTGGCCGCCGATGCCACCGCGCCCGTGCGCGCTCGTGACCTGGGGGTGCCCTTCGATGGCACGCCGGGACCGCTCAACGCCATCACCGACGTGCCGGGCGTTCTCGTCGGGCACACCACGCTGATCAGCGGCGAGGGCAAGCTCGTGGTCGGCAAGGGCCCGGTACGCACGGGCGTCACCGCCGTACTGCCGCGTGCAGCGGCCGATTCCATGCAGCACTTCTCCTTCGCCGGCTGGTACGCGGAGAACGGCAACGGCGAGATGACCGGCACCACCTGGGTGGAGGAGTCGGGGCTGCTCGAGGGCCCGATCATGATCACCAACACGCACAGTGTCGGGGTGGTGCGCGATGCGGTCATTGCCTGGCGGGTCGCGCACGGTCCTGTCGGCGCAGACGACGACTGGTGGTCGCTGCCGGTGGTGGCGGAGACCTGGGACGGCTGGCTGAACGACATCAATGGCTTTCACGTTAGACCTGAGCACGTGTTCCACGCCATCGACAGCGCGCACTCCGGTGCCGTCGAGGAAGGCGCCGTCGGGGGTGGCACGGGCATGGTCTGCAACGGCTTCAAGGGCGGCATCGGCACCTCCTCGCGCCAGGTGAGCATCAAGGAGCACGGCTACGCGGTGGGCGTGCTGGTGCAGTGCAATTACGGGCGGCGACAGAACCTGCGCATCGCCGGCATTCCGGTGGGACGTGAGATCCCGGGCCTCGATCCGTACGCCTGGATGCCCTCGGCGCTCGAGGAGCGCGGCTCGATCATCGTGGTGGTCGCGACCAACGCGCCGCTCCTGCCGCATCAGTTGAAGCGCTTGGCGCGGCGCGTGTCGCTCGGCATCGGCCGCACCGGCAGCATCGCCGGCAACGGCTCGGGCGACATCTTCATCGCCTTCTCGACGGCCAATCCTTCCGCCAGCGACCCCGATCATCTCGTCGCGCTCACCATGATGCCGAACGACCTGCTGGATCCAGTGTTCGCGGCGACGGTCGAGGCGACCGAGGAAGCGATCGTCAATGCCATGGTGGCTGCGCGTGACATGAAGGGCATCGACGACCACTTCGCCCAGGCGCTGCCGCACGATCAGCTGCGCGCAATCCTCGCGAAATACAACCGCCTGCTGCCGACCCCGGCGCGGTAGTACTGCTTCAGGGCGCAGCGAGGATCGCGCGCCAGTTGATGATGGCGTTCCACAGCAGGCGTTGATCGCCGCGATTCAGATCGCGGTGCAGCGGATTGAAATTGAACGTGATCACGTGTCCCTTGCCCGCCGGGGTGTCCAGGATGGCCTCGCGGCCGATCAGGTTCTCCTCGCCCCACGCCTGGCCGCTGACCACGAACGGCGCGCCGTCCCGATCGCCCCACTCGAGCACGATGCTGTGGCGATCGACGGGTCCGTCGAGACAGACGGTGCAGTACGCCATGCGCAGCCAGCGGCGCGGAATGGAATACAGCGGAAAGTTCTGGCGGAACACCCAGGTGTGAGCGGCGTAACCGTACGCGATCGGGTGCTCGGGCCGCGCGAAGGAGACGCGCACGTGCGCGCCGGGGGTGCGCGTCTCGGCGGACTGCGACGCGGCGGCCGCAGCGGCGCCACCGCCCTGGGTGCTGCGCGGCGTGCCGCCAGCCTCACGGCGCACGCCGCGCACCAGTCCCGCCTCCAGCGGCAGCATCGAGCCGCTGCCGAGCGTGACCAGCAGTCCGCCCCCGTCGAGGAACTTCTGCAGCTCGGCGAGTCCGCCGTAGCCGATACCCCCGGTGATGTCATCGGAAGATGCCGGCGTACCGAAGCTCGGCGTCGCACTGGTTTTCCTGAAGGGCATCGGCCCCCACGAGCGGTGCAGTCCCTCGATCTGCTCGGCGAGCTCCAGGTCCACGTGCGGGTAGAGCAGCACGTCGTATTTGTCCCGGAGGTGGCCGGCACGAATGTCCTCATCGCGCACGTAGGTGTAGGGAATGTGGCGCTGATCGAGCGAGTAGCGCGCCCAGCCGCTCGTGTCGGTGTCCGCCCACGGTACCCACACGCCGAGCCGGGCCACCGGCGCCTCGTGACGCGCCACATCCGGCAGGCTCGCGGAGCTCGCGAAATCGAGCCCCAGCCTCGATGCCACCTCGTGCACTGCCGCGGCCAGACCGCTCTGCGCAGGCAGGATCCACGAGCCAGCCGGGTAGTCGGCGCCCGCGACGCTGAACGGCCGTTCGGCGATCGCCACCTGAAAGCGCGCGAGCGCGTAGCGCGCCTCGAGCAGCCCCTCCTGTCCGGTGTCGGCGAGCAGAAAGACCGGACCGGAACCGCTGACGGTGCCGGCGACGTGGGGCGCAGTGCCGAGTGGGCTCAGCGCGGCGGCCCGCACCTGCGGGTCCGCGGTCGGGATCACCGTCAGGTGGTAGTGCGCCGGGAATGACCAGGAGATATCGTCGTACGCCTCCGGGCCGTCCTTCGGGTAGTGCTGCGCGGTCAGCAGATCGACGGCGTAGTCACGGTAGGGCTGGTCGAGGCGTACGACGTACGTGCCGGCCGGCCAGCTGCCCTCCTTGAGAGTCAGCGCGGCGCTCGCGCGCTCGACCTCGATGCCGAGCGACAGCAGCCGCTCGACCATCTGCGCGACGCGCGTCGGATCGCCCTGCCCGTCCGGGATCACGAAGCCGTACGGCGGCTCATCGAGCCCCCGGCGCCAGGAGTGCAGGTTCTTCTGGTAGTAATTGTTGAGCAGCGTCTTCGCCTGCTGCGCCGTATCGTCTAGCGCTGCGAGTATCGCGGTCTCGTTGTAATTGACATTGTCGCGCGCCGACCAGAGGAACGAGCCCGCGGCCGGCGGCGGCACGGGCCGATACCACTCGACGCTGCTGTCGCTGCCGGGCTGCTCGGTGCGCATGGTCTCGGCACTGCCGTTGCCGAAGGTCTCGTAGCCGCGCCCGTCGGCATTGTGATTGGTGGCAATCGAGTCGAGGTACAGGTGCGCCCAGTCATCACCGAAGTTCCAGCTCCACACCCCCGGCATGCCGAACCCGGTGAGTGTCTGCACCTCGTGAAAGCTCAGCTCGAGCCGCTCGGCGTAGGTGAGCGGATCGACGTGCTGATTGATGGGATTGGTGCCGTTCCAGGTCAGCAGCAGCGCGATGCTCTCGTGCAGATCGTGGATCACCTGCGGGTGCCAGGTGAACAGCATGCGAAACACCGCCTTGGTCGTCTCGTGCACCTGCTGGTGCGCGTCGCGGTTGATGTCGACCATGGCGTACTTCGACCAGTACGGCGGCGCCTGGCGCGGCAGCGTCGCCTGGTCGGTCTTGCCCTTGAGATAGCGATAGAACCAGTCGACCTGCTTGTCGCGCCCGTCGGGATTGGCGATGGGGTTGATCAGCACCAGCACGTTCTCGCGGATGCGCCGGATCATCGGCTGCTCGGATACGGCCAGCCGGTAAGCCAGCTCCAGCACCGACTCGGTGGAGCCGGTCTCGTCCGAATGCAGCCCGGCGTTGAGGTAGTAGATCGGGCGCGCATCGGCGATCAGGCGCGCGGCTGCCGCGGCATCGGTGCGGCGCGGGTCGGCGAGCGCCGCGGTCGCGGCCTTCAGCTCACCGAGCGCTGCGATGCCGGCCTCATCGGCGATGGCCAGCAGCACGATGTCCCGGCCCTCCTCCGAGCGGCCGAGGGTGAACAGGCGCACGCGCGGCGAGGAGCCGGCGAGCGCGCGGCAATAGGCATAGGCGGTGGCGGAGTTCACCAGCTCACCGGGTGCGCCCGGGATGCGGTGCAGGAAGGCGCGCGGCGAGACCACGCTCGGGGAGGCCGGCAGATAGGTGACCCAGGGCGACAGGAACCGCGCCTCGGTAGTCGCCCGCGCGATCTCCTCGACCGAGCCGGCTTCCGCCGTGTCGGGAGCGATTTGCTGGGCGGTTGTTACGCCGGGCAGCAGCGCAATGAGCAGCAACAGGACGAACGATCGAGCCACGTGACCCCTTTCGCGCGAAACAGCCGCGGCCTCTTACAATGGCGGCAAGCATAGCGGTCGCCGATGCACGGCGCCGCACTATTGAACACCTGCTCAATTACAGGCAGACTCGGCAAGACATGGCGCGCAATCCGCGATACGACGTCCTGTTCGAGCCGGTGAAGATCGGCCCGGTGACCACGCGCAACCGCTTCTACGCCGTGCCGCATGCGGCCGGCATGACCAATGCCATGCCGCACATGCGCGCGCGCTTCCGCGAGACCAAGGCGGAAGGCGGCTGGGGCGTGGTGTGCACCGGCTACGTGTCCATCGATCCGAGCTCCGATGATGCGCCGCTGCCGTTTGCCACCCTCTGGGACGAGCAGGACATCCGCTCGCACGCGCTGATGACCGAGGCGGTGCATCGCCACGGCGCGCTCGCCGGCATCGAGCTGTGGCATGGCGGCGGCTCGGTGATGAACCGCACCAGCCGCATCCCGCCGTTGTCGCCCTCCGGGACCTCGTGGATGGCGACGCACGTCAACTTCATGGGCAACCAGCGGCCGCGCCGGATGGATGCGCACGACATCCGCGACCTGCTGCGCTGGCAGAAGGAAGCGGCGCAGCGTGCGCGTCGCGCCGGCTTCGACATTCTGTACGTCTACGCCGGCATGGGTTATCTGCCGTACGAGTTCCTGATTCCGGAATGGAATCACCGCACCGACGCCTATGGCGGCCCGGTCGCCAACCGCGTGCGCATCGTGCGCGAGCTGCTCGAGGTCACGCGCGAGGCGGCCGGGGATCAGTGTGCGGTGGCGCTGCGCATCAGCCTCGAGGAGCTGCGCGGGCGGCCGAGCGAGGTCGCCCCCTCGGAAGGCCACGAGGTCGTGACGCTGCTCGATGCGGCGCTTGATCTGTGGGACGTCAAGATGGACTCTTCGCCGACCGATTGTGCGCCGTCGCGCTTCGCGCCTGAAGGCAGCCACGAGCCGACCATCGAGTTCGTGAAGAAACTCACCAGTAAGCCCGTGGTCGGTGTCGGCCGCTTCACCTCCCCCGATACCATGGTCGGACAGGTGCGGCGCGGCGTGCTCGACCTGATCGGTGCCGCGCGACCCTCGATCGCCGACCCGTTCCTGCCGCAGAAGATCGACGACGGTCGCGAGGGGGATATTCGCGAGTGCATCGGCTGCAACATCTGTATCTCGAGCTGGCACGACAGCGTGCCGGTACGCTGTACGCAGAACCCGACCATCGGCGAGGAGTGGCGCCGCGGCTGGCATCCGGAAGTGATCGCACCGGCGGCGAGTGCGGCCAGTGTGCTCGTCGTGGGCGGCGGACCTGCGGGCCTCGAGTGTGCCCTGTCGCTCGGGCGCCGCGGCTACGAGGTGACCCTGGCGGAAGGCGCCGAGGAGATCGGCGGCCGGCTGCGCTTCGAGACGCGGCTGCCGGGACTCAGCAACTGGGGCCGGGTGCTCGACTGGCGGCGCGGCCAGCTGCAGCGGCTCGCCAACGTCAACATCTATCGCGGCAATCAACTGTCGGCGGAGGAGGTGCTCGAGTTCGGCAGCAGCCATGTCGTGATCGCAACCGGCGCGCGCTGGCAGCGCCTGCTGTACTCCCCGCTCGAGGTACCGGCCGGTGAGCTCGACGCACCCGGCGTGTTCACACCCGACGACGTCGCCGCCGGCACGCGCCTCGAGGGACCGATCGTCGTCTACGACTTCGACAACTACTACATGGGCAGCGCGCTCGCCGAGCAGCTCGCGCGCGGCGGCCTGCGGGTGAGCTATGTCACGCCGGCCGGACATGCCTCCGCCTGGGGCATCATGAGCAACGAGCAGCCGCAGGTACATCGCGCGCTGGCGGCGGCCGGCATCGCGTTGCACACGCTCACGCGCGTCACGGGCTTCGCGCGCGGTCGGGTGACGCTCGCCAACCAGTTCACCAGCGCGGAAGACCACATCGAGTGCGCCTCGCTCCTGATCGTCGGTACGCGCCTTGCGAACGATGCGCTGCACGCCGCGCTCGCGGCGCAGCCACAAGAGCTGCAGCGCGCCGGTATCAGATCGGTCACCCGCATCGGCGATGCGCTCGCCCCGGGGGCGATCGTGCACGCGGTGTATTCCGGGCACCGCTATGCCCGCGAGCTCGATGAAGATCCGGCGCAGCTCGTGTACCGGCGCGATGCGCCGCTGGCGAAAGCATCATGAGCGCCGCGGTGCTGCCACCACCGCTCGCCGGCCTCGAGCCGACCCTGCCTTCGAGCTGGTACCGCACCGAGTCGATATTCGCGCTGGAGAAGGAACGCATCTTCTGCCGTGAGTGGCTGTGCGTCGGCCGCGAGGAAGAGCTGGCCGGCCCGGGCGCCGCCAGGGTGCTGGATGTCGCAGCTGAGAGCGTGATCCTGGTGCGCAACCGCGCCGGGCAGCTGCGCGCTTTCTACAACACCTGCCGCCACCGCGGGGCGCGTCTGTGCCGCGCGCCGGTGGCCCCCGGCGCGGCCGCGTCGCTGCCACTGCGCGGCGGCATCGGCGGCGGCCGCATCACCTGCCCCTATCACCAGTGGAGCTACGATCTCGACGGGCAGCTGCTCGCCGCGCCGCATCTCGGCAGCGATGCGGCGCTCGACAGGAGCCTTTTCGCCCTGTATCCGGTGGGCGTCGAGTGCTGGGGCGGTTTCGTGTTCCTCAACCTGACACCGACGGGCGCCGGCCCGCTTGCCGGGCAGCTCGGCGCGATACCGGGCCGGGTCGAGCGCTACCCGCTCGCCGAACTGCGCATCGGACACACGATCCGCTACGAGGTCGCCGCCAACTGGAAGGTGATCTGCGAGAACTACAACGAGTGCTATCACTGTGGTGGCGTGCATCCGGAGCTGTGCGCCGTGGTGCCGGCGTTCCGCGAGCGCGGTGGTGCCGGCCTCGACTGGGC
Source organism: uncultured Gammaproteobacteria bacterium (assembly GCA_963837075.1). Lineage (GTDB taxonomy): Bacteria > Pseudomonadota > Gammaproteobacteria > Steroidobacterales > Steroidobacteraceae > 13-2-20CM-66-19. The sequence continues at coordinate 2,042,207 of CAWILY010000009.1, read as the reverse complement.
GCGCGGCATCCCGCATCGGCCTGGCGCCTACACTTTCACGGCCTCGGGCACGACGGGGCGGCGCCCGTTCCCGACGCTGAACGAGGACGAGCGCGACCGCCACAAGGGTGAGCTGGTGTACCCCAACCTGTTCGTGAGTCTCGCCTGCGATCACGCGGCGGTGTTCATCCTGCAGCCGCGCAGCGCGGCGCACACCGGCATCACCTGCCATTTCCTGTTCGAGCCGTTCGAGATCGCCAAGCCCGACTTCGATCCCACCGACACCACGGCTTTCTGGGACCTGGTCAACCGCCAGGACTGGGCGATATGCGAGGCCGTGCAGCAGGGCATCAGCGCACGCGTGCACGAGCGTGGCTGGTACGCGCCGATGGAGGACTTCAATCTCGACATCCGTCGCTACGTCCTCGATCGGATCGGGGATGCGGTCGAGGCGACGTGACCGAGGGGACTGCCGCCTCAGCACGTCCCGTGTTCCCGTCACGCATGCGCGTGCGCGTGCGCTGGAAGATCTTCGCCTTCCTGTTCGGCTTCGGCTTCATTGCCTACGTGCAGCAGCGCAGCATCACCGTCGCTGGCTTGCAGATGATGCCGCAGCTGCACTTGAGCCAGCTGCAGATCGGCTGGCTCGAGGACGCGCTGCTCATTGGCTACACGCTGATGCAGTTTCCCGGCGGCGTCATCGGTCAGCGCCTCGGCGCGCGGCGGATGTTCGTGGTGATCGGACTCGTGGCGTTCGCTGCCACGCTCGCCACCCCGCTGTCGCCGCTGCTGCTCGCCGGTACGTCACTGTTCGCTGTGCTGGCGGCGCTGCAGCTGCTGCTGGGCAGCGCCCAGGGACCGATCTTCCCGGTCTCCGCCGGCGTGTTCGAGACCTGGTTCAGCCCCGACAGGTGGGCGCTGGTGCAGGGTCTGCAGAGCCTCGGGCTGCAGCTCGGTGCCGCCCTCACTCCGCCGCTGATCTCCTGGCTCATGTCTGCATTCGACTGGCAGCAGGCGCTCATCTGGACCGCGCTGCCGCCGCTCGGACTCATTATCTGGTGGGCCTGGTACGGGCGCGATCGGCCGGCCGAGCATCCGGCGGTGAGTGCGGCGGAGCTCGCCGAGCTCGGCGCGCACTCGAGCGCACAGGTGGACTACACGATCTCCTGGCGCCGCATGGGTCAGCTGCTCACCAACCGCGACGTGCTCATGCTGACCCTCTCCTACGTGTGCATGAACTACGTGTTCTACCTGCTCGCCAACTGGTGCTTTCTCTACCTGGTGCAGGAGCGGCACTTCACCGTGCTCGAGAGCGGTGGCCTGGCGAGCATTCCACCGTTCGCAGCCGCCATCGGGGCCGGCGCGGGCGGCGTGCTCGCGACTGTCCTGGTGCGCCGCGTCGGTGTGCGCTGGGGCCTGAGTCTGGTGCCGCTGCTGTCGCTCCCGGCGGCCGCGGTGCTGTTGTTCGTGGCCGTGGATGCGGCAAGTCCCATCGTGGCCGTTGCCGCGCTCGCGCTGTGCTACGGCGCCGTCGAGGTCAACGAGGGCCCGTACTGGGCGGCCATCATGCACATCGGCCGCGGTGATGCGATGGCAGCCTCGGGTGTGCTCAACACGGGCGGCAATCTGGGTGGCGTGATCGCCACGCCGATCGTGGCGTACCTGTCAGGTCAGCACGCCTGGACGGCGGCCTTTCTGATCGGGGCTGTGCTCGCCGTAGCGAGTGCCGCCGCGTGGTTGCTCGTGGACCCGACCCGCACCGTGGCACCCGAGCACGCCTGAGGCGCTAGGGCGCCGGCGCGTCCGCCGCAACCGCCTCACCACCGAGCGTGCCGTGCACGCTGGCGCGCGCCTCCGGCACACCTTCCGGCCAGGAGAGCTGCAGCTCGCCTGGCCCTTGCGGACCCTGCAGCGTGATCGAGGCGTGCACCAGGCCGCTGCGCCCCGGCCAATCGATGGTGCCCGAGGCACTCACGTCTTCGGTCCAGCGCACATCGTGCAGCTCGACCTGAAAGCCGCTGCCGACCGCCGCCACGCTGAACGCGCCGCCGCGCAGGCCAACACCAGCACCCGTACCGTCCTCCTCGGCGCGCACCAGTACATCCTCGCAGGTGAGCAGCACCGCCGTAACGACCCGCAGCTGCCCGGCGGAGGCGCCGTTGCCGGCCGCCGCCGCCGCAGCTGTCAGCTCACGCGCCTGCCGCGCGAAGCGTGGCACGAGGCGCACCGGCGGCACGGCACGGGCACAGCCCTCATCGCCGCTCGAGAGCGTGTCGAGGAAGCGGCGCACCAGTATCGCCGCACACTCGCTGCGCGCCCGCGGCGGCGAATTCAGATGAAAGCCGCTGGCGTGAAAGCTGTTGGCGATCACGACCTGGTGCCCGTGCGGGTAGCGCGCCGCCGCAAGCGCGCCGTCCGCCACGCTGGTCGCGTCGTCGAGCTCGCCGGAGATCACCAGCACCGGCATTGCCGGGTAGGGCGGCTCGGTGGCGATCAGCGGCGCGCCGGCTACCGCCGGCCATTCGGCGCACTGGTCCAGGTACGCATAGTCGAGCGGCATGCCACGGAACTCATCGATGGTGAACGGCGCGTACGAGTCCGGCGCGGCGAGCCGGCGCGCTGCCAGCAGCTGCCCGATGCCGCGTTGCCCGGGTGGCAGTCGCATGTCGAAGATCTGCGGTGGATCCTGACAGGACACCGCCGCAGCGAGCCCCGCGCTGTAATCCATCGCCGACCGCGCGCCCTCGCGCGAGTCGGTGTCGAGGCCAACCTCGGCCATCAGCCGCAGCAGCGGCAGCGTGTCTTTGCCTGCGAACGCGCGCGCAGCCGCATCGAGCTCGCGCACGGTCGCGTACGCCGGGTAGCCACCGAACATCACGATCGCCAGGCGCGAGGCGTCGGCGGTGAAGCGCAACGCCCTGCCGGCCCCGACGCGCACCTGTGCCGGCAGCGGCGCGGCGCGCAGCCGTGCCAGTGCCGGGGCGATGTGCTCGATCGAGGTGCCCGGCAGCTCGCGGCAGGCGCTCGCGCGCTGGCACGCAATGTTGAACTTGTCGCGCATCGCCGGCGCGTAGTTCGGGTACCAGGCGTAGTCCGGGCCATCGAGCGGATATGCGCCGTCCAATACCAGTGCGCGCACCATCGGCGCGTGGCGCCGCGCGAACACCTGCGCGAAGTAGCTGCCATAGGATTCGCCGTACAGGCCGATGCGATCGATGCCGAGCGAGCCGAGCACGGCCGCGAGGTCATCGGCCGCGAGTTTCGTGCTGTAGAACGGTGCGCGGCGGCCGAGCGAGCGCCCGCAGGCACCAATGTCGGCGCGTGTCAGCTCGGGGGCATGCTGCAGCGCGCGGCAGTCGATGGCCGCGGAGCGCCCGGTGCCGCGGTAATCCATGAGCAGCACGTCGTAGCGGTCGCGCAGCGGTGCGAACAGCGTGAGAAACTCTTGGCGCGATTGCGTCGAAGGATAGCCGGGGCCGCCGACGGCCCCGACCAGCGTACCGGCGGCCGCACCCGATGCCGCGTGCGGATAGAGCTCGAAATAAACCGGCAGCGTTCCGGGCACCAGGCCGCTCGGATCGAGCGGTCGGGCGAGCGTGCTGCACCAGGCGGGCCCGCAGCGTTGCAGGCTGACGCTGCCGACGCGCAGCGTGTCATCCGGCGGCCCGATGGCCGCGCAACCCAGCAGCGCGCCGAGCAGAAGAATTCTGACAGTGTTGTTGCTCAGGTGCGTCATCCGATCGGCATGCTATCGTTGGCCATTCTACTTGGAGAGCTCCGATGCTGAAGCGCCCTGGCTCGCTGTGGCTCGCCGCGCTGCTGCTGCTCGCCGTGCAGCTGCCCGCCGCTGCGCAGACGGCGGCGCTGCGCACGCGCAACGTCGTGCTGATCGTCAGCGATGGTCTGCGCTGGCAGGAGGTGTTCACCGGCGCCGATGCAACGCTGCTCAACGAGAAGAATGGCGGCATCTGGGACAAGGAGCAGGATCTCAAGCGCGAGTTCTGGCGCGCCGATGTCAAGGAGCGTCGCCGGGCACTGTTGCCGTTCCTGTGGGGCACGGTAGCGGTCCACGGCCAGATCTTCGGCAACCAGGCGCGCGGCAGCGTCGCCCGGGTCACCAACGGACTCGCCTTCTCCTATCCCGGCTACAACGAGATGCTGACCGGGCATCCCGATCCGCGCATCAACTCCAACGAGTTCGGGCCGAACCCCAACGTTTCCGTGTTCGAATGGCTGAACACGCTGCCGGATCTGAAGGGACGCGTCAGCGTCTACGCGACCTGGGTGAATTTCAAGGATATCTTCAACGTCGGCCGCAGCCACCTGCCGCTGCATGTCGGCTGGGATCCGCCCTACCCGGCGGGCGGGGACCCGCGGCAGGAGCTCATGAACGAGCTGTACCGCACCACTACGCGACTGGACGACGAGGACGTGTACGACGCCTTCCTGCAGATCCCGCTGATGGATTCCTTCGCCAGGCAGCAGCTGCCGCGGGTGTTGTTCGTCGGCTTCGGCGAGACGGACAACTGGGCGCACTCGGGCCGCTACGACCTGGTGCTGCATGCCGCGCACAGCTTCGATCACTACGTCGAGCAGCTGTGGACGGCGCTGCAGCGCCTGCCGGCCTATCGTGACCAGACCACCTTCATCATCACCACCGATCACGGACGCGGCAGCGGTCTGGTCGAATGGAAGGAGCACGGTGTCGAGCAGCACGGCTCGGAGAACATCTGGATCGCCGTGATGGGACCGGACACAGCGCCGCTTGGCGAGCGCGCCCATGTTGCCGAGGTGCACCAGGCACAGATCGCGGCGACGATCGCCGCACTGCTCGGCAAGGACTACGTCCGCGCGGTTCCGGCGGCTGCGCCGCCGCTCACCGAGGTACTCGTGCCAGCGCGTACGGTCGCGGATCGAGCGCGGGGGTCTCCCCGGACAGCAGGTCGGTGAGCAGCTGCGCAGAGCCCGCGGCCATCGTCCAGCCGAGCGGTCCGTGTCCGCTGCTGACATACAGATTGGCCACTGGCGTCGCGCCGATGATCGGCACGCCGTCGGCGGATACCGGCCGCAACCCGCACCAGGCACTCGCGGCGGACGGATCCAGCTCCGCGCGTCCGGGCAGGAGACGTGCGACCAATCCGAGCAGATTGCGGACGCGTTCCGGGCGCAGCGTCAGGTCGTAGCCGGCAAATTCCGCGGTTCCGGCCGCGCGGATCAGGCCTGCGAGCGGCGTGACCACGGCGTGCAGATCATCATCGACGAGCGGAATGCCAAGGAGCGGTGCGCGCGAGCGCAGGTCGAAGGTGACCGAATAGCCCTTCACCGGCCGCACCGGCAGCGCGATGCCGAGCGGGCGCAGCAGCTGCGTGCTATAGCTGCCGGCCGCAATCACGTAGCGGTCCGCGACCACTCGCTCCCCGCTCGTGTGCACCGCGCTCACCCGTCCCGCCTCGACCTCGATCCCCCGGATCGAAACGCCGAAGCGCAGCTGCACGCCGCGCGCGCGCGCCAGCGGCGCCAGCGCTTCGCAGAAGCGCCAGGCATCGCCCGTCTCATCGTTGTCGCAATGGAGTGCGCCCGCCAATTCCCCGGCGATGGGCGCCAGGGCCGGCTCGAGCGCGACCGCCTCCGCCGGCGACAGCATGCTGAAGCTCAGTCGCCCGTCGGACCAGCGCGCCGCCGCCGCGCGCGTATGCTCGAGAGCGGCGCGGTCGCGGAAGATTCGCAGGCTGCCGCGCGTCGCGCCGCCATACTCGATGCCGGTCTCGGCGCGCAGCTTCTGCAACACCTCGAGCGAGTACAGCGCCAGGCGCAGATTGCTGCGCAGGCTGCGCTCGAAGCGCGCCGGGGTTGAGTTGCGCAGGAAGCTGACACCCCAGCCGGTCAGCCCGGGCAGCGCCGATACCCGCAGCTTCAGCGCCGTATCCGAGCGGTGCAGCGAGCCGAGCAGCTGCCGCCAGCACCCCGGGGCATTCCACGGCTCGGGCATGCTGGGTGAGAGCAGGCCGCCGTTGGCAAAGCTCGTTTCCCGTCCCGGACCCTCTGCCCGCTCGATCACGGTTACCTGGTGTCCGCGGCCCTGCAGGAAGTAGGCGCTGGTGAGACCGATGAGGCCGCTGCCAACAACGAGTATTCTCATGGCGTGACTCTTTTACCACGCACGCGCCACGATTCAACCTGACCCGCTGCCACCGGCATCGCCATGATCGTTCACCTGGTCGACGGCACCTACGAGTTGTTCCGGCACTTCTACGGTCTGCGCCGCTTCAGCAAAGGCACCGACCGGCCGTTCGGCGCCGTGAGCGGCGTGCTGCACACGGTGCTGCAGATGCTCGAGCAGGGAGCGACCCATGTCGGCGTCGCGACCGATCATGTGATCGAATCCTTCCGCAACGACCTGTGGGCCGGCTACAAGACCGGCGACGGCGTGGATCCGGCGCTGCTCGCGCAGTTCGTACCGCTCGAGGAAGCCCTGACGGCGATGGGGGTCGTCGTCTGGCCGATGATCGAGCTCGAGGCCGACGATGCGCTCGCCTCGGCGGCGCATTTCGCCGCGCTGGATGAGCGCACGCAGAAGGTCTGCATCTGGACCCCCGACAAGGATCTGGCGCAGTGCGTGCGCGCCGACCGCGTGGTGCAGATGGACCGCCGCAGCGGGCAGATCCGCGATGCCACCGCGGTACGCGCGAAGTTCGGCGTGGACCCACCTCTCATCCCAGACTTCCTGGCACTGGTGGGCGACAATGCCGATGGCTACCCGGGGATTGCCGGCATCGGCCGGGCCACCGCGGCGCGACTGATCAACCGACACGGGGCGCTCGAGGCCTTTCCGCCGGAGGTGCTGGGAGAGCAGCGCGAGCTGGCGCTGCTGTTCAAGCGGCTGGCGACGCTGCGCACCGATGCGCCGCTGTTCGAGGACGTGGAGAGGTTGCGCTGGCATGCGCCCGCGAGCGCCTTTGCGGCCGTGGCCGGACAGCTCGGCGACTCGCGCCTCGTGCCGCGCGTGCAGAAGATTCCGCACGCCTGACCGGCAGGTGCGTGCCTGCGGGCGGTCGTCGTCAGCGGCGGCGCGCGGCGCGGGCAGCAGTCACCGAATCGTTGAAGCGTTTGTAGAACGCGTCATATTCGCCATGCGCCTCGGCGAAGCGCAGCGGCTTTACCCGCTCCACGCAGATCTCGGCCGCCTGCGGCGAGCTTGCGAGGAGGCTCAACGTCTCGGCGATGAAGTCCGGCAGCGGCATGGCGGTAGGATCACTCGCCTGCTCAGGACCCATGAGCTCGGTCTGCACGTACGGCGGGATGATCTCGATCACCTGCACGTGCGTGTCGCGCAGCTGATAGCGCAGCGACTGAGTGTAGGAGTGAACGGCAGCCTTGGTGGCACAGTAGGTCGGGCTATTCGCCAGCGGCACGAAGGCGAGCCCCGAGGAGACGGTGAGGATGGCGGCATGCGACTGGCGCAGCAGCAGCGGCAGCAGCGCCGCCGTGAGCCGGATCGGCCCGAGGAGATTCGTCGCCACGGTCGCCTCGGCATCCGCCAGCGTCCCCTGCGGCAGCGCTTCGGAGCGCATGATGCCGGCGTTGTGAACGACCACGTTGAGCGCCGGGTACAGTTCCGTCAGCCCGGCGGCGAATCGCGCGATGCCCGCGGCGCTCTCGATATCGAGCAACGCGCTCTTCATGCCGGGATTGGCCGCGCACACCTCATCGAGCAGCCGCTGACGGCGGCCCGCGATGATCAGCTGATTGCCGCGGGCGTGGAACGCTTCGGCCAGTGCGCGTCCGATCCCCGAGCCACCGCCGGTGATCAGCATGGTATTACCGCTCAGCTGCATGGCATTCACTCCCGTTGCCGCCGCAGGACAAGAATGCCACGGATCCGGTCGCCGGGCTGGCGGACCGCACTTGCGTGCGGTCCGCCAGCCGCCCGCGCGTTGCGGGCCTAGTTGCAGTTGCTGAAGTCGAACAGGTCGAACAGGTCGCCGATCGCCGGCGAGTTCACCGGTACGTACGGATTGTCCCGCGTGACGGGGTTCGGCAGGTTGTCGCGGCTGCGCCGCGTGACCGGCCGCAACCGCCAGTTGCGCTCGATGAACTTCATGGTGGACACGTGATCGCTGTAGCTGTGCGAGATATGCCCGCCACGGCTGTACGGCGACACCACGATCAGCGGTACGCGCGTACCGTCACCGAAGAAGTCGAGCGGCTGCACGTAGCCGGAGTCGTAGTAGCCGCCGCCCTCATCGAAGGTGACGAAGATCGCGGTCTCGGCCCACAGCTTCGGGTTCGCCTGCACCAGGTCGACGATCTTCTTCACGAAGCCCTCGAACAGGATCAGCTTCGAGGAGGCCGGATGGCCGTCGACGAAGCCGCTCGGCTTGACGTACGACACCGCCGGCAGCTCACCCGCCTGGATGGAGCTATAGAGGTCGGCGGTGTCCTTGAGGTGCCTGGCACGCGCCTCGGGATCCGTCATGATCGAGGTCGAGTACTGTGCCCAGTTGCAGATGTTGCAGTACTCATCGAGCGAGCTCTGGTCGTACTTGTCGTTCAGGTATCGATCGAACTGGTCGCCGTAATACGCCCAGGAAACACCCTTCTGGTCCAGTTCGTTGCCGATGTTGCGCAGCGTGGAAGGTGGCACGGTGAACAGGTAGTTCGCCGCGTTCGTGTCGGTGTAGGCATTGCTGCCGTCGCCGAAGTACCCAGGGTTGTAGTTGTTCAGCAGGTAATAGTGACCGCGCTCGCAGTTCGGATCGACGGAGTGTCGCAGCGCACCGAGATAGCTGCGGATCGCCCATACGCCGGGCTGCGTCGGATCCGCACAGCCCACGTACGAGCCACCGCCGTAGTTGGCGTCCGGCGCCATCGCCGCCGGTGAGCCGGAGCCACCGCCGTATCCGTCCTGGGTGTAGAAGTTGTTGGTGCCCGGCTGCGGGTTCGGATCCTCGATCTCACTCAGCGCGCTCGTGTAGCCCGCCACCGGTGTGCCGGGCATCTCCGGGTCCACCGGGTTGTTGGGCGGCACCTCGGCACTGCCGTTGCCGTCGCTGAACCACACCGCATCCCCGGTACCCAGCATGACGTGGTTCGCGCCGGTGCCGCCGTTCACCGCCTGGTGATAGTTGTCGCTCATCGCGAAGCTGTCGGCGAGCTTCTTCAGGTACGGCGCATCGCCCTGCTGCATGTTGAAGAAGCCCATCGAGGTCGAGCCCTCGCCGCCGTAATTGGGCGGCTGAGCCGCACCGTTCGAGCCGGCGGCAACTGTCACCTCCACCCACGGAAACAGCGCTGCACTGCAACCGGAAGGGTTGTCACGCGTCACCGCTGCGGCATCGCAGTTCAACTGCTGCCACATCTGGTAGAAGCGATGCACCGGACTTGCGGCGTACGCATCGTACGGGTAGCCGGCGTTGGTGAGCTGATAAGGTCCCGGCAGCAGGTTGGTCGCGGTGCGGCCCGCATAGCTGATGCGGGTGTCCGGTACGCCGTTCTTCTGCCCGGTGCCGCCGGTGAGCAGATACTTGTAGTACTCGTCCGCGAGGCCGTTCTCGACCGTTTTAGCGAAGGCGATGTTGGCTTTCGTCACGCACGAGGTTCCGGTGCTGATGCCGAGTCCCTCGCACACGTACGGCGTCGCCGTGCCACCGACCAGTGCCGGCGGCAGCACGCCGTAGGGCGTCTTCGGCGGAGTGAGCTGGTAGGTGGTGAGATCGGTCGCCGAGTACTGCAGCGCGGCGCTGTAGTTCAGTCCCGGTGTGCCGTCGGCATTCACGATGCCCCGCGACAGCAGATTCGACACCCGTTCCTCCCGGTGCACCGGCTGGTAGGTCGCGAAGATGTGATCGAAGGTGCGGTTCTCGCCGATGATGATGATGACGTGTTTGATCGGCGTCTCGGTCTTGCCGCGCTCCCCGCCCTCACCGGCAAAGGCCGCAGCGCTGGCGAGCAGTGGCTGCATGATCAACAGGCCGCTCAGGGCGCATGAAACTGCGCGCCGGAGCGCATCTCGGCTCGGCTGTGTGACTGACATGGCTGACTCCCTATCACTATGCGTGCGCACGACCTTCGGTCGGCTGCGCGACGTTAGACAGGGAAGATTTCGGCGCGGTGACGGTTTCGTGATAAGTGCCGTCGCGTGTCGCCAAAGCGCGAACGCGGGCACGGACCCCGGCCGGGCGCTCGAGCGCGAGCTCAGCCCCGGCTGCCAGGTGCGCGCCAAGGCAACGGCCCGCGCGCGGTGGCGCTGGCAGCTATCGAGCGGTGCAGTGTGACAGCAGCGTGACGCGCTATTTCTTCTGCATGAGCTTCTTCAGCTCCTGCAGATGCTCGATGGCGCGGTCGGTCACCCGTGTCATGGCCTCGGCCTGCGAGCGGCGCATGATCTCGGCGAGTTCCTTCATGTCGCCGAGGGTCTTGTGGTACGCCTCACGCGCCAGTTCCGCGGGCCTGGTACCCGAGGCACTGCCGCCGGCGTGCCGCGCCGCTTCCTGGACCTTCTGCAGCGCATCCGTCAGCATCTCGCTCTGCTTGCGCGCCAGCTGCTGCAGACCCTGATAAGCCGCCTTGTTGGCGTCGACGAGCGCCTCCATGTCCTTGCGCCCGGACTCGACTATGGCGGACAGATCGACGCCCGGAATCTTGAAGTGCTCGAGGATCTTGGTGACGTCCGCGAACGGGTTGGATTGGTTGGATTGCTCGGCCATGTGACTCCCCCTGTGCTGTAACGCAGGTTCCCTGTGGCGAGTCTCGCGCTTAGGGAGGTTACGCCCGCCACCGGGGCCGCGCGAGTACGCACTTGCCGCAGGGATTGCGTCGCCCCGGCGACGTCGAGGCGCGCGCCCGCGCAGTCGCCCCGCGGGCCGGCCGGAATTCCCAGGCACATCCGCGGCTTGCACGCTGAATACGGTGCGCGGATAGGGATTTTCCGCGATGCGGCGCGCCGGCGGCTCGCTTAGTATTTTTCGCGTGCCGCAGCGTTATCTGATCACCGGCGGAGCCGGGTTTCTCGGAATCAATCTGTGCCGCTACCTGCTCGATCGCGGCCACCAGGTCCGTTCGCTCGACATCGCCCCGTTCGACTACCCGGAAAAATCGCGCGTCGAGGCAATCGAGGGCGACATCCGTGATCAGCTCGCCGTCGATGCCGCCATGGCGGGTGTCGAGGTCTGCGTGCACGCCGCGGCTGCCCTGCCGCTCGCCCCGCCCGCGGAGATCTTCTCCACCACGGTCACCGGTACCGGACTGCTGCTGAACAGCGCCGCCGTGCAGCGCGTCGCGCGCTTCATCTTCATCTCCTCGACCGCGGTCTACGGCATACCGGATCATCATCCGCTGATCGAGACCGATCCGCTGCACGGCGTGGGTCCGTACGGCGAGTCCAAGATCGAGGCCGAGCGGCTGTGTCTCGCCGCGCGTGCGAGCGGGCTGTGCACCAGCATCCTGCGGCCGAAGAGCTTCGTCGGTCCGGAGCGGCTCGGCGCGTTCGAGCTGCTGTACAGCTGGGCGTGCGCCGGACACAGCTTTCCGGTGCTGGGACCGGGTAACAATCGCTATCAGCTGCTCGACGTGGAGGATCTGTGCGAGGCCATCGAGCTGTGCGCGCGCGCCCCGCGCGAGCGCACCGATGACACCTTCAACGTGGGCGCCGAGCGCTTCGGCACCATGCGCGAGAACTTTCAGGCCGTGCTCGACCGTGCCGGTCATGGCCGTCGTGTAGTGTCCCTGCCGGTGAAGCCGGCCATACTGCTGCTGAGGCTGTTCGAGCACCTGCACCTGTCGCCGCTGTACCGCTGGATCTACGAGACTGCTGCGCAGGACAGCTTCGTGTCCGTCGAGCGCATCAGCAGCCGCCTCGGATTTCGCCCACGCTTCTCCAACGCGGAAGCCCTGATCCGCAACTACGACTGGTACGTCGCCCACCGCGAAGAGTACGCGGCGCTGCAGGGCGTGACGCACCGGGTGCCGTGGAAAAAAGGAGTACTGCAGCTTGCCGAACACTTCTTCTGAGGAGCTGGCGGTGCGCGCCGGCAGCGCTGCCGTATGCCTGCCGGCGCCCGTACAGCGCCGCGTGACGCTACTCTCGGCGCTGCTGGAGAGCATGCGTCCGCATCAGTGGCTGAAGAACACGCTGGTGTTCGTGCCGCTCGCGGCGGCGCACTGGCTCCAGAATCCGGAGCTGCTGGCGCGGGCCCTGTACGCGTTCATCGCCTTCAGCCTGTGCGCTTCGGCGATCTATCTGCTCAACGATCTGCACGATGCGGCGGCGGATCGGTTGCATCCGCACAAGTGCGCCCGGCCGATCGCCTCCGGGCGGCTGCCGCCGGCGCTCGCCGTGGTGGTCGCCGGAGCGCTGCTGATCGGGGCGGTGGCCACCGTGTGGCCGCTGGGTCCGCCCACGTGCGCCGTGTTGCTGTTGTACTTCGCCCTGATGACCGGCTACACGCTGCGCCTCAAGTCGGTCGCGCTGCTCGATGCGCTGATCCTGGCAGCCGGTTACGCGCTGCGCGTGCTGGCCGGCGCACTGGCGGTGAGCATACGACCCTCGGCGCGGCTGCTGGCATTCTGCATCTTCCTGTTCTTCAGCCTCGCGCTCGTCAAGCGCTACGCGGAGCTGTCGCTGCTGCGCGTACGCGACGGCTCGGCCGCACATGCACGCGCGTACCGGCTCGAGGACCAGGAGCTCATCGTCGCGCTCGGCACCTCGTGTGGCGTGCTGTCGGTGCTGGTATTGGCGCTGTACATGAGCAGCAGAACCGTGGAGCTGCTGTACTCGCGCTCGGAGTTCATCTGGGTGACCTGTGTGCTGCTTTTGTACTGGATCAGCCATATCTGGCTCATGGCGCACCGCGGTCGCATGACCGATGATCCGATGGTATTCGCCATCCGCGACCCGCTGAGCCTCGTTCTCATCGTCCTGATGGGGGCCACCGCATGGCTGGCGGTGTGAGGTGTGCGCTTGCCACCGCCCTGCTGACCGCCTGCTGCTACGCCGCTGAGCCGAACCTGCCCTCCGCGGAAACGCTCGCCGGGCAGCGCGTGCAGTACGACGCGGACGATCCCAAAACCATCCTCGAGCTGCAGCCGTTTCGCGCGGCAAGCCGCGCCGGCGTGCGCCGCGCGGACGGGACCAGCGGCGTCGCCTCGCTGATAAACCTCAACCCCTACCTCAACTCCTGGTATCTGCTCACGATCGCGTGGACCGGCGCGGCTGCGGCCGCCACCTGGCACCTGGAGAACGCACGCCCGCGGCTGAGCGCGCTGTACCTGCGCAACGACAATCGCAACGCGCTCATCATCGCCGGCAGCGGCGGATTCGCCTGCACGCTCTGGTCGGGGAGCGCGCGCGGGGAGCTCGAGGCTGCCAGCGCCTCAGGCCTACCCTATGCGCCGCTGTGTGGCGGGGCGCTGTACCTGCGCAATCCGGTCGCCGGACACCATACCTCGCTCGAGCGGCTGACTGACTTCCTGCGCGACCACGTCTGGGGCGGCGACCGCATGATCAACTTCGTGAAGCAGCAGCTCTATCAGGATGCTTTCCTGGAGAAAGGGGTCGCCGGATCTGGGCAAAGCCGCCCCACGCCGCCGCCACCGCACGCGCCGCTGCCGGCCGCCGTGTCCCCGGAGGACCCCACGCGCAGCATCCTACCGGTGAACCTGGCGCTGGAGCTGGCAACCCCGTCGCGCGCTCTCGCACCGGGGCAATGGTACGCGGTACGCGATCTGTCAGGCGTCACGGTCAGTGCCATCGCGCCGGAGTACCTCGACAACCAGTTCCGGGTGGCGCGCGAGGCGCACGTCAACACGCTCGACCCGGTCGAGTCGCAGGCGCTGGCGTACCTGGTGGCCTTCGACCTGCAGCAGCTCGATCTGCACTTCGTGCTGGGCACCGATCACCCGCGGCTCGACTGGTCCGACCGGCCGCCCCCGTCGGCCCGGCCCTTGCTGCTTCCCGGTCCCGACGGCGTGGCAAGCCCCGCGCCGCTCGTCACCACCGGCATGGTGGACCCGCTCGATGCGCAGCGCACAGTGGCCGCATTCGTGGGGGGATTCAAGCGCATTCACGGTGCGTTCCGCGTCGGCGCGCTCGCCACCAGCAATCATGGCAGCCACTACGGCTTCATCGAGCAGGGTGTGATCTTCAGCAAGCTCCAGCCGGGACTCGCCACGGTACTCGTGATGGACGATGGCGCGATCGACCTGCGCACCTGGAGCGTCGACGACAACAGCCTGCTGGCCCACATCCGCTATGCGCGGCAGAACGGGGTGCCATTGATCGACTACGATGCCCGGCGGCATGCGAGCATGCCCGGAGCGCTGGTCAACGAATGGGGGCCGGGGAACTGGTCCGGCTCAGCCGAGGAAGTGCTGCGCACGCTGCGTGCCGGGTTGTGTCTGCAGGAGAGCGAGCAGGGGCGCTTCCTGATCTATGGGTACTTCTCCGCGGCGACTCCCTCGGCGATGGTGCGGGTCTTTCAAGCCTATCATTGCCGCTACGCCATGCACCTCGACATGAATGCGCTGGAGCACACCTATCTCGCGCTCTATGTGCGCCGCGGCCACGAGCTCCTGGTCGAGCACCTGGCTCGGGGCATGGAGGAAGTCGACCGCAGCGCCGGCGGCGAGTTCGTGCCGCGGTTTCTCAGTTTTCCCGACGACCGGGATTTCTTCTACCTGACGCAGCGCGAGGCAGTCCGATGACCCGGCTCATCGCCGCGATGGTGTTGCCGCTGGTTCTGCTCGGCGGTGGGCCGGCCAGCGCGCAGACGCTGGCGGAAAACAATGCGGCGCTGCTGCGCCAGCTGCAGGAAGTGCACGGCCTGAGCGCCGCACAGATGGCACGGATCGAGGCGATCTTCGCCCGCTCCGGTTACATCGGCCAAGGGAACCCCGCGATTACGCGTCACCCGGTCACGCCGCAGCAGTGTGCGGCGAAGCTTGCCGAGCAGGGCGTGGCGTACGCCAACCCGCGCTTCGAGCGCATCTGCGGTGCGAAGTACATGGCGCCGCTGTACGACGCGGCGAAGGGCAAAGCCGAGGACGCGAGCGCCTGCATCGATCAGTTCGAGTTCCCCGACATCCCCTGCGCCTACCCGGTCGTGTGGGTCAAGGCAGCCGAAGCCGCAGAGCTGTGCGCTGCCGAAGGCAAGCGGCTGTGCGACGCTCACGAGTGGGAAGATGCCTGTCAGGGGCAGGCCGAGCCACCGGACTACCGCTTCGACCTGGCGCAGGGCGTGCCGCCGAATGTCGCCGTCGAACGCATGCGCGCGGCGCACAACCGTGCCCATGCCGCGGACAAGCGCTGGAGCTACGGACCGGAGTATCAGCGCGGCATCTGCGCTACCGGCAGCATCAAGAATGCCGATTGCAACGGCGGCAGCTGGACGCAGTGCGGCTCAAACACCTATCCGACCGGTGACTTCCCGGCCTGCCACAGTCCGCTCGAGGTCTATGATCTGAACGGCAATGCGGCCGAGCACATGAACCTGCCGCTGAACCCGGCACAGATGTCGAGCCGCGGGAGCACCGAGCTCGGCTACACCGAGATGAAGGGCAGCTGGTTCATTTTCGATACCTACCGCGCACACGAGGACTGGTGTCGATGGCGGGCACCGTTCTGGCACGGCAGTCGCGTCATGGACCCGCACAGCCACGCCAACTATCACCTGGGTTTCCGCTGCTGCAATACCCTGCCCGCACACAGGGAGCCGTTGACCCAGACCCCGGTCACGCGGCCGGCTGGCCCGTGAGATCAGGGGTTGGCGCGCTCGGCGGTCAGGCTCTTCATGAGCGCGCCGAGCTGCTCGGGCAGGTGCTGCCAGGGACCCTCGTCCGTCAGCAGCTTCGCCAGCATTGGCTCGGCCAGCACCTCCGCGAGCGAGCGAGCGCGGCCGTCGACGTATACCGTATCGCTCACGAAACGCACCCCATGGCTGTAGTCGGCATAACGCGCGCCGTGCACGGTGCTCAGCGGTTGAATGGGCTGCCCCGTGTCACGGTGCCAGCCGTAGATCGCCACCCGGCCGGGGATCGTCCACAGGCGGCTGGTGAGCACCAGATCCTTCTTGTGTCCGGAAGTGAGCTCGCCGAGCGGCGCATCGAGCGCGCTGCGCTGACGGTTGATCAGCTCGTTGTGAAAGACGAAATATGCGGTGCTGCGCATCGCATCCGTTGCGGGCAGCGGCATGGGGGTGAGCTTGACGGCCGCCGCCTGATAGATGGCGTCGACCAGCGGCCGTGTCGGGAGCTCGAAACCGAAGCGCCGGGCGACCTCGAGTGCCGCCTCGAGTCCCATCGGCACGAATACGAAATCGCTGTTCGATCCCACCGCGAGGTAATCGGGCAGCACGCACACGGTGAGCTCGACCGGCAGTGCCGGGTTCGCGCTGTGGATCATGACTGGCACGAGGCGGCGCAAAAACGCCGGGATGTTGCCCGCCAGCAGCTCTGCGCGAACCTGCGCATCGCGATCCGTGCCGGAGAGCGCCTTCACCTGCTGCGCGAACTGGCTGCCGGTCGGGGCATCGGCGGGGCGTGCCGGAATGCTGCCGAGCGCCTGCGGATCGCAGCCGGCGTGACCGCGCGGTGCGGCGCCAGCGCTGCCCGCGACCCCGGCGACGGCCGCGGAGGCCCCGCAAGCGAGGCATATGCAGCAGAGGATGGCGCGAAATTTTCGCTGGGTGGTGCTGTGGGGCATGATACGGAGCAGGAAGCGTGCGTCGACGGCGGGTAAATTACCCCAAAAGACAGGGACTTGGCTACACACTGGCTGGGGCCGCAAGTATCAGACCGCGGCGCCTATGAAAAATTCTGTCGCCGAGCGCGGTAAGGAGCTACCTCGTACCTCACAGAATGAGGCTGCGCGGGTCGCCTTCCTGTCGGACCCGGCCGCGTATACCGATCGCCCGGCCCGCGTAGATGTGGTTGAGACGCATTTCGCATGGGTGTTCCTGGCCGGAGCGTATGCCTACAAGCTCAAGAAAGCCTCGCATCTGCGCGGCGCGGACTGGCGGACCACGGAAGCCCGCGAGCACGCCTGCCGCGAGGAGCTACGGCTGAACCGCCAGCTCTCAGCCCCCACCTATGTCGGCGTCGAGCCGCTGGTCGAAACCCCGGCGGGGTTGGCGCTCGGCGGTCGCGGCAAGGTCGTCGACTGGCTGCTGGTGATGCGCCGCCTCGACGCGCAGCGCATGCTGGACGCGGTGTTGACGGCCGGCGCTCTGACACGCGCTGACCTGGACCGCGTACTCGAGTTCCTGGTGGCTTTCTACCGCTCCCGCACCCCGTTGCCGTTCGCACCGCAGGCGTACCTGCGCCGCCTCATCTGGCGCATGGAAGAGGCGCTGGCAACGCTCGCCAGAACCGACGCGGCACTGCCCGCCACGCGCGTTGAACAGTTCTCCGCGCAGCTGCGGGATGTATTCGAGGCGCTGCGCCCGCAGCTCGCTGCGCGCGCCGCGGCCGGCCATATCATCGAGGTGCACGGCGACCTGCGCGCGGAACACATCTGCCTGGGGCCTCCGGTGCAGATCATCGACGCGCTCGAGATCTACACCGACCTGCGCATGCTGGATGCCGCCGAGGAGATCGCCATGCTGGCGCTCGAGTGCGAACGCCCCCAGGCAGACTGGGCGCCGACCTACGTGCGCGATCGCTACCGTGCGCTGGCGGCCGACGACTGTGCCGACCCGCTGTTTGAGTTCTACGTGGCGCTGCGCGCGACCACGCACGCCAAGCTCGCCATCTGGCACCTCGACGATCCGCAGCAGTTCCCGGACCCGGCCCCGTGGCGTGCACGCGCGCTGGCGGCCATCGAGACCGCCAGCCGCCACTGCCTGCTGAGCAACCTGCGTATATGATCGCATCGCAACCGTGGCGCGAGGACGGAGCGTGAAAGCATGTTTGTTCGCCCTGAGCGAATCGCGCGAGCTGGCGGCGGGAGTCGCAGAGCACGCCGGCCTCAGCCTCGCTCCCCTCGAGGAGCGCCGCTTCGAAGGTGGTGAGTTCAAGCTCCGGCCGCTGGAATCGGTGCGTGATCGGCGGGCATTCGTGCTGCAGTCGCTCGCGGGTAGCCACGACTGGCCGGTCACCGAGCGCTTCGTACGGCTGCTGTTCCTGCTGGCCAACCTGCAGGACGCCGGCGCCGGCGAGCGCATCGCCGTCGTTCCCTATCTGGCGTTCGCCCGCAAGGAGCGCCGCACCCAGGTCCGCGACCCGGTGAATACCCGTTACGTAGCGCAGTTGCTCGAGGCTTCGGGCATGACGCGGCTGATCGCGCTCGATGTGCACAACCCGGCCGCGCTCGACAACGCCTACCGCGTGCCCGTCGACCACCTGTCCGCGCTGCCACTGATGGCGGATCACCTTACGCGTACGCTGGGCGCTGCACCGTTCGCGGTCGTCTCGCCCGACGTCGGCGGCATCAAGCGCGCGCAGCTGTTTCGTGAGTTTCTGCAGCGCCGCACCGGGCGCGAGGTCGAGCTTGCCTTCATCGAGAAGCGTCGCGCGCAGGACGTGGTCGCGAGCGGGATGCTGGTCGGGCTCGGCGCGGCGCGCAGCGTCATCGTGATCGATGACCTGTGCGCGACGGGCGGGACGCTGGTGCGCGCAGCGGAGATCTGTCGCGCGAGCGGCGTGCAGACGGTGCACGTGGCCGTGACGCACGCACCGCTCGCGGCAGGGCTGGCGGCGCTCGAGGCAGCCGCGAGCATTACCAGCGTGCTGATCACCGACAGCGCCGGGCTCAACGCTGCGCCCGGCTCTGCGGCCGTGGCCGCCGGCAAGGTGGTTACGCTCTCGGTGGCGCCGCTCATCGGACAGGCCATGCGCCGCATACTCGCCGGCAAGCCGCTGGCACCGCTCTTGTCGAAGTGGCCGGTCGCATTCGAGGACGATGCCGGTTGAGCCAGCCGGCGCCGTCTGCGCCGCGCTCGCGATCAGCTGCCGAGCAGCTCCTGGAGCGTCGCGAGCAGCTCCTCGGCACCGATCGGCTTGCGCACGACGCGCAGCGCCGGGCCGGCTCCCAGGCGTCGCGACAGCGTGTCGGTGGTATCGCCGGTGATCAGGATGGCCTTGGTCTCAGAGCCAAGCGCCGCACGGATCGCCGTGATGCCGTCCGCGCCGTTGCTGCCGCTGCCCAGGTGGTAGTCCGAGACGATGACCTCGATATCGTGCAGCTCGTTCGCACGCCCGAGCGCGTCCTCCGCCGATGACGCCGCCGTGATGCGATACCCCTCCCCGACCAGCAGCATACGCGTGGCGTTGAGCACCGCGGCATCATCCTCGATCAGGAGCACATGATGTCGGGCGGCGCCCGCGCGCTGCGGCGCGTCGGTGTGTGCCGCCTGACGCTGCGCGCTCACGGTCGGGGCTCCGGCGCGGGGCAGCGTGAGGCAGAAGGTCGTGCCTCTGCCCACCTCGGAGCTGACCGTGATCTGCAGGCGCAGCAACGCGACCACCCGCTGCACGATGGAGAGTCCCAGCCCGTATCCCTCACGCGCGACGCCGGGATGGGTGCCGACCTGGTAGAACTCGTCATAGATATAGGCGAGCTGATCCGCCGGGATGCCAATGCCGGTATCGCGCACCTCGATGCGCAGCGTGTCGCCGTCACGGCGGCAGGCTAACGTCACGGTACCCTTGTTGGTGTAACGGATCGCGTTCGCGAGCAGATTGCGCAGGATCTGCCCGACCAGCAGCGGGTCGGAATGCGCGCTCTCCCCCGGCGCATCGACCACCAGCTCGAGCCCCTTGCCCTGCGCGCTCGAGCTGAATTCCGACTGCAGCTCCCTGAACAGCAGTGACAGCGGAAAGTCGCGGGTATCGGGCCTGATCTTGCCCGACTCGAGCTTGCTCACGTCCAGCAGGGCGTTCAGCAGCCGGCTCATGGTCCGGATCGCAAGCTCGAGCGACTCGACCGCCTCGAGCGCGACCGGACTCGTCGCGAGCCGCCGTAACGTGCCCGCGAGCAGGCTCAGCGATTGCAGCGGTTGGCGCAGATCGTGGCTCGCGGTGGCGAGGAAGCGGCTCTTGGCCTGATTGGCGCGATCCGCCTGCTCGCGCGCCGCCTGCAGCTCGCGCTCGATACGCACACGAGCGGTCATATCGCGGATCGCCGCCATCACCAGGTACTCCGGCTCGCAGTCGACCGGCCCCAGACTGATCTCGACCGGCAGCTCGCTGCCGTCCGCCCGCAACCCCACCAGCTCCGGTCCCTTGCCCATGGGGCGGCTGCGGCTGCTCTTCACATACTGCTCGCGCTCCTGCACGTGGGCGGTGCGCAATCGCGCCGGCACCAGCATCTCGACCGGCTGGCCAAGCAGCTGCTCATGGGTAAATCCGAACAGCGTAGTGATGTGCTGGTTGGCGAAGCGGATCGTGCCCGACCGATCGACGATGAGCATCGCATCGGGAGCGGCTTCCAGCACGGCGCGGATCAATTCAAACGACAGTGCGTGCATAGGTACGGCGCAATCATGACACGCCGTCAGCGGCCAGGGCAGCCGGCAAAGTCAGCGCGGCTCAGTGGCGCCGGCGACTGAGGATGTAGCGGCCGAGCACCGCGAACGACTCGACCGCCTTCAGCAGAACCTCGGGATCGGCCGGTTTGGCGATGAACAGCAGCGGCATTCCCGGAAGCCAGGGGAGCGCCGCATTCGACAGCTCGCCACTCAGGAAGATGGTCGGGACCATGTGTCCCAGGGTGCGGCAGATCTCCTGGGTGAGATCCGCCCCGTCCATCTCCCCCGGCAGGTTGAAATCCATGATGAGCACGTCGGGGGCACGTTCGCATTGCGCGACTTGCCCGAGTGCCGTAGCGGCATCCATCGCGCTGAGCGCCTCGAAGCCCTGCGCGCGCAGCAACCCCGCTACGTCCGTAGCAAGTTGCGCATCGTCCTCGACGTGCATCACGACGATGGTGGATTCCATCGCCCGGGAGGTCATCTGCGTTCTCCGCCGCCGGCGCCGCCTGCACCCTACGGCGGCACAGGCGGCAGGAACATACGCAGATCAACCTATGGCGGTGTGACAGTGACCAGGGCCAGCCCGTCGCGCGGAATCTCGAGAGTCAGCGTGCCGCCATCCAGCGGCCGCACAGTTGCGCCCGGCAGTGCGCCGGCCGCCCGCAGCTCGGTGAGCTCTCGCTGTGTCGGGTAGCGGGGCGATCCGGCTCGCTCGAACGCGGCGCGCGCATTGCCATGCTCGGCGTCCAGGAGCTGCACGCCGGCGCTGCGCGCCGCGGTATGCGCGAAGTGCAGCGCTACGGTGCGTGTGCTCGCCGGTGCACCGACCTCCGCGTAGTTCCACACCGCGACCACCAGCGCCCCGTCATTGCGGCGCGTCACCAGCGCCCCCGGAGTGTCGGGCGCCAGGCGTACCTCGCCCAGCCGGTGCAGCAGCGCAAAGGCATTGAAGGCCGGCTTCGGAATGCCGCCCTCCGCCAGCAGCCCGAATCCGCCGTAGAACGGCGTCCTCACCACCCCCTGCTCCTCGAATACGTCGGAGAAGGTCCAGTAGGACATCTCCTGTACCAGGCCGTCGCACTGGCGCACCGTCTCGGCGAGCCAGGGACCCATGAAGGGAGCGTCGGTCACTGCCGGGAGGTTCTTGTAGCTCGCGTTGAACTCCGACCAGATGAGCGGCAGCCAGGGCAGCGCCGAGGCGGCGATTTCGCCGTGCACCTTGCGCACGGCGCGGCACACCATCTGCCCGCGTGAAAGGCGCTCGCGGGTACCGAGCACGTTCTGCGCCGTGTCGTCGCCATAGACGTGCGTCGAGACGAAGTCGACCGGGATGCCGTGCTCTTTGCAGTGGCGGATGAACGCCGCCACCCACGCCGCCTGCGCGGTGGCCGGTCCGCCCACCCGCAGACGCGGGTCGACGGCCTTCAGTGTCCGGGCCGTATGGTCGTACAGCGCCCAATAGGTTTCCTGCTTGGGCTCCCCGGCCCAGAAGTCCAGATTCGGCTCGTTCCAGACCTCGAAGTACCACTGGCTGACCTCGTCGATACCGTAGCGCTCGACCAGGTGTTGCGCAAAAGCGCGGATCAGCGCATCCCAGCGGCCGTAGTCCTTCGGCGGGGCGACGATCGGGTGGTACCAGAAGCTGTGCTGCACGATGCGCTGCGCCAGCAGCCGCGGCATGAAGCTCAGCTCGACCATCGGGCGCACGCCGTTCGCCAGCAGACCGTCATAGGCCTGATCGACGTAGGAGAAGTTGTAGACCGCCTCGCCGTCCGACCTCTCGCTGTACACGCCCATCTCGTCGTTGAAGATGCCGTGGAAGCGCACGTAGCCGATGGCGGTGATGCCGCGCACCGTGCGCAGGTCGTCGCGATAGCTCTCGCGCAGCGACAACAGTGCGCGTCCGGAGCCGAACATGTGCTCCCAGAAATGCGGGAAGGGACGCGCCGGGGCGGTCGCATCGACCGTGATGTTCTCGGGGGCCTGCGCGGCGAGCCGCGTGACGGCCAGCGAGAGCGTCAGCAGCACGAGCGCGCGGATGATCAACGAGCGCATGGCGATCTACGATCGCCGAAATCGCAGGCCAATGCCAGCCTCGCTACTGCAGCTGCTGGTCGAGCCAACCACCGGAGAAGCCGGCGCGCTCCAGGCCCTGGCGCAGGTAGGGCTCATTACGCATGACGCGCCAGACCAGATTGCTGCGATAGTTTTCGATCATGGCGAGGATCGGGCCCTGATCGATGCCGACGTAGTCGGGGTCGACCCAGCCCGCGGCGTTGCCCTGCGACAGTCCCGACTGTGCGGGGAAGCTCGCGTTGAAAGCATCGACGAAGCCGTACGAGGAGTAGATCGAAGTGCCGAAGCGATGATACATCGCCAGCGTCGCCGGCAGCACGATCTCGGGCGCAAACGGCAGCGAGCTGATCGCGGCGGTCGGTGCGATGGTGCCGTCATCAAGGATGAGGCCGACGCCGACGCCGCGCGCGGCATACTTGAGGAAGGCGCGCTCCTGGCCGAGATACGGCTCGCGCGCGGGCCCCGGGCCGTCGGATGCGCTCATGCCCCACACGTCCTTGCCATACGCCTGCCAGTGCTGCGGATTCGCGATGGCGTAGCGGCGCTGCGTGTAGGTCGCACGGCGACTGTTCTCGAAGTAATCGAGACCGTGCTCGCGCATGAATGAATCGCGAATGCCACGGAAATCCACCCAGACGTGGGTGTACTGGTGTCCGAACAGCGGCGCGAAGCTGAGGTAGGTCTGGTCGTAGAGCGTGCCCCAGTGCTTCTCATAGGTGCTGGTCCACAGCGCCCAGGACTGCGGGCCGATCGGATGCGTCGGCGAGCCGAGCGCCAGCAGGTAGACGAGCATGGCCTCGTTGTAGCCCTGCCAGTCGCTTCCCGTGAATCCCGCCTCCGGCGTCCAGGCGAGCGCGACCGCCGGCGGGCGCGGCTGGGCCCACGTCCAGTCGACCCGTCGGTAGAGCTCGTCCGCCAGCTTCCTGATCTGGATCTCCTGTGGCTGCTGGGTATCGAAGTAACTTTGG
Organism: uncultured Gammaproteobacteria bacterium; assembly: GCA_963837075.1. Lineage (GTDB taxonomy): Bacteria > Pseudomonadota > Gammaproteobacteria > Steroidobacterales > Steroidobacteraceae > 13-2-20CM-66-19. The sequence goes on along the minus strand of CAWILY010000009.1, from coordinate 2,018,722 downwards.
CAGAAGAGCACGCCGGCTAGCAGCAGCGCCGTGTCCACCGTGGACACCTCGCTGTCGTTGGCACGCTGCCCGGTCCGCATGTCGAGGAAGTGATAATAGAACCCGTGCTCGTTGGGCGCGGTCTTGACGAAGAAGCGCAGCGTAGCCAGCACGCGCTGGCGCGCGGCCACGCGCGAGATGTAGCCGCGCTCCACGCCGATCGGATACGCGGTGAGCCCAAAACCCACCGCGGCAATGCTGGCGAAGGACGGCGTCGGGTAGCGATCCGGGATCAGCCCGTTCTTCGGGTTCGCGGTGTCCCAGAAGAAGCGGAAGGTGCGCTCCTCGAGATCGGTAAGGAAGGGATCAAACAGCACCGGATGCGGCTCACTCAGTGCACCGCTTACATCCGGGCCCGATGGCGGCGCGGCCAGGGGCGCCGGAACCGGCGCCGCGACCGGGGGAGCGCCGAACGCCGGCGACAGCGCGCCGCCTGAGGCGAGCACTGCTGCCAGAGCCTGCAGCCACCACCCGCGCGCAACCTTACCCAGACCTCTCATGCCGCCTCCCGCCGGCGCGCGAAACGGCGCGCGCTACCGCTGCCACGCTCCAGCGCCCGCAGCACATTCAGCGGATCGTTGCGAATCGCACGCAGCAGTGCGCGTGCCGGACCGGTCGGCTCGCGCCGACCCTGTTCCCAGTTGCGCAGCGTGCTCAGCTCCACGCCGAGCAACGTCGCGAATTGCGGCTGGCTGAGCTGGGTCCAGCCGCGCAGCTGCTTGATACTCATGGCATTGACCCGCATTGAGCATGAGGGTGCGCGCGGGCCGGTCTCGACGTCCGTGGCCTGCTTCACACTAGCCAGCAGGCGCGCAAATGCCACCTTGTTCATCGAGTCTCCTCAAGACACACGTCGCAGATTCACGCCGCGCCAGGCGGACGTGCGTCCCGGAATTCACAGCGAAGGGGTCGACGGGCTAAGGGGTATTTATAGGTCACTGGCGTACGTACGTCAATGGCGTACAGGCAGCCCGCGGCATCGAAAGACCGCGGGGTGCACTCCATATATAAGGAGTGGCCCTGCGCAGCCGGCCTGCTGCTCGCCCTCGGGGGCGCGAGGCTTCGACGGGAACTTCACCGCAGCGGTGACGCTGGCCCGTCCGGCCGATAGAATATGTCGACAGCGATCGCTGCTTCCACCTCGTGAGGAGAATCACAATGAACAAGGTCACCAACCCGTCACGCCGCAGGCTGCTGAGGAATGTCGCCCTGGGTGTGGCGCTGGTTCCGTTTGCGCGAGCGCCGCTGCAGGTGGCCGCCGCCGCGGATGCGCCGCTGGTCTCGGCCGACGATCCTACGGCCAAGGCGCTGAAGTATGTCGCTGATGCGAGCAAGGCGGCGGATGCGAAGCCGGGCAGCAAGTGCTCCACGTGCCGGCTCTACCAGGGCGCCGCGAACTCGACGCAGGGGGGCTGTCTCTTGTTCCCCGGCAAGTCGGTGATGGCAGCCGGATGGTGCTCCTCCTGGACGGCCAAGACCTGATTCAGTCGCGGCGACGGCCGCGGTCGCAGCGCACGCTGCGGCCGCGGCTGCCTCTTCAGCGCAGGTACGCCTCCGTGGCGTAACGGCGCATCATGCGCTGAGAGTTGAAATACACCGCATTCTTCGTGATCGCGCCTTTCATGACCGCCGCCCACGCACGCGTGTCCGGGGCGTAGAACGAGGGCAGCACCAGCTCCTCGAGTTTCCGATAGAGATCTGGCGCATCGTCGAACGACCAGCCCGTGATGCCTTCCAGGCAGCCTTCCATCCACCAGCCGTCGCGGACCGACAGGCTCGGCACGCCGTTGAACGCCGCCTTCATGCCACTCGTGCCCGAGGCCTCGAGCGGCGGCAAGGGCGTATTGACCCATACGTCGCAGCCCGCCACCAGCAGCTGCGCCAGCGCCAGGTCGTAATCCGGCAGATAGACCACCGTGACGGCGCCGGCCAGTGCGCGTGCCCGCTCGTGCAACAGCGAAATGAGGCGCTTGCCCTCCTCGTCCCGCGGATGAGCCTTGCCCGCCAGCACGATCTGCAGCGCGTGCCGGCGCGCGATCGCGCGCAACCGCGCGCCGTCGGCAAACAGCAGGTCCGGTCGCTTGTAGGCGCTCATGCGCCGCGCGAACCCGAGCGTTGCGGCAGTCTGCTGCAAAGACACGCCGGTGAGCTCGCGCACGCGGGCAAGCAGTGCCTGCTTGGCCTCGAGATGTGCCGCCAGCAGGTCAGCATCGGCAATGGCGTCCGCGCGCACCAGCAGCTCGGGCTCGTGGCGCCAGCCGGGCACGTGGCGCTCGTACAGCGCGCGCAAGCTCGGCGACGTCCAGGTGCCGGGGTGCACGCCGTTGGTGATGGCGCGTACCTGATAGCCCGGATACATCTTCGCGGAAACTTCCGCATGGCGCTGCGCCACGCCGTTGACGAAGTCGCTGAGACTGAGCGCCAGTGCCGTCATGTTGAGCGCCTCTGCGCCAGCGAGCCTGCGCAGCAGCGTGAAGTCGATCGGGCCGGAAACCGCGGGAGGCGCAGGAGCCACGGACTGCGCTGGCGGCATAGCGCCGTCGCCGTAGATGCTGCTCGCGAACAGCCGCTGCACCAGATCCCAGGAGAAGTGGTCATGACCTGCTTCGACGGGCGTGTGCGTCGTGAAACGGCACAAGGCGCGTACCCGCGGCACATCGTATGGAATCTCGCCGGCGCGCAGGTCGGCCGCCGCATAGGTGTGCTCGCGCAGCAGCTCCACGCCGAGCAGCGCTGCGTGCCCCTCGTTCAGGTGGTAGGCGCTGATCTCGAAGCCGAGCGCGCGCAGCAGCCGCACCCCACCCATTCCCAGCACCATCTCCTGCTTCAGGCGGTACTCGTCATCGCCACCGTAGAGATAGTGAGTGATCTCGCGGTCGCGCGGCTCGTTCTCGGGCAGATCGGTGTCGAGCAGGATCACCGGAGCACGTCCGCCCAGGAGATCGGCGACCAGATACAGCCACGCGCCGATCCACACCGCCCGCTCCTCGATCCGCACGGCGACTTTGGCATCGAGCCGCTGCGCCCAGGCCGAGGGGTCCCACGTTGCGGGGTGCTCGATCTGAATGCCGGCGGCACTGATCTCCTGGCGGAAGTAGCCGGCGCGGCTCACCAGGGTCACCGCGACCAGCGGCAGGTTCAGATCCGCAGCCGAGCGCAGCGTGTCGCCCGCCAGCACGCCGAGCCCGCCCGCGTAGGTCGGAATCTCGCTGCGCAGCGCGATCTCCATTGAGAAGTAAGCGACGCGCGGCTCCTGGAGGAACTCACCGATCAAGGCTGGCCTCCCCCCGCACGCAGGCGCCGCCGGCTATTGCGCCGGCTTGGCGCTGCGCAGCGTGAGGATGTAGCGCGAGACGTCGCGGATCTGCCCGGTGGTCAGCATCGGATTCGGCATCGTCAGCGGCATCGACTTCATGTCCCAGTGCGTCGTGGCGATGAATTGCCGCAGCGACTTCTCACTGGTATCCGCACGATTGGCGATGTCGCGGAAGCTGGGCGCTTCGGCAGGCAGATGGCGCGGCGGCTGATCCGCTGACACCAGGTGGCACGCCGAGCAGACATTGCTGGCGATGTCCAGGCCACGCGCCACCGCGGGATCGGCGGGCGGGGTGTCGGCCGACAGCGGCTCGCTGGCGAGCACACACAATGTCATCCCCAAGCTCAGGGCAAGCACAGCAGCGCGCCCGGATGACGACAGATGATGCACGGTCGCAAGCATAACCGTCCGCAGCGCAATCGGAAACCGCCGCGGCGCGGCAGCGCGCGGCGGAGTTCGTGCGCGCTCCTCAGGGCCGGAGCGTTCCCTCGATCAGCCGCTCATTGCGTATCGAGCCGGCGATATCCTGCAGCTGCCCCGCGACGACATCGAGCACGTCATCGAGCGAGACGATGCCCACCAGCTCGCCGCGCGTGCCGACGACCGGCAACCGACGCGCGCCCACGCGACGCATCTCGCGCAGGCCCTTCTCCAGTGACTCCGCCTCGCTCACGACAACCGGCTGAGGCGTCATGACGTCGCCGACGCACAGGCTGCGAGGGTCCGCTTCGCGCGCCACTACGGTGACCACGATGTCCCGGTCGGTCAGCACGCCCACGGGACGCTCCACACTCTCCTCCGAGTCGACGACGACCAGGTAACCGATGTGCCGTGCACGCATCAGCTGTGCCGCCTGAACGAGCTCGTCGCTGCGGCGCACCGTCACCGTGTTCCTGTGGCACACATTGCCGATTTTCATGGCTTTCAACCTCCGCGGGACCCGCCAGCGAATGCTAGGCGGCTTGGCTGACCCTCGCGTCCGTATTTCTGCGCATGCGGAAAGCCCCGGCGCATACGCTGATAGGCACTGTTCCGGATGGACGCCGGGTGGCTGATGACCTACGGTAAATTGATGCGGATCGTGGAAATTGCCAGCGCGCCGGTGTTAGTGGCCTACCCGGGCCAGCCGCTCGCCGTAGCAGCGCGTGAAATGCGTGCCCATGGCATCGGCGCGCTGGTGGTGGTCGATTCGCACGACCCCCGGCAGCGCCCGCTCGGTATCCTCACCGATCGCGACATCGTTCGCGGGCAAGTGGAAGGTCGCGCCGATCTGCACTGCCTCACAGTCGGTGATGTGATGACGCGTGACCCGCTCACGATTGCCGCCAAGGCCGAGCTCAGCGAGGCCATCGGGGCCCTGCGTGCGCGCGGGGTCCGACGTGCGCCAGTGGTGGACGATACTGAGGGGCTGGTCGGGATCGTGACATTGGACGACCTGCTGCCAGCGATCGCGCGGCAGCTGAACGAGCTCGCCGGCATCGCCGTCCGGCAGGCCAGCGGTCTGCCCGGATAGCGCCTGGAGGTTGTCATGGTCGAACGTATCGTACCGAGCCAGAGAAAGACACCGCCCCCGGCGGCGAGCGCCGTGATCGCTACGCGCGGGGCAAGCGCCCCGGTGGGCGCTGCCCGCCGCGAGGCCATGATCCGCGAAGCGGCCTACTTCCTTGCCGAGCACCGCGCGTTCGCGGCGGGAAGCGAGCTCGAGGATTGGTTTGCCGCCGAGCGCGCAATCGATCGCCAGCTGGCACAAGGCCGCTCATGAAGGTCGGTGAGCTGTGCCACCGTAACCCGGTGACCGTCAGCGCGTCAGCTTCCGCCCTGGAGGCAGCACGGCTGATGTGCGAGCACGGCATCGGCGCAGTAATCGTCACCGCGACGCCGGCGGAGGCGCCGGTTGCCGTCGGTATGATCACCGACCGGGACCTGGTGCGCGCGCAGCTGGCGCAAACTGCGGATTTGGGGCAACTCCGCCTCGCGGACGTCATGGCGCCTGATCCGCTGGTCGTGAGCGAGAACGAGGCGGTCGAGGCGGCCATTCACCGCATGGGCGCGCGCGGCGTGCGACGCGCGCCGGTGATCAGCTCGAGCGGAGCCTTGGTGGGCTTGATCTCCTTCGATGATCTGCTCACACACGTCTCGGGGAGCCTGGCCGCGCTGGCTCAACTGACACAGCATCAGATGCAGGCCCGGCCTGCTGCAGGAAAGTGATCCGCACATGACATTTCCGTTGCAGATCACCTACCGCCATGGGGACCGGTCGGTGGCGCTCGATGAGCGCATCCGTGAGCTTGCGGCGCGCCTCGAGAGATTCAGCAGCAGCATCGTTCGCTGTCACATCATCGTCGACTCTCCGTCCGGCCATCAGCAGCAGGGCGGGCAGTACGATTTCCATATCGATCTTCACCTTCCGGGTCAGGAGATCGTCGTGCGGCGTGCGCACGCCGCCGACCAGGCCCACGCCGACCCCTATGTGGCACTGCGGAATGCCTTTCGCGCCATGCGCCGTAAGCTCGAGAATTACGAGCGCACGCGGCGGGGCGACGTCAAGAGCCACAGCGGCAGCGCGGCCAGCATCCGCAAGGCGACACGACCCGACTGAACTACCACTGCCGCGACCTGTCGGGTAGGTAGTTTCTCGTATCACATCGTCTCGCCGACGGGTTCACGATATTTAGGTCTGGCCGATCCGATCTAAGGAGGCATGTCATGAGTATCGTTCGCTGGGATCCTTTCGCAGAGGTCGATGGCCTGTTCAACCGTATGATGCCGCGCCTGGGGCGCCTGCCGCGTCTTGCGGTCGAGGACGATGGTGGCGTGAGCGTGGAATGGTCACCGTCGGCCGATATCAGTGAGACTGATAAGGAGTATCTCATTCGTGCCCAGCTGCCCGGCCTGAGGAAAGAAGATGTCAAGGTCACCCTCGGCGACGGGGTCATCACCATCGAGGGTGAGCGCAGGCAGGAGAAGGACGAAAAAGGGGAGAAATTCCATCGCGTGGAGAGCTTCTACGGCAGCTTCGCGCGCAGCTTCGCGCTGCCCGACAACATCCGCGCTGACGCGGTCAGCTGCGAGAACAAGGACGGCGTGCTGACCGTGCACATCCCCAAGGCGGAGCAGAAGAAGCCCAAGCAGATTCCCGTGCAGTGACAGCTCAGGGCGGGCACCGCGGCATGCCGCGCGTGCCCTGCCCCGACCGCTCACTCCAGGCGGGCATCCAGCTGCACCGCGAGCGCCTGCACGGCGTCCGAGATGCGCACGGTCGGCGGCGAGTGACCCGAGAGCACCTGAGTCTGCGGCGGCAGCGCCGACAGCTGGCGCACACAGTAGTCACGACTTTCGGCGAGCGCGGGCAGCACGGCCTGTATCCGCCGGCCGCGGGCCATCACCTGCACGAGCAGCGCCTGCCCGCGCGCGGTTTCGCTCTGCAGGGCGACCTGATCGCTCAGAATCTCCCCGCGCGCATCGCGCTCGCGGAACACCTGCTTGATGCCGGGCCAGGTCTCCTTGCCCGGTGAGCGCTTGCGCCGCGGCCGGCCCGCGTACTCCTGCAGCTTGTAGGCCATGTCGAGCGCCGGCGCGTCGACGGCCGCATCCAGCGCCGTGCCGATCCCGAAGGCATCGACCGGTGCACCGCCGTCCACCAGTGCCTTGACGGCGTGCTCATCGAGCCCGCCGCTCACCACGATCCGGATGTCGCGGCACCCCTGCTCGTCGAGCGCTGCCCGCACGGCGCCGCACTGCTGCGCCAGGTCGCCGCTGTCGATTCTCACGGCCCGTATGCGCTGAAGTGCACCGCGCTCCTGCAACTCGCGCGCCAGGGCAGCCACGCGGCGGGCAGCGCGCACGCTGTCGTAGGTGTCGATCAGCAGCGTGGCATCGCCGGCGTACGCCGCCACGAAGCCGCGAAAGGCATCCAGTTCCCGCTCGTGGGCTTCGATGAACGAATGCGCCATCGTCCCCGAGAGCGCAATGCCGAAGCGCCGCCCGGCTTCGACCGTGGCCGTGGCGTCGAAACCGGCGAGGAAGGCGGCGCGCGCCGCGTACAGCCCGGCGTCCGCCTCGTGCGCCCGGCGCATGCCGAAATCCACCAGCTGCCGCCCGCCTGCGGCGAGCGCACAGCGTGCCGCCTTGCTGGCGACGACGGTCTGAAAGTGAACGATGTTGAGCAGGCGGCTCTCGACCAGTTGCGCCTCGATGATCGGTGCCGTGACGCGCAGGATGGGCTCCTGGCCGAAGAACGGCGTGCCCTCAGGCATTGCGTGCACCGAGCCGGTAAAGCGCAGCTGCTCCAGGTGGCCGAGGAAGGACTCGGGGAACATCCGCAGGCTGCGCAGGAAATCGATCTCCTCGGCAGCGAAGCGCAGCTGCTCGAGATACTCGAGGGCCTGAGCGAGTCCGGCGGCGATCAGGAAGCCCCGCGTCGATGGCAGCTGGCGCACAAACAGCTCGAACACCGCGATCTCCTTCATACCGAGCTCCAGATAGGCATGCGCCATCGTCAGCTGATAGAGATCGATCATCAGTGAGCTGTGCGGCGGGCGCGACGCGACCATGACGAGCAGCCTTCGGTGAAGCGATACGTGCCAGTGCATGCTACGCGAGAGCAGCATGTGCAGCTCCCCCCAGAGTGTGCGTTGAGCACATCCCTGCGCGTCACCCCGCCGCGGCGCGATCGAGCCGCAGCGGCCCATCCTCAATGCAGGACGCGAGCAACTACGGTCGCGATCAGCAACAGGATCAACGCGCCGATGATCGCCACCGTGAGGTGGCGCGTGTGTGTCGTCATGTGCATGAAACGAGCCTCCGCCAGACCGATACAGCTTGGCATGCCGGGCGTCCGGGTGGCATACGTACAGACCCCGATGGCCCTGCCCGCCTGTGCAGGTACGCTCGTTTCCTATGGCCGGCCCGCCGTCCTATGTGCGCTTCTTCCGCGAGGTCGGCAGCGGCGATGTCGCTCTGGTCGGCGGCAAGAATGCCTCCCTCGGCGAGCTCTATCGTCACTTAGCTCCCGCCGGAGTCAACATTCCGAACGGCTTCGCCATCACGGCCGAGGCCTACCGTCACGTGCTCGAGCGCGCCGACGCCTGGGCCGCGTTGCACGCCGCCCTCGACGGGCTGCGCGCGGACGATATGGCGGATCTTGCGCGCCGCGCGGCGCGCGCCCGCGAGATCATCTACGACGCCGGCCTGCCGGAGGACCTGCGCGGGCAGATCGTGACGGCCTACCGGCAGCTGCAGCAGGAGTATGGCGCTGAACTGAGCGTCGCGGTCCGCTCGTCCGCAACCGCGGAGGATCTGCCCACGGCGAGCTTTGCAGGTCAGCAGGACAGCTATCTCAACGTGCAGGGCGAGACGCAGCTGTTCGAGGCGTGTCGGCGCTGCTTCGCGAGCCTGTTCACCGACCGTGCCATCCACTACCGTATCGATCAGGGCTTCGATCACTTCAGGCTCGCCCTGTCAATCGGCGTGATGAAGATGGTGCGCTCGGACCTCGCCGCCAGCGGCGTCATGTTCACGCTGGACACGGAGACCGGCTTTCGCGACGTGGTGCTGATCAGCGCCGCCTTCGGACTTGGCGAGAACGTCGTGCAGGGCGCACTCGACCCGGATGAGTTCATGGTGTTCAAGCCGACCTTCGAGCGCGGCGCGCGGGCGGTGCTGCGGCGCTCGCTCGGCAGCAAGGCGCTCAAGATGGTATACGGCGCGGGCGCGGCGGCTACGCACAACATCGCCACGACCCCGGCCGAGCGCGAGCGCTTCTGCATCAGCGACACGGAAGTGCTCACCCTCACCGACTACGCGCTGCAGATCGAGCGGCACTACAGCCGCGCCGCCAGCCGCGCGGTGCCGATGGATATCGAGTGGGCGAAAGACGGCCTGGACGGGCGCCTGTATGTGGTGCAGGCGCGCCCGGAGACGGTCACCGCCAGTCATGGCAGCGCCTTCCTCGAAGAGTTCACGCTTACCGGCAGCGGTCCGCTGGCGGTTACCGGCCACGCGGTTGGCAACCGCATCGGCAGCGGCGCGGCGCACATCATTCCGAGTGCCGAGCAGATCGCCGAGTTTGCGCCGGGCGAGATTCTGGTGACCGACAGCACCGCGCCAGACTGGGAACCGGTCATGAAGCGCGCGGCGGGTATCGTCACCAACCGCGGCGGGCGCACCTGTCACGCCGCCATCGTCGCGCGCGAATTCGGCATTCCTGCGGTCATCGGCTGCGGCAACGCCACGACCGCGCTCGCCAGTGGCGAGCCGGTCACGGTTTCGTGCGCGGAGGGCGATACCGGCAAGGTCTATCGCGGTCTGCTGCCGTTCGGCGTGCGGCGCACGGATCTCTCCACCCTGCCGCGACCGCGGACCCGGATCATGCTGATCATCGGCAATCCCGACATTGCCTTGCGCTGCAGCTTCCTGCCGAACGACGGCGTGGGCCTGGCGCGCATGGAGTTTGTCATCACCGAGTACATCGGGGCGCATCCGCTCGCGCTGCTGCACCCGGAGCGGGTCGGAGACGATCAGGTGCGTGCGCAGCTGCTCGCACTGGCACGCAATCACCGCAGCCCCGCCGAGTTCTTCGTGCAGCGCCTGGCGGAAGGCATCGGCACGATCGCCGCCGCCTTCTACCCCAAGCCAGTGATCGTACGCATGTCGGACTTCAAGACCAACGAGTACGCCGGGCTGCTCGGCGGGCGGTGGTTCGAGACGCAGGAAGCGAATCCCATGCTGGGTTTCCGTGGCGCCGCACGCTACACGCATCCGGCGTACGCCGAGGGCTTCGCGCTCGAATGCGCCGCCATGCGCTATGTGCGCGAGACGCTCGGACTGACCAACATCAAGCTCATGATCCCGTTCTGCCGGCGCGTCGCGGAGGGCCGCAGCGTGGTCGCCCGCATGGCCGAGCTCGGCCTGCGGCGCGGCGAACACGGGCTCGAGATCTACGTAATGTGCGAGATCCCGAGCAACGTCATGCTGATCGACGAGTTCAGTGAGATCTTCGACGGCTTCTCCATCGGCTCGAACGATCTGACCCAGCTGACCCTCGGCGTCGACCGCGACTCCTCGATCGTCGCTTTCGACTTCGATGAGCGCGACGCCGCCGTGAAGCGCATGATCCAGCTGGCGATCGAAGGCTGCCGGCGCAACGGCCGCCACTCCGGCCTGTGCGGCCAGGCCCCGTCGGATTACCCCGAGATGGCCGAGTTCCTGGTGCGCTTGGGGATCGACTCGATAAGTCTCAATCCCGACGCCGTGGTGAGCACCACGCGTCGCGTGCTCGAGGTGGAGCGGGAGCTCGACCGCCTCGCTCCGGCCGCGGCGGTCAGCCCATGAAGCGCGTTGCCGTACTGACCAGCGGCGGCGATGCACCCGGCATGAATGCCGCGATCCGCGCCGTGGTACGCACCGGTGTCGCGCACGGATTCGAAGTGCTCGGTGTCCGGGACGGCTTCGCGGGCCTTACCGCAGGGGAGTTCTGCGCTCTCGGTGCCCGGGAGGTCGGCGGAATCATCGAGCGGGGCGGAACCTTTCTCGGCACGAGCCGCTGCGCGGAGCTCAAGACCGACACGGGGCAGGAGCTCGCCGTGCAGCGGCTGCGCGCGCACGCCATCGACGCGCTGGTGGTGATCGGCGGCGATGGCTCGCAACGCGGATCGCACGCATTGTCGCAGCGCGGCGTGCCTGTCGTCGGAATCGCCTCCACCATCGACAACGACCTGGTCGGGGCCGAGCCTTCGATCGGCGCCACAACGGCGCTGGACACCGCGCTGGAAGCGATCGATCGACTGCGGGTGACCGCCTCCTCGCACAAGCGGGCATTTCTGGTCGAGGTCATGGGCCGCAACAGCGGCTACCTGGCATTGATGGCGGGCATCGCCGGCGGCGCGGAGGCGATTGTCCTGCCGGAGGAGCCGACCGATCCCGAGCAGCTCGCCGGCGAGATCCGCCGCAGCTATGCACGCGGCAAGAGCCACGCGATCGTCGTGGTGGCCGAGGGCGCCCGCTACAATGCAGAAGCCTGCCTGCACTACTTTCGCGAGCATGCGCAACGACTCGGATTCGAGGTGCGTATCACACGGCTCGGACATATTCAGCGCGGTGGCGCCCCATGCGGCTTCGACCGGCTGATTGCGACCCGGCTCGGCGCGGCGGCGAGCGAGCAGCTGCACGCCGGCCGCAGCGGAATGTTGCTGGGCTACCTGAACGGTGAGGTCGCTGCCACCGACCTGGCGGTCGCAGTCGGGTCGGCGAAATCATTCGACCGGCACCTGTACCAGCTGGCGCAGATGCTCGCCGAGTAGCCCCAGTGCCGTGTCACGGCCCTGACGGGCGTGGCGCATTCGCACCGGTGCCTTCCGAGCGCGACAGGTAGTCCGCGATCGCCGCAATGTCGTCGTGATCGAGCCCCGCCAGCAGGCGGATGTGTGCCGCAGAGAAATTCGGTCGCCGGCCATCTACCGCGTCGTACACCTGCCGGCGCAGATACTCGTAGTGCTGGCCGCCAATGCGCGGGACCGCGCGCGCACCATCGCCCTGTCCCTGCGCTCCATGGCAGCTCGCGCACAGCGCCGCATAGCGCTCGGCTCCAAGGTTGAGCGACTTGCCGTCTCCGTGGCCCACCGGCAAGTCGCCCTCGAGCTGACTCAGGTACGCGGTCACATCCGCGATTGCCTGCGCATCGGCGAGATGATGACGGCTCGCAATCTGCTCCATGCGCAGGTCCCAACGCTGATCGTAGCGGTAATCGATCAGCTGCTGCTGCAGCACGCTCGCGTGCTGGCCGGCGATGCGCGGCACGGCTCCGTCGAGGCTGCCACCGCCACCGGCCCCATGACAGCCCGCGCACAGCCGGAAGAGCTCGGCACCCCGATCGAGGTTGGGCTTAGCCGAGCGTACCGCCTGCAGCTCCTGCTGTGCGCTCGCAACAGCGAGCACCAGCGCCGGGCAGGCGGCTAGCACGATTAGCGCGGTGAGGCTGCGCGCGGCGCGCCGCGACAAGCGTACGCGCCATGCCGCGCGCAGCGTCACTAGCGTCGCGCGCTCTGCTCGCGCCGTTGTGCCCGGGATTGGGTCTCGAGCAGTGCGTGCATTTCCGCTAGCAGCGTCTTGAGCAGATCATCGAGCGTTACGATGCCGATCAGGGCACCGCGCTCGTCGACCACCGGAATGCGCCGCACGCCGTGCGTGCGCATGCGCTCGATGACCGCACTGGCGTCCTCGCTTTCCCGCGCGATCACCACCGGGCCGCGCATGAACGAGGACAGTGTGGTGGCTGCGGCATCACGGCCGTTACCGAGCACCTCGACGGCGAGGTCCCGATCCGTGACCACTCCGAGGGGAATGCGCTGCTGCTCCGGATCGTCGACGACGACGACGTCACCGACGTGCCTATGCCGCATCAGGCGCGCGGCTTCGAGCGCGCTCGTCTGCGGGCGGCAGCACACGACCTCGCCCGTACACATCTCCTTCACCAGCATGCTCAAGCCTCCCGCGGCCAAACAGCGTGCTTCCACCGCATACGACATGCTGGGCGCCGCGGCGGGTCCGCATGAATACGCAGTGTACGCAATTGCCTAGGCACTGTCCGTCCGGCACACCCGGCCGGGCTTCGTCATCGCCGGATGCGCGTGCCGCTGCGGCAAATGCGTATGGCCGCAAGGCGCAGCCCCCGTCGAGGATAACGATCGTTTCTCGAAACGGGAGAGTACATGTCTGGCCACAGCAGCCGCAGGAGCGCCAGTAAGCGCGCCTCCCGATCGGCGGCGGGGCGCCGGGCGGCTGCACTTGGCTCGCTGCAGCCGGCGACGTCCGCCTCCGGCAACGGGCCGGGGTGGCTGAACGGCACGAGTCTCGAGCGCTGGGCGGCGCCGTGGATGCTTCCGCTGCCACCGGCCCCGGCATCGGCGGATCGCCGTAACGCAGACGTGGCGAGCACGCCGACCCCCGGCCGTGCGCCCGCGGCTGTCCCTGCCGCACCAACCGTGCATCCGGCGGACTCCCCGAGCAGCTTCGATCGACTGCTGCACGCCGGCGTCGGACGCTTCACCATGGGGCTGTCGCCGGCGGCGCTGTGGCTCGCCTATGCGGACTGGGCGATGCATCTTCTGGCCTCGCCGGGCAAGTGTCAGCAGCTCGCCGAGAAGGGGGTGCGCAAGGCGGTGCGCCTCCTGACCGCGCTGCCTCATCTGGCCGCCGGCTCCGCCGCAGCGCGCTGCATCGAGCCGCTGCCGCAGGACCATCGATTCGATGACGCCGCGTGGCAACAGCCGCCGTACAACCTCATCTACCAGGCATTCCTGCTGAATCAGCAGTGGTGGCACAGCGCCATGACCGGGATCGGTGGCGTCGCCCCGCACCACGAGCAGATGGTCGCCTTCATGACCCGGCAGCTGCTCGACATCGTATCGCCGGTCAATTTCCTTGCTACCAATCCGGAGGTGCTCGCCACGACCGTGCGCGAGGGCGGCCTCAACCTGGTGCGCGGTGCGTTCAATTTCTGGGCCGACTGGGAGCGCGCGCTGGGGGGCAAGCCGCCGATCGGCAGCGAGCAATTCCGTCCCGGCAAGGAAGTGGCGGTGACCCGTGGCGAAGTCGTCTATCGCAACCGCCTCATGGAGCTCATCCAGTACGCTGCCACTACCGGCCGCGTGCAGGCCGAGCCGATGCTGATCGTGCCTGCCTGGATCATGAAGTACTACGTTCTCGATCTGTCGCCGGCAAATTCGCTGGTGAAGCACTTGGTAGACAACGGCCACACGGTGTTCATGATTTCCTGGCACAATCCCACCGCTGCCGATCGCGATCTCGGCATGGATGACTATCTGCGGCTCGGCATTCTGGACGCACTCAAGGCGGTGCGCGCGATCGTACCGCGTGCGCGCGTCGACGCCGTCGGCTACTGCATCGGCGGGACGCTGCTGGCGATCGCTGCGGCGTATCTCGCGCACGAGAAGAGTACGGTGCTCAACTCGATCACCCTGCTCGCGGCGCAGACGGATTTCACCGAGGCGGGTGAGCTCACGCTGTTCATCGACGACAGTCAGCTCGATTTTCTCGAGGATCTGATGTGGGATCAGGGTTACCTCGATACCCGGCAGATGTCGGGCGCCTTCCAGCTGCTGCGCTCCAACGACCTCATCTGGTCGCATGGGGTGCACGAATACCTGATGGGGCGACGCGCACCGATGACGGATCTGCTCGCCTGGAACGCGGACGTGACGCGCATGCCTTACCGCATGCACAGCGAGTATCTGCGCCGGCTGTTCCTCGGCAACGATCTGTTCGAAGGCCGTTACCAGCTCGATGGCCGGACCATCGCGCTTGCCGACATCCGCATACCGATCTTCGCCGTCGCAACCGAGAGCGATCACGTCGCCCCCTGGCGCTCGGTGTACAAGCTCAATCTGCTGAGCGACACGGAGGTGACGTTCGTTCTGACCAGCGGCGGGCACAATGCCGGCATCGTCAGCGAACCGGGCCATGCCGGCCGGCACTACCGTATCTGCAAGCACGCCGCGGCGGCGCCCTACGTCGATCCGCAGACCTGGCAGCAGGTCGCGAAGGTCGAGCAGGGATCCTGGTGGCCCGCGTGGCTCACCTGGCTCACGCAGAACTCGCGCGCCAGAAGGGCTGCGCCCGCGCTCGGTGCGCCGGCGAAGGGATACCCCTGCCTGGGGCCGGCGCCCGGCCAGTACGTGCTCGAGCATTGAGCAGGTCCTGAGGCGGACCGTCGCGGCCGCGCCTACGCACAATTACGTGGGCGGATGCGGCAATGCCGGACTCACGGCAACCGCCGCCTGCCCGATCATCTGTCGCCAGCACTGCATTGGGAGAGAATCATGGCGCGGGTCGCGATCGTCACCGGGGGCGTGGTGGGTATCGGCGCCGCCACCTGCCAGCTGCTGAAGAAGGCCGGCTACCAGGTGGCCGCAACATTCGTGAGCGATACCGCGAGCGCGCGCACCTTCCGTGAAGAGACCGGTATCCCGATCTTCCAGTGGAACGTGGCGGACTTCGAGGCCTGCCAGCGCGGCGTAGCGGAGATCGCGCGCAGCCTGGGTCCGGTCGACATTCTGGTCAACAACGCCGGCATCACGCGCGATGCGACCCTGCACAAGATGACCTACGAGCAGTGGCGCGCGGTCATCGACGTCGACCTCGGCAGCTGCTTCAACATGTGTCACGCCGTGATCGAGTCCATGCGCGAGCGCCGCTTCGGACGCATCGTCAACGTCAGCTCGGTGAACGCCATGGCCGGTCAGTTCGGCCAAACCAACTATGCGGCCGCCAAGGCCGGAATGATCGGGTTCACCAAGGCGCTGGCGCTGGAGAGCGCCGCGCGCGGCATCACGGTAAACGCCATCGCGCCCGGCTATACGGACACGGCCATGGTCGCTGCGGTGCCGGCCGAGATCCTCGACAAGATCATTACTCATATCCCCGTCGGGCGGCTGGCCAAGCCCGAGGAGATCGCGAGCGCGGTGGCCTATCTCGTCAGCGACGACGCCGCGTACATCACCGGCGAGACGCTGTGCATCAACGGCGGCCAGTACCTGCAGTAGATGCATCGCTCGCGGCTGCGCCGGACTCACCCGGCAGCTGCGCGCGTGGATCGGCCGTCCACCAGCCGCCACCGAGCGCCACGTACAGCGCCACGGTGTCCTGATAGCGCAGCGCGGTGGCCGCCAGGTCGTTCACCAGCGCCTGGTGATACTGTGTATCGGCCACGAGCACGTCGAGAAAGGTATTGAGCCCGGCCTCGTAGTTGATCTGCACCAGGCGCAGCGCCTCCTTCGATGTCGCGAGCGCTTCGTCCTCCGCTGCTAAGGCGGCGGCGTCATGCTCGAGCGCCTGCAGCGTGTCGGCGACCTGCGCGAACGCTGCCAGCACCGTCTGCCGGTACAGCGCCATGGCCTGTTGGTAGTCGTCGATCGCTGCTTTGCGGCGATACCACAGCGTACCGCCCTGGAACAATGGCTGAGTCAGATCGGCGCCGAAGCTCCAGGCACGCCCGTTGGATGCGAACATCGTGCCTGTCGAGGTGCCCACGGCGCTGTATGCCCCGCTGAGCGTGATGGCGGGCAGCATTGCCGCAGTGGCAACACCGACGTTGGCGCTCGCCGCGTGCGCGGTGGCCTCCGCGGCGAGGATGTCCGGCCGCTGGCGCACTAGCTCGGAAGGCAGACTCACCGGCAGCGTTCCCGGAAGTGTCAGGTCGGCGAGCGTCACCTGCGTCGGGTTCCAGTCCGCCGGCACGTGACCCGCCAGCGTCGCCAGCAGGTCCTCGCTTTGCGCGAGCTTCTGCTCGAGCTGTGGAACAGTTGCCTCGGTGGCGGCCAGCTGGCTGCGCAGACTGAGCACGGTGGCGTAGGCTGCGGTGCCGGAGTTCACCTGGACCTCGGCGATGCGCACCTGCTCGCGCTGCAATCCGATCAGCTCATTGGTCGCCTGGACCTCGGCCCGGTAGGCCGCCTCGGCCACGATCGTGTTGACGATGTTGGCAATGAGCGTGATGTAGGTCGCCTGCTCGTTGGCGCGCTGCAGGTCCACCTGAGCATGCAGCGCTTCGATCATGCGCCGCTCGCCGCCGAACACGTCCAGCACGTAGCTCACCGAGGCGGATAGCGTGAACAGATTGAACAATGGCGACGGCGCATTCTGGCCGAACTCCTGCAACGACAGCCGCTGGCGCTTGGCGGACGCATCCAGTGAGGCGTTCGGGTAGAAGACACCGTAGCCGCTGCGCAGCGTGTGCTCGCTCTGGCGCAGGCTGGCTTCGGCGGCCGCGAGACCCGGGTTAGCCGCCAGCGCCTCGAGCACCACGGCGTCGAGCTTGTCCGAGTTGAACAGTCGCCACCACTCGGGTGCGACGTTCGCCCCCGACGTGAAGCGCTGGGCCGCGCCCTGCGCCGCGACGGTCTCGGCCGGATCGGCGCCATGCACGTAGTGCGTGACCACCGGGGCCGCGGGTCTGTTGAAGTTCGGCCCCACGGCGCAGCTGGCCAGCAGGCAGCCGAGTGCCGCGGCGAGTGCGCCACGCCGGGCGAGTGCCGCGCGGGTGCTACTTGGCGCCCACATAGACATCGACCAGCTGCCCTGGATAGAGATTCAGGCCTGGCGGATTCTCGAAGTGAAAAATTACGGGCAGCACCCGCAGATCGACACGCTCCTGGCGTTCGTCGGACAGCTCGATCTTCGGTGAGATGTACGGCTGGATGCGCACGAAAGTCAGCGGCACGTGCTCATTGGTGCCGCGGATGAACATCTCGGCCTGGATCTTCCCCGGCGCGGGCAGCTCGTGCACCAGGATCTCGTCGATATAGGCCCGCACCTGCAGGTGCTGCTGCGGCCGCCCCATGACGAGCAGCGGACCGTAGCCCTGAGTGTAGGTGTCGTAGGCGCCCTGCGCTGATACGTAGCTGCCGAGACTCGACCGAACCGCGAGCACCAGACCGTCCGCGGGAGCGCGGATGGTGTATTTCGCAAGCAGCGCCGCGGAAGATTGATGGGACTTCTGCAGCGCCGCGTAGGTTTTTTCCGCGTTCTGAATGTCATAGACCCACGCTCCGGCTTTGGTCAGTTGGTACTGGCGCTCGATGACCTTGAGGTTGGTGGACGCGATGGCCTCGGCATTCTTCGCGTTGTCGAGTGCATCGGTGCTGATGGATTTCGGCTCGACATCGTAGGAGCGCTGTATCTTGGCGAGCTGGTCCTGGGCATTCTTGAGCGTCGCACGGGCGTTGTTCACCTGCGCCACGGAGATCGCCAGATTCTCGCGCCGCGGCTCCGCCCGCAGCTCACGCAGCGTCGCGAGAGCAGCCTCTGCCTGTGCCTGTAGCTGCTCCACCGTTGCCCGCTGCACCGACTCGTCGATGGTGAGCAGCGCGTCACCGCTGTGCACCTGCTGGCCCTCGGTGACCAGAATGCGCGTGATCGGCCCAGCCACTTCCGGAAAGATGTTGATGTTCGCGCCGTGCGCCTGGTCGCTCTCGATGATGCCGTTGGAGTAGATGCCGTGCGCGTAGGGGTTGGCCGCCGGCGGAAACAGCGGTGCCTGCGCTTTGGGCTGCTGGCTGAAGATCCAGGCACTGATGATCGCCAGCAGCAGTCCCACGCCGGAGGCGATGAAGATGACCCTATTGCGCATCGAGCTGACTCCGGTCGACGCCCGTGATCTTGCCGTCTTCCATGCGCATGATGCGGTCGGCGAACTCGTAGATGCGGCTGTCGTGCGTCACGATGACGATGCAGCGCTGCTCGTTCAGAATCTGCTCGCGCACGAATTTCACGATGTTGCGCCCGGTGTCGCCGTCCAGTGACGCGGTCGGCTCATCGAGGATCAGGATGTCG
The DNA here is from genome assembly GCA_963837075.1 of uncultured Gammaproteobacteria bacterium. Taxonomy (GTDB): domain Bacteria; phylum Pseudomonadota; class Gammaproteobacteria; order Steroidobacterales; family Steroidobacteraceae; genus 13-2-20CM-66-19. The sequence goes on along the minus strand of CAWILY010000009.1, from coordinate 2,000,019 downwards.
GGACGGCTGACGATGGCGCGGGCGATCGCCACGCGTTGCTGCTCGCCGCCGCTCAGCTTCACCGGCGCGAGCTGCGCGCGATTCTGCAGCCCGACCACTTCCAGGTTGTGCACCGCCTCGGCGATCGCGCCGTCCCACTCGCGGTTCTGCAGGATGAGCGGAATGGCGACGTTCTCCGCCGTGGTCAGGCGCGGAAACAGGTGATAGTCCTGGAACACGAAGCCGATCTTGTGCAGGCGGAAGTCCGCCAGCTGATCGCTCGTCATGCTCCAGATGTCGGCGTCCTCGATCTTCACCGTGCCCGAGTTCGGGCGCAGGATGCCGGAGATCATGCTGAGCATGGTGGTCTTGCCGCTGCCCGAGGGCCCGACCACGTACAGCATCTCGCCGAACTTCGCCTCGAAGCTGACGTCCTTGACCGCATGCGTGCGCGCCTCCCCCTCGCCGAACCACTTGTTGATCGCCACCGCCTGGATTGCCATTCGCTCCATGGCTAGCCCCGGAAGATGTCGAACGGCTCGATCCGCAGCACCCGGCGTACGCCGACGTAGCTCGAGAGCGCGGCGATGACGACCACCATGACGAAGGCCGTGACCAGATTGCTGGAGGTAATCATCGCGGCGTAGTCGGGCAGGCGGGCGCGCGCCAGCCAGATGAGCGCGGCGCACAGCCCGACCCCCAGACCGTAGCCGGTGAGCGCGACGAAGGTCGCCTGGAACAGGATCATCGACACCAGCTCGCGTCCCTTGGCGCCGATCGCCTTGAGGGCGCCGAACTTGTCGAGGTTCTCGAGGATGAAGGTATAGAAGGTCTGCCCGGAGATCGACAGCCCGACGACGAAGCTGATGATGGTCATCAGCATCATGTTGGTGCCGATACCGGTCTGATACATGTAGAAGTCGGAGATCTTGGCGATGAACTCGTCGCGCGTCAGGCACAGGTAGCCGCGGCGCGCGACGCGCCGCTGAATCGCCTTGACGTCGGCGGGCGTCTTCGGCTCGACCAGCAGGTAGGAGATCGTGAAGCGCGTGTTGGGGATGTACTGCAGGGCGCGATTGTAGGTCGTGTACAGCGTCGGTACGCCGAACAGCGCGCTGGAGGCGACGTGGGCGATGCCCACGATCACCCCGCGATGATCGTTCAGCTCGAACTCGGTGCCGATCCCGGGATTCTGCAGCTTGTAGAACTCGGCATCGCGGATGGCAATGAAGGCGTTCTCGGCGTAGATGTCCTGGATGTTGCCGGCGATCATCTCGGGTCGGCCGAAGAGGCTGGTGTCGTCCAGGCCGACGACGTTGGCCGCCTGATAGGTGCCGTCACGCAGCTTCAGCAGCGCCGCCCCGGAGTAGAGGGGCACGGCGTACTTGACCCCGGGGATGCTGCGCACCTCGTCGAGGACGTTGTCGGGCAGCGGAATGGTGTTGGCGACGGTCTGCACCGCCGGGTCCATCACCCACATCGAGGCACCGATGTTGATCACCGTGGACGAGGAGCGACTGAGGATCCCGGCAAACAGCGAGGTCATCTCGATCATCAGGAACACGGCAAAGGTGATCCCGACCAGGAGCGCCGCGAACTTGGCCCGGTCGTTGATCAGCAACTTGTAAGCAATTCTAAGTATTCCCGGCATCTGCGCTTCCTGTCAGAGTGGCGCATGATCCGGGGACTGCCGCCGCTGCGTAAGTTGGCGGAAATCGCGATTGGAGTCTCGGAAACTACCTATCCGACCTTCTAGAGCGCGGCGCCAGTGAGCACACCGAACAGCTTGCCCGCGAGGTAGGTGACCGCTGCCGCCGCGACACCGATCGCCACCTGCCGCAGCCCCGAGAACAGCGCCGAGCGGGCGTTGAACAGCGACGTCGCGAGCCCGAGGAGAAACAAGGCGCCGAGCGACAGCGCGATGCTCCCGGCTATCCGCAAGCGTGCCGGCACGAGACAGAACGGCAGCAATGGCACCAGCGCGCCGAGCGCGAACAGCACGAACGAGAACGTGGCGGCGCTCATCGCATCACCGGCGGAGCTGATCAGGGCAGGAGCGACATCGCCCTCACGCGTGCCCATCTCGCGGTCGAGCTGGCTCGCCGCGAGCTCGCGCGCATTGGTCACCGACAACCACTCGCCGAGCGCCATGGAGCAGGCACCCGCGACGAGGCCCGCGGTGCCGGAAAGCACGATGATGCGCATCGGGGCGCTGGCACCGGCGACGCCCATCATGAGACAGAAGTTCGAGGCCAGTCCGTCGTTGGCACCGAGCACCGCGGCGCGCAGGTTATTGCCGAGGCCGCCGTCGCTGCGCGGCCGCAGACGCGCCGCGTGTCCGTGCTCCTCGTGCGCGAGGCCCGCGCGGCAGGCGTCATCCTGGCCGGCATAGGCGTCGCGATCGCGCATCTCCCGGGCAATGACGCTCGGCACCACGAAGCCGATGCCGAAGTGGCGCGCCAGCCGGATGAGGATGGCGGTGCGCAGCGAGGCACGGAACGCCGGTAGCACCTGCCCTGCCGCACGCAGCCGCTCTGCCCAGAAGTCCGCGTGGCGCTGCTCGGCGCTGGCCAGCTCCTCATACACGCGGCTTTGCTGGCGGTCCGGGTCGAGCCGGGCAAGCGCGGCGTACAGCACGGCGCTGTCCCGCTCCGCACGCCAGTTGCGCAGCAACCGCGTGAGCTCGTGCCTCTCCGTTCCGTTCATGGCGTGTCGGTCGGTGCGAGCGAGGTAAGCCAGGTGAGGCGCGAGGCGTAGTTCGCCAGCTCCTGCTGCTGCGCCGCCTCGAGCACAGTGCCCTTGACCGCCAGCGGCGGATGAGCGCGGCGACCGGCGCCGACAGCGTCCAGCTGCGCGAGCAGGTAACTGTAATGCTGACCGCCAATCGCAGGGACCACCGCCCGCTCGTTACCCGCGCCATCGCTCCCGTGGCAGGCGCTGCAGGCCTGCGCGTACAGGCGCCCGGCCCTGGCTGCGGGCGCATGCTCGGCGTGCTCGGGCTCCGGGTTGCGCGCCGCGCCCGCAAGATACGCCGCCAGATCAGCCAGCGCCTGTGGGCGGCTCACATCCGGTGGCTGCAGGGTGTCGTGCATCGCCGAGCCGTGCGTCGGCGAGCCCGCGCGCTCACCCGTCACGAAGCGGGCAAGCTGCTCGAGCAGATAATTCTCACGTTGGCCGGCCAGTGCCGGAATCCCTCGGGGTCCGTCACCCCAGGGATGGGGGCGGTGACAGCCCGCGCAGTGCTTGAGATAGAGGATCCGGCCGTGACTGGCATCCGCCGTGGCCGCCATCGCCTGGCGCAGCAGGTTCGCTGAAGTCACCGCGGAAGCCCCGGGGGCCAGCGCCATCAACATGAGGCTCACGGTAAGCTGCTGCATCATGGGCGCGAGGCACGAACGTGACAGCAGATGCATGACGGACAGTGTAGCGGCACTGCCGCGCACAAGCCTATGCCCGCGCCGTTGAGCGCCTTCCCCACTGCATTGCAGTACCTGCTGCAGGGCGACGCCTACCCGCACCCGGTCCGCGCCGTAGAGCTCATCGAGACCCATATTTCCTGGGTCCTGCTGACCGGCGAGTTCGCTTACAAGATCAAGCGGCCGGTGCAGTTCGCCTTTATCGACCTGCGCTCGTTCGAGCGCCGGGCTTTCCTGTGTGAGGAGGAAGTGAGGCTGAACCGGCGCTTTGCGCCGGAGTTGTATCTCTCGGTGTGCCCGATCTCTCTCGTGGCTGGCAGGGCGCGTATCGGCGCCGATGGCGCGGTGGTCGAGCACGCCGTGCGCATGCGCCAGTTTGCGCGCGAGGAGGAGCTCGATCGGCTGCTGGCCGCCAACCGCATCGAGCCGGTGGAGCTCGCGACCTTCGCCGGCGAGCTGGCGCGGATCCACGAGCAGCTGCCCCGGCCGGGGCCCGATCAGCAATGGGGGCGCCCGGAGGTGCTGCGTAATGTGGTGCTGGAGAACGCCGTGCAATGCGCGCGCGCCGCTCAAGCGCTCGGCGAGTCATTCCCTTCCCTGCTGCACACGCAGCTCGCGGCGCGGCTCGATGCCGCCATGCCGCTGCTTCTCGAGCGATTCACCGCCGGACGGGTACGCGAATGCCACGGCGACCTGCATGCCCGCAATGTCGTACGCCTAGGCGGTGCGCTGCGCGCCTTCGACTGCCTCGAGTTCGAGCCGGCGCTGCGCTGGACCGACGTCGCCGACGAGATTGCGTTTCTGATCGCCGACCTCGAGGTGCGTGCGCGAGCGCTGCACGCACACGCCTTCCTCAGCGGCTACCTGGCGCACAGCGGCGATTACCGCGCCTGCGAGCTGCTGCCGCTGTTCAAGGCCAGCCGCGCGCTGGTGCGAGCCAAGGTGGCCGCGCTGTCGGCAATGGCGCCCGCTGCGCGCGCGGCGGGGAGCGAGGCACGGCGCGAGGTCGGTGGGTACCTGAGTTACGCGCAGCGCGCGCTCGGGAACCGCAGCGGCGTGCTCGTCCTGACCTGCGGCCTCTCCGGCTCGGGCAAAACCTGGATCGCGCGCCGGCTGGCGCCGCAGCTGTCGGCGCTGCACCTGCGATCGGACGTCGAGCGAAAGCGCCTGGCGGGGCTCGACGCCCTCGAGCGAGGCCCCGCGGCGCTCGCCCAGGGCCTGTACGGCGCGCAAGCCAGCGCGCGTACTTACGCGCAACTGGCTGAGGATGCCGGCGCGGTGCTGGCGGGAGGCTCGAGCGTGATCGTCGATGCGACCTTCGGCACGCGCGCGCAGCGCGCGCAGTTTCGCGCGCTTGCGGCCCAACACGGCGCGCGGCTTGGTATTCTTTACTGCCACGCACCGAGGCCGGTACTCGCCGCTCGCCTGCGCGAGCGGCAGCGTCGTGCTGACGATCCATCCGATGCCGGTCCCGCCGTGCTCGCCTGGCAGCAGCCGCGGTTCGAGCCCATCGCGACCGAGGAAGCCAGCGAGGTCTTCGACGTGCCGACGGCCGAGCCGGAGACGACACTGGCGAGCCTCCTGCAGCGCATCGCCGCTCAGCTCACCGTCTCGGCGCTGTAGCGTGCCAACAGTCCCGAGCGCACGGCGTAGCGGTACACCCGCACGAAGCAGTAGCCGCCGAGCACGATCGCGATCACGGCCAGCACCGCCGCCCACATGAGCGACATCACCGGCAGCGGACGGCCGGCCAGCAGCGAACGCATACCTTCGAACACGTACGAGGGCGGCAGCACGTGCGCCACGGCACGCATCCACGGCGGCAGCACGGCGAGCGGATAAAACACGGCACAGAACGGCGACAGCAATGCCGGCGCCGGCCAGACCAGCCACTCCGAGGCCGGACCAAAGCGCAGCACCAGGGCACTGGCCGCAACTCCCAGCGCCACGCCGAAGGCGAACAGCACCAGCAGGAACAGGATCAGGTTCGCTCCCAGGACGAAATAGGACAGCCCGAAGATCGGCACCGCCAGCGCCAGCATCACGCCGAGTCCGACCGCGCTCGTGGCAATGCTGGCCAGCACCAGTCCGGTCACGTACTCGGCGATGGTCAGGGGACTGGCGAACAGGTTGAGGAAGTTGCGCGACCACACGTCCTCGAGAAAGCCCGTGGTCACGCCCTGCATGACGCGGCCGAACAGGTCCCACAGCAGCACCGCCCCGAGCAGCGTTGCGGTGAAGTTGATCCCCGATGCGCTCACCGCGTTCAGGTAGCGCGTGATGAATCCCCACAGCACGATGTCGATCGCCACCCAGGCGAACATCGGCAGCACGCGCACCGGGCTGCCGCGCACGAGGTACCACTGGCGCAGCAAGATCGCCGCCACCGGGCGCAGCCTCATGAGGCGGGCCCCTCGCGCCGTGCCAGCGGCTCGCGCGCCAGGCGGATGAACAACTCCTCGAGATTGCGCACGCCATGCTCGTGCGGCAGTCGCCGCGGGTCGCCCGCCAGCAGGATGCGGCCGCGCGACAGGAACAGCACCCGGTCGCACACCTCCTCCACCTCGTACATATTGTGCGAGGTCCACAGCACTCCGCAGCGGCCGCCACTCACCAGCCGGCGCATCTCGGCGCGGATGTCGCGCGCTGCGGCGGGGTCGAGCGAGGCGGTCGGCTCATCGAGCAGCAGCAGCTGCGGACTGTTGAGCAGCGACTTCGCCAGCGCCACGCGGGTGAGCTCGCCGGAGGACAGCAGGCCGCACTTGGTATCGCGCAGCGCCGCGAGCGCGAACTGCCGCAGCAGCGCATCGATGCGGGCCGTCAAGCCCTGCACGCCGTACAGCAGCCCGAAGAAGCGCAGGTTCTGCTCGACCGTGAGATTACCGGGCAGCGCGGCGTAGACGGCGGCGAAGTTGGTGTGCGCCAGCGCGAGCGCGCGCTGCGTTGCGATGTCGGCCGCGCCGATCCGGATCGAGCCGGCAGTGGGTGCCAGCACGTCGAGGATCGTGTTGATGATCGTGGTCTTGCCGGCGCCGTTCGGGCCGAGGAGTCCCACGATTTCGCCGCGGCGAACCTCGAAGGATACGTGGTCGACCGCCAGCACGTGCGCATAGCGCTTGCAGAGCCCGCGCACGCTGAGCGCCTCGGCCGCGGGGGAAGATGCGGGCGGATGCAGCACTCAAAACAGCGGCTGCAGGGCGAGCACCCGCGGACCGCGCCGGCCACGCGGCACGCGGCTCAGAAACTCCCGTGGCTTGACGATCAACAGATCGCTGTCGAGCCGATCGAGCAGCCGCTCGGCGGTATTGCCGATGACGATGCGCTTCAATCCCGAGCGCGAGATCGCCCCCATTACCACCAGCTGGCTGCGCAGTTGCGCGGCCGTCTGTCGCACGGCCTCGGCCGGATCGCCGCTCACCAGGTGGCGGCGGCTTGCCGGGATATCGCTGGCCGCGAGCAGGCGCTCGAAATTGCTCGCGGCGCGGGCACTCTCCGCCCGCTGCGTGCGCGCCGCGCTCGCGGCAGTCATTGAGGCGAGGTTGCCCGTGAGCGAGGCGCAGGCATGCACGGCGTGCAGCTTGCCGCGCAGCGCAACGGCGAGCAGCTCGCCGAGAGCGATGATGTCCCGATCGAGCGCGGCGGGCTTGGCGAAGGCGTGGCCCGGATCCACCGCCGCCAGGATCCCCGGGTGATGGTAGGGCCGCGGCTGCTTCACCAGCAGCACCGGCACGGGACTCGAGCGCAGCAGCTCCCAGTCCGCGAGTCCCAGCAGGCCAGCGGCTAGGTGCCGCCCCGCATGGCGCTCGGCCACGATCAGATCCGCGCCGGTGGCGCTGGCGCGGCGCACGATCGCCTCGTATGCAGGGTAGTCCCATTCCGCCGCCACGGTCGCCTGCACGCCGTGCAGCTGCGCGCGCGCGGCAATGCGCCCGAGCCGCTGCTGGAAATGCGCCCGCTCATCGCTCTGGCGCGCCTCGAGCTCGCCGTCGGTGATGCCGAGCATGTCGACGTACACGGAGGAATCGAGCGCGTGAAACAGCTCCAGCTCTGCGTTCAGCGCACGCGCGAGCTGCGTGGCCTTGTTGACCGCCGGCAGCGAGCGCGCCGTCGGCTCCTTCACGGCCACCAGGATGCGACGGATCGGACGCATGTTCTTCAGCCTCGCCGGATCGGGATCACATTGTCCACCAGTCGCGGCGCGCGCGGGGATTTCGGTAACTACTGACGCGCCAGCGCGCTCACGGCGGCTAGCATCCCCACGGCTGCACACAGGTCCGGCAGATGCCGGTCTACCGCGGGGATTTTGCATGTATCTCACCGAGACCTACAACGACAAGGTCGTCCGCCAGTTTGCGATCATGACGGTCGTCTGGGGAATCGTCGGCATGGCGGTCGGCGTGCTGATCGCCTCGCAGCTGTACTGGCCGGCCCTGAACTTCGACATCCCGTGGCTGACCTACGGCCGGCTGCGTCCGCTGCATACCAACGCGGTGATCTTCGCCTTCGGCGGCTGCGCTCTGATGGGCACTTCGTACTACGTGGTGCAGCGCACCTGTCACGTGCGGCTGTTCAGCGACCGGCTGGCCGCCTTCACCTTCTGGGGCTGGCAGGTGGTGATCGTCGCCGCGGCGATCACACTGCCGCTCGGCATTACCCAGGGAAAGGAATATGCCGAGCTCGAATGGCCCATCGATGTGCTGATCACGATCGTCTGGGTGAGCTACGCGCTGGTGTTCTTCACCACCATCGCCAGGCGGCGCGTCAAGCATATCTACGTAGCCAACTGGTTCTACGCCGCGTTCATCGTGACGATCGCGGTACTGCATGTATTCAACAACCTCGCCATCCCGGTGAGCTTCACCAAGTCTTATGGCATCTACTCGGGCGTGGTCGATGCCATGATGGAGTGGTGGTACGGCCACAACGCCGTGGGCTTCTTCCTCACCGCCGGCTTCCTCGGCATGATGTATTACTTCGTGCCCAAGCAGGCGCAGCGGCCGATCTATTCCTATCGCCTGTCGGTGGTGCACTTCTGGGCGCTGATCTCGGTGTACATGTGGGCCGGGCCGCACCACCTGCACTACACCTCGCTCCCGGACTGGGCGCAGTCGATCGGCATGGCGTTCTCGATCCTGCTGCTCGCGCCCTCCTGGGGCGGGATGATCAACGGCATCATGACGCTCTCGGGCGCGTGGTACAAACTGCGCACCGACCCGATCCTCAAGTTCATGATCGTCTCGCTGTCGTTCTACGGCATGTCGACCTTTGAAGGTCCGATGATGTCGATCAAGACGGTCAACGCGCTCTCGCATTACACCGACTGGGTCATCGGCCACGTGCATTCCGGCGCGCTCGGCTGGGTGGCGATGATGACCATCGGCTCGATGTACTACCTGATCCCACGGTTGTTCAACCGCCAGCAGATGTACAGCGTGCGGCTCATGGACGTGCACTTCTGGACCTCGACCATCGGCGTGGTGCTGTACATCAGCTCGATGTGGATCGCCGGCGTGATGCAGGGACTGATGTGGCGCGCATTCAACGACGACGGCACGCTCACCTACAGTTTCATCGAGAGCGTCAAGGCGACCTACCCGTTCTACCTGGTGCGCATCATGGGCGGGGCACTGTTCTTCGTCGGCATGCTGATCATGGCCTACAACGTCTGGATGACGGTGCGCGGTGAGAAGCCGGTGCCGGTACGGGTGCCGGCTCCGCCGCCGAGTGAGGCGATTGCAGCCGCCCCCGCCGCCGCCGCAGCCGGAGCCACGCCATGAACCACGAGATCATCGAGAAAAAGCTCGGCCTGCTCACCATACTGATCGTGCTGGTGATCAGCGTCGGCGGACTGATCGAGATCGTGCCGCTGGCGGTGGGCGCCGCGAAGAAGCAGGGCAACGTGCACATCACGCCGCGCACCGCGCTCGAGCAGGAGGGTTTCGACATCTACGTGCGCGAGGGCTGCTACCTGTGCCATTCGCAGCAGATCCGCCCGTTCCGCAGCGAGACCGAGCGCTACGGACCGTACTCGCTCGCGGCGGAATCGCAGTACGACCACCCGTTCCAGTTCGGCTCCAAGCGCACCGGGCCTGACCTGGCGCGGGTCGGCGGCCGCTACAGCGATGACTGGCACCGCGTGCACCTGCACAACCCGCGCGATGTCGTGCCGGAGTCGAACATGCCGGGCTTCCCGTGGCTGGCACAGAACGGCATCGACGGCTCGCTCACGCAGCGCAAGCTCAGCGTGCTGCGCATGCTCGGCACACCGTACACCGATGCCGATATCGCCGCGGCGCCGCAAGCGGTTAAAGGCAAGACCGAGCTGGACGCGCTGATCGCCTACCTGCAATCGCTCGGCCTCGACAAACCCCGCGGCTGAAGGGCTCGCCTCATGCACTTCGATCTCAACATCGCTCGCGGCCTGGTGACCGTCTGCTGGTTCGTGCTGTTCATCGCGTTGTCGGTATCTGCGTGGAGCCGCCGGCGGCGCGCGGAATTCGACGCCGCGGCGCGGCTGCCGTTCGACGAGGAGAACAACTGATGACGCCGCTCATGGGCACGATCATCGCGCTGGTCACCAGCCTGAACGTGCTGGCCTGCGCGTGGCTGATCTGGTGGACCGCACGCGCGCGTCCGAACGAGGCGCCCACCGGGGCGGTCACCAGTCACGTCTGGGACGGGGACCTGCAGGAGCGCAACAACCCGATGCCGCGCTGGTGGCTGGTCCTGTTCTTCCTCACCATCGGTTTTTGCTTCCTGTACTTCCTCTTGTACCCGGCGCTCGGCCGTTACCGTGGCGTGCTCGGCTGGACCGAGCAGAATCAGTACCGGGAGGAGATGCAGCGCGCGCAGCAGCAGTACGCGCCGCTGTACGCCGCCTTCGCCGGCCACAGCGTGCTCGAGCTCTCGAAGGACCCGAAGGCGCTCGCGCTCGGGCGCAGCCTGTTCGCCACCAACTGCATCAACTGCCACGGCTCGGATGCGCGCGGCGCGCCCGGCTTTCCGAATCTCACCGACAACGACTGGCTGTACGGTGGTGATCCGGCCGACATCGTGCAGTCGATCGCCCACGGCCGCGAGGGCGTGATGCCGCCGCTCGGCGCGGCGCTCGGCCCGCAGGGGGTCGATGAGCTTATCGCCTACGTCACCAGCCTGAGCGGACGGACCGCGCCTGCGGAGCAGGTCGCAGCCGGCAAGGCGCGCTTCGTGCTATGCGCCGCCTGCCACGGCGCGGACGGCAAGGGTAACCACGCCATCGGCGCCCCGGATCTCACCGCCGACATCTGGCAGTACGGCGGCTCGGCCGCGATCCTGCGCAAGACCATCACCGAGGGGCGTCACGGCAAGATGCCAGCGCATGCCTGGCTCGGCGAGGCGAAGGTCAACCTGCTGGCCGCGTACGTCTACAGCCTCTCGCACGGACAGTGAGGTCCAATGAGCAGCAGCGCGGCGCCCTCGCCCGTCAGCAGCCGCCGCGCCGCACGCGCGCTCGATGTGGCGCTCATCCTGTGGCCGTCATTCCTCGCCGCCTGTGCGGCGAGCCTGCTGTTCTTCGCCGCGGTCGACCCGGTGCTGCTGCGCGATGCCGGACCACGGTTGTTCGTCGGCCTGGATCGTGAGGCGGGCTACGCACTCGGATTCGTGTTCTTCTGGCTGGTCGGCGCCATCGCCAGCACGCTGAGCCTCTACCTGGTGCGCACCGCGGCACGCCCGCAGCGCCCGGACCACTACCCGCCATGAGCGCCGTTCCTCCGCTGCCTGCTTCCGCCGAGGCGTCGAGTCCCTTCTACGTCGCGGCGGCCAAGATCTATCCGCGCGAGATCAGCGGGCGCTTCGCGCGGCTGCGACGTGCGGCGGTGGTGGTGCTGCTCGGCCTGTTCTACGGCCTCGCCTGGGTGCAGTGGGATTCTCACCAGGCACTGCTGTTCGATCTGCCGGCGCGCAAGTTTCATCTGTTCGGCCTGACGCTCTGGCCGCAGGACTTCCTCTACCTGGCGCTGCTGCTGATCATTGCGGCCCTGTCGCTGTTCTTCGTCACTGCGCTCGCCGGGCGCTTGTGGTGCGGTTATGCGTGCCCGCAGACGGTGTGGACCGAGCTGTTCGTGTGGATCGAGCAGTGGACGGAAGGCTCGCGGCAGCATCGCATGAAGCTCGATCGCGGCCCGTGGACGACGGAGAAGATCGTGCGCAAGGGCGGCAAGCAGCTGCTGTGGCTGGCGCTGGCTGCCTGGACGGGCTTCACCTTCGTAGGCTATTTCACCCCGATCCGCGCGCTCGGCACACAGATCGCGCAGTTTTCGCTCGCACCCGCGGCGACGTTCTGGATCTTCCTGTACTCGCTCGCCACCTACGGTAATGCCGGCTTCCTGCGCGAGCAGGTGTGCAAGTACATGTGCCCGTACGCGCGCTTCCAGAGCGCGATGTTCGACAAGGACACTCTGGTCATCTCCTACGACGAGCAGCGCGGCGAGCCGCGTGGCGCGCGCCGGCGCGGCACGGCCGCGCGCGCGCAGGGGCTGGGAGACTGTATCGACTGCACACTGTGCGTGCAGGTCTGCCCGACCGGTATCGACATCCGCCGCGGCCTGCAATACGAGTGCATCGCCTGCGGGGCGTGCATCGATGCCTGTGACGATGTGATGGACAAGATGGGCAGCCCGCGCGGGCTGATCCGCTATACCACCGAGCACGCCATGCTGGGTGCGCAGACCCACCTGGTCCGTCCGCGCATGCTGGTGTACGCGACGCTCCTCACCGTCGGCGTCGGCGTGCTGCTCTACTCCCTGCTCACGCGCACGCCGCTCATACTGGATGTAATCCGCGACCGCAACGCCCTGTACCGCGAGCTGCCGGGCGAGCGCATCGAGAACGCCTATACGCTCAAGGTGATCAACCTCGACGATCGCTCGCACAGCTACCGTCTGTCGGTGAGCGGCCTGGGCGAGCTCGAGCTCATCGCGCCGCGCGAGCCGATCGCGGCGCCGCCCGGCACGGTGAGTACCATTGCCGCGCGCCTGCAGGCACCGCAGGCGGTCGCCGCCGGGGTGCACCCGGTGACGCTGACGCTCACTGCGGTGGATGCGCCCCGCATCGCCGTACACGAAAAGACCCGCTTCATAGGACCGCAGTCATGATCAGCGACACGCTTCCCTGGTACCGCCACTTCTGGCCGTGGTTCATCCTGGCGCTGCTTGCGAGCGCGGTCAGCGGCAGCCTGGTGAGTGCCTGGCTGGCCGTGCACACCTCCGACGTGGTGCTCGAGCACTCGGACGCGTCGGAATAGTGCCGTGTCCGACCTCGCCGGCGCGTCGCGTTGCTTCCACTGCGGCGGTCCGCTGCCGGACGCGGCGCGCGACAGCGTGCAGCTGGACGGCGTGCTGCGTCCGGTGTGCTGCGCCGGGTGCGCAGCGGCGGCAAACCTTATCCTCGCGCAGGGGCTGGGGCGCTTCTACGAATTCCGCACCGGCACAGCTGCTGCGGCCGCGGACCCCGGGCACGACTGGAGCGGCTTCGACCGTGACGCGGCGCTGCGTCGCTACACGCACGCGCGCGCGGATGGCGAGCGCGAGCTCAGCGTGCAGATCGACGGCCTGCACTGCGCCGCGTGCGCGTGGCTGATCGAGAAGAGCGTCGGCCGCATCGCGGGCGTCAGCGATATCCAGGTGAACCCCGCGAGCGCGCGTGCGCAGCTGCGCTTCGATCCGCGCCGCGTGAGCCTCTCCGCGGTGCTCGCGCGCATTCATGCGCTCGGCTTCCGGCCGCTGCCGCTGTCGTTCGGCGGTGCGGCGGACGACTGGAGCACCGAGCGGCGCACGGCCCTCAAGCGCCTGGCGGTCGCCGGCTTCGGCATGATGCAGGTGATGACGTATGCCGCATCGCTGTACGCCGGCGCGCTGGACGGTATCGCCCCGGACCTCGAGCAGCTGCTGCGCCTGGTGAGCCTGGTGGTGGCGACCCCGGTGGTGCTGTACGCGGCGCAGCCGTTCTTCGTCGCCGCGTGGCGCAGCCTGCGGGCTCGCACTCCGGGCATGGACGTGCCGGTCGCGCTGTCAATCGGCGGCGCTTACCTGTGGAGTGTGTGGGCGACCCTTGCCGGGCATGGCACGGTGTATTTCGATTCCGCCGTCATGTTCACCTTTCTGCTGCTGCTCGGCCGCTACATCGAGATGTCGCTGCGCCACGTTTCAGGCATGCAGCACGATGCGCTGGCGCGCCTGCTGCCGGACAGCGTGCTGCGGCTGCACGGCACGGCCACCGAGCGCGTGACGGCGGACGAGCTGACCGCGGGCGACTGCGTACGGTTGCTGCCAGGCGAGCGGGTGCCGGCGGACGGCGAGATCATCGAGGGCGGCACCGAGGTCGACGAGTCGCTGCTCACGGGGGAGTCCGCAGCTCGCGTACGCGGCGTCGGCGATGCGCTGCTCGCCGGCACGCTCAACCTGACCGGCTCCATAGACGTGCGCCTGACCCGCACCGGGCAGGACACCACCCTCGCGGCCCTGTCACGCCTGCTCGAGCGGGCCCACGGCTCGCGACCACACGTCGCGGACCTCGCCGATCGTGTCGCGGTGTGGTTCGTGGGCGCGATGCTGCTGCTGGCGGCGGCCGTGGCGCTCTACTGGCTGCACGTGGATCCGGCACGCGCTTTTCCCACGGTGCTCGCGCTACTGGTGGTCACCTGCCCGTGCGCGCTGTCGCTCGCCACCCCCGCAGCGCTGGCCGCCGCGAGCGCGCGCCTTGCCCGTCACGGCCTCCTGATCGCGCGCGGCCGCGCGCTGGAACGGCTGGCGCGCGCCGATCGTGTGGTGCTCGACAAGACCGGCACGCTGACGCGCGGCGAGCCACGCCTGGAGGAAGTGACGGTGTTCGAGGCGCGCCAGCCGCGCGAGCGCTGCCTCGCCATCGCGGCGGCGCTGGAGAGCCGCTCCGGGCATCCGCTGGCGCGCGCCTTCGCGCACCTTGAGCCCGCCGGCATGGTGAGCGAGGTTCAGTGCGCGCCCGGGCGCGGCGTGCAGGCGCTCGTCGACGGCGTGCGCTACCGCATCGGCCGCATGACATACGTGCTGGAGGGCTGCGCCGCGCCCGGCCCGCTGGCAGCGACCGCCGCCGGGACCACGAGCAGCGTGGTGCTCGGAGACGAGGCGGGACTGCTGGCGGTATTCCGCCTCAGCGACACGCTGCGCGCGGATGCGCGCGCCACCCTGCGCCGCCTCACCGAGCTCGGGCTGACGGTGCAGATCGCCAGCGGCGACCACGTTGGCGCGGTGGCAAGGGTCGCCGGCGAGCTCGGCGTCGCGGCGCGCGCCGAGCTGTCCGCCGCCGACAAGCTCGCCCTGGTACACACGCTCCAGCAGCTGCGGCACAGGGTCGTGATGGTGGGCGATGGCGTCAACGATGCCCCGGTGCTCGCCGCGGCCGACGTATCGGTCGCGATCGCCGCCGGCGCGGACCTGGCGAAGGTCAGTGCGGATGTCGTGCTGCTTGGTGAGGGGTTGAGCCCGCTGGTGGTCGCGGTCGAAACCGCGCGGCGTACGCTGCGGGTAATCCGCCAGAATCTCACCTGGGCGGTGCTCTACAATGTCACGGCCGTGCCGCTGGCGGCGAGCGGCTTGCTCGAGCCCTGGATGGCGGCGATCGGCATGTCATTGAGCTCACTGCTGGTGGTGTTGAACGCAATGCGGTTACTCGGCGAGGGCCGCGCTCGTGCAGCCGTGCCGCCGCTGCGCACCGGCGCGGCAGCAGGTCTGCACGCATGATCATCCTCTATCTGCTGATACCGCTGGGACTCGTGCTGCTGGTTGCGGCGCTGTGGGCGTTCTTCTGGGCGGTGCGCCACGGCCAGTTCGACGATCTCGACACGCCGGGCGTGCAGGTGCTGCTCGATGACGATCGCGCGCCGGATACCGCAGATGCGGGTCGCCGCGATGCATGAGATCGCCTTTGCAACCGCCTTCGTGGCGGGGCTGCTCGGCAGCGGGCACTGCCTCGCCATGTGTGGCGGCATTGCGACCGCGCTCGGCACCGCGGGCGGCGCGCGCGGCAACGCCCTGCTCTATCAGGCCGGACGCCTGACGAGCTATGCGCTGGCGGGCGCGATCGCCGGCGGCGTCGGAGCGGCGGCCGGCTTCGCCTTCACGGTGTCGCGCTGGAGCGCGATATTGCGTCTGGCCACCGCGCTGATCGTCATCGTCATCGGTCTCGACATCAGCCTCGGGACCAGCCGGCTGACACGCTGGCTGCGGGCACCGGAGCGTTGGGGAGCGCAGCTGTGGCGCCGCCTGAGTCCGCGCGCACGGGCGTTCACGCCCTCCTCGCCCCGCCCACGGGCGCTCGTGCTCGGCCTGCTGTGGGGCTGGTTGCCATGCGGCCTGGTGTACTCGGTGCTGATCGCGGCGGCGGTCGCCGGCAGCGCCTCGCGCGGCGGCGCCACCATGATCGCGTTCGGACTGGGCACGCTGCCGGCAATGAGCGGCCTCAGCTACCTCGGCAGTCGGCTGCCGCGCCGCGATGGCACCCTGGCACGACTGCTCGGTGCGGCGCTGGTCGCCTGCGGATTGTGGAGCGCGGCGATGCCGCTCGCCGTCCTCACCGGTTCGGCGGCGCACGCGCATCACCACGACATAACGATGCGCTAGGCCCCCTTCCGGCCTCTACGCACTAACCACAATATCGCCGCGCCGCGTCCTTCAGGCACCTTTGTTAGTTGTCACCCGGTGACGATGGCGCCGGGATAGTGGAAATCCAGGAGGGCGCCTGAGGAAATTCCTGATCGCGCCGCTGCCAGCAGGCAGCCGTAACTCCGTAGCGCTTCGGAACATACGTAGGTACGCCGGACGGGAATTGGTGGATGCTACACTCCCCATGAGACCATCGGCTCAAGCCAAGAACTCCGAGAGCAACGGCAGTGGCAGACCGGCAATGAGTGCTCCGCCAGCGGCACTGCACGGGCGCCTGCTGCACGTATCGCGCATGGCCACCATCGGCGAGATGGCGGCCGGCGTCGCGCACGAGCTCAACCAGCCGCTCACGGCAATCGCCAACTATGCGCAGGCGTGTGCACGCCTCCTCGGCCGGCCGGGCACGGACCCGGCGGAGCTGCGCCAGGCACTGGCGGAGATCACGGCGCAGGCGGCACGCGCCGCCGACATCATCCGTCGGTTGCGCGCACTGTCGCGCGGCCAGCAGAGCGCACGCGTGCCGGCGAGCGTCAACGCGCTGGTGCGCGAGATGATCGACCTGGTGGAGAGCGACGCACGGATGTACGGCGTGCGGCTGTCGCTCGACCTGGCCGACAACCTGCCTGAAGTGGTGGTGGATACCGGTCAGATTCAGCACGTGGTGCTGAACTTCGTCCGCAACAGCCTGGAGGCACTGAGCGCGCTGCCCGGTGGCGCCGGCCGCGTCGAGATCCGCACCTCGGCCACGCCCGAGGGGGATGTCGAGCTCCTGGTGAGTGATAACGGCCCGGGCCTCGCGCCGGAGGCCAAGGCGCGCCTGTTCGATCCGTTCTTCTCCACCAAGGAGAGCGGCACCGGCATGGGGCTCGCGATCAGCAACACCATCGCGCGCCTGCACGGCGGCTCGGTAGGCTACCGTGCCAATGCGCCCGGCGGCGCCTCTTTCTACATCCTCCTTCCGGCCGCGGCACCCGCCTGATATGCAAGACAGCGCACCGACCGTGTACGTCGTCGACGACGATGAGGGCGTGCGAAATTCGCTGCGCTTTCTGCTGAAATCCGTCGGACTCAGCGCGCGCACGCTCGCCTCGGCGCGTGAGTTTCTCGACAGCTACAAGCCGAAGCAACCCGGTTGCGTGGTGCTCGACGTGCGCATGCCCGGCATGAGCGGCCTCGAGCTGCAGCAGCAGCTCAATCTGCGTGGCGCGATCATCCCGGTGATCTTCATCACCGGCCATGGCGACATACCGATGGCGGTGGAGGCGATGCAGCACGGCGCCTTCGATTTTCTGCAGAAGCCGTTCCGCGACCAGGATCTCATCGACCGCATCCAGCGCGCGCTCGAGCGCGACGCGCGTAATCGCACCTCTCTCGAGCAGCACGATCGCATTCGCGAGCGCTTCGCCTCTCTCACGCCGCGCGAGCGGGAGGTGCTCGAGCTGATGACGCAGGGCAAGCCCAACAAGGTCATGGCGGGCGACCTAGGCGTCAGCCAGCGCACGGTGGAGATCCATCGCGCGCGCGTCATGGAGAAGACCGGCGCCGCCTCACTCGCGCAGCTGGTACGGATGACCATGGACCTCGAGGCGCAGCCGCCCGTCAAGGCCTGAAGGCCCGGCTGCCAGGACCTGACCGGCCGTCACGCGCCGGGCGTACGCAACAGGCCCGGCCCCTTCCTGTATCATGGGATTTTGGCTGCAACGTGGCTTGAGCGCGCTGCGCTTTACAGATGCTCACGGCGGAATTTCTCAGCGAGGCCCTGGATTCGGCACCTGATGCCATCGTCATCACCGATGACTCGGGGTGCATTCTGTTCGCCAATTCCCAGGTTCGCGCGCTGCTCGGCTACGAGCCCGGCGAGATCGTCGGGCAGCGCATCGAGACACTGCTGCCGCAGCGCTTGCGCACGCGTCACGTGGACCATCGCGCCCGTTACGTCGAACAGCCGAGCGTGCGTCCGATGGGAACCGGCCTCGACCTGTACGCCCTGCGCAAGGACGGCAGCGAGGTGCCGGTCGAGATCAGTCTGAGCCCGATCCGCTCCGGCAAAGAGCGCGGCCTGACCGCCGCGGCGCTGCGCGACGCCACGGAACGCCGCAAGAGCCGTCTCGAGCTCATCGAGGCGCGTGAAGCGGCCGATCGCGCCAACCAGGCCAAGAGCCGCTTCCTCGCCACCGCCAGCCACGATCTGCGCCAGCCGCTGCAGACACTGGCGCTGCTGAACGGCGCCCTGCGCCGTATGGTCGACGAAGCCACCGCCACCGAGGCGCTCGCTCATCAGGAGCAGGCGATCGGCGCCATGTCGCGACTGCTGAACGCGCTGCTCGACATCAGCAAGCTGGAGTCCGGCGCGATCCGGCCGGACCCGAGCGACTTCGCCGTCGCGACCCTGTTCGAGGAGATGCGCCGCGAATTCGCCGGTCTCGCCGCCAGCAAGGGCCTCGAGCTGCGCGTGGCGGCGAGCGCCGATGCGGTGTTCACCGACCGTGCGCTGGTCGGCCAGATCCTGCGCAACCTGGTTTCCAACGCGATCAAGTACACTCGCTCAGGTCACATCGAGCTGCGCAGCGCGCCGGTGCCCGACGCCGTGCGCATCAGCATAGCGGATACCGGCATCGGCATCGCCGCCGATCAGCTGGTGCACATCTACGAGGAGTTCTATCAGGTCGGCGTGGCGAGCAACACCACCCGCGAAGGCTACGGGCTGGGACTCTCGATCGTGCGCCGCGTGGTGGCGCTGCTCGGCCTGAAGATCGAGGTGCAGTCGCTACCGGGGCGCGGCTCGACCTTCACGCTCGAATTGCCGCGCGGCAGCGCGCCGGCCGCCGAGAGGCGCGGCGCGGCGGCGCCTGCGAGTGCGCGCGCCGCACCGGCGATCGCACCGCTGATCCTGCTGGTGGACGATGACGCCGGCGTGCGCGGCGCGACCGCCATGCTGCTCAAGGTGGAAGGCTACCGCGTGATCCCCGCCGCCTCGCTCGCGGAAGCCATGGCGCAGACGCGGGACGACCCAGGTATTGCGCTGCTGATAACCGACTACCACCTGCGCGAAGGCGAGACCGGACTGCACGTCATCGCCGCGGTGCGCACGGCGCTCGGCCGCAACCTGCCGGCGGTGCTGATCACCGGCGACACCTCCTCCATGGTGCGCGCGCTGCCCCCGGACGAGCGCGTGCACCTGGTCAGCAAGCCCATCAACGCCGACCAGCTGCTGTCGCTGCTGAAGAGCCTGCTCTCCTCCTGAGCGCACGCGGCAGCCAACCGCAGCGCAGTCGGCGTTTATCCGTATTCCCTCTGCTTCCCGGAGCGACATACTGGCGAGCAGTTTTCAACACAGCCGGCGGGGGTAGCGTGCGACCCGATACGGAGATCAGAAAGGGCGTCGAGGCCGAGCTCTGGCACAGTCCGTGCGTCGATGACACGGACATCGCCGTCAAGGTTACCGACGGGACCGTGATGTTGACCGGCTTCGTGCGCAACGTATTCCACAAGTACGCGGCCGAGGACGTGATCAAGCGCGTGCCCGGCGTGACAGCCGTGGCCAACGACATCGAGGTGCTTTCCGGCAACGGCGGCGTCTGCGATCCGGAGATCGCGCGGCAGGCGGTGGCGGCCATCAGGCGCCAGCTCCCCTTGTGCTGGGAGCAGATCCGCCCGCTCGTGCACCAGGGACGCGTCACGCTCGAGGGCGCCGTCGAATGGATCCATCAGCGCGAGGAAGCCGAAGGCGCCGTGGGGCGCCTGCGGGGTGTGGTCGCGGTGGTGAATTCGATCACGCTCGGCGCCAGAGCGGCGCCGCTCTGAAGCCTGCGCCCATACACGGTACCCGTACGCATTGATGCGAATGGCGCGGCGTGCGCTGCGCGCCTAGGCTCCACGATGAAAGTAAGGGCAAGAAATCGCAAAGGAGCAAGCCATGAGTCTTATGCGCTGGGAACCTTTCACTGCGATGGACGAGATGTTCAATCGGATGCCGGGTGTGTTCGGTCGTTGGCCGCAGCTGGCCGCCGGCGAGTCGGGCGTCGAATGGTCACCTTCCGTCGACATCAGTGAGACGCAGCAGGAGTTCGTGATCCGTGCGGCTTTGCCGGCGGTCAAGAAGGAGGACGTCGAGGTGACGTTCGCCGACGGCATGCTGACCGTGAGCGGCGAGCGTCGCCAGCAGGAAGAGCAGAAGGACGAGAAGCTCCACAGGGTGGAGACTTTCTACGGCAGCTTCTCGCGCAGCTTCGCGCTTCCGGAAGGAATCGACGGCGACCGGATCAGCGCGGCGTCGAAGGACGGCGTACTGACGATCCACGTCCCGAAAACCAAGGCTGAAACGAGCAAGCCAACTACGATCAAAGTTCAGTAGGCCTTGGGGTCATGGCCGCGGCGATGGTCGTGGGATCATCGCCCGCGGCGTTTTTTTTTGCACACCCGGCGGGGGCAGTCGTGATACAGAGTGATGCGAGCGATGTGCGCTTCGATGCCGGGCTGATCCGGCGTCATGACCGGACCGGACCACGCTATACCTCGTACCCGACCGTGCCGCAGTTCAAGCCCGGCTTCGGGCCGGCGCAGCTCGCCGAGCACGCCGCGCGCAGCAACGCACAGTCCGGCCCGCGCGCGCTGTCGTTGTACGCGCATATTCCCTTCTGTGTGAGCCCCTGCTTCTACTGCGGCTGCACGCGCCTGATCACCCGCGATGTCACGCGCGGCGAGCGCTACGCGCAGCGGCTGTTGCGGGAGGCCGAGCTGCTCGCGCCGCTGTTCGATCGCGACCGCGAAGTGATACAGCTGCACTTCGGCGGCGGCACGCCGAATTTCCTGAGCGAGGAGACGCTCGCGCAGCTGATGGCCGGGCTCGCGCGCGCACTGCCGCTGAGTGGCGCCGAGCAGCGCGACTTCTCCATCGAGCTCGACCCGCGCTCGGTAGCGCCCGGCTACGCCGCCACGCTCACTGCGCTCGGCTTCAATCGCGTCAGTCTCGGGGTGCAGGACTTCGACCCCGCGGTGCAGCGCGCCGTCAACCGCATGCAGAGCATCGAGGAGACGCTCGAGCTCATCGACGCCTGCCGCGACAGCGGCGTGCGCTCGATCAACGTCGACCTGATCTACGGCCTGCCGCGGCAGACGTCCGCGGGCTTCCGCAACACGCTGCGCATGGTGACGTCGGCCCGGCCGGACCGGCTGGCGGTGTACGGCTATGCCCACCTGCCGAGCCTGTTCAAGGGGCAGCGACGGATCGATGCCAGCGCGCTGCCCGCGCCGGAAGAGCGGCTGCAGCTGCTGCAGCTGGCCATCGAGGAGCTGACGATGAGCGGCTATCGCTACATCGGCATGGATCATTTCGCGCTGCCGGACGACGAGCTGGTGCGTGCCCAGGAAGCCGGCGAGCTGCAGCGCAACTTCATGGGCTACACGACGCATGCCGAGTGCGACCTGATCGGCATCGGCCTGAGCGCCATCAGCCACGTCGGCGACAGCTTCAGCCAGAATCATCGCGACCTGAAGGGCTGGGAGGCCGCACTCGATGCCGGCCGGCTGCCGGTGTGGCGCGGCCTGTCGATGAGTGCCGATGACCGCGCGCGCGCGGCGGTGATCGGGCAGCTGATGTGCCAGGGCGCCGTCGATGTCGGCGCGATCGAGCGCCGCTACCGCATCGATTTCGCCAGCTACTTCCGCCGCTCTCTCGAGCGGCTGCAGCCGCACGTGAGTGACGGCCTGGTCAGCGTGGCTCCGGAGCGGATCGCAACGACGCCCGCCGGGCGGCTCCTGTTGCGCAGCATCGCCATGTGCTTCGACGCCTACCACCTGGACGAACCGCGCGAGGCGCCAGCCTTCTCCAGAGTCGTTTAGCGCTGCGGCGCCGGCCCCGCGGCCGGCAGCTCCAGCACGACTTGCTCGACGTTGCCCTCGGTGGCGCGCACCCGGAAGCCGAGCGCGCGCGCGAGCTGCAGCATCGCGGCGTTATCGCACAGGACGCTGCCCCACAGTTGCCGTAGGCCCCGCGCGCGGCAGTAGCCGATGAGCTTGTGCATCAGCAGCGTGCCGAGACCCTGCCCCTTGAGGTCCGAGCGCACCAGCACGGCGAACTCGGCGCCGACGCCGTCCGGGTCGGCGCAGGCGCGCGCGACGCCGAGAATCTCCTGCGCCGCGCCGTCGCTGCCCGCCACGGCGATGAAGGCCATCTCACGGTCGTAGTCGATCTGTGTCAGGTGGGCGATGTCCGCCTCGGGCAGCTCGCGGACCCCGGTCAAGAAGCGCGTATACAGATCCTGGCGCGTGATGCGCGCGAGGAATTGCCGGTGGAGCGGGGTGTCCTCGGGGCGTATCGGACGCAGCAGCAGGCTCCGTCCGCGATGCTCGCAGCGCTCCTCAAGCTCGCTCGGGTACGGCCGGATCCCCACTCGCCTCTCCTGAAATGTGGCGCCCTGCAACAGTGTGACCGCGCGAACGCAGTGTTTACCGCCGGGATCCCCTACGCGAATAGGTACTTTCCTCGGTGGCGGACCGCTGTAAACAACGGCTAGCCTGCATCCGCATTGGCACCAACCGCAGGCGATCCTGGGAGAGTACGCAATGCCGGCCACAACGATAAGCGAACGCGGGCGCAGCCTCGGCGGCCTGATCCTCCTGGCGGCGCCACTGCTCCTGGCCGCCCCCGCTGCGCTGGCGGTACCGAGCTTCGCGCGGCAGACCGGCATGGCCTGCGAGGCCTGCCACACGGTGTTTCCCGAGCTCACCCACTTCGGCCGGGTGTTCAAGGCGAACGGTTACGTGCTCACCAACCTGAAGACCGTGCAGGACATCGGCAGCAAGAAGGAGCAGCTGCTCGAGCTGTCGTCAATGCCGCCGCTGTCGATCATGGCGCAGATCTCCTACACGCAGATGCAGAAGTCCGTGCCCGACCTGTCGAGCGTCGGCGCCAAGGACGTCTCGCAGAACGGCACCGCGGGCTTTCCGCAGCAGTTCAGCCTGTTCTACGCCGGCGAGATCGCCCCGCATTTCGGCGGCATGATCCAGCTCACCTACGCCAATGACAGCGGCACCATCGGCATCGACAATACCGACCTGCGCTTCGCCGACGAGAAGCTGTTGCCCAACCTCGGCACGCTCACCTACGGGGTATCGCTGAACAACAATCCCACGGTGCAGGACCTGTTCAATTCCACTCCGGCGTGGGGCTACCCCTATACCGCGAGCAACGCCAACGTGTCGCCGCTCGCCGGCACGGCGGTCAACGGCGCCTTCGCCCAGAACATCGCCGGAATCACCGCCTACCTCTACTGGAACGAGTCGCTGTACCTGGAGGCGGGCGGCTACCGCTCCGCCGAGCAGGGCGTGACCAACCAGCTGACCGGCGGCGCCGGGCCGCTGGATGGCACCGCCTCCAACGTGATCCAGGGGCTGGCGCCCTACTGGCGCGCGGCCTACGAGTACGACTGGAGCCGCAATACCCTCGAGGTCGGCGTGTACGGCTTCAGCCCCAAGGTGCTCCCGGGTGCGGCCACCGGCGCGCCCACGCCGCTGAACGGCCCGTACAACCGCTTCAGCGACGTCGCCGAGGATCTGCAGTACCAGTACATCGGCGACGAGAACATATTCAGCGTCATGGCCACGCACATCCACGAGAACATGACGCTCAACTACGCCTATGCGAACGGCCAGGCGTCGAACCTGTCGGACAACCTGAATCAGACCCAGGTTGCGGCCACCTACTACTACCGGCGCAAGATCGGCGGCACGCTGCAGTATTTCTCCATCAACGGCAGCAGCGACTCGCTGCTCTACCCGCAGAACCCGCCCGGCGGCCCCGGCGTGGTCACGAGCGCCAACGGCTCGCCGGAGACCAATGGCTGGATCGCGGAGCTGGACTACCTGCCGTGGCTCAACGTCAAGCTATCGGCGCAGTACACCTGGTACAACAAGTTCAACGGCGGTAACAACAACTACGACGGCACCGGGCGTAATGCTTCCGGCAACGACACCCTGTACTTCCTGCTCTGGTTCGCGTTCTGAGGTCCCGCACATGAGCAACATCGACAACGGCGGCAGCGGCGGCAGCGGCGGTTCGCGAGGCATGCGCAGGCAGGCGCTGCTGTGGCTGGCCGGCGCCACGCTGCTCACGGGCACGCACCCCGGCGTGCGCGCGGATGAGCAGGACACGGCGATGCAGGCGCAGGCGCGCTACGTCGCCTTCACCGTGTGCGGCACCTGTCACGGCGTAACCGGCAACAGCACCTTCCCCAAGTTCCCGCGGCTTGCGGGCCAGGATGCCAAGTACCTGGCGAGGCAGCTCAAGGCGTTTCGCGCCCAGACTCGCGGCGATCCGGATGCGATCGCCTACATGTGGGGCATGGCGAGCCAGCTGGATGATGCGGCGATCGACGGCCTGGCGGGCTATTACACCGGCCAGCGAACCGAGACGAGCAAGCCCGACAAGCCGGACCTCGTCGCCCGCGGCCGTGAGATCTACCAGCAGGGTGTGCAGTCGCAGGGTGTACCGGCCTGCAGCACCTGTCACGGCCCGGATGCCCATGGCGTGGGGGACTATCCGCGCCTGGCAGGGCAGCATGCGAGCTACGTCCTGAAGCAGCTCGCCTCGTTCCAGAGCAACATGCGTAACGTTGCCATCATGCACGGCGTGGCGCTGAACCTGCGGGAACCGGAGATGCAGGCCGTCGCCTCGTACCTGGAAACGCAGCCTTAGAAGGGCGCAGTGCGTGCGCCGTATCCGCCGCATTCTGGTCGCCGTCAAGGATCCGGAGGCACGGCCGCTCGCCGCCGTCAACAAGGCCGCGCAGCTGGCGCGGGCCTTAAGCGCCGAGCTGGTGCTGTTTCAGGCCATCTCCGCTCCGCGGTTCCTCGACACCGACGTCTCGCTGCTGAATGACGCGCTCGCCGATGCCGAGCGCAGCACCCGCGAGGCCGCCGGCGAGCGCCTGGAGGCGATCGCACGGCGGCTGCGACGCACGGGGCTCAGGGTCGCTGTTTCCGCGCAGTGGGACTTTCCCGTCTACGAGGCGATCATCCGCGAGGCCACACGGCTGCGTGCCGACCTCATCGTCGCCGAGCGCCACGCAGGCTGGAAGGTCGCACCCCGCCTGCTGCACCTGACCGACTGGGAGCTGCTGCGCATGAGTCCGGTGCCGGTGCTGCTGGTCAAGCGCCCCGGGCTCTATCGTCGCCCCGTGGTGCTGGCGGCCGTCGATCCCGGACATACCTACGGCAAACCCGCGCGACTGGATGCCGAGATCGTGCGCGCCGCATCCGCCATCACCGCGGCCCTGCACGGCGCGCTGCATGCCGTGCACGCCTACGTGCCGTTGCCGGTCACGGCCTTTGCCCGCGGCACCGTCGTTTCGGATGAGGCCGTGACCCGGCTGCAGGCGCGCGCGGCGGCCGCGGCCCGCAGCAAGTTGCAGCGGCTGCTCCCGGCCAGGGCCATCTCGCCTGCGCGCCGTCACATCATCGGGCGCCATCCCGCCGACGCCATCGAACAGGTCGCCGCCGAGACACGCAGCGCCGTGGTGGTCATGGGCGCAATCTCACGCTCCGGACTCACCCGACTGCTGATCGGCAACACCGCCGAGAAAGTCCTCGATCACCTGCCGTGCGATCTCTTGATCGTGAAGCCGACGGGCCTGATCAAGCCGCCGCCGCGAACCCGCCGCGGGGCGCGCTTCATGAGCGTTCCGCCTGCCGCCGGCCTGTAGCGTATTCGGCCAGCACCCGGGCCGCGGCATTGTCATGTTGCTGTAACAAATATCCAGGCATATGTTCTGCGCACCCTAGGGACTTTCCACGATGGCCGGGCACGGCGCCTGCAATAGAGTGACCAGGCACACCCAGCCGGGAGCGGAGTTCATGGCAAAACAAATGCGGCGCATTCTGGTGGCAATCCGCGACGTCAGCCACGCACCGAAGAACGAACTGCGCAAGGCGGCTGCTCTTGCGAGAGCCGCGCATGCCAGCATCGAGCTGTTCCATGCCGTCGAGGCGCCCGACCCGGGTGCAAGCTGGCCGGAGAGCCTCACCGCGGCGGTGATGCAGCAGCAGCGCCTGGCGATCGCCGCGAAGCGGCAGCACCGACTCGAGCAGTTTGCGCGCGATCCGTCGCTGCGCGGGCTCACGGTAACCTGCACGGTGAGCTGGGATCACCCGCCACACGAGGCGATCATCCGCCGTGCACATGCGGGCCGCGCCGATCTCGTCATCGCCGCCACCCATCATCACGGTCTGCGCGCGCGGCTGCTGCTGCGTAACACGGACTGGGAGCTGATCCGCTACTGCCCGGTGCCGTTGCTGCTCGTCAAATCACGACGGCCCTATCAGCGACCGGTCGTGCTCGTCGCGGTCGACCCGTTCCACGCTCATGCGCGACCTGCGGATCTCGATGCCCGACTGCTGGACGCGGGCGCGAGCTACGCAAGATGGCTGCGCGGCAGCCTGCACGTCTTCCATGCGTACCTGCCGCTGGTGAGCCTCGCGCCCGTGCCAGTGGGCGCCGCACCGCTGATCGCCATGCCTCCCGAGGCGGAAGAGGCGCATGGCGAGCAGATCGCACGAAGCATCGGTCAGCTGGCGGCGCGCGCCGGGGTTCCGCCCGCGCGCCGGCACCTGCTCATCGGCGACGTGGCGACCGAGCTCGCCGCCGTGACGCGCCGCGCGCGCGTCAGCCTCGTCGTCATGGGCGCGGTGTCGCGCTCGGCGCTCGCGCGGCTGTTCATCGGCAATACCGCCGAGCGGGTGCTCGAGCGGGTCGGATGCGACGTGCTGATCGTGAAACCACGCGGTTTCAAATCTCCGGCGCTGTTAGGCCCCGCGCCACGCCGAACGAAGCCGGCGCCGCGCCGCCGCCGGCCGCCGCTCGAGCGCACGGCCGCGCTGGTGTTACCGCCGCTGCTGTAGTCGGTGCGGCACCAGCACCTGCCTGCCTGATTGGCCAGCCCCGTCGATGTAGTCGTCATCGGCGCCGGAGCCGCCGGCCTCGCCGCCGCGGCCGGGCTGCTCGCAGCCGGTCGCTCCGTGCTGCTGCTCGAGGCACGCGATCGCGTCGGCGGCCGCATCTGGACACGTCGTGAAGCGGGCCTGGCGGTGCCGATCGAGCTCGGGGCCGAGTTCATCCATGGCTCGGCTGCGTTCACCCGCTCGATTCTCGCGCAGGCCAAAGTGGCGACGATCGCAGCCGGCGAGGCGCACCTCACGCTGCACCGCGGCGATCTGCGCCGGCGGGACGCCGTGTTCGGGCGCGTACAGGAGGCGCTGCGCGATGCCGTGGTACTCACGCAGCGTGACCTGTCCTTCGACGAACTGCTGGAGCGGAACCTGCCCTCGCTGTCGGCCGAGGAGCGGCAGTTTGCGCGGTTCTTTGCCGAGGGCTTCGATGCCGCGGACACCACGCGCGCCAGCGCGCGTGCGCTGGTGGCTGAATGGAGCGGCGACACCCTCGGCGAGGGGCAGTCGCGGCCGCAGGATGGCTATGAGTCCGTGCTCACGGCGCTCATGGGCACGCTGCACGGTACGCGGTTCACGCTATGGCTGCAGGCCCGGGTCGAGAGCGTGCGCTGGGCGAGAGGCTCGGTGCGCGTCCGTGGGCGGCATCTCGGCGCGCCCTACGAGGTACACGCCGCGCGCGCGGTCATCTGCCTGCCGCTCGGCGTACTGCAACACTCGGCAGCGGCCGGTGGTGTGCGCTTCTCGCCCGCGCTGCGGCAGAAGCGGCCGGCACTGCGCGCCCTCGCCTCCGGCGCGGTCGTCAAGGTGCTGCTGCGATTCGCGGCGCCGTTCTGGGAAACCCTGGACGAGGGACGCTACCGCGATGCCGCGTTTCTGCACGCGACGCATGCGCCGATACCGACCTTCTGGACGCCGGCACCGGCGCGCGCGCCACTCCTCGTCGCCTGGGCCGGGGGGCCGCGCGCGCTGCGCCTCGCCGGCGGCAACTCCACCGCCGCGATCGTGCGCACGGCGCTCGATAGCCTGGGCAGCATGTTCGCAGAAGCGCCCGATTTGACCGCCCAGCTGCAGGCGTACTACTACCACGACTGGCAGCGCGATCCGTTCGCGCGCGGGGCCTACAGTTATGTCACCGTGGGGGGCGAGGATGCGCGCCGCATGCTGGCGGAGCCGCTGGATGACACGCTGTTCTTCGCCGGCGAAGCAACTGACACGGCAGGGGAAGCCGGCACCGTTACCGGCGCCCTGCTCAGCGGTCAGCGGGCCGCACTTGAGGTGCTGAACGCCTGATGGCGCGCCGTCACGGCGCGCTGCCGATCAGTCGCACCTCGCGCTGCGGTACCGGGATCACGACACCGCGCGACCGGCACGCTTGCAGCACGGCGGCATACAGCTCACCGGTGGCGGCGACCTGATCCTGCACCCGCACCCACGGCCGCACGGCAATGCCCACCGACGAGTCGCCGAACTGGATCGGCTGCACCACCGGCTCGGGCTCCGGCAGCACCCGCGGATTACCGCGCAGCACGTCACGGATCATCTGCGTGAGCAGCGCAAGGTCGGTCTCGTACGCGACGCCGACGGTCACTTCGACCTGGCGGATGCCCCCGTAGTTGTGCAGGATCTCGCCGACTATCTTGCGGTTGGGGACGACGACCCGCGACTGGTCGATGTGTCCGAGCGTGGTGTTGAACAGCGTGATGGTCTCGACCACGCCTTCGACCCCAGCGATCGCGATGTACTCGCCGACCCGGAATGGCTTCGAGAAGATGATCGACAGCCCCGCCACGACGTTGCTGAGCACACCCTGGGTCGCGAGCGCGATCCCTGCCCCGGCCACGCCGAGTCCGGCAATGAGCGGCAGCAGTTCCACGCCGAGGTTCTGCAGCGCCAGGATGGCGAACAACAGCATGCTCGCCAACCAGACGAGGCGGGTCAGCAGCAGGCGGATCGGAGGCTCGAGATCACGGCGGCTGAGCGTCGCGGCCAGCCAGCGGCTCACCCAGTTACTCACGGCGATGCCCACGCCCAGGATCAGCAGCGCGGTCAGCAGTCGCGGGCCGAAGCGCAGAGCCAGGTCCAGCAGTCGGTCCCTGCCGTGACTGAGAGACTCGGCCTGTTCCATTGCGCGACCCCGCTAGTGCGTGGCCGGCATCTTAGCAGGAGAGGCGCGAGGTCCGGAGTCTCAGGTATCCCGGTCGATCCATTGCGGCCGCTTGCAGAGCGCACCGATCGTGGCGCGCTGCGGCGGGGCCGCGCCCGGACCGCTCCCGCGTAGCTCGCGCCGCCCGGCGCGTTGGCGCCGCAATGCCCGGCGCGTGGGGCGTACCGCCGGCCGCAGGATCCATTGATCGTTGAAGGGCGTGCTCATGAGCCGCCTCATACCCGCGAGCGGCCGAGGAGGAACGTGACCACGGCGCCGATCAGAAACACGATGAACAGTATCTTGGCGATCCCGGCAGCGCCGGCTGCGATGCCACCGAATCCCAGTATCGCGGCAATGATCGCGATGATCAGGAACACTGCTGCATAGTGAAGCATGGGACCCTCGCTTGGAGCGCAACGTCCGTGGTGCTGCGCGAGGTGCCACTGTGTCCGCTCACACGCTCGTTGGGATCCGGCTCCGAACTGAAAGCACTGTAGGACGGGAACTACAGTTGCAAATCAGGACTTCGGCGTGTAGCTGAACTTCTGTCCGGCAACCACTGCCTGGTACATCGCCCCGCCCTTGACGATGGTGAACACAGCCATGCCCTTGTAGTACTTGCCGGCGGTGGCCGCATCCTTCATGCCACCGCTCGCCCCGGCGTTGGCGCCCGTCGTGCCGGCAGCCGCACCGGCGGCAGCGGTGATGACCACCGCATTCACGTCGGCACCGAACTCGAAATTACCCGAGGTGAACTCGTTGAGGGCGCGCTGATCCTCGAAAAAGACGATCTGGCTGTAGGCCTGTCCGCCGAGCTGGAAGCCCACGCTCACCTGGTTCATGGAAGTGTCGCCGACGTAGGCACCGCGCGCGTAAACGCGACCACTGCCGTGTGCGCCGCCCACCACGAAGCCTCCCTTGCCGATGGTGGGAAACACGGCATAGCCATAGGCGGTTTTGAAGAACCCGGCGCTCTCACCGGCATTCTTGAAGAGCTTCACCGTGTCGCTGTACGAGTCCGCCCAGCTCGTCACGATCCATAACAGCAGCAGCCCGCCGAACAGGGACTTAACAGCGCGCCTCATGGTCCATCTCCTTGCGACTGGCCTTGGGTGTAACGAGCACCGCCGCGCCGTTGTGGGCGGGGTGCGGAATGCCGATCGGGGCCGGTTCCGGGCACGCGGCTACCGCGATACTGCTTATATTATCAGCCCCGGCCCCGTCACCGGTCAGCATCAGCAGCTCGCGCGGCGGCGCGGTCTCCTCCGGAGTCAACAGCAGCCCCCAGCGGCGCAGCCGCTGCCCGGCACTCGCGCGGCTGGTCCAGGCCGTCATGCCGATGCCGCACAACAATCCCACCAGCACCGGGCTCAGCCACCAGAAAAACTGCGGCGCCGTGAGAAACATCACCGTCCCCCAGGCGATGCCGACCGCCAGATGCCACTTCTGGCGACGATACGCCTCGCGCAGCGTGACCCCACGGTCACCACGCGTCTGCGCATCCCACGCTACGGCGTGGCCGAGCAGCGTCTGCGCAACGAAGGTCGAATGGAACAACATCATCGACGGGGCGAGCAGCATGCTGAACAGCTGCTCGACCAGCAGGCTCGCGCCGAGGCGCGGCACGCCGCCGAACTGCCGGCGCAGCTTCGGGTCGCGCGCGACCAGCACCGCGCCGAGCACCTTCGGCAGCAGCAGCACCAGCAGCGTCAGTCCGAGCAGCACCGCCGTCTCGCCGGCGCGGAACTGCGGCCATTGCGGAAACAGGCTGCGAAATCCCGGCAGGAAGTATTGCGGCTTCTTCCCCGCCTCGATGGCACTCAGCACCGAGCTCAAGAGCAGCAGCGCCAGCCACATCGGCGAGCTCACGTACGACACGATGCCGGTCAGCAGGTGGACCCGGCTGAGCGGGTGCAGACCTGGGAAGCCGAGCACCCGTGAATGCTGCAGGTTGCCCTGCGTCCACCGCCGATCGCGTGCCGCAAAATCGAGCACGTTCGCCGGCACCTCTTCCCAGCTGCCGCCGAGGTCGGGTGCCTGGCGCACCTCGTAGCCGCCGCGCCGCATGAAAGCGGCTTCGACGAAATCGTGGCTGAGTATGTGGCCGCCGAGCGGCGGCCGCCCGGACAGCTGCGGCAGCGAGCAATAACGCGCGAACGGCGCCAGCCGCACGATCGCATTGTGGCCCCAGTAATTGCTCTCACCGAGCTGCCAGAAGGCGAGGCCGCTCGCGAGCATCCGGCTCTGCAGCCGTGAGCCGAATTGAATCAGGCGGGCAAACAGCGTCACGCGACCCGCCGGCAGCGGCACCGTCTGCAGGATGCCGATCTCCGGATGCGCCTCCATGAGGCGCGCCAGCGTCACGAGCGTCGCACCGCTCATGACACTGTCGGCATCGAGCACGATCATGCATTCGTAGGCCGCGCCCCAGCGGCGCACGAAGTCCGCGATGTTGCCGGCCTTGCGCTCGCTGCGATCCTGACGGCGGCGGTAGAACGCCCGGCCCTGGGCGTCATGGCGGCTGACGAAGCGCTGCCACATCGCCTCCTCCTGCGCCGCGATGCCAGCGTCGCTGGTATCGGAGAGGATGAACAGGTCGAATGCGCCGTGCTCGGGCTCGCGCGCGAGCGAGCTCCACATCGCCTCGAGGCCTGCGCCGACGCGCTGCGTATCCTCGTTGTAGATCGGCATGACGATCGCGGTGCGCGTGCGCAGCGTCCAGCCCTCGACCTCCTGCGGGTGAATACCGGCCGGATCGCGCCCGGCGACCTGCACGGCGAAGCCGGCGATGGCCGTCCACAAGGCGCCTGCGATCCAGGCGAACAGTCCGAAGAACAGCGTGAGGCCCACGATCTCGAGGCCGGTGAGGCCGTTCGCCTCCAGCACATCGAGCAGCAGCGCGCTCGCGCAGCCGGCGGTAAGGAAGGTGAGTCCGAAGAAGAGCGTGCGTCGCACACGCCCTCGCCAGCGCATCCGTTGCGTGCGGTTCACGGTGTCCATTGATAAACCCATGTCTCCGTCAGCACTTCGCCATATAGCGTCAGATAACAATGCATGTCGACCGGTCTCTTCGGCCGCGGCGTCACCACGAAAGCCGCGCGCCACGCCCCCGTCGCCGGGATGCGCTGCACGGTGAGGGCTTCGATGTGACCGTTGTCCGCGGTGATTTCCGCCCTCACCGGCTGGTTGCCGTCCAGGCCGGCGAGCTGACCCCCGGCGAAGTCCACCAGGAAGCGCCGCGCGCCGGCGCCGAAATGTCCCTTATTATCGCCCATGCCGGGATTTCCGCTGCGGGTGGCGATAACCCTGCCGCCCGGTGGCCACTGGGACTCCTGTGCGAAGGCCGACAGCAGGTAAGCGAAGGCCAGGGGTTTGCCGGCAGCGGGGGCCTGCTCGGGGACCCAGTAGGCGACGATGTTGTCGTGGATCTCCTCCTCACTCGGGATCTCGACCAGCTCGACCCCCCCCTTGCCCCAGTCGCCGAGCGGTTGGATCCAGTAGCTTGACCGGGACTGGTACTGGGATTCCAGGTCCTGGTAATCGGCGAAATTACGGTCGCGCTGGATGAGGCCGAACCCACGCGGGTTCTCGTCGATGAAGCGATTCACCCGCAGCTCGCGCGGGTTGCCGAGCGGGCGCCAGATCCACTGACCGTGACTGGTCTCGGTCATCAGGCCATCACTGTCATGCACCTGCGAGCGGTAATCATCAATGCGCCGCCCGCCCTCGTCGCCGTAAAAGAACATCGACGTGAGCGGCGCCATACCCAACTTGGTGATGCCGCGCCGTGGATACAGCTCGCAGTGCACCTCCACCTGGGTCACATCGCCTGGGCGGATGTCGAACTGATAGGCGCCGGCGACGCTCTTGCTGTCGATCAGGGCGTACACCGTGAGCGAACGGTCGGCAGGCTGTGGTCGCACCAGCCAGAAGTCAGTAAACGTCGGGAATTCCTCGCCGCTCTGCAGCCCCGTGTCGATCGCCAGCCCGCGCGCCGATAGGCCGTAATGCTGGTTACGCCCGAGCACACGGAAGTAAGCGGCCCCCAGGAACACCAGCAGTTCATCCTTGTATCCAGGCGTCTCGAGCGGGTAATGCACGCGAAAGCCCGCATAGCCGAGATTGGCCGGGGTCTTGGGCGGCTGCTTCAGCAGACGGCCGAAGCTGAAGAAGCGCGGGTTGTACTCGATCTCGGTGGTGCCCTGCGGCCCGACCTCGAAGATGTTGACCCGCTGGCGCACGTTGTAACCGCGGTGGAAAAACTGCACCTCGAACAGCGACTGGCCGCGCCACAGCGCGCTCGCGGTCCGGAAGCGGATGTCACGGTACTGGTCGTAGCTCAGGTTGGCGAGCGTCGCGGGCAGGGTTTGCGCAGCGGCGCGATACTCGTGCGCGGCCCGTTGCTGCGCCAGCTGTCTCACATTGGCGAACCCGAAGGCGCTGTGCTCAGGGGGAGACGTCGCGGTCGGCGGCGCCGGGGTGCTGCGCGGAACAGGCGATGCCGGTGCCTTCCCGGGGGATGCATCAGCGGCGCCCGCCAGGGTGCAGGGCAATAGGGAGGCCAGGAGAAGGACGGCGATCGAAGCCGGCTTTCCGCAGCCGAGGGCGCAACAACTCAACTGGGCCTCTTTCGATTGGCACGCGCAGTGCGGCACGCTGCGCTGCATCGTGGCGAGTTTGCCAGTGTTACAGCGGCGGCTTGTCTGAATCAAGTGTCGGATGAGACTGACGGTGGTGGCGCGCGCAGATATATAAGCAATGTGGCGGCCGGCGATGCCCAGCCGTGCCCTGACAGCGGAAAGGCCTTATGCTCATTGACCCACCAAGCGCAAGGGCGCCTGAGGAACGGATGATCCAGGCAAACCCGGACCGCATCCTGTTACCGGCTGGGTTGTTGACCAGCGGCGCGGACCCGGCTGTGCAGCTGGCCCTGCTGGCGGCGATCGTCGAGTCATCGGACGATGCCATCATCAGCATGACGCTCGATGGACGCGTCGTCTCGTGGAACGCTGGCGCCGCGCGCATCTTCGGCCACTCGCCCCAGGAGGCGATCGGCCAGTCCATCACGCTGATCGTTCCCCCCGAGCTGCACACGGACGAGCAGCGCATCCTCGAAGAGATCCGCAGCGGCCGGCGCATCGATCACTACGATACCGTGCGCGTGACCCGCGACGGGCGGCGTATCGACATCTCACTCACCGTCTCGCCGGTGCGCGATGCGCGCGGCGTCATCGTCGGCGCGTCCAAGGTGGCGCGTGACGTTTCCGAGCGCAAAGGCGCGGAGCGCGCACTGCGCGAGAGTGAGACGCTGTTGACGGCAGAGACTCAGGCGCTGACGCGCCTCAGCAAGCTGAGCGCACGGCTGTGGCGCTCGCGGCAGCTAGCGGAAGGGTTGGATGAGATGCTCGCGGCGGTGTGCGAGCTGCTCGGCGCGGACAAGGGCAACGCGCAGCTGCTCGATGGCAGCAGCAAGGTGTTGTCGATCGTGGCGCAGCGGGGATTCGAGCCGGACTTCCTCACCTTCTTTGCCAGGGTGACCGACAGCGACGATTCCGCGTGCGCTCTCGCCCTGCGGTTGGTCGAGCGGGTCATCATCGAAGACACCGAGACCGAGCCCTCGTTCGCGCCGCTGCGCGCCAGCGCACGCGCCGCAGACTTCCGCGCCGTCATCTCCAGCCCGCTGGTCGGTTCCGACGGCGCCTGCCTCGGAATCGTGTCCACGCATTTCCGCGCGCCCTACCGCCCAAGCGCGCGCGAGCTCGAGCGTCTGGATCTGTACCTGCGCCAGGCCAGCGATTTCATCCAGCGCTGCCGGCTCGAGCAGAGCCTGCGCCAGAGCGAGCAGGCCCTGCGCGAAGCGGACCGGCGCAAGAACGAGTTCCTGGCGCTGCTCGCCCACGAGCTGCGCAACCCGCTGGCTCCGATCCGCTACGCCGTCGCGGCCGCCAACAAACCCGGCCGCACCGCCGAGCAGCAGCGACGCGCCGAGGAGGTCATCGACCGGCAGGTCACGCACATGAGCCGCCTGCTGGATGATCTGCTCGATATCTCGCGCATCACCCGCGGCACGCTCGAGCTGAAGAGGAGCCGCACCGAGCTGAGCTCGGTGATCGCCGCCGCGATCGAGACCGCCCGGCCGCTGATCGATGCCAAGGGTCATGAACTCTCGCTCGAGCTGCCCCGGCATCCCGTGCAGCTCGAGGCGGATGCCGTGCGCCTGGCCCAGGTATTCGCCAATCTGCTGATCAATGCCGCCAAGTACACCGACCCGGGCGGCCAGATTCGCTTGTGCGCCGCACAACAGGGAGCCGAGGTCACGGTTACCGTGCGCGACAACGGCATCGGCATCACCGCCGATAGCGTCCCGCACCTGTTCACGCTGTTCTCTCAGCCCCATCGGGCGCGGGGGCATCCGCAGGACGGGTTGGGCGTCGGGCTGGCGCTGGTGCGCGGACTCGTCGCCCTGCACGGCGGACATGTCATGGTCGACAGCGGCGGCGAGGGACGCGGCAGCGAATTCATCGTGCGTCTGCCGCTCGGCAAGCCGAATCGACAGGCGGTCGCGGCGCCGGCGCCGGCAGCTGATGACAGCCGCGCATCCGCACTCAGGATCCTGGTGGTCGATGACAGTCGCGACGCCGCCGACACCTGCGCAACGCTGCTCGAGCTCTCCGGTCATCATGTCGAGAAAGCCTACGGCGGCTTCCGGGCGCTCGAGATCGCCGCCGAGTTCCGCCCGCAGGTGGTATTGCTCGACATCGGTCTGCCGGACATCGACGGCTACAGCCTTGCCCGCAGTATCCGCGCGGAGCCCTGGGGTGCAGACACGCTGCTGGTCGCCGTGACGGGCTGGGGCCATGAGGACGACCGGCGCCGCGCGCTCGATGCCGGATTCGACCGTCACCTGACCAAGCCGGTCGCGGTCGAGGCGCTCGATGCGCTGCTCGGGTCGCTGCGCCTGCCGGCGCCCGCGCTGTCAGAACGAGGTGCGCAGCAGAGCGTGTAGGGCCCTGGGTCCCGCCGCCTTGTCGAAGCAATCATCGAACCCTGCGCGTTTCGACAGGTCGAGCACGGTCTCATCCAGGGTCAGACCGCTCAGCATCACCAGCCGCACCGCCCCCCGCGAGCGCTGCTTGAGCCTCTGCGCCAACTGATAGCCGTTCATCCCGGGCAGATGGATGTCGATGAGCGCCACGTCCGGCATCGCCTGCGCGCTCGCCTGCAGCGCCTCCTCGGCGTTCTTCGCCTCGCTCACCTGATAGCCGAACGCCGCCAGGCCCTCGCGATAGGCGCGGCGCACCTCGGGACTGTCGTCGACGATCACCAGTCGCATGGCGCCGGGCGCGCGCGCCGTCGGTGCACCGCCGGCAGCGCCCGCGGGGGCAGTGCTCGCCGCGGTCGCGGCCGCTGCCGACTGGCCGGCTGCCGCCAGCGCGCGCGGCGCGAAGTCGGCAATCAGCGTGCCGCGCCCACCGCTGCAGCTGAGCTGCAGTCCGCCCCGTTGCAGCTGCATGATGCGACGCGCCGTGCGCAGCGCCATGCGGCTGCCGCCACCGCGTGCACGGTAATCATCGAACGAGCTCTCGCCGAGGCCGGCGTGCGCTTGCGCAGCGAATGCGACCTCGATGGCAGGGCGCGCCGCTGCGCCGGCCGGCCGCACCAGGACGCTGGTATCCGCCGCGCTGCTGGCGACGGCGTGCTCGATGAGCGCCGTGATCACCTGTACGGACCGGGTGGTGTCGGCCTGCACCTCGAGTGGCGGTGCGTCATGCTCGAACGCACAGCGACGCTCGAGCGGCGCTGCCAGCCTGTCGTGGGTGAGCCGCAGAATCTGTGCGAGCGAGGTCGGCTCGGTGTTCAGCAGCGCCGTACCGCTCTCCCACTGCTCCGCGCCGACGAAGGCATCGAGGATGGCAAGCGCTGCGTCCAGGCCGCGGTCGATGCGCGGCGCCACGGAGCGGCTGAGCTCGGCGTCGAACTCGCGCGCGCGCATGAGATCGAGCGCCGAGCGCACCGGCGTCAGCGCATCGCGCAGCTCGTGCGCCAGCTCGCGCAGCAATGAGGCGGGTCGCTCCACCCACGCACTTTCGCATGCTGCGGGCCCGGCTGCACCCGCCTATGATTGCCCTGCAGCTCGCAGCGCAGGCGCAGGTCACCTTTGCGGCGCCTCCCGCAAAGCAATCGACCCCTGAAGGCCGCTACGGTGGGCTCGCCACCATGACCCTGACGCAACCCTGGCTCTACCGAATCTCGCTCGACAAGCCCTTCTGGGTCGATGTGCGACGGCGCTGACTTTGCAGTTCAGCGGCGGAAGCTCCGCGTCGCTGCGGGTGGCGGTGAGCCGCGCACCCGCGCAGGGTTCCTAGCCGCGGCAGCGCAGCCAGTGACCGGACGACGATCTTTCCGACCGTGCCGCTGAATACATTACGTGCGCTGATCTTCATGGAGTGTGTTCCAGGTGTTGGTATAGTCGTGGCGGCAGCGGCTGCCGCCTGATCACGGCACATTCTACAACGTGCGGTGCGCGCCCGAGCGCGGCGTGTAGTGGCGCGGGGCGGGTTGCGCCGCGACGGCCACCGGAACATGCTGCGCCAGGCGTGTCACCGCTGGCACAAAAACCCCCCGAGGCGGCAGCACCCACTGCCGCTGCGGGCGCGTCGTGGGGCGCGCTGCACTACCGCGTGTTCCGCCTTCTGTGGATCGCCACGGTCATCTCCAACATCGGCTCCTGGATGTACAACGCCGCCTCCGGGTGGCTGATGACGAGCCTCGACCCGAGCCCGCTCATCGTGTCGCTGGTGCAGGTGGCCAACAGCCTGCCGCTGTTCCTGCTCGCGCTGCCCGCCGGTGCCCTGGCCGACATGCTCGACAAGCGCCGCCTGATACTGGCGCTCGAGATCCTCGCCAGCATCTTCTCCGCGGTGTTCGCCTTCCTGGTGGCCAGGCACACGGTGACGCCCGTGCTGCTGCTGACGTTTGCGTTCCTGGTGTCCGCGCTCGCGGCTCTGGAGACCCCTGCGTGGCAGGCGATCGTGCCGCTGCTCGTACCGCAGCAGTCGCTGTCCTCGGCGGTGGCCGTCAACAGCCTCGGCGTGAATATCAGTCGCGTCATCGGGCCAGCGCTCGGCGGTGTCATCATCCTCGGCCTCGGGATAGCGGCACCGTTCTGGCTGGACGCGGTCAGCAACGTCGGCGTCGTCGCCGTCATCTGGTGGTGGTGCCCGTCCGCGCGACCCGCGCACGCACTGCCTGCCGAGCGGCTCACCGCCGCCATACGCACCGGCGTGCGTTACGCGCGTAACAGTGCGCCGCTACGCGCTACGCTGGTACGCTCGGTCGGCTTCTTCCTGTTTGCCAGCGCCTACTGGGCGCTGCTGCCGGTGCTGGCGCGCAGTCAGCTGCACGGCGGCGCGACGTTGTATGGAGTGCTGTTGGCCGCTATCGGCGCCGGCGCCGTGGGCGGGGCGCTGCTGCTGCCGAGAGCGAAGCGCCGATCGGGAGCCGATGGCGTGATCGTGCTGGGCGAGATCGGCACGGCGGCGGCACTCCTGCTGTTTGCGCTCGCCACGGACGCGCCGCTGGCGCTGCTCGCCTGCCTGCTCGCCGGCGTTTCATGGATCGCGGTGCTGGCGAGCCTCAATGTCTCCGCCCAGGTCGCCCTGCCCGAATGGGTGCGCGGCCGGGGACTCGCGGCCTACGTGACGGTGTTCTTCGGCACGATGACGGCCGGCAGTGCGCTGTGGGGCCTCGCCGCCGAGTGGCTGGGCATGCCGCCGGCGCTCGCCGTGGCGGCGGTCGGGGCGCTGCTGGCGATGCTGATCACGCGCCGCTGGAAGCTGCACTCAGGCCCCGAAGCCGATCTCACTCCCTCGATGCACTGGCCCGATCCGGTGCTGTCCGGTCAGGTGGCACAGGACGCCGGCCCGGTCCTGGTCACGGTCGAATACCACGTCGCTGCCGAGAACCGCCAGGCGTTTCTCACCGCACTCGAGCGGCAGGCCCATGAGCGCCGGCGCGACGGTGCGTACGCCTGGCAAGTCTTCCAGGATACGGCGCATCCGGAACGGATCCTCGAGATCTTCCTGGTCGATTCCTGGCTCGAGCACCTGCGCCAGCATCAGCGCGTCACCCGCGCCGATCGTCTCGTCGAGGAGCACGTGCGGCGTTTGGCACGCGAGCCGCCGCGCGTGACGCATTACATTGCCGCATCCTCCGGCACGCCCGCGGCGCCGCCGCCGGCGGCGAGCGCCGCGCCGCACCGCGGCCACCCGCGTGGCTGACAGCGCAGGCCCGCGGCGCGAGCTGTCGATCCTGCGCCGGCTGCCCCGTTCGCTGCTTCTCAACTATGCGCGCGCGGCGCTCGATACGTGCGCCCCGAGCGCTGCGGTACGCCGGGGCGCCGCGCAGCTGCCCGCCTGGCAGCTACTCGCTGGCAACCTGTCCGCCTGGCTCACGAGTTACCTGAGGCTGCGCCTCGGGCCGCGGCACGCGTTTTCGCACTATGCCGGAGCCGCCGGCGACGGCATCTATCCGCTCGAGGCGCGCGACGGTGCGGCCGAGATCCGCTTGGCGCTGGCGGGCGATTGGGCGAGCCTCACGGCGGAAGCGGCGCAGGTTGCCGCGGCCATCGGTGCCGTCACACCGCACTTCACCATTCACCTCGGCGATGTCTACTACCTCGGCAGCGAAGCCGAGGTCCGCGCGAGCTTTTTCGGCGAGCAGACGCTGCGCTACCTGCCCACCCGCTGGCCGCGCGGACTCGCCGGCACCTTCGCTCTGAACGGCAATCACGAGATGTACGCGCGCGGCAGCGCCTATTTCGATGTGCTGCTGCCGCAGCTCGGCCTCACCGCCGGCCCCGCCCAGCGCGCCAGCTTCTTCTGCCTCGAGAATGCACACTGGCGCATCCTTGCGCTCGACACCGCCTACACTTCGGTCGGCTGGCCGCTGCTGGAGGAGTTGCCGTTGCGGCCGTTTGCTCCGGCCTATGACCTGACGCGTGCACAGCTACGGTGGCTGCGTGAAGTGGTGCGGCCTGAGCGCGATGCTCGCGGGCTCATCATCCTGACGCATCATCCGCCCTGCTCGCGCTTCGAGCGCGGTTTTCCGCAGACGGCACGGCAGCTCGCCCGGCTGATCCGCCGCCCGGTGCTGTGGTTCTGGGGGCACGAGCACCGGCTCGCCGTCTACGAGCCCTTTACCATCGACGGCCTCGAGATCCACGGGCGCTGCATCGGACACGGCGGCATGCCGGTGGAGCTGCGGCCGCAGGTACGCGATGCGCGCGCGCGGCTCGCCTTCACCGATGCACGATCCTATGAGAACAGCGAGGGGATCGAGGTGGGCTACAACGGCTACGCGCTGCTGCGCTTGCGTGGTGCGCAGCTCGGCATCGAGTACCGCGACCTCAGGGGTGAGCCGGTGTGGCAGGAGGCCTGGCAGCCCGGCGACGGGGCGCTGGCCCGGAGGGCCGCGCCGTAGCGGCTAGGACTCCTGGCGACAACGCTCGCGGGTATCGAGCACCAGGTCACGCAGGAAGGATTTCTCGTAGACGCGCAGCAGGTGCGGCTGGTCGCGTTCGATGTAGGCGCTGACGCACTCGCGCTCGCCCGCAACGTTCAGCAGGTGGCGGAAGGTCTCGGCATCCCAGCGCCAGGGCAGCTCGAGCTCGCAGAACGCGCGGTTGAAGGCGTTGAGCTCGGCAACCAGGGGATCGCTGATCTGTTGCATCGTACGCACTCCTGCCCGTGGGGCTTCCGAAGCTTCAGAGTACGCCGCGCCATACCAAAGAAAAAGTTAAAGCTTCCTATCGTCATCATATCATTTCACTAATAGCTGCCGCGCGCGTATGCTCGCGCCATGAGGAACATCACCCTGCGGCAACTGCGGGTATTCGCCACCGCCGCCCGCCACATGAACTTCTCGCGCGCCGCCGAGGAACTGCATCTTTCGCAGCCGGCGGTGTCCACCCAGATCAAGGAGTTCGCCGCCGGCGTCGGCCTGCCGCTGTTCGAGCGCATCGGGCGCCGTACCTACCTCACCCCCGCGGGCGCGGAGATGCTCGCCTGTGCCAACGCCATCGCGCAGCGGCTGCGCGAGGCCGATGAGGCGATCGCGCAGCTCAAGGGTGTGACCGGCGGGCGGCTGAACGTCGCGGTGATCAGCGCCGGGGACTACTTCTTCCCGCGCGTGCTGGCCGCGTTCGGCGCATCGCATCCCGGGGTCGAATTCAATCTCACGGTACACAACCGCGAGGGCCTGCTGCATCAGCTCGCCGACAATCTCACCGACCTGGCGGTGATGGTGCGACCGCCGCGCGACATGGACATCGTCGCGCTGCCGTTCGCACCGCACCCGTACGTGATCGTCGCGGCGCCCGATCACCCGCTGGTCGGCGTGCGGCAGATTCCGCGCGCAGCGCTCAACCGCGAGCGCTTCGTGCAGCGCGAGCAGGGCTCGGACACCTGGAACTCGATGCACGAGGTGTTTGGGCGGCAGTTCCCGCGGCTCAACATCACCATGCAGATCCACAGCACCGAGACCATCAAGCAGGCGGTGGTGGCCGGCATGGGAATCGCGTTCCTGTCGGCGCACACCATCAGCCTCGATCTGCGCGCCGGGACGCTGGCGGTGCTCGACGTGCAGGGCTTCCCGGCGATGCTCAACTGGTACCTGGTGCACAATCGTACCAAGCGCCTGCCGCCAGTCGCGGCGGCCTTCAAGGAATTCCTGGTCAACGAGGGTGCGGCGCTCATCGACCGCCTGGTGCATTTCGAGTTTGCAGCGCCGCAGCCTGGCGCGGCGTCGACGGCGGTGGCGAGAGCAGCGGCCGCTGTACCTGCCCTGCCGGCGAGCGCGCGCCGCCGCGCACGGCGCGAGGGCAAAGGCTAGTCGAGGAAGTTGCAGTAGCGCTCGACGTGCGCCGCCAGATCGAGCGTGTGCTGGCGCGTGAGCCGCTCGGCGAGCTCGGTGTCGCGCCGCTCGAGCGCCTCGATGATCTTCAGATGATCGATGATCGAGCGCGCCGCGCGGTTGTCCTGCGAGATGGTCGCCTTGCGGATCGCGCGCACGTGCAGGAAAAGGTTCCTGGTCGCATCGGCGATCAGCTGCGAGCCGCCGAGGCGGATGATCATCTGGTGAAAGGCGATGTTGGCGTCGGAATACTCACCGATGTGTTCCGCGGGCGGTGAGTTCTCGAACTCATCGAACAGGTGGCGGAGCTTGCTGATCTCCGCATCAGGTGCGTGCAGCGTCGCCAGCCGCGCCGACATGCTCTCGAGCGCCGCCCACATCTGGATCATCTCGATGATCTCGCGCTTGGACTTGCGCACGATGAAGATGCCGCGCCGCGGCACGGTGCGCACGAAGCCCTCCTGCTCGAGGATCGACAGCGCCTCGCGGATCGGCGTGCGGCTCACACCAAGCGCCTGCATCAGCTCACGCTCGTCCAGGCGCAGCGGCTGGCGCTGGTTGTAGATGTCGGTCTCGGCAATCGCATCCTTGAGCAGCGCGTAGGCCTGGTCGCGCAGGCTCATGGCATTCAGCGGCGCGAGCGCCAGCTGGCCGGAGGCGCGGGCATTCTCCACCTGGGTAACGATTGCGCTCATTCACCCTCCAGATATCACGAAGCGCTGCGGGCGGTATAGCGCGCGGGGCAGCGCCGGCGGCCCACTGAACATAAGACACACCCGAGGTAACGCCATCGTGACAGCACGTACGGCTCGCAGGCGCGCCGGGCATCTGCCTGAGGAGCTGCGCTGATGATGCAACGCACGAGACCGGCAGATACATCAAATATCACGTTGCCAAGCGGATTCCCCAATGCGGTGCAAAAAGCACCGCCTACGCCTTCGCTCGCTCCCGCGGCTGCTGAAA
This sequence comes from uncultured Gammaproteobacteria bacterium, assembly GCA_963837075.1. Taxonomy (GTDB): domain Bacteria; phylum Pseudomonadota; class Gammaproteobacteria; order Steroidobacterales; family Steroidobacteraceae; genus 13-2-20CM-66-19. The sequence continues at coordinate 1,956,982 of CAWILY010000009.1, read as the reverse complement.
CCCCAACCGCGTGCACTCTGTAAGTGCATCGTGCACCCGATTGACAACGTCAAGATATATCACATATGGTCGGCCGCGGATCAAGTAGTACAAACGCTTATTACGCTTATTACACAAGCTCACATTTGGGGGTCAGCGGAGCAAATCGATTCTCAATCTGGGTGCGCACGACCACACGCTGACAGTGCACCGCCTGCGATGCACCAGCGCGATGCGTGCCCGCTGCAAACCGGCTGACGACATCGTCGTTTTAGTCTGAGGGGGAGCATCGATGGTTACTGAAACAAGTTCCGAAAGCGGTTCGATATTTTCGCGGCCATGGGTCCAGTTGGTGCTCGGCATCATCTGCATGGCAGCCGTTGCGAATCTGCAGTATGGGTGGACGCTGTTCGTCAACCCGATTGATGCCAAGTTTCACTGGGGGCGTGCGGCGATCCAGGTCGCCTTCACCACCTTCGTGCTGATCGAGACCTGGCTCGTGCCGGTGGAGGGTTATCTGGTCGACCGGTTCGGTCCCCGCCCGGTGGTCATCACGGGCGGCATCCTGGTGGCAATCGCGTGGGTCATGAACTCCTTCGCCGAGTCTCTGCCCATGTTGTACTTTGCCGCGGCGGTCGGCGGAATCGGCACAGGCTGCGTCTATGGCACCTGCGTTGGCAACGCCCTCAAGTGGTTTCCGGGGCGCCGTGGGCTGGCCGCCGGCTTCACCGCCGCCGGGTTCGGTGCGGGCGCCGCGCTCACCATCATACCGATCTCGCACATGATCAGTTCCGATGGCTATCAACACGCATTCTTTGTCTTCGGCCTTCTGCAGGGCGCCGTCGTGTTCATCATGGGGCTGGCGCTGACGGCCCCGCCGCGACAGATCCTGACCGCCAAGGTCAAACCAAGCACGACTGCTTATGGCTACACACCCCAACAGGTGCTGCGCAGCCCCGTGTTCTATGTGCTCTATGTGATGTTCGTGTTGATTGCTGCTGGCGGGCTCACCATGACGGCGGCCGTGAAACCAATGGCCGCCGATTTCAAGGTCGACAAGATCCCGGTCGATCTTTTCGGGATCGTGCTTACGGCGGGGGTATTCGCCGTGTCGTTGAGCCGCATCTTTGATGGCATCGGCCGGCCCTTTTTTGGCTGGCTGTCGGACCGGATCGGCCGCGAGCACACCATGGCGCTCGCCTTCCTCATAGGCGCAGCGGCATTGTTCACCCTGAGTCAGCTCGGTGGGTCCAGTCCGGTGGGCTTCGTGCTGGTGACCGCGCTCTATTTCGGGGTATATGGCGAGATCTTCAGCCTCTTCCCTGCGACCCAGGGAGATACCTTCGGCTCGAAGTTCGCGGCGGCCAATGCCGGCATGCTGTACACGGCGAAAGGCACCGGCGCGCTGCTGGTACCCATCATGGCGGCCCTGACCAAGACGCACGGCTATGGCTCGATGTTCACCATTTTCGTGACATTCAACATCGTGGCGGCGTTGCTAGCGCTGTTTGTGCTCAAGCCGATGCGGGCCCGGCACTTCGCCGCGGGTCCCCCGGCTGCCGATGTGGAAGCCAAAGCGGCGACCGCGTAGGTGCGCGCGAAAGCGATTGAGCAGGGACGTGACCCGGTCACGCTGCGCGCTCTGCGCAGCGTGACCGGGGGGCATAGCAGATTGAGGAGGCCGGAGTAGCCATGGCAAGCGCAAATCCCGTACCCACCCCGACCAAGACCACCGCCGAGGACACGCTGCAACGCAAGAGCCGCGAGGCCGGCGTGGTGTCCGGCGGCCACCTGGTCGCGAAGGCGCTGAAGAACGAGGGCGTCGACACGATCTTCACCCTCTGCGGCGGCCACATCATCGACATCTACGACGGCTGCATCGATGAGGGCATCCGCATCATTGATGTACGCCACGAGCAGGTTGCCGCGCACGCCGCCGACGGCTACGCGCGCCAGACTGGCAAGCTCGGCTGCGTCGTCACCACCGCCGGCCCCGGCTGCACCAATGCCGTGACCGGCATCGCCACGGCGTTCCGCTCCGAGAGCCCAGTGCTGCACATCGGCGGCCAGGGCGCGCTCACGCAGCACAAGATGGGCTCGCTTCAGGACCTGCCGCACGTCGACATAATGTCGCCGATCACCAAGTTCGCCGCCTCGGTGCCGAGCACCGAGCGCGTCGCCGACATGATCTCGATGGCGGCGCGCGAGGCCTTCAACGGTGCGCCCGGACCTGCGTACCTGGAGATTCCACGCGACGTGCTCGATCGCGAGGTGGATGCGACCAAGGCCATCGTGCCCAAGCCCGGCCACTACCGCGCCTCGACGCGCTCGCTCGGTGATCCGCGCGATATCGAGAAGCTCGCTGATCTGCTGGTGAATTCCGAGCGGCCGGCGATTCTCTACGGCCAGCAGGTATGGACCGCGCGCGGGCACGAGGAGGCGATCGCGCTGCTGCGCGGGCTCGATATCCCGGGCTACTTCAACGGCGGCAGCCGCGGGCTCCTGCCCCCGGGGGATCCGCATCACTTCGACCGCACCCGCAGCAATGCGTTTGCGGAAGCGGACGTGCTGGTCATCGTCGGCACGCCGTTCGACTTTCGCATGGGCTACGGACGGCGCATCAGCAACAAGCTGAAGCTGGTGCAGATCGATATGGACTATCGTACCGTCGGCAAGAACCGCGACATCGATCTCGGGATCGTGGGCCACCCCGGCGCCATTCTCGGGGCGGTGCTGCAGGCGGCTTCCGGGCGTCTCAAGCAGGACAAGCGCCAGGCACGGCAGCAGTGGATGAAGAAGCTCGCCGAGGCTGAGAGCGCCGCGACCGAGAAGCTCATGCCGCTGTTCAAATCTACAAATCAGCCGATTCATCCCTACCGCGTAGCCTACGAGCTCAACGAGTTCCTCGCCGACAACACCATCTACATCGGCGACGGGGGCGATGTGGTGACGATCTCGGCCCAAGCCGTGCGTCCACGCCGGCCCGGGCAGTGGATGGATCCGGGTGCGCTCGGCTCGCTCGGCGTCGGCACCGGCTTCGCCATCGCCGCCGGGCTTGCGCATCCCAACAAGGAAGTGCTGTGCTACTACGGCGACGGCTCCTTCGGCATGACGGCCTTCGACATGGAGACCGCCAACCGCTTCGGCGTGCCCTACATCGCCGTGGTCGGCAACAACTCGGCCATGAACCAGATCCGCTACGGACAGCTGGCGAAGTACGGCGAGGAGCGCGGCAACGTCGGCAACCTGCTTGGCGATGTGCCGTTCGGCAAGTTTGCGGAGATGCTCGGCGGCTACGGCGAGGAAGTGCGCGACCCGGCGCAGATCGCCCCCGCGCTCAAACGCGCGCGCGAGTCGGTGGCGCGCACCAAGCGCTCGGCGGTGATCAACATCTGGGTCGATCCGCGCGAGTACGCGCCTGGCACCAAGAACCAGACGATGTACAAGTAAGGCGCCGCGGGAGGTTCACATGGGCAAGGCACTGGACGGCGTACGCATTCTGGACTTCACGCACGTGCAGTCAGGTCCCACCTGCACGCAGCTTCTCGCCTGGTTCGGCGCCGACGTGATCAAGGTGGAGCGTGCCGGCGCGGGCGACATCACCCGCGAGCAGCTGCGCGACATCCCCGGCGTCGACAGCCTGTACTTCACCATGCTGAACCATAACAAGCGCTCGATCACGCTCGATACCAAGAACGCGCGCGGCAAGGCGGTGCTCGATCGGCTGGTGAAGCACTGCGACGTGCTGGTGGAGAACTTCGCCCCGGGGGCGCTCGATCGCATGGGCCTCACCTGGAAGCACATCCAGGAGCTGAACCCGAAGATGATCTACGCTTCGGTCAAGGGCTTCGGCCCGGGACCCTACGAGGAGTGCAAGGTCTACGAGAACGTCGCGCAGTGCGCCGGCGGCTCCGCCTCGACCACCGGGTTCGACGACGGCCCGCCGCTGGTCACCGGCGCGCAGATCGGCGACAGCGGCACGGGGCTGCACCTGGCTCTCGGCATCGTGGCGGCGCTGTATCAGCGCAACAGCACCGGGCGCGGGCAGCGGGTGCTTTGTGCCATGCAGGACGGCGTGCTCAACCTCTGCCGCGTCAAGCTGCGCGACCAGCAACGACTGGCGCGCACCGGCGTCATGAAGGAATACCCGCAGTACCCGGACACCAAGTTCGGCAGCTCGGTGCCACGCGCCGGCAACGCCTCCGGCGGCGGCCAGCCGGGCTGGATCATCAAGTGCAAGGGCTGGGAGACCGATCCCAACGCCTACCTGTACTTCATCACCCAGGCCCCGGTGTGGAACGAGATCTGCAAGGTGATTGGCAAGGAAGAATGGATCACAGACCCCGACTACGCGACGCCCGAGGCGCGTTTGCCGCGGCTGAAGAAGGTATTTGCCGCCGTTGAACAATGGACGATGACCAAGACCAAGTTCGAGGCCATGGAGGAGTTCAACGAGCATGACATCCCCTGCGGACCGATTCTTTCCATGGAAGAAATTGCCGCGGAGCCCTCGCTGCGCGCCACCGGCACGGTCGTGGAGGTCGATCATCCGAAGCGCGGCAAGTACCTGAGCGTGGGCAATCCCATTAAGCTTTCCGACAGCGTCACGGACGTGAAGCGCTCGCCGCTCCTCGGCGAGCACACCCAGGAGGTGCTCAAGGAGCTGGGCCTCGGCGAAGCGGAGATCGCCTCCCTCAAGGCCGAAAAGGTGATTTGAAGGCTCCTGCCAGCAAGGCCGCGCCGCCGTAAGCAAGGACAGTTAATGGCCCAAGACAAGTCGCTGGTGAGGAAGCTGCTCGATCAGGCCAAGGCTGCCGGCCGCAGCTCCCTCACCGCTCCCGAGGCGAAGAGCCTGTGCGAGGCCTACGGCATCGCGGTGCCGAAGGAAGCCGTGGCGACGAGCGCGGCGGATGCCGCGAAGCTCGCCGCCGGCATCGGCTTCCCGGTGGTCATGAAGATCGTCTCGCCACAGATTCTGCACAAGACCGAGGCCGGCGGCGTGGTGGTCGGGGTCAAGGATGCGTCCGCCGCGCAGCAGGCCTTTGAGACGATCGTCACGAATGCGCGCCGCTACAAGGCCGATGCCGTGATCGAGGGCGTGCAGGTGCAGCAGATGCTGGCCGGCGGCCAGGAAGTGATCATCGGCGCCGTCACCGACTCGGCCTTCGGCAAGCTCGTGGCCTTCGGCCTCGGCGGCATCCTGGTGGAGGTGCTCAAGGACATCACCTTCCGTCTCGCGCCCGCCACCCGCGAGGACGCCCTGTCGATGCTGGATGGCATCGCGGCGGCGGAGATCCTGCGCGGGGTGCGTGGTGCCATGGGCGTCGATCGCGAGTCGCTCGCGGCGATGATCGTCAACGTTTCGCAGCTGGTGGCCGATTTCCCGGAAATTTCCGAGCTCGATCTCAACCCGGTCTTTGCGACCGAGCGCGGTGCGACCGCGGCGGATGTGCGCGTGGTACTCGACTTCAAGCCACAGGCAGAGCGCTATCGGCCGAGCCAGGAAGTGATCGTGCGGCAGATGAGCCGGATCATGAAGCCCGATGCCGTAGCCGTCATCGGCGCCTCGGCCGAGGATGGCAAGATCGGCAATTCGATCATGAAGAACCTGATCAACGGCGGCTATCAGGGCGCGATCTACCCGATCCATCCGAGCGCCACCGAGATCCTGGGCAAGAAGGCCTACAAGAGCGTCAAGGACGTGCCGGGCCCCATCGACGTGGCGGTGTTCGCCATTCCGGCCAAGTTCGTGGCTGCGGCGCTCATCGAGTGCGGGGAGAAGAAGATCCCCGGAGCGGTGCTCATTCCGTCCGGATTCGCCGAGACCGGCAACGTCGCTGGCCAGGAAGAGGTCGTGGCCGTGGCACGTAAGTACGACATCCGCGTGATGGGACCCAACATCTACGGCTTCTACTACACGCCGAAGCATCTGTGTGCGACCTTCTGCACGGCCTACGACGTCAAGGGCACCACGGCGCTGTCTTCGCAGTCGGGTGGCATCGGCATGGCGATCGTCGGCTTCTCGCGCTCGACGAAGATGGGCGTGTCCGCCATCGTCGGCCTCGGCAACAAGTCCGACATCGACGAGGATGACCTGCTGACCTTCTTCGAGCAGGACGACAACACCCAGATCATCTGCCAGCACCTCGAGGACCTGAAGGACGGGCGCGCGTTCGCCGAAGTCGCCAGGCGCGTGTCGAAGAAGAAGCCGGTGGTGGTGCTCAAGGCCGGGCGCACCAGCATGGGGGCGCGCGCGGCGAGCTCCCACACCGGCGCGCTGGCCGGCAACGACAAGGTCTACGAGGACGTGTTCCGCCAATCCGGCGTGATCCGCGCGCGCTCGCTGCGCGACCTGCTCGAGTTCGCGCGCGGCATCCCGCTGCTGTCGACACCGCAGGGCAACAATGTTGTGATCATCACCGGAGCCGGCGGCTCCGGTGTGCTACTCTCGGATGCGTGCGTCGACAATCAGCTCACGCTCATGGCGATGCCGCCGGACCTTGACGCGGCATTTCGCAAGTTCATTCCGCCGTTCGGCGCGGCGGGTAACCCGATCGACATCACCGGCGGTGAGCCGCCCACCACCTACCAGAACACCGTGCGCTTAGGGCTCGAGGATCCGCGCATTCACGCGCTCATCCTCGGCTACTGGCACACCATCATCACCCCGCCGATGGTGTTTGCGCGCCTCATGGTGGAGGTGGTGGAGCAGATGCGCGAGCGGGGCATCGTCAAGCCCGTGGTCGCCTCCCTTGCCGGTGACGTCGAGGTCGAGGAGGCGTCCGAATATCTCTATCAGCACGGCATTCCCGCCTATGCGTACTCCACGGAGATACCGGTGGCGGTGCTGGGCGCGAAGTACCGCTGGGCGCGCGGCGCCGGGCTGATACCAACAGTATGAGCAAAGCCGCCGCAAGCGGCCTTACGAAAAGTTAACGGTCTTACGAAGAACTTACGAAGAATATAGGGTTGGAGGAGTCTTTGAGGTCGCAGGTCTTAGTTTCATCACTCGCAAGGGGGATCCTTATGTGTGGCACCAGAGTGCTCAGATCACTGGTGGCGGTGCTCGCGGCCGTCCTGGTTCTTATCGGCTACTCCGCGACAGGCGTCGCGCAGCAGTCCACCACCCAGGAAGGCATGCAGGACCGCATGCGCGACCTGCAGCAGCAGATCGATCAGCTCAATCAACAGCTCAAGCAGATGCGAGAGGAGCAGGCGAAGACCCAGCAGCAGGTGCAGGCCACACAGAAGCAGGCGAGCACCACTGCACAGCAGGTCAGCGCCACCGAAAAAAAGGTTAGTGCCGCCGATAAGGCGTGGACCACGTTCTCAAAGGGCTTCTTCGGCACCCTGGACGTGTCCATAGACGGTACGACCAAGGGCATGAACGATATGGTGGCCTATCCCTATACCTGTTCCGGGCCGGGCGGTTATAGCCTGCCATGCACGGTGCCGCCGGGGACAATGCCGAAGGCAGGGCCGAACGGCCGCGTCGGCTGGATGCCGATGATGTCCAGCAACGGCTCCAACGTCGGCTACCGGGGCACTCATCGGATCGACGACTCGCACATCGACCTGATCTACCAGGTCTCGACGGCTCTCAACATGGTGGCTGCGCCGGGTCTGCAGGACACCTGGACCAAGCAGTCCAATACCGTGCAGGGGGCCATCGGGCTCGGCGATACGTATCTGGGCTTCCAGGAGAAGGAGTGGGGCAAGTTGAAGTTCGGCACCATGTACATGCCCTACAAGACCTCCACCGACCGCCTTAATCCCTTCGCCGGGCAGCTCGGCAACTATAGCGTCGTCATGGGCAATACCGGCGGCGACAACCGCATCGAGTTCGGTACGCGCGCTGATCACGTGATGATTTACAACTCGCCCACCTGGTCGGGCTTCAGCTTCGATGGCGCGTACCAATTCGGCCAGAACCCGGACAGCTACAACAACATCGTGTCGCTCGGCGGGACGGACTGCTACGGCGGAAACGTCGCCGGCAGCGGCAACCTGCCGCTCAACTGCGATGACGGCGGCTACAACTACGGCTACAGCTTCGATCTCAAGTACGAGATGGGTGGCCTGTATCTCACCGCCGCTTACGAGCTGCACAACGGCGTGAACCGCAGCAGCGACGGCGTCGGCTCCAACAGCCCGTACTACGGCTATATCTACGGCCTGGGACCGAACAGCACCGTGCAGTGCGCAAAGGGCATCACTTGTGCGTCGCTGCTCAACTGGAGCGACTTCCTGGCCTTCGAGAACGAATATCCGAACGCGGCGCCCGCCGGCTCACCGGAATACAGTGCCGCGGTGGACACGGCGAACGAATATGCCTTCAAGGTGGGCGGTCAGTACGCGTTCGACTTCGGCCTGACGGTCTCCTACATGTATGAGGACTTGCATCGTAGTGTCCCGTACTTCATGGAGTTTCAGAACGAGCGTCAGCGTACCGGCGACTGGCTGGCCCTCGAGTACGACTTCAATGGCGGTCGCGACCGGATCGCGATAGGTTGGGCGCACGCTGGCGCGAGCGTGGGGGATCCGGCTGGACAGCACAACTTCAACCCCAACGGCGTCGGCGACAACGAAGCCAACATGTACACGATGGCCTGGTGGCACAAGTTCGACAAACAGACCACCTGGTATCTGGATGTCGCCGATACCGCCAACGACCTCAACGCGCATTACGATATTGGCGCCGGCGGCCACGGCATCAAGACGGACTGCCACGATTCCACGCACCCGCTGTTCATCGACTACAGCAGCGCCGGTCCCACGACCTGGGGCGGCTGCCATCCGATCGGGGTGTCAACGGGTATCAACTTCAAGTTCTGAGGAGGACTGCAGTTAGCGCCGGGCGTTGACATGTCCGGGGCGCCGCACGGCCTGAGCGGCCTGCTCCTGGCGATAATGCTGGGAGTGGCCGCTGCGGCCGCTCGGTCGTCCGCCCTGGCGCAGACGCCCGCCGCGCCCCGCGACAGTGAAGCGACTCGCCCGGAAGTGGTTGTCACCGCGAGGGCGCAAGCAGACCAGATACTGACGGCGAAGGTGGAGAAGGCCCTGAATGATGATCCGTACCTCTTCGTCCCGCATATCAACGTCACGACGGAAAACGGCATCGTCAGGCTCGAGGGGCTCGCCACCGACGTGCGGGAGCTCAACCGGGCTTTGATGCTGGCGCGCCGGGTGGCGGGTAAGCGGCGCGTCGTGAACGACGTCGACCTGTGGGTGGTGAGTGAAGATAATGACAAATGACGTTTGCGGCGCGCGCGTGGCGTGTTCGACAAGTCGCTCGCTACCGGCAGGCCGTGGTATACGGGTGCGACAACGATGAGGAGGAAATGATCTTGTCTGCATTCATCAAGAGTGGGGGGTACGCGGGAGTTGCGTTAGTGCTCGCGTGCGGCGTGCTCGGCTGTGGAGCCTTTCCCCACCGGACCGAGGCTCAGAAGCAAGCCGACAAGGAAACGGCCAGCCGCGTCCAGGACGCGCTGGATGGGGACCACATCCTCTATGCCAAGCACATTGTCGTTCACGCCGAAGACGGCGTCGTGGAGCTGAGCGGTTATGTGTGGGCGACGGAGGACATTTACGAGGCGCAGCGGGTCGCGGAAGACACCACCGGAGTCGCCAGGGTCGTGAACAACCTGGAACTGCAGCGCAACGGGATGGATAACTCGCCCTCGTCCCGCTGAGGCGAGCGGGTGCACGGCGTCAGAGCACGCCGGGGCCCGTGGGGCGAACCTGGAGGCCCGCCTCGTTTGCGCTCGAGCAATGGGCGCGTCATTCCTAGACTGTGAACCGATGGTGCAAGAGAGGTTTATACTTCCTGCAAAAGTTGGTTACCGGTGATTACAATGAAATTCTGAAGTTCACGACGCAAAGCGTGTGCGTCATGGAATCTGCGGGGGTGTAGGAATATGAACGCGACTCAGATAAACGCGCCGATCCAACAGGGTGGGTTGCAACACCGCTGGGTGCAGTTGGTCATCGGAATCATCTGCATGGCGATGGTGGCCAACCTGCAATATGGCTGGACGCTGTTCGTGAATCCGATGCACGATAAGTTTGGATGGACCAAGGCTGCCATCCAGGTCGCGTTCACCATTTTCGTGCTGTGCGAAACCTGGCTGGTTCCGGTCGAAGGCTACCTGATGGACAGATTCGGCCCCCGCCCGGTGGTGTTGGTGGGCGGCATCCTGGCGGGGCTTTCCTGGATCATGAATTCCTACGCGACCACGTTGGGAATGCTGTATTTCTCCGCTGTGGTCGGCGGAATCGGCGCTGGCGCCGTATACGGAACCTGCGTAGGTAATGCGCTCAAGTGGTTCCCGGACAAGCGCGGTCTGGCCGCCGGGCTGACCGCCGCGGGGTTCGGCGCTGGTGCGGCGCTGACGGTGATTCCCATCGCGAACATGGTGAAGGCGGGCGGCTACGACAAGGCATTCTTCACCTTCGGGATGATCCAGGGCATCGTGGTGCTGGTGTTGTCGTTGCTCCTGATTCGACCGCCGCTCACCGCCATTGTCGCGACTGTCAAGGGCGCGGTGAATCCCATGACCCGGCGCAACATCGGTCCGGGCGAAATGCTCAAGACGCCGGTGTTCTGGATGCTGTACCTATGTATGGTTCTGGTAGCGTCCGGCGGGTTGATGGCGGCTGCTGAGATTGGTCCGATCGCCAAGGATTACGGTGTTGACAAGATCCCGGTCACCGTTCTTTGGGCCACACTGCCGCTGCTGACGATGGCTCTGTCGATCGATTCGCTCGTGAATGGCTTGACTCGACCTCTCACCGGCTGGATTTCGGACCTTCTCGGCCGCGAAAACACCATGGTGCTGGTGTTTATCGTCGAAGGGGTGGCCATCTGGGGTCTGATGCGTTTCGGTCATAGCACCGGAGGCTTCCTGATCTTCGCCCCGCTGATCTTCCTCGGCTACGGCGAAATCTTCTCGCTGTTCCCTGCGGCGAGCGGCGATACCTTCGGCCCGAAATACGCCGCGACCAACAATGGCCTGCTTTACACCGCCAAAGGAACGTCTTCGCTGCTCATTCCGCTGGCCAACGTGTTGAAAGCGTCCGCCGGCAGTTGGGTGCCCGTGCTGTGGATCGCGGGCGCGTTACCAATCATCGCTGCGTTGCTGGCGAAATTCGTGCTTTCGCCAATGCGCGTGAAGATGCTTGAAAAAGTGGTGGCCGACCCTGCGGAAAGAGACGTGCAGCTGCAGACCTGAGCCACGTCGCGAACTTGCAGGGCTCGTGCCGGTCTCAGGAGCATGCAGGTCACGAGAAGAGCAGGCACGTTATGTGCCCCCCTTGTGGTCATGCTGGCGGCTGCCGCCTGTTCGACCACCCCCGAGAAATCGCCTGAGCAGACACGTGCCGATACGGCCGTTGCCGACCGCGTGTCTCTGGCCCTGGAAGAAAATCCGGTTTTCTACTTCAAGGACGTGGACGTCAGCGTTGACTATGGCGTGGCCACGCTGGGCGGCTACGTGTGGACGACGGATGCGCTGTTCACGGCTCAGAACATCGCGCGCGGCGTTCCCGGCGTCACCGGGGTAGTGGACCGGATGGAGCTCGCGCGCGCCGCCATGAGAGGCGGCGGTGACGGCGGCGGCTCGCAGTAATGCAAGCAGATCGGGAAGGATGGATACTGGCGACGCTGATCGTCGCGGCTGTCCTGGGGTCCTGCTCGAGCACTCCGCCGAAATCCTCCGCGCAGACGGCCGCCGATGAGGCACTCGCGAGCAGCGTGTACCTGGCGCTGAATGACGACCCGGTATATTTCTACCGCCACGTCAACGTGACGGTCGCCGGCGGCGTAGCCAATCTCAGTGGCTATGTCTGGAGCGCGGATGCGATTTACCGCGCGCGGCAGATTGCCCGTAATGTGCCCGGGGTTACGCAGGTATTCACCAACCACCTGGAGCTCGAGCGCAACGGGTTCAGCAACGGCCCGGCACGTTGACCGCCTGCGCGGACCGGGGGCGCTCAGTTGCCTGGCGCAGAGCGATCCGTGTCACATGGCTCCGACGGGCGTTCCATGACCTCGTACCAGATCGCATTCAGCACGCCGAAGGAAAGCGCCAGCCCAGTGCCGAGTATCCAGCTGAAGTACCACATGGATGCGATCGCTCCTGCTCAGTACGAGCCCGTGTGCCTGCGGATCTCGTCCAGCGTGATGCGGCCGCGCAGCACGCTGAACACCCAGGTCGTGTAGGCGAGCACCACCGGCAGGAACACCACTACGGCAATGAGCATGATGAACAGCGTCCGCTGGCTGCTGGAGGCATCCCAGATCGTGAGTCCCTGATCCGGATGCGTGGCTGAAGGCATCAGGAAGGGAAAGAGCGCGAACCCGCCCGTCAGAATCGTGCCGGCGACGCTGACACAACTGCCGATGAACGCTCCCGCCGCATGACGTGCGCCGAGCTGCCATGCGGCGAGCGCCGCCCCGGCAAGCGCAGCAGTCGGTGCCAGCCACAGGACTCCGTGCGCGCGGTAGTTATCGAGCCACGCGCCCTGCATCGTGAGCACATGCTTGCCCAGCGGATTTGCAGGGCCTGCGCTCGCCACCGCGCCGACGATCTGCTGACCCTCGATCCCGGTCGCGACCCAAATGCCGGCAGCCACAAACGCCACGATGAACGCGGCGGCGGCCCTGCGGCCGAACACGGCGGCACGAGCTGCCATGGGCTCACCCACCTTGAGCGCGGCGTAGGCGCAGCCATGCATCACGAGCATCGCGAGACTCACGACGCCGGCGAGCAGCGCAAAGGGATGCAGCAGGCCGAAGAATCCGCCCGTGAACAGCGGCCGGTGCAGGGCGTCGAAATGAAACGGCAGTCCGAGGAACAGATTGCCGAACGCGACTCCGCACAGGAGCGCCGGCACCGCGCCACCCACCAGCAGCGCCCAGTCCCAGGCGTTGCGCCAGGCCGGATCGTCGATGTGGTTACGCCAGGCGAAGCCCACCGGGCGCAAGATGAGCGTCGCGAGCAGCAGGAACATCGCCAGGTACAGTCCTGAGAACGAGGCCGCATACAGGAGCGGCCACGCCGCGAACACCGCACCGCCGCCGAGAATGAACCACACCTGATTACCCTCCCACACCGGCTCGATCGACTCGAGGAGCGCGCGGCGCTCCTCATCGGTACGCCCGAGGAAGCGGAACGTCGCCCCGACACCGAGATCGAAGCCATCGAGCAGCGCGAATCCGATCAGGAGCGCGCCCAGGATCAGCCACCAGATGAACCGCAGCGTCGCGTAGTCGGGCATGGCGCTCGCCCTCAGTGCGCGCCGGCCGGTGCACGAGCGGCCGGCGGCCAGTAGCCTAAGCCCTCAGGGCCGCGGCGGATGATGCGCACCAGGAGATACACATCCACCACCGCGAGCGCCGAGTAGAACAGCACGAAGCCTAAGAGCGACAGCCACACCTCGCCTGCCGGCACCGGCGATGCGCCGAGGAAGGTCGGCAGCACGCCATCGATCGCCCACGGCTGCCGGCCGTACTCGGCGACGATCCAGCCGAACTCGGCCGCAATCCACGGCAGCGGCAGGCTGAAGAATGCGACCCGCAGGAACCAGCGGTTCTGCAGGAAGCGGTGGCGGCTGGCGAGGTAGAAGGCGATCGCGAACAGCGCGATGAGGAAGAAGCCGATCCCCACCATCACGCGGAACACCCAGAACAGCACCGGCACGTTGGGCACGGTCGACCACGCCGCCGCATCGATCTCACGCGCGCTGGCGGTGGCCGGATCGGTGACGTAGCGCAGCAGCAGCAAGGCATAACCGAGATCGGCCTGGTGCGCCGCGAGACGCGCCTGCGCCGCGGCATCGCTCGGGTCGGCACGCAGCGCGGCGAGCGCTGCGTACGCTTCGATGCCGCTCACGATGCGCCCGCGGGCGCGCGCCACCAGCTCCTCGATGCCGAGCACCGGCGTGTCGATCGAGCGCGTCGCGATGAGCCCCAGCACCCACGGAATCTTGACCTGCGCGTGCGTGACGCGCGCGGCGACATCGGGAAAGCCGAACAGCGTGAAGCCCGCCGGGGGCTTGTCCGTGGTCCACTCCGCCTCGATCGCCGCGATCTTCATCTTCTGGTTCTCGCCATCGAGGTAGCCCGATTCATCGCCGAGCACCACCACCGACAGCGCGCAGGCCAGCCCGAAACTCGCCGCCACCGCCATCGAGCGGCGCGCAATGTCGAGGTTGCGCCCGCGCAGCAGGTACCAGGCGCTCACCGCCAGCACGAACACCGAGCCCACCACGTAGCCGGCGGCGACAGCGTGCACGAACTTCGACTGCGCGACGGGATTGAGCAGCACCTCACTGAACGAGGTGAGCTCCATGCGCATGGTCTGCGCGTTGAACTGCGCGCCGACCGGATGCTGCATCCACGCGTTGGCAATCAGAATCCACAGCGCCGACAGGCTCGAGCCGAGCGCGACGAGTCCGGTCACGATCAGATGGGCGACCTTCGACAGCCGGTCCCAGCCGAAGAAGAACAGCCCGACGAACGTCGACTCGAGGAAGAACGCCATCAGGCCCTCGAGCGCCAACGGCGGCCCGAAGATGTCGCCGACGTAATGCGCGTAATAGGCCCAGTTGGTGCCGAACTGGAACTCCATGGTGATGCCGGTCGCGACCCCCATGGCGAAATTGATGCCGAACAGCACGCCCCAGAAGCGCGTCATGCGCTTCCAGATCTCCCGCCCGGTCATGACGTACACCGCCTCCATGATCACCAGGATCATGGACAGCCCGAGCGTGAGCGGTACGAACAGGAAGTGATACAGCGCCGTGAGCGCAAACTGCGCCCGGGACAGGCTCACCACGGCGGTATCGATCAACCGCCCTCCCGCGTCGCGAGGCCGACGTGACGGCCGACCGCGGCGGCATCTGCCCTCGGCCGGTGTGGCGGCGAAAAGAACAGTGCCCACAGCAAGGCAAGCGCGGCGAGCTTCAGGACGAGGAGCAGCGCGATGTCGCGCCGCAACCTCTGGCGCCAGCGTACCGGTTCGCGCAGGTCCACTGCCATGACCGCGATCTTAGCGCCGTAGCCAGCGCAGCGCGCGCTCGCCGCCGCGCTATACTCCTGCGTTCTCCCGTAACCTCCGTACCGCACCGTGGAGCTAACATGATCAAGGTGTCCGTGCTTTATCCGAATACACCCGGCGCGCGCTTCGACATGAACTATTACCTCACCCGGCACATGCCGATGGTGCAGGAGAAGTGCGGGCCGGCCTGTCGTGGCATCGCCGTGGAGGGCGGAGTCGCTGGCGGCGAGCCGGGCTCGCAGCCACCGTTCCTGGCCGCGGGGCACCTCACGTTCGAGTCGGTGCCGGCCTTCGAGAAGGCGTTCGGTCCGCACGCGCCGGAGATCTTGGCCGACATTCCGAATTACACCAACACCAAGCCCGTCATCCAGATCGCCGAGATCAAGGCCTGAGCTGACGCCTCGCGTGCAAGGTATCTTTCCGCGAATAGTTAAGCAGTCAGTTAACTATTGCGAATAGGAACCCTGCGAGGGGTCTCGACGGCCTGGGGGCCGCGATTGCGTACCAGCGCCCAGTTGACGAGCGCGACCGCAACCGTGGCCAGAAGAATGAGCGACTTGCTGAAGTCGACCCCGGTGAGCAGCACGACACAGATAAGCACCCCGGTGACCGGCAGCAGCAGGCCGCCGCGGACGCGGAAGGCGCTGGCCTGCGGGTGCCTGCGCCGCAGCACCGGCACCGCCGCGCATACCGCGCCGTAGTAGAAGAGCCGCGCGACCGCGGACAGGGTCACGTTCCACGAGAAGCTGGCGAACTGCGTGAATACCCACACCAGCGCCGCGAACGCCACGATCGCAATGTACGGCGTGCGCAGCCGCGGGTGCACCGCGGCGAACAGCGGCGGGAAATCGCCGCGCTCGGCGAGCGCGAACATGCTGCGCGGCACGGTCAGCATATTGGCGCTCACGTAGCCGTACACCGAGATCAGCGCGCCGACGGCGATGAACGCTGCGCCCCAGGGTCCAATGATGATGCGCGCGGCATCGGAGAGCGGGCGGGCGCTGTGCGCGGCATCCGCGAGCACGCCGACGACGATCAGCTGCAGCATGGCGTAGAGCGCGGTGAGCACGATCAGTGCCACGAACAGTGCGAACGCTACGTCGCGGCGCGGGTTACGGGCCTCACCCATCGGATTCAGCGCCGCCTCGTAACCGCCGTACGCAAACAACAGCAGCAGCATCGCCTTGAGCCACGAGCCGGGGGTCGTGGTCACGGCTGGTGCGGCAACCGGGGCGTGCGTGGCGAGCCACAGCATGCCGGCGAGGCATACGAGTCCCAGCGCCAGAAGCTTGGCGATGACCGCGGCATTGCTCATCAGCGTGCCGGCGCCGACACCACGGTAGTTCACCGCCGCCAGCGCAGCGACGAACAGCGTGATGATCGCGAGCCGCGCGGCCGGCAGCGTGGCGCCCGGCCAGAACTCCCCGAGGTAGGCGACCAGCAGGTTGACGCCCGCGGCACAGGCGGTCAGGCGCGCGAGCAGCGTCAGCCATCCCACCTGCACGCCGAGCAGCCGCCCGAATGCGTACCGGACGTAGAGATAGGTGCCGCCAGTCTCGGGGAACTGGGAGGCGACTTCGGCATAACAGGCGACGATCACGCCCATGCCGGCGCCGGCGCAAAGCACGGCCCAGGGGCTCGCGCTGCCGATGAGCGCAGCGACCGTGGACGGCAATCCGAAGATGCCGCTGCCGAGAATGCTGTTGACCGCGAGTGCTACCATGCTCCAGCGGCCGATGGCACGAAGCAGTTGCGGCTGCTGAGGCAGCGTCGACGGCGGCATCATCGCGCCCTTGTATCACAAACCCGGACCATCGCGATCTGCATCGAGGAGTGACCGTGCGCTATTCCTACGCGACACATCTCGAGTGCAGTCTCACTGGGCAGTCGCACGACATCGGCTGCCTGCAGGGACTGTCGCAGGCCGGCAAGCCGCTGCTCGCCCGCTACGACCTGCCGGCGCTGCGACGCGAGCTGCCGCGTAGCGACATCGACGCCCGGCCCGCCGGGCTGTGGCGCTGGCACGAGCTCCTGCCGGTGCCCGATCCCGACGGCATCGTCAGCCTGGGTGAGATCGAGACGCCGCTCGTGCCGCTCGCCAACAGTTACCGCCCGCACGGCTTCGCGGCACCCGTCGTCAAGGACGAGGGACGCCTGCCCACCGGCTCCTTCAAGGCGCGCGGCTTGTGCGTGGCCATTTCCATGGCACGTGTTTACGGCGTGCGCCGCGTGGCAATCCCCACCAACGGCAACGCCGGTGCGGCCATGGCCGCGTACGCCGCACAGGCCGGCATGGAGGCGTTCTGCTTCTGTCCCGAAGACACCCCGGAGATCAACCTGAGCGAGATCGCGCTGCAGGGCGCGAAGGTGTGGCGCGTCAACGGGCTGATCAACGACTGCGCGCGACTCGTCGCGGCCGGCAAGGCGCGCTTCGACTGGTTCGACATGTCGACGCTGAAGGAGCCGTACCGGATCGAGGGCAAGAAGACCATGGGACTGGAGCTGGCCGTACAGCGGCAGTGGCGGCTGCCGGACGTGGTCTTCTATCCCACCGGCGGCGGCACCGGGCTGATCGGCATGTGGAAGGCGTGGCAGGAGCTTGTCGAGCTCGGCTGGCTCTCACCGCCCCTGCCACGCCTCGTCGCCGTGCAGTCGAGCGGCTGCGCCCCGATCGTGCGCGCTTTCGACAGCGGCGCCGAGCACGCGCTGCCGTGGGAGAACGCGCACACCATCGCCGCCGGCATCCGCGTGCCCGCAGCGCTCGGCGACTTCCTGATCCTCAAGGCGCTGCGCGCGAGCGGCGGCTTCGCGCTTGCGGTGACGGACGAGCAGATCGATGCGGCGCGCACGCACGTCGGCAGCGCCGATGGGCTGCTGCTCAGCCCCGAAGGCGCCGCCACCTACGCCGCCTATCTTGCGGCGGCGGACAGCGGGCGCATCACGGCGCGCGATGAAGTGGTGCTGTTCAATTGCGCCAGCGGTCTCAAGTACCCGATGCCGCTGGTGGCGCAGCGCATGGACCTCGAGCAGCCGTTCGCCGAGCGGATCGGCTGACGGCAGCTCAGTCAGCGCTCCCAGCGCGGCGGGCGTTTTTCGATGAACGCCTGCACGCCCTCGAGCGCCGCGCCCTCCATCATGTTGCACGCCATGGTCTCACCGGCCGCGGCGTAGGCGCCCTCGATGCCGAGCTCCGCCTGCCGGTAGAACAGCTCCTTGCCGAGCGCGATCGCGACGCGCGGCTTGGCGAGGATGCTCACCAGCAGCCGCTCGATCTCGGCATCGAGCTCGGCTAAGGGCACCACGCGATTGACGAGGCCGCGCAGCAGCGCCTCGGACGCATCGATGAATTCCCCGGTGACCAGCATCTCGAAGGCTCGCTTGGCGGGCAAGTTGCGCGACAGCGGCACGGCCGGCGTCGAGCAGAACAGCCCGAGGTTCACCCCGCTCACCGCGAAGCGCGCCTCGCGCGCGGCGATGGCCAGATCGCACTGCGCCACGAGCTGACATCCGGCCGCGGTCGCGACCCCGTGCACGCGCGCGATCACCGGCACCGCAAGCCTGCGCAGGCCGAGCATCACCTGCGTGCACTGGGTAAAGAGCTTGCGGTAGTACTCGAGCGAGGGCTGCGCGCGCATCTCGCGCAGATCGTGACCGGCACAGAAGGCCTTGCCGGCCCCCGCCACGACCACTGCGCGCACGCGCTCGTCGGCAGCGAGCGCGTCGAGCTCTCTCTCGAGTGCGCTCAGCAGGGCTTGCGACAGGGCGTTGAAGGCGTCCGGGCGGTTCAGGGTGAGCGTCACCACGCCGCGCGCATCGCGCGCGGAGCGCAACAGCGGCGGATCGGGGTTCGGGTTCGCACTCATCGTCCCCTCCAGGTCATTCGATGGCGCTGGCGGAGCGCGCCCGCTCGCGCAGCACGAACTTCTGGATCTTGCCCGTGGCGGTCTTGGGAATCTCCTCGAAGCGCACCTCGCGCGGAATCTTGTAGGCCGCGAGCAAGGCGCGGCAATGCGCGATCAGCTCCTGCGCGGAGGTGTGGGCGCCTGCCTTGAGCTCCACGTAGGCGAGCGGGCGCTCGCCCCATTTCGGGTCGGGCGTGGCCACCACCGCGCACGCCATGACGGCGGGGTGGCGGTACAGCGCGTCCTCGACCTCGAGGGAGCTGATGTTCTCGCCGCCGGAGATGATCACGTCCTTGCTGCGATCGCGGATCTTCACGTAGCGATCGGACTCGAGCACCGCCAGATCGCCGCTGTGGAACCAGCCGCCGGCAAATGCCTGCGTGGTCGCCTTGGCATTCTTGAGATAGCCCTTCATGACGATGTTGCCGCGGAACATGATCTCGCCCAGCACCTCGCCGTTGGCCGGCACCTCCGCCATGGTCGCGGGGTCGAGCACCGTCATGCCTTCCTGCAGCTCGTAGCGCACTCCCTGCCGGCCGTTGAGCCGCGCCTGCTCGGACACGCTCTGCTCGCCCCAGTGTGGCCACTTGGCGGCCACCGCCGCCGGGCCATAGACCTCGGTGAGTCCGTAGGTATGCGTCAGCTCGAAACCGATCGCCGCCATGCCCTCGATCATCGCCGCCGGCGGCGCCGCGCCCGCCACCATGCCGCGCACCCGCCGGGTGATGCCCTCGCGCCACGCCGGCGGGGCGTTGATCAGCATGTTGTGCACGATCGGGGCGGCGCAGTAGTGATCGACATCGTGCGCGCGCATCGCCTCGAGTATCGCGCCCGTCTCGACCCGGCGCAGACACACCTGCGTGCCGGCGAGCATCGCCACCGTCCACGGGAAGCACCAGCCGTTGCAGTGAAACAGCGGCAGCGTCCACAGGTACACCGGGAAATGCGGCATGGCCCAGGTGAGCGCATTGCTCACCGCGTTGAGGTAGGCGCCGCGGTGGTGAGTGACCACGCCCTTGGGATTGCCGGTGGTGCCGGAGGTGTAGGAGACGGCGATGGCATCCCATTCATCGGCCGGACCCTCGAGCCGCGCGAGCGGTGCGTGCGCGGCGAGCAGTGCCTCGTACTCGTGGCTGCCGAGGCGCTCGCCCTCACCCAGGTACTCGCTGTCGCACACATCGATCACCACCGGCGTGCGCCCGTGCTCCGCGCGCAGGATCTCGAGCGCGCGCGCCATCACCGGCGCGAACTCGCGATCGGTGATCAGCACCGCGGTCTCGCAGTGCTGCATCTGCCAGGCAAGGAGTGAGGCATCGAGGCGGATGTTGAGCGTGTTGAGCACCGCATTCAGCGCCGGCACCGCGTAGTGCGCCTCGACCATCTCAGGCGTGTTGGGCAGCATCAGGCTCACCGTCGTGCCGCGTACCACCCCGAGCGCGCGCAGCGCTGCGGCGAGCCGTGCCGTGCGCTCGCGCGTCTCGCGCCACAGGTAGCGGCGGCGCCCGTGCAGCACGGCCGGCAGATCGCCGAACACCTCGGCGCTGCGCTCGACGAAGCTCACCGGCGAGAGCGGTACGTAGTTGGCGGCGTTCTTGTCCAGATCCTGGTCGTAGATACTCATGTCGGCTTCCCGGGCGCATCGCTGAACCCGATGGCGGCGTGCGAGCCGTCGCAGAAGGGTTTGTTCTTGGAGGCGCCGCAGCGGCACAGCGTCACGCGGTTGCGCACTTCGTAGCGAAAGCCGTCGCTGGCAGTGACCGGAATGCCGCCGCGCAGCCACAAAGGGCCGCTCACGCCCTGGGGCGGATCCTCGATCAGGCCGATCGATACCGGCAGCGGGTGCTCGATGGGCTCGCCGGTGGAGCGCTCCCACGCCACGAGCCGCCCGGAGGGGCAGTCATTCACCTGGCGCACGAACATGGTGCGCTCCCTGGCCTCGTTCGTCTCGGCCACCTGGTTCCATACCTTGCCGTTCGGATCACAGAAGCGCGCGAACGCACACAACCCTTCCGCATCGGTGAGGTTCAGCGCCGGACCCTCCAGGGTCTGCGCCTGGGCGCGGTAGGGCTCACGGCTCGCAGTCTCGGTGCCATCGAACCCGACCTTCTGGTGGGTGCCGTCGCAGAAGGGCTTGGTGGCCGAGCGGCCGCAGCGGCACAGGGCGTAGCTCTCCTTGAGCGGGAAGGGGTCGCTCTCCTTCCAGGCGTGCGAGCCACCCTCGCGGTCGGGGACGATCGTCTGCCGCGCGAGCGGCACCGAGCCTGTGACCAGGTACGGGCCGTTCTTCGTCACCGTTACCCCGCGCTCTGCCTTGGATTTGGCCATGACAATTCCCTCGGAGCTTCTTTCAAGCCTGAACCTCTGCCGCTGAATCGACAAGCGTCCCGCCGTGGAACACCCGTGCTAACCTCGCACCGCCCCTTCGCCGCCCTCGATCGCACGCATGACCCCCGCCATCACCAGTCTCACGCTCGATGCGCAGCTCGCCCCTGCGGGAGCGCCGGCCGTGAGCTTCGCGCGGTTGTGGCTGAGCCTGTGGGCGCAGCCCTACCTCGATGCGGAGCTCCTGGAGATGTGCCGGCTGACGCTGGCGCGGCTGCACCAGGACGGGCCGGAGCTGGCAGCGAGCAATTCGCAGGTGCCCGCCGGCGCACCCGCCGCGGCACGGCGGGAGCTGCTGCTCGCCGGTCGGACAGACAGTGCGGCATTCTCGTCCCGCGAGCAGGCCGTGCTCGCCTTCACCGAGCGCTACGGCCTCGATCCGCAGGCCCTCACCGACGAGCTCGCCGCCGAGGTCACCCATCACCTGGGCGAGCCGGGGCTGGTGTTCCTCATCGAGGCGCTAGGACTGCTAGACGCGCGCATCCGCGCCGCTCGTTGCCTGCGCGATCTGGTAAGCGTTGGGGCGTGGAGTGCGGCACGTGGGGACTAGTCCGCGCGCCCGTGCCCCGGAGAGTCGTACGGGCAATCCGATCCGCGACAGCGCGCTCGGTCTGGTACCCGAAACCCTGGGCGAGATCATCGCGCTGAACCTTGCTGTGTGGCGTGAGAGCGAGGTTGCGCCGGCGCTGCTCGAGATCATCCGCCTGCGCAACGCGCGCACCGTGAACTGCGTCTACTGCAAGGCCGTGCGCTACGACGTGGCCCGGCAGGACGGCCTCACCGAGGCGCGCGCCGCGCTCATCGACGATCATTATCGTGACAGTGCGCTCGCTGAGCGCGAGAAGCTCGCCATCGCGCTCGCCGATTGTTACCTGGGATATCCGGCGCGCGTGCCGGCCGAGCTCGCAGCAACGCTGCTCGCGGCGTTCACGCCGGCCGAGATCCTGTCCATGCTCATCGCGCTCATGAGCTTCAATTTCACCTCGCGCACCGCGGTGAGCCTGGGCGGCATGCCCGAGGAGCCGCTGCCGGTCACGGTCATCCCGGTCAGCGAGTGAGGCCCCGCGCTCAGGCGTTCTTGGCGTAGGTGCTGGCCCCGTACCAGTCGACCACCACTACCGGCTCGTTACCCACCACCCACGCGTCGTGGCCGCTCGGGAGCGAGGTGATGTCGCCGGGGCCGGCCACGAACTCCGTGCCGTCATCCATGCGAATCGCCAGCTGGCCGCTGACGTGATACTGGAAGTGCGGCGCGGTGCAGCTGTGGGTCTTCGCGATCGGCTTCACGTCATTCGACCAGCGCCAGCCGGGCTGGAACACCAGCCGCCCCACCTCGCCGTTGCCCACCTTGATGATCTCGGCGCGCCCGTGCGGAAACTCGCGCGTCTCGTCGGGTTTGGAGAAGCTCTTGTGCTCGGTTATGTGCATGACTGCCCCCTTTCGGCGGCGGGGAGTCCGCCGCGAGGGGCCGATTGTCTACCAACTAGTAGGTAGATACAAGCGGCACCTGCTATCATTCCCTGCCCATGAGCCCCGTGAAGCCTGCCGCAGCCGAAGCCACCGACGACCGCATCCTCGATATCGCCGAGCGGCTGGTGCAGACGCGCGGCTTCAACGGCTTCAGCTACGCCGACATCGCCGCCGAGGTCGGCATCACCAAGGCGAGCCTGCACTACCACTTCGCCACCAAGGCGGAGCTCGGGCGCACGCTGGTTAGCCGTTACACGGCGGCCTTCGCCGCCGCCCTCGAGCGGATCAGCGCGGGCATTCCAGCGGCGCGCGGCCGGCTGCGGGCGTACGTGCAGCTGTACACGGATGTGCTCGAGCAGCAGCGCATGTGCCTGTGCGGCATGGTGGCCGCTGAGTACGCCACGCTCCCCGGGCCGATGCAGGCGGCGCTGCGGGTGTTCTTCGAGCTCAACGAGAGCTGGCTGGCAGGACTCCTCGCCCAGGGCGAGCGCGAAGGTGCGCTGCTGCTCGGCGCGCCGGCGAGCGACGCCGCGCGCATGCTGGTCGGGGCGCTCGAAGGGGAGATGCTCGTCGCCCGCGCGTACGGGGAGCCAGGGCGCTTCGCGGCTGCTGCGCAGCTGCTGCTGACACAGCTCGAGCACGGTGCCGAACGCGCACGCGCCCCGCAGCGGTCGCGTCCGCGGCGTGAGCGAGCGCGCGCGCGCAGCGCCGTGCGACGCGCCCGCTAGTTGCGCCGCAGCGCTACACTGCCCTCTCATGGCGTGGCTCACTCCCGTGTTCGTCGTGCTGGTGCTGGCCGGCACCGCGCTCGAGCTGTGGCTGTCGCAGCGCCAGGCGCGTGCCGTGGCCCAGCACCGTGACGCCGTGCCCGCGCCCTTCGCCGACAGCGTCTCCCCGGCCGAGCACGGCAAGGCGGCCGATTACACCCTCGCCAAGATCCGCTTCGGGCGCTTGAGCACCGTGATCGATGCGGCCGTGACGCTGGCGCTCACCGTCGGCGGCGGCATCGCCGCGATCGATGCCGCCTGGCGGCACACGGCGCTGTCGCCGCTGTGGCTCGGAGTGGCGGTGATCGCCTCCGCCGCGCTCCTCATTCAGCTCATAAACCTGCCCTTCTCCGTGTGGCGCACCTTCGGGCTCGAGGCGCGCTTCGGATTCAACCGCACCACCTGGGCGTTGTACCTCGCCGATCTCGGCAAGGGGCTCATGCTCGCCATCGCGCTCGGCGGCCCGCTGCTCGTGGCGACGCTGCTCTTGATGGGGCGCGCGGGGCGGTGGTGGTGGCTGTGGGCGTGGGGGCTGTGGCTCGCCGTGATGCTCATCATGGCCTGGGCGTGGCCGGTATTCATCGCGCCGCTCTTTAACCGCTTCTCGCCGCTCAAGGACGAGGCGCTCAAGACGCGCATCGAGTCGTTGCTGGCGCGCTGCGGGTTCGCCTCGCGTGGCGTGTTCGTGGTGGACAACTCGCGCCGCTCGAGCCATGGCAACGCCTACTTCACCGGTCTCGGGCGGCACAAGCGCATCGTGTTCTTCGACACGCTGCTCGAGCGTCTCGGCCACCCGGAAGTCGAGGCAGTGCTCGCGCACGAGCTCGGGCACTTCCGCCTGCGTCACGTGCGCAAGCGCCTGGCGCTGTCGATCGCCACCAGCTTCGTGGGGCTGGCCGTGCTCGGCTGGCTCGCGCGCCAGCCGGGGTTCTACGCCGCGCTCGGCGTGCCGCTCCCTTCCGACCACGCGGCGCTGTTGTTGTTCATGCTGGCGGTGCCCGCGTTCACGTTCTTCCTGACACCGCTCGCGGCGCTCTGGTCGCGGCGGCACGAGTTCGAGGCCGACGCCTTCGCAACACGCTATGCGAGCGGTGCGGAGCTCGCCACCGCGCTGGTCAAGCTGCATCGCGACAACGCCACCACGCTCACTCCCGATCCGGTGTACGCCGCGTTCTATTACTCGCATCCGGCGCCGCTGACGCGCATCACTCGCCTGCGGGCGGCGCTGCCCGCTCAGGGGATGTAATACAACTCGACGGTTTTGCCGATCCGCTCCAGCGGCTGGTATTGGTTCAGCCAGGCGTAGTCGCTCAGGTTCCGGGTACGCGCGAGGGCAAAGACCGCCACCCAGCCGTGCACCGGCGTGCGCGGCGGAAGGATGTTGAGCGCCGGCAGCGGTTCGTAGGCGAGCTTCGCGGTGCCGCGGTAGGCGAGGTTCAGGCGCGGGATGTGCAGCTCGGCCGCTCGCTCCTCGAGGCGGTACAGGTCCTGTCCCCAGTCGAGATCGGAGTCGACCAGCACGTGCTCGGGGTGCGCCACCGCCTCGTTGAACCAGGGCAGGTAGTCGGGGTAGGCGCGCCACAGCGTCGAGAGCTGCCACACGAGCGCCAGGATGAGCGCCGCGGTCGCGACGCGTGCGCCAGCCAGCGCGCCGCGCTCGCGGTGCGCCGTGATCTCCTGCCAGGCGCGCGAGATCGCCCAGGCCGCGCCGAGGGCCAGGAACGGGTACACGATGAGGATGTGGCGGATACCGATGTTGATGCGGCTGAACGCACTCGAGAAGGTGATGAGCGTCAGCACCACCACGAGCGGCGCCACCGCGAATGGCTCACCGCGCCGCCAGCCGTGGCGCGCGAGCAGCACCAGCCCCACGCTGCCCCCGAAGAGCAGCGGGATCGGCGTCTTCACCGCGATCGCCACCAGGTAGAAATACCACCAGCCGCTGCGGCGCACCTCGCCCAGGAGGTACGAGAGGTGCCCGGTGTCGTTGTGCGCCTTGACCGCCACGATGCCGTTCACCAGGTCCTTGAGCTCGCGCGGCAGCGAGAGGTGCGACAGCAGCACCCCGAGCGCGTGATCGAAGCCGGGGCGATTGAGCAGGTAGGACACCGCCCACTGAAATCGAAACGCCACCCCTGCGGGGTCGGCCGTGCGCGGACCATAGAGGAGCCACACCGGCACCAGCGCCGCGAGCAGCGCGAGCGCCAGTCCCGCGAGCCAGCGCCGCAAGCCACGCGGGCGCGCTGCCGCCGCGCCCGGCACCGCGCCCGGCGCAGCCGCGGGGAGGTCGCCTGGCCGCAGCGCACTCAGGAGCGCGCCACAGAGCGAGAGTGTCACGAGCGACAGCCCGATGAACGGGACGCCCGAGAACTTGGTGACGACCGCCACCCCGCTCGCGAGCCCGAACGCGAGCGCCGCGCGGGCGCTCAAGGTGATGAGCCAGTGCTGCAACGCGTAGAGCGCGAGCAGTATGGTCGCAGCAGCTGCGACATCGAGGCTGGCGAGCGCGCCGTGGCCGAGGATCGGCGGCGCCGAGGCGAGCAGCAGCACGCAAAGCAGCGCTGCCCCCGGGGAGGTGAAGATGCGCCGCGCCCATAGCCAGGTGCTCACCAGGAGCAGCGCGAGAAAGGGGAGCGTGCCAAGCCGCGCAAGCGTCAGGTAGTGCCAGTAGTGGCCAGTGCCCGAGTAGAGGATATCGAGGCCTTCGGGCGTGCCCTCGGGGGGCCGGGTGCCGTAGGAGTGCGCGCCGGCCAGCCACGGACCCAGCGCCAGCAACACGCGCGCGAGCGGCGGATGCTCGGTGTCGTATTCGTAGCGGCCGCGATCGAGCAGCTCGACGCCCGCCGCCAGGTGCTCCGGCTCGTCCCAGGTGTTGGAATAGATACGCCAGCTGCCGGCGGCGAGCGCGCAGCTGAGCAGGATGAGCGCGGCCAGTGCCAGCATTGTGCCGGCCGGAAACGCGCGCGCGCCGCGCCCGTGAGTCAGATCAGCCTCCGAAGGGGTGTCGCAGCAGGATGGTCTGATCGCGGTCGGGCCCGGTCGAGATCATGTCGATCGGTACATCGACCAGCGTGCCCAGCCGCTCGAGATAGCGGCGCGCATTGGCGGGCAGCTCCTCGTAACGCGTCAGCCCCACGGTCGACTCGCGCCAGCCGGGCAGCTCCTCGTACACCGGCTCGATGGCGTCATAGCCATCGAGACTCACCGGCGGCTCGGGACTCACCGTGCCGTTGCTGCGATAGCCGACGCAGATGCGGATCGTGTCGAGCCCGTCGAGCACGTCGAGCTTGGTGATGCACAGCCCGGTGACGCTGGAGTTCACCACCGCGCGGCGCAGCGCCACGGAGTCGAACCAGCCGCAGCGCCGCCGCCGCCCGGTCACCGAGCCGAACTCGTGACCGACACGCGACAGGTGCTCGCCGTACTCATCGAAGAGCTCGGTGGGGAAGGGACCGGCGCCGACCCGGGTGGTGTAGGCCTTGACGATGCCGAGCACCGCATCGAACGCGCGCGGACCGAGACCCGTGCCGGTGGCGGCGAAGCCGGCGGTGGTGTTGGATGAGGTCACGAACGGGTAGGTGCCGAGGTCCACATCGAGCATGGCGCCCTGCGCGCCCTCGAACAGCACGTTGGCGGATGCCGCGCGCAGCGCATTCAGCGCCTGCGTTACATCGGTGATGAGCGGCGCGATGCGCGCGCCGAACGACAGCTGCTCATCGAGCGTCTTCTGGAAGTCCACCGGCGGCACGTTGAAGTAGCGTTGCAGGACGAAGTTGTGGAAGTCGAGCATCTCGCCGAGCTTGGCCGCGAAGCGATCGCGCTGGAAAAGGTCCGCTACGCGCACCGCGCGCCGCGCAACCTTGTCCTCGTACGCAGGTCCAATGCCGCGCCCGGTGGTGCCGATCGCGTTCGGCCCGCGGGCGCGCTCGCGCGCCCGGTCGAGCAGCACGTGCGAGGGCAGGATCAGGGGACACAGGGGCGAGATACTGAGGCGCTCGAACACCGGCACGCCCTGCTCGGTGAGCATCGCGCTCTCGGTGAGCAGCGCTTCCAGCGACAGCACCACGCCGTTGCCGATGAAGCAGCGCACCTGCTCGCGCAGGATGCCGGAGGGAATGAGCGACAGGATGGTCTTGCGCCCGCCGATGACCAGCGTATGGCCGGCGTTGTGGCCGCCCTGGAAGCGCGCCACCGCGGCCGCGCGCTCGGTGAGCAGATCCACGACCTTGCCCTTGCCTTCATCGCCCCACTGGGTGCCGATGACGACCACGAACTTGCCCACGCGCACCTCTACCGCACCAGGAACAGGATCAGCACCCCGAGCAGCATGCTGCCCAGGCCCACGACGCGCAACTCGCGGTCGTTGAGCTGCAGCAGTCGCGCGAAAGCGCGCTTGACCCCCTGGGGGTTCAAGAATGGCGCGATGCCTTCCAGCACCAGGAATAGCCCGAGCGCGGCCAGAAGGTCCGTGAGATTGAGCGCCACGGCTTCGCTGCGCGGGCGGTGACTAACGGCGCGGCCCGGCGGCCGGGTTGGCATCCTTCAGGTACCTGAAGAACTCGCCATCCGGCGTGATCACCAGCAGGTCGCCGTCCTTGCCGAGCGAGCGCTCGTAGGCCTGGAGGCTGCGCCAGAAGGCATAGAAGTCGGGATTCTTGGAGTAAGCGCGGGCGTACACCTGCGTCGCGGCCGCATCGGCTTCGCCGCGGACGCGCAGCGCGTCGCGCTCGGCGTCCGCGAGTATCACGGTGCGCTGGCGCTCCGCGGTGGCGGCGATGGTGGTGCTCTCCTGCTGTCCTTCCGCGCGCAGCCGGTTGGCGGTCTGGGCGAAGCTCTGCTTCATGCTTTCATAGACGCGGGCCGCGACCTCGTCGGGCAGATCGATGCGCTGCACGCGCACGTCCACCAGGTCGACGCCGAGTCCTTCGGCGCTGCGGCTCGCCTGCCCGAACATTTGCCCGGTCACCGCGGCGCGCTCGGCGGAGACGATCTGCTGCAGGGTGCGCTGCGCGACCACGCTCTTGATGCCGTCCTTGACGATCGCGGCGAGACGCTCACCGGCGGTCGATTCGCTGCCGCCGGCGGCGGTGTAGTAGCGCGTCGGGTCCCTGACGCGCCACTTCATGTAGAAATCCACGATCAGGCCGCGCCCGTCGTTGGTGAGGAAAGTCTCCCCGGTGTAGGACTCGGACAGGATGCGGCGATCGAACTTGGTGATCTTGTCCCACGGCCACTTCAGGTGGATCCCGGCCGTGTAGCGCGTGTCGATGATGGCACCGAAGCGCGTGCGGATGGCGAACTCGGTCTCGTTCACCGAGAACAGCGAGAACGCGATGAACAGCAGCAGGCCCGCGACCACGAAGAACCAGGGGAACAGCCGCGAGCTCATCAGCGCTCTGCCCGCGAGCGCGCTTCGATGGTCACCTGGTCCTGGTCCTTCCCGGCGCTGCTCGCGGCCGGCTCGACGGCCGGTTCGCCTTCGCTGCGGGTGCTCTTCTCCAGCAGCTTGTCGATCGGCAGGTAGACCAGGTTGTTACCGGCGTGAGCGTCGATGAGCACCTTGTGCGCGCGGCCGAGCACGTTCTCGAGCGTCTCGATGTACATGCGCCGCCGCGTCACCTCGGGCGACTGCAGATACGCCGCCTCCAGCTGCGCGAAGCGCGCCGCCTGCCCTTCGGCTATTGCCACGGTCTGCGCCTTGTAGGCCTCGGCGTCCTGGTTGATGCGCGATGCGGCACCCTGCGCCACCGGCAGGATCTTGGCGACATAGGCCCTGGCCTCGAGGATGGAGCGCTCCTTGTCGGCCTGCGCCTTGTTGGCATCGCGCTGCGAGGGGATCACCGCCTCGGGCACCTGCACGTCCTCGAGGTTGACGGTGGTGACCGTGATGCCGCAGTTGTAGTAGTCGAGCACCCGCTGGATCAGCTCCTTGGCGCGGTGGGTGATCTCCGGGCGCGTGGTGCCGACCAGGAGCTCATTGAGGGTCGAGCGTCCGACGGTCTCGCGGATGGCGCTCTCGGACACCTCGCTCAAGGTCGCCTCGGGATCGCGCACCCTGAACAGCTTCTTCACCGGGTCGGCGTACACGTACTGCACCGCGAAGTGCAGGTCGACCAGGTTGACGTCGGAGGTCAGCACGCGCGACTTGAAGTCGCTGGAATTCACCCCGGCCACGTTGACGATGTTGACGGTCTCGACCGGCCAAGGCACGCGGAAGTGCGGCCCGGGCATGGTCACCGCGACCAGGCGGCCGAAGCGCTGCACCACGCCGCGCTCGGACTGCGAGACGGTGTAGAAGCCGGTCGCGGCCCACACCGCGAGCACCACCGCGATCACCACCAGCAGCATCCAGCTGTTATCGCCCCCGCGCCCACCCTGGCTCAGCAACGACTCGAGCCGGCGCTGCCAGTTGCGCAGGCGCTCGTCCAGATCGGGGCCGCCCTGTCCGGGGCGGCGCCCCCAAGGATTCTGCGGACCGCTTGGTTGATTCCAGGGCATGCGAAAGTTCGTCAGGGGTGCGCGATCAGCGCATCTTGGCCGTGCGCGAAGCGGCGGTCGATTGTAGGTAGGGGCTTCCCGGGCTACAAGGCACGGTCGCGTCCTGCACCTCGAGGATCTGCACGCCGGCCGTGCGCGCCAGCTGCAGCAGCTCCGGATCGGGCAGCTCGACGGAGAGCTCGATCGAGCCGTCATCGCCTGCCTGCTCGCTGCGCACTGCGCGTGCGGCATACAGTCGCGAGCGCAGTGCACCGGCGCTGGCCGGTACCTTCACCCGCGCCCGCCGCGCAAGCCGCGCCAGACGCTCGGCGCACGCCACCCCGAGCAGATCCAGCCCGAGGCGTCGCTCGGCCGAGATCCAGACCACCACGGCGCGGCCGTCCGCATCGCGATCGATGCGCGGCGGGCTCGAGAGGCGGTCGATCTTGTTGTACACGAGGATCTGCGGGATGTCGCCGGCGCCGATCTCCTCCAGCACACGGTTGACCGCAACGGTCTGCTCGTCGCGGCGCGGGTTGCTGGCATCGACCACGTGCAGCAGCAGCGTCGCCGCGCGCGCCTCGGTGAGCGTCGACTGGAAGGCGGCCACGAGCTCGTGCGGCAGCTCGCGGATGAAGCCGACGGTGTCGGCCGCCACCACCGCGGTACCGCCCGGCAGCTGCATGCGGCGCACGGTCGGATCGAGCGTGGCGAACAGCTGGTCCGCCACGTAGGCCTCGGCGCCGGTGAGCGCGCCGAACAGCGTGGATTTGCCGGCGTTGGTATAGCCGACCAGGGCGAGTGAGGGCACCGGGATCTCGGCACGCGTGTGGCGTCCGGTCTCGCGCTGCTGCTTGATGCGCACCAGGCGCCGCGACAGCACGCGCACCCGCTGCCCGATGATGCGGCGGTCGGTCTCGAGCTGGGTCTCGCCGGGACCGCGCAGGCCGATGCCACCCTTCTGCCGCTCGAGGTGAGTCCAGCCGCGCACCAGGCGGCTGGCGATGTGTTTCAGCTGCGCGAGCTCGACTTCGAGCTTGCCCTCGAAGCTGCGCGCGCGCTGCGCGAAGATGTCAAGGATCAGCCCGTTGCGATCGAGCACGCGCCGCTCGATCAGCTTCTCGAGGTTGCGTTCCTGGCTCGGCGAGAGCGCATGATCGACCAGGATGAGGTCGGCGGCGCTGTCAGCGGCCGCCGCGCGCAGCTCCGCGGCCTTGCCGCTGCCCATGAAGTAGCGCGGATCGGGGCGATCGCGGCGTCCGGTCACGGTGGCCACGGGAACGGCGCCTGCGGACACGGCCAGCTGCGTGAACTCCTGCACGTCCTCCGGATCCACGGGTGCACCCATTCCCAAGCGCACCAGTACGGCACGCTCACCGGTCCGGGGGCGTTCGAACACTCAGGCTTCCCGTGACGAGGGACATTATTCGACGGGCGTCTCCGGGGCGGGACCGCCCTCTTCGGTCGCCAGGCGCACGTTGCGCGAGGGCACGACCGTGGAAATCGCATGCTTGTAGACCATCTGGCTCACGCTGTTCTTCAGCAGCACCACGAACTGGTCAAAGGAATCGATCTGGCCCTGCAGCTTGATGCCATTGACGAGGTAGATCGAGACGGGCACCCGCTCCTTGCGCAGCGCATTCAAGAACGGGTCTTGGAGGGACTGGCCTTTGGCCATCGGGTTCTCCTTATTTTTACAGCTTCGAGTTTTTCGAACAGCACAACGGACCGCAGCTGAACTTCCGTGTTCCGCGATCCAGGCAAGCTCACAATTTGCCCCGCCAATGGCGAGGACCGACATCAGTCATCTTAACATGGCAATTCCTTCAAAGCCCAAGCTTGCCTAACTCATGACATATGTCTCGATTCCACGACAACTCCGCCGCCTGCGGATCGAGCCATTCACCGAGCCGCTCGGCACGCAGCCAGGTCAGCTGCCGCTTCGCCAGCTGGCGCGTGGCCGCCACGGCGCGCTGCACGGCCTCCTCGAGACCGTACTCGCCGTCCAGGTGGGCCCACAACTGCCGGTAACCGACGGCGCGCATGGAGGAATGGCGGGCGCTCAAGTCCCCGCGCCGGTGCAGGCCGCGCACCTCCTCGAGGAACCCCGCCGCCATCATGTCCGCCAAGCGCTGCTCGAGGCGCTGATGCAGCAGTGAGCGCTGCCGCGGCGCCAGCACCCAGGAACGCAGCGGCCAGGGCACAGCAAGCCTCGCCCCCGCTTCCTGCAGCTCGGTGAGCGGCCGGCCGGTCAGATAACAAACCTCCAGCGCACGCTGGATGCGCTGGCCGTCGTTGCGCGCGATGCGCGCCGCCGCCTTCGGATCCAGAGCCTGGAGCTCGGCGTGGAGCCCTGGCCAGCCATCGCGCGCCGCGCGCGCATCGAGGCGCGAGCGCAGCTCCGGTGATGCCTGCGGCAACGGCGCGAGGCCGTGCAGCAGCGCCCGCAGGTAAAGCATGGTGCCGCCGACCAGCAGCGGCACACGCCGCCGGGCGTGGATCGCCTCGATCGCCCGGTGCGCATCGGTGACGAAACGGCCGGCCGAGTAGCTCTCGGTCGGCTCGCAGATGTCGATCAGGTGATGACGGATGCGTTCACGCACCGCGCGCGCGGGCTTGGCCGTGCCAATGTCGAGTCCGCGGTAGACCAGCGCCGAGTCAACGCTCACGATCTCGACCGGGGCTGCGGCCGCAAGCCGCAGCGCCCAGTCGGTCTTGCCCGATCCCGTGGGCCCGGTGAGGACGAGCACGGGGAGCGGGGGCGCCCCACTCATCGTCCGCGCAGGAACAGCGCATCCAGCTGCTGCAGGCTGAGGCGCGTCCAGGTCGGGCGGCCGTGGTTGCACTGGCTGGCCCGCTCGGTGGCCTCCATCTGCCGCAGCAGCGCGTTCATCTCAGGGAGCGTCAGGCGGCGGTGCGCGTGGATCGCCGTGCGGCAGGCAAGCGTCGCCAGGAAGCGGTCCGCGGCGCTCTCGAGATGATGCGTGTCGGCGTCGAGTGTGAGGTCGTGGACGAGCGCATCGATGAGCCGCGGCACATCCGCGCTCCTGAGAAACGCCGGCACGCGGCGCAGCACGAGATGCGTGGCCGAGAGGGCATCGAGCTCGAAGCCTGCCCGCTCCCACTGCGCGCGCTCCTCGAGCACGGCCGCGAGCTCATGCGGCTTCAACGCGATCGAGAGCGGCTCGATGAGGTGCTGCGAGGGTGTGCCGCCGCCCTCCTCGCGCCCGGACTTCATTCGCTCGTACAACACGCGCTCGTGAGCGGCGTGCATGTCCACCAGCACGAGGCCCGCGCGGTTCTGCGCGAGGATATACACCCCGTGCAGCTGCCCGAGCGCGGTGCCGAGAGGATGCTCATCGGCAGCGAGCGGCTCGAATGCCGTGCCGGTGGCGAGCTCGGCAACCTCCCCGTCCGCGGCGGCGCCAACGGCAGCCGCCAGCCGCCAGGGATCCCCGGGGGAGACGTGCAGCGGTAGTCTTTCGGTGTGCAACGGACCGGTGCGCGCCCCGCCGTTCAGACCGAAGGCGGTAAGGCCAGCTGCGAGCGCCGCAGCGTCAGCGGGACGGGTATCGGCGAGTGCGCGCTCGAGGGCGTGCATCACGAAGCTATGAATCTGACGGCTGTCGCGGAAGCGCACCTCGAGTTTGCCCGGATGCGCATTCACATCCACGAGGTGTGGATCGAGCGTCAGATAGAGCACATACGCGGCATGGCGACCGTGATAGAGCACGTCGCGGTAGGCCAGGCGCACGGCGTTCATCAGCAGGCGATCGCGGACACTGCGGCCGTTGACGAACCAGAACTGCTGATCCGGCTGGGCACGCGAGTGCGTCGGCAGCCCTGCCCAGCCCGATAGCAGCACTGGTCCGGCTCCGTGACGCACCGCCACCGCGCTGCCGGCGAACTCGGATCCCAACACCTGGCCGAGCCGCGCGAGCTCGGCGTCCGCGCCTTCCACCGCCGGGACATCCAGCAGCACGCGCGTGCCGTGGCGCAGTTTGAAGCTCACGTCGAAGCGCGACAGCGCCAGCCGCTCGACGAGGCGGACGATGTGTCCGAGCTCGGTGGCATCGCTCTTCACGAACTTGCGCCGCGCCGGCACGTTGTAGAAGAGCTCACGCACCTCGACGGTAGTGCCGGGCGGATGGGCCGCGGGTCGCTGGTGCGAGAGCTCCCCGCCCTCGACGCTGAGCTCGGCGCCGTGCTCGTCGTGGTCGGTGCGCGAGACGATGCGCAGCCGCGCCACCGAGCCGATGGACGGCAGCGCCTCGCCCCGAAAGCCGAGCGTACTCACTGCTTCCAAGTCATCGAGGGAGGCGATCTTGCTGGTGGCATGCCGGGCGAGGGCCAGTGGCAGCTCCACCGCCGCGATGCCGCAGCCGTCGTCACGCACCCGCACCAGCCCCACGCCGCCTCGCTCGATATCGATCTCGATGCGCGTGGCACCGGCATCCAGGCTGTTCTCGATCAGCTCCTTGACGAGGGAGGCCGGACGCTCGATCACCTCACCGGCGGCGATCTGATCAACGAGCTCTCCGGGCAGGACGCGGATGGGCATGCGCGGAGTTTACCGTCGCTGCCGCCCGCGCAGCGCGGCTCCTTGAGAGACAGTCAGGGCGTGGTGAAGCCGGTACCTTCGGCGGCGCTCGCGAGCGTGCTGCGGCGCTCCTGCTTGAAGCGCGTGCCGTCGGGGGGATTCTGCAGGAAGTAGCTGCGCAGGCCGCCGGCGATGGCGTCCGCCAGGCGCCCCTGCTGCTCGCCGTTGCGCAGGCGGCGCTCCTCGCTGGGATTGGAGATGTAAGCGGTTTCGATCAGCATGGAGGGAATCGCGGGCGACTTCAGCACCACGAAGCCGGCGCGCTGCACCTGCGCCTTGCGCAGCTCGCCTACACCCTCGAGCGCGCTCACCACCCGCTCGGCCGCGCTGGCGCTCAACCCGATGATCTCGCTCTGTGTCGCATCGAGCAGCACCGGGGCGAGCGCGCCCTTGTCATCGAGCGGCACGCCAGCCATGAGATCCGCCGCGTTCTCGCGCTCGGCCAGAACGCGCGCCGCCTCGTTGGAGGCGCCGTGGACGGAGAGCACGTACACGGAGGCCCCCGAGACGCTGCGGTCGGCGATCGAGTCGGCGTGCACCGAGACGAACAGGTCGGCGTGCGCTGCGCGGGCGCGCGCGATGCGATCGCGCAGCTCGATGAACTCATCGCGATCGCGGGTGAGGATGGCGCGCATGCCGGCTTGCGCGTTCAGCCGCTGCGCCAGTGCCCGCGCGATCGCCAGCGTCACGTCCTTCTCGCGCGTGCCGCCGTGGCCGATCGCGCCCGGGTCGACGCCACCGTGGCCTGCGTCCACCGCCACGATCACATCGCGCTCGCCATCCCCCGGGGCATGGGTTGCGCGCACCGCGCGCACGGCCTTCACTGCCCCGTCGCTCGCTACCGCGGTGGCAACCACCGGCGGGGCCCCGATACGGATGAGCAGCCGCGGGCCGCGCTCGCCGGGTTCCCAGCTGCTGTGTGCCGGCAGCGTGCCCCGCAGCTGCACCACCACCCTCAGCGTCCCGTAGGGCTGAGTGCCGAGCCGCACGGCCGTCACCACGCCGAGAGCGTTCGGGGGCCGTACCCCGCTCGCCAGGTGCGTGTGCGGCAGGTCGATGACCACGCGGTCGGGATGCTCCAGGGTGAAGACTCTCTCGCCGGCCCCGTCGGTGAGATCCAGGGCGAGCTCAGCCGCGTCGGCTTCCGATGTGAGGGCAAGCGCGCGCAGCTCCGTGGCCTCGGCGGAGGGACTTACGGCCCACGCGATCACCACGGCGGCGACACTGAGAAAAATCTTCTTAATCATGAGCTTCGCGGCGCTACCTTCAACATAATCTACGGTGTTGCCAGTAAGCTTTCAATCCCTCATCGCCCACCGCCGCCGGCAGTGCGCCTGCCGGTACCCCAGTCAGGGGCTTTCGAGGCGCTCGAGCCATGCGTGGCCGAGAGCGGAGCTGGCCGAGATGTCGATGCCGTGCCAGGCCTCGCCGGCTGCAAAGCGCACCCTTACATCGGGGGGCGGCAGGCCGCCGGATCCCCGCTCCGGCCACTCGATGAGCCACAGAAACCCTGGCCGGGCGTATTCGCGCAGCCCGAGCTGCGCGAGCTCGGCGGGACTCTTGAGGCGATAGAGATCCACGTGGAGGAAGGTCAGCGCGCCTGCCGCGTAGAGCTCGAGGAGCGTGTAGGTGGGACTCGCTACCCGCCCCTCGATGCCGCAACCCCGCAGGAATCCGCGGGCGAAGGTGGTCTTGCCCGTGCCGAGATCGCCCTCGAGGTAGAGCACCGTGGGCGCACCGGGAGGCGCACTCTCGCCGGCGGGACGGACGCGGGCGAGCGCGGCTGCGAGGTTCTCGGTGTCCTCGGCCGTTTGAGTGTGCCGCTGCACGACTACAGGTTGACGCAGTGATGCAGCTCGCGCACGAGATCGCTCGCCAGCACGCCCCGCTCGCCGGCACGTGCCGCGGCATCCCCCGCCATCGCGTGTACCAGCACGCCGACGCGTGCTGCCACCCACGGGTCGCGGCACTGCGCGAGCACGCCGGCGATAGCCCCGGTGAGGACATCTCCGGTGCCGGCGGTGGCCATGCCGGGATTGCCGCGCTCGCAGAGCCCGGGGGTGCGGCCGGGGTATCCGACCAGGGTTCCTGCCCCCTTGAGCACGATGGTGCCGTGAAAGCGCGCGAGCAACCGATCGAGTGCGCGCAGCCGATCGTGCTGCACCTCCTGGGCGGAAGTCTGAAGGAGCCGGCCGGCCTCCCCGGGATGCGGAGTCAGGATCCAGTCCTCGCGCGCGGGCGCGCCGCCCTCGGCCAGCAGGTTGAGCGCATCCGCATCGACCACGAGCGGCTTGCCGCTGCCGAGCGCACTATCCAGCACGCTTTTTGCCCAGGCCGAGCGGCCAAGTCCGGGGCCCACGGCCACGATGTCAGCCTTGCTGAGCGCCTCGCGCAGCGGCTCGGCCGTGGCGATGCCGAGACAGATAAGCTCCGGGCGGCCCGCGGCGATCGCCGCCACGTTCTCAGGCGCCACTGCGACCGTCACGAGTCCCGCGCCTGCGCGCAGGCACGCCTCACCCGCCAGGCGCGCCGCTCCCGGCATGCCGCTGCCGCTGCCGATGATCAGCACGCGTCCGAAGTCGCCCTTGTTGGCGGCGCGCGGCCGGCGCGGCAGTGCCGCGTGGATCTCCGACTCCACGATGCGCGTCAGGCGCGGCGCGAGCCCGGGGGGCGCCGTCTCGCTGAGCTCCAGGTCATCGA
Organism: uncultured Gammaproteobacteria bacterium; assembly: GCA_963837075.1. GTDB lineage: Bacteria > Pseudomonadota > Gammaproteobacteria > Steroidobacterales > Steroidobacteraceae > 13-2-20CM-66-19. Next base: position 1,919,643 of record CAWILY010000009.1, on the reverse strand, counting down.
AGAAAACCGTGCCGGTAAACTCCGGTCCATCCCCCACGAAGAGCCCGGTCTTGAGGCCGACGAAAGTCACCGTGGCCTCGGCGCGCACCGCATCCCCTGCCACCGCGCCGGTGTCGCTGTTGAGCCCGGAGGGCACATCGAGCGCGAACACCGGAACCCCGCAAGTGTTGATCGCGCGCACGACGTCTGCCAGCTCGGGACGGAGACTGCCGGTAAAGCCGGTGCCGAGCAGTGCATCGACGATCACCTCGCCCGGCTTCAGGTGCTCGGGCGCGAACGCACGTACGGTACCGGCGCTCGCGCGCAGGTCCTGGTACGCCTGGCGGGCATCGCCGCGCAGCTCTTCGGGCGGCGAGGCCGCCAGCACGCTCACGGTGAGCCCGGCGGCCTGCGCAAAGCGCGCCAGCACGTAGCCATCGCCGCCGTTATTGCCGCCGCCGCAGACGATGACGATGCGATGCGCCACGGGATAGCGGGTGCGCAGGTAGCGCAGCGCCGCTTCCCCGGCACGCTTCATGAGCGTGTAGCCGGGGATCTCGAGGTCGTTGATGGCATGCGCATCGAGCGCACGCACCTGCGCGGTCGAGTACAGCGAGACGGGCAACGCCATGAGGTCATTATACTGACGACCGTGGTAGCGCCATGACGCAGCCGGAAACCCTCGACTTCGGCGCCGTGAAGTGCGAGCTGACCGCGCGTGCCGCAGCGCTCGGCTTCAACGCGGTCGGCGTCGCCAGCATCGAGATCCCCGAGGACGAGCGGCACCTGGTGCGCTGGCTCGCGGCAGGGTTCCACGGCGAGATGCACTACATGGCGCGCCATGGACTCACGCGCAGCCGCCCCGAGCGGCTTGCCCCCGGCGCGGCGCGGGTGCTCTCGGCGCGCATGGACTACTGGCCGCAGGCTGCGCGCGAGGCGCAGGCCGTACTCGCCGATGGCGCGCTCGCCTACGTGTCCCGGTACGCGCTCGGGCGCGACTACCACAAGGTACTGCGGCAGGGACTGGCGATGCTTGCGCGCGAGCTGCAGGGGCGCATCGGGCCGTTCGGCTATCGCGTGTGCGTCGACACGGCGCCGGTGCTGGAGAAGGCGCTGGCGCGTAACGCCGGACTCGGCTGGATCGGCAAGCACACGAATCTCATCGCACGCGAGGCGGGCTCATGGTTCTTCCTGGGGGAGATCCTCACCGATCTGCCGCTGCCGGTGGATGAGCCGGCGAGCGCGCACTGCGGCAGCTGCACGGCGTGCATCCCGGCCTGCCCCACCCAGGCGATCGTCGCGCCCTACCAGCTCGATGCGCGCCGCTGCATCTCCTACCTGACGATCGAGTACCACGGCGTCATCCCGACCGAGCTGCGCGGGAGAATCGGCAACCGCATCTACGGCTGCGATGACTGTCAGCTGGTGTGCCCCTGGAACAAGTTCGCACGCGCCGCGGCGCATCCGGATTTCAAGGTGCGACACGAGCTCGATGCGGCCGCCCTCACCGAGCTCTTTCGCTGGACGGAAGCGGAGTTCGAGGAGCGTATGCGTGGCTCTGCGATCTATCGCATCGGCTACGAGCGCTGGTCGCGCAACCTCGCCGTCGCCTTAGGCAACGCCCCACCCTCGGCGGACGCGGTGGCGGCACTTCGCGGGCGCCGCGATACGGCTTCCGCGCTCCTACGCGAGCACGTCGAGTGGGCGCTCGCAGAGCAGCTCAGCCGGGCGGCAGCTCAAGCACCGAGCACCTGATCCAGGTGCGTGAGCACAGCGGGCCACGCCTCGCGGTGGCGCTGGCACAGCGCCTCACTCGGGAAGCCCGCGTGGCTCAAGCGCAGCTGCGCCCCGCCCGCGCGTGCCTCCAGCTGCACGGTCACCACCGTCTCCGCCCCTGCCGTGCCGGCTTCCGTCACCCAGGTCATCTCGACTAACGCTTCAGGCTCGAAGCGCAGGAAGCGCCCGTAATGGGCATGACGCGCGCCCTGGTAGCGGGTTTCGAAAAAGAACGGCACATCAACGAGCGGCTGCATCAGGAGCGTTCCGGGTGCCGCGAACCAGCGGTCGAAGTCCTGCGTCCAGGCGCGATAAAGCGCCGCAGGGGAGGCATCCATGGCGCGCTCGAGCGTCAACGCCCACGGGCGACCGGTGAGATCGGGGTAGATCAGGCTCATCGCGCTTCTTAAGCCTTCGGGCGCGCAACCTGCACGTTGTCGATGAGGCGCGCACGACTCATGCGCGCGGCGGTCAGCACCACCAGCTCGCGCACCTTAGGGGTGGGGTGAGCGAGGTCGGTCGCCTGGCGCACGGCGAAGTAGTCCAGGCGAAAACCCGCACCCTCGAGCGCCTGGAACCCGGCACGCTCGATGCTGGCGAAGTCCTCATCTCCGGCGCGCACGCGGTTGGCCGCCGCGAGCAGCGTCGCGTGGATTTTGGGGGCGATGGCGCGCTCGGCCTCCGTCAGGTACTGGTTGCGCGAGCTCAGCGCGAGCCCATCCGCATCGCGCACCGTGGGCGCGCCGATGATCTGCACCGGCATGCACAGGTCCGCGACCATGCGGCGGATGATGGTGAGCTGCTGAAAATCCTTCTCGCCGAACACGGCGACGTCGGGCTCGACGATGTGGAACAGCTTCGCCACCACCGTACTGACACCCTCGAAATGCCCGGGACGGAACTCGCCGTCGAGGATCCGCGACAGGCCCGGCACCTCGACGCGCGAGGCGCGCTCGGCGCCGTGCGGGTAGATCTCGGTCACGTCCGGCATGAACATGAGGCTGCAGCCGGCGTCGGCGAGCATGCGTTCGTCCTCACGCGGGGTGCGCGGGTAGTGGGCGAAGTCCTCGTTCGGCCCGAACTGCATCGGGTTCACGAAGATGCTGGCGATGAAGCGATCGCCGTGGCGCCGCGCCGCCTCGATGAGGCTCACGTGCCCGGGGTGCAGGTTCCCCATGGTCGGGACGAAGGCGACGCGCAGCTCCTCGCGGTGCCAGCCGCGCACCCGCGCGCGAACCGCGGCGATCGTGGTAACGACGTCCAAGTGCGCCCGTCCGGCTGCGTCAGAAACAGTGCTCGGGCGCCGGGTACTCGCGCGACTTCACCGCGGCCACGTAGCGCCGCAGCGCCTCGAGGATGTCGTGCCCGCCTTCCATGAAGTTACGCACGAAGCGCGGCTTGCGCCCGCTGGTGATGTCGAGCATGTCGTACAGCACCAGGATCTGCCCGTCGACGTCGGGACCGGCGCCGATACCGATCACCGGTACGTGCAGCTCCGCGGTGATCGCCTTGCCGAGTTGCGAGGGCACGCACTCGAGCAGCACCACGTCCGCGCCCGCAGCCTCGAGGCGCTTGGCTTCATCGAGGAGCCGCGCCGCCGTCTCGCGCTCCCGCCCCTGCACGCGAAAACCCCCGGTCTTGTGCACCGATTGGGGCTTGAGCCCCAGGTGCGCGCACACCGCGATGTCGTGCCCGGCCAGGAACTCGACAATCTCGGTCTGCTTGCCGCCGCTTTCGAGCTTGACCATCTGGGCGCCGCCTTCCTGCATCAGCCGCACGGCATTCGCGAGCGCCAGCTCCTTGGTCGGATAGCTCATGAACGGCATGTCACCGATGAGGAATGGCCGGCGGAGCCCGCGCACCACCGCGGCGCAGTGATACACCATGTGATCCATGCTCACCGGCACGGTGGTGTCGTGCCCCTGGATCACCATGCCGAGCGTGTCACCCACCAGCACCACGTCGACATCGGCCGCATCGAGCAGCACGGCGAAACTGGCGTCGTAGCAGGTGAGGCAGGCGATCTTCTCGCCCTCGGAACGCATGCGCTGCAGCGTCGCCAGTGTCACCGGCGGACGGGCGGGATCCTGCTGCAGATGCTTGTAAATAGGCATGGCGAGAAAGTGTAACTAGATCGCGCGGCTGCGCAACGGGTTGAAATACAGCCGTCCGCGGCTCATGCGCCGGATGGCGGCGAGCAGCTCCTCGTAGTCGGCCTGGTTGGCCACGGGGTCGATGGAGGCGGCGTTGACGATCAGCAGCGGGGCTGCCTCGAACTCGTGGAAGAAGCGTGCATAGGCCTGGTTCAGGCGCTCCAGGTATTGGCGATCGATGTGCTGCTCGTAATCGACGCCACGCCTGGCGATGCGCTCGAGCAGCACGTCCACCGGCGCCTGCAGGTACACCACGAGGTCCGGGCGCGGGGAGTGCACGTCGAGCTTCGCGTACAGCTGCTCGTAGAGCGCGTACTCGGCATCATCGAGCGTGACACGCGCGAACAGGCGGTCCTTGTCCAGCAGGTAGTCGGCCACGCGCACCGGGGCAAACAGGTCCGCCTGGTTCAGCGCGGCCAGCTGCTGCGCGCGCTGCAGCAGGAAATACAGCTGCGTGGGCAGCGCGCCGGCGCGCGGATTCTTATAGAAGCGCTCGAGGAACGGGTTCTCGGACGCCTGCTCGAAGACCCCCTGCGCACTCAAGCTGTCGCACAGGCGCCGCGCGAGGCTCGTCTTGCCGACGCCGATCGGACCTTCGACGACGATAAACTTGTGGGTGACTTCGCCTGGCATGGGATTTAGAGGAGCGCCAAACCCTCGGACGTCACCTTACCTGCGAGCTCGGAGATGCGACCGAGCCCCGGCAAGTCGGCGTCGGGGGCAATTTCCGCAAGAGGATACAGAACGAAGTTGCGCTCCACTATACCGGGGTGCGGGAGCGTCAGCCCCTCCCCCCGGCGCTGCTCGCGCCCGAAGGCGAGCAGGTCAAGATCGATCACCCGCGGACCCCAGTGCTGATGAATCGCCGGGCGTCCCATGCGCGTCTCGATGTCGCGCAGGCGCTGGAAAAACGCCTCGAGATCGAGCTGCGTGATGAGCCCCGCGACCGCGTTGACGAAGTCCGGCTGTTTGACCTGCCCAAACGGGCGGGATGCATAGAGGCGCGAGGTCAGCACCAGGCGAGTCGATGGCAGCCGTGCCAGGTGCGCACAGGCCTCCAACACGCGCGCGCGCGGATCGTCGAGATTGCTGCCGACGCCGACGTAAGCAGGCTGCCAGCGCTCCATGGGAGGCGTGTCAGGCGGAGCTCGCTGGACCTGCGGGGCGACGGCGCCGGCGACTGCGGCGGCGTCCGGTCTTAGGCGCCCCCGCCGGCGTCTCGCGACTCAAGGCATCCGCCATGCGGCCACGTTCTTCGGGCTGAGGCTTCCTGCAGGCGCGTCCACCAGGTCGCCATGCCCGCCGGCGCGAGGCCAAACTCCGCGCGCAGCAGCAAGAGATCATAAGCCGCACGAAAGCGCGGATGCTCCAGCATCCGCAGCGCACGCCGTCCGCGCGGGTGCTCGAGACGCGGCTGCAGCCCGAACATTTCGCGCACGCCGAGCGAGAAGCGCTTGGGAATGGCGATACGCGAGCTCGCCTCGCGCGTCGCCCGGTCGCACGCCTCGAGGATCGTGGCGAGCTCGTGCCAGCGCGCCGGCGGCGCCGACTCAATGAGCCCGGCAACCGGCCCATATAAGAGGAGTGCGAAGAGGAAGGTGGGCGTGACCGGCTTGTCCGCCAGCACTCGCGCATCCGTGTTGCGCAGACCCTGGATCAGCAGCTTCTCGACCAGACTCCCCGGATGGCGGCTGAAGTAGCCATCGACCGAGGGCAGGAGCGCCTCGAGCAGCCCCCGGCGGCGCAGCACCTCGAAGCTGCGCGCACCGTGGCCGGTGAGGAAGAGCTTCAGCGTCTCATCGAACAGGCGCGCCGGAGGCACGCCGGCCAAGAGCTCGCGCAGCGCCGCGATCGGCTGGGCTGTCGCGGGATCCAGCTGAAAGCCGAGCTTCGCCTCGAAGCGCGCCGCGCGCAGCATGCGTACCGGGTCCTCGCGAAAGCGCGTCTCCGGATCGCCGATGAGCCGCAGCGTGCGCGCCGCGATGTCCTGCGCACCGTTGACGTAATCCCACAACGACAGATCGGCGATGTTGTAATAGAGCGCGTTGGCGGTGAAATCGCGCCGCCAGACATCCTCATCGATCGTGCCGTAGACGTTATCGCGCAGGATGCGCCCGGTTTCATCGACGTGTCGGTCGGCGTCCCGACCGCTCTGGGCCTGGGCGCGTGCCGGCACCGCCGCCGGCTCGGGCGGCTCCGCCACGGCACCATTATCCAGGTCGTCGTCGAGATCCGGCTCATCGAGCTCTGGCGCCTCACCATCCTCGGGGTCCGCTTCCGGCAACGGCTCATCGCCCTGTGAAGGCGCCGTGGCGGCGCGGAAGGTCGCGACCTCGATGGTCTCGCGACCGAAGAACACGTGCGCCAGACGAAAGCGCCGGCCGACCAGGCGAGAGTTGCGGAACAGGCGCCTTATCTGCTCGGGCAGTGCGTCGGTGGCAACGTCGAAGTCCTTCGGCTCGATGCCGATCAGCAGGTCGCGCACGCAGCCGCCGACGAGGAAGCCCATGAAGCCGGCATCGCGCAGCCGGTACAGCACACGCAACGCATTCGGGGAGATGTGGGTGCGGGATATCGCGTGCCCGGATCGCGGGATGATCCGGGGCGCCGCTGCGGGCGTCGCGAGCGACGCGGGGGGCGAGTTCAATTCCTGGGCTTTCGCTTGAGCAATAAGGATAGCTCTCTATAATACCGCGCTCTGCCAAAGACCCCCGCGCCTCGCTCCCTTCGTCTAGAGGCCCAGGACATAGCCCTCTCAAGGCTGTAACACGGGTTCGAATCCCGTAGGGAGCGCCATAGAATCAATAGCTTACGATCAATGATACGCTGTCGGGTGAAAATCGGGTGAAAAGCAGCGCCAGATTTCCATCCTAGATTCGCGTGGAAACGGGCAGACTGCGCGAGACAGATCGCCGCGGCGCTTGCATGCTCCTCGATGTGTCCGAAGTAACGTTGGTCACGCAGGTCGTGACGCTTACTGTCGTCGCGGCTGCCCCTGACACCGAAATCTGCTCTTGGCCCTCTGCGCTGGCACGCTTGCATTGCGCAGGCGGCGCATGGCCCTCAAGACTCAAGAGCAGCACCACCGGCATCAACAGCGCCGCTGCGAACCTGTCGGCTTGCGCCGTTATCTACGATCTCGGTGAACGAACGGCTGCGGAGTTTGATATCGCCGGCTGAGGCGTTCAGACGGCAGGGGCAACTCGTTCAATCGGGGATATTTTGCGCGCCGTGACGGCGCGCGGCTCCGCCTCCGCGGAGTAGGCTTGGCGCAGTAACAGCGAGGAACTCATTGAATGTCTGCGAGGGACGAAACAGAGAACAACGGCGCCTGGATTGTCCATCATGGCCGAAAACTTGCACTAGACGCCAACGGTGCCGCGGAGTTTTCAGGACGCCTAAGTCTTTGGTATGTCCGCCGAAGACTCCACGCGCTCCCGCGCGAGCGCGGATGCGTCGCCCCGCCCGAGCTTGATTCGGCCGCCCGGCAGGGGAACCGCGATCGGTGCGACCACGACTTTCGCGACCCCAATATGCGGTGTTATTCCGATCTCCCGTGCCGTAGCAGGCGACAGGTCCACGATGCGACCCTTGATATACGGACCGCGATCCTTGATCTTAACGATGGCGCTCTTGCCGGTGGCGGTGTTAGTTACTTTCGCCACCGTTCCAAGGGGAAGGGTCCTGCTTGCAGCGTTGTTACCACGCGGATTCATTGGAGATCCATCCGCCATGGGTTTACCAAAGAATTGGCGCGCGTAGTAGGAGGCCCCGCCGCGACGTTTGTGCCCAGAAAGGTCGAGAGTCGCCGGCCCGCTGATGCGCTCTGGAGCATGTCGATGTCGACGCGCCGCGCTTGCTGACCCGGGGACCGGGGACAGCGCGACCGCCAACGCGGCGACAAGCCCCAACGGTGTTGCTAAGGCAAAGCCCTTCAAATCGTCTCCAACGCGAGAATGCTTGGACAGAGACATCATGCGCTTCCCGGCTGAACAGGCGCTGTACGGGCCGACTACGGCCAAGGTCACTCTCGAAGCGGGCCTCACGGTGCGCACCTCGGCGGTCCGCGCTTCTCGGGCCCAGCTGAGCAGTCCGCGAGCGGCGCAGGTAGTGCAGGCGGGAAATCCTTTACTTCGGATACTCATGTCTCGGGTTCAGTCCACTGGCCGCTGCTATCAAGAATGCGCAAGAACAGGCCCGTGACCTTCTCAAGGGCGAGGGCAAGTAGCCGACTCTCTTCCCTGGCGCCCGCCGGCGGGCAGCCGGCGGGCGCCTTCCCGAGGACACGCGCGGCCGTTCGGGCTAAGTCACCCTCGGTCTAGGTCATTCGCGCGTCGTGGCGTGACGCATCAGCGCTAACGCGGCGCGCGACTCGCAAGCGAGGTGCGCCGCTCAAGGCTGAGCTTGAACAGCTGCCAAGCACTGCGGCGCCGGAGCGTTGCTGAGCAACCGTCGCAGCCAGTCATAAGTTAGTTGCTGGGTCGGTCTACTCTAGAGCCCATTTCTTTGGGCCATTCAAGCACCTCGGAGATGTATATGAAGACCCTGCTCGCGATGCTGATGACGGCTCTGATCCTAGTGACGGCACCGGCAGTTGCTGGCGAAGAGCCCTTCAGTGCCGCCACGTTCAATCGATTCCTTGCAAATGGCCAGTCGGTCGTCGTCGACTTCCACGCCGACTGGTGCCCGACCTGCCGCGCTCAAGCGCCGATCGTCAAGGAGCTCTTGACAACACCGGAACTGAAGAATGTCACCGTGCTGATCGCGAACTACGACACCGAGCTCGCGTTGCGTAAGTCCTTGAACGTCGCAAAGCAAAGCACGCTCGTCGTATTCCGCCACGGCAAGGAAGTGGCGCGCTCAACCGGGGATACCAGTCGAGAAGGGCTGGCGTCACTGTTGCGACAGGCGATCTCTTGAGGCATCGAGCCGGCGTTCCGTCGTGAACTTTGGGACGGCAACCTATGCGATAGCCGCGGTAGCGGGGCTGCTCACGACGCTGTCGCCCTGTGTTCTGCCGTTGATCCCGATTCTCATGGGATCGGCCGTTACCGCACACCGGCTCGGACCTTGGGCTCTCGCCGGCGGCGTCGCTGTGTCCTTCACGGTGGCGGGCGTGTTCCTGGCGAGCGTTGGCGCATCGCTCGGCCTCGATGGGGAGACCTTCCGGCAGGTGGCAGCGCTGCTGCTGATCGTCTTCGGGCTTATTCTTCTTTCGCGCCGCCTCCAGACTCTGTTCGCGCGCGCCACGGCCGGCCTCACCGGCTCAGGACATACGCTCCTGTCCCGATTCACACTCGACGGCCTGGGCGGTCAGTTCGCACTGGGGTTGCTGCTCGGGTTCGTATGGAGCCCGTGCGTCGGGCCAACCCTCGGCGCCGCCACCACGCTCGCGAGCCAAGGGCGGAATCTGACACAGATCTCGCTCCTGATGGCCGTGTTCGGAATAGCCGCAAGTACTCCGCTGCTACTGATCGGCTCCCTATCGCGGGCAACGTTGCTGCGGCTCCGTGGTTCAATCAACAGGGGCGGCCAACTTGGGAAGCAGGCGCTCGGAATCGCGTTGCTGTTGCTTGGAGTGCTTATCCTCTCCCATACGGATCATTGGCTCGAGGCGTGGCTGCTCGAGCATTCGCCCGCTTGGCTCACGGCGCTGACCACGCGGTTCTGATATCGGCTTGCACGAGAACGGTTGCCGAAAATCCAACTGTCTGATTGCAGAAGAGCAAGGTTCGCCAATTGGTGTCCTCCTCCTAGCATTACTTTCAGGCCAGCCGGCGCGGCTGCACCTCTCCACCGTGAGCGGAGACGTGCACCTCGAGCACGGTGCCGGCGACCCGTACCAAGGTCCTGGCGACCCTGGCGACAGTGGAACAGGCCAAGCAGGATCTGGAGCAGGCACTCGGCAAGGACCTGGGCAACGCCCTGCTGCAGGAGCTGCTCATCAGCACATACCAGGACGAGATGCGCGTGCTCACCGACGCGCGTTACGCCAGCGACCCTGGCATGAACTCCTTGCGCAAGCGGCGACCAGACCACCTGCGAAATCCCGGATTTCGCACAAAGAGACAGCAACCCATTCTCCGGTTCGCGATGTAACAGAGAATATTGCGGTTGACTTGAGACAAAGCGGACGACGTTCTTCAGCTCCAAAGCTGCTTCGATCCGCTCCAGAGGCCATTCGGAAAAGCCAACGTAGCGTACCTTTCCCGAGGTCACCGCCCGGATCAGCGCCTCCATGGTCTCCTCCATCGGTGTGTCAAAGTCGTATCGATGGCACTGGTACAAGTCAAGTAGTGGACCTTCAGGCGCGTCAACGATGCATCCAGCTGCTTTTGGAGCTGCCCTCGAGACGAGCCGCGGTCGGCGTTACTCATTGGGAAGAAGAGCTTGGTAGCCAGCACATAGCTTTCGCGTTTGACGCCAGTCAGTGCCTCGCCAAGAACCGCCTCGGCCGCACCCTGGCCATAGACGTTCGCCGTATCCAGAAAATTGATTCCGATATCGAGCGCGATGGACGCACGAGATAGCGAGCTGCTTGCGCTGTGGATCGGTGAATGTTAGCCACGAGCCGAAGCCAATCTCCGAAATCAGAAGTTCACTATTTCCCAGTTATTTCATAAGGCAACCCTCACCGATCCCGGCGCAACCTGATTCCCGGTGGCACGTGTGCACGCATTGCGCTGGCAGATCCCTCAACACACGGATGATCACAGTACTATTGAGGCTTGCATTAATACCTGACAGGTTCAGAGAGGCAACTCGGCTTGCTGCCAGAATGCTCTGATCAACGTTGGACGGCGTTGCATGGAACGCAGGCGGTTGCGTGCGTGCATCTTGAGGGCACCGAACGTGTGAGCGCAGGTGTTGGCGAGCTCGTGATGCTTGAGGTGACCCCAGATGTACTCGGTCGGGTTGAGCTCCGGAGCGTAGGCGGGCAACTGCTCGATCTGCACGGCGCCGTTGAGGCTCTCGAGGTACTCCCGTACCACGCTGCTGCGGTGGGCTGGCAGCCCGTCCCAGATGACCAGCACCGGGCGGCGGATCTGGTGCCCCAAGGCGTGCAGGAACTCGATGATCTGCGGACCCTTGATGGAGCCGGCAAACAGGCGGAAGTAGAAGCGCCAGAACGTAATCGCGGCGATCACCGAGAGTTGATGCCAGTTGAAGTGATACTGCAGCACCGGTGTCTCACCTCGTGGTGCCCAGGTACGCACCCGGGTGGGCTGCTCGCTCAATCCCGACTCATCCATGAAGACGATCGTTCGGCCTTGTTTCAGAGCGTCTTTTTTAGAGCCGGCCAACGCTCCCGCTTCCACCGCTGGATCGCCGACTCGTCGCGCTCGAGCGCCCTCCCGGAAGGCCGCTGGCAGCTGAAGCCCAGCGACATGAGAATCCGCCACACCTGGCTCTCGCTGTATCGGCGAGCAAAGCGCTGCTCGATGAGCTGGCCCACCCGCGGCAGTGTCCACAACTCGGTGGCAAATCCAGCAGCCAATGCGCCTTCCCGCAGATACTTGATCAGCTCTCGGCGCTGCGTGGGATCGAGCCCAGCCGGTCGACCCCGTGGCCGCCGCTTCAGCGCCTCGAGCCCTCCGTCTTCCAACTTCTCGTTCCACTCGCTCACCGTGGTACGGGTGACGCCCACGCGCCGGGCCACCTCGGCCTGCGCGATACCCTTCAGCAGCAGCCGCGCCGCCCGCAGCCGACGTCGCTGCAAACGCTTGTCCTCTCTTTCTGTCTTGCTCATCGCTCGCCTCGCCAAGACCACACATTATCTTGGACCGAAGGCTAGCGGGAAAGTTGCGAGTCATTTATGCAAGACTCAATAGGTACGGAATCGAGCCGTCGACCAGCGGATTTAAGGTCCAAGTGAGGTGACACGCGCGAATAGTACCGCTCAGGAGTAGAGTCCGCCGACATGTGGCCTCCGCCCTTGCGTCCGCGAAAAGCTCGCGCCGCCGAGGCTTTTGCAAGGTCAACCGCCTGACTCACCGTCATACGGGTCGCGGCGGAGAAGATTTCCGGATAACGTTCGACTCAGTGCGCTGCCGGAACGATTCCGAGGCCCTGCAACCTGCGCAGCCTCTGGAGAACTGCTTCAGTCATGGCGTGCCGACCGTGAATAGGGCGTCGAGTACGACAATCAGCGCTGAGACAGTGAGCGCAACGAGCGGAGCGGCGATCGATCGGGGAAAGATGAACAAAGCAACTCCTTACGCAAATGGGAACACTCATTCCTGACCACGTATTCCGGAGCCGGGTGAGTCCACTGGGGAACGCGGTGCACTTTGGCAGTGCCGATGACTTCCGGTGCCAAATGTTCCGATGGCCGGCTCACGCCGCTTGCCGTACCGGCGAAGTGCTGCTGCGACCGTAGAGGCGGCCGGTATCGCCGTTCGCGATGCGGCGGCCGAGTTCTAACAGCGTCCGGGCCGTGCCCTTTCCCAGCACGACGTATCCGAGGTTATCCCGGCGCCACGCGACGCTCCTCATTTCGCCAATCTGCTGCGCATGGGGTACTTCGTCGGGGCGTGCATCGGCCGTCACGCAGAGCGCAATCGGCTCGCCATGCTCCGGCAGATACACCATTTGCACCACCGGCCGATCATGGAAGCTCAGGCGTTGCACCCGCTTGAAGGTCAGTGCGGCGCTGCGCAGATCGGGCACAACCACCACAATGCCATCGTTAACACGCAAATCGTTGATGACATGGGCACTCAAGGCGGAGTCCTCTGTGACGTTCGCCAGCGTCGCGCGCGAGTACAGTTGCTGATAGTCGGCGACCGCCTTGATCCACGGCGAGACCTGGGCCGCGGCTGCCTGTGGCAGCGCCGCGGACGGCAGCAGCTTCAATCCAATCGCGCAACAAAGGGCGCCGGCAGCGAAGGCGACCCCGAGTCGGGCCCACGACGATACGCGGCGCTGCCGCTGCTGTGCGGGGGCGCTGAGCAAGTCCACGACACGCAGGCTGAGTTCCGGGGGCAACGGCGGAAGCACCTGTGCATCGAACGCTGCGGCGTAAGGCAACGCTGAAGCGCCCATGGCGTTCAGTCGGGCCGCCACGCCCGGCGAATTCGCTACGGCAGCCTCGACTTCGGCTCTGCGCGCCTGCGACAGGTGGCCGTCGACGTATGCCAGCAGCTCCGTGTCCTCAATTCCCATCCGGGATTCCTCTTGCAGGTGTTCTCCAATCCTGCTGTTTGGCTGCTTTTCCAGCGTGCGCGTGCCGGCGCCGCGGCAAACCTATGAGGTGAAACACGCGGCTGAAGGTTTTATTCCATCCCACGCGGATTTCGCTGCCGTACCAGGATGACGGTAGCGGCGACTGCTTCGCCGTAAAGGCGGGACGCTGCGGATGAGCCCCGCCGGGCCGCCGATGTGCTCAACGTGCACGCGCGTCTCAAGCACGTAGCGCAGCTCGAGCCCCAGTCCGCCGAGGCGCTGTAGATCGCACCACACGGTCTGCAGGACGGGATCGATGATGAGCGCCGTGCCCGTTTCGGGGTCCCCGAGCCAATATGTAAAGGACGAGCGTGTGTCGCCGAACGCTGTTGCTGGCCGCGGGCCGGTGCCACCGGAATGCCTCGGCAGCGTGCCCAATCAGGAGCAACAGCGTAGTCGCAACAAAAAGCAATCCGAGAACTTCCATACATATCTCCGTGTAGACGTTGGCGGTGGAGTCCAATCGCAGTTGCGGCTCTCCTGGCTGCCGCTGGCCAGTGGCACACGGCGCGAAGGTAGCCGCGAGCATGGAACACACGCGCGATGGAAGTTATTCCATGACCTCTGGTATGAGGCCGATGAGCACGGCGTGTCCGACGAATGGCTCGCGGGCGTCTGTCAGAGCCCGTGAGTGCCCGTCTGATCGGAAGGGACACCAAAGGTTTGCCCGATCGTCAAACGTGCGCGCGCCAAGCGACTCATGACGGTGCCAATGGGCACCTCGAGCACACGGGCCGCCTCGCGATAGCTCAGCCCTTCGACAGCGACCAGCAGCATTACGGCGCGCTGCGCCTCGGGCAGCTTCTCGACGGCGGCGATGACCTGCTGGTGCAGCGCATAGGTCTCCGGATTGCTGGCGGCCAGGTCGGCCACGGTGTCGGCGAGTTCCTCGCTCCATCGTATGCTGCCGTGGCTGCGAATCTGGCGTGCGCGAACTTCGTTGAGCCACACCGAGTGGACGATCGAGAACAGCCAGCTCAGCGTCGCGGTTCCGGGCTGCAGTTGATGTCGACGCTCGAGCGCGCGCACACAGGCGCGCTGCACGAGATCCTCTGCATCGTGTCGATCGCCTGCGAGGCGCAACGCGAAGCGCCAGAGTCGCGGTAGTAGCGCCGGCAGGTCGGCGAATAATCCATTCTGCCCCATCTGTCCGTTCCCCTCGATAGGAAAGGGCAGCTAGATACGCAATCGCGGCTGTCGGGACAAACGACTATGCGGCGGGCAGCCTATGAATTAGGCTCATGCGTGGCAGGGTCGAATCGCCTGTCGCGGAATGCCGACTATGGCTCGCCTTCCACCTCTCGATGCGCTACACGTTTTCGCCGTGGCGGCGCGCCACCTGAATTTCACCACCGCCGCGACAGAGCTGCACCGTACGCAGAGCGCGGTTAGTCATCGCATCAAGACGCTCGAGGCGGAGCTCGGGGTCGCGCTGTTCACCCGTTTGACCCGTCGCCTCGAGCTGACGCCCGCTGGTCGGGCGCTGGCGCTTCATATGAATCAGTCACTCGCAGAGATCGCGCGCATCATCGGCGAGTTCGGCAAGCTCGAGGGGACGCAGCGCCTGCGCGTGACGGCGCTGCCGTCCGTTGCATCGCGGTGGTTGACTCCACGATTGCCGCGCTTCTTCGACCTCTGCCCCGAAATCGAGGTGCAAGTGATCGCTGAGGCGCAACTGCTGGATCTGCGGGCCGAAGGCATCGACCTGGCGGTTCGCTTCGGTCGGGGCAATTATCCGCGCCACTCGGTTTCTCGTCTCATGACAGATCGAGTGCTGCCGGTGTGCAGCCCGAAGTTCCTCGCGGAACATGGCCCGATCAGTACGATCGATGAGATGCTGGCATTACCGCTGGTCCATGACTACGCAGCTGAGAATGACGACAGTCACTCCGACTGGCGCAGCTGGCTTGGTCAGCTCGGGCGAGTCGCCGCCTCCCACCTGAGCGGGCAGCGCTTCAGTAACGCCGACCTGTCGATCGAGGCAGCAGTGTGCGGCATCGGTGTGGCGTTGGGGCGCTTCAGCCTCGTCGCCGATGGCCTTTCCGACGGGACGCTGGTAAGTCCGCTGCCGATTGCGACCTCGACCTTGTACTCCTACTACATCGTCGCCTTGCCCGAGTGGGCCTTGCTTCCCAAGGTCGTGCCATTCTGCCGCTGGCTGCGTGCTGAAGCCGCGGCCACCATGTCAGCCGCGCCGCCACTGCAGGTTGGCCCGGCAGCGATCTAGTGGTGTGCTCACTCACATGCCAGCAACAGGCTGAGGGTGCCGACGTTGCCTCGACGCCGGTACTCATTCGGCCCTTTTGTGACTTCCCCATAGCTCCCGCTCGACACTGACAGGAGGGCTACCCTGCTGCGCCAGTGGCGTTGCCCTAGCCATCCGCGCATCGCATGAGCGGACAGTTGCGCAGCACCGAGCAGACTTGGTCGCTTCCTTGGAATTCGGAGTGACCAACACGAACTGCGGCGAATGTCCGCTGTGACCATTCTGCGGGCGCCCAATTACCGGGCGCGATCTGCCAAACGCGCTATCACCCGTCGCTCGGGTGTCCGCATGACCCAAACCGGTCTGCGACGGGCGGCCGCTTTCAGGTCGTATGAATCTGCGGTCTGTCGACTGAGTCAACTCGTCGCGGCACGTAGAACGTGGCCGCCCTCAATGTTGGGCGACGCTCGATGGTCCGGAAAATATCGGGCTCGAATCTGCCCCGGGCCCAAGTCTTCGACTTCTGAAAAATTCAAGCTGGCGAGCTTTGCCAAAAGCTGGTCGGTTTCGAAGTAGCTTCTAAACGGCTCTCCGACGTTCGCGACGCGTTTGGTAAGAGCTTCGTGATCCGCGGCACGCGAATCTTGCGTTGCGCGGGAAGGAGGATTGCAATAATCAAACACGAGGTCGGCGCCCCCCGACACGCTTGCGACGTAGCGAAGCATTGCGAGAACTGAAAGCTCCGTCAGATAAGGTACGACCCCAAGCCAAGTAAAAAACGTGCGCTGATTGGAATTGAAGCCCGCACGCTCAAGAGCTGGCCCAAGTGTCTCGCGCTCAAAGTCCACCGGTGCAAAGATCAGCGTCGGTGGCAGCGTGATGGATGCAGCGGCCAGGCGTTTGCGCTTCCAGGCTTGCGTAGCAGGATGATCAACTTCAAAGATACGGGTACCCGCAGTGGCCGTGCTCCGATAGGCGTAGGTGTCGAGACCTGCGCCTAGCAGCACTACTTGCCGGACTCCCCGGCGGGATATGCACGCCCCCAGCGCATCTTCGGCAAATCTGGATCTGACGGCAATAAACAGGCGCAGCTTTCTAGAGACGATGGATTCGCCGTAGCCCTGCGGATGGCTTCTTCACCATCCGCGCCTAGGATGGTGACGGCCAGCGGATCGGAAAATATAGTTCCCCGCTCCAGGACCTGGTGGGCAGCGCGGTGCGCGGCAGCTGCAAGAGCCGTGCGACTGGGCAGTCCTTCTTCCATAAGGCTCCAGGCTCTCCCGTTGGCCACGATTCATCGCGGCGTAAATTAGGAAGTCCGAATTTCAATCTCGGTAACGCCGGCGCGCCGCGAACCTCGGCTTCCCGGCAGAGATCTTAGCTCGCTAAGGGCGGCCGGTCAGCGACCCTCGTGAATCGATTGATTTTCGAACTGCCGCTTTTTTTGACCCCGAACCGATCCGACCGGAACGACCTCTCGCGCGCGTCCTTGAGGCTTCAGACAATTCTTGCGACAAGTTTCGGTTCGAGGGCTGCTGCGGCCAACATACCGCCCAAAGGGGGGAGCGTGAAGTGTAGAGGAAAAGGTGTGATGATCAGCGAGGTTAAAACCGGCCGCCACAGGAGGAGCGGATCTCCTTTCATTCGTTCCGCATGAGCTCCCGCATACATATGCACTGCGCACTCGCAACGGGGTTTGATACATGATTTCAGTGGAGTTGGTTGCGTCGGTACTTTTCACTGGACTGTTCGCCGGCGTACTGGCCTCCCTCGAGGTCGGTTATCGCATCGGCCGCAACAGTTCAAAGAAAAACCCGGAAGTGGGATTCGAGGGTCTTGGCGCGATGGAAGCGACAGTTTTTTCCCTGGTTAGTCTCTTGTTAGCCTTCAGCTTTTCCGGCGCCGCGTCGCGTTTTGAGGCACGACGTCAACTGATTGTCCAGGAGGCGAACACGATCGCTACGGCATATCAGCGCCTCGATTTGGTACCAACTGCCGATCAGTCTGAATTGCGCAATTTATTTCGGGATTACCTCAATGCACGTCTCGAAGGTTTCCAAGAGATTTTGAATCGACCAGTTGCCAATGAAGAATTTGCACGGGCTGCGCGAATTGAACGGCAGATCTGGTCTCGGGCATTCGCCGCCAGCCGCTCGGACCCTACGCAAAACCTGAGCAGGCTTTTATTGCCAGCGCTAAATCAAATGAGCGATGTCGCTAATGAGCGGGCCGTCGCGCTAGAGACTTACATGCCAGAGCTTATATTCTGGCTGCTGGTAGGTGTCGTGCTCATGAGCGGGCTATTGGCAGGCCACGCCATGGCGAGACGGCCGCGGCGCAGCCGGCTGCATATGGTGTTCTTTTCCGCGATCATCTCCTTGACCATCTCTGTCATATTCGACTTCAATTATCCGCGCTACGGACTGATCCGGATTGATACGGCTGACGATGTCCTTCTTCAGTTGCGCGACTCAATGCGATAGATACGAAAGTCGGCGTTCAGGTCGCGCCCCCTTGCATCCGGGCTGTTTGTGTGCGAACGATCCGTTGCACCGAGACTTGGACGAAGCGTTTGGAGCGCTTGTCGACGAGGCCTCACGGCTCGTAGTCCGATATCTGCTGTAGTCGCCGTGGGTTCCGAGTGAGCAGCGAGCACTCGCGCCGGACGCCGAGCCTCCACAGGCAATCAATTCGCGGCGGAT
Organism: uncultured Gammaproteobacteria bacterium; assembly: GCA_963837075.1. Lineage (GTDB taxonomy): Bacteria > Pseudomonadota > Gammaproteobacteria > Steroidobacterales > Steroidobacteraceae > 13-2-20CM-66-19. The sequence continues at coordinate 1,901,602 of CAWILY010000009.1, read as the reverse complement.
TGGGACCGACCATTTTTGGAGAGTCGCTGGAATTTCGCGCTATATATAACGATACCGAGCCACCAACTTCTGTGACTTTCAGTCCGCCGCAATCCTTGGGTGACTTGCCTTTGAGTAGGGGTTGACGAGGGGCATGTATGAGCCCCCGGGCGCGGAATTCAAGCCTTTGTAAGCAGCTTGAACGCGTGAACCCAGTCGTTGCGGAGAAATCCAGGGATGCACCAGAGCATACAGAGCGGCTCGATGGCGCGGGCCGCCTCGGCCTTTCCCATGTCCGCCGTCTCCCAACCTAACTGATCAAGGATTCCGCTGACGATCCCCTTGGCCCGCTCGTTGTTCCCGCAGATGAACATGGTCGGTTTGCCGCCCTTGAATTGCGGATTCACCATGCATGCGTTGCCGACCGAATTGAAGGCCTTGACGAAGCGTGCGCCGCTGAATTCGCGCTGCAGGCGCTCCATTGACGATTCATCGAGATCGGTGAAGAATTTCAACACGCCATTGGTGGGCGGGCCGTCGGCGATGGGATTGGTCGCGTCAATGACCGGCTTGCCGGCCAGACTCGTTGCCGTGGCCGCGCGCAGCGCGTCCATCGCAGCAGTGCCCTCGACTGCCAGCACGACCAGTTCATCGAATCGTGCTGCGTCCGCGAAGGACCCCAATGCGATCTTGGGATTATCCTTAGCCCAATCCTTGAGTTTCGCCGGTGTTCTCGTCCCGCCATTACGTCATGGCCGTGCGCGAGAAGCCCTTAGCCAGCACCTTTCCCACATCACCGGAGCCAAGAACGCCGATCTTCATACTGCCTCCTCATCCGGGACACTAAATTCTGAAGTGCAAACAGACTTGGAACCGCACCGGTAAGCATAAACGACAGTTGCGGATGCGACATCAACTCTCTCTTCTCCGTCTCGAGGCGAGATTGCCGCTGCCGGTGGTCCACGCCGCAGCGTGATATGCTGAATAAAAAGGTAATGGAGAAAATGCCATGATCTTTGAGGGTGGATGCTATTGCGGCATCGTGCGCTATGTGGCTGAAGGCGAGCCGATGTTGAAGGCGCAATGCCACTGCCGTGAATGCCAATATATCAGCGGCGGCGCGCCAAACATGTTCCTTCTCATGCCGCCCGATGGATTCAGTTACACGAAGGGGAAACCTAAGCAATTTACGCGAAGGGATATTGAGCGGGCGGTCACGCGAGAATTCTGCGCCGAATGCGGCACGCATTTAACTACACGGCGGCCGGGGTTGGCCGCCATTATCTTGAAAGTCGGGACGCTCGACGACCCGAGCCTTTTTGGCGCTCCGCAGATGGCAATCTTCACCATCGACAGGCAGGTTTTCCATCAAATTCCTGACGGTTTGGCGACCTTCGAACGACTGCCGGTGAGAGATTAGACAGAACCCGACAGGCTTCATCGAATCCAGCAGCTGGGGCATCGATATCGAAATCACCGCGCTCGCGGATGATTCTGGATCCAATGTTCGATACTCAAGCGTGACCGCAGGCGTTCGCTCACCTGGAACGTGCGCGGCTCGATTACCTGATGAGCACTGTCCTGTTGCGGAGGAGGAGAATCACATTCTGCTTATCGAGCCGACTGGAACAGCGAATACAAACAACCCGGAAGCCGCATCACAGCGCACCATTTATCTAGCGTGTCGCCAGCACACCCAGCCCCCTATGGATGGTGCCAAAAAAGTATAGAATTCGTGGTATCTAGTGCATTGAGTCTTCCCGTGTCCGAGCCGGCGCAATCGACGCGCAAACACTGCAAATTGGACGAAGCTACCGTTGCGGCGCTGGCCGGAAGAACGCGCACGCCGATCGAAGTTGTCAAGCACCTCTACGACGAAGAGATTGCCGAGTTGCAGTCCAAGTCCGTCGTAAGGAATTTCATAGATGTGATCGCCCGGCGGCGAGTGAAACAACGCCTCATGGCCGCCGACTCCGCATCTCGGCAACCACTGAAGGGCCTATAGAGCGTGGCTGAGCAGCGACGCTGCGTCGCTGCGCTTCTTTCCGGAGAAGCTGGGGGTTGGGCCGCTGTGATAAAAACCTGAACCGGAGGCACGGTGGACACGCCCCTGTTGTGGCACATCCCGCTCTCGCACTACAGCGAGAAGGCCCACTGGGCGTTCGACTACAAACGCATCGCGCACCACCGTCAGGTACTTGGCCCTGACTACCTGATCCGCGCGTGGCGTGCGACGGGGCACGGTACCCTGCCCATCCTGTTCCTGGACGGCCGGGCGATCGGCGATTCGACCCACATCATCGCCGCGATCGAAGAGCGCTATCCGGAGCCGCCGCTCTATCCCGGTGACGTGGCCGCGCGGCAGCGCGCGCTCGCTCTGGAAGACTATTTCGACGAGCAACTCGGTCCGGCCCTGCGGGCAGCCATCGTCACGCCGCTGTTCCGGCACGATCCGGATGTCGCACTGCGCGTGCTGACGACAGGCATGGCTGACAAGGCCTACCAGACCCTACGGCCGCTGGGGCGGATCTTTCCGGTGTACTACCGCTTTCGTCACAAGATCCGCGACGCGAAGCTCGAGGCCGATCGCGCCGCCGTGAACGCCGCGCTCGACCGGATCGAGCAGGAGCGGCAAGGGCGCGCGTATCTGGTCGGCGATGCGTTCACGGTCGCCGACCTCACGGCCGCGGCGATGTTGGGGGCGCTACTGCAACCGCCCGAGATCCAGTACCCGCTTCGCGTGAAGTTGCCGCCGTATCTGCAGGACTACCGCGCCACGCTCCTGCAACATCCGGCCATGCAGTGGGCGGCCGGCATTTACCGGCTGCATCGCGGCAGCTCCGCCGCATTGCCGCGGCGGCCGGGAGCTGGATAGATCGCGAATCGGACCTGCACGAATCCACCGGCCGGATGATGAATTTCGCCCTCAGCCCTTCCAATGGCCGCCACCTCGCAATCGCGCCGCATCGAGTGATTTCGCGTGTTGCTGGCGCAACTTGTTATCCCTCATCCCAGCCCCGCCCTACACCAATCCGGCACACCCAATTTGAACTCAACACATTCCCGGCACGCACGCTAACTAACGCCGGCGCGAGTCCCTCGTAGCAGCCCGATGCCCGTCGTCAGAAGTGCAACGAGCATGAGGCAGATACCCAGGTACAGTAACGGACTGAAGGCGACGGAGAATGCAAGGCCAAAGAGTGCCGCTGACAGAGCAACTGCTGAAGCGGGCGCGCTGATTCTCGCCAGCCAACTGAGGCCGACGGATAAGCAGGCCGAGTCGAGCAGGATCTGCAACACCAGCGACAGGAGAGTCCAAACGCCAGCGTGCGCATGTCCCGAGCGCCAAAGTGCCCACTGAGTCTCATCGAGGTGTAGCCCGTTTACGTTCCCGCCCACCCTGCCGTGCATGAGGACTCCAAGGAGTGTCCAACCCCCATACATGATCGTTGGAACGACTAGCAGTGTGATACCGGGATGAGTTTCGCGTTCTTTGACAGTATCATGGTACTTCCCCGTATGAGAATCTCGGACATATCTTTAGCGATATCACCGACAACACGTTTTGCTGACGCGCACGTCGAGCGAATTTCTCAGTACCAGCTTGTCCTGTCGGTCGCCCTTGCAGAACCGTGGTGGCCGACGCGGTACCCCATCTCCAAACAGATCCAAAAATAGACAGGTTGATATCAGGAAGGCGACGTGTGTCGGATTCATGAATTCCTCCGCCTTCTATTAGAGGGGTGAATCGGTCTCGCGTAAGGTGTAAGATTAAAAGTACACGCTCGAACCTACTCCGCGCGTGCCACGAGAATACCAACTCAATAAAGGGAGAGCTGTATGGAAGGTCAACTGATGAGTTGGGTGATCAGCCTGATCACCGGGGGCGTGGGCGGTAACATCGCCGGCGCTTTGTTCAAGAACCTGAGTCTCGGCACGGTGGGTAACACCATCGCCGGGGTAGTCGGCGGCGGTGTGGGCGGTCAAATTTTGACCGCGGTGCTCGGCAGTGGCGGCTCGTCCGGGCTCCTGGGAAACATTGCCGGGTCTGGGGTGGGGAGTATCGTACTCATGGTGGTCGTCGGACTCATCAAGAACGCCATGGCTGCGAAGAAGTAACGTTTACGGGACTAACATCCGGTCCGCTCGACAGCAACGGTGGCCCTGCGACGGGCTGCAAGCCGACCCGCGGCTCGACATCGAGGCGACGGGTTCACGGGGTCGTTTCGCGCACCAGATCAGCCGGCAGATGAACTATCGTGCTGAAACTTTGTTTCAATGTCGGACAGGGAGCCCGCTTTGTGAAGAGACGAACGAAAGTCTGGACGGCCGCCGAGGTGAAGCAGCTCCGTTCACTTGCTAAAGCAAAACTATCGGCCGCCGCCATCGCGCGGAAAATGCGACGTACGCGCGGATCGGTGGCGCAGAAGGCGCTGACACTCCGAGTGCGGTCCCGTTCTATCCGGCGCACAAGCCGAAAATCCTGACACCGGACTCTGGTCGCTTTGCGGTGGCTCGCGAACGCCTACATTCGAGCGAAGGGTCTTCCCCGTTTGATGCCATCGTCATCGGTTCGGGCATTGGCGGACTCGCCTGCGCTTGTGCGCTGACCCGCACCGGTCTCAAGGTGTTGGTCCTGGAGAGGCATTTCGCAGCCGGTGGACTGACCCAGACGTTTAGCCGTGAGGGGTTCACCTGGGCCGTCGGCCTGCACTACCTCGGCGACATGGGCGAGACCGGCTCAGCTCGCAAGATTATGGACTGGCTGTCGGGGGGCGCGCTGCGCTTCGCCCCCGCCGGCCCGGTATATGACACGGTTCACTTGCCCGGTGGATTCGAGTTTCAGTTTGCCCGGCCGCAAGCGGCGCTGGTGGCGGAACTAAAAGAACGATTTCCGGCGTCGCAGGGCGAGATTGATGCGTTCTTCGATGCCCTGCTTCGCGCTGAGCGCGCTGGTCGCCAGCTCTTTGAGCAACGGGCAATGCCCGCGCTCCTCGGCAGGGCTACCAGGCTTCTGCACCATGCCGATATCGATCGATGGTGGGGCCGAACGACCGAGGCCGTGCTGCAGGAGATGATCAGCGATCCGCGCCTACGCGCCGTGCTTGCCGCGCAGCGCGGCGACTACGGGCCCGATCCCCGAGAATCCAGCTTTGGCCTACACGCCTTCATCATGCGCCATTACATGCAAGGGGCATATTTTCCGATCGGCGGCGCCGCTGCCATTGCGCGGACACTGGTGCCGGTCATTGAAGAGGGCGGGGGCGAGGTACGGACTCGCGCACCGGTCATTGAGATTGTGATCGAGCAAGACAGCGTCGCGGGTGTGCGCCTTAAGAATGGGACCGAACTGCGGTGCCCGCAAGTGTTTTCCGACGCCGGAGCCCACAACACCCTCAATAAACTGCTGCCTGCGTCGTTGCGCGAGTCCGAGTGGGCCCGGGAGATCAACACGCTGCGCCCCTCTGCGTGCCACATCGGACTGTACTTGGGGTTTAACGGAGACATTCACAGTCGCGGCGCGACAGCATCCAACCACTGGTTCTATGAGTCGTTGGATATTGCTGACGGACTGTGGCATGACCCGGCGCAGCAGTCCTCTGCACCGGCACTGTATGTGGCGTTTCCATCACTTAAGGATCCGACGAGCCAGAAGGCCGAACAGCAGCATACCGCCGAGCTCGTCACCTTCACCGACTGGGATGTATTCAGCCGCTGGGAGGGCACCTCACTTGGGCGGCGCCCGGCCGACTACGAGGCGCTAAAGGCCACAATTACGCGGCATCTGACCGGACAATTTGGCCGCCATTTTCCGGCACTTGCGCCGCTCGTGGTTTACTCGGAGCTATCGACGCCGCTGTCAACAGTTGCTTTCACCGGCGCTGAGCACGGCGGCGTGTACGGACTGGAGCCGAGTCCGCGAAGGTTCTTATCAACCAGCCTGCGCGCCAAGACGCCTGTGCCGGGGCTCTATCTGACTGGGCAGGACGTCGGCAGCGCCGGGATCACCGGGGCGATGATGGGCGGTATGCTGGCCGCAGCAGCGCTCGAACCAAAACTTGTCGCAAAACTTGCCTGAAGCCTGAGGACGCACGCCATCTCTTTGGACATACTCGGGCGCCGGTCCGGATCTGCTTTCACACGGCAGGGGCCACTGGTTCGATCCCAGTACCGCCCACCAAGAATCAAAGACTTACAGAGAACTCTCTCAATCTGTACGGAAAAAATACGGAAAAAGTACGCGTGAACTTGTGTGGCCGGCGACGGACACGCTTGGAGCGCTCGCTGGTTCCTGGACGAACATGGACGCGACGCGAGCGCCGGTATCCGAAGCATCGAACCCGTGGCGGTCATTGCGAGGAGTTGTTGGAAGCCGTCAAAGGATGCGTCCTCCTGCAATCGGGCACGGCGCGCCCCATGCACAGAGAAGTTGGGTATTCTCGGATAGGGCGGTCCGACTTCCGGGCACGCCGTCCACTATTTGATAGGCGAGATTTGAGCGAGAAACCCGCTGTCGATGCCGATGTAAAGGGAACCGTCCGGCGCCTGTTGTACGGCGCGGATCTTCCAGCTTCGATCCAGCAGCAAACGCTCCTCGTGAATCCGGTCGACATGTTTCGGCGGTGATTGGTCATTGACCACCCTGCTATCTTTCGACCTTACCGACGCTCAAATGCTGCCCGACTACCGGCACCCGTACCGAGGTTATGGCCGAAACTGACCGGGATTCGGCCGCATTTGACGTGCCGTTGCATACAACAATGTCGGAAGCTATGTCCCCGGGGCGACAATGCCAAGCGCTCGGTTGACACTACTCCCTGACCAGAACCGCCGCCGTTTCGTTCTGGCAGTGGTTGGCGGCGCGGCTGTTTCCATCAGCGCGCCAATTCTCGCAGCAATTGTGGCTGGGGAAGTATCTTCGGCTCTGCCCAAAAAAGTAGCCGGCGTCAGTTTGCCCGACACATCGCTGGCGATGGCGGCGGTCGATATGGCCCGCGCGGCCGCCCCGCCTTTCTTGTTCAACCACTGCATGCGCACCTTCGTATTTGGCGCGCTGCTAGCCGAGCGCGATCGTCTGGCATACGACCAGGAGATGATCTTTGTCGGTGCGACCTTGCATGACCTTGGTCTGACTACCCGGTACGCCACTCCCGACCACTCCTTCGAGATGGATGGAGCAGATGCAGCCAAGGCGTTCCTGATTTCGCGCGGCGTCACCGAGGCGCGAGCCGAACTCGTCTGGAACGCCATTGCGCTCCACACCTCGTTGCTCGTGGAGCACCAAGCGCCGCAGGTCGGTCTGGTCGGTAGCGGAGCGGGTGCCGACGTGTTTGGTTCCGAAATTAAATCGTTGCCGTTAGATCGAGTGCAGTCCACTGTGAGGGCCTTCCCTCGGCTGTCGTTCAACACGGAATTCCGCGACTTGCTCGTTGACCATTGCCACCGAAAACCGTTCGCTCAAAGGGGCACCTGGCTAGATGCGTTTTGCCGGGTGCATAACCCCGGGGTGCAATACGGTGACCTCGAGAAGAGACTGCTTGATGCGCGTATACCCGAATAGGCGGCGGCGCCGCCCACTCGAGATAGCGCTGCCCGTAGGGCTCGCGAAAGCAGTTTCCGCCCCTGAGGATCAAAATATTTCTGAGGACTGTTGTGGCGTAGACTGCGCGCCGAACATCCCATGAAGGCGTGCCGTCTGGAATGCTCGCTCCTCCAGCGCGGAGCAGCGCGCAACAAAAGGTGGTGCGTGAATGGGCACTGTGCACGCCGGCTTGCAGCTCCGCTGGTTTGAGCAGCTCTGCCGAATTCAAGTTCAGCGGCTCAGGTCCGTTGTTACTCCACGCGGCGGCCGAATTGTTAGTGGCACGCTGCCTGGCAGCGGGGGCGTGTACTGCTTTTGGTGGACGGGGGACCTGAAGCCCCTAGACCCACCAGCATGCAACAGGCACATGGAAGTTGTCAGCCCTGGCGGCCGAGTGGTTCCGCTGGAATTTGACGACGAATGGCTCGGAGTTAAGGCTGGACTCCCCATTCCGCCATACGTTGGAAAGAACGCGGACAGCATTGCCGCGCGTGTCGCCGGTCACCTGATGTTGGGAAAGGATCGAGTAACCCCGCTGTTCGAGGAGCGCCGCAAGCAGAGGCGGCCAACCATAAGTTGCCAAGCGCGCGCCGGGGTCGAGCACCTGTTCCCGCGGATGCCGAAGACGCGAGACTTGATGCTGGACAACGTGGGGCTGTCTTGGGTAGCGCTAGACGGAGATGATCACGCAGCCAACCGTTTTTTCCTCGAAGATCTTGCGATTGGACTCATGCGGCCGATCCTCAATGTGGATGTCGAACGCTAGCGGCTCCACAATCTCGCAAACCTCTGAAGGCTGTAACACGGGTTCGAATTCCGTAGGAAGCGCCATAAAATCAATAAGTTAATGATCATCAGAGCTGTTACGGAATCTGTACGGAAGGTCGCGCCATGTTCAACAGCAGAACCTGGCTGCCTCAGGATGCACAGAGCCATGTAAGAGCGAACTCGATTCTTGTCGACGTGCCCTGAGTGCAAGCACAAGATGCCTGTGGATGGATACTCCCTTTGCCCTCTCATCGCGTTCCGCTCGTGTCGACTAGTGCGCCAACACAGCCGGCAAGTCCGATCGATGCAGGTGCCTCTCCCGAAGAGGTAGTCGCTGCCTACCATGAGCGGACAAAGCACCATTTTCACCGGTACGCCGCCTCGCCCGGCCACATGGACTGGGCGACGCAGCCCGATCCGTTCCGACGCTATCACGGAGCGGACCTTGTTCGGCTCCCGCTAGCCAAACCGGGCCGTCCGCTTCCTTACTGGCAGCTCTACGCGCTCAGGGACGTGCCATCGGAACCGCTATCTCGGGAGTCCATCTCCCTCTTGTTCCGGTACGCGCTGTCTTTGACGGCGTGGAAGCGCTTCCACGATACGACGTGGTCGCTGCGCGCGAACCCCTCGAGCGGGAATCTCCATCCGACCGAGGGCTATGCGGTTCTGCCAGCGATCGATCGGCTTGGCGACGCGCCCGCCGTGTACCACTACGCACCTAAGGAACACGCTCTCGAACGGCGGGCGATCCTCGACGCGAAGGCGCGGAGCGAGCTCTGCACGCTGTTTCCCGAGGGTTCATTCCTCGTGGGCCTGTCGTCGGTGCATTGGCGGGAAGCCTGGAAGTACGGCGAGCGCGCGTTCCGCTACTGCCAGCACGATGCGGGGCACGCTCTTGCATCCCTACGCGTTGCGGCGGCGGCTCTTGGCTGGGGCTTGGTGCTCCTCGACGGGATGAGCGATAGAGCCATCGCTGCTCTCCTTGGGCTCAGCCGCGGTGATGACTACGGGACGGCAGAGCGTGAGGAGCCTGAGCTCCTCGCATTGGTCACACCCGGTACTCCATTGACGTCTCCGCGACTTCTAAGCGGGCTGACGGCAGGCAGCATCGGCGCACAATGGTGGGGCAAAGCCAACACGCTGAGCCCCGAGCACAGCGCAGAGTGGCCCGTGATCGATGAGGTTGCAGAGGCCACGCGACGATCGACAAACGCGCCCATCACGGAAGACTTCTCCGGGTTCCCCACGTACGAGGAACTCTTCGGGGTATCCGTCCGCCAGGGCCTGCTCACCGCCGAAAAGGCCATTCTTGGCCGCCGAAGCGCGGTAGCAATGGACGGCGTCACAGCGATCTCGCAGGAAGCGTTCTTCCGAACGCTCGCTCGGTTGATGCCGACGCGCGACGGGCGATCGATGCCCTGGGATGCGATCGCGTGGCGACCGCGCATCCATCTCGGCCTGTTCGTCCACCGGGTCGAAGGCGTTCCTCGGGGTCTCTATGCGCTCGCGCGAGATCCCGACAAGCTCGCGGCGCTCAAGGAAGTGATGCGGGGGAAGTTTCGCTGGGAGCGCCTGCCCTCTTGTCCACCAGGGCTCCCGCTGTACCTGCTCCAGGAAGGGGACTGTCGGGCGCTCGCGGCCACTGTCTCCTGCGGCCAGCACATCGCCGGCGACGGAGCTTTCAGCCTGGGGATGATCGCAGACTACATCGACAGCCTAACCACGTACGGCGCCGCGTTCTACCGAAACCTGTTCTGGGAAGCCGGCATGGTGGGCCAGGTGCTCTACCTCGAGGCCGAAGAAACGGGCATTCGCTCGACTGGGATCGGCTGCTACTTCGACGATCCCGTCCATAAGGTCTTCGGGATCGCCTCACGAGAGTGGCAGAGCTTCTATCACTTCACCGTGGGTGGCCCACTCGAGGATACGCGGCTCACCACGTTACCTGGATACGACTGTGAGGAACCGCCCGACACCCGTTTTAGTCCAGGTCCAAGCTGAGTCAAAATCGGGACTCAGGTCACTACAGCCCCAATCGAGATTCCCCATGACAGCGCGAACGAAAGATCTGGATGCCGCGGGTGAGGCTCTGCCCACCCTGCGGTTTGAGATCCGGGAAGCAGCACAAATTCTTCGTATGAGGCGGGCGCAACTCTACAACCGGATCCACGATGGAACGCTAAATACGGCGCTCGAACGTATATCACTCGCGCCGAGCTCGTTCGCTACGTCGAAGCTTGCGGTACGTAGAGCTATCAGGTAGGAGCCGCAAGTCACTTCACAGAGGCTGGTCTCAAGACAATCTTGAGTTCAACGTCGAACGAAAAACCAGAGCTGACTACGAATTCGCTCTAGCTAAGCTCCATGAACTTCTACTGATCGGCGTTGTCGATATCGATAATCGCTTTCCACTGTCCGTTGCTCTGCTTCTTCCAAATAACAACGAACTTGCCCGCCGATTGCGTCACTTTGCCCTTATCGTCCGCCGCGCTAAGCACATAAGTGCCGCGCTGATACGCTAAGTTGCCGGACTTCGCCACTTCGATCTTCGTCGTTGTCTCGTCGGACGAAAAGCCAGGGGTCGCGTAGTCCTCGACCCAGAGTCTGCGTCGCTCATCCGGTGTGGACGCCGCAGGGCGCCCCGAGGATAAGTACTGCGCGTCAGCGGAGTAAAATGACAGCGTCTTCTCGAGGTCCTTGTCGGTAATCGCTTTGGACCAAGCATCCGCCTCTGCTCGAATAGACGCCAAATCTGCCTCAACATTCGCATCGCCCATGGGGCCGCAGTTCGGTTGGCACGCGGCTAATCCACCTAGCAGCAAAGGTGCAATACACAAGACTTTCAGAAGTTTGGACTTCATCCATCTTCCTTCGGCGTCAAAGTACATGCTGGCTGCTGTTGTGTAATGCAGTGAATCCCACCGCCGCCACTGGCCAGCGGAGTGATGTCGATTTGCATCACCTCGCGGTCCGGAAAAGCGGCCTGTATCACAGCTCGCGCCCGAGCGTCACCGGGAACGCCAAAACCTGGCATCACGATGCCGCCATTGGCGATGTAGAAATTCACGTACGACCGGCTAAACAGGCGATGAGGCGTCTCAACCTCGTAGGCATCATCGATTGAAATGATCTGTAACCGCCGCCCGCGGGCATCGGTAGCAGTTTCAAGGGCGCGCCTGTTGTCCGCGGCAAGCCGTAACGCCGAGCCGGTCGCGCTCGGATCGCTTTCGAAAATGACGACCCCAGGCCTAACGTACGATACCAATCCGTCCACATGTCCGTCAGTGATGTCGACGAAGATTGACTCCGGATCACCCGGCAGCCATATAACCTTCGTTGCCCCCAGCGCCGCGCACAGTTCACGTTCAGCTGCGGGTTTACTGATGCCTGGATTCCGATTGACATTCAAAACCACAGACTCCGTCGTGATCACGGTGCCCTCACCGTCCGTGTGTATGCCTCCGCCTTCCAGGCAAAGACTGGAGTGATACACGGGGGCTGCGGCCAAGCTAAGAACCCGTCCCGCCAGTCGCGCATTCTCGGCGTAGTCGGAAGACTTGCCGCCCCAGGAGTTGAAACGCCAGGCGGTTCCGGCACGCGCGCCGTTGCGGTGAGTCAAAAAGGTGGGCCCGCTATCGCGCATCCATGGGTCATCGATCGGCAACGGAATGAGCTCGATGTTTGCGCCACACAGCCTGCGGGCTTCGTCAATGCAGTGGGGTTCAACCACCATGCGCACAGGTTCAAAGCGTCCTATCGCACGCCCAATCGCAGCGTACGTCGTCTGAGCCTCGGCGAGACCGTCGACCCATTGGTCGACCCGACTGGGCCACGCCATCCAGCAGCATTCGTGTGGCGTCCATTCGGCAGGCATCCGATATCCTGTCTCAGCGGGCGTCTTCAGCATGAGTGCGCCACAGTCCGACGCTTTGAGTGCAGAACGTTCCAGAAAGCTCGCCATAGATCATTGCCTTCGCTAGCGAAGCAGATCGGAGGCTGCAGAATATTTTGTACTCGCTCGGAGAATCAAAGGACTTAAATTCGTCGATTCGACGAATGATTCTAGTCTGCGCCGTCCGTGACTCGCAGCGCGCTGCCAGCGCTTTCCTGAACAAACCAGTCGTAGACTCGGCGGACCTGGTCGTCGTCGTAGGTTCGCAGATCGCAGTAAATACGATACGCAGGTTGTGGAAAGGACGGTCCATCGAGGACCGCCAGCGCACCGGTGCGAAGGTAAGGCTCCGCGCAAATCAAGCTGCCGAGCGCAACCCCATGGCCCGCGGCAGCTGCATCGATCATCAATGCATGGTCAGAAAAATTTCCACCGCTAATTGTATCTGCGCTCGGACAGCCAACTCTCGAGAACCATTCGCGCCAAGTAGTCTGGCTCTCGTCGTGCAACAGCGGCCAACCTACAATTGCCGGACCATCTCGCGATAAGCCGCCCATTCGTTCGATCAATGCGGGTGCCCCAAGCGGGACGCGCGTGTCCTCGATCAGGTGCGCGTCGATCGCGCCATGAGCGGCGACGCCGGCGGCCTGTGTTATCAAAATATCGACTTCGTCCGACGTAAAGTCGACCTTGCGTTCGCTCGTGTCCAACCAAAGGTCGACGTCCGGGAGCTCTGCGCGCAACTTCGTCATTCTCGGCAAAATGAAGCCGCGTGCGAACGCCATCGTCGTGTACAGAATGACTCCGCCGGGCTTTTGATATGGCGCAAGCCTGGCGACCCCATCCTCCAGGCGCTGCAGAATGTCGCGCACGCTGCGCGCAAAATCGTTCCCGGCATCGGTGAGCACCACGGATCTGCCCACGCGGCGGAACAGCGGTTGACCGAGTTCCGCTTCCAGCAGCCTGATCTGGTGACTGACGGCCGAATGGGAGAGATGCAGCTCCTTTGCCGCCAACGCGAAGCTGGCGAGTCGCGCCGCAGCCTCGAACCCGCGCAGCGTGCTCAAGGTCACTGAGGGTCTTACCACGCCGAATTGATGAATTGATTTAGCCGAATTGTCAAGAATTAGTCGTTTGTTTCTTCATTCATCCGGTGCTTTGCTACTTGAGCAAGGCCTGTGCGGATTTTGGGGAGCTCGCTTTAGACCCGCGCCGGTTTGAAAGCAAAGAACAGGGGACAGATATGACGGCAACACGGTGTGCCACACCCGGTTGGTCCTTTCGAGTGCCCGTTATTGCTTTAGCCCTCGGAATAGGGTCCGGGCAAGCGGTGTTCCCTAATGAAGCTATGGGAGCCGAAGGCGATGCCGTGTCCGAAGCCAACGGCCTCGAGGAGGTTGTCGTCACTGCAACGCGCCGCACGGAGCGACTACAAGACGTTCCAGTCAGCGCGACGGTGTTTTCTCAAGAAAAGCTGGATGTTGAGGGGCTACGCACTATCGATGATTTGACTCGTGTTTCTCCGGGCGTCACGTTCCAGCGCGACGGCACTACCGCCTCCGGTAACTTTAACGACGAAGATTCCGACATCAATATCCGTGGCGTCGATTCAACGGCCGGCACGTCCACCACCGGAATTTATATCGACGATACGCCAATTCAGGGTCGCCACATCTCCTTCACATCGTTCAACGCATTCCCGGCCTTGTTCGATCTCGAACGTGTCGAGGTGCTGCGCGGTCCGCAGGGAACCCTCTTTGGTGCCGGATCTGAAGGGGGAACCGTCCGCTTTATTCAGCCTTCGCCCGATCTGCATGCAGACTCGATGTACGTCCGCTCGGAGGCCGCAACGACCCACAACGGCGCAGGGACATACGAACTTGGCGCCGCCATCGGCGGCCCTATCATCGATGACACACTCGGATTCCGTTTGAGCGCTTACTACCGCCAAGACGGAGGTTGGGTCGACCACGTCAACTACAGTAACCAGGCGATTACCGACGCGAACTCCAATTATCAGGATACCGTGGTCGTGCGCGGGGCATTGAAGTGGGCGGTCAGTGATACTTTGGCGATAACCTCCTCTGTTTACTATCAAGAACTGACGTTAGGGGACACCTCGGCCTACTGGCCATCACTCTCCGATCCAAGTGCAATTAACTTCGAGAACGGAAACGCCCAGAGGAATCCCAGCACCGACCCGTTCTATCTAACGGCGCTTAAGATCGAGTGGAACGCGGGTTTCGCGCAACTGACCTCAAACACCTCATATTTTTCACGCAATCAACACTCGATTTCGGATTACACCCAGTTTGATCGCGCACTGTTCGGTCTCACGCTGCCGCCACCACCGGGTGATCTTGGCACGTCGCATGATGCCGATAACCAAAACAATTTCTATCAAGAGGTTAGGCTGCAATCAACCGATACGGCCGCGAGGCTTGTCTGGACCGCGGGCCTGTTCTACTCACATCTGGATGAAAACACGACGGAGGTCGTCTTTGATCCGACTCTCAACGACGAATACAATGCAGCTTACACCATGCCATTCTGCACGCCGCAGGCACCGTGTCCGAACGGCGAGATTCTGACACAGCCGGTATCCAAAATAGTCGACAAACAGTACGCGCTGTTTGGCGACGCCACGTTGAAGATCACGAATTCTTGGAAATTGACGGGCGGAGTTCGCGTATCTCACATCGAGTACAGCGGCGATCTAGTTTACTACGGACCTTTCCTGTCGCCGACCACAGGTCCACTGACGCCACTCATAGCCACAGGCTCGAGCAGCGAAACCCCGGTCACGCCCAAAGCGGTGATTGCCTATCAGCCTAATCCGGAAAATCTTTTTTACGCGAGCACCGCCAAGGGCTATCGCCCCGGGGGGATCAACGGCGAATTGTCATCCATTTGCGGTTCAGATCTGGCCTCGATCGGTCTAACGACGGGGCCTGAGGTCTATTCGGCAGACTCACTGTGGAGTTACGAGTTAGGCGCCAAGAATTCCCTGTTTAACGGGCGCATGCAGATCAACACAAGCGCCTTTGTCATTGACTGGAACAATATACAGCAATTCGTGTACCTCCCAACATGCGGGCAGAATTTCGTCGAGAATCTCGGCAAAGTCCGCAGCGTCGGTGGTGAGATCGAGATGCAGGCACGTCCCCTCGATGCACTCCTGTTTGACCTCTCCGTCGCGCGCGTTGACGCGAAATACACAAGCACGGTCTGCGCGGGCCCGAGTGCCTGCACCGGGGCCGGTGCGCCGGCGCAGCCGGTCGTGACGGAAGGTGACCGCCTGCCAGGAGCTCCGTGGACATTTCTGGCCTCAGCGCAATATAGCTTCCGCCTAGTCGATAATCGACAGCCGTACCTCCGGATCGATTATCAATACACCGCTGCCCAAACTGCGCTGCAGCCGATACAGGATCCCAATAACGGAGTGTCCGATCCCACCTACACCGGACTTCCGCAATTCCAGCTTCTGTCGCTTCGAGCGGGCTTACGCTGGGGTGGAACCGACCTGTCGCTTTTCGCGCAGAATTTAACGGACTCGCATCCCGTCCTAACCCATACACGAGACACGAACACTTCTGACCTCTTCTATGATCACACAATTCGCCCGCGCACCCTCGGGATCACGGTGACTTATCGCCGCTAGACAGGATTGCTAATTAGCGCCGATCGAATCACCGCAACTAACTAGCTCCTTCCCCGCAGTCCGGTCAGGGAGGTTTGCACCGCAATTGAAGCCTATGCTCGGAAACCGAACAGGAGTTGAGATGAAGCCAGCCGACCTTGGATTTGTGATGCCCGCCGAGTGGGCGGCGCATGCCCGCTGTTGGATGGCATGGCCGAAGCGGGTAGAACTTTGGGGAGAGCACCTTGAGGCGGCGCGCGAGGACTACGTACGCGTGGCCCAGGCCATTGCGCGATTTGAGCCTGTTACGATGCTGGCAGACCCCGAGCAGGCGATAGATGCGCGCGGGAGGTGTGGTCCATCGATAGGCGTCGCGCCGATGCCGATCGATGACTCATGGCTGCGTGATTCCGCGCCTACCTTCCTCGTTGGTCCGCAGGGCAGCCGCGCAGCTGCCGCGTTTACGTTCAACGCGTGGGGCAATAAATATCAGCCGCACGACAAAGATGCGACTGTAGGCGAGCGTATCGCTGCTTTCGCTGAGCTGCCCGTTTACAAATCGAAGCTAGTCATCGAAGGCGGCGGCTTTCTCTCGGATGGGGAGGGAACCCTGATAACCGCCGAGACCTGTGTGCTCAATTCCAACCGTAATCCCGGCTGGGGTAAAGCGGAAGCCGAGGCCGAGCTACGCGCGATGCTCGGCGTGCAGAAGATCATCTGGCTGCCCGGGGACGTCGAGGACACTGAAACAGACGGGCACGTCGATGGCTATGTGGCGTATACCAAGCCGGCCACGGTTCTGTGCGAAGTGGTCGCGGATCCGGCGGACCCCAGATTTCGGATTATGGCGCAGAATCGCAAGGTACTGGAAACTGAGACAGACGCTCGAGGGCGCAAATTCAATGTTCTGCCGATTGCCGAAGCCCCCCGCTCCGCGGTGCCGGCTGGGGCCCGCGTTTACTGCCGCTCCTATGTCAATTTCTACATCACCAATGGCGCCGTGATTGCTCCCGCTTACGGGATTGCCGAGGATGTGGCGGTCCTCGATACGCTACGACGTGCTTACCCCGCTCGAACGGTCGTGCCGGTCGCGCTGAACACCCTGTTTCGCGGTGGCGGCGGCATCCATTGCATTACCCAGCAAGAGCCGGCCGGATCGGGCAAGGTCTGATTTCCAGTGTCGGCCGGGAGTCTTCGATGAGCACCGTTTCCCTGGCAGCAATTCAGTTCAGCTGCAGCTGGAACCGAGACGACAATATAGCGAAAGCCGATCGGCTTGTTGGACAAGCTGCCGAGCAGGGAGCACAAGTCGTGCTCCTGCCGGAGTTATTCGAGACGCCTTACTTCTGCGCGGTGCAGCAGAGCCGTTTTTACGATTTAGCTCATCCCTTGAGCCGCCACCCCACAGTGGCGCATTTCCGTCGTCTCGCAGCGGACCTTGGCCTTGTGATACCCGTATCCCTGTATGAGCGCGCCGGCATGGCGTTGTTCAACTCGGTGGTAGTGATCGATGCGGACGGTAACGTCGTCGGCCACTACCGCAAGAGTCATATTCCACAGGCACCTGGCTATGAAGAGAAGTACTACTTTTCGCCAGGCGACACCGGCTTTAAACCCATTCCAACGGCCTACGGCAGGTTAGGCATAGCCATATGTTGGGATCAGTGGTTCCCCGAGGCGGCTCGCGCGCTCGTGCTGCAAGGCGCAGAATTTCTGATGTATCCGACAGCGATAGGAACTGAGCCAAACGATCCCACCCTAGATTCCATGGAGCATTGGCGGATCGTAATGCGCGGACATGCCGGCGCGAACATGGTGCCAGTAGTTGCCGCGAATCGTGTCGGAACGGAAGCGACCGACGATGTATCGATGACATTTTACGGCTCATCCTTCATTGCCGATCACCTGGGGGCACTCTTAGTTGCCGCGGATCGCGTGTCCGAACAAGTACTGGTCCACACCTTTGATCTCGAGCGGTGTCGTGCTTATCGGCAAAGTTGGGGGTGCTTTCGGGACCGGCGTCCGGATCTGTATGGCTCGCTGACGACTCTCGACGGGACAGTCTCCGGGCATTTCACTGGAGATTGACTGACGTGAGGTGCAACGCGCCGCGGGCGCGGCGCCGTCAGATCATCGGCTGGGCGCCAGCCTTGGTGGCACTCTGCTGGCTCGGCGCGTGCGCCAAACAGACACCAATCGAGAAGGATGAGGGCAAGGTACTCAATCTTTATGCCTGGGCAGAGTACTTTCCGAGTACCGTCCTCCAGCAGTTCGAAAGTGAAACCGGCATTAAGGTCAACTACGCGACTCTCGATTCGAACGATGTTGCCGAGACGACTCTATCAGCAGGACATTCCGGCTTCGATCTCGTCACCGTGAACGTATCGCCGCACCTGGGCCGGCAGATTCCCAAAGGCCTGTGGCTTCCGTTGGATCTCGCACTAATTCCCAATCGGGATAACGTAGACCCGAAACTCTTGGAGATCATGCGGCGTGTAGATCCCAAGAATCAATACGCAATCCCCTATGTGTGGGGCACGACTGGAATCATTTTCAACCCTGATAAAATTTTAGCAATCATGCCCGGTGCTCCGGTGGATAGTCTCAAGATCTTCTTCCAGCCCGATATCGCCGCCCGTTTCAAACAATGCGGTATCAGCGTCCTCGATTCTTGGGTCGATGTACTTCCGATGATCTCCCTCTACCTGGGCCGGAAAGAGCTGACCGCGGACCCGACATCCCTTGCAAGTATCTCTCACACCTTTGCGAGCGTCAGGCCCTTCATCAGGAGAATCAACACGCCTGGGTATTACGATCAGCTGGCCCGCGGTGAGTTGTGTCTTGCGATCGGATACTCCGCCGACGCGATGGCTGCGCAGCGTCTAGCAGCGCAATTGCACACCGGCGTGCGCCTTGAATACCGCCTGCCGCGCGAGGGGATCCCCATGTATATCGACGCGTTCGCGATCCCGGCGGACGCACGTCATGCCGATGCCGCGCTCAAGTTCATCGACTTCGTTCTACGCCCGGAGGTTGCCGTCGAGCTGGCGCAAGCGACTGGCTTTGCTATCGCAAACGCAGCTGCAATGGCACGACTGCCGCCGGAGCTACGCGACAATCCGACAATCTATCCACCGAGTTCGGCACGCGAACGGCTCTCGCTGGATAAAGCCTTTTCGATGCAAGAGACCCGAGTCCTGTCGAGAGCTTGGCTGCGGATGAAAACGGGGCATTGACCGTGTCACGTAACGACTCAGTGATTCTCGAGCTAAGAAACGTTTCCAAATCGTTTGGCCTGACGTCAGTACTTCAAGATGTGAATCTGAAGGTCCCACGTGGTTCGATCGTCGCGTTGCTCGGAGCGTCCGGGTCGGGGAAGACCACCCTTCTGCAGATCATCGCAGGATTGCAAGACCACGACAGCGGCACCCTAAGCATCGATGGCAAAAACATGCTCGCCGTGCCGCCGTTTGACCGGCCAGTCAACATGATGTTTCAGAGCTACGCGCTCTTTCCGCACATGACGGTACGAAGCAATGTCGAGTACGGCCTGAAGGCCCGGAGTGTGCCGCGGGCCGAGCGGCAGCGCTTGGTTGCGTGGGCTCTGGAGCTCGCGCGACTTCAAAACCTAGGCAATCGGCGACCGGATCAATTGTCCGGCGGCCAGCGACAACGCGTAGCCCTAGCCCGCTGTTTGGTCATGAAGCCGGCAATTTTACTATTAGATGAGCCCCTGGCCGCGCTTGATCGAAGCCTGCGCGCACAGGTGCAAAGCGAATTGATCTCCATCCAAAGAGCCGTCGGAACCACCTTCATTGTCGTTACCCACGACCAAGAAGAGGCGATGGGGATGGCAGACTATATCGCCGTCATGGACAAGGGCCACATTGTGCAATTTGGGCCGCCGCGAGCCCTATACGAAAAACCGCGGAGCCGATTCGTGGCCTCTTCCCTCGGCAACATCAATTTATTCGAGGGTTCGGCGCAAGATATCGATTCACGCCAATGCCGATTTACCACCAACGAAGGTATCGAGATTCAGATCGGGCATGACGAAGACGTTAAAGCAAAGAACATATGCGCCGTGGGTTTCCGACCCGAAAAACTGGTCGTATCGGCTAGCCCGACGAACCTTCTCAATGAGTTGAGCGGGACAGTTGAGCAGATCTCCTACGGTGGAACGCTTTCGCGCGCGACGATCCGACTGTCGAGCGGTCGGGTGCTCGACGCGGCACTAATGAATGTTCACAGCAGAGCGCAGAGTGAGCTTATCGCTGGCCGCGTGGTTTATGTGAAACTGCCCTGGGACGCTGCTGTGGTGTTTACCGAATGAAATCTGGCCGCCTGACCTTAGTCGACCGATCGACGATCGCGGTACCGCTCGTCTGGCTGCTTGCGTTACTGGCGGTGCCGCTGATTGCAGTCGCTTTACTGTCCGTGCATGTGGTCGCTGACGCAATTCCGCCGATAGCGCCGCTCGTCAATAATTCGGGCGGACATCTGACGGTAAATGCGAGCATGCGGGCCTTTCACTTACTGACGACAGATGTTCTGTATCGTTCTGCGTTCCTGACCGCCCTTATAAACGCGGCTTTCACGATGATCGGCTGCGTTATCATCGGATTTCCGATCGCGCTCGCGATCGCGCAAGCTCCCCCAAATCGGCGCAATTGGTACGTGTTTCTCGCGGTTCTGCCGTTCTGGACGTCCTTTCTCCTGCGGGCCTACGCGTGGATTGGTTTGATTCGCGATTCCGGCCCAATCAACAGTGTCCTGCTGTCGCTGGGGTTGATCCATCATCCCATTCCAATGCTATTCACCCCAGCAGCCGTCCTGCTCGTGATGGTGTATTCCTATCTGCCCTTCTTCGTGTTGCCCATGTACGCGGTACTGGAGGGCCTTCCGGGAGAATTGCTGGCAGCGGCGGCTGACCTGGGCGCGAAACCGGCCTACGCCTTTCGAACGGTCACCCTGCCTCTAGCGCTTCCCGGATTGATCTCGGGGGCGGTCTTAGTGTTCATCCCGGCCGTCGGTGAATACGTGATTCCGGAGCTGGTCGGCAACAGCAGTACGATCATGATAGGCGGTATTCTCTGGGATGAATTTTTCCAGAATCGTGACTGGCCCTTGGCGGCAGCGATCGCAATCGCTACGTTTCTGCTGCTCATCATTCCGTCGTATGTTCTAAGACGCTGGCTTGGTCCGCTGGGTGTTGCGAAGGAATGAACTCCGGGGAACAACGCCTTTGGCAGACGGTGATCCTCGTATTAGGATTCGTGTTCCTTTACTTGCCCATTGCCTGGATCATCATGTTTTCATTCAGTGGATATGCAACCGACGGTGGAGGGAGTTTTCCGTCTGTGCACTGGTACCAAGCGTTACGAACAGATGAGGAGTTGTTGGACGCGACTTATCGATCGCTACGGCTTGCGTTATGGTCGTCGCTGGTCGCAGTGGTCATTGGAACCCTTGCCGGGATTGCGCTCGGTCGATTGGAGCGGTTTCCCGGGCGAGCTACGTTACTAGCCTTGTTGGCAATTCCAATTTTCGCGCCCGAAATCCTGCTCGGGTTTTCCTTTCTGATGCTGTTCGCGGCTCTCGAAACACTTACGGGTTGGCAGCAGGGCAAGGGCCTGCTGACTCTGGTGATAGCGCACGCAACCCTGAGTGCGCCCATCGTCGCTACCGTTGTTTTTGCGCGTGTATTGGGACGTGATGCGTCGCTCGAAGATGCGGCGCGCGACCTAGGGGCACGCCCTTTGCGCGTACTTATTACCGTGACTTTACCGCTCGCGCTGCCTGCGATTCTTTCCGGTTGGCTGCTTGCCATGACCCTCTCATTCGATGACGTCGTCACGTCGAGTTTTCTTGCCGGGCCAGAGACGACCACCTTGCCGATGGCCATTTTTTCTAGCTTGCGTGTCGGAGTAAATCCGGAGATCAATGCGATTGGCACCCTGATGCTCGCTGGAATCGCCGCAATCTTTAGTGTTGCTTTCCTGGCTGTGAACCTTGGAAATCGTGCGAAACTAAAGCGCTTGCTCGGGCATGAAGGCGCAGGCTAAACGCCTATATGGAGTCTAGAAAATCCCGTGGAGGGCCTTGGGCGTCAAGTTGGTCGTTAACATCACCGATGCCTTAACGCGATGGTTTTGTATTGTGAGCCATGCTCGGATCGGCTGCCACCAATGGTGGCGCTTGGCGTAATTGCTGTTGGGATCCGTTTCGTCCAGAACGGAAACCTGAGGAAATTCGACACCCGCTCAAGCTCCGTCCTTGCGATAATTTAGCCCATGCCGCGCCAGCACAGAAACGTGCGCCTCCAAACACGCGAAGCGCGCCGCAAGCTGGCTTCTCGAAAAGTGCCCTACTGGCATGAGGTCGAACTCGGGTCGTGCGATCGGCTATTACCGAGGCGCACGGGGCGGTACTTGGGTGCTCAGGGAGCATATCGGTGGGACGCATCGATGGCGGCGCTTGGCGCGCGCCGATGACGTCAACGAAGCGGACGGTGCGACGATTTTATCGTTCGCAGACGCCGTCCGTATGGCTCTGCGCGAAGATTGCCCGACGCGCGAGGTCCGGACGCATCTTCGGGTAGAAGACGCACTTGATGAATACTTCGAGGCGCGCCGAACGTCCTCGCCCGCCGACTCAATTAGCCGGGACCGCATTGCGGCGGAATCCACCATGGCCCCGGGAAAAATGCGGAAAAAGTGCGCTGTAGAATTCTATCGACAGCGACGGACGCGCTTGGAGGCCTTCGCTGGTTCCGGTGAGTGCGAGGCGGTGACTGCGGTGCACGAGGCGATCGAGGATCGCATCCGCGAGCGTCGGCTCGCCGAGATAGGTGTGCCAGTCCTCGACCAGCAACTGGCTGAGGATGGCGGTGGACTTCTCGCCCACACGATCGTCGAGGACTTCGAGCAGGTGAGCGCGGTCCTGGGCGGTGGTCGGAGTCAGTCCCCAGTCGTCCAGCGCGATCACGTCGGTCTTGGCGATCTTCTTGAGCAGCCCGATGTAGCTGCCATCGGCGTGTGCGATGCGCAGCTGCTCAAGGAGTCTCGCGAGCCGCCAGTAACGCACCGAGCGGCCTTGGCGGCAAGCTTGTCGGGCGAGTGCGCAGAACAGCCAGCTCTTGCCGGTGCCGGTTTTGCCGGTCATGAGGAGCCCCTGACCGCGGCGGATCCACTCCCCGCTGGCGAGGGTTGCGATCAGTCGCTTGTCGAGCTTGCGGTCGGCGCGGTAGTTGATGTCCTCGACCGAGGCTTGCGAGTGCTTGAGGTGTGCCTGGCGCAGGAGCCGCGTGGTGCGGCCGTTTTCGCGGGTCAACCGTTCGCGGTCGACGAGGAGCCCGAAGCGCTCCTCGAAGGACAGGCTCGCGGTGCTCGGATTCTGCAGCTGCTCCTCGAAGGCGGCGATCATGCCGTGGAGCTTGAGGGCCCTCAACGTCTCGAGGGTGGGATTATTGAGCATCGAGTTCTCCTTCTTCTCAGTGGTAATAGCCCGGCCCGCGCACGTTGCTGTGCAGTGGCAGGGCGAGTTCATCGGGCGCGCTGGATGAGCGCCGATCGAGGCCGCGCTCGAGGATCGACTTCACGCTATGGCGGCTCAGGGAGCCGATCGCGACTGCGCGGCTGGCGGCGGCTTCGAGCCGCTCGGGGCCGTACTGCTTGGCGAGCGCGAGGAGCCCGAGGCAGGCGCGATAACCCTGTTCCGGTGCGGCTTGTGGGTGAGCTGGTAGGTGACGACCGCCTGGGTGTTCGGGCCGATAGTGCCAGCCCAGCCGATCAGCCGCGTTGGACTCCACTCGGCGTGCTTCTGATGCGATTTCGGCATGTGCTCCGGGATCGTCGTGTGCTTGCCGACTTGGTAGCTGCGGGCGTGGACGGCGACGCGGCGGGCATTGAAGAAGCACTCGACGGTACTGGCGCTGAAGCGGGCCTCGACCTCGTGGCCGACGAGGGTGTGCGGGACGCTGTAGTAGTGCCGCTCGACCTCGAGGTGGTAATCGACGCCGACCTTGGCTCGCTTCCAGAGCGCGTATTCGTACGCTGTCGCCGGCAAGGGCTTCATCGCCGGCCGATCGAGCGTCTCGAACGCTGCTCGCCGGTTGCCCGGCAGGCGCTTGAAGGGGCGCTCGTTGAGTTCGACCATGAGAGCTGCGATCGCCGTGTTCAGCTCGTCCAGGCTGAAGAACCGCTGGTGCCGCAGCCGCGCCAACACCCAGCGGGAGACCAGCAAAACTCCCTGTTCTACCTTGGGCTTGTCCCGGGGCCGGAACGGTCGCGCCGGGATGACGACTGCGCCATAATGACGCGCGAGCTCGTCATACGAGCGCTGCAGGATCGGCTCGTAGCGATCGGCTTTGGTGACGCCGACCTTGGGGTTATCGGGGACGAAGATCGCCGGCGCGCCCCCACAGGCCGTCAGCGCCCTGACATGGGATCCCAACCAGTCCGGGAGCGACTGCGTGCGGGTCGCTTCCGCGTAGGTGTAGTTGCTCGCGCCCCAGACCGCCACGAACACCGATGCCCAGAGCACCGGCTCATCGTGCGCGCCATAGATCGGGACCTGGGTGCCAGCATAGTCGATGAACAGCTTCTCGCCGGCGATGTGCCGCTGGCGCATCGAGCGCGCCGACTGGCGCTTCCAGCGCCGGTAATGGGTGCAGAACTCGCTGTAGCTGTACGCCGCGGGGCCGTGCTCAGCCCGATATTCTTCCCACAGCAGCTGCAGCGTCACGTGTCGATGGCGCTTCAGCTCCTGGTGCATCGCCGCACCTCCTCGAACTAAGATCTGACGGCGCAGAGTAAGGTTTGGAGGAGTTCAATAGAGCTAACACGGAAAACTGGGTCAGCTCTAAACCGGATGGATTAGCGCAATCGATACGCGTGCTCAGCTAGCGAGCGAATTTCATTCCAATTTTGGTTTCTTACGAGCCAAGGCGGGGTCAGCCAAGAGCCACCCACGCATCCGACATTAGGGAGTGCCAAATACTCGCGCGCAGTCTCCGCAGTAATTCCACCGGTTGGACAAAATGACATGTCCGGTACAGGGCCAATCATTGCACGCAAGAATTCCAGCCCGCCACACGGGTGGGCCGGAAAAAACTTTACAAATCTGCAACCACGTTCCCGCAGCGAGAGCAGCTCGCTTACCGACTGGGCACCGGGAAGCCAAGGCATTTCTGCAGCGCGCGCTCCGGCTTCGAGTTCCGCAGTTGCTCCCGGCGAAACCGCAAAGCGTGCACCAACCTTATGAGCCGCAGCGAACTGCGCAGCATCGATCACCGACCCCACTCCCACAATTGCTTTGGGCACCTCTGCAGCAACTCTAGCTACAGCCTCAAGCGCGCACTCAGTGCGCATCGTGATCTCGAGCACGTTAAGGCCTCCCGACACAAGGGCCGCCGCGACCGGAACTGCATCGGTGACTTGTTCGATGGTCAGAACCGGAATCACAGATATCCTGCCGGCGAGCTCCATGAAACGCTGATCTCTGATTGCGCTCATCGCACTTTCCCGCCTACGAGTTCTCTAGCAAACCACGATCACCTGTTGGCGCGCACCTCAGGCCCTTCGTTGGGGTACTCGGGGTGACCCTGTTCCTCTGCGGCGGCGCTCGCGCCTCGCCTTGAACTGTTGCACCGGCTGTGCGTCGCTTACGGCAGTCATTGTATCATTGTCGGCATGTCGACAGAACGGAACGCTGATTGCCGCTGGACCAACGTCCGACGCATCACTGCCGTGGGCGAGCCGCTAATCGAGTTGCAGCCGACTGCCGATGACAACCTTCGGGTCTCCTTCGGCGGCGACGTCGCTAATACGATGGTCTGCCTACGGCGAATTCTGGGAGCAGACGATTTCCAGCTTTCCATGGTCACGGCCCTAGGAGACAGCGTCTACGCCGCGTGGCTCCGCAATAAGCTGACGTGCGAGGGCATTAAGATTGTCGAACCGCCGAATGCCGGTGAGCCTGGCATCTACGGCATCTCGTCCGACCTCAACCGTCAGCCCACCTCCTCCTATTGGCGCTCGCAATCTGCAGCCCGTCAATTTCTCCACTCAGCCAGACTCCTTCAGTTCGAGGAACTCCTCGGCACGCCACAGGTCGTGATCACCACGGGAATCACGCTTGCCCTGTGTTCTGCAGCGAGCTTCAAGGACCTTTGCGCTTGGATTGATCTCCACCGTGATGAGTGTCGCGTAATGTTTGACAGCAACTTTCGGCCGACCCTATGGACAAGCGCTAACGAAGCCAGGGAACGCATTGGCACGTTGGAGCGGCTCGCGGCCGTCATTGCTACAAGCCTCGAGGACGAGAGGATTCTCTGGCAGGCCGCCGGCGTCACCGAGATTGTTGATCGCATCAGTGGGCTGTCCGGTGAATACATCATACGTGGCGGAAAACACGGATGCTGGGTCGGCGTCGATAAACATTGGGACCACGTGGCTGCTGCCCCTGTCACCGTGGTCGATCCCGTCGGTGCTGGTGATGCACACCTTGCGGGTTATGTTGCCGCTCGCGTGAAGGGCTGCACACGACTTGACGCCGCGAGCGTTGCAAATCGTGTCGCTGCTGTTGTCGTCAGTCAGCGCGGCTCGATGCCAGCAGAGAATGCGGTGTTCCCAAACGTGCCTGCTGCAGCGAACGTGTCGCCGAGCGATTGATGGATGATGCTATGAACCGAATTCGAAATGCGGCTGCGCCACAATCCTTGCCACAGCGATGTTCCAGTGCAAGAGCGGTATTGGCTGAGTGCCCTTTGTGGGACCCAGAGAGAAGGCAACTTCTGTATTTGGATTTGCTGGATCCAAGAATCTTTGAATTCAATCCGGAGAACTCTCAAACGCGCTCCGTTGCCTTGGATTTGCGCGCCCCCTTAGGTGGCTTATGTCTGCGCCGTGCAGGCGGTTATCTGGTTTTCAACGCCGACGGCGTCTTCTCGATCGACGAAGCGCTCAAGGTTACCGGGCGCGTTTGCCGTCCTCATGCAAGTTTCAGTCTTGCGCCACCGAACGACGTTGCAGTTCACCCGACCGGGCAGATCCTGGTCGCGACGGCCGACGTTAAGGAGAGCGCCCCTGTCGGCGGACTCTTCTGCCTTTCAGCAATCGATACGTGGCACGGCCTTCGTGGAGGTCTTATCGTCGGCAACGGACCAGCCTTCGCACCCAATGGAAACACGGTCTATCTAGTCGATAGCCCGCAGCACGTTATCTTTGCGTACGAGTGGGATGCCGATCGTTTATCACTCGAAAATGGGCGCGTATTCGCACAGGTTCCTTCTTCTGCGGGCTTGCCGGACGGCTTGACCGTCGATTCAACCGGCTACGTGTGGAATGCCCGCTGGAACGGTGGCTCTGTGGTGAGATATGCCCCGAACGGTGAAGAGGTCAGTACCGTTGTCTTACCCTCCCGCTGCATAACGAGTTGCACCTTTGGGGGGGCTGACCTGCGCACGCTGTTCATCACCACAGCCCGCGACCCGTCAGATAGCAGTTCAGACAAACCAGATGACTATGCCGGCCATCTGTTCAAACTGGACCTGGCCGTGGAGGGAATCATTTCTCCGCGCGCGCCGTTTTAGGTCTTCGAGGACGTTCGCTTTTTTTGGGGGGTCGACGGTGTCGCATTAATGCTAGCGAAATCAATCGCCATGTTGTCGGCCAGAATATGCTGGGACAATGTTTCCTCGAGTCCCTTGAGTTTGCCGGAGTCGAATTCGCCCAAGAGCTGACGATGCTCCTCAACAATTTTTCGCAGAGGCTTACTCCTTGCCCCGAGTCCGAACATGATAATCAACTGGGGCCTTAGCATTTGCCAAAACTTGAGCAACACAGGATTTTCGGCAGCTCGCATTATCGCTTCATGAAAATCGGCGTCCAAAGTCACCAGCGTCAGCACGTCTGATCTTCGCACCGCCACGCGCATATCTTCAATCAGGTTCTTGAGAGTCTTTGCTAGAAAGTCGTGCTCACGCATCGATGAGAGTTTACGCAACGCCAGCTTTTCCAGCTCAAACCTTACTTCGCTTATCTGCTGCACCCGCTCGGCTGTCAGTGGGGACAAACGAACACCCTGGTAGGCTACGCTCTCGGCCACACCCTGTGCTACCAGGACGCGGAGTGCCTCGCGAATCGGTGCCCGCGATATCCCCAACTCTTGGGATAGTTGCAGTTCGTTGATCCGTCCACCAGGCAGAATTCTTCCCCTCGCCGCCTGCCCGATGATTACGTCCACGACCTGGTCCACGTAAGTTAACGCTTGCAAGCGTCCCAGCTCGCCACGCTCCCCGCGTTCTCCCATGTGTCCCTTGCTAGCCACTGTCTTTTTCAGATCTCTCGTTTGCATAGACAACGTGATCGCCCCCACGTGCAAGCGACTGATTCTTGCCTGTAAAGCAGCGCAATATACCCTCGTCCGACACTTGATCGATCCTTGTCGTTAGCATCCGGACCAATATTCCCTCACGCCACGAGGCATCGCAATTCTGTGATGACGCTCGATGCGCCCGCCTGCACCAGCGACTCCGCCGAACAGCCGGCTGCGTCAGGCGAAAATCCGATAACCGTCATGCCGGCTGCTCGGGCGCCGGCGACCCCGGTCGGTGAATCCTCCACAACCAGACAAAGCTCAGGCGGTGATCCCACCATCTGCGCGGCCAGCAAATAGATGTCCGGCGCCGGTTTGGGAGCCCTTACCAGGTCACGCGTGGCGACACGTCCGGCGAAAAACGCACCTAGCCCGCTCTGCTCCAGCATCCTTGAGACAATGTGAGAAGTGGAATTGGACGCAATAGCCAGCGGCACGTTCCCCCTGGTCAATGCGGTCAAGACCTCCTCAGCGCCTTTCATCGGCTTCAGTTGCGATTGCATCAGGCTCTCGATGGTCTGCTGCAATCTCTCTTCAATGCCGACCGGCAACATCAAACTTTCCTCGATTGCAAGCTGCTGCAAGATCGAGTTGTTATCGATTCCCACAAATCTCTTACACAAGGACCCCGCGTCCATCGAAATGCCAACGCCCAGGAGCACTAACCGCAACGCCTCTGCATACAGTAATTCGGAATCGACCAACGTGCCGTCGAGATCGAAGATAACTGGTCCGCCCTGTCCAATCATCTCAACCTGCTCTCAGAACGTCGCCGTTAGTCCGCCATCGACAACAAGGACCTGGCCGGTAATGTACCGGGCATCGTCGGAGCACAAAAAAACGACAGGGCCCGCAATATCCTCTGGCAAACCCGGTCGAGTCAGGGGAATGCGCCGATGCGTGATATAAATGTCTTTAAACCACTGCGTGTCGTACTCAGAACCTCCATCCGGTAGCTTCGACATACGTGTGTTGACAAAACCCGGTGCGACTGCGTTTACGATGATGCCTTGAGGAGCCAAGTCGACAGCCAAGGATTTGGTCAGATTGATGAGCGCCGCTTTCGAGGTATTGTATGCGAGCGAATTCGATGTGCCGCGCATGCCATTGATGGATGCCACATTTACGATACGAGCATTGCGACTGCGCGACAAATCCGGCAGGAATGCCTGAATACAGCCGACTGCCCCGTAGAAATTCACCTGCCACACTTCCTGGAGCTTTGCCGGAGTCAGGTCCGCAATGGCAGTCCAGTCCAGAATGGCCGCATTATTAATCAGGATGTCAATGCCCCCGAAGTGCTGTTTCACCTGATCCCTGAGCCCCTGGATGCTGCTTGTACTTCTCACATCGCAGCAGCATGCGATGGGTAGTTCGCAATTAATGTCCCCGACCGACCTCAGCGCTTCTGCTAGCGCGCTCTGATCCACGTCGACAATAGCCACACGCGCCCCCTCTTCCAGCAGACGGCGCACAACCGCTAGACCAATTCCCCTCGCACCACCCGTTACAATGGCCCGCCGTTGCTGCAATCGGCCACCATTGACCATGACTATCCCCCCCTCCATGAAGACATGAGCTTCACTCGGCCCTCGATGGGCCGTGAGTGCACCGGTTTCGCCATTTTCCTGGCCGCGTCACTAAACTTGACTACCACTCAGATTAACGGCCATACGGACTAGAACAAAACCACGGCGGGCACGAAACATGCTGAAATCCAGCGGCACCTTGCGATCCAAATACCGACGCCGGAGAGGCGCCTACGAGCCTCTTCATTCACTCTTCGACTCGAATCAAGGTCGCTAACTCCATCGACATTCCGGGCTCAAGAACACGAACACCGGTGTCCGGGACGCCGCGCGCAAAGGCGTTAATTCCGTCATTGACGTTCGACACGGGTTCGACGCAGACGAAATCGGATCGTGCTGGAGAATATACTACGAGGGCCCTAGCCACCTCCGACGACTGGATGGTGATCTGGACACCTCCAGTGAGCCCGGTAAGCAGTGCAAGTCCGGTCCAACCCACAAAGCAATCGTCGATTCCCGCCTCGGGCAGCTCGCCCGGTAACAGAAAGCGCTCGTCTGCAGTCACGCCTCTTCCGGTCCAGCGACCATGGTGCTGCGCTTGCAACCGAGTACCGATGTCCTTGCGAAAATATGGATGCAAACCGAGGCCTGCGGGCATGGGCCGAGTATCCGTGTTGCGAAGAACCAACCGTATGCGCAGCAGGGCTCTGTCGAGCTGTATTTGCTGGCGAACGAGATAGGCAAAGGGGAAGCCGTGTTTGCCATCGTGGGCATAGTGAGTTTCGGCGCATACGTCGGAGACGTGATCCACGTACCACGATGCGAGCCAAGCATCCCCATGTATGGGTAGTGGTTCAGCGGGATGGTTAGGCGCCAATGCAAAGAAATCGCCACGAAATCTTGCCCCCCCGGAGTCGACAACGTTTGAGAACGGCGCCATGGCAAAGCAAGCCAAGTGCAAAGGATCGCGGCTCCCCGTACGGCCAGGCCGCAGGATGTCCAGCGCGCCGAGTCTCCAATGATCGACAGCTGATCCGAGCGACGGAACGATCCCGAGTTGCGCGGTGCCCACGCGCAGTATGAGTTCGTCTTCTGATTCGACCATGGCGTGTGGTCGCTCGCTCCCAGAAAGTGCTTGATTGTAGTCTGATTGTCGACAAAAATACAAAAACGACAGCCGTGGGAGCTCGAGAGCCGATCATGAAAATTACCAACGTAGAGGCCCTGTATCTGCGCCTTCCCACCATTGATGAAACGCGCACCGACAGTTCTCAGGACGCCCTCATCATCAGAATCAGCACCGATGCCGGGATCGTCGGATGGGGCGAAGTCGATGGCTGCCCGTCAGTTGCGAAGGCCATCATAGAGGCGCCGGTCTCGCATACGCAGGTAAAGGGGCTTCGGCACATCCTGTTAGGCCAAGACCCGCTGCAGACAGAGTCTCTATGGAAGAGGATGTACGAGTCGACCAGCTACTACGGCAGGGCTGGTGCCGTTGTGCAAGCGATGGCAGGCGTTGATTTGGCGCTGTGGGACATCAAAGGCAAGGCTCTCGGTAAACCGATCTACGCTCTATTGGGTGGCAGTCCGGGCAAACTGCGGGCCTATTCTTCCAATATGTTCCAGATGACGCCGGAAGCCACGGCGGAGCGGGCCAAGCGCGCTGTCGATGCCGGGTTCACCGGGATCAAATTCGGGTGGGAACCGTTCGGAAGATCGGGCGTCGATCTCGACTTGCGCTATATCGAGGCCGTTAAAGCTGTTACGGGTATGCAGGTCGACTTCATGCTCGATGTCGGCCATGTATGGGATGCGAAAACGGCGATTCAACGATGCCGTGCATTTGAGCCTTACAACCTCACCTGGATCGAAGAGCCATTGCACCCCGATGACTACGTCGGCTATGCGCGTTTGTCCGAGGCTGCCTTACAACACATCGCCGCCGGCGAGCAGGAATGCACGGTAGCTGGTTTTGACACACTGATCGAGAAGGGGAAGATAGACATTGCACAGGTGGATCTGACGCGTTGCGGCTTCACCCAAGCCATGAAAATCGCCGTAACTGCGGCACGAAACGGCAAGAGAGTAGCCAATCATTGCTTTACCACTGATATCAACGTCGCCGCCGCTCTGCATTTTCTCGCATCGATTCCTAACGCCCTTATTCTCGAGTATGGCGTCGAGCCGGGTGAAATTTCCCGCGGCCTAGCGCGCAATCCGATTCAAGTCAAAGACGGATATGTCAGCGTCCCGGAAAGTCCGGGCCTGGGGGTAGAACCTAACCCTGAAATCATCGAGCGCTACTTGGTGCGAGGATGACCCCCGCGCTCGAGCGGACGACGCCCCCCGCGAGCGAATGGTGGAAAGGGGCCGTCATCTACGAGATCTATCCGCTGTCGTTCAAAGACAGCGATGGAGACGGACTCGGCGACCTGCCGGGCATCATTGAGAATCTCGACTACGTAGCCTCGCTCGGCGTCGATGCGATCTGGGTGTGCCCATTTTTCAAGACGCCGATGCGCGACTTCGGCTACGACGTGGCGGACTTCTGCACAGTCGATCCACGATTCGGTACCTTGGATGACGTCGTACGGCTCATCAAGAAGGCGCACGAGTTGGGGTTAAAGGTGCTGTTCGACATCGTCGCGTGCCACACCTCGA
Source organism: uncultured Gammaproteobacteria bacterium (assembly GCA_963837075.1). Lineage (GTDB taxonomy): Bacteria > Pseudomonadota > Gammaproteobacteria > Steroidobacterales > Steroidobacteraceae > 13-2-20CM-66-19. Next base: position 1,869,173 of record CAWILY010000009.1, on the reverse strand, counting down.
ACGAGCATCCTTGGTTCTTGGAGAGCCGCGCCAGTCGAAGCAATCCAAAGAGCGACTGGTATGTGTGGGCGGACGCACGACCGGATGGGTCACCTCCCAACAATTGGCTGTCTATCTTTGGTGGAGTTGCGTGGGAATGGGAGCCGCGCCGGAACCAATACTATTTTCACAGCTTCCTCGTCGACCAACCAGCGCTCAATATGCGGTGCCCGGAAACCCTGGAAGCTATGCTCGGGGTAATGCGCTTCTGGTATGACCACGGCGTCGATGGATTTCGCCTCGATGCGGTGACCGCTTTGGCCCCGGACCCAGATCTGCGCGCTAATCCTCCCGTGCCGTCGAATCAGCCATTGCCGTATGTCGACGGCGGCGCGGGCAATCCGTTTCTGCGGCAAGAGCATCTGTTCGATCGCGATACCTCGGGGGTCCTCCCAATTCTGCTGAGATTCCGCGCACTCGCGGATCGATACGATCCCCCGAAATTCCTGATGGCCGAGATTGGTGATGTAGACGGTTGCGTGGCAGGTGCGAAATATGGAGCACCGAACCTGGTGCACGCGCCTTTGATCCAGGATTTGACCTTGTCGGAACTCAGCGCCACGCAAGCAGCCACGCTCCTGCGCCGTGTAGTCGACACCGTAGGCGAGCGCTGGATCTGCATGGCCTTCAGCAGCATGGACATTTCGAGGCACGTAACACGGTGGCGACACTTGGCCGGCGAGGGCGGGGATAAGGACAGATTGGCCATTCTGCTTATGGGCTTGTTGCTCAGTCTGCGCTGCTGCCCGTGCATTTATCAGGGTGAGGAACTGGGTCTGACGGAGGTTGACCTGCCATTTGAGGCGATTCGTGACCCATGGGGTCTCAAGTTCTATCCGGATTTCAAGGGTCGTGACGGGTGTCGCACCCCCTTTCCCTGGAGGGCGCATGCGCCTCACGCTGGATTTTCGAGCGCAACGCCGTGGCTCCCCCTCGGCCCGGACCATCCGGCGCGGGCGGCCGACATTCAGGATCTCAATGTGGGTTCAGTACTCAATGCCTATCGACGGTTCATTCATTGGCGCAAACGGCATCCGGCGTTGAGATCGGGATCCATGCGGTTGCTGGATGCCCCTTCCCCGTTACTGGCCTTCGCGAGAAGCCTGGGGGACGAGAGACTGCTACTCGTATTCAACCTAAGCAACCAGTCGGTATCTTGGAATCCGCCGGAGCGGTGGCGACAGAGCATCGAAGAACATGGATTGCCATCGGCTCGCGTTAATGGCGACACCTTGCACTTCAGCGGCCTCGACGCCTGGATCGGTGTGGCAGGTGCGTGAGTCGACACCAGGAGGGCGAGCTTTGAAAAACTGGCGGATCAGACTCGCGCTCTTTTTCAATTTCGTTTTCTTTTCAGTCGTGATGAGCAGCGACGGCATTCTGATTCTGCAGGTGCAACAGCACTACGGCACCCCACCATCGGTGGCCGGCATACTCGGTGGCTGCAGGGACCTGAGCGTCGCCGTCGCCGCAGTGCTGCTGTCCGCATACGTGGTGCGCATCGGCTACAAGCGCACCATGCTCATCGCGCTGGCAATGGTGGCGGCTATCGCCGCGTGGGTCCCCCTGGGAAACAGCTTCACCACCATCGAGTTGCTGTTCGTTGTGACGGGCGTGTCGTTCGCGCTCATGAAAAGCGCCATCTTTGCCTCGCTCGGCCTGCTTGCGCATGACATCAAACACCATGCGAGCCTTATGAGCTACCTCGAAGCCACCTATGCCTGCGGAACGTTCGCAGGGTACTTCATATTCAGTGCCTATGGCGACGAGGCGCATCCAAGTTCCACGCAATGGCTGCTCATCTACTATGTGGTTGCCGCGACGGCAATGCTGGCGTTGGCTTGGTTGTGGATGGTGCCCTTTGATGAATCGGAGGTGCGCCAGAAGGAACAACAATCGCAATCGTTGGTCCTCGACTTCATCGCGATGTTCAAGCTCGCCACGACTGCTGTCGCAGCGGTCTTCGTTGCAAGCGTATTCACCTACGACATGCTGGGCGAGGGTGTCATGAAATGGTTGCCGACCTTCAACAGCGAGGTATTGCATGTTCCGGTTACGCTCAGCATTCAATTGTCGAGCATCCTCGCGGCCTCGGCGGTGCTCGGGCGAATATTGGGCGGCATAGCCGTGCGATTTTTCCACTGGCTCGGAGTGCTACTGGTGTGCTTAGGACTAGCGGCCGTCCTCGTCGTCATCGCGCTGCCGCTGGCGGCAAGGGTGAGCACGGTTCCCATTACCAGTTGGCAGACGGCGCCCTGGGCCGCATTCATTTTTCCGTTGATTGGGATGGTGACGGCGCCGATCTATCCGGTCATCAACTCCGTGATGCTCACCTCGCTGCCGCCGCGTCAGCAGGGAGCCATGTCAGGCTTGATCATATTGAGTTCCGCGCTGGGTGCAACTGCCGGCTCCCTGATCACCGGCAAGGTATTTGAGATCTACGGGGGGGCTTCGGCATTCTACTGGACGCTCATCCCGATCGCCCTGCTTGCCGGGTGCTTGGTGTTGCTGAACGCTCTGGAAAAAAGAGCCATCGCGCGACGGGCCGCGATGGAGTTCTCTGCGCCGACGATGAGCTCAATTTCATGAACCGCCCTTAGCGCTATGGCGCAAGTTCCCGCCGCTCCAGCAGGTTTACCTGCACCGGAACATCCTTGACAAGGCTACTGTATTATTGACGGATTGTCGACAATCCGGCAAAGTCGGGGATGGGGTGAATTGGCCCAACATCGTGCAGGGCAACGACGGGCCGTACGCAAAAGGTTCATCGGCACCACGATAACAGCGCATTGGGGGACTTTAGCGACTCATCGGTCGCTACGAACAGGCGAGGCGCTGGCGATACAACACGTTGGGGGAGCGGACGATGATAACGACACGGGTTCACGAGAATTGCGGCCTCTTCGGGTTACTGGGTCTATCCCTTGTCGGCGTTTCTTCGGCACCGGCCGTTGCCCAGACAACGTCTCAGCAGGGAGTGGCCGCCAACCCGGGAGAGCAGTTACAAGAGATTGTGGTAACCGCGGAGCGACGGCCGGAAAACGTCCAGAAAGTGCCGATCAGCGTCAGTACGCTCACGCAGGCCGATTTGGTCGCCGCCGACATCAAGAATATCGTCGGCGTGGCTGCAAATACCCCCGGACTTCAATTCGTTACGCCTGTTGCTCCATCAACGATCACCACCGTCAACATTCGCGGCATCAACACGGATACCGGCCCAGCCACGGTCGGTATCTATTTGGATGATACGCCCCTCACCGGACGGCTCTCGCCCCTTGGCAATATCGGTGCTGGTCTGCCGCTCACTTTCGACTTGAATCGTGTAGAGGTGGACCGCGGTCCTCAGGGAACCTTGTTCGGCGCGGGTGCCGAAGCGGGCGTGGTGCGTTTTATCACCAACGATGCGAACGTGCAGAACAACTATAGCGGTGCTGTGGAAGGCGAGTTCAGTAACACAAAGGACGGCTCATCGAGCTATGAATACGGTGGGTCGGCAGGCGGACCGATCGCGCAGGATACCCTCGGCTTTCGCGCCACCGGCTGGTACCGGCGTGATGGCGGCTATGTGAATCTCGTCAATCCCCTACCCGGCCCCTCGCCGGACAACGCTGTGGTGGCGCCAAACATTAACAGGGACTACGAGGAAGCGTTTCGGGTGGCGTTTGCGTATAAGATCGATGATGTGCAGATCACGCCGGCTGTTTACTATCAATCCGTTGATAAGGACGACAGCGGTCGGTTCTACCCCGCTTACTCCAACGTGTCGGATGATCAATTCAACGATGCGGCGTTCCTGCCGGAGCATTCGCTCGACAGCTGGACCCTTCCCACACTCAAAGTCGAGGCCCCGCTACCCTTCGGTGACTTGACCTTTGTATCGTCTTATTTGCATCGCGTTGTCACGGTCACGAACGATTTTGGCGATTGCTTCGTCTGCTTTGGTGGCTCTGGTTACGGCAGTCCGCTTGGACCTGACGTACCCACATCAACGGTCGACGCGGCACCGACCATAACCGGCCAGAGGGACAAGGCTTATACCGAAGAGCTGCGACTGGCGTCCAATCAACCGAATGCCTTTGTGACCTGGGTCGGTGGCATCTTCTATGACAATCGCACCCAACAGGATTACCAGGACACCACTCCCACTGCGGGTAATCCCGGTGGCTTTGTCGTTAATCAGAACTACAAAGATATCCAGGTCGCGGCGTATGCCCAAGGTGATTTTCACCTGAGCAAGCAGTGGACTGCGACGCTCGGTTATCGCGTCTCCCACATTGACACGAATTTCAACGCCACTTTGGCTGGCTCAGCTCCCCTGAGTGCATCTCCCGGCGCAACCCCGACCACACCTCGGGTGGCGGTGGCTTTCCAGGCCGATCCCAATAACATGCTCTACGCCTCCGCCAGCAAGGGATTCCGCATTGGTGGGGGTAATTCCCCGCTGCCGGTCGGCTGTACGGGGTCTGGTTTTAACCCTGCCGGGTATCGGCCAGATTGGCTTTGGAGTTATGAGATTGGCGCAAAGGACACGCTGTTTGACAACCGGCTGCAGGTTGACACCAGCGTCTATCATGCGCTCTGGTCCAACATCCAGCAGCTGGTCATTGCGGCTCCTTGCGGTATCGACTATGTCGGCAACTTGGGTCACGCGGCCAGCAACGGCTTCGACATGAGCTTACGGGCGCTGATCACGCCGCAGCTGCAAATGGATCTGAAGGTCGCCTATACCAATGCGTATTACACCGAAACCACGATTAGCGGCGGTGTGACCACGGTCGAAGAGGGTGAGAAGGTCGGGTTTTTGCCGCAGGTCGTTGCGCCGTGGAACCTGGTCGTCGCGGGGAACTACAGGATTCCTCTGCAGAACAGCGATACCGTTCATATGCGTGTTGAATGGCAGTACAACAGCCAGAATCCGGGCCCATTCCAGAACGGCATTGTCGGGGGGGCGAATTACGTGCCGCTGGATAGGCCCGATCCGGCGACCAACCTCGTCAACACGCGGCTTGGCTATCTGATGGGCAAAGTCGATATGTCACTATTCGCGAACAATGTCTTCAACAGTCATCCGCTGCTTGGAACGTTGTCGTACTTTCCCATCTCGACGACTTATCGAATCCAGAACAGCACGTTCCGGCCCCGCACAATAGGCATAGCGGCGAACTATGCATTTTGAGCTGAATCAGGACATACGACCGCGCGTGACGGTCGGTCATCGTGCCAGGGCTGCAGATGCGTGTTAAGGGTTATTCCGCACTGCTGCTCCTGTGCAACGAAACAGGCGCATGACAAGCGGCGATCATCACGAAAAATGGATTACGTGTCTCGTCGCTCGATGTAGGATCGCTGACTTGATGTGATCGACAGGAGCGGGCGTGGCACAGGTTCTTCGGGTTGGCTCGCCAGGCCATGTTTCGATCGGCAATATCGACGCTGAAAGACCCCTGAGAGCAGGCGAGATTCGACTCAAGAGTTTGATCAGCTCGATCAGCCACGGCACAGAGTTGCACTTTGTCCGAGGCACCTCACCGTTCGCCGGTAAATATTTCGACTCGACGCTCCGAACCTTTGTCACTGGCGCCGATACGAGTGAACACGACCCGGACGTGCTGGGCTACGAAATGGTCAGCGTGATCACCGAGGTCGGTGCGGGCGTCAGCGGTCTGCACATAGGCGATGTCGTGCACTCGGGCACACCGCATCAGGATCGAACAATTCTCGATGTGGCACAGCAACGGCAATTTGGCTATCCGGTGACGGTGCTGCCGCGCAGTGCACCGCTTGAGCCTGCGGTATTCATTAGTCTTGGTTCGGTTGCATTGCAAGCCATTCACGATGCGCGAATCAAGGTGGGCGATCGCGTGCTCGTCTCAGGGCTCGGAGCAATTGGGTTGCTCACGGCGCAACTAGCGCACCTCAATGGTGCATCGGAGGTGGTGGTGTCGGATCCGTTGCCTGGCAGGCGACGGATGGCATTGCAGCTCGGGGCAAGCAAAGCTATCGATCCGGTGGAGGCTGATATCCACGATGGTCTGGGGGTGCAGATCAAACGCGACTACGGTGCGGGCGGCGTCGATGTTGCGATTGAGACCTCGGGTGTTTATCCAGCACTACATCAGGCCATCGCAGCAGTCGGCGTGGGTGGACGCGTGGTGAGCGTCGGGTTCTATCAGGGCGATGCCGTCGGCCTGAGGTTGGGCGAGGAGTGGCACCATAATCGGCCGGATCTGATCTCCAGCATGGGTGTCTGGGGTTGCCCGCATCGTGACCATCCGCTGTGGGATCGGCAACGACTTACGGATCAGGTCCGCGATCTACTCTTTGACGCCAAGCTGAACACTGCGCCGATGCTCACGCACCGTGTTGCATTCCGGGAGGCTCAGCGCGGCTATGATCTCATCATGACCCAACCGGAGAACGTACTGAAGGTTGCGATCGTTTTCGATGCGTATGCTGACTACGTGGCGCAATCGGCGCTGCCGTCGGGGCGTTGATAGTTCGTCCTCGGATGCAGCTATCAGGAGAACTCGAGAATGGCCATACGGTGCCTGGTTTGGGGCGAGAATATCCACGAGCGGGAGAGTAAAGATGTGGCCGCAATCTACCCGCTCGGTATGCATCAGACGATTGCCACTGCCCTGAACGTGGAGCCTGCAATCAGGGCCACGACTGCCACGCTGCAGGATACCGAACACGGTTGCTCGGTTGACGTGTTGGCGCGCACGGATGTTCTGGTGTGGTGGGGCCACGCGGCGCATGAGGCGGTTGCCGATCCCGTGGTAGAGCGAATCGTGCAACAGGTTTGGATGGGTATGGGGTTAGTGGTATTGCATTCCGGGCACTTCTCCAAGCTGTTCCTCCGACTTATGGGATCCCCTTGCGCGCTGAAGTGGAGAGAGGCCGGTGAGCGCGAACGGATCTGGGTCGTCAACCCGACACATCCTATCGCGCGCGGGCTGCCAAGTTACTTTGAGCTTGAATATGAGGAAATGTACAGCGAGCCATTCTCGGTGCCGGAGCCGCTTGAGACTGTGTTCATATCATGGTTTCGTGGCGGAGAGGTATTCAGATCGGGATTAACCTATCAGCGTGGCGCTGGAAAGATTTTCTACTTCCGGCCAGGACATGAGACCTATCCAACGTATCACAACGAAAATGTTCAGAAGGTGCTTCAAAATGCCGTTCAATGGGCGGCGCAACCGAATCGATGGACCAGCATTATCGATGCGCCCAACGTTCCGGTGGAGCAGGCACCAGAACCAATAACCGAGCGCGGACCAAAGATCCACGAGAGCGGCCAAGCGGGCTACCGCTAAACCTTTGGTCCATAGAAGTTGACAATTGGCATCAAGATTGTGGCCTTCACGGATCACCCGCTTCTGAGTCGGAAGGATGGATAGAATTCGCCTAGGGATGGTTGGAGGTGGACGCGGTGCTTTTATAGGTGCCGTGCATCGTGTCGCTGCACGGCTGGATGACCAGTACCAATTGGTGGCCGGCGCACTGTCGTCTGATCCGGAGCGCTCGCGCCAATCGGCTGAAGACATCGGTATATCGAGAGATCGGGCATACGACTCCTACGAGCGCATGGCCGTTGCCGAAGCAGCGCGTCCCGATGGTATAGAGGCTGTGGCCATCGTAACGCCGAACGATACCCATGCGGCGATCGCGATAGCCTTCTTGACCCGCGGTATCCATGTCATTTGCGACAAGCCCCTGATCGTTACCGCGGATCAGGGCAGACAGCTGCGGAACGCGGCCGCTGAAGCCGCCCGTATTGTCGCAGTAACCTATAATTACCGAGGTTATCCCATGGTCCGTCAGGCGCGAACGATGTGTCTCGCCCGCCTGCTCGGTCGGCTACGACTGGTAGAGGTCGAGTATCTGCAGGACTGGCTCACGGAAAGGGTGGAGGTGGCCGGATCAAAGCAGGCTACCTGGCGCACGGACCCAATCAAGACCGGCGGGGCTGGCGCCATCGGCGATATTGGAGTCCACGCCTACGATCTCTTGCGCTACATCACCGGGCTGAAGGTGACTTCCGTCTGTGCCGACCTGACCAGCTTTGTGAACGGGCGACGAGTAGACGATGATGCGCGGGTGCTGTTGCGTTTCGAATGCGGTGCGAAGGGACTGCTCTGGGCATGTCAAGTCGCGCCCGGTAACGCCAACGGGCTGTCGATTCGAATCTACGGTGACCAGGGCGGACTCGAATGGCATCAATGTCGTCCGAATGAGCTTTGGCATGCACCATTGGGCGAGCCTAAGCGGCAGATAAGTCGGGCCGGAGCCGGGGTCGATCCGGCGGCGGCAGCCGTGACACGACTGCCTCCAGGACACCCGGAAGGCTATTACGAAGCTTTTGCCTCAATCTACTCTGAGATTGCGCAAGCAATTCGATCCACCCGGCACGGGAATGCATCGGAGCCGCGCGATCCCGCATTTCCCGGTCTCGAAAGCGGTTTGGAAGCGACGGCCTTTATTTTCGCCGCATTGCGATCGAGCAACGCCAGCAGTGTTTGGCAAGAGATGGCGACTTGCTTGATATAGACGGTACGATTCGCGGCTCCTCAACCGCTCTAGGCTGTAACACGGGTTCGAATCCCGTAGGGAGCGCCAATAAATCAAATAGTTACGCGAGTCATTGGCTGATCAGAACGCCCATCTGGCACTTTTCTGGCAGTCTCAGTGCATCAGCGGGTTCGCGATCGGGGCGCGACGCGTCCGGTCAGACGTAGCGAAGATGACTCAGGAGCCGCCGCCGGGCGACAACCGATCCCAAAGGAAGGTATGGAATGAAAAACGTCTCCATCATCGAGAAGAGGACCGGAAAAGCCGTAGCGATCATTCCAATCCAAATGTCAGGCGTGAACTACAGGCCAAGTAAGGAAGAGTACGAGGCCGCCGCGTGGGAAGCGGCGGCTGATAACGGTTCCGTGGATCCCAATCGCGTGAGCGACTACTCCTTTGAAATTGAGGACGCAGCGACGCCTGGTGTCCGGTCCCCCCCATCGAAATAGCGCTCACTTAGAGTGCATGGACTAGCGACACTCAGACAAGCCACCTCATCGGCAACACAGCGCCATCATCGGCGATTTCGATGACCGCCAGCGGATGCTGTCCTTCGTCGTCCTTGTAGAAGCGAACCTCGCACAACCTGCCAGTCTCATCACGTACTGGGACAGAGGTGAAGAAACTCGGCGACGTTGGTGCCACCCGAAAAACATCGACGGCTTGAGCGATCGACTCGACCTCCGCGTCCGTGAGATCGTCGGGACCTACAACTTGCTTCATCAGGAACTCCCACTACTGTCCCAACGTTAGTCGATCAGATTCAGTTGGTTAGCAAAAATGGTCTGTTTGAGCCCCTGCACAGAGAGCGTAAGTAGTTCATAGAGCGGAGTTTTCTCGAACAGGCTCAGACTCAGGATTTGCAGAATTTCATGCATCGAGGGCTCCAACTTCAGCCGCTTGCGCACGATCGCCACCAACACGTAGGTGCACACGGCGATCCAGATCTGGGTCTTCACGGCATTCTCCGAGGTGCCGAAGAACGCCTTGATGCGCAGGTGCTGCTTGATCCACTTGAAGAACAGCTCTACCTGCCAGCGCATCTTGTAGAGCTTGCAGATGGTGAGCGGCGGCAGATCGAAATGGTTGGTCAAGAAGATGAGCGTCTTGCCGGTCTCGGGGTCTTTGAAGCGGACACGCCGCAGCGGCTTGGGGTAGCCCTGCTTGGAATAGAAGACGCTCAGCTCGATGCTGTGGTCGCAGATCACGCCTGTGCTGCGGTCGGTCGGATGCGACTTGAGGCGTTTGAAGCGCAGCCGTCGCTTGGCGCGCGTCACGAAGAAGGCGCCGGCTTGGTCGAAGCGCCCCAGACGCTCGAAGTCGAGGTAGCCTCGGTCCATCACGTAGAACGCACCCGCCTCGGGAATGAGCTGATCGAGGATGTTGACGTCGTGGAGCTTGCCGTCGCTGATGTGCAGGAAAGTGGGGATATTGCCGCGCAGATCGAGCAGGGTGTGCAGCTTCACCGCCGCCTTGGTCGAGCGAAACGGTGCCCACGGAAACAGCGACAGGCACAGATCGATGGTCGTCGAGTCGAGCGCGTAGACCGTATTGGAGAGCTCGACGCCGAGCGGTTCGTTCGCGTAGAGCTTGCGCGCCATGAGAATCAGACGCTGCGCGAACTCGGCATAGATGCGCCAGTTGCGCACCGCATTGGCGTTGGCCAACGTGTTGCGCGCCACCGCGCCGCGCAGTCCCATGTGATAGAGCTTGTCGGGTTGTGCGCGCAGGCACGCCTCGATGTCGCGCAGACTCTCCCGGAACGTCAGCTGCGCGAACACCATGATGAGAAACTGCTCCAGGCAAGTGAAGCTCTTGACCTTGTGCTCGCCGTCGTAGCGCGCCACACAGCGACGAAATGTTGTCAGCGGCAGATGGGCAGTCAACTGTGCGAAAACCAACTTCCCGGTATTCAAGGCAGCCTCGGCGCGAAGGTGAAATCCGCGCCAGCTTGCCGGAATGGCCGTTCAAATCGAGACCAGAGAAAATGAGAGGAATCTCTTTCACTTTCCAGCTCTTACGTCAGGTGCCGTCTGCAACGTTGGGACAGTAGTGAGGAACTCCACATCCTAAGTGTCACCGGTAAGATCCTGCGCCTGAGATCCGCATGCAATTTTCGCGTCGACTTGGGAGTGGTTGGGGTGGATGCATCGCCTACGCGCAGCGTAAGCCGTCGCCGTGATCCGCGGATCTTGAACCTCGACCCCGGCATTATGAGTCCACGCCTTGGAAAAGGTGACCTCTAAATTCAACAGCTTGCAGAGGGGCGCCCGTTGCGATTGGCACCACTAAGTATCACTGAGCAGGACTGAGTCCCGCAGCAAGAATAACGGCATTCTGCGTGCCGGGCCGCAAGCGTTCCGCGCGCAGCCATTGACGGGTAGAGTCGGGATGTGGCGCGGTGGCGGTAGGACCCTCTCAACTGTTGCCGCCCCTTTCGGCCAGCGGTGTCTCAATCCAGGGTCCGTAACTCCGTCTCCACACCCCGCTCATCGAACCGGACGTGCGGAGCTACCGCATCCGGCTCTCGGACGAGACCTCATGTGGTCGCCCACGGGAGGCGGCGCGTCAAGGTCGGAACATTCACCAGACCGAGATCGCGCCGAAGCGCATCGTTGGTCCAGCTTGGGCCACCTTGATGTTTATCGCGCAGCCATCGGCTGCGGATTCCAGCGATCGTGAACAGTAATTCCACGCGATGGTGAACGGTGCGTGGAGCGGGCAGCTGGAGATTGATTTCTACTTCAGGTGTTCACGATCGTCAAGCAAGTTGGGTTCCGGATTTCTCTTCATCGTTCGTCAGAACGCAACGCAGTCTGAGCGCCGCAGGCGGGCAGAAGCGCCGGTTTTCCGCTGTGGCGGATAAAAGCGACCGCGTATAACGCTCGAGGAGCGCCGATCGAGGGGTACCCCTTGGGGACAACACCCCTGGATTTTCGCCCCGTGCGCGGGTTGATGATGTTCATGCATCCGCGGACGCTCGGTTCTTGCGCATGGAGTCACCGGGCACTTTGAGCTCGATGCGATGACTGTGGTGCACGAGGCGGTCCAGGATTGCATCGGCGAGAGTGGGGTCCCCGAGGTAGGCGTGCCATTTGTCGACGGGGAGTTGGCTGGCGATCAAGGTCGAGCCGGTGTTGACGCGGTCATCGAGGATCTCCAGCAGATCGGCGCGGTCCTGGGTGGCGAGCGCAGTAAGTCCCCAGTCGTCCAGCACGATGAGGGCGGCCTTGGCGATCGTCTTCAGGAACTTCAGGTAGCTGCCATCGCCGTGTGCGATGCGCAGCTCCTCGATCAGGCGCGGCACGCGCCAGTACAGCACCGAGTGACCCTGGCGACAGGTCTGCTGCGCGAGCGCACAGGCGATCCAGGTTTTTCCTGAGCCCGTAGCTCCGGTGATGAGCAGGTTCTGCGAGCGCCGGATCCACTCTCCGGTGGCCAGCTGCGCGATTTGGCGTTTGTCCAGGCCGCGGGCGGCCTTGTAGTTGATGTCTTCGATGCTGGCTTCGGCGACTTTCAAGCGTGCCCCGCGTAATAGCCGGGTGCGTCGCTGGTTCTCGCGGTAGAGCCGCTCGCGGTCGATGAGCAACGCCAAGCGCTCCTCGAAGGACAGCCCCTGAACGGCCGGGGTCTGCTGCTGTTCTTCGAGCGCCTCGAGCATGCCGTACACCTTCAAGGTCTTCAGTGTCTCGATCGTCGGGTTCGTCAACATGGTCGTCTCCTTGGCGGGGGTTGAGGTCAGTGGTAGTAACCTGGGCCGCGCACGTTGCCGTGCAGCGGCAGCTCCAGAGCCAGTGGCTCGCTCGTGCTCGAGGGAGGCCGGTCCCGGCCGCTCTCGAGGATCGACTTGACGCTCTTGCGCGTGGGGCTGCCGAGCCGTACGGCGAGCGCGCTGGCGGCCTCCAGCCGCCCCTCGCCGTACTGCCGGGCGAGCGCGAGCAACCCCAGACAGGCTCGATAGCCTTGCTCGGGATGGGGCTTGGTGCGCAGCAGGTGCTCGACGATGGCGCCGGTGTGCACCCCGATCGACTCACCCCACTGGATCAAGCGCTTCGGTGACCACTCGGCGTGCGCCCGGTGGGACTTCGGCATGTGCTCAGGCACCGTCGTGTGTGCGCCGCGCTGGTACGAGCGGATGTGGGTCGCCACGCGCGCACTTCGGAAGAAGATCTCCACGGTGGCCGCCGTGTAGCGCGCCCACACTGAGTGGCCGACGAGCGCGTGCGGCACGCTGTAGTAATGGCGATCGACATCGACGTGGTAGTCGAAGGCGACGGTGCGCTCCTTCCACTCGGCGTACACGTACGGGTTTACTGGCAGTGGCCGCATCGCCGGCCGATCGAGTGCCTCGAAGACACTGCGCCGCGTCCCGGGCAGGCGCTGGAAGGGCCGCTCATTGAGCTCGGTGAGCAGCGGGCGGATCGCCGCGTTGAGCTCTTCGAGGCTAAAGAAGCGCTGATGCCGCAGGCGTGCCAGGATCCACCGACACGCCAGCAGCACGGTCAGCTCCACGCGGCTTTTGTCTTTGGGCCGGTACGGTCGCGCCGGGATGATCACCGCCCGGTAGTGGGCCGCGAGCTCCTCGTACGAGCGCTGCAGCTCCGGCTCGTAGCGATCGGCGCGCGTGACGCCGACCTTAGGATTATCCGGAACGAAGATCGTCGGCACCGCCCCGTAATACTCGAGCGCCCGCACGTGGCTGGCGAGCCAGTCGGGCAACGCCTGGGTGCGCGTGGCTTCCGCGTACGCCAGGCCGCTTGCGCCTAGTGCGCTCACGAACAGCTGCGCGTGGAAGGCTTCCTCACCGTGCGCCCCGTAGATCGGTACCGTGCGCCCGGCGTAATCGATGAAGAGCTTCTCGCCGGCGAAGTGCCGCTGGCGCATCGAGCGCTTCAGCCGATTCTCCCAGCGCCGGTAGATCTGGCAGAAGGCGCTGCGCCGGTAGGCGGCCTCCCCGTACCGTTCGCGGTACTCCTCCCACAGCAGCTGCAGCGTCACGTGCCGGTGGCGCTTGAGTTCGGTGTGGATCCACGTGCAGTCCGGCGGCACGAGCGGCCCCGGCTTCCCCGGTGGCGCCGGCCCGAACACCCGCTGCTCGAGTTCGCTCTCCGAGAGACTCTCGGCCTCAGCAGCTCCGATGCCCGCCAGGCGCACCGCCCGCAGGTACTTCGAGACCGCTCCGATCGACAGCCCGAGCGCACGCGCGAGCGCCCGGACGCTTAAATTGCTCCCCTGCAGCCCGATCAGCTGCTTCAGCTTCGACATGGAGACCCTCTCGTTCGGCATCGACCTCGCTCCCCAGGACAAAAGGTCCCAAGGCTACGCGGTCGGCCTTCCGATCAATCTCCAGCCGCCCACTCCCTCGCCACGATCGCGAACACCTTTCCACGATCGTGAACACCGCGCCACGCAGGGCACCGAAGTGTTCACGATCCCGTGGAACGCTGTTCACGTTGCCGTGGAATCCGTGTTCACCATCCCGTGGAAACCCCGTTCACGATCGCGTGGAATACGCATCCGCAGCGTGCGATCGCGACCGGTGTGATCGCGGATCGTCTGAAGGATCCGCCTGACACTCTTCTTAGACGGACGGGTTCCGATGTACGGTCGCCCCGTTTTGGTCGCGTAGCATCTGCAGAACGTGTAACCCAAGAAGTCAAACTGCTCCGCCGGCAAGTGGCAGACATGAGTCTTTTGCTCGTTTACCGTCAGCTTCAGCCGCGTCATGACGGCCCGCAGCGCGCGCAATGCCTCCTCGGCACTGCCTTTGCAGCAGATCACCAAGTCATCGGCGTAAGAGACGATGTGAGCCCCCAAGCGCTGCTCGTGCCCCAGGCGCTTCCACCCCAACACGAACCGCCGCATGTAGATATTCGACAGCAACGGTGAGAGAGGTGAGCCTTGAGGCGTACCACGATGCTCGTCGCGATTCCGGGCCGTCCGCTTCTTCCGTCCCCGGTCGTCACTCTCCTCGACCGGCGTTTCCAGCCACATCTTCAGCAGATGCAACACCGCCCGGTCTACGACCCGACGCGCCACTGATCGAAGGAGTTCGGCGTGTGGAACGGTATCGAAGTACGCCGACAGGTCGGCGTCGACGACATGCGTGTACCCGGAACTTAGTAGGCGGTGAACCCGCACCACCGCAGCGAGCGCATCGCGCTCGGGTCGATATCCGTATTGCTCGTCCGGCAGGTCGGCTTCAAAGATGGGCTCGAGCACCAACCTTGCCGCCGTCTGAACCGTTCGGTCACGGATCGTCGGAACGGACAGGGGCCGCAGCCCCGACCCGCCCGATTTCGGTATATAGACTCGTCGAACCGCTTGTGGTTGGTAGGTCTTCTCCTTGAGTTGTTTCGCCAATTCACCGAGCCAGCGATCCGTCCCGTACGCCTCGATGTCCTCGAATCGTTCTTCGTCCACACCCGCCGAGCCACCATTGGCCTTGCAGCGGGCATATGCATACCGAAGTACGTCTTCTCGGTGCACTTTGTCGTACAGTGCATAGAACCTGAAACCCGGCTCTCCCTTCGCTTTGACATGGAGCGCCGTCTGCAGCTTCTGAACACTCAGCAGAGTTGTTAGGTTACCCAATCTCCCGTTCCTCGCTGCTTGTTACGCTCATCTCGAACTGAGGCCCCTTCCCTCCTTCGGCGTTACCCGATCTCAGCGGTACTACGAGCCTCTCCGCCACCCCAAAGCGTCCGGCCTATCCCTCGCGGGCGTCCGGTTGATCGTGGTGTCCGATCGCGCAATGGGGCTTCCCGTGTTGCATCGGTCTTCCTCTTGTATGCATGCCGTCGCCACTACCCCGGCGGAACCGATGGGCGCCTCCTATCGCTCTCTTCCCCATCGATGGCAGCCTTCCCCGGTTTCTCGAGCGGGTCGGCTTCCGCATCGCACTTTTCGAGGCTTGCTCAGCGTTCACTCGCGTTACAGCCTGCATACTCGCTAGACCCCTAAAAAGGGTCCGAGACATCGAAGGCTTCAGCCGCTTCGTCACCTCCACGACTGCTCCGATTACTACCGGCTGGAGCGACATTTGCCGGGTGGGCTTCGCACCCACTGAAAGACCGTGCCTTTGCACGGCGCACCGAGACCGGCGTGGTATTCTGAGAGGCCACGGCAAGCCCGCCCGTCAAGATCGAACGATCCTGTCTGAAGATATCAGTCGATGATGCCGCTGCGAATCATTCTCGTGGTTGTCGGCGCGCTGCTCGTGCTACTCGCCCTATTGGCCGGCTGGACTCGCGGGCCTTCGGCGCGCACGCGTCCTGCGATTGCGGCGCGAGGGGCTGCCGCGGGTGCGGGCGTCGCGATGGCACTCTGGGCCCTGCTGCTTCCGCTGCGTTTGCCCCAGCACTCCGTCCCTGCGCCTACCGCGCTGGCGCCTCAGATTGCCGCGCCATCCGGAATTGACGTGGTCGGTAAGGCGAGCTCCGAACTCAGTGCTTGTCCAGCCTCCACCGCGCCGCCCGTGCCGGAGGGCACAACCGCCTCTATCGAGCAAATGACAGCCGCGCGCACGGCGTTTCAGGCCTATGACGCCGCCACCAATGCCTACGTCGCGTGCGTGGATTCAACAATCGATCGCATCGCCAGGCAATCTGCGGGTACTGCGACGGAAGCCGACATTCGGGCACTCAAGAGCTTCGGTATCAGTGCTCACAACGAGGCGATCGACCAGGAACAGGCACTTGCCGATCAATTTAACGTTCAACTCCGTGCGTACAAGGCAAGGCATTCCAAGCCCTAGTCAGCTCCAATCGTCACCTGCGTCGGGCCGGCAACGAAATCACCGTCGGCATCCCAATGTTGGGGGCCGCGTCGCCGAAGGCATTGAACTGCTCCGGGTTCAGGAACATCACCGAGCAGCCCGAACACGCGTAGAACCAGGTCGTGTATAGCGCCCCGTTCTTGCGTTTCACGGTCACGATATGCCACCGAACAAAACTGCAGATGCGGCATATTACGAGGACAAGGAGTTGCGGTTCCCCGGAAAGGTGCGAGCGGGCCTCGTCCGACACATTCGGCAAGAGGTTCTCGACAAGCTGAAACCGATACAGGTTCCAGACTGTCCATTCAATGACTTAGTGGTGCGCCGTCGTGCAGCTTGGTGGCGTTTTGAGGCAGAAAGTGTCCCAGCAACCGCCTGCCAAAAATTAAATGAGGTGCAGAACTCTCGCACCGCTCGTACGGAAAAAATGCGGGAGATACTGAAGCGTCTCGCCAACACCCTCGAGTCATCATCTTGAATACTGATCGATTTGATCGAAACCTGACACTAGACCTGTTGGCTGTCTACGAGAGCGCACAATCGGCAGCGTCAGTGCGCGAGCACAGACCGGAGAATCTCGGCGAGCCAACCATCAATATGCGCACACACTTCGGGAAATTGTGTGATATTCGGGCACTGCGTCGCACTGAGCCACGCGGGGTCTCGAGGGCGATAGATCCAAGCAATCGACTCCATAGATCAGATTCAATTGATCGATCGAAATTCCGAGCTCTAGACTCGATCGGTTTGCGGATTACATGGAGAGAGCTGTGTCAACCGAATCCAAATGCCCCTTCTCAGGCGACGCTCGCAAAAACACCGTAGCTGGAGCCCCATCGAACGCAAACTGGTGGCCCAATCAACTGAAACTGGGCATTTTGCACCAGCACTCATCCGAGTCCGACCCCATGGGGAAGGAGTTCAACTACGCAAACGAGTTCAAGAGCCTCGATCTGAATGCCGTCGTCAATGACCTCCATACCTTGATGACGGATTCACAGGACTGGTGGCCGGCGGACTTCGGCCACTACGGGCCTTTGTTCATCCGCATGGCGTGGCACAGCGCCGGCACCTACCGCATCGGGGATGGTCGCGGCGGCGCGGGGAACGGCACCCAGCGATTTGCGCCGCTGAACAGCTGGCCGGACAACGGCAACCTCGACAAGGCGCGCAGACTGCTATGGCCGATCAAGCAGAAGCATGGCTGCAAGATCTCCTGGGCCGACCTGATGATCCTCGCCGGAAACGTCGCTCTGGAATCGATGGGATTTAAGACATTCGGATTTGCGGGCGGCCGCGAGGACGTCTGGGAACCGGACGCCGAGATCTACTGGGGCTCGGAGAGCAGTTGGCTCGGTGACAAGCGCTACTCCGGCGACCGGGAACTCGAAAATCCGCTTGCTGCCGTGCAGATGGGTCTGATTTACGTCAACCCAGAAGGACCGAACGGCAATCCGGATCCGATCGCCGCAGCGCGCGATATCCGCGAGACCTTCGCCCGCATGGCGATGAACGATGAAGAAACGGTCGCGCTGATCGCTGGCGGTCACACCTTCGGCAAAACCCACGGCGCGGGTGATGCAGCACTGGTGGGCGCCGAGCCTGAAGCCGCCGGCATTGAAGAGCAAGGGCTGGGGTGGAGCAGCAAATTTGGCACGGGCAAAGGTCGAGACGCGATCACCAGCGGCCTGGAAGTTACCTGGACCAGTACGCCGACGAAGTGGAGCAACAACTTCTTCCGAAACCTATTCGGCTACGAGTGGGAGCTGACCAAGAGTCCCGCCGGCGCGCACCAGTGGAAGCCCAAGGGTGGCGCGGGCGCCGGTACAGTGCCGGACGCCCACGACCCGGCGAAGCGCCACGCGCCGGCCATGCTGACGACCGACCTCTCGTTGCGCTTCGACCCTGCGTACGAAAAGATTGCGAGGCGCTTCTACGAGAATCCGGATCAGTTCGCCGATGCGTTCGCCCGGGCATGGTTCAAACTGACTCACCGCGACATGGGCCCCATTTCGCGATACCTGGGCCGACTCGTTCCCAAGGAGCATCTTCTGTGGCAGGACCCCATTCCCGCGGTGGATCACAAATTGATCGGCGAGCGCGACATAGCCGCACTGAAGACCGAGATTCTCGCATCCGGACTCTCAATCCCCCAACTGGTCGGCACAGCCTGGGCAGCTGCGTCAACGTTTCGCGGCAGCGACAAGCGCGGTGGAGCAAACGGCGCCCGCATTCGGCTAGCGCCGCAGAAGAATTGGGAAGCCAACCAGCCGAGTGAACTGGCGAAAGTTCTGCAGAAGCTGGAAGCGATCCAGAAGGAATTCAACGGCGCGCAATCCGGCGGCAAGAAGGTTTCGCTGGCTGACCTTATCGTCCTGGGCGGGTCTGCGGCCGTCGAGGCCGCCGCCAAGAGGGCCGGTCACGACGTGACGATTCCCTTCGCGCCGGGGCGAATGGATGCGTCGCAGGAACTAACCGACGTGGAGTCTTTCGCGGCGCTGGAGCCGGTCGCGGACGGGTTCCGCAACTACGTACGAAAGGGACTGGAAGGATTGGTGGCTGAGCTGCTGGTGGACAAGGCGCAATTGCTGACGCTGACCGCCCCTGAGATGACGGTCCTGGTCGGCGGCCTGCGCGCCCTGAATGCAAACGTCGGCTATTCCAGGCATGGTGTCTTTACCGAGCGACCCGAGACGCTGACTAATGATTTCTTCGTGAACCTCCTGGACATGGGTACGCGGTGGCAAAAGAGCGCAACCGCTGAGGGCGTGCTGGAGGGGCGGGACCGGGCAACCGGCGAGCTAAAGTGGACCGGCACCGTGGTCGATCTCGTCTTCGGTTCGAACTCCCAGCTCAGGGCCCTCGCGGAGGTCTACGCGTGCAGCGACGCGCAGAAAGTGTTCGTGCGCGACTTCGTGGCGGCCTGGAGCAAGGTGATGAACCTTGATCGCTTCGACCTTACGTGATCTCCGAGGATGAGAGTATTAGGGGGTTTTATGCGGCGCAGCCGCGACTTTGCATCGCGTTACCCTGGCGGCGGGGGTCGAGAGGTTAATCGAAGTCAGGGTGGCGGATGACGCACATCCGCCGGCTAGAATTCGGGAAGCCGCGACCCGGTCGGGCGTCATCGAGGTCGCGGATGTGACCTACGCGAAGCAGGATTGTGGACATTTCTGAAGTCCTGATGCCCGGATAGCGTGCCTCCAGCGTCTTACTCAAGGCCGCTGTTCCAGCGACCGCGCGGTGAGTGCAGATTCTTCCGCCAGCCAACGCTCAAACGCGAGAATCCAGCTGCTCTGCGCAGTCTCAAGAGGGCACACTAGATAATAGCCTCGTTCAGTCACTAGTTCTCGATCGACCGGTGTGACCAGGCGGCCGGCCAAAAGGTCCTCGGCGACGAGCGCGCTACGAGCCAGTGCGACTCCTTGGCCCGAAATCGCGGCCTGTATGAGGTCGCTTGCGTCGTCGTAGGACGCGACAGGCGCCGGTGGCGTGACCTCGATGCCTACGAAAGCGAGCCAAGCGCTCCACATGTCGTGTGTCACATCCGCGAGGAACGGCCACGAAAGCAGCTCCGACGGCGCCGACAGTGGGCCATGGCGCTGCATCAAATCCGGCGCACAGACCGGGAATTCGGACTCCGAGAGCACAAGTTTGCTGTAAATGCCAGGATGATGTCCGTTGCTCCACCGCAGCGCCACATCGACGTCGTCCTTTGTGAAATCGACTAGCTCGGTCGATGGAATGACCGTTACGCGCACGTCGGGCTCCCGTTGTAGAAAGCGATGCAGCCGCGGCACAAGCCATTTCGTGCCGAAACTCGGCAGGACGCTGACGACCAGTCGCTTCAACGAGCGCGCGCGGTCGAGCCTGTCCACCGTATCGCGCAGAATCGTCAGCGCACGGCCGACGCCTGCATAAAGGATCTGCCCCGCCTCCGTTAGCACGAGGGCGCGGCCGACGCGACGGAACAGCGGATAACCCAACTCGTCCTCCAGCTGTCGGATCTGCTGACTGACAGCAGATTGAGTGAGATGAAGCTTCTGCGCCGCCTTCGTGAAGCTCAAATGCTCTGCTGCGGACTCGAATGCGCGCAGTGTATGCGGCGAAGGTAAGCGGCGCTGCATGGATCGGACTCTAGGCATTAGAGAATCTACTGCATGTCCCTCGGAAGAATTGCTTGTCAAGCGCATAGGCAGTGCGTTCCTATCGTTCACTAAGCATATCGTCTTTCTGCCTGGCGGCGGTTGCCGCCGGGCGCGGGGCAAACTGGGCGCGTTCATTGCGGTGCGCGATTTGGATAGCGAAGCGCGCTGCCAAGCTTATTACTTCTCTGATCGCTCGGGTTGACAAATAATCAGAAGGCCCAGGGACGGGAAGATGAACTGGCGCGAAACGACCCAATTTCGCTGCAAATGACTCGACCGACCTCCGAAGCGGACTGGCTTCTCTTGGATGTGCTGCTCCACGATTCGCGGACATCAGGATGGGAGCTGAGGCATGAACGGACGTGTGGCGCTGGTAACAGGCGGCGGCCGGGGGATCGGGCGCGAGGCGGCGTTGCTGCTGACGGCGGCGGGAGCGCGTGTGATGATCGTGGCGCGCACCGGGGCGGAGCTGGCGACCGCCGGCCTCGAATACGTCGTCGCTGACCTCGGTACATCCGAGGGCTGTGCCCTGGCCGTCGCCGAAACCGAACGACGGCTCGGACCGATTGACGTGCTGGTCGTCAATCATGGGATCGGTTCGGCTCACGAGCGGCTCGTGTGGGAGCAGGACCCCGCAGTGTGGCGCGAGACGATGCGCATCAATCTTGACGGTCCATTCGAGCTCGCGCGGCTGACTGTCGGCGGCATGTGCAAACGCGGCTTCGGCCGGTTGGTATTCACCAGCTCAACGGCCGGTGAGAGGTCGGAGCGCTCCGGCAGCGCGTACAGCGCCTCCAAGCATGGACTGATCGGGTTGGCGCGCGCCGTGGCGCAGGATGCGGGGCCGTTCGGGGTCACGTCCAACGCCGTGCTGCCTGGCTGGGTCCGTACGGCGATGGCCGAGCGCTCGGCGAAGACGGAGGCAGAACGGCGCGGCATCAGCACCGAGCAGGTGTGGCGTGAACGCGCCGCGATCTATCCGCAGAACCGGGTGCTGGAGCCGCGCGAGGTCGCGCAGGTGATTGCGTTTCTGTGCAGCGACGCCGCGAGCGGGGTGAACGGTGAGGCGGTCACCGTCGCGCTCGGCGGGATCTGGTAGGCGTTTGCAACCAGCAAGTGGTCGGTGAACACTCAACACAATCAACGACAAGACGGGGTCAGATCATGACACGCAGTCGGCGGCGCAAGATAGCGCGCGAACGGTCACGCGAACGTTTTCTGGTCCTGTGCCGAAGCACACCTGTTGCGGCGACGCTGCTCGCGGCGATGCCCGGGGCCTATGCGGCCGATGAATCGGCTTCGGGCTCGGAGGGTCTCGCGGAGGTCGTCGTCACGGCGGAAAAGCGCGTCGAGAACCTGCAGGACGTGCCGATTAGTGTGCAGGTGTTCGACAACCGCTCGCTCGAGCAGCTCGGCATCGTCAATCTTTATGACTACGTGCAGTACTCGCCCAGCGTCTCCTTGCTGCAGTTCGGGGCGGGCGCGGGCGGCAACGGCGAGCCCGGCAGCTCGCTCGTCTACATCCGTGGCGTCGTGAGCGGCGGCGACGGCAACGAGTCCGGATCCCAGCCGAGCGTCGGCATGTACCTCGATGAGATCCCGGTGACGACGGTTGACGGAAACATCGATATCCACATCTACGACATGCAGCGCATTGAGGTGCTGAAGGGTCCGCAGGGGACGCTGTTCGGCGCGAGCTCTGAGTCAGGCACCATCCGCTTGATCAGCAACAAACCCGACCCCACGAAATTCTCGGCCGGATATGACGTGAAGGGCGACTATGTCGTCGACCACACCGGCGGCGGCTACGAGCTCGAGGGCTTCGTCAATATCCCGATCACGGACTGGATCGCGGTACGCCTCGTGGGCTGGCTCAATCAGGACCCGGGCACCATCAGCAATGTCGCAGGCACGAATCAGAACGCCTGCATCGTCGATGGCGTGCGTACCTTCCCAAGTTGGGCCGGCAAACCGGCCGGCACCTGGTTGTCGTCGAGCGGTCTCGGCACGGTCGCCCCGTGCCCGGCGCCCACGAGCATCGGCGCGGGCTCGATTACCAATGCCCCCTGGACCTCGAACGACTACAACAAAGTGATCTACCGCGGCGGCCGCGGGGCCGTGAAGTTCGACCTCGGCAGCGACTGGACAGTGACACCGAGCGTTGTTGCGCAGAACCTCACCACCAAGGGCTTCTTCGGTTATGACCCGGCTGTCGGCGACCTCGAGCTCGCGCACTTCGGTCCGGAGAGCTCGACCGACTCCTTTTACCTGGCGGCGCTGACCGTGGAAGGAAAGGTCAACAATTTCGAGATTGTGGACGCGGCAGGATTCTTCAAGCGCCAGACGCACAGCATCGCCGAGTACAGCGACTACTCGGAGTTTTACGACCGGGTGTACGGATCTGGCGCTTACTGGACTGGCAACAAGGGCAACCCGATCATGCCGCAGGAGTTCGCGGTCTTTAACGAGTACTTCCAGAAGTGGAGCAACGAGTTCCGCGTCAGCACCCCGGCCGACAAGCCGCTAAAGGCGACGGTCGGCTTCTTCATCCAGCGCCAGCTTCAGAACATCTGGAAGCAGTACACGATGCCCGGTTATGGCAACAGCACCATATTCGGCGGCGCCCTCGGGCAGCCGAGCCCGAATCCGGCCGGGCTCTCGCAGTACTACTCGGTGCCGAGTCTCGAGAACACCCTCTGGCTCACTGACGAGCAACGCGTCGACCGCGACAAGGCGGGGTTCACCCAGGTCCAATGGGACATGACCTCTCAGTGGTCGGTGCAGGGCGGTATCCGTTTCTACCACTACGACAATTCGCTCGGCGGATTTTACGGCTACTCGGCGAACTACTCGTCGCACACTGGCGTGGCGAAGTGCACCCCGGGCGTGCCGCCGATCAATCCTGCCGCTCCCTGCACCAACCTCAACACCGAGGTCAGCCAATCCGGAAGCATCCCGAAGGCCACCCTGACGTTCAAACCCACGCCGGAGGCGCTTTTCTACGCCACGTACTCCAAGGGCTACCGCCCGGGTGGCGTGAACCGTGTTTCCGGGCCCAACGGCCTGCCGTACGCCGCCGACTACTTGCAGAACTACGAACTCGGCTGGAAGACTGAGTGGCTAGGCCACCGCCTGCGTTGGAATGGCGCGCTGTTCTGGGAGAACTGGGACGACTTCCAGTTCGCGTTCCTGGTGCCGCCGGCCCTCACGGTAGTCGCCAACGGCGGCAATGCGGTGATCAAGGGCCTGGAGAACGAGCTGCAGTGGGCGGCGACCGACCACCTGATGTTGAGCACCAACTTCACCTTCCTCGACCCCTACCTCACACAGAACTACTGCGGCACCGTGGGGGTGACCAGCTGTCCGAATCAGGTGAACTACTACGCGTTCCCCTTCCCCGGCGCGGTTAAGACGCCGGGAGGCGAGTACGAGTGGATCGGCCCACTGGCGCCGACCGGGACCAACCTGCCGATCACGCCGAAGTTCAAGGGCAACATTGTCACGCGCTATACCTTCAGCCCCATCAACGACTGGTCGCCGTTCGCGCAGGCGGCGTTCGTCTATCAGTCGCAAACCTCGCCGATGCTCTCCGTTCCGATTGCCGGGATCATCGGCACGCAGCCGGCCTTCGGGCTCCTCGACCTGTCAGCCGGCGCACAGCGCGACAAATTCAGATTGGAGCTCAGCCTCACCAACGTGACGGACAAACGAGCACAACTGTACCGCTTCACCGAGACCAACCCCGGGGCGGACAATCAAGTGTACGTGCTGCCATCGCAGCCGCGAACGATCGCGCTCACCTTCGCGCAGCGCTTCTGAAGAGATGCAGCTCGACGCCGGCGGTTCGACGGCCGCGGCGTCCTGCGCCTGCGAGACCGTGGGCGCTCGGCAAAGGGCTCACGCCACGCGATGAGTACGCGAATCGGCGCCTCCGATCTCGCGAGCGCTGCCTCTCGCTGGGGTGAGCCATAAGCTCGCGTGGCGCGACGCATTAGCAAAGAGCTCGAATGAGATTCACTGACTCAAGAGCTTTGTTTGCCGCAGCCGGGCATAATGCTGAAAACAGCAAGCCCGACAGCGGCAAACTCGCAGGGGGTCTCATGCGCCAGTCAAGCTGCGCGGCGGTGGTTTCTTTCGGCCTCCTGGCGCTCGGCGGGGCCCCCCTCGGTGCCGCCGCGGAGCCGGCTACGGCGCCAGGGGTTGCCGCCGACCACATCGTGGTCGTCAGGGCTCGCGCGCTGATCGATGGCCGCAGCGCGCGGCCGATGCCCAACCCGGAGATCGTGATCCGCGGCAACCGCATCGCCGCGGTCTACTCTCAGGGCTCGCAGGCATTGCCCGCGGGCGCACAGGTGGTCGATCTCGGCGAGGCGACGGTGCTGCCCGGCCTGATCGACTGCCACACGCACACCTTCGAGCAGGACGATATCCCCAGCGCCGAACACCCAAACGAGGATGATGAGTTGCTGAAGCTCCCGGCGTCCTATCGCGCCGCCCGTGCGGTCGTGGCCGCCCGACGCGCACTAGAGCAAGGCTTTACGACAATCCGCGACGTCGACACCGAGGGCGCGGGCTATGGCGACGTCGGCATAAAGCGGGCGATTAACGAGGGGTACATCCCCGGTCCGCGCATGTTTGTCGCGACACGGGCAATCTCCACCACGGGAGGCTGGGAGATCGACGATTACGCGCCCGAAGTCGTCGTGCCGAAGGGCGCACAGATCATCGACGGACCCGTGGAGGCACGCAAGGCCGCACGCGAACAGCTTGATCACGGCGCCGACTGGATCAAGGTGTACATGACACATCGCGCATGGGTCGACGAGCACGGCGACCTCGTTGCCCAGCCGACTCTCACGCTCGAGGAGCTCAAGGCCATCACCGACGAGACACACGGCTGGCACCGCAAGGTCGCCTGTCACGCCTACAACGGTATTGGCATGCAACGCGCGCTCGACGGCGGCTGCGACTCCATCGAGCACGGCATAGAGCTGAGCGACGCGAACATCGCGCAGATGGTGCGGCAGGGCACGTGGCTGGTGGCGACGCTCACCGAGTACTACTACGAATTGGCAACAGATCCGCCCAATACACCGCTCGCACTGGTTGATCGCAAACGCATCGAACTCCACGAAATCTCATTCCGAAAAGCCGTGAAAGCCGGCGTGCGCATCGCCTTCGGCACTGACAGCGGCGGGTACCCCTGGTCCGAATCCATCGCACAGGAGTTCGGCCGCATGGTCGACTTCGGTATGACACCGATGCAGGCGATTCAGTCTGCGACGTCACGCGCGGCGGAACTGCTCGGGCAGAAGGATCTAGGCGTGGTCGCGCCGGGGGCGTATGCGGACCTGGTCGCCGTGCCGCACGATCCGCTTGTCGACGTCAATGAGCTGCGGAACGTCAGCTTTGTCATGAAGGATGGCGTTGTGTTCCGCGGGGCGCCGGGCGGGTCCAGGTAGCGGTCATCCTCGAGCGCGACATGAAACGAGTCCTATGCCCGATAGCCGATCGGTGCGGAAGCGAATGAGCACGACCGCCTCCTCGAGCGCCGTGGTCGAATGTAGCTCTGCCTGCACACACCCGAGCGCTGTGCAGAGCTACGCGGCGGTGGTTTGTTTCGGCCTCCTGGCGCTCGGCGGCGCGCACCTTGGTGCCACCGCAGAGCCGGCGGCGGCACGGGCGGGTGCGGCCGGCCACATCGTCATCGTCAGGGCCCGCGCGCTGATTGATGGCCGCAGCGCGCGGCCGATCGCGAACCCTGAGATCTTGATCCGCGGCAATCGCATCGCAGCGGTATATACGCAGGGCGCGCAGACACCGCCCGCGGGCGCACAGGTGCTCGATCTCGGCGAGGCGACGGTGCTGCCCGGCCTGATCGACTGTCACACGCATATCTTCCTGCAGGGCGATACGCCCTACGACGAGCAGCTGCTGAAGTGGCCGGCGTCCTATCGCGCCGCCCGTGCGGTCGTGGCCGCGCGGCGCGCACTAGAGCAAGGCTTCACGACAATCCGCGACCTCGGCACCGAGGGCGCCGGCTATGGCGACGTCGGCATAAAGCGGGCGATTAACGAGGGGTACATCCCCGGTCCGCGCATGTTTATCGCGACACGGGCGATCTCCACCACGGGAGGCTACGATCTCGAGGATTACGCGCCCGAAGTCGTCGTGCCGAAGGGCGTGCAGATCATCGACGGACCCGTGGAGGCACGCAAGGCCGCCCGCGAACAGCTTGATCACGGCGCCGACTGGATCAAGGTGTACACGACCCACCGCTCGTGGCTCGACGAGCAGGGCGATTTTGTCTCGCAGCCGACTCTCACGCTCGAGGAGCTCAAGGCCATCACCGACGAGGCACACGGCTGGCACCGCAAGGTCGCCTGCCACGCCTACAACGGCATTGGCATGCAACGCGCGCTCGACGGCGGCTGCGATTCCATCCAGCACGGCATCGACCTGAGCGATGCGAACATCGCGCAGATGGTGCGGCAAGGCACGTGGTTGGTGGCGACGCTCACCGAGTACTACTACGAATTGGCAACAGATCCGCCCAACACGCCGATCGCAGCTCGTGATCGCAGGCGCATCGAACTTCACGGCGTCTCATTTCGCAAAGCACTGAAAGCCGGCGTGCGCATCGCCTTCGGTACCGATATCGGTGGGTACCCGTGGTCCGAATCCATCGCACAGGAGTTCGGCTACATGGTCGAATTCGGCATGACGCCGATGCAGGCGATTCAGTCTGCGACGTCACGTGCGGCGGAGCTGCTCGGGCAGAAGGATCTAGGCGTGGTCGCGCCGGGGGCGTATGCGGACCTGGTCGCTGTGCCCCACGATCCGCTTGCCAACGTGAACGAGCTACGCAACGTCAGCTTCGTCATGAAGGATGGAGTAGTGTTCCGCGGGGCGCCGGGCAGCTCCCAATAGCTGTGCGCCAGCACAATACCTATTTGGGGTACCTAAAAACGTCCGCGTTCTTCGATCCCCTGCGCAACGAGCCACGCTTCCAGGCGATCGAGCGGGCGCTGAAATTTCCGGACTGAGGGCTGACCCACGGGGAGCAATCGTTCGCAGACGGCACACGAGTTGCCGAAATGATCGGCGCGGAATTTTCCAACGAGGACTTCGAGACGCTCTCCGACTGGCTGCTGCGCCGGGGCAAGGGGATCTTCGACATCGTCGAGCTCGAAGGATTTCTCACCGCAATCGTGATCGGCCCGAATACGCTCTCACTGCTCAGCTGGCTGCCGAAGATCTGGGGCGGCAAGCACCCAGACTTCAGGGACCTTGAGGAAATGAACCGCTTCGTGGCGCTGGTCATGCGCTTCTACAACAACATCGTGTTGACCTTCGAGACGAGTCCTGGCGAATTCGCGCCGACCTTCTACGAGAGCCAGGTCAAGCGCAAGACGGTAATCATTGTTGATGAGTGGTGTGCGGGGTTAATGAAAGGGCTGCGGCTGGATTCGGCGAGCTGGAAGCTCCTGAAGCGCGAGCGGCCAGAGCTCCTGAAACCGCTCGAACTTTTCGGCACGCGCGCGGGCTGGCGCGAGTTGGAGGCCGGCGGCGAGGCGGCGATGCACGAGAAGTGGTCGCCGCGCATCGCGCCGGCGGTGCGGGACATTCACGCTTTCTGGTTACCCCACCGGCGACGCGTGGTCTCAGAGCACCGCAGCCGGCCCCACTAACGGCTTACCTCACCGTGCCGCCGGGCGCAGTTCCCGTCATCGAGGGATTCACTTCCAACATCCCTGGTGCGGCAACTTGATGTCGCACCCCCATCACCCTGCGCGTGCCAGCTACGAGGAACTCCAAAGCCTGGATACCTTCAACGAAGCCCTGACCGAATGCTTCTCGGTGTTACGGATGCCATTGCCAAAAGAAACGCCCTCGACTACTACAAGATCATCTACCAGGACCGCGGGCGCATCGTGGGCATGCATGTGCGCCTGGGAAAGCCATGGACGAGCATCTGGCCGATTCGACCTGGTCGACGCCGTAGGTCCGCCCCGGTCCCGCCTCAACCCGAGAGGCTCATGTTTGACAGGAGCTGTTCGTAGCGCGGATCCGTTACCAAGCTCGTCAGAAGCGGGTGACCCTTAATGTAAGAAAGCTCCACGTCCCTCTGGGCACGCGCACGCTCCAACCAGGCGAAGGCCGCATCGAGCTCACCCCGGAATGCGTGCACCTCCGCCAGATACATGGGCGAGGAGACACCGCTCAACGCCTCAAGTTGTGCCAGCGCCGTACTAGAGTCCTCGCCGCGTCCCAAAGCGTGATAGACGACCGCGAGCCCCTTCAATCTCAGGGCGCCACTCTCCTTTTGAATCTCTGCAAGCGCCTCGACCGGCTCGCCTCGTGCCAATAAGACCTCGGCAATCCGCGCATGAGCACGGGCATAATTCGGGCTGATTGTCAAAGCACGACGAAAGTCGCGCTCCGCATCAGAAAGGCGGCCCAGCCTTTGATTGACGACACCGCGCGTGAAGAAGGCCGTCGGTTGAAAAGGGTCCACCGAAGCGGCAATCGACAGAACCTGCTCGGCATCGGCCCAGGCGCCACATACAAGGCGCTCTTTGGCAGCTATGACCAGCACAGCCGCGTTGCGCGGCGCGATTTCCAGGGCGCAGCGGATCTCTTCAGCCGCTTTAGTGCGGTCCCAATCGAAATGAGTATGAATATTTCCGAGCACCGCATGAGCCACCGCGGAACGCGGATGGAGCACGAGGGCCTGGTGCGCTATCGTCCGGGTCTCCTCGAAGCCGACTGCCGGTGCCAGGAACTTCCATTCCGTCAACAAATCCAGAGTCAGAGCCAGCATCTCGAGCGGAGCGACGAACGATCCGTCGAGCCGTATGGCATGTCTGAAGTGAGCGGCGGCTTCCTCACAACCGCGCTGATCCAGCCGATATACGGCATGCAGTCCGCGCAGATAGACGTCATGAGCCTCACGACTCACTTGCGGTGAATGAAGTTTTGAAACGACGTCCGGTGTCACTTCCAACTTGAGGGCGCTGACCAGACTCGCGGCAATCTCATCCTGGATTTGAAAGATATCGGCGTCATCTCGCGTATAGGTCTCTGACCAGCGTTGCGTACCGTCTTGGCTGTCGATTAGTCGGGCCGTAACGCGGATGCGACCGCCGGCGCGGCGAACGCTCCCCTCGAGAATGTTCGTTACTCCAAGAGCCGCACCGATCTGACGAAGTCCACTTTCTACGTCACCCCTGAACTGGAAAGATGATCTTCGGCCGATCACGCGCAGAGCCGGAAGGGCGCCTAGTAAATTAATAATTTCCTCGGCTATGCCGTCGGCGAAATACCCTTGGTCCTGCTTCTCACTCAAGTCCACGAAGGGCAAAACCGCGATCGACTGCTGATACGAGGGATCTTCTGGGAACGCGAACGCCGAGACAGAGCGATGCTCGAGTTCCGCCGTTAACGTGAGTTGTCGATTTACCGCAGCTGATTCCGCTAAGAGCAGCTGTGATACGCGCGCAACCAACCCGGGCAATTCATCCGCACGCTTGAGCCGGAACCATTGCACCTCAGAAAAAGACTCGGGAACCTCAGGGGAGGATTCCTGGAGGTCATCCACGCAGACGGGTAGCAAAAAGGGGCGGCTCCTCGCCATCAGTTGAGTGCGACGGTCGGCTAGATGCCACTCGAGTCGGAAATAGCCTTCCAGTCGTGCCTGCGTGTTGCGGGAGACAATTGCCAGAAAAAGCACGCAATCGCGAATTTGCCGACGAATTTTTTGGTCCCAGACATCGCCACCGCGGACTTCACCCTGGTCGAACCAGACCTCAACACCAGCAGCCTGCAGCGCGCGATAGATCGCCTGTGCCGCGGCTGCGTCCTGTGACGCATAGCTCAGGAACACTGCTCGTGAGCTGCCGGTCATGAAAACCCTTAAACCGCCACTGCCAACGTGGACATTGGAGCGCTATGCAGATGCCCCCCCCCCCGGAATTGGCATAGCATGCGCCGGGTGGTCGAGGACGGCAAACAACCATCTAGGATGCATGGATGAGGGCCGGTCGCCGCACACTCACCGCTGGTAGTCCGGTCCGTCACGGGCCGCGGCCACCGTGAAGGTAATTCCGTGCTCCTCCCCGCCCAGCTGGCGAAAGAGGAGCGCCTTGCTTTATTTGCAGCTCTTCCCTTGGTACACAATTAATCGCATTCTTCGGCTGCCTTGAGTCTGTTGTACGCATGACCACTCCTATTGAACATGTCATCGTGTCGATGCTGGAGAACCGGTCGTTCGATCATCTTTTGGCGTACTCGGGTATCTCCGCACTTCAAGGCGTTGACACCTCGAAAACGAATCCGGGCAAGTCGGGCGTACCGGTGCTTCGAATCAGCCGTTGATTGTCCGCCGGGAACGCTTCTCCCCGCGATGGGCGCGGACTGGGGAACCTCGGTCAAACGTGAGTCAGTAACACCCGCATCATGCTCTGGATTCTGGCTTCACTGTTCTTCCTCTGGTGCGCGTACCGCGAGATCCTCAGGAGCGTCATCGCTGCGCCCGGCTTTGACTCCCCCAGTCCGGTATCGAAGCCCTACCTCGGAATTGCGCTCGGCCTGGCTGTGCTGTTTGCGTGGCCGCCGCTTCATACCTGGCACTTTGAACGGTTCCTGTCCGCGAAAGCCACCGAGCTCGCTGATAATCATCGCGCCAAAGTTCATTGCAACACCGTCTGGGACACGATGCTGGATACCGAGATGCTCGCGTCCGGCCACGCCGATCTCGACACCGGTGACATCGGTATCCAACATCCCTGGTGTAATACGTTGAGGTCATATTTAAGACACCCAGGCCGCGCAAGCGAGGAGGAACTGTGGAGTCTGGCGATGTTCACTCACGAGAGCATGCACGTCCGCGGCGAACGCAACGAAGCTCGAACCGAATGTGAGGCCGTTCAACGGAACTACCGGGCGGCAAAGCTTCTTGGTGTTCCGGATGAGATCGCCAAAAGAAATGCCCTCGACTACTACAACCTCATCTACCGAGAACGCGGGAAGTGGGGGGTCATGCAGGCGGCATATTATTCCGACGAATGCGCGCCCGGGCGAGCCATGGACGAGCATCTGGTCGATTCAACCTGGGCCGCACCGTAGGTCCGCCGTAGGATAGTCGGCGCGTAGACGTGAGCAGTGGCGCGACGAGGCGCCCCGCGACGGTCATTCCACGGCTAATACCGTTTACGGCGGCTGCAGCTTCAGATCCACGAGCGCCATTCCGAGTTGCTCCATGACGAACGTACTCACGAGCTCCACCGTCGCTCGTTTCTCCTCATCTGTGTACTCGGCCCACTGGTCATGCCACACGCCGTTAATCGGCCTGGCAGTGCACGGGTTCGGATGGCCGTAGCCGATTTGCTTTCCGTCAGCGACGCGCCAGATGCGCACGGCCATCCCGTCGCAGGCGTACAGATGATCCAGGCCCGGGAGCTTTCTGCGGGTGATCCCTGGACCCGCAGGCAGCAGGCGGTCGTTGGGATTGTCTTCCGGTAGCACCGCGACCACAGCATCGAAGTCGCGAGCCAGTGCCAGAATCGCCTTCCGGTCCGACGTCGTAACGACAAGACGTTCGACGGTACCGCTGGTTCTCCCGGAGGCAACGATCCTCTCCTGGAGAAAGGCCCGCACCTTGGCATCCCAGCCCCCACTCCGGAATCGGGGCATCAAAGCCTTGTCCCAGTGGGTTTCGGTGCTGTCCCGCGAGATTCAAGGAATTCTCATCGGCGCTTTCCGAGCAGGCGCAGGATCTCCAGATACAGCCAGATAAGCGTTACCACCAGACCGAATGCCGAGTACCACTCCATGTACTTCGGACTACGCCGCGCAACACCCTTGGCGATAAAGTCGAAATCCATGACCAGGTTCAGGGCCGCAATCGTGATGACGAACAGGCTGAATGCAATTCCCCAGGGGCCACCCTCATGGATCATCGCGACCGGGTGCCCAAAAAACGTGAGAGCCAGGTCGACCACGTAGAGAATCGCGATTCCGCCCGTGGCGCCCACCACGCCCGCCTTGAAATGTTCGGTGACCCTGATGAGCCCGAGGCGATATACCACGAGCATGACGGTCAGAACGCCGAATGTGAGTCCGACCGCCTGGATGGCAATGCCGGGCTGGCGAGCCTCGTAAAGCGCGGAAAGCCCTCCGACGGCGAGCCCTTCAAGCAGGGCGTAGGCGGGCGCGGTGTAGGGCGCAGCCTGCTTACAGAAAATTGTGACCAAGGCGACGACCAGGCCGCCGATCGATCCCAGCCATAGCAGAGGAGCGATGTCTTCAATCCGATGGGTCGCGAAGTAGGCGTTCCATACCCAACCTGCACCAGCCAAAACCAGCGCCAGTAACATGGCGGTCTTGTTGATAGTCCCCGACAAGGTCATCGGGTTGTCGGAGGCGGCGAGCCCGTCGAAGGTATTGGCCGATAGCGCCGGGTTACCCGATTTCATGTCCATTGCGTCGTTCCCAGCTTTCGCCTCCGCGAGGCTCGTGTTCGAAGGACGTGGTGCATTGGGCCGAGGTGGCCGGGTGGAAAGCTCGCGAAGCAGATTTTCGTAGTTGTGCGGGTATTGATCGCGGTCGATCAAGCTGAGCGCGTCTTCCAATTGAGCGCGTTACGAATCCCGCGACCAGCAGCAGTGCACGCATTGCGCCAGTATCCATGACCAGTGACACAGGTGGTTAGTTTCTGCTGCTTTTTGGGGGCGGCCGTACCGCGACTGCACCTCCTCACCCGTGTTAAGGTCGTGGCTGCACGTTGCGCGCTGACACCAGCGCCGAAGTCAAAGCATCGGTGACAAGACCTCTCAGCCGCCGTACCTTCCTCGCCGCCGGGCTCAGTACGGGCGCCGCCGCCTTCGCCAGCTGGGCGACCCGCCCGGACACCATCCTGTATAACGGCAAGATCCTGACGATGGGCGCGCGCGAACGTGAAGTCGAGGCGCTCGCGCTCGCCGGCAGCCGCGTGTTCGCGATCGGCACGAGCACCGAAATGCTTGCGCTGGCGGGAGCAGGCGCGCGGCGCTTCGACCTCGGGGGCCGGCGTGTGACGCCGGGCTTCAATGACGCACATTCACACCCCTGCGACGCCGGCGTGGCGCTCCTGACCCAGGTGGCGCTCGAGATGGACTCGATCGAGGCCATCAAGTCGGCGATCCATGCCAGGGCGGCGATGACGCCGCCTGGCCAATGGGTGGTCGGATTCCTTTATGACGATACCAAGACGCCGCGACCTCTCGACCGCGCCGACCTCGACGCAGCGGCGCCGGACCATCCGGTCATCGTGCAACATCGCGGCGGCCACACGGCCTTCGTCAATTCGCGGGCGCTCGGGCTCGCGAAGGTCACGGAGAACAGCCCGAATCCACCGCACGGCGAATATTTCCGGGACGCAGCCGGGCATCACAACGGCCGCGTGGCGGAGAAGGCGGTAGATGCGATCCTTACGCTCGCCATCAAGCCTCCGTCGCGCGAGGACTACCGCAAGGGAGCAGTGCTGATCTCCAGACAGTTCGCGAGCCGGGGCATCACCTCGGCCTGCGAGGCTGACGGCAGTCCAGCGGTCCTGCAGGGGTACCAGGATGCACGGGATGCGGGCGAGCTCATGGGCCGCTTCTACACCCACATCGACTTCACCGAGCTCGACAAGATGATCGACGCTGGTGTGCACACCGGCTTTGGTGACGAATGGGTGCGCGTCGGCGCGATCAAACTGTTCGCCGATGGCTCAATCTCCGAGCGCACCGCGCTTCTGTCGGAGCCCTACGTGGGCCTCGGCGACTACCACGGCATCAGCCGCGCCTCGCGCGAGACTCTGTATGAACAGGCGCGGAAGGCCTACCTGGCGGGCTGGCAGGTCGGCACCCACGCAAACGGCGACGTCGCGATCGACACGATCCTCGGCGTCTATGAGCAGCTGCAGCGCGAGTTTCCGCGGCGCGATCCGCGCCTGAGGGTCGAACATTGCACGCTCGTCACGCCGCAGCTCGTACAGCGCATCAAGGCGGCCGGGGTGATCCCACTACCGTTTGCCGGGTATGTGTACTTCCATGGCGAGAAAATGCCCTTCTACGGTGAAGAGCGCCTCGAGCACATGTTCGCGATGCGCGACTTCATCGATGCCGGCATCAAGGCCGCCCCGGGATCGGATTACACGGCAAGCCCGGCGGATCCGATGCTGTGGCTGCGGTCGGAGGTCACGCGTAGCGACGCGCAGGGCCACGCCTGGGGCGTGAACCAGCGTATTACCGTCGAGGAAGCTATCCGCTGTTCTACGATGCACGGCGCTTATGCCACGTTCGAGGAGGGCATCAAGGGCACCCTCGAGCCTGGCCAGTTGGCTGACCTCGTCGTCTGGGATCACGATCTGCTGGCGATCGACCCCAGGAGCTTCCTCACTGTGAAGGCCGAGCGCACCATGCTCGGCGGCTGTTGGGTCTACGAGAGCTGACAAGCCCTGGGCCGGCTCAAGACGCGCCGTTGCACCGCGGCTCACTCCGGCCAGCAGGCGAATTTTACCAATCAGTGTCTTTTCACGTTCTCCAGGAAATGCAGCACGTCGCTATTGAACTGTGGCGGGTCCTGAAGAAATGAAAAGTGGCTTACCTGCGGCTGCAGCAGCAATCCGGCATTGGGTATTTCTGCCGCCATATATTCAGTGTTCTCACGCTTTATCGCCTCGTCGTGATCCCCGTCCACGATCCAGATCGGCACGCTAATACGCCGTAATTGCTCCGCCGTGAAATGCGGCTGCGTAGCCCACATCTTGCTTATCTGCTGGAGAAACGAGGTGTATTGATCCGGCGTGGATGAAAGCTTCTCGTATTCCTTCTGGGCGCGCGCAATATACGCATTAAACGTAGCGCTTTGAGAGACGTCCTTGACGCCGCTTGGATCGGAGTTTGCCGCAAAGGCTAAGAGCTTGGTTAAACGCTCGGGGTGGTGAATCGCTATGTCCAACCCCACAATTGCGCCATCGCTCCAGCCGACCACCGCGGCCTTGGGAATCTTGAGGTAGTCCATCAGAGCAAGGACGTCGGCGGCCATAAGATCGTAACCGAATGGCCGGTCGTCGCGCGTGCTGCGGCCGTGCCCACGACTGTCCATGACGATGACTCGATAACGGAGTGCGAGTGCCCTCACCTGGTTGCCCCAGTAGTTCGAATTCGCGAGTCCGCCGTGAAGCAGGATTATGGGCTGACCTCGGCCATAGGAGGCGTACCAGATCTTGATGCCGTTCACGGGCGCATAGTCACCGCGCCCGCCTCCGGGGAGGCTTGGTGTCGGAGGCAAGGTTTCCCATTGCCGCGCGGCTTCGGCGGTGCTCGCCAGGAAAAGAAACGTGAGGACAAGCGACGGAAAAGCGAGGCTGCGCATGGCCCTACCCTTGGCTGAGGTTCCTTAGATTAATCCCGATTTCGAGTGGTAATGTGTGGCTTTCTGCGTTAGCCGGCGACATATGAGGTAGTACCTGCAGCCGAATCTGTGATGAGGTGCCACGCAGGACGCGTATAATCCCAACACGATAATCAAGCTACCCTCAGAGTAGCGAGGGCGAACGGCACATCGAGGGGGGGCTCATGCGACACGATGCGCGGGCAGCGTTCTGGGTAACTCTGGTGGTTCTGGCCGGCTGCGGCGGAGGGGGCGGCGGCGGAGGCGGCATGGGCAACCTCACGGCAGCGCCCGGCGAGGCGGCCATGACGGCCTACGCCCAGGCAAGTCACCAGTCGATGCTGAGCGGTAGCCTTTCCGGCAATGCGCTCACGCTTCAGTACAGCACGGTGCCAAACGCCGGCACCAGCACGTTCAATGGCACTGCCAACGCGCACAGCTCGGTGAACACGCTTACCATCGATGAAAACGGTGCACTTGTTGGCACCAGCACCTCCACGGACTACTACCTGCTGAATCCGCTGGTACCTCTGGGCATCGTTTACGCAAATGGGACCCCGTTCGCGGTGGTGAGCAGCTCATCTCCCCTGCCGGCGACCATCAACGTCGGTGGCTCCGGATCCTTCGAGAGCCTGACCCTGTATCACGATTCGACGCTCGCGGTAGTCGATGCAATGATCACCGAGACCTACACCGTACGGGCCAATGACTCCACCACCCTGCTGCTGTGCATCGACACAGAGGTATCGGATATCACGGCCGCGGGGAGTGCCGACGGTCTCGTCGCGGACACAGAAACCGACTGCTACACCATCGATGCTTCTGGCAACGCCGCAATCTTCTCGATCACGGTGACGGTCAGTGGCACGACGGTGACATTCACCTGACTCAGGTCCGATGGCCGCACCGAGGCCTCGGCTCGCGCACCGTGAATGGCGCGCGTTGCTGCCGCGGGTTTTCACCGCACTCCGGGCCGCCGATGCCATCACGTTGCGGCATCTGCACGGGGTCAGCATCGAGTACAAGGCAGACGGCAGCGAAGTCACCGTGGCCGACAGGGCCGCGGAGCGGCTACTGCGCCGGCACCTGCGAGCGGCGTGGCCGCGCGATGCGCAGCTCGGCGAGGAATACGGCGGCACCCTGCCGAAGCTCGGCCGCTGCTGGCTCATCGACCCTATCGATGGCACGGCCTCCTATGTCCTGGGACTGCCGATGTTCGGCACGCTCCTGTCCCTGGTGATCGATGGCGAGCCGGTCTTCGGCTGCATCCACCTGCCGGCGCTCGGGGAAACCACGTACGCCGCGCGTGGCTACGGCTGTTGGCTCACGCGCGGGGCGACGCGGGCGCGGCGGGTACGTGTGGCTGCGCCGCGCAAGCTCAAAGAAGCGCAGGTGGGCCTCACCAGCTTCAAGGCGACCGATCTTTCGCGCACAAAGGGTCCCTGGCGACTGACGAGGCTCGCGCGCGCAGCCGCTCGGGTGCGCCTGGTAGGCGACTGCGTGCAATACGCGCTGCTGTGTCGTGGT
Organism: uncultured Gammaproteobacteria bacterium; assembly: GCA_963837075.1. Taxonomy (GTDB): domain Bacteria; phylum Pseudomonadota; class Gammaproteobacteria; order Steroidobacterales; family Steroidobacteraceae; genus 13-2-20CM-66-19. The sequence goes on along the minus strand of CAWILY010000009.1, from coordinate 1,831,691 downwards.
GCGCTCGATGCCGCGGTCGACCCGCTGATGAAGCCCTGGGACATCGGCGCGCTCGTACCCTGCGTGGCGGAAGCCGGCGGTTCTGTGAGCGACCTGAACGGCGAGACCTCGGCAATCCTCGAGCGCCAGTCGCTCGTCGCCGCCAGCTCAGCCGGTCTGCGCCGCGCAATCTGCGCGCAGGTGACAGGACGTTCAGGACGGACGCGATGAGCGATGCGGCTCCCGCGAGCGGCCTGGCAGAGCCGAATGAGCTGATCGAGCGGCTGCGCCAGGCCGAACGCGTGACCGTGCTGACGGGCGCTGGCGTATCGGCAGAGAGCGGCGTGCCGACCTTCCGCGACCGGCAGACGGGGCTGTGGGAGAAGTTCGACGCGGCGGAGCTGGCGACGCCCTCGGCATTTGAGCGCGACCCGGCACTCGTGTGGGGGTGGTACGAGTGGCGGCGCATGCTCGTGCTGCGTGCCCGGCCGAATCCGGCTCATCGCGCACTCGCCGCGATGGCCGGGCACGTACCGCGCTTCACGCTGATCACCCAGAACGTCGATGACCTGCACGAACGTGCCGGCAGCGCGCATGTGCTGCATCTGCACGGCGAGCTCGCGCGGCCGTGGTGCGAGAGCCACCGCCATCCGTACGCTCATCCGGCCGGTATCCCGCAGCTGCCCGACGGCGGCATGCGGATCGAGCCACCATGCTGCACCGTCTGCGGCGCGCGGGTTCGACCCGGCGTCGTCTGGTTCGGTGAGAGTTTGCCCGAGCTCGCATGGCTCGCGGCGGTCGAGGCGGCGCGCCACTGCGAGGTATTCCTCTCTGTCGGCACGTCCGCCATGGTGCAGCCGGCGGCCTCGCTCCTCGGCTTTAGCGTGGCCGCCGGTGCGGTGACGGTACAGGTCAATCCGCACGAGACCCCGGCCGATGCCGCGGTGATGTTCGCGCTGCGCGGAGCGGCAGGTACCCTGCTGCCGCAGCTGTTGCGCGAGACGTGGGGCCGGTGAGATTCATCGAGGTCAAGGTCAAGCCCAATGCCCGCACGAGCCTGCTGCAGCAGGACGCAAGCGGCGCCTGGTCCGCGCAGCTGCGCTCACCGCCCACGGACGGCAAGGCCAACGCCGAACTGATAGAGCTCGTCGCGAAGCATTTCGGCTGTCGCAGGTCGGCCGTCTCCATCCGGCGCGGCACTGCAGGCCGGCTCAAGCTCGTTAGGATCGAGTAGGCCCCGAGTGCGGCGCGTACCCCTCGCCCGCGCCCTCGTGATAGCTTGACGCCATGGCACGGCGCAACCCGCGAATGCTGCCGCTCGGCACGCCGGCGCCGGACTTCGCGTTGCCGGATACGGTGAGCGGCAAGACCGTCTCGCTCGGGGACTTTGGCTCATCGCCGGCGCTCCTGGTCGCGTTCCTCTGCAACCACTGCCCGTACGTGAAGCACATCCTCGAAGGTTTCGTGGCATTCGCACGCGAGCTCGGCCCGCGTGGTCTCGCCGTGGTGGCGATCAGCTCGAACGACGCGGCCAGCTATCCGGCGGATGCGCCGCCGGAGATGAGCCGCTCTCGAAGCAGCGGGGCTTCACCTTCCCGTACCTGTACGACGAGTCACAGGAGACGGCCCACTCGTACCAGGCGGTCTGCACGCCCGACTTCTTTCTCTTCGACCGCGGGCGGCGGCTCGTCTATCGCGGGCAGTTCGACGACAGCCGTCCCGGGAGCAACATCGCGGTCAGCGGTGCGGATTTGCGTGCGGCCATTGAGGCGCTGCTGCACGGCGCGCCGGTTCCCGACCAGCAGAAAGCGAGTGTCGGCTGCAGCATCAAGTGGCAGCGGGGGCGCGAACCTGACTGGGCCTGAAGCCACCCGCCGACAACCCGAGCGTCCGCCGCCGCGGCGTGGCTCCCACGACCTCACGCGTGCTTACGACCTCACGCGCAGCCTGCCGGTGAAGTCGCGCTTGCCGATCGGCGCGCCCTTCCAGCGCAGGATGTCGTACGTCGTGGTGGCGTGAAAATAGAAGTTGGGCTGCGAGAAAGACAACAGGAAATTCTCGGCGGTGAAGTCCAGTCGGCGCTCACCGGCCACGAAACGCATGTCGCGCCCGATGAACCCGTCGATCTCGGCAGGCGTGATCGTCGCCAGCGCCGCCAGCGTGTCGGCAATGCGCGCGTTCAACGCCTCGAAGGTCTCAGGCGGCGGCGTCCTGTCGGGGGAGAACTCGCCACGGCGCACGCCCTCGATGGCGCCGAGCGAATGCACCGCCGTCGATTTCACCTGGTAGGCAAAGGGGAGCATGTCGGGGGCGAGCCGCGCCTGGATGATGTCGGCGTGAGCGAGACCCTTGTCCGCGCAGAAAGCCTCGGCGGTACCAAGAAGTCCAGCCACGGAGGCGAGGATCTGCTGGTAGGACGGAATGGTGGCGGCGTAGAGCGAGAAGGCCATGACGTGCCCCGCAAAGGTGAGCGCAAATGAGGACCCGATCTTAGTCCGGCACCCGGGATCTTGTCGCGCCACCTTTGTTATTGTACGATCGTTCAATAAGGAATTGTGAGGTGCCCCATGGCCGCCCTGCTTCGCAACGCTCACGTGGACGGTGGTGAGGTCGAGCTGACCTTCGGCGACGCCCGGCCGGGTGTGCGGCTATCGCTCGTCTGGCTGCGCGATCACGCGCAGAGTCCCGATGCCCTGCATCCGGAGACCCGCCAGCGCCTCATCGAGACCGCGCGCATCCCCCCTGAGCTGGCCGCAGAGTCCGTCGCCGTCACCGGCGGCGGCCGCGCGCTCGAGATCGCTTGGCGGGACGGCTCACCGGTGAGCCGCTTCGATGCGGAGTTCTTAGCTCATCTGCGTCCGAACCCCGAGACGCTGCCCATCGCGCGCGTCCTCTGGGACCGCGACAGCATCGACGCACGGCGCCCGCAGGTTCCCTACGCAGCCATGCTCCACGACGACATGGTGCTTAAGGAGTTCCTCGAGAACATCGAGTGCTATGGCTTTTGCATGGTTGCGGGCGTGCCGGCCACCCCCGAAGCCACGCAGCTCATCGCCGAGCGCGTCGCCTATATCCGCATGACCGTGTTCGGCGGCTACTACGATTTCACCGCCAACCTCGAGCACAAGGACACCGCCTACACCTCGATGGCGATCTCGGCGCACACCGACGGCACTTACAGCCTCGATGCGCCGGGCTACCAGATGTTTCACTGCCTGGCGGCGGAGTGCACCGGCGGTGAGAACGTGCTGTTGGATGGCTTCCGCATCGCGGAAGTCATGCAGGCGCACCATCCCGAGGAGTACCGGGTGCTCACCCGCGTCGCGGTGCCGGGGCAATACATCGATCACTCACGCGGCATCCACCTGATGGCGCGTCGGCCAGTGTTTCGCCTGGACGACGCCGGGGAGCTGCTGCAGGTGTCGTACAACAATCACGACCGCGCACCCTTCCTGCTGCCGCCCGCTGAGCAGGCGCAATTCTATGCGGCGCTGCGCCGCTTCGCGGGTCTGTGCGAAGATCCGCGCCTGCAGTACCGGCAGCGCCTGCTGCCGGGCTCGGTGCTGCTGTTCGACAACTGGCGGCTGTTGCACGCGCGGGATGCGTACACGGGCTATCGGCGCCTGGCCGGCGTCTATCTCAACAAGGAAGACGTGCAGAGCCGGCTACGCGTGTTGCGCATGCGCGCCGGCGAAGCCGTGTAACGGCCGCTCGAGGAGCCGGCGCCAGTCGATCGTCATCAGCGTGCCAATGCCGCGCGGCGCGTGCCGCGCAGCTGCCGCAGCAGCGCTGCGTGGACGGCGAGGTAGCCGCGCGCGGTGACACGCCCCTGCGCCGGCATGAGCGCATTCACCCGTGCCAGGGCGTGAAACGGCACCGAAGGGAATGAGTGGTGCTCGGCGTGGTAGGACATCCGCCAGGTCAGGAGCCGCACCGCCCAATTGGTATACGTGGTGCGGGTGTTCTCGAGCATGTCGTCATTCAGTGCGCAGCCGGTGTGCTCGGCGAGCAGGAACAGCCGCAGGAAAGGCTGCCCGAGTAGCGCGGGCAGTACCCAGTAGATGAGTGCATCGGCGCGCTTGAGAAACAGCGATGCGGCCAGGACGCATAGGTAGAGGCCCCAGAGCCAGCGCGCCTCGCGCACGACGGCGGCCCGCTTGTTATCCGGGATGAACGGCTCATCCGCCCGCCCGGTGAAGGCATGGCGCAGCGTCACGGTGAGCCGATCGCGCCAGTACGGCAGTCCCGACACCCGCCACCAGTAAGCGCGCAACGTCGCAGGCGCCGCCACGGCGAGCTCGGGGTCCCGCGCCGCGTTCTGCGTGTAGCGATGGTGGGCGAAGTGGAACGCCCGGAAGTACTCCGGCGGCAGCATCAGGAGTGCGCCGCAGATCCACGCCACCACATCATTCACCCGGCGGCTGGCGAACGCCGTGCGATGGATGCTCTCGTGCAGCGCACAGAAGAGGAAGCTGAGCACGATGCCCTGCAGCAGCAGCGCCGCCGCGAGCCAGGGCGTGCCGCGACTTACCCAGATGAGCGTCCCGGTCGCAGCGAGCGCTGTCACGTGCACTGTAAGCTGGAGCAGGCCGCGTGCATCCGAGCGCTGCGACAGGCGGCGCACCGTGTCGCGCGCGAGGCGGCAGATCGGTAGTGCATCGAGGTCCATCCACGCCCTCCGCGCCCATTGTAAGCGCGCACCGCGGCGGTGCTTAACGTGCGGGCGGCTCGTCCCCCTTGATAGCCGGGGGCGCTGCGGCTGCCGTCTGGTACTGGATGCGATGCAGCTCGGCGTACACCCCGCCGCGGGCCAGCAGCTCGGTATGCGTGCCCTGTTCGGCCACGACGCCGTCCTTGATCACGATGATCCGGTCGACATCGCGAATGGTGCTCAGGCGGTGCGCGATCATGATCACCGTGCGCCCCTTCATCAGTCGCTGCAGACCCTCGATCACCAGCTGTTCGGACTCGGTGTCGAGGGCTGCGGTCGGCTCATCGAGGATCATGATCGGGCTCTTGCGGATCACGGCGCGCGCGATGCCGATACGCTGACGCTGGCCGCCGGAGAGCGTATCGCCGCGCTCGCCCACGACCGAGTCGTATCCGTGCGGCATGCGCGTGATGAACTCGTCGGCATTGGCGAGCTTCGCCGCGGCGATGATTTCATCTTCACTCGCCCCGGGACGCCCATAGGCGATGTTCTCGCGGATCGTGCCACGAAACAGCACCGTCTCCTGCAGCACGAAGCCGACCTGCGCGCGCAGCGCCGCGAGCTTGTAGGCATCCACCGGGCTGCCGTCGATCAGCACCCGCCCGCCAGCCGCATCGTAGAAACGCGGGATGAGATTCAGCACCGTCGACTTGCCGGACCCGGTGGGGCCCACGATACCGATCACCTGGCCGGGCTCGATGCTGAAGCACACATCACGCAGCACCTCCGCGTCGTCCGTGTAGCTGAACGCGACGTGCTCGAAGGTGATCGCGCCCTTGACCTGGCCCGGGTCGCGCGCGTCCGGGCGCTCGGGAATGATGTCATCGGCGCGCAGGATCTTCTGGATGCGCTCCAACGCCACCGTGGTCTGTGCGATCACGCTGGTCATGCTCGCCAGGTCCTTCACCGGCTTGAAGAACTTGGTGAGGTAGGCCAGGTACACCGTCAGTGCTCCGGCGGTGAGTGTCCCGGCGACGATGAGTCCTGTGCCGCGCCACAGCACGATGCCGGTGCACAAAGCCACCACGATGCTGACCACCGGCGAGAGGAGCGACTTCACCTGCCGTGCCTTGAGCGCCGCATCCACCGTCGCGTGGCTCGCCTCGGTCATGTGCGCGAGCTCCAGGTCCTCACGCCCGAAGGCCTCCACGGCGCGCACCGAGCCTAAGCCCTCCTGCACCACTGCGACGATCTCGCTCTGCTTGGCGCGCACGATGCGCGTCACGTCCTTGACCGCCTTCTTGAAGCGCACCACGAACAGCAGCAGGAACGGCGTGACGCCGATGGCGATCAGCGTGAAGTCCCAGTTGAGCCAGAACATGAGCCCGAGCATGAACACGATGGTGAGCAGATCGACCACGATGCCGAGCGTGGAGGCGGAGGCGAAGCTCTGTACCGTCGAGACGTCGTTGGTGATGGTGGACATCAGCGCGCCGGTCTTCGCGGTGTCGTAGAAGCGCAGCGACAGGCGGTGCAGGTGCCCGTAGATGCGGATGCGCAGGTCGTTGGCGATCCACTGTCCCACGCTGGTGGTGAAGTAGTTGTCGATGTAGGTGGCGACGGCGGCAAACAGGGCAATGAGCACCGTCGCAATTCCCGCAAACAGCGCGACCCCCAGGCTGTTCCGTCCGATGCCGTGGTTGTGGGCCCAGGCGAGCCAGTCCGGCAGATGACGGTTCACCAGCGCATCGTCCAGCACGAGCTTCAACGGCCACGGCGCCGCGAGGCTCATCGCGATCTCCACCAGCATGGCGCCGAATACCAGCCCCAGCCAGGCGCGATACGGCCGGATGAGCGTGAGAACCAGACGACCGAGGCCCGCGTCCGGGCCAGGGGGAGATTTACTCGCCGCAGCCGCCGGCGGCGGACTGGCGGCAATTGCGGCGGGTGTTTCACTGGCCACGGTTCACGCCCTCACTGTTGCGCCTCGAACATGGTGATGCCGGCGCGCAGCGTCCACACCGGATTGCCCTTGGTGCTCTCGAAATCATAGCCCGTCTCGGCATAGGGCGCCCACTTGCGGCCGCCGATCGTGAACACCTTGTCGTACTTGACTCCGAGCCGCTGCGATTTCCAGTGCGAGCTCACGGTATCGTATTCCAGCTGCGACTCGCCGAGCGACAGCGCCTGGCCGTCACCGAGCTTGATGTTCAGCACCGGCTGCAAATTGACGATCCCGACGTTGCTCGCGTAGCTCGGCCCGTTGATCGAGAACCAGCTGCGCACGTAGGCCCCGTACTGCACCCGCTCGGCGGTCGGTGTCGTGAAGCCGAGCGCCGGGCCCGCACTCCATTTGCTGGAAGTCTCCGCTTCCGCGCCGATGGGCGCATCGATCACCACCCCGGCCAGCCAGCGTCCATAGGAGGTAGGAAGGATCCTGACGAGGATCAGCTCCGGATCCTGCGCCCCGGTCTTGCCGCTGGTGGCCGACACGGTGTTCTGCTCCGTGAAGCGCGCCGCGTACTGGTTGCCGTCGATGGTGAACGGCAGCACCGTGCGGAACACCGCCTCGTTGATGGTACCGGTCTCATCGTGGAGGCTGGCGTCGTACCAGTCACTCAGCTGGAACCAACGCAACGGCGAGGTCGGGTCGTTGATCTCCATGACGCCCTGGTCGTCGGTGACGCTGCGGGTCTGCGCCAGCGCCGGCGGGCCGAGGGAGGCGCCGAGCACGCTCAGCACGAGAAGCAGGCAGCTGCCGCGGGGCGACAGGGCCGGGGCGGGCGGTGGCGGAAGACGGGATGTCGGCATGGTCTTGCTTCAGATGTGCAGCACCAGCGCACTCAGCGCGAAGCCGCCGAGCAACGTGAGCAGCATGGCAATGATGAACGGGATGCTCACCTGGTGCCGCAGACCGCGTGCGCGCAGCCGGCGCACCTCGGCCCAGTGCTGCACGCACGCCACGAGCAGCGCGAACGTGCCCATCGACACCAGCGTGTAGGCGATGTCGCGCAGACTGTATTCGCGCATCCGCAGCAAGCCCTGGATGCGGATGTCGTGCACCACGTCGCCGAGCTTGCCGATCGTGAAGCCGAAACTGATCATCGACAGCGAGGTTCTGATCCACGCCATCAGGGTGCGTTCCGCGGCGAGATAAGTGCGCCCGACCGCAAGGTCGGTGCGCTCGCGTGCCAGTTGGGTCGTCGTCTCGGTCCCGCCTGCCGCGTCCGTGGTCATGCGTTCTTTCCTCCCGGGCGCCAGCGCACCAGCCGCGTGACCGGCCCGCGCAGCAGCGCGTACGGCAACACGGCGAGAACCGCAGCGACTATCACCGTCTGCCCCGGCCGCAGGCCGCGCAGCTCGATCACCTGATACACGACATCCAGCACACAGGCCACGCAGAACACCTTGGAGATACCCCGCCAGCCATCGCGCAGCAGGTGCCGCCGCCGCTCGAGGTCGGTGAGCAGCGTGATACCGAACGGAGCGCGGCCGCGACGCGCATCGCGCCAGCCATCGCGCGCGGCGAGCACGATCGCCATCAACGGCTGGATGAAGATCCTCAAGTGCAGCGGGCCGTCGATGCGGCCGAGCAGCTCGCTCAAGTGAGTACCGAGATAACCACCCATCGTCGACCGCGTCGCCGCTCTCCCCACGTTAGGGCGTACCGGCAATGGCGGCCATTGGACCTTGGTCCCGCCACGCGCGGGCCGGCGCCACCGTCAGTCGGGCGCCCGGCCCGGGTCGGCGGGCGCGCGTTTGCTCTGCCACGGCCAGCGGCCCTCCACCTCCAATGTCACCGACCATCCGAGCGCCGTGCGAATGACGACCAGCACCGCGAGAGAGGCCAGATTCGTCAGCGTCGTGTCCAGCGCGACGGTGCGGATGACGTCGGCGGCAACCAGCAGCTCGAGTCCAACCAGCAGCGCGCGCCCGACGGTCACGCGATACGTCGTGTAGCCGGCCTCGGCGCCGCCCTTGCGCGTGTGCGCGAGCCAGCGCACCGTGCCGAGCGCGATGAACGCCACCATCACCAGTACGGCGAGCGCCTCTATGCCTTGTCCGGCGAGCTCGATCCAATCGCGCAGATGCGGAATTCCCATGCGCTGCAACCCTGCCCGTCATGCCAACAGATATATCTCCGCACAGATCAAACGCCCTGCACCACGACGGGGCGCGCATCAGTTGCTGCGCGGCGTGGTAGAAATACGACTAGCTTCTTGAACAAGAACGGCAATATCCCTTTTTCGAGCCGACCAAGTTAGATGGCGGGAACGGCCCGGGGCAATTGGACCTTGGGCCAGTTTCGAAACACGTCAGGCAGCAAATTCGGTTAAGCTAACGGTACCGTCTTTATTGTTTGTTTCGGAGGACCCTGCGCTTAGCAGTGGCTGCATGGAACGCATCTCATCCATCAGGTCCGACGCACCGCGCACCACGTTGGCGGGCAAGTCAGGCAGTGCCGCCAGGCGCACGGGGCGTCGTGAAGACCCAACACCGGTTGCGACGCCGGCGTTCGAGGCGTTGCTGCTGAAGCTTCTCAACGGCTTCGGTGGCGCGCACTGGGCGCAGATCGATCAGCAAATCAGGCAGGCGCTCAGAGACATCCGCGAGTTCGCCGGCGCGGACGCCTGCGAGTTCCTCGAAGTGGGTACCGGCGCGGACGAGGCAACTCTCATCTACCGCGCCGGCAGCGGCGGCACCAGCACGGCGAGCGCACCGATGGATTACTCCACGGCTACCCCGTGGATGTTCGACAAGCTCGTGCGGCGCAATGAGCCGGTCGTGTTCAGCGCGCGCGAGGCGCTGCCGCCGGAAGCCGCGCAGGATCTGCAGCAGCTCGAGCGTACGCACACCCAGGCGGGTCTCTACATACCCTGCGCGACGAATGGCGTGGTGCGCTACGTGCTCGGCCTCGCCCACCGGCACGCGCACCGCAACTGGCCGACGTCGCTCGTGGAGCAGCTCGCCGCGCCCGCGCGGCTGCTCATCGCCGCGCTCGCGGCCCGTGCCATGAGCGCAGCGCACACGCAGGTTCAGGAGCAGCTGGCTGCGGCACAGCAGTTCTCGCAGGCAACGCTCGATGCACTGCACGAGCACGTCGTCGTCGTCGACGACCGCGGAACCGTCGTTCAGACGAGCGGCTCCTGGGACGCCGCTGGCAGCGGACCCGGGAGCGTGTTCGGCCGAGTGAGCGTCGGCGGCAATTACCTCGAGGCATGCGATGCGGTGCGCACCGCACTGCGCGCGCAGGCGCGAAGGTTCGCGCGCGGTGTACGTCGCGTCCTCGAGGGTGAAGTGCGGCGCTTCGACGTCGATCTGGTTCTGCCGGGATCAGCGGGCGAGCGCCCGCGCTGGCTTCACTCCAAGGTGCGCCGTACCGAGGTGGGCGGCGCAGTGTACGCGGTGATCTCTCACGAGGACGTCAGCGGGCGCCGCGTGCGCGAGCAGGAACTGCAGCAGCTGCGCACGCACCAGTGGCATTCGGAGCGCGTCGTACAGACCGGCGTCATCATCGGCTCGCTGGCGCACGAGCTCAGCCAGCCGGTGACGGCGATCCTCGCCAACGCCCAGACCAACCTGCGCCTGCTGGGGCGAGGTCAGCTGGAAGCGGAGGAGAACCGCCAGATCCTCACCGACATCGTCGCCGACTGCAAACGCGCAGGATCGGTCATCGAGTCGCTGCGCATCACGCTGCGGCGTCAGAAGACCGAGCACAGGAGCGAAGACGTCTCCGGGATCGTCCAGCAGGTGATCCGGCTGCTCAACACCGAGCTCATCACCCAGAAGGTAAATGTGAAGGTGCGCTGCCTGCCTGGCTGCGTGGCACAGGTGGATCGGGCGCAGCTGCAGCAGGTGCTGATCAATCTGGTCATGAACGCCATCGAAGCCATGCCGGCGCAGCCCGGCGCGCGCCGCCTGTGGGTGAGCGTCACGCGTGCCGACGGCGAGGTGGTGATCGCAATCCGCGACAACGGGGTCGGCATCCCGCCGGAGCAGATCGGCAAGGTGTTCGAGGCGTTCTGGACCACCAAGGCGCGCGGCACCGGCATGGGTCTGTCCATCTGCCGTGCCATCGTCGAGGCGCACGGCGGCAGGATCTGGGCGAAGCGCAACGCGGTGGGGTCGACCTTCTGCGTCGCGCTGCCGCCGCACCCCGCGCCTGCACATGCTGAGGCTGAGGCTGAGGTCACCGAGGCCGTCAAGGCCGCCGAGCGCGCCTAGGTACAACTACCTACGCGTACCGCGGCCTGCGGTGCGGCAGGTACCGTACCGGGTCCGTATAGGTACATTCCGCAGTGGCCGCAGCGCGTTTGTGCACTTAACTTGCTGGTCGGTGAGGGAAAAATGCCGGGAATAAAGCAGTGAGCGACGGGCCACCGACCATATTCATTGTCGATGATGACGATGCCTTGCGGCGCAGTCTCGCGCGACGGCTGCGCGCGGAAGGGTGGGACGTCGAGACCTACGCCAGCGCCGCCGAATTCCTCGAGCGTCCACCGTTCGTGGGCAGGGGCTGCGCCATTCTCGATGTCTGCCTGCCCGAACTGTCCGGACCTGCGCTGCAGCTCGAGATGACGGCACGCCGCAACACGCTGCCGGTGGTTTTCCTCACCGGTCACGGCGATGTGACCACGGGTGTGAACGCCATGAAACGCGGCGCAGTGGACTTCCTCGTCAAACCAGTGGATGACACCGTGCTGCTGCAGACGATCACCCAGGCGATCGAGCGCCATGGCGCGCAGCTGCGCGTTCGGCAGCAGCGCCAGATCGCCGACGATCGCCTCGCGCGGCTGTCCCCGCGCGAGCGCGAGGTGCTGAAGTTCGTGATTGCCGGGCGGCTGAACAAGCAGATCGCCCAAAGCATGGGCATCACGCTGAAAACCGTGAAGGTGCACCGGGCGCACGTCATGCAGAAGATGGCGGTGAGCTCGGTCGCGGCGCTGGTGCACGTGTGCGAAGGATCCTGGACGCCGGCCCCCGATGGCGCAGCGGACGGGGACACCGAGCACCATGGGTCCAAGGTCCAATGGCCGCAATCGCCCGGGGGTGCGTATCCTGCGGACCGGAGTTGACGTAGGTGCGCGGTGCAGAACAACACAGACGCCTTCGTCGTCTATGTCGTGGATGACGACGATTCGGTCCGCAACAGCATCGGGCGACTGCTGCGCACCGACGGCTTCAACGTCAGGACTTACGGCAGCGCGCAGGAGTTTCTCGACGACGTGACCCCGGCTTCGCAGGGCTGCGTGCTGCTCGATGTCACCATGCCGCAGATGAGCGGCCTGCGGGCGCAGGTCAAGCTGCGTGAAATGGGCATTACGCTGCCGGTGATCGCCGTCTCCGCGCGCGAGACCTATCAGGTCCGCGAGACCACCCAGGCGCTCGGCGCGCGCTTCTTCCTTCACAAGCCCGTCGACGAGCAGGCACTGCTGGACGCGATCGCGTGGGTGACGCAGCATGCTCCCGGGGCAAATCCGTAGACACGGCAGCGCCGCGCTGAGCTGAGCGTCCGCGCTGCCGCGGGCGCTTAGCTTCGGGTGGAGGGCTGATGTCGCGTTCGATCGTCCGGCGGCGAAGTGCCGCCGGTTTCACGCCGGTACTGCCCGCTCTCCTTCTCTTCGCCGCAGCCGATGCCGCCGCCCAGCAGGGCGCAGCGACAGCAGCGCCGGTGAGCGCCGCAGCACCGGACGCGGCGAGCGGCAAGCGCCCGCGCATCGGGCTGGTTCTGGCCGGGGGCGGCGCCAAGGGCGGCGCACACGTCGGTGTGCTCAAGGTGCTCGAGGAAATGCACGTGCCGGTCGACTGCATCGCCGGAACGAGCATGGGCGCGCTGGTCGGTGGCGGGTACGCCGCCGGCATGTCGGCCGCTGACCTCGAGCACTTTATCAAAGGCATCAACTGGAAGGCGGTCATCGGTGGCGTCGGGGACCGGCAGTACGAGCCGGCCGAGCAGAAGCGCAATTCGGGCGCATCGGTCACGAGGTTCGAGTTCGCGCTCAAGAATGGCCGCGTGGTGGGCCCAGCCGGCATCATCCCGAGCGGCAGCATCGAGAGCGTGCTGCGCACCTACGTCCCCCAGGCGCGCACGGTGCAGAACTTCGACGATCTGCCGATTCCCTACCGGGCGGTCGCGACCGACATGCTCTCGGGCACCATGGTGGTGCTCGATCACGGCGACATTGCCACGGCGATGCGCGCCAGCATGGCGATCCCGGGCGCCTTCTCACCGGTCATCCTGGACCCGTACGTGCTGTCCGACGGCGGCATCGTGCGCAACCTGCCGGTGGATGTGGCGCGCAACACCTGCGCCGACGTGGTCATCGCCGTCAACCTCGTCAAGCCGGTCGTATCGCGTGAGCAGCTGCGCGGCGCCTTGCAGCTGGCGATGCGCAGCATGGACGTGATGCTCGAGGCCAACGAGCAGCTGCAGCTGCAGTCGCTCACCGCGAGCGACGTGCGCATCGACGTGGAGCTCGACGACATCGGCACTGCGGACTTCCAGCGCACCGCCGAAACCATCCCGCTCGGCGAGCAGGCCGCACGCAAGGTTGCCGCAAGGCTCGCGCCGCTCGCGCTGCCCGAGCGCGAGTACGCCGAGTGGCGAGCGCGGGTCGCGATGCGGCAGGGTATCGAGACGACGGTCTCCGAGGTGCAGTTTGCGGGACTGAAGCGTGTCAATCCGCAGTACCTCAAGTCGGTGACCCGGATCCGCCCCGGTGACCAGGTCAACGGCGATGCGATCAGCGAGGACGCGCGCCGCATGTCGGTCCTCGAGTACATCAACTCGGTGGACTATGACCTGGTCGGCGACCCGGCGAACCCGGCGCTCGTCTGGCACCCGCAGGAAGACCCCTACGGCCCGGACTACCTGCGCTTCGGCCTCGGGCTATACATGGGCGGCAGCGGCGACATTGATTTCGCACTCGCGCTGCAGCACACCCGCTACTGGATCAACAGCTACGGCGGTGAATGGCGCAACACAGCGCAGATCGGCACCCTGGCGCTCCTCGACTCCACGCTCTATCAGCCGGTCAACGTCGCGCAGACCGTGTTCGTGCAGCCTGATCTCTTCATCGGCCGCTCCATCGAGGATCTGTACGACAACGAGCAGCGGGTTGCGACGTACTTCTTCGTCGACAAGGGCGTACGCCTCGATGCCGGCGTGAACCTATCCCTCAACACTCAGGCACGTCTCGGGTACTGGATCGATCATCGTGATCTCGAGCTCAGTACCGGTACCGAGATCTTTCCGACCGGCTCGGCGAGCGATGCCGGCCCGGTGGCATCCGTGAGCTACGATTCCCGCGACGCCGTGGCGTTCGCCACCCGGGGCATGGCCGCCGAGCTGGAGTACCTCGGCTCGGACGGCTCGCTCGGCGGGACGCGCGACTGGCAACGCGTCGAAGCGGCGCTGCGCCGGGCCATCCTGCTCGGCGACCTGCGGGTGTGGGTAACCGCCGCGGGGGGCACGGAGCTCGGCGATTCGCTGCCCGCCGATCGCGCGTTCGCGCTCGGTGGCCCCCAGAGCTTCCCCGGGTACGCGGAGGGCCAGATCCGTGCGCGCAAGTACTGGCTGGTCAGCAGCAACTTCCTGTACCCAGTGGCGAGCTTGTTCAGGCTCAGGGAACAGAGCCTGTACGGTGGGTTGGGACTGGAAGCGGGCGATGCGTACGAGCGGGTCGATCCGGTGCCGAACGGACGCCTGTACGGCATCTCGGCGTATTTTGGCGGACGCACCCCGCTTGGCAACGTCACCTTCGGCGCCGCTGCGGCAGGCGGAACGACACACTCATGGGCCTTGTGGCTCGCCTTCGGCAAAGCGCTCGGCCGCGGCTCGATACTCGATGAGGACCTGTTCCGCTGAGGATCATGGGTCCTTGGTCCAATTGGGGCCCTGAAGCCCGGCGCGTAGGGTAGCCGCGGGGCCCGGTTCAGGCGGCATGAGCGGCCGCGACCGGGCATGATCGGGGTTTCGCAGTTTCGGGGAGTTTCGAATGATGTCCACTCGATTGAATCGTAGCCTGCCGGCGCTCGCCGCGGCCCTGCTGCTGCCGGGGCTCGCCGCCGCCGACCAGCCTGCCGTCATCACCACCGCGGACTCCTCGCCGTGGCAGATCTCGGTGACACCTTACCTGTGGCTGCCCCGAATCCTGGGCACGGCGACCACACCCATCACCGGCACCCCGGCGAGTATCTCCGTCGACACCAACGATCTTCTCAACCATCTCAATCTCGCGGCGATGGGGACGTTCGACGTCCACTACCAGCGCTTCGGCTTCTTCACCGATGCGATGTACCTGAGCCTCGGCGCAAACCACTCCGGTGAACGCAACTTCACGATCGGCGGCGATAATTCGATTCCCGCCAGCACCAGCGCGTACCTGAATCTCAACTTAAAGATCTGGATCGTGACCTCCGCGCTCGAGTACCGCATTGCGGAAGCGCCGCCGGAGGGGCCGGGCATTACCATGGACCTCCTCGCCGGGGTGCGCTACCTGTACGGCGAGCCGACTCTGGGGTGGGTCTTCAGCGGGTCAATCGGCGACCTGCCGCCTGCCTCCCGCAGCGGCACCTCCTCGCGCAGCGGTAATCACACCGATGGCATCGTGGGCTTCAAGGGTCAGTTCGAGCTCGGTGAGGGTTGGGCGATACCGGCCTACGCCGATGCCGGCGGCACCCTCACCTGGCAGGCCGCCACTGGCATCGCCTACCACTTCCACTGGGGCGAGGTGAGCGCGCTCTATCGCACCCTCAACTACAACGCCAGCTTCAAAGGCCTCACCAACCTGACTATCCAAGGTCCGATGCTCGGCGCGACGTTCCGCTGGTAGCCGTAAGACCCCGCTCAAGCAGCGTTTTGGAGAGACTCAGCTCCATGCGTATCCGAGAGATTACCCTCTTCGGCTCGCTGTTGGCTCTAGTCGCAGTGGTTGCAGGCTGCGCGAGCACGCCGGTTGCAACTGGCGCGGTCGGGCCGCCGTGGACCGGCGAGACGTTCCTGCCGAACTACGAGGAGCTGAAGCCCATCCCGACCAAGGACGGCCAGGACTACGCCTATCTCGTACCCCACATCGAAGAGGTGCTGGGGAAGTACGGTAACGGCATCGTGGTCGATCAGCCCGAGGTGTTCATCAGCCCGCAGTCGCCGTACACGGGCGCCAAGCCGGCGGATCTCGAGGGCATTGCCGAGTTCGTGCGGCAGCAGTTCGACAAGCAGCTCACAGCCCGCGGCTACAAGATCACCGACGAGAAGGGCCCGGGCACGATCTACGTGCGACTCGCGCTGACCGACCTGCAGCTGCAGACCAAGAGCCGCAACATCCTCGCCTACACGCCCGTCGGCTTCGTGGTCAGCTCGGTATACCGGGCCACGCAGGATTTCCTGCAGAAAATGGACATCCTGAACCTAGCATTCCAGATGCAAGCTCTGGATGGCTCGACTGGGCAGGAGCTGGCCGCCGGCGTGATCAGCCGCGGCGGTAATGGCTCGAAGATGTCCTTCAGCCAGTTCGAGGCGCTGATCGACGAGTACGGTGCGCGTACCGCCTGTCGGCTGGACAACAGCCGCGTGCCGCAGGCGCAGCGGATCGACTGCTCCGATGCGGCCGCCCGCAACACGCGGCCGCCGCTCAAGTGAGCGTCCCGCTCGCGAGCCGTACCTTGGCGTGAAGCGCGCGCGCATTCAGCGCGTCGCGGCATCGGCGGGCACGGTGCTCCTTGCTATCGTGCTCCTCGGCACGATGGGCTGGGGCGTGCTGGCGCTGTATTTCTTCGACGACGCCAGCGCCCCCGCGCGAACCGCTCTCGCGGCAGTCTTCGCCGCCCTGGCACTGCTCTGTTTGGCCGCCTACACGCAGGCGGCCTGGCGCCGGCAGGCGCTCGTCGTATACGCGGTGCTGTTCGGTGCCCTGCTGATCGCGGTGGGCGGCATCCGGCCCTCGAACGAGCGCGACTGGCTCCCCGAGATGGCGCGCTTGCCGTATGCCACGATCGACGGCGACCTGGTCACCGTCCACGACATCCGCAACTTCGACTACCGCACCGAGACGGATTTCACGCCCGCGTACTACGACCGCACCTTCGATGTGCGCGAGCTCACCGGGGTCGACCTGATCGCCTCCTACTGGATGGGACCTTCGATCGCGCACCTGTTCGTGAGCTTCGAGTTCAACCGCACCGACCACGTGGCGATCTCGATCGAGGCGCGCCGCGCGCGCGGCCAGGCGTATTCGTCGCTGCAGGGATTCTTCCGTCGCTTCGAGCTGATCTACGTCGTCGCCGACGAGCGCGATCTCATCCGGCTGCGCACCAACATCCGCCGTGATCCGCCCGAGGAAGTGTACGTATACCGCCTGCGCGGCCCGCCCGCCAACGGCCAGCGCCTGTTTCTCGAGTACATGAAGAGGATCGACCAGCTGCGCGTGCGGCCGGAGTTCTACAACAGCCTCACCAGCAACTGCGCCAACGGCATCTGGATGCTCGCGCGCATCGACCCCGACCACGTGCCCTGGTCATGGAAGATCCTGCTGAGCGGCTATGCGCCCGAGTATCTCTACGAGCAAGGGCGCCTCGACACCAGCATCCCGTTTGGGCAGCTGCAGCGCGAGAGTCACGTCAACGCACGCGGCCACGCGGCGGACGACGCGCCGGACTTCTCGCAGAAGATCCGCGCACCGCTGCCGCCCGCTACGGCGCGAGCAGCCCCTGCTTCGCCATCTCCTTGGCGGTGACGTCCGCGACCTCGTTCACCAGGCTGCTCAAGTTCTTCGGGTTGGTGGTGCGGCTGGTGCTCGCCCACAACAGCTTGTCCCGCTGCAGTGAGTAGACCAGCGTCTCGACGGAGACCAGCGTATCGGTCGTGAGATACCCGGGCTCGTAGACTCTGCCCCAGCCGTAGCCCCAGTACGGGCCGAAGCCGTTGTAATAGGCCGGCGTCGAGTAGCCGGGGGTATAGGTGACGCGCTGATCCTTGCCGACGACACGCATGATCACGGCACCGTTCGCTCCGGCCGCCTTCAGCTTCGTGAGTGCAGCGTCGCCGCTGAAAGTGTGCTCGTCCGGCAGGATGGTGTAGGCGGCGATGCCGCGGGCGCCGCGCGCATTCAGATCTGCCGCCAGGATGTCCTCGGCGGAGCGTCGTTGACTCTCATCGCGCCCGACGAACACCGCCGCGATCGTCTTGCCGACCGGACTCACCGCCGCGGCTTCCGGTGCCTTCCACGTCGAAGTGAACGTGGTGGTGGTCCCACAGGCGACCAGGCAGAGAAGCGTCACAAGAATCAGCGTGCGTACGGATATGGGCATATGAGGCTCCTTTAGAAGGAGCGAGAGGCTAACCCAGCGGAGCGGCAACCGCCACGTCCGACGGCAGCGGCTCAGCGGCTGCTTTTCACGCCCTGACTTCTGCCTCGCGCCCCACGACTTGCTGCGCAGGCTCGTTCGCGAAGCAGCCCCCGCAGGGCGAACCGGGAGGCTCCGGTCCGCCCTGCAGGCGTCAGGTTACGGCGTGACGGTGTAGCTGTAGGGCAGCTTCACCATCTCATCACCCGTCTGCACAGTCGGATTGAAGGTGTCGATATAGATCGCACCCCGTACCGTCGTACCGATCTGCGTCGGGGCGGGTGTAAAGATCACGTTGATCGTTCCCGTCGCCCCGGGCGGCAGCACCAGCGGATTGAAGGTGTTGGTACCAAACGTGACATCCGACCACAGATCGCCGCTGTCGGCCGCCACGGTCGCATCGAATGGCTTCAGCTGCGCGGTGACGGTCGTATTCACCGCCGTGGTCGGGGCGCCAGCCGGCCCGTACGGACCGACGAGCGTCGGGAACAGGAGCCACTCACCCCACGGTACCTCGCTCTCGCTGATCGAAGCGGCAACCGTGTTAGGGCCGATCGATTTCGCGTAGAGGTCCGGCGCACCGGTCAGGCCAACGATATAACCCACGTTGTTGGCTGTATCCATGGTGATCGGCCCACCCGCGGATGCGGTGAACTGCGCGCTGCGCACCTCGGTCGGCAGGAACGTGCCGAAGCAGGCATACGGCAGGGTTGTGCCGGGGCCGCAGTTCGCGGTCGCGACGAACGTACCGAAGGTGAGCGTGGTGAACGCTCCGCCTTCGATGCGCGCATCGGCGAAGTAGGCCTGCGCAAGGCCGCTGGTATTGGTGACGGTGACCGGCACGGTTACCGCTCCGCCGCCGACCGACAACTTGCTGCCGTGGGGCAGCCCGATGGCGTTCACTTGCGCACCATCGAAGTTGATCTGCCCGGTAAACGGCAGGCTCGTCTGATTGCCGGAGCTGAAGTAGTTCTGCAGCAGGATGAAACGCCACTGTCCGGCTTGCGGATTGGAGCGGTTCAGCTGCATCACTCCGGAGGAGTTGCCGTTGGCATCGACGTTCGCCTGCACGCTGAGCTGCATGCCGTTGGGAGCGATCAGCAGCCCCTCGAGCAGGTACAGCGGGTCCGACATCTGCAGGTTGAGGCTCATATTGTCGACGCCGCTCGGCACATTGAACGCGAACGTCTGGGTAGGCCCGGTCGCATCCCGGCCGTTGCCGCCGGTCAGCGTGCCATTGAAGAAGCCGCCGCGGGAACTGGTGGGAATCAATGTGCGCAGCGCGATCGGAATCTGCGAATGCGCCCCGCCGTCATCGCGCGGAACTCCCCAGGGCGAGAAACGGACCGCGACGCTTTGATCGCCGGGCTGCGCCGGCATCTTGAAGCGTGCACTGATCCATTGCGTCGCACCCGGCGCGAGATTGAAGCTCGCCGGCGCTACGGAACCAAAGGTCACGTAGCGCTCCGCCGACCAGCTGAACTGCACCGGTCCTGCATACGCACCACTGATGCCCGCGGCGCGCGTATAGATGATCGCCGTCCAGGTACCCGGCACCGGATCGACGATGTCGACGTGCCCGTAAGCGCTTCCTTCGCCCTGCGGGAGTGAGTACGCGGCGTTGCGACCCTTAGGATCGATGAGCCCCAGGTACGCATAGGTAGGCGCCACCGTGAAAGGCGACTGCCACGCGATGGCGGCATCCAGATGCTGGGCACCATTCGGCACCGTGAACTTCTTGATGACATACGCGCGCGGCGAGCCGGTCACGTTCGGAAAGGTCGGATCCGTCGACGGATCGAGGGTCACCGTCAACGTCTGGCCGGCGATCGGTGCCCCCAATCCCTGCAGCACAGGGCTCAGGTGCTGGCTTGAGGAGCCGGTGTTGGTAATCGCGAAGCTCAACGTCTGGGGCGCCCCGGGCTCGTCTACCACGCTGGCGCTCTGCGCGCTGTTGAGCAGCGCCGTGCCGGTGGCCTTCGGATGCCCGTTGCCATCAACGACCGACAGCGCCGCTTTCACGGCCTGGTAGGCATCGATGAGTCCGGCGCCCTGCTCGGTGGGCGGCGCACCCAGGTCCGTCGCCGTGCTCATCAGGATCTTCTTGACGAGCGCGGGCGAGGGATTCCTGCCGTTGTGCGTGCTGCGATAAGCCTGGATCACCAGCGCCGCGGTGCCAGCGGTGAGCGGTGAGGACTCGCTCGTACCGCCGAACAGCTGTATCGGCGCTCCCACTGCGGGCGCCTGGAAGTTGGTGCATTCCTGGTATTGCGCGGTATTGGTCGAGCACAGCGCCCACCCCAGGTCACCCGGCGCCACGGTGTTTGGTACCCGCGGCCCGCTCATGCTGAAACCGCCGGAGCTGAGCGCAGAGATGTTGTTGCTGACCCAGCCGTTGGTCGCCAACGGCGCTGCGCCGTAGCCACTTTGAATGTAGCTGCGGAACTGAGTCGAAGCACCGGAGGAAATGATCTCGGAGTCAGTCGATGGCGTTCCCAACGTGCCGTTGTAGCCCGCATCACCGGTGCTGACCACGACGGTCACGCCGGCCGCCACCGCTGCCCGGTCAGCCAGCGCGATCGGATCATTGTCGTTATCGGGGAAGGGATTGCCGCCGAAGGATTCGTTGATCACATCGACGTCATCGTGGAACACCGCGTATTCGATCGCCTGCACGAAGTTCGAGTTCGTCGAGATGCCGAGCGAGGAGAACACATCCAGTCCCACGAGCGAAGCGCCGGGCGCCACGCCGCGGATGCGCACGTTGCAGGGCGAGGGCAGCGCGTGGGCGGCGTTCACATACGAGTTCAGATCGAAGAACAGCGGCTTGCCGTTCGGGGTGTCCTGGGCCGCGATGGAGCTCGCATCACCGAAAGCCTCCCCGCCCCCGGTGGGCGTCCCCGCGGGGTCGCCGTTGAAGTTCTGGTAGTCGATGAACACCGGCGTGCCGTCGGTGTGCGTGAATCCGGGCAACGTGGTGTCGAGGCCGTCGGCGATGAAAGCGACCTTCACGCCTTTGCCCGTCACAAAGTCGCCTTTGCCGTCGACGATCCGCTGCGCCTGCGGCTTCGTGGGATCGAGGAAAGCGACGTTCATCAGCTGCAGCGCCTCGGGCTCGAGAGTATTGCAGAGCGCCGCGGGCTTGCCGCCGCCACCTCCGCCGCCGCTACCGCTACTGCCACCCTTGTTGCCGGTGGCCGCGGCCTCGGCGTTGCGGGGCCTCATCCTGATGACCCTGTCCGGCACCACGGCCTGCACCAGCGGATTGGCAGCGAGCGCATCAGCCTCGTCCGGGGTGACCCGCGCGGCCACCGCGTTGATCAGCGCGAAGCCACGGACGCGCGCCGCGCCCGAAGCACGCAGGTGCGCAATGATCGGCGTCTGCGCCGATGCGAGCGCCGCAGCGCGCGCCGCTCGCATCTCGCCCATCGGCGGCAGATCCGGCCGCTGATCGCGCAGGATCACGATCACGTCACGGCTGAATACCGCCGTGGGTTTCGCGGCACCCGGACTTGCTGCGCTCGAGAGCGCTGCGGTAAACAGAATCAGGGTGACAGCGGACAGGGCTATCTTGGTGTACTTTGACGGGTTCATGGTTCCCTTCCCGAATCGTGTGTTGTTCTGCCGGACGCGGTGAAGAAGGGCGCGCTGCGGACAGCCCATCATCCCTCACGCGCAAGCACGGCGTCTTTGTAGCGCGCAAGCTACGTGCCCGCGACGCGGGCGTCAACAATCATCAAACTGAAACAGTGTTCCCTCGAGCGGCAGCAACAGCCGCTGACGCCGCCGCGTTGACTGTCGGCGCACGCGCGGCACGCTGATCCGCACGCCGGATTACATTATGTAATGCAGTTGGCGTGCTAGGCTTAAGGTCCGGCGAACCGGGGAGGCGCACGTGCCGCCAGCAGACAGGGACAGCACGGCAGTGACCGCGCACCGCCTTCTCTCCACCAGCGCGGTGATCGCCGCGGCCACCATCTTCGGGCTCACCTACAGTCTCACGGCGCCCCTCATCGCGATCGATCTCGATCATCGCGGCTACTCGGAAACGTTCATCGGCGCCAACGCGGCGATGCACGCGGTGGGCGTGCTGCTGATCGCCCCGTTCCTGCCGCGGCTCGCCGCCGCCGCCGGCGCGCGGCTGCTGACGCTTGCGGGCCTCGTGCTCAGTGCCCTGGTGCTGGCACTGTTCCCCTTGGCGCCGTCGGTCTACTGGTGGTTTCCGCTGCGCGTGCTGCTCGGCGTCGGCGCCGAGGTGCTGTTCGTGATGTCCGAGACCTGGACCAATGAGCTCGCGAGCGATGCGGTCCGCGGGCGCACCATGGCGCTGTACACGGCAGCCATCTCGCTCGGCATGGTCTGCGGACCTTCCGTGCTGTCGGTCATCGGTGTGGGGCAGGCGGCGTACCTGGCGGGCGCGGGCATCACGGTGCTCGCAACGCTCGCCGTCGCCCTGCCCTGGGTGATAGCGCCAGCGCAGACCGCGGCCGGCGAGGCGAACCCGCTGCACTACATGCGCCTTGCCCCCATCGCCATGGCGACCACGCTGCTGAACGCCGCCGTCGAGACGGCCGGCTTGTCGTTCATCGCGCTCTACGCCACCGGGCAGGGCTGGAACGGGCAGCGCGCCATGCAGCTCATTTCCACGCTCATGCTGGGCGCCATCGTGCTGCAGCTGCCGATCGGCTGGATCGCCGACCGTATCGACCGCCGCCGGCTGGTGCTCGCCCTCGCCGTCGCCTCCGCGGCCGGCGCGCTGGTGTGGCCGCTGGTACTCGAGCACGAATGGCTCACCTTCGGCGTGATCTTTATCTGGGGTGGCTTGTTCGTGGGCATCTACACGGTCATGCTGGCAATAGTCGGTGCGCGCTACCGGGGCGGGGAGCTGGTGGGCATTTACGGCGCCATGGGTTTTGCCTGGGGTGCGGGAGCACTCATCGGCCCGAGCGGCGCGGGGGTGGCAATGAAACTCAGTGCGCTGTTCGGACTGCCGGGGTTCGTCGCCCTGGCCTGCGCACTGTTTGCGTTGTTCATGTGGGTCTCACGCAGGGAGACGTGAGGAACGAGCCATGATCCGTCTGGCACTGGTCCTGCTCGGACCGGACTTCATTCGCCGGCACTGGGGCGCACTCGGCATCATCGGGCTGCTGTGGGTGGTGCTCGGCGTCGCGATACTTTTCGATGCCTTCCAGGGCGTCGTGTGGTTCCCGCTGCACGTCCTCGGCTACCTGCTGATCCTCGAAGCGCTGGTCACGCTCGTCGCCACCACCTCGCACCTCGGCACCCAGACCGTGCTGCGCAAGAGCCGCGGCGTGGCGTTCCTGCTGATCGGGCTCCTGATCATCGATCCGCACCCGGTGTCGGACGTCATTCTGGCGTTGCTGTTCGGGCTGCTGTTCGCGGTCGATGGCGCACTGCGCATCAGCGCCGCCTGGGTCGTACGCTTCATCCACTGGCAGGCGGCACTCGCCATCGGCGCGATCGAGATCGGCTGCGCCATCCTGCTCATCATTCCGCGGCCGCTCCCCTATGCGGCGACGGTCCCGTTCTGCATCGGCGCGGGGATGACGATATCCGGGTTCGGTACGCTGCTGCTGGCGCTGCGGCTGCGCAAGTTCCCGCGCAACGCGATGCTGTCCATGCTGCTGTCCCGCAGCAAGACCATGGACATTTTGCTCGCACCGGCACCGGCCGGCGCTCCCGAGCCGGGCTCGCCACTCACCGTGCACGTCTGGACGCCGGTCGGCTCCACGACCGAGACCGTACCGCAGCCGCTGGTCGACCGTTATATCGCCGCCGTCGACGTCCATGGCGTGATCTCCACCGGGCATGCCGCGCTCGAGGTCGCACCGGATGTGTATATCAGCCACTACCCAGCCGTGGAGATCGACCGCTCGGGCGAGGATTTCCGCCGTCTGCTGCGGGCCAGCACTGACAACGACGTCGCCGGCCGCTTCCAGCCGAACTACACCGTCGAAGCGGCCGGCTGGTGCGCGTCGACCGCACGGGTCGAGTTCGAGCGCTTCGACCGCGCGCGGCTCTCCACCTTCTGGAGCGTGTACAGCCAGAACCACAGCTACAACCTCACCAGCCGCAACTGCTCGAGCACGGTGGCCAAGGCGCTGGAGGCGGCTCTCGAGGGTACGCTCGGGCGCCGCGGTCCAACGTTTCCGGCCTTCCTGAGCGCGCTGTGCAATCCGGAGTTGTGGGTGGCGGCGCAGCTGCGCAAGCATGCGGAGTCGATGGCGTGGACCCCGGGGCTGGTCCTCGACTACGCGCGCGCGCTGCGCGTGGCGGTCAATCCGCCTCCGCTCGGACTCGTTACACTGACCAGCCTTACCGTGAACGCCTATCGTGGCTTCACCGCCCGGCGCCAGTTCATCGCTCAGGTCCGGGGCCGGGTGACCCGCGCGCGCGCGGCAGCGGAGAAGATGGCAGCCAGTGGCGCCCCCACCGGCCACGCGGGAGGAACCTAGCGTGGCCATCCGCCTGGTTCTTGCCGACGATCACGTGCTGGTGCGGCAGGGACTGCGCACGCTGCTCGAAGGCGCAGGCTTCGTGGTCGTCGGCGAAGCGACCGATGGCCGTGAGGCGGTCCGGCTGGTGCTCGCCGAGAATCCGGACGTTGCGGTGATTGACATCAGTATGCCGCAGTTCAACGGCCTGAACGCGGCGCTCGAGCTCACCCGTACCTGTCCGCGGACGCGCCTGATCGTGCTCACGCAGCACGACGAGCCGCAGTATGTCGCCGAGGCGCTGCGCTGCGGGGCGAAGGGCTATGTTCTGAAGAGCCAGGCGGCCCGCGACCTGGTACGCGCCATCGAGGACGTGTGGCGCGGCGAGGTCTCCCTCAGCCCCGGTGTCGCCAGTGCCGTGGCGGAGGCGTACGTGTCGCGCGGCAACGGCGGTGGTGACGGACTCTCGGTGCGCGAGCGGCAGGTGCTGCAGCTGATCGCCGAAGGCCACTCCACCAAGGCCATCGCCACGCGGCTCGGCATCAGCGCCAAGACGGTCGAGTCGCACCGCTCGAAGCTGATGCGCAAACTCGATATTCACGACACGGCGGGCCTGGTGCGCTATGCCATCCGCCGCGGCGTGACCCAGCCCTGAAGCAGCGCCGCGCGGCAAGCGGGGCCCCATGCGTCTTACTCCATTTCACGTCGCGGTCCAGGTGCGGGACCTGGCGGAGGCGCGCCGCTTCTACACCGGGATCATCGGCTGCACCGAGGGGCGCAGCTCCCCGGAATGGGTGGACTTCAACCTGTACGGTCATCAGTTCGTGTGCCATCTCAATCCGCAGCTCGGCCCCAGCGGACGACTCGCCGCGCACTTCAACGCCGTCGACGGTCACGGCGTGCCGGTACCCCATTGCGGCCTGGTGCTCGAGCCCGGGGACTGGCAGCAGCTGGCGCAACGCCTGCGCCAACATGACGTCGACTGGGTCATCGAGCCGTGCACGCGCTTCGCCGGCACCCCGGGCGAGCAGTCGACGCTGTTCGTTCTCGACCCGAGCGGCAACGCCCTGGAATTCAAGTCCTTCCGCGACATCGAGGCGCAGCTGTTCGCACGTTGAAGCACGGCGCCGCCCTCACCGGCCTGCGGGCCGGTGAGCGCGCGTGGCGAGTCATGTCGGAACGCGCGCACCATAGAGCGTCGCCGTCGCCTGCGTCATGGTGGCGGTGACCTGCTCGCGCGTCATGGCACGCAGCGCTGCGGCTGCCGGCGCGCCGACCGCGTACCACACGCTCGTCTGCCCGAGCGCCGCGAGGGCACCGCGTGCCACCTGCGCCGGGTCCATTGCCTGGATGCCCGCCGCCGCGGCGGCCGCGTATGACAGCCCCGAGCGGCGCATAGCCGGCGTGTCGGTGAGCCCCGCCACCGCGCACAGCACGTCAACGCCTGCGGGCGCGAGCTCGCAACTGAGGCCCTCGCACAGTGCGATCTCGAAGGACTTGGCGGCCGCGTAGGCGGCAATCAGCCCGCTGCCGCCGAGCCCCGACAACGAGGAAACGACGATCATGCCGCCGCGCCGGCGCGCGCGCATGGGCGTGAGCAGCTGGTGCGCGAACACGAGCGGTGCCAGGCAGTTGAGCCGCGCGATGCCGAGCGCCTTCTCGAGCGGCTCATCGAGGAACGCTCCCACGCCGTGCGTCGCGCCGGCGTTGCATACCAGGAAACCGATCTCGTGCGCAGCAGCGAGCTGCGCGGCGCAATCCGCGACGTCCGCGGCCGCCAGGTCCAGGGTGTGCGTCGTGACTGCGACGCCGTGCGCCGCACCGATCCTGGCAGCGGCCGCCTCGAGCTGCCCCGCGCGCCGCGCCACCAACACCAGATCGAGTCCGAGAGCTGCGAGCTGTACGGCGAACTCGCCACCGATGCCTTCGGAGCCACCGAGAACGAGCGCGGTCGGCCCGTACCGGGTGCGGAACTGCTCTGCGCTCATGGTCGTCATGTTGTCCCCGGCCGCCGTTCGTGGCCGCATTCTAGCGGCACGACTGTGTCCCATAACATAACTCCATTTCGCCGCAACCAGTTCTCACTGAGCAGACCACGTGCGGACATGCGACAGAATCGTGACCTGGGTGCCGCGAGCAGAAACGCAGCGCCGCTAGCATGCTGGCGCGTTTCACTCCCTCAAATTCCGAAGGGACGGCGCGGTTGGCAATCATGCGGACTTCCACGGTGCTCGGTCTGGTGCTCGCGGCGATGTCGGCGGGACCACCCTCCGTGTGCCGCGCCGAGTCGAGCCTGCAGAGCGCGGCCACCTCGCCGCTCACGGCCAGCGCGCATGTGGATATGCAGATCAGCATCCCGAAATTCCTGTTCCTGCGGGTGGGTACCGGCACCGGCACAGCCGCGGGCGGCTGGGGGAGCAATCCCAACGTCGACCTCATCACCTGGGCTCCCGCCGCCGCGAAGGTCGGCAACGGCACGGCGATCGCCGGCACCGGCGGGGATCTCACCGGCGGTGTCGAGACCGCCGTGGTAGTCGCCAACAACGGCAACGTCACGCTGAGCTCGACCACGCTCGGCAAGCTCGACGACGGCGCCGCCGGCGATCAGATCAGTTATACGCAGATCAGGACGACCGCACGCAAACTAACCACCGCCACCGTGTTGCCGGCGCCGGCGCTCGCAGACGGCGCCACTACCACGGTCACGGTGGCGGCCGTGGGCAAGATCGTGCGGCGGGATGCTAGGTGGGCGTACACCTATCTCAACCGCACCCTAGCGCCGGCGGGCACGTACGGCGGGATAAACACCAATAACGGCCGCGTGACCTACACCGCCTCGGTGCCGTGAGTCAGCCGGCGCGGGCGCGCGATGTGTGCGCTCCATCACAAAGCGCCGTGTGCGGCGCGAGCGGCCGCGGACAACAGCCGCAGGCGGTAAGCCCGCGGTTCTCGCTTCGGTAACCCCGTACCGGCCGCGCGCCGGTTTCGTGACATATGTCCGTTCGGTCTCGAACGGGGCCGCTAGCATTTCGCCAACGTTCCGACTTTCCGGATTTCTCTACAGCTGTAGGACTTTTCAACCATGCGGATTTCAACGGCAATCAAGACTGTGCTCGCGGCAACGGCGCTCACCCCGCTTCTCTGCCAGGCCGAGTCGAATTTCGTGACCGGCGCGGCCTCGCCGCTCACCACGACGGCGCACGTCGACTTCCAGATCACCATTCCTAAGTTCCTGTTCCTGCGCGTTGGCACGGGTACCGGAACATCGGTACTCGGCAGCGGCTGGGCGACCAACGCCAAGATTGACCTGCTGACCTGGGCGCCGACGGCCGCGCAGGTCGGCGCCGGCGCGCTCGCCCCCACGGGTGGCGACGCCCTGGCCGGCGTCGCCGAGACGGCGGCGGTGGTGGCGAACAATGGCAACGTCACGCTCAGCTCAACGACGAGCGGCCCGCTCAACGACGGCGCCCCCGGCGACACCATCAGTTTCGCAACGATCACGGTCACGCCCGCTCACCTGAACTCGGGCACGACGCTGCTTTCGCCGGCGCTCGTCGATGGCGCCACCACCAACGTCACGCTGACGGCGGTCGGCAAGATCGTCCAGCAGGATGCCACCTGGTCGTACAGCTACGCGAACGCGACGACCCCTCCGGCGGGCACGTACGGCGGCGTCGGCATCAACAACGGCCGCGTTACGTACACCGCGTCGGTGCCGTAACAGCGCCGGCACACAAGCGTAGCGGTGCAGCATGCCCCCCGGGAGGCGCGACACCCACCAGCGCCCCCGGGGGCCCACCTTGAGTCGAGTGCCCGTGCGGGGATTCGCACGGGCGCTGCTACTCATCAGTGGCCTCGCGGCGGCACAGGGCGCTGCGGGGTTCACCGCGACTCTCACCGCGGCCTCCCCCAAGACCGTCTATCTGCAGATCGGTAACGGGCTGTTCACCGGCGGCAATTACACGCCCATTCAGGGTAACGGTCAGCCGACCGGCAGCCCCGGCATCAACACCACCATCAACAAGGTGAGCGTCAGCCTCAGCGCCGCGAGCGTCGGCAACGGCACGGCACAGGCGATGACGACCGACAGCACGGCCGCCAACAGTTACTGGGACGGATACCACTTCTGCAATCTGCCGAATCAGCTCTACATCGGCGGCTTCTATCGGACTACCGGCGCTGGCACCAACACCGCAACCGTGACGGCTTCCGTTCCGACGTCGCTGACCGACGTTGCCGGCGACACGCTGCCGTTCTCGCAGATCAGCTGGGCGAGCGGCGGCAATGCCGACAGCGGCGCCGAGCCCTTCCCTGCCGGAAGCTTCACCGGCCCCACGCTCTCCGTCGGCAGCATCGCCCAGAACCAGTGGGCCGAGAGCTGCTGGACCTTCTCCTACAAGAACACCGTCGTACCTCCCGCGGGCACCTACACGGGCCGCGTCACCTACACCATCACGGCGCCCTGAGGCGGCTGCTACCGACGGCACCGCCATGCGCCCTGCAAACGCCCTCGCACACTGCATAATCTGGCTCGCCGTCGGGTCGGCGCATGCCGGCACGCTTATCGACGATTCCGGCACGCTGCCCTACAACTCCGACGTGGCGATGCGCTGGCGCGAAACCAGCCCGCGCGGCAGTGCCGACACCCGCATGGTCGGCACGATGCAGCTGCTGCTGCGGCTCCACGTCTCCCCCTGGCTGCACCGTACGGGCCACGTCTACCTCGTGCTGCCGGCGCAGCAGCCGGGACCCATGACTGTCTCCTGGACCACGCAGGGGCGGCTGCTGCCGGGGCAGCTGGTCTCGGGCAGCCGGGCGCTGGTGTACGCCGGGCTCATCACCGCGCCCTACATGGAGGACACGGTGCGCCTGACGATCACCGTCGATGGGCGGCGCATGCAGCAGAGCTACCCGGTCAATTTCCACTTCGAGATGGACGAGGACTGATCGTGCTGAAGCGGATCTTCACTGCAACTCTCATGTTGGTATCGCTGGCCGCGATCGAGGCGCACGCGGAAGGGTTCGCGGCGCTGGTTTCACCGCCGCGCTTCGAAGTGGCCGGCAAGCCCGGCGCGATGCTGCGTGAGGTCATCGAGGTGACCAATCGCTCCTCCACTCCGGGACGTTACCGGCTGCACACGGCTGATTTCGTGCTCGGGGCCGACTACGGCGTGACCTTCCATGACGAGCTGCTCCCCGGGAGCTGCCGCCCGTGGGTAGCGATCGAGCGCCCGGTCGTCGACCTGCCCGCCGGCGGCACGATGCGCTACCGCTTCGAGGTGCAGGTACCGGCGGATGCGCCTGCGGGCGAGTGTCGCTTCGCCATCATGGTCGAGGCCGACGAGCCCACGGTGGCGAAGGTCGGTACCGTGCAGCTGCCCGTCGTCGGCCGCATCGGCGTCATCGTGTATGTGACCGTGGGCGATGCGGCACCGAAGATCGAGATCTTCGGGCCGACTACGATCGCGCTTAACGGCAAGCAGGTTCCCGCCCTGCGCATGCACAACTCCGGCACCGCCCACACCCGGATGAGCGGCTTCCTCACCGGCAAGGATGCCAGCGGCAGGAAGTTCGATTTCACGCCCTCGGACTTCCCGGTCCTGCCTGGGGAGACGCGCGACGTGTTCCTCACGCCATCGACCAGCGATGATCAGACCCCGACGCTCAGGTTCCCCGTCTCGGTGCAGGGAACCCTGGAGTGGGCCGACCAGAGCACCGAGCTCAACGAGCTCTTCAAATGACACGCCGCGCAGCGCACAACGTGCGCTGGGCGGCGTGCCTGTGTGGACTCGCGGCCCTGGCCGCCGCCACGCCGCCGGCGCGCGCGCAGGCTGTCGCGCCGCCGCCGCCGGTCTACGAGGACCGCCTCATCGGGGGCGGAACGCTCGCGCCCGACATCTCGCAAGGCGATTACTACACGGCCGACAGCTCGGGCCTGTCGCGCTCGGTGCGCATCGACGCGGTGGCGAGCACGCTCGAGGGCCAGGGCGCGAACCCGCAGCCGACCGCCCACGAGAACGGCATCGTGGCCACCGGGCAGTGGGAGACGGCGAACTGGGGCGACTGGTCGGGCAACCTCGGCGCACGCATCGGCGGCACCAACGACTTCTATACCGGCGGCAGCGATGAGCACACCTCGTTCTCGCTGCACCAGCGCAACATGCCGTTCGACGGCGGCTGGCAGGCCGATAACGGCATCGGCGATCTCAACATGCCGCAGATCAACCTGGCCCGGCAGCAGCCGCGCTTCATCCTCGCTTCCGGCACCATGCTCGGCGCCGATACCGAATGGCGCGGTCCGGACGGGCTGCAGCTGCTCGCCGGCGCGGGCGAGCCGGGCGTGTTCGACGGCATCAAGGTGCCGACCTTTCAGACGCTCGGCGGCTCGACGGCGACCGTCGGCGCCCAGTGGTCGCCGGCGCCGCAATGGACACTCGGCGGCGAGTATGCCGGTGCACACGATGCCAACCTCTACTACCAGCCGCCCGGCCTGTCGCTGCTGCCCTCGGAGATCTCCGACGAGCGCATCACCTCGAACACCGGGCTGCTGAGCGCCGCTTGGCAGCAGGGCTCGATGCACGCGCAGCTGAACGTGATCGACGGCACCGTCGGCAGCGACGGCAATGCCTTCGGCGTGTGGAGCGATGCCTCCTACACGCACGGGGCGTACACCCAGAACTTCGGCGCCTTCCGCATCGACCCGAACCTCGCCTGGGGCAACCAGCTGATCACCAGCGACGTCGAGGGCGGCTACTACCGGATCGGCTACCAGAGCCGGCGCTGGGTGGCCGACTTCGGCGTCGACGAGGTACGCACGGTGTCGGGACTCGGCACCAACAGCACCTTCCTGAACGGTGACACCCGCTACCAGCTGTCGCGCGACACCGGCGTCGGCGGCGTCGTCAACGTGCTGCTCGCCAGCGATGGCGGCACGGAGAACGCCTGGTCGCTGCAGGGCTACGTCGACAATGCCAACGAGTGGGGCACCGGGCGAGTGCAGGGGACCTACGCCACCAGCTCGCAGGCGAGCGACGCCTCAGTGCTGCTGCAGCAGAGCTGGACCATGGGCACCGGCACGCGCCTCGCCACCTCGATTGGTGCCGATGAGGTGCATACCGACCAGCTCGGATTGCAGCCTGCCGCGAACAGCACGCTGGTGCGACTCGCGGCGTACGGCGGCGGTGATCTGACCGCACGGCTCTCGCTCGACGGCAACCTGCAGTGGGCGACCGCCGTGCAGGGGCGCGTCGCCCCCTCGACCTCGGCGGACGTCTCGCTCACCTACCAGATGACCCACGCGTGGGAACTGCTGCTCACTTATTACGAGAACCGCGTCGGCTCGTGGACCCCGCTCGTGGTCCAGTCGCCGCTCACGCCCCCGGTGCCGACGCCGCAGGCTTCCATGGGCGAGCGGGGAATCTTCCTCACGCTGCGCTGGCAGGACGCCCGCGGCTCACATTTCGCGCCGCTCGGCGGTCCGCCGGGCACGGGCGCCGGGCGTGTGAGCGGCGTCGTCTACCTCGACGACAACGAGAACGGCCGCTTCGATGCCGGCGAAGCCGGCGCAGCCAACGTAACGGTGATCCTCGACGGCAGTTTCTCGACCCGCACCGACGCGAATGGTCGGTTCGACTTCCCCGCCGTGGCCGCGGGCCACCACGTGATCACCGTGCAAGGCGACAGTCTGGCGCTGCCCTGGACGCTGGTGAACGGTGGCCGTACGGAGTTCGAGGTGTCGACACGCGAGCGCACCCAGGTCTACATCGGTGCAGTGCGCATCAAGTAGCCTAATCCATCACCGCCGACTGAATGGCGATGCCGGGCAGCAGCACCCGCGTCACCGCCGTACCATCGGCGACCTCGAGCAGCTGCGACTTCTGCTGGCCCGTCAGCGGCCGCGCGAACGACAGCCGCCGCTCAATGTGCTCGCGGCCGTCCTCATCCCGCGACCAGCGCAATCCCACAGTGATCTTGCCGAGCGCCCAGTCGTGGCGTGCCGCATGGCGGCGCAGCGCCACCGCGGTACACGCGCCGAGACTTGCGAGCAGCAGCTCGCGTGGCGCGAGGCCGGCATCGCTGCCGCCGGCCGCCACCGGCTCATCCGCGGTGAGATGGTGATGTCCGGAGACGATCTGCTGCACGTGCTGGTGCTCATTGATCACGGTTACGTAAGCCATGTGCAGCTCCTCCCCCCGGCGGTGCGGGCGCCGGCAAGCGCCGCGCCGCATAGATGCCGGCGTGCCAGGCGCGCCCGAGTATGCTGCGCGCAATGCTGCCGACGCTGAGGCCGGTGACATCGTCGAGCCGATACGGGGTGCCATCGAGAATCGTCCGCGCGGCGCGCAGCCCGCTGCGGATCGCCGGCCCGATCCCCTCGCCGAGGTCGCGGCTCGCAAGGCCTGCGGCATCGCCGGTGATGAAGGCGTTGTCACGGCGCACGACACTGACGTTGCCGCGCAGGTAGTAGCTGTAGCCACTCGGGTCGTATTCCGCGCCCGGTGCCAGCGAGCCGCCGAGCATGGCCGCGAGGTTCGCCCAGTGCGAGCGGATGTCCTGGCGGCGCTCCTTCATGCGCTCGGCCAGCCCGCCGACCCCGACGTTCAGCCAGCCGCGCTCCTTGGGCACGTACCACGAATAGCCCGGCAAGCCGTGCGCGAAGAACCACAGGTGACAGTCGCCATCGTGCCAGTCGTACTGGATCTCGTGCTCGAGGGTGACGATCTGCAGCTCGCTGGCGCGCGGGTTGAGCTCGCGGAACAGCTCGCGATACACCGGGCAGCGCGTGCCGCCCGCGCCGATCAGGTAACGGCAGCGATAGGCGCCGTCGATGCAATAGCCGTCGCGCTCGGCGACGATGTGGCGCACGTTGTGCTGCTCGACCGGCGCGCCGCTGCGCTCGAGCAGCCAGGCATCGAACTCGAAGCGGCGGATCGAGTGCTGCACGCACGGTACCGGCAGGTGCAGCCTTCCCAGGTGCATGCGCAGGCGTGGGAAGGTCAGCAGGCGGTGCGGATAGGCGGCCACGTCCATGGAAAGATCGTGCACCACCTCCGGCGTGATCCACCCGGCACAGAGCTTCAGGCGCGGGAAGCGCTCGCGATCGAGCACCAGCACATCGGCGCCGGCGCGCCGCAGTTTCCAGGCGGCACTGGCGCCGGCCGGTCCGCCGCCGACGACGAGCACCTCACAGCTGCGCATGCGCAGGGTGCTCAGCGCGTGTACAGGTGGGCGCGCGTCCAGGGAATGTCGTTGCTGGCGGCCGGCGCGAACACCACCTGGAACAGCTGCAGCGTGCCGGTGGTGAAGCCGGCCACGGAGCCTGCGAGGTACAGCCGCCACATGCGCACGAACTTCTCGTCGAACATGGCGCGCACGCGCTCGCTCGCGCTCTCGAACAGCGCCAGCCAGTGGCGCAGCGTCAGTGCGTAGTGCAGACGCAGGTTCTCGACATCGAGCACCGACAGGTCCCAGGGCTCGAAGATGTTGGCCATCTGCCTGAGCGATGGCGGGCATGCGCCGGGGAAGATGCGCTTCTCGATCCAGGGGTGCAGCGGCGCCGGGCGGTTGCGCCCGATGGAATGGATCAGTCCGCGGCCGCGCTCGCCGAGGCTGCGCGCGGCGATGGCACCCAGCGTCGGGTAGTTGTGCACGCCGACGTGCTCGAGCATGCCGACCGAGACGAAAGCGTCGTACTGACCGCTGATGTTGCGGTAGTCGTCCTCGATGTACTCCACCTGCCCGGCGAGGCCGGAGCGTGCGGCCTGCTGGCGCGCATACATCACCTGCTCGTGAGAGATGTTGAAGGCGCGCACGCGCACGCCGTAGTGGCGCGCCATGTGCAGTGCCAGGGTTCCCCAGCCGCAGCCGGCCTCGACGACGCGCTCACCGCTCTGCAGGCGCAGCTTGCGGCATACGTGATCCATCTTGGCGACTTGCGCCTCATCGAGCGTGGCCGACGGGGTCGGATAGTAGGCACAGGTATAGGCCATGGTGCTGCCGAGCCACAGCGCGTAGAAGTCGTTGCCGATGTCGTAATGGTGATGGATGTTGTCGCGCGAGCCGGACAGGGTGTTGAGATGCGGGCGGCGCCGCATGGCACCGAGCGCACGGCGCAGCAGCGAGTCGGCCGACTCGCGCGCGCGGCCGGCGCGGTACACGGACTCGAGCAGGCCCACCAGGTCGCCCTCGACGCTGATCCTGCCCTCGCTGTAGGCATCGCCGAAGCGCATCGCCGGATTGGCCATGACCGACAGCAGCGTCGCGTGGTTGGCGAAGGTAACACTTGCCAGCGCGGACTCGGCCGGTACGCCGGCCCGGGCACCGTTGCCGAGCGCCAGCGCCAGCGGCGGCGAGCCGAGGTGGGCGTGCAGCTGCGCCAGCAAGCGGCGGTCGAGCGAGCGGCCCTCGGCCCGCTCGCGCTGCGGCTGCGCGTCAGCCGTAGGCGTAGCCGTGCCGCTCGCGGGGGCGTTGTCGGAGGCGGTTGCCAGGCTCTGCTCGCAGGCATTCACGACTGCACACTCCTCTTCATTCGCTGCGCCTAATTTAACACGCCCGCCGCGCTTCCTCCGACCCGTGCCCTCGAGGCTCCGCGCCGAAGGCTCTAAGGCGCGGCAGGGGGCTGACTGTGGCGCGGGCGCGCGCGGACCAGAAGTGCACCTCGGCAGCAAAGCCTGCCTGCGCGTCCGCGGGGCTCAGCGTCCGGGCGGCGCCGCCCGCCTGATAGCTGACGGCACTGCGCAGCCGCCCGTCGGGCGTCAGCCGATACGCGACCGTTGCGCCGCTATGCGCATCGACGTCGAAGACGACCACCTCGCCGTGATCGGCGACCCCGACATTGAAGGTGCGCACGTGGCGGCCCGACTTGGCGAGCAGCTGGCGTACCTCGGTGCCCTCGTCGGCCTTGCTCAGGCCGAGCGCGCGCGACACCTCCACCGGCAGACGCGTCAGGAAGCCGCTGCTGAGCGTCTGCTCGGTGAGCGGCGGCATCCACGGCGCAGCGGCGAGCGCCGTCGTGCCAAGCAGCATCCCGAGCACGAGCAGCAGCCCTGTGGCTGGCAGCGATCCGGTCATGGCACTCTCCTCGACTATGGCTGCGCCTGCGCCCCCAACGCGAGGTTCAGCAGGGCGGCAAGCCTGGCGCCGGCGAGCTGCAGCCGCAGGCGCACGATGTCCTGCGCTTCGCGCAGATAGCTCGCATCGAGCACCACGATACCCGGCGGCACGCTATTGCAGGCAAAGTCAGGGTAAGTGTAGGCGACATTGCGTGCCAGGTTGTTGGATTCGAAGGCCCAGCTGTCGACCGAGCCCTGACCGGCGTCCGCTGCGAGGCGCTGTGCCTCACGGGTGAGTGCGTCGATGTCGCGGGGCGGTTGCTGCCCGCCGCGGGCGTGGAGCGCGAGGCGCACCAGCTCACCGTCCCAGGCGCGGTGCAGGTTCTCGCGGCCGCGCGTACGCACGCCCTGCAACGCCACCGGCACGAGGTTACCCCCGCGATCGGAATTATCCGCCTCGTGCAGCGGCTGGTGAACGTCGCCCACCAGGTGTACGACCCACTTCAGCGCCTCGTCGCGCGCCGGCGGCTGCGCACGCTGGTCGGCGAGCAGGGCCAACAGCCGTTTCAGCTGCGCCGTGCTGCATTGCGCATCGGGGCAGTAGCGCTCCCGGGGCGCGCTGCCGCACACCGGGATGTCGTCGTAGTGCCAGCGCGGCCGGTCGGCGGCGGTGCCGCGGACCTCGTCGGCCCACACCGCGACCGCTTCGAGCGTCGTGCGCCCGGAGGGGTTGCCGAATTTGTCGCGATCATCGGCGAGGATCTGCACGACCATCGCACGCGCTGCCGGGGTGAGCAGCCGGTCGGCGATGGCGCCGACCGTGCGATGCCCCTGCGGACCCCACGCCCCGGCGGGGGGCGCCACTGCCGTGATGATCAGCAGCGCCGCGGCGACCCGGCCGCGCTTTCTCATTGGGTACGCTCCCGGCGTAACGCGATCAGCGCCAGTATTCACACGCTGTGCCGTGAGATTCAACCCGTGGCGCTCGTGTAGACTTCACGGCCCGCAAAGATGCCCTGGACGCCTCGTGATGAACCAACTCATGAGCTGCCACGATTTTCCCGGCCGCGTGCGCTGCGCGCTCGCGCCGGCGCTCGCAGTCGCGCTGCTGTGCAGCGTGCCTGCCGTAAGCCGTGCCGCCGACCCGCCTCCGGCGGGTCTCGGGCTCGACTTCGCCGGCATCGACCGCGCGGTCGCCCCGGGCGATGACTTCTTCCACTACGCCAACGGCCTGTGGATCAAGAGCGCCACCATCCCGGCCGATCGCAGCTCGTGGGGCCCGGACGAGCAGCTCGCCGAGCAGACTGACGCGCGCAATGCCGAGCTGATCCGCGCCGCCGCCAGCGCGGCGCCCGGCTCGGAAGCGCGCAAGGTGGGTGTCTACTTCGCGAGCTTCATGGACGAGGCGGCGATCGAGCACCGCGGCATCACGCCGCTCAGCGCCGGCCTTGGGCGCATCGACGCGATCGGCGACGCGGCCGCGCTCGCCCGCGCGCTCGGCGCGACACTGCGCGCGGACGTGGACGTGCTCAATGCCACCAACCTCTACACCGAGAACCTGTTCGGCCTGTGGGTGGCGCAGGACCTCGACGATCCCGCCCGCTACGCGCCCTTCCTGCTGCAGGGCGGCTTAGGCATGCCGGACCGCGACTACTATCTGAACCCGTCGGCGCAGATGGCGCAGATCCGCACCGCGTACCAGGCACACATCGCGCGGGTGCTGCGCCTCGCCGGGATCTCCGACGCCGAACGCCGTGCGGCCGGGGTCTTCGACCTGGAGCACCGCATCGCGCAGGCGCACTGGAGCCGTGCGCAGTCCGAGGACGTGCTCAAGGCCAACAACCACTGGGCGGCCAAAGAGTTCACGCAGCGCGCGCCGGGCCTCGACTGGGCGGCGTACTTTGCCGCTGCGGGGCTCGCCCGGCAGCGCGAGTTCGTCGTGTGGCAGCCGAGCGCGCTCGCGGGCGAGTCGGCGCTGACGGTGAGCGTGCCGCTCGCGACCTGGAAGGACTACCTCCGCTTTCACCTGATCGAGAGCCACTGCGCGTACTTACCTGCGGCCTTCGTCGAGGAGCATTTCGCCTTTCACGGCCGATTGCTGCAGGGCACGCCGCAACTGTCGCCGCGCTGGAAGCGTGCGGTGGCGCAAACCAACGATGCGCTCGGCGAGGCGGTCGGCAAGCTGTACGTGGCACGTTACTTCCCGCCGGCGGAGAAAGCGCGCGCGGAAGCGATGGTGCGCAATCTCCTCGCGGCGTTCGCCGCGCGCCTCGACCGGCTGACGTGGATGGCGCCGGCGACCCGTGCCCAGGCGAAAGCCAAGCTCGCCGCGCTCAAGGTCGGCGTCGGCTACCCTGACCATTGGCGCGACTACTCCGGCCTCGAGGTCCTCCCGGACGATGCCTTCGGCAATGCCGATCGCGCGCAGCTGTTCGAGCTTCGGCGCAACCTCGCCAAGCTCGGCCGCGCGGTGGACCGTGGCGAGTGGGTCATGAATCCGCAGCTGGTCAACGCCGTGAACCTGCCGGCAATGAACGCGCTCAACTTCCCCGCCGCGATCCTGCAGCCACCCGACTTCGATCCGCGGCGCGACCCGGTCATGGACTACGGCGCCATCGGTGCGACGATCGGTCACGAGATCAGCCACAGTTTCGATGATCAGGGCGCGCTGTTCGATGCCAGCGGGCGGCTGCGCAACTGGTGGACGCCGGAGGATTTCGCGCATTTCAAGGCGGCCAGCGAGCGCCTGGTCGCGCAATACAACGCCTACCGTCCTTTCCCCGACGCCAGCGTGAACGGCCAGCAGACCCTCAGCGAGAACATCGCCGATGTCGCCGGCCTCGCCGTCGCCCACGACGCCTGGCTCCTCACGCTCGCGGGCAAACCCGCGCCCAGCGTGGGCGGCTTCAGCGGCGAACAGCTGTTTTTCCTGAGCTTCGCCCAGAGCTGGTGCCAGAAGATCCGCGAGGCGGCGCTGCGCGAGCGGCTCGTGACCGACGGGCACGCCCCGGCGGAGTACCGCGCCGACACGGTGCGCAACATCGACGCCTGGTACGACGCCTTCGCGGTCAAGCCCGGCCAGCAGCTGTACCTGGCACCCGCCAATCGCGTGCGCGTGTGGTGATGCGGGCGGTGGCGAGCTGGCCCGCACAGCGAAGCCGCGCCGCTAGCGCTGCGGCGCGAGTACTGCGAAATACACCAGTGTCCGGTAGCGAAACAGCACGCTGCCCTCGTGCTGGTGTCGCTCGAACACCCCGCGCAGCGCGCGCAGCATCGGCTCATGCTGCGGGTGACCGGGCTCGGGCGCATAG
This sequence comes from uncultured Gammaproteobacteria bacterium, assembly GCA_963837075.1. Lineage (GTDB taxonomy): Bacteria > Pseudomonadota > Gammaproteobacteria > Steroidobacterales > Steroidobacteraceae > 13-2-20CM-66-19. Next base: position 1,792,900 of record CAWILY010000009.1, on the reverse strand, counting down.
GAGGAGGACATCAGCCGTCCCCTGAGACCTTGGAAATCGAGTCGCTGGGCGTTCGCGAAGGTGGCGTGCTCCATCGCCCCGCCGAGGAATGCCCGCATGCTCGACTCGTCGGCGCGGCGCGCGGTGATGGCGGCGTATTCGGCGGCGTGGTGCTGCAGCAGCGCCTCGTAATCGGCGAGGAATGGATCCGGGTCCGGCGGACGCTCGTTCCACAACAGCGCCGCCGAGCCGCCGCGTCTCACGATGCGCAACGCCTCGCGGCGCGACTTCGCCACGTCGAACCAGTGAAACGCCTGCGCGGCGACCAGCAGATCGATGCTCGCTGCCGCGAGCGTGGTCGCCTCGGCGCAAGCGGCGATGCTCGTGAAGCCGGCGCGTGCACCGAGCCGCACTTGCGCCGCCGCGCGCATGCTCGCATTGGGCTCCACCGCCATGACCCGGGCGCCGCGTTCGAGCAGCAGCTCGCTCAGGATCCCGGTGCCCGAGCCGATGTCGGCCACGACCGCCATCGGGCGCAGGCCGCAGCGGTCATGCAGCAGGTCGAGCGCCGCCGCCGGGTAGCTCGGCCGGTAGCGGGCGTAGTCATCCACCCGCGTCGAGAAGCGCTCCGTGGGCCGCATCACTGACGCGGCCGCCGCAGCCCAACCGGCTGTACTGGCCGCACGCCGACACAGTGCACCCTGCTGCGGCAGCGCGTGTCTCTGCATAAAGGCATACGGACACGGTAGCGTATCCGCGTGACAATCTCACTTTCCGGGAGTAACTCATGAGCGCAACCTACCGGCACCTCGAGACGCAGCTGGTGCACGCCGGCGAGCCGCGGCCCCGCATCCTGGGCGCGATCGAGACGCCGATCTTTCAATCGGCGACCTACGAGTATGCCGGTGAGCGCAGCTACCACGATGTGCGCTACCTGCGCACCAACAACACCCCGACGCAGCTGGCGCTGCACGCCAAGATCGCAGCGCTCGAGAGCGCGGAAAGCGCCCTGGCGACCGCGAGCGGCATGGCGGCAATCTCCACGACGCTGCTGGCGCTGCTCGCTCCTGGCGATCATCTGCTCGCCCAGCGCTGCCTGTACGGCGGAACGCACGACCTGGTGACCGGCGAGCTGCCCGGGCTAGGAATTACGTGCGACTTCATCGACGCCGACCGGCCCGGCTCGTGGCAGGAGCTGCTGCGTGCCAACACCCGCGCCATCTACGTAGAAGCCATGAGCAACCCGCTGCTGGAGGTGGCCGACCTCGAGGCAGTGGTGCAGTTCGCGCGCCGTCACCAGCTCGTGTCCATCATCGACAGCACGTTCGCGACGCCGGTGAATTTCCGGCCCATCGAGGCGGGCTTCGACCTGGTGGTGCACAGCGCCACCAAGTACCTGAACGGCCATGCCGACATCGTCGCCGGCGCGGTCGCGGGCGCCGCAAGCACCATCGAGCGCATCCGCCACAAGGCCAATCACCTGGGCGGCAGTCTCGATCCGCATGCAGCATTCCTGCTGCAGCGGGGGCTGAAGACGCTCGCACTGCGGGTGCGCTTCCAGAACGACAGCACGCTCGCCATCGCGCGCTTCCTCGAGTCGCACCCGGCGGTCGCGCGCGTCAACTATCCCGGTCTCGAATCGCATCCGCAGCATGCACGTGCGCGGCGGCTATTCGCCGGCTGCGGCGGGGTGCTGAGCTTCGAGCTCGAGGGCGCGGCCAGCCGCGCCGACGAGTTCGCGAGAGGCGTGCACATTCCGGCCATCGCCCCGAGCCTGGGGGGCGTGCACACGCTGCTGACGCGGCCAGCCACGACCTCGCACGCGGGCTTAAGCCGCGCCGATCGGGAAGCGCTCGGCATCGGCGAGGGACTGCTGCGGCTGTCGGTGGGGATCGAGGCGACCGAGGATCTGCTGGAGGATTTCCGCCAGGCGCTCGAATGATTCCGCCGTCCGCAAGCAACGGGTGGCGGCCATGTCGCTGCGCGCGCAGGCTGGCACCACCAGGTGAGGAGAGCTGACGCCATGTCCATCCCCGAGCTCAACACCGCGCGCTCCACTGCCGGCGCCGCGCCGCCCGCATCGCCCGCGCTGCCGCCCGCCACTGCGGTCGCTGGCGCCGACGCGGCAGGCGCAGCAAGCGTTGCACCCTGGCGCACGCCGCTCGAGCTGACGCTGCTGGGTGCGGTCTGGGGCGGCTCGTTCCTGTTCATGCGCGTGGCGGCTCGGGACTTCGGGCCCATTCCGCTGGTGGAGGCGCGGCTGGCGCTCGGCGCCCTGATCCTGATGCCGTTCCTGTGGCGCGCGCGCGCGCAGTTCACACTGAGGCTGTGGCTGCGTGTCGCGGGCATCGCCGCCGTGAACTCGGTGCTGCCGTTCGTGCTGTTCGCCTGGGGCGCGGAGCGCGCGCCCGCCGGCATCGGCGCGATCACCAACGCGATGACCGTGATGTTTACCGCGCTGGTGGCGTTCCTGCTCTACCGCGAGCACATCAGTGCGCGGCGCATGCTGGGACTCGCGGCCGGGTTCGTGGGCGTCACCATCCTCGCCAGCGGCAGGATCGCCGGTGCGAGTGTCGGCCCGGCGGCGCTCGCCGGCACCCTCGCGGCGCTGTGTTATGGCTTCGGCATCAACCTCGTGCGGCATCACCTCACGGGCTATCCGGCCGCCGCGGTCGCCGCCGCCAATCTCGCCAGCGGCGCCATCCTGCTCGCGCCGCTGGCGCTGTACACCTGGCCGGCACATCCGATTCCCGGCAGCTCGTGGCTCAGCGCCGTGCTGCTTGGCGTGCTGTGTACCGGCATTGCGTTCGTGTTCTATTACCGGCTGATCGCGCGCATCGGCGCGCCGCGCACCTCCACGGTAACCTACCTGATCCCGCTGTTCGGGGTGATCTGGGCGTGGCTGCTGCTAGCTGAGCCGCTTACCGTTACCATGGGGCTGGCCGGTGCGCTGATCCTCGCCGGCGTAGCCCTGAGTCAGCAACGCGAGGCGAAATCCTGAAGGTCGCTCACAAGGTGCCGGAGCTCAAGCGGACCGTCGAGTTCCCGAATCTGCTCAACGCCCGCGATCTGGGCGGGCTGCCCACCCGTGACGGGGGAGAGACCCGCTGGCGCTCGCTGCTGCGCGCCGATGACCTCGCCCAGCTCAACGACGGCGGGCTCGCCTCGCTCGCGGCTTTTCGCGTGCACACGGTGCTCGACCTGCGCTGGCCGCAAGAAGCGGCGCGTGATCCGAGCCCGATCCCGCTCGCGCTGCCCGGCGTGCGCTACGAGCGCATTTCGCTCCTGACGCACACCGAGGACGAGTGGCGCCTGCGCAGCCGGGATGTCACCAAGGAGCTGTGGAAGTGCGCGGTGCTGGAGCACGTGCGCTTCGAGCTGCATCACGTCCTCAGCTTCATTGCCGCCGCACCGCCCGAGCCGCTGCTGTTTCATTGTGTCGCCGGCAAGGATCGCACCGGGCTGATCGCCGCGCTGCTGCTGGCGCTGGCAGACTGCACGCCCGCGGCGATCGCTGCCGACTACGCCGCGAGCAGCGAATGCCTGCGTGAGGGCTATCTGCGCCGTTACGCGCATGCCGATCCGGCGCACATCCTGGACGCGCTGCGCTGCCCGGAAGAAGGCGCGCACCACATGCTCGAGTTTCTCGAACAGGCCGGTGGCGTGCGCGCCTATCTGGAGCAGATCGGACTCAGCGGACCTGAGATCGAACGATTGCGCGCGCGGCTGCGCGACTGAGCCCCACGCGCACGCGCGACCGTGTTCGCGCCTGGCGCCGGCACGCAACGCGCCAGGCGTGGCCGTTGTTCACGGAAGGTTCAGCGCCGCGCCGCGATACTCAACCTCGCACCGGTTTCGCCGCGCTCCCGAGCGGCCCACAATTTCGAGCGCGGGCGCATTTTTTCTCACGCTCGGATTCGAGCTCGCGGCACTCCGGTGCGTTCCCCTTCCCCGCTCCCTTCGCGCCCGCCTGCGCTATCCTCGGCGGCAGCCCTCTCTCCAGCCCAAGGAGTACCCGCATGCAGATCACCGGCGCACGCTCGATGACCCGGAAGCTGCGCCGCCCGCGATGACGATTTGGACCGCGAGCGCGCCGGGCTGGGCGTGCTTCGATGAGCGGATCCCGAAAGTGGCACGACAGCCGTCACCGGCCGGCTGAAGGCGCGCCGCGCGAAGTGCGGCTACTGGAGGCCGAGCGCCTGGCGCAGCTGCGCCGCGGTCATGAGGCGCGTATAGACCGCCGTGCCGACGTCGAACTCGCGCGCACTCGACAGCGGCCCGACCACGACCGGTGCGAAGCCCGCATCCCGCACCAGCTGCTGCGCAATCGCCAGCGCCTGCGGGTCATCGCCGGCGAGCGGGATGGCGATCGGCTCGCCCTTGCGGTGTGCCTCGCTCTTCAGGTCGCCCGAGTTGATGGCGTTGAAGGCGCGCACCAGGCGCACGCCCGGCAGGTATTCCGCGGAAGCCGCGCCGGTGCCCTTGACGCGCGCCGCCGTCGCCATCTCGCCGTCGCGCTGTGGATAGGGGTTGCCGGTGTCGAGCACCACCTTGCCGGCGAGCTCGGTGCGCAGGTCGCGCCCGACCTGCGGCAGCGCACCGTACGGCACCGAGATGAGCACGACCGGACCAAACAGCGCCGCCTCGCGCGGTGTCCCGACGTGAGCCTTCGCCCCGAGGGATTGCGCCAGTGCCTCGAGCTCCTGCGGGTGGCGTGAGGAGATCAGCACTTCGTGTCCGGCCTGCACCCACAGCGCCGCCAGCGTGCCGCCGATGTGGCCCGCGCCGATGATCCCGATGCGCAGCGGTGCGTCAGGCTGTGGCGCAGCGCCGACCGACGCAGCAAACGCCGTCAGCGCCGTCAGCGCCAATGCACTCGCCGCGAGAACTCTGCGCATGCCGTGTGCCGCGGTGTCACGCCGCACCGAACACCTGCCGCTATTTCTTGCGCCGTGCTCCGGAGCGTTTCGCCGCCCTGAAGGAGATGCCGGACCGCATGGCCTTCTGCTGGACCGCGGCGGCGGTACGCCCGAGCTTCTTGGCGACCTGTCCGGTAGGGGTCCCTGCCTTCGCGAGCGCCTTGAGAGTCTTCAGTTCACGTGCGCTCCAGGAAGCGCCGTCGTTCGGTGGACGTCGTGCCATCATTCCTACTCCGCAAATCACCCTGACGAAGGGTCGGACGCGGGATCATACACCGATCGATGCTCGCGCGCGCGCCCCGCACCCGCGTTACATGTTGGAAACGCGGGGGGCACGAAAGTTTCCGCCGGCCGACGACGTGTTGAGGGCCTGAAACACACCGCCGCGGGACCAACTTGTAACTGTTGTGCGCGAACCCGTGGCGCTGCCGCGCCGCAAACCCCGCAGCCGCGTGGTGCGACGCCCGCGCCCGCGCCGCCTCGAGGCCTACAGCGCGATGATCGTTCCGAACATGCGTGGATGAATCGAGCACGCGCAGCGATAGGTGTCCGGCTTGTCGAAGCGGAACGAAAAGCTCTGATTCGTGTCCAGGGCGCCGGAGCGGAACAGCCCGCTGTCGCTGACCACGGGTGCGGCTACTCGTCCTTACTTGTCCAGGTGACGGTCGAGCCGGCGGCAACGCTCAGCGACAGGGGCGCGACCCGGCGACGCAAAACAGCGACAGCAGCAGCACGAGATGCGCGTGATGCCGAGCATCGCGGGCAACTGTTCGGGCGGAACCTTGAGCGGACCGGACGCCGGCGCGGTGCGGTTTTATCCCCTCGTCATTGGGGCGCGTCGCGGCTGCCGAGATCGCGCAGCAGCCGCACCAGGCCCTGCAGCTCGTCCCAACCGCTATCCGAGACCGCGCAGTACTGCAGGTTCCCCGCCTGCCAGAAGACGAAGTGATAGCCGCTGCGGGTGCTGGTGTCGGGGAACGTGCGAGCTCCGGCCACCCAGGTGAACACATTGATGACGTGCGCGCCGTGCTCGTACACCACGACCGCAGCGCGCTGGTGATCGAAGTACTCGGCGCGGCCGCCGACCAGCCGGTAGCCCTGCGCCGCGAAGTCGGCCACCACCGGGGAGACATCGGTGTGTCCTGCGAACCACGGTTTGACCGTGTGCCGATCGGTCGAGATGACATCCGTCAGATGCCCGGGCATCAGCGAGCGCACGTGTGCGGAGGCGAGCTCATCGAGCAGCGGCTGGGCGGGAAGCGGCGCGAGCACGAAAAATGCAGCGCTGGCAGCGAGCGCCGCGCCCACACCACCCACGGCACCGAGCCAGAAGGGTCGCGTGCGCCACGGTCGGGTGCGGCCCGGCCAGGGAGCCGGCGCGGCAGGAGCCTGCGCGGCAGGTGTCTGCGCCGCCGCTGCACCTGTCGCCGTCTCGCGCTCGAGCATGCGGCCGATTCCGGCGCGCAGCTGCACCGGGGCACTGTGCCAGGGTAGCTCGCGGCGCAGCCGCGTGCGCGTCTCTGCGAGCTCCGCGAGCAGCGCCCGGCATTCCGGGCAGTGCTCCGCGTGGCGCTCGATGTCGGCCGCAGCGGGTGCATCCACCTCGCCGTCGAAGTACGCCTGAACTCGCAAGGCTTCAGCGCACTGCATGCGGCGCTCCTTCAGCCTCACGCTGCCACTGCGATTTGAGCGCAGCCCGTGCACGCGCCAGGCGCGACATGACTGTGCCGATCGGCACCTGGGTGACGGCGGCAATCTCGCGGTAGCTCATGTCCTCCATCTCCCGCAGCAGCAGCACCTCCCGATGCTCGGGCGGGAGCGCGCTGATCAGCCGTTCGAGCGCTGCCGCCTCATCGAGCGCGATCGACTCGCTCTCCGGGTCGGCACCGCCGCTGGCCGCCGCTTCGAGCGGCAGCGGACTCCCCGCCAGCGGCACCCCGCCACGCCGCTGCTGCTGGCGCAGTGCGTCAGCGTGGCAGTTGCGCACGATTGTGAAGAGCCACGCCTTCACATCTCCGCCGCGCAGATCATCGAAGGCGCGGAAGGCACGCAGGAACGCCTCCTGCACCACATCATCCGCTTCGGCGGCCGACAGCCAGCGCGCGAAGCGGTACGCGGCATCCAGGTGCGGCAGGACCAGCGCCTCAAAACGTGCCCGTCTGTCATCCATGCCCGCACCCGGAGGCTTAAGGAGAAGACGCCCGGAGGGCGGAATTTATTCCCGCCGACCGGCGCGCAGATTCGCGGCCTCGACCGTATTCGACAGCAGCATGGCGATGGTCATGGGACCCAGGCCACCCGGGACCGGCGTGATCCAGCCGGCGCGCTGCGCCGCGCTCTCGAACTCCACGTCCCCGACGAGCCCGCCGCCGCTCGCGCGGTTGATGCCGACATCGAACACCGCCGCCCCGGGCCGCACCCACTCCCCTGGTATGAAGCCGGCCTTGCCGACCGCCGCGACCAGCACCTCGGCACGCTCGACCTCGGCGCGCAGATCGCGCGTGCCGGTGTGGCACACAGTGACCGTGGCGCGCGCCAGCAGCAGCTCGAGCGCCATCGGACGACCGACGATGTTGGAAGCGCCAACCACGGTGGCACGCAGCCCCGTGAGTCCGATGCCGTATTCCTGCGCCAGGCGGATGACGCCGAATGGCGTACACGGCCGCAGCCGCGGGCGCTTCTGCGCCAGGAGCCCGGTGTTTAGCGGGTGGAACCCGTCCACGTCCTTGACCGGGTCCACCGCGTCCATGATCCGGTCGGCGTTGACTCCGCGTGGCAGCGGCAGCTGCACCAGGATGCCGTCGACCCGCTCATCGTGATTGAGCTCGTGGACGAGCTTCAGGATCTCGCTCTCACTGGCGGTGGCGGGCAGATCGTGAGCAAACGAGGCGATCCCGACCTCCTGTGAGGACTTGCGCTTGTTACGCACGTACACGCTGGAGGCGGGATCCACGCCCACCTGCACCACGGCCAGCCCGGGCGGCCGGCCCTGCTGCGCGGCGAAACGCGCGGCACGCTGCGCCACCTGGGCGCGCACCCGGGCCGCGACCGCCTTGCCATCGAGCAGCACGGCGCTGCCGGGCGCACGCTGCCCCCCGGGGCCGCCGACGGGGAACACGCCGCCCTTCTCGGTGCTCGCCGCGCCCATCAGTAACGGTAGTGGTCGGGCTTGTAGGGCCCGGCCTTGTCGACGCCGATGTAGCGCGCCTGCGCGTCGGTGAGCGTCGAGAGCTCGACGTTGAGTTTCTGCAGCTGCAGCCGTGCGACCTTCTCGTCCAGGTGCTTCGGCAGCACGTATACCCCGACCGGGTACTTCGCGGTGTTGGTGAACAGCTCCACCTGCGCGATCACCTGATTGGCGAAGCTCGAGCTCATGACGTAGCTGGGATGTCCGGTACCGCAACCGAGGTTAACGAGCCGCCCTTCAGCCAGCAGGATCAGCCGTCGCCCATCCGGCAGGATGACGTGATCGACCTGTGGCTTGATGTTCTCCCACGGGTACTGCTTGAGGCCCGCGACATCGATCTCGTTGTCGAAGTGGCCGATGTTGCACACGATCGCATTGTGCTTCATGCGCACCAGGTGCTCGTGGGTGATCACGTGGAAGTTGCCGGTGGCGGTGACGAAGATGTCCGCCTTGTCAGCGGCGTACTCCATGGTAACCACGCGATAGCCCTCCATGGCCGCCTGCAGCGCGCAGATCGGGTCGATCTCGGTGACCCACACCTGTGCCGACAGGGCGCGCAGCGCCTGCGCGCAGCCCTTGCCGACATCGCCGTAGCCGCACACCACGGCGATCTTGCCGGCGACCATGACGTCGGTAGCGCGCTTGATGGCATCCACCAGCGACTCGCGACAGCCGTACAGGTTGTCGAATTTGCTCTTGGTGACCGAGTCGTTGACGTTGATCGCCGGGAACGCGAGCCGCCCCTCCTTCGCCATCTGGTACAGCCGCTTCACCCCGGTGGTGGTCTCCTCGGTGACGCCGCGAATGTGGCGAATGCGCGTCGAGTACCACTTCGGATCGCTCTGCAGCCGCGTACGTATGGCGGCGAACAGGGCGCGCTCCTCGTCGCTGGTCGGGCGTGTTACGGCGCCCGCATCGCTCTCGGCGCGCACCCCCAGGTGCAGCAGCAGCGTCGCATCGCCGCCGTCGTCCAGGATCATGTTCGTGTAGCCGCCGCCGGGCCAATCGAAGATGCGGTGGGTGTAGTCCCAGTAGTCCTCGAGTGACTCGCCCTTCCAGGCGAACACCGCCGTGCCGCGCGCGGCCATGGCGGCCGCGGCGTGATCCTGAGTGGAGAAGATGTTGCACGAGGCCCAGCGCACCTCGGCACCGAGCGCCTGCAGGGTCTCGATCAGCACCGCAGTCTGGATGGTCATGTGCAGCGAGCCGCTGATGCGCGCGCCGCGCAACGGCTGGCTGGGGGCGAACTCCTCGCGGATCGCCATCAGCCCGGGCATCTCCGTCTCGGCGATCGCAATTTCCTTGCGACCGAACTCGGCCAGCGCCAGGTCGGCGACCCGGTAGTCAGCAACAGCGGGGGATTTCAGGTTGGCGTTCATGCTCCGTACTCCAGCAATCGCAGTGAGCGCCGTCTCGATGATCCGACGTCCGCTGAGCCTGGCGAGCCGCAAGTGCGCTGGTCGCACCCCATACCCGTCGCAACGCTCCTCAGCGATCGTCGCTGCAGCCGCACGGCTGCCGGTACTTGGTTTCAGGCCGCGCGCATCCCCTTGGCCTCTGCGGCCAGTGTCTCGGCGAGATCGGTGTGCTCCCAGGTGAACTCCGGCTCGGTGCGCCCGAAGTGCCCATAGGCCGCGGTTTTCTGGTAGATGGGACGCAGCAGATCGAGCATCTCACGCAGCCCGTAGGGGGTGAGATCGAAGTGCTTGCGCACGATCTGTGTCAGGTGCTCGCGCGACAGACGGCTGGTGCCGAAGGTCTCCACCATGATGGAAGTCGGCTCGGCGACGCCGATGGCGTAGGACAGCTGCACCTCGCAGCGCTCGGCGAGCCCCGCGGCGACGATGTTCTTGGCGACATAGCGCGCCGCGTAGGCGGCGGAGCGATCCACCTTGGAGGGATCCTTGCCCGAGAACGCCCCGCCCCCGTGGCGCGCATAGCCGCCGTAGGTGTCGACGATGATCTTGCGCCCGGTGAGCCCGCAGTCGCCCACGGGACCGCCGATCACGAAGCGCCCGGTCGGGTTGATGTGGTACTTGGTGCGCCGGTCGAGCCATTTCTGCGGCAGCACGGGCTTGATGATCTCCTCCATCACCGCCTCGCGCAGTGCCTTGGTCGAGACCTCGGGACTGTGCTGGGTCGACAGCACCACCGCCTCGACCCCGACCGGCTCGTGATCTTCGTAGCGCAGCGTGACCTGGCTCTTCGCGTCCGGGCGCAGCCAGGGGATCTTGCCGGCCTTGCGTACCTGCGCCTGGCGCTTGACCAGTCGGTGCGCGAGCGTGATTGGCGCCGGCATCAGCACGTCGGTCTCGTTGGTGGCATAGCCGAACATCAGCCCCTGGTCGCCTGCGCCCTGGCGGCGCTCGTCCTTGCGGTCGACCCCCTGGGCGATATCCGGCGATTGCTTGCCGATGATGTTGAGCACGCCGCAGCTCGCGCCATCGAACCCCATCTCCGAGGAGTCGTAGCCGATGTCGAGCACGGTCTTGCGCACCAGCGCCTCGACGTCGACCCAGGCGCTGGTCGTGACCTCGCCGGCCACGATCACGACACCGGTCTTGACGAGCGTCTCGCAGGCAACGCGGCCGCGCTCATCGGCACGCAGAATCGCATCGAGCACGGCGTCCGAGATCTGGTCGGCAACCTTGTCCGGATGACCCTCGGAGACCGACTCGGAGGTGAACAGATATTCATTCGCCATGGGTTCGCTTACGTCCGCGCATGTAGTGGATGGAGCCAATTAGTTTAACCCAGCTTTTCCGTCCCTTGCTTGGCAGCGAGCGAAAGCTGCCCGGCAGGCCTGTGTGCTGCACCCCGCGGCCGTATTACGTCCACTTTGCCGGCAGCAGGGCGGGGGCCCCTTCAGGAAAAGCGTGCCGCAGGCGCGCCGCGAACTCCTCAGCCGTGAAGCGGTGATTCTGCGTGCCGCGTGACTCGATCTTGATGGCGCCCATGAGCGAGGCGATCTGCCCGGTGGCGCGCCAGTCAAGGCCGCGCAGCAGCCCATGGATGAGGCCCGCGCGGAACGCATCGCCGCAACCGGTCGGATCGACCACCGCGCGCACCGGCGCTGCGGGGATGCGGATTTCTTCGCCGCGGGTGTGGATGACCGCCCCCGCCGCGCCGCGCGTCACGATGAGCGCCTCGACGTGCTGCATCATCTCGTTCACGCCCCAGCGGCTTTTCTGCTGCAGCAGCTGCCATTCGTAGTCGTTCACCGTCACCCAGCGCGCCTGCGCGAGAAAGCGCTGCAGGTCCTCGGCGGCGAACATGGGCAGGCCCTGCCCCGGATCGAAAATGAAGGGTACGGCGGCGGCGGCGAACTGCGCGGCGTGCTCGATCATGCCCTCGCGTCCATCAGGGGCGACGATGCCGAGGGTGATGCCGCGCGCCTCGCTGACGCGATTGGCGTGACTGTGCTGCATCGCGCCGGGGTGAAACGCCGTGATCTGGTTGTCTTCAAGATCGGTGGTGATGAAGGCCTGCGCGGTGAGCTCACTGTCGATCACCCGTACGTGCTCGAGCGGAACGCCGGCGCGGGCGAGCCACTCGCGGTAAGGGCCGAAGTCTGCCCCCACCGTCGCCATCGGCACGCCGTCATCGCCGAGGAGCCTCAGGTTGTAGGCGATGTTGCCGGCGCAGCCGCCGAATTCCCGGCGCATCTGCGGCACCAGGAACGACACGTTCAGCATGTGGATCTTGTCGGGCAGGATGTGATTGGCGAAGCGGTCGCCGAACACCATGATGGTGTCGAAGGCCAGCGAGCCGCAGATCAGCGCCCGCCCGGCGTGCCCGCTACCGGGCGGGCGCGCCGTCACGTATCAGCGCCGGGCTGCGCCGGCGCGGCGGGGGCGCCGGCGGCAGGGGCTTTGCTGGCGGCGTACATCAGCGCCACGGCGTTCTTCCCCAGCTCGGTGAGGCCGGCACCCTGACGCTCCTCGTAATACTTGAGCATCTGCACACGCATGCGCGGGTCCCAGTAGCGCTTCAAATGATTGGCGACGTCGCGCGCCGCCTGTTGCTGATCGGTGGTGCCGGCGAAGAACTCGCCGATCTCGTTGGTCATCTTGATGAGCAGATCGATGTTCATGTGAAAAATCCGAAGCCTATGTCAAGCGGTGCGGATGCGCGTACACCACGTGCTGGTCGGCACGCGCGAACGCCACCAGTGTCATGCCGGCGCGCTGCGCGAGTCGCACCGCGAACGCGGTCGGCGCCGACAGTGCTACCAGCATCGGGATACCGACCGTGGCGCACTTCTGCACCATCTCGTAGCTGGCGCGGCTCGTGATCAGCATGTAGCCGGCTGCAAAATCCGCGCCGGCACGTACCAGCGCCCCGATGGTCTTGTCCAGCGCATTGTGCCGGCCGACGTCCTCGCGTACCAGCTGAATGCCTGCGCCGGGCAACACCCAGGCCGCGGCATGGACACTGCCGGTGCGGGCATTGATCGGCTGGCGCGTGGCGAGTCCCGTCATGGCTGCGTGCAGCTCCGCGGTGCTGACGCTGATTCCGGGCGGCACCGGGCCGACCTCGCGAATCGCATCCGCCGCGCTCTCCGCCCCGCACAGCCCGCACCCGGTCCGTCCGGCCAGATTGCGCCGCCGCTGCAGCAGCTGCGTGAAGCGCTCCCAGGCGACCGTTATGTGCACATCGACGGAGGCCGCGCCATAGGTCACCTCGACCCCGCGGATCTCGTCGCTGCGCGCCACCAGCCCCTCACTCAGGGTGAAGCCGATGGCGTAATCCTCCAGATCGGCCGGGGTGGCCAGCATCACCACGTGGGGCACGTCGTGGTAGACGAGCGCCACCGGCATCTCTTCCGCCACCTGGTCGGTGGTGCGCTCGCTGCTGCCGCGCTTCCAGCGCTCGACCGGAACTTCCGCGCTGACCGCTGGCGGCACGGCCGGAGTCTCCAGGGACGCTGAAACGTTCATGGGCGCAGCCGCGCGCACAGAAACAGCGATACGCTCATCCGGGCATGAGGTTCGCTGCAGCGCTCAGGCGGGTGCCTCCTGCTTGCGCCGCGTGCGCGCCGGCCGCGGTGCCTCGCGCTCGGTCTGCGCGCGCTTCTGCCAGGCGTCCTTCTGGTTGACCAGCACGACCTCGACCGCGGTCACCTTGTATTCGGGGCAGTTGGTGGCCCAGTCGGAATTCTCGGTCGTGACGACGTTGGCGTTGGTCTCGGGGAAGTGGAACGTGGTGTACACCACCCCCGGTGCGATCTTCTCCGAGACCTTGACGCGCAGCACGGTCTCGCCGGCGCGGCTGGTGAGGCCCACCCAATCGCCATCGCAGATGCCGCGCACCTCGGCGTCGTGCGGATGGATCTCCAGCACGTCCTCGGCATGCCAGACCACGTTGCCGGTGCGGCGCGTCTGCGCGCCGACGTTGTACTGCGTGAGGATGCGCCCGGTGGTGAGGATCAGCGGGAAGCGGCTGGTCGAGCGCTCGCTGGTCGGCACGTACTCGGTCGGCCAGAACTTACCCTTGCCGCGCACGAACTGATGCACGTGCATGGTGGGTGTACCCTCGGGCGCCGCCTCGTTGACCGGCCACTGCAGACTGCCGAAGCGGTCGAGCTTCTCGTAGGTCATGCCCGTGAACGTCGGCGTGAGACGCGCGATCTCGGCCATGATCTCGGACGGGTGCGAGTAGTTCATCGGGTAGCCGAGCGCGTTGGACAGCAGGCAGGTGATCTGCCAGTCCTCGTAGCCGGCGAGCGGCTGCATGATCTTGCGCACGCGCCCCACGCGCCGCTCGGCGTTGGTGAACGTGCCGTCCTTCTCCAGGAAGGATGAGCCGGGCAGGAACACGTGGGCGAACTTCGCCACCTCGTTGAGGAACAGGTCCTGCACGATCACGCATTCGAGCGAAGCCATCGCCGCGCTCACGTGGTGCGTGTTGGGATCGGACTGCACGAAGTCCTCGCCCTGCACGTACATGGCCTTGAAGGTGCCGTCGAGCGCCGCCTCGAACATGTTGGGGATGCGCAGGCCCGGCTCGGACTGCAGCGCGACGCCCCACGCCTGCTCGAACAGCCCGCGTACCGCCGGATCGGACACGTGGCGGTAGGCGCTGAACTCGTGCGGAAACGAGCCCATGTCGCACGAGCCCTGCACGTTGTTCTGACCGCGCAGCGGACTGACGCCGCCGCCCTCGCGGCCGAGATTGCCGGTGGCCATGGCGAGGTTGGCAATCGCCATCACCGTAGTGGTGCCCTGGCTGTGCTCGGTGACGCCGAGCCCGTAGTAGATCGCCGCATTCTTGGCGCTGGCATACAGCCGCGCCGCGCGCCGTACCCGGTCGGCCGGCACGCCGGTGATCGCCTCGGAGCCTTCCGGCGAGTTGCGCTCCTCGGCGACGAACTTGCGCCACTTCTCGAATGACTCCGGCTCGCAGCGCTCGGCGACGTACGCTTCCTTGACGAAGCCCTCGGTGACCACCACGTGCGCGAGCGCATTGAGCAGCGCCACGTTGGTACCGGGCTTGAGCTGCAGATGCTCGTCGGCCGCGATGTGCGGGGTGCGCACCAGTGCGATCTCACGCGGGTCGGCAATGATGAGTTTCGCGCCCTGGCGCAGGCGGCGCTTCAACTGCGAGGCGAACACCGGGTGACCGTCGGTCGGATTCGCGCCGATGATCAACACGGAGTCCGCCTGCATCACCGAATCGAACGCCTGGGTGCCGGCGGACTCGCCGAGTGTGTTCTTCAGCCCGTATCCGGTCGGCGAATGGCAGACGCGTGCGCAGGTGTCGACGTTGTTGTTGCCGAACGCAGCGCGCACGAGCTTCTGCACCAGGAACGTCTCCTCGTTGGTGCAGCGGGACGAAGTGATGCCGCCCACCGAGTCGCGGCCGTACTTCGCCTGGATGCGTTTGATCTCGCTCGCGGAGTATTTGATCGCCTCCTCCCAGGAGACCTCGCGCCACTCGTCGCGGATGCTGTTGCGGATCATCGGCTTCAGCACGCGGTCGGGATGCGTGGCGTAGCCGTAGGCGAAGCGCCCCTTGACGCACGCATGGCCATGATTGGCCTTGCCGTCACGATCAGGCACCATGCGCACCACCTCCACGTCCGCACCCTCCCCGCGCACTTCCGCCTTGAGGGTGCAACCCACGCCGCAGTAGGCGCAGGTGGTGGTGGTAGCGCGCTCCGGCGCGCCCAGGCCGATGATCGACTTCTCCGTGAGCGCCGCGGTCGGGCAGGCCTCGACGCAGGCGCCGCAGGAGACGCATTCGGACTCGAGGAACGGCTCGTCCTGGCTCGCCGACACCTTCGAATCGAAGCCGCGCCCCTGGATGGTGAGCGCAAACGTCCCCTGGATCTCGTCGCACGCGCGCACGCAGCGCGAGCACACGATGCACGAATCCGGGTCGAAGGTGAAATACGGATTGCTCTCGTCCTTGGGCTGGCCGAGATGGCGCTTGCCGTTGGCGTACGGAGTCGACTTCACTCCGAGCTTGTCCGCCATGGCGCGCAGTTCCGTCCGCGCCTCTGCCTCACTCGGCTGGCGCTCGAGCGGATAGTCGGAGAGATACAGCTCCATCACACTGCGGCGCAACTGCTGCAGCTTCTGCGACTGCGTGCGCACTTTCATGCCGGCGGCCACCGTCGTGGTGCACGAGGCCGGGTAACCCTTGCGTCCGTCGACCTCCACCAGGCATAGACGGCAGGAGCCGAACGCCTTGAGCGTGTCGGTGGCGCACAGCTTCGGCACCTTGACCCCCGCGAGCGCCGCGGCGCGCATCACC
Source organism: uncultured Gammaproteobacteria bacterium (assembly GCA_963837075.1). Classification (GTDB taxonomy): domain Bacteria; phylum Pseudomonadota; class Gammaproteobacteria; order Steroidobacterales; family Steroidobacteraceae; genus 13-2-20CM-66-19. The sequence goes on along the minus strand of CAWILY010000009.1, from coordinate 1,777,057 downwards.
GACGTGCCCTCGGGCACCGTCACGGCGTGGCCGTCGATCTCCACGGTCACCGGGGCACCGCTCGACGGCTGTGGTGTACCAAGGTCCTCGTAATCTATCGCGTACATGAATCTGCCTCGCTCACGCGCTCAATTCACCCGCGCGCGGAAGTCTTCCCTGAAGTATTTCAACGCACTCTGCACTGGAAACGGCGCCATGCCGCCCAGACCGCACAATGAGCCCTGCACCATCGTCTCGCACAGATCCTCGAGCAGACGGAGGTTGCGCTCGCCATCAACGCCGGCAAGGATCCGATCGATGACTTCGACGCCGCGTGTCGAGCCGATGCGACAGGGCGTGCACTTGCCGCAGGACTCGATCGCACAGAATTCCATCGCGTAGCGCGCCATGCGTGCCATATCGACTGTGTCGTCGAACACCACGATGCCGCCATGCCCGAGCAGCGCGCCGATACCGGCGAGCGCCTCGTAGTCGACTGCGGTCTCGAACTGCGAGGAAGGAATATACGCTCCGAGCGGACCGCCGACCTGGACCGTACGGATGGGTCGACCGGAAGCCGAGCCGCCGCCGTAGTCGTACAGCAACTCCCGCAGGCTGAGGCCGAATGCCCGTTCGACGAGCCCGCCCCTGCGAATGTTCCCGGCCAGCTGTATCGGCAGCGTGCCGCGGGACTTGCCCATGCCGAACTGCGCATAGGCTTCCGCACCGTGCGTGAGAATCCACGGCACGCTGGCGAGCGTCACGACGTTATTGACGATGGTGGGCTGGCCGAACAGGCCCTTGATGGCCGGCAGCGGCGGCCGCACGCGGACCTCGCCACGGCGCCCCTCGAGGCTTTCCAGCATCGAGGTCTCTTCGCCGCAGATATAGGCACCGGCGCCGAGGCGTACCTCGAGCTCGAAGCGCCGGCCGCTCCCGCACACATCGCTCCCCAGGTAACCCGCAGTGCGGGCCGCCGCGATGGCGGTCTGCAGTGCGGCATGGGCGTGCGGGTATTCCACGCGCAGGTAGACGTAGCCCTGCGTCGCCCCTACGGCGACCCCGGCGATCGTCATGCCCTCGATCAGCACGAACGGGTCGCCTTCCATGACCATGCGGTCGGAGAAGGTGCCGGAGTCCCCCTCGTCCGCGTTGCAGGTGACGTACTTCTGCGCGGTGCTCTGCTCGAGCACGGTCTTCCACTTGATGCCCGTCGGGAAGGCCGCGCCGCCGCGTCCCCGCAGACCCGAGGCCGTAATGGCCTGCACGACCTCGGCCGGGGCAAGACCGAGCGCGCGCTTCAGCCCCTGGTAACCGCCGTGTTTCACATAATCGGCAACGCTGGTGGGGTCGACGATGCCGACCCGCTCGAAGGTGAGCCGCTGCTGCCCCTTGAGCCAGGCAATCGAGTCGGTCGGTCCGAGGGCGAGCGCGTGGGCGCCGCCAGTGAGGAAGCCCGCGGCAAACAGCCCCGGCACATCGGCGGGCCGGACGGGACCGTAAGCTTGGCGGCCTGCCGGGGTCACGACCTCCACCAGGGGTTCGAGCCAATAGGCGCCGCGGGAGCCGTTGCGCACCAGGGTGATCGGTAGCCCCCGGCGGTGCGCCTCGGCCTCGAGCGCCGCGGCGACCTCGCCGGCACCCACGGACAGGGCGCCCGCATCCTTCGGTACGTAGACGGTGGTGCTCATGTGGAGCCGTCCGCTGCAATCAGGGCATCGAAGCCTTCCGGTGTGAGCCGCCCGTGGAGCCGCCCGTCGATCATCGCCGCCGGCGAGCAGGCGCAGTTACCGAGGCAGTAGACCGGCTCGAGCGAGAAGCGCCCGTTGGCCGTGGTCTCGTGAAAGTCGATGCCGAGACGCTCCCGGGCATGGCGGGCCAGCGCCGCCGCCCCCATCGCCTGACACGATTCGGCCTGGCACAGGCTGACGGTGTGCGCGCCGGGACGGGAGTGACGGAAGTAGTGATAAAAAGTGACCACGCCGTGCACTTCGGCGCGCGAGATGTTGAGTTCGTCGGCCACCACGGGAACGGCGCCAGCCGGGATGAACCCCATTGCACGCTGTATGGCATGCAACACTTCCAGTAGCGGGCCCGGTCTCCCGCTGTGCTCGGCAACAATACGTCGAATGTCCGCAGCTTCGGTCGGCGAGAGGCTTTCCATGAACTGCAGTATACGTCGGATGGCGGCAGGGGCTTGCATAGCACCGGCCGTATGCCCGACATAAGGCAGGCCTTAAGCAGAAACGAACCAACGTGCTCGCCCGGCAGTTGTCGAGACCCGCGCAGATGCGGCGGCTGTGGCTGTCGCTGGCGCTGTTGGCCCTGAGCGCAAGCCCGGCGCACGCCGATCTTGCCGATGACCTGAGCTTCGGCGGCAGCCTCTCCGCCGCCACGCAATACATTTATCGCGGCGTGGCCGAGAGTGGCTACCAGGGCGCCGTCCAGGCGGATCTGCACGCCAACAGCGGCTCGGGCACTTTCATCGGCGTGTGGAGTTCGAACCGCGACCGCAATCTCGACCCCTATGCCGATTACGACCTGGAGGTCTACCTCGGGCATCGCTTCGCCCTGAGCAGCGAATGGGGCGTGACGCTCAGTGCCCGCAGCCACTATTTCGTCGGCGGCGATCAGGAGAGTTCCGACGACTACCAGGAGCTCACCGGCTCGCTTACCTACCTCGACCGCTGGACGCTGTCAGTCACCTCGATCCCGAACGCCGTGCGTTATTGGTATGACGTGCGCCTGAGTCGCAGCCCCGCGTGGGCCGCCGATACCAGCGCCCAATGGCTCGTGGCCGGGGGCTTCTATCTCACCGGCGGTGCCGGCTACTACTACGCCACCGGCACGGGTCCTGGAATCCAGGCGGCGACGGGCTATGGCTACGGGAGCGTCGGCATTGCCTTTCAGCGCGGCCCCTGGCGGCTCGATGTGGGTTACTTTGTCACCCAGGAGCGCGCCGAGCAGCTGTTCCCTTACCCTAGCGCCAACGACCGCTTCGCAGCGACCCTGGCATGGCGCTTCTGAGCTTAGGGACTTGAACCCGATCGGCCGGCGCGGACACTTACCGTTTGAGTGCGTGTGCGTGCAGAGGCGGGCGAACCTTACATGACCGAGCCGAACGTTCGCGGAACGACGCTGGCACGCGAGGTGGACCTCATCGCGCGTGTCGCCGAGGGTGATCGGCGCGCGTTCGAAGAGCTCTACAACCTCTACCACCGCCGCATGGCGCGCTTCCTGACGCGCCTCACGCGCCGTTATGACCTGGCCGAAGAGGTCATCAACGACACGTTCTGGGTGGTGTGGCGCAAGGCGGGCACTTTTCGCGGCGATTCGCAGCCGTCGACCTGGATCCTCGGCATCGCCTACCGCAAGGCGCGCAATGCTCTGCGCGCCTCGGCGCGCGCTCCGGAGCTGAACCTGTCGGAGGAGCTGGTACCACTCACGAGCGAGGGTCCGGCCGGCGGCGAGGAATTGCGCGACTGGCTCGGCCGGGCGCTCGCGCACCTGCCGCTCGAGCAGCGGCTCGCGGTGGAGTTGTGTTACGCGCTCGGCCACTCGTGCGAGGAGATCGCGGCGATCATGGACTGTCCGGTGAATACGGTGAAGACGCGCTTGTTCCACGCGCGCGCCAAGCTGCAGAAGCTGCTGCCGCAGCTGGCGAGCCCCGGGGCGGCGTGTGCTGCCGGCGGCAAGTCGGCGCTGAGCGGCGCGGACGACGCCGAGCGGCGCTGAGGAGACACGATGACCGATCACGCCCTTCACGAAGAATGCTGGTTGCTGTTGCCGTGGCTCGCCAGTGGCCGCGTGCCGCAGGCACAGCGTGCCCGCGTGGACGAGCACGTGCGCAAGTGCGCCCAGTGCACGCAGCAGCTCGCGCTGGAGCGCCTGCTGTGCGCGACGCTGAGCGCCCCGGAGCGTGTCAGCTACGCCCCCGGTCCCTCGTTCCGCAAGCTGATGGAGCGCATCGATGGCCACGCGGGCGCTCGCCCCGCGCCGCGGCTGCCGGCGCCCGGGCCGGCGCGGGGACTGCGCGCGCGCGCGCTGTCGGCCTGGCGTCCGCCGGGACTCGCCTGGGCGGCGAGCTTCCTGGTGGCGTTCGGCTGCGCGGCACTCATCGCGACCGGCTACCGCTGGTCGCAGCCCGTCTACATCACGCATACGGCAGCCGCCGCCGCTCCGGCAGCGCAGATGTTGCATGTTGCCTTCCTGCCGTCTCTTTCCGTTGCCGAGGCGGGCGCGGCGCTGCGCTCGGCCGGCGCGCGCGTGGTCGAGGGCCCGGATGCGAGCGGCATCATCGGCGTGGTGCCACTCGATGAGGCGACGGCGCGCGGCAGCGACCCGAGCCCCACCCTGCGCGCGCTGGCGGCGCGCCTGCGCGCCGATGCCCGCGTGCGCTGGGTCGAGCCGGAGCCCTGATGGCGCGCGCGCGCCTCGCGCTCGTGTGCCTCGCGCTCCTGGCAGGCGAGGCGACGTTCGCCGCGGCGCCGGCACCCGCACCGACAGCAACTGGCGCACCGCAGATCGTGGTCGCGTTCGCCAACCGTCCGGACATGCTGCCCGAGACGGCGGGCTCGACCGGCGCTCACTACGGCGCGAACGGCTACAGCGTCGCGCAGAGTGCCGCGCAGCAGGCACGCCGCATCGCCCGCAGCTACTCCCTGCAGCCACTCGCCGACTGGCCGATCCAGCTGCTGTCGATGCACTGCGTGGTCTATGCGATCACCGATGGGCGCAGCGTCGCGGACGTGCTGGCCGCGCTGTCGCACGACAAGCGCGTGGCGCTCGCGCAGCCGCTGCAGCAGTTCCATACCCTCACCGCCGCCGAAGCCGCGAGCGCCACCTACAATGACCCGCTGTACGACCTGCAGACCAATCTGGCTACGCTCGGTATCGCCCGTGCGCACCAGCGCACCCAGGGTGAAGGCATCCACATCGCCTTGATCGACAGCGGCGTCGACGCCGATCACCCTGATCTGCACGGCCGCATCACTCACGTGAGCTCGTTCGTGCCGGCAGGCACTGCCGCCACCTCGCTGCGCCACGGCACCGCCATGGCCGGCGTGATCGCCGCGGTCGCCAACAATCACCTCGGCATCGTAGGTATCGCGCCGCTCACGCAACTGGAAGTGTACGAGGCGTGCTGGCAGCTCGAGCGCTCGCGCGATGCGGCCGTGTGCAACACCTTCACCCTGGCGCGCGCGCTCGCGGCCGCACTCGCCTCGGGTGCGCCGCTGATCAATCTCAGCCTCGCAGGTCCCGCCGATCCGCTGCTGACCGCGCTGGTGCAGGCCGGGCTCAAGCGCGGCGTGGTGTTCGTGGCCGCCGCCGCGGGCGCAGATGCGCCCTTCCCCACGGGCATTACCGGGGTGATCACCGCGGCCGCCAGCGAGCAGCCGGCGCCCTCGGGCGTGCTCACGGCTCCGGCGCAGCACGTCATGACGCTGCGCCCGGGCGGGGAATACGACTTCGAGTCCGGCTCCTCGATCGCCGCGGCGGAAGTGAGCGGCGTCATCGCGCTGCTGATGGCGGCCTCACCGGTGCGCCTCACCCCGGCCTCGCTCGTGTCGCTGCTCACTTACAACCGCCCGGCGCACGACCCCGCAGCGCACGACCCCGTGCCGGGCGCGCCCGTGGATGTCAACGCCGCACTCGCGCGGCTCGCCGGACAGGGCCGCGTGGCGGCGCGCGGCGCGCATCCTTGACCCTGCCGCAGGGCGTGCCCATGCTCGAGCGCGCCATGACGGACACCGCGAGCGGACTGACGTGGGATCTGATCGAGCAGGCGCGCGAGCGCATCGCCGGCCGGGTGAATCTCACGCCGGTCATGACCAGCGCGAGCCTGGATACCGCCGCTGACGCGCGCCTGTACTTCAAGTGCGAGAACTTCCAGAAAGGTGGCGCGTTCAAGGCACGCGGCGCCACCAACGCGGTGTTCGCGCTCACCGAAGCCCAAGCGCAGCGCGGCGTCGTGACACACTCCTCGGGAAACCACGCCGCAGCACTGGCGCGCGCGGCGCGCGCCCGGGGCATTCCCGCCCGCGTGGTCATGCCGGAGAACGCACCTGAGGCGAAGCGCGAGGCGGTCAGACGCTATGGCGCCGAGATCACCTGGTGCGCGCCCACGATCGCGGCGCGCGAGAGCGCGGCGCAGCAGCTCGTAGCCGCCACCGGCGCCACGCTCATCCATCCCTACAACGACCTGCTGGTAATGGCCGGTCAGGGCACCGTGGCGGTGGAGCTGCTCGAGCAGGTGCCCGAGCTCGAAGTGATTGTCGCCCCGGTCGGCGGCGGCGGCCTGCTCTCAGGGCTCGCCGTCGCCGCGAGGCACCTCAGGCCCGCCATCCGCGTCATCGGCGTGGAGCCGGCGGGCGCGGATGATGCCGCGCGCTCGTTCCGAGCCGGCAGGATCGTGAGCGGCGGCGCCCCGACGACGATCGCCGACGGCCTGCGCGGCACGCTCGGCGAGAAGCCCTTCGCGGAGATCCGCCGGCTGGTCGATGACATCGTCACGGTGCCGGACGAGGCGATCGTGCGCGCCATGCGCACCATATGGGAAGTGCTCAAGATCGTGATCGAGCCATCCGCGGCGGTGCCCTACGCCGCGCTCATGACACCGGACGCCCGATTTCGCGGCGCGCGCATCGGCGTGGTCCTGACCGGCGGTAATCTCGATCTCGATCGCCTGCCGTGGCTGTGAGCGGCTTACCGCCGCGTCACGCCCGTTCGAGAATCAGCGCGATGCCCTGCCCGACACCGATGCACATGGTGCACAGGGCGTAGCGGCCGCCGCTCGCCTGCAGCTGCCAGGTCGCGGTGCCCGCCAGCCGGGCACCCGACATTCCCAGCGGGTGACCGAGCGCGATCGCGCCGCCATTGGGATTGACGTGCGCGGCGTCGTCGGGCAATCCCAGCTCACGCAGCACCGCCAGCGCCTGGGATGCGAACGCCTCGTTGAGCTCGATGACGTCGAGCTGCGCGAGCGTCAGGCCGGCGAGCGTCAGCGCCCGCCGCGTGGCCGGCAGCGGGCCCATGCCCATGATGCGCGGCTCGACCCCGGCGGTCGCCGCCGCGACGATGCGTGCGCGCGGTGTCAGGCCGAACGCGCGCGCCGCGGACTCGCTCGCGATCAACAGCGCGCAGGCGCCATCGTTGATACCGGAGGCGTTGCCCGCGGTGACCGTGCCGTGCGAGCGAAACGGCGCCGGAAGCGCCGCCAGCTGCTCGAGGGTCGTCTCCGGACGCGCGTGCTCGTCGCGCGCCACCACGAGCGGCGGCTTGCCTTTGCGCTGCGGGATCTCCACCGGCATGAGCTCGCGCGCGAAGAACCCGCGCGCCTGCGCCGCCGCGGCACGCTGCTGGCTGCGCAGCGCGAACCGATCCTGGTCCTCGCGCGAGACGCCGAACTGCGCGGCGACGTTCTCGCCCGTCTCCGGCATCGAGTCGATGCCGTAGCGCTCCTGCATGCGCGGGTTGATGAAGCGCCAGCCGATGGTGGTGTCGTAGAGCTGCGCGTTGCGGCTGAACGCGGCATCCGCCTTGGGGCTGACGAACGGCGCGCGCGACATGGACTCGACGCCGCCGGCGATCACCAGCTGCGCCTCGGCGCTGCGCACCAGTCGCGCGGCCGTCGCCACCGCGTCGAGCCCTGAGCCGCACAGACGGTTGATGGTCGCCCCGGGCACCGTGACCGGCAGTCCCGCGAGGAGCGCGGCCATGCGCGCCACGTTGCGATTGTCCTCGCCGGCCTGGTTGGCGCATCCCAGCAGCACCTCCTCGACGGCCGCCGGATCGAGCGCGGCATTGCGCCCGAGCAGTGCCGCGATCGGCAACGCCGCCAGGTCGTCGGTGCGCAGCACGCTCAGGGCACCCCCATAGCGTCCGATCGGCGTGCGCACTGCGTCGCAGATGAAGGCTTCGCTCATGAGCGCAATGATATGCCCGAGCCCGGCGATGCGCGCGCCCGTACCGGTCGCCCCCCGGTACAGTGCGCGGCGAGGCGTAGCCCGCTGTATCTGCCGCACTCACCGCCGCGTGCCCATGCTCATCGCCCGAGCCTCTGCCGGAGCACTGACATGGTCGATCCGCTGCCCTTCATGACCTACACGCTGGTCATGTCGATCACCCCGGGGCCCAACAACGTGATGCTGACGGCCTCGGGCGCGCGCTTCGGCCTGCGCCGCACGCTGCCGCACGTGCTCGGCATCTGCGTTGGCTTCAGCGTGCAGCTGCTCGCAGTCTGCGCCGGCCTCGCCGCGCTGTTCGCCCGCTGGCCGCGTCTGCAGGGCGCGCTCGGCTGGGCGGGCGCAGCGTATCTCTTGTACCTCGGCTGGCGCATGCTCGGCCGCAGCGAATCCGCAGCGCACACCGGCAGCCATCCGATCACCTTCCTGCAGGCGGCGGCGTTTCAGTTCCTGAACCCCAAGGCCTGGGTGATGACGCTGACCGCGGCGACCCTGTTCCTGCCACGCGAGCTGGGAGCGCTGGCGGGCGGGGGTTACATGGTGCTGGTGATGGAGGGTATCGGCCTGCCGTGCATGGGCGTGTGGGCCCTGTTCGGCAGCTCACTGCGCGGCCTCATCTGTGCCCCGCGCGGGCGGCGGGTATTCAACGCCGCCATGGCGGTGGCGCTTGCGACCACCGCAGTCATGATGGTGCGCTAGACTCGCCCGTGGGCGGCACACCATGCTCGAGCTGACGCGCGATTCCGACACCCCGCTCGTGGACCAGATCTGCGAGCGCTTCACGCAGCTCATCCGCCATGGCCAGCTGCCTGCGGGCACGCGGTTACCCTCGATCCGCAGGCTGGCCGGCCAGGTGAGCGCGAGCGCGTTCACGGTGGTCGATGCCTACGACCGCCTGGTCGCCCGGGGCCTGATCGAATCGCGCGCCGGTCGCGGCTTCTTCGTCGCCCCGCGGCCGCTGTCGGCGCCACTGGCGGCGATCGAAGCGCTCGACGATCCGGGCACCGACGCACTGGCGCTGGCGCGCATGTGCTTGGTGCCGTCGGCGAACATCGTCGCAGCGGGCTCGGGGTTCCTGCCCGAGAACTGGCTGTTGGAATCGGGCTCCGCGGGCGTGATGGCGCGCCTCACGCGCAGCAAGCGCTGCCAGCCGTGGCTGCCGTGCCCGCCGCAGGGCCTGACGGAGCTGCGCGAGCGCATCGCCGCGCGTCTGCTGCAGCACGGCATCGCCGCGGGACCTGCCAACATCGTCACCACCTATGGCGCCAGCCACGCGTTCGACCTGCTGGCGCGCATCCTGCTTTCTCCCGGGGACGCGGTGCTGGTGGAGGACCCGGGATACTTCGTGCTGTTCGAGCAGCTGCGCGCGCATCACGTGCGGCTCATTCCGGTGCCGCGCCTCGCCGCCGGGCCCGATCTGGAGGTGCTCGAGGCGGCCTGCCGCGCCCACCGCCCGCGCGCCTTCTTCATGCAGACGCTGCTGCACAACCCCACCGGCTCGAGCGCGGATGCCGCTCACTGCCACCGCGTCCTGTCGCTGGCCGAGCAGTTCGGCTTCGCGGTGGTGGAGGACGATGTCTACGGCGACCTGTACCAGGGGCCGGCGGTGCGGCTCGCGCAGATCGACGGCCTGCGGCACGTCATCCATGTCGGCAGCTACAGCAAGCTGATCGGCCCATCGCTGCGTGTCGGCTTCGTCGCGGCCGATGCGGCGCTCATCGCCCGCCTGGTGGAGCGCAAGATCCTCTCGGTGCTGCTCGGCTCGACACTGCTGGAATGCTTCGTCGCCGAGGTGCTCGATGGCGGGCGCTACAAGCGTCACCTCGAGCAGACCCGCGCCCGTCTCGCGCGCATGCGCCGCGACGCGCGCGCGGCGCTCGCCGCCGCCGGCATCGAGTTCCAGGGCCCGCCGGGCGAGGGTATCTTCCTCTGGGGCCGGGTGCCGGACGCCGCGCCGGTGGACGAGCTGGTGCGCCGCGCGCTGGAGCGCTCGATCCTGCTGGCGCGCGGCGCGTTGTTCTCGCCAGTGCAGGGCTGTGTGCAATGGCTGCGCTTCAACGTCGCCCACAGCAACAGCCCGCCGCTCATCGAGTTCCTGCGCGAGTCGCTGGCGGCGTGAGCCTGCGGTGATGAGCGCGGCAGTGGAGCTGGCGGATGCGACCGAGGCCGATCTGCCCGGGATCGTCGCCATCTACAACGACGTTATCGCCACCTCCACCGCGGTGTACTCGGACCAGCCGGTGACGCTGGCGGAGCGGCGGCAGTGGTGGCAGGCGCGCATCGCCCAAGGCTACCCGGTGCTGGTGGCGCGTGATGCGCACGGCGTCGCCGGCTTCTCGACCTTCGGCGACTTCCGTGCCTGGCCCGGCTATCGCTTCACGGTCGAGCACACGGTCCACGTGCGCGCCGACGGCCGCAGCCGTGGCATCGGCTCAGAACTGGTGCGCGCGCTGTTTCCGCGCGCGGCGCAGCTGAATAAGCACATGATGCTCGGCGGCGTCGATGCCGAAAACGCCGCCTCCATCCGCTTCCACGAGCGGCTGGGGTTCACCCCGGCGGCACGGCTGCGGGAGGTCGGTTGCAAGTTCAACCGCTGGCTGGATCTCGTTTTCCTGCAGCGCGCGCTCTGAGTCCGTAAAATTCGCGGATGTTTCCCCGACTGCCACCGGCCACCCGGGCGCTGATCCTCATCAACGTCGGCGTGTTCCTGCTCGAGCAGGTCGCGGGCAACATCCTGCTCGGGCTGTTTGCCCTGTGGCCGTTGCACAACCCCCTGTTTCGGCCGTGGCAGCTGGTCACCTACGCCTTCCTGCACGATCCCAGAAACCTCGCCCACATTTTCTTCAACATGTTTGCACTGTACATGTTCGGCGGCCCGCTGGAGCGCTACTGGGGCGGGCGCCGCCTGACGCTTTTCTACCTGGTGTGCGTGTTCGCCGCCGCACTGACGCAGCTCGCGGTGCAGGCTGCCAGCGGGGTGCAGGAGGAGACGATCGGCGCTTCCGGGGGCGTATTTGGCGTGCTGCTCGCCTTCGCCTGGTATTTCCCGCGGCAGCGCCTGTTCATCATACCGATACCCATCCCCGTACCGGCGTGGTTGCTGGTCACGGCATATGGCTTCATCGAGTTATTTCTCGGCGTGACCGGCCGGGAGCAGAGTGTGGCGCATTTCGCCCACCTGGGCGGCATGCTCGGCGGGGCGCTGTGCATCCTCTACTGGCGTACCCGTCATCGCTTCAGTTCCGACACTTGAATGCCCGGCGCATCGCAGCCAAAATCGCGCGCTTTGTACCGAGACGGGAACTTTTCACCCCGCTGCGACTCATGATGCGGAACTCATGATCAGGACCGAACATCTCACCAAGCGCTACGACACGCTCACGGCGGTCGAGGACGTGAGCTTTCAGGTGGGACCGGGCGAAGTACTCGGCTTCCTCGGCCCGAACGGCGCCGGCAAGACCACCACCATGCGCATGCTGGCCGGATTCGTCACGCCGACCTCGGGCAGCGCCAACATCTGCGGGCACGACGTCGAGAGCGACCCGCTCGCCGCCAAAGCGGCGCTCGGCTACCTGCCGGAGGGCGCGCCGAGCTACGGCGAGATGACGGTGCGCCGGTTCCTCAACTTCATCGCCGACCTGCGCAGCCTGAGTGGCGCGCGCCGCGCCGAGCGGCTGGCGCACGTCATCGCGCATCTGCAGCTCGAGGGCGTGCTCGAGCAGACGATCGACACCTTGTCGAAGGGCTTCCGGCGGCGCGTCGGGCTGGCGCAGGCGATCGTGCACGACCCGCCGGTGCTGATCCTGGACGAGCCCACCGACGGGCTCGACCCGAACCAGAAGCACGAGGTGCGCACGCTGATCAACGACATGGCGCGCGACAAGATCATCGTCATCTCCACCCATATCCTCGAAGAGGTCGATGCGGTGTGCACGCGCGCCATCATCATCTCCCGCGGGCGCATCGTCGCCGACGACACGCCGGCGGGGCTCGCCGCACGCTCGCGCTATCACAACGCCGTATCCATGCAGCTCGAGCAGCCCGGCCAGCTGCCAGCCGCGCGCGCCGCAATCGCGGCGCTGCCGACGGTGGCGGCGGTCGAGGTAAGCGAGCGCGACGGGCGCCTCACGGCGCTCCCCAAGGCCGGCGCGACCATCCTGCCGGCGCTGTCCGAGCTCGCGGCGCGCGGGGGACTGAAGCTCAAGGAGCTGCATCTGGAGTCGGGACGCCTCGACGAGGTGTTCCGCACCATCACCGCCTGAGGGAGCGACGCACCGCATGCGCAACGTGGGCATCATCATGCGCCGCGAGCTCGCGAGTTATTTCGCGACGCCGCTCGCGTACGTATTCATATTCATCTTCCTGGTGCTGGCCAGCTGGTTCACCTTCTACCTGGGCGCTTTCTACGAGCGCGGCCAGGCCGACCTCGATCCGTTCTTTACCTTTCACCCCTGGCTGTACCTGTTCCTGATTCCGGCGCTGTCGATGAAGCTGTGGGCCGAGGAGCGCAAGTCCGGCAGCATCGAGCTGTTGATGACCCAGCCGGTGAGCCTGCGCGATGCCGTGCTCGGCAAGTTCCTCGCCGCGTGGCTGTTCACCGCGCTGGCGCTCGCCCTGACCTTCCCGCTGTGGATCACGGTGAACTACCTCGGCCACCCCGACAACGGCGCGATCCTGGCCGCCTACCTCGGTAGTCTGATGCTGGCCGGCGGCTTCCTGGCGATCGGCTCGTGCATGTCGGCGCTGACGCGCAACCAGGTGGTCGCCTTCATTCTCGGCGTGGTGGTGTGCTTCGTGTTCCTGCTGGCGGGCTTCCCCGGCGTGCTCGATGCATTCCGTGCCTGGGCGCCGCAGCCACTGCTGGACGCGATCGCCTCGCTATCGTTCCTGAGCCACTTCGAGTCGATCGTCAAAGGCGTCATCGACGTGCGCGACCTGCTGTACTTCGCCATGCTGATCACCTTGTTCCTGCTGGCCACCGGCATCGCGCTCCAGCTGCGCAAAGCGGACTGAACGGAAAGCGTTCGACATCATGAACAAACGCTCGACACTCGGCGGCGGTACGCTCCTGGCGCTGGCGCTGCTCTTCATCGGCCTCACGGTGCTGTTCAACTACGCCCTGCGCGGCTGGCGACTCGATCTGACGCAGAACCGCCTGTACACCATGGCGCCGGGGACTGACCGGATCCTCGCCAGCATCAAGGAGCCGATCAACCTGTACTTCTTCTTCTCCGAGAAGGCCGCGGCGGGCGTGCCGCAGCTGAAGGCCTACGGCGTGCGGGTGCGCGAGTTTCTCGAGGAGCTCAGCGCGCGCTCCAACGGCAAAGTGCACCTGCACGTGGTCGACCCGCAGCCTTTCTCCGAGGAAGAGGACCGCGCCTCGGAGCTCGGCGTGCGCGGCGCGCCGCTCGGCGGGGCGGCGGGCTCGCAGTTCTACTTCGGCCTCGCCGGCACCAACTCCACCGACGGTCATGCCGCCATCGAGTTCTTCGATCCCGCCAAGGAGCAGTTCCTCGAGTACGACGTGGTGAAGCTCGTGTACCAGCTCGCCAACCCGAAGAAGCCCGTGGTGGCGTGGATGTCGACGCTGCCGATGGGGCCGGGCATGGACCCCCAGACCGGGCAGATGCGCGAGCCCTGGGCGATCTACAGCGACGCGCAGCAGCTGTTCGACCTGCGGCCGCTCGAGCTGAATGCCACGCACATCGACCCGGACGTGAGCGTGCTGGTGCTGGTGCATCCCAAGGACCTGTCGCCGGCGACGCAGTTCGCCATCGACCAGTTCGCGCTGCGCGGCGGCCACATTCTGCTGTTCGTCGACCCGCTCGCCGAGGCCGACACCAGCGGCGCGGAAGCGCAGAACCCGATGGCCGCCATGGGCGCCGATCGCTCCTCGCACCTGACGGCGCTGCTGAACGCCTGGGGCGTCGGCTTCAATTCCACCCAGGTGATCGCCGACCGCGGCCACGCGCTCACCGTGACCATGCGTCAGGGCGAGGAGCCGGTGGAGCACCTCGGGGTACTCGGGCTCGGCAAGGACGCGTTCACCGCCGATGATGTGATCACCGCGGGGCTGTCGATGGTGAATGCCGCCACCGTGGGCTACCTCGAGCCGCTCAGCGGCGCGCAGGCCTGCCAGCCGCTCAAGGGCGCCCGCTCGTGCTTCGAGCCGCTGTTGCAGACGAGCGCGGACGCCGAGCCGCTGCCTGTTGCGCGCTTTCGGATGCTGTTCGATCCGTCGACACTGCGCGAGGGCTTCGTCCCCACCGGTCACCGCTACACCCTCGCGGCCCGCGTGACCGGCAACGTGCACAGCGCGTTCCCGGGCGGCCCCCCGCAAGGCGTGACGCTGCCGCCCGGTCAGACGGCCCTCAAGGCTTCCGCACGCCCGCTCAACCTCGTGGTGTTTGCCGACACCGACCTGTTGTCGGACTATCTGTGGGTGCGCGAGCAGAACTTCTTCGGCCAGCGCCTGAGTCAGCCCTTCGCGAGCAACGGCGACCTGGTAGAGAACGCGCTCGACAACCTCGCGGGCAGCTCCGATCTCATCAGCGTGCGTGGTCGCGCCGCCTATACACGCCCCTTCGAGCGCGTGGAGCGGCTACGCCGCGCTGCCGACGACCGCTTCCGCGTCAAGGAGCAGGAGCTCGAGCGGCAATTGCGCGACACCGAGAGCAAGCTGACCGCGCTGCAGTCCAAGGGTGATCAGAGCTCCTCGCTCATCGTCACCCCGGCGCAGCAGCAGGAGCTCGAGCGCTTCCAGACCGAGAAGCTGCGCATCCGCAAGGAGCTCCGTGCCGTGCGCGCCGGACTCGATGCCGACATCAAGCGCCTCGGTACGGTGCTGAAGATCATCAACATCATCGTGGTGCCGGTGATATTCGCGCTCGCGGCGTTCCTGATCGGGCTGTGGCGCCGCCGGCGCCGTCCACCGCCGGATGCAGCCGCGGCGCCTGGGAGCCCGTCATGACGGGGCGGCGCGTTCTGTCCCTGCTGGTGATTGGAGTGGCGCTGATCGGCGCTGCGATCTGGCTTTCCTCGCGCCGCCACCTCGAGCGCGACATGACTGCAGGCGCCCTGGTGCTGCCCGGCCTGCAGCAGGCGGTCAATAGCGTTACGACGGTGACGGTACGTAAGGGCGACGGCTCGCATACCGCCCTGCAGCGCAGCGGCGCGGCGTGGCTGGTAGCCGAGCGCGGCTGGCCCGCTGAGGGCGGCAAGGTGCGCAAGCTCCTGCTGGATCTCGGGGCGCTCAACATCGTCGAGGAAAAGACCCGGCTCGCAGCGAACTATCCCGCGCTCGGGGTCGAAGACGTCAACTCCCCGAAAGCCACCGGGACGCTGGTCGAGGTCGTCACGCCGGCGCACACCTGGCCGATCATCATCGGCAAGTCCTCGAGCGGGAAATCCGGCTACGTGCGCATCGCCGGTGCGCCGCAAAGCCTGCTGGCCGCACCGCTCCTCAGCGCGGATTCTGACCCGAAGGGCTGGCTCGAGCGCCCGCTCCTCGATCTGCCGCTCGAGCGCGTCCGCCAGATCGAGGAGCATCCGGCGCAGGGGCCGTCGTTCAGCGCCTCGCGTGACAAGAAGGAAGACAGCAATTTCACCGTGAGCCCGCTGCCGAAGGGACGCCAGCTCACCGGCCCCGGCGCCGCCGAGCCGATCGCCGCAGCGCTCAGCGCGCTGACGCTCGATGACGTGCGCCACGCGGCGGTTCCCGCCGATGCGCAGGTGTCGCGCGCCGTGTACCGCACTTTCAACGGCCTCGAGGTCGAGCTCGCCGGGCGCAAGGACGGTACACATCCGCTGGTGGTCATCAGCACCCGTGCCACGGCAAAGGACGCCGAGGCTGAAGCGCAGCAGCTCTCGACGCGCTTCCAGGGATGGGAATTCGAGATCCCGGACTACAAGTACACGGCGATCTTCACTCCCCTCGAAGAGCTGCTGCAGAAGCCGCCCGAGCCTGCGAAGAAGTCCGCGCAGCCCGGGCACAAGACAGCCGGCAAGTCAGCGGATTCGCCTGCCGTCACCCGCTAAGTCGAACTCCACCCCGCGCGCGCGCAGTGCATCGTACGCCGCGCGGATATCGTGCCGGACCGCCGGTCCCGGGGGTAGAATTTTTCAAGCGCCAGACTGGCTGGAGCAGCCAAGGAGAGCGATATGAGCGCTGTACTGCTGGCCGTGTTCACTGAGCCCGAGGCTGCGGATCGCGTACGCACCCGGCTCGTGAGCGATGGCTTTCCGACCGACCGGGTCGAATTGACTTCACTGCGCGAGCAAGGCCGCGCGAGCGTGGTTCCGGCCGGCTCGACCCGCGAGCGGCTGCTGCAATACTTCCGTAGCCTCATGAAAGAGAAGTCCGAGCAGCCCTTCGTACAGGCGCTCGCCGAGCGAGTCGAGAAGGGAGCGGCTACCGTGGCCGTGCATCCCCGCGGCTCGATCGAGACGTCGCGTGCGGCGCAGATCCTGGACGACGAAGGCGCGGTCGAAGTCGTGGGTCACGATCTCGCCAGCCAGACCTTCGAGCGCGCGGCCGGGAGGAGCGACGGCTACTGGGTGCGGCACTTCATGCTCGATAACCCAACCGGGGCGGACTGCATCTACTGCCGGCTGTTTCCCGGACACGAGCATTGACCAGGCGGCGCGGCGCATGCAGCAATCAAGCTACCCGGGCGGGTGTTTGTGCGGAGCGGTGCGTTACACAGTCGACGCCCCGGCCCGCCACCTCTGCTACTGTCATTGCACGTCCTGCCGGCGCGCCAGCGGAACTCCCACGGTGCCGTGGGGCACCTTCGCCTCTGCCAGCTTTCGCCTGACGCGCGGCGCCCTCGCCGAATATCGCTCCTCGGCGCCCGTGTTGCGCGGCTTCTGCGCGAGCTGCGGCACTCCGCTGACCTATAAGAACGCCGCCCGGCCAGCCGAGATCGATATCACGCTGGCGACGCTGGATGATGCCGCTCAACTGTCGCCCGAGAGCCATCTGTGGGTCGCCGACAAGCTACCCTGGGTAGCGATCAGCGACGGCCTGCCGCAATACCCGCGCGGCTTTCCCGTCTAGCGCGCCCGCGCGATCAGCGCCGTGGACACCACCGCCAACAGCGCCGTGGGCAGCCACGCGAGCAGCACCGGGTTGAGATTGAACACCACCGTGCCGCTCTCGATGAGTCGCTGCAGCAGGAAGAACCCGACCCCGAGCAGCATGCCCAGCAGCATGCGCGCACCGGTGCCGGCGGCGCGCAGCGAGCCGAGCACGAACGGGATGGCGAGCAGCACCGAGAATATGACCGCCACGGTGCGGGCGATCCGCGACCAGAAGGCGAACTGGTACTCGCGCGTATCGAGGGCGTTGCTGCGGAAATAACGGATGAGCCGCCACAACGCCCGGCTGGTGAGCTGCTTGGGGTCCTCGACCGCTACCCCGAGAAACCCCGCCGAGACGTTCGAGGCGAGCTCCCGCTGTGCGGGGGACCGGGTGGTGACGCTGTCGTCGTTGAAGCGCGACTCGGTGTAATCGCTCAGCAGCCACTTGCCGCGTGCTTCGGCGACGGCGCGCTGCGCGTGCCCGACGGCGAGCAAGCGGTGCTGTGGCGACAGCTCGAAGATCTCCATGCTGCCGAACTGGCGCTGGCTGGACTGCCCGGCCACGTTCAGGATCAGATCGCCGTCACGTACCCAGGCACCGCCACCACCGAAGCTGACATTGCTCAGCTTGCTGAAGGCTTTCTGCTCGCGCGCCGCCTGCTGCAGCGGCGGGGCGAGGAACTCACCCAGCGCCACCTCGAGGATCACCAGCAGCAGCCCGGCGAGCAGCGCGATGCTCGCCAGGCGCGCGATCGACACGCCCGCCGCGCGGATCACCGTCAGTTCGCTGCCGCGGGCCAGTGAGCCGAGGCCGAGCAGCGCGCCGATGAGCGCCGTGATCGGCAGCAGCTCGTACGCCAGCTGCGGCAGGTTCAGCAGTGTGTACCAGAACGCCCCGAGCGCGGTGTAATGACCGCTGCCGACATCGTCCTGCTGATCGATGAACATCAGCAGTCCGCCGAGCACCAGCAGCACGAGCATCACCAGCAGCACGGCGCCGAGGATGGCGCGCACGATATAGCGGTCGAGCACGTTCACAGGCCGCGCATCCGGTAGCGCAGGCGGTGGGCGAGTCCCGGTGCGAAGATCACCACGCAGGCGAGCAGCGCCACCACCGCGTGCGTCCACCACAGCCCGAGCTGCTCGGGCAGCGTGCCGCGCGCGATCCAGGTCTTGCCGACCGCCGCGAGGTTGTAGTAGACGGCGAAGATCACCACGGCGAGCCACACACGCCCGTAGCGTCCCTGGCGGGGCCTGAGGCGCGCCAGCGGCACGGCGAGCAGCGCCAGCACCAGGCACATGATGGGCATGCTGATCCGCCAGTGCAGCTCCGCACGCTCGGCCCGATCGCGCGAATCGACCAGGCTGTCGGTCGGCCGCGCCTCCAGATCGCGCACCGGATCGCTCGTCGGCGGTACCTGCACCGGCACCACGTGCTCGGCGAAGCGCACGATGCGAAACTCGGGGCTGCCGGGCACGCCCTCGAAGCGCTCGCCGTCGTAGAGCGTCAGAATGTGGGTCAGGCCGTCGGCCGTCACCGAGTGCCGTGCGTGCTGCGCGAGCGCGACCTCGACCAGCGGTCCGTGGTTGCGCTCGAGAAATACCTCCTCCATGGTGCCGTCGCGCGCCACCTCGCGGGCGTAGATCACCGCGTTACTGCCGCGGAAGATGCGGAATTTGCCAGCCAGAATCGGCGCGAACTGGCCGGCATGCAGCGCCGCGTTGCGCAGGTTGAGGGCACGCGCGGTGGCGGACGGAGCGAGCACCAGGGTGAGCCAGGCCAGGAGTGCGGCCACCAGCACCGCGAGCAGGGCTACCGGCACATAGATGTTGCGCGGGACGGCGCCACAGGCGAACGCCGCCGCCATCTCGCTGTCGTGGTACAGCCTGCCGAACGCCAGCACCACCCCGAGCAGCAGCCCCACCGGCAGCAGGATCGACAGGTATTGCAGTGCGCCGAGGCCGATGAGCTCGAGCACCATGCCCTGCGGGTATTGATTGGCCGCCGCTCGCTCCAGCACCCCCACCACCTCGTTGGCGAGCAGGATGACCAGCAGCACGCCCGTCACTACCAGCCAGGCGGTCAGTACCTCGCGCAGTATGTAGCGACCGAGGATGTTTCCCAACGTAACACTGCCTCACCCGCCGCGATGGCGGCGGACTCTTGAGTTACACTTGCAGTCGCTCACAACCGTAGCATACGCAGCGTCTGCCGAAGCCTGCGGCTACGGAGCTTAAGGCGCACCGGGGCCGCGAATAAGGTAAATCAGACGCTCGTGCGCCTCAACGGCAAGGGGACATCTGCATGGAATTTGGGGTCTGGACTAAGGGCTTGGCAACACTCGCGGTCGACTGCGTGGTCGTCGGCGTGTTTGAACAGGCGGAGCTCGGCGCGGAAGCCGCCAGTCTCGACGTCGCCTGCGGCGGCCGGCTGAAGAAACTGCTGGCGCGCGGCGATTTCGCCGGGCGCGCGGGCGACACGCTGCTGCTCACCGACTTCGCCGGCGTCACCGCCTCGCGCGTGCTGCTCGTCGGGCTCGGCGCCGCCAAGCAATGGCAGCGCAAGAGCTGGCGCAAGGCCTGGCTCACCGCCGCCGCCGCGCTCACGCGCACGCGCATCGCGAGCGTCGCCGTCGCCCTCGACCGCCCCGATGCCAGGCAGCTCGATGATTACTACCTCGGGCGCGCCGTCGCCGAGATCACCGGTAGTGCGCTCTACCGCGTCAACGATCTTAAAACCGGCAGAAAGCCGCCCGCGCCGGCGCTGAAGAAGGTGCTGGCGGGACCGGTGCGCAGGACCGCCGCCGCGCAGCGCGGCCTGGCCCACGGCGCGGCCGTGACGGCCGCCATGAGCGTGCAGCGCGACCTCGCCAACCTGCCGGCCAACGTCTGCACGCCGACCTACCTCGCCGAGCAGGCGCGTGCACTCGGCAAGCGCCACGCCGGCCTGCGGGTGCGGGTACTCGACGAAGCCGCCATCCGCCGCGAGAAGATGGGCTGTCTGCTCGCCGTTGCCCAGGGAAGCGCTCAGGCGCCGCGCTTCATCGTGCTCGAGTACCCCGGGGGTGCGAAGCGGCAGCGGCCGCCGGTCGTGCTGGTGGGTAAGGGTGTGACCTTCGATACCGGCGGCATCTCGCTCAAGGATCCGCCCGGTATGGACGAGATGAAGTTCGACATGAGCGGCGCCGCCGCCGTGATCGCCTCCCTGACCCTGGTGGCGCAGCTGCGTCTGCCGCTGCACGTGGTCGGACTGGTCGCCGCGGTGGAGAACATGCCGGGCGGCAAGGCCGTAAAGCCCGGCGACATTGCCACCAGCGCCTCCGGTCAGACGGTGGAGATCCTGAACACCGATGCGGAGGGCCGCCTGATCCTGTGCGACGCCCTGCACTACGCGCGCCGCTTCCAGCCCGCGGCGGTCATCGACATCGCGACTCTCACCGGCGCGGTCGTCGTCGCCCTCGGCCATCACCACGCTGGCGTCATGGGTAACGACGAAGCGCTGGTGCACGAGCTGGTCGAAGCCGGCCGCCGCGCCGACGACCGCTGCTGGCAGTTGCCGCTCACCGAGGAGTACGCCGAGCAACTCAAGAGCAACTTCGCCGACTTTGCCAACGTGGGCGGACGTGACGGTGGCGCCATCACCGCGGCGGCGTTCCTCGCCAAGTTCACTCAGGGGCTGAAGTGGGCCCACCTCGACATCGCCGGCACTGCGTATCAGAGCGGCGCCGCCAAGGGCAGCACCGGCCGGCCGACGCCGCTGCTCGCGGATTTCCTGCTGCGACGCGCGGCACGCTGACACGCTGCCGGGGGTCGCCCGGCTGCGCATGCGCCCGGCTGCGCGCGCGCATGAGGAGTGCGAATCCGTCATACGTATCCGTCATACGTATCCGTCATACGTATCCGTCATACGTATCGGTCGCGGACCCGCCCTGCGCTTCCGCCTCTGCGCTGCGCCTGCCCCCGCTATAATCCCAAGTCAACCCCGGTTCAGCGAAGATCCCACGCCACATGGACAAGGTATACGCGCCACAGGAGATCGAGCGGCGCACTTACGAGCGCTGGGAGAACAACGGCTGGTTCGCGCCGCGCGGTACGGGAGAGCCGTATTGCATCATGATCCCGCCGCCGAACGTGACCGGGACGCTGCACATGGGCCATGCCTTCCAGCACACGCTCATGGACGCACTGACCCGCTATCACCGCATGTGTGGCCGCGACACGCTGTGGCAGCCGGGCACCGATCATGCCGGCATCGCCACGCAGATGGTGGTGGAGCGCCAGCTCAACGCCCGGGGAATCAAACGCACCGACCTGACACGCGCTGAGTTCCTCGAGCACGTCTGGTCCTGGAAGCGCCAGTCCGGCGGCACCATCAGTGCGCAGATGCGCCGCCTCGGCGACTCGGTCGACTGGTCGCGTGACCGCTTCACCATGGATCCGGAGCTGTCGCGCGCGGTCATCGAGGTGTTTGTGCGCCTGCACGAGGAGGGCCTGATCTACCGCGGCAAGCGCCTGGTGAACTGGGATCCGGTGCTGCTCACCGCGCTGTCGGACCTCGAGGTGCAGTCCGCCGAGGAGGACGGGCAGCTGTGGCATCTGCGCTATCCGCTGGCCGACGGCACGGGCCACGTGGTGGTGGCGACCACCCGGCCGGAGACCATGCTGGGCGACACGGCGGTCGCGGTCCATCCCGAGGATGAGCGTTACCGCGCGCTGGTCGGTGCGCGCGTGCGCCTGCCGCTCGCGCTGCGCGAGATCCCGGTGATCGCCGACAGCTACGTCGATCCCACGTTCGGCTCCGGCTGCGTGAAGATCACGCCGGCGCACGATTTCAACGATTACGAAATCGGCCAGCGGCATCGGCTGCCACTCATCAACATCTTCACACCGCGCGCGACGCTCGCCGACACCGTACCCGAGCGCTTCCGCGGCCTCGACCGCGCGGTTGCGCGCGCGCGCGTGGTGGCGGAGCTCGAGGGCGCGGGCCTGGTAGAGCGCATCGAGAAGCACCGCCTGGTGGTGCCGCGCGGCGACCGCAGCGGCGCGGTGCTGGAGCCCTATCTCACCGACCAGTGGTTCGTGCGCATCGAACCGCTGGCACGCACCGCGATCGCGGCGGTCGAGGCGGGCCGCACCCGCTTCGTGCCGGAAGGCTGGGCGCGTACCTACTTCGAGTGGATGCGCAACATCAAGGACTGGTGCATCAGCCGCCAGCTGTGGTGGGGGCATCGCATTCCGGCCTGGTATGACGCGGCCGGCAAGGTGTACGTCGCTCGCAGCGAGCAGGAGGTGCGCGCGCGACATGCGCTGCCGGCCGCTACCGCCCTCCGCCAGGACGAGGACGTGCTCGACACCTGGTTCTCCTCCGCGCTGTGGCCGTTCTCGACGCTCGGCTGGCCGCAGCCGGGCCCCGCGCTCACGAAGTTCTATCCCGGCAGCGTGCTCGTCACCGGCTTCGACATCATCTTCTTCTGGGTGGCGCGCATGATGATGATGGGACTGAAGTTCATGGGCGATGTGCCGTTCCGCGATGTGTACATCACCGGGCTGATCCGCGACGAGCACGGCGACAAGATGTCCAAGTCCAAGGGCAACGTGATCGATCCGCTCGACATCGTCGACGGCATCGGGCTCGAGGAGCTCATCGCCAAGCGCACCAGCGGCCTGATGCAGCCGCAGCTCGCGCCGGCCATCGCCCAGGCGACGCGCCGGCAGTATCCACAGGGCATTGCGCCCCACGGCACCGATGCGCTGCGCTTCACCTTCGCCGCCCTCGCCTCCCCGAGCCGTGACATCCGCTTCGACATGGCGCGCGTGGCCGGCTATCGCAATTTCTGCAACAAGCTGTGGAATGCCGCGCGCTTCGTCACCATGGCGCTCGCTGCGGCGGAGCACGATGCCGCGACACCTGCGCAGCTGTCGGTGGCCGATCGCTGGATCCGCTCGCGCTTCGGTCGCATGCTCGGCACGCTCGACGCGGCACTGGCCGAGTACCGCTTCGACTACGCCGCCAATGCGCTGTACGAGTTCACCTGGCACGACTTCTGCGACTGGTACCTGGAGCTCACCAAGCCAGTGCTGCAGGACGAGCGCTCGTCCGCGCCAGCACGCCATGGCACGCAGCGCACACTGGCACAGGTCGCGGAGGCTCTGCAGCGCGCGCTGCATCCGTTCATGCCGTTCATCACCGAGGAGATCTGGCAGCGCGTGGCGCCGCTGGCAGCGGTGGCGGGAGAGACGGTCATGTTGCGCCCCTTTCCGCGCGCCGATGAATTCCCCGCGGACGAGGAGGCCGAGCGCGAGGTGGCCTGGATCCAGGCGGTCGTGCTCGGCGTGCGCCAGATCCGCGGCGAGATGAACATCAGTCCGGCGCGGCGCGTGCCGGTGCTGCTGCAGGGGGCGAGCGGGCAGCAGCAGGCACTCATCGCGCGCTACCGTACCTGGCTCGAGCGCCTGGCCGGAATCGAGAGCATCACGCTGCTCGATGCCGCCTCGCGCGCACCGCAGTCGGCGGTGGCGCTGGTCGGCACGCTCACCGTGCTGGTGCCGATGGCCGGCCTGATCGATGCCGATGCCGAGGGCGAGCGTCTCGGCAGGCTCCTCGCCCGCGCGCAGCGCGATCTCGACAAGACCCGCGGGCGGCTCGCCAACGACGGCTTCGTGCGCAATGCCCCGCCCGCGGTGGTGAGCACCGAGCGCGAGCGCGCAGCCGAGCTCGAACGAACCGCGACGGAGCTCGCGACGCAGCTCGCGCGCGTGCGCGGACTGAAACCATGAGCGCCGCCGCAGCGCCTGCCGCGGCCGACCTCCAGGCGCTGGCGCGGGTGCTCGCCACCCTCGAGACGATCATCCTCGGCAAGCCGGAGCAGATCCGCCTGTGCCTGGCGTGCCTGCTGGCGCGCGGTCATCTGCTCATCGAGGACGTACCCGGCGTCGGCAAGACCACGCTCGCGCATGCGCTTGCGCACGTGCTGGGCCTGAGCTGGCAGCGCGTGCAGTTCACCGCCGATCTGCTGCCTGCCGACATCATCGGAGTCTCGGTGTTCGATCGCGCCAGTCAGCAGTTTCACTTCCGGCGCGGCCCGATCTTCACCCAGCTGCTGCTGGCGGACGAGGTGAATCGCGCCAGCCCGCGCACGCAGAGCGCGCTGCTGGAAGCGATGGAGGAGCGCCAGGTGAGCGTCGACGGCGCCACCTACGCGCTGCCCGAGCCGTTCTTCGTGGTCGCCACGCAGAACCCGCACGAGCAGCTCGGCACGTTCGGCCTGCCCGAATCGCAGCTCGACCGCTTCCTCATGCGCGTGGTGCTCGGCTACCCGGACGTTGCCCACGAGCGCGAGCTGCTGCGCGCCGGCGAGCGACGCGAGCTGCTGCCGAACATCGCGCCGGTGCTGTCGGGCGCCGGCGTGCTCGCCGCGCAACGCGCGGTGCGCAGCGTGCACCTGTCCGAGGCGCTGCTCGATTACGTACAGGCCCTGATTGCGCGCACCCGCGAGCTCTCGGAGCTCAAGCTCGGGTTGTCACCGCGCGCCGGCCAGGGACTGATCCGCGCCGCGCAGGCCTGGAGCCTGCTCGCCGGCCGCGCGGCGGTGCTGCCGGAGGATGTGCAGGCAGTGCTGCCGGCGGTGGTCGCGCACCGGCTCGAGCAGCGCGACCCGGCGCGCGCGGGCGATGCCGGCCTCGCGGCGGCGATCATCCGCGCGGTGGCGGTGCCGCTGTAAGTGGCGCGCGCGCGCCGCACCGCCACGCTGCGCAACCGGGTGCTCGGGCCGCTCGCCGCAGCGCTGAGCGCGCGCATGGCGCGCTGGGTACGCAAGCGCCAGGGGCCGGATCAGCTGCCGGTGACGCTCGAGCGGCGCCGGCTCTACATCCTGCCGACACGCGCCGGCCTGGCATTCGCGGCGCTCCTGTTCCTGATGCTGCTCGCCGGGCTGAATTACGCCAACAGCCTGGCACTGTTCCTGACGTTCCTGCTCACCGCCTTCGCGCTGGTGGCCATGCAGCAATGCCATCGCAATCTCCTCGGCGCGGAGCTCACCGCGGCGATCGCTCCGGCGGTGTTCGCCCATACCCCCGGCCGGCTCGACGTGACGCTCGCCAGCCGCGGCCCGCAGGCGCGCCTGCGCCTCGAAGCCGCACTGCCCGGGGGCGAGGTGGTCAGCGCGGATGTGGCCGCGCACGAGCAGGAGCATCTCGCGCTGCCGGTGAGCGCGCCGCGGCGCGGACGCGTGCGCCTCGAGCGGCTGCGGCTCGCGACCGCGCACCCGTTCGGACTGTTCCGCACCTGGACCTGGGTGCATGCGCCGCTCGAGATGGTGATCTATCCGCAGCCGCGCGGCTCGCTGCCGCTGCCGAGCTACGGCGCACACAGCAGCGGCCAGCGCGCCCACGCGGGCGCGGGCGCGGATGAATGGGCGACGCTGCGGCCGTTCCGCGACGGAGACTCCCCGCGGCAGGTCGACTGGAAGGCGTACGCGCGCGAAGCACCGCTCCTGGTCAAGGAATACACGCAGGCGCAATCCGAGCAGCGCGAGTTCGATTTCGACCGGCTCGCGGGGCTCGACCTCGAGGCGCGCCTGTCGCAGCTCGCGCGCTGGGTAGTCGATGCCGAGGCACACGGGGAGCGCTACGCTCTCAGCCTGCCCGGGCTGCGCGTGCCGCCGGACCGCGGACCTGAGCACCGGCATCGCTGCCTCGCGGCGCTGGCGCTCTACGGCCTCGACACGGAGGCTTGAGGCGGTGGCTGCGGCAACCCCGGCTCTCGAGTCGCCGCGTGCGCCGCCGGCACCGCTCGTATGGGCCTGCGCGGCCTTCGGCGGCGGGGTGCTGCTGCACGTCGATCGTATGCCGCTCTGGGCAGCCGCTGCCGCCCTGGCGCTCATCGCCTGGCGCCTGGTCACTGCGCGCGCGCGCGGCTGGTATCCCGGCACGACCACGCGCGCGTTGCTCGCGCTGGGACTGGTTGCGCTGGTGTTCTCGCGCTTTCACACGCTCAACGGTCTCGCTGCCGGCACGACGCTGCTCGTGCTGATGGCGGCACTGAAGCTGCTCGAGACACGCCAGCCGCGGGACGAGTTCGTCATGGTCTGCGCCGGGCTGTTCCTGCTGCTCGCCGCCTGCCTCGACCGCCAGCAACTGTCGCGGGCGCCGCTGTACGCGCTGCAGGCGTGGGTGTGCTGCGCGGCGCTTGCCACGATCGCCACGCCCAGCTGCCGCAGCACGCAGGCGCTGCGGCTCGGCGGTCGCGCGCTGTTGCTGGCGGTACCCCTGGCGCTGGCGCTGTTCGTGTTCTTTCCACGCCTGGGCGGCGCCTTCTGGGCGATTCCGCGCAGCGACGTGGCGCTCACCGGACTGTCGGACGCCATGACGCCGGGTGGCATCACGCAGCTGGTCGCCAGCTACGAGCCCGCCTTCCGCGTCACTTTCCTCGGCGCCGCGCCGCCGCCGCCGGAGCGCTACTGGCGCGGGCCGGTGCTGCATGAGTTCGACGGCTCCACCTGGCGGCGCTCATACGCCGAGCTGCGCGAGCGTCAGCCGCTCGAGTATCTCGGCACGCCCTACCACTATCGCCTCACCCTGCAACCGAACCGCCGGCGCTGGTGGCTGGCCCTCGATACCCCGGCGCAGTCACCCGACGCGCACGTGCTGCTCAACTACGACAACCAACTGCTCGCCACCGACCCGGTCAACGAGCCCATCAGCTTCACGGCGCTCTCCTATACCCGCTGGCGCGCGACCCAGCCGCTCGCGCCGTCCGCGCGGCGCGAGGACACGGCGCTCCCGCCCACAGGCAATCCGCGCACCCGTGAGCTGGCGCAGGAGCTGCACGCGCGTGCCGGCTCCGACGCCGCCTTCCTGCACGCGGTGCTCGAGTACCTGCGCACCGGGGGCTTTGTCTATTCACTCGATCCGCAGCCCCTCGGGAGCGATGCCATCGATGACTTCCTGTTCAACACGCGCGCGGGCTTTTGCGGGCACTACGCGTCAAGCCTGGTAGTGCTGATGCGCGCCGCCGGCGTGCCGGCGCGGGTGGTGACCGGCTACCTCGGCGGGGAATGGAATCCGATCGGCGGCTACTTCGTCGTGCGTCAGTCCGATGCGCACGCATGGACGGAGGTGTGGCTGCCCGAGCGCGGCTGGACGCGCGTGGACCCGACGGCGGTGGTCGCGCCCGAACGGCTGCAGCGTGGCATTGGGGACCTGCTGCCGGGCGCGCTCTCGGGACCGGAGCGCCTGTTGCGTGGCTCGAGGTGGCTCAACCAGCTGCTGCAGCGTTGGGATGCCGCCAACACCTGGTGGGCGGACCACGTAGTGCGCTTTGATTACGCCGCGCAGCTCAGACTGCTCGCGCGCATGGGGGTGCACGCGCCCGGTACGCGCCACCTCGGCTGGGCCTTCATGGCGGCGCTGTGCATCTGGCTCGCACTCGTGGCCTGGCACGTCGGTCGCAGCGGCCGCCCACCGCGGCCGGATGCGCTGGCGCGCGCGTACGGCAGGTTGTGCCGCAAGCTTGCGCGCATCGCACCCGCTCGGGCGCCGCACCAGGGGCCGCTGAGCCTCGCCGCCGCGGTGCTCAGCCGTCGTCCTGAGTTGCGCGCGACCGTGCAGCCGCTGCTCGAGCGCTACGCCCAGCTACGCTACGGGCCGGCCGCCGGCAGTGCGAGCGAGGTCGAGGAATTCCGGCGTGCGGTCGCACGGCTGTCGCTGCCGCGCACGGCGGCGCGCTGAAGTTCAGCCGGAGCGGAACCCGATCCGCGCGTGCGTGCCGTCGCAGAAGGGCTTGTTGGCACTGCCACCACAGCGACACAGCCAGGTCGACGTTACGCGCGCCACCACGCGTCCCGTGCCGCTCGTGATCTCCAGATTGCCGCGCACGCGCAGCGGGCCGTCAGTCTGCGGATCGATGGCCAGCACGCCGTCGCGCACCGGCAGCATGTCGGTGCGGCCGGCTGGCGGCTCGCCCGAGGCACCAAAGCCGATCGCGTGATGAGAGCCATCGCAGTAGGGCTTGTTCTGCGAGGCGCCGCAGCGACACAGCGTCGCGCGAAACTCGGGCGGCCGGCCGGCGATCTGCAGCGTGCCGCGGAACGCATACGGACCCGCCTCGCGCACCGCCGCCAGGTTGACCGGCGGGGCGCCCTCATCGGGTGCGCCGTCGGTGCGCCGGTAGCGGATCGCGCCCGAGGGACAGGCATGTGCGACCTCCACTACGCGCTCCACCGGCATGGCGTCCGGGTGCAGCCACGGGCCCTGCACGTTGGCCAGGAACACCTTCGGCGCCCAGGTCACGCAGAAGCGCGAATGAATGCAGCGTTTCGCCTCGAACTGCAGCTCGAGCTGCTCACCGCGTACGGTTTCGACACCGCCGGTGAGCGTGACCGCCGGCGCTGGTGTGGCCACGGGCGACGTCGCGGTCGTCGCCGGGGCCACCGCCGCGGACAGATCGAATCCTGCCCGCGCCTGTTTGGTGAGCGCCGTCAGCTGATCCGCGACCGCCCGCACCCGCGCATCGGCGCCGCCACCGCGCAGCGCGCCGGCTGCCTCGGCCAGCTGCGCGAAGCGCTCGATGAACAGCCGCCGTGCGCCGGGCCCGGGCGGCAGCGGGCTCGGATCGCGCGGGGCGATGAACGACAGCCCCGCGTTGCATTGCGGATTCGAAGGACCGGCCGGCAGGCGTGCGGCCGCTTCCGCGAGCGACATGACGGAGCGCATCAGCCCGATGGCCAGATCGACCGCGAGCGATTTCTCCGCGGCGGGGCCGCGCAACAGATAGCTGTAGGCGAGCAGCCTCAGCATCAGCGCGTAGCTGGCATTCGCCAGGTCTACGGTGGCAAAGGCGTCGGCGTCCTCGATCCAGACCCGTCCTTCGGGCCGCGGCGGACGCCGCAGCACCGGGTTGGTGGCGGCGGGGAAGGACGGCGCAAATGCCGGGTTTCGCTGGGTGAGGGCCTCGAGCTCGGCGCGGATGCCGAGAAATTTCTGGAAGTGCGAGCCCACCGAGTCGCGTGGCGCTCCTTCGCCCTGCTCGACGATCGCCGTGAACGCGGCCAGCGCGGTTTTCAGACAGCGCACCTGCCGTGCTCCCGGCAGATTCACCTCCTCGGCAGACAGCTGCAGCGCAGCGTCGCCGTGGAAAGCGATCCGCTCGCCGTAGTGCTCGACGAAGACGCGCAGACCCTGGCCCAGTGCGGCGTAGAAATCGCCCACCGTCTGGTAGTCCCGTCCCATCGGGGTGAGGTGCGGCCGCTCGGTGCCGCGCACATAGGGGCGCTCGCAGGCAAAGCCGGTACCTTCGGGCTCGGTGGACTGGTGTGGACGCTCGAGGAACACGAAGTGCTGCAGCGTCGCGCTGTTGAAAGGGGCCAGCCTGACCGTGATGCCGGCCGGCAGGTAGCCGGGGTCGAGCGGAAAGTTCGCGCGGCCGATGCGCGGACTGGCACCGAGCGCCGAGGTGATGTTCCACACCGCCGCCAGATGACCCATCTCCTCGATCGCGACGCCGAGCAGTACCTGGCGCCAGCGCGCAACGGCAAGCGCCTCGGGGGCACTCAGCCCCTCGGCCTCGCCACTCCTGAGGCTCGCGGCCGCGTACAGGTAGGTGCACATCAGGTTGTGCTCGAGCTCGGCCGCCTCGTACAGCGAGTTGACGAGGATTTCCCGCTGCAGGTAGGGATTTGCGCCGAGTACGTCGTTCATGGCTCCTCCGTGGAACCTGCTGCGCAGGCGGGCTATGTCGCACAAATCCGCGAGCGGCGCCACCCCTTCCGAAAGGCAGCAGCCTCAAGTGGCGTGTTCGCGCGTCTCGCGGAAGGTGATTCCCGGCCAGCGCTCGAGCGTGAGCTGCAGATTGACGCGCGATGGCGCCAGATACACCAGCGCCCCGCTGTGATCGAGCGCCAGGTGGTCGTGGGCGCGGGCGCGGAACTCCTCGAGTCTGGCCTCATCCGCACTGTCGACCCAGCGTGCGGTATGCACCGCGACCGGATCGAACACGCACTGCACGCCGTATTCATCCTGCAGCCGGAAGGCGACCACCTCGAACTGCAGCTGCCCGACTGCGCCCAGGATCAGTTCATTGTTGCGCACCGGCCGGAACAGCTGCGTCGCGCCCTCCTCGCACAGCTGCGACAGACCCTTCTGCAGCGCCTTCATTTTCAGCGGATCCTTGAGCACCGCACGGCGGAAGATCTCGGGCGCGAAGTTCGGTACGCCGGTGAACGCCAGCCGCTCGCCCTGCGTGAAAGTGTCGCCGATGTTGATCGTGCCGTGGTTGTGCAGGCCGATGATGTCGCCCGCCCAGGCTTCCTCGGCCTGCGAGCGATCGGCAGCCATGAAGGTCAGTGCATCGGCAACCCGCACCTCCTTGTCGAGGCGCACGTGGAACAGACGCATGCCGCGCGTGTATTTGCCGGCGCACAGCCGCAGGAACGCGATGCGGTCGCGATGCGCCGGATCCATGTTGGCCTGGATCTTGAACACGAAGCCGGCGAGCGACTCCTCCGCGGGCTGCACGGTGCGCTCGCGCGCGGCGCGCGGCAGCGGCGCCGGCGCGTGCCGCACAAACGAGGCCAACAGCTCCTCGACGCCGAAGTTGTTGATCGCGGAGCCGAAGAACACCGGCGTCTGGCGTCCGGCACGATAGGCCTGCGGATCGAAGCGCTCGGTGGCGCCGCGCACCAGCTCGATCTCCTCGCCGAAGGTGCGTACCTGCTCGCCGAGGAAATCCTGTGCCGCGGCGCTCGCCAGTCCCTCGATGGTGCGGTTCTCGCCCACCCGGCCACGCTCGCCGGCCGCGTACGCGTAGATGCGATCCTCGGTGAGGTGATAGATGCCGCGCAGCTCGCGGCCCATGCCGATCGGCCAGGTGACCGGCGCGGTGCCGATGCGCAGCACGCTCTCGATCTCGTCCAGCAGCTCGATCGGTGGCCGGCCGTCGCGATCGAGCTTGTTGATGAAGGTCATGATCGGCGTGTCACGCAGCCGGCAGACCTCCATCAGCTTGATGGTGCGCTCCTCCACGCCCTTGGCGCAGTCGATGACCATCAGTGCCGAATCGACTGCGGTGAGCGTGCGGTAGGTATCCTCGGAGAAGTCCTCGTGGCCAGGCGTGTCGAGCAGATTCACGATGCAGTCGTGATACGGAAACTGCATCACCGAGGAGGTCACCGAGATGCCGCGCTGCTGCTCGAGCCGCATCCAGTCGGAAGTCGCGTGGCGCGCCGCCTTGCGGCCCTTGACGGTGCCGGCCATCTGGATCGCCCCACCGAACAGCAGCAGCTTCTCCGTGAGCGTGGTCTTGCCGGCGTCGGGGTGCGAGATGATCGCGAAGGTCCGTCGCCGACGCATTTCGGCTGCGAGATCACTCATGGTGGCGGCAGGCGTCAGCTAAACCGGCTTAGCCGGTGCCGCGCAGGACGCGCCTGAGTACCGCGGCATCCTCGCGGCCGTTCTGCGCCTGGTAATAGCCGCGGCGCATACCGACCTGCTCAAACCCGAGCGCCAGGTACAGCCGGATGGCCGCCGTGTTGGAGGGGCGCACCTCGAGAAACGCCTCGTTCATGCCGGCGGCCGCGGCGCGCTCGACCAGCGAGTCGAGCAGCAGCCGGCCGAGACCGCGGCAACGATGGGCCGCGTCCACGCACACGTTGAGAATGTGCGCTTCGCCCGCGCCGAAGCTCATGACGGCATAGGCCATGACCTGGCGGCTGGCGGCAGCCACGCGGCACACGTAACCCACGCGCAGGCAGTCGCGGAAGATGCCTTCGCTCCAGGGAAACTGATAGGAGGCGCGCTCGATGCTCACCACCTCGGCGATGTCGGTGACGCGCATGGGGCGCAGCGTAACCTCGGGGGCGAGCAGCTCAGGAGCGGTGGCCACGGTCAGGAGCGCCTTGAGTCAGTTGCTGGTAGACACTGCGTGCGAACTTCAGATCCTCCCACGCCTTGCGCTTATCCGCCGGGGTACGCAGGAGATAGGCGGGATGATACGTGACCACGAGCGGTGTGTTCAGCTCCCCGAAGTGATGCACCTGGCCGCGCAGCCGACCGAGCGGGGCAGCGGTGGCGAGCAGGTTCTGTGCCGCGATGCGGCCGACGGCGAGCATGATCTTCGGGCGCAGTAGCGCGATCTGCCGCAGCAGGTAGGGCAGGCACGCTGCGACCTCCTCGGGCTTCGGGTCGCGGTTGTTCGGCGGACGGCTCTTCAGCACGTTGGCGATGTAGACGTTGCTGTGCCGATCGAGCCCGATGGCGCGCAGCATCGCATCCAGCAGCTGCCCGGCTGCGCCGACGAACGGCTCGCCGCGGCGGTCCTCTTCCGCTCCCGGCGCCTCGCCGATCACCAGCCAGTCCGCGCGCAGCGGTCCGACACCGAGCACTCCCTGGGTGCGCGTGGCATGCAGCGCGCAGCGCGTGCACTGGCGCACCTCGGTGCGCAGTGCCTCCCATTGCGCAGCTTCCGCTGCGGTGGCAGGAGCCGGCGTCACGGCAGACACGGTCGCCTCAGCGACAGCACCCGGGCCGCGCGGCACCCACACGTCGATGCCGATCGCCTGCAGATAGCGGGCACGCCGCCGGGGCTCCATCGGACCTCAGCCCCCGGCTGCGGGCGGCGCACCGCGCATCAGGCGCCGCAGCCGCCGCCCGACCCAGAGCAACGGCGCCGACAGCGCATAGGTACCGAACATCGACAGCAGCATGGTGGGCGGATCGATGGCGATCAGCGCGAAAGTCAGCGGCACGAGCAGCAGGTAGACGAAGCGGATGCGCCGATCGAGATCGAACTGCTTGAAGCTCGGATAGCCGAAGCGGCTCACCATGAGCGCGCCGGCGCTCGCGGTGACGACGAACGCCGCGATCAGCCCGGTGAGCCCAGGCTCGTGCCAGTCGCTGAAGAACCAGACGAACGCCGCCACGATCGCCGCCGCCGACGGGCTCGGCAGGCCCTCGAAATAGCGCTTGTCGGCGGCCGCCGCGCGCGCGTTGAACCGCGCCAGCCGCATCGCCGCGGCCGCTACGTAGAAGAAGCACGCCAGCCAGCCGAAGCGGTCCCAGTGATGGCCGTACTCGGCGATGCGCACGACGCCCCACTGGTACGCCACGATCCCCGGCGCCACGCCGAAGGACACCATGTCCGCCAGGCTGTCGTATTCCTTGCCGAAGACGCTCTCGGTGTGTGTCAGGCGGGCGGTGCGACCGTCGAGCGTGTCGAAGATCATTGCAAAGAACACGCCGATGCCGGCCTGGGCGAAGTGGTGGTCGATGGCCGCCACCACCGCATAGAAGCCCGAGAACAGACACCCGGTGGTCAGCAGGTTCGGCAGCAGGTAGATGCCCTTGCCGCGCGGACGCGAGTATTCCTCAGTGTCGGTCGCCACGGGGCAATTTTAGCAGGGGGCTCCTGATAAGATGCCAGTGTTCGAGCGAGACTGCACCAGACTGGCGGCGCGCGATGAGGCTTTCTCAGTATCCCATCAACACCAGCAAGGAAACGCCTGCAGAAGCAGAGGTCTTGAGCCATCAGCTGATGTTGCGCGCCGGACTCATCCGGCGCCTGGCCGCCGGGCTGTACAGCTGGCTGCCGATGGGCCTGCGCTCGCTGCAGAAGGTCGAACGCATCGTCCGCGAGGAGATGAACCGCGCCGGCGCGTTCGAGCTGGTGATGCCCGTGGTGCAGCCGGGCGAGCTGTGGCAGGAATCGCATCGCTGGAGCGAGTACGGTCCGGAGCTGCTGCGCTTCAAGGACCGCCACGAACGCGACTTCGTGCTGGGGCCTACCCACGAGGAAGTGATCACCGACATCGCGCGCCGCGAGCTGCAGAGCTACCGGCAGCTGCCGGTGAACTTCTATCAGATCCAGACCAAGTTCCGCGACGAGGTGCGTCCACGCTTCGGCGTGATGCGCGCGCGCGAATTCATCATGAAGGACGCCTACTCGTTCCATCTCGATGAGGCCTCGCTCGAGGCAGGCTATCGGGCGATGTACGACGCCTACACGCGCATCTTCACCCGTACCGGGCTGAGCTTTCGCGCCGTGCGGGCCGACTCTGGCGCCATTGGCGGGGACGTGTCGCAGGAGTTTCACGTGCTCGCTGACTCGGGCGAGGATGCGATCGTGTTCTCGGACGCCGACGACTACGCCGCGAATCTGCAAGCCGCCGCGGCGCTGCCGCCCGCACAGCCGCGTCCCGCGCCGCGCGAGACGCTGCGCAAGGTGCACACTCCCGGTGCGCGCACCATCGCTGAGCTGGCGCAGCAGCTCGACGTCAGCCCGGCCCGCTGCGTGAAGACACTGATCGTGGACGGTGAAGGCGCGGACGTCGTGGCGCTGGTGGTGCGCGGTGATCACGAGCTGAACGCCGTCAAGGCGCAGAAGCTCGCGGGTGTCGCCAGCCCGTTGGCGCTGGCGAGCGCGGCGCGCGTGCTGCAGGCGACCGCCACGCAGCCCGGCTACGTCGGGCTGGTGGGCCTCAAGTGCCGCCTGTACGCCGATCACAGCGCGCTCGCCCTCGCCGATTTCGTGTGCGGCGCCAACGAGCCGGAGCACCACCTTACCGGGGTCAACTGGGACCGGGACGTGCAGGGGGCGGTGGCCGCCGATCTGCGCAACGTCGTGGAAGGCGACCCGAGCCCCTCTGGCAAGGGGCGCCTGAAGATCGCGCGGGGAATAGAGGTCGGTCACATCTTCCAGCTCGGCAGCAAATACAGCGAGCCCATGAAGGCCCGGGTGCTGGATGAGGCGGGCCGGGAGGTCACCGTGCTGATGGGTTGCTACGGCATAGGTGTGACGCGCATCGTGGCCGCCGCCATCGAGCAGAATCACGATGAGCGCGGGATCATCTGGCCGGCCCCCATCGCACCGTTCCAGGTGGTCCTGGTAGCGCTCAACCTGCAAAAATCAACCCGTGTCCGCGAAATCAGCGAGCGACTCTACGCCGAGCTCAGCGCCGCCGGCCTCGAGGTGCTGTACGATGACCGCGACGCACGTCCCGGCGTCAAGTTCGCCGATGCGGAGCTGCTCGGCATCCCGCATCGGCTGGTGGTGGGAGAGCGTGGTCTCGAAGCAGGTAAGCTCGAATATCGCGCGCGGCGCGACACCGAGAGCACTGAGTTTGCAGCCTCCGCGGCGCTCACCTTCCTGCGCGAGCGACTGGGCGGCTGAAGCGCCATGCACCGCGCGTGCGGGCGCCGCGTGCCGCCGGCGCGGCGGGCGCGTGCTGTTCGCCACCCTGCTGGCCGCCGTGGCGCTGCACGCCACGCGACCCGCCATCGCCGACCAGCAACGCGACCCGCAGCTGGAGACGGTGATTGCCAAGGCGATCGCCCAGGCACAGTGCTTCACCGATCAGTACGACTCGGCGGTGTGGTACAAGCTCATGGAGCCGCGATTGCGCGAACTCGTCAGGGAGAAGAACGAGCGCATCGACATCCTGCAGCAGGTCTATTGTGAGACGCACCGCGTCGGTGAGGCACGCCTGCCGCCCGGGCTGGTGATGGCGGTGATCGCCGTCGAGAGCCGCTTCGATCGCTGGGCGGTCTCGAGCGCCGGGGCGGTCGGGCTCATGCAGGTGATGCCGTTCTGGCCCGAGCGGCTCGGCATGCGCCGCTACCAGCTGGTGCACGTCGAGCCCAACATCCACATGGGCTGTGCGATCCTGCGCTACTACCTCGGCGCCGAGCGCAACGACGTGCGCCGCGCGCTGGCGCGCTACAACGGCAGCCCCGGCAAGCGCGACTACCCGGACCTGGTCCTCACCCAGTGGACGCGCTGGCGCGGCGCCGACGATCTGGGCTTCGCCGCCGCGCGCTGACACGCGCGCCACCGGCATGAACCGCGCGGCGCCCTGTGCAGCTGCACGGCGCCCGCTGTCAGTTCGACACCGCGTGCCGCGGCGCAGCCGCGGCTTGCGGCAGCATGCGCGCCACGCCCTCGCGGCGCGAGTCGGCCGCGGCCTGGTAGGTGCCGTCGGCGAGCTCCACCACACCGTGCAGTCCGGAGTTCTCCGCGTGCCCGGCCTTCAGCTCGATGCCGCGTTCGCGCAGGCCGGCGATCAGCGCCGGTGGAAGCTTCGCAATCTCACCGCTGAAGGTGTCGCCGCGCGCGATCAGGTTCGGCAGCTCGATCGCCTCCTTCAGCGACAGCTTCCAGGCGAGCAGTGCGACCAGTGTCTTGGCGTTGTACTCGAGAATCGCGTTGCCGCCCGGGGAGCCGACCGCGGCGACGAAATCGCCGTGCCGGTCGAGCACGATCACCGGCGCCATGGACGAGCGCGGCCGCTTGCCGCCGCGCACGGCATTGGCCACCGGCTGGCCGCCGTCGACCGGCACGAACGAGAAGTCGGTGAGCTGGTTGTTGAGCACGAAGCCACTGGCGGTGCGGCCGGAGCCGAACACCGACTCGACCGTGGTGGTCATGGAAACCACGTCGCCGTCCGCATCCACCACCACGAAGTGACTCGTGCCCTGCGCCTCGTTGGTCGCATCGCGCGCGCGCGGCAGCGCGATGTCACCGGGGGGCGGCGCAGGACCGGCATGCACGCCGATCAGCTCCGCGCGCAACCGTATATAGGCCGGATCGAGCAGCCGCGCGATGGGCACCGGCACGAAGCGCGGATCGGCGACGTAGCGGTCGCGGTCTGCGTACATCAGCCGGCTCGCCTGCGCGAACAGGAACCACGCCTGGGGATCGGACGGCTTGCGGCTGGCGATGTCCGTGCGCTCGAGGATCTCGAGCATCTGCAGCAGCGCGACGCCGCTCGACGGCGGCGGCGGCACGCACACGTTATAACCCTGATAGGGCCGGCACAGCGCCTCGCTCCAG
The DNA here is from genome assembly GCA_963837075.1 of uncultured Gammaproteobacteria bacterium. Taxonomy (GTDB): domain Bacteria; phylum Pseudomonadota; class Gammaproteobacteria; order Steroidobacterales; family Steroidobacteraceae; genus 13-2-20CM-66-19. The sequence continues at coordinate 1,740,214 of CAWILY010000009.1, read as the reverse complement.
TCGGCGCGATAGGCGCTGAGATCGCCGAGGGTCATGGTCCCGGGGAGCGGTGTCTCGTGCGTCTCCTCGACGATCTGCCCGGCAAGCTCGCCCTCGTAGAGCGCGTGCGGTCCCTGCTGTGCAATGCGCTGCAGGGTTTGCGCGTAGGCCGGGTTGCGGAACACGTCGCCTTCCTGCACGGTCTCGCCGTCGGCGCGTGAGAACAGCGCGCGCACTTCGCTGGTCGGCGGAAACGGTGAGCCCTCGCCGAGGTACATCGCGAGCCGCGCCGGGACGGTGAAACCCTCGGACGCGGCGTGGATTGCCGGCTGAAACAGCTCCTTCCATTTCGCCACACCGAACTGCCGGTGCGCGCTCCACAGCATCGCGATCACTCCCGGGACGCCGGTGGAGCGGCCGCTGCGCACAGCCTCGACGTAAGGCAGCGGCTTACCGTGCTCGTCGAGAAACATGTCGGCGCGCGCGCCTGCCGGAGCCTTCTCGCGACCATCAAACGCGATGACCTTGCCGGTATGGGCATCGAAGTACATGAGGAAGGCGCCTCCGGCGATGCCGGAGCTCTGCGGCTCGACCAGTCCGAGCATGGCCTGCACGGCCACCGCCGCATCGACGGCGTGGCCGCCGCGGGCAAGGATCTCGAGCCCCGCATCGACCGCCATCGGGTTCGCGGCGGCGACCCACGCCTGGTGGCTGCGGGAGCGGTGCCGATGAAACCACGACACCTTCGGCGGTGCAGGCGGTGCAGTCGGTGCAGTCGCGGGCGGCGCCGGGGCCGCGGCTTCGGCAGCAGGGGTCTGCTCTGGCGCCGCAGGCGCTGCGGGGGCTGGCGTCTCGAGCTGCTGGGCGGCTGCGAGCAACGTGGCTGCCCACAACACCAGTGCCACCCACGGCGGCGACAGAAAATGTTTCGGCATCAAGTCAGGCCGTGTGGAAGCCCGCGCGTGCCAGGCGCGGATCGACCGGCGCATCGATCACCTCGACGGAGGTAACCTTGGAGGCCGAAGAACCGACCCACAGCCATTGCCCGAACACGCTCACCGAGTCGTCCTCACCACAGGCCAGCACTTCCACGCGGCCGTCGGGCAGATTGCGCGCGTAGCCGCGGATGCCGAGCTCGTGGGCACGCCGCGCCGCCGAGGCGCGGTAGTACACGCCCTGCACGCGCCCGCCCACTAGATATTTCCTGCACACCATGCCTGCAAGCGATTGCCGGATGAGGTGCAGATACTACTAGATTGACGGCGCGTTGAGTGGCAACGTAGCCGCGCCATGACGCAGATACTGGTGCTGTATTACTCGCGCGGCGGCGCGACCGCGGAGCTGGCGCGCCATGTGTGCCGCGGCGTGGAGAGCGTCGGCGGCGCGGGCGCGCGGCTGCGCACCGTGCCGGCGGTGTCGGCGGAGAGCGAGGCGCGCGCGCCAGCGGTACCGGCGAGTGGTGCGCCGTACGCAACGCTCGAGGACCTGCGCGAGACGCACGGCCTGATCCTCGGCAGCCCGACACGCTTCGGCAACATGGCCGCGCCGCTGAAGCACTTTCTCGACGGCACCGGAGCCTTGTGGCTGACCGGCGCACTGGCGGGCAAGCCCGCCGGCGTGTTCACCTCCACCCAGACGCTGCACGGCGGGCAGGAGACCACGCTGTTGTCGATGATGCTGCCGCTGCTACATCACGGCATGTACCTGGTGGGACTGCCCTACACCGAGCAGGCGTTGAACGAGACCCGCAGCGGCGGCACGCCGTACGGCGCATCGCACGTCGGCGGCGCAGAGTCGGCGCCGGCACTCACCGATGCCGAACGGACGCTCGCGCAGGCGCTCGGCCGGCGCGTCGCGGCGCTCGCGGCGCAGCTCGCACGGCGCTAATCGGCGCGTGTGCGCGCCGTGCTGCGCAACACCTCGCGGATGAAGGGCACGGTGAGCCGCCGCTGTGCGGCGAGCGCCGCCTCATCGAGCGTATCGAGCAGCTGATACAGGGTGCGCATGTCGCGCGGGAAGCGCCGCCGCAGCCACTGCCAGGTCTCATCCGGCAGCTCGAGCCCGCGCAGCCGGGCCCGCAACTGCAGCGCCGCCTGCTGCTCGGACTCCTCCAGGGCACGCAGCTGGAACACCGCGCCGGCGCCGCAGCGCGAGCCGAGATCGGCGAGCGTCCATTCGAGCAGCGCCGGCGGCACGCGCGCGGACAGCACCAGGCTGCCACCGGAATCCTCCAGCTCGCGCAACAGTCCGAAGATTCCCCGCTCCCACTGCTGCTGGCCGACGACGCTGTCGATATCGTCCAGAGACAGGCACTGCAGCTGCAGCAGTCCTTCCAGCACCCCGACGCCGAGCGCGGCCACCGCGCCGAGCGGCACGTAGCCGGTGCGCATGTGCTCGGCGGCTCCCGCGCACACCGCTTGCAGCAGGTGCGTCTTGCCGCAGCCGGCAGGACCTGCGAGCCAGGTGAGGCCGTGCGTCTCGCCGCGCGCCGTGGCGGTGAGGTGCGCGAGCGCCTGCTCGTTCTGTGCCGGCAGAAAACTGGCGAACGATGCCCGGTCGGGCAGACGCACCCCGAGCGGCATCTGGCGCATGGCTGTCAACTGGCGCGCAGCGGCTGAGCCCAGGCGCGCCGCGTGAAGGTGAACAGGTACTGCAGCCCGGAGAGCAGCGTGCTCACGAGTACCAGGCAGGCGGCGGCCAGCAGGACGCCGTGCGGCGCCCGCCACGCCGCGGCACCGAGCAGCACCAGCACTACGTACGAGAGCTGCGCGCCGGTGTTGATCTTGCTGAGCACGGTCGGACGGCCGTGCAGCGGACCGAACCACAGCCGGTAGATGAGCGCGCCGCAGCCGATCATCAGATCGCGCGCGACCACCACGGCGGTCAGCCACCATGGCACGAGCTCCAGCCACGCCGCCGCGACGAATACCGCCACCAGCAGCAGCTTGTCGGCCAGCGGATCGAGCGTCTTGCCCAGCTCCGACGTCCAGCCGAAGCGCTTCGCCAGATAACCATCCAGACCGTCCGACACTGCGGCGAGGACAAACAGCGCGAGAGCGGTGAGATGCTCGCCGGCGTGCAGCGCGGCCAGGATCGGCCAGATCAGCGCTATACGGATCAGGCAGATGATGTTGGGCAGATGACGCACTTCAGCCCTGGGGCTGGTAGCGGTATACGAGCTGCGACCCACCGCCGGAAGCGCGCACCAGGTGCGCGGTGCCGCTGAGCGCCTGCTCGATACCTGCGGCGCCACCGCGCACCTCGACATCGAAGGTCACGCTGTCGCCCTCCGCGGCTGCGATGTTGCCGCGCCGCACGCCCGGCACGCTCTGCAGCAGTCGCTCGACCGCCGCGTAGGCGCTCAGCGTGCCGACGCCGTCGATACGGACCCGCGCCGGCCCTTCCACCTGCGCCAGCGAGCTCGCCTGCTGCGGCACCAGCAGGTCGACGGTATGCTCGACGCCGGCGGCCAGCGCACCGCTCCAGGTTGCACTCTGCGACTGCGTGTACAGACTCCACTGCAGCGGCGCATCGACGGCCTGGTCCTCGCCCCGTCCGACCAGGATCTCGTCCGCGCCGTAACGCTGTGCGACCCCGAGCAGAGCATCGGAGCTGAGCAGGTTGCCGGCACCGTCGACCACCGCGAGTGGAATGAGGCTGATCGGCAGGCCGCGCTCCGCAGCTACGCGTTCCAGCTCCGCCCGCGCCGCGTCCTGCGCGGCGCGCGGCCGCGGCGGGTCGAGCACCACCAGCGTGAACGGGCGTTCACGCTGCCAGACGCTGCGTCCGGCCGCGCTGATCGCGCTCTCCACGGCCGCGGCATCGAACACCACCTGCGACTCCCCGCGGGGACCTACGGTGTAGGACTTCACGTACTTCGGGGCGTCGGCAACCAGAGCGGCCAGCGCCGGATCCTGGGCCGCCTCGCGCCGGCCAGTGGCGCGCACCAGCGCTTGGCGCATGGCATCCTGCAGCGCCGCCGGCGTCTGCCCCTCCACGTCGACCTCGTAGACGTGCACCGGCCGCAGCGCCCAGGCGGGCAGCGCGAGCCCGGCACACGCCAGGCACAGCACAGCGGCGGCAACGCGCACGGGGCCGCGTGCAGCGGTTGATTTTGGGCGCAGTTGGAGCATGGTCCGGATCGTGCGCGCACCGGCGCAACGCGGCGGGTACAATATCACACGCGCCTGCCGACATGACGGCGCGCTTTCCGCCCGCAGCGCGTAACCAACCATGACATCAGGTCCCGGCATCACCTATCGCGATGCCGGCGTCGACATCGACGCCGGAGACGAGCTCGTCGAGCGCATCAAGCCGCTGGTGCGGCGTGCACAGCGTCGCGAGGTGCTGGCCGGCATCGGCGGCTTCGGCGCGCTGATTGAGCTGCCACCGGGTTACCGCCAGCCGGTGCTGGTCGCCGGTACCGATGGTGTCGGCACCAAGCTGCGCCTGGCGATCGACACCGCTCGCCACGACACGATCGGCATCGACCTGGTGGCGATGTGCGCCAACGACGTGGTCGTACAGGGTGCCGAGCCGCTGTTCTTCCTCGACTACTACGCGACCGGCAAGCTGCAGGTCGCGGTGGCCGAGGCGGTGGTGCGCGGCATCGTCGAGGGCTGTGTCCAGGCGGGCGCGGCGCTGGTTGGTGGCGAGACCGCCGAAATGCCCGGCATGTATCACAACGCCGACTACGATCTGGCCGGCTTCTGCGTCGGGGTCGTAGAGAAGGCGGCGATCATCGACGGCAGCGCGGTGGCGGCGGGCGATGCCATCCTCGGTCTCGACTCGTCCGGTCCGCATTCCAACGGCTATTCGCTGATCCGCAAGCTGCTGAGCGTGGCGGGCGCGGGTCCGACGACCATGCTCGAGGGGCGTACGCTGTTCGAGCGTCTGCTCGCCCCGACACGCATCTACGTGAAGCCGCTGCTGGCTCTGCTCAAGGCGCTGCCGGTGCACGCCCTGGCGCACATCACCGGCGGCGGCCTGACCGACAATATTCCGCGCGTGCTGCCTGAGGGGCTCGAAGCGGTGCTCGAGCGACGCGCGTGGCCGCAGGATCCGGTGTTCGGCTGGCTGCAGCGCACCGCGCAGGTCGACGCCGCCGAGATGTTCCGCACCTTCAACTGCGGCATCGGCATGGTGGTCATCCTGCCGGCCGAGCACGCCGCGGCGGCGGTGAAGCTGCTGGCGGCGCTCGGTGAGGGCGCGCAGGTCATCGGCACGGTACGCGCCGGAGGGCACGGAGTGTTGATCGTCGAATGAGCACAGGCAGCCCGCTGAAGCTCGCCGTCCTCATCTCCGGCCGCGGCTCCAACATGGCCGCCATCGTGCGCGCCTGCCAGGCAGGCGCCATCGCCGCGCGGCCGGTCATCGTGATCGCCGACCGTGCCGACGCGCTGGGACTGCGTCACGCACGCGAGCTCGGGGTTGACACCGCGGTCGCCACGCCGACCACGGGCGCGGGCACCGCCAGCGCCGGCCTGGAAGAGGCGCTGGCAGCGACCCTCGATGCGCAGCAGCCGGATCTCATCGCGCTGGCCGGCTTCATGCGCATCCTGTCCGCGGGATTCGTCGCGCGCTATCTCGGGCGGATGCTGAACGTGCACCCGTCGCTCCTGCCCGCCTACCGCGGCCTGCACACGCACCGGCGCGTCCTCGCCGCCGGAGACAGCGAGCACGGCGCCAGCGTGCACTTCGTTACCGCCGAACTCGACAGCGGTCCGATAGTGCTGCAGTCTCGCGTGGCCGTCCGGGGCGACGACACCGAAGCGACCCTGGCGGCGCGCGTACTGGACACCGAGCACGTCATCTATCCGCGCGCGCTCGGCTGGTGCGCCTCCGGACGCCTCGCCTGGCGCGAAGGCACCGCCTGGCTGGACGGACGGCGGCTCGAGAGGCCCGTAGTGGAGGATTTCCGTGCGGCAACTCCCACCTGACAGGCGGCGCAGCACTCGCTGCCGGTGCCCGACGCGCGCCGCGGCCGGCGTGCTGCTCGCGCTGCTGGCACTGCGCAACGCCGACGCCGACGAGCTGCGGCCCTTCGAGGCATCGTACAACTGGATCTGGAACGGCGTGACCGTTGCGCTCACGACGCTGCAGCTCGAGCAGACCGGCGATACCTGGACCTACAGCTCGCGCAGCGAGCCGCGCGGCATCGGCAAACTCATGCCACAGCGGCCGAAGACACTGAGCGTGCTGCGCGTGGCGGCCGACGGCGTCGAGCCGCTGAGCTACAAGGGCCATGACGGCACCAGCTCCGACAAACGCACGGTGGACGTGACCTACGACTGGAACAGCCACCGCATCAGCGGCGTGTACGAACAGACGCCGGTGGACCTGCCGCTGACGCCCGGGGTGCAGGACGACTCCTCGGTGCAGATTGCGATGATGGTGATGCTGCTGCGCGGACATACGCCCGAGCGCTTCGAGCTGCTGGACAAGAACGGCGTGCGCGAATACGTGTACGCTCGCGATGGCGAGGAAACCATCAAGACCGCGATCGGCACCATCGCGACCGTGGTCTACCACAGCCAGGGAAAGTACTCACCGCGCATCAATCGCTATTGGTGCGCGCCCGAACGCGGCTACATTCCGGTGCGCGTGCAACAGAAGCGCGGCGACGAAGTGCAGTGGACCATGGAGATCCAGAGCCTCAGCCGCAAGTGAGCGGCGCCGCGCGCGCTCAGGTCTTCGGCAGTGTGACCCCGCGCTGCCCCTGGTACTTGCCACCGCGGTCCCGGTACGAGGTCGCGCACACCTCGTCCGACTCGAAGAACAGCATCTGCGCCACGCCTTCGTTGGCGTAGATCTTCGCAGGGAGCGGTGTGGTGTTGGAGAACTCGAGCGTGACGTGACCTTCCCACTCCGGTTCCAGAGGCGTTACGTTCACGATGATGCCGCAATTTCGAACGAAGACGCCGGCCTCCAGAGCGAAATTCCCGGCTTCCGGAACCGTGAGACAGTAGACATCGTGCTGCCCGCGAAGCTCGCGGACTGAGGCGACCTTGTGGTTCCGATAGCGGGCGTCGCCGCGGAAGTACGCAATCTGCTGCGGGAATCGGCGGAATACCGACCGGTCGCACTCGAGTAGATCTGCCGCGCCCCGGATCGAGCCTGTCACATGCAGTGCGCGCTGTACCCTCTCGGCAGTGATCTCCGTCCTTAGTTTGATCCGGCGAGCGACTTCCGCCTGCCGTCTTCGTCGCGAACCGTCGTCCGCTGCCCAGGCACGCTCCATCGCTGCGGCGTGCCGCAAACGCTCCGCAGGATCGGCATAGCGCCGGAACATGGCGCGCCGATGCGCTTCCCGGGTCGCATCGCTGGGGTTGCGCCGGGCCTCGGCCAGGCGATGGCGAATCTCGGCGTAACGCTCGTCGCTCCAGAAGCTCCTGGCGCGCACGGATTGCGCACGCGCATAGTCCTCGCGCCATCGCGGATCCTCCGCGCGCCTCATGAGTGACTGTCGAATCGCCGCTCCATGCGCCTGCGGGTCGAAATCCCCTCCGTAGCTTTCAGCATTGTGCAAGCGAATATGGTCGGGAGCTTGCATGCGCTCGATGTTTGTCGGCCGATTGTTGCGCCGGTCGAAATCTCTGTGATGGCGATGTGTCCCGGGCGCGTCTGCGTAGATCTCATGACGCAAATTCCATTCATCAGCCAGACGGTGCGTGGGATCCAGATGTCCATTGATGGGCTGATAAACGACTTCGTAGCCACGCGCGAGATCGCGATACAGAGGCATGAGCCGATCGCCCGGCCGCAGCGCATGGGCTTCTGCCATCTTCCCGTTCCGCCTCATGAACAGATGATCCGGCGTGGCGTGGATCAGCTCGCCGCTGTCCAGGGTAATCTCCAGCAGCGCGTCACGCCCGACGAATCGCGGCTGGTCCAGGAGTGTCACGATCAGCCGCCCTCCCGGTCCGATGCTGTAGCCCCAGTAGAGCTGCCCTTGCTCATCGGCGCGCGCCATCTCCTCGAGCGTCGCTGTCGTGCCATCTACCAGCGCCACTCGTGTGTCGCCGCGGAAACAGCGCGCATAGGTCGATTTGCCGGCGGTCAGGCACAGCACGTTGCGGGGGACGCGGAAGTATTCCACCGTGCGCGCCAGCGCGAACGAGTTCGGCGGAATGATGCAGACCTCGCCGTCGAAGTCGACGAAGCTCTTCTCGTCGAACGCCTTCGGATCCACGATGGTGGAATTGATGTTGGTGAAGATCTTGAACTCGCTGGCGCAGCGCACGTCGTAGCCGTAACTGGAGGTGCCGTAGGACACGATCCGGTGTCCGTTGGCCTCGCGCACCTGTCCGGGCTCGAATGGCTCGATCATCCCGTGCTCGCGGGCCATGCGCCGGATCCAGTTGTCGGACTTGATGCTCATCGGCAGTCTCCCTGCATCGCGCGCCTATCAGCTGCTCAGCCGGCGCGATGGCTAAAGGTGTGAAGGTTACCGCAACCGCAGCGAGTGCGCGGATGAGCGTGCCGCGCCGCCAGGTGGCGGTGAGCCGCAATGTTCGACGACGCTCTACTCGATGACGATCTTCGGAAACACGCTGCTGCGGTCGCGGGCGCGCAGCGACAGCGCCGCGGCGGTGCGCCGGGCCATCTCGAAATAGGCGCGGGCACGGGCGGAGTCGGGGGCGGCGATCACGGTCGGCCGTCCACCGTCGGTCTCCTCACGGATGTGCACATCGAGCGGCAGCTCGCCGAGCAGCCGTACGCCGTACTCGCGCGCCATGCGCTCCCCGCCGCCGGCGCCGAAGATGTGCTCGCTGTGCCCGCATTGCGAGCAGATGTGCACGCTCATGTTCTCGACGATACCGAGTACCGGCACCGCGACCTTCTCGAACATCTTCAGCCCCTTGCGCGCATCAGCAAGTGCGATGTCCTGGGGCGTGGTGACGATCACGGCCCCGGCGACCGGCACGCGCTGCGCCAGCGTCAGCTGGATGTCGCCGGTACCGGGAGGCATGTCCACCACTAGGTAATCGAGCACTCCCCAATCGGTCTCGCCGAGCAGCTGCGTGAGCGCCTGCGTCACCATGGGACCGCGCCAGACCATCGGCTGCTCGGCATCGACCAGGAAGCCGATCGACATGGCGCTGACGCCATGGCTGACGAGGGGCCGCAGGTGCTTGCCGTCGGGTGCGGAAGGCCGCTGCCCGGCGAGGCCCAGCATCAGGGGCTGGCTGGGACCGTAGATGTCGGCATCGAGAATGCCGACGCGGGCGCCCTGCACCGCCCAGGCGAGCGCCAGGTTCACCGCCACGGTCGATTTGCCCACCCCACCCTTGCCCGAGGCGACTGCGACCACGTTGCGGATTTCCCCGAGGGGCTTGAGGTTACGCTGTACGGCGTGCGCGCGGATGTCGGCTTCGAGCTGCACTTCGAGCGGCATGCTGATGCCCGCCGCGGCAAGCCGCGCGCGCAGGGCGGCAGCCAGCTCCGCCTGGTAGCCGCCCACCGGGAAGCCGAGCGCCACTCGGGCCGCGTAGCCGGCGCCCGCGGCGTGCAGCTCGCGCAGCGCCTGCGCCGCGCCGAGCGTCTCGCCGAGGTAGGGGTCAACGTACGCCTCCAGTGCGGCACGCACGCTCTGTAGCGACTCTTCGGGGCTCATGTTTGAAATTGTAGAGGCTCGGGGGTTTCTGTGCCGCACAGAGACCGCGTCGACATGGCCGGGCCTCATGCTATGGCATAATCCGCATGCTTCGACCGCTGGCTCCTTATACATATAGAGCTCATAGAGATCAGGCATCAGGTGAGGACACGCATCTTGCGGGCGCCCGGGGGTAGCCTTTGCCTGCCGGGCCCGCTCGCCCGACGGAAAGCTGAATGAGCTTTTTCTCCAATCTGCGTGCCGACCGGCTGATCACCGAGATCCGCACCTCGACCGACCCTGCCAACCCCGCCACCCAGAAGGCGGTTGCACGGCTGAAAGAGCTCGGACCCGGGGCGATCGAAGCGGTGTTCGGGGCGCTGCCGGATGCCGACAAGGGCGCAACCATGGCCTTCGTCGACATACTGGCCAGCCTCGTCAGCCAGAAGACCTTCCCGCTGTTCGTGCGCGGACTGGTGGAAGGCAGTCCGCGGGTGATCTCGGGCATCTCCTGGGCGTTGACGACCAGCCGCAATTACCCGGCCCACATGCTGCTCGAGGCACTCGCAACCCCCGGCGCCTCCAAGTCCGCGCTGCTGGAAGTGATCGCGGCCCACAAGGCGCGCTTCACCGTGCGCGAGCTGCTGGCCGCGGCGTATACCCAGGAGCCCAACGAGAAAGCGGCACTGTTTCGCACCATCGGCGAGATCGCCGACAAGCAGTCGCTTCCCGAGCTCATCGGGCGGCTGCAGGGCAAGGACCCCATCGCGCGCGTACACATCATCAATACGCTGGCGCGCTTCAACACCCCGGAGGTGCAGACGGCGCTGCAGGGGCTGCTCAAGGACCCGAACAAGCTGATCCGCGGCGCCACGCTGTCGGCGCTGCAGCGCATGGACGGGCCGATCGACGTCGAGCGCGTGTGTGCGCTGCTGCGGGATCCGGAGATCGACGTGCTCAACCGCGCGATCGACGTCGTGATCAAGGCCAATCATCCCGACACCATTCGCTACCTCATCGAGGTGCTCAAGGACGAGAACGAGAATGCCCGCCGTGGCGCGGTCGAGGTGCTGAACGAGATCGGCAACGCCAGGTCCGTCAAGTACCTGCTGGAGTCGCTCAAGGACAGCGACTGGTGGGTGCGCAGCCGCGCCGCCGACGCGCTCGGCAAGATCGGTGGGCCCAAGGTCATCGAGGCGGTGCTGCAGCTGGTGCGCGACAAGGACGAGGACATCCGCCGCGCGGCCATCGAGATCCTCAACCAGACCAAGGACGAGCGCGCGGTCGACTCCCTCATCCACGCGACCCGCGACAGCGACTGGTGGGTGAGCGAGCGCGCGGTCGACGCTCTCGCCGAGATCGGCAGCAAGCGCGCCCTGCCGCGCCTGATGGAGATGCTGCATACCCCCGACAACGGCAAGGCGATGCCGATCGTCGTGCGCGCCCTGGGCAGGCTCGGGGACAGCAAGCTGGTCGACACGCTGCTACCGCTCATGGGGCGGCCGGAACGCGAGATCCGCATCGAGGCGATCCAGGCGCTGTCGCGCCTGGCGGACGAGAATCGCGCCGAGCAGGTGCGCAACGAGCTTCAGGCCCAGGTGTCCTCGCCCGACCAGACCGTCGCGCGCATGGCCGCTGCCGCGGTGAGCGAGCTCGACAACCGTATCGCCGGGATCAGCAGCCTCGGTGCCGGCAGCGCGCGCGTGGCGCCGGGCGCGACGGCCACCGCGACCTCGGCGCGCACGCCGCCGCCGCAGCCGGCACCACCCCTGGCACCGCCGCCGCTGTCCGAGCCCACCAAGACGGTGCTGATCTCCGAGCAGGCTGCCCGGCAGGCCGAAGCCGCCGGGCGGCTCGATATCCAGATGCTCAAGCCCGGGGACATCATCGAGGGTCGCTACAAGTACATCGACCGCATCGGCCGCGGTGCGTTCGGTACGGTGCTGCTGATGGAAGACACCGTGGTCGACGAGCGCCTGATCCTGAAGTTCCTGAATCCGAACGTCTCGCAGGACGAGGAAGTGATGAAGCGCTTCGTGCACGAGCTGCGTTACTCGCGCAAGATCACGCACAAGAACGTCATCCGCATCTACGACTTTCTCTACATCCAGGGCAACTACGCCATCTCGATGGAGTACTTCCCCTCGCACACCCTCGGCAGCGAGGTGGTGAACGACAAGCCGGTCGAGCTCAAGCGTGCCGTGCAGTTCGGCATCGACATCTGCACCGGCATGACGGTGGCACACGCACAGGGCATCGTGCATCGCGACCTGAAGCCGGCCAACGTGCTCATCAACCAGGAGGGTCTGCTGAAGATCGTGGACTTCGGGGTCGCGGCGGCGCAGCGCGAAGGCGACACGCAGCTCACCAAGACCGGCTACGTCATCGGCTCGCCGAAGTACATGGCGCCGGAGCAGATCCTCGGCAAGAAAGTCGACGCGCGCGCCGACATCTACGCCCTCGGCGTGATTCTCTACGAGATGCTCACCGGTGTACCGCCGTATTCGCGCGGCGATCACATGTCGGTCATGTACCAGCACGTGCAGGGCAAGGCGCGCCAGCCGCAGGAGGTCAACCCGGCGCTGCCGCAGGGACTGGCGGAGCTGGTGACGAAGGCGATGGCGGTGGACAAGACCAAGCGCTTCCAGACGATGGAGGAGATGAGGGTCGCACTCGAAACCTACCTCTGACGGCTTTCGCACCTGGCCCGCCGTCCTGGCCGGCCGTGCTAGAGTTCGTGCGTTACGTCAAATTTTCGACCTCGCACTGTTGATCCCCGGGCCCGGATCGGGCTAAACATCGGGGCGAAAATCTCCTTGAGGAGCAAGTGCTTGGCGCGTATCGACGCATTCCTGAAGCTCGGTACCCAGCAGGGGTGCTCGGACGTGCACCTGGCCGTGGGCGTGCCGCCGATGCTGCGCATGCACGGCGATCTGCTGCCCATCAAGTTCCGCGATCTGCGGGCGGTCGAGCTCGAGGGCTACATCGCCGAGATCCTCACCCGCACACAAAGCGATCACTTCGCCCGCGGCAACGATCTGGACTTCTCGTACGTCTCGGCCGAGGGCGGCCGCTTCCGCGTCAACGTCTTCCGCAAGGACACCGGTATCGGCGCGACCTTCCGCTCGATCCCCTCGACCGTGCCCACGCTGGAGAAACTCGCCCTGCCCCCGATCGTCACCAAGCTGTGCGACTTTCACCAGGGCATGGTGCTGGTGACCGGCTCGACCGGCACCGGCAAGTCGACCACGCTCGCGGCGATGATCGATCACCTGAACCAGACGCGACGGCTCAACATCATCAGCCTCGAGGATCCGATCGAATTCGTGCACCCGAGCAAGAACAGCCAGGTGATCCAGCGTGAGCTCGGCACCCACATTCCGAGCTTCGCCGAGGGTGTGCGCGCAGCCATGCGCGAGGACCCCGACGTGATCCTGGTCGGCGAGCTGCGTGACGCCGAGACCATCTCCATGGCCATGACGGCGGCCGAGACCGGGCACCTGGTGCTCGGCACGCTGCATACCACCAGCGCCGTCAAGACCATCGACCGCGTCATCGACGCGCTGCCGGTCGAGCAGCGCGAGCAGACCAAGAGCTTCCTCGCGCAGAGCCTGCTGGCCGTGGTCACCCAGGTGCTGGTGAAGACCGCCGACGGTCACGGACGCAAGGCGATCTGCGAAGTGCTGATGATGACCAAGGCGATCGCCAAGCTCATCCAGACCGAGCAGACGCACCAGGTCCCGACCCAGCTGCAGATGGGGCGCGATCTGGGCATGCAGCTGCTCGACCAGGCGCTGCTCGCCGCCATCGCGGCGCGCACCATCGACCCCGACGACGCCTACAGCTACGCCACCGAGAAGCGCTCGTTCCAGAAGTTCGTCACCGACACCACCATGCTGCCCAAGGTCGACATCACCGGCACGGTGCTGAGTCCGCCCGCGACCACCCCGGCTGCCTGAGGCACTGACGCGTGGCACAAATCGACGCTCTGCTCATCGAAGTGCTGGAGAAGCGCGGCTCGGACCTGCATTTCATCGCCGGCGACCCGCCGCGCATCCGCCTGTACGGCGACCTGTCGCCGCTCAAGCCCGAGAGGCTGCCGCCCGATGCCGTGAAGGAGGCGCTGTACGAGATCATGCCGAAACCCGCCGTCGAGCGCTTCGAGAGCAAGGACGGCGCGGACTTCGCCTACACGCTCGAGGGCTACGGGCGCTTCCGCGTCAACATCATGCGCCAGCTGCATGGCATGGGCGCGGTGTTCCGCGCCATCCCCTCCAAGGCGCTCACGCTCGATGAGCTGAAGCTGCCGGAGGCCGTGCGGCAGATGTGCCGCGCCACCAGCGGACTGATCCTCGTGACCGGCAAGACCGGCTCGGGCAAGTCGACCACGCTCGCCGCCATGATCGATGACATCAACCGGCGCATCCAGGGCCACATCCTCACCGTCGAGGATCCGATCGAGTTCGTCCACGAGCGCAAGAGCTGCCTGATCAGCCAGCGCGAGATCGGGGTGCACAGCCCGAGCTTCGCAGCCGCGGTTCACTCGGCCCTGCGCGAGGACCCGGACGTCATCCTGGTGGGCGAGCTGCGCGACCTGGAGACCATGAGCATCGCGGTCACCGCTGCCGAGATGGGCATCATGGTCATGGGGACGCTGCATACCAACGGCGCCGCGGCGACCGTCGATCGCATGGTCAATGTGTTCCCCTCCGACAAGCAATCGCACGTGCGCACCATGCTGTCCACCTCGCTCCGCGGCGTGATCTCGCAGCAGCTGCTGCAGCGTGCCGACCGCCAAGGGCGCGTGGCGGCACTGGAGATCCTGGTGAACACGCCCGCCGCCGCCAACCTCATCCGCCAGGGCAAGCTCGACCAGCTCGAGAACACCATGCAGGCCGGTGGCCAGTTCGGCATGCGCACCATGGACTCGGCGATCGAACAGCTGCTCAATCAGCGCGTGATCACCGGCAAAGAGGCCTACAAGAAGGCCATCAACAAGGCGAAGTTCGAGGAGCTCCGCGACGCCGGCTGAGGGTCCCTTGTAAACTAGCGCGGATGACCCGCCGCATCTTCGTCACCACCGCGCTCCCCTACGCCAACGGCCCGTTCCACATCGGCCACATCATGGAGTACATCCAGGCCGACATCTGGGTGCGCTTCCAGAGGATGCAGGGCCACCAGCTGCACTTTGTCGGCGCGGATGATGCGCACGGCGCACCGATCATGCTCAAGGCGGAGAGTGAGGGTGTCACGCCGCAGCAGCTCATCGCGCGCATTGCCGCGGGCCGGCCGCGCTACCTGCAGGGCTTTCACCTCAGCTTCGATCACTGGCATTCCACCGATTCGCCCGAGAACACGCAGCTCTCGCAGGACGTCTACCGGCGCCTGAAGAGCGCGGGGCTGATCTACCAGAAGGACGTCGAACAGTTCTTCGATCCGGTCAAGGGCATGTTCCTGCCCGATCGCTACATCAAGGGCGAGTGCCCCAACTGCCATTCGAAGGATCAGTACGGGGATGCGTGCGAGGTGTGCAGTACCGTCTATGCCCCGACCGATCTGATCAATCCCTACTCCACGCTCTCCGGCGCGAAGCCGGTGCTGCGAACTTCCGCGCACCTGTTCTTCCGCCTGTCCGATCCGCAGTGCGTCGCGTTCCTCGGCGAGTGGCTGGGCACGCCCGGCCGGCTGCAGCCGCAGGTTGCCAACAAGGCGCGCGAGTGGCTCTCCGGCAGCGGCGAGCTGCGCCTCTCCGACTGGGACATATCGCGCGATGCGCCGTACTTCGGTATCCCGATCCCGGACGCGCCCGGCAAGTACTTCTACGTGTGGCTCGATGCGCCGATCGGCTACCTCGCCGCGCTGCAGAGCTATTTCGCGAGCGGCAAGGCCGCTGCCAACGGCGAGTCACGCAGCTTCGAGGAGTTCCTGGTTGCCCCCGACACCGAGCAGATCCACTTCATCGGCAAGGACATCATCTACTTCCATACGCTGTTCTGGCCGGCGATGCTCAAATTCGCCGGGCCGCCGTACAAGGTGCCGGATCACGTCTACGTCCACGGCTTCATCACCGTCTCGGGCGAGAAGATGTCCAAGTCGCGCGGCACCGGTATCAGTCCGCTGCGCTATCTCGAGATCGGCTTGGACCCCGAATGGCTGCGCTACTACATCGCCGCCAAGTTGAACGGCAGCGTCGAGGATCTCGACTTCAACCCCGATGATTTCGTCGCGCGGGTCAACAGTGATCTCATCGGCAAGTACGTCAACATCGCCAGCCGCGCCGCCGGCTTCATCACGCGGCAGTTCGGCGGTGAGCTGAGGTACCGCGGCGACACCGAGCAGCTCGCCGACCTGGCACGCAGCCAGGCGTTTCTGATCGCCGAGAACTACGAGAACCGCGAGTTCGGCAAGGCGCTGCGCGACATCATGGCGCTCGCCGACCGCGTCAATCACGACTTCGATGCGCGCCAGCCGTGGGTGCTCGCCAAGGACCCCGCAAGGGCCGCTGAGCTGCAGGACGTATGCTCACGCGCGCTGCACGCCTTCAAGCTGCTGTCGGTGCTGCTCGCGCCGGTGCTGCCGGAGG
This sequence comes from uncultured Gammaproteobacteria bacterium, assembly GCA_963837075.1. Taxonomy (GTDB): domain Bacteria; phylum Pseudomonadota; class Gammaproteobacteria; order Steroidobacterales; family Steroidobacteraceae; genus 13-2-20CM-66-19. The sequence continues at coordinate 1,724,057 of CAWILY010000009.1, read as the reverse complement.
TGGCCGCGCGCGTCGCGCAGCAGCTGTTCGGGCTCGATCGGCCGTTTCGCTGGACTGATGCCGCGGTGCTGCCCGAGCGCATCCGCCCCTACCAGCACCTCATGACGCGCGTGGAGCCGAAGCAGCTCGATGCGCTGTTCGAGGCGGACGCACCACCGCGGGCGACCGGCGCGCCGCCGCCCGGCCCCGGCGCGGCGCCGGCAATGCTGTCGATCGAGGAGTTCCGCAAGGTGGACCTGCGCGTGGCGCGCATCCTCCAGGCCGAGACCGTCACCGGCGCCGACAAGCTCCTGAAGCTCACGCTCGATCTCGGCTCCGAAACGCGCACCGTGTTCGCCGGTATCAAGTCGGCCTACGATCCGGCGACGCTGCGCGGCCGTCTCACGGTGATGATCGCGAATCTCGCGCCCCGCAAGATGAAGTTCGGGCTTTCCGAGGGCATGGTGCTGGCCGCCAGCGGCGACGGCGACGGGCCGTTCCTGCTGTCGCCCGACAGCGGCGCCACCCCTGGCATGCGTATTACCTGAAGCGTCAGCGCACGTGGCCACCGCCGCCGACATCGACCTCTTGCTGCCGCAGACCCAGTGCACGCGCTGCGGCTACGCCGGCTGCCGCCCATACGCCGATGCCATCGCAACCGGCGCCGCCGAGATCAACCAGTGCCCACCGGGCGGCGCCGCCACCATCGCCGCGCTCGCGCAGCTCCTCGGGCGCACGGCGCTGCCGCTGAATCCTGGCAACGGCCTCGAGGGGCCGTTGCTCGTCGCACAGATCGACGAGCAGGCGTGCATCGGCTGCGCGAAGTGCCTGCCACCGTGCCCGGTCGATGCCATCCTCGGGGCGCAGCGGCAGATGCATACCGTGATCGTGGCGCTGTGCACCGGCTGCGAGCTGTGCGTCGCACCCTGCCCGGTCGATTGCATCGCCATGGTTCCGCGCGAGCAGCTGCCGCAGGCCCCGGCCGCCCCCGTGCCGCAGGAGAACCGCGAGCGCTTCATGCTGCACACGGCACGGCTCGCGGCCCGCGCCAGCGAGCGTGCAGCACTTGTGACGCAGCGCAAGCAGGCGGGGCAGGCAGACAGCTGCGCGCCGCACGGCAGCTGAGCTGGCTTACACCACATGCATCCCGCCACGCGCCGAGCCATCTTCCGCCGCCTGCAGGCCGCCAATCCCGCGCCGACCACGGAGCTGCTGCACAGCTCACCGTTCGAGCTGCTGGTGGCGGTGATGCTCTCAGCGCACACGACCGATCGCAGCGTCAACGCCGCCACCCGCAACCTGTTCCCCGTGGCCAACACTCCGGCCGCCATCGTCGCGCTCGGCGTGGATGGCGTGAAGCCTTACATCCGGCCGGTCGGTCTCTACAACACCAAGGCCAGGAATCTGGTCGGCCTCGCGCAGGCGCTCATCGAGCGCCACGGCGGCGAGGTGCCCGCGGATCGGGCGGCACTGGAAGCGCTGCCGGGAGTGGGACGCAAGACCGCGAGCATCATTCTCAACATGGTATTCGGCCAGGCGGAGATCGCGGTCGACACACACATCTTCCGCGTGGCCAATCGCACCGGGCTCGCCCCGGGGCGCACACCGCGCGAGGTCGAGGACGCACTGGTGGCCACGACGCCCCCCGAGTTCCGCAAGGACGCCCACCACTGGCTGATCCTGCACGGGCGCTACGTGTGCACGGCGCGCAAGCCCGCCTGCCCGACCTGTCTCATCCGCGACCTGTGCGAGTACCCGCACAAGACCCCGGCCAAGCCGCCCCGCCCCCGCGCTCGCTCGCTGGCCAGCGCGATCCGCGCGCGCGCAGCGGCACGCAAGCATCGCTGAGCACTCGTGGCGATGGTCGCCAGGCGTCGTTTCGAACTATGTCGATCCGCGCACGCCCGGAGCGGCGCGACGCCACAGGCCCTCGCGCGCGTACACCTGCCAGGCCCAGCCGACCCAGCGCGTCAGCGCGAAGGACAGCCACAACGCCCAGGCCAGCATCGATGTGGCGAAAGCCCCTGCAACCAGGACCAGCAGTCGCGGCAGGCTGCGGCGGCGAGCCCTGAGAGGTGTCGTCATGTCGGGTGACCTTCGCGGCGACGAACTTGTCGCAAGAATAGCTCAGGCTCGAGGTCAGTGCGGCTCGCCGCGGCGTGCGCAGGCGGCGGCCGTGTTCGCCTCACGAGCGCACCCGGCGCGGCTGCCGCCGGGGCCGTTCACTTGCGCGGCAGGTACAGGTCCGTGAGCGTGCCTTCGAACGCCTCTGCCGCGCCCGCGACGGTCTCGGTGAGCGTCGGGTGCGGATGGATGGTGAGGCCGATGTCGGCGGCGTCGCAGCCGTTCTCGATCGCGAGCGCCACCTCGCTGATCAGCTCCCCGGCGTTGCTGCCGACGATGCCTCCGCCGAGCACGCGGTGAGTGTCTGGATCGAACAGCAGCTTGGTAAAGCCCTCTTCACGGCCGAGTGACAGCGACCGGCCGTTCGCCACCCAGGGAAAGGCGCCCTTCTTGAACGCAGTATCGCTGGCACGCGCCTCGCTCTCGGTGAGCCCGACCCAGGCAACTTCGGGGTCCGTGTAAGCGACCGAGGGAATCACGCGCCAGTCGGCGGCGCGCTTGTGGCCGGCGGCGACTTCGGCGGCAACCTTACCCTCGTGCATGGCCTTGTGCGCCAGCATCGGCGGCGTGGCGACGTCGCCGATGGCGAAGATGTTCGGGACGTTGGTGCGCATCTGGCGGTCGACCGGGATGAAGCCTCGCTCGGAGACGTTGATCCCGGCACGCTCTGCGCCGATGTCGCGGCCGTTGGGCACGCGCCCGACCGCCACCAGCACGCGCGCGAACAGCTGCGGCTCGGGTGCCTTGTCGCCGCTGAAGCTGACGCGCAGGCCGGCAGCCTGCGGCTCGATGCCCGCCACCTCCGTGCCGAGCAGGATCTGCTGGTAACGCGCGCGGATGCGCCGCTCCAGCGGCCGCACCAGGTCCGGGTCACAGCCCGGCATCAGCTGCGTAGTGAGCTCGACCACGCTCACCCGCGCGCCGAGCGCATCGAACACGCACGCCATCTCCAGCCCGATGATGCCGCCACCGATCACCAGCAGGCTGCCGTCGAACTCCGGCACCTCGAGAGCATCCGAGGAGTCGAGGATGCGTGGATCCTGCGGCAGTCCCGGCAGCCGCGCGGCTTCCGAGCCGGTGGCGATGATGCACTGCTCGAAACCGATGCGCTCGGTACCGTTGGCGCCGGTGACTTCGAGCACGTTCGCGCTCGCAAAACGCCCGACGCCGCGTACCACCTCGACCTTGCGCTGCTTCGCCAGCACCCTGAGTCCGCTGGTGAGCTTCGCGACCACGGACGCTTTCCAGCTGCGCAGCCGCGCGCGATCGATCTTCGGTGAGCCGAAGGCGATGCCGCGCTCACTCATCTCCGCGGCGTCCTCGATCACCTTGGCGGCATGCAGCAGCGCCTTGGAGGGAATGCACCCGACATTCAGGCATACCCCGCCCAGCTCCTGCCAGCGTTCCACCAGCGTGACCTTGAGTCCAAGATCCGCGGCACGAAAGGCCGCGGTATAGCCGCCGGGGCCGGCACCAAGTACCAGCAGCTGCGTCGTACGCTGGGTACTGGACGCAGCGGGCGCGCTGGTGGCCGGCGCGCTGGTGGCCGGCGCGCTGGTGGCGGGCGCGCTGGTGGCCGGCGCGGCTGCGCGCGGCGGTGGCATCCGTACCGTGTCACCGCTATCGCGCGCCGGCGGCATGCGCACCGTATCGCCGGCTCCGGCCGCCTCGACGCGTGCGATGACGGACCCCTTGGAGACCTTGTCGCCGCGCTTGAGCAGCACCTCGGTAATGCGCCCGGCCACCGTGGCCGGCACATCCATCGAGGCCTTGTCGGTCTCGAGCGTGACCAGCGGGGCGTCGACCGCGATGACATCGCCGGCCTTCACCAGCACGTCGACGACCTCGACGTCGGTGAAATTACCGATGTCCGGGACCGTGAGATCCACGCTCACGGCACCGCCTCGATCAGGGTACGGGGATCGGCGAGCGCTTGCGCGAGGCGCGTGGTGAACCGTGCCGCCATCGCGCCGTCGATCACACGGTGGTCATAGGACAGCGACAGTGGCAGCAGCAGCCGTGCGACGAACGTGCCGTCCTTGTAGACCGGACGCATGGCCGAGCGCGACACGCCGAGAATCGCCACCTCAGGAGCGTTGATGATGGGCGTGAACGCCGTGCCGCCGATGCCGCCGAGGCTGGAGATGGTGAAGCAGCCGCCCTGCATGTCCGCCGGCGGCAGCTTGCCGGCCCGCGCCTTCTCGGCGAGCTGCGCGAGATGGCGCGCCAGCTCGTAGACGTCCTTGCGGTTCGCATCCCGCACCACCGGCACCACGAGCCCGCCCGGCGTGTCGGCGGCAAAACCAATGTGCAGGTATTTGCGGACGATGAGATTGGCGCCGCTGGCGTCGAGCGCCGCGTTGAAGCGCGGGAACTCCTGCAGCGTCTTGACACAGGCGCGCATGATGAACGCGAGCGGTGTCAGCTTCACGCCGGCCGCCTGGGCACGATCCTTGAGGCTGGCACGCAGCTGCTCGAGCTCGGTGATGTCCGCTTCATCGAACTGCGTGACGTGCGGAATGTTCAGCCAGCTAAGCAGCAGGCGCGGACCGGAAATCCGTTGGATGCGCGACAGCGGCTCGAGCACCGTCGGACCGAACTGCGCGAAATCGACCGTCGGCACCGCTGGCAACGCCGGGCGTACGTCGGCGCCCGGTGCGGCAGGCGCGCCCGCGGGTCGCGCACTGCCCACACCACCGGGGGCGCCCGCGCCCGCCAGTGCCGCCTTGACGTACGCCTTGACGTCCTCGTGCGTGACCCGGTCCTTGAAACCATGCCCGGCGACCTGCGCGAGGTCCACGCCGAGCTCGCGGGCAAACTTGCGTACCGAGGGTCCGGCGTGCGCACGCGAGAATCCCGGCTCGTCGATGGCGGCGAGGTCGCTGCGATAAGAGGTCGGAACCCCGAGCAGGGATCTGGGCGTCAGCTTGCCGCCGGGTCGCGCACCCGCTGCTGGGGCAGGACCCGCGGCGGGCGCCGCGGGCGGCTGCAGCCCGCCAGTCGGCTGAGCTGCAGCGGTAGACGGTGCCGTCGCTGGCTGTGCTGCCGCTGCCGGCTGCGAGGCGGACGCGGCGGCGCCGTCAGCCGACTGTGCGGGAGCCGAACGCACCGTCACCACCAGATCGCCGCTATTGACCGTGCCGCCCTTGCTCGTGTGAACCTTGTCGACCACACCGACCGCCGTCGACGGGACATCCATTGCGGCCTTGTCGGACTCGAGCGTGACGAGCGGCGTATCGACCTCGATACGATCGCCGGGTTTCACCATGACGTCGATGACGGCGACGTCCTTGAAGTTGCCCAGATCGGGCACGCGCACTTCCATGAGGCCGCCTGCGGCGTTCATATCGCCAGGGGTCCTTCAGACGTTCCAGGGTACGGGCTTGCCAGGATCGACGCCGAGCGTCTCGATGGCGCGGCCGACGGTGGCCCGATCGACCGCACCATCGTCGGCGAGCGCCTTGAGCGCCGCCACCGTGATGTAGTTGCGGTCCATCTCGAAATGCCGGCGCAGCGCCGCACGCGAGTCCGAGCGGCCGTAGCCGTCGGTACCGAGCGTCACGTAGCGGCCGGGGACCCACTGGCGGATCTGATCCGGCACGGTGCGCATGTAATCGGTGGCGGCGACCACCGGGCCCTCGCGGCCCTGCAGCATCTGCCGCACGTACGGCACACGCGCGGGCTCAGCCGGGTGCAGCAGGTTCCAGCGCTCGCACTCGAGCGCCTCGCGCCGCAGCTCGCTGAAGCTCGTCACCGAGACCACGTCGGCTGGTATGCCGAAGCTGTCCTCGAGAATCTTCGCCGCCGCGAGACACTCGCGCAGAATCGTCCCGGAGCCGAGCAGCGTCGCGCGCACCCTGCCGCGGCCACCGATCTGCAGCAGGTAACCGCCGCTGAGGATCCCGGCCTCGACGCCGGTGGGCATGGGCGGCTGCGCGTAGTTCTCGTTCATCACGGTGATGTAATAAAAGATGCTCTGCTGCTCGGCAAACATGCGACGCAGCCCGTCGTGGATGATCACAGCGAGCTCGTAGGCGAATGCCGGGTCGTAGGCGACGCAGTTGGGCACCGTGGTCGCCACCAGCTGGCTGTGACCGTCCTGGTGCTGCAGGCCTTCGCCGGCGAGCGTGGTGCGGCCGGCGGTCGCGCCGAGCAGGAAGCCGCGCGCCTGGATGTCGCCCGCCGCCCAGATGAAGTCGCCCACGCGCTGGAAGCCGAACATCGAATAGAAGATGTAGAACGGCACCATGTTGATGACGTGGTTACTGTAGGCGGTACCGGCCGCGGTCCACGAGCACAGTGAGCCCGCCTCGTTGATGCCCTCCTCGATCATCTGTCCCTTCTTGTCCTCGCGGTAGGACATCAGCGTCTCGGCATCCTGCGGCGTGTACAGCTGGCCGACCGAGGAGTAGATGCCGATCTGGCGGAACAAGCCCTCCATGCCGAAGGTGCGCGCCTCGTCCGGCACGATCGGCACGATGTTGCGGCCGATGCTCTTGTCCTTGAGCAGGATGGTGAGAATGCGCACGAACGCCATGGTGGTGGAGATCTCGCGCTCGCCGGTGCCCTCGAGCAGCGGTGCGAACGACTCGAGCGGCGGCACGGTGAGCGCGGGGGCGGTGCGGCGGCGGCTCGGCAGGAAGCCGCCGAGCACGGCGCGCTTCTCCATCAGGTAGCGCGCCTCGTCCGAGTTCGGCTCGAACCTGACGAACGGCAGACCGGCGAGATCCTGGTCGGCCACCGGGATGTTGAAGCGGTCGCGGAAGATGCGCAGGTCCTCCTCGGACAGCTTCTTCTGCTGGTGCGCCACCATCTGTCCCTCGCCGCCCTTGCCGAGGCCGTAGCCCTTCACGGTCTTGGCAAGGATGACGGTGGGCTCGCCGCGGTGACTGATGGCCGCGGCGTAGGCGGCATACACCTTGAGCGGATCATGGCCGCCGCGGTTCAGCCGCCAGATCTCGTCATCGGACATGTTGGCGACCATCGCCTTCAGCTCGGGATACTTGCCGAAGAAGTGCTCGCGGGTGTACGCGCCGCCCTTGGCCTTGAAGTTCTGGTACTCGCCGTCGACGCACTCTTCCATCACGCGCCGCAGCAGTCCCTGGTGGTCGCGCGCCAGCAGCGGATCCCAGCGCGAGCCCCACAGCACCTTGATCACGTTCCAGCCGGCGCCGAGAAAGGCCGCTTCCAGCTCCTGGATGATCTTGCCGTTGCCGCGCACCGGGCCGTCGAGGCGCTGCAGATTGCAGTTGATGACGAAGATGAGATTGTCGAGACCCTCGCGCACCGGCATGGTGAGCGCGCCCATCGACTCCGGCTCATCCATCTCGCCGTCGCCGAGAAATGCCCACACTTTCTGATCCGAGGGCTTCACCAGGCCGCGATGCTCGAGATAACGCGTGAAGCGCGCCTGGAACATCGCCGCCATCGGACCCAGGCCCATCGAAACGGTCGGGAACTGCCAGAAATCAGGCATCAGCCAGGGGTGCGGATAGGAGGACAGTCCGACACCCTGGCCGCCGGCTTCCTGGCGGAAGTGGCGCAGCTGCGATTCCGACAGGCGCCCCTCGAGAAAGGCGCGCCCATAGATGCCCGGCGAAGAGTGTCCCTGGATGAATACCATGTCGCCGGGATGCTGCTCGGAGGGCGCGCGCCAGATGTGATTGAAGCCCACCTCGTAGAGGGTCGCCGACGAGGCGTAGCTGGACAGGTGCCCGCCGTACTCGCTGGACTTCTTGTTCGCCAACAACACCATCACCAGCGCGTTCCAGCGGATGTAGGCCTCGATGCGCCGCTCGAGCGCGCGATTGCCCGGATACTCCGGCTCACGGCCGGTGGGAATGCTGTTGACGTAGGCGGTGTTCGGCTTGAACGGCAGGTAGGCGCCGTTACGGCGCGTGTAGTCGATCAGCCGCTCGAGCAGAAAATGGGCGCGCTCCGGGCCATGGATCTTCAGCACCGAATCGATCGACTCGAGCCACTCGCGCGTCTCGACGGGATCGAGGTCCTCAAGCTTGGGCGGTTCGGTCATGCGGACTGCTCGCGATCGGCGCGATCCGGGGCAACGTCACGGCGCCTCGCGAACCGCAGGTCGCGCGCGTGTTGTGCCGTGTCGCGTTAGAATGGTGAATGATGGCGAGCAGCGGCAGGTAAAGCAAGTGAGGTCCGGCGCTTCCGCTGTTCGCGGCAGCGACGTGCTGCCCAGCACGCATGCACCCGGCATCGTCAGCGCTCGCAGCCTCGATGCAGAGCAGCTCGACGCCGTGCTGGCCATCGTGCCGTACCCGCCGGCGGTTACGGCGTGGCGGCATCTGCCGCACAGCACCCGCTGGCGCGAGCTCGACGCGCGCGCGCCGGCGCGCGCCGGGACCGTGCGCAGCACCGTGCTCGTCAATCGCCGCCACACGCTCGCGGTGCTCGGCTACCTTGACCGCGACGCCAGCGCGTTCGAGCGCCTGGCGCTCGCCGGACGGATGCTGAAGGAGGCGGCGGCGCGCGAGCCGGAGGTGCTCGGGCTCGCCGCCGGCGGCGCATCCGGCACAGCACGCGCGGCGCTCGAGGCGTTGCTCGCCGCCGCCCTCGCGCAGGCCTTTCAGCTACCGAGCTGGCGCGCGCCGGCGCGTGCGGCGCGCATCCTGCGCCGCATCGTGCTCGCCGGCGCGGCAGACATCGACCTGCGCTATGCGGCAGCCGCGGCGCGCGGCACCAACCTCGCCCGCTGGCTGACGGCGCTACCACCGAACATCCTCGATGCGCGCGGCTACGCCCGCGCGATCGGGCGCCTGGCACGTACGCACGGGCTCACGCTGCGCTGGCTCGACGAGCGCGCGCTACGGCGCCTTGGGGCCAACGCCTTCCTCGCCGTGGCGGCCGGCAATGGCGAACGCGGCGCCGGCATCGCGCACCTGCGCTACCGCCCGGTGCGCGCACGGCGCAGCGCGCGGCCGGACGTGGCGCTGATCGGCAAGGGCATCCTGTTCGACACCGGCGGTGTCAACCTCAAGACGCACCGCTCGATGCTCGACATGCACACCGACATGGCCGGCAGCGCGGTGGCGCTCGCGACACTGGTGGCGCTGGCGCAGCTGCGTGCGCCGCTCGCCACCGATGCCTGGCTCGCGATCACCGAGAACCGCATCGGCCCGCACGCCTACCGTCCGCAGGAGGTGGTGCGCGCCGCCAACGGCGTCACCATCCAGGTGATCCACACGGATGCCGAGGGACGCATGGTGCTCGCCGACACACTGGCACTCGCCGCGCGCACCCGGCCCCGGCTGATGATCGATTTCGCCACGCTGACCGGCGCCTGCTTAGCGGCGCTCACCGAGCGCATGAGCGGCGTGTTCAGCAATCGGCCGGCGCTTGCCGCGCGCCTGGTCGAGGCCGGCCGGGCCAGCGGCGAGCGCGTGTGGAATTTCCCCTTCGATGCGGACTACGACAGCGAGCTCGAGAGCAAGGTGGCGGACATCGTGCAATGCGCGCCCGACGGCAAGGGGGATCACATCCTGGCGACGCGCTTTCTCGCCCGTTTCGTACCGGAGCAGATCCCCTGGGCGCACGTCGACCTGTCTGCCGCCACGCGCAGCGGCGGCCTGGCGCACGTCAACAGCGACGTCACCGGGTTCGGCGTACGCTTCGCGCTCGAGCTGCTGCTGCGCCAGCAGGTGCTGCAGTCGCTGCGGGCTGCCGCGTGAACTCCCTCACGCTGCGCCGGCCCGACGACTGGCACGTGCACCTGCGCGACGGCGCGCAGCTGCGTGCGGTGCTGCCGTTCACGGCCGCGCGCTTCGCACGCGCGCTCGTCATGCCGAACCTCACGCCGCCCATCCTGACCGCGGCGGCCGCGCTCGCCTATCGCGAGCGCATCCTCGCGGCGCTGCCGCCGGGGACGAGCTTCGAGCCGCTCATGACGCTGTACCTCACCGACAGCACCCCGGTGGCTGAGATCGGCCGTGCGCGCGACGCCGGCATCGTCGGCTGCAAGCTCTACCCCGCCGGCGCCACCACGCATTCGGAAGCGGGCGTGCACGAGGTGCGCCGCCTCGATGCGGTGTTCGAGCGCATGGCGCACGAGGGACTGGTGCTCGAGGTGCACGGCGAGGTCACCGACCCCGCGGTGGACGTCTTCGATCGTGAGGCGCGCTTCATCGACACGGTGCTGGCGCCGCTCGCCGCACGTCATCCGCGGCTGCGCATCGTCTTCGAGCACATCACCACGCGCGCCGCGGTCGACTTCGTGCTCGGCGCACACCAGGGCGTCGCCGCCACCGTGACGCCGCAGCATCTGCTCCTCAACCGCAACGCGCTGTTCGCCGGCGGCCTGCGCCCCCATCACTACTGCCTGCCGGTGCTGAAGGCTGAAGAGCATCGCGCGGCGCTGCTCGCGGCCGTGGCCGCGGGCAGCCCGCGCCTCTTTCTCGGCACCGACAGCGCTCCGCACGCACGGCGCGCGAAGGAGGCGGCCTGCGGCTGCGCCGGGATCTTCTCCGCACATGCCGCCATCGAGCTGTATGCGGAAGTCTTCGCAGCCGCCGGCGCGCTGGCGCAGCTGGAAGCATTTGCTTCCAGCCACGGCGCGGACTTCTACGGCCTGCCACGCAACGGCACGACCATCACGCTCGTGCCGGAGCCCTGGCAGGTGCCGGCGCACTATGCGCTCGGGGACGACGAGCTCGTGCCACTGCGCGCCGGTGAGCAGGTGCAGTGGCGCCTCGCCGCCGCCGGGGTGGCTTAGAATCGCGCCCATGAACGAGCCACTGTCGGGGGGTGGATTGCCGGCGGAGCCGCCGCCACACAAAGCGGTGCCGCTCATGGCACGGCGCTTCCGCGGCTACCTGCCGGTGGCCATCGACGTGGAGACCGGCGGCTTCCAGCCCGGGACGGATGCGCTGCTGGAGATCGCCGCGGTGCTGATCGACATGGACGAGGAGGGACTGCTGAAGCGTGGCACCACCCACAACTTCCACGTGCAGCCCTTCGCCGGTGCGCGTCTGGATCCTGCGGCGCTGTCGATTACCGGCATCGACCCGTGGCACCCGCTGCGGCCGGCGCTACCCGAGCGCGACGCCCTGCAGCGAGTGTTTCGCGAGATCCGCCACGCGGTGCGCGCCTACGACTGTCGGCGCGCCATTCTGGTGGGCCACAACGCCGCCTTCGACCTCGCTTTCCTCAACGCGGCGGTGGCGCGCGCCGAGGTGAAACGCAATCCCTTCCACCCCTTCTCGTGCTTCGATACGGCGACGCTGGCCGGTGCGGCGCTCGGACAGACCGTGCTCGCCAAGGCCGTGACGGTGGCGGGGCTCGAATGGGATCCGGGCAGCGCACACAACGCCCGCTACGACGCCGAGTGCAGCGCCGACATCTTCTGCCTGGTCTGCAACCGCCTGCGCGACAGCCATCGCGGCGCCGAGGAGCGCGCGCGGGCGCTCGGCTGGGTGGGAACTGAGGCGGCGGCTGCGCAGGACGAGCCAGCGCTCGAGGCCGGGCTGCCGACGCTGCAGAGCGCTGCGCCCTAGCTGCGCTGCGCCGGCGGGTGCCCGCTTACTTCGCGGCGCGCGCTTCGGTGAGCAGCTTGCGCAGCTCGCCGTTGCGATACATCTCGAGCGCGATGTCGCAGCCGCCGACCAGCTCACCGTTGATGTACAGCTGCGGGTAGGTGGGCCAGTTGGAGAAGCGCTTGAGCGCCTCGCGCATCTCCGGCTCCTCGAAGATGTTGACGTGCTTGAAGTCGGCGCCGATGGCACGCAGCGCCGCGACCGTCTGGGCGGAAAAGCCGCATTGCGGGAAGTCGGGCGTCCCCTTCATGAACAGCACCACCGGGCTACCGGACAGCTCCGCCTTGATTCGTTCCACTACATCCATCGTCAGGTACCTCGCGTTCTTTGCGCCGCGCATCGAGCTGCGCCAGCAGCCGCCATTGCTCGGCGGCACTCATCGACAGCCAGCGTCCGATCTCCTCAGCGCTGCGCAGGCAGCCAACGCACAAGCCGCGGGCGTCGAGCGAACAGACGTTGATGCACGGTGACGGCGGACGCCCCGGGGGCTCCATCGCCGTGGGTTCGGGCATGCGTTGAATTATGGGGGTGCCTCGCCTATTCTTCAAACGCCCGAGGGCGGCCTGCTCCCATAGAAACAAGAACTTGGAGATCTAACGCCATGAATCCCCTGAACAACCACCGGCAGTCCCTGATCCTGGGCATCATCGTCGCACTGCTGCTGACGGTGCTGATCGGCGGGGTCCACTTCAATGAGCTCGGATTTGCGCGCTGGTTCCACATCGTCGCCGGCGTGTTCTGGATCGGGCTGCTGTATTACTTCAACGCCGTGCAGACACCGGGCCTTGCGGACGCGGCCGCCGACAAGGGCGGGCCGGGAGGCGCCGGCATCACCAAATACGTCGCCCCGCGGGCGCTGTTCTGGTTCCGCTGGAGTGCGCTCGCGACCTGGCTGGGCGGCGCCTGGCTGCTCGCCCGCGCCGGAAAGTTCGTCGGCGCCTTCACGCTCGGCGCGGGCATGGACGACCCGACCCATTACTTCCTCACGATCGGCACCGGCGCCTGGCTCGGCACCATCATGCTGTTCAACGTATGGGTCCTGATCTGGCCGAACCAGAAGAAGATTCTCGGCATCGTCACCGCGACGGACGAGGAGAAAGCCCGGGCGCGCAAGACGGCCGGCATGGCCTCGCGCATCAACTTCGTACTGTCGATCCCCATGCTGATGTGCATGGCGGCGGCGAGTCACGGCCTGCCCTTTGTCGGCCGCTGAGGCGCGCAGCCGCAACGCAGCGCCCGGGCGCGAATCCGCCGTGCCGCTACCCGAGCTGCCCGCCGATCTGCCGGCCCAGGTAGCGGCGGCGCTGCGCGAGGACGTCGGCCGCGGCGACGTCACGGCGGCGCTCGTGCCGGCCGCGCAGCAGGTGCGCGGCCGCGTGATCACGCGCGAGGAGGCGGTGCTGTGCGGCCGTGCCTGGGCGCAGGAGACGTTCCGGTGCCTCGATCCGCAGGTGCGGCTCGACTGGCATGCGGCGGACGGCGAGCGGGTGAGTCCCGGGCAGCTGCTGCTCACGATCACGGGCTCCGCACGTCCGGTGCTGACCGGCGAGCGCACGGCGCTGAACTTCCTGCAGCTGTTATCCGCGACCGCGACCGCGGCGCGCCGCTACGTCGATGCCATCGCCGGCACCGACTGCCGCATCCTCGACACCCGCAAGACGCTGCCCGGCCTGCGCTCCGCGCAGAAATACGCAGTACGCTGCGGCGGCGCGGACAACCATCGCCTGGGTCTCTACGACCAGGTGCTCATCAAGGAGAATCACATCGCGGCGGCGGGCTCGATCACTGCGGCCATCGAGGCGGCGCGGCGCGGCGCGCCGGGAATCGGCGTCGAGGTCGAGGTCGAATCGCTCAACGAGCTCGAGGAAGCGCTGCGTGCCAAGCCCGACATCGTCATGCTCGATGAGTTCTCCGCGAACGACATGCGTGCGGCGGTGGCGCTGCGCAACGTGCGAAGCCCGGGGGTAAAGCTCGAGGCTTCCGGCAACGTAACACTCGAGAGCGTGCGCGGGATCGCCGAGACCGGCGTGGACTTCATCTCCGTGGGCGCCATGACCAAGCATGTGCGCGCAGTCGACCTGTCGATGCGCCTGGACTTCGGCGGCGGCTGAGTGCGCACACGCCAGGCTGCAATCGTATGACCGCCACCGTAGTTGCACTGCTGGTGTCTGGCTCCACGTTTGTCGCGGCCCTAGCCGGCATCCTGCTGCGCCGGCGCCTGCCGGCGCACCACCTGGACGGCGACTCCAAGGATGCGGTCAAGCTGGTGACCGGCCTGATCGCCACGATTACCGGCCTGGTGCTCGGCCTGCTGATCTCCGCGGCACATTCGGCCTACGACGCACAGAGTGGCGAGCTGCAGCAGCTCGGCGTGAATCTCTTCGAGCTCGATCGCCTTCTTGGCAAGCTGGGGGCGGACGCGCAGCCGCTGCGCGAGCGCCTGCGTCGCGTGGCGAGCGCCGACATAGCGCGCATCTGGTCCGGCGAGGGTCCCGGTGGTATCGACCGCACGCCGCTCGCGGCGCAGAAGGAAGCCACAGGAATCTTCGACGGCATCGCCACCCTGCCGGCCGACACCGTGGTACAAAAACTCGCTCAGAGCCGCGCGCTGCAGCTGCTCACCACCATCGGGGAAACCCGCCGCCTGCTCGCGGAACAGGCATCCGGCGACATTCCCTGGCCGCTGGTGTTCGTGCTCATCGCCTGGCTCATCCTGCTGTTCTTCGCCTTCGGCCTGTTCGCGCGCCTGAACGCGACCGTGGTGGTCGCGTTCCTGATCGGCGCGGTCTCGGTGGCGGGTGCGCTGTTTCTCATTCTCGAAATGAATCAGCCCTACACCGGCTGGATGCAGCTGTCTGCTGCCCCGCTGCGCAGCGCGCTGGCGCCGATGACCCCCTGAGGCAGGCGCTGCACGTCAGCGCTGTGGCGGCGGGGCGGGATTCGGCGCCGCTGGCGGCTCGGCGGGCGCCGGCAGGCGTGGGCCGCCGCGCTCGTCCATCCACGGACCCGGTCCCGGCGGCTCGCGCCACGGACAGTGCATGCCGCCACGCATGCCCCACATGCCAGGTGGCCCGCGGTGGCCATGTGCGGCCGCGAACAACGCCCCGAGGATGACGAGTCCCGCGAGCGTGAACGCCCAGAACCCCAGATATTTCCCGAACGTACGCAGCGTGCCCTCGGCGCGCCCGGACAGGTACAGGACGAAGTAGCCGGCGATGGTCAGCGCCGTGGCGGGCAGCAACGCCAGAAGATAGATCACCGCGGCCGCCGGCGCCGCCCTAGGCCCAGTGCGGCGAGGCCGAAGCTCATCAGGCCGAGCATGGCGGGTTCCGGAACTCCCGTGCTACCACAGCCGCCAGTGCTGACGCATTGCACGCCGACGTTGTCGAGTCCGATGTAGTTGACGCCTGCATCACCGGTCAACGTGATGGCCGTGCTGCTGCCGGAGGCCGTGAACAGCAGGTTCTCGAGCGTCCAGGTGGAGCTGCTGGTGGCTGAGCCGTTGGTAAAGAGCCCAGTCGTGCCGCCCGCCAAGGCGGTGATGGAGACCGGGGGACCGCCCCATACGGCCGTATAGCTGCCGAGATAAAAGCTCAAGTCGTACTGCCTGCCAGGTGTGGTCGCGATCGTCTGTGTCACACCCCCGAATGGGGCGCCGGCCTGGTAGCCGGTGAGGTCGAGGAAGTACTTGCCATCCTGTGCCGAGAGGCCGAAAGGATTGGTGGGCCCGATCCACGATACAAAGTTGCCAACGGTCGTCCAACCGGTCATTACGGTCGAGCCGGCGGTGAACGTCTCGGTGTCATTACCCTGGTTGGTGAAGGTGCCGAGCTCGAAGCTGCCGTTGGTCAGTAAATTGGTGTTGGCGTGCGCAGAAGCGGCGGCTGCAACCAACGTCAGCGCCGTACATGCACGCAGTGCCAGCCATGTCTTCTTCATGGCAGTCTCCTCCTGGCTTGGGCCGCCAGTGTACGCTGCGGCGCGGATGGCGGTACCGATCAGTGCGCAGCGGAGCTTCAGCCGGCGCTGACAGCGCTCTTGGCCGTCAGGCGACGGCTGACTTCACCACGCGCTGCGGCTGCGCGACGCCGTAACCCTGGGCGTAGTCGACCCCGAGGCTGGTCAGCATCTGGATGATCTCGGCGTTCTCGGCGAACTCGGCGATGGTCTGCTTGCCGGTGAGATGCCCGATCTCGTTGATCGAGCGCACCATCTCGCGATCGATCGGGTCGCGCAGGATTTCGCGTACGAAGCTGCCGTCGATCTTGAGGTAATCGACCGGGAAGTGCTTGAGGTAGCCGAACGAGGACAGCCCGGTGCCGAAGTCATCGAGCGCGAACTTGCAGCCGAGCTCCTTGAGCGCCTGGATGAAGCGGTTGGCCTGGCTGAAGCTCGCCACCGCGGCCGTCTCGGTGATCTCGAAGCAGATCTTGGAGGCGTCCAGCCCGCTCTTGTGGAACTGGTCGATGACGAACGGCAGGAACTTGTCATCGCCGAGGCTCTGGCCGGAGAGATTGATCGAGCACTGTATCAGCTTCTCGCGCTCGTCCGCTTCCGACACCAGCCAGCGGAAGGCGTTCTCGATCACCCAGCGGTCTATCGCCGGCGTGATGCCGTAGCGCTCGGCGGCAGCGATGAAGTCGTTCGGCGCGACGATGCGCCCGGTCTCGTCCTTCAGGCGCAGCAGCAGCTCGTAGTGCGCGCCGGTCTCGACCCGCTGCAGCGGCTGGATCGCCATGCGGAACAGCTCGAAGCGCCCTTCCTCGAGCGCGGCGTTGATGCGCGCCGCCCACTGCATCTCGCGGCGGCGGCGCATGAGCTCGATGTCGTTCTCGGCGAAGCTGTGCACGCGGTTGCGACCGCTCTCCTTGGCGGCGGCGCAGGCCGAGTCCGCCGCCGACAGGATCGAGGCGACGTCCTCGTTGTCGGCCGTGATCGGCACCACACCGATGCTGGCGCCGAGGCGGAACACGCGGTCCTCCCACGTGAAGCGGAAGTTACGCACGCCCTCGCGCAGCGTCTCGGCGGTACGCATCGCCTCATCGAGCGAGCAGCTCTCCAGGAGGATGCCAAACTCGTCGCCACCGAGGCGCGACAGCGTGTCGCGCCAGCGCACCTTGGACTTCAACAGCGCGCCCACCTGGCCTAGCAGCGCATCCCCTGCACTGTGGCCGCAGGTATCGTTGACGATCTTGAACTGGTCGATGTCGAGATAGCACAGCGCGTAGGAAGCCTCGCGCGCCTTGGCGCTCTTCAGCGCGCGCTCCAGGCGGCTCTCGAACTCGCGGCGGTTGACGAGCCCGGTGAGCAGGTCATGGCTGGCGTGGTAGGAGAGCCGGCGATTGAGCTCGCGCGACTCGCTGACGTCGTGGAACACCAGCACGCCGCCGGCCACGTGGCCGGCGCCGTCGCGGATCGGGGCGGCGGTGCTCTCCACGTACAGCTCGTTGCCATCGCGACGGATCAGCAGCATCGGCCGCACCGACTTGATCGGGCGAATGCGCCGGATCGAGACCGAGAGCGGATTCTCGAGGGGCTCGCAGGTCTCCTCGTGGAAGGCGCGGAAGATCTCCTCCACCGGGCGTCCCATGGCGTCCTCGAGCCGCCAGCCGGTCAGCTCCTCGGCCACGGGATTGATGTAGTCGATCGTGGAGTTGGCATCGGTGGTGATCACGCCGTCACCGATCGACTGCAGTGTGATCTGCGCGCTCTCCTTCTCGCGGAACAGCGCCTCCTCGTACAGCTTGCGCTCGGTGATGTCGAGCTCGACGCCGACCAGCCGCAGCAGCCGGCCGTGTTTGTCCACGCGGGCCGTGGCGCGGCTGATCACCCAGCGCCACTCGCCATTGCGGTGGCGCATGCGGTGGGTGCTCTCGAAGATCGGCGTCTTGCCGGCCACGTGGTCGCGGATCGCCGCCTGCACGCGTGCCAGATCGTCCGGGTGCACGAGGCTGCGCCAGTCCGGGGAGCCGCGCATATCGTCGTCGCCGTAGCCGAGCATGGCCTTCCAGCGCGGCGAGAAGTAGACCTCGTTGCTCTCGACGTCGAAATCCCACAGACCGTCGTTGGCGGCGGCCTGGAACAGGTTGGTACGCTCCTCGAGCTTGGCGAGCCGCGCCTCGACGCGGATGCGCTCGAGCCCGGTGGCGAGGCTGCTACCGATGAGCTTCATCAGCAGCTGCAGGTTCACATCCCACGCGCCGCGCGGCAGGCTGTGGGCGAGTCCCAGGATGCCGATCGCCTTGCCCTGGGCGTGCATCGCCACGAGCAGCGCCGAGCCGATCTGCAGCTCGGCGAACCGGCCAGCTTCCACGGCCTGCTCGTGCCGCGGCGCACGGGTGTCGCGCAGCTCGGACAGACGCAGGTGCTCCATCCGGCCCTTCAGCCACGGGAAGGTGCCGAGCGACGTGCCGACCAGCGCCTCCGGGCGGCATTGCGCAAACGCACTGCGCGCCAGCTGCACGTCGGCGATCGTGCCGTCGTCGCTGCTCAGCGTCGCGAGGAAAGCGCAGTCAGCGCCCGTGGCACCCCGCAGCAGCTCGAGATTGCGCCGCAGGCACTCCTCGGTCGTGTCACGGCGCATGTTCTGGAAGTCGACCGCGATCTTGGTGCAGACCACATCGACACCGAGCACGGGCTTGGGTACACGGCCAGTCCAGGCATCGGCCGAGAGCAGATCGGAGGCGGTGAAGTCCGCCGGCTTATCCGGCGGCGGGTTCGTCATTGAAGGTCAGACCTCCCGTTAACCCAAGAAACGAAGCGTAATCATTTGTTCCTGCTCGCGCGTGACGTCCCGTCACGGACTCGAGGAAATAAACCACGGCCGCATTCCAAGTGGTTACGCCGGATTCTCGCACACTGATTCAGGAACACAAGCTAACTTACTGTTCGTTCTCGGATTCGGGGCGCTGCGGGGTCTTTAACAGAATGCGCGGGCGGGCTCGCGCCCGCGCGCTTCAGCGAGCGCTGAGGGCATCCCGCGCCACGCCGTACAGCCGCCCGAGCTCCTCTTCCATCTGCGCCTGCAGGTGCGCGAGCAGTGCGGCATCGGTCACCCGCGGCACATAGACCGGCGCGCCGATCGCGATGGCGATGCGCGAGAACGGCACCGGGATTACGAACCTGTCCCACTTGATCAACCAGGCGCGCGAGGCCGCGTACGACATCGGCAGAATGGGCCTGCCGGACATCTGCGACAGCAGCAGTGCGCCGGGCTTGAATTTGAAGCGGGGGCCGCGCGGGCCGTCCGGCGTGATGACCGGCGAGATGTCATCCTGCACGAGCGCCTGGTAGTAATCGCGCAGCGCCCGCGCGCCGGTGTGGGTCGAGGAGCCGCGGATCACCGCCCCGCCGAAGCGCCGTACCATCATCGCGCCGAGTTCACCGTCGACCGAGGGGCTGATCAGCCAGCCGACCGTGAGGCGCGGATCCTCGACCAGGAACTTGCCGCAATAGAGCTGGTGCTGATGCCAGTAACACGGCACCAGCGACGGGGCGCGCGCCAGGGCGTCCTCGAGATGCGCGCGCCCCTCCACCCGTACCACGCGGCAGGTGAGCCACCACAGGCGAATGATCGCCAGCGCCAGGGGGACGATGAGCCGATACAGGAAGCGGCGCGCCGGGGTCATGCGCCGGCCCGAGCGCGTGGTCGTGCGATACAGCGTATTGCGCAGGCGGCCGTCTTCGTCGCGGCTCATGCAGCGAATAGCTCCGCGAGCGACACCTGGGTTACTGCCAGGGCCGGCGCCGGCCGGCTCGAGGCGACGCACGCCGCGGCGCCGGCGAACTGTGTCAGGAGGCGCAGATGCCACGACTCGCCGCGCCAGGATATCGGACCTTCCTGCAACGGCAGCGCTCGCACCTCCTGCGCGCCACGCATGCCGACCCCGGTCGCCTTGAGGAGCGCCTCGCGCGCCACCCAGTCGACGATGCGTGCATCCAGGCCCGTCTCGATGTCGAGGCCGACACGCCCGTGCGCGAGCGCCGCGCAGCCGACCCAGGGCCCGGCGTGCGAGATGCTGAAATCGGCGGCTGCCTGCACGCTCGTGTTGACGCCGGCGGGCTCGCCGGCAGCGTCCGGCGCGAGCTGCGGCTTGTGGCCTGCGGCGAACTCGATCTCGCCCGGCGCGATGGTGCGCCCGAGCAGCTGCGCGAGCGCGCGCAGGGCGAGCGCGATGCCCGCAAGGCTCGCCCGCCCCGCCGCGTCCGCACCGAGGGCGGTGCGCTTCGGGTAGCGCAGCCGCGCGGCGAGCCTTGCGGCTTGTACGTGTGGCCACTCACCCCGAAGTTCGGTGTGATATAGAATTAAATTTTGGCTTTCAATAGCTTGCATGACCGCCGCCGCAACCGCAAAAAGCGCCCCTCCCGAGGCTGAGCTGCAGTTCGACGTCGGCTCCACGGATGACTCCCTGGAGCGGATGATCGAGCTGTTCGCCCGCCACGGCGACACCTATCGGGTGTTCGTTCCGGCACGCCGATCTTATACCTATGTCATCCACCACCCGGATGACGTGAAGCGGGTGTTGGTCTCCAACCACCGCAACTACACCAAGGGCGTCGGCCTCGATCGCGTCCGCATCCTGCTCGGCAAGGGCATCATGACCAGCGAAGGCGAGCTGTGGACGCGCCAGCGCTACATGCTGCAGCCGCTGTTCCACCGCCGCGTCATCAGCCAGTTTGCCGAGGTCATCGCCGCGGCCAACGAGCGTTTCCTCGCGCGCTGGCAAACGCTGGCCGCAGGTGATGCGCCGGTTAATCTCACCGACGAGATGAGCGAGCTGACGCTCGCGATCGTCCTGCGCGCGGTGTTCAGCCGCGATCTCGACCGCCTGACCGAGCAGCTCGGCAGCAACCCCTTCGAGGTCGTGACCAGGGAATCCTCGCGTGATCTGCAGTTCGCTTACAAGTTCCGCTCCCTCACCCGGCTGGTGGCGCAGCTGATCGAGCGGCGCCGCACGGAAGGCGAGCAGCACTTCGACTATCTGGCCATGCTGATGGCGGCGCGCGACAAGGACAGCGGCGCGCCGATGGGTGAGCGCGAGCTGATCGACGAGGTGATGACCCTCATCGTCGCCGGGCACGAGACCACCGCCAGCGGGCTGAACTGGACCTGGTACCTGCTGTCGCAGCACCCCGAGGCCGAGGCGCGCCTGCACGCCGAGATCGATGCCGCACCCGGGCTCGACGCGCCGACGCTGGCGCAGATGGAAGCGCTCAGCTACACGCAGCAGGTCATCAGCGAGGCGCTGCGGCTGTATCCGCCGGGCTGGGTGCTGTCACGGCGCACGATCGCGGCCGACGTGCTCGGCGGCTATGCGGTGCCGCCGGGCACCAACGTGCTGCTGCCGCTGTATCTGCTGCATCGCCATCCGTTGTTCTGGCGCGATCCCGAGATCTTCGATCCGGAGCGCTTCGCGCCCGAGCACGAGGCCGAGCGCCCGCGCTTCGCCTACATGCCGTTCGCCGCCGGCCCGCGGCACTGCATCGGCGAGACGTTCGCGCTCTACGAGATGCTCATGCACCTCTACAAGGTGGCGCGCCACTACCGCCTGCGGTACGTGCCCGACCGGCCGCTCGAGCTCGAGGCGCAGATCAACCTGCGCACGCGTCACCCGCTGCGCATGAGGCTGGAAGCCCGCTGATGATCACCGCCACGACCCTGAGCGAACTCATCGAGAGCAATCGCACCCTCCCGGGCCAGATCACTTACGTGGAAGCCGAGAACGATAGCCGTCGCGTGTCGTTCGCCGAGCTCCACGAGCGTGCGCTCGGCATCCTCTGGCACCTGCAGCGCCTCGGCGCGCGCCGCGGCGACAAGCTGATCCTGTTCCTGAACAACAACGAGCAGTTCATCGATGCGTTCTGGGCGGCGCTGCTCGGCGGCATCGTGCCGGTGCCGGTGGCGCTCGGCATCAGCGACGAGCACCGCATGAAGCTGCTGCGCATCGTGCAGCGCCTGGGCACACCGTACATCTACACCGAGCGTCGCTCGCTCGAGCGCATCGGTACCTTCGCCGCCCACAACGGCGCCACGCAGCTCTACGAGGCGCTGCGCCGGCGCACGTTCCTGGTTGATGACCTCGATGACATCTCACGCCCGGGCAGCGTGCAGCGCGTCGCCGCGGGTGACACCGCCTTCATCCAGTTCTCCTCCGGCGCCACCAGCGAGCCGAAGGGCGTCGTGCTGACACACAGCAACATCCTCGCCAACTGTCGCGGCGCCACCGAGGTCGCCGGCTTCAGCGCCGAGGACGTGAGCCTGTCGTGGATGCCCTTGACCCACGACATGGGGCTCATCGGCTTTCACCTGATCATGTTCGCCAACCGCGTGCATACGCACCTGATGCCGACCGAGCTGTTCATCCGCCGGCCGCTCCTGTGGCTGACGCTCGCGACACGCGTGCGCGCCACGATCCTGTGCTCGCCGAACTTCGGCTACAAGCATTACCTGAAGGTACTCGCCGACCGCCCGCTCGAGGGTCTCGACCTGTCCAGCGTGCGGCTGATCTTCAACGGCGCCGAGCCGATCTCGGTCGAGCTGTGCGAGGAGTTCCTGACGCGGCTGGCGCCGGCGCAGCTTGCGCGTACGGCCATGTACCCGGTGTACGGACTGGCGGAAGCCTCGCTGGCGGTGAGCTTCCCGCCGGTGGGCGCACCGCTTCGCGTGCTGGCCCTCAACCGCCATCGCATGAATGCCGGCGACCCGGTCGAGCCGGTGGGCGAGCGCGACCGGGACGCGCTGCGGCTGGTCTCGGAAGGGCGACCGATCCCTTACTGCGAGGTGCGTATCGCCGACGAGGCGGACCGTGAGCTCCCGCAGGGCCGGATCGGTCACGTGCTCATGCGCGGGGAGAACGTCACGGGCGGCTACTACGAGGATTCGCAGGCGAACGCCGCCGCATTCACCGCCGACGGCTGGCTGCGTACCGGCGACCTCGGTCTCTGGCACGGCGGGGATCTGTACATCTGCGGCCGCGCCAAGGAGATCATCTTCGTCAACGGCCAGAACTACTACCCGCACGATCTCGAGGCGCTGGTGCAGCGCCTGCCCGGTCTCGAGCTCGGCAAGGTGGTCGCTGCCGGCGTGCGCCCGCGCGGCTCGGAGCTCGAGCAGCTGGTGGTGTTCGTGCTCCATCGCGGAGGCGTCGAGGAGTTCCTGCCGCTCGCCACGCAAGTCGCGCGCCTCATCAACGAGCAGGCCGGCCTGGAGGTGTCGGCCGTGGTGCCGGTCAAGCGCATCCCCAAGACCACGAGCGGCAAGGTCCAGCGGCACCTGCTCGGCGATGGCTATGTCGAGGGCGAGTTCGATGCGGAGCTTGCGCAGCTGGCCGCGCTGCGGGCGGCGCAGCGCGGCCCGGAGCAGCGCTCGCGCACCGCGATCGAAGAGCAGCTCAAGACCATTTGCGATGCGGCGCTCGAGGGCAAGCGCATCGACGTGAACGACAATCTGTTCGAGCTCGGCGCGAGCTCGCTGAAGCTCATCGAGATTCACGAGCAGATCGACCGCGAGTTCCCCGGCAAGGTCGACCTCACCGAGCTGTTCGATTTCCCGACCATCGCCGAGCTGGCGCAACATCTGCAGAGCAAGCTCGCCTGAAGCGGCCGCCGGGCGAGCTTCGGCCAGCGGCGGGGGTTTGCAGGGCGAGGGAGGCTCGGTGCCGGTGGCAAGCCCAAAGCGGCAGCGGCCGCGTCTCTGTGCCTATAATCCGACGCTTATGGAGCCTGATGCCCCAGGGGGCGCCGGTAGCGGCGGCACCAATCGCTGCGAGCAGCGCCTGCTCGAGTGCGGGGTGCGGCCGACCGCCCAGCGGGTGCGGATCGCCGCGCTGCTGATGGCAGCGCCTCAACATCTCTCTGCCGAGCAGATCCTGGCGCAGCTGCGCATGGCCGGAGCGCGCATCTCCAAGGCCACCGTCTACAACACCCTGAACCTGTTTGCCGCGCATGGGCTGATCCGCCAGCTGTCGGTCGATGGCTCGCGTGCCTGGTTCGACTCCAATGTCGATCCGCACTATCACTTCCACGACCTGAATACGGGCGCACTGATCGACGTTCCCGTTCCCGACGTGCAGTTCAGCCGCCTGCCCTCGCCTCCACCGGGTACCGAGGTGGCCGGCATCGACCTCGTGATCCGCCTGCGCAGAAAACTGTAGAATGCCCGGCTTTCCGTGGCGCGCGCCGGGATAGCTCAGCTGGTAGAGCAGCGCATTCGTAATGCGCGGGTCGTAGGTTCGAATCCTATTCCCGGCACCACACACTACAACTAGCTGATTCTCCTAACAAAAACACGGCATCGAGCGACCCTGAGCGCTACGGCCAGGGGGCTACGCGGACACCCTCCTACACATGGCTACGACACCACTCGAGCGGGAGATCCTGACGCACTACGCAACCTCGCCGGGACCGTACCTCGGCGGCTCGGGGAACTGGGCCGAGATACACGTGAAGATCGTCCAGCGCTTCATCGACCTGCGGCTGTTGATTTCCCACCAGGGCGCCGACGGCCGGTCGCACTTGCGGGCGAACGAGGAGGCGCTGCGCGTCTACATGGACGCGCTCGCGGCAGTGCCGCTGCCCGTGCAACGGTGGGTGGTTGAGGTCCCGGGCGGCCCAGCCGCTCAAAGTGACGAGATGGAACAACGCATCGCGGAGTTGGAGCGCCAGGTTCATGAGCTGCAGACCGCCGAGAGCGGCCCCCCCCGTCCGCGATACGAGCCGGAAGAGGACTGAGCAAGCGATTCCGTTGCCCCGGTTGACTGGGGTAAAATGCCTTTTTCGCTATCCCGGCAAAAGGACCGTTGAACCGCGCGATAGCGCCCCGACGGCGACTGTTCCCGGCGGCACTCGGCCCGTCGCCTGACGGTGTCTGCCTGGCGTTTCGGGTGCTCGATTTCTTTCGCGGAGTCTTAAACTTGAGGCTGCGTTGCGGGTCGGCTGATCCGGCCACCGGAAGGTCTGGGCCTAGAGGAATATGTCCGTGGGTACGAACCCCGAACACGTCATGAGCACTCCAGGGAGCGAGGATCCGCAGGTCACGTGGATCGCGCGCGACCGTCGCTTCGCCCCGGACGGCTCGGCGCAGCCCCTGACCTTGCCAGCCGACGCCACGGCGGCGCCCCCTGGTGCGGCCGGGCCGCGCAAGTGGCTGCTGCCGATCGGCGTGGCCGTCGCGGCGCTGCTCGTCGCGCTCGTTGCCTGGCGGGTCATGCACGCCAAGGCCGCGCTGGTGCCGCTCGCCCAGCAGCAGAACATGCCGCTGATTTCGGTCGTCACGCCCGGAGTGAAGTCGGTCACCTCGAGCATAACGTTCACGGGCGCAATCGCGGCACGCTACGACATGCCCATCGGCAACGAGGGCGACACCGGACGGATCGACGCGGTCTACGTCGAGGCCGGCGACCACGTCAAGCGCGGGCAGCTGCTCGCCAAGCTCAGTGATTCCGTGCTCATCCCGCAGCTCGATCGCCTCGCGGCCTCGCTCGAGCAGGCGCGCGCGCAGGCGGCGTTGTCGGCAGCGGAGTACCGCCGCGCGCTCGGGGTCGAGGCCGCCGGCGCGCTCTCGGCCGAGGACATCGAGAAGCGCCGGGCAACCGCCGTGACCGACGCGGCGAACGTGAAGGTGGTGGCCGCACAGCTCGCCGAAGGACAGGCGCGGCTTGCGCGCACCCGCATCGTGGCGCCGTTCGACGGCATCGTCCTCACCCGCCACGCCGAGGTCGGACAGATTGCCAGCCCTGGTGGCGATGCACTGTTTCGCATCGCCAGCGGCGGTGAGGTCGAGATGCGCGGGCAGATTGCGGAGCAGGATCTCGCACAGGTCAAGGTCGGCGAGGCCGCGAGCGTGCACGTGACCGGCCTGCCGCAGGCGTTCGAGGGACACGTGCGGCTGCTCGGCGCCATCATCGACCCGCAGACCCGCCTCGGCGACATCCGTATCGCCCTCACTCCCGACCCGGCGCTTCGTCCGGGCGCATTCGCGCGCGGCACCGTGTGGGTCGGCAAGGCCATGCGTCCGGTCGTACCGCAGACAGCGGTACTCAGTGACGCCAAGGGCAGCTACGTCTACATCGTCGATGGGCGCAATCACGTCGTGCGGCGCGACGTGCAGGTCGCCGATACCTCCGAGGACGGCGTGGTCATCGCCGCCGGGCTCACCGGCTCCGAGCACGTCGTCAGCACCGCCGCAGGCTTCCTGCGCGAGGGCGAGGAAGTGAAGGTCGCCCCGGCCGCAGCGTCCTAGGGCGAGGACGGAAGACCGTGAAAAACATCTCGGCGTGGGCCATCCGGCATCCGCTGCCCCCGATCGTACTGTTCGTAGTGCTGCTGTTCCTCGGGCTGGTGTCGTTCCTGCGCCTGCCGATCACCGCCGACCCGGATATCGCCTTCCCCGGGGTGACGGTCAACATCGAACAGCCAGGCGCGGCACCGCAGGAGATGGAGACGCAGGTCCTGCAGAAGGTCGAGGGTGCCATCGCCGGCATCGGCAACATCGACAACATCACCTCCTGGGCGGTCGAGGGCTCGGCCTTCATCTTCGTGCAGTTCGAGCTCGGCACGCCCATCGACCGTGCGGTCGCCGACGTGCGCGATGCGGTGGCCAAGGTGCGCGTGCAGCTGCCGCAGGGCATCCAGGAGCCGGTCGTCCAGCGCGTCAACGTCGACGGCGGCCCGATGGACTACTACGCGGTCAGCTCCAGCTCGATAAGCGACGAGGAGCTGTCCTGGTTCGTCGACAACACCATCACCAAGCGACTGCTGAACGTCAACGGCGTCGCGCAGGTGCAACGCGGCGGTGGCGTCAACCGCGAGATCCGCGTCGAGCTCGACCCGGCGCGCATGCAGGCGCTCGGCATCACCGCGGTCGAGGTGAACGACCAGTTGCGCACGCTTAACCTCGACTCCGCCGGCGGTCGCGCGCAGGTGGGCGGCGGTGAGCAGGCGATCCGCGTCCTTGGCGGGGCGCGCACCGCCGCGGCGCTGGCGGATTCGCAGATCGCGCTGTCCGGCGGACGGTTCGCGCGCCTCGCAGACGTCGCGGACGTGCGCGACAGTGTCGGCGAGATCCGCTCGATCGCGCGGCTCAACGGCCGCCCCGCGACCACCTTCGGCGTCTCGAAGGCCAAGGGCTACTCCGATGTCAGCGTCGATGCGGGCATCCAGGAGGAGCTGGCGAAGATCCGCAAGGAGAATCCGCAGGTGAAGCTGACGCTGGTCTACACCAGCGTCGACTACACCAAGGACACCTACCATTCGGCGCTCAGCGCGCTGGTCGAGGGCTCGATCCTGGCCGTGCTGGTGGTGTTCCTGTTCCTGCGCAACACGCGCGCCACGCTGATCTCCGCGCTCGCCATCCCGCTGTCGGCGATCCCGGCCTTCGCGGTGATGCTGTGGATGGACTTCACGCTGAACTCCATCAGCCTGCTCGCCCTGTCGCTGGTCGCGGGCGTGCTGGTCGACGATGCGATCGTCGAGATCGAGAACATCGTGCGCCACATGCGCATGGGCAAGGGCGCCTTCCAGGCAGCGCTCGATGCCGCCGACGAGATCGGGCTGGCGGTGGTGGCGACCTCGGCCACCATCATCGCGGTATTCCTGCCGGTGAGCTTCATGGGCGGGATCACGGGTCAGTACTTCAAGCAGTTCGGCCTGACGGTGGCGGCGGCAGTGTTCTTCTCGCTGCTGGTCGCACGTCTCATCACGCCGGTACTGGCCGCCTACACGCTCAAGAGCGATCGCATCGCCGCGCACGCCGACGGGCCGATCATGTCCTGGTACCAGCGCACGCTGCGCTGGTGCACGCTGCATCGATGGAAGACGCTGCTCGCAGGCCTGGCGTTCTTCATCCTGTCGCTCGTCGGGCTGTTCGTGTTCGTACCGTTCTCCTTCATACCGGAAGCGGACTTCGGTACCGCCACGCTCACTGTCGAGCTGCCACCGGGCGTGCGACTCGAGGACACCTCGCGCGTCACCGCCGCCGCCTACCGGATCCTGGCGCGTCAACCCGAGGTACGCGACATCGTGGAGCTGGTGGGCTCGAGCGATGAGGGTGTGCGGCAGGCCGAGCTCGACATCGCGCTGGTGCCGCGCAACCAGCGGCACGTGACGCAGCGTGAGTTCGAGGATCGGGTCTACCAGGACCTCAAGGCGATTCCCGACGCGCAGCTGCACTTCCAGCGCAACGGCAACGGCCGCGACGTCAACATCTACATCACCGGTGACGACCCACAGCTCACCTACGACACCGCCCGCAAGGTGGTGGACGAGATGCGCACGCTGCCGTTCGTGCGCGACGCACGCATCAACAACGACCTGCCGCGCCCGGAGATCCTGGTACACCCGCACCTCGATCTCGCCTCGCAGCTCGGCGTGACGGTCGAGAGCATCAGCGAGACCATCCGCATCGCCACCCTCGGTGAGCTCGACCAGAACAGCGCCAAGTTCTCGCTCGCCGACCGCCAGGTGCCGATCCGCGTCAGCCTGCTGGAGGAGAGCCGCAAGAGCCTGACGACGCTCGAGAACCTGCCGGTGCCCACTACCAAGGGCAGCACGGTACCCCTGAAGGCGGTGGCGGACATCAGCTTCGGCGAAGGCCCGACGCGCGTGCGCCGTTACAACCAGAGCCGCCGCCTGTTCATCGATGCGGATCTCAAGGGCATGGAGCTCGGGCCGGCGATGAAGGCGATCTACAACCTGCCGACGCTCAAGAACCTGCCGCAGGGCGTGCACCGCGTGGAAGTGGGCGATGCCAAGTACATGAACGAGCTGATCGGCAACATGGCGATCGCCATGGGCACGGGGATCCTGATGGTGTTCGCCGTGCTGGTGCTGCTGTTCGCGCGCGTGCTGCAGCCGATCACCATCCTGTTCGCCCTGCCGCTGTCCCTCGGCGGCGTGGCCATTGCGCTGCTGGTGACCGGATTCTCCGCCTCGCTCGGGGTATTCATCGGCCTGCTGATGCTCATGGGCATCGTCGCCAAGAACTCGATTCTGCTGGTCGACTTCGCCATCGAGGAGATGCGCGCCGGCAAGGATCGTGTGACCGCGATCCTGGAAGCCGGGCACAAGCGCGCGCGGCCGATCGTCATGACGACCATCGCCATGGTGGCCGGCATGATGCCCGTCGCCCTCGGTTTCGGCGGCGACACGGCGTTCCGCCAGCCGATGGCGATCGCGGTGATCGGCGGCCTCATGACCTCCACCGCGCTGACGCTGGTGATCGTGCCGGCTGCGTTCACCATCATCGACGACATCGAGCGCTGGCTTGCGCCGCGTTTCGGCCGGGTGTTGACCGCACAGCCACCGCCCGCCGCGGCGAACCCCGTGCAACCGCGTCCGGTAAACTAGCGCGGATGCTGAGCAGCGTTTCGCCGGACGACACCGACACTGCTACCGA
Source organism: uncultured Gammaproteobacteria bacterium (assembly GCA_963837075.1). GTDB lineage: Bacteria > Pseudomonadota > Gammaproteobacteria > Steroidobacterales > Steroidobacteraceae > 13-2-20CM-66-19. The sequence goes on along the minus strand of CAWILY010000009.1, from coordinate 1,695,008 downwards.
CACCGCCGCACCCGCTGCGCCCCCGGCCTGGTGGGCGCGGTTGCTGTCGCGCCTGCCGCTCGCGGTGCTGTATGGCATCGCCAGCGTGCTCGGCTGGCTTGCGTTCCGGGTGTTTCCCTACCGCATGCACGTCGTGCGTGAGAACCTCACGCGGGCTTTCCCCCAGTTCGACGAGCCGGAGCTGCGCGCGGTCGTGCGCGGCTACTACCTCGGCTTCGCGCAGGTGCTGGTCGAGGTGATCAAGTCGGTCAGCATGTCGCCCGAGGAGATCCGCCGGCGCGTGCGCATCGTCAACCTCGATGCGGCCCGCACGCACCTCGAGCGCGGCCAGTCCGTCCTGCTGGTGGCCGCGCACCAGTGCAACTGGGAGTGGATGCTGCTCGCGCTGTCGCTCGAGCTCGGCTACCCGCTGGACGCGGCCTACAAGCCCCTTACCGACAGCTGGGCGGAGCGCGAGATGAAGAAGCTGCGTACGCGCTTCGGCGCCCACCTGGTGCCCGCCAAGCGGCTGCTCGCGGACATCATCAGCCGCCGCGACGTGGTGCGGGCAATCGCGATGGTCGCCGACCAGGAACCGACCACCAGCGAGCACAAGTACTGGACGCGCTTCCTCAATCGCGACACCGCCTTCTACATGGGGCCCGAAGAGATCACCCGCGTCACGCGCTTTCCGGCGTTCTTCATCGCCATGCGGCGCACCGCCCGCGGCTGCTACGAGATGCAGCTCGAGCCGCTCTCGGGCGGCGGGCCGGCGCGACTGCCCGGGGAGCTCACCGAAACCTACGCGCGCCGAGTCGAGCAGCAGATCCACGCGGCGCCCTGCGACTGGCCCTGGTCGCACAAGCGCTGGAAACTGAAGCGATCGGTCTACCAGCAGCGCCAGCGCGCCTGAGGCGCGCCGCACCCCCTGCGGGTTCGGGAACGCCGCGCCAGGGGGGCACGTGAACCCCGGCAGCACCGCTGCCGACCCACCGATGCGGATGGTCGCAGCGCGAATGCGGTGCGGGAAGCGGCGGTGTGTAGCACAGGCGCGAAGGTATTGGCTCAACTTTCCAGTCATCTCGATCCGGGGCTGCAGCGCCTGCCGCTGCTCACCCTTTACCTCAGCGAGCGCTGCAATTCCCGCTGCGTGACCTGCGACTACTGGCGGCACGGGCGTGCCGACCTCGATCTCGCGGCGGTCAGGCGGCTGCTGCCGAGCCTGGCGCGGCTCGAGACCCGCGTGGTACTCATCTCGGGAGGTGAGCCGCTGCTCAACCGCCAGTGGGTCGAGATCGCGCAGCTGCTGCGCGATCAGGGGCTCGCGCTCTGGCTGCTGACTTCCGGCCTGTCGCTCGCCAAGCATGCGCAGCGCGCCACCCAGCTGTTCGATGCCATCACCGTCTCGCTCGACGGCACCAACCGCGCGACCTACGCCGCCATCCGCGGGCTGGATGCGTTCGACACCGTGTGTGCGGGCGCGCGCGCGGCGGCCGCAGCCGGCACGCCGCTCGGCGTGCGCGTCACCTTGCAGCGCGCCAACTACCGCGAGCTGCTGCAGTTCGTCGCGCTGGCACGCGAGCTCGGCGCCAGCCAGCTGTCCTTCGTCGCGGTGGATGTCGCCAACAGCCACGCCTTCGGCCGCCGCCAGGCAGCCGACACGGCCCCGGCGCTGCAGCCGCAGGACCTGCCCGTCCTCGGGGAACTGCTCGAGCGGCTCGAGCGCGAGTGCGCGGCGGACTTCCGCTCGGGGCTGATCGCCGACAGCGCGCGCAAGCTCCACCGCCTGCACCAGTACTTCTCGGCCGCGTGCGGTCTCGGCGCCTTTCCGCCGGTGCGCTGCAACGTATTCGACTACTCCGCCGTCATCGATGCCAGCGGCCACGTCAGCCCGTGCTTCTTCATCCCGGGTCCGCCGCAGCCCCGCGAGTCCGCGCTCGCACAAACCGTGGGCGGCGATGCCATGATCGCGCTGCGCGCGCGTATCCGTGCCGGAGCGCGGCCCGAATGCGCGCGCTGCGTGTGCTCGCTGTGGCGGGAGCCCGCGGAGCGGGCCACGGCAGACTTCCTGATGCGCCGGTGCGCGCATGGCTGAGCTCGTGCCACCGGCGACGCTCGCGCTGCAGCCGTACGTGCTGGCGCCGCTGCGCTTCCGGCGCCTCGCCGCGCTCGCCGGCAAAGCGCTGGCCCTCGGCTACCGTGTGAGCGGCAGGCACCGCTACGACGACTTTCGCCTCGAGCGCGTGCAGGGCGTGCCGCTCGTGGTCACGCCGAGCGTTTTCAATCCCAAGCTGCCGCGCACCGGCGCCTTTCTGGCCGCCCAGCTGGATGCGCGCCGGGTGACTGCAGCGGCAGACGTGCTCGACATGGGGACCGGCTCGGGTGTGTGCGCGGTGCTCGCCGCAGCGCTCGCCCGGCGCGTGGTGGCGGTCGACATCAACCCGGCCGCGGTGCGCTGCGCCAGCCTCAACGCCCACCTCAATCAACTCGAGCATCGCATCGAGGTGCGCCAGGGTGACCTGTACGCACCGGTGGCTGGCGAGCGCTTCGATCTCATTCTCTTCAATCCGCCATTCCTCACCGGCACGCCGCTGGATGAGCGCGACCGGGCATGGCGCTCGCCGGATGTCGCCGAGCGCTTCGCTGCGGGCCTCAGCGCACACCTCAAGCCGGGCGGCGCCGCACTCGTGGTGCTGTCGACCTTCGGCGGCGCGCAGAATTTTCTCGAGCAGTTCCGCCGCTGCGGCCTCACCGTCACCGTGCACGCCGCGCGCCGCTTCGTGAACGAGCGCCTGGCGGTGGTCAAAGTCGCGCCCGCCGCGCCGGAGTGCGCGGCATGAGCCCCGGCGGGAACGCGGCGCGGCTCAAGGTGGTGCTGTACAACCCGTGCGCCGTGTTCTTCACCATGCCGCTCGCGCTGCTTGCGATCGGCTCCGAGCTCGATCCCGAGCGCTACGAGGTGGTCATCATCGACGGGCGGCTGGAGCGCGATCCGGAAGCCGCCGTGCGCGCGCACCTGCCGGATGCACTGTGCCTCGGCGTGACGGTGTTGACCGGCGCGCCCATCGCGGACGCCCTGCGCATCTCGCGGCTCGCCAAGCGCACGCGCCCCGATCTGCCGGTGATATGGGGCGGCTGGCACCCCTCGATGTTCGCGCGCGAGTGCCTGCAGGAGCCGTGCGTCGACGTCACCGTGCGCGGCCAGGGCGAGGAGACCTTCGCCGAGCTGGTCGGGCGCTTGGCGCAAGGGCGCACGCTCGCCGGCTGTGAGGGCTGCACCGTGCGGCTCGCCGACGGCAGCATCCTCGAGAACCCGCCGCGCCCGCTCGCGCCGGTCGAGCGCTTCCGGGCCCACGACTACGGGCTGATCCCGGTGGAGCGCTACTTCGAGCTCAAAGGCAAACGGCAGCTCGACTACATATCCTCGCAGGGCTGCAACTTCCGCTGCGCCTTCTGCTCCGACCCGTTCGTGTACGGACGCAAGTGGGTCGGCCTCGAGCCGACGCGCATGGCGCTGCGCCTGCGCGAGCTGTGGGAGCGTTACCGCTTCGACGACGTGAACTTCCAGGACGAGACGTTCTTCACGCGCGCGCGGCGCGTGCAGGCGTTCGCCGAGCAGCTCATCGACTCGGGACTCGAGGTGACCTGGGCCGCCACCATGCGCGCCGATCAGGGCGTGCGGCTGCCGGAAGCAGTGTGGGCCCGCTGCCGCCAGTCGGGCCTGCGGCGCCTCCTGGTCGGGGTCGAGTCCGGTTCCAACGAGATGCTACGGCGTATCCACAAGGACATCCGCATCGAGCAGGTGTTCCACACCGTTGAGCGGATGCTGCGTCATGGTATCGCCGGGCACTTTCCGTTCATCGTCGGCTTCCCCGACGAGAGCGATGCCAGCATCCGCGCGACGCTGGCCTGCGCGAAGCGCCTGCGCTCGCTCAGCCCCGGGTTTCTGACGCCGATCTACTACTTCAAGCCCTACCCGGGGAGCGAGCTGGTGCGCGACGCGGTGGCACGCGGCTTTCAGCTGCCACAGACGCTCGAGGAGTGGTCCGGGTTCGACTACGTCGCGGGGCTGCCGGGCCCGTGGGTGACGCCGCAGAAATTCCGGCTCATCGAGCGCTTCAAGTTCTTCCAGGAGCTTGCCGCTAAGCGCCCTTCCGCCAGCCGCGGGCTGCTGCAGCAGCTGGCGCGCTATCGGCTGCGGCGCGACGAGTATCGCTGGCCGGTGGAAATGCTGCTGTCGCGCTGGCTGGTGCCGGCGGAGCGCCTGTCATGAGCCGGCCGCAACGCCTGCTGCTGATCAACCCGACCATCACCGGCCGGCGCCACGCGCGCTTTCCGCTCGCGGTGCTGAGCCTGGCGAGCGCGCTGGCCGGCCGTCACGAGGCCAGCCTGCTCGATGGCAACATCGACCGCGACTTCGTCGCGAGCGCGGTGCGCCGGGTTCGCGCGGGCGCTGTCGACGCCGTGGGCGTCACCGTGATGGGCGGCCCACAGCTCATCTCCGCCATCGCCGTCTCGCAGGCAATCCGCGCCAGCGCGCCGGCGGTGCCGATCATCTGGGGCGGCGCCTTTCCCACGGTCTGTCCCGAGGCGACGCTCAACTCGAGCTACGTCGACTATGCCGTCCGCGGACAGGGCGAGGACACACTCATCGCGCTGCTGGATGCGCGGGCCAGTGACCAGGCGGCGCGGGCGGCGATCGACGGACTCAGCTGGCGCGACGGCGCGCAGATCGTGCACAACCGCGAGCGCCGTTTCTCCGCCGCCAGCCTCGCGCGCATGTTGCCCTACGACACGCTCGAGAATCCGCGGCAGTACCTCACCCGCACCTATCTCGGCGCGCGCACCGCCGGTTACCAGGCGGCGCTCGGCTGCCGCTTCCGCTGCACCTTCTGCGGCGTCGCCGCCATGTACCGCGGCCGCATGGCGCTGCCCGCGGCCTCCCGGCTCGAGCAGGACCTGAAGTTCCTGCGCGCGCGTCTCGGGGTGGATGCGATCCAGTTCTACGACCACAACTTCTTCGACCGCGAAGTGGACATGGTGCCGCTGCTCGAGGTGATGGCACAGCTCGAGATGCCGTGGTGGTGCTTCGCGCGCTCGGATGCGCTCGCCAACCTGTCAGCACGCTCCTGGCAGCTGGTGCGTCGCAGCCGCTTGCGCATGGCCTACATCGGCGCGGAATCGCCCAGCGACTGGCTGCTGCACGACATCCGCAAGGGCACGCGCGCGGATCAGACTCTCGCCGCCATCGAGCAGTGCCGCAGCCACGGGGTGGTCCCGGAGCTGTCGTTCATGTTGGCGCCGCCGCAGGATCCGGAGGGCGAGACCGAGCGCACCTTCGAGTTCATCCGTCACATCAAGCGGCTGCATCCGCCGACGGAGGTCATGATCTACATCTACACCCCGCTGCCGGCGCGGCGCGACAACACCAACGCGCAGGTGGCGCGCATGGCCGCCACGCTGCGCGACGTCGCCGGCCGGCCGGTTGCGTTTCCGGACAGCGCCGACGGCTGGGCCGAGCCGCATTGGGTCAGCTACTGGTGCCACAAGGATGCGCCGTGGCTCACGCCGCGACTGCGCCGGCGTATCGTCGATTTCACCACGGTGCTGGGCTGCCGCTTCCCCACCATCATGGACGTTCGCGCCTCCGCGTGGGGCAAGGCGGCGCTGCGCCGACTGGCGGCGTGGCGCTACCGTTACCAGCGCTACGACAACCCCTGGGAGCTGCGCGTGACGCGCAGGCTGATTCGCCAGTGGGATCCGCGGGTGCTCAGCCTGTGAGCACCGTGAACACCGCGGCAGCTCTGCACGTCGCGCAGCTCGGGCTGCTGCCCGATCCTCGCGGGCGCACGCCCGCAGAGCTGCTCGAGGCCTGGCCGACGCTGGTCGATGTCGCGGAAGCCGCGCGCCAGGCGGGCGTGCGGGTGTCCGTGGTGCAGGCATGCGCGCACGCGGGCCGGCTCGAGCGCGGCGGTGTCGAGTATCACTTCGTGCCGGGCGCTGCGCACCGTGGCGCCGCGCTCGCAGCCATTGCGGCGCTGCTGCGCACGCTGGACCCGGACCTGCTGCACGTGCAGGGGCTCGGCTTCGGGCGCGAGCTGCGCGCACTCGCAGCGGCTCTCCCCGAAGTGCCGATCGTCGCGCAGGATCATGCCAGCCGGCCGCCGCGCGCCTGGCAGCGTCCCGTGTGGCGGCGGGGACTCGCGGTCGCCGCCGGCGTCGCCTTCTGCGCCGCGCCGCAGGCCGAGCCCTTCATCGCCGCCGGACTGCTCGCGCCGCACACGCGCGTATACGCGATCCCGGAGTCCACCACCCGCTTCGCACCCGGCGATCGGCTGGCCGCGCGCCGCGCCACCGGCGTGCACGGGGACCCGGCGCTGCTGTGGGTGGGACACCTCGATGCCAACAAGGATCCGCTGACGATCCTTGCGGGCGTCGGCGCCGCGGCGCACGCCCTGCCCGGATTGCAGCTGTGGTGCTGCTTTGGCCTCGCACCGCTTCTCGAGGCGGTACGCGGCCGCATCGGCGCGGATGCGCAGCTACGCAGCCGGGTGCACCTGCTCGGCCGGGTAGCGCACGAGCGCGTCGAGCAGCTGATGCGCGCCGCCGACCTGTTCGTGGTCGGCAGCCACCACGAGGGCAGCGGCTACTCGCTGATCGAGGCGCTCGCCTGCGGCCTGCCGCCCGTGGTCAGCGACATCCCCTCGTTCCGGGCCCTGACCGGCGGCGGCGCGGTCGGGCGGCTGTGGCCGTGCGGCGATGCGCCGTCGCTGTGTGCTGCGCTCGCCTCCGTAGCCGGCGAGCGCAGCAGCGCCGCGCGCGCGGCGGTGCGGGCGCACTTCGAGCGCGAGCTGTCCTTTGCGGCGCTGGGCGCGAAGCTCGCCGCGATGTACCGCGAGGTCGTGGCGCGCGCGAGCCTTGCCGCGCGCCGCCGCGCCCCGCTCGCCATGCTGTCGTAGGTGCGCAAGGGTGCCGGCATGCAGCCACTGGTCTCCATCGTCATGCCGACCTGCAACCGCGCGCAGTTCCTGGCGCCGGCGGTCGCCGCGGTGTTCGCGCAGACGCTCCCCGACTGGGAGCTGCTGATCGCCGACGATGGCTCGGACGCGGATACGCGGCGCTACCTCGCATCGCTGCACGCGCCACCGCGCATCACCGTGCTGTGGCTTGCCCACAGCGGCCGACCGTCGGTGGCGCGCAACGCGGCGCTGCGCGCGGCGCGCGGTGAGTACGTCGCCTTCCTCGATTCAGACGATCTGTGGCTGCCGCCGAAGCTCGAGCGGCAGCTCGCCTCGCTCCGTCGCCATCCGCACCGCCAGTGGAGCTACACGGCGTTTGCGCTGCTGGATGCCCACGGCCGCCCGCGCCCGGGCGCTCCCTGCCGCGCGCCCTCGGGCTGGATCATGAGCCGCCTGCTGCGCGAGGAGATCACGATCGCGCTGCCGAGCGTGCTGGTGAGGCGCGCCGTGCTCATGCGGCTCGGCGCGTTCAACGAAGAGCTGGTGATGTGCGAAGACGACGAGCTGTGGCTGCGTCTGGCCGTGCACAGCGAGATCGACGGGGTTGACGAGCCACTCACCCTCATTCGCCGCCATCAACAGCACTCGGGCGATGATCTGACCGCGTGGCGCGATCGGCGCCGGGTGATGGAGCGGGCGCTGAGCGCGCCCGTCAACGCCCCGTTCACGTGCCTGCTGCGTCGCCTGCGGGCACGCACGGCCGCGGGACTTGCACTGAGCGAAGCGGCGAGCGGCCGCCGCCTGCGCGCGCTCGCCACGCTGGCGATGAGCGCACCCTACTCCTGGCGTTATCGGCAATGGTGGCGCGGCGCGGCGCGGGCGCTGCTCACGGCCGGCACGCCCGCCGTGCTGCGCGCGCGCGCCGCCGGCTACCGTCGTGCGCAGCGCCTGCCGCCGCCACAGCGCCATGCGTAGCTCACTCGCCGCGGCACTGTGGCACATGCTGACGTCGCGGCAGCGGCGTGCCCTGCTGCTCGTGCAGGGGGTGGCGCTGCTGATGGCGCTGTCGACCGCGGGCGGCATCGCCGCCATCGCACCCTTCTTCGCGGTGCTCGGCGAGCCGGCACTGATCGAGCGCAACGCGGCGCTGCGCTGGCTTTACCACAGCGCCGGGTTTACCGCGCAGCACTCGTTCATGGTGGCGCTCGGCGCCGGCTTCGTCGGCGTGGTGCTGCTGGCGAACCTCATCAGCGTGCTCGGGTTCCTGGTGATGCATCGCCTGGCGCTCGACATCGGCACCGAGCTGCAGACCACGCTGTTCGCCGAGTACCTATCGCGGCCCTACGCGTTCCACAGCGCCACCAACAGCAGCACGCTGCTGAACAGCGTCGTCTACGAGACCACGCGCATCACGCACGGCGTGCTCGCCAATGGCTTCCTGCTCATCACCAACGTGGTGACCGCCGCTCTCATCGTCGTGTCGATCGCAGTGGTGAACGCGACGCTCGCCATCGCCATGGTCGGCGTGCTCGCCGCCGGCTACGTGCTGATCTACCTGCTGGTGCGCGAGCGACTGCTACGCAACGGCGAGCGGCAGTCGCGCTGCGCCAGCCTGCAGGCGCAGATCGTCAGCGAGAGCTTCGGCGCCATCAAGGAGGTCACCATCCTGCAGGCGCAGGGCTTTTTTCGTCAGCGCTTCGAGCGCGCCAGCCGCGACTTCCTCGACGCGGCCGCGCATGCGCAGCTGATCGGGCACACTCCGCGGCATCTGATGGAGTGCATCGCAGCGGGCGGGCTGGTGACGCTCGCTCTGGTGCTGAGTGCCCGCGCCGGCGGCCCCGGCGGCTGGCTCGGACCGCTCACCTTCCTGGCGTTTGCCGCGTACCGGCTGCTACCGACGCTGCAGCAGATATTCGTGGCCGTGGTGCGCATTCGTGCGGACCGCGCCGCCATCGAGCTCATCGGTCCCGATCTGCGCGAGGCGCGCCGCGCGGTGAGCGCACGCGCGGCACCGCACGCGATCACTGCGGACGCCTGGAGCGAGCGCCCGCAGCGCGAGATCCGGCTGCAGCAGGTGTCGTATCGCTATGCCGGCCAGTGCGGCTGGGCGCTGCGCGAGCTGTCGCTGCGCATCCCCGCCCTGTCCACGGCCGCGCTGGTGGGTGCCAACGGCGCGGGCAAGAGCACGCTGATGGACCTGATCGCGGGACTCCTGACACCGGTTGCCGGCGTAGTCGAGGTCGACGGCTGCGCACTCGATGACGGCACTCGCATCCCCTGGCAGGCACGCCTCGCCTACGTGCCGCAGAGCATCTGCCTGCTGGATGCGAGCATTGCGCAGAACATCGCGCTCGGCATTCCCGTCGAGGCGATCGACCGGCAGCGGCTCGGGCAGGCGGCGCGTCTCGCGCAGCTGGACGAGCTCGTCATGTCGCTGCCGCAAGGCTACGCCCAGCGTGTCGGCGAGCGCGGCGTGGCACTCAGCGGCGGACAACGGCAGCGTCTCGGCATCGCCCGCGCGCTGTATCGGCAGGCCGCGGTGCTGCTCCTCGACGAGGCGACCAACGCGCTCGATGGCCTGTCCGAGCAGGAGCTGGTCGCCACCCTCGGCCGCCTGCGCGGCCGCTACACGATCCTGCTCATCGCTCACCGCATGAGCACGGTGCGCGCCTGCGATGTGATCTTCGAGCTCGAGCGCGGCCGGCTGGTCGGCTGTGGCAGCTACGAGCGCCTGCTGGGCAGCTCAGCCGGCTTCCGCCGGCTGGCCGGCGCACGCTGAAGCGCGCGCAGCGAGACCGGACGATGCGCGGCAAACGACGCCCGACACTTGCGGCGCCACCGCCGGATCCGTTCGGCGAGCATCGCCGCCCGCAGCGCCGGGCGCGGCTGCAGCTGCTCGGCGGCGCGTTCGAGTTCGAGGCAGATAGCGCGCGGCTGCTGCAGCTGGTGCACCGCGCCTACGCGCGGCTGCCCCCACACCGCTTCGCCGCCGCGAGCGCGCGTCTCACGGTGCGACTCGCGCTGCTGCCGGCGCGGCCGGCGCGTGCGGCACGCGCGCGTGCCGAGCCTCCGCCAGTTCGCCCGCTCGCAGCGCGCGCGATCCTCGGCGGCGCGGTCAACGGCGCGACCTTCGTCGCCATTACCCCGCAGCAGCGCTCGGCACTACTGGCAGTCGCCGCCGACATGCTGCGCCACCCCTACCACGTTCGTTACGAGCTGCTCGAGTTCGCCGTGTACGTGCTGGCATCGCGCGTGCAGGGGCTGGTGCCGCTGCACGGCGCCTGCCTCGGGCGTTCGGATCAGGGCGTATTGCTCATGGGCCCCAGCGGCTCGGGCAAATCGACCGTGGTCCTGCACGCGCTCCTCGCCGGACTCGACTTTCTCGCCGAGGACAGCGTACTGGTGCAACCCCGCAGCCTGCTCGCAACCGGTGTCGCGAACTTCGTGCACCTGCGCCGTGAGAGCTTGCGTTTTCTCACCGCCGCGCAGCGCGCGGCGCTGTTGCGGCAGGCGACGCATATCCGCCGGCGCAGCGGGGTCGAGAAGCTCGAGATCGACCTGCGCCGTGGCAGCTACCGTCTCGCCGCCGCACCGCAGCGCCTGCGCGCCCTGGTGTTCCTGTCGCGACGCAGCGCCGGCAGCGCCCCGCTCCTCACGCCGCTCGCGCGCGCAACCGTCGCCCGCCGCCTCGCCGCGCACCAGCGCTATGCGGCGCGGCAGGCGGGCTGGCGCGCATTTCGCCGGCAGATCGCCCGGCTGCCGGCCTACGAGCTGCGGCGCGGCCCTCATCCGCGCGCAGCGGTCGAGGCATTGCGTGAGCTTCTGCCTCGCCCCTGAGCGCGCGGCGCAACCGCGCGCCGCCACGGCTACCGCCGTGGCCGCGCCGCCGCGCTGCACGGCCTTCGCCTACCGCGCCGATATCGACGGGCTGCGCGCCGTGGCCATCACCATGGTGATCGCCTACCACGCCGCACCAAGGCTGGTACCGGGTGGATTCAGCGGCGTCGACCTGTTCTTCGTCATCTCCGGCTACCTCATCACCGGCCTGATCGTCGCGGGTGTGCAGGCACAGAGCTTCAGCGTGCTCGCCTTCTATCAACGGCGCGTGCGGCGCATCGTACCGGCGCTGCTGGTGGTGCTGACCGCGTGTCTCGCGGTGGGATGGTTTACCCTGCTGCCGGGCGAGTTCCGTTGGCTCGGCCGCTCGATCTTGTGGTGCGCGCCGTTCCTCGCCAACGTGTTCTTCGCACACGTCACCGGTTACTTCGACCCGGGCGCGGATTACAACCTGTTGCTGCACCTGTGGTCGCTCGGTGTCGAGGAGCAGTTCTACCTCCTCTGGCCGATCCTGCTGCTGCTGGCGATGCGCTATGGCGTCACGATGCGGGTGCTGGGCGCGGTGATCATCAGCTCGCTGGCGATCAGCCTGTGGGGTGCCCGCCATGCACCCGCCACGCATTTCTTCCTGCCGGGCCCGCGAGCCTGGGAGCTCGCGCTCGGCGGCGTGCTCGCCGCACGCCAGTTGCTCGCACCGCGGCCGCCGCCTGGCAACAGCGCTGCGGACACGCAGCGAGGGCGCGCCTGGACGGCAGCCGCCTCGGTTGCGGGCGCCGTGCTGATCGGCGCGAGCGCGCTGTTGCTCGATGCGCAGGACATCTTCCCCGGCGCATGGGCGGCACTGCCGGCCGGCGGTGCGGTGCTGCTGATTGCAGGCGGACCCGGCGCACTGCTCAACCGCCGTGTGCTCGGCAGCCGGCCGCTGGTGTTGGTGGGGAAGATCAGCTATTCCCTGTACCTGTGGCACTGGCCAGCGTTTACGTTCACGCGCGCCATCCTCGGACCTGCGCTGTCGCCCACCGCGGTGGCACTCGTCATCGCCGGCTCCGTTGCCGCAGCGGTCGCGAGCTACCGGCTCATCGAGATGCCCGTGCGCCGCGCAGCGGGTACCGGCCCGGTAGTGGCACTGCTTGCTGGGCTCGCCGGCTTCACCGTCCTCGGCGCAACAATCGCGAACGGCGCCCTGCCGGGGCGGCTGTCCGGACCTCAATTCGCAGGCTGGGACGCCGCCGTCACCGACTGGAAGATTCCCGCGGAGGTCAATGCCGATGAGCGCACCGAATTCACCACCGCGGCACTGCGCAGCGAGCGCAGCGCCACGACGCTATTCATCGGCGACTCGCACATGCAACAGTACTGGCCGCGCATCGCTCATCTCGTCGCGTCGCGCCCGCAGAGTGCGCGCTCGGTACTGTTCACCGCCTACGCCGGTTGCCCGATCCTGCCGGGACTGAACAGCCTGCGGCAGCCGCGCAACTGCGACGGCTTCTTCAGCTATGCCAGCGCGCAGGCGCTGCGACCCGAGGTCGACACCGTGGTGTTCGGTGCGTTCTGGGAGCTGTATCTGCTCGCCGAGTACCAGCTCGGCAGTCAGCACGGCGTCTACAGCTCTGCCGACCCGCTGCACCGGCGGCTGCGCCTCGGCTCACCCGCGACCGCAGTCGCGCTGCAACGATTCGGACAATTGCTCACCACACTGGTGGCGAGCGGTCGCCGGGTGTTCGTCGTGCTGTCCAATCCGACCTCGCCGCAGTTCGATCCGCGCTGGCTGCTGCCACGGCAGGTCAGGCTGTCGCGGTACGTTCCGCCGCTGGTGGTGGCGGATCGCCCCCGCAGCGTCGACGTGCGGCCGTTCGAAGAGTTCGTCGCACCCTTGATGAGCGAGCTGCGCGCGATCGCCGCGCGCAGCGGGGCGCAGGTGCTCGACCCGCGCACGAGCCTCTGCGACGGCAGCATCTGCCCGGCGGTCGGCGCCGACGGGCTGCCGCTCTACATCGACCCGAATCATATCCGCGCCGGCTACGCGCGCACGCGCGCCTCGTTCCTGGATGAGACGCTGCTCGGGCCCTGAGCCTTCAGGCTTCTTCAGCGCCCCTGCCGCTTCGCAAACAGCAGAAACATGTAGCGGCACGTCGTGAGCGACAGCCAGCTGCCGCCCGCGCCGGGCGCATTACCCGGCGTGTGCCGCCACCGCGCGGCTGGCAATCCGCGAAACACACGCTCGAGAACGAAGTGCGGCGCGCTGTGCGCGGCGAAGTCGGTCGGGCGCCGGCGGATGATAGGCGCCTGGGCGCCGGGCACGGCAAAGTGACCCTCACGCAGCAGTGGCAGCAGGTTGCGCCACCACCATCGATAGCGCAGATCACCGAAGTAATAAGGACTGAGGACGCTCGCCAGCACGCGCCCATCCGGGCACGTGAGACCCGCGAACGCGGCGAACAGCTCACGCAGATCGGCCACCAGATTGAGGGGCGCGAAGTTTGCGACCACCAGGTCCACAGCACGCTCACCGTGGCAGCGGCCGCGCGCCAGAAAGTCCGGGTAGCTGCCGCCCTCGAGCTGTACCCGCCCCGCCCCGAGCAGCTCGCGGCAGTGCGCCGTGAAGTACTCGCGCATCTCGGGATCGATGTCGTACGCCCGAACGCGATAACCCCGCTCCGCGTAAAAGCGCGCATCCAGTCCGGTGCCGGCGCCGAAGTCGAACAGCGTGGCCCCGGGCCGCGCCAGCGTGAGCACCAGCTCCCGGAACGCCGCGCGGGCGCCGCGGTCCGATTCGCGCGCGGTGATCTGCGCGACGTATTGCGCGCCGGTGACGAGCGGCGCGCGGCTCACGGGCCGGCGCAGCATGACTACACCGTGCCCACCGCCAGCGTGAAGCTCTGCAGGAAATGGAAATCGGGACGCCGCAGCGCAAAGCGCGGATCGCCCGGGTCACACAGCCGCGCGAGCTGCGCATGGTCCTCGGCCGGCAGATACGGCCGCAGTCGCTCACCCCAGCTGTCACGGAAGATCGCCTCGGCGAGGTAGGCCTCATCCGCAGGGCTCAGCGGCGCCACGCGCTCGATCAGGATGCTGCGCACGCTGACGGCGCGCAGCTGCGCGCCTCGCAGCAGCCCGACGATCGCACGCACCGCGGCCAGCTCACGCTCGTCCAATCCATAGCGGTCGCGGTAGAAGCGGCGCACGGCCTCGTTGGTGAGCCGCTCGAGCCGCGCATCCCAGGCAAAATACATCTCCGGCACAAGCGAGCTCTGGCCGAGCGCGATGCGGCCGCCGGGCCGCAGCAGCGTCTTGAGCGCATGCACGCCGGCGAGCGGATCGCGCAGATGGTTGACGGTGTTCACCGCCCAGACGAGATCGAAGCTGCGGCCGGCGAGCGGTGGGGCGAGCAGATCGCCCTGCAGCACGATCGAGCGTGCCGGGGCGGCAGCGCGTGTGGCGGCGACGTGCGCCGCGGCCAGGTCCAGACCTACCACGAGTCCGCCTGCGCCGACCGCGGTGGCGAGCCAGCCGAGCGCCTCGCCGCTGCCACATCCGGCATCGAGAATGCGCATGCCGGGCTCGAGCCGCAAGGACGCGATCAGCGCTCGCAGCTCGGGCGCGGCGAACGAATTGAACAGGCGCAGCTTCTGCGCATAGTCGCGCGCCGTGCTATCGCCCAAGAGGCCGGGCGCGCCGCGCTGCAGTCGTTCGGACCGCGCTACCGCCATTGCAGCCGCCAGGCCTGGTAGCGCCGCAGGCACGTGGGACACACGGCGCGCAGCACGCGCACGATGGCGCCCACCGCGAGATAACGCAGGCGCGCCCGTGCGAGCCACACAGCCAGGCGCAGCCTCATCGAGGCCGCAGGATCATCCCTGACGAACAGCGCGTTGAACTGCACCTGGCTCGGCGCATGATCGGTGGCGAGCTGCGTGAAGCCCTGCCGCTCAAGCAGAGCCTTCACGTCGCGGTAGAGTTTCTGCTGCGCGCCGATGCAGGGTGAGGTCTCCACCTCGACGTGCAGCAGATGCACGCGGCTTACCACGCCCGCCAGCCCCTCGATGACCTCGTATGCGTTGCCCTCGGTGTCGATCCACAGCGCCACACGCGCATCCGGCGCAGAGTGCACGGCGAGGAACGTGTCCAGGCGCGCGGTCGTGACGCGCACGACTGCCTCGGGTGCCCACTCCCCGCCGCGACGGTAGAGCGAGCTCATGCCGCGGCGCATATCGACATGCGCGTAGTCGGCGGCCACGAGAAAGAACTCCGCTTGGCCATCGAAATTGGTGGCCGCGAGCGGCTCGATGCGGATGTTGCGCTCGCGGATGGCACCATCGGCTGCCATCAGGCCGAAGTTGACCGGGTTGGGCTCGAACGCATAGACGCGCGACTGCGGCGCCGCGGCGCTGAAGGCGAGCGCGTCCGCGCCGTTCATCGAGCCGACATCGCACACGGCATTGATCTGCATCCTGGAGAGCAGGGCCGCGAACAACCGGCGCGTGTTGACGATCACGGCACGCTCTTTAGCGCCTGCGCAGCACGATCAGGAAATGGTCGCCGAGCGAGCGCAGCAGCGGCCAACCGGCCACGCGGCGCTCGATGCGCCACAGCTGCCGATAGCAGCCGGGGTGCTGCTCGCGCAGGCCGGCCATGTAGGGCGGCGGCACGAACAGGCAGACACCGCGGTAATGCTCGAGGCTGAAGTGCGCGCGGAAGCTCGCGTAGAACTCGCGCGGGCCGTAGTAGCGGGCCCATACCGTGCGGCGGTTGAGGCCGACCGGCACCTGGCCGCGCGCAAAGCGCACCCTGATTCGCGACCAGCGCCCGGCGAGCAGGTAATGCCCGATCTCCCAGGGGCAGAGACGACCGATCACCGTGAACACCATCGCGGCACCGGGCTTGAGGAGCCGTGCGCACTCACGCGCCACCGCCGCGGGCTCGGGCACGCAGTTGAGCGCGCCGAGATCGGAGTAGGCGCCGTCGAAGGCGCCGGCGCCGCCGAGACGCTGCAGCTCGTGTGCGCCGATGTTGAGCGGCTGCACGCGCGCGGCGAGCTGCTCGCGCGCGGCGCGCTCGCGGGTGCGGGCGGTCATGGCCGGGGACCAGTCGGTCGCGGTCACGTGATGACCGCAGCGCGCCATGCGCACCGCATCCAGCCCGGTGCCGCAGCCGAGATCGAGCAGGCGGCTGCCGGGGGCGAAGGTGGCATCGAGCCAGCGCCACATCTCCGCGCGCATCTGCTGGATGGCCGCATTGTTGCCGCGCTCGCCGTCATAGTCGGCCGCGACGCTGTCGAAAGCCGCGCGCGTCTCAGCGAGGCGCGGCGCAGCACAGTCCGGCGGCGGCCTGTTCATGACGGCGCACGCATGGGAAACTTTGCGGCAACATGCGGATCGCTGTGGTGGTGCCGGGAGGCGTCGACCGCTCGGGAGAGGTTCGGATCATCCCGGCTCTGGTGGCGCTGCTCGCGCAACTCAGCGCCCGCCACGACGTGCAGGTGTTCGCGCTCGCCCAGGAGCCGCGCGCCGGCCGCTGGCCGCTCGCCGGTGCGCAGATTCACAACATCGGCCGCCCCATGACGCGGCTGCGCACGCTGCGCGCCATCCGCGCCGCGCATGCCGTGGCGCCGTTCGCCGTGGTGCAGGCGATCTGGTCCGGTCCCTGCGGGCTGGTGGCGGTGAGCGCCGGGCGGCTGCTGGGTATTCCGAGCCTGGTGCACGTTGCCGGCGGCGAGCTGAGCGCATTGCCTGACATCGGCTACGGTGGTGCGCGCCGCTGGCGCAGCCGGCTGCGCGAGCGGCTCACGCTCAACGCCGCCGCTCGGGTCTCGGCCGCGAGCACACCCCTCATCGAGCGCATCGCGGCATTCGGGGTGCAGGCGCAGCGGGTGCCGCTCGGGGTCGACCTCGGCAGCTGGCCGGCGCGCGCGCCGCTGCGCCGCGAGCCGGGCAGCAAGGCACGGCTGATCCATGTGGCGAGCCTCAATCGCGTCAAGGACCAGCCGACGCTGCTGCGTGCGGCGGCGATGCTGGCGCACTCGGGCAGCGACTTTCAGCTCGACATCGTCGGCGAGGATACGCTCTGCGGGCAGATCCAGGCGCTGGCCGCGGCGCAGGGCCTGTCGGCGCAGGTGCGCTTCCACGGCTTCCTGACACAGCGGTTGCTGCGCCCGCTGATGGAAGCCGCGCACTTGGCTGTCGTGTCCTCGCGCCACGAAGCGGGTCCCGTGGTGGTGCTCGAGGCTGCCGCCGCCGGCGTGCCGACGGTCGGTACCGCCGTCGGCCACATCGCCGAATGGGCGCCGCAGGCAGCGATCGCCGTGCCGGTCGCGGACCCGGCCGCGCTGGCGCGCGCGATCGGTGTCCTGCTCGCTGACGAGGAGTCGCGCCTGGCAATCGCGCGCGCTGCACAGCTGCGGGCGACGCGCGAAGATGCCGTGTTCAGCGCACGGTGCTTCGAGGCCCTGTACGCGCAACTCACCAGCGGCGGACACTGACGGCTCCTTCAGCGTGCATCCCGCAGCGCCGCGCGCACGGGCTGCAGCGCCTCGTGCCGCGCCTGCGGAGCGGCAAGCCAGCGCAGCGCGCGCTGCGCCTGCGACAGCCGCGCCCACGACCCACCGGAGACGCGCGGCTGCAGCCGTGCCAGCTCACGGCGCTGACCGACCAGCGTCGCCCCCGGCCGCACGCGCGCCGCGGCGTACGCCAGCATCTGTCGTGGCGAGCGCGCCCACTCGATGCCGGGAAAGGCGCTGATCCACAGGTGCGACAGCGACGAGTCGGCGAGCGTGCGGTGCCGGTAGCTGTGCTTCAGCGGCCAGTGGCAGCCGGCCGCCGCATAGGCGAGCACTCGTGGCGGGATGGGGCAGCAGTAGCGCTCCGCCAGCGTCAGCGGCGGGAACGCCCACCACAAACTCCCGTCGGCGACGCCTGCCGCCTCGGCCAGCACATCGTCCCAGTCCTCGTCGGTCATGCGGCGCACGACCCGCGCGATGTCGTGCAGGTGCAGCAGGCGCAGCTGGCGAAAGCGCAGCGCGCCCGCGGCGTGCAGCAGCAGATGCAGCAGCAGTGCCCTCGGCGAGGGATAGCCGCCGAGTCCGATGCGGCTGCCGGGGCGGAAGAACAGCTGCGAGAGCTCGAGCGCCTGCTGCGGCAGCCGCTCACTGACGCCGGTGTGCAGCTCGATCTGGATGTCGTTGCAGCGATGCTCACCGAGCGCCGCCGGCGCTGCGCCGGCGGCGGGTGCGAACACCTGGTGCTTCCAGGTGCGGTGGGTTTCGCGATAACCGAGCGCGGTGAGCAGTCGCACCGCACGCGGCACGTGCGCTGCGCACACCAGCAGATCGATGTCGGACATCGGCCGTTCGCCCACTGCGTACCAGCCACCCTCGCAAAGCGCGGCGCCCTTGAGCGCCACCAGCGTAATGCCGTGGCGCTGCGCTGCGGCGTCGAGCTGGCGCAGCAACGCCGCGATGCGCACGCCGCGCGCCGCGGTGTGCTGCTGCTGCTCGCCCAGGAAATCACGCCAGGCCAAAGGTCCGGCCCAGCGCACCGAGCCCGCCAGCAGCGCCGACACGCCATGGATCGCCGCCACGGCACGCGCCACGGCCCATTCCTCGGCCGACCACTCGGGAGCTGCAGCGCCGGGGTGCGCGAGCTCAGCTGCCAGCACCTCGGTGGTCGTGTGCAGGGTGCGATGCAGCCACCGCAGTGTCGCGCGACTCAGGGTGTCGGCCGTCCAGTCCGGCGTCAGCGGCTGCACGCTGCGCTCCTCAGCCGAGCGCCGCGGGCGGCACGGCCGCGGTGCGGTAGTGCCGCTCGGCGCGCACCAGTCGCTGCCAGCGCCGTTGCAGCAGTCCGCGGCCGCGCCGGTACGCATCGTGGTGCGTGTTGCAGCTCTCGAGCGCAATGCGCTCGTGCAGCAGGTCGCGGATCGCGCGGTAGAACCCGGAAGTGTAGGTGCCGTGGAACATCATCTCCAGATCGTCGCTCGCCTGCCAGTGGGTCTTGCGGCCGAGCTGCGCCTTCACCAGCTCGTAAAACTTCGTGCCCGGCAGCGGGTATGACACGCTGACGCCGACATCGTCGGGCAGCGCCGTGTCGAGCAGCTCGCGCGTGGCGAGAATGTCGCTGAGCTGCTCATCGAGATAGCCGAGCTGGATGAAGAACCCGACGCGTATGCCAACGTGTTTCAGGCGCGCGCGCGCCGTGACGATCTCGGCCACGGTCGTGCCCTTGTTCATGGCATCCAGCACCCGCTGGCTGCCGCTCTCTGCGCCGATCCAGGCCTCGCGGCAACCGGCGGCCTCCAGCGCCGCCGCCATGCGCTCGCTCACCAGGTCGGCACGCGTCTGGATGGTGAAGGGAATTGCCCCGTCCCTTGCAGCCAGCTCGCGCGCGAATTCCCCGACCCAGTCGACGCGGAAACCGAAGATGTCGTCGGCGAACCAGATATGGTCGGCGCGGAAGGCGCGCTTCAGTTCGGTCATCTCCGCGGCGACCGCGGCGGCGCCGCGCTGCAGGTACTGGTTGCCCCAGATGGGCTTGGCGCACCACGCACAGCGGAACGAGCAGCCGCGCGAGGCGGCCATGTTCAGGCTGAAGTAGCCGTGCGCCGCGCGCCACATGGAGCGGTAGCGCTCGACGTCCACCAGGTCCCAGGCCGGTGCGTCGCCATACTGTGGCACGGGCAGGACCCGTGCACCGTTGATCGCCTGCACGCGCGTGGCCACCAGCGTCGTGACACCGCTCAGTCCCTCGACCCAGGCGCTCGTCTTCACCGATGGACAGGCGTCCAGGCGCTGCAGCAGACCGGCGAGAGTTGCCAGCCCCTCGCCATGCAGCGCCACCTCGGCGCCGGCGCGCAGGTACGGCTCGGGGGTGTCGCTGACGTCAGGGCCGGCGGCAATCACGCGCGCACCGCCGCGCCGCGCCAGGGTGATCATGTCGCAGGCCGCGCGCCGCATCCTGCCGAGGCACATCTTGCTCAGGAAGTTGAAATTGTCCTCGTAGAGCAGCAGCAGCTGCGGCGCTGTGCAGCGCAGTTGCTGCCGGAAGTCATCGATGCCCTCGGCCAGCATGGCGTCGAACAGCGTCACCTCGTGTCCGGCCCGGCGCAGCATCGCGGCGACCTGCAGCGTCGCGAGCGGCGGGTAGGGTTTCGCACGCTGCAGCTGCTTCGGGTCGAAGCGCAGAAAATAGGAATGTCCCAGCAGAATGGAAAGCATGAGCTGCAGCGCGCTCCGTGGCGGCTCGCCGCATCCCTCAAGGCAAAGGCGTCGAGCACAACACAGAGGTAAGTGGGGCGCGTGCGCCGCCGGGTTCAGCGCGCGGAGGCGATCAGGAGGCGCGGGGAACGGTGACGTGTGGCGGCGGCGGAATCAGCCGGCGCGGCGCGCTGGCGGGAACGGCGGGCGCGCCGGCGGGAACGCACCGCGCGGAAGCGACCGCAAGCTAGCGATCGCGCCGCAGCTCGCGCGGCAGCGCGAAGAATACGCTTTCCTCGCGCCCCACGACCTCGTGCGGCGCCTCGGCGCCCCAGCGCTGCAGCTGTGCGATCACCTGCCGCACCTGCAGTTCCGGCGCCGACGCGCCGGCGGTTACACCGACCACGTGCCTGCCTGCGAACCACTCGGCGCGCAGGTCCTCGGGCCCGTCGATCAGGTAACCGGGAACGCCGACCCGGTCAGCGAGCTCGCGCAGGCGGTTGGAATTGGAGCTGGTACGCGAGCCGACCACCAGCAGCACGTCGCACTGCTCGAGCAGCTTCTTCACCGCGTCCTGGCGGTTCTGCGTCGCGTAGCAGATGTCCTCATGCCGCGGCGTCGCGAGCTCGGGGAAGCGCGCGCGCAGCGCGGCGACGATCTCCGCGGTATCGTCCATCGACAGCGTCGTCTGGGTAACGAAGGCGAGCTTGCCCGGGTCGCGCACGGCAAGCGCCGCCACGTCCGCGCTGTTCTGCACCAGGTGGATGCGCCCGCCGGCGCCAGGGTCGAAGCGGCCCATCGTGCCCTCGACCTCCGGGTGGCCCGCGTGGCCGATGAGGATCACGTCACGGCCCTCGCGCGCGTAACGCTGCACCTCCATGTGCACTTTGGTCACCAGCGGGCAGGTGGCGTTGAACACCGACAGCCCACGCACGCGCGCCTCCTCTTCCACCGCGGTCGAGACGCCATGAGCGGAGAAGATCACCGTGCCGCCTTCGGGTACCTCGGCGAGCTCGTCGACGAACACCGCGCCGAGGCCGCGCAGCCGCTCGACCACGTGGTGGTTATGCACCACTTCGTGACGCACGTAGATCGGCGGCCCGAACAGCTCGAGCGCCCGCTCGACGATGTCGATGGCGCGATCGACCCCGGCGCAGAAGCCGCGCGGATTGGCGAGCAGCACGCGCATCAAGGGCGCCCCCTGCGCGTGGCGTGCGTCTCGCGCCAGGCGTCGAGCAGCAGCAGGACCGCGCCGATGGTGATGGCGGAATCGGCGAGGTTGAACGCCGGAAAATACGCGTGGCCCCAGTGTACGTGGATGAAGTCCACCACGCGGCCGATGGTGAGCCGATCGACCATGTTGCCGAGCGCACCGCCGACGATCAGCGCCAGCCCGCAGGCAAGCAGGCCGTGCACGCGGGCATCGAGACGGCGCATCCACACGATGAGTGCCGCGCTCACGCTGAGCGCCAGCATCACGAACAGCCAGCGCTGCCAGCCGGAAGCATCAGACAGGAAACTGAACGCGGCGCCCGAATTGAACGTCAGGATGATGTCCAGCACCTTCAGCACGTGCACGCGCTCGAACGGCGCAAAGTGGCGCATCATCCATGCCTTGAGCAGATGGTCGGCGACGATGATGGCCGCCGACAGCGGCAGCCAGCGCCAGCCGCTGGCCGCGACGGGCGGCGCCCGGCGTGCAACCATGGGGGCGGCGCCGGCCCCGGAAGCACCCTGCTGCGCATCGCTCATACGAATTTCCTCTGCTCGCCCGGACCCTCGATGTTGCTGACACAGCGCAGGCACAGCTGCGGATGGCGTGCATCGGCACCGACATCCGCGCGCCGGTGCCAGCAGCGCACGCACTTGGGATCATTACTCGGTTGCACTGCGAGCCACACCCCCTCGCGGCTGGCGGCCGGCACTGCCCCGGCCGGTGCACTGGCGGCCTCGTGCACCCGCGCCGCGGAGGTGATCAGCAGGAAGCGCAGCTCCTCGCCGAGCGCACCCAGGCGTGCCGCTTCGGCGGCGCTGCAGTACACATCGACGCGTGCGTCGAGCGGCGCACCGATGCGACCGTCGTCGCGCAGCCGCTCGAGCTCGCGCAGCACGTCGCTGCGCAGCGCGAGCAGCGCCTCCCAGTCTATTGTCTCGGCCGGCACCGAGGGCAGCGCATGCCAGGTCTCGTGGAACACGGACTCGCGGCGCTCGCCGGGCAGGTAACCCCACACCTCCTCAGCGGTGAACGACAGGATCGGCGCCAGCCAGCGCACCATGCTCTCGGCGATGTGATACATGGCGGTCTGCGCCGAGCGGCGCGCGGGGCCTGCGGTCGGGGTGACGTACATGCGGTCCTTGATGACGTCGAGATAGAACCCGCCGAGGTCGACACTGCAGAAATTGTGTACCTTCTGGTAGATCAGGTGGAAGGTGTAATTGCGGTACGCCTCGAGAACTTCCGCCTGCAGCGTGTGCGCGCGCCGCAGTACCCAGCGGTCCAGCGCCAGCAGCTCACTCACCGGGCGGGCATCGCGCCGCGGATCGAAGCCGTGCAGGTTGCCGAGCAGGAAGCGCAGCGTGTTGCGCATGCGGCGATAGGAGTCCGCCATGCGCCGCAGGATCTCATCCGACACCGCGATCTCGTTGGCGTAGTCGGTCGCCGAAACCCACAGCCGCAGCACGTCGGCGCCGAGCGTATTCATCACTTTCTGCGGCGCGATGACGTTGCCGAGCGACTTCGACATCTTGCGTCCCTTGTCATCGACCGTGAAGCCGTGCGTCAGCACGCCACGGTACGGCGCCCGCTCGTACAGCGCCTCGGACATGAGCAGCGAGCTGTGGAACCAGCCACGGTGCTGGTCCGAGCCCTCAAGATACAGCTCCACCGGCGCGGCCACCTCGGGACGTTCGGCGCCGACACACTCGAACGACAGGCCCGAGTCGGCCCACACGTCCATCACGTCGGTCACCTTGTCGTAGTCCTGGGCGTCGGCGCCGAGCAGCTCGGCCGGTGCCAGTGCGAACCAGGCGTCGATGCCCTGCTCTGCGACCCGCGCCGCCGCCGCCTCGATCAGCTCCGCAGTGCGCGGATGCAGCTCGCCGCTCACGCGGTGCACGAACAGCGGGATCGGCACGCCCCAGGTGCGCTGGCGCGAGATGCACCAGTCCGGGCGGCTCTCGATCATGCCAGTGATGCGCTGCTCGCCCCATGCGGGCGTCCAGCGCACGCCTTTGATGTCGCGCAGCGTGTGCGCCCGCAACCCCGCACGCTCCATGCTGATGAACCACTGCGGCGTGGCGCGGAAGATCAGCGGCGTCTTGTGCCGCCAGCAGTGCGGATAGCTGTGCCGCAGCGGCTCCTCGTGCAGCAGCCGGGCGCGCTCACGCAGCGCCTGGATGATCACCGGGTTGGCATCATCCACCTTCAGTCCCGCGACCAGCGGCGTATCCGCCAGAAAGCGCCCGTCGTCACCCACGGGATTGACGACCGGGAGTCCATAGCGCTGCCCGACGGCGAAGTCCTCCTGCCCGTGCCCCGGGGCCGTGTGCACCGCCCCGGTGCCCGCGTCCAGCGTCACGTGCTCGCCGAGGATTACCGGCACTTCGCGTGGCTGAAAGGGATGCTCGAGCTTCAGCCCCTCCAGCGCGCGTCCCTCGAACTGCGCCAGCACCACCGCCTCGCTCGCGCCATAGCGGCGCAGACAGGCCTCGAGCAACTCGGCAGCGAGGATCAGCCGGCGGCGCGTGCCCTGCAGCGTCGCCTCCACCAGCACGTAGCGCAGCGTGGGCGCGAGCGCGACCGCCTGGTTCGCCGGCAGCGTCCAGGGCGTAGTGGTCCAGATCACGAGATCTGCGCGCGTTGCGAGCGGTACCTTGATCCCGATGCGCCGCGCCAGCTCCTCGCTGTCGCTCACACGGAAGGCCACGTCGATCGCCGGCGAGGTTCGCTCCTCGTATTCAACCTCGGCCTCGGCGAGCGCCGAGCGGCAATCGAGGCACCAATGCACCGGCTTCACGCCCTTGTAGAGGTGGCCATTCTCGATGATGCGACCGAAGGCGCGCAGCTGCTGCGCCTCGTAGCGCGGGGACATGGTGAGATAAGGACGATCCCAATCGCCGAGAATCCCCAGCCGCCGGAAATCGGCGCGTTGCAGCTCGATCTGTTCCTGGGCGAAGGCGCGGCACGCGGCGCGAAATGCCCGCGCGTCGAGCTTCTGCCCCGGGCGTCCGTACTTCTTCTCCACCTGCAGCTCGATCGGCAGCCCGTGACAGTCCCACCCAGGGATGTATGGGGAGTCGAAGCCATCGAGCGAGCGTGATTTGACGACCACGTCCTTCAGGATCTTGTTCACCGCATGCCCGATGTGAATCGCGCCGTTGGCATACGGCGGTCCATCGTGCAGCACGAAGCGCGCTCGTCCGCGCGCGATCTCGCGCAGCTTCGCGTACGTGCCGCGCTCCTCCCAGCGCTGAACCATCGCGGGCTCGCGGCGCGCGAGATCCGCCTTCATGGGGAAATCGGTCTGTGGCAGGTTGATGGTGTGCTTGTAATCGGTCATGTTGCAGCTTCA
This sequence comes from uncultured Gammaproteobacteria bacterium, assembly GCA_963837075.1. Lineage (GTDB taxonomy): Bacteria > Pseudomonadota > Gammaproteobacteria > Steroidobacterales > Steroidobacteraceae > 13-2-20CM-66-19. The sequence goes on along the minus strand of CAWILY010000009.1, from coordinate 1,670,475 downwards.
GGCGTTCAATATGCGCCGCGCGGCGGCGGCATCGCGCCGCATCTGCGCGCTGAGTGCATCGAGGGTGGCGAAGCGCTCCTCATCGCGAAGCTTCGCCACGAACTCGACCTCGATCTCGCGTCCGTACAGGTCGCCCGCGAAATCGAATATGTGTGCTTCCAGCAGCGCCTCGGTGCCCCCGACCGTCGGTCGCGTGCCGAGACTTGCGACCCCGGCCAGCTCGCCCACGCCGGCCCCCCGCACGCGCACCGCGAAGATACCGGCCACCGGCGCGCGGCGCCGCTCGAGCGCCAGATTGGCCGTCGGAAACCCCAGGTCCTTGCCAAGGCGCCGACCGGGGACCACGCGCCCGCGCATCGTCCACGCCCGGCCCAGCCAGCGGCGCGCGCGCTCGAAGTCGCTGTCAGCGAGCGCGGCCCGCACGCCGCTGCTGCTGATGCGCTCCCCGTCGAGCATGACCGCGGGCAGCACGTCGACCTCGAAACCCCGCCGGCGGCCTTCATCGTGCAGCACCGGCGCGGTGGCCTTGCCGTGCCGGCCGAAGCGGAAGTCGTGACCGACCACCACCACCGCCGGTTGCAGCTCCCGGGCCAGCAGTTGCGCAAAAGCCGCACCGTCGAGATTACGCAAAGCCTCGTCGAAGCGCAGCAGCCACAGATATTGCAGCTCGAGCGGCGTGAGGATGCGCCAGCGCTCGCGCAGACTCGTGATTCGCGGCGGCGGATCGCCGGCCACCAGGTACTCCCGCGGGGTAGGTTCGAAGGTCAGCATGACCGCCGGCACCTGAAGCCGCGCGGCATGCTCCCTGAGCCGCGCCAGCAGCGCCTGATGACCAAGATGGATCCCGTCGTAGGTACCGATGGTCACGGCGCATCCGGCACACCGGCCGCGCAGCGCGCTGACTCCACGAACGAGGCGCATGGTTACTTAAGTCGTTGACCTTAAATGGCTAATGCCGAAGCCGATCCTGGCGCCGCGCGCCGGCCGCCAGTTTATGTGAATGCGAGCGAGCGCGCCGCGCCCGGCAGCTTCTGTCGCGTTGACAAGCACCGGCGGCATGGCCAGACTAGCGCCCCCCGCATCCCGGGACGCCCAGACTTACGGAGATTCAGTGGCCAATACCAAGTCCGCCGAGAAAGCCGCCCACCAGGCCGAGAAGCATCGCGCCCGCAACGTCGCGCTGCGCTCGCGCATGCGCACCGCGGTGCGCAAGGTGACGGCAGCGATCACCGGCGGGAGCAAGGAAGCGGCCCAGGCCAGCTATCGACAGGCGGTCCCGGTCATCGACTCGCTGGTCAGCAAGCAGATCATCCACCGAAATAAGGCTGCGCGGCATAAGAGTCGTCTGGCAGCCCGCATCCGCGCGATGCACTGAGGAGGCTTGCCATGAGCGCCGACAACAAGTCCCACATCCCGGTTCCGGTCATTCCCACGCCGCTCAAGTTGCGTCCGGCCGCGCGGCGTCAGCATCTTCTGGAGATGATGCGCGCGCGTGTACCGCAGCGCGATCCTGCTCCAAAAGCGTCATAACCGCCTCACACAGCTGTCTCGTCCCCTCGCCCGTCGCTCCCGAGATAAGGAAGTGCGGGCCGCGATAGCGCAGCCGGCGCACGATGCTGCGTGCGCGTTGCTCAGCCTCCGCCGCGGGTAACAGATCACGCTTGTTCAGCACCAGCCAGCGCGGCTTCGCCGCGAGCGACTTGCTGAACTTCCTGAGCTCCGTGACGATCGCGCGCGCCTGAAGCACCGGGTCGGCCTCCGGATCGAGCGGCGCGATGTCCACCAGGTGCAGCAGCAGCCGCGTGCGCTGCAGGTGCCGCAAAAAGCGGATGCCGAGGCCGGCACCCTCGGCGGCCCCGGCGATGAGCCCGGGAATGTCGGCCATGACGAAGCTGCGATGCTCGCCCACCGAGACCACGCCAAGGTTCGGATGCAGCGTGGTGAAAGGATAATCCGCCACCTTCGGGCGCGCCGCGGAGACCGCGCGGATCAGCGTCGACTTACCGGCATTGGGCAGCCCGAGCAGGCCCACGTCCGCGATCACCTTCAGTTCCAGCTCCAGCGAGCGTTTTTCGCCGGGCAGCCCCGGGCCGAACTGGCGTGGGGAGCGATTGGTGCTGGACTTGAAGCGCTGGTTGCCCCAGCCGCCCTTGCCGCCGCGCGCCACCAGCAGCTGCTCGCCCTGGCGGGTGAGATCGCCGAGCTGCTCGTGCGTCTCGGCATCCCGTACCACGGTGCCGACCGGCATCGCGATATACAGATCCGCGCCGCCGCGGCCGGTGCAATCGTTGCCGCCGCCGGGCTGTCCATGCTCGGCCTTGAATGTGCGCGCGATGCGAAAGTCTGCCAGCGTGTTGATACCGCTCATCGCGCGCAGGTAGACGCTGCCGCCGCGGCCGCCATCGCCCCCATCCGGGCCACCGAAGGGCACGAACTTCTCGCGGCGGAAGCTGGTGCTGCCGCGGCCGCCGTTGCCGGCCTGCACGCGCACCGTAGCCTCGTCGACGAATTTCATGCCATGACTCTACTGCAAATGCGACGCCCTGCCGCGCGCGCCGCGCTCGAATGGCGTCCACCGCATCGCGCGGAGCCTCAAACGAAAACCCCGGCGCTGTGGCCGGGGCTTACCAGTCTGGTCGCGTGCCTCGCGGGCTGCGTCAGGCCTTCTCCGCCGGCAGCACGCTCACGTACAGGCGCTGCTCGGCGCCCTTCTTCTGGAACTGCACCTTGCCGGTAACCTTGGCGAACAGCGTGTGGTCGGTGCCCACACCGACGTTCGAGCCCGGCCGCACCTGCGTGCCGCGCTGGCGCACGATGATGTTGCCGGCGAGCACGTGCTCCCCGCCGAAACGCTTCACGCCCAGCCGCTTGGAGTGGGAGTCGCGACCGTTCTTGGTACTGCCGCCTGCCTTTTTGTGTGCCATGAGCGAGTCCGTCCTCAGCCTGCGCTGATGTCCGTCACCTTGATCTCGGTGAACGTCTGCCGGTGGTTCTTCTGGCGCAGATAGTGCGCGCGGCGCTTGAACTTCACGATCGACACCTTGGCGCCACGGCCGTGCCGCACCACCGTGGCGAGCACTTTGCCGCCCTTCAGCGTCGGCGTGCCGACGCGAACGTCGGCGCCCTCGCCGACCAGCAGCACTTCGCCGAACTCCACCGTGGCGCCCGGCTCGGCGTCGAGCTTCTCGACGCGCAGCAGCCCGTCCTTCGTCACCCGATACTGTTTGCCGCCCGTGGCGATGACCGCGTACATGGTAGTTGAGGAGAGCGTGGGGTCCGAGGTGAAAGGTCGCGCATTCTAATGGCGAACCCAAGGTGCGGTCAAACGGCGCTTTTTCGTGGTGCGCCAGTAACTTAGGCATTGATCGGGCGCCCCGCGCGCGCCCGCGCCGGCATTTCTCTTCAGGCCTCGCGGTCAGCTAGGATGCGGAGCCGCCACGTGACGGCTCACCTCCCCGGACGCGCGTCACCGAAACAATGAACCTCGACGAAATTCGCGCGCTGGTGCAGGCGGACCTCCGCTCGGTGGACGCCGTGGTGCGCGCACGGCTGAAGAGCGCGGTGCCGCTGGTGGATCAGGTCGCAGAGCACATCATTGCCGGTGGCGGCAAGCGGCTGCGGCCGCTGCTGGTGGTACTGGCCGGTCGCGCCTGCGGCCACGAGGGCCACGCAACCATCGAGGCTGCAGCCTTCATCGAGTTCATTCACACCGCGACGCTGTTGCACGATGACGTGGTCGACAGCTCATCGCTACGTCGTGGGCGCCACACTGCGAACGAGGTGTTCGGCAACCAGGCCAGCGTGCTGGTCGGGGACTTCGTTTACTCGCGAGCGTTTCAGATGATGGCGGCTTTGAGCAGCCAGCCGGTCATGGAGATCATGGCGCAGGCAACCAACATCATTGCCGAGGGTGAAGTGCTGCAGCTCATGAATGCGCACGATCCTGACACCACCGAGCAGCGCTACCTCGACGTCATCTATCGCAAGACCGCCAAGCTGTTCGAAGCCGGCGCCGAGGTTGCAGCGGTGCTGGCCGGCAGTGAGGCGCGGGTCCGCGCGGCGCTCGCCGCCTACGGCCGTCATCTCGGCACGGCCTACCAGCTGGTGGACGACGTGCTCGACTACCGCTCTGACCCTGCGGCACGCGGCAAGAATCTCGGCGACGATCTGGCGGAAGGCAAGCCCACCCTTCCCCTGATCCACGCGCTGAAGAACGGCAACGACGCCCAGCGTGCCGCGATCCGCGAGGCGATCCGCCAGGGCGGGCGCGCCCATCTCGAGCCGGTGATCGCGGCGGTTGAGGCGACCGGGGGGCTCGACTACGCCGCGCGGCGTGCGCGTGATGAGGCGGACGAGGCGCTCGGCCACCTCGAGGCGCTGCCCGACTCTACATATAAGAGGGGCCTCGCGGCCCTGGCCCGTTTTGCAGTCGGGCATACCACCTGACGTGCGCAGCGTCCGGGGACCGCCGGACTGAAAGGCACTTAGCGATGACATCGACAGGCAGAACGATTCCGCGTGCACTACTGGCCGCCGTGACCGGCTGCGCCCTGGCGCTGTCCGCGCCCGCTCCGGCCGACACCCCTGCGGCCGCGGCCCCCGAGACCATCGTGCTGAAGGCCGCGCACGTATTCGATTCCACGGGTACGGCGCTCAAGAGCGGCGCCACGGTCGTGGTGCGCGGCGAGCGCATTGTCGCAGTCGGCACGGCGGCGCCGCCCGCCGGCGCACGCGTCATCGACCTCGGCGAGGCCACGCTGCTGCCCGGCTTCATCGACGCGCATACGCACCTGACCATGCAGCTCGAGAAGGATTACTACCACTACGTCTACAGCCGCATGATGCGCTTTCCGGCCGAGCAGGCCATGTACGCAGCTCTGTACGCGCGCCGCACCCTGGAGGCTGGTTTCACCACGGTGCGCAACCTCGGCGCCTACGACTTCGTCGATGTCGGGCTGCGCAACGGCATCAACGCGGGCATCACCGAGGGCCCGCGCATGCTGACTGCCGTGCACGGCATTGGCTCGCCGGGCGGACATTTCGATGACTATTCGTTCCCGCCGGAGTTCGTCAAGCCGTGGGGGCCGATCGAAGGCATCTGCAGCGGCCCCGAGGAGTGTCGCCTGGCGGTGCGCTACCAGATGAAGTGGGGCGCGGACGTCATCAAGATCGCCGCCAGCGGCGGTGTGCTCTCGGAGGCCGACCCGGTCGACGTTCCACAGCTCACTCCGGATGAGTTGACGGCGATCATCTCCGAAGCCCACAAGTGGCGGCGCAAGGTCGCCGCCCACTGCCACGGCGATGCCGCCGCGCGCCTGGCGATCGCAGCGGGGGTCGACTCCATCGAGCATGGCAGCTTCCTGACCGAGGAAACGCTGAAGATGATGAAATCGCGGGGCGTGTACCTCGTGCCCACGCGGATGGCCGTCTATTGGGTGAATAAGATGGCCGATACCTACCCGCCGCAGATTGCGGCCAAGGCCCGCGCCGCCGCCGCCGCGCACGGCACCATGTTCAAGGCGGCGTTGCGCATCGGGGTGCCGATCGCGCTCGGCACCGACGCCGGGGTCTACCCTCACGGCATGAACGGCATGGAGTTTGGCCTCATGACGGAGCTCGGCATGCGCCCCGAGGCGGCGCTGCTGGCCGGCACGCGCGAAGCGGCCAAGCTGCTCGGCGTGCAGAACGACGTGGGCACGCTGGAAGCGGGCAAGGTCGCGGACATCGTTGCCGTGCCAGGCAACGTTCTGAGCGACATTCACGCCACCGAGCATCCGGTGTTCGTCATGCACCAGGGGCACATCGTGGTGCAGAGAACCGCCACCCCCTAGTGGTGGAGGCCAATTTGAAGGCGGCGGCCCGGTTCAGTACACTGCGCGCCCGCCACCTCAAGCCGTAGGCGGCCTCGGTCTGCCCTTGTTTCGGGGTGTAGCTCAGCCTGGTAGAGCACTACGTTCGGGACGTAGGAGTCGCAGGTTCAAATCCTGTCACCCCGACCAATTAACCCTGATCCGACAAAAATTAGGCTGCACAGGGTAGCTCTCGTTCGATGCGCCTGAACAAGTCCTCCGTCGCGGGGTTCTTCGCCAGGCGCAAGATCGACCTTCCCGCCGGGCGCAGCAGGAGTGCCGCGCGATGAAAGAGCGTGAAGCGCAGCGTCTGCACGGTCGCAAGGCGCGAAAGTGCGGTGTGTTTGCGCGATCGGCGGCGCTGCTCGGCACCGGTGTCGATCTGGAAGTTCGTCAGCAGGTTATGCGTGAGGGCGACGAGCTGCTGCCAAGCGCTGTTGGCGGCGTAGGCAAGGGTTGGCACGCTGTGGAAGGCGAGTCCGCTCTTCAGCTGCGCGATGGTCTTCTCGTGTGCCCCACGGCCGGCCATGAAGTACCAGAGGTTCGCGAGCGTGTACTCAAGATTGCTCGTGATGGCCGAGTACTCGTAGGACCCATCGTCCGGGTCAAACAGATCCAGCTGGAAGTTCTTCGCGGTGCGATGCATGACCTTGCGCCGATAGATCGCCACCCAAAGCGGTGTGCCCCAGGGATTGGCTACCGCTGGCACCACAAAGCCCGACACCTCAGCGCTCACTCGCGTCCACCTGGGAGATCTGCGGATGAACTGCTGCAGATCGAGCCAGTGGTGGAAGGGGACTTTGATGGCGTAGCCGACCTCTCGCCACGCCAGCCACCGCAGCACATTCTGCTGGAAAAAAGCGCCATCCATGCGAAAGCGGATCTGGCTGCTGGGCATGCCAAAGCTTGCGAGCTGTCCCCACAGTTCTCGCAGAAAGGCCACAGAGCCCCTGCTGTCGTGCACGTTGCCCGAGCGGTTGCGCACCCGCAGCACGTGCGTGGTCTCAGCCAAGTGCGCCGTGATCGGGTAGTAGCTGGGGACCTTACGACGATGCGGGTTGTAGCCGCGCTCGGCACGTTCGACCTGAAGACCGGTCGAGACCACCACCCCGTCGACATCAACCGTGACGGTTCGCAGCTGCAGCCTCGGCATGATCTGCGCGATCACGGCGGCATTGAGCGCCATCAGCTGCTCCACGCTTTTCATCGTGAAGCGCTTGAGCCAGCGGCTCACCGTGCGCGCCGTCGGCCACACCCGCACCCGGGCAAAGCGCCGCAGCAGCGGATCGGTAGCCAGATACCTCAGGTGATCGAGCCGGCGCCCGCCCACCACCAGCAGTCCGATCAGCACGCGCACCATCGCGATCACGCCGAAGTCCCCGCCCAGGCGGCCCTCGGCAAAGGCCGCGCGGATGAGTTCGCTGAAGCCCATCTGGCGCAGGTACCGGTCGAACAGCTCCAACCCCGCGTACGAGGTAAGCTTCGCGTCGGTGAACTCGAAAGCAACATTCCCATTGACACGAGCATGCAATTCGGTGTCTCTTCGCCTCACAGTCGATGGCCTTTCGTTCGTGGAAGAAGGTTTGGGTGGCACCTTGCTTTCAACCACAACGAAAGGCCTTTTTCAATGCGAAGCGCGCGCCTCAGCGCGAGAAATTTGTCGGATCAGGGTTAATTTAATTAGCTTTTATGCTCTTGGAACGGTAGCCGGGTGTCACCTTATGAACATCTTGGGTGCCAAACGGGGTGTCAGGCTGCCGGGGTTAGGGCGCCGCAGCATCCTTGGTCATCACCGCGAGCGGAAATCGCAGGCGTTTGCCGCTTCGAGTGAGTCAGCGCCGACGGCACCGCACCTAGTCTCACCGACTCCGAATTCAGTACGTTGGCCGCGCTAGCCAGATGTCGTGGCAACTGAGGCAGCCGCTGCAGCGTTCTCAGCAGCTGCGACTGCCTCGATTTCAGCTTCTGGATCAGGCGGACCAGCACGCTGAGCCGCAGGATCCGGCGCGGTCCTGAGCTTGCTACTCGATTCAATCCTTGACCGATCAGCCCCGGGGCCGATACCTACACGCACGACGAAGGCGGCGGAGGTCATCGTGACTATAGTGGTTCCCTTGACCTCGACACTAAACGAGCGAAAGAGAGCCGGGCGCGCATCGCGTGTGCGCGAGAAAGATAGAGTCGACGATCATCCGAGCCCGCATCCGGTTTAACCAAAGAAGCGGACTCGATTCGCACTGAGCAAGAAATAATATCTACCTTGCGGAGAGCAGTCATCTCACTTCGCTGATACGGGCGCTACGAGTGAAGAAAATTTCGTGACAGTCATTGCGTGCCGTAGCGCACGTACCGCAAGATCTGCGCGGTCGCTGCTAGTGCAGCCGTGAGGTCCCAGACCTTCTGGTGAGCACCAGGATAAGAATGAAATTTCGGGGAGTCCTCATGAAGGCTATTGCCCGCCTGCGTCGCGTCTTTGCGTCTCGCGCGCTGCCCACGATCGCGGCCACAGTCTTTCTCGCTGCGGTCTCACTGAGTTACGAGAATGTCGCTCAGGCAGGCACGCCGTACTCAACGCCAAAGTCCTGCGGATATGCCGGTGGCCCGGCGTGCCCCGCGGCGGCCGTGGACCTCTCTGCTTGGGTGTGGTCGACAAGCGGCTCGCCAAAGTTTGCCGCTATGGATGAGGCGTTCACTTGGGCGTTAGATAATTACTTGGCGAACTCAACGACGTATTGCAGCGGGGATATTGGCTCGCCTTTCTTTCAGAGTTCAGGGACCTCATGGGGTCAGGTGGTCTCGCAGTATTGGGACACCTGGGGCGATGTCTATAGATGCGTTGGCAGCGGGGTATACCATCCTGGGTGGCAGGCCTTCGGTTCTCGAGCAATTGGCTGTCCGACGGGTTACGGCATCACGTACCAGGCGAGCGGGCCACAGCTCGGGCCCTACTGCACCGAACAGGCTGCGACCGCAATTCCCATCAAACAGACCGGATGCCCGACGTGCCCGTCAACAGGATCCTCAAACACAGGCGGCGCCGGCGCGGGCTCTGGAGGCTTGCCGAAGGGCGATCCAGTGGATGCATCGAGCGGCAACGTGAACGAAACCCAGACGGACTACGCTGGAGTGGGGACGAATCCGATCAGGTTCGCCCGCTATTACAACAGCCTGCATGCGCAATGCCTGCCAACGAGTGGACCAGGGATGTATCTCGGTGGTGGGTGGTCCGGGACCTACTTCCAGATCCTCGTGCCAGTGACGATTACCGACAGCGCGAACACGTACAACACGGTTTATGCCTACCGCCCGGATGGGCGCGTGATCGTCTTCAATGAGTACAGTGGGGTGTATTCGCCCGATGGAGACGTCTCGGACAGCTTGATACAAACCTCCAGTGGCTGGTCGTATCAGACCGCTGACGACACGATCGAGACGTACAACTCCGCTGGGCAACTACTGACTGTCGCATTGCGCGGCCAGAACCAAATCACGGTCAACTACAACTCGGGATCCGGCCTCGGCGACCCGCCCATATCAGTGTCGGATGCCTTCGGTCATACGCTCGCCTTCACCTATACGCAAAACGGTAACTACCTGCAGCTTTCCTCGATCACGGACCCAGCCGGGCATACGATCTCGTACACGCACGACACGACGTACGATCGTCTGACCAGGGTGACAGCCGCAGACTCGACAACGCGCCAGTACGCCTACTCAAGCTCATCCTCATGCTACCTGGCGAACATCACGGACGAGAATTCCGTGCAATATGTGAGCTGGACCTATAACAGCTCAAATCTTGCGGCGACCTCTCAGAATGCGGGCGGCGTGAACTCGTATTCGTTCACGTACTCTCTTTCCGGCAGTAGTCCTTACGTCAAAGTGACGGATCCCCTCGGGCAACAGCGTACGAACAATCAGAGCCTCATCTGGGGCACGTACCGCACGACGTCCTCCAACCAGCCCTGCCCTAACTGCGGTGAGGATGCGTCCCGTGTCTATGACGCCAGCGGCAATATCACCTCGAGGACCGACTACAACGGGAATGTCACTAACTACGTCTACAACGCCCAGACTAACCTCGAAACTTCACGGACGGAGGCATACGGTACATCGCAAGCTCGAACCATTACGACGGCCTGGGACACGAACTGGCGGCAACCCGATACCATCACGGAGCCAAAGCGGACAACGACGTTTACTTATGACTCGATGGGAAATGTGTTGACGAAGACGGTGACTGACACGACGGTGACGCCGAACGTCTCGCGAACATGGACGTACACGTACGATAGCTACGGGCGGATGCTCACGGCGAAGGGTCCGCGAACCGACGTTAACAGCAGGACGACGTATGCGTACTACACCTGCACGACGGGTTCTCAGTGTGGGATGCTTCAGACCGTGACCGACCCGGTCGGCAACGTCACGACCTACAACACCTACAACGCACACGGCCAGCCACTCACGATCACCGACCCGAACGGTGTCGTCACGACGCTGACCTACGATACCCGGCTGCGGCTGACCTCGCGCCAGGTAGGAACTGAGACCACGAGCTTCAGCTACTACCCGACGGGACTCTTGAAGCAGGTCACGCTGCCCGATAGCAGCTACATTCTCTATACGTACGACAATGCCCATCGGTTGACGCAGATCAGCGACGGTGCCGGGAACTCGATCCAGTACACCCTGGATAACATGGGGAATCGCACGGCAGAGAAGACCTACGATCCCTCCAGCATCCTTCATCGCACGCACACGCGTGCTTACAACACGCTGAATGAGCTCTACCAGGACGTCAATGCGGCGGGGACTTCGGCGGTCACTACGACGTACGGATATGACAGCAACGCCAACCAGACATCCATTGCCGCCCCGCTTAGCCGCAACACCACGAACTACTACGATCCGCTAAACCGGCTCACGCAAATCACGGACCCAAATAGCGGCAATACGTATTTCGGTTACGACTCCGAGAACGATCTGACGTCAGTAAAAGATCCGCGGAGCCTCACGACGAGCTACACGTATAACGGCTTCAGTGATCTTGCAAGTCAGTCAAGCCCGGATACCGGGTCCACGGCGAACACTTACGATTCGGGCGGCAACCTTGCGACGTCCACCGATGCCCGCAGCTCGGTGTCCACCTACGCGTACGATGCTGCGAATCGCGTGACCTCGATCGCGTACTCGAACGGAGGCACCAACGATCAGACGATAACCTTCGGCTACGACTCAGGCACGTATGGCAAGGGGCGGCTCACCAGCGCCTCGGATGCTAATCACTCCCTGGCCTGGACATACGACTTCGCCGGCCGCGTGGTGGGCAAGGGGCTCACCGTTGGCACGGTGAACAAGTCCGTCGGCTATGGCTATACGAACGCAGATCGCACCGCGCTGGTCACGCCCTCGGGCCAGTCAGTGGGCTACAGCTTTAACAGCAATCACCAGATCACGAGCATCGCAGTGAACGGCACCACCGTTCTGTCGGGTGTGACATATGAGCCCTTTGGCGGGGTGAACGGCTGGACGTGGGGTGATGGCACGACCACGAGCCGCACCTTTAACGGCGACGGCCTGATCAGCCAGATTGTCACAGCAGGGGTGACCCTCGGCTATAGCTTCGATAACGCGAACCGCATTACCGGCATCACGGACTCCTCGAACAGCGCGTTGTCATGGACCTATGGCTATGACCTACTCGACCGGCTGACGAGCGCCACGACGTCGGCAATCACCGACGGCTGGACCTACGATGCCAACGGAAATCAGTTGACCCAGACCGGCACAACCCCGGAGACGTTCTCTGTGAGCTCCTCAAGCAATCAGCTGACCTCGACCTCGGGGACCTTTGCGCGCACGTATGCCTACGATGCCGCGGGTCATGCTAGTTCCTACGGAGCTTTGGCCTTTACTTACAACAATCGCGGGCGCATGTCCGCAACCTCGGCGAACTCCACAGACTACCTGTACAACGCGCTCGGCCAGATGATTGAGAAGTCGGGCACACTCGGGACGACTATCTTCATGCAGGATGAGTCCGGACACCTGATCGGGGAGTACACCAGCACCGGGGGCCTGATCGAAGAAACGATCTGGCTAGGAGACATCCCGGTCGCCACGCTGACCCCGAATGGATCGAGCGTGAATATCTACTACGTGCATACGGATCAGCTGAACAGCCCGCGCAAGGTAGCGCAGCCAACTAGCGGCACGCTCGCCTGGCGCTGGGATGCGGATCCCTTTGGCACGGCGGCGCCGAACCAGAACCCGGCGGGACTGGGTACCTTCCCCTACAACCTGCGCTTCCCAGGTCAGTACTACATGGCCGAAACGGGGCTTAATCAGAACTGGAACCGGGACTACGATCCGCTGGTCGGCAAATACATCGAGAGTGATCCGATCGGATTGATCGGAGGCATCAACACCTACGCATATGGATACCAATCTCCTGTCCAGAGCATAGATCCGCGAGGACTGATTCCGCCGAGTGACGTCGTTGCGCTGGAGGAGGCAATCGCGACGGGGAACATTGATGCTATCCAAATGCTCGTGGAAGAAGGCGCAATTACGCAAGCGGATGCTGTCGAGGCGATTGCCGAAATTCAAATCCGAAACAACTCTACCGGCAACATAAAACAGCTTGCAGACCTGTTCAGGAGGAACAGGCAGGCAATTGAAGATGCTATACACCAGTGCAAGCAGCACATGCCGCGGAGTTCGCCGATTAGAAACCCTGACGTCGTCGTCGATAAAACGACGGGCGAAGTTTATCCAAAGCTGCCCAATGGCCGGCTTGGTGATTCGATAGGCAACATCAACGATTACCTGTATCCGAAGTGACCGCTATGACGCAAGAAGTTACGGCGTCGTTTCAAATCACCAGCGAGCATCTGACCAGTACAGAGTTGCTACGACGCACTGGTCTCACGGCAGATTCCGCTCACGACAAAGGGGAATTTGTATCGGCCCGGCCAGGTTCACACACGTACAGCCAGTCGATCATCCGCATCGATAGCCTTCTCTCTGGCAAGAGCTTGGTAGCGGACCATCTTGGCTACATCGTCTCCGCCATCGAGAAATACTCCTCAGGAATCGCATCTCTTCCGGACGAGTGTAGTCGGGAGATCTGGTTCAAGATTTCTCATAACCAATACCAACTTGGAATAGACCTCCCAGCCCATCTGCTAGCAGTAATTTCTGCTCTACGCGTTCGGATCCTATTCGACATCTACAGCGCAACTCCAAAGGAGTAGATCAACAGCGGTACAAGCATGTACCAGCCGCCCCGACAAGATGCTAGTAATCGCGGCCGCTTTGGGCAGGACAGCCGCGCGCGGCTAGAGAGGGGGAGACGCGACGCCTTGACCGGCTTGCGCCGTTAAGCGAAAACTTGAGTATAGAGGTCAGACCCAAGGCCGGAGCGCGGTAAGCGTCCGGTGACGGCGCAGTTGACAGCCGCGATCAGAGCTTGAGTTTCGCGAGTGCGCTGCCGCACCGAGGTCGAAGCGCTTGGGGTCGAAGTTGCCGCCGGACCAGCTCATGTAGTGCTCGTGTTCCTCATGATCAGGATCAGCTAGCACGTCGAGGAACTCATGATAACCGTGCCAGCCGCCGACGTCCTCAGGCGGGCAAGCGTTTTGCCCACCAACGCACTGTACCGAGCCGGCGGGATTGAGCGTCGCGTAGGGATCTTCGATGACGACCACGTGATGCCAGTCATCGCCGAAGTCATAGATGTAATCGAAGCAGCGGGCCTCGTGGCCGAGTGCCTTCTCCAGGACTACCAGACGCTCGTTGCGCTGCTTTAGCTTGTCAGCCCAGTCGGGATCGGGAGTACTGTAGCGCTTGCCGGCGATCACGAACTCATGGAGATGAGAGTCTGTCCACCCCAGCGCCGCCTGGAACACACGGTGCAGCTTTGGCAGGCGGATCGTGCTTGGGATCAGCAGTCGGCGCCATATAGTCGGAGTCACCTGCAGCAGCTCGATGCGGACCTGCCACCCAGGCGAGATCGCCGAGACACTCATGGTTATCAGGCTGCCTGCCGCACTGAGGGCAGCCGCGTAGCGACCTGCCACGGCAGCAACTCCTCGATGCGGTTGATCGGATGGTCAGCGATGCGCTCGAGCACGTATCGCAGGTAACCTTCGGGGTCGAGCTCGTTGAGCTTCGCGGTGCCGAGGAGACTGTAGATCGCTGCAGCACGCTCGCCGCCATCATCGGATCCGGCGAACAGCCAGTTCTTGCGACCGAGAACCATCACGCAGTCATTCTGCCCATATCGGGCGGGAAGTTGTAGTTCACTATCCTTGGCATCCCTTCCACGGCCGACGTGTCCGAGCTCACTATAGCGAGCAGCGGGCTGGCGGACGCATCGTCCACGTTGAGATCGAAGCGGGCGTCGTAACGACACTTCCGGAGTGGATGTTCGACGCCGGGATCTGCGTCGTAATGACGCTCGGGACGCCACGGGTCTCGACGGATGCCTTGCGCGACTTGCATCGGCTACTCCAGGGACGCGGATTTCGGCGAAGCTCCAGCGGTGATTTCCCCATCACCCAGGAGCAGCAAGATGTCCCAACGGACCAAGTCTCGCAAGAGAACGTCGCCGTCAGTCCCAGCACCGCGGCAGAAGAGCATTGCGTTCGAGTCGGTACTGACTCGCGGCCTAAACGCTCCAGAGCGCAGGAAGGTCGTGAAGCAGTTGGCGCATGTGCTGATGCTCGCGGCCGGGGTTGCGAGCCAGGAGAGCGACGTTGAACGCTGAGGTGCTGCCGACGACCCTGCTGAGCCGCAAGGCCATCGTGTATGTCCGCCAGTCCACGCAAGCCCAGGTGCAGACGAACCTCGAGAGCCAGCGCCGGCAATACGATTTGGCCGAAGTGGCGCGGCGCCATGGGTTTGCCAGCGTTGAGGTGATCGATGACGACCTCGGCCGCTCGGCAAGCGGCAGTGCGGCCCGCCCGGGCTTCGATCGGCTGGTCGCTACGGTGTGCGCCGGAGAGGTCGGTGCCGTGCTGTGTCTGGATGCCTCGCGGCTCGCCCGCAACGGGCGCGACTGGCATCACTTGCTCGAGTTGTGCGGATTGGTCGGCGCGAGGGTCATTGATACGGACGGCATCTATGACCCGTGTCGACCGAACGACCGGCTGCTCCTCGGCATGAAGGGGAGCATCAGCGAGTTCGAGCTCGGGATAATCCGTGCTCGCATGCATGATGCCAGGCATGGCAAGGCACTTCGTGGTGACCTGCGCATAAGCGTGCCGATCGGCTACCTCTGGCATCGGGAGATGGGATTGGGGCTTGATCCGAGCTCGCGAGTGCAGGAGGCGGTCCGTGTCGTGTTCGCGCGGTTCCGACAGCTCGGTAGCGCCCGACAGGTACTGCTGTCGCTCACCGCCGAGCAGATGCATTTCCCGCGTCCCTCGGACGGCAAGACGCTCGTGAGCTTCGATTGGACTCCCATCCGCTATCGCAACATCATCTCGATTTTGAAGAACCCGTTCTACGCAAGTGCATATGCCTACGGCAAGAGCGAGAAGCGCACCGCGCTCGTCGATGGGCGCGTACGCACGACCTATAAGCACCGCAAGCCTTTTGAGCGATGGGCGACTATCATTCGGGACCACCACGAAGGCTACATCGAGTGGGATGAGTTCGAGCGCAACCAGAAGCTCCTTGCAGCGAACGCCTACGGCAAGGCAGGCGGGGTCAAGTCCGGGCGTGGCGGCCGAGCTTTACTGCCTGGGCTTCTGCTCTGTGGAGGCTGTGGATGTCGATTGGCGGTCGCGTACTCAGGACATTACAGTTCGCCGATCTATCGATGCGAGCGTCCCCACCAGATGTTGGGTCGCCCACGATGTCTGACCTTCGGAGCCAAGCGCATCGATATTGCCGTCGGCTGCGAGTTGCTTCTCGCGGTCGCGCCGCTCGCCATTGAGGCGGCGGTGCACGCCGAGCACCGATACATGGAGCAGCAGAGCGAGCAGCGGCGCATCGTAGAGCTGGAGCTGCAACAGGCGCGCTACGATGCCTCCCTTGCCGAGCGGCGCTATGCGGCCTGTGACCCGGATAATCGCCTGATCGCCGCGCAACTCGAGAAGAGCTGGGAGGCGAGCTTGCAGCGTGTGCAGGACTGTGAGGCCCGACTCGCCGCGCTCGAGAGGCCGAACCCAGCTCCTTCCACGCCTGACTTCAGCGGCCTGGCGCAGGACCTGGAAGCTGCCTGGAACGCTCCGGGCGTGACCATGCGATCCCGCCAGCAGCTGGTGCGTACCCTCATTGCCGACATCATCGTCAACTACGATACGAGCTCGCGCGAGATCGTCCTCACCATCCATTGGCGCGGCGGTCAGCACTCGGAACTGCGCGTCCGCAAGCCTCGGTCAGGTGAACATGGATGTCGTACGTCTGAAGAAGCCGTGGCCGTGATCGGTAGGATGGCCACGCGATGGTCTGACGAAGACATCGCCGCGACACTGAACCGCATGGGACTGCCCACCGGCCAGGGCAAGACCTGGACCGCGCATCGTGTCAGCTCGTTGAGGCGCGTGCGCGGTATCCATGCGTACAAGTCCGCCGAGAAGAACGGCGAGTGGCTCACGATGTCAGAAGCCGCGGTGATGCTCGGGGTCTCCAACCATCAGATCCGCAGGCTCATCAAAGAAGGCGTTTTGCCCGCCGAGCAGGTCGTTCCCGATGCTCCCTATCAAATCCGAGCGCGCGATCTGCACGAGGAACGAGTCACTTTGGCGTTGGCGCGGAAAGGCCGCCCGTGTCGGGTCATTCCGGAAAATCAGACTTCAATGTTTTCAGACACTTGATTATGAGGTGCACAATGAGCGCTCCGTTGCCACGGCGCGCAGCGCGCGTTCCGCGGCGTTGTTATCGATCTCAAGCCGTCCGTCATCGCGGTAGCGCGTGTGCGCCACCCAGTGCGAGAGCGCATAGCGGATGGCGAGCGCAAGCTCGCTCTTCCTCGACAACGTCGTAACTGTCGTATGCAACCAGGCGTGCAACGCCTCGAGCTCCGGTCCCGCACGCGCCTGGCGCACGCTGCGTCGTTCATCGGGGAGTCTGCCGCGGATCTCGGCCTCGATCCCGTAGAGCCGGCCGATCCGCTCGAGCGCTTCGGCGGCGATCGGGGATGAGTGCGCGAGGTGGATCTCGTAGAACTTGCGCCGCACGTGCGCCCAGCAGGCCGCTTCCTGGATCCGCTCGCCATAGAGCCGATCGAACCCGGCATAGGCATCCGCCTGCAGCACTCCGGTAAAGGAGGCGAGGTGCGCTTGTGGCCGCTCGCCCTTGCGATCAGGAGAGTAACGGAAGAGCACCGCGGGAGCCTCGCAGCTGCCGGCGGGCCGATCATCGCGCACATACGTCCACAGCCGCCACTGCTTGGTGCTGCCACGCCCCGGACACAGCACCGGCACCGGAGTGTCATCGCCGTGGATCTTCTGGGCACTCAGCACGTAGCGGCCGAGGGATGCAATGAGTGGCTCGAGCAACTCGCTCGCCCCGCCCACCCAGTCGGCGAGCGTCGAGCGATCGAGCTCGAGTCCTTCGCGGGCATAGATCTGGCTTTGCCGATAAAGCGGCAAGTGGTCCGCGTACTTCGAGACCAGTACGTGGGCGAGGAAGCCAGGGCCTGCGAGGCCTCGGGCAATGGGACGGCTCGGGGCTGCCGCCTGCACGATCTTCTGGCACGCACCACAGGAGTACTTCGGTCTCACATGGCGGATCACCTGGTAGCGGCCGGGCACGTACTCGATCATCTCTCGCTCACATCCTCACCGAGGCGCCGCAGCGACCCGCCGCAGCTCGAACAGCTGCAGGAACCCTCGTGCACGATCTCCTGGCGCGGCAGGTGTGCCGGCAACGCGCGCCGCACCGGCTTCATGGGAGGTTGGGCGCCGAGGCGTGCCGGTCGCAACTTTGCCGGCGCTCGCACGTGCCCTGAGTGTCAGCATCGAGAGTTTGGTCGGTGATAAGGCGCCGCCGGGCAAGCGCGGCCCTACACCGCAGCTTCAGCAGAAGATGGAGCGCCTGACGCGCCTTCCCAAGGCCCAGCAGCGCCTCGTCTTACAGATGCTCGACGGCGTCCTCGCTCAGCAGAACCGCTGAGCTTCTCGGCAAATTTTCACTTCGGGACGTTTTGCATCCCGTGCGATTGCGGATCAAAACCAGCCGGGAAGACGGTAGCGTCATCGTATTCGACTTTTGTCAGGGTCGCTCCCGATAGCTGTGCGCCAAGCAGGCGCGCCCCCTGCAATTGCGTTGACCCGCCTAAGTTGTCCGGCCCAAGATTCGCACCACGAAGATCCGCGCCTTCGAGGTTAGCTTCCTTTAGGTCTGCTCCGCACAGGTTCGCTTCGCGCAGGTCCGAGCGTCGCAAGTCAGCGCGAAACAGTACAGCCCAATACAGATCTGAGCGCCGCAAGTCCGCAGAGCTTAGATTGCTGTCACTGAGATTGACCCCCTCCAAAACAGCCGACTGGAGGTCGCGGCCAGAGAGATCAACCGAGTCCAAGTCTTTCTCTGCGCGATTGTCCTTTGAGTCATACAACACGAGACCCTTGTCGTTCCGGATCATCATCGCTGCCTCCACCAATCAGGGGACCGGTACTGCATTTCGTGGAGGGAAGAGCCGCGATCCCTCGCTAAGGAAACTCTGAAGAACTGGCCATGAAGGCGGTCATCGGCAGAGATTTTGTGTCGCGAGCGAGTTGCGATGGTGTTTCGGTCGCCGATTCAGTGTTTGTCGTGCCGAACCACGCGGTATCCCGTTCTGCGGCGACACGTCTCCTACGCATCCAGCAACCGCCGCCGCACCGTGTAGAGGTTGGCCAGTGCAGCCGTAACCTCCAGACGGTGCAGGTTCTTGGCGAGTCCGCGGTAACGCACCTTCTGGAAGCCGAACACGCGCTTGATCACCCCGATGGTGTGCTCGACCTTGGCACGCACGCGCGATTTGGTCCGGTTCTTCGCCTTCGCGAGCTCGTTGACCCATCCTTTGCCACGGTACTTTCGGTTGGTGAAGTCCTTGGCGTGTGGCGCTCGGGCGCGGATTACCTCCGTCTGCCCCTGATAACCTTGGTCGCCCCAGACACGGGTCTCGCGCCCGTGCAGCAAATAAGGCAGCGCATCCACATCCGATACGTTCGCTGCGGACGCCAAGACCGTGTGAATCAGCTTCGTTTTACTGTCGACCCCAACGTGCGCCTTCATCCCGAAGTACCACTGCTTACCCTTCGCCGTCTGGTGCATTTCCGGGTCGCGCTTGCCTTCCTTGTTCTTGGTCGAGCTCGGCGCACCGATAATCGTCGCATCCACGATCGTGCCGTTGGAGATCTTGATACCGCAGCGGTGCAGATGCTCGTTCACCGCTCGCAGCAGCACCTTGCCGAGCTTGGCCCTCTCGAGCAGGTGGCGGAACTTACAGATCGTCGTCTCATCGGGCGCCCCTTCCACCCCCAGGTCAATGCCCACAAAGCCGCGCATCGCCGCCGAGTCGTAGAGCTCTTCCTCAACCGCCGGGTCCGAGAGGTTGAACCACAGCTGCAAGAAATAGATCCGCAGCATCCGTTCCAGCGGTATCGGCGGCCGACCGCCTTGTTCGCTGATCTTCGGATACACCGTCGCCACTGCCGTCGTCATCTCTGGCCACGGAATAATCCCATCCATGTCGGCGAGGAACTTCGCCCGCCGCGTGGTCTTCCCGTATTTCTCAAACCCGGTCAGCGTGTGTTGCTTCATCGTGATCCTCGCTGTGAAACACGATCATGCATCAGAATGGCCGGTAAATCAGAGGTTCCCTAATGATCAAGTACGTTGTAACGCTGATACCCAACGCGTTGGGATATTCTGGATGGCGCTGTTGTTTTCTGATGGGCATTGCTGTCCACCGCATTTCTCCGCGTACTCCTTTTCCCGCTGGGCAAGTGTTTCCTGGAGGTCTTTAATGAGCCCGAGGTGCCCCTCTCTGGAGTCGCGGGGTTTCCCCCCAGGAACGCTTTCCGGAAGATTCCCGGGGTTCTCCTCGTACTCACGCATGCGCTTCTCAATGTCTTTTTTGATGTTCTCGATCTTCTTAGCCAGCGCTTTGCACTCCTCACTGTTAGGATCGAGCTGCCGAGCTAAGCCGCTCGGATCAGCCCATTGCACAGGATTGGAAAACACGTATCCGTACGTGTTAATTCCGGCGGAGAGGCCGAGTGGATCGCTCTCGATGTATTTGCCGACCAGCGGATCGTAGTCCCGGTTCCAGTTCTGATTAAGCCCCGTTTCGGCCATGTAGTACTGACCTGGGAAGCGCAGGTTGTAGGGTAAAGATCGCCCGGACGCGCGCCGTCGTAACCGACGGTGATTTCGCCAGCGCGTTCGCGGACTTGGAAGCGATCGAGCAGCTGACAAGCTGGCCATCCCTGTCTTTTGCCCCTATACGCGAGTTTTCCCTTAGCGGGGCGCGCTGGTCAAGGCGCCGCGCCTCCCTTTGGCCGCGACTCCTCCGTGAGCTCTATGGTCCTCCCCATTCTTTTGCCTTTTTGAAGTAGTGGTCCGCCTTGCCTTTGTCCGGTTTTAAACCGAGTTGTCCGAAGGAATAAGCTGCAGCAAGTTTCAAACTCGCGAATGGATCCCCAGCGTTCGCGGCTGCTTCGTACCAGGCGACCGCCTTGGCCTCGTCGGCGGGCACGCCGTGTCCGCGCTCAAACGCCTTTCCGATCAGATTTGCGGCCGTAGGATCACCGAGCGTTGCAGCTAATGAGGCGTAGTGAAGCGCCTTGGCCTGGTCTTTAGCTCCCCAGAGACCATCCTCGTAGACAAGCGCGAGATAACTTGCCGCCGCCGCAAATCCAGATTCTGCGGCCTCTTCGTAGAGTCGCGAGGCGCGAGCAAGATCCGCGGTCGTCCCTATTGCCGCCTCGCAGTACCGTGCCAGGGTAAACACAGCGGGTATGTACTCTTGCTTTGCGGCCTCACTTGCCCATTGGAATGCATCCGAAGCGGACGCCGGTCCCCCCATTCCTTTTTCAAGGTACAAGGCCAATTGATTCATCGCAAACGCCGACCCGCCTCGTGCAGCCTTCTTGAACCAATGACGCGCCTTTTCGTAACTTTGATCGACAAGAACGCCATGTTCATGCAGCACCGCGAGGGCCACCTGCGCGTCGAGCACATCTGAATTCGCGGCATGGGTCAGCAGCTCGGCTGTTGTTAGGCTAGCCATTTGCACCATATCGGGGCACGCACACAATTATTTCGAATATGTGTCATGGATTAGCGGCGTCCCGGGTATTGACGGAGTTTGTGGCCCGACAGGAAGTTTGAGGCTGTTGTCTAAGGGCCCGGTCTCCGACGCGCATAGCCTGTTATATAGATCTATAAGATCATTCAATTCTTGGCGCAACCTCAAGATCTTTGCGTTCGCGGGTCCAACTGCAGGCAACCCTGCAGGAGTCAAATCTAGAGGGGTCGCGCTCAGAGTCTGGTGCAACCGCGCAATCGCTTCCCGCAATTGCTTGCATTGGTCGCCGGGCGGACACCCCGGTCCTCCAGCTCTTGGGTTCTGATGCGACTCATCGCTGCGATTCGGATCGCCTGCCGGTGTTGGAAACGCCAACGCGAGGACCCCAGCCGCCACCGCAGTAGCCGCGGCTGCAGACACTGTCTCTATCCCTTCGACGGTAGGTCCCACCCATGTGCTCGGATCGAACAAGCCATAACGATCCGTATAACGCAACGGGCTACCCCCGACGTAGCCGTAGGTATTGATTCCACCTTGTAGCCCGATCGGATCTGACTCAACGTACCTGCCGACGGCCGGGTCATAGTCTCTGAACCAGTTCTGATTCAGTCCGGTCTCTGCGTCGTAGTACTGGCCTGGGAATCTCAGGTTGTAGGGTAAAGATCGCCCGGTCGCACTTCGTCGTAGATGACGGCGATTTCGCCAACGCGTTCGCGGACTTGGAAGCGCTCGAGCAGCTGACAAGCGGGCCGTCCCTGTCTTTTGCCCCTATACGCGAGTTTTCCCTTAGCGGGGCGCGCCGGTCAAGGCGCCCGTTCTCACCCGTTTAGCCGCAGCTCTTCGATCCCCCTGGCGCGCCGCCGGGAACGATTTGTGTGACAAGAGCAGCTCCGCGGCTATCCTGCATAGCATCGATATCGACACCGCTGTTAGACGGCGAGCGCGGACGATCTCCTCGCCACGAGCCCAGCGGTCGGTGATTCAGAGCCGGGAAGCAAGCGGTTCAAGGACGCGGCCGCAGGCCGCACCTCAGCGCGTGCGCGGCCGGCGGAGCCGGCATGCCGCGCACGCCGGCGGGCACTTGAACATAGCGCAGATTATGCGGCCGCCCCTGGCGGCGGACACCCGGGGCGCCGGCGGCCACGACCGCGCTTTCTGACCCCCGCCGCCGGCGACCCGGGTGCGCATAATCCCGCGTTATGTTTTTGTGCCCGCCCAAGCCCCCGTCCGGGGGATGGGGGGTCTTCAGTGGCGGACCTTCGCGGGGTGAGTCGCCGCGTGGACCTCTTTCAGCTTGTGGATCGAGACCTGGGTGTAGATCGCCGTGGTGTCCAAGTCGCTGTGACCGAGGATGGCCTGGATGAAGCGGATGTCGGCGCCGTTCTCCAGCATGTGGGTCGCCATCGCGTGGCGGAACAGGTGGCAGGAGCCTACGACCTTAAAGCCGGCTCGCTCGATGTAGCCCTTCACCAGGTCCCCCAAGCGGTTCTTCTCGAACGGTTCGCCGAAGTCGGTGAGGAAGCAGCTGCCGTCATCGTGACGGGCGAGGAGCTGCGGCCGGACCTCTTCCAGGTACCGGTCCACCCAGGCGCAGGCCCGGGCACCCAACGGCACCACCCGATCCCGCCCGCCCTTCCCGCCTCGCACCGTGAGAGAGCCGCCGCGGGTGTCGACGTCGTAGAG
This sequence comes from uncultured Gammaproteobacteria bacterium, assembly GCA_963837075.1. GTDB lineage: Bacteria > Pseudomonadota > Gammaproteobacteria > Steroidobacterales > Steroidobacteraceae > 13-2-20CM-66-19. The sequence goes on along the minus strand of CAWILY010000009.1, from coordinate 1,647,693 downwards.
CTTAAGCTGCGTGAGCTCCATCCGGCGGATCCCGCTCGAGTACAAGGTCTCGAGCATCGCGCGATCGCGCAACCCCGCAGGCGTCGAGACATCCGGCTGCTGCATCAAGGTCTCGACATCCGCCACCGAGAGGATGTGTTTCGGCAAGCGCCGCGGGAGGCGCGGCAGAAGGAGCTCGGAGGCGGGGTTATAGAGCAGGTACCGCTCGCGGGTCGCCCACTGGAAGAAGGCCTTCAGGGGCGCCAGGAACGTCTGCTGCGTGCCGAAGGTCAGCGGGGCGCCGTTGGGCTTCCTGTAGTGATACAGATACCGCTGATAACGCTCGAGGACGGCCAAGGTGATGTCCTTGGGGTGGGTGAGCTCGCGCTCATCGCACCAGGCGATGAAGCGCTTCAAGGCCCGCTCGCGCGTCTCGACCGTCTGCTCACTCAACGCCCGTGCCGCCGACCACTCGAGGAACTGCGCGGCGTAGAGGTTGAGCGGATTGCGATCGGCGGCGCGCGGGCTGCGCGGCTTCACGCCGCTGCGGTGTTTTTTCCTAAGCATGAGCGGCTAAAGGTACGTACGACGCTGGCGCGCCGTTTCCCGTGCCATGCGTTTTGGCGCGATCGAGCGCCGGCGCGCGGTTCGCGGCTGTTTCATCGGCGATCGCGGCGAGCTCATCACCCCGACCAGGCCCCGACGGACCCCCGGCCGCACCCCGACCGAGGGCCGACCGGAGCGGCTCAGACCCCGACCGCTCCGCATCGTAGGCGCATCGCAGCGCCTCGACGTCGATCAGTCCGCTGATGTGCGGGTCGTGCTCCTCGACCGCACCGTCGTAGAGAAGCTCGTACTCGAACGATTGGCCGCGGCCGCCGCGGTGCAGAAGCAAGTACTCGAGCTCGGTGAGGCGAGCGAGGTGGATCTTGAGCTGCGTGTCGCCCCACTTCGTGTGCTCGCGCAGCCGGCGGCGACTAAAGCGATGCGCTGCGCGCGGCGTGTGCTGCGCACGGCATTCCTGGTCGACCATTTCGACGATGAGGCTTAAGAGCCGGCGCGTCTGCGGCGGGAGCTCATCCAGCGTCCGCCCTAAGATCTCGTGCGCCAGGCGGTTCGCGAGCGCGATGTCATCGAGCGTGACCTCGATGTAGCGTTGCCCCTGTATCGTGCGGGTCGGTCTTTGGTGCTGGTGCAAGAGCGCGATCACATCGATCAGCGTCAGGTACTTCTCGTGATCACGCCGCGTGCGTGTGCGATCGTCCAGGAACGTCAGCCGGTGGGCGTACGGGTTCACCACTGCGAGGGGTTCCAGCAGCCGCTGCGCGTCCTGGTGGAGTTTCAGGATGGCTTCACGTTCGGTCCGGGCATTGAGACCCGCGAGGGTCCGCCGCTCACGCTGCGCGGCATGGATTGCTTGCGTTTGCGCACGGCCCTCGTTGATCGAGAGCACGAGGCAGCGGTTTAAGAGCTCCTCATCGACCTCGGCGGCAGTCGTGGTGAGGGCGATCATCACCGGCCCCTCGACGCGGTACTCCTGGGTCTTAAGCTCGCCGGTGGTCGCATCTTTCGACGTCGAGGCGATCGTGAGCTCGCCCTCGCTCTGCAGGAGCTTCAACGCGTAGCTCGCGCGACTCGCGCCCTGCTCCTCGGCGATGGCGAGAAGCTTGTGCTTTAAGTCCATCTCGCCCATGTAGTAAAGCGACTGCCCCGTCATCGCCGAGTAGACGATGCGGTCCTCCTGAGGCACGAAGCGCAGGATGGCATCGAGTAAGGACGACTTGCCGGCGGCCGTGCTGCTCTGGATGAGGAGCGCCAAGGGCCGATCGAGCTTGCGCGAGATCGCGGCCAGGTACCCGACTAAGGCGTTGCTTCCCTCGCCCACGATCCCGCAGCGGCTAAAGTCACCGAGGATCCGTGGGATGAGATCGAGAGCCTTCAAGAGCTCCATCGCGCGAGCCCGCGCGCTCTCATCGATCGAGGCGACGACGGGAGCTTTGGGTGCAAGCGCGGCGGTGATGAGCTTTTCCTGCTCGGCTTCGAGCGCAAGCAGGACCTTCCCGAGATCGCCCTTGATGACCTCCTCCGGCACGCCGAGTTCAACCGCTGCCTGCTCAACGAACGCCGCTCGTGCTCGAGCGTGGTAGAGATCGAGCGTGTCGACGTGCACGGCCTGGCTCGTCCCATCGAGCGAAGGCGCCGAGGCCATCAGGTTGACCTTGAGCACTTCATACGTGAGGTTCTTCTCGAGTCCCCGCACCCGATAGCGCCGGGGCCCGAGGCTCACCACGAGCTCGCGCTCGGCACCGAGTGGTTTTGCTTCCGGCATCGGTGTCGGCGCCGGCGGATCCGGCAGCGCTTGCGCCGGCAGCGGTGCGGGGATTGGGTTTTCCTCTTTAGCTGCTTCTTCAGCGACTAAAGGGGTGGTGGGTGCCGGATCATGCACGGCCTCCGGCGCCGTGACCTCGACGCTCATCGCAGGGAGCGGCTTCGGTTTGCCTTTCCCCATCCACTGCGCCGAGCGGATCGCAACGCCGAGGCTCTTCGCCGCCGGCGTCACCTTCAGCGCGTACTCGTTGGCATCCATGCCCTTCGGGAAGAGCACGCGGTAGCAGTCGAGGCCTTCGGTCGTGAGCTCTCCGGCGAGTTTCTCGGCGGCTCGATCTCCCGCCTCGTCCCGATCGTAGGCGATCAGCACGCGCTCAGCGCCGCACTGCTTGAAGATAGCCAGGTGCTCGGCCGTGAAGCCCTCGACGCCGTAGCTGGCTGTGACGTTCCGATAGCCGGCACACCAGAAGGTCAAGGCATCGATCAGCGCTTCACAGAGGATGACTTCGGGAGCGGTGAGCGCGGCGGCGTTCCACACGCCGCGATGAGGACCTGGGAGGTAGAGATGGAGCGGTGTGCCCGGCCGCAGCCCGTGCGTGATCTTGCGGCCGTAGACCTCCGTCACCTCACCGCTCGGTGCGATCACCGGGATCACGATCGAGCCGTTGAAGTGCTCGTGTCCGCTCTCGCGCCAGAGCCCGATCCGCTGCAGCTGCCCACGGATCGCAGCCCCTTCGACCCGAGTGCGCGCCGGCAGCCGGTAGCCGAGCGTGCGATTGGCGTAGCCCAAGCGGAACGTCTGGATGGCTTCTTGCGAGCCGATGCCGCGGCGCTGGAGATAGTCGAGTGCTTCGGGACTCGCGAGCAGCGTCTCGTGGTAGTAGTCGATGACCTGGGCGAGGAGCTTCGCATCCTCGGCATTGCGCTCGACCGGCGCGGGGAGCTTGCGCACGGTGCTGTGCTTGGGCGGTGCGGCACCAGAGGAAGCAGCTAAAGGGAGCGAGTCGTTCAGCAGGAGCTCGACCGCATGGCGGAACGAGACGCCTTCCGCTCGCATCACCCAGTCGATGACGGTCCCGCCGGCTTGGCAGGCCCCTAAGCAGTGCCAGAGGTTCTTGGAAGGCGTCACCACGAGCGATGGCGTCTTGTCCTCGTGGAAGGGACAGCGGCCGTGCAGGTCCTGCCCCCGCCGCTCGAACACCACCCCGCGCGCCTCCGCCAGGCGCTCCACCGCGGTCTCGCTCTTGAGCCGCTCGATCACTGCGCCCGGGATACGCGCCATGCGGGGCTCCTCAGCTAAAAACGTGTCAAGGGGGTAAAAGCAAAAAAGACGGGTTGATTCCTGGTACGTCAGACAGTACATTCTTCGTACATGACTAGTCAAGCGACTCCACGAACCGGCTATACCATCCTGGGCGTTTCCACGATCGCGGAACGCCCGATGCCCAAGCAAAAAGCCTCCGAGGCCACCACCTTCGGCCAGCGCCTCGCGGCGCTGCGCAAAGCCGCCGCCCTCACACAGCAGCAGCTCGCCGACGAGATCGGCGTCTCGCGCCGCATGATTGCCTACTACGAGGTACAGAGCGAACACCCGCCCACCACGCTCTTGCCGGCGCTTGCACGGGCGCTGAACGTCAGCGCCGATGAGCTGTTGGGCCTGGAGCCCGTCGCCAAGCGTAACGGCCGTGTGCCGGATAACCGCATGCAACGCCGGCTTCAGCAACTCGCCAACTTGCCCCCCGAGGAGCGGCGACAGATCATGCAGTTGCTCGATGCCTTCATCGAGCGCGGCCAGCTCAAGCGCCGCGCCGGTGCAGAGAACTGATTGGAGAGCACCATGCACGCCCACACCGACAAGCAGGACGCCATTGAGGTGATCGAGCAGCTCCCCGACAACGTGCCGATGGACGAGATCGTCTACCGGCTCTACGTGCTCAACAAAGTCCGCCAGGGCATGCAGGACGTCGAAGCCGGACGCACCGTCTCGAGCGAGGAGCTCGCGCGCGAGATTGAGCAGTGGTGAAGCGCGGATGGTGATCTGGACGCTGCGCGCACGCGCCGATCTCAAAGCCATCCACGACTACATCGCCAAGGACTCCCGCCAAAACGCCAAGCGCGTCGCGCACGAGATCCGCCGTAAGGCCGAGGCGCTCGCCGAACCGCCCCGCATCGGGCGCAAGGTCCCCGAGCTCAACGATCCCAAGCTACGCGAGCTCTCCGCCTACTCCTGGCGCATCATCTACCATCTGCGCGAGGGCAACGTCTTCATCGTCACCCTCATCCACAAGCGCCGCCAGCCAGGCACCGCTGATCTCACGCCGGACTACGATCCGCAAGGCAATTATTGAGCTTTTCATTAATACCTGACAGATTCACAGAGGCAATTCGGCTTGCTGCCAGAACGCGGTAACGAGTGTGTTGCGACGCTGCATCGAGCGCAGTCGATTGCGCGTGCGGTAGGTGAGCTCGCCGAATGTGCGTGCACAGAAGTTGCCCAGCTCGTGATGCTTGAGGTGTCCCCAGATGTACTCCGTCGGGTTGAGCTCGGGAGCGTAAGCGGGCAGATACTCCAGTTGAATCGCACCCTCGAGACTCTCGACGTAGTCGCGCACGAGGTGGCTGCGATGTGCAGGCAGTCCGTCCCAGATCACGAGCACCTTGCGGCGGATCTGCCGACCCAGGGCGTGAAGGAACTCGATCACTTGCGGCCCCTTGATCGCTCCGGGAAAGAGCCGAAAGTAGAAGCGGTAGAAGGTGATGCCGGCCATCGCCGAGAGTTGGTGCCAGTTGAAGTGATACTGCAGCACGGGGGTTTGCCCCCGCGGTGCCCAGCCGCGCACCTGGGTCGGTCGTTCGCTCAGTCCCGACTCGTCGATGAAGACGATGATTCGACCTTGTTTTCTCGCGTTTTTTTTAACGCTGGCCAGCGCTTGCGCTTCCAGTGCCGGATCGCCGCCTCGTCGCGCTCGAGCGCGCGTCCCGTGGGACGCTGGCTGCTGAAGCCCAGCCCCACCAGAATCCGCCACACTTGGCTCTCGCTGTATCGACGCCCAAACCGCTCCTCGATCAGCTGGCCCACGCGTCGTAACGTCCACAGCTCCGTGGCAAACCCCTGCGCCAGCGCTCCGTCCCTGAGCAGCCGTACCAAGTCGCTTTTCTGCTGCGCATCCAGTCCCGAGGGTCGGCCACGTGGGCGGCGCTTGAGCGCCGGCAATCCGCCCGCACTGAGTTGCTCGTTCCAGGTGCTCACAGTCGTGCGCGTCACCGCGACTTTGCGCGCGACCTCTGCCTGTGGCACACCGCGCAACAGCAATCGCCCGGCTCGCATGCGCCGGCGTTGCAGAGCGCGATCTACTCTCTCTGACTTGCTCATGCTCGCCTCGTCCAAGACTACACCACAACTTGGACTCTCGCAGCGCACTAAAGTTGCAAGTCATTTATGCGAATCTCAATAGAAGGATGGACCAGCTACCGCGCGCACTCGCTTCCAAATGTCGTCACGGATGTCGTTCTGCCATACAGCACCTAACAATTTTCGGAACTGCGGATCTTTTCCCGCTAGCGCTTCCACGCGTTCGATAAAAGCCGGACCGTACGACACCAGCAGATCCTCGAGGGGACCAGAGGCCACGCTCGCGAGGATCTTGTCACTCCCGTCGATCTCGCGAATCGTGTTGATTACAACCCAACATACCTCCGGCTTCTCCTCAAGCAGATCCCTGAGTTGTTCAAAAGCCCAGAAGTTCTTTTCGTGCTCGGCACTCTCTTGCGCGGCGTTCTGGAGAGCGATCCACGCCTTTGCCAGTTTCTGGATTTCGAGCAGATTCATCGGGCCGCTGAGCGCGCCACTATTAGCTTAGCTTCTGCAGCGGAGATTTTGCTGCGCAGCAACCTCGAGTGCTTCCTTCTCGCTGGCTTGCCTCGCGATTACGACCGCGTGCTGAACCGGCTTCTCTGCTTGGCCACCTTCCCTTACGGATGTCGCCTCGTTGGCGCTGTAGTAGGTCCCAATGAGCATGATTAGAACACCGCGGCGATGGAGAACGTAGGTTCTGGTTTGCGTGTACCGAGGAGGCGTTACGCTCGCGTCCATGTAGCCCGTCCACGTCGACGTTGTTGGCTCGCAGAGTCTCCAACCGTCTGCCATCGCCTGATGCAACCGAGACTGGCTAACAGCAAATTCGAGAGGATCGCGGATCACGTCAAAAGAGACCTGCACCCACGGGATACCTGGCGCTGTCACCCTCTCCGCGGCGTCGCTCGGAACAAATTGGTTCGCGTATTCAGCTAATGATGCGTTTTTCTCCTCGACCTTTGTGCAGCCAAAAAAAAGCAGCGCGAACATAGCGCATGCCGCGACTAATCCGATATTACGGATGGATGCGAACATCGTCAGTACACCAGCGGACTGGAATCGACGTAACAAGATGTGCATCCTGTCTCTTTCTCCGCGGGCTTCTGACATGCGCATGTGTAGGCTCCGCCCATGGAGCCACTTGGACCGCGTGCCGGTCCCTGCGGTGTTGGGCGCATGCCCCCGCTCCCTGGATTCGAGCCAGCAAAGTTCACGACCGTAGCGCCCCAAGTGCTGGGCAAGCGGTACATGTTGCCATCCCAGGCAACAGAGCCTCGGCACGGCATGCACATCCAGAAGCACTTGCACACCCACGAGGGAATCACTTGCCCCTGTAGTGTGGCCAGAGTTGGAATGAGTTCTCCAAATTTCACCCACTTACCGTCGCATAGTCCGAAAGCATCCGTGTTGGACACCGGATTCTCTGAAGCGTAGGCAAAGGTGTTGATTCCAGCCCGGAGCCCGAGAGGATCGGACTCGACGTACCTTCCAGTCAGTGGGTCATAGTCCCGATTCCAGTTCTGGTTAAGTCCGGTCTCAGAGTCGTAGTACTGGCCTGGGAAGCGCAGGTTGTAGGGTAAAGATCGCCCGGTCGCACTTCGTCGTAGATGACGGCGATTTCGCCAACGCGTTCGCGGACTTGGAAGCGCTCGAGCAGCTGACAAGCGGGCCGTCCCTGTCTTTTGCCCCTATACGCGAGTTTTCCCTTAGCGGGGCGCGCCGGTCAAGGCGCCCGTTCTCACCCGTTTAGCCGCAGCTCTTCGATCCCCCTGGCGCGCCGCCGGGAACGATTTGTGTGACAAGAGCAGCTCCGCGGCTATCCTGCATAGCATCGATATCGACACCGCTGTTAGACGGCGAGCGCGGACGATCTCCTCGCCACGAGCCCAGCGGTCGGTGATTCAGAGCCGGGAAGCAAGCGGTTCAAGGACGCGGCCGCAGGCCGCACCTCAGCGCGTGCGCGGCCGGCGGAGCCGGCATGCCGCGCACGCCGGCGGGCACTTGAACATAGCGCAGATTATGCGGCCGCCCCTGGCGGCGGACACCCGGGGCGCCGGCGGCCACGACCGCGCTTTCTGACCCCCGCCGCCGGCGACCCGGGTGCGCATAATCCCGCGTTATGTTTTTGTGCCCGCCCAAGCCCCCGTCCGGGGGATGGGGGGTCTTCAGTGGCGGACCTTCGCGGGGTGAGTCGCCGCGTGGACCTCTTTCAGCTTGTGGATCGAGACCTGGGTGTAGATCGCCGTGGTGTCCAAGTCGCTGTGACCGAGGATGGCCTGGATGAAGCGGATGTCGGCGCCGTTCTCCAGCATGTGGGTCGCCATCGCGTGGCGGAACAGGTGGCAGGAGCCTACGACCTTAAAGCCGGCTCGCTCGATGTAGCCCTTCACCAGGTCCCCCAAGCGGTTCTTCTCGAACGGTTCGCCGAAGTCGGTGAGGAAGCAGCTGCCGTCATCGTGACGGGCGAGGAGCTGCGGCCGGACCTCTTCCAGGTACCGGTCCACCCAGGCGCAGGCCCGGGCACCCAACGGCACCACCCGATCCCGCCCGCCCTTCCCGCCTCGCACCGTGAGAGAGCCGCCGCGGGTGTCGACGTCGTAGAGCTTAAGCTGCGTGAGCTCCATCCGGCGGATCCCGCTCGAGTACAAGGTCTCGAGCATCGCGCGATCGCGCAACCCCGCAGGCGTCGAGACATCCGGCTGCTGCATCAAGGTCTCGACATCCGCCACCGAGAGGATGTGTTTCGGCAAGCGCCGCGGGAGGCGCGGCAGAAGGAGCTCGGAGGCGGGGTTATAGAGCAGGTACCGCTCGCGGGTCGCCCACTGGAAGAAGGCCTTCAGGGGCGCCAGGAACGTCTGCTGCGTGCCGAAGGTCAGCGGGGCGCCGTTGGGCTTCCTGTAGTGATACAGATACCGCTGATAACGCTCGAGGACGGCCAAGGTGATGTCCTTGGGGTGGGTGAGCTCGCGCTCATCGCACCAGGCGATGAAGCGCTTCAAGGCCCGCTCGCGCGTCTCGACCGTCTGCTCACTCAACGCCCGTGCCGCCGACCACTCGAGGAACTGCGCGGCGTAGAGGTTGAGCGGATTGCGATCGGCGGCGCGCGGGCTGCGCGGCTTCACGCCGCTGCGGTGTTTTTTCCTAAGCATGAGCGGCTAAAGGTACGTACGACGCTGGCGCGCCGTTTCCCGTGCCATGCGTTTTGGCGCGATCGAGCGCCGGCGCGCGGTTCGCGGCTGTTTCATCGGCGATCGCGGCGAGCTCATCACCCCGACCAGGCCCCGACGGACCCCCGGCCGCACCCCGACCGAGGGCCGACCGGAGCGGCTCAGACCCCGACCGCTCCGCATCGTAGGCGCATCGCAGCGCCTCGACGTCGATCAGTCCGCTGATGTGCGGGTCGTGCTCCTCGACCGCACCGTCGTAGAGAAGCTCGTACTCGAACGATTGGCCGCGGCCGCCGCGGTGCAGAAGCAAGTACTCGAGCTCGGTGAGGCGAGCGAGGTGGATCTTGAGCTGCGTGTCGCCCCACTTCGTGTGCTCGCGCAGCCGGCGGCGACTAAAGCGATGCGCTGCGCGCGGCGTGTGCTGCGCACGGCATTCCTGGTCGACCATTTCGACGATGAGGCTTAAGAGCCGGCGCGTCTGCGGCGGGAGCTCATCCAGCGTCCGCCCTAAGATCTCGTGCGCCAGGCGGTTCGCGAGCGCGATGTCATCGAGCGTGACCTCGATGTAGCGTTGCCCCTGTATCGTGCGGGTCGGTCTTTGGTGCTGGTGCAAGAGCGCGATCACATCGATCAGCGTCAGGTACTTCTCGTGATCACGCCGCGTGCGTGTGCGATCGTCCAGGAACGTCAGCCGGTGGGCGTACGGGTTCACCACTGCGAGGGGTTCCAGCAGCCGCTGCGCGTCCTGGTGGAGTTTCAGGATGGCTTCACGTTCGGTCCGGGCATTGAGACCCGCGAGGGTCCGCCGCTCACGCTGCGCGGCATGGATTGCTTGCGTTTGCGCACGGCCCTCGTTGATCGAGAGCACGAGGCAGCGGTTTAAGAGCTCCTCATCGACCTCGGCGGCAGTCGTGGTGAGGGCGATCATCACCGGCCCCTCGACGCGGTACTCCTGGGTCTTAAGCTCGCCGGTGGTCGCATCTTTCGACGTCGAGGCGATCGTGAGCTCGCCCTCGCTCTGCAGGAGCTTCAACGCGTAGCTCGCGCGACTCGCGCCCTGCTCCTCGGCGATGGCGAGAAGCTTGTGCTTTAAGTCCATCTCGCCCATGTAGTAAAGCGACTGCCCCGTCATCGCCGAGTAGACGATGCGGTCCTCCTGAGGCACGAAGCGCAGGATGGCATCGAGTAAGGACGACTTGCCGGCGGCCGTGCTGCTCTGGATGAGGAGCGCCAAGGGCCGATCGAGCTTGCGCGAGATCGCGGCCAGGTACCCGACTAAGGCGTTGCTTCCCTCGCCCACGATCCCGCAGCGGCTAAAGTCACCGAGGATCCGTGGGATGAGATCGAGAGCCTTCAAGAGCTCCATCGCGCGAGCCCGCGCGCTCTCATCGATCGAGGCGACGACGGGAGCTTTGGGTGCAAGCGCGGCGGTGATGAGCTTTTCCTGCTCGGCTTCGAGCGCAAGCAGGACCTTCCCGAGATCGCCCTTGATGACCTCCTCCGGCACGCCGAGTTCAACCGCTGCCTGCTCAACGAACGCCGCTCGTGCTCGAGCGTGGTAGAGATCGAGCGTGTCGACGTGCACGGCCTGGCTCGTCCCATCGAGCGAAGGCGCCGAGGCCATCAGGTTGACCTTGAGCACTTCATACGTGAGGTTCTTCTCGAGTCCCCGCACCCGATAGCGCCGGGGCCCGAGGCTCACCACGAGCTCGCGCTCGGCACCGAGTGGTTTTGCTTCCGGCATCGGTGTCGGCGCCGGCGGATCCGGCAGCGCTTGCGCCGGCAGCGGTGCGGGGATTGGGTTTTCCTCTTTAGCTGCTTCTTCAGCGACTAAAGGGGTGGTGGGTGCCGGATCATGCACGGCCTCCGGCGCCGTGACCTCGACGCTCATCGCAGGGAGCGGCTTCGGTTTGCCTTTCCCCATCCACTGCGCCGAGCGGATCGCAACGCCGAGGCTCTTCGCCGCCGGCGTCACCTTCAGCGCGTACTCGTTGGCATCCATGCCCTTCGGGAAGAGCACGCGGTAGCAGTCGAGGCCTTCGGTCGTGAGCTCTCCGGCGAGTTTCTCGGCGGCTCGATCTCCCGCCTCGTCCCGATCGTAGGCGATCAGCACGCGCTCAGCGCCGCACTGCTTGAAGATAGCCAGGTGCTCGGCCGTGAAGCCCTCGACGCCGTAGCTGGCTGTGACGTTCCGATAGCCGGCACACCAGAAGGTCAAGGCATCGATCAGCGCTTCACAGAGGATGACTTCGGGAGCGGTGAGCGCGGCGGCGTTCCACACGCCGCGATGAGGACCTGGGAGGTAGAGATGGAGCGGTGTGCCCGGCCGCAGCCCGTGCGTGATCTTGCGGCCGTAGACCTCCGTCACCTCACCGCTCGGTGCGATCACCGGGATCACGATCGAGCCGTTGAAGTGCTCGTGTCCGCTCTCGCGCCAGAGCCCGATCCGCTGCAGCTGCCCACGGATCGCAGCCCCTTCGACCCGAGTGCGCGCCGGCAGCCGGTAGCCGAGCGTGCGATTGGCGTAGCCCAAGCGGAACGTCTGGATGGCTTCTTGCGAGCCGATGCCGCGGCGCTGGAGATAGTCGAGTGCTTCGGGACTCGCGAGCAGCGTCTCGTGGTAGTAGTCGATGACCTGGGCGAGGAGCTTCGCATCCTCGGCATTGCGCTCGACCGGCGCGGGGAGCTTGCGCACGGTGCTGTGCTTGGGCGGTGCGGCACCAGAGGAAGCAGCTAAAGGGAGCGAGTCGTTCAGCAGGAGCTCGACCGCATGGCGGAACGAGACGCCTTCCGCTCGCATCACCCAGTCGATGACGGTCCCGCCGGCTTGGCAGGCCCCTAAGCAGTGCCAGAGGTTCTTGGAAGGCGTCACCACGAGCGATGGCGTCTTGTCCTCGTGGAAGGGACAGCGGCCGTGCAGGTCCTGCCCCCGCCGCTCGAACACCACCCCGCGCGCCTCCGCCAGGCGCTCCACCGCGGTCTCGCTCTTGAGCCGCTCGATCACTGCGCCCGGGATACGCGCCATGCGGGGCTCCTCAGCTAAAAACGTGTCAAGGGGGTAAAAGCAAAAAAGACGGGTTGATTCCTGGTACGTCAGACAGTACATTCTTCGTACATGACTAGTCAAGCGACTCCACGAACCGGCTATACCATCCTGGGCGTTTCCACGATCGCGGAACGCCCGATGCCCAAGCAAAAAGCCTCCGAGGCCACCACCTTCGGCCAGCGCCTCGCGGCGCTGCGCAAAGCCGCCGCCCTCACACAGCAGCAGCTCGCCGACGAGATCGGCGTCTCGCGCCGCATGATTGCCTACTACGAGGTACAGAGCGAACACCCGCCCACCACGCTCTTGCCGGCGCTTGCACGGGCGCTGAACGTCAGCGCCGATGAGCTGTTGGGCCTGGAGCCCGTCGCCAAGCGTAACGGCCGTGTGCCGGATAACCGCATGCAACGCCGGCTTCAGCAACTCGCCAACTTGCCCCCCGAGGAGCGGCGACAGATCATGCAGTTGCTCGATGCCTTCATCGAGCGCGGCCAGCTCAAGCGCCGCGCCGGTGCAGAGAACTGATTGGAGAGCACCATGCACGCCCACACCGACAAGCAGGACGCCATTGAGGTGATCGAGCAGCTCCCCGACAACGTGCCGATGGACGAGATCGTCTACCGGCTCTACGTGCTCAACAAAGTCCGCCAGGGCATGCAGGACGTCGAAGCCGGACGCACCGTCTCGAGCGAGGAGCTCGCGCGCGAGATTGAGCAGTGGTGAAGCGCGGATGGTGATCTGGACGCTGCGCGCACGCGCCGATCTCAAAGCCATCCACGACTACATCGCCAAGGACTCCCGCCAAAACGCCAAGCGCGTCGCGCACGAGATCCGCCGTAAGGCCGAGGCGCTCGCCGAACCGCCCCGCATCGGGCGCAAGGTCCCCGAGCTCAACGATCCCAAGCTACGCGAGCTCTCCGCCTACTCCTGGCGCATCATCTACCATCTGCGCGAGGGCAACGTCTTCATCGTCACCCTCATCCACAAGCGCCGCCAGCCAGGCACCGCTGATCTCACGCCGGACTACGATCCGCAAGGCAATTAGAAGGATGGACCAGCTACCGCGCGCACTCGCTTCCAAATGTCGTCACGGATGTCGTTCTGCCATACAGCACCTAACAATTTTCGGAACTGCGGATCTTTTCCCGCTAGCGCTTCCACGCGTTCGATAAAAGCCGGACCGTACGACACCAGCAGATCCTCGAGGGGACCAGAGGCCACGCTCGCGAGGATCTTGTCACTCCCGTCGATCTCGCGAATCGTGTTGATTACAACCCAACATACCTCCGGCTTCTCCTCAAGCAGATCCCTGAGTTGTTCAAAAGCCCAGAAGTTCTTTTCGTGCTCGGCACTCTCTTGCGCGGCGTTCTGGAGAGCGATCCACGCCTTTGCCAGTTTCTGGATTTCGAGCAGATTCATCGGGCCGCTGAGCGCGCCACTATTAGCTTAGCTTCTGCAGCGGAGATTTTGCTGCGCAGCAACCTCGAGTGCTTCCTTCTCGCTGGCTTGCCTCGCGATTACGACCGCGTGCTGAACCGGCTTCTCTGCTTGGCCACCTTCCCTTACGGATGTCGCCTCGTTGGCGCTGTAGTAGGTCCCAATGAGCATGATTAGAACACCGCGGCGATGGAGAACGTAGGTTCTGGTTTGCGTGTACCGAGGAGGCGTTACGCTCGCGTCCATGTAGCCCGTCCACGTCGACGTTGTTGGCTCGCAGAGTCTCCAACCGTCTGCCATCGCCTGATGCAACCGAGACTGGCTAACAGCAAATTCGAGAGGATCGCGGATCACGTCAAAAGAGACCTGCACCCACGGGATACCTGGCGCTGTCACCCTCTCCGCGGCGTCGCTCGGAACAAATTGGTTCGCGTATTCAGCTAATGATGCGTTTTTCTCCTCGACCTTTGTGCAGCCAAAAAAAAGCAGCGCGAACATAGCGCATGCCGCGACTAATCCGATATTACGGATGGATGCGAACATCGTCAGTACACCAGCGGACTGGAATCGACGTAACAAGATGTGCATCCTGTCTCTTTCTCCGCGGGCTTCTGACATGCGCATGTGTAGGCTCCGCCCATGGAGCCACTTGGACCGCGTGCCGGTCCCTGCGGTGTTGGGCGCATGCCCCCGCTCCCTGGATTCGAGCCAGCAAAGTTCACGACCGTAGCGCCCCAAGTGCTGGGCAAGCGGTACATGTTGCCATCCCAGGCAACAGAGCCTCGGCACGGCATGCACATCCAGAAGCACTTGCACACCCACGAGGGAATCACTTGCCCCTGTAGTGTGGCCAGAGTTGGAATGAGTTCTCCAAATTTCACCCACTTACCGTCGCATAGTCCGAAAGCATCCGTGTTGGACACCGGATTCTCTGAAGCGTAGGCAAAGGTGTTGATTCCAGCCCGGAGCCCGAGAGGATCGGACTCGACGTACCTTCCAGTCAGTGGGTCATAGTCCCGATTCCAGTTCTGGTTAAGTCCGGTCTCAGAGTCGTAGTACTGGCCTGGGAAGCGCAGGTTGTAGGGGACCGAAGCTTCTTTGGCCGCGTCAGTAGTCGACGGGCTCATGACGGAACGTGGCTCCTGTCCAAAAGTAGACTTCGACGCCGTATTCGCCGGTACCAGCATCAAACAGGACTATGGAATCACGTGCGGCAGCCTGAAATTTCTTGGCAGAGGCGGCATCGAAGAACTGACTTACTTTGGCCTCGTGTATGAAGTAGTTGCTAGCGCCCGAGGAGATTTGGTCGACTACGTCCGCGTGGTACCCGGTGACCGACCGAGTGAATGCAATCAGCTTTGCCTGCCCTTTATTCTCGGCGCTACCAACGACCAAAACCGCCAAGGATTTTCTGCCGGCGGTAGCAAAGCGGCCAGCGGCAATTCCCGGGCATCCTAGGGGCTTTTCAGCTCGCCAGCGGTCCTGCGCTGATGAAGTCAGCCGATCTGGGGTCTGAATGGCCCAACCGCCAAACTGCTCGGAGAGGGTGCGCGAGACCTCTGCTGGTAAAGCGTCGCGGCAAGCGTCGCTCTTGACCGCCTCCGACGGGCTCTCGGCGAAGGCGGAGCCAGTCATAAGCACAGCTACCACAGCTATCAGCAGCCACGAAAGAGTCGTCCTGGTGATCATAGATGTAGATCCCTTAGCTGCTGCACTGAGACGAGCCGCAGCGGCTGCTCGCTGGTAGATCACCCCGACCCCCTCGGGTGCCTTTGGGGATCTGCATGTGAATGTGCGGTCCAGTGGACTTCTTTGAGGGATGCAGCTTCTCGTCTAGTGCGAAACCGGCGCCGCAGCCCGCAGCGGCACAGAGAATTCTTGCCGCATCCTGCGGATTCGCTGGGTAATCGACATCAACCGCCACACCGTTCGCGTGCGGCGTGCCTGCCGGGTGGACACTTGAGATCCTGCTCGTGGACGTGACCAGGAGATTCAGGCCGGTCTTCGACTCAATGCAATTCAGCAGCGCCTGAATTACGGCGGAGGGAGCCGGAACGCCCGGTGCGACGGTGTACAGGCCGAGCGGATCAACGGTGGCGATTGGATCGCCACCAGCGTACACGTACAGATTTCCGCTCTGCTCGAGCCCGTCCGGATCTGCTTCGATATATTTGTCGGTGATCGGGTCGTAGTCGCGGTTCCAGTTGTAGTTGAGTCCCGTCTCCGCCTGGTAGTACTGGCCTGGGAATCTCAGGTTGTAGGGGAAGGTACCCAGTCCCGCCGGGTTCTGGTTCGGCGCCGCCGTGCCAAAGGGATCCGCATCCCAGCGCCAGGCGAGCGTGCCGCTAGTTGGCTGCGCTACCTTGCGCGGGCTGTTCAGCTGATCCGTATGCACGTAGTAGATATTCACGCTCGATCCATTCGGGGTCAGCGTGGCGACCGGGATGTCTCCTAGCCAGATCGTTTCTTCGATCAGGCCCCCGGTGCTGGTGTACTCCCCGATCAGGTGTCCGGACTCATCCTGCATGAAGATAGTCGTCCCGAGTGTGCCCGACTTCTCAATCATCTGGCCGAGCGCGTTGTACAGGTAGTCTGTGGAGTTCGCCGAGGTTGCGGACATGCGCCCGCGATTGTTGTAAGTAAAGGCCAAAGCTCCGTAGGAACTAGCATGACCCGCGGCATCGTAGGCATACGTGCGCGCAAAGGTCCCCGAGGTCGAGGTCAGCTGATTGCTTGAGGAGCTCACAGAGAACGTCTCCGGGGTTGTGCCGGTCTGGGTCAACTGATTTCCGTTGGCATCGTAGGTCCAGCCGTCGGTGATTGCCGACGTCGTGGCGCTCGTCAGCCGGTCGAGTAGGTCATAGCCATAGGTCCATGACAACGCGCTGTTCGAGGAGTCCGTGATGCCGGTAATGCGGTTCGCGTTATCGAAGCTATAGCCGAGGGTCACCCCTGCTGTGACAATCTGGCTGATCAGGCCGTCGCCGTTAAAGGTGCGGCTCGTGGTCGTGCCATCACCCCACGTCCAGCCGTTCACCCCGCCAAAGGGCTCATATGTCACACCCGACAGAACGGTGGTGCCGTTCACTGCGATGCTCGTGATCTGGTGATTGCTGTTAAAGCTGTAGCCCACTGACTGGCCCGAGGGCGTGACCAGCGCGGTGCGATCTGCGTTCGTATAGCCATAGCCGACGGACTTGTTCACCGTGCCAACGGTGAGCCCCTTGCCCACCACGCGGCCGGCGAAGTCGTATGTCCAGGCCAGGGAGTGATTAGCATCCGAGGCGCTGGTGAGCCGCCCCTTGCCATACGTGCCTGAGTCGTAGCCGAAGGTTATCGTCTGATCGTTGGTGCCTCCGTTCGAGTACGCGATCGAGGTCACGCGATTCGCAGCATCGTACGCGTAGGTGGACACCGAGCTGCGGGCATCGGTGGACGTCGCAAGGTTGCCGCCCGAATCGTAAGTGTTCGCCGTGGACCCGGTATCCGGGCTTGACTGACTTGCAAGATCACTGAAGCCGTTATACGTGTAGCTCGTCGTGAGGCTCCGCGGATCTTTTACTGACGTCAGATCGTTCTCGGAGTCGTAACCGAAATACGTATTGCCGCTATTTGGGTCCGTGATTTGCGTGAGCCGGTTTAGCGGATCGTAGTAGTTCGTGGTGTTGCGGCTAAGCGGGGCGGCAATGGATGTCTGGTTGGCGTTGCTGTCATATCCGTACGTCGTAGTGACCGCCGAAGTCCCCGCCGCATTGACGTCCTGGTAGAGCTCATTCAGCGTGTTGTAAGCACGCGTGTGCGTGCGATGAAGGATGCTGGAGGGATCGTAGGTCTTCTCTGCCGTGCGATTCCCCATGTTATCCAGGGTGTACTGGATCGAGTTCCCGGCACCGTCGCTGATCTGCGTCAACCGATGGGCATTGTCGTACGTATAGAGAATGTAGCTGCTATCGGGCAGCGTGACCTGCTTCAAGAGTCCCGTCGGGTAGTAGCTGAAGCTCGTGGTCTCAGTTCCTACCTGGCGCGAGGTCAGCCGCAGCCGGGTATCGTAGGTCAGCGTCGTGACGACACCGTTCGGGTCGGTGATCGTGAGTGGCTGGCCGTGTGCGTTGTAGGTGTTGTAGGTCGTGACGTTGCCGACCGGGTCGGTCACGGTCTGAAGCATCCCACACTGAGAACCCGTCGTGCAGGTGTAGTACGCATACGTCGTCCTGCTGTTAACGTCGGTTCGCGGACCCTTCGCCGTGAGCATCCGCCCGTAGCTATCGTACGTGTACGTCCATGTTCGCGAGACGTTCGGCGTCACCGTCGTGTCAGTCACCGTCTTCGTCAACACATTTCCCATCGAGTCATAAGTAAACGTCGTTGTCCGCTTTGGCTCCGTGATGGTATCGGGTTGCCGCCAGTTCGTGTCCCAGGCCGTCGTAATGGTTCGAGCTTGCGATGTACCGTATGCCTCCGTCCGTGAAGTTTCGAGGTTAGTCTGGGCGTTGTAGACGTAGTTAGTGACATTGCCATTGAAATCCGTGCGGCTCGTGATGTTGCCGCTCGCGTCAAATACGCGACCGGCATCATCCCCGCATCCTGGACACGGCGCGCTCGTCGACGTCGTGCGATAGGCACCCCAGATTAGACTCTGGTTATACGTGCGGACTTTCCCGAGAGGATCGGTGACCTGAACAGATCCACCGGAGCCCGACGTCGAATAACTGAAGGAGTAGGTATTTACGCTACCCGCGTTCTGGAACGTGGCCGGACCCTTGCTGTTGTACGTCCAGCTCGCGTAGAGAACGGATGCCTCGTCGGTAATTCCGGTCAGGTTACAGTAATCGACGCTCGTATAGCTGTATTTGCGAGTCGTGCCATCGGCCTGCGTGACCTGCGTGAGCTGACCTGCGGTATTGTGAGTGAATGAGATGGTGTGTCCGGCCGGGTCGGTGATCGACGACAGTTGTTGGTAGTCGAGACCAGACGGTACGGCATACGAGAACTGCAGGGAGTGACCGAATGCATCCGACACTGAAATCGGTGGATCGCCCGGTCCACTCCCTGAGGCGTAGTTGACCGAAATCGGTGTCTGCCCGCGCTTTGTCACGGACAGCAATTGCCCACCGCTGTTGTAAGTCTCAATGCTGTCGTCGGCTGTTTGGTACTGCCAGCCGCTCGAAGTCTGAACGAGACTGTCCGCAACGTCGCCGTCCGGCGAGTACACACCGTTATATTCGTTGAAGGTGAGCACGCGCCCGTCCGGACGGTAGGCGTACACGGTCGTATACGTCGTCGTGCTGTCCGTTACGCTTACCGGCAGCAGATATTGAAAATAGGTCGCGGACCAGCTGCCGCCCAGGTACTGCGCTTGACCGGTGCTCGCTCTGCAGGTGAGATTCCACAGGTTGTAACTGCGAACGAACTTGATCGGGTTACTGCCCACGCCTGCGTAGTCCGTTTCCGATTCGTATAGGTTCGCGTTGGATACATCGACAGGATCCGCCTTGTGGGTAGCTCCTGACCCTGCATTTGCGCTGCCTGAAGTCGTGTCAGGGCTGCACCATTGACACCCATTTTGCTTATTGGGGATGGCAGTGTTGACCCTAACCGCACAGTACGGCCCGACCAGCGGGCTCGCCTGGTAGACCACCGAGTAGCCGGTCGGACAAGAGATCGTTCGGTAGCCGTGTACTTGGTCCCCGTGAGTGTCGTCTGAAAAAGTGCAGGAGGGGTTAAGGTTCTTCGACCAAGTTGTATTGACCGGCGCCGAGTAGTAGTCGCTCGCCAGGATTCCGTACGTATACCCTTGCGAATAGGGCGCGGACAGTGTGTAGGTGAACGTGCAGTAACCGGCGGGGCCGAGAAAATAATTTACAACCTGCTGCATTGCCTCTGTAGGACTGGAATAGGGCCCGGGACCACCGCCTCCATACGCGCCGTAGTTAACGATGTACTGCATATTGGGCACGTCTATCGCTGCCGCTGGACACGCCGGACCGCCTACATAGCCACAGGATTTTGGCGTTGAATACGGCGTGCCCGCCTCGCTGACATTCTCGTAACCAAGCAAGCCGGCGGCGAGAATGAGTACGGACGCAAATATGGGCAGCGCGCGAGACGCGAAAGCGATGCGCAGGCGAGTAATAGCCTTCATGCAAAACTCCCCCGAGTTTCGTTTTTTTGCTGATGCTCTCCGGGCCACCTGAGACCTTGCGGGTACATCAGCAGCGATCGCGCGCATCTTGCAGCACCCGCACAATGGCGCGCAATGCTTGTCACGAAATGTTCTTGGCGCCGAAACGCGAGAAGCAAAGTAGAGATGACTCTTCGTTCCAAGAGCGATAGTATTTTTGGTTCAACGATCGAGCCCGCTTCCGTGGACCAAGATGATGCTCGGCCCGAATGACCCTTCAGCTGCTCGTTCGCGCCCGCACAATGCGCGAGCGTGGTTCGTGCCGGGGTGCTTCGTCCTCGCGGGTGCGCTGATCGGTACGGTATTCTCGCTTCGCTCATCTAAGATCGAGGTCACAGAGGGCGGCAAAGGCCCGATAGAAGCAGCGCCTGCCTTGCGAGTCGCGACGCCGGTCCCAACTGAGCAGCCGAGGATTGCATCAAGTAGCAATCTCAGGACTGCACCGAACCCCGCCGCCCAGAAGGCTGGTTCGCCTGATCCCATTGCTGAGGAGAAATCCGCGGCCTCCGCCGAAAGTGCTGCAAGGGTCGCAGCAGATCAAGCCGCGGCGGCCGGCGGCGCGACTCAATAGTGCGACGTCACTCCCGGCGCTTCCAGCCGCTCAAGGACGAGATGACATGCCTCAACAGGCGCAACCTGAGCACTGCACGCAGTGCTATCGGACTCGCATCTCTCTGGACGGCTCGCGTTCCTTCACGTGCTCGAGCATCCGATTGCGCATCCATTCCCGTTCTGTGACGGCCGGGGGCATCCTCGCCACGAATCGCCGCACCTCCCTAGCGAGTTCGAGATGGCCCTGCAGCTCAAGATCCGCGGCCACGGCTCCCCATCCGCGCACAACCTCTTCCCGCGTCTGGACCACGCGAGATCGGCCAGGCTCTGCGCAGACGGTCCCACTTGCGAGATCGCGAGCTACTTCTGACGCCCTTCGACGCCAGTGCGTTGAGGCTCCCCTCAGTGCGGCACGGTAAATACCGTCGGGCTTCTGCGGCTTGATCTGCCCGCGGGCTTGCCGGTCCGTCGCATTCGCGGCGACCCCCAGGGCCCGCAGATGGCGGGCAAACTCGCTGCGCCAGGCTCGCAAGGTTGCCTTGCGGATATTCAGACGCCGACCCTGCTCGCTTACCGGCTTCACGACCATGTGCACGTGGGGATGCGGCTCGTCAGTGTGCAGCACCAGGGCGTACCGATGTTTTAGGGCGAACTCTTCCCGAGCGAAGTTCTTGACGGCCTCCAAGACCTTCTCCGGCGGCGTACCCGCGGGCATCGAGAACAGGAGCTTGTGCACCAGCTTCGGCGGCTTGCGCCCTCCCTGGGGGCTTAGCTCTGGTGTACGGCGATCCTTCTCCAGATCGAGCTCCCAGTCCTCGATGAGCCCGTCGCCAACTCCCTTACCCTGCAACCGGCGACCGTCGTCCGTCTCGATCTCGAGCTCCCCGCCACGATCGAGGTAGCCAAAGTGGCGCCGGACAGCGCCCAGGTTCAGCCCGCCTCGCGTCAGTACTTTGACCATGACCTCCGGAGCCCGACGCACAGTTCGCGCGACGAGCTCCACCTCCGCCGACGCCAGCCGATCGCGTCGATGGGATCCTCGTCTCGCATAGCTTCCGACGTTGAACAAAGGCACCCCCTCGAGGTTGATGACAACCCTAGGCATGTTCGCTCCAGCTGGCCTCGTTGGCCTTCAGTAACGCCTTAACGTGATCCCGCAGCGCTTCGGCTACCCTCAGCATCGCTGCAAGTTCGCCCCTCCCGATCGAACCACAGCGCTCTTCCAGATTGGCGGCACGTGCGATCTGGTTCAGGTTGCGGCCGATCGCCCCGAGCTCGGCCACCGACTGTTTGAGAGCCACGAGCTCCTCTTTTGGCAACGGAGTTGCGCGGCGAAGGTGCGCACGGCAAGAACCGCCAGGTAGGTCGCAGGCGCCATCCCCCGCGCTGCCGAGCGCTCACGGAGCAGCCGCGAGTCCACCGCCGCCAGGCGCACGTACAGCCGGTTATCGCGATGCGCCTCCTCCTCATCTGACCTTGCCGGCTGCTCGCCCGCCGATGCCGGGAGTGCCGCCTTCAGCATCTCCTTCAGGAATGCGGACTCCGTGATTCCCCCGCGCTCAGCGGTCCTGCGGAGCAGATCCTTCGTCTGCGAGGTGACGCGACATTTGAGGTAAGCATCTGCAGCCACGAGTGAGATCGTGGGCCATTCGCCGCTCTGCGGCTATCCTGCAATTGCGTCCACTTTGCGCAGAAACTTCACAAAGTTTTTCGCGATTGGGGGCCGGAAACGCTAAATACTCCGACCGCCCGAAGGACTGCCTCCAGGCATTACAGGTACTTACCGTTTTGTACCCCTCGAGTTAGGCCGACGACGGGCTCAACCGACTCGGTCTGAAGAGATCTGGTCTGTACAGAGCTCTGCGCCCCGAGACAACGCTGCTGGCTGACCGGTCTGCGCGGCACCCCAACAACCCCGACACGTCTGGTGAAGTTTAGGCATTTTTTGGACGTAATTAGCTGGCTTGCAGGATTTCCCGCTTAGGGACCGGCTGATTTCCCGAGTTGGGGACCACCTGAGAGGGGTCACCGGCGGAGCCGTAGGCGAGGATTGTTAGCTATCCTTCTTCTTGCTGGCAAGTTTGCGGGCTTTGACGCCGCGGTAGCTCTCGCCGGTGATGTGGATGGCAAGGGCTGAGTGCTCGAGCCGATCGCGGATAGCATCGGCGATGACCGGATCGCCGATCACCTCGCTCCAGTGATCGAGCGGCAGTTGCGTGGTGAAGAGCGTGGACTTGTTGATCGATCGCTCTTCGAGCAACTCGCACAGGTCCTGCGCTTCGGTGGCGGAGAGCTTGCGCATGCCCATATCGTCCAGGATGACGAGGTCGGGTTTGGCGAGCTTGTCGCGGTAGCGCAGGTACGTGCCGCTGGAGCGTGCGAGCGCGAGATTCTCGAGCCACGTGGTGAGGGTCATATACAGCACCGATTTGCTGCACGCACAGGCATGCAGTCCCGCGGCCTGGGCGAGGAAGGTTTTGCCGACGCCGGTCGGGCCGATCAAGAGCACGGGTCTGGCGTCGCGCAGCCACTGCAGGCTGTAGAGCTCTTTGATCTGGGTCTTGCTGATCGAGCGGTTGGCGGTGAAGTCGATGTCCTCGAACGCCGGCCGCAAGGTGAACTTGGCGGCCTTGATGCGGTAGCCGGTCTTGCGCTCCTGCCGATAGTCGCACTCCGCCTGCAGTAGCGTATCGACGAGTTCGCTGTGACTGGATTGGTCGCGGGTGGCGTCGTTCAGGGCCTTGTCGAAGGCGGCGAGCATGCCGAGTAGTTTCATCTCGGCCATCAGGTTTTTGGCGATTGCGGTACTCATAGGTCCAAGGTCTCCTGGGTTGAAGTAGAAGGGACGGGAACGGCCTCGTCGTCGCGGACGGCGGCGCCGGCGACGTAACGGAGCATGGGATTGCCGGGGCGGCGCACGATGTCGCGACCGACCGGGGGCTTAAGGGCCTGTTTGCGCGCCTGGGCGAGCAGCGCCTGGAAGTACGGCACGCGGAACTTGGCGTAGCGGCGCATAGTGGCGATCGCCGCGGCGATGCGCTCGCTGGCAAGTTCGTGCCCGCTCTGATTGATCTCTTTGGTGCAGCTGCGCACGAAGCCCTGGCAACGGCGGATGTTGCCGTAGACGTCCGTATTGAACAGCTCCACGAACAACTGGTTTAGTTCGGGATGGATGAACCGCGACTGGGAGAGCAGTTTCTGCGGCGTCGCCTCGTAGTACGCCTGGGAGGCCGGCGGGAAGTGCGCGTCGATGAAGATGCGCTTGCCATTGCGATGGCGGCTGCGCGGATGGATCGCGAGGCGTTCGAGGCCGAGGAAGAGCTCGACCTGGTTCTCGGTGATCTTGATGCGCAGCTTCTTGTGCCGGTGGATGTGCGGGGCGCTGTAGTAGTCGCCCTCGACACTCACGTAGCAGTCGGCGTGCAGTTTGGCTTCCTTCCAGTCCCCGCAGTCCACATCCCCGATCGGTAGCGGCTTGAGGGCCGCTTTCTCCAGCGTCTCGAAGCGCTCGCGGCGCGAGACGCCGAAGCGCGTGTGGCGCCGCTCATTGATGCGCTCGATACACTCGGCCAGCGCACGGTTGATCTCAGATATAGACGTGAAGCGATGGCGCCGGTAGCGGAAGCGCAGGTAGCGCATGAGAATTTTCACCAGTCCCTCGACGACGGCTTTATCCTTCGGTTTTTTTGCGCGTGCGGGGACCACCGCCGTGGAGTAATCCGTGGCCAGCTGTGCGTAGGCGGGGTTCAGATCCGGATCGTACAGATGACACTTGAGCACGCCTTGCTTCAAGCAGTCCGGTACCGTCACGTGCGCAACGCCCCCGTAGTAGGCGAACATGCGTCGATGACAGCCAAGCCAGTTGCGGCTCTTCATGTCCTCGGCCGCCCAGGCAAACAGCAGCTGGCTGAAGCCCAGGCCCGCGACAAAGACCCAGGCTTTGCGGATCTCCCCGCTCTTGATCTCGACCCACTCGATCGGCTCGCCGGCGTAGTCGACTTCGACGCGCTCGCCCGGCGCGAACTCGCGCGCCGTGACGGTCGCTTCCCGGTATTGCGGGAACTTTCGATAGAACTGCTTCCAGAAGTTGCTGTAGGTGGTGAGGTTCTGTGCCTTCTCCTCCCAGAGGAACTTCAGCGGATGACCCAGGCCCAGATCGTGGATGATCGTCGGCCAATCGAGCTGACTCATCCACAGCGGATCGCTGAGCGCCTTCGGTGCATCGGGCGAGAGGCGTTCACCGTCACGCACTTCGCGCACTGTGCGGCGCGAGCACCCCAGTGCACGCGCGATCTCGCGCAGCCCGCGCCCTTCAGCCAGTCGCCGCCGGATCTCCTCGTACCGATGCACCGTCATGCTCCGAAGCGCCATGCTGCCGTCTCCTTCGTGGTGGCCCACGAAGGCTGCGGCACACGGCGCCGTGGTTCCGGCGACGAGGACTCAGAAGCGGGAACGTACCGCCGCGACGGCCACGGCCAAAAAATCGGCCGCGTAGGACGCTCGCAGAGCGGCGATCTGCGCCCACCCCTGGGCCTGGATACCCCCCAAGAACCTATCCACGTGACATATCTCGGCATCGGCGGACCACTCCCATGACCGGGCACGGCGCCCGCAAAGGCATCGCCGGTGGTCCCCAACTGAGGAAATCGGGTGGTCCCGAACTCAGGAAATCAGGTGGTACCCATCTCAGGAAATCGGGTGGGTCCGATCAGAGGAAATTCTGCAGGCTGACATGTTCAGGTTTGTGTGCAAACTCGCTGCATACTTGGACACACTTTTCCGCCGATCCAGCGGATGATGTGTGATGACTGAGAACCTGCTTCTGTAAATTCACAGCCAACCACTCATCCCCTTCGTGAAGTCAATCCCTGGAGACTACGCAGATATGGTCATTTCCAAGAAAGGAATCGACAACAGGCCGATACCGCATGACCTGGATCAGCATTCAGGCAAGGCAGAATCGACTCTACCGCTCGGTGACGAGACGCTAGGCACCGCGCCGATCCGGTTGCTGCGCTTGGCGCAGGTCATCGACATCACTGGCTTAGGGAAGACGAAGATCTATGAGCTGCAGTCGGAAGGAAGCTTCCCCATGCGAGTTCAGATCACCGCTCACTCGGTGGGATGGATCGAGGCGGAGGTGCAGACCTGGCTCGCAAGGCGGGTGGCCGCGAGCAACTCGCTGCCGGCAAGATACGAACGCCGTACGGAGGCGATCAACGGCTGGGGCTAGCACGCCGCACCAGCGGCAGAATCCGGGGGACGGTCGGGTCTTCATGACGAGGGGGCGAACCAATGACTAATATATCTGGAGCAAGATCATCTACCGTTGGCCGCGCGATGAGCGGGTTGGTAGTGCTCGCGCTCGTGGCAGACTCGGCGGCAAATCTGATAATGCCGCGCATGCTGAGTGACGAACTCGCGGCGACGGGATTCTCGTTGCATCAAGCTCCCATGATCGCGATCATCATACTGATCTGTGCCTTCTTGTATGCCGTCCCCAAGACCGCAGTGCTAGGCGCGCAATCCTGTTCACCGGATTTCTCGGCGGCGCGATCTGCACTCATTTTCGACTTGGTGATCTTTTTTCGCCACCTCAGATTGTATGCCTGACGCTCGGCATTCTGGCTTGGGGCGGGCTTTATCTTCGTGATGCCAGAGTTCGAACATTGCTGCCGCTGATGTCCTGATCCGCGCCGAGGTCAGATCGGTGCTACGTCAGCAGTCCTCCGTCAAGGCCCGCAGTTGCGGAATGGGCCGCCCGATACCCGCCATTCGCCACCGTCAACTGTGGGTCAGGATCGGCCACGCTGGCCTCGTTTTTCTTCCAGCTGATTCCCAGGCCGGGTATTGGCTGCGCGGCGTAGGTTGTCCTTTGCGCGCTGCTTTGCGATCCGCGCGATCAATGCATAGGGAATCCGATCCCCCAATTGAAACTTCAAGTTGCCTTTCGGACCAGCGTAGGGCTTGACGGCCCTGATCAAAGCCGGCGTGCCGCGCACCGGAGGAAACACGCCGATATGCCGCTTAAATGCGGAGAAGTACATGATGTCGCCGTCCAATTTGTACGCGGGCATCCCGTAGCTGATGAACTCCCGCGCCTGCGGCACCGCCCGGCGAATCGTGGTTCGAAGCTTGCGCAATATGGGTCGTACCTCCTGCGCACAACCGGCGATGTAGTCGTCAACTGTTTCGACGTGTGTGTTCCGCACCGCGACAATCATTGGTGCACCTCTCGTCGTTCGGCGATTTGGGCAGCCATTTTGCTGCCGTTCGTGAACAACTGGAATGGGGTCAGTTGCTGATGTTTAACCGCGAGCCAGCCGGTGCCGCCGTGCTCGAGGATGCCGCGCCTGAACTTATGTAGTCGAGCCGCGGGTTCTGGTGCCTTAGGGAGTCCTATCCACGGTTATGGCGTTCATCGTGCGCTGCCGATTGAACTGGCCGTAGGTGAGCTTGCCCTCGACAAGATCACCAATCATGTCATTGGTGATTTGATACGACAGTTCCTGAGCCCGCTTTGCCTGCACGGACCACCCGCCGCCATTCAATATTTTCTCCATTTCAGGGAAACAGCTGCGTCTGCCTGCCAGCCACCTCAGAAGCAGCGGTCGCTCTGTAGGTGTGGGCACAGTTTGGATGCCAAAGAGTGCTGAAGAATGGACATCCGGTTGAGCCAGATAGACCTTCCCGGCAAGCGGCGCAAATTCGGGCTGCTGTGCCAGTCGGTCGAAGCACGTTGGCGGCCGCGGCGAATTCGACGTGGCGGGTCTTCCTGGAGCAGTTCCTTGCGGCTGCTGTGACTGTTGAAACGGCTGCGTGCTCTGTTGGCGATACTGTTGGGCTTGTTGATCCTGTTGCCGCTGGATCTCCATACTGCCCTGGTAAGTGCCCGGGTTCGGGATCGCTCCAGGGGTCGTCTGGGCGCGGGCGGCGTAGGGCCAAGAAGCGCCCGTCAGAACGACCGTCGTGATGAGTCGTGTAAAAGCGGTTTTGCATTCCATTTTCTGTCTCCGCTGCCTCAATCGGTAGTTTCTTCTCCCGGGCGGCCAGGTCAAAGTCCTCCACTGATGGCCGGGTCAAACTCCTCCAGGTAAAGCGAAGGGACGCGGGATGATTACCCGCTGCGCGCGTGTTTGGCAACCCGCTCGGTAGCTTCTTTGAGGCGCCAACTGCGACCGTCGAACTTGAGCAAGTGCCCGTGATGCATGAGGCGGTCGAGTAACGGGGCGACCACGACGACATCGCCGAGCAGTGTGGGCCAGTCCTCGATGGGACGGTTCGACGTAACGAGGGTTGAGGATTTTTCGTAGCGACTCATCAGGACATCGGCGAGCTCGTCGCCGGCGGCGGGTGGGAGCCTGCGCAGGAACAGATCGTCGAGGACGAACAGATCCGCGGCACTGATGTGCTCGCGCAGCTTGGTGATCTCCCCGAGCTGGCGTGCCTCGTGGATTTCTTCGATCAGGACATGCGCTTCGCGGTACATCACGCGGTAGCCGCGCTCGATGGCCGCGAGCGCGAGCGCTTTGGCGATGTGACTCTTGCCGGTACCGGGCTTGCCCAGGAGCAGGATATCTTCCTTGGCATCGACGAACTTCAGCGCAGCAAGTTCCAGGACGTCGCGCTTGGGGAGCTTGGGGTTGTAGCCCCAGTCGAACTGCGAGAGCGCCTTTCGTTCGCCGAGACCGGATTGGCTGAAGCGCCGCTCGAGCAGGCGCGAGCGGCGCCGGTCAAGTTCATCTTGCACGAGCCAGGAGAGGGCTTCGAGGAAGTCGCACTCGTCACTCGTCGCCTGCAGCGCACGTGCCTCGAGCGTGGCGCTCATGCCCGAGAGGCGCAGTCCCCGCAGCGCCTTTTGCAGTTCCATCGTAGACATCGGCATGGGTGCTCTCCTATTAAACGGGTTTGGTGTGCTGATCGAAGAAGCTCTGGTAATCGCTGATGGCACGGATCTCGGGAGCCGCCTGGGTGAGCAGCGGCGGCGGTGTGGCAAGCGCCATGCGCCGCTCCAAGGCGGCTCTGATGACTCGATACGAGCGACACTCGGCGGCGAGCGCGGCCTCGCAGACCGCCTCGATGGCCTCGCGCGGATACTTGCGGGGCAGGTTCGCAAGACCGTAGAGCGCCTTCTGCCCGGGGCGCCCGAGGGTGGCGAACAGCGCTTCGCCCAAGCGTGCCGTGCATCGGCCCGATCTTGGCGACCCGGGCTAAGAGGCGCGTCGTCTCGCGTGAGGGGTTGAAGATCCGATCTGCGGGCTGCAGCGCTGCATAGCCGGGCTGAGCGGAGCGGGCGTGGCGGCGCAGCACCGTCCCGTCGGCGCCGAGGATCTCGATCTCCTGGGCGTAGACGCGTACGGTGACTTCCGAGTACAACCGCGCCGGCATCGCCGGGTAGTAGCGCGCGTCGATTTGCACGCAGCCGGCGTCATCGACCGTGCGACGCTCCAGGCGGAAGTAGCGCAAGCCCTCGATCGGCAGCGGCCGCAAGTGCGGCCTCTCTTCCAGGTACATCGCGAGCACCTGGCGCTTCTTGCGTCCGTGGATCCGAGGCGCCGCCCAGCGCTCTTCCCAGTGCGCGAGGAAGCGGTTCTGCTCCTCGAGGGACTCGAACCTGCGACCCTTGAGCGCCGTTGACTGCGTGTGTTGGATCGCCGACTCCACCGTCCCCTTGCGGTTCGGGTCCCCGACGCGGCAGACATCGGCGACCGCGCCGTAGTGTGCCAGCACCGCGGCGTACACCGGGTTCAGTTGCGGCTCATAAAGGTCCGGCCGCAGCACCCCCTCGCGCAAGTTATCGAGCACGACATACTCGCTCGCCCCGCCGAAGGCGCGGAACGCTTCCTCGTGCAGCCGTGCCCAGATCTCCTGGTTGGTCTTCCACGTCACCTTGCGGAAGCTCTTGCCGGAGTACTTGAGCGTCATGACGAACAGGTACGGTCGCCGATACTTGCCGTTCGGCTGGCGCGTCAGCGCCCCTTGACCATAGTCGACCTGCGCCTCTTCACCCGGCAAGAACTCCAGCACATCAAAGCGCTGCGGCTCGCGCGCCTTGAGCACCCGCACGAACCGCTTCACCGAGTTGTAGCGGTGCGCAAAGCCGTGCCGCTCGACCAGATCCTGATAAATGCTCTGCGCGTTACGGCCGAGGCGAACCTGCGCCTCGATGAACTCCCGGTGCGGCTCGCAGGCCGACGCCGCCGCGTTCGCCCAAGCCGGTGGCCGGGGTGGGGGACTTTGCTCACCGACCTGCACCGAGCCGGTGGCCACCCCGGGGGATTTTGCCCCCGTCGCGTACCGCCGGATCGTCTTGCGATCCACACCGGTCCGTCGCTCGATCTCTCGCTGACTCGCCCCGTTCGCCAGCAGCGTCTCGATCGTGATCCGCAAATGTGCCTTCAAGACGTTCACTCCTGTCTCCCTCGATAGATCGAGGGATCAGCGTAACGTCCCGTCGCTGGAGGACTTCGCTCAGCACTACCGCCGGCTCAGACCGCCTTTACCGGGGGGAATTTACCCCGGCCATGGGTGGGGGAGTTTGGGTGGCCGCCGGGGCTTCTAATCAGAGTTCTGGCCGGAGCGCGGCGCGGCTATGGTTCTTTCAATTGCTTTATACGCGCCATCCGCCGGCCGCCTCAACCGCCGCAGCGCGGCGAAAGGCAGGAGAGGGTCAAATGTAGGACATTCGAGGCGGCCCGATTGGCTTCTCGAGACCGGCTGGTCGACCAGTTGGTGCGCGATGCATCGCCCATTCTGAGATTCCGACAGCGACTTCGACGATTCAGGCGCTTTTTTCGGAGCAGGGATCATTGCCTGAATCGGGCGGCGGATTGTAATTGACGAGCCGGTGGATCGCTGTGCAGTGGCGAACCAGGTTACTCTGCGAAGTGACGAACCTCTTCAGCGGCGTCTCGATCGAGTAGAAATAGATATTCGCGATGAACCCGTAGATGCTGGCGTCGATGCTGGTCGGCTTAGGACCAAACATGTAGTCGCGCGGGGGAACGAGATCCGCAAGCACCTGAAGATCTGCGAGTCCGCGCGCATAGGCGGCAGCAGGCGCAAAGCGACCGATACCCTGATAGTGGTAGCGCTGCGAATTGTATTCTCGTGCCTTGGTGAGACTTTCATCGGTGACACTCGGATGCTCCCTGCGAAGCGCGTCGCGAAAGACGGGCCAGAACTCCTCATCCTTCCAGCGCGAGTAGGACATGACCCAATAGATGTCATCGAGCATGCGACCGATCAGATGCGCGGTACCATGCTGCGCAGCGCTGAGGCCGGCATCGATGGTCAGCCCGTAGCGGCGGATGAGGTGCGCGATTATCGTGTCGCTGTCCCCGAGCGCTTTGCCATCATCGACGATGTAAGGAAGCTGCTGTCGCGGTGCTTGCGAAGCGTCAAAGGTGTGGCGATGAATGAACGCCACGCCGGTCAACTTGAGGAACGCAAATACCTTGAGGCCGTAGCCGTTGTTGTCGGCGACCCCGAAAAGCGTGGGATAGGAATAAAGAGTCAGCAACGTCCCTGATCCTGAACTTCAGCCCCCCGATCAGTACACCGCAACGCGAGCTGTTAAGAATATCAAAGCGACCCCATCATACGTTGAGATGCGACGGACGCCCATAAAACCACACCCGCTTGTCTTGAGTCTCCCTGCCCTTTGCAATTCACATGGGCATGAACGTCGGCTTGCCCGTTTGCGCGGCTATCCAAGGCGTCGGCATATCTAGCGGGTGTCGGCGACCACAACCGGTCTTTAATCGGCGCGGGTCGGCTTCCCAATGGCTGCCCTTCGGTTGCCAACTGTGAAGGCATGTCACCCAGGGCAGCCTGTGGCTACCCTCTTGCGCCTCCAAGGACCGCTCGCGTCGTGGTTCGACAAGAGCTGGCGGCCGGGAGAGATCGAGCTGGTCCAGTAGGGCGACGCAGCACGTTGAGCGACCCTGCGACCTAATGCCGGTCTGCTGCAGGCGGAGCGTCACAGATCCTAACGAGCCGAAAGGAAGGGGGAAGCCGGCGTCGCGCGAGGTTGCCCGTTAGCTGCCGCTCACGAAGGTCCGGGAAGCGGACAGTGGGGATCTACGGTAGTCTCATCCAGAGATTCGGATTTACTGCATTAGCCACAACAAACGCGGCTTGAAGTCGTGGTCTGACCGCTGATTCCCGGGAGGCAGTATGACAGCAAATAGTTCGCTCTTTGATTTAGACGGCCGTGTCGCGGTGGTAACTGGAGGCAATCGGGGGATCGGCCGCGCGATGGCGCTGGGCTTGGCTCGCGCCGGCGCATCGGTGGCCGTGCTCGCGCGCAATGCGGAAGGGAATCAACTGGTGCTCGCGGAGTTGAGGGCCATCGGCAAGCCTGCGCTGGTGCTACCGCTCGATGTGACGGATCGCCCCGCATTGGCCCCGGCGGTGGACGAAGTCGAACGCAGGCTCGGCGGCATTGACATTCTGGTCAACAACGCTGGAATCGCAGTTTTAAGCGGCGGGGTATTGAACGAGACCGCTGACGTCTGGGACAAGACGATTGCAACCCATTTGAACGCCTCTTTCCTACTGTCACAACTGGTTGCCAAATCAATGGTCAAGCGCAAAAGCGGCGGTAAAATCATCAATCTTGCGAGCATGTACTCGATTTTTGGATCTGGGCTGGTGCCTTCGTACAGCGCAGCCAAGGGCGGTATCGTGCAGCTCACCAAGTCCCTGGCTATTGAATTGGCACCTTATAACATCCAAGTCAACGCTATCGCACCCGGCTGGATCGAGACGGACATGACGGCCGCGGTCCGCAACTCACCGATGAGTGATGGAATCATTGCGCGCACCCCGGCCAAACGATTTGGAAAATCCGAGGAACTCATTGGCGCAACCGTCTTTCTCGCCTCTCGGGGTGCCGACTTCATCACGGGCGTAACGCTGCCAGTCGATGGCGGCTTTTCCATCTTCAGCTATTGATCGGGGAAGCCGCAAACCTGCCGTTGGCGACCGACTGCTCCGGGTCACCGGCGGTACATTGAGGAGCGAACTATGAGCAAGGGCATGGACGGAGGAAGGAACCGAAGAAAAAGCCAGCGAAGTCTCTGGAGGAGAAGCGCGCTGCGAAGAGGGAGAAGAAACAGAGCCGCGGGGGGTTTCAGCTCTGAAGCATCCGGGCCGTAGGCCCTCGGGGATTGTGCGCAGCCTCGGCGTGACGTCAGGAAGCCCGGAAGAAATTGATATGACCGCACTTTCGCTGCGTCGCCTTTGGACCATCTACAAAAAGATCCTCGCCAACGACGGCTCGAACAAGCGGGACCTGGTTCAGAAGGCGAGCGGCGGCACGCTCGCCGTCCTCATCACCTGGACCTCGCAAGATGCCACCGTTGCGAACACAGTGTGGTTGCCGCCCCGGACGAGTCTCATGCTCGCTTGGATCGGCGCAACACGGTTCAGGCGTGAGGTGCAACTCACGTTCCGAAGGGGCATCACAACCCTCGTGGCGCTTATGATTGCGGCCGGCGCTGCTGTGGCACTAGCGGCCTCGAACGAACCTCTCGAGTATCTGGATGACGAAACTGGCGCGACTGTCACGGTCGTGGGTCGGCCGCTTGTCTTTGTCCATGACCGTTCAGGCTTCCTAGGTCCCGCTGGGGACTATGTCACACTCGCTGCCGCCGCCGTGAATCAAAGCGGGAAGATCACCTACATAGTTATCGGGTATTTCTGGTGGCAGGGCGTTCCTCCGAAAGCTGAGCTCGCACCGGCTGCTATCGAAACACTCGCTCTGCAGACCGACGACCGCAACATACAGCTCGTCCTGCGCGCCGCGTCGGCGCGCGAGGCCGGCATCGGTGTACCGGTGCATCAACCGCGGTTCGGCACACCGACGCCTCACGTGTATGCGATCGACCTAGCTACGATGGGGCTCATCGCCGAATCGCACCACCTCGCTCTTCACATTCAGAGCGAAGGCACGTCAGTGAACTACGTGCTCTTGGAGGATCGGCGTGCTGCGCTGCGGGAGTTCGTGCGCCGCTCTAACGGCATTGACTGACCGGTCAATAGGACAGGCTTTCATGAGGGGACGCAAAAGTGAGTTGAGAAATCGGAGCGCGCACAGGCCGTAGCCTGCCATCGCGAGAAAAAGCTCATGGCATCATGAACTCTCCGCGGGCACCTCCTCCGGCGTGAGCGGCCTGCGCTGCGCCATGATGCGTCGGTCGGCGCGCGTTCACACGACGATCACGCCCTTCAGTCGCGCTACACAAGGATGCGGAGGAATTCGTCTCAGAAGTGAAAGCAGCGTCGCCACTGACAAAGGTCATCATCCCCCCGCCATTCCGGTTTAATTCAACCTACGACGCCGGCACGAGAATGAGTGCGCGCGGAGTTGGGGCGACGGGCAAAACGATTGTCGATCTTCAGATCGACGGTCCGCACTGCGAGGATCACAACTAGAATCTGTGCGTCGGTCCTGTGCCCCACTGGACTCTTACGCACTTGAGTTCGATGTGTTGCGCGCTCGCCCAGTCTTCCCGCATAAAGTGCGCGGCGATTCTGCACTCGCTCTCGTCCCGGTAAGCCATTGAGGGCGTTCCAATGCTGTGGTCGGACGAGTGGAAGACCGTCATGAGAATCCATACGAAGGTAGGCACAAAACCCCCAGCTATTTCGGCTCTACTCCGGTAGTAATGAGCTGACCACATCACGTCTGGGCGCGCTGCGACGTAGGTTTCCCGCGGGGTTCCAGCTTCCAGAATTGCGAGATAGCGCGCCCTTATTCTTCAGGAAGTAACGCGCATTGTCATAACGCTATGTCCATTCCGGAAAACGCAAACGCGGCCCGCAGCAAGCGCGGTCGACAGAAATCTGCTCACTGAATTCTGCCGACGATCGAACAGACCTGCTCGCTGCCCAATCGTGATGGTGCCACGATCTGCGGGACTCGCCTCGCGCAGCAATCTTGCGCCTCGCGCAACAAATCGCCGCTCGTCCCGGTCTTCTCTCCCGACCAGACCCATTCCCGGCCGGATCATTCATCCAACGGAGAAATGCACCCATGCGATTCAAAAGCACCTCCGGCGCAGCGCTTGCCACTGCCGCCGCTATCCTCTTCGGCACGAGCCTTGTCAGCACTACCGTCGCGGGATCTGACGCGAAGATCCATTGCACCGGCGTGAATGCCTGCAAGGGCCAGTCCGCTTGCAAGAGCGCCAACAATGCCTGCAAGGGTCAGAATTCCTGCAAGGGCAAGGGCTTCCTCGAGATGACCCAGGACGAATGCAAGGACGCGCAGCAGCGGGCGCAGGATCTGCTTAAGGGCAAGTAGCAGATTCAATGACGCGCGCCGGCGCCTGCCGGCGCGCGGTCGCAACAATTCAGTGTTGCTCCGTGACAACGTGCGGCCCCACCGGGCGCGAATTCGGCTCGGTTGAACCAGTTTGAAGCCGTCGCCCTTCGTCCGGTTTCCGATTTCGGCCACTTCCGGTCTTTCGACGCCCACGAATTCGAGCTCTAAAGCGGTGAATTGTGGGTCGGGCGAGCTGCAACGCGTGGAAGGGGCGTTCGCTGCAGGCCACCTGAAACGGCACCTTAGGGGGTTCGGTAAGCTACTTTTGGAGGGCCGCGATGGCGGGCGCCCGAATTTGATGGAGCGCGTCGGCCACGGTTTCACGTACACATGCGTTGTAGATCGCGGCATGGTACCTACTCCACGGGTCATCCGGGTCGTGACAAAGGCGCTCGGCGACGCGCCTTATGCGCTCATATGCGACGCGGGCGCCTGCGGGTGTGGTGAGGTCGAGGTCGGCAAGAGGGACCTGCGCATTGCGAGTGGCGACGCGTATGGCGGGCGGATCCGCATAGGCGGCGACGACGGATGCGAGGCCGAACAGCACGACCATGCTGATTGCCCCGATCCAAGTGTGAGGGCAAAACGAGCGACGGGGCAGTTGAGTCCCGGTATTCATAGGCGATCTCCTTATGGGTGGCCCATCTCGTTCCAAGCAGTTGGCCGTTGTGATCGACTGATTCCGCCGGCACCGGCCGTGCAGAAACGATGTGGCCGGACGAGCCGGGAAGTCCTGAGGACGGCCTGAATCAGGCTGAGGAATTGTTGAAGAGGGGTGGGTGACGTCCCGAAGGGGCATTTTCCGGCCGCATCAGCGGTTGTGCTGATGGGGCGAGGCGCGAAGAGGGCGGCCGGCCGCTATACTTTGGCCGGGGTTCTGACCCTGGGTCCGGGTGCTCTTCATAATTAAGTGCTGGTGACGGGTCACAGCCGATGCAGGCGTCGGACAGCCCCGCAATTCGCATCGGCGCCTGGCGCGTCGATCCCGCGCTGGACGAGATCTCGAGGGACGGGAACACCGTCAAGCTCGAGCGCCGGGCGATGCAGCTTCTTCTCTACCTGGCCAAGCACGCAGACCAGGTCGTCAGTGTCGAGCAACTGCTCGATGAGGTCTGGGCAGGCGTAGTGGTCACGCCGGATTCGGTCTACCACGCGGTGGCGGCATTGCGACGGCTGCTCGGAGATGACACGAAGCAGCCGACCTACATCGCGAATGTGCCGCGGCGCGGGTATCGTCTTATCGCGCCGGTTGCCCCTTGGATCGACTCGGAAGCGCCCGCGTCACCCTTGCAAACGCCGCACTCCGCCGCCGAAAACGAAGTCGTGACGCCCACGGTCGACACGCCGCAGAGCCAATCGATCCTCAAGCTCACCGGGCGCCGGCTTGCTATAACTACCATCAGCGTGCTTGCCGTCGCGCTGACGTACGTCGTCATCAACAAGTTCTGGATCCCGAAACATTCTCAAGCTGCGATACCCGCGAAAGCAGCCGCGCGCACGAATGCGACTCCAGCCAGTGCGGCCGCCTTTCGCGCCGCCGCCGCACTCCATAGCGGTGCTGCCGTTCGTGAACATGAGCGGGGACAAAGAGCAGGATTACTTCTCCGACGGGCTGACGGAGGAGTT
This sequence comes from uncultured Gammaproteobacteria bacterium, assembly GCA_963837075.1. Lineage (GTDB taxonomy): Bacteria > Pseudomonadota > Gammaproteobacteria > Steroidobacterales > Steroidobacteraceae > 13-2-20CM-66-19. Next base: position 1,611,693 of record CAWILY010000009.1, on the reverse strand, counting down.
GCTGAACTCACTCTCTCGTATTAATGAGCTGCAGGTTGCGGCGCGGACCTCGTCCTTCTACTTCAAGGGCGAACACGCCGATCTTCCCACCATCGCACACAAGCTGAATGTCGCGTCGCTCCTTGAAGGGAGCGTACGACGTTCAGGACACAAGATCCGTGTAACCGCCCAACTCACCAATGCGATAACGGGATTTCACCTCTGGTCACAGACCTACGACCGCGAGTTGAGCGACGTGCTGCAACTGGAGACTGAGATTGCGAACGCAGTGGCGAACGCGCTCAAAGTAACGCTGCTCGGTGACGTTGCGGCAAAGATCGAGGTGGGCGGCACTCGAAATCCAGCTGCATTCGATGCGTACCTGCATGCTTTAAACGCGGACTATTCGGCACGCGACGCTAAAGGTTCTCAGGCCGCGATCGACGGTTTCACGCAGGCAATTCGCCTGGATGATAGCTACGCCTTGGCCTACGCTGACCGGTCGCTTGCCCTTAGCTACTTCGCGGCAACTTGGGCCGAGGGCCCGGCGGTCCGGGCAAGCTTCATGCACGCGGAGGCGGATGCAAGCAAAGCGATCACGTTGGCCCCCAACCTAGGCGAAGGACACCTCGCGCTGGCGTCGCTCTTCGAATCATCTCTCGAATTCACACACGCAGCTGAGGAATACGGACGAGCTCTGGCGCTCGAACCGGGCAATGCAAGGCTATTGGGAGAGTACGGCCAGTTCGCAGTCAAAATGGGGCACACCGAACCTGGCCTCGCCGCGGCGCAGCGCGCGGTTGCGTTGGACCCATTGAATGCGTGGAATCATGCCGCACTTGGCTACGCCTTGGTGTTCGCGCGCCGCTACAAGGAGGGGATAGCGGCCTATACGTATTCCAAGGCTCTCTCTACCAACGACCTTCTCACCGAGCTCGCCAACGGAATGATTGGAATCGCTTACTACGATGCCGGCGACTTTCAAAACGCACGAGCAGCGTGCGAAGGTGCAGACGAGGACACGAAGTCTTATTGCCTGGCGATGACCTACGACAAGCTGGGGCGGCACAGGGATTCAGAGGCCGCGCTCGCGAAGTTGCGTGCTTTGCAAGGCGAGGCCAGGTCGGTGGACTACGCGAGGGTTTACGCGCAGTGGGGCGATAGCGCGCGGGCACTCGGTTGGCTTGAAGCGGCGATGCGCCGTCGCGATCCTACGTTAGAGGACATCAAAGTAAGCAAGCTTCTCGATCCGCTACGCAACGAGCCGCGCTTTCAGGCGATTGAGCGGGTGTTGAAGTTTTCGCCACAATAGACATGTTCCCTTCAATCAGGTCGCCACGCGCTGCCAGCGTCGTACAGACCGTGGGCGGGCGTCGCTACGGGGTTTCAGGCGTCTGGCCTCGGCACCATTCGCGCAGATCGCTACCTCGGGCGTCCCGCTCTGTCTCGCATGTACTGCACGAGCTGCTCAAGCCTGGTGCTCGCCTCTCGGGCGGTCACCACTTTGGTCTTCTCAATGCCGGCATAGTCAGCGCGCTTTGGTATGGACGCTTCCATACCAGCACCAAACCCGTGAACCAATGCGGCTGATGCGGGGGCGCGAGACTGCGCCGCTTTAGGGATCGTCCGCTCGAGCTGGTCAAGGCGCGGTCGAAGGTCGGCGATGGCCCTACTAAGCTCACTTAGGCGGGCCATTCGCCGGAGCAGCGTGTCTGATCGTCTGTATGCTGCGACAGATACGACCAGGCTTCCAGCCGATACAAGCAGGCCACCACAAGAAATCCAGATTGCAAGGGAAGCAGCGCTCATTGAGCTTCCTCGCCGTAAACGTGCATGTACCGCGCCCGGCTCGCGTCCACGCGAGGCATATGGCGACAAACCGAGGTGAGCTTAGCGCCCCTGCCGCAGGGCTTCCCCCGTGTCAGCTCGTTTGCGTGATAGCTGTCACACGGGCAGCGGACCCGGGCACGTAGCCGCTCTGGAGGTACGCGTCCGCATCGGTTTGGCGTATCGTGGCATGCGCGAGAAGATGTTCACCGCCATTGAGGAGGAGAACCATGAGCAAGGGCATGGACCGGAGGAAGGAAGCGAAGAAGAAACCAGCGAAGTCTCTGGAGGAGAAGCGCGCTGCGAAGAGGGAAAAGAAACAGAGCCGCGGGGGCTTTCAACTCTGAGGCATTGGGGCCGTAGGCCCTCGGGACCGCTGCGTAATGACGGCTTGAACAAGCCGGATCGATCGCATTCAGGGGCGGCGTCCTCGAGCGCGGGGCACTGAACGGCGCTGTGGCAGACTATTCGCGCGCCGCAAGCGCACTGGCGGCTTCAGCCTGATACTGCACGGCACGCTGCCGCGCGTCATAGTCCATAACCAAAAACTCAGCGGCGGTCAGCAGCAGGGCGGCAAACAGCGCAACGACATGGGTGGCTTTCATAATCTTGCTCCTCGTGATAATCCCCATGGCGCGCAGTGTTAACCCCGCGCGCTTGACCAGCAAACGCGATGTCTGAACGACGCGTAAGAAAAACTGAAGTAGTAAAGTCAGCCAACTCGCGGGCGCGCGCGACTCTGGCCGTACAGTTCCGAGCGCTCACCGATACTGCATGGACGCACGGTCTCAGCCGCTCGCACCATTCGCGGATGCGGGTGCTCACTCACATCAAGAAGCTCGACGACTGTTTCGGTGACTTCCTGGTGCGGGTGATCTGCCCGTGCGGCGCCTCTCGACACATCGAACCCGAAGCCCTGGCGCGCCTGGTGGGCTGGTCAATGACGCTTAAGGCCCTCGCGCCGCGGCTGCGCTGCTCGAAGTGCGGGAAGAAGGCCGCGGAGTCGTGGCCGTGGCGAAACCCAGGCCGCGGGGCATTCCGAAGAACCCGCACTAGCGGTCGAAAAGATCAAGGGCGGCAGCAGGCACATGACTTACCAATAATGCGCGAAATTGCTTAGCGTTCGTGATCGCCGTCACAAACCAAAGGAGGCGACATGGGGCTAAGACGAGCACCATTATCGGGACGCGCCCCCACGAGCGTTTCCGTAAAAGATCAAAGGGCGCCGAACGAAGGGGAACACACATGCTAGGCAGAGATTTCTTTAAGCGTCTGCGCCTGCTCAAGGGTCGCAGCGAGATCATCAAGACTCGCTTTGAGCTTGATGAGAGCAGCGGCAGGTTGATAGAGCACGTCACTCTTGAGACGCACGAACATCTGCCTGCAACCAAGCGCCTTCGTTCAGAGCAGCCGCAACGAAGTAAAGTGCCGCCCTGATCGCATCGTCGCCTCACGTTAGCAATCGGGGCACACTGCGCGTACTGCCCTTAGGGGAAGGAATCGGGCCTCGGTCAGCGCGCGGCAGCGGTTTGCCGGTCGAGCCAGCAGCGAGATGGCAGCGTGCAGACAGTTCACCTGGTGGACGATGACCCCGCGTTCCTGGCGGCGACATCGCGATTCCTGACGGCCGCCGGCTTTCCGGTCGTGACGCATGCATCCGGAAGCGCTCATGGCTCGCGTGACGTCCGAGACACGCGGCTGCCTAGTTGCAGACCTGCGTATGCCTGGTGGCCTGGAACTGCAGGCACTGCTGACCGCCCGAAGTGTGACGATGCCTGTTATTTTTCCTTGCCGGACGCGCTGACATTCCCAGCAGCGTCGAGGCAATGCGCATCGGCGCGCTCGATTTCCTCGAGAAACTCGCACCAGGAGACCGACTAGAACCTATCTCAAAACTCTATAAAAGCGCTGATTCATAGGTAAGATCTATGTGTGCTACGCATATCGGATGCGCAGTGGGAGCTGATCCGGAAGCATTTTCCGGAAGAGCACTATCCCGACGATCGCCCCGGTCGCAAGCCCATCCCAGCGCGCAGAGTGCTGGAAGCGGTGCTGTGGATTCTCAACACCGGCGCTCAGTGGCACATGCTTCCGCAGTCCTACCCGAACTACAAGACGGTGCACCGACGCTTTCAGCAGTGGTGCCAGAGCGAAGTGATTCGCGCCGCGCTGACCGAGCTTGCGAACACGTTGCGCGAGCAGGGCGAGGTGGACGAGTCGGAGTGCTACATCGATGCGACGTTTGCCTCGGCCAAGGGCGGGGGCGAGCAGATCGGGCCGACGCGCCGCGGAAAAGGCGTAAAAATCATGGCGATAGTCGATCGCCATGGGTTGCCGCTGGCGGTGACCACGCACGCGGCGAACCACCACGAAGTCACGCTCGTGCAGCTGACGTTCGAGTTCTACATGATCGAAGCGAAGCCGGAGAACCTGATCGGCGATCGCGCCCACGACAGCGACAAGCTCGACGAACAAATGCGAGCCCAAGGTACCGAGCTGATTGCGCCGCACACCTCCCGAAGAAAGCGCAAGACCTGCTGGCGGAAGGCGATCGCACGCCGGTGATCTATATCACTGCCCACGACGAGCCTGCCACGCGTGCCGAGGCGCTGAGCAGTGGCTGCGCAGGCCTTTTTTCTCAAGTCGGACGCCGGTCAGGCGATCATCGAATCGCTGCGGCATGTTACCGCGCCCACCTGTGCGTAGCGCGGCTGCACCGGTTGCGCGCGGTCGCCGTCAGCGGATGCGACCCGCTGGAGAAGTCGGCAGGCACCTACATCAGGACACGACGCCTGCGGATCGCAAATGCCGGCGCGGCAGCCGACAATCGGTGCGGCCAGATTTTGGCAGACGCGTGCAGGAAACAACGGCGATGTTACAGCTTGCAGCCGTGTTACTCGTGATTGCGATCGTCGCGGCGGCTTTTGGCTTCGGTGGCTTCGTGGCCGGAGCAGTCGGCGCGGCGAAGATCCTTTTCGTAATCTTCCTCATAGGGGCCGTGGTCGCGTTCCTCGCCGGGCGCCGCAGCGTCTGAATGCGCCGGGGCGGCAAGGAGCTTTCGGCCAGGAACGGCAGTGCGGGGCGCTCAAGCGCTCGAATGAGGCGACGTCTGACTGCGATCTTGTCCCGGAGGTGCTAAAGGATCGATAGAGTCGGCAAACCGGAGAATGACATGGCTTACGAAACCAGCGATCCCCAGGCGGGCCGGCCTGATGCGCCCGCAGGTCTCAGCGACGACACGCTGCCGACCTCCGAAGATTTGAGTCACGCCAGCCATCTCAGGCATGAGGCGACCAGAAAGGCTGATCAGTTGCGTACCCCGGCGGCCGCCAGGCTCGACAGCGTTGCCGGCGCGGTGCACGCCGGCGGTGACCGAGTCGCAAGCGCCGCTCACCGCGCCGGTGATGCATTGGCCTCGGGAGCCGAATACATCCGGGGAAACGAGATCGCCGACATGCTGGACGATGTGGCGGATCTGGTGCGCAACAATCCGGGTCCGGCGCTCTTTTGTGCCGCCGCGCTGGGGTTCGTGCTCGGGCGCGCCGTTTATCGGAACTAGGACCAGCATGCGCGGGCTGGGCGGCGCGGAGACCGGCCGACCGATCACCGATGTACTGATCGATATCGGTCGCAACGCGCAGGACCTGCTGCGCTCGGAGATCCAGCTTGCCCAGTCCGAAGTGCGCGACCGGCTGCTCGGTGCGCGGCCGGCCGGTGTACTGTTCGCGGTGGGCGCGGGTGCCGCGCTGCTGGGGGCGTTTTTTCTGCTCCTGGCGCTGCTGTTCGTGCTGCGCCTGCTGATGCCAGCCTGGGCGGCGGCCGGCTGCATTGCCGCGGTGCTGGCGCTTACCGCGACTGTCGCCTTGAACGCGGCGGCACGGCGTTTCCGGGCGTCACCCCCGCTATTGAGGTCCCTCGACGATTCGAACGAGGCTGCCAGGAAGAAGGCTGCATGGGACAAACGACACGCGACCAGATAGAGAACCACATCCGCAGCAGGCGCGAGGACCTGCGCTGCAACCTCGAGGAGCTCGAAGGCCGGGTGAAGTCGGCGGTGGACTGGCGCGAGCAATTCAGGAGAAATCCAGCGCTGGGAGTGGGCCTGGCCGTTGGCGCAGGGTTCCTGCTCGCCAGCATCACCACTACACCACGGCGACGCGCAAACGACAGCCGCTTGACGCCCGTGTTGACTCAGCGCCGTGCTCATCTGCGCCACGTTTGGGAGAACGTGCGCAGGACTCTGATCGAGATCGCAGCCGCGCGCGCCACGGGCCTTGTGACGCAATTCCTCGTGGGGCGCAGAGACGCCGCCGAGATCCACAGCGAGGGACGCGCCCGGGCCAGATGAGCGTCGCGCATCCGGCCGAAGCCGTCCGCCATCAGCTGGGTGTAGCCTATGTGCCCGCAAGCGCAAGGAAGCCGTGGGTGGCGCATTTGTCCCGCCGGTTCGCTGCAGCCCTGCTGACCTTCGTGGCATTCGCACACGCCGGCGACCTTGCGCCCGCAGAGAATGCCCGGATCGAGTACCTGCTTTCAGTCATTGCATCCCTGCACGATGCGCGGTTCATCCGCAACGGGACCGCCTATGACAGTGCGGCGGCGGTCGAGCACCTGCGCACGAAGCTGCGCGCTGCCGGCTCGCGCGTAAAAACCGCCGAAGACTTCATTCGGTACTGCGCCTCCGAATCATCGCTGTCGGGGAAGCCCTACGAGATTCGTTTCGCGGATGGCCGCGTGATCGCCTCCGGCGACTTTCTGCGGCAAAAGCTCACGGAGTTCGACCGGCAGAGCGGGCAGCCCCGCCAGCTCAAGGAAGATTGGCGTCCTGGTTCTTGACACTGGAGAGTTCGGTAGCCGCAAGAGCCAGTGTCTTCGTGGCAGCCGCCATCTTTTCCATCGCTGCCCGGCCTCGGGTCATGATGGCGTCGATTTCGGCCCGCTGCTCCGGAGTCGGCATCTCGGGACCAGAGGGACCGATCAACGGCGGCCGTGCCTTCTCCACATAGTCGGCCAGCTCGTTCACGGCGCTGAGCGTATTGCGCGCCGCTGATTCAAATACCATCATGCTGAGACGGAATGTGTCGCGGCGTTCCGGCCAGGTCTCGTTCCAGGCCTTGCGCTCGCCTTCCGGGATGTCGGCGGAATCGCTCACGCGCTCGATGCTCTCGACATAGCTGCTCGCCAACTCGTCGGTGCGCTTGAGCGCACTCGCCACGCGGCTCGACGCCCGCTGCAGCGCCGCCAGCTGCCCGGCGTCACCGGGCACGAACTTTCCAAGGCTGGGCGCTGGGCCCAGCTCGTCGCGCAGCGCCTCCGCCTGCAGGCGAAACTCCGCGTTGAGCACGATCAGCTTGCGGGACAGCGTCGGCCATCGTGGGTCGACCAGCATCCTGAACCGAACCCGGAACCGGCCGCAGCCGCTGACGTACAGCCCGTCGCGCGTCGCGGCCGTGTAGTGCCCACCGCCGGCGGTGGCAAGCTGAATCGCTGCCGCATCCAGTGCGGCATCGCCGGATGTCTCGGCGATGACGGGCGCACCCGACAGGTTGCCGCTCGCATCGACACAGAAGTCAACGATCGCCGCGCCTTCCCTGCCGGCACGCAGGGCATCGATGGGATAGAAGGATTCAGCGTGCGGGAATTCCTCACCGGGCCTCGGCGGCGTCACCTTCGCGCTGTGGATGGCGCAGGCACACGGCAGCAGACCACAGCAGAGCGCAAGCAGCGCAAGTCCGGCGCCACGGCGCCCGCAAGTGGCGGCCAGGGGTTCAGCGCCCCCGGATCACCGGCGTCACTGACACTGACAGCTCGCACCCGTCATGCAGATGTCGCTTCCGCCCGGGAATTCCTGGCCCGGCGAGCAGGAGGCCTGCTGGGCGCCGCAGCTGACCGAGCATCCCGGGCAGCTGCCTCGCGGCGAGGACTTGGGCGCACTGCAGGTGTTGTTCTTGGTCGGCTGCGCCGGCATTACCGGTATGCCGATGCCGATGGGCAGCACGGCCATGCCGGCGGGGGGCGGTGCGGCGTTGTTGCCGTTGGTGGTGTTGCTGCGCGAGGCCGCGTAAGCATTCGCACCCATGTTGATGCACTGGACGTAGGCATCCGAGCCCGGCGTCAGGCCGAATGCCTGGCACTGCTGGGTGTTGTAGGCCTGTTGGTCCTTGGCGATCGCCGCACAACCGGCGAGTGAGATGGCACTGGCGATCAGGAGCGTACCCGGCAGTAACCGCAGTGCCGTCGGCAGGCTTCTCATGTCCCTTCCCCCGCTGTCGCGATGTCTTCTGGATCGGAGCGCGCGTCCATGATACCCCGGCGCCGCGGTGCGCAAGCGTTGGCTGGCGCAGCAGCGATGCCCGGAGCTTGAGCGCAGCAGTTATGCCGGCTTCCTATCCGGCGCCGCCGCGGTCGCCGACAATGCGCCATCCGGCCGATGCCGTAGCACATCAGAACAGCGAATACCGGTGCTGGGTTACGCCGTCACTCACTCAATGGAGATCGTCATTATGCCGTTCCGTGCAAGTAGTGCCTTCAGCCTTTGTGTGCTCGCCCTCGCGACCGTAACGGCACGTGCCGATGAAGGCATGTGGACCTTCGACAACTTCCCCTCGAGCACCGTGCAGGCGCGCTACGGCTTCGCACCCGATGCCGGCTGGCTGACACACGTGCGCTCTTCTGCCGTGCGTCTGACGAGCGGCTGCTCCGCGTCCGTGGTCTCGAAGGACGGCCTGGTGCTGACCAACCACCACTGCGTAGTCGACTGTGAGCAGAATCTCTCGACTCCGCAGCAGGACTACGTGACGAGCGGTTACCTCACCCACGCGCGCACTGATGAGCGCCTGTGCGCGGGAATGCAGGCGGAGATCCTTGAGCAGATCACTGACGTCACGGCGCGCGTGCAGAGCGCGATCGACGCCGGCGATCCGAAGGATGTGGTCAAGTCGCGCGATGCGGCTACCGCCACGATCGCGGATGCGGCCTGCAAGGGTGATGCGCAGAGCCGCTGCGAGGTCGTCTCGCTGTACCAGGGTGGACAATACAAGCTCTACAAGTACCGCAAGTACAGCGACGTGCGGCTGGTGTTCGCGCCCGAGTTCGCCATTTCGTTCTTCGGCGGCGATCTCGATAACTTCAATTTCCCGCGCTTCTGCCTGGACAGCGCTTTCGTACGGCTGTACGAGAACGGCAAACCGGTGCAGACGACCACTCATCTCAAATGGCGGCGCACCGCGCCGGCCGCCGGCGAGGTGGTGTTCGTCGCCGGCAATCCCGGCTCGACCAGCCGCCTCGACACCCGCGCGCAGCTGGAGATGCAGCGCGACTGGCAGATTCCGATCCGCCAGCTGGTGCGCTCGGAGCTGCGCGGGCGGCTGATCGAGTACTCGCAGCTCGGCACGGAGCAGAAGCGCACCGCGGGCAGCATCCTGTTCTTCCTCGAGAACTCGTTCAAGGCGTTCTACGGGCAGGAACGCGCGCTGCTCGACCCGGAGTTCTTCGCGCGCCTGGTGCAGTCGGAGAAGGATCTGCACGAGCGCGTTGCCGCCAACCCGCAGCTCGCCGCCCAGGTTGGTGACCCCTGGAAGGAGATCGACGGGGCCATCGACAGTTACCGCGCCATGTTCCTCAGCTACGATTTTCTCGAGGCCCGTGCCGGCTCGATCTCGCAACTGTTCGGCTACGCGCGCACCCTGGTGCGCGGCGCAGCGGAACGTGCCAAGCCGAGCGCGGAACGGCTGCCGGAGTTTGCCGACAGCAATCTGCCGCTGCTCGAGAAGGAACTGCTCGACCCGCGGCCGATTTATCCCGACCTCGAGCGCGTCGGACTCATGCTGTGGCTGTCGAAGACCCGTGAATATCTGACGGTTGACAATCCGCTGGTCAAGAATCTGCTCGGCGCGGACTCTCCGGAGGCGCTGGGCGAGCGGCTGGTGGCCGGCAGCCACCTGGCGGACCCGAAGGTGCGCGAGGCCCTGTGGCGTGGCGGCGCCGCGGCGATCGAGGCCTCCGATGACAGCCTGGTCCGCTTCGTCCGCGCTACCGATCCGGATGCGCGTGCGCTGCGTACCCGCTACGAGCAGGAGGTCGACGGTCCGATCACGCGCGCCCAGGAGAAGCTGGCCCGCGCGCGCTTCAAGGTTTACGGCGACAGCGTCTACCCGGACGCCACCTTCACGCTGCGCCTGTCGTTCGGCAGCGTGCAGGGCTGGACCTACCAGGGACGCAGCGTCGCGCCGTTCACCAACTTCGGCGGCCTGTACGAACGGGCGACCGGCAACGAACCGTTCCGTCTGCCGCAGCGCTGGCTCGACGCCCGATCACGCCTCGACCCCACGATCCCGCTCGACGTCGCCACCAGCAACGACGTGATCGGTGGCAACTCCGGCTCACCGCTGATCGACTCGCAGGGACGCGTGGTGGGCGCCATCTTCGATGGCAATATCCATTCGCTCGGCGGCGAGTTCGGCTTCGACCCGCGACTCAACCGGGCGATTGCAGTGCTGACGGCGGCGATAGGCCCGGCGCTGCGCAACGTCTACGGGCTGCCGGCGCTGGCGGACGAGCTGGAGAAGGACTGACGGACGCCAATCGCCCTCGCGGACGATCAAGCGCACCGCAAAAACACGGGCACGGTGTTCCTGCGAACGGCCGTGCCCGCAATTACGGTGCCGATTGCGCGTGATCAGGAAATATTGCAGGTCGCCTTGATGCGCGCGATCTGCTTGTCAATGGCCTTGTTGTAGTCACCGAGGGCAACCTGACCCTTCTCGTTCTCGGTTCCCGTTACCAGTCCGGCTACCAGGCCGATCGGCAGCACGGCTGAGACACCGGCTGCCGCCCGCTGTGCGTTACTCGCCTTCTCGCTCTGCAGCGTCTGGAGGTCCTGCTGCGCCGTGGCGCAGTTCACCGGCTGCATCTGCATCTGCTGTGCGTTCTGTTCCTGCGCGGCTTCCTTCTTGTACTGGCTGGCGCAGCCTGCCAGGCCGAGGGCCACACCCGCTGCGGCCACGATTACGAGCGTGCTTCTCATCTGTCATTCTCCCCGGAGACCCGGACGGTATGTTCAATGCGTACCACCAAGCTATCACAGGGTAGCAGCGCGTTGCCTGCCTGCCCGGCACACGCACCCCATGGCGGCAGTGTCATGCTGCGGCGCGGCTGATCAGATCGCGGTCCAGAAGAACAGGAACACAGTGTTGTTGTCGTGGGCCGAGTGCCCGGCGCCGTCGTAGTCGGTATTGCCGCCGTTGAAGCGGGTGTAGGCGGTGAACTGCACCCCGAAGCGCAGGTTGAGCCAGGGACGGGCGGGGGAATCGAACTTGCCGAACGGCACGCATTCCAGCTGCGTGATCCAGCCACGACTGTCCGGGCTGCCGTTGGCACTGCCAAACCAGGCTCCCGGTGCATACAGCAGCGGGTTGCTGTTGCCCACGGTGTCAAAGAACGCCACCGTGAGCGCATACGTCTGGCGGTAAGCATACTGCGCGCTGGCATTGACCTGGTTCAGATGATTCGCGATCTCGGCCGAGGCTCCGAGGGCCGCCGCGCCGAACAGCCGCTGGTGTTCCTGGATGTAGCTGGCGTTGACATTGACGGTGTGTGGCCCGCCGTCGGCAAACTGATAGGTCGCGTCATAGCCCAGGTCGGTGTAGTTGTCGGTGCCGACGGTGCGCTCCCCCGGTGACTGCGCGTGCGGCGCAAAGCCGACGATACCTACCGAGGCGTAGTGCGAGCCCATGGTCTTTTGCGCTACCGCGCGCCAGTAGGGGGCGGTGCCATCGATACCGTGCTCGGCGGATGGATCGGGGATCCCGAAATCGCTCTGCAGCCGGTCGGAGAGCTTGCGATAGCCGCCGGCCTCGAGGTACACGGTGTTGGCGAGCAGCGTGTAGAGCGTCGCCCCGAGGCTCTGGGTTGCAAAGGCGCCGTCGATCTGCAGGAACGCCGCCGGCTCGTTCGCCAGCCGAATGGCCGGAAAAGGGAACTGCCAGGCGTAGGTCGAATTCCAGACATCGTTCACGGTCGGAAAGTTGTTGAGCGTCACGCCGAGCAGCGTGTCGGTCCCGCCGATGGTGAAATCCCGCGCCCAGCGCGCATCGAACACGCCCCAGGAGGTGTGACGCGCGATGCCATCGTAGCTCACCTGGGCGAATGCCCCGAGGTGGTCGGCGATCCGGCCCGCGAAGTACCCGTCGACGTCGTCGAGCGCAAAGTTGTCGTTGTCCGAATAGCGCGGCACCGGCGGCTGATCCTGCGCCGTATGGGTGTAGGAGGTGATCAGATCGGCCGACAACGGAATGGTGCTCTTGGTCCCCTGCGCATAGGCGTGCAGTTTGAAGTTGCGCCCATAGGCCGTCAGCGCCGGACCGAACGCCAGCGTATGGCACGTCGCGCACGGCAACCCGGTCTCGCGCGCGAACGCCGGCAGCGCCCAGCCGGGCGCTGCGGCCAACAGCGCCAGCGCTCCTGCCGCCAGGACCGGCAGCCAGCGCCCCAGCGAACGCCGCCACAGCCCACTCTGCTGCCGTCCATGAATCCCATGCATGCACCACTCCCCGCGCGAATACCCTCGCTATCGCGTGGGTGTGTAACGGCCTGCCGCCGGTTCACGGGCTGGCGCGCCGGCGTTCCGCGCGCGCGAGGCGCACGGCGCGACGCTTCAGCGCGGCAGCGGCGCAAAGCGCAGGGGCGTCCCGGCGCGCGTGCGGCTGCGACATATACTCATGCCATGCTCCCGGTTGATGAGGTCAAGGCACAGCCCGCGGCTGCGCCGCGGCTGCTGCCCTGGCTGATCGCCGTCGCCTTCTTTATGCAGGCGCTCGACACCACGATCCTCAACACCGCGGTGCCGAACATCGCGCGCGCCCTCGGTGTCGCGCCACTCAGCATGAAGGCGGTGCTCGCCAGCTACACGCTCAGCCTTGCGGTGTTCATCCCGATCAGCGGCTGGATGGCCAATCGCTTCGGCACGCGCCGGGTGTTTGCCGGTGCCATCGGCCTGTTCACTCTGGGCTCGCTGCTGTGCGGGCTCGCGCGCAACATCCATCTGCTGGTGGCGTTCCGCATCCTGCAGGGCTGCGGCGGTGCCATGATGGTGCCGGTGGGACGGCTCACGCTGGTGCGCGCGCTGCCCAAGTCCGAGCTGGTGCGCGCCATGAGTTTCGTGGCGATGCCGGCTCTGATCGGGCCGATGCTGGGGCCGGTGGCGGGCGGCCTGATCACCGACTATTTCCACTGGAGCGTCATCTTCTTCGTCAACGTGCCGATCGGCATCGCGGGTCTCTACCTGATAGGGCGGCAGTTGCCGGACTTCCGCGAAGCCGACTCCCCCCGCTCGATCTGGCCGGGCTGGTATTGTTCAGCTCCGGGATCGCGCTGTTGTCATATGTGTTGGAAGTGTTCGGCGAGCATCGCCTCGGTGGCGCGGCGATCGCGGGGCTGCTGGCACTGTCGGCGGTGCTGCTCAGCGGCTACGGACTGCACACCGCGCGGGCGCGCTATCCGCTGTTGCGCCTCGGACTGTTCCGCATCCGCACCTTCCGCGCAGCGGTATCCGGCAGCTTCTTCACCCGCATCAGCATCGGCGGGGTGCCGTTCCTGATCCCGCTCCTGTATCAGATCGGACTCGGCTACAGCGCCGTCCAGTCGGGCCTGCTGATGATGCCGCAGGCCCTGGCCGCGCTGAGTCTCAAAATGACCATACCCGCAATCCTGGCTCGTTTCGGCTATCGCACCGTGCTCGTGTCCAATACGGTGATCCTGGGATTGCTCATCATGCTGTTCGCCACCATCGGCGCCGCTACGCCGGTATGGCTCATCGTGGCGCAGGCGTTCACCTACGGCTTCTTCCAGTCACTGCAGTTCACCAGCATGAATACGCTGGTGTACGCGGACGTCAGCGGCAGCGCTGCCGGCAGCGCCAGCAGCATCGCCAGCACCGCGCAGCAGCTGTCGATGAGCTTCGGTGTGGCGGGCGCCTCACTGGTCGCCGCGCTGTTCGTGCCCGATCGCTTTCATACCGACGCGGCGCAGATGATTCACGGCGTGCACCAGGCGTTCGTCGTGCTCGGCGTCGGGACGATCGTCTCCACGCTGGTGTTCTCCGGCCTCAAGCGCACCGATGGCAGCGCGGTAAGTCAGCACCGCGCCGATCTGCCCGCAGCCTGAGCCGCGCCTCCCCGCACCGCGCCGTGAGCCCTCACAGCGCAGGATATAATCGCGGCGACCTCAAGCCTCAGCACACGGGAATCGATCGTCATATGAAGCTCGCCGTCGAAGTGATCGGCTGGATCGGCGCGGTGCTGATCCTCGGCGCCTACGCGCTGCTTTCCTCGGGCAGGCTCAAGTCCGCCTCGCTCAGCTACCACCTGATGAATATCCTCGGCGCCGCGGGTTTCGTGGTGAACAGCGGCTACAACGGCGCCCTGCCCTCGGCCGCCATGAATCTGATCTGGATTGGCATTGGCCTATACGCGCTGCATCAGCACCGCAGGTCGCGTATGAAACCATGCGCCGGCTGAGCGCCGTACCGACGGCTCACCGAGCCGCGGCGTCAGGCGCTGCGCATCATCTGAGCGCCGCCAGCGCCGCGAGCAGCGCCTGCCCGTTCGGCGCGCCGAGTCCCGTGCACGGGTCCCATCCGGGAGCTGCGCGATAGGCGCCGTTGTTGCCCTGGGTGATGTCACGAAAAGCCCGTTCGCCGATCTGGTAGATCGCGGCGTGCAGGTCACCGAGCGGTGCCGCCAGCTTCTGGTTGCAGCGTGCGATCAGTGCCGCCCACAGAGGCGCGACGGCGCTCGTGCCACCGATCACCTGCGACTCGCCATCGACCAGCACCTGATAACCGGTCAGCGGGTCGGCGTTGCCGGCGACGTCGGGAACCCCGCGCCCGGAGCTGCCGTTGGGCGCCTTGGGCACACCGCTCTGCGCCTGCCAGGGCGGCTGCGCGAACACGACGCTGACACCGCCGCCGGTGGCACCGTCATCGCTCGCGCTCTCGTTCCATGCGACCTCGCTGCGAATCGCACCGCCGCTGGCCACTAGCTTCGTGCCGCCACAGGCGAGCGCATACGGGCTCGAGGCGGGAAAGTCCACGTGCGGCTGGCCGTCGGTGACGCCGTCGCCCGAGCCGCTGTCGCCCGCCGCGACCGTGACGCTCACCCCGAGAGCTGAGGCATCTTCGAGAGCCGTCTGCATCGCATCCCGCGCGGGCCCTGTCCAGCCGTCTTCCGGTCCGCCCCAGCTTATCGACATCACTGACGGCCGGCGGGTCGCGTCGTGCGCTGCCTGGGAGATCGCTTCGTAGAACCCCTGATCGGTGTTGGGAGCGAAATAGACGGCGATGCTCGCGGCGGGCGCGAGCGCACCCACCACTTCGATGTCGAGCATCACCTCACCGTCGGCCGCGGTACCGGGTTGATTGGCGCCACCGGCGACCGGCACGGCGGTCACCGCAGGAGGCCGGGCGATTCCGAGGCTCGTGAAATACTGCGTCAGGTCGCTGCTGCGAAAGCCGCCACCGAGCTCGATGATCGCAACCGTCTGCCCACTGCCGTCCGTGGCCGCAGGGAACTGGTACAGCTCGCCGAGCTGCGGCGGCGTGTAGGTCACGGCCGGCGCAGCCCGCGGCCGGCGCGAGCGCACGGCGGCGACCGGCCGCCGGTCGAGGCCGAGCACCGCGATCGCCTCGGGCGGTAACGTCGGCGCGCGCTCGGAGCCGATGAACGGACCGCGTCCGTCGGCGAAGCGGTACTGACCGAGCTGCACGCCGAATGCGCGCTCGAGCGCGCGCGGTGAGCCGGATGCATGCAGCACACGCCGCCCCGCATCCGCGCCGGTCTCGATGAGCGCATGACGGCGCAGAAAGTCGCGCAGACTCGCGAGATCTGCAGGGTCCGCTCCGCATTGCGCGGCGAATTCGGCGTGCCGCCAGCGCGGCCCGCGCGGCCACGACGCGGGCTGCGGCGCGGCGCCGCGCCGCCGGCGCAGCACCACGGTCACCTCAAGCGGCGCGGTGTCGGTATGCGGACCGAGATAGCTCATTGCAGCGGGCTTGGGCCAGGGTGCCGGTTGCCCGGCGGACGAAGATGGGCTCATGTCGCGACTCCTTGCGTACCCACGATGCGCCGACGTTACTGTTAGACTTCGGCAAGCGGAAGACAGCGTGCGCGCTCTGACGACCACATTCCTGTGCGGTCTGGCGGCGCTGCCGGGCGGCAGCATCGCCGCCGCTGCCCAGGCCAGCTCAGACACGCAATTCGCCAACTACGCGTTTGCCAGCGAGCTGGGCTCGGGCATCTACGAGAGCGGCGGCCGTACGCTGCAAGTTTACCAGTTCCTGCCGATGTATCCGCTGCGCAAGGCCGAGCCACGCGGCGGGCGGCCCGGCATCAATCTGCTGTTTCCGCTCACCATCGGCTTCTACAACTACCAGCCGGTCGACCTGGCGCACGGGCAACTGCCGAGCTCGGTCGGCGCCGTGAGCCTCGAGCCCGGTGTCGAGCTCGATTACTGGATGAACGATGCCTGGCATCTGTATCCGTACGTCAAGGCGGGCGGCACATTCGCCTCCTCCACCGAGATCAACGCGGTGATCTACGGCACGGGCGTGCGCAGCGACTACCGCTTCGCGGCGCTCGATGGCCGTTGGCTGTGGCGCGCCGAGCTCGCCTACGCCGCCGTGCACTATCACAGCGATCTGCCGAACGATTCCTTCACGCGGCTGCGCGACGGCCTGGAGTGGCGGCGCAACGTCCCCACCTGGCAATTCCATGGACGCGCACTGGAGCTCGGCCCGTACGCCCTGGTCGACATCTACGCGAATGCGCCGCAGGGTCCGGCCTCCGGGATCGGCGCGCGCACCGTCCAGTACGAGACCGGACTCATGTTCGACGTCACTCCGGAGTGGCAGATTCACGGCTGGTCTCTGCCGCGTCTCGGCATCGGCTACCGCGCCGCCGGCGCGTTGTCCGGTTGGCGCCTGGTCATCGGCGACCCCTTCTGACCAGCAGCTGCGGGTGGCCGCCGCACGTCAACCTGGCAGCGGGTCGGCACGTTGTCCGCGTATGGCGGGGATGACCTTGCGGTTCGTGCGCCCCCGCGTGAGGATAGAAACATGAAGAGGCACGTGTTGCGCATCGCCACTCTGCCGCTCGTGGCGTGTGCCCTGGTGGCGTGCAACCCCCTTTACGTGAGATCGGACGTCAACGGTGCCCTGATCGGCACGGTTCACTGCGGAACGTTTGCCTGGGCGGGCTCTTTTCGCGGCAATAGTCCGCTGCGCAACACCATTGCCAGCCCCCTCAACGAGACGCGTCTGCGCGCCGCCATCAGCGCGCACCTGAAGAACACCGTGCAGGACGCCCCCGGCAGCGCCGACTGCCTGGTCGGCTACGGGATCGGCGCCGTGAACGTGGTGGATGCGTGGCCGTATTACGGCTGGGGCTACCCCTACGGTTGGGGCGACCCGTGGGGCTGGCCCGGGCCGTACGTCTATCGCCAGGGCATCATTGCGGTGGACCTGTACGACGCCAAGACCCGTCAGCCGCTGTGGCACGCCTCGGTCGACCAGGACCTGTACGGTGTGAGCGGCCCCGAGGCGCAGCAACGCATCGACGCCGCCGTGACCGCTATCTTCAGCAGGTACCCCTACTCCACCTGAAGGTCGATTCCTTCCGCCGCCCACGCCGGGCAAGATGGGCTCCGCATGGGCGCCCCTTTTGGTCTGTCGCTGGTGTTCTTCAACGTTCTGCTCGAGCAGCTCGGTTTGCCCGTGCCGGCCATTCCGACGCTGATTGTTGCCGGCGCGCTGGCGGCGGACGGCCGCATACCGGCCGCCAGCCTGTGCGCGCTGGCGCTCACCGCCTGCGTCATCGGCGATGCCGTCTGGTACGTCGCCGGCCGTCGCTACGGGGGCCGCGTGCTGAAGCTGCTATGCCGGATCTCGCTGACCCCCGACATCTGTGTCAGCCAGACCCAGAACAGCTTCGAGCGCTGGGGCGGTGGCGCGCTGGTCGTTGCCAAGTTCGTTCCCGGCCTGTCCATGATCGCGCCGCCGCTGGCCGGGGCCACGGGCATGAAACTGCTGCGCTTCGTAGCGCTCACGACCCTCGGCTCGGCGCTGTGGATCGGCGCGGCACTGCTCGCCGGCATGCTGCTCAAGTCCCAGATTGCGCCGCTGCTGCCGCGCCTGCGCGGCGTCGGGAGCGAGGTGCTGGTAATCCTGGTAGTGCTGCTCAGCGCCTATGTCGCGTTCAAGTACTGGGAACGGCGCCGCTTTCGTGCGGCGCTAGACATGGCGCGCATCAGCGTGCATGACCTGCACGCGCTGCTGGACAGCGGCACGGCTCCGGTGGTCATCGACGTGCGCTCGAGCACGGCCCAGGTGCTCGAGCAACGGCGCATTCCCGGTGCCCTGCACGTGCCGGTGCAGGAGGTCGGACGTCACATCGGCGCGCTGCCGCGTGATCGCGAGATTGTGTTCTACTGCACCTGTCCCAACGAGGCCTCGGCCGCGCAGGCAGCGCGCGTTCTCATGAATCACGGCTTCAGGCGCGTGCGCCCGCTGTACGGCGGGCTCGATGCCTGGATCGCCGCCGGCTACGCCGTCGAGGATGTGCCATCCGCCGCGCCGGTGATCGTGCGGGCGAGTCCCTGACGCGCCGCGGCTGTTGCGTGACCTGCCGGCGCGCTGCGGCCGCGAATCTCCGCCCACAGCTGCTCGTAGATGAGCGTTGCCTCGCTGCGCGGTGCGCACGCCGGCAGCGGCGCGCGTCGGACGCTCATGCGCTCGATCTCGCTCCAGTACGGCACCTCGGTCGCGAGGATCGCCGGGAACTGCTCGCGCGCGCTCGCGATCAGCTCCTGGTGCAGCGAGCGGCGCCGGTCGACCATGGAAAAGAACGGCAGCAGCACGAGGTCGCTCCAGCCCTCGGCAGCGACGAACTCGCACAGCTGCACCAGCATGCGCAGCGCCAGCGGCGTCGGCACCAGGGGCACGATCACCACGTCCGCCGCGCGCAACACGCTCTCGGTCAGCAGCGAGATCCCCGCCGGACAGTCCAGCCACAGCGCGCCGTAGATCTCGCGCAGCCCGCGACTCATCTTCAGCAGCCGCTCGGTCGGATGCCGGCGCTCGGCCAGCCGCACCGCGAAGTTGCGGTACGAGAAGTCAGCGGGCAGCAGATCCAGATGCGGGTAACCCGTGGCGAGTATCAGCTCCGGCAGCTCGACCTTACCGGCGAGCAGCTTCCTGGCGGAGGCCTGCTCGTGCGCCTCGCCGCGCAGGGCATAGGTCGCCCCGCCCTGCGAATCGAGGTCCCACAGCAGCGTCGCGCAACCCTCGCTGGCGCACAGGTAGGCGAGATTGACCGCGGTGGTGGTCTTGCCAACGCCACCCTTGACGTTCGTTACTGCGAAGATCTTCACGGCACGAGCATACGCCGAAGCCGGAAGTGCGCGAAAACCTGGCCGTTCGAACAACCGGGTCGGTGCGCGAAGATTGCCCGCTCAGACGATCGAGCCGGGCTTGCGCAGCATCTTGCCGATGTCGGCAGCGTGCGCCTCTTCGGCGGCGATCTGCGCCCGCGCATATTCCTCCAGCATGATGTTGCGCCCGACGACCAGCTTGAGGAGCTTGCGGTACTCCTCCAGTCCCTGCTGCTCGTGCGACAGCGCTTCGCGCAGGATCTCATCGACGTTGTGCTTGTGGGTCTCCAGCAGCGGGCCGATCTTGAGCGACGGATGCCCGCCGAGGCTGGTGATGTGCTCGCCGGCCTGGACGGCGTGCGCCTGCGACTCGTCCGCCTGGCTGCGCAGCCAGCTCACGATGGGAATGCGGTTGTGACCGAACACCATGAAGCTGTAGTGCAGATAGCGCACGAGACCTGCGAGCTCGAGCTCGAGGATGCGCTTGAGAATCTCGACCACTTTGGCGGTATCCGCCTTGCCCAATTCGGCGCTCATGCGGGTCTCCCGATGCACGGCCGCGGCGCGCCGTGGCGCGCCGCGGCTGTTGCGGTGGTGTATCGTACACGGTGCTACCGTTGCCCAGGGTGCAGAATGAACGGCTTCTACGATATCGCGGTCACGGCGATCGACGGCTCGCCGGACCTGCTCGGCCCGCTGCGCGGCAAGGTCACGCTCGCCATCAACGTCGCC
Organism: uncultured Gammaproteobacteria bacterium; assembly: GCA_963837075.1. Lineage (GTDB taxonomy): Bacteria > Pseudomonadota > Gammaproteobacteria > Steroidobacterales > Steroidobacteraceae > 13-2-20CM-66-19. The sequence goes on along the minus strand of CAWILY010000009.1, from coordinate 1,591,734 downwards.
AGCCGCTGCGGCCTGACACCGCAGTACCAGGCGCTGCAGGAGCTGCAGCGCGAGCTCGCGTCAGAGAACTTCACGGTGGTGGGATTTCCCTGTAACCAGTTTGGCGCGCAGGAACCGGGAAGCGAAGCACAGATCGCGCAGTTCTGCCGCAGCAGCTACGATGTGAGCTTCCCGCTGAGCGCCAAGATCGAGGTCAACGGCCCGCAGCGTCACCCGCTGTATCGCTTCCTCACCTCCCCCGACAGCGGCATCGCGGGAGATATCAGCTGGAATTTCGAGAAGTTCCTGATCGGTCGCGACGGCCGGGTGCTGAAGCGCTACCCGCCGGAGACCCCGCCGCGTGACAACGGCCTGATGCAGGACATCGCCGAGGCGCTGTAGCGCGGCGCGGGCTGCGATGGCCGGCTTCGACTTCGCCATCCTCGGCGCAGGCGCCATGGGCTCGATCGTCGGCGCGCACCTGGCGCGCGCCGGTCATGCGGTCGCCATGCTGGCGCGCGGCGAGCGCGCGACGTATCTGGAGCGCCACGGGCTGACGATCCGCGGCCTTGCCGAGTTCAGCACGGCCGTGCATACCATGCGCGAGCCGCGCGCGCTCGAAGGCGCCGGCACGCTGATCGTGGCGACCAAGACCCCCGGAACGGCGGATGCGCTGCGCACGCTGCGGCACGCGCACTTCGACGTGACGCTGTCGATCCAGAACGGGCCGCTGAAGAACGAGCTGCTGAGCGCCGCGTTCGGGCCCGAGCGGGTGCTCGGCGCGCTGGCCGATACCAGCGGCGAGCTGCTGCCGGGCGGGGAAGTGCTGTTCACGCGCAATGTCGGCATCCTGATCGGCGAGCTGCCGGCCGGGGACAGCGCACGCGCGCAGCGCATCGCCCGCGCCCTCGACGCCGCCGGGGTGCGTGCGGCCGCATCCACCGAGATTCAGACGCTCGAGTGGTCGAAATTCTGTGCCTGGGTGGGACTCATGGCGCTGTCGGTCACGACCCGCGCCTCCACCTGGAAGTATCTGTCGGATGCCGACGCGGCGTTGCTGCTGGTGCGTATGGTGCGCGAGATGGGCGTGCTGGCCGGCGCCCTCGGCATCCCGTTGTCCGATCGCGCGGTGCTGCCCACGCAGACGCTGTGCCAAGCGCCCGAGAGCGAAGCGCTGAGCCTCGTGCTGCAGGCAGGCGAGACCTACCGTCGGCAGGCGCCCGCACACCGCATGTCCTCGCTGCAGGACCTGGAGGCCGGCCGGGCGCTCGAGGTGAATGAGACCCTCGGCTACGCCTGCGACAAGGCGCGCGAGCTCGGGCTCGATCTGCCGCTGCTCGGCTGCCTGCGGCGCCTGATTGTCGCCATCGACCGCATCGGCCGCGGCATCCCCGCCGCGACGGCGACGCGCTAACGGCCGCCGGCCGGCGCCAGACCGCGGTACTCGAGCAACGGTTCGATCTGCGGCGGGCCGCCGTAGAAGGCACGGAACAGCACCTGCGGATCGTCACTGCGGCCGCGTGACAGCACGTGGCTGCGCAGGTAGTCGCCGTTGGCGCGCGTCAGGCCGCCGTGCGTGTTGAACCACTGCCCGGTGTCACGCGCCAGCACCTCGCTCCACAGGTACGCGTAGTAGCCGGCGGAGTAGCCGCTCTCGAAGATGTGCGCGAAGTAGGTCGAGTGGTAGCGCGGCGGCACCGGCGGGTAGTCGAGGCCGGCCGCCTCGAGCGCTGCGGCCTCGAACGCCGGCACCTGCGCCGCGCTCGGCGCCTGTGCCGCGCTGATCTGATGCCACGCCTGATCGAGCAGCGCCGCTTCCAGGTACTCGGTGGTAGCGTAGCCCTGGTTGAACTTCTGCGCCGCGATCACCCGGGCGAGCAGCTCGGGCGGCATCGGGGCCCCGGTCTGGTAATGACGGGCGTAGTGCGCCACCACCTTCGGATCGCGCGCCCACATCTCGTTGTACTGCGACGGATACTCGACGAAGTCGCGCGGCACGCGCGTGCCGGCCAGCAGCGGGTAGCGCACGTTCGACAGCATGCCGTGCAGCGCATGCCCGAACTCGTGGAACATCGTCGTCACCTCGTCGAAGGTGAGCAGCACCGGCTGCCCGGCCTGCGGCTTGGGTATGTTGAGATGATTGGCGACCACCGGGCGCTGGTGCAGCAGCTGCGACTGCTCGACGTAGGCCGTCATCCAGGCGCCGCCCTGCTTGTTGTCGCGCGCGAAATAATCGGCGAGGAACAGCGCCAGCGGCTTGCCGTCGGCGTCGGACACCTCGAACACCCGCACGTCCTGCTGGTAGACCGGCAGATCGTGACGCTCCTCGAAGGTGAGTCCGTACAGCTCGTGCGCGGCGTAGAACACGCCGTCCTTGAGCACGTGATCGAGCTCGAAATACGGCGCGACGCTCGCCTGATCGAAAGCGTAGCGTGCCTTGCGCACCTGGTCAGCGTAGAACGACCAGTCCCACGGCTCGAGCGTGAAAGCCGCGGTGCCGGCGGCTTTGGCCTGCGCGTCGATCAGCTGCTGGATGTCGGCGCCTTCGGCGCGGGCGCGCGCCAGCGCCGCAGGCGCCACCTGGCCGATCATGTCGTGCACCGCCTCAGGCGTGCCGGCGGACTCGTCCTCGAGCTGGTAGGCGGCGTGGGTGGCGTAGCCGAGCAGCGCCGCCCGCTCGGCGCGCAGCCTCACCAGCTGGGCGATCACCACGGTGTTGTCGGTTGCCCCGCCGGTGGCGCGGCTGATCGATGCCCGGTAGATGCGCTCGCGCAGCGCGCGGTTGCGCAGCTGCGCGAGCACCGGCTGGTTGGTGGTGTTCTGCAGCGTAATGAGCCACTTGCCGTTCAGGCCGCGGCTCGCCGCCGCCTCGGCCGCCGCGCCGATCTGCTCGGGCGACAACCCCTCGAGCTCGGCGACGTTGTCGACCACCACGGCACCGTCAGCGGTCGCCTTGAGCACGTTCTGCTTGAAGCGCGTCATGAGCGAGGAGATCTGCTTGTTGAGCTCGCGCAGCTGCGCCTGCTGCGGCGGCGACAGCCGCGCGCCGGCACGCACGAACAGCGTGTGATAGCGCCTCAGCAGCTGCAGCGACTCGGGATCCAGGCTCAGCCGGGCGCGCTCGCGGTACAGCTGCTCGATGCGCGCCCACAACGCCGGGTTCAGGTGGATCGCATCGCGGTGCGCGGTGAGCTGCGGGGCCGTTTCGGTGTCGATCTGCTGCATCCGCGCATCGGTGTTGCAGGCATTGAGGTTCGAGAATGTCGTCTCGACACGGTCGAGCAGCTGCCCCGAGCGCTCCAGCGCGACGATGGTGTCCTCGAACGTCGCCGGCCTCGGGTTATGAGCGATGGCGGCAACCTCGCGCAGCTGCGCCGCCATGCCGGCTTCGAACGCCGGCAGGTAGTCGCTGTCGTGGATGCGATCGAAGGGCGGCAGCTGAAACGGCAGCGTACTCGGCTGCGCGAAGGGGTTGTCGGCCATCGCGGAAGTCCTCGCGGTGCTGGATGCAGGGGGAGCAGTGGCAGCAAACGCCGTCGTTGCCAACGCGGCAGCGAGCACGATCGGATGTACCGGTCTCATGCGCTCTCCTTGGGCGGCGGGACCGCCGGCGAGGCGCAATGTTATCCTGCGCCTCAGCTCGTTGCGCGACCGGGTGCGGACCCCTGCGCGGCGCGGATGCGTTCCCCTGACAACAGGACCCGCCATGAATATCACGCCGGACCAGGTCGTCAGCATTCACTACACCCTCCGGGACGAGTCGGGTGCCGTCATCGACGCCTCCACGGCCGGTGAGCCGCTCGCCTACCTGCACGGCCACGGTAATCTGATCCCAGGACTGGAGCGTGAGCTTACGGGCAAGCGTGCGGGCGACAAGCTCCAGGTGAGCATCGCGCCGGCCGACGGCTACGGCGAGTACGACCGCGAGCTCGTGCAAAGTGTGCCGCGGCGCTCACTGCGGGGCGTACCGAACGTCCAGGTCGGGATGCGCCTGCAGGCGCAGACACCGCAGGGACCGCGCGCCGTGACCGTCACCCACCTGAGGGGTGACATGGTGACGCTCGATGGCAATCATCCGCTGGCAGGCAAGACGCTCAACTTCGAAGTCGAGATCGCCGCGGTGCGCGCCGCGACCGACGAGGAGCTGGCGCACGGACACGTGCACGGCGCCGGCGGCCATCACCATCACTGAGAGGCGAGCGGCAAGCGCTCCGGCTGCAGGGCGAGGCGTGCAAACAGCGCGCACAGCTCGTCCACCCTTCTCAGGTACTCGCGCGGATCGTGGTCACCGCAACGCTGCCCGTCTGCGAAACGAAAGCCGCGCTGCGCATAGCGCGCCGCCGTGCCGGCGCCGCACAGGTGCACGACCGCCGCCAGATGCTGCCGGCGCAGGGCGCTCACCGCCTCGGGCCGCAGCTGCGCGATGATCGCGCTCACCTTCAGATCGAGGTACGCTGCGGTCATCTCGATCGCATCACCGGGCAGCACGCGCACATAGAGATCGTTGAACCAGCAAGCGTGCCAGTCGTTCCACGGCCCTTCGCGGACCAGGGTGTGCTCGTGAATGCAATAGTGCCGCGCCTCCGCGAAGGTCCCGTCGGTGATCTGGTACATGCCGACGGCACTGGAGGCCGGCCGATACAGCTGGAACGGTCGCACGGCCCACGACCAGCGCCAGTAGGTCCTTACCAGCGGGTTGCCTGATCCCTCCACCTGCGCAAGCGCCGCCAGCAGCTCCGGGGTAATGTCCGCCGTGGCGTAGCGGCGGAAGGCGGCCGCGTAGTCACGCCAGGTCTCTTGCGGCGTCTTCGCCAGTACACCACTCACGGGAAACAACAGCTCCGTCGGCTTGTGCACGACCTGATAGAGCCCATTGACAGTGAGCGCAGCGGCTGCGGCGAGCAGCCCGCCGAGCAACGGCCGGCCGCCGGTGGGTAGCCGGCGCCAGCGCCGCAGCCAGCGGCGCCGCGCCGGTGCGGCCGGCCACAGGCGCAGTCGGGCGCGGCGCTGCCGCGGCGCGCGTTGCCGTTTCATGCGCACCGCCCTGCACGGATGCCTCGCGGTGTTCTAACATGCGTCGCTGTCGTAGCAGCACCGGAGTCGTCTGTGTCGCGTGATGCAGTGGAGATCGAGACCGGTCGCGCCCCTTCGGGTGCGGTCATCTGGCTGCACGGACTGGGAGCCGACGGACACGACTTCGAGCCGATTGTGCCGGAGCTGGTGCTGCCCGGGGAGCGTGCGCTGCGGTTCGTATTTCCCCATGCGCCGATCCGTCCGGTGACACTTAACGGCGGGTATGCGATGCGCGCGTGGTATGACATCAGCGCCCTCGACCGGCGCGCCCCCGAGGATGAGAGCGGCATCCATGCCTCACAGGCGGCGATCGAGACGCTGGTCCGCCGCGAGAATACCCGCGGCATCAGCACCGAGCGCATCGTGCTCGCCGGGTTCTCGCAGGGAGGAGCGATGGCGCTGTTCACCGGCACACGATATCCCGAGAAACTGGCCGGCATGATCGGTCTGTCGTGCTACCAGGTGCTCGCAGCACGCTTTGCCGCCGAACGCAGTCCCGCCAACCAGCTTACGCCGGTGTTCCTCGCCCACGGAACGCAGGATCCGGTCGTTGCCCCGGCACTCGGCGAAGAGTGCCGCCGGCAACTGCAGGCGGCCGGCTATACCGTCGAATGGCACACCTACGGCATGCCGCACTCGCTGTGCCCGCAGGAGATCGCGGACATCGGCGCCTTTCTGCGCCGCATCCTGCCCTGAGCATTCGCGCCTGCGCCATCCACGGCGCGACGGCGCGATCCGCTAGCGTTCGGTATCCGCCTCGCGCTTCGCCGGCTCGTGCTCAGCCTGCGGGTGCTCCTCTTTGGCCGGATGCGCGGGCGGCTTGCTGCCACTGGCATGCGGCTGGGCGGCCGGCTCGCTCGCACCCGTATGGGCCGGCGGCGGAGCGTGCACCGGCGCAGGCTCGCGATTGTGAGGCGGCTGCCGCTCCGTCTCCCACTCCGGCTCGCGGGCGAGCTCAGACTGCGCGTTGCTGCCCTTCGGCTGCACGTTCGTCGCGTGCAGCGACTCGGGCTCGTGGCTCGGCGGCTGGGGGCGCATCGACGGCATCGACGACGCGCTGACCGGCCGCGGATGTGGTAGCACGGGCGGCCGGCTGCCAGGGGTATAGGCCGACAGCGGCCGGGTGCTGACCGGTTCAGGCGCACGCGCCTGAACCACCGCTGGCCGGGCTGCAGCCAGGTGCGCTGCCGCCGGGACGGTGGCGCTGACCTCGCGGCCGTTTGCCGTGGCGCTCGCCGGTGCCACGATGGTCACGTTGGTCACGCGCGTGATGTTGGTTACGTTGGTGACGTTCGTGACATTGGTGACGTTGTTGGTGACGCGCATGCCGACATTGATTACCGGCGGGGCGCTGGTCACCACTGCTGGCGCGGTACCGATCGGGGCCGGGATGATGATGCCGGGCCGCGAGCCGGGCGGCGCGGGCACGAAGCAACCGTCGGGGCCGATCGGCCGAGGCCCGGGAATCACGCCGGGCGCGGGCGTCTCGAGTACCAGGGGCATGTTGCGCGGAGGCGGCGCGAAGGCGACGCCAGGCGCCGCCCAGAAGCCATCGACGAATACCACCGCACCGCCTCGGTGTTCATAGTACGGTCCGACCCATACGTAATCCGGACGCGGCGCACCCATCCAGTGCCCGTGAGCCCAGACCCAGGTGCCCTGCCATACCCAGTAGCCTCCGACCCAGACGGCGGCAGGGAACGGCGCGGGAGGGGGCGACTCGACCAGGAGTGGCGGCGGCGCCCAGCCGACGACGACTGGCGCGGGCTGCACGAGCGGGGGCTCGACGTAGACCGCTACGGCCGCTGCGGGTGGGGCCGGTGGGGGCTCGTAAGCTGCTGGCGCAGGCGGCGGCTCGTAGGCCGGGGGTGCGGGTGAAACGGTCGGTGCCGGAGCCTCGACGATGCATCCGGCCAGCAGCAGTGCAATGACACACGGAACCGCTCGCATGCGCTGTCTCCCTGCCATTTACATAACAGTTTCTTACAGTTACATCGTGACAGAGCTCCGAAGCGCTTTCTGCCGACTGGGTTCCGAAACGCGCTGGGGCGTCCGGCTCAGCTCATCCGCCTCAGCCGGGATGGCCGCCGTGCTCGGGTGCGTGCTCCTCGTGCTGCGGGCCGTGGGCCTGCTGCGGAGGATGGCCACCCTGCGGTGCTGCACCCTGGGGTGCTCCGTGCGGTGCACCAGGAGAACCCGGATGGCTGCCGGGATAGCCGCCTGAAGGGTAACTTCCGCCTGGGCGCCCGCTCGGATAGGCGCCATGCGGTGAAGCTGCCGGGGCACCCGGATGCCCGTAGGGTTGGTTCAAGGCGTGCGCCACTCCACCCGGCTGCCCGGCAGAGCCAGGCACCCCACCATGCGTGGCGGCGACGACGCCCTTGCCATAGAACACCCCGGGCTTGGCCGTCGCGGCCACGGGCGGGGAGCCATGGTTGTAGGAAGCACGCATGGTCGTGTCGCGGGAAGCCGCCTCCTGATGCTGCTGCTGCAGCTCCGACGGGCCGACGTGCTTTTCCTGGGCGGCATGCGTCTCCGCGGCCGTCGGTCTGGCAGCGACGCCCCCGGTACCGCCGTTGTAGCTCACGCGGTTGATGCTGGTGTTGTTGACCACCGTCGTGTTGTTGATGACGGTGGTGTTGGCGACATACCGCCCGCCCTCCCACGCGCCGCCGCGAAAGCCGACGCCGGTATAACCAAAGCCGTAATTGATGCCGCCGTAAAAGCCGACGTGCGGCCCCCAGTAGCCGCCGTGCCATGCGTACACTCCGCCGGCCCATCCCCAGTAGCCGGGCGTCCACAGCAACCCCGGCGCCGGTGCGAGCACCCACGTGCCCGGCACCCAGTAATAGCCGAAGCCATTCCACGCCCAATACCCGGGCGTCCAGTAGTAGCCCGGCGCCGGCATCGGTGGGGCGACATAGACCGGCAGCGCGGGAGGGGCGATGTTGACCGACACGAATACCTCGGCGTTCGCCGCCACCGAGAGCGTGGCCAGCAGCACGGCTACTGTTATGCCGCGGATCAGATTACGCATGTCGAGTCTCCTTCGCCGCCACGTTGACCGTATCGCGCTGAACGCTTCCTGAATGTTTTTCTGATAGCACCTCCGCCCTGCAGGTGCTTTGAATTCCTTCACCGATTGTCAAACGCGCGATGCGCCCTGCGAGTTGACGCAACCCGCCTGACGCCGCGCGGCGACAGCTCAGAACCAGCTGTAATTGAAGCTGATGCTGACGCGCTCGGCGGCACCTGGATTTGGCGCGACCTCGTGCCGCAGCCAGCTCTCGAACAGCAGCAGTGCGCCGGTACGCGCCGGAAACACCACCCACGGGCGATTGCCGCGGCGCGCACGGGCGCGCCGCGGTGGCGCTGCCATGAAGCGCTCGAGCCGCGGGTCCTCGAACTTCAGTCCCGCCGAGCCCGCAGGGGCGGCCACGTAGTAGCTGCCGCTGATGGTGGCGAGTGGATGCAGGTGCAACCCGTGCGCCGCGCCGCGCCTCATGATGTTCACCCAACAGTCGGTCATCACCAGCTTGCGCGCGCGCAGATCCAGCTGCAGCGCGCCGGCAAAGCGCGCCACGTGGTGGTCGAGCCGGCGGGCGAGCGCGGCGAAGCTGGGCGACAGCTGTTGCATGCGATGCGCCGAGCCGTACGAGGTGTAGCCGCCGGGGTAATTGCGCGCCGACCAGCGCCGCCCGGCCGCATCGTCCGCACGCAGCTGACGGCACTCGCGCAGCAGGCGCGCATTCAGTGCACGCCAGCCGCTAAAATCCAGCCGCGCCGCGTACACCAGCGTCGGAAACAGCTGCTGCGTGCCCATGGATGGCGGGCAAGTATGGGGGCGCGCCGACAACTGGTCTATGATCCTCCCGTGGCAGTTTCGACACTTCCCAACCAGGGCGCGACCGCGCGGCGCGAGCGGCACGAGCTCGTGCCGCACTGGATCGGCGGACGGGCGGTCAGCGGCACGGGCGAGCGCCTGGCGGTGCTGAACCCCGCAAGCGGCGCCATACTGCGCGAGCTGCGGCTGGCGAGCGCGGCCGATGTCGCCGCGGCGGTGGCCAGCGCGCAAGGCGCGTGGCGCGGCTGGGCCGACACCGCGCCGGTGCGGCGCGCGCGCGTGCTGGCGCGCTTCCTGGCCCTGCTCAACGAGCAGCGCGATGCGCTCGCCGCGCTCATCACCAGCGAACACGGCAAGGTATGCGCCGATGCCCAGGGCGAGGTGACACGCGGCATCGAGATCGTGGAGTTTGCCTGCGGCATCCCGCAGCTGCTCAAGGGCGCCTTCACCGACCAGGTGTCCAGCGGCATGGACAACTGGACCCTGCGCCAGCCGCTCGGCGTCGTGGCCGGGATCACGCCCTTCAATTTCCCCTGCATGGTGCCGTGCTGGATGTTTCCGCTCGCCATCGCCTGCGGCAACAGCTTCGTGCTCAAGCCGAGCGAGCGTGACCCCTCGGCATCGCTGTTCATGGCGCGCCTGCTGGCCGAAGCGGGACTGCCGCCAGGCGTATTCAACGTCGTGCAGGGTGACAAGATTGCAGTGGACGCGCTGCTCGATCACCCGCAGGTGCGCGCGCTGAGCTTCGTCGGCTCGACGCCGATCGCCCATTACCTCTACCAGCGCGGCGCGGCGGCGGGTAAGCGCGTTCAGGCGCTCGGCGGTGCCAAGAACCACATGGTAGTGATGCCCGACGCGGACCTCGATCAGGCCGTCGATGCCCTCATCGGCGCCGCCTACGGCTCCGCGGGCGAGCGCTGCATGGCGATCTCGGTGGCCGTGCTGGTTGGCGACAGCGCGGAACGCATCATCCCTGAGCTCACCGAGCGGGCGCGCCGGCTGCGCATCGGTGACGGCATGCAGCCCGATGTCGAGATGGGTCCGCTGATCAACCGCGCCGCGCTCGAGCGCATCCGCGGCTACATCGAGGACGGCGTGGGAAGCGGTGCGCAGCTGCTGGTCGACGGCCGCAGGCATCCGGTAAGCGGCGCGCCCTTCACCGTGACCGGCCGCGAGGGCGGCTTCTGGCTCGGCGCTACGCTGTTCGACCACGTGACCCGAGAGATGCGCATCTATCGCGAGGAAATCTTCGGGCCGGTGCTGTCGTGCGTGCGGGTGCCGGACTTCGCCGCGGCGCTGGAGCTGGTGAACGCACATCCGCTCGCCAACGGCGTCGCCTGCTACACGCGCGACGGCAACATCGCCCGCGAGTTCGCGCGGCGCATCGAAGTCGGCATGGTGGGCATCAACGTGCCGATACCGGTGCCGATGGCATGGCACGGCTTCGGCGGCTGGAAGAGCAGCCTGTTCGGCGATATGCATGCCTACGGCGAGGAAGGCGTGCGTTTCTACACGCGGCAGAAATCGGTCATGCAGCGCTGGCCGGAAAGCACCCCGAAGGGATCCGAGTTCATCATGCCGACGGCGAAATAGCGCGTCGTCGCCTGCACCCGCGCCTTGACAATCCGTTAGCCATTACTTACCGTAAGCCATGACTTACGCTAAGGCCCTGCACTGCCTGAGCGACCCCACGCGCCGCCAGGTTTTCGAGCGCCTGCGCGCCGGCCCGCAATCGGTCGGAGCCCTGGCGCGTGGTTTGCCGGTGAGCCGCCCCGCGGTCTCGCAGCATCTGAAGGTGCTGAAGGCGGCAGGTCTCGTGGCCGATCGCGCCGAGGGCGTGCGCCGCGTGTATTACATCGACCCCGACGGGCTCGGTGAGCTGCGGCAGTGGCTCGATCGCTTCTGGAACGATTCCCTCAAGTCCTTCGGCGCCGAGGTCGCAAAGAAACGATGAACAGGACCATCCAGATCGCTCCAGTGCGCAAGAGCGTGGTCGTCGAGGGCACACCGGAGCACGCCTTCGCCGTGTTCACGGCCGGCATCGACCGCTGGTGGCCGAAGACCCACGGCATCGGTGCCACCCCGGTGAAGCAATCGATCCTCGAGCCGTTCGTCGGTGGTCGCTGGTACGCGCGCCACGAGGATGGGAGCGATGTGGTGGTCGGACACGTGCTGGTCTGGCAGCCCGCGGAGCGGCTCGTGGTCAGCTGGGAAATCAGCCCGGACTGGAAGCCCGATCCGCGGCCGGCATTCACCTCCGAGGTGGAGGTGCGCTTTGCCGCCGAGGCCGGCGGCCGCACGCGCATCGAGCTCGAGCACCGGCACTTCGAGCGCCTGGGTGCAAGTGGCGGTGAGAAGATGCGCAAGGACGTCGATGGCGGCTGGCCGACGCTGCTCGAGCTGTTTGCACAACAGGCTGCGAAAGAGAGGCGCCCATGAGCGAATTCATCGTCCACAGCATTCCCGGCAGTCCGTTCGGACGCTCGGTCCTGGCAACGCTCGAGGAGAAAGGCGCGCGCTACCGCCTGCTGCCGGTGGCGCCCGCGACGCTGCGTACACCGCAGCACCTCACCCGCCACGCCTTCGGCCGCGTGCCGGTGCTCGAGCACGGCGACTTCCGTCTCTACGAGACGCAGGCAATCCTGCGCTATCTCGATCGGCTGCTGCCGCAGCCTGCGCTCACTCCGGCCGAGCCCCGCGCCGCCGCCCGCATGGACCAGCTGATGAACATCAACGACTGGTACCTGTTCCAGGGTGTCGCCAACATCATCGCTTTCCAGCGGGTGGTCGGGCCGCGCCTGCTGGGACTGACACCCGATGAAGCCGCCATCGCCGCCGCCGTGCCCAAGGCCCAGCGCGTGTTCGACGAGCTGGCCGGGTTCCTCGGCGAGCAGCCCTATTTCGTCGGCGCGGCGCCGACACTCGCCGACCTGCTGCTCGCACCGCAGCTGGATTTCCTGCAGCAGACGCCGGAGTGGGCAGCGCTCACGGCGCGCCATCGGCACCTGCCGCGCTGGCTGGCCACGATGCAGGCGCGCCCGAGCTTCGTGGCGACCACCTGGGAGCGCGTCGCCGCGATGGCTCGGGCTGCCTGAGCTCTAGCGGGCGGTGCGCGCCGCAGCGCCTGCCGCCACCTTCTCGAACTGCTGCTCCTCGGTGCTGCCGGTGAGGGCGGTGATCGAGGATGTGCCGCCGCTCACCGCCTGCGTGACCGCATCGAAGTAGCCGGCGCCGACCTCGCGCTGGTGCTTGGTGGCGGTATAGCCGGCGCTCTCGGCCGCGAACTCCGCCTCCTGCAGCTTCACATAGGCGGTCATCTGCTGTGCCTTGTAGCCGCGCGCCAGGTCGAACATCGAGTAGTTCAGCGCGTGGAATCCGGCCAGCGTGATGAACTGGAAGCGGTAACCCATGGCGGCGAGCTCGCGCTGGAACTTGGCGATGGTGGCGTCGTCGAGCTTGCGCTTCCAGTTGAAGGAGGGTGAGCAGTTGTAGGCCAGCAGTTTCCCGGGGAACTGCGCGTGGATGCCTTGCGCAAACTCGCGCGCTTCCTCCAGGTCCGGCTTGGCGGTCTCGCACCATACCAGGTCGGCGTACTCGGCGTACGCGCGGCCGCGCGCGATCGCCTGCGCCATGCCGGCCTTCACGGTGAAGAAGCCTTCCGCGGTGCGGCCACGCGCGCTGTCGATGAACGGCCGGTCGCGCTCGTCGACGTCGGAGGTGAGCAGGCTCGCGCCCTCGGCATCGGTGCGTGCGATCAGCACCGTCGGGACATTGCAGACGTCGGCGGCGAGCCGTGCGGCGATGAGCTTCGCGACCGCCTCCTGGGTCGGCACCAGCACCTTGCCGCCCATGTGCCCGCACTTCTTGGCGGAGGACAGCTGATCCTCGAAGTGCACGCCGGCTGCGCCGGCATCGATCATCTGCTTCATCAGCTCGAACGCATTCAGCACGCCGCCGAAGCCTGCCTCGGCATCGGCGACGATCGGCTTCAGCCAGTCGATCGCATCATCGCCCTCGGCGTGGCAGATCTCGTCGGCGCGGCGCAGGGTGTTGTTGATGCGTCGCACGACCGCCGGCACGGAGTCGGCCGGATACAGCGACTGATCCGGATACATCTCACCGGCGAGGTTGGCATCGCCGGCCACCTGCCAGCCCGACAGGTAGATCGCATCCAGGCCGGCCTTCACCTGCTGCATGGCCTGGTTGCCGGTGAGCGCACCGAGTGCGTTGACGAACGGCTTGTCCTGCAGATAGCGCCACAGCTTCTCGGCGGTGAGACGCGCGATGGAATGCTCGACCGCGATGGTGCCGCGCAGGCGCACCACGTCGGCGGCGTCGTAGCCGCGGCGGATGTCGCGCCAGCGCGCACTCTCGCGCCAGTTGCGGCGCAGCTCATCGGCGCTGGCAAGGGATTTGGCGAAATTCATGCTGGACCTTCTGTCGTGCGAAGTGGAAAGGTGCCCATCAGCTCAACAGCTCATACGCCGGAAGCGTCAGGAACTCATCGAAGGTGTCGCTCTTGGTCATCTGCTCGAACAGGCGCGCGGCGGTCGGAAACACCCCGTGCGTCAGCCGTGCCGCACCCACCTCCTCGTGAATGTGGTCGAGCTCCTCGGTCAGCAGCCGGTCGAAGCGCTCGACGCTCACCAGCTGACCGTCGCTGGTGCGCGCGCCGTGGCGCAACCACTGCCACAGCTGCGCCCGGCAGATCTCGGCGGTCGCCGCGTCCTCCATGAGGTGATACAGCGGCACGCATCCCTGCCCGCGCAGCCAGGATTCCAAATACTGCACCCCGACACGGATGCAGCCGCGCAGTCCCTGCTCGGTGATGGCACCATCGGGCACGGTGAGCAGATCGCGCGCGCTGACCTGCACGTCCGCGCGCAGCACCTCGAGCTGATTCGCTCCGGGCATCACGGCGTCGAAGGCCTCGCGGGCGATGTCTGCGAGCCCCGGGTGCGCGATCCAGGTGCCATCGTGACCGGCGCGCGCCTCGCGCAGCTTATCGGCGCGCACGCGCGCCATCGCGGCCTCGTTGGCGGCGCGGTCGTCGCGGATCGGAATCTGCGCAGCCATGCCGCCCATGGCATGCGCGCCGCGGCGGTGGCATGTCTGGATCAGCAGGTCCACGTACGACTTCAGGAAATGACGTTCCATGGTCACGCTGGCGCGGTCCGGCAGCAGGAAGTCGGCGCGGTTACGGAACTTCTTGATGAAGCTGAAGATGTAATCCCAGCGGCCGCAGTTGAGGCCCGCCGAGTGCTCGCGCAGCTCGTACAGGATCTCGTCCATCTCGAACGCTGCCAGGATGGTCTCGATGAGCACCGTGGCTTTGATGGTGCCGCGCGCGATGCCGAGCGCGTCCTGGGCCGCGACGAACACCTCGTTCCACAGCCGTGCCTCGAGGTGGCTCTCCAGCTTCGGCAGGTAGAAGTACGGGCCGGTGCCGCGCCGCGCCAGCGCCTCGTGGTTGTTGGCGAGGAACAGCGCGAAATCGAACAGCGCACCGGAGACGCTCTCGCCGTTGATGCGCACGTGCTTCTCCGGCAGATGCCAGCCGCGCGGCCGCACGATGAGTGTCGCGGTACGCTCGCCCAGGCGGTACACCTTGCCGGTAGCGCTATCCGCATAGCTGATGGTGCGGCGAACTGCATCGGCGAGATTGACCTGGCCGCGGACTACGTTCTCCCAGGTGGGCGAGAGCGAATCCTCGAAATCGGCCATGAACGCGCGCACCGGTGCGTTGAGCGCGTTGATGATCATCTTGCGGTCGGTGGGGCCGGTGATCTCGACCCGCCGGTCCAGCAGGTCGGCGGGTACCGGCGCCACGCGCCACTTCCCGGCGCGCAGCGCCGCGCTCGCGGCCGGGAATTCCGGCAGCGCACCGTCATCGAGCAGTGCCTGGCGGCGCTCGCGCTCGGCGAGCAGCTCGAGGCGGCGCGCGTTGAAGCGGCGGTGCAGGCTCGCCAGCAGCTGCATGGCAAGCGGGGTCAGCACCTCGTCCGCGCGCTCGATCTTCGCGCCCAGAATCTCGACCCGGGGCCCCGTCTGTTCCCTGGAATACACCCGCGCGTGTGTCTCGGCGTTCACAGCTTTCAGCATACGCGCTGTCGCCCATAAATTTGACTATGGAAACTTCACACTGTTAATTTCACATGAGTCGGCGGAATGCGCCGAGGTGACATATGGCGCAGCTGCTGCGCAAGGGCCATTTTCTCGGCGCCAAGCTGCGCTCGCTGCGTAAGCGCAACGGCCTTACGCTGGAAGAGCTGTCGGTACGCTGCATCCAGCGTCAGCCAGACAGCGCGCCGTCCGTCTCGTACCTGAGCATGATCGAGAGCGGCAAGCGCACGCCCTCGCCTGCCGTGCTCGAGCTGCTCGCCGGCGTATTCCAGAAGGCGACCGCGTGGTTTCTCGACGAGAGCGTGGCGCTGGAGCCTGCCGGACCTGCGCCGGTCGGAGTTGCGGCACGCGTGCCGCTCGAGCCTGCATTCCTCTTCTCCCGCACGCTGCTGCAGCTCGCGATCCCGGAGCTGCTGGCGCAGACCGGCACCAGCGGGCGGCAGTTCGCGCACCTGTTGATCCGTTCGCACCAGGAAATGTCACGCAACGACTTCCCGGATCTGGAGCGCGCCGCCGACAGCGTGGGCGAGCGGCGCTTCCCGCTCGCGGTGGAGGACCTGATGCGCCTCAGCCGGCGGCACGGACTCGAGATCCGCTGGTTCGACCGCAAGCCGGTGCTGGCGCGCGACAAGGACCGTGAGGTGCGCAGCATGGTGCGCTCCTTCTTCGAGGCGCCGCGGGTGGTGTACGCCAACCGCGCGCTGCAGTCGGACCCGGCCCGCCTGAAGTTCGATCTCGCCGCGCACATCGGCCACAAGGTGCTGCACGGCGGCGATGGCCTGAAGTCCCCGCACGCCACCGGCGGTGAGATGGGCGGCAGCCCCGAGGGCGGCTCGAGCGCGGCCGGCATGAACGCCCAGGACGTACTGCACGCGTGGCGCGACTTCGAGTGCAGCTTCTTCGCCGGTGCGCTGCTCGCGCCGCGCGTACCGTTCCGCCGCTTCCTGGCGCGCGAGCGCTACCGCGTGGAAGCCGGCGCAAAGCTCGAGCTCACCCCCGCAGTCGTCATGCGCCGCATGACCAAGGTCTCCCCGTACCCGTACTGGCACTTCTTCGACGCCTACCCCCCCGGCTACCTGCGCGCGGTCTACCGGGGGAACGGCATCCCGCTGCCGTGGGGCAACCTCGCGCAGGTGAGCGATCCGTGCCCCAACTGGGCGGTGTTCCGCATGATCGACGCCGAGCACGGCGCCTCGGGCTCGCAGATCTCGGTGCTGCGCGACGGCGAGCGCTCGCTGCTGTACTGCTGCCACTCGATCCGCGTGCACGACATGGCGGGGAATCCGCACGTGCTGTCGGTGGGGGTGGATCTCGCCCCGGCGCTCGCTTCCAACGGCGTGGCGAGCGAGGCAGTGATCGAGCCGATCCTGCGCGAATGCCTGCACCGGCGCGGCGAAGCGCGCATCCCGAAGGCGGCGGCGCAGGCGCTCAACGCGGTGGCCAACGTGCTGAACATCGCCTGGATCGAGGATGCGCTCGCCGCACCGGCCCGCATCATCTGTCCGCGCAGCAACCGCTGCCCGCGGCCGGAGCGCTGCGAAGGCGCGCGGCCGTCGCGCGCGCGCGAGATCGCCGACGTGCGCGAGGAGATCCTCGGCCGCTAGAATGGTGGCATGCGGGCACTGATCAGCACCGTGGCGGCTGTGCAGGTGCTGTGTACCGTCAGCGCGGCGGTGCCGGTGGACGCAGCGCTGCAGCAAGAGCAGGCACACATCAGCGAATGGCGCGCGCAGCGTGTCAGATCACTCACCGGCGACAGCGGCTGGCTGACGCTCAGCGGCCTGTTCTGGCTCAAGCAGGGGGACAACAGCTTCGGGCGCGCAGCCTCCAACGCGCTGGTGCTGGACAACCCGGCGCTGGCCGAGACGGCCGGCGTCTTCCGGCTGAGCGGACAGGAGGTGCGCTTTATCGCCAATCCGGGCAGCGGCGTCACGCACGACGGTCAGCCGGTGAGCTCGCTCGCGCTGGCGGCGGACGTCAGCGGCAACCCCACGGTCCTCGCCAGTGGCACGCTGCGATTTTTCGTCATCGAGCGTGCCGGCAATCTCGGCGTGCGGGTCCGCGATCTGGACAACCCGCACCGCACGCACTTTCAGGGTTTCAGCTACTTTCCGGTGAGCATCGCCTGGGTGCTGGAGGCGCGCTTCGAGCCGTATGAGCCGCAACGGCACATCCGCATCGTCAACATCCTCGGCATGGAGGAAGAGGTGGTGTCTCCCGGCGCCGTGCTGTTCAGCAAGGACGGGCGGGAATGGCGCCTGGACACGGTGCTCGAGCAGCCCGAGGACCGACAGCTGTTCATCATGTTCGCCGACACTACCAGCGGTCAGGAGACCTACGGCGCCGGTCGTTTTCTGTATATTCCGCTGCCGGCGAACGGCCGCGCCCGGCTCGACTTCAACGAGGCCTACAATCCGCCGTGCGCGCTGAACGACTTCGCCACCTGTCCGCTGCCGCCAGCGCAGAATCGCCTGAAGCTCAGGGTCGATGCCGGCGAGAAGACCTACGGCGGCGGGCCGCCGCACAAGTCCTGAAGAGGCGCGCAGCGCTCAGGTTCCCGGCTGCAGCCGCGCTGCGCGCACGCGCCGGATGTGCTCCATCACCCGCTCGCGCGCCGCACGGTCGAGCCTGGCGCCGGGCGGCGCCGCATGCGCGACGAACTCGACCTCTGCAGCCGGCGGCCGCGCCTGAGCCGCGGCGGCCACCGCACCGGCGGTCGGGAAGCCGATGAACACGTCGCTGCTGATCTGCGCGCCCGGGTTGGTCTGCGCGTACAGCGGCAGGAACGCACTCGCGGAGCTCGCCAGCACCTGGTAATCCCCGAGGAACAGTCCGAGCGTGTTGTTCGCGCCGAACGCGCCGCGCGGCGCGTTATTCAGGTCGAAGGGGCCGGAGAGATGCGACTCCTTGAACGTCCGGCCGTCGCTCGAGATCACCATCCAGCAGTCGGTAAGCACCGAGCCTGCGAACCGGTCGTTGCGCAGGTCGTAGTAGCTGATGGCGATCATCCCGTCGGCGCGCACGTTGATGGTCGGCGTGAAGGTCACGGCACTCGGAGCGCCGTTGACCTGCAGCGGCCCGGACCAGCTGGCGCCACCGTCGGCGGAAGACGCGAAGGCGACGCCGTCGTGCTGGCCGCCGGAGAAGCGCGCGTCCTGCCAGACGACGTAGATCGTACCGCCAGGGGAGACCGCGACCGAGAACAGCAGCGAGGAGTCACGTATCGGTGCATTGGTCTGTGGATCGAATGCGCCGACGGCATCGTCTTCCGCAATCGTGACCGGGGCCGACCAGCTCGTGCCGTGATCGCTGGACTGTATCGTCCGCAGCAGCGCCGTGGTCGCACCGCTCGAGGCGGTGTCGATCTCGGTGAACACGTCGACCACGACATCGCCCGGCAGCACCTCGATGATGTTGCCGATGGTCTGATTGTCGGGACCCGGATCGTAGATGTTGCGGGCCGTCTGCCAGCTGCTGCCGCCGTCGGCGGTGACGGCAAAGTAACTGGGTCCGGAGTTCTGGCTGGTGAGCCTGTCCCACACGGCATATACGTAGCTCGGGTCGCTCGGGTCCGCCGTGATCGAGCCCTTGTCGTTGAAGAAGTCGGCACCATCCGCGATCAGTGCGGTGGGCGCGCTCCAGGTGAGCCCGCCATCCATCGAGCGCGCCACCAGCTGTGCATTCGAGGAACCGGGCAGCAGTGTCCCGCCGGTGAAGGACAGCGACAGGGCGTAAGCGACGCCGGCCGGGGACACCGTCAGCCAGCCGTTGCTGGCGCGCAGATAGTTCCCGGCGTTGCCGGCACCGCCGCCGCTGCATACCGAGAATGCGGCGCTGGCCGGCTGCCAGCTGATGCCGCCATCGAAGGAAGCGCCGAGATTCAGCGCCTGCGAGCCGCCGTTGGACCAGCGGTTCTGCTGCCACGCGGCGATCAGGTTCGCGGTGTTGGCTGGGTTGATGACCAGCGATGGCTCGAGGGCGGTACCGTCATACAGCGTTCCGGACTGCGTCGTAGCGCTGCATGCGCCGAACGCGGCCGGTTCTGAGACACGCACCTGTTTGACCGCGCTGAAGGCCGGCGGCTGCGGCCCGGCAGGCATACCCGTGCCGCCACCACCACCGCCACCCCCGCCGCCGCACGCCGCGAGCAGTGCGACCAGCGGCGCAAGGAAGCGCGGCCGCGCCACACTCAGGGAATGAAGATCGTTGCCGGATGCTCCAGACATTCCTTGAGTGCCTGAATCATGGCGGCTGCGTCGTAGCCGTCGACGAAGCGATGATCGAACGAGGAGGACAGGTTCATGGTGCGGCGGATCGCGATCGCGCCCTCCACCACTACCGGTCGCTCGACCGCGCGGTTCACGCCGATGATGGCGACTTCCGGGGCATTGATGATCGGCGTGCTGGCGATGCCGCCGAGCTTTCCCAGGCTCGTGATGGTGATGGTCGAGCCGCTCAGCTCCTCGCGCTTCGCCTTGTTGGTGCGCGCCGCCTCGCTGACACGCCGCATCTGCGCCGCCAGCTCCCACAGCGTGAGCTGCTGCGCATCGTGGACCACCGGCACCTTGAGCCCATCGGGCGTCTGCGTGGCCACACCGAGGTGCACCGCCGCGTGCCGGACGATCACGCCGCGCTCGGCGTCGTAGTGGGCGTTGCATTGCGGGAACTCGCGCAGCACGCGCACCAGGGCGAGGCCGAGAAACGGCAGGTAACTGAGCGCGGCCGCGCCAGCAGGCAGGCGGCCGTTGAGGTAACGCCGCAGCGACTCGAGCTCGGTGACATCGAGCTCCTCCACGTAGGCGAAGTGCGGAATGTTGCGCTTGGCCTCGCTCATGCGCTGCGCAACCAGCCGCCGCAGACCGATCACCTTGATCTCTTCGGTAGCCGCCGCGCGCGGGGCGCCACCGCGTGCTGGCGCAGCCGGGCCCGTCGCCGCGCGCAGCGATGTCGGCTGGGCGCGGCGCGCGACGTACGCCTCGAGGTCCTGGCGCACGATCCGCCCCTTGGGTCCGGATCCGGACACCTGCCGCAGATCGATGCCGGCCTCGTGCGCGCGGCGCCGTACGGCAGGCGAGGTCGCCACGCGCGCGCTGCGCATTTCGGCGCGCGCCGCGTCGGGCGCGGCCGCACCGTTACCGGAAACCGCGGCCCGGGCAGCGGGCGGCGCCGCGACGGCCGGCGCACCGCTCGTAGCGCCGGCGGCGTTCGCGGCAACGCCTGGGGCGCTGCTGCCGGCGGCGCTTGCGGCCGCATCGGTCTCCAGCACGATGAGCTCGGCGCCCACTGCCACTGAGTCGCCGGGGGAACCGGTGGTCGACACGACACGTCCGGATACCGGGGCCGGAACCTCCACGGCAGCCTTCTCGGTCATCACCTCGACCACGACGTCGTCCTCGGCGACGGTATCGCCCGGCTTGACGCGCCAGTTGACGATTTCCGCGGCGACGGTGCCCTCGCCGAGATCGGGAAGCTTGAACACGTACCTGCTCACGCCGCCTCCAACACTTCCTTGAGCGCCGCGGCGATGCGCTGCGGCCCCGGAAAGTAATCCCACTCGAAGGCGTGCGGATAGGGCGTGTCCCAGCCGGTGACCCGCTGTATCGGCGCCTCGAGATTCCAGAAGCAGTTCTCCTGCACGGTTGCCACGAGCTCGGCACCGTAACCGCCGAAGCGCGTGGCCTCGTGCACCACGACGCACCGCCCGGTCTTGCATACCGACGCGCACAGCGTGTCGACGTCCAGCGGCGCGAGCGTGCGCACGTCCACGATCTCGGCATCCGCGCCGATCTGGCGCACCGCTGCCTCGGCGACGTGCACCATGGTGCCGTACGCCAGCACCGTGACGTCGCGCCCGGGCCGCACGATGTCGGCCCGTCCGATGGGCACGGTGTAATGGCCGTCCGGAACTTCGCCCTTGGTGTGCGTGCTCCAGGGCACCGCCGGCTTGTGCGGGTCCCCGTCGAAGGGCCCGTTGTAGATGCGCTTGGGCTCGAAGAACACCACCGGGTCCTCGCCCTCGATCGAGCTGATGAGCAGCCCCTTGGCATCGTAGGGATTGGAGGGCATCACCACCTTGATGCCACAGACGTGGGTGAAGATGCCTTCCGGGCTCTGCGAATGAGTCTGCCCGCCGCGGATGCCGCCGCCGCAGGGTGTGCGGATGGTGATGGGCGCCTGGAATTCCCCGGCGGTGCGGTAGCGCAGCCGCGCGAGCTCGCTCACCACCTGGTCGAAGCCCGGATAGATGTAGTCGGCGAACTGGATCTCGGCCACGGGCTTGAGGCCGTTGACGCCCATGCCGATGGCGGTGGCGATGATGCCGCCCTCCGCGATCGGCGTGTCGAGCACGCGGTGCTCGCCGTACTTGCGCTGCAGTCCGTCGGTGACGCGAAACACGCCGCCGAAGTAGCCGACGTCCTCGCCGAGGATCACCACGCGCGGATCGCGGCCCAGCATGACGTCCATCGCCGAATTCAGCGCCTGCACCATGTTCATGCGCGCCATGCGTCAGCCCTCGTTGGCCGCCGGCGCGGCGGCGTCCCCCAGCTCGGGCGCTACGCCGCGCAGCGCACGCAGCTGCTCGCGCTGCCGCGCAAGATTCGGCGGCATGTCCTTGAACACATCCTCGAACATCGTGAGCGGATCGAGCGCCGGTCCTGCGGTGAGAGTGCCGTAGCTCTCCGCTTCCTTCCAGCAGGCCGTGACGTACGCGTCCAGCTCCTTGTGCAGCTGCGCGTGCCGCTCTTCGGACCACTCACCGAGTGCGATCAGATGCGCCTTGAGGCGGGTGATCGGATCGCCGAGCGGCCACGCCTGCCAATCCTCCTTCGGCCGGTAGCGCGACGGATCGTCGCTGGTCGAGTGCGCCCCGGCGCGATAGGTGACCTGCTCGATGAGCGTCGCCCCGCCGCTCTGTCGGGCGCGCTGCGCCGCCCACTGCGTCACCGCGTACACCGCGAGGAAGTCGTTGCCGTCGACGCGAATGCCGGGGATGCCGTAGCCGGGCCCCCGCTGGGCGAAGGTGCGATGCTCACCGCCCGCGAAGCCCTGGAAGGTGGAGATCGCCCATTGGTTGTTGACCAGGTTGAGGATCACCGGCGCCTGGTACACCGCAGCGAAGGTCATCGCATAGTGGAAGTCGGCCTCGGCGCTCGAGCCCTCGCCGATCCAGCTGGCCGCGATGCGGTCCTCGCCCTTGATCGCGCTCGCCATCGCCCAGCCCACCGCCTGCGGAAACTGCGTGGCGAGATTGCCGGAGATGGAGAAGATGTTGCCCTCGGCCCAGTGGTACATGATCGGCATCTGCCGCCCCCTGCACATGTCGCGCGTGTTCGACAGACACTGGCACATGAGATCCACGAGGTTGCGACCGCGCACCACGTGCAGGCCCTGCTGCCGATAGGAGGGAAACAGCATGTCGCCCGGCTGCAGGGCCATCCCGGCAGCCACCGCCACGGCCTCCTCCCCCGTCGACTTGATGTAGAAGGAGATGCGGCCCTGGCGCTGGATACGCTGCATGCGGTCGTCGAACAGGCGCGTCAGCAGCATGTGGCGCAGCCCGACCTGCAGCTCCTGCGGCTCGAGATGCGGATTCCAGGGGCCGACGGCACGATGTTCCTCGTCGAGCACGCGCACCATCTCGACGGCGAGGTTCTCGATGTCGCGCGCCGCTGCGGTCACGTCCGGGCGCGGTGCCGCGCCGGCAGGCGAGATCTGCAGATAGCTGAAGTCAGGTTCCTGACCCGGACGCGCGGGCGGCGAGGGAACGTGCAGTCGCGACCGTGGGGTCATGGCGAAGCCTCTTCGGGCTGCAGCAGTTGCGCAACCGGGCATGGGTTGGGCAGGATTGTAGTCGCCTCACAGGGGTAACACTACGACGAAGCCCGTACATACCTTCCGCGGTGTCGTGCTGCGGCAGGCGCCGCGTACCGTTCGGCCGGCCGGCAGCGCTGCTGCGGGCGCAACGCGTGCCGCTCAGCCGGCGCGCGTGCGCGTCGGCCGTGAGGTTGCCGGCCGCGGCGGTAAGGCGGTGACCGTCATCAGCGGCGTGCCCGGCGAGGAGCGCGAGCTTGCCGAACTGGCGACGCGCCTGAAGAAACTGTGCGGTGCCGGCGGTGCCGTCAAGAACGGCGTGATCGAGATCCAGGGCGATCATCGCGACCGCCTGGTGACGGAGCTGTGTCGGCTGGGGTATGCGGCGCGACGCGCCGGCGGCTGAGCCGTGGACGCGTCCGTCGCTTTGCGCAGCGCTGCCGGTCGCGGTACCCGAAGTGGTATCGAGCGAAGATTATTGCTATAGAGAGCACGTGGCAGCCTTTCGCGTGGAGCCAAGAATGCATAACAACGCTGACGAGCTCCCGCGGGCGCCGCGCGGCAACGCGCTGCTGTTCGCGCGCAACTTCTTCCGCCATCCGCGCATGCTGGGCTCGATCGTCCCCAGCTCGCGCTTCCTCATCAAACAGCTGCTCGAGCCGATCAACTGGGCGCGCGCGCGCGTTATCGTCGAGTACGGCCCCGGCGTCGGCGGCATCACGGCGGAAGTCCTGCGGCGCATGCGCGCCGACGCGGCACTGATTGCGATCGAGACCAATCCTGACTTCGTCAGCTACCTGCGCCGCGCGATGCCGGATGCGAGGTTGCACGTGATCGAAGGGTCGGCCGTGGCGGTGGACGAGATACTGCGCCGCTTCGGCTTTCAGCGCGCCGATTACATCATCTCCGGCATCCCGTTCAGCAACATCCCCGCCACGCTGCGCGAGCGCATCCTGCGCCGCACGCACGACGTGCTCGAGCCCGGCGGCGCCTTCCTCGTCTATCAGTTCTCGACGCGCGTGCTGCAGGATCTGAAGCGGGTATTCGGCTACGTCGGCCGCAGGTTCCAGCCGCTGAACGTGCTGCCGGCGCACCTGTTCATCTGTCAGCCGACCGGCTGAAGGCGCGCGCCGCTCGTCACGCTCAGGGTGGCGCGCTGCGCAGGGTGCGTAGCAGCTCATCGCCGAAATAGCCGGCGGGGATCGTGCCCTGCTTCATGAACTCGAGGTGGAAGCGCGTGGCGGAGAAGCGCGTACCGAGCGCCTGCTGCGCGCGCTTGCGCAGGTTGAGGATCTGATCCTTGCCGAGGCGGTAGGTGATCGCCTGGGTCGGCCAGCGCGCGTAGCGCGTCACCGCACCGCGCGCTTCGCTGCAGCTCGCCTCCTTGGCTTCGAGCTTCAGCGCCTGGCTGTCCTGGCACGAGCCCGGCAGGAAATCCACGGTCTCCGAGAACAGCGTCACCGCGTCCTCGAAGGTGAGCCGTCCGGTATGGATACCGGTATCGATGCGCACCCGCAGATCGCGATACAGCTGGCCGCGCAGCTCGTACAGGCGCTCCTCGGCTGTGTACAGTCCGTCGGGCGCGTCCTTCTGCGGCTCGGCGAGCAATGCTTCCGCATACAGCGCCCAACCCTCCGCCGCCATCGAATCCTCCCACATGGAAGATGAGTCCTCGACGGCTCCCGGCGTCAGCCAGCGCAGCGGCGAGATCTCGGCGCGGTACTGGGTCATGACCTTGTAATGCCAGTCGTGACCGGGGAAGCCCTCGTGGCCGGCGAGATCGGGCATCGCGGCGTAGTTGTGCTGCTGGCGCAGCAGCGCGAGGTCGTCGTCGGTCGGCGTTATGTAGAAGCGCCCGACGCCGCTGCGTTTGAACGGCGGCGCCGGATAGTACGCGCCGCCCTCGATCGAGTTGCGCAGCGGCGGCGGCGTCAGCGCCACCTCGAGGCGATAGTCGTCGGGCACGTCGAACAGTCCCGTCTGGCGCGCATAGGCTACCAGCCGCACACCGGTGTTGCGGTAGCCGTCGAGCATTTCGGCGTCGGTGTGCGGCGCATTCTGGCTGAGCTGCGCGAACACCTGGCGCACGGTCTCGGCGCCGTCGGCGCCGGCCGGCCACTTGTGCGTGGCCGCGATCTGCTGCGCCAGCGTCGTAAGCTGCGCACGCGCGCCCTGCACGATTGGCCAGGCCGAGGCATAAAGTGCCGCGGCGGTCTCCGGCACGCGCAGGTTGTTGCGCAGCGCCCAGTCGTACTCGGCTTCGCCGAACGCGAAGCGATCCGCGCGGTACCCGCTCTTCGGTACCGGGGCGGTGTCCTCATCACCCGCGTCGTCGAAGAAGCTGCGCACGACGAAATCGCGCAGGTGGCGGTAGGCTGAAGCGGCAGCATCGCCCGCGGCCTGCAGCTCGCGCAGCCGTGCATCGCGGTTCGCCGCGGTGATGTCGCCGGCGGCGATCTGCGGCAGCGTCTTGCTGAAGTAGTCGGCAGCCGCTGCGCTGCTCTGCAGCCCGAAATCGCTGAGCACGCGCCAGTCGGGCGTGTTGTGCGCGCCGATGCCGGCGGAGAGCTGCCGCTCGGCGGTGGCAAGATATGCCGGTATCGCACGGGTGCGCGCAATCACTGCCTGCCACTCCGCTTCGGTGCCGCGGCTGCCCGCGGCCGTCGGCGTCATCCCCTGGATCTGCCAGTCGATGCCCCGCAACGGCTCGTCGACGTAGGAATCGAGTGCGCGTTGCTGGTGACGGCGCACCTGGTGCTGGTGGACCAGGAAGGCGATCTGCGCCAGCGCGACCGAGCGGTCGATGCGCCGCCGCGCCGACAATCCCGCGGGCGCAAGCGCTGCGAAGCGGGCACGGAACTCGGCGAGGCGGGCATCCTCCTTCTGCAGGGCCTCGGGCGCGTAGTTACGCAGCATACCGTCGATGCCGGCCAGGTGCGGATCGAATGCGGCGCCGCCGAGATAGCTCGCAACCACCGGGAACTGCTGCAGCACGAAGGTGACGTACTCGTGCTCGACCAGCGCGAAGCGACCATCACCGGCATGCCGTACCTGCACCGGCTGCGCCGCGGGGGGCTCGGCCGCCACCGGCACGGCGATGAGCGCCAGAGCGCACAGCCGCAGCACACTACTCGTGACACGCAGGATTCGATCCACCCGAAGGTTCCCGTCCGCCGGCACATGCAACCGGCGGCGAAGCATACGCTAAGCGCCGTTGACAGTGCGCCGGCGAGGCGAGGATGCTTTTCAACCATGGGCACGTTGTGGATCGGAACACGTAAGGGATTGTTCGCGCTGCGCACCCGAGCGGCGCGACGGACCTGGAAGCTCAGCGGCCCGCAGTTCCTTGGCCATATCATTCACCACGTCGTGCAGGATCCGCGCGATCCGCGCCTGCTGTTGATGGCGGCGAAGACCGGGCATCTGGGCGCTACTGTCTACCGCTCGCGGGACCAGGGGCGCACCTGGCGCGAAGCGAGCGAGCCGCCCGCGTTCCGCAAGGCGCTCGCCGGCGAGGAAGCCCGTGCCGTGCAGCGCGTGTTCTGGCTCACAGCGGGCCACCCTTCCGAACCGGGCACCTGGTACGCCGGCAGCTCCCCCGCGGGACTGTTCCGCTCGGCGGACGGCGGCGAGCGCTGGCACCCGGTCGCCGGCTTCAACGATCACCCGCTGCGACCGCAGTGGGCAGCGCTCGGCACACCGGACGGCGAGTTCCTGCACTCGATCCTGGTCGACCCGCGCGACGCGGCGCATCTGTACATCGCCATCTCGATCGGCGGAGTGTTCGAATCAACCGACGCGGGCGCCAGCTGGTCGCCGCTCAACGAGGGCTGCGCCGCGGATTTTCTGCCCGATGCCGACGTGCCGTTCGGTCACGACCCGCACTGCGTCGTGCAGCATCCGCTGCAGCCCGACCGCCTCTACCAGCAGAACCATTGCGGCATCTATCGCCTGGATCGACCGGCGCGCCGCTGGCAGCGCATCGGCACGCGCATGCCGAAAAGCATCGGCGACGTCGGCTTTCCGATCGTGCTGCACCCGGCCGATCCGCAAACGGCCTGGGTGCTGCCGATGGACGGGCAGACGGTGTGGCCGCGTACCTCGATCGGCGGCAAGCCGGCGGTGTACGTCACGCGCAACGCCGGTGCCTCGTGGCGGCGGCTCGATCGCGGTTTGCCGCGTTCCCAGGCCTGGTTCACGGTACTGCGCCAGGCGATGTGCGCGGACTCGGCGCCGCGCCCGGCAGTGTATTTCGGCACCACGGCGGGCGAGGTGTGGGCCGGTAGCAGTGCGGGTACGAGCTGGCGCTGTATCGCGCGCCACCTGCCGGAGATCTACTCGGTGAGCCATGCGGCGTGAGTCATGACCTGCACGGTGCGCATCGCGAGTCCACTGCGCTCCTACAGCGCCGGCGCGGCGACCCTGAGCGCGCGCGGCGGCACGCTGGCGGAGGTGCTCAGCTCGCTCGAGCAGCGCTGTCCGGGCATGCGCTTCCGGATGATCGACGAACAGGACCGGATCCGCCCGCACATGCGGTTGTTCGTGAACACCACGGAAGCGCGCGAACTGACGGCGATGGTGCGCGATGGCGATACGGTGCACATCATCTGCGCGCTATCCGGAGGTTGAGCAGATGAGTCTCACCAACAGCGAGCGCGAGCGCTACCAGCGCCACCTGACCCTTGCGGAGATCGGCACGGCCGGACAGGAAAAGCTGCGCGCCGCCCGCGTCCTGGTGGTGGGCGCCGGCGGTCTCGGCTCGCCGGCGGCGCTGTACCTGGCCGCCGCCGGCTGCGGCACGCTGGGGCTGCTCGACTGTGATCGCGTGGAGTTGTCCAACCTGCAGCGCCAGATACTGTTCGACAGCAGCGCCATCGGCTTGTCCAAGGCCGAGGCCGGCCGCGAG
Source organism: uncultured Gammaproteobacteria bacterium (assembly GCA_963837075.1). Lineage (GTDB taxonomy): Bacteria > Pseudomonadota > Gammaproteobacteria > Steroidobacterales > Steroidobacteraceae > 13-2-20CM-66-19. The sequence continues at coordinate 1,563,997 of CAWILY010000009.1, read as the reverse complement.
CGCCTGGTGAAGCTCAATCCGGAGATTCGCGTCGTCGCCCACGCGCTCGAGCTGCGCGCCGCCGACGTGCGTGAGGTGTTCGCACAGTACGACGTGGTGCTCGATGGCACCGATCGTCTCGCCACGCGCTACCTGATCAACGACGCCTGCGTCATTCTGCGCCGGCCGCTGGTGTCGGCCGCCATCCATCGGTTCGAGGGGCAGCTGCTCACCTACGTGCCGGGGCGCGGGCCGTGCTATCGCTGCGTGTTCCCGCACGGGGCGGAGGCGGCGGTCGGCAGCTGTGCCGAAGCGGGCGTGCTCGGCGTGCTGCCGGGCGTGCTCGGCACGCTGCAGGCGACCGAGGCCATCAAGCTCATCACCGGCGCCGGCGAACCGCTCACGGGCCGGCTGCTGACCTATGATGCGCTGGAGATGCGCTTCAGCGAGTTTGGCATTGCCCGGCGTGCCGACTGCGCGGTGTGCGGCGATGCGCCGAGCATCACCGAGCCGCGAGACCTGCCGGCGGTGCGCTCCGCCGCCGCGCCGGCCGGTGTGCGCCGTCTCACCGCCACCGCCCTGCAGCAGCTGCTGCAGGGGTCGCAGCAACCGACACCACCGCTCATCGATGTGCGCGAGGTCCGTGAGTTCAGCGCCGGGCACCTGCCGGGCTCGATCAACATTCCACTCGGCGAGCTGCCGCGGCGACTCGGCGAGCTGGCGCAGGATGCGGCGCCGGTGTTCATCTGTCGCAGCGGCGGACGCAGTCTCGCTGCCTGTCAGCTGGCGGTGCAGGCGCACATCGCGGCGCCGGCGAATCTCGAGGGAGGCCTGCTCGCCTGGGCAGCAAGCGTCGACCCGGGCCTGTACGTGCTGTGAGCGGGCGCGTTCAGCGGCCCGGCGGCGGGCAGCGTGACCTGGCGAACGACACCCGCGTCTCGGCCGATGCCGGCAGCCGCACGCGCCGCCGCAGCAGCTCGAAGGCCGCCTGCGGCGCGTCCACGTACTCGAACAGCTGCAGGTCCTCGCGCGCGATCGTGCCGTGGCGCACCAGCGCCTCGAAGTTGATGACTTCCTTCCAGTAGGCACTGCCGTACAGCAGCACGGGGATCGAGCGATCGAGCTTGCGCGTCTGCGCCAGCGTCAGGATTTCAAACAGCTCGTCGAGCGTGCCGAAGCCGCCAGGAAAGGCGATCAGCGCGTGCGCCAGATGCGCGAACCACAGCTTGCGCATGAAGAAGTAGTGAAACTCGAAGCACAACCCGGGGGAGATGTAGGAGTTGGGGCGCTGCTCCTCCGGCAACCCGATATTGAGGCCGACGCTGCGGCCGCCGGCGAGCGTCGCGCCGCGATTGGCCGCCTCCATGATGCCGGGCCCGCCGCCGGAGCACACCAGCAGGCGCTCGTCGCAGTCGGTGCGGCCCCACGTGGTCACCAGCCGCGCCAGCTCACTCGCTTCCTCGTAGTAGCGTGCCAGCGCTCCCCCGGCAGTCGCGCGCGCCGATCCGAAGAACACGATCGTCGCGCTGACCTTGGCCAGGCCGAAGGCCCGCAGCGGCGCCAGATACTCCGAGACGATGCGCACCGGGCGCCCCTCGTCGGAATCGATGAAACCGGGGTCGTGGTAAGCCAATGGAGGTGTCTGCACCGTGTGCTCCTCAGCCGCGGAAAGCCGGGTATCGTCAGGCAATTACAATACACTGGGTGACCGAATGCGTCCGGCAAGCCGCAAACCCCGTGCCTCGCTGGCGGCGGCGATGCTCGCCGCGATCGCCGCGACGAGCACCAGCATGGCAGCGGCGCCTGACTGCGACGGCGTCCTCGCGGCCGCGGGCGGCACCCCGGCCCCGCCGCGCGTCGACGCCAACACCACGCTCCTGGTCGTCGCCCCGCACCCGGATGACGAGACGCTCTGCTGCGGCGGCCTCATGCAGCGCGTGCTGCGCGCGGGCGGGCGCGTCAGCGTCGTGTGGCTCACGAGCGGTGATGCCGGGCGGCGCGATCAGCAGCTGCTGGACCGGTTGCTGTTGCGCGCTCCGGCAGCCAGGGCGCGCCAGCTCGGCGAGCGACGCATGGCCGAGGCACGCGCCGCCACCGCGGTACTCGGAGTGCCTGCCGACGCACAGCTGTTTCTCGGCTACCCGGACGGGGGACTGAGCGCACTCCTCGATGAGGACCACGCGCGCCCCTACACCTCACCCTCCACCGCCGTGGCAGAAGTGCCCTACGCCGGGGCGCTCTACGTCCATCATCCCTACACCGGCGCGAGCCTCGAGCGCGACTTTGCCAGTGTGCTCGAGCGCGTGCGGCCGACGCTCATCGTCGCGCCGAGTCCGCTCGATAGCCATGCGGACCATGCCGCTGCCGGGCGCCTCACGATCGCCGTCGCCGCGCGCGCTGCCGCCGCAGCGCAGCTGCGTTACTGGATCGTGCACGGTGGCGCAGGCTGGCCGAGTCCGCGCGGCCTCATGCCCGGAGTGCCGCTGAGCGCGCCGCCGCGGGCGAGCGGACTCGCGTTCGCGCCGTTCGTGCTCGAGCCGGCCGAAGAGGACCGCAAGCGCGCCGCGCTGGCAGACTACCGCACGCAGATGCAGGTGATGGAGCCGTTCCTGCTGTCGTTCGTGCGCACCACCGAACTGTTCGCGGACTTGCCCGAACCGCCGGACGCGCGGCGCCAGCAGCTGCGCTGAAGTCGCCCCGTCAGGGCCGGCGCCAGCGATCGAGGTGCCGGTCGAGCGCGCCGGCGATGTTCTCGCGCAGCCGGTCGAGCCAGGCGCGCCGATGCCAGTTCCGGCGGCTGATGGCGCTCGATACGCCGAGATCGCCCTCGAACAGCGCCGCAACGCTGTCGGCGAAGCGGGCATCGAGCACCTCCTGGTTGGCCTCGAGGTTCCAGCGAAAGCTCCAGCGGTCGAGATTGCTCGAGCCGACCGCGGCCCAGTCGTCGCACAGGATCACCTTGGCATGCAGCATGTGCGGCTGGTACTCGTAGATACGCACACCGTTGCGCAGCAGCTTGCCGTAGAAGCGCCGTGCCGCATGGCGCACCCACGGATGGTCGGTGCGGGCGCCAGGCAACAGCAGCCGCACGTCCACGCCGCGCCGCGCCGCACGCCGTAATGCCTTGCGGAAACGGCGTGAGGGAACGAAGTAGGCGCTCATGATCCAGGCACGCCGCTGCGCGCAGTCGATACGCCGCAACACGCCGTTGGCGAGCACCGATCGCTGGCGCGCCTCGGACAGCGCCAGACGGCCGGCAGCGCCATCGGCGCGCGGCGGACACGAGGGCGGCGCGATGCCGAGCTCGGGCCCGCAGCGGCGCCAGGTGCGCGCGAACGCCCGGTGCCAGTCGGCGACCACCGGGCCGTCGATCTGCACCATGACCTCGCGCCATGGGCCTGACGGGCCGCCCGCGAAGTCATCGGTGAGCCCGGCGCCACCGACGAAGGCCGTGCAGCCGTCAGTCACCAGGAGCTTGCGATGATCGCGCAGCAGATTGCCGAGGCGGTTGCCGGGCTGCAGTGGGTTGAACAGCCGCAGCTCAACGCCTGCCTCCACCAGCCGCCGGCGATCCGCACGCGCCAGGCCGAGCGCCCCGAAGGCGTCGAAAATCACGCGTACCTGCACGCCGCGGCGCGCGGCAGCACCGAGCGCGGTGACGAACTGCGTGGTCAGGGTTCCGGAGCGCACCAGGTACATCTCCAGCAGCACCCACGCGGCAGCGGCGTCGATCGCCCGCAGCATCGCCGGAAAGAATTGCACTCCGCCGTCGAGCAGCCGGAAGCTGTTTCCGGGGCGCCACGGCCACCCGGTGGTGGTCAGGTGCTCGCCGTCCGGCCTGCCGCTCACCGGCACCCTTGACCGATCACTGCGTCGCACGCTCGTGCACCCGCTCGAGTGTGACGATCGTCCCGGCGAGCAGGTACAGCACCGCGAACCAGGCGAGCGTGTGCCGGAAGAAGATGTCCTCGGTGCGGTAGACGGCGTGCGTGCGCTCGAAATTCTCCGTCGCCTTCACCCCGCCGATGAGAATCGCGGCCACCGCGGCCAATATCAGCACCGGAATCACCGCCGAGCGCGGCGCGTGCGGCGCGGCCGCGGCTGCGGGAGGCTGCGGCAGCCGCCAGTACCAGATGGCGAGCACCGCCAGGCCGATCCCGGAGCTCAGGTACTGCAGCTCGTGGTACACCGTGCCGTGATAGCCGAGCAAGTCGAGCGGGGCGCTGAGCGCGGCGACGCGGCGCACGATCCAGCCGTCGGGGTGGGTGAAGGAATCCCAGGCGAGATGCGTCCACGCGCCGAGCACGATGGCCAGCGCGGCGAAGGCCCACTCGCCTGGCGCGCGCTCGAACGGCGCGAGCGAGCGCAGACACAGCCAGCGTGCGCGCGATGACAGCAGCGCGGTGAGGGGCTGGCGCAGCACGAACACCACCGCCAGCAGCACGAGGCCGAGCGCCAGGCAGACGGTGTAGGAGCCGCTGAATTGATGAGCGCCGCGCAGGTGGCGCGAGATCTCGCCCGGCATGTAGTACGGCAAGTCGGGAACCAGGGCGCCGATGATGAGCGGCGCGGTGCGCAGGTGCCGCAAGGCCCGCAGCGGCAGCACGGCGGCAGGATGCGCAAGTGTGAACGGCACGGCGCCTCGCTTTAGGGGGGCTGCGCGCTGCGCGGCACCACGACGATGCGGAAGTCCCGGCCCAGCCACTTGACGCCGCTCCGGTAGGTCATGTCGATGACGCGTCCGGCGCGCAGTGCCGCGGTATCGATGTCCACGACATGCAGGCCGAGCGAGTTGGCCACGGTGCCGTGATCGCGCACCTCCTGCCAACCGTCGAATCCGTAACGCACCGCGCCCGCTTCGTACAGCGCGATCGTGAGTGCACAGCCCTCGGGCAGCTCCACCACCGGCGCCTGCACGATCCAGATGAGGCGCGTGAGCGGCGGACGCTCGCCCCGGTAACGCTGCCAGACGGCCTCCGGACGATCGACCGGCCGCCCGAGGTTGCGCGACGCGACCAGCTTCAGATACTCCGCATGCGCCCACACCAGCGGCATGGCCGCCCCCGTGGGCCGACCGGGCGCGAGCGCCCGCGCCGGGATCGGCGCGGCATCCCAGACCTGCTCGGGCAGCATGCCGCCCGGTGAAGCCATGCGCGTCATGGCCACCAGGTACGGCTGCGGGTCGCGCCCGCAGCACAGCTCGTAGTGTCCGCGCTCGCCGGTCAGGAGCGGCCAGGCGCGCCCGCGGCCGGTGCCGTCGAACGGGCTGCCGTCGTCGTGTTCGCCGTAGCCGTCCTCGTTGTAGCGGTGCCAGCACGGCCCGCAGGGCGTGTCCACCTTGAGCAGCGCGTCGGCGACCTTGATGCTGCCGACGATCAGCGGATCGTCCGCGCGGCGCAGGCCGAAGCGCACCAGCTGCAGGAAGTCGACGCCTACCTGCGCGCTCGCCGGCAGGCTCGGATCCCGCAGCAGGTTGCGGATCGGCAGCACCCCGTCCTTGCGCCCGCGAACCAGTGCTTCCGCCGGCGCGACGCGCACGTAGTAGCCGGGCACGCCGTACAGGCGCGCCAGTGGCATATCCGCGCGCACCGCGGTCCAGCTCTCGAGGTTCGCGTTCCAGTAATCGGCGAACGCGAGTGCCAGCTCGCGGCCGTCCTCGGGCAGGTAGCGCGCCCCCGCCACCAGCGCCGAGATGCACACGGCGAGTGTGAAGGTGTTGAGACCGGCATCCTCCTCCCAGCGGTCCTGATCGCTGGCAGGTCCGTGGCGCACGAGGAACGACAGCGCGCGGCCGATCATGTCGGCGATCTCGGTTCCCTGCAGCGCGTTGCGCTCATCGAGCGCCACGGCCAGCAGCACCGGGAAGGCGGTCTCATCGAGCTGCACGCCGAGCCAATAGCCTGTGCCCCCGAGCCACTGATTCTGGTTCCAGTGTCCGTCGGCCTGTTGCGTGGCGAGCAGGTAGCGCAACGTGCTGCGCGCCTCGTGCAGTGCGCCGACGGCGAGCAGCGCGCCGGCGCTCTCCACCAGGTCACGCGGCCACACCAGGTGATAACCGGCCCGCTCCTCGCGCGTGTTGCCCCACGGCACGCTGAGCGAGGCCACCATCGCGCCCGGGTAGGTCTTGTCCTGATGCACGCGCAGCACCATCGTCGAGATGCGCGCCTGCTCGGTGCACTCCTGCGGCAGGTCGCGGCACAGCGCCTCGTCCGGCATGCGGCTCGCCTGCCAGCGCGTCCACGCGGTCAGCTGCCGCTCCCAGGAGAGCGCGAACGGCTCCGAGAGTGCCGTCAGCGCCAGTGTCGCGGCGGACTCCGTACTGCTGCCAAAGCCGAGTGCGAGCACGGCCTGGCGCGGCAGCTGACCAGCGAGCGCCACGTTGCCTGGACCGGCGCTGTCGTATTCCCAGCTGAGCGCGCCGTTGCGCGCGAAGTCCTGCCAGCCGTCGCTGCTGCCGACGCAGCCGACGCTGACGCGACCGAAGGCGTCGTGCTGCTGCGGCGTAGCGGCGGCGAGCGCCAGCGCGAACGGCCCCTGCTCCGCCCACAGGATGCGGCGGCCGTTGTGCTCCACCACCGCGGCGCGGTTGTCGTGACCGGTCCCGCCGACGTGCGACGCCAGCAGCGCAAAGGGGAGCAGCGTGGCATCGCCGTCGAGGCTCACCTCGATCAGCAGCACGTCGAGATGCGCGCAAGGGGCCACGCGCAGGGTGAGCTCGAAGCGCTCGTGGCGGTGAATGATGCGCACCGCCGGCGCACCGGGCGCGGCGAGCTGCACCACGTGCTGCCACAGCCGCTTCACCTCCACCCAGAAGCCGCGCCCGTCGCCGACGATGAAGCCGAGGTCACGCGTCTGCGGAATGTCGACGCGTGGGTAGTAGACCTCGTTGACGATGCCGCCGCCGATGGTGAACCACAGCCGCGAGGAGCCGAGCGCGCAGCCGACCATCTCCTTGTTGCTGCTGCTCCACGTCGGAGGAAGTCCGGGAGCGCCCGGGGCCGCCGCCATCGTTACCGTTTACCCTGGCGGTGGACCGCCACCGCGCGCAGCGAGCCGCCCGCGCCGTGCCGCCACAGCCGCAGGCCGCCGCTGAAGGCGTTGCGGTTGTCCCCCAGTCGCACCCCGCGCGGCAACTTCTTGAGCCGCTCGGCGTTGCCGCCGCCGAGCACCACGTAGTCCGCCTCGAACGCGCGCTTGAGATCACGCACCACGTCGTTGACGTTCTTGCGCCACTTGCGGTCGCCGCTGCGTTTGCGGGCACGCTCACCGACGTAATCCTCGAAGGTGCGGTCGTGTTTGTACGGCATGTGACCGACCTCGGTTGGCTCGATCATGCCGTCGATGATCAGCGTCGCGCCGAGACCGGTACCCAGACCGAGAAACAGCATGCGCCCCCCGGCATAGCTGCCGATCGCCTGCATGGCGGCGTCGTTGATCACCCGCACCGGGCGATGGAGCGCCCGGTGGAAATCGTACCCGACCCAGCCCTTGCCGAGATTGTGAGGCTCGCAGGCGATACGGCCGCGATACACCAGCCCGGGGTAACCGATCGACACCGCGTCGTAACGCGTCTCGGCCAGCAGCCGGCGCAGCTCACGGGTCATGCGGCGCGGGGTCAGGTGCGGACCAGAATCGAATTTCTGAATCGCGCCGCGCGCGCCGACTCGGAACTTCACGTGCGTGCCGCCGACGTCGATGACCAGAATGTGCCGCGGCGCTGGCTTGCCGGGGCCGTCCTTCGTGCCGCGCATGCGGGGATTCTCCCCGGAATCCGCCGCTTTGACCACCACGCACTGCGGCGTCGACTCAGACCTCAAAGTACCTGGCGAGCACCGCGCGGGCCGCCCTGCCCGCCTCGAGATCGAGGCTGTTGACCACCGCCAGGCGAAAGCCGCCGGGCGGCATGGCATGCGCTTCGGCGGGCCAATCCGCATGGAATGTGATCTGGACGCTCGTGACCTGCGGCATGTGCCGCACGGCCTCCACCACCTGCTGCGGGGGATGTTGGTATTTGCGCCCGTGTGGGCCGAACAGCGCCACGCTGTAGCCACGGCGACGCTCCCCGGGCGGGATGCACCACTCGCCCCGCGCGTACAGGCCGACGACTGACTCGAGCCAGCCGGCCTCATAGAGGTCCGGCCACTGATCGGCGACGCGCAGGTGTGCCTCGATGATCCGCGCGCCGATGGTCTCGAGGTTCAGCATGCCGGTGTAGTCCGCCAGGTGCTGCTCGGTCCAGTCACCGAGATAGGATTCGAGCGCCGGCCGTCGCCCGGCTTCGATCAGCCAGTGATCGAAGGTGCCGCCGGCACCGGTGGCGCCGCGGCAGTGCCGCCACCACACCGCTTTGCCAGCGAGCACCGCGACGTCGGTGCTGACGTGCTCACCGGCGAGCAGCGTCATCCAGAAATGTCCGGCCGTCTCGCTGCGCTCGTAGTCAGCGAGGTCGGTCAGCACGTGGCTGCCAACCCCCATGCCCCGCAGATTGATGATCGGCTTGCTGAACACCGGGAACGCCGGCGGGCGGACCCCGTGCGGCCCGCAGGCGAGGGACTGCGACTCGGCGATCAGCAGCTTGTTGTAGACCCAGCGATGCGCGGGGTTCCACTGCCAGGCGTCCGGGTCCTCGGTGGGGATGCGCACCTCGGGCGGACAGTCGACGCCTGCGAAATACTGCAGGCGCCAGGGGTCGGCTTCGCAGAATGGCATGCCGCGCGATCCGTGAGCGTTATGCCGGCAGCACCGACGCTACGCTCTAGAAGAGCCCGGTAATGCGCCCGTCGGCATCGACGTCGATGCTGTCCGCCGCCGGTACTTTGGGCAAGCCCGGCATGGTCATGACGTCACCGCAGATCATGATCACGAATTCCGCGCCGGCAGCGAGGCGCACCTCGCGGATGTTGACCACGTGCTGCGCGGGCGCACCGCGCAGCTTCGGGTCGGTGGAGAACGAGTACTGCGTCTTGGCGACGCACACCGGGTAGTGCCCGTAGCCACCCTCCTGCAGCTGGCGGATCTGCGTGCGCACCTTCGTGTCAGCCGTGATATCGCTGGCGCCGTAGACCTGCGTGGCGATGGTTTTCATCTTGTCCCACAGCGGCGCCTCGTCCGCATACACGTAGCGAAAGCTGTTCGGCTGCTCGGCGAGGCGCACCACCTCGCGGGCCAGCTCCAATGCGCCTTTGCCTCCTTCCGCAAAGTGAGTGGCGCCAATGACGCGTACTCCCTGCTTGCCAACGCGCTCGATCAACAGCCGGATCTCGCGCTCGCTGTCCTCGGCGCGACGGTTGATCGCCACCACGCACGGCAGGCCGTAACGGTTGCGAACGTTGTCGATATGGCGCTCGAGGTTCACCACGCCCTTCTCGAGCGCGGCGAGGTTCTCGGTCTTGAGGTCGGCCAGCTCGATGCCGCCGTGGAACTTGAGCGCGCGCACCGTCGCCACGATCACCGCCGCGTTCGGCTTCAGGCCGGCCTTGCGGCACTTGATGTCGACGAACTTCTCCGCGCCCAGGTCAGCGCCAAAGCCCGCCTCGGTGACCACGTAGTCGGTGAGCTTCAGCGCCGTACGCGTCGCGATCACCGAGTTGCAGCCGTGCGCAATGTTGGCGAACGGTCCGCCGTGGATGAAGGCGGGATTGTTGGCGAGGGTCTGCACCAGGTTCGGCGCCAGCGCGCCCTTGAGCAGCGCAGTCATGGAACCGTGTGCCTTGAGATCGCGCGCCCGTATGGGTGTCTGATCGGCGCGGTAGCCGACCACGATCCGGCCGAGCCGCTCCCTGAGGTCTGCCAGGTCGCTGGCAAGGCACAGAATCGCCATCACCTCCGAGGCGACCACGATGTCGAAGCCGTCCTCGCGGGGCACGCCATTGGCCGTGCCGCCGAGGCCGATGACGATGTTGCGCAGTGCCCGGTCGTTGACGTCCACCACCCGCCGCCAGGCGATGCGGCGCACGTCGAAGCCGAGCTGGTTGCCCTGATAGATGTGATTGTCGATGAGCGCCGCGAGCAGGTTGTTCGCCAGCGCGATCGCGGCGAAATCCCCGGTGAAATGCAGGTTGATGTCTTCCATCGGCACCACCTGCGAGTACCCGCCGCCGGCAGCGCCGCCCTTGACGCCGAACACCGGTCCCAGCGCCGGTTCGCGCAGGCACAGCATGGCGCGCTTGCCGAGCAGGTTGAGCGCATCGCCGAGCCCCACGGTGGTGGTGGTCTTACCCTCCCCGGCCGGCGTCGGCGAGATCGCCGTGACCAGGATCAGCTTGCCGTTCGGACGATCCTTGAGCGTCGCCACGTAGTCGAGCGAGACCTTCGCCTTGTAGTGTCCGTACGGCTCGAGGCTCTCCGTGGGAATACCCAAGCGTTCACGCGCCAGGGGCACGATCGGCAGCATTTTCGCGCGCTGGGCGATCTCGATGTTGCTCGGAAAGGGCGTAGCTGGAGTGGCCTGTGTGCTGGACATGGCGGGCAGTCGTCGCGGTGAGTACGGGGGGGTGTGATGCTACCAGAGGTCCGTACTGTGTTGCTGCGGCTTGGCTACAATCACCATCGATGCTGTGGCTGAAAGCGCTGCACGTGGTGTTCATGGTCACCTGGTTCGCGGGCCTGTTCTACCTGCCGCGGCTGTTCGTGTACCACGCCGGCACCCGCGATGCCCCGGGGCTCGCACGCTTCATCGTCATGGAGCGGCGCCTGTTCTTCATCATGAGCCTCGGCGCGCTGCTGGCGGTGCTGTTCGGCGTGGCGATGATCGTCGCGGCGCCGGCGCTGCTCGCGGCCGAGTGGTTGCGGGTGAAGCTGCTGCTGGTTGCAGCAACAGTCGGCTACCATGCCTGGTGCTACCGCTTGATGCTGCAGCTGCGCGCCGGCGCCCACCGCCACTCATCGCGCTGGTACCGGTGGTTCAACGAGGTGCCGGGGCTGTTGCTGCTGGCGATCGTGATACTCGCGGTGGTGAAGCCGTGAGGAAGCCCTCGGGCGCAGCCACGATCGCAAAAACAGTATTTTCGGGCACGCCGTGAATCCATCCCTGGAGGCTGCGGGGCGCGCCGTCCTGGCGCGCGGTTAGCATCCGCTCCGCGACGGTGTTCGGCGCCAGCGCGGCCCCCCGAAAATCCTTTTTTGCGCTCGCGGCCGCGCGTACGGCACTCGCGCCGGCTCGACCCCACGCCGCGCGCGGCGGTGTCACCAGATCCGCACCCGCTCCTCGGGTTTCAAGTAGAGCTTCTCGCCCGGCTGCACGCCGAAGGCGGCATACCAGGCATCGACGTTCGGTAGCGGGCCGTTGACGCGGAACTGTGCCGGACTGTGCACGTCCGACATCACCAGCTCACGCAGCGCGCCGTCGCGATACTTCTCGCGCCACACCTGGGCGTAGGCGAGGAAGAAGCGCTGATCGCCGCTCAGGCCCGCGAGCACCGGTGCCGGCTGTCCCTTGAGCGAGAGCAGGTAGGCCTCGTGGGCCATGTTGAGGCCACCCAGGTCGCCGATGTTCTCACCGAGGGTGTTGGCGCCATTGACCTTGAGGCTGGGAAGCGCCTCGAAGCCGGAGTATTCCTTCACGAGGCGTGCGGTGCGCGCGTTGAACTCGTGCGCGTCCTGCGCCGTCCACCAGTCCTCGAGCGCGCCGTCGGGCCCGAATTTGCGGCCCTGGTCATCGAAGCCATGACCCATCTCGTGGCCGATCACCGCGCCGATGGCGCCGTAGTTGACGGCGGGATCGGCGTTGGGATCGAAGAACGGCGGCTGCAGGATCGCCGCAGGAAATACGATCTCGTTGTTGGATGGGTTGTAGTAGGCATTGATCTCCTGCGGCGTCATCTGCCATTCGCCGCGATCGACCGGCTTGTCCAGGCGCGCGATCTGGTAGTTCCATTGCCATTCGGCCGCGCGGCGCACGTTGCCGAGCAGGTCGTTGCGGCGGATGAGCAGCGCCGAGTAATCCTTCCACTTGTCCGGATAGCCGATCTTGGCGGTGAATGCGGCCAGCTTCGCCTGCGCCCGCTTCTTGGTCGCCGGCGTCATCCAGTCGAGGGCGTCGATGCGCTCACTCAGCGCGCTGCGCAGATCCGCCACCAGCTGCTGCATCTTGACCTTCGACTCGGGTGGGAAATAGCGGGCGACATACAGCCGCCCCACTGCTTCACCGAGCGCGTCATCGACCGCGTCCACGGCGCGCTTCCAGCGCTCACGCTGCTGCGGCTGTCCGCGCATCGTCTGCCCGTAGAAGGCGAACCGCGCCTCGTCGAAGCGCTTGGGCAGGTACGGCGCATGACTGCTGAGGTAGTGGAAGGTGAGGAAGGCCTGCAGGGTCGGCACGCTGGTGCGGTTGAACAGCGCCGCCAGATCGCGCATCGCGCTCAGCTCCCCGAGCACCAGCTGCTCGCGTGCTCCGAGCTGCTGCGCCTCGAGAAACGCCTGCCAGGGAAAGCCCGGCGCAAAGCTGAGCAGCTGCTCCTTGGTGCGCGGATTGTAGATCGCATCCACGTCGCGGCGCCGCTCGATGGGCCATTGCACCCGCGCGGCCTGGGTCTCGAACTCCATGATGGCGCGGGCCTTGCCGGCTGCATCCGCGACCCCGCCGAGGGTCAGCATCTGCGAGATGTAGGCCACGTAGCGGGCCCGCAGCTCCTTCAGCTGCGGATCGTCCTTCAGATAGTAATCACGGTCAGGGAGCCCGAGCGTCGACTCGCTGATGAAGACGCTATAGCGGTCCGGGTTGCGGAAATCGGCCGGCAGCTGCACGTCGAACAGCGAGGCGAAGCCCGGCGCGCCGAACAGCTGCGCCAGCGCCTCGCGCGTGTCGGCCGCGTTGATGCGCGCGAGGTCGGGCTCGGCGGCCTTGAGCCCGTTGGCCTCGATGGCCGCCTGATCCATGTAGGCGGCGTAGTAGTCCCCGATCTGCTGCTCGGGCGTGCCGTCGGGCGTGTGCGCCGCAGCCGCCGCCTCGATGATGCTGCGCACGCGCTGCTTGGACAGCTCATCCAGCCGATTGAACGCACCGTAGCTGGCATGGTCGGCCGGAATGCTGAATTGCTCGTACCAGGTGCCGTTGGCATACATGAAGAAGTCGTCGCCGGGTCGCACGCGCGGATCGCCGGCGCCGAGGTCGAGACCAAACTCCCCGATCTCGGCCTTGCCGCCGGCACCGCCCGGAGCGGCCGGGGTGTCGGTTGCCGCGGGGGCGGCCGGAGCGGAGACGGCCGCCAGCGCGACCATCCACGACAGTAATCTCATAGCGGGGTGTACCTGCGGTAACGAGCCAACGGGGCGCATCATAAAGCACCGCTGCCCCGGCGGGCATGCGGGCCGCGCGGTTCCGGCGCGCGCCCCGCTCGCTTCGGCGCCGCTCGCTTGCCGACTACCGTTCCCGCCCTAGTCGGTCAGCTCGTGGGCGAGCTCGCGCCAGTCGCCGCGGACGGCGCTGGCGCGCTCGCGGGCTTCGGTCCCGAAGTACAGAAATCCGACGATGGCATCGCTCTCGTCGAGTCCGAGCGCCGTTTTCACCTGGGCGCTGTAGGCGGCCGCACCGGTCTTCCACATGGCGTTGAAGCCGAGCGCTACCGCGGCCAGCATCATGGCGTGTGCCGCAGCACCGGCCGACAGCAGCTGCTCGATCACCGGAACCTGCGCCGCGGCGTTGCAGCGCGCCGCGACCACGATGATCAGCGGCGCCCGGAACGCCTTCTGCCGCTCCCGCTCCACGGTCTCGGCACTGGCATGCGGCTGGCTGCGCTGCAACTCCGCGGCCAGCGCGGCGCCGAGGCGCGTGCGCGCGCCACCGCGGATCAGCACGAAGTGCCACGGACGCAGTCGTCCGTGGTCCGGCGCACGCACGGCGCTCGCCAGGATGAGCTCCAGCGCCCCCTCGTCCGGGGCCGGCTCGGTCAGCGCGCGCGCGGAGCGGCGCATGAGCAGGGCTTCTATGGCTTGCATGGCCTCATTGTCGCAGACTTGCGCGGATGCTGACGCACTCGGACGCCTGCGAGCGCAACAAGGCGCCGATCCTCGCGGTGCTGCGCCAGGCGCTCGCCGGCTGCCGCCGCGTGCTCGAGGTCGGTAGCGGCACCGGCCAGCACGCGGTGTACTTCGCCGCCCACCTGCCGCAACTCGAGTGGCAGCCGAGCGAGCTGCCCGAGCAGCTGCCGTCGCTCGCCGAGCGCATCCGCTGCGAGGGCAGCGCGAATCTGCGCGATCCGCTCGCGCTCGACGTGTGCGCCGCGCACTGGGCTGTGCCGCAGGCGGACGCGGTCTTCAGCGCCAACACCCTGCACATCATGGCGTGGCCCGCGGTGCGGCAGTTCTTCCGCGGCGTCGGTGCGGTGCTGGCTGCACCGGGGGTGCTGTGCGTATACGGTCCATTCCGCTTTCACGGTGAGCACACCAGCGCCAGCAACGCCGAGTTCGATCGCTACCTGCGTGCGCGCGATGGCGGCAGCGGCATCCGCGACTTCGAGGCATTGGACGAGCTGGCAACTGCTGCCGGCCTTGCATTCGCAGCCGTTCATCCGATGCCGGCCAACAACCGCACCCTCGTGTGGCGGCGCGCGGCGGGTTAGAGTCGTGCGCATGGACGCCGACATTCAGCGCGCGATCCGCGCCGCCATCCGCACCATCCCCGATTATCCGAAGCCCGGTGTTATGTTTCGCGACATCACGACGCTGCTCGGCGATGCACGCCTGTTTCGTGAGGTCGTGCAACAGCTGGTCGCTCCCTGGCGCAATGAGCGTATCGATCGCGTGGCGGGGATCGAGGCACGCGGTTTCATCCTCGGCGGCGCGATCGCCCACGAGCTGTCAGCGGGCTTCGTGCCGATCCGCAAGAAGGGCAAGCTGCCGCACCGTACCGTGCGCGTCGCCTACTCGCTCGAGTACGGCCTCGACGAGATGGAGATGCACCGCGACGCGCTGCTGCCCGGCGAGCGCATCATCCTGGTGGACGATCTGATCGCCACCGGTGGCTCCGCGGAAGCTGCCGTCAAGCTGCTGCGCTCGCTCGGTGCGCGGCTGCTGGGCGCCTCCTTCATCATCGATTTGCCCGAGCTCGGCGGCTCCGCACGCCTCGCGGCGCTCGAGGTGCCGGTGCGCACGCTCGTCGCCTTTGAGGGACACTGACGTGAACGGCGCATGAATCGAGGCGTCCTCGGGTTGACAGTAATCGCTTTTTTTTCAATTAGTTAGCAAACCGTCAGCGCGAACATTACTTTGCGGTCATACGCCGCTTGCGGCTATGGATTCCAGTAATAATACGCCCCGCCCTGGCACACCGGGGGATCGGGCCTGCAGGGTTATTGGCGAGGCGCATGAGCCGGTCAGGCACCCCCTAACGCAACGCATCCTTCTTTACTTTGGAGATCGCATCGATGTTCAAGAAGCTCGTCCCAGTCATTGCTCTGGCTTTGCTCGCGGGTCCGGTTTTCGCCGCTGACACGCCGGCCAGCACGCCCTCGGACCAGACGGCCTCTTCCAAGAGCCATAAGAAGTCGTCGTCGCATCACAAGTCGTCGTCGTCCAAGTCCAAGAAGTCCACGACCGGCGATTCGGCCAACGCACCCGCGAAGTAACAGCAACTTAGCTGCTTTACTTTACGCAAAGCCCCGCCCCGCAACGGGCGGGGCTTTTCATGCCGGGACCAGCCTGAGGAGACGGCGCCCGAGGACTTGCGGCTTTTCGCAAACGGGTTCAAATTGCGATCCATGGACGGAGAGCAACAAGCCGCAATACATCAGGCGCTGGTTTCCGTGCAAGGTGCCGTCACGAGCATGACCTTCCCCCGCTGTGATCAGGACGACCTGATCGAAGCGATCGATCGCGTCGAGGAGCAGCTGCATACCTCACACCCGAACCTGGCACTCATGTGCCGGTTCCTGAACTCGATTGCCCGAAGCCTGCGCGCGCAGCCCGAAGCACGCGACGCCTGCCTCGCGATCGAGGATGCGATCGGCAAGGCGGGCATGCCGAGCACCTGGCAGTCCGGAATCTGAGCGCCGCACTCTTTCCCCTGGCGCCCCACGGTTAGCGGGCGCATTGCGCCGCTGCGCAGGCGCGGTCTAACTTCGCGCACATGCTCACGCCCCTTTCCCAGGCACTGATCCTGCTCGCGGGGTCGGTGTTTCTGGTCACCCTGGTGCGCCGCCTGGCGCTGCCGACCAGCCTGGCATACCTGCTGGTCGGACTGGTGCTGGGACCGTACGCGCTCGGTGTGATATCGGATTCCGGCACGACGCGGCTGCTGGCCGACCTCGGTGTGGCGTTCCTGCTGTTCACGCTGGGGCTGGAATTCTCCCTGCCGCGCATGCTGGCAATGCGGCGCGAAGTCTTCGGCCTCGGGGCGCTGCAGGTATTCGCCACCGCGGCGGTGTTCGCGCTGCTCGGCAACCTGCTCGGCATCCCGTGGCTCGCGGCCACGGTGCTCGGCGGCGCCATTGCCATGAGCTCCACCGCGATCCTGCTGCATCAGCTCACCGAGCGCGCCGAGATCAACCGCACGCACGGCCGGCTCGCGTTCGCCATGCTGCTGTTCCAGGACCTGGCATTCGTGCCGTTTCTGGCGCTCGGCGCCATGCTGAGCTCGGGCCGGCAGTACTTCGTGCTGAGCGAGAGCCTGGTTGCGATCCTCGGTGGTGTGCTGGCGATCATCGGTGTGCTGGCCGCCGGGCGCTGGCTGCTGCGACCCCTGTTTCACGAGATCGCGCACAGCCGGTTGCGCGAGCTGTTCACGCTCACCGTGCTGCTGGTGGTGCTGGCCTCGGCCTGGATCTCGCACCTCGCCGGACTGTCGTTCGCGCTCGGTGCGTTCCTCGCCGGCATGATGCTCGCGGAGACCGAGTACCGTCACCAGATCGAAGCGGCCATCCGCCCGTTCCGCGACATCCTGCTCGGCCTGTTCTTCATCTCGGTCGGCATGCTGCTGGACCTGCGTCTGCTGGCACAAGCGAGCGTGCTCGGCATGGCGCTGGTGATGCTGCTGGCGCTGGTCGTTCTCAAGGCGGCGATCGCCGCGCTGGTGACGCGGCCGTTCACGAACTCGCGCTTCAAGGCGCTGCGCACCGGCATCGTCATTGCGATCGGCGGCGAGTTCGGCATCGCCCTGTGCAGCATTCTGCTGCAGTCGCGACTGGTGCCGGCCGCCCGCGGCCAGCCGCTGCTGGTCGCCATCGTGCTGTCGATGGTGCTGAGCCCGCTCATTCTCAACAACAACAAGCGCGTGGCGCGCTTCCTGCTGCGCGAGCGGGCGCCCTCGCCCACCGCCAGCGAGCGCGAGGAGTCGGCCACCAGCGGGATCGCGCAGCGCGAGCACGTCGTGCTGTGCGGCTTCGGCCGCGTGGGCCAGAACGTGGCACGGGTGCTCGAGTCGCAGGGATTCGAGTACATCGCGCTCGATCTGGACCTGGCCCGCATCCGTGCCGCGCGCCAGGCCGGCGATCCGGTGCTGTTCGGCGACTCGTCCGACGAGGAGATGCTCGTCAAGGCGGGCATCGCCAGTGCCAGCGCCCTGGTCATCAGCTTCTCCGATCCCGCCACTTCGATCGGCATCCTGCACAGCGTACGGCGCGCGCGCCCGGACCTGCCGGTGCTGGTGCGCACGCAGGACGATGCCCGCCTCAAGGAGCTGCAGGCCGCCGGCGCCACCGAGGTAGTGCCGGAAACCTTCGAGGCGAGCCTGATGCTGGTATCGCACGTACTGATGCTGCTCAACGTGCCGGTGTCGCGCGTGGTGCGCGCGCTCGGCGAGATCCGCAACAACCGCTACACGCTGCTGCGCAACATCGTGCCGCACGGCGACCCGCGCCCGCGCGATGACACGCGCGAGCACCGCGAGGAGCTCAAGTCCGTGGTCGTGCCGCCCGGGGCGTGGGCGGTGGGACGCTCGCTGAGCGAGGTGCGCGGGCGCGGCGTGGAGGTGACCTTCACCGGCGTGCGCCGCCAGGGCATCCTCGGGCGCGAGCCGGCGGGCGACACCGTGCTGCGCGATGGCGATATCGTGGTGCTGTACGGCCAGCCGGAGGAGCTCGAGCGCGCCGAGTCGGTGCTGCTGGCGGGTTGAGCGGCGCACGCTCCCCGCTAGAATGCCAGCCCCACTCCCGGTGCGTGCCGCAGCGCACTGCCTCGCCAAGGAGCAAAGCCATGCACAAGAGCCGCCTCGCCGGATTCATCATCGACTGCCGCACCAGTGACCTTACGGCAGCCACCAGCTTCTGGAGCGCCGCGCTCGGGCTCGCGGTACGCGCCGCCGGCGCCAACGCCTATCCGAACTACCGCATCCTCGACACGGCCGCCGATGAGGTGCACCTGGAGGTGCAGCAGGTCGAACACGACAGCCGCGTGCACCTCGACCTCGAGGCGGATGACCTCGAGGCGGAAGCGCGCCGGCTCGAGCGGCTCGGCGCGCGCCGCATCGGCGCGGTGCAGACCTGGATCGTCATGGAGGCGCCCACCGGGCAGCGTTTCTGCATAGTGCAGCCGCAGCGCGCCGATTTCGCCGCCAACGCCAATGTCTGGAACGACTGAGTGAATCGCGCCGAGATCCACTTTCCGCCCAAGCACGAGCCGCTGCGCGACGACGTGCACGCGCTCGGGGCAATGGTGGGTGAGATCCTGCGTGAACAGGGCGGCGAGCAACTGTTCGAGCTGGTCGAGCTCGACCGCGTCGCGGCCATCCGCGCGCGCGACGGCTCGCAGGCGGCGCGTGCCGAGCTGGCCGCATGCGTCCGCGACCGGCCGCCGGCTCTGGCGCGCGACCTGGTGCGCGCGTTCTCGACCTGGTTCCAGGTGGTGAATGTCGCCGAGCAGGTGCACCGCATCCGCCGCCGCCGCGACTACTTTCTCATGGACAGCCAGCGGCCACAGCCCGGCGGCGTGCAGGACGCGATCGCGGCGCTCCAGGGGCGCCAGCTGAGCCTCGACGAGGTGCTCGAGCTCATCCGCAGCCTGCGCATCGAGCCGGTGTTCGCCCCGCATGCCATCGAGGCCAGCCGCCGCACGCTGCTGCGCAAGCAGCAGCGCATCGCGCAGCGGCTGCTCGAGCGCCTCGATCCGAGCCTCACGCCGCACGAGACCCGCACCGTGTGGAACAACGTGCGCATGGAGCTGACCGCCGCATGGCAGACCGAGGAGCTGCCGCGCGAGCGGCTCACGGTCGCCGATGAGCGCGAACAGATCCTGTTCTACCTGGTGGAGATTCTGTACCGCGTGGTGCCAGCCTTCTACGAGGAGATCGCGCAGGCACTGGAGACGGTGTACGGCCTTGCTGCCGGCACGGCGCGCGTGCCCTCCATCCTGCGCTTCGGTTCCTGGGCGGGCGGAGACATGGACGGCAATCCGGACGTGCACGCCAAGAGCATCCGCGAGACCCTCGCGCGCCATCGCCAGGTCATCGTCGGCCGCTACTTCGTCGAGTGCCAGGAGCTGGCGCAGCGCCTGTCGCAGAGTGCCAGCCGCATAGCGGCGTCTGCCGAGCTCGGCAAGCGGGTCGAGGAGTACACGCGCCTGCTGCCCGGGGCGCGCGCCATCACTCCGGCGCGCCACGACCGCATGCCCTACCGGGTGTTCCTGGCGCAGATCGGCGAGCGGCTGCGCGGCATCTACGAAGGCCGCGCGAACAGCTACGAGAGCGCCAGCCAGCTGCGTGAGGACATCGCGCTCATCGCCGCGAGCCTGCGGGCCAACAAGGGCGTCAATGCGGGCCTGTTCTACGTCGAGCGACTGCTGCGCCGGATCGACACTTTCGGCTTCCACCTGGCGACGCTCGATGTGCGCCAGCACGCCAGCGTGCTGCACGCGGTCGTGGCCCAGGGGCTCGACGACCGCCAGTGGCGCAGTCGCAGCAGCCCCGAGCGGCGCGATCTGCTCGCGCGGGCGCTCGAGAAGGACCGCGGCCCGGCGGTGGAGCTCGACGCCCTCGGCCGGCGCACCCTCGCGGTGTTCGACGCCATCATGCAGGGCCGCTACCGTTACGGTCCGGAGGCGATCGGCTACTTCATCGTCAGCGGCGCGAGCGGCGCCGACGACGTGCTGGCGGCGCTGCTGCTGGCGCGCTGGGCCGCCGCGTACGACAAGCGCACCGGCGAAGTCGCGCTCGACATCGCACCGCAGTTCGAGAGCGCGGCGGCGCTGAGTAGCTGCGGCAATACCATGCAGGAGCTGCTCGAGCACCCGCTGTACCGGCGGCACCTCGAGGCGCACGGCCGGCGACAGTGCGTGCTGATCGGCTATTCCGACAGCAACAAGGAATCCGGTCCGTGTGCCTCACGCGTCACCATCCACCAGGCGCAGCACGAGCTGGCGCGCGTGCTCCGCGCCGCCGGCGAGCAGCCGGTGCTGTTCCATGCGCGCGGCGGCAGCGCGGCGCGCGGCGGCGGACGCATCGAGGCGCTCGTCGCGGCGGCGCCCGCCGGAGCGGTGGACGGTGTGCTGCGCGTGCGCGAGCAGGGCGCGACCATCAGACACGGCTACGGCCTGAGGCCGATCGCCATGCGCACGCTCGAGCGCGCCTTCAACGCGCTCAGCCTCACCACCGCAAGCCTGCGCCGCGGCGAGCTGCCGCCCGATGCCGACGAGCTGCTGGCGATCGCCGCGCTGCTCGCGCAACAAAGCCGCGCGCATTACCGTCGCCTGGTCTACGAGCAGCCGCAGTTCTACGAGTTCTTCCAGCTGGTCACGCCGATCGATGTGATCGAGCGCATGCAGATCGGGGCGCGCTCGGTGCATCGCGCCGCCGGCGCCGGCATTGCCGCCCTGTTGCCGGTGCCGTGGGTGTTCGCCTGGTCGCAGACGCGCTACGCGCTACCCGGCTGGTACGGCGCCGGCGCCGGACTCGCAGCCGTGGTGGCGCAATTCGGTCTGCCGCGGGTGCGTGCGGCGAGTGCCGGCTGGTTCTTCCTGCGCAACCTCATCGACGATATCGAGACGATGCTGGCGCGTGCCGACATGGGCGTAGCGCACTGCTACGACGCACTGGCGCCGGCGACGCTGCGGCACTTTGCCGACCACATCGAGGCGGAATACCGGGCCGCGTGTACACAGGTGCTCGCGATCAAGGACAGCCGCGAGCTGCTCGACTCCGAGCCGACGCTGCAGCGCTCGATCCGGCTGCGTAATCCGTACGTGGATCCGATGAATCTGATGCAGGTCGACCTGCTGCAGCGCTGGCGCGCGAGCGGGCGGGCGGATCGCGACCTGTTCGAGGCGCTGCTGGCCAGCGTCGGCGGCATCGCCCAGGGCCTGCAGAGCAGCGGCTGAGCGCGACCCCGGCACGTCCGGCGCTGACACGGCTCGCCCGCCAATAGCGCGCGGCGCGCGCCGTTCGCGCTTGTCAGGAGCCCATCAGCACCGTCGTATCGAAGCTCTCGAATCCCTGGATGGCGCGCGCGTAGGCGTTGAATACCAGCCGCTCCGCCAGCTTGTCGGCGCGCGGCGCGAGCAGCATGCGCAGCACCACGTCGTCCGTCGGGCGCGTCGCCTCTTCCGCGAGCAGCTGCTCGATGACGCGTGTCAGACGGTGATACAGCTCGTTGACGAAACGCAGGTGTGCGCCGTCATGTACCTGCTCATTGCCGGGGCCGTAGGTGCTGCGCGCCTCTTCGGCGAGCTCGTGCAGGAACAGGTTGAGCAGGCGCGCCTTATCGACCAGGCGCAGCTCACTGTAGAAGTCGATTTCGGAGTTGAGGTTCATGACGTACCCATGACCGCTATGCGCTAGGCGGGGAAGAAATCGATGGGCTTGGTCGTCGTGATCGTGTCGACATCCTTCGCATCGAAGCGGAACAAGCGCACCAGAGCGATGATCTTGCGCTCGAGCTCGGCATCCTTCAGCTCACTCGACACCACGCGGCACATGGTGACCTCGCCGCTCGGTGCGATGGTGAATTCCAGAACCAGCTTGCCCTGCAGCTCGGCGTTGTCGCGCAAGGCACGGGCGTAGAGGCTGTAGATGCGCCCCTTGTTGCGGTCGAAGACCAGCTCGATCTCCTCGCGCGAGCGCGCCGGCTTGCCGCCGCCGCCGCTGCTCGCGGCCGGACCACGGGCGTTGAGGCCGGAGGCAGCGATGCCGGAGCTGACCGCGGTGGTGTCGTGACCGGTGAGCGAGCCGGCGCCTGTACCGAAGCCGCGGCTGGAGTTCGCAGAGGTGATGCCGCCGCTGCCGGCGCCGACCTTGGAGGTGATCAGTGAGCGCTCCGCATGCGTGTCGGCCCCCACCGCGCCGGAGAGATTCTTGGTCTGCAGCGGGGTCAGATCCATGATGTCGCGCAGGTCGGCGAGCTCGTCCTTCACCTGGTTGAGCTGCTTCTGCGCCTTCTCGTGCGCCCGCTGCCGCTGATCGACCGGCGGCGGCCTGATCATGGCCACCTTCGGCTCGATCTTCGGCTTCTCCTGCACCTTCGGGGTCGGTGGCGGCGGGGGTGGCGGTGGCTTCGGTGTCTGCGTCATCACCTTGGCGAGCCGCTCGGGCACCTCCTCGGCGATGGTGTGCTTGGGTGTGGGCAAAAGCGGGAACAGGATGCCGAAGATCAGCAGCAGGATCAGCAGCACCCGCAGGATCTTGTGAAAGCGCTCGGTCGATTCCGGATCGCCTTCCCAGGGCAGATCGTACTCGCGGTAATAGGGAGCCAGCAGCATGGTGTCCTTACCCGGGTCGATACTGGCCGGCCGCAACCGGCTTTTCCTTCTGGATCACGGCGAGCGAGATGCGCCCGTAGTCGGCATCGGTGCACGTCGCCATGACCCGCTTCAGCACGTCATAAGGCAGCGCCTTGTCGGCCATGATGGTGATCTCGCGCTGCGCCAGGTCCTTCTCGGTCATCTCCTTGCCGACCAGCAGCGGACGCTTGAGCGCGGCGCGCAGCGGCTCGACCAGCGGCGTGTTCTCGTTGCGGATGTCGGCCACGCTCGCGATGAACTCGCCCTGCACGAACAGGTCGGTCTTGGTGATCATCACCACCACCGACTGCTTCGGCGCGGTCTGCGCGATCGACTGCGGAATCTCGATGCCCTTGGAGTTCTGGATGACCTCGACCTCGGTCGAGTACACCAGCAGGAAGGCCACCATCACCGACAGGATGTCGATCAGCGGAATCAGGTTGAGCTGGGCGTCGGCGCGGTTGCGCACGTGGTGCTGGGCCATGCGCAGGGCGCGGTTGGACATGCTCATAGGTGTGCTCCGCTTGCCGGGGCCGCCGCTGGCGGTGCGCCTGCCGGCGGCGCTGCACCCGGTGGCGCCGTCGCGCCGGCCACGTCCGCCGCGGGCGCATCGCCGATGGAGATGTCAGGGAACAGCTCCGCCTGCACGACATTCGCGCCCTGCCCGGTCTCGAACACCCGCACGCGGTCCATCACCTGCACCAGCGTGTCGTACTGCGTGTCCGGCTCGAGCAGGATGCTGGCATCGGTCTTGTCCGGAAACTTCGTCTTGACGAACTTCAGGTACTCGGTCAGGCCGTCGTAGTCGTACCCTTGAGCGGTGTTGGGCACGGCGTGCAGCGGCCCGGTGTTGCGGTCGGCGACCATGAGCTGGTCCTTGCGCACCATCACCTCCAGCTGCAGCCCCGGCGGCGGCTCCTTGAACTCGGTCTGCGAGGCAGGCAGGTTCAGCTGCAGGATCACGGTGCGGGAGAACACCGCGGTCATGAGCAGAAACGTCACCAGCACGGTGAAGATGTCGATCATGGGCACGAGCAGCAGCTCCGCGGGCTTGCGGGTGTGGCGCTCGAGCTTGCGATACTGGTACGAACGGCGCATGCGGGACTTTCAGCCCTGCCTGTCGGAGGCGAGCGCGCGCTCAGGCCGCGGCGGGCGCGGGCTGCCGCTCGGTGATCGCATTCAGGAACTTGACCGAAGCCATCTCCAGGCTGTCGATCAGCTCCGTGGTCTTGGTCTGCAGCCAGGCGTGAATGAACAGCAGCGGCACGGCCGTCATCAGGCCGAACGCGGTGCAGTTCATCGCCACCGAGATGCTGGCCGACAGCAGGTTGGCTTTCTCGGCCGGATTGACGGTCGCCACCGCCGCGAAGGCGCGGATCAGACCCATCACCGTGCCCAGCAGTCCCAGCAGCGTCGCCAGGTTGGCGAAGGTCGCCAGGTAGTGCGTGCGCTTCTCCAGCCGCGGCACCACCTCCATGAGGCTCTCTTCCATCGCCTTTTCGATGTCGTCGCGGCGCCGCGCAGAGGAGATGCGCGCCAGGCCGTAGTTGAGAATGTGGCCGATGGCCGACTGCGACTTGGAAGTCACCTGGGCCACCTGGCGGAAGTTGCCCTGCGCGAGCAGCGGCACGATCTCGTTCCACAACCCGCGGTTACGCGCCGCCGCGTGGGTTAGATAGATGTAGCGCTCGATGGCGATCGCCACACCCACCACGAACACGACGGCGATCGGGTACATGAAGTCCCCGCCGCCCTGAAAGAACCTTACGATCAAGTTCCAGAGGCCCATCTGACACTCCCGCTCAAAAAATACCGCCACACAAGCACATACACTCGTCAAAGCTGAATGACATAAACCCAAAAAGCTGCGATCTGGCTCTCATTAGAGCGATATTGCCGCCATATTTCAGGGGTTGCTTCCCGAACCCTGCACCGCGCCCGTTTTTGGCGCGCCGCTGTCGGATTTCAGACCTTCGTAATAGCGGTTCTCGCGCCGAAATACATCACGATCCAGCGGCTGCAGCACCTCATCGAGGAGGCTGTTGACCGGCTTGCCGACCAGGTCCCCCAGATCGGAGCGTTTCCACGGAACGATGTACAGCACCTTCGGCAGCTCGCGGTTGCCGGTGATGTCGGTCGCATCGAGCTCCAGGCGATCGGCGCCTTTTTTCGCGGTGCCCTGCGAGACGGGCGCGCCCGCCTTGGAACGTGCTGCTGCGGCACGCTCCGGGGGCGTCCCGGCCGGTGTGGCCGCAGCAGCCGCGCTGGCGGGCGCGGGCGCAGGCGCCGGCTTGTCGGATGCGGGCGAGGCGGCCGTGGTATCCACTCCGGGCTCGAGCTGATCCGGCCGCGGTATCTCACGCGCGGGCGGCGGCGCCGGACTCTGCTGAGCATGCGCCTGCATCCACAGCAGCGCGCAGGCGGCGAGACTTGCGACTGAACGACGATGGCGGACCTTCATGGTCGACCTCCTGTCCCGGGCGCGGTGGCGCCCGCCGCGGTGTTGACCGGATTCGCGCCCGGCTGCGGCGCCGGCGGCGCACCGCCCGGTGCTGGTGCGCTGCCGGGGCCCTCGGCTGGAGTACTGGCCGGCGCCCCTTGCGGCCCGGCGGGGGCGGCTTCGGCGGCCGGCCGCTTCGCGGGCGGCATGCCCAAGCGCTGGCGCAGCTCCGCGATCCAGCCGCTCACGGGCTTGTCCTCGCCCGTGATCTGCTTGTACTGCTCGAAGGCGCTCAGCGCGCGGTTCGGGTCGCCCAGATAGAGATCGCACAGCACGCCAAGGTTCCGCCAGGCGGGAGCGTAGCGCGGGTCGACCGTAATCGCCTGCTCGTAGGATGCTGCCGCAACCTTGAATTCGCCGCGCATGCGCTGCGTGACGCCCAGCTCCGTCCAGGCGAGCGCGTTGCCGCTCTCGCGAGCGACGGCGTTCTTGAGTGTCGCTTCGGCCTGGTCGAGCTGGCCGGCCTTGCGCTGCAGGATCGCCAGGTCCACCAGCGGCGTTGCGAATTGCGGGTACTGCAGCTCGACCTGCTTGAAGCCGAGCTCGGCCTCCGTGACGTTGCCGGACCGCATGAAGTTCACGGCGCGATCGAAATCCGCGCGCGCGGCGGCCGGAACCTCCGGGCGCGGGGCCGGCGCCGCCGCTGCAGCCGTTGTGCCGCCCGCCGCGGGGGCGGCGCCATGCGCACCGGGGGCAGCGTTGCCCGCAGCTGCCGGTGAGGTGCCCGAGGAGGATGTGCTCGATGCCGGCGTGGTGCTTTTCGCAGGCGTGGGACGCGAGCGGTTGTGGCTGCAGGCCGTGAGCACGGCGAGCAGCGCCACGGCCGTGGCGATGATCCACGCCCGCCCGCACGCGCCCGGCGGCGCACCACCGGCGGCACGGCGGCGCTGCTCACTCGAGGCTGGTGACCACATCGTGTGTCAGCTCGGTCTTGCCGTAGCGCGCAGGCTTCAGCTCGGCAAGTGCCTGGAAGCTCTTGCGCACCCATTCATCGTACACGCCGTCCTTGGCGCGCGCGGCGTTGAGCTCGTGCGCCTTGATCGCCTGTTCCTCGAACGGAAAGACCTGCTCCTCCAACAGCGAGTTGTATTCCTCGAGTTCGTCGCCCTTCAGGTTCTTCGGCCGCTCGGACTCCATGATGTCCTTGGCGAGCACGCGGTACAGGTCGGCCATCTCGTAGGTGGCAGCAGTGGTCACCTCCGCCACCTGATACTCTGCGGCGCGCTTGTAGCCGTCCATGGCGGTCTCGAGCGCATTGCGCTTGACGATGAGACTCTTCTTCAGCGGCGCGGTCAGCCGCACGGCACGGAACGCATCGCGCGCCGGTGCGGCGAGCACCAGCTGCGCCTTCGCGGCCAGGTAATGGCTGCGCTCGGAACGTTGCGCGCCGGCCTGTTCGTCGGCGCGGATGATCTCGTGGTACCAATGATCGCGCCGCGCGAGGTCGCCACTCTTCTGCGCATACCCGGCCAGCCGCTCGCGCGCCTCCTGGGCATCGCTGAGCGGGGTGGGATTGCTGTCGACGAACTTCTCCAGCATGCCCATGGCCTTGGGCGTATTGCCGGCCTTGGAGTACAGATCGGCCGACTGCAGCAGCGCTTCACGCTGCACCGCGCGGTCCTCGTTCGGGTTGGCGGCGATGTGCTCGAACTCCGCGGCGGCCTCGCCGGGGCGGTTGGCGGCTGTATAGGCCACGGCGAGCTTGGCCGTGACGTCGTGCTGCAACGGGTTCTGCGGGAACTGCCGCCGAAAATCCTCGAGCACGGCAATCGCGCGGTCCCACTGCTTCAGGTTGATGAGCTGCGCGGCAGCGTCGTACTCGGCGTTGGCGCGCACCTTCGATTCGGGCGCGACCCGCGCCACGCGCAGATAGTCCTCGACGGCGCCGCTGGCGTCGCCGGCTTTCTGCTTCGCCTCGCCCTGCTTGTAGACGCTCGCCGCCAGGCGCTCGGTGAGATCGGCGCGCATCTTGTCATCGGCGCCGGTGAGCGCGCGCGCCTGCAGGAAAGCTGGCTCCGCCTTGGCGTACTCGCCCTGATCGAAGTAGGACTGCGCGATGATGGTCCAGGCGATGCGCTGCTTGGCGACCTCCACCGGCGGCTGCCGCGCGAGGATCATCTGCGCGACGCTGATGGCACGCGGCCGATCGCCGGCGGCGAAGATCTCCTCGGCCGCACGGGTCAGTACGCCGGCGCTGTCGGGGTGCTCGGGAAAGGTCTGCGCGAACTTGACGCCGGCGTCGGTGGCGCGCTGGTGCAGCGCGCCGCGCTCGGTGCCGCTGAGCGTCTCTTCCGCCTTCTGATAGGAGACCAGGCCCGCGTACGCGGCCGTCGCGGACTTGTCGTTCTTCGGGTAGGTGTAGGCAGTGTGCTCGTACTCGGTGGCGGCGTCGGCGTACTGGTGACTCTCGAACAGCGTTTCCGCCAGCAGGTAGTTGGTCTGGGCGGAATCCGCATCGTCCGGGAACGACTTCAGATAATCGCGGTACCAGCGCGCCGCCTCCTGGTAGTCGGCGATGCTCTTGGTCTTCTGCGCGTTGGCGTGAAAGTAAGTGGCCACGTCCTTGAGGTTGGTCTTCAGCTCCTGCACCACGCGCGGGTGATCGGCGCGGTTGCGCGTCTTCCAGTACGGCGAGTCGAAGTTGTAGTGCTCGACGAACTCGTGCTTGCCGTCCAGCACCAGCTGGCTGAAGCCACCCTTGCCGTACGCCTCGATCGCCGCCATGTCCAGATCCGGGGCATGGTCGGAGTAGGGATCGCGCGCGACGTAGGCGCGGTACACGGTCGCGGCGTCCTGGTAGCGCTGCTTGTCGACATACAGATCCCCGAGGCGCGCGTACAGCAGCCAGCCGTACGGGCGTTCGCCGTGCTCGCGCATGTACTGCTCGAGCGAGGCGGCGCCGTCGTTGTAAGAGAACGCGATGCTCATGACGCGCAGCGAGTCTTCGACCAGCTCGCGATCGGGGCGCTTCAGGCTCTCGAGGCGCACCGCCTTGCCCGGCGTGCTCCCGAGCTCGCGGTCGAGCACGCCGCCGAATGACGGCAGGCTCTCCAGGGTGAGCGACTGCTTGAACAGCGACCAGCCGTGCTTGTACAGGCTCTGCTGGTAGAAGGCCGAAGCGCTGCCGCGCGCGATCACCGCCGCGTAGGCGCGCTCGGCCTCCGGGTAGCGCTTGGCCGAGAACAGCAGCTCGCCGCGCCGGAACTGCACCTCATCGAGCTGCGGGCTCTGCGGGTAGCGCTGCACGATGCGATCGAGCGTGGCGAGCGCCTGCTCCGGCTGCCCGGTGGTCTCGTAGGCGCGCGCCAGCTGGTAGAGCACCTGGTCGTTGCGCGCGTAGTCGGGATAGGCCTTGAGCAAGATCGTGTACAGTCTGATCGCCTCGGCGCCCTGCATGTCGACGGCGGTGACTTCCTGCTCGAGGCGCTCCATCTCGCCCGCATCCAGGTTCAGATCGCCGAGGCGGCGCATGGCCTCGGCACGCAGCTTCGGGTCGGTGTTCTGCAGCTCGAGGAACTTGCGATAGTTCTCCATGGCGCGGGTGCTGCTGGCCGCCGCCGCCGTGTCCGGATGCACCTCGACCTTTTTCTTGCTGAGATCGCCGATGGTGGGTTGCGGGTTCTTGCTGCTCTGCGCCGCCGCCGGACGCATGCCGCCACCAGCCAGTGCCACGGTGGCCATGGCGATCAGCACCGCGCGGACCGGCGCGCCGTTCATCGCGGCGGCACCGGTGGCGGCGGCGCGGTGTCCTCGGGAGCGGCCGTGTCGTTGCCGGCACCCTTCTGCACCGGTGCCACCGCCTTGCTGCGTGCGGCTTCCGCGTTGGCGGCCCGGTCGTACATCGTGGCGAGCGCAAAGCGCGCCTGGATCTGGTAGGTGGCGAGCCGATCCTTCTGCTGCTCGAGCTCGTGCACCGCCATGCGGGCGAGATAGGCGCTCTGACGGCCTTGCGCGTCCGCCAGCCGCCGCTGCAGGGTATCGATGCGCTGACGGAGCGAGGCCACGCGCGCGGCGAACTCGCCGGTATTGGCCGGCACGTTCTTGCGCGCGCGCTCGACGCGGATCCAGCGGCTCTGGGCCTCGGCCAGCGCCAGGCTCACATCCTTGAGCTCGCGGTGCGCCTGCCAGGCGCGCGCACCGTAGGCCTCGTTCAGCCGGTAGTACAGTACGCCCCTGACCAGCGCCAACCGTGCGCGTGTCTCGGCGTTCTCCGGCGTGTCGGGTGCACCGTTGAGCGCCGCCTGGATACGCTGCACGCGCGCCCACTGCTCGCGCTCGGTGTCACTGCCGAGCGCGGCGACATCGTGCTGCGCTTCGATGTTGCGCAACTCGTTCTCCAGCGCCATGTCGCGCTGGCGCAGCTTGCCGACCGCATCCGCTTGCAGCAGCGCATCGGTGCGCGGCAAGCGCTCTGCGTAGGCGCGCTCGCGCGTCGCGATCATGTCCTGGAAGGCCCCCATGCTGTCGCCCCAGCGCTCGAGCGTGCCGTTCAGGTACACCAGGTCGCGGTAGTTCTTCACGCCCTCCTGGAAATCGTGGCCGGCGAGCAGCACGTACAGGTAGGGCGTCTCGGGCGTCGCCGGCAGCCGGCGTACGTCGCGGAACCAGCCGTGCGGTGCGAGCGGGCTGGCGTCGGCCGCATCGTCGCGGTCGAGCAGCTGGTGCAGCAGCCCGCCGCTGTCGATGCGGGCGATGGCCTGATCGAGATTGACGTTTTCCTTCTCGAAGCTGCTGACGGCGCCCTCGTAGTACTCGGCCGACTGCGCGTTGGCGTTCAGCTTGCTGAAGGCGTACGGCACCGCCAGGTACGACTCCTGCACCGCTGCATCGAGCACGTTGCGGCTGCGCAGCTCCATCCACGGCGTAAGCGCGCCGCGGTAGTCGCCGAGCGCCGCGTCCGCCCAGCCCAGGCCGAGCAGCGCCTTGTTGGAATACGGTCCGTTGAGACGCACGCGCTGCAGCACCGGACGCGCCTTGTCCGGCTGGTTGGCCTGCAGGTAGGCGAAGCCGAGCGCCACGTTGGCGCGATCGCGCAGCGCTGCGAGCTCCGCGGTATCGCCGAGCGTGCTGCCGACGTTGGTGAGGAACGGCGCGGCATCATTGAGACGATTGGCGCGCACCAGCGCAACACCGAGGTTGAAGCGCGCGTAGGCGGAGGCCACCGGTGAGCCGCCGCGCCAGGCCGACAGCAGCCGGATCGCCTCGTCGTAACGCCCCTCGTACATCAGCACGTTGGCGAACAGCAGCTCCTTCTGCGCCTCGAGGCTCGGCGACATGCGGCCGTTCACCTTGCGCAGTGCCGCGTCCGCCTTGTCGTAGTAGCCGCGCACGTACCAGATGTCCGCGAGATAGAACCAGGCGCGGTTGCGCACGCCGGTCGGCACATCGCTGGTGAGCAGCCGCTGGAAGATCTCGCCGGCCTGGTTGTGCATGCCGAGCGCCAGGTACAGCCCGCCCGAGAGCAGCTGCGCGTCATCGCCATCGTGCGGCATGAGGTGCCACTGCTGGTAGGCGAGCAGCCGGGTCAGGGCCTCGAAATCGTGGGCGTCGTCGTTCTGAAAGTACTCGAACAGCACGTCGCCGTAGTACAGGTCGTGGACGCGCGATTCCGGCAGCTTCTCCGGATCGTGGCGGCGCGCCTCGGCCGCACCCGCAGCGAGCAGGGTCAGCACGGCAGCGAGCAGCAGCGCACGCATGGACGGCCTACGCGTCAATGGCTATTCCCAGTCCTTGATCTCGAACTCCGGCTGCAGCTTGCTCTGGCGATCGTCGATCTTGAGCTCGAGATATTTGGCGCCGACGCCCTTCTCGAAGCGCAGCGAGGCACCGCGCTTGTAGGCGCGCTCGTTCGGACCCTTGCCGCTGAAGAACGCCACCAGCTCGTGGGGGCCAACCTTGAGATTGCCGACGTACAGGCGCTGCACGCCGCCCTTGAGCAGCGCATCCACCTCGCGCGGTGTGTACAGGTAGTTGATCACTTCCTTCTGGTCGATCTTCAGCTGCACCGCGTCGAGCGCGAAAAAATCGCCCACGTCCAGCGACAGGAACACTGCGACCTGCGTGTTGGCTGGAAACAGCAGCTCCTCCTCGAGCACGAACAGGTCCCTGTTCAGGTCGACCACGTCCTTCTTCAGGCCCTGGATATCCTGATCGAGCCCGCGCGTGTCGGCGGCAGGCTCGGCAGGCGCAGCGCCGGGGGTGGCTGCGGCTGCCGGCGCTGCCGGGGCCGGGGCAGCTGAAGGTGCCGGGGCTGCTGCCGGGGCGGGGGGCGCCGGTGCCGCCGCCGCGGGTGCGCCCGGGCTGCCAGGGGCGGTAGCGGCGCCCGCTGCCGGTGCGGCCGGCGCGAGCGGCGCAAGCGCCAGCAGCAGTACCGCTGCCAGGAGTCTCAACGGTCGGGGCGCGCGCGCGATGCGGATGGACGCCGCCCGTGCGTCGGGGAGAGCCGTTTGCAGCATGGTGGTTCCGATCATTCGTTCAGCAGAGTCCGCAGCTGTTGCAGGTAGAGCCCGTTGCTCTCATTGCTGTAATCGCGCAGTGCATAGCGCACGGTGCCGTTGCGGTCGATCAGCACGGTCATCGGCAGGTTGTCGACCTGGTAGCTGCGCGCCACCCCCTTGGACGGGTCGAGCAGCAGCGCAAAGTCGACGTTTACCACGTGCGCATAATCGAGCGCGCCACGCGGATCGTCATCGACGCCGATGCCGTAGATCGTCAGACCCGCCTGCCGATACGTGGCGATGCTGCGGCTGAGCGCGCTCAGCTGCGTGCGGCAGGTGCCGCAGCTGCTGCTCCAGAAGCTCAGCACCACGACCTCGCCGCGATGCTCTGACAGGCGCACGTTGCTGCCGGTCACCGCATGCAGCGCGAAATCCGGCGCCGGCTGGCCGATGAGTGCATAGGCATTCTGCGCCGCTGACGGCAGCCCTGCACCGAGCGCCAGCGCCGCCAGGGCGAGCCGCACGAGCCCGGCGAGCGGGTCGCGGGCGGCCCACGCAGGCGCAATGCGCCGCTTCGCCACCGGACGCCACGTCGGGCCGTTTGGCCATTGCCAGCTCAATAAAGATCCTTCGCCACGGGGTGCGACCTGTCGCCCGTGTCAAGCGCGCAAAATTGCACAGCGCACTTAACACTGTCAACGAAACGAGCGGGGAAATGAGGCCTGCGACAGGGTTGCATCGCAGCCCGCGACCGGCGTCGTCGGCGAGCGACAGCGTCGGCCGCGCCGGCGCGCCGCGCGAGCGCGGCGCGCCGGGACCTGCGTCACACGATGGGTTGGAACGCCGTGAGGGCGTCCAGCTGGGCGGCCGTGCCGAGCGCCATCGACGGCTGGTTGAAGATGGTCGAGTACTGGCTGGTCTGGTTCATCAGGCCCAGGTAGTTGAGCAGCACCACCTGCACCAGCGTGGTCACCGCGTTGCCGACGACGCTCGAGCTGGTGACGACGTTGCCCGCGGCACTGAAGTAGCCGATCTGCTGGCCGGCGGTGCCGTTGAGCAGCGCCGGGCGTCCCTTGGGGCTGTACACCAGGAAGAAGGTCGAGGCCACCGAGGAGTTGTCGCCCTGCCAGCCGAGCTTGCCGCGTCCCGCCGTGCTGTTGTCGGGCATCATGTTGGAGTTGAGCGAGCCGTCGCTGAACACGTAGATCATCACCGGCTGGCCCTTGCGCTGCGCGTACTCGAGCACCGCACCGATCATCTGGCCGGCCTTGAAATTGCGCGTCTCGCCCGTGGCGCGCGTGCCGTCGTGGTAGTCGTAGCCGCCCATGCTGATGGTGCCGGCGGCGGCATAGCCGTCGATCACCAGCTTCATGACGGTCGCCGTGGCGGCGGTATCCGAGTCGCTGTTGATCAGCGCCTTCGAGAAGATCGGCGTGGCGCCGCCCGTGATCAGCGGATCCTGGGTGGGATCGAGGTCCGCCGGGTTGCCGAACGCATCGGCGGTGTACGCGGACTTCGCGTACTGGCAACGCACCTGGTTCTTGAGGGTCGTGTCGTCGACCGCCTGAGTCGGATCGGAAGCGGGGTACATCTGCACGCCCGGCGTGCTGCCGCTCGGGGCGCTCATCGCACCACCGATGCTGGTCTCGGTGCCGGAGACGAACGCGCCATTGCCACCGCTGATGCGGGTCTGCGACTCGATCACCGCGACCGACAGCGGATCGGCGCTCGCCCCGCCGGTGCTCACCAGTCCAGTGGCGTCCGAGGGCTGAGCGATGGTGGTCGGCTGGAATGCCGGGTTGATGAGCATGGGCGGCGCCATGGAGTTGCCGCCGGACACGCTCGACACCGTGCCGATCAGGTTCAGCAACAATCCCTTGCTCCCGGCCATGGCGACGCCGTACATGGGGTTGTGCGGGTTCGACTGCGTGTCGTTCTGCGACGTGGCGCACAGCACCGCCCCGCTGGTGCCGGCGGCCGTTGCCGGCGTGGTGGCGATGCTGAGGATGCCGCGCTTGATGGCCCCATCAGCGTGCCACAGGAGGCCGAGCGAGGGATCGATATTGGCACTCGAGCTCGGCACCATGTTGCCCGGCACGCCGAGCAGCTCGTAGCCGGCGGTGGTGAGGAAGTTGCTCTGACCGCCCTGCTGACCGACCAGCACCTCCGAGCCGACGAGATTTGCGCCACCGGCAAGGTCGAAGCAGATGAACGGGATGCCGGAGGCCTTGGTGGGCACGTTGCACTGCCCGGGAGCCAGCATGTTCTGGATGTCCGTAGCCAGCGTCGCGTTGGCGTTGCGCGCTTTCAGCAGCGCCGCGAGCCAGGCCGGTGCCAGCACCACGCCGCTGCTGGACAGCATGCCCGCAGCCAGGAAGTCGCGCCGGGTCACCGGCCGCTTGTGATTGTCATACAGCAGCGGCTCGCCGGGCTGGTGCGCTCGCGGGGGCTTCTTTTGGATGAACATGTGCGTGTCTCCGGAAGACTCTGGCGTTACTGCAGCATCACCGCCGCGCTGCCGAGGGTCGCGGTGCAGGCGGCCTGCGTCGCGGTCGACACCGTGGCGGTGCTGTACCCGGGCAGCGTCGGAATCAGCTGCAGCAGGGCATCGACCTCGTTGGTCACAGCAAGCGCGGTCTGCGGCGTGACGCTGCTGCCCACGGCGTTCTTGACCAGCGCCGTCTCGACGATCTGGCGGTTGCTCGCGCTGCTGAAGAAGCTCGACGCGCTGCTGCCGAGGCTCGAGTCGAGACCGGTGCCGAAGAAGGCATCGCGGTAGGACGCGTTGGCGAGCAGCTGTCCGCAGTAGGCGTTCGCCAGCTGCCCCGTGGCGGTCTGGTTCGGCGCGACGAATGCCGAGATCAGCGGCGAGGCCGCCATCGACTGCTGCTCGCTCTGGTACAGCGCCGCGACCGTGCTGTTGGTGATCGGCACGCCGGTGACCCGCGCCAGCGAGTTGTTGACGCGCTCGAAGGTGGCGATACCGAAGTCCGGCTGCGGCGTGGTGGTCGGCGTCGGCGGCGTCGTTGTCACCGGCGGATCGACCCAGGCGTGCACGTGCGAGCCGAGCTGGTCGAAGGACAGGAAGAACAGGTCCCCTCCCGGTCCCAGGGTGACCGGCACCACCGTGCCGAGGCTCGACAGCAGCTGTCCGTTCCCGGCCGTGTAGTTCGAGCCACCGAGCGTGGTGGCCACGCTGGTGAATGCCTGGCCGGCCGGGGTCAGCACGCCGTTCACGCCGATGCGGATGCCGCTCAACTGCAGGCCCGACGGGATCATCGCGCTCTTGTCGAGACTGATGAACTTCGGCTGGGCGAACAGGTAGCTGTAGTTGTCGTACTGGCTCGCGGTGAACATGATGTACGCCTGCGGCACGTTGATGAGCGAGCTAACGCCGAACAGCAGGTAGTACTTCTGGCCGACGCCGGCGGCGAAGTTCTGCTGGATCTGCGCCGCGGTCAGCGCACGGTTGTGGATGGCGACGAACTTGATCACGCCCTGCCACTGCCGCTGGCCGGTCACCTCGTTGCCGAGCACCAGCGCGAAGGTGCTGTCCCAGTTGGCGAGCGTACCGCCCTTGGACGGGTCGGCGTCGCCGGTGTAGACACCGTTGACGTAGATCTTCTGGCCGTTCACCGGGTCATAGGTGAGCACCACGTGCTGCAGGGCCGCCTGCGCGGCGCCGCCGTTGGTGGTGGTGGTGAGCGCCGGCATACCGTTGGTGTCGGTGACACTGCTGCGCGTCATGCCCTGATACTGCATGGCGGCCTGCGCCAGCGTCGCGTCGCGCGTGGTATTGCTGCCGGAGTAGCTGACGATGTAGGCGCCGGTCTGCGTCACGTTGGCCGGCGCCGCCCAGGCCTCGAGGCTGAACTCGCCCGAGCCCTGGATCATCGAGGCGAACTTGGCGCTGGCGCTGGTGGAGGCCTGCGCCTTGCCGCCCGCGCCGATATTGATGCCCCAGCCACCGACCCAGGTGACGTTACCGGAGAGCTCGAGATCCGCCTCCGGCGTCACGCCGCTGGTGTCATAGGCAGTGCTGCCCTGGCCGGTCTCGAACATGTACATGGCGATCACGTTGGCGTCGTAGCGGCTGCCGCCCGCGGCGATCGTGCCCTGCGTGAGCGTGACCGCATTCGACACCACCAGCGACGGGTCGATCGGTGTGATCGGGATGCCGTTGGCGAAAGCGGTGATCGCCGCCAGCATCTGCGCAGCGCTGCCCGGGCAGTCCGGGGCACCACCGGAGTTGGCCGTCGGCCAGCAGTGGTGCATGTCATCCGCCAGGCGCTGGTAGAAGCGCGACTGGTTGGGCGTCGCCAGGTTGATCTTCGGCTGCGCCGCGACGTACGCCGCCTGCAGGTCGGCGGGATTCGGGTCGGCGAAATACGGCTGCTGCGCCGTGGCCGAGCTCGGATTGTGACAGCCGGAGCAGAACGTCGTGACCACCGGGTACACGCTCTGCTGGTAGCTCGGATTGCCGCTGGTGGCGAGCGGGGGGAACTGCTTGCCGCCGCCCGCCGACTGCACCGGCGGGGCGAGCAGCTGAATGCTGCTGGTGGAGGAGGAGCCGGCGCCGATCCAGTTCTGGATCCACACCAGCATGGTCGCCGCACAGGCCGACGGGTCCGCCACCCAGCAGTTGTGGCCGCCGCCGACCTTCAGGACCAGCGTCGACTGCGACGGGTTGGTGAGATTCACCAGCGGCAGCGCCGCCTGGTAGGCGAGGTTGACATCGTCCGAGCGCGCGAACATCGGTGACTGGCCGCCGGCGTGGTGACAGCCGCCGCAGCGATCCGACGGAGTGATGTTCTGCCAGAGGTTCAGCTGGAACGCCAGCACGTCGGCGTTCGCCGCCGCCGGGCCGGTGTAGCTGTTGGCCTGACTGCTCGTGCCGGCCGGCTGGTTCACCGACACGCCCGGGCCGCCGCCGCCGCTGCAGGCGGCGAGTGCCGTGAGGATCGCGAGTGCGGCGCCGTGACGCAGCGCGCGCGCGGCGCGCCGCACGACCGCACCCGACGGAACGGGGATGGCTACGGGACTCATATACATTGCGGCGCGCTCCCTTACTGGCCCGGACAGGCGGCAGCGACCTGCTGGAACACCTGCTTGAGCTTGTAACCGGACTGGAAGCTCGAAGTGATCGAGGCCACGGTGGTCATGTCAGCGGCGCTGGTCGGTGCGCGGAAGCACACGGCCTGGAACGCCTTGGTCACCTGGCAGGTGGCGAAGGCCTGGGCCGACTCGAACTCCTGACCGAGCGACTTGGCGCCGCTGCCGCTGCCGGGGAGCGAAGCGCTCCAGCCGAACGAGGCATTGACGCCGCCGCGCCAGCGGTTCGACCAGCTGTCGTCCGGTGTCACGAAGCCGTAGGGGAAGTTGGCCGAGTTGATCAGGTACTTCGGCTGCACCAGGCCCTGGGTGTACTGCATCGTGCCGGTATTCATCGGCGAGGCGAGCGTGCCGTTGAAGTTGTAGTAGGCGAATGCCTGCGCCATCGGATCCATGCCGCTGTGACAGCCGACACAGGTGTTGAGATACACGCGGCTGTCGCCACCGGGGGAACGCGCTACGTCCTGACGGATACGGTCCGTGGGACGGGTGGTGTCCTCGAGCAGCTGCATGTCGTTGCAGAAGTGGTTGATCATCGTGTAGCGGAACATCGCGCGGTTGGTGCCGTTGATGAAGAACGCGGCCTCGGCAGCGTAGGTGGTGATGAGCCCGGCGGTGGCCGCGGTCGGCGTGCCGTAGGTTGCCGACTGCGAGGTCTGCTTGAGCGCGCTGCTCAGGTCGACGCCGTTGGCCTCGGCCGTGGCGTAGTGGGCGTTGCTGGCGTTGGACGGTGCCGGCAGGCCGCCCGCGTTCACCGTATAGAGGATGTCGGCGGACAGCGCGGTGTTGAACGGTACGTCATCGCGCACCATGCCGATCACGGTCGCCGCGTAGTCGTTGAACGGCGCGAACACGGTCTGGTCGCGGTTGGTCCAGGGGATGACCCAGTTCTTCAGCGTCACGTTGTAGAAGGTCGGCGCGGTGGCCGGAGCGACCGCGATCGCAGCGGCCTGCACCAGCGATGGATCACCGGGCGCGCAGCCGGCGGCGCCGCAGCCGGTGTTGATGATGTTGGCCATCTGCGCCAGCACCGTCGCGCTCGGCGGCACGCCGGCGAGGCGCTCGTAGATGCGTTTCGCCTGCTCGTTGGGACCGGCATAGGCGGGTGCGGGCAGCAGCTGCGCCAGCAGCAACAACGAGCCGGTGAGCGCGACGCTGCGCGTGCGGCCCGCGTGGACCTGTGCCGTGTTGGTTCTGACATTCATGGCGCTCGTGGCCTCCCGAAACTGCCTTATGCGCGAGCCGTACTATACGGTCGCGCAACCCCGCCCCGAATGTCTCAAGCAAGTGACGTCGCCAGCCGCCGACAGTTTGTGTTGTTGTTAGGCCGCGCTGCTCAATGCGCGGCAAACTGCGAGCCCGGTCACGGCGTGCGGCCGGTCGAACGACTACCAGTACATCGTTCGCCCCCACACACGCTGGGGCCTATGAGAACCGCGAGGTGCGCCGCCGCGCTGTGACGCGTTCGGCGCTATCGAGATTGTTATGGCCATAAATAATCACGCTGACACTGAATTACGTTACATTCACTGGCCGCGGCGGACCGCGGACCTAATGGAGGCGCACATGAATGCGCGCAGCGGGCAGAACCTCAGGCGGTGGGCGCGCAGCGTCCGGCCGCTGCCGTGCCTGGCGGCGGCTCTGCTGCTGGTGGCGGGACTCGCCGGCTGCAACGGTGGCGGCAGCGTCAACATCGCCAACAGCCAGGGTTCGGATCCGGCCACCGTCGACTATCCGATCTTCTATGTGAAGCGCAGCGTGCCGACCGACAAGGCGGGTAACGTGATCCAGGACGACCTGCGCATCATGAGTAACGCGCTGCCCTCGGCCGACCTGTGGAAGCGCACCAGCGCCTCGTCGAGCGCGCAGGAAAGCAACATCACCGCGCGCATCACCGCCTCCGCAGCCGCCAGCGGTGAGTTCTGGGACGTGAAGGACGTCGATACGTCTGCGGACGGCACGCTGGTGATCTTCGCCATGCGCGGTCCGCTCATGCCCAACCAGAATTTAGCCAAGGCACCGGGCTGGCGCATCTATCAGTACACCATCGCCACCGACAGCCTGGCCGCGGTGATCAATCCCGCCACCGACCCGGATCCGGTGACCGTCAACGACGTCTCGCCGCACTACCTGCCGGACGGCCGCATCGTGTTCTCGACCACGCGGCAGGATCAGTCACAGGGCGTGCTGCTCGATCAGGGCGATCCGCAGTTCGTCGCCCAGGATGAGGATCGCACCGACCCGGCGTTCGTCCTCGAGGTCATGAATCCGGACGGCACCGGCATCCACCAGATCAGCTTCAACCAGAGCCACGACCGCGATGCCACGGTGCTGGCCAGCGGCCGGGTGCTGTGGAGCCGCTGGGACAACATGCCCGCCGGCGGACGCAACCAGATGTCGCTGTACTCGGCCAACCCGGACGGCACGGACCTCGAGCTCTATTACGGCGCCAACAGCCACAACACCGGCACCAACAACACCGTGATCGAGTTCGTGCAGCCGCATCCGACGCAGGACGGCAGCATCATGGCGATCATCCGCCAGTACACCGACGTCGACTTCGGCGGTGACCTCGTGACCATCAACGGCACGCAGTTCGTCGACAACATGCAGCCGCTGCTCGCCGACAAGACGCTCAAGGGTCCGGCGCAGGTCAATGCCACCCCCAGCAATGTGGTGACCGTGCCCGGTCCCTCGCCCGCCGGACGCTTCAACTCGGCCGTGCCGCTGCTGGACGGCACCGGCCGCATCCTCGTCAGCTGGGGGCAGTGCCGGCTGCTGAACACCACGCAGACGCCGCCGACCATCGTGGCATGCACCGCGGCGAATCTCGCCGCGCCGAAGCCCACGGTGGCGCCGCCGCTCTACAGCGTGTGGATGTTCGACCCGACCTCGAACACCATGATGCCGATCGGTCAGCCGGTCGAGGGGACGATGGTCACGGATGTCGCCGTGGCGCAGCCGCGGCCGCTGCCGAACATCATCCCCGACCAG
The DNA here is from genome assembly GCA_963837075.1 of uncultured Gammaproteobacteria bacterium. Classification (GTDB taxonomy): domain Bacteria; phylum Pseudomonadota; class Gammaproteobacteria; order Steroidobacterales; family Steroidobacteraceae; genus 13-2-20CM-66-19. Next base: position 1,524,337 of record CAWILY010000009.1, on the reverse strand, counting down.
GTCGGGGGGGCGAACCTCAACCAGAACTGGGTGAACGCCGGTGTCGGGGTCATAGATATAAGGAGTGTCTACGACTTCGACGACGTCGATACCGCCGTGCCGAACATCGCCACGGTCGCGAACTCCGTGAAGACCCCGCCGGGGCAACGCGCCGCGCGCTTCATCCGCATCGAGAAGGCGGTGTCGATCCCCAGCCAGCAGCTGCTCAAACTGTCCCAAGCCGCCTTCGGCGCCAGCAACTACATGACGGAGATCCTCGGCTATGCGCCGATCGAGCCGGACGGCTCGGTGCGCATCGAGGTGCCGGCGCAGGTTGCCCTGCGCCTTTCCGTGCTCGACCTCAATGCACGGCGCATCACGCCGGCGCAGGGTGTATGGCTGCAGGTGCAGCCGGGCGAGGTGGTCTCCTGCAACGGCTGTCACCTGCCGCAGGCCAGCGCGCAGAACCCGGTCTCGCACGGGCGGCAGGGCCTGTTCAATTCAGCCTGGGCGGGAGCGAGTGCCGCGGGCGCGCCCTTCCCCGGCACTCTTGCCGCGCCGATCACCACCATGAGCGGCACCACCCTCGAGCCGTTCATACCGACCGCGCCCCAGCAGACCATGGCGCAGGCGCGCATGGACTGGAGCTGCAGCAACGACCACCCGCCGTGCGCGCAGATGGTGCCCGGCGTCAATGTGATCTACACCGACGTGTGGACCGACCCCGCGCAGGCGACCCCGGGCGCATCGATCTTCTACCGCTACGACGATGCGACGCAGTTCCACACGGCGTTTCCGACCACGGCACTGTGCATCACCGCCTGGGCGGCGAACTGCCGCATCGAGATCAACTACCCGGAGCACATCCAGCCGCTGTGGGACTACCAGCGGGTGGTGACCAATCCGACCACCGGAGCTGTGATTGCGAACAACACCTGCACGCAGGCGGGCTGCCACAATCCGCTGAACGCCGCCGGCGCCGCGCAGACGCCGGCCGGCAATCTCGATCTGACCAACTCGGCATCCGCGAACGTGCCGCAGGAATTCACTTCGTATCAGCAGCTGCTGTTCCCGCACAACACAGTTATCATGACCGCGAACGGACCCCAGCCGGGGCCGTCGGTCGGTCCATTTGTGAATGCGGGCAGCGCGAACGGCGGGCTGTCAGCCCAGTTTCTCAACCGCTTTGCCGCGGGTTCCGGCAGCACGCACGCGGGCTGGCTGACTCCCGCGGAGCTTCGTCTGGTGTCCGAGTGGCTCGATATTGGCGCGCAGTACTTCAACAACCCATGGGATCCCACGGTACCGTTAAATTGAGCGAAGGACGGACTTGACCAGGCGTGCGCGCCAGTGTGCGCTCGCGGGCATTCTGTTGCTGGCTGCGCTGCTCACCCCCGTGACCGGTGGTGCGCGCGAGTATCTGCAGCTGTTCGTGGCACAGCCGTTCCTGGAGCTGCATACCGGCCCGGGTCGCGGCTACCCGGTGTTCCACGTGGTGGCGCGCGAGGACAGCGTGGACGTGCTGTTCCGGCGCACGGACTGGTACAAGGTGCGTACCGAGCGCGGTGTGGAAGGCTGGGCATCGCTCGATGATCTGCAGAAGACGGTGCTGGCCGACGGCACGCCCTTCAAGGTCGACCTCGGCAACCGCGCCGGCTTCGCCGATCACCGCTACGAGGGCGGCGTGTTCGCCGGCTCGTACGGCGGTGCCTCACTGGTATCGGGCTATGCGGCGCTGTCGTTCAACTCGCAGCTGCACCTGGAAGGGGCGCTCGGGGAATGCTACGGCAGGTACTCCAACTGCACCCTGCTTGATTTCGGGCTGGCGCACGTGATCGCGCCCGAGGCGCGCTGGTCGCCGTTTCTCACCCTCGGCGGCGGCTGGGTGCACACCTCACCCAAGGCGACGCTGGTGCAGGCCGCCGACCGCACCGAGCCCTCGGCATACGTCGGCGGCGGCATCCGCTTCTACCTGACGCGGCGCTTCTTCCTGCGCGCCGAGTACAAGGCTCACTGGATCTTCACCAATCGCAACCAGAACGAGGAAGAGGACGAATGGAAAGCCGGATTCGCGTTCTTCTTCTGATCGTGGCCCTCGCGGCGCTCCCCGGTTGCGCCTCGGTGCGCAGCTGGTTCCATCACGGGTCCAAGGCGAACGCCAGCAGCACTCAGGATCAGTCTCCCGAGGAGAATGCGCCCCCGCGGGTGATCGAGCCGGAAGTTTCGCGGCGTAAGGTGAAAGTGCCGCGCATCCGCAGCTCCGACTGGGAGTTCGGCGCCCAGTACGGCGCGCTGTCGATCGAGAACTTCGGCACCCACCCCTCCTACGGGGCCACCCTCGCCTACCACGTATCCGAGGATTTCTTCTTCCAGGCCGAAGCCGGGCGTGCCACCGCCGGGCAGACCAGCTTCGAGACCCTCAGCCAGATCCAGCTGCTTACACCTTCTGAGAGGCATTTCACGTATTACGACCTCTCACTGGGCTACAACTTCCTCCCTGGCGAAGCCTTTGTCGGTCGCGGCCTCGCCATGACGAGCGCTTTTTATCTTCTCGGCGGCATCGGTGGCACCGATTTCGCCGGGGACACGAAGTTCACGGTGAACGTTGGTGCCGGCTACCGGGTGGTGCCGGCGGACTGGCTGGCGCTGCACGTGACGGTGCAGGACCACATTCTCCAGGAGAGCGTACTGGGCTATACCCAGCTCACCAACAACCTCGAAGCGCTCATTGGTGTGACCGTCTTCTTCTAAGAGGTATGCACGATGAGGAACCGTATCGCAGCCATTGTCGCAGCCTTCGCCATCTCGCTGTCGGTACTGGCTGATCCGGCCGGTCCCGCGCCGCAGTTCACCCTCGCCGCCAAGGGTGGGAGCGATGTGAGCCTGTCGCAGTACAAGGGCCAGGTGGTGATGATCAACTTCTGGGCGAGCTGGTGCGGCCCGTGCCGTCAGGAGATGCCGTTGCTCGAAAGCATTTACAAAAAGTACAACAAGCTCGGCTTCACCATGATCGGCGTCAACGTCGAGCCGGACTCCAAGGCCGCCGACGACTGGCTCAAGGCAACACCGGTCAGCTTTCCGATCCTCTACGACCGCGACAGTAAAGTGAGTAAGCTATACGACGTCGCCGGCATGCCGAGCACCGTGATCATCGACCGCAACGGGAACTTGCGCAAACTGCACCGCGGCTACAAGCCTGGTGACGAGAACGAGTATCTCGACAGCATCCGCACCCTGATCAGGGAATGATGGGGAATGACGGCCGCACTACAATCGTCGGGGAGCCGGAAATGAGCAGCGCAACGCGGCTTTCGCTTCGCATCGTGGCGGCGCTGGTGCTGGCGGCACTCGCCGCCTGCACGGCGCCGACGCCGTGGGTGAAACCCTACGAGCGTGAGCATCTGGCCGATCCGATCATGTCGTTCGCGCGCAATCCGGTCTCGAGCACGTACCTGCAGCACGTGCTCGAGACGCGCGAAGGTGCTCACGGTGGCACCGGCGCCGTCGGCGGCGGCTGCGGATGCAACTGAGCGGCGCGGGGCGCGCGGCACCGCGCACCGTTTCAGACGAGCTGATCAGTCCGTTCGCGCGGACGCTGCTGGCGCTGATCGTGATCACCGCGCCGGCGCTCGGCGGCGTGCTGCCCGAGGAGCGCGCCGATGTCATGTGGCACGGCTATAACGGCGGCGATATCACCGTCGACGGCCCGGAAGTGCTGGTGCGCAAGAACTTCGGCGACACCGTGTCGCTGTCGGCCGGCTACTACGAGGACATGATCTCGAGCGCCTCGATCGACGTGAAGCTCTCGGCCAGCCCCTATCACGAGACCCGCAAGCAGGAGACTTACGGCATCGACTACCTGCACGGCAAGACGACCTACAGCGCCGGCTATATCCACAGCCGCGAGCCGGACTACATCGCCGACACCAGCTACTACTCGGTCAGCCAGGACATGTTCGGCGACCTGACCACCGTGACCCTGGGTTACCTGCGCGGCTGGGACCAGATCTACCGCGACATCAAGACGCCAGACGGTGTGATCATCAACGATCCGACCTTCCACGAGCGCGCCGACCACCGCGGCTACTCGCTCGGCATCACCCAGATCCTGACGCGCAACCTGATCGCGAACTTCAACTATCAGCTGCTGACCGACCAGGGCTATCTCGCCAATCCCTACCGCAAGATCCGCTACCTGTCGCCCGGCATGGGCGAGGGCTTCACGCTCGCCGACCAGGTCTATCCCGACACGCGCACCATCAACGCCGCCTCCATCCAGGCGAAGTACTACCTGCCGTGGCGCGCAGCCTTCGGCCTGTCGTACCGCTACTTCCAGGACACCTGGCAGATCCACGCCAATACCGTGCAGGCGGATTACACCTGGCCCGAGTGGAAGCAGTGGATCTTCAACGCCAGCCTGCGCTGGTACCAGCAGAGCCACGCCGACTTCTACAGTGACCTGTACCCGTACGCGGACTATCAGAACTTCATGGCACGCGACCGCGAGCTCGCCGCCTTCCACAGCTACACCGTCGGTGCCGGCGCCACCTACCAGTTCAACCACTACGCGTGGGTGCCGTCGTGGGTGAAGCAAAGCACCTTCAACGTCGAAGTCGAGCACCTGACGGTCGACTACAGCGATTTCCGCGACGCGCTGCTGGCCAGCGAGTACGGCGCCGGGAACGAGCCGCTGTACAAGCTGAACGCGAATATCTTCCAGATCTACCTGTCCATTTGGTACTGACGAGCGGAAGCTGCCGGGGACGCGCGTTTGTGTGTGCGCGCGGCACAAGTTAAGCTGTCGAGTCAAGCCGTTGGCTTCTTTTTTTCGGCCCGCGGTGACAGTCCTACTGACAGGGGATTACTCATCATGCGCATCCGCACTTCCGTATTTACGTTGCTGGCCGGCCTCGCCTTCGCGGCGGCCGCTGCCGGCGCCCACGCCCAGGCACGCGAAGAGGGCCGTCTGCTGATCGCCAGCGAGGTGCTCGAGGAGCTGCGCGGCCTGCGCGACGGGGCGATTCCCGACCGGCTGCTCGATCGCGCCTACGGCATCGCGGTCATTCCGAGCCTCACCAAGATCGCCTTCTTTGTCGGCGGGCGGCGCGGCCACGGCGTCCTGGTGGTCCGTGACAAGGACGGCCGCTTCACGAGCCCCGCCTTCGTTACCCTGACCGGCGGCAGCTTCGGCTGGCAGTGGGGCATCCAGTCGACCGATATCGTGCTGGTGTTCACCACGCCCCGTGGGGTCGAGGGCATCAGCGGCGGCAAGGTGACCCTCGGGGCCGGCGCCTCGGTGGCGGCAGGTCCGGTGGGGCGCGAGGCCTCGGCGGCGACCGACCCCACCTTCAAGGCGGAGGTGTACTCCTACTCGCGTAACAAGGGCGTGTTCGCGGGAATCGCCCTCGATGGCACCGTCATCAGCATCGATGATTCCGCTGATTCGGCCTTCTATAAGAAGCCCGGAATCATGGCGAGCGATATCCTCGCCGGCAGCGTGAGCAGCGACGACGAGGCGGCTCACCGCTTCCTCGCGGCGGTGGCCACGAGCACCGGCACGCAGCGCACCGCGTCCGCCGCCGCGACTCCGACGGCGTCCACGAATGCCGTGCCGGCGATGGCGGCGACTCCGGCGGCAACCGTGGCGGCACCCGCTGCCCATGCCCGGTCAGGCGCCACACCGGCTCCGGCGGCGCAGACTTTTCCGCTCGCGGATCAGAGCCCCGGCCAGGAGCCGAAGTAACGGCGGCGCGCTTCCGGCTCAGCCCCGGAGGGCGCCTGCCACGCTAGCCCTCGCCAGGGCCGACTGGCGCGACGCCGGCGGCCGCAGCGCGCGCGGCCGCGGGGCCGAGCTTGCGGCGTAACTCCACGAGCAGCAGCGCGAGGCTGGTGAGAGCCTGCAGCGTGACGGTGGCCACCGACAGGTACCACACCTGTGTCAGGGTGAAGTGCGGCAGTGTCGACAGGAGCACCGCCGGCAGCACGAAGGTGAGCAGGCGCGAGGCCGAGCTCAGGAGCGACGGCCAGGTATTGCCGAGCGCCTGGAACACGCCCGAGCAGGTAAAGATCAGCCCGCTGGCCACGAAATTCCAGGAGATGATGCGCAGGTACGGCGCACCAACCGCGATGACGTCCGGCTGAGCGCTGAACACGCGGATGAACCACTCCGGTCGCCACTGGCACAGCAGCGTAACGGCCAGCATGAGCACGCTGCTCAGGATGAGGGCGATGCGGAACGTCTCGCGCACCCGCGCGAAGTGACGTGCCCCGAAGTTCTGCCCGGCCACGGGCGCGACCGCGAACGCAATCGCCATGACCGGCAGGAACAGCGCCTGCATCACCCGCCCGCCGATGCCGAATCCGGCCTGCGCCGCCGGCCCGAAGGCGCGGATAACCCAGTAGATGACGGCCAGGATGACGAACATCATCAGGAACTCGCCCCCCGCCGGCAGTCCGACGTTGAGGATGCGCGCGATAACGCGGCCGTTCGGTCGCCACAGGGGTGGGTGCAGCGCGACGTAGTGCTCGAGGCGCGCGAAATATATCGTTAGCAGCAGCACGCCGACGGCGATCGCCAGCGTACTGGCGAGACCGGCGCCGGCTGCGCCGAGCGGGTGATGCGTGCCCCAGCCGCTGATGAGGATGGGCGCGAGCACAATGTTCACGGCCACGGTCAGCATCTGCACGATCATGGTCGGCTGCACGATCCCCGTGCCGCGCAGCGCCGATCCCATCGCGACCAACGCAAACTGCAGCGCGAGCCCCGGGGTGTACCAGTACAGATACGCCACGCCGGCGGCGGCCGCGGCCGGATCCGCCGCGACCGCGCGCACGTAGGAACCGCCGGCGAGAAAGCCCGCAGCCAGCGTGAGCACGCCGCAGATCGCCGACAGCAGCACCGCCTGGTTGAAGACCAGGTTCGCCTGGCGCGGATCCTTCGCGCCGGCCGCATGCGCCACCAGCGCGACCGTGCCGACACCGAGCATCTGGGTGAGCGCCAGGATCACGAACGTGACGGTGCCGGCGCTGCTCACCCCCGCGATCGCCGCATCCCCGAGCCGCGACACGAAGTACAGGTCGACCAGGAAGTACAGCGTCTGGAACAGCATGCCGACGGCGATCGGCACGGCCATCGCCACCAGCTGCCGCGCAATGGGTCCCTGGGTCAGATCTCTCATGCCGCCTTGCCCCACCGTCGCCAGTCTCGCTCCAGCACCTGCACCATGCGGCGCGCCGCCTTCGCGAGCCAGCTGCTTTTCCGGCGCCCGAGATCGGCGAGGATGGACTTGCGCTGACGCGCAGTGCCGAGGTGCATATTGGCCGTCTCCCATCCCATCATCCGCAGCAGGCGGACTTCGTCACGACCCCTGGGGAGGCTCGCGAGCTCGATGCGGCTGCAATCGGGGGCGAGGCGGCGGATGAGCCACTTGCCGTGCACGCCGAGGAACGGGTCGGGCACCCGCACCGCGCACGAGATGAGCTCGCTGTAGCGTGGCGGCTGCAGGGGCTCATCGAGCGCCCACAGCCAGGCCGACGGCGCCAGCGGTTTCGCCTCGCGCGCGATCATGCCGCCGCGCCAGTCGGCGAGCGCCACCAGGCGCACCCGTCCGAGACTGCCGAGGCCCGCCTGGCGCTGCACCAGGCGCGCCTCGAGGTCGCGCGAAGGCAGCGCAGCGCGCAGCAGCTGCCGGGGATGCGCGCCGCCGCGGCCGCTGGCGGTGGGCAGCGTCCGCAGGCGCTCCCAGAACGGGCGCTGGTCCTTGAGCCGTGCGATGGCGAGATCACGCAGCCAGCGATAGCGCTCGGCCAGCACCACCGCCCCCCCGCCCTCCTCGAGCGATTCGGTGTAACCGGCGACGATCGCGGCGCACGCGCGCTGCAACGACAGCGTCAGCCGTGACTCCTCGATGGCGAGCAGCGCGCTCGTGGCGAGGCGCACCAGGTCCTGCGTGTAGGGCAGCGTCACGGTCTCGTCGAAATCGTTCACGCCCCAGATGAGGCGGCCCTCGGCATCACGCCAGGTGCCGAAGTTCTCCACGTGCAGATCACCGACGGCGAGTACCGCGGGTGCGCGGGAGAGCTCCGGGCAGGTTTGCGGCCACTGCTGCGCCCAGCGGTAGAACGTGGCCCGCAGGAAGGAAAAGACGTCGGCCGCCATCAGCCGATGTTTCAGCTCGAGATCGGCGCGCACCAGCGGCACGGTCCGCCCGAGCCAGCGCTCGTAGCGCCGGGTCGACTCGACGATGTCCATGGGCCGCAACATTAAAGGAGCAGGTCCGCGGCCGCCATGTCGGCCGCCTCGAGGAGGAGCAGGCACCGATGCCGGGGAGGCATCGGTGCCACCCGCCTAGAAGCGCTCGGCGAACTTGATGCCGATGGTGCGCGGCTGCGAGGGCAGCACGTACACCTGCGGGTCCGCGATCTGATTCGCTTCAGTGAAGCGTGTCAGCTCCGCGCGCTTGTCGGTCACGTTCGTAACGGTGAGCGTCACGCTGAACTTGCCGTTGTCGACCCCGCTTGACATATCGAGCAGGCCGTAGGCCGGATTGTTGCCGACGATGTTGTTAATCGGAACGATCATGATATTCGACGTCTGCGACTGGTAGACGAATGCGGCCTGCACGAACGGCGACCAGTCATTGATCGGCGTGAGCGTGTAGCGGGCGACGATGTTTCCCTTGAACTTCGGCGCCACCGGGAGGTTGGTGCCCTTAGGCGCCAGGGGTCCCGTCCACACGTACGGTCCCGGCGCGCCGCCCGGATAGAAGGCAGCGGAATTCGTCAGCGTCGGGCAATTGGTCACCCCGAGGATGCCGCAATAGTTCTGCGTCAGGTAAGGATCGAGGAACGTCGTGTTCACGCTCAGCATCAGCTGGTCGGTGGCCGCAAACTGCAGGGTGTTCTCGAAACCCTTGATGGTGGCGTCACCACCGTTGCCGACGGCGGTGATGCTCGGCGGCACGAGGAACGAGAACTGGAAGTCATTCCAGTTCTCCCAGAACAGCGCGCCATTCCACCGCAGGCGGTTGTTGGCCCACTGCGTCTTCCAGCCGAGCTCGTAGTTCTGCAGATAGTCGGGCTGATAGGTGACGGGCTGTCCGTTGGCCTGACCGACGCGATTCACGCCGCCGGGCCGGAATCCCTTGGAGTACGTGAAGTAAACCAGGGAATCAGAGGTCGGCTTATAGTCGAGAGTGAACTTGGGCACGCTCCCCGAGTTACTGACATCGAAGTTGATGTTGGTGCAGGGCGACCCGCCGACGATCGGCGGGTTATACGGGGGAAAGCCCGTGTGATTGATGGAACAATTCGACACACCAGTGCCGGGTATGGTCGCCGGCGGCGGATTCGGATTCGGCTTCGGCCCAGAGTAGGTCGCGCTGTATCCGAAGAAGCCGACGAGTGAATTGTCGTAGTGGTAGAAGCGGTACCCGACCTGTGCCGACCACTGCGGGTTGATATCCCACTGGACCTGCGCAAACCCGGCCTTGTCGCGATCGACACGTTGCTCGTCCGTGAGCCAGATCGTGTTGTCCATGTTGGGAATCGAGTAGTACTGCGCGAAGCCGGCGGGGTTCGGGCTCGGCTGGCCAAAGGCGCCGCCGTTGACCGTCGTGTTGTTGTACCCCGGAATCGTGTACTGCTGATAGATATCATGCACCTGGCGCTGGATGAAGAAGCCGACCGTGGCCTTGACCGGCTTGTCCGCCGGGGTGCTGATACGGAACTCGTCGCTCCACTTCTCGAAGTTGTTCTTACCGATCACGTACTCCTGCGGCATGATGGGCTGGCCGTTGTTGCCGGTCCAGACCGCGCCGGAACCGTAGGCACGGTCATAGAACTCGGAGTAGTCGCTGTACTCGGCGAGACTGTGCCAGTTGCGCTTGAAGAATCCGGCGGCATTCACGATGTCGAAATCGTGAACCTTGCCCTCGATGGTGAGGGCGGTCATGTACCAGTTGTCGGTGGTGTTCTCCGGCCCGAAGTGCGCCACCTCCAGGTCGCCGACGTTCGGGTCATAGGCGAAGAAACCCTTGGTGCTCATGTTCTGGGCGATGACGCTCGGCGTCACGGTCCAGTTGTCGGTGACCTGGAACTTGAGCGCACCGCGGCCACCGCGGGTGATCACGGTGTTGTAGTCGTTCGAGAGCCAGGGCGCATTCGTGATGGAGCCCGCACCGATGGGCGCCGTGGCCGGGTTGGCGCAGGGCATCGGGGTCGCGGTGGCCTGGCCGGACCACGTCGGGAACGTCCGCACACCATTGTAGATGCAGGCGCTCGCGTTGGTGCCGGCGACGTTGCTGATGTAGCCCGGGTCCTGCGACATCCAACCGACCAGGCGCACCGCCACCCAGTCCGAGATCGGGATGTTGACGAAGCCCTCGAGCGTATAACCGGCGCCCGTGTGGTCGACGACGTAGTTGCCGCCGACGTCGTAGCCCGCCGAGAACTTCCCGAGCTCGGGCTTGTTGCTGATGATGCGGACGGTTCCCGATTCGGAGCTCGCACCGAACAGGGTCCCCTGCGGTCCCTCCAGCACCTCGATGCGCTGGACGTCGTAGATGTGGATGTCGACGGTGCCGTCGATGGTCGTCACCGGCATTTCGTCGAGGTAAGTGCCGACCGTGGGCTGCGAGCCGGAGTGATTGCCGTCGCCGCCGTTCACGACGCCGCGGATGTAGACGTGCGACTCGCCCGGCTGGGCGTTGCCGCCCTGACCCTGAGAACCCACCATGGATACGCTCGGCGAGAACTTCACGTAGTCATCGAGATTAGTGATGCTCAGCTGCTCGAGCTTCTTGTTGTCGAAGACCTCGACGCTGATCGGGACGTTCTGCAGGTTCTCGACGCGCTTCTCGGCAGTCACCACGACTTCCGCCAGGCCGGTGCTCTCGGTAGCCTCGTCAGCCGCGTAGGCCCCGGGTACGGCCGCCAGTAGCGTCGCCGCAACAGGTATGGCGTTGCGCCGGACGACATGATGCTTTGGTGCGTGTATCCGCTCTAATTTGCGACGTCGGCTACGTGTCATGGCTTGAGCCCCATCCCCTGAGTGGTTGTGGTAATCGCGCAGCTCCCCTGAGCTGCCAAGCCTACGCGAAGCGGATCGATTTTCAAGAAGCGGATGGCGGCTCGAAGACTCGAAGATCGCCGGGCACCTCCGGATAAACCTCGAGCACCGAGCCGAGCGCTTGCCGGAGCGGCCCGAGCCACGGCTCGTAATGTCGCCACTGTTCAAGTCCCTCGCGGAAGATCGGCTGGCGCACTTGCTCCGAGCTTGCCGTGCGCACCGGTCGCTCGTTCTCGTAGAAGCGCAGGCACGACTCCTCGAACGGCAGGCCACAGTACTCGAGCAGCCGCTGCACCTGCGCAGGGGTGTCCGCGATCATGTCCTCGTAGAGCACCCGGTGCACTCGCCCGGGCAGCACCGTGTCGAAGTGGGCCATGAGGGCCACGTAATCGCGATAGGCAAGGCCCAGATCCTCGAGGCCGTACGTGAAGCTCTGACCGCGCGCGAAGTGCTGCTTGAAGCAGGACAAGCAGCAACCCAACGGGTGGCGCCGGGCGTCGATGATGCGCGCGTTCGGCAGCAGCAGTTGAATGAGGCCGACATAGAGCCAGTTGTTCGGCATTTTGTCGACGAAGAAGGGCCGAGCGCTCCGGCGCATCAGCCGGGTGCGTGCCAGATAGCGCTCGCCGAGATCGCGCAGCTGCGGCGGGGTGAGCGCCGCCACCGCCGTGACGAAGCCGACCGCTTCGTCCGCGGCGGGATGGGCGATCTCGCGTGCCAGCCGTGGGATGTCCGGCAGCTCCATGGTGCCCTCGACCATGGAATGGCTCGCCAGGATCTGCTCGATCAGTGTCGAGCCCGAACGCGGCAGCCCGAGCACGAAGATCGGATCGCCCGCCGCCGCCCCCGCGCCGGCGCGCGCGGCGAAGAATTCCCGCGTAAACAGTTGGCAAAGGCGCCGCACGAATACGGCTTGCTCGGCGGCGCTGTAGGGGTGGGATTTGCGTCGCAGTGCGTTACCGCGCGCGTAGTGAGCGAAACTCTGCTCGTAGAGCCGCTCATCCTCGGCCGCGGCGTCCTCGAGTGCCTTGGCGAGCGCGAACTCGAAGTGCAGGCGGTCATCGTCAGCGAGATCGTCGCGCGCCAGCGCCGCGTGCAGAGCGGCGATGTCGTCTGCCGAGAAGCGAACCGTCTTCAGGTTGGCGAGACTCCACCACGCCTCGCCGAGCGTCGCGTCCATGCCGATCGCGCGCCGGTACGCTGCGATGCTGTCGGCCTGGCGGCCGGATGTCTTGAGCGAATGCCCGTAGCTCATCCAGGTCTTCGGCTGCTGGGGGAACTGCGCGAGCACCGCCTCGTAGGCGCGGATGGAGCCTTGGTAGTCGCCGAGGTTCGCGAGTACTGCCGCGTGCAGGTTGCGATAGCTCGGATTGTGCGGCTCCTTCGCCAGCAGCCGCTCCACCTGCGGCAACGCCTGCTCCGCCTTGCCCTGACGGTTGAGCACGGTCGCGTAGTTGTGGCGCGCGGCTTCAAAGCTCGGCGCGAGCTCGAGACAGCGCTCGAGCAGCTGCTGTGCGTCCTGGTAGCGACCGAGCCGACCGGCAACTTCCGCCCGCATGCGTAGCGCCGCGACGTCGGTCGGGTGCGCCTGCAGATGCGCGAGCAGGCGGGCGTCGGCGAGCGGCAGCTCGTTGCGCACCAGCGCGGCCGCGGCTTCCATCAGGCGCGGGTCTTTGGTGGCGGCAGCAAGGTAACGCGCCCGCGCCTGATCGGCGCCGCCGCCATCGCCCTGCACGTCCAGCTGATCGGCCAGCAGCCGCCAGGCGTCCGGAGAGTCGGCTTTGAGCAGCAGCGCATGCCGCAGTGCTACCACCGCCTCCTGGGTGCGGCCGGCCTGGCCCAGTGCCGCACCCAGCTCGAGATGCACTGCCACCGCCCGTGGCTGTTCCCGCGCGAGCGGCTCGAGTACCTCGAGCGCCGCCTGGGTCTGCCCGGCGATGCGCTGCGCAGCGCCGAGGATGAGCCGCGCCTGCGGATGCCCCGGTACGACGCGCAGGATTTCACGCGCCTGCCCTGCGGCCAGCGCCGGGTCGCGCGCGAGCAGCCCTCTGGCGTGCGCAAGCGCCAACTCGAGGGTGCCCAGGGGTGCGGAGACTTCGGTCAAAGCCGTCAGATGCTAGGCCAAGACCCGCCCGCGCGGTAGGCACCGCGCGCCCGTCCGAGTGCGCCTCCTGTTAGAGAGATGGGCTTTGCGCCGCCGTTGCGGCACATTGTCGCTAACAGCGCCGCAGGAGCGGCAGGAGTAAGGCTTGCGCGATTCGGTCCGCGTACTCCGGCACGTCGGTGAGGCCGGCGGCACGGCAATGGGCGTGCTCGCCGCGATCAGTTTCTGCCACCTGCTGAACGACATGATGCAGTCGCTGCTGCCGGCGCTGTATCCGATGCTGAAGAGCTCGTACCGGCTGACCTTCAGCCAGATCGGCCTGCTGACCTTTACCTTTCAGTTCACGGCATCACTGCTGCAGCCACTCGTCGGGGCGTTCGCCGACCGCAGCCCCCGCCCCTATTCGCTCGCCACCGGCATGGGATTCACGCTGCTCGGGCTGGTGCTGCTCGGTTTCGCCAGCAGCTACCCGCTGCTGCTCGTCGCCGCGGCGCTCATCGGCACGGGTTCCTCGGTGTTCCATCCCGAATCCTCCCGCGTGGCGCGCATGGCCTCGGGCGGCAAGCACGGATTCGCGCAGTCGGTGTTCCAGGTCGGCGGCAACCTCGGCTCGTCTGCCGGTCCGCTGCTCGCGGCGTTCGTCGTGCTGCCACACGGCCAGTCGAGTGTCGCCTGGTTCTCGGGGTTCGCACTTCTCGGCATCGTCGTGCTGGTCAACGTCGGTCACTGGTACAAGACCCACGGCATCGGGCGGCTGGCGCGCGCCGGCAGCACGCACGCCGCCACGCGCCCGCGGCACCACGTGATCCTCGCCATCAGCGTGCTGCTCGCGCTGGTGTTCTCCAAGTATGTCTACCTCGCCAGCATCACCAGCTACTACACCTTCTATCTCATCGAGCACTTCCATGTCTCGGTACGCAGCTCGCAGCTGCACCTGTTCGTATTCCTCGCCGCCGCCGCCGTGGGCGGCATGCTCGGCGGCCCGCTCGGTGACCGCGTCGGCAGCAAGTACATCATCTGGGCCTCGATCGTCGGAGTGCTGCCGTTCACGCTGCTGCTGCCGCACGCGAATCTGTTCTGGACCGGTGTGCTCACGATACCGATAGGCCTGATCCTCGCCTCCGCCTTTCCGGCCATCGTCGTGTACGCGCAGGATCTCTTGCCCGGCCGCACCGGCATGGTGGCGGGACTATTCTTCGGCCTGGCCTTCGGCATGGGCAGCGTCGGGGCCGCGGTGCTCGGCACGCTTGCCGACCATGTGGGTATCAGTCTGGTCTACCAGATCTGTGCGTTCCTGCCGCTGATCGGGTTGCTGGCGGGATTCCTGCCGGACGTTCACAAGTATCACCAGCCGCGCACCGGTTGATATGCTGCCTCGCTGTGAAGCTCCTGCCCCGCTCACTGCTCGATGAGCTCGCGACAGCCGCTGCGGCCAGCCCGCGCCGACGCGCCCACCACAACATCCACGCCACGCCGCAGGATCCGGTGCAGCGTTTCGTCGTCGTAGCACACGGCGATGCCTACTTCCGGCCGCATCGGCACGTGAGCCGCTGTGAGCTCGCACTGCTGCTGCGCGGCCGTGTCGACGTGCTGATCTTCGACGAGCAGGGGCGCGTCACCGCACGCCACCGCGTCGGCGAGGGCACTGACAGCCTGGCGTACGAAACGCCGCCGGGGACCTGGCACACTCTGGTGCCCGGCGCGCAGGGCGGCGCGTTCCTCGAGGTCAAGGAAGGCCCGTACGATCCGGCGACCGCGACCGAGTTTGCCGCCTGGGCGCCTGCCGAGGGTGATGCGGGGGTGCCGGGCTTTCGGGACTGGCTGCGGGCAGCGCAGCCGGGCGACGCGGCGCCCGCCTCTGCCGCCGTGGGGTCTCAGACTGCGCGCGGCGGGCGCAGCCAGGCGTCCAGTTGATCCCCACTGACCAGCCCCTGGACGTAGCCGAAAGTGCCGGCCTCCCGGATCTCGCGCGCCGCCGCCAGCACGCCTGAGATCGCCGCGCGGTACAGCGAGGTGGACAGGCTGATGCGTCGTACGCCCGCGGCCGCGAGCTCTGCGACAGAGAAGGACTTGCCGCGCATCCCGACCATGAAGTTCACGGGTTTGGTGAGTGAGCGGCACACCGTGCGCACCGCCGCGAGGTCGGGCAGTCCCGGCGCGAACAGCACGTCTGCGCCGGCGCGCTCGAAGGCCTGCAGGCGGCGCAGCGTGTCCTCGAGATCCCCCCGGTCGTGGAGAAAGTTCTCCGCGCGTGCCGTGAGCATGAACGGAAACGGCAGGCGGTGCGCGGCCTCCGCCGCGGCCGCGACGCGCTCGACCGCGTGATCGAGTGCATAGATCGGCTCGCGCGGGTCGCCGCTCGCATCCTCGATCGAGCCGCCGACCAGCCCGGTCCGCGCCGCAAGCTCGATGGTCTGCGCGGCGTCTTCGGGGGAGTGGCCGAAGCCATTCTCCAGGTCCGCGGCCACCGGACAGGGACTGAGCGCAGCGATGTGCCGCCCGTGCGCGAGCGCTTGCTCGCGCGTGATCTCGCCATCGAGCCGCCCAAGCACTGCCGCGCACGCGGCGCTGGAAGTTGCCAGCGCCTTGAAGCCCAATGCCACCATCACCGCCGCGGAGCCGCCGTCCCAGACATTGGGGATGACGAAGGTCCCGCTCTCGTGCAGGGCGCGAAAGCGCGCCGCCAGCTCATGTTGATCCTGCATCGGTTCGGCTCCCGCCCCGGCATCCGCACCGATCCAGTGTGGCACAAACCGTCCCTGGCAGTGGGGGCCGCGCTGCTCGCGCTCACCGCCATGGCGGCCCCGCATGCCGGTTGCCCGGCGAACCCGCAGGCGTTGCCCGGCCTCGTTCGCCTACGCAGCGCGCTGGCGGAGGGACGCTTCGTTGCCTACCAGCCCACGTCGCTCCGGGTGATCGACGGTCGGGTCACGCCGGCCGATCCGGCCAGCATCCGTGAGGATCTGCGCGTGCTGCGGAGCAGGTTCGATGCGCTCATCACCTACGATGCCGTGCACGGCGCGCAAAGCATTCCGGCGCTGGCCGCGACGCTCGACTTCCGTGCGCTCATCATCGGCGTATGGGACCCGGCCGACGATGCGCAGCTCGAGGCCGCGATCGCCGCGGCGACGCGCTTCCCGGATCTGGTGGCCGGGATCTCGCTCGGCAACGAGACGCTGTTCTCAGGGCGCAGCGATCCGGCCGCGCTCGGCGCCGCGGTGGCGCGCGTACGCTCGCGTGCACCCGGCGTGCCACTGACCACGACGGAGCCTTTTCACATCTATTACCAGCCGGGCGTGCGCGAGTTGCTGCGCCGGCTCGACTTCGTGCTGGTCAACGTCCATCCGATCTTCCAGCCCTGGTTCCGTGACGCCCCCGACAGCGCCGCGGCGCAGTTCGTTGTGAACGTGCTCGATGAGCTCGCACCACGCGTGTGTGGTCCGATCCTGGTGAAGGAGACCGGCGTGCCGAGCGCGCCTGCGAGCACGGGCTTCAGTGAAGCGCGCCAGGCGGGTGTGTACGCCGAGCTGCGCCGCCGACTGCCCGCGACCCCCGCGCGCGCCTTCGCCTATTTCGCGGCGTTCGATGCGCCGTGGCGAGCGTATGACGCCACCGGCGTACCAGGCGCTGCGGCCGTGCATCCGGAAGAAGCCCATTGGGGGTTGTACGATGCGCAGCGGCGGCCGAAACAGGCGGCCCGGGAGCTGCCCGACCTCGCGGCACAGCGGCGGGGACGCTGAAGCGGCGCGCGCGGAATTCACGCGCGCGCAAGCTCATTTGAGCCCCAGTTCGACCTTCACCTTGTCGCCCGATTCGGGCTTCGGGCTCGCGTTGACGATGAACACCCGCCCAGGGTCGATCTGGCCGTCGGAGAGCAGTGCGTCCTGGATCGCCCGGGCGCGCTGCTTGCCGAGCTCCTGCAGGTCAGCGTCCCCGATCTGGAAGTGATCGATGAGCGCGGCGTTCAGGTCGTTGATGGCCGGATCATAAGGCGGCGTTTCCTTGCGTTTGGCCTGTTGCACGGCCACCGCCGTCGGCGGCAGCGGCGTGTCCTTGCCGAGGTCCGCATGGTACTGCTCGAGCAGCAGCTTGAAATGCTTCTCCGGATCCGCGAGCGCCAGCTCGCCGGCGGTGTCGGGATGCTTCTTGCCCTCGCGGGTGCCCTGCTCGCGCGCCAGCAGCTCGGCACGCAGCTTCGTGGCCGCCATCTGCGGCTTGTCGATGGTCGCCGAATACACGATCGGCACATCGAGCTTCAGCTGCGGCCGCTCCTTGAGCGCTTTGGCGATCGAGGCCAGCTGATCCTGCGACGGCCTGTCGAGCTCCGCGCTCCCCGCGGCGAACTCGATGATGTTCGGATGCTCGCCGCCGCCGAACAGATGCCCGAGCAGCGCGAACGGCGCGGTGGCCACCTTGACGATCAGGTTGACGAACATCTTCCAGATGATCGGGCCGATGCGGAATTTTGGATCATCGAGCGAGCCATTCATCGGCAGGTCGAGATCAATGACGCCGTTGCGATCCTTCAGCAGCGCCACCGCGATCTTCAGCGGCAGGTGCACCGCGTCCGGGCTCTCGACCCGATCGCCGAGCTCGAGCTGGTCGACCACGAAGTGCTGCTTGGCGTCGAGCTTGCGCTGTTCGATCTTGTAGGTGACGTCGACCGACAGCTTGCCCTTGTCGATCTTGTAGCCGGCAAAATGCCCGGAGTACGGGTTCACGATAGTCAGATCGACATCCTTGAAGCTCATCGTGATGTCGGTGTAGAGCGCTGCGGACAACAGGTTCATCTCCCCACCGATGTGCACCGGCGCGTAGCGGTCGACCTTGCCGTTCAGTTCCACCCTGGCGCGCGACTGCGGATCGGACGACAGCCCCTTCACTGTGCCACCGAGCGACTGGATGCCGACCGCAAAGCTCGGCTTGATCCACAGGTCCGAATAATTGGCCGAGCCGTTCACGAACGTGATGGTGCCGATCGACATCGGGAACGGGGTGAGCGGTTTGGCCGGCGCGGTTGGCGGCGGCGCCGCTTCGCCCCGCGCGCGCGCGGATTTGGCCTTGGCGGCAGCGCGCTTGCCGGCCGGGGCCGCGGCTCTGGTCTGCGTCGTGTCGGTCTGCGCGGCGTTACCGTCGGCGCCGGAGGTAGCCTCCGCGATCGGCGCGGCCGCACCATCCGACGCGCCGTCCTTCGCGCTGTCCGGCGGCGGGCGCACCGGAGTTGCGCCAGGGGGCGTCATGATCTCTTTAATGTTCAGCGTGCGGTTCGGCGCGATAACCATGCGCACATAGGGCTCGAGCGCGGTGACGCTGCCGATGCGCAGGCTCGCCGGACTCGAGCGGTAGCGGATGTCGGCCACGCGCAGGGTGTGCCATTTGATGAAGTCGAGCTTCAGCGCGTTGTCGATGGTGCGCAGATCCGAGACCGCGGTGTTGCCACTCACCTCGAGCGCGCCGTCGGCTCGCCGCTCGAGATCGAGGCGCGCCCCGAGCGCACCCTTCAACAACGTCATCGAGGTGTACTGCGCGATGAAGGGTTGCAGCATGGTGAGATCGAGATTCGCCGCTTCGAGGTGCGCGCTCGCGGCGCCGGACTGCGGCGTGAGCTTCGCCCGTGCCTCGATCTTGCCGGACTCGTTGACGCGCGAGTCGAGCGTGATGTCGAGCGCGTCGTCGGGGGAAGTGTTGAAACCGGCGACGTGGACGTTGAGCGCGCTCAAGAGCAGCGCGGCCGCGGGCTGCACCTCGCGGTCCTCGACAGACACCTTGAAGCCCTCGAGCGCAATGTCGGGCGCTGCGACCATCCACTTCGACGGGCTGCCATCGGCCGGCGCAGCTGCCGGGCGGGCAGATGGGCTGCCGCCCGGAGCCGGCGGTGATGCGGCAGCCGGCGCTGCAGCGGCGGTCCCGGCAGCGGGCAGCTCGGGCTGATTGACTTGTCCCTGCTTGTCTATCGAGACTTTGATGTCGCCGGCCGCAAGCCTGACTTTCGCGACATTGACCGCGTGCCGCGCCAGGTCGAGCCGCGTATCAGCGACCTCGATGCGGCCGATGTCGACCGAGTGGAGATTTCCCGCAAGCTGCTGCATCAGGGGCAGGCGGGCGAGAACGTCGGAGTTCTGCGCGTCAGCCTTGGGCTTGATGCCGAGGCTCGTCACGGTGGTATTGCGCACGTTGAGATTCACCCCGAGCGGTCCGCCGGTACTCGCGATGTCATAGTCGCCGTTGATGTGGATGACCCCGGAATCGATCGCGAACGGCACACTCTCGCGCAGGTAGTTCCATACCGTGCGCGCCTTGAGATCCGCGATCTCGAAGGTGCCATGCGAGGTGAGCGGCTCGAGCCGCAGCGTGCCGTTCCACGTGAGCCGCTCGCCCTGCGGAGACGCGGCATTCAGAGAATAGGCGTCCGTGGTCCCGGCCTTCGTACTGAAATCGTGCAGCTCGAAGTTAATCGGCTTGAAATCGGCGTGGAACGCCGGCGAGCGTGTGCGGTCCTCGAAGGTGCTGGCCCCCGCGACGATCGCGAGTTGCTGGATGAAGAGCCGCAGGGGCCTGGCGGGCTTCTGCGGCCCGGGCGGGGGCGGCGGAAAGCCCTTGCCAAGATCGGCGAGGTTGAGCGCCCCGTTCGGCCGGATGACGGCTCGCACGTAGGGCTGCTCGAGGCTGATCTCGCGAAAGCTCGGGCCGAGGCGCCAGAGACTGGCGAACTGCAGATCGACGTACAGCCGCTCGAACGACAGCAGCGTCTGACCATCGGCATCCGGCAGCGCCACGCGGCGCACGTCGAGCTTGAGCGTGAACGGGTTGAAGCGGATCTCGCCGACCGCTAGGGTCCGGCCGTAGTGCGTGCGCACGAAGTCCTGCGCGTACTTGCGAGCGAAATGCGGCACCGCGAGAAAGCCGGCCGCGGCATAGGTGCCCAGCAGGACAACCACAATCGCCAACGCGATCAGAAGGCGGCGGTACCGCTGCATGCATTCCCGCTCAGTGTTGTACTTGTGAGGGGTATGCTAGAGCATTGACGCCCCTGCGACCATGCGGCAGCAGGGGCGTCGCGAGGTCTACACGGCCGCGCCAGCGGCCGCGTTCAGTGAGGCGCGCAGCGCCGGCGGTCAGCCGTCGTGATCGCGGTGCCCGTGGTCGTGATCGTCGTCGTGATGCCCGTGCTCATCGTGTCCGTGGTCGGGACGGTAGCCCGGTTCATACTCGGGTGAGCGCACGAAATACACCGGCCGGTTGCAGGCGTGGTACTCGTGGCAGTGTTTGGACCAGTTCTTGGCGTGTCCGGGCGGGACATGCAGATAGATCGGTGCGACCGGCGCTGCGACCGCCACGGGGGCGGGCTGCGCAATCACCGGCTGTGCATAAACTACCGGCGGCGGCGGCCCGTTGCCGATGACCACCTGGCCGTAAACCCCCGGCACGATCTGGCCGGTGACGGTCGCGTTGACGCCGACACTCTGCGCATTCGCCAGCGGCACCAGCAGCACGAGGGCCGGCGCGACCGCGAGCAGGCGATAAATTGCTTTCATGAACTGTTCCTCCTGAAAGGCTTCTCCGCACACGCCGCGCACTATGCCAACACCCGCAAGCCGTGACACGGCAGCCGGGCTGCGTACGCCGTGAACTGTGAACCGCATCGCAGTTCACAGCGGCGCAATCAGGCTCGCATCGTTCGGCAGTCGCGGATTGTTCACGCGCGCGCTCACCTTCCAGGCCACCATCGGCTCGTCGCGATAGGGGCGCAGCAGCGCGCGCGCCTCCTCGGCGGAGCCGGTCAGCCAGCGTTCCTGATCGCCTTCCTCGAGGATCGCCGGCATACGCAGCTTGCCGTTGTGCACCTCGGCGAGCAGCCGATTGGCAGGAACAGTGATCAGCGTACAGGAGTGAAGGTACGGGCCGTCGGGCAGGCGCGAGCGCTCCCACAGCCCGGCGACGCCGAACACCTCGCGCTCGGAGAGCTGCAGGAAGAATTGCTGGCGCGAGCCGTCCGCGTTGACGTGCGGCTCGTAGAAGCCGCCCATGACGAGAATACAGCGCTGTGCACGGCGCCACGCGTCGCGATAGCTCGGCGCGTGGTCGAGCCGCTCGGCCGTGGCGTTGATGGTGGAGGCTTTGAGTGGCACGCCGTGCGCCCACCACGGAATCAGGCCCCAGCGCATCTGCGCCGCTTCGCGCTCACCGCTGCCGTGCGCGGCTACGACCACCGGCACCTCGTCCGTAGGCAGCACGCGGTAGCTGAGCGGGTACGTCCAATGCCCGCGGCGGATCCCCATGGCCCGTTCCGCCTTGGCGGCCTGCGCGAGGATGTACTTGCCGCACATGCAGTTAGCGCTCGAACAGTACCGGGCGCACTCTAGCACTGGGTGGACGAGAAGGCGCGCGCCTGCCCACACTCCTGGTAATGCTGCCGTGGAATGCGGTGGAAAGGCTGCGCGATCATTTCGGCGACTACGTGATCGTCGTCCGCTGCCGCGCCTGCCGTCATGCGCGCGAGCTGACGCCGGCGTTCCTCGCGCGTCGGTGCCGCGGCGGCTGGGACGAGCCGCTGGCGAACATCGTCGGCAGATTCCGCTGCCGCTGCGGCGCCAAGCGCGTCGAGGTGCAGATCGGCTTCAACCACAAGCCGCGTGGCTGGGTGAAGAATCCGTCCTGAGCGCGCCTCAGTGCGCGGGGTTGGCCGCCGGACTCGCGGCGGGCGCAGCAACTGCGGTGCTGTCGCGCCAGAAGTCACGCTTGATGATCCCATACAGCGCCGCCGTGAAGCGCTCGCCCTCGGCGCGCGTCATGTGCGACCACTCGGGCAGGTAATAGCCCTGCAGCTGCGGGTAATCCTCGAAGTGGATGCCCGGCGCACCGGTGGCGGCAAGCAACGCGTTCCAGGTGCGCTCGCGCGGGAACATGCGATTCTCGTAGGCGAGATATTCGCCGCTGCTCGGCATGCGCACGAACAGCACCTGCACGCCTCGCGCGCGCAGCTGTGCCACTACCCGTACGGCGCGCGCGATCTGCTTCTTCTCAATCTGCAGCGCTTCCGCCGGAGTCGGATCGTCCGGCGAGGGCTCGAAGCTGTCGCGCCAGATGCGGTGCCACAACTCACGGTATTCCGGATCGTCGGCAACCTTGTCCCAGACATAGGAGTTGCGATCAGCATCGTGGTAGCCGAGCTTGCGTGGCTCGAGAAACACATGCCTGCCCGGGCGCTCGGGCCAGGGCTGGCGCTCGAGCACCGTCGGCAGAGCAAAGTCCGGATCATAGAACGCCAGATAGGGCTCGAGCAGTTGCATGGACAGCCACTGGCCGACGTACTGCGAGGGCGATTCCTTCCGGGTGTAACGCACCGCCCCGCCGCGATACTCGAAGCCGGAAAAGAACAAGTCGGGGGTGACGCCGACCAGCACGCGGCCCGTGAGCTTCGGGTCCGCGGCAAGATCCTCGAGATAGGTCAATGGGGATGTACCTTCGAAGGCGAGCTGTATCGGCCGTCGCCCGTCCATCCGCTCCCACACCGGCAGCTGGATGTCGTAGTACACGCGTGATGCGCCGACCAGCACGGTCGCATTCCCCGCGCCCGCATCGATCCGGCGACGCTGTATGGCCCACAGTCCGTAGGTATTGCGAAACCCCGGCCGCGCACCGAAGCTGCGCCAGTAACCCTCCCAGCCAACGACCAGCAACGCGAGCAGCGCCACGACGCCGAGCACGATCCGCCCCCATGGTTGCTCGGGTACCGGCCGCGCGGGCACCGGTTGCGCGACTCCCGGACGGTCGGCCGCCGTCTGGCGTGCGTAGCGGTCACGACCCTGCGCATCATGCGCGGCATCGCGGCGGGCGTCGCCAGGCACGGCGCACAGGGTCTCAGAACTGGAAATAGATGAAGGCACTTCCAGTCCCCTGGCAGATGATGATCGCGAACGCCATCAGCGCCCACACCACGCAAACTGCAACCGCGGGAGCCCGCGCGACCACCGACTCCAGGGTGCGTGAGCGCATCAGCCAGTGCGTCAGCACCAGCGCACCGATGATCGCGGCGACCGCAACCAGATAGAAGGTGGACAGAATCGGGCGCGCCGCAGCGTTCTGCCCGAACATGCCGCGCAGCACGACCCACGCCTTGGTGAAAGTCTTGGCCCGGAAGAACACCCAGGTGACGTTCACCAGCACGTAGGTGAGCAGGCCGAGCAGCACGAACACCAGAGCGGAGGGGTGGTAGCCGGCAAAGCGCGCGCGCAGCGCGCGCTCGATGGCGAGGTACAGGCCGTGCAGGCCACCCCAGACCACGAAGGTCCAGTTGGCGCCGTGCCAAAGGCCGCCGAGGAGCATCGTGCCCATGAGCGCCAGGTAGGTGCGGCGCGGCCCATGGCGGTTGCCTCCGAACGGAATATAGACGTAGTCGCGCAGCCACGACGACAGTGTGATGTGCCAGCGCCGCCAGAAGTCGGAGAAGCCGATGGCGGCGTACGGAAAACGGAAATTGTCCGGCATGGCAAAGCCGAGACACAGCGCCGCGCCGATCGCGGTAGTGGAATAGCCGGCGAAGTCACAGAAGATCTGGCCGCTGAAGGCGAGCGTTCCGGCCCAGGCATCGAGCGTGCCGGGAACCTTGTCGCTGTCGTAAACACGTTCCGCAGCATGCGAGAGGAAGCTGTCGGCTAGTACGATCTTGTTGAAGAGTCCGAGCGTCATCAGGGCGAGGCCGAAACGCAGCTGCTGTGCGCTCGCCCGGTGTGGTTGCGCGAACTGCGGCACCAGCTCGGTCGGGCGCATGATCGGGCCTGCCACCAGGTGCGGGAAGAACGTGACGAACAGGGCATAATCGAGGAAGCTGCGCGCTGGCTTCGCACGGCGCAGGTACACGTCCAGCGTGTACGACAAAGTGGCGAACGTATAGAAGGAGATGCCGACCGGCAGGACGATGTCGTGGTGCGCCGGCTGGTAGGAGATGCCGAGGGCGGTCATCAGCGCGCTGAAATTATCGAGCAGGAACTGCCCGTACTTGAAATAGCCCAGCAGGCCGAGGTTCGCGACCACCGACATCATCATCCAGGCATGGCGCGTCGCGGGACGCTGCGCCCTGACCAGTCCCTGGGCGGCGTACCAGTCGACGACGGTCGAGACCCACAGCAGGATGACGAACGGCGGATTCCAAGCCGAATAGAACAGGTAGCTCGCGATGAGCAGATTGACCTTCTTGGTGGTCCACGAGAACGGCAGCGCATGCAGGCCGAGCACGCACGCGAAGAACACCACGAAGGTGAGCGAGTTGAAGACCATGGCGAGCCGCCCGTGGCGCCACGAGCGGCGATACTCCCCCGCAAGCCGTTACGACGGCTTCAGCGCATCATCGACGAAGGCGGGCTACGAGGCAAATAAGCCCGCGCATATGCGCCGCACCGCGGCGAAGCGGCGCCGACGTTGCGCCGTGTTCGGGCGCAGCCGCGGTCAACGCGGCCACTCCCGCGTGGTATCTCAGGATGAAGCCGACGAGGCCGCCGATTTCATGGCGGCGCGTGCACGGCGCTCGAGCTCTTCCGGCGGGACATCCTCGACGTGGGTGGCCACCGTCCAGAGATGGCCGAACGGATCCTCCAGCGTGCCGGAGCGATCGCCATAGAACTGATCCGCCACCGGCCGCTGCGACCGCGCCCCGGCCTTCAGCGCGCGTTCGTACACGGCATCGACGTCCTCGAGGTACAACAGAATGCTGACGCTCGAGCCGCCGAGCGAGCGCGGACTGCGGTAGCCCATGGCGGGATGCTCATCGGCGAGCATGATCACGGAATCGCCGATCTTGATTTCGGCATGCCCGACTCTACCCTGCGGATCGGCCATGCGCAGCATCTCGGTGGCACCGAAAGCGCGCTTGTAGAATTCGATCGCCTCCGCTGCGCCCTTGACGATCAAGTACGGCGTCGCGGTGCGGTATCCGTCCGGGACCGGTTTGGTGGCCATGGCGTAACTCCTTCGCTGCTTTTGGCACGAAGCTTACTCCGGCCCCGGCGGCAAGTTAACGCCGCTAACGCGCACGCGCCGCCAGCGCTTCAGGTCACGCTGCTGCTCGCCGCCGCGCGCCGGCGCAAACGCAGCGCGTAAACGAGCGCCAGTGCGGCGAGAAACGGCACGCCGAACACGAGTGTCAGACGAAACGCAACGGTGAATGCCGTCGTCAGCAGCACCGCAGCCATGAGTGCAGCGCCCAGCAGCGTCGTCGCCGGGAAGCCGCGCATGCGAACGGGCAGCGGCGGCGCGCCACTGCGCTCACGACTGCGGCGAAAGCAGTAGTGGGTGATGAAGATCATCAGCCAGGTGAACATCGCGCCGAAGGACGAGATCGAGACCATCAGGATGAACGCCGACTTCGGCGCCACGACGCTAAGCAGCATCGCAAGCGCGATGCCGCCGCTGGAGAGCAGCAGCGCGCGCAGCGGCACACCGTTGCGGCTGAGAGCACCGAGGCGCTGCGGCGCATAGCCGGCCCGCGACAGGCTGAACATCGTGCGCGTGGTGATGTACAGCTGGCTGTTCATCGCCGACAGCGCCGCTACCAGGATGACGAAGTTGAAAATACCGGCTGCAGCGGGCACCTGCAGCGCGCGCATTACCTTGACGAACGGGCTCTCATCGACTCCCGCGGCGTTCCACGGCACGATCGCCAGCACCAGTGCCAGCGTCGCCAGATAGAACAGCACCAGCCTGAGCAGCGTCGCACGGAATGCGCGTTTCACCGCGAGTTCCGGCTGCGCCGCCTCGCCGGCAGCGACGGCGATCATCTCGACGCTGAGGTAGCTGAAGATCGCCACGATCACCGCGACCCAGGCACCCCACAGCCCCTTTGGCCAGAAGCCCCCGAGTGCCGTGTAGTTGCCGAAGCCCACCGCGGCCGCTGCGCCCGCGCCGCCGGCAGCCGCGGTCGCCCGCGCGCGCCAGAGGATGTAGCTCGCCAGCACGATGAAGACGAGGATCGCGGTGATCTTGATCGCCGAGAAACCGTACTCTATGGCGCCGAACACATTGACGCTGCGGGCGTTGACCGCGATCAGCACCGCCGAGAATGCCACGATCCACAGCCAGCCGGGAGATGCCGGGAACCAGAAGCGCATGTAGAGCGCCACCGCCGTCACCTCGGTGCCGACCGCCAGTACGAGGCAGGCCCAGTAGGCGTAGCGCACCAGGAAGCCCGCCAGCGGCCCGACGTAGTACTCGGCGTAGGCGCCGAAGGAGCCGGAGGTGGCGTGCGCGACGGTCATCTCGGCGAGACAGCCGACCAGCAGCAGCGCGATCAGCGCGCCGATCCCGTAGCTCACCAGCACCGCAGGCCCCGCGAGGCTGATGGCAAAGCCGCTGCCGAGGAACAGCCCGGTGCCGATCGCCCCGCCGATGGCGATCATGGTCATGCGGCGCGCGCTCAGCGTGTGGCGCAAGCCGCGCTCACGCTCGATGATCTCGTTAAAGCTGCGGCGGTGGGCGGTCAATTCACCGACCTTTCTGGCGCAACCGTCATATATCTGTCAAGTGGCATCACTAGCATCGCTTGCGGCTGTCAGACGTGCCGGTAAGGCACGCAACCAACAACGCACGACAGCCGGGAGGAACCCCCATGAAGCTTTCGCGTACCGTTTTGGCGGGCCTGCTCGCCGCCGCAACCGCCGGTAGCGTCATTGCCGGTGAGGGCGAGGTGCCGGACGGGTGCCATCGGCTCGATCACGTGTTCGTGATCATGATGGAAAACCACGGTTACCAGCAGATCATCAACAACCCAACCATGCCGTTCATCAACGGCCTGATCTCCAGGGGCAAGGTGAACGTCGCGACCAATTATTTCGCGGTCGGGCATCCGAGCCTGACGAATTATCTGGAGGTCGTCGGCGGCTCGAATTTCGGAGTGCGCAGCGACAACTCACCCGACTGGCACGACTCGAACTGTCTGCCGAACATCCAGACGCGCATCCCCAACGCCGATAACTTCGGCGGGGGCACACCGCCCTACCCGATCGACACCGGCAACGTCTGCCCGATCGCCGGCGTTGGCCGGGATGCCAAGACCGAGGCGGTGGACAACTGGAACGAGGTGGCTCCGCCGCAGTTCGCCTATCTCGCGGACATCGACGGCGTGCAGTCCGTGCCGGCGGCAGCGACGGTCGGCAAGACCATTGCCGATCAGCTGGTACACGCAGGCCTTAGCTGGAAGAGCTACCAGGAGAGCCTGCCGCCCGGCGGCGCGGATCTCATCAACTACAGCAACGGCACGGCGACCAACCTGACCACCTTCAACCCGAAGCAGCCGCTGTCGCCAACCAACCTGCCGCCACTGGTCAACTCCAGTCCCTGCCCCGGTGCGAGCATCACGCCCTGCCCGGCGATCGTGCAGGCCTATGCGGTGAAGCACAATCCGTTCGCCTACTTCCAGAGCGTGCAGGAGGGCACCTGGCCCAACAACAGCCTGCGCAACATTGTCGGCTTCGAAGGTGCGCGCGGACTATTCGCCGACCTGGCGAGCGGCGAGCTTCCGGCCTTGTCGTTCATCGCGCCAAACCAGTGCAACGACCAGCACGGCCGCAGCAATGCCGACGCATTCTGCCAGTTCGACCCCAGCACGGATGGCACCCAGGTGGGCATGAACCCGGGGCTGTCGGCGCAGGCGGATACGACACTGAAGAATGTGGTGGAGGCCATCGAGTCCTCGCCGGCCTGGCAGCATGGCCACAGCGCGGTCGTGATCGTGTGGGACGAGAACGACTACAGCGGGATCCCCAACGCGCTGCCGCCGGGCACACTGTTCCCGGCAGCGAACCAGAACCGCGTGGTGCTAACGGTCCAGACCAACTACGGCCCGCATGGCGTCAGCAGCAGCAGGTCCTACAGCAGTTTCTCGCTGCTGAAGACGATCGAGGCGGGGTTCCGCCTGCGTTGCCTCAATCACGCGTGTGACAAGGACGTCAAAGTAATGTCAGACCTGTTCGGCCTCGACTGAGCGGTCACTCGCGCGCGGGCCCCGGTCTGCCGGGCCGGGGCCCGCGCCGGCGCCCGATCATGGTACCCTCGCGCCACCTGCGTGCTGCGTCGGACTGCCCGTGCTCAGCGCTTTTCGGACACTCAGCCCCGCACAACGCCGCGCGTACTTCGCCGCGCTCGGCGGCTGGTCCCTCGACGCGTTCGATTTCTTCATCTACGTCTACTGCCTCAAGTCCATCAGCGCCGAATTCCACACCGACGTCAAGGCGATCGCCGAAGGGATCTTCCTCACGCTCGCTTTCCGGCCGCTCGGGGCACTGACATTCGGCTGGCTGGCGGAGAAGTTCGGCCGGCGGCCGATCCTGATGCTGAACGTCGTGAGCTACTCGGTGGTACAGCTGGCGACCGCGTTCGCCCCCAATCTCGCCAGCCTGCTTGTCCTGCGCGCGGTATTCGGCTTCGCCATGGGCGGCGAATGGGGTGTCGGCGCGGCGCTCGCGCTCGAAACGCTGCCGGCGAAGAATCGCGGCTTCTTCTCGGGACTGCTGCAGGAAGGCTACGTCATCGGCTATCTGCTCGCGGGGCTGTTATTCTGGGCCGCATTCGATCACGTCGGCTGGCGCGGACTGTTCCTGATCAGCGCGACCTCGGCGCTGCTGGTGCTCTACATCCGCTTTGGCGTCGAGGAGTCGCCGGCGTGGCTGGCGGGTGCGGCACCGCAGCGGGCCTCGGCCGCAGCGCTGTGGAGCGCGGTGAAAGCCAATTTCCCGACGCTCGCGTACCTCGTGCTGCTCATGGCCTGCTTCAATGCCTTCTCGCACGGCTCGCAGGACCTGTATCCGACATTCCTGCAGGTGCAGCACGGCTTCCCGACGGCAACCACGGCGTGGATCACGGTGGTGATGAACCTGGGGGCGCTCATCGGCGGCATAACCTTCGGCGCGCTCTCCGAGCGGCTCGGCCGCAAGCGCGCCATCGCGCTCGCGGCCGCGCTCGCCGTGCCCATGATCCCGCTGTGGGCATACGCGCAGACGGCGGCCGTGCTCGCCGTCGGCAGCTTTCTCATGCAGTTCATGGTGCAGGGCGCCTGGGGCATCGTGCCGGCGCATCTCAACGAGCTGTCGCCGCCTGCGGTGCGTGCCATCCTGCCGGGCTTTGCTTACCAGCTCGGTAACTTCGCCATGGCGAAGATGGCACCGTTCCAGGCCGGCATCGCCGAGGCGCACGCCGGCGACTACGCGAGCGTGTTGTCATGGACGATCGCCATCGTCGCCGCCGCACTGATCGCCACGACCGCGCTCGGCCCCGAGGCGCGCGCCGCGGAGCTCAGGGTCGCCGCGTAACGAGGCGTGCGCCGGCGGGACGCCCGGCTCACGCCGGCAGCAGGTGCATGTACGGCTCGGCTTCGCGCAACGCCCGTGCGTACGAGGGACGCGTCCTGAGCCGCGCGAGATACGCCATCGCCTTCGGATGCGAGTGCGCGAACGGCCCGTAGAAGCGGTCGCCGTAGTAAAGCGCCGGTGCGGCAGCACAGTCCGCCATGGTGAAGGCGTCGCCCATGATCCAGGTACGGCCAGCGATCTCGGTCTCGAGCATATCGAGAGCGGTGCGATACAGCGCGCGCGCCTCCTCGACCCCGTGGGGATCACGCCGGTCGGCCGGGCGCAGCCGGTCGGCGGGAAATTTCTGCAGCGGCGTGTGCAGATAGTTGTCGAAGAACCGGTCGCGCATGCGCACCTGGCGCGCGAGGTCCGGATCCGCGGGGATGAGCTGCACCCTGCCCGGGTAGTGCAGGGCCAGGTACTCGATGATGATGGTGGACTCGGGGATCAGTTGATCCCGGCTCTCGTCCCGCAGCAGGGGAAATTTTCCGATCGGCCACAGCTTGCGCAGCTCAGCGGCCGCGGCCGGGCTGTCCACCACCCGCGCCTCGAAGCGAATGTCATTCTCGTACAAGGCGATCAACGCCTTGTGGCAATAGGACGAGAGCGGATGCATGTAGAGCTTGAGGGTCATCGCAGCACTCCGGGACAGTTGCTCACAAACCGAGGCAGACATCCGCGACAAATCGAGGTTCCCGCTTGGTCCGCTGCCGCGTCGGGTGATTATGATCGCGTGGCTGGCGCAAGCAAATTACGTTCCTAAGGGTTTGCCGCCGGCTCACATCATCGTCTTGAACCGGGTCCACATCCGCATCAGCCGACGCGTGTAGCGCGATGATCGCGCGCGCTCCGGATACAGCTCGGCGCGCACCTGCGGCGGCGGATATGCCACCGGATCCTCGCGCAGCTCCTCCCGCACCAGCGGGAGGGAGGCCGCCACGCCGTTGGCGAATCCAACCACGTTGGTGATGCGGGCGGCCATCTCCGGGCGCAGCACATAATTGATGAACAGGTGTGCATTGCCCGGATGCGGTGCGTCGATCGGTATCGCCATGACATCGGCACCGTTCATCGAGCCCTCCCTGGGGATGGAGAACTTCAGCTCGATAGCCTTGCCGGCCTCACGGGCGCGGTCGCGAGCCTGTAGCGCATCCCCCGACCAGCCCAGCGCCACGCAGATGTCGCCGTTGGCCAGGTCGGAGATGTAGCGCCCGGTGTCGATGTAACGCAGGTACTTGCGTATCGGCATCAGTACCGCCTCGGCCGCGCTCAGATCCTCCAGACTCTCGCTGTTCGGGTTGCGCCCCAGATAGATGAGCGCCAGTTCCACCGCATCGGCGGCGGAATCGATGAAGGCCACGCCGCAGTCCGTGAAGTGCGACACCACGGTCGCATC
The DNA here is from genome assembly GCA_963837075.1 of uncultured Gammaproteobacteria bacterium. GTDB lineage: Bacteria > Pseudomonadota > Gammaproteobacteria > Steroidobacterales > Steroidobacteraceae > 13-2-20CM-66-19. The sequence goes on along the minus strand of CAWILY010000009.1, from coordinate 1,493,453 downwards.
GAACACCATGCGCAGGCTGTCGACGGGAGCTGCGGGCAGACGTGCGCGCACCTGCGCGGCGTCGTACGCGACCCCGGTCGTGTTGAGCCAGGTATACACGACGCCGAATCGATTTCCCGGATCGAAGTTCGCCATGAAGCGCATCACTTCGGAGTCGACGTTTTTCAGATTCGACAGCTGCTGCTTATCGAGCTGGCGAAACGCACCGGCCGCCACCTGGTGTTCGAAGAACGGCGTCGACGGCACCACCACGTCGTAGCCGGTATGGCCGCTCAGCAGCCTGGTGTCCAGCATCTCCTCGGCATCGAAGACGTCATAGTTGACGTGAATGCCGTACTCCTTCTCGAATTGCAAGATCACCGAGCGATCGATGTAGTCGAACCAGTTATAGACGTTGAGCTCTTTCTCGGCATCGGGACCGGTGACGGTGACCGGTGGCTGCGAGCCGCCGGAACAGCCGACGGCCAGCGCTGCCAGAGCGGTTACGGCCGCAAGGCGCACTGCCATGCGCTAGTCTGCCGCCGCGCGCAGGATCGCGGCCACGCTGCGCTCGACGTCGGCCGCGCGCGTCGCCCACGACGACACGCTGATGCGCATCGCGGTGTGGCCCTGCCATACTGTCCCGCCGCACCAGCAGGTCCCCTCATTCTGCAGGCGTGCGATCGTCCGCTGCGTACGCTCGGCGCTGCCGAACGACACCAGCACTTGGTTCAGCACCACCTCGTTCAGCACCTCGTGGCCGGCCTGGCGCAGGCCTGCGGCGAACTGCCGCGCGAAGCGGCAGGTCCGTTCGATGAGGTCTGCGAGGCCGGCGCGACCGAGCTGCCGCAGTGCGGCCCAGACCTCGATGCCGCGCGCGCGTCGCGAGAAATCCGGCGTGTACTGGTACGGAACACGCTCATCGTCCTGTGCCAGATACGCCGCCCCGACCGACATCGCCGCGCGCAGCGAGTGCGGGTCACGCGTGAATACCAGACCGCTGTCATAGGGGACGTTGAGCCACTTGTGCGCATCGGTCGCCCACGAGTCCGCGCTCTCGATGCCGCGCACCAGAGGCGCGCAAGCCGGCGCAGCCGCAGCCCACAGGCCGAACGCGCCATCGACGTGTACCCATGCGCTGCGCGGGCGGGCGCGTGCGCAGATCTCGGCGATCGGATCGAGCGCCCCGGTATTCACATTGCCGGCCTGCACACACACGATGGTGCGCTCGTCGAGCGCTGGCAGCCCCGATACCAGCATGCGTCCCTGTCCGTCGCACGGCACGCGCACCACCCGCTCGCGCCCCAGGCCGACCATCGACAGTGCCTTCTGCACACTGGCATGCACCTCGTCGCTCACCACGACGGTGATCGGCGGCGCAGCGAACAGACCCTGCGCTTCGACGTCCCAGCCACAGCGCCGCAGGATCGCGTGACGCGCGGCCGCGAGTGCCGAGAAATTCGCCGCAGTGGCGCTGGTCACGAACCCACCGGCGCACTGCGACGGCAGGTGGAACAGACACCTCAACCACGCCAGCGAGACCTTCTCCAGGCAGGCATTGATCGGGGAGGTCACCACCAGTCCACCGTTCTGATCCCACGCGGAGGCCAGCCAGCTGGCCGCCACGGTCACCGGCAGGGAGCCGCCCATGATGAACCCGAAGAAACGTGCGCCGGCCGATGCCATGGTGGCCGGCGAACCGAGCTCATCCAGTTCGGCAAGCACCTCTCCTGGCGAGGAGCTCGACTCGGGTAGCGGCACGTCGAGCCTGGCGAGATTGGCCAGCGCATCAGCCGCCGGCGCGACGCTGCGCGAGTCGAGACTATCGATGTAGTGCTGCGCGCGTCGTGCGGCGTCGTCCAGAAGATCATGCATGGCAACCCCTCCCCGAACGGCTGCCGGCGGGAATCAGCACAGTCAGCCTGCAAGTATCGCGCGGATTGGACCGCTCGCGGCCAGCGGCCGCACATAGCTCACGAGCGATACCAGCGTCTTACCCAGCTCCTCGGTCATCAACTCATGGCCCGAGTGCTCGAACCCGATCTGACGCGGCGCTGCAGCCGCCCGGTCAAAGCTTCGGTCGCGCGACCGCGACGCAGGCCGGTGCATTTGCTAGCGTGCCATCATCGACATCATCACCGGCAGACAGCACCATGCAGAAGCGCAAACTCGGCCAGAGCGGCCTTGAGGTCTCGGCGATCGGCCTTGGTTGCATGGGGCTGAGCTTTGCCTACGGCCCCGCTCTGGACAAGCAGCAAGGCATTGCACTCATACGCGCAGCGTTCAACAGCGGTGTGACGCTGTTCGACACCGCCGAGGCCTACGGTCCGTTCACCAACGAGGAGCTGCTCGGCGAGGCGCTGGCTCCCATTCGCGACCAGGTGGTGATCGCGACCAAGTTCGGTTTCAAGAATGCGGACGCGCAGACCGGCGTGGACAGCCGACCGGAGCACATCCGGGCGGTCGCCGACGCTTCGCTCAAGCGTCTGAGGACTGACCGCATCGACCTGCTCTATCAGCATCGTCCAGACCCCAATGTGCCGATTGAGGACGTTGCCGGTACGGTCAGGGAGCTGATCGGCGCCGGGAAAGTGCGGCACTTCGGTCTCTCCGAAGCGGGCGTGCAGACGATCCGTCGCGCCCACGCCGTGCAACCCGTAACGGCACTGCAGAGCGAGTATTCACTGTGGTGGCGTGAGCCCGAGGCTGAGATTCTGCCGACGTGTGAAGAGTTAGGAATCGGGTTCGTGCCCTTTAGTCCGCTCGGCAGAGGCTTCCTGACCGGCAAGGTCGATGCAACCACCGCGTTCGCCAAGGACGATTTCCGCAACACCCTGCCGCGCTTCTCAGCCGAGAACCGCAAGGCAAACCAGGCGCTGGTGGATCTGCTCACCTCGCTCGCCGCGACCAGGAAAGCGACTCCGGCGCAGATCGCGCTGGCCTGGCTCCTGGCGCAGAAACCGTGGATCGTGCCGATCCCCGGCACCACCAAACTGCAACGCCTGCAGGAAAACATCGGCGCCGCCGCCGTCGCGCTCACTGCTGACGATCTGCGCCCGATCGGGGCTGCCCTCGCCCGCATCCAGGTGCACGGCGATCGCTACCCCGCGCACCTTGAGGCGCGCGTCGGCAGATAACCGACGGGCGCCTGCTGCTCGGCTTCACGGCCCTGATGACCGCGACGGCCGCTCATCGCCTGGGGCTGTCACGCCGGCGCGAGTGGCGCTCGGCCAGCTAGTCCGCGCGACCCGGCCCCCTGCCGATCGCTGCCGCCTGCGTGCGCCCGCAGGCGGCAAGCCGCTTTCACGCTTTCACGCTGCAATGCGCCAGACCGTTTGATCTGGCGGCGGCGCCGGTCGAGCTAGAATTAGCCCCGGGGAAGCCATGCCGTCTGCTCGCATCGTCCTGTACACGTGCCTCGTCGTGGTGAACGTTGTATTCGCAGCGGCCTGGATCGGGGCGACACGAAGGCGCCGGTTCAGCGGGCGACCGTCGCCGGGCGACGTCGCGATCGGCTGCGGAACCAGCTTTCTCGATTCCCTCGGCATCGGAAACTACGCGCAGATCACCGCGCTCTTCAAGCTCCGTGGTCACCCCGCCGACGAGCTCATCCCCGGCACGCTGAACGTCGGCAACGCCATCCCAGCCTTCGTCGGGACGCTGCTGTTCGCGACGACCTTCGACGTCGAGCCCGTCCTGCTGACCTCTATGGTCATGAGCGCGGGCGCGGGCGCCTGGGTCGGCGCAGGCGTGGTGAGCAGAATGAGAAGACGCCCGATTCAGTTATTCATGGGTGTCGCGCTGCTCGTTGCCGCGTGCTTCTTCACCATGACCAACGTAGGCATGCTGCCGCCAACCGGAACCGCCATGAGTCTCGCCGGCTGGCGTTTCGCTGCGGCCGTGGGTGCTAATTTCATCCTCGGCGCACTGATGTGCGTCGGGATCGGCAACTATGCGCCAAGCATGGCACTACTTGCCCTGCTCGGCATGCATCCAGTGGCCGCTTATCCGATCATGTTCGGCAGCGATGGCGTGCTGATCCCGATCGCGAGCCTCGGGTTCGTGAAATCCGGTCGCTTCGCACAGGGAGCAGCGCTCGGCCTCACCCTCGGCGGCATCATCGGCACGGCGTTGGCGCTGCCGCTGGTCAAGACCCTGTCCGATCACCTCACAGTGATGCGCTGGGTCGTGATTGGCGTAATCACGTATGCCGCCGGAGCGATGTTGCGTTCCGCCTGGCGATCCCGGCAACCGCAGAAGCCGGCTGCGGCGCCGCGGCGTACTGATAATGGTTGACCGAGTACGGGGCGTGATGCCCTCAGCTGTCAAACTCGCCGTTGCGAAACATTTCCCGCAGTGCCGTCTTCTGCAGCTTGCCGGTTGCCGTATGGGGAAGCTGCGCCACGAATACGATCCGCTCCGGCAGCCACCATTTGGCGACTTTCCCCGACAAGGAGGTCAGCAGGTCTTCTGCGCTCAGCGGCTGCCCTGGCCTGCGCACCACGATCAATAACGGACGCTCCTGCCACTTGGGATGAGGTATGCCGATCGCGGCCGCTTCGGCAACGGCAGGATGCCCTACCGCGGCATTCTCCAGGTCGATCGATGAAATCCACTCGCCGCCGCTCTTTATGACATCCTTGGCGCGATCGGTGATCTGCAGGTAGCCGTCGGGGTCGATCGTGGCGATGTCGCCGGTGTCGAACCAACCGTCGGCATCGAGCGCCGACCCCGGCTCGCCACCATGGTAGCCACAGGTGACCCAGTGGCCCCGCACCAGCAGCCGACCGGGCGTCGTGCCGTCATGAGGCAGAGCCCTGCCATCGAAGTCCACGATCTTGAGATTGACGCCATAGGGAACCCGTCCCTGCTTCAGCTGCAGCTCGATTCGCTGCTCGGGGGTGGAGTCGCGCTGCTTGCCCAGCGGATTGTTGACCGTGCCCAGTGGGGAGGTCTCGGTCATGCCCCACGCATGCACGACGCGTGCATGGAAATCTCTCGCAAACATCTCGATCAGCGCGCGCGGCACCGCGGAACCCCCGATCAACACGCGCCGTAATTCGAGCTCTTCAAAGGGACGCAGCCCATGCGCCTCCACGTACTGCTGCAGCATCAGCCAAACCGTGGGGACCGCGGCCGCCATGGTGGCTCGCTGATCGCGCATGAGCCGGTACAGGCTCGCCCCGTCGAGCGCCGGTCCCGGCAGCAGCAGCTTCGCGCCGCACATGGCGGCAGCGTACGGCACGCCCCAGCCGTTGCAGTGGAACATCGGCGCCGCGAGCAGGAACGTGTCGGTCGCCGACAGTGCCAAACCGTCAGTCATGCAGATGACCATGGAGTGCAGCAGGGTCGAGCGGTGTGTGTACACCACGCCTTTGGGGTTTCCGGTCGTACCGGAGGTGTAGCACATGGATGAGGCGCTAGCCTCATCGAGGCGTGGCCATGGGTAATCGGCAGCGTGACCGGCGATCCACTCTTCGTAACAGACGAGGTCGATGCTCGAGCTCGTGGGCATGTGCGCCCGATCGGTCAGCACGATGTAGCAACGCACGCGCGGCAGATGCGGCGCCAGTCGCTCGACCAGTGCCAGAAAACAAGGATCGAAGCATAGATAGTGGTCGTCGGCGTGATTGAGGATGTACTCGAGCTGCTCGGGAAACAGCCGCGGGTTTGCGGTATGTAACACCGCTCCCATGCCGGAGACACCGAACAGCAGCTCCACGTGCCGATGGGTATTCCAGGCCAGCGTCGCGACGCGTTCGCCTCGGGCGACTCCCAGTGCGGCGAGCGCTGCGGCAACCTTCCTGGCGCGCGTGTCGAGCTCGGCGTAAGTGCAGGTGTGGAGCTCTCCGTCCGGCAGGGCCGACATCATCACCCCTGCAGGATGCGCACTCGCCGCATGTTCGATCAGCGACGAGATCAGCAGCGGGTGCTGCTGCATCAGCCCAAGCATATCGTACCCCCTTCGACAGTATCGCCCGCGCCATCTCCGCGCATAGCAGCGATCGGGTTCGCTACCCGACTGATGCCTCGGACACGGGCGCTGGCCCGTGCACGACAGGCGCCGCCTGGTTCCTGCCGAGCATCGCGTCGACGTCCGCGACGAATTCGGGCGGGAAGCCGAAGTTCTTGGCGCTGCGCCACCAGGCCGCGCCGCGTGCCGGTTTGAGCACGCCGCACAGAAGCGCCCCGCCGGTGAATTCAAAAGTCCCCTTGGCGAAGACACCGCGCTGGGTTCTGTCCCAGATGTGAAAGGCAGCCCAGGCAATCTCCGCCAGCATCTGCTCCAGCCGCAACTGCTCGGTGCGATCCAGAACACGCTCGCCCTCGAGCCCGGCGGTCATCAAGGTGGCGATGTCGTGGCTTTTGGCGATCGCCATGCGGATCACGCTCCACTGTTCCATCGTGGAATTGTGTTCGTTGCGCTGCAGCGCGAGCGTGTTCTCTCTGACCTGGCGGCCGACAAAGATCAAGGACACCACGACGCCGACGGCCGCGATGGTCTGCGAGGCGAAGAATATCTGTTCGAGTGACATGGATTCGGGCCGGTAGACCTGCCTCTAATTCGCGCCCGGCGAATTTTCGCTTACAGCGCACGTAACTCTACCACGCTCCATCCAGGCGCCGCCGTTCGTACGCAACTGACCGCGTGCACTGCGCTACGAGGCACCTGTACGATCCGCGTTGGCTGGCGCGGGCCGTCAGTAGTATCCCGTGAGGATCGTGATGCATTTACTCAGGCTTATGCTCGCTACGGTCGCGTTCATCGTCGGCTTACCTGCGGTCGCTGCGGATGGATACGGGCACGTGGAATTCACTAATTCGGGTGCCCCCGCGGCCCAGGCCGACTTTCTCGAAGGCCTCGCCCTGCTCCACGATTTTGAGTACGACTCCGCCGCGGCCGCCTTTCGCCGTGCCGAGTCCGCGGATCCGTCGTTCGCGATGGCGTACTGGGGCGAGGCGATGACCTTCAATCATCCTGTCTGGATGCAACAGGATGTCAAATCGGCCCGCGCCGCACTCGACCGGCTGGCACCATCGTCGGCGATGCGCCGCGCAAAGGCACAGACGGACCGGGAGAAGGCCTACCTGGACGCGGTCGAGATTCTTTACGGCGAAGGCACGAAGGAGGATCGCGACATTCGGTACGAAGCGGCGATGGCGCAGCTCCATGCGCACTATCCGGATGACGTCGATGCAGCGGCGTTCTACGGGCTCTCGATTCTGGGCAGTGCGCACAGCGGACGCGATGTCGCAACCTACATGCGCTCGGCGGCCGTGCTCGAGGAGGCATGGATCAGTCACCGCGAGCATCCCGGTGTGCTGCATTACCTCATTCACAGTTACGACGACCCAGTTCACGCACCTCTGGGACTCCGAGCGGCGCGGCTGTACGCCAAAATCGCGCCTGACGCGGGTCACGCTCAGCACATGACGTCACATATCTTCCTTGCGCTTGGCATGTGGACGGACACCGTTGACGCCAATGTCGCCGCGATCGCTGCCTACAATCGCACGCGGTTGGCTGCGGGGAAGCAACCGGTCGGCTGCGGCCACTATCCGAGTTGGCTCGGATACGCTTATCTTCAGCTAGGGAACGTGGAGTCCGCGAGAAGCACGCTTGCGACGTGCCGTGCCGCAATGCAAGTAGCGCTGCCCCTGGAGCATCACTCGCAGTCGATGGACCCGGATAACAGCGTCATTGGCTCTTTTGCCAATATGCGGCTGCGCTACCTGCTCGAGACGGGCGACTGGGGTAGCGATGTTGCTGGTTGGCCAGTGCCGGCGAACGCCGGGCCCGGGGCGCGGCTCGACTTCGCGTTTGCTCGTGCGCTCGGCGAGATCGCGCAAGGATATAGCGGCGCCGCGCGCGACGCTCTCGCCCAACTCGAACTTTGCACTCGTGAGGTCGTCGCCCTGGAGACGAAGCGGAGCGACCCCGATCCGACTAATCGCGTCCGACCGGAGATACTTCTGGTTGAGGCTCAGGGCCTGATGGCTGAGCGCGGGAAGAATCTAGCGGCGGCCGAAACGCTTCTGCGCCGAGCCGTCACGTTGGAAGCGACGCTGCCGATTGCCTTCGGTCCCCCGACGATCGACCAACCTGCGCATGAGCTGCTGGGAGAGTTCCTGCTTCGCCATGGACGGCGGACTGAGGCGCGGGCGGAGTTCGAGAAGGCCCTCGCGGCGGCGCCGGGACGCCGGCTGGCTGAAAGAGGCCTCCAGGCCGCGTCGGCTGATTCGCGGCACGCTGGCGAGCAGTGAATTGAAGCTAGCCTGATGAACTTGCGGGGTTCAGTTCTCTCCCGAGCCGCGAAGCTGCACGGCCACGAACTCCACGAATGCGCGCACCTTCGCCGGGATGAAACGTGCGGTGGGATACACCGCGTAAATGCCCTGCTCGGCGCTGCTCCACGCGGTCAGCACGCGCATGAGCTCGCCAGTGCGCACATCGGCGGTGGCGACCGATGCCGGCAAGAGCCCGATACCCGAGTCGCTCTTGCATGCGGTTAGCAGCACGAATGAGTTATTTGAGTGCAGCGGCCCCGTGACATCGACCGCGAGCTGCATGCGCCCGCGCTGCAGCTCCCAGCGGCGCGGACGCGGGCCGGCATCCAGCACGAGGCAGGCGTGCTCGGTGAGCTGCTGCGGGGTACGCGGCTTGCCGCGGCGCTCGAGGTAAGCGGGGCTCGCTACCAGCACACGTCGGGTGGAAGCGAGACGCCGCACCACCAGGCGCGAGTCCGCCGCTAGCGTGCCGACCCGCAGCGCCAGATCGTAGCCCTCCTCAATGAGGTCGACGTAGCGGTTGGACAGCTGCAAGTCGATGCCCATGAGAGGGTGCGCGGCGAGGAACAGCGGCACGATCGGCGCGATGAGGGTCTGGCCGGCGCCGGTCGCGGCGCTGACGCGCAGTGAACCGCGCAGCGACGCGGCCGAATCGCGCACTTCGGCGTCCGCACCGTCGAGCTCGGCGAGCAGCGTCTCGCAGCGTTTGAAGTAGTCGCGCCCGGCATCGCTCAAAGTCACCCGACGCGTCGTCCGCTGCAGGAGACGCACGCCAAGCCGGTTCTCGAGCGCCGCGACTGCACGGCTAACCGCAGATACGTGCCTCTCCAGGTGCCTCGCAGCCCTGGCGAAGCTCTGCCCGCGCGCGACCTCCACAAAGGCACTCAGTTGCTCGAAACGATCCATGTGATTATTGCGATTCTCGCAATTGTCATTTGAATTATAGCCAGTTTATCGCAATCGCCTCACTGCCTATGCTGCTTTCACACATGGAGGAGCTGGCAATGGGTGAAACTTCCCACTCTCGGGCCGTCACGTCCGTCCACGCCACCGGCGCGTTCCCCGTGCCGACGGGCATTCTCAGCGCCGCCTTCGTGCTGCTATGGAGCACAGGCTATCCGGCAGCCCGAATCGCGCTCGATCACGCCGCGCCGTTCACCTTGTTGGTGATGCGCTTCGGCGGCGCTGGACTGATCTTTGCCTTGCTCGCGCGCCTTGGCGACGTTGCCTGGCCGCGCGGGCGCGCCGCGCTGCACAGCGCCGGTATCGGCGTGCTGTCGCTGGCGCTGCAGTTTGGCGCGCTGTATTGGGCCGCCGCCCAGGGAGTGAACGTTGGCCTCATTGCACTGGTCATCGGAACCATGCCGATCGTCACCGCGCTGCTGGGGCGCGCCTTCTTCGGCGAGGTGGTCCGTCCACTACAGTGGCTCGGATTCGCGTTTGGTTTCGGCGGGGTTGCGCTCGCGGTCGGCGAGGCGGCGAACGTGGGCGGCAGGGGCGGAGCTGGCGACTATCTGGCCGTGCTCGTGGGACTGTTCGCGATCAGCATCGGCACGCTCTACCAGAAGCGTCATGGTTCGGACGTCGATCCGCGCAGCGGTCTCGCCCTGCAGCATCTCGCAGCGGCGGCGGCGCTCGTCCCGTTCGCGTGCTTCGAGGGTTTTCGGTTCGATACCAACCCGGCCTTCGCGGCGAGTCTCGCCTGGGTGATCGGCGTCAATTCGCTCTCGGCGTTTGCGCTGTTCTTCGTGCTGCTGCGGCGTGGGGCGGTCAGCCAGGTCGCGACGTTGTTCTTCCTGATGCCGCCCATCACCGCTGTAACCGACTACTTCGTGCTGGGCGACTCGCTCAACTTGCTGAAGCTGTCCGGGATCGTGGTCGCGGCGTTGGGCGTGTACCTCGCTACGCGTCCGGCCGCAGCCTCGCGCGGTACGCCGCCGAAAACGGCGGCGCGCCCTCTGGCGATCAGCGCGCCGCGCGGGGCAGATCCGCGCTCGTGCCCGGCGCCCTGCGAATGAGGAAGATGCTTGCAGGAAACAGGGTCAAGTCGGCGCTCACGCCTTCTCACCCCACCTGTAACTCCGCGACTTTGAAGGGCACCCGACACCCTCCAATCCCGCAGTACCCATCGGGATTCTTCGCCAGATACTGCTGGTGATAGTCGGCGCTGAAGCTGGAATAGCCCGGAACATCAGTCTGTTACATCGGCAGCGGCAATCGTCCGGTCGACTTTCGGTAGACGTCGACGCAGCCGAGACGGTCGACCGGCTCACGGTTGTTCGTATCCTACTTAGGTAGTATAAAGGTAGGATGAAAGCGAAGACTTCTCTGACCCTGTCCGAAGACCTCGTCGCAAGTATCGACAAATTGGCGGGGCCGAAGGTTTCCCGCTCTGCGTATGTCGAGCAGATCTTGCGGGAATTCGTGGATCGTCGTGCTCAGGCCCGGCGAGACGCCCGAGAGGTCGCGGCAATCAACCGCCATGCGGCACAGCTCAACATCGAGATGACCGATGCCCTGTCGTTTCAGGCCAGCTCGGCGGATGAATGAAGCGGGGAGAGTTGTATCGGGTACGCCGACCGCCCGATGACCCGAAGCCGGCCCGTGTCTTCGTCGTCGTGAGCCGCCAGCCGCTGATCGATTCGACGTACTCGACGGTAATCTGCGCACCGGTGTTCACGCATTGGCATGGACTACCAACGCAGGTTGCGGTGAGCGCGGCCGAGGGACTCAAGCACGAAAGCTCGATCCAATGCGACGGTCTGATGAGTCTTGAGAAATCGAGACTAACCGATTATGTCGGCGAACTAACGGTCGACAAGCTGCGCGAGCTCGACAATGCCTTGTTCGTCGCTCTGGGAATCCCCACAAGCGCACGACCGTCGGCGTGAGCTGCGTCTCCGGATTGATTCCAAGCACCTGACGTTCCTCAACGGCAAGCTGTTGACCTGCCGGCTGCCTTCGGGCCATGGGGACTTCGGACGACGAATTGCGTGAACCGCTCTGATAATTCGGACCGGGCTCGAGCCTCGCTTTCGGCAAATGCAATCTAGGTCGACCTGGGGAAGCCGTATAGCGCTTCCGGGTTCTCGACTAGAATCCGGCGGCGATCGGCATCCTTGGGTGCCCACTCCGAGAGCAAATCAAATAGCACCGCGTCGTTCGGTTTCTGGTTGGGGCCGAGGTTGGGATGGGGCCAGTCGCTGCCCCACACAATGCGCTCCGGGGCCGCCCGAACATATGCCTGCGCCACTAGCGTCGTATCGGCGTACGTCGGCGGACCCACCTTGCTATCGATATACGCGCCGGAGATTTTGACCCAAGCTCGGCCCCGGTCTACTAACCGGCGAATAACTGAAAAAGCCGGATGATTCACGCCGTCAGGTTGCGGTAAATGACCCAAATGATCGAACACAAGGGGCGTGGGGAAGCGATTCCATAGATCCTCGGCCGCCGCGATTCGATCGGGCGGCATATAGATTTGCACATGCCAGCCAAACGCGGCGACGCGCTTCGCCAGCGGTTCAATCATGTCGAACGTTGTCGTCGCGGCCGGAGGGACCTGGCTAAACCGAAGACCGCGAATGCCCCCATCGCTGAGTGTCGTTAACTCGGCATCGGTGACGTCGGGGCGCAAGAGGGCAACTCCTCTAGAATTGGCTCCCAACCGCGCAATCGCATCCAAGGTGACACGGTTGTCCCCGATATATGGAGCCGGCGTCACGATCACGTTCCTAGCAGTCCCGATCCGCCGTTGAAACAGGCGATACTCCTCCACGCGCCCGTTCGGCTGAAAGAGTCCGCCGGACCAAGTCGGAGCAAAGCGAGCCGCGTCGTAGATATGGTGATGACAATCGCACGCGCCCGCCGGCGCGGTTAACTTGGGCCGCTCCGCACCTGCAGAATTGGGCACGGCAAACTGAGCAGCCGCTCTCGGCATCCGCGCGATGCCCGCAGCGCCCAATGCCGCCAGGCCGATTCGGGAAAGGAGGCTCCGTCGGCTAATGCCTCTGCTGCTCATCCAAACAGCCTCCGCGTGCATGGCGGTTGGCGACAGACAGACGAAGGAGGAGGAACACTCCAACGCTTCATGTTGATGTCGGCGCCCACAAACGATGATATCGGCCGATCACTTCAATCGGAAGAGAAGTTAGCACCGCGCCGAGTCATCTGGCATCAGCGCGATCTAATGGAATCCGAAATAATAGGGCGTTCTACACCGTGGCGAGGGAGCGCAGTGCCGAAGCGCAAATTGCTGCCTCCGCGACAGCCGAGGATCTCAATCCCTTCCCCGCGGACTTTCTGATCCCCGGACCGCCGGTAGACTTCCGGTAGACGTCGACGCCGAAGTCAGTGGGCGTTTTCCCACAGAAATACGTGGATATTCGACGTGGGCGGCTGGTAACCGTCTGGTTTCACGCGTCAACCCTCGGTTGACCAATACTTACGCCTTCTCCCCCACCGGTAACTCCGCGAGTTTGAAGGGAACTCCGCATCCCCCTATCCCGCAGTACCCGTTCGGATTCTTCGCGAGGTACTGCTGGTGATAGTCTCCCCGAAGACCGGAAATACCGTAGAAACCCCGCCGTTACACCATCGTCGGTCCTCTACCGGGGCTTCACGGGCGGCCAGCACCAGAGCCCCGCCCGCGCCGCGTCAACGAGCCGACCCAATTGCTCCGAATCCAGACGGGAACGGGCCCTGGGTCGAATGTGGCCTGTCCACGGCGGCGCCGCCATGCCTCGAGGTCGGCGCAAACCTCGGACACGTAATCCACGAAGGCACTAACGCGGGCCGACCGACGAGAGCCGCGCGGGTAGAGCACGTGGATCGGCGGTGCTTCGAGCGCCTGCCAGTCACCCAGCACGGGTTCGAGCAACCCCTGATCGATGAACGGTGCCGTCTTGAGGTCAATCAACCTGACGACACCCGCACCGCGAACCGCGGCCTCGATCATCCAGTCCATGTCGTCGCTCACCATTCGCGTCTGCAGGCCGACATCGCGCGCTTCTTCACGGCGCCGGTACTTCCAGACATCGAGCACGGCGCCCCATACCGAGCGCAGCGCCAAACAGTCGTGTTTGCGCAGCTCCTCGGGGTCGCGCGGTACGCCACGCGCGCGCCAGTAAGCAGGTGCAGCGCAGGTCACGTACTGCATCTGCCCGCATCGCCTGGCCACGAGATCGGTGTCCGCAATCCACCCGACGAAGACCAGCACGTCGACGAGTGCCGCCAGCGGATCCTTGGGATTACGCACGAAGCGCAGGTCCAGCGTGATCTCCGCATGGCGCAGGAGGAAGGGTGCCACGAAATGGCCGAACGTCTTTTGCACGCCGACCACGAGCTTCCCTGAGGTACGCGCGCGAGTCGTCGACAGCCGCGCCTCCGCTGCCTGCAGCTCATTCAGCACCGCCGCGCAGGTCGGGAGGAATTGCTCCCCGTCCGGAGTCAGGCTCAAGTGCCGCGAGCCGCGCCGCAGGAGCTTCGCCCCAAGCACGCGCTCAAGGGAGGCGATGAGATGCGTCACCGCCGGGGGGCTCACTTCGAGCTCACGCGCCGCCGCGGTGAAACTGCCCGCCTCCACCACCCGCACGAAATACTGTAGCGCACGGAGCTTATCCACCGTGTCCTCCATCGTTAAAAGACGTTTAATCATGACTTAGGTGGCGCTCTCTTTTCCACCCGGCCTGAGCGGATTACCGTAGGCGTCAGTCTCGCCAATTCTAGAGCCGGAGATTCTGGGTGAAAGTGGGGGCGGTACCGGTGAATAAGTTTTCCGTAGGCCAGTATTTCGCCGAGATCAATACTCTCGCGGACCTTCAGTTCATGGGGGAGGAGAAGCCCTACATCGATCGGCCAGCTTCGGCGGCGCCGGCACGCAAGGAACTGCTGCTCTATCTCGGCTGCAATGTGCTCAGAACCGCGCACCTGGTCAGGACAGTGAGCGACGTCCTCCGGGCGATGGGCTTCGATTTCAATACGGCCGGAGGACCGGCCCACTGCTGCGGGATTGTTCATCTGCGTCAGGGCCGACCGGAAACCGCGGGTCGCGTTGCGGCGAACAGCATGCGGCACTTCGGTCGCTACGGTGCAAGGCACGTCCTCATGTGGTGTCCGTCGTGCAACGACCACTACGACGACGTAGTCACCGAAGAGCAGGGAGTCGAGTTCACCTACGAGCCCGTCACGGCTTTCATCGCGCGGCACATCGATCGCGTACCCTTCGTCCGGGCGGTCAACAAACGGGTCGCTGTTCACTATCACCGCGGATCCGAACGGTCCATCCAGGACTGGACGAGCGTGCGCACGATCCTGAGCGCCATTCCGGGTCTCGAGCTCCTTGAGCTGCGCGATCAGGCGACACCGGGTCGCAACTGCACGACGAACTGGATCCGGCAGATCGGGCGAGCGCAGTGGGAGACGATGATGGCCGGCGTCCTTGAAGCGACACGAGAATCACGGGCTGACGTTCTGGCCACGGTCCACTCTTCCTGCCATCGGGAGATCTGCGGACAGGAAGCGAAATACCCCTTCACGATCGTCCATTACATCAGCCTGCTCGGGGAAGCCATGGGCATTGAGTATCCCGACACCTTCAAGTTCTACAGGATCCAGGCTGACGCCGAAGCGACGGTTAAGCACGTTGCGCCGTACGTCGAAGCGAAGAGCTGGGATCCCGCGCGTGCGCGCGAAGTGCTCGTTAGCGCCTTCGCGCCGCCCGAGAAGCGCAAGATCCCATGAGCGCCCCGGCTCTCACCGCGGCGGGCGGTGTGCCTCTCCATGCTCGACAGGGCGATGCCATGGAGGTCTCGCGCACCTCCCGTTTGCGGTCGATCTGCGGAGGCTCTCTTGGAAATCTGATCGAGTATTACGACTGGTTCACTTACGCCTCGTTCGCACTCTATTTTGCGCCCGCGTTCTTCCCGGGCGCCGACCGGACGACGCAGTTGTTGAACACCAGCGGCATATTCGCGCTGGGGTTCTTGATGCGGCCCGTCGGTGCCTGGCTACTGGGACGCGCAGCCGATCGCTACGGGCGCAAGCCCACTCTGATCGCCTCCGTGAGTCTGATGTGTCTCGGGTCAACGATGATCGCGGTCACACCCGGATATTCCCGCATCGGAGTCTGGGCCCCGGCGTTGCTGGTGGCCGCACGGATGCTCCAGGGCCTGAGCGTCGGCGGTGAGTACGGCACAAGCGCTACGTATCTCGCAGAGATCGCTCCGGGCGAGCGTCGCGGCTTCTGGGCGAGCTTCCACCTCGTCACCACGATCCTGGGTCAGCTCCTCGCGATGAGCGTGCTGCTCGTGCTCCGGTTCGTGCTGTTCGACGAGGCGCAAATCGAAAGCTGGGCGTGGCGGTTACCCTTCGCGTTGGGAGCAGCGCTTGCCATCGCGGTCTACTACATCCGCCGCGGGATCGCGGAGGCGCCGGAATTTCTCTCTAAGCGCGGCGCATCGGGCGCGCGGCCGGGAGTGCCGGAACTGCTTAAGCACCGGCGCATCGTGCTCTTGGCATTCGGCATGTCCGTCGGCAGCAACGTTGCGTATTACTCCCTTACCACGTACATGCAGAAATACCTCGTCGCCTCGGTCGGGTTCCCTGTCGCTCAGGCCTCAGTGATCTGCACGGCGGGACTCCTAATTTTCGCGGTCGCGCAACCTGCCGCCGGCTGGGTGTCGGACAAGATTGGGCGCAAGCCCGTACTTCTTTGGTTTGGAGTCGGCGGAACTCTCTTCACGGTCCCGCTGATGACGTTAATCGGGAGGACCCATGACCCCGTCGCCGCTGTTGGGTTGAGCGGGGTGCTGCTCCTCATACTAGCGGGCGGGACATCCATCAGTGCGACTGTGAAAGCAGAAATGTTTCCCGCAGTCGTGCGCACGCTCGGGGTGGGCCTGCCGTTCGCGATCAGTCAATCGATGTTCGCCGGGACAGCAGAGTACATTGCGCTCTCCTTCAAGACTCTTGGCCACGAGAGCGGATTCTTCTGGTACGTCAGCGGCTGCATCGGCATCTCGCTGATCACGTTCCTGTATGTGCCTGAGACGCGTTGGTCATCGCACATGACCATGGTCGATATGCCGGGCCGCCGCTGAGCTCGAGCGGCTTTCTCCCCTCCATCACCCTAATTAGCGGACCGCTACGCCGAGTCAGCAGGCGTCGATGCGATCTCTTGAAATACGAAGGACTACGGCGTTCTACAACGTGTTCGTCGACGACGCGTTCAACTCCGCCTTGACGAGCATCGCTCGCGAGTCCTTCGCCGCGGACTTTCCTGGGAACAGATTACCGGTAGAGTTCCGGTAGACTTCAGCGCCCAAAACAGCCTGCATTTTCCTGCGAGAACACGCAGGGTCGCGACAGTCAACGCTGTTAACCGCGTGACTTCCTGACGGAACCCTCGGTTAACCGGCGACTAGGCCTTCTCCCCCACGTGTAACTCCGCGACTTTGAAGGGCACCCCGCACCCTCCAATCCCGCAGTACCCATCCGGATTCTTCGCCAGGTACTGCTGGTGATAATCCTCTGCGTGGTAGAACGGCGGCGCCTCGCGGATTTCCGTGGTGACTGCACCCCGCCCCGCGGCACGCAGTTGCGCCTGGTATGCGCGTCTGGATTCCTCCGCGGCGGCGAGCTGCTCTGGATCGGTTGCATAGATCGCCGAGCGATACTGCGTACCGAGGTCGTTCCCCTGCCGCATGCCCTGCGTCGGATCGTGAGACTCCCAGAACACTTTCAGCAGATCCTGGTAGCGGATCCTTGTTGGGTCGTAGATCACGCGGACGACTTCCGCATGGCCGGTCTCACCGCTGCACACCTCCTGGTAGGTTGGGTTAGGCGTGAAGCCTCCGGCATAGCCGACCGCGGTCGAGTACACACCCGGCAGCTGCCAGAACAGCCGCTCGGCGCCCCAGAAGCAACCCATGCCGAAAACCGCCTCCTGCAGGCCGGCAGGAAACGGCGGCACGAGGCGGTGACCGTTGACGAAATGGGACTCCGCTACCTTGAGCGGCGTGGTGCGGCCGGGCAGTGCATCATGCTCGGCGGGCATCCCCGACTTCTTGCGGAACAGCGCCATGACGTGGCCTCCTGCAGGATGAACCGTCAGTGTGGAGACGTCACCGAGCCGACTCAAGGCCCTATCCGCGTTTGAGCGCCTGCCCCGCCTATCGGCGTGCGTGGCTTGCAGGAGTGCCGCGCTGCACCGTAAGCTTTTCCGCGATGGGCATCAGTCAACCACAGAACCTGCGCATCCCACCGATCGAGAAGCTGCGCCCCTACGGAATCCGCGTGAGCCTGCCAAACGGCGACCCGTTCCGCAAACTCCTCGGGCCGGACTGGCAGCGGCTGCACTGGTATGCCACGCCGGTGGAGCGCGACGCCGCAATGTCCGAAATGAGCCGCCGTCACGAATACTCCCGCGCGGGCGACAAGCCTGCGCTCGTGTTTCAGAAGATCGAGAAGCTGGCCGAGAGTCGCGGCTTGTAGCACCACGCCGCTTGCGCGCGCGGTAGATTTCGCTGAAAGTGTGGTGCGGGCACGCGCATGAGCAGCACGACGGGCACTCAGCGGCGACTGCGGCTGGTCATTTCACAGCCGCGGAGCGCGGCGATCGCAACGGCATTCGCGGTGCGCTTCACGCCTCGGGCGGGTTTTTGGAGCTGGCTGCGACGATCCGCCAATTCCTTCGGTTGGGTCGGCCAGGGAATGGTCCGCATCGATGGCCAGGGCGCTCACTTCTTTGCCAGGCGTCTGACCCTCCTCGGCCTGCGGCGCGTGCAGCGGCTCATTCGGGCGTATGAGATTCACGACGTCTATCGCGAGGAGCGCGCCGTGCAGATCAACCTGCGCGGCGCCGTGCAACGTGCATTCGTGCGTTTCTGGGCCGCGGACGCGGCCACGGCGGCGCAGCTGGTCGCGTGCCTGCCGACCAGCCGCACGATCGAGCTCGAGGAGGCGGCACAGGCGACGGCGAGAACGGGCCGATCGCCGCGCCTGCTGGTACTGCCGCTCGCGGTGGCCGCGCTCGTTGTCTGCCTGTCACTCCTGATTCTGAACTGGGGTCACCTGCCACCCGCGGCGCCACCCGCGCCGGCGCAGCAGGCCGGCGCGCCGCGCGCGCAGCCTGCCGTTGCCGGGCCGACGGACGCCGACGTTCTCGCAGCCCGCGCCGATCTCGGCAAATTCCTGGCGCGCTGCGACGCGCTCACGATGCAATTCGGCACCGCGTTCGACACCCTGCTCACCAGCAATCTTTCGCAGCAGGAATTCGCCGATGGCCTGGAGCGCTGGCAGCTGCCACAGTGGCGCAACCTGGCACACCAGCTGCCGATCGCGCCGGCCACGCCGCTGCATGCGCGCGCCGCGGCGGAACTGCAGGCGGTGATCACCGGCTGGGAGCGAGCGCTGACGCTCTACGTCCACGGCCTGCGCGCCCAGGACCCCCGCGAGGTGGACAGCGCTTTCGAAGCCATGCGGACCGCGGAGCAGCACGAGGGCATGGCGCGGCAGTTGCTGAACGACCTCGAGCGCGGCCGGTCCGACGTGGCCGCCGCTGCTGCCGCGACGCACTCTGCTCAGTAGTCCCGGTCTCCCCTAGCAGGCTGTTGAAAATTGCCACGCATGCGTCACAGTACGACCAACGCGGTTAGGGGATGGAAGAGCAGCATGCGCGGAGCGGATGTGGATCAAGGTGGCCTCTTCAGCTACGTCTCGATGGAGCAACGGATTCCGGCGACGCATCCGCTGCGACGCATCCGAGTGCTGCTGGATGAGGCGCTGGAGGCGATAAGCCGGGACTTTGATCGGGTCTATGCCGCAGGTGGACGCGAGTCGGTGGCACCCGAGCGCCTGGTGCGAGCTCTGGTGCTGCAGGTGCTGTACTCGATCCGCTCGGAGCGGCTGCTGTGCGAGCAGCTCAACTACAACCTGCTGTTTCGCTGGTTCGTGGGGCTGTCGATGGATGATCGGATCTGGGATCACTCGACCTTCACCAAGAACCGCGACCGGCTGATCGAGGCGGGAGTGGCCCGCAAGCTCCTGCGACGCATCGGGCGGCGGGCGCGGCGCGAGGGGCTTTTGTCCTCGGAACACTTCAGCGTCGATGGCACGCTCATCGAAGCCTGGTCGGCGGTCAAGAGCATGCGCCGGCGCGATGGGAAGGACGATCCGCCGCCCCCGGGGCGCAACCCGCACGTGGACTTCCACGGCGAACGGCGCACGAACGAGACGCACGTCGCCCCGCACGAACCGCAGGCGAAGCTCTTTAAGAAGAGCGCCGGCCAGGCCGCCAAGCTCTGCTACATGGGGCACGTGCTGATGGAGCACCGTCAGGGGCTGCCGGTGGACGTGGAGATCACTGAGGCGGACGGATTTGCCGAACGCGAGACGGCGCTCAGGATGCTCAAGCGCGAGGGGAAGCGCACCGGTCGCACCGTGGCCGGGGACAAGTGGTATGACACCCGTGGCTTCGTCGCCGGCTGCCGCGCGCTGGGTGTGACGCCGCACATCGCCCAGTCGCTGAAGCGCTCGGGCGGCTCGGCAATCGATGCGCGCACGACACGTCATGGCGGCTACCTGGCCAGCCAACGCTTGCGCAAGCGGATCGAGGAGATCTTCGGCTGGAGCAAGGACGGGCGGGCGCTGCGCAAGATGCGGGTACGCGGACTGCCGAGTGTGGCGTTCATGGCGACCCTCACGATCGGCTGCAACAGCTTGCTGCGGGTCGCGAAGCTCCTGCCCGATCCGGCGCCAGCGTAGGACACGTGTCGATGAAATCAAGCCCAAGCCCTCAAAGAGCACTCGATCAGCTGGCACCACAGCGCCGCATCGGCGAACGCCGCCCACTGTCGCACCCTGAGAGGCTTCGAAAATGAATCGATCGATCATGCCCGCGTTGATCTCTCTCGAATTTTCAACAGCCTGCTAGAAGGTGCGCCCGAGAAACAGGTAGTACTCCTGGTGGCCGTGATCGTCAAAGCCGCTCGCGACGTACACTGGTCCCAGAAAAGTATCCAACCCAAGAAAGATACTGGCATCCTTCTGGGTGTTGCTGAAGCTGGCTTCGCTGCGGGTCTGCCAGACGTTGCCGATCTCCAGTGACATCCCCAGATAGGTCGGCACGTCGAAATATCCCGGTCCACCGCGGCCGATCTGCCGGTAATAAAGCCCGCGCAGGATGCCGAAGTTCGGACCGAGCAGCGACTGCTCGCGCAGACCCGAAAGATTGAGGAAGCCCCCGAGCGGAAACAGCAGGTTGATATCGGTGACCTGTGACTCCAGTGTCATGCCGCCGGATGCCGAGAACGACAGCGTGTTGCGCCCGAAGGAGTACGCGCCCAGGTAGTTGGCGGTTACCTGGTCGGTAGTCTGCGCCGCGCCGATCGCGTTGTAGTTGCCGCTCCACTGCAGGTTCGCCTGCTGGCCGCTGCGCGGAAAATTGACGTTGTCGAGCCGATCGTAGCTGAAGCGCACGAAGTAGCTGCGCGTATCGAAGGGCGTGAAATCCTGTTGCGGCAGATTGGGATCGGACGGCTCGCCGATCTCGAGCACGTAGTGCCCCTGCTCGCGCTGCACGCCAACCCGGACCTCGCCCCAGTTGCCGAACTGCCGCCCGAGGTCCGTGCCGTAGTCGAATGTATGTACGCGGTACTCCGCCTCGAGGCTCTGCCCCTGATACACGTACAGGTCCCGGGCGACGTCCGATACGTGCGGCATGACGAACCAGGGGGAATACGGGCGCAACGGCAGGAACAGTTCGGTGGCGACCAGCGAAGTCGTGCCGACCTGCAGATCCGTGACCCATTCCCCGGCAGTGCGCGTGATGTCGCGCATGACGTAGCGCAGCGCGGCGTTATAAGTGGCATTGCCCTGGAAGTCGTCCTGCAGGCTGAGGCCGAAGCGCAGGTAGTTCGACCCCTGGGAATCCGGGCGCGTGTCGATGGCCAGGCCATAGCGACTCGGGTCGCCGATCACGTGATAGTCGAGCGTGTCGAGGCCGCCGCGGCCGTAGAGTGCGGTTACGCGCTGTGCCACCGCATCCGGATCGAGTGGCTTGCCGACCAGATCGCCGAATAGCTTGTCGGCGGCCGCGGCATAGCGCTCCGAGCCCGGATCGACCTGCACGAAGTCGATCACCGGCGGCGGCCGGCGGGCCGACTCGCGCCGTAGCGCGTAACGCTCCATCTGCTCGGCGCTCACCGCGAGTGCCGCGAGCTGCGGCCCCTTGGCGCGCGCGGCGACCTCGCCGGCATCGATCACCCGAGCGACCCGGCCGAAGTCGTAAGAAGAAGCGTCACCGAGCTCGGGGCGGATCAGGATGTCCTTCTGAGTCAGCGTGGCAAGCTGCGCCTCGGAGGTGCGGCGGATGAGGATGGCCAGCATCTGGTTCGAGATCTCGGTGACGCTCGTCAGCTGCTTGCGCGTCTGCAGTGGCGTGCTGACGTCCACGACGATCACCATATCCACGCCCATGCTGCGTGCGATATCGACCGGGATGTTGTCGGCAAGGCCGCCGTCAACCAGCAGCCGGCCCTCGCGCTCCACCGGGGCAAATACCCCGGGCGCGGACAGGCTGGCGCGCATGGCGGCGGTCAGGTCGCCGGAGCTGATCACCACGCTGTCGCCGGTCTCGAGGTCGGTGGCAACCGCGCGGAAGGGTGTCGGCAGGTCGTCGAAATTGCTGATGCGCGCCACCGGCAGCGTCAATCGCCGCAGTGTCTCGGTGAGCTGCTGGCCCTGGATGAGCCCCCTGGGCAGGATGATGTGGCCGTCGCGTACGCCCAGGTGAAACCGCACCAGAAAGTTCGCGTCTTCCTGCTTGCGCCGCAGATCCAGATCCTCGCGCGGCGGCCGGTCGCGAAATGCCTGCTGCCAGTTCAGCGAGGTCATGATCTTCTCGATGTCGGTGGCGGACAGGCCGCTGGCATACAGCCCGCCGACCACTGCGCCCATGCTGGTGCCGGTGATGGCATCGACCGGCACGTGCATCTGCTCGAGCTGCTTGAGCACGCCCACGTGCGCGGCGCCGCGCGCGCCGCCGCCGGAGAGCACCAGGCCGATGCGCGGTCGCTGCGGCGGCGGCGCGGCCATGCCAGGATCGGAACTCGTCTGGGCGTCGGTGATGGCGGGGACCGCGAGCCAGTGAACTGCGAGGAGAAGACTCAGCGCCCCGGGACGGGGCGCGACCGCCCGTGTTGAACTCACGGGCGAAGAATACCAGCCCGCGGCCGCAGGCGTGTGCTGCTACGCGCAGCGGCACGCCTCATCGCGGATAATGTCGCACCTCATGCGCGCCAACCGCCCTGTCGCTGCCATTGCCCGCCGTCACCGCCGCAGCGCGCGCCGCTGCGCGATCGCGGCGACACTGGCCGCAGCGTGCAGCGCGAGCTGCGGTGTTCTGGCGCAGTCGCCGGCAGCGAGTGACTGGGGCCACTACGGCGGCGATGCCTTCGGGCAGCGGTTCTCGAGCCTCGATCAGATCAACCGCAGCAATGTGGCGCGCCTCACGGTCGCCTGGAGGTACCGCACCGGCGAGCTCGGCGCGGGGCTGGCCAGCGCCGGCAAGCTCACCTTCGAAGCAACGCCCGTGCTCGCCTTTGGCCTGCTGTACCTCGAGACTGCGACCAACGTGGTGATCGCGCTCGATCCGGAGTCCGGCAGTGAGCGCTGGCGCTTTGATCCACGCATCGATCGCGCGCGCCACTACAGCGAGGCGAGCGCACGCGGTGTCAGCGTCTGGGAGAGTGCCGGCGCCGCCGGCGTCTGCCGGCGACGCGTATTCACCGGCACGCTCGATGCGCGCCTGCTGGCACTCGATGCCGAAACCGGCCAACCGTGCTCAGGTTTCGGGGAGGCCGGTCAGGTGGACCTCACCCGCGGCGTGCGCATCCGCGATCAGGGCGCGTACCTGGTCACCTCACCACCGGCGGTGTACGGCAACGTCGTGATCGTCGGCTCGGCGATCGGCGACAACCGCGCCGCCGACCTCGAGCGCGGAGTGATCCGCGGCTTCGATGCCGTGAGCGGCGCGCAGCTGTGGTCGTTCGACCCGCTGCCGGATTCGCCTGCACACCCCGCCGCGCCCGACTGGAACCTTGCGCAGGCTGCCGGCACCGGCGCCGGTAACGCCTGGGGCGTGATGTCGGTCGACGAGGAGCATGGTCTGGTGCTCATCCCCACCGGCTCCGCGAGCCCGGACTTCTTCGGCGGTCTGCGTACGGGCAGCAATCGCCTCGCCGACTCGCTGCTCGCCCTCGATGCCCGCAGCGGCCGGCTGGTATGGCAACAGCAGCTGGTGCATCACGATCTGTGGGACTACGACCTGGCTGCGCAGCCCGTGCTCGGCGATGTCGCGGTGCAAGGCACGCCGGTCCCGGCCGTGATCCAGGCGACCAAGACCGGCATGCTGTACGTTTTCGAGCGCACCCGCGGCCAGCCGCTGTTCCCGATCAACGAGAAGCGCGTGCCAGCGAGCCGCGTCCCGGGCGAGCAGGCAGCCGCCACGCAGCCGTTCTCGTCGCTCCCGGCGCTCACGCCGCAGGAGCCGCTGCAGCCTGAGGACGCGTGGGGCATTACCTTCTGGGATCGCGCCAGATGCCGCGCGCTGATTGCTTCACTGCGCAATGAGGGCATCTTCACGCCGCCGGATACGCAAGGCACCCTGCTCCGGCCCGGTTACATCGGCGGCGTGAACTGGGGCGGCGTGGCCTACGACGAGGGCCGCGGCCGCATCATCGCCGCGGTGAATCTCCTGCCCATGATGGTGACCCTGCTCACCCCGCAGGAGTTCGAGCGTGAGGTGCACTCCGGAGACTATCCGCATGCGGAGTTCGCCCGCCAGGCCGGCACGCCTTACGCCATGCGCCGCGAACCGCTGCTGTCGCCGCTCGGACTGCCCTGCAGTACGCCGCCCTGGGGCGTGCTGATGAGCGTCGATCTGCGACGCGGCCGCATAGCCTGGCAGGCGCCGCTCGGCTCGACCGAAGGATTTACGCCGTGGTTCGTGCCGACGCTGGACTTAGGCATGCCTCACATGGGTGGACCGATCGCAACCGCCGGGGACCTGGTGTTCATCGGTGCCGCGATGGATAGCTATCTGCGCGCCTTCGATATCGAGACCGGGCGCGAGCTGTGGAAGCACAAGCTGCCCGCCGGGGGACAGGCCACGCCCATGACCTATCGTGCCGGGCGCGACCACCGCCAGTATCTGGTCATCAGCGCCGGGGGGCACGGCGGCCTCGGCACACCCCGTGGCGACTATGTCATTGCGTTCGCGCTGCCGCCCGCCGCGGCCACCGCGCACCCTTGAGAGTGCGGAGACACCGGAATGCTGCTGCTGATCGTGCCAATCGTGATCCAGGTGCTGCTGATCATCCACGTCATCAAGACCGGCAGAAACCAGCTGTGGATCTGGGTGCTGGTGTTCCTGCCGCTGGCCGGCGGGATCGCCTATTTTGCCGTGGAGATAGTTCCGGAGCTGTTCGGCAGCCGCACGGCACAGCGTACCGCGCGTGGCTTTCGCAAGGCGCTCGATCCAGGCGCGGACCTGCGGCGCTACGAGAGCGAAGTGCGGGTTGGCGGCAACGTTGCCAGCCGGCAGCGCTACGCCGAGGAGCTCGTGCGGCATGAACGCTACGATGAGGCGATCGCCCAGTACCGCGAGGCGCTCACCGGGCTGTACCAGCACGACCCCAACCTGATGCTGGGCCTCGCGCAGGCGCAGTTCGCCAAGGGCGAAGCGGGTGCCGCGCGCACCACGCTCGATGAGCTCATCCGCCTGAATCCCGACTTCCGCTCACCAGCGGGCCACCTGCTGTACGCGCGCGCGCTGGCCGCAGAGGGCAACGTGCCGCGCGCGCTCGAGGAATATCGGGCGCTGGCGTCCTCGTATCCGGGTGCCGAGGCGGCGGTACGCTATGCCCAGCTGCTGCAGGCGCAGGGCCAGCGCGCCGAAGCGCAGCAGGTGGCGCGCGAGGTGCTCGAGCAGGCACGTATCGCGCCGGGGCACTATCGCAAGGCGCAGCGCGCCTGGCTCGAGGCGGCTCAGCGACTGCTATAGCGCCGCGGCCGTGTGCAGATGAGCGCGCCGATGCTGAGCCCCAGCACCGTCAGCAGGTCCAGGCTCCCACCGCCGCCCCCACCGCCCCCACTGGCAGAGGAGCTGCTGCTGCTGCTGCTGCTGCTGCCGCTGCTGCCGCTGCCGCCGCTGCCGCCATTGCTGCCGGTGCCGCCGCTGCTCGCGCCGCCGCTCGCGGACGAGCTCACCGTGTAGGAAACGGGCGTGAGGCAGGCAGTGGTGCCCGCCGCTGCGGGCGCCGAGCTTACCGCGCTGGTCGCGTTGACGATGACCGGCGCGCTGTCGCTGCGACCCTGATCGTCGGTCACCGTCAGCATCAGCGTATAGCTGGCCGGCGCAGCCGGTGCCGCGATGCCCGCCCGCGGCGTGGCGGCGTTCACGATCGCCGGCGGGCCGCTCGCCGGCTGCACGACCGTCCACTGGTACGTCACGATGTTGGCCCCACAGGCCGCAGCACTGCCGCTGGCGTCGAGCTGCAGCTGGGCGCCGGGCGCGAAGTTTGTCGGCACGGCGACGGCCGCGATCGGGCGCAGTGCCTGCAGCACCGCGCCGTTGGCGTTGGCCATGCCGGCCCCGCAAGTCTGCGTGGTGCAGCCGCATTCACTCGTCTGCAGGTCGCTGGCGCTCACCGGAACGTGACACGCGGGTACCGCTGCCGAGGCCGGGAACGGCTGGCTAGCCGACTGAATCCGGGCGATCAGCTGCTGCGAAGTGAGGTTACCATTGACCGTCAGCATCAGGCCGGCGATCGCTGCCACCTGCGGAGCGGAGAAGCTGGTGCCGATGTTGTAACTCTCCTGGCTGGTGTAGGTGTTGCTTGCCGGAATGGTCGTGCCGGTGTTGGTCGTGGTGATGATGGAGTAGAAGCACGGCAGCCCCGGATCACTGTCACAATTGCCGGCGGGCGCGCTCACGGCAATCGTGGGACCCAGGCTGCTGTATCCCACTTTGCTGCCGCTCTGCCTGATTCCGGCAACACCGGCCACGCCCACGCAGTTGGCAGGCGCGTCCACCGGTCCGCCCGCGTTGCCCGCCGACACGACGATGAGTACGCCTTCGGCGACCAGCTCGTCGATGATCTGCTGATAGCTCGCGGGGCAGCTGCCGCCCGCGCCGAGGCTCATGTTGAGAATGCGCGCCGGATAGGGATTGTCGGGCACGCCCTCCACGTGGTTGCCCGCCGCCCATGCCATGCCGGCAATGATGTCGGAATCGTAACCGCCGCACTTGCCGAGCACGCGCACCGGCTCGATCCACCCTTCCCAGGTCATGCCGGCGATGCCTGTCTGATTGTCGCTGATCGCCCCGAGAATCCCCGCCACCCGCGTGCCATGCCAGCTGCTGTTGGCGAGGGTGCAGCTCGCGAACACCGGGTTCTGCAGGTCGGCGGGCGCGATCCAGTCGCCCGGGTCGGAGGCATCCGGCCCGCGGCCGTAGCCGTTGTTGGCGACCACCGCTGAGGAGATCAGGTTGTAGCCAGGCAGCAGGCGATTGGCGCTGGCGTTGCGCAGGTCCGGATGATCGAAGCGCACACCGGTGTCGAGGTCGGCGATCACCAGACCCGGACTGCCGGTGGTCACGTCCCAGGCATCGACCGCATCCACCGCCGCGGGCTGGCCCTGCTGTTCGTACCACTGCTCGCTGAACAGCGAGTCATCGGGTGTGGCCTGCGGGTAACGTCGCTGGTCTGCTTCCGCGTAGTCGACCTCGGGGTCGGAACGTAGCCGTGCCAGCATCTGCTCGGCCGTGTCACCCGCCGCAGCGCGCACGAGCAGCAGCGTCATATCGGAGACGATCTCCTGCTGCTGCTCGAGGATCAGCCGCTGGCGCGTGGCCAGCGCGGCAAAACGCGCACGCGCGGCCTCGTGCCCGCTCGCAGCGAGCGGGCGCAGCTGCACGATGAACCGTGCCGGCTGCGCAGCGGCGGCCGGCGACGCGGCACTCGGCTGGCCTGCCGCCAACGGCGCGAACGCCACGAGCAGCACGCCGCTGAGCCAGCGCGCGCGGGACGCAGGTGAACGCATGGCGCGCACCATACCGCAAGCCCCGGCAGCGGACTGCGGTCAGCGCGCAGAGGGTGACCGAGTTCGCGTTCCAGAGGGGATCTGCTGCGTGATGCAGTGGATGTTGCCACCGCCGAGCAGAATCTCGCGCGCCGGCACGCCGACCACGCGACGCGCGGGAAAGAGTGCCTTCAGCCGCCGTGCCGCCGCTGCGTCGGTGCGCGCATCGAGCAGCGGCATGATGATTGCACCGTTGGCCATGTAGAAGTTCACGTAGCTCGCGGCCAGGCGCTCACCGGCGCGACGCGCCCTGCTACCCTCGCGCGGTACGATTCCTGCGGCCTCGCGCTGGCGTAGCAGCAGCGGTCCCGGCATCGGCAGCCGCGTCAATCTCAGGCGCCGCCCACGCGCATCGCGCGCATCCTGTAAGCGTTCGGCTGCGTCGCGCGAGATCGCGTACTGCGGGTCGCGGCGCCGGTCGGTCCAGGTGAGACAGACCTCGCCCGGACGCACGAAGCAGGCGAGGTTGTCGATGTGACCACTGGTCTCGTCGTTGAATACTCCACGCCCGAGCCAAATCACCTGGCTCACGCCGAGGTAACTGTGCAGATGCCGCTCGACGTCACTGCGCGTGAAGCTCGGGTTGCGGTTGGGGTTGAGCAGACATTCCTCGGTCACCAGCGCGGTCCCTTCGCCGTCGACGTGGATGGCGCCGCCTTCGTTGACCATCGGGGCGCGGTAGCGATCGAGGCGCTCGATCTCGAGTACTTTAGCCGCCACCAGCTCGTCCTGGTCCCAGGGGAAGTAGAGCCCGCCGTTCAGACCGCCCCAGGCGTTGAAGCGCCAGTCCACGCCGCGCACGGCGCCGCGCCGCCCGGCCACGCAGGTCGGACCCACGTCGCGCATCCAGCAGTCGTCGTGCGCCATCTCCACCAGCCGCACGCCCTCACTCAGCACAGCGCGCGCGGTAGTGTAGTGTACGGCGGAGACTCCGACCGTCACGGGCTCGAACTGCGCGATCGCCGCCGCCACCTGCGCAAAGGCGAGCTGTGCCGGGCGTGCCGCCTCGCGCCAGTTATCGGGGCGCTCCGGCCAGAGCATCCAGCATCCGGCGTGCGGCTCGAACTCCGCCGGCATGCGGAACCCGTCCGCCGCCGGGGTGCTCGCGAGCGTGCGCGTCATCGGCGCAGGCGGCTGTGTCGGAAGCCGTACCAGGCGTAGATCGACATGCCGATCGCGGTCCAGTAGACCAGGCGCATCCAGGTAGCGGCCGACAGGAAATAGGTCATGCCGAGACAGACCACCGTACCCAACACGCAGGTGACCGGGGCCCAGGGCACGCGAAACGGTCGCGGCGCGTCGGGTCGCGTGTAGCGCAGCACCAGCACCCCGGCGCATACCACGGCGAACGCCAGCAGGATACCCATCGAGATCAGATCGGCGAGCAGGTCCAGCGGGAACACCGCCGCAATCGCCGCGGCAAATAACCCGGTGACAACCGTGGACACGTGCGGCGTCTTGAAACGTGGATGGCAGCGCGCCATGACCGGCGGCAGCAGGCCGTCGTCCGCCATCGACAACAGTATGCGCGGTTGCCCGAGGAGCGAGGTCAGGATGACCGAGGTCATGCCGGCGATGACGCCCACCTTGACGACCCAGGACAGCCAGCCGAGTTGCGGATGAGCATTGAGCGCCACCGCCACCGGCGCGTCCGAATCCAGTTTGTGGAACGGCACCATTCCGGTCAGCACCGTCGCCATGGCGACGTACAGCACGGCGGAGATGATCAGCGCGCCGATGATGCCAATCGGCAGATCGCGTTGCGGATTGCGTGCCTCGAGCGCGGTGGTCGAAGCGGTATCGAAGCCGACGTAGGAGAAGAAGATGATGGCCGCGCCCTGCAGCACGCCCGTCCACCCGAAATGGCCGCGCGCCCCGGTGTTGGGCGGCACGTATGGCTTCCAGTTAGCCGCATCCACGTACTTGAGCCCCGCAATGACCACGATCACGATGACGGCAACCTTGAGGGTGACCATGAACGTGTTGGCGCCGGCCGAGCCACGCACGCCGACGTACAGCAGCGCCGTCATGGCGGCGATGATCAGCACCGCCGGCACGTTGATCAGCGCGCCAGTTCGCACGACGTGATCGTGCGCATCGAGGCCCAGCGGTGCGTTGACGAGCAGCGGCGGCAGATGGATGTGTGCATCCGCCAGCAGGCTTACGACGTACGCGGACCAGCTCACCGCCACCGCGGAAGCCGAGATCGCGTACTCGAGCAGCAGGTTCCAGCCGATGAACCAGGCGAGCGCCTCGCCGAGCGTCGCGTAGGTGTAGCTGTAAGCGCTGCCCGGCACCGGCAGAAAGGTGGCAAACTCGGAGTAACACAGGGCGGCGAGACCGCCGCCGAAGGCTGCGATCAGCAGTGACAGGGTGATCGCCGGCCCGGCGTGATTCGCCGCCACCGTCCCCGTCAGCACGAAGATACCCGAGCCGATGGTGGCGCCGAGGCCGATGGCGATGAGCGCACGGGCACTCAGCACCTGCTTGAGACGCGCCTTGCCGGCGGGCGCCGCATCGATCGGTCGCACGGCACACAGCTGGCGCAGCAGCGACGGTCGCACCGCACCCGCGTCGCCACTCTTATTAATATCGATGGCGTCGGACATGAGCAGATCAGTTCCCTAGCGCCCCCCGAGCCGAGCGGCCCGCTGAGTCTCTCATACGTGCAGGCGCTTCAGCACGCGCCCGGCCTCCGGAGGCAGCGCTGTGCTAGCATGGCCCGCCCGGTGACGCCGCGTGCGGCCCGGGATCATCCCAGGAGACCGACATGTCAACGGCTGCCACTCCACAGGTAGCGCCGCCCCCCGGGGGTGCGAAGATCGCCATCCAGGACGGCAAGCTGCGCGTGCCGGTCAATCCGATCATTCCCTTCATCGAAGGCGACGGCACCGGGCCGGACATCTGGCGCGCGAGCGTGCGTGTCATGGACGCGGCGGTCGCCAAGGCCTACGGCGGCCAGCGCCGCATCCACTGGATGGAGGTGTTCGCCGGCGAGAAAGCCAACCGGCTGTTCAACACCTGGCTGCCCGAGGAGACCGTGGCGGCGTGCCGCGAATACCTGGTGTCCATCAAGGGTCCGCTCACCACGCCGGTGGGCGGCGGCATCCGCTCGCTGAACGTGGCGCTGCGGCAGATGCTCGACCTGTATGTCTGTCTGCGTCCGGTGCGCTGGTTCAAGGGCGTGCCCTCCCCGGTGCGTCATCCGGAAAAGGTCGACATGGTGATCTTCCGTGAGAACACCGAGGACATCTATGTGGGGATCGAGTTCGAAGCCGGCAGCGCGGACAACCAGAAGTTTCTCGAGCTGTTCCGCCAGGCCTTCCCGAAGGCCTACGCCAGAATCCGCTTTCCCGAGAGCTCCGGCATCGGCATCAAGCCGGTGTCGCGCGAAGGCTCGGAGCGCCTGATCCGCGCCGCACTCGGCTACGCCATCGCCAACAAGCGCCGCAGCGTGACGCTGGTTCACAAGGGCAACATCCAGAAGTTCACCGAAGGGGCGTTCCGCAACTGGGGCTACCAGCTGGCCGAGCGCGAGTTCGCCGCGCACGCTTACACCTGGGAGCAGTGGGAGCGCACCCGCGCCGCCCGCGGCGAGAAAGAGGCCAATGCCGAGATGGATGCGGCCAGGAAAGCCGGTCGCGTCCTGGTCAAGGACGCCATTGCCGACATCACGCTGCAGCAGGTGCTGACGCGGCCCGAGGAATTTGACGTGATCGCAACGCTCAACCTGAACGGCGATTACCTCTCGGACGCGCTCGCGGCGCAGGTCGGCGGCATCGGCATCGCCCCGGGCGGCAACATCAACTACCTCACCGGGCACGCGGTGTTCGAGGCCACCCACGGCACCGCACCCAAGTACGCCAATCTCGACAAGGTCAACCCCGGCTCGCTGATTCTCTCCGGGGAAATGATGTTCCGTTATATGGGATGGCTCGAGGCGGCCGATGCCATCATCACGGCCATGGACCGCACCATCGGCCAGAAGATCGTGACTTACGACTTCGCGCGGCTGATGGAAGGGGCGCAGGAAGTGTCGACCAGCGCGTTCGCCGACGCGCTGATCCGCAACCTCTAGCGCGCCGGCACGGCCTGGTGGACGAGACCTGGTCGGCACTGAAGCTCGTGCTGCGAGTCAGCGCGCGGCCTGCGAGCGCCGCCAGCGAGCGGCGGCCACCGCGGCAGCGGCCCGCCTCATGAGCACGCCGGAGGCAGGCAGCTTCCTCGAGTGGGTGCGCAAGGTGCAGGCGATCGCGCAGAACGGACTCGCGTTCACGCAGGATCCGTTCGACCGCGAGCGTTACACCCAGCTCACCGAGCTGGTCGCGATGCTCCTTGCCGCAGAGCTGCAGATTCCCGTGAGCGAAGCGCGCGCGTTCTGGGCAGGCGAGCGCGGCTACGCGACGCCCAAGGTGGACGTGCGCGGCGGTGTGTTCCGAGGCGACTCGGTGCTGCTGGTGCGCGAGCGCTCCGATGGCCGCTGGACGCTTCCGGGTGGCTGGGTAGACGTGAACGACTCGCCCTCCGAGGCAGTGGCGCGCGAGATCCTCGAGGAATCCGGCTACCAGGCACGTGCGGTAAAGCTGGCAGCGCTGGTGGACAAGAACCGCCATGCGCATCCTCCGGGCGTTTACCACATCTACAAGCTGTTCTTCGTGTGCCAGCTCACCGGCGGCGCGCCGTCCGCCAGCAACGAGACCGATGCCGTGGAGTTCTTCCCGGTGAATGCCCTGCCGGAGTTGTCCACCGGCCGGGTACTCGCGCCGCAGATCGAGCGCCTGTATCAACATCACCTCGATCCGTCCCTGCCGACCGACTTCGACTGAAGACATGCGGCACCGATGATGCCTGAGGCCGCCGACCGCCCTGCCCCGCGCGACTGTGCCCGTCTGATCGCCGAGGCGTTCGCGCACTACAACGCGCAGTTCCGCGCCATCACCCGGCGTGCGCCGCTGCGCTTCGACACGCGCGACTGGAAGGGCGGTCAGCGTGATGCCGTTGAGCGCATCGAGCTGTATGACCTGTTCGTCAAGCAGACCGTCGCGGAGCTCGAGGTGGCGCTCGGCGCTGCCGCGCACGATCGCCAGCTGTGGCGACAGATCCGTCACGAGTTCGCTGCGCAGGTCGCCGCGCTCCCCGACACGGAGTTCACCAAGACGTTCTTCAGCTCGATCAGCCGGCGGCTGTTCGGCACCGTCGGCGTCGCGCCCGACATCGAGTTCGTGGCCACCGATCTCGATCCGCTCGCCGACATCCATTCCACCGTGGGCACCAACACCTACCTCAATCACGGCTCGCTGCCGCTGTTGTTCGAGGACTTGCTCGGGGATGTGCGCTTCCGCTCGCCGTGGCGCGACCTGGACAAGAGCATCGCCCACGTGGCGGCGGAGGTGCAGGCGCACCTGCAGGCCGGCGGCGAGCGACGGGAGGGGCAGAAGGTCGAGGTGATCCGCGCGGTCTTCTACCAGATCTCGCGCGCCTACGTCGTCGGACGCGTGGTCGGGCGCGATTTCGTACTGCCGCTGGTCATCGCGCTCAAGAACACCGAGGGCGGGGTGTTCGTCGACGCGGTGATGCTGGCCGAGGACGACGTCAGCATCGTGTTCAGCTTCACACGCTCCTACTTCCATGCCGACCTCGACCGCGTCGCCGAGGCGGTGCTGTTTTTGAAGTCGATCATGCCGCGCAAGCCGGTGAGCGAACTGTTCACCGTGCTCGGTCGCGCGCGCCAGGGCAAGACCGAACGCTACCGCGAGCTGATGCGCAATCTCGAGCACACCCACGACCTGTTCGTCCATTCCCCTGGGGAGCGGGGCCTGGTGATGGTGTGCTTTACGCTGCCCTCGTTCGACGTGGTGTTCAAGGTGATCCGCGACCGCTTTGCGTACCCGAAGACCGTGCTGCGCGAGGAGGTGGTGGCCAAGTACCGCATGGTGTTCATCCACGACCGCGCCGGTCGGCTGGTTGATGCCCAGGAGTTCCGCCGGCTGCGGTTCCCGCGTGCCCGCTTCGCGCCGGAGTTGCTGGCGGAGCTGCGCAGCGAGACCGCCGGCAGCGTGCACGAGGACGGTGCGGACCTGGTGTTCGATCACATGTACATCGAGCGGCGCATGACACCCTTGAACCTGTATCTGCGCAGTGCCGCGGCGCACGATGCGGAGCGTGCCGTGCTCGATTACGGCCAGTGCATCCGCGACCTGGCCTACACCAACATCTTTCCCGGCGACCTGCTGTTGAAGAACTTCGGGGTCACGCGTCACGGACGCGTGATCTTCTACGACTACGACGAGCTGTGCCGGGTCACCGACTGCAACTTCCGCGACTTGCCGCCGCCCGGGGATGCCGACGACGAGATGCGCGGCGAAGCGTGGTTCTACGTCGGTGACAACGATGTCTTTCCGGAAACTTTCATCAACTTCCTGGGCTTCACCGACGCACAGCGCGCCGCGCTGCTGCACATGCACGGTGAGATCCTGACCGCCGCTTTCTGGCGCGGCGTGCAGCAGCGCCTCAACGAGGGCGAGGTCATGGAAGTGCTGCCTTACCATCCGCATCGCGTGCGGGTGGTCAGCAGCCTGTAGCGCCGCTACGAGTGTGGCGACGCCACGCGGCTGGCGTCCACGGTCAGGACGAAGGACGGGCGATCGCGCGCCGAGCCCGGCGTACCGCGGCACTTGAAGCTCGACGCCGTGACGCGCAGCGGCACCATGCTGAACAGCTGCTCCTGCGCCTGCCGCATCAGCTCGCAATCTGCGGCCGTGAACGGCGGCGGCTGCCCCGGAGCCAGGCGCAGCGTCTGCGTGACGACGTTGAGCTCGGCGTAACGCTTCGCCGCCGAACCCTGCAGCAGGTATGGCAGCTGGAACTTCATTTCCACCTGCGGCGAGCGCGCCTCACCCCCACCCAGGTAGCCGCAGTGATACGGCGTGATGCTCATGTAGGCGCGCGCGCCGAGCTGCAACAACAGGGCGCGGAAGCGATACCACAGCTCGTCGCAGGAATAGCTCCGCGGCAGGTGCTGAAAATCGAGCAGCACATCGTAGCTACGCCACTGCGCGGGTATGGCAGCGCCATCCGTCGCGGGCGCACGCGCCGCTGGGCCGCCGGCGGTCACGGCCGTTGGTTGCGCACCGGCTGCGCCCGTTGCCAGCAACGCGCCGAGCACGAGGACCGCAGCATTCACGGACGACTCACCTCCAGCCGCTCAGCGGCGGGTCGCTCACCGGGGGCGCTGGCGCGCGGGCGCGCCGCGCGGGTGTCAGCGCGCAGCTGCGCCATCGTCTGGTTGGCGAACTCCCAGTTGACCAGCTCGTCGAGGAAGGTGCCGACGTACGCGCTGCGTCGGTTCTGGTGATCGAGATAGTAGGCATGCTCCCATAGGTCCAGCGCCAGCAGAGCGGTGTCGCCGCGCACCAGCGGCGTGCCGGCATTGCGGGTGGTGACGATCTCGAGCGTCCCGGCACGCCACACCACCCACAGCCAGCCACTGCCGAAGTGCGCACTCGCAGCATCGCGAAATGCGCGCAGGAATCGCTCCTGGGACCCGAAGCGTGCGCACATGAGCTCGGCAAGCTGACCGTGCGGCGCCCCGCCGCCGCCGGGACGCATCGAGTTCCAGTAGAGATTGTGATTCCACACCTCCGCTGCATAGCGGTACAGGATGTGTTGCGCGGGATTACGTTCGGTTACCCGGATCAGCTCCTCGAGGTCGAGCCCCTCGAGGTCCGAGCCCCGCAGCAGCGCCTGCATGCGATCGAAACATACACGCTGGTGACGCAGGAAATGAAACACCAGCGTATCACGCGACATCGCCGGCTCGAGGTCGGCGAAGTTGTACGGAATCGTGGGCGACTCGATGTTCATGCGGCATCCTTCCGGCAGGCGCAACGCTCGACTCCCGTGTGGATTTTCAGACCTTCGAAGGGCGAGCACAGTTCCGTAGTTAATCGATCTGCATACGCCGACTGCGCGGGCGGCACAAGTGGGCATTCTCCTGGCACGCAATCATGCCGCGCGCGGCGGTGAGCACTGGTATGCATGCGATGCGTCGGCACGGACGCCCAAGGCAGCTCGCATGCGCTGCCAGTCGCCACGAGCTCGAGCTTGTCTTGTGCGTGCGAGCGCTCAGCGCACGCGGCGCGTCACGAGCCGGCGGCGGCGAGTGCGCGGCTCACATCCTCGAGCAGGTCATCGGGGTCTTCCAGTCCGATCGACAGGCGGATGGTGCCCTCGGTGACCGCCGAAATACGCTGCTGTTCCGCCGTGAGCTCCCTGCCACCCATCATCTGCGGAGTCACCACCAGGGACTCGGTGGAACCGAGGCTGGCGGTGAGCGCGAACAGCTGCAGAGCGTCGGCGAAGCGCCGGCCCGCCGCGGCCCCGCCGTGCAGGTCGAAGCTCACGATGCTGCCGAAGTCGGTCATCTGCTGCACCGCCAGCGCGTGCTGCGGATGACCGGGCAGCCCCGGATAGTGCACCCGCGCCACCGCGGGATGCCCGGCGAGCAGCTGCGCGAGGCGAGCGGCGCTCGTGGACTGCGCGCGGTAGCGCACGAAGTAGGTCTTCAGCCCGCGCAGGATCAGGAAGGCGGCGTGCGGATCGAGGGTACCGCCGAGCGCGCCAAAATCGGTGCGCATCGCGCGGATCAGCTCGTTGCGGGCGATCACCGCTCCGCCCATCACATCGCCCGCGCCCGAAGCGTACTTGGTAAGGCTGTGGATGAAGAGGTCGACCTGGTAGCCGCCGTGCTGGTGAAAGCCGGCGAAGGTATTGTCCATCACAGTGAGCGCCCCCGCGGCACGTGCCAGCCGCGTGAGCGCGGCGACGTCGGCGATCTTGGTGACGGGATTGGTCGGGCTCTCGAAGAACACCAGCCGCGTCGGCTGGGACGCGAGCACGTGCTCCACCGCGGCGATGTCCTCGATGGACAGCAAGGTATGGGTGATGCCGAAGCGGCCGAGCAGCCGACGGATCAGATAGCGCGTCGGGTTGTAGGTCTCGACGAAGCAGACCACGTGATCGCCCTGCTTGGTGAGCGCGAGCAGCGTCTGCGAGATGGCGCCGACGCCAGAGGCGGTCACCAGGCAATCGTCGCGCCCCTGCAGCTCCGCCAGCAGCAGCTCCAGCTGGCGGGTGGTGGGATTCGAGGCGCGCGAATAATAGAAGCCGCTGCGTTCGCCGCGCAGGTACGCTTCCGTCTCCGCGACGGTGTCGAACTCGAACTTGACCGACTGATAGATCGGCGCCACCACCGGATGATTGCCGGGCGGCAGCTCGACCGTCGGTGGGTGATTGACGCGAGTGGGTTTCTTCATGGCTTGAGTTCAGGGTTCAGAGCTCAAGAGTGAAGCGATCGGCGTCGAGGTGCGCGGGAAATTTCTCGCGGAACGCCTGCAGCGGCGCAAGCGGCAGCTCCACGCTGATAACCGCCGCGGCGTTCCCCGCGTCGCTGAGCGTGTGCCCGA
This sequence comes from uncultured Gammaproteobacteria bacterium, assembly GCA_963837075.1. Taxonomy (GTDB): domain Bacteria; phylum Pseudomonadota; class Gammaproteobacteria; order Steroidobacterales; family Steroidobacteraceae; genus 13-2-20CM-66-19. The sequence goes on along the minus strand of CAWILY010000009.1, from coordinate 1,456,578 downwards.
GGAAGTCGATCGCCGCGCTGTCGCCCGCATAGGCGACACCATGGCCGTCGGGACCGATGCGATTGACGCCGGCCACGTAGGCCTGGTTCTCGATGGCGCGCGCCCGCAACAGCTGTCGCCAGGCATCCGCGCGCGGTGCGGGCCAGTTCGCGACGTAGAGCAGCAGCTCGTAGTCGAGCTCGGCACGGCGGCGGCTGAACACGGGGAAGCGCAGGTCGTAGCACACCAGGGGACAGATCCGGAAGCCGCGCCAGGCCACGCTCCAGGCCGCGCGACCGGCGGTGAAATGCTGATGCTCGCGGCCCATGCGAAACAGATGCCGCTTGTCGTAGTGGCGCAACGGCGCGCCGGGCGCCGCCCACAACAACCGGTTGTAGCAGCGCTCACCCTCGCGCGTGACGACGCTGCCGGTGATCGCGGCATCGAGCTGCGCAGCCAGCTGCCTCAGCCATGCGACCGTCGCGCCTCCTGCTGGCTCGCCGACGCGCTCGACGTCCATGGTGAAGCCGGTGGTGAAAGTCTCCGGCAGCACGATCAGATCGCTGCGGCCGGCGAGCGGTAGCAGCAGCGCCTCGAAACGCTCGCGGTTGGCTGCCGGGTCGTGCCAGACGAGGGGCTGCTGGATGAGGGTTACCCGCAGGACGCTCACGAGGGCCTCGCGTGCCGCGGCGCGCGCGCGGAGAAGGCGCGCAGGCGTGCCGCCGCTTCATCGAGGGTGCTGTCGCGCTTCGCCACGCACAGGCGCACGAACGGCAGTCGCGTCGGCTGCGCATAGAAGGGCGACAGCGGAATCGTCGCCACCCGCGCCTCGGTCAGCAGCCGCTCGGCGAACGCCAGGTCACCCGCGGCATCCAGGGCGCTGAAGTCGAGCAGCTGAAAGTACGTTCCCTGCGCCGGCGGCAGCGCGAAGCCCGTGCCGGCGAGCGCGCTGCGCAGCCGGTCGCGCTTGGCCTGAAAGAACCCCGCGAGCTCCCGGCCGCAGCGCGGATGCTCGCCGAGGTAGGCGGCAATGGCATGCTGCAGCGGGTGGGCAATGCTGAAGGTGTTGAACTGGTGCACCTTGCGCAGCTCCCCGGTGAGGGGCGCCGGCGCCACGCAATAGCCGACCCGCAGGCCGGTGGCGTGCAGCGTCTTGCCGAAGGAGAACACCGCGAGACTGCGCGCGGCGAGGGCGGGATGTGTCAGCACCGAGTGGTGCGACAGGCCGTCGAACACCACGTGCTCGTACACCTCGTCGGAGAGCACCACGATGTCGCGCCCGGCAATCACCTGTGCGAGCGCATCCAGATCCGCGGCGCTGGCCGTGGTGCAGGCGGGATTGTGCGGGCTGTTGAACAGCACCAGCCGCGTACGTGCACTCAGCGACGCCGCCACGCGTTCCCAGTCATAGCGGAAGCCCGGTTGCGTGAGCGGCAGGCGGATGCAGCGCCCGCCGGCGAGGCGCACCGCCGGCTCGTACGAGTCGTAGGCCGGGTCGAAGGCGATGGCTTCCTCGCCGGGGCCGACCAGCGCCTGGATGGCGGAGTAGATGGCCTCGGTCGCCCCCAGGGTCACGGTCACCTCGGTCTGCGGATCGATGCGCAGTCCGTAGCTGGCGTGCAGCTTCGCCGCGATTTGCTCGCGCAGCAGCGGCAATCCCTCCATGGGCGCGTACTGGTTGTGGCCGGCGTTCATTGCCTCGGCGACCAGCTCGGTGAGGCGCGGGTCGATATCGTAGTCGGGGAAGCCCTGGCCGAGATTCAGGGCATCCAGCTCGCGGGCGCGCCGCGACATGACGGTGAAGATCGTCGTGCCGACCTCCGGGAGCTTAGCAGTCACGGCAGCGCTGCCCCGGGTCAGCCGCCAGACGCAGCAGCGGCGAGCGCGGCGCCGATCACGCCCGCCTGGCCGGCAAATTGCGCCGCACGCAGCTCCGCCTTCGTGTGCAGCAGGGGTGCGAACTCGGCGTAGTGCTCGCTGACGGCGCCGCCGAGTATGAACACGTCCGGCCACAGCAGGCGGTGCAGCGCAGCGAGATACTCGTTGACGCGCACACTCCAGGCCGCGAAATCGAGCCCCTCGGCGCTGCGCACGTGCGCCGAGGCCCATTTCTCGGCGTCCATGCCGCGCAGCTCCAGGTGGCCGAGCTCGGTGTTGGGGAACAGCCTGCCGCCGATGAACAACGCCGTGCCGATGCCGGTGCCGAAGGTGAGCATGATGACCGGACCGCTCAAGTCACGGCCGCTGCCGAAGCGCATCTCGGCGATGCCGGCTGCGTCGGCGTCGTTCAGGAATAGCACCTCCCGGCCGAGCGCATCCGCAGCCAGCCGCACACCGTTGGTGCCGATCCAGCTGGCATCGATATTGGCGGCGGTGTAGGCGGTACCGTCCTTGATCACGCTCGGAAACGCGACCCCGACCCGTCCTGCCGCCGAGGGCAGTCGCGCGGCGAGTTCGGCGAGCACCTGCGTGAGCGCTGCGGGCGTGGCGGGCTTGGGTGTCGGCGCGGCGATCATCGCGCCGACCAGACGCCCGGCTGCGACGTCTACCAGCCCGGCCTTGACCGAGGAGCCGCCGACATCGATCCCGAGCACCTCTGCGGCCATGTCCCGCTCACAGATTCGCCGCAGCAGCGAGCTGCTGGTCGCGCTCACGGCGCTTCTGCCGCCTGCTCATCCACACGGTCGAGATCGCAATACCCGTGGCCACAATCAGCACCATTATGGTCGCCAGCGCGTTCACGTCCGGCGTCACACCGAAGCGTACCTTGGAGAACACCACCATCGGCAGGGTACTCGAGCCGGGACCTGCGACGAACTGCGTGATGACCAGATCATCCCACGACAGGGTGAACGCCAGCAGCCATCCGGAGGCGATGGCCGGCAGGATCAGCGGCAGGGTGATGCGCAGGAACACCTGCAGGGGGCGTGCGCCGAGATCCATGGCCGCTTCCTCGAGCGACTCATCGAAGCCGACGAGGCGCGACTGCACGACGACGGTGACGTAGGCCATGCAGAAGGTGATATGCGCGAGCGTGATCGTGACCGCTCCGACACCGTGCGGCCAGCCGATCAGCTGCTCGAGCGCCACGAACAGCAGCAGCAGCGACAACCCGGTGATCACCTCGGGCATGACGATCGGTGCGGCGGTCATGCCGGCGAGCAGCAGCCGCCCGCGGAAGGCACCGAAGCGCGCCAGCGCCATGCCCGCGAGCGTGCCGAGCACCACCGCGCCGCTGGCGGCGATCAGCGCAATGCGGATCGACAGCCACGCCGCGCGCAGAATCTGCTCGTTGTGCATCAGGGCAGCGTACCACTTGAGGGTCGGCGAGTGCGCCGCGTCCCAGACCGTCACCAGGCGCGAATTGTTGAAGGAGAACACGATCATCGACAGGATCGGCACGTACAGGAAGATCAGTCCCAGCACCAGCAGCGTGCGTGCGAACAGCGCCCGCGATCTCATTTGGCGGCCTCGAGCTCGCGCCGTTCCAGACGCTGGAACAGCATGATGGGGATCACCAGCAGCAGCAGAATCAGGATCGCCACCGCACTCGCCACCGGCCAGTCCCGGTTCTCGAAGAACTCATCCGACAGCACGCGGCCGATCATCAGCTGGTCGGTGCGGCCGAGCAGTGTCGGGATCACGTACTCGCCGACCGCGGGAATGAATACCAGCAGCGAGCCGGCGACGATGCCGGCAAAGGACTGCGGCAGCGTGATCGACAGGAAGGCGCGCAACGGGCGTGCTCCCAGGTCGGCCGCCGCCTCGAGCAGCGTCACGTCGTGCTTCTCGAGATTGGCGTACAGCGGCAGGATCATGAATGGCAGGTACGAGTAGACGATGCCGATGTAGACGGCGAAGTCGGTCTGCAACAGCGCCAGCGGGTGATGAATGACACCCAGGTACAGCAGCACGTTGTTGATGACACCGTTGTTCTTCAGCAGGCCGATCCATGCGTACACCCGCAGCAGGAACGAGGTCCAGAACGGCAGCACGATCAGCATGAGCAGCACCGAGCGGCGGGCCGGAGAGGCGTGCGCGATGGCATAGGCCATCGGGTAGCCGAGCGCCAGGCAGCACAGCGTCGAGACGGCCGCCACCTTGAGCGAATACAGATAGGAGCTGATGTACAGCGGATCGGTGAACAGAAACGCGTACGCGGAGCCGTGCAGCTCGAACGCGGGCAGGCCGTGATGCCACGTCAGCAGCGGTGTGTAGGGCGGGATGGCGAGGCGCACCTCGGACAGCGAGATGCGGAATACGATGATGAACGGGATCAGGAATAGCAGCAGCAGCCACAGGATCGGAACTCCTGCAACCAGGCGCCGGCCGGAGGCTTGGGTCAGACGCATGCGCGGCTACTCGGTCAGTACCACGGGACTCGAGCCGTGCCACCAGAGCCAGACGCGCTCCTCGCGGGCGATCGGACGCTCGGTACCGCGCGTGATGTTGGGCAGCGTGACGCGCAGCATCTTCCCCGAAGCGATCTGCACCAGGTAGATCGACATATCGCCCATGTAGGCGATCTCGCGCACCGTACCGGGTACGACATTTTCGGCGGCCTGCCCCTGCGTGCCCGGCTGCTGGCGGCTGATGTGGATCTTCTCCGGGCGGATCGCCGTCCATACGGTGGCGCCGTTCACGCCCGGCACGGCGCGCTCGGCGCGCACCGCGCAGCCGAGCTCGCTGCACTCGATGCGCACGCAATCCGGATCCGCGCCGCTCACCCTGCCCTCGAACATGTTCACCGAGCCGATGAAGTCCGCCACGAAGCGCGTCGCCGGCGACTCGTAGATGTCCGCCGGCGTGCCCACCTGCACGATGCGGCCCTGGTTCATGACGCCGAGCCGCTGGCCGAGCGTCATCGCCTCCTCCTGGTCGTGCGTGACCACGATGAAAGTGACGCCGAGGCGCTGCTGGATATTGAGCAGCTCGAATTGCGTGTGCTCGCGCAGCTTCTTGTCGAGCGCCGCGAGCGGCTCATCGAGCAGCAGCAGCTTCGGGCGTTTCACCAGGGCGCGCGCCAGCGCCACGCGCTGGCGCTGCCCGCCGGACAGCTGGTGTGGCTTGCGCGCCCCATAAGTACCCATCTTGACGATGTCGAGAATCTCGCCGACCTGGCGGCGGATGTCGGCGCGTCCGAGGTGCTCCTGCTCCAGCCCGAAGGCGACGTTCTTCTCGACCGTCATGTGCGGGAACAGCGCGTAAGACTGAAACATCATGTTGACCGGGCGCTCGTAGGGCGGGATCGCGCTCATATCGACGCCGTCGATGTGGATCGACCCGGCGCTCAGGCGCTCGAAGCCCGCCAGCATGCGCAGCAGCGTGGTCTTGCCGGAACCGGAGCCACCCAGCAGGCAGAAGCTCTCGCCGCGGCGGATGTCGAGCGAGACGCCGTCGACGGCTGCGAAATCGCCGAATTTCTTGGTGACATTGGCAATGCGCACGTAGGCGGAGTCGGCATCGGCTGGCATGGCTGCGGCACTCGCTTGACGGCTGGCGTTCATTGTCCGGTCTTGAAGCGCGTCCACATGCGCGTCAGCAGGCGCTGGAAATCGGCCGGCCGCGCGCGCTCGGGCGTGAGGCGGCCCCGCACCTGCGACGGCGGGTAGACGCCCGGGTCATTGCGCACCGCGGGATCGAGCGGCTGGATGTCCGGCTTCACGGCATTGGCGTACTTGATCAGATTGGAATTGCGCGCGGCGATGTCCGGGCGCAGCAGGTAATTGATGAACAGGTGCGCATTCCTCACGTGCGGCGCGTCGGCGGGAATGGCGAACACGTCGTAGTTCACGATCGCGCCTTCGACGGGAATGGTATACGCAATGTCCACGCCCTTGCCTGCCTCTTTGGCGCGATCGTGCGCCTGCTTGATATCCCCCGACCAGCCCATCGCCAGGCAGATGTCGCCGTTGGCGAGATTGTCGATGTAGCGCGAGGAGTCCACGTAGCGCACGTACGGCCGCATGGCGTGCAGCACCTGCTCGGCTGCCTTCAGGTCCTGAGGCGAGTTGCTGTTCGGATTCCTGCCGATATACAAGAGCACGGTGGCGACCACCTCGGAGGGCGCATCGAGGATCGATACGCCGCAGTCCTGGAAGCGCGCCACCACCGCCGGATCGAACAGCATGCGCCAGCTGTCAACAGGCGCATCGGGCATGCGCTGGCGAACTTCCGCGACGTTGTAGCCCACCCCGGAGGTGATCCACATGTAGTCCACGCTGTACTGGTTGCCGGGGTCATAGAGCGCCACATCGCGCGCCACGTCCGGGTCGACGTTCTGCAGGTTCGGCAGCAGCGCCTTGTCGAGCTTCTGGTAGATATCGGCCTTGATCTGGCGCTCGAGGAAGGCCCCGGAAGGCGCCACCAGGTCGTAATTGGTGTGCCCGGTGAGCAGCCTGGTCTCGAGGATCTCGTTGGAGTCGAACACGTCGTAGTTGACGTGTATGCCGTACTCCTTCTCGAAGTCGGCGATCACCGTGGGCTGGATGTAGTCGGACCAGTTATCGATGTTGAGCACCTTTTCGTCGGCGGTCGCGGAGCTGGCAGACGTCCCGGCCGCCGCGCCGGCGTGTGCCCCCGGCGGCGAGCATCCCGGACCGGCCGCCAGCAGCGCCGTCAGGGCTGCGACGCAAGTAACAAGGCATCGGGGAGCGCTGATCACGGAATCTACGTATGGATATTCTTGCAGTTACACTAGTTTATAGCAGGTGCAATCCTCGCGACGGGGGCCCTCTTTCCGTGCACGCCGCAAGCCGTATCCTGCCGCTCGAGCGCGACGCCCGCGCATCGGGGCGGCGATGATCCTTCGCGTCACGCGTTACGTCGTGCTGGTCTGCCTCGGGGGGTGCTGTGCGCACACGGCGTTGGCACAAAGCCTGGCCCCGCGCGCATACGTCATAACACCCGCGGGTTACAGCGTGATCGACCTGCAATATTCGTATCAGGAAGGCAGCCTGCAGGTCGCTGGCCTACCCATCACCGGGGCGACGGCGACCGCCAACCTGGGCGTGCTCAGCTACTACCATAGTTTTGGCTTTTTTGGCCGGGCGGCAAACGTCACCTTCGGCGTCCCCTATGCCAGCGGCGAGTTCAAGGGCACTCTGGCTGATGTGCCGAAGAGTTTCGAGCGTTCCGGCTCTCTCGATGCGGTTGCCCGCCTCTCCCTAAACCTGCTCGGGGGACCGGCGATGTCGGGGGCGGAATTCGCCAAGTGGCGCCAGGAAGTGCTGCTGGGGATGAGCCTCACGATCGTCGCCCCCACGGGGCAATACGACGACACACGACTGGTCAACTGGGGCAATAACCGCTGGGCTTTCAAGCCGGAGATCGGCTATTCGCAGCGCTGGGGACACTGGGTGCTGGATGCCTATGGCGGCGCCTGGTTCTTCACGAAGGATAACGAATTCTTCTCGCAGAACATGTACTACCCGGGGTTGCGGTACCAGAGCGAAAATACCGTGGAGGAGGCGGAGGCGCACCTCAGCTACGATGTCATGTCGCGTCTGTGGATTTCCCTGGACGCGAACTTCTGGCGCGGCGGGGCCACGAGCGTGAACGGCGTCGAGAATCCGGCGACCAATCAGAAAAGCTCGCGTGTCGGAATCACGGCTTCGGTGCCGGTGACCGCGCATCAATCAGTCAAATTCAGCTACAGCGACGGCGACTATGTCCGTTACGGAGGAAACTACCGCACCTTCTCCGTGGCGTGGCAGTACGGCTGGTTCGGCTGGAAATTTCACTACTGAGCCGCCGGGGCGCTGCCGCTACACGTTGAGCAGCAGGTGCTCGCGCTCCCACGAGCTGATCACCTGCAGGAACACCTCGTACTCGGCCTCCTTGACGATCGTAAACGCCTCGACGAACGCCTCGCCGAGCAGCTTCACCAGCGGCTCGCAGGCGCGCAGCTCGCGCAGCGCATCATCGAGCGAGCGCGGCAGGCCGAAGGGCAAATCGTGCGCGCTGCCGACGATCGGGTCGGACGGCTGCGTGCCCTCGATCATGCCGAGGTAGCCGCAGGCGAGCGAGGCGGCGATGGCGATGTAGGGGTTGGCATCCGCACCGCCGACGCGGTTCTCGACGCGGCGTGCCTGGGCATCCGACATCGGCACGCGCAAGCCGGCGGTGCGGTTGTCGTAGCCCCAGTGCACGTTGATGGGCGCCGACAGGTAACGCGTCAGCCGCCGGTAGGAGTTCACGTTGGCGCAGAACAGCGCCATGGCCGCCGGCAGGTACTTCTGCAGACCACCGATATGCGCGAAGAACAGCGCCGAGGGTGTGCCGTCCGGATTGCTGAAGATGTTCTTGCGTGTCTTCACGTCCACTACGCTCTGGTGGATGTGCATGGCGCTGCCCGGCTCCTTGGCGTGCGGCTTGGCCATGAAAGTCGCGTACATCTTGTGGCGCAGCGCCGCCTCACGCGCAGTGCGCTTGAAGAGAAAGGCCTGATCGGCCAGATCCATGGGCTTGCCATGGATCAGGTTGATCTCCATCTGCGCCGGTCCGTCCTCGTGGATCAGGGTGTCGATCTCGATGTCCTGGTCCTCGCAGAACTGATAGATGTCGTCGAACAGCGGGTCGAACTCGTTGACCGCCGCGATGCTGTACGACTGGCGGCCGGGCTCGGCACGCCCCGAGCGGCCCACGGGCGGCTTGAGCGGATAATCGGCGTCCTTGTTCTGCTCGACCAGATAGAACTCCAGCTCCGGCGCCACCACCGGCTCCCAGCCGCGCTGCGCGTACAGCTCGAGGATGTTGCGCAGCACGTGCCGCGGCGCCATCGACACCCGCCGGCCGTCGGAATAGAAGCAATCGTGAATCACCTGCGCGGTGGGCTCCGCGGCCCACGGCACGCGGCGCACGGTCTTCGGGTCGGCCTTGAGGATGATGTCGATCTCCGCCGGGCTCATGGCATCGCCGGTCTCCGGCGGATAATCGCCGGTGACGGTCTGCAGGAACACGCTCTCGGGCAAGCGCATGCCGCCGTCCTCGGCGAACTTCTCCGCGGGCATGATCTTGCCGCGCGCGATGCCGGCCATGTCCGGAATGATGGCCTCCACCTCGGAGATACCGTGATCGCGGAAGAATTGCCGGATCTCACTCACCATGGGCGCAGCCTTTCACTTGGACTCTGCACGCGTACGACTCGCCGCCCCGAAGGCGGCGAACAGCGCGCGGGAAAACGGATTGCTCATCACCTGCCACTCGGGATGCCATTGCACCGCGAGCGCGAAGCCCGGCGCCGCACGCACCCGGAACGCCTCGACGAGGCCATCCGGCGCGCGCGCCTCGACCGCCAGCTCCCCGCCGAGCCGGTCGATCCCCTGGCTGTGCAGGGAGTTGACCCGGATACGCTCGCTCGAGGTGAGCGAGCGCAGCAGTCCGCCCGGCTCGAGCGTCACCTCGTGGGCCGGTCCGTACTGCACCTCGAGCGGCTGCGACTCATCGTCGCGGTGATCCAGCTTCCCCGGCAGCTCGTGCAGCCTCTGGTGCAGCGTGCCGCCGAAGGCGACATTCATCTCCTGGAAGCCGCGGCAGATGCCGAACACCGGCACGCCTGCCTCGACCGCCTTACGGATCAAGGGGAGCGTCGTGGCATCGCGCGCCGGGTCGTGCAGCGTGCCGGGCTCGCTCGGTCTGCCCTGGTAATGATGCGGCTCGACATTCGAGGGGCTGCCGGTGAACAGCAGTCCGTCGAGGCGCTCGAGCAGCTCCCCGAACCCGAGCTCCTCGGCCAGCGCGGGAATCAGGAGCGGCGCGGCCTCGGCCGCCTCCAGCACGGCCCGGGCGTATTTTTCCCCGACCATGTGAAACGGGTGCGCGCCGACCATGCGCCGGTCGGCGGGAATACCAATGAGTGGACGGGCTGCCATAGCGGCTTGTACCCGGACGCCGTCTAATATCTTAAACAGGCCGTCCCGGCAAAATCTCCAAGGTAGGCGGCTATTAGACCACAGCTCGCGCTCGGAAAGCCCTAGCTTGCGCCTGCCCCGAAACTGCGCCAATGGCGCTCGGGATGGCCCTCTGCCCCGTAAAGGGGCAGTGCCGGATTTGCCCGGCGCCGGGGTGGCTCGCTATCCTGCGCGCCTCGCGGGGGGACCCGGTCTTACGAATATCCTAAACACCCCGCCAAGGTCCCATGGCCAGCCAGGCATACATCGACTCCTACTACTCCGTCTCTGCGCAGCCGGCGCCCGTGCGTGGCGCGCTCGAAGGGGTGGTCGACGCCGACGTGTGCGTCATCGGTGGGGGTATCGCCGGGTGCTCGGCTGCCCTGCATCTGGCGCAGCAGGGTCTGTCCGTGGTGCTGCTCGAGGAGCACCGCATCGGCTGGGGCGCCTCCGGGCGCAGCGGCGGTCAGGCCATCTTCAGCGTCGCCTCCGGGCAGGCGAAGCTCGAGCGGCTGATCGGCGCGGATGACGCGCGTGCGGTCTGGGACGTCTCGGTCGAGGGCCTGGCGCTCGCGCGCTCACTGATCGATCGCTATCACATCGACTGCGACTTCTCGAGCGGCTACCTGCTCACCGCCGTCAAGCAGCGGCACGAGCGAGAGCTGCAGACCGAAGTGCAGGAACTGCACGAGCGCTACGGCTACGGCAGTGTCCGCTATCTGCCGGCCGCGGAAGTCCGCGCCGTGGTCGCCACCGAGCGTTACTGCGGTGCGCTGTACGACAGCAACAGCGGCCACCTGCACGCGCTCAACTACACTCTCGGGATCGCGCGGGCAGCCGAGTCGCTCGGCGTGCGCATTTTCGAAGGAACCCGCGCCAGCGGCTTCACCGCCAGCGGTACGGCCCAGGTGCGCGTGCACTCCACGCGCGGCGAGGTGCGGGCGCGATTCCTGGTGTTGTGCGGCAACGTCTATCTCGGCGCGACGGCGCCGGCGCTCGCCGCCAAGATCATGGCGGTAGCGACCTACATCGTGGCGACCGAGCCGCTTGGCGAGCAGCGCGCCCGCACGCTGCTCCGCGACAATGTCGCGGTCTGCGACATGAACTGGGTGCTGGACTACTTCCGCCGCTCAGCCGATCACCGCCTGCTGTTCGGCGGTCGCGTCAACTACTCCGGCCTGCGCTCCTTCGATGCGCCGGGTGCGACCCGCGCACGCATGCTGCGTGTCTTTCCGCAGCTGCAGGACGTGCGCATCGAGTACGCCTGGGGAGGCGATGTCGACATCACGCTGAATCGCGCGCCGCACTTCGGCCGGCTGGCGCCGAACGTGTTCTTCCTGCAGGGTTTCTCCGGTCACGGCATCGTCCTCACCGGCATTGCCGGCAAGCTGGTGGCGGATGCCGTGAGTGGCACGGCGGCACGCTTCGATGTCTTCGCACGCATCCCGCACGCCAACTTCCCCGGCGGCGCGGCCCTGCGCCGTCCGGCGCTGGTGCTGGCGATGCTCTGGTATCGGCTGCGCGATCTGCTGTAGGCGCGCGGGCGACCGCCGGGGAGCAGGCGGGATAAGATGCGCCGATGCCTTCGGACGCTCATTTTTACCGCCAGCTCATCTTTCTGCTGTGGGGCGCCTGGGCGCTGTACTGGATCGTGTCGGCGCTGCGCACCAAGACCACGCGGCGCAGCGAGTCGGTGCCGTCACGCCTCACGCACGTGCTGCTGCTGACCGCCGGCGGTGTGCTGCTCGCGTGGCACGATGTGCCCTGGCCGTGGCTGACGCAGCGCCTGTGGCCTCGCTCGCTCACCGCCTATTGCAGCGGCGTGATGCTGCTCGCGGCCGGTATCGCCTTCGCGATCTGGGCGCGCACCCACCTCGGCGCCAACTGGAGCGGTACGGTTACCGTGAAGGAGGACCACGAGCTGATCCGCTCCGGTCCCTATGCCTGGGTGCGGCATCCGATCTACACCGGCCTCATCAGCGCCGTGCTCGGTACGGCGATCGCCTCCGGCACGGTGCGCGCCGCGCTCGGATTCCTCATCATCGTCATCGCGCTCACCCACAAGTCGCGCGTCGAGGAGCGCTTCATGAGCGAGACGTTCGGTGGCGATTACCAGCGCTACCGCGCCGCGGTGCCCGCGCTCATCCCGTTCACAAGGCTTCCGCGATCTGCACAGCGTTGAGCGCGGCGCCCTTCAGCAGCTGATCGCCGGCGACGAACAGCGCGATCGAGCGGCCGCGCCGATCGCTCAGGTCCTGGCGGATGCGCCCGACCAGGATCGCATCCTGACCCGAGGCGTCGATCGGCATGGGAAAGTAATTGCGCTCGGCGTCGTCCACCAGTTTCACGCCCGGCGCCGTGCGCAGCAGCTCGCGCACCTGCTCAGGCGTGATCGCTCGCTGGCACTCGAAGGTGATCGCGACCGAGTGCGCACGCAGTACCGGTACCCGCACGCAAGTCGCCGAGATGCGCAGTTGCGGCTCACCGAAGATCTTGCGCGTCTCCTCGATGACCTTGGTTTCCTCCTCGTTGTAGCCGGTCGCCGGGTCGATGCGCGTGTTATGGCTGAAGAGGTTGAAGGCATACGGATGCGGCAGGACCTTGTTGGCGTAGCTGCGCCCCTCGAGGTAGGCACGGGTCGACTCGCGCAGCTCCGCCATAGCCGCGGCGCCGGCGCCCGAAGCCGCCTGGTAGGTGGCGATCAGCAGCCGCTCGATGCGGTTCACCTGGTGCACCGGCCACAGCGGCGTAATCGAGATGATCGCCGCACAGTTGGGATTGGCGATGATGCCGCGGTGGCTGCCGATCGCCGCCGCGTTGATCTCCGGCACCACCAGCGGCACGTCTGCTTCCATGCGGAACGCCGAGGAGTTGTCGATCACCGTGGCGCCGGCACGCACGGCGAGCGGTGCGAAGCGCCGCGAGGTTGCGCCGCCGGCGGAGAACAGCGCGATGCCAACCCCGCGGAAGCTGTCTTCGCTGAGCTCCTGCACGGTCAGCGGCTCGCCGCGGAACGCCAGCTTCCTGCCGGCCGAACGTGCCGAGGCAAACAGCCGCAGCTCGCTGAGCGGGAAGGCTCGCTGCTCGAGACAACGCAGCAGCTCGACGCCCACCGCACCGGTGGCGCCGACGACCGCCACCACCGGAGCGCCGCGGGCAGAAGCGTGAGCCATGCGCACCATTCTACAAGAGGCTGCCAGCTCCGCTCTCTTTGGCAACCATACGGTTGCACATAACGTCAGCGCCGCTTAATATGCAACCCGGAGGTTGCTAATCATGGAGAATGCGAATCGTATCGAGAAGCGCATCGAGCTCAAGGCATCCGCGGCGCGCGTGTGGCGGGCGCTCACCGATTTTCGTGAGTTCGGCGAGTGGTTCGGGGTGCGGCTCGAAGGGCCGTTCGTCGCCGGCCGGCCCGCGCGCGGCCAGATCACCTACCCCGGCTACCAGCATCTGCGCTTCGAGGCCATCGTGCAGAAAATGGTACCCGAGCAGCTGTTCAGCTTCACCTGGCACCCGTATGCGGTCGATCCCAAGATCGATTACTCGCAGGAGTCGCCGACGCTGGTGGAGTTCCGTCTGCAGCCGATCCCGGCCGGCACGCTGCTCGTGGTCACCGAATCCGGCTTCGAGAAGCTGCCGGCGGCGCGGCTCGCGGATGCCCTGCGCATGAACGACAGCGGCTGGAGCCAGCAGCTCGAGAACATTGCGAGCCATGTCACGCGTCGGCCCTGAAAGCAGCGCGCGGCGGCGGCACCACGCCGCGCTGTTTGCCGCCCTCGGGGATGAGACGCGCCTGCAGCTGATCAGCGTGCTGGCCGCGGGCGAGCCACGCTCGATCGCCGCGCTCACCGGCGGCACGAAAGTGACCCGCCAGGCGATCACCAAGCACCTCAGGGTGCTGCAGGGAGCTGGCATCGTGCACAGCATGCGCGCCGGACGGCAAAGCCTGTTCGCGCTTGACCCCGCACCCATGGAGGAGCTCAAGGAATATCTCGAGCGGCTGTCCGGGCAGTGGGATCAGGCGTTGTCGCGGCTCAAGGCGCTGGTTGAGAGCTGACACGGCAATCACGTCGCAACGCCGGCATGTGCAGCCCACAGCAACGGAGCGCGAACCAGGTCACAGCCTGCAATTCTTAGCAAGCAGTTTTCTGTGACCGCAATCACCGGTGGCGAGGCGCGTCCGAACGTATCCTCATCGCGTCGCAGGGTCCGATGAGGACGACCTATGAACGACTATCCTGGTGTAGATGAACTGCTCGAAGCCGTCGCGGAGTTGGAGACTGTGACCAAGGCGCATGTCGCGCAGAAGCGCGCTGCCATGCGCGAGGCCGCCAAGGCGTCGACTCCCCTCTCTCGCCATCTGTATGCGGTGCCGACCCTGCCGAACGGGAAGCCTCGCGCGTCGCGTCGCTAACCGCCGGTCCACCGGCCGGGGGGCGCGAACGTATCCTGAGGGCCGGGAGCTCTGTTGCGGCATTCTACCGATGACATTCGAGTCCTGCTGGCGCCGCGTCGCTGTCGGTGCACTCGGAGCGCTCGTCGCGCTCGCCTGCCCCATGCGCCTGCCCGCCCAGGAGGTCTACAAGTCCGTAGATCCCGACGGCCACGTGGTGTACTCGGACCGCGCCAGCAGCAAGAGCGCACCGAAGACCGCGGTGCACGTCGAGGCCCCGGACCCTGCCGAAGTCGCCCGGCTCGCCAAGGAGCAGGAGCTGCTCAAGGCCGAGGAGCTGCAGCGCACCAAGCAGCAGGCGGCAGCGGCGAACAGCAAGGCTCGCGAGGATCACGTCAAGCAGCAGGCCTGCGACAACGCACGCAACTACTACTATCGGATGAAGGATTCGAACCGCCTCTACCAGCGCGACCCCGATGGCAATCGCGTCTACTACACCGACAGCGAGGCGGACGTGCTGCGCGAGCGCGCCCGGCGGGCGATGGCTTCGGCCTGCGGCGCTTGAGCGACTTCCGGCCCGCGCTCGATTCCCCGTGCGCTCAACTCCGCTCCAAGGCTGTGCATTGATCGCTGCGGCGGCGCTGGCGGTGATGCTGCCCCCCGAGAGGCTGCTGGCACAGACCGCCTACCGGCATCGTGACGCGAACGGTCAGTGGGTGTTCACCGACGGCGCCGACGGCGCAGCAAGACCCACCGGTGACCCGATCAGCTTCACGCCCGAGCCCGGGGCGCTGCACATCAGCGTCGAGCGCCGCGACAGCGATGCGGCGACGGCCCTGATCGCCAGCAACGGCTGTCTGTGCGTCGTGACGCTGCGTGTGGCGATTCAGCAGTCTGGCTTCGCCGCCATCCCCAAGGGAGCAACCTACCAGGCAACCCTCGAGCCGGGCGCAAGCAGCAGCCTCGTGCAGGTGCCGCGCCCCGACGGCAGCCAGCACGAGCTGCGCTTCACTTACACTGGCACCCTCGGCTCGCCCACGGCGGTGCACCACCCGCCGCGCCCGTACCGCGTGCCGTTTGCGGTCGGCGCGACCTGCCTGGTCACGCAGGCGTTTCCCGCTCACATGACCCACGTCACGCCCGACAGCCGCTACGCGGTCGACTTCGCACTCCCGGACGGCACACCGGTGTACGCCGCGCGCGCCGGCACGGTGATCAACCTGCGCCACGACTCGTTTCGCGGCGGTGCGCAGGCAGCGCTGTTCGACCAGGCCAACCTCGTCATGATTCTCCACGACGACGGCACCATCGGCGCCTACGGCCACCTGCAGTGGGATTCGATCCGGGTACGGATCGGCCAGCAGGTGCAGCGTGGCGAGTACATCGCCAACTCCGGCAACACCGGCTTCACGACCGGACCGCACCTGCATTTTGCGGTGCTGCGCAACGCCGGCAGCGCCGCCGTTTCCGTGCCGGTCGAGTTCGAAGGAATCGGCGGCATCGGGGTCACGGCCACCACCGGGGTGCCCTTGACCGCGTACTAGCGGGCGCGGATCTCGAAGCAGCGGTGAATCTTCGGGTTGCGCACGAAGTCCGGCGGTAGTGTTGCCGCCGAGAGGTCCTGGATGTCGTAGCGCTCGCGCAGCGTCTCGTCGAGGCGAAAGCGCTGCGCGTTGCTGGAGAACACGATGACCCCTGCGGGCGCGAGTAGGCGCGCGCATCCCTCGATCAGCGCCGCGTGGTCGCGCTGGATGTCGAGCACGCCCTGCATGCGGCGTGAGTTCGAGAACGTCGGCGGGTCGAGAAAAATGAGGTCATAGCGCGCGCTCGCGCGCGCCGCGTCGGCCAACCACGTCACGCAGTCGGCCTGCAGCAGGGTGTGTGCGGGGACTGCCAGGCCGTTGAGCGCCAGGTTGCGCTGCGCCCAGGCCAGATAGGTGCGCGACATGTCCACGCTGGTGGTGCTCGCCGCGCCACCGGCGGCGGCATAGACGGTCGCAGTACCGGTGTAGGCGAACAGATTGAGCAAGCGCCGCCCGCGCGCGGCCTCGCGCAGGCGCGCCCGCGTCAGCCGATGATCGAGGAAGATCCCGGTATCCAGGTAGTCGCCAAAGTTGACCTGAAAGCGCAGGCCCCCTTCCCGGATCAGGTGGAACTGCGCCTCATGCCCGTGCTTCACGTACTGCTCGCCGCGGCGCGTGCGGCGGCGGGTGCGCACGCGGATGCGCTCGGCCGGCACGCCGGTGGCGTGCGGCAGGCTCGCCAGCACCTCGCCGCGCCGGCGCCGAGCCGCCTCGAGTGCGATGCGTGCGGGCGGCGCGTACTCCTGCACGTACAGCCACGTTTCATCCGGCTCGAGGGTGCGGTACAGGTCGATCGCGAACGCGTATTCGGGCATGTCCGCGTCGTACAGCCGGTAGCACGACACGTCCGCGCGCTGCGCCCAGGACCGCAGCCGCTTCAGGTTCTTGCCGAGCCGGTTGGCGAACATCTGCGCCCCGGGCGTGTCGTGCAGCGGCGTGCTGCCACGACCGAGCATTCCGGGTTGGCGCAAGCTGCGCGGCTCCACGACCATGCGCAGCAGGCGGCACTCGATGGCGCCATTCCATACCGCGTGGGTGCGGAAGGCACGCAATCCGAGCTCGCGGCCGAGCTCGGGCGCTCCGGTGAGTACCGCGGCGTGCCACCCCTGAAAGCGCTCGCGCAGCACGACCCCGAGCTCGCGATGCACGGCGCGCGCCGCGTCGCGGTCCTCGAGTCGCACCCCGTAGGGTGGATTGGTGCACAGCAATCCTGCTCCTGGCCCGGCGCCAGCTGACTGCGGCGCCGCCTCGCTGAGCGCTGCGGCGGCGAACTGTACCAGTTGCCCGACGCCAGCACGGCCGGCGTTGTCCCGGGCCAGATCGATGGCACGCGCGTCGCGATCGGTGCCGCGCACGCTCACGTGCGTCGTCGCCCCGGCGGCGGCGCGCGCCTGCGCCTCACCGAGCAGCTGCGCCCACAGCGGCGCGTCATGGCCGCGCCAGCCGAGGAAACCGAAGTAACGTCGGTTGAGCCCGGGAGCACGATCGGTCGCGATCAGCGCCGCCTCGATGCACAGCGTGCCCGAGCCGCACAGCGGATCGAGGAACTGCGCGCCGTGCGGCGCACTCGCGCAGCGGGCGACGAGCTCCTGCCAGCCGGCGCGCAGCACGATGCCCGCCGCCACGTTCTCCCGCAGCGGCGCCTCACCGGCTGCGGTCCGGTAGCCGCGCCGGTGCAGCCCCTCCCCCGACAGATCGAGGGCGATGGTGATCGCGCTGGCGCGCGCGTGCGCGTGCACGCGCACGTCGGGCCGCTCGCGCGCGACGTCCGGGCGCGTCCCGCGCGCCTCGCGCAGCGCATCGACGATGCCGTCCTTGAGCCGCAGTGCGCCGAAATGGCTGTGCGTGATGGCCGGATGCGTGCCGCTGAAATCGCACGCCAGGGTCGCCCCCGCAGCCAGGTGCACCGGCCAGTCGAGCTCACGCACCCCCGCGTAGAACTCCTGCGCGTCGCGCGCCTCGAAGCGCGCCAGCTCGAGGAACACGCGGCTCGCGACCCGCGACCACAGGCAGGCGCGGTAGGCGCACTCGAGCGGCCCGGAGAAGTAAACCGCGGTGGCCCGCTCGCTGACATCCGCGGCGCCGAACGCTGCCAGCTCGCGCGCCAAGAGGTCGCTGAAGCCCCGCGGCGCACTGGCGAGAAAGCGCAGCGGCGCCGGGGCTATCGTCAACTCAGGTCGATCCAGGTCGTCTTGAGCTCGGTGTACTTCTCGAGCGCGTGCAGCGACTTGTCACGCCCGATGCCGGACTGCTTGAAGCCGCCGAACGGCACGGTGAGGTCATCGGCGTCATAGCAGTTGACGTATACCGTGCCGGCGCGCAGCGCACGCGCCACGCGATGTGCGGTCGTCACATCGCGGGTCCAGACTGCGGCCGCCAGGCCGTAGATCACGTCGTTGGCGATTTCGACTGCCTCCTCGACCGTGCTGAAGGTGATCGCCGCCAGCACCGGGCCGAAGATCTCCTCGCGCGCGATGGCCATGCCGGGCTTCACGGCCTCGAATAGCGTCGGCTCGATGAAGTAGCCGCCGCTGTCCTCGCGAACGCGCCGGCCGCCGAAACGGACGCGGGCGCCGTCGTTGCGACCGGACTCGATGTAGCCGAGCACGCGCTTCATCTGTGTCTCGTCGACGATGGCGCCGAGCCGCGTGGCGGGATCGAGCGGGTCGCCCGGCTGCAACGTGCGGCCGATCGCCTGGACCTTCTCCAGCACCGCATCGCGGATGCCCTCCTGCAGCAGCAGGCGTGAGCCCGCAGAGCACATCTCGCCCTGGTTGAAGAAGATGGCCCACGCCGCAGCCGTCGCCGCCTTGTCGAGATCGGGATAATCGGCGAGCACGATGTTGGGCGATTTGCCGCCGCACTCGAGCGACACCCGCTTGAGGTTGGACTGGCCGGCGTACTGCATGACGGCGCGGCCGGTGGCAGTCGAGCCGGTGAACGCGATGCAGTCGACGTCCATGTGCAGGGCGAGCGCCTTGCCGGCGGTCTGCCCGTAGCCGGGCACGACGTTCAGCACGCCCGCCGGAATTCCCGCCGCCACGGCGAGCTCGGCGACCTTGAGCGCGGTGAGCGGCGATTTCTCGGATGGCTTCAGCACCAGCGAGTTGCCGGCCGCCAGCACCGGGCCGAATTTCCACGCCGCCATCAGCAGCGGAAAGTTCCACGGCACGATTGCGCCGACCACGCCGAGCGGCTCGCGCGTCACGAGCGCCAGTGACTCCGGCCCGGTCGGGGCCACCTGGTCGTACACCTTGTCGATGGCCTCGGCATACCACTGAATGCAGCGCGCCGCGCCCGGCACGTCGACTTTCAGGCTGTCCGTGATCGGTTTGCCCATGTCGAGCGTCTCGAGCAGCGCCAGCTCCTCGGTGTGCTCGCGGATGATGTCGGCGAAGCGCAGCAGGATCTTCTTGCGCTTGGCCGGCGCCAGGTTCGCCCAGCTTCCCTGGCGGAAGGCGCTGCGTGCGGCAGCGACCGCGCGATTGACGTCCTCGGCATCACCGGCCGCCACGCGCGCCAGGAGCTTGCCGGTCGCCGGGTTGATCGAGTCGAACGTGGCGCCGGAGGCGGCATCGACGTAGCGCCCGTCGATGAAAGCCTGAGTGCGGAACTCCAGCCTGCGGGCGCGCTCGTGCCAGGAGACGGGATCGGGTTTTGCGTTCATGACGGCAGCCTCGGTGCGGTTTCAGAACGTCGGTGGCGTACAGGCGCTGATGATCTCACACGCCTCGCGTCCGACGTTGCGGAAGCGGTGGGGCAGCTGGCTGGCGAAGTAGTAGGCCTCGCCGGGACCGAGCACGCGCGTGGCGCCGCCCACGGTGAGCTCGATGCGGCCGCGGATCACCACGCCGGCCTCTTCGCCACGGTGGGCCAGCATCTCCTCCCCGGTGGCGGCCCCGGCAGCGTAACGCTCGTGCAGCATCGTCAGCTGTCGTGCGGGACGCTGCGCCGCCACCAGCCGCAGCGACAACTCGGCGTTGCCGAGCTCGACCAGGTCCTCGGCCGCGAAGAATGCCTGCGGTGTCGTGCTCAGGTCGAGGGTAAAGAACTCCGCCAGCGACATCGGCACCCCATCGAGCACCTTCTTCAGCGAACTCACCGATGGACTGACGCGGTTCTGCTCGATGAGCGAGATCAGTCCGTTGGTCACGCCGGCGCGCCGGGCGAGCTCGCGCTGGGAGAGGCCGAATGTGGTGCGGATACTGCGCAGCCGGACGCCGACGTCGATGCTCATGGTGTTTAGGAAAATAGACGAGAAGGCACAAAATATCGCTGCGGTGGCCCGGATTGTCCACTTTATTTATCATTCTTCGCCCATCCACCCGACCCGACCGCAGGCCGCTCATGCCGACCGTCCCCGTCACGCTCAGCCGCTCAGAGCTCGAATCACTGTGGCTGCCCTTCACGGCCAACCGCCAGTTCAAGGACCGCCCGCGCCTGCTGGCGCGGGCGAAGGGCATGCACTTCTGGACATCGGAAGGACGGCAGATCCTGGACGCGGTCGCGGGGCTGTGGTGCGTGAACGCCGGCCACGGTCGCAGTGAGATCATCCGGGCGGTCGCCGAGCAGCTCGAGACGCTCGATTACGCGCCGACTTTCCAGATGGCGCATCCGGTCGCGTTCCAGCTCGCCAACAGCCTGGTGAAGATCGCCCCCGCCGGCCTCGATCACGTGTTCTTCACCAACTCCGGATCGGAGTCGGTGGATACCGCGTTGAAAATCGCCCTCGCCTACCACCGCGTGCGCGGCGAGGCGACGCGCACCCGTCTCATCGGCCGCGAGCGTGGCTATCACGGCGTCGGCTTCGGCGGCATCTCCGTCGGCGGCATCTCAGCGAACCGCAAGACCTGGTCGAGCGTGCTGCTGCCGGGTGTCGATCACCTGCCGCATACGCACGACCTGGCGCGGAATGCCTTCTCGCGCGGGCTGCCGGAGCACGGGGCGGAGCTCGCGGACGAGCTCGAGCGGCTGGTCGCGCTGCACGATGCCTCCAACATCGCCGCCGTGATCGTCGAGCCGATTGCGGGCTCCACCGGCGTGCTGCTGCCGCCGCGCGGCTATCTGCAGCGCCTGCGCGAGATCTGCGACCGGCACGGGATCCTGCTGATCTTCGACGAGGTGATCACCGGCTTCGGCCGCACCGGCGCGCCGTTCGCGGCGCAGGAGTTCGGCGTGCGCCCCGACATGATCACGCTCGCCAAGGGCCTGACCAACGGCTGTGTGCCGATGGGTGCGGTGCTGGTAAGCAAGGCGGTGTACGACGCCTTCATGCACGGACCGGACGGCATCGAGCTGTTCCACGGCTACACGTACTCGGCGCATCCGGCGGCCTGCGCGGCGGGACTGGCAACGCTGGAGGTTTATCAGCGTGAGGGTCTGCTGACACGCGCCCGGGCGCTCGGCAAGCCCTGGGAAGACGCCGCCCACGCCCTGCGCGCACTGCCGCACGTGCGCGACATCCGCAACTACGGCCTGATCCTCGGCCTCGAGCTGGAATCCATCCCCGGCAAGGTCGGTGCGCGCGGCTTCGAGGTATTCATGCGCTGCTTCGAGCGCGGAGTTTTGGTACGCCAGACCGGCGACGTCATCGCCCTGTCACCGCCCCTGATCGTGGAGGAGGCGCAGATCGGGCAGATCTTCGGCACACTGAGCGAGGTGCTGCGCGCGCAATAGCCGCGCGCCGCGTGCAGCGGCATGCGCAGCAAGCGGCGCAGGATTGGCGGGCTCGGGACGCGCGGCGAGCGGGTCCGCCGCGCGGCGAGCTTCAGGCGTGCGGCTCGTGCCGGTCGCGGCGCAGGCGCGCGAACACCATCCAGGCGAGCACCACGATCACGATGGCGCTGCCGACCAGCATCTCCATTTCCGACAGACTGAACACGCTGCTGCGCGAGGCAGCGACGGTTATGGTCTCCACGACACACCTCCGACGCACGGGTACGGCGACGACCCGGATACGATCCCACCGTCGGCGGATGTGATGAAGGCAGTCGTCGCGGATCTGCGACGAGCGTCAAGGCCGGAACGTGTTATGTCGCGTGCAGGGGCGCGCCGTCAGCTGCGCGCTTCGAAAATGGCGTAGATCTTGGTGCAATCCTCCACCACTTCCCAGGTACCGCTGAACCCGGCCGGGATCACGAAGGCGTCACCAACCCCGAAGGTGCTGCGTTCTCCGGCGGTGCTCTCGATGACCACCTTGCCAGCCGTCATGACACACAGCTCGCTCTCGGTATAGCGCACGCGCCACTTGCCGCGGGTCGCCGACCAGCGACCGGCAAAGAACTGCTGGGTCGCGTCCGTGAAGTAGTTGCGCACGGTGAGCTCCGGCGCTCCGGCGAGCAGGCGGTCGGCCGCGAGCTCGGAAGTCTCCGGGCTCACCTGACCGTCCAGGCGAACGATGGCCAGGCTCATGGCAGTGCCGCACAGGTGCTCATACCAGGAAATTCTAGCGCGAAGCCGGACCAAGGGCCTTACCTTCCCGCGACGCGGCGTGCCAGAAGGTACCGGCGCTAATCACGGCTGACCACCTGCGCCGTCCTCGCCCATTGCAGGCGCACCGTCACGCGCCGGTCGAAGGCATAGCCGTCGACGTCGCCGGCACGGCTGGCGGCGTCGCAGCTGCCGTGCGCCTCGATGATCATGCGCTCGCGCGGCACGCCGGCGCCGGCAAGCACGGCCGCCACGCCTTCGGCCCGACGCAACGACAGCGCATCGTTGTAGAGTTGCGCGCCGCGGGGATCGGCATAGCCCGCCACGATCAGCTGCGCCTGCGGCAACGAGGCCGCCAGCGCGCCGAGCTGCAGGAGCGGGGACAGTGTCTGCGCGCTGAGCGCATCGTCATCGGTGCGGAAGCGCACGTCGAGCTCCAGCTCATCGGTCTGCTGCAGCGCCTGGTCGAGCTGCTGGCCGCGCGCCTCGGACTGCGCCAGCGAGCTGTCCAGCTGTGCCAGCTTCTGCGCGAGCCGCGCGCGCTCGCTCTCGCTCGCATCGAGGTCCTGCGCCAGTGCCTGCCGCGCGCTCGCCTGGCGGTGGTAGCGGTCACCGAGCAGCGCGCCGGCTGCGCCGCCCACCGCCGCGCCGACCGGTCCGCCGGCAATCGCACCCACCGTGATGCCGGTCGCGGCGCCGATGTCGGCCTGGGTGTCCGCCGCCCCTGCCGGCAGCATCAGGACGCAATTCGCCGCGGCGAGCGCCAGGGCGCCGCTTCGCGCCGTCATTGTGCTCATGGTCTCTCCTTTGCAGTTGCCGTTGCGGCCGGACTGGCGCCGGCCATGGCTACAGTTCACCCGCCGCGGGAGCGGCGGCAGTGATGCAAAACGGTCAGAGCACGGATGATTTGTGGCGGAAAATGGCGCCGCGCCTTGATCGCCTATACTCGCCGGCCAGACCGGTAAGCCCAGGATCCGACATGCCGCACGACCCCCGCCTCCGCCGTCGCCGCACGCTGGCGCTGCTCGCCGCCCTGAGCGCCTTGCCACTGGCCACCCTCGCCGCCGGCCCCTCCGGCGGGAGCCCGGTATCCGACAGCGGCGTGCTGCGCGCCACGCTCGGCAACGGGCTGCAGGTGGTCATCGTGCGCAACGCGCTCGCCCCGGTGGTGTCGACCGCCGTCAATTACCTGGCGGGCTCCGACGAGGCACCGGAGGGTTTCCCCGGCACGGCGCACGCCGAAGAGCACATGATGTTCCGCGGCAGCCCGGGGCTCACCGCCGAGCAGCTGGCGGACATCGGCAGCATCGTCGGCGGGGACTTCAACGCCAACACACGCGAGGACCTGACGCAGTACCTGTTCACCGTCCCGGCGGAAGATCTCGACGTAGCGCTGCACATCGAGGCGCTGCGCATGCGCGCGGTGCTCGACTCACCCAAGGAATGGAGCCAGGAGCGCGGCGCCATCGAGCAGGAGGTGGCGCAGGACCTGTCCGAGCCCTCGTACCGGCTGTACGAGAAGCTGCGCACACGGATGTTCGCCGGCACGCCGTACGCGCACGACGCGCTCGGCACGCGCCCGTCCTTCGACCGTACCACCGCGGCGATGCTCAAGAGCTTTCACGACACCTGGTATGCGCCGAACAATGCCATCCTGGTGATTGCCGGTAACGTCGACCCGCAGGCGACGCTCAGCGAGGTGCGCGAGCTGTTCGGCGACATCGCCCGCAAGAAGCTGCCGGCAAAGCCAGCGGTGCGGCTGCGCCCGGTGCAGCCAACCTCCTTCACCGTGGACACCGATCGTCCGAACGGCACGCTGATGATCGCGATGCGCACGGTAGGTCCGCGCGATGCGGATTTCGCCGCCCTCGAGGTACTCTCCGACGTGCTCAGCAACCGCCGCTTCGATCTCTACGGGCTGGTGCCGCAGGGCAAGGCGATCGCGGCCGAATTCGCGCTGGAGCCGCTGCCGCAGGCGGGCCTCGCCTACGCGGCGCTGTCCTTCACCAGCGGCACTGACAGCAAGGCACTCGAACAGGAGGTGCGTGCAATCCTGGCACGCGTCGCGCGCGAGGGCGTGCCGGCGGCACTGGTAGAGGCGGCCAAGCTGCAGGAACGCAGTGCCGCGCAGTTCCAGCGCAATTCCATCCCCGAGCTCGCTGCGGTGTGGTCGGACGCGCTGGCGTTGTACGGGCTGTCCTCGCCCGATGAGGACCTCGCGCGCATCGAGCGCGTGACGCTAGCCGACGTCAATCGCGTGGCGCGCAAATACCTCGACGTCGATCATGCGGTCACCGGCGTGATGCAGCCGCGCGGCTCGGGCGCGCCGGTGGCGATGCACGGCGGGTTCGGCGGACAGGAGTCGATCTCGCTGGGCGAAGCGCATCCCACCGCGTTGCCGGAGTGGGCGCAGAAGGCCTTGCTGCGGCTCGAGGTTCCGCCCGCGACGCTGCATCCGGTAGTCAGCACGCTGCCGAACGGTCTGACGCTGATCGTGCAGACCGAGGACGTGAGCGACACGGTGAGCGTGCACGGGCACATCCGCAATCGTCCGGAAACCGAGGAACCCACGGGCGAGGAAGGCGTCGCGCAGGTGCTCGACCAGCTGCTCGGTTACGGCAGCGAGCAGCTCGATCGCGTGGCGTTTCAGCAGGCGCTCGATGCGATCGGCGGCCGCGAGCACGCCGGCACCGATTTCTCGGTGCAGGTGCTGGCGGAGCAGTTCGATCGCGGAGTGCAGCTGCTGGCCGACAACGAGCTGCATCCGGGGCTGCCGGAGGCGGCGCTGCAGGTGATCCGCACGCAGGTGGCGCAGGGCGTAGCCGCGCGCAACGCCAGCCCCGGGTTCCTGACACAGCGCTCGCTGCGCGGCGCGCTGTATCCGCCGCAGGACCCGAGCCTGCGCATGGCGACTCCCGAGACGGTGCGCGCGCTCACGCCTGCCGCGGTGCGCGGCTACTACGGCAGCGTGTTCCGTCCGGATCTCACCACGATCGTCGTCATCGGCAAGGTCGATCCGCAGGCAGCACGCGCCACCATCGAGCGTTATTTCGGTGGCTGGACGGCGCACGGACCGCAGCCGGTCGTCGACCTGCCGGCGGTGCCCGCCAACGCGCCGCGCACCGTGGCGGTGCCGGATGCCAGCCGCGTGCAGGACCGCGTGGTGCTGGCGCAGAACGTGGCGCTGACGCGCTCCGATGCCGATTACTACCCGCTGGCGCTCGGCAACGCCGTGCTCGGCGGCAGCTTCTATGCCACTCGCCTCAGCATCGATCTGCGCAAAACTTCCGGGCTGGTGTACGGCGTGGAGTCGGTGCTGCAGTCCGGCCGCACCCGCAGTGTCTACCTGGTCGAGTACGCCAGCGATCCGCAGAACGTCGTCAAGGCCGCCAACATGGTCGCGCGCGAGCTTACCGTGATGCAGGACACGCCGGTCGGCGCGGACGAGCTGACGCGCGTCAAGGCGTGCCTGCTGCGCCAGATCCCGCTCAGCGAGGCGGGCGTGGAGGAGATCGCCCGCGGTCTGTTGAACCGCACGGATCTGGGCTTGCCGCTCGATGAGCCGACGCATGCCGCCGAGCGCTACATCGAGCTCGATGCCGGCGCCGTGCAGGGCGCGTTCCGCAAGTGGCTGCGGCCGCAGGACCTGGTGCGTGTCAGCGAAGGGCCAGCGCCGCCGTAGCCGGTGGCACCTCAGCCGCCGTCGGCGAGCAGCCGCGCAACTGCCGCCGGCGAGCCGGCCGCCGCGCCGGTGAGGCGGCGCACGATGCGGCCGTCGGCGTCGATCAGGAGCAGCGTTGGCACGGTGGTGACGCGAAACTCGCGGAACACCCGTCCCGACTCATCCAGGGTCAGTGGGATGCTCACCCGGTACTGCGCGCGGTAATCGGCCAGATCCTCGCCGCTCGCCCACAACCCCGATGCCACGCCGAGCCAGCGCCGCCCGGGATCAGCGCTGTGCGCCTCGACCTGCTCGCGGGCGGCGCGACAGTTGGCCGCGAGCTGCGGGCGGCTGCCGGCCAGGTATGACTCGCACCACGGCGAGAGGAAGGCCAGCACGGTCGGCTGGCCGGACGCGCCGAGGAAAAAGCTGCCGCCGCCGGAGGTACTGAGCGTCGTATCGGCGACGCGCTCGCCGTCGTGGTAGACGGAACCGGACGCCGCAGGCCGGTAGACGGCACGAGTCACCGTGGCGGCACCGCCGCTGCGCGCGGCCCGCAGCGCATCGTCCAGCGTCGCATCGGCCAGGTGTCCGACGTACACGATGCGCCCGTCGCGCCCGATGACGATGTGCTGCGGCGTGACCCGCAGATTGAACGCCGCACCGAGCCGGCCGTCGTCGAGCACGATCGGCACGCTGAGCCCGAGGCGACGGCGGTACTCACGCACGTCAGCCAGGGTGTCATCGAAGCCCGCGTTGATCGCGATCACCACGAGGTCCGCCCCCTCGCTGCGGTAGGTGCGCTCGAGGTGCGGCATCTGCTCGCGGCACGGCACGCACCAGGTGGCCCAGAACTTCAGATACACCGCTTTGTGGCCGTACAGCCTGCCGAGATCGATCTGCTGACCGTCGATGGTGGTGAGCGTGACCGGCGGCGCCGGCGTCCCGATGAGGGCGCGCCCGGCATCCGTAGCGCGCTGTGCTCCGCTCGGGCTCGCGGTGGCTGCAGCGTGCGCGCCCGCAGGCAGCCACGCACCGAGCAGCGCGGACGCCAGAACAAGTGAGCACGCCCAGGGTGTGCTCACGAGCGCCGCCCTGTCGATCCGAACAGCACGCGGCGCGCCTCCTCGGTCAGGGGCGCCGCCGCCCGCGCGTACACGTCCTCGACACCCTGGTAAGTGGCGAGCGTCGCCGGCCGCGCCTGGATTGCGGCGAACCAGCGCGACAGCTGCGGGAACTCTGCCAGGTCCTGGCCATGCCCCGCGTGCGGCACGATCCAGGGGTAGCAGGCCATGTCGGCAATGGAGTAAACGCCCGCGAGAAAATCGCGCGTCGCGAGCTGCCGGTCGAGCACGCCGTACAGACGGTGCGTCTCGCGGGTGTAGCGGTCGATGGCGTACGGCAGCTGCTGCGGCGCGAAGCGACGGAAATGTCCGTTCTGGCCGGCCATGGGACCGAGTCCGCCCACCTGCCAGAACAGCCACTGCAGCACGACCAGCCGCTCGCGCGCCGCGGCCGGGATGAAGCGCCGTGTCTTGTCGGCCAGGTACAGCAGGATGGCGCCGGACTCGAACACCGGCAGCGGCGCCCCGCCGTCGGCAGGCTCGGTATCGACGATGGCCGGGATGCGGTTGTTCGGGGAGACGGCGAGAAAGGCCGGCGCGAACTGCTCGCCCTTGCCGAGTTCGACCGGGACGAGCCGGTACGGGACCTGCGCCTCCTCGAGAAACAACCTGACTTTGAGCCCGTTCGGAGTCGCGGCGTAGTACAGCTCGATCATCGCGCCGCTTCCTCGCGCGCCGCCGGCCGGGACACCGGCGCGCCCTGGTCCTTCACCATGAACACCAGCAGCCGCGCCGGCGCGCTGCGGCTGTCATTCGCCGATCTGACGTGCACGTCGGTTGGACCCTCGTAAAACGTCTCGCCCGCGCTCAGCGTGCGTGCCGCTTGACCAGCCACCTGCATGACGACGCGCCCGCTGAGCACGTAGACGAACACGTCGGCATCGTGGCGGTGCGGCAGCGATGCGCCGCCCGGCGGATAATCGACCGTGAGCACGAGTACCTCCTTGCGCGGCACATCGGCGAGCTCACGCTCGAACAGCGTACGCACGGCGGCGTCGGCCGGCGCATTCGCCGGCCCCGCGTCGGCCGCGAGGCACAGTGCCGCGCACGGCAGTGCCGCGAGCCAGCGCGCAGGCCGCCAGCTGTCTGAGAATCCTCGTCCCATGTGCCGTCCCTCCGCTGCAACGCAACTCCCGCCTGCCATGCAGACTAGCCGGTTACTGGACCCAGGCCGGAGCCAGTTTCCATGGGGATTGTAGGTCCAGTTCGCGAGGGACGCCCTCAGGGCGTTGCCGGGCGGGCCGCTGCGATGAGCTCCCCTATCACACGGAACAGGCGTGAGCCGCGCGGGTAGCCGACGTACTGGGTGAGGAAGGTGGCCATCGCCTCGAGCTGTGCCGCCGACAGCTCGCCGCGCGTCACGGCGGCGCGCAGATGGATGGCGAGTGCCGTCTCGTCACCCTGGGCTGCGAGCGCCCCCACGAGCAGCAGGCGCCGCTCGCGGATCGACAGCGTCTCATCCGACCACAAGCTGGCGAACAGCGTCTCCAGCATGAAGTCGATGTAGGGCGAGGCTCCCGCTGGTGGCAACGCGGGCAAAGCCCCGGCGTAAACCTCGTCGAACTTCGCCTGCCCTCGGCTGCGATCGTAGATGTTCATGGCGGCCCCTGCTGCATGTCGCGGTTCAGGAAAACATCTTCGATGAGCTCGGCGACGCACTGCGTACCGGGCAGCGCGAGCCCCAGCTCGCGCGCGCTCGCGAGCGCGGCGGCGAGATCCTTGGCTCCGAGCGCCGCAAACGGTCCGAGCGTGCCCGCGAGCGCGTCCGCACCGAGCGCGGCGAGTCGCTCACGCGTCGTGAGGAAGGTCTCCATCTGCGGCGTCACCACCCCGTTGCTGCGCCCGACCTCGGTGAGCAGCGCGCAGTCGAGCCCGCCGGCGCGCGCGAGACGAGTGCCCTCGTGTATAGCCAGAAAGGCGGCATAAGCCATCAGGTTGTTGCACAGCTTCAGCAGCATGCCGGCGCCGGCAGGCCCGGCGTGAACGATCTTCCGGCCGGAGGTTGCCCACAGCGGCCGGCAGCGCGCAATGATGGCCGCCTCGCCACCGACCATGTAAGTGAGCGTGGCCTCTGCGGCGGCGGCAGCGCCGCCGGTCATGGGCGCATCGAGCAGGTGTATGCCGCGCGCTCGGGCCGCGTCAGCCCAGCGCAGGATGGCGCTGCGCGTCACGGTGCTGTGCACCGCCAGCACTGAGTCGTGCGCCATGTGCGCCAGCAGCGCCTGCTCGCCGTACAGCAGCGTCTCGACATCCTGCTCATCGCGTACGCACAGGCCGATGATGCGGCAGCGTTGCGCCAGCTCGCGCGGCTGCCCGCCGGCGCGGGCGCCGTGCGCGCTGAGCTCCGCCACCGGCGCGGACGCGATGTCGTACACCCACAGCTCCTCGCCGAGCTTGAGCAGCTGCTGCGCCATGGGCTTGCCGATGTTGCCAAGACCGATGAAGCCGATCGCCATGGCGCACCTCAGCGGGGCTGCTGCCAGTCGGACTCGAGCATCTTCGCCGTCGGTACATTCGGCCGCAGTTCCGCGAACTCGAGCGCGGCACCCGGCGGAAACTCGAAGCAGTTGGCGATCGCTTCGCCAACGATTTCCGGTTGCAGCGCGCCGTCGAACATCGGCCCCCTCGTGAGCCAGTCCTGCATTGCCTCGCGCAGCGCCTGCGGATCGAAATTCGCCACGCTGCCGGTGGCCACGGCGCCGGAGCTGAACACCGTCACCATGATCCGGTCGGCCTTGAGCTCGTGGCGCAATTCGCACGAGAAACGCTCCAGCGCCGCCTTGCTCGCAGAGTAGAGCCCGAGATGCGCGAACTCGTCGGCGTGGCGCACGCTGGCGGAGGAGACGTTGACGATACGGCCGCCACCGGCGGCGCGCAGGTGGGGAATCGCGGCCTGGCAGGCGAAGATCGCGCTCACGAAGTTCAGCTCGATCAGCTTGCGCACCTCCGCCTCCGGCATCACCTCGAGGCGGCGCGCAAACTGGAAGCCGACATTGTTGACGAGCCCGTCGAGGCGGCCCCAGCTCGCCACCGCCCGCGCCAGCGCCGCGCTGACCGCCGCCTTGTCGCACACATCGGCAGCGATGCCGAGCGCGCGCTCGCTGTCGAGCCCGGCCACCGTGGCCTCGAGACGCGCGCGGTCGCGCGCCAGCAGCGCCACGCGCGCGCCGCGCGCGAGCAGGCTGCGTGCAGCGGCAAGCCCGATGCCCCGGGAGGCACCTGCCACGGCGATCACCCGCCCGGCGACGTACCAAGCCTTCATGCCCGCTGCCTCCTCAGGCACGCATCCAGTGCCCGCCGTCGACGTTCATGATGAGCCCCGTCACCCACGAGGCGTCCTCCGAGAGCAGAAACGCCACGGCGTGCAGCAAGTCCTGCGGCGTACCGAGACGCGCGATGGGCAGCTGCGCGACCATGTTGCGGATGTAGTCGGGCGGCACCTTGTCGCGCAGCGCCTGGGTGTCGGTCGGACCCGGCGCGATGGCATTGACGCGAATGCCTTTCGGTCCCAGCTCGCGCGCCAGCACGCAAGTGATGCCGTTGGTGGCGAGCTCGGTGAACGAGTAATAGTCGTGATGCATCCAGGCCGCGGTGGAGGACTGGTTGACGATGGCGGAGCCGGCCGGCATGTAGGGCACGCATGCCCGGGTCATCACCAGCGCGCCCAGCATGTTCACGCTCACGACCTTGTTGAGGTAGGCGAGATCGACGCTGAGCAGCGGCGTGAACTCGAGCGTGCCGAACAGTGCCGCATTGTTGACCAGGCCGTGGATCGCACCGTAGCGCGCGTGCACCGCACCGGCCAGCTCGCGCGCCGCAGGCTCGCTGGCCACATCCACTGCGATGAACGTCGCCTCGCCGCCGCCGGCGCGGATCTCCGCCGCCACACGCTCGCCGTCGGCGCTGTTGATGTCCGCCAGCACCGTGCGGCAACCGAGCGCCGCCAGCCCGCGCGCATAGCCCGCGCCGATCCCCTGTGCGGCGCCGGTGACGATCACGACCTTCCCCGCCAGACTCATAGCGCCTCCTGCCGCCGATTCAAGCCGGCACGGCCACGGTCTTCACCTCGAGGTATTCCTCGAGACCCTGGACGCCCATCTCGCGGCCGATACCGCTTTGCTTGTAGCCGCCGAAGGGCGAGTCGGGCGCGAAGAAGTTCGCGCCGTTGATGTTCAGCGTGCCGGCGCGGATGCGGCGCGCCATGGCGAGCGCGCGCTCCCCGGAACCGATGATCGAACCGGACAGCCCGTAGATGGAGTCGTTGGCGATCTGGACCGCGTGGTCGTCGTCCTCATACGGCATGACCGCGAGCACCGGACCGAAGATCTCTTCCTGCGCGATGCGCATGTCGTTACGGACGTCGGCGAAGATCGTCGGCTCGAAGTAATAGCCGCGCTTCAGGTGCGGCGGCCGCCGGCCGCCGCATACCAGCCGCGCCCCCTCGCGTTTACCCGTCTCGACGTACTCGAGCACGCGGGCGAGCTGGCGCGCGCTCACCAGCGGGCCCATGATCTGCCCCGCGCCGTTCGGATCACCGTAGGGAAGCTGCGCGAAGGCGGCCTTGAGCCACGCGAGGCCCCCTGCATAGCGTGCACGCGGTAACAGCAGCCGTGTCGGTATGGCGCAGCCCTGGCCGGCGTGATAGCAGACCGCAAAGCCCGCGGGCAGCGCGCGCTCGAAGTCGGCGTCATCGAGGATGATGGTGGCGGATTTGCCGCCGAGCTCGAGGAACACGCGTTTCACCGTGGCCGAGGCACGCGCCATCACCTGCCGCCCGGTGGCAGTGGATCCGGTGAACGACACCACGTCCACGCGCGGGTCGGCGGCGAGCAGCTCCCCGATCGCTGCCGGCGCGCTCGCGGTGAGCACGTTCAGCACGCCGGCAGGCAGCTCCGTCTGCTCGGCCGCGATCCGGCCGATGAACGTGGCCGTCCACGGCGTCTCGGGCGCCGCCTTCAGTACCACGGTGCAGCCCGCTGCGAGCGCGGCGGCGATCTTCGCCATGTTGATCTGGAACGGGAAGTTCCACGGCGTGATGGCCGCGACCACGCCCGCCGCTTCCTTCCAGATGAGCCGCTTGCTCGGCACGCCCATGTGGCGCGTGACTGGCAGCTCCGCCTCCCACGGATAGCGCTCCAGAAGCCCGAGGTAGTAATCGAGGATCGCGATCGGACCATCGCCCTGGGGACCATTGGCGGTGATCGCCACGGTGGCGCCGGTCTCCGCGGCCACCTGCGCGCGCAGCTGCACGACCGCGCCCCGCAGCCCGTCGCGCAACTGCGTGAGGCACCTGTGCCGCAGCACGCGGTCGCGTGCCCAGTCGGTCGTATCGAACGCACGGCGGGCGGCGCCGAGGGCCGCGTCGGCGTCCTCGAGGCCGGCGTCCGCCACCTCGCCGAGCACCTCTTCGGTCGCCGGATTCGTATTGGGATAGCGCTTGCCGGAGCGCGCCTCGACCAGCCGCCCGTCGATTAGCAGTCTGCCTTCGCCGCGCAGCGGCGGCGCAGTGGGGAGCACCGCACTCACGCGGTCACCGGCGGGAAATGCACCGGGACGTGCGTGAAGCCGCGCACGTTGGGGTTGTGGGCGCGCCTGAGGCCGTGCTCCTCGATCTGGTAGTCGGGCATGCGATCGAGGATCTCTTCGAACACCACGCGCGTCTCCAGACGTGCGAGCGCAGCCCCGAGACAGGCGTGCACGCCGTATCCGAACGCCATGTGATCGCGTGAGCCGCGGCGGATGTCGAACATGTCGGGGTTCTCGAACCTGTCGGGATCGCGGTTGGCCGAGATGATGCACAGCCCGACACGGTCGCCCTTCTTCAACACTTTACCGCGGATGGTGACGTCCTGGGCCACACGCCGCACGATGATCTGGGAGGAGCCATCGAACCGCAGCGTTTCCTCCACCGCTTTCGGGATGAGCGCGGGATCGGCGACCAGCCAGCGGCGCTGCTCGGGGTGCCGCCACAGCTGGTAGGCCATGTTACCGATGAGCTTGGTGGTGGTCTCGTTGCCGGCGATGGCGAGCAGAATCAGGTTGCCGACGACCTCCTGGTGGGACATCAGTCCCTGCGCCCGGGCGCGCAGCATCACGCCGAGCAGATCCTCGCCCTGCTCGAGTGCCGCCTGCCGTGCAACGTGTGCCTCGAAATACTGAGCGAGGTTGGTGTAACCCGCGACGTTGCGCTCCGAAAGGTCGAGCTGCCTGTCCTCGCGCGCGATGAGGTCGTCCGCCCAGCCTCGCACCTGGTCCCGATCCGGTGCCGGCACCGCGATCAGCGCGGAGATCACATCCATCGGCAGGTAGCAGCCGAGATCCGCTACGAAGTCACAGCGTCCCTGCGGCAGGTGCGGCGCGAGCAGCTCCCGGGCACGCGCGCGGATATATCCCTCGAGCTTCGCCAGCGCGCCGGGCATCATCAACGGCGCGAGTATGCCGCGTTGGCGGGTGTGCTCGGGCGGGTCGCTGGCGATGAACATGGGATAGGGCAGCTTCTCGTTCGCATCCTTCTCGAGTGCCAGCGCGCCGCTGTTGATGAAGGTCCTGTGGTCGCGGAAGGCGCGGTTCACGTCCTCCCACTTGGTGAGCAGCCAGAAGCCGC
Source organism: uncultured Gammaproteobacteria bacterium (assembly GCA_963837075.1). GTDB lineage: Bacteria > Pseudomonadota > Gammaproteobacteria > Steroidobacterales > Steroidobacteraceae > 13-2-20CM-66-19. Next base: position 1,422,912 of record CAWILY010000009.1, on the reverse strand, counting down.
CGGGCTCGTAGAAGTACACCGGGTCGTGCTCGCGCGCGGCCTCGTAGCAGGGGTACGGATCCCAGTGGAACCGGTGATCGTAGGGGTCGAGCATCACAGTGGACATGTGCGGCTCCTCGCGCGCCGAAGCAGTGCTCACAGGATCGCGCCGCCGTCGGCAGCAATGACACAGCCAGTCACATAGGATGCCTGCTCGGAGGCGAGAAACGCCACGATGTTGGCGGCCTCTTCGCCACTTCCCGGCCGGCCCATGCGGATGTGAGACATCAGGCGCTCCATCAGCGCCCGCGTAGGGCCCGCCTGCGGCCCGGTCATCGACGCCGTGTAGGCGCGCGCTTGCGCGAAGCTGTTCGCGAAGCCGCCGACCCAGCCGATCGCCACCGCGTTGGCGCGGATGCCGCAGCCGGCTTCCTCGGCAGCGACCTGACGCACCAGCGACTCCACCGCCGCCTTGGGGATGGCCGACAGGCCGTCGGTGTCGATAACCCGGTGGTTGGCCATCGTGACGCAGGCAGTGAGCGAGCCGCCGCCACCCTGCTCCAGGAGCGGGATGGCATGGTGGAACAGCCGGAAGGCACCGAGCGCGTCGGCCTGCAGGTGCAGCGCGAGGGTCTGCGGCGGCATCTCCCTTACCTTCAGGAACGGGATGCCGGGCCCGGCGCAGTAAACGACGGTGTGCAGGCGGCCGAAGCGCCGCGCGCTGTCGGCCAGCACGCGCTCGACCGCCGTGTCATCCAGGAAATCCAGCTGCTGCGCGCACGCGCTGCCGCCGCCGTCGGCGATCGCGCGCTCGAGCGCCGCGGCGCGCGCGTTGTTCTCACGGTAGGTGAACACCACCGGCACGCCCGCGGCGGTGAGCTTGGCCGCCACCGCACTACCGATGTTGCCGCTGCCCGCGATCAGTGCGCCCCCCTGCGGAAATGTGAGCCGCAGCGCCGCGGGGACGGCAGCGCCGCGCACGGCGCCGCTCATCGCTCCCCCTCGGGCGGCGGACGCCGGCCACCACACAGGATGTCCGTGACCCGCTCCGAGTCCATGTATTCGCGCAACAGCACCACGTGGCCGTCACGGAATACGAACAGGAAGTGATAGTCGTTGGCGTACAGCGCGCCGCAGGCGTGCCGTCCCTGCGAGTGCGCCTCGACGGCCACCCGCTCGCCTTCGGCCGTCATGGCCGCGATGCTGAACTTGAGCCCGTGCGGAAACGCCGCGAAGATCTGCCCGGCGGCGGCGCGGATCTGCTCCCGGGTGAACCTGCCGGAGATCAGCGTGTGCCCCATGGTCTCGACACAGCCGTCGGCAGCGTAGGCGGCGATCAGCGCCGGCACATCGCCACGATTCAGGATCGCGAAGAACTCGCGCACCAGCTGCTTGTTGCGCTCCTCGAGTGTCACGGCGACCTCCCTGATGTTGCGCGCCGCCGGCGACGCGGCCGCGCTTGAGGTTAGCGCAGTGTAGCGGCGTTGCCGTGGCGCCGACAGGCTGCAGCGTGAGCCGGACGCGCTGCCAACAGCCGGTGCGGCCGGCACGGCGCGCTTGCGGGTACCATGTGTGGCGAGCGTCATGCCTACCTCGCACCCCGCATCCCATCTGCTGGCACGCCGGGCGCGCGGCGCCGCGGAGCCGTGGTGGAAGCACTCGGTCATCTACGAGATTTACCTGCGCAGCTTCCAGGATTCCAACGGCGACGGCATCGGTGACCTCAACGGCATCGTGCAGCGGCTCGAATACCTGCAGTCGCTCGGGGTCGACGCCATCTGGATCACGCCGCTCTATCCCTCGCCGCAGGTCGACTTCGGCTACGACGTCTGCGACTACTGCGCGATCGATCCGCGCTTCGGCACGCTCGCCGACTTCGACGCGCTGATCGTGGCCTGCGCACGGCGCGGCATCCGCGTGGTGCTCGACATGGTGCTGAATCACACCTCCGACCAGCATCCCTGGTTCCAGGACGCGGTGCGCGCGCGCGATTCGGCGTGGCACGATTTCTACCTGTGGAGCGATGGCCGCACCGATACGCACGGCCGGCGCCTGCCACCCAACAACTGGCAGAGTCTGTTCGGTGGCTCGGCGTGGGAATACGTGCCGGCGGTCGACCAGTTCTACTATCATCGCTACTACCGCCAGCAGCCCGACCTCAACTGGCGCAACGCCCGCGTCGAGCAGGCGATGTTCGCCGTGCTGCAATTCTGGCTGGCGCGCGGCGTCGCCGGATTCCGCCTCGATGCCATTACCGGACTGATCAAGGACCGCAGGCTGCGCGACGAGCCGCGCCGCGGCGGCAGAACCGCGCAGGGTGATCCGGTGCTGGAGCACATCCACACCGACAACCTGCCGGAAACCCACCGCGTCATCCGGCGCCTGCGCCGCATGATCGACAGCTGGCCCGGGCGCCGCGTGCTGATCGGCGAGACCGTCCTGGCGCGCACCGCCGAGCTCGACGCCTGGTACGGCGGCGCGCATCACAACGAGCTGCACCTGCCGATGGACACCGTGGTCGGGCTCGGCAACCGCCTCGATGCCACCACCTTCCGCCGGCATCTGCTCGAGGCGGCGACCGAGCTGCACGATTCGCAGCCACTGCTGGTGTTCGACAATCACGACAATCCGCGCAGCTGGGATCGCTTCGGCGACGGCGTGCACGATGCCGAGATCGCGCGCATCGTCGCCGCGCTGCTGCTCAGCGCGCGCGCGGCCGTGCTGTTATATCAGGGCGAGGAGCTCGGCCAGCGCACGCAAACGCCGCAACGGCGCGAGGACGTGCGCGACCCGCGCGGCATCCGCGGCTGGCCGCGCGACAAGGGCCGCGACGGCGAGCGCACGCCGATGCCATGGGATCGCTCCAATGCGCAGGCCGGATTCAGCGGCAACCCACGCACCTGGCTGCCGGTCGCGCCGGATTACCAGACACTCAACGTGGCGAGCGCGCTGGCCGACCGGGGATCTCTTCTGAACTGGCATCGACAGCTGATCGCCATGCGGCGCAGTTACGCCGCCCTGCGCAGCGGCTCCCTGGTGATGGTGGATCGCGGGCACAAGAGTGTGCTCAGCTACGCACGCGTCGCCGAGGACGGCACCGTCATGCTGGTAGCGCTGAACATGTCCGCGAAAGTTCACACCGTCAGGCTCGATCTGGCGCCGCTCGGCCTCGCCGGCGCGCCGCTCGTGACCTTGTTGTCCAGCCCCGTCCCCATCGCCGGCGGCACAGCGGGCGAGGCGCTGACGCTGCCGCCGTACGCCGCCTGGGTCGCCGCCGTGCACGTGTCGCACGCAGTACGCAAGCCTGCCCGCGGCGGGGCCAAGTGACTGCAACCGGGCGGCACGCGTTGCGCACCTGGACCTCGCGTGGCTGCTGGCTGCTGGCGGCGTGTCTGGCGGCGTGGTCCAGCCCGGCGCAGCCGCCGGCGCCGGAGCGCGATCCGTGGTGGCGCCACGCGGTCATCTACGAGATCTATCCGCGCAGCTTCCAGGATTCCAACGGCGACGGCATCGGCGATCTCAACGGCATCACGCAGCGACTCGGCTACCTGGAGTCCCTCGGCGTCGATGCGATCTGGATCGCGCCTTTCTATCCCTCACCACAGGTGGACTTCGGCTACGACATCTCCGACTACACCGCCGTCGATCCGCAGTTCGGCACGCTGGCGGACTTCGACCGCCTGCGCACCGCGGCGCAGCAGCACCACCTGCGCGTGGTGCTCGACATGGTGCTGAATCACACCTCCGACCAGCATCCCTGGTTTCTCGACGCGGCGCGCGGGCGCAGCGCGCCGCAGCACGACTTCTACGTGTGGAGCGACGGCCGGCGCGACGCGCAGGCACGGCCGCTGCCGCCGAACAACTGGGTGAGCATGTTCGGGGGCCCGGCCTGGACCTTCGTGCCGGCCGTACAGCAGTTCTACTATCACCGCTTCTACCGCCAGCAGCCGGACCTCAACTGGCGCAATGGTCAGGTCGAGCAGGCGATGTTCGCCGCGATGCGCTTCTGGCTCGATCGCGGCGTCGCCGGATTCCGGCTCGATGCCATCACCGAGCTGTTCGAGGACGCGCAGCTGCGCGATGCGCCGGCGCTCGGCGGCCGCAACGCCCAGGGTGATCCAATCCTGAGCGACGTCTACACCAAGAACCTGCCGGAAGTGCACGGCGTCATGCGGCGCCTGCGCGCCATGACCGACAGCTACCCGGGCGAGCGGGTGCTGATCGGCGAGACCTATGTTCCGCAGACTGCGGACCTGGATGCCTGGTACGGCGGCGCCCGGCACGACGAGCTGCAGCTGCCGATGGATACGCTGGTGGGGCTCGGCAGCCGGCTCGACGCCAAGCTGTTCCGCGCGCGCCTGCTCGAGGCGCAAACCGAGCTGCACGGCTCGCAGCCGCTCTTGGTGTTCGACAATCATGACAACGTGCGCAGCTGGGACCGCTTCGGCGATGGCGTGCACGATGCGCAGATCGCCCGCATCGTCGCGGCGCTGCTGTTGACGACGCGCGCCACCGCGCTCATCTACCAGGGACAGGAGCTCGGTCAGACGACCGCCACGCCGACCCGCGTGCAGGATGTGCGCGACCCCATCGGCATCAGCGGCTGGCCGCGCCAGAAGGGCCGTGATGGCGAGCGCACGCCGATGCAGTGGGATGCTCACCAGCAGGCGGGCTTCAGCACCAACCCGCACACCTGGCTGCCGCTGACGGCCAACTACCGCACCATCAATGTCGCGAGCGAGTCCGCCGACCCCGGCTCGCTCCTCAACTGGTACCGGCGTCTGATCGCGCTGCGACGCGGCGCCGGTGCACTGCACGGCGGCCGCATGGTGATGCTCGACCGTGGCAATGCCAGCGTGCTGAGCTTCGCGCGGGTCGCGGCCGACGGCGAGGCAGTGCTGGTGGTGCTCAACATGTCGGCCATCGAGCAGCACGTCGCGCTACGTTTCCGCGCTGCGGGAATCCGCGCAACGCGTCTGCGCACGTTGCTGGCCTATCCGGCCGACATCGCGGGCGGCGCGGCGGACGCCGCGGTGACTCTGGCGCCATATGCGTCATGGATCGCGGCGATCGATCCGCCGCACTCGCACCCGGCAGCCGGGCACACGCTGTCAAAGCCGTAATGCCGCAGGTACATTCCGCGGATGTCGGCGCGCCGCTCAGCATCACGGTACGCCCTGGGCTTTGCGTGTCGGGGCGCCTCACGCTGCCCGCGGCCGCCCGCGCCTGTTGTGTGCTGGCGCACGGTGCCGGGGCGGGCATGTCGCAACCGTTCCTGTGCGCTGCGGCCGGTGAGCTCGGCGCGCTCGGCATCGCGACGCTGCGCTACCAGTTCCCCTACATGGAGCGCGGGTTGCGCCGTCCCGACCCACCGCCTCTGTGTCATGCGACGGTACGTGCCGCCGTCGCTGAGATCGCCCGACGCGCCCCCGGGCTGCCGCTGTTTGCCGGCGGCCGCTCCTTCGGCGGACGCATGACCTCGCAGGCCCAGGCACTCGAGCCCCTGCCGGCGGTGCGCGGACTCGCGTTCCTCGCCTTTCCACTGCATCCGGCCGGCCGTCCCTCGGACGAGCGCGCGCAACATCTCTCCGAGGTGCGAATCCCGATGCTGTTCCTTGCGGGTACGCGCGATGCGCTCGCCGAGCGTGCGCGGCTGGAAGCGCTGATGGCACGCCTGGGCGCGCGGGCGACGCTCAGTCTCATCGCCGATGCGGACCATTCCTTCCACGTGCCGGCGCGCAGCGGCCGTGACGACACCGAGGTACGCGCCGCGCTGCTGCGCATCCTGGTCAGCTGGATGGACACGCTGCTGTGAGCCCGCGCTCGCTCGAGCGCTACGCCGCCAAGCGCACCTTCACGCGCACGCCCGAGCCGGCGGCGAAAGCCGCGGCCGCGCGCGCCGGCCCGCTGCTGTTCGTGGTGCAGAAGCACGCGGCGCGGCGGCTGCATTACGACTTCCGCCTCGAGCTCGATGGGGTGCTCAAGTCCTGGGCGGTGCCGAAGGGCCCGTCGCTCGACCCGGACGACAAGCGCATGGCGGTCGAGGTCGAGGACCATCCGTTCGACTACGCCTCCTTCGAGGGCGTCATTCCCGAGAAGCAGTACGGCGCCGGCAACGTGATCGTGTGGGATTGCGGCGTGTACTCACCGGACGAGGGTGGCAGGTACTCCTTCACTGATCGCGCCGAGGCCGAGGCACGCATACGCGCTGAGCTGGCCGCAGGCAAGCTGAGCGTGCTGCTGTGCGGGGAGAAGCTCAAGGGCTCGTTCACTCTGGTGAAGACGCGAACCACCGGTCAGTGGCTGCTGATCAAGCACCGCGACCGCTTCGCCCAGCCAAACGACGTGCTCGCCCGCCATGCTTCGGTGCTCTCGGGCCTCACTCTCGAGAAGCTCGCAGCGCACGAGCCGCCGGCGCGACTCCCGGCCGCGCGCCTCGCCCCGGCCGGGCCGGCGGAGCCGCTGCCGCGCCAGCTCAAGCCGATGCTGGCCGAGAGCGGCGCCGCGCCGCGCTCGAGCCCGCAATGGCTGTTCGAGCCCAAGCTCGACGGCTACCGGGTGATCGCCTTCGTCGAGGGGACGCAGGTGCGCCTGCAGTCGCGCCGCGGTCTCGATCTCACGCCCTTCTTCCCGGAGATCGCCGCGGAGCTCGCCATGCAGGCGGCACCCATGGTGCTCGACGGCGAGATCGTGGCGCTCGACGCCGACGGCCGTCCGTCGTTCAACGCGCTGCAGAACCGTGCGCAGCTGAAGGGCGCAGCGCAGATCGCCGCCGCGCAGCGCGATGCGCCGGCGGTGCTCATGTGCTTCGATCTGCTGCACTTTGCCGGTCGCAACCTGCGCCCCGCTGCATATGACGACCGCCGCCGCTACCTCGCACAGTGTTTGCTGCCCGCGGCCCACGTGCAGCTGGTGCACGCCTCGCCCGATGCGCAGGGCCTGTATGGCGCCGCGCTCGAGCATGGCTTCGAAGGCGTCCTCGCCAAGCGGCGCGACAGTCCCTACGAGCCGGGCCGCCGCTCACGCGCCTGGCTGAAACACAAGGCGGCGCAATCCGCAGAGTTCCTGATCGGCGGCTACACGCGTGGCAACGGTGCGCGCGAGCCGCTCGGAGCGCTGCTGCTCGGCTATCACGAGGGCAAAGCGCTGCGTTACGCCGGGCACGTCGGCTCCGGGCTCGATGACCGGCTCATCGCGACGCTGCTCGAGCGCACGGCGAAACTCAGGCGCGGCACCTCGCCCTTCGCCACCGAGCCGCCGCTGCATCGGCCGACGACCTGGCTCAAACCGCAGCTGGTCGCCGAAGTTCGCTACAGCGAGTGGACCCCTGCGGGTCTGCTGCGCGCGCCGGTGTTCCTGCGACTGCGCGAGGATGTGGCGCCGCGCAGTGTGCGCCGGCGCGCCACCGCCGCGGCGCTGCGGCGCACCGCCCCGCCACGCGTGCCGCCGGATCCGGCGCGAGCGGCCCTTGGTGCGGCCGCCGAGGTGCTCGAGCAGCTGCAGAATCCGGCCAAGCGCCTCGACCTGAAGGTCGCGGGCGCGCACATCAGCCTCACCAATCTCGACCGCATCTACTGGCCCGCCGCCGGCGGCGCACGCCGCGCGCCGACGACCAAACGCGACTTCCTGCGCTACCTGGCGCGGGTCGGGCGGTTCATGCTGCCGCATCTTCAGGATCGGCCGCTCACCATGATCCGCATGCCCGAAGGCATCGACGGCGAGCGCTTCTTCCAGAAGCACTGGTCACAGTCGCTGCCGGAATTCGTGGAATCGGTCACCGTGTTCTCCGGGCACAAGGACGAGCGGCACCGGTATCTGCTCGCCAACAACCTGCCGACGCTGCTGTGGCTGGGGCAGGTCGGCACGCTGGAGTTTCACGTCTGGCATTCGCGCGCGCAGCTCGCGCCGGAGCATCCGCACGCCGGCACCGACTACGCGAGCTCGCTCGCCGCGCTCGAGGCATCCGTGCTCAATTACCCGGACTACCTGGTATTCGACATCGATCCCTATATCTACTCCGGCAAGGAGGCGCCCGGTGCCGAGCCCGAGCTCAACAAGCGCGGCTTTGCGGTCGGCAAACGGGTCGCCTTCTGGGTGCGCGCACTGCTCAAGGAGATGTCGCTCGAGGCCATCGTCAAGACATCCGGCAAGACGGGGCTGCACCTGTTCGTGCCGATCGAGCGCTCGGTGACTTTCGATGAGGCGCGGCATATCTGCGAGAGCGTCGGCCGGCACGTGATGCGCGAGCACCCGCGGGAGATCACCATGGAGTGGGCGGTCGAGAAGCGCACCGGCAAGATCTTCATCGACTACAACATGAACGTGCGCGGCAAGACGCTCAATGTGGCGTATTCGCCACGGGGGGTGCCGGGTGCCCCGGTCTCCATGCCGCTGAGCTGGGAAGAGCTGGAAGCGGCCGAGCCGACGGACTTCACGCTCAATAACGTGCCGGACCGCTTGGAAAAGACCGGCGACCGATGGCATGATGTACTCGAGGTAAAACAGAGCCTTACGAAGGCTTTCGGTATTGATCATAAGCAGTAGCTCGAGAATGACCTAAGGTGCACGCATGGCCGCTCGTTCCATTGGTTCCCTGACAGTGTCCTTCGGCTTGGTCGCCATTCCGGTGAAGCTGTACACCGCCACGCAGTCATCGGGCGCGATCTCGTTCAACCTGCTGCACAAGAAGGACGGCTCACGGCTGAAGCAGCAGTACGTGTGTCAGAAGGAAGGCGTAGTCGTCGAGCGCGATGAGATCGTGAGGGGCTACGAGTTCGCCAAGGACCAGTACGTGCAGTTCACGCCCGAGGAGATCAAGGCTCTCGAGGAAGTCGGCAGCCACGCGGTGGAGATCTCCGAGTTCGTGCCCATCGAGTCGATCGATCCGGTCTTCTACGACAAGACCTATTATCTCGCGCCCGACAAAGGCGCGGCCAAGCCATACGCACTGCTTACCGAGGCGCTCAAGCAGGCGGGTCGCTGCGGCGTCGGCCGCTGGGCGGCGCGCGGCAAGGGCTACATCGTCATCCTGCGTCCGATCGGCGAGGTGCTCGCCATGCAGCAGCTGCACTACGCGGCGGACGTGCGGCGCGCCACCGAGGTGGACGTGCCGAAACCGGAGGTAAAGCCCGCGGAGCTCAAACTCGCCCAGCAGCTCATCGACCAGCAGACCGCCGAGCGCTTCGATCCGGACGCCTACAAGGATGAGGTCCGCGCGCGCATCCAGGCGGCGATCGACAAGAAGGTGGAAGGACACGAGATCTCGGTTGCCGAGACCGCGCCGGCGCAGGAAGGCAAGGTGATCGATCTGATGGAAGCACTGCGCGCCAGCCTGCAGAAGGGCCAGAGCGCGCGCACGCAGGTCAGCCGCCTGGGACCGCGCAAGGCGCCCAAGCGCATCGAGCAGCCCGCCAAGGTATCGCGCCGAGCAGGCAAGCGCTGACGCCTGCAAGGGCGCAGCATCCGGGGTGGGGATGCGTTCCTACAGCGTACGGGACGTAGAGCGGGTTCTGCGGCTCTCACCGGATGCCACGCGCAATCTCGTGCGGGCGGGCTTCGTCAAGCCCGCACGCGGCGCGCGGCGCGAGTATCGGTTCTCTTTCCAGGATCTGATCGTGCTGCGCACCGCGCGGGCGCTGATCGACGCCAAGATCCCACCCAAGCGCATCCATCGCTCGCTCGAGAGCCTGCGGCGCGAGTTGCCCGAATCCATGCCGCTGTCGGGCCTGTCCATCAGCGCCGTCGGCGATCACGTCGTCGTGCGCGAGGGCGACACGCAGCGGCGGGTCGACAGCGGCCAGTACCTGCTCGGTCTGGACGTCATCGAACAGAACGGCGTGCTTGAGGTGGTGGAGCACCGCAAGGAAACTGCGGCGCCCGAGGCAGCCGTGCCCGCGGGCGCGGAGGACTTGTTCGAGCGCGCGCTCGCGCTCGAGGACCGCGAGCCGGAGGCAGCGCTCGCCGCCTGGCAGTCGGCGGTGGACCACGACCCAACCGATGCCGCCGCCTGGGCCAACTGGGGACGGCTGCTGCACGAGCGCGGCCGGCTGGATGAGGCGCTTGACGTGTATCGGCGCGGCCTGCAGCAGGCCGGCCACGATGGACTGCTGCTCTTCAACCAGGGCGTGCTGCTCGAGGACCGCGGCGATCCAGCGGCGGCGCTCGCGGCCTATCAGGGCGCCCTCGAGGCGGAGCCGGATCTCGCCGACTGTCACTACAATCTCGCGCGGCTGTACGAAACCCTCGGCAAGCCGCAGCACGCCATCCGTCATCTCGGTCACTATCGCCGCCTGCTCGGCAGCGACAGCCGCTGAAGCGGTGCGCGCGTGAACACCTGGATTGGAACGTCCGGGTACAACTATCCGGAATGGAAGGGCAGCTTCTATCCGCAGAAGATGCCCGCGGCGAAGATGCTGCCATACTACGCGCAGTCATTCAGCACGGTGGAGATCAACTACACCTTCTACCGCGTGCCGAACGAGAAAATCCTCGCCGCCTGGAGCCGTGAGACACCGGACGGCTTCCGGCTCACGCTCAAGGCCCCCAAGCGCATCACGCACATCGCCAAGCTCCAGGACTGCACGGAGCTGCTGCAGTACTTCCTGCGCACCGCCGCGACGCTGGGGCCGAAGCTCGGCGCCATCCTCTTCCAGCTGCCGCCCTACTTCCGCAAGGATGTGCCGGTGCTCGAGCAGTTTCTCGCGCTGCTCACGCCGGGCTGCTGCGCCGCGTTCGAATTCCGACATGCCTCATGGATGGATGCGGAAGTTTTTGCGTGCCTGCGCGCGCGCAACGTTGCGCTGTGCATCGCCGACAGCGAGAAGTTCTCGACGCCGCTCGAGATCACCGCCACTTACGGCTACTTCAGGCTGCGCGACGAGGGCTACACGAGCGAAGAGCTGCAGCGCTGGGCGCAGCGCATCACCGCCAGCACCGCGGGCTGCAGCGACGTTTACATTTACTTCAAGCACGAGGAGGCGGGCAAGGGCCCGCAATTCGCCCGCGTGCTGTCGGCTGCCCTCGCGGCAGCGGGGAACGGCCCCGGCAACCGCGGAAACGCGCGCTGACTCCCGCCCGCGCGCGGGCATTGAACTTCCAGCGCGCCGCCGCGCCACTCACGGCAGTCCTAACAGGGGAGATTCCATGAAGGCTTCAATCATGCAGAGCTGCAGGCTCGCGGGCGCGTCGGCGGCGCTGTCGTGTCTGTTGGTGACAGGCCAGGCGTTGGCAGGCGATGAGCGTCCGATCCTGAGCTCGCTGCAGACGATCACGACGATCGCCTCGACCGTTCCCGGGAACGGCGACGTCAACCCTTACGGCGTAGCGCAGGTGAAGCACACCACGGGCAATCTGCGCGCCGGACACATCCTGGTCAGCAACTTCAACAACTCCGGCAACTTCCAGGGAACGGGTACCACCATCGTCGACGTCGCGCCCGATGGCAAGGTGAGTTTGTTTGCCGCACTCAACGCCGAGTCGCTGCCCGGCAGCTGTCCGGGAGGCGTGGGTCTGACGACTGCTCTGGTAGTGCTCGAGCAGGGCTGGGTCATCGTGGGGAGCCTGCCGACCGCCCAGCAGGGAACGGTGTTTAGCGGCTCCGGCTGCCTGATCGTCCTCGACAGTCTCGGCAACCCGGTCGAGACGTTCTATGGCTCGCTGATCAACGGCCCGTGGGATATGGCGGCAGCCGACGGCGAGCATGAGGCGAAGCTGTTCGTCACCAACGTGCTCAACGGCGCGGTCGCGGCCGGCGGCGCGATCGTGCATGGCGGCACGGTCACGCGGTTCGATCTCAAGGTGTCAGCTGCCAAGATGCCGGTGCTCGAATCCATCACCGTGATCGCATCGGGCTTCCCCGAGCGGACCGATCCGGCGGCACTGGTGATCGGGCCGACCGGAGTGGCGCTGCGCGCGGCATGCACTCATGAGGGTGAGGCGTGTGGCGAACGAGACGGCGATTACGACGGTGATCACGACGGCTCGCTGCTGTACGTCGCCGACACGCTCAGCAATCGCATCGCCGTGATCGATCATCCGCTGGGACGCACCTCCTCCGCAGGCATCGGTCGCACGCTGACCTCGGGCGGCAGCCTCAACGCCCCGCTCGGACTCACGGTCACCCCGGGGGGCGAGCTGCTCACCGTCAACGGCGGCGACGGCTTCATCACCGAGATTTCCCCGGGAGGCACCCAGCGCGCCAAATTGCTGCTCGACAACACCGGCTCCCCGCCGGGAGCGGGAGCGCTGTTCGGCCTGGTGTTCGATCCGGCGCACGGCGTGTATTTCGTCGATGACGCGAGCAACACGCTCAACCTGCTGCACTGACGGCGAGGGCGCGCCTTGCGCGGGCGCGCCCTATACCCAGATCTGCGCGAACACGCGGGCGAAGTTCCCGCCGACGATCTTCTCCGTCACCGTCGCCGGATAGCCGCCGCTCAGCAGCCGGTCAGCGATGATCTCGATCCGCCACGGCACGTTGAGGCCGACCACGTAGGGCGGACGATCCTCCTCCGGCGCCGCAAGCCCTGCGGCGCGGCGCTGTGCGGCGTCGCGCGCCGCCGCCGCCAGTCCCGCGGGACTGGTATCGAAGGGCTCGATGCCGACGTCGCTGCCGATGCCGACGTGATCCTCGCCCGCGACGCGCAGCGCGTGCTCGAGGTGCCGCATGTAGTCCTCGACCGTGGGCTGATGCGGCGAGGCGCTGAGATACGGCAGATCAAAAATACCGACCACACCGCCACGGTCGGCGAGCGCGCGCAGCTGCTCGTCCGTCTTGGTGCGCGGATGTGCGTGCACCGCTGCGCAGGCCGCGTGCGTCATGACGGGCGGCTGGACGGAGAGAGTCAGCACCTCGGCAGTGGTCGCCGGGTTGGCGTGGCTCAGGTCGATGGCGATGCCGAGCCGGTTCATCTCCCGCACCGCATCCCGGCCGAGCGGCGTGAGCCCGCCCGCGTCGGGCTCCATGACGCCGGCGGCGAACGGCGAGCGCCGGTTGTACGACAACTGCATGACGCGCACGCCGAGGTTGCGAAACACCTCCAGCGAGCCGAGCTGCCCGCCGAGCATCTCCGCGCTCTCGAACGACAGGATGATGCCGAGGCGGCCTTCGCGCTTGGCGCGCGCCATGTCCGCGGCAACGCGCACCTGCGTGAAGTAACCGGGATGAATCTCGATCAGCTGCTGGACCATCGCGATCTCGGCGACGGTGTGCGCGAAATCACTGTTGATGCCGCCGAGGGACAGCTTGACCACGTTGATGCCGCTCGCGCGCACCAGATCCAGACCTGCCTGCGGCATCGGCAGGTGCTCCGGCAGCGGGGGCGCGCAGTTGCAGTCGAGAATCAGCGCCTGCGCGTACAGCGCGCGGGCGGCCGCGCTCACCCCGGGCCGCGCGTCCTCGGCCCGCACCGGTGTGCCGATGGCGGCGGCGGCCGTGAGGCCGCCGAGCAAGGCCGTGAACTCGCGTCGCTTCAACGGCTGCGCACGGCGGTGCCCATCACCTCGAAGTGCGCGCCGCGCACGAGCTTGTCGGCGCCGATGAAAGCGCGGGCCGGAAAGTGGCCGTGAAAGTAGCCGCGGTAAACGGTGTTGAAGGTGTCGTAGAGGCCCAGGTCGGTGCAGAACACCGTGACGGAGACCAGGTCATCCATCTGCAGTCCCGCGGCTTCGATCGTCTGTTTCACCGCGTCCATCACCAGGCGTGCCTCGGCGCCCGGCTCGGCGGCAGCATTACCGGTGTGCGGATCGATACCGATGTGGCCGGCGACGTACAGGGTATCGCCACTGAGCACGGCATCGCTGAAAGGCAGTGGCGCCGCTCCCGGCGCCGCCGGGTGCGCGACGTAGACGGGCGCGGCCGCGGCGGCGGCCGCCCACAGGAGGGCGCCGCACAGGAGCGCGGCGCGTAACGCGGCGAAGGACATCTGCGCATCCTACCAGCGTTCGGCCGGGAACAGATCAGGCAGCGCCCCCTCCAATGCCAGCAGGGCCCGCTTGATCGGCAGGCCCCCGCCGAAGCCGGTGAGCGAGCCGTCCGCTCCGATGACGCGGTGGCACGGCACAATGATCGGCAGAGGATTGGCGCCGTTGGCGAGCCCCACGGCACGCGCTGCCCCCGGCGCAAGTCCGAGGCGCGTCGCGAGCTCCCCATAGGAAAGCGTCTCGCCGTAGGGAATCGCCTGCAACGCCCGCCACACGGCCAGCTGGAAGGCCGTGCCCGCCGGTGCAAGCGGCAGCGTGAAGGCACGACGCGTAGCGGAGAAATACTCCGCCAGCTGCGCCAGCACATCGCCAAAAGGCGCCTCACTGCGATGCCATTCGCGCGGCGGCTGCAACGGGTGCGGACCGGCCTGGAAGTGCACGCGGCGCAGGCCGTGCGCATCCCCGGCCAGCAGCAGCCGTCCCAGCGGTGAATCCATCTCGTGCCAGCAGGTGGCGGGCGTCGCGGCGCTCATGACAGCGGCACCATCGCGGCGCGCCACAGGTGCAGCACGGCATAGCCGCGCCAGGGCTGCCAGTCCCGTGCGCGCACTTCGAGCTCACGTACGCTGAGTACCCGTCCGCCCGGCGCCGCCATGCGCCGCAGCACCAGGTCTCCGGTTGGCAACGCGTCCGGCTCACCGAGCGCGCGCAGTGCCACGTACTGGGCCGTCCACGGACCGATGCCGGGCACGGCCAGCAGCGCTGCCACGACCTCCTCCGGCGCCGCAGCGAAGTCGACGCGCGATTCCAACACGGCGCGTGCGAGCGCGTGCAGGGTCACCGCGCGCGAGCGCGTGATGCCGAGCGCGCCGAGGTTCGCGGCTGCCACTGCCGCCGCGTCTGGAAAGAGATGCGTCAGGCCGTCGGCCGGATCGTGCAGGCGCGCGCCCGCCTGCTGCACCAGCCGCGCCGCAAAGGTGCGGCCCGCGGCGACGCTCACCTGCTGCCCGAGCACCGCACGCACCGCGCACTCGAACGCGTCCCACGCGCCTGGGATGCGCAGTCCGGGCCGCTCGCGCACCAGCGGACCGATGAGCGCATCGGTGGCGAGCTCGAGTCCGATGCGCTGCGGATCCGCGCCGAGATCGAACACCCGGCGTGCGAGCGAGGACAGCGCCAGCAGCGCTGCGGGCGGCGCGCCGACAACGCGCAGCTGCAGTGCATGGTGACCGCTCACCGGGCTCACGTTGAGAAGTGCGTGGCCGCCCTCGCAGCGCAGCACACGGCAGTATCCGCGCGCATCGACCCGCTCGAGCCCGGTGATCGCGCGCGCCGCGAGAAAGTCGCGCATGTGATCCCAGTCGTACGGTGGCCGGTAGGCGAGGCGCAGCACCACCTCCTCCGCGTTACCCATGCCGCCGCCGCGCCGCCCCGCCTTGCGCAGCTCGCGCGGCGCGCGCCGGTAGGTATGGCGGAAGGCGTCGTTGAAGCGCCGGCAGCTGCCGAAGCCGGCCGCCATCGCGATCTGCGTAATCGGCAGATCGGTCTCCTCGAGCAGGCAAACCGCGAAGTGCAGCCGCCGGGTCTGTGCGACCGCGACCGGGGAAGCGCCGACGTGGCGGCCGAACAGCCGCAGCAGGTGCCGCGGGCCGATGCCGAGCCGGCCGGCGAGCGCCTCGACCGACTCCTCATCCAGTGCGCCCTCATTGATGAGGCGCAGCGCGCGCCGCACCACCGCGGCCGTACCCAGCCACGCCGGGGTGCCGGGAGCCGCCTCGGGCCGGCAACGCAGGCACGGGCGGAAGCCGGCCGCTTCCGCAGCGGCGGGGGTGCCGAAGAAGCGCACGTGGGCTCGCTTCGCGTAACGCGAGGGACAGATGGGACGGCAATAGATACCGGTCGAGGTAACCGCAATGAAGAAGCGGCCGTCGAAGCGCGGATCACGGCTGATGCGCGCGCGGTTCAGCGCCTCGGGATCCAGGCCTGCGATCATCTCCATGGCGGGACGATACCCGCAGGCGGCGCCAGAGAGTAGCCGTTTTCGGACCTGGCGGCGGCGACCGGAACACGCCGCAGCGTAGGCGCGCGCAATACATCCTTTCTGGATGAATACGTATCCGGAATACGTACCGCGAATACGTATTCGATGAAAACATGTGCTGCACACGCCACCGCCGCAAGTCGTTTAAGCTGTCGTCAGCATGAACTGGCATCTGTTTGCGGGATTTCTCGCCATCACCATCGTGCTGCTGCTCGCCCCCGGACCGATCGTGACGCTGGTGATATCCACCGCGGCAACGCGCGGCGTGCGGGCGGCGCTGGTCACCGTCGCCGGCACCTCGAGCGGCAATGCGTTGCTCCTGGCCGCGATCGCGCTCGGCCTGGGCTGGGTGCTCGCGCACGCCGCGTGGCTGTTCCAGCTGTTGCGCTGGATCGGGGCCGCCTATCTCATCTGGCTCGGCGTGCGCGCCTGGCGCAGCGCCGGCCATGACTCCGCGCGGCCGTCCGGCAATCAGCTGCATTTCTGGCGCGGCTTCCTCGTGGCACTGTCCAACCCCAAGACGCTGGCATTCTTCACGGCGTTTCTGCCGCAGTTCATCGATCCAACGTTGCCGGCAGCGCGGCAGCTCACGGTGATGTGTGTCGTGACGGTGCTGCTCGCCTCGGTGAGCGACTCCTGCTGGGCGCTGGCCGCCAGCATGGGACGCGCCTGGTTTATGCGGCCGGCGCGGGCGCAACTTCTCGGCCGGCTGTCCGGACTCACCCTGATTGCCGGCGGCATCTGGCTGTCACTCGCGCGGCGGTCGGCGTGAATGCGCTCGCCGCACGCGCACGTGCGCCGCGGGCGCGAGGGGCGCGCGAGCTTAACGAAGGCTGAACGGCCGGCGGCGCACCGCCTGGCGCGCGGGCAGCCGCTGTCAGCCGCCAGGGCAGCCGCGCGTTCTTGAGGGTCAGGTGAGCTGCATAAGGAGCGCAACGTGAGCACCCTCGTCAAACTGCTGATCGCGCTGAGTCTCGCGGCAACACTCGCGGGCTGTGTGGTGGCGCCGGTCGGACCTCCCCGCGCCTATGTCGGCGCTGCGGTCGTCGTCCCCGCGCCGGTCGTCGTGGTGCGCGGCGGCTACTGGTATCGCTGAGCGCACAGCACCGCGTGATTCGCGGCGCGCCCTCCGTTAGTATCGGCGCATCGCGAGGCCCGGCACCCGGATGAGATTCCCACGGTTCGCGCTTGCATGGCTCGCGCTGCTGGCGAGCGCAACACCCGTGCGAGCCGAGGTCCGCATCGTCGTCGGCCCGACGCCCATCCCCGGCGCGAGTGCGCGCGGCGCCGGCGATATCACCGTCGTCAACGAAAAGCTGGCCTTCGCCCTGGCGGTCGACTCCGCGGCCCCATACGGCGTGCCCCGCGGCGCGTTGGTGGCAATCGCCCCGGTACGTGACGGCCAGATCGAGCGTAATCGCGTGGTGTTCGCCGACTTCATTCCTGACAACTGGTCGGCGTGGCCCAACACCTTCCACCACGTGGACATCCTCGAGCGCGGGCCGCGGCGGGTGCGTATCCGCGCGGTACGCGACTTCGGTGCTGCCACCATCACCACGCTCTACACGCTCGGCGCCGGCTCCGATCAGGTGGCCATCAGTACGACCATGGTGAATGGCGGCAAGCAGGCGCTCAGCGACCTGCTCTCGGGTCTGACATTGTGGCCGAACAGCGGTTACCTGTTGGCGGTTCCCGGACTTGCCGGCATGACCGCCGGCAGCGCGCGCGGCGCCCTCGCCCCGCGGGTGGTCGCATACGACGCCGACTGGACGGTGACGCTGCACGCACCTTATCTGGATCACGTCGGCTCCGGCTCCCGGGACCTGCTGCTGCTGCACACACTCAAGCCGGGCGCCAGCCGCGCATTCCAGGGGTGGCTGCAGGTCGGTACGCGTGGCGATCTCTCCCCGGTGGTCGCGGCCGAGATCGCGCGGCGGCACCTTCCCGCCGGCACCATGCAGGGCACGGTGACAGCGCACGATGGTCGGCCGGTCGCAGAGCCGGTGGTTGTCGTGGCGAAGGACGGCAAGCCCTATGCCTGGGCATTCGGCCAGAACGGCGCCTACCGGATCACGCTGCCGGCCGGTGCGTACACGCTGTACGCCTCCGGCAGGAACTACGCGCGCAGCGCCAGCACGACGCAGCAGGTGGCGGCGGGCGGCAACCACACGCTGAATTTCGCCGACCTGGGAAGCCCCGGGCGGGTCGAGTTCACGGTCGCCGATGCGCGCAGCCACGCACCGCTCGATGCGCGTATCGCGATCGCCGCAGGCGAGAAACCACTGGTGGAGTTCCTCGGCCGCGGCACGTTCTTCACCGAGCTCGAGCCACGCGGCCAGGTCGCACTGCCGATCGCACCCGGCGATTATCTGTTCACCGTGTCTGCGGGCGGCGGCTTCACCGGCCCGCCCGCCAGCGAGCGCGTGCACGTTGCCGAAGGCGGCCTCACCCGCAGCCAGGTGGCGATCACACGCTGGTTCGATCCGCGCGCACGCGGCTGGTACGCCGCCGACATGCATCATCATGCCGATCAGGCGGAAGCCGTGACGCCGCCGCGCGATCTCGCGCGCGCACAGCTCGCCGCCGGACTCGACGTGCTGTTCGTCAGCGATCACGATTCCAACGCCAACCATGCGGCGCTGGCGGCGCTCGCGCGGGCACGCGGTGTGCCGTTCATTCCAGGAATCGAGCTGTCGCCCTCCTGGGGACACTTCAATGCCTATCCCATCACACCCGGGAGCACGCTCGCCGTCGACACCAGCACCGCCGGCATCGACGCCATCCTCAAGGAGGCGCGGCGCGAAGGGGCGAGCGTAGTGCAGGTGAACCATCCGTTCATTCCGTACGGCTACTTCGCGAGCCTCGACGCCGGGGTCGCACCCGGGGGCTTCAATCCGGCGTTCGATCTCATCGAGATCAACGCCGCAGTCCCTGGCGATGATCGCAAGGTGCTGGCGCGGATCTGGGCATTCTGGAACAGCGGCCAACACTACTACCTGAGCGCGGGCAGCGACACTCACGATGTGTGGCACGAGGAATCCGGGCAGGTGCGCGTGTACGCACATCCGGACGGGCCGCTCACGGCGCAGAGCTTCGTCGCCGCGCTGAAGGCCGGTCATAGCTACGTGAGCTACGGGCCACTGGTGTTCCCGTCGGTGATGTTCGGCACGGTGCTCGCCAGCGCCCCCGACAAGGCCGCCTCGGTGGGGCTCGACCTGGCGGCGGCTGCGGGACTGAAGCAGCTGCAGCTGGTGGGCGACGGCGCGGTACAGTTCGTCAGGGGCTTCCCGGGCGCGCCGCGCGAGGCCCACGTCGACGTCGTGCTGCAGTCCGGGCACGCCTGGTATGCGCTGGTCATCGAGGATCAGGCCGGCCACAAGGCCTATAGCAATCCCATCTGGGTGACGGCGGCACGCGCGCCGTGAGCGCAGCAGCGCCGGCGCGCCCGCGAGCCGCGATCCGCGCACTGCGCTCCGCGCAGCTGCGCACCATCGCGCTGCTGTTCGGTGGCTATGCCGCCTGTTATTACTGCCGCGCGGACCTCTCGGTCGCCACTCCCTTGCTGGTCGAGGAACTCGGCCGGCACGGCGTGAGCCACGGCGAGGCGCTGCTGCGCATCGGCTCGATGAGCTCGCTCGGCGTGCTCGCCTATGCCCTGGGCAAGCTGTTTCTGACCGGCCTCGGCGACTACTGGGGCGGCCGCCGCAACTTTCTCATTGGCGTGGGCGGGGCGGCGACGTTCACGCTGATGTTCGCCCTGGGCGGCGCGTGGCCGCTGTTCACCGCGGCCTGGCTCGGCAACCGCCTCACGCAATCAATCGGCTGGGCCGGTCTCATCAAGGTCTCCTCCAAGTGGTTCGACTACTCCGTCTACGGCTCGATCATCGGCATCCTGAGCATCAGCTACCTGGTGGGCGACGCGCTGGCGCGCCAGCAGATGGGGATGCTGATCGCGCACGGCTACGGCTGGCGCGGGCTGTTCGCGTTCGCCGCGATCGTCAGCGCTGTCATGCTGCTCGCGAATCTCCTGTGGCTGCGCGAGTCGCGCGTGGACGAGGGACACCCGGAGGCGATACCGCATCCGCTCAACCTGTTCGCGCGCAGCGAAGCCCCGCCCGCAGGCCCAGGGGCGCTGCTCAGGCCACTGCTGCGCAGCCGCGCGTTCCTGCTCGTTTGCCTGCTCTCGTTCGCCTGCACAATAATTCGCGAGACGTTCAATACCTGGACACCGGTGTACCTGCGAGATCATCTCGGCTACAGCATGAGCCAGTCAGCTGCCATGAGCGCGATCTTCCCGGCAGTGGGCGCGGTGTCGGTGCTGAGTGCCGGATTCCTGAGCGACCGGCTCGGTCTTTCCGGCCGCTCGCTGCTGCTGTTCCTCGGTCTCGGCGCGACCGCGGCAGCGCTCGTGGCGCTGATGGCCGTGCCAGCGGGCACGGCTCACGCGCTGCTGCCGCTCGCCACTATCGGCCTGGTGGCGTTCTGTCTGCTCGGACCGTACTCGTATCTCGGCGGCGCCTTTGCGCTCGACTTCGGCGGCAAACAGGCAAGCGCCGCCTCCTCGGGCATCATCGACGGCATCGGTTATCTGGGCGGAGTGCTCGCCGGTTACAGCGTCGCGCGGCTTGCGGTCGCCTTCGGCTGGCACGGCGTGTTCCTGGCGCTCGCGGCGGTGAGCGTCATCGCCGCGCTGTGCGCAGGTTTGCTGCACGTCCTGAACCTGAGCGCGGTGCGTGCGGCCCATGCGTGAGCACGCCGACCTGCGCCGCATCTCGGCCTCACCCGACGCGCTGCGCATCGAGTGGACGGATGGTGTCGTGAGCGAGTACGCCAGCATCTGGCTGCGCGACAACCGTGCCGCCGATCGCGATGCCCACAGCGGCCAGCGGCTGCTCGACATCGTCGATATTCCCGAGCAACCGCGCATCCGCACAGCGACGCGGCACGACGGTGCGGTACGCATCGAGTGGGAAGGCGAGGAGCAGGCGGCGTGCTTCGACCTCGCCTGGCTCGCCTCCCACGCCTTCGGCCAGGCGCCGCGACCCGAGCAGCAGCGGCGCTGCTGGCTCGAAGGGGCCACCCTCGATGCGCGCCGCGACTTTGCCTGGGCGGGCGTCGGCGAGCTGCGCGCGAGCGCGACCGAGCGTCTGCGCTGGCTCACGCGGCTGCTGCAGGACGGGCTGGCGTTCCTCGCCGCCGTGCCCGCCACCGAGGCGGCCATCCTCGAGACGATGCCGCTCGTCGGGCAGGTCCTCGAGACCAACTACGGACTCACCTTCGACGTCCGCTCGGTGCCGCGGCCCGAGAACCTCGCTTACTCCGATCTCGGCCTCGGCCTGCATACCGACAATCCGTATCGCGAGCCGGTGCCGGGATTTCAGGCGTTGCACGTGCTGCTCGCCTCGCGCGCCGGCGGCGAGAGTCTGTTCGCCGACGGCTTTGCGCTCGCCGGGCATCTGCGCCAGGTCGACCCGGCCGCCTTTGCGGAGCTCACGCGCACGGCGGCACCGTTCCACTATCGTTCGCGCGATGCCGAGCTCTATGCCGAGCGGCCACTGATCCAGCTCGACACCGCCGGCGCGGTGCAGGCAGTGCACTACAACAATCGCTCGATCGCGCCGCTCAACCTGCCGGCGCAGCATGCGGCGCGCTTCTACGGCGCCTACCGGCGCTTCGCTCTGCTGATGCGCGAGGCGCGCTTTCAGCTCCGCACTCACCTCACCGACGGGATGCTCGTGGTGTTCGACAATCAGCGCATTCTCCATGGCCGCACCGCCTTCTCATCGGGCCGCGATCCGCGCCATCTGCGCGGCTGCTACCTGACCCGCGACAGTGTGCACAGCGCCGCGGCGCTGCTGCGACGGCAACTCGCACCATGAGCCTCGCCGCCGAGATTCTGGCGTTGTACACAGCGCGCGGCGCCGGCGCCTACTTCGGCGAGCGGGTATCGATGAGCGAGCATGCGCTGCAGACGGCGCACTTCGCGCAGGCCGGGGGAGCGTCCGAGCCGCTGCTGCTGGCGGCGCTGCTGCATGACATCGGCCATCTGCTGGCAGAAGTGCCGGATGCGATCGCCGACTGGACCTGCGACGCGCAGCACGAGATCACGGGCGCGCGCTGGCTGGCGCGGCATTTCGCCCCCGAGGTCTCGGAGCCGGTACGGCTGCACGTACCGGCCAAGCGCTATCTGTGTGCGATCGATGCCAATTATTTCGCGCGCCTCAGCCCGGCCTCCGTGCATACGCTCGAGTTGCAGGGCGGCCCGATGTCGGCGGTCGAACTGGCGCAGTTCGAGGAGCAGCCGTTCGCTCAGGATGCCGTGCGCGTGCGCCGCTGGGACGATCAGGGCAAGGTGGCGGGGCTCAGAACCGCTGCCGCCGGGGAATATGCCGCGCTCATCGAGCGCCTCGCCCGGCAAGGCTGAGCCCGATCATGGAGATCACGGGACAGTTCGCCTATACACCTTCCACCGGTGTGCGGCGCGTGCACGAGACCGCGCTGCAGGCGGCGAGCGCGGCGAGCCTCGCGGGCTATGGCACGCTCGTTGATGACCCGGAGAGCTGCCCGATCGAGATCGTGCGCTGGCCGGCGAAAGGGTGGCGCCCGATCGATGCGAACTCCGGCGACCAGGGCGGCGTGGTCGAGGGACTGTTCGAGTTCGCCTGGCGGGGCGACACGCTGTACGCGCGCAACCACGCCGTCGGTGACAGCTACCTGTTCGGCTGGAGCAACTGGCCGGAGGAAGCCGCGACCGCGGGGGCGGGCGGCGCGCGCGAGCGCGCACTTATCTGGCGCGCCAACTATCACCCCGATGGCGGCCAGCTGTTCTATCCGCTCGATCACAAGAGCTTCGTGGTGCCGCTGGCGCTGCCGGGGGATGACGTCACGCCCGAGAAGTTCGTCAGCTTCTGGTGCGATGGCCGGCAGGGCCTGTACATCCATCCGAACGTCTGGCACGGCGCGCTGGTGCCGCTCGACGACGAGGCCCGCTTCCTCGATCGCCAGGGCCGCGTCCATGCGCGGGTATCGGTCGATTTCGTCAGGGAATTCGGCTGCTACCTGGGGGCACCGCTGCGGCGGCCGAACACCACGGCCTGACGCGGCAACGGTGGCTTTCGCCGCAGCGCGCAACGGCTGCGGCTGGCAAGCCTCGCCTGCCGATGCGATCATCGCCCGATGAAGCTCGACCTCGATTTCGTCCGCCGCCAGTTCCCGGCCTTTGCCGAACCTTCGCTCGCCCGGCAGGCCTTCTTCGAGAATGCCGGTGGTTCGTACCCGTGCGCGCCGGTAGTCAACCGTCTCACGGAGTACTACCGGCGGCTGAAAGTGCAGCCGTACTACGCCTTTCGTGCCTCCGCCGAAGCGGGTGAGTGGATGGATGCCGCGCGCGAACGGCTGGCGGAGTACCTCGGCGTCAGCGCCGCCGAGGTGCACTTCGGACCATCGACCTCGCAGAACACCTACGTCCTGGCACAGGCCTGCCGCGCGCTGCTGCAGCCGGGCGATGAGATCATCGTCACCAACCAGGACCACGAGGCCAACACCGGCAGCTGGCGGCGCCTCAGCGCTCACGGGATGGTGGTGCGCGAATGGCGTGTCGATCCGCAGACCGGCATGCTCGACGTGCAGCAGCTGGAACGGCTGCTGACACCGCGCACGCGCCTACTCACCTTTCCGCACGCATCGAACGTGGTGGCGCACATCAACCCGGTAGCGCGCATCACCGCGCTCGCCCGTGCCGCGGGAGTCATGACGGTGGTCGATGGCGTGGCGTGGGCTCCGCACGGGCTGCCCGATGTGGCAGCCCTCGGCGCGGATATCTATCTGTTCTCCCTGTACAAGACCTACGGGCCCCACCAGGGGCTGATGGTCGTGCGTGAGCCGCTGCTGAACCGGCTGGGGAACGAGGGTCACTATTTCAACGCCGCCGAGGGCGCGAAACGCCTGGTGCCTGCGGGTCCCGACCACGCACAGGTGGCGGCGGCGCGCGGCATTGCCGAGTATTTCGATGCCCTCGATGCGCACCATGGTGGCGGTACCGACAGCGGCCCGG
This sequence comes from uncultured Gammaproteobacteria bacterium, assembly GCA_963837075.1. Lineage (GTDB taxonomy): Bacteria > Pseudomonadota > Gammaproteobacteria > Steroidobacterales > Steroidobacteraceae > 13-2-20CM-66-19. The sequence goes on along the minus strand of CAWILY010000009.1, from coordinate 1,398,919 downwards.
GCGCGCCGCGCGCGCGCGCCGAGCGCGTGCGGCAGCTGCTGCGTGCTGCGGAGGTGCCGCTGCTCACCACCCTCCTCGAGTACCTGGGCCGGCGGCGCGATATCCGCATCCTCGGGCCGGCCGTCGCGCAGCAGCGCGCCGCGACCGTCGCGTTCGTGACCGACGCCGTGGCGCCGCAGCAGATGATCGAGGCGCTCGCCGCGCGCGGTTTCATGGCCGGCAACGGCAACTTCTATGCCGTGCGGCTGCTCGAAGGGATGAATGTCGATCCGCAGCGCGGCGCGGTGCGCCTGTCGCTGCTGCATTACAACTCGCCCGACGAAGTCGCCGGTGTCATCGCCGCGCTCGAGGAGATTCTCGGCCGCGCCGAGCCAGCACGCGCCCTGGCGCGCTAAAGCGTACCGCACCTGATGCGCACCCGACGCCAACTGCTGCAGCTCGGCGCCTGGACGGCGGCAGGCAGCGTGTTGCGCCGGGCGGTTGCCGGGACCGGCCGGCAGAAGACTCTGCTGATTCTCGGCGGCACGGGCTTCATCGGCCCGCACCTGACCGAGCAGGCGCTCGAGCGCGGCTGGCACGTCACTCATTTCAATCGCGGCAAGACCACCGCCGAGGTCGCCGCCGGTGTGGAGACGCTGCACGGCGATCGCAACGGTAACCTGCAGGCGCTCGCCGGGCGCAAATGGGACGCCGTGGTCGACGACACCGGCTTTGTGCCCCGCTACGTGAAGGTGTCGGCGCAGCTGCTGGCGCCCAATGTCGGCTATTGCCTGTTCGTGTCGAGCATCTCGGTCTACGCGAGCTTCGCCACGCCGAACGACGAGCGCTCAGCGGTCGGCACGCTGTCTGATCCGCAGACTGAGCAGGTCACCGACCTGACCTACGGCCCGATGAAGGCGCTGTGCGAGCACTATTCCGCGGACGCCTTCCACGGCCGCATCGCCATCGTCAGGCCCGGCTACATCGTGGGTCCCCTCGATCGCAGCGACCGGTTTACCTATTGGCCGGTGCGCGCATCGAAGGGCGGCGAGATGCTCGCGCCCGGTACGCCACGCGATCCCATCCAGGTCATCGACGTGCGCGACCTCTCCACCTGGATGATGAGCCTCGTCGAGCGGCGCACCACCGGCTGCTTCAATGCGGTCTCGGCGCCGCGCGCGTTGACGATGGGTGATCTCATCAGCGCAAGTCTCGCGGCCTCGCCACAGGCCCATGCCACGGTCACCTGGGTGCCGGCAGCCTTTCTCGCTACGCAGTGGCAGGCGGACGAGCTCGATCTGCCGCCGTGGTCGCCTCCTTCCGGCGACACCGCCGCCGACGGGCTGACCTCCACCAGCGCAGCAGTCAAGGCGGGCCTCACGCTACGGCCGCTCGCCGACACGGTGCGCGACACGCTGGCGTGGTTTCAGAGCCTGCCGCCTGAGCGGCAGGCGAAGCTGCGCGCCGGTCTCGATCCACAGAAGGAAGCCAACACGCTGCGTGCCTGGCACGAGAGCGGCGCACATGCCTGAAGTGAATCTGGGACTGGCGCTGTCGCTCGGCTGCCTGCTGGGCTCATCGACCGCAGCGGCCGGCGAGGACGGCATCTACCTGCCCACGGCCGTCACGCAGACCGAGACTGACGAGTACACACGCTATGAGCTGCTGGCTCCGGAAGCCGCCAGCTTCAAAATCCGCTACGAAGTGACGGCCACGACCGCGGGGGCGAAGTTCTATTACAACCCCATCCGCAAGGGCAGCACGGCCAGCGAGGAGAGCGTTTACGACGCGATGCTCGGTACGCCGCTGCATTTCGAGGTGGTGAGCGGCACGCAGGCGCGCAAGGACCCGCTGATGCCGGACGCAGACCCGGCGGCCGACTACATCAGGGTAACGCTTGCCCGAGCGGTACCGCAGAACGGTCAGGCGCGCGTGGTGATCATCAAGACCTACCGGGACGCGCGCAGCTACCACCTGGATGGCGGCACGCTCGTGTTCGACCGGCCGCTCGGGGTACGCCGCAACAAGGTGGTGCTGCCTGCCGGCTACGAGGTGATCGGCCTGAGCGTGCCGTCGCAGATCCTGACGGAGCCCGACGGCCGCATTGCGATCAGCTTCCTGCACGCCGGCGCCGGGGAGGCGCCGCTCGTGGTGCGAGCCGTACGGGATGCGCAGAGCGGCGCCGCGGCGCGGCCGCGGGCGCCGGGCTCCGCGCGCAGCTGGGAGTCGCCCTTCACCGGAGAGACCGAGAGCGAGCGGCTCACCGAACGCGCCCACGAGGACCGGGAGATCGTCTACTTCCTGCAGCAGCCCGAGAGCCACGCGTTCGAGCTCTACCACGATTACACCGAGGCCCGCGCCGGCATCAACGGCTATGCCAACGTGGTGCGTAGCGGGAGTGTCGCCAGCCACCCTTCCGCAATGATCCTCGATACCGGTGAGTCGCTCGCGGCGCGGGAGATGAGCGGTGCCGAGCTGCAGGCAGCCGGCATCAATACCGGCGAGAGTGTCGAGCCGGATGCACGCGTGGTGGTAATCCCGTTTGCGCGGCTCGAGGCCGGGCAGACGCTGCGCCTGCGCATCACCGAGACCTACACGGCGCCGGCGAGCTACCGGCTCGATGGCGACGAGCTGGTGTTTGATCGTAGTCTCGGCCGACCCCGGAACGCGGTGGTCTTGCCGTCGGGTTGGTACTGCACTTTCAGCGCCGCGCCCGCCACGGTCAGTCAGCTGCCCGACGGGCGCGTACGGCTGGACTACTGGGATGACCGCCCGGAGCCGGTGAACGTGCTGCTCAAGGCGCGCCGCCGCGTCGGCAGCGCGCCGCCCCGGTAGTCCTCGGCGGCGGGATACGCGCCGCTCAGCTACGTCGCTGCAGCCACGCTTCCGCGAGCCGTACCCACATCGAGCCGCCGAGCGGCAGCAGCTCGTCGTTGAAGTCGTAGCTGGGGTTGTGCAGCATGCACGGCCCTTCCCCGTGACCGCCGGCACGGTGACCGCCGTCGCCGTTGCCGATGACGAAGTAGCAGCCCGGCCGCTGCTGCAGAAAGTAGCTGAAGTCCTCTGCACCCATGGTCGGCTCGAATTCCTTGACGTTATCGGCACCCACCAGATCGGCGAGCACCTGGCGCGCGAACTGCGTCTCGCTGACGTGGTTGATGGTGGGCGGGTAATTGCGCCGGAACGAGAACTCACAGCTCGCCTCGAACGCCTGGCAGGTGCCTTCGGCGATGCGGCGCATGCGCTCCTCGATCATGTCGAGCAGCTCGACCGTGAAGGTGCGCACCGTGCCGCGCAGCTCGCAGGTGTCGGCGATCACGTTGGTCGCCTCGCCGGCCTGGATCATGGTCACCGAGATCACGCCTGCTTCGATCGGCCGCTTGTTGCGCGAGATGATCGTCTGGAATGCCTGCACCATCTGACAGGCCACCGGCAGCGGATCGATGCCGTTGTGCGGCATGGCCGCATGCGCGCCGCGGCCGCGCACGGTGATCTTGAACTCGCTGGTGGACGCGAACACCGGCCCGGACCGCAGCGCGAACTGACCGACCCTTAAGCCCGGCCAGTTGTGGACGCCGAACACGGCCTCCATCGGGAAGCGCTCGAACAGCCCGTCGCGGATCATCTCGCGCGCACCACCGCCGCCCTCCTCGGCGGGCTGAAAGATGAGATACACCGTGCCGTCGAAATCGCGCTGGCGCGCCAGATACGACCCGGCAGCCAGCAGCATCGCGGTATGCCCGTCGTGGCCGCAGGCGTGCATCCGGCCGGCGTGCACGCTGGCGTGCGCAAACGTGTTCTGCTCGGTGACCGGCAATGCGTCCATGTCGGCGCGCAGGCCGACTCCACGGGGCGAGTCGCCGCCTTTCACGATGCCGACCACCCCGGTGCGGCCGAGCCCGCGGTGCACCGGAATGCCCCACGTGGCGAGGGTGCTGGCGATCAGATCCGCGGTGCGCCGTTCCTCGAAGCCGAGCTCCGGATGTGCGTGCAGGTCGCGTCGCAGCGCCTGGATGCCGGCCGAGCCGGCCGCGATGGATTCGATGAGTTTCACGTGACCGCCTGCAGCAGTTCGCGGCTGACAGCTCTCTGCGGCGTCATGAGGCTTACCGCGACCACGATGGAGAAGTTGAGACACAAGGCGAGGAAACCCGCGCTCACGCCGAACAGCGGGTCCCGATGAGTGAGCATGAGAAAGACGGCGGTGACGACGCTGGCGATGAGGCCGGCGAATACCGCCGCGGTGGTGACGCGCTTCCAGTACAGGCCGAGCAGCACGCCGGGAAAGAACTGGCTCACACCCGCATAGCCCATCAACAAGAGCGACACCAGCGTCGTCGACCGGAAGAAGATGGCGAGGCTCAGGCTGATCGCCCCCAAGACGATCACCATGGCGCGCGCGAGGCGCGCAACCTGATCGTCCGTCATCGCCGGCGCAAACAGCGGCCGGTACAGGTTCTTGGCGAACAGCGTGGCGGCGGTGAGGATGAAGATGGCCGCCGGCACCATCGCGGTGAGCGCGCCGGCGCCGCCGATCACGCCGAGGAACCAGGGCGGGAAGCTGCGGCGCACGACCGTCAGCAGCGCCAGGTCCCCGTTCGCGAGACCGGGCGCGACCAGCACCGTGGTGAAGCCGGCGAAGAAGATGAAGGCGAGCGTGAGGGTATAGAGCGGCATGACGACGGCGTTGCGCCTGAGCGTATCGGCGCTCTTCGCGGTGAAGGTGCTGCCGAAGGCGTGCGGCCACATGTAGAAGCCCATCGAGGTCAGCAGCACGGTGGAGATGAACCACGCGTGTCCGAGATTCGTGGTCGCGCCGGGCATGGTCAGATGAGCGGGCCGGGCTTGAATGAGCGCGGCAAACATCGGGCCGATGCCGCCGAAGTGAATGTAGGGTATGCCGATGCCGATAGCGAGCGCGGCGACCACCATCAGCACGTCCTTCACCACGCTCACCCAGGCCACGGCGCGCACGCCGCTCGCGAATACGAACGCCACCAGCAGTGCGACTGCGACCACCATCGCCGGCTCGCGCGTGATGCGATCGAAGCTGGCGACCGAGACGATGATGCCGACCCCGGTTATCTGCAGCTGCAGATAGGGCACGAACGAGACGATGCCGACCAGGGACACCAGCGCCGCCAGGTATCTGTTGCCGTAACGCAGCGCGAAGAAGTCCGAGTGCGTCTGCAAGCCGTGGCGACGGCCGACCTCCCAGACCTGTGGCAGGACGAAGAACGACACGACGTAGGCGAGCGACAGGTAGGCGAGGACATACAAGGTGGGGCCGCCGCGCGAGTACGCCCAACCGCTGGCGCCGAGAAACGCGAAGGTGGTGTACACCTCACCGGCCATCAGCAGGAACACGAGCACGACACCGAAGCCGCGATTGCCCACGGTCCACTGCTCGAGATCCATCCGCCGACGCACGCCGGCGAGGAACCCGACGGTGGTACCGAATGCCACGATCGCCAGGATGGTGGCCAGCGAGACTGCTGCCGCGCTCATGATCCGCCCCGCGGGGCGCGCGCCGTCTCGATGCGGTACGCGACCCACATGCACAGGGGGGTCAGCAGGATCCAGCTGATCAGCCAGAACAGATTGAACGGCAGGCCGAACATCACCGGCTCGATGCGATCCCACAGCGGGACGCTGAAGCACATCGCGGCAAAGGGAATCAGCGCCAGCAGCAGGGCGCGCCCCGACGGTCGTCTCATTGCTGCCTGCCTTGGGCGCGGCGGCTGGCGGAATCGAGCATCTGCAACATCATGACCCGAGCCGCTGACTATGATGTGATTGTCGGCGGTGGCGCCGCAGCGCGCCGCGCGTCCCTGGGGAGAATACTGGAGGGCAACGCGATGACCAAGGTCGTGATCGATGCGTCGGTCTCACGCGCGGTGCTGAAGTGAACCGGCTGCTCATCAGCTGCGGCGTGGCGCTGATCCTGCTGGGCGCCGGCTGGTCCTGGTTCAGGCGACTGCCGCTGTTTCGCCTGCCCGGTGACATCCTCATCGACCGTCCAGGTTTCCGGTTCTTCTTCCCGATCACGACGATGCTGCTCATCAGCGCAGTAATCTCGCTGATCGCGTGGCTGCTGCGCCGTTGAGCGGTGCGGCTAGGCGGCGACAGGCTCGATCAGGTCGGGTGAGTTGTTGCGCACGGAATTGACCCGCACGCTGACCTCGTGCGCAACCATGAGATCGGCCCGGTAAGGCAGCAGTACCGCGCGCGCCTCTGCCGCCGAGCCGTGCAGCCATGTCTCGTGGTCCTCACGCCGCAGGATCGCCGGCATGCGTTGCGGATGACTGCCGCTGTTATGGATGTCCGCCAGCAAATCGTTGGCCGGCATCGTCAGGTGTGCGCAGCTCTCCACGACGCTGCCGTCGCTCCGGATGCTGCGGTCCCACAGGCCCGCAAAGCCGAATACCTCCTGGTCCGCCAGCGTGATCAGGTACGGCGCCTTGCGTCCGGCGGCGTCGACGTGCCATTCGTAGAAGCCCGACGCCGGCTGAATGCAGCGCTGACTGCGCTTCCACGCACCGCGATAGGCCGCGGATGTCTCGAAAGTCTCGAGGCGCGCGTTGACGGTGCTGAACTTCCCCGGCTCGCCCTTCGCGAAGTACGGAATGAGGCCCCACCGCACCATCGCAGCTTCGGCGACGCCGCCGTGCGCACGCATGATCGGCACCTGTTGCGCGGGAGCGATGTTGTAGGACACCGCCACCCACGCGGGCGGTCCGTGCAGATTCCACTGCCGCAGATACTTGTCCTGCATGCGCAGGATGTAGCGTCCGCACATGCTGCCCCCTAGGCGGCCGAGCGCTCGAGCGCGGAGCGGTCGAGCTCGGCTTTCTTCACATGTATGCGCCCTTCGACGGGCAGCGCATCGTCGATGGCCATGCAGACCTCGGCGACATCGTCGCGTATGCGTTCCCCGTCCTCTTCGAACATGTAGCGCTCGAGAACCGCGCGGGCGCGGGTGAGCAATGCGACCAGCTCAGCTTCCTTCACAGTTTCTCCCCTCGTGCCGGGACTGGGTTGGAATGGTCTTTAGGATACGACGATTTTCGCAGCCGGCATACCAGATCTTGTGCTCGCGCCAGGGCAGAAAGCACGACATATAGAGTCTCATGCCCCATTCCGGCGCATTTTCAATAGGTTGCAGCACAACTCGCCGGTCGGCATGACGCGGGCGTCGCGGCCGACGCGCGCCGCACGAGAGCCGCTGCACGCAGGATGCGGCCATCGCGGCGTAGACCCCTCCGCACGCGCGTGCCTTCTCGAGCGCGCCGCGCGAATTCGGAATGGCGCTCAGCCGGCAACCGGTGAGATGCAATTCACGCTCGCCTGCTGGTGGTGGCGCACGCAACCGGGTTGTGCAGAGCCGACACATACCGTCAACCTGACTGCAACCGACCTGCAATCCGCGCTGCTTAGCATGCAGGCAGCAGGCAATCGCACCCGACCTCATCGCCCAACCCCCCAGCCCCGACTGCCGCAAACGCAAGGACGCTCGGCCGCCCGCGGCAGCAGGGTGAGACACGGGGACGCCCCAGCGGAGGGGGCGTCCCCCGGAAGCCGCCGGTGATGTAGCTCACAGATTGAGCGTGAAACGAGCGGATTACGTCAGATCGAGGTGAAACGTCATGACGCGTCCTTCATAGTCATTCATAGTCGCCGCATGCCCATGACCAGACGTAAGCTGCGCCAGCAATCGATCTATCTCGAGCCGGAGAAGGCGGCCCTGCTCGACTCGCTGGCCGGGACGACCCTGATTCCGAAGGCGGTGCTGCTGCGCAAGGCCGTGGACGCGCTGCTGGAAGTCAATGGCCTGCTGCCCAAGCCGCGCCGCCTGCCCTCGAAACGACCGCCCACCGTGCAGTGAGCGCTCGTGGTCACTGTCCGGTGCGAAAGCGCGTCCAGGCGCGGGTGATCAGCCGCGTGTAGTTCATGGGCAGGCTGGCGTTAGCGATCAATCGCGCCCGAGTCGCCGCGTCCGGGTACACGGCGGGATCACTACGCACGGCGGCATCGATCAGGGGCAGCGCGGCTGCATTACCGTTCGGATACTTGATGTAGTTGCTGATACCGGCGATCACGTCCGGCCGCAGCAGGTAGTTCAGCCACAGCGCAGCGTTGCGTGGATGCGGCGCATCCGCCGGGATGGCTATCATATCGATCGTGATCAGCGCCCCCTCGCGGGGTATCAGGTACGCAATGTGTGCGCCGGTCGATGCCTCGATCGCCCGGTTGCGCGCCACCTCGACGTCACCAGACCAGGCCAGTGCCAGACACACCTCACCGTTCGCCAGCGGCGCGATAGGTGCGGGATCGATGTTGCGCACGTACGGACGAATCCTGTTGAGGACCTCGGCGGCGGCAAACACATCCCGAGGATCGTGCCGACTGATATCACGGTGCAGGTAGATCATCGCCGACTCGAAAACATCGAGCGGCGAATCGACGATGAGAATGCCACAATCCTTCAGCTTCGCGGCACTGCGCGGATCGAACAGCAGCGCCCAGCTGTCCGTGAGCGGCTCGCCGAGCCGTGCGCGCACCATGTCGACGTTGTAGCCGAGCCCGGTGGTGGACCACATGTAGGGGATGGCGTACTGGTTGCCCGGGTCGTGCTCGGCCATGCGGCGCATGATGTCCGGATCGGCATTGGCGAGATTGGGGAGCGCCTGCTTGTCGAGTTTGCGGTAGACCCCGGCGCGCATCTGGCGCTCGAAGAAATTCTCGGTCGGCACCACCACATCGTAGTTGGAATGACCGGTGAGCAGCTTAGTCTCGAGCACCTCGTTGTTGTCGTAGGTGTCGTAGTGCACCGTGACGCCGGTCTGCTTCTCGAAGTTGCGGACCGTGTCGGGAGCGATGTAGTCGGCCCACGAGTAGACATTGACGACGTTTTCGCCGTCGGCCCGATGCGCGTCACCGCTACCCGCCGAGCCTGCAGTCGCTGCCGATCGGTGTCCGGAGCAGGCGCACAGCAGCGCGAGCGCCAGTGTCGTCGCAGCCGGTCGCATCAGCCCCGGCGCGAGCCGCCGGCGGCTGCGCAATGCGTACGTCTCGAGCCGGCCTGGCTTTGGGGGTGTTTGCACCGCCTCTTATGGTAGATGAAAGGGCCGGCGCCGGTCCCTTCCCCTACGCGCAGGAGAATGGCACTTCAATCATGCGATTGCGGTCGCGCACGCGACAGCGATGACGCCAGCGTTCCCGTCGCGCTAATAGACCTCGGGCACCAGCATGTCCGCAGGCACCGCCTGCCGTGAGTAATGCTCATGGTGCTCGCGCTGCGGCAGGGCAACAGGTTCCTTGCAGACCTCGCTATAGGCAAACTGCTTCAGCAGGTGATCGATACAGTTGAGGCGGGCGCGCTTTTTGTCGACCGCCTGCACCACCCACCAGCGCGCCTCGGCAACGTGCGAGCGCTGCAGCATGACCTCCTTCGCTCTGGTGTAGTCCTCCCAGCGACGCCGTGATTCCAGATCCATCGGACTCAGCTTCCACTGCTTCATCGGGTCGTGAATACGACCGAGAAAACGCAGATGCTGCTCCTCGTCGGTGATCGAGAACCAATACTTGAGCAGGCGGATGCCGGAGCGCACCAGCATGCGCTCGAACTCCGGAACCGAGCGAAAGAATTCCTCGTACTCCGCCGGCGTGCAGAATCCCATGACGTGCTCCACGCCGGCGCGGTTGTACCAGCTGCGGTCGAACAGCACGATCTCGCCCGCGGCGGGCAGATGGGGCACGTATCGCTGGAAGTACCATTGGGTGCGCTCGCGATCGTTCGGCGCCGGCAATGCCACCACGCGGCACACGCGCGGATTCAGTCGCTGCGAGATGCGCTTGATGACGCCGCCCTTGCCGGCCGCATCGCGTCCCTCGAACAGAATGACCACCCGCTCGCGCTCGGCCAGGATCCAATCCTGCAGCTTCACGAGCTCGGCCTGCAGACGGAACAGTTGCCGGAAGTAGTGGCGTCGATATTCCCTGGTCGTGTCCGCCGTGATCGTACCCTGATCCTGCACCAGGGGATGCCGATCCTCGATTTCCATCTCCAGCTCTTCGTCATAACCGTCAACCACGTCGCGGCTGATGCGACGGATGATGTCTTCATGATCCAGCGAATGCAGTACTGTCATACAGTGGCTCCGCGATCGAAACAGGAATCGTCCCCCCGGAATGTGTCAGCTATGTTGCGCGGTCTGCGCCAGCCCGCCCGCGGGCGGCGCCTCCAGGGCAAAGCCCGCGCGCATCGCGACTACTGTGCTGGTGCCCGGGCTCTGATGTGCGCCGGTCGCAGCTCACCGCGGCGAAGCACCAGCACCATCTGCTGCCAGTTGGTGACGAAATGGCGGGCGCGCTGCGGCCCCAGGCGGCTCTCCATGAGCGGCAACCAGTCGCGCTGCATGGCGGCCAGCTCCTGCTCCGCCAGCTCGCGGTACCACGCCGCGCGGTCCTCGACGGCTATGTTGGTGAAGCCGGCGGTGCGCAGCGCGACGACCGTGTCTTGCGCGGTTGCCAGGTTGTAGGTAATGCCCTCGAGCCGGAAGAACTCCAGCATCTCCGGCGAGTAGGCGCCGCTGCCACCGCGCAACCAGTCGCTCGCGGCAAACAATCCCCCGGGCTGCAGCACGCGCCGTATCTCGGTGAACAGCGCCGGCTTGTCCGGAATCTGCACCAGCGAGTCCTTGGAAAACACCACCTCGAAACTGGCCGCGGGAAAGGGCAACGGCCCGGGACTGACCTGCCGGAACTCGATCTGCCGGTCGAGTCCCTGCCGCGCTACGCGTGCGCGTGCCTGGGCAATCAGGTCGGGCTCCAGGTCGATCCCGACAACCTGCGCGGCACCGTGTTCCCTGACCAGCAGTACATCGATCGCGCCCAGGCCCGAGCCGATGTCGAGCACGCTGCAGCCACGGATGCTCAGTCCCTCGAGCACGCGAGCCACCTCCTCGGGGCCCCCGGGGGAGAGAAAGCCCTCGCCCCATACGACCTGCAGCAGCGTCTGCAGTCCCTGATCGTACTCTCCAACCTCTCCGGGCTGATCGATCTTGACGCTCATGACTGAGCCCGTGCCGCTCGCACCATTGCGCGCCCATCATACTTTGCTCCCGCGGGTGCGGGTCGCGCCGCAGCGGTTCGGACTGCGGCACCTCGTATAATGGCTTCATGAACCCATGGTTGGCTTACGCCGGGACGCTGGCATTGCAGCTCGCCCCAGTGGCCCTGCCGGCTGCGGTAGCCGAGCGTGCCTGCCTCGATGCGGCACCGAGCGGCGAGGTCGTGCTCGACAATGCGCGGGTACACGTCGAGAAACTCGTGTTGCAGCCCGGACAGTCAACCGGTTGTGACGGCCACGCGGCCGACCAGCTGCTGGTGTTCGTCAAGGGCGGGGTGTTGAAATCCGCCGAGACCGGGCGCGCCACGCTGTGGCGGGACGGCCGCATCGCCTGGTACGGCGCCGGCCAGCGGCCGGACGCCGGCAGCACGAACGCCAGCACGACCCCCATCGTTGTGATCCGGGTGACTCTCAAGAGCGTAGCACCGGTCAGGCCGGACATCAGTTCGCCGCATGCGCAGACGAAGGATGAGCATCTCAACTATCCGAATATCCCAGGCGAGGACCTGCTGGAGAATGACCGGGTGATCGTACAACGCTTCACGGTCAAGCCGGGCCAGTGGGAAGGTGTACATGCCCACCACCCGAACATGCTCTATATCCACATCAAAGGCGGCCAATGGGCCGCGCGCTCGAACAAGGAGCCAGAGCACGCCTACCCAACGGCGGATGCGGACGGCGCGGTCGGATGGATGCCCACCATCGACATCAGCGAGGGGCACGAGTCGGGCAATGTCGGCAGAGAGCCGATCGACCTGATCTGGGTCACTTTGAAGGACTGATCGCGCATCGCGAGGTTTACGGCGACGAGGTGACTACATGAACGACGGCAAGTACAAGCTCTACGGCAGACCGGGCACAGGCTCCGACGTCCTGCAGATGCTGCTCGAGGAGATCGGCGCCCCATACGAATTCATCCGGGTTGGGACGGAAGCGGCCGCTATTGAGGCGTACCGCGCCGTCACCGGGACGGACAAGGTACCCGCGCTGGTACTGCCCCAGGGGATGGCGATGTTCGAGTCGGCGGCAATGTGCGTGCACCTCGCCGCCGCTCACCCCGAAGCCCGGCTGGCGCCACGCCCCGGCACAGCGGCGCACGCCCGATTCCTGCAGTGGGTGGTGTACGTCTCCGCAAACCTCTACGAATGTGCCCGCCGGATCTATTACCCGCACCGCTACAGTCGTGCAGGCGAGAGCGCTGCCGAAGGTATCAGGCAACAGGCGACCGATGACTTCATGCGGATTCTCGACCCGATCGTTGCTGCGCTGTCACCGTATCTTCTCGGCAGCGACATCTCGGCGGCAGACCACTACCTCTACGTCGTAGCAGGCTGGCACCCGCAAGGTCGCGATCCCGTGCACCAGCGCTTCCCGGCACTCGCCCGGCACTCGACCCTGGTAGCGCAACGGCCGGCCGTCCGCAAAGTCGAAGCTGCCGCAGCTCACTGAGCGGCATGCGACTGCGCCGCACCGTGCGCAGTTCTCAGTTCTGCAGCCTGCGAGGGCAGGCTGGGCCTCGGCCGCCAGCCTGCGGCAGACTGCCGCGCAAATCTGCGACCTGCGGCCGCGCAACCCGCACACGCTTTCTGAAGTCTTATGCGTAAGGCGTCCGCATGCCTTGATCGCAGGACTTGCCGATGCGAGCACGGAACCGCAGAAATTGCCGAGGCGACGACCTACGCTGGCGCGTACCGCCACCGCGGGCGTGGAGCGGCCGATGAACCTGCTGGCGCTCGCGGTGTTCGCCACTATCGATGAGTCCGCGATCGACGCCTTGAAGCACGCGGCGGCGACCTGCGACCCGCGTTACGAGTGCGGCGGGGTGATACGGCGCGTGGCCGGCGGCTTCGAGGCGTCACCCGCGCTGACCTCTGGTCAGCACTTCGGCGTCGACCTCGGTGAGCTGTACGACGCCGACACGGTCGCCGACTTTCACACCCACGTCTGCTCGATCCACAACCGACCATTCGCCGACTTCTTCTCCCCGGCGGATGCATTCGTGAATCAGGGACTGCACACCGTCGGCTACATGTTGAGTCTCTGCGACCGCAACATCCGCCGCTACGATCCTTCACAGGACGACCGTGACGACGAAGAGGTGGACTTCCACAGCGGCCGGGTGATCTACCTGACCAGCGGTCACATCGTCGGCTGGGTGCCGCGACATACGTTCGAGGACACGCTCGAGGCCGCCGTGCACGGCCGCACGATGACCGTCGCCAGCCTGAAGTAAGCGCAGCCGTCCGCATCGTTGGTGGGCAGCCCCAGCCCGCGCCGCTGAAGCGTATAGTCGCCCTGCATGGCGCCGGCTCACCGCCCTGCAGAGGCACCATCATGAGATCATGGATCGGACTCGCCGCGGTCCTGCTGTGCCCCACAATCGGCACCGCACAGTCCGCCGCGGAGCAGCCACGCTCGCCGCCTGCGGCTGAACAGCTCATCAAGGCAGGCTTCACCTGCGACGGCGGCAAGAAGATCCTGGCAGTCTTCAAGAACGGCACTCAGCCCACCGTGACACTCACGCTCTCCGATAAGCGGCAGCTGGTATTGCCGCAAGCCGCTTCGGCCTCGGGTGCGCGCTACGCCAATGCCGATGAGAGCGTGGTGTTCTGGAACAAGGGCCGCACCGCCTTCATCGAAGAGGCCGGGCGGCGAACCTACACCGGTTGCGCGCAGACAAGGTAAAGCCTGTGGCCTGAAGGCCGGTGGGTGCCTCGCCAGCGACGACGGACCTGCCACCGATCTAATGCGGCGTCGGGCTCGTTCCACCAGGGGTGCCGCCGGGCCGCTGCCCCGGCCAATCCGAGAACGCCAGGTAGTAGATGAAGATCAGGTTGGCGATCGGCAGGAGCACCAGCAGGCTGAGCCAGGGTGAATAGCCGACCCGGACGCAGAGGCGCCAGAAAGGTATCACGCCGATCACTGCCACAATGATCCACCACGGTCCCAACATATGATGATACATGGCCGTTCTCCCGGACTACCGACCGCAGCAATTATGCGCCGCAAGCCCTGCCGGCACGAACGCAGCGCGCAACCGCGCAACGTGCCTAGCTTTCGGTCCAGCGCGTCCACGCGAGATCCGCCTCGATCGCCAGCCAGCGAAAAGGCTCGTTCGGCACATACGGCGGCAGCCGATCGAGAAACGGCAGCCAGCGCCAGTCCGCGCCTCTGCCGGCGACCAGGTCGGCAAGGATTCGACCGAACACCGAAGTGAGGTTGACGCCCTCGCCCGAGTAGCCGAGGGCGTAATAGATATTCTTGAAGCGCCCCAGTCGCCCCACGGCCGGCTGTTCGTCGAGCGAGACGTCGACGAAGCCGAACCATTCGATCTCGAACGGTACGTCTGCCAGGACGGGAAACACCCGCGCGAACTCCCGATGCAACTGCTGAAATCGCCGCGGCATGTCCGCAGGAGGTGCGACTCCGTTGTTGAATTGATAATCGACCGGGCCGCCGCCGAAGTGAATCCGCCCGGCGGGGGTGCAGCCCGCGTAATACACCTCACGGCGGCTGTCGTTGAACGGCAGCCGGTTGTTCCAGCCGAGAGAACTGAGTCGCGTAGCGTCGATGGCGGGAGTCATGCCGACGTAGTTGGCAATCGGTGCCACGGCGCGACGCAGATAGCCGAGCTTGGAGGTGTAGGCGTTGGTGGCCAGTACGAGATGCGGCGCGCGGATGACGTGGCCCTGTGCCGTCGTGAGGCGGTGCGTGCGGCCCGCTTCGATGCTGATCACCGCCGTGCCCTCGTAGATCCGCGCACCGTGAGCTTCCGCCGCGGCCTTCCACAGGCGCACGAGCTTGCCCGGATGCAGCTGGCCTGCACCGGGATCCAGGATCGCCGCCAGGTATGCGCTGGTGCCGAGCGCCGCCTGTGTCTGCGCGCGTCCCCACAGCTGCAGCGGCAGGCCGCCGCGCACCAGCTGCTCGAACTCTGCTCGCGCGTCCTGCAGGTCGGCAGAGCTGCGCAACACCGTGAGTGCGCCCTGCTGCTCGAGATCGCAGTCGATCCCCAGCTGGTGGGAGAGCTGAGCGAGTCTTGCGATGTTGTCGAGGGTCAGCTCGTACAGCGCATGCGAGATCTGCCCATTACCGGCAACCTTCAGGTTCAGGACCATCGCGCCGTTGCGCCCCGAGGCGCCATTTCCGCACCGCGTCGCCTCGAGCACCGCGACCCTGGCCCCCGGCATCGTGCGCCCGAGGTAATACGCGGCTGACAGCCCGGTGAACCCTGCGCCAATGACGGCAACGTCCACCTCGATGTCACTCGTGAGCCCTGAGTTGATGGGCGGCAGCTCCCGCGACCAGAAGCTCTGATTGCGGTCGAAGGTCACGCGTTCGGGTTGCACGAGCGGCGCGACCGCATTGACACCGACGCAGCCGGCCGCCGTGCCAAGCCCCGCGCAACCGAGGTTGCGGAGCAGTCGGCGGCGATTCCAGCGCTCAGTCATGCGCCTGCAACCGCGCGGCTACTTGCGTCCGCAGTGTGATGTCGAAATCAAGGCCCTTCGGGTACCCGGCGAGCAACGCCTCGGGGAATACGACTATGCGGCATCCTGCGGTGCCGGCCTTGGCGATCCACGCCTCCGTCTTGGCGACGGTCGCCTCGACATCAAAGGGCACCGCGCCAACCTGCGCTACACCCGATCTGACGATCATGGTCAACTCCCGGCGACGTGTCGCATTTCGGGATCCTCAGCGCGCTGCCGTACAAAATCAACCTGCTGCAGTGCCATAGCGGGCAGAAATGTCAGCTTAGCGGCTCAGCACCGACATAGAAGCGGTGCAACTGGGAAGTCGATGGTCCTGGCGCCGGCTATAGCTCGAAGGCATGCCAGATGCGCAGCACGGCGCGCTGCGAGATACCCAGCTCGGAGGCGAGACGGCGACTGCTCCAGCGTTCGGCATCCGGCGGCGGCTCGTGCAGCGTCTTGGCGAGCACCGCTTCGACCAGCTCGTCGCTGATGGAGCGCGGTGCCCCCGAGCGCGGCTGATCGAGCAGGCCGTGCAGGCGCTCGTTAACGAAGCGCTGTCGCCACTTGCAGACCGTCTGCTCGGTAATGCCCACGCGCCTTGCTACTTCGCGATTGGAGCGTCCCCGCCGGCAGTGCAGGATGATGCGCGCTCGCATGACGAGCGGCCGGGTGACGCGGCGCCGGCCGCGTGACCAGTCCAGCAGCTGCCGGTACTCCTCGGTGCTCAGGGTAATAGGCCGCAGGTGCGAGCGACGCTGCATCCTTAGTTCTCCGTGCGAGTGAGCCAGCGCGAGCAGCGGAAACTGCCATCCGCTCCCACGTTGCGCAATCCATTCAAGGAATTTGTGACTCAGTATGCGCTAGCGGCTGCGCGCTAAAAAAGCTGTTTTCCCCGCGTGATTTCACCTGCCGCGACTGCGCGTGCGCGCGTCTCGAAGGGGCGACACATCGACAGCTCGGGCTGCACGGGCGTAACACCGCAACCTGCACAACGCGAACGCACTCACGTATTCGCGACACGGGGGAGGGATAACCCATGCGCAAAGTCGACGGCGCCGCCCGGCGCACTCTCACGGGACTCGCTGGACTTCATGCATGGCTGCTGGCTGCTGTCGGTGCGCTCGGCGCGATGGCGGCGTTCGCGCAGGCGCACGATCCGGGAGTACGGCAGGCGGCCACCGATGGTGGCGCGCCGGTGCCGCTCCCGGGCATAAGCTCCAACGAGATGCCGTACTTTCAGGACGGCGCCACGCGTTTTCAGACGGTCGAAGTGGTCTCCGGCGCGACATCAACTCAGGGCAATGGCCTCGGGCCGCGGTTCAACTCGAATTCCTGCTCGTCCTGCCATGCACAGCCGTACGTGGGCGGCTCGAGCCCGTCCGTCAACCCGCTGTTCGCGGTGGCGACCGCGGAAGGTGCCACAAACGTCATGCCGTGGTTCGAGGCACAGGACGGCCCGGTGCGCGAGGCACGCTTCATCCAATCCAACGGCGTGGCCGACGGTGGCGTACATAACCTGTTCGTCGTCAGCGGGCGCAATGACGCTGGCAGCTGCAACATCGCGCAGCCATCATTCGTGCCTGCGGGAGACCCGCTCACCGGGCGGGGCGGCAACCGCAACATCGTGTTCCGCATTCCGACGCCGACACTCGGTGCCGGGTTGATCGAAGCGATCCCCGATTCGACCATTCTTGCCAACCAGCGGGCCAACGCGGCGGCGAAGCAGCAGGTCGGCGTGACGGGCCACCCCAATGCGATTCAGGGCGGCACGGTCAACCGCAGCGCCAACGACGGCACCATCACGCGCTTTGGCTGGAAGGCACAGAACAAGTCGCTGCTCATGTTTGCCGGGGAGGCCTACAACGTCGAGATGGGCATCTCGAACCAGCTGTTCCCGCAGGAGCGCAACGAGACACCGCTTTGCCAGGGCGGGATTGCGACGCCCAATGATACTGATAACTTCCCGGCCCCGACCTCACCGGTGGTGACCACCGCGGTGCTCTCGGATATCGAGGCGTTCGCCAACTTCACGCGCATGCTCGCACCGCCTGTGCCTGCTGCTCCGACTGCATCGACGCAGCATGGCAGCGCCCAGTTTGCCAGTGTCGGCTGCGCCCTCTGTCACACTCCGGTGCTCACGACGGGTGCGGCCATCGCGAGCGGTTCATACATATCACCGAGCGCGGCGTTATCGAACCAGCGGGCACACTTGTTCTCGGATCTGCTGGTGCATCACATGGGCGTCGGCCTCGCCGACGGCATCACTCAGGGAGCGGCGGGCCCGGACGAGTTCCGCACCGCGCCACTGTGGGGGCTCGGCCAGCGGGTTTTCTTTCTGCATGATGGCCGCAGCAGCGATCTGATCGACGTAATCTCCGACCACGCCAGCTCTGGAAGCGAAGCCAACCAGGTGGTGCACAACTTCCAGGCTCTGAGCGCCGCGGACCAGCAGGACCTGATCAACTTTCTGCGCTCCCTGTAGCGCGCACGACAGCGAATGACCGAGCAGTCCTGCGGCGCATAGGCCGCAGCAGGGAGCCGATGACGGCTCCCTGACTGCCGGCGGAGCCCCGCGGCTGTTCTGCGGCGTCGCTCATCTGTCCTTCACAACCGCCCGTCGGGCGGCAGCACACCGTTACCCGACCCGTGGTAGCGTGCGCGACCCTTTTGGCAGAACACCTTGAGAGCTGCGCTGCGTTCCGGAGTCTTCGAGCGCGACATGCTCGCGCTCACCTGAGTTGCGGTAGCGCTCTGTCCACCCGCCGACCTGCGGTCGGCTTCCCGTCAGTGCTTGGCCCCTCGACCGGAAGTGCGAGTGGCGTAGGGGGGTCCGCCCGCCTGCCGGCCGAGGGGTCGAGCGCTGTTCGCGGTAAGACTCAACCGGCTCGGGCGTCTGCGCGGTCGATCTTCAAGCCGCTGCGCAGCCCGCTCTCGAACACTCCTGCAGGCAGGAGCCAGCGCAGGAATGGAAACAGCCTTGCTTCTCGCGTCACGGTATTGCGAAGTGGCGGGTGCCGGGTTGCCACGATCCGTGCATAAACCTCTGCCACCACTTCAGGCCCCGGTGCCTGCTCCTCAAAGCCCTTCATCGCCTGGAAGAACCGCTCGCGCCAGGGCGAGTACGCTGCGATGGCCGACGGCTGCGGCGCTCCGTAAAAGGGTGTCTTGATGGCTCCGGGCTCCACCATCGCAACCCAGATCCCGAAAGGCCTGAGCTCATGGCGCAGCGTCTCCATCAGCCCCTCCACGGCAAACTTGCTCGCGTTGTAATGGCCCCAAAACGGCAGCGGTACCATACCGGCCAGCGAGCTCGTCGCGGCGATGAGACCGCTTCGCTGCCCCCGCATGACGGGCAGTGCCTCGCGCAGCATGCGAACGATACCGAAGTAGTTGGTCTCGAATTGTGCACGTGCCGCCTCGACAGATACCTCCTCGATGGCGCCGCTCTGCAAGTAACCGGCATTGTTGATGAGCACATCGAGCCGCCCTTGCCGCTCGAGGAAGCGCTGCAGACACGCACGCACCGAGGCATCGGAAGTGACATCGAGCGCCAACATCGGCGAGCCGTCGGGGTTTGAGCCATCGCCGCTGCGACTGGTGCCGACCACGCGATGGCCCTCCCGCGCCAGCCGCGCGACGATCGCGGCGCCGATGCCCGAGGAGGCACCAGTGACCAGGATGTTCTTGATGTTCATCGATTGCTCTCCTACTCGCTGCTGCCAGTCCCATTATCAGATATGAGCCAACACCCGCGCCGTCCGTGTTGCGCGGAGCTGCGCCGCAACGATCGCGTGGCTGATCAGGTAGAACGGTACCAGTACCGTCGGGACAAGACAGTACGGCAGGTACTGCATCGCCTCGGAGCCCGCACCGGCGTGAATCAGCTGCAGCGGGCTGCCGTTCGCGGACGTGAGGCCCAGCGCTACCGCGAGGAGCAGATCCAAAGTTCCGAAGATGTTCCAGCTCCTGACGGCGCCCGATGACCGCTGCCCGGAGCGGGCGACGCTGAGTGCCAGCGGAATCGCGAGCGCACCGGTGATGATGTCACCCAGACCGGCGAAGTACGGGAACGGCCCGCTGAGACGACCGCTTGCCGCAAGCAGCAGGAACAACACCCCGAGCACGCGCAGGGAGTTGAGCCCGACCAAGAGCGGCATGGGCACCGCGAGCAGTGCGGCACGCACGCGCTGTGACCTGAGTGCCAATACTCCCACCACCAGCAACGGCAGGGCGAACAGCACGCCGATTAGCGGCACCGGGCTTGCGGGCGAGAAGGTCAGTCTGCCCGCTGCGCCCAGGCCGCTGGCGAGCCCGACCCAGGATCCGGCGACCGCGGCGGCGCCGAGGCGGGATGCGAGGTTGCTCGTCACGGCATGCGTGAACGCCACGAGAGTGATGATCACGGCGCTCATTCCGACGATAGCTCCAAACAGATCCAACATGATGTCTCTCCTGCTTCATCCATGGCGCAAAGATCGCAACGCCTCGCCCGCATCATGAGCCGGCTGCCGCTGGCGACTCCTCAAGACGGCCGAGGAGCACGCGCCGCGCTTGCAGCTGCGCATCCCCATGAGCTCGATCTCCATCAGCTCGCGTGCGCGGCTGTCGCGGGTTTAATGTCGCGGCGCCGACCAGCAGGCGTCGTGCTGACTCCTGCACGTCGGCAGTACGCGTGCTAGCCCTAGCGGTGCGCGGCGCCTGCGGGGCGTTCGACACGACGTTGCTCGTCGCTCCGAGCAGCAGCTGCCGGGCGCGTTCCTGAGCATCTCCCGCGGAACTGGCCGCGTGGGCAGTGCTGATGAAGAGCAGCAGTGTTGCCGGGAAGATGGCCAGTGAGGCAGCCAGGGGCTTGAAGTTACGCGTTGACATGGCAAGTCTCCTTTTTCGTGGTGTACAACATGTATATGCATGCGTTTGACTGAATGAAAACGGCCTGTGATATCTCGCATGGGGCAGGTTTCGGCTCGCGTCTCAGTTCGACGTCAGTCTGCTCGCGGCAAGATAGGACGCCTGCTTCAGAGCGAGCGCTTGCGCGCGACCGAGGCGTTTCTCGAAGGCCTCCTGCGCTGCCCGCCATCTCGGCCTCAACCGCTGCAGCTGCGCCTGCCCCTGTGGGGTAAGCGCCCAGCGACGCTCGCGGCGATCAGTGCCGACGCGATCGGTTGCGAGGCCACTCTTCTTAATCAACGCCAGAGTCCGCGTGGCGGTGGTTTGGTCGATGCCGATCATCTGTGCCAGCTCGGTCGTGGTGAGATTGGGGGCCTGCTCGAGTACCTGCAGCGCCGTGTACTGCGTTACATGCAGCCCGCTGTCTGCGAGAACTTCCTCGTAGAGAACGGTTACGGCTCGGGCCGCCTGCCGCAGCGTCGCACAGTAACAAGGGAGTGACTGCAGTTTCATGCTCGAGACAGTACATGTATATGCATGCGTTGTCAAGCGGCAACCGGCGCCGCGGCCACAGCCGATTCGTCGCGCGGACCTGGCATCATTTCTTGTTACGCGGCACTTTCGCACCTGAGCGGCGCGCTTCGGACAGGCCGATCGCAATCGCCTGCTTGCGGCTGCGAACAGTCTTTCCCGAGCGGCCGCTCTTGAGCTCGCCGCGTTTCATCTCGTGCATCGCTCGCTTGACCTTGCGGCCACTCGCTTTGCCGTACTTACGTGCCATATGCCTCTGCCTCAGGTGCCATTACCTCGCCTGCTGGGCGACCGGCGAGGATCTTGGTCACTGCCGGCCATACTTTTCAGTCAACCTTCATGGCGAGCGTTTGTAGGCGAATGACCGATCTTATCGGCCGGTTGACGCTCAAGTCCGAGGCAGCGCCGATCGACATTGCGTCGATTCACGCCCGGTCATTTCCCTTTCGTCGGGGCGTGCTCCAGTCGGCGCCGGCCCGCTCAGCGCGAGTTGGCCTGTGCGAGCAGCTGCGCACAGTTCTGATCCTTCGCGAGGCCAGGGTCGACGAACGCCAGCACGGCGGCGAGCGGTGTGACCAGCGTGCCGAGAGTTGCGGCAATTGCCCCCTGCTTCAATGCCTGGCCGGTCTCCAGCCGCACGGCGGGCTTGAGCAGGTCTCCGCGGATATCCACGGGCGCCCGCATGCGGATCAGGCGCAACTTCTTGGGCTCACCCTGCAGCGTCAGATCCAACTTCTCCGGTCCGAGTGCGATCTGCCCCTTGCCGGTGATTAACACGTCTTGGGTGTCGAAAACGATGCTGTCAGCATGCGCAGTACCGCTCTTCACGTCGAATTCAGCGACCCCGCAACGTATCGGGGCGCGATCGTCGGGTTTAGCCAGCATCAGGCCGATGGCTGTCGCTACATCGACGCCCATGAGCTCTGCAGTCGCCGCGCGGATGTCCCCGTTTGGCACGATGAACGTGAGCTCACCGTTGGCATCTGACAAGACCTGATGAACAGAGGCCCCAGAGCCTGCGATGACTGCGCGCCCCAGCAGGCTGCCATCGAGCGGCGGCACCGCATTTGGTCCCTTGCCCTTGAACTCATCGAGCCGTATGTCTTTGGCACGTAACTCCGCCCGTACCTCGGGAGTTTCCGAGCGGGCGTCGATCTGCACGCTACCGGTCAGACGTCCTTGTAGCAGATCGAACTCGAGTGGCTGCACGGCGAGGGATCCATTATCGAGCCGGGCGTGCAGGCTCACGTGGGTGATCGGCACCGTGCCGGCTTCGATGGAGGTGGATTGGAAGTGTACGTCGGCATCCACCGCTCGCATGCGGTCCACCTGAAGATGCGCGTCCGGAAAAAGCTGCGGTGCCACTGCGCTCCCGGAGGACTGAGCAACGTTGGGTGCCGGCGCGTGTGCGTCGGCTGGCGTAAGCGAGCCGCTAGCGGGCGCCTGCGTCCCCGTAACCGCCGCCAGATCCTTGAGGAGCAAGTGATGAGAGATGAGATCGGCGCGCACGTCGGGGCGCTTGTGCGAGCCATCGATCTCGACCGTCCCGGCTATGTCGCTGCGCCCGAAGGTGCCCGCGATCTGTGTAACCGCGATGCGAAAGCCATTGCGCGCGACGTGCGCCCGCAACCGAAAGGGCGGCGTGTTCGGAAGCGTGACCTGCGTCAGATAGAAAAGCTGGGCGAGATCGCGGCCGTGCGCATCGACCTGCAATTCCAGCGCTCCGAGGTCAAAGGGCTTGAGGATCCTGCCGTCGGCATTGACCTCATTCTCGCCCGCCCTGATCGCCAGCGTGAATGGATAGGGGTGATCGGGATTCAGCGCCTGCAGGGGACCACCCGCGACATGCACCTCGAATGGCTCACCATTGATCGTGCCCCTGCCCTCGATGCGGAAGGGCTTCGAATCCTGGCGCGAAGCCTGATCGTGTGCTTGCAGCGTACCCCTGACCTTGAGCCGGCGCAGATCATCGACGAGCACCAATCGGCCGCCCTCGATGACCAGATCTCGCACGGCGGGTAAATTCGCGGGCTTTGAGGCGCGCGCTTTGCTGGGCGCGTTATTCTCGAAGGTCCAGTTGGCCCGGCCCGATTTCTCCTGGTGCAGGTAGAGCTCGGGGTGCAGTAGCTCGACGCGGCTGAGCACCAGGTGAGCGGTGAACAGAGAGCGGAGTTGCAGCCGAATCTGCACGCGCTCGATCTTGGCCACGGCCCGGTCCTTCTCCCAGGGCGGTCCTCCTACTGTCAGACCCACGACCGTGACCGTCGGCGTGCGAGACCAGACCTGCACGCGAAGGGGGCCCGATATCGTCACCGGCCGCCCAAACCGGGCACTCGCACCGCGCTCGATTGCTCCCTTGAACGAATTCCAATCCACGAGAGTAAGGGTCACGACTGAAGCCACCACGAATACGGCCACGCTGATCGCGACATAGAGCAGCGTCGCCCGGGCGGTGAATTTCACGTAGGCCACCGGCGGTCGAAGCACCCGCACGCCAGCTGATTCTTCACCGCACGGGTCTCGAGACGCGCGTCGGCAGCTGTTGCGGATCGCCGTGCGTAATGCGCCGCATCACGTTGACAGCGAGCAGCGTGGGCAGCGCGAGCAACACGCCTGCAACCCCCCACAGCCACCCACCCGTCCACAGCGCCAGCAGCACGAGAAGCGGGTGTAGTTTGAGCCGCCGCCCGAGGAAAAACGGTTCGACGATGTGGCCTTCGATCGTGGCAAGTCCGACGTAGCTGCAAAGGACGCCCATGACGTGCGCGATGCTGCTGAAGGTCACCAGCGCGACCACGGTCAGGATCGCAGCAGTTACCGCCGGGCCGAGATAGGGAATGAAGTTCAGAACGCCGGCCAACACCCCCCACAGAGCAGGATTCGGCATGCCCAGCGACCACATGATCGTGCCGATCAGCAACCCGAAGCATAGATTGATGAGCAGCAGTGTGCCGTAGTATCGACCGACCTCACGGCGCACGGCGTCGATGATCTGCAACGCGCGAACGGCCGGCAGATCGCCGGTGAGTGCCTCCCCGAGGCGGGCCAGGTTTCGGGGACCTGCGCTAAGCAGCAGGAACGCGAACGCCAGGACGGTGACCGTGCCAAGGGCGGCCCAGCTAGTCGCCGCGAATATCTCCAGCGCAGACAAGGGCGGCAGGGATGCGGGAGTGTTGGCGGGCGCCGGAGCGGCGGCATCGTTGCTGGAGGTTGCCATTGCCGATGCACGTCTGGTGATGTAATCCAGGCGCCGCAGCAGCGACTGCGCAGGTCGCATCTTCTGCTCGATGGTGCGCAACACGCGTGGCGCGCTCTGCAGCCAGTCTCGAGCAGGTGCGGCGATCCCGTCGACGATGCCGCCCAGCGCAGCCGCGATCAGTACCAGCAGGACCGCTGCAGAGAGTGCGCGCGGCACTCCGCGACGGCGCAGACCTTCGACGATCCCGGACAGCACCAGCGCCACCAGCAGCGCCAGTGCGGGTGGAATCAGCGCCGCGCGACCGAACCGCAGCAGCTCTATCAGAGCGCAGACGGCAATGATCCACAGCGGTCGCTGCCAGGCACGGCGTGCGCCGCCCTCGCTGGTAGTGCCTGTGGTCGACCGCATCAGCGGTATGTGCACCGGGCTGAGACGGCCGTCGCGATCCTTTGCCGGGCCGGTGACAACCGGGGCCGCGCTTTCGTTCTGCATGGAGAGAATGTCCCGGGTCATTGGCGTCCCGGCTAGCGGTCCAGGCAGCAGGTCTGTGTCAGTCGAATCCGACGCGACCTCGCGACTCCGCGAAGCTCGGTTACCTCTACCTTCACGACGGCGGTCGGAGCGGAAAAGGTCGTTCCCGCAACCCGTGGGCTACCAATCAAACACGCCCTTCATTGATGCCCGCTGGAATGCCGCAGGCAGGGATATCAGTGGTGGGGGCTTTCCCGTCAGGGTGATACGATCGTTGCGGCAAACGCTGCGGTTGGAGAGGGGTCAGGACCATGAACAAGCACTTGCTTGGCCGTCGTCAGTTCACTGCGCGCTGTGTGGCCTTCGGCTTATCGTTGCCCGCGATCAGTACCTTCACTGCGCTTAGGGCAGGTGCCCAGGTTGTTGCCCCTGGCGCCGGATCCAAGACTTCGGGGCGGACCGTAACGTTTCCCGACCGCACCGTCGTCCCGGCACTCGGTCAAGGCTGCTGGCACCTAGGTCAGGAAAGACACCCGCCAGCTGTGGAAGAAGAAGCGCTGCGCACGGGCATCTCGCTCGGCATGACGTTGATCGATACGTCGGGCAATTACGGCAACGGCCGCTCCGAGCAGTTTATTGGTCACGTGATTGCCGGTCAGCGCGAGCGGATATTCCTGGTCTCAAAGGTCGAGGGCGATCAAGTCTCCGGCGATGGCATTGCCCGTGCCTGCGAGGCGAGTCTCGGCCGCCTCGGCAGCGGGTATCTCGACCTCTATCTGCTGCATTGGCCTGTTCCAAGCAGGGAATTCCCGGGCATTGTGGCGGCCTTTGAGCAACTACGCGCTGCGGGGAAGATTCGCGCCTGGGGTGTATCCAATTTCAGCGTGGCTCAGATGGAAGATCTGTTCCGTGTTCCAGATGGCCATCGCTGCGCAACCAACCAGGTCCCTTACAGTCTCAACAACCGCCGCATCGAGCACGATGTCTTGCCGTGGTGTGCCCAGCGCAACATGCCGGTCATGGCATACTCTCCGCTCGGCGGCGACAAAAACCTCGTAATCAGTGACCGCACGCTGGCGCAGATCGGCGCTAGCCATGGTTGCTCGGCCGCCGCGGTGGCGCTGGCCTGGGTGATTCGTAGCGGCAACGTCATCGCCATTCCCGAATCCGGCTCTCCGGCGCATGTCAAGGAAAACGCTGTGGCGCTAGAGCTGGCACTCACCGCGCAGGACCTTCAGACTTTGGATGCAGCGTTTGCGGGGGCCTCCCGCGAAACCTCATAAGGCGCGGGGCCCGACTGCGCGCCCTACTTGCGTCGGCCGGAGGCTTCCGGACGGAGCACCTCTGCGCGTGTGAAGTCGACGACGAAATGATCTCCGTCGAACTCCGCAACCTTACCAATCAGGTCCGGCCGCACGTGACAGCCTGAGCTGCCCCCAGCAATCTTATCCTCGGAGCGCGAGGACACCACCATCCGGACCGGCAGAGCGCCCGCACGCGCAAGCGTAAGGTGCTGACCGAGAAGCTCGGTAACGCTGGCGTCGGGCGACTGTCTCGACAGTCTGTCCTCGTAGCGCAGCACGCCGCGGGCGGGGTGTCTGAAATGCCCGTGTGAGCAGTTGAGCACCAGAGCTCCGTCGGCCGCCATCGCGGAAAGGCCCCGCAGTCGATTGCTCGGCTTCGCGCCGAATCTTGCAAAAGCATCACGCAGACTGAGGTTCATTCCGTTGCGGCTCCGGCGTGCGATGTCAACATGAGACCAGCCCCGTCAAGCGACGCCCGGCAGTGAAGCCTGGCACTCTTGCTGCCAGATCTCGAAGCACACGCGATGAAATCTGACCGAGGGCGGCGTCAGCACCACTGAAAAGTCCACGGCGTACGAGGCTTGCGCCGAGGTGATACGCTCACCGCAACCATCGCACAGGCCGCCGCCAGCGTATTCACCGAGGCGGCGCCACGGCGCATCGGACGGCAGAGCTCGCTCGCTCAGGCGCGCTCGAATTGCGAGCCGCGCCGAACCATGGTTCACGTGGGTCTTCCTCGCTGCGCCGCAGGCAGGTCGTGAGGCGCCATCGCTCACCTTGCGCCTTTCCAACGCAGCGCGCAACGCTCGCAGGCGTGCCGCCTGCCTGAGCCCCTCCCCGCGCGCGCCGTGACGCACAGGAGCCCCCGCGTGCGCGGCGCCCGCCAGCGGCAGAGGGCGTTCTTGGCAAAAACTGCAGCAGAGTTGCCGGAAAACCTGTAGCCTGTGCTCGGCTCGCAATCTTTCGGCTTGTCTGTCTTGCCCGCGATGCGCCCGTCGGCGCTCCCCTCAGGCCAGTCTCTCACCTCGTAAGCTTGACGAACCAGGAGGCAGGTTTGACCTGCTGATTTTATTCTTCTATTCGTGAGTACTCTTGTGACTAAACTTTATGTAGGAAATCTGCCCTTCACCGCGACCGATGAGGCCGTGAGCGCCCTGTTCTCCAAGCACGGCACCGTCGAGAAGGTCTCTTTGATCACGGATCGCGACACGGGTCGCCCGCGTGGGTTCGGCTTCGTGGAGATGTCGAATGCTGACGCATCCCGGGCAATCCAGGCGCTGAACGGCACCGATTTCGATGGTCGCTCCCTGAAAGTGAGCGAAGCTCAGGAGCGCGAGCGCTCGGGCGGAGGCAGGCCGCGCCGCTATTGAGGCGCCGTCTGGTTCCGGGCGACTGAGGAGAGTCATGGCCTGGCGCAAGTCAGGACTGTTCCACCCGGCCGAGGAAATCCTCGTCTTGACGTGCGATGTCTGCGAACGCGACATTGGCTACGAGGACGGCAGCCGTCCGCACGAGCACTTTCGCATCAGCCGCCACCCAAATCCCGGCGCGATCGACGATCAGGAGCCCGCTGTGATCATCTGCTCCCGCGAATGTCTGCGGGCATTCGCGGCGAAGACGCCCGGCCCGGATCGGGTGCTGTCTTTCTCGGATCGCCGCCGGCGGCGTGGCAAGCCCGCGACCTAGTCATGGCGCAGCCTGCAGCGGCGCTCCTTGCTCAGGCGTGCATGGTATCCGGAACGAACGACCGCGGGCTGGGGCCACGGGCAGTTGCATGAGCGAATACGAGTTCACCATCTCGCTGCGCTTGCGCCATCCAGCCATCGATCCGTCGAGGATCACGCAGACGCTCGGCATAGAGCCACAGCACACCTGGAAGGCGGGCGATCCGCGCCGGGGCCCCGCCGGTGGGACGCTGGAGGGCGTCTATCGTGAAAGCTATTGGATGGGGCGGCTAATGGAGGAGCCGCAACTCTCATCCACGAGGTTGTCGGTAGAAAGTGTGCTGCTGCAAGTACTGGCGCACTTGCGCCGCTCGCATGACTTCCTCGAGCAGCTGCACGCGGACGGGGGCGTTGCGGAGCTGCACATCAGCCTGTACGCACGCGAAGACTTTCGGCTGGAGCTGTCGGCACAATCGCTGGGGTTGCTTGGCCGACTCGGGTTGGGGATCGCGCTCGATGTTCATCCGCGACCATCGCCGGGTGCTGCCGAGCGAGCGAACTGACCCCCGAGTGCCAAAGCTGCCGTCGCCAGCTGCGATTCGGAGTACAGTGATTGCTTCCACAGAGTAACGGAGCGCAGATGCGTAAGAACTATCACCAGGTACGCAAGCAAAGAGAGCTCGCCAGAAAGGTGCGGCAGCAGGAAAAGCAGCAACGGCGCACGGCGCGCGTGAGCGCCGCGGCGGCGACTCCGGCCGTCGCGGCTCCGGAGGATGATTCGGCTGCGG
Source organism: uncultured Gammaproteobacteria bacterium (assembly GCA_963837075.1). Taxonomy (GTDB): domain Bacteria; phylum Pseudomonadota; class Gammaproteobacteria; order Steroidobacterales; family Steroidobacteraceae; genus 13-2-20CM-66-19. The sequence goes on along the minus strand of CAWILY010000009.1, from coordinate 1,370,490 downwards.
CGCCCGACCCGAGCGTGCGCGGCGCATCATGAAGCTTGCCCTGGTCAGTCCGGCCGCCGAACGTCAGGAACGCCGCGACCGCTTGCGACGTGACCGCGCCGCGGCGCTGGCGTTGCGCGAGGCATTTCCCGAGGTTCAGCAGCTGCGGCTGGAGCTGCTGTTTCAGGGTTCCACCTCGACCACCCCGGCCATGCAATCACACACGCTGCATGCCGCGGCGCGGGCCTTCTTCAAGTTCCCCTGCCCCTACGCCGACTGCGATGGCTACTTCGATCTCAGCGCGGCCATTCAAGCCGCGCTCGCCGACCCTGCGCATCGTGCGACTGGGACGCTGGGGTGCTCGGGCAAGCGCGCCGTGCGCGTGGGCGCCAAGGAGCTCTGCCAGCTGTGCCTCAACTACACAGTGACCGCAACCTGTCAGCCCGATACCTGATACCCCGGTCGGTCACTGCCGACCCACGCAACCTGATTCACGGACAACCGCCTGGCAGCACCCTCATGAGCGACAAGACATCAGCATCGCGCCCCACCACTGAGCTCATACGAACTCACGCCGAACGCATGGCATTCGAGGCGGAGGAACGACTGCAGCAGCGGCGACTCGCGCTCGCCGAGCAGTGCTCGGCCGCGAATCCTCCCGACGTTCGCGTGCGCGCGTGGGAGAAAGTGCACGCCCTGCGGCTACCAGGCGATGCCCGACATCCGGTGCTCGAGGTGATCGCGCACGGCACTGGGCTCACACTCGAACAGGTGCGGCAGGAACAGCGGGCGCGCGTGGCGCAGCGTGCCACGCAGAAACGGCCTCGTGAGCCGGGCGGGCAAGAGGGTGAAGTGACCTCTGCAAAGTGAGCGACTCGCGTTGGCCGCGCAAATGCACTCGCGGCGGGGGTTTTGACCAGCACCTCCCAAGCCTCGACCCGGGCACGGGTGCCGCAGGATTGCCACTGGCCCACAAGTAGCTAGGACGCTGGGGTGCTCAGCTGTTGGCGATATTCCGCGACCGAAATGAGCTGCCGAGCGCGAGTGTCCCATAGTATGTATTTCAGCGCCCCGCATACCTGCGCGAGCTTGACCCGCGTGACCGCGGCGAACAGCTGCCGGTTTTCATCGTGGCAGCCGATCAGCCGATAGTTGGGAATCCTGGCGGACAAGTGATGGATGTGGTGATAGCCGATGTTGGCGGTAAACCAATTCAGCCACGATGGCAGGACCAGGAAGCTCGTGCCCTCGATCGCAGCGGTGTCGTAATCCCAGTGCTTCTCGTCACTGGCATAAGAGTGCCTGAAATTATGCTGAACGGTGAACAGCACGATGCCGGCGCCACCGGCGAGCGATAAGCTGACCAGGTACACTTTGAAGAACAGTGAGGCACCGAGCGCGTAGCACATCAGTACCCAGATACTGAGCAGCGCGATGTTGTTCCACGACATGTGCCGGTATTCTCTGGCCGAATTCCAGTAGCGCGTCCTGAAGCTGGCGGCGTGCGCCTTCAGCGATCCGGCTGGCCGCGCGATCTTCTGGCGAATGACATGCGCCACGAAGGCACCGCTGCCCTTCAGCCAGGTAAAGCGCGGGTTGAAGATCAGGTATATGAACCCGGCAATCGGGGCGCCCAGCACGCTGCACTTGCATCGATACATGCGCTGGCGCGCCGTGGTCAGCGCCGCGTACTCATCGACCGAGAGCGTTGTGTACGGCCCACGGTACCGCTGCCAGTTTCCGTTGTGGGTGTGGTGAAAGTTATGGTGCTGCGACCACACGTACTGCGGCATCCCTGCGACAACCCCGAGCAGAAAGCCAAAGGCACGGTTGAGACGCTGGCTGTGGAACAGACTGCCGTGTCCGCATTCGTGCATCAGTGCAAAGACACGCAGGGTGAACAGGCTGACGAGCAGGACGCACCCGATCGTCAGCCAGCCCGAAATCTGGACGCTCTTATGCGCGCACCACCACAGCACGGCCAGCGAGCCGAGAGTCATTGCAACCTGGGTTAATCCTTTGAAATTGCTGGACTTGGAGTGCTGACTGATGATGAGTCGCTTTTGTTCCTTGATGTGCCGGATCGTTGAAGCCAACGAGTACCCCCAAAAACCTGTACTGCAACGTTCTACTTGTGAGGCGGCACGGAGTCTAGCAGGCCATGCGTGGTGCCGCGTGACCTCTTCCGTCCGAGTGAGACCTGCAGCCAATCTTTGCGGGCAGCCGGCTCGAAACTCGTGATCTCCACGAACTCCGAGAGAACACGGACGCAAATGGACTCTCTGACGCTTTGGCAGCGATCGTCTGTGCGCTAGCACACATATGCTAGCGAATACAAGCACCTGCTGCCCAGGTTCAAGCGCGTCACATTGCAACGCGGCGAGGTCGTTTATCGGGCGGACCAGAAAATCAGTACCGTGTACTTTCCAAGAAGCCGTGATCGCCATGGTCGACACCCTGGACGATGGCCGAACCGTCGAGGTCGGCATCATCGGCTGCGAAGGAATCGTCGGCATCAACATCTTCCTGGGCGGTCTCGCCACGCCGGACAAGGCAATCGTGCAGCTCGCGGGCAGCGCGATCACCATGAGGGCGAGAGACTTGCGGGAGGAACTGCGTTTTGGCAGTGCGCTACAGCGGCTGCTTCTTCACTACGCGCGGACGTTTCTGGCAGTAATCAGTCAGTCGGTGGCTTGCTGCCCGCGCGCCGCTCCTCAAGATACTCACGTACAAGAAGCGCATAGGCTGGCACTTCGAGTGGGTGTCGACCTTCGGTAGCGATTTCAACTACGACTTTCACGTCTCCTTCACGAAGGAGCAGATCGAGCAGCGCCGAATCGACTACAACTTCGGCACGATCATGACGGACAGTCGATACATAAGTGAGGAGCTTCCAGGGCTGAGCGTCTTGTTGAAGGACGAAAGCGGCAAGGTGTTACGCACATACTCCACGTATGCTCGCGGGCTCGACATGCTGCCGGGCACGCATCATTACCTCGACCTGACACCGGAGGGGCGCAGCGAGGACGGGTATCCCGGGTGGCCGCGCCGTCACGACGAATACCCAACTTCGACCAGATGACGGGCCGACCGTCGAACTGGCTCGCTGTTTCGTTGTAGCCTAGACGGGTCGCTCTGTGAGGCACGAACGGAGACAGGCAATGCCCAGAAACGTGATTTGTCTTTGGTATGACGGCACGGCAGAGAATGCCGCCAAGTTCTACGCTCAGACCTTTCCAGACAGCGCGGTGACAGCGGTCCATTACGCCCCGGGCGACTACCCGGACGGTAAACAGGGACAGGTGCTCACGGTCGAGTTTACGGTACTCGGAGTGCCCTGCCTCGGTCTCAATGGCGGGCCGGCGTTCAAGCACTCTGAAGCCTTTTCATTTCAGATCGTCACCGACAGCCAGGCTGAGACGGACCGCTACTGGAACGCGATCGTCAACAACGGCGGTACCGAGAGCGCGTGCGGATGGTGCAAGGACAGATGGGGCTTGTCGTGGCAGATCACCCCGCGGACGCTGCTCGACGCAACGACCGATCCCGACCGTGCGGCCGCCAAGCGCGCGTTCGAGGCGATGATGAAAATGAAAAAGATCGACATCGCCGTCATCGAAGCGGCGCGGCGCGGAATTGATCGCGCTTAGAGCACGCGTCACGCGGCGGCTCGCGTTGAATAGGTTCTGGCCTGGTTTGGGCCTTTTAACACATGCTTGCGCTTTGCGGAGTCGTTACGTTCGGGTCGAATAGTCGAACTGACGACTGTCGTAGGGGACGCAGAGAGGGGCCAGGCGATCGCCGCCGCCACTCGTCCATTGACAGTCAAGGTCCTGCGGGGATATCAGTGAGCCAACCGCCCCGGTCCAAGACCGAACATCGATCAGCTCGCCCCATGTCCACACGCACGCCTCGCATCCACACCGGATGCGATCATCACTCCGATGCGATGTCCGGCACACGCGCTGAATACGTCGTGCGCGGATGACGAGCTTGCTGGCGGGATATCAAAAGGGCTGCTTTCGCGCCGATGCGGTGGCAGGGCTGACGACAGCGGCGGTCGTCATCCCGCAATCGATGGCCTATGCGAGCATCGCCGGCTTACCGGTGCACGCGGGCCTGTATGTGGCGCTCGTGCCAATGTTCGTCTACGCGCTCTTGGGGACCTCGCGACCGCTGAGCGTGAGCAGCACCAGCACTCTGGCGATCCTGACGGCGACCCAATTAAGCCTTGTTGTTCCGGACACAGACCCGGCTCGCCTGATGACGGCCGCCGCCACGTTGGCGTTGCTGGTCGGCGGTTTCCTCATCCTCGCCGGCCTAATGAGGCTCGGCTTTCTTGCCAACTTCATATCCGATCCTGTGTTGACCGGCTTCAAAGCCGGCATTGGCCTCGTCATTGTCCTGGATCAAGTGCCGAAACTCCTGGGCGTGCATGTAGAGCGGGCACATTTCTTCAGAAGAATTGTTGCCATTCTGCAGCACGTTCCAGAAGCGAATCGCGCCACGCTGGTTCTGGCCGCGACCACGGTCGCGATCCTGCTCGGCATGAAGCGCTTTCTCCCTCGTGCCCCGGCTCCGCTCGTTGCCGTGGCGCTAGGTGTCGCAGCGGCCGGATTTCTCGGGTTGAGTGGGCTCGGAGTCGCATTGACCGGTCATATTCCTCCCGGATTTCCCAACCCAGCGCTTCCGGACGTAGCACTCGCTTCGAGCCTATGGCCCGGTGCGCTGGGTATGGCGCTCATGTCTTTCACTGAGTCCATCGCTGCGGGTCGTGCCTTTGCGAGACACCACGATCCGCCTCCCGCGCCAAACCGGGAGTTGCTGGCGCTCGGGGCCGCCAATGTTGCGGGGAGCTTCTTTCACAGTTTCCCCGCGGGCGGGGGAACCTCCCAGACAGCGGTTAACTCACGCGCCGGCGCACGGACCCAAGTGTCCGAAGTGGTCACTGTGATCACGGTGGTGGCGACACTCGTGTTTTTGTCGCCGCTCATCAGCCTGCTGCCTCAGGCCTCGCTCGCGGCCGTCGTTGTGGTGACGACCTCGCCATTGCTCAGTCCGGCACCTTTTCGATCTATCCTCGAAGTGAGACGTACGGAGTTCCTCTGGGCGCTCGCGGCCTGCGTCGGCGTGGTGCTACTCGGGACGCTTCAGGGCATTTTGCTCGCGGTCGCCATATCGGTCTTGATGCTGTTCTATCAGGCCAACCATCCCCTCGCTTATGTCGTCAGACGAAAGCCGGGCACCGACGCATTTCGCCCAGTGTCCGCAGAACATCCTGAGGATGAAAGCATCCCCGGCCTGTTGATGCTTAGAGCCGAAGGCCGAATGAATTTTGCCAACGCGCCTTACGTTCGCGACCGGTTGGCGGCGTTGGTCGCCGAACTGCAGCCGAAGGTCGTGATTCTGGAATGCAGCGCCATTCCGGACTTCGAGTACACGGCGCTACAAACCCTCTGCAAGGCCGAGGAAAGGCTGCGAGAGCAAGGCATTGTGCTCTGGCTGACCGCACTCAATCCGGAGGCCCTTAAAGTCGTATTGCGCTCGCCGCTGGGCACGACTTTGGGACGTGAGCGAATGTTCTTCAATCTTCAAGACGCAGTGACGGCGTATGAGGTGACGGAGCGGACGATGGAAGCGAAGCGACTTACCGAGAACAGATCATCAGCGCCCTGACTGCGCGCAGTTGGAGGCGGCTTGAGGACTTAGGTCCTCACGTATCCGCTGGCCCCGCTCGTCCAGGACTCGCTCCCCGTCCTCCTTGGTGAAGGGACCCTTTTGAGGTAGCGGCAGAATCTCAAGAACGACCTCGGAAGGGCGGCACAAACGCACCCCCCAAGGAGTGACCACGATCGGACGGTTGATCAGAATCGGGTGAGCCAACATGTGATCGATCAGCTGGGCATCCGACCAGTGGTCCGCGGCAAGCCCCAGCTCCGCACACGGCGTACCTTTCTCCCTCAGCAGCTCGCGCAGGCGCATACCCATCCGTCTGAGAAGGTCGATGAGGGTTGCTCGATCCGGCGGTGTCTGCAGATACTCGATCACCGTGGGCTCAACCCCGGCGTTACGAATAAGAGCCAGCGTGTTACGGGAAGTCCCGCAGGCTGGGTTGTGATAGATCGTGACGGGGACACCTTGACCGGTCATGAACTGACCCTCGCGCGTGCCGTCTCCGTGGAGGGGTCTGTAGTGGGTGCGACGGCCGGCACTCGATCAGCAGCAAACAGAACTCTCGCGACTAGAAGTGCGAGGAGAGCGCCGATCAGCTGCGCGGCAATGAAACCGGGCGCATCAGCCGGCCGAATTCCGGCAAACGTGTCTGAAAGCGAGCGGGCGATTGTGATGGCGGGGTTGGCGAAGGAGGTTGAGGCCGTGAACCAGTAGGCCCCCCCGATCCATGCCGCGACCATCCAGGGCGCGTCCTCGGACCGGCGATGCCCCAGCACGACCAGGAGCAGCCCGAACGTCGCGACCGCTTCGGCGAGCCATTGTGAGAGACCGGTACGCACATGAACCGACGATTGCAGCCACGGAAGCTCGAACATGGCGTGAGCTAGCACTACACCCGCACAGCAGCCGAGCACCTGGACGAGCGCATAGGCACTGGCATCGCGCCACGGCAGCGCATTTCGCATAGCCTGGATCAGCGAGACCGCGGGATTAAAGTGTGCGCCGCTGATGGGTCCCAAAAGCGCGATGAGCGTGGCCAGCACCGCCACGGTCGCGGCCGTGTTCGCAAGCAGCGCGATGGCGACATTTCCACCTGCCAGTCGCTGACCCATGACCCCGGAACCGACGACGGCGGCGGCTAAAAGCAGTGAACCGATCCCTTCGGCGCTGAGGCGCTTGGCAAGGTTCATTCGTCGGCCTTAGGAGCTGCAGTCTTACCGATCGCGTCCAGCCGCTGTTGCAGCTTGATCCGATCGAGCGAGGCCAGCGGCAGGCTGGTGAAGATCTTGATGCGGTTGTCGAGCAGCCTAAAGGTCTCCCGGAAGGCCAGCCATTTATCGGCGTCTGTGCCCTCCACTGCAGCCGGATCTGGCACCGGCCAATGTGCGGTCATGGGCTGACCGGGCCAGTAGGGACAGACTTCCCCGGCGGCGTTGTCACAAACGGTGAACACGAAGTCCAGTGGCTCTGCGCCAGGGGTCGCAAATTCCTCCCAGCTCTTGCTACGCAACCCTTCCGTCGGAAAGTTCATGCGCTGGAGCAGGGCGAGAGCGATCGGATGCGCTGCACCCTTGGGATGGCTGCCTGCGCTGAAGCCGCGAAATTTCCCCCGCCCCCACTGGTTGATCAGGGTTTCGGCGATGATGCTCCGGGCAGAGTTCCCCGTGCAGAGGAACAGCACATTGTAGAGTCGATCAGCCATAGTGCGCCCTAAATGTCCGCCAGAGACTTGGCCATGCAGATGGCCGAGGCGGGGCACAATGATTGAAACTCCTCCGTGCTTTGAAGGGGCTCAGGAACGTCCTGCCGTGCGATCACGCGATATCCCTGGCGTTCAAAGAAGCTCTTTGCCGTCAGTGTGAGCAGCGCCAGCTGCTTTACTTGAGCCGCGCGTGCGATTCGTTCGAGCTCTTCAACGATGCTGTGGCCAAGTCCCGTTCCGCGCAGCTTCGTAGCCACCACTACTGAGCGCACCAACGCCGACTCCCCCAAGTTTTGCAGCGCACCGGCCGCCACGATCTCACCTTGGCCATCGCAGGCGACGACGAACTGCGGGGATGACGGCGACAGGTCACTTGTCGGAAGACCGCCGGCCTCAAGAAGCGCGCGAATGTTCGAGACGTCTCGGGCGGTACCGGCTCGCAGCTGCACGGGCGGTCGTCACTATGCAGCGTCGGACGAACAGCAGCTCGGTGCGCAACAAGACGCTTCGGTCTGTCGCTTCTCCTCCACGGAGCGTATCTCGTCCGTGCCGTATACGGTGCTTTCGCCCGTGGTTAGAAAGGTTTCCCATTGGACGCCTTGCGGGTCCTCGATCCAACTCTTCTCGCTCTGCGCGTAGCAACAAGTCGTCTCGCCTTCCTCGATCACCGGTGCCTCGGCTTTCTTCAATCGAGCGTAGACATCCTGGAGCTCCGCCCGACTTTCGACCTGGATGCCCAAGTGATCAACGCCGGAAGGTACACCCCGCTCATTTCGCTCACTGATTGCGAAGTTCACCCGCGGGTCTTCGAGCATCCATTTTGCGTAGTCGGGCTTTCGCACACTGGGCTCGGCGGCGAATAACTGAGAGTAGAAACGAATCGAGGCGTCAAGACTCTTGACCGCGACGTGAACGTGCAAGCGCTTCATGCTCTTTTCCTTTGAGCTGGGGCAACGGCAAGCGGCTGACACTTTGAATCACAAGGCTCTTGCGCGAGGCTGCAGCAGTTCTCAGTGAGAAAGGCGATCAGAGCATTCATGCGCTCGATGCTCGGGCTGTAGTAAAGATTGCGGCCCTCGCGGCGGCTGATCACGAGCTTCGAACGCACCAGTTCCTTGAGATGAAACGAGAGCGTGGGACCGGGAACGTCCAGGCGTGTCCCCAGCTCCGAAGGGGTATACCCCTCGGGACCCCGTTTCACCAGTAAACGGTAAACTGCGAGTCGCGCTTCCGAGGCAAGTGCACTCAATGCATCAATGACTTCAGGTGATTTCATATTTTCAAGTATATCGAATTAATTGTGCAATGCAAGTCACATGTCGGGTTTGGCCTTTGGTTCGTGTCTTAGCCCACGCAATGTTCGGCTTGGTTCTACGTTACGCGCAGGATTCTGCCCAGCGTTGGCGTTGGCTTGGGGTTTGACCGGGCCCGCGCTCCCGAAACTAACCAAGGTGAATTTATGAATATCAAGCGTAGCACTGCCGCGTTTGCGGCCTTTGTCGGGCTCGCGGTTACAAGCGTCGCGGCGGTCGCGGATGATCACGCATACATTGATGGACCGGTTGTCAACGTAGCGGCGATTCGAACTGAATATGGGAAGTTCGATGACTACGTGAAATATCTCGACACCACATGGAAGGCCGAGCAGGAAGCAGCCAAGCGGGCCGGAGATATCGTCAGCTACAGGGTGGTCAGGGTAGAAGCACGGGGCGAAAATGATGCGAATATTTACCTGGTTACCACCTACAAGAACTGGGCCGCCTTTGACGGTGCGACAGCCAAGGCCGATGCGATAGCAAAACAGGTAGAAGGAACTTTGGCAGCGGCAAACCAAGGCGCGGTCGACCGCGCCAAGATCCGCCGAATTCTCGGTTCGTGGACCGGACAGGAACTCGCCCTGAAGTAGCACGCGGATCGTCAAGCGCACGAGAACAAGCCGGGCCTCGCGTCCGGCTTTTTTTCTGTGGCACGCCTGTGTAGGCGCCTGCAGCCCAAGCTCCCACGTCTGCTTCGAAGCCGCATCAGGGCGATGAGTGAATTCATCGAAATGCGGGATGGATTGCCTGCCAGATACCGGACATTCGCGGATGACCGAAACGGGAGGGCAACTGCGGACCTAGAGCGCGTGCCTCTGCTGGCGGACGGCTCGGGCCAACTCCCGGAGCAGTAGAGGGGTATCCCTCGGTGTAGGTGTTTCCCTCTGGGCCCGTGTCCGTCGCTTCGGGTGATCCGACGACGTACCCTGAACGCAAAACCGTCGTGTGCTTCTGCTCCTGACTTCCGCGCTGGGCTGCCTGCTACTGTGCCGGCACGTAAATCGCCATTCCTCTGGGTTTTTTTATAGAAGATGCCCCGATCAGATCCCGAGTCCGGTGCCGTAGGCTGCGGCGCCCACTCCCTCGCTTCGGCACCAGCCCAAGAGCACTGACGCTTACAACGCCTACCTGCGCGGCAATTATTTTCTCAGGAGATTTACCAAGCAAGATACGGAGCGAGCTCTCGCCAGTTTTCAGGAAGCCTTCAGGCCTGACTCTCATTATGGGATTGACCGCACAGGCCCTTTACATAAACGACCCCAGTCGTGCGCAAGCGCAGACAAGAGGTGCTCTTGCGCCGTGTCGTTCGCCGAAGACGCTTTGATCGACGCACATCGACAGCCTTAAGCTCTTGTTGATTGTCGGAGGTTACTTGGCGCCTATCGCGGGCGCGTAGCATCCGCGTGAATCGATCACTCGATCGAGTAGCCGCTGCTCGCACTTACAGTCGTGAAGGGAGGACGGTCTCCATGGAGATGGTGCGTTTGTTGTGCAAGATTCATCGTGCTTCCAAGGTAGGGGAACTGTTGGAATCGTATATCTCGCAGTCAGACGTTGTTCCGGGCGGGTCTTACCAGATTCACGAGCCCCGCTCGGTCCCTCGAGAAGTGCGCGAGGTTCTGACTCAGGCCGTCAAAGGGGGTCAGACGTGGTCGTGCTGGGCGCACGGTCGTCATACATGGCTTTTCACCTGCAACATGTCACGCCCCCTGTCACGCGAGCACGGAGCGCCAGTCCTCCAAGTGAACCTCTACGGCGACGATGGGGAATTACGGGATTGCGGGACTTGGATGCCCGATCAACACGGCAGATGGTGTCGCAGCACCTAGTGATGAGGGGCGACACACGGCCAAGGCTCTCATGCGGCGCTCTGCGAGGACCGGCGCGTAGCGAAGATCTCGTCGGTCCGCGTCATCGACATTCAGATGTCGTTCTGGTCGATGGCGGCTTTCTTAGTGAAGCTAGCGATCGCGGCTCTCCCGGCGGCCATCATTCTGACAATCATCGGCGTTATCTTCTGGAGCGTCATAGGTGCAATGTTCTTTCATAAATGACTCGTGAGCTTCTGAAAGGCGGGTTCAGAGGGCCGGGGAGAGCAGACCGGTGACCACCGCAGGTAGTCCGAGGAACTCGGCCGGCACTTTACGTTCTCCAACACGCCTGGAACTGAGCCATTCAGCGAACCCTTTCCGGTTCTTCTACAAGCTTGCGCTCCGCGCGTTGCCGAAAGCGCACTGGCTGCGGCGGTTCCCCCCGCTCGATGTCGTCTGCGAGCGCACTGCGAAACTGGGCAGCAAAGGTATTTGTCTACTGCGGTGGAAGCCGCGCCTTGATATGCGTCAGCTCTTCCTTCAGTTGCCGCACCTCTTCTTCCAAGCGCTCGAGGCGGGAAGGCGTGGGCGCCGAGGCCACTGAAGGCCCCCTGATCGACTCCTCCGTGAGGGCGGGAATCGTGACGGCTCCGCTGAATAGGTGTGCGTAGCGCGAATCGCGGCGACCAGGTTCGCGCGCCAGGCGCACGACGAACGGCCCATCCGAGCGGCTGCTCAGGCTCTCAAGCGCCGTCTCGACCTGCCCCACCTCGGAAAATGACGCCATGCGGGCCGCGCGGGTGCGCAGCTCTCCGGGGGTCTGAGGCCCGCGGACGAGCAGCTCGCAGAGGATCGCGAGCTCCTGCGGCGTGAACTTCAGTGCCCCGAACTCGGTGTTGCAGAACCGGTGCTGGTACTTCGGCACCCGACTGCCGAAGCCTGACTTCTCGATCACGAGGTGCTTCCGGATCAGATGATCCAGGGTGGTCTGAATCGCCGCCTCATCCGCCGACATGACCGGATCGCGGTTACTCTTCTGGTTACACGCATTGACCAGTGCGTTCAAAGACAGCGGATACTGGTCGGGTGTCGTTATCTGTTTCTCGATGAGGCAGCCGATAACGCGTGCCTCGATTGGCGAGAGCTCAATGTTCATGGGCAGGGACTATCACAAACGGGAGCAGGGTTCGCCCTGCTTGGGGAGCCAACGTAATCGGCATTTTATTGGCGCAGTGTCCGCTTTCACAACTACGAACGACCGCTCTGTAGACCACCAATCGTCTACAACGTCGACCCCGGAAGTTCAGACGATACGGGCCACCCATCACGCCGAATACGGCAATTCGATATCCGGATTGCGTCGCGGTAGGGACGACGGTTAACCCGTCGCCCCCCGCACAGAACCGTACGTGCAGTCCGAGCCGCCTGATCGGCTGGGCCGGCACCATCGGCCCGAATACCCAAGCGGTTGTCACCTACCAGCTCACCCACAAGCCGCACCCCGAGCAGGGTTATCGCGCCTGCCTCGGGCTCCTCGCGCTCGCCAAGCAATACGGCCCCGAGCGGCTCGAAGCCGCCGCCAGCCGCGCAGTCGCGATCGGCTCCCTGAGCCGCCATAGCGTGAAGTCGATCCTCGAGCGCGGCCTCGATCGGCGCTCATCCAGCGCGCCCGATGAACTCGCCCTGCCACTGCACAGCAACGTGCGCGGGCCGGGCTATTACCACTGAGAAGAAGGAGAACTCGATGCTCAATAATCCCACCCTCGAGACGTTGAGGGCCCTCAAGCTCCACGGCATGATCGCCGCCTTCGAGGAGCAGCTGCAGAATCCGAGCACCGCGAGCCTGTCCTTCGAGGAGCGCTTCGGGCTCCTCGTCGACCGCGAACGGTTGACCCGCGAAAACGGCCGCACCACGCGGCTCCTGCGCCAGGCACACCTCAAGCACTCGCAAGCCTCGGTCGAGGACATCAACTACCGCGCCGACCGCAAGCTCGACAAGCGACTGATCGCAACCCTCGCCAGCGGGGAGTGGATCCGCCGCGGTCAGGGGCTCCTCATGACCGGCAAAACCGGCACCGGCAAGAGCTGGCTGTTCTGCGCACTCGCCCGACAAGCTTGCCGCCAAGGCCGCTCGGTGCGTTACTGGCGGCTCGCGAGACTCCTTGAGCAGCTGCGCATCGCACACGCCGATGGCAGCTACATCGGGCTGCTCAAGAAGATCGCCAAGACCGACGTGATCGCGCTGGACGACTGGGGACTGACTCCGACCACCGCCCAGGACCGCGCTCACCTGCTCGAAGTCCTCGACGATCGTGTGGGCGAGAAGTCCACCGCCATCCTCAGCCAGTTGCTGGTCGAGGACTGGCACACCTATCTCGGCGAGCCGACGCTCGCGGATGCGATCCTCGATCGCCTCGTGCACCGCAGTCACCGCCTCGCACTCACCGGCCCTTCGATGCGTGACCGCGAAATCCAGGGGTAGTGCGCACCATGGCTCAACTCGAGATCGCCGCTCCTGGGCCGTCCTATGAAGCCGTTCTCCGGCACCACCGTCCAAAAGTGAAAGGAACGCGCTCCGCACGCGGTTCTCCCCGTGGGCCCACAGCCGCTCGCTGCGCTCACCCGGCCGCTTGGCGCGTCTGGCTTGGAGAGCACGCGCCGTCGGCCGGCTGCGGGCTGTGGACTACGGGGATAACCGCAAAACGCTTGACGCATCGTGAACACCTGACGTAAAAACCAACACGCCAGCATCCACGGCCGCCGCACCGTTCATGATCCTCCGGCGCGACCGTTCATCATCAGCGGAATCCGCAGGCGCTCGCATGACGTCCGACAGCACAAGTGCGCGTCAACCACGCCTTGTTCCGTTAACGCACCAGATCCATACCGAAACACCCCGCCCAATTCCTGAGTTCCCGCGGCGGCCGCAGGCTCCTCTCGCACCCACTAATAGGACATCAGAACGGGCAGATTCATACGCGCGAGCAGGTCGCGAGTCACCCCACCCATCATCTTCTCCCACAGCCTAGGATGTCCAAAGGCGCCGGAGACAATCAGATCGGCACCCACCTTATGTGCTTCGCCCAGCACCGCGTCGGCAATGGATCCCGGCGGAATATTGTCGAGCCAAATTCCCTCCACCGCCGCACCATGGCGTCTGAGGTGCTCAACCATTTGCGCTGGCGGCAGAGCGCCATATCGTTCGGCAAACTCGGCGGAATTGATCGCAAGCAGCGTGACTTTCTCGGCGCGTTCGATGAGGGGTAGCGCGTCGTTGACCGCTCGAGTGGATGCACGGCTCGAATTCCAGGTCACCAAAAGATGGCGCCCGAGCCTGCCAAACGATCCGTGCGGGGGAACGAACACCACAGGTCGTCCGGTCACGAACAAGAGTCGTTCGGCAAAGGTGTATCCGGTCTCTGTAGCGACGGCGGGCGTGTCTTGGCTCACGATGCAGAGGTCGGCAAAGCGTGCGTGCTGCGGCACGACAGTCGAAGCGATGCCATCGAGGCAGCGCCATTCGACCTCGAGACCCTGATCCCGCTCAATGTCCTGCAGCGCCGAGCGCAGTCGCTCTGCTGCGTCAGCAATGGACTTCCGAATCCTACGGTTCGTGCGAGTGATCGCCTCGGCGGAGCCCTGCCCCAGCTCTGCGATACTCTCCTCCTGGTGCTGGGCCGCGTTCAACTCCGTCACGTAAAGAGCCGTCAGCCGACTCTGATGACGACGCGCCAAATCCGCCGCTAATCGCAAGCGCTCCGATGCGTGTTTCGATTGATCCACGTAGACGAGCAAATCCTTCAATGCCACGGCTTACCTCGTGAGCTATGCCGGCCGGTCGCCGTTAGTTGAGTGTGCCTTGCAGTCGCAGCGAGACATTCTGGGTCCTGGATCCGTGGGTCGCATTGCCACTAAGGTTACCAACATGCGCGAAGTTCCTCAGCTGGAAAACCAAATGCCGTGTTCGGAAAACATCCGATATAAATTGAGACGCATTGTCACACTCCAGCGCGTAAATCCATTCGTTACCTTTGTCCCCGTTCACGACTGGACGTGATCCAAGAGAGATACAATTTATCAGTGGAGCGCGACCAGAAGGATGTTGGAGGCGCCATGAGCAGGGAAAGTCGTGTGTTACCGGTCGTCGTCATCTCGGACACTTCGATTATAGTGGGGTGTGGCGGGTACAGCGGCTCGTGCGATCAGGCAACGCACCAAGTAACCCCGGTTGTCGCCATCATTGGGCCGAGCTGCTCGACCCATGAATCCACAATTCGGGCGTACTGGCGAGTCGACAAGTGAGCCGATTTGCGCATGCGACTCGGAAACAGTGCGTCCTCTGTCGCCAGCCCGGCGTGCCCGATCCAGGCACCGACCGCGTCACGGGTCGGCTCCGTGATCTCGAACTGCACCGGCCGTTGGGTCTTCTGCTGCAACACGATCGCCCGAGATGCCATCGCGCCTCCGTGGCAGACGTCTCGGACGCGCAGCTTGACTAGGTCGCAGGCTCGAAGCTTGCTGTCGATGGCTAGGTTGAACAGCGCCAAATCACGGTGACGACTTGCGAGCTGCAAGCGGACCCGGATCGCCCAGATCTCTTTGAGCTTGAACGGCGCTTTCTGACCTACGAGCTTTCCTTTGTTCCAGGGTTCGCGAATGGTCGTCGTGCAGTGAACGTGTTCCATGGCTGGCTCCCGTAGTTGCAGGGCCAACCAATTTGCTCTCACCGCGACAATGGTCGCTTCGTGACCCTCTGCGGTCGGTCACGAGTGGCAGCTATCGGGTACTAAAAGCTGGATGACAACAGTTCAGCTCTCGACATCGCTCGGTCTCTTGGTCAGTAGGCCGCTTTGTGGAAGAATTTCTGCGTGTTCGGCCGGCTGAGCCACTCCAGTTCCGGCACGGCAGCGCCAGCTCGCCCACGCCGGGCAACTTATGGGCATGCACGGAGTCATTAGTCTTGCGTATTAGACCGGTGACCAGCCCGCGCCTTCCCTAGAACGATCCGATCAACGTAAGGATCACTTCCATGTATTACACAGACGACTCACTTCTACCCGAAAATCAGGACCCGTTAATGATCACGGCAGCGCCGTACGGGCCGTTCTTCATGCCAGACGATTACCCCGGACAGGTCCCGGTAACTTGGGATGAGCAGGTTCAGGTAGCAAAGGATTGCTACAACGCGGGCGCAAGCATCCTACACATCCACGTCCGCGATCCCAAGACTGGCCACATTTCGAAGAACTTCAAAGAGTACAGCGACCAGATCGGGCGCTTACGCCAGGCCGTGCCAAAGATGGTCCTGCAGGTCGGTGGCTCGATCTCATTGTCGCCCCCGCCGGGCGCCACCGCTGCGAAATGGGATGGCTACGACACGCGCCACATGCTGACCGAAATCGATCCCAAGCCTGATCAGGTCACGATGACAGTCTGCTCTTCGTCGGCGGACATGACCTGTCTAGTGCCTGAACCCGATCTCGAGGGAACACATCTAGCGGATCCCAAGGTGCGGTGGCAGTACGCAAATATGGTGACCGATGCCACTCCAGAGTTTTACATCGAACACTTGAAGCGCCTGAGACAGCATGGGATCCAGCCCTACTTTGCGCTCGCTTCAGTTTCTCAACTCGAGCAGGTGGAGCGCGTCATTCGCTTTGGAATTTACATGGGCCCGGTGAACGGTTTCTTTAGTCTGGTAGGCGGCGGCGGGACAGGGGCAAATCCCTTTGACTGGATGGAACTCGTCCGTCGCACACCGCACGGCTCAAAATGGACCTACCAGACAATGTTCAGGCATAGCTGGCCCCTCGCCGCCTTCATGATCACGCTCGGTCAGCACACCCGGGCGGGTATCGAGGAGAATCTGTGGGATTCAAAGAAGGGCAAACATCTGACTTCGGTGCAAATGGTCGAAAAGAACGTCCAGATGGCACGGTGGCTTGGCCGCGAGATCGCAACGGGCGAAGATGCGCACCGGCTAATGAAGACCGGAGTTTGGTACGACACCGTTGAAGAGACTCTGTTCAACCTCGGCCTGCCGCCGAATCGTGCCGCGGGCCAAACGGGCTCCGTCCTCTATCCAACCGACGGAAAGCTTCCTGCGCAAAAGCCACTTGGCTCGGACGGACATCCTTTGGCCGGGCATATGTCCGTGGCCGCTACCGTGAACGGGTAACCGGAGGAAAAAGCGCGGCGGTGAAGAATTAAGGGTTCCTGCCTTTGACAAAGTAAGCTCTTACTGGGCTTCCCAGCATGAAAGGGAAGGCGGCAGAGCTACATGTTCGAGGAACGCTGAGGTTGACGCACGGCCACAAGAGGAAGTAGCCATGGCAGATTTTGTCGAGGTCGCACAACTGGAGCAGATCGCACCCGGCAACAGCAAGCTTGTCTACGTTGGAGACAAGAGCATCGCTCTTTTCAACATTGATGGAGTGATTTACGCGATCGACGATACATGTATCCATCAAGGTTCGTCACTCGCGCAAGGGAGGCTCAACGGCAAGATCGTCACCTGTCGCGGACACGGGTGGAAGTATGACGTAACGACGGGTTCCCTAACTCTTAATCCCGCAAGCGGCGTCGCGTCGTACTCCGTAGAAATCATCGGTGGCAAGATCCTGGTGGACACTAGCAAGAAGACTTGAGTTGAGAATTACGCATGAGGAGAAGCCCATGACCGTTAAGGATACCTCTTCAGCCGCGAGCACCAGCGAGGCGTCTTTGCCGGGGCCCTGGGAGGCGCGCGCGTTGGCACAATTGCGGGAATGGGATCCGGCCTGGGCGGAAGCGGCCGAGCGCGTTACGGCGAACCCGTGGAAGCACGCGCTTCTCCCGCGCAAGACCGTAGAACTGGTTGGCCTGGCCGTAAACTCCGCCTGTACGAATCTCAACCCTGAAGGCACGCGACGGCACATCCGCGCGGCGCTCGAGGCCGGTGCAAGCCGCGAGGAGATTCTGACGGTGCTCAAGATGGCCTCTTTTCTGGCCATCCACACGTGCAGCCTGGGTGCTCCGATCCTCCTGGAGGAAGCCAAGGCGGCGGAGGTACACCCGAAGGAGCATTCACAACCCGCCACGCCGGTTTGCGACAAACTGCGCGCCAGCGGCGGGTGGAACGAGGCCTGGACACCGTTTTACAACCTCGACCCGGAATGGACGGAACAATTCATGGCGGCGGGCATCCCCGTTTACAGCGGCGCGGTCTTGTCCCCGAAACTCGCCGAACTCCTGAGTATCGCCTTCGACGCCTCCTACACGCACATGTATGCGCCAGGCACGCGTCGTCACATCAAAGCAGCACTGAAGCTCGGCGCGACGATGGAAGAGATCATGGAGGTTCTGAAGCTCTGCGTCATCCAGGGCGTGCAGGCCTGCAATCTCGGTGTGCCGATCCTGGCGGAAGAACTCACCGCGCGCCAGTAGACCCAGAAGGTGAACGACCGCTTGTCGGCGGTCATTCCGGCACAGTCAGTGGCTGGAC
Source organism: uncultured Gammaproteobacteria bacterium (assembly GCA_963837075.1). GTDB lineage: Bacteria > Pseudomonadota > Gammaproteobacteria > Steroidobacterales > Steroidobacteraceae > 13-2-20CM-66-19. The sequence continues at coordinate 1,352,526 of CAWILY010000009.1, read as the reverse complement.
TTGGCCGGGAAGCGCCTGATTGGCGTCCGGATTCCAAACATTCAGCGCGAAGACCCGAGGGGCGTCAGCCCTGCCGTCTGCGAGCAGGGAACGTTGAGCAATCCCGCCAGAGGACGAATCTTGAGTTCGTAGGGAGTTTCGCAGTGAAACTCCGATAACCGCGCGAATTCGCTCAATTACCAGCACCTCCGCGCTCGGGAATTTGTCCACTGTGCAGTGAAACTGCCCCAAAACCTCGAGTGACTTCTGCGGGCGCTCCAGTCAATCATCTAGGCGTGAGAACTCGCCTCTAGTGATCGAGGGCGGCGACACGGAGGCAACTCGTGAGATAAGTGCTGTGAGAACCCTTGATCTAAACGAAGCCTCCGCCTTTCTACGCATGCACCCGGAAGAGGTCCGAACGCGCTCGAAGCGCGGCCTCATCCCCGGGGCGCAAGCCGGGCGCCGCTGGGTCTCATCAACCGTGCCTTCCTTTCGAGTGTCGTCGGACTGTCGAGGAGCCACACGGTATTCGCAGCGACGAACTGTGGATCGTCAGTCGAACCGAAGGACAGACGCGGGCCGACTGAGAATGAGGGCCCGCGCGGCACACGCCGGCAGGTGATCCCCTAAGGCGCTCGCCGTGAAGTCCCCCTCGTTTCCGCCACGTTTGTTGCGCTTTCGGCACGCTCCCGCATATCTGGGGATGGATCGCAATCGCTTCAATCGTGAGGTACGCCCGTTTTTGCGTGAGATACCGATTGGCGACCGGGGTGTCGCATTCGATCGAGTGGAGCTGGACGCCTGGGCCGATGCATACTGTGCACGCAACGGCCGTCCCGCCCGTTTAACGGAGGGACGACAATGGCTAGACGTAGAACGCCAGGGCTCTATCGAAGGAAGCGGGCCGACGGCTCAGTCGAATGGCATATCGACAAGTTCGTCAGGCGGTTCGGCCGCCTTTGCGAGAGCACTGGAACTAACGATGAAGAGGAAGCCGAGCGGTATCTCGCGAGGCGGCTCGCGCAGATCCGGGAAGGAATTGTCTACGGTGTCAGACCACGTCGAAAGTGGCGCGATGCCGCAACTCGATACCTGACCGAGTCTGCCGACAAGAAAGGTGTCGAGCGCGCAGCCCGCGCGCTCAAGGATCTGGATCGATACATCGGCGACCTATGGTTGGATCAAGTGCACAACGACAGCCTGCAGCGCTACCGCGTAGCGCGAAAGGCATGGGCCGTTGGAACCTTGAATCGCACGCTCGCCGTAGTGCGACGGATCCTCAAGCTCTCAGCGGAGCTCTGGCGCGACGAGCAATCGGGGCTGACGTGGTTAGCTGTCGCGCCGATGATCAAACTCGAGGCGAAGTACAAGAAGCGACAGCCCTATCCACTCGGCTGGGACGAGCAGGCGTTGTTGTTTCCGGAGTTGGCCGGGCACTTGCAACGGATGGCACTTTTCGCGGTCAACACCGGCGCGAGACAGGAGGAGATCTGCGGCCTGAAATGGCGATGGGAGCAACGTGTGCCCGAGCTCGACACGCCATCGATCCAACGGACGGTGTTTGTGCTACCGGGGTCGGTGACGAAGAACGGCGAACCGCGCGTACTGATGCTGAACGACGTGGCCCAGGCAGTGATCGAGGAAGTTCGCAATCAGCATCGGACGTACGTGTTCGCGTACCAGGATCGCCATGGACAGCGAAACCGGGTGGGCAGGATAAACAACAAAGGATGGCGGGCAGGACGCCGAAGAGCGGCAGCGCGGTACACGGAGACACTGGAGCGAGAATGTCCGGTGGGCTTCAAGTGTGTCCGGGTGCACGACCTGCGACACACCTTTGGCCGGCGCTTGAGAGCGGCTGGAGTGGGCCTAGAAGACCGTCAGGATTTGCTCGGACACAAGAGTTCACGGATGACGACGCACTACAGTGCGGCCGAACTCGGAAATCTCTTGAACGCCGCCAACTTAGCGACGAAGTCCCGCGAATCTCCCGCGCGCACGGTGCTGCATGTCGTCGGAGGATAGGGTAACTGATTGAATGGAAAGGGAGGGACTCGAACCCTCGACCCCGGCATTATGAGTGCCGTGCTCTAACCAGCTGAGCTACCTTTCCACGAGGGGGCGGGATTGTCCTCAGCGCCGCCCCGGGCTGTCAAACCTTCGGTCACCTGTAGTGCCGGCGGCCAGCCCCGCCTGCGGTGAATCTCAAACATTGAACCGGAAGTGCATGACGTCGGCTTCCTGGACCACGTACTCCTTGCCTTCCAGGCGCAGCTTGCCCGCATCCTTCGCCCCCGCCTCACCCTTGCCGGCCAGATAATCAGCGAAAGCGATAACCTCCGCACGGATGAAGCCACGCTCGAAGTCGGTGTGGATCACCCCGGCCGCCTGCGGCGCCGTGGCACCGACGCGGACCGTCCAGGCGCGCACCTCCTTGGGCCCGGCCGTAAAAAAGGTCTGCAATCCGAGCAGCTGGTAGGCGGCGCGGATCACCCGGTTCAGCCCCGGTTCCTCGAGCCCGAGCTCCGCGAGGAACTCCGCGCGCTCGGTCTCATCGAGCTGCGCGATCTCGGCCTCGATGGCCGCGCACACCGGCACGACTACGGTGCCCTCCGCCGCGGCGCGCGCCTGCAGCGTCGCGAGCAGCGGGTTGTCGTGGAAGCCGGTCTCGGCCACGTTGGCCACGTACATGACCGGTTTGGCAGTGAGCAGCTGCAGCTCGCGCAGGTCGCGACTCTCTTCGTCCGTGAGAGTCAGGGTGCGCAGGGGCTTGGCGGCATCGAGCTGCACACGCACGCGCTCGAACAGTGTCCGCTTGCGGATGGCGTCTTTGTCGCCGCTCTTTGCGGCCTTAGTGGCCCGCTCCAGCCCCTTCTCGAGCGTCGCCAGATCCGCCAGCGCCAGCTCCGTGTCGATGGTTTCGACGTCGGCGAGCGGGTTGACGCGGCCGGCGACGTGCACGACATCGCCGCTCTCGAAACAACGCACGACGTGCGCGATCGCATCGACCTCGCGGATGTACGCCAGGAACTGGTTGCCCAGCCCCTCGCCCTGCGAGGCGCCCGCTACCAGTCCCGCGATATCGACGAATTCGACCGTGGTCGGCACGATTTTCTCGGGCCTGGCGATCGCCGCGAGCTGCTCGAGCCGCGGATCGGGAACGGGCACCACGCCGACATTCGGGTCGATGGTGCAGAAGGGATAATTCTCCGCCGCGATCTGTGCACGCGTGAGCGCGTTGAACAGCGTCGACTTGCCGACGTTGGGCAGACCTACGATTCCGCAACGGATGGGCATGAAGTGCGAGCCTTAGAGCTTACCAATCAGTGGACGCGGCGGGCGGCGTGGTGACCGGATCGCGGCTGTGCAGGCGGTTCATGGCGATCTGCGCACCTTCGCTCAAGAGCACCGGCACGACCTCCACCGCGGCCAGCAGCGCCTCGCGAATGAGCTGCGCATCCGCCGGCGCGGGCCGGCCGAGGACGTAGTCGAGAACCTGGGCGCGATCGCCGGGGTGGCCGATGCCGATGCGCAGCCGCCAGAACCCGTCCCCCATCTGCGCGATCACATCGCGCAGGCCGTTGTGACCGGCCGCGCCACCGCCGAGCTTTAGTCGCACCACCCCGGGAGGGAAGTCCAGCTCGTCGTAGGCGACCAGGATCGATTGCAGCGGCACCTTATAAAAGGAGGAGACGCTGCGCACCGGATCGCCGCTGCGGTTCATGTAGCTCATGGGCTTCAGCAGCCACAGCTCACCCGCGCCGATATGCGCGCGCGCTAGCTCCGCGCGATGGCGCGGCTCGCTGCGAAATTCTGCGCCGTGCCGTGCCGCGAGCTCGTCCACGAACTGGAAGCCCGCATTGTGCCGCGCGCGCGCGTACTCGGTACCCGGATTGCCGAGCCCGACGATCAGCTTGAGCGGCTCACCTGCCATGTGACTGCACCACAAACGCCGCCGGCCGCATTCGGCCCATCCCGAAGCGGCCGGCGGATGGTCTGGACGTTGCTGTTGCCGCGGCTACTTCTTGCCGCCTTCCTTCTTGGCGGGAGCGGCCTCCTTCTTGTCCTCGCCCTTCTTGGCTTCCGCAGCGGTAGCCGGCGCGGCGGCTCCTGGGACACCCGGCGCCGCGCCCGGCGCTCCGGGGGCAGCTGCGGCCGGTGCGGCACCTTCCGCGGTTACGGCTGCAGCGGCTTCGGCGGCGACTGGCTCGGGCTCTTCCGCGCGCGGCGCATGGATCGAGACCACCGGCGCATTGCGCTGGGTCAGCTCCGGGATGCCCACCCCGGCTGGCAGCGGTATGTCGGCGAGGAACTTGGTCTCGTTCAGGTTCATGCCCGACAGATCGAGCACGAGGAACTCCGGCAGGTCCTTCGGCAGGCAGCTCACCTCCACGTCGGCGCGCATGTGCGAGACAACTCCGCCCTGCGCCTTGACGCCGGGACTGATGCTCTCACCCTTGAAGTGGATCGGCAGCCGGATGCGAATCTTCTCGTTCTCGACCACGCGCTGCAGGTCGACATGCACCACGAGGTTCTTCGCCGGATGCATCTGCACGTCCTTGATGATGGCTTCGTGCGTGCTGTCGCCGATCTTCAGGCGCACGATCGAGGAGTAGAAACGCTCGTCGGCGATCATGGTCAGCAGGTTCTGCTGATCCAGGACCAGCGCCTGCGCATCCTGGTGCGCGCCGTAGAGAATGGCCGGAACCTTGCCCTGGTGACGCAGGCGGCGGCTCGCACCTTTGCCTTGCATCGCACGGACGTCCGCGCCGAAGGTGAATGAAATACGCATTGCTCGAATCTCCGCTAGTTACCCGCAAACATGCCGGCCCGCGACCAGGCCGACACACCCAAAACCGCGACCCGCGCCAGTGCGCTAGTCGACGTACAGAGAGCTCACCGAGCCCTCGTCCATGATGCGGCGGATGGTCTCCGCCAGCAGCTCGGCCACCGACAGCTGCCGGATGCGGCCGGCGCTGCGCGCCGCGGCGCTGAGCGGGATCGTGTCGGTGACCACCAGCTCATCGAGCGCCGACTGCGAAATCCGCTCCACCGCCCCTCCGGACAGCACCGGATGGGTGATGTACGCCACGACCTTCTCCGCGCCCTCGTCCTTGAGCGCCTGCGCCGCCTGGCACAGCGTGCCGGCGGTGTCGACCATGTCGTCGATCATGATGCAGGTCTTGCCCTCGACCTCGCCGATGATGTTCATGACCTTCGACTCGTTCGGCCGCGGGCGGCGCTTGTCGATGATGGCCAGCTCGGCATCGTCGAGCCGCTTGGCGAATGCCCGCGCGCGCGCCACGCCACCGACATCCGGCGAGACGATGATCACGTTGCGGTACGCCTGCTTCCAGGCATCGCCGAGCAGTACCGGCGAGGCGTAGACGTTATCCACCGGGATGTCGAAGAATCCCTGGATCTGATCCGAATGCAGATCGATCGTCAGCAGCCGGTTGACGCCGGCGCTGGACAGCATGTTGGCGACCAGCTTGGCGGTGATCGCCGCGCGCGTGGCACGCGGGCGGCGATCCTGGCGCGAGTAGCCGAAGTACGGCACCACCGCGGTGATCCGCGCCGCGGAAGAACGCCGCGCCGCGTCCACCATCACCAGCAGCTCCATCAGGCTGTCGTTCGCCGGTGGGCAGGTCGACTGCACGATGAACAGATCGCGCCCGCGCACGTTCTCCATCAGCTCGATGTTGATCTCACCGTCGCTGAAGCGGCCCACGTAGGCGCGCCCGAGCGGCACCTGCAGGCTACGCGCAATCTCCTGCGACAACGCCGGATTGGCATTGCCGGTGAACAGCGCCAGTGTGTCGCTCGTGCTCATAACTCTCGTGCGCTAGGCACCGCTCCCCGGCAACCCCGCAGCCGCGCTGTGCGCGACTGGCTGGGGTGGAAGGATTCGAACCTCCGAATGGCGGGATCAAAACCCGCTGCCTTACCACTTGGCGACACCCCAGCACCTGTCCGCCCGCGCGGCAAGCAGTGCGGGCGCGCATATTACAGCCGAACTCAGGCCCGGCGCCGCTGCCGCAGCTCGTCCTGCAGCGGCGAGGTGTTCAGGCCGCGCGCGACGTAGCTCACCCAGGGCTCGGGCACGCGTGCCGCAATCCGCTCCGCCTGCGCCGCGCTCGGGTACGGGGCAAACACGCACGAGCCCGTACCGCTCAGGCGCGCAGCGCCTTCGCGCCCGAGCCAATCGAGCGCCTCGGCCACCTGCGGCCAGCGAGCCCGGACGACGGGCTCGCAGTCGTTACGCCCACCCGACTCAAAAAGGGCGCGTATTGTGATGAGGGGGGAATTTCGTGTCAATTCAGGGCTCTGGAATACGTCCCGGGTGCTGACGGCTACCCCCGGATAGAGGATCACGTACCACTGCTCCGGCAGGGTCACCGGAAGCAGCCGCTCGCCCACGCCTTCCGCCCAGGCAGAAGAACCCCCAATGAAAACAGGCACATCCGCACCAAGGATGAGCCCCAGGCGGGCGAGCTCGGTGACGGCCAAGCCGCACCGCCACAGCTCGTTCAACGCCAGTAGCGTCGTGGCTGCATCCGAGCTCCCGCCCCCGAGGCCCGCGCCCACGGGAATGCGCTTGGCGACCTCGATACTCACTCCTTGCCGCGTGCCGGCCGCCTGCTGCAGCGCGCGCGCCGCGCGCACGGTGAGATCCGCCTCCGGCTCGATGCCGGCCGGCCCGCGCGGGCGCTCGATGCGCCCATCAGGACACTGCCGCAGCGTGATGGTGTCCGCGAGGTCGATCAGCTGAAAGAGCGTCTGCAGCTCGTGGTAGCCGTCGGCGCGCCGGCCGGTGACGTGGAGAAAGAGGTTGAGCTTGGCGGGAGCGGTCCAATGCGTCGCCGCTTGCGGCGCCGTCATCGCTGCCAGTCGTCCACCAGCAGCTTCACGCGCACCGAATCGCGCTGCAGGGTGAGCCGCGCCGGCAGCGACTCGCCGCTCGCTACCGAGTAGCCGAGATAATCGATGTGCCAGCCGTCCTGAGTCAGCGCGCTCAGGCGCTGCTGTGTGGGGTCGAGAGCCTCCTGCGCAGGCGATGCCGGATCGGGCACGCCGAGCACCCAGTATCGCAGTGAGGTCAGCGGTGGATCGAAGCCGAGGCGGGCTGCGAGCTCTGCGTGTGCTGCGCTGCTGTCGATGCGCTCGCCGTGCGAGTTGACCAGTGTCAGATCATCACCCGAGGCCGTGATCTCGGCGCCGCCCACGCCGAGCGGTCCTTCGAGTGTCAGCTGTGAGCGCGCGCCATCCTGCTTCCAGCGCAGATTGGCGTTGAAGCCCTCACCGGCGGCCGCCACCGCGACCCGGCCCTTGAGCTCGAAGTGCTCGCGCGCCTGCAGCTGCGGCCGGCGCACCTCCCACGGTGCTGCGGCCGGCACGACCGGCGGCACCGTTCGACAGCCGGCGAACACGGCGAGCACGACCGCCGCCGCGAGGCGCAGCCCGCTACTGTGCATCGGGAATGAGCCGTTTGATCGTGGCCTTCAGTGGCTTGGAGTTCGGGTCGCGGGCGAGCGCTGCCGCCCATACGCCGCGGGCCTCGCTGCGCTGTCCGCTCACCCACAGAGCCTCGCCCCAATGGGCGGCGATCTCGCCGTCGTGGTCGAGCGAATAGGCGCGTTCGAGAATGGTCGCGGCACCGCGCGCATCGCCCTCGCGGAAACGCACCCAGCCGAGGCTGTCGAGCGCCGCCGGGTTGTCGGGCATGACGACCAGCGCGCGGTGGATCAGGGCTTCCGCCTGGGTCAGATCGAGGGTGTGGTCCGCCATGGTGTAACCGAGCGCATTCAGCAGCGTCGGATCCTCGGGGCGAACGGCGAGCATGTGCTGCAGCGCCTCGACCGATTCGTTCACGTGTCCGGCCTGCTCGAGGATCACGGCGCGGTCGTACTCGATCGACGGGTGCTGCGGATGGCGCTCGAGCGCAGAGGAGAGCAGCGCGAGGCTGGTATCCGCCTCGCCGTGATCAGCGAGCAGCCGCGCCTTGGCTAGCGTCAGGTCAAGCTCGTCCTCGGGGTGATCCGCGGCGTAGTCATCCAGCAGCGCCAGCGCTTCGGTGCGCTTGCTGCGCTCGAGCAGCAGCGCCGCCGCGCGCGAGCGCGCCGACAGCGCCACGGACGAATCGTACAAGCGTCGATAGGCGGCGATCGCCGCCTCGGTATCGCCGTCGCGTGCGGCGATGTCTGCCAGATACAGCGCGGCGGCATCGTTACCCTCGCCGCTGGAGAGCAGATCGCTGAAGCGCTGGCGCGCTTCCTTCATGTCGCCGGAGTTGTAGGCCAGCAGCGCGAGCCGTCGGTCGACCTCGGCCTGCGGCGCGCCACTCGCGCGCAGATGTTCCAGCTGCTGATGGGCCTCCTCGTTGCGATCGAGCGAAGCGAGAATCTCGGCCAGCTCGAATCCGCCGCGCGTCGCATCGTCCGCCTGCACGCGGCGCGCGGCGGCGACCGCCCCGGGCGCGTCGCCGCGCATCACGTAGGCCCGTGCCAGCACGCGCAGCGCGGCCGGGTCTTGCGGATCGCGCTGCAGGGCGCGCTCCGCATAGCCCTGCGCGCGTTGCCCATCGTAGGCGGCCAGCGCCAGCTCGCCGAGCAGCGTCAGGGTGGCAGGTGAGTTGGCCGTCGGCTCGAGCGCCCCGGTCATGGCGGTGAGCACGGCCGGTGCGTCGGACTCTTCGAGCAGCAGCGCGGTCAGCTCGCTGATGCTCTTGTTGGCGCGATCCTGCGCGCGCAAGGGAGCGGGCGGCGCGGGCGGCGCGGCCAGATCGGGTGAGTGGGGCAACGCTGCGCCTGCGCCCGGGCTCGCGGCATCCTGCTGCTGCTCGACGCGCCAGAAATCCCGGATGGCACTGCGCGCATCGTTGGTGCGATAGAGCTTGAGGGCCACGGCGGCGTACAGGGCGTTCGCCTCGCGATCGCCCGGTGACAGGGTGCGCCAGCGGGTCGCGGACTCCCACGCCGCGGGCAGATGCTCGCAGGCCATCGCGACCTGGGTCGCGCGCCGCGCCAGCTGCGCATCGCCCGCCGCGGCCGCCTTGGCATAGGTCTCCGAGGCCGCGCGGCAGTCGCCACGCTTGAGATCCGCCTCGGCCACCACGGTGAGCGCAGTGACGTCGGCGTGCTTCGCCGGTGGCGGCACAGCGGGCGCAACGGGTTTCTGGGCCTGGTTGGCGCAGCCCGCAAGCAGCGCCGCTCCGAGCACCGCGAGATACCGTAATGCAGTCAGATCAGCCACCACATCCATCATACTCACCGAAAGACTATAGGACCTTCCCACGCCGTGCGCATTGCGCAACTTGTCACAAACTACGCCGATCCCCGAGAATGCCGCGCCCCGGAGTGCAAGGCGCTGCCCGTGCCCGCCGCATAACGCCCATGAAGGACTCCATCCGCCAGCGCCTGCAAAAGCTCTCCGACCGTTTCGAGGAGGTCGGGAGGCTCCTCGCCAGCAATGAGATAGCGGGAGGCTCGCCGCAGTTCCGCGAGCTGTCGGTGGAATATGCCCGCCTGCAGCCGCTGGCGGAAGGGCTGCAGCGCTTCCAGGGCCTGGAGCGCGACCTGGGCGCCGCGCGCGATCTGCAGGCCGACCCGGATGCGAGCGTGCGGGCGCTCGGCAACGAGGAGCTGGCGCGCGTCGCGGCCGAGATCGAGTCCGCGGAACAGCAGCTGCGCCTGTTGTTGCTGCCGAAGGATGCGCGCGATGACGGCAACATCTTTCTCGAGGTACGTGCCGGCACGGGTGGTGACGAGGCCGCCCTGTTCGCCGGTGACCTGCACCGCATGTATGCCCGCTACGCGGAAGCACACGGGCTCACCACCGAGGTGCTGAGCGACAGTGCCGGTGAGCACGGCGGTCACAAGGAGATCATCAGCCGCATTGCCGGCCGGGGAGCGTACTCGCGGCTGAAGTTCGAATCGGGCACGCACCGCGTGCAGCGCGTGCCCGCCACCGAAGCGCAGGGCCGCGTGCATACCTCCGCCTGTACGGTGGCGATACTGCCCGAGCTCGAGGAGGTCGACACGGTCGACATCAACCCGGCGGATCTGCGCATCGATACCTACCGCTCCTCCGGCGCCGGCGGTCAGCACGTGAACAAGACCGAGTCGGCCGTGCGCATCACGCACCTGCCGAGCGGCATCGTGGTGGAATGTCAGGACGAGCGCTCCCAGCACAAGAACCGCTCACGGGCGATGGCGCTGCTGCGGGCGCGCCTGCTGGCCGCCGAGCAGCAGAAGCAGCAGAGCGCGCAGGCGCAGTCGCGGCGGCTGCAGATCGGCAGCGGCGACCGTTCCGAGCGCATCCGCACCTACAACTTCCCGCAGGGACGGGTCACCGATCACCGCATCAATCTGACGCTCTACAGGTTACAGCAGGTGCTCGACGGCGACCTCGACGAGCTGATCGAGGCGCTGCAGCAGGAGCACCAGGCCGAGCTCCTGGCGGAAGAAGCGTGAGCGCGCCGCTCCCGGGGCTGAGCGTCGACAGTGCCACCGGCATCGACGTATCGCTCCCGGTCGCGGGACCCGGCGTGCGCTCGTTCGCGTTCATCATCGACTGGCATATCCGGCTGATCCTGGCGCTCGCCTGGTACGTGTTGGCGGCGGTTATCTACAACCGCGGTCTCACGCTCGCGCCGCCCCCGGGTCATGGGCAGCGCTGGGTCCTGGTGGTGGTACTGCCGGCGCTCGCCATCTACTTTCTCTACCATCTGGTGGTGGAGGTCGCGATGGGCGGCCGCACGCCCGGCAAGCGCCACGTCGGCATCCGCGTCGTGAACCGCTACGGCGGACCGCCCAGCGCCGGCCCGCTGCTGGTACGCAACGTGTTCCGGCTCATCGACAGCCTGCCGGTGATGTACGGTGTCGGACTCACGCTGATGGTCATGACGCGCGACAGTCTGCGCTGCGGCGACATGGCCGCCGGTACGCTGCTGGTATACGAGCGCACCATGACCGATGCGGAGCTGTTGCAGAATGCCGCGCAGCGGCTCGGCAAGCTCGATCCGCTCGGCGCGGAGATCGCCGTCGATCTGCTGCAGCGCTGGGGCAGTCTGGTCCCGGAAGCGCGTATCCGCCTCGCCCGGCAGTTGCTGCAGCGCTACCTCGGTGCCGAGGCCGACCTCAGCCCCGGCGACGAGCTGCAGTGGCGTGCGCGGCTCGAGCGTCTGGCGCGCCCGTAGATGGCGCACGGTGGCAACAGCCAGGCCCGCACGCAGGCACTCGCCGCCGCGCTGCTCGGGCGCGCACGCGCCTGGCAGGAGGCGCAGGCGCGCGCCGCGCGGCTGGCGCGAGGGGCTACCGACGACGTCGCCGATGCGGCGCGCCTCGTGGAAGACTACCGGCTGCTGGCGCACGATCTGGCGCGGGCGCGCGCGCTCATGCCCTCGAGCCGCACGCGCGAATACCTGGAGAGCGCCTACGCCTACGCGCATGCGACGCTGCACCATGGCGCGTGGCGCGCCGGCAGTGCGCTGCGCCTGCTGCTGACCGCGCAGGCCCCCGCTGCGGTGCGCTGGCTGGCGCCGTACCTGGCGTGGACGACGCTCATCTTCGTGCTGGCCACCTGCGCCGGGTACGCGCTGGTACATCGCTACCCGGATCTGATCGCGCTGTTCGCATCGCCAGAGATGATCGCGAGCGTGGACAGCGGCAAGCTCTGGACCCATGGGCTGCTCAACGTGGTGCCCTCCTCGGTCCTGTCGGTGCAGATACTGACCAACAACATCGTGGTCAGCCTGTTTGCCTACTGTCTCGGCTTTCTGTTCGGACTGGGGACGCTGTACATCCTGGGTCTCAACGGGCTGATGCTCGGCGCGGTATTCGCGTTCACCGGCCAGCACGGACTCGCTGCTCAGCTGTTCAGCTTCATCGTGCCGCACGGCTGCGTGGAACTGTCGGTGATGTGCCTGTCCGGTGCCGCCGGCGCGGCCATCGGTGAGGCGCTCATCCGCCCCGGCTCCATGGGCCGTCTCGAGTCGTTTCGCGCCGCCGCACTGCGCAGCGGCGTAGTGCTGTTTGCCTGCGCGCTGCTGCTGGTGGGCGCCGGGCTGATCGAGGGCTTCATCTCACCCGATCCGCGCATCTCACTGCGGATACGGATTCTGATCGGTGTCGGCTACTGGTGCCTGATGGTGGCGTTTCTCACCGGCCGGCTGTTCGGGCGGCGCGCCGCTGCCGGGCGCAGCAGCGCCTAGATGCGCCGCGCACGGCGCAGCGCCTCGTAGCAGCCGAACAGTGCCGGCTCCAGCCGCTCCGCGGGGGCGGCCACCACCGGCGCGCCGAGTCGCTGCAACAGCGCACGCTGGCACGCGGCACGGTCCTCGTGCTCCAGCGCCGCCAGCGAGATCCACGGGTCCTGCCAGGTACGCGCGCTGCTACGTGCCAGGGTCGCGATCTCACCGCTGCGTATGCCTGCGACCACTACCAGATGCGGTGGCGCCAGCAGCTGCACCGCGCGCGCCAGCGAGGCGGCGATGCTGGCATCGTCCAGATCCGTCAGCAGCACGATGAGCGCTCGCTGTCGCAGCAGGTTGCGGATGCTCACCGCGGCAGCAGTCGGGTCGGACTCGTCGGGCTGCACCGACAGCTGCGCCAGCGCCTGTCGCAGGCGCGCGACCGCCTGCAGCCCGCGCCCCGGCGCGCAGCTGGCCAGCACGCCCCCGGAGTACACCACCAGACCGATGCGGTCATCGTTGTGCGTGACGATCTCGGCCAGGCGCGCCGCCGCATTGCTATATACGCCGAGCCGGTCGAGGGCGCCGGCACGTACCCGGCTCAGCCGTCCGGCGTCGATGGCGACCAGCACATCGAGATGCTGATCCTCGCTGTAGTCGCGACTCACCAGCTCACCGCTGCGCGCGGTGGCCTTCCAGTCGATGCGCGTCAGCGGATCCCCGCGCGCGTAGGCGCGCAGCTGGTACAGCTCCTGACCGGCACCGACGACGCGACGCGCACGCGCGCCGGCAGCGAACCCCTGCACGCGGGCGCGCCCGCGCAGCGTGTCGGGCGCCACCACGCAGCTGGCGCGCGGCTGCAGTGTGGCATTCCACCAGGCGAGCGCCAGCGGGCCACGCACCCGTGCCGGCAGCAGCGGCCAACGCTGTGGCCCGAGTCGCACCGGCAGCAACGGCAGAGGATCGGTGAACGAGCCGCGTGCCGGCACGGTGAGACGGCGCACCGCGGCCGGCGCCTCTAATCCCGGCGGAGTGGCCGGCGCGTACTCGAGCGTCAGCGGCCGGGCTGCCGGGTTGGTGAACGACACTTCGGCCGGCTGCGCTCTGCCGAGGAAGGCCGTCGCCGCGGTCTCGATCCGCACCAGCGGCAGGAGGCGGCGCACCAGCAAACCGTCAGCGGCGAGGCCGAGCAGCAGCAGCCCCGCGGGCACGTGCCACAGCCGCGCCAGGCCGTGATCGCTCGACCAGATACCGATGCAGGCGAGCACCGCGGTCAGCATCACCAGCACGTAGCTGCGCGGGGCGAGATGCATGGTGCTCAGCGCGGCACCGGGGTACTGTCGAGCAACCCCTGCACGAGCTGCGCATCGCTGGTACCTTCCAGTGTCGCTTCCGGCGTCAGCACCAGGCGGTGCGCCAGCACCCAGGGCGCCACCAGCTTCACGTCGTCCGGTGTCACGAAGTCAGCGGCGCGCAGTCCCGCGACCACGCGTGCCGCCTTGACCAGCGCCAGGACGCCGCGGGTCGACAGCCCCAGCGCCAGCCGCGGGTGCTCGCGCGTCGCCGCCGCCAGATCGAGCACGTAGGCGCTGAGCGCCGCGGAGACGTGCACCTGCTCGGTGAGCTCGCGCGCTTCCCGCAGCAGCGCCCGATCGATAGCCGCGACGGCGGCAAGTGTGGTGTGCGCCGCGGTCAGCACCCCGCCGTAGCGCGCCACGATCTCGCTCTCCGCCTCGCGTCGCGGGTAGCTCATGTCCACCCGCAGCATGAAGCGATCCAGTTGCGACTCCGGCAACGGGAAGGTGCCCTCGAATTCGCGCGGATTCTGCGTGGCGAGCACGATGAAGTCCGCCGGCAGCGGCAGCACGGTGCGCTCCACGCTCACCTGGCGCTCCTCCATGGCTTCGAGCAGTGCCGATTGCGTCTTGGGACCGGCGCGGTTGATCTCATCCATCAGGATGACGTCGGCGAACAGCGGGCCAGGGCGGAACGCGAAGCCGCGCGCTGCCTCATCGAACACGTGCACACCGATGATGTCGCTCGGCATCAGGTCGGCCGTTCCCTGGATGCGCTTGAACTCCCCGCCGAGCGCCCGGGCGAGTGCTTTCGCGAACAGCGTTTTACCGAGTCCGGGCACACCCTGGACCAGTACGTGGCCGCGCGCGATCAGCGCGATCACCAGCGCATCCACCGAGGACTCGACCCCGACGACCACCCGGCCGAGCTCCTCGAGGAGCCGTTCCCGAAGCTGGCGGATCGCGGTGCTCATTCAGCAAGCTGCCTTTCAGTGCGGATGATGAGGTTGTGCAGCCGGATCAGGGGCACGCGGCGACCGGCGCCGGCGGCCGCCTGCCACTCGTGCAGCTGCTGCACATCGGCGCGTGTGAGGCGCGGATGTTGCTCGAGCCACTGCCACAGGCGCGCGGGGTCCTCGGCAGCTCGACCCGCGGCGCTGCCGATGCGGCGTAAAAACTGCTCGAACAGGCGGCGCGCCGCGGCGGCCGGACGCAGCACGCGTGCCAGAAACAATCCGGTGGTGCGCACCAGCTCCGCCTCGCGCGGCGCAGCCACGTGCCGCAGCGGCATGAGCAACTGCGTGCCGCCCAGCACCCAGGTCAGCCACACGGCGCTGATGACTGCCAGTGTCGCGTACAGGCGCGGGTCGCGGTAGAACCTGGCCGGGTCGTAGTCGGCGCTCAGACCCTGGTGCTCGTCGTCGAACAGCACGCTGCCATCGGTGCCGACGGTGGCAGCGATCAGGTTGGCGAGCAGCCGCGCGTTGTCGGCACCGCCGAGCGCGCGGTTGCTGAACAGCGAGGCGAAGCCGCTGACGATGATCGCGCCGGCGCCGGCCGGGCGGATCCAGAACGCATCGGCGCCGCCATCGCCCTCGTGAGCCAGCGACAGCGCGAAGCCATCGCGCGGGCCTGCCGTGCCAGCGCCGAACGGCGCGTAGTCGGAGAACGCCACCGCGCGCGCGACGCCTGCGAAGAATGGCTGGGCGCGGTTTGGCAGGAGCGAGCTGTGACGTGCGGTGGCGAGTCGCGTCGTGAGGCGCAGCGCCTCGGCGAGTGCGCCGGCGCGAGGCGATGCGGCGCGCGCCTGTCCCGTCCCGCTTGCGTGCTCGGTGGTGGAAGCGCCGGCAGCGGCGGGCGCGGCTCTGCGACTCGCCCCCTTTTGCGGCGCCGCGGGCTGCACGCTCAGCCCGGTGAGCAGCTGCAGATCGTTGCTCAGCGTGAAGGGAAACGGCGCCCAGGCGGGGCGATCGCGCAGCGCCGCCAGCACCAGCAGCGTGTTGCCATCACGAACCCAGCGATCGAGGGCCACCAGTTCCTCGCGACGGAACGTGGTGGCCGCCGGCAGGCAGACGATCAGCAGGTTGCCGCGCGGCGTCAGACCGCGCTGCTGCGCGAGCGAGCCGAACCGCTCGCGCAGCGACAGCGTGCGCACGCCCTCGCCCCTGAGCCAGCTCATGGCCCCGAGCAGGCCGTTGTCGCCGGCCTCCGCGCTCGTCGGCTGCGTGACCGGCGGCCCTGCGAACGAATCCGCACGCAGGAACAGCGTACCGAACAGCAGCAGCGCGCCGAGCGCGCACGTCAAGGTCACGAGCCGCTCGCGCATCAGCGCGCCGCTGCCAGGGATGCGCCAGGCAGTGGCCCATCGAGCACAGCCAGCAGCAGGCGGCCGCTGCGCAGCGCCTGTGCAAGGCGCGTCGCGGCGACGCGCTCGCCGGAGAAGCGCACGCGCTCACACACCGATACCAGCTCCGCCAGGCGGGTGCGCGCGGACTCGTCGGGCAGGTGGGCGCGTTGGCCGAGCTCGCGTGCGGTCAGGGCGCGGGCCGGCGGCAGGCGCCCGAGCTCGGCAAGCCGTGCGGCGATGAGCTCGAGCAGCAGGCCGGGCTGCTGCTCGGGCGCGGCCCGGTCGATCTGCTCCAGCGTGGCAGCGGCTGCTGCGCCAGGCAGCTGCCGCGCCCCCACGCGTGCCGCGCGGCGACCGAGGAGCCCGGCCACCCGCAGCTCGTTGATCACGATGCCGGCCGCGAGCACGACTGCCAGCGCCAGCGTTGCCCAGGCCATCAGCTGCAGGGCGTGCGTCGGCAGGTCGATGCGCGAGAGCAAGCCGCGCAGCCAGCTGTCGTCGCCCCGCGAATGCGGTGTGAGGATGCGATGCAGCCAGTCCTTGAAGCGCAGCCACCAGCTGCCACGGCCGCCCTCGCTCCGAGGCAGTGCGGCGAGCACGGCGGCGAGGCGGGTGGTAGGCGGTGGCGGGCGGGCGGGCGGCGCAGCGCCGGCGGCGCGCGAGAGCAGCGTGTGCAACTCGGACGAACCGGCCGCCGACAGTTGATTGTCCGGACGGTTCCAGTCCGCCGGCAGCCACGCAGCAAACGGGCTTTGCGCCAGCGCCGGGGTCAGCTCCGGACAGCGTGCGGCGATGCGCGCATAGCCAACATCGAGGGAGGCATCAAGCCTGGCGATGCATTGGTCGATCGCCGCCAGCGGGTCATGCGCGTGTGCACATGGCAGCGCGGCACACAGCAGCAGCAGCGCGAGCCGCGCGCGCGCCACGTTCTCAGGCCGTCGCCGAGATACGTTGCTCGAGATCCGCGCCCTCCTTGCGCACCTTCAGATCGCCGAGCACGGCCAGCGCCAGCGCGCCATAAAAAGGTGTCGCCAGCGCCCCCAGCGCGATGCCCACGACCTGCCCGACTGCCATGGCCAGCGCCACATCACCGCGGCCGAGGATGCCCGCCACAAACCCGCCGATCGCGCCGATCGCCACGTACAGCACGAGCAGCACGATGAATGCCACGGTGTAGATGAGGCTCAGGCGCCAGAAGCTGCCCGAGGTCAGCCGCCAGCTGCGTGACAGGCTGTCGACCGGCCCACTGTGCTCGAGGAACAGCACCGTCTGCGCGCAGGAGATCGCCACGATGCCGTAGCTCAGCAGGATCAGCCCCGCGAGCGCCAGCAGCACGCGCAACGCGCCGCCGGTCACGATCGCCGGCACGAAGCACACGCCGCAGCCGACCGCGATCAGGATGAGCAGACCGATGAAGGCCGGCATGCGCTGCAGTGCCGCCGCAATCTCGCCGCCGATCGCGCCCTGGCCGATGATCGCGCGCTGGCGCAGCAGTACTGCGCCATAGAAGGCCATCGCCAGCACTGCACTGATGATGCTCACCACCCACAACGACGGATCACGCATCTCGGACAGCAACTGCTGCATGCCGGCCGCGCCCCTCACCGGCGGGGTGCCTTTCACCAGCAGGTAGAAGTTGCCCAGCTGTCCGGCGATCACGCCTAGTGCGGCGAGCAGCAGGCATTTGCCGAGCGTGACGCGGTAAATGCCGAAGCTCAGATCCAGCACTTCCCCGACCGACAGCTGCCGCTGCGGCGGATACGTAACGTTGGCCATTTAAATATGATAGCGCCGCGGCCTGGCTGCGCATATTCATTATCGTCGTGACGATCAGCAACAACGTCGGCAACCTCCTCGCCCAAGGCGTGCAGGCCCTGGGCGCCGCCGGCGGCGACACGACCGCGGCGCTGGAGGCGGCCGTGCTGCTGGCCCATGTCCTCGGCACGACACGCTCGCAGCTGATCGCCGACCCGGGGGCTCCGGTCGACGCGGCAGCCGCACCTCGCTATGCCGCCCTGATCGAGCGGCGCGCGCTCGGGGAACCGGCGGCGTATCTGACCGGGCGGCGGGAGTTCTGGTCACTCGAGCTCGCCGTCTCCCCGGCGGTGCTGGTGCCGCGGCCGGAGACCGAGCTGCTCGTGGAGCGCGCCCTCGCGCTGCAGGGCAGCGAGCGCGCCCGGGTAGTGGACCTGGGCACCGGCTCGGGCGCCGTGGCACTGGCCCTGGCTTTCGAGCGCCCGCACTGGCGGGTAACTGCCACCGACGTGTCGAGCGAGGCATTGGCGGTAGCCCGCACCAACGCCGCGCGGCTCGGGCTCGAATTGCAGCTCCTGCAGGGCAGTTGGTTCGCACCCCTGGCCGGTGCACGGTTCGACCTGGTGGTGAGTAATCCGCCCTACGTTGCCGCCGGCGATCCGGCTCTGGCGAGCGCTGCGCTCGCTCACGAGCCGCGCCTCGCTCTCACCCCCGGCGGCGATGCCCTCGCGTGCCTGCGCCTCATCGTGCGCGGTGCCGGGCAACACCTGCTCCCCGGCGGCTGGCTGCTGCTCGAGCACGGCACCGATCAGGGGGCCGCGGTGCGACACGAGCTTGTCCTGGCCGGCTACCGTTATGTACGCTCGCATCGCGATCTCGGCGGTCACGAGCGCGCAACGGAAGGACAATATGGTCAGATTTGAAACCTCGCACGGCGCCTTCACGGTGGAGCTGTTCCCGAAGGAGGCTCCGCAAACGGTCGAGAACTTCCTGCGCTACGTCGATGATGGTCACTACGACGGCACGATCTTCCATCGCATCGTGCCGGGGTTCGTGATCCAGGGGGGCGGTCTCGGCGGCGACTTCAGCAACCGCAAGACGCGCACGCCGGTCCGCAACGAAGCGCACAACGGGCTGAAGAACCTGCGTGGCACGCTGTCGATGGCCCGCACCAGCGACATCCACAGCGCCACCTCGCAGTTCTTCGTCAACCTCGCCGACAACGCCTTCCTCGATCACGGGCCGCGCGATTACGGCTACGCGGTGTTCGGGCGGGTCAGCGACGGCATGGACGTGATCGATCGGATCGCGGGCGTGCGCACCGGCACGCGCAAGGGCCACCAGGACGCGCCGCTCGAGGACGTGCTGATAACGTCGGCGCGCCGCGTCGCGACGGCGTAAGCACGATTGCGCCAGCGCGCACCTCGAGCCCGGCTTCTGCTGAAATGGCTCGGCGCGACGTTGCTGGTATGGCTGGCAATCACCGCCACGCCGGTGCTGGTGCTGCGCTGGGCGCATCCGTTCACCAGCGCCTTCATGCTCGAGGCAAGCCTCACCGCCTGGCGTGAAGGTGAGCGCGGCTATCACACCGACTTCCGCTGGGTGAGTCTCGAGCAGATATCCGCGCACGCCGCCATCGCGGTCATCGCTTCCGAGGATCAGCAGTTTCCGTTCCACGCCGGCTTCGATTTCGATTCGATCCGCGCCGCCGTGCGCGCCAGTGAGCGTGGCAAGCGTCTGCGCGGTGCCAGCACGATCTCGCAGCAGGTGGCCAAGAACCTGTTCCTGTGGCCCGGCCACAGCTTCGTGCGCAAGGCTCTGGAGGCGTACTTCACCGTGCTGATCGAGGCTTTCTGGCCCAAGGAACGCATACTGGAGATGTATCTGAACCTCGCGCAGTTCGGTGACGGCATCTACGGGGTGCAGGCGGCGGCCGAGCGCTTCTGGCGCGAGCCCGCATTGCGGCTGAGCTCGGCGGAGGCGGCACTGCTCGCGGCCGTGCTGCCGAATCCGCTGCGGCTGCACGCCGATCGTCCTTCGCGCTACCTGCTGGCGCGCCGCGACTGGATACTCGGGCAGATGCGCGAACTCGGCGGTGCCGGCTATCTGCGCGCACTCGAGAGCGAGCGGCACGGCACGCGCTGAAGGTGCGACGGCGGCCTCAAGGAGACTCCCGAAGGCACGGTTCAGGCGCTGCGGCTGGCAGCACTACTACTTCGGGCGATGTCGCACGTGAGTCACCTGAGGTAGCATGCCACTCACAACCGTAAGATGGTGCACCATGGCTGAACAGGAACTCACGGACGCGCAATGGCGCGCCTATGGCGGTACGGAGTTTCCGCAGCGCGCATGGAGCGTGGACGGCGACGTATTGCACGCTGTCCCGGGCGGGGAGCGGGTCGATCTGATCACGCGCGCGAGCTTCGGCGACTTCACGCTGCTGTTCGACTGGCGCCTGCCGCGCGCCGGCAGCACCGCGGTGCTGTGTCGCGTGAACGAGAGCGCTGGTCCGGCAGCACACAGCGGGCCGGCGCTGCAGCTGCTCGATGACGAGCACCATGCGGAGGGCGCGGACGCGCTCACCTCCTGCGGCGCGCTCTACGGGCTGATGGCGCCGTGGCACGACCAGCGCAGCGCCGCGAACGCCTACCACAGCGCGCGCATCATCATGAAAGGCCCGCTGATCGAATACTGGATCGACGATCGCCAGGTGATCGGTTGTAATCTGGCGAGCGAGGAGCTGCTGGGGCGCATCGCGCGCAGCCGCTTCCGCGATTTACCGCAGTTCGGCCGCCTCGACGCCGGGCACATCGTACTGCAGCACCGCGGCACGGAAGCGTGGTTCCGGCGGCTGAGCATCGAGGTGCCGTAGATCGCGGCGCGCGCTCAGCGCTCGTAGCCGAGGTTCGGGCCCAGCCAGCGCTCGGCTTCTGCGGTAGTGACGCCCTGGCGGCGGGCGTAATCCTCCACTTGATCGCGGTCGATCTTGCCAACCGCGAAGTAGCGCGCCTCGGGGTGCGCGAGGTACCAGCCGCACACCGCCGCCGCCGGGTACATGGCATAGGAGTCGGTCAGCCGGATGGCGGTGTTGCGCTCGACATCCAGCAGCCGCCACAGTTTGGCCTTCTCGGTGTGATCCGGGCAGGCGGGGTAACCGGGCGCCGGACGGATGCCGCGGTACTCCTCGCGCAGCAGCTGCTCGTTGGTGAGCACTTCCGTCGCGGCGTAGCCCCACAGCTCGCGCCGCACCCGCTCGTGGAAATGCTCTGCGGCCGCCTCGGCGAAGCGGTCGGCGAGCGCCTTGAGCATGATGGCGGAGTAGTCGTCGTGGCTGCGCGCGAATTGCTCGAGATGCGGCTCGATGCCCAGACCTGCGGTTACTGCGAAGGCGCCGATGTAATCGCCCACGCCGCTCGCGCGCGGCGCGACGTAATCGGCGAGACACTCGTGTGGCTGGCCGGGCGGCTTGCCCTTCTGCTGTCGCAGGAAACTGAGCGTCGTCAGGATCTTCGTGCGCGACTCGTCCGCGTAGACCTGCACGTCGTCGCCGGCGGCGTTGGCCGGGAACAGCCCCACCACGGCTCGGACCGTCAGCCACTGCTCGGCGATGAGCGCCTTCAGCATGCGACGCGCGTCGGCATACAGGTTGCTGGCCGCCTCTCCGACCACCGCATCGCTGAGAATGTCGGGGAACTTGCCCGAGAATTCCCAGGCGTTGAAGAACGGCATCCAGTCGATGTAGCCGAGCAGCTCGCCCAGCGGGTAGGCATCGAAGCGCTGCACGCCGGGCACGCGTGGCGCCGGCGCGTCGTACGCGGCCCAGTCGATGGTGCGGTGATTGGCGCGCGCGGCGGCCAGCGAGGCCTCGGGCACCTTGACCTTCTTGGCGGCGTGCTGCTCGCGGCGGCGCGCGTGTTCTTCGAGGACTTTGGCGGCGAAGGCGGCGCGCTGCTCGGGCTGCGTGAGCGTCTGGCATACGCCGACGGCGCGCGAGGCGTCCTTCACGTACACCACCGGTGACTGGTACTGCGGCGCGATCTTCACCGCGGTGTGCGCCGGCGATGTGGTGGCGCCGCCGATCAGCAGCGGCACGGTGAAGCCCTGGCGCTGCATCTCGCGGCCGACGTGCACCATCTCGTCGAGCGAGGGTGTGATCAGCCCCGACAGCCCGATGAGATCGGCCTGCTCGCGTCGCGCCGTCTCCAGGATCTGCTCGCACGGCACCATCACTCCCAGGTCGATCACCTCGAAGTTGTTACATTGCAGCACCACGCCGACGATGTTCTTGCCGATGTCGTGCACGTCGCCCTTGACGGTCGCCATGACGATGCGTCCGCGCGCGCGCGGCGCTGCGTCGCTCTTGCTCTGCTCGATGTAGGGCACCAGGTGGGCAACCGCGCGCTTCATCACGCGCGCGCTCTTCACCACCTGCGGCAGGAACATCTTGCCCGCGCCGAACAGGTCGCCGACGACATTCATGCCGTCCATCAATGGCCCTTCGATCACCTGCAGCGGCCGCTCGAACGACTGGCGCGCCGCCTCGGTGTCCTCGATGATGTAGTCGTCGATGCCCTTCACCAGGGCGTGCTCCAGGCGCTTGGCGACCGGGAGCTTGCGCCACTCGAGATCCTCGGCGCGGCGTGTGGCGCCGCCGCCCTTGTAGCGCCCGGCGATCTCCAGCAGCCGGTCGGTGGCATCGGCGCGGCGGTTGAGGACCACGTCCTCGCACGCGGCGCGCAGCTCCGCATCGAGCTGCTCGTACACCCCGAGCTGGCCGGCATTGACGATCCCCATGTCCATCCCCGCCTCGATGGCGTGGTAGAGGAACACCGAGTGCATGGCTTCGCGCACCTGGTCGTTACCGCGGAACGAGAACGACACGTTGCTCACGCCGCCGCTCACCAGCGCGCCGGGCAGTTCCTGCTTGATACGGCGGGTGGCCTCGATGAAGGCGAGGCCGTAACCGTTGTGCTCCTCGATGCCGGTGGCGATCGCGAAGATGTTGGGGTCGAAAATGATGTCCCCGGGTTCAAACCCGGCCTGGGTGGTGAGGATGCGGTGCGCCCGTGCGCAGACGCCTAAGCGCCGCGCCACCGTGTCGGCCTGGCCCTGCTCGTCGAAGGCCATCACCACCACCGCCGCACCGTAGCGGCGCACGCGGCGGGCATGTTCGATGAAGATCTGCTCGCCCTCCTTGAGACTGAGCGAGTTGACCACCGGCTTGCCCTGCACGCACTTCAGCCCGGCCTCGAGCACCGACCACTTCGAGGAGTCGATCATCACCGGCACGCGGGCGATATCGGGCTCCGCAGCCACCAGGTTGAGGAAGCGCACCATCGCGGCTTCCGAATCCAGCATGCCCTCGTCCATGTTGACGTCGATCAGCTGCGCGCCGCTGTTCACCTGCTGGCGCGCCACCTCGAGCGCGGCGCCGTAGTCGTTGGCCTCGATCAGCTTGCGGAAGCGCGCCGAGCCGGTGACGTTGGTGCGCTCGCCGACGTTGACGAACAGGCTGCTATCGTCGATGTTGAGCGGCTCGAGCCCCGCGAGCCGGCACTTCGCCGGCAGTACCGTGAGGCGCCGCGGCGCATGGCGCACGAGCGCGGCGTGCAGCATGCGAATGTGCTCGGGAGTCGTGCCGCAGCAGCCGCCGACGACGTTCACCAGCGCCGACTCGCCGTACTCGCCCAGGATGGCGGCGGTCTCGGCCGGCGTCTCGTCGTACTCGCCGAACGCGTTCGGCAAGCCGGCGTTCGGATAGGCACAAACGTAAGTATCGGCGGCGGCGACGCCGAGCTCCTCGATGTAGGCGCGCAGCTGGCGGCCGCCGAGCGCGCAGTTCAGGCCCACCATGAGCGGCCGCGCATGTCGGATCGAGTTCCAGAACGCCTCGGTGGTCTGCCCGGAGAGCAGCCGGCCGGAGGCGTCGGTAATGGTGCCGGAGATGGCGAGCGGCAGCTCGATCCCGGTCTCCTCGAACAGCGTCAGCGCCGCGTAGATCGCCGCCTTGGCGTTCAGCGTGTCGAAGATGGTCTCGATCAGCAACAGGTCGGCGCCACCCAGCGCTAGTGCGCGCGCCGCCTCGAGATAGGCGGCGACCAGCTGATCGAAGGTCACGCTGCGGTAGCCGGGATCGTTGACGTCCGGGGACAGCGAGGTCATGCGGTTGGTGGGTCCGAGCGCACCGGCGACGAAGCGTGGCGCGCCGTCCTGGCGGGTGAATTCGTCGGCGGCGCTGCGCGCCAGCCGCGCCGCCCGGTAATTGAGCTCGGGCGCCAGCGCAGCGGTGGCATAGTCCGCCTGCGAGATGCTGTTGGAGTTGAAGGTGTTGGTCTCGATGATGTCGGCGCCGGCGGCGAGGTAGGCGCGGTGAATCTCGCTCACCACTTCCGGGCGCGTCAGTGTCAGGATGTCGTTGTTGCCGCGCAGGTCGCGGCCGTGCTCGCGCAGCCGCGCGCCGCGATAGCCGGCCTCGTCGAGCTTGCACCGCTGGATCATGGTGCCCATGGCGCCGTCGAGGAGCACGATGCGCTCGGTGAGCAGCTGCCGCAGACGCTCGATGCGCGTGCGCCGCTCGCCCTCGTCCACCGCTTCCACGGCGAAGGGTGCCGCTGCCGCGGCGCGAAAGGCGGCGCGCTGGCGCTGTTCGGCCTCGCGATCGGCGTGCGGCGCCGTGCCGTGTGCGCAGCCGCTCACGCCGGCGCCGCCGTGGACGTGCGCGGCAGCGGCAGCAGCGGGCGCAGGCCGAGCGCGTGACAGATGGCGTAAGTCAGCGCGGCGCGATTCAGCGTATAGAAATGAAACTCGCGCACGCCGTGGCGCCGCAGCTCCTGCACCTGCTCGATGGCGACACTCGCGGCTACCGTCAGACGGGTTTCGTGATCGTCATCGAGACCGGCGAAGCGCTCGATGAGCCACGGCGGGATGCTGGCGCCGCAGCGCTGCGCGAAGCGCTGCACCTGTGGCAAACGCGTCACCGGCAGAATGCCAGGCACGATCGGCGCGCTGACGCCGGCCGCCGCGCAGCGGTCGCGAAAGCGCAGGAACACCTGGCTATCGTAGAAGAACTGGGTGATGGCGCGCGTGGCGCCCGCATCGAGCTTGCGCTTGAGGTTATCCAGGTCCGCCGCCGCCGAGTGTGCCTCGGGATGCACCTCCGGATATGCGGCCACCGAGATGTCGAATGGCGCGAGCGCCCGCAGCGCCGCCACCAGCTCGGCAGCGTGCGGGAAACCGTCCGGGTGGGGCTGATAGCCGCCCTGCTCCTGCGGCGGATCGCCGCGCAGCGCCACCAGGTGGCGGATGCCCTCATCCCAGTAGCCGCGCGCGATGTCGAGAATCTCCCCGCGCGAGGCGCCGATGCAGGTGAGGTGCGGCGCACCGGTGAGCGTGGTGCCCTGCTGGATGCGCGTCACCACCTCGTGCGTGCGTGCGCGTGTCGAGCCGTCGGCGCCGTAGGTCACCGACACGAAGCGTGGCGCGAGCGGCGCCAGACGCTCGAGCGAGCGCCATAGTGTCGCCTCCATCGCGGCATCATGCGGTGGAAAGAACTCGAACGACACGTGCAGGGGCGCAGCGGCGGGCATCATCGGCCCGCTCCCTGCAAGCGCTGTCCGGCAACGGTGCCGGCCTGCGCCGCCGCGGCGAGCACATGCTCGCCGTCGGCCTCGATCGGACTCAGTCGCTCGCACGCCAGGCCCGCCTCGGCCAGCAGACGACGCAGCCGCGCAAGCGGATGCTCGACCACGCGTTCACGTGATCCCTCGAGCGCCTCGTAGGGCTCGAAGAGCCACACTCGCCCGCGCGGCGCCAGCATGCGCCGCGTTGCTTCCAGCACCGGTGTAAGTGCCTCGCCACTCACGGCCGGGTGATCGAGCAGCACGGCGTCGAAGGAGTCCCCGGCACGCTCGAGGGCGGCGGCTGCGGCGGCGGTAAGGTTCGCGACCGGCATGACGTGGCAGGCGAGGCCGTGCTGTGCGGCGAAGGCGCGCGCCGCCTGCGCCGCGCGGCGCGAGGGCGCGAGCGCCGTGCATTGCCGTGCGAGCGGCGCCGTGGCGGCGAGCAGCTCCGGATGTGCAACGCCGACCAGCAGTACCGTGCCCATGGATCCCTTGCCGCCGCCCGCCGCGACGAATGCGGCGAGCGCCCGGCCGAGGCGTGACTCAGCAACCTGCGCGCCGTCCCCCGCGCTGCGTGCGGCACGTCGATCACACTGCAGCAGTGGATCGCGGCGATCGAGCTGGGCCAGTAGCCCACGCACCAAGCTGCCGGCTCCGGCATCGCCGGCGATGCGGTAGTGAACCCATTGACCCTGCGGCAACCGCTCGAGCAGGCCCGCCTCGCACAGGATCCGCAGATGCCGCGACACCCGCGGTTCGCTTTGACGCAGCGCTTGCGCGAGGTCCGATACGCTCCAGGGCCCTTCCGCACACAGCGACAGCAGCCGCAGCCGGCTCGGCTCTCCGGCAGCGCGCAGCCATTTCACCAACGTAGCCGGTACTACGGATTGCATGAAAAGGATTCTACAAGTCTTTAAATTAACTTTCACCCATAGCCATTCCGGCTGCGATATGAACGGGTATGGGCTGAACTGTCTCGTGTATGAGACAATCGGCGGGCGGCGGCTACCCCGGCGATATCAATGAATCGCGGCGGAATCCCCGGTGGGTGGGGCAGCGGCAAAGAGCACCTCCACATCGATCGGGTCGAAGCGGTAAGGGCGCTGACAGAACTCACACGTTACGGTGACCGCCCCCTGCTCCTTGAGGACGTCGCGAACCTCGTCGGCGCCGAGCGCCCGCAGCAGTCCCGCAACCCGTCCCTGGCTGCAGCGACACTCGAAACGCACCGGTGCGCCGCGGAACAACCGCACGTCATGCGCGGCGAAGCCCCTTGCGAGCACCTCTTCGGCGCTGCCCTTGAGCAGCAATGCCGGGGCAATCTTCACCATCCCTCGCTGCGCACCCTCCCACGCAGCCGCCACCTCTTCGGGCTCGCCGCCGCCTGAATCGGGGAGCTTCTGCAGCAGCAGGCCAGCACTGCGCCCTGCATCCACCGCCAGCAGCACCTGCGTCGGCAGCTGCTCGGATGAGGCGAAGTAAGCCTCGAGCGACTCAGCGAGCGAGGCGCCAGTGAGTGGCACCACGCCCTGGTAGCGCAGGCTTCGCTCATCCGCCTCCACGGTAACGGCAATGCGGCCGGTGTTGCCGACCAGCGCGCGGAACTGCCCCTCGGGCCGCTCTGCAACCGCCAGCCGCTCGACAGCCGCGCTGTCACAGCGTGCCATCGCCCGCAGACGGAAATCGCGCGTGCATTGCGCGACCAGCAGACTCACCGCGCCATCGCCCTGCAGCTGAAAGGTCAGGGTGCCGCGAAACTTCAGAGTGGCCGCGAGCAGCACCGCGGCGACCACCGCTTCCCCGAGGAGCCCCGTGACCGGTGGCGGGTAATGCGCGTGCGCGCGCAGCTCCTGCCAGGCGCGCTCGAGTTGCACCCAATGCCCGCGAACCGGGCGATTCTCGAAAATGAAGCGGCGGACCTGGTCGCCGCGCTCGGGAGTAGCGTGTTCCATCGCCCCGGCACAATGGGGTACGCGGGCGCACAACTCAACCCCGTGGGCCGCGGTGCGCTCAGCCGCTCAGCTTGCGGCGCAACAGCTCATTGAGCTGCGCGGGGTTCGCCTTGCCGCCGGTTGCCTTCATCACCTGCCCAACGAAGAAGCCGAACAGCTTGTCCTTGCCGCCGCGGTACTCGGCGAGCTGCGCCGGGTTGTTCGCCATGACCTCGTCGATCACCCGCAGGATGGCGGCGCTGTCGGTGATCTGGCGCAGACCCTTGGCGGCGATCACCGTGTCCGCCTCTGCGCTGCCGGTCCACATCGCCTCGAACACTTCCTTGGCGATCTTGCCCGAGATGGTCTGGTCGGAGATGCGCCTGAGGAGCCCGCCAAGGCGCGCCGCGGGCAGGCGCCCGCAGTCGATCTCGAGGCTCTCGCGATTGAGCGCTGCGGCCAGATCCCCCATCACCCAGTTGGCGGCGAGCTTCGGGTCTGCAGGCGCGGCGCGCACAACCTCCTCGTAGTACGCCGCCAACTCGCGGCTCGCCGTGAGCACGCCGGCATCGTAGGCCGACAGCCCATGCTGCGCGCAGAAGCGTGCCGCCTTCTGATCCGGCAGCTCCGGCAGCGTTGCGCGCACCGAGTCGATGAACGCCGCATCCAGCTCGAGCGGCAGCAGATCCGGGTCAGGGAAATAGCGGTAGTCGTTCGCCTCTTCCTTGGAGCGCATCGAGCGCGTCTCGCCCTTGTCGGGATCGTACAGGCGCGTCTCCTGCAGCACCCGACCGCCCGACTCGAGCAGCTCGATCTGGCGGGACACCTCGTAGTTGATGGCGCGCTCGACGAACCGAAAGGAGTTGAGATTCTTGATCTCCGCGCGCGTGCCGAACTTGAGCGCCCCGGAGCGGCGTACCGAGACGTTGGCATCGCAGCGGAACGAGCCCTCCTGCATATTGCCGTCGCAGATCTCGAGGTAGCGCACCAGCGTGTGCACCTTCTTCATGTAGGCGACCGCTTCCTTCGCCGAGCGCAGGTCCGGCTCGGAGACGATCTCCACCAGCGGGGTGCCGGCGCGGTTCAGATCGATGCCGGTCACGCCGGCGAGGCCCTCGTGCAGGGATTTGCCGGCGTCCTCCTCCAGGTGCGCGCGGGTGACGCCGATGCGGCGTACGCTGCCGTCCTCGAGCACGATGTCGAGCGCGCCGTCGGCGACGATCGGCAGCTCGTACTGGCTGATCTGGTAGCCCTTCGGCAGATCGGGATAGAAGTAGTTCTTGCGCGCGAACACCGAGTGGGTCGCGATGCGGGCATTCAGGGCCAGCCCGAGCTTGACCGCCATGCGCACCGCCTCGCCGTTCAGCACCGGCAGTACGCCCGGATAGCCGAGATCGACGAGGTTCGCCTGCACGTTGGCGGGTGCGCCGTAGGCGGTCGCCGAGCCGGAGAAGATCTTGGAGCGGGTCGCGAGCTGCGCGTGGATCTCCAGCCCGACGACGGTCTCCCAGGCGCTCACGCGTACCCTGCCGGCACGCGGGTGTGCCAGTCGGTGACACGCTGCAGGGCATGCGCCACGTTGAGCACGCGCGCCTCGCTGAAATGGGGACCGACGATCTGCAGGCCCACCGGCAGCCCGCCGACCAGGCCGCACGGCACCGAGATGGCGGGCAGACCGGCCAGATTCGCGCCGATGGTGTAGATGTCGTTCAGGTACATGGTGATCGGGTCGGCGGTCTTGGCGCCGAGCGGGAACGCCGGCGTCGGAGTGGTCGGCCCGATGAGCACGTCGACGCTCTCGAAGGCGCGGATGAAGTCCGCGTTGATCAGCGAGCGCACCCGCTGCGCCTTGAGGTAGTAGGCGTCGTAATAGCCGGCCGACAGCACGTAGGTGCCGGTCATGATGCGCCGCTTGACCTCGGCGCCGAAGCCCTCCCCGCGCGTGCGCCGGTACAAGTCGTTCAGGTCGCGCGGCTCGGCGCAGCGGTGGCCGAAGCGCACGCCATCGTAGCGCGCCAGGTTCGAGGACGCTTCCGCCGGCGCCACCACGTAATAGACCGGCACCGACAGCGGCAGGTGCGGCAGGCTCACTTCCGTCAGCTGCGCGCCGAGGCCCTCGTAGACGCGCAGCGCCTCGCGCACGCAGCGCTCGTTCTCGGGATCGAGCCCCTTGTCGAAGAACTCGCGCAGCAGCCCGATCTTGAGCCCGCCGAGGGGCTGCTCGAGGGTGGCGACGTAATCCGGCACCGCGACCTCGACGCTGGTGGAGTCGTTGGCGTCGAAGCCGGCCATCTCGCGCAGCACCAGCGCCGCATCCGCAGCGCTCGCCGCGAGCACCCCGCCCTGATCGAGACTCGAGCCGAACGCGATCATGCCGTAGCGGGACACGCGGCCATAGGTCGGCTTCATGCCGGTGATGCCGCACAGCGCCGCGGGCTGGCGGATCGAGCCGCCGGTATCGGTTGCCGTGGCCGCCGGCACCAGCCGCGCCGCCACCGCCGCGGCCGAGCCGCCCGAGGAGCCACCCGGCACCAGCTGCGGATTCCAGGGATTGCGCACCGGACCGTAGAAGCTCGTCTCGTTGGAGGAGCCCATCGCGAACTCGTCCATGTTGGTCTTGCCGAGCATCACCGCACCGGCCGCGCGCAGCTTCGCCACCACGGTGGCGTCGTAGGGCGCGACGAAGTTGTCGAGCATGCGTGAGCCGCAGGTAGTGCGCACGCCGCGCGTGCAGAAGATATCCTTGTGCGCAATGGGCAGGCCGGTGAGCGCACCGCCCGTGCTGCCGGCCAGGGCGGCATCCGCGGCGCGCGCCGCACTCAACGCCTCCTCGCGCGTGATGGAGATGAACGCGTTCAGCGCCTGCTGGCGCGCCTCGACGCGCGCGAGCAGCTCGCTCACCAGCTCGACGCTGGAGAAGGCGCGCTTGCGCAGCCCCGCGGCGAGCTCAGTCAGCGAACGGCGGTGCAGATCGCTCATCCGCCACCTCAGTCGATCACCTTGGGCACCAGATACAGCCCCGCCGCGGTGCACGGCGCATTTGCCTGATAACGCTCGCGCTGGTCGTGCTCGGTCACGACGTCCGGCCGCAGCCGCTGCTTGAGGCCAGGCAGCGGATGCGCCATCGGCTCGACGTTGGTCGTCTCGGCGCGCTCCAGGGCACCGACGAACTCGAGTATGCGCGACAGGCTGTCCTGGTAGACCGGAACTTCGGTGGCGCTCAGTTCCAGGCGCGCCAGGGCGGCGATGCTTGCGATCTGCTCGCGCGTGAGGGTCATGGGAAGTGTGTGGCGAACTGAGAAAACCAGCGCAAAATGATACCTGTTGCCTTGCTGAATGTCCTGTCGGTTGCTAGATTACGCGCCACTTTTCGGGTCGCCCGAAGCTCATCTCCGGTCGCTTCATGTTCAAACGCCTGCGTGGATATTTCTCCAGCGATCTGTCGATCGACCTGGGTACCGCCAATACGCTCATCTACGTGCGTGACAAGGGCATCGTCCTCAACGAGCCCTCGGTGGTCGCGGTCCAGGATGAGCCCACGCGCGGCGGCAAGGTGATCGTCGCAGTCGGTTCCGAGGCGAAGGCCATGCTGGGCCGCACGCCGGGGCACATCACTGCCGTGCGCCCCATGAAGGACGGCGTGATCGCCGACTTCACCTATACCGAGAAGATGCTGCAGTTCTTCATCAACAAGGTGCACGGCAACCGCACGCTCAAGCCCTCGCCGCGCGTGCTGGTGTGCGTACCGTTCGGCTCGACCCAGGTCGAGCGGCGCGCGATCCGCGAATCCGCCGAAGGCGCCGGCGCCCGCAACGTCGCGATCGTGAGCGAGCCGATGGCCGCCGCGGTCGGTGCGGGGCTGCCGGTGCACGAGGCGCGCGGCTCGATGGTGCTCGATGTCGGCGGCGGCACCTCCGAGGTCGCGGTGCTGTCGCTGAACGGCGTCGTGTACGCCAACTCGGCCCGCATCGGCGGTGATCGCTTCGACGAGGCGATCATGAACTACGTGCGCCGCAACTACGGCATCCTGATCGGCGAGGCGACCTCCGAGCGCATCAAGATCGAGATCGGCTCGGCCTATCCCGGCCAGCAGGTGCGCGAGCTGTCGGTCAAGGGCCGCAATCTCTCGGAAGGCGTGCCGCGCAGTTTCACGCTCAACAGCAACGAGATTCTCGAGGCGCTGCAGGAGCCGCTGCAGGCCATCGTGAGCGCCGTCAAGCAGGCCCTCGAGCAGACCCCTCCCGAGCTCGGCGCCGACGTCGCCGAGCGCGGTATCGTGCTCACCGGCGGCGGCGCGCTGCTGCGTGACATCGACAAGCTCCTGACCGAGGAGACCGGGCTGCCGGTGGTGGTGGCCGATGATCCCCTCACCTGCGTCGCGCGCGGCGGCGGCCGCATCCTCGAGCTGATGGACGAGCTGGGCCCGGGACACTTCGGCCTCGAATAGCGCACGGAGGCGCGCGAATCCTCGGTGGCCGCCTTCGGAACAGTAGCCGGCAGACCGCTCGGGCGCGGCGGCTCACCGGGCTTTCGCTTCACCATCTACGCGTTGCTGGCGGTGGTAATCATGTACCTCGACCAGCGCCAGCATTACCTCGAACAGGTGCGCTACGTGCTGCAAGCCGTCGTCTACCCGCTGCAGCTGGCGGTGAGCTCCCCGGCCGCGGCCTGGCGCTGGTTCAGGGACAGTGTGCAGACGCGCGATGCGCTGCGCGCCGAGAATGCGCGCCTGCGCAGCGCGCAGCGCGATCTGGAGGTGCGCTCGATGCGCTACGAGGCGCTCGCCCGCGAGAATGGCGAGCTGCGCGGACTGCAGGCCGCGCTGCCACCGGTCGCCGATCGCTGGCTGCCGGCGGAGATCGTCAACATGCAGCTGAGCAGCCTCAGCCAACGGCTGTTCCTCAACCGCGGCGCCGCCAACGGCGTGTTCAAGGGTCAGGCCGTGCTCGATGACAAGGGGCTGATCGGCCAGACGATCCACGTCGGTCCCTGGAGCGCGGAGGTCATCCTGATCACCGATCCGGAGCACGCCGTGCCGGTGCGTATCGAGCGCACCGGTTTGCGCACCATCGCGGTCGGCGCCGCCGACACCACCTCACTGGCGCTGCCGTACCTGCCGGCCAACGCCGACATCAGGAAGGACGATCTGCTGGTGACTTCGGGCCTCGGCGGGGTGTTTCCGGAAGGCTACCCCGTGGCGCGCGTCACCGAGGTGCACCGCGACGCGGTCCAGCCGCTCGCGCAAGTGCGTGCCGCGCCGCTGGCGCACGTCGACACCGACACCGAGGTGATGCTGGTGTGGTTCCGTGCCGGTCATCCCGCAGCCCCGGCGCCGCCCGTAGGAGCGGGTGGCGAGCTAACCGACGGCAACGCCGCCATGCAGCCGCAGGCCGCACCGCCGAAGCCGGTCGCGACACCCGTGAGACCCGCCGCAGCGCCGGCAAAGCAGGCCGCAGCGCCGCCGGAACGCCCGCACACCACTGCACCGGCGCGCGCCGCCCCGCCCGACGCCGCGCCGGCAGACGCGCCGGCACCTGACAAGGGGCAGCCGTGAACGTCGACTCGCGCAGCCGCATGCTGTTCACCGCGCTCGTGGCACTCACGCTCACGGTGCTGCCGCTGCCGCCGTGGCTCGACGTGCTGCGACCGGCATTCCTGGTGCTCACCGTGCTGTACTGGTCGGTGAACGCACCGCGCACCGGCGGTGTCGCCTTCGGCTTCTTTGCCGGCCTGTTGCTCGATGTCTTCCAGGGGCCGGTGCTCGGCGAGCACGCCCTGGCGCTCACGCTGGTCAGCTACATCGTGGTACGCGAGCATCAGCGGATCCGCTCCAAGCCCGCCATTCAGCAGGCGCTGATCGTGTTCGTCGCGCTCATCCTGTACGAGGTGGTGCTGTTCATGATCGACGGCTGGACCGGACACCCGGTGACCAGCTCGCTGCGCTGGGTGCACACGCTCACCGGTGCGCTCATCTGGCCGCCGACCGCCGCGATCCTCGCCTACAGCGCCGGACGACTCGCATGAGCGACCTCGTCACCGGCACGCACAGCTGAGCGGGGCGCACCATGCCGGCCGTGCGCATCAAGGACCACTGGCGCGAGCAGCGCCTGTTCGACCAGCGCTCGATCGTGTGCGCGGTGCTCATCGGGCTGGCCACCGTCGGCCTCATCGTGCGGCTGTTCGTGCTGCAGGTCGTGCGTCACGACTACTACACCGAGCTGTCGCAGGGTAACCGCGTGCGCAACGAGCCGCTGCCGGCCGCGCGCGGCCTGATCCTCGACCGCAACGGCGAGCTGGTCGCCGGCAGTCAGCCCGCCTACCAGCTCGAGCTGGTGCCCGAGGAGGTGCCGAACCTCAACAAGACGCTCGCCGGCCTCGTGGCGGTCGACCTGGTGCGCGCCGAGGATGTCGCCGAGATCAAGCGCACCATCGCCTCGAGCCGCACCTTCGACAGCGTGCCGATCCGGCTGCACATGTCGGACGAGGACGTGGCGCGCTTCGCCGTGCGCCGCTTCGAGTTCCCGGGACTCGACATCAAGACGCGGCAGACGCGCTGGTACCCGAACGGCAGCCTCGGGGTGCACGCCCTCGGCTACGTCGGCGCCATCAGCGAGCAGGACCTCAAGCACATCGATCGCGCCGCCTATGCCGGCACGGCGCTCATGGGCAAGCTCGGTGTCGAGGGCACCTACGAGCACGAGCTGCACGGCACCAACGGCCTCCGCGAGGTACTGGTGAACGCGCAGGGGCGCTCGGTCGAGCGCCAGGGCGCGTTCGTACCCACGCTGCGCACCAAGGCGCCGACCGCGGGCGAGGACCTGGTGCTGTCGATCGATCTCAACGTGCAGCGCATCGCCGAGAGCGCGCTCGCCGGGCATCGCGGCGCCGTGGTCGCGCTCGATCCGGGCAGCGGCGACGTGCTGGCGCTGGTCAGTCTGCCGGGCTTCGATCCGACGCTGTTCGCCCGCGGCATCACCGCGGCCGAATACGGCACACTGCAGAACGACATCGACCGGCCGCTGTTCAACCGCGCGCTGCGCGGCACCTACCCGTCAGGCTCGACCATCAAGCCGGCGATCGCGCTCGGCGCGCTCACCGCCCACGCCGTCGATCCGCAGCGACAGATCTTCTGCGCCGGCGTCTATCAGCTGCCGGGCAGCAGCCGCCAGTGGCGCGAGGGCAAGGGCGGCAAGCACGGTCACGTCGCGTTGCAGGAGGCGATCTCGCGCTCGTGCGATGTGTACTTCTTCGGGCTCGCCTCCACACTGGGCGTGGATCGGATCGACGCCTTTCTCGCCCCCTTCGGCTACGGCGCGGTGACCGGCATCGACATCGGCGGTGAGAAGCCCGGCATCCTGCCCTCGCCGGAGTGGAAGCGCACGACCTTCAAGCGCCCCGAGGATCAGATGTGGTTCCCCGGTGAGACCGTCAACTTCGGCATCGGCCAGGGCTATCTGCTGGTGACGCCGATCCAGCTCGCGCACGTCGCCGCGATCCTCGGTGAGCGCGGGCGCAACTTCCGGCCGCGGCTGGTCACTGCGATGCGCGATGCCAGTGGCAAGGTGCAGCCCATCGCGCCGATCGAGGGCAAGCCGATCAGCGGCGTGAGCGAAGATGCCTGGCATCTGGTCGTCGACGGCATGATCGGCGCGACGCAGTGCAAGGCCTACTGCGGCACCGCGCACGAGGCCTTCAACGGCGCCGCCTACACCGCCGCCGGCAAGACCGGCACGGCGCAGGTGTTCAGCGTCGCGCAGAACGCCAAGTACAACGAGAAGACCGTAGCCGAGCGGCTGCGCGATCATTCCTGGTTCATCGCCTTCGCGCCGGCCGAGGCCCCGCGCATCGCCGTGGCGGTGCTGGTGGAGAACGGCGGCTTCGGCGCGAGCGCCGCGGCACCGATCGCGCGCAAGGTGATGGATGCCTACCTGCTCGGCGCCGACGGCAAGGTCAAGCCGGCCACATGATCTACGAGGACGTCAGCCCCGCCTCGCGCACGCGCCGCACGCTCACCGGCGCGGCGCGGGTGCTGCTCGAGCTGCGCATCGACGGGCCGCTCGTGGTCGGTCTGTCGCTGATCGCCGCCTACGGACTCGTGGTGCTGTACAGCGCTTCCGGGCAGAGCATGCCGACGGTGCTGCGCACGCTTGGCCGGCTGCTGCTCGGCACCATCGCCATGTTGCTGCTGGCGCGTGTCAATCCGAACTTCCTGCGCCGTTCGACTCCCTGGCTGTACGCGGCCGGCTGCCTGCTGCTCCTGATCGTCGCCGCGGTCGGCCATAGCGGCATGGGCGCGCAGCGCTGGCTCGATCTGAAGCTGTTCCGCTTCCAGCCCTCCGAGCTCATGAAGCTCGCCGTGCCGATGATGTGCGCCTGGTACATGCACGAGCGGCCGCTGCCACCGAACTGGCTCGGGCTCGGTGCCATGAGCGGGCTGATTCTGCTGCCGGTCGCGCTGGTGGCGATGCAGCCCGACCTCGGCACCGCGGCGCTGATTGCGCTCGCCGGGGCGCTGGTGATCGTGCTGGCCGGCCTGCGCCTGCGCGTGATGCTGGCAGCGCTCGCGCTCGCTGCGGTCGCGGCCTGGTTCGGCTGGAGCTTCATGCACGACTACCAGCGCCGGCGTGTGCTCACCTTCCTCAATCCGCAGACCGACCCGCTCGGCGCCGGCTATCACATCATCCAGTCGCAGATTGCGATCGGCTCGGGGGGCGTGTTCGGCAAGGGCTGGATGAACGGCAGCCAGGCGCAGCTGGAATTCCTGCCGGAGCGCTCCACGGACTTCATCTTCGCCGTGATCGGCGAAGAGTTCGGCCTGCTGGGACTGTTGTTGTTGCTGCTGCTGTACGTGTTCGTGGTGGGCCGCGCCA
This sequence comes from uncultured Gammaproteobacteria bacterium, assembly GCA_963837075.1. Lineage (GTDB taxonomy): Bacteria > Pseudomonadota > Gammaproteobacteria > Steroidobacterales > Steroidobacteraceae > 13-2-20CM-66-19. The sequence continues at coordinate 1,316,537 of CAWILY010000009.1, read as the reverse complement.
TCTATCTCGCCACGCAGACCCAGGACACGTTCGCGCGACTGCTGGCCGGCAGTCTCGCGCTCACGTTCTTCGTGTACGTATTCATCAACGCCGGCATGGTCACCGGGCTCCTGCCGGTGGTGGGCGTGCCGCTGCCGCTGGTGAGCTACGGCGGCAGCTCGGTCGTGACGCTGCTGGCGGGGTTCGGTATTCTGATGGCGCTGTACTCACGGCGTAAGCTCGTCGGGTCGTAGTTGAACAGGTATCGTTGTCTGCTGCTCGCGCTCCTCTCGAGCGCGCCGCTGGCCGCGCAGCCTGCGGCTGCGCCCGCGGGCTTCGACCTGCACCGTCCCGAGATCGCCACTTTCGTCACCGAGGTGGCCGAGCACGACGGTCTCGAGCGCGCCGCGGTGCGCAAGCTGCTGAAGGAAGCGCAACCGCAGCCCAGGATCATCGAGATCATGAACCGGCCGATCGAGAAGGTGGCTCCCTGGTGGCAGTACCGCGCGCGCTTCCTGACCCCCGAGCGCGTCGCCGACGGGGCGCAGTTCTGGGCCGATCACGACGAGACGCTCACACGCGTTGCCGCCCAATACGAAGTGCCGGCGGAGTACATCGTGGCGATTCTCGGCGTGGAGACGCACTACGGGCGCAATACCGGCAGTTACCGTGCGCTGGATGCGCTCGCCACGCTGGCGTTCAATTATCCGCCGCGCCAGAAGTACTTCCGCAGCGAGCTCGAGCAGTTCCTGCTGCTCGCGCGGGAGAATCACCTCGACCCGCTGACGGTCAAGGGATCCTACGCCGGCGCCCTCGGCGTACCGCAGTTCATGCCCTCACAGTACCGCCGCTATGCGGTGGACGCCGACACCGACCGGCGGCGCGACCTGTGGAACGATTGGGATGACATCCTGGCGAGCGTCGCGAACTACCTGCACGAGCACGGCTGGCGGGCCGGCGAGCCGGTGCTGGCGGAAGTACGCCTCGACCCCGACCCCACGTTCCAGATCGAGCCGCGCAATCTCGAGCTCAACGAGACCGTCGACTCGCTCAGCGCCCGCGGGGTAAAGGTCGAGCTGACCATGCCGGCCGACACGCCGGCGCTGCTGATCTCGGCGGAGCAGCAGGACGGGCCGGCCTATCGCGTCGGCTTTCATAACTTCTACGTGATCACGCGCTACAACGCGAGCGCCCGCTACGCGATGGCCGTGTATGACCTGGCGCAGGCCATCGCGCTCCAGCGCGCGCAGGCCACCGCGGCGAGCACCGCGCCATGAAGCGCAGCCCTGGTCGCGCTCGCGGCACTGCCCGCGCTGGTTGCCTGGCCGCCGGCGCGCTGATCCTTGCCGGCTGCGCGGCCCCGGTGCACCGCCCGCAGCCGCCCGCCCCAGCACCACTGCCCGCGGGCGCGCCGCCGCCTGCCGTCGCACCCGTGCCGCCCCCGCCGGCCAACATCGAGGCCATTCCCGATGCCGTGCCCCGCGTCGAACCGCGTAGTGCGCACGGCAACCCGCCCTTCTACGACACCCTCGGCCAGCGCTATTACGTGCTGCCGCTGGCCGATGGCTACCTCGAGCGCGGTGTCGCCTCCTGGTACGGTCCGACCTTCCACGGCGGCAACACCTCGAGCGGCGAGCCGTACGACATGTACGCCATGACCGCGGCTCACAAGACCCTGCCGCTGCCCTGCTATGCGCGCGTCACCAACCTGCGCAACGGCAGGAGCGTGGTGGTGCGCATCAACGACCGTGGACCGTTCGTGGCCAACCGTCTCATCGACCTGTCCTACACCGCGGCCGCGCGACTGGACATGCTGCGCGAGGGGACCGCGCTGGTGGAAGTGCGCGCACTCACCCCCACCGTGCCGGACGCACTGACGCGCAGCGCCGCGGCCCCGCCGCCGGCGCTGTACATGCAGGTCGGCGCGTTCGCCGATCCGCAGAACGCGCAGCGGCTGCTGGCGCGCCTGCAGGTCGCAGGGGTGGGCGTCGCGTTCGTGGCCGCACCGCCCGAAGGCTCCGGGAGGCTGTACCGCGTGCGCCTCGGTCCGGTCGCCAGCGTCGCCGAGTACGATCGGCTCGCGGCGCGGCTCGCCACGCTCGGCCTCACCGACGCGCGGCTCGCAACCGACTGACACGCCGTGTTCCGCGACACGCGCCCCGTGCGGCGCAGCGTCCCGGACACGCGTCCCGTGCGGCGCAAGCGTAATGGGTTAACATTCGCGTTTTTCCGCGCACGCCCTCAGGGAGGAAGACCGCCAGTGATCCGTGCCGCTCTCGCCGCTCTCAGCGCACTCACCCTCACGCTCGCCGCCGGTTCCGCTGCACGCGCGGCGGCGGCAGCGATTCCCGATCCTCCCGCCGTCAACGCCCGCGCCTACATCCTGCAGGATCATTTCAGCGGCCGGGTGCTGGCGCAGGATCACGCCGACGAGCGCGCCGAGCCCGCCAGTCTCACCAAGCTGATGACCGCGTACCTGGTGTTCGCCGCGCTCAGCGACGGGCGGCTGAAGCTCACCGACATGGTCACTATCAGCGAGCACGCCTGGCGCGCGGAGGGTTCGCGCACCTTCGTCCAGGTCGGTACGCAGATTCCGGCCGACATCCTGGTGAAGGGCATGATCGTGCAGTCGGGTAACGATGCCACCGTGGCACTGGCCGAGCGCATCGGCGGTACCGAGGCGGCGTTCGCGCAGATGATGAACGAGTACGCGCGGCGCCTGGGCATGAAGTCGAGCAATTTCGAGAACAGCGACGGCCTGCCGGCGCCGAATCACTACACGACCCCGCGCGACATCGCGACGCTCGCCAACGCGCTGATCCGCGACTTCCCGCAGTACTATCCGCTGTTCAGCCTGCGGGAGTTCATGTGGAACAACATCCGCCAGGGCAATCGCAACACCCTGCTCGGCAAGGACCCGTCGGTGGACGGCCTGAAGACCGGCCATACCGACGCCGCGGGCTTCTGCCTGGCGGCGTCCGCCAACCGCGACGGCATGCGCCTGGTGTCGGTGGTCATGGGTGCGCGCAGTGAGAAGGCACGCGAGGAGGCGAGCGCGGCGCTGATCAACTACGGCTACACCAACTTCGAGACCGTCCGCGTCAAGGGCGCGCGCGAGATGGTGCTCAAGCCGCGCATCTACAAGTCGCTGAGCGAGTTCGCGCCCATCGGCGTGCCCTACGACGTGTACGCGACCGTGGCTCGCGGCCAGGGCGCGACGCTCAGGACCAGCGCGCGCCTCAGCACCGAGCCGCTGATCGCACCGCTCGCTGCCGGCAAGCCGGTCGGCGAGTACAGCGTCAGCGACGCGGGCGGCACGGTCATCGCGCGCGTGCCGCTGGTGCCACTGGCCGCGGTCCCGCAGGGCGGGCTGTGGACGCGGCTCAGCGACAGCGTATTACTCTGGTTCCACTGAGGAGAGGCGCGTGGCCGAGCCACTGCCGCTGTGCTACCTGAACGGCGCGTACCTGCCGCTTAGCGAGGCACGGATCTCCCCGCTCGACCGCGGCTTCCTGTACGCGGATGCGGTCTACGAGGTCATGCCGGTGTATGGCGGACGGCCGTTCCGCTTCGCCGCCCACACCGAGCGCCTGGCGCGCAGCCTCGCGGCTATCAGTATGGCCGATCCGCACAGCCGCGACGAATGGCGTGCGCTCATCGGCACGCTGATCGAGCGCAACGGTGGCGGTGACTGTTACGTGTACTGGCAGGTATCGCGCGGCGCGCAGCTCGGCCGCACCCACGCGCCGCTGCCGCACGTGCCGCGTACCGTGTTCGTGTTCTGCGCGCCGCTGCCGGTGAACGGCCCCGACATCCTCGAGCGCGGCGTGAGCTGCGTCACTGCCACCGACACGCGCTGGGCCCGCTGCGACATCAAGTCCACCGCGCTGCTCGCCAACGTGCTGCTGCGACAGCTGTCGGTGGACGCCGCGGCGGCCGAGACCATCCTGCTGCGCGACGGCGAGCTCACCGAGGCATCGGCGTCCGCGGTGCACGTGGTGCTCGGCGGCGAGGTGCTGATGCCGCCGAACTCGCGCCGCATCCTGCCGGGGACCACCCGCGGCGCGGTCGAGGAGATGGCCGCGCGCGCCGGCATCCACTGCCGCGTGCTGCCGATCAGCGAGGCACAGCTGCGCGCGGCCGACGAGGTGTGGCTGTCGGCGGCCACGCGCGAGGTGCAGGCCGTCACCTCCATCGATGGCCATGCCGTCGGCGCGGGCCGTCCCGGGCCGCTGTGGCGCCGCGTGTACGACGAGCTGCAGCGCTACAAGCAGGAGCTGGCGGGCACGCCGTGGTAAGCACGCCCGCCACCCTCGAGTTCCCCACCGACTACCCCATCAAAGTCGTCGGTCGCCCAGCCGGGGATTTTCGCGCCCGGGTTCACGCCATCGTGCTGCGGCACGCGCCGCAGCTGCCCGCCGAGCGCGTCACGGAGCGCCTCAGCGCCAACGGCAACTTCCTGTCGATCTCCTACCTGTTGCCGGCGCAGAGCCGCGCGCAGGTGGAGGCGCTGGTCGCGGAGCTGCGCAGCTGCCAGGGCATGGTGATGCTCCTCTAGGAAACGGGCTCTGTAACCGGTTTGTCACCGCCCGGTGACCGGGCAGAAACTGACGCTGCCGGCGCAGCCCCGGTAGCATCGCAAGAATGTCCATCACCCTGGATCAGGTCACCAAGCACTACTCGAACGCACCGGCCGTCAACGACGTCTCCCTCGACATCGGCGACGGTGAGTTCTTCGTGCTGCTCGGTCCCAGTGGCAGCGGCAAGAGCACGCTGCTGCGCGCCATCGCTGGCCTGTCCGGTGTCGACCATGGCCGTATCGCGCTGCACGGGCGCGACGTCACGCACGTCGCCGCGCGCAAGCGCGGTGTCGGACTGGTGTTCCAGAACTACGCACTGTTCCGCCACATGACCGTGGCGGAAAACATCGAGTTCGCGCTGCGCGTGCGGCACATGCGCGCCAAAGCGCGGCGCCAGCGACGCCAGGAGCTGCTGCGGCTGGTGGCGCTGGAGGGAATGGACGATCGCCTGCCCGCCGAGCTGTCCGGCGGACAGCAGCAGCGCGTCGCGGTGGCGCGGGCGCTCGCGCACAAGCCCGAGGTGCTGCTGCTCGATGAGCCCTTCGGCGCGCTCGACGCCAAGATCCGCGAGGAGCTGCGCCGCACCATCCGCCAGGTGCAGCGCGAGCTCGGCATCACCACGGTGCTCGTGACGCATGACCAGGACGAGGCGTTTGCGATGGCCGATCGCATCGGCATCATGAACCTCGGGCGGCTGCTCGAAGTCGGCGCACCGCACGATCTGTACTCGCGGCCGCTGACGCGTTTCGTGGCCACTTTCCTCGGCGCCGCCAACCTGTTCCTGGCGCGGCGTACGGCGGATGGCATCCAGCTCGGCGCACGTATCATGGCGGCGGCGCAGATGGCCGCGGGCACGCCCGAGCACGAGGTGGTCGCGGTCGTGCGGCCCGAGGATGTCGAGATCGCCACCACGCGCGAGCAGCTCGGCACGCGTTACATGGGAGACGGCGTCATCGAGGAGATTACCTTCACCGGCGCGCTGGAGCGCATGCGGGTACGGCTTGCCGACGGTGTGGCCTCGCCGCTGCTCGCCTCCACCGAGGGCGACGCCAGCCCCGCACTGCAGGTCACGCGCACCCGCAATGCGCAGCGCGGTTTCGACGTCAGCGCCGGTCAGGCTGTCGCGATCGGCGTACGCCGGCTGCACGTGCTGCCGACGCCGCTGTCGAGCTTTACCGCCTGCGCCACGACGCCGGCGCTCGCTGAGGCTCTGAGTCGCCAGCCACTGCTCGCCGAGCTCGCCACGCGGATGAAGACGCGCATCGCGCAGCGCGTCGAGCCGCAGCTCGGCGCGCCCGGGGTGCCGTGCGCGACGGCGGCAGACTTCGTCGGCACGACGGTCATCGCCGCGCAGGGCGAGGGTGCGATGCGCGCCGAGTGGCTGCTGCGACGCGGAGCGCAGGACCTGCTGGTGCTGCCGGAACATGCAACGACACCACAGCGCGTCCTGATTCACTGGTTGGACGACAGCGCCCGCAGCGCAACGCTCGCCATGTCGGCGAGCGTGCTGCGCCACGTGCCGGCCGAAGCGGTCTACGTGGGCATCTTCCCGGGCACCGGCGACCGCGGGCCTCGGGGAATGCGCGAGCTGCTCGATGCGCGCTCGGAGGCGCAGGCGGCGCACGGCCTGGAGATGCGCACCGAACTGCATTTCGGCGAGGTGGCGCCGGAGCTCGAGCGGCGCCTGAGCGAATCACCGGCGCAGATGCTGATCGTCGGCATCCGCGATCCGACCGAGGTTGCCGCCAGTCTCGGCGCACTGCTCGATATCGGCCAGTGGCCGGTGCTGATCGTGCAGCGCCGCGCGCCATGAGCTTCCGCCGGCCCAGCGTGCTGCCCGGCTTCGGGCTGACGTTCGGCTTCACGACGTTCTTCCTGAGCGCCATCGTGCTGCTGCCGCTGGCTGCGCTGGTGGTGGCCGCGGGCTCGATGCACTGGTCGGACTTCGTGCGCGTGGTGCTGAGCGCGCGCGCGCTCGGCTCCTACCGCCTGTCCTTCGGCGCATCCCTGCTCGCCGCCTCCATCAACCTGGTGTTCGGCTTCATCATCGCCTGGACGCTGGTGCGCTACGAGTTTCCGGGCAGGAAGGTGATCGACGCCCTGATCGACATGCCGTTCGCGCTGCCCACCGCCGTCTCCGGCATTGCGCTCACGACCGTATTCGCTCCGAACGGCTGGATCGGGCGCTACCTCGAGCCGCTCGGCGTGAAGGTGACCTATACCTGGATCGGCGTCACTCTCGCGCTGACCCTGATCAGCATGCCGTTCGCGGTGCGCGCCGTGCAACCGGCGCTGCTCGAGGTGCAGCGCGACCTCGAGGAAGCCGCCGAGACCCTCGGTGCCGGGCGCTTCTACGTGTTCCGCCGCATCATCCTGCCGGCGGTGCTGCCGGCACTGCTTACCGGTTTCACGCTGGCATTCGCGCGCGCCGTGGGCGAGTACGGCTCGGTGATCTTCATCGCCGGCAATCTGCCGATGAAGACCGAGATCACCCCGCTGCTCATCGTGATCCACCTCGAGGAGTTCGACTATCAGGGCGCCGCCGCACTCGGCGTGGTGATGCTCACGATCTCGTTCGTGGTGCTGCTGACGATCAACCTGCTGCAGGCGTGGGGCCGGCGGCGTTACGTGCGCGCGACACGCTGATGGCTGCCGAGATCGCCCGCGGCAGCTACGCCGACGATGCCAGCCGTCCCGGGCAGCACACCTGGATGCACGCCATCGTACGCTGGCTGTTCATCAGCGTGTCGTTGACCTTCCTGGCCGCGGTGCTGCTCGCGCCGCTGGCGACGGTGTTCGTCATGGCGCTCGCCCGGGGGCTGTCGGCCTATCTCCACAGCCTCACCGACCCGGACACTGCCGCCGCGATCCGCATGACACTGACGACCGCGCTGATAGTGGTGCCGACCAACACCGTGTTCGGACTGGCGGCATCGTGGGCGATCGCCAAGTTCGAATTCCGCGGCAAGAGCATCCTGATCACGCTGATCGACCTGCCGCTGGCGATCTCGCCGGTGATCTCCGGTATGATCTTCCTGCTGCTGTTCGGCCTGCACGGCTGGTTCGGGGTGTGGCTGCAGGAGCACGACATCTCGATTGTGTTCGCGCTGCCTGGCATCGTGCTGGCCACCATGTTCGTGACGTTTCCGTACGTGGCGCGCGAGCTGATCCCGCTGATGGAGCAGCTCGGTAACGACGAGGAGGAGGCGGCCATTACCCTCGGCGCCGGCGGCTGGATGACCTTCTTCCGCGTCACACTGCCGAAGGTGCGCTGGGGCCTGGTGTACGGCATGGTGCTGTGCAACGCGCGCGCCATGGGCGAGTTCGGCGCGGTATCGGTGGTATCCGGGCACATCCGCGGCCTCACCAACACCATGCCGCTGCACATCGAGATCCTGTACAACGAATACAACTTCGTCGGCGCATTCGCAGTGGCCTCGCTCCTCACCCTGCTTGCCGCCCTGACGCTCATCGTCAAGACGCTGGTCGAGCGCGCCGGCTATCGCAGGCGTTAGAGCGTGCTCGCCAAGCTACGCCGCCTGTGGCAGTCGTTGTGGCCGGACCCGGCCCGCACCAGCCTCACCTGGTGGCTGGCGGCGATCAATCTGTCGCTGGTGCTGCTGGTGGCGGGCGGCATCACCTGGAGCGCGAGCCGCACGCTGCACGCGCTGGCCGATGAGCAGGGCAAGGCGCGCGTGCAGCTCGCCGCCACCACGGCGCGCGAGGACCTGCGGCGCATGGCCGAGGATGCGCATGCCACCGCGCAGGAGCTCGCCGAGCGTCCGACGCTGCAGCGGCTGCTCGCCGAAGGTCAGACCGAGGCGCTGCCCCCGCTGCTGCGCCGCGCCTGCGAAGGCAGCGGCCTGAGCGGCTGCGCCGTACTCTCCGGCCGCACCGTGATCGCGGTGTCGGGCCCGGCGCTCGACTGGCAGCAGGTGGTCACGGCCGCCAGCGAGCAGGGCGGCACGTTCATGGCGCTACCCGCGACCGAGCGCGTACCGCTGCTCGGTGCGCGCGCGGCCTTCGGCGATCAAGGACTCATCGTTTACGTGCTGCGGCGCCTTGATGAGCAGCTGGCGCGCACCCTCAGCGCGCAGGTGGGCGCCGAGGTGCGCCTGATCGACTATCGCACCTACACCACCGGACCGGTGGGCCCGTTCACGCCGCTGTATTCGGCGGCGTTCGCCGACGGGCACTCCGCCGTGCAGCGTGTCGATTCTCAGGAGGCCTACGCTGCCGCAGTGCCGGTGTTCGCCGCCAGCGGCGAAGCGATCGCGCTCATCGAAGCACTGCTGCCTACCGCCGCGGTCGACACCTCGGTCAGGCACCTGCTGCGGCGGCTGCTGCTGACGGCGCTGATCCTCGCGGTGCTGGCGGTGACCGCCGGCGTGCTGCTCGGCGAGCGCGTGGCCGGCCCGGTGCGGGCGCTCACCGCCGCCGCCACCCGCATCGGCGCCGGCGACTTCTCCGCCTCCATTCCGCCGGGCGGCGCGGCGGAGGTCGGCGCACTGGCGCACACCATGGAGGACATGCGGCGCAATCTCATCGAGCTCACCAGCACGCTGCGGCGGCGCGAGGCGGAGGCGCAGGCGGTGCTCGGCGGCATCGTCGAAGGCGTATTCGCCGTCGACAAGGGCCGCATCATCCGCTATCTGAATCCGCAGGGCGCGCGGCTGCTCGGCGTGGCGCCCGAGCAGGCGGTAGGCCGCTTCTGCGGCGATGTGCTGCAGCCGCGCCCGGAGGATGGGCGGCGCCTGTGCGACGTGCGCTGTCCGATCATGCAGGCACGCAGCGAGGGCAGCGCCAAGGCGGTGGAACAGCTCACCTGCGCCCGGGATGAGCCGCGCACCACGGTGATCACCAGCGCCGCGCCGGTGGAGGGCCTGCAGGTGCAGGTGATCCGCGACGAGACCGAGCTGGAAGCCGTGCGGCGGGCGCGCGACTCGGTGCTCGCCAACATCAGCCACGAGTTCCGCACACCGCTCGCCGCGCAGCTCGCCTCCATCGAGCTGCTGCAGGAGGGCATCGAGCACATGCCGCGGGCGCAGCAGCGCGAGCTGGTCAGCTCGCTCGAGCGCGGCACGCTGCGCCTGACACAGCTGATCGACAACCTGCTCGAGAGCGTGCGCATCGAGTCCGGGCAGCTCGCGATCCGGCAGCAGCGCGTCGCGCTGGCGGAAGTGGTCGAGGAGGCGCGCGCCCTGGTCGGCTCGCTGCTCGCGCAGCGGCGCCAGCGCCTCGAGGTCAGCATCCCCGAGGAGCTGCCGCCGGTGAACGGCGACAAGACCCGCCTCACCCAGGTGTTCGTCAACCTGCTCGCCAACGCCAACAAGTTCGCCCCGGAGGACAGCGTGGTGCGTATCGGTGCCGAGGCGAGGGCTGGCGCGGTGCGCGCCTGGGTCGAGGACGAGGGTGCGGGACCGGCGACCGCGGATCGCGACGAGCTGTTTGCCCGCTTCCGCCGCGGGGGCACGGAACCGGAGTCTGCGGGACTCGGCCTCGGGCTGTGGCTGGTGCAGTCGATCATCGAGCGCCACGGCGGCAGCGTCGCCTTCGAGCGCACGGCGGCCGGCCGCACCCGCTTCAGCCTGACACTGCCGACGGAGGACCCGGCATGAAGGTGCTGATCGCCGACGACGATGCGGATCTGCTGGAGCTGATCGCGTTCACCCTCACCCAGGCGGGGTACCTGGTGATACGGGCCGCCGACGGCCCTGCGGCGCTGCGGCGCTTCGGCGAGGAAACGCCCGATCTGGTAGTGCTCGACATCAACATGCCCGGGTTGTCGGGTTTCCAGGTGTGTGAAGGGATTCGCGCCAGCTCGCGCGTGCCGGTGATGATGCTCACCGTGCGCGGTGAGGAGGAGGACCTGGTGCGTGCGCTCGGCATGGGGGCCGACGACTACCTCACCAAGCCGTTCAGCCCGCGGACGCTCCTGGCACGCATCAAGGCGTTGCTGCGCCGGGCCGGCATGGAGACCAGCGCCCCGCTCGCCGCCGGCCGCGTCACGCTCGATCTCGAGGAGCACACGGTGCGCGTCGGCCAGGGGGCCGCCGTGCGCCTCACCAAGCTCGAGCTGCGCCTGTTGCAGATGCTGCTGGCGAACGCCGGCCGCACCGTGAGCTCGGACCGGCTGCTGGTGCAGGTATGGGGGCATCGCAGCGGCGGCGACCGCCAGCTGCTGAAGCAGCTGGTGCATCGCCTGCGGCAGAAGATCGAGCCGGATCCCGCGACGCCGGCGCTGCTGCGCACCGCCGCGGCGGGCTACAAGCTGGTGGTGGAGTGAGGGGCCGGTGAGCCTCAGCGGCCGCTGATCTGATCGAACACGCCGCCCTCCCGGAAATGGGTGCTCTGCGCGCTCGCCCAGCCGCCAAAGTCGGCGATGGTCGCGAGCTTCAGCGGCGGGAAGCGCTGCGCGTAGCGCGCCGCGACCTCTGCATCGCGCGGCCGATAGAAGTGCTGCGCGACGATCTCCTGCCCTTCCTTGCTGTACAGGTAGGTGAGGTAGGCGCGCGCCAGCTCGCGCGTGCCGTGGCGCAGCGCCACCTTGTCGACCACCGCCACGGGCGGCTCGGCGAGGATGCTGACGCTCGGCACGACGATCTCGAGCTTGTCGGCGCCGATCTCGCGCACCGCCAGCTGCGCCTCGTTCTCCCAGGCGAGCAGCACATCCCCGAGACCATTGTGCGCGAAGGTGGTGGTGGCACCGCGGGCGCCGGCATCCAGCACCGGGACGTTGCGGTACAGCTGCCGCAGGAACTCGCGCGCGCTGGCATCGCTGCCACCGGGCTGGGCACGCGCCCAGGCCCACGCGGCCAGGTAATTCCAGCGTGCGCCGCCGGAGGTCTTCGGGTTGGGGGTGATCACCGCCACGCCCGGCCGGGTGAGATCGCCCCAGTCGCGGATGCCCTTGGGATTGCCCTTGCGCACCAGGAACACGATCGTCGAGGTGTAGGGTGAGCTGTTGTCGGGCAGGAGACTTTGCCAGTTGAGCGGCAGGAGCTTGCCCTGGGTCGCGATCGCGTCGATGTCGGCGGCGAGTGCCAGCGTGACCACATCCGCGGCGAGCCCTTCGATCACCGAGCGCGCCTGTGTGCCGGAACCGCCGTGCGACTGGTCGATGCGTACCTGCTGGCCGGTCTGCGCCTTCCAGTAGCGGGCGAAGGCGGCGTTGAAGTCGACGTACAGCTCGCGCGTCGGATCATAGGAAACGTTGCGCAGGCTGACGCGCGCCGCGCCCGATGCGCTATCTCCTCTGCCGCAGGCGGCCAAGGTGATGAGCAGGAGCACGCCGAACACGGCGGCGGGGGCGGCACGCAACGGCGGATGAGACCAGGGCATGCGGCGCATGCTAGCGGCGCAGCCGCGCACTGTCAGTCACAACGCGGTTACAGCGCGACGCCAGGGGTGAGCCGCAGCGTGCGCCGCAGGTGCGGCTCGAGTGCCGCGGCGCACTCGGACACGCTGCGCGGGCCGCCGAGCTCGGACAGCTGTGTCATCTCGAGGCCTGCGTAGCCGCAGGGATTGATGCGGTCGAACGGCGCCAGATCCATCAGCACGTTCAGCGCCAGGCCGTGATAGCTGCCGCTGCGCCGCACGCGGACGCCGACGCTCGCCAGCTTGCGCCCGGCGACGTACACGCCCGGCGCGTCGCGGCGCGCCGCGGCGCAGATGCCGTACTGCGCCGCCATGTCGATCACCGCACCCTCGAGCGCGCTGACGAACTCGCGGATGCCGAGCCGTGCCCGGGCGAGGTCGATGAGCGGATACACGACCAGCTGGCCCGGGCCGTGATAGGTCACCTGCCCGCCACGATCGCTCTGCACCACCGCGATGTCGCCCGGTGCCAGCAGGTGCGCCGGGCTGGCATTCAGCCCCAAGGTGAATACCGGCGGATGCTCGAGAAACCATATCTCATCCGCCGTGCTCGTATCGCGCGCCGCGGTGAAGCGCTGCATCGCCCGCCAGGCGGGCTGGTACTCGACCAGCCCGAGACGGCGAATGCGCGCCGCGGGCAGCGCCGGCGGCGATGTCAGGAGCGATGACGGGCATGCCGCCGTCTGGCTTGCGCCGCAGGATACGACCCCGGCGCTCACGGCGCGAGCCTCGAGTTGTCGAGCCCGGCGTTGTTGCGCTCGAGCGCCTGCTCGGCGCGGTAGCTGGAACGCACCAGCGGGCCGGCGACGCACTCGAGAAAGCCGCGCTCGAGCGCCTGCTCGCGGTAGCGGTCGAACTGCGCGGGACTGACGAAGCGCTCTACCGGCAGGTGATGCCGTGTCGGGGACAGGTACTGTCCGAGCGTCACGATGTCGACGCCCACCGCGCGCAGGTCGGCGAGGGTGGCGTCGATCTCGGCATCACTCTCGCCGAGTCCCAGCATGAGGCTGCTCTTGGTGAGTACACCGCGTCCATGGGCCTTGGCATGGGCGAGCACCTGCAGCGTCTGCTGGTAGCCGGCGCGCGGATCGCGCACCGGGTGCGTCAGGCGGCGCACGGTCTCGATGTTCTGCGCGAACACGGCAATGCCCGACTCGACCACGGTCGCCACGGCGCTCAGATTGCCCTGGAAATCAGGTGTCAGCGCCTCGACGGCGGTGTGCGGATTGCGCCGCAGGATGGCACGCACGCACGCGGCGTAATGCGCCGCACCGCCATCGGGCAGATCGTCGCGATCCACCGAGGTCAGCACGACGTAGCGTAGCCGCATGAGCTCGACCGTGCGCGCGGCGTTCTCGGGCTCCTGCGCATCGAGCCAGCCGTGCGGATTGCCCGTGTCGACCGAGCAGAAGCGGCAGGCACGCGTGCACACCGCTCCCATGAGCATCAGGGTCGCGGTGCCCGCGTTCCAGCATTCGCCGATGTTGGGACACTTGGCTTCCTCGCACACCGTGGCGAGGTGGTGCTCCTTTACCAGTGCACGGACGCGCTTGAACGCGGCGCCGCTTGGGGCGCGCGCACGCAGCCACGCGGGCAGGCGCTGCGTGCGGGGCGCGCTCGAGCCGCGCGCCCTGATGCCATCGCGCACGGCGGTAAACCCCTGAGCAGTACGGTATTTTTCGCCACTGCGCGGAGGCGCCGCCTGGGTCACGACCGGAATGCCCTTGAGCTCCGCCATGGGGTCATTGTAGCGCAGCGACCCGGCTCTCCAGCTGCGCGAGGCGCTCGGCAGTACCGACATCGCACCAATCGCCGCGATGCAGCTCGCCACGCACGAGCCCGGCCTCGATCGCGCGCTGCAGCAGCGGCAGCAGCGGAAAGCGTCCGGCGCTGCAGCCGCCGAAGAATTCCGGCGTGTACAGACCTACCCCGGAGTAGGTGTAGCGTGCGCCATCGCCCGCCACGACCCGGTCGCCCTCGAGACCGAAGTCGCCGCGGGGATGGTGCGGCGGGTTGGGGATGAGAACCAGCTGCGCCTGGGTGCCCGGCGCGAGCGCCAGGCGGGCGAAGTCGATGTCGCTCCAGATATCGGCGTTGACGACCAGGAAGGCGCCGCGGCCGAGCAGCGGCAACGCATGGAAGATGCCGCCGCCGGTCTCGAGCGGCACCGGTCCCTCGTCGCTCCAGCTGATGCGCACACCGTACTCGCCTCCGTCGCCGAGCGCCGCGTGCAGCTGCTCACCGAGCCACGAAGTATTGATGACGATGTCGTGGATGCCGGCGGCGGCGAGCCGCACCAGGTGCCATGCGATCAGCGCGCGCCCGCCCACGCGCACCAGCGGCTTCGGCAGCGAATTGGTGAGCGGCCGCAGGCGTTCGCCACGCCCGGCCGCGAGCAGCATGGCTCTCATGTACCGGTACCTGCCGCGCGCGGCGCATCGAGTGCGCGCGCGTTGGCGAGCGCCAGCTGCTCCCGCACCCGCTCCTCGAGGAACCGCCCGAGCGGGCCGAGCTCGGCGTAGCGGCAGCAGGTGTCGCATACGTATGCCAGGGTGCGCGGCAGGTCGGCCAGGTAGCCGCGCTTGCCGTCGCGATACCACAGACGGCAGAAGATGCCGAGCACCTTGATGTGGCGCTGCACGCCGATGAGATCGAACCAGCGCAGGAACTGCTCCTCGCTCGCACCGGCCAGGACAGCGCGCGCGCCGAGCCGCGCGCGAAATGCCATCACCCAGCCCACCACCCGGTCGCGCGGCCAGGCGATGTAGCAATCCTTCAGCAACGACACCAGGTCGTAGCCCACCGGGCCGCGCAGCGCGTCCTGGAAGTCGATGATGCCGGGATTGCGTTCGGCGACTACCAGCAGGTTGCGCGCGTGATAGTCGCGATGGACGAACACCGTCGGCTGGCCCAGCGCCTCACGGATCAGGAACTCGCAGCTCTCCGCCAGCAGCTCCCGCTCCGCCGCCGTCGGTGCCAGCCCGAGATGACGCTCGAGAAACCAGGGCGGCATCAGGCCCAGCTCGCGCGCCAGTTCGCTGCGATCGTATGGCGCAAGCTGAGCGGCCGCCTCCTGGCCGCGCAGCTGGATGGTGGCCAGCGCATCGAGCGCGTCGGCGTACAGCCGCTCGCCGTCGTCACCGGCCTGCAGGCGCTGCAGATACAGCGTGGTGCCGAGATCCTCCAGCAGTACCAGGCCGCGCGCCGCGTCCGCCTGGTACACGTGCGGCACGTGCACCCCGAGACCCTCGAGCAGCGCCGACACACTGAGGTACCGGCGCACGTCCTCCTTGTCTGGCGGGGCATCCATGACGATGCGCGTGCCGGCCTCGCCGAACACGCGAAAGTAACGACGGAAGCTGGCATCGCTCGAGGCAGGCTCGATGCGCGCCACCGGCAAGGCGAGCGCCCGTGTCAGCCAGTCATGGAGGAGCGCGAGGCGGGCGTCGGTCTCAGGCATGTTGCAGCGTCGCGGTCGTCCGGCACGCCTGGCGGTGGCGCGCCATTATAATGCCGGACTTCATGGTGCGTTCGAGCGCATTCCGGATCGTGATCGCCTCGCTCGGCGGCATCATGCCTCATGCCTGGGCGGCCGAACCCCCCTGTCCGTCACAGATCACGCAGCCGACCACCGTCGCCACCGCGCTCAGCCCCGCGGCCAGCGCTGCTCCGGCCGCACCACCCGCGCCGGAGAAGGCCAACATCGATGTGAGCAGCGACGAAGGCAGCTATGACGTGGTGAACGGCAACGCGACGCTCAAGGGCAACGTCGAGGCGCGGCAGGGCAATCGCGAGATCCGCGCCAACCAGGTGCAGTACGACTCGCGCGATGGCTCGATGAGCACCAGCGGCCACATCGATTACCAGGATCCACTGGTGCACGTCACCGGCAACGGCGGCAGCTACTCCGCCGCCAAGGGCGCGGACTTCAAGGACGCCACCTTCAGCCTCAAGCAGCGCGCGGCGCGCGGTTCGGCCAAGGAGATGCAGCTGACGCCGCAGGGGGTGATGCGCATGAAGGGCGTGACCTTCACCACCTGCCCGCTGCACGATGGATCATGGCAGCTGAAGGCCGACAGCATCGTGCTCGACACGCGCGACAAGCTCGGCACCGGGCGTGACGCGCAGGTCGACTTCATGGGGGTGCCGCTGATGTACCTGCCGTGGATGTCGTTTCCGCTGTCGCCCGAGCGCAAGAGCGGCTTTCTCTTTCCTGGCATCGGCACCACCTCCATCAACGGCGTGCAGGTGTCGGTGCCGTACTACTGGAACATCGCGCCGAACGCCGACTTCACCTTCCAGCCGATCCTGTACAGCAAGGCCGGAGCCGACCTCGGCGGCGATTTCCGCGAGCTGACCGAGGGTCAGCGCGGCGAGCTCGACTGGAACTACCTGCCGAACGATCCGCAGTTCGGCGGCAGCCGCAGCCGCGTGCGCCTCAGCGACGTCGCCGATCTGCCCGATGACTGGCGGCTCACGATCAACGCCGCCAACGTCAGCGACCCGTTCTACTTCGAGGACTTCTCCCAGGGCCCGGAAGGCGCCAGCACCGCGTTCCTCGACCGCGAGGCGACCTTCTCCTACCGCAGCGAGCATTGGCTGGTGGACGGTGAGGCGCAGCAGTACCAAACCATCGACTACACGCTGTTCGAGGCCGACCGCCCTTATGCGCGCCTGCCGCGCATCGTCACCGATGCGGATTACACGCTCGGCGCGGCCGGCGTGCTGCACTACGGCTTCAAGTCCGAGATCGTGGATTTCCAGCACTCGCAGGATCCGTACATCGTCACCACCGGCTGGCGCACGGACGTGACACCGCAGGTATCGCTCGACCTCACCGGGCCCGGCTATTTCCTGCGCCCGGCGTTCGGCTGGCGCGCGACCCAGTACGAGCTCGACACGCTCGGGCCAGGCCAGCTGGAGCGCTCGCCCTCGCGAACGATGCCGATCACGAGCGTCGACAGCGGACTGCAGTTCGAGCGCCCCAGCGGCTCACACGAACAGCGCACGCTGACGCTCGAGCCGCGCATCATGTACCTCAATGTGCCGTACCGCGATCAGAATCAGCTGCCGGTGTTCGACACCGCCCTCCCCGACCTCAACCCCGTCGAGCTGTTTCGCACCAACCGCTACGTCGGCGCCGACCGCATGAGCGATGCCGATCAGGTGAATGTCGCCATCACCAGCCGCCTGCTGGACGCGCAGAGCGGGCGTCAGTTCATTGCCGGCACCTTCGGCCAGAGCTATTACATCGAGACCCCGCGTGTGGCGCTGCCGGGCGAGCCGCCGGTCACCGGCAAGCGCTCGGACTTCGTGGCACAGATCGCGCTCACGGCGTTCCAGGACTGGAGCGCCGACATCCAGGTGCAGTGGGACACCCAGACCGAGAGCAGCGAGCGCACGACGATGAACGTGCAGTACAAGCCGGCCGTCAATGCGGTGATAAACTTCACCTACCGCTACGAGCACTTCGTCTCCCAGGAGGAGGTCATAGAGGGCTATCCGCAGGTCGTGCAGCAGGGCTTCGACCAGCTGGAGCTGTCGGGTGCGTGGCCGATCAAGAACAACTGGGAGGTGTTCGTGCGCGAGGTCTACTCGCTGCGCAACCAGCAGCCGCCGCCCCCCAATCCGGCCGTTTCGCAATCGGCGGAACTGGAGCGTTTCGCCGGGTTCGAGTACCGTGCGTGCTGCTGGCGGCTGCGCCTGGGCGCCCGCCGCTTCGTGAACGACCACAACGGCAACCAGAGCACCGGGGTCTGGCTGTCCCTGGAACTCGGCGGCCTGGCAAGTGTCGGATCGGCTTCGGATGCCTCGCTGGCCGAGGAAATCCGGGGCTACACCAGCCCGAGCGCAATCAATATCAAGCCCCAAGGCCCCCTGCGGGGCGTCTGGTAAGGGAAATGGAGCAAATGCAGCGTTTTGTGCCCTCAGCGCCCGCCCGGCTGCTGCTCGTCGTCGCGGCACTCGCCGTGCCCGGCGGCGCCTGGGCGCAGACGCGCGAGCTGGCCACCAGCGGCCAGATGCTCGATCGGGTGGTGGCGATCGTCAACGACGGGGTGGTGCTCAATAGCGATCTGGACGCGCAGATCGAGGCAGTCAGCGAGCGGCTGCGGGAGCAGAAGCTCGAGCTGCCGCCGCAGAACGTGCTGCGGCAGCAGGTACTCGAGCGGCTGGTGATCCAGGAAATCCAGCTGCAGCACGCCAACCACGCCGGCGTGAAGGTGAGCGACGAGATGGTGAACAACGCGCTGCAGGATATCGCCAAGCGCAATAACCTCACGCTCACCCAGCTGCCGCAGGCGCTCGCGCAGCAGGGTATCGACTACGCCGCCTATCGCGACGACATCCGCAAGGAGATCACGCTGTCGCTGCTGCGCCAGCGCGACGTGCTGCAGCACATCAGCGTGACGCCGCGCGAGATCGATCAGTTTCTCGACAAGCAGACCAGGACGCCCTCCGAGAAAAACGAATACAACGTCTCCCACATATTGATCGCGGTGGGCGAGGAGGCGAGCCCGCTGCAGGCCGATGCCGCCGCCAAGCGCGCCGAGGACGTGTACCAGCGCGCCAAGGGCGGCGAGGACTTCGCCAGGCTCGCGGTGGCGTACTCCAACAGCCAGACCGCCCTTGACGGCGGGGCGCTCGGCTGGCGCAAGGGCAGCGAGCTGCCGACCTTCCTCACCGATACCATCATGAAGCTCAAGCCCGGCGAGGTCAGCGAGCCGCTGCGCACGCCGACCGGCTACCACATCATCAGGCTGAACGACGTGCGCGGCGCCGCCCAGCATGCCGTGGAGAACCAGATCCACGTGCGTCACATCCTCATGAAGACCAACGAGCTGGCAGACGATGCCACCGTGCGCGCCAAGCTCATGGCGATACGCGAGCGGGTCATCAAGGGCGAGGATTTCGCCGGCATCGCCCAGACCTCTTCGCAGGATCCGGGCTCGGCGGCCGAAGGGGGCGACCTCGGCTGGGCGGGGCCCGGCACGTTCGCGCCCGAGTTCGAGCAGGCCATCGGCCAGCTCCAGGACAACGACATCAGCGAGCCGTTCAAGACGCAGTTCGGCTGGCACCTCGTGCAGATGCTGGGTCACCGCCGCTTCGACAACACCGACGAGCTCAAGCGCCGCCAGGCCATGGAGGCAATCCGCGCCAGCAAGGCTGACGAGGAGACCGAGCTGTGGCTGCGGCACATGCGAGACGAAGCGTACGTCGAATACAAGTCCTAGGATTCACCGCATCCGCGGCAGCGCCCATGTTGCGCTAGACGCGCGACCTGCATGATTCCACGCATCGCACTGACCTCAGGCGAGCCGGCCGGCATCGGGCCGGAACTGTGCCTCATGCTGGCTGGCACGCAGCTGCCGTGCGAGCTGGTGTGCTTCGGCGATGCGGCGCTGCTCGAGGAGCGGGCGCGACAGCTGCGGATTCCGCTGACGCTCGCGACCTGGCAGGGTGCCGGCGCCGCTGGCGCCCGGGTACACGTGCCGGGGACGCTGCGCGTCGCGCATCACAGCCTGTCAGTGCCCTGTGTCGCCGGCCGCCCCGATCCGGCCAACGCCCGCTACGTGCTGGCGTTGCTGGATCGTGCCGTCGCAGCAACGCTCGCCGGGGAATTCGACGCGCTCGTTACCGCCCCGGTGCACAAGGGCATCATCAACGACGCCGGTGTCGCTTTCACCGGGCACACCGAGTATCTCGCCGAGCGCACGCACAGCAGCCGGCCCGTCATGATGCTGACCACCGGCGAGCTGCGCGTGGCTCTGGCGACCACCCACCTGCCGCTACATGCGGTCAGCGGGGCGATCAGCAGCGAGCTGCTGTTCGAGGTGGGCACGATCCTCGCGCGCGAGCTCGCGTCGGGCTTCGCGGTGCCCGAGCCCCGTATCGCGGTCTGCGGGCTGAACCCGCATGCCGGCGAGGGGGGCCATCTGGGCGATGAAGAGCTGCGTGTGATTGCGCCGGCGATCGCGCGGCTGCGGGCCGCCGGCATTCGGGCCGAGGGGCCGCTGCCGGCCGATACGGTATTCGTTCCGCAGGTGCTGGCGCGCTTCGATGCGGTACTGGCGATGTATCACGACCAGGGCCTGCCGGTGATCAAACACGCGGGCTTCGAGCACGCCGTCAACGTGACGCTGGGTTTGCCGCTGATTCGTACCTCGCCCGATCACGGCACGGCGTTCGAGCTGGCGGGCACCGGCCAGGCGGACGTGCGCAGCCTCAGCGCCGCAGTGCAGCTCGCCGCCCGGCTCGCTGCGCAGCGGCGCTGATGTCCGCTGCCGCCGCGCCGCACCCGCCGCGCCGCAAGCGCTTCGGACAGCATTTCCTGCACGATCCGCGCGTCATCGAGCGCATCGTGCACGCCATCGATGCGCGCCCCGGCGAGCACCTGGTGGAGATCGGCCCCGGGCGCGGCGCGCTCACCGCCGCGCTGCTCGGCCGCGCCGGCGGTACGCTCGATGCCATCGAAATCGATCGTGATCTGGCGGCGCAGCTGCGTGAGCGCTTCGGCACGGGCAGCGGCTTGCTGCTGCACGAGTGCGATGCGCTCGAGTTCGATTACAGCGCCCTGGCACGCGAGCGCGGCGCACGACTGCGCATCGTCGGCAACCTGCCCTACAACATCTCGACGCCGCTGCTGTTCCGGCTGCTGCAGCACGGCGCGGCGATCGTCGACGTCACCGTCATGCTGCAGCGGGAGGTGGTGGATCGCATGGCAGCGCAGCCCGGCGGGCGCGACTACGGACGCCTCACCGTCATGCTCACGCCGCAGGCGCAGATCGAGCGGCTGTTCGAGGTCGGTCCCGGCGCTTTCCAGCCGCCGCCGCGGGTGTGGTCGGCGGTGGTGCGGCTCACCATGCGCGCGCAGCCGCCGTTTGCGGTGAGCCCGCAGTTCGCCACCGTGGTAGCAGCCGCTTTCGCGCAGCGCCGCAAAACCCTGCGCAATGGATTAAGTCAGCTGCTGCCGCGCGAGGCGATCAGCGCCTGCGGCATCGATCCCGGCGCCCGTCCCGAGACGCTGACGGCACAGGACTTCAACACGCTCGCGCGGGCTCTCGACCGGGCGCGCGGCGGACGTTAGTCTTTGGCCATCAAGGCGTGCGGCCTGGAGACTCGCCATGGGGGTGTATCGACGCGTTCTGCTGGTCGTCGACCTGACGGAGGACAGTCTCGCGATCGGGCGCAAGGCGCAGGCGCTCGCGGCAACGCTCGATGCCGAAGTCGAGCTGTTGCACGTCGTGGAATTCGTGCCGGTCGAGCCGATGGGAGAGACGCTGATGCCCTCGGTGCAGATGCAGGAGGAGCTGCTGCAGAGCGCGCGCGTGCGTCTGGCGGCACTGGCCGCGGACCTGGGACTGGCCGGCGCCGCCTGCCGGGTGGAGACCGGCAACGTCAAGGCCGAGATCCTGCGCGCGGCACGCGAGCGGCATGCGGATCTGATCGTGCTCGGCAGCCGCGAGCGCCACGGACTGTCGATTCTCGTCAATCTCACCGAGGACACCGTGCTTCATGGCGCGCCCTGCGACGTGCTGGCGATGCGTGCCGCACGGGGCTGAGGCGCGCGGCCGGCAGGAATTGAAGCGCATGAGTGCCGCCCCACACTGCATCCGTGTCGACGTCGAGACCAGCTATCTCGATGAGCAGTCCGATCCGCACGAGCGTCGGTTCGTGTTCGCCTACACCATCACCATCCGCAACGAGGGCCAGGTGCCGGCGCGGCTGCTGACGCGGCACTGGATCATCACCGATGCCAACGGCAAGGTCGAGGAGGTGCACGGCGATGGTGTCGTCGGCGAGCAGCCTTACCTCAAGCCCGGACAGGGTTTTCGCTATTCCAGCGGCGCGGTGATCGAGACACCGGTCGGCGCCATGCAGGGCAGCTACCAGATGCTGGCCGACGACGGCGCCAGGTTCGATGCGGCGATCGAGCCATTCCGTCTGGCGATGCCCGGCATTCTGCAGTGAGCCGCTATGCGATCGGCGACGTGCAGGGCTGTGACCGGGAGCTGCGCGCCCTCCTCACCCGGCTGAGGTTCTCGGCCGATCGTGACCAACTGTGGTTCGTCGGCGACCTGGTCAACCGCGGGCCGGGGTCGCTCGCCACGCTGCGACTGGTGCGCGCGCTCGGCGACAACGCCATGGTAGTGCTCGGCAATCACGACCTGCACCTGCTCGCGGTGGCACACGCCGCGCACCGTGGCCGCCGCTCGGACACGCTCGCGGAGGTGCTGACCGCGCCGGACCGCGAGCCGCTGCTCGAGTGGCTGATCACCCGACCGCTGGCCCACGCCGCGGGTAATGACCTCATGGTGCACGCCGGAGTGGTGCCGCAGTGGACCATGGCACTCACGCTGAGCCTCGCCGCCGAGGTCGAAAGCGCCCTGCGCCGCGCGCCGCGCATGCTGTTCGAGCACATGTACGGCAACAAGCCCGACCGCTGGGACGAGCGCCTGAGCGGCATGGAGCGGCTGCGCTTCATCATCAACGTGCTGACGCGGCTGCGCATGTGCACCGCCGATGGGCGGGTCGACATCACGATCAAAGGGCCGCCGCCGCGCGCGGCGGACGCGCTGCGGCCGTGGTTCGAGCATGCGCGACGCGCCACCCGCGACGTGCGCGTCATATTCGGTCACTGGTCGGCACTCGGGCTGGTGCAGCGCCCCGATGTAATTGGCCTCGACACCGGCTGCGTCTGGGGCGGGGAGCTCACCGCGCTCGATCTCGACGCCGGGCAGCCGCCGGTGAGCGTGCCCTGCGGCATGCATCAGCAGATCGGCGCGGATTAGCGGCCAGCTCGCTAGGGCGCACTACCCTGCGGGGACCCCTGGTACTTGTCGAGCCAGCCGAGCGTTTCCTTGATGAACTCCACCCGCGGCACCAGGTGACCCGAAGGGTACACGATCATTCTCTTGTCGGCCTGCGGCGTGCCGAGCAGCCGATAGAGCGGCTGCTGCGAAGTCTCGACGGGAAAGTAATTGTCGTGCTCGCCGTTGAGCATCAGCACCGGCTGGGTGACCCGCGGCAGGTAGTTGATCTGGTCCGCTTCCGGCAGCGCCGGCTCCATCGACATGCCGCCCACGTTGAGCACCACGACGCGGACGCGCTTCTCCACGGCAGGAATGATCCCGCCCATGAACCCGCCCCAGCTCGTGCCAAGAAAGGCGATGCGGTCGGCGCGCATGTCCTGGCGCGTCTGCAGATAGTCGACGGTGCGGCTGAAGTCCTTCACCCACATGACGACGTGGTCCTTGTAGGCGACGCTCTCGTCCGGCAGGTCCGAGTGCACGCTGTCCTTGCGCTCGAAGGTACTCTTGTAGATCGGGAAGACGAACGCGCGGCCACTCTTCATGAGGAAGGTGAAGTCGCGATAACCCTCGATCCAATGCGGATCGAAGCGGCTCTCGAACAGCACGCCGGAGCCCGGAAAAAGCACCACGGGATCGTACGGCGGCGTGCCGTGCCGCGGCAGATAGATGTAGATCGGCAGCCGCTCGCCATTGTAGGCGGCGTTGACCGAAACCGCCTCGAGCTTCCAGTCCTCGGTGTCGATGACCTTGTCGATGCGCGCATCGAGCGGTGCGCGGTCGTAGACGAACTGCCGCGCGAACAGCGCGAAGGTGCGCTCGTCGACCGGTCGCTCGCGGGCGTAGTCGCGGAACGCCATCGACAGTGGTCGTTCCAGCGCGACCGGCGCCGCGGCACCGGTCAGCTGGCGGATGCAGCGGAAGCCGTTCGTCGGGCCGCGATCGAGCGCCGGCTGCGCATAGCTGTCGTTGAAGGCGTAGGTGGGGTCGGTATAGCCGCCACCAAGAATGAAGCGTTCGCCCGCGTTGCCCGAGGCGTTCAGCGTCCACTCGCGTACGTTGCCGGCGATATCGTAGACGCCAAAGGAGCTGAGGCCCGGCAGGCTC
Source organism: uncultured Gammaproteobacteria bacterium (assembly GCA_963837075.1). Taxonomy (GTDB): domain Bacteria; phylum Pseudomonadota; class Gammaproteobacteria; order Steroidobacterales; family Steroidobacteraceae; genus 13-2-20CM-66-19. Next base: position 1,292,686 of record CAWILY010000009.1, on the reverse strand, counting down.
CCGGCCGCCGTCGTTCCCTTGCCGGCGAAATTGCTGAACGGCAGCAGGAACTCGGTGCGCCAGGTATCGGCCATCTGCGCAAAGTGGTAGACGGTCGGCAGCTGCTTGCCCGCCCACGCTGCGTACGCCGCCGCTTCGTACCAGGAGATGCCAGCCACGGGATGATCGGCCAGCCCGTCGGGATAGGTGCCCGCCTCCCAGGTCGAGGGTCCCGGCCGTCCCGTGCGGTCGGTGAACCGCGCGAGCGCCGCGGCGAGCGGAATTTCCTTGCCGCCTTCGAGCAGCGGGTAGCGCCAGTACGCCGGCTTCGCGTAGCCGCCCGCATCGATGAAGCTCTTGAACTGGCGGTTCGTGACCTCGTACCTGTCAGCGAGGAACTCGGGCACGGTGACGCCACCGTACTTCTCCAGACCAACCAGGCTCATCTCGGTCTCGGATGCGGGCACGCGCACCATGTTCGGCGGAAGCGCACCGGCGCGATCGAGCGTCAGGCGCGGAATGTCAGTGCCGATGAGGAACCGCGGAGCGACCAGCTCGATGGTCTGATAGCCCTCCTTGCGCACCTCGACGCGCAGCAGGTCGCGCGGCACGCGCGCGTCCCTGAGCGGCGTCGCGCCCGCGTAGCGCCACGGCGCCGCGGGCGTGCCGTAGTCCTTCCAGTAGACCTGGGCACCCGCCGGCTGCGTCTCGATCGCCAGCGTCGCCGCGATCTGGGGCCAGAGTCTTGACAGCGCATGGTCGTTCGGCAGGGCCCGCTCGGCCTCGAGCGCCATGTCGAGGATGTGCGCATTGCTGCGCGGCGACTTTGCCAGCTCCTCCTCGATGCGCGGTATCAGCGTATTGCGCGCCTGCTCGCGGTGCAGCCACCACGGCACGACCACCGCTGCGCCCACGGCGAGCAGCAACAGCGCGCCCACGGGTTTCCAGCGCGCCGCCGCGCCGCGCGGCGGCTGAACCGCGGGCGCGGGCGATGACGGTTCGGCCACGGCAGGCCCCGCCGCGGGCGTTGCGCCGGCACTCGTCTGCGCAGGCGCGATCAGTCGCCGCACCCGCTCGACGAATTCGGTCGTCGGGATGCCGTCCAGCAGGCGCGTCCACTGCACGGCGAGAAAGGCGTCGGGCACGTCGGCGTCGCGCTCCGAGGTGGTGTCGATGCACACCGGGACCAGGAAGGTGCGCTGGCGTCCCATCAGGTGTGTGCGCTGCTCGGCGAGACGCCATTCGAGGCGGAAGTAGCCTTCGGCGCGCGCCTGGCTGTGGCCGGAGATGATCGGCATGAACAGCGTACAGTCGCGGATCTGCTGGCGGATGAGCTGGTCCCACGTATCCCCGCCACGCAGCTCGCTCCTGTCGAACCAGACTTCGACCCCACGAGCGCGCAGCGCCTCCGAGATGCGTGCTGCCGCGGGCGCATCCTCGGAGGCGTAGCTGAGAAAGACGGCCTGCAAGGTCACGCTCTGCCCCGCGCTACGAGGCTGGCGCTGCGAGCGGCCTCCAGCTGACCGTCATCTGCTGCGTCGCCGCGGTATACACACCCGGCGGCAGCTCCAGCTCCACCGGCTTGCCGCCTTGCGGCGTGATCGGCAGCGTGCTGTGCTGCGCGCCGCTCACCTCGAGCACACCGATCGCACCGGGGGTGATGCGAAATGCCAACCGCGCGGGCCATTGCGTGCCGGCCGCGGGCTTCAGGGTGATGCTGCCCGAGCCGCTCGCGGCCGACAGATCCACCAGCAGCGTGTTGCGCTTCCAGTACTGCGGATAGGTCGCGGCGCTGCCGGCGTTGCTGATGTCCAGCTCGTGAACCTGCAGCGGTGGTGGTGGCGGGGGGCGATGCCACGGCATGTGTGATGAGAGGTTGCAGCTGGCCGCGGTCAAAACCAGCGCGCAGGCTATCGTGGTCCGCGTGGCGCACTTTATCGGGCCGGCCCGCATCGCATACTCCTCGTTCCGCCACTGCAGCGCGTAACATACAGGCACGGAGGACACATGCAATCCCTGCAGGCGTTCAATTTCCGGGAATGGATCGACGTCAACCGCGCGCAGCTGCGACCACCGGTCGGCAACAAGCGCGTGTTCCGCGACGGCGACTTCATCATCATGGTCGTCGGCGGGCCGAACGCGCGCAAGGATTTCCACGTCGATCCGGGTCAGGAATTTTTCTATCAGCTCGAAGGCGACATGGTACTGCGTACCGTGCAGGACGGCCGCGTGGTCGACGTGCCGATCCGCGCCGGCGAGGTGCTGCTGATCCCTCCCGGGTTGCCGCACTCGCCGCAGCGACCGGCGCAAACAATCGGGCTGGTGATCGAGCGCGCCCGCCGGCCCGGAGAGCTGGACGGCTTCCAGTGGTACTGCGAGCGCTGCGGGGGCCTGCTGTACGAGGAGTTCTTCGAGCTGACCGACATCGAGAAGCAGTTTCCGCCGGTGTTCGAGCGCTTCTACGCCAGCGAGCGCAAGCGCACCTGCAAGCAGTGCGGCGCGGTGCTGGAGCGCTCCTGAGGTGCAGGCGCAGGTCTCGATCGGCGGCGTCGGGTTCGGTGTCGATCTGTCGCGGCCGGTCGATCTGGCGCTGGAGCTGGATTTCTCAGGTCCGCAGCCGCGCCATTTCGGCGCGCCGCGCGCCAGCGCCCGGCCATTCGAGACACCGGGGTTCGGTTTCAAGGGCGCGGTGGCACGCGGCTCGGGCTGCAACTGCGACGTCATCACACTCATCCCGCACTGCAATGGCACCCACACCGAGAGCGTCGGCCACCTGACGCGCGAGCGCTTCGACACCTGGCGCGTCGTGCCGGCGGAGCTGCTGCCGGCGCTGCTCCTGTCGGTGACGCCCGAGGCGGCGGGCGAGGAAGGGACCGAGCCCGCACCGCTGCCGGAAGATCGGTTGATCACGCGGCGCGCGCTCGAGCGCGCCTGGCCGGCGCAGGCGCCGTTCGCGCCGCGCGCGCTCGTCATCCGTACGTTGCCGAACGCACCCGAGAAGCGCGCACGCGATTACACCGGGCAGAACCCGCCCTATCTTTCGCAGCCGGCAGCGCAGCTGCTGGTGAGCCGCGGCATCCTGCACCTGATCGTCGACGTGCCGTCGCTCGATCGGGCACATGACGAGGGGCGGCTGACCGCGCACCGTGTGTTCTTCGGTCTGCCGCGCGGGGCGGTGCAGCTCGCCGCCGCGACGCGGCCGCAGGCCACCGTCACCGAGCTCGCATTCGTGCCCGACAGCGCCGCCGACGGCGCCTACCTGCTGCAGCTGCAGGTGCCCGCGCTCGGCGGCGATGCCGTCCCGTGCCGCCCGTTACTGTACGCGCTGACCAGGCAGGGACCGTGAGCGTCGCAGCGCCGCTCGCCGCCGCCCAGGCACGCGATGCCGCCGATCCGCTGCGCGAGTTCCGCGCACGGTTCGCGCTGCCGTGCGACGAGCGGGGTACGCCATTCACGTATCTGTGCGGCCACTCGCTCGGTCTGCAGCCGCTCGCCGCGCGCGATCTCGTGAACGCCGAGCTCGACGACTGGGCGCGGCTCGGCGTGCGCGGCCACGAGCAGGCGCGCCGGCCGTGGGTGCCGTATCACGAGAACCTCACGGCGGGGCTGGCGGCGCTGACCGGTGCCGCAGCGGGCGAAGTGGTCGCCATGAATTCGCTCACCGTGAACCTGCATCTGATGCTGGCGAGCTTCTTTCGCCCGCACGGCGCCCGCAGGCGCATCCTGATCGAGGCCGGTGCGTTCTCCTCGGATCGACATGCGGTGGCCTCGCAGCTCGCCTGGCACGGGCTCGATACGCAGCAGGCACTCATCGAGCTGGCGCCGCCTGCCGGCGCGGACACGGTGCCGGAGGAAGCGATCGAGTCCTGCCTGGCCGAGCATGGCCGGGAGATTGCGTTACTGCTGTGGCCGGGCGTGCAGTTTCGTACCGGCCAGGCGTTCGATCTGGCGCGCATCGCACGCGCCGCGCACCGGCACGGCTGCATCGCCGGATTCGATCTGGCGCACTCGGTCGGCAACGTCCCGCTCGCCCTGCACGACGCGCAGGCCGATTTCGCCGTCTGGTGCAGCTACAAGTACCTCAACGGCGGCCCCGGTGCGATCGGTGGCTGTTTCGTGCACGGCCGGCACAGCGAGGCGCAGCCGCGCACGCGCCACGGCGGTGCACTGCCGGGGGCACGGCTGGCCGGCTGGTGGGGACACGAGGACGCGACGCGCTTTCTCATGGAGCCGGAATTTCGCGCCGCCGACGGCGTCGCCGCCTGGCAGATCAGCAACCCGCCGATCCTCGCCGCGGCCCCGCTGATCGCCTCGCTGGCGATCTTCGCCGAGGCGCGCATGGAACGGCTGCGGGCGAAGTCCGTGGCGCTGACGGATTATCTGCACGAGCTGATTGGCGCGCTCGCACCGGGCGTGCACCTGCTCACGCCCGCGGACAGCGCGCAGCGCGGTTGCCAGCTGTCGCTGCGCATCCCCGGCAGTGCGCTGCGCGGCAAACGGGTATTCGACACGCTCAGCGAGCGCGGCATGGTGTGCGACTGGCGCGCACCGGACATCATCCGCGTGGCGCCGGTGCCGCTCTACAATCGCTTCGAGGATGCCTGGCGGTTCGCGCACGCGCTCGCGCAAGTGCTGCGGGACAACCCATGAGCACGCCGGGCGGGCGTGGCCTCACTATCGTCGGCGCAGGGCTCGCGGGGGCATTGCTGGCGCTGCTGCTGGCGCGCCGCGGACTGGCGGTGACGCTGTACGAGCGCCGCGCGGATCCGCGCCAGTCGCAGCCCGAACGCGGCCGCTCCATCAATCTGGCGCTCGCCTCCCGCGGCATGCAGGCCCTGGAGCGTGCCGGCGTCATGGAGCGCGTACGGCCGCTGCTCATTGCCATGCGCGGTCGCATGGTGCACGAGCACGCGACGCAGCCGACGCTGCAACCCTACGGCCAGCGCGCCCACGAGGTGATCTGGTCGGTCGGGCGCGCCGAGCTCAACCGCGTGCTGATCGAGGAAGCCACTCGTCGCGGCGGCGTGCGCGTGCATTTCAACCAGCTGTGCCTCGGGGCCGACGTGCACGCGGGCAAACTGCGCTTCCGCGACCAGCCGGGCGGGGCCGAGTATGCCGTGCCGCTGGCCGCCACCATCGCCACCGACGGGGCCGGCTCCGCCGTGCGCGCCAGCCTGGTCGCGGCACGTCTGCTGAAGGCACGCGAGGAGTGGCTCGATCACGACTACAAGGAGCTGACCATACCGGCCGCGCTCGGCGGCGCGCTCGAGCGCCACGCGCTGCACATCTGGCCGCGCGGTGGCTTCATGCTGATCGCGCTGCCGAATCTCGATGGCAGCTTCACCGCGACGCTGTTCCTCGCGCGGCGCGGTCCACGGAGCTTCGCCGAGCTGGACTCGGCTGCTGCCGTGACCGGGTTCTTCACGCGCGAATTCCCCGATGCGGTGCCGCTGCTGCCGCAGCTACCGACGCAGTTTGCAGCCCATCCACAGGGTCAGCTCGGTACCGTGCACTGCGCGCCGTGGTACGTCGGCGGCGACGTGCTGCTGCTCGGGGATGCGGCGCACGCGATCGTGCCTTTCCACGGCCAGGGCATGAACGCCGCCTTCGAGGACTGCGCCGTGCTCGATGCGCTGCTCGATGAGCACCAGGACTGGCCGGCGCTGTTCAGCGCCTTCGAGCACGCGCGTCGCCCGAACACCGCCGCCATTGCACAGATGGCGCTGGAGAACTACACCGAAATGCGCGCCACGGTGCTCGATGCCGGGTTCGTGCGCCGCAAGGCACTCGCCATGGCTCTCGAGCGGCGCTTCCCCGAGCGCTTCATACCGCGCTACTCGATGGTGATGTTCCACCCCGAGATCAGCTACGCCGAGGCGCTGCGCCGCGGCGAACTACAGGCGCAGCTGCTCGCGGAGCTCGATCCGGGGAGCGAAGCCGAGCCCGACGCGGCGTTGGCCGCGCGACTGGTGCACGAGCGCCTGGCGCCGCTCGCCTGAGCGCTAGAGGCATGTCCGAGATCCACATCCGCCGCATCGCAGGCAGCGGGCGCGACGTCGCCGGCCTCAGCGATGTGTTGATCGACTGCGTGGCGGGCGGGGCCTCGGTGAGCTTCCTGTGGCCGCTGACGCGGAGTAAGGCGCAACGCTACTGGCGCGGCATCTGCGCCAGCGCGCTGCGCGGGGAGCGCGTGCTGCTCGTTGCCGAGGATGCCGGTGCCATCGTCGGCACCGTGCAGCTGGTCCCGGCGGTGGCGGAGAACCAACCGCATCGCGCCGATCTCGCCAAGATGCTGGTGCATCGGCGCGCGCGGCGTCGCGGCGTGGGCGCGGCGCTGCTCGCTGCGGCCGAGAGCGAGGCACGGGCCGCCGGACGCACGCTGCTGGTGCTCGATACTGCCAGCGCCGAGGCCGAGCGCCTGTACCTGCGCCACGGCTGGCAACGCTGCGGGCAGATCCCGGCTTACGCGCTGTGGCCGGACGGACGGCCATGCGCGACCACGATCTGCTTCAAGTCACTGGGGCAGTCGCCGGACCCCGCTGCGGCTCACTGAAACCGCGACAGACCGCCGCCAGCTTGTTGCCGTCCGGATCGCGCACGTAGGCGGCGTAGAAATCCGGGTTGTAGCGCAGCCGCAGCCCTGGCCCGCCCTCGGAGGTGCCGCCGTGGGCCAGCGCAGCCTCGTGGAAGCGCTCGACCTGGGACCAGGAACTGGCGCTGAATGCCACCATGGTGCCGTTGCCGGCGCTCGCCGGGCCTCCATCGAACGGCGGGCACAGCCACAACGCCAGCTCGACCGCGCCGTTGCGCTCGTATCTGCCCCAGCCGTGCCAGCCTGCCCACTCCGGATCGCCGCTCACGTCGCAGCGCCGGTGGCCGAGAGCACCGAGCACCGCGTCGTAGAAGCGCGCGGCGCGCGGCGGATCGCTGGTGCCCAGGCAAACGTAGCTAAACATGTCCGCTGTTGCAGCCCGCCGCGGCGCTCAGTGCCGCGGCACCTCGGGGGCGTTGCGCCGCTCGAGCGTCGCGAACGTCACGGGATAGGCGTGCTCCGCATCCGCGGGGTGCGTGCTGCATTCGACGTCGGCCCACTGGCTGGCATCGAACTCGGGAAAGAACGTATCGCCCGGCACGTCGGCGTGCACCTGTGTCAGGTAGATGCGCCGCGCGAACGGCAACACCAGGCGGTAGATCTCCGCGCCGCCGATCGCCACCAGCTCATCGCTGCTGGCCGCCCGCTCGAGCGCCTGCTCCACCGAGTGCACCACGATCACGCCCGGAGCGTGCCAGTTGTGATCGCGGGTCAGCACCAGGTTGTCGCGCTGCGGCAGAGGATGACCGAGCGTATCGAACGTGCGGCGACCCATCAGAATCGGCTTGCCGAGGGTGAAGGAGCGGAAGCGCCTGAGGTCCGCCGGCAGGCGCCACGGCAGGCCGTTGTCACGGCCGATGACGCCGTTCTGCGCCATGGCGACGATGACAGAGACCAGCGGTCGAGCGGCGGCGTCCATGGGCGCGCATTATTGCAAGGCTCGCCTGCGCAAAGCCATGTCGGTACGCGGCGACGCCGCCTCAGATCTCGACGGCGGTGTTGAGAATCACCACGTCGCGAAACGGCATGCGGAAGAACTCCGCCGCCTGGGTGCTGTATTGCTGCATGCGAGCAAAAAGCCGCCGCTGCAGCCCGCGCAGGCCCGGCAGCGGCCGCGCGCGCACCACGTGCCGCCCGACGAAGAACGAGCTGTCCTCGGTGAACACGCGCAGGCCACGGGCACGACACGCCTTGAGCGCCTCGGCCACGTCGGGGGTCTCCATGAAGCCGAAGCGCGCGGTGATGAAGAACACCCCGGGCGACACTTCCTCGATCTGCAGACGGCGTACCGGATCCTGGCGCGGCGTGTCGGCGATCTCGACGTTGAGGATGATGACGCGCTGGTGCACCACGCCGTTGTGCTCGATGTTGCGGATCAGTGCCGAGGGCACCAGGCGCGCATTGCTGGCGAGGAACACCCCGGTCCCGGGCACGCGGTGCACGCCGGCAACCAGCTTGGGCAGCTCGCTGCGCGGCACCGCGAGCTTCGCCAGCGCGGCGCGCAGCTCGAGCCGCCCGTTGCGCCAGGTGTAGAAGATCAGACAGAGGATGGCGCCGAGCGTCAGCGGGATCCAGCCGCCGGTTGGCACCTTGGTCATGTTGCCGGCGACGAAGGCGCTGTCGGTGATGAGAAACAACGCAAACAGAGCGGCCACCTGCCACTTCGGCCAGTGCCACTGGGTCGCGGCGACGAAGGCGCCGAGGATGGTGGTGACCACCATGGTGCCCACCACCGCCGCACCGTAGGCGCCGGACAGCGCGTCCGAGGAGCCGAAGCCGATCACGAACGCGCACACTGCCAGGAACACCAGCCAGTTGACGATCGGCACGTAGACCTGTCCCTGCTCGAGCGCGGAGGTCTGCAGCACGCGCAGGCGCGGCAGCAGATCCAGATGCACCGCCTGGCGCGCCATGGAGAATGCCCCGGAAACGGTAGCCTGCGAGGCGATGACGGTCGCCGCCGTCGCCAGCATCACCAGCCACGGCAGCAGCGCCGCCGGCACCAGATGGTAGAGCGGATGGTCGACCGGCTTGCCGATCTCGAGCAGCAGCGCCCCCTGACCGAAATAGTTGAGCACCAGCGCCGGACCCACCAGCACGTACCACGAGACGCGCACCGGCTGTCTGCCGAAGTGCCCCATGTCCGCATACAGGGCCTCCGCGCCGGTGACGACGAGAAACACCGCGCCGATGATCGCCAGTGCGACCTGTGGCCGCTGCAGCAGCAGACCGACGCCGGCGAGCGGATTGAGCGCCGCCAGCACCTGCGGATGACGCACGATGGGGACGACGCCGATGATGGCGATCACGAGGAACCAGACCACCATGATCGGCCCGAACAAGCTGCCGACCCGCGCGGTGCCGTGGCGCTGGTGCGCGAACAGCAGCACGATCACCCCGAGCGTGATCGGAATGACCGCCTTCTTCAGATCCGGGCTCAAGAGCTCCAGCCCTTCGACCGCGCTCAGCACCGAGATGGCGGGCGTGATCAGGGCATCACAAAAGAAGAATGCGGTGCCCGCCAGCGCCAGCCCCACGGCCACCTTCGCCCAGGTGCTGCCGGTGATCAGCCGCCGCTGCGCGAGCGCGAACAATGCCAGGATGCCGCCCTCGCCTTCGTTGTCGGCGCGCATGATGATGGTCAGGTATTTGAGCGTGACCGAGATCATCAGACTCCAGAAGATGAGCGACAGCACGCCGAGCACGGCGTAGGCGTCGAAGCCGCCGGCGGCGCTCACCGCCTCCTGCATCGCGTACAGCGGGCTGGTACCGATGTCGCCGTACACAATGCCCACCGCACCGACCAGCGAGGACAGATTCCAGCGGCGTGCGGCGGTCATGCGGGGAGCACCGGCGATGCGCGCTCAGCACTGCGCGGCACGGCGCTGCCGGCGCGGCGGCCACAGCATCGAGCCGCGGCAGCCGGGCTGGCCGCAGTGGCAAGCGAAGATGGCGTCGATGTCCGGCGGGTCGTCGGCCTCGCGCTGGATCTGGTAGTCGTAGGTGAGCTCCTCACCCGGCTCGATGTTGCGCAGTGCGTCGATGAACACCCGCCGCTGCTCGATGACCGACTCGCAGTTCGGCTCGCAGGCGTGGTTGACGAAGCGCGCCTCGTTGCCGTTGACGCCGGCGTCGATCACGGTGCGCGCATCGACGATGAACAGGAAGGTGTGGTTGTCGCTGGCGTCCTTGTGCAGGTAGCGCTGGTCGGCCTCGGCGTGCGAGACGCGATCGCCCAGGTACTCGATGATGCGCGTGCCCTTGCTGATGTAGCGGGTGGCGAATACGCCGAGTCCGTGCAGCGGCGAGTCGCGCACCTCGAGGCACGAATCCGGACTCTGCTGCGGCGTCATGCTCACACCGCCACCGGCGCGCGGATCGCCGCGTGATGCTGATAGTTCACGAATTCGAAGTCCTCGTAACGGTAATCGAAGATGCTCGCTGGCCGGCGGTGAATCACCAGCGTCGGCGCCGGCAGCGGCGTACGCGACAGCTGCAGGTCCGCCTGTGCGAGATGGTTCAGGTACAGGTGGCAGTCGCCGCCGGTCCAGATGAACTCGCCGGGCACCAGCTGGCACTGCTGCGCGAACATGTGCGTGAGCAGCGCGTAGCTGGCGATGTTGAACGGCACGCCAAGAAACACATCGGCGCTGCGCTGGTACAGCTGGCAGGACAGCCGCCCGGCGGCCACGTGGAACTGGAACAGCACGTGACAGGGCATCAGCCGCATGCGCTCGAGCTCGCCGACGTTCCAGGCGCTCACCAGGATGCGGCGCGAGTACGGGTTGTGCCTGAGCAGCTCCACCGCCGCGGCGATCTGATCGATGTGGCGGCCGTCGCCCGTCCCCCAGCCGCGCCATTGCCGGCCATACACCGGCCCGAGCTCGCCGTGCTCATCCGCCCACTCGTCCCAGATGGTGACGCCGTGCTCGCGCAGCCAGGCGATGTTGGTATCGCCGCGCAGGAACCACAGCAGCTCGTAGATGACCGCCGGCAGGTGGATCTTCTTGGTGGTAACGAGCGGGAAGCCTGCGTTGAGATCGAAGCGCATCTGGTGCGCGAACACCGCGCGCGTGCCGGTGCCGGTGCGGTCGTCCTTGGCAACGCCCTCGGTGCGCACGCGGCGCAGCAGATCCAGGTACGGTTTCATGCCGCCGCGAGGTAGTTGCCGGAAGGCTGGCGCCTGCGGTACGCCCAGAACAGCATCGCAACGCCGGCGATGATCATCGGCACCGACAGCACCTGTCCCTCGGTCAGCCAGCCGCCGGCCAGGTAGCCGATGTGCTCGTCCGGCACGCGCACCAGCTCCACCAGCGAGCGCGCCACGCCGTACACAGCCAAAAACAACCCCGATGGTGCCAGGCGCGGCCTGGGCCTTGCGGTGAACCACCACATGATGGCGAACAACAGCAGGCCCTCGAGCGCCGCCTCGTACAGCTGCGACGGATGGCGCACCTGGCCGTCGACGCGGAATCCCCACGGCACGCTGGTCACCTTGCCCCACAGCTCGCTGTTGATGAAGTTGCCGATGCGCCCGAAGAACAGACCGAGTGCCGGCAGCGGTGCGGTGAAGTCATACACGTCCGCCACGTTCCGCCCGCGCCGCCAGGCGAACAGCGTCAACGCCGCCGCCACCCCGAGCAGCCCGCCGTGAAAGGACATGCCGCCTTCCCAGACCTTCAGCGGATACCACGGATCGGCGGCCCAGAACGTCAGCCCGTAGAACAGGATGTAGCCGATACGGCCGCCGAGAATGACGCCCAACATCGCGAAGAAGATGAGATCGTCGACGTCGACCTTCTTCCAGCTCGAGCCGGGCTGCGCGGCGCGGCGCCGCGCGAGCCACCACGCACCGGCGAAGCCGAGCAGGTACATGATGCCGTACCAGTGCACCTTCACCGGGCCGATCGAAAAGGCGACCTTGTTGAATCCGGGATAGACGAGCATAAACGGGTGAGTTTAGCCCACCGCCCGCGTAACGCGGCAGAAGAACGCCTTGAGGTAACGCGTCTCGGGAATGGCCGGATGCACCGGATGATCGGCCGATTGGCCGCCGGCCTCGAGCACCTGCACGAAGCGCCCGCTGTGGCGCGCGGCGCTCTGGATGGCCGCCAGCAGCTCCTCCGGCGCGAGGTGGTAGGAACAGGAGCAGGATATCAGCAAGCCCTCGTCGGCGAGCACGCTCATGGCGAGCTGGTTCAGCTTGCGGTAAGCCGCCTGCCCCTTGGGCAGGTCTTTCTTGCGCTTGATGAACGCCGGCGGATCGAGCACCACCAGGTCGAAGCGCTCGCGCTGGGCAGCCAGGGCCTGCAGCGCGTCGAAAGCGTCGGCGCGCAGCGTGTCGAGGGTGCCGCCATGGCGCTCGGCGTTGCGCCGTGCGAACTCGAGCGCCATCTGCGAGGCGTCCACGCACAGCGCCCGCACCGCGCCGTTATGCAGCGCGGTCACCGCCCAGGCGCCGGCATACGAGCAGACATCGAGCATGCGCGCGCCCGCCGGCAGGTAGCGCTGCAGGCGCGCGCGGTTCGCGCTCTGGTCGTAGAACCAACCGGTCTTCTGTCCCTCGTGCAGTGGTGCGCTGAATGACAGCCCGGATTCCACCGCCTCGATTTCCGCGGGCACCTCGCCGAAGGCGGCCTCGGCGAGCTGCGGCAGATGCTCCAGCTCGCGCGCCGCCGAGTCGTTCTTCCAGAACAGCGCCGCGGGATTCACCACCCGGCGCACGGCGGCCTCGACCTCATCCTTGAGCGCTTCCATGCCGGCCGTGGCGATCTGGCCGACGACCAGCGCTCCGTAGCGATCGAGCACCAGCCCGGGCAGGAGGTCCGACTCACCGAATACCCAGCGCCCGTAGTGCGCGTTGCCGAACCGCTCGCGCAGCGCGAGCGCGGCCGTGAGACGCTGCTCGATGAGCGCGGCCCCCGGCGGCTGCGCCACTGCGCGCGACAGAATGCGCGCGCAGATCAGCGCGTGTGGATTGACGTACGCGTGGCCGAGAAAGGCGTCGCGCGCCGAGCGCAGCTGCACCAGCGCCCCGGGCGCGAAGGCGCCGAGCGGCGTGCGCTCGGTATCGATCTCATTGCTGAACACCCACAGGTGTCCGGCGGCGAGCCGCCGCTCCTCGCCGCGCTTCAGATACAGCAAGGGCGCTGAGTTGGCGGCGGGATAGTTCGTCGCGTTGGTCATCACATGAGTCCGGGATTTCCGGGGAAGTATACAAGAGTGCCGACGACCCCCGCGGCACGCGATCCGGAGCCCCGCTGATCCGCACAGCACGAAGGCGCTATGATCAGCTTGGGGATACATTTCTCCGGGCGGCGAGTCAGCTGGGACGGAGTTGGGCGTCTCATGGAGAGAAGCAGGTGAGTAGTGACACTGGCTCGAAGTACAGCAACCATCTGGTTTCTGAAACAAGTCCCTACCTGCGCAAGCACGCTCACGATCCCGTACAGTGGTATCCATGGGGTGCAGAAGCGCTGCAGCGGGCGCGGAAGGAAACGAAGCCGATCCATCTGAGTGTCGGTTACAACGCCTGCCACTGGTGCAGCGTTCTGCACGAAGAGAGCTTCACGGACGAAGCCACCGCAAAAATCCTCAACGACAACTTCGTCAACATCAAGGTCGACCGCGAGGAGCGGCCCGACATCGATCGCATCTACCAGATCGCGCAGCAGATGCTGACGCAGCGCACCGGCGGCTGGCCGCTGACGATGTTCCTGACCCACGACCAGCAGCGGCCGTTTTTCGGCGGCACTTACTTTCCGAAGGAGGCGCGCCACGGCCTGCCGGCGTTCAAGGATCTGCTGCTGCGCGTCGCCAGCTGGTACCGCGAACACGCCGCCGAGCTCGCTCGCCAGAACGAGGCGTTGATGGCGGCGTTCGCCGAGCTCAACCCGCCACAGGCCGGCGCCGATGTCGAGCTGACGCGCGCGCCGCTGGATGCCTGCCGCGCGCAGCTGGCGCGCAGCTTCGACCCGCGCTACGGCGGCTTCGGCGCCGCGCCGAAGTTTCCGCATCCGCAGACGCTCGAGTGGCTGTTGCGACGCTATCGCGCCAGCGCCGCCGGTACACAGCCGGACGACGCGGCGCTGTCGATGGCGATGCTCACCCTGCAGCGCATGGCCGAGGGCGGCATCAACGATCAGCTCGGTGGCGGCTTCTGCCGCTACGCCGTGGATGAGCAGTGGATGATCCCGCACTTCGAGAAGATGCTGTACGACAACGGCGCATTGCTCGCCAGCTACGCCGACGCCGCGCTCGTCGGCGCTGATGCCGGGCACGCGCGCACCGTGCAGGAGACGGCTGCCTGGGTGCTGCGCGAGATGCAGTCCGATGCCGGCGGCTACTACTCGAGCCTGGACGCCGACTCGGAAGGTGAGGAGGGGAAGTTCTACGTCTGGGAGCGGGCGCAAGTGCAGGCTGCGCTCACCGCCGAACAGTATGCCGCGTTCGCCGCCCGCTTCGGCCTCGACGGACCGCCGAATTTCGAGGGCCACTGGCACCTGCGCGTCACCCGCACCATCGAGGAGATTGCCCAGCGCCTCGGCCGCACGCCGGCAGAGGTGACGGCGCTGATCGATGCGGCGCGTACCCGGCTGCTCGAGCTGCGCGCTGCGCGGGTGCGGCCGGCGCGCGATGAGAAGGTGCTCACCTCGTGGAATGCGCTCATGATCCGCGGCCTGAGCGTCGCTGCGCGCTCACTGGCACGCGCAGATCTGGCGCAGTCCGCGACGCGCGCCCTGGATTTCATCCGCAGCCACCTGTGGCGCGACGGCCGACTGCTCGCGACCTGCATGGACGGGCGCGCACATCTCAATGCCTACCTCGATGACTATGTGTACCTGGCGGATGCGATCCTCGAGCTGCAACAGGTGCGCTTTCGTGTCGACGAGCTCGCATTCGCGCAGCAGCTGCTGGAGGTGGTGCTGGCGCACTTCGCCGACGCTGCCGCCGGCGGCTTCTACTTCACCTCCGACGATCACGAGGCGCTGTTTCATCGCAGCAAGGCATTCGCCGATGACGCCACGCCTGCCGGCAACGGCATTGCCGCCCGCGTGCTGCTGCGCATGGGTCACCTGCTCGCCGAGCCACGCTATCTGCTGGCCGCGGAGCGCACGCTGCGTGCGGCGTGGCCGGCGCTGGAGAGATACCCGCAGGCACACGTGAGTCTGCTCATGGCGCTCGAGGAGCTGCTCGCTCCGCCTGAAATCGTGATCCTGCGCGGCGAAGCGCGCACCATCGAGGGCTGGCGTGCCGATCTCACGCGGCAGTACGCGCCGCAGCGACTGGTGCTCGCCATACCCGCAGAGGCCTCGGACCTGCCGCCGGCGCTCGCCGACAGACCTGCGCGCGCCGGACCGGTCGGCTACATCTGCCGCGGCAGCGTCTGCTCCGCGCCGGTCGATTCGCTCGAAGGGCTCATGGAGCAACTTGGTGACAGCGCCGCCCGCGGCGGCACCAGCTGACGCAGCGCCGCGCGTCAGACGATCGTCAGCTGCGGCGGCCGCCGGGCGTTGCGCGCGCGCTCGAAGCTGCGCCCGATCTGCAGCAGCCGGCCGTCGCGGAAGCGCGGCGCGACGAAGTGAATGCCGACCGGTAGCCGGTCCACGAACCCGGCCGGAACCGTAAGGCTCGGATAGCCGGCGACCGCCGCGGCCGAGCACATCGGCGGCCAGCCGCCGCTGTTCTCGTAGTGATCTCCCCAGACATGGTCGATCAGCTCCGCGGGGCCGTTGCCGGACGCGACCAGCGCATCGACGCCGTACCGGGCGAAGATGGCACCGAGACCCTGCGCATCGGCGAGCTCGGTGATGTGGTGCAGCGCCTTCACATAGGCCGGGCTGGTCCGCGGCCCGCACTTCTCGGACTGCTCGAACAGCTCCTGGCCGAAAAACGGCATCTCCGCAGCGGCGTGCTCGATATTGAACTGGATGAGATCCGCGAGCGTGCGCACCGGCAGCGTGCCGTTGAAGCGCGCCAGATAAGCGTTCAGGTCCGCCTTGAAGTCGTACAGCAGTACTTCGAACTCATCGTCGAGGAGCGTGCTCCAGCCCGGCGGGGACGCCACGTCCACCAGCGCATAGCCCTCGCCCTTGAGCAGGTTCAGCCAGTCCGGCAGCTGCTGCAGCACCTCGGGGTGCGTCGAGGCAGGCGGCGGCAGCACTCCCAGGCGCAGCCCCTTGGGCGGCTCCTCGAGCGCGGCGACGCCATCCCAGTGCACGGCCGGCTCCGCCATGACCGACAGCAGCAACGCTGCATCGGCGACGGTACGTGTCATCGGTCCGGTGGTGTCCTGGCGCGTGGTGATGGGTACCACGCCCACGCCGCTCACCAGGCCGACGGTGGGCTTGTGGCCCACGAGACCGTTGATCGAGGCCGGGGCGAGGATGGAGCCATCGGTCTCGGAGCCGAGCGCCGCCGCACACAAGTTGGCGGCGGTCCCGGTCGCAGGGCCGGCGCTGGAGCCGGACGGATTACGTGTCGGGTCATAGGGACAGCGGCACTGCCCGCCGACGCCGCTCCAGCCGCTGGTCGAGCGGGTCGAGCGGAAGTTCGCCCATTCGCTCAGGTTCGCCTTGCCGAGCACGATGGCACCGGCCGCACGCAGGCGCCCCGCCACGGGCGCATCCACGCTGTGCCGTGCGCTCGCAAGCGCCAACGAGCCGGCGGTGGTCGGCAGAGGATCGAGTGTCTCGATGTTGTCCTTGAGGAGCAGCGGGATGCCGTGCAGCGGGCCGGCGAGCTTGCCGGCGCGGCGTGCGGCATCGAGTGCGCGTGCAGCAGTGAGCGCGTCGGGGTTCACCGCCAGCACCGCGCCGAGCTTGGGGCCGGCGCGGTCGTAGCGCTCGATGCGCTGCAGGTAGCTGTGAGTGAGCGTCTCGGCGCTCACGCGTCCATCGGCCTGGGCGCGGCTGAGCTGTGCGATCGACTGCTCGCTGGGGTCGAACGCCCCCGCTTCGGCCCCCGGCGCGCTGTGGCCGGCGCCTGCCGCCGGCGCATCGGCGCGGCTTGCTGCTGCCGTTGCGCCGGAAGCGAGGCCGAGTACCCCGACGGCTTGCACGAAATGGCGTCGATCCATACCGATTTCCCCGCGAGGGCGCGTGGCCGCCCCGGATGTTGGTGCGGGTATTGTTGCGGAACTCAGCTCTCGGGTCGATGCTTTACCATCGGCACGAAGCGGATCGTCACGCCATCGGACAATGGATAATCAATGGCGGGCAGCGCGACGTAGCCGCACTGCTCATAGAGCCGCGATCCGGGCAGGGTCGCCATCAGCTCGAAGCGCGTGAAGCCGGCGGCCCGCGCCTGCGACTCGCTGCGCGCGAGCAGCGCGCGGCCGAGCCCGCGTCGCGCGTGATCCGGATCCACGAAGAACGCTCTGATCTTGGCGGCATCGACGCTTGGCGCGAGCCAGGAGTCGTCGCGACCGCTACGGGCGTCGCCGCCGAACAACGTGCGCCGCCGGCTCCAGCCACCGCAGGCCACGATCTCGCCGCCGGGCGTGTGCGCGACGAAGTAGGTGCCGTCACGGATCAGGGACGTATCCACGCCGAACGCGCCGCGCAGGGCCCCTTCGATCTGCGCCGGCGAGTAATCGGCAGCCCCCAGTGCGCGGATGGAGCGGGCGATGAGTGCGCGCAGCGTCGTCTCATCCGCCACGATCGCCGTCCGTAAAGCGTAGCCGGCCGCTTCGGTCAGGAGAGCAGCTCCACATTGCCGCCGATGGCGGCGGTGTTGATGGTCAGCGTGCGCTCGTTGGCGAAGCGCAGCAGGTAGTGCGGACCGCCCGCCTTGGGTCCGGTGCCCGACAGGCCCTGGCCGCCGAAGGGCTGTACGCCCACGACCGCGCCGATCATGTTGCGGTTGACGTAAGTGTTGCCGACCGGCAGCGAGCGGAATACGTGTTGCGCGATGCTGTCGAGGCGGCTGTGGATGCCGAGCGTGAGCCCGTAACCGGTGCCGCGGATCGCCGCCAGCACCTGCGGCAGCTGCGCGTGCGTGAAGCGCGCGACGTGCAGGATCGGACCGAACTCTTCGCTGTTGAGCTGATCGAGCCGGCGCAGCTCGAACAGATGCGGCGCGAAGAAATGTCCCGCGGCCGCCTGGCGCGGATCGAGCTCACAGGCGTACAGCAGCTTCGCCTCGACGCGCATGCGCTCGGCGTGACGCACCAGGCGCGCGCGTGCCGCGGCGCTGATCACCGGGCCGACGTCCGTGGCCAGCTCGTGCGGTGCGCCGATCCTGAGCACGCGCATGGCGCCGATCAGCAGCTCGATCACCCGATCGGCGATCTCCTCCTGCAGGTACAGCACGCGCAGCGCCGAGCAACGCTGGCCGGCGCTGGTGAACGCCGAAGCGACGACGTCATCGACCACCTGCTCCGGCAGCGCGGTCGCATCGACCACCATGGCATTGACGCCGCCGGTCTCGGCGATCAGCGGCACGATGGCGCCGTCGCGATTGGCCAGCGTGCGGTTGATGGTGGCAGCGGTTGCGGTCGAGCCGGTAAACGCCACGCCCGCGAGCGCGGCATGCGTCAGTGCCGCTGCGGCGAACGGCGGGCCGTCGGCCGGCGTGAGCTGCAGCACCTCGGCCGGCACGCCGGCCTCGTGCAGCACGCGCGTCATGGCGTGTGCGATGAGCGGTGTCGCCGGTGCAGGCTTGGCGACCACGGCATTGCCCGCGACCAGCGCCGCGGTAACCTGCCCGGTGAAGATGGCGAGCGGGAAGTTCCATGGGCTGATGCAGACGAACACACCGCGGCCGTGCAGCGACAGGGTATTGCGCTCACCGGTGGGACCAGGCAGCTGTTGCTCCGCGCCGAACAGCTCGCGGGCGCGCGCGGCGTAGTAACGGCAGAAATCCACCGCCTCGCGCAGCTCGGCGACCGCATCGGGAAGCGTTTTGCCCGCCTCGCGCACCAGCAGGCTCAGGAACACGCCGCGACGCTCCTGCAGCAGCTCCGCCGCCTTCTGCAGGCAGGCGGCGCGCACTTCCGCCGCTGTCGCGTTCCAGGCAAATTGCGCCGCGGCGGCCGCGGTCATCGCCGCGCGGATCTCCCCGTGACTCGCGTCGCGCGTGAGGCCGACCACCTCGCGCGTGTCGGCGGGCGAAGTGACCGGTGTGTCGAGATCGGCCGCTGGCCGCCCGCTCAGGATCGGGCCGCCCTGGTGACGGACCTGCGCGTGGCGGCGCACCTCGGCCTCGAGCACCGCGAGCGAGGCCGGGTCGCCGAAATCCTCGCCCAGCGAATTGGCGCGCTCGTCACCGAACAGCGCCTGCGGTTCGCGCACGCGCGCAGGCGCAGCCTCCACGGCGGCGAGCGAGCTGAGCGGGTCGCGCACCACCTCCTCGACCGGGATCTGCGGATTCATGAACTGATGAACGAAGGAGCTGTTGGCGCCGTTCTCGAGCAGGCGTCGCACCAGATAGGGCAACAGGTCCTCGTGCGTGCCAACCGGCGCATAGACGCGCACCGCCGGCAGGGCGGCCAACTGCGCACGCGCGGCCGCATACAGCGCCTCACCCATGCCGTGCAGACGCTGGAACTCGTACGCCGAACCACGCGGCGCGAGCTCGAGCACCGCGGCCACCGTGTAGGCGTTATGGGTGGCGAACTGCGGGTAGATGTGCTCGCGCGCTGCGAACAGATGCTGCGCGCACTCGAGATAACTCGCATCGGTCGCGGCCTTGGAAGTGTAGACGGGAAAGCTCGCCAGCCCACGCTCCTGGGCACGCTTGATCTCACTGTCCCAGTAGGCGCCCTTTACCAGACGCACGCTCATGCGGCGACGGCAGTCGCGCGCGAGCTGTGCCACCCACTCGAGCACCAGCGGTGCACGGCGCCCATACGCCTGCACCGCGAGTCCCAGGCCGTCCCAGTCGCGTGTCGCATCATCACGCGCCAGCGCCGCGACGATATCCAGCGACAGGTCGAGGCGGTCCGCCTCCTCGGCGTCGACGGTAAAGCCGATACCGGCATCGGCGGCGCTGCGTGCCAGCTGCTGAATGCGCGGCACCAGCTGCTCGTGCACCCGTTCGACCTGCAGCGGGGTGTAGCGCGGCTCGAGCGCCGACAGCTTGACCGAGATCCCGGAGCGGGCATGGGTGCCGGTGCCGGCCTGGCCGCGCAGCGCGGCGATGGCGTGCGCGTAGGATTCGAAGTAGCGCTGGGCGTCTGCCTCGGTGCGCGCGCCCTCGCCCAGCACGTCGAAGGAGCACAGCGCGAGCTGCGGGTCAGAGCGCCCGCGCGCGAGCGCCGCGTCGATCGTCTCGCCGACGATGAAGGCATCCCCGAGCAGCTGCATCGACTGGCGCAATGCGCCGCGCACCACCGGCGCGATCAGCGGCTTGGTGAGCTGGGCCGCCGAGAATCCTCCCGCCAGCTCGCCCAGCACGTCCGGGAGCAGGCGTCCCGCCGCGCCGAGCAGCGTGAAGCCGGTGCGCAGCAGCAGGTCGCTGTCCCCGGGGACCCCGGCCGCGCGCACCGTGGCGAGCCGCTCGGCGATCAGCTGATCGGCCCGCTTCGGGTCGGGCGTGCGCAGCAGCGCCTCCGCCAGACTCATCAGCGCCTTGCCCTGGACACTGTCGAGCGGGAACTGCTCGAGCATGCGCTCCACCAGCGGCCGCGAGCGCCGGTCGGCGCGCGCCACCTCGACCCAGCAGGCGGCACGCTCGCCCGCCCGCTCGAGCGCAGGCTGCAGCCGGCCGAGATCGCTCACCGCCTCATCCGCCGCCAGGTCTTCAGGACGCAGCGTCGCTGCGCGCAGCTGCGCACGCAGCGCGTCGAGTCTGTCTGCACCGGGGTTGCGGTCCGCCGCGCCGCTCTGCGCCATGCCTTACACCACGCTAGTTGATTATGCTTAGTATACTGGCTAGAACAGAGAATAATTATCCATTTTAGCGTCTTTAATAGTAAAATTTTCTGCCATGACCCAGCGCTCTGCATCGTCCCGGGCACAGCCGGCGGGCCGCCGCGCGGCCGCTGGCCGCGCTCTGGATCGCATCGACCGGCGGCTGCTCGCGCGGCTACAGCAGGATGGCCGCGCCAGCGTCTCGCAGCTGGCGCGCGAAGTGCATCTCACCGTCACCCCGACGCTCGAGCGGATCCGGCGGCTGGAGTCCGCCGGCTACATCGAGGGCTATTTCGCACGCCTGGATCCCGGGCGGCTCGGCCTGGGCCTGTTGGCCTACGTGGAGGTGTCACTGGACCGCACCACACCCGATGCCTTCGAGCGTTTCCGGCAGGTCGTGCTGGCGCACGATGAGGTCATGGAATGCCACATGGTGGCCGGCGGGTTCGATTACCTGCTGAAGGTGCGCGTCACCGACATGGAGAGCTACCGTCGCTTCCTCGGCGACCGCATTGCCGCGGTGCGCGGCGTGCAGCAGACGCACACCTATTTCGTGATGGAGGAGGTGAAGTCCACGCACCGCATCATCGTGGCGGAGTGAGCGAGGGCCACAGCGCATATCGGTGAGGCCGCGAATGCAAAAAAGAATTTTGGGGGGGCCGCGCTGGCGTTGAACCTCGCGCGTGCGCCAACGCTAACCCGGGAACGATGTCCACGGCGGCCACCAAAATCCTGTTCTTGCAGTCGCGGCCGTCATCATGACGTCGCGCTGCGGCACTAACCGCGGCCGCTCAGCACCTCAGCCACCGCGCGCGAGAAATACTCGAGATTGTCGCGCCGCAGCCCGGCGATGTTCATGCGGCTGTCGTCGGTCATGTAGATATGGTGGCGCTCGCGCAGCGCGCGTACCTGCGCGGTGTCGATGCCAAAGAACGAGAACATGCCGCGCTGTGCAGCGATGAAGCCGAAATCGCGCTGCGGACAGTGCGCGCGCAACTGCTGCACCACCGCCTCGCGCAGGCTCCGTATGCGTCGGCGCATGCCGTCGAGCTCCTCGAGCCACTGGCGGCGCAGCGCCTCGTCGCTCAGGATCGCGTGCACCACCGCCGCGCCGTGGTCCGGTGGCATCGACCAGATGCCGCGGGCGATGCGCACCAGCTGGCTGAGTGCCGCATCGGCTGCCGCCGGCGACTCGCTCACCAGGTGCAGCAAGCCGGTGCGCTCGCGGTACAGGCCGAAGTTCTTCGAGCACGACACGGCGCACACCACCTCGGGCAGCTCGGCGCAGAACAGCCGCAGGCCGAATGCGTCCGCCTCGAGTCCCTCACCGAGACCCTGGTAGGCCATGTCGATGAACGGCAACAGCTGGCGGCGCCGCACCAGCGCGAGCAGCTCGCGCCATTGCTCCGGCGACAGATCCGCACCCGTCGGGTTGTGACAGGAGGCGTGCAGCAGCAGCACCGCGCGCGCCGGCAGGCGCTCCAGCGCTGCCATCATGGACGCAAACTGCACTCCGCCGCTCGTCGCATCGAAGTACGGATAGCGCTCGAGCGCCAGGCCGCTGCCGGCGAGCAGCGGAGCGTGGTTGGCCCATGTAGGCGTGCTGACATGCACGACCGCGCCCGGCGCGGCCAGACGGATGAGCTCGGCGCCGAGGCGCAGCGCACCGCACCCCCCGGGCGTCTGCATGCTGCGCACCCGCTTGCCGGTGAGCGCCGCGTGCGACGGCCCGAACACCAGCTGCTCCATCGCCTGATTGAACCCGGGACTGCCGGCGGGGCCAACGTAGCTCTTGGTGGTCTGCCGCGCCAGCAGCGCGCCTTCCGCCTGCGTCACCGCCGCAGGCACCGGCGTCTCGCCGCGCTCGTCGCGGTAGACGCCGATGCCCAGATCCACCTTGCGCGGGTCGGGGTCGGCGCGAAAGGCGGCCATGAGTGTGAGAATCGAATCCGCGACGACTGGCTCGAGATGCTCGAACATGCGCTTGACTCCGTGACGTGCTAGCGGCCGTCCGGGGCGGCAAGCGCACGCTGGCGCGCCGCCTCGAACTCATCGCCCGGCTTCCAGGTCGGCATGGACGGTGCCTGTGCGATGAGCCAGGCCGAGAGCATATCGAGCTGCGCGTCCTGGCTCATGCCATCGAAGTTCCAGCTGCCGTCGAGCCGGTCCGAGGGCTGATGATACTTGTGCAGCTCCCACTCCTCGATCTGCTGGCGTCCCCATCCGGCCGGGCGCCCGACGAAGTCCGTACCGTCATCGAAAAACAGCGCCGGCACACCGATCCGGGCGAACGAGAACTGGTCGGAGCGGTAGTAATAGCCGCGGTCGGGAAACTGGTCCGGCTTCAGGACCCGTCCCTGTGAGCGTGCGACGCTGGCGGCAATGTCATCCAGTGAGGACTTGCCCATGCTGATCAGCGTGGCATCGCGCGTACGGCCGAAAATGTTGCCGCCGTCGATGTTCACGTCCGCCGCTATCCGCCCCGCCGGGAACGACGGATGCTCGGCGTAGTACTGCGAGCCGAGCAGGCCGCGCTCCTCGCCGGCGACGAACAGCGCCAGGATCGAGCGCCGCGGCCGCTGCGGCAGGGCTGCGAGCGCGCGCGCAATGGCCAGCAGCTGCGCGCAGCCGGAGGCATTGTCGACGGCACCGTGATAGATGCGATCACCGCTCGCATCGGGCTCGCCGATGCCGAAGTGATCGTGATGTGCCGACAGCACCACCACCTGCGCCGCGAGCTGCACATCGCTGCCCGGCAACACACCGCCGACGTTGGCGGTCTGCACGCGCGACAGGGTGTTGGTGAAAGTGATGGAGGTGTGGATGTGGAGCGGCACGGGCCGGAACTCGCGCGAGCGCGCGCTCGCGAGCAGCTTGTCCAGGTCGTGGCCGCCGGCCTGCAGCAGCCGCCGCACCGCGTCTTCCGTGGCCCAGGCCTTCACGCGCAACCGCGGCTCGGAGCCGGCCGGCAGCTCGAACGCCTCCCCGCCCCAGGAGCTCTGCACTACCTGCCACGGGTAGCCGGCAGAGGGCGTGGTATGCATGATGATCGCGCCCGCGGCACCCTGCCGCGCGGCGCTCTCGTACTTGTAGCTCCAGCGGCCGTAATAGAGGCGGCGCTTGCCGGCGAACAGGTTCGGATCCCAGTCCGGATCGTTGTTCATCATCACCAGGATCTTGCCGGTGAGGCTCGCGCCCTTGAAGTCGTCCCACTGGTACTCGGGCGCCTGGATGCCGTAGCCGACGAACACCAGCTCCGCATCTTTGACCGCGACGCTCTCGCCCTGCAGTCCGCTCACTGCGATATAGTCGTCGCGCCACGCCAGCGCCACGCGCGCGCCGCGGGCCTCGAAGCTCCAGCTGGCTGGGAATTTCCCCTTGATACCAACGATATCGAACGGCTGCTGCCAGGCGCCGTCGGTAAACGCCGGTGAGTAGCCGAGGCCCTCGAGCTGGGTCTGCAGATACAGCCGCGCGAGCTGATCACCGCGCGTTGCCGGCGCGCGGCCCTCGAGCAGGTCCGAGGACAGAAAGCGGATCGGCGCCGCGAGCGCGGCGCGGGTGATGTACGCTTTCGCCGTGCGCTCGACCGCCTCGGGCACCGGCGCGGTTGCGGCGCCGGCGACGCGCACCAGCGCGAGCGCCGCCAGCGCCAGCTTGATGGGTAGCTGCCGACGAACTGTCGTCACGGTTGCTCCTCGCATCGCTGCCCGGGGGCGGCAACGGTAGCATGCGCCGCGCCCGGCGCGCACAGCGGGCGCAAATCAAGGAAATCTTGACGACGCCGGCCGTCGCCCCTCTCTACACTCGCTGCACGTGTTGGCAAAGTCGATGGCACATCGAAGGCTGTGGGGACTCGTCTGCTTCGCAGCCCTCGGGCTGCCGGCGGCCGCGCCCGGCGTGGCGGCGACCAGCGGCGCCAATCCGGCCGCCGCGCAGGAGCTGCCCCAGGTCACCGTCATCGCCAACACACCGCTCCCGGGGCTGGGTCTGCCGCTCAACCAGGTGCCCGCGAACGTGCAGACGGCCGACAGCCAGGACATGCAGCGTCAGCAGACGCTGGACCTGGCGGAGTACCTGAACAACAACTTCAGCGGCATCAACGTCAGCGAGAGCGCCGCCAATCCCTTTCAGCTGGATATCAGCTACCACGGCTTCACCGCCTCGCCCCTGCTCGGCACACCGGAAGGGTTGTCGGTGTACCTCGACGGCGTGCGCGTCAACGAGTCCTTCGGCGACACGGTCAACTGGGACCTGATCCCGCAGTCGGTCATCTCGACCGTGACGTTGATCTCCGGCTCCAATCCAGTGTTCGGGCTCAACACGCTCGGCGGCGCGCTCTCGGTACGGACCAAGAGCGGTCACGATTACCCGGGCACCGAGCTCGAGGCGGATGGCGGATCCTTCGGGCGCCATTCCTTCGAAGGGGAGTCCGGCGGCGAGCTCGGCAGCTTCGACTACTTCGTCACCGGTAACTACTTCGACGAGAGCGGCTGGCGCAACGACTCGCCGACCCGCGTGGTACAGGGCTTCGGCAAGGTCGGCTGGCAGAACGAGCGCACCGACCTCGACCTCAGCTACACCTACGCTGACACGAGTCTCTACGGCAACGGCGCTACGCCGCTCAGCATGCTCGATTACCTGCGCGAGTCGATCTATACGCCGGACGTCACCGAAAACCTGATGAACTTCGTCAACCTGACCGGCACGCAGTTCCTGCGCGACAAACTGCTGCTCTCGGGCAACGCCTACTACCGCTATCTCATCACCAGCACCGTGAACGGCAACGTCAACGATAGTTATCTCGACCCTGGTTACAGCGGTCCGCCGCTCGACTGCGGCCTGCCGCCGACGAGCCGCGCCGCGCTCACCTGGTGCTCACCCGGTCAGAATGCCAGCTCGCGTCTCACGCAACGCACCCACGGCGCCGGCCTGCAGCTCACCGACAGCCAGGACCTGTTCGGCTGGAGCAACCAGGCGATCCTCGGCGCGGACTACACCGACTCGAACGACACCTTCACCCAGTCCTACCAGTACGGGCAGCTGGCGGCGAATCGCACGCTGATCTATCAGCCGAGCCCCTACAACGACCAGACGGTGATCTCGCTCGGCGGCGACAACACCATCTACGGCATGTATGCGACCGACACGCTGTCGCCGAACGAGCTGCTGCATTTCACGCTGTCGGTGCGCTACAACCGCAACACCGAGACGCTCGACGGCTACAGTATCGACACCAGCGTCAGCGACTTCGGCTCGGGCTTCGATCAGCCCACCTCGCTGAACGGCGACCACACCTTCAGCCGCACCAACCCGGCATTCGGCTTCACGGTGACGCCGCGCGAAACGCTCACGCTCTATGCCGATTACAACGAGGCCAGCCGCGCACCGACGGTCCTGGAGCTCGGCTGCGCCAACCCTGCCGTTCCCTGTGGGCTGCCCAACGACTTCGCCAGCGATCCGAGCCTGCAGCAGGTGGTGGCGCGCACCTTCGAGGCAGGCGCCCGGGGCAGCACCAGCGCGCAGCGGCTGTTCTGGAGCGCCGACGCCTTCCATACCACCAACAGCAACGACATACAGTTCGTCGCCACTGCCACCAACGCCGGCTACTTCGACAACGTCGGCAATACGCGCCGCCAGGGGTTCGACCTGGCGCTCGGCGGCAAACAGGGCGGCTTCAGCTGGCAGCTGGTGTACAGCTTCGTCGACGCGACCTTCGAGTCCGGTTTCACCGTCAGCGCTGCCTCGAACAGCACGGCGGATGCCGACGGCAACATTCAGGTGCGACCCGGCGACCGCATGCCGCTCATCCCGCGCAGTACCGGCCGCCTGATCCTCGGCTATCAGCCGAGCCGGCGCTGGGACATCGGCGGCAACCTGGTGGTGGTCTCCGGCGCGTACCTGCACGGCAACGAGAACAACGCCAACCAGGCGGGCGGAACCAACGGCACCGGAGCCTACGTCATGGGCACCGGCTGGATCGGTGGCTACGCAGTAGTCAATCTGCAGGGCACCTACCACCTCAGCAAGCGCGCCGATCTTTTCGCCCGCGTCGTCAACCTGTTAGATCACCAATACGCGACCGCGGGCTTTCTCACCACCAGCTCCTTCAACCCGGACGGCTCATTCATCGCCAATCCGGGCAACTGGAGCAACCAGAACGCGCTGTCGCCTGCCGCACCGTTCGCCCTCTGGGCGGGCGTGCGGCTGTTCCTCGACTGAGGCTAAGCCAGCAGCCCCGGAATGTGCGCCACGCTGTCGACGAAGCCGTCGCAGGGCAGGCTGCGCGGATCCAACCCCTCGCTGTAACCGTAGGGCACGCAGATGATGCGCATGCCGGCAGCGCGTGCAGCCTGCACGTCGCTCATGGAATCGCCGACCATCAGCGCCTGCAGCGGCGTCACCTCGAGTTGCGCGCAGGCGCGCAGCAACGGCTGCGGATGCGGCTTGAGCGGCGCATCGCCCTCGCCTCCCACCACGACGTCGATCCAGCGCGCCAGTCCCACCCGCTGCAGCAGCGCGTCGGCGGCCGCAGTCGGCTTGTTGGTCACGACCGCGAGCCTGAGGCGCAGCGCGTGCAGCGCGGCGAGTCCCTCGGCCACGCCGGGATAGACGCGCGCCTGCAGTTCCTCGTGCTGCTGGATCTGCCGGTAATGCAGCTGGAACTGCTCGAGCAGCCGGCCCGGGTCGGCGCGTGCCGCGGCCGCTCCGAGGCGCGCCAGCGCCCGCGCGATGAGCGTCGGCGCCCCGCGCCCGATCAGGGTACGGACCTCCTCCACCGCGAGGCTGGCGAGCTGCTGTGCGGCGAGCGCCCGATTGAGCGCACGGCTGATATCCGCCACGGTGTCGAGCAGCGTGCCATCCAGGTCGAACAGCACCGCTTTGCATGGCTCGCGTCGTGCGGGCGCTGGCGGAGCCTCGCTGTTACGCACGCCGCTTGCGATCCATCAGCCGCAGCACCATGGGGGTGAAGATGAACTCGATCGCCAGCCCCATCTTGCCGCCGGGCACCACGATATTGTTAGGCCGGCTCATCCACGAGCCGTGCAGCATGGAGACCAGGTACGGGAAATCGATGCCCTTGGGATTGGCGAAGCGGATCACGACCATCGACTCGTCGGCACTGGGGATGTCCTTGGCGATGAACGGGTTGCTCGTGTCCACCGTCGGCACGCGCTGGAAGTTGACGTGCGTGCGGCTGAACTGCGGACAGATGTGATTCACGTAGTCGGGCATGCGCCTGAGTATGGTATCGACGACCGCCTCCTGGGTGTAACCGCGGTGATTGCGGTCACGGTGCAGCTTCTGGATCCACTCGAGATTGACGATCGGCACGACGCCGACCAGCAGGTCGACGTGGCGTGCGACGTCGATGCCGCCGCCGACGTAGCCGCCGTGCAGACCTTCGTAGAACAGCAGATCACTGTCGCCAACCATCGGCTGCCAGTCGGTGAAGGTGCCAAGATCCGCATCCAGTTCGCGGGCCTCGGCCGCATCGTGCACGTAGCGCCGCACCCGGCCGCGCCCGCTGGCGCCGTACTCGGCGAAGGCATCGGCCAGCTCGGCCAGCAGGTTGGCGTCCGGTCCGAAATGACTGAGTGGTGCGCTGCTGCCGCGATCGGCCGCCTGCACGCGCTCGCGCATGTCGACGCGGTTGTAGCGGTGGAACGAGTCGCCCTCGATCACCTGCGCGCGGATGCCCTCGCGCCGGAAGATGTGCGCGAAGCTCTTCATGACCGTGGTGGTGCCGGCGCCGGAGGAGCCGGTGACGGCGATTATCGGATGGCGGATCGACATGCGGCACTTCCGCAACAGAGCTGCGGCGGCAGGCGGCTCACAGCCGCGCCTCCGGACGAAACAGCGAGCGCTCGTTGAACAGTGGTGAGATGAACGGCCGGTCGGCGCCGCTCAGGTGCTCGAGGTGGTAGCGCTCGATGCGGTCGACCTCGTTGTACGAGCCCATGACGAGCGGCACGCGCTGGTGCAGCGCCTCCGGCTGCAGCTCGAGGATGCGCTGCGCGCCGGTGCTGGCGCGCCCGCCCGCCTGCTCGATGAGCAGTGCGATGGGTGCGGCCTCGTACAGCAGGCGCAGGCGGCCGCTGCGGCTGCCATCGCGGGTATCCTTCGGGTACATGAACACCCCGCCGCGCATGAGGATGCGATGCGCCTCCGCGACCAGCGAGGCGATCCAGCGCATGTTGAAATCACGGCCGCGTACGCCGCTCTTGCCCGCCTGGCATTCGGCGACGTAGCGCTGCACCGGCGACTCCCAGAAGCGCGCGTTGCTGGTGTTGATCGCGAACTCACTGCTGTCGGGAGGAATCCTCAGATCGGGATGCGTGAGAATGAAATTGCCGATCTCGCGATCGAGCGTGAAGCCGTGCGTGCCCTTGCCGACCGTGACGACCATCATCGTGGCGGGACCGTAGATGGCATAGCCGGCCGCCACCTGGCGCGCACCTGCCTGCAGGTAGTCGCTCGGACCCGGCACGCCCTCAGCATCGTGGCGCAGCACCGAGAAGATCGTGCCCACCGACACGTTGACGTCGATGTTCGAGGAGCCATCGAGCGGATCGAACGCCAGCAGGTAGCGTCCGCGCGCGTACTCCGACGGAATCGGATACGGCTCGGCCGCCTCCTCCGAGAGCATGCCCGCGAGCAGTCCGCCCCATTCGCAGCTGCGGATCACGACCTCGTGTGCCAGCAGGTCGAGCCGCTGCTGCTCCTCGTTCTGCGCGTTGCTGGTGCCCTGCTCACCGAGGTAACCGCCGAGCGCCCCCTTGGCGGTCATCGCCGCAATCGCCTTGATGGCCGCAGCCACATCCACCAGCAGCGCGCCGAGATCGTTGCCGTCGGGTAGGTCGGTGAGCTGCTGGATCAGGAACTTCGAGAGCGTGGTGCGCCCCAGGTGCATGGTCGCGACTCCTTCAGCTGTCAGGTGGCTGCGGCTGCCACGGCAGCCTGGAACACGCGGCTCGCACGGATGTCGGCCGCAGTGATGGTGGTCAGCTCTTCGGGCGTGAAACGCCGCTGCGGCTGCGCAAACAGGCGGCTCGCCTGGCGCAGCCGCGCGCGATCGAGCGCGTTGCGCACGCTGCGGGCGTTGGCGAAATGCGGCTGGCGCAGGCGATGCGTGAGGTATTCCGCGAACGCGGCGGCTGCCTCGGGCGCGAAGCGGTAGTTCTGCTGCGCGAGCAATCGCTCCGCGATCTGCAGCAGGTCCTCGGGCGCGTAGTCGGGGAAGTCCAGGTGGTGCGCGATGCGCGAGCTCAGCCCGGGATTGGAGCGGAAAAAAGTCTGCATGCGGTCCTGGTAACCGGCGAAGATCACCACCAGGTCATCGCGCTGGTTCTCCATGACCTGCAACAGGATCTCGATGGCCTCCTGCCCGTAATCGCGCTCGTTGTCCGGCCGGTAGAGGTAGTACGCCTCGTCGATGAACAGTACCCCGCCCATGGCGCGCTTCAGCACCTCGCGCGTCTTCGGCGCGGTATGACCGATGTACTGGCCGACCAGGTCGTCGCGCGTTACGGCCACCAGGTGTCCCTTGCGCACGTAGCCGAGCCGGAACAGGATTTGCGCCATGCGCTGCGCCACCGTGGTCTTGCCGGTGCCGGGATTGCCGCTGAAGCTCATGTGCAGACTCGGCGCCTGTGCAGCGAGGCCGAGATCCGCACGCAGCCGATCGATGACCAGCAACGCGGCGATGTCGCGGATGCGGGCCTTGACCGGCGCGAGGCCCACCAGATCGCGCTCGAGCTCCGCGAG
The DNA here is from genome assembly GCA_963837075.1 of uncultured Gammaproteobacteria bacterium. Lineage (GTDB taxonomy): Bacteria > Pseudomonadota > Gammaproteobacteria > Steroidobacterales > Steroidobacteraceae > 13-2-20CM-66-19. The sequence continues at coordinate 1,262,494 of CAWILY010000009.1, read as the reverse complement.
CACGGCCTCGGCCTGACTCTGCGCCAGCACCTCGGCGACGGTGCGCACGCCGCCGCCCGCCGCCACCGGCACGGCGCGCTCGGCGGCGGCGGCTGGTGCGTTATCTGGCGGCACACTGCCGGGGATGGAGTACCGCGGCGTGCCCATGTCAGTGCCCGTCGCGCTCGCGTTCCGGCCGCTCCGCGCCGTAGCCGCGCACCGTGTAGCGCAGCGTGCGCCCCGGCCCCTCCTGACGCATCAGTGCGAACCCCGCTTCGCGTGCCGGACGGTTGACGATGAAGCTCATGGCGATGCTCTCGACGCCGCGCGTGGAATCGAACGCCATCAGACGGATGTAGTGCTGCGGAAACGTCCGGCGGCACTCCTGCAGCTCGCGCAGCACGCCGGCGGCATCACGCAGATCGAACATCGGCATGCCGAACATCTCCCAGTAGGTGTTGCGCGGGTGTGGATCGTCGCTGTACTCGATGCTCCAGGCGTAACCGCGCCCGAGCCCGTATTCGATCTGCAGTGCGATCTCGGCATCGGTCAGCTCCGGCAGGAAGCTGAACTGGCCCTGGGTGATGCGGCCTGTGGGGTTGCTCATCATCGGCGTGTCCTTGGCAAGCGCGTCAGCGCGCCAGCGCCGCGGTGGGGGTGAAATCGGACGCATCGGTGGGGGCGTAGTTGAACGTGATGTCGCCCCAGGTATCGAGCGCCTGCTGCAGCGGGCCGCAGAAGCGCGCCGCCTTGCGCAGAACTTCCGGTCCTTCGACGCGGATATCCTGACCTTCGTTACGCGCCTTGACCATCGCCTCGAGCGCGACGCGGTTGGCGACGGCACCGGCCTGGATGCCGGCCGGGTGGCCGATGGTGCCGCCACCGAACTGCAGCACCACGTCGTCGCCGAACAGATCGAGCAGCTGATGCATCTGCCCGGCGTGGATGCCGCCGGAGGCGACCGGCATCACCTTGCGGATATCGCACCAGTCCTGATCGAAGAAGATGCCGCGCGGCAGATCCTGGCGCGTGAAGCTGTCACGGCACACGCTGTAGTAGCCCTGCACGGTGGCGGGATCGCCTTCGAGCTTGCCCACTGCGGTGCCGGCGTGCAGGTGGTCCACTCCGGCGAGCCGCAGCCACTTGGCAATGACGCGAAAGCTGACGCCGTGGTTCTTCTGACGCGTGTAGGTGCCATGCCCGGCGCGGTGCATGTGCAGGATCATGTCGTGGCGGCGCGCCCACCCCGACATGCTCTGGATGGCGGTCCAGCCCACCACCAGATCGATCATGACCACCACCGAGCCGAGTTCCTTGGCGAACTCGGCGCGCTGGTACATGTCCTCCATGGTGGCCGCAGTGACGTTGAGATAGGAGCCCTTGACCTCCCCGGTGGCGGCGCTCGCCTTGTTGACCGCATCCATCACGTACAGGAAGCGGTCGCGCCAGTGCATGAAGGGCTGCGAGTTGATGTTCTCGTCGTCCTTCATGAAATCGAGTCCGCCCTTCAATCCCTCGTAGATCACGCGGCCGTAGTTGCGGGCGGACAGTCCGAGCTTGGGTTTGGTGGTGGCCCCGAGCAGCGGGCGGCCGAACTTGTCGAGGCGCTCGCGCTCGACGATCAGGCCGGTCGGCGGACCCTTGAAGGTCTTCACGAAGGCCGGCGGAATCTGCATATCCTCGAGCCGCACGGCCTTGAGCGGCTTGAAGCTGAAGACGTTGCCGATCAGGCTCGCCGTCAGGTTCGCGATCGAGCCCTCCTCGAAGAGAATGATGTCGTACGCCACCCAGGCGAAGTACTGGCCGGGGCTGTTCGGCACGGGCTCGACCCGGTAGGCCTTGGCACGGTAGCTGTCACAGGCCGTCAGCCGGTCGGTCCAGACGACGGTCCAGGTGGCCGTGCTCGATTCACCGGCCACGGCCGCGGCCGCCTCGACGGGATCGACACCCTCCTGCGGCGTGATGCGAAACAGGCAGATGGTGTCCGTCGGGCACGGCACGTAGTCCGGAGCCCAGTACCCCATCTGGCGGTACTTGAGCACTCCCGCCCGGTAGCGTCGCTTGACGTCGGTGATTGCGGTCGCCGCCTCCAACCGTGACTCGGTGGTGATGGGCATCATTAGCGTCCCCTCGTACCTGTTGAGCGGACTCTAGAGGCACGCTATCATTCAGGTACAGTCACTTTGGTTTACCTCTAAGTTCAATTTTATTTAATGATGAAGAATGTAACCCTCCGACAGCTGCGGGTGTTCTCCGCAGTGGCGCGCCACTCGAGTTTCGTGCGCGCCGCCGAGCAGCTGGGCCTGACTCCCCCGGCCGTCTCGATGCAGATCAAGGAGCTGGAGACGGAGGTCGGCCTGCCGCTGTTCGATCGCTCGAGCCGCAAGGTGTCGCTGACCATGGTCGGCGAATACGTGCTCGCCTATACGCAGCGGGTGCTGGCCGCGATGCGCGATGCCGAGGACATGGTCGCGCGCTTCCGGGGACTGAAAACGGGGCTCCTCGATGTAGCGATGGTCAGCGCCGCGAAATACTTCCTGCCACGGCTGCTCGCGCGCTTTCGTGACGAGCACCCCGGCGTCGAGGTGCGACTGCACATCGGCAACAACCGCGAGGAGGTCGGCGCGCTGATGCGCGAGGGCACCGTCGAGCTGGCGATCATGGGCCGGCCACCGCGCAACTGGCCGTCGCGCGCGGAGCCCTTCGCCATGCATCCGCACGGACTGGTCACCTCGATCGAGCACCCGTTCGCGCGCATGGAGAAGGTTGCCGCCCGCTCGCTGATGACCGAAGGGTTCATCGTGCGCGAGCCGGACTCCGGCACGCGCGCCGCGCTCAACGAGTATATGGAAGCCCATCACATGACGCCGCGGGTAGTCATGCAAATGGCGAGCAATGAAGCCATCAAACAGGCAGTCATGGCCGGCATGGGCATCGCGCTGCTCTCGCTGCACACGGTCGGGCTCGAGCTCGAGCACCACCTGATCGCTGCGCCCGAGACCGAAGGCCTGCCGGTCATGCGCCGCTGGCACGTAGTCAACACGCTGGCGAAAACGCTGTCGCCACCGGCGGAAGCGTTCCGCTATTTCATCCTCGAGAATGGTGAGGGCTTTCTGGCCAGCCAGTTCGCGCACCTCCACGACCCGCCGCAGTTCGCACGCGCGCAGCGCGCAGCGCCGCCTGCCTGAGGCGTTCCGACGCGCGCGCCGCCTCGTCCTGCCGCAGACAGCGCGCGGGGGCAGGAGTACGATGGATCCCATGTTCATGCGCAACGCAATCCCCGGGGTGCTGCTTGCTCTGGTCGCAGCCACCTCGAGCGCGGCCGACAGCCCCGCGCCCCCTGCCGCGGTGCAGTTCGGCGGACAGTGCGTCGAGGCGCTCGCCGAGGGCCGCCACGTCATGACCAAATGCGCCATCACGTGGACCGACAAGGACGGCAAGGTGTACTGCTTCAACAATGATGCGGCGAAGAAAGCCTTCCTCGAGAACCCGAACGCGAACCTGCAGAAGGCGCGCGATTTCTTCGCAGCGAGCAGTGTCGAATCCACCGAGCAGGGCATGCAGTCCTTCGACAGCAGCGATGCCGAGACGCTCGTCAAGGGACTCATCGAGGAGAAGACCAAGGCGAACGGCGGGGTGTTTCCCTACGAGGATCCGCTCAACGGCATCGAGCTGAAACTGGCGTTCGACGGGATCGACTTCACGCGCACCATCGATGGCTACGGCTTCTTCCCCGACGTGAAGTTTCACGACCCTGGCGATGCCAACAAGCGCTACCTGATCGACTTCTGGGTGGCGCCCGCGAATGGTGTGCTCACCGTGCAGGAGGTGCGCATCTACAAGGAGCCGGTGCAGAGCGATGGCAAATGGACGCTGACCGCGCGCGACCCGATCCCGTGGTGGTGGATCCCGGCCTCCGAGCACCCGGGGAAGATGGCAGCCAAGCGCAGCTGGGAAGTGATGTCGGCGGTCGAAGGGGGAGCACTCAAGGAGCAGGCGAGGAACAAAGGCGTGTTCGAGCTCAAGGACGACAAGACCGGCCAGGTGCTGAAGCTGGAATTCGTCGACACCCATCAGCCCATCCGCCAGCTCGACGAGAACGGCCACTATTTCGCCTGCACTGACTTTCGCGTCGTCGGCACCAAGGACCAGATCTACGACATCGACTTCTGGGTCAACGACAAGGACGGCAAGATGTCCGTCGTGCAGACCAAGGTGCACAAGGTCCCCGAGCTCAAGGATGGCAAGTGGGTCGAGGTGCCGCGCTACGAGTGGAAGGACGTGGGCAGCTCGCACGTCGTGCCGTGACCGGCGGTGTTTACTGCCCGCCGCCGGAGCGCCGCCACTCTTTCTGAGCCCGCGCGAGAAAGGCGCGCGGTGCATCGAGGAACATCACCAGCGAGGTCGCGCTCGAGAAGCAATACAGCTTGCCAGCATCCGGATCGACCCAGTTGATGGAGCAGTCGGCGGGGATGCGGACCCCGGCGGCGAGCCCGAACGGGTCGTCGCCGTTGAATTCACCGTGCATGCTGCCCGCCGGTGGCACGACCGCCTTCCAGATGCCGCCGTCGCCGCGGGGCGGCATCGCGCCGTCAGCGCCGGGAGCGGCGGCCGCGAACGGCGGCACCTGCATCAGCAGTATCGTTGCCAGCGCCGCCCGCATACCCGGTTGCCTGCCTAGCGCGGCGCGGCCGCGACGATGCCCCACGGGCTGCCGCCGACGGCGATGCGCGTCTCCACGCGTCCGGATTTGAGATCGATGACCGACACATCGCCTGAGGGCCCGTTGGCCGTGTACGCCTTGCTGCCATCGACGCTCAGCGCCACCCCCCACGGGCGCTGCCCGACCTTCTCAATGGTACGCAGGATCTGGCCGCTGTCCGCATCCACCTCGAGCAGTGCCCCGAAGCGGCCGGTCGTGACGTACAGGTGCCGCCCGTCGCGTGAGGCGATCCCCATGGGACGCACGGCCTTCGGATCGCCGAGCGCGATGGTGTTGAGCACCTGGTAGTTCTCGGTGCTGAACACGGTCAATGCCGCGCCGAACTCATCGGTGGCGTAGCCGCGCGCCCCCGCCAGCAGGATGGCGCGCGGGCGCTTTTGCGTCGGGATGGTCGCGAGCACCTTCATGGCGCGCGCATCCACCACGTACAGGCTGTTGGACGTCTCGCAGGTGACGTACACGATCCGATCATCGGGGCTCACCGCCACGCCCTCGGGCTCCTCGCCGACGTCGACGGTCGCGCGCACGCTGCCGTGTACCAGATCGATTGCCGACATCTTGCCGACGTCTTCGTTGGACACGTACAGCATCCTGCCGTCGTGCGAGAGCGCGAACGCCTCCGGATCGGCGCCGCTCGGGTAAGTGCTGACCAGGCGCTGCGAGGCGAGCTCGACGACGCCGATGCCGTCGTAGCGCCGGTCGGGCGGCGGGAGCTTCGACTCGTCGACGTTCGGGCCGCCGATCGGCGAGCCCGACAGCGCCACGTACGCGCGGGCGCGGTCGGGCGAGAGCTGGATACCGCGCGGGCGCTTGCCGACGGCTATGCGCGTGATGACGCTGGCGCTGGCGGTATCGACGATGACCACGTTGCCGCCGGTCTCGTCGGACACGTACAGACGCTCCCCGTCGGCGCGGGCCGCGATGGCGAACAGCTGTGCGGCGGCGAGCGCGACAGCGCCGCAGCGGATTGACCAGCGGCGGCCGGAGGTGGGTCGGTGCGACATGGCGTATTTCCCTGCAGCTTTGCGCACAACGATAGCACCGCGCGGACCTCACGGGCGCAGCGCGCCGTCCCGGGACAGCTTCCGGCTCCCGGGGCGCAGTGCGCAGCTCGTTGCGTGCTGCTCAGTAGATGACCACGCTGCGGATCGAGGTGCCGGCGTGCATCAGGTCGAAGGCGTCGTTGATCTTCTCCAGCGGCATGGTGTGCGTGATCAGGGGATCGATGGCGATCTTCTTGTCCATGTACCAGTCGACGATCTTCGGCACGTCGGTGCGGCCACGCGCCCCACCGAAGGCAGTCCCCTTCCACACGCGTCCGGTGACCAGCTGGAACGGCCGTGTCTTGATCTCCTGGCCGGCGCCGGCTACGCCGATGATGACCGATACGCCCCAGCCGCGGTGACAGCACTCGAGCGCCTGGCGCATGAGATTGACGTTGCCGACACATTCGAAGCTGTAATCGGCGCCGCCGTCGGTGAGCGCTACCAGGTGCGCCACCAGGTCTCCTTCGACCTCCTTCGGGTTCACGAAATGCGTCATGCCGAACTTCTCGGCGAGTGCCTTGCGGCCCGGATTCAGGTCGACACCGACGATCTTGTTGGCGCCGGCGAGGCGCGCGCCCTGCACGACGTTGAGCCCGATGCCGCCGAGGCCGAACACTACGACGTTGGCGCCGGGCTCCACCTTGGCGGTGTTGATCACCGCGCCGATGCCGGTGGTGACGCCGCAGCCGATGTAGCACACCTTGTCGAACGGCGCATCCTCGCGGATCTTGGCAACCGCGATCTCCGGCAGCACCGTGAAGTTGGAGAAGGTCGAGCAGCCCATGTAGTGGAATACCTTCTCCTTGCCGAGGGAGAAGCGGCTGGTGCCGTCGGGCATCACACCCTTGCCCTGCGTGGCACGGATTGCCGTACACAGGTTGGTCTTGCGCGACAAGCAGCTCTTGCACTGGCGGCATTCGGGCGTGTAGAGCGGAATGACGTGATCGCCCTTTTTCACCGAGGTCACGCCCGGGCCCACGTCGACCACGATACCGGCGCCTTCGTGTCCCAGAATCGACGGAAACAACCCTTCCGGGTCGCCTCCCGAGCGCGTGAACTCATCCGTATGACACACGCCGGTGGCCTTGAGCTCCACCAGCACTTCGCCCGCTTTCGGGCCGTCGAGATCGACCGTGACGATCTCGAGCGGCTTGCCGGCAGCGTGCGCAATCGCAGCACGTGTTTTCATGGCTGACAGGTTCCTGATTCGGAAGCGGTTACGGGTCCGAAGGCAGAAGGCCCCGCGCACGGGGCGCGGGGCGGTTCAAGGATCCCTCTACGCCAGCACGCCCTTGGCTTTCGCCGCGTGCGTGGCGATCAGATCCATCAGCGCCGGCGACAGGCAGTCATAAGGCTCGAGGCCGAGCTCCTCGAGCCGGGCGCGCACCGCGCCCATCTGATCCGGCTTGGTGCCCGACTCGATGATCGAGGAGACGAACGCCGCAAACCGCGGCTCCTCCCAGCCCTGGTCCTTCGACAGCTCGGTATGGAAGAAGTCGAAGCCGTAGAACGGGTGCGCCTTGTTCTCGATGCGCCCGTACATGTGCACGCCACAGCCGGTGCACGCATAGCGCTGGATGGGAGCCTTCTCGTCCACGATCTTCAGCTTGTTACCGTTGGCGGTCACGCTGACCTTGTCGCGCCCGGCGACACCGACGACGGAGAACAGCGCGCCCTGGGGCTTCCAGCACTTGGTGCAGCCGCAAGCGTGATTGAAGGCCACGTTGGATGCGATCTTCACGGTGACCGGATTGCTGGTGCACTTGCAGCTCAGCGTGCCACCAGCGAAGCCGGGCGTGCCTTTCTTGACTCCGTTATCGACCATCGGGTGAATCTTGATTGTCATCTTAGTCCTGCCTCGCCTCGGGGGTGAACATGCGCCGTCTAGAGCTCGGGGAGCGAGCTCACTTTGGACTCCTGCGTGCGCGCCCCGAGGGATTGAGCGTGCCGCAGCAGTCCGTGACGATGAATCTTGCGGTAAATGGTGCGGCGACTGATGTGCAGTCGCGCCGCCGCCGCGCTGACGTTCCATTGACAGGTCTCGAGCGTGCGCCGCAGTGCCTCGCGCTCGGCATCGCTCAGGACGCTCTCGCTGCCGCAGTGGTGGACTAGGTCGGCAGCGGTCTCCTCGGGCGCGCCACCCGCGAGCCACGCCTCGTTGAGGTCGCTGAGTGACAGCCGCTCGCTGCGGCGCAGCGCCAGCATGGTACGCAGCACGTTGCGCAGCTGCCGCACGTTGCCCGGCCAGGGATGATGCAGCAGCCGCTCGAGCAGCGGCGTGTCGATCTCCACCTGCGCCCCGCCCGCCTCGCTCAGCAGCAGCTTGGCGAGCAGCTCGGCGATGTCGGCACGCTGGCGCAGCGGCGGCAGGTGCACGGTGATGCCGTTCAGGCGGTAATAGAGATCCTCGCGGAACTGACCGCCGGCGATCATATCGAGCGGATGATGCTGGGTGGCGCTGATGATGCGTACATCGACGCGCACCACCTTGTTGCCGCCGAGCGGCATCACCTCACGGTCCTCGATGACATTGAGCAGGCGCGCCTGCAGCGCCACCGGCATATCACCGATCTCGTCCAGGAACAGCGTGCCGCCGTTGGCCTGCAGAATACGCCCCACGCCGCCTTCGCGCGTCGCGCCCGTGAACGCGCCCGCCTTGTGACCGAACAGCTCGCTCTCGATCAGCGTCTCCGGGATCGCAGCACAGTTGACCGTGACGAACGGCTTGTCCGCGCGCGCGCTGGCATTGTGGATGGCGCGGGCGCAATAGCCCTTGCCGGTACCGGTCTCACCGAGCAGCAGCACCGAGATGTCGCAGGTCGATCACGCGGCGCAGGATCTCGACGTTCTGACGCATGGTGGGATCGGCAGAATGCAGACAGTCGAGTGAGCCGCGCGTTTCGGTGACCGCGGCGTTGCCTTCGGCCGCCGCGCCCATGCCGCTCGGGGTGCCGCGGGTGCGGCGCGCGGCGTCGACCGGGGCATGCACGGTCGCAAACCAGCGCCGCTGCGTGAGCTTGGTGTTCAGGGGTTCGGCGTGGAAACCGCGCTGCGCCGTGAGGCGCATGAGCACGGCGAGGCTGGTGTCGAGCAGCTCTTCGACGCGCTGTCCGCACACCGACTGATGGTCGCGCTGGCCGAGCAGCTTCAGCGCCGCGCGGTTGACGCCGCGGATCACGCCCTGCTCGTCGAACGCCAGCACGCCCTCGCCCGGTGTGCTGACGAACTCGGCGCAACGGTGGAAGCGCACCAGGTGAAAGTCCTTGGCGGCGCTCAGCATGGTGCGGTTCTCGACGTTCTGCGCCGCCAGCTCCACCAGTGCCAGGGTGTGGCTCTGCGGATTCGAGCTCGCGCCGGAAATGTCGAGCGCCGCCAGCAGCTCGCCGCGCATGTCGACGATGGGCGCCGCGGAGCAGGTGAGCGCGGTGTTCTGCGCCAGGAAGTGATCGTCGCGGTGGATCACCACCGGACGGCGCGCCGTGAGAGCGGTGCCCATGCCGTTGGTGCCCATCTCACGCTCGCTCCACATCACGCCCTCGCGAAAGCCGCAGCGGCGCGCCGTTGCCGAAAAGCCGGTATCGCCGAGGTAGCTCAGGATCACGCCGTCGCGATCGGTGAGCATGATGCTGTACTCGGAATGCTCGATCAGCTTGCCGAGCGCCTCCATCTCGATGCGGGCGATCGGCAGCAGCACGCCGAGCCGCTCGCGGCGCGCCTGCAGGTCCGCGCGCTCGACGCTGTTCGGGCGCCGCGTCTCCTGCGGATCGAGGGCGTAGTTGTTGAGGCAGCGGCTCCAGGAATTTCTGACGACGTCCGTTATCGGCAGGTCGGCGCCGTGCCGCCGCACCAGGTTGAAGATCAGGTCTGCATGACGTAGGAGCTACCGGCCGCGCACGCATCATAACTAAGGCTCCCCCTCAACCGTCCTCGAACCGGGCTAACTACCCTTACAGCCGAACTTGCACTCCGGCGCCCCGTCGTACTTGGACCTTATGAATACAAGGATGCGCCACAAATCATCGTCCGTCTTCACTAGCTGGCCCATCTGCGGCATCGGGCCGACGACGTTCTCCATGCCCTTGCGGGTGTAGCCCTTCTCCTGCAGCGTCTGGCTGCCGTAGGCGACCAGCCTGAACAGCGTGTCGTCATCGCCGCCGTACACCCACACATCGTTGGTCACCGGCGGACACATGCCGCCGCCGCCGCCGCCGCCGTGGCAGCCGTTGCAGCCGTTGTTCAGCCACAGCTGGCCACCGGCGGCGACGATGGCCGCATCGGTGTCGGAATAGGGATTCTTCAGCTGGCCCTTGGGCGTGGCGTCGGCGCGCTCCACCGGGGTCATGGTGCTGCCGGCCGCGGGCGCGGGCGTCTGCTGCGCGTACAACAATGAGGCTGCCAGCGCGGTGATCAGCACCAGTAGTGAGGCTTTCCGCACTTAACCCCTCCGTTTCCTGCCGGGCCGCCTGCCGGTCGCGCTACGCCCCGGGCGCGGGCGGCGCTTCTCCGAGAAGCCTGATCACCTTCTCATCGCCCTTGGCGCGCGCGATCGACAATGCCGTGTCACCACGCTCGGTCTGTGCGCTCACGTTGGCGCCGGCCCGCAGCAGCACCTCCACCATGTCCGGATGGCTGTGGGCGGCGGCGATCATCAGCGCCGTGACGCCACCTGCGTTGTGGGCGTTGACGTCGGCGCCTTTGTGCAACAGCGCCTGCACCAGCGCTGCGGCGTCGTTCGCGGTGGCGAGCATCAACGGTGTGTAGTCCGCCTCGCCGATCGGCCGGTTCGGGTCGGCACCCGACTCGACCAGCGCCACGGCCGCCTTGTCTTTACCGTACTGGGTGGCGATGCCGAGCGGGGTGAAGTTCTGCTTGCTCACGGCGTTAGGATCGGCGCCGTGGCTGATGAGCGCCTTGACATCGTCCGCATCGTCCGTGTAGGCCGCCGTCATCAGCGGCGTCCAGCCGTCGCGATCGCGCTGGTTGACGTCCGCGCCGTGCGCGATCAGGTAGGCAACCATCTGCGGCGAGCGCTGGATCAGCGCCTGGTGCAGCGGTGTCTCGCCCTGCGGATCAAGCGCGGTCACCGAGGCGTGCTTCTTCTCCAGCAGGTAGGCCACGCGCGCCTGGTCATCGGCCAGCACGGCATTACTGAGCTCGACGTTGACGTCCGCGCCATGCGCCAGCCATTCATCCACCCGCGCAGTGCTCACGGGCGCCGCACGCTTGACCGGCTCCGGCGGCGCAGGTCTGTACGGGCCGTGTGCCGGCAGGTCGCCACCGACGATGCAGCTGTCGCACTGCACCAGCGGCACTCCGAACTCGACCAGCACCGCACGCAGCGCCACCTGCTGCTCGTGCATCACCTGATTGAGGCGCTGCTGCAGCTCACGGTCACCGCGCCGCAGGGCGATCGCCATGTCGAACTGCAGCGGCATCGAGTCTTCCATGAGGTTGGCGGCCTTGATGGTGAGCGGAGCGTGGAGTGCCGCCTGGTAATAGCCCGCCAGCGGCCCCCATGCGGCCGCGACGTCGAGCTTACCGTCGATCACCTGTTGGATCTGATAGCTCGGCTGATTCTCGGGGACCAGATCGCCGTTGTGACTCACATAGTGAATCTGCACGTCGTAGATGCCGTGCTCGGCGAGCGCCTCGCGGATAGCCGAGGTCTCGTACACGCCGACACGCAGCTTCTTCAGCCGCGGGTCGCCAAGGCTCTTGATATCGAGGCCGCGATCGGTGCGCCAGGCGAGCACATAGGTGGTGCGGTACAGCGCCGTCGTGGTGATCACGTCCTCGGAGCCGAGCGGCATGTCGAACATGACGTCGCACTGGTCGGCATCGAGCGTGGTACGGGTCAGGCCGTGCTCGATGCCCGGCCGGTAGTAGTACTGGACCTCGGTGCCCAGGGCATGGGCCAGTACGACAGCCAGCTTGTTCTCGAGCCCTTCGCCGCGATTATTGGAGAGCGGCATGTTGCCGGGGTCGGCACACACCCGCAGCGCCGCCCGGGCCTGGTCCGGCGCGGCCAGCATGACCACTCCCAGCACCAGCGCTGCGTGCAGCGCCGGCGCAAGCCTCATCATCCCCCTCGTCATTGCTGCCTCTGGGCTCCTCGATCCTTCGGGTGGGATACGGACGAGAACGCGCCCGGCGACAGCCGCCGGGCGCGTTCAGGCCAGTCACACCTATCTGACCGGTTTTCCGTGGCTGCGTTTCATTCCCTTATTGCAGTACCGCGAAGGTATAGAGCGTACCGCCCTGCGGAATCATGCTCAGATTCGCAGCCTTGGTCATGGCGGTGGCGCCGATCGCACCGAACTTGTCGTTCAGGTCGAGGCCCGCCGTGACCGGCAGCCCGATCCAGCCGCCGATACCGCTCCATACGGAGACGTACTGCTTGCCGTTGACGCTGTAGGTGATCGGGTTGCCGATGATTCCCGATCCCAGGCGGCGCTGCCACAGCACCTTGCCGGACTTGCGATCGACCGCGCGGAAGTCACCGTTCAGGCTGCCGTAGAAGGCCAGTCCGCCGTCGGTGATCAGTGCGCCGCCCCAGTTCGGATATGGATCCGGGATCTCCCACACCGTCTCACCGGTCAGCACGTTGAACTTCTTGAACTTGCCCGTGATGCCCGGCTTCTCCGGATACATGTAGACGTTCGCGAACACGTACACGATGCCCTGCTGGGTGTGCGAGCGCTCCTGCGGCTCGTCTTCCATGCACCAGTTGTTGGTCGGGCAATAGGCAATGCCGGGCTCGCTCGGATCGATCGCGCACGGCTGCTGGTCCTTGCCGCCCATCGCCGACGGACACGCCTGCGTATTGCCGTGCACCTTCAGCGGCGAGTGCTCGTACACCTTCACCGGCCGGCCGGTCTTCATGTCGATCTTCTCGGCCCAGTTGGTGGTGACGTACTTGTTGGCGCGCAGCAGCGTGCCGTCGGTACGATCGAGCATGTAGGCGAAGCCGTTGCGGTCGAAGTGCATCAGCACCTTGCGCGGCTTGCCGTCGACGTTCAGGTCCTCGAGCATGTTCTCGTTGATGCCATCGTAGTCCCACTGGTCGAACGGCGTCATCTGGTACACCCACACCACCTCGCCGGTGTCGACCTTGCGCGCGAAGATGCTCATCGACCACTTGTTGTCCCACTTGCCGCTGTTGCAGGCTTCCTGGGTGATCGGATCCGCGCCGCAACGATACTGCGGGCTCCACAGGCCGGGGTTGCCGCTCGAGGCGTACACCAGCTTCAGCTCTGGATCGTAGCTGTACCAGCCCCACATGGCGCCGCCACCGCGCTTCCATTCATCGCCCGGATAGGTATTGACGCCGAGGTCCTTACCGGCGGTGCCGTACTCCGGATGCTTCTTGTTGGTGTCCTTGGTCAGGCACACCTCCTTGTCGGTACCGGTGTTGTAGCAGTGCCAGATCTGCTTGCCGGTCTGCAGGTCGTAGGCAAAGAACGCCCCGCGCGCCGCGAACTCGTCGCCGCCGAAGCCGATGAGCACCTTGCCGTCGGCGATGATCGGCGCCGGCGTGATGGTCTCACCCTTGTCCGGGTAGGCGCTCTTCACCACCCACACTTCCTTGCCGGTGCTCGCATTGAGCGCGATCACGTAGCCGTCGAGTGTGCCGAATACCAGCTTGCCGTCGGCATACGACGGGCCGCGGTTGACCGTGTCGCAGCAGGCGCGCGGTACCGCCGACTCATCGCGGCCAGTGGTCTTCTTGTAGTTCCACACTTCCTTGGGATGGTCCGGATCACTCAGATCGAGTGCCTGGATGATGTTCGGCCAGCCGCTCTCCATGAACATCATCGGCTTGCCGTTGACGGTCACGACCAACGGCTGACCCTCGTGTCCGCGCAGCGTGCCGCTGGATTGCGACCACACCATCTGCAGCCCGCTGACGTTGGAGGCATTGATCTGACTCAGCTTGCTGTGGCGGGTCAGCGCCGAATCCCCGCCCGGGGACGCCCACAGATTGGGATCCTTCGAGCGTTCCGTCACCTCGTCGCCGATTGCCGCTGCGCAGGCCGCTCCGAGTGCCAGCACGGCACCCACGGCGCACAGTGTTCTATTGCGTTCGAATCGCATACGCAGTTCTCCTAGACGTTCGAGTTATCTCGCTCGGTGTATCGGTGAGCACTGCCGTAGAGCGCGCGCCCGCGAGATCTGCCGCTGCACACCTGATTGGCCGGGAAACTGACACTCCTCCCGCCTACACCCCGTGTTGTTCGTCCAACCAGAAATACAAAACTGATTCGAGTACTTAGCTCCTATCGTAGTCTTGTTCACACACACATGCAGCATGGCTTATAGCGATGCAACGGCGTCCCGTTCGCCACAACCGTCTGTGCCACAAATGACACAGTGGCTAAGGATGCCATTGCGGCCGCAGGCCGCACCCCTGGCCCGGCGGGCGCGCGGCAGCGACCGCTGTCGCGTCTGCGACACCGCCGCACCAGCGGCACGCCGCGGCCCGCCGAGTTCGGACGCCTGCAGCATTACGGTCAAGCCGACGGCAGCGCCGCCGGCCGGCCGTTGCAGTGCGTTAGTCTGTCGCTGCAGCTCACCACGACAGGTACGCACCCACGTTGCCCGTGGTGGCGGAATTGTCGCTGCCGAAGCCCTGCGCGTAGCTCTTGACCCCGCTGACCTCAGCCAGCAGCGTCAGGTTCTTGGTGAGTGAGTAGTACGCCCCGACGGTCACCTTTTCGTTTTTCTCCACCAGATTCGGGTTGAGCAGCGCGTCGGCGCCGCCGGCCGTGTCGAGCTTGCTGACGCCGTAGTTGACGCCCAGTTTCAATGCCCCGAACTTGTAGGTGACCTGCGCGAGGTAGCCGTCCGAAGTGCGCGTCTGCCCGTTGGCAAAGTCCCCATAGAGGAACAGCGCGGTCGTGCCCAGGCCCTTGGCATGATAGTAGTAGCCGATCACTTCCAGATCCTGCACGTCGAACTTGACGAACACGTCCACGCCGTCGCCGGTATAGCTGTAAGCGGTGGTCGAGGTGGTCTGCAGGTACTGTTCCTGCGTCAGGAACGCCACGGACGCATACAGCTTGGTGGAATCGTTGATGGGCAGTGTGTAAGTCGCCTTGGCATGGAATCCCGGCGCTTTCTTCGGCTCCACCGCGCCGACGTCGCACAGCGTGCCGGCATTGACGCACACGGGATTGAGCGGATCGAAGGCGCCAACCGTCAGATTGAAGCCGGAGAAGTCCGGCGTGGTGTAATCCATCTGCGCCAGCCAGTCGGTATAGATGTACCCGAAGCCGATGCCGCCGAGTGTCGTGTTGGACGGCGCGGCAGACGCGGCTGAGCCGGGCGCACCCACGCCGGGCAACGTCATGTCGTTGAGGATCGCGTCGGCGCCGAACAGGCCGATGTTGCGGCCGAGGGTGAAGGTGCCCCACTCCTTGGCGCCGAAAGTCATGTACACCTGGCGGATGTCGAGGCCGGTGCTGCCCAGCGCGGTATTCGTGCAACCACTACCGGGAGGACAGGGGCTCTGCAGGTTGGGACTGCCGCCGTTGTTGGTGGCGATGCCCGGATACAGGCCGAGATGCGCTGCCAGGTCGATCCCGTTCTGCGTCGTCGCGACACCGAAGCTGAACGCCGCAGGCAACAGGCCGTTACCGATGTTCGATACGCTGCTGCTGCTTAGGCTGCCGACACAGGTCAGGCTACCGGCGATGCCACCGCCCGCGGCGTTGACCTGGCTGGTTGGGCTCTGGCAGCTCGAGTAGATGTAGTCGACGTTCACGTTGCCATCGAAGGAGAAGGTCCAGTCGCCGTCGGCGGTCTTCAGGTCGACCGCGCCGACGGGCATCGCCAGTGCCGCCAGCAGGCCGGCGGCAAGCGCTGGCCGCAGAAGCCGCTGAGTCGCAGTAAGGTGCTTCATGGAAATACTCCCAGGTTGTCCCTCGTGTTGCTGCTGGCAGCGAAGCTGCGCACAGCCATCGAGGCGTAGGAGCAAAGGGCGTGCCAGTGTTCGTTGTGTATCAGCAACAAATCGCCGCCTTGCGGAACAAAGAGTTATTCAGCGCAGCCTGATCACAGCGCGTGCGCTCTACCAAAAAGGCCACAGTGTGACGTTACGAGTGTTGCAGAAATGCCCCACTCGCAGCCGGTCGGCCGGGAGGACCGTCAGCGCGAATGCAACCAGCGCGCCGCGAGTGGCGGCACGAGAATGAGACTCACCAGGGTTGAGGTCACCAGGCCCCCGAGGATGACGATCGCCATCGGGCCCTCGATCTCGTGACCCGCCTCGCGCGACTGCAGCGCCACCGGCAGCAGCGCCAGCGCCGTCAGGAGCGCGGTGAGCAGCACCGGCGTCAGACGCTCCTCCGCGCCGCGCAGCGCGGTCGCAAGCCCCCAGGGCTCACCCTCGACGCTGACGAGATGCTCGTAGTGCGAGATCAGCAGGATGGTGTTGCGTGCCGCCATGCCGAACAGCGCTACGAAGCCGACCATCGCACCGAGTGACAGCGTGCCGCCGGTCAGCGCCACGGCAATCACCCCGCCGATCAGGGTGCTCGGGAGTGCTGCGAACACCAGCAGCACGTGGCGGCTGTGACCGAATGCCAGCGCGAGCAGCAGCACGATGAGCACCAGTGCGGCGGCCGAATGCCACAGCAGCTCGACCGCCGCGGCCGCCTGCGCCGGCGCGGTACCGCCGTAGCGCAGATAGACGTTCGACGGCAGCCGCACGTGCGCCGCAATCGCCGCGCGCGCCGCGCGTGCGTAGCCGGCCTGATCGGCCGTGGTGGGACTGGCCACCACGACCTGACGCCGCAGCCCGTCCTCGTGCTCGATGAGGCTGCGCGCCGACACCATCTCGAGACTCGCGACCGCCGCCAGCGGTACCCGTGCACCGCCCGGCGCGCGCAGCAACAGATCGCGCACGTCCTGGGGCGTGACGCCCGCGCTCTGGATGCGCGCCACGACGGGAACGCTGCGATCGGCCTGATTCAACGCGGCGATGACGGTGCCGTGATAGGCGGCGTTCAATACACCGAGCACGTCCGCCGCCTGCAGGCCGTAAAGATCCAGCTGCGCAGGTACCAGGCGCACCTGCAGCTCGGGCTGGCGCGGCGGCACCACGAGGCGCACGGTACCGCTCTGCGGCCAGCGACGCAGCAGCGCCGCGATCTCGCCGGCGACCTGATCGTCCCGGTCCAGATCGGGTCCGAACACGCTGACGAAGAACGGCGCGACCTCCCCGGAGAGCGTCTCGCCGATGCGCTCGGCGAGCACCGAATAGATCTCCACCAGCTGATTCGGGAACTGGTCGAACACCCCGCGTACGCGTGCCTCGAGCTGCGCGGTGGTGAGTCCGCGCGCCGGGTCGAGCTGGATTTCGAACTCACTCTTGTTGGGTGCATCGGGGTCCTGGCCGTTCTCAGCGCGGCCGATCTGCTCCGCGACGCTCCTCACCCCGGGTAGTGCCGCGAGCCGCTGCGCGATGCGCTCGCCGACGCGCGAGGTCTCGAGCAGCGAGATGCCCGGGCGCAGCGCTGCGTGCGCGATCAGGTAATTCTCCCGGAAGTCCGGCAGCAGCCGCGCGCCCAGCACCGGCAGCAGCGCGAGCCCGGCGATGCCGCTCAGCAGGATCGCCGCCAGAGTGAGTGGGGCATGCGGCGCGAGGCGGCTGATGGCGGAGTGTTGCCAGCGCTTGGCGCGCTGCAGCCAGCGGGCTTCCGCGCGCGGCTGCGAGCCGCGCATCAGCAGCGCACACAGCGCTGGCGTCGCGCTCATGGCGACCAGCAGCGACAGTCCCACCGCCAGCAGGAACGCGGTGGCGAGCGGCCGGAAGAACGCCCCCTGCAGTCCCGACAGCATCAGTATCGGCAAAAAGGCCACCGCCACCGCCGCGGTGGCATAGAACACCGGCCGGCGCACCTCCAGTGAGGCATTCAGCAGCAGCGCTGCCAGGCTGGATCCGGCCCCGGCGGCGCGGCGCCGCCGCGTGATGTTCTCCACGTCGATGACCGCATCGTCCACGACCACCCCGAGCGCCACTACCAGGCCACCGAGGGTCATGGTGTTGAGCGACAGCCCGCCGATGCCGAGCAGCCACACCGTGGCAAGGAGCGACACCGGGATCGCCCCGAAGGAGATGAGTGCGCCACGCCAGTCACGCAGCGTCACGAGCAGCAGCACCACCACCAGCACGGCGCCGATCGCCAGCGAGTTGCGTAGCTTGGCGATGGCGCTCTCGATGAAGCTCGCCGGCCGCAGCAGTGCCGGATGGTATTCGACGCCGCGGGCATGCAGCGCCGGCACCAGCATCTGCAGCCGGTGCT
Organism: uncultured Gammaproteobacteria bacterium; assembly: GCA_963837075.1. Lineage (GTDB taxonomy): Bacteria > Pseudomonadota > Gammaproteobacteria > Steroidobacterales > Steroidobacteraceae > 13-2-20CM-66-19. The sequence continues at coordinate 1,244,441 of CAWILY010000009.1, read as the reverse complement.
CGAGCTCGCGCGTCACGTCCAGCGTGTTGGCGCCGTACTGGGTCGAGGTCTCCACCAGTATCCCTTCGCGGCCGGCGACGATCGCATCGCCAAAGCGGGGCGCCGCGCCGTCGCGCACCACGGCGAGGTCGCCGATGCGCACCGGCGTGTTCGCATGGGTCGCGACCACTGCCTGTGCCAGCGCCGCCAGCGAATCGCCCGGCGGCTGCGCCTGCAGCACGATGCGCTGCGTGGCGCTCTCCAGGTAGCCGCCCCCGGTCGTCTGTGTGCCGCGACGCGCCGCCTCGAACACCTCGTCGAGCGTCACCGCGTAGGCATCGAGCTTCGACGGATCGATGAGCAGCTGCCGCTCGCGCGAGTCGCCGCCGAAGATCTGCGCCTGGGCGATACCCGGCACCGCCAGCACCTGCGGCTTGATGGTCCAGCGGACCAGATCGCGCAGCTCGAGCGGCGAGAGCCTGTCGCTGGTGAAACCGAAGTGCAGCAGGTACTCCATCGAGGAACTGAGCGGCGAGAGCAGCGGCGCGCCGACACCGGCCGGCAGCAGCGCGGCGGCATCCGCGAGCCGCTCGCTGACCACCTGCCGCTGCCGGTAAGGATCGCTGCCGCGCCCGAACACCACCTGGATGGCCGCCAGTCCCTGACTGGAGGTCGAGCGCACCGCCGCGACGTTCTCCGCACCGGCCAGCAGCTCCTCGAGCGGCCGCGTGACGAGTGACTCCACCTGCGTCGCATCGAGGCCGGGCGCCTCGGCCTGCACCAGCAGGTGCGGCGGAGCGAAGTCGGGAAACACGTCGAAGCGCGCACTGAGCAGCGCGCCGACGCCGAGCAGCGCGATCAGCAGCGACAGCGCGGTGACGATCTTCGGATTGGCCAGCGATCCTCGAACGATGGCGGCGAGCATGCTGGCTAGTCGTGTTCCTCTTCCGCGGCGGAGAAGCTGCTGATGCCCTGCAGCGACCACAGCACACCCGCACCCTGTACCACCACCTGATCGCCGCGGTTGAGTCCGTCGACCAGCCAGGCGCCGCCGACGCGCGCCAGCGGCTTCACCGTGACGGCGCTGTAGTGCAGCGTCGGGCCGTCGGCCTCAGCCACACGCCGGTAGACATACGCGCCCTCTTCTGCATAAAGGAGCGCCGCCGCCGGCACCAGCAGGCCGCGCGCCGCGGCCGCGCTGCGCAGCCGCACCAGTGCGTGCGCTCCGGGTCCGAGTCCCGGCGGCACCTGCTCGAGCTCGAGCAGCCAGCCGGCGCTCTGCGTCTGCGCCTCGGTCCGTAGCAGCGGCCCGAGGACGCGCGCGCTGATGTTCACGCCTTCGACCTCGACCAGCGCGTGCGCATCCAGCGCGCCGCCGAAGCGGTACCCCGGCACATCGGCACGCAGCAGCAGCCGCTGTCCACGCTCCAAAGATGCCAGCAGCTGCTGCTGTCGCGTAGCGCTCCAGCCGGCGAGCGGTCCCCATTGCAGCGTGAAGCTGATCGCGGCAGCGCGCGCCTGCGCGCCGGCCTCGACCGACTGCGCCTGCGCGGCCTGCCATGCCTTGAGGGAAGCCTGCGCATCCTCGTGATAGAGCCGTTCGAGCCGCGCCGCGTCCGCCGCCGCTGCGGCTGCCGCCGCGCGCGTGCTGGCGACGCGGCCGGCGTCCGCGACCAGGGCCGCCGGATCGAGCACGGTACCGAAGGCCTCGATCGGCGTCGCGGTGCTGAGCGGTACCGGGTGCTCGAGAAGGATGCCCACGGCCTGCTGCTGCGCGAGCGTGAGCGCCAGCGGCGTCGTGCTGCCGGCCTCAGGCGTCGTGTCGCCGCCGGGCTCCTCCGCGCGGGCGCTCGCTGCGAGCAGCGCGCACGACAGCAACACCGCGCGCATCACGGCTGTGGCGGCGAGCCTGGTGCAACCCATGCGACCTCCTCACCGTGCAGCGGCCGGCGGTAAGCGTCCTCGAGAGAGCCGAAAGCGATCTCGGCGGCGTAGGCGGCCTCGAGCTGCACCAGCTGCGCCTCGGTCGCGGCGATCTGCGCCGCCAGCACGCTGGCGCGCTCGCTGGCGCCGATGGCGAGCGCGCGCTGCTCGGACTGGCGCTGGCGCTCGGCGATCGCGGCGGCTGCCCGGCTTTCGGCCCAGGCGGCACGCGCCTCGGGCCAGGCCAGCTCGGCGCGATCGATCTGGGCGAACAGCTGCGCCTGCACGGCCTTCAGATGCTCGCCGGCGGCCGCGCGGCGTGCCACGGCCTCGCCGATCGCGCCCTGATGCTGGTTGAACAGCGGCAGCTCGAAGGAGACCCCGAGTGCGCTCTCGCGCGAGATGTCGTTGAGCGCATCCTGCTGCACCCCGTTGCCGCCCCAGGCATAGGCCGGCGTAACGTGCAGCTGCGGCCAGCGCCTGGCGAGCTCGCCGCGCAGGCTCACCTCCGCCAGATCGTACTCGCGCAGCGCGTGCACGATCTGCGGTCGGGCGATCAGTGCCTGCGTGCGATAGGCCTGTGGCGTATCGACCTCGAGCGCATCGATCGCGGCCCAGTCGCTCCAGCGCAGCGGCACGCCGTCGAGGGCCTTGACCGGTACGCCGACGGCGCCGGCGAGCCGCGCGCGCGCGTCTGCACCGCGCGAACGCCACCCCCGGGCACGCTGCTCCACGCGGGACAGCTCCAGCTCGTCGCTAAGCAGCTGCGGGCGGGCGATGTCGCCGAGCGCGAGCCGGGCGCGATCGCTGTCGAGCAGCGCCTGGCGCTGCCTGAGCAGCGCGTCGAGCAGTGTGCTCTCATCCTGCGATGACACCGCATCCAGCAGCGCCAGGCGCAACGCCGCCCGCACCTGCCAGATGGAGTCCGCGAGATCGGAGCGCGCCAGTGCCGTCTGCAGCGCGGCGCGGTGGCGCGCGCGGTCGCGCTCGCCGGGCTGGCGCAACAGGAACTCCAGCGACAGCCCGTACAGCCAGGCGCTGCTGGCGGCCGCGTTGGTGAGATATTCCGCGAACAGGTCCATGGTGGGGTTGGGCCGCTCGGCGGCGGTGCGCTCGCCGGCAGCGACCGCCGCGACCTGTGCGCGCTGCTCGGCAAGGTCAGGATTGAGCTGCAATGCTGCGGCCAGCCACTGCGCACGATCCCAGCCGGCCGCGGCCGGGGGCAGATCTGCCACCTGCGGGTCGAGGCGCCGGGCGTTGAAGTCCGCGAGCGTGTGCGCGGGCTCGATCGGCGCCGGCGGCGGCGCGCTGACACAGGCAGCCAGCAGTGCCGCGAGCAGCAACGTCGGACCTGCGGGTCGCGTGGCTGATGTCATCTGTCGCAACGCCGTCTTTGGATTGCCGCGCACGCCCCCCTGCAGCTCAGTATAGAGCCCTGACCGTGCGCTGCGCAGTGTCAGAGCGCCGCCGCCGCGCCGAGCGCGGCGGCGTGAAAGCGCAGATGCTCCTCGACGAACGTGGCGATGAAGTAGTAGTCGTGGCCGTAACCCTCGTGGCGGCGCAACCGCAGCGGCTGCCCGGCGGCCACGCAGGCGGACTCGAGCAGCTCCGGCAGCAGCTGGCCCTGGGGCAGGAACTTGTCCGCCAGGCCCTGATCGACGAGGATTTCCGGAAACACGCGTGCGGCGCGCGCAGTGAGCAGCTCCACCGCATCGTAGCGCGCCCAGGCAGCCGGGTCCTCGCCCAGATAGCGCGGCAGGGCCTTGCGTCCCCACGGGCAGCGCGTCGGTGAGCAGATCGGCGCGAACGCCGACACCGAGCGATAGACGTCGGGGTTCCGAAGCGCCAGAACGAGCGCGCCGTGACCGCCCATGGAGTGTCCGAAGATTCCAAGCTGTGCGGGGCTGCCCGGGAAGTGCGCCAGCACCGTCGCCCGCAGCTCATCGAGCACGTAGTCGTACATGCGGAAGTTGCGCGACCACGGCGCCTGCGTCGCGTTGACGTAAAAGCCGGCACCGGCGCCGAACTCCCAGTCGTCCGCCTCGCCGGCAATGCCGGTGCTGCGCGGGCTGGTGTCGCAGGCCACCAGCATCAGGCCCAGCTGTGAGGCCACGCGCTGCGCGCCGGCCTTGATCGGGAAGGTCTCCTCGGTGCAGGTCAGGCCTGCGAGATAAAAGAGTACCGGCACACGGTGGTGCTGGGCGCGCGGCGGCTGGTAGACCGCGAAGCGCATCGGCAGCTGGATCACCGTCGACTGATGTCGGTAGAAGCCCTGTACACCGCCGAACGAGCGGTGCTCACTGATCGTTTCGAGAGTCATGGGACATCCTGGCGCGAAACGCCGCCCATCGGCAATCCGCTGCAACTCTTATTATGGATGCGATCAGCCGCTGCGGTCAGCGCCTGCCAGCTCTGGCGCACCCGTGCCACATCGGTCACCGCTGGCGGCGTTTCTTAACACCATTGCGTCTAGCCACGATTGCAGCGCTGCGTAACATGGCCGACCTTCGCGGCGTGCCATGCGGTGCCCGGTGGGGACGTGCGTGTCTGCCGCGGGATGAGGAGAGATTCATGAGAGTATCGCGAGGCCCGCAGGGGTGGCTGTTGGCGCTACTTGCCACGGCCGTGCTGCTCCCGGCGGCGCGAGCGGCGGATTTGGGCGCGATCGTCGGCATGGTGAAGAACGCTGCGGGAGCGCCCGTGGCGCAGGCAACCGTGACCGCCGTGCGCGTCAACGGCAGCGGCACGCGCGCGACGCTCTCCGGAAGCGATGGCGTGTATTCGTTCGCCGATGTGCCTCCCGGGGTGTGGGTCATCACCTCCGAAGCGCAAGGGTCGAGCGTGACGGCGCCCTCCGTGACCGTCGTGGCTGGCAAGGCGACGCGCAACGACCTGGTGATGAATGTTGTGGCTCCGGCAGGCCCCGCGGTGGCGGCCGCCCCCGCGCCTGCTGCGGCTCCCGCCGCCGCACCGGCGACGCTCGCGCAGACGGTCGCGCAGGAAGTCGCCAAGCTCGTGCCTGAAGCGCTGCAGGCGCCTCCGCCTGCTCCGGCCGTCGACACCCAGACGCCGTTCGCGGTCGGTTATCTCGGCTGGATGAACGGCACGCCCCGCGAGAATTCGCCCATCTTCGACACCAAGTTCTTCACCCCCGAGATTCGTGTCGACGTGAACTACCTGCAGGATTTCAACCACCCGGTGGATCACACCATCGTCGGTTCCACGGAGGAGTTCCGCTCGGGCGAGTTCCAGCTCGAGCAGGTGAGCCTCGGCGGCGACTTCCACTGGGACAACGTGCGCGCCCGCTTCCTGTCGATGATGGGGATGTACGCCGTAACCACGCCGCGCAACGACGCCAGCGCGGGCGTCGGGCAGTGGGACCTGCAGGGTGCCTACAAGTACCTGTCCGAGGCCTGGGGCGGCTATCACTGGGACGTGGACCACGGGCTCAATGTGGACGCGGGCATCTTCCTCTCGTACATCGGGCTGTTCAGCTACTACAACTACGACAACTGGGTCTACCAGCCCTCGTTCGTGTCCTCCAACACGCCGTGGTTCTTCAACGGCCTGCGCGTGCAGTGGTTCCCGACGCAGACCCTGAAGATTGAGCCGTGGCTGATCAACGGCTGGCAGTCGTACGCCAAATACAACAGTCACCCGGGATTCGGCGGACAGATCCTGTGGATTCCGAACGACGCGTTCAAGCTGGTCCTCAATAGCTACAGCATCGGGCAGGACAATCTGGCGAGTGGCAGCGGCTACCCCGCCAATGGCGGCAACCCCAACGCAGCGATCGGCCTGCCCAATCCCGGCGGCACCTACGTCAACTACGCCAATGTCACGCGCGTGCACGAGGACGACAGCATCGAGTGGAAGTACTACGACGCCGCGAATAACGTCGGCAGCACCGGCGCGGGGATCTCCCGGATGGCCACCTCCTTCACCTGGGACCTGGGCTGCGAATATGGCGGGGGCGTGCACTGCTCGCACGGGCCGAACAAAGCCAATTTCTTCGGCTTGATGCTCTACGACCGCACCTGGTTCGACCACAATATCTATGCCGTGACGCTCGGCGGCGGCTTCATGAACAATCCCGGCCGCTACCTCGGCCTGATCCAGCCCATCAATGGCGCAACCGCCGCGACCGGCACGCCTTACTTCACGGAGAATCCCGGACAGAAGCTGTACCAGTGGGATACGCAGCTGAACTTCCAGTACATGCCCAAGGACTGGATCACGTGGTGGACGGAAGTCACGTTCCGCCATTCCGACGTTCCCTACTGGGCAGGGCCCGGCGGCGTGACCCCACCCGGCGGCAACAACGGCTCGCCGGCGAGCTTCGTATGCAATAACGGCTCGGTGCTCGGCGCGGACGGTTGCGCCGGTGAGGGCGGCGTATGGTTCCCGGACCTGCGCACCCGCGAGATCGTCTGGGGCGCCGGGATCCTGGTCAAATTCTGAGAGCCTGAAGGCGGGCGGCGCATCACAGAATGGATGCCGCGGCCGCCGCGCCGGCCGCGGCCGGCGCCTGGGCGCCGCAACGGCGACGTTTGTCGCGCTTCGGGCGCGCAGGCGTGATAACTTACGATGCTTCCCCTTCAACCGAAAACCCAGGCGCACATGACCCGCACCTCCCCCAGCGAGCACGCCCCACTGGTCTGGACCAACGTGCTGATGTTCGCGCTGACCCTGGCTGCGGCCGCGATCCTGGTGCCCTGGTATGGTCTGACACACGGCTTCAGCACCGCCGATGTGGTCGTATGCGTGCTATTCGCCGGCGCCAACGGCATGGCGATCACCGCGGGTTATCACCGCCTGTGGGCGCATCGCGCCTACGACGCGCACTGGACAGTGCGCGTCTTCTATCTGGTGTTCGGCACCATGGCGCTGCAGAACAGCGTGTTCGCCTGGTGCAGCGGACACCGCCAGCATCACCTGCACGTCGACGACGAGGATCTCGATCCCTACTCGGCGCGGCGCGGATTCTGGTTCTCGCACATCGGCTGGATGCTGCGCGAGTACCCGAGCGGCAGGGAAGATTTCAGCAACATCCCGGACCTGAAGAAGGATCCGCTACTGGCATTCCAGCACCGCTACTACGTGCCGCTCGCGATCGCCGCGAATTTCGGGCTGCCCCTCGTGGCCGGACTCGTCTTCCACGACGTGTGGGGAATGCTGATCCTCGCCGGCTTCCTGCGCCTGGTCTGGAGCCATCACGTCACCTTCTTCATCAACTCCCTGGCGCACATGTGGGGACGACGGCCGTACACCGAGGACAACTCGGCACGTGACAACCCCGTGATCGCGGTAATCACCTACGGCGAGGGCTATCACAACTTCCACCACATGTTCGCGCACGATTACCGCAACGGCGTGCGCTGGTGGCAGTGGGACCCGACCAAGTGGCTGATCGCGGCGCTGCAGCCGTTCGGCCTCACCCGGCGCCTGAAGCGCACGCCGGTGTTCCAGATCCAGCGTGCGCTGCTGGCGATGCAGTTCCGGCGCGCGCAGGCGCGGCTGGCGCGTCTGCCGGCGGCCGGCGCCTCGTTCGAGCCGCTGCGCGCACGCCTGGCACACGAGTACGAGAGCTTCCTCGCCGCGGTGGCCGAATGGGCCAAGGTCAAGGAGCAGTGGCTCGGTGAGAAGAAGCGCGCGGTGCTCGAGCAGCTGGAGCAGGTGGACCTGCAGAAGAGCCTGCGCGATATCGAGCGCCGCCTGACGCTGCAGCTGCGCCGCATGCGCGTGCTGCAGGCACAACTCGCCTAGTTAGATTCGAGCCCGCCGCCAAAAGGCGTAGCGACCCGGCGCTGGCAGCGCCTGTGCCGTTCGTGCACCATCCCACCTGCATGGGACGCATCTTCGAAGTCAGAAAGCACACGATGTTCGCGCGGTGGAACCGCATGGCGAAGCAGTTCGCCCGCATCGCGAAGGACATCACCATGGCGGTGAAGGCGGGCGGCACCGACCCCGCCTCCAATCCGACGCTGCGGCGGACCATCCAGAACGCGCGCGCCGTCAATATGCCGAAGGACAGGATCGAGGCGGCCATCCGCCGCGCCTCCGGCCGCGATGCCGCCAACTACCAGCAGGTGCTCTACGAGGGCTACGCGCCGCACGGCGTCGCGCTGCTGGTCGAGACCGCGACCGACAACCCGACGCGCACCGTGGCGGCGGTACGCAACGTCATCACCAAGGGTGGGGGCAATCTCGCCACCAGCGGCAGCGTGAGCTTCCTGTTCCGCAAGATGGGCGTGTTCCGCCTGAGTCCCGAAGGGATCGACCAGGACGACCTCGAGCTGTACCTGATCGATCATGGCCTCGAGGAGATGGGCGAGAGCACCGGTGAGAAAGGCGAGCCGCAGCTGGTGATCCGCTGCGCCTTTGCCGACTTCGGCCGGCTGCAGGAGGCGCTGGAGGCGCGTGGCATCACGCCGCTGTCGGCCGAGCACGAGTACATCTGCACCGTGCCGACCGAGCTCCCCGAGGAGCAGGCCACGGAAGTGCTCACGCTGATCGACCGTCTCGAGCAGGACGAGGACGTGCAGAAGGTGTTTCACACCCTCGCCTGAGCTTGGCTCGTGCGGCGGGTACCCCCGGGAGACACCCGATGGGCCGCCGGGGCAGCGGCACGCTATGCTCCCGGGGTGGACACGTACCGCCTCGAACCCGCGCGCGTCAGCGACGCGGTGCTGCTCGCCGCCATGTCCCGGGAGTTCATCGAGGCGGGACTCAAGCCGACCTGGAGTGCAGCGCGCATCGGCTGGCACGTACGCCATCCGGAGAGCGTGGTGCTCACCGCCCGCACCGGGCTCGCGCTGGCCGGCTTCGCGATCATGCGTTATGCGGAAGATGTCGCGCATCTGAACCTGCTCGCCGTGGCGCAGGCCCATCGCCGCCGCGGCGTGGCGCGTGGCCTGCTCGGCTGGCTCGAAGAGACGGCGCTCACTGCCGGCACGTTCATCGTGGGGCTCGAGCTGCGGGCGGGAAACCAGGCGGGACGCGCCTTCTATCGGGCGCTCGGCTACCGAGAGGCCGGTGAGCTTCCCGGCTACTACCAGGGCGTGGAATCGGCCATCCGCATGGTGCGCGACGTTCGTGCGGTGCGCGAGGCGGCGCCCGGCAGCACGGCTCCGCCGGCCTGACCACTGCGCGCCCGGTGAGCCACGGGGCGCTCGCGCTCGCGCGAGAACGCCCCGTGGTTCATGCGTCACGCCGTCACGGCTCGACGTAGTTGACCGATGTCCCCCAGTTGGCGTTGCCATCCCGCGTTCCGCCGCAGGTGCCGAGTGTCAGGGTGAACTCGGGTGGCAGGCAGCTCGGGTACTGGATGTAGTTGGTCGCGAAGTAGAGCCGGCCGTCCGACCAGATCGCCCAGCTGTAGTCGCCCCAACGTGGGCCGGTCGGACCGGGATACCCCGCGTACTCCGTGAAGCCGTCCTGGGGCGATTGGCCGAGATCGGCGATGTGGACGACCGATCCCACCAGGCCGCTCGACCAGCTATTCACCCAGCCGTAGGCCGTGCTGGGGTAGAAGCCACCGTTATCTGCTCCCGTCGGTCCCCCGTTACCCGACAGCGTGAAGGTGATGATGGCCCCACCGTTGCCGTTGCCGTTACCGTTGCCCTTGCCCTGGTCCCACGCGCCCTCCTGGAAACTGCCCGCGGCCATGGCAGGGAACTCCAGATCCTCGTGCGCCGGCGAGACATATCCCTGGGTCGCGAGGCTGAATACCCCGTGCCGGTCGAAGGACTCGGTGTCGATCACCCAGTACGCGGCGCCCTGATGCTTCTCCGGACCAGAGGCGAACGTCTGGGAGATCTCCGTGCTGACTGCACCCCAGAGTTTGTGCTGGGCCTGCGAGACCTGCGTGAAGCCGTCGCCGTTGGTCGCGATGCCGCCCTCGGGACAACTCGCGGGCGGCGTCGTGGCCGGCGGGATGGCCACACTCCACCCGGCGGCGCCGCATTCATTGCCAAGCGGTATCGGCCCTCTCTTCTGCGGAGCTATGAATCCCTCGCCGTAGTAAAGCTCGACCCCGGAGAGCAGCTGCCCGCCGAACTGGATGCCGCTGCAGGTAAAGCAGTTGGGGCTGTTCAGGTTTCCAAGGCCGGTCCAGGCGAAGACGGCGATGCGGGTGTCGGTCTGGCCATAGAAGTCGAGCGAGCCCAGTATGAAGCCTGACCCGAAGTGGCTGTTGTCGAACTCGCTGGCGTCGGACGTCTGCGCCGGGATGTCCTGATACCAGCACGTGAAGCCCGGCAGATGGTAAGTGTTATCGGAGAAGCAGGTTCCGTCCGGTGTCGGCAGCAGCCCCATGTTCTGGATGGCGACCGTGAAGAACGGATTGGGTTCTCCTCCCCAGAACGTGACGGGCTCGCCCCACTCGAGGGCATTCTTGTTGATGGCCAACTGCTGTGATCCGTTGAAGAATCCGCCGCCCAGGCCGGGATAACTGCCGTTGTTCGGGAACTCGTCGTAAAAGAGCAGGAAGGCATCCCGCGTCGTGGCGATCTTGGCGAAGTCATTGAGCAGGTAGGGATAGCCGGGCTCCTGGGGGTTGTAGTTGGCATTGAGGAAGTAGACGTTGTAGGGGCCGAAGGGATTCGGGCCCACGCTCACCGCGATCCCCTCCAAGCAGGCCTTGGCTACCGAGCCGTCAAAGCAGCCCGTGAAGGGACCCCCGGCGGCATAGCTGGTTGTGGAGACAAACTGTGTGAAGAAGAAGTGCCCGCCGTTGCTGGGATCGTAGAGGCAGGAGATGTCACCGCCACTGCTCCAGCCCCTCTGCTCGAGGCCCATGATCGTGTCCAGCGGAATGACAGAGGAGAGCCGCTCGAGGTGCTTGTTGAATATCAGCACCTCGCCGAGGTTGTTGGTCTCGACCACGTAACCATTACCGGCACATAAGCCCTGGTCGGCTGGCTCGATGTCGCCGATGTATTTACGCAGGTCGGGGCTCTGAGTTGAGCTGTCGACCGCGTTCAGCCCTTTGACGCCGACCGCGCCACCCGAAGACAGGCGGATGGAGTCGCACCCTGCGCCCAACGGCTGGCAGCTCACGCTTGGCGGTGAGGGATCGGGTCCGGCCGGACGCGGGGGACGTGGATTCGGCATCACTTTCGGCCGAGCGGACGGCAGCGCAGATTCGGCCAGGGGGCTGGCAGTGGCTGCCCCGACTGCTGCGCCTTTGGCGCTCGGGGTGAGCCACTCAGTGGACGCAGTGCGGTACGGACCGGTGAGTAGCTGACAACCCGTGTAGGGGCAACCGGTGGCGGCCAGACCCACGAAGGTCGGTGCAGATTGTCCCAGGCTCGAGGTACTGACGTTGTTGGCGGTGGTGCCGGAAGCCGCCGCGGTTTGCGCGCATAGCAGCAGGAAGCTGCCCAACACGATCGACACGCAAGTTACGCTCGCTCTTGTTCTTGCGAACATAAAACTCCCTCCTCGGATTGTTTCGACTTATGGAACCGAGTTCTGCTTCCTGCGCCTCCGGTTTATTCGATGATTGTCGGCGCGCGGTGCGCTTAAAATAGGCCCGTTGTCGTGACGAAACAATCGCTTCAGCGCCGCTTCGCGCTGAAAAGCAGCTGCGCTCTAGGTCTCGATCCGGTAATCGAGCTGGTAGGTGTGGCCGCCGTCCGCGGCGACGGCGATGATCATCGAGCCGCTGATCCCTCTGAGCTCACCCGTTCCCGAATCCGGTACGACGGTGATCGAGGACAGCGGCTTGCCGCGGCTCATGGTCGCACTGTGCTGCAGCACGAAGCTGCCGGTGCGGTCCTTGAGCTTGCCGGTTACCCGCTCGAGCGCCACATAGCCGGCCGATCCCGGCACGTCGCTCTGCGTGGCGAGCATCTCGCCTTTACTGACTCCTTCCAGATCGCCGTGGAAGCGCTTGTCGATGGTCAGCCGGCTGAGGTTCGCTGCGCGCGCCACCTGCGTGTCGGGTTTCTGCAGCGTGACCTTCACATCGAAGGGTCCGGCGGCGCGCTCGGTCATGGGGTCGGTCTCCGTAAGGTTCGGCTCAGTCCGCCATTGGCGTCATCTGTCCGGCGAGCGCATCCTCGAAGCCGAAGTCACGCAGGTCGCGCACGCGTTGCGGAAAGAGTATGCCGTCCAGGTGATCCACTTCGTGCTGTACCACGCGGGCGTGGAAGCCCTCCACGGTGCGGTCGATCGGGGTGCCGTGCAGGTCGAATCCCTGGTACCGAAGGCGACGAAACCGTGGCACCAGCCCGCGCAGGCCGGGCACCGAGAGACACCCCTCCCAGCCTTCATCCTGCTCGGTAGTGAGCGGCGTGACAAGCGGGTTGACGAGCACCGTGTACGGCACCGGCTGCAGGTGCGGGTAGCGCGGATTGTCGCCGAGCTCGAAGATCACCACGCGCTGGCTGACTCCGATCTGCGGCGCGGCGATCCCGGCGCCGCTCAGCGCGCGCATGGTGTCGTCCATATCACCCACCAGCGCGGCGAGCTCGGCGTCAAAATGCGTCACCGGTGCGGCGACACTGCGCAGCAGCGGCTCACCCATCTTCAGTACGCGCCGGACGGCCATGAGCGCCTCACCGCAGCTCAGCGCCGCAAGGCCGCAGGTTCCGTGACGACCGCGATCGAGATGCGGTGGTCACGGAAGCGCAGCGGCTGCCCCGATGCGCCGGTCGCCGGCCCGCGCTCGGCGCGGGCCACGGCCTCGGTCACCAGGTGATGATGGGGTGAGAGGTCGCACACCGGGTCGGCATTGTCGGCATCCCCGGTCAGCAGGTACGCCTGGCAGCGACAGCCGCCGAAGTCCCGCGAGCGCTCCGGACAACTGCGACAGGGCTCCTTCATCCAGCCGGTGCCGCGAAAGCGGTTGAAGGCCGGTGACTCGTACCAGATGGTGCGCAGGTCCGTGTCGGTCACGCTCGGCAGGGCGAGTCCCGGGAGCATGCGCGCCGCGTGACAGGGCATGGCGATGCCATCGGGCGCAACAGCGAGAAAAACCGCGCCGAGGCCGCTCATGCAGGCCTTCGGCCGGCGCTCGAAATAGTCGGGCACGACGAAGTAGATCTGCATGCGGCCGCCGACCCGCTCGCGGAAGCGCTGCGTGACGCCCTCGGCACGCTCGAGCTGCGCGCGGCTCGGCAGCAGGTGCTCGCGGTTGAGCCACGCCCAGCCGTAGTACTGCGTGTTGGCGAGCTCGACGTACTGCGCCCCGAGCGTCTCCGCCATCTCCAGGATCTCGCCGACATGGTCGATGTTCAACCGGTGCAGCACCACGTTCAGCACCATCGGGTACTCGTACTGACGAATCAGAGCGGCGACCTTCGCCTTGAGCTCGAAGGTGCGCGTGCTGCTCAGGAAATCGTTCATCTCGCGGCTGCTGTCCTGGAAGGACAGCTGGATGTGGTCCAGGCCCGCCGCCTTCAGCGCACCAATGCGCGGCTCGGTGAGACCCACCCCGGAGGTGATGAGATTGATGTAGAAGCCGAGCCGATGCGCCTCGGCGACCAGCACCTCGAGATCCTCGCGCGCCAGCGGTTCCCCGCCCGAGAGTCCGAGTTGCACCGCGCCGAGCGCACGCGCCTCGCGCAGCACGCGAATCCAGTCCGCCGTGCCGAGCTCCGCTCCCGTAGCGGCGAACTCGGTCGGGTTGTAGCAGAACACGCAGTGCAGCGGGCAGCGGTACGTCAGCTCGAGGAGGAGCCACAGCGGTGGGCCGACTACGGGCGATGTCTCGAGCGGTGGGCCCGCTCCGGGTGATGTCTGCAGCGGCGGACCAACGCCGAGTGAGGTCTCACTCATTCGCGCAGCTCCAGCCAGTGTTTCTCCAGCGCCATGCCGAGGAAGGCTTGCACATCCGCCGCGAGCCCGCTCGCGCCGTAGGTGCGCTCGAGGTCGGCGACGATGTCGGCCACGGTGCGCAACCCGTCGCAGCGGCTCATGATGGCGCCGGCGCTGCCGTTGAGCTTCACCATGCCCTCCGGGTACAGAAGCACGTGCGCCTCCTGCGCCTGCTCCCATTGCAGGCGCATGCCGCGCGCCACCGCGGGTTTGGCATCCGCCGGCACGGCACTCATGCCGTCACCCCGTAAGCGAGCGCCATGGCATCGTTCATCTGCCACAGCACGTCTAGCTTGAATTGCAGGATCTCGAGCGCGCGCAGCTGCGCGGCCTGGGTCGCGAAACGCTCCAGGGTGAGCGCCAGCCCGAACTCGACGTCGCGTCGCGCCAGGCTCACGCGACTCTGGAAGTATCGCAGGCCCGCCTGATCGATCCACGGATAGTGCTGCGGCCAGGTGGCGAGGCGCTGCTTGTGGATCTCGGGGGCGAACAGCTCGGTGAGCGAGGCGCACACCGCCTCCTGCCACGGCGCGCGGCGCGCGAAGTTCACGTACGCATCGACGGCGAAGCGCACCCCGGGCAGCAGCCCCTGCAGGCTCTCCACCTGAGCGCGCTCGAGCCCCACCGCTTCTGCCAGACGCAGCCACGACTCGATCCCGCCCGGATCCTCGCCATAGCCGTCGTGGTCGAGGATGCGCTGCACCCAGTTGCGGCGCACCGCGCGCTCGTCGCAGTTGGCGAGGATGGCGGCGTCCTTCACCGGGATGTTGATCTGGTAGTAGAAGCGGTTGGCCACCCAGCCGCGAATCTGCTCCGGCGTCGCCTTGCCGCCGTTCAGCATCACGTTGAAGGGGTGATGGATGTGGTAGGCGCGGCCGCGCTCGCGCAGGCGCTGCTCGAATTCCGCTCGCGTCCAGGGCGTGGTGGCCGTCACAGCTCGATCTCCAGTCCGTCACCGGCGACCTCGATGCCGCAGTGCTCGAGCTGGGCGCGCTCGGCTGAGTCCTCGTCGAGGATCGGATTGGTGTTATTCACGTGGATGAGAATCCTGCGCGTCGTTGCCGGCAGCCGCTGCAGCCATTCCAGCATACCCCCGCGGCCGCTCTGCGGCAGATGGCCGATGTCGCGCGCACGCTTGTGCGACAGCCCGAGCGCGATCATCTCCTCGTCGCTCCAGAAGGTGCCGTCGACCAGCACGCAATCCGCCTGCTGCATCGCCTGCCACACCGTCTCCTCCATGGCGCCGAGCCCGGGCGCATACAGCGCGGTGCGCCGCGTGGCACCATCGCGTAGCTCGAGCGCCACGTTGTCTCCCGGCACGGGAGCTGCGCGGTGCGGCGAGAACGGCGCGGGCTTGCTCGGCACGGCGAGCGCACGCCAGCTGATGCCGCCGATACCGTCGACCGTGAATTCTCGTCCGTCGGGTGTCATCGTGCGGCGCTCGATGCCGCAGTAGTGCCCGAGCACGGTGAAGATCGGATTACCGTGCGTCAGATCCGCGCACGCCTGATCCGTGCACCACACGCGCAGCGGACGCGTCGACTCGCGCAGCATGAACAGGCCCGTCGTGTGATCGATCTGACCGTCGACCAGCACCACGCCGACGATCGCCGAATCGCGCGCCGCCCGCGCCGGCTGCAGCAGCGGATTCGCGCGCAGCTGCGCGAGGATATCGGGTGAGGCATTGACCAGAGCCCAGGCGTGGGCGTCATGGCCGCATACGGCGATCGATGACTGCGTGCGTGCGAGCGCGCGCAGCGTCCCCGTGCGCAGGCCCGAGCAGTTACGACAGTTGCAGTTCCACTGGGGAAAGCCGCCGCCGGCGGCAGAGCCCAGCACGCGGATTTTCACGGCTTCGCTCGGATAGGCATCGAGGCGCCCCCGAGCGGGCTGGGAGCCCGACAGCCGGGCTCCCAGCCCTCGGAAGGAGCGTCTAGCGGTTGGCGATGTACATCGTGATTTCCATACCGAAACGGAAATCAGTCGCGGTCGGAGTTTCCCAGCGCATGGTCGTATTCCTGAGGTCAGTTGGACGTGGTCTACCGCAGCCAGTGTATCCTTCTCTCGGGGGCGCGGAAGGATAACCATCATGAAACTGGCCTCATGATTTTCTTGAGGACGCCTGCCCCCCCTGCCCGATGAAGCTGCGTACCCGGTTGAACCTGGTCCTGACCGGTGTCACGGTCGTGTTCGTCGCGGTGCTCGTGGCCGATGAGATCCGCGACGCGCGCTCATCGGTCAGCGAGGAAATCGAGGCCGCCAACCGCGTTGCGGCGCAGGTGCTCGGTAACCTGGTGTTCGCCTATGCCAGCTCCGGCGGCACGCAGTCGGTGCAGGACCTGCTGCAGCGCCTCGGCCACGTGCGCGCCAACGATGTCACGCTGCGCGATGCCGCCGGCAAGCTCCTCTACCATTCTCCGCCACCGGTCTACAAAGCCGGGCGCGAGGCGCCGGCGTGGTTCGCGCACCTGCTGGCGCCAACACCAGCGCGGCAGCTCTTCACCCTCGGTGACGGCGCGCAGGTCGTCATCGCGGCCCAGCCCTCGCGCGCCATTCTCGATGCCTGGGATGACCTGACGCGGCTCATGGCCATCGCGATAGTGCTGCTGCTGCTGCTCGGCGCGCTCGAATTCTGGCTGGTCGAGCGCGCGCTCGCGCCCTTCCCGGTGATCGTGAACGGCCTGCAGCGGCTCGAGCGCGGCGAGTTGGCGTTCCGGCTGCCGCCGCTGCCGGGAGCCGAGGCGCGCGCCATCGGCGCGGCCTTCAACCGCATGGCGCAGGCGGTACAGGACAAAGTACGGGCCGAGAGCGAGGCGCGTGAGGCGCGCGCGCAGCTCGAGGAACGCCGCGAGCTGGCGCGCCTGGTCGAGCAGAGCGTCGAGGAAGAGCGGCGCCTGATCGCGCACGAGCTGCATGACGAGTTCGGTCAATCGGTCACGGCCATTCGCAGCCTCGCCATGGCGATCGCCACGCGATCACCGGACACGGAGCTCGCCTCGACCGCGCGCCTGATCAGCGATGAGGCAGCCCGGCTGTACGACGCCATGCACGGCCTGATTCCGCGCTTGAGGCCGCCCGCTCTCGATACGCTCGGGCTCGCCGAATCCCTGGAGAGCCTGGTGCGCGAGTGGCAGCAGCGTCACCCCGCGCCGCGCGTGTCGCTGCGCCACGAGCTCCCCGCTGACCTCGGCGCGAGCGTGACGCTCGCAGTCTACCGCGTGGTGCAGGAGGGCCTGGTGAACGCGCTGCGTCACGCGCACGCCACGCACGTTATGATCGAAGTGAGCTCCACCGGCGGGCGCATGCTGGTGCGCGTGACCGATGACGGCATCGGACTGCCGCAGAACTGGTCGCGTCCGGGCCGCTTCGGTCTGCGCGGACTCGCCGAGCGGGTGGAGCATCTCGGAGGTAACCTGCAGGTGAGCAACAGTGAGCCGCACGGCGTGTGCCTGGCGGCGCAGATTCCGCTGGCGGTGCCGGCATGATCCGTGTGCTGCTGGTGGACGATCATGCCGTGGTGCGAACCGGCTTCCGGCTGCTGCTGCAGGCGAATCCGGAGACCACCGTCGTCGGCGAGGCCGATTCCGGCGAGAGCGCCTGTCAGCGCTACCTGGAGCTTACCCCGGACGTCGTGGTCATGGACCTCGCCATGCCCGGCATGGGGGGACTCGAGGCGCTGCGGCGCATCCGTGCGCGCCATCCGCAGGCGCGGGTGCTTGCCCTGTCCGCACACGATGACCCGTCGCATGCGCGCCGGGCGCTGAAGGAAGGCGCGCGCGGCTTTCTCTCCAAGCGCAGCGCCCCGGAAGCGCTGCTCGAGGCGATCACTACGGTCGCCTCCGGCCAGCGCTATCTCGATGCGCACCTCGCACAGAAGCTGGCGCTGGATGAGGTGGAGGGCGGCGGCAAGTCGCCCGTCGAGCGTCTGTCAGAGCGCGAGTTCGAGGTGTTCGTGCGTCTCGCCGGCGGCGCAAGCGTGCAGCGCATCGCCGAGGATCTGAACCTGTCCGCCTCCACGGTCGGCACGCATCTTTATAACATCAAGCAGAAGCTCGGCGCCTCGAACCAGGCGGAGCTCACTCTGATCGCGATCCGCCACGGACTGATCGAGGCGTGAGATCGCTACCCGACTCGGCCGTCGGGCGCGCGCCGACCGCGACCCGGCGCGTCAGCCGCTCGAGAGAGCGACGCGCGGCGGCCTTGGCGATGTGCTTGCACCACAGCGGCTCGCGCTGCCCTTCCTGACGGCGGAATTTCTCGCAGTCGCAGACCCACAGGATGCGGTCGTCCTGCGTCCGCAGCACCTGCACCGTGCGGCTCGGAAAACTGTAGATCCCGAGAACCTCGTTCTGCGCGCCGGGGCGGCGCCGAAAACGGATCGCCATGAACGGGAGCCTAACTCAGCGCGGCTGTGAATTGCCTGTGGATTACTTGTGTATAGCCAGTGATGTTCAGCTGCGCGGCCTGCGCCGGCGCGTGCTGCGCTGCGGCCGGCTCATCCCGAGACGATCTTCGCCTTGATCGCTTCGTACTCGGCGTCGGTGATGAGCTTCGCCTCGAGCAGCTCGCGCGCCTCGCGCAGTCGTCGCACTGCATCAGGCTCGCCGGGCGCAGCGGCTGCGGAACCGGTGCTCACCTGGATCCCTCCCGAGCGCGCCCGCAGTTCCTCCAGCTCGCGTACCCGGCGCTTCTCGCGCCACGCCTGGTCCTGACTCTGGCAGATGCGATACACGGCCTGCGCCTGCCCCTTGCGCAGACCGCGAAACTCGAGCCGCTGCGTACCGGGGGTGGCGAGCGAGGCGAGGTCGGTGGCCTTGCCGGCGCGCAGCGCCAGGTCGGCGCTCAGCATGCCGACACGCAGGGTGACTTCCTCCAGGTCCTGCCAGCGGATCGTGGCGACGTCGAAGCCACCGAGGAGCCTGCGCGTCAGCACGATCAGCCGCCCGCTGGTCGCGGCAACGAGCAGGCGGCGGTGCCACAGCGCAAACCCCCGCATCTGGATGGCCCACGCCTCCAGCGTTTCGCCGGTGATCAATACCGTACGCAGCTGCGCGAGGGGCCTCTCCAGGTCGGTCTCTTCCGCTGCGCTTGCATCGCTCATGTCGGACCCTTCGCGGGCGTCGTTATTTCTTGTGCGCGATCTCGGCGCGCAGCTCGCGCAACTTTGCCTTGATGATGCGCGCGTTCGCCGGCCCCATGCGAATCAGCAGCTTCTGCCCGGCCGAGCGGTTCTCGAGGCCCGCCTCCGCATAGACCCAGAAGACTTTCGGTTGCGCCAGCAGGATCGGCGGCGTCACCTCGGGGGTCTCCAGCAGGTGATCGATCACCTCAACCAGCCGGTCGTTGAAGTACTTGCCAGGATAGCCAAGGTCCTCGTACGCCTGCTGGAACAGCGGATACAGCCGCTCGTACACCACCGCGAGCGCCTTCACGTCCGCGGCCTGTACCAGCCGCATGAGCGGCGCGTAGCGCTCGAAGTTGGCTTCGCTCAAAGTCGTGATATCGCCCTGCGTGGAAACGACGGTCTGTCCCGGCGTCGGCTTCAGCGGCCGCAGGTCGGGCGTAACCTTGCGTCGCGGCAGGTTGTCGACGGTGACCACGATGTGGCGCACGATGTTCTGCGGCACCAGGAATGGCTCGAGGGCGGTGCGTCCGAGAACACCGGCGAGCGAGTCGTGCACCACCTGGTCACTGTCGTTCAGCCCGGGCAGCGCCGCGGCGGCCGCCTCGCCCGGAATGGGATGCGAGATCTGCGGTTCGGTGCTCGCCGCCGGCTGCGGGGCGGGCGACTGCGTGACCGCGACGGGCGCCGCGGCGGGCTTGCGCGCATACCAGTACCACCCGCCCACGGCGATCGCGGCGGCCACGATGAGCCCGAGCAGCCACGCGATCCTGCGCCTGCGATCCTCGACGAGATGATCCTCTTCCCACATTGCTCGGTTCCCTCCGCGTTCCC
The DNA here is from genome assembly GCA_963837075.1 of uncultured Gammaproteobacteria bacterium. GTDB lineage: Bacteria > Pseudomonadota > Gammaproteobacteria > Steroidobacterales > Steroidobacteraceae > 13-2-20CM-66-19. The sequence goes on along the minus strand of CAWILY010000009.1, from coordinate 1,224,760 downwards.
GGCAATTGCGGCACTTTACTCCCCTTTTGCCCCGCAGGCGTCAGCGCGCAACGTCGGCGCAGCCGTCGCGTACAGCAGCGTATTCCCACTGCCGCTGTACGCTGTATGAATTCGCTCGCGCACCGCTCCTCGCGAGCGCGGCAGTGTGTTTCAATCACATCATCATGCCTGCGAGCTTCCATCCCGCCGTCACCCGGTGGTTCGAGCGTGCCTTCGCCGCACCGACCGCGGCACAGCGTGAGGCGTGGCCGGCGATCGCTGCCGGACGGCACGTGCTGATCGCCGCACCGACGGGATCGGGCAAGACGCTGGCGGCATTTCTCGCCGTGATCGATGCGCTGGTGCGCGCGGGTCTGTCCGAGGATGGCCTGCCGGATGCCACGCAGGTGGTGTATGTCTCGCCGCTGAAGGCGCTCTCCAACGACATCCACCGCAATCTCGAGGCGCCGCTCGCGGGCATCGGTACGGAGCTGCGCGCGCTCGGACTGCCCGAGGTCGCCATCCGCACCTTCGTGCGCACCGGCGATACCCCGCAGCGCGAGCGCGCAGCGAGCGCCAGGCACCCGCCGCACATCGTGGTGACGACGCCGGAGTCACTGTACATCCTCATGGGATCGGAGTCGGGGCGGCGCATGCTCGCCAGCACGCGCACCGTGATCATCGACGAGATCCACGCCATGGTCGGCAGCAAGCGCGGCGTGCATCTTGCCCTCACCCTCGAGCGGCTCGAGGCGCTCGCCGGCAGAAGGCTCACGCGCGTCGGCCTGTCGGCGACGCAGAAGCCGCTCGAGACGGTGGCACGCTTCCTGGTCGGCACGCGCAACCTGCGTGCTGACGGCAGCGCCGATTGCGGCGTCATCGATTGCGGACACGTGCGCGCGCGCGACCTGCAGCTGGAGATCCCGACGGCGCCGCTGGAAGCGGTGATGTCCGGTGAGGTATGGATGGAAGTCTACGACCGCCTCGCCGAGCTGGTGCGCGAGCACCGCACGACGCTGGTGTTCGTCAACACGCGTCGTCAGGCCGAGCGCCTGGCGCGTCACCTCTCCGAGCGCCTCGGCGAGACCAACGTCAGCGCCCACCACGGCAGCATGGCCCGCGAGGCGCGTCTCGATGCCGAGGCGCGCCTCAAGCGCGGCGAGTTGCGCGCGCTGGTGGCCACGGCTTCGCTCGAGCTCGGCATCGACATTGGCGAGGTCGACCTGGTGTGCCAGCTCGCCTCACCGCGCTCGATCAGCGCTTTCCTGCAGCGCGTCGGCCGCTCCGGCCACTCGCTCGGCGGCACACCGAAAGGTCGCCTGTTCCCGTTGACGCGGGATGATCTGGTCGAGTGCGCGGCGCTCCTGGCAGCCGTGCAGCGCGGCGAGCTCGATCGCCTGCGCGCGCCCGCGAAGCCGCTCGACGTCCTGGCACAGCAGATCGTCGCCGAGGTCGCCGCGCGCGAATGGGATGAGGAGCAGCTGTTCGCGCTGCTCTGCGCTGCCTGGCCGTATCGCGAGCTGACGCGCCGCGAGTTCGCGGACGTGGTAGCGATGCTGGCCGAGGGGTTCACCACGCGGCGCGGCCGCCGCGGCGCGCTGATCCATCACGATGCCGTGAATCATCGGCTGAAGGGGCGCCGTGGTGCGCGCCTCACCGCCATCACCTCGGGCGGCACCATTCCCGATACCGCGGACTACCAGGTGATTCTCGAGCCGCAGGCGCAGTTCGTCGGCACGGTGAACGAGGACTTCGCGGTCGAGAGCCTGCAGGGCGACATCTTCCAGCTCGGCAACGTGTCCTACCGGATCCTGCGGGTGGAGCCGGGCAGGATCCGCGTCGAGGATGCGCGCGGTGAGCCGCCCTCGATTCCCTTCTGGCTCGGGGAAGCGCCAGGGCGAACCGATGAGCTGTCGGCGAGCGTCGCGGCGCTGCGCGCGCAGCTCGAGGAGCGGCTCGAGGCGGGGCAGGAGGCGGCCACGACGTGGGCGGTGCAGCACACCGGGATCACCGCCGCGGCCGCCGCGCAGCTGGTCGGCTACCTGGCCGCGGCGCGCGCCGCGCTCGGTGCGCTGCCGACCCAGCACACGCTGGTGTTCGAGCGCTTCTTCGACGAGGCGGGCGGGATGCAGCTCGTCATCCACTCCCCTTTCGGCAGCCGCATCAATCGCGCCTGGGGACTGAGTCTGCGCAAGCGCTTCTGCAGGTCCTTCAACTTCGAGCTGCAGGCGGCGGCGACCGAGGACACCATCGTGCTGTCGCTCACCACGGCGCACAGCTTCGAGCTGGCGGAAGTCGCCCGTTACCTGCATTCGAACTCGGTGCGGCCGCTGCTGGTACAGGCGCTGTGCGCTGCGCCGATGTTTCCGGTGCGCTGGCGCTGGTGCGCGGCGATCGCGCTCGCGCTGCCGCGTTTCCGGGGCGGCAAGAAGGTACCGGCGCCGCTGGCACGCATGGCGGCCGAGGATCTGCTCGCGGCGGTGTTTCCCGACCAGGTGGCGTGCGCCGAAAACCTTCCCGGCGAGCTCGAGATTCCCGACCATCCGCTGGTGAGCCAGGCGATCCGCGACTGCCTCGAGGAGGCCATGGACGTCGGCGGGCTCGAACGGCTGCTGCGCGGGCTCGAGTCCGGCGCCATCCGCGTCGTGGCGCGCGACCTGACCGAGCCCTCGCCGCTCGCGCTCGAGGTGCTCGCGGCACGGCCGTACGCCTTCCTCGACGACGCGCCGCTCGAGGAACGGCGCACGCAGGCGGTGATGAGCCGCCGCTGGCTCGACCCGCAGAGCGCGGCCGACATCGGCAAGCTCGACCTCGAAGCCATCCGCCGCGTGCGCGCCGAGGCGTGGCCGGATGCCCGCGACGCTGATGAGCTGCACGATGCGCTGCTGTGGCTTACGTTTCTCACCGCCGACGAGGCCGCGCGCGGGCCGGGCTGGCCGCAGCTGCTGGCCGCGCTCGCCAGTGACCGGCGCGTCACTCAGCTCGAGGCGCCGGGGGCGACTGTGTGGGTGACGGCCGAGCGGCTGCCGCTGTTCGAGGCGCTCTACGGCAGCGTGCGCTGCACACCGCCGGTGGTGACGCCGGCCGGACAGGCGCGCCCCGTCAGTGCAGAGAGCGCACTGATCGAGGTGGTGCGCGGACGCCTCGAGGGCCTGGGACCGGTCACCGCCGCGGCGCTGGCGGCATCGCTCGACCTGCCGGTGACGCAGATCGATGCGGCGCTCGCGGCGCTGCAGGCGCAAGGGTTCGCGATGCGCGGCGCGTTCACGCCCGATGCCGCGGCGGCGAACGAGTGGTGCGAGCGGCGCCTGCTCGCGCGCATTCATCGCTACACCGTCAAGCGGCTGCGCGCCGAGATCGAGCCGATCGAGGCACGCGACTTCCTGCGCTTCCTGTTCGAGTGGCAGCGCGTGACGGCCGAGGGACGCATGGAGGGGCCGGACGCGGTCGGCGCGATCCTCGCACAGCTGGAAGGCTTCGAGGCACCGGCCAGCGCCTGGGAAACGGAGCTGCTGCCCGGCCGCATCAGTGAGTACGAGCCGGCATGGCTCGACGAGCAGTGCCTCGCCGGGCGCTTCGTGTGGACGCGGCTGAGCGCGCGCCGCGGCGATCCGCAGCGCGGCGCGGCGCCGGTGCGCGGCACACCCATCGTGCTGCTCGCGCGCCGCAACCTGCGACTGTGGTCGACGCTGGCCGGCAGCGGCGATCCAGCGCAGCTGTCGTCCGGCGCGCAGCGCGTCGCACAGTATCTGGCTACGAACGGCGCCTCGTTCTTCGACGAGCTCACCGGGGCCAGCGGCCTGTTGCCCATCCAGGCCGAGGAGGCGCTCGCCGAGCTGGTCGCGCTCGGCTACGTCAACTCCGACAGCTTCGCGGGTCTGCGCGCGCTGCTGGTACCTGCCGAGCGCCGTCGCAGCGCCGGGACACGCCGGCGCCGGCGCGTCGCGCTGTTCGGCATGGACGCCGCCGGCCGCTGGTCACGCATCGCACGCGGGGTAAGCGCCGCTGCCGCCCCCGGCAGCGATCCGGCGGCCGCGCGCGCGCTCGTGGAAGAGACCACCGAGCACGTGGTGCGGACGCTGCTGCGCCGCTGGGGAGTGCTGTTCTGGCGGCTGCTGGCGCGCGAGGCGGACTGGCTGCCGCCATGGCGCGAGCTGCTGATGTGCTGCCGTCGTCTCGAGGCGCGCGGCGAGATCCGGGGCGGCCGCTTCGTGGCCGGGTTCAGCGGCGAGCAGTACGCACAGCCGGAAGCGGTGACGCTGCTGCGCGAGGCGCGCCGCCGGGCGCCGCAGGGACACTACCTGTCGCTGTCAGCCGCGGATCCGCTGAACCTGGTCGGGATTGTCACCCCGGGCGCGCGGCTGCCTGCGCTCAGCGGCAACCGCGTGTTGTATCGCGACGGCGTGCCGGTGGCGCTGCTCGCCGGCGGCGAAGTCAGCCTGCTCGCGGCGATGACGCCGCAGGACGAATGGCAGGCACGCAACCTGCTGCTGCGGCGGCACGTGCCCGCGGTGCTCGCCGATCTCGCCTGAGGTCAGCTCTTGCCGTGCTCCTGCTGCCACTTCTTCACGGCGGCCATGGTGTTCTCGACGTGCTTGTCGGGATTCATGGCCGTGTAGGAGTAGATGATCTCCCCGGTCGGCGCGATCACGTAGGAGGTGCGGTTGGCGTATTCCGGATGGGTCGGCAGCACCGCGTCGTAGGCCTTCATGATGCTGCCATCGGCATCGGAGGCCACGGCGAACTTGTTGCGGCACTCGCTGACGGAGAACTTGTCAAGCTTGTCGATCGGGTCGTGCGACACGCCGATCACGGTGGCGCCCAGCTTGTGGAACTCGTCGGTGGCCTCGGCGAACTCGTGCGCCTCGACCGTGCATCCGGGCGTAAACGCCGCCGGGTAGAAGTACAGCACCACCGGTCCCTTTTTCAGCGCATCCTGCAGCGAGAAGCGGAACTCCTTGCCGGCAAGCGTCGCCTGGGTGTCGATGGCGGGCGCGCGCGTGCCGTCGGGCAGCGCAGCGAGGACGGGAAGCGCGCTCAGCAGGGCGAGCACGGCAACAGGTACCAATCGCATGTCGGTCTCCGTTCGCGAGGCGGGTCTTCAGGCCCTGGAGGATGGGCATCATGGGACAACGCGGGCGGCGGCGCCAGTCGCCCCGCAAACTCAGTGTTCCTGTGCGTAGCCGACCAACTCGACATAGCCGCGTCCACTCACGCTTGCGCCGGCACGCTGGCCGCTAACATCGACCGCGCCCTCCCAGTACGGCGGATGGGTGTGCAGCTCCTGGTCGTCCAGCACCGGCTGCACGCTGACATCCAGCGACGGGTCGGCAACGCGTATGTGCCAGCGTGCCGGGTAGCGCACACCGCGTGCGTTGCGCCAGTGCCCGGTAACCTCGATGGCGACATCCGCGCTGCGCAGCGCCTGCGCCGTGCCGTCCGGCGAAATCCAGGTGCCGGCGCTGTGTGCGTCACGCGCGCCGTCACGGTCGCGCAGCGCGTAGAACATCAGCGCGCTGCCGTCATCGAGCTGCAGCGCGAACCAGTCCCAACCGACCTGCTGGCTGCCTAAGCTGCCGCTGCCCCACTCGCGATCGAGCCAGGCGCTGCCGCGCACCGCGAGCGTGCCATCGGCGCGCCGCAACCGGCCCCGCACGACGAGGCGCGGCAGCGAGTAGTAGTAGCTCGCCGCGGTCGGCTCGTCCGACTTGCGTGACAGGCCTGCAGTGCCGTTGAGCACCGGCGCGGTCTGCGGCTCGAGCGTGAGCTCGATCTCGTAGCCCGGCTGCGCGGCGCGCAATGTCCAGCTCGTGCCGGCAGCGGGCGCTGCCGCCGCTGCGCCCTGCCCCAGCGACCAGTCATCGACCCAGACGCGCAGCGGATCGCTGCGCGCACCGGCCAGGCCGAGCGCGGCACGCTCCAGCCTGTCGGCGAAGCGGAAGCGGCGACGCGCCACGTCGGTGACGGCGAAGTGCGCCATGTAGATCTCGCGCGCCCGCCATGCGGACGGCGGCGCCGCAGCGCTCGCCGCGGCGGCTGCGGCAGACGGCGGCGCAAGCGCGAAGCGGAAGAACGTCAGCTCGAATCCAAAGCGCTCCCCGCCACCGGACTCGAGATTTCCGGTGACGTACCACCACTCCTGGCGATATTCCGGGTGCGGTCCGTGATCGCGCGGGAACACGAACGGGCGCACGGTCAGCGCCTGGGCAAAATCCGCCGCCGGTGCCGGCGGCAACACCCCGCCGCCCGGCGGCGGTGCGCCGCGTGCTGCCGCGAGCGCCAGCCACAGGCTCAAGGCTGCGAGCCGGGGTGCGCACGGGCACGGCATGCGCATCATTCCTCCCGCAGCCCGGCGGCGAGCGCCAGGCGCGCGCCGCGCCACGCCGGGTAGGCGCCAGCGGCCAGCGCGGCAGTGAGTGCCAGCGCGAGTGCGCTGGTGAACTGCGTAGGTGCAAGGTGCAGCGCGATCTGCCAGCCGAAAGCGCGGCGGTTGATCACGTCGGTGAGCGTGATCGCGGTGAGTAGCCCGGCCGGTATCGCTGCCAGCAGCGCCGCCAGGCCCATGAACAGCGTCTGCGCCAGTACCAGCAGTGCGGTGCCGCCGGGTGTCACACCCAGAGCGCGCAGCAGTGCCAGCTCACGCATGCGCTGCAGCTCCCAGGCGAGCAACGCGCTCAGCAGACCCGTCGCCGCGACTCCAGCCGCCAGCCAGTTGAGCACGCGGGTGATCACGAACGTGCGCTCGAAGATGCGCATCGACAGCTCGCGGATGTCGGCGTTGGAGCGAATGAGCAGCGCCTGGTGCCCGTGCGCCGCCGCGCGCAACGCCGTCACGACCTGTGGCGCGGACACGCCCGGGGCGAGGTACAGGCCGAGCGCGGCGATGTCATGGTCGTGCCACCAGCGCTGGTAGCTCGTCAGGTCCATGAGCACTTCGCCACGGTCGTTGCCGTACTCCCGGTACACGGCTGCGATCGCGAACACGCGCGCTCCGGAGGCCGTGATCAGCGTGAGCCTGTCGTTGGGGGCGAGCGACAGGCGCCAGGCCAGCGGCTCGGAGATGAGCAGGTCACCACGCAGGAACCGCGGCCACGCCTGCTCTGCGTCGCCCTGCGTAAGGCGAAATCCCGGCAGGCTTGCCGGCACGAGCTTCACGGCGTTGACGTCGACCGGGCCGCTGGGGGAATCGACCGTCGCGCGCCGCCCCTCGCTGTGCGCGCGTATGCCCGGCACCGCCAGCAGCGCCGCGATCAGCTGCGGATCGAGGCGCCGCTCGAGGCTGTCGGCAACGCCGGGCGCACTCACGTAGACATCTGCACGCAGCGTCTGCAGCAGCCACTCGCGCAGCGACTCGCGAAAGCTCGCCACCATCACGGCTACCCCGATCATGGCGGCGAGCGCCATGCCGAGCGCGGCGATGGCGACCCCGGTGCGGCTTAAGGACGCGGCGACGTCCGCGCAGGCGAGCCGCGCGACTGCGCTACGGCGTCCGAGGAGTCGCGCGCTGCCGCCGGCGAGCGCGCGCAGCGCCGCCGGCGTGATCGCCGCCACGCTCAGCAGCAGCATGAACAGCGCGGCAAAGCCCGCCAGCAGGCTGCGCCCGGAGGCGGCGACAGTGACGCCCGCACCGGCTGCCAGCAGCACGCTCAGAATCAACAGCTGGCGTGCCAGGCGCAGCGCGCGCCGCTCGAGCACCGAACGGGCCAGCGCGAGCTGCGGTGCGCTGCGCGCCACCTCGAGCGCCGGCAGCAGCGCGGCGATGAGTGCGGTCGACAGACCGACGAGGATGGCCTTCAGCAGCGTGCCCGGCGGCACGCTCACGGACGTCACGGCGAGCACGAAGTACAGGTCGTTGATGGTCTGCGACACGAGCCCGGTGAGACCGCGGCCGATGGCGAGCCCGAGCAGCGCGCCGCCGATCGCCCCCGCGACCCCGAGCGCCGCGGCCTCGCCGAGCACCCCGAGCAGCACTTCACGCCGCGTGGCGCCGAGCGCCCGCAGCACGCCGATGATCGTCCGGCGCTGCAGCACCGCGAAGCTCACCGCGCCGTAGATGAGCAGCGTGCCGACCAGCAGCGCCAGCAGGCTCATGGCCCGCAGGTTGGTGGTGAAGGCGTCCGTCATGGCGAAGGTCTCGCGCGCCGCCGCGCGCGTGAGCTGCAGGGCAAGTCCGGGCGGAAGCTGCGCACGGAGGTGTGCTGCGAGCGCGGCGTCGTCTGCCCCGCCCGGCAGGCGCAGGTCGATGCGCGACAGCCGGCCCGCTGCCCCGAGCCACTCCTGCGCCTGGGCGATGTCGGTCAGGATCAATCCATCGAAACCGGGGCCGGCGTCGGCGAGCCGTGCGATGAGCCGCGCGTCGTGATGCACGCCGCCCACGGCGAGGGTGAAGCGGCCGTCGGCGCCGATGCCGAGCTCGCGGGCGCTGGCGGCACTCATGACCACGGCGCCAGGAGTCGTGTACCAGGCGCGCGCCGCAGCAAGGTCCTGCAGCGCGAACGGTGCCCGGGAGCCGGCGTCGCTCTCGAGCGCGGCGCTCGCCAGCGGGTCGATGCCGATGAGCTGCATGATGTGCTCGCCGACGCTCACGAAGCCTGAGACGACCGGAGCCAGCGCGACCCCGGGTGCGAGTGCCGGTGACGGCTGTGTGCGCAGTCGCACGTACAGCCGCTCGTCGATGCCATTGGGGCCCGCCACGATCTGGTGCGTGGCCGCGCCGTCGACTGCCTGCACGGAGAGCTCGAACGCCCGCCGTGCGCTCGCCGTGGCGACGTCGACCGCCACGATGGTCGCGACGCCGAGCATGAGCCCGAGCAAAGCCAGCAGCAGCTGCGCGGGATGGCGCAGCAGGTGCCGCAGGGTCGCTGCGCGCAGCAGCCTCATATCGGCTGCGTGGGCCGCACTGCACGGCGCTCGTGCAGGCATCCGTCGCGCAGCTCCTGCACCCGATCGGCGCTGCCGGCGAGCAGCTCGTCGTGCGTCGCCATGACGAGCGTGCTACCACGCGCACGGGTCAGCGACAGCAGCACCGGCAGCACCTCGCGCCCGGTCTGCTCGTCGAGGTTGCCGGTGGGCTCGTCCGCGAGCAGCAGCGCCGGCTCGTGCACCAGCGCGCGCGCGATCGCCACGCGCTGCTGCTCGCCACCGGAGAGCTGATCGACGGCGCTGCGGGCGCGCTCGCCCAGGCCGACGGCGGCAAGAGCCGCGAGGCTGCGTGCACGCGCCGGTCTGCCGTGCACGCCGTTGAGCTCGAGCATGAGACGCACGTTCTCGAGGACATCGAGGGTGGGGATGAGGTTGAAGAACTGGTACACGAAGCCGATGTGCCGGCGGCGGAACAGCGTCCGCGCCGGCTCCGCGAGCGCGCTGACCTCGGTCCCTGCGATCTGCACCGAGCCGCTGTCGGCGCGGTCGATGCCGCTGATCAGGTTGAGGAGCGTGGACTTTCCCGAGCCGCTGCGCCCCATGATGGCGAGGCACTCCCCGCGGGCGACCTCAGCCTCGAGGCCGGCGAGCACCTGATGCACACGAGCGCCCTCACGGAAGCTGCGCGAGAGTTGCCGGATGAGGAGCATGACTGGCACTGTAGCTGCACCATGTCTGAATCTGAATGGCGTCTGCTGATGACGTTGCCGGACCTGCCCTCGGCGCAGTCCCTGGCGCAGGTGCTGAGCGAGGAAGGGATTGCGGTGCGGGTGAGCTCGGACGCCGGCGTGCTGGGGCAGGCGGCGCCGGCACGCATCTACGTCGGCGCCGCACAGCTGCATCGGGCCAGAGTGTCGCTGTCGCAGCGTCAGCTGAGCGAAGAAGAGCTCGCACTGCTATCCAGCGGCGAGCTGCCGGTGGGTGAACCGCGCTGAGGTGCGCGCGCGGCCGGGCGCGGCACGAAATCCTGGCATCATCGTGGTGGATCGGCGAAACTGCGCGGCCGCTGTGGCAAGAAGCCGTGCCCGCGCATGGCCCGCGTGCGGCGAAAGGTACCCCATGACACTGGAATCGTCCGGACGCGCCCGCGTCCGCCTGCTAGTCTCCGCCGCCGCGCTGTGCGCGCTGTGCGCGCTGGCAGCGCTCGCCGGCGCTCAGCAGCCGCCTGCGGGCGCAGCCGCCGCAGCCGCCGCGGGCGCCGCGGCGCCGCCAGCCAAGGGCGCCAGCGCCGCGAGCGACAAGAGCGCCGTCAGCTACAGTCTCGGCGTGTCGATGGGCGAACAGATGCGCATGAGCGGTGTTACCCCCGACCAGGTGAGCAGCGAGCGCCTGGCGGCGGGCGTGCGTGATGCGCTCGCCGGCAAGGCCCAGCTCAGCGAGACCGATCGCGCCAACATCGGCAAGCTGGTGCGCAACGCACACGAAGCGGCCGGCGAGACCAACCACCGCGCGGCGGCGAAGTTCCTGGCCGAGAACGGCAAGAAGCCCGACGTCGTGACCACGGCGAGTGGGTTGCAGTACAAGGTGATCAGCGCCGGCAGCGGCGCCTCGCCGAAGCCGACGGACGAAGTCACGGTCAACTATCGTGGCACGCTGCTCGACGGTACCGAATTCGACAGCAGCTACAAGCGCGGCACACCGGCGACGTTCCCGGTGAACCGCGTCATCCCCGGCTGGACCGAAGCGCTGCAGCTGATGAAGCCCGGCGCAAAATACCAGCTGTTCATCCCGCCGCAGCTGGCCTACGACCTGAACTCCCCGGCGCCGATTCCCGCCGGCTCGATGCTGATCTTCGAGGTCGAGCTGGTGAGCGCCAAGCCGGCGGCAGCCGCAGGTACTGCGCCGCCACCCGCGCCGGCCCCGAAGTAAAGTCAACGGCCGGCATCAGCGCCCCGCGTTGACGCCAGGCTGGTAGCGCATCGGCTTGGTGACGCCGAGGCGCGACAGCTCGCGCAGCACACTGTCGGCGAGCTCGCCGTACGAGGCGCGGTCGAACGCCGGCGCCGCCGCCCAGTCGTAGGCAAAGGGTTGCGCGCTGCGCAACGCCTCCGGCTCCTCGAGATAGCGGGGGATGACGTGCGCGTGCAGGGCCGGCTCCTGGTTGCCGAAGATCGCGTAATTGATGCGCACGGCGCCGGTGACCTTGAGCAGCGCATCGCCGAGACGCGACATGTCCGACAGAAAGGCGATGCGCTCGCGAGCCCCGAGCGCGTTGAGATTCGGCACTACCGGATCCGGCAGCAGCAGCGTATAGCCGCGCACGAACTGTCGCTCGCCGAATACCGCCCAGCCGGAGAACAGCCGCGCGATCACCCGCGGGTCGCGCCCCTCGCGCGCCGCGACCACCTGTGTATGGATCGCCGTCAGAGTCTCGCTGCTGTCGGATTCGTTCTTCATGCACTGCCCGGTGAGCGGAACACGAAATATACCGCAGCGAGGATGCACAGCGCTGCCCACACGTAATCGAGCTTCAGGGGCTTGTGCATGTACAGCAGCGCGAACGGCACGAACACGCTGAGGGTAATCACCTCCTGCAGGATCTTCAGCTGCGACAGCGAGAGCTGCGTGTAGCCGATGCGGTTGGCTGGCACCTGCAGCAGGTATTCGAAGAAGGCGATCCCCCAGCTCACCAGCGCCGCGACGTACCACGGCCGGCCAGCCAGATTCTTCAGATGCGCATACCAGGCGAAGGTCATGAAGACGTTCGAGCCGATGAGCAGCAGGGTGGTCGGAACGATGGGACTCAAGAGCGCCTCCTTGCAGTGCACGGACCTCGGGCGCCACGCCGCCGCGCGGCGCCTGCGGCAGTTGTGGCGTTACTTCGGAATATTGTTTAGGTCCGGCATCGGCGGCGCCACGGTACCGGCCGGCGCCGCGCTCCCGGGCCGCCCCGGCAGCTTGCTCAGATCGGGCATGGCGCCGCCCACGTTGGAATTCATCATCGCGACTTCGCTGTAGCCCTGGGGCAGCGCGAAGCGCTCAGACGGCAGCGTCTCGTAGCGGATCGCCGTGACCATGCTCGAGCGGGTCTCCTTCTGGCTGCGGCCGTGCATCATCAGCGCCATCGGGCCGGAGGCCCCGCCGGTCTTCGACTCGGAGGTGACGATCTGCTTGAGGATGAAGCCGTGACTCGCGAGCGCATCGCTCAGCGGCTTGAGGAGCGAGCTCGAGCCCCCGGCTCCCGCCATCTGCGCCACGGGTCGCCTGAGGGCCGGCACCTCGGCGAAGCGTGTCTCAAGCCCGCTGGTCGCCCAGATCTCGTAGCGCTCGTGAACCTCCATCGCGGTCATGAAGCCGGGAATCTGCACCGGTGACGGGCGCTGGTAACTGACCTCGTATACCAGATGCTGGGTGGGGAGGCCGAGCATGAGCGGACCGCTTTCATCCACTTTCTTGTCGATCACGAGCTTGTCCACGGCCGGGCCGCCGGCGCTGCCCGTCTGCTGCGGCATCGGCCTGGACATGCCGGCGATCGTGCCCATGTCGAGCATCGTATAGGTCTTGTTCGCGGGGTTGACCAGGTAAATCAGCTGGTCGCTTGGAAACAGCATGTAGCTGCCCGCCGGCATCTGCGCCGAGTCCGACTTGATGAAGTCCTGGCGCAGGGCGTTGCCCTCGGCGCTCAGCTCGGTCTCCGAGTGCGCGCTCCCCCCGCCTCCGGGATAGGCGCTCTGGCCGCTGCGCTCCTGCACCTCGCTCAGGACGACGCCGGCGGCGGCCGGTGCCGATGCCAGCAGTGCGAGCAGCTTCAGCTGGATGGTGGGCGATCTCATAGCCACTCCTGCCAAAGCTACGGCTGCACGTTGGTCGCCGCGACCAGGCCGACGAAGCGGATGCCCGGATCGGTGGCCGCCACCGCCTCCTGCACCAGCGCGCGCGTGCGCGGGTCGGTGGGGGCGCGGTTCAGCGCGGCACGCAGCAGCGCCGCGCGCACCTCCGGGGTGCGCGAGCGGCCCTCTTCCTCACCGAAGTCGGTGCGATACGCCGCCGTCAGACCCTCGAGCGAGCCCGCAGCGGGCAGCACCGCGAGCGAGCGCGCTGCGCTCAGGCGCACTGCAGGTTGTGTATCGGCGAGGAGCGCGAGCAGCTCCGCCGCGGCACGTGGGTCCTCGCTGGCGGCGAACGCCTCGCAGGCCTCGAAGCGCAGCTGCAGGCTGGCCACCTCGCGGTCATTGGCCCGCTCGATGGCGGCGTTGCGCGCCGCGAACGCCATGTTGCCGACGACTTGGACGATCTGCTGTGTGCTGACCGGTGCCCCCATTGCCACGCTCAGGGCCAGCTGCACGTAGGGCCTGATCGCACGCCAGGCGGAGCCGAGCGTCGGCCGGTCGAGCCCCCAATCGCTCTTGCGGATCGCGACGTGCACGTCGTCGAAGCGCGCCGCATCTCCCATCTGCAGCAGACCCACCGCGACGTAAGCGTTCAGCCAGTCGTTGCCGGCCCCCTGATGCAGGATCTCCTGCAGCGTCTGCCGTGCGCGCGCGTCGGGATGAGCCACGAGCGTACGCACCACGCGCGGGCGCAGATCGACGCTGGTCGCATCCGGCGCGCGCCGTGAGGTGACGATCTCGCGCGCCCACACATACGCCGTCTCGTCGCCGGCGGCGAGTAGCGCATCGGCCGCCGCGAACTGCAGGTCGGCCGACTTGTCGTCGAGACGGCCGCGCAGGTGTTTGAGCGCGCCGGCCTGCTGAAAGTCCACCGCGAGCGCACGCAGCGCTGCCTCCTCCACGCGCGGATCCTTGCGGTAGCCGGCCAGCTCCGTGAGCGGCCCGAGTCCACGCGGATCGCGCGCGCTGCCGAGGGCGGCAGCTGCGGCGGAGTAGTAGGGGGCGTGCTCCCGGCCCTGCGCGTAGCTGAGGATCGGTTGCATGGCCGACTCGTGCTGCTCGGGCGAGAGCTGCCCGGAGCCTGCCAGCACCCCCAGCCCGCGCAGCGCCGCCCCGCGCAGCCACACGACCTCATCCTGTTCTGCGCCCTTGCGTCCCGCTGCGCCCGGGCTGCTGAAGCCGGCGGTCTCGGCATTCGCGGCCAGCCAGCTGAGCAGCGCATGCGCGCGCACCGTCCCCATGGCAAGGATCCCGTTCAGGCAATTCTCCGGCAGCCAGTCCGGTGGCAGGGATCCGATGCAGTTTACGTAGAAGCGCGCCGCCCCCTGGACATCGCCCACCCGCTCGAGGGCGCGCGCCGACTCGATGCCGCGGATCCATGGATCCGCCATGCCCTGGTGCATCTCCTGCTCGGAGGCCGCCATCTGCCGCTGCGTGGCTCCTGGGCCCTGCGCGTTGATCCCGAAATGGCCCAGCACGCTCTGTTTGGCTATGTTGCCCCAGCTCATCTGCTGCCCCGACTGCTGCATGAGCTGCTGGGTCACCGCGCCGCCGAACGCGCCGTTGATGCCCGCCAGTATGTTGTTCAGTGCGTTGGTCTGGCGATGCAGGGCGAGATTGATCTGCTCCATGGCGCGCGCCCGGTCGGCCTCTGAGAGCGTCGGCGGCGCCTGCTCGAGGAAGTAGTTGATAGGGATCGGGCTGGTGACGTCCTGCAGTGCGCCGCTGGCGAGATATTCCTCGAGCGTTTCGGCGCTCGCCGCCTCAGTCACCATGGCGAGCACGGCGACGCTCGAGAACGCCGCGCGGCGTCCCGCCGCGCGCCACGCTGTGGCCCTGTAAGCCGTGCTCATGTCCGCCCCCGCCCTCGGCGCGAGTCTAGCGGCAGGCGCGGCGAAAGGCACGGCAGGCGCAACGTGTGCGCTGCAGCAGTCAGCAGTCGACGTCGAGCTCGTGCAGCCGCTGCACCGTGCCGGCGTGGCTGTGCTGCACGATGCCGCGCCAGCCGCGCGCGTGCGCGGCCGCGATGTTATCGGCGCGATCGTCGACGAACACCGTCGCGTCCGGCTCGAGCGCGAAGCGCCGCTCGGCCTCGGCGTAGATGCCGGCATCGGGTTTCATGACGCCGGCCAGATACGAAGGCAGTGCGCCGTGGCCGATGGCGTGCAGGCGGTACTCGCGCGACAGATGCGCCCAGTGCAGATCGCCGATGTTGGACAGCAGGAACACCCGGTAGCGCTCGCTGAGCCGATGCGCGAGCTCCACCATCGCGGTGTCGAGTGCGAACATGTCGAGCCAATGCGACTGCATCTGCTCGAGCGATGCGGGGGCCGCGGAGCTGGTGAGGGCAACCAGCCGCTCGAGCAGGCCGCGACCGGACAGCCGGCCGGTCTCGTGGTCCTCGAGCCGGATGCGCGCCATTACCGCATTGCGGTCGGCGACCACGGCGCCATGTGCCGCGAGGCAGCCGAGCAGCGGCCGGTAGTCAAGGCGCACCAGCACCCAGCCGATGTCGAACACGATGTTGGTAATCGGGCGCCTGCCCGCGGGCGGGGACATGGACTGCGCTACGGCGGCAGGTCCGCAACGCTGCCGCAATCGCCCGGAGCGCTGTTGACTGCCACCACCGTCGCCCGGGGATAGAAATTGAACTCGGTAGCGCTCGCCCACGTGTAGGCACCCATGGCGCGCCCCACCACCAGGTCACCGGTCTTCAGCAGCGGCAGCATGAGGTTCTCGGCGATCACGTCGATGCTGTCGCAGGTGGGTCCGGCCAGCACCGACGGCAGCCGCTCGGCCCCCTCGCGCAGCGGCTCGACAGGATAGCGGGCATGGTCGTACAGCTGGCCTCCGTAGGAACCGTACAGGCCGTCATCGAGGTAATACCACCAGTGCCCCTCGCGCCGCGCACGTCCCATCACCGACGCGACACCAAGCGCGCATGGGCCGACGATGTAACGGCCGGGTTCGGCGATGACCCGCACGCGGGCGGGAAGGCGCGCAACAGCGGCGCGCAGCGGCGCGCAGAAGCGTCTGATGTCCTGCACGGGCTGCGCATAGTCGATCGGGAAGCCGCCGCCGATATCTAGCAGGTCGAAGGCGCCGAGGCGCTCACGCCGCGCCGCAGCCATGAGCTGCGCGCACGCCTCGACGGCTTCGACGTGCTTGGTTGCGTCGGCGACCTGTGAGCCGACGTGGAAAGACAGCCCCCGCACGGCGATGCCGAGGTCGGCCGCGAGCCGCGCGAGTGACAGCAGCTCCTCGGGATCGCAGCCGAACTTGCGCGACAGGTCGCACACCGCGCCGGGGGCGCGGAATGACACGCGCAGCAGCAGCTGCACGCCGGCGGCGTGGCGCGCGAACTTACGCACCTCGTCGGGGTTATCGGCGACGAAGGTCCGCACGCCGAAGTGCAGCGCGTTGGCGATGTCCTGCGGCCGCTTGATCGGATGAGTGTGGATGCAGCGTTCCGGCGCCACGCCCAGGCGCTGTGCCAGCTGCACTTCGCCGCTCGTGGCGAGGTCGAGGAAACCGCCCTCGGCGAGCACGGTGCGCACCACGGCCGGGTGCGGCATGGGTTTGAGCGCATAGTGCAGATCGACGCGCGGCAGCGCGCGCTTGAGCTTGCGGTACTGCACCCGCACGCGCTCGCAGTCGAGGATGATGAGAGGCGAGCCGAACTCCCTGACGAGGCGGCGGACTTCGGCGGCCTGGAAGGGATCGATGAAACGCGGACGCCGCACCGGTTTTGCGCTTAACTCAGCTCGGCGACGTTGCCGGTACCGTCGTCGCTCTCCGCCACGTTGGTTGCGGCACGCAGCAGTCGGTCGCGGATCGCATCCCACGCCTGCCCATCGGGCACGGCCTGCACCAGGATGCGCTGGCAACCGGCCTTGTCGAGGGTGCGCAGGTTGGTATAGAGATCGCGCCCGAAGCTTTCCGGACGCCGCCCGGCGTTGATCCAGGTCACGTACTTGTGTGCGCGCAGCGGCAGGCGCTGCGCCAGCACCGCGACCCGCCGGCCGCCGCCGGATGCGACATCCGCCTGCGCATCGATCTCCCCTGCCGGCACGACGGTCAGCGGCGTGCTGGGTGCATAGTGCGTCGGCAGGCTGCCCGGAACCCGCGGGGCGGCCCGGTCTGCGCCCATGAGCAGCGCATCACCGACCACATGGGCGATCTGCGCCGCAGTGACGCCGCCGGGGCGCAGCAGGCGCACGGTATCGCCTTCGCAGCCGACGATGGTCGACTCGAGGCCGATCTGGCACTCCCCGCCGTCGAGTATCACACGCACCGTCTCGCCGAACTCCTCGCGCACGTGCTCGGCGCGCGTCGGCGAGAGCCGGCCGAAGCGGTTGGCCGACGGTGCCGCGATGCCGCCACCGAAGGCGGTGAGCAGCTGCTGCGCCATCGGATGCGCCGGCACGCGGATGGCGATGGTGTCCTGGCCGCCGGTGATCACATCGTGCACGTTGGCGGCTCGCGGCATCACCAGTGTCAGCGGACCCGGCCAGAAGGCCTCGGCGAGACGCGTGGCGTTCTGCGGTACCTCGCGCACCCAGCGGTGCAGGAAGCGCGGACTGTCCAGGTGCACGATCACCGGATGGTTCGGCGGGCGTCCTTTGGCCTCGAAGATCTTGCGTACCGCAGCGGGGTTCTGGGCGTTGGCGCCCAGGCCATACACGGTCTCGGTCGGAAACGCCACGAGCTCGCCATCGCGCAGTGCCTGCACGGCGGCTTCGATCTCGACCTGGGTTGCACGGACGACACGCACCATAACTGCGGCGAATTCTAGCAAGCCACGGCTGGCCGCTCCTGCGTGTTGTGGGAAAGCATCATTTATGGATATGTCATGAGCGCGCGAGGCACTGCGCGCCCGGCTCGGCGCGTACTGCGCCTATTCGAGCGCGTGTCGGGTCCAGGAGCCTTCGGCCGTGCGCCGCAGCTCGTATGCCGGCCAGTAATGCTTGTCGAGCTTGAGCGTGATCACTTCTGGTGCATTGTTCCAGGTGATGGTCTTCAGGCGTACCGACGAGCGGTCGGGGCGGCCGGTCACGACCTTAAGGAACGCATCGAGGTCCGGTGTCGGCACGCCGTCGACCTCCACTATCCGCCGTCCGGGATACAGCCCGTAACGCGTCGCCGGCGAACCGTAGCCGAAGTAGCCGACGTACACCCCTACCGGCGGGATGCCGCGCTGCACGCTCATGCCCCGATGAGGGGCCTGCAGCGTCGCTCCAGCCCACTCCACCAGCCGATCGAGATCGGTGCCGGGGAGCTCCGCGGTCGGAACCTCGAGCGTCTGCTCCGACTGGCCGCGCCACACGGTCACAGCTACGCGTTCCTTGTCGGCCACCGCCCGCTCCACCTCGCGGAACCGCGTCACCACTGCACCATCGATGGCCAGCAGCAAGTCGCCCTGCTGCAGCAGCTTGGCCGCGGGTGAGCCGCCGACCAGGCGCACGACGCTGAGCGCCTGCCGTCGCGTCGGAGTGTGCTGAGCGAGCCGCTGCGCCCAGGCATCCGACAGGCCGATCTCGCGCGCGGCGGCGAGCGGCAGCACGCCGAGCTCGGTCTCCAGCGAATGCAGCGGCCGCTGCGTGCGCACGCGATCGATCATGTCCGCCGCCAGCTCGATCGGTACGCCGCGGTTGTCCTGGGCGATCTCGCGGCCGTTCTCGTACGCGAAGCTCGACCAGGTGCCGAGCACGTTGCCGCTCTTGTCGCACAGCACCCCGTCGAACTCCGCCGGACCGTTCACCAGCTGCACCGTCTCGAGATTGCTGTCGCGGAAGCGCATGGTGCGCGACAGCGGCAGCTCCAGGGGATCGATGCTGGCGATCTCGGTGCCGCGCGCGTGCATCTGACCGTCGGTGCCGAGTCCGACCACCCACAGCGCCTCGCCGGCACTCAGCTCGCGCGGCGTCAGGTTGGCCGCCTTCGCCGGCGTCGTGCCGATCAGGCGCGGGTCGTAGGCGACGACGGCGTAGTTGTGCAGCGGATGGATGTAGACCACGCGGCCGGGCACCTGCACGGTACCGGCAAAGGTCACCGTGACGTCGCCGACCGCCACCGGCACGGTGTTGCGGTCCACGACCACCAGACCGCGCTGCGCGTCCACGACCAGCCCGGTACCGTGATAGTTGCGCTCGGTGATGCCGGACACCGAGTACGGCATGTCGAACGTCACCGTCACGAGCGATGGCGCAAGTGCATTGAGGCGCGGATCGGTGAAATGCGGGAACTGCGTGGAACTCACCGGCAGTGGCTTCGGCGCCGGTCCCTGCGGCAGATCGCGGCAGTCCCACAGCCCGGTATTGTCGTTGCGATCGCAGTGATGCGCCGGGAACCACAGTCGGTCCATGCGGATCGCGCGCAGCTCGCGGTTGTTCGGATCGTCGAAGGTGAGGTACCGGACGGTGGCGTGATCGCCGTCGCCGAGGTGCGCGATGCCGTCCTCGAAATCCTCCAGCGTGTTGGTATTTTTGCCGTTGAGCGTGAGGATGATCGCGCCGCGCGGAATGCCTGCAGCGCTGAACACGTAGCCGGGATTGGCGGCGTACACCCCGCGGATCGGCACGTTGAACTGCCGCGCCTGCTGGTAGGAGAGCGTGTTCACGACCACGTCGCCGAACTCGGCAAAGGCGCTCGGCGTGATGGCATGCAGATCGCCGACCGGGAGCCGGGCGGAGATTGCCTTGCCACCGCGCTCGAGCTCCACTTCGACGCTCGCGCCGACCGAGTTGTCGAGCACGTCCTCGAGCGGCTCGAACTGCGTCACGTAGCGGCCATTGAGGCGCAGCAGGATGTCGCCAGGCTGCAGCACGTTCTCGCTCGGCGAGCCCGGCAGTACCTCGGTGACCACCAGCATGCCGGTGTAGCGCGGGAAGTCGCGGCGGACCGACGCCTCCGTCGCCGCATCGAGCCCGAGCCGCTCGAGCTCGTCGTACGGCATGTAGTTGAACACCGTGTACAGCGTGCCGCGCGTGACCGGCTTGCCCTGCTGGATGAGGTTCAGCGCCCGGCGCACCCGCGCGAGCGGCAGGTAGAAGCTCGAGGCCGCGCCGCTCGCGCCGCCGGCGTTCAGCGCGACGACACGCCCGCGGATATCGATGACCGGCGAGCCGGAAGAGCCGCCGGAGGTGCCCGAGGCGGCCTGCAGATAGAAAGTGTTGAAGTCGTTGTATTTCGCGATGCCGTACTCCGGCGCATCGCGATCGAGTCGCGCCAGCGTGCCGGCCAGGATCGACAGCTGCTCGCCGGCGTTGTTGCCGACCACGCGGATCTCGCGGCCGATCTGCGCCCCTTCCGGGTACAAGGGCAGTGGCTTCGGCCTGATGAAGCGCAGCTTGTGCGGGTCGTAGCGATAGAGACCGAAGTCGTGCACCGGATCGCGATAGATCGGGTACAGCTGCACCTCCTCGCGGTTGAGGAAGGTGGCCTCCGCGGTCACTGGCCCCGGGGTGACGACGTGCCGGTTGGTGAGGATCAACCCGCGCTCGGCATCCACGACGAAGCCGGTCGCCTGCGCGGTCGTATTCCACTCGGTATCGAAGGCGCGGGTAGCGTCGACGTCGATGGAGACGACACTGCTGGCAATGCGCTCGAGCGTCTCCGCCCAGTCGGGATTGCCCTCGACTGCCGCGGCCTGCTGCGCCGCCGTGGCCGCCTGCGTCTCCCCGGGCGTGGGCTGGCGCGGCGCTGGCGTGGGCGGCGGCGGCGCGCTCACCGCCGGTTCCGCCGGCAGGGGCTGCGGCACGGCAGTGGTGCCGGTGCCGGGCGCGGCTTCCGGCGGTGGCGGCGCGGCATCGCTCAGCGCGAGCCACGACAGCATCAGGCACAGCCCCGCGAAGGACGGATATCTCACAGGCAAGTCTTGTCAGCGCCCGAGCAGCACCAGCAGCCACACCGCGCCGAGCAGCACAAACGACATGAATACCGCGGCTGAGCCGATGTCCTTGGCGAGTCCGGCCAGCGCATGAGGCTCGAAGCCGATGCGATCGATGGTCGCCTCGATGGCGCTGTTCAGCAGCTCGACGATCAGAATCAGCAGCATCGGCGTAACCAGCAGTGCACGCTCCACCCCGCTGTGGCCGAGCCACAGGCCCCCGGGTATGACGATCAACGCCAGAGCGAGTTCCTGCCTGAACGCCGCTTCCTCGCGGAACGCGCCCGCCAGGCCGCGGGCACTCGCGCCGAACGCACGCAGCAGGCGTGCCATCCCGCGCGGCTTGTAGCGATCTACGGCTGCGCCGTCGGCTTCCATGTGAGATCCAGTTGTCTGGCCGCCCGCACGTCATCCAGGCGCCGCACCGGCATGGTATGCGGTGCGCTGGTCACGCGCGCGGGTTCCTGCTCGGCCTCCTGCTTGATCCGTGCCATGGCGCTCACGAACGCGTCGAGAACCTCCTTACTTTCGGTTTCGGTGGGCTCGATCAGCAGGCACTCCGGCACCAGCAGCGGGAAGTACGTCGTCGGGGCATGGAAGCCATAGTCGAGCAGACGCTTGGCGAAATCCATGGCGGTGACGTTGAGCTCGCGCGCCTGACGCTTGAGCGTCACGATGAACTCGTGGCTGGCGCGGCGCTGCGGATAAGCGGCATCGAAGCCGGCCTGCTGCAGGCGCTTGAGCAGATAGTTGGCGTTGAGCGTGGCGTACTCGCCGACACTGCGCATGCCCTCACGACCGAGCAGGCGCATATAGATGTAGGCGCGCAACAGCACGCCCGCATTGCCCATGAACGCCGACAGGCGGCCGATGGACTGCGGCAGATCCGCCTCGTCGAGCCAGCGATAGCGCTCGCCGTCCCGGCCGACCAGCGGAATCGGCAGGAACGGCAGCAGCCGCGCCCCGACACCAACCGCGCCGGCTCCCGGGCCGCCGCCGCCGTGCGGCGTGGAGAAGGTCTTGTGCAGGTTCATGTGCATCACGTCGAAGCCCATGTCGCCGGGGCGCACCTTGCCGAGAATGGCATTCAGGTTGGCGCCGTCGTAGTAGAGCAGCCCCCCGGCGTCGTGGACGATGCGCGCCACGTCCCCGACGCGGCGCTCGAACACGCCGAGCGTGGAGGGGTTGGTGAGCATGATGCCCGCGGTGCGCACGCCCACCGCGCCGCGCAGCGCCTCGAGGTCGACGTCGCCCGAGGGCTCGACCGGAATCTCGCGCACCACGCAGCCGCACATGGTGGCGGTGGCGGGATTGGTGCCGTGAGCCGCTTCCGGCACGATGATCTCGTTGCGCTCGGCGTCGCCGCGGGCGCGGTGATAGGCGCGGATCATGGCAACGCCGGCGAACTCGCCGTGCGCGCCCGCCATGGGCGAGAGCGCCACACCCTGCATGCCGGTCACCGCCTTGAGCATCTCCTGCAGTTCGTACAGGCACTCGAGCAGACCCTGGCCGTGACTCTCCGGCGCCAGCGGATGCCGCGCCAGGAACTCCGGCAGCATCGCGTACTGATTGCACGCCCTGGGGTTGTACTTCATCGTGCACGAGCCGAGCGGATAGAAGTGCGTGTCGATGGAGAAGTTGAGCTGTGACAGCCGTGTGAAGTGGCGCACCGTCTCGAGCTCGCTCACCTCCGGCAGCCCCACAGGCCGCGTGCGACGCAGCTGCGCCGGCAGATCGCCGACCGCGGCTGCCCCGGGATCCTGCGGCCATTGATCGCTGGCGCCACGCTGCGGCGTCGAGTACTCGAAGATCACTTTCTCGGTGGCGCGCATGCGATGACCTCAGGCGGCGCGCGCCGGTTGCAGCGCTTCGGCGAGCGCGCTGCGGTAGCGCTCGATGTCGGCGCTGGTCTTGGTCTCAGTGGCGCATACCAGCAGCGCATTGCCGAGCTCCGGGTAATAGCCCGACAGCGCCAGACCACCGAGAATGCCGCGGGCCGCGAGCGCGGCGAGTACCGGCGCCGCCGGCCGGTCGAGTTGCAGCACCGCCTCGTGAAAGCACGGGCCGGTGAACGCCGGTCGTACGCCCGGCAGCCGCGTCAGCGCGGCGACCAGCTCGCGGGTACGCGCGTGTGCAGCCGCTGCGGTGCGTGTGAGTCCCTGCGGCCCCATCAGCGACAGATAGATGGCGGCCGCCGTCACCAGCAGCCCCTGGTTGGTGCAGATGTTGGAGGTGGCGCGTGCGCGGCGGATGTGCTGCTCGCGCGCCTGCAGCGTGAGCGTGAAGCCGGGGTTACCGGCGACGTCGAGCGTGCGTCCGACGATGCGACCCGGCATCTGGCGCACGTGCTCCATGCGCGCCGCCATGAAGCCGAAGTACGGGCCGCCCGCGGACAACGGCACACCGAGCGGCTGGCCCTCGCCCACCGCGATATCCGCGCCGCGCTTGCCCCACTCGCCCGGGGGCTTGAGCAGCGCGAGCGAGGTGGGATTGACCACCGCGATCACCAGTGCGCCGCTCGCGTGGGCCCAGTCCGTGAGCGCATCGACGTCCTCCAGCCGGCCGAAGAAGTTCGGCTGCTGGATGACGAGCGCGGTCACGTCCTCGCCCGCAAAGCGCGCGAGCGAGGCGGCCGGAACGATGCCCTCCTGGGTACAGTACGGCAGCTCCTCGAAACGCAGCCCCTGATTGGCCGCAGTGGTGACGGCCACCTTGCGGTAATGCGGGTGCAGCGTCGAGGGCACCAGGATCCGGGCCGCAGTGGACTTGCGGTTGGCGCGCACCGCCATCAGCGCCGCTTCCGCCGTCGCCGAGGCGCCGTCGTACATGGAGGCGTTCGACACCTCCATGCCGGTCAGCCGCGCGATCATCGTCTGGAACTCGTAGACCAGCTGCAGCGTGCCCTGGCTGGCCTCCGCCTGGTACGGCGTATAGGCGCTGTAGAACTCTCCGCGCGTGGTGATGGCCCAGACGGCCGCCGGGATGTGATGCTCGTAGGCCCCGGCGCCGAGAAAGCTGAGCGCCATCCCGTCGGCGCGGGCGCGCTCGCTCATCAGGCGCCCGATCTGCATCTCGTTGAGCTCCCCGGGCACGCCCTCGAGCGCGCCGATGCGCAGCTGCGGCGGAATCTCATCGAACAGATCCTCGATGCGCTCCGCGCCGATCGCGGCGAGCATCGCCGCGACGTCCGCCCCGGTGTGCGGAATGAAGGCCATCAGCCGCTCTCCGCGTCGAGGAGCTTCTGGTAATCGCTTGCGGACATGAGCGCCGCACCGGCGAGCGCACCGGCGGCCGGGCGCAGCCGCATGAGCCAGCCGGCACCGTAGGGTGCAGCGTTCACCGTTTCCGGCGACGCCGCGAGCGCATCGTTACCGGCGGTGATCTCGCCGGCGAGTGGGGCATAGACATCCGATGCCGCCTTGACCGATTCCACCACCGCGCACGGCTCACCCGCCTTCACCGTGCGTCCGGCCTGCGGCACCTCGACGAACACCAGGTCGCCGAGCGCATGCTGCGCATGATCGGTGATGCCGATCTCGAGCGTGCCGTCGGCGAGTGTGCGTAGCCACTCGTGGGACTCGGTGTACTGCAGCTCGGTGGGGACGTTGCTCATTGAGAGTTCCTTTGCGCTGGGTTCGGCATGGGCTTGCCGGCGCGCACGAACGGCGGCTTCACCACGCGCGCGTTGAGCAGCCGGCCACGGATGTCGACCTGCACTTTGTCCGCGGTCGCGGCCGGGACGCGCGCGAAGGCGATGGCGCGCTCGAGCGTCGGGGAGAAGGTGCCGCTGGTGATCTCGCCCGCGGCGCCGCCGGGGATGAGCACCTTCTGGTGACTGCGCAGCACGCCGCGGTCCTCGAGCACCAGCCCCACCAGCTTGCGCGGCGAGCCGTCACGGGCAATGGACTCGAGTGCGGCACGGCCGATGAAGGCGCGCTCCGGCGGCTCGAGCGCCACGGTCCAGCCGAGCGCCGATTCGTACGGATGCGTGCTCTCGTCCATGTCGTTGCCGTACAGGTTCATGCCGGCCTCCAGCCGCAGCGTGTCGCGCGCGCCGAGGCCACACGAGGCGACACCGAGGGAGTTCAATCTGCGCCAGGCAGGCACCGCTTCCGCAGCCGGCATCATGATCTCGAAGCCGTCCTCGCCGGTGTAGCCGGTGCGCGCCACGAACCAGCCACCGAATTCGCGGCCGAAGAAGCTGCCGAGCGCCAGCGCCGCGCCCGCAGCGTCGTCCGGCAGCAGCTGCACGGCCTTGCTGCGCGCTTCCGGTCCCTGCACGGCGAGCATGGCGAGATCGGTGCGCTCGCGCACCGCGACGTCGCACGTGCGCGCCTGCTCGCGAATCCAGGCGAGATCCTTGTCGCGCGTGCCGGCATTGACCACCAGCCGATAATGCGTATCGCTCAGGTAGTAGACGATCAGGTCGTCGAGCACCCCGCCGCGCTCGTTCAGCATGCAGCTGTACAGGGCCTTGCCCGGCAGGGTGAGCTTGGCCACGTCGTTGGCCAGTAGCCGGCGCAGCAGCGCGCGCACCTGCGCACCCTCCAGGTCGACCACACACATGTGCGACACGTCGAACACGCCGGCGGCGCGGCGCACGGCGTGATGCTCGCCGATCTGCGAGCCGTACTGCACCGGCATGTCCCAGCCGCCGAAGTCGACGATGCGGGCGCCGAGCTCCTGGTGCAGTCTGAACAGCGGTGTCTGTCTTCCCACCGGCACTCCAATGGACAACGGGCGACCGGCACCTGTTCGCTACCGGGTAGCCAGGCAGTGCGCCGCCCTTTCTGTCCTGCGACCTGAGAGATAAGGCACCGTGCTTGGCGCCGCTCCCCTTCGGTGGGCGGATCGTAGGCAATCCACCGCTCTCCAGAAGCCCCGCGAAACCTTCGTTCGCCGTCTGCCGTTCTTGTGCCTGAGCGTTTCCGGGCGGAATTTGCGCCTTCGGCGGCCCAGACCCGAGCCCGGGCTCTCTCC
This sequence comes from uncultured Gammaproteobacteria bacterium, assembly GCA_963837075.1. GTDB lineage: Bacteria > Pseudomonadota > Gammaproteobacteria > Steroidobacterales > Steroidobacteraceae > 13-2-20CM-66-19. The sequence continues at coordinate 1,199,161 of CAWILY010000009.1, read as the reverse complement.
GAACAGACTGATGAGGGCGGCGCGAATCATAGCAGTCCCGTAGAATTCACGCCCCGTCCCTCGGTCAAGGCAGCATGAGCAGCGTCCGTCGCCCCACTGTACTGGTGTCCGTGGCTCAAGTGCGCGTCGGCGGCAGCGCGCCGATCGTGGTGCAGTCGATGACCAATACCGACACCGCCGACATCGAGGCCACCGCGCGCCAGGTGCAGGCGCTCGCCGCGGCCGGGTCGGAGCTGGTGCGCATCACGGTGAATACCGCCGAGGCCGCCGCAGCCGTGGCGCCGATCCGCGAGTGGCTCGCGCGCACCGGTGTCGACGTGCCGCTGATCGGCGACTTCCATTTCAATGGTCACAAGCTGCTGCGCGAGCATCCCGCCTGCGCGGCAGCGCTGGCCAAGTACCGCATCAATCCGGGCAACGTCGGTCGCGGCAGCAAGCGCGATCCGCAGTTCGCCGAGATGATCGAGATCGCCTGCCGTTATGACAAACCGGTGCGCATCGGCGTGAACTGGGGAAGCCTGGACGCAGAGCTGCTCACGCGGCTGATGGACGAGAACGCTGCCGCGCGCGAGCCGCTCACCGCGCAGCAGGTGATGCGCAACGCGGTGGTGCAATCGGCCCTGGAGAGTGCACGGCGCGCCGAGGAGCTCGGACTTGCGCACGCCCGCATCATTCTTTCAGCCAAGGTGAGCGGCGTGCAGGACCTGATCGCGATCTACCGTGACCTCGCCGCGCGCTGCGATTACCCGCTGCACCTCGGGCTCACCGAGGCAGGGATGGGATCGAAGGGCATCGTCGCCTCGACCGCCGGCATGGCGGTGCTGCTGCAGGAAGGCATCGGCGACACCATCCGCGTCTCGCTCACCCCCGAGCCCGCCGGCGATCGCACCCAGGAGGTCATCGTGGCGCAGGAGATCCTGCAGACCATGGGACTGCGCTCTTTCACCCCGCTGGTGGTGGCCTGTCCGGGCTGTGGCCGCACCACCAGCACCTACTTCCAGGAGCTCGCCGCACGCATCCAGGCGCACCTGCGCGCACGCATGCCGCAGTGGCGGCGCGAGTACGCCGGCGTCGAGGACATGACCGTCGCCGTCATGGGCTGCGTGGTCAACGGTCCGGGCGAGAGCAAGCACGCCAACATCGGCATCAGCCTGCCGGGCACCGGCGAGCGCCCGGTGGCGCCGGTGTACGAGGACGGCAACAAGACCGTCACGCTCAAAGGCGCGCGTATCGCCGAGGAATTTCAGGAGATCGTCGAACGCTACGTGGCGCGCAGCTACGCGCGTCGAGGAAGTGCAGCATGAACGAACTCGCCGCACGCAAGTGCAAGCCCTGCGAGGGCGGCATGGCGCCGCTCGCTCGCGCCGAAACGGAACACCTGCTCGCTCAGCTCGGCGGCACCTGGTCGCTCGGCGACGAGCAGCGTGCCATCCGCCGCGCCTTCACGTTCCGCGACTTCTACCGGACCATGAGCTTCGTCAACGCGCTCGCGCATCTCGCCAACATCGAGGACCATCACCCCGATCTCGAAGTCGGCTACAACTACTGCCGCGTCACCTTCACTACCCACGCGATCGGCGGCCTGTCGGAGAACGACTTCGTGTGCGCCGCCAAGGTGAATCTGATCCCGCTGAGCTGAACGTCGAAGCTAAAACTGAGGTCGCGGATAGCCCGGCTGATGCCGGTGCCAGAAACCGGTGCGCTGCCGGATCCAGTGCTCGAGCAGCCGCAGCGACTGCGGCTCGATGCGGCAGCTCCTGAACCATTCAAAAAAGGGGTATATGCGCGCTGGCCGGAGCCGCCATCGCCGCCGCCGGCAGCTCGCCGCTCAGCCCGAGCGCGCGGCGGATAAAGAAGCGGCGCAGCTCCTGGCTGCGGTTGACCCAGGACAGGCCGCGCTGGGCGAGCTGCGCCAGTGGCCCACTGCCATGCGCGAGCAGCCGGTCGAACACATCGATGGCGGTCGCCATGACCGCGACCTCGCTCTTGCGCCAGCGCTCGTAGGCGCGCAGTACGCCAAGAGCACCCGGGTCCTCGCCGCGTGTCACCGCCGCGAGCACCAGCTGCGCGAGCGCCGCGGCATCCAGCAGCCCGAGGTTCACGCCCTGTCCGGCGAGCGGATGCACGACGTGAGCGGCATCGCCGAGCAGTGCCACGCGCTGCGCCACGTAGCGCTGGGCCGCGAGCCGCCTGAGCGGCACCGCCAGGCGCTCGCTGAGGAGTTGCGTGGCTCCCAGGGCGAGAGCGGAGGCGCGATCGAGCTCTTGTGCAAACTCCGGCGCGGTAAGCGCGCTGAGTCGCGCCGCGAGCGCGTCATCGGCCGACCACACGATCGAGCTGCTGCCATCGGCCAGCGGCAGGAACGCCAGTGTGCCGTCATGCATGAAGCGCTGCCACGCCGTCGCCTGGTGCGACCGCGCGGTCGCCACTGTCGCGACGATCGCCGTCTGTCCGTAGGCAGAGGTCTCGACCGTGAGCCCGATCGCGTGACGCAGTGCGGACTGAGCGCCGTCGGCCCCGACCACCAGCCGTGCTGACAGCGTGCCGCCGCCCGTGCTGACGTTCACCTGCCCAGCGGCGATTTCCACCGCGGCCAGCGATGCAGGCTCGACGTGACCTCCGGCCTGCCGGAAGCCGGCCAGCAGCGCGCTCTGCAGCAGGCGGTTCTCGACGATGTAGCCCAGGTTGGGCTCGCCGACGTCGGCGGCATCGAACACCAGCACTGCATCACCGTCGGGCGGCACGCTCTCGTGCCAGATGCGCATGCGCTCGTACGGCGACAGGCGCGGCCCGCAGATGTGCCGCCAGGCGCCGGCGTGCATGAGCACGTGCTCGCTGGCACGTGACAGCGCGACCACGCGTACGTCGGCCGGCGAGGCCGGCGACTCCGGAACTGCTGGCAGTTGCGGCGCACGTGGCTCGAGCAGCGCCACCTTCAGCGCCCGGCCGCCGACGCCACGCGCCAGGAGCGCACCCGCGCACGCGCCCACCGGACCTCCGCCGATGATGATGATGTCAAACATGCCGCAGCGGCAGTCCGCGTGCGAGGCGCGGTGTCGGGCCGCCGAAGCCGGCGCTGACGCGGGCGAGCGCACTCTTGGCAGGCGGGGTGAGATCGAACATCAGCAGGCCGAGGTTACGCAGCAGGCTCATCCCCGCGCGCCGATCGGCGAACAGTTTCACGAGGCCGTCAGTGAAGCGCACCACGCCAGCGCGATCGGCGGCCCGCGATGCGGCGAAGCGTCCGAGCAGCTCCGGCGCGCCGCAGTCGCCGCCCGCGTTCGCAATCGTCTCGGCCAGCATCGCCGCATCGCGCAGCCCGAGGTTGAAGCCCTGCCCCGCGACAGGGTGCAGGGCCTGGGCCGCGTTACCGATCAGCACCGTGCGCGTGGCCACGGTCGCGACGGCGCGGGTCAGCTTGAGCGGATAAGTGACGCGACGTCCCGCGCGCACGAAGCGTCCGGCGCGCCAGCCGAACCGGGTCTGCAGCTGGGCGAGAAAGGTGCCCGCATCGAGTGCGCACAGCTCTACGGCATGCTCGGGGTGGCACGCCCAGATCACGGCGAGGGTGCCATCGTGCAGCGGCAGCACGGCGAGTGGACCGCTGCTCGTAAAGCGCTCGTAAGCGCAACCCCCGTGAGGGCGGTCCGTAGCCATATTGGCCACGATCGCCACCTGTCCGTAGTCCTCGACCTGTGCGTCGATGCCGGCGGCCGCGCGCACCTGCGAGTGCGCACCGTCGGCACCGACCACGAGGCGCGCCCTGACCGGCTGCGACGATCCCTCGCTCAGCAGCGAGAAACGCACGCCGTCCGCGTCGATCTCCACGTCTGCGACGTGCGCCGGGGCGCGCACGTCGAGCCCGGGCACCGCGGTCAGACGCTGCCATAGCGCCGCGCCGATCACCCGATTGGCCACGACGTAGCCGAAGGCATCGATGCCCTGTTCCACCGCGCTCAGGCGCGCGCAACCGAAGTGCCCGGCCTCCGAGACGTGGATGGTGCGGATGGCGCTGGCTGCGGGCGCGATCGCCGGCCATGCGCCGAGAGCGGTGAAGATCCGCCGGCTGGCATTACCGAGCGCCGTGGTGCGCTCATCGAAGCTCGGCTGCAGCTCCGCTCCAAACGGCACGCTTTCGACCAGCAGCACGCGCCGGCCGCTGCCGGACAGAGCCAGCGCGAGACTCGCGCCCACCATGCCTCCGCCGATGATGGCGACATCGACTTCGCGGGCAGAGCTCGGTGCGGTCGCGGACATGGCAGCACCACTCAGGCGCGCGCCATGAGCGCTTCGATCTGCCCGGGATCCTTCGGCACGCGCGCCGTCAGCACCTCCGCCCCGCGCCGCGTGACGAGCACGTCGTCCTCGATGCGGATGCCGATGTTGCGGAAGCGGCGGGGAACGCCACGGCTGCTGGCCGGCAGGTAGATGCCGGGCTCGATGGTCATCACCATACCCGGCTCGAGCACGCGCCACTCGTCCCCGATCTTGTAGTCACCCACATCGTGCACATCGAGGCCGAGCCAGTGGCCAGTGCGGTGCATGAAGAAGCGCCGGTAGGCGCCGCTGCGGATCAGCGCGGGGACGCGCCCCTTGAGCAGTCCGAGCTTCACCAGCCCATGGGTGATCACGCGCACCGCAGCCTCGTGCGGGGCGTTCCAGTGGTTACCGGGACGCACGCAGGCGATCGCGGCGCGATTGGCCTCCAGCACGACCTCGTAGACGGCCCGCTGTGGGCCGCTGAAGCGCCCGTTGACCGGAAAGGTTCGGGTGATGTCCGAGGCGTAGCAGCCGAACTCGCACCCGGCATCCACCAGCAGCAGGTCACCGCTCGCAAGCGGCTGATCGTTGTCGCGGTAGTGCAGGATGCAGCTGTTGGCCCCGCCGCCCACGATCGGGTGGTAGGCGGTATCGGCGTTGTGCCGCCGGAACTCGTGCAGCAGCTCCGCCATCACCTGGTATTCCGTCACGCCGGGCCGGCAGAAGCGCATGACGCGCAGGTGTGCCTGGGCGGCGATGCGCGCCGCAGTGCGCAGCAGCTCGAGCTCGTGGCGCGACTTGTAGAGCCGCATATCGTGCAGCACGTGATCGAGCGCCACGAACTCCTGCGGCGGGTGCCGGCCGTTACGTGCCTGGGTGGTACGCAGCCCGTTCACCCAGCCGACCACGCGCTGGTCGAAATCGGGGTACACGCCCATGGTGTAGAAGACGCGCGTGCGGTTCTCGAGCAGCCCCGGCAGAATCTCGTCCATGTCGCCGATCGGGAAGGCATCGTCGGCCCCATAGTCGCGTCGTGCCCCCGCCGGACCCGCGCGCCGGCCGTCCCAGGTCTCGCGCGCCGGATCGCGCTCGCGGACGAACAGGATGTACTCGGCCTGCGCGCGCCCGGGCACGAGCACGGCCACGGCCTCCGGCTCGCCGAACCCGGTCAGGTAGTGGAAGTCGCTGTCCTGGCGATACGCATACTCGACGTCACCGTTGCGATGCCTGACCGGGGCGGCAGGCAGCACGGCGATGGAATCGCGCCCCATGAGGCGCATCAGCTGACGGCGGCGGCGCGCGAACTCGTCTCTCGCCATGCTAGCCGCGCGCCCGATCAATGCAGCGGAGCGGGCGAGCGCGCGGGGCGGCGGGCGCCGGACAGCTCTTCGAACAATAGCTGCACGCCGACACGCACGAACTCGACCAGCTCCGCGTAGGCGCTCTCGTTGGACTCCTCGCCCTGGCGTGCGTCCACGCCCGCGCGCGTGATCTCGGTGAGGTCACGGACAATCTCGCCTGCATCCCCGGGCAGCCCGCTCGCATCCGGGATGGCGCCGGCCCCCAGGCCGTAGAGAAAGCCCTGGCACCAGTGGGCGAGCGCCGCGGTGCGCGCCTCGAGCGGCTGCACATCGGCGGGCAGCAGCAGCTCGAGCTCCATGTCGGGCTGCACCAGCGCTTCCGCGGTCGACGCATACAGCTGCCGCAGCGCAACCGCAGATTCGGGCACCGCCTCGCCCTCGGGAAGAAACTCCCTGAGCCAGTCCTCGAAGCGATAGCCGGCGGCGGCACACAGGCAGCCGGCGAGCATGCCGTGCGCCTCGGCGGCGTCGACGAGCGAGTGCTCCGCGGCGAGCAACTGCTGGATATGGCTGTAGTCCGCTTGAATCATGCGAGGTGGCACGATTATAAATAATTGACCGCCGAAAGAGCGCAGCACTATAGTCAATGACATGAGCGAAACCATAAAAACACAACTCGATCTCGAGCTCACACGGCTGGCGAGGCGCATCGACGAGCTGATCGCGACGCTGCAGCACCTCAAGGACGAGAACCGCGCGCTGCGGGCCCGTCACGAGTCGCTGGCGGGCGAGCGCGCGGCGCTCATGCACAAGAACGAGCAGGTGCGCACGCGCGTCGAGGCGATGATCGGCCGGCTGAAGACCCTCGAGCACGGCACATGACGCAACAGCAGGATCCGGCGCGCGTCAGCGTGCGTATCATGGAGAAGGAATTCCTCGTCGCCTGCCCGTACGAGGAGCGTTCGGCGCTGCTCGATGCCGCCGAATTCCTCAATCTGCGCATGCGCGAGATCCGCGACAGCGGCCGGGTGGTCGGGCTCGAGCGCATCGCGGTCATGGCGGCGCTCAACCTCGCGAACGAGTATCTGCGGGGACGCGAGCGCGACTCCAAGCTCGACAATGGCGTCGGCCAGCGGGTACGCGCGCTGCGCGAGCGCGTCGAGGGGGCGCTGGAGAAGGGGCAGCAGCTCGAGCTGTGACGCGCTCGCACCTCTAAGCGGCGCGCAATTGGTGTAGAGTGCTCATGGCGTCGCCTGCGGTGTTCGACAAGCGGACCGGGTTACCTCGGACCCTAATTGAAACACCCTCGGGACATCGTGCTTGCGCGCAGAGCTGTGCAAGTCCGCCCTGGAGCGGAAAGCCTTACCTGCCGCAGCTCGTCCCACTTGTTGCTCTGGTTCGAGAGCAACGGCTCGCACCGGCACATGCGGGTGGCGCTACCTGATCTGGCTGCGCTCGGCGCCGCGCGCCGTGAACTGCGGACGCGCCTCAATGCGCAGCGCCGCCGCATGTCCGCGGCCGAGCGTGCCCGTCTGTCCGCGGCCGTGGCCCGCAAGGTCGACGGCGCCCTGTTGCTGCGGGCCCAGTGGCGCGTGGCGTTGTACGCCGCCCTGCCGTGGGAGCTCGACGCCGCGCCTCTGATCGAGCTCGCCGCTCGCCGCGGCTGCCGCATCTACTTGCCGCGCATCGCCCGCCGGCGCGCTTCGCACACCATGCGCTTCGTACCGATGCAGGGGCCGTGGCGGCGCAATCGCCTGGGAATCGCCGAGCCCGCCGGCACGCAGACGCTCGGTGCACGCTGGCTGGACGTGGTATTCCTGCCGCTCGTCGGGTTCGACCGCCGCGGCGTGCGGCTCGGAACCGGCGGCGGCTTCTACGACCGCGCCCTGGCCTTCCGTAACCTGCGCAGCGCATGGCATGGGCCGCGACTGGTGGGCCTCGCCTATGCTTTTCAGGAGCTCGACCGCCTGACGTTCGCCGCGCACGACGTGTTGCTGGACGCGGTAGTGACCGAGCAGGGGATCATCCGATGCACTACTGGCTGATGAAGACCGAGCCCTCGACCTTCAGCGTCGAGGACCTGGCGGCGGCGCCGCGGCGCACGACCGCCTGGGACGGTGTGCGCAACTACCAGGCGCGCAACATGCTGCGTGACCAGATGCGGCGCGGCGACCAGGCGTTTCTTTACTATTCGAGCTGCGCCGTGCCGGGAATCGTCGCCGTCATGCAGATCGTGAAGGAAGGCTACCCCGATGCCACCGCCTTCGATCGCAGCGACCATCACTACGACGCGGGCAGTGATCCGCGCCGGCCGCGCTGGTACGTGGTCGACGTGCGGCTGCAGCGCCGGCTGGCGCGCACCATCGAGCTCGCCGAGCTGCGCGCGCACGCGGGTCGCGAGCTGAAGGGGATGATGCTGTTGCGCCCGGGTAATCGCCTCTCGATCACACCGGTCTCAGCAGCGCACTGGAAGTTCATCCTGTCACTGGAGTGATGCGTGACAGCGCTCGCGAACACGCGCGCGACGCGCGCTCGCTTAGCACACAATCGCTGCACTCGCTTGTAATTTCGATTCGCGTGTATATACTCGGACCCCGGACTAACCCGTCAATTGGAGAGCCAACATGGCGAAGGCAAAAAAGAAGGCCAAGAAGAAAGCTGCGAAGAAGAAATAGGCCTTAACTCGGCGGTCACTTCGCGTGGCCGCCGAGTCGGATTCGAAGACAGTGCCCGCAATTGCGGGCACTGTCGTTTCTGCGAGAGAAAACGCCGCGGGGTGGGCGCATGGTACAGACGGACGCAAAGAAGGCTCGCGCGGCGCTGGCCGCCCTGGAGCTGGTTGCGGACGGTACCACCATCGGTGTCGGCACCGGCTCCACGGTGAATGCCTTCATCGATGCCCTCGCCGCGAACGGCGGCCGCGTGCGGCGCGCAGTATCCAGCTCGGAAAGCAGCAGCGCCCGGCTGCGCGCCGCCGGCGTGGCCATAGTGGATCTGAACGATGTCGACGATCTGGAGCTGTACATCGACGGCGCCGACGAGGCGAACGCCGCCCGGCAGCTCATCAAGGGCGGCGGCGGCGCACTGACGCGCGAGAAGATCGTCGCGGCGGCCGCGCGCCGTTTCGTGTGCATCGTCGACGACACCAAGCTGGTCGGCACGCTCGGCCACTTCCCCCTGCCGGTGGAAGTGATCCCCATGGCGCGCACGCTGGTGAGCCGCGAGCTCCGCGCTCGCGGCGGCCGGCCGGTGTGGCGCTCAGGCTGCGTCACCGATAACGGCAATCACATCCTCGATGTCCACGGCCTGACCATCAGCGACCCTCCCGCGCTCGAGAGCGAGCTCAATCAGCTGCCTGGCGTCGTGACGGTCGGCCTGTTCGCCTTGCGGCCGGCCGATCTGCTGCTCATCGGCACGGATCAGGGCGTCGAGCGGCGCTGAATCGGACGTCCGTCGCCCCTGCAAACGGCGCCTTAACCCCACCTTGGGCAGCCCGGCGCAAACATCAGCGATTCTTCACGCAGCTTCACCCGCCCTTCATGCGGTGCATCGCCGCGGCGCATAGCTTGCCTGCGGTCCCTGGGAACACTCCCGGGGTATGCATCGCAACCTGGAGAACCGCAATGAACATTCTGAACTCTATCCCCCGTGCTACCTGCTGGTCCGCAGCGTTTACTTCGATCGCCTGCCTGCTCGGCGCCGCTCAGGCGGTAGCCGCCCCCGCTGAGACGCGCAGCGAAACGGTCAGCTACCGCGACCTGGATCTGTCGACCATCGAAGGCGCCACCGCGCTCTACCAGCGCCTCAAGAGTGCCGCTCGCCACGTCTGCGACGAGCCGGGCACCTACCCATACGCGCTGCAGGAATGGCGCAGCTGCTACAACGCGGCGATAGCCGACGCAGTGGCGAAGGTCAACAGCCCACTGCTGACCGCGCTGTACCGTGGACCCAACAAGCAGCCGACGGCGATCGCCATGGTGACCAAGTAACCGCAAACGCGCGCACCCCCGGGCGCTCTTGCCCGGGGGAGCCGCGACGGCGCGGCAGCGCACCCCGGCGCATTCGGGCGTAAGATCAGGCGGAACGCGTACAGCGCACCGCCCACCCGGAAAATGGCGCCGGGGATGGAAGAGAGCAAGACAGCCACAACCGGCCCCGACACAGCCGGCTACCAGGTCGGCGATCTCACTATCGATCTCGGCCAGCGGCGTGTTACACGCGCCGGCAACGACATTCCCCTGCCGAATCTGTCGTTCGAGCTGCTGCTGACACTGGCCCGCGCCGCGCCGGATGTGGTCACGTTCGATCAGCTCACCGAACGCGTCTGGCCGCGACTCGTGGTCACGCCCGAGACCATCAGCCAGCGGGTGAAGCTGGTACGCGATGCCCTCGGCGATGACCCGCAAGCGCCGCGCTATATCGCCGGCGTTCGCGGCAGCGGCTATCGCATGGTCGCCTGCGTACGACCGCTGCAGGACCGCCGCCGGCCGCCCATCGAGGCGAGCGCCGATGCCAGCGCCACTGAGCGCGCGGAGGTCGGCGTGCCCGCCGGCGAGCCACAGCTCACGCTGCCGGCGGCGCCCGAGCCGGGTCCACGCACAGGCACGGCGGCGTGGCTCGGCGCACTGGCACTCGTCGCGCTGCTGCTCGCCGTGCCGTGGGCGATTACCCGTTACCTGCGCGCACCACACTTGCCGCCGGCCGCCGTCGGTACAGAGGGCGAGGTGGTGGTGCAGACGCCGCGCAGCATCGCAGTGCTGCCTCTGGTAGATCTGAGCCCGGACCGCGGCAATGCCTACCTCGGCGATGGTCTCGCGCAGGAGCTATCGGCCCGGTTGGCGCGCATCCATGGGCTGCGGGTCGCGGCACGTACCTCGGCCTTCGCCTTCAAGGATCGCGGCGCCGACGTGCGCACCATCGCACGAACCCTCGGAGTACGGCACATTCTCGAGGGCAGCGTGTACCGTGACGACGACAAGCTGCGGGTGACGGCGCAGCTGATCGACGGTGCCTCCGGCTTCAACGTCTGGTCACAGACGTACAACCGTACCTGGCAGGACCTGCTGACTATCGAAGACGATCTGGCGCGGTCGATCACCAGCACACTGCAGGTGGTGCTGTCGAGCGAGCTCGCGCAGCCCGACACCGCCTCGCCTGCCGCCCGCGCCAGGGCATTCGATCTGTATCTGGCGGGGCTCGCCCGCATGCAGGGACCGGGCGGCCAGGCCGCCCTCGAGCAAGCGGAGGACAGTTTCCGGCAGGCGCTGGTCGAGGACCCGAGCTTCGCCCGCGCCTACGCCGGTCTGTGCGAGCGCTACGCCATCGGTTACGACAAGACGCGCGATGCCGCGCTGGTGCCCAAGGCCGAGCAGGCCTGCGGCGCTGCCCTGAAGCTGGACGCCTCGCTCCGCGAAGTGTCTGCCGCGCTCGCGCACCTGTACCTGGTGAGCGGGCGCAACGAGCAGGCGGCAGCGATCTACCGCAACACCATTGGCGACGACCCGCAGAACGCCGACGGTTATGTAGGTCTCGGCGAGGCGCTCGATGCCGCGCAGCGCACGGTCGCGGCCGAGCACGCATTTCGCCAGGGTGTCGAAGTAGAGCCGGCCTACTGGGGAGCGCAGACCGCACTCGGCAATTTCCTGTTCCGGCACGGCCGCGCGGCCCCCGCCGTTGCCACCTACCGCCGCGTGACCGAACTGATCCCCGCCAGTCCGCTCGCCTTCAACAACCTCGGCGCGGCGCTCGAGCTGTCGGGCGATCTGCCGGGTGCGGCGGCGGCGTTCGAGCGCTCCCTGTCACTGGAGCCGACACGCAGCGCTTACTCCAACTCCGGAACCGTGTACTACTTTCTCGGGCGCTACCAGGACGCCGCGCGCATGTTCGGCCGCGCCACGGAACTGGCCGCCGAGGATCATCGTGTCTGGGGGAACCTTGCCGACGCTCTGTGGCAAATCGACGGGCGCCGCGCCGAGGCACGCGGCGACTACCGCCGCGCCATGGAGCTCGCCCGCAAGAGCCTCGAGGTCAATGCCGCTGACGCCGTTTCCTGGATCCAGCTGGCCTACTATGGTGCGCGCGCCGGTGACATGGCGCACGTCGCGCGCTACGCCGACCGCGCGCTGCAGCTCGATCCCGGCGATGCCAACGTGCATTACTATGCCGCACTGATCGCGCTCGAGCGTGGCGACAGTCCTGCGGCGCTCGGCTCGCTCAGCCGCGCGGTGAGCCTCGGCTACCCGGTACAGCTGGTGCGCGCGGCACCCGATTTCATGAGCCTGCGCAGCGACGCCCGCTTCCGCGGCCTGCTGGCGCAGGCGGACAAGCCCCCCGCGGGCTGAAGACCGACATCACCAGAATGACCCGAGGAGACCCCATCATGTCTGCACACAGAGTCAGCATCGAAGTCGACGGCGGCGTGATCGTCTGCAAGGACAAGGGCGGCAACGTGCACGCGCATCGGCGCGATCAGATCGACTGGGTCGGCAAGAGGGTGCAGTTCACGCTGACCTTCGCCGACCTCGACAGCGGCGCCACCGTATGGCCGTTCGTCGGCGCGCAACCGCAGTGGCCCCGCGCGGAGTTCAGCGGCACGCTCATCGATGCCGGAGTACCCGTGTACTACAAGTACTCGGTCGCGGTGTCGGGCTGCCAGTCACTCGATCCGATTATCATCGTCGACAAGTAACCCACGGCACGGGCGGCGGCGGGCACGGATCTCACCTGGCCGTTCCCGCCGCGTGGCCCGGGACTTTTTATCCTTTTGCCCGGCGGCTGCATCCAATTGCCGGAAGACCGCGGAATTTCCTCGCGGGCAATCGGAGAACCGCCATGCAGAACTGCAACCCCTTCCGCTCATCCGCTCTCGGCGCCGTCATCGTCGCGGTGACGGGACTGCTCATTGCCACGACGGCACCGGCCGCCGACACCGCCACGCGTTCGCTGACCGTGCGTTACAGCGCGGCCGACCTGAACAGCACTGCAGGCGCGAGCGCACTTCTGCAGCGCATACAGGGCGCCGCGCGCCACGTCTGCGGCGAAGCCGGACGCCAGCTCGAGGAGCAGCTTGACTGGAACCGCTGCTACGACCGTGCCGTCGAGCAGGCCGTGGCCGGCGTCGACAACGCACTGCTCACGGCCATCTATCGCCAGCAGGAGCTCGGCGCCGTTACCGCCATGCTCAGCCGCTGAGCGCCTGCGCTGCGGCCGCGACATCTGTCGGCAGCGGCAGGTGCGCGCGGCTGCTGCGCTTTGGCACTTTGCCGCCGCTGTGCGGTCTATCATCGCAGGACCCGCGGCGCGACCGCTTGACACCTGGAGGAACCAAGGATGGCGACCACCCAACCGAGCACCCAACCAAGAGCGGCGATTACCCTGCCCGCACTGCCCTATCCGCGCGACGCGCTCGAGCCCCACATGTCGCGCGAGACGCTCGACTTCCACTACGGCAGGCATCACAAGGCATACGTGGACAAGGTCAACGCTCTGATCGCCGGTACGCAGTTCGAGAGCGCATCGCTCGAGGAGCTGGTGACGCAGGCGACCGGCGCGATGTTCAACAACGCGGCGCAGGTGTGGAATCACACCTTTTTCTGGAACTGTCTGTCGCCGCGGCACACTGCTCCCGGCAAGGAGCTCACGCGTGCGCTCGCGAGCTTCGGCGGGCTCGAGTCCTTTCAGAAGCAGTTCGACAAAGCGGCGATCGAGGTATTCGGCTCCGGCTGGGCATGGCTGGTGCGCGACTCCGGCGGCACGTTGCGCATCGTCACGACCGGCAACGCCAACACCCCGGCGCGCGACGGCCACACGCCGCTGCTCACCTGCGACATGTGGGAGCACGCGTACTACATCGACCACCGCAACGATCGCGGTGCCTACATGAAGAGCTATTGGCCGCTGGTGAACTGGGAGTTCGTGGCGGCGAATCTCGGCTAGCGCCCGCCGACTCGCCGACTCGCAACGGCCCTCGCACCGCTCAAAAAAAGCGGCCCGTCGAAGTTCGACGGGCCGCTTCTTTTGGCTGGGGGACTAGGATTGCTCGGCGGCTGCCGCCGCCTCGGCCCCTGTCGGGGCCCGACGGCTTCGCCAAGCTACGCCATCGTCCAACCGTGCTCGTGGACTCGCACGGTTGTCGAACCTTCGGTTCTCATCCTAGTCCCTGCGCCTGATCGCACCGGTAAAAAAAGCGGCCCGTCGAAGTTCGACGGGCCGCTTCTTTTGGCTGGGGGACTAGGATTCGAACCTAGGTAAACGGAGTCAGAGTCCGTTGTCCTACCGCTAGACGATCCCCCAAAGACCACCCCTGGCGGATACGCGGCTACGCTGTCCGCGGCCCTATATCAGCGCTTCGAGTACTGGGGTCCGCGACGCGCCTTACGGCGGCCGACCTTCTTGCGCTCGACTTCGCGTGCATCGCGCGTCACGAAACCGGCATCGCGCAGCGGCTTGCGCAGCGCCTCGTCGTACTTGATCAGGGCACGCGTGATGCCGTGGCGGATTGCGCCGGCCTGGCCGGTGATACCACCGCCGTCGACGGTAACCGAGATGTCGAACTTGGCCGTGAGGTTCACGGCCTCGAGGGGCTGACGCACGATCATGCGCCCGGTCTCACGACCGAAAAACTCGTCCAGCGAGCGATCGTTAACCGTGATGCGTCCGCTGCCGGCCTTGAGGTATACGCGGGCGGTTGCGGTCTTGCGCCGACCGGTACCGTAGTGATTGTGCTGAGTCGCTGCCATGGAGTGCGTCCTACTGAATCTCGAGCGGCTTCGGCTGCTGCGCCTGGTGCGGGTGCTCGCCGCCGGCAAACACGTGCAGCTTGCGGAACATGCGCCGTCCCAGCGGGTTCTTCGGCAGCATGCCCTTCACCGCAAACTCGATGGCCCGCTCCGGATGCTCGTTGAGCAGCTTCTCGAGCGCGATCGACTTGATGCCACCGATGTGGCCGGTGTGGTGGTAGTAGATCTTGTCGGTGAGCTTGCGCCCGGTGACCCGGATCTTCTGCGCGTTGACCACCACCACGTGATCACCCATGTCCACATGCGGGCTGTAGTCGGCCTTGTGCTTGCCCTTCAGGCGATGGGCGATCTGGGAGGCCAGACGCCCGAGCGTCTTGTTGCTCGCGTCGACGACGAACCAATCGCCACGGACGCTGCCGGGCTTGGCGAATACAGTCTTCATAGATCACTTGCAACCCCGGCGCTGCCGGGGCCAAAAAAAGGCGGGCAAGTGTACTCAAGCGGCTGCGGCAATGCAAAGGGTCCGTCCGCCGGATTGCCCCTATAATAGAGGCCGGAAATATGGGGTCGGACAGCACTCTGGACACGGCGATCACTGCAGTGGATCGCGCCCTGCGGGCGGTGTTCGCACCGGCCCGGGCCAGCCGACCGGCCCCTGAGGCGCCGGCGCCGGCCGAAGAAGCCCTCGCCGATGCCGAGCGGCGCAGCAGCGCTGCCCTCATGCGCGTCAACCACGCCGGTGAGCTCGCGGCGCAGGCCCTGTATCACGGTCAGGCCCTCATCGCCCGCTCGGCGGCGACACGCGAGATGCTGATGGCGGCGGCGCGCGCCGAGTCCGATCACCTCGCCTGGTGCGAGCGGCGGCTGCAGGAGCTCGGTGCCCGGCCGAGCCTTCTCAATCCACTCTGGTATGCGGGCTCCTTCGCGATCGGCGCGGCGGCAGCGCTCACGGGCGATCGCATCAGTCTCGGCTTCGTCGTAGAGACCGAGCGCCAGGTCGAGGGACATCTCAGTGACCACCTCGTCAGACTCCCCGCAGGAGACGCCCGCAGCCGTGCCATACTTGAGACCATGCGCGCCGAGGAGGTCGCCCACGGCGCCACTGCAGCCGCCGCCGGCGCCGGCCCGCTGCCCGCTGCGGTGCGCACACTCATGCGCTTGACGGCGCGCGTCATGACCGGCACGGCTTACTGGGTCTGAGAGTCGCGGAGTTGTATAGTAGAGCGCCCGTCGGGGAGACGTATGGAAGAGAACACCAAGCCACTCAGCGAAATTCCTGCGATCAACCGCTTCCTCAGCTACTGCCGCATCCGCGCAGTGCCTTCGAAGACCGTCGTCATCCACGCCGGTGATCTGCCTGACGTCCTCTACTACATCATCAGCGGCTCGGTGGAAGTGATGATCGAGGATGAGGAAGGCAACGAGATGGTGCTCGCCTACCTGAACCGCGGGCAGTTTTTCGGCGAGATGGGCTTGTTTTACGAGCAGCCGACCCGCAGTGCCTGGGTGCGCACCCGCAACCAGTGCGAGCTGGCCGAGATGACCTATCCGCGCTTTCGCCAGATCGCCGCGGAGAGCCCCGGCCTGGTGTTCGAGCTCGCCACGCAACTTGCCACGCGACTGGATCGCACCAATCGCAAGCTCGGCGACCTGGCGTTCGTCGACGTAACCGGCCGCGTGGCGCACGCCATCATGGACCTGTGCGGCGAGCCGGATGCCATGACCCATCCGGAGGGCATGCAGATCAAGGTCAGCCGCCAGGAGCTGTCCCGCCTGGTGGGCTGCTCGCGCGAGATGGCCGGGCGCGTGCTCAAGGTCCTCGAGGAGCAGGGCCTGCTGCGCGCCACCGGCAAGACGATCGTGGTGTTCAACGCCCGGCCGAAGATGAAGACCCGCCCGGTGATCGTACCGGCGAAGCCGGCTGCAGGCGCCACGGCGCGTGCCGCGGGACCCGTGGGTCACGACGACGAGGACGAGGACGAGGAGTAGTCTGCGGGCGCGCCCGCACCCGCAATTAACCGCGCGCCGACACGCGTCCGGCTCCGCCCTGGGCGACGATCTGCTGGCGCATCTCCCGGATGGTCTGCGCGTAGTCGCGGCTGCCGAATATCGCCGACCCCGCGACGAAGGTATCCGCACCGGCCTGCGCCGCCGCGCGGATATTGTCGACCCTGATTCCGCCATCGACTTCCAGCCGCACCTCGCAGCCCGAGGCGTCGATGCGCCGGCGCGCGTCGGCCAGCTTGCGCAGGCTGGTGGGAATGAACTGCTGGCCGCCGAAGCCCGGGTTCACCGACATGATGAGCACCAGGTCGAGCAACTCGAGCGTGTAGTCGAGATAGTTGAGCGGCGTCGCCGGATTGAATACCAGCCCCGGACGGCAGCCGTGCTCGCGAATGAGCGCAATGGTGCGATCGACGTGCTCAGAGGCTTCCGGGTGGAAGCTGATGAACGTCGCGCCCGCGGCAGCGAAGTCGGGCACGATGCGATCGACGGGGCGCACCATCAGATGCACGTCGATCGGCGCCTTGATACCCCGGCGGCGCAGCGCCTCGCACACCACCGGCCCGACGGTGAGATTGGGCACGTAGTGGTTGTCCATGACATCGAAGTGAATGAGATCGGCGCCGGCCTCGAGCACGGCATCGACCTCCTCACCGAGCCGCGCGAAGTCGGCCGACAGGATCGAGGGCGCTATCCAGGCTTCAGGCATGGCGGTAAGTTTACCCGGAACGTGCTTCAGCTGGTCAGTCGCGTCAGCGCCTCGTGGTACTTGGCGGCGGTAGCGGCGATGACTTCCGGCGGCAGATGCGGCCCCGGCGCCCGCTTGTTCCAGTCGAGCGTCTCCAGATAGTCGCGCACGAACTGCTTGTCGAAGCTCGGCGGACTCACGCCCGCGCGGTAGGTGTCGGCCGGCCAGAAGCGTGAGGAGTCGGGAGTGAGCACCTCGTCGATGAGGGTGAGCCTACCTGCTGCGTCCACGCCGAACTCGAACTTGGTGTCGGCGATGATGATCCCGCGCTGCAGCGCATGCCCGGCCGCGAAACGGTACAGCGCGAGTGCCGCATCGCGCACCGCGGCGGCCATCGCGGGACCCACGAGCGCGATCACCTGCGCGAAGGAGATGTTCTCATCGTGCTGGCCGGCCGCGGCCTTGGTCGCCGGGGTGAACAGCGGTTGCGGCAGGCGCGCGGCCAGCTCGAGCCCCGGCGGCAGGGCGATGCCGCACACCGCGCCGTGGGCCTGGTAATCCTTCCAGCCCGAGCCGATCAGGTAGCCGCGCACCACCGCCTCGATCGGCAGTACGCGCAGGCGCCGCACCAGCACCGCGCGCCCGGCGAGCAGCGCGCGCTCATCGGCAGCGGCGAGCACGCTGGCGGGATCGCGCCCGGTGAGGTGATTGGGTACCAGGTGAGCGGTGCGTGCGAACCAGAAGTTGGAGATGGCGTTGAGCACCTGGCCCTTGCCGGGGATCGGATCGGGCATCACCACGTCGAACGCCGACAGCCGATCGGTGGTCACGATCAGCAGGGTATCGGCGTCGATCGCGTAGATATCGCGCACCTTGCCCTCGTGCAGACGCTCGAGGCCGCGAAGCGCGGTGCGGTACACAGTTGGGGCCGGCATCGCTTGCTACTATAGCGGCCCCCTTTCAGCGGCGACATCCGCGCACCGCACGCAACCCAGCATGGCTTTCAAGTGGATCGGCAAGGTCGCCGGCGGGCTCGTCGGCGGACTGGTGCTCGGACCCCTCGGCGCTGCGCTCGGTGTACTGGTCGGGCATCAGTTCGACGAGCAGGGCCCCGAGCCGGAGCAGGCCGCGCCTGAAGAGCTGGCGGCAATCGGTGAGCGTTTCTTCCGCGCCACTTTCCGCATCATGGGCTGTCTTGCCAAGGCCGACGGCCGTGTGTCGGAGCCGGAGATCGCCGCGGCGCGAGCGGTGATGGGCGAGCTGCGCCTCGGCGCCGCGCAGGTCCAGGAGGCCATTGCCGGCTTCGGCGCCGGCAAGCTGCCGGGGTTCGATCTCGGCGCGGAGACTGCCGCGCTCGCACACGCCTGCCGCGGTCGGCCGGACCTCGCGCGCATATTCCTCGAGATTCAGGTGCGCACCGCGCTCGCCGGTAACGACCTCGAAGGGCCGGTACGGCCGCTCCTCGGGCGCATCGCCGCACGGCTCGGCATCTCGACGCTGGAGTTCATCCACATCGAGACCGTGCTGCGCATCCGGCAGGGCGCGTTTCGGCCGCAGCCCGCGGATGCGCCCGGCGCAGCCGCGGCACGCGACCGTCAGATCGAGGAGGCCTACCGGGTGCTCGAGATCACCGCGGGCGCGAGCGACGAGCAGGTTGCCAAGGCCTATCGCCGCCAGCTGCAGCGGCATCATCCCGACAAGCTCAAGGCCAACGGCCTGCCCGAGTCGATGCTCGCGCATGCCAAGCAGCGCACCCAGCAGATCATCGAGGCCTGGGAGCTGGTGCGCGAACGCCGCGCCATGCGCTAGCGCGGCTGCGCCCAGTCGGCGATGACGCTCTCGATGGCGCGCACGCCGTCGGTGAGCGCAGCCGGCCCCGGCTGCAGGATCAGCGCCGACTTGATCTCGCGCACGTAGCCCGCGCGCACCGCCGGCACGTCGCTCCAGCCGGGGCGCGCCGCGACCCGCTCCGGCCGGAACTTCTTGCCGCACCAGGAGCCGAGCACGATGTCGGGCGCGCGCCGCGGCACCTCGAGCGGGTCGGCGATGATGCGGTTGCGGCCGAGCGGCTCGCGCGACAACTCGGGAAAGCAGTCCTCGCCGCCGGCCACCTCGATGAGCTCCGCCACCCAGCGGATGCCACTGATCAGCGGGTCGTCCCATTCCTCGAAATACACCCGCGGCCGACGTGGCAACGCCGCGGCTCGCTGCCGGATCTGCGCCAATCCCTGCTCGAGCTCGTCGGCGAGCGCGCACGCCCGCGCCTCGCAGCCGATCATCCCGCCGAGTGTGCGGATCATGCGCAGGATGTCGGCGATGCTGCGGTGATTGAACACGTGCACCTCGAGCCCGGCGCGCACCAGCTGCGCGGCGATCTCGGCCTGCAGGTCGGAGAAACCGAGCACCAGATCCGGTCGCAGCTCGATGATGCGCTCGGTGCGCGCGCTGGTGAATGCCGACACGCGCGGCTTCTCGTGCCGCGCCTGCGGCGGGCGCACCGTGAATCCGGAGATCCCGACGATGCGCCAGTCCTCGCCGAGCCGGTACAGGGTCTCGGTGGTCTCCTCGGTCAGGCAGACGATGCGCTGTGGAAATCCGGAATATCGTGTCATGCGTCCCCGCACGGCGGCGGCCGGCACTGTATCCTTAAACGATGTGGACGCGCATCTGGGCGCTGCTCGACTGGTGCTTCTTCGGACCCGCCTCGGCGCGGACCGGAGCGCTGGGGTCGAGTCTGCGGCTGCTGCGCTACCCGTACGCGGTGGTGCGAGACCTGGCGCGCGGCGAGATCAATCTGCGTGCGATGGGGCTGGTGTACACGACACTCCTGTCGCTGATCCCGTTGCTCGCCTTCAGCTTCGCCATCCTCAAGGTATTCGGCGGGCACCGCGATCTCGAGCCGATCGTCTACGACTTCTTCCGCCCGGTGGGCAGCGCTGCCGCCACCGAGCTCACCGGCCATGTGCTGCAGTTCGCCAACCGTGTCAGCAGCGGCGTGGTGGGCTCGGTCGGCCTGGCGCTGCTCGCCTGGACGCTGATCGGCACGATCAAGAAGGTCGAGGACAGCTTCAACTTCCTGTGGCACGTCGAGCAGCCGCGCAGCTTCGCACGCCGCCTCGCCGAGTACACCACGCTGCTGATCGCAGGACCGGTGCTGCTGGTCGGCTTTCTCAGCCTATCGCACGCGGCATTGAGCAGCGGGCCGGTGCAGGAGATGGTACGGCTGCCGCTGCTGCAGCGGCTGCGCGGTACCGGCATCAGCCTCGCCCCGTACGCGATGGTGACGGCGTTCTTCACCGCGCTGTACATGATGATCCCCAACACGCGCGTGTACTGGCGCCCCGCGCTCATCGGGGCAGTGGTCGGGGGCGTGCTGTGGGCAGCGGTGGGCAAGATGTTCACCGCCTTCGTGGTGTACTCCACGCGCCTCACCATTGTCTACGCCGGCTTCGCGTTCATGGTGTCGGCGCTGTTGTGGACGTACTTCGGCTGGCTGATCCTGCTCGCCGGCGCCCAGTTGTCGTTCTACGTGCAGAACCCCACCTACCTGCGCCTCGGGCTGCAGCAGCTGCGCCTGTCGAGCGTCGAGCTCGAGCAGCTCGCGCTGAAGCTCATGTATTTCGTCGGCCGCAGTCACGTGGCCGGCGGCCGGCGCTGGACCGTGAACCGGGTAGCCACCGAGCTCGGGCTGCCCGGCGTCGCCGTCGCGCAGATGGCCGCCACGCTCGAGCGGGCGGGCCTGCTGATCGTGACCGACAACGACGAGCTGGCGCCGGCGCGCGACATCGGCAGCATCAGCGTCAGCGAGATCCTGGATCTCGCGCGCAACCAGGGCTCAGGTCACGTGGCACCGCGCAACCTGCCGATCCCGCCCGTCGACCGGATCCTGGCCAGCGTCGAGGAATCGCGCCGCAACCGCTGCGCCGACCTGACGCTGCGCGATCTGGTCGATGAGGCGCCGCGCCCGGCGCTGCACCTCACTCCCCGGCAATCGTCATCTCGCTGAGCAGCACCGAACCGGTGCGGATGGCGCCACGCGAATCGACGTCGGCGCCGAGCGCGACGATGTCGCGATACATCGGTCGCAGGTTGCCGGCGATGGTGATCTCGTGCACCGGGAAGGCGATGGCGCCGTTCTCCACCCAGAAGCCGCTGGCGCCGCGCGAGTAGTCGCCGGTCACGCCGTTCACACCCTGACCCATGAGCTCGGTCACCAGCAGCCCCGTGTGCAGGCGCGCCAGGAACGCCTGCGGGTCGAGTCCGCCCTGCGAGCTCTCGACCAGCAGGTTGTGAATGCCACCGGCGTTACCGGTGCTCTTCAGTCCCAGGCGACGCGCCGAGTAGCTGCCGAGCACGTAGCCGCCGAGTACCCCGGCCTGCACCAGGTCGCGGTCGCGCGTGGTTGCACCCTCGTGATCGAACGGACTGCTGGCAAGGCCCTTGGGAATGTGCGGACGCTCCTGCATGCTGAGAAACGCGGGGAACACCTGCTCGCCGGCCGCATTCAGCAGGAACGACGCCTTGCGGTACTGACTGCCGCCGCTGATGGCGCCGATGAAGTGGCGGAACAGTCCGCGTGCCACGTCGGGCGTGAACGCCACTGGCGCGCGGCGCGTACTGAGGCGCCGGGCGCCGAGGCGCGCCAGTGCGCGCTCGCCGGCGACGCGGCCGATCTGGGCGACGGCTTCGAGCTCGGTGGGATCGCGCGCGATGCTGTACCAGTAGTCACGCTGCATGTCCTCGCCCGACTGCGCGATGAGGGAACAGCTGATCGAGTGGCTGGTGGTGGTGAAGCCGGCGAGGAACCCGAGCGAGTTGCCGTACACGCCGGTGTGACGCTGGCTGCTCACCGCGGCGCCTTCGGAGTTGGCGATGCGCGCATCGACGGCCAGCCCCGCCGCCTCGCACTCGCGTGCCAGCTCGATGGCGCGCTCGGGGCTCAGGTCCCAAGGATGATCGAGATCCAGGTCCGGAATGTCGCGCGCCAGCGCCTCCGGCTCGATGAGACCGGCGTACGGGTCCTCGGTGGTGTAGCGGGCAATGGCGCACGCCTTGGCGACCGTCTCGCGCACCGCCGCGGGACTCAGATCCGCGGTGCTGGCGGCACCTTTGCGCTTGCCGAAGTACACCGTGACCCCGAGGCCGCGGTCGCGCTGATACTCGACGGTGTCGACCTCGGACAGCCGTACGCTCACCGACAATCCCTGGCCCCGGGACGCTTCGGCCTCGCACTCGGTGGCGCCCTGACCGCGCGCCTCCTCGAGCGCCAGGCTGGTCACCTCGCTCAGGTCTCCGCGATTGGCTGTGGCAACGGCAGGCATCAGGCGTGATTCACCCAGGTGTTTGCGCTTAAATTGTAACTCACTGCCGCGTGCAGCCGGACTCGGTCGGGCAGGCGGTCCACGAGCGAGCCAGGTGAGCGCCGGATCACACGACGACAGCAGCGATGATGGGGACGCCCTACGCCCGAGCAAGAGCGCGCGCAAACGGGCGGCGCACGCCGCGCAGGATCTGGGCGAGACGCTGCTACAGCTGAAAGATGCCGAGCTCGAGGCGCTCGCGCTGCCGGAGCGGCTGCTCGATGCGCTGCGTGATGCGCGCCGCATCACCAGCCGCGCCGGGCTTGCGCGCCAGCGGCAGTACATCGGCAAGCTGATGCGCTCGCTGGATACCGAGCCGATCCGCGCCGCGCTCGAGGCTCGTCACTCGCGGTGCGCGCGCGAGACCGAGCGCTTCAAGCGGGTGGAGAACTGGCGCGCGCGCCTGCTGGCCGAAGGTGAGCAGGCGCTGGCCGAGCTCGCCCGCTGGCATCCGGACATCCCGTTGCGCGAGTGGCAGCAGCGCGTCAGCGCCGCCCGCAGCGAGCAGGCGCGCCTGGGCGGCGCCGGCGGCCCCGCCTCCCGGGAGCTGTTTCGCGCTTTGCGCACCTTGTTCGCTACAATGCCGTGATGCGACCGCTCGTCGGCATCATCATGGGCTCGGCCTCGGACTGGGAGACGATGCGGGCGGCCGCCGAGCTGCTCGACCAGCTCGCGATCCCCTACGAGGTGCGGGTGGTGTCGGCGCACAGAACACCCGACCTGCTGTTCGAGTATGCCGCGGGCAGCCGTGCGCGCGGACTCGAGGTGCTGATCGCCGGCGCCGGCGGAGCGGCGCATCTGCCGGGCATGGCGGCGGCGAAGACCATCCTGCCGGTGCTCGGCGTGCCGGTGCAGTCGAAGTCTCTCGGCGGTCTCGATTCGCTGCTGTCCATCGTGCAGATGCCGGCCGGTGTCCCGGTGGCCACCTTCACCATCGGCGCCGCCGGAGCCAGCAACGCGGCGCTGTGCGCCGCGGCGATACTCGCCAACAAACACCCGGCCATCGCCACCGCGCTCGAGGGGTTCCGCGAGCGACAGACGGCCGGCGTGCTCGGCAATCCCGACCCGCGCGCACCCTCGCGTACATGAAGGTCGGCATCGTCGGTGCCGGCCAGCTCGGCCGTATGCTCGCTTTGGCGGGCTATCCGCTCGGGCTCGAGTTCCTGTGCCTGGATCCGGCACGTGACGCGCCGGCGGGCGCGGTGGCGCCTGTGCTGCACGGTGCGTTCACCGACCGGCGGTTGCTGGCACGGCTCGCGCGGCAATGCGACGTCGTGACTTTCGACTGGGAGAACGTGTCGGTGACAAGCCTCGCCGCAGTCGCGCAGCAGCACCGCGCGCGCATCTGCCCTCCGGTCGCCGCGCTCGCCACCGGTCAGGATCGGGTGGCGGAGAAGCGCCTGTTCGAGCGGCTGCAGATCCCGACCACACGCTGGCGCGCCGTCGACTCGCGCGCTGCGCTCGAGCGCGCGCTCGGCAGCGTCGGACTGCCCGGTGTGCTCAAGACCCGTCGTCTGGGTTACGACGGCAAGGGCCAGGCGCTGCTGCGCAGCCGCGCGGACGCGGAGCGCGCCTTCGCGGCGCTCGGCCGGGTGCCGCTCCTCTACGAGGAATGGGTGCCGTTCGACTGCGAAGTCTCGATCATCGGCGCCCGCAGCGTCGGCGGCGAGGTGGCAGTCTATCCCCTGTGTGGCAACGTGCACCGCGCGGGAATCCTGCGGCTCACCTGCGCACCCTTCGGTCCGAGCGCATGGCAACGCCGCGCAGCGCGCTACCTGGCGCGTGTGCTGGCGCACTTCCGCTACACGGGGATTCTCGCCATGGAGTTCTTCGTGCGCCGCGGGCGGCTGATCGCCAACGAGATGGCGCCGCGTGTTCACAATTCCGGGCACTGGACCATCGAGGGTGCGGCCACGAGTCAGTTCGAGAACCACCTGCGCGCCATTCTCGGCCTGCCGCTCGGAGCCACGCGCGCCGTGGGGCACAGCGCCATGATCAACCTGATCGGAGAGCTGCCGCCGCGCGCAGCGTTGCTGGCCCTGGAGGGCGTGCACCTGCACGACTACGGCAAGCGGCCGCGGCCGGGGCGTAAGGTCGGCCATTGCACAATAATCGAGCCTACTGCGACGCGGCGTGACACACGCGCCCGGCAGCTGCTGAAGGATTTGGCCGTCGACGTTCGCATCCCGTAACATCGGGTGCGAGTAGCACCCATGTACCTGGAACCCTTCAAACTCAAAGAGTTGCCCTTCCGGCTCAGTCCGGATCCGCAGTTCCTCTATCTCTCGAAGCAACACGCTCGCGCCAAGGCGTACATGGAGTCGACCATCTGGTTCACGGACGGCTTCGTCGTGATCACCGGCGAGATCGGCTCGGGCAAGACCACGCTGATCGAGTCCTTCCTCAAGGAAGTACCGCCGGACGTGGTGGTGGCACAGATTAACCAGACCCAGGTGTCGGCGATCGACTTCCTGCAGGCGGTGCTGGTGCAGTTCGGCTTCTCGCCCTTCAAGATGCGCAAGGCCGAGCTGATCAGCACGCTCAACAATTTCCTCATCGAGCAGTACGCCGCCGGGCGCAAGGTGCTGCTGATCGTCGACGAGGCCCAGAATCTCTCCATGCGGGTGCTCGAGGAGATCCGCATGCTGTCGGGCGTGGAGACGACCAAGGAGAAGGTGCTGCGCATCATTCTCGCCGGCCAGCCCGAGCTGAATCACAAGCTCGACGCGCCCGCGCTCGAGCAGCTCACGCAGCGCGTACGGCTACGCTTTCACCTGCAGACGCTGTCGGAGGCCGAGACCCGCGCCTACGTGCATCACCGTCTCGACGTCGCCGGCGCCGGCGACCGCGAGCTGTTCGAGCCCGATACCTTCACGGAGATCTACCGCTACAGCGGCGGCGTGCCGCGCCTGATCAACACGCTGTGCGATACGGCCATGATGGCGGCGTTCACGGCCGACCGTGGCGTGGTGAAACGCGCCGATATCGCCAGCGCCGTGACCGAATTGCAGTGGGCCGAGTATGCCGCCCGCCCCCACCAGCACACGCCCGAGCCGGTGTCCGCCAATCCCGCAGCCGAGCGCACCGGCACGCCGGCGCTCGGGCATCTGCTGGTAGCCGCCGATGGCCGCACCGTGCAGGAAGTGCCGCTGCGCGCGGGTCGACTGATCGTCGGACGCACACGCGACAACGACGTGCAGATCGACAGCCGCTTCATCAGCCGCCATCACTGCCAGGTGATCACCACCGAGCACTCGTGCGTCATCGAGGATCTCAACAGCACCAACGGGATTTATGTAAAGTCCAACCGCGTGCGCCGCCATTACCTGAACGACGGTGACGTGGTACTGGTCGGCAAGCACGAACTGATCTACGTCGACGAGCGCGCGGGGCGCAGACACGCTTCACTCAGCGAGACCATCCCGAAGCTGCCGGTACAGGCGCAACCGGACGCGGAGGACGAAGAGGAAGAGGCGGACGAGGACGCTGCCGCCGGCAGCCCCAGCTAGAGGCGACCACCCTCGTCGCCGCCGCGGGGCGAATCCGGATCGGCATACCGTGAGCGCAGCGCGCGGTAATCGCGCCGCCGCAGCAACACCACTGCGCCGGCCAGCACCCCTGACAATCCCAACGCCCCGACACCCAGGCTGATCAGGCCGTGGGACGCGAGCAGATAGCTTGCCAGCAGCGCCGCCAGACCGCAGATTATGTAAATCCACGGCAGGCCCTCATATACCGGGCGGGAGAAGTGCGGAATACGCCGCTGCATGGCGCGCATGTTAGCGCGCCAGGCGTGTTAGTTGGAATCGTGCAGTGCGGGAACGGTGGCCGGCTCAGCCGAGACCCAACAGGCGCGCCAACCGCTCCAACAGCGACGGCTTCAGACTCTCGATGCGATAGTCCATCTGGTGAGATTTGTTGCGGCGACTCATCTCGGCCACCAGATCGGCCGGCAGGTTGAGCTTCGGTACATCCACCGTGGCGTCTTTGGACAACATCGCGTTCTTCCTTCCACTTGTCACGCAGCACTCGCCCGAGCATTGCTGCGGGCGCGAGCAACGTTACGGGCTCGCCGTTCGTGCGTGCGTGTGGAGAATCACAGCTTCTTCACGGCTCGTCATTATGTCGCGGCACGACGACGCAGCGTCGCCTCCGCATGAGCCATAACGTGGCTAGCTGGTGCCGGTACCGCCTACGGTCAGGCCGTCGATCCTCAGGGTCGGCTGGCCGACACCCACCGGCACGCTCTGTCCTTCCTTGCCGCAGGTGCCGACGCCGTCGTCGAGCTTCAGATCGTTACCGACCATGGCGACGCGCGTCAGCACGTCCGGGCCATTGCCGATGAGCGTCGCGCCCTTGAGCGGTGCGGTGAGACGACCGTTCTCGATCGCGTAGGCCTCGCTCGCGGAGAACACGAACTTGCCCGAGGTGATGTCCACCTGGCCGCCGCCGAAATTCACCGCGTAGATGCCGCGCTCGACCGAGCGGATGATCTCCTCCGCAGCGTGCGGCCCCGGGCGCATGTAGGTGTTGGTCATGCGCGGCAGCGTCATGTGCGCGAACGACTCGCGCCGGCCGTTGCCGGTTGGCGCGGTGCCCATCAGGCGCGCGTTCAGGCGATCCTGCATGTAGCCACGCAGCACGCCGTTTTCGATCAGCGTGGTGCACTGCGTCGGCGTACCCTCGTCGTCGATGTTCAGTGAGCCGCGCCGCCGCGCCAGCGTTCCGTCGTCGACCACGGTACATTCGGGCGCTGCGACCCGCTCACCGATGCGGTTGGCGAATGCGGAAGTGCCCTTGCGGTTGAAATCGCCCTCGAGCCCGTGACCGATCGCCTCGTGCAGCAGTATCCCCGGCCAGCCGGGTCCGAGCACCACGGTCATGCTGCCGGCGGGCGCGGGCACCGCCTCGAGATTGACCAGCGCCTGGCGCGTGGCCTCGCGCGCGAGCACCAGCGGCCGGTCGCCGGCGACCAGCTCGGCGAGTGAGAAGCGCCCGCCGCAGCCGGCATAGCCCTGCTCGCGACGCCCGCCCTGCTCCACCAGCACCGAGACGTTGAAGCGCACCAACGGGCGCACGTCCGCCGCCAGCTCACCCTCGCTGGTGGCGATCAGCACCACCTCGTGAACCGCCACCAGGCTGGCGGTGACGTGCACGACGCGCGGGTCGGTACGGCGCGCTTCGCGATCGACGCGCTCGAGCCAGGCCACCTTCTCGGGCGTGGCGAGCGCCGCGCTGGGATCCAGGGGCAGGTACAGCTGGTGTCCGCTGCGGGAGTGCCAGGCGCTCACCCGCCGCGCGCCGCCGTGCGCCGCGATCGCGCGTGCCGCGCGCGAAGCTTCGGTGAGCGCGGGCAGCACGATCTCGTCGGAATAAGCGAAGCCGGTGCGCTCGCCGGCCAGCGCGCGCACACCCACACCCTGCTCGATACTGGCGCTGCCGTCCTTGACGATGCCGTCCTCGAGCGACCAGGATTCCTGGTGCGCGAGCTGGAAGTACAGGTCGGCGAAGTCGACCGAGTGCGCGAGCACCTCGCCGAATACTGCGTCGAGCCGGCGCTCATCGAGCCCGCCCGGGCGCAGGATGAGGTCGCGGGCGAGAGCGAGCGGGTCGGGCGGCGCGGCGTCGCTCATGTCGGCGTACGTGCGCCCGGCATGAAGGTGCGGTGGCCGAGCGCGGGGAAGCTCTCCCGCACGCCCGCGAGGCGGGCGAGATCGACCTCCGCCACCGCGCAGCCGCGACCGCGCGGGATGCGCTGCAGAATCCGCCCCCAGAAATCCACGATCATGGTGTCACCGTAGGTCTCGCGTCCGCTGGAATGGAAGCCCGACTGCGCGGGCGCCACAACATAACAGAGATTTTCGATCGCGCGCGCCCGCAGCAGCGTCTCCCAGTGCGCCCGCCCGGTCGGGCCGGTGAAGGCCGAGGGCACGGCGAGGAGCTGCGCCCCCAGCGCGCTCAGGTGCCGGTACAGCTCGGGGAAGCGTACGTCGTAGCACACCGACAGTCCGAGCTTGCCGACCGGTGTATCGAGCACGGTGGCGCTGGCACCCGGGGCGACGTGCGCGGACTCGCGGTAGCTCTCGGCGCGGCCGGGAATGTCGACGTCGAACAGGTGGATCTTGTCGTAGCGCGCGACACGCCGACCATCGCCGTCGTACACCAGCGAGGCGGCGGCGACGCGCCCGTCCGTTCCTGCCCGCAGCGGCACCGTGCCGCCGACGATCCACAGCCGCAGCCGGCGCGCCGTGGCGGCCAGAAATTCCTGAGCGGGACCCGAGCCATCTGCTTCCGCGATGGCGCGCTTGTCGGCGTCCTTGAGGCCCATGAAGGAGAAGTTCTCCGGCAGCACCGCGAGCAGCGCCCCGCGCGTAGCTGCCTCCTCGAGCAGCACGCGCGCCTGCTCGAGATTGGCCGCCACGTCGGCCCCCGAGGTCATCTGCAGTGCCGCAACCTTCATCCCTTACCTCACTCCGCAGCGGTGACTATGGGGTCATCCCAGCTGCCTCGCAAATGCAGCGCGGTGCGCGCGCGCTCCGTTTGCGCGGCGCCGAACAGCTCGCGCAGCGACAGCCACAGCGCAGCCACCCTTGGGGTGGCGCCGAAGCGCCGCACCGCCTCGGGCAGGCGCTCCCCGTCGCGCAGGATCCACGCCTGCTCGTCGTAGTCGCCACTGGCCAGACCGACTCGGCCGCGCATCAGTATCTCGGCGTCGCCGTCGAAATGCAGATCGGCAGTCAGCGCTTCGCCATCGTGCAGCTGGTAGTCGGCACCGAGGCTCGCGAAGGCGAGCTGCGACGGCCTGGACGCGTCACGTCCGACACCGGCGAGCAGCGCGGGTACGGACAGCAGCGCAAACGGCGCTTGTGCCGCTTCCGGGTCGGGCCGCATGACGCCCTGCTCCAGTTGCATATGGAGATGGCCGCTGAGTGTTGCAAGGGGTGCGGGAGCCTGCGGGACCCATTGCAGCTCACCCGTGATACGCGCCGCCGCCGCGCTGACGTCGGGACGCAGCCCGAAGGCCAGGAGCGAGGCCGCGGCATCGTGGCTGTCCAGACTGAACTGCACCCGGCAGCTGAGCCGATCGCAGCGTGCGCTGGCTGCGGTCGCGCCGCTCGGGCCGGACAGACTCAGATCGCTGACAGCCAGGGCGTCGGTGTTGGCGTCGAGCTGCGCAGCGAAGCTGCCGAGCGTGCGCCCGCGCCATTGCAGATCATCGACGACCAGCCGTACCGCGGGCGCGAGCGCACTGCCGAGTGCCGGCGCGATATTCAGGTCGGCAGGCTGCGTCAGGTCGAGACTGGCCAGGTGCACCAGTGCGGGTCGCTCGGCATCGATCACCGCATCCCAGCGCGCCGTGGCGGTGAGGCCGGCCGCCGCTACCTGCAGCGAGCCGGCGCCGCCCGTGGCAGTCGCGACGATGCTCGCCTCGGGGTAACTGCGCGGGCCCGCCACGAGCTGCGCCGCAGCGAGCCGTGCGCGCAGCGCCGGCAGCGCCGCATCACGCGCCGCCTGGCGCCACAGCGTCAGGCAGGCGGCCAGATCCAGACGACTGACCCGCCCGTCGAGCAGCAGCACCGCTTCCGCAGGCAAGCTCGGCGCGGCGGCGGCGAAGCGCACTGCTCCGCGCTCGATGCGCCAGCGCTCGCCGGTGCGGGTGAGCGCGGCAGCGGCACGCAGGCGTTCGCCGAGAGCGACGCGTAGCTGTGCAGCGGTGGCAGCGGAAGTCAGCTCCACGTGCAGCGGCAACGGCACGCCGGCCGCCTTCGCGAACGGTTCGGGCAGCTCGCTCGCGACCCCGACCAGGCTCGAATCGGCGCGCAGCTGCCAGCTGCCGTGCTGGCGGTCGGCCCGCGGCGGCAACACCAGCAGTGCGCTCCACTCGGCGCTGCCCGCAAGCCGCGCCCCATCCGCCTCAGCGCTGGCGGCTTGTACCACCTGCCGCGCATCCATCACGCCCCGCCCGCTGATCGCGAACGTGGCGAGGCCGTGCTCACGGCGCTCCGCCACGGCGAGGCTCACCGGGCCGCCGAGCCACTGCCCGGTCAGCGTGGAGCGTTGCACGTGCGCGCCGGAGAAGTTCAGGCTTCCGCGCAGAGCGTCGATCGGCGGCAGACCGGCCACCGGACGCAGGCGCGCGCGCGCAATGAGGGCGTGCAGGCGCGATCCGCGCCAGTCGATCGTCGCGTCGATGTCCTCGGCCTCCGGCCAGTCTGCCTGCGCGCCGAGCCGTGCCCCGCGCAGGACCGCGGTTGCGGTGAACACAGCGCCGGAGGCGTCCCAGGGAAGCCGCCCGTCCAGCTTGCCGCGCCAGCTGAGTTGCGCACTCTCGAGGCTTCCTGCGCTCAGGCCCGCAACGTCGGGCACGCCGGGACTGCACGCGCTGAGCAGGCGGCCTAGCGCGGCAACGTCGGCATCACGCAGCGTCAGCTGCGCGTTGATGCGAGGCGGAGAGTCCGGCGCCGCTGCGACGACGGTCACGCCGGCGGCGAGGCTCGCCTGCGCGCGGCGGATACGCAGCTCGTCCGTGCCAAGCTGCCAGCCGCGTGGAGTGAGTGAGAGCGTGAAGCGCGCGGCGACAGCGAGCTCATCGAGCGCCATCGCTTGTGCGCCCGCCAGCACCAGGCGCGCCGCAGCAGACTGCAGATCGACAGCGACCGCCGCCTCGCTCCCGGTGACACGGCCGCTGAGCCCAGACAGTCGTACGTCCCCGGCAGCGCTGGCGAGCGTCAGGTCCCGAAGGTCCGCCGAGCAGAGCAGCCGCGCGCCCGGCGCTGCGCGCGCGCTCCAGGCGAATGTCAGCTCGCGCGCCTCGCCACCGAGCAGCAGCTGGCCCATCGGCAGCTGCGGTGCAAACCAGCGCGCGATGGCGGCCAGCGCCGGCAGCGGGGCGTGCTGCAGACGTCCGCGCAGCGCCGTCAGGTCTGCATCCGCATCGAGCGCGATGGTGAGCGGCGCGAGCGCCCCGGACACGCCGGGCTCGACTACCAGGGCGTCGCCGTGCCAGCCGGCTCCGCGCCGCGCCAGCTGCCAGCGTCCGCTCAGGTGCTCGAGCGCGAGTGGCACGGAGGCTGCGCTGCGCGCAGTCCACTCGAGTGCCGCACCATGCAGTGTGCCGCCCAGACTGGCCAGAGCTTCGCCCGCGAACTGCGCGCGCAGCTCGAGATCGCCGCTGCCCGAGCGCGGCAGGTAGCCCGCGATCGGCGTCGCCTGGAGCAGAGCGTGCCAGCCGCCGAATGCGAGCCGGCGCCCCGCGAAGCGCACGCTGCCGGCCGACGGCGGGCGCAGACCGGGTGCGCGCTGCCATTGCAGCGTCAGATGCGCGTCGCCGCCGAGTGCCTCGGGCAACAGCAGCTCGGCGTCCGCGCTCCAGCCGGCGCCGAAGTGCCGCAGCTGTGCCTGCCGCATGCCGAGCATCAGCGCAGATCCGTCCGCGGCCGGCACGCGCAGCGTGCCACCGGTGATATCGATCTCGCCGCCGCGCCAGAAGGTGAGCAGGTGCAGGCCCTCGTCGAGCTCGCGCGCGCGCAGGGCGCCGGCACGGGCCGGCAGCACGGCCGGGCCGCCGGCCAGATCGATGGCGGGACTCTCCAGGACGACGCGCACCGCCTCCGGCTGCGCGCCGCGGGCCATGCGCCACAGATCGAGGCCGATGCTGAGCCGTGGGGCCCGCAACAAGAGTGCACCGCTTCCCGGCGCTTCGAGCTCGACGGCCTGCAGCACCGCCTCCGGTCCGTGCCAACCCCAACGCAGTGACAGGCTGCTGAAGCGCACCTCGAGACCGGTCTCGTGACGGATCAGGTCTTCGAGCGCGGCGCGCTGCCGCGGCACACGCGCGGCAGCCAGCTCGTAGCCGATCAGCAGCATCGCAGGCAAGGTCAGGATCGCGCCGAGCGCCAGCAGCGCGAGGCGCAGCCGCGCACCGCGCGCGCGTGGTGCCCGTCCGGAGTCGCTGTCCACTCTCATGCCCTAGACCAGGACGACGTCGTATTGATCCACGCCGTAGAGCGCCTCGACCTGCAGCCGTATCGGCCGGCCGATCTGGGTCTCGAGCTCGCCCAGTGTGGCCGATTCCTCGTCCAGCAGGCGATCCACGACATCCTGATGAGCCAGTATCAGCAGCTCACGGCTGGCAAACTGCCGGCTCTGTCGCACAATCTCCCGAAAGATCTCGTTGCACACCGTCTCCGGCGTGCGCACGAAGCCGCGCCCTTCGCAGCTGCGACAGGGTTCGCACAGCAGGTGCTGCAGACTCTCGCGCGTGCGCTTGCGGGTCATCTCGACCAGGCCGAGCGGCGAGAGGCTGACGATGTGCGTCTGGGCGCGGTCGCCGGCAAGGGCGCGCTCGAGCGCGGCCAGCACCGCGCGGCGGTGCGGCTCGTCGCGCATGTCGATGAAGTCGATGATGATGATGCCGCCGAGATTGCGCAGCCGCAGCTGCCGCGCAATGCTCACCGCCGCCTCGAGATTGGTGCGGAAGATCGTCTCCTCGAGGTTGCGGTGCCCGACGTAGGCGCCGGTGTTCACGTCGATGGTGGTCATCGCCTCGGTCTGATCGATCACCAGATGGCCGCCGGATTTGAGCGGCACCTTGCGATCGAGCGCCCGGACGATCTCCTCCTCGACGCCGTTCAGATCGAAGATCGGGCGCGGTCCTGTGTACAGCTCCACCACCGGCACGGCCTCGGGCACGAACGCCGCGGCGAACTCGCGCATGCGCGCGTACTCGCGCGCCGAGTCGACCAGCACGCGGCTCACGCCGCGGGCGAGCTCGTCGCGCAGCACCCGCAGGCTGAGCGGCAGATCCTCGTGCACCACGGTGCCCGCAGAAGCGGCGGCGGCGTGCGAGCGCACGTGCTCCCACAGCCTCGCCAGGTAACCCATGTCATCGCGCAGGCTTTCCCCGGATGCGCCCTGCGCGGCGGTACGCACGATGTAACCGCCGCCCGCCCCGGCAGCCACCAGCTCGCCGAGCAGCGCCTTGAGGCGCGCGCGCTCGGTGTCGTCCTCGATGCGGGCCGACACGCCGATGCCGAGCCCGAACGGCATGTACACCAGGAAGCGCGAGGGCAGCGCGACGAACGTCGTGAGCCGCGCGCCCTTGGTGCCGATCGGATCCTTGATCACCTGCACCAGGATATCGTCGCCGCAGTTCACCAGCCGCCGGATGTCCTCCACCTGCGACTGCCCGGCGGCCGCGGCGCCGATCAGGGTGTCGTCGGCCGCGCGGCGGGCGATATCCGCGGCATGCAGGAACGCGGTGCGCTCGAGGCCGATCTCCACGAATGCGGCCTGCATGCCGGGCAGCACCCGCGACACGCGCCCCTTGTAGAGATTGCTGACGAGGCCGCGGCGGCTGGTACGCTCGATGTGCAGCTCCTGCACGACTGCATTCTCGAGCAGCGCGGCACGGGTCTCGCGCGGCGCGACGTTCAGCAGGATCTCGAGGCTCACGGTGCCGTGGCCTCCTGCCAGTAGCCGAGCCCGGCGGCGGCCAGCAGTTGCGCGGTCTCGTACAGCGGCAGGCCCATGACGCCGGAGTAGCTGCCGCGCAGATGCTCGATGAATACCGCGCCGAGCCCCTGCACGGCATAGCCGCCGGCCTTGTCGCGCGGCTCACCGGTGCGCCAGTAGGCGGCGCACTCCTCGAGGGTCAGGCTGCGTAAGCGCACCTCGCTCTGGCTCAGCCGGAAGCTGACGCCGTTATCGACCGCGAGCGCCACGGCGGTAAGCACCTGGTGGCTGCGCCCGGAGAGCCGCTGCAGCATCGCGAGCGCTTCCGGCTCGTCGGCGGGCTTGCCGCAGATGGTCTCGTCGATGACCACGCTGGTGTCGGCGGCGAGCACCGGCAGCCCCACGCCGCGCGCGCGCACGATCAGTGCCTTGGCGCGCGCCATGCGCACCACGTAGTCCACGGCGTGCTCGCCGGCCAGCACGGACTCATCGATGTGCGCCGCCTGCACCAGGTGCGGCACGCCGATCTGCGCGAGCAGCTGGCGGCGGCGCGGTGACATCGAGGCGAGGCACAGGCGCGGGGCGCTCAAGGGAGGCGTTGACATCAGGCGCGATGATACGGGTGATTCATGAGAATGCTGTGGGCCCGGTACAGCTGCTCGGTCAGCAGCACCCGTGCCAGCGCGTGCGGCAGCGTAAGGCGCGACAGCGCGAGCGTGAAGTTGCTGCGTGAGCGTACCTCGTCTGCGAGGCCGTCGGGACCGCCGATCACCAGCGCCAGATCCTGCCCCTGGCGCAAGCGCGCCGCCAGCCAGTCGGCGAGCTCGCGCGTGCTCAGCTGGTGGCCGCGCTCATCCAGCGCCACGACGTAGTCATGGGCAGCGAGCGCGCCGAGCAGCCGCCTGCCCTCGGCGGCGAGCGCACGCTGCGCGGCAGTGCCACGGCGCGGCGCGGGGTCGATCTCGATGAGCGACACGCCGAGCGTGGCGCGCAGCCGCGTAAGGTAGTCGTCGCAGGCCGTGCGCACCCATGCGGGCATACGCGTGCCCACCGCGATCACGCGCACCCGCATGCGAGGCGCTCTAGCGGGACGTGCGCTGGCGCCGCACCGGAGCGCGCACGGCCGGCGCCGCCACGGAAGGCTGCGCCTCGCCGTCCTCCCACAGCCGCTCGAGTCCGTAGAACTCGCGCACCCGCGGCAGCATCACGTGTACCAGGATATCCTGCAGATCGACCAGCACCCACTCTCCGTCGCGCGCGCCTTCGGTGCCGAGCGGTCGGAACCCGGCCGCCTTCGCTTTCTCCACCACGCGCTCGGCGATCGAGCGCACATGCCGGTCGGAGCTGCCCGAGGCGATGACCATCGTGTCGACGATGTCGGTCAGACCCCGCACGTCCAGCACCCTGATATTCACGGCTTTCATGTCATCGAGCGCGGTCGTCACGGCGTTTTGCAACGGCGAGGCGCGCTCCTCCGCGGGGCGCAGGCGTGTGCGGGTGGTCATGTGCTTAAGGGGTCTCTCCTGAAAGCGGCTCTAGGGGGTACGGCCATCCCGCTGTGCAGCATAGCACCTCGTCTCGAGAATGATCTGCCTCACCGGATCGGGAACGAGATAGCGCGGGTCGCGCCCGGCGACGATGAGCGCACGCAGCTCGGTGGAGGAGATTTCCAGCTGCGTGACGGCGCGCACGTACACGCGTCCGGCGCGTTCCTCGTGCAGTACCCGGACCGAGCCGGTGCCGTGATCGACCATCACTTCGCCCAGCGGCCCCGTGGTGGGCGCCCGCCAGCCTGGACGGTAAGCGACCACGATGTGCGCGAGCCTCAGCAGCTCGCGCCAGCGATGCCAGTTGGGCAGGCCGAGAAAGGCATCCATGCCGAGCAGCAGGCATAGCGGTGCGTGCGGGTTCTCACGCCGCAGCTCGCCGAGTGTGTCCACCGAGTACGACAGGCCGCTGCGCCGCACCTCGCGGTCATCGACGACGAAGCCGGGCTGATCGCTGATCGCGGCCTTTACCATTCGCAGCCGCAGCTCGGCGCTGGCGTACAGGTGATCGCGATGCGGTGGCGTGCCGGTGGGCAGGAAGCGCACCTCCGCCAGCTGCAGCTCCTGCCACAGCTCGAATGCCGTGCGCAGGTGTCCGCAGTGAATCGGGTCGAAGGTGCCACCGAAGACGCCGATCGGCTTCATCGCTCAACCCGCCCGTGCCGGCGCGAGCGCAGGCGCAGCCGCGAGCGGAACCGCGCATAGCTCGGCCGCGAGCAGCGTCAGCTCGTCCCACGCATCGCCCGCAGCGCGGCCCTTGATCATGCGGTCAGCACCCGCGGCGCGCGCCGTGAGCCGCGCAAACGGCAGCCGCGGTGCGCGTCGCGCCGCCTGCGCCAGCGCGGCGCCGCGGCGCTGCCAGGGTTCAGCAGGAGCTAGTCCGGTACGCAGGCTCCACAGCTCGCGCAGCGCACGCAGCAGCGCCCACAGCACCAGCGTCGCCTCGGTGCCCTCCGCGCGCAGCCCCGCGAGCATGCGCAGCGCGCGTGGCGCATCACCCGCGAGCACCGCCTCGCTCAACTGGAACACGTCGAAGCGCGCGCTGTCGGCGACGCCGGCCATCACCGTGTCGGCCGTGATTCTTGCGCCCCCGGTGAGCAAGGTCAGCTTGGCGAGCTCCTGGTGAGCTGCGAGCAGATTGCCCTCGGTGTGTGCGGCGAGCACCTCGAGCGCGGCGTCATCCGCCTCGAGTCCGAGCCGGCGGCAGCGGGCGCGCAGCCAGCCGACCAGCCGGCCGGCGTCCACCGGCCAGACCTGCACCCAGCCGCCGTGCGACTCGAACGCGCGCACCCAGGCAGCGCTCTGAGCCTCGCGGTCGAGTCGCGGCGTGAGCACCAGCAGCACCGTATCCGGATCGGGTGCCGTGAGCAGCGGCAGCAGCGCCGCGCTGCCGGCGGTACCGGGCTTGCCGCTGCCGAGGCGGATCTCCAGGACGCGACGCAAGCCGAACAGCGACAGATTCGCCGCCGCGGCACGCACCTCGTCCCAGTCGGAGGCACGCTCGATGAAGTGGACTTCGCGCTCGGTAAAGCCCCGCGAGCGCGCGGCGGCGCGCACGGCATCGGCCGTCTCGCCACCGATCAGCGGCTCATCGCCGGAAATCAGGTACGCCGGCAGCAGCGTGGCGGCGAGGTGCGTTGTCAGCGAGTCGGGCGTGAGCTTCAAATGACCTCATCCGCCCGGCAGCCGGGATGGCCACGCCCACGGCGTGCCCCGCGGGGCAGTCCGGCGTGCATTATCAACCGTTGGCCGTGCGATTCACCAGCCGTGGCCGCGCCTCACCAGCTGTGGCCGATCCCGACGTACACCCCGTGGGGCATGAAGCGCAGGATAAACGGCGAGCTCGGACTGCGATGAACCAGCCACGCCGTGCCGGTACCGAGCGCAGCGCCCGCCAACACGTCCGTCTGCCAGTGCGCCTGCAGCTTCAGCCGCCCGATGGCGTCGTAGACCGGCAGCAGCTCCAGCGCGTAGACCGCGGGATGGTCGTGACCGTACTCGAGCACGAACGGCGTGACGATCGAGCTGACCTCGGTGACCTCGCCGCTCGGGAAGCTCTCGTTGCCGTGTCCCTTGAACCAAAGGTTGGGGTCGTTGTTGCTGTCGATCGGGCGTACGCGGGAGAAGGCGTACTTCATCGCCTGTGCGACCAGGCCAGAGGCGACCGACGAATCAATCGATTCCCAGAAGGTCACGCCGAGGCGCGTCTCGCCGCCCTCCCACAGGGCACCGCCCACCTCGGCGGCGATCAGGCCGTATTCGAGCGCCTGCTGGTAGCTGCGCTTCCAGATACCGCTGTCGTCGTAGCTCCATTCGTGATCGATGCCTGCCAGGCAGCGGCACGCGGGCGCGAGCAGCAGCGCAAGCAGCATGACGCGCAGCGCCGCGCGGCGTCGGCCGCCAGTGGGTATGGACGTGTAGACTCGCATGGCGAGCGAGCATAGAGGGCGCGCGCTTAAGAACGCCTTAAGCTCTTAACAGTGCCTTAAGCGCCGTGATGCTGAAATCACGCGTACGTCAGATTGGAGTCAGAGGGTGCGGATCCTGTTGGTCGAGGATGACGATCTGCTCGGCGAGGCCGTGCGTGACGGCCTGCGCCAGGAGGGTTATGTCGTCGACTGGGTGCAGGACGGCGATGCAGCGCTGGCCGCGCTGTCGACCTCGAGCTTCAGCGCGCTGGTGCTCGATCTGGGCCTGCCGGGGAGCGACGGCTTGAGCGTGCTGCGCTGGCTGCGGCACGGCGGCCACACCACGCCGGTGGTGATTGTGACTGCCCGTGACCGCGTCGCCGAGCGCATCAACGGCCTCGATGCGGGGGCGGACGACTACCTGATCAAGCCGTTCGATATCGATGAGCTGAGCGCGCGCCTGCGCGCCATCACGCGCCGCGCGGACGGCCGTGCCGACACGGCGCTGACCGTGGGCGATGTGGTGATCGACCGCCGCCAGCGCGTGGTCACCTGTCAGGGCGCACCCGCCGGCCTCACCGCGCGCGAGTACGCGGTGGTCGAGCTGCTGATGCGCAAGGCCGGCTGCCTGGTGACGCGGGCGGAGATCGAGGAGGAGCTGTATGGATTCGATGACGACATCGGCAGCAACGCGATCGAGGTCCACATACACAACCTGCGGCGCAAGCTCGGACAGCGCTTCATCACCAACCTCAAGGGACGCGGTTACCGCGTCGACGGCGCCCGCTAGCGCGGAGCGACCCTGGTCGCTGCGTCGCCGCATGGCGCTCGCCGCCGCGGCAGCGGGCTGCGCGGTGTTCGCCCTGCTCGGTCTGTTGGTGTACCGCGCGGTGGCAGGCAGCACCGCGCTGCAGTTCGACGAGATCCTGCAGCAGCAGGCGGCGCTGACGCTGCGGTACGCCGAGCACGAGTACGCCGAAGGCGAGACGGTCGTTCCGCAGCAGCTCACGCAGGGCGAGCCGGGGGCGATGCCGTTCGACGTCGTCTACCAGATCGCCACCCGCGGCAACGAGCTCCTGTACCGCTCGTCCGGCGCGCCACGCGTGCCGCTGGCCATCGCCAGCGAATCCGGCTATTCGAACGCAGCGCTCGACGGCCGCTCGTGGCGGGTCTATTCCCTCGGCTCGCGGGCGACGCCACTCATCATCCACATGGCCGAGCCGCTCGGGCAGCGCGATGTGCTGCTCGAGCGAACGCTGCGCGCGGTGGCACTGCCGTTACTGTTCGCACTGGTGCTGCTGACCGCGCTGATCGCGGTGGTGACCGAGCGTGCTTTCCGCCCCGTGCGCCGCATCGCCGCGGATCTCGCCGGCCGGGGTGCGAACGACCTGTCGCCGGTCGACACCGCCGCGATGCCCGTCGAGACGCACGCGCTCGGAGTGGCGCTCAACGAGCTGCTGGCCCGGCAGGCGCTGGCGCTGGCGCGCGAGCGGCGCTTCACCGCGGATGCCGCGCACGAGCTGCGCACGCCGCTGGCCGCGCTGCGCGCCCAGGCGCAGGTCGCGGTGCGCGCCGCGACCCCCGCCGACACGCGACGTGCGCTCGAGAAGCTGCTGACCAACATCGACCGCACCACGCACCTGATGAGCCAGCTGCTGTCGCTGGCGCGGCTCGAGCCCGGCTCGGCGGTCAGCGGCGGCCAGGACACGGCGGCCAGTGTCGTCGTCGACCTGGTGCTCGAGGACCTCGCCCAGGTCGCACGCGACAAGCGCATCGCGATCAGCGTCTCGGGCTGCC
Organism: uncultured Gammaproteobacteria bacterium; assembly: GCA_963837075.1. GTDB lineage: Bacteria > Pseudomonadota > Gammaproteobacteria > Steroidobacterales > Steroidobacteraceae > 13-2-20CM-66-19. The sequence goes on along the minus strand of CAWILY010000009.1, from coordinate 1,159,604 downwards.
AGCAGCGGCTGCCGGGATCGCCGGAGGCGTTGTACCTGCTGATCCGGAATCTGCTCGAGAACTCCATCCGGCACGTCCCGGAGCGCGGCCACGTGGCCCTGGAGGTCCGCGGCGGCGAGCGCTGCGTCGTGCTCTCGATCACGGACGACGGGCCGGGAATCCCGGACGCGGAGCGCGCCCGTGCCTTCGAGCGCTTTTACCGCATCCCGGGCAGTGCCTCCGGAGGCAGCGGGCTCGGACTTTCGATCGTCGGACGGGTGGTGGAGCTGCTCGGCGGCGCCGTGCAGCTGTCCGCGCCTCCTTCGGGCACCGGTCTGATCGTCACCGTCACCCTGCCCTTGCTCGACACGCCGGCCCGCGAACGCCCGGCCGCCTGAGCATGCTGGGCCGTCTGGCAGCGCTCGCGTGGCTGCTCGCGTGGGCCACCACAGTGCGGGCGCAGACGGACGAGATCCAGGTGTACGAAGCGGAAATCGCGGCTCCGGGCCAGTTCAATCTCACCTGGCACAACAACTACAGCCCTTCAGGGCTTACGCAACCGGCGTTCCCCGGCGGCGTCGTGCCGAATCATTCACTGAACGGCGTGCCCGAATGGTCCTATGGCGTGACGCGCTGGTTCGAAGCGGGGCTCTACCTGCCGGTATACACGCGCACCGCCGACGGCAGTCTGCTGTTCGACGCCGTCAAGCTGCGCGCGCTGTTCGTCGTCCCGGAAGCACAGAACCGCACCTGGTTCTACGGGGTGAACTTCGAGCTCAGCTATAACACCGCGCACTGGGAGCCGAGCCGCTGGTCCGGCGAGATCCGCCCGATCGTCGGGCTGCACCTCGGCCGGTACGATCTGATCTTCAATCCGATCCTGGACACCGGCTTCAACGGCCCCGGCAAGCTCGACTTCGCGCCGTGTGCGCGTGCCGCGTACCACCCCAGCGACAAATTCGCCCTGGCGCTGGAGGAGTACGCCGACTTCGGCCCGATCGATCATTTCGAGTCTGCTGCGAACCAGTCGCAGACGCTGTTCGCGGTCGTCGACTATGGCAGCAGCAGCAACGGTGTCGAGTTCGGCGTGGGCCGCGGCCTCACCAGCGCCAGCAGCGCCTGGGTGCTCAAGCTCATGATCATGCGCGATCTGTAGCGGCGGCCGCGCCGGGCGCCGCGGTCTCGACGCGCACCTGCCCGCGTGCGGTATGCAGCTCAAGCCGCACGACCCGGTGCGCGACCACAGCCGCGCGCGTGCTGTCGGTGACCAGGATGTCGCCGCGGCGCACCGTGATGCTGAGCCGGTCGAAGGCGCTGGCGGGCACATGCAGCGTTGCCGCCCCATCCACGTCAGTGAGCCAGCCGCGCTCCTCGATCCGATAGCGCACCCGGGCGGGCGGTGGGCGCTCTTGCACTTCGAGGCGTGCTTCGAGACGGCTCGTCGGCAACCCGAAGCCGTGCAGCTCGCCCTCGATCGTGAGCAGCTCAGCGGGGTCGTCCGCCAGTACGATGGTGATGTTGGCGGTGTCGGCTTCGACCTCGAGCAGGCGCGGCGCTGCGGAGAGCGAGCCGAGCGGCAGCCGTGCACTGAGCTCGGTCCCGTGCGGCGCGGCGAACAGGCCCAGCAGCACCGTCGCACCGGCGGCGAGTGCGGCGATGGCCAGCCATCGCTCGCCGCGCGCGCCGGAAGCGTGCGGCGGCTGCGGCGCCCGCACCACCGTCGCCTGCTGCGGTATGCGCAGCACGTGGAAATAGAGCAGGTGCGTGACGCCGAACGCGAGCAGCGCCGACCAGATGATGTCGGAGAGGAAGTGCGCGCCGGCGGCCATGCGGCCGATGCCGAGCAGCAGCCCGAGTATCAGCCCGAGCGCCAGCGACAGTGATGCCCAGCGGCGCCGGCGCGTACGCCACATCCACCAGCCGGCGCCGTACAGGAACCCGACGGTGCAATGGCCGCACGGAAACGACGCGCCGCCTTCGCGGCCGATGAGCGGCGCAGGGACGTAGTGCAGGTCGCCGCCGAGCTGCGTGAGATCGCGCGGCCGCGGGTGTTGCCAGTGATCCTTGAACAGCGCATTGCCGAGCAGCCCCGGTCCGATGGCGACCGCCAGCAGCAGCAGCACCGCATAGCGGCGCCAATGGCGGCGCGCGGGCCTGAAGCTCGCCGCGAACACCGCCACTGCCCCGAGCACCAGCGTCGCCGTGATCCAGCTCGCGGCGCGGTACACGAGTGACCACGGCAGCTGCCGCGCGAGCGGCCAGTGATCCGCCGCCGCGGGCCGGTAGAACCAGCGCGCCGCGGCGATGTCGAGCGAGCCGGAGGCAAACAGCAGCATCGTCAGCAGCGCGATAGCGGCGAGCCACAGACTCTCGGGCTCCCAGGAGCCGCGCCAGCGACGCGCGCCTTGCGTCGACCTTATGCTATCCGGGGCCTGCGACACCCCCGCAGCGTGGCATCCTCAGAACTGCCACGCCAGTCCGCCGAAAAGCCCGCGCCGCGGACCGTACTGCGGCGCAAACACGCCGACGCCCGTGCCACTGCGGATCTGATAGACCTTGTCAGCGAGGTTGACCACGGCGACCTGCAGGGTCAGCGGGCCGGAGCCGGCGATGCGGAACTCGTGAGTCGCGCCCACATTCACCTGCGTATAGCTGGGCGTGTGGTCACCGTTGGGAACAGCGAAGCCGTCGGGCAGCACCAGATCGTCACGAAGTCCCGTGCCGAAGATGAAGTCGGTGCTGAAACGTGTCCCGAGCCACAGGTACGACATGCCACCCGAGGCCGCCACTCGCCCCTCGTGATCGAGATGAATGTAGTGATCGGCAACGAAGGCGTAAGCGTCCGGAGTGAAGTTGAATTGCGCGGTCTCCCAGTCCTTGCCGTGCGCCGCCTGGAAGGACAAATTGCTGTAGGCCGAGAAGTTGCCGACCGCGTAATTTTCGGTGAACTCGACGCCACCGATGCTGCCCCAGCGATAGTTGAACGGCGTGAGGACGATCGGCGCGCCGAACTGCCCCTCATCGATCAGGTGCTGCGCCTGCTCGTAGAAGCCGTCCACGCCCAGCGTCAGCCTACGGTCGAGCAGCTTCTGCAGCACGCCCAGATCGTAGTAGTTGGCCTTCGCGGCGATGGGCGGGGTGTCCAGCACGCACTGCGTGCCGGCCGTGCAGCCGGGCGGCAGTGCCGAGGTGTTGAGAAATTTCGTCACGGTCCCGCTGCCGATCAGCTCGAACGGCGGCGGCGTGTAGTAGCGCGAGTAGCCGCCGTGCACGGTCGTGTCGCTCGGCAGCTGCCAGACGAAGTTCACGCGCGGACTTCCCTCGCTGCCGCTCGAATAGGCGCTGTAGTGATCGAAGCGCACGCCATAGTTGATGGTCAGCGGCTCGAGCGCCCGCCACTCGTCCTGCAGATAGACACTCTCGAGCTCCTGCGCCTGACTGCCGTTGTCGCCGATGACCTGCGGCACGTTGCTGGTCTGCACGTAGGACTGCGCGAAGGCGGGATTGACGGGCATCGCCCAGGAGGTGGTGTAGCTCTCGGCATTGTCGTGCTGCAGGTAGAAGCCGGTGCGCAGCGTATGTGTTGCGGCGAGCTTGTAGCTGCCGTCGGTCTGCCAGGCGACCGCGGTGTCACTCTTGAAGGCGTCCTGCGCGATACCGTTGTAGAGCACGTCGCCCACCCAGTCCGGCGCGAAGTGCAGGCTGGTGTAGCGCACCGACAGCGAGCTCACCCAGTTGAGCGCGCCGGCGGAATGCTGCCAGCTGAGCGCGGCAAACTCGGCCAGCTCGCGCTGGTTCTCGTTGAGGTAATCGCTCAGATACTCCGTCGTCCCCTCGACATCCAGGCCGAGCATCGGCTGCAGGCCCCGCTGATTCGGGATCTGGTACGAGCCGTCAGACAGGCCGAGGATCACCGACAATCGATTGCTTTCGTCGAGAATCTTCTCGAGGTAGCTGAACATGTGCACCTGGGAGGTGTGATCGTGCAGCGGATCGGTGCTGCCGTCCGGGGAATCAATGCCAACAGCGCTCTCCTTGTAGTCACCCGTGACGTAGTAGCTGTAGCTGCCGGCGCTGCCCCCGTACTCGAAGCTCGGCTGGAAGGTCCCGAAACTGCCGCCGTATACCGATACGTAGCCGCCCGGCTGCAGCGTGCCGCTGTTGGTGGTGAGGTCAATGATTCCGGCGGTGCGCAGGCCATATTCCGCCGGCAGAGCGCCCGTGATCAGGCTCAGAGAGGAGATGAATCGGGGGCTCAGGGTCTGGCTGAAGACGCTGATGCCCTCGGGCAGGATGACGCCGTTGAGGCGATATTGCAGGTCATTGTGGTCGCCGCGCACATGCAGCTGACCGAAGGAATCCTGCACCACGTCCGGCAACTGCAGCAGCACTTGATTGAGCTGCTGGTTCTCGCCGCCCGGAAGCGCGGCAATCGCCGCGCTCTCTATCGTGTAGGTCGAGGCGCCGACCTGTGTCTCGATGGAAGCGCGCTCCTCGTTGAAGCGCCGCGCCGTCACCACGACGGTGGTAAGACCCCCGGCGGTGCCGGCGGTGGCAGGGTCGCTGGTGCCACCGGCCGCAGCGTCGGCTGCGCCAGCAGCACTGGCAGTGTCGCCAGCGGAGGAATTGGCATCAGCGTCAGCGGCACGGACCGTCGGGGCGGACAGGATTGTGACGAACAGAAACGCGACTGCGGCGACCACGCCACGCGTGGCGGCCGGGTATCCGGAATTGACCATGAACTGCTCCGCAAGAACTGAAATTGGCGCGCAGCGCCCGATTGTCCGGGGGCTGCATCTACGGGATCGAAAGCTCAGTTCAGACTTGCGGAGGTCCGCGGCTGCGGGGTGTCGGCGCCTGGGCGCCTGCAATGGTGTAGCGGGGCTCGGGGACCGGTAGCAGACCGGCGTTGTCTACGATGAGGACGGCGGCGGCTGCGCCCGCCGGGTTGCTCACCTGCGCGAAGGCGTTGCAGGTGGAGCATTGACCGGCATCGGCGAGCGAGTCGGCGTGCAGTGTCGCGCCGGCTGTGTCGCCGTGACCCAGGTGACCGAGCTCGTGCAACAGCGCGCCGTGCTGGGCAAACACCAGCAGCAGCGACAGCAGCCAGGCGAGCGGGAATCGGCGCATGGTCACAAGCGAGCGCACCGTACGGACGGCGCTGGAGTCTAGCACCCCGTCGGCGCTTTTCCAGCAGGCGCCGCACGGATTCCGCCGGATGGCGTGTTACAAAGTGCGAGCGGCTTCGCAATGCCGGCCCAGAGCGTGCGCCCGCCCGCGTCCCAGCCCGCGTCGCGGCGCCTCAGCTGCGCGCGTGGCCCGTCAGCTGCCCGGCGGCGTCGATGATGCCGTGCCGCTGCAGCCAGTCGCGTGCGTCCTGCGCATCCTGCTCGAACCAGACGCGGCTCGCACCGAGCCGGAAGCTGTAGCCCCAGGCGTCCATGTCGGTGAACAGCCGTGCGCGCCCGACCCGGGGCAGCGCATTCGCGAGCAGCACCTGCAGATAACAGACGGCCGTCTCCTCGGGGTCGTCGCCGCCGGCGTCACGGTCCAGACCCGCGCGCCGCTCCGGACTCATGCATAGGTAATGGCTCGCCTCGTGCAGCACCGAGTGCACCGGCGTGTCGAGACGCGCATACAGGCATTCGCCTCTCAGGCCCGCCTCGCTGTCTCCCCAGTAGGAGCCGGCGATGTGCTCGCCCGGCGCCACCAGGTTGAGTTGCATTCCGTAGCGGCGCAGCAGCAGTGCGACCTCCAGACGATCGGTGCCATTAAGCAGCAGCATTACAGGCTCGACAGCCGGCGCATGACCAGCTGCGCCAGATCGTTCGCCATGTCGCGCCGCAGGACGTCCTCCTCGTGCCCCTTGGCGAGCAGCAACTGCTCCTGGAAGCTGTAGGTGCGCGTGGCGGAGATCTCCTGCGCCGTCAGCAGCTCCTTGTCCCCGGCGGTGACCGAGAAACTGACGGTGTAGGTGACCTCGTACTCGACCGGCTGGTTCAGAGCCGAGGTTGTCAGCGTGCGCCGGCTGACGCTGTCGCGCAGGATGCTCACCACGGCGGTGGCCTTGTCGCGGTCCTGCACCGGCTGCGCGCCGTCAGACAGCAGCGCGTGGCGCAGACTCTGGATGAAATCGCTCTGCGTGTCGGGAGCTTCGACGTAGGGGTTCTTCATGACCGCCGGGAGCGGCGTGTGGCCCTGCAGATGAAAGCCGCAGCCGGCGAGCAACGCCGCGGCCACCGCCGCCACAGCTGCCGCCGCAAGGCCGGCAGGCGCGCCGCGCGCTGCCATCACACGACCACGTTGACGAGCTTGCCCGGCACGACGATCACGCGGCGCACCGGCTTGCCGGCGATGAAGCGGCGCACGTGCTCGTCCGCGAGCGCCGCGGCGCGCACCGCGGCCTCGTCGGCCTGCGCCGGCACACTGACCTGAGCGCGCAGCTTGCCGTTCACCTGCACCACGATGCGATAGCTGTCCTGCGCCAGCGCCGCGGCATCCGGCAGCGGCCAGCGCTCATCGACGAGCGCGGTGCGATAGCCGAGCGCCTGCCACAGCGCATGACACACGTGCGGAGTGATCGGCGCCAGGATCAGCACCGCGAGCCGCAGCGCCTCCTGCCGCACCGCGCTTCCGGCCGCGCTGGCATCATCGAAGCGGCCGACGGCGTTCAGCAGCTCCATCACCGCGGCGATCGCGGTGTTGAAACTGCGCCGGCGGCCGATGTCGTCGGTCGCCTTGGCGAGCGTCTGGTGCGCGCTGCGGCGCAGCTGGCGCTGCGCGTCGCTGAGCGTATCCGGCTCGAGCGCCGCCGGAGCGCCCTGCGACACGTGCTCGAACACCGCAGTCCACAAACGCCGCAGGAAACGCCAAGCACCCTGCACACCTTCGTCGGACCACTCGAGCGTCTGCTCCGGCGGAGAGGCGAACATGATGAACAGCCGCGCGGTGTCCGCACCGAACCGCGCCACCAGCCCTTCCGGGTCGACGCCATTGCCGCTGGACTTCGACATCTTGCCGAGCCCCTCGTGCGTCACGCGCACGGTGCCGAGCTCGGCGCTGCTTGCCTCGTGCAGCGCTGTGCCATCGGGCGCACGGCGCGTGTCGACGTCGGCGGGGTTGACGTAGCGCTTACGCCCGTCGCCGCTTTGATAGGAATAGATGTGGTTCAGCACCATCCCCTGCGTCAGCAGGTTGCTGAAGGGCTCGCTGAAACTCACCAGCTGCAGATCGCGCATCACCTTGGTCCAGAAGCGCGCGTACAGCAGGTGCAGAATGGCGTGCTCGATGCCGCCGATGTACTGGTCAACCGGCAGCCAGTACTCGACGCGTGCATCGACCATCGCAGTCGCGGCATCGGCGCACGCGTAGCGCATGAAGTACCAGGACGAGTCGACGAAGGTGTCCATGGTGTCCGTCTCGCGCCGCGCCGGCTGGCCGCACCGCGGACAGCGGCACTCATAGAAGGCCGGCGACCTGGCGAGTGGATTGCCGCTGCCGTCGGGCACCAGGTCCTCGGGCAGCATCACCGGCAGTTGCTCATCCGGCACCGGTAGCTCGCCGCAGCTGCCGCAGTGGATGATCGGAATCGGGCATCCCCAGTAGCGCTGGCGCGAGATGCCCCAGTCGCGCAGACGAAACTGCACGCGCTTTCTGCCGAGGCCGCGGCTCTCGAGCGCCGCGGCGATGGCATCCACCGCAGCCTGGAAGTTGAGCCCGGAAAATTCACCGGAGTTCACCGTGACGCCGTATTCGGCGTAGGCGGGTAGCCAGGGCGCCCGCACTTGCTGGTAGGCGCCGCTCGCGGAGCGCACCACCGTGACCACCGGCAGGCCGTTCTGCAGCGCGAACTCGAAATCGCGCTCATCGTGCGCCGGCACGCCCATGACCGCACCTTCGCCGTACGCCATCAACACGTAGTTGGCCACCCAGATCTCGAGCGGTGCGCCGGTCAGCGGGTGCAGCACGTGCAGCCCTGTCGGCATACCCTTCTTCTGCTGCGTCGCCACGTCGGCCTCGATCACGCTGCCGCGCCGACACTCATCGAGGAACGCCGCCAACGCCGGCTGCGTGCGCGCGGCGGCGAGCGCCACCGGATGCTCGGCCGCGATGGCGACGAAGGTGGCGCCGAACAGCGTGTCGGCGCGCGTGGTGAACACCCGCAGCGCCCCTTCCCGGCCCGCGGCACTCGCCGTGTCGCGCGCGTACGGGAAAGCGATCTCGCAACCCTCGCTGCGGCCGATCCAGTTGGCCTGCATGAGGCGCACGCGCTCCGGCCAGCCCTCCATGGTATCGAGCATCTCGAGCAGCTCGTCCGCGTAGCGCGTGATCGCGAGGTAATACATCGGGATCTCGCGCCTCTCGACCGGCGCGCCGGTGCGCCAGCCGCGGCCGTCGATCACCTGCTCGTTGGCGAGCACCGTCTGATCGACCGGATCCCAGTTGACCACGCCGCTCCTGCGATAGGCGAGCCCCTTCTCGAGCATGCGCAGGAACAGCCACTGATTCCAGCGGTAATACTGCGGATCGCAGGTGGCGATCTCGCGGCGCCAGTCGAGCGCAAACCCGAGCGACTTGAGCTGCGCGCGCATGTGCGCGATGTTCTCGCGCGTCCAGCGGGCCGGCGGCACTCCGTTGCTGATGGCGGCATTCTCGGCCGGCAGGCCGAAGGCGTCCCAGCCCATCGGCTGCAGCACGTTGTAGCCCTGCATGCGCAGAAAGCGCGCCAGCACGTCACCGATCGTGTAGTTGCGCACGTGCCCCATGTGCAGCCGTCCCGACGGGTACGGCAGCATCGACAGGCAGTAGAACTTCGGCCGGCCGGGATCCTCGCGCACCTCGAAGCTGCGCTGCTCCTGCCAATACTGCTGCGCGGCGCGCTCGACGGCCGCGGGATCGTAGCTTTCTTGCATTGTTCTTACGGCAGGCGCAACGGTACGAAGATCTGCGCGTCCTCGCGTTGAATCAGCAGCGCGACGTTCTTGCCCGCGGCGCGGGCCGCATCCTGCAGCTCCTTCACCGTGTGCACGCGCTTGCCGTTGATGCCCAGTATGATATCGCCGGGCTCGATTTCCGCCGCCTGCGCCGGCCCGGTCACCTCCTCCACCACCAGGCTCCCCTGCGTACCGGCCTGCTCCTTCTCGCGCGGCTCCAGCGGCCGCACCGTCAGTCCGAGCGCGCCGGCCTGATCGCCGCCGTGCTCGGAGGGCTTGCCGCCGCGCGCGGCGACGGTCTGCTGCTGCTCCTTGAGCTCAGCGATCTTGACGCTGAGCGTCTGCTCTTTGCCACCGCGCCACAGCTCGAGACTCGCATCCGTGCCCGGCTTCATGGCGGCGATGCTGCTGGAGAGCTCGCCGTAGCGCTCGATCTGCCGGCCGTCGACCGCCAGGATCACGTCCCCCGGCGCGATGCCGGCGCGGGCGGCCGGCCCGTCCTTCTCGACCGAGGACACCAGCGCCCCGCGTGGCCGGTCGAGTCCGAAGGACTCGGCGAGCTGTGCGTTGACGTCCTGGATGGTCACGCCGATGCGCCCGCGCACCACGCGCCCGGTCCTGATCAGCTGCTCCTCGACATTGCGCGCCACATCGATCGGGATGGCGAACGACACGCCCATGAAGCCGCCCGTGCGGCTGAAGATCTGCGAGTTGATGCCGACCACCTCGCCGGCCATGTTGAACAGCGGCCCACCGGAGTTGCCGGGATTCACCGGCACGTCGGTCTGGATGAACGGCACGTAGTTCTCACCCGGCACCGAGCGCGAGGTGGCACTGATGATGCCGGCCGTGGCGGTGTTCTCGAAGCCGAACGGCGAGCCGATGGCGAGCACCCACTGCCCGGGGCGGATGCGCGACGGGTCGCCGAGCTTGACGATCGGCAGATTGCTGGCATTGATCTTGATCACCGCGACGTCGGTGCGCTCGTCGGCGCCGATCACCTTCGCCGGGAACTCGCGCCGGTCGGTGAGCCGCACCGTCACCTCTTCGGCGTTCCCGACCACGTGTGTGTTGGTGAGGATGTAGCCGTCGGAGCTGACGATGAAGCCCGAGCCCGCACCCCGCGCCGGCGGCTGACGCTCACGCGGACCCTGACCGGGTGGCGGAATGCCGAAGCGGCGGAAGAAATCATAGAAGGGGTCGTTCGGCGACAGGCCCTGGATGCCGTTGTTGGCCGGCGCCTTTTCAACCACCTCGACATTCACCACCGCCGGCCCGCAGCGGTCGACCAGTTGTGAGAAATCCGGCAGCGCGGAGCGCCCGGTGACACCCGCGGCATTTTCCTGCGGTGCGGCCGCGAGACTCACGGCCGCGGGCGGTGCCGCGGCGGTGGTGCTGCCGGGCGGCGGCGGGGCCGTCGCCGGCGCGGACTGCGCCGACAGCTCGCGGGAACATGCCACGACCAGAATGCACGCACAAACCACTACCACGCGCGACAACAGCGCAGGGCACGTGGCAGGGAACGTGGTATTCATTGGGCTACTTCCGGCAGCGGTCACTGCGCCGCCCGCCTATCATTCCGCACCCACAGGCCGTATGCCAGCACGAGCGTCGCCAGGCTCACAATCAGCCAGTTACCGACACGTGCGTAGGGCGTGAGGCCGCCATAGGGAATCACCTTTGAGACCAGCACCAGGCTTCTGAATTCCGGGGCACGGGCGATGACTTCGCCGTGCGCGCCGATCACCGCGGAAATGCCGTCATTGGCGGCGCGCACCATGTAGCGGCCCGCCTCCAGGGCGCGCATGCGCGCGATCTGGAAGTGCTGATGCCGCGCGCTCGAGTGTCCGAACCAGGCATCGTTGGTCACGTTCACCAGAGCGTCGGCGCCCGGCAACACACTCAGCATGGAGCTGCCGTAGGCGTCCTCGTAACACACCGTGGTGCCGAGCTGCAGCCTGCCGGCGGGCAGCGGCGGCTGCCGCAGCGCCCCAGGCGTGAAGTCCGAGTAAGGCAGACTCATGAGGCGCAGCCACGCGCGCACGAACTGCGGCACGGGGAAGAACTCTGCGAACGGCACCAGGTGATGCTTGTCGTACCAGCTCGGTTTGACATCCAGCGCCAGCACCGAGTTGTAGTAGCGCATCGCTGCCGGGGAACGCGCATCGCCCTCGGCCCGCAGCACACCCATCACCAGCACGGAGCCATGAGCACGTGCTTCGCCATACAGGTGATTGATGTAGGGCACCAGATCGTTGGCGACGTCGGCGGGCGCGGACTCCGGCCACACGATCAGGTCGGTCCCGAGCACGCGCTCGGTCAGTGCCTGATACAGGTCGAGCGTCGTCTGGCGATTGCTCTGCTGCCACTTCTCGTCCTGCGGAATCGCACCCTGCACCACCGCGACGGTCACCGCAGGCCCCGCTGGCTGCGTCCAGGAGTGCTGATACAACAGGCCGCCGACCGCCCAGGGGGCGAGCAGCGCTGCGGCCGCCGCCACCCGCAGCCGCGTGCCGCGGCCGCACAAGAGCGCCGTGAGGCCGCCGGCGGACAGCAGCAGCGCCGCACTGATGCCGTAGACGCCGACCACCGGCGCGAGACCTGCGAGCCAGGTGTCGGTCTGCGAGTAGCCGAGCGACAGCCAGGAGAATCCTGACAGAAACCAGCCGCGCCACCATTCCACCAGCAGCCAGGCCGCCGGCACCGTCACCAGCCAACGCAGCGCGCCGCGGGCGGGCAGCCAGCGCGCCACGGCGTAGCCGAGCGCCGCCTGGTACAGACCCATGATGCTCACCAGTCCCAGCATCAGCCCGAAGGCGAGCCACAGTGGCGCACCGCCGAAGCCGTGAATACTGATGTACAGCCAATAGGTGCCCGCGGCGAAGGTGGCGAAGCTGAACCAGAATCCCAGGCGAGCGGCCTCGCGCGGCGCGGCGTCCTGCCACAGCCACATGAGCACGGCCGGTGCCAGCACCGCGAGCGGCCACAGATTCAGCGGCGCGAACGAAGCGGCGAGCGCACCGCCGGCCAGGAAGGCGATCACGGCGCGCAGCAGCGCGGATGCGGGCCGCGCCAGCACGTACGGCGCGGGCGCCGCCCGCGCGACGGCGGAGGCCTGCGGTGACATGAGCCTCAGGCCGCGCCGCCCGCGGCACGCTCGTCCGGCGGCAGCACGTCGTGCGGCGCAACCACCCGCAGCGCGTCGATGCGGCGGCGATCGGCACGCAGCACGCGGAACTCGAAGCCGTCGATGCTGGCGGTCTCGCCGCGACGCAGCAGTCGCCCCAGCTGCTTCATCAGCAGTCCTGCGACGGTGTCGACGCCCGCACCTTCCGGCAACCGCGTGCCGAAATATTCATTGAATTCCTCGATGCGGGTGACGCCGCGCACGGTGAACTGTGCCGCGGCGTCGCGGCGGATGTTCTGGTCGTCTTCGACATCGAACTCGTCGTCGATCTCGCCGACGATCTGCTCGATCACGTCCTCGATGGTGCACAGTCCCGACACGCCGCCGTACTCATCGACCACGATGGCCATGTGATTGCGGTTGCGGCGGAATTCCTTGAGCAGCACGTTGAGCCGCTTCGATTCCGGCACGAACACCGCCGGACGCATGTACTCCCGGATGTCGAAACGCTCGCGCGCCTGCGCGGTGGTGAGGCGCAGCAGGTCCTTCGCCAGCAGGATCCCGACGATGTTGTCGCGATCCTCGTCCATCACCGGAAAGCGCGAGTGGCCGGACTCCACCACCACCGGCAGGATGCGCGCGGCCGGCTGGTCGCGGCGCACGAACACCATCTGCGCGCGCGGCACCATGATGTCGCGTACCTGCAGGTCGCCGACCTCGAGCACACCCTCGAGCATGATGAGCGCATCGCTGTCGATCACGCCACGCTCGCTCGCCTCGCGCAGCACGGTGAGCAGCTCGTTGCGGTCCTGCGGCTCGGTCGCAAGTCCCTGAGTGAGGCGCTTCAGCCAGCGTCCGGTGGTGTTGAGATCCTTTGCCATTTGCCGTCAGCTCCGGTAAGGATCGCCGAAGCCGAGGCGGCGCAGTACGGCGATCTCGCGGCGCTCCATGCGGCGTGCATCCGCAGCCCGCATGTGATCGTAGCCCGCCAGGTGCAGCGCGCCGTGCACCACCAGGTGCGCCCAGTGCGCGCGCAGCGCTTTCGCCTGCGCACGTGCTTCGCTGCGCAGCACGCGCGGGCAGATCACCAGCTCGCCGAGCGGTTGGCGGGCCTGGGTAAGCCGGTGCGGCAGGCGCGCTGCCGGGAATGACAGCACGTTGGTGGCTCGATCGCGGCCGCGGAAGCGCGCATTCAGCCGCGCGCTCTCGGCCGGTCCCACGGTACACACGCCGAGCTCGCGTCCGGCGGCGTCCCGGCCGAGCGCCGCACTCGCCCAGCGCGCCAGTTCGCTGCGCGGCGGCGACCAGCCGCGCACGCGCCGCCGCAGCTCGAGCCGCACCCCGGGCGCAGCGCGGCGCGCGCGCACCGTCCGCAGCGCAGTGGCGCTCAAGTGGAGCCCCCGCGCGACTCGTAGGCCTGCACGATGCGCTGTACCAGCGGGTGACGCACTACGTCGTGCGCATCGAAGAAGGTGAATGCCACGCCCTCGACCGCGCGCAGCACGTCGACGACGTGCGCGAGGCCCGACTGCCTGCCGGCGGGCAGGTCGGTCTGCGTGACATCGCCGGTCACGACCGCCTTCGAGCCGAACCCGATGCGGGTGAGGAACATCTTCATCTGCTCGATGGTGGTGTTCTGCGCCTCGTCGAGGATGATGAACGAGTCGTTGAGCGAGCGGCCGCGCATGAAGGCGAGCGGCGCGACCTCGATGACGTTGCGCTCGATGAAACGTGCCACGCGATCGAACCCCATCATCTCGTAGAGCGCGTCGTACATCGGCCGCAGGTAGGGATCGACCTTCTGCGTCAGATCGCCGGGCAGGAAGCCGAGGCGTTCACCGGCTTCGACGGCGGGCCGCACCAGGATCAGGCGGCGCACGCGGTCGGCCTGCAGCGCCTCCACGGCACAGGCCACGGCGAGGTAGGTCTTGCCGGTGCCGGCTGGACCGATGCCGAGGGTGAGATCACGGGTGCGGATGTGCTCGAGATAATCACGCTGATGCGCGCCGCGCGCACGGATGCCGCCGCGCGGCACGCGTACGCCGTGCTCGCGCTCCTCCGGGGTTGGCGGCGGCCCGGCCGCGCGCTCGCGCAGCGCCAGATGCACGCGCTCGGGAGTGATCTCCTCGCTCTGCGTCAGCGTGAACAGCTCGCGCAGCAGGTCCTCCGCGCTCAGCGCCTGGGCGCCGCTCACGCGGAAGGTGTCGCCACGACGTTGAATACGTACGTCGAGCCGCGTTTCGAGCATGCGCAGATTCTCGTCGAGCGGGCCGCACAGATTCGCCAGGCGCGTGTTGTCGGCGGGAGCGAGCTCGAACTCCCGCCGCGGCTCGGGCACTGAGGCAGCCACCAGCTTCAGCCGCCCGCTGCAGCCAGCGCTGCGGCGGGCGCCGCCGCGGCGGCGGCCGCGGCCAGGCGGCCGCGCAGGCTGTGGGGATGCGCTTCGGTGACGATCACGTCGACGAAGCGGCCGATGAGCGCTGCGGGACCTGAGAAGTTCACCCAGCGATTGTTGGCGGTACGCCCGGCGAGCTCGCGGGCATCCTTCTTCGCCGGACGCTCAACCAGCACCCGCTGTCGCGTGCCGACCATGCGCTCACTGATGGCGCGCGCCTGGCTGTCGAGTTGCGCCTGCAGCCGCGCCAGGCGCGCCTGCTTCTCGGCGGGCTCGACTGGGTCCGGGAGCGATGCCGCCGGTGTACCGGGACGGCGGCTGTAGATGAAACTGAAGGACTGATCGAAGCCCACCTCACGCACCAGGGCGAGCGTTGCGGCAAAATCGCGCTCGCTCTCGCCGGGAAAGCCGACGATGAAGTCGGACGAGATCGAGATGTCCGGCCGCACGGCGCGCAGCCGGCGCACCTTGTCCTTGAATTCGAGCGCGGTGTAGCCGCGCTTCATCAGCGCCAGCACGCGATCCGAGCCGCTCTGCACCGCCAGGTGCAGGTGGTTGGCGAGCTGCGGGATGCTGGCAAACGCCTCGATGAGGCTGTCGTCGAACTCGAGCGGGTGTGAGGTCGTGAAGCGTATGCGTTCGATGCCCGGCACCCGTGCGACATGGTGCAGCAGCGTCGCCAGATCGATCCTGGCGCCATCCTGCATGGCACCGCGGTAGGCGTTGACGTTCTGACCGAGGAGCGTGATCTCGGCGACGCCCTGCGCGGCGAGCTGCCGCACTTCCGCAAGCGCCGAGTCGAAGGAACGGCTGACCTCCTCGCCGCGCGTGTAGGGCACGATACAGAAACTGCAGTAGCGACTGCAGCCTTCCATGACCGATACGTAAGCGCGCGAGCCCTCCGCCCGCGGCGCCGGCAGATGATCGAACTTCTCGATCTCCGGGAAGCTCACGTCGACCACCGCGCGGCCGCTGCGCCGACGCGCGGCGATCAGCTGTGGCAGGCGGTGCAGGGTCTGTGGCCCGAACACCAGGTCGACGAACGGAGCCCGCTCGGTGATCGCCTCTCCTTCCTGGCTGGCCACGCAGCCGCCGACGCCGATGATCACGTCCGGCCGCCGCATCTTGAGCAGCCGCCACTCGCCGAGGAGTGAGAACACCTTCTCCTGCGCCTTCTCGCGCACCGAGCAGGTGTTCATCAGGAGCAAGTCCGCCTCGCCCGGATCGTCGGTCGCAGTCAGCTCGCCGGCACGCAGCACATCCGCCATGCGGGCGGAGTCGTACTCGTTCATCTGGCAGCCGAAGGTCTTGATGAAGTAGCGGCGGGGCATAGCGTGAGTGGGACCGTGAATTCTACGGGCTTGGCATCGCGCCCGCACGGGCATGAGTGGATTATGAAAAAATCAATGCACTTCATAAGCTTGCATTAAAGGCCCGTGGGCGCGGCGCCGTGCAGGTGGCACGGGAACGGAGACCCTCCCATACTTGAGCTTGTCAGGGGGGTGCCATGCATCTGACAACCTGTCTCCGGCCTGTCGCGTCGGGACATTCTTTCGTCGTGCGCGAGATTGCCTCCGTATTGCTGCTCTCGGCCGTCCTCGGTGCGCCGCCAGTCGCCGCTGCGGCCGACGTCTCACCGCCCCCGGCGGAGGTGTTCGGCGCGCTGCCGGCAAGCTCCCACGTGGTGATGACGCCGAACGGACAGCGCCTCGCCTGGATCGATCAGCGCGTCGCCAGGCCGCGTGTCGTCATGTTCGACATCGCCTCGCGCAAGGAGCTGCGTGTGCTCGCGCTGCCCGAGAGCCTGAAAATCCGCGGTATACGGTGGAACGACGACGAGACGCTGATCATCACCTTCAGCGCGACGCAGAATGCGCAGACCGCGACCCAGTTATCGCGCGAGTACTACATCAACATGGCCTACGACGCGAGCGGCGGCGATGGCCGCATGCTGCCCGGGATGAACGGCAATAGAATCGTCAACGACCGGACAGCGGGTACCGGTAGCCATCTGGCGCGCCCGGTGCAGGGCAGTAACAACGAAGCCCGGATAGCGATGGTTACCTACTTGGTGCGGACACGGCCCAGCAAGCCGCACACAGTCATCATGGCGAGCCAGGCCTGCGAGCGCGGCACCGCCTGCCTGCTCGAAGTCGACACGACCACTGGCGCGGCGACAGCCATCCGCTTCGGAAACGAGCATACGATCAGCTGGGTGGTCAATCACGATGGTGCGCCGGTGGCGCGCGAGGATTGGGACTGGAAAACGCGCGCTTACCATGTGTACGCCTTCTCAGGTGAAAGCGCCCGGGAGATCCTGCGCAGGGACGACAATCAGCGGCCGATTCTCGCGGGCATTCTGCCCGACAACTCCGCGCTCGTGCTGTTGACGACCAACGGCCGCAGTCGCATGGCCGCGTGGGCGCTGCCGCTCGATGGCTCCCCGCTGCGGCTGCTGGCCGAGGATCCGGACGCCGACATCACCAATACCTACACGGACAGCTACAGCGGGGCAATCATCGGCGTTTACGTCAGCGGCACGAAGACGCACGTCAACTGGCTGGATCCGGATGCGCGTCATCGCGCCGAGCTCGTGGAGCATGCGTTTCCCAACCGGATGGTGGACCTCTACGGCTGGTCAAGCGACGGCGCGCGCACGCTCGCCGAGGTGCAGTCACCGTCCACGCCGCCGGTGTTCTACCTCATCGATTTCTCCGCGCATCGCGCTGATATCGCCGCGGAGTCCTACCCGGCGCTCGCCAATGTGCCACTCGGTGAGTTCAAGGAGATCACCTACAAGGCGCGCGACGGCACGCCAATCCCGGCATACCTCACGCTGCCACCCGGTAAGCGCGCAGGCGCGGGACCACTGGTTGTTTACCCCCACGGTGGCCCGAACGAGCGGGATTACCCCGGCTTCGAGTGGTTCGTGCAGTTCCTGGCGACGCGCGGTTACGCGGTACTTCAGCCGCAGTTTCGCGGTTCCACGGGTTTCGGCGAGGCCTTCCAGAAAGCCGGATACCGCCAGTGGGGCGGCCTGATGCAAGACGACGTCACCGACGGCGTCCAGGCGATGATCGAGCAGGGCATCGCCGATCCGCACCACGTTGGGATCGTCGGCATGTCGTACGGCGGCTATGCCGCCCTCGCCGGTGCGGCGTTCACGCCGACACTCTACTCGTGCGCTGCCAGCGTCAACGGCGTCTCAGACCTGCGCGCCCTGATGGAGGAGGAGATCCCAAGGTACGGCACCTTCGTGCGCATCATCTCGGCGTCGCAATCCGAGTTCACCGAGCGGGTCGGGGCGGAAACAGACCCGGCACTGAAGACCAAATCGCCGATCAACTCCGTCGACGCCATCAGGATTCCGATACTCATCGCCTACGGCACCGGCGATGCGCGCGTGCCGAACGAGCAGTCCGAGCGCATGGCGGCCGCCCTGAGCAAAGCGGGCAAGCCGGTCACGGTCGTCAAGCTGCCCAATGAGGACCACTGGCTGTCGCACACGGACTCACGCGTGCAGCTCCTGCAGGCGCTCGACGGTTTCCTGCACGAGCATCTCTAGCACCGCGGGCCGAGGCGAGCCCCGCGTGCGCCGCCTGTCGTGGCGGCGCTGCGGCTAGAACGGAATGTCGTCGTCGAACTCCTCACCCCGCGATGCGCCGCCGGACTCCTCGGAGAGGGCTGGCGCGGCGCCGGCAATGCGCCCGGAACCTTCCGCGCCGCCGCCGGCGGCCGCACCTGCGGCACCGCCGGCACCGCCGCGGCCGCCCAGCATCTGCAGCTCGTTGCCGATGATCTCGGTGGAGTAGCGCTCGTTACCCTGCTTGTCCTGCCACTTGCGCGTGCGCAGGCTCCCCTCGATGTAGACCTGCGAGCCCTTGCGCAGGTACTCGCCCGCCACTTCCGCGAGGCGCCCGAACAGCGCGACCCGATGCCACTCGGTGCGCTCCTGCTGCTCCCCGGTCTGCTTGTCGCGCCAGCTCTCGCTGGTCGCTACGCGCAGATTCGCCACCGTCGTGCCGGAGGGCATGGCGCGCGTCTCCGGATCCGCTCCGAGATTACCGATGAGAATGACCTTGTTGATGCCGCGCGCCATGGTGAAAGTCCTCGTGTCGTTGCCGCAAGCATAGGTGATGGCGCGCGGCGGCGGCTAGGGTGAATTCACTGCGCCCTGGCGCAGATATGCACAGCCGCCGGCGGCGCCGGGCTAGCGCTCAGGGGGCGGTCAGCCCTTGCCACGGATCTGCTCGGCCGCGTTGCGCAGAATGGCTGCGATGCGGCTCTCCTCTTGCGCGGATGCGCCGCGCCGCTCGCGCAGCGCCTGCTTGAGCTCGCGGCGAGCCGCGTGGATCTCGCCGGAGTCGCCTTCCTCATCGGCCTCGTCCCCGAAGATCTCGCGCACGCGGCCCATCCGGCGGCCGATGTACTCGAGCTGCGCGAGCATCGCATCGGCGGCGTCACGATTCTCCTTGAGATACGCACGGCCGCTGTCGGTGATGCTGTAGAGCTTCTTGGCGCCCTCGGCGGCGACGCTGGCGTAGCCGACCTCCTCGAGCCAGGTGAGCGCCGGATAGATCATGCCGGGGCTTGGAACATAGAAACCGCCGGAGCGTTCCTCGAGCGCCTTGATCAACTCGTAGCCGTGGCTGGGTCGTTCGGCGAGCAGCGCCAGCAGCACCAGCTGCAGATCCCCGGCAGCGAGGCGGCGACCGGCGCGAAAGGCCCTACCGCCCCAGCCCGCGCCACCCATGAAGCCGCCGGCGAAGTGCCCGAAGCGCCGTCCGTGACCGTGCCCCATGTGGTACCCGGGGCCGCAGCCATCGGCGAAATGCCGCGAAGCGCGGCGAAAGAAGTGTCGATGCATGAGTCCTCCTTTGACGACCGATATATCTTACGATATGTTCTCAGATAGTCAAAGCGGTGAGGTGTTGCGGCGCCCACGCGCGGTCGGACCAAGCGGGGGTTGGAAGGGGTGCCTCGAGCGATGGTTAAGCGGTCATTTACCAATGGGTTTTGAGCCCCCACATAGGTCATACCCGTTGGCCTTTGGCTCTTGTCTTTGGGTCTGACTTCCCCGGCCGCGTACCATTGACGGTTCAATGCAGCACATTCGCGTGCGCGGCGCGCGCACCCACAACCTCAAGAATCTGAACCTCGACCTGCCACGCGAGCGGCTGATCGTGGTGACGGGCCTGTCCGGCTCGGGAAAGTCGTCGCTCACCTTCGACACCCTGTACGCCGAAGGCCAGCGCCGCTACGTCGAGTCGCTGTCGACGTACGCGCGACAGTTTCTGGCCACCATGGACAAGCCTGACGTCGACAGCATCGAGGGGCTGTCCCCGGCAATCGCCATCGAGCAGAAAGCGAGCTCGCACAACCCACGCTCGACCGTCGGCACCGTGACCGAGATCTACGACTACCTGCGCCTCCTGTATGCGCGCGCGGGCACGCCGCGCTGTCCCGATCATGGCATCGATCTCACGGCGCAGACCGTGAGTCAGATGGTCGATCAGGTGCTGCGCTTGCCGGAGGGAGCCGCCATCGCACTGCTGGCGCCGGTGGTCACGGCGCGCAAGGGCGAGCATCTCGAGGTGCTCGAGGACCTGCAGGGCCAGGGATTCGTGCGGGTACGCATCGACGGGCGCATTTATGAGATGGACGCCCTGCCGCAGCTCGATACCAGGAAGAAACACACCATCGAGGCGGTAGTCGATCGCATGCGGGTGCGACCCGACGCGGCGCAGCGCCTCGCCGAATCCTTCGAGACGGCGCTGCGCCTCTCGGGGGGCTCGTCCGGCTCGCGTTTCTCGAGGAGCCCCTGCGCGAGGAGCTCACGTTCTCCAGCCGGCACGCCTGCCCGGTATGCGGCTACAGCGTGCCACCGCTCACTCCCGCGCTGTTCTCGTTCAACAACCCCTCGGGGGCCTGCCCCAGCTGCGATGGCCTCGGTGTGCAGGAGTTCTTCGATCCGCAGCGCGTGGTGATGCACCCGCACCTGTCGCTCGCCGGCGGCGCGGTGCGCGGCTGGGACCGGCGCAACGATCACTACTTTCAGCTCATCCAGGCGCTCGCGCGTCACTACGGCTTCGATATCGAGACGCCGTGGACGGAGCTGCCCGAGCACGTGCGTCACGTGCTGCTCAGCGGCAGCGGCACGGAAGCGATCGCATTCAGCTATCCCCAGGCCGGTGGGCGCCGCGCGCGCAAGCGCCATCCGTTCGAGGGCATTCTGCCGAATCTCACGCGCCGCTATCGCGAGACCGAGTCGCCCATGGTGCGTGAGGAGCTGGCGCGCTATCTCGGCGTGCGACCGTGCCCGGATTGTCAGGGCACGCGTCTCAATCGCACCGCACGCTTCGTGTTCGTCGCCGATCACGCGCTGCCGCAGGTGGCGCATCTCACGGTCGGCCGGGCCCTGGAATTCTTCACCCGACTCGACATCACCGGCTGGCGTGGCGAGGTCGCCGTGAAGATCGCCAAGGGCATCGTGGAACGGCTGCGTTTTCTCGCCGACGTGGGCCTCGATTACCTGACGCTGGATCGCAGGGCAGAGACGCTGTCGGGCGGCGAATCACAGCGTATCCGTCTGGCGAGTCAGGTCGGCTCGGGCCTCACCGGCGTGATGTACATTCTCGACGAGCCCTCCATCGGGCTGCACCAGCGCGACAACCGCCGCCTGCTGACCACGCTCAAGCAACTGCGCGACCTCGGCAACACCGTCATCGTCGTCGAACATGACGAGGAAGCGATCCGGGAAGCCGATCACGTCGTGGACCTCGGCCCCGGCGCCGGCGCGCACGGCGGCCACCTGGTCGCGCAGGGGACGCCGGCGGACATCGCGGCCAATCCCGCCTCGATCACCGGCCAGTACCTCGCCGGCAAGCGTCGCGTCGCGGTGCCGCATCTGCGCATCCGGCCGGATCCGGCGCGGCAGATCACTATCATCGGCGCGCGCGGCAACAACCTGCGCAATGTCACAGCACACATCCCGCTCGGCCTGCTCACCTGCGTGACCGGCGTATCAGGCTCGGGCAAATCGACGCTGATCATCGATACGCTGTTCGGCCACACCGCCGCACACCTCACCGGTGCGCGCGTCGAGGCTGCGCCGTGCGAGCGCATCGAGGGACTCGAGCACATCGATCGTGTGATCGACATCGATCAGAGTCCGATCGGGCGAACGCCACGCTCCAATCCCGCAACCTACACCGGATTGTTCGCGCCGCTGCGCGAGCTGTTTGCCGCCGTTCCGGAGGCACGTGCCCGCGGCTACGACGCCGGACGCTTCAGCTTCAACGTCAAGGGGGGCCGCTGCGAGGCTTGCCAGGGCGACGGCGTGATCCGCGTGGAGATGCACTTCCTGCCCGACGTCTACGTGCCGTGCGACGTCTGCAAGGGTCAACGCTACAACCGCGAGACCCTCGAGATCCGCTACCGCGGCAAGAACATCCACGAGGTGCTCGAGATGACCGTCGAGGAGGCGGCCCGGTTCTTCCAGAACGTGCCGGCTGCCGCCAGCAAGCTGCAGACGCTGACCGACGTCGGGCTCGCATACGTGAAGCTCGGGCAGAACGCCACGACACTCTCGGGGGGCGAAGCGCAGCGGGTGAAGCTGTCACGCGAGCTGGCCAAGCGCGCAACCGGCCGCACCCTCTACATCCTCGATGAGCCGACCACAGGACTGCACTTTCACGATGTCGAGCAGCTGCTGCTCGTGCTGCACCGGCTGCGGGACGACGGCAACACCATCGTCGTGATCGAGCACAACCTTGACGTCATCAAGACCGCCGACTGGGTGATCGACCTGGGACCGGAAGGCGGAGAGGGCGGCGGTGAAATCCTGGCGGCCGGCACGCCTGAGGAGATCGCCACCAGTCCGGGATCCTGGACCGGAAAGTACCTGGCGCCGCTTCTGCCTGAGGCGGGTCTGGCGGGTACGCCAAGGGCGGTGGCGCAGCGATCTTCGGCAACGGCGTGACAATCGTAAGTATCTGTTTTAAAACATGTCGTTAACCCCCGGTCCGCTGACCTGGAGCGTCCTGCGAGCCGCGTCACCATCGTGAAATGTCCTTATTGCAAATGCGAACCGTTCTCATCCATACTGATTTCATGGATGCGATCGCCGAGCGCGTCAGCCTGAAGCCAGGGTTCGTGAGCCTTGCAGCGCTGCCGCGAGGAGCGTGTGGCTCCGTGGTGGGCGTAGGCTCGGGCGCAGCAGCTCTGTCCTCGCTCGAGCGGCGGCTGCTCGAACTGGGCTTCGTGCACGGCGAGCAGGTGGAGGTCCTGGCCGAGGCGCGCCCTGGCCGCGACCCGTTCGTGGTGCGCGTCGGCCATACCACGCTCGCGCTGCGGCGGCGGGAGGCGCAAGGAATCTGGGTCGAATTGCACCACTCCGAGGCCAGCGCGTCACCCCATGCGGCACAAACCAAGGCCTGCGAGCGGGTCGAATTGCAGCACTCCGAGGCCAGCGCGTCACCCCATGCGGCACAAACCAAGGCCTGCGAGCAGGTGGAGTTGCATCAGACGAAGGCCAGCGCAAAACCGCACGTTCCCAGCGTCTCGCCCCAGGCGGTCGCTGCCGAGCCATGAGCGTCCCGGCCGCGGCACTGGCCGCGCCGCAGATCAGCCTCTCGCTCATCGGGGTGCCCAACTGCGGCAAGACGGCACTCTTCAATCGACTGACGGGCAGCCGGCAGAAAGTTGCCAACTATCCGGGGGTCACGGTCGAGCGCAAGGAAGGCCGGCTCGTGGGTCCACGCACCGGCCGCACCTTCCGCGTGGTCGATCTGCCCGGCGTGTATAGCCTCGAGCCTGCAACGCTCGATGAGGCGATCGCGCGCGACGTGGTGCTCGGCCGGCACGCCGCCGAGCCGCCGCCGGACCTGCTGGTCTGCGTCGTCGACGCCACCAACCTGCGTCTGAATCTGCGCCTGGTGCTCGAGCTGAAGCGCCTCGGGCGTCCGATGATCGTGGCGCTCAATATGAGCGATGTCGCCGCGCAGCGCGGTTATGCCTTCGATCGCGCCGCTCTCGAGCGTGCCCTCGGGGTACCGGTGGTGCCGACCGTCGCGGTGCGGGCGGGCGGCGAGCGCGAGCTCGTCGAGGCCATCGATGCGTACGGTTTCGCCGACCGCGCCGTTATCAGGGCAATACGCTCCCTCGAAGTGCCGCCGACGCCGAGCGCAGCCGAGATCGAGGCGACGCAGCGCGAGGTGCGCCGTGTGCTGCAGGACAGCGGCTACCGCGTGCCCGCACGGCTGGCGGCGCTCAGGCGCCTCGATGCGCTGGTGTTGCACCCGGTCGCAGGTCCGCTGCTGCTGGCCACGGTGCTGTTCCTCATGTTCCAGGCGGTCTTCAGCTGGGCGAAGGCGCCGCAGAATCTGATCAATGCCGGCGTGCAATCACTGGCGGCGCAGCTTTCCGCCGTGCTGCCGGCGGGGCCGCTGCGCAGCCTGCTGCTCGACGGCGTAATCGCCGGTACCGGCAGCGTGTTGGTATTTCTGCCGCAGATTCTGATCCTGTTCCTGTTCATCCTGGCGCTCGAGGACTCCGGTTATCTGCCGCGTGCCGCGTTCATGCTCGACCGGCTGATGGGGCGCGTCGGGCTGTCGGGGCGCGCCTTCATTCCACTGCTGTCGAGCTTCGCCTGCGCCATCCCGGGCATCATGGCGGCGCGCACCATCCCCTCGGCGCGCGATCGTCTTGCGACCATCATGATCGCACCGCTCATGACCTGCTCGGCGCGCCTGCCGGTGTATGCGCTGCTGATCGGTGCGTTCATTCCACAGCGTGCGGTCGGCGTGTTCGACCTGCGCGGGCTGGTGCTGTTCGCACTGTATCTGGCCGGCGTGGCGAGCGCGCTCGCGGTCGCCTTGGTGCTGAAGCGCACCATGATGCGCGGCGAGTACCGCCCGCTGCTGCTCGAGCTGCCCGAGTACCGCCTGCCCCACCTGTCGAACCTCGCGCTGGGGTTGTGGGAGCGCGCGCGCATTTTCCTGACGCGCGTGGGCACGATCATCCTGACGCTGATGGTGGTGCTTTGGTTCCTGGCGAGCTTCCCCGCGCCACCACCTGGGGCGACCGGGCCCGCCATCCAGTACAGCATCGCGGGATTGCTCGGGCGCGGGCTCGAGTTCCTGTTTGCGCCGCTCGGCTTCAACTGGCAGATCTCGATCGCGCTCGTACCAGGGCTCGCGGCCCGTGAGGTCGCGGTGAGCGCGCTCGGTACCGTGTACGCGATGTCGGGCTCGAACGACGTCGCGGGCACCCTCACGCCGGTGATTGCGCACGGCTGGAGCCTGGCCACCGGCCTGTCGCTGCTCGCCTGGTACGTGTTCGCGCCGCAATGTCTGTCCACGCTGGCCGTGGTCAGGCGCGAGACCAACTCCTGGCGGTATCCGCTCTACATGGCGCTGTACCTGTTTGCGCTGGCCTATCTCGGCGCCCTGCTCACTTACCGCGTGGCGGTCGCGCTCGGCGCTGGGGCGATGCCTGCATGAGCGCGCTGCTGCAACAGCTGCTGGTGGGGGTGCTGGTCGTGGCCTGTGCGCTGTTCAGCGCGTGGCGGCTCATGTCGGTGCGGCTGCGACTGCGCACCCTCGGTGCACTCGGCGCCATGCCCGGGGCAGGCGGCGCGCGCTGGCTGGCACGTCTGCGCGCACGCACCCTCGCGCAGCAGTTGCATGCCTGCGGCGGCTGTGCCCCGGCTCCTACGCCGGACGCGGCCGCGCCGAATCGAACACCTGGTGCACTTCGCCGTTGACGATGCGCTCCTGGTACCTGCCGCGGGTGTAGCTGGCAACGACGCGGCGCCAGAAGCTCACGGCGGCGGTGTTGCGCAGATACTCGCTGATCTCCCAGCGCCCGGCGAAGCGGCTGAGAATGAGCTGCACCGCCATCTGGCCGATTCCCAGCCGGCGGCGTGTGCGCGTGACGAAGAACTCCGCCATGCGGTAGTCGATGCGCGGCTGCGTGGCGCTCGCCGCGCGCAGCACCCGCGCAAACCCCACCGGCTCCGAGCCCTTGACGATGACCAGCGGGAAAGTGTTCGGGTCCCCGAACCAGTGCGCGATCTGGTCGGGCTCGCGATGCCCCACCTCGCCGAGGACGGGGAAGACGCCGGTGCCCGGGTTGAGGTCGTCGAGGTAGTCGCGATAGACGCTCTGGATCCACAGGCGATCACCCGGTGTCGTCCGGGCATCACGCACGCTGACACTCACTCCCACCATGGTTTGGATCCTGCACCTAACCTTACGCGCCAACCGCCGCCTGCGTCACCTTACGATCACTTCATGCCGCGGATACCGGCAGCCAAAGGTCACCAAATGAAAACGGCCCGGGGGCGAGCGCCCCCGGGCCGTATTCTCAAGCGGTAAGCGCGAACTTACTGCTTCGGCGGCGCCGAATTGTCAGCCGGAGGCGGTGTCGCCGGGGCGGCGGACTGGTCGGCCGGAGCAGCCGGTGGCGGGGCCGCGGACTGGTCAGCAGAGCCGCCAGCCGGCGGGGTCGCCGCGGACTGGTCTGACGCCGCCGGGGCCGGAGCAGGAGGAGATGCAGCCTGATCAGTGCCTGCGGATTCCTGCTTCGCGCAGGCCGTCAGCATCAGCGCGGCAACGATTGCGCTAAGAGCAAGTTTGGTTTTCATCGATCGGTACCCCGAGAGAAGCAAGAGTTGTGTTGAAGAGACCGCGGCCGGTGGCGGCCGTTCCGCAGCCCGTTCCAGGCAGCGCGGACGGCAAATTCTATAGAAGTCCCGGTACGATTGGAAATTGGCCTATAAGGTGCGCCGAAGAGCTCCGGTCGTCTTTGTCGGTTTGGGACGACAGGGATCTGTGGCGTTCAGGGGGTTGTGAATGGACGTGCAAGCAGGTCTTGACGGCTCGTTCGCCGCTCATCTGCAGACGGTCTGCCAGCGCGCGGCGCAGGCGCTGGAGGCGTGCGGCTACGCGGGACTGCTGGTTTATGCCGGCTCCCCACTGCCGGTGTTCGAGGACGACCGGACCTATCCGTTCGAAGCCAACGCTCCTTTCAAGGTGTGGGTGCCGCTGCAGGACGCCCCCGGGAGTTTCATCTGGTTCGAGCCCGGATCTGCACCGCGCCTGATCCTCGAGCGGCCCGAGGACTACTGGTACAAGGTCGCCGATCTGCCGACGGGCTACTGGGTACGCCACTTCGACCTGCGCTCTGCCTGTGATCGTCGCGCGGCGCGCGCCCTGCTGCCGGTCGATCTTTCGCGCGCAGCCTATATCGGCGATGCCTTCCCCGAGCTCAGCAGCTTCGGTCTTGGCGCCGTCAATCCGCGGCCGCTGCTGCGTCGGTTGGACTATGTCCGGGCCGTCAAGACGCCCTACGAGTTGCTTTGCCTGCGCGAGGCCAATCGTCTCGGCGCTCGCGGACACCAGGCCGCCCGGGCAGCCTTCGCAGCCGGGGCATCCGAGTTCGAGATCGAGCTCGCTTTCCTCGAAGCCTGCGGGCTGCGCGAGCAGGAACTGCCGTACAACCCCATCATCGCGCTGAACGCAGCGGGGGCGGTGTTGCACTACCAGGTGCTAGAGAAGCAGGGACCGCGCGAGCGTCTGTCGCTGCTCATCGATGCCGGCGCGGAATTCGCCGGCTACGCGAGCGACATCACGCGCACCTATTCCGCGGAGCAGACTGGCGAGTTCGCTGCGCTGATCGCGCGCGTCGACCGCATGCAGCAGGCCCTGTGCGCGGGGGTGCGTGCCGGAGTCGACTGGCGCGAGGTGCACCTGCGCGCGCACGCGCTCACCGCCGAAGTACTGCGTGATGCCGATCTCATCCGCTGCAGCCCTGCGCAAGCCATCGAGCAGGCGATCACCTCGGTGTTCCTGCCCCACGGTATCGGGCATCTCCTTGGGCTGGAAGTGCACGACGTCGGGGGACTGATGCGCTCACCCGCGGACGGAGAGATCCCCCGTCCCGCCGGCCATCCTTATCTGCGCCTCACACGCGTGCTCGAAGAGGGATTCGTCGTAACCATGGAGCCCGGCATCTACTTCATCGCGCAGCTGCTGTCGGCGGCGCGCGCCGATGAGCGCGGACGTCACATCAACTGGTCGCGCGTCGAAGCGCTCGCGCCCTGCGGCGGTATCCGCATCGAGGACGACCTCGCAGCGACCCATGCGGGCTGCGAGAACCTGACGCGCGCGGCCTTCGACGCGCTCTAGCCGCCCGGGAACGGCGGCCGCATCTGCCACTTGCCCTTGCTGTCCTTGTAGAAGACGGCGCCCGGAATGTCGTTGTAGAACCCGGCGGCCAGGTTCGCCGAGGCGACCTGGACCTGGAACGTGCAGTTGTATCCCTGTGGAGTCGGTTTGTCGCACGCCTCCTTCTTGAAGAACTTGATGGTGATCGGTGCTGCGATCGTCGATCCGTCGTCCGGATGATTCATGTGGTACAGCATCGCCTCCTTCATGTCCGCCTCGCCCGGCTCACCGCTGCCGCCGAAGCCTCCGCCGCCGCAGCCCGCCAGTCCCGCAGCGAGAATCGCCCCGCAGGCACAGTGTTTGAGAGGTAAGCGCATTCGTTATCCCCTTCGTGTTCTTATGCCGTTTCGCCCTGAGCGCGCCGCCCGCTCACTCTACGCCTGCGCTCGGGGTCCGCAAAACGCAAACGGGGGCTGTGCAGCCCCCGTCCGTCCCGCATGCAGCCAAAATGCTTACTTCTTGGCCAGCAGGTCGCGGATCTCCTGCAACAATTGCTCACTTTTCGAGGGTGGCGGCGGCGGCGCGTTCGGTGAGGGACGCTTGAGGTGATTGATGCCCTTGATGACGATGAAGATCGACAGCGCGATGACCAGGAACTCGAAGATGGTTTGCAGGAAGGCGCCGTAGCGCAGCAGCACCGGCTTGCCGGCCGCGTTGGTGGCGATCTGCACCGCGAGGTCCGTGAAGTTCACGCTGCCAAGTACCGGCGACAGCGCCGGCATGACCACGTCGCCCACGAGCGAAGCCACGATCTTGCCGAAGGCTGCGCCGATCACCACGCCGATGGCGAGGTCGAGGACACTGCCCCTCATCGCAAATTCTTTGAATTCCGAAGCGAAGCTCATGGGCTTCCTCCCCTTCATTGATTTGTCGTGCACCTAACGCGGTTCCGGCCCCCCTCAGGCCGGCAGTCGCCTCCTCAGGCCGCGGCTTTCTTCTTGCGCGTGCGCTTCTTCGGCGCCTCCTCCGGAGCGGCCTCGGCGGGCTCGGCAGCGCGCTTCTTGCGGGACTTGGTGCCGGTTTCCGCAGCGGCCTTCGCCTTGGCGCGCCGTGTCGTCTTCTTGCGGCTATCGGAGGGCTCCTCGGCCGCCGCCGCTGCTGCCGGTCCCTCCACCAGCTGCATCAGCGCCATGGGCGCGCAGTCGCCCGGCCGCGGCATCATGCGCAGGATGCGTGTATAGCCGCCCGGACGTGACCTGAAGCGCGGACCCAGGTCCGCAAACAGCTTCTCCACCACCTGCGCGTCGCGCAGCCGCGAGAACGCGATGCGGCGCGCGCCGTCGCCGTCGCTCTTGGCGAGGGTGATCAACGGCTCGACCACGCGCCGCAGCTCCTTGGCCTTCGGCAACGTAGTGCGGATCGTCTCGTGCCGCAGCAGCGAGACCGACATGTTGCGCAGCAGCGCCCGCCGGTGCGAGCTATTGCGCGACAGTTGCCGCCCGGAAAGATGATGACGCATGGTTCGCGGTCCTTCAGATCACGTCGCGCTCTTCGTCGTGCTTCAGCCCCGCCGGCGGCCAGCCCTCGAGGCGCATACCGAGCATCAGGCCGTGACTCTGCAGCACTTCCTTGATCTCGGTGAGCGACTTCTTGCCGAGGTTCGGCGTACGCAGCAGCTCGACCTCGGTGCGCTGCACCAGATCGCCGATGTAGTGAATGTTCTCGGCCTTGAGGCAGTTGGCGCTGCGCACGGTCAGCTCCAGCTCGTCGACCGGGCGCAGCAGGATCGGGTCGAACTGCATCTCGGACACCTTGGTGGCCGCTTCCTCTTCGCCCTGCAGATCGACGAATACCGACAGTTGATCCTTGAGAATGCTGCCGGCGCGGCGGATCGCCTCCTCGGCGTCGATGGTGCCGTTGGTCTCGATGTCGATCACCAGCTTGTCGAGGTCGGTGCGCTGCTCGACGCGCGCAGCGTCGACCGAGTAGGTCACGCGCCGCACCGGCGAGAAGGAAGCATCGAGCTGCAGGCGGCCGATCGGCCGCGTCTGCTCCTCGAAGGCGACGCGCGCGGCCGCCGGACGATAGCCGCGACCGCGCTCGACGCGCAGCGTCATCGACAGCTCACCGGCTTTGGTGAGGTTGGCGATCACCAGCTCGGGGTTCACCACCTCGATGTCGTGATCGGTCTGGATGTCGCCGGCGGTTACCGGCCCGGGGCCCTTCTTGTGCAGACGCAGCTCGGCTGAATCGCGCGTGTGCATGCGCAGCGCCACGGCCTTGAGGTTCAGCAGGATGTCGACCACATCCTCCTGCACGCCCTCGATGCTGGTGTACTCGTGCAGCACACCGTCGATCTCGACCTCGGTAATGGCGCTGCCCGGCATCGACGACAGCAGCACACGGCGTAGCGCGTTGCCGAGGGTATGGCCGAAGCCACGCTCGAACGGCTCGATCACCACGCGCGCCTGGCGCGGGGCCACCGGCTGCACCTTCACCACGCGCGGCCGCAGAAACTCACTGACAGAACCCTGCATTTTTCCAGCTCACTTGCCGGCTCAGCGCCGGCGCATAAAGAAACCTTCGGGCGACCCGCCTACATGGGTGCGCAACGCACCGATTGCAAGGCGAGGTCGACTACTTCGAATACAGCTCGACCACCAGGTTCTCGTTGATGTCCGGCAGGACGTCATCGCGCCCCGGCGCCGACTTGAATACGCCGCGGAACTCCTTGTCGTTCACTTCGACCCACTCCGGCAGGCCCACCTGCTGCGCCACGTTCAGCGCGCTCTGGATGCGCAGCTGTTTGCGTGACTTCTCGCGCACCTGGACGATGTCCCCCGGCTTCACCTGGTAGGAGGCGATGGTCACCGGCTTCTCATTCACGGCGATCGCCTTGTGGCTCACCAGCTGGCGCGCCTCGGCGCGCGTTGCGGCGAAACCCATGCGATAGACCACGTTGTCCAGGCGGCACTCGAGCAGCCGCAGCAGGTTCTCGCCGGTGGCGCCGGCCTTGCGGGCGGCCTCCTGATAATAGTTGCCGAACTGGCGCTCGAGCACGCCGTACATGCGGCGCAGCTTCTGCTTCTCGCGCAGCTGCAGGCCGTAGTCGGACAGCCGTTGGCGGCGCTCGCTCTTTAAGCCGCCAGGGGGAACGGTGAACTTGCACTTGTTCTCGAGCGGCTTGACCCCGCTCTTCAGGAACAGGTCGGTGCCCTCGCGGCGGGCGAGCTTGCACGTCGGGCCGATGTAACGCGCCATAAAAGTCCTCGTTAACCCTTAGACCCTGCGCTTCTTCGGCGGACGACACCCGTTGTGCGGGATCGGCGTCACGTCCGAGATGCTGGTGATCTTCAGTCCACAGTTGTTGAGCGCGCGCACCGCTGACTCGCGTCCCGGGCCCGGGCCAGCGACGCGAACCTCGACGTTCTTCACGCCGTGCTCCTGCGCAGCGGTGCCGGCCTTCTCGGCCGCGACCTGCGCGGCGAATGGTGTCGACTTGCGCGAGCCGCGAAAGCCGCAGCCGCCGGCCGTAGCCCAGGACAGCGTGTTGCCCTGCCGGTCGGTGACGGTGATGATCGTGTTGTTGAAGGACGCGTGCACGTGCGCGATCGCATCCAGCACGTTCTTGCGCGTCTTCTTGGCCTTCTTCGGCGCCGCTGCGGGAGATGCAGCCGCGCCACCTTGAGGTTTCTGCTCAGCCATGCCTTATACCTTTCCGGCCGGTGCGTTCAGTTTAATCGCCTGCTTGCGCGGGCCCTTGCGGGTGCGGGCGTTGGTGCGCGTGCGCTGGCCGCGCACCGGCAAGCCGCGCCGGTGGCGCAGCCCGCGCCAGCTGCCCAGGTCCATAAGCCGCTTGATGTTCATGGACACCTCGCGCCTGAGGTCACCCTCGACGGCGAATTTGGCGATCTGCGAGCGGATCGCATTCACCTCCGGCTCGGTGAGATCCTTGACCTTGGTGGAGGGACTGACCCCGGCGAGCGTGCAGGCGGTGCGCGCCCGGGCGCGGCCGACGCCGTAGATGTGCGTCAGGCCGATCCACACGTGCTTGTTCATCGGGATGTTGATACCGGCTATGCGTGCCATATGGATCACCTCAACCCTGTCGCTGCTTGTGCCGCGGATCCGTGCAGATGACGTAGACCACGCGGCGGCGGCGCACGATCTTGCAGTTCTTGCAGATCTTCTTGACCGACGGACGTACCTTCATGTTTAACCACCCGAACCGCCGCGGCCGTAGCCGAGCAGGTTCGCCTTCTTGAGCAGCCCCGGGTAGTGATGCGACATCAGGTGCGCATTCAGCTGCGCCATGAAGTCCATGACCACCACCACGACGATGAGTAGCGACGTGCCGCCGAAACGGAATGGCACGCCGTACCAGGAAATCAGGATCTCGGGAATCAGGCACACCGCGGTCACGTACAGCGCGCCCCACAGTGTCAGGCGCGTGAGCACCTGGTCGATGTACTCGGCAGTCTGCTGTCCCGGGCGGATGCCACGCACGAACGCGCCGGACTTCTTGAGATTGTCGGCAGTGTCGCGCGCGTTGAACACCAGTGCGGTGTAGAAGAAACAGAAGAAGATGATCAGCACTGCGTAGATCACCAGATGCAGCGGCTGGCCGTAGCCGAGCGCCGCGGCGACATTCTGCATGGCGGTCGCGAACCAGCCCTCGGAGCCCGTGCCCACGAAGCTCGCGAGCGTCGCCGGGAACAGCAGCAGGCTCGAGGCGAAGATCGGCGGGATCACGCCCGACATGTTGAGCTTGAACGGCAGGTGGCTGGACTGGCCGGCGTACATGCGCCGCCCTACCTGGCGTTTGGCGTAATCGACCGGGATGCGCCGCTGCGCGCGCTCGACGTACACCACGAACCCCGTGACGCCGAGCACCAGGATCACCAGTCCGAGCGCCACCGGACCGGGCATCTCGCCGGTGCTGACTGCATCAAAGGTGTTGCCGACCGCGCCGGGGAGCCCCGCGACGATGCCGGACAGGATGATCATCGAGATGCCGTTGCCGATGCCGCGCTCGGTGATCTGCTCACCCAGCCACATGAGGAATATGGTCCCCGTGGCCATGGTGATGGTCGCCGTGAACAGGAACGGGAAGCCGTGGTACAGCGTGAGCCCGCCCTTGTCGAGCGCGCCGGCCGCGGCGAACGACTGCACCAGCGCCAGCGCCACCGTGCCGTAGCGGGTGTACTGGGTGATCTTGCGCCGTCCGGACTCGCCCTCCTTGCGCAGCTCCATCAGCGTCGGCACCACCATCGACATCATCTGGATGATGATGGAGGCGGAGATGTAGGGCATCACACCCATCGCGAAGATCGACAGGCGCGACAACGCACCCCCGGAGAACATGTTGACGATCCCGAGGATGGTGTTGGAGCGGTCGCCGAAGAAGCGCGCCACCTCCGCAGGATTCACCCCCGGCACGGGGATGAAGGTGCCGATGCGGTACACGATCAGCGCGCCGATCAGGAACAGGATGCGGCTGCGGATCTCGCCGAAACGAGCCGCTTCGCTGAAGGCAAGCGCCGGATTGCTTGAGGTGCTGTTCGCCATGCTGTCCCTGAGCGGTCCTTCAGGCCTCGATGTGGCCGCCGGCGGCCTCGATCGCCGCGCGCGCGCCCTTGGTGGCCGCGACGCCCTTGAGCGTCACGGCGCGCTTGATCTCACCCGACAGCACCACCTTGGCGCGCTCGGTGCCCGAGGGCACCACGCCCGCCTCGACGAGCGCCTCGAGATCCACCACCGCCGCCGCCACCTTCGCCAGCTCGCCGAGGCGCACTTCGGCGCGCGTGCGCTTCATGTCGGAGCGAAAGCCGACCTTGGGCATGCGCCGCTGCAGCGGCATCTGCCCGCCCTCGAAGCCGACCTTGTGGTAGCCGCCCTTGCGCGCGCGCTGTCCCTTGGTGCCGCGCCCGCAGGTCTTGCCCTGTCCCGCGGAAGCGCCGCGGCCGACGCGTTTAGCGTGCCGGCGGCTGCCGGGTGCGGGTTTCAATGTGTTCAGTCGCATAGCTCTAGGCGCCCTTGTGTTCGACTCGCAGCAGGTGGCTGGCGGTCGCAATCATGCCGCGGTTCTCGCGCGTGTCCGCGACCTGCACGGTCTGATTGATGCGGCGCAGACCCAGGCCGCGCGCGGAAGCGGCGATGTTCCTCAGCTGGCCGTGGAGGCTCTTCACCAGCGTCACTTGCAGTTGCTTGCCCGTCATACAGTTCAGCCCGTGATCTCTTCCAGGCTCTTGCCACGCTTGGCTGCGATCTCTTCCGGCGAGCGGATCTTCGCCAGCGCATTCATGGTGGCGCGCACCACGTTGATCGGATTGCGCGAACCGTAGCTCTTGGCGAGCACGTTGCGCACGCCCGCACACTCGAGCACTGCGCGCATGCCGCCGCCGGCGATGACCCCGGTGCCGTCGGAGGCGGGCTGCATGTACACGCGAGTTGCGCCGTGCGCGCCGGTGACCGCGTAGAACAGCGAGTCGTTGCGCAGCGCGACGTTGATCAGGTTCTTGCGCGCCTGCGTCATCGCCTTGGAGATCGCCACCGGCACCTCGCGCGCCTTACCGAAGCCGTAGCCGACCCGGCCGGCGGTATCGCCCACCACGGTGAGCGCGGTGAAGCCGAACTGCCGGCCGCCCTTGACCACCTTGGCGGTGCGGTTCACCGCGACGAGCTTCTCGACGAACTCGTCCGCCGGCTGGCTCTTCTCTGGTCTCGCCATAGTGCAACTTCCCCGTTAGAACTCGAGGCCCGCTTCGCGGGCCGCATCGGCGAGCGCCTTGACGCGCCCGTGGAACTGAAACCCTGAGCGGTCGAAGGCTACCCGGCTCACGCCCGCCGCGCGCGCGCGGGTCGCGATGGCGCGACCCACGGCCTTGGCCGCCTCGACATTGCCCGTGCCTTTCAGGCCCTCGCGCACTGCCTTCTGCGTGGTAGCGGCCGCGGCGATCACCTTGGCGCCGAAGGCATCGGTCACCTGCGCGTAAATATGCTTCGGCGTGCGATGCACGGTGAGGCGCGCCACGCCCAGGTCGCGGATGTGAGAGCGGCTCTTCACCGCGCGGCGCAGCCGCCGCCCCTTCTTGGTGGTGATCACTTCTTCTTCCCCTCTTTGAGGGTGATCTGCTCGCCCGCGTAGCGCACGCCCTTGCCCTTGTAGGGCTCCGGTGGCCGGATTCCGCGGATTTCTGCGGCCACCTGCCCGACCTTCTGGCGATCGATGCCCTTGATCACGATCTCGGTCTGGCTCGGCGTCTCGATGGCGATACCTTCCGGGATCGGCAGGCTCACCGGGTGCGAGAAGCCGAGCGTCAGGTTCAGATTCTTGCCCTGTACCTGCGCGCGAAAGCCGACGCCCACCAGCTCGAGCTTCTTCTCGTAGCCTTTGGTCACGCCGCGCACCATGTTGGCCAGGTGCGCGCGCGTCGCGCCGGCGCGCGTGCGCGTCAGCCCCGGATCAGCGTAGCTGATCTCGAGCTTCTTCTCGGTCTGCACCACCGACACGCCCGCGCTCAACGGCAGGCTGAGCGAGCCCTTGGCGCCCTTGATGGTCACCGCCTGTGGCGCAATCGTCGCAGTCACCCCGCTGGGCAGGTCGACTGGAGCTTTGGCAATTCTCGACATGACTTGGTTCTCTCTCAGGCGACGATGCACAGCACTTCGCCGCCCTGCCCGGCAGCGCGCGCCTGGCGGTCAGTCATGACGCCCTTGGGCGTCGAGACGATCACCGTGCCCATGCCGCCGAGGACCTTCGGCAGCTCGTCCTTGCCGCGGTAGATGCGCAGCCCCGGACGGCTGACGCGCTCGAGGCGATCGATCACCGGCCGGCCCTCGAAGTACTTCAGCCCGACGGTCAGTCGCGGTTTACCAGTGTCGCTCTCCAGACGGAAATCGCTGATGTAGCCCTCGTCCTTCAGCACCTTGAGGATGGCGGTCTTCAGGCGCGAGGAGGGCAGCTGCACCTCGCTCTTGCCGGCGCTCTGGCCGTTGCGGATGCGGGTCAGCAGGTCTGCAATGGGATCGGTCATGCTCATGCAGGCGCCCTCACCAGCTCGCCTTGGCGAGACCGGGGATCTCGCCGCGACTTGCCACCTCGCGGATCTTCACGCGCGACAGCCCGAACTTGCGGTAAACCCCGCGCGAGCGGCCGGTGATCGCGCAGCGGTTGCGCAGCCGTGACGCACTGGCGTCGCGCGGCATCGCCTGCAGCGTCGCCTGTGCCGCCG
The DNA here is from genome assembly GCA_963837075.1 of uncultured Gammaproteobacteria bacterium. GTDB lineage: Bacteria > Pseudomonadota > Gammaproteobacteria > Steroidobacterales > Steroidobacteraceae > 13-2-20CM-66-19. The sequence continues at coordinate 1,123,767 of CAWILY010000009.1, read as the reverse complement.
CACGCTCCTCGGGCGTGCTCTTGGGGCTGCGAATGCGCTCCTTGAGCTTGGCACGCTTCGCCGCGTACTTTTTCACGATCCCGGCGCGACGCTTCTCGCGCTCGACCATGCTCGTCTTCGCCATAGCCTTTATGGTCCCTGTTACTTCCGGAACGGGAAGTTGAATGCCTCGAGCAACGCTCGGCCCTGACGGTCGTCATGCGCCGTCGTGGTAATGGTGATGTCCATGCCCCGGACCTGGTCGATCTGGTCGTACTGGATCTCGGGGAAAATGATCTGCTCCTTCACGCCGAGCGAATAGTTGCCCTGGCCGTCGAAGGAGCGCGGCGAGACGCCGCGAAAGTCGCGGATGCGCGGCATCGCGATGCTGATCAGGCGATCGAGGAACTCGTACATGCGCGTTCCCCGCAGCGTCACCTTGGCACCGATCGCAAGACCGGCGCGGATCTTGAACGAGGCGATCGCCTTGCGCGACTTGGTCACCAGCGGCTTCTGGCCGGTGATCATGGTGAGGTCCGCCACCGCGGCATCCATTACCTTCTTGTCGGCAGCCGCCTCGCCCACACCCATGTTGACGGTGATCTTGCTGATGCGCGGTACCTGCATCACGTTGGCGATTTTCAGCTCGGAACGCAGGCGCGGAACTACCTGCTCGCGGTAGTGCTGCTGGAGCCGCGGCGGGCCGGACGGCCGTTGGTCGGCCGGGCGGTGGCCGTGCGCATCGGGCTGCTTGCCGGCTGGCGCATCCGCATGCTTGTCCGCCTGCTTCGCCTTGTCCGGCTTCTGCTTGCCGGCGGGCTTGCCGCCGTCCTTGTTCGCAACCGCGTCAGACATCGAGCATTTCTCCGTTCGACTTGAAGAAGCGCACGCGCTTGCCGTCGGCCAGCGTCTTGACGCCGATGCGGTCGGCCTTCTTGGCGGCCGGATTCCAGATCGCGACCTTGGCGCGCGGCAGCGGCATCTCCTTCTCGACGATGCCGCCCTGGCGGTTGGTCTGCGGGTTGGGCTTGGTGTGCTTCTTCGCCATGTTGACGTTCTCGACCAGCACGCGGCCGTCGCCCAGCACCTGGATGACGGCGCCACGGCGGCCCTTGTCACGCCCGGCGAGCACGATCACCTGGTCGCCCTTGCGGATCTTCTGCATCACAGCACCTCGGGCGCGAGCGAAATGATCTTCATGAACTGCTGGTTACGCAGCTCGCGCGTCACCGGTCCGAAGATGCGCGTGCCGATGGGCTCGAGCTTGTTGGTGAGCAGCACCGCGGCGTTGCCGTCGAAGCGGATCAGCGAGCCGTCCGGGCGGCGCACGCCATGCGTGGTGCGCACCACCACCGCGTCGTACACCTCGCCCTTCTTGACCTTGCCGCGCGGGATCGCGTCCTTGACGCTCACCTTGATGACGTCACCCACGGTGGCATAACGACGGCGTGTGCCGCCGAGCACCTTGATGCACATCAGCGTGCGCGCGCCGCTGTTGTCAGCGGCATTCAGCATTGTGCGCAACTGGATCATGCTCGCCCCTTCAGCCCGCGGCCTTCTCGACCACCGCCAGCAGCCGCCATGACTTGCGCCGCGACAACGGCCGGCACGGCGTGATGGTCACCAGGTCGCCTTGCTGCGAGGCGCCGTTCTCGTCGTGCGCCAGCAGCTTGGTCGTGCGGCGCACGTACTTGCCATAGCGCGGATGCTTGATGAGGCGCTCGATCTCGACCGCGATGGTCTTCTGCATGCGGTTGCTCACCACGCGCCCGGTGAGGGTGCGGGCACCGCGCGGCGCCTCGGCCACCACGGGCGCAGCGGGCGCCTCCGCGGCGCTGACTGCGCCCGCAGCCGGCGCAGCAGCCACGGGCGAGGCGCCCGCGGCACGGGCAGCGGTTTTGGCTTTCTTCGGAGCCCGGGTGCGGGTCTTTTCTGCGCTCACTTGTGCTTACCTCCAGCGCTTACCTGCTTCTCGCGCAGCACGGTCTTCAGGCGCGCAATGTTGCGACGCGCCGTACCGAACTGGCCCGGCTTGGGCTGCTGGCCGGTGGCGCGCTGCATGCGCAGCGCGAACTGTTCCTTGCGCAGCTTGACCAGCTCTTCGGTGAGCTCGGCCGGGGACAGCGCGCGCAGCTTCTGCCGGTACTGCTGTATCTGACTGAGTTTCATCAGCGCACCTGCCGCTTCACGAATGAGGTGGACACCGACAGCTTCGAGCCGGCGAGGCGGAACGCCTCGCGTGCGGTGGGCTCGTCGACCCCCTCCATCTCGAACAGCACCTTGCCCGGCTGCACCCGCGCGATGTAGTACTCGACGTTGCCCTTGCCGGAGCCCATGCGGACCTCGAGCGGCTTTTTCGAGATCGGCACGTCGGGGAACACGCGGATCCAGATCTGTCCGCCGCGCTTCACGTAGCGCGCCATGGCGCGCCGCGCCGCCTCAATCTCGCGCGCGGTCATACGTGCGCGGCTAGTGGCCTTGAGACCGAACTCACCGAAGGACACGTTGGCGCCGCGCGTGGCCAGGCCGCCGTTGCGGCCCTTGAACTGCTTGCGGTACTTGGTACGTTTGGGCTGAAGCATGCGCTGATTCCTGCCTTCAGGCCTGCGCCGGCACGTCCGTGGCGCTCGGCGCTGCGGCAGGCGGCGGTGCCGCCGGCGCCGGGGCGGCCACCGGCGCGGCCGGCGCGGGCGCGGCCTCGCCTTCGGCGGCCTGTGCGAGCTCGCTCTTGTCGAACACCTCGCCCTTGAAGATCCATACCTTGACGCCGATGACGCCGTAGGTGGTACGCGACTCGGACAGCCCGTAGTCGATGTCGGCGCGGAACGTGTGCAGCGGAATGCGGCCCTCGCGGTACCACTCGGTGCGCGCGATCTCCGAGCCGTTCAGCCGACCGGAGACGCGCACCTTCACCCCGAGCGCGCCGGAGCGCATGGTGCTCATCACCGCGCGCTTCATGGCGCGGCGGAACATGACGCGCTTCTCGATCTGCTGCGCGATGGAATCCGCCACCAGCTGCGCATCGAGCTCCGGCTTGCGGATCTCGGCGATGTTGAGGCGCACGTCGATGACGCTCATGCCCAGCAGCGCAGCAGTCTCCTGGCGCAGCTTCTCGATATCCTCGCCCTTCTTGCCGATGACGATACCGGGGCGCGCGGTCTGGATCGTGATGTTCACCTTCTTGGCGGCGCGCTCGATCAGGATGCGGCTGACGGAAGCTTCCTTCAACTTGTCCTTGAGGAACTCGCGCACGCGGAAGTCGGTGTGCACGTGCTGGGGAAACTGCTTCTTGCCGGCGTACCAGCGGCTGGTCCAGTCGCGCGTGATCCCGAGGCGTATGCCCAGCGGGTTGACCTTCTGACCCATGGGTTAATCCTTCTTGCCGTCGCTGACGGCGACGGTGATGTGGCTGTTGCGCTTGATGATGCGCGCGCCGCGCCCTTTGGCACGCGCGGCGAAGCGCTTGAGCTGCGGCGCCGTATCCACGTGGATGAGGGACACCTTGAGCTCATCGATGTCAGCGCCATGGTTGTGCTCGGCGTTGGCGACCGCGGACTCGATCACCTTGCGCACCAGCGCCGCGCCCTTCTTGGGCATGAACTTCAGCGTCGCGATCGCGCTGCCCACCGGCTGGCCGCGCACCTGGTCGGCCACCAGGCGGCACTTCTGCGGCGAGATGCGCGCGTAACGCAATTTGGAGGTCACTTGCATCTGTGCTCCCGCGCCTCAGGTGGCGGCGGCCTCCACCTTGCGGTCGCCCGAGTGCGCCTTGAAGGTGCGCGTCGGCGCGAACTCGCCGAGCTTGTGGCCGACCATGTTCTCGGTGACCAGCACCGGAATGTGTTGGCGGCCGTTGTGCACGGCGATCGTGAGACCGATCATCTCCGGCACCACCATCGAGCGGCGCGACCAGGTCTTGATCGGCTTGCGATCGTTCCTGGCGGACGCGGTCTGCACCTTCTTCGCCAGGTGCAGGTCGACGAACGGGCCCTTCTTCAGTGAGCGTGGCATCTGTGTGGCGCTCCGAGTCAGCGGATGCGGTTCTTGCGGCGCTGGACGATCATGTTGTCCGTGCGCTTGTTGTGACGGGTCTTGAGTCCCTTGGTGTTCCAGCCCCACGGCGATACCGGGTGCGGGTTGCCCTGGCCGGACTTGCCCTCGCCGCCACCGTGCGGGTGGTCGACCGGGTTCATGGCGAGTCCGCGCACCGTCGGCCGCACGCCCTTCCAGCGCTTGGCGCCGGCCTTGCCGTAGCTGCGCAGGTTGTGCTCGTCGTTGCCGACCTCGCCGATGGTAGCGCGGCAGTCGATGTGTACCTTGCGCGTCTCGCCGGACTTGAGTCTCAGGTACGCGTAGATGCCCTCACGCGCCGTGAACGACACGGAGCTGCCCGCGCTGCGCGCCAGCTGGCCGCCGCGGCCGGGCTTCATCTCCACGTTATGGATGATCGAGCCCACCGGGATGTGGCGCAGCGACATGGCATTCCCCGACTTGATGGGCGAATCGGCGCCCGAGCGCACCTCGTCGCCTGACTTCATGCCCTTGGTGGCGAGGATGTAGCGCCACTCACCATCCGGGTACTTGATGAGCGCAATGTGGCTGGTGCGGTTCGGGTCGTACTCGAGCCGCTCCACGACGCCGGCGATGCCGTCCTTGTCGCGCTTGAAGTCGATGAGGCGGTACTTCTGCCGCGAGCCGCCGCCGTGGTGGCGCGTGGTGATGCGGCCGAAGTGATTGCGGGCGCCGGTCTTGTTCTGGTGAGCCGTGAGCGCCATGCGCGGGCCGCCCTTGTGCAGATGCGAGCGGTCGATCTTGACCACGGCGCGCTGGCCCGGGGTTCTCGGCTTGTATTTGATGAGAGCCATTGGGAATCGTCCTGTCAGGCCTTGGCGCGCGCTTCGTAGTCGATCGTCTGACCGGCCGCCAGGCTCACGTAGGCCTTCTTCCAGTCCTGGGTGCGCCCGGTGGTGCGGCCGAAACGACGCGTCTTACCCGTCTCGTTCACCACCTGCACGCCCGCCACCTTGACGTCGAACATCAGCTCGACCGCCTTTCTGATGTCGATCTTGGTCGCGTCGCGCCGCACGCGGAACGTGTACTGGTTGTGATTCTGCATGGCGAGCGAGGTTTTCTCGGTCACGTGCGGAGCGATCAGCACGCTCATCAGCTGCTCGCGGTTCATTGCAGGCGCTCCTCGATCAGCTTCACCGCACCCACCGTCATCAGCACCTTGTCGTAGGCGGCGAGCGACAGCGGGTTCAGCGCCGTCACGTCGATGACTTCAACGTGGGGCAGATTGCGCGCCGCGACGAACAGCTTCTCATCGGTGGCTTCCACCACGATCAGCACCGAGGTGAGCGACCACGCCTTGAGCTGGCTCGCGAGCAACCTGGTCTTCGGCGCTTCCAGCTCGAGATGCTCGGTGACCAGCAGCCGCTCGGTACGCGCAAGCTGCGCGAGCATCGAGCGGAGGGCACCGCGATACATCTTGCGGTTGACCTTCTGCGCGAAATCGCGCGGCTTGGCTGCAAAGGTCCTGCCGCCGCCCACCCAGATAGGTGAGCTGTTCGAGCCGGCACGCGCCTGGCCGGTGCCCTTCTGCGCCCACGGCTTGCGGCCGCCGCCACGCACTTCGGCCCGCGACTTCTGCGCCTTGGTGCCGGCGCGGGCGGCATTGCGGTACGCGGTGAGCACCTGATGCACCAGCGCCTCGTTGAACTTGCCGCCGAAGGTCGCTTCCGAGACCTGCAGCGTCGATTCGCCGTTGACTGACTTGAGCTTCATGGCCGCTTACTTCTTTCCCGCCTTGGCCGGATCCTTCGATGGCGCGGAGCCTATCTTGGCCGGCGCAATGATCTTGCGATTCGCACGGCGCGCGGCCTTCAGGGAGGCGCGCACGATCACCTGGCCGCCCTCGGCTCCGGGCACCGCGCCGCGGATCAGCAGCAGGTTGCGCTCCAGGTCCACCTGCACGACCTTCAGGTTCTCGGTCGTGCGGCGTACGACGCCCATGTGACCGGACATGCGGCGGCCCTTGAACACGCGGCCCGGCGTCTGGCGCTGTCCGATCGAGCCCGGAGCGCGATGCGAGAGCGAATTGCCATGGCTCGCATAGCCACCGGCGAAGTTGTGACGCTTCATGGTGCCGGCGAAGCCCTTGCCGATGGTGATGCCGGTGACGTCCACCGTCTCACCCTCCTTGAACAGATCGGCCTTGATCTCGCTGCCCGCCTGCACTTCGGTCTTGTCGGCCTCATTCAGGCGAAACTCCACCAGGGCCCGTCCCGGGGCCACGCCGGCGCGGGCGTAATGCCCGTTCACAGCCTTCGAGTACAGCTGCGGGCGACGGGTACCGTAGGTGACCTGCACCGCGCGGTAGCCGTCCTTGTCCTGCGCCTTCACCTGCGTCACGCGGTTGGGCAGCACTTCGATCACGGTCACCGGCACCGTCTCACCGGCATCGGTGAATACGCGCGTCATGCCGGCCTTGCGGCCGACCAGTCCGATAGCCATTCGAATCCTCTCATCACCCGCGGACGCTTCGGTTGGCATCCGCCAAGAGCCATGGCCTCGAGGTAAGGCATTGAGACAACAGGAGATTTACGCACGCCTGCTGGCTGCGCATGTCTCGAGTGGTCTTGGGACTCCTATAGCCCGAGGGGCCCGTCCCAACCTCGCCCGATGCCGCTTTCGCGACCTGGCGCCCGGGTGTCCCGGGTGCCGAAAAGGGCGCGCAGTATAGGCGCGCCAGACCCGTCAATCAACCGTATTTCAGGGGCGATTTACGCCTGGCCTGCCCCGGGCGGCGCGACAGCGTCGGTCCGGCTCGCCGCACGAATCAGTTCAGCTTGATCTGCACATCGACGCCCGCCGGAAGCTCGAGCTTCATCAGGGCATCAACCGTCTTGTCGGTGGGGTTGACGATGTCCATGAGGCGCTTGTGAGTGCGCAGCTCGAACTGGTCGCGCGCATCCTTGTCGGCATGCGGGGAGACCAGCACCGTGAAGCGCTCCATCTTGGTCGGCAGCGGCACGGGCCCCTTGACGGTCGCGCCGGTGCGCTTGGCCGTCTCGACGATCTCCTTCGCGGAGCTGTCGATGAGGCGATGATCGAACGCCTTCAGACGGATGCGGATGTTCTGGTTGGCCATGACGATGCCGCCTCTACTTCAGGATCTTGGTGACGACGCCGGCGCCGACGGTCTTGCCGCCTTCGCGGATCGCAAAGCGCAGCCCGTCCTCCATCGCAATCGGACTGATCAGCTCGATCGTCATCTTGATGTTGTCCCCGGGCATCACCATCTCGACCCCGGCCGGCAACTCGATCGTCCCCGTCACGTCCGTGGTGCGAAAGTAAAACTGCGGCCGATACCCCTTGAAGAACGGCGTGTGCCGCCCGCCCTCCTCCTTGGTCAGCACGTACACCTCGCACTCAAAATGCGTGTGCGGGGTAATGCTGCCGGGCTTGGCCAGCACCTGCCCGCGCTCGACCTCCTCACGCTTGGTCCCGCGCAACAGCACCCCGACATTGTCCCCCGCCTGCCCCTCATCAAGGAGCTTGCGGAACATCTCCACCCCGGTGCACACCGTCTTCACCGTGGGCTTCAGCCCCACGATCTCCACCTCATCGTTCACCTTGACGATGCCGCGCTCAATGCGCCCGGTAACCACCGTGCCTCTTCCTGAGATCGAGAACACATCCTCCACCGGCATCAGAAACGGCTTGTCCACCTCGCGCTTGGGGATCGGGATGTACTTGTCCATCTCCTCCACCAGCTTCACCACCGAGGGCACCCCAATCTCGCTCTTGTCCCCTTCCAGCGCCTTCAGCGCCGAGCCAATCACGATCGGAGTCTTCTCGCCCGGGAACTTGTAGGTCGTCAACAGCTCCCGCACCTCCATCTCCACCAGCTCCAAGAGCTCCTTGTCATCCACCATGTCTGCCTTGTTCATGTACACCAGCATGTACGGCACACCTACCTGGCGCGCCAGCAGAATGTGCTCGCGCGTCTGCGGCATCGGCCCATCCGCCGCCGACACCACCAGAATCGCCCCGTCCATCTGCGCCGCCCCCGTGATCATGTTCTTCACGTAGTCCGCATGCCCAGGACAATCCACGTGCGCGTAGTGCCGGTTCTTGCTCTGGTACTCCACGTGCGCGGTCGAGATCGTGATGCCGCGCGCCTTCTCCTCCGGCGCCTTGTCAATCTGGTCGTACGCCACAAAAGTCCCGCCGTACGTCTCGGCCATCACCTTCGTCAGCGCCGCCGTCAACGTCGTCTTCCCATGGTCCACGTGACCAATCGTCCCCACGTTTACGTGCGGCTTGCTGCGCTCAAATTTCTCTTTGGACATGGCGTATTCCTCAACTAACTCTTAAACCAGCGAGCTACTCGTCTTTGATGATGCCGTCGGCGATGTTGGGCGGCACTTCGACGTACTTGGAGAACTCCATGGTGAAGGTCGCGCGCCCCTGGCTCATGGAGCGCACCGTGGTGGCGTAGCCGAACATCTCCGACAGCGGCACGTCGGCGGTGATGGCCTTGCCGGCCGGGGTCTCGTCCATGCCGGTGATCTGGCCGCGGCGGCGGTTCAGATCGCCGATCACATCGCCCGAGTAATCCTCAGGCGTCACCACTTCGACCTTCATGATCGGCTCGAGCAGCACCGGCTTCGCTCTGCGGAAGCCCTCCTTGAAGCCCATGGAGCCGGCGATCTTGAACGCCATCTCGTTCGAGTCGACGTCGTGGTAGGAGCCGTCGAACAGCGTCACCTTGACGTCCACCACCGGGTAGCCGGCGATGACGCCGGTCTCCTCGGCTTCCCTGATGCCCTTGTCGACCGCCGGCACGTACTCGCGCGGCACGCTGCCGCCGACGACGCCGTTGACGAACTCATTGCCCTTGCCCTGCTCGTTGGGCTCGAGCTTCAGCCACACATGACCGTACTGGCCACGCCCGCCGGACTGGCGGATGAATTTCCCCTCGCTCTCGACCTTGCCGCGAATGGTCTCGCGGTAGGCGACCTGCGGCTTGCCGACGTTGGCCTCCACCTTGAACTCGCGCTTCATGCGATCGACGATGATCTCCAGGTGCAGCTCACCCATGCCGGAGATGATCGTCTGACCCGACTCCTGGTCGGTGCTGACGCGGAACGAGGGGTCTTCTTTCGCCAGACGCTGCAGCGCCAGGCCCATCTTTTCCTGGTCGGCCTTGGTCTTCGGCTCCACCGCCACCGAGATCACCGGGGCGGGGAATTCCATCTTCTCGAGGGTAATGACCTTGTCGAGATCGCACAGTGTGTCGCCGGTGATGACGTCCTTCAGGCCCACCGCCGCGGCTATGTCCCCGGCGAGCACTTCCTTGATCTCGGTGCGCTCGCTGGCGTGCATCTGCAGCAGCCGTCCGATGCGCTCCTTCCTGCCCTTGGTCGGCGCGAACACCGTGTCGCCGGAGTTGAGCACGCCGGAGTAGACGCGGAAGAACGTGAGGTTGCCGACGAACGGGTCGTTGAGGATCTTGAAGGCGAGCGCGGCGAACGGCTGCTCGTCAGCGGCCTTGCGCGTGTCGGGCTCGCCGCGCTCATCGATTCCCTTCACATCCGGCATGTCCACCGGCGAGGGCATGAACTCGATGACCGCATCGAGCAGCGCCTGCACGCCCTTGTTCTTGAAGGCCGAGCCGCACATGCACAGCACGATCTGGTTCCTGATCGAGCGCTCACGCAGGCCCTGACGGATCTCGGCATCCGACAGCTGCTCGTGCTCGAGGTACTTGTGCATCAGCGTGTCGTTGGCCTCGGCGGCCGCCTCGATCATCTTGGCGCGGTACTCCTCGGCCTGTGCCTTGAGATCCGCCGGGATATCGCGGTATTCGAACTTCATCCCCTGGGTCTCCATGTCCCAGTAGATGGCCTTCATGCGGATCAGATCGACGACGCCCTCGAAGTTCTCCTCGGCGCCGATCGGCAGCTGGATCACGAGCGGGTTGGCGCGCAGCCGCGAGCGGATCATGTCCACCACGCGCAGGAAGTTCGCGCCGGCGCGGTCCATCTTGTTGACGAAGGCGATGCGCGGCACGCCGTACTTGTTCATCTGCCGCCACACGGTCTCCGACTGCGGCTGCACGCCGGCGACCGAATCGAACAGCGCCACCGCGGAATCGAGCACGCGCAGCGAGCGCTCCACCTCGATGGTGAAGTCGACGTGCCCGGGTGTGTCGAGGATGTTGATGCGGTGCTCGGGGAAGCTGTTGTCCATTCCCTTCCAGAAACAGGTGGTGGCGGCGGCGGTGATGGTGATGCCGCGCTCCTGCTCCTGTTCCATGTAATCCATCACGGCTGCGCCGTCGTGCACCTCGCCGATCTTGTGCGACACGCCCGTGTAGAACAGGATGCGCTCGGTGGTGGTCGTCTTCCCCGCGTCGATGTGCGCGGAGATGCCGATGTTCCGATAGCGCTCGATGGGCGTCGCACGTGCCACGTCGGTTTCCTTAAGCTTGCCGCCGCTTACCAGCGGTAGTGAGCAAAGGCCTTGTTGGCCTCCGCCATGCGGTGGGTATCCTCGCGCTTGCGCACGGCCGCACCGCGATTCTCGGATGCGTCCATCAGCTCGTGCGCCAGGCGGAACGACATGGATTTCTCGCTGCGGTCGCGGGCGGCTTCGATCACCCAGCGCATGGCGAGTGTCTGGCGGCGCGTGGCGCGCACTTCGACCGGCACCTGGTAGGTGGCACCGCCGACGCGGCGCGACTTCACCTCGACCACCGGCTTCACGTTGTCGAGCGCGGCTGACAGCACCTCGATCGCCGCACCGCCCTGCTTGCCGGTCTTCTCGGCAATGCGGTCGAGCGCGCCGTAGATGATGCGCTCGGCGACGGCCTTCTTGCCGTTCTTCATGACGACGTTCATGAACTTGGCCAACATCTCGTTGTTGAACTTCGGGTCCGGAAGAATGGTGCGGACCGGTGCCTGGGCTCGACGCGACATACGCTACCCCTTACTTCACTTCTTCGGACGCTTGGCGCCGTACTTCGAGCGGCCCTGCTTGCGCTCACCGACGCCGGCACAGTCGAGCGTGCCGCGCACCGTGTGGTAACGCACCCCGGGCAGATCCTTGACGCGGCCGCCGCGGATCAGCACCACCGAGTGCTCCTGCAGGTTGTGGCCCTCACCGCCGATGTAGCTGGTGACTTCGTAGCCGTTGGTGAGGCGCACGCGGCACACCTTGCGCAGTGCCGAGTTGGGCTTCTTGGGCGTGGTGGTGTACACGCGCGTGCACACGCCGCGCTTCTGCGGCGATGCGCCGAGCGCGGGCACCTTGGTTTTTTCCGCCCGCGTCCGGCGCGGTTGCCGGATGAGCTGACCCGTCGTCGCCATCGTTACCTCTTTTGCTCGCGCGATTAAGCGACCTCAGAGAAACACCGGGCCGCCTGCAGTGAGGCGGCCCGGTTCTCGTAAGTCACTGTTTCCGGGCCGGCATGTAAGCGGGCCGCCCCGACAAAGGCCGGCGATTCTAGGTACGGACCACAGGTGTGTCAACCGGCCTGCCGGGGGCTGTGCTGCTTTGCGATTGATTTGTCGCCACAGGCCGTTACGATAGTGCGAAACGGGCTCATCGGCGCCCCCAAGCGCCAAGCCCCTATACCAATGAGTGATCCGCCCCGACCGGGGCAGCAGGGAATCGGTGCACAAGGGCACGTTGACGAGCTGGCTCCTCGCTATAGCTGCCTGCCTTGCGGCCGCAGCCGGCCGCGGCGATCAGCGGCTGGTCCCGGAGCTGCCGCCCGTGGCCCAGCTCGAACCCGCCAATGGCTCACCCCTCGAGGTACAGGTGCTGGACCGGGCAGCGGGTGACCCCGCCGCGGCAGAGGTGACCGCCGGATCCCTCGACGGTCGCTTCGGGCCGTTCACCTCGCGCGGATCACACTTCGAGACCCGGCCCCTGTGGTTCCGCCTGCCACCGCTGCTGGTGGCCATGCCTCCGGGCAATGGCGTGGTTCCCGTGCTGCTGGTACGCGCCGGCATGGACCAGGGCGTGGCGGTGTACGTGCCCAGGGGCACCGACGGCCTGCAGCTCGTCCCCGTGACCGTGCTGCCGCAGTTCGGCGGCGCCCAGGACAGCGTGTTCGCCTTGCCCCCGGGGGTGCATGCGGGCGATCAGCCGCTGTACGCACGCGTCACCCGCACCGGGCGCGCCACCACTGACGTGCACTTCATGGCCTCGACGCTCGCGCGCACCGTGCACGAGGCGGCGGTGCACGAGCGAATAATCGCGCTCGCCGTCGGGGCGCTGATGGCCATGGCCCTGTCGACACTGCTGGTCAGATTCGTGCTTACCGACCGCCTGTACCCGCTGTACGGCACGCTGTTCTCGCTGCAGGCGCTGTATCTGGCGTATTTCTCGGGCCAGGGCTTTCACTGGCCGGTGCTCTCCTGGGCGCGGCCGGTATCGTCGTATGCCTGGAATATCCCGGTGGCGATCAGCGCCGCGGCGGCGGCGCTGTTCGTGCGCGAGTTCGCGAACCTGCGGCTGTTCTCGCCACGGGTCTATCGGGCATTCGGCGTACTGGCCGTGGGTTTCGTGGCGCTCGCCGCCGCGAATGTGCTGCGCGTGGTGCCGGGACTGTCCCCGTGGGTCGCCGCCGTCGGTAATCTCATGTTCCTCGGCAGCGCGGTGTTCACGCTCGTCGTCTCGTTCCTAGCCTGGCGCAGCGGCAATCGCGCCGCAGGCTGGTTCCTCATCGCCTGGGCGCTCCTGTGCACGTTCCAGATCCTGACCGCGTTGCGGCTGCTGTACTCGCGGGCGGACGACGCGCAGGGACTCCTTTATTACGGGCTGGCGCCGTCCATGGTGGCGGCAGCGGTGCTGATCGCGCTCGGCACCTCGGATCGCCTGCGGGCTCAGAGCATGGCGCTCACTGATGCCGAACGCCGCGCACAGACCGACCCCCTCACGGGGGTGCTGAACCGCCGCTCGCTCATCGAGCGGCTCGATGCGGCGAGCTTGCGCGCCAAGGCGCGCGCGCTGCCGCTCGCGGTGCTGTTCATCGATCTGGACCACTTCAAGCAGATCAACGACTCCTACGGCCATGCGGCAGGCGATGCCTGCCTGTCCGCCATCATCCCGCCGATGCACGCGGAGCTGCGCCAGTCGGACGTCATCGGCCGCTACGGCGGCGAGGAATTCGTCGTCATCCTGAGCGGGGCCGACACGGCCGCCGCACGTCAGATCGCCGAGCGCATCTGCCGGCGCGTTGCCGAAGTGCACATCGAGGGATTCGGCTCGCCGATCCGGCTCACCTGCAGCATCGGTGTGGCCGGGAGCGATGCGCTGGGCGTATGGGGCCAGCACCTGATCGCGCACGCCGACAGCGCGCAGTACGCGGCCAAGCGCTCAGGACGCAACCAGGTGCGGCTCGCCGCGCTTGCTGCATGACGCCCCGGAGGCCGTGACATGGACATCCGTCCCGCGGTATCCGCCGATATTCCGCAGCTGCTGGCGCTCATCCACCGCTACTGGCAGTTCGAGGGCATCACTGGCTTCAACGCGCCGCGCATCGAGCTCGTGCTGCAGCAGCTGCTCGCCGGGCCGGCCGCGCCCGGCAGTGTATGGGTGGCGGAAGCCGACGCAGCCCTGCAGGGCTACCTGGTCGTAGTGCTCGTGCTGAGCGTCGAGCACCAGGGTCTCATGGGCGAGATCGACGAGTTATTCGTGCTGCCGGAGGCGCGCTCGCAGGGCGTGGGCTCAGAGCTGCTCGCGGCAGCCGAAGCCGCACTGGCGCGGCGCGGCTGCGTGCGCCTGCAGTTGCAGCTCGGCGGCGACAACGAGCCCGCACGCGTTTTCTATCAGCGCCGGGGTTTCAGACGGCGCGCAGGATTCGAGCTGTGGGACAAGCCGCTGCCGTGAGTCCGCACACCGCCGCGGCCGCTCGGCTGGTCGCAACGCCATGCGCAGCACACCGCGCGGCGTCTCATACTCGAGCCCGCATGCCCGATCCACAACTGACCGAGATGCGTATGTCCACCACCCGATTCAACACCCGCACCCTGCTCCTCATCGCCGCCTGTGCGCTCGGCGCACTCGACGCCGCTGCTGCCCGGGCGGATCGCTACAGTGATGCCGTCGCCCATCCCGGGCGATCTGCCGATGACCTCAAGCGCGATGCGATCGATCATCCGGAGGAGGTGCTGCGCCTCGCTCGCATCGGCCCGGGAATGGTGGTCGCGGATTATCTGGCTGCGGACGGCTACTACAGCGAGCTCGTGAGCTACCTGGTGGGTCCGCGCGGGCACGTCTACCTGCTCAACAACGTGGCCTTCGACAAGTGGAGCGACAACGGCTGGGAAAAGCGCCTCGCCGGCGGGCGGCTGCCGAACGTCGAGCACCGCACCGTGGAGGTGGAGCACCTCGGACTACCGGCGCGCTCGCTCGATGCCGTCCTCGTGATCAAGGTGTACCACGACCTGTATTGGAAGGCGGACAAGGGCCCCTGGCCGAAGATCGATCCGGATGTGGCGTTGACCGAGATCGCGCGCGTACTGAAGCCGGGTGGCATCCTGCTGCTGGTGGATCATTCGGCGCAGGCGGGCACCGGCAGCGCGGATGCCGGCAGGCTGCACCGCATCGACCAGCAGTACGCTCGCCAGGACTTCGAGAAGCACGGCTTCATCTTCGTGGCATCGAGCGAGGCGCTGCGCCGGCCTGATGATCCGCGCACGCTGATCACCTATCAGGGCGAGATGGTGGGCAAGACCGACCGCTTCGTAATGGTGTTTCGCCGCAGCAGCCGCCGCTGAGCGCGCCGCCCGCGGCGCGCTGTCATGCACGACGATCCGTACGATCTGCAGCGTTTTCTCGCAGCACAGCAGCCGCTGTATGCGCGCGCCTGCGCCGAGCTGGCCGCGGGCCGCAAGCAGACTCACTGGATGTGGTTCATCTTCCCACAGCTGCGCGGCCTGGGGATGAGTCACACGGCGCGGCACTTCGGCATCGCGTCCCTGGAGGAGGCGCGGGCCTATCTGGCGCATCCGACACTCGGCCCGCGCCTGCGCGAGTGCACCATGCTCGTGAACCGCATCGCGGACCGCTCCGTGGAGGCGATCTTCGGCTACCCGGACGATCTGAAGTTCCGCTCCTCGATGACGCTGTTCGTCCATGCAGCCGGCGACGGCGGCGCCCTGTTCCGCGAGGCGCTGCAGCGCTATTTCACAGGCGCGGCTGACCCCGCTACCAACCGACTGCTCGGTCTCTAAGGCTTCGAGAATTTCAGCATGAACTGATCGGTGTGGCCGCGAATGGCCGGATCGAACACCTTCGCGGTGCGCGGGTCGGCCTTGTTGCGCAGCAGATCGCTCTGGCCGAGCAGCTTGAAGCCGACCGACTCGACTTCCTTCTTGACCGCGTCCGGGTCGATGCGGTGCAGGGTCGCGGTGTCACGAAAGCCCGAGCCATCGGTAGCTGCGTGGTCGAGCACGAAGAATATGCCGCCCGGCTTGAGCGCGTTGAAGATCGCCTTGTCGACGGCGAGCACGTCGAGATCGGGAACATTATGAAAGTCGTGGTAGTTCTGCGACGTCCACACCAGATTGACGCCATCGGGCAGCTGCCATTGCCCGATCCGCTGAACGAGCACGGTGACGTTGGCGTAGTGCAGATCGGCAGCGATAGCCTGCACTGCAGCCGCGGGCGGCGGAGCGTCCGGGGCTGCATCCGGCCGTGGTGGTGAGGCCATGACATAGACCTTGCCCTTCGGGCCCACGGCAGCGCTCAGCAGGCGCGTGTAGTAGCCCTTACCCGGGGCCAGCTCGATCAGCACCTGTCCCGGCTTCACGCCGGCGAAAACGAGCGTCGAGCCGGGCTTGCGGTCCGCGTCGCGCTCGGTATCGGTGGACGGGCGTGCCGTGTCGTTGATTGCCGCCGCAATGTAAGCCGGCAATGCCGAGCTGCGCCCAGCCCAGGCAACGCTGCTGATGCCTGCCAGCCCGATCAGGGCCGCGATGACCGCCTTGCGCTGCATGTGTCCCCCTGGGTGTCTCACCGGCGGCCACTCTAACAGGAGGATTCGGGCGGGCACTATCGCTTCACCGCACGGCAGGGGCTGCTCAGCCCGAGCTGCTGCGCCGCGGCGCGCCGCGCGCTTCAGGCTCAGGCGCCCGCGGCGGCGGCCTGGCGCAGTTCGGGACCCCTGATGCGATGCAGACCGTTGACGCGGTTCTGGAACTCCAGCGCTCGCGCGCGGCGATTGAAAAACTGCCGGTACCAGATCCGCTCGAGGTGAAACGGCCCGTCCGCATTCACCTGCAGGATCCTGATCGCCGGAGCCTTGTGCGCCCACACCTCGAAATCCTGCGCGAACGCCAGCCGGCTCGCCTCCTGGAATGCGCGTGCCGCGGCCGCGTCCTGCTCGTCGGCGACGGCGTGCGCGGATTTCACCAGCAGCGCGTGCCAGGCACGGGTGACACCGTCCTCCACCGGCGTGTTGGCGATGAAGATGATCGAAGGGTAACGGCCGGCCATGTAAGAGAGCAGGAAGCCAGGGCCGTGATAGGTCGTGTCGGTGCACAGCTTCGCACCCGAGTCAACCAGCGTGCGATGCGGGCCGACCATGCGCTGGATGGCCTTGTGACCAGCGAACTCGTTCTCGAACAGCTCGACCACGTCGAGCCCGTGCACCGGAGCGAAGTGCGCCATGTCGACGATGTTGTCCACGACCTCCTGGCCGTGAATAGGCAGCGTGCCGAGATGATCGATGTTCCAGTGTACCCACGCGGGGTCCGACCACTCCGCGAGCGACGGCGCTTCCCACTCCGGCGCCAGTCCCTCCTCGTCGTGCCACACCCAGATGACACCGAGACTCTCGTGCACCGTCCACGAACGTACCCAGGCCGCCTTCGGAATCGCACCGCGCAGGCCCGGAATGTGATCGCACACGCCGTCGGCACGGAAGCGCCAGCCGTGATAGGGACAGCGGATCGCATCGCCCTCGACGTGAACGCCGTCGCGCACCACGTAGGACGTGCTGTTGGTGCCGAGGTGCGTACCCATGTGGGGGCAGTAGGCATCGAGCAGCGCCGGCTTGCCGCTCGCGCGACCCCGGTAGAGCACCAGATCGCGCCCGAAGAAGCGCAATGACAGCGGTTTGTCCTGCAGCTCCGCGGCCGCCGCGATCATGAACCAGCCGCGCGGGAAGGTGAACTCGCCGAGTCCGTAGTCGTTGGTGGTTGCCATGGCTGCCACTTTCCGCAGCGCACGCCGCGCCGGGCAGTCGTAGTTGCACCTACTGCATAGCAGCTACTGTGGTTGAGGTAGGACGCAACGTCGTACACCAGAGCACCGCGGTTGGCTCGCCGTGCGCGGCCCGCGTTCTGTGTCAGAATCGCCCGCCAATGCGCCTCCACGCGCCAGGAAGAGCCGAGATGTCCTTGACCTACCGCCTGACGCTGTGCAGCGGCGCGATTGCCTGCCTGATCATGACTGCCGCCCCGGCAGCAACCGCCGGCGCCACGGAACCGAGCCCGGCGATCGCCCACGAAGCCGAGAATGCCGTAGTGAAGGTGTTCTCCACGATACGCCGGCCGGACGTCGCGCGGCCGTGGTCCAAGGCCCCGCCCGTGGAGGCGAGCGGCTCGGGGGTGGTCATCGAGGGCAAGCGCATCCTTACCAACGCGCACGTCGTTGCCTACGCCAGCCAGGTGCAGATCCAGGGTAACCAGAGCGGCGACAAGATATCGGCGACCGTCGTGGCGATCGCCCCGGGGATCGATCTCGCGCTCCTCAAGCTCGATGACGAGACCTTCTTCGACAATCGGCCGCCGCTGCCACGCGCCAGCGCGCTGCCGCACATCAAGGACGCGGTGCTGGCGTACGGCTACCCGACCGGCGGCACCACGCTGTCGATCACGCGCGGCATCGTCTCGCGCATCGAGTTCGTGCCGTACGGGCTGACGACCTCGGGGCTGCGCATCCAGATCGATGCGGCCATCAACCCGGGCAACAGCGGCGGACCTGCGATCGCCGACAACCGTATGATCGGACTCGCCTTCAGCCATCTGGTGAACGCCGAGAACATCAGCTACATCATTCCGAACGAGGAAATAGCACTGTTCCTCAAGGCCATCGCCGACGACGGCCATTACGACGGCAAGCCGGGCCTGTACGATGAGCTGCAGACGCTCGAGAATCCCGCGCTGCGCGGCTACCTGAAAGCGGACAGCTCGGTGCGCGGCATGATCGTGCACCGGCCCGACGACCCCAGCCCCTCCTGGCCGCTCAAGCAGTGGGACGTAATCACGCACATTGCCGATCAGCCGATCGATGACGAGGGTATGGTGCACGTGCGCGACGATCTGCGGGTCAGTTTCCAGTACCTGATCCAGCAGAAGGCGCACGATGGCACGGTGCCGCTCACCATCGTGCGCGGCGGTAAGTCGCAGCAGATCCAGGTGCCGGTGCCGCCGCGCCGGCCGATGCTCATCGAGTCGCTGCAGGGCACCTATCCCTCCTACTTCATTCTCGGCCCGGTCGTGTTCGAGCGCGCGACCGTGGAATCGCTGCAGCTCATCCGCGCGCACGCCACGGCCCTCTTCGGCAGTCCGCTGGTCGCCAGGCTCGGTGACCGGCCGGAGCCGGACCGCGAGGAGCTGGTACTGATCCCCTCGCCGCTGTTTCCGCATCCGCTGTCGAAGGGTTACGACGACCCCACCGGCTCGATCGTGAAGGCGGTGAACGGCACGCCGGTGAAGAGCCTCGCGCACCTGGTGGCGCTGCTGCGCGACCTGAAGGACGAGTACGTGATGCTGGACTTCGACAACCGCGCCAGCGAGGCGATGGTGTTCCCGCGCTCGCAGCTGGTGGCGGCCACCGAGCCGATCCTCAATGACAACGGCGTGCGCGCCCAGGGCTCTGCCGACATGCTGAAGGTCTGGGAGGGTAAGTAACCGCCCGCGCCGGCTATCAGGCCCGCAACCGTTCCTGCAGCCGGCCCTTCACCTGCGGCCACTCGGCGGCAACGATCGAGTAGCGCGCGGAGTCGCGCGGGGTGAGATCGATCGCCAGCCGATGCGCCCGCAGCACGCCCTCGAACTGCGCGCCGAGGCGCACCAGCGCCGCCCGCGAGCGCTCGTTGCGCACGTCGGTGTGGAAGCACACCCGCTGTACACCCCACACTTCGAAGGCATGCGCCAGCATGAGCAGCTTCGCTTCCGTGTTGGCAGCGCTGCGCACCGCACCGGCGGCCAGCCAGGTGTAGCCGATCTCGCAGCCGTCGGCAGCGCCCGCCCTGCCGGGATGACCGGCCGGCCAGGGCCAGCGCTCGATGAGAAAGAAGCGTGTCGAGCCGATCACCGTGTCATCGCCGGCACGCACGGTGACAAACGGTAGCGCCGTCCCCTCCTCGCGCGCCGCGATCGCGCTGTCGACGTATTGCGCCATCTCCATGACGTCCTGCGGGATCGTACTCCAGCGATACAGTGACGGGTCTTCGCGCGCCGCCGCCAGCAGCGCCGGGACGTGCGCGCGCGTCAGCGGCTCGAGACGCACGTGCGTGCCGGTGAGGATGGTGGGCGCGATAACCAGAGTCGTGTCGTGCATGGCGATGCGTGACCTCGCGGCACCCGTAGCAAAGGGCCGGCGGTACCTTACCGCCGGCCCCGAACCTTCCGAGCGCCGCGCTGCAGCTGCTTTAGCCCGCGGCGCTCTCCGACTCCTCGCCGACGCTGGCCTCCTCCGCATCGGGCAGCGAGCCGCCGACGTCCATGAAGCTGCGTCGCTCGGCGCCTTCCATCTTCCTGCGCCGCGAGGCGTGCGCCGCGAAGCCCGTGCCCGCCGGGATGAGCCGGCCGACGATCACGTTCTCCTTCAGCCCGCGCAGGTCGTCCTTCAGTCCGCGCACCGCGGCCTCGGTCAGCACGCGGGTGGTTTCCTGGAACGACGCGGCGGAGATGAACGACTCGGTCGCGAGCGACGCCTTGGTGATGCCGAGCAGCACCGGCTGCAGCCGCGCGGCCTTCTTGCCGTCGCTGCTGGCACGATCGTTGATATCGAGCGCGCGCGAACGGTCGAGCTGTTCGCCGCGCAGCAGCGTAGTCTCACCCGCTTCCTGTACCTCGGTCTTGCGCAGCATCTGGCGGATGATCACCTCGATGTGCTTGTCGTTGATCTTCACACCCTGCAGGCGATAGACGTCCTGGATCTCGCGCACCAGGTAGTTGGCGAGCGCCTCGACGCCCTGCAGGCGCAGGATATCGTGGGGGTTCGGCTCGCCATCGGCGATCACCTCACCGCGCTCCACCGTCTCGCCCTCGAAGACGTTGAGCTGGCGCCACTTCGGAATCAGCTCCTCGTACTTCTCGCCGTCATCGGAGGTGATGATCAGGCGCCGCTTGCCCTTGGTCTCCTTGCCGAAGCTCACCGTGCCGGATTTCTCCGCCAGGATCGCCGGGTCCTTGGGCTTGCGCGCCTCGAACAGGTCCGCGACGCGCGGCAGGCCACCGGTGATGTCGCGGGTCTTGGACGACTCCTGCGGGATGCGCGCGATGACGTCGCCGACCGAAACGTGCGCCCCGTCCTCGAGCGACACCAGCGCCCCGGGCGGCAGCGTGTACACCGCCGGGATCTCGGTGTTGGCGAAGGTGACCTCCTTGCCCTTGCCGCTCACCAGCTTGATGGTGGCACGCAGGTCCTTGCCGCCCCGCTGCTTGGTGTCGAGCACCACCGTGCTGGAGAGCCCGGTGACCTCATCCAGCTGCGAGGTGACGGTAAGGCCATCGACGAAGTCCTGGAACTTCACGAAGCCGGCGACCTCGGTGACCACCGGGTGTGTGTGCGGATCCCAGGTAGCGACCACCTGGCCGGCCCCCACCGTGGCGCCTTCCTTGACGCTGATCATCGCACCGTAGGGAATCTTGTAGCGCTCGCGCTCACGGCCGAAATCGTCGACCACGCCGATCTCGCCCGAGCGCGATACCGCCACCAGGTGCCCCTTCTCGTGCTGCACCGTCTTGATGTGATGGAAGCGGATGAGTCCCTTGTTGCGCACTTCCACGCTGCTCGCCGCCGCGGCCCGCGAGGCTGCGCCGCCGATGTGGAAAGTGCGCATGGTGAGCTGCGTGCCCGGCTCGCCGATCGACTGCGCCGCGATCACCCCGACCGCCTCGCCGATCGAGATCGGCCGTCCGCGCGCCAGATCGCGCCCGTAGCAGTGCGAGCACACCCCGTAGCGGGTCTCGCAGGTGATCGGCGAGCGTACCTTGATCTGATCGACGCCCTCGGTCTCGAGCAGGCGCACCATCTTCTCATCAAGCAGCGTGCCATTGGCGATCAGCACCTCGGCAGCGCCGGGCTTGACGATGTCTTCCGCCAGCACGCGGCCGAGCACGCGCTCGCCGAGTGCTTCCACCACGTCGCCGCCTTCGACCAACGGCGTCATCGCGAGTCCGTTGGCGGTACCGCAGTCGATCTCGGTCACCACCAGGTCCTGCGCCACGTCCACCAGGCGGCGCGTGAGGTAGCCGGAGTTGGCGGTCTTCAGCGCCGTATCGGCCAGTCCCTTGCGGGCACCGTGCGTGGAGATGAAGTACTGCAGGACGTTCAGGCCCTCGCGGAAGTTGGCCGTGATCGGCGTCTCGATGATCGAGCCGTCGGGCTTGGCCATCAGGCCGCGCATGCCGGCCAGCTGGCGGATCTGCGCAGCGGAGCCGCGCGCGCCGGAGTCGGCCATCATGAAGATGGAGTTGAAGGACTTCTGCTTGTGGCGGGTCCCCTTGAGGTCCGTGGCCTCCTCGGAGCCGAGCTTCTCCATCATCGCCTTCGCCACCTGATCATTGGCGCGCGACCAGATGTCGACCACCTTGTTGTAGCGCTCGCCGTTGGTCACCAGACCCGAGGCGTACTGGTCCTGGATCTCCTTCACCTCGTTGTCGGCCGAGGTCACGATGCGGGTCTTCTGCTCCGGGATGACGATGTCGTCGATGCCGAACGACACCCCCGCGCGCGTGGCGTAGTGGAACCCGGTGTACATGAGCTGGTCGGCGAACACCACGGTCTCCTTGAGACCGAGCGCGCGGTAGCAGGCGTTGATGGTCGCGGAAATCGCCTTCTTGGTCATGTCCTGGTTGATCAGATCGAAGGACAGACCGCGGGGCAGGATCTCGAACAGCAGCGCCCGGCCCACGGTCGTGTCCACGACCCGGGTGCGCTCACTGAGCGCACCGCCTTCGGCGCGCAGATGCTCGCGCAGGCGCACCCGGCACTTGGCCTGCAGCTCGACGCCGCGGCTCTCGTAGGCACGGTGCACCTCGGCGCCGTCGGCGAAGAACATGCCCTCGCCCTTGGCGCCGATGCGCTCGCGCGTCATGTAGTAGAGACCGAGCACTACGTCCTGCGAAGGCACGATGATCGGGTCGCCGTTGGCGGGCGAGAGGATGTTGTTGGAGGACATCATCAGCGCGCGCGCTTCCAGCTGCGCTTCCAGCGACAGCGGCACGTGCACCGCCATCTGGTCGCCGTCGAAGTCGGCGTTGAAGGCGGTACACACCAGCGGGTGCAGCTGGATGGCCTTGCCCTCGACCAGCAGCGGCTCGAACGCCTGGATGCCGAGGCGATGCAGCGTCGGGGCGCGGTTCAGCAGCACCGGATGCTCGCGGATCACCTCCTCGAGGATGTCCCACACCTCCGGTCCCTCGCGCTCCACCAGGCGCTTGGCGGCCTTGATGGTCGAGGCCTCGCCGCGCAACTGCAGCTTCTGGAAGATGAACGGCTTGAACAACTCGAGCGCCATCTTCTTCGGCAGCCCGCACTGGTGCAGCCGCAGCTGCGGCCCGACCACGATGACCGAGCGACCCGAATAGTCGACGCGCTTGCCGAGCAGGTTCTGGCGGAAGCGCCCCTGCTTGCCCTTGATCATGTCGGCCAGCGACTTCAGCGGACGCTTGTTGGTGCCGGTGATGGCGCGGCCGCGGCGGCCGTTGTCGAGCAGCGCATCGACCGCCTCCTGCAGCATGCGCTTCTCGTTGCGCACGATGATGTCGGGCGCGTTGAGCTCCAGCAGCCGGCGCAGGCGGTTGTTGCGGTTGATGACGCGGCGGTACAGGTCGTTCAGGTCCGAGGTCGCAAAGCGCCCGCCATCGAGCGGCACCAGCGGTCGCAGATCCGGCGGCAGCACCGGCAGCACCGTCATCACCATCCATTCGGGCTTGTTGCCCGACTCGACGAACGACTCGATGAGCTTCAGCCGCTTGGACAGCCGCTTCAGCTTGGTCTCCGAGGAGGTGCCGGCCATCTCCTCGCGCACCTTGGCGGTCTCGGCACTGAGATCGATGGTGCGCATCAGCTCGTACACGGCCTCGGCGCCCATGCGCGCGTCGAATTCGTCACCGTGCTCCTCGATCGCCTCGAGGTACATCTCGTCGGTGAGCAGCTGGCCGCGCTGCAGCGGCGTCATGCCCGGATCGATGACCACGAAGGCCTCGAAGTACAGCACGCGCTCGATCTCGCGCAGCGTCATGTCGAGCATCAGGCCGATGCGGCTCGGGAGCGACTTCAGGAACCAGATATGCGCGGTCGGGCTGGCGAGTTCGATGTGCCCCATGCGCTCGCGGCGCACTTTCGACTGCGTCACCTCGACGCCGCACTTCTCGCACACCACGCCGCGGTGCTTGAGGCGCTTGTACTTACCGCACAGACACTCGTAGTCCTTGACCGGCCCGAAGATCTTGGCGCAGAACAGGCCGTCCCGCTCGGGCTTGAACGTGCGGTAGTTGATGGTCTCGGGCTTCTTCACTTCGCCGTACGACCAGGCGCGGATCATCTCAGGCGATGCCAGGCCGATCTTGATCGAGTCGAAGTGCTCGACCGGAGCGTGCTGCTTGAAGAGCTTGAGTAAGTCTTTCATGGGTTAATCCTGCTCCAGTTCCATGTTGATGCCGAGCGAGCGGATCTCCTTCACCAGGACGTTGAAGGACTCCGGCATGCCGGCATCCATCTGATGGTTGCCGTCGACGATGTTCTTGTACATCTTGGTGCGGCCGTTCACGTCGTCCGACTTGACGGTCAGCATTTCCTGCAGCGTGTAGCCCGCGCCGTAGGCCTCCAGCGCCCAGACCTCCATCTCGCCGAAGCGCTGACCACCGAACTGCGCCTTGCCACCGAGCGGCTGCTGGGTGACCAGGCTGTAGGGGCCGGTCGAGCGGGCGTGCATCTTGTCGTCGACCAGGTGATTCAGTTTCAGCATGTACATGTAGCCGACCGTCACCTGCCGCTCGAAGCGCTCGCCGGTGCGACCGTCGTACAGATACGTCTGGCCGTTCAGCGGCAGGTCGGCGAGCTTGAGCATGCGCTTGATCTCCTGCTCGCTCGCGCCGTCGAACACCGGGGTCGCCATCGGCACGCCGCTGGCGAGGTTCTTCGCCAGCTGTAAGAGGTCGGCATCATTCATGCCGTCGATGTCCTCGCGCTGGCCGCCGGTATCGTTGTAGATCTGCCGCACGAAGCCGCGCAGCTCGGCGAGCGCCGCCTGCTGCTCGAGCATGCGGCCGATCTTGAGGCCGACGCCCTTGGCCGCCCAGCCGAGGTGCGTCTCCAGCACCTGGCCGACGTTCATGCGCGAGGGCACGCCGAGCGGGTTCAGCACCACGTCCACCGGGGTGCCGTCCTCGAGGTACGGCATGTCCTCCACCGGCACGATGGTCGAGATCACGCCCTTGTTGCCGTGGCGGCCGGCCATCTTGTCGCCCGGCTGTACGCGGCGCTTCACGGCCAGATACACCTTGACCATCTTCAGCACGCCCGGGGCGAGATCGTCGCCGGCGGTGATCTTGGCCTTCTTGTCATCGAGCCGCTTCTCGAACGCCTTGCGCTGCAGCTTGAGGCGCTCGGAAGCCTGCTCGAGCTGCGAGTTCGCGTCCTCGTCCTCCAGGCGGATCTCGAACCACTCCTCGCGCGGCACCTCGTCGAGGTACTCGGCGGCGATCTTCGTGCCGGTCTTGAGCTTGCGCGGGCCACCGGCTGCGGACTGGCCCAGCAGCATGTCGCGTACCCGCTGGAACAGGTCGTCCTCCAGGATGCGCTGCTGATCGGCGAGGTCCTTGCGGACCCGCTCGATCTCGGCCTTCTCGATCGACAGCGCGCGCGAGTCCTTGTCGACGCCGTCGCGCGTGAACACGCGCACGTCGATGACGGTACCGTCCATGCCGGGCGGCACGCGCAGACCCGTGTCCTTCACGTCGGAGGCCTTCTCGCCGAAGATGGCGCGCAGCAGCTTCTCCTCGGGGGTGAGCTGCGTCTCGCCCTTCGGCGTCACCTTGCCGACCAGGATGTCGCCGGCCTTGACCTCCGCGCCGATGAAGGCAATACCCGCCTCATCGAGCTTGGCGAGCGCGGCATCGCCGACGTTGGGGATGTCGGCGGTGATCTCCTCGGGCCCGAGCTTGGTGTCGCGCGCGACACAGGTGAGCTCCTCGATGTGGATGGTGGTGAAACGGTCCTCCTCCACCACGCGCTCGGAGATCAGGATCGAGTCCTCGAAGTTGTAGCCATTCCAGGGCATGAACGCGACCAGCAGGTTCTGGCCGAGCGCGAGCTCGCCGAGATGAGTCGACGGGCCGTCCGCCAGCACGTCGCCGCGGGCAATCACGTCACCGGCGTTCACCAGCGGCCGCTGGTTGATGCAGGTGTTCTGGTTCGAGCGGGTGTACTTGGTCAGATTGTAGATGTCCACGCCAGGCTCACCGGCGGTGGTCTCCTCGTCGTTGACGCGCACCACGATGCGCGAGGCGTCGACGGAATCCACGGTGCCGCCGCGCTTGGCGATCACCGTGACGCCGGAATCGATCGCCACCGGACGCTCCATGCCGGTACCCACCAGCGGAGTCTCCGAGCGCAGCGTCGGCACCGCCTGACGCTGCATGTTCGAGCCCATCAGGGCGCGGTTGGCGTCATCGTGCTCGAGGAACGGGATCAGGGAGGCCGCCACCGACACGATCTGCTTCGGCGAGACGTCCATGTAGTTGATGCGCTCGCGCGGCATCAGCGTGAACTCGTTCTGGAAGCGGCACGAGACCAGCCCGTCCTGCAGTTCGCCGTGCGGGCCGAGCACCGCGTTCGCCTGCGCGATCGCGAACTCCCCCTCCTCGATCGCCGACAGATAGTCGATCTTGTCGGTGACGCGGCCGTTCTCCACGCGCCGGTACGGCGTCTCGAGGAAGCCGTAGTTGTTGGTGCGCGCATAGACCGACAGCGAGTTGATCAGGCCGATGTTCGGGCCTTCCGGCGTCTCGATCGGGCAGACGCGACCGTAGTGGGTCGGGTGCACGTCGCGCACCTCGAAGCCGGCGCGCTCGCGGGTGAGTCCCCCGGGGCCGAGCGCGGACACGCGCCGCTTGTGGGTCACCTCGGACAGCGGGTTGTTCTGGTCCATGAACTGCGACAGCTGCGAGGAGCCGAAGAACTCCTTGACCGCGGCCGCCACCGGCTTGGCGTTGATCATCTCCTGCGGCATGAGCGGCTCGGTCTCGGCGATCGTCAGGCGCTCCTTGACCGCGCGCTCGACGCGCACCAGGCCGACGCGGAAGGCGTTCTCCGCCATCTCGCCCACCGAGCGCACGCGGCGGTTGCCGAGGTGGTCGATGTCGTCCACCTGGCCGTTGCCGTTGCGGATGTCGATCAGCACCTTCAGCACGTCGATGATGTCGGAGATCTCGCCGTACTGCGCCAGCAGCCGCTTCGACAGCTCATCGGTGCGCGAGCTGGCGTACTTGAAGTCGTACAGCACGCCGGGGCCGAGCACGTCCTTGCGGCCCACGCGGCGGTTGAACTTCATGCGGCCAACGCCGGACAGGTCGTAGCGCTCGGGATTGAAGAACAGGTTGGCGAACAGGTTCTCGGCCGCGTCCTTGGTGGGCGGCTCGCCCGGGCGCATCATGCGGTAGATCTCTACCAGCGCCTCGAGGCGCGTCTTGGTGGGGTCGATGCGCAGCGTGTCGGAGATGTAGGCGCCGCGGTCGAGGTCGTTGACGTACAGCGTGTTGACCTGGGCGATGTTCGCCTCGATGAGCTTCTCGACCGAAGCCGCGGTCAGCACCTCGTTAGCCTTGGCGAGGATCTCGCCGGTCTCGGTGTTCACCACGTCGTGTGCCAGGACCTTGCCGTATACGTACTCGCGTGGCACGCGCAGGCGCGTCACCTTGGCATCCTCCAGCTGGCGTACGTGGCGCGCGGTGATGCGGCGGCCCTCCTCGACGATCACCTGATCCTGGATGCGGATCTCGAAGGTCGCGGTCTCGCCGCGCAGGCGCTGCGGTACCAGCTGCAGCGCTACCTCATCGCGGCTGATGTAGAACGTGTTGGTATCGAAGAAGGTCGCCAGGATCTCCGACTCGCTCATGCCGAGCGCTCGCAGGATGATGGTGACCGGCAGCTTGCGGCGCCGGTCGATGCGCGCGAATACGCAGTCCTTCGGATCGAACTCGAAATCGAGCCACGAGCCGCGATAGGGAATGATGCGCGCCGAGAACAGCAGCTTCCCGGACGAGTGCGTCTTGCCACGGTCGTGGTCGAAGAACACCCCGGGAGAGCGATGCAGCTGCGACACGATGACGCGCTCGGTGCCGTTGACGACGAAGGTGCCGTTGTCGGTCATCAGCGGCAGCTCGCCCAGGTACACCTCCTGTTCGCGCACGTCCTTGACCGGCTTCTTGGCGCCGGCGGCCTCCTTGTCGAGCACGATCAGCCGCACCTTGACGCGCAGCGGCGCGGCGTAGGTGAGACCGCGCAGCTGACACTCCTTGACGTCGAACACCGGCTCGCCGAGCCGGTAGCCGACGTACTCGAGCGAAGCGTTGCCGCTGTAGCTCGAGATCGGGAATACGCTGGTGAAGGCAGCGTGCAGGCCGATCGGCGCACGGTTGTCCTCGGCCTTGTCGAGCTGGAGGAACTTGCGGTACGAGTCGAGCTGAATCGCCAGCAGGTATGGCGTGTCGAGAATGCTCGCCTGCTTGCCGAAGTTCTTGCGGATGCGCTTCTTCTCGGTGAAGGAATAAGCCATCGAGTGGTCACCTCAGGGTCGGTTCTGCAGCTACAGCTATCAATGCGTGCGCCGTACGCGAACCAGCAGGTCCGCAGTGCACGGTGCACGAAAAAAACAGCCCTCCCGCCCACGGCGCGGCGCTACAGCGCGCCGTGGACGGAAGCGGCTTGCGGCGGGAAGGTGTTACTTGACCTCCACCTTCGCGCCGGCGTCTTCGAGCTTCTTCTTCATTGCTTCGGAATCGGCCTTGGAGACGGCCTCCTTGACGGTCGAGGGCGCACCCTCGACGAGGTCCTTCGCTTCCTTCAGGCCCAGCCCCGTGATCTCGCGGATCACCTTGATCACGGTGACTTTCTTGTCCGCCGGGTACTCCTTGAGCGTGACGGTGAACTCCGTCTGCTCTTCTGCCGGCGCCGCGGCGGCGGCACCGGCGCCCGCGGCAGCGGCCACGGCCACCGGGCTTGCTGCGGTGACGCCGAACTTCTTCTCCATGTCGGAGATCAGCTCGACCACTTGCATCAGGGTCATGTTGGAGATCGCATCGAGGATTTCGTCTTTACTGACAGCCATTTTCAATTCTCCTAAAGAGTTACTTGGACGTTAGGCGCCCGCGGCCTGCTTCTGGTCGCGTATCGCGGCGACGGTGCGGGCGAGCTTTGCCGGCGGCTCGGCGAGCGTGCGCACCAGCTTGGCGATCGGCGCCTTCATGACGCCCAGCAGCATCGCCAGCGCCCGCTCGCGCGTCGGCAGACTCGCCACCTTGTCGAGCTCGGCCGCCGGCAGCACCTGGCCGCCGAGCGACACCAGCGTCGCCACCAGCTTCTCGTTCGCCTTCGCGAAGTCCTTCACCACGCGCGCGGCCGCGCCTGGATCGTCCTTCGAGAAAGCGAGCACCAGCGGCCCCTTGAGCTTGGGTCCGACAGATTCGAACGACGTGCCGGCGAGCGCCCGGCGTGCCAGCGTGTTCTTGACCACACGCATGTACACGCCCTGGCGACGCGCCTTGGCACGCAGCTCGGTCATCTGACCGACCGACAGCCCACGGTACTCGGCAGCCACGACCGACTGGGCCGTGGCGGCCACCTCGGCCACTTCCGCTACGAGCGTCTTCTTGTCTTGCAGATTGAGTGCCACTCAAGCTCTCCTCTCGGTGAGAAGATCACACTGAAGCTGCGCCAAAGAGCGCCGCTTCCCCTTAACGACGGTGACCTCCTGCCCCGAGGACTCCTCGATGCAAACAGCGGTTCACCATCTGCGCAGGCGATCCATTAAGAGGGCCGCGGACGTGAGGCCATTGAGGCCCACGCCCGTCCCTCGCCTGCGGTCTTCGATGATGGCCGGCGTCACCAGCACGCCGGCCCGCATCAAAACTAAATCGTCGCTGCGTCCACCATCACGCCCGGCCCCATGGTCGAGGACAGCGTGACGCGCTTCAGATACACACCCTTCGAGGTGGCCGGCTTGGCCTTGTGCAGGTCAGCGATCAGCGCATGCAGGTTTTCCTTCAGCGCCAGCACCTCGAAGTTCGCCTTGCCGATCGTGCAATGCACGATGCCGGCCTTGTCGACGCGATAAGTCACCTGGCCGGACTTGGCGTTCTTCACCGCGGTCGCGACATCGGGCGTCACCGTGCCGACCTTGGGATTGGGCATCAGGCCGCGCGGCCCCAGGATCTGGCCGAGCTGGCCGACCACGCGCATGGCGTCGGGACTGGCGATCACGCGGTCGAAGTTGATCTCGCCGGCCTTCACCTTGGCGGCCAGGTCCTCGAGCCCGACGATGTCCGCGCCCGCCGCCTTGGCGGCGTCCTGGTTCTTGCCGGAAGTGAACACCGCGACGCGCACGGTCTTGCCGGTGCCGTGCGGCATCACCGTGGAGCCGCGCACCTGCTGATCCGACTTGCTGGCGTCGATGCCGAGGTTCACCGCTGCGTCCACGGCTTCCGCGAACTTGGCGGTGGCGAATTCCTTCACCAGTTTCAGTGCTTCCTCCACCGGGTACTGCTTGCCAGGAGTGAGCTTGGCCTTCCAGGCCGTGATGCGCTTGGCAACGGCCATGGTCAGACTCCCTCCACATCGACGCCCATGCTGCGGGCACTGCCCGCAATGGTGCGCACCGCGGCGTCCAGATCGGCCGCGGTGAGATCGGGCTGCTTCAGTTTGGCGATCTCTTCCAGCTGCTGGCGCGAGATCTTGCCGACTTTGGTGGTATTGGGGGTGCCGCTGCCTTTTTCAATGCCGATGGCCTTGCGGATCAGCACCGCGGCCGGCGGCGTCTTCATGATGAAGGTGAAGCTGCGGTCCGAATACACCGTGATGACCACGGGAATCGGCAGGCCCTTCTCCATCTTCTGGGTCTGCGCATTGAACTGCTTGCAGAACTCCATGATGTTCACGCCCTGCTGACCGAGCGCCGGGCCGATCGGGGGCGAGGGGTTCGCCGCGCCTGCCGGCACCTGCAGCTTGACGTAGCCCTGTACTTTCTTGGCCATGAATTACCTCTCCTGCAGGTCCTGAGCGCCGTTACGGCTCCCTGCGAAGGATGTAAGGCTCAAAACACGCGGCCCGCGCCGCGACCTCGTTACGCCTTCTCGACCTGCGAGAAGTCCAGCTCCACCGGTGTGGAGCGCCCGAGAATCTGCACCGCCACCTGCAGGCGGTTCTTCTCGTAATTCACGCTCTCCACGACACCGTTGAAATCGTTGAACGGTCCGTCCACCACGCGCACCACCTCGCCGGGTTCGAACAGCACCTTCGGCCGTGGCTTGTCCACGCCCTCTTCCACCCGGCGCAGGATCTGATTCGCCTCCTTGTCGCTGATCGGCGCGGGCTTCTCCGGCGTGCCGCCGATAAAGCCGAGCACCTTGGGCACGTCACGCACCAGGTGCCAGGTGTCCTCGTCCATCTCCATCTGCACCAGCACGTAGCCGGGATAGAACTTGCGCTCGCTCTTGCGCTTCTGGCCGTCGCGCATCTCGACGACCTCCTCGGTCGGCACCAGGATCTCGCCGAAGCGCTCGACGAGTCCGGCCCGCTGGATGCGCTCCTTCAGCGACTCGGCCACGCGATGCTCGAAGTTCGAGTACGCATGCACGACGTACCATCTCAACGCCACGTTCAGCCC
Source organism: uncultured Gammaproteobacteria bacterium (assembly GCA_963837075.1). Taxonomy (GTDB): domain Bacteria; phylum Pseudomonadota; class Gammaproteobacteria; order Steroidobacterales; family Steroidobacteraceae; genus 13-2-20CM-66-19. The sequence continues at coordinate 1,092,647 of CAWILY010000009.1, read as the reverse complement.
CCCTGGCCGGTGAGCGCTTTGGTCGCCCACGCCAGCGCCAGATCCAGCACCCAGAAAAAAACCCCGGCTACCATCACGAACACGAACACAGTGAGCGTCACCTTCAGGGTGTCGTCGCGGGTCGGCCACACGATCTTGCGCAACTCGATGCGCGCGAGCTCCACGAAGTGGCGGAACTCGCTGCCGTAGCGCGAGAACAGAGCCACCAGCGCCCCGAGCACGAGGCTGGCCACCACCGCCAGCCAGCGCAGCCAGGCGGGCTGCGCCGCCAGTACGTAGTACGCCGCCACGCCTGCGAACGCGATCAGCACCGCGACGGTGAGCTTCACCTTGTCGGCAGTACCGGGCTCCTGCGCTTTGAGTTCGTCTGTCATGAACACCCCACGAAACCGAGCCTGTCACGGCTGCAAACAATCACCTGGAACCCACCCGCTCGCTTTCGTGGGGACCCCAACCGCTGGCAGGCCAGGAGGGAATCGAACCCCCAACCTGCGGTTTTGGAGACCGCCGCTCTGCCAATTGAGCTACTGGCCTGCGTAAATCGGCTGACATCGCCCGCCGGCGATCCCAGCGGAACTCTCACTTCAGGATCTTGGTGACGACGCCGGCGCCGACGGTCTTGCCGCCTTCGCGGATCGCAAAGCGCAGCCCGTCCTCCATCGCAATCGGACTGATCAGCTCGATCGTCATCTTGATGTTGTCCCCGGGCATCACCATCTCGACCCCGGCCGGCAACTCGATCGTCCCCGTCACGTCCGTGGTGCGAAAGTAAAACTGCGGCCGATACCCCTTGAAGAACGGCGTGTGCCGCCCGCCCTCCTCCTTGGTCAGCACGTACACCTCGCACTCAAAATGCGTGTGCGGGGTAATGCTGCCGGGCTTGGCCAGCACCTGCCCGCGCTCGACCTCCTCACGCTTGGTCCCGCGCAACAGCACCCCGACATTGTCCCCCGCCTGCCCCTCATCAAGGAGCTTGCGGAACATCTCCACCCCGGTGCACACCGTCTTCACCGTGGGCTTCAGCCCCACGATCTCCACCTCATCGTTCACCTTGACGATGCCGCGCTCAATGCGCCCGGTAACCACCGTGCCTCTTCCTGAGATCGAGAACACATCCTCCACCGGCATCAGAAACGGCTTGTCCACCTCGCGCTTGGGGATCGGGATGTACTTGTCCATCTCCTCCACCAGCTTCACCACCGAGGGCACCCCAATCTCGCTCTTGTCCCCTTCCAGCGCCTTCAGCGCCGAGCCAATCACGATCGGAGTCTTCTCGCCCGGGAACTTGTAGGTCGTCAACAGCTCCCGCACCTCCATCTCCACCAGCTCCAAGAGCTCCTTGTCATCCACCATGTCTGCCTTGTTCATGTACACCAGCATGTACGGCACACCTACCTGGCGCGCCAGCAGAATGTGCTCGCGCGTCTGCGGCATCGGCCCATCCGCCGCCGACACCACCAGAATCGCCCCGTCCATCTGCGCCGCCCCCGTGATCATGTTCTTCACGTAGTCCGCATGCCCAGGACAATCCACGTGCGCGTAGTGCCGGTTCTTGCTCTGGTACTCCACGTGCGCGGTCGAGATCGTGATGCCGCGCGCCTTCTCCTCCGGCGCCTTGTCAATCTGGTCGTACGCCACAAAAGTCCCGCCGTACGTCTCGGCCATCACCTTCGTCAGCGCCGCCGTCAACGTCGTCTTCCCATGGTCCACGTGACCAATCGTCCCCACGTTTACGTGCGGCTTGCTGCGCTCAAATTTCTCTTTGGACATGGAAGTTCCCTCGAAACGACACGCCGCACTCGCGCGGCGCCGAAATTCCCAACACCCGACTCAAACCAACACCGACTGCCCGGTCGACTGGAGCCCACGACCGGGATTGAACCGGTGACCTCGTCCTTACCAAGGACGTGCTCTACCAACTGAGCTACATGGGCTCTACGTCGGCTAACGCAGCGGACGGACCTGGAGCGGGTAGTGGGAATCGAACCCACGTCATCAGCTTGGAAGGCTGAGGTTCTACCATTGAACTACACCCGCGCTGATGGCGATCTGCCGGCCACTCACCAACTGATCCGTTCCAATCCCGCCTCGGGTGGTGGAGGGGGAAGGATTCGAACCTTCGAAGGCGTAAGCCGGCAGATTTACAGTCTGCTCCCGTTGGCCGCTTGGGTACCCCTCCGCAAAATGAGCCGGGTATTTTGATTTCGGGGTGCCGGGGTGTCAATGCACATCTGGCCCGTTATTTGCTTGCCGCCGGTGCCAGCGACCCCCGCAGCGCCTCCAAGACCGTCGCCGGCGCCACCCGGGTCATCCCGGGCTTCAGGTCCCGCGGCAGCAGGACCGGCCCGTAGCGGATCCGCAGCAGCCGGCTCACCTCGAAGCCGACGGCCTGCCACAGGCGCCGCACCTCGCGATTGCGTCCCTCGCGCAGCACCACCCGGAAGCTGCTGTGGCTGCCGCCCTTTTCCGGTGCAGGCTGCGGCCGGATGCGGTCGAAGCGTCCCGGGCCGTCCTCGAGCTGCACCCCGCCAAGGAGCTGCGCGAGCACGGCCGGGGCCGGCCGGCCGCGCACGCGCACCAGGTACTCACGCTCTATGCCCCCGGAGGGGTGCATGAGACGATGGGCCAGTTCGCCGTCCGTGGTCAGGAGCAGGAGCCCGGCCGTATTCACATCCAGGCGCCCGACGGCGATCCACCGCCCGTGAGAAGGCGGAGGAAGCTGGCCAAAGACCGTGGCGCGTCCCTGGGGGTCGCGGCGGGTGGTCACCTCGCCGACCGGCTTGTAGTAAAGGAGTAGCTCGGCGGCGGACGTCGCGCCACCGTCAAGCCCGAGCCTTTTGCCATCGAGCCTGACTTCCTCACCCGGGGCGGCCCGATCACCGAGCCGTGCAATGCGCCCGGCGACGGTGACGCGCCCGCTGCGGATCCATTCCTCCACCGTGCGCCGCGAGCCGAGCCCCGCCTGGGCCAGCAGCTTCTGCAGTCTGGTCATGCGATGATAACTACAAAGTCTAGAAGAAAGCCGACGGCTCCTTGTGGCAACAACCGCCGGAGGCGTAGAAGGGCGACATGATCTACGACAGCATTCTCGGCACGATCGGCAAGACACCCATCGTGCAGGTACAGCGTCTCGCACCCAGGCACGTGACCCTGTACGTGAAGTGCGAGTTCTTCAACCCGCTCGCCTCGGTGAAGGATCGTCTCGCAATCGCGATCATCGAGGACGCCGAGCGGCGCGGCACGCTCAAGCCCGGCCAGACCGTGGTGGAAGCCACCTCCGGCAACACTGGCATTGCGCTCGCCATGGTGTGCGCGGCCAAGGGCTATCCGTTCGTGGCGATCATGACGGAGACCTTCTCGGTCGAGCGGCGCAAGATCATGCGCATGCTGGGCGCGAAGGTCATCCTCACGCCCGCGGCGGAGCGCGGCAGCGGCATGGTGCGCAAGGCGGAGGAGCTGGCCAGGAAGCATGGCTGGTTTGTCGCGCGGCAGTTCGAGAATGAAGCCAACCCCGCGTACCACCGCAACACGACGGGCCCGGAGATCATCCAGGACTTCGTCGGCCGGCGCCTGGACTACTTCGTCACCGGCTGGGGCACGGGCGGCACGCTCACCGGAGCCGGCCAGATGATCCGCCTGGCGCGCCCGGAGGTGCAGATCATCGCCTGCGAGCCCGCCGGTGCCTCGCTGCTCGCGGGCAAGACCTGGGCGCCGCACAAGATCCAGGGCTGGACGCCGGACTTCGTGCCCGCCGTGCTCGATCGGGAGGTAGCACACCGCATCGTCACGGTCACCGATGCGGAAGCGGTAGAGAAGGCGCGCGCGCTGGCAAGCGGCGAGGGTATCTTCTGCGGCATCTCCTCGGGAGCCACGTTCGCGGCAGCTCTCAAGGTCGCCGCGGAAGCGGAACAGGGATCGGTCATCCTGGCCATGCTCCCCGATACCGCCGAGCGCTATCTCTCGACGGTGCTGTTCGAGGGCATTGCCGAGGGGAGCGACCCGGAGCCCTGAGCGGCTCTTCCCGCCTCCCGCTCACCGCTCCGAGAGAGAGCCGACCATGGATGCGCGCCGGTACGCAGCCTTATCCGATCCTTTTCCCATGTGGCGCGGTGGCGTACTGCACGGCGCCCGCATCTCGTATGAGACCTGGGGCAGATTGACGTCCCAGCGAGACAATGCACTGCTCCTTTTCACAGGATTGTCTCCTTCAGCGCATGCTGCGTCCTCGGCCGAAGACCCGAGCCCCGGGTGGTGGGAGGGGATGGTAGGACCTGGCCTTGCGATCGACAGCGAGCGCTACTTCGTCATCTGCGTCAACTCGCTCGGCAGCTGCTTCGGCTCGACGGGAGCTGCGTCCGCGGATCCGGCCACCGGGCAGCCCTACCGCCTGAGCTTTCCCGACCTCTCGGTCGAGGACATCGCGCGCGCGGGCTTCGAGACCGTGCGCTCGCTCGGCATCACGCGGCTCGACACCGTGATGGGACCTTCGCTCGGGGGCATGGTGGTGCTGGCCTACGCGGCGCTGTTCCCCGGCGGCGCGCGGCGCCTGGTATGCATCTCCGGGACGGCGGCGGCCGCCCCCTTTGCGATAGCACTGCGCTCGATCCAGCGCGAGGCCATCACCTCGGATCCGGACTGGAAGGGCGGCAACTACTGCGCCGATCGGCCCCCGGCCCGCGGACAGCGGATCGCCCGCAAGCTCGGCACCGTCACCTACCGCTCGGCCGCGGAGTGGCAGCTGCGCTTCGGCCGCGAGCCGATCCGGGAAGACATGAAGGGTGGCGTGCCGTTCGCTGCCGAATTCGCCGTGCAGGGATACCTGGAGACGCTCGCGCAGCGCTTCGTCAGCGCTTTCGATGCCAATTGTTATCTCTACATCTCACGCTCGATGGACCGCTTCGACCTGGCGGCGCACGGCGACCCGGCGGCGCTGTTTCACCGTGCCGGGCTCGAGCAGGCCCTGGTCATCGGGGTGCGGACGGACCTGCTGTTCTCGCTCGCCGAGCAGCAGGCGGTGGCGCAGCTGCTCGAGAGCGCCGGGGTCGCCACGCGCTTCGCGCCGCTCGACTGCATCGAGGGTCACGACGCCTTCCTGGTCGATCTAGCGACCTTCGGACGCGAGCTCGGCGCGTTCCTGAGCCGCGCCTGAGCAGCATGCGGGTGCTTTCCGCCGCGGGGATTAAGTTCACTGGGCCGCGGCACACAATGCGGCTCAGGGCATAATGGGCGCGGGGCGAGAATCACAACAACGAAACCTGCGAAGGTCAGCAGTGGAACGCCGACTGCACACAAGGCACCGCGCGCGCACCATCGTGTACATCACGGTACCGGGCGGACGACGCAAGCTCTGCAAAGCCGTGAACCTGAGTGCCACAGGCGTGTTCATCGAGACCACCAACCTCGGTCTGCGCAAAGGGCAGCAGGTGGTGCTGTCCTTCGCCATCAATCTCGGCACGATCACCAAGCTGCATCGGCGCACCGCCGTCGTCGCCCACGTGTCGCGCGGCGGCACCGGACTCATGATGGAGAGCTTCGCGCAGAGTTCGAGCTGAGGCGTACGCACGCGGCAACCGTGCGCGGTTGAGCGCCGCCGCACTCCGGGTTATTTTCCGCGCACCCCTTACTGAGTGACCCGATATGAAGCAACCCGTGTCTGCATCCCGACGAGCACTGCTGCAGCGTCTGGCGCTCGCAGCCTCGCTTGCGCCGCTGGCTGCGGCCGCACTGCGGCCGGCGCGCGCGGCATCACCGCTGCTGTCGATCAGCGCCCCGGAAGCGAAGGCCGTGAGGTACGTCGAGAACGCGCACGAGGCGAAAAATGCCGCGACGGGCAGCAGCTGCGCCAACTGCGCCTTGTACCAGGGCACGAGCGGCTCGACTCAGGGTCCCTGCCAGCTGTTCCCCGGCAAGGACGTGAAGGCTGCGGGCTGGTGCAGCTCCTGGGCCGCGCAGATGTAGCTCGCGGTCCGGTCAGTAATAGCAGGGACCGGTCTCGCGCACCTCGAGGCGCGCGGCGCTCTCGCGCAGCGAGCTGCTCGCGAGCAGCACGCCCTGCTGCTGCAGGCGGGCGGTGTAGTCGAGCATGCGCTGGTACAGTCCACGACCCTCATCCGCCGTGCGGCCGCGGCGCTGCCCCGCCGGCTCGACGATCAACAGCATGTATGGCATCAATGCTCCCCGCGCGCACAGGCCGCGGCGCGATCGCGCAGCAGCCGGCTCTCGCGCGTGTTGCGAGTGACTGCGGCCGCGCGCTCGAACTCGCCGCGCGCCTCCTGGTAGCGGCCGAGCCTGGCCAGCAGCTCGCCGCGCACGCTCGGCAGCAGGTGATAAGACGCCAGGGCACCTTCGGCCACCAGGCGGTCGATCAGCTCGAGTCCCACCGCCGCTCCTCGCGCCATCGCCACGGCAACCGCGCGATTGAGCTCCACGACCGGTGACGGCAGGCAGCGCGCGAGCTCTTCATAGAGCGTGCTGATGCGCACCCAGTCGGTGTCGGCGGCGGTCGCCGCGCGCGCATGGCAGGCGGCGATGGCCGCCTGCAGCAGGTACGGCCCGTGCGCCGTACCGAGCGCCGCGCCGCGCTCGAGCGCGGCGAGCCCGCGATGAATCAACACCCGGTCCCAGAGCGCACGGTTCTGCGCGGCCAGCAACACCGGCGCGCCGTCGGTCGCGACGCGGGCCCGCAGGCGCGAAGCCTGCAGCTCCATGAGCGCCACCAGCCCGTGGGCCTCGGCTTGCTGCGGCACGAGCCCGACGAGAATGCGCCCCAGGCGCAAGGCCTCTTCGCACAGCGACGGGCGCATCCAGTCCTCGCCCGCGGTCGCGGCATAGCCCTCGTTGAACACCAGGTAGATCACCTCCATGACGGAGGCGAGCCGCGCGCCGAGCTCGGCGCGACGCGGGATCTCGAACGGCACGCGCGCCTCGCTCAGCGTGCGCTTGGCGCGCACGATGCGTTGCGCGATGGTCGGCTCGGGTACCAGGAACGCACGCGCGATCTCCGCCGTGGTGAGCCCGGCCAGCAGCCTGAGCGTGAGCGCAGTGCGCGCCTCGGTCGAGAGCAGCGGATGACAGGCGATGAAGATCAGCCGCAGCAGGTCATCGCCGATGTCATCGTCGGCTGCGCGCTCGGGCGTCCCGCCGGTCAGCTGCTGCTCCATCTCAAGCTCGTAGCCGAGTACCTCGTGACTGCGTGACAGCATGCGCCGGCGACGCAGCTGGTCGATCGCGCGGTTGCGCGCAGTGGTCATGAGCCAGGCGCCGGGATTGTCGGGAATCCCGGTGCGCGGCCACTGCTCGAGCGCGACCACCACAGCATCCTGCGCCAGCTCTTCCGCCACGCCTACATCGCGCACCAGCCGCGTGAGCCTGGCAATCAGCCGCGCGGATTCGATGCGCCACAGTGCATCGATGGTGCGATGGGTCGGCGTGGCCGTCATGGCCACGGATGACACCATCGTGGTGGCAGCTGCGCAAGCCAAAGGCGGGCCGGTGCGCGCGCGGCGCGCCGTCCCTCAACGGCTGCCGCCCGCAGAACGCAGCGCGTCCGCCGGCTTGGCGCAGTTGACCATCCATGGAATGCCGAAGCGGTCGGTGCACATGCCGAAACGCCGCGCCCAGAACGTCTCCTGGAACGGCATCGTGACGGTACCCCCGGCGGCGAGCGCGCCGAAGATGCGCTCCGCTTCGTGCGGCTCCTCGACGGCTGCCATCACGTTGAAGCCCTGCGGTGGCTGGTAGCGATCCGGCGGGGTGTCGCAGCCGAGCAGAAACTGAGCGCCGAGCTCGAGGCGCGCGTGGATGATCTGCGCACGCATCGCCGGCGGGGTCTGCGCCGCAGCGGGTGATTCGCCGTAAGTCATGGCGGAGGCAATGCGGCCGCCGAACGTCGCGGCGTAGAAGCGGAATGCCTCGCTGCAGTTGCCCCTGAAATGCAGGTGAGTGCCGGTCTGCATGGCTCACCTCCCGCCGCTCGAGAGCTGCGTGCGCTGCCGTGCTTCGCGCTCGCGCAGCTCCGGAGTCAGGCTGTCGCCGAAGTCCTCGGCCTCGATGACCTGCCGGATCTCGACCTCCGCCTCGCCCTTGCGCAAAGGCGAGCGACGAATCCATTCCGCTGCTTCCGCCAACGACTTCACCTGCCACAGCCAGAAACCCGCGATCAGCTCCTTGGTCTCGGTGAACGGACCGTCGGTCACGGTGCTGCGGCCGCCGGCGAAGCTGACGCGCGCGCCGCGCGAGCTGGCATGCAACCCTTCCGCCGCGAGCATCACGCCCGCCTTGAGCAGCTCGTCGTTGAAGCGGCTCATCTCATCGAGTGTCTCCCGCGGCGGCAGCGCGCCGGCCTCGGACTGGGCATTCGCCTTCACGATCACCATGACTCGCATGACGGACTCCTTCAGGTTGGGGTGTATGCAGGTACGACGAGTGGGGCGCGCCGCAATCGACAGCCCGCCCGTGATATTTTTGACCGGCGCCAGGATGTTCGAAAGACCGCGAAAAAATGAGCGCACCGCCGCCGCACACCAGGCAGCCCGCCCGCCCGGGTCCTGCCCCGCACCTCAGCGTTTGGTCGCTGCGCTTCCTGAGTGTCGAGGCCATGAGCGGCATCGTGCTGCTCGCTGCAGCCGCGGCCGCCCTCACCTGGGCTAATTCGCCCTGGCGCCACTCCTACGAGACGCTGTGGCATCTGATGATCGACATCGGCCTCGGGCGGCTGCTCGCGCCGCACGACCTGCACTTCTGGGTCGATGACGGGCTCATGACGGTGTTTTTTCTGGTAGTGGGGCTCGAGATCCGCCGAGAGATGTTCGAAGGTGCGCTCACCGATCCGCGAGTCGCGACGCTGCCATTCGTCGCAGCGCTCGGCGGCGTGCTGGTCCCGGCACTGCTGTACCTGCTCATCAACCCGCATCCGGCAAGTCAACACGGCTGGGCGATCCCCACTGCGACCGACATCGCCTTCGCGGTCGGGGTGCTGTCGCTCAGTGCCGGGGTGCCGCCGGCGCTGCGCATGCTGCTGCTGACTCTGGCGATCATTGACGACATCGTGGCGATCATAGTGATCGCGGTGTTCTACTCGAACGGCATCGACTTCGGCGGCCTCGCGCTGGCCGCAGCGGGCGTGCTGCTCGCGCTCGGCTTACAACGCCTGGGCGTCGCGGCGGCGCTGCCTTACGTGCTGCCCGGGGCGGTGGTGTGGTTCGGCATGCTGCGCGCCGGCATACACCCCTCTCTCGCCGGCGTGGTGCTCGGGCTCATGACGCCGGCCACGGCGATGTTCGGCCGCAGAAAGGCCGCACAGTCGGACGGCGCCAGCGCGCGCTCGCCGCTGCTCGGCCTCGAGACGAAGCTGCACCCGTACGTCTCCTTCGGCATCCTGCCGCTGTTCGCGCTCGCCAATGCGGGTGTCGACCTTCGCGGCCTCGACTTCGGCGCCGCCACACCGCTCAGCATCGGCGCCGGCGTGATCGCCGGACTCGTCCTCGGCAAGCCGGTTGGCATCGTGCTCGCCGCGCGCGCCGCGGTGCGCCTGAAGCTGTGTGCGCTGCCCGAGGGCGTGCTCTGGTCCCACGTCACGGTGCTCGGCGTGCTCGGCGGCATCGGTTTCACGATGTCGATCTTCATCGCCAAGCTCGCCTTCCTTGACGCCGGGCTGCTCGCCGCTGCCAAGTGCGGCGTGTTGATCGCCTCGTCTCTCGCCGCAGCCTGCGGCCTGATCCTGGGGCCGCGGATGAGCGGCGGCAGCGCCGGCTGATGCCGGCGGCGACCTCAGGGCTCGAGCATGAAGGTATCGCCTCACAGTTCGCTGAGGCGGTGCAGTTGGTTGCAACCGGTGTGGGGTAAACACCTGATGCGCTTGTGCGCGCCGCCGGCGCCCGCCTAGTATCCAGCGAGCCTGACAAGGAGGCTTGCCGCGTGAAGCCACCGCCTGCGCTCGAGTCCGCAGCTTCAGATCTGCGCCTCATCACCGCCGTGTGGCCCGGGAATCCGTATCCGCGTGGCGCCACCTGGGATGGCGAGGGGGTCAACTTCTCGCTGTTCTCGGCACACGCCACCAAGGTGGAGCTGTGCATCTTCGATCCCACCGGCCGGCACGAGGTGCAGCGCATCGATATCCGCGAATGCACCGACGGCAGCTGGCATGCCTACCTGCCGGAGGCGCGGCCGGGCCTCCTGTATGGGTACCGGGTGCACGGACCGTATGACCCTGAGCGCGGGCATCGCTTCAATCCCAACAAGCTGCTGATCGAGCCGTACGCCAAGCACCTGCAGGGCCAGCTGGTGTGGAGCGATGCGCATTTCGGCTATCGCACCGGGCATGCGAAGGAGGACCTGTCGTTCGACCGCCGCGACAGCGCACCCGGCACGCCGAAGTGCCGCGTGATCGATCCGGCCTTCACCTGGGGGGACGACCGTCCGCCGCGCACGCCGTGGCACGACACCGTCATCTACGAGACGCACGTGCGCGGTATCTCGATCCGCCACAGCCAGGTGCCGCCGCGACTGCGCGGCACCTATGCGGGGCTCGCGAGCGCGCCAATCGTCGATCACCTGGTCCGCCTCGGCGTCACGGCCGTCGAGCTGATGCCGGTGCACGCGTTCGTCGACGACCGCCTGCTGCTCGAGCGCGGCTTGAGCAACTACTGGGGCTACAACACGCTCGGCTTCTTCGCACCCGAGCTGCGCTATGCCGCGACCGGGCGCAGCAGCGAGTTCAAGACCATGGTGAAGGTGCTGCACTCGGCCGGGATCGAGGTGCTGCTGGATGTGGTGTACAACCATACGGCGGAAGGCAATCAGCTCGGGCCGACGCTGTCGTTCCGCGGACTCGACAACGCCTGCTACTACCGCCTGTCACCGGACAACCCGCGCTACTACCTGGACTTCACCGGTACCGGCAACACGCTCAACCTGCAGCATCCGCGCGTGTTGCAGCTGCTGATGGACAGCCTGCGCTACTGGGTGATGGAGATGCACGTCGACGGCTTCCGCTTCGACCTGGCGTCGGCGCTCGCGCGCGAGCTGCACGAGGTCGACCGCCTCGGCTCGTTCTTCGACACCATCGGACAGGATCCGGTGCTGTCGCAGGTGAAGCTGATCGCCGAGCCCTGGGACATCGGCAGCGACGGCTATCAGGTGGGCAACTTCCCGCCGGGCTGGAACGAATGGAACGACAAGTACCGCGACACCCTGCGCGGCTACTGGAAGGGCGACGAGGGGCTCATGCCTGATCTGGCGCGGCGCATCACCGGTTCTGCGGATCTGTACGAGGCGAGCGGGCGCAAACCGCACGCCAGCATCAACTTCGTGACCGCGCACGACGGCTTCACGCTCGAGGACCTGGTCAGCTACAACGACAAGCACAACGAGGCCAACGGCGAGGACAACCGCGACGGTCAGGCGGACAACCGCTCCTGGAACTGCGGCGTGGAAGGGCCGACGGACGACGCGGCAGTGCTCGCGCTGCGGCGGCGGCAGAAGCGCAATCTGCTCGCGGCGCTGCTGCTGTCGCAGGGCGTGCCTATGCTCCTCGGCGGCGACGAGTTCGGCCGCACGCAGCGGGGCAACAACAACGCCTACTGCCAGGACAACGAGCTGTCGTGGTTCGACTGGAACGTGGCTGGATCGCGCGCGGAGTTTCTCGAGTTCGCGAGGCGCCTGATCCACCTGCGGCGCGCGCACCCCGTTTTCAGCCGGCGGCGCTACGTGCAGGCGGACGCGGTCACCGCGGACGGCCTGAAGCAGATCATCTGGCTCGCCCCCGACGGGCGCGAGATGACCGAGTCCGACTGGCTGCCGCCATTCGCGCGCTGCCTGGGCGTGTACCTCGCCGGAGGTGCCATCGAGCGGCGTGGCGAGCGCGGCGAGCCGATTCGCGACAGCAACTTCCTGCTGCTGCTCAATGCGCACCACGAGACGATTCCGTTCCGCATCGCGCCGCCGCTGTCGGCAAAGAGCTGGCTGAGCGTGCTCGATACCGCCTGGGACGATCCGTGGCTGCGCCGACGACTGGCGGCGGGCAAGCGCTACCTGCTGCAGGGAAGGTCGCTGGCGCTGCTCGAGGAGGCAGCGCCCACATCTGCCGGGCACGCCTAGTAGCCGCGTACGCACAGCCCGCGCCGGCCCGAGCCCCCCGGGCGGGCGCGGCCGCGCTACCATGAGCACCACGCGCCCGTGGCGCGGCACGCGGGCGGCGCTCGATGAGAATCGTCACCTACAACGTCAACGGCATCGGTGCGCGGCTGCCGAGCCTGCAGCGCTGGCTCGCCGCAAGTGCGCCGGACATCGTCTGCCTGCAGGAGCTGAAGGCGCCGCAGGAGAAGTTCCCCGAGCAGCTCATCCGCGATGCCGGCTACGGCGTCGTCTGGCACGGACAGAAGAGCTGGAACGGCGTCGCCATCCTCGCGCGCGGCACCGAGCCCAGGGAGATCCGGCGTGTGCTGCCGGGCGATCCGCAGGACCTGCACAGCCGCTACATCGAGGCGCACGTCAACGGGCTGCTGGTCGGGTGCCTGTACCTGCCGAACGGCAATCCGGCGCCCGGCCCGAGGTTCGATTACAAGCTGCGCTGGCTCGAACGCCTGATCACGCACGCCGCGCAGCTGGTCGCGAGTGCCGAGCCGGTGGTGCTCGCCGGCGATTACAACGTCATCCCCACCGAGCGCGACGTCTACAAGCCCGAGCGCTGGGTGGACGACGCGCTGTTTCGCGTCGAAACCCGCGCGGCGTTCGCACGGCTCATGAAGCAGGGATGGACCGACGCCGTGCGCACGCTGCATCCCGAGGAGCAGATCTACACGTTCTGGGATTACTTTCGTAACGCCTACGGGCGTGATGCGGGACTGCGCATCGATCACCTGCTGCTGAATCCCGCGCTCGCCGGCCGGCTTGCGGCGGCGGGAGTCGATCGCGCGGTGCGCGGCTGGGAGAAGGCGAGCGACCACGCGCCCACCTGGATCGAGCTGCGTGATGCGGCCAAGTGAGCCGCCGCGCCTCGCTCAACGCCACTGGTAGCGCAGCCGCAGCCACAGCATGCGCGCCGGTAGCAGGTAGAACGACTCGCTGCCGAACTCGCTGGCCGTGACCGGCGGGCGCTGATTGCCGAGGTTGGTGCCCGCAACGGCCACACTGTAAGCGCCCCAGGTGTAGCCGACGCTGGCATCGAAGGTCGTGTAGCCGCCGACCGGCGCCATGTTCTCCTCGTCGAGATAGCGGCGGCCGACGTAGCGGGCGAGTGCATTCGCGGTGACGCCGTGCGGCGGGGCGTAGAAGACGCCGGCCGCGGCGAGCAGGTAGGGCGACAGCGGCAGCTGGTTGCCGGCGACGTTGACGTTGCTGGTGCCGTCGTAGAAGAGATATTGCGTGTAGGTGGCATCGTGATAAGCGGCGGTGGCCGCCAGGCCCAGCGCCGCGGTGAGCTGCCAGCGAGCTTCCGCGTCGATGCCCTTGAGTCGCTCGCCGCCGGCGTTGGTGAGGGCGCCGGAACTGGTCGGTACCACGAGGTTGGTGAAGTTGAGCAGGAACGCTTCCGCCTGATAGCTGAGGCTGCCGTCGAGCGCCGCGCCCTTGACGCCCGTTTCGTAGCTCTGCGCTTCTTCGGGTTGCAGCAGCTGCGGGGTGTAGTCCGGCCCGAAGTCGACCGCCGCGGGCTTGAAGGCGTTGCGAAAGTCCGCGTACAGCAGCGTCTGGTCCGCGCCCGCCGACCACAGCCGATAGCTCGCGCCAACGGTCTCGGTCGGTCGGTTGACGCGCTGGCTGGCGTCCTCAGCGAGCAACTGCGGCGGCGGCAGCGTCAGATCGGTCGAAACCTTGCGCTCGTAGGTCTCGTTCACGCGCAGTCCTGCGATGACGTCCCAGCGCGCGCCGGGCTGCCAGTCGAGCTGGACGTACTGTCCGGCGAACAGGCGCTTGTCGTCGAGCGTGACGACCTCGTTGAGCGGCTGCGCCCAGGTCGGTGGCGGGATCACGAGTCCATCGAGCGGCACGGTGTAGCCGGCGTTGTTGTTCAGCGTCGTCTGCACGCCGCGCCCGTACAGCGCATCGAGACCGACCACCCAGGTCAGCCCGGCGCGCGTATTGACGAGGTGGCTGTCGAGGTAGCCGTCCTCGATCGAGCGGCTCTGATTCTGGCTGTCGCCGGTGCCGGTCAGATCCGGCTCGAGAAAGCCGCGGATATCGGTGACCGTGGACCATGCGTAGGAGGCCAGCGTGTCCCATGTACCCCACGCGGTGGGCTGCGACCAGCCGACGGCGAGGTGATACTTGTCCTCGTCGATGCGCGCATTGGCGGGATTGAAGTTGGCATTGAGCGGCGTGAGATCGGTGAGATAGGCGCCGCTGCGGATCACAGGGCTGGTAGGCAGGTCGTGGACGATGTTCACGTCGGTATCGAGGGTGAGCGTGCCCGTGCCGAGCTGCAGCGCGCCGCGGTAGAAGGTGCGGCCGCCGGCCGCGCTCTCGCGCCCGTCGGCAAATCCCAGGCTCTGCCCGTCGACCACCAGCGACTGCTGGTAGTTCGCCGATCCGGGCAGCGCCAGTGACGCCGAGCCGCGTAGCGAGCCGTAGGTGCCGTACGCCAGCTCGGCTTCGTCGGACGCCTGGCCTGCCGGGTAGTGCAGTACGTTCACCACGCCGACGAAGGAGGTGGCGCCGTACATCACTGGAGCTGCGCCCTTCAGCACCTCGACGCGCTGCGTGTCGGTGAAATCGAGCGTGGTGATCGCCGGATTGAACGCGCCGCCCCATGGCACGCCGTCGACGACCAGCAGGAACGCGTCGAACTCGTGCAGCCCCCAGAAGGACGGCACGGCGCTCGAGGGTCCGGCATCACCTCCGGGCGGCGCCTCGACGCCCGACACGAGCGCCAGCGCACCGGCCATGTCCGCAGCCCCACGGGTTCGCAGCTCATCGCCGGACACCACCGAGATCGCCGCCGGAATCCGCTCGAGCGGCTCAGGTACCCGCGTGGCGGTGACCGCCACGGTATCGAGCCTCGCGGAATCAGCTTCCGTCTCGCTCTCGGTCGCCGTCGTGACAGCCGCACAGGCCAGCGAGAATGCAAGTAACAGCCTGCCGGCGTGCCGCGCGGCAGCATGGGCTGAAAGCAGATTGGGCTCCTGGCTACGAGGGGCGGTCGCAAGCCTGCCTCGCGCCGGAGGAAAACTCAACCTGAGGCCGTTGCGGGATGCACGGCACGATCAGCCGCGCCGCGGTCAGTCGCCCTTCAGGTCAGTCCCAGTTACGCTGCGCCCAGAGGTTGCGCAGCAATCGCGCCGGCGCGCTGGCGCGGCGGTTCAGCGCCAGCCGATAAGCGCGCAGCAGAAAGCGCGAGCGCATGAGCTCGCCGCGCACCAGCGCGGAGTGAAAGCGCACCACCCGCGGGCGCCAGCGCAGCTTCGAGCGCTCGGCGATCGGTGACAGGTTGACGCTGCCGAGTCCATTGGCGATCGCGTACTTGAACGCCTCGGCCATCGTCGTGGTCATGACGCCAAAGCGCGCCCACGCCGGATCGAAGCCGGAGTAATAGAGATAGATGCTGTCGCCCACGACGAAGCCGATGCGTGCAGCGACCACTTCTGAGCCGATGCGCAGCTGGAACACCCGCACGGCATCGCGCAGCGCCAGCGTATTGCACAGGTCGAACAGAAATGTGCGCGCGGCGCGCCCGGCAAAAAAATCCGGGTGTCTCGCCCCCCGGGGCATGAGCGCGCGCGCCTTGTGCAGCTCGAGCAGCCGCTCGAGCGAGCGGCGCACGTCTTCTGGTGAGCGCGCCACGATCAGCTCACCCCGGTGGCCCGCGCGGCGCAGCGAGTTGTAGCAATGACGCAGGGACTCGCGCGCGTTGCGCTTCAGTCCGGCGCGCAGTTCTTCCCAGCTCGAGGGCAGATCGAGAACGCAGTCTTCGCTGGTGGAGTACCACTGCGGCGTCGTTTCACGTTGCATCGCATCCGCCAGCTCGCCGCTCATGCCGCTCCACTCGATCCAGTCCCAGCCCTGCACCTCGGCGAGGCTCTGGTGCACGGCGCGCAGTGCTGCGCGCTCGTAACCGGGCTCCACCAGCGGGCCGCGTATCTCGGTCAGCCCGGGGTCCGCACCGACCAGCGCGACTGTGGAGAGCTTCAGGGGGCCGCGATGCCAGCGGCTCAAGATCAGCGGAAAGAGCGCGACGCATTCCGCCGCGTCGTTGCGCAGCACGCAGAACAGCGGCTGCTCCTCGATGTGCGGGCTGCGGTTGAGAAAATGCTCGCACCAGGTGAGGTGCCATTCCTGCAGCGCGAAAGGCAGCGTATTGCCGGTAACTCGATAGAGATGTTGGTAATCGGGCGCCAGCGCGCGAATACCCTGGAGGTCGACGACAATCTCGCTCGTCAGTTCTGCGCAGGCGCGGACAGGCTGCGACGGCCCCGGCGCGCGTGCAAGCGCTATCGAGGCGCGGCGTCCGGACGCAGCAATGTCAGCCATCCACAACCCCCACGATGGTTAGTTAACTTATCACGCCAGCTTAGCTGGTAGATCGCCAAAGCAAATTCGACGGGTTATGGGCGATGGCTAAGGCACGGTCAGTTTATCGATTACAAGCTATTGATTATGAAGAATTTTGACAGGCTAAACCGGAAACCGTCACGCGTACGTACTAAGGTGCGATGTTCCCCCGCGACCGGAGTCCAGCGATGTGTGTGAGGGTGCCGAAGCGTGTGTGCACAGGGCTGTCGCTCGGGCTGTGCCTGCTCTGCGCGCTGTGCGTTTCGGAAGCGGTGGCGAAGGCGGCCAGCGCCGACGAGCCACCGCGGTTCGAGGTACCGGCAGCGAGCGCCGGCGGACCGCTGGTGTTCGTGGTCTACGGCGACACGCGCTTCACGCTGCGCGATGGCGGTGTCGTCAACCCGTACGCGCGGCGGGCGCTGGTGGGCAAGATCGCCAGCGAGAAGCCGGCGGCTGTCCTCATCGGCGGGGATCTGGTCTACCAGGGGAGCGATCCGCAGGACTACGAGGTGTACGCGAGCGAGAGCGGCGTGTGGCGCAGTGAAAACATCCCGGTGTTCCCCGTGCTCGGCAACCACGAGTTCAGGGGATGCCGCAAGGACGATACCGCCCCGTGCCTGGAGAACTGGTGGCGGACCTTTCCCACGCTGCGCCCCTTCCGCTGGTACTCGGTGGCGCTCGGATCGTCGATGCTGGCGCTGGTGCTGGATTCCGATGCCCCGCTCAAGCGCGGCACGCCGCAGCGGGAGTGGTTCGAGCGAGAGCTTCTCAGTGCGCCCGAGCGCGTCAAGTTCATACTGATCCTGCTGCACTACCCACCGGTGCGCGATCCGTTCTACCCAGGGGGGCTCGACGAGAAGGAAGTCGCGCGTCATCTCGCGCGGCACGCGGGCTCATTGCACGCCCGTATCGTCGTGGTCGGCAGTCATGTGCACAACTACGAGCGCTACGAGCGTGCCACCGTCACGTATCTCGTGAGCGGTGGCGGCGGCGCGAAGCCGGTGCCGTCCGCGCGTATGTTCGGCGAGCTGTCACAGCTGCGCACCTCGGTCAACTATCACTACATCCGCTTCAACCTGGAGGGCGACAGGCTCGACGCAACCATGGTGCGCTTCGATGCCACGGTGCAGGATGCGGATCCCTGGACCGAGCCGGATCACTTCGAGGTCAGGGCGAAGCACTGAGCCACCTGCGCGGTTGCGCAGCCGCTGCCGCGGTGGCGACGGGAGGTAAGCGATGAGATACCAACTGTACTACTGGCCCGGCATCCAGGGGCGCGGCGAGTTCGTGCGGCTGGCGCTCGAGGAAGCAGGCGCGAATTACGCCGACGTGGGTGTAACGCCGAAGGCGCGCGGCGGCGGCGTGCCCGCCATCCTGAGAATGCTGGAAGATCGGGGCGTGCGCCGGCCGCCGTTCGCGGTGCCGGTGTTGCGCGCCGGGCGGCAGCTGATCGCGCAGACTCCCAACATTTTGCTGTACCTCGGCGGCCCGTTACGGCTCGCGCCGGTAAATGAGGCTGGGAAGCTGTGGACACATCAGCTGCAGCTGACGATCCTGGATCTGTACCTGGAGATTTTCCACACGCATCACCCGCTCGGCGATGGCTACGCGTACGAGGAGCAGAAGGCGGCCGCGCGGCGCTGCACGAAGGATTTCCTCAAGGTCCGGCTGCCGAAGTTTCTCGGCTACTTCGAGCGCGTGCTGACATTGAACCGCACGGACACGCCGTGGATGGTGGGGCGACGTCTCAGTTACGCCGATCTGTCGATGGCGCAGGTCATCGCGGGGCTGGGCTATGCCTTCCCGCGCGCCTGCCGCCGGGAGCTGCGCCGGCGGCCGCGTCTGTGCGCGCTGCACGATGCCGTGTTTGCGCGGCCGCGCATTGCGCGCTATGTCGCCTCGGACCGCCGCGAGGCCTTCAACAACGAGGACCTGTTCCGGCACTATCCGCAGCTGGATCGCTGAGGAGTGCGCGCTGTGGCGCGCGGGCGGCCGTGAGGCAAAAACCAAGGGCCGGGTACGTGCCCGTACCCGGCCCCCGCGCATCGTGCCGACGCGTTGCAACGACCGTCGCTTCAGGCGACGGCTGAACGTTGACTTCAGCTGCTTGCCGGCGTGACGTTGATGGCGACCGACTCGGTGTAGGTCACATCGACGTGGTCGCCGGCCTTGAGCGTCTTGATGAACGCCTTCATGTTGTCAGACTTGACGGCGATGACGTGCTGCGAGCCATCCTGCTGCTCGAAGGCGACGGTGTTGGTTCCCGGATCGACTCCGAGAATCTTGACGTTCACGGTGATGGAGGCGCCGAGGCCGCCACCGGGCTTGCCGTTGGTGGCCTTGTAGGTGAAGGTCGAGGCCGCCGGATCGCTCACCTTCTGGCTGCCCTTGACGATCTGCGCAGCGACTCCCTGGTAGTAGCTCACCGTCACCTTGTCACCGGCATGGATCTTCTCGAGCTTGACGTCGGGGCCGACGAAGATCGACTGCTGTCGTCCGTCCGCGCCGACGAGCGTCAGCGAGCGCTTGTCGGGATAGACCGCCTGCACGGTCGCCGAAGCCGTGCTGAGCTTGCTGGTGACGGCCGGTGCCCCAGACTGTGCCCACGCGTAGCCGGCCATCGCGGCCAGAACCAGAACCGGCAACTGCCGTTTCAGGACATTCATTTTCTTCACATCCGCTCCTTAAGGTTGAGACCGACCCGCTGATCGGCCGAAAGCCCGCATCGGAAGGACCGCCTGACGCGCCACGGCGCCGACGCCTTCTCCCACCCGATGGCGGGCGAACGCGTATTTTGACCCGTTCGGGGCACGCGCGGCTATCGGACCTTAGTCCTAAGGGGTCAGGGTGGTTCGCCACGGGCAGCGTCGCCCATGCCAGGGTCAGCCGCCCGTGGCACACACGAACAGCAGCGCCGGCGGAAAGTTACATGGCTCGAAGCCGCTGCGGACCTCGCCGAACGTGCGGCGCAGGGCCGGCAGCACCCGTGGTGTGAACTGATAGACCAGGAACTTGCCGCCGGGTGCGAGCGCCGCGCGGGTCTTGCTGACGATGTCGGCGCGCACCGGCTCGGGCATGCTGCCGAGCGGGATGCCGGAGATGACGTACTCGGCAGCGGGGAGGCCGAGGCGGCCGAGCACGCTGTGCACTTCGGCTGCGGACCCGTGCACCACGTGCAAGCGCGCATCCGTTAACTGCGTCTTCAGGAAGCTCACGAAGTCCCGATTGGTCTCGATGGCGACCAGCTGTGCGTCGGCACGCATGCGCCTCAGGATCTCCGCGGTGAAGGTGCCGACTCCGGGTCCGTACTCCACGATCACGCGCGCGCGTCGCCAGTCGATGGGTCGCAGCACCTGGTTCACGAGGAACCGCGAGCTCGGAATGATCGAGCCGAGCATGTTGGGGTGCCGCAGGAAGTTGACCGCAAACAGCAGCAGCTCGGCGGCACGGGCGCGACCGCTCACGCCGGCACCCCCGCCCACCAGGCGCTCGCGCTCCACAGCGACTCCTGCAGTACCTCGTCGTTGGCGAGCGTGGCTGCGGGCATGGGTCTTTGATGCTCGTCGAAGTAACATCCCGTCACCCCCGCGATGTTGGTATCGAGCGCCAGATGCAGCGTGGTACGCGCGCCCCGCTCCGCGTCGAGCACGTCGCGGCTGATCAGCGGCTTGATCAGCCGCAGCCAGGGCGGCAGCAGGTTGGTGGCGACCACGCCCGGGTGCAGGCAGTTGACGCAGATGCGCGTGCCGCGCAGGCGCCGTGCCAGCGCGAACGTGTGCAACACACTGGCGAGCTTCGACTGCGCGTACGCGGTGACGCCGTGGTAGTGCGCCCGCGGGTTGCGGATCTCGGCCAGATTCAGCCTGGCGCGGAAGTGGATGCGGGAAGCGACGTTGACGATCCGCGCCGTATCCGTGAGCCGCTGCAGCAGCAGTGCGGTGAGCAGGAACGGACCCAGATGGTTGGTGGCAAAGGTGAGCTCGAAGCCGTCGGGCGACATGCGATGCCGCGTGCTCACCATGCCGGCGTTGTTCACGAGCAGCGCGACCGGGGCGAAGTCGCGGCGCAGCACCTGCACGCAAGCTCGCACCGAGGCGAGTGAGGCCAGGTCACAGTGCACGACATGCACCGCGGCGTGCGGCAGCTCAGTCACGATCTGCGTGCGCACCCGCGCGGCGGCGGGCAGGTCGCGGCATAGCATGACGACGGCGAGCCCGGCACGTGCCAGCTCGCGGCTGGTGATGCGGCCGATGCCGTGCGTGGTGCCGGTGATAATCGCCAGCTCGCTCACGGTGCGTCCGCGGTGAGGCGCATGAGCGGCTCGCCCATGCGGATGATGCGGCCCTGCTGCAGCCCGTCACAGAGCACGACGCCGGGCGGCGCGAAGACGATGACGGTCGAGCCGTGTTCGAACCAGCCGAGCTCCGCGCCTTTCTGCAGCCTGGCGTCGCAGCGCATGACGTTAGGTCCCCGGTAGCGCAGGTTCAGCGGCACGTCGATGCAATGCAGGCGGATGCTGGCCACGAGGATCGCGGCAACCGGCACGAGCGTCAGCAGCGGGCCGGCGCAGCCGAACTGGACGGGGGCGCCGAAGGCCGCAGGGGCGCTGAGGCGGCAGCGGATGATGGCACGCTCGTTCCTGCAGAACAGCCGCTCGATGCGCTGGAGCGCGATCGGGTTGACGTTCCAGGTGTCTCCCGACACGTAGGTGACCTGCTCGATGCGACAGTCGTGCGGCGCGTGAACGCGGTGATACATGCCTGCAGTGAGGCGCAGCGTGACGTAGCTGCCGCCGCCGTATGCCCGCACCAGACCGGGATCGACCAGCAGATCCAGCAGCGAGTAGGGAGCGCCCTTCGCCTGCAGCACCGCGCCGGCGCGCACGCAGCCCATGGCACCCACGATGGCGTCGCAGGGGCTGACGATGATCGCGGGGTCGGGATCAACGGGGCGCGCGCCGTCCTGCAGCTGCCGGGTGAAGCACTCGTGCAGGCTGCGGAACGCGGTGGTGCGCGCATCGGAGAGGTCGAGATCGCCGAACAGCCGCCACAGCGCCATGCCGAGCTCGACGGCCAGGGGCTGCTCGATGCGGCTCACACGCCCCATGAGCAGCGTCAGCCAGCGGCGCGGCAGCCGGTTGGTCAGCAGGAAATTAATGTTTTCCTGCTGCACAAAACTGGCGATTGCGCCGCGGACTGTCACGTGAGTGTCATCGACTTGCAATAGTTTGCGCCGCGGAAGCGTTGCACCGCGTCAACGCGCACGAGGTCAGACAGGTCGTGGCCAACATGCTGTGGTACGCCGCCGCCGCGCTGCTGCTGCTCTACGCGCTGCGCAAGATGCAGCTGCGCGTGGCGCTGTCGCTGGCCAAGCACGGCTCGCTCGCCGGGCATGCGCGCCTGGCACGGCTCCTCGCCCGGTTGATCCCGCGCTGCGAGTTCGACGAGGAGCGCTGTTTCAGCGCGGATGGCGCGCCGGCGGAAGTGGCGGCCGCACGCCGCGCGGGCTTCATGCGGCTGGCGGCGCTCTACGCGCAGCGTTACCCGAGCAGCGCCGCACTGACCCGCGAGGTCGAGAGCACGCTGTCGGATCTGCAGCTCACGGCGCGGTACCGCGTGCCCTTCCAGTTCAGCCAGCTGGTATGCCGTCACCTGCGTGGCGGCGCCCTGCTGCAGTCCTCGTCCGGGACCACGGTGACCGATCCCGACGGCAATGCCTTCTTCGATCTCGCCGGCTCGTACGGGGTCAACCTGTTCGGCTACGACTTCTACAAAGAGTGCATCGAGGCGGGCAGCGTTCTGGTGCGTGGGCTCGGGCCGGTGCTCGGCGCCTACCACCCCCTCATGGCCGACAACCTGCGCCGTCTGCGCGAGATCTCGGGCCTCGATGAGGTCTCGCTGCACATGTCCGGGACCGAGGCGGTCATGCAGGCCGTGCGGCTCGCGCGCTACCACACGCGCCGGCGCTGCCTGGTGCGCTTCTGCGGTGCCTATCACGGCTGGTGGGGCGAGGTGCAACCCGGTGTCGGCAACCCGGTCGACAGCAACGACACCTACACCCTCAGGGACATGGACCGCGCCAGCCTGCGCGTGCTGCGCATGCGGCGCGACGCCGCCTGCGTGCTCGTCAACCCGATCCAGGCCATGCATCCCAATCGCAGCGCGCCGGCGGATTCCGGGTTGCTCGCCAGCCGCCGCAGCAGGCCGGTGCATCGGGAAACCTACGCGGCGTGGCTCAGGGAGCTGCGCGCAGTGTGCAGCGAGCACAACATCGTGCTGATTTTCGACGAGGTGTTCACCGGCTTCCGCCTCGCCGCGGGCGGCGCGCAGGAGTACTTCGGCGTACGCGCGGATCTCGTGACCTACGGCAAGACGGTGGGTGGTGGACTGCCGATCGGCGTGGTGTGCGGCAGGCGTGAGCTGATGCGGCGCTTCCACGAGGAGCGGCCCGCTGATATCTGCTTTGCGCGCGGCACGTTCAACGCGCATCCGTACGTCATGGGCGCGATGCACCAGTTCCTGCGCCGCCTGCAGAGCGAGCCGATCCGCAGCGTCTACCGCGGGCTCGATGCCGTCTGGGAGGCGCGCGTCGGTGCGCTGAACGCGCGGCTGCGCGCGGCGCAACTGCCGCTCGAGGTCGCGCACCTGTCGTCGGTATTCACGGTCAACTACCTCACGCCCTCGCGCTATCACTGGATGCTCCAGTACTACCTGCGCGCCGAAGGCCTGGCGCTCAGCTGGGTGGGCACGGCGCGGCTCATCTTCAGCCTCAACTACAGCGATGCCGAGTTTGCCGCGGTCGCTGCGCGCATGGTGGCGGCCGCGGAGGCGATGCGCCGCGACGGCTGGTGGTGGGCGGATGCCGCACTCACCGACGGCAGCATCCGGCGCCGGCTGGTACGCGAGCTGCTTCAGGCATGGTGGACGACGTCCGCCATCGGGTCGCGCAGCTCGCCGCGCAGCAGGTACAGCGGCGCGCGGCAGTAGAGTTTGATGTCGTGAAACGGGTCAGTCAGGATCTTCGTGAACCAGACCAGACCCGTGAGCACGCTCTGCTGCACGCATAGCTGCACGCTGCGGAACAGCAGCGCGCCGAAACCGAGCGCGAGCCACAGCTGACAGACGTGGCGCACGAACGCGGCGCTGCCCGCGGACGGCGGCAACAGGCCGAACAGCGTCGGGTTGAGCCACAGGATCAGCGGTGACAGCGCCCAGAGCGTCAGCAGCACGACCTTGCGCCGCAGGTTGTAGCCGACCTTGATCGCCTCCTTGTGCTCGTGCGTAGCCTGATTCACGGTGTCATAGCCCTTAGGCTCGAAGAAGAAGTGCCCGACCTGACGGGTCACCATCGCCACCAGCCAGCCGATCAACGCTGCGGCCGCGGGATTGGTGAACACAGTGACGTAGGCGGTGAGGAAGCTGAGCGCACTCACCAGGTGGAGTGTCTGATTGATCCGGCAATGGTGGTAGTAGCGATGATCGTCCCAGCGCTGCCTGCTGAGCTCGGCAAGGAACTCGTGCATTCGTCCTCCCGTGCAACTGAACTGCCATGCGGCGCTCGTGCGCCCGCGTGAAGGAAATATAGGAAGAGTGTTAACAAATGATGACAAGTCTTCGTCAAGGCAGTCTTTTTTCCGCGACGCTGCACCGCATCACCTTCACACTGCTGTCACGTTTTGCAGTGACTATGCGACGCGCAGGGCACATGGAGTGAGGTCGCGATGGCGCTCGACGCATGAGACTCATGATCGTGAGCGACGCGTGGTTCCCGCAGACCAACGGCGTCGTCAACACTCTGGCGCAGACCGCCACGTCCTTGCGACGCTTCGGCCACGAGGTGCGGCTCACGGTGCCGACGGACTTCCGCACCGTACCCTGCCCGAGCTATGCGGAGATCCGCCTCGCCGTTGCACCGCTCGGCAAGCTCAGCCGCAGCTTCGACACGTTCCGGCCGCACGCAGTGCACATCGCCACCGAGGGACCGCTCGGGCTCGCCGCGCGGCGCTATTGCCTCGCTCGCCGCCTGCGCTTCACGACCTCCTACCACACGCAGTTTCCGCAATACCTGCGCTCGCGCTGGCCGATACCGCTCGCAGTGTCGTACGCGGTGCTGCGCCGCTTTCACGGCGCCGCACATTGCTGCATGGTGAGCACGCCGAGCGTGCACGCCGAGCTCGCCGCGCGCGGCTTCGCGAGCCTGGTGCGCTGGCAGCGCGGCGTGGATACCGGGCTGTTCCGCCCGCGGAGCAAGGCATTCCTCGACCTGCCGCGGCCGATCGCCGCCTGCGTCGGGCGCATCGCGGTCGAGAAGAACGTCGAGGCGTTCCTCGCCATGCCGTGGCGCGGCACGAAGCTGGTGATCGGCGACGGCCCGGAGCGGGCGCGCCTCGCCTCACAGTACCCGGGCGCGGTATTCGTCGGCTTCCGGTACGGTGAGGATCTCGCGGCGCATATCGCCGCCGCCGACGTGCTGGTGTTCCCGAGCCTCACCGACACGTTCGGCCTCGTCAACCTCGAGGCGATGGCGTGCGGCGTGCCGGTGGCGGCGTTCCCCGTCACAGGTCCAATCGATGTCGTGCAGGATGGCCTCACCGGCGCGCTCGATGCCGATCTCAGCCGCGCTGCAGAACGCGCGCTGCAGCTCGATCCGCGCGCCTGTCGGGCGCGCGCGCTGCAATCCAGCTGGGACGCCTGCACGCGGCAGTTCGAGGCCAACCTGGTGGCGTGTCGGCCGGCGGGGCTCGCGCGCAAGGTGCCGCAGCCATCGATCATCGAGCGCATGAGCTCGATGTTCGACCGCATGCCGCCATAGCAGAGCCCGCACTTCCCCTGCCCGCAAGGTCGCCCGACAGGCGCGTACCCCCCTGTACGGCCGACCCCGAGGCAACAGAAGCGGGTTTCACAATAAATGAAGAGGCCTTCTGAGCGCCCAGCCGGTTGACGACCGCGGCGGTGGGGAGCAGCCTTACCTGTCCGGAACCAGAACGATTCGGACGCGGCCTGAGGAAGACACGGCCCGCGCCAAGAAGAACAGGAACTTATCGCGATGCATCAAAGCAAGCACACCGAAGAGCTCCCGGGGATCGCCGTCGATCTCGACCGGACTGACGCGCTGCCCATTCTGGATGTCGCCTCCTACGAGCAGCAGCAGCTGGCCTCCGACAGGATCAATGCCGTCCCGACTGAGCCGGCCGAATCAGCGCGTGCCCGCGAGGAAACGCGGCTGCCGGCGCTGCCGCTACAGAGTCCGACCGATACGCTGCGCGACATCGAGGCGTGGATCACGGCACAGGAGCAGCGTGCACTTAGCCACGAGCGCGCGCTGGCGGAAACGCAGGAGGCGCGTGTCGCCGCACAGGCGCGCGCCGACAATCTCGCGCTCGAGCTCGAGGTGGCAAAGCAGGCGCTGCAGACCGCCCTGGGGCGCGCCAACGACGGCGAGCGCACCGCACTCGAGCAGGTCGCGGCCACCCGACTGGCAGAGTCGCGCGGCGCAACCCTGCAGAGCGAGCTCGACGAGGCCCGGCGAGCGCTCCAGGACACGACCAGCCGCGCCGGCGAACTGACGACTGAGCTCACGCGGCTGCGCGAGTCGCTCAGCGCGAGGACCCGCGAGCACGAGGAGGCGCAGCAGCGTCACGCGGAGCTCACGCGCACATTGGAGGAGCGTGGCAGCCGCATGGCGGGACTGGAGGGTGAGCGGGCAACATTGCGTACCCAGCTCACGGAGGCAAAGCGCGAGCTCAGCGAGCGCACCGAGCGCCTCGCCGCCTCGCACGCCGCCCACGAGACTCTGCAGAAGCACGTCGACAGTGTCATGCGCGAGCGTGACGCGATCGCCGCGCGCGTGGCGAGCGTCGCCGAGAGCGCCCGCTCGCGGGTCTTCCGACGCAACTTCTGGGAAGGCATGTGGGTCGAAGTGGATTCCGAGCTCGCCAGCACGCGCGCCTCGGCTGCACGAATCGAGAGCGAGCGCGCCGGGCTCGCCGCGGCGCTCGCCCGGC
Source organism: uncultured Gammaproteobacteria bacterium (assembly GCA_963837075.1). GTDB lineage: Bacteria > Pseudomonadota > Gammaproteobacteria > Steroidobacterales > Steroidobacteraceae > 13-2-20CM-66-19. The sequence goes on along the minus strand of CAWILY010000009.1, from coordinate 1,066,162 downwards.
TCAAAGCGGACCTGGCCGAGCGCGAAACGGTGATCGAGCGTCTGAAAGCCGAAGGTGCCGGGCAGCTCAAGGCGCTGGAAGAGCTCAACGCGACCCGGGCACGTGAGCAGCAGGACCACAGCGCCAGTGCCGCGGAGGCACGTCTGAGCCAGGAGAAGCTCGCCGGGGAGATCAACACCCTCGGGGATGCGCAAAAGCGCGCTGCCGAAGTACTCGCGACCAGCGAAGCCGAGCTCGCCGAGTCGCGCGCCCGGCGCAGGGCGCTCGAGGAGACACTGCGCACGGCACAGGCTGCTGCGGTGGCGCAGCTCGCGCGCATCGCGGAGCTCGAGGCGCTGGTCGCCAATCTCGGCGGTGGCCTCAGGACACAGACCGAGGCCGTGCAACGTGCGACCGAGTCAATCGCCGAGCGCGAGCGCGAGCTGGCACAGCAGCGCACGCGCATTGGCGCCCTGGAGACGGAGCTGCACACGACCAGCGAGCAGCTGCGCGAGCACGCAGCGCTCGGTCAGTCCGCGGAGCTCGCCCTCAGCGAGCACATCACCGAGCTCAACGGCACGCGCGAGCGGCTGGCCGCTGCGGAGAGCCACGCGAAACAACAGGCGGCGCAGCTTGCGGGGCTCTCGGCGGAGCTCGCAGCGGCCGAGACCCGGCGCGGGGAGACGGAGGCCGCGCGCAGTACCCTGCAGAAGGAGCTCGCCGACGCCCGCATCGAGCTGCAGAAGGAGTGCGAGCGCGCCAACGCGCTCGATGCCCGGCAGCGGGACCTGGCGCTCGAGCTGGAACGCACGCGCGGCGCCCTCGGCGAGCGCGAGCTGCAACTGCGACGCCTCGAACGCTATGCGACCAGCAGTGCCCAGGTGTTGAGCCGCATCAAGGTCGGCATCGAGCGCGGCGACAGTGCCGCGACTGCCGCTACCACCGGCTCGCTCAAGGCTCCGGAGGTCAGCGGCACGCTCGTGCCACTCGATGACAGCGACGCGCCGGCGTTGCCGCTCGGCCGGCAGTCGACTGTCGGCCGCGCAGTGGAAAGCGATGTTTGTCTGCGCGATTCGTCGGTCAGCCGGCGACACGCGGTGCTGACGATCGGGCCGGGCGGCGCCTTCGTCGAGGATCTGCGCAGCGTGAACGGCGTGATCCTCAACCGCCAGCGCATCCGGCATGCGCGTCTCACCGACGGCGACGTTATCGAGTTTGGGCTCAAGCGATTCCGGTTCACCGCGGCCCCGCAGCGCGGCACGGGCGTATCGCACTGAGACGCAGATCGCTTCAGCGCGATACGGCCTCGAGCGTCCAACCGCGATCACGGAACGCGCTGCGCGCCCGCTCGGAGAGCGTACCGGCGAGCCACAGCTGGCGTTCGGCGTTCTCGGGCTGTGGCGGCAGCGAGCGCTGCAGCTGCTCCTCGAGACCTGCAACCTGCTCCGTCCAGTAGACGGCTTCGAACGCTCCACAGACCACCAGGCCCCCACCAGCGCGCTCGGCGGCCGGGAGCCGCACGCCCGGGATGATGGACTTGAGCGGCTGCGCAGCGTGCGCCTTCACCAGCATGCCCGCGCTCAGCAGGTACACCTGCGCCTCGGCATCGGATGTGAGATCGAGCGAATGGCGGAACAGCTCGGCGCGGCCGGCCACGCCGCTCAGCGCCTCGGCTGCGGACAGCAGCAACACCTGTCGCGTCGGACTCATGACGGGCGCATTCAGCCAGGCGTCGATCTCGCCCGCGCTCAGCCCGTAACCGGCGAGCGTCTTGCGCAGCACGCGCGCCGGCGGTCCGCCGCAGCGACAGCGCACATGGCACAATGGTACCGCTCAGGAGCGCCATCGCCCACCGCTGGAGAGCTCACATGGCACAGTCAATCGACATGCGAAGCGATACCGTCACCCAGCCCGGTCCGGAAATGCTGCAAGCCATGCTGCAGGCACAAGTGGGCGACGACGTGTACGGCGAGGACCCGACCGTCAACGCACTGCAGAACAAAGCCGCCGCGCTGTTCGGCAAGGAAGCGGCGCTCTTCTGTCCCACCGGAACCATGTCCAACCAGATCGGCATCAAGGTGCACGCGCAGCCGGGCGATGAAGTCATCTGTGACGAGCTGGCGCACATCTATCTCTACGAAGGCGGCGGCATTGCCGCCAACTGCGGCGCGTCGGTGCGGCTGCTGAAAGGCCGCAACGGGCGATTTACGGCCGAGCAGGTGCTGGAGAACGTCAACCGGCGCGACGACTCACATCTGCCCTGGACGCGTGTCGTCGCCATCGAGAATACCGTCAACAAGGGCGGCGGATGCTGTTGGGACCTCGGGGAAGTCGCACGTATCCGCGCCATCTGTCAGCAGCACCAGATCGCGATGCACCTGGACGGCGCACGACTGTTCAATGCGCTCGTCGCCAGGAACGAGGCGCCGCGCGATCACGGCCGTCTGTTCGACACCATATCGGTCTGCCTGTCGAAGGGGCTGGGCGCCCCCGCGGGCTCACTGCTGCTCGGCTCGCAGGAACTGATCGCCCGGGCGCACCGCCACCGCAAGGTCCTCGGCGGCGGAATGCGACAGGCCGGCTATCTCGCGGCTGCGGGCCTGTTCGCGCTGGAGCACAACGTGAAACGCCTGCACGAGGATCACCGCAAGGCCAAGGTGCTGGAGAGCGAGCTGCGCTCCCTCTCCTTTGTCGCCGCGGTGCTGCCCGCGGAGACCAACATCGTGATCTGCACGCTCGACGAGCGCATCAGCACCGAGATCTTCCTGCAGCAGCTGCAGCAGCACCGGGTCCGCGCCTCGGGCATGGGGCGGCAGACCGTGCGCTTCGTGTTTCATCTCGACGTCAGCGATGCGCAGCTGGATGCGCTCGTGGAAGCGCTGCGCCGCGTGAGGCTGCCGGCTTAAACCTATAGAACGGTGCGTTCCGTGAGCGAGCGCAGTGCGCATCAGAAGCTGCCTTCCTGCAGTCGGGTGACGAGGGCGCCCTGCTCCTTCTGCAGCGCCAGGAAGGAATCGGTGTTGCCGAGAATCAGCACACCGCCTTCGGCGAGCGCCGCCGCCAGATTGCTCACGCCGGCCCTGACCGTGTCCGCGGGGAAGTAGTTCCGCTGCAGCAGGTTGAAGGACAGGATCAGCTCGTAGCGACCCGGCAGTGGCTGAAATACATCGAGCTCCCTGAGGTCGAATATGCCCTGCGCTATCAGTCGTTCGACGTCCGGATGCAGTGTCCGCAGCCGCCGGGTCACCGTGCCCTGCGTGAGGCGATGGCGCCTGCGCAAGTACCAGGCCGCGAGCGCGTGCGGCGACAGCACACAGGTCGACAGCAACGTGTGCACGTTGCCCGTAACGTGTCCGCGATAGGCACTGAAGTAATGCCGCCGGAAAGCAACCTGCAGCAGATGCCCGTCGCGATCGAAGATGCAGCGACGATCGGGGTCATAGAGCAGCTCGTGGTACTTGTCGGCGAGCACATAGGAAGCGACCTGGTAGCGCTGCCGGAGGATCGCGAGGCTCTCGAGGCTCGCGATCCCGGTCGAGGACGGTATGTCGAGTACGCGGATCTTGCTGCCCGGCAGCTGAACGGCAGCCAGCACGCGGATGAGGCTGCGCCCGAGACGGTTTCCCCAGGTCGTCTTGGTGACCGCATTCGGCAGCACGAGAGCATCCACGATGCAGGAGAAGCGCCGTGAGAGCTCGGCCCTGTGGCTCGCATCGGCGTGCGAGTAGTCGAGCTTCAGCTGCTCGAGGTTGGCGGCGAAATTCTCGATGCGGTGTTTCTCACCGTAGTGCAGCACGAAGCCGGCCGCATACGGCAGACCGGTACGTACCAGCGCCTCGCGCACCGGATCAGGCAGGGAGCCCCACAGACGATGCAGCATCGCGACATTATCGGGCCGCCACGCGCCGGCGTCCTCACCTGCCGTGTGCGGCGCTCCCAGCGGTGAGCCGTTGCGCCCGATCCCGGGCAGGAAGAGTCTTCGTCGCGACATGAGCGATCTGCATGAGTGATCCGATCGCATTCGCGCTGGGCATGGTGCTCGTGCTGGTGATGCCCGGCCCGACGAATACGTTACTGGCTGCATCCGGGGCACTGGTCGGCATACGCCGGTCAGCGGCACTGCTGGCAGCGGAGCTGGCGGGGTACCTGACATCAGTGCTGACGCTCAGATTGGTGCTCGGCGCATGGCTAGCGGTGGTCCCCGCAGCGGCGGCGGCAGTGCGAGTCGCTGCCGGGCTCTATCTCCTCGCGGTGGCATTCAGGACCTGGCAGGGCCGCGGCAGCGCTGCAGGCAACCCGTCCTTTGGCGCGGTGCTCCTGACGACACTCCTCAATCCAAAGGCGCTCATCTTTGCGCTGGTCCTCGTTCCGACGCGCGGCAACGTGGTCCCATACGTCGCGGCCTTCTCGGTCGTAGTCCCGATCATCGGCAGCGCGTGGATCACCTTCGGAGCGCTGACCCGCCGAACCGTGGGAGGGAACTTTGTGACTCCCATCCCACGAATAACCTCGCTCGCCCTGGCTGGCTTCGGGACGGTATCGTGAGAGCCGTCGTTCGCTGAGAATCCGGCCGGCATTGCCAAGGCTGCGTCGGTCGGTTCGACGCCTTTGCCCGTCATGCCGGCCAGGAACACCCTGACTTCGCTTCCGATCACAGGTATTCTCGCTGCCAACGCAACGTGGGGGGACGCGACCGGCACGGAACTCGCGCCGCTCCAGCCATTCCTTATTGTCTGTATGAGCCTGCACTGCCAGTCAGTCCTGTCTACGTCTGTTGCAGTCCTGGGCTCGCTGCTCGCAGCCGGTTGTGCGGTCGGCCCCGACTTCAAGAAGCCCGCGGCTCCCCCGGTCACCGGCTACACCGACAGCCCGCTTGCGAGCACCACCGGCACCGCCGGAGTTGCAGGCGGAGAAGCACAGCGTTTCGTCCCGGGAGGCGACATCGCCGCGGACTGGTGGACGCTGTTTCACTCCGCGCCGCTCAACGAGTTGATCGAACAGTCGCTTACAAATAACCCGGATCTCAAAGCTGCACAGGCGGCGCTGTCAGCGGCCCGCGAAGGAGTGCTCGCGCAGCGCGGCGTCTACTATCCCAGTGTCTCAGCCGGATTTGCCGCCAGTCGCCAGCGGCAGTCAGGGCAGCTCGCGCCAACACCGAACGCCAACGTTTTTCTGTTCAACCTGTTCACCCCGGAAGTCAGCGTTTCCTACGTGCCGGACGTCTTCGGGCTGAACCGCCGCACCGTGGAGTCGTTGCAGGCGCAGGCGGAATCCGTGCGCTTCCAGATGATCGCGACCTACAACACCCTCACCGCCAATGTCGTGGTCACGGCCATCCAGCAGGGCTCGGTGCAGCTGCAGATCGAAGCGACCCGGCAGCTCATCGACATCAACACCAACACTCTGCAGATCCTGCGCTACCAGTTCGCCAAGGGCTACGCCAACGGACTCGACGTCGCCGCGCAGGAATCGCAGCTCGCGCAGGTCGCCGCGACGCTGCCGCCGTTACTGAAGCAGGCTGCGCAGCTGCGCGACCTGATGGCGACGCTGGCCGGTGAGTTTCCGAGCCAGGCGCCGGGGCGGAGTTTCGAGCTCACCAGCCTGCAGCTGCCGCAGGATCTGCCGGTGAGCGTGCCGGCCGATCTCGTGACGCAGCGCCCGGATGTACGCCAGGCGCAAGCGGACCTGCACGCCGCCAGTGCCAGGATCGGTATCGCGGTAGCGAACCGCCTGCCCAACGTCACGCTGACCGCCGTCACCGGCAGCTCGGCACTCGCCATCGATCAGCTGTTCACTTCGGGGACCGGCTTCTGGTCGGTGGGTGCCGACCTGACCGCGCCCATTTTCCAGGGTGGGGCGCTGCTGCACCAGGAGCGCGCCGCGCGGGCCGCCTATACTCAGGCAGCCGCGCAATATCGCAGCACGGTTCTCGCGGCCTGCCAGAATGTCGCCGATACTCTTGCCGCGCTTGCAGAGGACGCCGAAGGGCTGCAGGCCGCGGCCACCGCAGCCGACGCCGCCAAAGTCACGCTCGATCTCGCCCAGCGGCAATGGCAGGACGGCTACGCGGGCTACCTGGCGCTGCTCAATGCCGAGCAGGCATACCAGCAGGCGCGCATCAACCTCGTGCAGGCTCAGGCCAGCCGCTACGCCGACACGGCGGCACTGTTCCAGGCATTGGGGGGCGGTTGGTGGCACCGGCAGGATCTAACCGCGGACGATCATGGCAAGTAACGCCGAGCGCCACTGGCGAGCGCCGCGCTCGTCGCGCGGATTGCCGCGCGCCGCGGCACTCGCGACAGTGGCGGCAATCCTCGCCGGCAGCAGCTGCACCTCGAGGGTGGATAACAACGCGCAGTCGGTGACTGCGAGCAACGTGAGGCTGACCCCTGCCCAGCGGCAGAACATTCACCTCTACACTGTCGCGCCATCGCGCTTTCGCCGCACGCTGGAGACTACCGCCGAGGTCGACTTCGACAACGACCAGGCGACCAGCGTTCTGGCACCCTTCTCCGGGCCGGTGTCGCGCCTGCTCGTTGCACAGGGTGACGAAGTCAGCAAGGGCCAGCCACTGGCGATCGTCGACTCGCCTGACTTCGCCGCTGCCATCAGTGCCTATCAAAAGGCGCTCGCCACCGCGCGCACCAACCGCCAGCTTGCGGACCTCGACCAGGATCTCGTGCAGCACAACGGTGTCTCGCAGCGCGAGTACCAGCAGGCGCAGACCGACGCCGTCAACGCCGAGGCCGACCGCGACGCGGCGCTCACCGCGCTCACCTCGCTGAACGTTCCGCCCGAGACCATCGAGGCCATCCGCCAGGGGCGCCACGTGTCGCCCCCCGCCGGGATCATCCGCGCGCCCGTGGCCGGCACGGTGGTGGAGAAGCTCATCACGCCCGGAGAGCTGCTGCAGGCGGGCACCACGACCTGCTTCACGGTCGCCAACCTGTCGCGCGTCTGGGTCATGGCACGGCTGTTCGGCTCGGACCTCGCCGCGGTGCGCGTCGGTGACCCGGCCGAGGTGGTGACCGGGGTCGATGCGCACAGCTTTCCCGGCACGGTCGACAAGATCTCGGCGCTGGTGGACCCCGATACCCGCGCGGTCAGCGTGCGGGTGGTGGTCGACAATCCGCAGCACGCTCTGCGCAAGCAGATGTACGTGCGCGTGCTGATTCATTCGCGCTACGACAGCAGCGGGCTTTTGATTCCGATCTCGGCGGTGCTGCGTGATGACGAGAACCTGCCGTTCGTCTACCTCGCCGAGGCCGATGGCAGCTTCGCACGGCGGCAGATCACCCTCGGCTCGCGGGTGGCAGAGCAATACGAGGTTCCCTCGGGCCTGCGCGCCGGCGAACAGGTGGTGGTCGCGGGCGGTCTGTTCGTTCAGTTCATGCAAAGCCAATGAGTGCGATCCTGCCGCCCAGCGCACCTGCGCCGCGCAGCGGCTCGATCGTCAACCGCATCGTTGCCTCCTCGTTGCGGCAGCGTTTCCTGGTGGTGCTCTTTACGATCGTGCTCATCGGCGGCGGAGTGCGCTCGCTGAACCGGCTGCCCGTGGATGCCTATCCGGACCTGTCGCCGCCGATGGTGGAGATCATCACCCAATGGCCGGGCCACGCCGCCGAAGAAGTCGAGCGGCTGATCACCGTGCCGACCGAGCGCGAGATGAACGGTTTGCCGCGACTGAGCATCAGCCGCTCGATCTCGCTGTACGGGTTGTCCGACGTCATCCTGACGTTCGAGAACGGCACCGACGACTATTTCGCACGGCAGCAGGTGTACAACCGGCTGGGTGAGCTGAGTCTGCCGAGCGGCGTCACCCCTGCGCTCGCGCCGCTGTCGGCGCCCTCTGGCCTGATCTACCGCTATGTGCTGCAGAGCACGGACCGCTCGCCGATGGAGCTCAAGACCTTCGAGGACTGGACCATCGAGCCGCAATACCGCTCGGTGCCGGGGGTGGCAGATGACTCCGGCTTCGGCGGCGGCACCATGCAGTACCAGGTGCTGCTCGATCCCGCCAAGGTGGCCTCGGTCGGTTTGTCGGTACAGCAGGTGGAGGATGCGCTGACGGCCAACAATGGCAACTCCGGCGGCGGGTTCTATTCGCAGGGCGGGCAGTTCTACTACGTGCGCGGCATGGGTCGCCTCAAGACCCTGGAGGACATCGGCAACGTGGTGGTGGCGGTGCATGACGGCATACCGGTGCTCGTCAAGGACGTCGGTCGCGTCGTCATCGGCATCGCGCCGCGACTGGGCGAGTTCGGCTACCAGGAGCAGGATGACGCCGTGGAGGGCGTCATCCTGCTGCGCACCGGGGAGAAGACGCAGGATGTGCTGCGGGGGGTGGAAGCGAAGACCCGGGAGCTCAACTCCGCCATCCTGCCCAAGGACGTCAGGGTCGTTCCCTTCTACGACCGCAGCGATCTCGTCGACCTGACCAGGGAGGTCGTCGAGCGCAACCTGTTGCGCGGCATGCTGCTGGTCGTCGCGGTGCTGATATTTTTTCTGTACGACTTTCGCGCCGGGCTGATCGTCGCTGCCAGCATCCCGCTGGCACTGCTGTTCGCGTTCATCTGCCTCGATCTGCAGAACGCCTCGGCCAACCTGCTGTCCATCGGGGCGGTGGATTTCGGCATCCTGGTGGATGGCGCAGTGGTGATGGTGGAGAACATTTTCCGCCACATGGCGGCCCGACAGACCGGGCCGGTCGACGTGGTGCAGATCATCAAGGACGCGGCGGCGGAAGTGGATCGCCCGGTGGTGTACGCGGTTGCGGTCATCGTGGCCGGCTTTCTGCCGATCTACGCGCTGTCGGGGCCTTCCGCGAAACTGTTCAGGCCGATGGCGGACACGATGGTGTTCGCGCTCGTCGGCTCGCTGTTCGTCACGCTGACACTGCTGCCGGTGCTGTGTGCGTGGTTCATGCGCCCTGGCGTACAGGAGCGGCGCAATGCCGCCTTCGAAGCCATCAAATCGGTCTATATCCGGGGCCTGGATGTGTGCCTCGCGCGTCCCTGGGGCACGACGTTCGCGTCCACCGCGCTGCTCGCGCTCGCGCTGCTGCTGGTGCCGCGCGTCGGCGCCGAATTCATGCCGAAGCTGGATGAGGGTGCACTGTGGGTACGTGCCACCATGCCCTACACCATCTCCTTCGACGAGGCGGCCAAGATCGCACCCAGGGTACGCCAGCTGCTGCACTCCTTACCCGAGGTAACGACCGTCGCCTCCGAGCTCGGCCGCCCCGACGATGGCACCGACCCCACCGGATTCTTCAACGTGGAATTCTACGTGGGCCTCAAGCCGTACTCGCAGTGGCGCGGCCCGTATCACAACAAGGCGGGCCTGATCGAGGCGGTCAACGACAAGCTCGCGGCATTCCCCGGGATCACGTTCAACTACACGCAGCCGGCCGAGGACGCGGTAGACGAGGCGGAGACGGGTCTCAAGAGCTCGCTCGCGGTAAAGGTCTTCGGCGCCGACCTGCGCACGCTCGAGCAGAAGGGCAAGGCGATCAAAAAGGTGCTGGAGCGAGTGCGCGGCATCCGCGACGTTACCCTGGTGCAGGAGCTCGGGCAGCCGAGCCTGACCATCACCATCGACCGTGCCAGGATCGCGCGCTACGGCGTCAATGTCGCCGACATCAACGCGCTGATCCAGACAGCGATCGGCGGGGACGTGGCGACGCAGGTCGAGCAGGGAGAGAAGCAGTTCGATCTCATCGTGCGCCTCGATCAGCAGTACCGCGACAACCCCGATGAGATCGGCAACATCCTGGTGGCGACGCCAGGTGGCGCGCAGATTCCGCTCAAGGAGTTCGCGGACATTCAGGTGTCCAACGGTGCCTCGTTCATCTACCGCGAGAACAACTCGCGCTACATCGGCGTGCAGTTCTCGGTGGAAGGGCGCGATCTGGCCGGCGCGGTCGACGATGCCATGCAGCAGGTCAACCGCAGCGTCACCCTGCCGCAGGGCTATCGCCTGGACTGGGGCGGGGAGTATTCCGACTACACCGCCTCGCGTGCACAACTGCGCGTCATCCTGCCGCTGACGCTGTTTCTGATCTTCCTGCTGCTGTTCGCCCTCTACAGCAACCTCAAGTTCCCGCTCATCACGGTGCTCGGCGTGCTGCTGTCAGCACCGGTGGGCGGCATCCTGGCGCTGTGGCTCACCGGCACACCGTTCTCGGTGTCCTCCGGTATCGGCTTCCTGGCGCTGTTCGGCGTGTCGGTGCAGACCGCGGTCGTATACATCTCTTACGTCAACGAGCTGCGCCGCGACGGCACCGAGCTCGCCGAGGCCATCCGCCAGGGCGCGATTCTGCGCCTGCGACCGATCATGATGACCGCGCTGGTGGCGGCACTCGGGCTGCTGCCGGTCGCGCTGGCCACTGGCGTAGGCACCGACTCGCAGCGACCGTTCGCGCTGGTGATTGTGAGCGGGCTGTTCACGCGGCTCTTGATCAGCGTGTTCCTCATGCCCGCGATGTATACGCTGGTAGGCCGGCCGGGAGATCGGCTGGAAGTGTGAGGGCCAGCCGTCGCCGCGCGGCCGCGCCGGCCAGGCCTTGCTCAGGTGCGCGAGCAATCACACAGCCTCGACCCGTATCCGTCCGGGTGAGCGTTTGCGGGGTCGAATGCGAATCTCGATAATCGCTGCCGAGCGCCCTGAGAAATCCCATTTGCCACGCAATAAATCAATTTCCTAAAGTCTTCTCTCTGGTTTTTGTTGAGACCTCAACGTATCGCAAGGAAGTCCGGACGGTTACCTGCGGCAAAGGGCGATCCCGGTATCGCTGTGAGGCCACCACTCTCGCCATCAAGCCTGTATCCAGAAACACTCGCGCTTCCGTCGTTGCCTACGTAGAAGAGTTGATTGGACGGGTCGATCGTCACTGAATAGGCATTGGTGCCCGCGGCGACCGGGAAGCCCGAGAGCGCCGTCAGCAATCCAGTGCTCGCATCGATGCGATAACCGACCACGTTCGCACCCGTCGTTACATAGAGGTACGTGCCAGTGCGGTCGGTTGCGATGTAGTTGTTCACCGCCAAGGGAAATGGAGAACCGCTGAGTGCTGTCAACACTCCGGTAGTCTGGTCAACAGCGAACCCTGAGACCGTCGAGCTGGTGCCATCGAAGTTGGCCGTGTAAAGATAAATTGCGGCTCCATAATCCCATGGTCCGAAAGGCGTGACCACCAAACTATGAGGGTTGCCACCCGCGGGAAAGGGCGATCCGACCACCGATGTCAACGCACCTGTGCCCGACGTGACCGCAAACACAGAGATGTCGTTGGAGCCGCCCTTGTTCGCCACGAAGACAAATTTTCCGTCCGAACTTACTGCAACACAGGACGGACCGGTACCGGTGGTATAGGTTGCGGTTGCCAGCGGAGTCAACCCGCCCGAGCTGACATTGACCGCGTACGCCGATAGCGTATTGGATCCGTTGTTTGCAACGTACAGATAGGTACCGGATGGGATCGCATTGAATGCCAGAGACTGGGGGTTGGTGCCTGCCGCAAAAGGTGAACCTGCGATCGGGGTCAGCGCGCCGCTAGCGACATCCACCGCATACGCTGAAATGTTATTAGTGCCTTCGTTGCCGACATACACGTGCATTCCATCCGGACTCGCTGCAATTGCGTAGGGGGACGTCCCCGTAGCGACGGGCGAGCCGACGGGAGCGAGGGCACCCCACGAATCATCCGACAAAGAGTATGCCGCGACAGTGTTGTCCCCGGCGTTGGCCGCGTAGGCAAATCGCCCGACGTTCGCACATACAACGGTCACATTGTTCACGTCCGCGGTGCCGACCGTGCCCGAGCCTTTGGTAATTACGCAACGTTGCACGGGGGACGAAGGCTGCGTTTCTACCTCAAATTTGTACGGGTATCCGCTTGGAAATAGGTTGCTACTCCCATCCGAGGTCACGTCGATGGTGCCGGGCCCGTTCCGGTTGATGTCTAAGTCGAATGCGCAGCCCGCCAGGTCTAGGTCGTAATTGACACAGAGCACCAGCCCGGAACCTGTCAATCCCGTCACGCTGTAAGCGATCGTATAGGCGTCAGTGCAGGTGACCAATACGTTCGTGACATTCGCAGCGCCGACGGTTGCGGAGCCGTTGGTCACGACACAACTCTGCGTGGGCGAAGAAGGCTGCGTCTTCACAGTCACAGCGTAAGAGGCGCCGTTGGCGAAGCCAGCAATGAAATGAAACGCGCCTGCAGCGGAGACAGGAAGGTTCTCAGCGGTATTGTCCTGTAGTACTAAACCCGTGCCGGTCAGCCCGGTGACCATGCCGCCGACAGTGTAAGTCGGCGCGGGCAAGCTACTGCTACCACCACACCCGGCAAGCGCGGCAAACAAGATTTCAGTAGCCGGGAAACGGGCCCACGAATGCTGCTTCGACCCAGTCATATGGCTCCCCTGACAAGCCGGAGGACTGCTGGCGCGCCTAGCGCCCTCGCTCAGGCACAACGCGCGCCGCCGGCTATGAAGTGTGTGGACTCCTAGATTGAGAGTCCCAAGCGGGCGATCCGGCTACCACAATCGGTTAGGGGCGCCGGTGAGGAGATGGGCGTCCGCTTACCGGCAGGCACTCCGACATGGTCAATGGCTGGAGTTCACCCGGGGCGGCCGCTCGCCAGTGTCTGCTTTCAGGCGACAGAAACCGCGCACTGACGGCGGGCTAGAAGCGGTTTCGGAACCCCGGATTTCTGTTGGCCGTTGCCCCGCTACTCCGGCAGATTCATCTCCCGGAGGAGAGCCCTGTAGCGGGCGTCCCCACGCAGGCTGCGAAAATCGGTGTCAATCTTGAGCCACGTGATGCCGACATCTCGCGTTTTTACCGCGCGCTCAGCCCACTGGAATGCCTTGTCCTTCTCACCGCGCCACGCATACACGCGTGCTATAAAAAAATAGTCTTTCTTGGCGATCAACTGCGTGAGAATTTCCTCTGATACATCGTGGTGGCCGAGAGAGTATTCGGCCTTGGCTTGACCGCTCAAACTGAAATCCTCGCTCCTCGTTTGACGAAAGGTGGCCAGTGCCCGCTCTGGCTGATGTTCCAACAGCTCCAGCTCGCCCAGGTTATAGCGTGCACGAATAGAGTCCGGGGCTATTGCAAGCGCCTTTTCGTACAATGGGCGGGCCCGTGCCAACTGCTGATTGGCAACGAGGAAGAATCCAAGCCGCATGCAGATCTCTGCCGACAGCGGATCGAGCGCGAGAGCCTGCTCCTCTCTGGCAATGGCCGCGGGCAGCTTGCCAAGTATCGCGAGCAGGACGGCAGATCGGTGCAGAACATCCGCATCGCGCGGGCTCAGCGCTACGGCCTTATCGAGATCGACCTGCCCCCCAGCAAAGTCGAACCGGTAAATCGCACGCACGAAGCCGCGAGCGGCGTAACCCGCGGCTAGTCCTGGAGCGAGCGCAATGGCCTTCTCTGCAGCGGCAAGCGCACTCTCATAGTCTGCTGTGCTCCCGGTGTTGTCCGCCACCCAGAATTGCGCCAACGCCAGCGCCGCGTAAGCCGCCGCGTAGCCGGGATCCAGCGCAGTCGCGCCCCGGAAAGCGGTTACTGCACCTTGATATCCGGCGGCGTCGCCTTGGTTGTAGCTCTGCCTGCCTTGCAGGTACAGGTTATACGCCTCAAGATTCTCTGTGCGTAGCTCCTCCTGTCCCGCCGTTTTCTGCATCGGCAACAAGTGGACCCTGAGCGCCGTTACAACGGCGCTTGCGATCTCGTCCTGAACTTTGAAGATGTCTTCTAGCTTGCGATCGTAGGTTTCAGACCAGACGTGGTAACCGTTGTCGACCCGGATCAGCTGCGCGGTGATGCGAAGGGTGTTGCCGGACTTGCGCACACTACCTTCCAAGACATGCGCAACGCCAAGCGCCTTGGCGATATCGGCGATGGTCGCCTGTTTGCCTTTGAAGTAGAACGACGAGGTGCGCGCCGGTACACGAAGCTCCGGGACCTTCGTCAGCATGTCGATGAGTTCCTCCGACAACCCGTCTGAGAAATACTCCTGATCGTGCTTCTCGCTCATGTCGACGAACGGCAGCACGGCAATTGATTTGTCGGTGATCGCGACTGCGGCAGCGGACTGCGCAGCTTTGTGACTGTGCGACCAAAAGTGCACACTCAGGGCGACCGCCACACCAACGCTGATGACGACCGACGCGCCGACGATCAGCTTCGCCCTTCCCCCCGTTCGCTTCAGAGGTTTTGCAGAACCCGCGTGAACCACGGCCACGGTCTGTCCCGATCCGTGTCCCGCCGCCTGCGCCAACTTCGCTAACGCCGCTGGCATCCCGATCGCTGGCACATCGATCCACTGGGAGTTCGACAGAAAATACTCAAGCCCCGGATTGAGCACCGCACTATCAATTCGAAATGCAATGATCGGCTTGTGTTTGGAGGCCGCCCGCTCCACCTCCCGGGCAACATGGTCTGACCCTATCGCGCTTGCGGACAGCACCAACACAACGGCTTTTGCCTCATTGATCGCGCGAACGATCGCATCCGCGTACTGCGCGCCCGGGCGCACGTCGCGCGGCGCTAGCCAGCACCCGAGTCCACGCTGCTCGAGATTCTCGACAACGGCATTGGCAACGGCGGCATCGTGCGAGGCATAGCTGATGAATATGGCAGGCGTGCGGACGCTCGCCTTATCCTCGTCACCGCCTTCGACCATCTCCAGCCCCCCGACGATTAGCGGAATCGTCGCGGATGCCTGCCCGGTTGGCAACTGGACACGGATGGGAGATCGGGACGACCGCTATTGGGAGGCCAATCCACGCGGACGAAGGACCGCTCCTGTTAAGGATTGTCGGACGCCTACCCCGATGCGCAGGACTGTCCGGGCGCGAAGGGGTCTGGGGGTAGGCGTTGGACAATCCTCAAGGGAGGAAACCGCGAAGGGGTACGGCGAGGATCAGCGGAAGCGCTGAGCTATGGGGATTTGAGGGAGTGCGGCGCGGGATGGAGCGACTGGGGAGGCGGGTGTCGCGAGGCCTGGAATGGCGGGGGTCTACGGCGGCGGACTTTGGCAGCGTGTTGGGGTAGCAGTGGCGCGTGGGGTCTAAGCGTTGTTGATGGGACACGCACAGGGGCGTTCGCACCCGCACAGGCAAATCACGTGCGAGCGGAAGGCGATGCGCAGTCACGCCACGGAGCTCAAGGCCGGTGGCCCGCGGATGTGCTGAGCGCGGGCGAAGGTCTCGATGATGAGCATCGGCGCGCCACAGTGCCGGCACAGGAAGGTAGGTGCTCTGGAGCCGCTCGTGTTGCGGTTGTCGGGTTCGAGCGGCGCCGGCGGCGCCGGTGCCTGCAACAGCGCGCGCGCGGTGGCGATGTTGTGCCGGCGATGAGCGTGAGCGAGCAAGCCATAGTGGCGGATGCGGTGGAAGCCGCGCGGCAGCACGTGCAGCAGGAAGCGGCGCATGAACTCCCCGGCACTCAAGGTCATGGTCTTGTGGCGTGTGCGGCCCTCGGCACGGTAGTCCTTCCAGCGGAACGTGACGCCACGTTCATCGAGTGCGAGGAGCCGGGAGTTGGAGATGGCGACGCGATGGGTATAGCGCGACAGATACGCCAGTACCGCTTCGGGTCCGGCGAACGGGCGCTTAGCGTAGACGACCCACTCACACTCTCGGAGCGGGGCGAGCCAGTCGGCGAAGGCGGCGGGATCGGCGAGGTGGGCGAGCTCGCCCAAGCACTGTAACTGTCCGCGGCCGTGGGCCGCGGACAGTGCTTCCAGGAAGCGGCGACGGAACAGACGCGAGAGCACGCGTACGGGGAGGAAGAACCCCGGCTTGCAGGGAACCCAGCGGTCGGCATCGGGTGCGAGACCGCCGCCGGGCACGATGCCGTGCACGTGGGGATGGTGAGTGAGGGCCGAGCCCCAGGTGTGCAGCACCAGGGTAAGCCCGATGCGGGCGCCGAGGTGCTTGGGCTCGGCGGCGATCGTGCGCAGGGTGTCGGCCGCGATATCAAACAATAATCCATACATCAGCTCCTTGTTGGTGTAGGCGAGCGCGCTTACGGGCGCCGGCAGGGTGAAGACCACGTGGTAGTAGTCCACCGGCAAGAGATCGGCGCAGCGCGCTTCGAGCCAGCGCCGCGCGGCGCTCCCCTGGCACTTGGGGCAGTGGCGGTTGCGGCAGGAGTTGTAGGCGATCTGGGGCTGTGCACAAGAAGAACAACGCAGGGCGTGACCGCCCAGCGCGGCGCTGCGGCAGTGCTCCACGGCCGACATGACCTTGAGCTGGCCGAGGCTCAAGTGCCCACGCTCCTGGTGTCGCCAGGTCGGCCCGTGGGCGCGGAAGATGTCCGCGACCTCCAGGCGTGACACGCCTCGGTGCTAGGTCGGTCGGGTACTGTCGAGCGGACTGATGACCTGGCTGAGCGTCGCCGTGGCCACGTGGGTATAGAGGGCCGTGGTCTCGAGCTTCTTGTGGCCGAGCAGGACCTGGATGGTGCGGATGTCTTCCTTCTGCTCGAGCAGGTGCGTGGCGAAGGCATGACGGAGCGAATGCATCGACACCCGCTTGTCGATGTGCGCGGCGGTGGCCGCCTCGTGCACCGCGCGGTTGAGCTGCCGGGTGCTCATCGGTTCCATCGGATCCTGGCCCGGAAAGAGCCAGCCGTCGGGCAGCACCTTGCCCTCGGCGCGGGCGTAACGCCACCAGCCGCGCAGGCGCGTGAGCAGCACCGGCGGCAGGAGTGCGTAGCGGTCCTTGCGGCCCTTGCCCTGATCGACGCGCAGCACCATGCGCTTGCTGTCGACGTCACTGACCTTGAGGCCAACCACTTCGCTGGCGCGAAGGCCCGCGCCGTACGCCACCGACAGGGCGGCGCGGTGCTTGAGGTTACGCGTGGCGTCGATCAGGCGCGTCGCTTCCTCGCGGGTGAGCACGACCGGCAAGCGTTGCGCGACACGAACGGGGCGCATCTTGCCCGTGATCTCAGGGCGATCCAGGGTGATCTCGAAGAAAAAGCGCAGTCCGGTCTGTGTCGCGTTGATCGTGATCGGCGAGACGCCTTGATCGATCAGATGCAGTTGAAAGAGGCGCAGATCCTCAGCACTGGCCTGATCGGGCGAGCGAGCGAACCATACGGTGAAATGGCGTACGGCGCGGATGTAGCCGCTCTGGGTCTTGGGCTCGAGCTTGCGGATCCGCATGTCTTCGATCATGCGTTGACGCAGCGGTGAGATCTTGGGGGATGTATCGTTCATGGCTCTGCTCCCGTTGTGAAGCGAGGCGGAATGCCTCGCTCCACAACATACGAACAGAGCCTCAGAGATCGGAAAACTGCAGGCCTCGATCGAAGCCACCCCTACCGCGCGAGCGGTTTAGTCCTCTGGCCGGGAAGCGCCTGTCGTCCCTCGCAATTCCCGACCTTCAGCTCGAAAACCTGAGTGGCGGCGGTAAAGGTCGCTTCGTGACCCCGTTGCGGCCGGTCGCCATTCCGAAAAGCTGCCATTCAGGTTGCGAAGAGCGGACATCTGCCGTGGCACAGGGTCACGCTCGGCCAGCCTGCGGCCATGGGCCGAATCCCGCCCCGATGGGCCGGTTGGGAACCGCTCGGCCGTATGCAGTCCTACGCGATTCTGGTCGTTCGGACGGTCGAGCCTCGCGCGCGCCCGCGCGCGCGTTGGGGGCGGACGTTAACGCGGGCTTATCGGGGTTGAACGCGCGCCGCTCTCACTCGAGGGCGCTCGCCAGGGCGAGACTTTGCGGCGCTGCTAGCCCGCCGAAACGGTAGTCGAGCTCCTCGAGCGCTTTGCGCGCCTCGTGGCGTTTTCCGGCATCGACGAGCTCATGCACGCGCGCGAGGCTTGCCGACAACCGCTGCTCGAGGGCGGCTCGGCAGGCCGCGAGCTTCGCCGCATCGGTGCGCGCGTGCTCAGCGAGCGCGGTGAGCGCCCAGGACAGCGCCGCGGGGCTAACGATCTCGTGGGCCGCCCCGTAGGTGATCCTGGAAGCCGTGTCGAACGCGCACCAGTCGCGCATCGAGTCGAGGCTCGCGGTGTCCATCATCGGGCGCACTGTGTCGTGCTCCCCCGTGACGTATACGACCCGCGTCGACTCCTGGAAACGCTCGAGGAGCTCTCGCGGCGGAGGGTTCGCGTGGCCGGCGTCAATCGGATCGCTGCCTGCATTCAGCAGCGCTCCGCGGAACAGGTCCGGATAGGCGATGGCCAGACGCAGCGCGATGCGCGAGCCGCCCGAGAAGCCGCCGACGTAGACGCGCGCGCTGTCGATCGGATAGCGCTGCATGACGTTGTACGCGCCCAGCAGCGCCAGCGGCTCGCGCCGGCCGATCGGGTCAGCGTCGTTTCCGGAGCGCGCCGCGCTCACGAAGATCACGCCGTAGCGGTCGAGCACCGCCGCCCAGCCCGGCGGCAGCCGCGCCTCATCCCAGGGAGGGACGAAGGTGAGGAGAGCGTAGCCCTCAGCCGGAGCACGCGGCGGTACGTACAGCACGAAGCGCTCTGCGGCGAGATCGACCGACTGCCCTCGCAGCCGCTCGCCGGAGTGCTCGAGCGAGCGCTGCACCTGCGCCGCGGTGAGCGGGCTCAGCAGCCGTCGCATGACCTCACTGCTCGTCGCGAGCGGGGAGTATTCGGAGAATGCAACCTGCGTCTTGAGGCCCACCGCCGGCGGGGCGGGCGGCTCCGGTGCTGCGTCCGTGGAAGCCCCGCGCACGCAGGCTGCGGCGGCGGCGAGCGCCGGCAGCATCGCACGCAACCGGCGGTCTCCTTGCCGTTGCATAGGCGCGATTCTGCCACTTGTCAGTGGCAGCCACGCGATTACCCCATTCTGCACATCGCAATGGCGGATGCGGTGGTCGCGATCGAGGGACGTTACCGACCTTTTTACGCACGAGTGTGGGCGCCATCGGCCGCTTCGCCGACGTCGGGGAGTTTGCCTCCTACTGCCGATGTGTCGACAGTCAGCGGCTCAGCAACGGGAAGAAAAAAGGCGAAGCGAACCGCAGGTGCGGCAATCGCTATCTCGCCTGGTCCTTCATGGAGGCAGCGCACTTCGCAATTCGCATCCTACCGGCGGCGAAACGCTTTTGCGAACGCAAGCGGCGTCAGCGCCACGCGCTGCTCGCCGTGAAGGCGCTCGCTCACAAACTGGCGCGCGCCTGCTTCTACGTTCTGCGCGATCAGGTGCCCTTCGCACCTGAGCGCCTGTTCGTGTAGCGACGGTTCGGCCAGCCTGGGTAGATCGGAAAGCGGACTCGTGGAAAGCCACTCGAGTGATGACTCACCCAGGCATGGCCTCAATACACGGTTGTTGGCTCTCGATGCGCCTCGTCGCCGAATCACCAACGGACTGGGACGTCGCTTCGCGGCGAGCCCTTGCGGAGTGTGATTTCCCTTGAGCGGCGGCGGGTACCGAGGACTTTCTGGGGCTCGAAGAACCGAGGGCCGATGCCGTCGCTCCTTGGCGGGCGATGCGTCCGTACCTGATCCAGATGGGTGTCTGGTGCGCATCGGCCACCGATGTGTCGCTCCGGCGGCCCCTGCCGACATCAGGGGCCGCCCCAGCTGAATGCTAATTACCCGTCGGCATCGTGAGATGGACGCCTTCTTTCTTGAGTTCGTCCCGCAGCCACTCGAACCTCTGGTAGTTCGAGATCGTGATCGGGCCGGTGTAGCCCTCGCTCTGGAGTTTGCGGGGAGGATACTGGACGAAGGTCTTCATCACTCTCTGAAGTTCCTCGCCCATTAGCGGGCCCATCCAGGTGGACTCGGTGAAGTTGTTCATGAAGATGTCGTAGCGCTCCTGTGGGTCCGCCCACAGATCGAAGATCTGCGGAGCGACCGCCACATACTTCGTGCCACCTTTCCAGCCCAGATTAGAGTCCACGGCAACGCCGCCGGTCTGCGCGCCATCATCGCCCCGCAGATTGAAGACGAACTTGTACTGGTGCCAGCGGACGGCGCCGGGTAGCAATTCATCCTCGGTAAAGTAGTCCCACGTTTCGCGGCCCCACTTGCCGGTGCCGAAAAGGAGCGGCGACATGTCGTAACTGTCGAAGATTATCGGCTGTCCCTCGCGATCCTTCTCGGGCAGTTTCACGCCCGCAAGCGATGCAAAAGTCGCCATGAAATCAAGGCCGCCAACGATGTCGTGGCTCCATTGACCGGCCTGAATCTTACCCGGCATCCAGGCAATCGCCGGGACGCGGTTGCCGCCTTCACGGTCCGTGCCCTTGGTGCCGCGGAACGGCGTGTAACCGGCGTCCGGGTAGAGGTCTTGCCAAGCCCCATTGTCAGTTGTCCACATTACAAGGGTGTTGCCCTTATCGAGGCCGAGGGCGTGGAGCTTTTTCAGCACGTTGCCGATGCGGGTGTCCGCCTCGACGAGGGAATCCGAAAACTTGCTCTTCGACAGGGACTTGTCAATGAAGTCCGGGTGAGGCAGGTTCGGCTGATGCACCTTCATGAGGTTGATGTTGATGAAGAAGGGCACTACCCTGGCGCAGCGGCTGGGTGCTTCGTCTGCTCGCTTCCCCAGTCGTATCAGCCTTCCCGGAAAGGGTGATCCGGTCGGCCTGCGCATTGGCATTTTCGAGGTTTGCTCAGCGTTCACTCACGTTACGGCCTGCACACTCGTTGGATCACCCAAGCTGACCCGTTACATCGAAGGCTTCAGCCACTTCGTTGCCTCCGTGACTGCTCCGACTACTTCCGGCTGGAGCACTTGCCGGACGGGATTTGCACCCGCTGGAAAGCGCCGCCTTATTCACGGCGCACACCCCTACCTGCCGGTCGCGAATGTCCGCTGTCGGGCAGGCTAACGTTCCGGTTCAGGGGTGGCGCGGCAGCGCCGTCCGCTGCAACCGATTGTTAGGCGTCATTGTGCCCATGGCGCCGGAGTACAACATGGCTGGTTTTCTCCGACGCAACGAACTGAACGCATTCGTATCCCAGAGTGCGCACGTCAATCCCCTCGAACAGTCGCTCTCCCCCGCCCAACAGGACCGGCGAGATAGCGACGTGCAGCTCATCGATGAGGCCCATACGAAGATATTGCCGGATAGTGTTAGGTCCGCCGCCAATGCGCACATCCATTCCGTTGGCTGCGTCGCGCGCCCGATCAAGCGCCTCGTGAATGCCGCCCGTGACGAAGTAGAATGTCGTTCCGCCTTCCATCTGGATGGGCGGGCGCGCGTGATGAGTCAAGATGAAAGTGGGAACGTGATAGGGTGGGTTGTCCCCCCACCAGCCTTTCCAGTTCATGTCGGGCCAGGAACCGCGAATCGGTCCGAACATGTTTCTTCCGAGAATCCAGGCGCCAACATTCTTCAAGCCCCGCCCAGCGAAGTCGTCATCGATCCCCGTTGTGCCACCGTCAGCGCCAAATAGGGTCCGTTGGAACGTGCGTGTCGGGACTAACCACTGGTGCAAATCTGTCCCGCCCACGCCGAGCGGATTCCTGATGTCTTGATTCGGACCAGCTCCGTATCCGTCAAGCGAGATGGTAAAGCCCTCAACTCGGACGCGTGTCATTTTCATGCATTCCTTTCCATTGACGCCTAACTAGAAGTAGACCGCCGAATTGCGGCGGTACAAAACCGCAGTTCTGCGGGGGAAGTAAATTGGGTTGGTGTCTAAACCACTTGATCTGAATGCAGCACTGTTACATTGCACCGTCAATATCGACGTTGAATTAGGCCGCGAGACCGCGGGGTTCGTTGGCATCCGCCGGCGAACTTCCGGGTTTGACCCCAAGCTGTCGTACATCAATGACCGCTCTCGGGTAGCCAAATAAACTACCCCGGCACCTCAACTCTTGGGTTTCTGCGCCAGCCCGACGAACTGCGATACGACGACAGCGGTATAGAACACTCCGAACAAGGCCGCGAATAGGCTCAACGTCGTCGCCGGCGCTTGTACCGGTGTCACGTCCGAGTAACCGATCGTCATCACTTGTGCGAAGGCGTAATACGTGAACAGCGCCGTCCGGCCGTGCCAATCGGGGAGGAACCCGGCTAACTCTGGATTGATGCTGTAGGCCGAGGGCACCAGCAAGTACGCAATCGCATTGATGTGTCCCCATGCGCTGCCGGCGATGAGATAGCCGCAGATTGCACCAAGCACGTTCTCGGCGCCGCCAGTCGGTTTGCGGAACAGGTCCCGTAAGGTCACGTACACCGCACTCCAGAGAAACAACGACAGCACTACCTGGTCTGCGACCGAGAGCGTGTAATCGAGGCTCGTGGCGGCGAAGTGCCGCCCCCAATTGATCGCCAGGGACGCGAGGAGGATGGCTGCCATCGCGGCCCGTTCGCGCGGACGCTCGAAAACAACGATCCATATCGCGATGCCGAGCACTGTACGCAGAGCGTCGGAACGCATCCTCTCGGCACCCGAGTAGGCATGAAACGTTCCCACAGCTAGCGCGACGACGAGCAGCGCCAGCAGCACGGCGTGCTTGTGCCGGCGCAGTCTGACCAATTGTCCGCCAAGCATTCGCAGCATTGCCGTTCCCCGGGGACCGAGCACGCCTGCCGCGCACCGCAGCGCGCGCCCTTTGCGCCCCTGACTCTCCGCGGCCGCTAATTGATGCCGCAGGTCGACTTGATTCTGGTAATCGCCTGATCGAGGGCTTTGTTGTAATCGCCGGTCGCAATCTGCGCCTTTTCGCCCTCGGTGCCCGTTAGGAGGCCCGCGACAGCTCCGACCGGGGTGATCGCGTTGACGCCCGCCGCGGCCTGCTGCGACGCCTTTACTTTCTCACTCTGAAGCATGGCGATGTCGCCTTGCGCGGTCGCGCAGTTCACCGGCATCGTCTTGGCCTGCTGTTCCTGCTTGGCCTCCTGTTTGTACTGGCTGGCGCAGCCGAGAAGGCCGATAGCAAGACCGGCAGTGGCGATGATGATCGTGCTCTTCATGTATCTCTCCCCTGACAAACTGAGTAAAGGACCCAGGAACGCTACGGTTTGTAGTTGCTGTAGGGACCGCCGACCCGATCGTAGGTGTTGCCGAAGTCGTCCTGCGTGATGTGAGCGATGCCGTCCTTGTCCGGGGTGAGGACCAAGTCTTGCTCCAGTACCGGCGCCCGGAACTTCCAGCCCGCAGGGAGCTTCAGGCGGCTGCCGAGGGTCCCGAGCTCGTCGAACTTCTGATCCGGATAGGTGATGAGGCTCATGGACTTCATAGCCCACGAGTTACCATCGGGGTCGTCCAGGAGGAACACTTGCTTGCCCTTGTCGAAGCCGAACTTGGTGTGGCGCCCGACTGTGATGTTCTTGTAGGCGGCCTCACCCGGCTTAAGACTGAGACCCTTCAGGTCCAGCCAGTTCACCCAGCGCGCCTTCATGCCGCCGAAGTCCAGCTCCTTGCCCATCTCGACTTCGATCCAGTCGAGCGTCCACAAGCGGGGACCGTTCTTGAACGCCGCGAGCACGTGGTACTGGTCCTTCAGCGCTTTGACGTCGACCTTGTCCAGGATCGCCGCGGGACACGAATCCCCGGTGGTGGCGCCGCCATTGAGGCCCGAGGTGTTGTAGACGTTCGCACTGAGATCCTTGGTGATCGCGTTCCCGCCGATGAGGAACATCTCCGTGTAGCGTTGCCCGCGCACGTCCTTGAAAGTGTACGGCTTCGCCTCAGCGCCGTCTTTCGGCAGCGTCACGACGAGCTTGGGATATACGACGAGGGCGGCGACGACGAAGACAGCGACAATGCCTATCAGCCACACGATCGTGTTGGTCTGTTTAGGGCTCAAAGTGGCATGACTGTCACTCATGAAATTCACCTCTTGTTCTCATATCGGTAGCGCGCGAGCACCCCGCCGACGCATTCGCTGTTGAGGCATGACCATTAAAAGGGTAACCGCTTTGGGGGGAGCTGCGTAATTAGACAAACTACGTAGCTCGTTCGGCAGCGAGCAGGGTTCCTTCCCTCGTTAGCCCACCCGTAAGCCGCGAAAGGCCGCTTAGCGGCAGACATTTCATCAGCGTCGATGACCGGATTTTGGTAAGGGTTGTCCGATGCCTGCCGGTGGGTGCTGAGCTTGCCATGGGCGGGGAGGTTTGAGGTCAGGCGTTGGACAAGCCCCAAGGGAGGAAACCGCGGGAACGTGCTGATGGGGCTCAGCAGTACGGATGGGCTATGGGGATTTGAACGCTGACGAGGTTTATTGAAGCGCCGAGCGCCGGCAAAACCTCAACGCCATGGTGCCACGGCTTAAACTCGGGGTCGACACGGTGCGCGTTGAGGCCGTGGATGGTTGCAAGAGCGAAGCGGCTTGCGAACGGCCGACAACGGGCGTTCGTGTCAGCGTGGATGAAGCGCTGACGGTGAGGTTTTGGCAGTGGGGCAGTGATGCTCACGGTGTTGCCGGAGGTGCGCGGATGTGGTGCGCGCGTGTGAAGGTCTCGATGATGAGCATCGGCGCACCACAGTGTCGACACAAGAACGTGGGTTGAACGGGGTGCGTCCCGGCGGGTGCTGCGGTGAGATCGGTGCTCAGCTGCGGTGCGGGATGATCCAAGAGCTGGCGGGCCGCCGTGATCTGGGTCTTGCGGTTGGCATTGGCGAGTAACCCGTAGTGTCGGATGCGATGAAAGCCTGAGGGCAAGACGTGCAGCAGGAAGCGGCGCATGAACTCGTCCGTTGCCAGGGTCATGGTCTTGTAGCGTGTTTTGCCGTGAGCCCGGTAGTCCTTCCAGCGGAACGTGACACCACATGCGTTCAGTGCCAGGAGGCGCGAGTTAGAGATCGCGACCCGGTGGGTGTAGCGCGAGAGATAAGCGAGGACGGCCTCGGGTCCTGCGAAGGGGCGCTTGGCGTAGACGACCCACTCGCACTGACGGAGCGGTGTGAGCCAATCGGCGAAGACAGTGGCATCGGCCAGATCGACGTGCTCGCCGAAGAACTTGAGCTGTCCGCTCCGATGGGCGTTCTGGAGCTCTTCGAGGAAGCGGCGCCGGAACAGGCGCGAGAGCACCCGCACCGAGAGGAAGAACCCTCTCTTGCAGGGGACCCAGCGTTCGGCATCAAGCGCAAGACCACCGCCCGGCACGATGCCATGCACATGTGGATGGTGGGTGAGGGAGGAGCCCCAGGTGTGCAGCACGAGGGTCACACCGATGCGGGCACCCAAGTGCTTCGGGTCGGCGGCGATCGTGCGCAGTGTCTCGGCAGCGATGTCGAAGAGCAGTCCATAGATGAGCTCCTTGTTGGTGTAGGCGATGGCGCTGACGGGTGCGGGCAAGGTGAACACCACGTGGTAATAGTCCACGGGCAGGAGGTCCGCCTGGCGAGCCTCGAGCCAGCGCTGCGCGGCACTGCCCTGGCACTTGGGGCAGTGTCGGTTGCGGCAGGAGTTGTAGGCGATCTGCTCTTGCGCGCAACCTGAACAGCGCAGCGCATGGCCACCGAGCGCGCGGCTGCGGCACTGCTCAATGGCCGACATGACCTTCAACTGCCCGAGGCTCAAGTGCCCGCGCTCGTGGCAGCGCCAGGTCGGCCCGTGGGCGCGGAAGATATCCGCGACCTCCAGGGCGGGGCGTTGCACGGGCGGCTACGGTGCGGGGGCGGGTCCTCTCTCCAGAGGACCGATCACCTGGCGCAGGATCTCGGTCGCGACGTGGGTATAGAGCGAGGTCGTCTCGAGCTTCTTGTGGCCGAGCAGCACCTGGATCACGCGGATGTCCACCTTCTGCTCGAGCAGGTGCGTGGCGAAGCTGTGCCGCAGGGTGTGCATCGAGACGCGCTTGTCGATGCGCGCGGCGAGCGCAGCCTCATGCACGGCGCGGTTGAGCTGGCGCGTGCTCAGGGGCTCAAGGGGGTTCAGGCCCGGGAACAACCAGCCACCATCCAGCATCTTCCCCTGAGCCCGGGCCACCCGCCACCAGGTGCGCAGCCGCTCGAGCATCACCGGGGAGAGCATGGCGTAGCGATCCTTGCCACCCTTGCCCTGTTGGATGCGCAGCGTCATGCGAGTGCTATCGACGTCCCCGACCTTCAGCGCCGCGACTTCACTGGCGCGAAGCCCGGCACCATAGGTGACCGAGAGGGCCGTCTGGTGCTTGAGGTTGCGGGTCGCGGCGATCAGCGAGCCGACCTCCTCACGGCTCAACACCACCGGCAGTGTCCGAGGCATAAACACCGGCTTCATCTTCGCCATCAACTCGGGGCGATCGAGCGTAACTTCGAAGAAGAACTTCAGCCCCGTAATGGTCGCGTTGAGCGTAATCGGGGAGGTGCCGCGATCGACCAGGTGCAGTTGGAAGTTACGCAGATCCTCCACCGTCGCCGAGTCTGGCGGACGGCGCAGATAGGCCGCCAGTCGCCGCACGCTGCGGATGTAGGCGACCTGGGTCTTCGGTGCGAGCTTGCGCAGCCGCATGTCCTCCAGCATGCGTTGACGTAGCGGTGAGGTCTCTCGAGTGGAATCGTTCATGGCTCTGCTCCTGTTGAGAAACGAGGCGGAATGCCTCGCTCCACAACATACGAACAGAGCCTCAGAGATCAGCCAACCGCAGGCCCCTGATCGAAGCCACCCCTACCGCGCGAGCGGTTTAGTCCTTTGGCCGGCATGCGCCTGATTGGCCCCCCGATTCCGGACAGTCAGCACGAAAACCGGGGAGGCATCGGTAAGGGTCGCTTGTTCACCCTATCCGGGCACTCGCGACCGGCGGCTAATCAGCCGCGAAGGATTCCCTGAGTCTGCTGGAATCACTTTCGCGACCTGGACCGCAACAAACTCTGCGCCTACAGCACGGCCTGACAGATCATGGGCATTAGCCACTTCCGCTCAAACTGAAGAGGAGACAAACGTGAATCCCCGCATAACCGTCATTGCCGTGCTGAGCGTCGGCTTAAGTGCATCGGAGATCTCGTCGGCACAGCCTTCGGCCGCTGCTGCGGAGAAAGAGAGTCAAGTAGAACGTGCCGTCCCCGGGCTCCATGATTTCGATTTCTTAGTCGGTCACTGGCAAGTTCATCATCGAAAGCTTAAAAAGCGACTCGTCAACAATCATGAGTGGGTCGAATTCGAGGGGACATTATTCAGCCAGCCGCTCATGGGCGGCTACGCAAATGTTGACGACGATATGTTTGATGTACCGGGCGGCGCCTATCGCGGCGTGGCTCCGCGCTCGTTTGACGCCAAGTCGCGGCAGTGGTCGATCTGGTGGATGGACAGTCGAACGCCAACGGCGCCCATGGATCCGCCCGTGAAGGGTAGCTTCCACAATGGCGTTGGTACCTTCTACGCCGACGATACCGAGAACGGGAAGGCAATCCGCATAAGATTCATATGGTCCAAGATCACGCCTACGTCGTGTCACTGGGAGCAGGCGTACTCGCCCGATGGCGGCAAGACGTGGGAAACCAATTGGGTACAGGACCTCAAACGAGTGCAACAGTTTGGGATGATCGACCGCAGACGGTGACCGGTCCAGTCGGTAGCCTATGGCTGCGCGATGGTGAAGCAGAACTCTACGTCAACGTGGGCTAGCAACCGTCTCCCAGACAACTGCGTAATGAGCCTCCGTGCCATTGGCTGGGTCACGGTCCGCTCGAACGATTGCTGGCGACGGGACGAAGAGCGCTGCATCGTTGGTACGGGCGGCGCTTGGTTGCCGTGTGCTGTGCCGGGCTGCAGGTTCGGCGACCTGCCACGCCCCCGGAAACAGCGCCGCGGCATTGCGGCGGTAGATCTTGTCGATGACCTGCCGCGGCAAGCGCAGCCCGCGGAAGGAAGGCGCGAAGTCGGGCGAGCGCATGAAATCGTCGGTGGCGAGGAAGCGCCAGTCGTCGCGCCAGCCGGCATGCACCTCCGCAACCGCGTCCGGGTTCGAGTCGTCCGGGCCGTAGGCGGCATCGCTCCCGTACAGCACTCGGTCCTGGTAGCGCAGCAGGAAGCGGCGCACCTTGTCGCGGCTGCCCGCGGCCTGGTACTCGAGGTGCACCAGGCGCGCCGCCACGTCGACGCGGGCGGTGGGGAAGCGCTCGAGGAAGCGTGCCACCTCGGCAACGTCCCACTCGAGCGAGGCGAGGTGCACGGCATCGAACTGCAGCGCGGGATGCGCGCGCAGCATCCGGTCGCGGGCCGCAAGGATGGCGGCGTGCGTCGGCATCTGCGGATGCAGATACATGTAGTACTGCGGATGGGCACGGAAGTACTCCTGATCCGAGCGCACGGTCATCCGCTCGAAGGGCAGCCAGCAGTTGAGCGGCTCCGCCTGGTGCCCTAAGAGCACGACGTGGTCGCGCTCGAGCTGCGCGATCACGGGTGCGAGCCGCGCGTCGTCCGGCATGACGAAGGCTCCGTCGGCCTGGAGGTCCATACCGATGTTCTTCCAGATCTTGATGCCGACGGCCCCCGCGCCGAGGGCGGACTCGATCTGTCCGATGGCGGCATCCGCCCAGCCCGGCTTCCCGAAGCCGGCCACGGAGAACGTGGCGGCGAACGCCACGCGACCGGGGTAGCGCTGCCGCAGCGATACGGCCGCGCGCTGCTGCTCGCTCACCGGCGGATAGTCGGGATCGTCGACGTTGATGGTCAGGATGCGGAAGTTGTCGCGGATCGCCTGCGCCATAAAGCGATCCGCGGCGCCGTGCACGTGCACGTGCGCGTCGATCTTGGCGACGCGGGGGAAGTCGGCGCGGGTGTAGTACTGCGGCGCGGGATCCGCGGGGGACGCCGGGTATGCGGCCGAGGCGAGCGCGGCGAGGAGCGCCGCGTGACCGGCGCGCGGGCGCGGGAAGCTCACACCAGCTCCACCTCGACGCCGCGGCGGCGCAGCGTCTCGACGGCATCGTCCGGGGCCGCGCGGTCGGTGATGAGGCGCTGCACCTGCTCCACGCGGGCGATGAGGGAGATGTTGCGGCGGCGGAACTTGGAGGCGTCCGCGACCACGACCACTTCGCGCGCGATCTCGATCATGCGGGCGTTCAACTGCGCCTCGGCGAGGTGCGGCGTCATGACGCCCACCTCCGGGTCGATGCCGTCGGCGCCGAGATAGAGGCGGTCGGCCTGCAGCCCCGCGAGCGCGCCTTCCGCCATGGGCCCCGAGAGGGAGTTCGACTCACGCCTCAGAATCCCGCCGGGAACGATGAGGCGCACCGCCGGCACGTCGGCGAGGAGCGCGGCGATGTTGAGGGCGTTGGTGATGACGTTGAGCGCGGTGAGCGGGAGCCCGCGGATGCGGCGCGCGATCTCGGCGGTGGTGGTGCCCGAGTCGAGGATGACGGTCTCCCCGTCGCGGATGAGCGCAGCGGCGGCGGTCGCGATGCGCAGCTTCTCGGCGTGGTGCTGCAGCTGCTTGACGCCGAGCGACTGGTCGGCGTCCGCGACGGTGATCGCGCCGCCGTGGGTGCGGGTGAGCGCGCGCGCCGACTCGAGCGTCGAAAGGTCGGTGCGGATCGTCACCTGCGAGGTGCCGAAGCGGGCTGCGAGGTCGTCGACCGTCACCCGCCCCCACTCGCGCAGCAGCTCGCAGATGCGCCGGCGGCGCTCGGCGCCGAGGAGGCCGGGCTCGCTCGGGGCGCTCATCCGGCAGCCACCCCGACCGGCGCCGCCTCGAGCAGCAGGAAGCGCTCGAAGGCGACGTCGATGCGGTTGCGCGCGACGCTCACCTCGCCGAGCCCGGCGCCGCCGACGAGATCGCGCACGCGGTACCGGCCCGCGCCGAGACCGCGGAGCGTGACCGCGCCGCGCCAGGCGGGCGCATAAAAGGCGTAGTAGAGTCGCCCGTCCTTGCGCGTAACGTGCGCCTCGGGCTTGTCGAAACCGATGTCGTAGAGGTGCCCGAGGTAATCACCGCGCGGGAGCAGCAGCTCGTTGTAGAGCGCGATCCAGCGGCGCCAGCTTGCCTCGCGCGCGGGCGTGAGGAGGAAGGAATCCTTCGGCTTCGGGTCGCGCGGCCAGGTGAACTTGGTCGAGACGACGGCGCCGATGCCAACGGTGGAGGCCCAGTCCTCGCCGCCGTCGGAGAGCTCGACGTGATCGCCGGCAAACGCGGCGCCGGGGCCGATGAGCGCCTTCAACGTCTTGCCCTTGTGCCGCACCTGCCACGAGGACTCCGGGTCCGAGGCCGGCGCCTGGTTGAGCGAGGCGAGGTTGAAGATGGAGTACGCGGTACCGCAGGGGCAGAGCTCGACGACGGCCTGCGGATCGAGATGCGTGGCGGTGCGGTAGATCGCCTGCAGGAAATCCGGCAGCGCCTCGACCGATTCCTCGGGGCGCGCGTGCCGGTGCGCGGGGTTGTAGCAAGGCGCGACGCCGTTCAGGTGCTGGCCGTCGACCTTGAGGCCCGCGAAGCCCCAGGTGCCGATGAAGCGGCGCACGAGCTCCTCGGTGTACGCGACCGTCTGCGCGTACGCGGGACACAGATACAGGCTGTTCCACCAGGAGATGAGCTGCGGCGCGCCGTCCCTGTCGAGGAGCAGCATGTCGGTGTGGTCGTGCAGCACGTCGGAGCCGGGCGCGGCGGCGAGCGGCGCGTACCAGAGGCGCGGCTTCAGTTGCGCGGCGCGGATCCTGTGCACGAGGCGCACGAGATCGGCCTCGCCGCCGGGGAATTTCTGCGCAGCGGGCGTCCAGTCACCGACGTTCGATTGCCAGCCGTCGTCGATCACCGCCCAGCCGAGTCCCAACTCGCGCACCTTCGGCAGCGTGCCTTCGATCAGCTCGACGGTGCAGTCGCGCTCGTAGCCCCACGCGCACCAGATGCCCTCGTAGGCCGACGGCGGCGGCGCGGGCGCACGCAGTCCGCGGTCGGCCATGACACGACGGTAGGCATCGAGCGTCGCGTAGTAGTCGCCGCCGTGCACGGCGATGAAGGTCATCGGGGTGTCGAGCGTCTCGCCGGGCGCGAGCGTGCGCTCGACCTGCGCGCTCACCGCGAGATCGGCGCCGTGCGGGTCGCAGCGCACGGGGAGCGAGACGAGGAGCGGATGGAGTTCGAGGTGACCGACGGCGAGGCCGGCGTCGCGGCGCCAGACGTCCACGACGGGCGTGCCGCCGCCGTAGTCGGAGGCGGTCATGCCCAGGAAGTTGTCCTGCGCGAAGCCGGGCTTCACGGGCTGCACCCAGTCGCGCCGGTCGGCGTGCGTACTGCCGCAGTAGCTCCAGAAATCCGCTCCGCCGGAGCCGGCGTGCGCGCCGAGCGGCAGGCGCAGCGCGTTCACCGTCCAGCCGCGCAGTCTGAGCGGCTGCCCGGAGAGGTTGCGGAAGCTCGCCTGCACGAAGGCGAACCCGGGGTAGCGTTCGCAGAGCTCGAGCACGAGGCGCTCTTCGAGGCGCGGCTCGTGCGCGACGCCGGTGAGGGTGAGACGCACGCCACGGCCGTGCACGCCGTCGAAGGTCGTGCGCTCCTTCGCGCCGAGCGTGAAGCGATCGGCGCGCCGGCCGTCGGCGAGCTCGAGCGCGCCGGTCGTGCCCCAGGGGGTGAGCGGCGCGGCGGAGCCCGCGAGATGCCACACACGCACGCGCAGCTGCGCGTCCAGCTCGAGGCGCAGGGCCGCATCGGCGAGCTGCGCGGCGACGGAGGCGGCGGCCTCTCCGGAGGGCGGGCCCGGCGCGGCGGGTGTGGCGTCGGCGCTCGCGGCGTCGGCGGGCAACCCGGCGAGCGCCGCGCGAGAGACAACCCCGGCTCCCGCGGCGAGCTTGAGGAATCGGCGGCGGCTGGTGCCTCCCGCGCCGGCTCCCGGGTGTGGCAGTGACCTGCGGCTTGACATTCTCGAAAGTATACGAAATAGTCCGGGAAACAAAACGAAAATAATAGCGGGCCGATTTGGGTTTCGTTTTCCTTCGAATCGGATGCGGATGGGGGTCGATATTAATTCCGGCGATCACAGCGCCGCAATCCCAGCGGCCGTACCCGGGGGGCGCCACGCCGGGCTCGTCTTCGCGCTCATCACGACCGCGTTCTGGGGCGTGTGGGGCGCGTTTGCCGGGCGGCCGACCGAGAACGGTTTTCCCGAGACGCTGGTGTACGTCGTCTGGGCGTTCACGATGATTCCGCCTGCGGTGTATGCGCTCGCGCGCGTCGGCTGGCACCTCGAGCACGACCGCCGCTCGGTTCTCTACGGCTGTCTGATCGGGCTCACCGGCGCGGGCGGCCAGATGCTGCTCTTCCATGCGGTGCGCAAGGGACCGCCGTACCTCATCTTTCCGGTGATCGCGCTGTCACCGGTGGTGACGATCGGGCTGTCGATGGCCTGGCTGCGCGAGCGCGTCACTTGGATCGGCGCGCTCGGCATCGCGCTCGCGCTGGTGGCGCTCCCCCTCTTCGACTACGAGCCAGGCGGGCGCGCCGGCGGCTACGGCGTCGCCTGGTTCGTATACGCGCTCATCATCCTCGCCGCGTGGGGCGTGCAGGCGTTCTTCATGAAGCTCGCGAACCACACGATGAGCGCCGAGGGCATCTTCGCCTACATGACACTCACGGGGCTCGCGCTGATCCCGATCGCGCTCGCGATGACCGACTTCACGCAGCCGATCAACTACGGGCTCGGCGGTCCCTGGCTGGCGGCCGCGACGCAGATCCTCAACGCCATCGGCGCGCTCACCATCGTCTACGCCTTCCGCTACGGCAAGGCCATGGTGGTCTCCCCGCTCACCAACGCGGGTGCACCGCTCATCACCGCGCTGATCTCGCTCACCTTGCTCGGCGTGGTGCCGCAGCCGCTGAAGATCGTGGGGCTCGCGCTGGCACTGGTCGCAGCCGTGCTGCTCGCCATCGAGCCGGAGGAGCGCGGGTGAAGGCGCTGCTCGGTCTCGTCGGGCGCCATCGCCGCGGCGAGCCTGTCGGGATCACTTCGGTGTGCTCAGCGCATCCGCTGGTGCTGCGCGCGGCGCTCAAGGAGTCGCGCGACGCGGGCGGTTACGCGCTGATCGAGGCCACCGCCAACCAGGTGAACCAGCACGGCGGGTACACGGGCCT
The DNA here is from genome assembly GCA_963837075.1 of uncultured Gammaproteobacteria bacterium. GTDB lineage: Bacteria > Pseudomonadota > Gammaproteobacteria > Steroidobacterales > Steroidobacteraceae > 13-2-20CM-66-19. The sequence continues at coordinate 1,033,252 of CAWILY010000009.1, read as the reverse complement.
GCGCCCTACGGACTTCCGCGACCTCGTGCTCGACCTGGCCGCCGCGGCGGGCCTACCGCGCGAGCGCGTGCTGCTCGGCGGCGACCATCTGGGACCGACGGTCTGGCAGGGTGAACCGGCGGCCAAGGCGCTCGAGAGCGCGGGCGTCATGGTCGCGGAGTACGTGAGCGCCGGCTACCGCAAGATCCACCTCGACTGCTCGATGGCCTGCGGCGGCGATCCTGCAGCGCTGCCGGACGCGGTCGTTGCCGAGCGCACCGCGGCGCTCTGCACGCGCGCGGAGGCCGCCTGGCGCGCAAGCGGCGGCGAGGCGCCGGTGTACGTCATCGGCACCGAGGTGCCGGTGCCCGGCGGCGCGCAGGAGGCGCTGCACGAGCTCGCCGTCACCCCGCCGCAGGCAGCGCTCGCCACGATCGCGGCGCACCGCGCGGCGTTCGAGCGCCTGGGGCTCGAGGCGGCGTGGGAGCGCACCATCGCGCTGGTCGTGCAGCCGGGCGTCGAGTTCGATCACGACCGCGTCATCGAGTACGCGCCGGCCCGGGCAGCTGAGCTCAGTGCCTGTCTCGATGCGCAGCCGCACCTCGTCTTCGAGGCACACTCGACCGACTACCAGACGGCCGACGCGCTCGCGGCGCTGGTGCGCGATCACTTCGCGATCCTGAAAGTGGGACCCGCGCTCACCTTCGCGCTGCGCGAGGCGCTGTGGGCGCTCGATGCGATCGCGCGCGAGTGGCGCGGCGAGGACGGCGGCGCGGGCCTGCGCGCGGCGGCGCTCGCGGCGATGCGCGTGGACCCCACGCACTGGCGCAAGTACTACCACGGCGAGGGACGCGCCCTCGGGCTCCAGCTCGAATACAGCCTGAGCGACCGCATCCGCTACTACTGGCCGGTGCCGGCGGTGAGCGCGGCGCTGGCGCGGCTCGAAGCGGCGTTCGCCGCCGGCGAGCCGCCGCAGGCGCTACTGCACCAGTACCTGCCGGCCGCGAGCGCTGCGGTGCGTCGCGGCGAGCTTAAACCGCGGCTGCCCGATCTCGTCATCCACCACGTCCGGCAAGTGCTGGCCGCTTACACCAGCGCCTGCGATCCGGGCCGCGCCCGGGCGCCGCAATGAGCCGGGCGCAGACAAGAAGGAAAATTCGAATGAGAACGCACATCCGGGGGCGATCGAGGGGCGGACACGGCGCGTGGGCGGGGCTGATCGCGCTGCAGCTCGTCGGGCTCGTCACGAACCACGCGGCCGGCGCCGGCGCGGAGCAGGCGAACGCCCCCGCGACGAGCCCGGGGACGCCGGCGGACGCGTCCGCGGCTGGCCCGACGCCAACCCCGGACAACAGGCCGCTCCCGGAGGTCGTCGTCACCGGCATCCGGGCCAACCTCGAGAAGGCGCTCACGATCAAGATGGATGCGCCGGTCGTGCTCGACTCGATCGACTCCACCGAGCTCGGGCGCTTCCCGCTCGACAACGTCGCCGACGCGCTCGGCCTGCTGCCGGGCGTCACCATCGACCGCACGACCGGCGGCGAGGGCCAGAAGGTCAGCATCCGCGGCCTTGGGCCCCAATACAACATCATCACGCTCAACAACCGGATCATCGCCAGCGACGATTCGGGCCGCGACGTCGCCTTCGACGTGCTGCCGGCGGAGGTGATCACCGGAGCGGACGTGCTCAAGTCCGCGGAGGCCTCCGCGGTCGAAGGCAGCATCGGCGGCACGATCAACCTGCACACCGCGAGCCCGTTCGACAACCCGGGGCTCCACGGCGGCGTGCGCGGCGAGCGCAACTACAACGACATGTCCGAGCTCTACGGCAGCAAGTACTCGGCGTATCTCGAGAACACCAACGAGGAGAAGACCCTCGGATTTCTCCTGGGCGGCGTGTACTCGAACGACAACCTGCGCACCGACTCGCTGAACGCCTACAACCAGAGTATCTACGGCGCGCCGTTTTATCCGTTCCCGTATACCTACCCGTCGGGCTCCGTGCCGCCGGGCACCGTGCCCCCGGGTGCCGTGCCGCTCGCCGCGACGCCGTGCTGCATTACCTTCGGCTCGATCTTCGACGACAAGAAGCGCACTGCGCTCGACGGCGTCCTCGAGTGGCGCCCGAACGAGAAGCTCAAGGTCAGCGCGGACTACCTGTGGACGCACCTGAACGACCCGCAGATCGGCTACAACGAGTCGTTCTACTTCCAGCAGAACCCGGACGGCACGCCGTGGGCGCCGACTGCCACCGTGCAGAACGGCGTCGTCACCGCCGCGACGGTCAACCAGTTCCAGCCCGAGATGGTGAACAACACCGTCGACCGGCAGGTGAACACTTATCTCTACGGCGTCAACGTCAGATACCAGCCGCACGAGCGCTGGACGGTCGACTTCGACGCCTACCAGTCGAAGGCCAACCGCCCCGAGGGCGGCAACGACACCTTCCTGACGGCGGGACTGGTCACCGCGCAGCAGACCGCCCCTGACACCCTCTACTTCGAGGACCTGCCGCACAGCCTGCCGTCGCTCAATGTCGTCGTGCCGCCGAGCCAGCTCGGGCTCGCGAGCTGCCCGCGCGGGACCGCGAGCACGACGCAGGCCGGCACCTGCTCGTACACGGCGCTCATGAACTCAGGTTTCCTCAACAACAACGCCTACTGGTCGACGCATTACGACGGGCTCAACGGCTACACGGTGCACGACAAGATCAACGGCTTCACGCTCGATAGCGCGTGGGACGCGGACTACGGGCCGTTCAAGCGCCTGCAGTTCGGCTCGCAGCGCACCGAGCGCGAGAAGAGCCAGCTCGACAGCAGCAACGACTGGACCAACGGCTCGGGGCAATACGGCACGCTGTACACGACGGCGGGCTGCCCCGTGCAGTGCCTGCCGTACTCGTTCGCCTCGCAGGGCTTCAACGTGATCTCGATGATCACGCTGCCGAACTTCATGCACGACGCCGGCGGCTCCTATCCGACGACGCTGCCAGTGCTCAACGTCGCGGCGCTTGAGAATTTCCTCAAGAGCCTCAACGGCAAGCCGAATCCGAATGCGCCGATCTACAACGCGGCCGGCAACGTGATCGGCTACAGCCCCTTCAACTACGCGCTGACGCAGCCGCAGCCGAACCCGTACAACTCCTACGGCGTGACCGAGAACACCACGGCCTTCTATCTGCAGGCGGACTTCGCGGCGCCCCGCTGGTCGGGCAACGCCGGCGTGCGCTACGTGCACACCACGACGTCCGCGGACACCGCCGCGGCCGTGCCGAGCGCGCTGTGGTGCGCGCCGGGCGCGTGCACCGGCACGGTGTCGTATACCGTGCTGTACGGCACGTCGCAGCCGATCGGCGCCAACGGCGATTACTCCCTCTGGCTGCCGTCGGGCAACATCGCCTACTGGGCGATCCCCGACAAGCTGCAGGTGCGTTTCGCTGCCGCCGAGACCATGTCACGACCGAACCTGGACCAGCTCGCGCCGACGTCCACGAACAACGCCATCAACGGGCAACCGCAGCTCTACTACAACGGCACGGCGGGGCTGCAGCCGGTGCAGGCCAACCAGGTGGACCTGTCGATCGAGTGGTACTACGCGCCGCACGACGCGCTCACGGCGGCCGTGTTCTACAAGGACATTAAGGACGACATCTACCAGGCCGTCTCGTCGAACGTGAACCTGGGCACGGTGCAATACGTCGGCGGGCCGCCGGGGACCGTGCCCGGGGTAGCTTTTCCGTGGACGGTACAGGCGCCGGCGAACGGCGCCAAGGACGAGTTCTCGGGCGTCGAGTTCATCTGGCAGCACATCCTGCCGAGCGGCTTCGGGACGCACATGCAGTACACCGCCACCCGCACACGCAGCTACGACCAGTACGGCAATTTCGTCGGCTCTATCAATGCCGCCCCGCCGACGACCTGGGCGATCGGCCTCCTCTTCGACAACGGGCGCCTGAGCGCCGACGTCAACTGGGAGCACCAGTCGAGCTACACGGCGTACTGCTCGCAGTGCACGGAGGTGCCCGGTTGGGCGGCGGTCTCAACCTCCTTCGACTGGGTGACCGCGAGCCTGCACTACAAGTTCACCCAGGGGCGCGCGCGTGGACTCGAGGTCTATGCCGAGGGGAAAAACTTAAGCAACTCGATCGTGCACACCTACCTCAACAACAACCCGCTGTTGCCCTGGGCGCCAGGACAGAACACCGGTGCGAGCGAGAGCGGCACCGGCTACGGCTACAGCTCCTACGGGCGGACGTACATCTTAGGACTCGCCTACACGTTCTGAGCGGGCGATGAGCGGCACGCCGGGCAGGATCGGGCCAGGAAGCGGAAGGATGCACAGGTGAGCACCGGGAAGGACGTCTTCGGACTCAGCGCGGCGGAGCTCGCGGCCGCCGGCGGCGAGTGGACTGCGCGCGAGATCCTGCAGCAGCCAGCGCTGTGGCTTCAGATCGAGTCATGGCTGCGCGCCGAGGCGCCGCGCCTGCAGCAGTTCCTCGCGCCGCTGCTCGCCAGGCCGAACTTACGCATCGTGCTCACCGGGGCGGGCACGTCGGCGTTCATCGGCGAGTGCCTCGCGCCCGCGCTGGCGCGCATGCTGGCCGGGACGCCGGCGCACACGCCGGCCGAAACGCCTGGCCGGCGCGTCGAGGCGATCGCGACCACGGATCTCGTGGCGGACCCCGCCGGCACGCTCGGGGTGGGCGGGCCGACGCTGCTCGTCTCCTTCGCGCGCTCGGGAAACAGCCCGGAGAGCGTGGCGGCGCTCGAGCTCGCGAGCCGCTGCGCCGCGCCGTGCGCGCATCTCGTGGTGACCTGCAACGCGCAAGGAGCGCTCTACCGGCGCGCCGCGGAGCGGCCGGACGGCTGCGCGCTGCTCCTGCCCGAGGCGGCGAACGACCGCGGCTTTGCCATGACGTCGAGCTTCAGCGGCATGCTGCTCGCGGCAGCGCTCGCCTTTGGCGCCGTGCGCGGCGACGGCACGCGCGCGGCGGCGCTCGGACGGCTCGCCGCGCAGGTGCTGCCGGGGCAGGCCGGGCTCCTTCAGGCGCTCGCGCGCAGCGGCTACGGCCGCGTCGTGTACCTCGGGAGCGGTGCGCTCAAGGGCCTCGCGCACGAGGCGGCGCTCAAGATGCTCGAGCTCACCGACGGCCGCGTGGTATCGGTCGGCGAATCCAGTTTAGGATTCCGGCATGGACCGAAGACCATCCTCAACGCCGAAGCGCTGGTGGTCGTCTTCATGAGCGCGGACCCGTACACCCGCCGCTACGATGAGGACCTCGCGGCCGAGCTGCGCCGCGAGGCGGTGGCGGGACGCGTCGTCACGCTTGGGTCCACCGTGTCCGGTCACGCGGACGACCTCTTGATCGGGGAGCGGGATGCCCTCGCGAGCGACCTCGAGCGCTGTCTGCCCTACGCGCTCTTCGCGCAGTCGCTCGCGCTCCTCACCTCGCTCGCCGCCGGCGTGCATCCCGACACACCGAGCGCGTCGGGCACGGTGAGTCGCGTGGTACAGGGCGTCACGATCCACCCCTTCGGCGGCGACGCGTGAACCGCTGGCTCGGCGTCGACGGCGGCGGCAGCAAGACGCGGTTCCTATTGATCGACGACGCCGGCGCCGTGCTCGCTCAGCACGTCGAGGGACCGGCCTACTACCTCGAGATCGGGCTTGACGCGCTGCGCGCCCTGCTGGCGCGTGGTATCGAGGCCACCTGCGCGCGCGCCGCCCTCCGCGCGGGAGATGTGAGCTTCGCGTTCCTCGGCGTGCCCGCCTACGGCGAGGACAGCCGCCTGCTGCCGGTGCTCGATGCCATCGCCGCGAGGGCGCTGCCGCCGCAGCGCCACCGCTGCGGCAACGATATGGTGTGTGGCTGGGCGGGCGCTTTCGCTGGCGAGGCGGGCATCAGCGTGGTCGCCGGTACCGGTTCGATCGCCTACGGCGAGTACGGCGGCCGCGCAGCGCGCACCGGCGGCTGGGGGGAGCTCTTCAGCGACGAGGCTTCCGCGTACTGGATCGCGCGCGAGGGCCTGCAGCTGTTCACGCGCATGAGCGACGGCCGTGCGCCGCGCGGCGCGCTGTACGACCTCGTGCGCCGGCACTTCGCCCTGCAGGGCGATCTCGATCTGTGCGCCGCGATCTACGGCACCGACGTCGCGCAGCGCAGCCAGTTCGCCCGCCTGTCACAGCTCGTGGCGCAGGCCGCCACCGCAGGCGACGCGCAGGCGCGGTCGCTGTTCGCACGTGCGGCGCGCGAGCTCGCGGAGCTCATCGACGCCGTGCACGCCCGGCTCGAGGTTCCTGCCGGTACGGCGCTGCCGGTGTCGTACTCGGGAGGAATGTTCACTCTGCACGAGCTGCTGCTTGCGCCGCTGCGGGCGGTGCTCGCCGCTAGCGAGCGCGGCTACCGGCTCGTGAGGCCGCGCCTGCCGCCGGATGCGGGCGCAGCGCTCTACGCGGCCCGGCTCGGCGGCGCCCCGCTCGATGCAGCGGCGATCACGCGGCTTGAGCAACAGTGCGCGCGGTCGGAATGAGAAGATGTGCCGGCTGAGAGATTTGCCGGCTGAGAGATTTGAACTCCCGACCAACGGTTTACAAAACCGCTGCTCTACCACTGAGCTAAGCCGGCACGGGTAAGCGACTCCCCAGGGTCTCCCGCGGGGGGCGCAGATTGTACCTACAGTGCGCGTCTCAGGGCAGCTTCGGCGGCCCCGACACCGGCGGCGTCGGGTTCCTCGCCGTGGCAGGCAGCGCAGCGGACGGTGTGCGCGGCGCTGTGGCGGCAGTGCCGCTGGCCGGCGGCGCCGACGCATCCAGGGGACACGGCTGCACGGCGATGCGGGTGCTGACGCCCTGTGCGAACAAGCCCTGAAGAGGCACGGTGTTGACGCCCTGCGGAGGCGTCAGATCCACCCAGTACTGCGCGCCGGGGAGCTTCCTTTCGGCAACTTCCGCCTTGAGCCCGGTGTCGCGCAGTACGAGCTGCGCACGCTTGTCCGCACGGCCGCGGTCGGTATAGAGGCCGAGCGATATGCGCCGCCCGGCGTCGGCCGTTTCGGGCATCACGACCGCGTCCTTGATCCCTGAGTGCTCGAGCGACACGAGCGCGCGATCGGTGTCCGTCTGGGTCCTCATCCCGCCGACGTAGACCCAGTATCCTTCGGTCGTCTGTCCCTGCTCGGCGCGCTGCCGCGTCGCGAAGCCCTTCTCCTTCAGCAGCGCCGCGGCGCGCGCGCTGTTGTCCAGATCGGCGAAGGGTCCGACGGACAGGCAGACGGCGCCCTCGAGTGCGGTCTTCTCGGCGCCCGGTTGCGGCTGCTGCGCGGACGGCAGCTCCTCCGCCAGCTTCAGCTTCGGTAAGCGTGTGATTGCGTCGTTGACCGGTGGCGGCTGCGGCACATCGATCCAACGTGCCCACGCGAAGTACGCGACGTTGACAAGGACCAGCGCGAGGAAGGCATTGCGCACGGTCGGATTCTAAGTCAACCGCGACGCTTCGGCTGCGGCGACCGCGCGAGCGCCGCCAGGCCCCGCAGCACCAGGTCGGGCACTCCGATGCAGCGACTGTGCAGCAGCGGGCGCACCGCCGGCGCCGCGCCACCAGTCAGCACCACGATCGGTTCGCGCCCGACCAGCGGCTGCGCCTCCTGCACGGCCCGGTCGATGAGCGCTGCGGCGGCGAAGCGCGCCCCCTGCACGATGCCCGCCCGGGTCGAGCGCCCGAACAGCCCGCTGCCGGAGCTCGCGCCCCCGCGCGCACGGCGGCGGATGCCGTGCGTCCTGTTGAGGAGCGTTCCGACCATCAGCTCTGGCGCCGGAATGATCACGCCACCGAAGTGCCGGCCCGACGCGCCAACGAGATCGATGGTCATCGCGGTGCCGATACCGACCACGCAAACCGCAACGCCGGGCAGCAGCCGATGGGCGCCCACGGCGGCAACGAACCGGTCCGCGCCCAGACGCCAGGGCTCCCCATATCCGACGCTCACCCCGCCGCCGCGGCGCGGAACGCGGACGAACCGCGCGCTGACGCCGGCGCGACGCGCGGCGGCGTGAAGCCGGGCATCAACTCTCGCGCCTGCGACGCTCGAGACCAGCATGCACCGTGCGCCGGGCGTGCTGCCGCGGCGGCCGAACAGGTACCGCTCGTAGTCGGCCAGCCGCCAGCGCCCGTGCGCAGCGGCGCGGCGCGCAGCCAGTCGCACACCATCCCAGCGCGCCCACTTGATGCGCGTGTTGCCAATGTCCACCAGCAGCATGGACACGGTTCAGGTCCTCACCGTGACGTCCCCGGAGATGAAGCGCTTGACGCCTTGCGGCGTCTCGACCACGAGCGCGCCCTGCAGGTCGATGCCGCGTGCGACTCCCCGCGCCACGGCCTCCCCGCCGCTCACGCTGACGGGCCGCCCCCGCAGCGCATCCGCCGCGCGCCATTCGTCGATGAAAGGTTTCAGGCCCGCGCGCTCGAACTCGATCAGCCCGCGCACGCATGCCGTCACGATGGCCGCCGCGATGGTGTTGCGCGCCGGAGGCGCCCCGGCCGACACGCTCGCAAGATCGGTCGCCACAGTGCCGCTGTGCGCGATTTTTTCGAGAACGGCGGCACCCAAGGCTACGTTCAGCCCCACGCCGATAACCACGCAGGCAGGTCCCGTCGACTCGGCGCGCAGCTCGATCAGCACACCACCGAGCTTGCGATCCCTGCTGAGCAAGTCGTTCGGCCACTTGAGCGCCAGTTCCGTGATGCGCAGCTCGCGCAAGGCACGCAGCGTACACACCCCGATCACGAGACCGAGGGCGCCGAGATCATGGGGCACCTCGCGGAATGTCCAGCTGACCGACATGCAGATGGCCCCGCCCGGCGGGGCGAGCCACGCGCGCCCGCGGCGCCCGCGCCCGCTCGTCTGATACTCGGCAAAAAATACCTGCGCACTGCCGTTATCGGGATTCGGCCGCTCGAGGAGCGCAGTGTTGGTGGAGCCGACCGACCACACCGTCTCGATGCTCCTGATGCGAGCGCGCACGTCGTGCGCGAGCCGCTCGCGGATGCTGTCGGGATCGAGCGGCTCGCTGCCATGGACCAGGCAGTAGCCCCGGTTACGCACCGCGTGCAGTGTGACCCCGAGGTCACGCAGCGTGCGCACCGCTTTCCAGACGGCGCTGCGGCTGACGCGCAGCGTTCTGGCGAGCGCCTCGCCCGAGTGAAAACGCCCGTCGGCGAGGCAGCCGAATACCTGCGCCACGAGCGGCTTGGTGTCCTTCGCCACGCGGGCGGCGCGCGCGCCCCGTACGGGTGCCGTCGCCGGCGCCATCAGGCCGCTCCCCGCCGCGTGCCGAGCAGCCACAGCCTTCGCGCGCGCGACTCGGTGCCGGCGCGCATGCGCGCGATGTTGGAGCGATGCGTGAAGATAATTAGCAGCGCGGCGAGCAACCCGAAGGTGAGGAGTGGTGTCGCGGGGTTGCGCAGCAGGATCCATACCACCAGCGCCAGCGCGCCCAGGATCGAGGCGAGCCCCACGTAGCCGGACAGGATCACCGCCACGAGCCAGGTGAGAATCATGGGCAGCAGCAGCCACGCACTGATGCCGAGCACGGCGCCGATCAGCGTCGCCACGCCTTTGCCGCCCCGGAAACCGAACCACAGCGGATACACGTGACCGAGCATGACGGCGATGCCGCACACGGGCACACACCAGGCGGCGAGTTCGGGCGGCGCGGGCGCGATCCCGGGCAGCAGCGCCGGGGCCAGCCGCGCGGTTGCGATCCATCCCTTGGCGAGATCGATCAGCAGCACCCAGAACGCGACTTGCCGGCCCACGGTGCGCAGCGCATTGGTGGCACCCGCATTGCCACTGCCGAGGGTGCGGATGTCCACCCCGCCGACCAACCGGGCGATGAGCAGGCTGCCGATGATTGACCCCAGCAGATACGCCAGCACCCCCTTGGCGATGAGCTCGATCATGATGCGCGAAACACTTCCGCGAGCATGCAGCGCACGCTCCCGCCGCCGAGCCTCTCGATGGTGGGAATCGGCACCGCGAGCACGGTGTCGGTGCAGCCGGAGAGCTGCGCGAACGCCTCCGCAGAGAGCGCACGGCGGGCACTCTCCGACATCACCAACACGCGCGAGTCGCCGAGCGCCTCATCCCACGTGCCGAGCTCGAGCATGTTACCGGCGAAACGCTCGAGCTCGTCGTGCCCGATCAGGACCAGCTCGCGGCCGCTCGCCTGAAGACGCTCGCGCACGCGAGCACGATCAGCAGGCGCCAGCGCCTCGTGGGCCAGGACGACCGCGCGGGCGCCGATGCACATCAGCACATTGGTGTGATAGAGCGGCACGCCGGCACGGTCGGCGGCGCTGAAGGTAACCGCCTCGAACCCCGTCTCGCGCGCCCATTCCGTCACCACCTGTGGGTGCGTGCGGGGCGAGAGGCAGGCGTAGGCCACCTTGTGCACGTGATCGAGCACCAGGCTGCCGGTGCCTTCGAGGAACCGGTTGTGCGCCTCGTGGTGGGTTAGATCGAGCACGCGCGCGATGCGGTAACCGAGCTCGGCGACCACGGCATCGACGATCTCCCGGCGGCGCTCGGGCCGGCGGCTCGCGCTCTGCAGCGGATAGAGGACCAGCGTCCCGTCCTCGTGAAAGCTCACCCAGTTGTTGGGAAACACCGCATCGGGCTTCGCAGGAGTCGGTGAGTCCTCCGCCACGCACACGCTCACCCCTTCACCTTCGAGCGCGCGCGCGAGTTGCCCGAACTCGCGCTGTGCCGCGCCGGCCGCATCCGCCGTCTGCGCACCGGGCTCGTGTTGGAAAGTATTGCTGAGTGCGGTCTCGGAGTTATAGCCGAAGGCCGCGGGGCGAACCATGAGGACCGCGTCCGCGCATTGCTGGCGTGGCGGGGCGCTAGCGGAAGTGCGGGCCGTGCCGGCTGACATGGCCCATTCTCGCACGTCCGCAGCTGACTTTCGGCAGCGGCCGGTGTGCGCCCACCGCCCGCGACAACCGCGGGTTGCTTCAGGCGCGCAGCGCGACCTGCTCGCCGGTGTTCGTGGTCTCCAGGCGATCGAGCACCGGCAGGCGCTGGGTAAGATCGAGCGGCGCACCGCTCAGGTACTGCAGGCACTGATCCGCCGGGGCGGGACGGGCGAACAGATAGCCCTGCGCGTAGGTGCAACCGAGCTGGCGCAGCTTCTCGAGCTGCTGGTAACCCTCGATGCCCTCGGCGACCACCGAGATGTGCAGGTGGCGCGCCATGGCGATGATGGCGCTCACTATCGCGAGATCACTCATATCGGTCACCAGGTCGCGCACGAAGCTGCGGTCGATCTTCAGCGTGTCCACGCGCCAGCGCTTGAGGTAAGAGAGGCTCGAGTAGCCGGTGCCGAAGTCATCGATGGCGATGTGCACGCCGAGCTCGCGCAGCTTCGCCACCGCGTCCTGGCCCGCCTCGCGGGCCCGGGCCTCGCGGCGCTCGAACACCGCGCTCTCGGTGAGCTCGATCTGCAGCATGCTCGGCTCGAGGCCGTGCTCCTTGGTGAGGCGGGCGATCTGCTCGGGCAGGTTGGCGCGCTGCAGCTGCACCGCGGAGACGTTGATAGCCACCGGCACGGCCTTGCACTGCGCGCTGCGCCAGCGCGTTATATCCGCCACCGCGCGCTGCAGCACGAAGTCGCCGATCGGCATGATGAGCCCGGCTTCTTCCGCGATCGCCACGAAGCGCTCGGGACGCACGTAGCCGTGGTTCGGGTGCTTCCAGCGCAGCAGCGCTTCGAGCGCCACGACCTGCTGCGAATCGATCTCCACGATCGGCTGATAGAAGACATCGAGCTGGCGGCTCTGCAGCGCGGTGCGCAGGCTCGACTCGATGGCGATGCGCTCCTTCAGGCGCTTGTCCATGCTCTGGCTGAAGACCTGGAAGTTGTTGCGGCCGCGATCCTTCGCCTGGTACATCGCGGTGTCGGAGTGGCGCAGCAGCTCGCCCATGTCGATGCCGTCGTGGGGATAGAGCGCGACGCCGATGCTGACGGTGGTGACCAGCGTGCGGCCATCCACGACCATCGGCGCACTGAGCGCGTGGTTGATGCGCGCTGCGGCATCGTGCACCTGCTGGATGTTGCGGATGCCTTTCATGACCACCACGAACTCGTCGCCCCCCATGCGCACCACCAGATCTTCGGCGCGCATGGTGGCGCGCACGCGCTGCGCCACGGTCTTCAGGAGCTTGTCGCCGGTCTCGTGCCCGCGCGAGTCGTTGACGTGCTTGAAGCGATCGAGATCCAGGAACAGCACCGCGAGCACCGCGCCGCTGCTCTTGTGCTCCTCGATGGCATCGGGCAGGTGCGCGGCGAGGTACAGGCGGTTAGGGAGCCCGGTGAGGTGGTCGTGGTGCGCCAGGTGATCGAGCTGCTGATGCTTCGCCAGCAGCTGGGTCTCGACCTTGTGGCGCACGGTGATGTCGTGCACCCCCACCGCGAGCACCGCCCGATCGCCCAGGTTGAGCGGATAGCACAGCGCCTCGACGTTGCGCACCGAGCCGTCGGCGCAGTGCTGGCGCAGCTCCATCGGGGCACGCATCGGCGTCTGCTGGAGCTTGTTGATCAGCGCCCCGGGATCAACGCCCTCGGTGCTGAAGAACTGCGTGAACGGACGCTTGAGCAGCTCCGCGGCCGGAAAGCCGAGACTGCGCACCGCGGCGGGATTGATGGCGACGATGTCGCCATCGGCAGCGTCGACCACCACCGCGGTAGTCGGCCATTGCTCGAAGATGTCCATCGGGTCGGTGCGCGCGGCGGACGAGCGCCGCCGGCCGACGCGCCAGAGCAGCGCGACCGCAGCAACAGCAGCGCACAGCAGCCCGCTCACCGCGCCCAGGGCAAATGTCAACTGGTTCACAATCCGTCCCGCAATTGTCTCATCCAGTGTGCGGTAAGGCGCCGGCAGGGTGTCGTGCGTTGCGCACAGTTTGCACTGCCGGCGGGTGCGACCAGGCGCGCGCCGCTGCATTAAGTCCGCTGGCGTGCGCAACGCAAAGCTGCCCGGCCGCAAACGCGCGGCAAGCGCTTACCTATGGCGCTTCAACAGGCGCTGAAATCGGTGGATCCGAGCTCAGCGCGCAGGGCACCCCGCGCTCGAGCACACCACCCTGGCCGCGCACGATTACCGCGTTCTCACCGAAGGTGATGCCGCGCAGCTCCCGGTCAAAACGCAACCGCCGCAGCACCGGCGCAGGATCCGTGGAGACAACACCCGTGAGCTGATCCACCGCGGGGATCGTGCAGCGCGTGCAGGGTTTCACCAGGCGCAGCGTCACGCTGCCGATGGCGAGCGTATCGATGCCATCCTCGGCCCACGCGGGCAGCCCCGTGAGCACGATGTTGGGGCGAAAGCGGTCCATCGGAACGGGCCGCGGCATATGTTGATTGAGATCCTCCAGCGAGCCGGCATTGCACACCAGCACCGGGAAGCCGTCTGCGAAGCCCATCGGTGCCGGCTCGGGGCCGGCGTACGCGGGATTGGCACGGCGCGCCGGATGCGGCGGCACGCGCACCAGCCGCACCGCCGCGCCGATCGCCGCGCTCACCCACTCGTGCGCTTCGCGGTCCTGCTCGAGACCCACGCAGCTGTCCTGGTGAACCCGCACGGCACGGGGCTCGCCGCTCGCGAGCAGCGGCACTTCGAGCGGCGACATCCCGGGGGCGCTGAGCCGCAGTGAGCTGGGGGTGAGCTCAGGAACGATGCGCGCCAGCTGCGGGTGCGTACGCTGACTCAGGAAAGTCCCGCCGGCATCGATCAACATCCATTGCCGGTCCCACTCGAAGCCGGTCGACAGCAGGCGCACCCGCGGGCACGGAATGCCGCGCGCTGACTTCAGCGGGTAGATGAAGAGCGCCGAGAGCGTTGCGGACGTGGTCATCACTCGAGCCGGGGCGCGGCATGTGTCTCGTGGGCGGCGTGCGTGCCGGCGCAGTCTGCCATATGCTGCGCACTCGCTACGAGCCAGCAGAGGCGGCGCATGCCGAAAAGAAAAAGCTCCAACAAGCAGCACGCGGGCGTCGCAGGGTTTACGCGCACCGCGGTCGCCGCCATGGTGAGCGCCAGCGTCATTTTCGGCGGTCCGCAGGCGCAGGGGCGCACCCAGAAGCCCGCGCTCTACGGGCGGCACTGGATGGCCGTCACCGGCAAGCCGATCGCGGCGACCGCGGGGGCCAAGATCTTCGAGCAGGGCGGCAACGCCGTGGATGCCGCGTGCGCCATGATCGCCGCAGCTGCGACCGCGTGGACCACGCTCTCCTGGGGCGGGGAGACCCAGGCGCTCATCTACAATCCCAACACCGGCAAGGTGATCGGCATCAACGGGCTCGGCGTTGCACCCACGGGGGCGACGCCCGAGTATTTCCACACGCTCGGCATGAAGTATCCGCCGGAGTACGGCCCGCTCGCCGCGGTCACGCCCGGGACGCCGGGTGGAATCATGACCATGCTGGCGGAGTTCGGCACGTTGAGCTTAGGCCAGGTGCTGGCGCCGGCGATCGCCATGGCGGATGGCTTTCCGATCGATGAGTCCCTCGTCAGCACCATCGAGTATTACAAGGGGCAGCTCAAGGAGTGGCCGGACTCGAGGCGCGTCATGCTGCCGCACCTGGGCGAAGCGCACGAGGCCCCTGAGCCGGGTGAGATCTTCCGCCAGCCGGATCTGGCCGCCACCCTGCGCAAGCTCGTCGAGGCGGAGAGCCAGGCGCGCGCCGCCGGCAAGGATCGCAAGGCCGCGATCTACGCCGCCTACGACCGCTTCTACAAGGGCGATATCGCACGGGAACTGGTGGGTGCGGTGCGCGCCCAGGGGGGACTGTTCACTATCGAGGATCTCGCCAACTGGAAGGTGAAGATCGAGGAGCCGGTGCACACCAGCTACAAGGGGATCGACGTGTACAAGCTCACCGCCTGGGTGCAGGGTCCGGTGATGCTGCAGGCGCTCAACATCCTCGAGAACTTCGACTTGAAGTCGATGGGTTACGACAGCGCCCGCTACATTCACACGCTGTACCAGGCGATGAACCTCGCCTATGCCGACCGCGACTTCTACTACGGCGACACCAGCTACTCACCGCCACCGCCGGTCAAGGGACTGCTGTCGAAGGAGTACGCCCGCGAACGTGCCAAGCTCGTGAATGCCGAGCACAACGATCCGGACATCCGGCCCGGCGATCCGTATCCCTTCGAGGGCGGCAAGAACCCGTTTCTTGCCTACCTCGAGAGCTGGCACAGCAAGATGCCGGCGCAGACGCCGGTCAGCATGTCCGAGTTCGATCGCACGTTTCGCCTCGGCACCACCAGCGTCCAGGCGGCGGACGATAAGGGCTGGGCGGTCTCGGTGACGCCGAGCGGCGGCTGGACGCCGGCGGTGATCGCAGGTCGCACCGGTATTGGCCTGAGTCAGCGCATGCAGAGCTTCGTGCTCGATCCGCGCGACAACCCTTACAATGTCCTGCAGCCCGGCAAGCGGCCGCGGGCGACACTGACCCCGTCGCTGGCGCTGAAGGACGGCAAGCCGTTTCTCATCTTCTCGGTGCAGGGCGGAGATACGCAGGACCAGAACCTGCTGCAGTTCTTCCTTAACGTCGTCGAATTCAACATGACGGTGCAGGAGGCGGCCGAGGCCGCCAACATCACCAGCTACCAGATGCGCGATTCGTTCGGCGACCACCAATCCTTCCCGGGACGCCTCACGCTCAATGCCCAGACGCCGCCATGGGTGCGCAAGCAGCTCATCAGGATGGGCTACGCGCTCGAGTACGAGGAGCGCACTTCCGGTCCCATCACCGCGATCTTCGTCGACCGCAAACACGGCACCTTCTGGGGCGCGGCGAGCAACTACGGCCAGGACTACGGCATCGGGTGGTGAAGCGGGCAACTGCGCGACTGTGACTTCGTCCGCAGTTCCACGTGCCGGCATCGCTCAAGAGCCGCGAACGCTATAACGTAACGTAACCTGAGCAGCGAGTCTGCGCGCCGGCCAGGGCAGCACTAAATGAGCGATCCGAAATTCTTCAAGCCCACACCGCCACAGCCTCCCGCGAGGCCGGGCGCGGTGCCCGGCCCTGCGACGGCTGGCCGGCCGCCGGCACGACCTGGTATCCCACCGGGGCGCGCTGCGTCGGCGCCCTCCCCGGTGCGCCCCGACGCTTCGATCCGCCCGGCCACGCAGCCGGCGCGCTCCGATGCGGCACCGATCCGCTCCGGCATGTCGCCGATACGGCCCGCTGCGCCTTCGAGCCCCGCCCGTCCGTCGTCGGCGACGTCCGCGGCCGCCAGAGGGACGCCGGCGCCAAATGCGACCGGCAAGGTCGTGCACGATGAGCGCGGGAATGCGGTATGGGATTGGCTCAAGCAGACGAGCCGGATCGCGATCGAGAGTACTTCGAGGCTGCTGAAGCGGCTGGAAGCGCCCGAGCTCAAGGTCGAAGACACGCAGAACAACGAGCTGCGCCTCATGCCCGATGGCAAGTCGGCCCCGGGCGGCGGCTACGATCCGTACAACCAGGACAACAAGCCGAACCGCGGGCGCAAATAGCGCGCCCACCTCGCCACGCTGAATGTGCGGCCGGCTGCGCGCGCCACGCCCCTGCGCGCGAGACTGGCGGTACCTTGCGGTGAACCCGTCGCCGCGCGACGACGGTAAGCTTGACGCCCCGCTGTGCTGACTGTCACGAGCCCGGGGTTGCGAACCATCCTCCCCGCATGCTGTCATTTCAAGGTTAGTCCTCGTCATCAGCGGATTGGTCATGGAAGCCATAAAACTGAAGCCGCGTTCACAACCGTTCGAGCTATCACTGCGCATCCGCCATCCCTCGCTCGATCCCGCCGTCATCTCGCGCGAGCTCGGGATCGAGGCCGAGCATTCCTTCCGCGCCGGCGATCCACGTCCCTCACGCAGCGGGCTCACACCGACGTCGGTGCACGCGGACAGCTACTGGCTGGGAGCGCTGCAGCCTGCCGAGTGGCCGGCACAACTGCCGATCGCACTGCAGCCGCTGATGCAGCTGACGCCGGAGCGCCTCGGCGTTCCATCGACGCGCAGCCTCGGGTGGGCGCTGTCGCTGCACGCAGCGCGCTTCTTCAAGACACACGCGCAGTTCCTGCAGCGCATCCGCGCGGACGGCGCAACGTTGAGTCTTCTGGTGACGATCGCGGCGGCCGCGGCCAGCCATTTCAGCCTCGTGCCGGAGGCCAGCCGCGTGTTCAGCGAGCTCGGCATCGTGCTCGAGTTCGAGTTCGCGACTCTCTGATCGCACGGCAGTGAGAGGAGTCCGTGGTCAGGTGCATGACGATCTCCCCAGCCTGACCGCGCGGCGTGTCGCCATCAGCCGGGCGGCACATCAACTCTACGACGAGCCGAAGGTGTTCGAGGATCCGCTGGCGTTGCGCATCGTCGGCGTGCAGTGCGCGCAGGAGATCCAGACGCATCGCGAGCGCTTCGACACCTTGCTCGAGCGCCACCTGCGCGCGTTCGTGGCGGCTCGGAGCCGGATCGCAGAAAGCGCGCTCGCTGCGGCCATCCGCCGCGGGATCGCGCAGTACGTCATCCTGGGCGCAGGTCTCGACACCTTCGCCTACCGCAACGCGTATCCGCCATCTGTCCTGCGGGTGTTCGAGGTCGATCACCCGGCCACCCAGGCCTGGAAGCGGCGCCAACTGTCCGCCGCTGACGTCGTGGTCCCCGGCTCGCTCACCTTTGTGCCCGTCGACTTCGAGACCCAGATGCTGCCCGGATGCCTGCAGCGGTGCGGATTTCGCGATGACCTGCCGTCGGCGTTCTCGTGGCTCGGCGTAACCATGTACCTGAGCCGCGAGGCAGTCATGAGTACGCTGAGCTATGTCGCGCGCGTGCTCCCGCGCGGCAGCGGCATTGTCTTCGACTACACCGTGCCGCCGGCAAGCATCGGCGTGCTCCGGCGCATCGTGGTCAGCGCCATCATGCGACGCGTTGCTGCCGCCGGCGAGCCGTGGCGAACCTTCTTCGACCCGCGCGAGCTGCAGGCTGAGCTGAGCGCCACCGGCTTCGACCACGTAGACGACCTGGGTCCCACGGAGCTGAACCAGCAGTACTTCGGCGACCGCAGCGACGGACTGCAGGTCGGAAGCGTCGGGCATGTGATGATGGCCCGCACCTGAACGGGCCTCCCTGAGCGCTCCCGCGCGGGTGCGCGGACTTCAGCTGTGGCCGAAGATCGTCTTCATCCGCTGGGTGTCGCCGTTCGCCTTGCGGATCTGCACCTCGCGCCATTCCCGGTCCGGCCGCTGCGGCATCGCGAGGATGGCCTCACGCGCTTCGGCAAGGCGGTACTTCAACAGCGGTCGTAGCGCCGCGAGCGGTGCGAGCGCCTCCCTCTCCGCGTCGGTCTCGGCGAGTTCCGTGTCGCAGTAAGCGACGAAGTACTCGCGATAGAACTCTTCGTAGAGCTGTAGCGGCTCATCGAACGCCACGTCGTGCATCAGATGTTCCGCGAGATGCTGTGTGGCGAGGAAGCTCGAGCTGCAGCGCATGTAGTTGCCGTGCTCGGCGAGCACGGCGTTGGTGTAATCGCGGCAGCCGTAGAAAAGCGCAAACAGACGACGACGCTTGGTGCGGTTGAGCTGTCGGTTCTTCAGGTACTCGAACATTGCGCGACGATGCACCAGAGAGAAGGCGGCCGAGCGCAGCGCCACCACCTGGCTGGCCAGGCGCATCTGCTCGGAGACCGTGCGCATCAGGCGCGCATGCTCGGATTCCCAGCGCCGGTAGGCATCGGGTCGCTCGAGTACGCGGCTCGCTATGACGTCAGCTGGCGCCTGCGAGTATGCCGCCATCTCCACCCGCGACTCGGACTCCGCCATGAGCCGGGCGTGCTTATACGCATGAACCAGCATGCGCGTCCTTTTTGGGCCGCGCTATGTTGCAGCGCGTCTTCCCCCGCGCTTTCCCCGCGACCCTGAAGCTAGAGTCTCCGCGCTCTCGAGCGCGTAAGCAATGGGACATCAAGTCATTTTGCTTACAGTCGAGTCCGGGCTGCAGATCGGCGTGCAATGCTGCACCGCGCTCTTGCTCGAAGCGAAGGCAGTGCTGCCACGCTGCCACAGTCGTACGCGCGAAAGAAAAAGCCCCTGAAGTCTTACGACCTCAGGGGCTTTTTACGTTTGAAGCCTGGCGGTGACCTACTCTGGCATGCCTGAAAGGCACACTACCATCGGCGCAGAGCGTTTTCACTTCCGAGTTCGGAATGGGATCGGGTGGTTCCCGCTCGCTATGGCCGCCAGGCAAACTGTTCGAGGTTCATGAGGCCGGACCTCGCGGTCCGGCCCCACGCGCCTCCAATCCGGTTCATTTCTGTTTCGACGCCTGTCGCGTTCACGATGGAATCGCTCCATCGGCATCAGTCCTCTCGTGGACCAAACCACTTGAGGTTATATGGTCAAGCCTCACGGGCAATTAGTACTGGTTAGCTGAAGCCATTACTGGCCGTACACACCCAGCCTATCAACCACGTAGTCTTCGTGGGCCCTTCAGGGGAGTCGAGCTCCCAGGGAGATCTAATCTTGGGGGGGGCTTCCCGCTTAGATGCTTTCAGCGGTTATCCCGTCCGCACATAGCTACCCGGCAGTGCCACTGGCGTGACAACCGGAACACCAGAGGTGCGTCCATCCCGGTCCTCTCGTACTAAGGACAGCTCACCCTCAAATCTCCAACGGCTACGGAAGATAGGGACCAAACTGTCTCACGACGTTTTGAACCCAGCTCGCGTACCACTTTAATCGGCGAACAGCCGAACCCTTGGGACCTGCTACAGCCCCAGGATGTGATGAGCCGACATCGAGGTGCCAAACTCCTCCGTCGATGTGGACTCTTGGGAGGAATAAGCCTGTTATCCCCGGAGTACCTTTTATCCGTTGAGCGATGGCCCTTCCATACAGAACCACCGGATCACTATGACCTGCTTTCGCACCTGCTCGACTTGTCAGTCTCGCAGTCAAGCACCCTTATGCCATTGCACTCTAATGCGCGATGACCGACCGCGCTGAGGGTACCTTTGCACTCCTCCGTTACTCTTTAGGAGGAGACCGCCCCAGTCAAACTACCCACCATACAGTGTCCCCGATCCGGATTACGGACCAAGGTTAGAACTCCGACATTATCAGGGTGGTATTTCAACGTTGCCTCCACAAGAGCTAGCGCCCCTGCTTCAAAGGCTCCCACCTATCCTACACAGACAAGGTCAAAGTTCAGTGTAAAGCTGTAGTAAAGGTTCACGGGGTCTTTCCGTCTTTCCGCAGCTACGCCGCATCTTCACAGCGATTTCAACTTCACTGAGTCTCGGGTCGAGACAGTGGGGCCAGCGTTACGCCTTTCGTGCAGGTCGGAACTTCATGTACTTCCACGGTTTCCCGTGGCACAGACTATACGTTCACCTGACTACGACGAGTTGAGTCGTCCTCATCGCTGTGTGCAGTCAGGGCCGGCGTGTTATGGCTTGGTCTGCCATCCAGGGATCTCACCCCTGAGTCGTTACGGGGATCCGAATTGCTTCGGATCTTACCCTCGGTATTGCCCGTGACGTCCCTGCATGAAACGTCGTGTGGGTTCCACCGATTTGAGCCGGTTGTTGGAGCGGTGTTGCCACCGTCCTGGGCAATGTTACTTACCCGACAAGGAATTTCGCTACCTTAGGCATGTTGTTAGCTTGATGTCGCCATCAAGATCGGACTATATCTTCACCACTCAGGGCGAGTGGGTTCGGCGTGTAGTCTCTGAGGATCCTTCCAATCACTTCCGCCTTTGATCGCTTTCGTTGTTTGCCTTCCATATTCATCTGGTAGGCCTTCTCAACGATCTCGATCAGCCCATGCGGATCGTGATGCCTCTTGCGAAGCATCGCGTGCACGATTTCACGAAATAGTTGGTAGTCACGCTTCTTGCACGAGAACGCCATGTAGCGTTCGTAGAACGGAAGCACCCTTTCCACAATCAGGCGCAGACTAGTGATGCTGTAGACCAGCACTACCTCATTGCCTGGCTTGGGATTGATGCGTCCTGCATCGAAGATCGACCTGGCGAGTTCTAACAGTCCCCGGCGTATTTGATGCTGGTAGATGAAGAATTCCGCATCTACGTAGAAACCAAATCGCGCCGTTGGCTGATTCTTGAACGAAACGCAGAGGCTGCCCTCGCCTTCGATCAAGCCCGCCAAGAACCAACATTTCTGCTCGTGGGTTGGAAGTCTTTCCTGCTGATTGGCTGCACTGGTCGGATTGTCACCACACCCTTCAGCGATGTGGTACCGCCAGATACTCAGCTGTTCCAGCATATAGCCAAATTTTATAACGGCCGTTAGTCGGTAGCATTTTGCTTTTCTTGCGTAAACATTGACTAATGGATCAACCGTTATAGTTACGGCCGCCGTTTACCGGGGCTTCGATCAGGAGCTTCGCCTTGCGGCTGACCCCATCAATTAACCTTCCGGCACCGGGCAGGCGTCAGACCCTATACATCCACTTACGTGTTAGCAGAGTCCTGTGTTTTTGGTAAACAGTCGCAGCCCCCGATTACCTGTGACCTTCTGCAGCTTGAGGAGTAAATCCTCTCACCGCAGGAGGCATACCTTCTCCCGAAGTTACGGTATCAACTTGCAGAGTTCCTTAACCCGAGTTCTCTCAAGCGCCTTAGGAGGTTATCTCCTCACCCACCAGTGTCGGTTTACGGTACGGTCAATTCCAACCTGAAGCTTAGAGGCTTTTCCCGGAAGCGTGGCGTCGATCACTTCGGAGACCGAAGTCTCCTCGTACTCAGTTCTCGGTGTTGAATGACCCTCCGGATTTTCCAGGAAGATCCACCTACGGCCTTGAACGGCACTGCTGCCGCTGATCTAGCCTTCTCCGTCACCCCATCGCAGTTGGAATCGGTGCAGGAATGTTAACCTGCTTTCCATCGACTACACCTTTCGGTCTCGCCTTAGGAACCGACTCACCCTCAGCCGATTAACGTAGCTCAGGAAACCTTGGGTTTTCGGCGTGTGGGTTTTTCACCCACATTAACGTTACTCATGTCAGCATTCGCACTTCTCATACCTCCAGCATGCCTCGCAGCACACCTTCGCAGGCTTAGAGAACGCTCCCCTACCGCGTGCAGGATCCGGAGATCTCGCACACCCATAGCTTCGGTGCTCGGCTTAGCCCCGTTAAATCTTCCGCGCGAGCCGACTAGACCAGTGAGCTATTACGCTTTCTTTAAAG
The DNA here is from genome assembly GCA_963837075.1 of uncultured Gammaproteobacteria bacterium. Classification (GTDB taxonomy): domain Bacteria; phylum Pseudomonadota; class Gammaproteobacteria; order Steroidobacterales; family Steroidobacteraceae; genus 13-2-20CM-66-19. The sequence goes on along the minus strand of CAWILY010000009.1, from coordinate 1,011,012 downwards.
GATGGCTGCTTCTAAGCCAACCTCCTGGCTGTCTATGCCTTCTCACATCGTTTACCACTTAGCCGAAACTTTGGGACCTTAGCTGATGGTCTGGGTTGTTGCCCTTTTCACGACGGACGTTAGCACCCGCCGTGTGTCTCCCGAGTATCACTTCAGGGTATTCGGAGTTTGCATGGAGTCGGTAGGCCGAGATGGCCCCCTTCTCCAAACAGTGCTCTACCCCCCTGAGTGTTCACTCGAGGCACTACCTAAATAGCTTTCGGGGAGAACCAGCTATCGCCAGCCTTGATTAGCCTTTCACTCCTATCCACACCTCATCGACGTACTATTGCAACAGTAGTTCGTTCGGACCTCCAACCAGTGTTACCTGGTCTTCATCCTGGACATGGATAGATCGACTGGCTTCGGGTCTATTCCCAGCGACTGTGACGCCCGTTTAAGACTCGGTTTCCCTACGGCTCCCCTATGCGGTTAGCCTCGCCACTGAAAATAACTCGCTGACCCATTATACAAAAGGTACGCCGTCACCCCCTTGCGGAGGCTCCGACTGCTTGTACGCATACGGTTTCAGGTTCTATTTCACTCCCCTCACCGGGGTTCTTTTCGCCTTTCCCTCACGGTACTGGTTCACTATCGGTCGGTAGAGAGTATTTAGCCTTCGAGGATGGTCCCCCGATGTTCAGACAAGATTTCACGTGTCTCGTCCTACTCTTTGTCGCTCACGGGCTCGTGCTTTCGTCTACAGGGCTATCACCTTCTTTGGCCAGACTTTCCAGACTGTTCCACTAGCACTCACCCGATTACCACGACTGGGCTGGTCCCCGTTCGCTCGCCACTACTAAGGGAATCTCGGTTGATTTCTTTTCCTCCGGCTACTGAGATGTTTCAATTCGCCGGGTTCGCTCCGTACACCTATGAATTCAGTGCACGGTACCTCTTGCGAGGTGGGTTTCCCCATTCGGAAATTGCCGGGTCAAAGCTCGTTTGCCAGCTCGCCGACACTTATCGCAGG
>CAWILY010000009.1:0-1007500 GCA_963837075.1 uncultured Gammaproteobacteria bacterium | reverse complement strand
TGGGGGCTTGTCAACGCATTGTCATCTGGGCCTTGCAGGCCCTGTGCATGCGTCCCCGGCAGCGCTCCGGTAGTGAGCGCGAGCGATCTCGGCTTTATAGGATCGGCGGCGGGTGCCGGGGGGACCAGCTTCAGGGCTTGAGCTCGAGCCTGAGCCTTGCAAAGCGTTTCGCCCCCACCTGAAACACGTGCTCGGCCCCGGCCTTCAGGGTCAGGGCGCGGCTGGTAACCTTCGCGCCATCGATCCGGACCGCCCCCTCCTCGATCTTGCGGTTGGCCTCGGAGGTGCTAACGGCCAGGCCGGCCTCCTTGAGGAGGTTCGCCACGCGCAGGCCGACCTCATCCACCTGGATCACCTGCAGCGGCAGGTCGTCCGGCACGGCCTTTTCGCTGACACGGGCAGTGAACTGCCGCTGGGCGCGCTCGGCGCTGGCGGTATCGTGGAAGCGCGCCACGATCTCGCGTGCGAGCTCCAACTTGATGTCGCGGGGATTGCGGCCCTCGGCCGCGGCGCGCTTGAGGCTCGCGATCTCGGTCAGGGGCCGGAAGGACAGCAGCTCGTAGTAGCGCCACATCAGCGGGTCGGAGATCGACATGATCTTGCCGAACATGCTGTCGGGCGCTTCGGTGATGGCAATGTAGTTGCCGAGCGACTTCGACATCTTGTTCACACCGTCCGTCCCCTCGAGCAGCGGTGTGGTGAGCACCACCTGGGGCTCCTGCCCGTAGGCCTCCTGCAGGGTCCGTCCCACCAGCAGGTTGAACTTCTGATCGGTGCCCCCGAGCTCGACGTCGGCGCGCATCGCCACGGAGTCATAGCCCTGGGCCAGCGGGTACAGGAACTCATGGATCGAGATAGGGTGACCCGCCTTGTAGCGCTTGGCGAAGTCGTCGCGCTCGAGCATGCGCGCCACGGTGTACTGCGCCGCGAGCTTCACCATCTCGGCCGCGGTCAGCTTCGAGAGCCAGCGCGAGTTGAAGTCGATCCGGGTGCGCTCGCGGTCGAGGATTTTGAAGACCTGTGTCTCGTAGGTGTGGGCGTTGGCCTGGATCTCCTCGGGACTGAGGGGTGGGCGGGTAGCGTTGCGGCCGGTCGGATCGCCGATGAGCCCGGTGAAGTCGCCGATGAGAAAAGTCACCTCGTGGCCGAGCTGCTGGAACTGGCGCATCTTGTTCAGCAGCACGGTATGCCCGAGATGCAGGTCGGGCGCGGTGGGATCGAACCCCGCCTTCACCCGAAGCGGCACGCCACGCACGAGCTTCTTCGTCAGGTCCGCCCGTGTCAGCACCTCGTCCGCACCGCGCTCGAGCTCTGCGATCTGTTCCTCGAAGTTCATGCCTTTCCCGTGATGCGCGTCCTGAAGCCGGCTGCGGCGGAGCGGTAACGTTACCTTTCTGCTGCACCGCGGGCTGGGCGTCGCACTTTACATACATTGACCCGGGGGTCGTGGCTCCGGTACGGTTCGCCCTTTTAAATCATTCACCTAAGCATTGTCGATGGCGCTGAACTTCAGATTCCCCGCAAATTCGCTGAAATTCAGCGTAAACCCACAGGCGGCGCTCAGGCGGATGCGCTCCGCAACCTTCTGGCCGCAGGCCACTGCGTGCGCAGTGGTCGCGTGGTCGATCCTGCAGGGGAACCCGGCTCTCCCAACTGGCGCCGCCGATGGGACCGCCCTGACGGCTAGCGAGCAGGGTACCGCAGCCGGCTCAGGGGTCGCGTCCACCGCCACGCAGCCGCCCACCCAGGCAGCACCCGGCGGCCGGCCGATCGGCTCCGTGCAGCTCGCCAGCGCCTCGCCGCTCGATGGCGCGAAGCTTGCGCTCTCCACCATAGACATCATCGTCAGCCGTAACGATACGCTGGACCGCATTTTCAGGCGCCTCAAGCTCAATCTCACCGATCTCGCTTCGCTGCGCAGTCTGCCCGGCGTACGCGTGAGCCTGGACAGCCTGCAACCCGGCGAGCGCCTGCACGTCACCCATCACGAGGGTGAGCTGTTCGGCCTCGAGCGGCGGCTCAATGACAGCGAGACGCTCAAGGTCTCGCGTCAGGGTGACGGGCTCAAGGCCGAGGTGCTGCAGAACGCCCTCGACAGGCATACCCGCACGGTGCGCGGCACGATCGACAGCTCACTGTTCGAGTCGGTGGAAGCCGCCGGCGGCCACGAGCAGACCGCGGTCGAGCTCGCGGACATCTTCGGCTGGGACATCGACTTCGCGCTGGATGTGCGACCGGGCGATGAATTCGCGGTTACCTACCAGGAAATCTGGCGCGACGGTGCCTACGTGAAGGACGGCCCGATCGAGGCGGCGGAGTTCATCAACCAGGGACGGGAGTTCCGCGCGGTCCGCTACGCCGACCCGGATGGCAATTCGCGCTATTACACACCCGATGGCCGCAGCCTCCGTCGCGCGTTCCTGCGCACGCCGGTGGAGTTCACGCGCGTCAGCTCGCACTTCGCTTCCGCCCGGCTGCACCCGATCCTGAACACGGTGCGCGCTCACAAGGGCGTCGACTACGCCGCCCCGATCGGCACCCCGGTGCACGCCGCCGGTGATGGCCGCATCCGCTTTGCCGGCTGGATGAACGGCTACGGCAACCTGGTCGAGATCGAGCACTCGAGGAGCGTCGTCACGGTGTACGGGCACCTGTCGGCCTTCGCGCACGGGACGCGGGTCGGTCGACCCGTAACGCAAGGCACCGTGATCGCATACGTGGGCATGACGGGACTGGCGACCGGACCGCACCTGCACTACGAGTACCGGGTGAACGGGGTGTTCAAGAACCCGCAGACGGTGGCGCTGCCGGCAGCGGAGCCGATCGATCCGCGCTGGCGGGGAGATTTCCTGGCCCGCTCGGCCCCGTTGCTGGACAGTCTCGATCCGGCTCCGGGCGCGATGCTGGTTTCACGCTGAGCCCGCACCGGGCGCTGCGCCGGCCGGCGCAGCGCGAGCGCGCAAGCGCGCGCCGATTTAAGTCATCTTCACGGTACCCACGCTTGCGGCTGGTATCCTTGCCGGCAAGCGCATTGCAGACTGCAATGACGGCTCGAGTCGATGGACGCCCCAGATCTCAAAGCACCTCAGCACTATATCAATCGGGAACTGTCGTTCCTCGAGTTCAATCAGCGCGTCCTCGACCAGGCCTTCGACGAGTCGGTGCCACTGCTCGAGCGGCTGCGCTTCCTGTGCATTTCCTGCAGCAACCTCGACGAGTTCTTTGAGATCCGCGTGGCCGGCCTCAAGCAGCTGCAGGAGCTCGGCGGCGGCCAGCTCGCGGCGGATAGCATGTCGATCCCGGAGCAGCTTACCGCGATCCACGACCGCGCCACGCGGCTGGTGAACGAGCAGTACCGCTGCCTGAACGAGTTGCTGCTGCCGAGGCTCGCCGCCGAAGGGGTGCCGCTGCTCGGCCGTCACGAGTGGACCGCGCAGCACACCGAGTGGCTCGAGCAGTACTTCGAGCGCGAGATCGAGCCGGTCCTGTCGCCCCTCGGGCTCGACCCGGCGCGGCCGTTCCCGCGCATCCAGAACAAGAGCCTCAACTTCATCGTGCGACTCGAGGGCAAGGATGCGTTCGACCGCGACAGCGAGCTCGCGATCGTGCAGGCGCCGCGCTCGCTGCCGCGCGTGGTACCGCTGCCGGGCGAGGGCGCGAGCCGCGGCTTCGTGCTGCTGTCGACCATCGTGCAGACCTTCGTGCCGAAGTTGTTCACCGGCATCAAGGTGATCGGCTGCTACCAGTTCCGTGTCACCCGCAACAGCGATCTGTTCGTCGACGACGAGGAGATCGACGATCTGCGCCGCGCGCTCGAGGGCGAGCTCGCGCACCGCCGTTACGGCGCGGCGGTGCGGCTCGAGACCTCGAACGACTGCCCCGAGGATATGGTGCGCTTCCTTCAATCGCAGTTCGCCTCGAACGGCCTGGATACCTATCCGGTCGCAGGACCTGTGAACCTGAATCGCCTCTCGGCGGTATACGACCTGGTGCAGCGGCCCGATCTCAAGTACCCGATCTTCACCCCCGGGATGCCCAAGCGCCTCGTCGGCACGTCGGATCTGTTCGCCTGCATCCGGCAGAAGGACGTACTGCTGCATCATCCCTACCAGAGCTTCGCTCCCGTCATGGACTTCCTGCGTCAGGCCGCCGCCGACCCGCAGGTGCTCGCGATCAAGCAGACGCTGTATCGCGCCGGTGACGACTCGCCGCTGGTCGATGCGCTGGTGGCAGCCGCCAACGCCGGCAAGGATGTGACGGTCATCGTGGAGCTGCGGGCGCGCTTCGACGAGGAGGCGAACATCGAGCTGTCGAACCGCCTGCAGGAGGCCGGCGCACACGTCATGTACGGCGTCGTGGGCTACAAGACGCACGCCAAGCTTGCCCTGGTCGTGCGGCGCGAGGCGGGCGGCATCCGCCGCTACTGCCACCTGGGCACCGGTAACTACCACCCGCGCACCGCGCGCCAGTACACCGACTATGGCCTGTTCACCTGCGACGACGAGATCGGTCAGGACGTGCACGAGCTGTTCCTGCAGCTGACGAGTCTCACGCAGACGCCGCGGCTCAACCGCCTGGTGCAGTCCCCGTTCGGCATGCATGACATGGTGCTCGCCAAGCTCGCCCGCGAGGCGGAGCACGCGCACGCCCATCGTCCCGCGCGGGTGATTGCCAAGATGAACGCGCTGGTCGATGCGCAGGCGATCGAGGCACTCTACCGCGCCTCGCGCGCCGGTGTGCAGATCGACCTCATCGTACGCGGGGTGTGCGCACTGCGCCCGGGTGTGCCCGGGGTGTCCGAGAACATCTCGGTGCGCTCGATCGTCGGTCGCTTCCTCGAGCACTCGCGCGTGTTCTACTTCGAGAACGGCGGCAACCCGGAGATGTTCTGCGCCAGCGCCGACTGGATGGAGCGCAACTTCTTCCGCCGGGTCGAGGTAGCCTTTCCGATCCGCCGCCCGAGTCATGCCGAGCGCATCCTGCGCGATCTGGACTTCTGTCTGCGGGACAACTGCCAGGCGTGGGAGCTGCGGCCCGACGGCAGCTACGTGCGCCTGCAGCGCGGCTCCGCGCGAGCCTTCAACGCGCAGGCGCAGCTGCTGGCGGCCTATGCAGCCGGGCCCGCGGTGGTGGTGTAACGCCCTTCCGGCGGGTCGGCCACGCCTGTCAGCCGGGTACGCCGCGCCCGTGACTGAAGACGCGCAGGCGAAAGCCGCCGCTGGCGCGTAGGTAATCGATCTCCTGCTGCAGGTCGGCCGAGGTGAGCGGATGGTCCTTGAGCCAGCGCCCCGGGAAGCGCACTTCCAGCGAGCGCGGCGTGGCCACCAGTTCGATCTGCGGCAAGGCGGTGGGACTGCGCCCGCGATGCAGGAGCACGGCCATGCGCAGCAGCACGATCAGATACAGGGCGCTGCGGTCCCACGGCGGCACCAGCTCCTCCACGCCCTCGAGGACCAGCTTGCGCCGATGCGCGCCCACCAGGCGCGCGAGCAGCCGCTGCTCCTCGCGCGGGAAGCCGGGCATGTCGGCGTTCTCCAGCAGGTATGCCCCGTGACGGTGATAGCCGCTGTGTGAGACATCGAGACCGATCTCGTGCAGCCGCGCCGCCCACTTCAGCGCCAGGTGCGCCAGCGGCTCCTCGAGCTTCCAGGTCTCGCGCGTCTGCTCGAGGAAATTGCGCACGGTAGCCTCGACGCGCTCGGCCTGCGCGACGTCGACGTGATAGCGCTGCTGCATGGCGCGCACGGTGCGCTCGCGCGCGTCCTCGCGCTTGTAGCGACCGAGCATGTCGTACAACAGGCCCTCGCGCATCGCACCCTCGGCAATACGCATCTCGCTGAGGTCGAGCACGCTGAACACTTCGGCGAGGATCGCAAGTCCGCCGGGAAAAACCGGGCGACGGTCCTCGGTGATCGGCTCGAGATTGAGCTCGCGGCTATGGCCCGCCTCGACACAATACTCGATCGCGCGCGTCAGGCCCGCGGACGTGATGGTCAGCGCCTGGGGATCGAGGGCGCGGATCGCCTCGCCGATGGCGCGCACGGTGCCGGAACTGCCGGCGCAGGTGTCCCAGCCGCGGCGGCGGAACGCGGCCTGCACCGGCTCCAGCTCGAGTCGCGCGGCGAGACGCGCGCGCTCGAAGCGCTTGGCAGAGATCTTGCCGTCGCGGAAGAAACGCTCGCTGATTGAGACGCAGCCCATCTGCAGGCTCTCGAGCTCGAGGGGCGTGAGCCCCTCGCCGATGACGAGCTCGGTGCTGCCGCCGCCGATGTCCACCACCAGGCGCTTGCCGGTCTCAGCCGGCATGGTGTGCGCCACGCCGGAGTAGATGAGCCGCGCCTCTTCCATGCCGGCGATGATCTCGATTGGATGGCCGAGCGCCTCGCGGGCGCGCTCGAGGAATGCCTGCTTGCGGTGCGCGAGGCGCAGCGCGTTGGTGCCGACCACGCGCACGCTGTCGGCGTGCATGGCGCGCAGACGCTGGCCGAAGCGCTCGAGGCAGGCGAGCGCGCGCGCCGCCACGTCCTTGTCGATGCGACCGTTCTCGGCAACTCCGGCGGCGAGGCGCACCATCTCGCGCAGCCGGTCGATGATGACGAGCTGGCCGTGCGAGTAGCGCGCGACCACCATGTGAAAGCTGTTGCTGCCTAGGTCCACGGCCGCGAGCACGTCGGGGACGGCGCGCGGAACGGGACGGGGGGCGGGTTTGGGTTCGGGGGTTCGGGCCGTGGTGGCGACGGGGGCGCGCGCCGCCGCGGCTTCAGGCGGCCGTGAAGGACGAGCCGCAGCCACAGGTGGTCGTTGCGTTCGGATTGCGGATGACGAACTGCGCGCCTTCGAGTCCCTCCCGGTAGTCGATCTCGGCGCCGGCCAGGTACTGCACGCTCATCGGGTCGACCAGCAGCTTCACGCCCAGGTTCTCGATGCAGGTATCGCCTTCCTGGATCACTTCGTCGAACTCGAAGCCGTACTGCAGGCCCGAGCAGCCGCCGCCCTGCACGAAAACGCGCAGCATGAGCTTCGGATTGCCTTCGCCGCGAATCAGGTCGCCCACCTTGCGGGCAGCCGCGTCGGTGAACAGCAGCGCCGTGTCCTGCAGCGCCTCAGTGGTGTCGACGGTATCCATACTTCGATAGCAGTCTAAGAGGCGGCGATGACCGGCGTCAAAGCCGCAGTTCACAGGCCGTAAACCCGAGCAAAATCATGCGCTCTCGCCACCGGCCGGTGCCGCAGCGGCGGGCTCAGGCGTAAGACGCACCAGCTTCCCCATGATCTGGGCGCCGAGAGTCATTTCAATGGTCCCGTAATAGACGTTCCCCTCCACCCGCGCGGCAGCGCCGAGCACCACGCGCTCGCGTGCGTGAATGTCACCGCGCACCGAGCCCTGCAGCAGCACGTTCGGCACCTGCACGGAGCCCTCGATGAAACCGCTCTCACTTACCGAAAGTGTGGTGTCGCGCCCCTCGTCTGAGCGCACGTTGCCTTCGATGCGGCCGTCCAGGTGCATGCCGCCCTGAAACTCGATGTCGCCCTGTATCCGCGCCGCCTTGCCGATCAGCGTGTCGATGCGGGCGGGCCGGGATTCGCGCGTGAACATGTGGCTGCAGCCTTTCTGGATGGGCGGTGAGGAAGTGTCAGGGACCGGCTTCGACGGTCCACAGAAATGTCTGCGACAGCGGCGCCACGTCGTGGCGGCTCGACTGCACCTCGACGGCGAGTCGCTCCGGCTTGAAAGCGAGCGGCACCATGAGCTCCTGCTCGAAGCTCTGCAGATAACGGAAGTTGTAACGCAGCTCGCGCATGTGGCCGCCGGTGAGGGCCGGCAGATCGAGTGATTGTGCGCCGCCACCACCCGCGCCATCCAGGCTCAGGTGAATAGTGCCGGCGGCCTCGCCGTCGGCCTTGCCCGAGCGCACCAGCGACATGTGCACGATGTAGGTCGCAGGCTTCACACCCGTGGTGATACGCAGCTGCTCGATCTTCACGCCGAGCGAGCTCGCACCCTGTGCCACGACGCCGCGGTAAAAGGCCAGCTCCTGCGACTGGCGCGCGAGCTGCGCCTGCATATCGCCCATCTGGCGCGCCACCTCGGTCTCTTCGCGCGCACGGCCCGCTCGGACCGTGTCGAGCTCGGCGATCTTCGTGCGCAGCTCGCGGTTGCTCTTCTCCAGGTGCTCCATCTGCACCTCGAGCTCGGTGCGACGCAGCGCCTCGGCCTGGCGGTCGTAGCCGGCGTTGTAGCGCCCGAGCTCGTAGCTCACGTACAGCGCGAACAGGCCGAGGAGCGCGCTGGCGACGTACACTGCGCGACGCAGGGCCCGCGCGCCCCGCCGCACCACCAGCGGCGCGTCGTCCCGTAGACCGAACAGCGCGCGGAGCGATCCGAGGTGCGGCATCAGTCCGCCGGCACTTCAGCCTTGCGGGCTGCGCCGCGCGCCGCGAACTTGTCCCACCACTGCGGCAGCGGCGGCTCCTTGCCACGCGGAAACGCCAGTTGAGCGAGCTCGGTGAGGGCCCGCGCGTAGACCGGGCGCTTGAAGTAGATGACCTCCCGGACCGGCTCCCAGTAGGAGGCCCAGCGCCAGCCGTCGAACTCCGGCTCCGCCGTGCGCGCGAGGTCAAAGCCAACCTCCGCGCTGTTCAGGCGCAGCAGGAACCAGCGCTGCTTCTGACCGATACATACCGGCTGCTGGTTGCGCCGTACGTAGCGCGCCGGCAGCCGGTAACGCAGCCAGCGCTCGGTCTGGCCGAGGAGATCTACGCCCGACTTCTGGACACCGATCTCCTCCTCGAGCTCACGGAACAGCGCCTGCTCGAGCGATTCCCCGGAGCGCACCCCGCCCTGCGGAAACTGCCAGCCGCGGCCGCCGCTGCGGCGGCCGAGAAATACCTGATCGCGGTGCATCAGCACGATGCCCACGTTAGCGCGAAATCCGTCGGCGTCGATGATGTCGCTCACGGAAGTCGAGTCTGCCACAAAGGCGCCTGCACCCGTGACCTCGCCTGGCCGGATTAGCGGAGATGGCGTTTTCCAACAAATTCGATGAGTCTTACGGGCCTTGTCAGCACGGTGCAGGCTTACCTTTCGGCATGTGGGGATCGATGGTTGCAGCGGGCGCGACGCGGCGGGGAATCCTGATACTGCTGCTGTTGGCCGCGGCGGTGTTTCTCACCGCGCTGGTCACGGGGAGCTCCGGCATCGGTCCGTCCCGGGTGCTCGCAGCCCTGGCCGGCAGCGGTGATGAGGCCACGCGTGCAGTGCTGCTCGGGGTGCGCCTGCCGCGGATCCTCGCCGCCTTCGGCGTGGGGAGCCTGCTGGCGCTCTCCGGCGTGCTGCTGCAGGCGCTGTTCCGCAATCCCCTCGCCGACCCTTACGTGCTCGGGGTATCCGGCGGCGCCGCCGTCGGGGCGCTGCTGGCGATGATGGCAGGTGCGGCCGCGGTCATGGTGCAGTCGGCCGCGGTCGGCGGGGCCCTCGGCGCGGTGGGGCTGGTGTACGTGCTGGCGCGCTCGGGCGGTACGCCGCGCCTGCTCCTCACTGGAGTCGTGCTGGCGAGCGCCTGCGGCGCGCTGGTCAGCGTGCTGCTCGCCCTGGCCGACTCCTCGCGGGTACGCGGTATGGTGTTCTGGCTGGCGGGGGATCTCGAGTGGGCGGTAAATCCATGGGTGAGCGCCGGCGCTGCGGCGCTTGCGGTCGCCGTGGCGATCGTGGTGGCGCGGCCGCTGAACGTGCTGGCCGCCGGAGAGCTGCGCTCGCGCAGCGTCGGACTGGCACTCGATGCGTGGCGCACGCTGCTGTTCATCGCCTGCGCCGCGCTCACCGCGCTCGCCGTGGTGAGCGCCGGTACGGTCGGCTTCGTGGGCCTCATCACGCCGCACGCGGTGCGCCTCACCTTCCGCACCAGTGATCACCGCATCGTCGCGCCGGCCGCCGCGCTCGCGGGGGGCACACTGCTCGCGGGCGCGGACCTGGTGGCGCGCACCATCGCGAGCCCGCGACAGCTGCCGGTAGGCGCCATCACGGCACTGGTCGGCGCACCGCTGTTCGTGGCGCTGCTGCGCGGGCGGACACGCTGAGCGGTAATCAGTCAGCTCCGAGAGTGCGCCTGAAGAAATCGAGCGTGGCGAGCGTGCGATGCAGCTTGTTCTCGGGCGTCCAGCTGCCGCGGTGACGCAGGCCCGGGTAAACCATGGTCTCGAATGAAACGGCGCGCGCCTGCAGGGCGGCGAACACGCGGGTCGACTGATCGAAGGTGACGTTGTCGTCCGCCATGCCGTGCAGGATGAGGAGCCGCCCGGGCCGAAGCTGCGTCAGCCGCGGCAGCACGTCGGCCGCCTGATAACCCGCCGCGTTGTTCTCCGGGGTGCCCATGTAGCGCTCGGTGTAGGCGGTATCGTAGAGGCTGAAGTCGCTGACGGGCGCCCCGGCGACACCGGCCGCGAACGGTGAGTCCGGCACCGTGAGCAGCATCAGGGTCATATAGCCGCCGTTCGACCAACCCATGACGCCGAGGCGCTGCGCATCGACGTAGGGGAGCGACTCGAGGTATGCGACGCCCTGAAGCTGGTCTGCCACCTCGACGGTACCGAAGTGCCGGTCGAGCGCGGTCTTGAACGCCACCGACCGGTTGGGAGTGCCGCGATTATCGAGACTGAAGAGAATGTAACCCGCTTCCAGGAATAGCTGGTCCACCGGGTCGGGCCACCTGCGCTCCACGAGCGCGCCGGCAGGGCCACCATAGACGCGAACGATGACCGGGTAGTGCCGGCCGGGATCGAAGCCGGGGGGCGTGCGCAGCGACCACCAAAGCTGCTCGCCGTCTGCAGCGGTGAGCGTGCCGAACTGCGGCAGCCGATGCCGGGACAGGTAGGGGTAGTAGGGATGACCCGGTGCCAGGCGGTTCTCCTCGATCCATCGAACGCGCGTCCCATCGAGGCGGTACAGCGCGGTCTGCGGCGGCGTCGCCGGATCCTGGAAGGTGCCGGCGAACGTCCCGCCGCGCTTCGCCACCTCGGCGGTCCACCAGCCGCCGCCTGCGGTGATGGCAACCGGCGGCCCGGGGCGCTTCCAGGAGATGGTGTACAGACGCCGCTCGGTCGGGTTGTCCCGGCTGGCGCCGATCAGTGCCAGGCCCTGCGCCTCGTCGACGCCCTCGATCGTGTCCACCGGCCAGTCGCCGCGGGTGAGCTGACGAAGCAGCCGCCCGACGCCGGAGTAGAGATAGACGTGGCGGTAGCCGCTGCGCTCGGAAGTCCACAGGAACCGCCCATCGTGGAGCGGGGTGAAGTCCCTGGTGACCTCCACCCAGTGCGGGCTCGATTCGGTGAGGATCACGTGCGCGGCGCCGGTCGCGGGCTCGACGGCGAGCAGATCGAGACGACGCTGGTCGCGACTGAGGCGCTGGACGTAGAGCGTGCGCCCGTCCTTCGACCAGTCGACCCGGGGAATGTAGATGTCGCTGCTCGTGCCGAGGTCGACCTTGGTGCGCGCCAGCGATGTCACGTTCTCGACGTACAGCTCAACGCGGGCGTTGCGGCGGCCGGCGCGCGGATAGCGCTGCCTGACGACGGTCGCGCCGGCGGCGTTGATCTCCGGGCGCTCGATGACCTCGACCTCACTCTGATCGACGTGGCACAGCGCCACGCGCGTCTCGTCCGGACTCCACCAGTAGCCGGTCGGGCGAGCGAACTCCTCCTGCTCGATGAACTCGGCCGTGCCCCAGCTCTCGAGCTCCGTGCCTCCCTCGGTGAGGGGCCGCTCGGCCCCGCCCGCCGTCGGCACGATGAACAGGTTGTCGTTGCGAATGAAAGAGACGTAGGTGCCGTGGGCCGAGACCTTGGCGTCGACGTCGCTGGCAGAGCTGTGGGTCAGCTGGCGCACGGCATCGCTCGCGCGCGTGTACAGCCACAGCTGTCCCTCGACCGGTACGACGATGAAGCGCCCCTCCTCGTCCCAGGCATAATCGACCACGCCATGGGTCTGCACGCCCTCGCGCTCGCGGCGGCTCTTCTCGGCCTCCGACAGCTCATGGTCCTTCGGTGTCAGTGCAGCGCCGTCGATCAGCAGGCGGCTGCTGCCATCGGCAGCATTCGTGATCCACAGGTCCGTCACGGCGATATCTGCAGGTTTGGTTTTCAGGTACGTGACCGCCGAGCCGTCCGGCGCCATCTGCACGCCGCGGGCGCGCGGGCCGTTCAGGTCGGGGCTGGCGAATACGCGCGCCGGTGTCAGCGCTTCACCGGCGCCGGCAGCAGCACCGACGAGACTCGAGGCCGTAACAGCCGCAGCGATCGCGGCGGTGGAGATGCGCACGCTGAACCCCCCGTTCCTGCGCGGTTATTGGACGAGTTTATTGCACTATGTTGGGCGAGGTGGCGATGCGATTGCGCCCGGCGCTCTTGGCGCGGTAGAGCGCAGCGTCCGCTTCCGCGATCAGCCGCTCGGCCAGCACCTTGTAGTCGCGACCGGCGGGCCCGGGGGTTGCGGCGGCGACGCCGATGGACAGCGTCACCGTCTGCGTGACGTCCTTGCCGAGCGCGACCGGGGTGCTGCGCACGGCGTGCAGCACGCGCTTGGCCACCTTCTCGCCATCGGCCATCGAGGCCTGCGACAGCACCATCGCGAACTCGTCGCCGCCGAAGCGCGCGCCGGTATCGCTCAGGCGCATCTCGGCATCGATGCGCTGCGCGACCTCGCGCAGCGCCGCATCTCCGGCGAGGTGCCCGTACTGGTCGTTGATGCGCTTGAAGTGATCGACGTCGATCATCAGGCAGACGAGCGATTTCTTGGCGCGCTGTGCCCGAGCGAGCTCCTCGCGCAGGCGGGCATGCAGGTAGCGCCGGTTGTGGAAGCCGGTGAGGAAGTCGGTGAGCCCGCTGCGCAGCAGCCGCGCGCGGTTGACGGCGTTCTCGACGCAGATCGCCGCCACCAGCCCCAGGTGTGCGAGAAAGTCGCTTGCCAGCTCGTTGCTGAACCGCATCGGATCGCTGCTCGAGAACACCAGCACGCCGTCGAGCTGCTCGTGGCGGCGCAGCGGGATCAGCGCCAGGCTCCCGGGCGGGACGATGCCCGGGACCAGCAGCTCGTGATCCGCCTTGCGATAGGGCCCGAGCCACGGGCGCTCGAGGTTGGCGAGCTGCGGGGCGACGGTGATCAGCGCATCGACGAAGCAGACACCCGGGGGCTCGGTGCCGACGGTGCCGTCGCCGGAGAGCAGATGGCGGATCTCGTGCTGCGGATCGTGCAGGATGAGGGCGACCTCATCGAGCTGGTAGGAGCTGCGCAGTCCCTCGATGAGCCGCTCGAACAGCTGCGTAAGCGAACCGGCGCGCAGCAGCTCGAGCTCGCGCTCCTGTGTCTTGCGCAGCAGCGAATCGTTGCGTCCGACTTCATCCGTGAGCGTGGCGAGCCGCGCCCGCAACAGGCGGACCTCCGCCTCCAGCGAGCCCGCGTCGGCAGCCGGCGCCGCCTCGCTCAGCGGCTCGCTACGGGGTCGGCGCATCGGGCTTAAGCTCCCTCCTGGTCCTTCAGGCGCGGCGCTCGGCGACGTGGCGCCGGTCCTCGAGATAATCGCGCCCGTGGCGCATCAGCGCAACGAACGTGTCGTGGTCGCGTGACAGCACCGAGGTGCGCAGGCGCTCCACGGCCTGGGCCAGCGCTTCCAGCGACTCGGCCCCGTAGTCGTTGAGACTCTGGATTTCATAATACAGCTCGGGGCTGTCCTGGGCGACGCGAGCCGCGACCTCCAGCTGTGCATCGAAGGTCGTGCTCGACATGCGCGCCAGCTTCGGCGCCGCTTCACCGCTGTCGGCCAGCACGGTGAAGAAGGCGATGTTGAGCGCGTGCGAAAGACCCAGCACGTAGGCGATCAACCGATCGTGCTCGTCGAGACTCGTCACCACCTGCTCGGCCATGGTGTGCGCGAACAGCTCGCGCGCGCTCGCCAGCGCGCCCTCGTGGCCCAGGTCGACGAACAGCACGTGGCGGCCGGAGAGCAGCTCGGTGTCCGGCCCGAACATCGGGTGGACCGAGGTCACCTTGCAGCCGTGGGATTTGAGCGCCATGAGACCGGCGCGCAGCGGCGATTTCAGCGATCCGACGTCGAAGATCAAGCCGGGTGGCCGGCGCAACGCCAGATCGCGCAGGATCGCATCGGTGATGCCGAGCGGAGTTGCGAGCACGATCACGTCCTGCCTGAGGTCGGTGTGGCGCCAGTCGGTCACGTGCATGACGCCTTCGGGCGCGCGCTGCGGGTCGGCGACCTCGACGGCGAATCCCTGCGAGCCCAGGAAGGCCGCCATCCAGCCGCCCATCTTGCCGCCGCCGCCGATGACGAGCGCGCGACGGCCGCTGCCGGCGCCGTGTGCCGCAACGCTCGCCTGCTCCTGCGTCGTGAGCGATGAACGGATCAGCAGCCGCAGTAGCTGCTCGGCGAGCGCCGGGGACACGCCGCGCTCGCTGGCCGCCGCGCGCACGCCCAGGATCACTTCGCGCTCGCGCTCGTAATCGCGCGTCGCCCGCCCGGTGGCGCGCTTGACACGCGCCACCTCCTCGCTCACGGCCTTGCGATCGGCGACCAGCGCAATCAGCTGGCGGTCGAGCTCGGTCAGTCGCTGGCGCAGGTCTTCCAGCGTCACGGTATCGCGCGTCATTTCGGGCAGCGCCTCCTCGCGGTCTGGCACCTTTCTATCGGGGCGCGCTCGCAGGCGCAAGCGGCCAGGCGGGAATGCTGAAGCGCCGCTCGGCGGGCTGCCGCGCCACGGTCTGGACGCGCAGCGTGCCGGTCGCAGCATCAAACAGAAACGGCCGGCCGTCGGCCGGGTGCCGGCACTCCGGGCGCTGCTCGAGGAATGCGGGCAGCGCGGCGACGGCGACCCGCTGGCGGCGGATCTGCCAGGATACCCTGACCAGGCGCTCCAGGGCGGCGGTGTCCCAGACACGCAGGGGGTAGTTGTCGTAGGCGACGGCCGAGATTGCCGCCAGGATCCGGCCGACGGGGTTGTAGCTGAGACGGACGGCCCAGGTGTTTCGCGGCTCCCACAGTGAATCGTGCAGCTCACGCGGCGCCGAGCGCCACCTGCCCGGATCGCGGGCAACTGCCATGCGTCGCGCGGTCTGCCGGGCAAAAAGATTCTCGGTCGCATTCAACTTGAAGAAGTGCCGCTCGATACGGGTGTCGAGGCGCGTGAGCCACGCCCGCACGCCGCGGTGCGCGGGGCCACTGGTTTCGCCCGCAGCCGCGCTCATCTGCGCGGCGGTCTGCCGCAGGATCGATGAGTTGACACGAAACTCCGCGGCAAACGCCTTGCCGAGATCCCAGCTCCGCGGATCAAACACCGGCAGCAGCACGTCCGCATCCTGCTCGCCCAGCGGCAGGGCGACCTCCGGATCGCCAATCATGTCCGCCAGCAGCAGGTAGTCTCCCTGCAGTGCCGTGGCCGCGACCATCTTCGAGATGAGACCGCCCTCGCCGTTGAACACCGTACGCCACAGCTGCACATCGAGCTCCAGATCCGCCAGCGCACGCGTCCGTTCGCCCGGGAACTGCGAACGCACGTGCAGCGAGACGGCGGCGAGGAACAGCCTGTGCAGCTGTCCGGGCGCGGCGAAGTCTGTCGGCGCATAGGGACTTGGGCGTGCGGTCTCGTAGTAACCGCGCAACGGCAGGAGCTCCAGATACCGCTGGTAGAGCTCGCGGTTGTCGGCCAGGAGCCTGCGGATCTCCTGCTGGTGGCGCGCCGCCGCATCCCACACCGATGCGTTGACCGGCTGCACGAAGCTGATGTCGCCTGTGAACTCGAGGCCGCGCGGATCCCGGGCGTTCACGGCGCGCAGCATCGCCCCGGAGGGATCGCGCGACACGGCCTCGATGCTGCCGTTGAAATGCTCGATCCGCGCCTGGCCGGCGGCGATGACCGACTTGCCCGGCGGCGCCGCGAATCCCTCGAGCGCCACGTAGATGTTGTCCTCGGGTCGCAGCGTGTTCGGCGGCGTCTGCAGCAGCGCCTGCGCCTGGGCCGTCAGTGGCTCATCGCGCGCATTGATCAGGCAGGCAACGGTGAAAATGCCGAGCGTCACGAGGCACAGGCTGCCTGCGGCGATGGTGCCCCATTTGAATAGGCGTCCGATGAGAGGCCAAAGCCTGCTGTGCATGCGCGTGCGGTGCCGACCCCTGCCTTGCAGCATACGATTCTAGCCGCCGCGACAGTGACGGGAGAAAGGCTCTAACATTGCCTGGCATGGCACTGCATACCGAGGTTCTTCCCGAGCCCCTGCCGGCCGAGCCGCTGCCGATCGTCGGCGCGTGGCTGGCCGAGGCTACCGCCGCCGCGTGTCAGCCGAATCCCAATGCCATGGTGCTCGCCACCAGTACACGGGATGGGCATCCCAGCGCGCGCGTCGTGCTGTGCAAACAGATCGTGCCCGAGCCCGGTTACCTCGTCTTCTACACCAACCGCCTGTCCGCCAAGGGACGGGAACTCGGCGCGAATCCGCGCGCCGCCGCGGTGATCCACTGGGACGTCCTGCAACGCCAGGTGCGCATCAGTGGGCCCGTGACGCACGCGCCGGATGAGGACAGCGATGCGTACTTCGGCCAGCGGGCGTGGCAGAGCCGCGTCGGCGCCTGGGCGAGCCAGCAGAGCGAGCCGATCGCCTCGCGCATGGAGCTGCTCGATGCGGTGACGGCGACGGCACGGCGCTTCGGTGCCGCGACACCGGGCTCGCCGGGTGCGGACGACTCGCTCAGGGTGCGCATTCCGCGGCCACCGCACTGGGGCGGCTACCGGCTCTGGGCGGAGAGCGTGGAGCTGTGGGTGGAAGGCGCGGCGCGCATTCACGACCGCGCGCTCTGGACACGGACGCTGACGGCCGGCTCCAGCGGCACGTTCCGGGGCGGCGTCTGGGTTGCAACGCGGCTGCAGCCTTAGGTGTGTGGAAGAACGTTCGCATTCTGCTGCTGGTGCTGGTGCTGGCCGCGGTGGCGGTGAACGCCTGGCTCGACCGCAGAGCCACCCAGAGCTGGCGCAACACGCTATGGGTCGGGATCTTTCCGCTGAACGCCGCGGGCACGCCGCAGGCGCAGCACTACATCGACAGCCTCGGCGTACAGGACTTCGCCGCCATCGAGGATTTTTTCGCCCGCGAGGGACAGCACTACGGCCTCAGCCTCGAGCAGCCCGTGCACGTCGAGCTCTACCCGCAGGGCAGGCAGCTGCCGCCGGCACTGGCCTCGGGCGCCGGCCCGCTCGCGACTGCGTGGTGGAGCCTCAAGCTGCGCTGGTTCGCCGCACACGCCGCGACCTCGCCCGGGCGCGCGCCGCCGCGCATCCGCATGTTCGTGCTCTATCAGGATCCTGACACGATCGAGCGCATGCCCGACTCGCACGGTCTGCAGAAGGGGCTGGTGGCGGTGGTGTACGCGTTCGCGGACCGCGCCATGACTGCCCGCAACAACATCGTCATCGCGCACGAGCTGCTGCACACCGTCGGCGCCTCGGACAAATACGATTTGCAGACAGGCGCACCGCTCTTCCCCAGCGGCTTCGCCGACCGGGACCGGCAGCCGCTGTACCCGCAACCGCAGGCGGAGATCATGGCCGGACGCCGTGCGCTGTCGGTGCAGGAGTGGGATATGCCGGGGAGCCTGGCCAGTGTCGTCGTCGGCCCGGAGACCGCGCTGGAGATCCGGTGGACGCATTGAAAAGTGTGCCGGGTGCCGGGGGCGAGGCACGCGGGCTCACGGCCGCGGGGGTCAGCGTCCATGCGGGCGAGCGGCAGCTGGTGCGCGAGCTGGCGGTGCAGTTCGTGCCGGGCGAGGTGGTGGCGATCCTCGGCCGCAACGGCTCCGGCAAGACGCTCACGCTGCACACGCTCGCCGGGCTGCGCGCACCCGCCGCCGGCGCCGTCGCGCTCGATGGCGCAGCGCTCGCTTCCCTGAGCCGTCGCGCGGTGGCGCTGCGGCTCGGACTGCTGCCGCAGGACCTCGAGGACAGCTTCGTCACCAGCGCGATCGAGTCGGTGCTGATCGGCCGTCACCCGCACCTGGCGTTCTGGCAGTGGGAGACGGCCGAGGACGAGCGCATCGCGCAGCAGGCCCTCGCCGCGGTCGGCATGGCAGAGTTCGCGCTGCGGCGCACCGACACGCTCTCCGGCGGCGAGCAGCGCCGCGTCGCGGTGGCGGCGCTGCTCGCGCAGCAGCCGGCGATCTACCTGCTCGATGAGCCGACCAATCACCTCGACCCACATCACCAGCTCGCGGTGCTGACGCTGTTCCGCGGGCTCGCCGACGCTGGCCGCACCGTGATCACGACGCTGCACGATCCGACGCTCGCCGCGCGCTTCGCCGATCGGGTGCTGCTGCTGTACGGCGACGGCCGCTGGTCCCTCGGCGCGGCGGCTAGCACGCTGACCGCAGCGCACTTGAGCGAGCTGTATCTGACCGCGATGATCGAGCTCGCCCAGGACCGGCGGCGGGTGTTCGTCAGCGCCTGAGCGCGTCGAGCAGCGGCGCATGCAGCGCGCCGTTGGTCGCGAGCACGCTGGTGGTGGCGAGTCCCACCGGTTCGCCCGCCAGATCCGTGAACGTGCCGCCAGCCTCGCGCACCAGCACGGTGAGCGCGGCGATGTCCAGGATGTTGACGTCGGACTCGATGACGACATCCAGCGCGCCACGTGCGAGCAGGTGGTAGTGCACGAAGTCGCCGTAGCCGCGGATGCGGCCGATATGCTGGATCAGCTCGCCGAGGCGGCCCCAGGCCGGTGAGCGCGCTACGCTCTTCAGGTTGCCGGTGGAGACGAACGCGTCCTTCAGATCGCTGACGCCGCTCACCCGGATCGGGCGCTCATTGAGGAACGCCCCCGCACCGCGCTCCGCCCAGGCGAGCTCGTCGCAGGCCGGCGCGCAGGACACCCCGAGTACCAGCTCGCCCGCGCGCATCAGCGCGATCTGCGTGGAGAAGTACGGCGTCTCGCGCACGAAGGACTTGGTGCCGTCGATCGGGTCGACCAGCCACAGGCTCTCGGCGCCCATGCCATGCCGGCCGGTCTCCTCGCCGTAGAAGCCGTACGCGGGAAAGCGCTCGCTCAGCAGCGTGCGGATGACCTCCTCCGCCCGTACGTCGGCTTCGGTCACCGGAGAGGCATCGGGCTTGATCCGCACCGCCGGCTGCCGGCCATAGAACGAGCGGATGACCTCGGCGGCCGCGCGCGCGGCGGCGAGCGCAGCCGTGAGTTCTTTCGATGGCATACTGTCAAGCATACGACGGGGGCCACATGAACGCTGACAAGGGGGTAAAGGGGCAGCTGCAGGACCTGTTGCAGCATCTGTCGGCCGCCGACCGCTCGGTACTGGCCGCCACGCTCGAGACGCCGGACAGCCAGATCGCCACGGTGCGCAACAGTGCCAACGACCAGCTGTGGTCGCGCCTGGTGGAACTCGGCTGCGCGCGCGAGATGGTGCTCGACATCGACCTGCCGCCGGCACTCAAGCACATCCAGCCGCGCTCGTTCGCGCTCACCGCGAGCGGCCGCGCTGCGCTCGCGGAGCTGCTGGCGAAGACCGCGCCCCGGGGGCCGCGCTAGGATAGTGCGCATGGGCAACCGCCTGAGCAGGATCTACACGCGCACCGGCGACGACGGCACCACCGGGCTGGGCGATGGCAGCCGCGTGCCGAAGGACAGCCTGCGGGTGGAAGCCTACGGCACCGTGGACGAGCTCAACAGCGCGGTGGGCGTGCTGCTGGCGGTGCCCGAGATTCCGGCGGCGGTGAGCACCTGCCTGACGGAGGTGCAGCACGAGCTGTTCGACCTCGGCGGTGAGCTGTGCATACCCGGTCACCGCGTGATCACCGCGGCGCACGTCGAGCGTCTGGAGAAGACGCTCGATGACTTCAACGACACGCTGCCGCCGCTCAAGGAGTTCATCCTGCCCGGCGGCGGCCCGGCGGCGGCCGCGTGCCACCTGGCGCGCGCGATTGCGCGGCGCGCGGAGCGGCGTGTATGGACACTCGCGAAAGCGCAGGACCTCAACCCCGAAGTGGTGAAGTACCTGAATCGGCTCTCGGATCTGCTGTTCGTGCTGGCACGGGTGCTCGCCCGGCACGAGCGCGGCGTGGAGGTGCTGTGGCGGCACGAGCGCGGGCGCTGACGCCGCGCCTGCTGGCGGCGGCCGGTCGCGGCACTAGACCGGAGGTTGCAGCCGCGCACTCAGCGCGGTGCGCAGTCGCGGCCATGCGAACGCCGGCCCCGGATCGGTCTTGCGTCCGGGAGCGACGTCGCTGTGGCCGACGATGCGCTCGGGCGAGAGCGTGACGTAGGCGGTGAGCAGCGCCGCAATCAGCTCGACCAGGGCGCGGTACTGCGCCTCGGTATAGGGCGTGTCGTCCGTGCCCTCGAGCTCGATGCCGATCGAGAAGTCGTTGCAGTTGCTGCGTGCACCGTACTGCGATGTGCCCGCGTGCCAGGCGCGCGCCGCGAACGGCACGTACTGCGTCAGGCTGCCGTCGCGGCGGATGAGGGCGTGCGCGGAGGCCTTGAGCCCCTCGATCTGCCTGAAGTACGGGTGTGCTCCCCACGGCAGGTTGCCCGCGAACAGCTGGTCGATCCCGGGGCCGCCGAACTGCCCGGGCGGCAGGCTGATGCCGTGCACGATTATGAGCTCGGGCGGCGTATTGGCCGGGCGCGCGTCGCAGTAGGGCGAGAGCACCTGGCGCACACCGACGAGCAGGCCGGTCGCCATCTCCACCTCGAGCACCGTCGCGGGATGAACTGCCATCGCGGTTGCCAGCCTAGCGGCGTCCTGGGGCGCGCTCCACCGATCATGACACAATTACCCGCATGAGCTCCGCCAACGCCCCCTACGTCGCGCGCGATCTGCAGCACGTGTGGCACCCGTGCACGCAGATGAAGGACCACGAGCAGCTGCTGCCGCTGATCCCGATACGGCGCGGCGCAGGCGTGTGGCTCGAGGACTTCGACGGCCGGCGCTACCTGGATGCGGTGAGCTCGTGGTGGGTGAATCTGTTCGGGCATGCGAACGAGCGCATCAACGCCGCGCTGCGCACGCAGCTCGAGCGGCTCGAGCAGGTGATCCTGGCCGGTTTCACGCACGAGCCGGTGATCGCGCTTTCCGAGGCGCTGTGCGCGCTGGCGCCCGCCGGACTCACGCGCTGCTTCTACGCCGACAACGGCTCGGCCGCGGTGGAAGTGGCGGTGAAGATGAGCTTCCACTACTGGCGCAACACCGGCCATGCCGCCAAGCGCCGCTTCATCACGCTCGCCAACAGCTATCACGGCGAGACACTGGGCGCACTCGCGGTCGGCAACGTCGGTCTCTACAAGGAAATCTACCGCCCGCTGCTCATGGACGTGATCACCGTGCCCTCGCCTGACTGCTTCGAGCGCTCGGCGGGCGAGAGCTGGGAGCAATACTCACGACGCCGCTTCGCCGACATGGAGCGCGCGCTCGAGCGCCACGCCCACGAGGCCTGTGCGGTGATCGTCGAGCCGCTGGTGCAGTGCGCCGCCGGCATGCGCATGTACCATCCGGTGTATCTCGCGCTGCTGCGCGCGGCGTGCGACCGCTACGGCGTGCATCTCATCCTCGATGAGATCGCGGTCGGCTTCGGCCGCACCGGTACCATGTTCGCCTGCGAGCAGGCCGGCATCCGTGCCGACTTCATGTGCCTGTCGAAGGGACTCACCGCCGGCTACCTGCCCCTGTCGGTGGTCATGACGACGGAGCCGGTGTACGCGGCGTTCTACGACGAGTACCAGAACCTCAACGCCTTCCTGCATTCGCACAGCTTCACCGGCAACCCGCTCGCCTGCGCCGCAGCGCTCGCGAGCCTCGGCATCTTCCGCGAAGACCACACCCTCGAGCGCAACCGCGCGCTCGCGGAGCACATGGGCGCACGCGCGCGCACGCTCAGCGAGCACCCGCACGTGGCCGAGGTGCGCCAGCGCGGCATGATCGTGGCCATCGAGCTCAGCGCCGACCGGCAGCGCCGCACGCCCTATCCGTGGCAGGAGCGCCGCGGGCTCACCGTCTACCGGCACGCGCTGACACGCGGCGTGCTGCTGCGCCCGATCGGCAACGTGGTGTACTTCATGCCGCCCTACGTGATCACTCCCGCGGAGATCGATCTGATGGTGGAGGTGGCCCGCGAAGGCATCGAGCGCGCCACGTGCGACTGACACGCGTCTACGTCGCCGCGCCACTCGCCCCCGGCGCACGCGTGCCGCTCGAGGGCAGCGCTGCGAGCCACCTCACACGGGTGCTGCGCCTGCGCGAGGGTGCCGAGCTCATCCTCTTCAACGGCCAGGGCGGGGAGTACGCCGCCCGCATCGATCAGGCGCGGGCCGGGCGCGTGATCGTGGTCGTCGGCACCCATCGGACGCTCGAGCGCGAGTCACCACTCAGCGTAACGCTGGCGCAGGGCGTGTCGCGCGCCGAGCGCATGGATCTGGTGGTGCAGAAGGCCACCGAGCTCGGCGTCGCGTGCCTCGTGCCGCTCGTCACTGCGCGCAGCGTGGTGCGACTCGATGCGCGGCAGGCCGAGCGCAAGCGCGCCCACTGGCAGGCCATCGCCATCGGCGCCTGCGAGCAGAGCGGCCGCAATCGGCTGCCGCAGGTGCGCGCGCCGCTGGCGTTGCGCGATTTCCTGCACGAGCAGTCGGGGGAAGATGGTGCAGGTACGCTGCGGGTACTGCTGTCTCCCGCCGGCGCCCGGCTCATCGAGGAGCTTGCAGCCCCGGCGCGCGCCGCCACCGTGCTGGTCGGTCCCGAGGGCGGCCTGGCACCAGCGGAAGCAGAGGCGGCGGCCGCCGCCGGCTACACGGCGGTGCAGCTCGGGCCAAGGGTGCTGCGCACCGAGACCGCGGCGATCGCCGCACTGACGCTGCTACAGCGCGAATTCGGCGACCTGCGACGCTGACAGCAGCCCGGCGCAGCGTAGAGCAGCCACACTGAAGGCTTGCGCATTATGTCCAATGCGCCGCTGTGGAACACCATGCCCCGTACGCCTCATACTTTCCGAAAACGCTCCGGGGCGCTTAAGAATCCATGCGGTGTACGGGCATTCATTGCGGCGCTCTCCTGGCAACACTGGGTTGCCTGCCCGCGCTGGCGGTCACACCGGCGCTGCCGAGCTACACCATCCACCTGATCCCGGTGCCGGCGAACGCCACGGCGCTCGCGCCGGTGGCCATCAACAACCTCGGCGATGTCACCGGCGCCATCGAGTTCCCCAACCAGGTGTCGCATGCGTTTTTGTACTCCGGCGGTGTCGTCACCGACCTCGGCACGCTGACTTACCCGGGGACGACGACGCTCGGCGGCGCCGTGGGGCTCGCGATCAACAACACCGGCGATGTGGGCGGGACCTACGGCGATCAGGTGGGCCAGACGTGGTCGTACGGTTTCGAGTACTCCGGCGGCAAGATGACTGCGCTCAGCGGTGCGACCGGCTACCCGCTCTGCACCGCTACTGCCATCAATGATCCGGGCACCATCGTCGGCGGCTGCCAGAACCCGAACGGCTCCTTTGCGGCGGTCTACTCCCAGGGTGTGCCGCAGCCGATCGGACCGGCCGGGGGTCTGGGCGGTGCCGTCAATGTCTACGGACAGGTGGCGGCTTACAGCGCGACCTCTGCCTTCATCTACAACAGCGGCGTGGTAACCGACCTTCCCTCGCTCACAACCGTGGCCGGCGCGCCGCCGCCGGTGCCCACGGCGATGAACAACGCGGGGCAGGTAGTCGGGTGGCAGTCGATCAACGGAACCTATACGCCGTTCGTCTACAGCAACGGCACGATGGCGCCGGTGGCGGTGGCGCAGCTGGCGCCGAGCACGGTGACGCCAACGGTGTACATCAACGATGCCGCCACGATCGTCGGCGCAACCGTCGCCACGGCGGGCGCGACGGCAACACCATTCCTTGTCTCCGACACGATCCTGTTCAACATCAACGCCCTCATCAGCGCCTCGGATCCGAGCCAGCCATACGTCACCATCACCAACGCGTACCAGATCAACGACCTGGGCTGGATCCTGGTGAATGGCTTCGACAGCCGCACACAGGTAACCGCCGCCTACGTGCTCATCCCCACCGCCCCGCTCCCCCTCGACGCGACGCTGCTCGCGCCCGCTAAGGCGGTGGTGGGCACGCCGTTCACGGTGGCCTGGACCGATCAGAGCGCCAGCTCGTGCACCGCCGCGGGCGGCAGCGGCATGGACGGCTGGTCGGGGAGCCTCGCGACCAACGGCGGACAGCAACAGGTCACCGAAATGACGGCGGCCACGTATGACTTCTCGCTGTCCTGTGCCGGCGCCGCGGGCTCGATGACCACCGCGTCCGCCAAGGTGGTCGTTGCCGAAAACGTGACCCCCGGGTTCACCAATACGGGCAGCGGTGCATTGGACCTGCGCACCCTGGCGGCACTGCTGATGCTGTGTGCGGTGCGTGTGCTGGGCGCGCTGGGTGTGCTGCGGCCGATGCGGGGGCGGCTGGCGCGGGTGGTGGGCATCCTCAGTGGCGATAGTTAAGTAACCGCTTAACTATCCCCGCGGGCGACCCGGCAGCGCGCTCCTGTGGACGACCTGCAGCCCGCTCCGGTGCTCCGGCGCCGACAGTCAGGCGCCGATGCTGGTCTCGTCGGCGATCATCTCTTCGAGGCGCTCGAGGTCCGGCACCAGCGGCGTCTCATTTACCATGCGGATCTGGCAGATGACCGGCGTGCGCTCGGAAAACACGCGCGAGTTGTCGGGGCGCACGACGTCCGAGCTGACGCGTACCAGCTGCGGGAATCCCTGGCTGACGAGCGCGAAATTGCCGCCTTCGACGCGTGTGCCGAGGGCATGGAGGATGACGATGCGGGTTCGGCCGCTGGCGGGCGGGATCATCTGCCCGCATGCTCCCTCGAAGGACACGAGCGGCACGGCCTTGCCGTTCCAGGGCACGGTGCCGATGTACCAGGGAGGCGCACCGGTCATCTCCGACGGAGTCTGGAAGCCGATCACCTCCGCGACGCAGGCGCGCGGAATGATCAGCCGCCCGTCGACCAGCGGGATCAGGAGGCTGTAGATCTCGTTGACGCGCTCGGCCACTGCTCAGCTCCCGTAGGCCTTTGGGCGCGCGGCGGCGGCGCGGCGGCGCTCGACCAGCGGCGCGATGGCATCCAGCAGCTGCGCCTCCTGGTAGGGCTTACCCAGATAGTCGTCCACGCCGAGCTCGATGGCACGCGCGCGATGCTTCTCGCCGACGCGCGAGGTGACCATGATGATCGGCACGTCCTTCAGGCGCGGGTCGTTGCGCACGTGAGCGGCGACCTCGTAGCCGTCCATGCGCGGCATCTCGATGTCGAGCAGGATGACATCCGGCACGTTGTCCTGCAGCAGCGCTATCGCGTCGAGCCCATCGCGCGCGGTGATGACACGCATGCCGTTGCGCTCGAGCAGCCGCTGCGTCACGCGACGTACCGTGATCGAGTCGTCCACCACCATCGCGAACGTGCGGCGGTCACCGCCGCGCTCGCGCGGCGGTGCGGCCGGCAGCGCCCGCAGGCGCCACTCGCCGCGCACCAGCGCGCCGATGTCGAGAATGATCACGATGCGGCCGTCGCCGAGAATAGTCGCGCCGGATATGCCGCGGATGCTGGAGATCTGCGGACCGACGGACTTGACCACGATCTCGCGGCTGCCGATCAGCTCATCGGCCACGAGGCCGGTGGAGTGCTCGCCGGCGCGCACCAGCACCACCGGAATGGTCACGTCCTGCCCTGGCAGCTCGGAAGCGTTGAGCCCGACGAAGGTCGCCAGATGCTGGAAGCGGTATTTCTGGCCGCCGTATTCGAACGCCGATGCATCGCGCCCGAGGTGGGCGGCGACCTCGGACTTCGACAGCCGCAACACGCCCTCCACCGTGGGTAGCGGCAGTGCGTAATACTCCTCGTCCGCGCGCACCACCAGCGCGTGGCTGATGGCGAGGGTGAGCGGCAGGCGGATGGTGAACACCGTGCCCTCGCCCGCCTTGGTCTCCATGTGCAGCGCGCCGCCCAGGCGCTTGATCTCCGTCGCCACCACGTCCATGCCGACGCCCCGGCCGGCCTGCTGGGTGACGGCACCCGCGGTGGAGAAGCCGGGCTCGAGAATGAGCTGCATCGCATCCTCATCGCTCAGGGTCTGTCCCGGGCCGATCAGCCCCAGGGTCTGCGCCTTCTCGCGAATCGCCCTGAGGTTCATGCCACCGCCGTCGTCGGTGAGGCGCACCATGACTTCGGCGCCCTCGCGATGCAGCTCGAGCACGATGCGTCCGGTGTCGGGCTTGCCGCGCTTGATGCGCTCCTCCGGTTTCTCGATACCGTGCACCACGGCGTTGCGCAGCATGTGCTCGAAGGGCGGCAGCATGCGCTCGAGCACCTGGCGGTCGAGCTCGCCCGAGGCGCCCTCGACGATGAGCTCGGCACGCTTGCCGGTGTCGCCGGCCGCCTGGCGCACGATGCGCGCGAGGCGCTGCACGTGACGCTGGAACGGCACCATGCGCGTGCGCATCAGTCCGTTCTGCAGCTCGGTGATGGTGCGCGCCTGCTGCTGCAGCAGGGTCTGGGTGTCCTTGGCCAGGTTCTCGAGCAGTTGCTGGATGCTGGCGACGTCGTTGGCAGTCTCGGCGAGCGCGCGCGAGTACTGCTGGATGGAGGAGTAGCGATCGAGCTCGAGGGGGTCGAACTCGCTGCGGTGCGGAACCTCCTCCTCGTGCTTGTGCAGGATCTGCGCCTCGGTCTCGATCTCGAGACTGCGCAGCTGCTCCTTGAGGCGCGTGACGGTGCGCGACAGCTCACCGAGATTGAAATCCAGCGAACCGAGCTGCTGCTCGAGGCGGGCGCGGGCGATGCTCGCCTCGCCCGAGATGTTGAGGAGCTGATCGAGCAGGTCCGCGTCCACGCGCGCCATTTCCTGCCGCTCGGTCGTGGCGACCGGCTCGCGCCCGGGAGGTACGGGCTGCGGCGGCGCCGGACCCTCCTCCGCACCAGTCTCTCCCGCGCGCGCGCGTGCGAAGGGTGAGATCGCCGCGAGCGCACTGGCTGAGGCCCAGGCTGCGGTCTCGGCCGCCGCGGGCGCGGTTGCCGCGCCGTGCGTCGCCGTTGATGCCGGCGGGCTCTCGGATCCAGCGGGTGTCTCCTCGGCCTCCTCGTCGTCGGCGAGCAGTATCAGCTCGGCGTTCAGCTTCTTGAGCGATGTGTCCGTGGCGCCGAACGTCTCGGAAAGCTCCAGCAGCTGCGGCGGCGAGGCCGGTGGCGCCGGCGCAGCTGCCAACGGCGCGGCTGCCGCGGCTGCACGGGGCGTCATCGGCACGGACTGCGCCGGCGCGGATGGCCGGGCTACGCCCGGCGCCGCCGTGGTAGCGGGCGCTGCGGCGGCTGCAGCCAGCGCTGCGGCCAGCGGTGACGGTGTGGGTCGCGCTGGCGTTGTTGCCGGCGGCGGCGCTGCGGCCGGTGCTGTCGCAGTCGCTGCGGCCGGCGCAGCTGCGCCGCCCGGGCGCGCCAGAGCCTGCAGGCGCGCGATGATGGCGCGCGCCGGCGCGACGCGCTGACCGGTAGCGACCTGCTCGCGCATGCGCGCGAGCTCGTCGAGGCTCGCCTGGATGGCGTCAAACAGGGAGTCGTCGGCGGTGAGCTTGCCGGTGTCCACGAGCATGACGAGCGACTCGAGCTCGTGGCTCAGGTCCCCCATGGGCGTGATGCCCGCCATGCGCGCCCCGCCCTTGAGGGTGTGCAACGGGCGCTTGAGACTCAGGCGGTACTCGCCGCTCACGGGTTGCGTGCGCCAGTCCGATAGAGCCCGCTCGGATGCATCGATGAGCTCGGTCGCCTCGTCGGTGAATATCGCGGCGACCTCGGGATCGAAGTCGAGCGCCTCATCCGTGTCCGACTCAGCCCCGGGCTCGGCCGCAACGCCGGCGGAGGTCGCCGCATGCGCTTCCGCCTGTGCGGCGGCGGCGATGCGGACGTCGAGATCGCGCTCGGAGCGCTCGATGCGCTCGAGCAGCTGCCAGTGGTTCACGAAGAAGCCGGTGGGCTCCTCGAGGTGCGAAGCCACGGTCTCCATCGCGCCCATGCAATCGCTGAGCAACGAGAGATCGTCGCTGCTGGCGCCTACGCCGCTGTTGAACGCGCGCCGCAGCCAGTGATCGAGCGGCTCGGCCAGGCGGATGCCGTGGCGCGCCTGCGCCATCTTGGAGCTGCCGGAGAGCGTGTGACAGGCGCGATAGACCTCCTCGGGGAGACTATGCGGCTCTGGCAGACCCGACTCGCGCGCCAGCCATGCACGCACCGTGGCGACATGAGCGGCGGTCTCGCGTGCGTAGATGTCGCGCAACGTCTCATCGGGAAGTGAAGCCTGCAAAGCGTCCGCAGTGGCAGCCGTGGCCTGGGCAGCAGCTGCGCCCGCAGCGGTCGAGGCGGCAGATACCGCGACCGGCGCAGCCGGGGCGGTGTGCGCTGCGGAGCTCAGCGCGGCGCGCGCGGCAGCCTGCACGCCCTGGGGCGCGGGCGAGGTGACGATCTGCCCAACGGTGCTCGCTGACAGGGTGTACGTGGTACCCGGCGGCGGCGGCTCGGCGCCGCCCTCCTCTTCGGCTTCAGTCGCGCGCGGTACCGGCTCCTGGCGACCTGCGGCGAGCGCGTGTGCGCGCGAGGAGATGGCGCCGAGGTCCGCGCGCACCGGCGCGGCGCTTTCGAGCTGGGCGACGAGCTCGGGCAGTGCGTTCACGGCGGCGCGCAGCGTCTCCAGGATCGTCGGCGAGCGAGTGAGCGTGTTGTCGAGCAGGCGGTTCAGCAGGTTCTCGATCGACCAGGCGAACTCGCCGAGCTCGCGCGCGCCCACCATGCGCCCGCTGCCCTTGAGCGTGTGGAACGAGCGTCGTGTCGTGACCAGCGCCTCGCGCTCGAGCGGGTTCTGATCCCAAACCGGGAAGTTGTGCTGGATCTTGCCGAGCTCCTCGTGCGCCTCCTCGATGAAGAGCTTTATGAGCTCGGGGTCGACGTGCTCGGCGAGGGCGACCGGGCGTGCGGTCGAGGCCGCCAGCGTCGGCGCGGCGGCGTCGACCGCCTTGATATCCGGCCGGGTGGAAGCGAGCTGTATGCCGCTCTGGGTGATCTGCACGGTGCGCGCGTAGGCGCCGGGCTCGAGCGGCGGCACGGTGGGCGGCGCGGGCGTCTCCTGCTCCTCGAGCGCGCGCACGCAGCCCTGGGCGTTGTCCAGCATGTACCAGGGATCGGTGCGCCCGGCCTGCAGCGTCTCCATGTAGTACTCGACGCTCACGATCGCATCGGCGAGGCGGTCGATGAATCCCGGCGGCAGCACGTGCACGCCCGGCTGCATGACGCGCCGCAGCTGCGCGGTGATCGCCTCGATGACTTCCACGGCGCGCGACTTGCCGAGCAGCAGCAGCCCGGCCTTCATGCCGCGCATCAGGTCCTGCCAGCTGTCCAGGCCTGCCGCATCCAGCGTGCCGCCTACGCTCTGCGTGACGGCCTCCTTGATGCGCTGCAGGTTGACGATGCACTCGCGCAGCACCGCCGACTGCACCTGCTGGAACTCGGTATCCTCGCTCGCCTGCGGCGCGTCGGCGTCCTTCGGCGGCAGGATCAATCTCACCAGGCCGTCGTCGAGCCGGTCCTCCACGCCGATCAGCGTCGCGGCGATCTCCACCAGCGTCGCCTCGTCGGCGCGCAGGGTGCCGTTCACGATCTTGCCGAGCCGCTCGGTCTCGGCCTGCACGCTGGCGCGCAGCTCGCCGAGGCCGAGCACGCCGAGCGTGTCGCCGATCTTGCGCAGCAGCTCGACCTGCGCGGCCAGCTCCTGCGGCTGCCCGGCGCCGCGGCGCACGAAGATGTCCAGCACGTCCTTGACCTTGCCGAGATCCTCACGGATCGCCGCGGCCACGGTCTGCATCAGCTTGACCGACGGTGCCGACAGGTTCTCGCGCTCCTGCTCGATGCTCTCATCGACCGGCAGCAGCTCGTGCAGGCGGAAAGACGCGCGCACCGCGCTCACCCGCCCGCCGGAGGAGTCGGAGCGCCCGACGTAATAGAGGAGGTTGTTGAGCAGCTCTACCGGCGGACTGTGGGCGTAGCGCGCCTCACCCTGCTCGTAAAGACGGCGGATCTCGCGATCGCCGAGCCCGAGCAGCCGCTTGACCGACTGCCCGCTCTCCAGGCCGTTCTCCTGCAGCGCCTCGATGATGGCGCCGATCACCCACCACAGCTGGAACACCGGCTGGCGCGTGGCAATCTGCTCGAGCTTGCGCGCCACGGCGGCGAGGATCTCGAGGTTTTGCTCGATGCGCTCGCCGCGGATCCAGCCGATCAGGCCCACCTGGTAGCGCGCGCGCAGCCGCCGCGCCCACTGCTCGACGGTGAGCGGCGGCTCGCCCGGAGTGCCCGACATCGGGGCGGGCTGCTTGTCAGACTTGAGGTTCAGAAGCAGCAGCGTGCCTTCCGAGAGCAGCGAGTTGCCGCGCACCGCGCGCAGATCGTTGAGGAGCGGCAGCAGCACCAGCGCCAGATCGCGTCCGCCGGCCAGCACGCGCTCGAGATAGCCCGGCAGCTGCACCATGGCACGCATCAGGGCATCGAGGCTCTCCGCCTGGCTCTTGCGCTCGGCGTGGGTCGCCAGCAGGTACTGGGCGACGTGCTCCATCTCCTCGGTGAGCAGCGCCGCGCCGTAGATCTCGAGCACGCGCAGCACGCCCTGCACCTGATGCAGGTCGTGCACGCAGGTCTCGAGCAACGCCGCGTTGTCGGGCTGCTCGACGTAGCTCTCGAGCGCGCTGCGGGCCTCCGCAAGCGTCGCGTTGATCTCGTGACCGACGAGATCCAGTGTCTGCGATGCGACTTCAGGCATGCGCTGGCTTTCGTCCTGGGAATCTCACGAGCCGCCCAGTGCGGAGATCTGCCGCACCTTGGCCGTATTCAGGGTCGCGTCCTCGAGGCGGCGAACCGGGCCACTCTGGCCGGCGCGGTCGGCGCTGCCGGGCAGGCGGAAGCCGGCGGCCGCCTTGCGCAGTCCGGCGGACAGCTCGGCGAGCTTGGCGATCGCGATCGAGGTGGCGTGAGTCGACTCGGCAGTCTGGGCGCTGATCTCCTTGAGCACCTGCATGTTGCGCGCGATGTTCTGTGCGCCGTGGGTCTGCTGGCGCGCGCTGCCGGAGATGTTCTGCACCAGGCTCGCGATCTGGTTCGATACCTGCTCGATCTCCTCGAGCGCGGCACCGGCGTTCTCTGCCAGCAGCGCGCCGCCGACCACGTCGGTGGTGCTGCGCTCCATCGACACCACCGCCTCGTTGGTGTCGGTCTGAATGGTGCGCACCAGCACTTCGATCTGCTTGGTGGCGTTCGCCGCGCGCTCGGCGAGGCGCTGCACCTCGTCCGCGACCACGGCGAAGCCGCGACCGGCATCGCCGGCCATGGAGGACTGGATCGAGGCGTTCAGCGCCAGGATGTTGGTCTGCTCGGCGATGTCGTTGATCAGCTCGACGATGTTGCCGATCTCCTGCGAGCTCTCACCGAGGCGCTTGATGCGCTTGCTGGTCTCCTGGATGGTCTCGCGGATGGTGTTCATGCCGTCGATGGTGCGGCGCACGGCATCGCCGCCCTTGTGGGCCACTTCCACCGAGTGGCGGGCGACGTCGGAGGCGCGCTCGGCATTGCCCGAGACCTCCTCGACCGAGGCCGCCATGCTGGCAGCGGATTCGGTGGCCGAGGCGATCTGCTTCGACTGCGCGCCCGAGGCCTTGGCGAGGTGCTGCGACAATGCCTGCGTCTGGCGGGTAGCGGAATCGAGCTGGATGGCCGAGCCGTTGATGGTAGTGACCAGCCCGCGCAGCGCGTCCACGGCATAGTTGATCGAGTCGGCGATCGCACCGGTAATGTCCTCGGTGACGGTCGCCTGCACCGTGAGATCGCCGTCGGCGAGACTGGAGAGCTCATCAAGCAGGCGCAGGATGGCCTGCTGGTTGCGGTCGGTCTCCTTGCGCTGCACGTCCGCCGCCTGACGCTGCCGCTCCACGGTGCCGTGCATGCGCAGCGCCGCCACGAGACCGGCGATGAGCAGCCCGACGCCCGCCACCAGCAGCAGCAGCGGCGCCCAGCCGAGCAAGCCGTCGGCGGCGCTGCTGGCCGGAGCCGGCGCAGCGCCCGCGACGAGCGCACGCGCATCGGCGACCATGGCCTGCGCGGCAGTGCGCACGGCCGGCAGCGCCGGCGCTGCGGTGACGGCGCGCTTCACCGCCGCGGCCAGCTCGCTGTACAGGGCATCCATCGCCTTCAGGTGCTTCGCGCCCTCCGGCGCGGTGACGTGGGGCAGCGCGAGCGTGCTGCTGCCGCCGGCCAGGCCCGAGATGACCTGGCCCAGATAGTCGCTGCTCTCGGCGCTGCGCTGCGCCGCCTGACCGGCATCGCCCACTCCCTGCGTGAGCGCATTCACATCGAGCTCGAGGCGCTGCGCGCGCGACTCGAAGCGCTCGAGTACCGGACCGGCTGCCGTGGCCTGGGGGCCGAGCGTTGCGGCCACCGCCTGCTCTTCCGCGATCAGGCGCGGCACGAGGCTCGCGGTGTCGCGCGCCGCGGCAGCGGCGTCCTGGAGCTGGCTGCGTGCGTGCAGCACTGCGGCGGCATTGCTCAGCAGTGCCGTGAAGTGCGGATCGCTCGCGAACGGGGCGCCGGCATCGCGTGCCGCGAGGTCCTCGAGCGTCTTCTTGCTCTGCTCGAGGCGGCTCAGCGCGCCCGTATCACCGGCGAGCGCGCCGTCGGCGTCCAGGGCGAGCTCGTACAGTGCCGCCACCGGCAAGTGTGTCGCAGCGGTGGCGGTGCGTGCCTGCACCAGGTAGTAGCCGGCGCCGCTGCCGATCAGCAGCAGCACCGCCAGCCCGAGCAGCAGAGCCACTCCGGCCGGTGCGCGCGTGCCGCCCCGTGCGCTCATGCCGCCGCCTCCGCGAAGGCCTGACTCTCCAGCACCGAACGCAGACTCAGCACCGGCCACTGCTCCTGGCCGCGGCGAAACGCACCGGCCAGGTAGCGCTCACAGCGCGCGACCGTCGGCGGCGCCTCGCCGCTGAACTCGTTCTCGGCGAAGCGGCGGAAGCCGAGCACCTCATCGACCAGGAGCCCGGCGGGAATCTCGCGGTGGTTGACCACCACCACGCGGGTGTTGCGGGTGATGGGCGTGACACCGCTGCCGAGGAACTGGCGCAGGTCGATGACCGGCAGCAGCTGTCCGCGCACGTTGGCGAGGCCCTTGATCCACGCCTTGGCGCCCGGCACGCGCGTGGTGCTGGCGGGCACGCCGAGCACCTCACGGGTCTCCTCGCGCGCGACCAGGTACAGGTCCCCGGCCATGCGCAGCGCGACTCCCACCCACTCGCGCCCGGCGGCCGATTCCTGGCTGAGCTGCGCGGACAGCGCGCGGCCACGGCGCTCGAGCTCGGCGAGCAGCTCGAACGGCCGGTCCCGCAGGGACTTCAGATCAACCTCAACGGCAACGGTCGGCTCGCTCATGAGTTACCGGCTACGTGGCGGCGAAGGCGAGCGGTGCGCGCTCACGACGACAAAGTCGCCTGGGCCTTGGCGACCAGCTGATCGGGAGAAACGGGTTTCACCATGTAGTCGACCGCGCCCTGGCGCAGTCCCCAGATCCGGTCGGTCTCCTGGCCCTTGGATGTGACCATGACGATGGGAATGGTGCGTGTTTTGGGATCGTTCGCCAGCGCGCGCGTCGCCTGATAGCCGTTCATGCCCGGCATGACGATGTCCATGAAGATCAGATCGGGACTCATCTCGCGCGCCAGGCGCACGCCTTCGGCGCCGTCGGCCGCGGCCGCCGTGCGGTAGCCGTGCTTCTCCAGCGCCTTCTGCATGACATGCAACTCGGTCGGTGAGTCATCGACGATCAGGATCAACGGCATGACCATCATCTCCCGATATGGGTCTCGATCGCGGAGAGCAGCTCGTCCTTGGTGAAGGGTTTGGTCAGGTAGTGCTCCGAGCCGACGATGCGGCCGCGCGCCCGATCGAACAGCCCGTCCTTGGAGGACAGCATGATGACCGGGATGGAGCGAAATACCTTGTTGTGCTTGATGAGCGAGCAGGTCTGGTAGCCGTCCAGCCGCGGCATCATGATGTCGACGAACACGATGTCGGGCTGGTGGTCGGCGATCTTGGCAAGCGCATCGAAGCCGTCGATCGCGGTGAAGACCTCGCAGCCTTCCTTCGCGAGCAGCGTCTCCGCGGTGCGGCGGATGGTCTTGCTGTCGTCGATGACCAGAACCTTCAGGCCCTGGAGCTTGGTGTTGCTGCCGGTCACGGTGAGCAGACTCCTTCCTTAAACCTCAGGCGGCAGGGCCACGGGCACGGGCCCTGGCACCGCGCGCACGCGCAGCGGGCCTGAGCGACGCTTTCGCGAAACATGAAGCTCACGCCGGCAACGGCGCGTGCTGTCCACACAAGCCGTTTAGTTTCACGGGCCCCCGCGCGCACGGGCAGGCGCAGCGGGGTTTTAACATATCGGTATACCCCCTGCTATGCCATGCACGTCACGTTTTTCGAAGGTCACCGCGGGGCGGCGGCCGGTGCCGCCGGCGGCGGCAGACCAAAGGCCCGCGCCAACGAGCATAATCGCGCCGATGGCCACCCCCAAACGGCTGGGCGTGGTGATGGATCCCATAGGTGCCATCACCTACGCCAAGGACTCGACACTGGCGATGCTGCTCGCCGCGCAGGAGCACGGCTTCGAGCTCGCTTACCTCGAGCAGCGTGACCTGCTGCTGCGTAACGGGGTGGCGTTCGGCTACATGCGGCCGCTCACCGTGCGGGCGGACCCGGCGGACTGGTTCACGCTGGGCCCCGCCGTCATGGCGCCGCTCAGCGCCCTCGATTGCCTGCTGATGCGCAAGGACCCGCCCTTCGATACCGAGTACATCTACACCAGCTACATCCTCGAGCGCGCCGAGAGCACCGGGGTGCTGGTGGTGAACCGGCCGCAGGGGCTGCGCGACATGAACGAGAAGGTCTACACCGCCTGGTTCCCGCAGTGCTGCGCGCCGACGCTCATCACGCGCGACATGGCGGAGATGGGCGGCTTCCTGCGCGAGCACGGCAAGATCGTCGTCAAGCCGCTGCACGGCATGGGCGGACGCTCGATATTCGTGCTGGAGAAGGACGACCGCAACGCGCGCGTCGTGTTCGAGACCCTCACCGACTACGGTACCCGCTTCGCCATCGCGCAGCGCTACCTGCCGGCGATCGTCGAGTCGGGCGACTCGCGCGTGCTGCTCATCGACGGTGAGCCGGTGCCGTACGCCCTCGCCCGCATCCCTTCCGCGGAGGATCACCGCGGCAACCTCGCCGCCGGTGCGCGCGGCGTCGGCCGTCCGCTGAACGATCGCGATCGCTGGCTCGCGGCGCAGATCGGACCGGCGCTCGCTGCCCGGGGCATGCTGTTCGTGGGCCTCGACGTGATCGGTGGCTTCGTGACCGAGATCAACGTCACCAGCCCCACCGGCATCCGCGAGCTCGACAAGCAGTTCGGCCTGCACATCAGCGAGCTGCTGATGCTCGCCATCGAGCGGCGGCTCGGCGCCCGTGGCACACCCGGCAGCGGCACCGCCGCGGCAGCCCCTGCCGGTTAGGCGCCCCATGGCACGACGAGCGCTCATGCTGCGCGAGGGCATCGCCCCGGTGTGGGATCGGTTGCTTACCATGGTGTTCCTCGCGGGGCTGCTGCACGGACTCGTCATTCTCGGGCTCACTTTCAACGCCAACGCCGGCGACAAGGATCAGGCGCCGGGCCTCGAGGTGCTGCTGGTGTCGGATGAGCTGCCGGAGGCCGACAGGAACGCGCAGGCGACCTACCTGGCGCAGCGCACCCAGCTCGGCTCGGGCAACACGCGCCAGCCCAAAAAGCCGCGCAATCGCGCCGCCGCGGTGCCGCTGCCCAAACACGCCGGCAGCGCGCAAGGCGACACCCTGGCTGACAGCGGCGATCGGGCCGGGAGCCCCAGCGAGCCGGTGCTCACCACCAGCGGCTGGAGCACGCGGGTGGTCTACCTTGCGGATGCCGGGAGCGAGGGCACGGTGCGCAACCGCCCGCTGCTGATCGACCAGCTGCCCGCCGCGCAGCCCGGACCGGAAGACGAGCAAGGACCGGCGGAGCTCTCCGGGCCGCAGCGCGACGAGCTGTGGATCACCCCGGACACGCGCGCCACCGAGCTCGCACCCTACCTGGATGCCTGGCGGCGCAAGGTCGAGCGCATCGGCACCGTCAACTTCCCGAACGTTGCCCGCACCACGGCGGCGGCGTCGAGCCCGCTCGTGGCCGTGGCGATCGATTCGAGCGGCACGGTGCGCACCGCGCAGATCCGCCGCTCGAGCGGCGATCCGGAGCTCGACCAGGCAGCGCTCGCCACGCTGAAGCTGGCGAGCCCGTTCGATCCCTTTCCACCCGAGCTCGCGGCCCGGTACCACGTGTTGCACTTTGCCTACGAGTGGCAGTTCACAGGCGGCCGCGTCGGCAGCGGTACCGTGTCAACAGCGCCTTG
The DNA here is from genome assembly GCA_963837075.1 of uncultured Gammaproteobacteria bacterium. Taxonomy (GTDB): domain Bacteria; phylum Pseudomonadota; class Gammaproteobacteria; order Steroidobacterales; family Steroidobacteraceae; genus 13-2-20CM-66-19. Next base: position 970,909 of record CAWILY010000009.1, on the reverse strand, counting down.
AGACTGGCAGCTGCCATGCCCATACTGCACTCATGCGCGCCAAGCACAGCTCCCTGAGCGGCGAGGCCCAGGCGGACGGGCCCATATTCAGTGACACCGACAGCGGCAGCCTCACCAACCACCTGCTGATCGCGATGCCGCAGCTCAACGATCCCAACTTCGCGCAGACCGTGGCGATCATCTGTGAGCACACCGACAAGGGCGCGCTCGGCATCGTGCTCAACAAGCCGCTGCCGATGCGGCTCTCGGACGTGCTCTCGCAGATGAAGCTCGAGCCCTCCACCGAGTTCATCGCCGCCCAGCCGGTGCTGCGTGGCGGACCGGTGCACACCGATCGCGGCTTCGTGCTGCACCGACCCGGGGGCAACTGGGATCACACCCACCGCGTCTCCGACACCATCCAGGTGACGACCTCGCGCGACGTGCTGGCTGCGATGGCGCGCGGTGAGGGGCCCTCGGATGCGGTCATCGCCCTCGGCTACGCCGGCTGGGAGTCGGGTCAGCTCGAGCGCGAGATGAAGGACAACGCCTGGGCGGCGATTCCGGTCGATCCGCGCGTGGTGTTCGAGCTGCCGTTCGAGGAGCGCTGGGCGGGCGCATGGCGGCTGCTGGGCATCGACCCCGAGCGCCTGAGCACCGAGGCCGGGCATGCCTGACGCACCCGTCCCAGGGGCATGACGCGGGCGCAGACAGTCCTCGCCTTCGATTTTGGACTCAAACGCATTGGCCTCGCCTGCGGCGATACCCTGACCCGGCAGGCCGCGCCGCGCGCGGCGGTCAGCTGCGGCCGCACGGGACCGGACTGGGACGCGATCGCGAGCGCGGTCCGCGCCCTCGAGCCCGGCATGCTGATAGTCGGCGCACCCTATAATGCGGACGGGAGCGACTCGGCGCTCGCGGCCACGGCACGTGGCTTCGCCGCCGAGCTCGCGCGCCGCTTCGCCCTGCCCGTTCAGATGGTCGATGAGCGCTTCTCCTCGCTCGAGGCACATGCAGCGCTCAAGGCTCGCCGCGCGAGCGGGCAGCGCCGGCGGCGCATCGCCCGCGCGGACGTCGACAGCGCGGCCGCGGCGGTGATACTCGGACGCTGGTTTGCCGGAGAAGGGGACATGAAGCCATGACCGAGCAGCTGCGCGCGGACGGCTCGCTGCGCCATCTCCTCACCCTGGAGACGCTGCCACGCACCCACATCGAGCGCCTGCTCGAGCACTCGCAGAGCCTGGTGCGTCCGCTCGGCGCGCCGCCGGCAAGCAGCCACTCGCTCGCCGGCTTTACCGTCGCGAACCTGTTCACCGAGCCCTCCACGCGCACGCGCGTGAGCTTCGAGCTCGCCGCCAAGCGTCTGGGGGCGGATGTGGTGAACCTCGAGGTGCAGCTGTCCTCGCGCGTCAAGGGCGAGAGCATGCTCGACACCGTCTACACGCTGCAGTCGCTGCACGTGGACGCGTTCGTCATCCGCGATGCCGAGGCCGGCGTCTGCGGCGTCGTGGCCGAGCACGTCGCGCCGCACGTAAGCGTGCTGTCCGCCGGCGAGGCGCACCTATCACATCCCACCCAGGGCCTGCTCGATGCGCTCACCATTTATCAGCGCAAGCAGCGCTTTTCCGGGCTCATCGTGGCGATCGTCGGCGACCTGCGCCACTCGCGCGTGGCGCGCTCCGCCTGGCACGCGCTGCGCACCCTCGGCGTGCGCGACTTCGCGCTCGCGGCCCCGCCGGCGCTGATGCCCGGGAGCCACGAGTTCGCCGGCTGCGTGCGCCATACGAGCCTGGCCACGGCGCTCGCGGATGCCGACGTCGTCATGATGCTGCGCATCCAGAAGGAGCGCATGAGTGAGGCGGACCTGCCCGACGGCGAGCGCTATTTCGCAGCCTGGGGACTGACGCGTGAGCGCCTGGCGCTGGCGCGCCCGGACGCGATCGTCATGCATCCGCAGCCGATGAACCGTGGCATCGAGATCGCCTCCGAGGTCGCCGACGGACCGCAATCGGTGATTCGCGACCAGGTACGCAACGGCGTCGCGGTACGCATGGCGGTGCTCGAGGAGGTGCTGACTTCGCGCGGTGCCCGCGCATGAGCCCGCCGGCGCGCGGCACGATCTTCCTCGAACAGGCACGGGTATTGTCGCAGCTCGCCTTCGATGCCGGACAGTTCGTGCTGCGGCTCGCCGCACCGAAGTGCGCGGCCCACGCCGCGCCCGGCAGCTTCGTGCACCTCACCTGCGATGCCTCGATCCCCATGCGCCGGCCGCTGTCGATCATGCGCGCCGATGCGCGCGCGGGCTGGATCGAGCTGCTCTACAAGGTGGTAGGCGCGGGGCTGCGTGCGCTGAGCGAGCGCCGCGCGGGCGAGGAGCTCTCCGTGCTCGGCCCGGTCGGCCGGCCGTTCAGCACGCATCGCGAGCGGCCGCGCGCGCTGCTGCTCGGCGGCGGCGTCGGCATCCCGCCGATGGTGTTCCTCGCCGAGCGGCTGTGCGCCGCGGCAGGCGCGGCGTGGAAGCCGCTGGTGCTGATGGGCTCGGAGGTACCGTTTCCGTTCCGCGCGCGCCCCTCGGCGCTCATCGTGCCGGGCATGCCCGCCGCCAGCATCGCCTGCATGCCGTTGCTCGAGGAAGGGGGCGTGCCGAGCCGGCTGGCGAGCCGCGCGGAGCTGCCGGGCTGCTTCCCGGGATTGGTCACCGAGCTCGCCGCCGTATGGCTCGACTCGCTCACCGCGACCGAGCTCGCGCAGGTGGAGATCTTCTCCTGCGGCCCGACGCCGATGCTCGCGGCGAGCGCGCAGCTGGCGCGCCGCTACGGCGTGCCCTGCCAGGTGTCGCTCGAGGAGTTCATGGCCTGCGCGGTAGGCGGCTGCGCCGGCTGCACGGTGGAGGTGCACACGCCGCAGGGAGCGGCGATGAAGCGCGTGTGCGTCGACGGACCAGTGTTCGATGCCTACAGCGTCTTCTGAACGCAGGCGTTGCCGGCGCGGGCGCGGCGCTGCGGCGCTGAGCCGATGACGGCGCCGCGCGCCGCCGTGCTGGTGCTGTGCGGCATCGCCTGCGCCGGCTGCGCGAAGCAGCGCCCGCCTGCGCCCGCCGCGCCGGCGCCCGCGCCGCCGCTGCAGGCGTGGCCGCGAGGCCATACTCCGCCGGCGAAGATCACCGACAGCCTGGTGCTCGAGATCCCGCTCGAGTACCAGCGCGCGGCGATCCAACGCGAGGCGCCGCTGCGCCCGATGTTCCCCACGGCGACCGGCCATACCGAGGTGCAGTTCGACTTCTTCCTGCCCAACTTCAGCGGCTACACCCTGCAGAACTACCGCAACGAGTCCGACCCGAACAAGGTCGAGGTCGTCTACCTGCACGAGGGCAATCCTCACGAAGCCGAGCCGGACGCACCCGGGGAATATCCACCCAACATGCTGAAGCGTGCGCTCGGGGAGCTGCTCAACCCCGACGACCATCGTGAGCTCTATGGCCTCAAGTGCTACGCCGAGCGGGCGCGGCCCGATCACTTCGCCTGCTACGGGCAGCGCGACGCAGCGCGCCACGAGGACATCATGCTGTTTACGCAGCTCGCGCCCTACCCCGCGGAGGTCACCTTCCCGCAGCTGCAGGCGCGCTACTTCTCCAGGCGCTACGGCGGGGTGCGCATCGCCTGGCGCACGCATGCGGGCAACCTGCCCCGTTGGCGGGAAATCGACACCCACATCTGGCAGTTCATCGAGGCGTGGAATGTCGCCGCGCCCCCCGCTACCGGTACGCCGCCCGCGGCCGCGCCGCGTAGCGTGCCACCAGCAGCACCGCCGCCGGCGAAGCCTAGCCGAAGTTGATCTTGGCCTCGAGGTTGGAGCGCGAGTCGGCGTTGGTGAGCGCTTCCTCGAGCCCGACCCGCCCCTGCTTGTAGAGGCTGAACAGCGAGGCGTCGAAGCTCTGGATGCTCTTGTCGCTGGAAGTGTTGATGGCTTCCTTGATCGACACCACATCGCCCTTCTTGATCAGGGTGGCGATGTGCGGTGTATTGATCATGATCTCCACGGCGGCGACCCGGCGGTTCTCCTTACCCATCACCAGCCGCTGCGCCATGATGGCGCGCAGGTATTGCGACAGATCGAGGAAGATCTGGTTGTGCTGCTCGCGCGGGAACATGTTGATGATGCGGTCGAGCGACTCGGCGCAGTTGTTGGCATGCAGCGTCGCGAGCACCAGGTGACCGGTGCCAGCGAGGTTGATGGCCGCTTCCATGCCCTCCTTGTCGCGGATCTCGCCGATCAGGATCACGTCCGGCGCCGCGCGCACCACGCCGCGCAGCGCGCGCGAGTAGCTCTTGGTATCCAGCCCCACTTCGCGCTGGTTGACGATCGAGCGCTTGTTGGTGTGCAGGAACTCGATCGGATCCTCGATGGTGACGATGTGATCGGAGGAGTTCTCGTTGCGGTAGTTGATCATCGCCGCGAGCGTGGTGGACTTACCCGAGCCGGTGGCGCCCACCATCAGCAGCAGCCCGCGCTTGAGCAGCGTCAGCTCGCCGACCACATCCGGCAGTCCCAGCGTATCGAGCCGCGGCATATCGGCGGTGATGTAGCGCATCACCATCGCCGGGAAGCCGCGCTGCATGAACACGTTGACGCGGAAGCGTCCGAGACCGGGCTCGGAGACCGCGAAGTCGAGCTCCCACTCCTTCAGGAAGTGGTCACGCTGCTCGGCTGACATGAGGGCAAACGCGGTCTGGCGCACCGTTTCCGGGGTGAGCACCTGCTTGTTCACGGGCAGGATCTGGCCCTCGATCTTGATCTTGATGGGCGCGTTGGAGGTGAAGAACAGGTCGGAGGCCTTCTTCTCGACCATCAGCTTGAACAGCGGCTTGGTGTTGAGCGTCGGATGCCGCGTGTCCGACGCCGACAGTGCATCGCTCAGGGCCGGATTGGGCCCGGTCGCTTCGAGATCCTCGCGCGACTTCACATCCCGGGCGACGCTCACAGAGTGCGGCCCTGCTCTTCCTCGACGATGCGCAGCGCACCGCCGTCATCGACGTTCTTGGCCTCGCGCTTGCTGTCGAGCTTGATGCGCAGCCGCAACTCGTTCTTCGAGTCGGCGTTGCGCAGCGCGTCCTCGTAGGAGATGAAGCCGGTCTCGTACAGCTCGAACAGCGACTGGTCGAAGGTCTTCATGCCGAGGCGCGTGGAGCGCGACATGACTTCCTTGATCTTGGCGACGTCGCCCTTGAAGATCAGGTCCTGGATCAGCGGCGAGTTGAGCATGATCTCCATCGCCGCGATGCGCCCGGTGCCCGACTCGCGCGGCACCAGCCGCTGCGATACCAGCGCGCGGATGTTGAGCGACAGATCCATCAGCAGCTGGTCGCGGCGCTCGTCGGGGAAGAAGTTGATGACGCGGTCGAGCGCCTGGTTGGCGCTGTTGGCGTGCAGCGTGGCCAGCACCAGGTGTCCGGTCTCGGAGAACTGAATGCCGTATTCCATGGTGTCGCGGTCGCGGATCTCGCCGATCAGGATCACGTCCGGCGCCTGACGCAGCGTGTTCTTGAGAGCATTCTGCCAGGAGTCGGTATCGACGCCTACCTCACGGTGCGTGATCACGCAGCCCTTGTGGGTATGCACGTACTCAACCGGGTCCTCGATGGTGACGATGTGGCCGCGGGTCTTCTCGTTGCGGTAGCCGACCATCGCGGCCAGCGTGGTCGATTTGCCCGAGCCGGTGCCGCCGACGATGATCACCAGCCCGCGCTTGGAGAGCACCACCTCCTTCAGGATCGGCGGCAGCTCGAGCTCCTCGAAGGTCGGGATCTTGGCGTTGATCAGACGGATCACGCAGCCGATGGCCGCCTGCTGCACGAAAGCGCTCACGCGGAAGCGGCCGATGCCCGGCGGTGCGATGGCGAAGTTGCACTCCTTGGTGGCGTCGAACTCCTTGGTCTGCCGGTCGTTCATGATGGCGCGCACCAGCGTGGCGGACTGCTCGGCAGTGAGCGCGCGCTCGGATTGCGGGCGGACCTCGCCGTCGATCTTGATCGCCGGGGGAAAGCCGGCGGTGATGAACAGGTCCGAGGCCTTCTTCTCGGTGACCCGACGCAGCAGGTCCTGCATTAGCTTGATGGCTTGGTCGCGATCCACGTCGTTTCAGCCCCTGACGCTCCCCGCCGAGCGTCTGTCAGTTACAGAGCATCCTTGTTCTGCGCCTTGTAGCGCGCCTCTTCCTTGCTGACGATACCCTTGGCGACCAGCTCCTGCAGGCACTGGTCGAGAGTCTGCATGCCCTGCGCGCCGCCGGTCTGGATGGAGGAATACATCTGCGCGATCTTACCCTCTCGGATGAGGTTACGGATCGCCGGCGTGCCGATCATGATCTCGTGCGCCGCCACGCGGCCGCCGCCGTTCTTCTTCATCAGCGTCTGCGAGACCACCGCGCGCAGCGATTCCGACAGCATCGAGCGCACCATGTCCTTCTCCTCGCCCGGAAACACGTCGACGATGCGGTCGATGGTCTTGGCGGCGGACGAGGTATGCAGGGTGCCGAATACCAGGTGGCCGGTCTCGGCGGCGGTGAGTGCCAGGCGGATGGTCTCCAGATCGCGCATTTCGCCCACCAGTATCACGTCCGGATCCTCGCGCAGCGCCGAGCGCAGCGCTTCACTGAAGCCGAGGGTGTCACGGTGCACCTCGCGCTGGTTCACCAGACAGCGCTTGGACTCGTGCACGAACTCGATCGGATCCTCGATGGTGATGATGTGGTCCGGGCGGTTGTCGTTGCAGTGGTTGACCATGCCGGCCAGCGTCGTCGACTTGCCCGAGCCGGTGGGACCTGTGACCAGCACCAGTCCGCGCGGCAGCATGCACAGGTCGCGGAAAATCTTCGGCGAATTGAGGTCATCGAGCGACAGGATGACCGAGGGAATGTTGCGGAACACCGCGCCCGCGCCGCGGTTCTGGTTGAAGGCGTTGACGCGAAAGCGCGCCAGCTTGGGAATCTCGAAGGAGAAGTCGGTTTCGAAGAATTCCTCATAGGCCTTGCGCTGCTTGTCATTCATGATGTCGTACACCATGGAGTGCACTTCCTTGTGCGACAGCGGCGGCATGTTGATGCGCTTCATGTCACCGTCGACACGGATCATCGGCGGCACGCCCGAGGACAGATGCAGGTCGGAGGCATTGTTCTTGACGGCGAATGCCAGCAGTTGCGCGATGTCGACGGCCATTGATGCTCCCGGAAACGGGCGCTCACGGTGGCAGGGCGCGGCGACGCACGCGCCTGCAGGCGGAAGCGCTCTGGCAGTATAAAGGCGTCACCCATCCCATATGTTAATGAGTCCGCAGAATTTGGCCGCAGCGCTGCGCTCGGTACGCGAGCGGATGGCGCGGGCGGCCGCCGCCGCCGGCCGGAGTGAGGACTCGGTCACACTCCTGGCGGTCGGCAAGGCGCAGCCGCTGGAGCTGCTGGCTGCGGCGGCCGACTGCGGCGTGCGCGACTTCGGTGAGAGCTACCTGCAGGAGGCGCTGACGAAGGTTGCGGCGCTGCAGGATCGCGCCCTCACCTGGCATTTCATCGGCCGCGTCCAGGCCAACAAGACCCGCGCGATCGCCGCGGGCTTCGCCTGGGTACACGCTGTGGACCGGCTCAAGGTGGCCGAACGGCTGTCCGCGCAACGCCCGCCGGACGCACCCCCGCTCAATGTCTGTCTGGAGGTCAACGTCGCGGGCGAGCTCAGTAAGGGTGGCGTCAGCCCCGTGGAGCTGCCGGCGCTCGCCGTGGCGGTCGCGCGCCTGCCACGCCTCGTGCTGCGGGGGCTGATGTGCGTTCCGCCCGACGAGAGCGAGCCGGCACGTCAGCGGGCGTGGTTCGCGCGGCTGCGCGCCCTCAGGGACGAGCTCAACGCCGCCGGCTGCCGCCTCGATACGCTGTCGATGGGCATGAGCGCAGACTTCGAAGCGGCGATCCTCGAGGGCGCCACCATCGTGCGCATCGGCACGGCGCTGTTCGGCGCGCGGCCCGCGCGCGCCTGATCGCCGCTACAATCCCTGCCATGACGAAGCGCCGCATCTGCGTTCTCGGAGCGGGCAACATGGGCCGCGCGCTCATCGGCGGACTGTTGCACCGGGGCACGCGGCCCGGTGAGCTGCAGGTTGGCGAGATGCTGCCCGAGGCGCGCACGGCGCTGACACGCGACTTTGGTCTCACCGCTGCGGCCGACAACCGCGCTGCGGCCCGTGGCGCCGCGGTGGTGGTGCTGGCGGTGAAGCCGGCCGATGTGGCCGGGGTGCTGCACGAGCTCGCCGGCGAGCTCGCCGCCGCGCGGCCGTTGGTAGTGTCCGTGGTCGCCGGGGTGCGCATCGCGACTCTGGCTGCGGCCTGCGGTCCCGGCGTGCCGGTGCTGCGCGCGATGCCCAACCGGCCTGCGCTCCTCGGTGCCGGCATCACCGGGCTGTACGCGCCGCCGGGAGTGGCTGCCGCCGAGCGCGCGGTGGCAGCGGACGTGCTGCAGGCGGTCGGCGAGATCGTGTGGGTCGGGGCGGAGGCAGCGCTCGATGTGGTGACCGCTCTCTCGGGCAGCGGACCCGCCTACTTCTTCCTGCTGGCCGAGCTCATGGCCGAGGCGGGGGAGCAGCTGGGCCTTCCGCAGGCGATCGCGCGACGGCTCGCCGCGGCGACACTACACGGCGCCGGCCGGCTGGTGCAGTCGGGCGATGCCGACCTGGCGCGGCTGCGGCAGGAGGTGACCTCGCGCGGTGGCACGACGGAAGCGGCGTTGCAGGTGCTCGAAGCTGCGGGCCTGCGCAGCGCGGTGTACGCGGCACTCGCCGCCGCCACGCAGCGCAGCCGTGAGCTGGCCGAGGGCACGGCATGATCCAGGCACTGCATTTCGTCGTCCGCACGCTGCTGTCGCTGGCGCTATTTCTGGTGCTGATCCGCCTGCTGCTGCAGTGGACGCGAGCCGATTTCCGCAACCCCCTGTGCCAGGCCGTCGTGAAGCTCACCAATCCGGTGATCCTGCCGCTGCGCCGGGTACTGCCGCCGATCGGCAAGCTCGACACCGCGTCCGTGGTCGCAGTGCTGCTGGTGGCGGGCGCGGAGATCGCGATACTCGACTGGCTGCGTACCGGCGCCGTGCCCGGAGCGCTGCTGCTCGGGCAGGAAGTGGTGCTCGAGGTGGCGCACATCCTGCTGCAGACCTATCTGTGCGCCATATTCCTGTACGCGATCCTGAGTCTGATCGCGCCCGGCGGCTATTCGCCCCTGCAGTCGGTGCTGGCGACACTGTGCGAGCCGGTGTTGCGGCCAATCCGCAGGCTGATTCCCTCGCCGGCAGGTCTCGACCTGTCACCGCTGTGGGCCATCATCGTGATCCAGGTGATCCTGATCCTGATTCCCTGAACATGTGCGACAGATCGTCCGCAGATGCCGCGCCTGGTGCGTCGTATGACTCGCGCGTTGCGCTGACGGAACACGCGCTTAGCACAGACTTCGCAACGAGAATCGCAGCTTGCGCGCCGTTGTGTGGCTGCGACCTGTGGCCGCAACTTGTGCGCAACAGCCGCACCCGGCGCGCTCGCGCAGCCGGAAACCCTGTGAAAAAAGGCACTTTCGCAACACCCCTGCGCAAAAAACCGCTTGCGAAAGCGCGCGCATGTGCTATTTTTCCGCCCCGATTCTCATCGCGCGGTGCGATTAAGCGCATCGCGTCTCGCAAACACAAATCCTCGAGGAGTAGGGCAACATGGCGAAAAAGGGTGGCGCACCGACGAAGTCGGAAGTCCTGACACACATTTCCAAGGATACGGGGCTCTCGCGCAAGCAGGTCGGAAGCGTCTTCGATTCGCTGGGGGGCGTGATCAAGAAGAGCCTGCGCGGCAACGGCCTGTTCACCATGCCGGGCTTGCTGAAAATGAAGGTCGTGAAGAAGCCGGCCACCAAGGCCCGTGAAGGCATCAATCCCTTCACCGGCGAGAAGATGATGTTCAAGGCCAAGCCAGCGAGCAAGAAGGTGCGCGTCATGCCGCTGAAGAGCCTGAAGGCGATGGTCAACTCGTAAACGCTTCCGTCACAGGCGGATTCAAAGGCCCGGCCGGGAAGCCTTCCCTGCCGGGCCTTTTGCTGACCGTGCGCTGTGCCGTCAGGCGCGCGCTGGCTGCGCCACGGTGCGTGTCAGAAAGTCGACCACCACGTCGCGCAGCTCGTTGATGCGCCCATGGAAGAAATGCCCCGCACCGGACAGCAGCACCAGCTGCGGCGGCGGCACGAGCGCACGCGCCCAGGCGATGACGGCGGGCGCCGGCACTACGTCATCGGCCTCGCCCTGCACGATGAGCCACGGACACTCAGGCAGGGGGGCAGCGCCCGGATCGATGCGCGTGATGCCCGGTGCCACCGTCACCAGCAGCGCCGCAGGCACCTCGCGGGCTGCGTTGAGCGCCACCACGCCGCCGAAGGAGAACCCGGCGAGCCACAACGGTGCCCGCGGCCAGCGCTCCCGGCCGGCGGCGATCACGGCGAGTGTATCGGCGGTCTCGCCGCGCCCCTCATCGTAGCGCCCGGCACTCGCCCCCACGCCGCGGAAGTTGAAGCGGATCGTGGCGGCGCCGAGCTGCTGGAACGCACGCGCCAGCGTCCACACGACCTTGTTGTCCAGGGTGCCGCCGTGCAGTGGATGCGGATGACACACGACGCCGAATGCGGGCAGCGAGGCACCGGCGGGGTTGGCTGCACCGCCCGGGCCGGCTGCGCCGTGGCCGGCTCCCGCGCCCGCGGCGGCCGGCGTCTCGATCAGCGCCTCGAGCGCTCCGGCCGGACCTGCCAACAGCAGCCGCTCGGCACGTGGCGGCGGGCGCGCCATGTTCAGGAGGCGGCGCCCTGCGGCGCGGCGAGCCGCACCAGCAGGCGATTCAGGCGCTGCACGTATTCTGGCGGATTGGCGAGCGGCGTGCCTTCCGCGAGCGCCGCCTGGTCGTACAGCAGTTGCGCCAGCTCGCTGAATTCCGCGCCGTCGCTGACACCGTCGAGGTACCTCACCAGCGGGTGGCCGACGTTCAGCTCGAGCAGCGGCCGCGCCGGCGGCGCCTGCTGCCCGGCCGCGGCCAGCATGCGCCGCATCTGCTCGCTCAGGTCGTGCTCACCGAGCACCAGGCAGGCCGGCGACTCCTTCAGCCGCTCGCTGAGGCGCACCTCGGTGACGCGCTCGCCGAGGGCGTCCTTGATGCGCTTGAGCAGGCCCTTGTTTTCCCTGAGCGCCGCATCGCGCTCGCTGCGATCGGCATCCGTTGCCAGTCCACCGAGCTCGAGCTCGCCGCGCGCGGCGTCCTTGAAGCGCTTGCCCTCGTAGGTCTCGACGTGTTGCATCACCCATTCGTCGATGCGCTCACCGAGCAGCAGCACCTCCAGACCGCGCTCGCGCAGCCGCTCGATAGCCGGGCTGCCGCGCGCCGCGGCGACGCTCTCGGCGGTGACGTAATAGATGCGCTCCTGGCCGGGCTTCATGCGCGCCACGTAATCGGCCAGCGCCACCGTGGGGGTGTCGTCCGCACCATGCGTGCTGGCAAAGCGCAGCAGCGGCAGGATCGCCGCGTGGTTGGCGTGATCCTGCACCACGCCCTCCTTCAGGACGGTGCCGAATTCCTTCCAGAACGCGGCGTACTTCGCCGCGTCGTCCTTCATCAGCCGCGCCAGCAGGTCGAGCACCCGTTTGGTGAGACTGCTGCGGATCGCCTCGACCTCCGGCTCCTGCTGCAGGATCTCACGCGAGACGTTGAGCGGCAGATCGCTCGAATCGACCACCCCCTTGATGAAGCGCAGGTACAGGGGCAGGAACTGCTCGGCGTCGTCCATGATGAACACGCGCCGTACGTACAGCTTCAGTCCGCGCGCGGCATCGCGCTGCCACAGATCGAACGGCGCGCGTCCCGGCACGTACAGCAGGCTGATGTACTCGCGCTTGCCCTCGACCTTGTTGTGGCTCCAGGTGAGCGGGTCGGTGAAGTCGTGCGCGAGGTACTGGTAGAACTGCCGGTACTCCTCGTCGGAGATCTCGGTGCGCGGCAGCGTCCACAGCGCCTTCGCCTGGTTCACCACCTCGTATTCGAGCGACGCCTCGCCCTCCTTGCGCATACGCACCGGGAAGCCGATGTGGTCCGAGTAGCGGCGAATGAGGCCTCGCAGGCGCAGCGGATCGGCGAACTCGCGCGCGTCTGCCTTCAAGTGCAGCGTCACTGCCGTGCCGCGCTCGGCGCGGGTGATGCTCTCGACGCTGAACTCACCGTCCGCGCCCGACTCCCAGCACACGCCCGCCGCGGGCGGCTCACCGGCCTTGCGCGAGCGCACCACGACGCGCTCGGCGACGATGAACGCCGAGTAGAAGCCGACGCCAAACTGGCCGATCAGCGCCGAGGCCCGTTGCTCATCCCCGGACAGCGAGCGGAAGAACTCGGCGGTGCCCGAGCGCGCGATGGTGCCGAGGTTGGCCACGGCCTCTTCACGCGTCATACCGATGCCGTTATCGGTGATGGTGACGGTCCCGGCTGAGGCGTCAGCCTCGACGCGGATACCGAGCTCCGGATCGGGGGCGAGCAGCGCGCTGTCGGCGATGGCGGCGAAGCGCAGTCGGTCGCAGGCGTCCGAGGCGTTCGAGATCAGCTCACGCAGGAAGATCTCCCGGTGGCTGTACAGGGAATGGATCATGAGCTTCAGCAGCTCGCGCACCTCGGCCTGAAAGCCGTGGGTCTGGCGCCCGCCCGGGGCGCCGGCGCCGCTGGCAGAATCGTGCGGCGCGGCCTGCGCGCCGGGGGTGTCGGGATGCTCGCTTGGTCGGGGTTCCATGTGCCTTGCCTTCGGCGCAGCCGCTGTGGGTGCGCAAAGCATGCGATCTTGGGAACCGCGAGGGAATTTTCAAGCGCCGCGTGGCTGATGCGGCCGCAACGCCCTCAGGCAAGGAGGCTCAGCAGCCGGCGGGGAAGGAGCAGGAGCGTACTGGCACCCGCCAGGAGCGTCGCCGAGACGGCAGCGATCAGCGGCGCCACGGCCGCCACGGTCTCGGCCGCCACCGCGGTCGCCACGTGGCGACAGATACCGGCGGCATCATCGAGCTCATCCCACAGGTGCAGAAAAAACTCTTCCACGGCGGGGCAATCTACGGAAGCATCCCGGGGCTCGGCGTGCGCGCGCTCACACTCGCACGCGTCGTTTTGCGCACTTGCAGCACGGATTGCGCCTGCGTAGGCTTGGCTGCGAAGCGCGTCACTACGCGAATGTGACAGAACCAAGGACATCATGCAGCGTATCGTCGTCCTGAACCCCAAGGGCGGGTCCGGCAAGACGACCATCGCGATCAATCTGGCGAGCTATCTGGCGGCGAGCGGGTATACGCCGGTGCTCATGGATTTCGATCCGCAGGGCTCCTCGCTTCGCTGGGTCAGGAAACGCAAGCCGACGCAGCCGCCGGTTCACGTCATCGCCGCCTTCGAGAAAGACAGTCGTACCACGCGCGCGTTCCAGCTGCGGGTGCCCGATCTCGCCACCCACGTGATTGTCGATACGCCGGCGGCGCTCGAGGCGCGGCAGCTGCCGGAGATGACCCGCGACGCCGACAAGGTGATCGTGCCGGTGCTGCCGTCCGACATCGACATTAATACCTGCTCGCGCTGCATCCGCGACCTGCTGCTGGTCGCCAAGATCCGCCGCGAGGACGACCGCATCGGAGTGATCGCCAACCGTGTCCGCCGCAATACCCTCACCTACCAGTCCCTGATCCGCTTCCTGCACACGCTCGGCATCCCCATCGTCGCCACCATCCGCGACTCGCAGAACTACGTGCGCGCCGCCGAGCTCGGCGTGGGCGTGCACGAGATGAAGAGTTACGTTGCGCACGACGACGTCGAGCAGTGGCGGCCGCTGGTGCAGTGGCTGGCGCGACCGCGCGGCGGCCAGCAGCCGCCGGAGCCGGCCGTCCAGGCGGCTCAGGCCGTTTCGGCTGCGCAGGGCGCGCCGGCGGCGCCAGGCATGCCGGCGGCCGCGCAGCCGGAGGCTCGCGAGGATTCGTCGGAAACTGAGACTGCGGAGCCGCCGCCGGCGGCAGAGCTGGCGATCGCCTGAAGGCGCGCCGGGTTATTTCTTCGGCTTGGTGCTGGCGCCTTGCGCGCCGCTGGAGTCGGTAGCGGCCCAGGAGTCACGCACCTGGTCGGCCCAGCTCTTGTAGTTCGACCACGTGTACAGGTTGCGGGTGATTGCGGCCTGGCGGGCACGGGCGCGCTGCATGCGCTCGAGCCAGTTGGCATACGCGTCCGCTCCCCCGGTGGGAGTTCCGGCGGGTGCCGGTTCGCGGTGCGTGCCGGGCGCGTCGTCGCGCCCCCTGTCGCTTGAGCCCATGAGAAGCTCCTGAAGATTGACACTGAGCGTACGGCGTTCACCGTAGGCACCGCAGGAACTGGTTCACAGGCATGTCGCTGCACCGCTACGCTGGGACACAGCTCTCGTGCAAGCGCGAGAAAGTGAGCGGCGCGCGAAGCGTTATGTAACCGCGACGCGCAGCGGTCGCGTTGAGCGCGCCGGCGGCGCAGCGGCGCTCACGCCACCAGGCGATAGACCGGACGATAGGCGCTGCCGGGCAGGCGCATGCGGCGCTGCGCGACGAACGCGGCCAGCAGCTCATCGAGGAGGCGCATGATCGCCGGATCACCGGCGAGCTCATACGGGCCGTCGCGCTCGATGGCCTGGATACCCCACTCTTTGACGTTGCCGGTGACGATGCCGGAGAAGGCGCGGCGCAGATTCGCCGCCAGCTCGTGCGCGGGCTGGGCGCGCCCGAGATCGAGCGCGCGCATGCTGGCGTGCGTGACCTCGAAAGGCTGCTGGAACTGGGACTGGATGGAGAGCAGCCAGTTGAAGTTGTACGAATCGCTGTGGCGGCGGCGGAATTCGCGCACCGCATCCATGCCGCGCACCATGCGCCGCGCCACCTCGGGCGGGTCGTCGATGATCACGCTGAAGCGCCGCGCGGCCTCCTCGCCCAGCGTTGCGGCGATGAAGCGCAGGATCTGCTCGAAGTACGCGGCGCTCTCGCGCGGGCCGGTCAGCACGATCGGAAACGGCTGCTCGCGATTGGCCGGGTCGAGCAGAATGCCGGCCAGGTACAGGATCTCCTCCGCGGTCCCCGCGCCACCGGGGAACACCACGATGCCGTGCGCGAGGCGCACGAATGCCTCGAGGCGCTTCTCGATGTCCGGCATGATCGCCAGCTGCGTGACGATGGGATTGGGTGGCTCGGCGGCGATGATGCCGGGCTCGGTGATGCCGATGTAGCGGCTGTGCTCGATGCGCTGCTTGGCGTGCCCGATGGTCGCGCCCTTCATCGGGCCCTTCATGGCGCCCGGGCCGCAGCCGGTGCACACGTCGAGCGCGCGCAGGCCGAGCTCGTAGCCGACGTTCTTGGTGTACTGGTACTCGCTGGCGACGATCGAGTGGCCGCCCCAGCACACCACCAGGTTGGGCCGCGCCTTGTAGTCGAGCAGGCGCGCATTGCGCAGCACGTGGAACACCGCATTGGTGATCGAGGCGGAATCGGTGAGATCGAAGCGGCCGCTGGCGATGATCTCGTTGGAGATGAACACCACGTCGCGCAGCACGGCGAACAGATGCTCCTTGATGCCGCGGATCATCTGCCCATCGACGAAGGCTGCTGCCGGGGCGTTCTGCATCTCGAGCTTCACCCCCCAGGGATGGCGCACGATGCGGATGTGGAAATCGCGGTAGCGGTCGAAGATCTCCTTGGCGTTGTCGGTGGGCGCACCGGAGTTCAGCACCGCCAGCGCGCAACGCCGGAACAGCGGATACATGCCGCCCTGGCCGGTATCGAGCAGCTTCTCGATCTCGGTCTGCGACAGGTTCTCGAGACTACCGCGCGGGCCGACGCGCGCGTCGACGAACTCTGAAAACTCGCTGCTCACGGAATTCTTACGGCAGGATCTCGATCGGCACGTCGTCGGGGGTGAGCATCCAGATCTCGGTCATGTCCGCGTTCGACACCGCGATGCAGCCGTCGGTCCAGTCGTGGCTCTCGTAGTACTCCGGCTCGTGCCGCAGCAGATTCGGCAGCCCATGAATCATGATGGAGCCGCCGGTATCCCAGTGCCGCGCCCGCGCGCGCTTCAGGTCGACCTCGTTCGGGTACGAGACCTTGATCGACAGGAAGAAGTCGCTGCGCGGGTTGCGCTTCTCGAGCCGATAAGTGCCCTCGGGCGTGCGGAAGTCCCCGGAACGCTCCTTCTGCCCCACGGGGTTGAGACCGAGCTGCACGTGGTAGGTGCGCACGATGTTGCCGCCGTGCATGAGCAGCAGCCGCCGATCGCCCTTGTGCACCACCACGCGGTCGACGACCGGCAGGCTCTCCATGGCCGGCGCGGGTGTCAGATTGACCTGCTGCGCGGTGGCGAGGCTGTCGGCCTGCCCCGGCACGAACCTCACGGCCGCCGTCAGCATCACCGCCAAGCTTCTGAAGCGCATCGCTTTCCGTGCCGAGTTCCGCAAACGGCCGGGATTATAGTCACACCCCCAGGTCGCGGCATGTATCTCCGTCACACCCAAGCCAGCGTCGGCGGACGCCGACGCTTCCTCAGCCGCCATTGCCGACCTCCTCCACGCGCGGGATCACAATCTGCGCGCCCGGACGCAGCGCTGCCAGGTCGAGATCGGGGTTGTACTGCTGCAGCAGCCACACCGGCAGTTGTGCGCCGTGGTGCTGGGTGAGCGTCCACACCGAGTCGCCCGAGCGCGCGATGCGCACCTCGGTGCCCACGATGCGGTGTGCGGCAAAGTAGGCGGCCTGCAGCTCGCGGTGATACTCGCGGCGCAATGTCTCGAACACCTGCGGCGTAACCTGGGAGAACTCCAGCTTGACGCGCTCGCCGATCCGCACCGGGGCGCGCTGCTTCATGTGGTTGAGGCTGCGCAGCTGCACGGAGGTCATGCCGAGCCAGTCGGCGTAATGGCCCAGCGTTTCCTCGGGCGCCACGCGGATGGTGTTGTCATGCGCCACGCCGTAATCGAAGGGGTCGGCGCTCTGCTCGGTGTCCGCGGAGGGTCCGAGCGCGGGACCGAGCGCCTCGGCCTGCGCCGCCGAGACCGGCTGCGGGCCGCCGGCGGTGGCGCGCGCGCGCGTGGCAACCACGATCTCCGCCATCGCGGCGGCATCCTCGGCGCTCTCGCGCTGGGCCACCTCGGTCGATACCGCCCCGCCCGGAGTCGGCGGCGCCACCGTCGCCGCGGTCGCGGCCGAGGCGGCCTGCGCCGGCACGCTCGGCGCGGACACGGGTGGCGCCGCCGGGGGCGTCGCCGCCGCCAGCGTGACCACCGGTGTCTCCGGCAGTGTCAGCGTGCTGCCCGGGCGCAGCCGCGCACTGGTGCGCAGACGATTCATGCGCGCCAGCGTCTGAATCGAGACACCGTAGCGATCGGCGAGGCTCGCGAGCGTGTCGCCGCTCTCTACACGATAACGCCGTGGTCCGCGCTGGCCGGTGAACATCTCCTCGGGCGTGAGGCGCTGTGCGAGCAGCTGGCCGGTCCATTGCGTGCCATCGGCGGGCAGTCGCAGCCGGTAGCCCTTGGGCACGCGCTGCTGGCCGTTCCACACCGAAGGCAGCAGCGCGGGATTCAGCGCGCGCAGCTGCCCCGCGTCGAGCTTCAGGGCACGCTGGAGCGCGGTCACGGGCACGTAGGCAGGCAGTTCCACCTCGTGAAAGCGCGCCTCGGGTTCCTTGTTTACCTGCCCGAAGTACTTCTGCGGATTACGGTCGATCTCCAGCGCGGCGAGGAACGAGACGTAGAAGTTGCGCGAGGCGAAGCCGAACGTGCGGCCCGTGTAGCCGCGCACGATCCGTACGATGTCATCGGTGCCCATCGTCTCCTTGGCATGGCGCACGCCGGCCGTGCCGTGGTTGTAGGCCGTGAGCGCCAGCGGCCAGGTGCCGAGCACGCGATAGTTGTAGGCCAGCAGCTGCGCAGCCGCCTCGGTCGAGCGGAACGGATCGAGCCGATCGTCCACCGCGCCGTCGATGCGCATGTAGCGCCGCCCGGTCGAGCGCATGAACTGCCACAGGCCGGCGGCGCCGACCTTGGAGTACGCGCTCGGATTGAACGAGGACTCCACGTGCGGCAGCACAGCGAGCTCGGCCGGCAGGCCGAGGTTGGCGAGCGTCTCGGCAATGTGCGTCTCCCAGGCGCCCGAGCGGACCAGGCCGGCGCGGAAGCGATCTGCCTGGCCGAGCTGAAAGCGCATGTCGTCGACTGCGGCCCGCAGCCGTGCCGGCGTGCCTTCCGCGCCCCACAGCTCGCGGATGCGCTGATCCTCGGCGGACAACGCGCCATCGCCCGCATCCGCGATCCGGCGCAGCGCCACGCCATAGCGGTTGCGCGCGGCGTCGACAATCCGCTGGCGCTCGGCGGGCGTCGTGCTGGGCTCGAAGTGCAGCGTGTCGTACACCACGCCGAGGTTGTATTCGTCGTGCAGGAAACCCGAGTTGGTGTCGACTTCGGTGTAGACACGCACCCAGAACTGCACGTCGCGCTCGAGCTGCGCCGGGCGTGGCGTCGGGTCCTCCGCCGCCGGTACCCGCGCCGCGAGCAGCAGAGCGCCCAGCGCGAGCCCCCATAACAGGGGCGCGAGTCGTCTGCCGGGCGACGGCTTGGTGGTCCGCCGGGGGTGTGTCGAGTTCATTTACACCCCTTCGAAGCCCGAAGTTCTTCAGGTTTTTCAGCTGCTTCAAAGAGTTGTGCGATCCCGCGCCCCCGCCGGTAGCCGCGGTGCACCCCGGAATGCGTCAGGTATTTTGACACTCGAGTGTCCGCTGCACCGACACCTGCTGGCATAAGCCTGCTCACGCGCGGACCCGGGCCCCGCGGCGGGGGGCGGGACGTGCGCACAATGTGCACTGCGTCACATTTGTGCACCTCGGAAGACACGGGAGGCGGGCCGCACCGGGCCATGGGCCACCCTGGCACGAGTGTTGCTCATCTTCTAACTACCATCAGCGGCACGAGCCGGGGAAGCAAGCCAAGGGATACTCCAAGAAAGCGTGGATTCGCGAATGTAGCCCGAAACTACCGTGGATACCGCGTCAGCAACCGGATAACAACGAGAACGACACTCCTCCACACACAAGCAAGCGACCGACAACCCCGCTTCCAGCGGGGTTTTTTTTGGGTCGCGTCCGCGCGCACTGGTGGCACACTGCGCGCCATGCGGCTCGCGAGACTCATGGAAATGCTGTGCCGCGTAGCCCTCGGCGCAGGGATCGCGGCGCTCGTCGACGCGCACGCCGCACCCGCGGCAACCGGCCTGCAGACCGAGGTCGTGTTCAGCGATTACTCGCCGCTCTCCGGGACCACGCAGCTCGTGCGGCGCCTGCTGAGCCCGCTGGCGAGCGAGCAGATCAAGGGAGTGCTGGCGCGCACTCCCGCCCCGCGCCGACTGCTCGAGCAATCGATCGATCTCGCCGCCGAGCGCTTCGTGCTGTACGTACCCCCCACGCCTCCGGCCGCAGGCTACGGAGTGCTGGTGTTCGTGCCGCCCTGGCAGGACGCGCGGCTGCCGCAGGGCTGGGGGCCGACGCTCGATCGCTTCGGGGTGATCTTCGTGAGCGCCGCGCGCTCCGGCAACGAGGAGGATGTCATCGGTCGGCGCGAACCGCTGGCGCTGCTGGCGCTCTACAACGTCATGCAGCGCTACCCGGTGGACCCGCAGCGGGTGTATGTGGGCGGGTTCTCCGGCGGCTCGCGCATCGCGATGCGCCTGGCGCTCGGCTACCCGGACGTCTTTCGCGGCGCGCTGCTCAACGCCGGGAGCGATCCTTTGGGCACGGGCGTGCCGCCGCTGCCGCCGGCAGAGCTGTTCCGGCACTTCCAGGAATCGATGCACCTCGTGTACGTGACCGGCGAGAACGACCCGGCACATCTCGACATGGACGCAGACAGCATGCACTCGATGCGCAAATGGTGCGTGTTCGGCACCACCGCGCTGGTCGCCCGCCGCAGCAGCCACGAGGTGGCGCGTACCGAGGCGCTGGTGGACGCGCTGCACGCGCTCGCCACGAGCGCGGTCGCCGAGCCCGGCCGGCTCGCGGCCTGCCGGGCCGACATCGACGGCGAGCTCGCGCGGCAGCTGCAGAGGACCGAAGCACTGCTCGGCGCGGGCAAGCGCGCCGAGGCGCAGAAGCTGCTGCTCGATATCGACCGGCGCTTCGGCGGGCTCGCGGCCCCGCGCAGCATCGAGCTGCAGCTGGCACTCAACTGCGAGCCGGGTCAGGAGGGCGAGGGACGACTCAGCTGCGAGCGCGCGCAGATGACGGCGGCGCCGCACGGCGCGCTGGTGGGCCGGAGCAGGCTGCCGGTGCGTTGAACAAACGAGGCAGCCCTGCGGCTGCCTCGTAATTCGCCTCGACTCTGTCAGTAATGGTAGGTCGTCGCAAACAGGAAACCGGTTCACCCGCACTTCGAATCGCCGCAGTTCAGGCAGGTCATGCAGCCGTCCATCATCACCACCGCCGCCGTGCTGCAACGGGCGCACAGTTGCGCGCCCTCGGGGAAGTGCGTCTTGGCGAAGGCATCGCTCTGGCGCGCGCGTGCCTCGAACTCGGCGCGCTTCTCCGCGACCAGCTTCTGCTGATGCACGTCGAGCTGCGTCTTCCTTATCAGGCCGATGGTCTGCAGGTGCTTCTCGATCACGTGGCCGAGCTCGGCGATGATCGAGGGCATGAACTTGCCGCCCGGCTGCCAATAGCCACCGCGCGGATCGAACACCGCCTTCAGCTCATCGACGAGGAAGGTGACGTCGCCGCCCTTGCGGAACACCGCCGAGATGATGCGGGTCAGCGCCACGATCCACTGGAAGTGATCGAGATTCTTCGAGTTGATGAAGATCTCGAACGGCCGGCGCTGCTCGTACTCGGTGCCCTCGTTCAGCACGATGTCGTTGATGGTCACGTACATCGCGTGATCGGAGATCGGTGTCTTGATCTTGTAGGTTGAGCCGACCAGCACCTCCGGACGCTCGACCTTCTCGTGCATCCGGATGACTTTGGCGGTGCGGCCGTGCTTGTCGCGCACCAGCTCGGGATCCGGCGCCGCGCTCGCAGCCGAGGAAGGCGGCGCAGCCGGCTTGTCCTCGGGCTTCTGTACCGAGTACTTGACGATTTTGCGGTCGATCTTGATGGTCATAGTGCTTTCCTGCGGTGAGCCGCCGGGGTTTTCAAGCCCCTACATGCGGCCGTAATAGCCGTCCTTCATGGCATCGAACAGATTGGCAGCGGTGTGAGTCTCGCCGTCGTAGTCGATTTCCTCGTCACCGCGCACTTCGACGACGGTGCCGTCCTCGAGGGTGAACTTGTAGACGGTGTTCTTCAGGTCCTGCTCCTTCACCAGCACCCCCTGGAACGCCTCCGGGTTGAAGCGGAACGTGGTGCAGCCTTTCAGGCCCTGCTCGTGTGCATACAGATAGATGTCCTTGAACTTTTCGTAGGCAAAATCCGTAGGCACGTTCGCCGTCTTAGAAATCGATGAATCGACCCACTTCTGGGCCGCAGCCTGCACTTCGACATGCTCTTTGGGAGTGATGTCGTCCGAGGCGATGAAGTAGTCCGGCAGTCTCTCATCATCGTTCGTCGCTCCAGGTTTGGCTTTCGGGTTGACCAGCTCGCGATAGGCCAGCAACTCGAACGAGTAGACGTCGAGCTTTTCCTTGGATTTCTTGCCCTCCCGAATGACGTTGCGGAAATAGTGGTGCGCGAACGACGGCTCGATGCCGTTGGACGCATTGTTGGCGAGTGACAGCGAGATGGTGCCGGTGGGGGCGATCGAGGTGTGGTGCGTGAAGCGCGCCCCGGTCTCGGCCAGCTCATGCACCAGCTGCGGCGCCGCCTGCGCGACGCGCTGCATGTAGCGGCTGTAGCGGGCGTGCAGCAGCCGCCCGGCGATCTTTGCTCCTGGCTTCCAGCCGTCGCGCGCCATCTCCGGGCGCTTGCGCAGCATCTCCTTAGTGACCGTGAACTCCTCGTTCATGATCGGCGCCGGCCCCTTCTCGCGGGCCAGCTCGAGCGCTGCCTCCCAGCCGGCCACGGCCATCTCGCGCGTCACGTCCTCGGTGAACTGCACCGCCTCCGGCGAGCCGTATTTCATGCGCAGCAGCGTGAGCGTGCTGCCGAGTCCGAGGAATCCCATGCCGTGGCGGCGCTTGCGCAGGATCTCCTCGCGTTGCTTCTCCAGCGGCAGCCCGTTGACCTCGACCACGTTGTCGAGCATGCGCGTGAACACCTTCACGACCTCGCGGTACTCGCTCCAGTCGAACTCCGCGAAGTCGGTGAACGGGTGTTTGACGAAGCGGGTGAGGTTTACGGATCCTAGAAGGCAACTACCATAGGGAGCGAGAGGTTGCTCGCCGCACTGCCCGGTTACCAAGCCGTTGAAGATCACTGTGTTGTGGTCGGCCTGGGTCGTATCGAACACAGCTTCCCTGCCAACATGCGTGATCTCGGCGATGCGACTGGCGAAGCGCTGGCTCTTCTTCAACGCCTTGCCGGCAACCCAATCGCGGTACCTGGCGTTCTTGCTCTCAGTTATGAAAGCAATCTCCGACATGAAGCGCTCACGCGACTCGCCATCAACAATCAGCTCGTAGTCGGCTTTGCAGTCATACAGCCGCCGGCCGCCCCTGCCGTCCGGCAGGAGTCTTCGGCCCGCTGAGCGACGCTGCAGGACGCGGCAGAAGATACCGAAATTGGCGAGCAGCATCTGCACATCCTTCAGCAGTGAAGGATGGCTCGAGGCGAGACGCACCGAGCAGCTCGTGCCGGCGTTGCCACTGACGTTGACCGTTCCGTCACTCTGAAACAATCCGCGCAGGTAGCCGCGCACGCAGTCTTCATTTCCCCGCCAGACGATCTCCGGCACCTGTGTTTTGGCTTTCGCGTTGAAGCCATAATGCTCCAGCACGCGCGCCAGGATCACCGAGCGGATCATGACGAGATTGCGGTCGGGCACCGCCACGGCGCTCACGCGATAAGCGCGCGGCCGGTTGGCCCATCCCGCGATCAGCGAGTTGATGTACTGGACAACATCCTGCGCGTAGTCGCGGTCCTCGCCCCACAGATTCACGACCGCAGAGTTCTTGCCGTTGCCGCGGTTGGTGAAGTGACCGTCGCCCGTGAGTAGCCCCAGCAGCGCGCCGAGCTGTTCGCTCCCGCACCCGCCGAACTGACCCTTGCCCGACTGCACCAGCAGTTCATCACCGGGTTTCAGATCTTTCAGCTTGATCTTGCCGCGCGTGGTGTGGAAGTCGTGCCACTCGGTCGCCTTGATCTCGTAGCCGTCCTCGGTCACGACTCGATACACCTCGGCCGACGGGGAGGTCATGAAAGCCGGCACCGCTTCACGGACCGTAACGCCCATGCCCTCACCCAGTGCGCGCTTGTCGACCGTGGCCTGGATATCGACGCGCGCGTCATAGAGATCGCCGATGCGTACCAGGCCATAGCGCGTGGCGAGACGCGTATCGGCGGTGACGCACGGGTTGGTGGCGCGGATGTTCTCGCACCACCAGTTGTTGTTCATCTCGTTGACACGGTCGATGAGAATGAACCCGGGCTCGGCGAAGTCGTACGTGGACGTCATAATCACGTCCCACATGCGCCTTGCCGGCAATCTTTTGTAGATCTTGCAGGCGACCAGTCCTTCGTCGTTGACGACGTAGCCCTCGTGTACCGGCCATTCACGCCACACGAACTTAGCTGGGTCATTGAGATCGGGTTTCTCCGCCTCGCACTCGCGCTGCGACAGCGGGAAGGCGAGCTTCCACTCCCGGTCCTCGCGCACCGCGTGCATGAACTCGTCGGTGATCAGCAGCGAGAGGTTGAACTGCCGCAGCCGGCCGTTCTCGCGCTTGGCACGGATAAACTCCATGGCATCCGGGTGCCCCACGTCGAACGTGCCCATCTGCGCGCCGCGGCGGCCGCCGGCGGAGGAGACGGTGAAACACATCTTGTCGAAGATGTCCATGAAGGACAGCGGGCCAGAAGTGTAAGCACCGGCACCCGAGACATAGGCGCCGCGCGGGCGCAACGTCGAGAACTCGTAGCCGATGCCGCAGCCCGCCTTGAGTGTGAGTCCGGCCTCATGGACCTTCCTCAGGATGTTGTCCATCGAATCCTGAATGGTCCCGGAAACAGTGCAGTTGATCGTCGAGGTCGCCGGCTTGTGCTCGAGCGCGCCGGCGTTCGAGGTCACCCGGCCTGCGGGAATCGCGCCGCGGCGCAGCGCCCACAGGAAGCGTTCGTTCCAGTGCTCGCGCACCTCATTTTGCTCGACCTCCGCAAGCGCGCGCGCCACGCGCTTGTAGGTGTCGTCCATCGTCTTGTCGAGGGGCGTACCGTCCTTCGCGGTGAGGCGATACTTCTTGTCCCAGATATCAAGCGATGCTTCCTGGAAGGAAATGGCATCGACATCCTTGGGTTCGATCTTCACGACGGTGTTCATGTAATCCGTGGCGCTCCGAGTGTTCTTGACGCCATGCCCGACGGATTGCAGGGAAATGTGGTCAAGCCTGTGCAGGAGCCAACGAGCCTTAGCCAGCCTGACCGGTCACCCGCTGTCTTACCGACAGTCAGGTCCCCTGAAACCTCCCCCCGACTGCGTGACCCTTTTCGCTTCGCGCGAACACAAGATCTTGTGTCGGGGTCAAAAGACTAATGACGGTTCCGGGAGGCGTCAAGATTCGAAGCCATATTTTGTCATGCTAATTTAATACATCAATTTCAATCGCTTACGACGATACCGGCCGCGACTTTAGTGACATATTTTCCAGAATTGTGAGCCTGGTCTCAGAGCCGGCCAACCCCAATACCTTGTGCCCAGGCGAAGCACAGCTTCTGCACAGCCTGTCCACCGTTCCACACACCTTGGGCGCGGCTTTGGCAGCAGCTCCTTCTCAGGCCGGAAACTCGTCAGCAGCGTCTCGCCCCGGTCGAGCGCGGCGTTGAAGCGCGGCGCGCATTTCTCGCGCGGCCCGGTCTCTTGAAAGCGCCGCGCCCGACCGCACATCGGGTGGCAGATGCGCTTCATGCGCCCAATTTTTTACTTCGTTTGTTTTGGAGGAGATTTTCTATGACCATCGTTCGTTATGAGCCGTGGGCGCTGTTCGGCCGCTTCCAGCGGCAGCTCGATCGCGCCCTGGACGACAGCGCTGACGGCGCCACTGTCAGCTGGATCCCGAGCGTCGACATTCACGAGGAGGCCGAGCGCTTCGTCGTGGTGGCGGATCTGCCGGGTGTCGAGGGCAAGGACATCAGCGTCACCGCCGACAAGGGCGTGCTGACCATCAAGGGCGAGCGGCGCTCGGAGAAGAAGTCGTCCAAGGACGGCTACGAGCGCGTCGAGCGGGCCGCGGGCACGTTCCTGCGTCGCTTCTCGCTGCCCGAGAGCGTCGATGCCGAGGCGATCAAGGCCACGCACGTCAATGGAGTGCTGGAAGTCTCCATTGCGAAGCGTGCCGAGGTCCAGCCGCGGCGCATCGAGATTCAGGCCGCCTGAAGGGGCTTCGCTGACGCTCGCGCCGGTGGTGCTGATGCGCCACCGGCGTGACTCTTTTGCGCGACTCCGTCGCAACCGGCGCGGGCTCTTCCGGCTAGAATCGACAGCCACATGAGACGCGCTCCATTCGCACTGTTGCTGCTGCTGGCACTCAGCGCGGCGCCACTGCCCGCCGCCATGCCGGTGGCGGTCGGCGATACGCCGCTGCCGACGCTCGCCCCGATGATCAAGAAGGTCTCGCCGGCAGTGGTCAACATCGCCACGCGCGGCACCGTGCGCGAGCGCGGCCCGCAGAATCCCCTGCTCGACGATCCCTTCTTCCGGCGTTTCTTCGACGTGCCGCCGGACAACGGCCCGCGCGAGCGACCGTTTCAGAGCGCCGGCTCAGGCGTGATCTTCGATGCCAAGACCGGCTACATCGTCACCAACGCCCACGTGGTCGAGAACGCCAGCGAGATCACGGTGACGCTGCAGGACGGCCGCGACCTGAAGGCCGAGGTGGTCGGCTCGGATACGCCCTCGGACGTCGCGGTGCTGAAGGTGAAACCGGACGGTCTGTCGCAGATCGCGCTCGGCGACTCCGCACGCATCGAGGTGGGCGACTTCGTGGTCGCGATCGGCAACCCCTTCGGCCTGCAGCATACCGTCACCTCGGGAATCATCAGCGGCCTGTCACGCTCCGGGATCAATCCCGACGGCTACGAGGACTTCATCCAGACCGATGCCTCGATCAATCCCGGTAACTCCGGCGGCGCACTGGTCAACCTGCGCGGCGAGCTGATCGGCATCAACACCGCCATCCTGTCGCGCAGCGGCGGCAACATCGGCATCGGCTTCGCCATCCCGGTGAACATGGCGCGCAGCGTCATGGATCAGCTGATCCGCTTCGGCTCGGTTAAGCGCGGGCAACTCGGGGTGAGCATGTACACCGTCACCCCCGACATCGCGCATTCGCTCGGGCTGCCGAGCGCGGTGGGCGCGCTGGTGTCGCAGGTCGTGACAGGCTCCCCGGCCGAGCACGCCGGCATCCGCACCGGCGACGTCATTACCTCGGTGAACGGCCAGCCGGTGAAATCCAACAGCGAGCTGCGCAACACCATCGGCCTGCTGCGCGTCGGTGACAAGGTCGACATCGGCCTGCTGCGCGACGGCAAGCCGGTGCGCGTGACCGCGGTGATTGCCGACACCACCGGCGAGCTGAGCGGTGCCCCGGCGTCCATTCACAAGAGCTTCGAGGGTGCCGCACTCAGCGATGCGCCCGATTCCGGCGGCGCACTGGTGCAGAGTGTCGAGGCGGGCAGCCTCGCGGCCCAGTCGGGGTTGCGTGCGGACGACGTGATCGTCGGCGCCAATCGTGGCCGGGTAGGCAACGTGCACGAGCTGCGCGAGCGCGCCAAGGGAGCCGCGGTGCTGGTGCTCGAGGTGCGCCGCGGCAATACCGTGCTGCTCATACCGCTGCGCTGAAGCGCCGCGGGCGAGTGCCGCCGCGCGTCCGGCGGGGCCGGGGAGAAGGGATGTGAACGTCTGTGTGCTGGGGGGCACCGGCTTCGTCGGTACGGAGCTGGTGCAGCGGCTGGCCCTCGCAGGTCACTGGGCGCGGGTGCCGACCCGCAACCCGGCGCGCGCAGACCGGCTGCGCGTGCTCGACACGGTCGAGCTGCGGCGCGCGAACGTGCACGAGCCGCGCGTGCTCGCCCAGCTGTTCGCCGACTGCGACGCGGTCATCAATCTGGTCGGCATCCTCAACCCGCACGGCGCGGCGAGCTTCGCCGCGGTACACACCGCGCTCGCCGCCAAGGTGATCGCCGCGGCACGCGGCGCGGGCGTGCGCCGCGTGCTGCACATGAGCGCGCTCGGCGCCGATGAGCACGCGCCGAGCCGCTACCTGCGCTCCAAGGCCGCCGCCGAGGCACAGCTGCGCAGCGCCGCGCACGCGGAACTGTCGCACCCCGCGGTGACCGTGTTCCGGCCGTCGGTGATTTTCGGCGCGCGCGACTCGCTCACCAACCGCTTCGCCGCGTTGCTGCGTACCGGTGGTGGCTGGCTGCCGCTGGCGCGGGCCACGGCGCGCTTTGCGCCGATCAGCGTGCACGACGTCACCGAGGCGTTCGCGCGCGCGCTCGAGGCGCACGCCAGCATCGGCGCCAGCTATGAGCTGTGCGGTCCGGAGGTCATGACGCTCGCGCAGCTGGTGCGCCTCACGGCGCGCGTCGCGCAGCTGCCGTGTCACATCCTGCCCCTGCCCGATGCGCTGGCGCGCCTGCAGGGCCTGGTGATGGGCGTGCTGCCGGGCACACCCTTCTCGCTCGACAACTTCCGCTCACTCACCATCGATTGCATCTGCCGGGACAACGGCTGCGCGGCGCTCGGCATCGCACCGCGCTCCATGCTCGCGGAGCTGCCGCTGTACCTGTCGCCGGCGGCGCGCGCTTCCATCGGCGCCAGTTAGCGGCCGCCTTCCGGCGACGCCGGCGGGCCGCCACACAAGCGCGCATGCCGCTCGCTGAGCGGCAGCTGCGCCAGCACGCGCGCAGCGGCATAGAAGCGCCGCAGATCGTTGTGCTGCTGCTGCAGCAGCCGTTGGAAGCCGGGCACGCAGTCGTAGTACGTCGCCACGGAGGCGAGGTGCGCGTTGTTGAGTCCCGCGGCCAGCCACTCATCGTACAGCGGGTAGCTCTCGCCCTGGGCGCGCTCCAGCGCCCGCATCTGGGCGGCGAGTGTCACGAAAACCTCCGCCTTGCGCGCGCGCATTTCCGCAGGCGGCAGGTCAGATCCATAAAGCGTCTGCAGCTGGCGGCGGGTGCGCGCCAATAGATCGACGAACGCCTGTTCCTCGCGCTGGTCCTTGCGGAACGCCTGCATGCGCCCGGCCGCGCCCTGTGCGGTGAGCCAGCGCTCGAGTCCGGCGTCCTCGACCGTGGTGGCGAACGCTTCGTTGAAGTCCGAATCGTCGCGCACGTACAGCAGCTGATGCGCCAGCTCGTGGAAGATGGTGGCGGCCAGCTCGTCGTCGCCGTAGCGCAGCATGGTGGAAAGCACCGGGTCGCCGAATTTGCCGAGTGTCGAGTAAGCCGGCACGCCCTCGAGCGCCACATCGAAACCCTGCGACTCGAGCGTCAGCCTGAAATCGCGCGCCTGCTGCTCGTGAAAATAGCCGCGGTACGCGACGCAGCCGGCCACCGGGAAGCACCAGGCGCGCGGCTCGACCGAGAACTCCGGCGTTGCCACCACGTTCCACACTACGTACGGCCGCCCGATGTCGGCGTAGCTGCGATAGCTGTCGTTGTCGGGCAGTCCGAGATCGGTCGAGGCGAACTCGCGTGCGGCGCGCGCCTGCGTGAGACGCGCGCGCACCTCGGGCGCGGTGTTTGGATCGGCGAGCACCTGGTCGATCGGCTGGCGTGCGTGCAGCACGTGCCCCTCGCCGCTCGCCGCCTGCAGCAGGTAGCACCCCGACAGCAGCGCGCACGGCGCGACGGTCAGCACCAGCCGCGCGCCCAGTGTCTCGGTTAACATGGGCATCATGCGAGTCTACTTGGTCGGCGGCGCGGTACGGGACCGGCTGCTCGGGCTTCCGGTCCGCGAGCGCGACTGGGTGGTGGTCGGGGCAACACCGCTCGAGCTCGAGCGCGCCGGCTACCAGAGCGTCGGACGCGAGTTCCCGGTTTTCCTGCACCCGCAGACGCACGAGGAGTACGCGCTCGCGCGCCTCGAGCGCAAGGTCGCGCCCGGCTATCGCGGCTTCACCACCCAGTTCTCCCCGGACGTGACGCTCGAGGAAGATCTGCGGCGGCGCGACCTGACCATCAACGCGATGGCCGAGAGCGACGGCGGCGAGATCATCGACCCGTACGGCGGCCGCAGCGATCTCGCCGCGCGTGTGCTGCGGCACGTGTCCGCGGCGTTCGCCGAGGACCCGGTGCGCATCCTGCGTGTGGCGCGCTTCGCGGCGCGGCTCGCGCCGCTCGGATTTCACATCGCCCCGGAGACGCTCGCCCTGATGCGCTCGATGACCGCCGCCGGCGAGGTGGCCGCGCTGGTCGCAGAGCGCGTGTGGCAGGAGACCGAGCGCGCGCTCGGCGAGCGCGAGCCGCAGGTGTTCTTCGAGACGCTGCGCGAGTGCGGTGCGCTGGCGGTGATCTTTCCGGAGATCGAGGCACTGTTCGGTGTGCCGCAGCCAGCGCGCTGGCACCCGGAAATCGACACCGGCGTGCACGTCATGCTGGCGCTGCGCTACGCGGCAACGCTCGGTGCCTCGAGCGCGGTGCGCTTTGCGGCACTGACGCACGATCTCGGCAAGGCGCGCACGCCGCGCGAGCGCTGGCCGAGTCACCCCGGGCACGAGGAAGCCGGGGTGGCCCTCATCGAGGCGCTCTGCGAGCGCCTCAAGGTCCCCGCCGCTCATCGCGAACTGGCGATCCTCGCCGCCCGCCAGCACACGCTGGTGCACCGCGCGCTCGAGCTGAAGGCCACCACGCTGCTGACGCTGCTGGAGAACTGCGACGCTTTACGCCGCCCGGAACGCTTCGCGGAGCTGCTGCGCGCGTGCGAGGCGGACGCACGTGGCCGCACCGGCCGGGAGAGCGAGCCCTATCCACAAGCCGCCTACCTGCAGCAGGCACTGAGCACCGCGGCGACGGTGACGCTGTCCGCGCACGAGCGTCAGGGCCTTCAGGGCGCGGCCATCGGCGAACAGCTGCGCCGGCGCCGGCTCGCGGCGCTCGGCGCCCTCAAGGCGCAGGCAGCACGCGGCTGAGGACGCGCCGCGTGCTCAGAACCCGGCGCGATGCAACAGCGCCACGGCGAGCGCGGCAAGCAGGCAATAGATGCCGAACAGATACCAACGACCGCCCTCGAGCCAGCGGCTGAGCCAGCGCAGCGCGAGCAGTCCCGCGAGCAACGCCACCACGGCGCCGACGAGGCTCGCCACGGCAGCCGCGCCAATATCCGCGCCGCCGTGCGCTTGGGCCGCGTGCACCAGGCGCAGCGCCTCGCGCGCCACCACCGGCGGCGTCAGCACCACGGCCAGCGCGAAACTGAACGACTCGGCTTGCACCTTGCCCACGCCGAGCAGCATCGCGGTCGAGATGGTCGCGCCCGAGCGCGAGAAACCGCGAAACGGCAGGCACAAGCCCTGCACGGCACCGATGCCCGCGGCGCGCGGGGTGGTCAGCTCGCCCGCCACCGCGCGCCCGCGTGCCGTGCGCCGCCGCTCGATGGCGGCAGCCAGCAGGATCAGCACGCCGGCCGCCGCGAGCGCCGGCGCGATGAACTCGAGGTGACTGAACAGATCCTCGATCTGCGCATGCGGCACGTCGCGCAGCACCGTGCGCTCGATGATCTTGACGATCGCTTCCCCGACCACAGCGGTCAGCACCGTGGCGAGCACGACGTGGCCGGCGAAGCTGCGGAACGCGGCGGCACTGTGGAACCAGCGCGCGCGCCATTGCGGCCAGAAGTACACGATCACCGCCACCATGGTGCCGGTGTGCAGCATGACGAGCAGCAGCGTCATCGGCGGCGAGGAGGGATCGAGTCCGAGCAGCTTCTCGGCGACGACCACGTGCGCCGAGCTCGATACCGGCAGCAGCTCCGCCAGACCCTGCACGATCGCGAGCACGATGACCTTCAGTAATGACATGGTGATGTTCGGCGCCTTCCGGGTGCGGCCGCGGGCGGCGGCGCGCTATCTTAAACCGGCGCGCGCCGCGGAGCCGGGCGCGCCATCACAACAGGTGCCGCAGGTCCTGCAGCCCGAAGGCACCGAGCGGCAGCGCCAGACCGCGTGTCAGCGCCATCGCCTTGAAGGCTTCGCCCATCTCCTCGGGCATCAGCAGGCGGCGCGCCTCACCCGCGAGCCGCACACGCGTGCGGTCATCCGGCGCCGCCGCGACCAGCGACTCGATACCCAGAGCGAGCAGGAAGGCGGCCTGGGTGGTGAAGCCGCTGACCTCGAGATTGGCATTCACCGCAGCCTCGGCGACGCGCGTGAAGTCGACCCAGGCGGTGATGTCCTGTACCCCGACGTTGATGCAGGGATCTTCGTGCGCACGCTGGCGGAAATGACAGCGCAGCGTGCCGTGCATGCGTTGCGGGTGGTAGTAGTGCCGCCGTGGCAGGCCGTAGTCGCACAGCAGCAGCAGCCCGCACCGCAAACAGTCGGCGAGTGCTGCGATCCACGGCTCGAGCCGCAGACAAACTTCCGAGGTGTAGCCCTCGGGGAGCGGTGCCGGCAGCGCCTGCTGCAGGCGCGCGCAGGCCGCCAGCAGTTCCGCAGCGGCAGGCGCCTGCCCCTCGGCAAAGGCAGCACTCGCGCCGGCGGCCGCCTCACCCGTCACAACGATGCCGAGCTCGCGGCAGCCGTCGCCGGCGACGCGGAAACGGCGGCACGGCAATGCGTCCGCCACCTCGTTGGCGAGCAACACGCCGGTGAGCGGCTGCTCGGGCAGCCGCTCGAGCCACACCACGCGCTCGCGCAGTGCCGCGGGCAGCCGCGCGAGGCAGGCGCGCTGGCGGGCGGCGAGATCGGCGCTGATCTCGAGAATCGCGTAACGCTCTGGCAGCGCGTCGCAGGCGGCGAGCTCGGCGAGCACCACCGCCGCCATGCGCCCGGTGCCCGCGCCGAGCTCGAGGATGTCCCCGCCGGTCACGCTCAGCACCGCGGCACACTGGCGCGCCACGCAGCGGCTGAAGAGGTCCGAGACCTCCGGCGCCGTGACGAAGTCACCGTCGGCCCCGAGTTTGGCGCAGCCCGCGCTGTAGTAACCGAGCCCCGGCGCATACAGCGCGAGCTCCATGAAGCGCTCGAACGACAGCCAGCCGCCCGCGGCGCGCACCTCGGCCGCGATGTGTGCGGCGACGGTGCGGCTGTGGCGCTCGGCCTCCGGTGTAAGCGGCGGCAGGATTGAGTGCGCGGGCGTTACGGTCATAATCGCTTCCCATGGCGCACGACAGTAACGACCCGCAGCCTGCGCCGCCCGGCGTGCTGCACGGCAGGACGGCGCTCGTCACCGGCGCGGCGCGACGCATCGGCGCTGACATCGCCCGCGCACTGCACGGCGCCGGTGCCAACGTGGTGCTGCACTACCGCAGCTCCGGCGAGGATGCCACGGCGCTCGCGCGTGAGCTGAACGAGCGGCGCGACGCGTCCGCCACGGTCGCGGAGTGCGATCTGCTGGACGTGGCGCAGCTGCCGGCGCTGGTGCAGGCGGTGAAGGACGCCTTCGGCGGTCTCGACATCCTGGTCAACAACGCCTCCACCTTCTATCCCACGCCCGTGGGCGATATCACCGCCATCGACTGGGACGATCTCGTCGGCACCAACCTCCGCGCACCGCTGTTTCTCGCCCAGGCGGCCGCCCCCACGCTGCGCGAGGCGCGCGGCCTGATCGTGAATCTCGCCGACATCCATGGCATGAAGCCCCTGCGCCGCTATCCGGTGTACAGCATCGCCAAGGCGGGGCTCATCATGCTGACCAAGGCACTGGCGCGCGAGCTCGGCCCGCACGTACGCGTCAACGCGCTGGCTCCGGGTCCGGTGCTGTGGCCCGAAGACGGTCTCGACCCGGAGCTGCGCGAGAAGATCACCCGACGGACGGCGCTCAAGCGTACCGGCTCGCCGCAGGACGTGGCGCGTGCGTGTCTGTTCTTCGCCACCGAGGCACCCTACGTCACCGGCCAGATCCTGGCGATCGACGGCGGTCGCAGCATCGGCTGGTAGCAGCTGGCCGCACACGGGCAGCGGGCACGTGCGGCGCGCTCAGCGGCGCAGGCGCTCGAGCCGGTGCGCGCTCTGGTCGAAGCGCCGCCACAGCTCGCCGATGGTGAGCTGTGCCGTCGGATGCACTACCTCGGGGGCGAGCTCCGCCAGCGGACCGAGCATGTAGGCGCGCTTGAGCAGATCGGGGCGCGGCAGCTTCAGATCCGGCTCGTCGCATACCAGCTCGCCGTACAGCAGCACATCGAGATCCATCGAGCGCGGCGCGCAGCGCGGGGCATCCCGCGCCCGGCCGCACTCGGCCTCGATGGTGTGCAGCCGCGTGAGCACCTCGTGCAGCGGCAATGCGCTGGTGAAACCGGCCACCAGGTTGATGAAGTCGTCGCCGCTGAAGCCGACCGCGCGGTTCCGGTACCACGAGGAGAAGCGTACGTCGGGAAACTCACGCGCCAGCTCGGCCACCGCGCGCGTCAGGTTGCGCTCGGGAGCAACGTTACTGCCGGCAGCGACGTAGACGGCGGCCACTTGCGTCAGGTCGGCCCCGCCGCCGGCGCGGTGGGCGGCAGATCCTCGCGGCTGCGCTCGATCACTACGCCGACGTCGCGCGAGTTGCGGATGGCACCGGGCTTGTTGAGCGCAATGCGCACCCACGGCACGGCAAACTCCGCCAGTATCAGCAGCGCCACGCGGTGCGCCAGCGTCTCCACCAGGCGAAACTCCGACGCGGTGACGAACGCCAGCACGCGCTTGGCGAGCTGCTTGTAGTCGAGCGTGTCGGCTACCTCGTCGCGAACTGCCGCATGGCGGCAGTCGACCGGCAGCTCGATATCCAGCACCACCGTCTGCCTGACGCGCCGCTCCCAGTCGATGAAGCCGATGATGCACTCGGCGGTGAGGCCGTGCAGGAAGATGCGGTCGCCGCGATCGGCAGGCGTGCTCATGCAGCGAGCCCGGCGAGCGACTCGAGCGGCCACTGCGCGTGCGCTTCGATGGCCAGCCCATCGTGCTGGCCCGCCGCGAGCCGCGCGAGGCCCGCGACGGCGATCATCGCCGCATTGTCAGTGGAGAACTCGATGCGCGGATAGTACACGCGCGCCCCGGCAGCGGTCGCCGCGGTACGCAGGCGCTCGCGCAGCAGCTGATTGGCGCTGACGCCGCCCGACACCACCAGCGCCGTGAGGCCGGTGTATTCCAGCGCGCGCAGCGCCTTGGCGATCAGCGTGTCGACGATCGCCTCCTGCACTGCGTGGGCCACGTCCGCGCGCAGCGCGGCGGTGAGCTCACGGCCGCGCACCGCGTGCAGCACCGCGGTCTTCAGCCCCGAGAAGCTGAACTCGAGTCCGGCGCGATCGAGCATCGGGCGCGGGAAGCTGAAGGCGCCGGCCGTACCGTGTGCGGCGAGCGCGGCGAGCTGCGGGCCACCCGGATAATCCAGGCCGAGCAGCTTCGCGGTCTTGTCGAACGCTTCGCCGGCTGCATCATCGCGGCTGGCGCCGAGCACCCGGTACACCCCGACCGCCGACACCTCGATCAGCAGGGTGTGGCCGCCGGACACCAGCAGCGCCAGGTGCGGGAAGGGCGGCGGCTCGGGCTCGAGGAGCGGGGCCAGCAGGTGTCCCTCCAGGTGATGCACGCCGATCGCCGGCACGCCCCAGGCGTACGCCAGGCTGCGCGCCAGCGCCGCGCCGGTGAGCAGCGCGCCGATGAGTCCGGGACCTGCCGTGTAGGCGACGCCATGCAGATCGGTGCGCGTGGTGCCGGCGTGCGCCAGCGCGCGCTGCACGAGCGGCAGCAGCCGCCGCACGTGATCGCGCGAGGCGAGCTCGGGTACCACGCCGCCGTAGGCACGGTGCAGCTCGACCTGCGTGAACAGCTCGTGCGCGAGCAGGCCGCCGCGGTCATCGAGCACCGCGGCGGCGCTCTCGTCACAGGAGGATTCGAGGGCCAGTACCCGCATGAGGAAATTCTAGGCGATGTACCGGGCCCCCGGGGCTCGCATGCAATCTAAGGTCGCGCAGGTAATATGGCCGGGCAGTGAAAACGAACGAAGCTGCGCACCGCATTACCGCCGCGCTGCTCGCGAGCGCCTGGCTCGCCTGCGCGGTCGCGCTCGCCGGCTGCGCGGCGACCGCGCGGGACCAGGAGGCGCACGCGGCTGGGCATAATGACAGCGCGGCCACGTTCGGGCCGACCGTGGGCGCCGCGCCGGCGGGGCAGGCCGAACACACCAACTCCTGCACGGCACCGATGTCGATGCCGCACGGCAGTTGTGCCGGCTGCTCGGTGAGCTGCGGCGAGAAGCAGGCGTCCTGCACGGCGGGGGGGGAGTGGCCGGGCGGCAGCAGTGGTGGGTCGTGCCTGAAATCCGCAGTCTGCGAATGCCACTAGGACGGCCGCCTGTCCTTTTTGCCTTTGCCCCGGTACTCCTCTAGAATCCCGGCCCCCGACCGGCCCCGCGCCTTCGCGCGCTAGGTAAGCGGGCGCGCTGTGATCCCCATTTCGATCAATGGCTTGAGGTTTCGATGCCGAGCGTTCGAGTGCGTGAGAACGAGTACTTCGATGCCGCCCTGCGGCGTTTCAAGCGCGCCTGCGAGAAGGCCGGCATTCTCACCGAGCTGCGCCGGCGCGAGTTCTACGAGAAACCCACGCAGGAGCGCAAGCGCAAGAAGGCGGCCGCCATCAAGCGCCACATGAAGCGCGTCTCCCGCGACAGCATGCGCAGCAGCTCGCGCTAGGGCGCGGTTCGCCCATGGCGCTGAAAGAGCGCATCACCGAGGACATGAAGAGCGCCCTGCGGGCCGGCGAGAAGGAGCGGCTGGCAACCGTGCGCCTGGCGCTCGCCGCCATCAAGCAGCGCGAGGTGGACGAGCGCATCAGTCTCGATGACGCTCAGGTGCTCGCGGTTCTGGAGAAGATGATCAAGCAGCGCCGCGAGGCGATCGCGCAGTTCCAGAGCGGCGGCCGCGCCGATCTGGTCGCCAAGGAAAGCGCCGAGATCGCGGTGCTGCAGGGCTACCTGCCGGCGCAGATGAGCGAGGCCGAGATCGACGCGCTGATCGCCGAGGCGATCGCCGCCACCGGCGCCGCTTCCGTGAAGGACATGGGCAAGGTGATGGCCTTCGTCAAGCCGAAGGCGCAGGGACGCGCCGATATGGGTGCCTTGAGCACGCGCGTCAGGCAGAAACTGGGCTGACTTTTTACCCGACGGGGCGCGGCACTTGGGACGCATCCCCCAGAGCTTCATCGACGAGCTGATCGCCCGCGCGGACATCGTGGAGATCATCGGCGCACGCGTGCCGCTGAAGAAAGCCGGTCGCGAGTACAAGGCCTGCTGCCCGTTCCACGCCGAGAAGACGCCGTCCTTCTGGGTAAGTCCCGACAAGCAGTTCTATCACTGCTTCGGCTGCGGCAAGCACGGCACCGCGCTCGGATTTCTCATGGAGCACGACCACATGGCCTTCCCCGAGGCCGTGGAGGAGCTCGCCACGCGGCTCGGGCTGGAAGTGCCGCGTGAGGCCGGTGGCGGCGCGCCGCCGCGCGCGGATGAGCCGCTGTACGATCTGCTCGGGCGGGTGGCGCGGTTCTACGCGGAGTGCCTGGCGCGCGAGCCGCGGGCGCGTGAGTACGTCGCGCGGCGGGGCCTGTCCGACGACACGGTGACGCGCTTCGCCATTGGCTATGCGCCGAACTCCTGGAACGAGGTGTTGCGCCGCTTCGGTGCCGGCGACGCCGAGCGCCGGCACCTGCTCGATGCCGGCCTGATCGTCGAGCGCGGGCGGGGTACGGTGCGCGAGGGCGAGGGCCACTACGATCGCTTCCGCGACCGCCTCATGTTTCCCATCCGGGATGCGCGCGGCCGGGTGATCGCCTTCGGCGGCCGGGTGATCGATGCCGGGGAGCCGAAGTACCTCAACTCGCCCGAAACGGTGCTGTTTCACAAGGGCTCGGAGCTCTACGGCCTGTACGAGACCCGCCGCGCGCGTCCCAACCTTGCGCGCCTGATCGTCGTCGAAGGCTACATGGACACCGTGCGGCTGCACCAGGAAGGGATCGATTACGCGGTGGCGACGCTCGGCACTGCCACCACGGCGGAGCATTTCCGGCGCATCTTCCGCATCGTGCCGGAGGTGGTGTTCGCCTTCGACGGCGATCGTGCCGGGCGTGCGGCCGCCTGGCGCGCGCTGCAGCACGCGCTGCCCGAGACGCGCGAGGGACGCGAGATCCGCTTTCTGTTCCTGCCGCAGGGCCACGATCCTGACACGCTGGTGGCGGCCGAGGGACGGGCGGGGTTCGAGCAGCGCCTCAGCGAGGCGCTGCCGCTGTCGGAGTACCTGGTGCGCGAGCTGTCCGAGCAGAACGAGCTGCAGCACGCCGACGGCCGCGCGCGCTTCGCGGAAGCCGCGCGGCCGCTGTACGCCCGGGTGCCGGCAGGGGTGTATCGGGAGCTGCTGCTCGAGCGACTCGCCGCAGTCGTGGGCCTGTCGGCAATGCGGCTCGGGGAGCTGTGGGCACCGGGGCGCGCAGCCGCGCCACCGGCCACGGCAGCGAGCACGAGCCGCACGCCGCCGCGCACCCCGGCGCGGGGTGCCGGCCGCGGCGCCGGCCGCGGCAGTCTCGTGCGCCAGGCGATCGTGCGGCTGCTGCATTACCCCGCCATCGCTCTCGAGGTGAGCCCCGCCGAGCGCACGGGGCTCGACGCCTGTGACGAGCCTGGCGTGGCGCTGCTGCGTGAGCTGCTCGACAATCTGCGCGAGCAGCCCGCTCAGGTCGCCGCCCAGGTCATCGAGCGCTGGGCCGGGCGTGAAGGAGGCGATGCGCTGCAGAAACTCCTCGAGCGCGAGGAGGTCCTAACGGAAGCACCGGTCGCCGCCGGGGAGCTGCGCGATGCGCTCGTGAAGCTCGCCGACCAGGCGGCCGGACGGCGCCTCGAGGCTCTCGAGTCCAAGAGCCGGGCCGGCAGTCTCGCTGGCAGTGAGATCGAGGAATTTCAAAGACTTATACAACGGCTCGGGCATCGCGAGGCCCGGGGCGGTTAAAGGTAAATTTGGTGATTTCGGGAAAGTCAAATAAAATCGCGCGCTTTGCCCTTCGCCTCTTGAGCTGCGGCCATCCGGGCAGCAGATAGAGGAATCCCGTACCGGACGGCGCATCCCTTACACATGACACGCAAGCACAAGATCCAGACTGCACACAAGAAGCGGCCCGCGCCCCAGAACCGGCCGCTGAAATCGGCCGCGGCTGAGAGACCGGTTGCCGCCGCAGCCGCGCGCGAGAAAGAGCGCGCGCGCCATGCAGCCGTAATCGGCAAGAAGCCGGTCCCCGGGGCACGGGTGGCGGGCGCTGCACCGAAGATCAACGACGGCGCGCGCGGTGCGGACGTCCGCAACGCGGCGGCCAAGAGCGCGGACAAGCGGCCGCTCGGTATCGAACGGCGCGTGCCGGTGATGCCGGAGGACCGGCAGTCGCAGCTGAAGCTGCTGATTGCACGCGGCAAGGAGCAGGGCTACCTGACCTATGCGCAGGTAAACGATCACCTCCCCTCCGAGATCGTCGATCCGGAGCAGATCGAGGACATCGTCAACACCATCAACGACATGGGAATTCCGGTGTACGAGAAGGCACCGGACACCGAGTCGCTGCTGGCCAGCGAGCCGTCGGCGCCCGCGGACGAGGAGGCGATCGAGGAGGCGGCGGCGGCGCTTGCGGCGCTGGACGCTGAGCTCGGTCGCACCACCGACCCGGTGCGCATGTACATGCGCGAGATGGGCACGGTGGAGCTGCTGACGCGCGAGGGCGAGATCCGCATCGCCAAGCGCATCGAGGAAGGACTGGATGCGGTACGCAGGGCGCTCGCCCTCTATCCGCCCACTTTCGACTTCCTGCTGAGAGCTTACGAGCCGGTGAAGAGCGGCCAGGCACGCCTGGTGGACCTGATCGTCGGCTTCATCGATCCGAACGCCCCGGACGTCATCGCCCAGCCGCAGAACCCCACCAAGGTGGAGGTGGTCGCGGCCGAGGAGAAGGCCGACGACGACGAGGAGAGCGACGAGGAAGGCGACAGCGAGGAAGAAGCCGTCGACACCGGGCCCGATCCGGTCGAGGCTGCGACGCGCTTCGCCTCGCTCGCCAAGATCCACGGCCACGCACTCGGCTCGATCGCCAAGCTCGGTGCGCGCGATCCGAAGACGCTGCGCCAGCGCAAGCGGCTCGCCGATGAGTTCATGGAGCTGCGGCTGTCACCGCGCATGTTCGATGCGCTGATCCTCAATCTGCGCACGCACGTCGCCGACGTCCGGCAGCTCGAGAAGGAGATCATGGTGATCGCGGTGCGCGATGCCGGCATGCCGCGCAAGGACTTCATCGCCTCGTTCCCCAAGAACGAGACCAACCCGCGCTGGCTCGGCAAGCACGTCAAGGGCGGCAAGAAGTATTCGGCGCAGCTGGCGAAGTTCAAGGACGAGATCGAGCGGCGGCAGAAGAAGCTCGAGCTGCTCGAGGGCGTCTATCACCTCAGCATCAACGACATCAAGGAAATCAACCGCGAGGTGTCGATCGGTGAGGCGAAGGCGCGCCGCGCCAAGAAGGAGATGGTCGAGGCGAACCTGCGCCTGGTGATCTCGATCGCCAAGAAGTACACCAACCGTGGACTGCAGTTCCTGGATCTGATCCAGGAGGGCAACATCGGCCTCATGAAGGCGGTCGACAAGTTCGAATACCGCCGCGGCTACAAGTTCAGCACCTATGCGACCTGGTGGATCCGCCAGGCCATCACGCGCTCGATCGCCGACCAGGCGCGCACCATCCGCATTCCGGTGCACATGATCGAGACCATCAACAAGCTCAACCGCATCTCGCGCCAGATGCTGCAGGAGATGGGCCGCGAGCCGACGCCCGAGGAGCTCGCGGTGCGCATGGAAATGCCCGAGGACAAGGTGCGCAAGGTGCTGAAGATCGCCAAGGAGCCGATCTCCATGGAGACGCCGATCGGTGACGACGAGGATTCGCACCTCGGCGATTTCATCGAGGACACCTCGGTGGCCTCGCCGATCGATCAGGCCACCATGGAGTCGCTGCGCGAGACCACCCACGCCGTGCTGGCGCAGCTGACGCCGCGCGAGGCCAAGGTGCTGCGCATGCGCTTCGGCATCGACATGAACACCGACCACACGCTCGAGGAGGTCGGCAAGCAGTTCGACGTGACGCGCGAGCGCATCCGCCAGATCGAGGCCAAGGCGTTGCGCAAGTTGCGCCACCCGAGCCGCAGCGAGCAGCTGCGCAGTTTCCTGATGGATGACTGACGGCGGGTCCCCCGACCAGGGAGGTACGGGGGGTGCTCCGCGCGATAGCTAAGCAACCGCTTAACTGTCCGTCCCGGGAGGTACACGCCCCCGCCCCTGGCGCGAAACGCGCTGTCGCCTAGATTCCGGCCTTGACCAGCGCGTCCATGAGCTCGCGCAGCGCTTCGGCGAGCGCCGGGTGCCCGGCCTCGAACCTCACCGCCAGGGACTCGAGTCGCGAAGCGTGCACGGCCGCGGCGTCCTCGGTGCTGGTTCCGAGGCGCTCGAGGTCGCGCATTAGCGCGCCGAGCTGCTGGCGCGAGTCAGGATCGAGCGCCCCGCTGCGCTGAGCGAGGCGCTCGCGGACACGGGCGAGCAGCTCCTGCAGGCTCTCGTGCGCCATCGCCGACTCCCTGGGCGCCGCGTGGCGTCAGGGCAGGTCGCCGAACGCCGAGCCCGACGGTGGCGTCGGCGCAGCGCCGCCACCCTCCGAGCCGATCAACGCCTTCCAGCTGTGCTCGCGCCCGAGGCGCTTGCCCTTCTCGGTGAGCTTCAGTCCCTCGGGCGAGAGCGTGACCATGTACGGCTTGCCGTCCACGTCGATCTCGCGCTTGAGCTGCTTGCTGAGTTTGGTAGCCATTGCGTCCTCTCGCGTGTCAACACTGCCGATGTTAACAGCAAACGGCCCAGGGCCACCCGCGCCCGTCGCTTAGGTGCGGTGGTGGCGGCGGTCATTTCACCAGCCCTTCCGCTTTGAGCGCCTCGATGACGTGCGGACGCTTGCCGATACGCTCCACGTAACGCTGCAGCGCGGGCAGTGCGGACATGTCGAGCTTCACGTGCCCCGCCCAGCTGAGCACGGTGAACAGGTACGCATCGGCGACCGTGAACTGCTCGCCCATGAGGAAAGTGCGGTTGGTCATGACGCGCTCGAGATAGTCGAGGCGCGGCGCAAGGTTCTTGCGCGCATATTGTTTGGCATCCTCGGGCGCATCGTCGCGGAACAGCGCTGAAAACGTCTTGTGCACCTCGGAGTTGATGAAGCTCAGCCATTCCATCAGGCGGTAGCGCTCCAGGGTGCCGGCCGCCGGCGCGAGCTTCGCCCCGGGACTGCGGTCGGCGATGTATTGCAGCACGGTGACGTTTTCGGTCAGCACCTCGCCGCTGTCGAGGGTGAGCGCCGGCACGTAACCTTTCGGATTGACCTCGTTGAAATCGAGGCCGTCGGCTGCGCGCCTGGTACGCCGGTCGACCTTGACCAGCTCGAAATTCAATCCGGCCTCGCGCAGCGCAATGTTCGAGGCCAGGGAACACGCGGCGGGCAGATAGTAGAGTTTCATGACGCAGTCTCCTTCCTGAGCTGACGGCAGCGCGGCGGCCACGGCGTATCCGCGGCGGGAGGGCCATGCTAACGTTGCCGGCAGCGATGGCAAGAGGGTACTGCCATGAAGTCGCTCTGGCTCACGGCGGCGGTCGTCACCGCGCTGCTGGCGGTCGCGGGATGTCGCGAGCGTAAATCCGAGCCCGTTCCCGGCCCGCAGTCGGCCCCCGCCCGGAACACGACGCTGGCGCGTGCAGCGCACGCCGCAGCAGCCAGTCCGCACGGCGCGGTACGCCCCGACGTCAGCGAGATCTCCTGGTTCCAGGGGACGCTCGAGGAGGCGTTCTCGCATCGCGGCTGCCACCAGTCGCGCACGTTGCTGCACTACTGAGCGCGGACACGCTGCTACAATCGCGCCCCGTTGGGCCTGTAGCACAGCGGTTAGTGCAGGGGACTCATCGACACGGTGCCTTCGCGCGGAAACGCGCGAAGTGGACGGGATGAATTCAGGGGAACCTTCGGAACGAAAGTGCCATGGCAATCCTGAGCCGAGCCGCCGGTACACCGGCGGAAGGTGCAGAGACTACCTGAGGGCTCGAGTGCCCTTGATAACAGGCTTGGAGCATCCCGCACCCACCCGCACGATCGCGTGCGCGGGTGAAGAGATAGTCCACTCCCGGAGGAAACTCCGGGACAAAGTGAATCCCTTGGTCGTAGGTTCGAATCCTACCGGGCCCATCGAATCTGACCGCCGCCACCGCCGGTCAGATCCGCCTCCCCGGCTCCAGCGCAGGCTTGCCACTACCTGGTCGCGGCCGTGGTTGCAATGCCGCCGGCGCAAGTCGCTGCATATGTTGAATCGGGGCTGAGACGCGCGCCGAAGGGCTTATGCTATTCACGTTCGAAAAAGAATTAAGTAACCGGCTCGAGTGCAGGGACGTTTTTTGGGGAAGCGCGCTATGGACTACAGCGTTGAGGAGATTGAACCGAACGTGTGGCGTGTGAATGTTGCGAGCATCACTCGCATCGTTCGCTATCGCCACGACAGTGCAACCTTCGCGCCCTGGGACGTAACGAGCGCGGACGGCCGCAAACTCTGGAGCGCGTCGTCGCTCGAGTCGGCGTTCCGCTGGATCCAGGCGCACACCGGTTACCCGGCGGAAGCGCTGTTCGCCGAGGCGCTGCTGAAAGGCAGCGCCGACGGGACGTTGCCCCGAGCAGTGGCCTCGCAGGAATCGGCGCAGATCATCCCGGAACGGCAGGCGCTCGACAATTGACCGAGCTGATCTTGCTTACCGCCTGCGCCGCAGCGGCGTCACCACGGGCGGCATCTCCACGCTCGGGTTGGCGGTGCTGTTGGCGTCGAACTGCGCTGGGTTGAGAAACATCACGCTGCACTGACTGCAGGCGCTGAACGGCGTCTCGTAACGCACACCGCCTTTGCGCAGCACGCTGACACGATGATAGCGGTCGAAGCCGCACAGCCGGCAGCGCCACTGCGATAGCGTCATGGGGCGGCATCGTGTCAGCGACTGCGGCAGGCGTCCATGCAGTATCCGCGCCTGCGCCAGGCTGTATGCGCTTGGCGCCAGCGACCGCGGCGCGGCGTCGGTTCCGTCAGTCGGTGCGGCCGCGGCGGATCAGCATCAGCGGATTCGGCTTCGGCTCCGCCACCTTGACCAGTGTGTTACGGTCACGGTGCAGGAACGGTTCCGCGCGCCCGCGCACCAGCAGCATGGTGTCCAGCACGTAGCTCCAGCTGCCATCCGGATTGAACACCACCTCGATGCGGTAGGAGTCGGTGCGGAAGGCGTACTCGAGGAAGCTGGTGGAGCAGATGCCGTACTCGGTCTGGCCGCGCTGCGCCGTCAGCACCAGCTCGGTGGCATCGGGCGCGGCGTGGCCGGCGGCGATCGCCACCTGGCCGCGCGGGATGCTCAGCGTCTGCAGCACGAGCCCGGTGGCCGGCTCCCACAACCAGTGGCCGACCTGCTCGTGGAAGGTCTCCTCGATGTCCTCGTCGGTGGCGTAGATGTGTGTGTGGTAGCGCAGGCCGTACAACAGCTGCGGTCCGTTCGACTGCGCATCGATCGGCTGCAGCTCGATGCGCTCGCGGTACTCGCG
Organism: uncultured Gammaproteobacteria bacterium; assembly: GCA_963837075.1. Lineage (GTDB taxonomy): Bacteria > Pseudomonadota > Gammaproteobacteria > Steroidobacterales > Steroidobacteraceae > 13-2-20CM-66-19. The sequence goes on along the minus strand of CAWILY010000009.1, from coordinate 926,921 downwards.
ACGCTCCGGACCCTCGGCCTTGGGGTTGATGTCGACGCCGGCGCGACTCTCCCACACGCCCGCCAGGCGGCGCAGCGGACCCAGGTTGGCGAGCGTGTCTGGATCGGCGTCCTGCTCGGTGAAGATGTCCTCAGGAAATGTGCTCATGGTTGCACTCCAGCACGCCGGCGGCGATGGGGTCGGAATCGGTTCGGGGACACGTGGCGCCGCGGCCGCCGAGGAGCGAGCACCACGCCTCGAACACGGCATCGACCGGAATCTGCCGCACGTGCGCGCAGAGCGGCGGTCCGCCGAGCCCGATCACCGGCGCACCGCCGGCGCTGCGCGGCAGCCAGCGGCTCTGTCGCTGCGCGCCGAACATCACCACCAGCGGCAGGCCGAGCGCCGCGGCCGCATGCGCCGGACCGGTGTCGATCGAGACCATGCTGTGCGCCATCTCGCACAGCGCGAACAGCGGCCGCAACGGCAGCGTCGCCACCTGCAGCTCGGCGTCGAGCCGCGCGGCCGCGCGCAGCTCGCCGAGCCATGGCCCCTCCTCCCGCGCGCCGCACAGCAACAGCCGCGCTTGCGGCAACCGCGTGTGGATGCGCCGCAGCAGCTCGATCCAGCGCTCGGCCGGCCAGCTCTTGTCGTCGCGGTCGAAGCGGCTGTGCCGCTCGCGCCGCGTGCTCATGGTGCGGCGGTTGCCGGGCTGGATCAGTACCAGTGGCCGCCCCGACCAGCCCTGCTGGCCGAGCCATGCACGGATCGCGCCGCGCTCCGCGTCGAGATCGCGCGGCAAGCGTACGCGCGCCTCCGTAGCGGGCGGTGGCGGATAGTTGCCGGCGCGCAGCGCGGCGGGAGTCTGCGAGCCGAATCTGAGCAGCGAGTCGAGGTAGTGCTCGTCAGGACTCGTGCCCTGATCGGCGAGATACAGGCAGCGGCGCTGATCGACACCGCTCAGCGCCAGCAGGCGGCGCACGCGCCGCAGGTGCCGGTCGGTGTCGCAGATGTAGATCGGCGCCGGGGCGCTGCCGCGCAGCGCCGACATCACCCGCCAGCCGGTGGCATCCAGCAGAAACGGCCAGTGGCGATCGAGCGCCCAGACGCCGGCGACGTCGGGATTGCCACGGAATACCGGCTCAGACCACGGTCCCACCCCGATCACCACACAGGGCCTGCCATAGCGGCCATGCAGGAACTGCAGCAGGGCGCTGACATTGATCATGTCGCCGAGCGCGCCGAGCCGGATGACGATCGGTGACAGCGGCGTGGTACTGACGTTGTCAGTTGGCGTCGACATTCATTCCGGGGGCACGTAGATGGCGATGCCGGCGGCTGCCTTGCTGTACAGGCCGAACGAGCCGCCTACACCGACGCCGACCGAGCTGTTGCTGCCGTAGCTGGTGTTGCCCACGCCGGTGCCGATGCTGCCGGACGCCTGATCCTGAACGCCCTGCAACAGAATGCCGTTGGCGCCGAGCTTGGCGGCCTCCGCCTTCATGCGCTCGATCGCCTTGTCCATGTTCTGCTGGCTGGTGATGGCGAATGACCCCTGGCTGCTGGCATTGAGGGTGGCGATCTGCTCGAACTTGGGCGGCGGCTGCAGGTAAACGCGGACGCTGTCCGGCGAGATCGGCGGACGCGGCGTGCCGATCAGCACGTGCGAGGAAGTCGAGCAGCCTGCCAGGCCCGCGAGGGCGATGGCCAGGGTCAGTCCTTGGATGCGCATGTCAGCAACGCTCCCGGAAGGTTGTGGCCAAAGCGTATGCGCGCCGCGTGGCGCAATCAAACCCCGCGGCTGTCCCGGGGTAAGATGGCCGCCGGTCCGGACAGGCGGTAATACGGGGGCTCATTGCGCAGCGATGCTCGCGCCGCGCGCAGGGCGCGCAGACTGAGAGCGACTGCCGTGCCATGGTGCGCGGGCGCGCTCGCCGTTGCCCTTGCACTCGCGTGCGCCCCAGCCCGCGCGATTGCCGGCGGTTGCCGACTGATCCGGATCGGCGAGATCCCGGTGACGATGCGCGGCGTGCCGGTCGTGCCTGCCTCCCTCGACGGCCACCCCGTGCAGCTCATCGTCGACACCGGCGCCTACAGCAGCCTGTTATGGCGCCCGCTGGCCACGAGCCTGGGCCTGCGCCGCCTCGGCGTGTCGGGGGGCAAGATCTCCGGCGCTGGCGGATCGCAGGACGCCGAGCTGGTCGCGGTGCGCGACTTCGGCCTCGGCGACTACCGGGCGCACGATCTGCGCTTCCTGACGGCGGCCGCCGCCGTCGGCAGCGGTGCGGCTGAAGCTGTGCCGCTGGCCGGTGTGCTCGGCGAGGACTTCCTCGCGCACCTGGACGTCGAGTTCGATCTCGCCGCCGGCAAGCTGCGACTGTTCCAGCCCGAAGGGTGCACGGGCGATCAGGTGGTCTACTGGGCGCCGGCCTACTTCATGGTGCAACTCACGACGCCGCCACAAGGCACACGCTGGCTGCAGGCGCGTGCGCGCCTGAACGGCCGCGAGGTCGTGGCAATGTTCGACAGCGGCGCGGCGCGCACGACGGTCATGGCCGCGGCGGCGAGCCGCGCCGGCGATAGTGCACCGACGACGGCCGTGCCGCCGATGCACGGCGTCGGTCCCAAACCGGTCGCCGCCACGGTCAGGCGCTTTGCCTCGCTCACCATCGGCCAGGAGACCATCGAGAATGCAACTCTCGCCGTGGCCGACGTGTTCGGCGCCAACCGCGAGGTACCGCTGGGCTCCTATTTGCCGCAGTCACAGCTCGCGGAACCCGATGTAATCGTGGGTGCCGACTTCTTTCTCGCCCATCGCCTGTACATCGCCCGCGGCCAGGGGAAGATCTACTTCACCTGGGTCGGCGGCCCGGTATTTCAGCCACCGCCGGCGGCGGATGCGCCCGCGGGCGGGGCGCAGCGCTGATGCCCGCGCGCACGAGGCTGGCGGCGGTGCTCGCCACCGCGGCGGCGGTGACACTCACGGCTGCGGTGGCGATGGCCGCGAGCGTCGCCGACGCGGCCAGGGTCGGTCCCGGCTACGACCTGGAGATGAGCCGCATGATCGCCATGCGCGACGGCGTCGAGCTCGAAGCGTGGGTCTGGAAGCCCTCGGAACTGAAGAACAAGGTGCCGGCGATACTGACGCTCACGCAGTACGACATCGATGGCAGCAGGCGCGGCGAGCCACCGTACTTCGCCTCCCATGGCTACGCTTTCGTGCAGGCCTACGTGCGCGGCCGTGGCCGCTCGGGCGGCGTGAAGAGCGACAGTCTCGGTCTGCAGGTCGGTCGCGACGGCTATGACCTCGTGGAGTGGATCGCGCAGCAGCCGTGGAGCAACGGCCAGGTCGCGATGTACGGCGGCTCGTTCGTCGGCATGACGCAGTGGCACACGGCCGCGCAGCATCCGCCACACCTCGCGGCCATCGCACCCTACGCGCCGATCTATCCCGGCTGGGACATCCCCAACACCAACGGCATCCCGCAGGCGTGGACCGCCGTGATCCAGGGCTATACCTCCGGCCGCGCACTGAACCCCGGTTTCATCGCCAACCAGACATACTGGTTCGGCAAGATGCTCGAGCAGTACGCGGCACAACGGCCGTTCACCGAGCTCGGTCGCGCGATCGGCATCGCGGACGATGACTGGTGGATGGAGGAAGACGGCCGCAGGGTGCCGATGATGATCGCCTGGCTCGATCACGTGGGCGATGAGGCCTTCAACCTCGCCGCAGAACCGCAGGCCGCCGACTATGCGGCCATGGACTTCCCGGTGCTGACCGCGACCGGATTCTTCGACGACGACCAGCCGGGCGCGCTGCGCTACTACCGCAACCACGTGGCGCACGCGCCCGCCGCCGCCGCGACGCGCCACCGTCTCATCATCGGTCCCTGGGACCACGGCGGCACCCAGGCGCCGGACAAGCACATCGCGGGGCTCACCATTCCAGATGCGGCGGTCATCGACATGAAGAAGCTGCACCTCGAGTGGTACGACTGGGCGCTCGGCCGCGGCCCGCTGCCGGCACTGCTGCGCGAGCGCGTCAGCTACTTCATGATGGGAGCGGATCAATGGCGCTACGCGAGCACGCTCGAGAGCGCATCAAGCGGCGGCGAGCTCAGGCTGTACCTGTCGTCCGCGCAGCAGACGCCGGATGTGCTGCATTCGGGCGAACTGCGCCCGCAGCCTGCGCCGGCCGAGCCCGCGGCGCTGATGGTCAGCGATCCGCATGAGCTGCCCGAGCTCGACGTGGCGAAGTACGTGCCGGACGAAAATCTCACCAGCCAGTTCCGCGCGTACCAGAAACGGGCGATGGTGTTTCACTCCGCGCCGTTCGCGCACGACACCGAGATCGCCGGGCACCTGCGGCTCACGCTGCAGTGTGAGGCGGACGCGCCCGACTTCGATCTGTGGGCACAGGTCGTGCTGCTCGCGAGCGACGGCACGGCGGTGCGACTCGGCGAGGACATCCGTCGCGCGCGCTTCCGCGACGGGCCCTTCCGGGCGCAGCTGCTGCGACCCGGCGAGACCATCGCCATCCCGTTCGAGTTCAAATGGACCGCGTGGCGCATCCCCGCCGGCGCACGGCTGCGGCTCATCCTGGCGCCGCTCAATTCACCGAGCTACCAGAAGAACTACAATACCGGTGGACGGCCAGGCTACGAGGACCCGGCGGACGCGCGCGTGGCGCACATCCGCATCTTCCACGACGCGCGCCACCCGAGCGTGCTCAGCGTGCCACTCGCCGCGCCTGCGGCTGCTGCCGGCGGCTGACCTGCACGGCGGTCTATCACGGCGCCTGCGGCAGCCAGTGCACGTCCTGCTGCATCTGGCCGGCGATCTGCGCGATGTTGCCCTGGTCGATGCTGCTGCCGCCAGGCGCCAGCACGGCGATGCTGCCGGTGCCGTCCGGCACGATCACGCCGGTCATGCCACCCTCGTGGAAGGTGTGCGGCGCGCGCACGTGCTCGTGCCGCAGGATCATCACCGTGGCCGGCCCCTGTGCGGTCTGCACTACCAGATGCGGCACGTAGTGACCGCGGAACCAGCAGCTTTCGGCGTACATGATGCGGTCGGAGGTGATGTCGAGGCGCACCCCCGCGCCGCGCAGCGCCTTGTCGATGCCCTGCGCATCCACGTGCTCTTTGGCGAGCCAGCTCTCCGGCTCGGCCTGCACGTGCTGCACCACGTCGCGCGCGAGCGTATCGCTCGGCCGCAGCACCCACACCGCCAGCAGCGCGAACACCGCCAGCGCCACGCTCGCCGCCAGCGCCCACTGCCGCCAGACCGGCAGCGGTGCCCGGCGGCGCTGGCGCAGCAGTTGCGGCGGCCGCTCGAGCGCCCGGCGGATGTCAGCATCGAGCGCGCGCATCTCGTCGCGGAACTGCCGACAGGCGCCGCACGCGTGCAGGTGCTCCTCGAGCGCTTCTCTCATGCCGCCCGGGTCGGCGCCGATCAGCAGCCGCGCCTCGTCGCAGATCACGATGCGGCCTCGCTCGGGTTGACCTCGGCCGCGGCCGGCATGCCACAAATGACGCGCAACTTGTTACGGGCGCGAAACAGCCGCGTCAGCACGGCGGTCGGGGACAGCGCGAGCTCGCGCGCGATCTCCTCGGTGGAGAATCCCCCCACCACCTGCAGCACCAGCGGCTCGCGATATTCGATCGGTAATCTCATGATTGCATGACGCAGCGCAAACAAATCGCCGTCCGGCTCCGCCTGCTGCGCCCCGGCGTGCGTCTCCACTATCTCCTCGAGCGGCACCAGCTCCAGGCGCTTGCGCTCGTAGAGCCGTGCGTGCTCGCGTCGCACGATGGTGAGCAGCCAGGCGCGCGCCGCGCCGGTCTCCTTGAGGGAGTCCCGCGACCGCCAGGCCCGCAGCAGCGACTCCTGCACGATGTCCTCCGCGATTGTCCGATCGCGCGACAGCCAGTGCGCGAAGCGCAGCAGGTCCGGGCGCATCGATTCGAACAGCTCAGTGAACGGTGCCCGCGCGGCGGCGGCGGGCAGTCGCTCGCTGATTGAGGAGACCGGGGATTCGGGCTGAGAATTGCGCATGACGGCCGTACGTCGCAGCAGGTGATTATACGCACGCCGGCAGGCCGTCCCGGGCAATATCGCGGCGGGCTGCCCGGTCTGCTCGCCCAGCTGTTGTTGCCGCCTGAACGGGAGTGATCATGAGATTTCTGGTCCAATGGCTCATCGACTGGCCCCGGCGTGTCGCCAGCCACCTCGGCTGGCTCGCGCCGCTGTTTGCGCGCATCACGGTCGGCTGGGTGTTCCTGTGGAGCGGATGGGGCAAGCTCAACAATCTGCCGCAGGTCATCGAGAACTTCGCCGGCTGGCACGTCCCCGGCGCGCACGTGCTGGCGCCGTTCGTGTCGGGCGTGGAGTTCTTCGGTGGCATCTTCCTGTTGCTGGGCCTGCTGACGCGCATATCCGCCGGCGCGCTCGGCGTCACCATGCTCGTTGCCATCCGCTCGGCGAAGTGGGCGGACGTCGACTCGCTGGAGACGCTGCTCGGCTTCGACGAGTTCGAGTACCTGGCGCTGTTCCTGTGGCTGGCGATCGCCGGGCCGGGCGTGCTGTCGCTCGATCACTGGCTGCAGCGCTGGTACCGGGGCGGTGCCAATGGCGCCGGCCTCACCACCCGCACGGACACCCTGGCGACGTGACAATTGCGCACGCCTGCGGTCTACCGCCCGGGCCTTCTCGTCCCTGTCACAGAACTCACACAGCGAGGAACACGTCATGCGATCGAGCCGCGGCCGTGCTGTTCGGCACGGCTCTCATGGGCAGCGACGTGGTGCGCGCCGACGAGACCGTGCACTGCACCAGCGTCAACTCCTGCAAGGGACAGTCCGCATGCAAGAGCGCCAACAACGCCTGCAAGGGCCAGAACGCGTGCAAGGCTCAGGGCTTCCTGGAGATGAGCAAGAAAGAGTGCAAGGCCGCCCGGGACAAGGTGAAGAGCGGCGGCGGCAGCTAGCTGCGAGCGACGGGCTCGTCAGCGCTCGAGCGGTACGCCGTCGAAGAAATCCACCACTCCGCTCTCGAGCGAGTACTCCGCGCCCACCACCATCAACCCGTCCTGCTCGATGAGCTGCTCGAGCACCTCGGAGCCGTGACGCAGGTGGTCCGCTGACATGCGGATATTGGCGCGCACTGCCTGCTGCGTCAGGGTGTGCATGTCGCGCGGCGGCCCGCGCTCGAGCAGCCCCTCGACCGCCGGGCGGATGCGATCGACGATGCTGCGCAGGTTGCGCGACTGCTCGCGCGAGGGCCGTGCCAGCTGCTCGAGCGTCGCCTGCACGGCGCCGCAGTTGGAATGCCCGAGCACCACGACCAGCCGCGTGCCGAACGCTTCGGCGGCGAACTCCACGCTGCCGATCTGCGAGGGGGCGACGATGTTGCCCGCGACGCGGATGACGAACAGATCGCCCAGACCCTGATCGAAGATGATCTCGGCGGGCACGCGCGCATCCGAGCAGCCGAGGACGATGGCGCACGGCTCCTGTCCGACCGGCAGCTCACGGCGGCGCGCGCGGGTCGCGCCCGCCTCGAGCCCGAGCTCGCTGACGAAGCGGCGATTGCCAGCGCGCAGCGCATCCAGAGCGGCTCGTGCCGCAATCATCGCAGTCAGACCCCCATAACTGGCCGCGCGGCAATATACCCGATTGCAGCGGGGTGTGGCTCGCGCGCGCCGCGCGCGGACCACCGCCCACGCGGCGCTGGCCGTCAGGGCCTGTTCTTCGCCGGCCGCGCGCCGCGCGGCGGCTCGGCCGCGAGCGGATTCTCCGGCCAGTAGTGCTTCGGATAGCGGCCGCGCAGGTCCTTGCGCACTTCGTGGTACGCGCCGCGCCAGAAGCTCGCCAGATCGCGGGTAACCTGCACCGGCCGCTGCGCGGGCGACAGCAGCCGCAGCGTGACCGGCACGCGATCACGACCAATGCGCGGTGTCTCCCCCAGCCCGAACACCTGCTGCAGCCGCACCGCGACCACCGGCGCATTCTCGTCCAGGTAATCGATGCGCACCCGCATGCCGGAGGGCAGCGTCAGATGGGTCGGTGCCCATTCCGCGAGCTCACGCTGCTGCGCGAAGCTCAAGCGTGCGTGCAGTGCATCGAGCAGTGGGATCGCTGCCAGGTGCTCGCGGCGCGTGACGCCCTCGAGCCACGGCGCGAGCCAGGACTCGAGCGTCGCGAGCAGCATGTGATCACTGACCGGTGGCCAGTCGGCCTGGACCACCGGCGCCGCAGCGAGCACACGCCGCACGAACTCGATGCGCGCCTGCAGATCGCGCGCCTCGCGGCTCCACGGCAGCGCGGCGATACCGAGCTCGCGCACGCCGGCGAGCATGGCATTGCAGGCGGCCTCGACCGGCAGCGGCGTAAGTGGCTTCTCCTCCAGGATCAGCGCGTCCAGCTCGAGGGTGCGGCGCGCGAGCACCGCCTGCTCGCGCGAGCTCCATTCGACCGACTCGCGGCGGCGGATGCGGTCAGCGCAGTACGTCAGCAGGGCACTGCGCGCCAGTGGCGCCGCGAGCAGGATGCGCGCGTCGCGCTCGCGATCGTCCAGGTCCGCGGCCACGATCAGCTCCTGGCGCGCGAGCGCCTCCCCCTCCGCAAACACAGCGCCACGGCCATTGCTGAGCATGAAGCGGCCCGCGCCACTCTCGCGGCGCCGGCCGATGCGATCGGGATAGGCAAGGGCCAGCAGCACGCCGGCAGCCACCGCGGCATCCGGCGCCACGGCGGCGTCCGCCGCGCGGCGTTGGCCCGCGCCTACCTGCCGCTCGAGATCGCGCGCTGCACGCCGCGCACGCTCGAGCGCGCCACGGTCGACCTCCACGCGCTGCACCGTGGCGCTCAAGAGCTCGAGGCGCGTACGGATGTCGGCATCGCGCGCACCACCGGCACCGCGCAACAGGTCGCGCTCCGACAGCAGCGCCGCGAGCTGTGCGCCGAGCGGCAGGACCTCGAGTACACGAGCGCGCAGCAGCATGTGTGCGAGGCGCGGGTGCACGCCGAGGCGCGCCATGTCGCGGCCGTGGGCGGTGATACGTCCGTGCGCGTCCAGCGCGCCGAGGCGCTCGAGCAGCTCACGCGCGCTCGCCAGCATCGCCTCGGGCGGTGCGTCCAGCCAGCGCAGCTCGCGCGCGTCGCGCGCCCCCCAGCTGGCGAGCTCGAGCGCGAGCGGGGCCAGGTCCGCGGCCAGGATCTCGGGCGGCGTGAACGCGCCGAGCGCCGCATGCGCGCCCTCGCCCCAGGCGCGGTAGCACACGCCGGGGGCGGTGCGCCCGGCGCGCCCCTGGCGCTGCGCGGCCGAGGCGCGCGAGATACGTCCGGTCTCGAGCCGGCTCATCCCGGTCACCGGGTCGAAGCGCGCGCGCCGCACCAGGCCGGAGTCGACCACCACGCGCACGCCGGGGAGCGTCAGGCTGGTCTCGGCAATGTTGGTCGCGAGCACCACCTTGCGTGTGCCGGCGGCGGCCGGTGCGAGCGCGGCATCCTGCGCTTTCGCGGACAGCTCGCCGTAGAGCGGCAGCACCGTGACGCCGGCACCGAGCGGCGGGGCCGCCAGCAGCGATTGCACGCGGCGGATCTCGCGCGCCCCGGGCAGGAACACCAGCACGTCGCCGGGCTCCTCGGCGAGGGCACGCCGCACGAGCCGCGCAATCTGCTGCTCGGGCGTATGCAGCGCGCGCCGCCCGCCCGCCTCGTCGGGCAGCTGCGGTGGCCCGCGGCCGGCGTAGCGGATCGCGACGGTGAACGCCTGGCCCGGTGCATTCACGAGCGGCGCATCGCCGAGCAGCTGCGCCACCGCCTCGCCATCGAGCGTCGCCGACATCACCAGCAGGCGCAGCCCGGTGGCAAGTGTCGCGCGCGCATCGAGCGTGAGCGCGAGCCCCAGGTCGGCCTGCAGGCTGCGCTCGTGAAACTCATCGAAGATGACGGCCGCCACGCCCTCGAGCGCCGGGTCCTCCTGCAGCAGCCGCGTGAGCACGCCTTCGGTGACCACCTCCACGCGCGTGTCGCGCGACACCCGCGTATCGAGCCGCATGCGCCAGCCGACCGTGGCGCCGACGGCCTCGCCGAGGGTGCGCGCCATGCGCGTGGCGATGGCGCGTGCGGCGAGCCGGCGCGGCTCGAGCAGCAGCAGCCGCTTGCCGCGCGCCCAGGGCTCATCGAGCAACTGCAGCGGTACGACCGTGCTCTTGCCGGCGCCCGGAGGGGCCTGCAACACGGCGGCGTGGTGCGTGCGCAGGGCATCGCGCAGCACCGGCAACGCCGCATCGATCGGTAGTGCGGAGCTCACCCGGTGCGCACCGCGCGGGCTCAGCGGCGCCAGACGCCCAGGGCGAACAACAGCCAGGCCGCGATCCAGGCGAGGCCGCCGAGCGGGGTGAGAACGCCGACTGCGCGCGGCGCGCCGAGGGCGAGCGCGTACAAACTGCCGCAGAACAGCAGCGCGCCGGCGGCGAGCAGCGACGCTGCGCTGCGCAGCGCCACCGTATCGAGGCTGCGCAGAGTGAGGGCGACGCCGAGCAGCCCGAGCGCCTGCAGGAACTGGTAGCGCACCGCGATCTCCCACAGCTGCAGCCGGTCAGGCGGCAGGTGCGCCTTCAGCGCATGGCTGCCTACGGCGCCGCACGCGGTCGCCAGGGCGAGCAGTACACCGGCGGCCGCGAGCGCGCGGCTGCTATTCACCGTGCGGGCCGAAGAACGGCTTGATCAGGTCGAGCGGCAATGGGAAGACGATGAGCTGCGTCCTCTCGTGGGCGATGTCGGCGAGCGTCTGCAGATAGCGCAGCTGCAGCGCGCTCGGCTGCGTGGCGAGCGCCCGCGCCGCTTCGACGAGTTGCTGGGCCGCCTGAGCTTCGCCCTCGGCGTGGATGATCTTGGCGCGCCGCGTACGCTCGGCTTCCGCCTGCTTCGCCATGGCGCGGATCATGCTCTCATCGAGATCTACGTCCTTGATCTCGACGGTGGACACCTTGATGCCCCAGTTCTCGGTGGCCTGATCAAGGATGCGCTGCAGGTCGACGTTGAGCTTGTCGCGCTGCGCCAGCAGATCGTCCATCTCGTGCTGGCCGACGACCGAGCGCAGCGTCGTCTGGGCCACCTGGCTCGTGGCGTCGAAGGCGTTCGCCACCTGGATGATCGATTTACCCGGATCGACGATTCGGAAGTAAACCACCGCGTTCACCTTCACCGACACGTTGTCGCGGGTGATGACGTCCTGCTTCGGCACGTTCAGCACGATGACGCGCAGATCTACGCGGCGCATGCGCTGGATGGCGGGAATGATCAGTACCAGTCCCGGACCTTTGATGCCCCGGAAGCGTCCCAGCGTGAACACCACCGCGCGCTCGTATTCGTTCAGCACGTTGATCATGCTGAATAGCAGCACCAGCAGCAGGATGACAAAGGCAATTCCGAACGGCATGCGAATCTCCCGGCGGGGTTAGCGCGCCCTCACTGCGGCTCGACCCACAATGTTAGACCTTCTACCTTCACGATGCGCGCCAGATCGCCGGCGTGCAGCGCGCTACTGCTGCGCGCATTCCACAGCTCCCCGCCGTAGCGCACGCGCCCCTTGCCGGTGAAGTCCGCGATGACCTCGGCGGTCGCGCCGATCATTGCCTCGGCGCCGGTGGCGACCGGATAGCGCATGGCACGCGTCCCGACGTAGACGATGCCGCCAACCATCAGCGCACCCACGGTGGCGATGGCGGCGAGCAGCGGCCGGCCGATACTGAACCCGGGCACGTCGGTGTCGAACAGGATCAGCGAGCCGACTACGAATGCGATCAAGCCGCCGATGCCGAGCGAGCCGTAGGTGGGAAAGAAGAACTCGGCGATGATCATGCCGGTGCCGACCACCACCAGCGCCAGCCCGGCGTAATTCACCGACAGGATCTGAAAAGCAAACAACGCAATCAGCAGGCAGATCGAGCCGGCGACACCGGGCAGCACCGCACCGGGGTTGTAGCCCTCGAGCAGCAGCCCCCAGATGCCGATCACCATCAACCCGTAGGCGACCGTGGGATTGGTAATCACCGCCAGCAGCTGCGTGCGCCAGTCGGGCTTCATGTGCACCAGCGTCAGATCACGGCTCGCGAGCTTCACGGTGCCGCTCACCAGCCGCACCTCGCGGCCATCGATACGCTCGAGCAACTCCGGGATGTCGCGCGCGATCACGTCGATCACTTTCTGCTGCAGCGCCGCGGTAGCCGAAAGGCTCGCGGCGCCGCGTACTGCCTGCTCGGCCCAGTCGGCGTTGCGGCCGCGCAGCTCGGCCAGCCCGCGGATGTAGGCCACGGCGTCGTTGATGGCCTTGCGCTCCATGGTGCTGCCGCGGTCGGCTGGTGGCGCGCCGGGCGGGGGCGAGCCGTGCTTACCCGGGGCCGTATCCTTGTCCCGCTCCTCCGGATGCGCACCGGGCAGCGGCGCAGGCTGCGGCTCGCCGCCGATCGCGACCGGCGTCGCCGCCCCGAGATTGGTCGCCGGCGCCATCGCCGCGATGTGACTGGCGTACAGAATGTAGGTGCCGGCGCTCGCCGCCCGCGCCCCCGGTGGACTGACATAGCTCACCACCGGAATCGGCGAGGCGAGGATCGCGCGGATGATGTCGCGCATGGCGGTGTCGAGTCCGCCCGGGGTATCGAGCTGCAGCACGACGAGCCTGCTGCCGCTGGCTTCGGCTGCTGCCAGCGAGCGCACCACGTAACGCGAGGTCGCCGGACCGATGGCGCCGTTGATCTCGAGCACCGCGGCGCTGCCGCCCGCAGTGCTGCGCAGGGTCGCTGCAGGGGCGGTGGGCGGCGGCGGTTCAGCGGTCGGTGCCGCTGCACCGGCATGCCGCACCAGCGCGCCCAGCGCGAGCCCGGCGAATGCGGCACACCATGCCCGGCGTCTCATGAGGCCCACCCTACTCTCGCGCCGGTCGCGCCCGCAATCACGCGCGCCGTGGCCACTTCCCCGACTGCTAGGCCAGTCCACGCAGCCCCTGGTAGCCCATATACAGCCCGACGAGCAGGATCACCGCACCCGAGAAGTACGGTGCGCGGCGCGCCAGCTCACCGAAGCCGGAGAAATGCTGCGCGGCGTGGCGCACGCCGAGGGCCGCCACCGCGCCGGAGGTCACCATGGTGAGCGCCAACCCCACGCTGAAACACAACACCAGCGTTGCGCCGAGCGCCAGCTGCTTCAGCTGCAGACACAGGAGCAGCACCGTGATCGATGCCGGGCACGGGATCAGCCCGCCGGTCAGGCCGAACAGCACTATCTGCCCGGTGGTGACCTGGCGGTCGGCGAAGCGGCGGCGGATGTCGTTGGCATGCGCCAGCTCGTGCGGATCCTGGTACCCGGGCGCAGTCAGATCGAGCGCCTCGTAGGCGCGGATCGCGTGCCGGTGACGCGCGACGAATTCCAGGTCGTAATCGTGACTGTGCTGCGCGGGGCCCAGATGCAGCCGCGCGACGAACTCGTGCGGCTCGGGAACCTGCTGCACCGACTCTAAATAGCCGCCGTGGCGCCGGAAGGTGAAGATCTCGCGCGTGCCGTCCGAACGCTCGGTCTCCATCTGCACTTCCTCGGCCGGCCACGTCGCGCCGCTCTCGGAATGCAGCCGAAAGCGCGCCGGCCGGTCCTCCTCGCAGATCTGCAGCACGACCACGCCGTGGCCGGTATCGATGCGCCGCTCGCCGTGCCCGGACTCGTGATCGTGATCGTGGGTGTGATCATGATCATGATCATGCGCGTAATCGCGAGCCGGGTCGTCCTGGTGAACCGGCGCGTGATGGTGACCGTCCGCGAGCTCGCGGTGCCGCTGGGTGCGCCACATCATCCACACCGCGACCGCAATGATCAGCAGCGCCGAGGCCAGCTGAAAGTACGGCTCGCTGGTGGCGCTGTTCCACTGCCGACCGAAATACAGTCCGCCGAGCGCGATCACCCATACGATCGCGGTATGCGACACCGTGGCGGCGAGCCCGAGCAGCACCGCCTGCGCGAGCGTGCCGCGGATGGCGACGATGAAGGCCGCCATCATGGTCTTGGAGTGCCCCGGCTCGAGCCCGTGCAGTGCACCCAGCAGCACGGCGCTCGGCACGAACAGCCAGGAATTGCCGTGCTGCAGCAGCGTGACGAAGTTGCTCATGTCGCCAGCCTCGGCGCGGCCCCGTATAGGGTAGGGGGTATAGTATACGGGGACCCGGTGCCCGTGCGTCCGGTCGCCAGCTGGGCCCGCCGCGGCCGCCTCAGTGGGCGGCGCGGCCGCGCCGCGGTTTCGGGCCCGCGTGACCGCGCGGGTTGCGCGGCAGCCCGGTGTGCTGGGTACGAAATGGCCGCGCGCCCGCCTTGCGCCGCCCCTCGGCCGCGATGCCGGTGCCGGCCGGCTGGTAGGCGGGCACCAGGTGCCGGCGGCCGCTGCCGATCAGGTCGGCACGCCCCATGCGGCGCAGAGCCTCGCGCAGCAGCGGCCAGTTGTCAGCATCGTGATAGCGCAGGAATGCCTTGTGCAGCCGGCGTACCTTGAGTCCTTTCGGGATCAGCACGCTCTCGCTGCTGCGGCTGACGCGCTTGAGCGGGTTCTTGCCGGAGTGGTACATGGCGGTCGCGGTGGCCATCGGCCCGGGCAGAAACGCCTGCACCTGGTCGGCGCGGAAGCCGTTGCGCTTCAACCACAGCGCGAGCTCGAGCATGTCCTGGTCGGAGGTGCCCGGATGCGCGGCGATGAAGTAGGGAATCAGGTACTGCTCCTTGCCGGCCTCCTTCGAGTAGCGGTCGAACAGCTCCTTGAAACGGTCGTACGCGGCGACGCCGGGCTTCATCATCTTCGACAGCGGCCCTTCGGCGAGCGCCTCGGGCGCGATCTTGAGATAGCCGCCGGTGTGATGCTGGGCGAGCTCCTTCACGTACTCGGGCGACTCGATGGCGAGGTCGTAGCGTACGCCCGAGGCGATCAGCACCTTCCTGATACCCGGCAGCTCGCGGGCGCGGCGGTAGAGCCGGATCAGCGGGGCGTGATCGGTATCGAGATTCGGGCAGATGCCGGGGTACACGCACGAAGGACGGCGGCAGGCACTCTCGATCTCGCGGCTCTTGCAGGCAAGCCGGTACATGTTGGCGGTCGGTCCGCCGAGATCGGAGATCACGCCGGTGAAGCCCGGGACGTTGTCGCGCACCGCCTCGATCTCGCGCAGCACGGAAGTCTCCGAGCGACTCTGGATGATGCGGCCCTCGTGCTCGGTGATGGAGCAGAAGGTGCAGCCGCCGAAACAGCCACGCTGGATCGCGACCGAGAAGCGGATCATCTTGTAAGCAGGGATGCTGGCGTTGCCGTAGGCCGGATGCGGCCGGCGCGCGTAGGGACGCTCGTACACCCAGTCCATCTCCGGCGTGGTGAGCGGCAATGGCGGCGGATTCAGCCACACGTCGGTGTCGCCGTGCCGCTGCACCAGGGCGCGGGCGTTACCGGGATTGGACTCGAGATGCAGGATGCGCGAGGCGTGCGCATACAGCACCGGGTCTGCGGCCACCGCCTCGAAGGACGGCATGCGGATGACGCTCCTCTCCCGGTCGGCGTTCTTCACGCGGCGCACGAAGCGCACCACCGTCTCGGCGGCCGCAGCCGCGGGTGCGCCGCCGGCGACGGCATCGGCAGGCCCCGGGTCGGCGGCGGCGCGCCGCGGCGGCGCAGCGCCCGATCCTTCCGGCATGGCACACGGATCGACGGCAGCATTGAGCGGACCGGGTGTATCGAGGTGCGTCGAGTCGATCTCGATCCACCCCTCAGGCGGCGCGCGCCGTGCGAACACGGTGCCGCGCACATCGGTGATGTCGCCGATGGCCTCGCCCGCGGCCAGCCGATGGGCGAGCTCGCAGATCTGGCGCTCGCCGTTGCCGTAGATGAGCAGGTCCGCCTTCGCATCCAGCAGCACCGAGCGGCGCACCTTCTCCGACCAGTAGTCGAAGTGCGCTATGCGGCGCAGTGAGGCTTCGATGCCGCCGATCAGGATCGGTACGTCGCCGCATGCCTCACGCGCGCGCTGTGCGTACACGATCACCGAGCGGTCGGGGCGCTTACCGCCCGTGCCGCCCGGTGTATAGGCGTCATCGCTGCGCACGCGGCGATCGGCCGTGTAGCGATTCACCATGGAGTCCATGTTGCCGGCGGTGATGCCGAAGAACAGGTTCGGCCGGCCGAGCGCGGCGAACGGCGCCGCGCTGTGCCAGTCCGGCTGCGCGAGGATGCCGACGCGAAAGCCCTGCGCCTCGAGCACGCGGCCGATGATCGCCATGCCGAAGCTTGGGTGGTCGACGTAGGCATCGCCGCTCACGATGACGACGTCGCAGCTGTCCCAGCCGAGCTGATCCATCTCGGTGCGCGAGGTCGGCAGGAACGGCGCCGTGCCGAAGCGCGCGGCCCAATACGGGCGGTAACTGGTGATGGCGGGCGCGGTCTGCATGGGGGCGGGAAGTATGCCGGCGCAGCGCCGGCGGGTCACGCGCCGCCCGGCAGGCGGCCTTAAGCACCGGGGCGCTGTCCGGGGTACTCTCCGGCTGGTTCCCTCTGATGGTGCCCGCCAATGACCCCGCAGGAACCAGTTTTCGAGTTCCCCCTCGCGCTCTCGCTGCACGGCGCGGGCAGTCTCGTGCACCAGCTGCACGTGCAGCTGCGCACGGCGATTCTCGATCGCCGCCTGCCGCCGGGTGCGGTGCTGCCCGCGACGCGCAGCGTGGCGCGTGCCTACCGCATCGCCCGCAACACCGTGATCGCCGCCTACGAGCTGCTGATGGCGGAGGGCTACGTGCGCACGCGCGCCGGAGCGAAGGCGCGCGTGGCCGACCTCGGCGTACGCGCGCGGCCGCTGCGGCGCCGGGCAGCTGCGGGCGGCGAGCGCCTCAGCGCCTACTGGCGGCGTGCCGCGCCCGGCGTGACGCTATTCGCCAGCACGGTGCGCGCGGCGGGCTTTCGGCTCGGCACCCCCGAGCACCGCCTCTTTCCGGTGGAAGTGTGGCGGCGGCTGCTGGTGCGCGCGCTCGACCGGCGAGCGAGCGGCGAGGCGTTCGACTATCCCGAGGCGCGCGGCCGGCCGCGGCTGCGCGCCGCGATCGCGCAGCACGTCACCTTCACGCGCGCCGTCGCCTGCACCGCCGAGGAGGTCATCGTCACCAACGGCGCGCAGCAGGCGTTCGACCTGCTCGCGCGTGCGCTGGTGACGCCCGGGCACACCCGGGTCGCCGTAGAGAACCCGGGATATCCGCCGCTGCGGGCGGCGATGGCGGCCGCCGGTGCGCAGATCGTGCCGGTACCCGTCGACGAGCACGGGCTGCGTGTCGAGCGGCTGCCGGACGATGTCGGCGTGGTGTACGTGACGCCCTCACATCAGTTTCCCACCGGTGTTGCCATGTCGATGGCGCGGCGCACGGCGCTGCTCGAGTTCGCGCGCACGCGCAACGCGGTAATCATCGAGGACGACTACGACGGTGAGTTTCGCTTCGGCTCGCGGCCCCTCGATGCGCTGCAGACGCTCGATCGCGATGCCAGCGTGCTGTACGTCGGCACCTTCTCGAAGAGCCTGTTTCCGTCATTGCGGCTCGGCTACCTGGTGGCGCCCGCCTGGGCCCGTGAGGTGCTCACTGCGGTGCGGCTGTGCAGCGACACTGCGGGCAATACCCAGCTGCAGGACGCACTCGGGCAGTTCATCCTCGACGGCCACCTCGCCCGTTATGTACGCCGCATGCGGCGCGTGTACGCCGCGCGGCGCGAGGCGCTGCTCGCGGGGCTGACGCGTGAGCTCGCCCCGTGGCTGCAACCGCTGCCGTCCGAAGCGGGCATCCATCTCGGCGCACGCATCCGTGAGCGCCGCGCTGCGACGCGGCTGATCGCCCAGGCGCGGCAACACGCCCCGGGCGCGCAGCCCTTCAGCGTGTTCGCCGTGGGCGAGCACGAAAGTGGCATGGCGTTCGGCTTCGGCTGCATCGAAGCGGAGGCGATCGGCGGCGCGCTGCGCGCCCTGGGTCGTGCCCTCAGCCGGCGGGGTGCAGACTGAGCCGCCGGCGCAAACCCAGCGCTGCGAGCAGCGCGAGCTCGAGGAAGCCCAGCGCGCCGCCGCCGCCGCCCCCACCACCACTGCTGGAACCGCCGCCCGTGACTCGCTACCCGCGGCAAGTCCGGCTCAAGCCCCCGCTCGGCCCGCGCGCCGCAGGGCACGCACGGCGACCAACGGCACGAGCAGCGCCAGCCACGGCCAGGTGAAGGCGCCGCCGCCCGAGCCGTCCCCACGCACGATGTGCACGTTGGCGCGGCCGGCGCGCACCTGCGCCTCGAATTCGGTCAGCGCACTGTCGAAATGCGCGATCATCTGATCCGCGGCTGCGCTGAATCCCGCGGCGCTGCCGGCGCGCGCCTCGCGCTGTTCGCTGATCAGGGTGGCGTTGCCGTGCCGGGTGTCGACCCCGCCGGCACGCAGCACCAGCGAGCGCGTCGCCGGGTCCACGACCGCCAGATCCACCAGCGTCGAGACGTCGTAGCGGTTGCCCTTGAGGACGTACATGCCGACGATGGTGAGATAGCCGAGCGACCAGTCGTTGACGTCGCTGTTCATCACCTGGTCGTACGAAACCAGCGCCAGCAGATCGACCGCGTACAGGCGCTGCACGGCCTCGAGGCCGGCGAAGCCGCGCTCGTTGCTCAGGTAGTAATCCGGGATGATGACGATCTCGCTGACGAACCTGCGCTCGCTGAAGTGCGCACGGACGCGCTCGAGCAGCTGCTCCTTCTGGGCCGCATCCGGGCCGCCCGCCCCGTTGCGCGGAGGCAGGAACGCCAGGCCCACCCGCAGCGGTACGTGCAGCTGCGGCACGCTGTTCTCGGGCGGCGGCACCCGGCCGTTCGGATAGAGGAACGCCACCAGACTCGAGGAGTCGTGGTGGCTCGCGTTGCACACAGGATTGCAGAAGGGATTCAGCGCCGCACAGCCGCCGATGACGACGCTCAGCAGCATGACCGAAACCACCAGACCGTTGCGCATGACCGCTCCCACGGGTTGATCGGGGACGGCGCCACGGTGGCGTAGCGGTGCAGCGGATGCGCCTTTTTCGGCTCGGGGAGCGCTGCCGGCGCCAGCTGGTATCACCGCATGCTACTTTCAGCAGCAGTCGGCCGCGCGCGGCGCGCGGGGACCGGTAGCGGTTACCTTGTTACCACGGTAACATCAGCCTCCATGAAGGAAATCACCCGCACTCAGACCGGCGTGCGCCTCGAGAGCCGGCTGCTGAAGGTGCTGAAGGCGCTGGCCACCGAGCTCGATCTGTCGCTCGGCGATCTGCTCGAGGGAATCGTGCTGCACGCCTTCGAGGGCAAGGCGCCGTTCTCGGCGGCAACGCTGCGCAAGCTGCAGGCGCTGCGCGCGATCTACGGGCTCACGCTCACGGCGCACGATTCCCATCGACTGCGCGAGGCGAAGCGATGAGCGGCAGTGACGCGACGCTGCTCGAGTGCTTCATGCGCGGCGAGCTCGAGACCGCAAGCTTTCCCCATCGCGAGCACGTGCGTGTGGCGTGTGCCATGCTGCAGCGTTACGAGTTCGCGGAAGCCGTGCTGCATTTCTCGCGCACGCTGCGCGCCATGGCAGCACGCGCCGGCAAACCCACCGCATTTCATCAAACGATCACCATCGCCTTTCTGGCGCTCATCGCCGAGCGCATGGGCTGCACACCGCACGCGGATTTCGCCTCGTTCGCCGCCGCCAACCCCGATCTGTTCGACAGGAACGTGCTCGCCCGCTGGTACCGCCCGGAGCGGCTGGCGACCGAGCTCGCGCGCTCGAGCTTCGTGCTGCCGGACGTGCCGCACGCGCCATCCTGAACCGAGTGGTTGCCGGCGCCCGGTCAGGGGCTCTAGGCTAGCCGCCCTCGACCGGTGACTCGCGGAGCGGACATGCGACAGGTGGCAGTGGGGATGGTGCTGGCCTTGGCAGGCGTGGTTGGCGCGGCAGCCGAGCCTGGCGCCAACGTCACGCCGATCTTTCACCAGCTGGTGGCTTTCACGCTGCCGGCGAACTTCACCAGCGCCGTCGAGAAGAGCAACGGCTCCTTTTATATGCGCCAGTACGTGCCCGCGGGCGAGTCGCTGCAGCAGGTGACACGGATGATCACCGTGACCGGCACGCGCGACCTCGCCAGCAATCCGAACGTGACGCCCGCGCAGATGATCGAGCGCATGACGGCCGGCTTCCGGCGCAACTGCCCGGACACCTACAGCACCGCGGAGCTCGGCCTGAAGAAGATCGACGGCTACGACGCCTTGCAGGTGGTCGCCAGCTGCGGCCACCTCCAGTCAGGCGCCGCGGCATACAGCGAGACGGCCGTGATCCTGGCGGTGAAGGGCAGCAACGACTACTACGCCTTCCAGTGGATGGAGCGCGGCGCGGAGTCGAAGCAGCCGCCGGCCCTCGATACGGCCTACTGGACCCGGCAGTTTGCGCAGCTGCAGCCGATCCGGCTGTGTCCGCTCGTGCCCGGCGACGCGTCGCCGTCCAGGAGCTGCGCGGGCCGATAGTCACTGCCGGTGCCGCATCACCGCGCGGATCGTCAGTAAAGCAGCACCGCCTGCCGCTGCGCGCGCCACTGCGCCTCGTCGGCCAGCGCGAGCGCATCGAGGTCGGCCGCTGTCGCCGCGGGATCATCGACCCACTGGCGCAACAGCTCGCCGCCGTTGATCAGGTCGATGGCGAGGCGCCCCTGCTCGTACTCGTAGGGGAAGTCGCGCCACAGGTCGTAGTCGGGCTGCAGCCGCCGCAGCGCCTTGAGGGCGAGAGCCACCAGGCGCCACGGGCGAAATGCGGCGTGATCGTAATACGCGCCGTCCTCGACATGGATCTGAAAGCCGGCGCACAGGCGCCCGACGTGCTTGTGGAAGGTCGGCTCGAACCAGCATGGGCGCAGCCGGCAGCCGGTGAGCCAGCGCGGCGCCAGCGAGCGCATCTGCTTGAGCAGCGCCGGCACGTCGAGATCGGGCGCGCCGAACACTTCCAGCGGACGCGTGGTGCCGCGGCCTTCCGAGAGCGTGGTGCCTTCCAACATCACCGTGCCCGGATAGCAGCGCGCCATCCAGAGCCCCGGCGCGTTGGGACTGGGATTCACCCAGGTGCGCTCCTGCAGCGGCCAGCCGTAGCCGGGCGCCTGCTGCGGCTGCCAGTCCTGCATCGGCACGACCTCGCACTCCACGTCGAGCCGCAGCGTTGCCACGAACCAGCGCGCCAGCTCGCCGAGGGTGAGGCCGTGCCGCATCGGCAGCGCGCCCGCGCCGACGAAGCTTTCCCAGCCCTGGCGCAGCAGCAGACCCTCTACCTCACGGCCGAGGGGGTTCGGGCGATCGAGCAGCCACACGGTCTTGCGCTGCTTCGCCGCCTCCTCCAGCACATAGCGCAACGTGGTGATGAAGGTATAGATACGGCAGCCGAGATCCTGCAAGTCGACCAG
This sequence comes from uncultured Gammaproteobacteria bacterium, assembly GCA_963837075.1. GTDB lineage: Bacteria > Pseudomonadota > Gammaproteobacteria > Steroidobacterales > Steroidobacteraceae > 13-2-20CM-66-19. Next base: position 905,445 of record CAWILY010000009.1, on the reverse strand, counting down.
CAGCACATCGCAGGCTGCCAGCATCGCCGCGGTGGGCCGCCGCACCGCACCGTACAGACTGAACACCGGGATGCGGTGCACCGGATCGACGTAATCCGGCGACTCGATCATGTTGTCCTGCTTATCACCGCGCAGTCCGTGCTGTGGGCCGAATGCGGCGGTGAGACGCACGGTGGGCACAGCCGCGAGCGCATCCAGCGAGTGCGTCAGCTCGCGCGTCACCGCGGCCGGATGCGCCAGCAGCGCCACCCGCCGCCCGGTGAGCGGGCGGCGCAGCGCGGGATCCTCCAGCAGCCGCTCGATGCCGAGTTTCATGCGGCGTGCAACTCGAGCAGGAAGGCCTCGGGATGATGGAAGTCGGGGTTGCCGGGCATGTGTCGCAGCGCCCAGTAGCCGAGCCGGCCGTCATCTTCCTCGACTACCGCCGCGAGCGCGAGATGCAGCCGCGGCGCCTCGCGCAGCGGCAGCAGACCGGCGAGGTGCACGGTCGCGGTCAGCTCGAGCGCACCCTCGGAGCGCCGCACCTGCAGACCGGGCGCCTGGGTCAGTGATGCGACGGTCATGCCGGCGCGGTACTCCTCGAAGTAATAGGCGGCCCACTCGAGTGCGGGCGAAAAGTTGAATTCATAATAGCCGGCCGTTGCCGGCGCGGCGATGAATGCCTCGAAGCAGGTGTGGCGCCACAGCCCGTCGGTGCGGTGCCCGGCGCCGGCATGCGGAATCCGTATATGCGCCAGATCGCCGTGCAGGCGGTAATGGCACACGAGCGTGGTTTGCGCGGTGAGCTGTGCCTCGACCGCGATGTTCCAGACCGACTCCCCCGGTGCGTCGGGGTGCGCGAGAAGCCACGCGCGCTCAGTCGTACTCACCGCGGCGACCGCTCAGGCCCGCAGCCATTCGATGAGCGCCCGCGTGACCTCCGCCGGCCGCTCGAGCGTGGACAGGTGCCCGCACTGCGGCACGGTCACGAGCCGCGCGCCAGTGATGTCGTGCGCCATCTCACGGGCGCGCTCCGGTGGCGTGAGCTCATCCCCCTCCCCCACCAGCACCAGAGTCGGACAACGGATCTGCGCGAGCAACGACCGGGAATCGCTGCGCCCCATGATGGCCTGCTGCTGCCTCACGAACGCCTCCGGACCGACCTCCTGCGCCATCTGATCGAACAGCGCGCGCAGTGCCGCGTCCGCCCGATGCGCGCGGAACACCAGGCGGGGAAACTGCGCATCCAGCACCTCGGCAAAGCGTCCGGCCGCTGCGAGTGCCATCTGCGCGCGGCGCACCTCGCTTTGCTCACTGGCGTCCGCGCGTGCGCTGGTGTCGAGCAGCGCCAGTCGCGCGATCCGCTCCGGTGCCTGACGCAGCATCTCGAAAGCAATGTAGCCCCCCATCGACAGGCCGGCGAGCGCAAACACTCGCGGCGCGCCGTCGAGGATACGACCGGCCAGCGCCGCCATACTGTCATCGCGGGTGGGAGCGGCGATCATCACCGGACCCACTCGCCACAGCTCGGGAATTTGCGCTGCGTATAGCCGCGCGGAAGCAAGCAGGCCTGGGATCAGCACCACGGGAAGCGGCTCGGTCACGGCGGCGAGGGTAACATGCAGGAATGCACCCCCGCATGATCGCCGCAGCCGCATTCACCGCACTCGTCACATGCGCGGCACTGGTGCCGTGCTGCGCGTTCGCCGCCGACACGGCGGCGCCCGTCGCGGCGGCGCAGCGCATCGCCAGTGAGCCTGCGCTCGATGCGGCGGCCGCGGCGCGCTTCGCCGCGCTGGCGCTGAAGTGTCTGCACCAGGAGTACCCCAATCACATCAGCCATACGCTCAACAGCGCCCTCGACGCCCGGCCGCCGCACGAGCTGACGCCGGCGTTCTACGGTTGCCTCGACTGGCACTCGGACGTGCACGGACACTGGCTGCTGGTGCGCCTGCTGCGCGTGTTTCCCGACGCGCCGTTCGTCGCCCGGGCACGGGGCGCGGTGGAACAAAGCCTCACGCTGCCGAACATCGCCGGCGAGGTGAGCTATCTGCACGGCGCGGGCCGCGCCTCGTTCGAGCGCCCCTACGGGCTCGCCTGGCTGCTGCGGCTCGCCGCCGAGCTGCACCAGTGGGACGATCCGGACGCACAGCGCTGGTCCACCACACTCGCGCCGCTGGAGAGCGAGGCCGCGGCGCGCATCACGAGCTGGCTACCCAAGCTCCACTATCCGATCCGCGTCGGCGAGCACGATCAGACCGCGTTCTCCTTCGGGCTCATCTGGGACTGGGCGACCATCCGCGGCAATGCGCCGATGCGCGCACTGCTCAGCGACGCCGCGCAGCGCTTCTACCAACACGACCGCAACTGCCCGCTCGCCTACGAGCCCTCGGGCGAGGACTTCTTGTCGCCATGCCTGGCGGAAGCGGACTTCATGCGCCGGGTGCTCGCGCCACCGGCGTTCGCACAGTGGCTGTCGGCTTTTCTGCCGCAGATCCCGCGCCATGCCGGCGCCACGCCGTGGCTGTCGCCGGGCGTCGTGACCGATCGTGCCGATCCGAAGCTCGCGCACATCGACGGCTTGAATCTCAGCCGCGCGTGGATGCTGGCGGGCATCGCGCATGGCCTGCCGCCGCACGATGCGCGCATTCCGGCGCTGCTTGCCAGTGCCCGCGCGCATGCCGACGCATCGCTCCCGGTGGTGACCGGTGAGCACTACGAGGGCGGGCACTGGCTCGGCACGTACGCGGTGTACCTCACCAGCCAGCCGGGCATCAGTCCTTAGAAGTCGACGGCTGGCCGTGCGCGCTGGTCCTAGCCCGGCACGTCAAAGCCCGCGAGCAATGAGCCGTTCGCGCAGCGCGCCATCATCTCCTCATAGGCCGTTTCGATCCGACGGGTGGTGCGCACGGTGTCGAACAACGCCAGCCGCGCGGGGTCGCGCGTGAGACGCTCGCGATAGGACCGGAGCAGCGCACGGTCGTTCGCGAGCCTGAGCGCCAGCGACTCATACTCCTGCAGACTGGCCGTGATCAGCTCGGCAACGCCTGCGGCGCGCAACAGGCTGGCCGCGACGCGTCCCGCGAACGTCTGACCCCGGCAGGTGAGGAGCGGCAGCCCGGCCCATAACGCGTCGCTGGCGGTGGTATGGGCGTTGTAAGGCAGCGAATCCAGGAACAGATCGCCCAGCGCCAGGCGCGACAGGTGCGCCGAGATCTCCGTCAGTGGCGCAAGCACGAGCCGGGTGGGATCGATGCCGGCCCGCGCGGCTGCCGCGCGCAGGTTGGCAGCGCACAACGCATTGCTCTCAAGCAGCCACAGCACACTGCAGGGCACACTCTTCAGCAGCCGCAGCCACAACGCGAACATCTGCGGCGTGATCTTGTAGGAATTGTTGAAGTGGCAGAAGACAAAGTCGGTCTCTCGCAACCCGTGCGCCGCCCGGGTATCAGCTGCGGGCCGGGGCCGCAGGCAGTCATTGATCTGATAGGAGCCCGGAAGCCGCACCACTCTCTCGCTGTAAAAGTGCTCCTCGCCGCTGGGAATCACCTCGGCATCGGCGAGGATGTAATCGATATATTCCGCCCCCAGGCTGCCGGGAAACCCCAGGTAGTTGACCTGGACCGGCGCCGGCCGCAGAGCGAACACACCCATGCGCGGGGTACCGAAATAGCCGTTCAGATTGACCAGAATGTCGATCTCGCTCGCCGCGATCAGATGTGCGGCCTCGCGGTCAGAAAGCGACTGGATCGGCACGAATTTCTCGAAGGCGGCGCGCACGCGCCGGCGCATCGGACTGCCATCCTCGATGCTGTTATCGAAGCCGGTCACCTCGAACCGAGCGCGGTCGTGCTGCTCGAACAGGCCGGCAGCCAGATGCATCGTTGCCTGGGCGCGGAAGTCGCTACAGAGATAGCCCAGGCGGATTTTCCCGGGTCGGCGGCCAGGGCGAGCCGGGAAAGGCAACGGCGGATACTTGTATTGGGTATAGATCCTGGCGCACGCCAGAAGATCGGCGGGCGAGGATGAAAGCCCCTGATACACATAAGGGTTAACCACGCGTTTGCCCGCGCGCACGCCCTGGCTCAACACAGCCAGTGCGCCCGCGAGATCACGCCAATCCGCCGCCAGCATCTTCATGTGCAGCAGATCGCCCTGCGCATAGGGATAATCGGGCTGGATTGCCAGCGCCCGTTCCTGGTCGGCGATCGCGCCCGCCAAGTCCTTCCTGTAAGTCCACAGGCAATGGGCGCGGCTGATCAGCGCTTCCACCATATCGGGCTGTATCGCCAGTGCGCGGTCATAGCTTTGAAGCTCCTGCGCTGCTTGTCCCATTCCCCTGAGCAGAGCGGCGCGGTTCATCAGGGCCCGCACGTGCTCGGGTTTCTCCTCTAGCACGCGGTCGAATTCGGCCAGCGCTTCGGCCGCCAATCCCAGCGCCTTCAGCGCCAGTCCGCGATTGTTGCGCGCCTCGACATCAGCGGGCTGAAGCTGCAACACCCGGTCGTAGCTTGCCAGCGCTTCCTGCGGCCGGCCGAGCGCCACCAGCACCAGGCCGCGGTTGTTCCAGGCGTCAGCATTGTCGGGTGCGAGCGCGACGGCGCGATCGAGATCGACGAGCGCTTCCTCGTTGCGATGAACCTTGCTGAGCAGCACGCCGCGGTCGCCCCAGGCGCGGCTGTCGCCGGGACTGAGCTGCACCACCCTCTCGAGCACCTCGAGCGCGTCCCGGTATCGGCCCACGCCCTGCAGCGCGATGCCGTAGTTGGCGAGCAATTCCGGCGCGGCGGGTTGCAGCGTGAGCGCGCGTTCGATGTAGGGCAGCGCCTCGGCGGCGCGACCCTGATGGAGTCGGAGCAGGCCCATCAGTTGCAGCGCCGGGTAGCAATCCCTGTCCACCGCGAGCGACTTCAGGTAAAGCGGCTCGGCCTCGGCAAGCCGCCCTGCCCGATGCAGCGCCAGCGCCTCCTGCAGCCATCGTTGCAGCATCGGCAGGGTGTCACATCGTGCCGAGCGCCTGGCGCAGATCCGCGATCAGGTCCTCGACGTCCTCCACCCCCACCGACAGGCGGACGAGGCCGTCGCTGATGCCGAGGCTGGCGCGCATGGCCGGCGGCAGCGAGGCGTGCGTCATCAGTGCCGGGTGCTCGATCAGGCTCTCGACGCCGCCCAGGCTCTCGGCGAGGGCAAACACGCGGCAGCGCTCGAGCGCCGTGCGCGCGGCCCCGAGCCCGCCGCGCAGCACTGCGGTGACGATGCCGCCGAACCCGCCGCGCATCTGGCGCCGGGCCAGCGCGTGCTGCGGATGGCTGGCGAGCCCCGGATAGCGCACGCGCTCGATCGCCGGGTGCTTCTCCAGGAACTGGGCGACCGCGAGCGCGTTGCTGCAGTGCCGTTCCATGCGCAGCGCGAGGGTCTTGATCCCGCGCAGCGTCAGGAACGCATCGAACGGGCTCGGCACTGCGCCCACTGCGTTCTGCAGATAGCCGAGGCGCTCGGCGAGGTCGGACCCATGGCGCACCACGGCCGCGCCGCCGATGGCGTCGGAATGTCCGTTCAGATACTTGGTGGTCGAGTGCACGACGATATCGAAGCCGTGCTCGAGCGGTCGCTGGATGAAAGGGGTGGCGAAGGTGTTGTCGCACACCGCGAGCAGGCCGTGCTGGTGCGCAACCTGCGCCACCGCTGCCAGGTCCACCAGCTTCAGCAGCGGGTTGGTGGGCGTCTCCACCCACACCAGGCGCGTACCGGGATGGACGGCCGCGGCCAGCGCCGCCGGCTCCGACAGGTCGACGAACGAGACCTGGTGTCCGGCCGAGCGCTTGCGCACGTTCTCCAGCAGCCGGTAGCTGCCGCCGTACAGATCGTGCATCGCCACGATGTGCGCGCCGGCATCGAGCAGCTCCAGCAGCGTCGCCGTCGCCGCCATGCCGGAAGCAAAGGCAAAGGCCGCCGCACCGTCCTCGAGGTCGGCGAGCGCCGCCTGCAGCGCATCGCGCGTGGGATTGCGGGTGCGCGAGTAGTCGTAGCCCTGATGCACGCCGGGACTCGACTGCACGTAGGTGGAGGTGGCGTAGATCGGCGGCATGACCGCGCCGGTCAGGGGATCCGGCCGCTGACCGCCATGTATCACGCGCGTGGCGAATCGCTGGCTCGAACTGTCGTCACTCATGATCGCACTGTAGCTGCCAGCCGCGTGCCCATCAAAGCCTGCGCCGCAGCCAGTTGAGCAGATCGATGCGCGTGATCAGTCCCTGGAACTCGTTGCCGTGCATGACGATCGCGACCATGCCGCGCTTGAAGATCTCCATGAGCTGCGACACCGGCGCGTCCACTGGTACCGTGACCAGGTGGCTCGCCATCGCGCGTGTGACCAGTTCGTTGAAATGCGGGGGGTTGGCGACCACCTCGAGCAGAATGTCCTCCTCGTCGACGATGCCGACGATGCGCCCGTCCTGCATCACCGGCACCTGCGACACGTCGTACAGCTTCATGCGCCGGTAGGCGGCCATGACGGTCTCGGTGGCGTTGACCGTCACCGCGGCGTGCTCGGCATGCGGCCGCGCGATCAGATCGCGCAGGTCGCCGTGGTGCTCGCGCTCGAGGAAGCCCTGGTCCAGCATCCAGTAGTCGTTGTAGACCTTGGAGAGGTACTTGTTGCCGCTGTCGCACACGAAAGTCACGACGCGCTTCGGTTGCGTCTGCGCGCGGCAGTAGCGCGTTGCTGCGGCCAGCAGCGTGCCGGTCGACGTGCCGGCGATGATGCCCTCACGGGCGAGCAGCTCGCGGCAGGTGCGAAACGTCTCGGCGTCGGGAATGCTGTAGGTGGCGGTGACGCGTGCGAAGTCGGCGACCGGCGGCACCGAGTCCCCGCCGATCCCCTCGACCAGCCACGGCGTCATCTTCTCGGGCAGGCGACCGGTGCGCGCGAAGTGCGCCAGTCCCGAGCCGGCCGGATCGGCCAGCACCATGTCCACGTGCGGTGCGGTACGCGCGAAATAGTGGCTGAGGCCGGCGAGCGTGCCGCCGGTGCCCGCACCGCACACCACCGCGTCGAGGCGGCCACCCATCTGCTCCCAGATCTCCGGCGCGGTGGTCTCCTCGTGCGCCTGGGCGTTGGCAGGGTTGCCGAACTGGTTGACGAAGTAGGAATTCGGGATCTCGCGCGCCAGGCGCTCGGCAACGTCGCGGTAATACTCCGGATGGCCCTTGCTCACGTCCGAGCGCGTCATCACCACCTCGGCGCCCATCGCCTTGAGGTGGAAGATCTTCTCCTGGCTCATCTTGTCGGGTATGACGAGCAGCAGCCGGTAGCCCTTCTGCCCCGCCACCAGCGCCAGCCCCAGGCCGGTGTTGCCAGCCGTGGCCTCGATCAGCGTGCCACCGCGTGTGAGCTGGCCGGCGCGCTCGGCCGCCTTGATCAGGTACAGGCCGACGCGATCCTTGATGGAGCCGCCGGGGTTCTGGTTCTCGAGCTTCAGGAACAGTTCGCACGGACCGGTGTCCAGGCGCCGCGCAGCCATGAGCGGCGTTTTGCCGATCATCTCCAGGACGTTGCCGTAGCTTGCGAGCGGCATGTGCGGCCTTTGCGGGATCAGGGCCGCGCGATTGTACGCCACGGCGGGGCGGGCGCCGGCGCGCCGCTGGTGAGCAGCGCCGCTCCCGGGTGCCTCAGCCGGCGCTGACGATCAGGCCGGAGGCGATCCAGCCGCGCAGCAGCTTCGCCGCCTCGAGCGGTGCAGCCGTTGCGCCGACCTCATCGCACATGAGCTCGCACAGCTCGCCGAACGGCCAGCCGCGCAACGCCGCGTCGAGCACGGTGGCCTCGGTGGCCGGCAACGAGCGGTAGTAGCTGCTGAGCTCCTGGCGCCACAGCAGCCAGTCGAGCGGCGTGGCGGCGAGGCTCGCCGCCGGCCGCTCGGTATCGTCAATCAGTGCCTGCCACAGCTGCGGCACGTTCCACAACAGCGCCAGGCGCTGCACGCTCGGATGCCAGCCAAAGCGCAGCTGCGCCCATTGCTGCGGCGGCACGCGAGTCAGCGCGTCCTCGCCGAGAGGCGTGGCGTCCGCCGCGTCGAACACCGAGGTCATGGCCCATTCCCAGCGGGCGAGCTCGGCGAGCACCGGCGCCGCCGTGTAGTGCTCGTGGGTGGCGAGGAACTGTGGCAGCGCGTCGCCGTAGTAACGGATGGAGAAGAACGGCGAGTCGTGCGCGGCGATGTAATCGGCCGCGAGTGCTTGGAAATCGGTCTCGCCCAGGAGCCTGGCGAGCGCGGGAAAGTTGGCCTCGAGCGCCTCGGTGAGGCGGCTGCGATAAGCATCGCCATAGATGCCGAGCCGGGTTGCGATCGGCACGCGCGCCGTGCCGAGCACGTGCGGCCCCACGCTCGCCGTGCCGCGCAGCAGGAAGTCCTGAAAATCGCCCTGGACGCGCGCCAGCTCGCTCACGAGGCCCCGCTCTCCGGCCGGACGCGACGGCAAGCCCGGCCGGCGCCGCGTGGCGCGCGCGGCGATTGCCTGCGGGTGCCCGCGCGCTTCCCGGTCCGCCCGGCCGCGAGCGTGCGCTCGCACAGCGCACGTGCCTGTGCCAGCTCCGCGCACAGCTCTTCGAGCGGCGGAATGTGCGCGTCGCGCTCGATCATGGTCGAGACCGCGCCGAAGCGGCGCACGGCGGCCGCGTACAGCTGCCACACCGGGTCACAGACGGGATGATCGTGGGTATCGATCAGGTAGTCGCCGTGGTTCTCGTGGCCGGCGAGATGGATCTGCTGCACGCGCGCGGCGGGGATGCCGTCCAGATACTCGAGCGCATCGAACTCGTGATTCACGGCGCTCACGTAGATATTGTTGACGTCCAGCAGGATCAGGCAGTCGGCCCGCGCGGCGATCTCGGCCAGGAACTGCCACTCGGTGAGCTGCGAGTCGCGAAACGACACGTAGCTGGACACGTTCTCGAGCAGGATGCGCCGGCCGAGCACGTCCTGCACCGTGCGCACGCGCCCGGCCACGTGCGCTAGCGCCTCCTCGGTGTACGGCAGCGGCAGCAGGTCGTGCATGTTGCGGCCCGCCACGCCCGTCCAGCACAGATGATCGGATATCCACGCCGGCTCGACGCGTTGCGCCAGCGCTTTGAGCTGGCGCAGATATTCGCGATCGAGCGGCGCGGTGCTGCCGATCGACAGCGACACCCCGTGCAGCACCAGCGGATAGCGCTCGCGGATGCGCATCAGGTGATGCAGCGGCTTGCCGCCCGGCACCAGATAGTTCTCGGTGAGCGCCTCAAACCAGTCGATCGGCGGCTGTGAGGCGAAAATCGCCTCGTAGTGATCGACGCGCAGGCCGAGTCCGAAGCCGAGCGCAGGATAAGTCAGCATGCGGTCAGGGAGCGGGCCGGGCTCGCATCGAGTCTCCCGGCCCGCAGGCCATCACTTGGCTTTGGCCTTGGCTGCGTTGCAGTCCGCCTTGCTCATCTCCACGAACCCCTTGCCCTTGCAGGAGTTCTGGCCCTTGCAGGCGTTGTTGGCGCTCTTGCAGGCGGATTGACCCTTGCAGGAGTTCACACCCTGGCACTTCACCTTTGCCTCGTCGGCTTGGGCGGTGGTCATCACCACGGTTGAGAACATGACCGCAGCAGCCGCGGCCAGCGCAACACCAGACAGTACTCTCGAGCTCATTCTGCGTTCTCCTTCGGTCCCGGATTTCGGGCGCCACCGATTGTAACGCCGGCTGGCAAACCTGCCGTGTCTCGTAGCTGACCGACACGCGCCGACCCCCGCTGGCAGCACCCCCCGTACAGTAGACCGGGCCACGCCACACTGGATTGCAGTCGCCGGGGGCGCCCCCATAAAGCGAGTGCGTATGCTGTAGCTGCGCCCGGCGGTGGTGCTTTGACGCACCGCAGGTTTGGATCCATTACAATCCCGTCAGGCTCGCGCTCACCCTCACCAGCCAGGCGCGCTCCTCCTGCGGTTCGCTGATGAGGACGGAATGACCGACGCCTCCCGCGACGCCATCCTCGTGCGTGGCGCACGCCAGAACAATCTCAAGCGCCTCGACCTGGACATCCCGCTCAACGAGCTGCTCGTGGTCACGGGCGTCTCGGGCTCGGGCAAGTCCTCGCTGGTGTTCGACACGCTGTACGCGGAGGGGCAGCGGCGCTACGTCGAGACGTTCTCCCCGTACGCGCGGCAGTTCCTCGACCGCATGGACAAGCCGCAGGTCGAGTCCGTGTCCGGCATACCGCCCGCGATCGCCATCGACCAGACGAACCCCGTGCGCACTTCGCGCTCCACCGTCGGCACGATGACCGAGCTCAACGATCATCTGAAACTGCTGTTCGCGCGTGCAGCGCAACTGCACTGCCAGCGCTGTGGCAAAACGGTGCGGCGCGATACCGCGGAGAGCATCTACGCAGATCTCATCGAGCGCGCCGGCGCGGCGGGCGAGCCGCGTCTGCTCATCAGCTTCCCCGTGCCCGTGCCGGCCAACTTCTCGGTCGAGGAGGTGCGCGCACTGCTCGAGCGGCAGGGCTACACGCGCTTCCTCGGCCCGGACGCCGCGCAGCAACCCGCCGCAACGCCCGCCGCTACGCCCGCCGCCCGGCGCAACCGTCGCGGCCGCAAGGGCGCCGCACCTGCCGCACCGCGCGTCACGCTCGAGGTCGTACAGGATCGCCTGCGCGCCGGCAGCGCCGAGCGCGGCCGGGTGCTCGATTCCCTGGAAGCGGCGCTGCGGGTCGGCCGCGGGCGCGTCAATGTGTACTGCATGGACGAGGCGGATCCGCCACAGCGGCTCGCCACCTGGCGCTATTCCAGCGAGCTGCATTGCGCGGACTGCGACCTCGCGTATCAAGCCCCGACCCCGAGCCAGTTCTCCTTCAACTCCCCGCTCGGTGCGTGCGAGGCCTGCCGCGGCTTCGGCCGCACCATCGGCATCGACTACGGGCTGGTGATTCCAGACGAGACGAAGACGCTGCGCGGCGGGGCGATCAAGCCCTGGCAGAGCAAGTCCTACGCCGAGTGCCAGCAGGATCTGGAGAAATTCGCGAAGCTGCGCGGCATCCCGCTCGACACGCCCTGGCGGGAGCTCCCACAGGAGGCGCGCCGCTGGGTGATCGAGGGCGAGGGCGCGTGGACGAAGAAGGTGTGGTACGGCGTAAAGCGCTTCTTCGCCTGGCTCGAGACGCGCGCGTACAAGATGCATGTGCGGGTGCTGCTGTCGCGCTATCGCGCCTACACCCTGTGCAGCGCCTGCGCCGGCGCGCGGCTGAAGCCCCAGGGGCTGTTGTGGCGCCTCGGCAGCCACGAGCTCGCCAGCGCCACGCTCGGTGGCACGCCGCGCTTCCGGCCGCACGACGTCGAGTGGAGCGTCGCGACGCTGAATGCGCTGCCGGGACTCTCCATCCACGATCTGCTGCTGCTGCCCGTGGAGCGCAGCCACCAGTTCTTCCGCACGCTCGAGCTGCCGCCGCCGCTCGATGAGGCGACCGAGCTGCTGCTCGAGGAGATCCGCGGACGCTTCCGTTACCTGGTGGACGTCGGGCTCGGCTACCTGACGCTCGATCGCCAGTCGCGCACGCTCTCGGGCGGCGAGGTGCAGCGCATCAACCTCACCACCGCGCTCGGCACCTCGCTCGTCAACACGTTATTCGTGCTGGACGAGCCCTCCATCGGCCTGCACCCGCGCGACATGCAGCGCGTCATCGGTGTGATGAAGCGGCTGCGCGACGCCGGCAATTCCCTGGTGGTGGTCGAGCACGACCCGCAGATCATGCTCGAGGCCGACCGCATCCTCGACCTCGGCCCGGGAGCCGGCGAGCGCGGCGGCGAGATCGTGTTCTTCGGCCGGCCGCATGAAATCCACAACAGCGACTCGCTCACCGGCGCGTATCTCGGCGGGCGCAAGAGTGTCGTGCCCGAGCAGCCTTCCGCCGCACGCGCAGCACGCACTGCCGACGCCGGCGCCGCCGTGGTGGCCGAGGCACGCTCCAACCGCTGGCTCGAGTTGCAAGGCGCCGCCGAGCACAATCTCAAGAATCTCGACGTGCGCATCCCGCTCAAGCGCCTGGTGTGCGTGACTGGCGTCTCCGGCTCCGGCAAGTCCACCCTGATCGAGGACGTGCTCTATCCGGCGCTGTTGCGCTATCGGGGCAGGCCGACGGAGCCGCCCGGCGCCTTCAGCGGGCTGGTCGGCGCGGAGCTGATCGACGATGTGATCATGGTCGATCAGAACCCCATCGGCCGTACCACGCGCTCCAATCCCGCGAGTTATGTCGGCGCTTTCGATGCCATCCGCGCGCTGTATGCCGCGGAGCCCGCGGCGCAGGAGCGCAAGTACACGGCCGGAACCTTCAGCTTCAACTCCGGCAACGGCCGCTGCCCGGCATGCAGCGGCAACGGCTTCGAGCACGTCGAGATGCAGTTTCTCTCGGACGTGTACCTGCGCTGCCCCGACTGCAACGGCCGGCGCTATCGCGACGAGGTGCTCGACATCCGTCACGAGGGCGCCGATGGCCGCCGCCTGAGCATCGCCGAGGTGCTCGAGCTCACCGTTACCGAGGCACGGGCGTTCTTCGCCGACGCCCCCGAGCTGGCGGCGCGCCTCGCGCCGCTCGCCGACGTCGGCCTGGAGTATCTGAAGCTCGGCCAGCCGGTGCCGACGCTCTCCGGCGGCGAGGCCCAGCGGCTGAAGCTCGCCGGGCATCTGGCGGAGGCCGGCTCGGTACTGTCGAGCATCACCCACAAGGGCAAGCTGTTCCTGTTCGATGAGCCGACCACCGGGCTGCATTTCGACGATGTGGCCAAGCTGCTGCGCGCGTTCAGGAAACTCCTGGCCGCCGGCCATTCGCTGCTGGTGATCGAGCACAACCTCGACGTGATCCGCGCCGCCGACTGGATCATCGATCTCGGCCCCGAAGGTGGCGAGCACGGCGGCGAGATCGTCTGCGCCGGCAGCGGGGCGGAGCTGCGCGCCTGCGGGCGCTCCTTCACCGGGCAGGCGCTCGCGTCCTACGAGGCAGCGCTGGCGCAGGCAGCGCGCAGCGCGGCGCCAGGCGTCGTCACGCTGCCCGCCGTCGCCGCCGCGGTGGCAGAGCCCGCGGCGCGCTACCAGCGCGGCAACGGCCACGGGCGCAGCGCCGTGGTGATCCACAAGGCGCGCGAGCACAACCTGAAGAATATCGACGTCGAGATCCCGCGTGATCGCTTCACCGTGATCACCGGCGTCTCGGGCTCCGGCAAGTCGACGCTCGCCTTCGACATCCTCTTCAACGAGGGCCAGCGCCGCTACCTGGAATCGCTCAACGCTTACGCGCGCCAGTTCGTGCAGCCAGCCGCCCGGCCGGACGTGGATGCGATCTTCGGCATTCCGCCCACCGTGGCCATCGAGCAGCGCACCAGCCGCGGCGGCCGCAAGAGCACGGTCGCGACGCTCACCGAGATCTATCACTTCCTGCGCCTGCTGTACGTCAAGCTCGGCACCCAGTACTGCCCCGACTGCAACGTCGCCATCGAGCCGCAGAGCCAGGCGTCGATCGCAGCGCGGCTGCTGCGCGCCTACCGCGGCAAGCGCATCACGCTGCTCGCGCCGCTGATCGTGGCGCGCAAGGGCTACTACACAGACCTGGCGCGCTGGGCGGCGAAGAAGGGCTTCCGCACGCTGCGCGTCGACGGCGAGCTGCTGCCGACTGCGCCATGGCCGCGCTTGTCGCGCTTCCGCGAGCACACCCTCGAGCTGCCGGTGGCGGAGATCGACGTCGGCTTGAGGAGCGAGCACGCGCTGCGCAGCGCGCTGGCCCGCGCGCTCGACTTCGGCAAGGGGGTGCTGCACGTGCTGCCGCCCGGGAGCACGCAGGTAACGGTGTTCTCCACGCGGCGTGCGTGTCCTGCGTGTGGACGCAGCTTCGCCGAGCTCGACCCGCGGCTGTTCTCGTTCAACTCGAAGCACGGCTGGTGCGAGAGCTGTTACGGCACGGGCGTGGAGATGCCCGGCTTCGATGCCGAGCAGAGCGGCGAAGAGCTGTGGTGGAACGAGTGGTACGCGCATACGCCGGTAACCTGCCCTGCCTGCGCCGGTCAGCGGCTCAACCCGGTGGCGCTCAACGTGCGCTTTCGCGAGCGCTCGATCGCAGCGCTGGCGGGGGACTCGGTCAGCGCCAGTGCGCGGTTCTTCGCCGGGCTGCGCCTCGGTGCGCGCGAGCGCGAGATCGCGCGCGATCTGCTCGCCGAGGTCCGGGCGCGGCTGAAGTTCCTCGAGCGCGTCGGTCTCGGCTACCTGCAGCTCGAGCGCTCGGCGCCCACGCTGTCGGGTGGTGAGGCGCAGCGCATCCGTCTCGCCGCACAGCTCGGCTCGAATCTGCGCGGAGTGTGCTATGTGCTGGATGAGCCCACCATCGGACTGCATCCGCGCGACAACGCGATCCTGCTCGACTCGCTGGCCGAGCTCACCGCGCAACGTAACACCCTGGTAGTCGTCGAGCACGACGAGGACACCATCCGCCGCGCCGACCACGTGCTCGATCTGGGCCCCGCGGCCGGCATCCGCGGCGGCGAGCTGGTGGGTGCAGGCACCGTGCGCGACCTGATCGCTAATCCGCGCTCCATCACCGGACGCTTCCTGCGCTCACCACTGCTGCATCCGGAACAGCCACAGCGCGCGGTGAATGCGGCCACACCGGCGCTCAACCTGCGAAGAGTGTCGCTGCACAACGTGCGCGGCAGCGATGTACGCATCCCGCTCGGCAGGCTGGTGGTGATCACCGGCGTGTCCGGCTCGGGGAAGTCCACCGTGGCGCGCGATGTGCTGTACGCCAACCTGCGGGTGCAGCTCGCCAACGGCGCGGCGCCGGGCCGCAGACGGCGCCGGCGCGAAATGCCGCTCATCGGCTGCGCGGGCCTGCAGGGACTCGAGCATGTCGATCGCGTGCTGGAGGTGGACCAGACGCCGATCGGCAAGACTCCGCGCTCCTGTCCCGCCACCTACATCGGCTTCTGGGACGAGATCCGCCGCATCTACGCCGGCACTACCGAAGCGCGCATCCGCGGCTACACCACCAGCCGCTTCTCCTTCAACACCGCCGGTGGCCGCTGCGAGGCCTGCGAGGGCCAGGGGGTCCGGACCATCGAGATGAGCTTCCTGCCGGACGTGAAGGTGCTGTGCGACGTGTGCGGCGGGCGACGCTTCAACAATGAGACGCTCGCCGTGCTGTGGCGCGAGGCGAGCATCGCCGACGTGCTGGCGATGAACGTCGACGACGCGGTCGGGTTCTTCGCCGCCCATCCGCGCGTGCACCATGCGCTGAAGCTCCTGCAGGACGTGGGCCTCGGCTATCTCACGCTCGGACAGCCGAGCCCGACGCTGTCAGGCGGCGAGGCGCAGCGCATCAAGCTGGTGACCGAGCTGGCGAAGGTGCGCGACGAGGTCGCGCGCGGACCGCGGGTGCTCGCGCGTCACACGTTGTACGTGCTGGACGAGCCGACCGTCGGGCTGCACATGGCGGACGTGGAAAAGCTGCTGCACGTGCTGCACCGGCTGGTGGCGGCGGGCAACACCGCGGTGGTGGTCGAGCACAACCTCGATGTCATGGCCGAAGCCGACTGGATCCTCGACATGGGTCCGGAGGGCGGCGCCGACGGCGGGCGCATCGTGGCGGCGGGGCCGCCGGCGCACATCGCCCGTCGTGCGCGGCATTCGCATACCGGGCGGGTGCTGCGCGAGTTCCTGCGCGAGCGCACCCAGCGCGCCGCGCCGCGCGCCGCTTCCGCGTAGCGCCAGCGCGCGCCGGGCACTAGACTGGCGCAAACAACCGTAACGACGCCATGAGAGGCCTGCGCATGAACCGGATGGCCATGATCGCCGCGGTACTGCTCGCTGCCTGCGCCGGAGGGCCGCCGCTAGACAATCCTGGCGCCTCGGCGCGCTCGCAGGATCGCAGCGAAGCGCGCGCGCTCGAGGAAGCGGAACAGGAATGCACTGCCCAGGGCAAGCACGCCGAGGCGCGGCGCGTCGAAGGCGAGACGATCTACAACTGCGTCGACTAGCGGCGCGCCTTCAGGTCGGTGCGCCGGCGGTGGCGCTGCTGCGCGCGCCCTGCCGCCGCTGCAGCCAGCGCTGCAGCACCACGTAATATGCGGGCACGAACAGCACCGCGAGGCAGGTCGAGGCCAGCATGCCGCTGAACACCGTGAGGCCGATCGAGCGGCGGGCGTTGGCGCCGGCACCGGTGGCGAACACCAGCGGCAGCACACCGAGAATGAAGGCGAAAGAGGTCATGATGATCGGCCGGAAGCGGATGCGCGCCGCGCCGATCGCCGCGTCCGTGAAGCTCTCCCCGGCGGCGTGCCGCTCCTGCGCCACCTCGACGATCAGGATCGCGTTCTTGGCCGACAGCGCGATCAGCAGCACCAGTCCGATCTGTGTGTACAGGTTGTTGGCCGCGCCGACCGCGAGCAGCAGCCCCACGGTGCCGAGCAGCGCGAGCGGCACCGCCAGCAGCACGGCACCGGGTGTGAACCAGCTGCCGTACTGACCGGCGAGCACCAGGTACACCAGCACCAGCGCCAGGCCGAACACCAGGTAGGTAGTGCTGCCGACCAGGCGCTCCTGGTACGCCATGGTGGTCCATTCGCTCGCCATGCCGGCAGAAAGCGTGTGCGCGGCGATGCGATCCATGCTCGCGAGCGCCTCACCCGAGCTCGCACCGATGCTCGGCAGCCCGTTGATCTGCGCGCTCGGATACAGGTTGTAGAGGGACACCAGGGCGGGGCCCGTGTCGTAGCCCACGTCGGCGACGCTGCCGATCGGCACCATCTGCCCGCCGCTGTTGCGCACCTGGTACTGGCGCAGATCCTGCGGCGTCAGACGGTAGGCGCTGTCCGCCTGCACGAACACCGGGAAGGTGTGGCCGAACTTGGTGAACTGGTTGACGAACGTCGAGCCGAGATAGGTCTGCACCGTCTGGAACACGTCCCCGGCCGACACGCCGAGAACTTCCGCCTTGGTGCGGTCGACCTGCGCCGCGATCTGCGGCACCTGCGAGCGGAACGATGAGAACACGTGCTGCAGTTGCGGCTGTACGTCCGCCTCGCGGATGATGGCGCCGGTCACCTGCTGGAGCTTGCGGTAGTCGAAGCTGCCGTCGGTGAGCTCTACCTGCATCTGGAAGCCACCCGCGGCGCCGAGCCCCTGAATGGGCGGCGGCGGCATCACCAGCACGCGCGCCTCCTGCAGCGCCCCCATGCGCGCCGTCAGGCCCTTGTACAGCGACAGCAGGTCCTGCCCGCGGCCGCGCTTGTCCCAGTCGACCAGCGTCAGATACACCACCGCGGCGTTCGGCAGCGAGGCGTTGTTGTCGAGCGCGGATACCCCGCCGATCGCGATCGCGTGCGCGACCCCGGGCGTCTTGAGCGCCGTGGCGGCGACTCGCGCGATCACCTGCTGCGTGCGCTCGAGGGAGGCGGCATCCGGCAGTTGCACCGCGAGCAGCAGATAGCCCTGATCTTCGATGGGGATGAAGGCGGTGGGCAGGCGCGTGAGGCCGAGGCAGGCGAGCACAATCAGCGCCACGCCAATGCCGGTCACCAGGTGGCTGCGCGCGACCATGCGCGCGATGAGCCGCGTGTAGCCGTGTTCCACCGGCAGGTAGACGGCATCGAAGGCGCGGAAGAACGCATTCTTGGGCCCGGCAATGTGAGGCTTGAGCCACAGCGCGCACTGCGTCGGCTTGAGAGTGGCGGCGTTGATGGCGCTGATGGCCGCGGTGGCGGCGATGACGAGGGCGAACTGGCGGTACATCTGCCCGGTGATGCCGGGCATCATCGCCGCCGGCAGGAACACCGCCATCAGCACCAGCGTGATGCCGATGATCGGCGCCAGCAGCTCGCGCATGGCGAGCACCGCCGCATCGTGCGGCGTCTTACCCGCCTCGAGGTGCCGCGCCACACCCTCGACCACCACGATGGCATCGTCCACCACGATACCGATCGCCAGCACGATCGCGAACAGCGTCAGCAGGTTGATGCTGAAGCCGAGCGCCGCCATGGCGGCGAATGCGCCGATGAGCGTCACCGGCACGGTGGTGACCGGCACCAGCGTGGCGCGCCAGTCCTGCAGGAACACGACGATCACCAGCAGCACCAGCAGCCCGGCCTCGAACAGCGTCACGTACACCTCGTGCACCGAGGCGCGCACGAACAGCGTGGTGTCGAACGGCACGCTGTACCTGAGACCGGCCGGAAAGGCGCGCGCCTGCCCGGCGAGCGTCGCGCTCACCTCCTTCTCGACATCGAGTGCGTTGGCCTCGGGCGCCTGGTAGATCGCGATGCCGGCGGAGGGCCGTCCGTCCATGGTCATGAACTGACTGTAGGTCTGTGCGCCGAGCTCGACCCGGCTCACATCGCGCAGCCGCGTGGTGTAACCGCCGCCCCCGCCGCCGGACTTGACGATGATGTCCTTGAACTGCTCGACGTCCTGCAGCGCGCCGCTGATGTTCACGGTGAGCTGGTACGCCTGCCCGGCCGGCGCCGGCGGCATGCCCACCTGGCCGGCGGCCACCTGCTGGTTCTGTGCCTGGATGGCGCTGATGATGTCGCCGGGCACCAGCCCCCGCGCCTGCATCTGCCCCGGATCGAGCCAGATGCGCATGCTGTACTGGCCGATGCCGAAGATGGTGACGTCGCCGACGCCCGGCAGCCGCGCGAGCGTGTCGCGCATGCTGATGGTGGCGTAGTTGGAGAGGAACAGGCTGTCGTAACGGTTGTCGGGGGAAGTCAGCGTTACGATCTCGAGGATCGCGGTGGATTTCTTGCGCGTCACCACGCCCTGCGCCTGCACGGCCTGGGGGAGTGAAGCGAGCGCCGCCGTGACGCGGTTCTGCACCAGCACCTGTGCGGTATCGAGGTCGGTGCCGACCGCGAAGGTAATGGTGAGCGTGTAGTTGCCGTCGTTGGTGCTGGTGGACTGCATGTACAGCATGTCCTGCACGCCGTTGACCTGCTGCTCGATCGGCAGGGCGACGGTCTCGACCACGGTGCGAGCGCTGGCTCCCGGGTAGCGCGCCGTGACCTGCACGGTCGGCGGGGTGATCGGCGGATACTGCGCTACCGGCAGGCCCCACAGCGCCACCGCCCCGAGCAGCATGGTGAGGATGGCGATGACGTTCGCGAGGACCGGGCGCTCGATGAAGAACTGCGCGATCACGAGGTTTCAGCCGCCGGGCGCGCCGGCGGGCGCCGCGCGCTCGAGGACGCTCACGTGGTTGCCGGGGGCGGCGTTCAGCAGCCCTTCCACCACCACCCGGTCGGCGTCGGTAACGCCCTGCGTAATCGCGCGCATGCCGTCGTTGAGTCCGCCGATCTGCACGCGCTTCTGGCTCACCAGCGACTGCGCATCGACCACCAGCAGGTAGGCGCCAGCCTGGTCGTGGCCGACGGCCACGTCCGGTACCGCCAGCAGCTGCTGCGCCGGGGTGGTGGCGATGCGCAGCCGCACGAACAGGCCGGGCAGCAGCCGGCCGTCGTCGTTGGCGAAGGTGGCGCGTACCTGCAGGGTGCCGCTGCTGGTGTTGACGGCGACGTCGACGAAATCGAGCGTGCCGTGGTATGGGAAGCCGGTGTCGGTCTGCAGCGCGACCTCGACCGGCACTACGTCCGGGAGCCTGGTCAGGTGCTGCTCGGCCATGCGCTGGCGTATGCGCAGCAGGTCGCGCTCGTTGACATTGAAATACACGTACATCGGCCGGATCTGCTCGATCGTCGCGAGCTGGGTCGCGGTGCCGTTGCCGACCAGATTGCCCTCGTCGACCAGGTGGCGGCCGATGCGCCCCGAGAACGGCGCGCTGATGCGCGTGTAGCCCAGGTTCAGCTGCGCGAGCTGCGTGTTGGCCTGGGCCATCTCCATCTGCGCGCGCCAGTTCTCTACGCTCGCCTTGGAGGTGGCGTTCTCGGCGATGAGGCGCTGCTGGCGCTGGTACTCGGCGCGCGCGTTGTCGAGCTGCGCCTCGTTGAGCTTCACCATCGCCTCGTAGGAGTCGGGCTCGATCAGGAACAAGGGCGCACCGGCCTCGACGTTGCTGCCGTCCTTGAAGTAGACGTGGCGCAGATACCCCTGCACGCGCGCCACCAGGTTCACCGAGCGGCTCGCCACGGTATTGCCGGTCTCCTCGAGGTATTCGCGGAACGGCAGGCGCCGCGGGTGCGCCACGGTTACCTGCGGTGGCGCCGGCGCCGGCGCGTTGCCGGCGCCGCGGCACGAGCCGAGCAGCACCGCGCAGACGGCGGCGCCGAGCGCGCGGCAAGTGTGCCTCACAGCGGCGGCGCCTGCTGCCAGCCGCCGCCGAGCGCGCGATACAGCGCGATGGCGGCCTGTGGCACCGAGCCACGCGCCGACACCAGCGCGCTCTCCACGCTCAGCTCGGTCTGCTGCGCGGTGAGCACCGTGGTGTAGGTGGTCTCGCCCTCCTTGTACTGCAGCTGCGACAGCTCGGTCGCACGCCGCGCCATCGCCACGCTCGCCTGCAGCGCCACGACGCTCTGCACCGCCCCGGCGAGCGAGGCGCGCGCGTCCTCGACGTCCTGTTGCGCCTGCAGCACCACGTTCTGATAGTTGAGTACCGCCTGGCGGAACAGTGCGTCCTGCACGTGCACCTGCGCCTCGAGGCGCCCGTAGTTGAAGATCGGGAAGGTGAAGGAGGGACCGGCCTGCAGCACGTGGCTGTCCCACTGGAACAGGTCGCTGAGCGAGGAGCGGCCCACGTCGCTGGTCTGGTAGCCGAACGTCCCGCCGAGCGAGAACGACGGGAACAGCGCCGCCTTGGCGACGCCGATCTGCGCCGATTGCGCCGCGGCGGCCAGCTCCGCCTCGCGCACGTCGGGGCGCTGTCGCAGCAGGTCGCGCGGGATGCCGACGGCGATGCGCGGATCGACCTCGGGGATCGGCCCCGGCGTGGCTAACAGCGCATCGACCTCCACGGGACTCAGGGCCACGAGCACTGCCAGTGCATCACGCGCCTGCTCGAGACTCGACTGCAGCGTCGGCAGCTGCGACTCGGTCTGGTTGAGCTGCGACAGCGCCTGCCGCGCATCGAGCTCGCTCGCCTCGCCATAGTCCCAGCGTGTCTGCGCGATGCGCGCGGCCTCTTTTTGGGTAGCGATGTTCTCGCGCGCCACCTGCAGCTGCATCTCGTAGGTACGCACGCTGACGTAAGCGCTGGCCACCTGTGCGGTGAGCAGCACCGTGGCTTGCTGGTAGCCAGCCTGGCTCTCAGCGAGGCTGGCACGGCCGGACTCGATCGAGCGCCGGTACAGTCCCCAGAAATCGAGCTCCCAGGCGATCGTGAGTCCCAGCTGCGACTGGTTGAAGTCGCGCGGGCTGCCGGGCAGATAGGTCGGTGAGTGCGCGCTCTGCTCCACCTTCTGGAGGTCGCCGCTCAGGTACTGCTGCTGCGGGAACAGCTGACCCACGAGGTAGGCGAGCTGCGCGTCCGCCTGCAGGATCTTCTGACCGCTCTGCTGCAACGTCGGGCTGTTATGCAGTGCCAGCTCGATGAGTGAGCTGAGCTGCGGATCGTTGAACTTCAGCCACCAGCGTTCGACATCGATCGGCCCGGGTGCGGCGAGCGCCTCCTCCGCCGGGGCGCGCCACGCCGTGCCGACGTGCGCGGGCGGCCGCTTGAAATCGGGCCCCACCTCCACGCAGCCCGCAATCAGGGTCAGGCACAGACCGAGGGCCAGGGGGGGCACGCGGGATATCGGGCATGCGCTCATGGTTACTGTTGCTGTCAACGCCGGCGCGGATCGCGAACGGCGGCGCGAGGGTGCTCCGCGGGATTCCCTGAGCCTGAAATCCTATCATGGGCACCATCGCCGTCACGGACAGGGGGAGACTCATGCGAGGAGGATTGCGCTGCATCGCCGTGCTGCTCGCCGCGCTCGTAATCCCGAACGCCGCCCCCGCGGCGCCGCCGGCCGCCCCGCCGGACACGTTCCTCGCGCAGCTCGCCGGCGACTGGGACCTGTCGGGCACCGTCCGGGGCAAGCCCGTGCACTACCACGGCACGGGACGCTGGGTTTTGCGCGGCGCGTGGCTGCAGCTGTCACTGCGGGAGCTTGGGACACCTCCCGGATATGAGGCGAACGTGTATATCGGCTACGATGCCCGCGCGCACGATTACATCGCGCACTGGCTGGACCAGTTTGGCGCCGCCGGCGCGCGCGTAGTGGCCACCGGGCAGCGGGACGGCCAGACGCTGGTGCTGCAGTTCCCGTACACGGAGGGCGCATTCCGCGATACGTTCAAGCTGGCGGGCGATGGGGCTTCCGGCTCATTGCTGCTCGAGTCCCAGGAGAAGGACGGCGCATGGTCGACGTTCGCCTCATATCAGCTGCAGCGGCTACCAGTACACCATGGCCCATGACCTGATCTGCTGGAAGTGCGGTGCATCGCTCGCCGATCTCACCCTGCCGCTGCGGCGGCTCGAGGAATGCCCGAAGTGCCGCGCCGAGCTGCACGTGTGCCGCCTGTGCGTCGACTACGATACGCGCGTCGCCAAGCACTGCCGCGAGCCCACTGCCGAGGAAGTGAGCGACAAGACCCGTGCGAATTTCTGCGACCACTTCAAGCCGCGCGCCGCCGCCTGGACGCCCCCCAACACCGCCGAAGTCGACAAGGCGCGCACCGAGCTCGAGAAGCTGTTCGGCAAGCGCACTTAAGGATCCGCCTGCATGATGTTCGAAGAGGCCGAGCGCACGCTCGGGCAGTTCCTGTCGCCGCTGCCGCTGGAAGAGTTCTTCGACCGCACGCTGCTCGGCGGCTTCACCAGAGTCGAGGGCAACGCCACCGCGGCGCGCACCGGGCTGCTCGGCCCGGATCCGGAGAGCACGCTGCTCGGCGCCTGGCACCTCGCGCCCGAGCTCACGTTTCATTCCGTCAATCCGGCCGGGTCCGCGCCGAATCTCGAGTCGGTGGCGGGGCCCGCCGATTTCCAGCAGCGCATCGCCGAGCTGCATGCGCGCCACTACTCGGTGCGCTTCCCCGAGTTGCGTCCGCTGTCGCCGGAGCTGGATCGACTGGCGCGTGCGCTGGAGATCATGCTGCACCAGCCGGTGACGGCGTCCGCGTTGTGGAGCAGGGGCGGCATGCGCGCGCCGGTGCACAGCGACGATCACGACCTGCTGGTGGTGCAGCTGCGCGGAATCAAGCGCTGGTACGTGTCGAAGCTGCCCTCGGAGCTCACCAACCCCTGGCTTCCCATCCCGGCTGCCGCGCCCGATCTCGGCCCGTACCACAGCTGTGACGTGCAGCCCGGCGACCTCATGTATCTGCCGCGCGGCACGCTTTACGGCCTCGATCCCGACAGCGGCTCGCTGCACGTGTCGCTCGGTTTCACGCCCCTCACGCTGCGCGAGGCGGTGATCGCCGCCGTTGATCACCTCTCGGATCTGGATCGCGGCTGGCGTACGACGCTCGGCGCGCGCCTGGTGTACCAGCTGCGCGGCGCAGGCCTCGAGCACCTCACGCCACCGCTGGTGCAGGGAGCGGCGGCGCTGCTGGCTGCCTGCCAGACGCCGGGCTTCATCCAGAGCGCGCTGCAGTGGCGCTCGGGAAGAATCATCGCCGCGCTACGCGCGCTGCCGGCGCCTGCGACCGCGGCGGCCATCGGACTGGATACCGAGCTGGTGCAGGGTGAGCTGGCGTTCTGTCATCTCACCGCGAGCCCCGGGCGCATCGATCTCAGCTATCCGGGCGGACACATCTACATCCATCGGGGCGCGCAGCCGGCAGTCGAGTTCATGGTGAACGCGCCCCGGTTCCGCGTGCGCGACATCCCCGGCGAGATCGGCGACGACATCCGGCTGTCACTCGCCGAGCGGCTGGTGGCGATCGGCTACCTGCGGCCGCTCGATGCGCTCGGCCCGTCGCGACAAAGCCCCGCCACGTCGCGCGAGAGCTCCGCCGCCGGCAATCCGCCGGCGACATCGCGCTAAACTGACTTTTTGACCAACGGCGGTGGCCACCACCCGTGGCCGCGGCGCAGGAGGGGGAGACGCATGTCGAGCGGAAGTATTCGCCGGCGGATGTTGCTGCTGATCGCCACCGCTCTCGGCGGTGCCGCGGGCCTGCCCGCGCTGAGCGCGCCCGCGCCCGCCGCGGCCGTGCCGGCGCTCTCTTCCGCGCAGCTGCATGCGTGGGAGGGCGGTGATGATCCGGCCCGCCTGGATGCCTGGGTTCACGATCACATGCAGCGCGCCGATGCGGCCATTGCGCGCCTGCTGGCGGTGCACGGCCCGCGCACGGTGGCCAACACGCTGCGTCCCTACGACGATGCGATCAACGAGCTGTCGCTCGCCGTCGCTCAGTCGCAGGTGCTGTACGGCGTCGGTGCGACCAAGGAGCTGCGGGACAAGGGCCAGGAGCTGGCACAGACGGCGGATGCCGCCTTCACAGCATTGCGGCTCAACCCGGCCGTCTACCAGGCGCTCAGCGCCGTGCCGCGTCCCCTAGAGGCCGCGACACGGCATTACCTCGAGCACACGCTGCTCGAGTACCGCCTCGCCGGTGTCGACAAGGACGAGGCGACGCGCGCCAAGGTCAAGGCGCTGCAGGACAGGATCACCGAGCTCGGCCTCAAGTTCGAGCGCGCGGTGCATGATGACGTGCGCACCGTGACCGTCGACAAGTCCCAGCTCACCGGCCTGGCGCCGGACTACCTCGCCGCGCATCCGGCGGACGCGCAGGGCCGGGTGAAGATCACGACCGACCCGCCGGACTCGTACCCGCCGCTCAAGTTCGCCACCAACGAGCAGCTGCGCCACGAAGTGTGGCTGGCGGCGCATTCGGTGGGCTACCCGGCCAACACCGAGACGCTGCGCGGCCTGCTCCAGGCCCGCGAGGAGCTGGCGGGCGTGCTCGGCTACCGCACCTGGGCCGACTACGCCATGGCCGACAAGCTGATCGGCTCGCCGGCCAACCTGCGCGACTACCTGAAGAAGATCGACGATGCCTCACGCGAGCCGGGCGCGCGCGAGGACGCCGCGCTGCTCGCCTTCGCACAAGAGAGCCAACCGGGCATCAGCAAGATCTCGGCGGCAGACGTGCGCTACTGGCAGGAGCAGTACCGGCGGGCGAAATTCAACTTCGACTCGCAGAGCGTGCGCCCGTACTTCCCGTACGACGCCGTCGAGCGCGGCGTCATCGCCACGGCCTCGCAGCTGTTCCACGTCGAAATCCGCGCGGTCGCCGGTGTGCGCACCTGGCACCCGTCCGTCACCGTCTACGACGTGTATGACGGCAGCACGCGGCTCGGCCGTATTTACCTCGACATGCATCCGCGTGAAGGCAAGGACAAGTGGTTCTCCACGCAGCTGCTGAGCGGCGGCCTGCGCGGGCGCCAGGTTCCCGAGGGCACGCTGGTGTGCAATTTCCCAGGCGGCAAGGCCGGTGATCCCGGCCTCATGCAGTACGGCGACGTGGTCGTGTTCCTGCACGAGTTCGGGCATCTCATGCATCACGTCATCGGCGGCCAGCAGGCTTACGTCGGTGAGAACGCGCTCGCCGCCGAGGACTATATCGGCGTCGAATGGGACTTCGTCGAGGCACCCTCACAGATGCTGGAGGAGTTCTTCCACGATTACGGCGTGCTGAGCTCGTTCGCCCATCAGTACCAGAGCGGCGAGGTACTGCCGCGCGAGCTGTACGAGCGCATGACCCGCGCCGATACCTACGGCCGCGCCAGCGATCAGCAGCGCCAGCTGATGTTCTCAGCCATATCGCTCGACTTTCATACCATGCCGCCGGCGACGCTCGACTTCGACGCCGTCTACCAGCGCGACTTCGAGCATTACAACACCAGCGCCTTCGTCCCGGGGGATCACTTCTGGGCGAGCTTCACCCATTTGAACGGCTACAGCTCCAACTACTACACCTACGTGCTGGACAAAGTGATCGCGCTCGACTTCTTCGCGCAGTTCGATCCGCGCAATCTGCTCGGGGGGCCTGCGGGTATGCGTTACCGCGGCGCCGTGCTGGCGCCCGGCGCCACCAAGCCGGCGGCGCAGCTGGTGCGGGACTTCCTCGGCCGCGAGCCGAACCTCGCCGCGTATCAGCGCTGGATGCTGGCGGAGTTCGCCAGCACGCCTACGGCTTCTTCAGACGCTCACTGAGGCGCTCGAGGAGCTTGGAGAACGGCGAGTTCTTCTGCACCTCGACGCGCAGGTGCCGTACGCCCGATTCGTTGACGGTATTGCCGCTGCCGTTGTCGATCGACAGCTGGCTGGCGCCGAGAATCTCCAGCGTCTCCTCCAGCGTCTGCGGGCCGCTGCGCGCACGCGCGCCGACGCTGCCGCGGGCCCGGCCGGCGGACGGACCCTGCGATGGCGGCACACTGCGCCCCACCGCTACCTTGGGCTGCGGCTGCGCGGGTTTGCCCACGGCTCCCGGTGCGGGTGGCGCGGACGCCGCCTTCTCGGCAGCCGCCGCGCCGGCGGCGGCCGGCTGCGGGTCATCGATCAGCTTGAATTCCTCCATCGGGTCGGAGCGCGTCGGCACCGGGGCGGTCAGCGCGGCCGCCATGTCCTGGTCGGTGGCGCGCGCCTTCTCCTGCGGGCTGACCGGCACCACGGCAACCGAGGCGAACTCGGAGCGCACGTAATGGGCGACCTGCTTGGCCGAGATCGCGTCGCTGAAGAAACCCAGGCGCAGGCCGTACCACTTGCGGCCGTCGCGGCTGCCTTCCACGGTGTAAAGCGTGTAGGCGCTGAAGATCGCGAGCGGGGGCACCTTCTCGAGCTCCACCGGCTGCACCGACCACTGCAACTGCACCGCGAAGGCCACCGGAGCATTGCTGGCCACCGCCTCCTTGAGGGCCTGGCGCGTGCCGGTGTCATCGGGCTTGAGCAGCGGAATGCCGCCCTCGCTCACTTCGGCCGGCTGCGGCTCGGCAGGCTCGGCGCGCCGCGTCTCCAGCATCTTCAATACCTGAGTGTCGCTCAGTGCGGCGTGCTCGACCGTGGTCGGCTCGCGCGGCGGCGGCGGTGCGCGCATCAGGCGCGTCTCGCCGGTAGCGCTCGCATCGCCGAGTGCCTTCAGCACTTCGCGAACGTTCGAGTCCTCGAATACGGGCTTCGTGCCGGGGCGCGCGCGCGCCGCGGGCTGTGACGACGGGGGTGCCGCTGACAGAGGCGGCGCTGCCGCCGGGCCCGCAGTCGGTGCTACCGCCGCTGACGGAGCCGGGGCCACCGCGCGCGCCGGTGCAGCTGCTGGCGCCACCGCGCGCGCCGGTGCAGCTGCTGGCGCCACCGCGCGCGCCGGTATGGCTGCCGGCGCCACCGCCGGCGGCGTCGCCTCGCGCGCGGCGGCAGTCGCGGCGCTCTGCTGCGCCAGCATGCTCTGCATCAGGGGACTCTGCTGGGAAAGCGGGATCCGCCCCGCGATCGCTGCGGGGGGAGCAGTGCTCGCCCGTGACGCCGGAGCGGGACGTGGCGCAGATGGCGGTGGCGTGCTGCCCGGAGCCGCAGCCGCTACTTTGGCAGGGGCACGCGCCGCGGCCGGTTGGGTAGCCGGCGGTACCGGTGCCGAGGGCCTCCGCGGCGGCATCGCCGGTGTCGCGGGCGCGCGAGCCGAGGACTGCGGCGCGGCGGCTGGACGCGCGGCGGGACGGACGACGGGCGGCGCGGCGCTGCGCACCGCGGGACGGGCACTGAGCGGTGGGGCAGCATGCACCACCGGCACCTGCATGGCGGCTCGCGGCGCCGCTGCTGCGGACCCGGCGCTGCGCGCCGGTGCAGCGGGACGTGCGTCGGCCACGGCGCCGACGCGCACCTGGGGTCCGGCGGCGTGCTGCGCCTGGGCGGCGTTCGCCGCCACTGCGCGCTCGCGGAGCTTGCGACCGGGTGCCTCTCCCGCCCAGGCGCCCGGGTAGATCTCGCGCACCACGCTCAGCCACTCTTCGGCCTCGGCGAGCGTGGCGAAATGTCCCATGTGCAGACGAAAGCGCTCGCGCCCCTCTTCGAAGCGGCGACTGACAAAGAAGGTGAATCGCTTCAGCTCCGGCAGCTCGGTCTGCGCGAGCGCCATCGGCGTGGTGGAGGAGCACAGGTTGAGAACGAACGGGCCTGCGCTCGCGGCAGGCGCTGCCACATCACCGGCCCCGGCGGCTGCGGCCGCGCCGGAAGCGAAGTTGGGCGTTGCTGTCATATCTTCCCCGAGACCTAACGTGAGCCGCGGCCCTCAAGACTCTCAGGGACCGCCTGACGGGGATGGGAGTGCTACGTTCGCGCCTGGGTCGCGAGCGGCAGCCCCGCCGTCATAGGAACCTGTCCTTTAGACCGGTGGCTTTGCGTCCCCATCTTTCGACGGGTTTGCCCTGATCACTTAGTGTCAAATCGTCGCACGGCGCAGTCAAGTGCGAATAATGTGCCCGGGCTCTCAAGTGGTGTCACGTATCGGCGACAGCGGCCGAGGCGCGCACTTTATGTCTCACCGCGCGCTTGCCGCCGTTTGCCAGAATCGGCCGGCGGCCGCGAAGTGCTGCGCGTAGAAGCCGCGGCCGAGATCGCCGTACGACACCACCTGGCCCGGTCGCGGCGCATGCACGAAGCGTCCTTCGCCGGTGTAGATGCCGACGTGATCGACGCTGCGCGAGTGGATATGGAAGAACACCAGGTCTCCGGGCGCGAGCGCAGCGAGCGGCACCGGCTGCGCGGCGCGCTGCTGCGCGGCCGCGGTGCGCGGAATGGCAATGCCCGCCTGCTCGTAGGCATACAGCGCGAGGCCGCTGCAGTCGAAGCCGGCTGCATCGGCACCACCGAAGTGGTAGCGCCTGCCGATGAGCGAGGTGGCGATGCCGGCGATCTCGGTTCCGGTCGGCGCCGCCGCAGGTGGCGCCCGCGTACGCGGCCCTGCGCACGCGGCGAGCAGCGCTGCCGCCAGCAGCGCGGCGAGGAGCGGCGCGGGCTTAAGCTGCGCGACGCCCATCGCAACCATGCGTGCTCTACCTGGCGCCGGCAGGGGTCTTTGCGGCAGCGACCGGGCGGCCGCGCGGCACACTGATGCGCGACAGCGCCAGGATCCCCTCGTAGGTGTAGCGCTGCACGCCGCGGCGCCCCGAGCGCATGGCGCCGAGCATGGCGGCCGCGACGGTGCGCGCCGCAATGCCGCGGTAGGGCAGGTATTTGCCGCGCAGCAGCGGGTTCACGAGCGGCATGAACGCGCCGGCGACGAGCTCCAGCGGGCGCATCTCACCGCGCCAGGCGAGCAGCATCGACGGTTGCAGGATGTCGAGCGACTCGAAGCCGAGCGCTTCGAGCCCGGCCTCCATCTCGCCCTTGGTGCGCAGGTAGAAATTACGCGAGCCGCGGTCCGCGCCGATGCTCGACACCACCACGAAGCGGCGCGCGCCGGCCGCCTTCGCGGCGCGCGCGAAGGCGAGCACGCAGCCGACGTCGACGGCGCGGAAACGCTCCTGCGAGCCGGCCTTGCGCAGCGTGGTGCCGAGACAGCACATCGCCACCTGGCAGCTGGAGCCCTTCAGCTGCGACTCCAGGCGATCGAACTGCACGATGCGGTTGGCGAAGCGCGGATGCTCGCCCCCGAGCGGCCGGCGCGACACCGCCAGCACACGGCTCACATCGCTGGCGTCGAGCAGTGCTTCCAGCGTACAGCCCCCGGTCAGCCCGCTCGCCCCTGCCAGCAGCACTACGTTGCCTTCAGCCTCTGCCATCGGTGCACCGGGGCGATTCATGGATGTTGGTTGCGCGAGAGCTTAGGAGTGCGCGGCGTCCACGGCAAGGCGTCCTCGCGGCGGCGCGCCCGGCGCGCGCGGCCGCAGCCGCCGCGCAAGGAAGTAGCGCTCGAGAGCGGCCGGATCGGGCTCGCGCTGTGCCAGCGCGATGTAGGTGTCGGGTCTGATGACATAGAGCGCATCGCGCTCGAGCCCGGCGGGGCCGCAGGCGGCGCTCCACGGAAATACACTGAGCGGCAGGCCGCTGCCGGCACATGCTTCGCGCAGCGCCTGGCTCGCCGCGCCGCACACCTGCACCTGCCAGCGCATGGCGGTGAGCGGTGCGTGGTTGTCGGCCGCACTCCCCGGCTGCTGGCCGGCGCCGATCCACGGCAGGCGATCGCCGCCGTGCACCGCCCCGGCCCGCCCGGTGCTGAGCGGCAGGCCGCGGTAGTTGACCTCGAGCTGCGATACCGTGCGGAAGAAGAAATCCCGCACCGGACCGAGCGCCAGTGCGCTCGACAGCACCAGCGGCGCGATGCGCGTGCGCACCAGGTCGGCGATGCGCCCTTCCGCGGTCACCAGGGTAAAGACGCGGTCGGTCGTCGCGACCAGCCGGCGCGCAAAGGCCATGCGCTCCGGCTCGTAAGTAGCCAGCAGGTCCGCGTCGGCCTGACCGCCGAGCACCGCGGCAAGCTTCCAGGCCAGATTGACGGCATCGCCGATGCCGGTGTTCATCCCCTGCCCGCCGACCGGGCTGTGGAGGTGGGCCGCGTCGCCGAGCAGAAAGACGCGCCCGCGGCTGAAGTGCCCGGCAACGCGGTGATGCACGTGGTAGGTCGAGAACCAGTTGACCCGGTCGACACCGAGCCGCAGGTTGCGGATCGCACGGCTGCTGACATCCTCGAAGCGCAGGCCGTCGCTGTTCTGTGCGCGATCGCCGCGCACCGCGCCGACCAGGCGCCCGCGTCCGCTGCCTGCCAGGGGAAACACCGCCAGGAAGTCGGCCTCGTCGAGATCGACATGCAGCTCGCCATCCAGCGGCGGCCCTGTGCCCTCGATGTCGGCGACGTAGAAAACCTGGGCATAGGTGCCGCCGGCAAAGCCGGTGGCCAGTGCCTCGCGCACCAGCGAGCGGGCGCCGTCGCAGCCGGCGAGATAGCGGCTCTCGCAGCGCACCTCCGCACCGTCGGCACGCCGCAGCCGGGTGCTGACGCGGTCGCCGTCGTCGCTGAAGGACAGCAGCTCGGTGCGCCGCTCGACCGACACGCCGAGCCGCTGCAGCCGCTCGATCAGCACCCGCTCGTGCTCATCCTGCGGGAAGATGTGCAGGTACGGATAGGGCGTGAGGCGCTCGCCGATGGTCTCGAACGCCAGTCGCGCAGCGCGCACGCCGCGCGCCCACAGGTTCACCGCGGGCGCGCGATGGCTGCGCTGCACCACCGCCTCCGCCAGATCGACCTGCCGATACAGCTCGAGCGTGCGCGCCTGGACGGCGAGCGCACGCGAGGTGGTGCCGGCCTGCGCCGTGCGGTCGATGATGCGGGTCCGTACACCGAGCTTGCTCAGCCACAGCGCGAGCGCAAGGCCGGTGGGACCTGCGCCCACTACCAGTACGTCGGGGTTCTGCATCGGCCACCGAGCCGCGCGCTGACGCTCAGATCGGCTCGTCGCAGCTGATGCGCACGACCTGATTGTTCTCGCCGGGACTGACGGTGATCTCACGGCGCACGTCGCGGTAGCCGCTGCGCGTGCCGATCACGGTGTAGTGTCCAGGCTTCAGCTCGATGTCGAGCACCGCGAAGCTGCCGAACTGCCCCACCTCGGGGATGCTGATGCGCGTGACGCTGTCGGAGACCAGTGATACGCGCACCGGCCGGTCGAGCGTCGGGAGCAGCGCGCTGACCTGCGCCATCTGCGCACGCAGCTGCGGGCCGGGCGAGGGCTCCTCCTGGGCGGTGCGCAGCAGCGTTGCCGCCTGGTCGCGCGCGCGCGGGGCGGCGAGCTGGTCGGGATGGTCGATGATTGCCTGCAGCCCATCGCTCAGGTCCAGGCGCGCAGTGGCGCGATCCCGCCCTGCCTGCGCAAACGCCGCCGAGCGCTCACGCCGCAGGATCGCGTTGTAGGCCGCGAGGGCATCTTCCCAGCGCTCCTGTGCCTCCAGGTCCTCGGCCTGGGCACGCGCCGCAGCCAGAGCGCGCGCCGTGCGTTCGGCCTCGACACGTCGCAGGCCCTCGACCGCCTCCGCGCCATCGGGACGCAGGCTGCGCGCGCGCTCGAAGGCCGTCTGCGCCGCGTCGAGGCGACCCGCGCCAAGCGCGGCAAAGCCCTCGCCCGCCGCCCGGGCGTACTCGTCTGCGCCGAAGGCGGCGCTCTCCGGTGCGGCCGGGGGCGCAGACGTCGTCGGCGCAGCCGGCGTGGTGCTCGCCGGTACTGCCGCCGCGGCCGGGGGCGCGACGCTGCCACGCGCGGAAGCCGCGGCAGGAGTCGCGGGCGCAGGGGCGGTGTTGATGCTCGCTTGCGGCAGCGCCGGTAACTTCGGGATCGGCAGACCCACGCCGTAGTAGCGCGACAGCACCAGGTAGCCGAACGCCGCCGCAGCCGCGAGGCAGGCGAGGGTGAGGAGCGCGCGGGGCAGCACGCTGCGCATGGGCGTAAGTGGCGGTCGCGGGATCGGGGTCTCGCGCAATGCTGCGCGCAGCGCCTCGTCCTCGAGCGCGTTGGGTGCTGTCGCCGTACCCATCTGTGGCAGCTCCGACAGCTCCGGCTGCGGCAATTCCCGCCGGAGCGGCGACTGCGGTTGCGGCGCCAGTTGCGGCGCGGGAGCTACCGGCGGTATTGCATGCGCTCCCTCTTCCGGTGCCTCCTCGTCGCTGTCGAAGTCAAAGGTCAGCGTGTCGTTGAGCGACGCCTCCAGCTCCTCGATGACTTCCTGCATGCTGCCGGGCCGCTGCCGCGGATCCTTGGCAAGCATGCGGGCAATGAGCTCGCCGAGCTGCGGCGGGATCTGCTGAGTCGGCACCAGCGGCGGCGCAGGCTCCTGCTGCACCCGCCGGGCGTCGAAATTCGGGTAGTGGGGCGGATAGCGCGACAGCAGCTCGTACGCGAGCGCGCCCAGTCCGTAGATATCGTCGGCCGGTGTCGGCGGCTCGCCGCGCAGCTGCTCCGGGCTGGCGGTGAACGGCGACAGGCCGCGAACCATGGCATCGGTACCCGGGTCGAGCGCGTGTCCGGAGACGCCGAAGTCGGCGAGCTTGACCTGTCCGCGCTCATCCAGCAGGACGTTGCCGGGCTTGAGATCGCGATGGATCACGCCGCGCTCGTGTGCATGCGCCAATGCCTCGGCGACCTCGATGAGCACCGGAACGATGGCGAGATAGCTCGCGCCGCGCAGGCGGCGCAGGTCGCCCCCGGAAGCCAGCTCCATCGGCAGCAGGTAAGTCGCCTCCTCGCGCTCCGGCGCAAACATCCTGAGGATGTGCGGATGATCCAGGCGGCTCGCGCAGTCGTACTCGTGCAGCAGCGCCTCCCAGACAGCAGCGCTGCGTCCGGGCGCCGGTTGCAGGATCTTCAGTGCAATGTCTGCGCCGCTTTCGGGATCGTGCGCGCGCCACACTTCACCCTGACCGCCCGTGCCGAGCCGCTCGTGGAGCACGTAGCGCGCCTTGAGCGCACGACCTGGGCTTGGCGGAGGGATTGAGCTCATGGAGCGATCAGCGGCGCGCCTCCACCGCGGCCGTACGCCAGTGGCGGACGCCGCGGCGGCACGCGCCTGCCTCACGCGCGGCTCGTTGGGGCGGCCGGCCGCGGCAAAGAAGGGATCGGTCGAGTTGGCCACTTCCTGTGGATCGCGGACGATCGTTCGCGCTGTTGCCATATGCGGTGAATCCTCCACCTGCACGATGCATGAACCCTCCCCCTGCGGCGCGGCGGCGCGCGACTTGGCCGGCGTGGGAGTCTTGCCGCGGTCTTGCGCGCTAACCTCCGGCGCAACCGCATTTTTGGGTACTCCCCGCCGTCCTGCAACGCGCAGAGTATGCCACCGCTCGCCCTAAGTCTGACCCGGTGCGCCCGCCTGCGGTTCCCGGCCCTAAAGGCCGAGGTGCAGCTGTGCGCCTGCCGGCGTCGGCGGCCGGAACAGCGCCGTGGTGAGCGTATCGCGCTCGGATGAGCGCAGCGCGAGGCGCTGGCAGGCCAGGCGGAAGCGATTGCGCAGCAGCTGCGCGTAGGGCCCGGTGCCGCGCATGCGCGAGCCGAAGCGCGGGTCGTTGTCGCGGCCCCCCCGCATGGCGCGAATAAGCGACATAACGTGCGCCGCGCGCTGCGGGTAATGCTCGGCGAGCCACTCGGCGAACAGATCCTTGATCTCGTATGGCAGGCGCAGCAGCACGTAGCCGGCCCAGCCCGCCCCGGCCTGCGCAGCTGCGGCGAGGACCGCCTCCATCTCGTGGTCATTGAGTGAGGGAATGACCGGTGCAAACAGCACGCCGCACGGCACGCCGGCGGCGGTGAGCGTCGCCAGGGCCCTGAGGCGCGCCTGGGGAGAGGCGGCCTGCGGTTCGAGCCGCCGCTTGAGTGCGAGATCCTGGGTGGTGATGCTGAACGCGACGCTCGTCAGTCCCTGCCGTGCCAACTCGCCCAGCAGCTCCAGATCGCGCAGCACCAGCGCACTCCTCGTGACCACCGCAACGGGATGGCGCGTGCGCGTCAGCACCTCGAGAATCGAGCGGGTGATACCCATGCGTCGCTCGATGGGTTGATACGGATCCGTGTTGGCGCCGAGCATGATCGGCTTGCACACGTAGCCAGGGCGTGCGAGCTGCGTCTCCAACACGCGCGCAGCATCGGCCTTGTAGAAGAGCCGCGTCTCGAAGTCGCGGCCGGGTGACAGGCCGATATAGGCATGGCTCGGACGGGCATAGCAGAACGGGCAAGAATGAGAGCATCCTCTGTAGGGATTGATCGACTGATCAAAGCCGACGTCGGGCGAGTCGTTGGTCGTGATGACCTCGCGCGCCGTGTCTCGCTCGAGCGTCGTGGGAACCGTGTCGGGTACCTCCTCCTGGTACCAACCGTCATCGACCGCAGCGAGCTGCTGCCGGTCGAAGCGCCCGGGCGGGTTGGACAGGGCTCCCCGGCCGGTGAAGACGTGCCGGCCGGTGATCGTGCGGCGCATGGCCGGACTGTACGCCTATACAGTACAGGCGTAAAGCCTTGGAAAATGCCTCAAAAACAGCTACTTCACGAAGCGGATCGCGACCGGATAACGGTACTCGTGACCCTCGCTGGCACGGATGGCGGCAATGAGGGTCATGACGAGCCAGGCGATGAACAGCGCGGTGCCGAGCAGCACGCCGATGAACACCAGCGCCAGGAAGGTGCACAGCACGGCGGCGAGCGAGACGGTGATGTTGAAATTCAGCGCTTCCTTGACGTGAGCGTTCACGAATCCGGACTCGTCGCGCCGCGTGAGCAGCACGGCGAGCGGACCCAACACGTTGCCGACGAGCGGCAGAATGAGCCCGGCCAGTGCGGCGAGGTGTGCGAGCATGCCCCAGGTGCGCTCACTCTCGGTCGGCGTCGCACCCGATGAGGTGGCTGGTTCACTCATGGCTCGGCTAAGCGTATCACTCCGCCGCACACCCGATCACGTCGTCAGACGGCGAGGATCGCAACCAGACTCAACGCCTCGATGACTTCGATCATGGCCCCGGCGCAATCGCCGGTGATCCCGCCCAGACGGCGCATGAACGCGGCGCGCATGCCGAACAGGCTCAGCACCGCAACGCTTACCGCTGCCGCGCCGCAGCGGCCGCCGAGCGCCAGCGCAGCGAGGGCCGTGCCCGCGGCCAACACGCGCCCCGCGACACGCAACTGGTACTGGGCGAGCTCGGCGCCGATACCCTGCGCACGTAGGTAAGGGGTGTCAGCGAACAGCGCCGGC
This sequence comes from uncultured Gammaproteobacteria bacterium, assembly GCA_963837075.1. Lineage (GTDB taxonomy): Bacteria > Pseudomonadota > Gammaproteobacteria > Steroidobacterales > Steroidobacteraceae > 13-2-20CM-66-19. Next base: position 869,812 of record CAWILY010000009.1, on the reverse strand, counting down.
ACGGCGGTGCGTGCCAGGAGTGGCGGCAGGATGCAGCCGCAGGCGAGCTGCGCGTTGCTCCATGACACCGGGCCGAATGCGCTGCGCAGCGCCGCGAGCGCCGCGAACTTCAGCAGCAACACGCACACCAGGGCCACCACCGCGAATGGCCCGGCGTGCGGATCCTTCATGATCGCGAGCGTGCGCTCGCGATCGCCGCGGCCGCCGACCCAGGCATCCACGGTGTCGGCGAGACCATCCAGATGCAGCGCGCCGGTGAGCAGCACCCACAGTGTCAGCACCAGGGCGGCAGCCGGCAGCGTGCCGAGCCGCTCGAACAGCACGGCAGCTGCCCACAGCAGCAGGCCGAGCAGCAGGCCGACCAGCGGGTAGTACAGTAGCGAGCGGCCGACCTCGCGCTGCGTGGGAGCAGGGCTCAAGCGCACGGGCAGCGCGGTGAGGAACTGCACCGCGATCAGCGCCGGGCGCAGCAGCACCTCAGCCGCTCTCCGGCGGCGCCGCGGGCGTTGTGTGCGGATCGCGCCGGATGCTGCCGTCCGGCGCGGACGCCACCTCGATCAGCGCGGCGTACGGCACCTCGATACTCAGCAGCCGCGAGAGCGGTGTGCCGGTCTGCGCGGCGCGCAGCAGCCGGATCGGCCCACTGTGCGTGACGACCAGGGTGCGCTCGCCCTGCGCAGTGTTCACCACGCGCTGGCACGCGGCCATGACGCGCGCCGCAAGCTGCCCGAGCGGCTCCCCGCCCGGAGGCGCGTGCACGCTCGGGTCGGCCCAGAAGCGTCGCAGCGCCTCGGCATCGGTCTGCATGAGCTCCTCGGCCGAGCGCCCCTCCCATGCGCCGAAGCTCATCTCGCGCAGGTCGGCGTCGTAGCGGCACGATACGCCGAGTTCCTGCGCGAGCGTTGCGGCAAAGGCTGCGCAGCGGCGCAGCGGTGAGCTGACGATGCGCTCCCAGGAGCCGCCGGCGACGGCAGCGCGCATCTGCTGCCAGCCCGTGGGGCTGAGCGCCACGTCGATGCCGCCCCAGTAGCGCGCACCGCCGACGGTCTCGCCGTGACGCAACACCTGCATGCGCATCCCTACAGCTTGCCGGAGACTCCGGCCTCCGCGAAGGTCGCCATGTCCGCGTGCAGCACGCACGCCAGGCGCAGCAGCGGCACGGCGACTGCCGCACCGCTGCCCTCGCCGAGGCGCATGCCGAGATCGATGAGTGGCCGGGCCTCGAGGGCGGCGAGAATCGCCGCATGCCCCGGCTCGCGTGAGCGGTGCGCGAACAGCCACCAGGCCTGCGCGCCCGGACGCAGCCGGCTCGCCACCAGCGCCGCGCTGCCCGCGATGAAACCGTCGACCAGCGCCGGCAGCCCGAGCTGCGCGCAGCGCACGTACGCCCCGGCGAGCGCCGCGATCTCGAAGCCGCCGAGACGCTGCAGCACCTCGTGCGCGGTGCGCAGGTGTCCGGCGTGCTTATCCAGTGCGCGGCGGATGACAGCCGCCTTGCGTTTGACGCCCTGCTCATCGAGGCCGGTACCCGGACCCGACAGCTCCTCGGGCCGCGCGCCGAGCAGCGCGCAGCCGAGCGCGGCCGCTGCGGTGGTGTTGCCGATACCCATGTCGCCGCCGATGTACAGCTGCGCTCCGGCGGCGAGCGCGCGCTCCACGCTGTCGCGCCCGGCCTCGAGCGCGCCGCCGAGCTGCGCCTCGCTCATCGCCGGGCCGCTCACGAAGTTGGCACTGCCGGCGCCGAGGATCATCTCGCGCGCACCGGCGATGCGGTCCGCGCCGATGGTGCCGAGATTCACCACCTCGAGCGAGGCATTCAGCGCGCGCGCCAGCACGCTGATCGCCGCGCCGCCGCGCACGAAGTTCCTGATCATCTCGGCCGTCACCGCCGCCGGAAACGCCGACACGCCCTCCGCGGTCACGCCGTGGTCGGCGGCGAACACGGTTATGTGCACGTGCTCGAGCGCCGGCTGCTCACGTCCCTGCCAGCCGGCGAGCGTGATGGCAAGAGACTCGAGCTCGCCCAGTGCCCCGGGCGGCTTGGTGAGCTGGCCCTGACGGGCGCGCGCCGCCGCGGCTGCCTGTGCGTCTTCTTGTTTGGGTTCCTGTTCCAGCCATTTCAGGTTCGGGCTCATGTGGGCATGCCTTTCAAAAGACAGGGGAGTCCGGCGACCACGAGCGTCACGCGGTCGCACACTGCGGCGAGGCTTTGATGCAGCTCGCCGCTCGCATCGATGAAGCGGCGCGTCAGCGAACCCAGCGGCACCACACCAAGCCCGGTCTCGTTGCTGACGAGAATAATGTCACCGTCCAGCGCCGGCAGCGTCGCGAGCAGGCTGTCGCGCTCCTGCTCGAAGCGAGCGGCGTCGATGCACAGGAGGTTGGTGAGCCACAGCGTCAGGCACTCCACCACCAGACAATGCCCGCTACCGGCATGCGCGCGCAGTACCCGGGCGAGTGCCAGCGGCTCCTCCACGACGGTCCAGCCGGCGGGGCGGTGCAGCCGGTGCTGGCGGATGCGCTCCTCGAGCTCCGCATCGCCCGCGCCGCTCGCGGTGGCGATGTACACGACCTCGAGGCCGCTAGTGCGCGCGCGCTGTTCGGCCAGACGGCTCTTGCCCGAGCGCACGCCGCCGAGGATCAGTTCCTTCATGACTTCACCGGCACGTAGCGCAGCGTCAGGTAGGCACTGCGGCCAGGCTGGTTGTAGTAGAGCACGGTCTCGTAGTCCTTGTTGAGCGCGTTGTTGAGCAGCAGCTGCAGCTCCCACCGCGGCGCGACGCGCCAGGCCGCGCGCAGGGCGAGGGTGATATAGCCGCCGAGGCGCTGGGTGTTGGCGGGGTCGTTGTAGCGCGGGCCGCTGGCGAACAACGTCGTGCCGGCGCTGAAGACGCCGAGGTCACGGTCCAGATCCAGCCGCGCCGTGTACTGCGCGCGCAGCGGCAGGAGCTCACCGTCGTTGACGCCGGTGTCGCGCGGATCGAGCAGCGTGAGCTGCAGCTGCGCGCGCCACTGGCGCATGGTCGCGCCGAGCTGAGTCTCCAGGCCGCGGATGCGGGCGCTGTCGATGTTCGCCGGCGCGAAGGTCGCGGGGTTGTATTCGATCAGATCGTCGATGTTGGTCTGGTAGGCGTTGAGCGCCCAGTCGATGTTGCTGCCGTGTCCGCTCAAGCCCACCTCGACGCTGTGCGAGGTCTCCGGCTGCAAGGTCGGCACTCCATAGAAAGGGTAATACAGATCGTTGAACGTCGGTGCCTTGAACGCCGTGCCGTAGGAGGCGGTGAGACGCAGGCCGTCGTCCCAGCGATAAGCCCATTGGGCCGAGCCGGTGGTGTGATCGCCGAACTGCTCATTGTGATCGTAGCGCGCCGACAGCTGCAGCTCCTGACGGCCGGCGAACCCCTGGTAGAGCCCGAACGCACCGGTATCGTTGCGCGACTGCACCGCATAGTCCGTGTCGCTCGATACCGCGTCGTGCTCGAAATCCACGCCCACCAGCACGCGCTGCGACGCCGGCAACGACAGCTCGTTGATCAGCGACACGGTGTCGGTGCGGGTGTCGAAGAAGCCGTCGTTCAGGCCGCCGAAATAATTCTGGCTGCGATCCTGACTCTGGCCGGCGGCCAGCGTGACGTTCAGGTGCGGCAGCGGCGTTGCCGTGACGCTGCCGCCAAGCGCCTGCTGCGCGATGCGTGACTCATCGGCGCTGTAGATGTTGCCGTCGTAGCGCGTGTCGCCCTCGGTGCGCAGAAAATCGAGCGTCGCGCTCGCCTGGTCCCAGCGCCAGCCGCCGTTGACGACCCCCGAGCCGCTCCAGTAGCCCTGCTGCGGCATCGTGGTATAGCAGTCGGCCGTCACCGGCGCGTTGGCCACACAGATCGGAATGCCGTTGGTGTACAGCCCGCTGGCGCTGGCGTTGTACCAGCCGTTGCGCACGCTGCCGGAGTCGCCGATCTCGGTCTGATAAGTGCCATGACTGCCGCCGCTCACCATGAATGACGGCGTATCCGCGCTGCCTTGGGCGCCGTGGCGGGTGAAGATCTGCACCACGCCGCCGATGGCGTCCGAGCCGTACAGGCTCGAGGTCGGTCCGCGCACGATCTCGATGCGATCGATCTGCTCCACCGGCAGTTGCTCCCAGGCGGGAGTGCCGGTGGTCGCCGAGCCGATGCGGATGCCATCGATCAGCACCAGCACGTGGTCGGAGTTGGTGCCGCGAAGGAACAGTGAGCTCGCCTTGCCGAGATCGCCGTTGGAGGCACTGGCGAGGCCCACCAGGCCGTCCAGCAACTCGGTGACGGAGTGCGGCTGCAGCCGGTCGATGTCTTCCCGGGTGACGAGCGTCACGGAGGCGATCGCCGCTTCCAGCTCCTCGGGGCTGCGCGCTGCGGTGACGATCACCTGGCTGAGATCAGCAGCGTCCTCCTGCGCAGCTGCGAGCAGCGGCCAGCAGGCCGGCAGCAGCAGCGCCACGATCGAGAGCTTCACCTGTCGCTCCTGCACGCGCTCCACGCGCGATGAGGTGGATCCGGAGCGACCGGGAGTGAGGAGTCAGAGCACGTGCGAACCTTCAGGTGTCGCAAACGGTCTGGCACCGCCCAGCGCGAGCCGCCCATTGCTGTCTCGGCCGGTCTCCGGGCTTGCGAGCGGACTCTTGCTGTCGCGACCGCACCTTCCCGTGCCTTCGGGCACAGTGATGCATCGCGGTCCTTCGGCTCGCTTACCGTTGCGTGGGCAGCGCCGGCATTGCATCCATCCGATGCGCACCGGCTTCCCGTTTCACCCCAGCGTCTTCGCTTCGCTGGGACACCTGAGACGGGCCGGACTGTACGCGGGTGGAGTCGCAGCTGCAACCAAGGCATGATCCGGCGCCGTGGCATTCACAGACAACGGCAGCGGCGTTGCACACTCCGACACAGCGGCGGACTGGGCCGGCTATCTGCTCACCGCGCCGCTGGTGGTGAGCCTCGCGGGCGTCGGGCTGTTGCCGAGCTATGCGCAGCAGGAGTTGGCGCAACGCGTCGCCATCGCCTGGGGCGCCGTGCTGCTCGCCTCCGCCGGTGCGGTACATTGGGGCCTCGCGCTCGCCGGGCGGCTGCCCTGGACCGGCGCGCGCCGCGCGGCAGCGCTGGCGCCGGTCCTGGTCGGTGCGCTCGGCGCAGTGGTGGGCGGACAGCGCGGACTGGCGCTGCTCGCGGTTGGCTTCGGGCTGTTCTGGCTGTATGAGCACCGCTCGCTCGGTACGCAGCTGCCGGCGGCCTACCTGAGCCTGCGACGGCATCTGACGCTCGCCAACAGCCTGCTGCTGGCCGTCACGATGTTCGTCTCCGACGCTGCCGGCCTCAGCTGAGCCAGGACCGCACGATGGAAGACTTCGTATCCGCTGGCTGGCTGCGTCGGCTGATCACCGTGGTGCTGCTCGCCGGGCTGGTGCTGCTCGGATTCCGCGTCATGGACCCGTTCATCGTGCCGGTGGTGTGGGCGGCGATCCTGGCATTCGTGACCTGGCCGGCGTACGAGTGGCTGCACCGCCGCTGCGGAGGTCGCAGCACCCTCGCTGCGTTCCTGATGACCGCGGCGGTGTTCGCGGCGGTGATCGCGCCGCTCGCCTGGCTCGCCATCGTGCTGCGCTTCGAGCTGATGGTCGCCTACCACCGCACGCAGGAGCTGCTCGCCGGCGGCCTGCAGCTGCCGCCGGCGGTGCTCAAGCTGCCGTGGATCGGCGAGCAGCTGCATGAGCTGACACAGCGTGCCGTACAGGACCCGAACACTCTCGGCCTCGAGCTGCGCAAGATCGCCGATCATTCGTTCCAGCAGATCGCGCACGTCATCGGCGACATCGGCCGCAATGCCGTGAAGCTGCTGTTCGCCGTGGTGAGCCTGTTCTTCGTCTACCGCGGCGGCCAACGCTTCGCCGTGCAGCTGGCGCACGCGCTCGAGCAGGTGCTCGGGCCACGCGTGCACAACTACGTGCTCGCCATCCAGCAGACCGTGAAGGCGGTGGTCTACGGGCTGGTGGCGGCGGCGCTGGTGCAGGGCGTGCTGGTGGGGATCGGCTACTGGGTGGCCGGCATCGGTGCGCCGGTGTTCCTCGCCGCGCTCACCACCGTGGGCGGGCTGATCCCGTTCGCCGCCCCGGCCATCTGGGGTGGCGTGGTGCTGTGGCTGGTGATGACCGGGCACATGGTGGCGGGCATCGGGCTTTTGGTATGGGGCGGGATCGTCATGGGCTGGACCGACCACATCGTGCGGCCGTTCCTTATCAGCCGCGAAGCGCAGATCCCGTTTCTGCTGGTGCTGTTCGGGGTGCTGGGCGGGCTCGCCGCATTCGGCCTGGTGGGCCTGTTCATGGGCCCGGTGCTGCTGGCCGTGCTGCTGGCAATCTGGCGCGAGTGGCTGCTGGAGAGCGGTCAGCCGCCGAGAAACATGCGGTAGGCAGGGTTGGCGGTCTCCTCCACGTAGACGTAGTGCAGCTCGTTCAGGTGCTGCAGGAAATCGGCCCGCTGCGGCGGCGGCACCTGGATGCCGGCGAGCACGCGCCCGTAGTCCGAGCCGTGATTGCGGTAGTGGAACAGACTGATGTTCCAGCGCGAGCCGATCGCCTGCAGGAAGCGCAGCAGCGCCCCCGGACGTTCCGGGAACTCGAAGCGATACAGCAGCTCGTCGCTGAGACCGCGCGCGTGGCCGCCGACCATGTAGCGCACGTGCAGCTTCGCCATCTCGTCGTCGGTCATGTCGGTGACGCTGAATCCGGCGGCGCGCAGCGCTGCCACCACCGCGTCCTTCTCCGCGCGGCCGCCGCTCAGGGCCAGCCCGCAGAAGATCTGCGCGCTCCCGGGACCGGCGTAGCGGTAGTTGAATTCCGTGACGCTGCGCCGCCCGAGCGCCTCGCAGAAATGCAGGAAGCTGCCGGGTTGCTCCGGGATCACCACCGCCAGCAGCGCCTCGCGCCCGGCGCCGAGGTCGGCGCGCTCGGCGACGTGCCGCAGGCGGTCGAAGTTGATGTTGGCGCCGCTGTTGATCGCCACCAGGCGCTTGGCCTTCCAGCCCTCGCGCGCCACGTAGCGCTTCAGCCCCGCGACTGCCAGCGCGCCGGCCGGCTCCACGATCGAGCGCGTGTCCTCGAACACGTCCTGGATCGCAGCGCAGATCTCGTCGGTGCCGAGCAGCAGTACCTCGTCGACCAGGCCGCGGCACAGCGCGAAGGTCTCCTCGCCGACGCGCCGCACGGCGACGCCGTCGGCGAAGATGCCGACGCGCTCGAGCGTTACGCGCCGCCCTGCCTTGAGCGAGTCGTGCATGCTGGCCGCGTCCTGCGGCTCGACGCCGATCACCCTGACGCCCGGATAGAGATACTTCACGTACACGGCGATGCCGGCCAGCAGTCCCCCGCCGCCAACCGGCACGAAGATGGCATCGAGCTCGCCGCCGGTCTGACGCAGGATCTCCACGGCGATGGTGCCCTGGCCCGCGATCACGTCCGGATCGTCGAACGGGTGCACGAACACCAGACCACGCTCGCGCGCGAGCTGCAGTGCGTGCTCGAACGCGCTGTCGTAGTCGTCGCCGTGCAGCACTACCTCGGCGCCGAGATCGAGCACCGCCTGCACCTTGATCTGCGGGGTGGTCTGCGGCATGACGACGACCGAGTCGATGCCGCGCCGCTGCGCGGCGAGCGCCACCCCCTGCGCGTGATTGCCGGCGGATGCGCACACCACGCCGCGCTGCGCGGCGCTCGCCGACAGATGCGCGATGCGGTTGTAGGCGCCACGCAGCTTGAAGGAGAACACCGGCTGCAGATCCTCGCGCTTCAGCAGCACGCGGTTGCCGAGGCGCCGCGACAGGCGCGGCGCCTCCTCGAGCGGCGACTCGATGGCAACGTCGTAGACGCGCGCCCTGAGGATTCTCTCGATGTAGGGGCTCGCCACTGCAGACAATCCGCGGCGCCGCGGTTGCGGCAGCTGACCGAGAGCTTAGCGGCGCGGCGCGCCGCTGTCAGCGCTCTAAGGCTTGCCCTTGCGCAGCGCGAAGCGGTACTGCGTGCGGCCGATGGCCACCACGTCGCCATCGCTCAGGGTGTGGCGGGTGATGCGCCGGCCGTTGATCAGCACGCCGTTGGTGCTGTTCAGGTCCTCGATGATCGCGTGCGCCGGCCCGACCAGGATGACGGCGTGGTGGCGGCTGACGTACTTCGCGTCGATCTGCAGGTCGTTGTCGGGTGTACGGCCGATGCTGGTCTTGCGTCCGAGCACGTGCACGATCTCGCGTCCGCCATCGCTGTATACCAGCAGAGACGCGGCGCCATCGCGCGCACCGGCCTCGGCAGGTGCGCTGTCCACAGCTTCCGTGAGCTGGCGGGCGGCCTCGCGCAGTACCGGATTCGCGGCGGTATCGGTGGAGATGTGGCGGAACTCGCCCGAGGCGGTGGCGCGCCACTGCTGCACCGATTTCTCCAGATCCTCCACCTGCTGGCTGCGGCTGCGCGCCTCCGACTCGAGGCGCTGCGCGCTCTCCGCCGCCACCTCCAGCTCGGTCTCGAGCTGCCGCACGCGGGCGGCGTTCTCATCGCTCTGCGCCTGCAGCTGGCTCACCAGCTCGCGCTGCTGGGCGAGCCGCCCCTCGGCGGCCCGCGCGCGCGCTTCCGCCGCGCCGATGGTGGCCTGGTAGCCGTCGCGCTCCTGCTGTGCGGAGCGCAGCACCCCGCCCCAGTCCTCCATCTCGCTGCGCACCGTACCCAGCTCGCTCTCGAGCTGCGCGACGCGCTGGCGCTCGGTGGCAAGCGCCGGCTCGAGCTGCGCGAGACGTGTGCGCGCCTCGCCGAGCGAGCTCTCCTGGGAGGCCACCTGGGTGCTGGCGGCACTCGCACCCGCCTGGGCCGACTCGAGCGCCGTGCTCAGCTCAGAGCGCTCGGCGTGCAGCTTCTCGAGCTCGCTCTGCTGCTGCGCGAGCGTCGCGCGCTGCTGCTCGGTGAGCGCCTCGAGCAGCCGCATGCGCTCGGCGTTGGTGCCGACCTCGCCCTGCAGCCGCGTGACCGTGTCGGTGAGGCTCTGAGTCTCTCCACGCGACTCGCGCAGCTGCGTATCACGCTGCGCCAGCATGGCATTCACCGTGCTCACCTGCTGCTCGAGCCCGCCGATGCGCGCGGCGCGCTGCGCCAGATCGGTATTGCGCTCAGCCACCGCCGCCTCGCGCCCGGAGAGCTGCTCGCTGAGGCGCGCGAGCTCGCCGCGGCGCGTGTCTGCCTCGTGCTGCAGATCGGTGACGAGTCCTTCGGCGATCAGGCGCCGCCCCTCAACGGTCTGCAGTGACTCGAAATAACTCATCGCCCGCGCGCGCTCGTAGTGCAGGTCCTCCATCACGTGGCCGGCGAGGCGGCTCTCCCGCGCGGCCTGGACGCGCTGCTGCTCGTGTTCGACGCTGCGTTGGGTGTTGTCGTGGTCGTCGAGCCGGCGCTGCAGCTGCAGCGCGCGCTCGGCCGCCGCGCTCAGCTCGGCCCGTAACTGGGTAAGCTCGGCTGCTGTGGCGGTGGCGCGCTGCTCCGCGGCGCCGCGCGCCTCACCCGTCTCGACGAGCCGCGCGGCATGCTCGGCGAGTGTCGCCTCGTGCCGCTGCAGCTCGCCGGCGAGCGCCGCGACACGCTCCTCCGCAGCGACGCGCGCGATGAGCGCCTCGTCGCGAGCGCGCTCGACCTCGCGCAACCGCTCGGCCTTTCTGGCCAGCAGCTGCCTGCTCTCCGCGAGCTGCGCCGCCTTGCCCGCGAGCTCCTGCTGCGCGTGCTCGAGCTGCGCCGACATTGCCTGCAGCGACGTGGCGGCTGTCTGCAGGCGCGCCTCGAGTGCGCGCACCTCCTCCCCTGCTGCCAGTGCGCTGTCGAGTCCCTCGCGCGCGGCCGGCGGCATCACCCAGGTGTCGGTGCTGCCGTGCTGCGCCACCGTGACCGGCTGCGCCGCCGCTTCCGCAGGATCGAGCACCGGCAGCTCGGCCGTGCTGTCGAGATCGGACTCGGTGTCCGCCGGCGTGGGTGGGGACAGAGGGCGCGAACTCATCGGATTTCACTCACAGCTAAAAAGTGTAGCGCTATCACGTGTCGTCGCCGCGTCCTGCCAGAAAAATGTGTGACTTGCTACGGGCGCAGGAATTCCCGCAGCTGGACCGCGATGCTGCGCGGCGCTGCAGCCAGCAGCTCCAACCCCGGCTGTTCGAGCTCGCTGACGCGTGCGGCGGCGAGCAGGTCACGCACCCGCCCGGTCGCCTCGTACAGATCATCCCGGGGGCGCAGCGCCAGGACTCGCTGGCTGATGCGCCCGAGGCGCTCGTGCAGCGGATAGCGGGCCGCGGCCTCGAGCGCCCACTGCTGCCACTGGCGCGGGCGAAAGGCGTTGTCCGGCCCTGCCGGGACCGGGAGCGACGCCGCCAGCGCCTGCCACTCGGTCTCCGTCAGCAGCGGCACGGACAGCAGCGCCACGCGGCTGATTTGCGCCGGGCGGGACACTGCCAGCTCCGCCGCGAGCAGCGCGCCGGTCCGCGCACCGAGCAGCACCACCTGCCGCAGGCGCATCTGGTCGAGGAAATCGCCGAGCGCCGCGGCGTAATCGGTAATCGCCGGCCGCGTTGCCGGGGGATCGGACTCGCCGAACCCCGGGATGTCCGGCGCGTAGGCCGAGCGATCCTGCGCCACGAGGGCCAGCAGCCCCGCGAACATGCGCCCGGAGCCGGACAGGTCGTGCACGCAAAGCAGCGGGACCCCTTCCTCGAAACCGCCGCCGGGAGGCATGGCGTGGTGAACGTGCAGCTGCCCGAAGCGGCACTCGAAGTAGCCGCGGCGCACGCGGGGCTGCGTCTCCGTGGGGAGCCGGGTCGGGGTCGAACGGGCCATGGCATGGAGTGTGCCACGATCGCCGCTGCCATTGCGTCGAAGGCAGGCCGCCGAGCAGCGCCGGGACGCGGAGCGAGACGCTCGGTAGCGCTTTCCTCAGCGCCGGCCGCGGCGCGCCCGGCGCCGCCTCGGGGCCGCCCGGCGCGCTGGCCTGCGCGCAGCCTTGCGAGCCGCCTTGCGCCGCGCGGGTTTCGCCTTCTTCCTGGCTGCCTTCTTCTTCGCTGCCTTCTTCTTCGCGACTTTCTTCTTCGCGGCCTTTTTCCTGGGCACCGGTTTCGCCTTTGCCACCGGTTTTGCGGGTGCGGCGGCCTTGGCCGGTTGCGCGGACTTCGACTGGGCCGTTGCGCGCGGCGCCTCCTGCACCGCGAACGCGCCGCCCTGCGGATCGTTCAACAGCGCGATCCAGCTGCCACCCGGCACCTCCATGGGTCCGTGCAGGAGCCGTGCGCCCGCCGCCTTGGCCGCACTGACTGCGCGCCCGCAGTCGGCCACGTTCACGTAACTCAGCCAGGAGGGCGCGTTCTGCACCGAGCCCGGACGGCACATGCCGCCAACCGGGTTACCGGCGTGCTCGAAGATCTGATAGACGCCCATGGCGCCCATGTCGTGCGCCTGCCCCTTGCGCCAGCCGAACAGCTCGCCGTAGAAGCGCAGCGCGGCCGTCAGATCGGTCGTGGCCAGCTCGTGCCAGGAGAAGCCGCCGTGCGCCGGCGGCGCGCCGGGCGGCGGTCCGCCCATCGGCGTAAAGACCGCGAAAGTCGCACCCTGCGGGTCGACCAGCACCGCGAAGCGCCCGACGTTGGGGATATCCGCGGCCTCCTTCACCAGGTGCGCGCCGAGGCCCTGCGCCTTCGCGCAGGTGGCGTCGACGTCGGGTGTGCCGACGTAGACGAGCCAGTGGGGCGGGGTGTCGCCGCTCCCCGGCGGCAGTGCCATGAGACCCCCGACCTGTGTCTGTGCGGCCATCCAGATGGTATAGCCGGGCATGTTGGAGGGCGCGGTCCGCCAGGGCGCGACCTTCGCGTAGAAGGCAGCGGCAGCGGCCGTGTCGGTCGTCAGCAGCTCGTGCCAGACGAATCGTCCCAGGATCTCGGCGTTGCTCATGGTGGGGTTTCCTCTGAGGATCGGCGCGACATTCTGCCCGCGTGCGTGCGCTCGCGCCAGATGAGGTACAGGCCGCTGCCGATCACGATGCCGCCGCCGCACCACACCCGCATCGAGGGCACGACGTGCCAAACCACCCGATCGATGGCGACTCCCCACAGCAGCGCTGTGTACTCGAACGGCACCACCACCGAGGGAGGTGCCGAGCGGAACGCCTCGGTGAGCAGGTACTGTCCGATCGCAGCGAGCACGCCCAGGCCGAGCAGCCACTTCCAGTCGGAATGGGCGATCGCCACCCAGCCAGGCGCGGCGATGGCGCCGGCAAACACGGTCATCAGCCCCACCGTCCAGAACACGACGCTCACGGTGGTGTCGGTGCGGGTCAGCACCCGCACCGCGAGCGCACTGCAGGCGTAAGCAGTCGCGCCGACCAGCGCCGCCAGCGCCCCGAAGCTGCCGAGCCCGGAAGCTGTCGGCCGCAGCATGGCGAGCACGCCTCCGAGGCCGACGAGGATCGCAATCCAGTTGCGCCGGTCGACGCGTTCGCCGAGCAACGGCACGGACAGCGCGGCCACGATCAGCGGTGCGGACAGGAACACCGAGTAGGCGTTGGCGAGCGACAGAACCCGCACCGAATAGATGAACCCGCCGAGCACCAGGACGCTGAGACAGCCGCGCAGCAGGTGCATCGGCCAGCGCCGCGGCACCAGGTCGCGTAGCCGGCCCGCCAGCAGCACCGGCAGCAGCGTGAAGGGGAGCGAGGTGGCGCCGCGGAGCGCGGCGACCTGCATCGGCGGGTAGCGCGCCGCCAGAAGCTTCAGCAGCGCGTCCATCATGGAGAACGCCGCGACCGCCGCGATCATGGTCGCAATCGCCCGCAGCCTCCCCTCCTGCACGATGTCAGCCCGCCGGGTCCGCCTCCGGCTGGCCCGCGCCGCTGCTCACGACGCGATAGCGCGTACCGAGCAGCCGCGCCGGCAGCGGGAACGCGCTCGTCAGCGACACTACAAGCGAGGAAGCGTACGGCACCGCCTGGATCAGCAGCACGACGATCCAGGCGAAGCGGTCGGGGCCGGCGCTGCCGGGCGGCGCGGTGGATGCAACCCCCCACGCCGACAGCACCAGACCCGTCATCAGCAGCGTCTCCTCGCGCGCCGCCGCGAGCGCGTGCAGCACGCCTGAGGTGCGCCCCTCTTTAGGCGTGCGGAAGAACGGCTCGCTGCGCGTGACCAGCCCCTTGACTGCGGCCGTACCGATGGTGTGCGTCAGCGCCAGGCCCGCGACCGCGGCTGCCACGGTCTGGCGCAGGTTCGCGCCGACGCGCACCCGGTACAGGTGCACCAGCTTCGCGAGCTTGAAGGTGAACAGCGATAGTGGCAGCACCGAGTACATGACCAGCGGCGGATCGATCGACCGGGGCGCCCATATCATCGCGGCCGACCAGCCGAGTGCGGCGAGGTTGAACAGCAGGTTGCAGCCGTCTGCCACCCACGGCAGCCAGCCGGCGACGAAATGGTAGCGCTGCCCGGCGGACAGCGGGCCGCCCTCCATGAACAGCGCGCGCGCATGCGCTTTCAGGATCTGCATGGCGCCGTAGGCCCAGCGAAAGCGCTGCTTCTTGAAGTCGATGAAGGTGTCGGGCATCAGGCCGCGGCCGTAGCTCACCGGAACGTAGATGGCGTCGAAGCCGGCCTCGAAGATGCGCAGGCCGAGCTCGGCGTCCTCGGTGATGCACCACTCCGCCCAGCGGCAGCGCGCGAGCGGCGCGCGCCGCACCATGGTCATGGTGCCGTGCTGAATGATGGCGTTGCGCTCGTTGCGCGTGATCATGCCGATGTGGAAGAAACCACGGTACTCGGCATAGCACATCGCCTTGAAGGCACTCTGATCGGCATCGCGGTAATCCTGCGGCGCCTGCATGATGGCGATGCGCTCGTCCTGGAACGCGGGTATCAGCTCGCGCAGCCAGCCGTGCTCGACCACGTAATCACTGTCGATCACGGCGACGATCGCGGCATCCGGCGCGGTGCGCTCGAGCGCGTAGTTGAGCGCGCCGGCCTTGAAGCCCGCGAGCGGCGCGACGTGGAAGAAGCGGAAGCGCTCGCCGAGGCGGGCGCAGTGTGCCTGTACCGGACGCCACACTTGCTCGTCGCGCGTGTTGTTGTCGATCACGAGTACTTCGTAGTCCGGATAATCCAGCCGCGCGAGCGCATCGAGCGTCTCGATCAGCATCGCGGGCGGCTCGTTGTAGGCGGGCACGTGAATCGAGACCTTCGGCGTGAGTTCGACGCCGCCCGCGCGTCGCGGGGCACCGAGGCGCCGCCGGTATTCCACCCAGTGTGCCTCGGCCCACTCGTGCGCCTCCGCCAGCAGCACCAGGATCACCCCGAGCATGCCGAGCAACAGCAGCACACCTGCGATGACGCTCGAGACGGTCATGTACTGCTGCGTGAAGTCGTAGATCACCCATACCGCGATGGTTGCGGTGGCGTACACCACCACGGCGAGGAAGCTGCGCCCGCGGTTACGCAGCGCGTCGCTGTTGAGGTACAGCAGTCCCAGCACCGCGAGCGCCACCGCCACCGAGATCGCCGCCAGGATGTGCCATTCGGGCATCCGGACGATCGGCGTGGTGAAGGCGAACTTCGGCCTGCGGTTCACGTCGTACACGCCCCAGTAGGAGCCAACCCCCCCTTCCAGGTGCGCCTTCCACGGCTGGTCGAACGCCTCCATCACGTAGTAGACGATCTGCTCCTTGTGGGCGCGGTACAGGAAGCGGCGCAGGAACAATGCCTCGTTGGCATCGGAGGCGACCGCTGACTCGCGCGTGCGGCCATGACTCGGCCAGCCGATCTCCGCGATCACGATCGGCTTGTGCGGAAAGGTCTTCTGCAGGCGCTTGAACTGAGTGAGCGAGTAGTCGACCGCCTGATCGACGGCCACGCCCTCCCAGTACGGCAGCAGGTGCACACCGATGAAGTCGACGTGCGCGGCGAGCTCCGGATGCGCCAGCCAGGTGTGCCAGGTCTCGGCGGTGCCGACCGGCTGGCCGATGGCGGCGCGCGCCCGATCGAGGTACTTTTCGAGCTCCTCGGGCGGCAGGTCGTTGCGCAGCAGCACCTCGTTGCCGAGCAGGACGCGCACGACGTTCTGATGGGTGTTGGCGAGCTCGATCACCTCCTGCAGCTGCTGCTCGTTCTTGTCGCGATGATTGTCGAGCCAGCCGCCGAGCGCGACATTGAGTCCGTGCTGCTCGGCGAGCTCCGGCACATCCGCGAGCGTCTTCTCGACGCTGTAGGTGCGCACCGCATTGACCTTGCCCTCGAGCAGGGCGAGATCCGAGTCGATCTCCGCGTCAGTCGGCATCTCGCCGAGGGTCGGGTCCTCGTTGGCGCGGAACGGCGAGAAGGCGAAACCCTGGATGACGGCCGGCCACGGCGGCTCGCGGGTCGGGCGGTTGAGCCCGGCCCAGACGGCGAAGGTCAGCGTGGCGAACAGCGCTGCAATCAGCAGGCTTCCGAGGGTCTTCATGTACGCGGCGGGCGCGCCTCACCACTTGCCGGTATTGGGCATGGACTGCCACGGCTCTGCGGCGGGCAGCGCCGCACCATGCTGCAGCAGCTCGATCGAGATATTGTCGGGTGAGCGCACGAACGCCATGCGGCCGTCGCGCGGCGGACGGAGGATGGTCACACCGTGATCCGCGAGCCGCTGGCAGGTAGCGTAGATGTCCTCCACCGCGTATGCGAGGTGCCCGAAATTGCGCCCGCCGCCGTAGCTTTCCGGATCCCAGTTGTGGGTCAGCTCCACCTGCGCGCTCTCGTCCCCGGGCGCGGCCAGGAACACCAGCGTGTAACGCCCCTGCGGGTAATCGCGGCGCGACAGCTCCTTCAGGCCGAGCGCGTCGCAGTAGAACCGCAGCGAGGCGTCGATATCGGTCACGCGCAGCATGGTGTGCAGGTACTTCATGGTCAGAACATCTCCGATGGGTCCGGCGTCTTGATGTCCACCTTGTGGCGCGACGCGATGAACTCGCCGGTGATCATCTCGTCGTAGCTCTGCCCCGGCCCCACCATCGGATAGACGCCGGCGTCCGGGTCGATCATCACCTCGAGGAATGCCGGGCCCTGGAACGCGAGGAACTCGGCGACCACCCGCGGCACGTCGTCCTTGTGCTCGAGACGTGCGGCGTAGCGGAAGCCATCCGCCTGCGCCGCCTTGACGAAGTCCTTCTTGTGCAGCGAGCGGTCGCTCGCCGACAGGCGACCCTTGAAGAACAGCTTCTGCCATTGCTTGACCATGCCGTCACCGAAGTTGTTGAGCACCACCACCTTCACCGGCAGGTCGTAGGTGGTGGCAGTCTCCAGCTCGCCGATGTTCATACGAATGCTCGAGTCGCCGTCGATATCGATCACCAGGCGCTGCGGGCAGGCGATCTGGGCGCCGATCGCGGCCGGCAGGCCGAATCCCATGGTGCCCATGCTGCCGGAGGTGAGCCACAGCCTCGGGGCCGTGAAATCGCAGTACTGCGCGGCCCACATCTGATGCTGGCCGACGCCGGTGGTGATGATGGCCGCGCCGCGGGTGTGGCGATTGATCTCCTCGATCACGTAGTACGGCTGGATCAGCGGGCTGGCGCGATCGTAGTTCATGGCGTATTTGCGCTTGAGCTCGGCGAGCTCGGCCAGCCACGGCCCGAAATCGCGCTGGCCGCCGAGCCTGCGCCCGTGGGCAGTGAGTGCGCGTAGCGCCTCATCGAGACGGCCGACGTGGCTCCACTGCACGCGCTTGACCTTGTTGACCTCGGCGCGGTCGACGTCGAGGTGCGCGATGCGCCGCGCATTCCTGGCGAACTTCGCCGGCACGCCGGCGACGCGATCATCGAAGCGCGCACCGACCGCGATCAGAAAGTCGCAGTCGTCGACCGCGTAGTTGGCGAACGCCGCCCCGTGCATGCCGAGCATGCGCAGCGACAACGGGCTCGTGGTATCGAACGAGCCGATGCCCATGAGCGTCGTGACCACGGGAATTCCGCCGCTCGTGGCGAACTCGGTGAGAGCCGGCGCGGCATTGGCGTTGATCACGCCGCCCCCGGCATAGATGAGAGGCCGGTGCGACTCGCCGAGCATGTCGAAGAAGCGCGCCGCGGCCGCGGCCTCCAGGGTGGACTCCTCGAGCTCGCGGCTGCGGCGGCGGAACCCGGGGATCGGCAGTACGCCCTCGCCGCGGTACTGGCCCTCCCAGTTCTGTACGTCCTTGGGGATGTCCACCACCACAGGTCCTGGCCTGCCGGTGCGGGCGATCTCGAACGCCGTGCGGAGCGTGCTCTCGAGCCTGGTCGGGTCGGTGACCAGGAAGATGTGCTTGGCGACCGCGCCCATCATCGTCGGGACCGGAGCCTCCTGAAAGGCGTCGGTACCGATCGCGGCGGTGGAGACTTGTCCACAAATCACGACAATCGGTATCGAATCCGCCATGCAATCGCGCACCGGCGTAACAGTGTTGGTCGCGCCGGGGCCGGAGGTCACCAGGCACACCCCCACCCGTCCGCTGGCGCGCGCGTAGCCGGCGGCCATGAAGCCAGCGCCCTGCTCGTTGGCGGGGACGATCAGCGGGATCTGCGGCGCGCCCGTGCGCGCGCACTGCTCGTTATAGAGGAATACCGCGTCGTAGGTCGGCAGGATGGCCCCGCCGCTGTAACCGAAGATGGCCGTGACGCCCTCGTCGGCCAGCACCTGCATGACCATACGGGCACCCGACATGCGCTGTCCGGCAAGCGGGTGCCCCACCGGGCGTGGCTGGATCACCGTGTCGCTCATGAACGGCTTGATTTAAGTCCTGTCGGCGCGGAACACGCTGGGGACTCATCAGCCTAGCAGCTTGGATCCGTGGTGCAAACTCGCGGCGATCCAGTATTCTGCGGTGAATGCGTCACATCATCGCAATCCTGCTGCAGAACGAGGCCGGTGCGCTCACACGCGTCGCGGGGCTGTTCTCCACCCGCGGCTACAACATCGAGTCGCTCTCGGTGGCGCCCACTGACGATCCCACCGTGTCACGCCTTACGCTGGTCACGACCGGGTCGGACGCGGTCATTCAACAGATCGTCAACCAACTGAACAAGCTCATCGATGTGGTGCACGTACTGGACATGACCCGGGGCGAGCACCTGGAGCGCGAGCTGGTGCTGCTCAAGCTGCGCGTCGAGCCAGGGCGGACCGATACCGTGCGCGGCATGGTGGTGCGCAGCGGCGGGCGGGTGCTCGATCCGGCCCTCGACGGGTTCATCGTCGAGCTGACCGCAAGCGAGGCAGAGATCAACAGCCTGATCAGCGAGCTGCAGCGTCAGGCCGCACTGCTCGAGGTAGTGCGCAGCGGCGCTCTCGGCATCAGCCGCAGCGTGCGGCCGGTGCGCACCCAGCCAGCGCCAGTCGCCGGCTGATCAAGCATGAGAAGAACAGCAGGCCGCACGGCGTGGACGGCCGCGCTGACCGTTGTGCTCACAGCCGCCCAATCCGCCCCAGGCGCGCCGCCCCCCACGCCGCGGCACGACGTGGTCGAGAGCTATCACGGCAAGCAGGTCCACGATCCGTATCGCTGGCTCGAGGACGCCGATGCGCCTGCGGTGAAGGCGTGGATCGACGCACAGAACGCCCACACCGAGACGGTGATGAGCCGCTTCGCGGACCGCGAGGCGGTTGCCAGGCGCGTCGGCGAGCTCGCTCTGACCTCGACACAGCGCTACTCGCCGGAGATCGCCGGCGGGGTGCTGTTCTATCTGCGCCAGACTCCCCCGCAGCCGCAGGCCGTGCTGGTTGCCGAGGGCTGGCCGCAGGGCGAGGCGAAGGTGCTGGTGGATCCGAACACTGCATCCGCCAGCGGCAACGTCGCCATCACCAGCTACTGGCCCGCACCTGACGGGCGGCGGGTTGCCTTTGGCACCGCCAGCGGCGGCGACGAGAACACCACGATTCACTTCGTCGATGTCGCCGACGGCACCGTGGCCGCCGATGCGCTGCCCTATGCAGGTGGCGGCACGACGCCCCAGGCGCTGGCGTGGGATGCCGATGGCAAGGGCGTGACCTACGCGCGCCTGCCGTTGCCGGGCACGGTTGCGCCTGCGCGGCTGCAGTTCGACGCTGCGCTCTATCACCACACCTTCGGCACGCCGGCGAGCGCGGATATGGTGGTGCTGGGCCAGGACTTCTCCCCGATCGCCGAGTACCTGCTGGTGTCCGCGGGGCATGGGGGCGCGACGGCAGCCCTGGTGCATTACGGTGACGGCAATCCGGAAGCGGTGTACTTGCGCACCTCCCCCGGCGGCGAATGGCACAAAGCGCTCGGCATTGAAGCGGACGTCAACGCTGCGGCGAGCCTGAGCAACGGCGCAGCCTGGAGCGGCGAGCAGCTGCTGCTGGTATCGCATCAGGAGGCCCCGCGCGGCAAGCTGCTCGCGCTGAGTGCTGATGGCACCTCCCGTGTGCTGGTCGCACAGCAGGACTGGGCGATGAACGGCGTAGCGCCGATCCGCAACGGCTTCCTGGTAGCCGAAGTCTCAGGGCCCGACTGGCGCATCCAGCACTACACGTCCGGGGGACAGCTGGTGCGCACCGTGTCGCTGCCGCAGAGCGGCATCGGCATCGGTTCGATCGCGAGCGCCGCCGACTCGGCAGCGGCCCTCATCAGCTACGCGGGCTGGGGGCAGCCGACGCGATGGGCGCGCTATGACGGCGACAACGGTCAGCTGACGACCGTATTCGAGGTCAAGCCCGCGGCCGACTACTCGCGATTGCGCGCGTACCGGCTGAATGCCAAGTCCCGCGATGGCACGGTGGTGCCGGTCACCGTGCTGGCACTCGAGGGCATATCACCCGACGGCCATCGGCCGGCGATTCTCACCGCGTACGGTGGCTACGGGAACCCGCGGCCGCCGAGTTTTGTCGGCCCATACCTCGCCTGGCTCGAGCGCGGCGGCGTGTATGCGGTCGCCAATATCCGCGGCGGCGGCGAATTCGGCGAGGGCTGGCACCAGGACGGGCGGCGCGGCACCAAGCAGCACTGCTTCGACGACCTGCGCGGCTCCGCCCAGGCGCTGCTGGCGGCGCACTGGACCGACGCGGACCACCTCGGCATCGTCGGCGGCTCGAACGGCGGCCTGCTGATGGGCGCTGCGCTCACCCAGCACCCCGGCGATTACCGTGCCGTGGTCAGCCTGGTCGGTCTCTATGACATGCTGCGTTCGGAGCTCTCGCCGAACGGTGAATACAACACCGGCGAGTTCGGCACGGTGCGCGAGGCGGACGAGTTCGCGTGGCTCTACGCTTATTCACCGCTCCATCACGTGCGTCCGGGCACGGCCTACCCGGCGATACTGCTGATCACCGGTGAGAACGATCCGCGGGTGGCGCCCTGGCATTCGCGCAAGTTCGCCGCGGCGCTGCAGCGGGCCAGCGCCTCGCCGCGCCCGATCCTGCTCCTGACGCGTCGCAACGAGGGCCACGGCGTCACCTCCTCGTTCAGTCAGCGCGTCGGCAATACCGCGGCGATGCTGGCGTTCTTCGCCGGGCAGCTGCAGCTTGAGTCCGCGGCAGGCGGGGTAGCGCGCGTTGGAGGTTCCAAAACGCAATAGTTAAGCGGCAGCGCTCTGCCACCAGCTCAGGGCGTCAGTACGGTGGACCCCGTCGTGCGCCGGCCCTCGAGATCGCGGTGCGCGTCGGCGGCGCGGCTCAGCGGGTATCTCTGCCCGATGACGATGCGCACCTTGCGGCTGCGCACCGCCGCGAACAACTCGCGTGCGGCCGCATCCAGCTCCGCCCGGGTGGCGATGTAGTTGAAGAGGGTCGGCCGGGTGAGGAACAGCGAGCCGCGCCGGGTGAGCTCGAGCGGGCTGATGGGCGGCACGGGACCGGAGGCATTGCCGAAAGTCACCATCATGCCGAGCCTCCTCAGACAGTCGAGCGACTCCATGAAGGTGTCCTTGCCCACGGAGTCGTACACCACGGCAACGCCGGTGCCGCGGGTGAGTGACTTTACTGAGCTCGCCAGTTCGTCGCGCCCGGAGATCAGCACGTGACGGCAGCCGTGACGCCGGGCGATCTGCGCCTTGGCCTCGCTGCCGACGACGCCGATGACTTTCGCCCCCAGCGCACGCGCCCACTGGCACAGGATCATGCCGACTCCGCCGGCGGCAGCGTGCACCAGGATCGTGTCACCGCGTGCGACCCGATACGTGCGACGGATGAGGAAGTGCGCCGTGAGCCCCTTGAGCATGAGCGCGGCGGCTTGCTCGTCGGAGATACCGCGCGGCACCCTCACGACACGCTCTGCCGGTACGTTGCGCAGCTCGCAGTACGCGCCCGGAACCGGGTAAACGTAGGCAACGCGCTCGCCGACACGAAATCCGCGCACGCCACGGCCGAGCGCAGTGATCACGCCTGCGGCCTCGCGTCCCAGTCCGCTCGGCAGCGTTACCGGATAGAGGCCGGTGCGGTCGTAGACGTCGATGTAGTTGACGCCGATGGCGGTATGACGCACCTGCACCTCGGCCGCACCGGGCTTGCCGGGGTCCAGCTGCTCGACGCGCAGAACCTCCGCCCCGCCGTTCTCGTGAATCCGGATTGCGGTGGACATGCGCGGAAGCATAAGCCCGCAGCTCGCGAGGCCCAAGCGGGGCGTCACCGGCTCTAAAGGGCGGAGTCGTCAGTCTCGCCGGTACGGATGCGGATCACGCGCTCGATGTCGCTGACGAAAATCTTCCCGTCGCCGACCTTGCCGGTCTTGGCCGACTTCATGATGGCCTCGATGACCTGGTCGACGAGGTCACCCCGTACCGCCACCTCGATCCGGGTCTTCGGCACGAAATCGACCACGTATTCCGCACCCCGATACAACTCGGTATGCCCGCGCTGGCGGCCGAACCCCTTCACCTCGGTGACCGTCATGCCCGAGACACCGATATCCGAGAGTGCAGCGCGCACGTCGTCGAGCTTGAACGGCTTAATGATGGCTGTGACCAGTTTCATGGGCTTGACTCTCCGGGTGCGGGGACTTCAGGCGCGTACGATTTTGCAGTTTTCATGCCACGGTACGAAATAGCCTGCTCGCCGCGGCCGTAACGACCGGTCTGCACCAACCAAGAGCGGCGTACAGCCAGTACCGCACTGTGCGGGTGCGGCCTGAAGGTCGGATCATGGGCTATTCTTCCGGCAAATGTACCAGCGGATCGTGATCGCAGGGGGCGGCCAGGCCGCCGTACAGGCCGTCGATACACTACGCCGCAAAGGCTTTGCCGGAAAGCTGACCCTGGTTGCCGAGGAGCCGTGGTTCCCCTACCAGCGCCCACCGCTATCGAAGAAATATCTGGCCGGGAGCCTGGAGCGCGAGCGGCTGCTGATCCGGCCGGCGCACTTCTTCGCCGAGCACGCCGTGGAGGTTCACCTCGGGCGGCGCGTCAAGGAGATTGCGCGGCGCGAGCAGCACGTGCGCCTCGATGACGGCCTGGTGCTGCCCTACGACGCGCTCCTTCTGGCTACCGGCAGCCGCCCACGCCGGCTATCTCTGCCCGGCGCAGAGCTCGCCGGTGTGCACTACCTGCGCACCATCGCGGACGCCGACCTCATTCGCGCCGACTGTGCCGCACACCGGCGTGTGCTCATCATCGGCGGCGGCTACATCGGGCTGGAAGTCGCTGCGACCGCGCGCGAGCTCGGAGCCGACGTCACCGTGCTGGAGATGGCCGAGCGGGTGATGAATCGCGTGACCTGCCCGCAGGTGTCCGCCTTCTACACCGCGGAGCACGAGCGTCACGGCGTCCGCATCCGCTGCAACGAGACGGTACGGGCGCTGCGCGGCGATGCGGACGGACGGGTACGTGCGGTGCTCACCGACTCCGGCAGCGAGTGCCCGGCCGAGGTCGTGATCGTGGGCGTCGGCGTGGTGCCAGCCGATGAGCTCGCGCGGGAGTGCGCCCTCGAGTGCGAGAACGGCGTGGTCACTGATGTGTACTGCCGCACCTCGGATCCGGCGATCTGGGCGGCAGGCGACTGTGCCAGCCATCTCAACCGCCAGTACGGCCGGCACCTGCGCCTGGAGTCGGTCGACAACGCTTTCGAGCAGGGGACCACCGTCGCGCTGAACCTTGCGGGCAGCGCCACGGCGCACGACAAGCTGCCGTGGTTCTGGTCGGACCAGTTCGATCTGAAGCTGGTCATCGTCGGTCTGGCACAGGGCTACGACCAGGTTGTCGTGCGGGGCGCGCCCGCAGCGCGCAGCTTCAGCGCCTGCTACCTGCGCGGCGGCGAGCTCGTCGCCATCGACACCGTGAATGCGCCCAAGGATCAGATGGCAGCCCGCAAGCTCATCGCCGCACACGCCCGTCCGAGCTTGAGCCGGCTGGCCGATCCCGCCATCGCGCTGAAAGATACGGCGTAGCCGCAGATCCCGCGCCGCGCCCGCGGCGGCGCTTCAGCGCAGCACGACCAGCAGGTCCTTCGCCTCGACCGACTGCCCGGGTCGGGCCAGTACCTCGGCCACCTCGCCCGCGAGCTCGGCGCGCACCGCGGTCTCCATCTTCATGGCCTCGAGCGTCAGCAGCAGATCGCCGCGCGCCACGCGCGCGCCGGCGCTGACGGCGACGGTGGCGACGCTGCCGGGCATCGGCGCGCCGACGTGGTGCGGGTTGCCCGGCTCGATCTTGCGCGGCGGCGGCTGCCCGGCTACCCGGCTCCTGTCGGGGACACGAACCGAGCGCGGCTGGCCGTTCAGCTCGAAGAACACGGTACGCGTGCCGTCATCGTGCGGCTCGCTCATCGCCACGTAACGCACGATGAGGGTCTTGCCGCGCTCTAGATCGATGCTGATCTCCTGCCCCGGCTCCATGCCATAGAAGAACACCGGCGTCGGCAGGATGGCCGGATCGCCGTACAGCAGCCGCTCGCGCGCGTACTCCGCCCAGACGCGCGGATACATGAGTGCGGAAGCCAGGTCCTCGTCGGTCACCGGGCGCGGCAGGCGCTGCTGCAGCGCCGCGCGCTCGGCGGCGAGATCGACCGGCGGCAGCCCGAGCCCGGCGCGGGTGGTGAGCGGCGCCGCCCCCTTGAGCGCCTTGCGCTGCAGGCTTTCCGGAAAGCCGCCATAGGGCTGCCCGAGCTCGCCGCGCAGCAGCTGCACCACTGATTCGGGGAAGGCGACGTCGGTGTCCGGATCGAGCACCTGCTCGCGTGTCAGGCCGGAGGTGACCATCAGCAGCGCCATGTCGCCAACCGCCTTGGAGGTGGGCGTCACCTTGATGATGTCGCCGAGCAGCTCGTTGACCTCGGCGTAGGTGCGCGCCACTTCCGGCCAGCGCGCCTCGTCGATGCCGAGCGCGCGCGCCTGCTCACGCAGGTTGGTGTACTGCCCCCCGGGCATGCCGTGCACGTACACCTCGGAGGCGCCGGCGCGGATGTCGCTCTCGAAGGCGGTGTACTGCCGGCGCACCTGCTCCCAGTACGCGGAGATGCTGCGCAGCGCACCGCCGTCGAGGCCGGCGTCGCGCGGTCCATAGCGCAGCGCCTCGACCAGCGAGCCGAGATTGGGCTGCGAGGTGAGCCCGCTCATGGCATCGACCGCGCCATCGACGGCATCGGCGCCGGCGGCGATCGCCGCCAGCACACTCGCCGCACCGATGCCGCTGGTGTCGTGAGTATGGAAGTGCACCGGCAGCCCGGTCTCCTCGCGCAGTGCCTTGACCAGATCGTACGCGGCGCGCGGCCGCGCGAGCCCCGCCATGTCCTTGATGCCGAGCACGTGGGTACCGGCGCGCTGCAGCTCGCGGGCGAGCTTCAGGTAGTAGTCGAGGGTGTACTTGCGCTCGTGCGGGTCGCTCAAATTACCGCTGTAGCAGATCGCCGCCTCGCACAGCTTGCCGGCCGCCAGCACCGCATCGATCGACACGCGCATGTTCTCGACCCAGTTGAGCGAGTCGAAGATGCGGAACACGTCGATGCCACGCGCGGCGGCGCGCGCTACGAAGAAGCGCACCACGTTGTCGGGGTAACTGGTATAGCCGACCGCGTTCGCTCCGCGCAGCAGCATCTGCAGCAACAGGTTCGGCACCGCGGCACGCAGCTGAGCGAGGCGCTCCCAGGGGTCCTCGCGCAGGAAGCGCATGGCGACGTCGAAAGTCGCCCCGCCCCAGCATTCGAGCGAGAACAGCCCGGGCAGCAGGCTCGCGTAGTACGGCGCGATCGCGCTCATGTCGAGCGTGCGCACGCGCGTGGCCAGCAGCGACTGGTGCGCATCGCGCATACTGGTGTCGGTGAGCAGCACGCGCTCCTCGGCGCGCATCCAGCGCGCAAATGCTTCCGGGCCGAGCTCCGCGAGCTTCTGCCGGGTGCCCGGGGCCGGCGGCGGCAGCGGCCCGGGAGGCAGCCGCGCGGCGCTGCACTGCGCCGGCCGCGCCCGGCCTTTCACCTGCGGATTGCCATTGACGATGGTGTTGCCGAGGTAGCTCAGGATGCGCGTGGCGCGATCGCGCTTGCGCGGCCACTGGAACAGCTCCGGAGTGCCGTCGATGAAGCGCGTGGTGTAATCGCCGGAGACGAAGCTCGGGTGCGTGATGAGCTGATCGAGAAAGCGCAGGTTGGTGACCACGCCGCGGATGCGGAACTCCCACAGCGCGCGGTGCATGCGCGCGATCGTCTCCTCGGGCGTGGGCGCCCAGGCCGTCACCTTGACCAGCAGCGAGTCGTAGGAGCGCGTGATGATCGCGCCGGTGTAGGCGGTGCCGGCATCGAGCCGGATGCCAAAGCCCGCGGGGCTGCGGTAGGCGGCGATCTTGCCGTAGTCGGGGATGAAGTTGCTCTCCGGGTCCTCGGTGGTGATGCGGCACTGCAGGGCGTGACCGCTGAGGCGAATGTCCTGCTGCGCGGGCACCCCGCTCGCGACGGTGCCGATGCGCGCCCCGCCGGCGATGCGGATCTGTGCCTTGACCAGGTCGATGCCAGTGACCTCCTCGGTGACCGTGTGCTCGACCTGGATGCGCGGGTTCACCTCGATGAACCAGAAGCGCCCGGAATCGGCATCCTGCAGGAACTCGATGGTGCCGGCGTTGCGGTAGTGCGCAGCACCTGCGATCGCGAGCGCCGCCTGGCACAGCTCGTCGCGTTGCGCCGCACTCAGAAACACCGCCGGCGCGCGCTCCACCACTTTCTGGTTGCGCCGCTGCATGGTGCAGTCGCGCTCGTAGAGGTGCACCAGGTTGCCGTGGCTGTCGCCGAGTATCTGCACCTCAACATGGCGCGCACGCAGCACCAGCTTCTCGAGGTACACCTCGTCGTTGCCGAAGGCGGTGTGCGCCTCGCGGCGCGCCGCCGGCAGCACTTCCTCGAGCTGCGCGTCGCTCTCCACCAGGCGCATGCCGCGCCCGCCGCCGCCCCAGCTGGCCTTCACCATGAGCGGATAGCCGATGCTGCGCGCCGCCGCCACGCACGCACGCAGCTCGCGCGGCAGCGGCCCGCTGGCAGGCATCACCGGCACACCGGCGGCCTGCGCGAGCTCGCGCGCGCTGACTTTGTTGCCGAGCACGCGCATGGTCTCGGGGTCAGGACCGACGAACAGCAGACCCTCGTGCGCGCAGGCGCGGGCGAACTCGGGATTCTCGGCGAGGAAGCCGTAGCCCGGATGGATCGCGTCCACGTGCGCCTCGCGCGCCACCCGCAGGATGTCGTCGATGTCGAGATAGGCCTCGATCGGCCCCTTGCCGCGCCCGACCTGATAGGACTCGTCCGCCTTGGTCCGGTGCAGCGAGAAGCGGTCCTCCTGCGAGTACACCGCGACGGTGCGCAGACCGAGCTCGCTCGCCGCGCGCATGACGCGGATGGCGATCTCACCGCGGTTGGCGACCAGCAGCGCGCTGATCCGCTGCGACGTGGCGGCTTTCACCTTAAGATCTGCCGTTTGCGATGTAAGGGGGCGCTCTGCCGGCACAGGCGTGCTTAGCTGAGCGCTGCGATCATAGCCGCTGGGAGTAATCGATGTCGCGCTCCAAACCGTCCGCTCTGCTCGCCGCCGTCGTGCTGCTCGCGGGACTCGCGCGCACCGCTGCGGTGCCGGCCGATCCGCGGCCGCTCGCGATCGTCATCCACGGCGGCGCGGGCGTCATCGAGCCCGCGAAGATGACCGCCGCGATGGAAGCCTCCTACCGTGCCGGCCTCGGCGCCGCGCTCGATGCCGGCTACGCCGTCCTCGAGCACGGCGGCACGAGCCTCGACGCGGTGACGGCTGCGGTACGCGTCATGGAGGACGACCCGCAGTTCAATGCCGGCCGCGGCGCGGTGCTCAACCACGAGGGCGATGCCGAGCTCGATGCGGCCATCATGGACGGGGTCGGGCCGCGCGCCGGCGCGGTCGCCGCGGTGCGTCACGTCAGGAATCCCATCGAGCTCGCGCGCCTGGTCATGGAGAGGAGCCCGCACGTGTTGCTGGTGGCCGACGGCGCCGAGGATTTCGCGCTGGAGCACGGTGTGGTGCTGGTGCCGCGCAGCTACTTTCGCACCGAAGCCCGGCAGCGCGAGCTCGACGAGGAGCGACGCGCCGCGGCCGCGCGCGAGCGGGTGCTGAACAGCAAGGGCACGGTGGGCGCCGTGGCGCTCGACGGCGCCGGCAATCTCGCCGCCGCCACCTCCACCGGGGGCCTGAGCAACAAGGCCTGGGGTCGGGTCGGCGACTCGCCGCTGATCGGCGCCGGTACCTACGCCGACAACGCCGTGTGCGCGGTCTCCGGCACGGGCCAGGGGGAGTATTTCATCCGCGGCGTCATCGCCTACGATGTCTGCGCGCTGGTGCAGTACCGGCACCTGTCGCTCGCCGAGGCTGCGCACGAGGTGATCCACGTGAAGCTGCAGCGCGCTGGCGGCGAGGGCGGCCTGATCGCGCTCGACCCGGCCGGCAACATCGCCATGGAATTCAACAGCGTCGGCATGTTCCGCGGCGTGCGCGACTCGCGCGGCCGGCACGACATCGCCATGTACTCGGAAGCGAAAGGCAGGTGAAGTCGATGTACGCCCTCGCCATCCACGGCGGCGCCGGCGCCATGCCGCGCGCCAGCCTGTCCGCCGAACGCGAGCGCCGCTATCGCTCAGGTCTCGAGGCGGCGCTCGATGCGGGCTTCGCACTGCTCGAGCGCGGTGGCAGCAGTCTGGATGCCGTCACCACCGCGGTGCGCGTGCTCGAAGACGATGCCTGCTTCAACGCCGGCCACGGTGCGGCGCTCAGCCGCGACGGCGCCGCCGAGCTCGATGCGGCCATCATGGACGGGCGACAGCTGCGCGCCGGGGCGGTCGCCTCGGTGCGCCACGTGCGCAATCCCATCGAGCTGGCGCGGCGCGTGATGGAGAAGTCGCGCCACGTGCTGCTGGTGGGTGCGGGTGCAGAGGAGTTCGCGCTCGAGGAGCAGTTCACCCTGGTGCCGAATCACTACTTCCGCACCGCGGAGCGTCTGGAGCAGCTCGAGTCCGAGCAGCGCGGCCAGCGGGTCTCTGACCTGGTGCCGCCCGCACCCCAGGGCACGGTCGGGGCCGTGGCCTGCGACAGTCACGGCAACCTCGCCGCCGCCACCTCCACCGGGGGCCTCACCAACAAGCGCCCCGGTCGCGTCGGCGACTCACCGATCGTCGGCGCCGGCACCTACGCAAAGAACGGCGTGTGCGCAGTATCGGCCACAGGCCACGGCGAATATTTCATCCGCGCCGTCGCCGCCCATCACGTGTGCGCGGCGGTGGAGTACCGCGGTCTCACGCTGCAGCAGGCGGTGCACGAGCTGCTGCACGACATCCTGCGCAATCTCGGCGGCGACGGCGGATTGATCGCGGTCGACCGCGCGGGCGGCATCGTCATGGACTTCAGCACCGAGGGCATGTTCCGCGGCGCGCGCGATGAGCGCGGCCGGCGCGAGCTCGCGATCTACTAGGTGAGCGCCTCGGCGGTCGAGACGATCTGCGCGAAGCGCCCGTCGAGCACCATCTCGGTGCGCTCGCGGATCTCCTCGGCGGACACCTCGCGCCCGGCGCGCGTGAGCATCGGGAAGGTCAGGGTCGCATCCGTCACGTAGCGCACGCTGAAGCCCAGATCCGAGGCGTGGCGCGTGGTCGTCTCGCAGCACTGCTCGGTGCGGATGCCGCTGATCAGCAGCTCGCCGATGCCGTGCCGGCGCAGCCACTCCTCGAGCGTTCTGCCGTCCGGGCCGCGGCCGAACAGCGCCGAGTGCACCTGCTTGTGGAACACGGCCGCGGGACGCAGCGTCAGCTCCGGCATGGTGCGCACGCAACCGGATGCCGGCGCGAACGGATTGTCCGGATGATCCGGCGGCTCCTCATGAAAGACCTGCAGCACCGGAATGGCGCGCTGCTGACAGCGATCGATGAGCGACCGCACGTTGTGCAGGAACGGCGGCAGTTCCTGCGCGCGGAAATACGGGCGCCGGCGGAAGGATTCCTGTACGTCGATAACGAGCAGTGCCTGCTTCATGAGAGCGAGCCTTGGTGCAAAGCGTCATCTTCCGGCAGCGCGCGGACGCGCGCCACCCTTACTGCGGACATGCAGCGGGCAAAAACGGCCACGCGCGGGTACGCGAGCGTTCCCGCGGCGTGCTGCCGGGTCGGCGCTACTGGGACGCGGGCTGCGGCGCGGGTGCCTGCGCCGGAGCAGGTTTCTTGAACAGGCTGCTGATGGAGCTGCCGAGCTGCTGGACCGCGCTCACCGGGGCTGCCACGGCGCCGACGGTGGCTGCCGCGTTGTTGGTAGCGTTGTTGATCTTGTTGTTCAGCTTGCACGCCGGGCTATTGGCCATCTGCGGCGTGTTGCAGCCCTGCGCGGCCTGATTCTGCTGGGCGCTCGCCTGCTGGGTGGTCGCGAGGTGCGTGTTGGGGGGCGCCAATCTGTTGGCGTTGAGCGTGTTGGGAGCGGCCAGGACCGGTGCTCCCGGACGCGCGGCCGGTGCCGCGGCGCCCGCGGGCGCGCCCATGCCGGCCAGCGAGTTCGCGCCGGCAAGCTGGCCGCCGCCGCCCTGACCGACCGGAACGCCGCTGATCACCTGCTGTCCCAGCGTGAAGTTACCGCTCGCCACCTGCGGATCGACCTGCGCGAACTCGACCATCATCGTGCCCTGATCGCCGCGGTTGACGGTCATGTTCATCTGCCGTGCGCCGTAGTTGTCGACGAAGTACGCGGTGCTCGGGTTATGCGGCACGTGCGAATCGTCGACGAACTGAATGCCGCGCAGCTCCCAACCGATGTGGATCGGTTCGCTCTGCCCCTGCTGCACGAAAACGAAGGTGCACACGGCCGTGTTGCCGTTGTGCGCGCAGCCCTGCGGATAGTACTGGCGTGTGCCGAAGTCGAGTTCGCCGTACTGCGTGCTCGCGCCCTGCTGCTGGGCGTCGGCCGCCGCGCCGACGCCCAGCAGCAACGTACCAAGACAAACGCCATGCGAGCAGCGCCGCGGTGTGAGGGTCTTCATCAGCTGTCTCCCCGAGATCTTCCCGATCCTGTTTATGCGTTGAACTTCTTATCGACAGGGCAGGGTGGAAATCATACTCCTCCGCGCCGGGGAAGCAGCTATAACTTGGGCTTTGCAGTAGCAGCACGGGGCGCTACCGCGAGGCGGGGGCGAGCCGCGCCTCGGCGGCGAGCAGCGTCAGCCCCCGCAGCCGCGCGCGCTCGAGCGGCGCCCCCTCGCCGGCAGCGGCGGCGAGCAGCAGCTCGCGCCACACCTGCACCCGCGCCGGCCACCGCGGCCGCAGCCACTCCGCGCGGTGCTGCGCCAGTGCCTGGATCTCCCCCAGGGTAAAGCGGCTGATCAGCACCGCGGTCGGCGCCGACATGCCGAGCAGCAGCCGCGCGGCCGCGCCCTGCGAGCGCGCCAGATGCCAGGCGTAGGTAAACACCAGTCGCGCCGCCTCGGTGACGGCCGGAACCGTGAAGAAGGCCGCGTACGGGGCGAGCGCGTCACCCACCTGCGCAGCGGGCGACGCGCTCCAGCGCAGTGGATCGGCAAACCCGGCATCGCACAGCAGGTACGGACAGCTCGCCGCGCGGCGCCGGCCCGACGCATCGAGCGCGCACCACAGCTCCGCCACCTGGCGCAGCAGCGGGCCGGCCGCGGCGGCGCGCGCCGCGGCCTGCTCGGCGAGCAGGGCCAGGCAGGTCTCATTGAGCTCGGCGACCACGAGGAGCTCCTGCGGCTGCAGCCAGCCGGCGGCGCGCACGCTCGCCTCAGCGCCGGCATCGCTCTGCGTCTCGCACTGCAACAGCACGGCGCGCCCTCCCGCCGCATGGCCACCTGCGCCATCGTAGCCGACCGCGGCGCGGATGCCAGCCGCGAATTTGGGGATTTTTCACCAAATTTGCACGGTTGTGTTTTGGTGAATTTTTACCAATAGTACCAGCCCGGCCGCTGCGGGAGTGTTTCGATCATGCGCATCTCCGACGATCGTTACAGCCACGAACGCGCCCGCATGGAGCTCGCGCTGCGCTTCCTGCGTCACGAGGCGCGCACGCAGACCATCCGCACCTGGACCGGCTTGTCAGATGACCGCATCCGCAAGCTGTATCGCTCGTACCTGAGTCAGGCGCGACGCTGCCTGCCGCGACATCGCGGCAAGTCACCGCACCAGGTCGCCTACTTCAGCCGCTCGCTGCGCGCGCAGGAGGAGACGGCGGTGCTGGCCAGCGTGCTGTCGCTGCTCGGCGTGCTGCCGGCGCCTGCCGCAGCGGCGCCAGGACTCACGCGCGGTGAGCTGCTGTGTCAGGCATTCGAGGCCTTCCGCCTGCTGCTGCCCTCGGCACAGATCTCCTTCGAGCACACGGTGTTCCTCGCCACCGCGCTCACGCGCGGCGATCAGCTGCGCCTCGGCGGCTGCGCCGACTGCGGCAGTCTCATGGTGACCGAGCGCTTCGCGCTGCGCAGCGCGCGCTGCCACCGCTGCACGGGCGCGGGAGCGTCACGCTGCTAGAATCCGCCGCCTGGCGCCTTGCGGGGGGCTGATGGAGCACGAGCGGCCGAATTTCTTCGCGGGCCCGTACATCGAGCGTCGCAGCGAGCAGCGCGAGGACCCGGAGTGGATCGCGGCCGCGCGCGAGGATCCTGCGACGCTTTATCTCGTCGGCCAGGGCAGCGCGCAGCTGCTGCACGGCGAGCCGGAGCCGCGCATCGCGTTCCTGACGAACGCCGCGCCGCTCGTGGCCGCGGCGCCGCGCGAGTGCCTGGTGCTGCTCGGCTGGTTCCACGGCGCCCGCTGCGTACTGATCGATCTGCCCGCGGGCGCCACAGCCGGGTTTCCCGCCGGCACCCGGCTCGAGGAGCTGCGGCCGCTCACCGCGCTGCTGCCCGCAGACGAGGCGGGTCTGCTCGCCTATGCGCGCGCGCTCGCGATCTGGCGCACACGGCACCGCTACTGCGGCGTATGCGGCGCGCTCACCGCGCCGCGGCGCGCCGGGCACTGCCTCGCCTGCCTGAATCCGGCCTGCGCCCACGAGTTCTTCCCACGCATCGATCCGGCCATTATCGTGCTGGTGAGCGACGGCGAGCGTGCACTGCTCGGCCGCCAGCCCGGCTGGCCGCCGCGCCGCTACTCCACCATCGCCGGCTTCGTCGAGCCGGGCGAGAGTCTCGAGGACGCAGTGGAGCGCGAGGTGCTTGAAGAGACCGGTGTCCAGGTGCGCGCGGTGCGCTATCACTCCTCCCAGCCCTGGCCGTTCCCCTCCTCGGTGATGCTCGGCTTTCGGGCCAGCGCCGCCGCCGGCAGCCCGGTGCGGCTGAACGGCGAGCTCGAGGACGCGCGCTGGTTCACGCGCGGGCAGATCAACTCGGGCGAGGCGCTCGCGCCGCCCACCCAATCGATATCCTGGCGGCTGATCGAGAGCTGGCTGAAAGGTCACGGTTAGGCGCATGTGTCTGCTGGTGCTCGCCTGGCAGGCCCATGCACGCTACCGCCTGGTGGTGGCGGCGAACCGCGACGAATTCCATGCGCGGCCGGCGGCGCCGCTCGGCATCTGGCCGCCACCCGCGTCGCTCCTGGCCGGGCGCGACCTGCGCGCGGGCGGCGCGTGGCTTGGCCTCGACCGTGCACGCCGCTTCGGCGTGGTCACCAACTTTCGCGAGCTGCAGCGTCCGCTGCACGATGCGCCCTCGCGCGGCGAGCTGGTGCCGCGTTACCTCGGCGCGACGGGCAACCGCGCACCGCCGCGGGCGAGCGAGTTCTTCGCCGCGCTCGAGCCGCTCGCGCGCGAGTACTCCGGCTTCAACCTGCTGCTGAGCGATGCCGACTCGCTGTGGTACGGCTCCAACCGCGCGAACCCGTTTGCGCGCTGCCTCGCGCCGGGTGTCTACGGGCTTGCCAACGAGCTGCTCGACACCCCCTGGCCCAAACTGCAACGGGTCCGCGCCGGCTTCGAGGACTGGCTGCGCGCCGCCGCGGCTACCCCGGCGGCGCTGTTCGAGCTGCTCGCCGATCGCACGCCCGCGCCGGGCACGGACTTCACCCATACCGGCGGCCTGCCACCCGAGTGGGCACGGCCGCTGTCTGCGCCGTTCGTGCTGCATCCGCAGTACGGCACGCGCTGCTCGACGGTGGTGCTGCTGCAGGCGGACGGCCGGGCGTACGTCGCGGAACGCCGCTTCGATGCCGGCGGCGAACTGAGCGGGGAAACTGAATTCCAGCTGAACACCGGCGAGTGGCGGTGAGGCGCGGGAACCGGCAGGCGTCACCACGGCTCTCCTGGCAGCAGGGGCCGTCCCGGTGCACCGGCGGCGAGCGGCTGCGTTCGACAGGCTCTAGAATCAAACACAATTCCCTGGTCACACGTTGAGATGGCGCAGCGCAACCTCCTGCCGCGGGCTCGTCGACGGCACAGGCGATCCCGGTGGGTCGCGGTGTGTCTGCTCACCTGGCAGCTGGCGCACGCCGCCGGGGTGGACGTGGAGGTGCGCGGGGTGGACGATGAGCTGCGCGACAACGTGCTCGCCTACCTGAGCTTTCAGCGCTACCAGAAGGGCGGCGCCGACCTCAACGCCGAGACCGTGGAGCGGCTGCACAACCGCGTCGAGCGCGAGGTGGACGATGCGTTGCGACCGTTCGGTTACTACGAGCCACAGATCGAGTCGACGGTGAGCGACCTCGGCCACAACCAGTGGAAGGTCGTGATCAACATCACGCCCGGCAAGCCCGTGCTCATCGAGCAGGTCGTCGTGCACGTCCTCGGCCCCGGCGGCTCGAGCCCATTGTTTCAGCGCATCCTGCAGCGCCTGCCGCTGAAGGTGGGCCAACGGCTGAACCATGCGCAGTACGAGGCCGTCAAGAACGACCTGCAGCGTACCGCCGCCACCTACGGCTACCTGGACGCCAAGCTGGTGCGCAACGAGCTGGTCGTCGATCCGCCGAACCACAAGGCGGACATCGCGCTCGAGCTGGAGACCGGCGAGCGCTACCGCTTCGGGGTCACCACCATCGAGCAGAACGTGGTGAGCGATAAGCTGGTGCGCAAGTACCTGCGCTACCGGCGCGGCGACTACTACGATCTGACTCAGGTACTGCGCACCCAGTTCGCGCTCGACGACTCGAATTACTTCGCCAACCTCGAGGTGCTGCCCGGGGACCCCGACCGCAGGGCGCTCACCGTGCCGGTGAAGATCCGCGCCGACGCCAGCCGGCGCTATCGCTACTCCGCCGGCGCCGGCTACGCCACCGACACCGGTCCGCGCGGCACGCTCGGCTTCGACGATCGCCGCATCAACTCCGAAGGCCACAGCCTGAGCATCCAGCTGCAGGCCTCGCAGGTGCAGCGCTACGCCGTGCAGAGCCGCTACCGCATCCCGGTCGGCGACCCGGCGCTGGAGAACGTCTCGCTGAATGCCATCATCGAGCAGCAGACACTCGCCGACGTCACCGCCATCACCCAGTCAGCCGGGCCGAGCTTTACCGAGGTCAGTAGCAGCTGGCAGTACCTGTGGAAGGTGAACGCGGTGCGCACCACCAGCTCGGACATCAACGGCTCGGACACCCAGCGCCTGATGGTACCGGAGCTGGACCTGGCCTCGGTGCCGGCCGGCTATCTCGGCGAGCCGCTGTTCGAGCATCCGTTCTTCGCCGAGCTCAAGGGCTCGCACGCCGCGCTCGGTTCGGACGCCAACTTCATCCAGTTGCACATCCAGGCCGAGCGGGTGTTCCACATGGGCCGGAAATGGCACCTGCTGCTGCGCGACGAGGTGGGTGCGAGCCTGGTGTCGAACTTCAGCTCCCTGCCCGCCGTATACCGCTTCTTCGCCGGCGGCG
Source organism: uncultured Gammaproteobacteria bacterium (assembly GCA_963837075.1). Lineage (GTDB taxonomy): Bacteria > Pseudomonadota > Gammaproteobacteria > Steroidobacterales > Steroidobacteraceae > 13-2-20CM-66-19. Next base: position 834,523 of record CAWILY010000009.1, on the reverse strand, counting down.
ACAACAGTGTGCGCGGCTTCGCCTACAACGAGCTGTCGCCGATCGAGCCGGTATGCGCCACCACCACCGCCGGACAGCCGCTGAAGAACGCCAACGGCACCTGCCAGCAGGTGGCCGACTACATCAAGGTCGGCGGCAAGGACCTGTTCACCGGCACCGTGGAGGTGATCCGCGACCTGCCGAACAGCCTCGGCATCGCCACCTTCGTCGACTACGGCAACGCGCTCAACGGCTTCAGCAAGCCCGGCTGCGTGCCCGGCGCGCCGGGATCGCCGCCGGTATGCATCCCGTTCGTCCAGTACTCAGTCGGCATCGGCCTGCGCGTGCGCCTGCCGGTGATGACGCTCGGCATCGACATCGCCCAGCCGCTGTCGGTGACCGCCGGCCCGCGCCTGCACATCAACTTCTCGCCGAAGCTGTAGCACCGTGATACGCCGCCTGCTGCTGATCCTCGCCTGCGCCATCATCGCCGTCGCGCTCGTGGCACCGCCGCTGCTGCTGTGGTCGGTGTGGTACACCAGCGCCGGGCTGCAGTTCGTGCTGCGCCACATCCCGCAGCAGCTCGGCGAGGTGCGGCTGGTGATCAGCGGCGTCCAGGGCACGCTCGCCCACGGGCTGCACGTCGAGCGCGTCGAGATCGATCACGACCTCGTTCACCTGCGGTTCGAGAACATCGGCGGTCGCGCCTCGCTCGCCCCGCTGCTGCTGCAGAAGATCCGCGTGCGCCACGGCACGGTCGGCAGCGCCCTGATCGAGGTCAAGCGGCGCAGCAAGCCGCCGACGCCCGGGCCGCCGAGCTTCCTGCCGCGCTGGCTGAGCATCGATGCCGAGGACGCGCGGGTCGGCAGCGCCGTGCTCACCGTCTACAGCGGCTTGCGGCTTGCGGCGCGCGATCTCATCGGCGCCGCCGCCCTGCGTCACAGTCACATCCGTTTCTACCAGGCGAGCGCCACGCTCGAGGGGGCGCGCGTGAGCGCGATCGGCACCCTGCGGGCCACCGATCCGCTCGGCATGGAGGTGAAAGGCAACCTCGACTGGAGCCCGACGGGGCAGCCGCACTGGACGCTCGCCGGCAGCGCGCGCGGGGATCTGGATGTGCTGAACATCGTCGCGCACGTGGTCAGCCCGTTCCGGGCCGACGTCGCCGGCCAGGGGCTCGACCTCACCAACCACTGGCATTTCGTGGCGGATGCCACGGTGCAGGACTTCGACCTCAAGGCGTGGGATGTCAACAGCGTGCTCGGCAGCATCACCGGCCATCTGACCGGCACACTCGACGAGCACGGCTTCAGTGCACACGGCCCGCTGACTCCGACTGGCCTGCGCGCCGGCGTGTTCGACGTGCAGTTCACCGGGCAGTACGCCGATCACGTGCTCACCGCCAGGCGCATGGAGGCGCACCACCGCGCCTCGGGCGCGCGCGCCAGTGCCTCGGGCACCATCGCCATCGTCGACAACGGCCCACGGCTCGACCTGTCTGGCGACTGGGACGACTTCCGCTGGCCGCTCGTCGGACGCGACGTCGCGGTGCGCAGCGCCTCCGGCGCCTTCACGTTCTCCGGCGTGCTGCCCTACACGGTGCACGCGGCGGGGAGCCTGCGCGCGGCGGACCTGCCGGTGATGCCCGTCGACGTACGCGGCAAGCTGGGCAAGGACAGCTTCGTGGCCGACAGTGCCGACGTGGATCTCTACGGCGGCCACGCCAGTGTCAGCGGCGAGGTAGTTTGGGCGCCGCGCGAGACCTGGTCCGTGAGCGGACACGCCACCGGCATCAATCCAGGGTCGCTGGTGGCGAGCCTGCCGGGCAGCGTGAGCTTCGCGCTGCAGGCTTCCGGGCGCGGCTTCGATCCCAAAGGGGAACTGAGCGCCTCGGTCAGCGACCTGAGCGGCAAGCTGCGCGGGGCGGCGGCGAGCGGCGGCGGCACAATCACGCACGCCGGCACCACCTGGGGATTCTCCGGCGTGCGGGTGGCGCTGGGCACTACGAGCCTCGCACTCGATGGCCGCATCGATGAGCGGCTCGACCTGCGCTTCGCGCTCGCCACGCGCGATCTGAGCCTGCTCGCCACCGAGGCACGCGGCGTGCTCAAGTCCTCCGGCAGCGTGAGCGGCACCCTCGCGGAGCCCGCGATCGTCGCCAGCGCGCATGGGACCGACCTCGAGTACCAGGGTATGAAGCTCGAGGCGCTGGATGCGGACATCAACTTCAACCCGGCCGCGACCCAGGTGGAGTCACACGTCGACGTGCAGCTGCGCAATCTGAGCTACGAGGGCCGCACCCTGAACAGCCTGACGCTCAACCTGCGCGGGCCGCCGAGCGCCTACCACCTGCGTCTCGCGGCGAACGCCACCGAGCTCGCCGTGGCCGCGGAGGCTGCCGGTCCCTATGCCCGGGGAGTGCTGAACGGCCAGCTGACCGCGCTCACCATCAACGGCAGCGAGCAGCTGCACCTGACGCTCGAGCGAGCGGTCGAGCTGAGCCTGGCCCTGAATCACGTGCGCCTGGACTGGATGTGCCTGACCGGCACGCCGGGCAGCATGTGCGCCGACGCGGACTGGACCAGCCTTGCATGGACCTCGACCGTGATGATGAACGAGCTGCCGCTGCACGCGCTCACCGCCGGCATGACCCCGGCGGTGGCGTATCTCGGCACCATCAGCGCGCTGGCACGCCTGTCGGGCGGCGCCACCACGGCGCTCCAGGGGACGCTGCGCGCACAGCTCACCGACGCCGCGATCGATCACAAGCTCGCGAGCCACAAGGTCGAGCACACGCGCATCGGCTCGGGCACCGTGACGCTGGATGTGACCCCGGCGCTCCTCACGCTGCAGGGCGATCTCGGCGAAGGCGGCTCGGGCACCATTGCGCTGCGACTCGAGGCGCAGCGCACCCTGGCCGCAGCGCCCGCGCAGCCGTACGCGCACTGGGAGGACATGCCCGTGAGCGGCACGCTGCGCGCTCAGACCTCGGAGCTCGACCTCATCACTCTCTACGCACCCGACATCGACCGTGCCGCCGGCGGACTCGATGCCGATATCAGGGTGTCGGGCACGCTGGGCGCGCCACGTCTCACCGGCACCGTGAAGGTGAGCAACGGCGAGATCGACGTCTACCAGGTGAACCTCGGGCTGCGGCAGATCAACCTGCAGGCGCGTCTCGGTGACTCCGGCATCGATTTCAGCGGCAGCGCGCACGCCGGCAGCGGTGCGGTCAGCGCCGACGGTCATCTCGAGTGGCGCAATCTGCTGCCGTACGGCAAGTTCCACATGGTCGGCAGCAATCTGCGCGTCGCGGACGTTCCCGAGGCGCGCATCGACGCCTCCCCCGACCTGGAGTTCACCGTCACCGGGCGCAAGATCGAGGTGACCGGCAAGGTGGCAATCCCCTACGCCAAGATCCAGCCGAAGGACATCACCCGCGCGGTGCGCGCATCCCCGGACGAGGTGATCGTCGGCACCGAGCCGGAAGATCCCACCAAGCGCTTCGAGGTGCTGAGCACCGTGACGCTGGTGCTCGGCGATCACGTCAATCTCGATGCGATGGGGCTCACGGCGCGCCTCACCGGCAGTGTCACCATCAAGAGCGGCTACGATGCAGTCACGAGCGGCAACGGCGAGCTGGCGGTGGCGGAAGGCCAGTACCTGGCCTATGCACGTAAGCTCGACATCAAGGTCGGGCAGCTGACGTTCAACGGCGGCCCGATCGATAATCCGGGCATCAAGGTGATCGCGCAGAAGCAGTTCCCGGACGTCACCGCCGGCGTCAACGTGCGCGGCACGCTGCTGCAGCCGCACATCTCGTTCTTCTCCGATCCGCCGCTGCCGCAGTCGCAGATCGCCTCGCTGATCCTCGGCGGCGGCTCGCTGCAGTCGGCACAGAGCGGCGGCAACGCCGCCCTCGGGCAGGGCGCCGCCCTGGTGGCCGCCGAGCTGGGCTCGCAGGTCGGCCTGCCGGATGTGAGCGTCGAGACCGATCCGCTGGTCAACGAGACCTCGCTGGTGCTCGGCCACTACCTGTCGCCGCGCCTGTATGTCAGCTACGGCGTGAGCCTCACTGAGCAGCTCAACGTCTTCAAGATGCGCTACACGCTCGGCGATCACTGGACGATACGCACCGAGGCCGGCACCGCTTATGGCGCGGACCTGGTGTACTCGATCGAGAGGCAGTAGCGCGCAGCTTCGTGCCGGCTTGACCCGCGTGTGCATTAAAATGCACAATGCGCGCATGTTTATGCGTATACCCGGACGGGCGCCGCCATGCTGAGCGATGCAGCCCAGCTCGAGCGCCGCGGCGCGATCGTGCGCATCCTGCGCACCGACGCGGTACGCCGCCAGCAGGACCTGGTGCGGCTGCTGCAGAAGGCCGGCTTCGATGCGACCCAGTCCTCGATCAGCCGCGATCTGCGCGACCTCGGCGTGCTCAAGGCCAGCGGCCGCTACGTGCTGCCGCCGGACGAGGTGACGCGCGCCAATGGCGATTTCGGCGCACTCGCCCAGTTCGTGCGCCAGCTGCGGCGCGCGGGACCGGCGCTGACGGTGCTGCGCACCACCATCGGCGCGGCGCAGAGCGTCGCGGTCGCCATCGACAAGGCCGAATGGCCCGAGGTCGCCGGCACGCTGTCCGGCGACGACACCATCTTCATCGCTACCGCCAGCCGCCGCGCCCAGGACACCCTGGTCACGCGCCTGCAGGCACTGTTCCCGGTCTGAACATGACGCACGACGCTCAAGCGATGGGCACGCCCATCGTGCTCGCCTACTCCGGTGGCCTCGACACCTCGTTCCTCGTGCCGTGGATCGCAGCGCACGAGCGCCGCCCGGTGATCACCGTCACCGTCGACACCGGCGGGATCGACGCCGCGGCAGCACGCACGCTCGGCGAGCGCGCCCGCGCGCTCGGCGCCATCGCGCACCACCAGGTAGATGCGCGCGCGGACTACTTCGAGCAGGTGCTGCGCTTTCTCATCATGGGCAATGTACGCCGCGGCCAGCTGTACCCGTTGTGTGTCGGCGCGGAGCGCGTCATGCAGGCGCAGACCATGGCGCGCATGGCGCGGCAGCTGGAGTCGGACACGGTCGCCCACGGCTGCACCGCCGCCGGCAACGACCAGGTGCGCTTCGAGGTGGCGTTGCGCACACTAGCGCCCGACCTCAAGGTGCTGGCGCCGGTGCGCGATCAGGCGTTCCGGCGCGAGGACGAGCTCAGCTATCTGCGGCAGCGCAACCTGCCGATACCGCCTGCGGGCGCGAAGTACTCGGTCAACCGGGGACTGTGGGGCGTCACCATCGGCGGCCGCGAGACGCTCACCTCCGCGGGCAGCCTGCCGGAGGAGGCGTGGCTGCTGACGCGGGAGGCATTCACGCGGCCGCGCGAGCCCGAGCGCCACGTGCTGAGCTTCCGCGCCGGGATTGCGCTGGCGCTCGATGGCCGCGAGCTCGCCCCCGTCGCGCTCATCGAGGCGCTGGAAGCGCTCGCGGCGCCCTTCGGCATCGGCCGCGGCATCCATCTCGGCGACACCATCATCGGCACCAAGGGACGGGTAGCCTTCGAGGCGCCGGCGGCGGAACTGCTGCTCACGGCACACCGCGAGCTGGAGAAGCTGGTGCTCACCGCGCGGCAGCAGCGCATCAAGGAGCCGCTCGCGCAGGCCTACGGCGACCTGGTACACGAGGGCCAGTTGCTCGATCCGGTGTGCCGCGACATCGAGGCGCTGCTCGAGTCCTCGCAGCAGCGCGTCACCGGGGACGTGCGGCTGCTGCTGCGCCCCGGGAACCTGTTCATCGAAGGCGTGGACTCGCCGTTCTCGCTGCTGGCGGCCTCGCGGGGCGTGTACGGCGAGGCCGCGGGCGAGTGGTCGGCCCAGGATGCGCTCGGCTTCTCGCGTATCGCAGCGCTCCCCGGCGTGTTCCATGCGCGCGCCGGCGAGCGCGCCGCAGCGGCAGCCGCCGCGCCGGAGCGCTGAGATGGTGAGTGGCATGCGCAGCGTGGTGGTCGACAAGCTGGCCTCGGTCACGCAGGCGTGCGCGCTGTCGCACGAGGTGCGCATCTCCGCCGACATCCCCGCCGAAGAAGGCGTGGTGGTCGTGGTCGAGGTACTCAACAACAAGACGACCTACAACACCCTGGAGCTGACCAGTGGTCGCATGGCGAAAGTCGGCAAGGGTGATGTGGTCGCGGGCGCACTCGGTCATCGTCAGGCGCTGTTCGGTTACTCCGGGCACGTGCCGGCAGCACTGCAGCCCGGCGATGTCATCCAGATGCTCAACATCGGCGGCGTGCTCGGGGTGTGTGATTCCATCAATCCGGAGAAGGGCCGGCCGTTCGACTGCCGCGTGCTGGGAGTGGCGCTCAACTTCCCCTATCTCGGCGAGCGGATCGGCGTGCCGGCGCGCGTTGGCGCGAAGCGCCTCGACCGCAACGCCACGCTCGACGCGCGCGGCGTGCCGGTGGTGGCGCTCGCGGGCACCTGCATGGAGGCCGGCAAGACCGCCGCCGCCTGCGCCATCATCGCGCGCATGCGCCATCGCGGGCTAACCGTGGATGCCTTCAAGGCGACCGGGGTCTCGCTGCGACGCGACATCCTCGCCATGGAGGATGCCGGCGCACGGCGCTGCGCGATCTTCACCGACCTCGGCATCGTCACCACCACGCGCAGCAGCGGCCCGGCATTGACGCGCACCATGCTGACCGAGCTGGCGACGGGCAAGCCGGATGTGCTGGTGTTCGAGCTCGGCGACGGCATCCTCGGCACCTACGGCGTGGATGCGATCCTCGAGTGTCCGGATATCCGCGCCGCGCTCACCGCGGTGGTATTGTCGGCCAACGATCCGGTGGCCGCCTGGGGTGGCGTGAAGCTGCTGCGTGAGCGCTTCCTCATCGAGCCGTGCGTGGTCACCGGCCCCGCCACCGACAACCAGGTCGGAATCGAGATCATCACGTCGCAGATGCGGGTGCCGGCGTGCAACGCCCTGAGCAGCGGCGCGGCGCTCGGGGATCGCATCATCGAGGCGCTCGGCCTCAAGGCGCGACCGCTGCCCTCGGCAGCGGTCGCGGCGGCAGCCGCGCAATGAGCACGCCGATCCCCGCGGTGGTGCTCGGCGGCACCGGTTACGTCGCCGGCGAGTTGCTGCGCCTCATCGCCCTGCACCCGACGCTCGAGCTCGCGGCGGTGATGTCCGACAGTCAGCCCGGTGAGCCGGTGGCGGGCGCATTCCCGCACCTGGCCAGCGTCTACGGTGGCCAGCGCTTCGCTACGGAGGATGAGGTGCGGCGCGTGCTGTGCGAGCTGCCACGCAGCGCGCTGTTCTCGGCGGCCCCGCATGGCGTCTCCGCGGCTCTGGTCGACCGGCTGCTGACGGCCGCCGAGCGTGCCGGCACGGCGCCGCGCGTGGTCGACATCTCCGCGGATTTCCGCCACGCGACGCCCGAGCGCTACCGCGCGGTGTACGGGCACGCGCACGGCGCGCCGGCGCGGCTGCCACAGTTCAGCTGTGCGCTGCCGGAGCAGCTGCGCTCGGTGGCGACGCCGCACATTGCGCATCCGGGCTGCTTCGCTACCGCGATGCTGCTCGCCAGCGTGCCGCTGCTCGCCGGCGGCCTGGTCACGCCGCTCTTCTACGTGAGCGGTGTCACCGGCAGCACCGGCTCGGGGCGCAAGCCGATCGAGGGCACCCACCACCCGCTGCGCCATGGCGACCTGTACGGCTACAGCGCGCTCGCGCACCGCCACGTGCCGGAGGTGGCGGCCTGCGCACGCGCCGCCACCGGCGTCGAGGCACAGTTCGCCTTCGTACCGCACTCGGGACCGTTCGCGCGCGGCATCCATGTCACCGTGCAGGCGCAGCTCACGCGCCCGCTCGATGTGGACGCCGTGCTGGCACAGCTGCGTGACTTCTACGCCGGTGCGCCATTCGTGCGCGTGGCTGCTAGTGCGCCGCGGGTCAAGGACGTCGCGGGCAGCAACTATGCGCACCTCTCCGCGGCGGCGCGCGAGGGCACCGTGGCGGTGCTGTGCGCGATCGACAATCTCACCAAGGGCGCCGCCGGCGGCGCGGTGCAGTGGATGAACCGCCTGTGCGGGCTGCCCGAGACTGCCGGCCTCACCGCGCCGGCGCCGGGCTGGACCTGAGGGGGGAGGATGCCGAGCGTCTCCGCCCCGCACGAGTTCCTCGCGCCAGTGTTCGCGCAGTACCCGCTGGAAGTGGTGTCGGCGGAAGGCGTATGGCTGCGAAACGCCCGGGGCGAGCGCATCCTCGATCTGTACGGTGGCCATGCGGTCGCGGGCCTCGGCTATGCGCATCCGGCGTGGACCGCGGCGCTGGCGCAGCAGGCGCAGCAGTGCAACTTCCAGTCGAACGCGGTCGCCATGGCGGTGCGCTCGCGCGCCGCCGAGCGGCTGGTGCGCTTCGCGCAGCTGCCGCTGACTCGCGTGTTCTTCGTCAACAGCGGCGCCGAGGCAAACGAGAACGCGCTCAAGATCGCGCTACGCGCGACCTCGCGCGCGCACGTCGCCGCCATCGAGGGCGCCTTCCACGGGCGCACCGCGGCGGCGGGTGCGGTGACCTGGGGCGCAGCAGCGAAGTGGTATGGGTTTCCACGCGCACCGTTCGATGTCAGCTTCATCCCGCGCGGCGACACGTCCGCGATCGCGGCGCAGGTGAGTGAGCGCACCGCGGCGGTGATCGTCGAGCCAGTGCAGGGGCTGGCCGGCGCGGTGGATCTGGGCGCACCGTTCCTCGCGGCGCTGCGCCGGCGCTGCGACGAGGTCGGGGCAGTGTTGATCTTCGACGAGGTGCAGTGCGGCGTGGGCCGCACCGGTCAGCCGTTCGCCGCCAACCTCTACGGCATCACGCCCGATCTGCTCACCGCCGCCAAGGCGCTCGGCAACGGCTTCCCGTGCGCCGCGGTGCTGATCTCGCCCGCGCTCGCCGCGGGCCTCGTCCCCGAATCCCTCGGCACCACCTTCGGCGGCGGCCCGATGGCGTGCGCTGCCATCGAGGCTGTGCTTACAGCGATCGAGTCGCAGGGGCTGCTCGAGCGCGTGCGGCGCATCTCGGAATACATCCGCGCAACCTGCGTCCTGGGACCCGTCACCGCGCACCAGGGCGCGGGGCTCCTCATCGGCCTCGTCACCTCGCGCGCGGCGAAGGATGTCCAGGCCGAGCTCCTCGAGTGCGGCATTCTCACCGGCACCTCGAGCAACCCGCAGGTGCTGCGCCTGCTGCCGCCGTTCATCCTCGAGGCCGAGCACGTCGACATGCTGCGTGATGCGCTGCGCGATCTGCCGCCATGAAGCGCTTCATCGATCTTGCGGACCTGTCCCGTGACGAGGTGCTGTCGCTCCTCGAGCTGGCGCGGCGGCTGGAGAAGCAGCCCGAGCCGCGCGCGCTCACCGGACGGATCCTGGCGCTGCTGTTCCTGAACCCGTCGCTGCGCACGCTCGCCTCGTGCCAGGCCGCGATGGCGCGGCTCGGCGGCAGCTCGTTCGTCATCCATCCCGGACAGGGCAGCTGGCAGCTCGAGACCCGTCTCGGCACTGTGATGGATGGCGCCGCCGCCGAGCACGTGCGCGAGGGGCTGCCGGTGCTCGCTTCCTACTGCGACGCGCTCGGCATCCGCGCCTTCGCCGCAGGCCGCGATCTCGCTGCGGATCTGGCCGACAGCGAGTTCGCCGCCATGGCGGCGCTCGTCGACAAGCCGCTCATCAATCTCGAGTCGGCCGTCAATCATCCCTGCCAGGCGCTCGCCGATTGGAAGACGCTGGATGACCTGGGGGTGCCGCGCGCCGGACGGTTCGTGCTGTCGTGGGCCTGGCACCCGCGCGCGCTGCCGCTGGCGGTGCCGGCGGCGGCGCTGCACATGGCGGCGCTGCGCGGCATGGAGGTAATCGTGCTGCGGCCGGAAGGCTTCGCGCTCCCCGACGCCATCATGGAGCGGGCGCGACGCGCCGCCGTACTGTCCGGCGGCTCGGTGCGCGAGAGCAGCGAGCGCGCCGAGGCGCTCGAGAACGCCGACGTGCTGTACGTGAAGGAGTGGGGCGCGACCGGGTGCTACGGCGACGCCGCGCTCGACGCCCGGCTGCGCAGCGCGCTCACCGGCTGGTGCGTGCGCAACGACTGGTTCACACACTCACCGGCCTGCCACGTCATGCACTGCCTGCCGGTGCGGCGCAACAGCGCCATCGCCGACGAGGTGCTCGACAGCCCGCGCAGCATCGTGCAGCGCGAGGCCTACAACCGCCTGCCGGTGCAGATGGCGGTCCTTCATCAACTGCTCAGGTCCTGAAAGCGGACGACGCCATGATCATGCATCGCAGCGACCAGGCCAACACCATGCGCGCGCTCCGGAGCGCGGCGCCGTACATCCGCATGTACAAGGGCAAGACCTTCGTGGTCAAGGCCGGCGGCGGCGTGTTCGCCGACGCCGCCGCGACGCGCGTGCTGGTGGAGCAGATCGCCATCCTGCACCACTTCGGGGTGCGCGTAGTGCTGGTGCATGGCGGCGGCCCGCAGCTGAGCGAGCTGTCGGCGGCGCTCGGCGTGCCGACCCGCCTCATCGAGGGACGGCGCGTCACCGACGCGAAGGCCATCGACGTCACGGCGATGGTGCTCAACGGGCTGATCAACACCCGCATCCTCGCCATCTGCCGCGACCTGAACATCGAGGCGGTGGGCATCAGCGGCGTGGACGCGAGGCTGGTGCGCGCGCACCGGCGCGCACCGGTGATGATCAATGGCGAGCGGGTCGATTACGGCTTCGTCGGCGACATCGACGCGGTCGACACCACGGTGCTGCGCAAGCTGCTCGACAACGGCCTGATGCCGGTGGTGAGTCCGCTGTCGGCGGACGAGTCGGGGACGCTGCTCAACATCAACGCCGACACCGTCGCCGCCGCCATCGGCGCCGCGCTCAGCGCCGAGAAGCTGATTCTGTGCACCGGCGCGCCCGGGATCCTCGGCAGCGTCGATGATCCGGGCTCACTCATCTCTTATACCGACCTGCGCGGGCTCGAGCGCCTGCGGGCCGAGCGGCGCATCGCCGAAGGCATGCTGCCGAAGGCCAAATCCATCGAGGACGCGCTGCGCGGCGGCGTGCGTCGCGTCCACGTGGTCTCCTATAACGCTCCGGAGGGCATCCTCGGCGAGGTGTTCACCAACGAGGGCACCGGCACCCTGATCGTGGCGGACGTGAACGCCCTCACCCCGGCCGAGCAGCACGGCGCCTCATGACGCGGCTGTGGGATAAGGGTGCGCCGCTCGATGAGCGCGTGCTGCAGTTCACGGCGGGCGAGGACTACGCGCTCGACGAGCGTCTGGTGCCCTACGACGTGCGCGCCTCGATCGCCCACGCGGAGATGCTGCACGCGCAGCAGCTGCTCAGCGACACCGACCTGGCCGCCATCCGCACCGCCCTCAGCGCGCTCGCCGCCGAGCACGCGCGCGGCGAGTGGCACATCGAGCTCGCCGACGAGGACGGCCAGACGGCGCTCGAGCGGCGGCTGACGGCGCGCATCGGCGCGGCGGGCGCGCGCATTCATCTCGGGCGCTCGCGCAACGATCAGGTGCTGGCCGCCATCCGCCTGTATCTGCGCGATGCGGTGCAGCGCCTGAGCGGCGGTGCCCTCGAGGCGGCGGATGCGCTCTGCCAGCTGGCGCAGCGCGAGGCGCATACCGTGCTACCCGGCTATACGCACATGCAGCAGGCCATGCCGAGCTCGGTGCCGCTGTGGGCCGGAGGTTTCGCTGCCGAGATTCGCGACGACGCGGACGGGCTGCGCGCCGTGCTGCGGCGCATCGACCGCAATCCGCTCGGCTCGGCAGCCGGCTACGGCACGCCCGGGCTCACCCTGGATCGCGAAGATACCGCCGCGCGGCTCGGATTCGGCAGCGTGCAGACACCGGTCACCGCGGTGCAGCTGTCGCGCGGCAAGGCCGAAGCGCAACTGCTGTTCGAGATCTGCCTGCTGCTGCAGGACGTGTCGCGCTTCGCCGCCGACGTGCTGCTGTACGCCACGGCCGAGTTCGGCTTCGTCGCGCTCACCGAGGCCTTCACCACCGGCTCGTCCATCATGCCGCAGAAGCGCAATCCGGACGTATTCGAGCTGCTGCGCGCCCGCGCCGCCAGCGCGCACGGATGTCTCACCGAGGCGCTCGCGGTGTGCGCGAAACTGCCATCCGGCTACCAGCGCGATCTGCAGCTGCTAAAGTTTCCGCTGTTCCGCGGCATCGACCTGGGCCTGGCGACGCTCGCCATCCTGCCGCCGGCGATTGCCGCGCTCGAGTTCCGCCGCGAGGCGATCCGCCTGGATCCGGCGCTGCATGCCGCGGAGGAGGCCAACCGGCTGGTGGTCGCCGAGGGCATCCCGTTTCGCGCGGCGTATCAGCGCGTGGCGGCAAAACTCAAGAAGTAGTACACACGTTCGCTGCCGGCAGTGGAGGCAAGCGTGACCATCAAGGTGCTGGGAATTTCGGGAAGCCTGCGGCGCGGCTCCTACAACAGCGCGCTGCTGCGCGCGGCCGCGCGGCTGATGCCCGCGGAAAGCGCCCTAGAGATCGCCAGCATCCGCGGCATTCCGCTCTACGACGGCGACGTCGAGGCCCAAGGCATCCCGCCTGCGGTCACGCAGCTCAAGGAGGCGATTGTCGCCGCCGCTGGCGTGCTGCTGGTGACGCCGGAGTACAACAACGGCATCCCCGGGGTGTTCAAGAACGCCATCGACTGGCTGTCGCGGCCGCCCAGCGACATCAAGCGCGTGTTCAACGGCAGGCCGTTCGCCATCATCGGCGCCACGCCCGGCCCGTTCGGCACGGTGCTGAGCCAGGCGGCCTGGCTGCCGGTGATGCGCACGCTCGGCACGCACACCTGGTTCGGCGGCCGTCTCGCCGTGGCGCGCGCTGCCAACGTGTTCGACGAGTCCGGGGGACTCAAGGATGCCGCGGTCGAGGAGCAGCTGGAGCAGTTCCTTGCCGGTTATGTGAGCTTCATCCGCCGCGCGCGGGCATAGCCGCGCACCGCGGCGACGCGTCAGTACGGCTGCGCGTCCGGCTGCGCCGCCGGCGCTGCGCGCGCGAACTCCGGCAACGACTCCAGGTGTGCGCAGATTGCGCACAGCGTCGGGAACGGTGTGACGTCGCAGCTGAAACGGTGCGCGTTGGCCATCTGCGGCACGAGACACACGTCCGCGAGCGTGACCGCGCGACCGTACAGGTGCCGGCCGTCGCCGGAGAGGCGCCGCGCCTCCTGCTCGAGCGCCGCGAACCCGAGCGCAATCCAGTGTGCGTACCAGGCATTCACCGCAAGGTCGTCGTGGCCGAGCGGCGCGCGCAGGTAGTTCAGCACGCGCAGGTTGTTGAGCGGGTGGATGTCACAGGCGATCGCCAGCGCCAGCGAGCGCACCTGTGCCCGCTGCGCCGCTGCGCGCGGCAGCAGCGCCGGCGTGGGATAGCTCTCCTCCAGGTACTCGATGATGGCGAGCGACTCGCTGATCACCTGGTTGCCATCCTGCAGCACCGGGATGAGCCCGTGCGGGTTCAAGGCACGGAATTCCGCGCTGTGCTGCGCGCTCGCCGGCGCGCGCAGGTCGATCAGTACCGGCTCCCAGGCGATACCCTTCAGGTTGAGCGCAATGCGGACGCGATAGGTGGCGGAGCTGCGAAAGTAGCCGTAGAGCTTCATGCTGCTCACGCCTCGAGCGGCGGCGCGATGGTGTTGCGCAGCACTTCGAGACCCTCGATCCCGCCTTCCAGGGTATCCCCGGGCTGCACCGGACCAACGCCCGCAGGCGTGCCGGTAAAGATCAGGTCCCCGGCCGTGAGCTCGTACAGCCCGGAAAGCGTCGCGATGATCTGCGGCACGTCCCAGATCATGTGGTTCAGATCCGACTGCTGACGCCGGGCGCCGTTGACGTCGAGCCAGATGCGCCCGCGCGACAGGTGGCCCTGCGCAGCCGGGCGGAGCGCCGCGACCGGCGCGGAACAGTCGAAGCCCTTGGCCGTGTCCCACGGCTCGCCGCGGTCCTTGGCGGCCTTCTGCAGGTCGCGGCGTGTCAGATCGTTGCCGGCGGCATAGCCGAACACGTGCCCGAGCGCGGCGCTGGCGGCGATATCACGGCCGCCACGACCGATCGCCACGACCAGTTCGATCTCGTAGTGGAAGTTCCTGGTGTGCGGCGGATAGGGAACAGCTGCTCCGTTCGCGACCACGGCGTCGGCGGGCTTCATGAAGAATACCGGCGGCGAGGACTGCGGGTCGCGGCCGAACTCGCGGATGTGGTCGGCGTAGTTGAGGCCGATGCAGTAAATTCTGTGCACGGGAAAACGCTGCGCGCTGCCCTCGACTGCAACGCTTGGCGGTGCGGGCGGCGGAAAAACGAACTCGGTCATCGCGGCGGCTCCTGCAGGGGTACCGGGAGATTGCCACCGCGCAAACGGCTAGACTAGCCTCGATGAGCATTTGGCGCAGCGCCCCGACTCCCGAGCAGCTGACCGAGCGGGGCGGCGGGAGCCTCCCTGGGCACCTCGGCATGCGCTTCACCGAGATCGGGCCTGACTTCCTGCGCGCCACCATGCCGGTGGAGGCGCGCACGCACACGCCGTTCGGCGTGCTGCACGGCGGCGCGTCCGTGGCCCTGGCGGAGACGGTCGGCAGCGTCGCCTCGCTCCTGTGCATCGACCAGGAGCAGTACACCTGTGTCGGGCAGGAGATCAATGCCAACCACCTGCGCGGACTCACCGCCGGCGTCGTCACCGCCACGGCCCGCCCGTTTCATCTCGGCAACCGCAGTCACGTCTGGCACATCGAGATCCGCGACGCGAGCGAGAAGCTGGTATGCGTGTCGCGGCTGACGATGGCGATCGTGCCGCGTCGTCCGCCGGCGTAACACACCCGCAAAGAGGCGCATCATGTCCGACCCGAATCCCCCGATCACCGCCGAGGCGCCCCGCGTCGACGATTCACTCATCACCTACACGCACGTGATCTACGCACTGCATGCGCTGGCGGTGGTCATCGGCATCACCACCGCACATACCATCGTCGGCAGCTTCGTCGGCGGCCTGCCCTCGATCGTGGCCGTCATCATGAACTACGCGCGCCGCAGCGCCACGGTCGGTACCTTCCTCGAGTCGCATTTCCGCTGGCAGATCCGCACCTTCTGGTACGCGCTGCTGTGGGCGATCGTCATCATCCTGGTATCGCTGCCGTTCATGATCATCGTCATCGGCTTCGGGTTCGCGATCGTCGGCCTGTGGACCCTCGGCCTCTGGATCGCCTATCGCGTGGTGCGCGGCTGGCTGGCGCTGCGCGACCGCAGGCCGATGTACGTATGAGAGGCGCGACCGGACCACTGGCGCTGCTCGCCGGCGCCGCCGTGCTGGCCATGCTCGGCGGCTGCGGGCAGAAGGGCCCGCTGTATCTGCCGGAAAAGAACCCGGCCGTGATCACCGCGCCCGCCGCGCCCGCCGTGACGTCGTCGGGCGCGCCGGCACAAACCCCGGCTCCGGCTCCGGCGCCGCAGGCTGCGCCGGATCAGCCGCCGCCGGACAAGAAGCAGGACGACGACTCGCAGACGCCGCAGTAGCGTCGCGGCGCGCGGCCAAGTTACGCGCCGGGGCGCGTCTTCAGGTGCGGATCAGGCCGCGCAGCGGCCTGACCGCCGCACTGTCCGGGAACACCGACTGCTCGAGCGCGCGCGAAGGCACCGCGAGATGCTCCTCGAGCACGCCTTTCAACACCGCGCGTAGATCGAGCGTCGGGTTGAGGTCGCGCCCCTGGTACAGCGCACGCCCCGACAGTCCCGGCCAGTCGGCGACCACGCGCCCGCCAGCGACGGCGCCGCCGAGCAGCAGGGCGATGCTCGCCGTGCCGTGGTCCGTGCCGCGTGTGCCGTTGAGGGCCGCGGTGCGGCCGAACTCGGTGACGAGCAGCACGACCGTGTCGCTCCAGGCTGGCCCGAGCTGCTGCCGCAACGCCGCGAGCCCGGCATCGAGCGCAGCCAGCCGCCCGGCGAGCTGTCCCTGCCCGCCGCCCTCGTTGGCATGCGTATCCCAGCCGGTGGTGTCGAACACGGCGACCTTGGGCCCCTCGTCCTGGCGCAGGAAGCTGCCGGCCGCACGCACCACTTCCGCGTAGCGGGCGTTGTTGGCCTGACCAGTGCTCTGGCCGGCGCCCATGGTGATATCGCTCTCCTCGGAGGCGATGGCGTTGGCTGCCAGCGCATCGGCGAGGCGTGCGGACAGGAGCGGATCGCCAGCGTAGAGATCGGTGAGACGCGCGAGCGTGTCGTCATCGAGCGCCGCGAGCTTCGAGGGCGACCAGGAAGTCACTGCCGCAGGTCCACGCATGACGAGCGGCACGTTCTGCCCGAGCGCGACACCCGCTTCGCGCGTGGATGCGGCCGGTGCGGCAGCGAGGGCGCGATTCAGCCAGCCGGTCTGCAGCGCATGCGCACGCGTCGAGCCGTTCTCGAGCACGTCCTGGCCGTCGAAGTGCGAGCGCTCGCGATACGGGCTCGCCACGGCGTGCAGCACGATCAGCTCGTGCGCCGCGTAGCACTGCTGCAGGAACGCGAGCGAGGGGTGCAGGCCGAAGAAGCCGTTGAGCGGCATCGCGCCGCCGGGCTGGCCCGGGGCGCGCAGCGCGAACTCGCCGCGCAGGGCGGCATAGTCGCGATCGCCGAGCGGCGGCACCGCCGCGATGCCATCGAGCGCGCCGCGGAGAATCACGAGCACGAAGCGCCCGTGGCGGTTGTCGGGGTGCGCGAATGCCAGGCGCGAGGTGAGCAGCGCTCCGCCGGCGGCGAGTGCGGACAGGCTGAGGAATTCGCGTCGACGCAGACTCATCGCTACCTCCATCCTCAGCGGCGCATGAACTCGGGGGCGGCGAGCAGCAGCGTCACCGCCTGGCCGGCGCTGGCCGCGTGCTTAAGCGCGGTGCGCGTCGCGTCGCCAAGATTCGCGCCCAGGAGCTCGGGGGCGAGCTGCGCCGCGTCGCGACTGCTGCCGAGTCGCTCGCCGAGTGCGTCCGCCCACTGAATGCGCTTGATCAGCGCGGAGGCGCCGTCCCAGTCGGCGCTGCGATCCGGCCATCCTGCCGGCGACCCCGGCTGCCACGTTCTCTGTCCGAGCACCTCGAACGGCGCGAGTGGTCCGCGTCCGGCCTCCACCGGCAGCGTCATGCCGCGATAGCTCGAGATGATGTAGTCCGCGGGTGTCTTGTACTTCGTGAGCGGCTGCGCCCACGCCTCGTGCGCATCGAGCAGTGCACGATAGACGGTAGGGAGATTGCCGCCGCTGTGCGTGAAGGCATCCGCGACACGGGCCACTGCCGCCGGCGGCGGATCGTCGGCGACGAAATGGCGCACCAGCTTGGTGGCAATGTGCTGCGCCGTGGCAGGGTGACGCGCAAGGGTCTGGAGCACCGCCGCGCCCTGCCCGAAACCGTCGTCGGAATAACGCCGCCCGAGCACGACCTTGGCGCCCGGCTCGTGCAGCTCGGCGCGGAACACGAACCGGCCCGGCTCGGCGTCGGCGAAGCGACCGCCGCCGCCCTCGCCGGCGATCGACCAGCCGGTGATCACCTCGGCGAAGCTGGTGACGTCCGTCTGCGTGTAGCCGCCACCGACACCGAGCGTGTGCAGCTCGAGGATCTCGCGCGCGAGATTCTCGTTGATGCCGATGCGGCGCTGCTGCGCGCGACGCGCAAGCCGCAGCGCAGCCTGGGAATGCGGGCCCACCGACAGGTGGTTGTCCAGATACAGCAGCATCGCCGGGTGCGTCTCGACCGCGAGCAGCAGGTCGTTGAAATCGCCGAGCACGTGCGGGCGGATCGCCTCGCGCTCGAAGCTGCCGGCGAGGCCGGCGAGGAACTGCTTGTCGACCGAGACCGCGAAATGGTTGGTCCAGAACTGCGTCAGCCGTTCGACGAACGGCCGCTGCGTGCTCACCGCCTGCTGCAACCGCGCCGTGGCCTCCGCGACGTAGATGGGCCGCAGCAGCTGCGGCAGGCGCTGCTGCAGCGCGTTCTGCGCGCCATCATTCGCGGTACCGTCGCCGCTGCCGGCGGCGAACGCCTGCACGCGCCGTGCTCCCTGGATCTGGCGCCGCACCTCGAGCGCCTCGCTGAGTATTTCCTGCGAGGGACGCAGATCGGGGCCGCTGAGCTGCGGGGCGCCGCCGAGCAGCTGCGCCCGCAGCCAATCGCGGCCATCACCGCCGATGGCGGCGAGCTCCCCCGGACGGGCACCGAGCCCGAAGCGGTTGGCGGCGATGGCTGAGGCGAACGGCTCTTGCATCGATCACATCCTGGCAACACCTGTCCGGTACAGCGCGCCGCGAGGCTCAGGGTTGACTAAGACGGCGCCGCTGGCCCGAAGGCGCGTCGGCAGCCTGCGCCAAATGCGGTCCGGTTCACGTCCGTTATACTCGCGGCCCCCTCGGCCCTTCACTTTCCATGGCGCGTAATCCCGACCTGGTTCTCGTCGACGGCTCCTCTTATGTCTACAGGGGCTTCCATGCGCTGCGTACGCAGCTCGCCACTTCGCGCGGCGAGCCGACGGGCGCCATGCTGGTGGTGCTGAACATGCTGCTGAAGCTCATCAAGGACTATCAGCCGCCGCGCATCGCCGTGGTGTTCGATGCGCCGGGGCGGACTTTCCGCGACGAGCTGTTCGCCGAGTACAAGGCGCAGCGCCCCGGGATGCCCGATGACCTGCGCTCACAGGTGCCACCGCTCCTGGAGATGATCGAGGCACAGGGCCTGCCACTGCTGCGTGTGCCCGGGGTAGAAGCGGACGACGTCATCGGCACGCTGGCGACGCGTGCTGCGCGCGCCGGTCAGTCGGTGCTGATCTCCACCGGTGACAAGGATATGGCGCAGCTGGTCGACGGCGCGATCACTCTCATCAACACCATGACCGACACGGTGCTGGATCGCGAGGGCGTCAAGGCGAAGTTCGACGTCCATCCCGAGCAGATCATCGATTACCTGGCGCTGGTGGGTGACAGCTCCGACAACATTCCCGGCATTGACAAGGTGGGGCCGAAGACCGCTGCAAAGCTGCTGCAGCAGTACGGTGGCCTGGATGAGCTCATCGCGCACGTGGCCGAGGTGCCCGGCAAGGTCGGCGAGAATCTGCGCGCCGGGCTGGCGACGCTCGAGCTGTCACGGCGTCTGGCCACGATCCGCACCGACCTCGACCTGCCGCTGTCGGTGGAGGAATTGACGGCGCGCGCCCCGGATGTCGCGCGGCTGCGCGAGCTGTACGGCCGCTACGAGCTGCGCGGGCTGCTGCGGCAGCTGGACGGCGCAGCCGAGAGCGGCGCTGCCACGCCGGGCGGCGTCGGCTCGGACGCCGTGCGCACGATGGCTGCCGGGACGGGTGCCGGCGCGAGTGCCCTGCCGGCCGGCCCCGGTGCCGTGACCGCAGCGGCCGCCATAACAGACACCGCACCGCTGCCGCGCAACTACCAGACGATCACGCGCTGGGAGGATCTCGAGCGCTGGCTCGCACGGCTCGCCGCCGCGGAGCTGATCGCCTTCGATACCGAGACCACCAGTCTGGATTACATGCAGGCCGAGATCGTCGGCGTGGCCTTCAGCGACCAGCCCGGCACGGCAGCCTACGTGCCGCTGCGTCACGTGTATCCGGGCGCCCCCGAGCAGCTCGACCGCGAGTCCGTGCTGGCGGCGCTCAAGCCGCTGCTCGAGGAGCCTGCGCGCGGCAAGGTGGGGCACAACCTCAAGTACGACGCCCACGTGCTGGCCAACGCCGGCATCGCGCTGCGCGGCATGCGCTTCGACACCATGCTCGAGTCCTACGTCTGGAACAGCGTCGCCACCAACCACGACCTGGACGCCGATGCGCAGCGCTATCTCGGGCTGCGCACCATCACCTACGAGGACGTCGCCGGCAAGGGCGCGAAGCAGCTGAGCTTCGATCAGGTGCCGGTGGAGCGCGCCGGGGAATACTCCGCCGAGGACGCGGATTTCACGCTGCGCCTGCACGGGACGCTGTGGCCGCAGCTGCAGTCGGTGCCGCCACTCGCGCAGTTGTACCAGCAATGCGAGCAGCCGCTGGTGCCGGTACTGTTCGCCATGGAGCATTGCGGCGTGCTGGTCGATCGCGAGCGGCTGCGCACGCAGAGCCGCGAGTTCGCGCGGCAGCTGCAGGAGCTGCTGCTGCAGGCGCACCGCGAAGCCGGCCACGAATTCAACATCGAATCCCCGAAACAGCTGCAGCAGATACTGTTCGAGAGACTGCAGCTGCCGGTGCGCCGGCGCACCCCCACCGGTCAGCCCTCGACGGCGGAAGACGTACTGGAAGAGCTCGCCGCGAGCTACCCGCTGCCGCGCCTGGTGCTCGAGTATCGCGCGCTCGCCAAGCTCAAATCGACCTACACCGACAAGCTTCCGGAGCTGGTGAACGAGCGCACCGGCCGCATCCACACCTGTTATGCCCAGGCGGTAGCCGCGACCGGCAGACTGTCCTCGGTCGATCCCAACCTGCAGAACATTCCCGTGCGCCGACCCGAGGGGCGGCGCATCCGTCAGGCCTTCATCGCGCCGCCGGGCGCGGTGCTGCTGGCGGCGGACTACTCGCAGATCGAGCTGCGCATCATGGCGCACCTGTCGGGCGATGAGAGCCTGCGCGCAGCGTTCGCCGCCGACCGCGACGTGCATCAGGCCACGGCCGCGGAGGTGTTCGGCGTCGCCCCGGATGCGGTCACTTCCGAGCAGCGGCGCACCGCCAAGGTCATCAACTTCGGCCTGATCTACGGCATGTCAGCCTTCGGGCTGGCGCGCAATCTCGGCATCGAGCGCGGCGCGGCGCAGCAGTACGTCGAGCGCTACTTCCAGCGTTATCCGGGCGTGAAGCGCTTCATGGACAACACGCGCGCGCAGGCGCGCGAGACCGGTTTCGTCGAGACGGTGTTCGGGCGCCGCCTGTACCTGCCGGACATCCGCTCGGGCAACACGCAGCTGCGGCAGTACGCCGAACGCAGCGCCATCAACGCGCCCATGCAGGGCACCGCCGCCGACATCATCAAGCGCGCGATGATCGAGGTGCACGACTGGTGTCAGCGCGCCGGCGCGCCGGCGCGGCTCATCATGCAGGTGCACGACGAGCTGGTGCTCGAAGTGCGTGAGGACGCAGTGGCGACCGTGAGCGCGGCGGTGTGCGAGCACATGGTGAACGCCGCCAGCCTGAGCGTGCCGCTGCGCGTGGAGGTCGGCACGGGTGCAAACTGGGACGAAGCTCACTAAGCTCGCGCAGTCAACTCGACCCGCCGATCGGCGTTGGAGGGCACCATCATGCGACGACTGCTGCCCGTGATCCTACTGGCTCTGGCCGCGGCCGGCAGCGCCCGCGCCGACGATGACTTCGTATTCCTGGGCGCCGGCATCGCCCGCAACAGCATCAAGGACATCACCGCCACCAACTCCGATCTCAACAGCACCTCGTGGAAGGCGTTCGCGGGACTGCGGCCGATCAGCCTGTTTGCGGTCGAGGCGGACTACATCGATCTTGGCAGCCAGACGAGCAGCTTCCTCGGCAACACCGTGCACCTCCAGTACGAGGCGTTCGCCGGCTACGCGGTCGGCTTCGTGCCGCTGCCCGTGCCGTACCTCGATGTGTTCGGCAAGATCGGACTGGCGCGCTGGTCCTCGAGCGGCAGCAACGCCTCGGTACCCAACGGTTTCTTCTCGCTTTCCGACAACGGTACCGAGTTCGCCTGGGGAATCGGGGCGCAGGTGCACTTCGGCAGCGTCGGCGCGCGTCTCGAATACGAGAGCTTCAATATCCCCAATACCGAAGGCGCGAACGTCGTATCGCTCGAGGTAATGTTCCTCTTCTAAGAAGCGGGCGACACCCGTCCGCCAGCTGTTCCGGATAAGCTCAAGCCTGTGGCGCGGACGATACAAGTGTTCATATAAGTAGCTGATCTGGAACGTTATTTTTTTACACTCGGCGCGGAACTCCCGCCGGTACCCGCCGTCCAACTTTTTGAGTGCATAGCACTCCCCGCTTCCCTCCCTGAGCGGGTAGACCCGGTTCATGAGACCTGTGCCGGGTTAGTCTGCCCCGGCGGTTACCAACCGCCGGGGTTTTTTATTTGGCCGCGAGGAATGACATGAGCGTCTGCTCGGCCTCGCGCACTCCCGTGCCCTCGAGCGCGGAGAACAACTGCGCGGTCGCCCGGTCGGACAGCCGTGCCGCCGCCGAGCGCAGCACGCTGGCGGCTTCGCTGCGCTTCAGCTTGTCCGCCTTCGAGAGCAGCACGTGCACGGCCTGGTCCGGTCGCGCCCAGGCGATCAGCTCCTCATCGGCCGCGGTAAGGCCACGCCGGGCATCGACGATCACGAACAGCCCCTTGAGAGAGCCACGCCGGCGCAGCGCCTCGGTGAGCGCCGGCCAGGTGCGGCGCTCCGCGGGCGGCGCGCTGGCATAACCGTAACCGGGCAGGTCGACGAGCCTTGCACCGGGCGTGAGCTCGAAGAAATTCAGGAGTCGCGTGCGGCCGGGCGTCTTGCTGGTGCGCGCAAGTCCCTGCCTGCGGGTAATGGCATTGATGGCGCTCGACTTGCCGGAGTTGGAGCGCCCGGCGAACGCCACCTCCGTGCCGTGGTCGGCGGGGAACTGACTCGCGGCTGCGCAGCTCACGAGCAACCGCGCCTGCTGAAAGCGACTCATGTATTCAAGGGCTAAAAAGCGCTGGCACGGCCTTAGTGTACAATTCGCCGCCCTCGCATCACGGGACTTGCTGGAAAGATAATCCATGCCGCAGAGCGTGAAACTGGGTCGAAGAGCGCGAGGGGCCGCGACGGCGCTGACATTGTGGTGCGGGCTCGTCACGCTCGGCTGGACGCAGTCGACGCAGACCGCATCCACACCGGCCCCACCCGGCAGTGCTGCTGCGACGCCCGCTGCGCAGGCGGCGGCCGCGCCCGCTGCAAAACCGATCGATCCATATGCCGACGGCAAGGCCGCCAGCGGCGCCACCAAGTCGACGTTGTGCGCCGCCTGCCATGGCCCGAACGGCAACAGTGTTTCCCCCGACTGGCCGCGACTCGCGGGCCAGAGCGCGGTGTACATCGTCGAGCAGTTGCGGCTATTCCGCGCCGGCGTGCGCACCAACCCGGTGATGATGCCGCTCGCCGCCACGCTCAGTGATCAGGACATCGATGATCTGGCGGTGTATTACGAGGCACAGACGCCGGCCGGCCTGGAGGCCGACCCGTCCTATTGGAAGGCCGGCCAGGCGCTTTACCTCGCCGGCGACACCGCGCACGAGGTACCGGCGTGCGTCGCCTGTCACGGACCCATCGGCCGCGGCAACCTCGCCGCCGGCTACCCGGCACTTCGCGCGCAGCAGTCGGTCTACGTGGTGAAGCAGCTGAACGACTACGCCAGCGGTGTGCGCTACAGCGGCAACCCTGCGACGGCCAGCCGCAACGGGGTAATGATGCTCACGATCGCCAAACGCCTTTCCGCCGAGCAGATGCGCGACGTGGCCTCGTACGTGCAGGGGATGCGCTGATCGCGATGAAACCGTGGAACCGTTGGGCGGCCGTCGCCGCCGTGGTTGCGTTGTACGGCTGCTCCGGCTGCGCACGTCAAGAACCCGCCCTCGCAACCCCTGCACCCGCAGCGCCCGCGGCCGCGCCCGAGGCGCCAGCGGCGAGCAGCCCGCCCGCCCCTGCACCGACGGTGCAGAGCGAGAACGAGCAGGCGGCCGCCTCGCAGGAGAAAGGCGATGGCGGGGGCGAGCATCAGGAGCGCAGCGACGCCTCCCTGGAAAAGATAGCGGGCATGCCAGCGGGGGCGCAGCTGCCGGCCGGCAAATGGCAGCCGGGTGTGAACTACGACCCGTTGGTACCCGCGCAGCCCACCAACGTGAGTCCGGGCAAGGTCGAGGTACTGGAGATCTTCTGGCTCGCGTGCCCGCACTGCTATGCGCTCGAGCCGTACATCCTCAGCTGGCAGAAGACCAAGCCCGCCTGGATTGAGTTCGTGCGCGTGCCGGTGATGTGGCAGCCGTTACACCGCGCCCATGCGCACCTGTTCTACACGCTCGAGGCGTTGGGGCGGGACGATCTGGTGGAGAAGGCCTTCCAGACCATTCATCAGGACCTGGAGAACCGTGTGCCGGCGCTGGCGGGCGACACCGACGCTGAGACGCTGAGACTGCAGCAGCAGTTCGCCACGCAGAACGGCGTGAGCGCGAATGACTTCCTGCAGGCCTACAATTCCTTCTCGGTAAACACCAGCCTGCAGCGCGCCGACGAGATCACGCAGCGCTACCGCGTGCAGGGTGTGCCGCTCATCGCCGTGAACGGTAAATACACCACGGATGTCGGCAAGGCCGGCGGCGAGCAGAAGCTGATCTCGCTGATAAACGACCTGGCCGCCGCCGAGCACGGTCACTGAAGCTGCGCCGTCGCGTCTGGCCGAGCCGCAGTAGCGAGCAGGCCGGCCCGCTGGCACGCGATGCCGCCGGGGAGCAAAATAAGGCCCTTTGCCTATCGAGAAGCCGCCCATGCGACGCGCCGCAATCCTGGCCGGCCTGACCGCCGGCTCAATCCTCTGGCAGGTTCTGGCTGCTGACCCGCTGATGGGACCGGCACCGGACACGCCGACTACCGGCGCACCACCGTCCAAGCCGGCTCCCGCAGCGTCGAGCACAGCGCCCTCAGCCACTGCTGCCCCCGCCGCGGCGGCCACGCAGGCGACGCAGGCCGCGCCGGCCACTTCCGCCGCGCCGGCCGCTTCCACCACTCCCAACGCGCCGGCCACTGCCACTTCCGCCGCGCCGGCCGCCACTGCAGCGGACGATAACGCGCAACTGGAGAAGCGCTTGCGCGGGAAGGGGTACGCGGAGCGCATGCAGAACGGTGAAAAGGTCTACTGCCGGCGCGAGGACACCCTCGGCTCGCGGCTCGGCGGGGCACTGCACTGCATGACGGTAGAGCAGGCGCGGGCCTTCGAGAACGAGGCGCGGGAGAACACCGAGCACATGCAGCGGCAGTCCGGCGCCTGCCTGCCGACCGCCAAGGGCTCGATGTGCGGCAACTGATAATCTGCGGGTTTGGCGCGCCCGACTGGATTCGAACCAGCGACCTGCAGCTTCGGAGGCTGCCACTCTATCCAACTGAGCTACGGGCGCGTTGGGGCCGGCGATGATACGCGCCGGGGTGCGGAGCGTCTAATCAGAACTTGCGCGTCAGCGACAGGGTCAGCATGGTGATGTCGTAGAACGAGTCCGGCCGGAAGCCGCCCTGCGGATCGGAAGGCAGGACACGCAGGCGAGACACCTTGTCGGCGTAACGATATTCCAGCCCCAGATCCCACTTCGGCGCGATATCGCGCCACTGCAGACCTGCTCCCAGGTACACGCCGATCGCCGGCGTTCCGAGCGCGTAGCGGGAGGCCCCGAGGAAGGAGTTGAACGCCACCGGCCCGTTGAAGCGGTAGCGCCAGTCGAGCATGCGGATGCTGAACAGCGACAGGCCGCGGATGTCGTCCCCTTCTACCTCGACGCCGAGGTCCTGGTGCTCGGTCGCCTGACGCCAGGCGCCGACGCCGGCGTGCGCACCGACCGTCGTGCCGGTGGTGGTGCAGCAGGTCGGTGCGGTGACGTTCAGCTTGACGTTGTTGGCAGTGCCGCCGGCTTCCACGAACAGCTCGGTACCGTCCTGACGCTCACTGTCGAAGGCGTCCTCGGTGGAGCTCGCGGCGCGCAACGCCTGTCCGTAGCGCAGAAAACCCTCGAAGCGCGTGAAGTGCCCGCCGAGGACATCCTGCCCGATGTCGAACTCCGCGCCGACGGCGAAGCCGCGCCACGGATACGCGTAGGTCAGCGAGCCCATGTTCATGTGGTGATAGGGAATCGCCCCGTAGTAGGAGTCGTTGGCCAGGACGCGGTACTGCAGTGCGAGCTGACCGCCGAAGCTCGGCTCCCAGCCCGCGCGCAGCATACTGCTGCGGCCGCCGACGGCATCGCCGTTGACACGCTGGTCACCGAACCAGTTGCCGGTACTGAGGTAGTAGTTGGTGATGCCGTCGCCGTAGCCGGTCTGCACGTTGGTGTGATTGTGCACGTACCAGGTCGACTGCCACTCCTGCGTCTCGAAGACGATGTCGAGCGGACCGACGTGCGGAAAATGGATGCCGCCCGCCAGATCCGGCTTGCCGAGCAGGTAGCTCTTGCCGTCGACGGTGTCGTTGCCGGAGTACTCGAAATACACCGTGAAAGGCAGCTTGCCGGGGAAGATGAACTGGCTGCTGATGCCACCCTCCTGCTTACCGATGGCTTCCGACTGCGTCTTGCTGGATGAGGTGTTCTGCGCACCGGCGGGATTGAAGAACGCGTTCAGGATGGTAGATAGTGACTGGCCACCCGCCTCGCCGCCGCCCCATACCATGATGCGCTGAGCCGCGAGGGACCAGCCGCTGATCGGCTCGATCGCCAGCTGTATGCCGCCGAACTTGGGGTAGCCGGCGGTGAGGTCACCGTTAATCAGCTGTATCTGGTCCGTATAGGACATGTGCGCCACGAACAGCTCGTACTGCAACCCGAGGCGCGTGAGTGGGCGGTAATTGGACAGCGTCACCGAGGGCATGGTCGGCGCCTCGGTGCTGATCAGCGCCGCGCTGTCGCTCATCGGTGACCACCAGTGGTCGCGGTAGCCGACATCGAGCTGCGCCCAGTCCCACCCCATGCTCAGCATCGAGCCGGTGGGCGTGGTGCGGTTCGCATCGGCAACCACGCCGGCACTCAGCAGCAGGTAGTCGCTCGGCTGCACGTAGCCCTGCAGTGCCACGCCGTAGTTGCTGTTCACCGGCGCGCCGTGCGAATTCGGCATCACCATTTTGCCGCCCGGCCCGCCGGCCGCCGCCGCCTCGTAGCTGGCGAACGCGACGCCGGAATCGTGCATGTAGTTCTCGATGAAGCGGCGCACTCGCTCGCACAGCGCCGGATCGATGCGGGCGGCCTTGGGCAGCGCGTCGTAGACGGTCGCAACCGCGATCGGCCGCCTCATCACCGGCTTGTCGGCGAGGATCAGGACGCGCTCGATCTGCCATTCCACCTGCGGGTCGAGGCCGAGCGGCAGATACGGCGATACGCCACGGGCAGCGGCGACACCGCACGCCACGGCCAATGACGCCATGGCCAGCCATCCGACCTGCTTGTTCGTCTGCTTCATTCGTCTCCCATGCGCCGTGGCTGGCGCGACGATACCAGACGAAGTCGGCGCGCGCGCCGCGCGCACGCCGGCGCGGGGTCCGCGCCCGTGAGGCAGTTACGAAGGATGCAGCCGAGCAGCTATACTGCGCGGCCTCTTTGGGGCGTCACGACGGGTCTCACGTGAGCAAACAGGACACTCACTTCGTCAACGTTTTCAGCCTGGTGATCGGCCTGCTTGTCACGTTCGCCGTGTGCATCTTTGCGCTGGCGCGCATCGTCGGGAACCGCACCCAGGTGGCGGAAGTGCGCACCGAGGCCGACTATATCAAGAGCGTCGCCGAGCGCATTCAGCCGCCGAGCCAGGAAGCCGTCTCCGGTCAGGACAACACCGCGTTGGCCATCAAGGCGAGCGCACCGTCGGCCGCCGGCAGTGCGGCGGTGGCGCCGCTGCCGAAGAACGGCACCGAGCTGTTCGAGCAAGTGTGCAGCACCTGCCATGGACCGGGCATCGCCGGAGCGCCGAAGGCCGGCGACAAGGCCGCCTGGGCGCCGCGCATCGCCAAGGGCAAGGCCGTGCTCTACGAGCATGCGCTGCAGGGCTTTCAGAGCAGCTCCGGGGTCATGCCGCCCAAGGGCGGCCGGACGGACGTGCCGGACGACCTGGTCAAGCAGGCCGTCGATCACATGGTCCAGATGGCGCAGTAGCGCTGCGATCGAGACAGCGCAGCGTCACGGCCTCGGCCAGGTGCACGGCCGTCAGCAGCGATGACCCTTCCAGATCGGCGATGGAGCGCGCCACCGTGAGCACGCCGCGACGAGCGCGAGCGGACAGGGCAAAGCGGCGCATCGCGGCTTCCAGCAGCCGCTTGCCCTCGGCATCCGGCACACAGAAGCGCTGCACGCCGGCATCGCTCAAGCGGGCATTGCAGACGCCCTGACGCGCCAGCTGCGCCGCACGCGCCGCGGCGACGCGCGCGGCCACGGTGGCCGTCGTGTCGGCTTGCCCGACCGGAGCATCGAAGTCGCGCGCGGACAGCGGCGGCACCTGCACATGCATGTCGATGCGATCGAACAGCGGTCCCGATATCCGTCCGCGATAACGCTCGACCTGCGCCGCCGTGCAACGGCAGTTTCCTGCCGGATCGCCGAGACGTCCGCATGGGCAGGGGTTCATCGCGGCGATCAGCTGAAAGGCGGCCGGGTACTGAGTCTGCAACGCCGCACGGGATACGGCGACCACACCGCTCTCGAGCGGCTCGCGCAGAGCCTCCAGCGCCGCGCGTGCGAACTCCGGCAACTCATCGAGAAACAGCACGCCGAGATGAGCCAGACTGATCTCGCCCGGCCGTGCACGCGCGCCGCCCCCGACCAGGGCTGCGACCGAGGCGCTGTGGTGCGGCGCGCGGAAGGGACGCTCGCCCAGGTACTCGGGCCGGAAACCCGCCGCACTCACGGCAGCGATGGCAGCGATCTCGAGCGCCTCGGCCTCCGCGAGCGGCGGCAGCAGACCCGGCAAGCGCTGCGCCAACATGCTCTTGCCCGAGCCCGGCGGCCCTACGAGCAAGAGGTGATGCGCGCCGGCAGCGGCGGCGGCGAGCGCTTGCTTGGCCTGTAGCTGGCCGCGCACGTCGGCGAGATCAGGGGCGCAGGCGGCCTCGCCACCCGGCGATGTGCACGGTGCGCATGGCGCGCACGGCGGCAGCGCAGCGGTGCCCCGCAGGTGGGCACACACTTCCAGCAGATGACCCGCCACGCGGGTGTGCCGTGGCGCCGCGGCGGCGGCTTCGGCGGCGTTGCCCCGCGGCACGATGAGCTCGTGCCCCTGCGCCCGGGCGTGCGCGGCCGCGAGCAGCAGGCCGCGTACGGGCTTGAGCTCGCCGTTGAGTCCCAGCTCTCCGTAGACCTCGGGCAACTCGGCGGCGCTGCCGACGCTGCCTCGTGCCGCGTCCAGCTGTCCCGAGGCGAGGAGGATGCCAAGCGCGATGGGCAGATCGAAGCGGCCGCCCTCCTTGGGCAGCTCAGCCGGAGAGAGACTGACGGTGATGCGCCCGGCAGGAAAGTCGAACTGCGAGTTGAGGAGCGCGGCCCGCACGCGCTCCTTGCTTTCCCTCACGACCATGGCAGGGAGGCCGACGATGCAGAAGGCGGGCAGGCCGCTCGCGAGGCTGACCTCGACCTGCACCAGTGGTGCGTGCAGCCCGATCTGTCCGCGACAGGCGACGCGCGCGACGGCCATGCAGCACGGCGCCGAGCTCTTGGTGCCCGCTGCGCCTCAGGCGCGGCCCGTCGTGTGATCCCCCGCAGTCGTGGCGGCCGCGCCATTCGCATCCTCGAGCGCGGCCAGGCGCCCTTCGAGCGCTTCGAGGCGCACGCGGGTGCGCTCAAGCACCCGGGTCTGCGCATCGAACTCGTCCCGGCTCACCAGATCGAGCTTCGAGAGCCGCTCGCGCAGCACGGCGCGGAAATTGCTCTCGAGATCAGTCTGCACGCTGCGCAGGGCCGGCGGCACGTGCTCGAGCAGGCGGCGCACGAGATCGTCGATGCGAAATGATTCCATCCCTCGTCCTTCCTGCCCCACTTTGAGGCAGCGCTAGAAAAGTCGGCTCCAAAGTGGTGCAACCGCACGCCGTGGCATTACTGCAAGCCACGGAATGCGCGCGGGATTCCCTCATGGCACGGAATCTGCACCCTTTGTGCGCGTTTTAACAGCTTACGCGCCACGCCGCGCGCGCGCAGCCGCTGTTTGTGGCGCGAACGACAGGAAACACACCGATGCCCACTGCTGCCAAGACGTTGCGGCACCTACCCGGATCGATCGCGACCCTCGCCGCCCTCACGCCGGCCCTGAGCTGGGCGGCCGACGCTCCCACCCCCAACAAAGGCGACACGGCGTGGATGCTGACCGCCACGGCGCTGGTGCTGCTGATGTCGGTGCCGGCGCTGGCGCTGTTCTATGGGGGCCTGGTGCGTACCAAGAACATGCTGTCGGTACTCATGCAGGTGTTCGTCGGCTTCTCGCTGGTCACGGTGCTGTGGTGCATATACGGCTACTCGCTCGCGTTCACGGCGAACAACGCCGTAATCGGCGGCTTCAGCCGGTTGTTTCTGTCCGGCACCTTCGACCCGAAAACCGGCGCCTATTCGCTCGTCAACACCTTCAGCAAGGGCACGCCGCTTTACGAGCTGGTGTACGTGGCGTTCCAGGCGACCTTCGCTGCCATCACCTGCTGCCTGATCCTCGGCTCGCTGGTGGAGCGCATCAAGTTCTCCGCAGTGCTGCTGTTCCTCGTCATCTGGTTCACCTTCAGCTACTGCCCGGTCGCGCACATGGTGTGGTACTGGCCGGGACCGGATGCCTTCACCAGCGCCGACAAGGCGGCCGCAGTGAGCGCGACCGGGGGCCTGCTGTGGCAATGGGGAGCGCTCGATTTCGCCGGCGGTACGGTGGTGCATATCAACGCCGGCGTAGCAGGGCTCGTCGGTGCCTTCGTCCTCGGCAGGCGCGTCGGCTTCGGCCGCGAGCCGATGGCGCCGCATAGCCTCACCATGACCATGATCGGCGCATCGCTGCTGTGGTTCGGCTGGTTCGGCTTCAACGCCGGCTCGGCGCTCGAGGCGAACGGCGCGGCGTCGCTCGCCTTCCTGAACACCTATCTCGCGACCGCGTGCGCCGTGCTGTCGTGGATGTTCGCGGAGTGGCTGGTGAAGGGTAAGCCCTCGATGCTCGGTGCCGCGTCCGGTGCCGTGGCGGGGCTGGTCGCCATCACGCCCGCCGCCGGCAACGTTGGCATCCCCGGGGCATTCGTAATCGGCCTCGGTGTCGGGGTCGTGTGCCTGTGGGGCGTGAACGGGCTGAAGCGTCTCATCCGCGCGGACGATTCGCTCGACGTGTTCGGCATACACGCGGTTGGCGGAATCTTCGGCGCGCTCATGACCGGGATCTTCAACGCGCCGTTCCTCGGCGGTCCGGGCTCGACGGCCGACTATGTCACGGGCGCAAGCGGCTACCCGGGGCTGTGGACGCAGTTCCGCATCCAGCTGCAGGCGGTGTGCCTGGTGACGGTGTGGACGGCGGTGGTCGCCCTCATCGCTTTCTACGTCGTCAAGCTGGTGGTAGGCCTGCGCGTCAGCGAAGAGGACGAGCGCGAGGGGCTCGACATCACCTCGCACGGCGAGCGTGCCTACGACCTGTAGCGGAACGCTGCCGGGGATGGCTGTGCAGGGCACCTGCCGGGAGCGGCACCCGCCCGGCGGCGGGCTGGTCGCCCGGGTTGGGCCTCTCGGTGTATGGTGTGACCTGAACGCTGCGTGGCCTGCGGCGAGGTGTGACACAGTTCAAAGGTCGCGCAGCCCCCGAGCGGCCATACTGCGCCGCGCCGGAGGCTCTATCATGCGACGTATAGCGGTTGCTTTCCTGATTGTTACCGGTACCTGCGCGCTCGCGCAGGCCGACGTGTATCGCTGGGTCGACGAGAAGGGCGAGCCGCACTACAGCGATCAGTGGGTGCCGGGCTCGCAGGTCATCAAGACCGGCAAGGTGCACCCCGCCGGCGCCGACTCGGGCTCGCACTACAACGACCAGAAGACCCTGACCGCCTTCAATAAGAGCGTCTCCACCGAGCAGAAGGACGCGACCAACACCAAGGCGGTGCAGCAGGACGTCGCGGCCAAGCGCGCGGCGCAGTGCAAGGAGGCCACCGCCGCCTACAACCAGGCGATCACCGCGCGGGTGGTATACAAGAACGGTGCTGACGGGGACCGCAGCTACCTATCGGAAGCGGACGCGGACAAATATCGCGAGCAGGTGCGTCAGGCGGTGCAGGACTACTGCGGCAGCGTGCCGAAGTTCGACCCCGAAGCGCCGCTCAATCCGCAGCCACAGCTGCTCGTGCCGCAGCCCCAGCCTATACCTGAGCCCAAGGTGAATCCGGCCCAAGCCACCTCGGAGTGAGCGCGCCTTAAGCCCGGTGCGGGCGGGGAAGCAACGAAAGTCCTATAGTGACGCCCGCGGCAACCTAAGGCCGCGCAGCGCGGGCCGTTACGATGCGCACAGGTTTTGTCGGGCTTGGAGCCATGGGCCTGCACATGGCGCGCAACCTCCAGCGTGCGGGGTTCCTCGCGGCGGTATGGAACCGCACCGCGGACAAGGCACGCGCACTCGCCGCGGAGCTCGAGGTCGCAGCTCCGGCGACACTCGCGGAGCTGGCGGCGCAATGCGAGGCGGTCGTCTCGTGCGTCTCGGCGGACGCGGACGTGCTGGAGGTGGCGCGCGCGCTCGCGCCGGGGCTCAAGTCCGGTGCCCTGATGCTCGACTGCTCCACGGTGAGCGGTGAGACCGCGCGCCAGGCGGCGGAGCTTTTGGCCGCGGGCGGGGTCGAATTTCTCGACTGCCCGGTGAGCGGCGGCGTGGAAGGTGCCCGTGATGCCACCCTCGCCATCATGGTGGGCGGCAATCCGGCCGCCTTCGAGCGCGCCCGGCCCATTCTCGAGGCGCTCGGCCGCACGGTCGCGTACTTCGGCCCGAGCGGCGCCGGTCAGGCGGCCAAGGCCACCAACCAGATCATGTGCGCCGGCATCATCGAGGCGGTGGCCGAGGCGATGGCATTTGCCCACGCGCAGGGTCTGCCGCTCGAGCGCCTCATCGATACCCTCGGCAAGGGCGCAGGCTCGAGCTGGTACTTCGTGCACCGCGCACCCAACATGGCGCGCGGCAGCTATCCGGCAGGCTTCCGCGTGCGTCTGCACGCGAAGGATCTGCGCATCTGCCACGACATGGCCGCGCGCTACGGCACGGCGTTGCCGGTGGTGGAGCGCATGCTCGGCGAGTACGCCGAGCTGATCGCCCGTGGCTACGGCGATGAGGATATCTCCGCGACCTATCGCCTGAAGGCGGAGCTGTTCGAGCGCACCAACATCATGGGCCTGCCGCGCGGCAAAGCATGAAGAGCGACGCGCCGGCGGACGACGCGCTGTATCTGCCGGACTTCTGCACCTCGCGCGCCACGCTGGCGATCGTGCTGATCGTCGAGCTGACCGCGTTCCTGCTCACCCTCGCACGACAGAACACCGCGGTCGATTTCTGGACCGACCTGGCGCGCACCTCGTTGCTGCTGCTGTGGCTCGGGCTGGCGGGCTCGGCGGTGCTGTGCGTGCTGCGCGAGCGGCTGACGCACCTGAGCGTGGCGGCCGGCTCTGCGGCCGTGCTGGCGCTGATCGCGGCGGTGGTCGCGACGGTGTCACTCGGCGTGTACCTGATCGGACGCACGCGCTGGGTGCTCGAGTTCTCCGGGGCCACGCTGTTTCCGCCCGAGCCGCGCAGCTTCGTTGCGCGCAACGTGTGGATCGCATTGATCGTCACCGGGCTGGCGCTGCGCTACTTCTACGTAGCGCACCAATGGCGGCGCAGCGTCGAGCTGCGCGCCGCGGCGCGCGTGCATGCGCTGCAGGCACGCATCCGGCCGCATTTCCTGTTCAACAGCATGAACACCATCGCCGCGCTGACGCGCAGCAATCCGCGCCGTGCGGAAAGCGCCGTGCAGGACCTCGCCGACCTGTTCCGTGCCAACCTGAGCGACAAGCGCGACACCATCACGCTCGCCGAGGAGCTCGAGGTCGCGCGCACCTACCAGCGCATCGAGCAGCTGCGCCTCGGCAATCGCCTGCAGGTGGACTGGCGCACCGACGCGGTGCCGGGCAATGCGCTGGTGCCGGGCCTGATAATTCAGCCGCTACTGGAGAATGCGATCTACCACGGCATCGAGCCGCGCGCAGAAGGTGGCACCGTGACCATTACCGGGGAGGTCGCCGCCGGTCTCGTCACCATCGTGGTGCGCAATCCCCTCGAGCCGCTGCCCGGCGAGCACGAGGGCAACCGCCTGGCCTTAGCCAACATCCGCGAGCGCCTGAGCCTCATGTACGGCGAGCGCGCGCTGCTCAAGGCCGGGCGGTTCGACTCCGAGTACATCGTGACACTGCGCTTCCCGCTGATCGAGAAGCCGGCGGCAGCCCCGGCGCTGCAGCTGGCCTGAAGCATGGCCGGTGGCGCGAAGCTCAGGGCGCTGATCGTCGATGACGAACCACCGGCCCGCGAGCGCCTGCAGAGCCTGCTGGCGGAAGTTCCCGACGTCGAGGTGGTCGGTGAAGCGGTCAACGGCCACGAGGCGCTGCGCAGCGCACACACTCTGTCCCCGGACGTGGTGCTGCTGGATGTGCGCATGCCCGGAATGGACGGCCTGCAGGTTGCGCGCCACCTGAACGTGCTGGCCGAGCCGCCCGCGGTGATCTTCACCACCGCCTACGACGAGTACGCGGTGGAGGCGTTCGAGACCCATGCGGTCGGCTACCTGCTCAAGCCCGTGCGCCAGGAGCAGCTGGTGGCCGCGCTCGGGCGCGCCAGCCGCCTCACCCGCGCGCAGCTGCAGAAGCTCGCGCAGCAGGCGGGCAGCGAGCGCCGCACGCACATCGCCGCACGGCGCCGCGAGGGCGTGAAGCTCATTCCCATCGAGGAGGTGCAGTACTTCCTCGCCGATCAGAAGTACACGACCGTGCGCCATGCAGGCGGCGAGGACCTGATCGAGGACTCGCTGCGGCTGCTCGAGGGCGAATTCGGCGCGAGCTTCGTGCGCATCCACCGGAACGCGCTGGTGGGCGTCAAGTACCTCGAGCGCATCGAGCGCAACACGGACGGGCAGTACTTCGTGCGGCTGCGCGGCTGCGAAGCCGCGCTGCCGGTGAGCCGACGCATGGCAGGCGAGCTCAAGGCGCGCTTCCGGATCTGAAGGCTGCGCGGCAGAACCCAGCCTCATCGTGCACGGGCGCGGCCGCCTGCGCGGTGCGCGCCCGGCACGCCCCCTCGAGGCACCGCCTACTTGAAGTGGTAGCTCATGTCGATGCCGAAGGTGAGCGGCTGCGAGATCGCTGTGCGGTTGAAGGTCGCGACGTTGACGTTGATCGCGGGCGTATTGCTGTACTGCGCCTGCTTGTCGCCGATGTTGTTGACGAACAGCATCGCATTCCAGTTGCCGGCATCCACGCCGAAACGGACGTTGGCGAGGTCATAGCTCGGCAGGTAGTTCGGCTGCGCGGTGGTGTCGATGCGCGAGCCGACGTAGGAGTAGTCGACACGCGCCACGAAATTGAGCTTCGGCGTGATCGGCGTGCGATAGGCGAGCGAGGCGGCGCCTTCCCAGTCCGGCACGCTCTGCACGCGGTCGTCGATAGTGGTCGTGGCGGCCAGGATGGGAGAGGCGTTCACGAAGCGCGCGTGTGACCAGCCGGTGCTCAGCATGAACAGCCACCCCTGTGCGAGCACGGTGTCGAGCTCCACCTCGCCGCCGTAGACGTGCGCCTCGCCGAGATTGCCGGTGAACGGAAAGCCGCACGCCAGCGGGATATTCTGCTGAATGTTCTCCCAGTGCTCGAAGTAGCCGGCGGAATTGAGCGTTACGCGGCCATCCGCCGCGCGCAGCTTCTCGCCGAGCTCGTAGCTCCACACCGTATCGGGCCCGTAGTTGAGCGGCGCCGCACTGGCACCGAGCGCCTGCAGGTTCATCAGGCACTGATCGCCCAGTGCGCCGCTGGTGGGGATGGGCTGGTTGCCACCGCCGGCACGGAAGCCCTTGGCCGCGGTGCTGTAGACCATGAGGTCGTGGTTCACGTCGTACGACAGGTTGAACTTCGGCGTCACACCCTGGTTGCGCTCGGAGCTGACGAAGTAAGCGTTGCTCGGGCCGCCCGAGGAGCTCAGCCAGCCCGATACCGTGCTGTAGACCGCGCCGTCGTAGGAAAAGCGCCGCAACCCGGCCGTGGCGGTGAGCTGCGGGGTGATCTTGTAGGAGGCCTCGCCGAAGAAGGCGTTCTGGATGATCTTGGTGGGCTGCACCTGGGTGAAGCCGTCCGCGGTTCCCACGATTGGCACCGCATCCGGGGTGGGCACGTACAGGTCCCAGTTGGACTGGAAGTCCTGGTAGAAGTAGCCGAGCAGCCACTTGAAATTGCCCTCGCCGTTGGAAGTCAGCCGCACTTCCTGGGTCCACTGCCAGGACGAGTCATCCTCCAGGCTGGTCGGCGAGGTCGGACCGACTCCGAGGGGCGGGGCGGCCGATGAGGGATAGACCGTGCACGGTATGCCGGGCGTCGCCCCCAGGCAGTTGCCCGGGGCGCCGCCGCTGAGCACCGTGGCAATCTCCTCGGTACCGTCCTGTCGCAGCTCGTAGTCGCGCGTCCAGTAAGAGGTCACCGAGGTGAAATCCGCAAAGTCGAAGTGGTAGCCGACGTTCAAGCTGCCGATGTCGATGCGGTCGACGAACGGTTCCGGATTGTTGAATGGCTGGTACTGGTTGTTGGTTCCGGGGTCGCTGTCGATGAGGCTCAGCCCGTTCATGGTGATCTTCTGGTACATGAAGATCGGCTCGATGGAGAGTCGCTCCGTGGGCTTCACAAGCAGGGTGGCTCGAATGCTCGTCAGGTCCTCGTCGTTGATATTGGTGTAAGCGTTCTGCACCGGCAGGCTGCCCACGGGACCGCGGCCGCCGGGACTGTTGGTCTGCAGCGGCCAGTCGGGGGCGGCGACCACGACCCGGTTGATCCAGCCGCTCAGGTCGTTCTGGGAAACCACCACGCGCAGAGCCGCGATATCGTTCGATAGCGGGACGTTGACCATGGCGTTCTCGCCGTGGTTGAAGCCGCCGCCGTCGATGGTGTGCCCGAGCACCGCCTGTGCGGAGGCGTCGAACGCCTGCAGGTTCGGATCGTTCGGGACGAGCTTGACGGTTCCGCCCATTGAGCCTGAGCCATACAGCGTGCCCTGCGGTCCGCGCAGCACCTCGATGCGATTCAGGTCGTAGAGATTCGGGTCGATGACCACCTTGCCGTTCTGCGAGGAGGCCGGCGCACTCAGCGGGATGTCATCGAGATAGAAACCGACGACCGAGGAGTTGCCTCCCGCGGAGGTCATGCCGCGCATCTCGAGCTCGGTCTGGTTTGTGCCGCTGCTGCGCATCGATACGCCGGGCACCGAGTCCACGATCTGCGTGATGTCGTAGATGCCTCGATCCGAGAGGTCCTTGCCCGTGAGCGCGGTGATGCTGATCGGCGTCGTCTGCACCGTGGATGTGCGCTTCTCTGCCGTCACGACGACTTCCGCGAGCTGATCCCCTGCGGCCTCTTGTTGCGCGCGCACGTCAGCGGCGACGCCGAGGCCCAAGATCGCTGACAGGAATACGAAAACCGATCCGCTGCGACTCATGTTGTCCTCTCCCCTGGCGTGCGGGCCGCAAAACAAGGGCCTTGCGGGTCCGATGCTACCGCAGCCGGGGGGTTTGTTGCAGCGGGTGGGGCGCTATAGGGCGGCGGAAGGGCCGCCGGCTGTAGCGCGCCGCATACAGGTGACGCGTTCGTTCAACGATACGACGGAAAGAGCGGCCGGAGCCCTCGCCGGGGCCCGTCAGAGAATGTAGCGGCTCAGGTCCTCGTCCTGGACCAGGGCGCCGAGGTGGTCATCGACGTACTTCGCGTCGACGGTCACGCGTGCGCGGCCGTTGCCAGCTGCCTTGTCGCCGTGCTCCGCGGCGTCGTAGGAGACCGTCTCCAGCAGCCGCTCCATCACGGTATGCAGCCGGCGCGCGCCGATGTTCTCGGTACGCTCGTTCACCTGAAAGGCGATCTCGGCGATGCGGCGCACGCCGTCCGGCGCGAACACGACCTC
Source organism: uncultured Gammaproteobacteria bacterium (assembly GCA_963837075.1). Classification (GTDB taxonomy): domain Bacteria; phylum Pseudomonadota; class Gammaproteobacteria; order Steroidobacterales; family Steroidobacteraceae; genus 13-2-20CM-66-19. The sequence continues at coordinate 796,632 of CAWILY010000009.1, read as the reverse complement.
CACCCCCTCGGTCGCCATCAGCGCCTGGTACTGCGTGGTGAGCGAGGCGTCGGGCTCGGTGAGGATGCGCACGAAGTCACCCACTTTAAGCGAGTCGAGCTCGACGCGGATCGGCAGCCGCCCCTGCAGCTCCGGGATCAGGTCCGAGGGCTTCGACAGGCTGAACGCGCCCGAGGCGATGAACAGCACGTGATCGGTCTTCACCGGGCCGTACTTGGTGGCGACGGTGGAGCCCTCCACCAGCGGCAGCAGGTCGCGCTGCACGCCTTCGCGCGACACGTCGGCGCCGATGGTCTCCTGGCGGCGCGTCACCTTGTCGATCTCGTCGATGAATACGATGCCGTTCTGCTCGGCGCTGGCGAGTGCCTGGATTTTGAGCTCGTCCTCGTTGATGAGCTTGCCGGCCTCCTCGTCGGTGAGGAGCTTGAGCGCCTCGCGCACACTCACCTTGCGGGTGCGGGTGCGATTACCGCTTAAGTTCTGGAACATGGCCTGCAGCTGCTGCTGCATCTCCTCCATCCCCGGCGGCGCCATGATCTCGACGCCAGCGGGCATGGTACGCAGCTCGATCTCGATCTCGCGATCGTCGAGCTCACGCTCGCGCAGCAACTTGCGGAATTTCTGCCGCGTGTCGCTGTCGCGCGCCGGCGCCGGCTCGTCGGTCGAGAAGCCCATCATGCGCGGCTTCGGCAGCAACGTATCGAGCACGCGCTCCTCGGCGGCGTCCAGCGCGCGCTCGCGCACCTTGGCCATTTCCTGCTCACGCGTCATCTTCACCGCGACGTCGGCGAGCTCCTTGACGATCGAGTCGACGTCACGGCCGACGTAGCCGACCTCGGTGAACTTGGTGGCCTCGACCTTGACGAACGGCGCATTGGCGAGCTTGGCCAGGCGCCGCGCGATCTCGGTCTTGCCGACGCCGGTAGGGCCGATCATGAGGATGTTTTTCGGCGTGATCTCCTGGCGCAGCGGCTCGCCGACCTGCATGCGCCGCCAGCGGTTACGCAGCGCAATCGCGACCGCGCGCTTGGCGGCATCCTGGCCGATGATGTGCTTGTCGAGCTCCTGGACGATCTGGCGGGGCGTGAGCGCTGACATGTCCATCAGACCCTGGCGCCGGTGACGGCGTTCAATTCCTCGACGACGACGTTGCGGTTGGTGTAGATGCAGATATCGGCGGCGATATCGAGCGAGCGCTCGACGATCGTGCGCGCATCGAGCGGCGAGCTGCCGAGCAGCGCGCGCGCCGCGGCGAGCGCGAACTGGCCGCCGGAGCCGATCGCGGCCGCATCGTAGTCGGGCTCGATGACATCGCCGTTGCCGGAGATCACGAACAGCTTCTCCGGATCCCCGGCCAGCAGCAGCGCTTCCAGCCGCCGCAGGTAGCGGTCCGAGCGCCAGTCCTTGGCGAGCTCGATCGCCGCACGGGTGAGGTTGCCGTACTTCTCGAGCTTGCCCTCGAAGCGCTCGAACAGCGTGAAGGCATCGGCCGTGCCTCCGGCAAAGCCGGCGAGCACCTTGTCGTTGGCGAGGCGCCGCACCTTGCGTGCATTGCCCTTCATGACGGTATTGCCGAGCGTCACCTGGCCGTCGCCGCCGAGCGCAACGACGCCGTTGCGGCGCACGCCGAGTATGGTCGTGCCGTGGGGATCGAAGCGGGTCTGATCGGGCATAGGGTCAGGCCTTGCGGCGGGCGCGTGGATGGGTGGCGTCGTAGATGCGGGCGAGGTGCTGGAAGTCAAGATGGGTGTAGATCTGCGTGGTGGAGATGTCGGCGTGGCCGAGCAGCTCCTGCACCGCGCGCAGCTCGCCGCTCGATTCGAGCAGATGCGAGGCGAAGGAATGGCGGAACAGGTGCGGGTGCACGTGCATGCCGAGCCCCTGGCGCCGCGCCCACAGCGCCACCCGCATCTGCACCGCCCGGGCGCCGAGGCGCTTACCGGTGCGGCCGACGAACAGCGCGCATTCGCCCGGCCTCGCCAGCGCGTCGCGCGCGCGCAGCCAGGCCCGCAGCGCGGTCACGGCCGCGCGGCCCACCGGCACGATGCGTGCCTTGCTGCCCTTGCCGAGCACCCGCACGACGCGATCCTTGAGATCGATGCAGGTCAGGTTAAGTCCGACCAGCTCGGCGAGCCGCAGTCCGGAGGAGTACAGCAGCTCCATGATCGCCCGATCACGCGCACTGAACTGATCACCCTCCGGGATCTGCAGCAGGCGTGCCATCTGATCGGCGTCGAGAGTGTGCGGCAGCCGGCGCGCCGCCTTGGGCGCACGCACGTCGTGTGCCGGATTGCCGCTGATGCGCGTACCGGCCGTGCCCGTGCGTGCCGTCCCGGCCGCGGTCACCGCCGGGCGCTCGCGCAGCAGGAAGCCGTAGAAGGTGCGCACCGCCGACAGGCGCCGCTGGATGCTGCGCGGGGCGAGCCCGCCCGCATGCGAGCGCGCGGCGAACGAGCGCATGTGCTGAGTGTCGAGCTCACCCCAGTCGCTGATCTTGCAGGCATCGCAGAACTTCACCAGCGCGGTGAGATCGCGGGCGTAGCTCTTGTCAGTATGCGCCGACAGGCGCCGCTCGGAGCCCAGGTAACGGCGGAACCGCGTCACCCATTCGAGCGCCGCGGGAGTCATGCCGCGCCCACCGGCTCAGCGTGGCGGATTGCCGGTGAGCGAGTCGGCGATCAGGTCCGCCATGCGCGCCAGGAACTCGGTGCTCATGCCTGGGTGAAAACGGTCGCGGTCGGCGCTGCCGAGCGCCAGCAGTCCCAGCGAGCCCTTGTCCCCGAGCGGCACCAGCGCCACCGAGCCGAGCTCGAGTCCCTCGGGCCCGAACAGGAACTCGCGCTGCGAGTCGCGCGCCTGCCCGCAGCGCGGCTTGCCGCTCGCGAACAGCGACTCGAAGGACTTGAGGTTGGGATCCTCGGCCGCCACGCTGCGCACGAAGCGCGGTGCTGCGCCTTCCGGCGGCGCACCGATCAGCACCAGCGCGGCGTGAAAGGCGTCGAAGTCCTCGCGCAGTCCGGTCTCGATGCGCGCCAGCGCCTCCTCGCGCGGCGCCCCGCGCAGCAGGCGGCGCGTGAAACGGTGCAGCCGCTCGGCGATGGCGTCGTTGGCGCGCGCCACCCGCACCAGTTCGGCTAGCTTGCCCTCGAGCGCGGCGAGCTTCTCGCGCAGCACCTCGATCTGCCGCTCCACCAGCGATATGGTCGCGCCGCCGCGCGCATGCGGCAGCCGTAGCCGGGCGAGCAGCGCCTGATGGCGCTCGAAAAACTCGGGGTTGCGCTGCAGATAGGCGGCAATGGATTCCTCTTCGCTATCCACCGCGGCAAGGCCGCGAGCCTCTCGTGTCGTCATAGTGCTCTAGACCTCGACATGACCTGCAAAGGAAACTTCCGTGGGGCCGGTCAGCCAGATGTGCTCTCCCACACCTGCCCAGTTTACCTGCAACTCGCCGCCGCGCACGCTGACCCGCACCTGCGGCTCGAGCAGCCCGCGGCGTCGAGCCACCGCCACCGCGGCGCAGGCGCCCGTGCCGCAGCTGCGCGTCTCACCCGCGCCGCGCTCGTGGACCCGCAGCCGCACCGCGTGCGGCGTGCAGAGCTGCAGGAAACCGACGTTCACGCGCTGCGGGAAGCGCACATGGTGCTCGATCGCCGGCCCGAGGGTCGCCACCGGCGCCTCGTCCACGGAATCGACCATGAGCACCGCGTGCGGATTGCCGAGCGACACGGCGCCGATCGCGACGAGGACACCGTCCACCTCCAGCGGATAGCTGTCAGCCGCGGCAGCTGCAAGGAAGGGAAGCGCGGCGGGCGCGAAATCCGGCACGCCGAGGTCGACCGCCACTACCCCGCCGGCCGCGATCCGCGCCCGGATCGGGCCCGCCGGGCAATCAAGCGTGATCGCGCTGTCGCGCGTCAGGCCGCGCCGGTGCAGGAGGGCAGCGATGCAGCGCGCGCCGTTGCCGCACTGCTCCACCTCGTCGCCATCGGCATTGAAGATGCGGTAGAACACCGCGGTGTCGGCGCGCCGCGGCGCTTCCAGAACCAGCGCCTGGTCGAAGCCGATGCCGCTGCGCCGATCGGCCAGCCGGCGCAGCCGCTCGGGTTGCAGCACGGCCGCATCCGCTGGCGCATCGAACACAACGAAGTCGTTGCCGACCCCGTGCATCTTCGTGAACTCGATGCGCATCTCGGCGAGAGCATAGCCGAAACTACCCGCGGGCGAGTGGTCCGCTCAGGCGACGCCGTCTAACGCAACGCCGCGCGGTCCTTGAACAGACACCGGTCCATGACCGTGAAGATGCCGGCCCGCACGGCGCGCTCGGCGGCAGCGGCATCCACGACGCCTTCCTGCAGCCACAGCGCCGGCAGCCGAAGACGAATGCAGTCCTCGACGATGGCGGCCACGTGCTCGGGGCGGCGGAAGACGTCGACGATGTCGACCTGCTCGTCGGCGCCGAGCACCTCGGCGAGCTGCTCGAGCGAGGCCACCGCCGGCTCGCCGAGGATCGACTCGGCGGTGGGCGTGACGGGAATGATCCGATAGCCGAATCGCTGCAGGGCACGTGCTACGCCGTGACTCGGGCGCGTGGCGTCCGCCGACAGGCCAATGACGGCGATGGTGTGCGCACGGCGCAGCAGCGCGTCGATCGCTTCCAGCGGAGGATTGGTGAACATGGCATCTCCTTGGCCTTCACCTTGCAGGAAGTCTAGTCTAGCCAGGGACGTTACAGGATCAGGACAGTGAGCGCGGTGGAGCACAATGTGACTATCGAGCCGCACGCACGCACGCTGCGTGTCGCGGCCACGCAGCCGGTGCTCGAGGCAGCGCTCACGGCCGGGCTCAATCTGCCGCACAGCTGCAAGTCCGGTCACTGCGGCTCGTGCCGCGCGCGGCTGGTGAGCGGGCAGATCGCCTACCCGGAGAGGCGCCCGCTCGGCCTGAGCGCAGAGGAGGAGCACGCCGGGTACGTGCTGTTGTGCCAGGCGCGCGCGCAATCGGACCTCGTCGTCGAAGCGCGGCTGATCGCCAGCGTCACCGACGTCGAGATCAAGACCTTGCCGTGCCGGATCGCGCAGCTCACGCCGCTCGCGGCGGACGTCATGCAAGTGTGGCTGCGCCTGCCCGCGGTCGAGCGGCTGCGCTTCCAGCCGGGACAGTATCTCGATGTGCTGCTGGACGGCGGCCGGCGCCGCAGCTTCTCAATCGCCAGCCCGCCGCACGACAGCGAGCTCATCGAGCTGCACGTGCGCCGCGTGAGCGGCGGCGGCTTCACCGAGCGGCTGTTCGCGCCGCAGATCGCCGCCGGCGCGACGGCTGACGCGGCACTCGCGATCGGCGCGCTGCTGCGCATCGAGGGGCCGATCGGGCAGTTCGTCTACCGCGACGGCACGGATCCGGTGTTGATGGTGGCGGGCGGCACGGGCTTCGCGCCGCTCAAATCGATGCTGCGCCATGCACTCGAGCAGGGCCCCCGCCGCCCCATCCATCTCTACTGGGGCGCCCGCCACCGGGGCGACCTGTACCAGCAGGCGCTGCTCGCAGAGTGGGTGGCCCGCTATCCGCAGTTCTCCTGCGCCGCCGTGCTGTCGCAACCCACCGTCGCGGAAACCACGCAGCATCGCAGCGGCTGGGTGCACGAGGCGGTGCTGGCGGACCATCCGAGCCTGGCCGCCTTCGAGGTGTACGCTGCCGGGCCGCCGGCGATGATCGAGGCGATCCGCAGCAGCTTCCCGCGCCACGGCCTCGTGCCTGAGCGGCTGCATTTCGACTCCTTCGACTATGCGCCCGACGTGTCGCCGCCGCCGGGCGTGGCTCAGCCCTGAAAGATCAGCAGCACGTAACTGACGAACAGCAGCAGGTGCACCAGGCCCTGCAGCACGTTGGTGCGCCCGCTGCCGAAAGTGACCATGCTGAGCAGCAGCGTCAGCAGCAGCAGGGCGAAGTTCGCGTGCTCGACCCCCAGCACCAGCCGCCGGCCGGTGAAATGACTGACCATCAGCATGGTGGGGACGGTAAGGCCGATGGTGGACAGCACCGAGCCGAGCAGGATGTTCACCGAGCGCTGCAGCTGGTTGGCCCTTGCGGCGCGCACCGCCCCGACCGCCTCCGGCGTTGCCACCAGAATCGCGATCAGCACACCGCCGATCGCCGCCGGCGCGCGCCAGCCCTCGATCATGTCGTCGAGCGGCGTGGCGAGCTGCTCGGCCAGATACACCACCGGCACCATGTAGGTGACGAGCAGCAGCCCGTGATACCAGGGCGAGGCGTCGCCGCTGGCGGGGAGCGACGGCGGTGCGAGCGTCGGCGCGTGTCGGGCACTTCCAGGATGAAGTAGCCGCTGTGCCGGCCAGTCTGAATCGCCAGAAACGCCGCGTACAGCCCGAGCGATATCAGTGCCAGCACCGATTCCTGCGTCAGCGAGAGCGTCGGACCTGCGGTCGTCTGGGTGTAGTCCGGCAGGATCAGCGTCATCATCGCCAGCGGAATGATCACACCCAGATAAGCATTGGCGCCCTGGCAGTTGAAGCTCTGTTCCCGGTGGTGCCAGCCGCCGAGCAGCAGCGACACGCCGATCAGGCCGTTCATCAGCAGCATGATCACGGCGAACACCGTGTCGCGCACCAGGGTCGAACTGCCACCGTGCAGCATCATGGTGGAGATGCTGACCGCCTCGATGACGGTGACGGCGAGCGTGAGAATCAGCGTGCCGTACGGCTCGCCGAGCCGGTGCGCGAGCGCCTCGGCATGGCGTACGACCGCGAGCGCCGCACCTAGGGCGACGAGGAACAGCCACAGGAACACCGTCGACAGCCATAACGGCCGCGTGAGGTCCGCGAGCAGCGTGTCGCCGGCGAGCAGAAAGGCGAGCGCGGTGAGCGCGCTGACGCCGAGAAAGCGCTCCTCCCGCAGCAACCGGTACCGGTAGCCACCAGCGGAAATGGGCGCGCGCGCAGACGGCGTTGAGTCCGGCACGCTGCGGATTGTACCGGCCGCCTGTTATCCTTAAGAAGCGTCATGAGACCCCGCGCCACAGTGAGTCACGCGACGATCACCGGCTGGGGCAAGTGCCTGCCGCCCGCGGTGCTCACCAACCGCGATCTGTCGAGCATGCTCGACACCAGCGACGAGTGGATCGTCAGCCGCACCGGCATCCGCGAACGGCGCATCTCGCACGTACCGCTCGAGGAGCTCGCCTGGGTGGCCGCGGCGCGTGCGCTGGCCGCTGCCGGGATGGCGGGCGAGGCCATCGAGCTGATCGTCTTCGGCACCTGTAGCCATGAGGATCAGGTGCCGAACATGGCCTCGGGCCTGCAGGTACGCCTCGGCGCCAGCGCGGCGGCGGCGTTCGACATCAATACCGCCTGCACCAGCTTCCTGTACGGATTGTCCACGGCGAGCGCGCTGATTCGCACCGGCGTCGTGCGCAACGCGCTGGTGGTCGGCGCCGAGCTCATCTCGCCGTTCATGGACTGGAGCGACCGCGACGTCGCAGTGCTGTTCGGTGATGGGGCCGCGGCGGTGGTGCTGGAGGCGACCGAGCTCCCTGAGGGACTGCTCGCGGAGAAGCTCGGCTGCTACGGGGATGCGCGCGAGACGCTGCGCGTGCAGGGCATGGGTGGGCGCTACGCCAACCGCGGAGTGCTGTACGGCGTGACGCGCTGGCAGTTCCAGGGGCAGGACATCTTCCGACGCGCCGTGCAGGGCATGTCAGCGGCCTGCGAGGAGGCGCTGGCCCGCGCCGGGTACGGCGCAGGCGACGTCGACCTGCTGGTGCCGCATCAGGCGAACCTGCGCATCATCGAGGCGGTCGCGCGCCGCGCGCGGGTGCCGATGGAGCGCGTGTACGTGAACATCGAGCGCTACGGCAACATGTCGGCCGCCACGGTCGCGGTGGCGCTGTGCGAGGCGGTGGAGGAGGGCCGCGTGCGCCCGGGCGCCCTGTTGCTGCTGCCGGGCTTCGGCGGCGGACTCACCTACTGCGCACACCTGCTGCGCTGGGGTAGCCGCACCACGCCGCTCGCGGCCAGCGACGCCACGCTGCCGCCGAGCGAGCGCTCCGCGCTCGAGATCCTGCGCGACTGCCTGGCGCGCAAGGTGAGCCCTGCGCCCGCTTCGGCGCCGCCGTTCGGTTGAGGCCGACGCGGGCTCCCGGACGCGCGCGGGGCCGGGCACTCAGCGCCGGGTAGCGGCGGGCTTCTTCTTCTGCTTCGGCGAATCCTTCGGGCGCGACTTGCCGAAGGAACCGCGGTAGATCTTGCCGCGGCGTGATCTCTGATCGCCCTTACCCATGCCGGATGACTCCCACTCGTGCCAGAAAAACGCAAGGCCGGCCGCCGATGCCGCGAGGCACTGACGGCCGGCCTATGGCTGCGGATCCTACCAGCGCTTCGGCGCGCCGCCGCCGCGGTTGCCACCGCCGCCGCTGCGCTCCTGGGCCTCATTGACACGCAGCGGACGCCCGCCCAGATCCTTGCCATTGAGGGCCTGGATCGCGCGTGCGGCATCAGCCCGCGACATCTCCACGAAACCGAAACCGCGCGGGCGGCCGGTGTCGCGGTCGGTGATGAGGTTCACCGACTCGACGGTGCCGTGCTGCGCGAACAGCTCGCGCACCTCGGCATCGGTAGCGGAGAACGGCAGGTTGCCAACATAGATCCTCGTCATGCAATCAAACTCCTGATTCGAACGCTATCGGCAGGAGCGCATACCGAAAATCGCTCACACGGGTCGGCGCGCACCCTGCCACCTGGTCGGGAACGATTCGGCTTTTCAGACTCGGAAGCCAACTCGCACAAACAGGCGCGGGCGGCAGGCGGCAGGAAAGGGAAAGGTCACGAACCGGCGCGGACGATACCCCATCGGGCGGCCGGCGCACAAGCGCGGGCTGCGCACGCGCGCCGCGGCGCTGCCGGGGCCACCAGGGCTGCGACCGGGGTGGCGACCGGCGCCGCCGCCTGCGGGTGAGCACAGCGATCCAGCGCGATCAGCAGCAGCGGTACGGCGAGACCCGCCGCGACGGATACCAACGGTCGCTCGAAGATGAACATCGCGCGTGCCTTCCGCAGGACGCCGGCCCACGGGGCCGGCAATGCGGCGACTGTAAGCCCGGCTGGTCATCGGGAAAAACAGGCTAATCGCGAATTTATTGTTCGCGGATCACGTACAATCCAGGCATGGATCAGCTGGCAAGCATGCGCAGCTTCGTGCGGGTGGCGGACCTGCACTCCTTTACCAAGGCGGCGGAGCAGCTCGGCCTGTCGCGCGCGGTGGTGAGCACGCACGTGGCCGATCTGGAGCGGCATCTGCGCTGCCAGCTGTTCCACCGCACGACGCGCCGCGTCGGACTCACCGGTGATGGCACCGAGTACCTCGCGCACTGCCAGCGCATCCTCGCCGAGCTCGAGGCGGCCGATGAGGCGCTGCGGCGTACACGCCTCTCGGTGCAGGGGCGCCTGCGCGTCGACGTGCCGGTGACCTTCGGCCGCGCGCTGCTGATACCGGCGCTGCCGAAGTTCACCGCGCGCTACCCGGAGCTGCAGCTGGAGGTGCAGTTCAACGACCGCGTCGTCGATCTGATCGCCGAGGAGATCGATCTGGTGGTGCGCGTGGGCCCGGTGCGCGAGCCGCACCTGATTGCGCGGCGCATCGTCAGCACACGGATGCTGACCTGTGCATCGCCGGAGTACCTGCGCACGCACGGCGTGCCGGCGGACCCGGTCGAGCTGCGCCGCCACAAGCTGGTCGGCCACCTCGGCGCGGGCGACCGCCGTCCGCATCCGTGGCTGTTCCAGCGCGGCAACGTGCGCCGGCAGCTGCGGCTGCCGTTCAACGTGGCGTTCAACTCGGTCGAGGCGACCATCATGGCGGCCAATCGCGGCGCCGGGATCGTGCAGAGCATGGACCTGGTGGTGGCCGAGGCGCTCGCCGCCGGCAAGCTCGAGGTGCTCCTGCCGGAGTGGTCGGCGCCCGGTAAGGCGATCTCGGTAGTGTGTCGCCGCGCGCTGCACGATTCGCCCAGGATCCGGGTGTTCGCCGACTTCGCCGCGCAGCTGCTGCGCCAGTACCGCGCACGCGTCGACGCGCTGCTCGAGGCGCCAGCGTGAGTCGCGCCTACCGATAGCGCGCCAGCACCTTCTCCAGCGCCTGCGAGCCCGGCGACAGCGCCTCGAACGGCAGGCTGTTGAGCGGCGCATCGGGGGTGTCGTTGACCTGGTGGAACTCATGCTGCGCGTGCTCATCGACGTACAGCAGCCCGGTCAGGTACTCGCCCGCCTTGATGCGCTCCTGGATCTGCGTGGCCGCCAGCGTGCGGTTGGTCGGGTCGTAGGCCTGGTCGAGCTTGCGCAGCACGATGCGGCTGCCGTCGTGCATCATCACCGGCAGCGTCTCGCCTTCCTTGTAATCGGCGGTGATCTCGCGCTCGAACGGGATGAAGTCCGCGTGCACCGCGGGCTCGTAGTGCTCGCGCGTGTAGGCGTAGCTCTTGGTCGAGCCCTCATGATCGTTGAAGGTCACGCACGGTGACAGCACGTCGATGAGCGCGAAGCCGTTGTGCTTCAGTCCCGCCTGGATCAGCGGCACCAGCTGCTGCTTGTCGCCGGAGAAACTGCGCGCCACGAACGAGGCGCCGAGCGTCATCGCCAGCAGCACCGGGTCGATGGGCGGCTGGAAGTTGGTCTCACCCTTCTTGGCCCTGGTGCCGATGTCGGCCGAGGCGGAGAACTGTCCCTTGGTCAGGCCGTACACACCGTTGTTCTCGATGATGTACAGCATGTTGAGATTGCGGCGGATGGCGTGGCCAAACTGCCCGAGTCCGATCGACAGCGTATCGCCATCACCCGAGACCCCGATGTAGTACAGGTTGCGGTTGGCGGCGTTCGCACCCATGGCGATCGAGGGCATGCGCCCGTGCACGGAGTTGAAGCCGTGACCACCGCTGACGAAATAGGCGGTGGTCTTCGAAGAGCAGCCGATCCCCGACAGCTTCACCACGTTCTGCGGCTCGAGCGCGAGTCCCCAGCAGGCCTCGACGATCGCGGCAGTGATGGAGTCGTGCCCGCAGCCGGCGCACAGCGTCGACAGGGCGCCCTCGTAGTCGCGCCGCGTCAGACCGAGCGCATTCTTCGGCAGCGACGGGTGGGCGACTTTGGGCTTGGCGATGAACGTCATGGCGGTTCTCTGAAAATTGCGGTGCGTGCCGGTGCGATAGCGGCGCCTCAGCCGTGCGCTGCGCCCTTGGCGGGGCTCACCGCTTGCGGCCGCAGCTCGGTGAGCACGCCCTCGACGATGAAGCGCGACGAGATCGGCAGACCGCTGTAGTGCAGCAGCGAGCGCAGCTTCGACTTGTCCACCGCGGTCTCGACGGTGAGCAGCGCGCGCAGCTGCGCGTCACGGTTCTGCTCCACCACGAACAGCACCTCGTGGGCCGCGAGGAAGCGCTCGACGTCCTCGGTGAAGGGGAAGGAGCGCACCCGCAGGTAGTTCACTGCCACGCCCTGTGCGGCAAGCAGGTCGCGCGCCTCTTGGATCGCGCCGTCGCAGCTGCCGAGCGACACCAGGCCGATGGCGGAGTCCGCGGTGGCGTCGATCACGGCGCGCGGCAGCAGCTTCTTCGCCGTGGCCCATTTCCTCGTCAGGCGATCGAGCACCGCCTGGTACTCGGCCGAGTCCTCGGTGTAGGCGCCGTACTGGTTGTGGCCCGAGCCGCGCGCGAAGTAGGCGGCCTTGGGGTGCACGCCGGGCAGCGTGCGCGCCGTGATGCCGTCGCCGTCCTTGTCGATGAAGCGGTAGAACTTCTCGAGCTTCAGCACCTCGTCCTTGCTCAGCATCTTGCCACGATCCGGACGGTAGCCGTCGTCCCACTTCAGATCGCGGCACATCCAGTCGTTCATGCCGATGTCGAGGTCGGACAGCACCAGCACCGGGGTCTGCAGCCGCTCGGCCAGATCGAAGGCCTGCACCGCCATGTAGAAGCATTCCTCGGGATTCGCCGGATACAGGCACACATGCCGCGTGTCGCCGTGCGAGGCGTAGGCCGCGAGCATGAGGTCGCCCTGCTGCGTGCGCGTCGGCATGCCGGTCGAGGGACCCACACGCTGGATGTCGAAGATCACCGCCGGAACTTCCGCATAGTAGGCGAGGCCGAGGAACTCGTTCATCAGCGAGATGCCCGGGCCGGAGGTGGCAGTGAAGGCGCGCGCCCCGTTCCACATGGCGCCGATCACCATGCCGATCGCGGCGAGCTCGTCTTCGGCCTGGATGAAGGCGAAGTTGCGCTTACCGGTGGCCTTATCGACCCGCATGCGGTCGGCAAACATCTTGAAGGCGTCCATCAGCGAGGTGGACGGGGTGATCGGGTACCAGGCCGCCACGGTCGCGCCGGCGAACAGGCACCCCAGGGCCGCAGCGGTGTTGCCGTCGATCATGATGTGGCCGGCGGTACCGTCCATGTTCGCCACGTGCAGCGGCAGCGGACAGGAAAAATGCTCGTGTGCGTAGTCGTAGCCGAGCTGGATGGCCTTCATGTTGCTGTCCACCAGCTGCGGCTTCTTGGCGTACGTCTCGGCGAGCAGCTCGCGGATTCGCGCCAGGTCCAGATCGAGCAGTGCCGCCAGCACACCCGCGTAGCAGATGTTCTTCATCAGGATGCGGGTGCGCACCCCGTTGAAATTCTCGTTGCACAGCCGCGCCAGCGGCACGCCGAGCACGGTGATGTCCTCGCGCTTGAGCAGCGCCGCCCGTGGCCAGGTGGAGTCGTACACCAGGTAGCCCCCGGGGGCGACCTCCTTCACGTCGCGCGCGTAGGTCTCGGCGTTCATCGCCACCATGATGTCGACGGTCCCGGCAACGGCGACGTAACCCTGGCGCGTCACGCGGATCTCGTACCAGGTGGGCAGCCCCTGGATGTTGGACGGGAAGTAGTTCTTGCCCATCACCGGAATGCCGCTCCTGAAAATCGACTTCATGAGCAGCGTGTTGGCGCTCGCCGAGCCGGTGCCGTTCACCGTGGCGATCTTGATGGAGAAGTCGTTGATGCGCGCTGGCGGTCGACATAGGTGTTCGCAACTGGACTACGGTCAGGCAATCTTGGGTTTCTGCGCCTCGAGGGCGGCGGCTTCGTCGCCGGCGTGCGGCCAGTGCAGCTCGGACTTCTGCATGTCCCACGCCGCGGTCGGGCAGCGCTCGGCGCACAGTCCGCAGTGCACGCACAGGTCCTCGTCCTTCACCATGACGCGACCGGTCTGCGGCAGGCCGGCGGACACGAACAGCGGCTGCGTGAGGTTCTGCGCCGGTGCCTTGAGGCGCTGGCGCAGCTCTGCCTCGGCGCCGTTATGCGTGATGGTGAGGCAATCCACCGGGCAGATGTCCAGGCACGCGTCGCACTCGATGCAGAGCCTGGCGGTGAACACCGTCTGCACGTCGCAGTTGAGGCAGCGCTGCACTTCCTCGGCGGTCTGCTCGGCGGTGAAGCCGAGCTCCACCTCGATGTTGAGCTTCTTGAAGCGCTCCTTGAGCGACACGTGCGGCATGAGCCGGCGCTCGATCGGCGCGTAGTCGTTCGCATACGACCACTCGTGCATACCCATCTTGCGGCTCTGCAGGTTGATGCCAGGGGGCAGGCGATCGTGCACCGACTCGCCCTGGCAGTGGCGATGGATGGAGATCGCCGCCTGATGGCCGTGCTCCACTGCCCAGATGATGTTCTTCGGTCCGAAGGCGGCGTCGCCGCCGAAGAACACCTGCGGGTGGGTGGACTTGAAGGTCACCTTGTCGATCACCGGCACGTCCCATTTGTCGAACTGGATGCCGATATCGCGCTCGATCCAGGGGAAGGCGTTCTCCTGGCCGATGGCGAGGATCACATCGTCCGCGGGCAGGAACTCCTCGCCGGTGACGCGCTCGGCGATGATCTGTCCGTGCGCGTCGAGCTGGTACTCCATCTGCTCGAACTGCATCCCGGCCAGGTGGCCATTCTCGATGACGAACGCCTTCGGCGCGCGGTTGACGACGATCTGCACGCTCTCCTCCTCGGCGTCCTCCAGCTCCCACGCCGAGGCCTTGAAGAAGCCGCGCGGCTTGCGCGCCATCACCTTGACGCTCTCGGCACCGAGCCGCAGGCTCGTGCGGCAGCAGTCCATCGCGGTGTTGCCCACGCCGATGATCAGCACGCGCCTGCCGATCTTGTCGATGTGCCCGAACGCCACCGACTCGAGCCAGGCGATGCCGATGTGAACGTTGGCAGCGCCCGCCTCGCGCCCGGGAAGCTTCAGCTCCTTGCCTTTCGGCGCGCCGGAGCCGACGAACACCGCAGCGAAGCCGCCGTTGGTGAGCAGCTCGCGCATGCTCTTCACGGTGGTGTTGAGCCTCAGGTCCACCCCCATGTCGATGATCGTTGCCATCTCCTCGTTCAGCACCGTCGTCGGCAGGCGGAACGAAGGGATGTTGGTGCGCATCAGGCCGCCGGGCTCGCCGTACTGCTCGAAGATCGTCACCTCGTAGCCGAGCGGCATGAGATCGTTGGCCACGGTGAGTGAGGCGCAACCGGCGCCGATACAGGCGATGCGCTTGCCGTTCTTGACGCGCGGGATCTTCGGCAGCCGTGCGCTGATGTCGTCGCGATGATCGGCCGCGACACGCTTCAGACGGCAGATCGCCACCGGCTTCTGCTCGATGCGCCCGCGGCGGCAGGCCGGCTCGCACGGCCGGTCGCATACCCGTCCGAGGATGCCGGGAAAGACGTTCGAGTGCCGGTTCACCATGTAGGCATCGGTGAAGCGGCCCTGGGCGATCAGTCGGATGTATTCGGGTACATCGGTGTGGGCCGGGCAGGCCCACTGGCAATCCACAACGCGATGATAGTAGTCCGGATGGGAGGTGTCGGTCGGTTCCATTCAGTGCCCAGCCCAAGCGGCCTGAGCCCTCGTCGGCTAAGAGGTCCGTGAGTATAGAGGCGCGCGGCCGATTGTCATCGTCGCCAATGCGCGATTTCCGGCGACGGAACGGGCACGCCTTGACATATATTGCGACGCAGCAAAGCGGCCGTCCAGCCCGCCGGCTCGGGCTGCACTGAAGCTGCCGCCCGGGCTCGCGCTTGTTTACGTCGGCAGCAGCACGCCCGGGCGTTCGCCCGGTCACGCCTGCATAATTCCGAGCTCATGTCCGATCCCATGGCGACCGAGATCCGCCTGCGGCGCGCAGCGCGCGTGCTCGAGGTGAGCTTTGCCGACGGCAGCCGCTTCGAGCTGCCGTTCGAATACCTGCGCGTGCACTCGCCCTCCGCCGAGGTGAAGGGTCACGGACTGGGCGAGAGCGTGCTGGTCCTCGGCAAGGAGAACGTCGGCATCGCGGCGATCGAGCCGGTGGGGCAGTACGCGGTGAAGCTGGTGTTCGATGACGGGCACGACACCGGGCTGTACACCTGGAAGTATCTGCACGAGCTCGGTCGCGAGCGCGATGCGAAGTGGGCGCGGTACCTCGCGCGCAAAGCGCAGGGATCTTAGCGGCGCTCACGCCCGCAGCGCGCACGTGCTGCGGATTGCGCGTTGCCGATGAGGTAAGCGGACCGGACATCGCTGCCCGGCCCGCTCACCAAGACCCCCCGTAACGGCGGCGATTCTGCGCACGCTGGCGAAAAAACACAACCCGCGCAAGCGCGTGCGCGTGCGGCGCGCCGGCACGGCGCAGCGCACGATGGTCGTCTAGAATGGGCCCCCCGGCGATTCTCCCAGCGGCGCACATGAGCGACGAGCGCACGACCGACTTCGGCTTTCAGCGCGTGCCGCACGCGCACAAGGCGCGCCGCGTGCGCGGCGTGTTCGATTCGGTGGCACCGCGTTACGACCTGATGAACGACCTCATGTCCGGCGGCGCGCACCGGCTGTGGAAGCGCTTCACGCTGGCGCTGGCGAACCTGCGTCCCGGACAGCGGGCGCTCGATGTCGCCGGCGGCACCGGCGATCTGGCCGCGGGCCTTGCCCGGCAGGTCGGCGCGCGCGGCCTGGTGGTGCTCAGCGATATCAACGCCGCCATGCTGGCGCGCGGCCGCGACCGCCTCATCGATGCGGGCCTCGCGGGCAACATCGAGTTCGTGCAGGCGGATGCCGAGCGGTTGCCGTTCGCGAACGGCATGTTCGACTGCATCACCATCGGTTTCGGCCTGCGCAACGTCACTGACAAGGCGGCAGCGCTCAGCTCGATGCGGCGTGCGCTGAAGCCGGGTGGCCAGCTGCTGGTGCTCGAGTTCTCGCGGCCACGCCTGCCCGGCCTCGCGCCGCTGTACGAGGCCTATTCGTTCCAGGTGCTGCCGGTGCTCGGGCAGCTGGTGGCGGGCGATGCGGCGAGCTATCGCTATCTCGCCGAATCGATCCGCATGCATCCCGATCAGGAGACGCTGCTCGGGATGCTCAGCGAGGCGGGGCTCGAGGGCTGCCGCTATCACAATCTCTCCGGCGGTATCGTCGCCGTGCATCGCGGCTACCGCGCCTGATGCCGATGCTGACGACGCTCGAGAACCTGCTGAACCGCGGCCTGCCGCGCTCGCCGCGCGCGCGTGAGTTGTGCGCGCAGCTGAGCGGCAAGAGTGTCGCCATCGCGATCCGCGACATCGCCCGCTGCCGGGTGATCTCCAACGGCCGCACGCTCGAGGTCGCGGTGGACGCGGCGGACGCCGATGCCACGCTCGCCGGCGGCCCGCTGAGCCTGCTCGGCCTGGCAGGTTCCGCAGCACAGGCGCTCGTGCAGCGCGGCGACGTCACGGTGGCGGGCGACAGTGAGCTGGCGCAGCAGTTCCGCGAGCTGCTGCAGCTGTTGCGGCCCGACCCGGAGGAAGAGCTGGCACTGCTGTGCGGCGACCTGGCTGCGCACCAGCTCGGGCGGCTGGCGCGCGGCGTCGGCGCCTTCGGACGTCGCGCCGCGAGCGTGACGCTGCAGAACATCGCCGACTTCCTCAGCCACGAGCGCGGCGAGCTGGTGTCCCGCAGCGAGGGCGAGCAATTCCTGCGCGGCGTCGATGCGCTGCGCGAGCAGGCGGATCGCCTCGAGGCACGCCTGGCGCTGCTCGGCCGGCAGCGCGGCGCACCGTGAAGCGGACGGCGCCGGCGTGAAGCTGCGCGTCGTAGTGCGGCTCATCGAGATCCAGCGCGTGCTGCTGCGGCACGGGCTGGACGACTACGTGCGCGCGACGCACCTCTATCGGCCGCTGCGCTTCCTGTTCCTGCTGTTCCCGGGCACCTGGTTCGGGCGCCGCGAGCAGGCCAGCCGCGGCGTGCGGCTGCGGCTGGCGCTCGAGGAGCTCGGACCGATCTTCGTGAAGTTCGGGCAGGCGGTATCGACACGCCGCGATCTGCTGCCGCCCGACATCGCCGATGAGCTGGCGAAGCTGCAGGACCGCGTGCCGCCATTTCCGGGCGCTATCGCACGTGCCCTGATCGAGCAGGCTTATGGGCAGCCGCTGACCGCGGTGTTCGACAGCTTCGACGAGACCCCGCTGGCGGCGGCCTCCATCGCGCAGGTTCATCCGGCGCGCCTGCCGACCGGCCAGGAAGTGGTGGTCAAAGTGCTGCGGCCGGGCATGCGTGCCGTGATCGAACGCGACCTGGAGGTGCTGCACGCGCTCGCGCGGCTGGCGCAGCGCTATTGGGTGGAAGGGCGGCGGCTGCGGCCGCTCGAATTGGTCGCCGAGTATCAAAAGACCGTGCTCGACGAGCTCGATCTGATGCGCGAGGCGGCCAACGCCTCGCAGCTGAAGCGCAACTTCGCCGGCTCCGACCTGCTGTACGTACCGGAGGTCTACTGGCATTACTGCCGCAGCGACGTCATGGTCATGGAGCGCATTCACGGCGTGCCGATCTCGGACCTGGCCACGCTGCGCGCGGCCGGCACCGACATCGCGCGCCTCGCCGAGAACGGGGTGCGGATCTTTTTCACGCAGGTGTTCCGCCACAACTTCTTCCACGCCGACATGCATCCGGGCAACATCTTCGTGCTGATCGGCGACCCGCAGCACCCGCGCTACGCGGCCGTGGATTTCGGCATCGTCGGCACCCTCGATCCGCGCGATCAGCACTACCTGGCGCAGAACTTCCTGGCGGTCTTCGATCGCGATTACCGCCGCGTCGCGCAGCTGCATCTCGAATCCGGCTGGGTGCCAGCCGGGTCGCGCATTGACGAGATGGAGTCGGCGGTGCGCACGGTGTGCGAACCGATCTTCGACCGCCCACTCAAGGACATCTCCTTCGGCCGGCTGCTACTGCGGCTGTTCGAGATCTCGCGGCGCTTCAACGTGCAGATCCAGCCGCAGCTGCTGCTGCTGCAGAAGACGCTGCTCAACGTGGAGGGGCTGGGGCGCGAGCTGTATCCCGAGCTCGATATCTGGAGCACCGCCAGTCCGATCCTGCGCGAGTGGATGCGTGAGCGCACCAGCGTGCGCGCCTTGGTGCACCAGCTGCGCACGCAGGGACCGGAGCTGCTGTACGCGGCGCGCCGGCTGCCAGGCCTGCTGCGCGCGCGACTCGAGCACGCGGAGCTCGACGTGACGCGGCCCGCGGCCGCGCCGGCCGGCCTCGAAGAACTGCGTATCGAGCTGCACGCGGCGCTGCGCCGGCGCGATACCGTCACCGCCGGCGCCGCGCTGCTCGTCGGCGGCCTGGCGTGGCTCGTGGCGGCGCGCAACCCGCAGTGGGCCGGCTGGCTGCTGCTCGCGGCCGGCCTCAGCTGCATCGTCCGCGGGCTGTGGCGCTGAGTGCGAAGTGCCGCGATCCCTCACCGAGGGCTCGATCCGCGTCAGCCTGTTCAGGTTCTCGCTGCCGATCCTGTTCGCGAACGTGCTGCAGTCGCTCAACGGCTCGGTCAACTCCATCTGGGTCGGCCGCTACCTCGGCGAGGCGGCGCTGACGGCGACCTCGAATGCCAACACGGTGATGTTCCTGCTGATCGGTGCGGCATTCGGGGTGGCCATGGCCGCCACCATCCTCGTCGGTCAGTGCATCGGCGCCAACAACCTGCACGACAGCCGCCGCGTGGTCGGCACCAGTGCGACCTTCTTCACCGGCATCTCGCTCGTCATGGCGGTCGCCGGACTCACGCTGTGCCGCCCGCTGCTGCTGCTGATGCGCACCCCGCCAGACTCACTCGAGCTGGCAGTAGCGTACATACGCGTGATCTTTCTGGCGCTGCCGTTTCTGTACATGTACGCGTTCGTCATGGCGATGCTGCGCGGCGCCGGCGATTCCAAGACGCCGTTCTACTTCATGCTGCTGTCGGTCGGCATCGACATCGTGCTCAATCCGCTGCTGATCTTCGGCGTCGGCCCATTGCCGGCACTCGGCATCGCCGGCTCCGCGCTGGCCACCTTCATTGCGCAGGCGGTCAGCCTGGCGGCGCTCATCCGCCATCTCTACCGGCGTCACCACATGCTGTGCCTGCACCGCCAGGAGCTGCACCTGCTCAGGGTCGACTGGGCCATCGCCGGCACGCTGCTGCGCAAGGGCATCCCCATGAGCGCACAGCTGCTGGTGGTTTCCCTGAGCGCCGTGCTCATGATCACGCTCGTCAACCGCTTCGGCGTGGACACCACGGCGGCATTCGGTGCCGGCCTGCAGATCTGGAACTACATCCAGATGCCCGCGTTCGCGGTCAGCATGGCCGTGTCGACCATGGCCGCGCAGAACGTCGGCGCCGGCAAGTGGGAGCGCGTGACGCGCATCGCACGCCTCGGCGTGCTCTATAGCATGCTGCTCACCACCTCGATCGTGCTCGCCATCGAGCTGCTGGATGCGACGGTGTTCCGCATCTACCTGCGCGCCGGTTCGCCGGCACTCGCAATCGCCGGCCCCATGAACCACATCGTCACCGGCTCGTTCATCTTCTTCGGCATCTCGCTGACGCTGTTCGGCGTGGTGCGGGCCACCGGTGCGGTGATGGCGCCGCTGATCGCGCTGACGATCACGCTGTTGCTGGTGCGCTTTCCGCTCGCCGCGCTGCTCATGGATCGCTACCAGGCGGCGGCAGTGTGGTGGAGCTTCCCGGTGTCCTCGGCACTGTCGGCGCTGCTGGCGGTGCTCTACTACCGCTACGGCAGCTGGCGCGGCATGCGGCTGCAGCTGTCCGGAGGCACCGGCAGAGCGGCCGTGCGGCTGCCGCCCGCACGGCATCGTTAGACGCAACGCAGGACGCCCAGCCGGCGCAGCAGCCCTCAGCGCCGGCCGCTCAGCGGCAGCTCGCTCACGGGGCTCGCCGCGCGTGGCTCGATCCATAGCGCGCGTGCCCGGCCGCACAGCTCGCCCTTGCCGTCGAACAGCGCGGTGCCGGCCTCGTGCTTGCGACCGCTGATACCGATCTGCCAGCCCACCACCGTGCACGACTCGCCGATATGCACGCGCCGGTCGACGTGTGCGGTGAGCTCCGCCAGCAGCATCATGCGGTCATCGGGAGCGACCGCGTAATAGCCCGGACAATCGAGCGCGGCCGACATGAACTCCGCCCGAACCTTGCCGTCGCCCGCATCGAGCGAGGCGTCCGGCACCCACGGCGCAGCCACCGCGCCGCCGCGCCGGAGGGGACCGGCGAAGATGCGCAGCCCGTCGCCGCGCGTGCGCTGCGTGCCGCACACGAAGCAGCTCGGGAAGCGGTGATGGCGAAAGCCAGCGTAGTGGCGCGACGCCTCCACCGCCTGCAGGTAATCCGGCGCGGCCGGTGTCTCGATGACGAGCGCCGCCGGCCGCGCTTCACCGACTGGTTCGGCCCCGTCCAGGACCTGCAGCACCCCGGAACCCTCCTCGCGCACGGTGAGCACGGTGTCGAGCGGCGGCGGCTTCAGCAGCCGCACGCATACCGTCTGCGCGGCCAGCGTCGCCACCAGGCCGGCGAAATACCCGCCGTTCGCAGAAGCGGCCGGCCCGCAGTAGCGGGCAGCGATCGTAAGCGTCTTGGCAGTCACCGCTGCAGAATCGGCTCTTTGCACGCCGGGCGCAAATTTCCAACCGGTCAGGCCCCGCGCAGCCCCTGCAGCCACGGCAGCGGATCCTCACCGCGCTCCAGCAGCTCCACCAGCGCGGAGCCAACCACGACGCCGTCGACGTGTCCGCGCAGACGTGCCACCTGCTCGCGGCTGCGGATACCGAAGCCGGCGCATACCGGCAGCGGCGACAGCGCACGCACGCGGTCGAGATAACTCAGCACCTCGGCCGGCACCGCGACGTTGCGTCCGGTCGTGCCGGTCATGGTCACCGCATAGACGAAGCCCTGACTGCCGGCGCACAGCTGCCCGAGGCGCTGCGGCTCGGTCACCGGCGTCACCATCTGTACCAGGGCGAGCTGCTCGCCCTGCAGCGCGGCGCGCAGCTCGCTGCTCTCATCCAGCGGCAGGTCCGGGACGATGAAGCCGCACACGCCGGCCTGCGCCGCGCTCGCGGCCAGGCGCGACACGCCGTACGCCAGCAGCGGATTCAGGTAACTCATCAGCAGCACGGGGGCGCGCAGCGCGCCCAGCGAGCGCAACTCGCCGAGGATCCACTCGAGCGTCACGCCCTGCGCGAGCGCGGCGAGGCTGGCACGCTGGATGGTGACGCCGT
The DNA here is from genome assembly GCA_963837075.1 of uncultured Gammaproteobacteria bacterium. GTDB lineage: Bacteria > Pseudomonadota > Gammaproteobacteria > Steroidobacterales > Steroidobacteraceae > 13-2-20CM-66-19. The sequence continues at coordinate 775,060 of CAWILY010000009.1, read as the reverse complement.
CCGCCATCGGGTCGGTGAACGGCACGCCGACCTCGATCACGTCGCAGACGCGGGCGAGTGCACGCAGTTGCTCGCGGAAGGTCGCGCGCTGCGGAAAGCCGGCCGTGAGGAAACTCACCAGCGCCGGCTCGCCCGTGGCCGCGGCGGCACGCAGTGCGGCAGTGATGCGCTCGCGCGGGCTCACGCGCCGTCCACCGTCAGCAGCGTCTGCTGCAGGGTGGACATGTCCTTGTCTCCGCGCCCGGAGAGGCAGATGAGGATGGTGCGGCCGGGGTGAGCGCGCGCCCAGCGCTCGGCACCGGCGAGCGCGTGCGCGCTCTCGAGCGCCGGCAGGATGCCTTCGCACTCGCTGAGCTGACGTACCCCATCCAGCGCCTCCGCATCGCTCGCCGTCTCGTAGCACACGCGACCCAGATGCGCGAGCAGCGCGTGCTCAGGCCCCACACCCGGGTAGTCGAGACCGGCGGAGACCGAATGCGTCTCCTGGATCTGGCCGTCGGCGCTCTGCAGCAGCATGGAGTAGGTGCCGTGCAGCACGCCGGGGCGGCCGAAGGCGACCGTGGCGGCATTGTCGCCGAGCGCGGCGCCACGGCCGCCCGCTTCGATGCCGACGATCTCGACCGCGGCGTCGCCGAGAAAGGCATGAAACGCGCCGATGGAGTTGGATCCGCCACCGACGCAGGCGATCACCGCATCCGGCAGACGGCCGGTCGCGGCGAGCAGCTGCGCGCGCGCCTCGCGACCGATGACGGCCTGCAGCTCGCGCACTAAATACGGGTAGGGATGCGGCCCCACCGCCGAGCCGAGCAGATAATAAGTGTCGGTGGGATCGGCTACCCAGTCGCGCAGCGCCTCGTCGATGGCGGCACGCAGCGTGCGATCGCCGCTCGTCACTGGCACGACCCGTGCCCCGAGCAGGCGCATGCGGCCGACGTTGGGCGCCTGGCGCTCCATGTCGATGGCGCCCATGTAAACCGTGCACGGCAGTCCGAGCCGCGCACAAGCCGCGGCGCTCGCGACACCGTGCTGCCCGGCGCCGGTCTCCGCCACGATGCGCTTCGCGCCGAGACGCCGCGCGAGCAGCGCCTGACCGATCGCATTGTTGATCTTGTGGGCGCCGGTATGCGCCAGGTCCTCGCGCTTGAGCCACACGCTCGCGCCCCAGCGCGCGGAGAGGCGTGGCGCGAAGGTAAGCGCAGTGGGACGGCCGACCCAGCTGTGCAGCTCCTTGCCGAGCTCGGCCTGGAAGTCGCTCGCGTGCAGATGCGCACGCACACCGCGCCCCAGCCGCTCCAGCGCGGGAATCAGCGTCTCGGGGACATAGCGGCCGCCGAACGGGCCGAAGCGGCCGCGCTCATCCGGCAGATGGCCGCTGACGAGCGCGGCGAGCAGCCGTGCGGCATCGGGCAGAACGGGCTGTGCACTCATTGGGGAACCTCCGTCGCAAGGGGCTGCTGCACGGCGCGTGCGGCACGCGCGGCAGCCACGAAGGCGGCGATCGCGGCCACGCTCTTGATGCCAGGCCGCTCCTCGACACCACTCGATACGTCGACACCATATGGCCGCACCGTGGCGATGGCCTCGGCCACGTTGCCGGCGTGCAGCCCGCCGGCCAGCACGAGCTCGGTATGCACGGCGAGCTCGCCCGCCGTACGCCAGTCGCTCACGGCGCCGCTGCCACTGGCCGGGCCCTCGAACAGCAGCCGTGGCGGCAGCGGTGCCGGCAGGTCCTCGCCCGAGCGCACCACCGCGAGCCGCTCGAGGAGCGCGGGCAGGCGCAGTGCGCTGAAATCGGCGGCATCGCTCTGCAGCAGGTCGGGTCTGAACAGCTCGAGCATCTCCTCGAGCGCCACCTGTGTCGGATGGCGCATCACCGCGACGCAGCGCACGCGCCCGCGCGCCGCGGCCGCCAGCACCGCGGCGGCCTGCGGTGTCAGCTGCCGCACTGAGCGCGCGAACACGAAGCCGATTGCATCCACGCCAGCCTCCACCGCCGCCGCTACCGCCGCCGCGCTGGTCATCCCACAGATCTTGATCCACATCTAGGCTGCCCCGCGCACCGCACGCCCCGCCGCGAGCAGCGCGCGCAGGCGTGCGGCCGGATCGCTGTCCTGCATGAGCGCGCTGCCGACCAGCGCCAGCGAATAGCCGGCCGTCGCCAGGCGGCGCGCATCGGCCGCCTCCGTCACGCCGCTCTCCGCGACCCACGGCACGGCGCGCGGCAGCAGCGGCGCGAGCTCGAGGAGCCGCTGCGGCGCGACCGCGAGCGTCACCAGGTCGCGGCAGTTCACGCCGGCGAGCAGCTGCATGCCGGCGGCGTACGTCGCGACCAGCCGGTGCAGACGCTCGAGATCCTGCGCATCGAAGGCCTCGAGCAGCACGAACAGCCCCTGGGCGCGGGCGCAGTCGAGCAGCGCATCGAGCTGCGCTTCCGACAACATGCGCACGATCAGCAGCGCGCCGCCAGCGCCGGCGACGCGCGCCTCGAGCAGCTGATACGGATCGACGAGAAAATCCTTGCGCATTGCCGGGACGGCGAACGGCACCAGCGCGCGCGCGGCCTCGGTGAGATGCGCGAGCGAGCCGTCGAAGCGGCTGGGCTCGGTGAGCACCGAGACTGCCGCGGCCCCGGCGCGCGCGTAAGCGGCAACACGCCTCGCCACACCATCCGCTTCCGCACCGAGACGCCCGGCGCTCGGCGAGCGCAGCTTCAGCTCCGCGATCAGATCGAACCCGCCGGGCGCGAGCTCGAGGCGCGGCGGCGAGCCGCAGTGGCCGGCGTGCTCGGCGAGCGCAGCCTCGGAGAGCATTTGCCGGGCGCTAGCTAAGCGCGCGTGACTGGCGGCCGCCATCTGCGCGAGAAAGTCGCCGCTCACGGACACGCCTCCGTGGCCACCGTCGGCGGGCTCTGCCGCGCCAGTGCCTCGAGCAGCTCCCGCGCGGCGCCGCTGTCGATCGCCGCCGCGGCGCGCGCGAGACCCTCGCGCGGATCGCTCACCTCGCCGGCCACCTCGAGCGCGAGTGCCGTGCCGAGTAGCAGGCAATCGCGATGGGCACCGCGATCCGCGCCCGCCAGCACCGCCCGCAGCGCGCGGGCATTGTGCTGCGCGTCGCCGCCGGCGAGCTCTGCCGGTGAGCACGGGCGCAGCCCGTAGTCGGCGGGCGAGCGGACCTCCATCTGCACCCGTCCCGGTCGGACGTCGAACAGCGTGAAGGGACCGATGGGCGTCGGCTCGTCCCAACCCGCGGCGCCATGCACCACGAAGGTGCGCTCGATGGGCAGTCCCTCGAAGGTCTCAGCCATGAGCCGCGCGATGTCCAGGCTGAAGGCGCCGACCAGGTGCAGTGGTGGCTGCGCCGGATTGACGAGCGGACCCAGGATGTTGAAGACCGTGCGCACGCCGAGCGCGGCGCGCACCGGGGCGACGCCGGCGGTCGCCGGATGATAGTGCGGCGCGAACAGGTACGTGAAGCCCGTCGCCGCGAGGCAGCGTGCGGCCGCCGCGGCTTCGAGCGGCACCGGCAGGCCGAGCGCCTCGAGCACGTCGGCGCTGCCGCAGCGGCTCGATACCGAGCGGTTGCCGTGCTTGACCACCGGCAGGCCGCAGGCGGCAGTGAGCAGCGCCGTGCCGGTGGAGATGTTGAAGCTTCCGGACGCATCACCGCCGGTGCCGACGATATCGATCGCGCGCAGTCCCTGCGGCAGCTGCGGCCGGCGCGCACGACGGCGCATGGCCTGCGCCAGCCCGCGTACCTCCGCCGCGACCACGCCCTTGGCCGAGAGGGCGGCGAGCATGGCACCCGCCATGGCGGGCGGTGTGTCGCGGTCGGTCAGGAGCGCGAGCAGCTCCTCGGCCTGCGCCTGCGACAGGTCGCGGCGCTCGAGCAGCTGCTGCAGCAACTCACGCGAGCGCGACACGGTCTGCTCCGGCAGCGCCGGCCGGTCGCTCGCCGGCGACGAACGCGAGAAAGTTCTTCAACAGTTGCGGTCCGTCCGGCGTCAGGATGCTCTCCGGGTGAAACTGCACGCCCTCGACATTCAGCTGCCGATGGCGCACAGCCATGATCTCCCCCTCGTGCGTGCGTGCGCTCACCTCCAGCACCGGCGGCACGCTGTCGGGGGCGGCGATCAGCGAGTGGTAGCGTCCCACCTCGCAGGGCTGCGGCAGCCCCGCGAACAGGGTGCGCGCATCGTGCGCTACCTGCGAGGTCTTGCCGTGCATGAGGCGCCCGGCGCGCACCACCTTGCCGCCGAATACCTCGACGATCGACTGATGCCCGAGGCATACGCCAAGCACCGGGATACGGCCGGCGAAGGTGCGGATCATGTCCATGGATACCCCCGCATCGTACGGGGTGCCAGGGCCCGGCGAGATGCACAGGTGCGAGGGTGCCAGCGCCGTGGCGGCAGCCGGTGTCAGCGCATCGTTGCGATACACCGTGACCTCCGCACCGAGCACCAGGAATGCCTGCACCAGGTTGTAGGTGAAGGAGTCGTAGTTGTCGATCAGCAGCAGGCGCGGCTTCACAACCCCTCCTCGGCCAGCTCGAGCGCACGCACCATGGCGCCACTCTTCGCCAGCACCTCCTCGTGCTCGGTCGCCGGCACGCTGTCGGCGACGATGCCGGCGCCGGCCTGGTAGCTGTACTCGTCGCCGCTGAACACCAGCGTGCGGATGGTGATGGCGTGATCCATGTCGCCGCGCGCGCCGAAGTAGCCCACCGTGCCGCCGTACAGGCCGCGGCTGACCGGCTCGAGCTCGTCGATGATCTGCATGGCGCGTACCTTGGGCGCCCCGACCAGCGTGCCGGCCGGAAACGCCGCGGCGAACAGGTCGAAGGCGTCGCGCCCGGCGGCGAGCTCGCCGTGCACGCCGCTCACCAGGTGCATGACGTGGCTGTAGCGCTCGATGCTGCGGTACGGCTCGACGCGCACGCTGCCGGCGCGCGCCACGCGGCCGAGGTCGTTGCGCGCGAGGTCGACCAGCATCACGTGCTCGGCGTTCTCCTTGGGATCTGCGAGCAGCTCCGCCTCGCGCGCGCGGTCGACGGCGGCATCCGGGGAGCGCGGCCGCGTGCCGGCGATCGGCCGCAGCTGCGCGCCGCGCGCATTGAGCTTCACCAGCGCCTCGGGCGAGGAGCCGACCACGGTGAGGTCACCGAGTGCGCAGTAGTACATGTAGGGCGAGGGGTTGATGTGGCGCAGCGCGCGATAGACCTGGAACGGGTCGAGCTCGTGGCGCCCACTGAAGCGGCTCGCCAGCACCAGCTGGTAGACGTCGCCGGCGGCGATATATTCCTGCGTGCGCCGCACGCCCGCCAGGTACTCGCCGCGCGCGTACGCGGTCGCCGGCGGCGCGTAGCGGCCCGGTCGCTGCCGCTCGGGGAGTGCGCCGCGCAGCGCCCGCACCACTTCGCGGCGCAGCGCGCACCGCTCCTGCTCCGAGCCGGCATGCAGCAGTGCAATGCCGTGCGTCAGGTGATCGAACACCAGCACCGAGCGCGGCGCGACGTAGTGCAGCGCGGGCACGCCGGCGCGGCGCGTTGTTGGGACGGGCAACCGCTCGAAGTGACGTACCACATCGTAGGCGGCGTAGCCGACCAGGCCCCCGGCGAGCGGCACCCCGGGGATGTCCGGCTGCGGCTTGGGCGCCTGCGCCAGCGCGGCGCGCAGCGCGGCCAGCAGCGCCGCGCCGCTCGCCGGCACCGGCTGACGCTCACCGCCGACCAGCAGGCCGGCCTCATCGAGGCGGATCTCCAGCCCGTCGCCAAAGCCGATGAACGAGTAGCGTGCCAGCCGCTCGCCGCCCTCGACGCTCTCCAGCAGGAAGCGCGGGCGGAAGGACCCGAGCTTCAGGAACGCCGACACCGGCGTATCGAGGTCTCCCGTGATGTCGAAAGGTGCCTGCAAGCCGCACGCTCCTCAAAACCGTCGGCCAACAAAAAACCCATCCCCGGGGTTATCCGGAGATGGGTTTTCGGGTACCGCAGATGTCTCTAAGTCGCTAAGAAAATCTAACCGTCAGCCCACTCCGTTATGAAGTGCGCCACCACCACGGACGCGCGCCGGCCGATTGCTGCGACATGCGGCCGAGTATGGCCGCGCCGCGCGCAACGCGTCAAGCGAGGCGCGCCCCGCCGGCCCGGAATGGCCGCAAAAGCCAACACTCAGTGACGGCCGATCGCGCGGCTATTTCAGACACACCGCCTCGACGTTGTTCCCGTCCGGATCGAACAGGAAGGACGCGTAGTACGTGGGGCCGTAATCCTTGCGCACCCCCGGCGCGCCATTGTCCCGGCCGCGGGCACTCAGTCCCTCGCGATGGAAGGCATCCACCGCGGCGTGGTTCGGCGCCGTGAATGCGAGGTGCAGCAGCGAGTGGGCGAGCTTCGCATCCGCATACAGCCACAGCGAGCAGCTGCCCCGCGCGCCGAAGGCCGCCATCGACTCGTCCTGCAAGGCGACCTCGTAACCCAGGGGGCCGAGCGCGGCGGTGTAGAAGCGCACGCTGGCATCCAGATCCTTCACCTTCAAACCAATGTGATCGAACATGACAACCTCCTTGCGGTCAGATGCCGCGAGCCTCATTCAGTGTGCGGCAGGCGGCGCGCTACGCACCGCACGCGGCCGTTCACAACCGCGGCGGTGCGGCCTTTCCGCTAGAATGTAGAATGCGCGCCCGGGCGCCGCGCCGTGGCTGCGCCGGGCGTATGGGGAGTGCTGCGACCCGTGAGCTTCAGATTGCTGCTGGAGAGCTGGCGCACGAGCGCGGCCGCACCGCGCGCCGCGAAGACCTACACCGTGCGGCTGCCGGTCGACGAGGCGGCGCAGCTGGCGGCGCTGGCCGACATGTTCCCGGGGCGCACCGCCGAGCAGCTGATCACCGAGCTGCTGTCTGCCGCGCTGAAGGAAGTCGCCGCCGCCATGCCGTACGTGGCGGGCCGGCGCGTGATCTCCACCGATGAGCAGGGCGATCCGGTGTACGAGGACGTCGGTCCCACGCCGCGCTTCATGGAGCTCTCGCGCAGCCATCGCCGCCAGCTCGAGGCAGCGCGGCGCCCCGAGGGGCGCCGCGCCAAGGTGGCCAAGAGGAAGTCGCGCGCGCGCGACTAGGGGCGAAGCCATGCCGTCCTTCGATGTGGTTTCCGAGCTCAACGCTCACGAGGTCGCGAACGCGGTCGACCAGGCCAATCGTGAGCTCACGCAGCGCTTCGACTTCAAGGATACCGGCGCGCGCTTCGAGCTCAAGGAGTTCACCGTCACGCTGCACGCGCAGGTGGACTTCCAGCTAAAGCAGATGCTCGAGATCCTGAAGCTGCGCCTTTCCAAACGCGGCATCGATCTCGCCTGTCTCGAGGTGAAGGAGCCGCAGACTACGCTCTCGGCGGCGCACCAGGAGGTCGTGTTGCGGCACGGCATCGACCAGGAGACCGGCAAGAAGATCACGCGCCTGGTGAAGGACTCCAAGCTCAAGGTCCAGGCGAGCCTGCAGGGCGAGAAGGTGCGCATTGCCGGCAAGCAGCGTGACGACCTGCAGGGCGCGATCGCGCTACTGCGTGGCGCGAAGCTCGAGGTGCCGCTGCAATTCAATAACTTCCGCGACTGAGCCGTGCGATCGTCTGACACAGGTGCTCGGTGGCGTCGAGGACGCTCGGGCCGAGACGACTGAGCGCCTGATCCTCGAACGCCACCACGCGCCGCTCGCGCACCGCGCTCAGCGTGCCGAAGCGCTGCCAATCGGCGACCCAGGGGGCGCCTTCGCCGGGAGGCGCTGCGGCCAAAATGATGTCGGGGTTGCGCGCCACTACCGCTTCGATGTCGACCACGGGCGCCGCCTCGAGCAGGTCCGCGAACACGTTGCGGGCGCCACAGACGATGAGCGCATCGCTCATCAGCTGGTGTCCACCGATGGTGTAGATGGGACGATTCCACACCTGCAGCAGCACCGTCGGCTGCCGGCCGCTGCGCGCGTAAGTCTGCTCGAGCCCGGCGAGGCGCGTCGCCAATTTCTGCGCGGCGGGCCCGGCCACCGGCTCCGTGCCGGCGAGTGCGCCGAGCCGTCGCAGGGACTCGGGCAGGTCCGCCAGCCGCGCGATCTGATGTTGATAGAGGGGAATACCGAGCTCGGCGAGCTTCTGCCGCTGCGCGGGATTGCCACCGCCGGCCCAGAGAACCACCACGTCCGCGTGCAGCGCCACGAGCCGCTCCATGTCGACCGCAACGGTATCGCCGATGCGCGCCACGGCGCGCGCCGCGGGCGGCTCACTCGAGTACTCCACGGTGGCGATCACCTGCGAGCCCGCGCCCGCCGCGAACAGCATCTCGGTGGCGCCGGGCGCGAGGCTGACGATCCGCAGCGGCGCGGCGGGGACACGCACCGCGGCGCCCAGGTCATCCACCACGGTGCGCGTCGGCGGGGCGCCGTTCGCAGGCATGACGACGCCCGCGGCCAGGAAGCCGCTCGCCAGCGCCAGCGCAGCAAGAGTGAGGGATCTCATTAGTGGGTGCCGTGCGGCGGCCAGATGCGGCGGCTTGTGCTCCTCAATTACCGTGCAGGCGCCCACGAAGCAAGTCCAGACGCCCCGTTTACTCGGCAGGCCGAGGCCGCTGCGATCGGGCACGCATCTATGATCGCGCCGGTGAGAGGTGCGGCCGGCATCCTGGTCCTGGGCATCATCGCCACTGCGCTGGCCGGTGAGCCGGTGCAGTTTCGCGTCAGCGCCCTGCACGAGGGCATCTATCCGAGCGGCGGCGTGCCGGTGCTGCACGGCGTGAAATGGAAGTTCAGCACCGGTGCGGCGGTCATCTCCAACCCCGCGGTGAGCGGCGGCACCGTCTATTTCGGCAGCAGTGACCACAAGGGTCTACTTCGGCAGCGGCGATGGCAACGTCTACGCGCTGGCGGCCGACAGCGGCGCGCTGCGCTGGACGTTCCACACCGGCAATGTCGTGCACGCTTCCCCCGCGGTCGCCGCCGGCATGGTGTACGTCGGCAGCTGGGACACGTACTTCTATGCGCTGGATGCGGCCAGCGGCACGCTGCGCTGGCGCTTCAAGACCGGCGAGGACGCGGACATCAGCAACCAGGTCGGTATCCAGTCCTCGGCCGTGGTGGCTGGCGGGGTGGTGTACTTCGGCTGCCGCGACTCGCATCTCTACGCTCTGGATGCCGCGAGCGGCGCGCGCCGCTGGGCGTTCTCCACCGGTGATTCGTCGGTGATCAGCTCGCCTGCGGTCCGCGACGGGGTGGTCTACTTCGCGACCTCCGACTCCGGGCTGGTGCAGGCGCTGGACGCGGGCTCGGGTCGAGCGCTGTTCGCGCTCGACTTCAAGCACTGGCCGTTCTTTTCCTCGCCGACGCTCGCCGGCGACTTCCTGTACATCGGCTCGCACTCCGGCAAGGTGCTGGCGATCGACCTGAAGAGACGCCAGCTCGCCTGGGCGTTTCAGACCGACGGCACGCCGGACTACCGCGCCGCGGTCAGCGATTCCTTCTACGATCAGCTGGTCATCGGTGTCGATCGGATGATGAGCGTCGGTGCGGTGCTGTCCACGCCTGTGATCGCCGGCGACACGCTGTACGTCGGCAGCTGGGATGGCCAGCTGTACGCGATCGGCTGATCAGGCCGCCGCGGCCTCATCGAGCGACTCCCCGCCGCTCTGCTCCAGCACCCGGGCCGCGGCGTGCACCGTCGCCGCGATGCGTACCGCGCTCTGTACCGCCTCGCGCTCGAGACCATGCTGGCGCAGCTGGCGCTCGTGCGAGGCGACGCACGTGCCGCAGCCGTTGATGGCCGATACCGCGAGTGACATCAGCTCGAAGTCCGCCTTGGGCGTCCCGGGGTTGCCGATCACGTTCATGCGCAGCCGCGCGGGCAGCTGCGCATACTCCGGGTCCTCCACCAGGTGCAGGAAGCGGTAGTAGACGTTGTTCATCGCCATCACGGCCGCCGCGGCATGCGCCGCATTCACGTGCGCAGCATCGAGGTGGCGCGCCGCGAGCCGCTGCAGTTCGTGGGTAAAAGTGGCGTTGCGCGATGTTGCCGCGGCAGCGAGCGCCACCGCCCAGATCTGTCGCTCCGTGAGTCCCGGCGCGCCCGCCGCACTCAGCACGGTACCGAGATTGAGCTGCAGGTCGCGCGCGTAGCCCGGCAGGCTGTCGCGCAGAGTTTCCAGTGTGCTCATGTCAGGCCGCCTCGAGCGTGTCATCGCCCTGGTGCCAGTTGCAGGGGCAGAGCTCGTCGGTCTGCAGCGCATCGAGCACGCGCAGCACTTCCTCGGGGCTGCGGCCGACGCTGAGGTCGGTGACGTACACGAAGCGGATCACGCCCTGCGGGTCGACGATGAGCGTGGCGCGCTGCGCGACCCCCGCCTCGGGATCGAGGACGCCGAGCGCTCCGGCGAGCTCGCGCTTGATGTCGGCGAGCATCGGGAAGGGCAGTGAGCGCAGCTCCGGCTGCTCGCGGCGCCACGCCAGATGCACGTACTCGCTGTCGATGCTCACACCGAGCAGCTGTGCATCGCGCGCGCGAAACTCCTTGTCGAGCTTGCCGAACGCGGCGATCTCGGTGGGGCAGACGAAGGTGAAGTCCTTGGGCCAGAAGAACACCACCCGCCACTTGCCGGGGAAGCTCTCGTGGCTGAAGGACTGGAACGCGTTGCGGGTGTCGCCGGAGACGACGCCAGTGAGCGCGAATTCGGGAAAGCGATGGCCGATACCGAGCATGCGAACACTCCTTTGAAGGTGGCAGCGGCGGCTATCGGCCGCCGGTGTGCCGCGCATGATGCGCGCCTGGGTGCTATCATCCAAATCGATTGATTTGATTGGTCCGATAGACGCCATATATCGTGATGAACCATGGAACTGAAGCTGAAGGACCTGCGATACCTGGTGGCGGTCGCCGACCAGCGCCACTTCGGCCGCGCCGCGGCACGCTGCTTCGTCAGCCAGCCGACGCTGTCGGCGCAGCTGAAGAAGCTCGAGCAGTCGCTCGGCGTGCAGCTGATCGAGCGCGCGCCCAACAACGTGTCGCTCACCGCCGCCGGCGCGGAGATCGTGGCGCGCGCGCGGCGCATACTCGAGGCGAGCGAGGAGGTGGTGGCGCTGGCGCGCAGCCAGCGCGATCCACTCGCCGGGCGGCTGCGCATGGCGCTGCTGCCGACCATCGGCCCCTATCTGCTGCCGCGTCTCGCGTCCGCCGTGCGCCGCAGTCTGCCGCGCCTGCAGCTGCACCTGTACGAGTACCGCACCGCGCCCATGCTGGAAAAGCTGCACGCCGGCGAGCTCGACCTCGGCATCCTGGCGCTGCCAGTGGAGCTGGACGGACTCGAGGCGCGTGAGCTGTACCGCGAGGCGTTCCTGCTGGCCGTGCCCGAGCGCCACCCGCTCGCCGCACGCGCCAGCGTGCGCGTCGCCGATCTCGAGCACGAGACGCTGCTGCTGCTCGAGGACGGTCACTGCCTGCGCGACCAGGCGCTCGAGGTGTGCAGCCGCACCGGCGTGCGCGAGCAGCAGGACTTTCGCGCCACGAGCCTCGAGACGCTGCGGCAAATGGTGGCGACCGGCGCCGGCGTGACGCTCCTGCCGCAGCTGGCCGGCAGCGGCGCCTACCGCAGCGGTCGCGGCGTGGCACTGCGCCCCTTCGTGCGGCCGGCGCCACAGCGCCAGGTCGGCGCCCTCTGGCGCCCGAGCACCGCGCGGCGCGCGGCGATCGAGGCGCTCTGCAAGCTGATCACGGAGCACGCGCGGTGAATGCGCCGCACGCGCCGCAACCCGTCGCCATTGCCGCGGCGGATGGCCGCCGTCTCGCCGGACTGCTGCTCGAGGCACGGCAGCCACGCGGCGCGGTGAGCATCAACGGCGCCACCGGCTGCAAGCGCGAGTTCTATCTCAAGTTCGCCGCCTACTGCGCGCAGCGCGGCTACCACGCGCTGGTCTACGATTACCGCGGCATCGGCGCTTCAGCGTCGGGGCCGCTCGCGAGCGAGCCCGCGCGGATGAGCGAGTGGGGCCGGCTGGACATGCCGGCCGCGCTCGGGCTGCTCGCGGCGCGCTTTGCGCAACTGCCGCTCTGCACCTGCGGACACAGCGTCGGCGGTCAGCTGCTCGGCTGCATGGACAACCAGGGGCGCGCGCGGGCGCACCTGCTGATCGCCACCTCAACGGGCTACTGGCGCCGCCAGCGTGTGCCGTTCCGTTACCTGACGCCGCTGTTCTTCAAGCTGTACGGGCCGCTGAAGCTGCGCCGGCACGGCTACCTGCCACGCGGCTTCCTGTGGAGCGGCGCCTCGCTCCCCAGGGGCGTGTTCCTGCAGTGGCGCAGCTGGTGTCTGAGCCCGGCCCCCTTTGGCAGCGCGCTGGATGCCGACCTGACCGACGGTGGGTTCGCCGCGGTGCGCGGCCCGCTCCTGGTCTGGGGATTCAGCGACGATTGGATTTCCACGCCGGCGGCGGTGGAGGCGCTGCTCGTCTCCTATCCCAACGCGCAGATCGAGCGGCGTTGGACGCGGCCGCGACAGGCCGGCGTGCGTGCCATCGGCCATCGCGGCTTCTTCGCCGAGCGTCACCGCGATTCGCTATGGCGCGCAGCGCTCGACTGGATCGATGCGCGCTGCGCCTGAGGGAGCGGCGCGGCCGAGCCGGCGCGCGAGGGCGATCGCCGCGAGCACCACCACTCCGCCCGCCAACTGCAGCGGCGCCAGCCGCTCGCCGAGCAGCAGCCACGCGTACACCGCGGCGGCGATCACCTGCACGTACAGGCCGACCGCGCCGAAGGTCGCCGGCAGGTGCGCCAATGCGTAGGCGATCAGGCTCTGGCCGAGCACCTGCGCCGACAGCGCGCAGCCGATGAGCAGCCACCAGCCATGCGCGGTGAGCGGCAGGAAGCGCTGCAGGAGTGCGAGCGGCAGCAGCAGCAGCGTGAACACGAGCGTCGAGGCGAACATGACGGTGCCGGTGCCGTGACGCGTGCGCAGGCGCGCAACCGCGAGGATGTACGCGGCGTAGAAGGCGGCGGTACCGAGGCCGAGCGCATCGCCGAGCAGCGCGTGTGCACCACCGCCGAGCTTGGGTGCGAGGATCAGCAGCATGCCGGCAAAGGCCAGCGCGAGCGCGGCCACGAAGCCGAGGCGCGGCCGCTCGCCCCACAGCATCCAGGCAAACAGCGTCACCAGCATCGGCGCACAGTTCGCCTCCAGTGTCGAGGCGGCGATGGAGGTGAGCAGGAGCGAGGTGTGCCACAGCGCCAGATCGCCGGCAAAGAACACGCCGGCCCAGAACAACATCGGATCGCGCAGGCTCGCGTGCGCACGCGCGCTGCCGGCTGGCGATACCGGCCGGCGCCGCTCGAGCGCCGCCCACAGCGCGAGCAGCGGCAGCGCCAGGCAGCCGCGCCAGAAGGCAGTCGCGGTCGGGCCGGTCTCAGACAGCCGCACGAAGATGCCGGCGCTGCCGATCGCCAGCGCGCCGGCAAACAGCGCGATCAAGGCGGGAATTTCCGATGCGGCAGGACGATCTGACATGGCTTGCTCGCGCGCCGCGCATCATAGTCGGTCGCGCCCAGGCGCGTCTGGCATAATTGCGCTGCGCCCGTGCGACCCGACGCACACCGGACATCACGCTTGAGATCGCTCGCCGCGCTGCTCACCGCCTGCCTCGCGCTCCTCGGCGCCGCCGCCGCAGCAGCGCAGTCGCCGCTGCTCACGGCGCAGGACGCCTGGATCCGCGTCACGCCCGGAAGCGACATGGCGGCGGCGTACCTGACGCTGCACAACCCCGGCACGCTGCCGCTGTTGATCACCGGCGTGCGCTCGCCGCGCGCCGCCAGCGCGATGATTCACGAGACACAGATCACCAACGGGCAATCGCGCATGCGGCCCCACGAGCCGCTCGCCATCGCCGCCGGGGCAACGGTGCGGCTCGCGCCCGGCGGACTGCACATCATGCTGCACGGGCTCACCGGGCCGTTGCAGCCCGGTGACGAAGTGCCGCTGGTGCTGCAGCTCGAAGGCGGCGGCTCGGTCACGGTCAGCGCCCGCGTGCGCGCACTCGGCGACGGCTGAGGGCGCCGCTGCCGATGGCGGGAGCTGCAGCGTGATCGAAGGCGTCTCACCTCTCGATCACGTCACGCCCTATGACCGCTTCGCGTGGAGCGATGCGCAGGTCACGCAATGGCTCGCCAGCGGCGCCCGCCGATCCGAGCTCACTGCATATTTCGGCGCCGCGGAATACCGCGCGCTGGCGGCGCTGGCGCGCCGCGCCCGGCGCGCACGCATCACCGACGCCTCGCTGCGCGTACTGATCGTGCCGGGCATCATGGGCTCGCAGTTGGGACTGCTGCGCCCGGCACCGCTGCCGCACAACATCCTGTGGCTCGACCCGCTGGACATCCAGACCGGACGGCTGGCTGCGCTGCGCCTGCCGCCACAGGCGCCGGTCGTCTCCCTCGGCGTGGTGCTGTTCTCCTACCTGCGGCTGCAGTTGTACCTGCGCGCCCACGGCTTCGACAGCGAGTTCCACGATTACGACTGGCGGCTGCCGGTGGCCACTGCGGGCCGGGCCCTGGCCGAGCGGCTGCGCGCCGCGAAGCCGGCGCGCGTAGCGGTCGTGGCGCACAGCATGGGCGGGCTGGTCAGTCGCGCCGCGCTGGCGCTGCCCGACACCGCACACGTCGAGCGACTACTGCTGCTCGGCACGCCCAACAGCGGCTCGTTCGCGGCGGTGCAGGCGCTGCGCGGCACCTACGCGGTGGTGCGCAAGGTGGCGCGCCTCGCCGCCAACGACAGCGCCGAGAGCCTGGCCGCCGAGACCTTCAACACCTTTCCGAGCCTGTACGACCTGTTGCCGTGGGGCGCATGCGCCGGAAGGCTGGACCTGTTCGATCCGCGCAGCTGGCCGGCGAGCGGACCCGGGCCACGCGCGCCGCTGCTCGAGGCCGCGCGCGCCGCTCATGCTGAGCTCGCACCGCCCGACGAGCGCTTCGCGGTTATCGCCGGCGTGGGTGCGGAAACCGTCACCGCCGTCGCCCGGCGCGGCACGGACTTCGTGTACACCATCACGCGCGCAGGCGATGGCACGGTGCCGCTGGCGAGCGCGCTGCTACCCGGCACCCGCTGCAGTTACGCGCGCGTGGCGCACAGCGACCTGACACGCGCCCCGCAGGTCGCCGCCGCGGTCGTGCAGTTCTTGACCCGCGGCGCGAGCTCACGCCTGCCCGGGCGCTGGCGCAGCACCAGCCACGCGCGCACACGTGTCAGCGATGCGCAGCTGCGCGGCAGTTACGCCGACAAGGTCGACTGGGCGGCGCTGACCGCGACGCAGCGGCGGCTGTTCCTCGAGAACCTCAACGAGCCGCCGCGGTTTCGGCTGCGCGTGCCGCGCGGCGCGCGCTGAGCGCTCAGGCGAACGCGCGGGCGATCGCCTCGCGTTGCGCCGCATCGGGCAGCCGCCCGCGGCCGCCGGCGAGATTGTCGGCGAGGTGCGCGAGCTTGCCGGTGGCCGGAATGATGCAGGTCACCGCCGGCTGGGCGGCGATGAACTTGAGGGCCAGCTGAGCCCAGCTCGTGGCATCGAGCTCGGCAGCCCAGGCCGGCAGCGCCTTGCCACGCACCGTCTCGAACAGCGCACCGTCCTCGAACGGCCGGTTGACGAGCACCGCCACACCGCGCTCGGCGGCGAGCGGCAGCAGCCGCTGCTCCGCGGCACGCGTCAGCGGTGAGTAGTTGAACTGCACGAAGTCGAGCTTCTCGCGCTCGAGCACGCGCGCCAGCTCGGCGTGGGCGCTCACCGTGTAGTGCGTGACGCCGACGTAGCGCACCCGGCCGCTGTCGCGCCACGCGTACAGGGTCTTCAGCTGCGCCTCCAGGTCGAGCAGGTTATGCACCTGGATGAGGTCGAGCCGTGCGCTCTTCAGCCGCTCGGCCGAGCGCGTCATCTCCTCGCTCCCCGCGCGCGTGCCGCGTGTCCAGACCTTGGTGGCGAGAAAGGCGTGCTCGCGCATCGTCGCAGTGAGCAGGTCCCCGAGCACGCTCTCGGCGGTCGAATACATCGGCGAGGTGTCGATGAGGCGTGCGCCAGCGGCGAAGAACGCCTGCAGCACCTCGCGCAGCGGCGCGCGCTCGGCGGCCGTCGTGCCCACCTCGAAGGGGCCGGAGGTACCGAGACCGATGATCGGCAGCTCCTCGCCGCTCACGGGAATGCGGCGGCGGATGAGGCCGGCATCCGCACCGGCCGCGCGGGAACGCATCGCTGCTGCCATCATGGTGCTCACTCCGAGGACGATGAGCTTGCGCCGGTCCATGCGCACAAAGCCAGGGCGGCTTCAGATCAAAGCAGCGTCGGTGCCGATGACGCTCGCTGCTCCGCTCTCGACCACGCGCACGAGCGCCGCGGCGGTCGGCAGCACCTGCGCGGCATAGAAGGCCGCGGTACGCACCTTCGCGGTGTAAAACTCGCGCTCGGCGCCGGCGAGCCGCTGTGCGGCCGCGCTCGCTGAGCGCGCCAGCAGCCAGCCGCCGATGACGTAGCCGGCGAGCTTCAGGTACGGCACCGACACCGCCATGGCCGCTTCCGGACGCGTCGCGAGCGCCTGCAGCAGCGCGCGCGTGCCTGCGCGCAGGAAGCCCACCGCCTCGAGCGTCGCCCGGCGCACCGCCTCCACGTCCTGGTCCGCCGCCGGCCGCTGCAGCTCCCGCTCCATCTGCGTCAACAGCTCATTCATGGCCGCGCCGCGGTCGCGGGCGAGCTTGCGGCCGATGAGGTCGTTCGACTGAATTCCGGTCGTGCCCTCGTAGATCGTGGTGATGCGCACATCGCGCATGTATTGCGCCGCGCCGGTCTCCTCGATGAAGCCCATGCCGCCGTGCACCTGCACACCGATGCTGCAGACCTCGTTGCCGATCTCCGTGCACCATCCCTTGACGATGGGGGTGAGCAGCTCGCCGCGCGCACGCGCCGCGCGGCGCGCGCCCTCATCCGTGCCGTGCTCGGCGAGGTCGAACTGCAAAGCGGCGTACAGGGTGAGCGCACGCGACGCCTCGGTCTGCGATTTCATGACGAGCAGCATGCGGCGCACGTCGGGGTGATGGATGATCGGCGCCGGCCCGGAAGGCGGCGCCACCGGCGGCTTGCCCTGCACGCGGGTGCGCGCCCACTCCGTGGCGCGCTGCAGGGCGCGCTCACCCACCGCGTAACCCTCGCTGCCAACCGACAGGCGCGCACTGTTCATCATGATGAACATGTACTCGAGCCCGCGCCCGGGCTCGCCGATCAGCGCGGCCCGTGCGCCGTGCTGCTCGCCGAAGGCCAGCACGCAGGTGGGGCTCGCATGAATGCCGAGCTTGTGCTCGATCGACAGGCAACGCACCTCGTTGCCCGCGCCGAGCGAGCCGTCGGCATTCACCAGCACCTTCGGCACGACGAACAGCGAGATGCCCTTTACGCCCGGCGGCGCACCCTCGATGCGTCCGAGCACCATGTGGATGGTGTTCGGCGTCAGGTCGTGATCACCCCAGGTGATGAAGATCTTCTGGCCAAACAGCCGGTAATGATCGCCTTCGGGCACGGCGCGGGTGCGAATCTGGCCGAGATCCGAGCCGGCCTGCGGCTCGGTGAGCACCATGGTGCCGGTCCATTCGCCGCGCACCATCTTCGGCAGATAGGCGCGCTTCTGCGGCTCCGAGCCACACAGCTCGAGGGCGTGCACGGCGCCGTGCGTGAGCATCGGACCCAGTTTGAAGGCGAGGTTGGCCGATCCCCAGAATTCGCCCACCGCCGTCGCCAGCACTCTCGGCGCGCGCTGGCCGCCGAATTCCGGCAGTGCGCCGAGCGCCGGCCAGCCGCCCTCCACGAACTGCCGGTAGGCCTCGCGAAAGCCCGGCGCCGTCACCACGCCTTGCGGCGTCCAGCGGGCACCGTGAACATCACCCGGACGATTGAGCGGCTCGAGCACACCTTCGGCAAAGCGCGCCGCCTCCTCGAGCACCGACTGCGCCAGCTCGTTCGAGTAGTCGGCGAACTCGGGGAAAGCCGCCAGACGCTGCGCGCCGCCCAACAGCTCCTCGAGGACAAAACGCATCTCACGCACGGGCGCGCGGTACATCATCCGTTCCTTCTGGCCGCCTGCAGCTATACTGCCGCGCTTGAGGCCAAAAACAAGCCTCGTCCACAACGACAACACCCTCAGGGGGAAATTCCATGAAGCAATCAGTATGGCGAGTGATCGCCGGTGCCTGCGTGCTCGCCGGCCTCGGTGCCGCGAGTGCGCCTGCAACGGCGCAGACGGCCGAAGTGAAGGAAAAGCCGCGGATGTACACCTATGAATCTTTCTGGGTGATTCCGCGGGCGCGCTGGGGTGAGATGGAGAAGGATAACGCCGCGGCGAACCAGAAGATCCTGGCGCCGGCGCTCGCCGACGGCACCCTGCTCGGCTACGGCGACGACGCCAGTCTGGTACACACCGCCGACGGACCCACCGACGACAGCTGGTGGCAGGCGAGCTCGATGGCGGCGTTGATGAAAGTGCTCGATACCTTCTACAAGACCGGCAGCGCCACCTCGCCGGTGCTGCAGAGTTCGACCAAGCATTGGGACGGGATATATGTCAGCCGCTTCTACAACTGGAAGGCCGGCTCCTGGAAGGGTGCGTACGGGCGCGCCTCGAGCTACAAGCTCAGGGCCGACGCGCCGCCGAACGCGGTCGAGACGCTCAGCAAGAGCCTGTTCGTGCCGCTGTTCGAGAAGCTGCTCGCGGACGGCGCCATCGTCGAGTATGAGATCGACGAGGAGGCCATCCACACCGAAGCGCCGGACATGTTCTTCATCTACTTCCTGGCGCCAACGGCCGAAGGGCTCGACAAGGTCAACGACGCAATCCGCGAGGCGGCGAAGAACAATCCGCTCATCGGGCCGGCGATCGGCTCGCTGATCGACTACGCGCCGCATCGCGACCAGCTGCTGCGGGCCAACGTCACCTACAAGTAAAGGACGCGGGCGCTCAGGGTGCCGCGGCCTCGTGCACCCTGGGCGCGCCCGCCGCGCGCTCACGCCCCCGCTCCGGCAGCGCGAGCGCCGGCACGATATTCGCGGCCAGGAAATCCACGAACTGCTGCACGCGCGCGTCGGACTCGAGCGAGTCGGGATAGAGTGCGTAGAGCGGCGCCGCCGCCGGTACGCTCCACTCCGCTAGCACCGCCTTCAGTCGCCCGGTAGCGAGCCCCTGGCGGCACAGGAACTCCGGCAGCAGACCGATGCCGAGCCCCGCGGCCGTTGCCGCATGCAGCACGGCCGGATCATCGACGGCGAGCTTCGGCGACAACGGCACCTCGGCGCGCTGCGCGCCGCGCGAGAGATGCAGGCGGAACTCAGGCAGCTCGGGCTCCTCGGGAGTCAGCAGATCGTGCGCGCGCAGCTCGTCCGGTCGCTCCGGCGTGCCGCGCTGCTGCAGATACGCCGGCGTCGCACACAGCAGCGCCGGCGGTGCGCCGAGCAGGCGCTGGCGCACACTCTCCTCGGCCGGCGGCCGGGTGCGGATCGCAACGTCCCAGGAGCCGGCCGCGAGCTGGTGCGCATCGAGGGTCACTTCCAGCGGCACCTGTGCGAAGGTCTCGAGGAAGCGCGGCACGAGCGGCGAGAGCAGCACGCGCCCGTAGGTCGGATCGGCGACCACGCGCAGCGGGCGCGCCTGCGGGGATTGCAGCCGCGCAATGGCGCTGCGCGCCGCATCGCTCTCCTCACCGACGCGACGTGCGTGGGGGTACAGGAGCCTCCCTGCCGAGGTGAGTGCGATGCGCCGCGTGGTGCGCTCGAGCACGCGCACGCCCAGGCTCTTCTCCAGGTCCGCGACCGCGCGGCTAACGGCGGCCTTCGGCACGCCGAGCGCCCGCGCCGCCGCGGAGAAGCCATTGAGATCCACGACCTTGGCCAGCATGGCCAACTGCGCCGGAGTCCAGATCAGGCTCATTGAAGCCTCAATGCCTCTTTGGAGATGCGATATTGTTTCACCTGGGAGGCAGGCGCGCCAGTATTGTCCGGTCTAGAATCTGCGCCCCACACCGGCCCACGAGCCAGAAGGACGTCTCATGAAAGCGTCGATGCACGCACTCTCGGTGGAAGTTTTCAGCAACTCGCTCAGCAACCTGTCCGGGATTCTGGACAAGGCGGCGAACAACGCCGCGCAGCGCAAGATCGATCCCGCCGTGCTGCTCGCGGCACGTCTCGCGCCGGACATGCTGCCGCTGACGCGGCAGGTGCAGATCGCCTGTGACCTGGCGAAGAACTCCGTGGCCCGGCTTGCCGCGCACGAGCCGCCGCGCTTCGAAGATACCGAGACCTCGATCGCCGAGTTGCGCGCCCGCATCGCGCGCACGCTCGACTACCTGCGCAGCGTGCCGGCGAGCGCGCTGGAAGGCTCCGAGACGCGCGACATCAAGGTGCCGGCGGGCGAGCGCACGCTCGATTTCAAGGGGCTCGAGTTCCTGCAGCGCTGGGCGATCCCGAACGTGTTTTTCCACGTCACCACGGCCTACGACATCCTGCGCCACAACGGCGTCGACCTCGGTAAGCGCGACTTCATCGGCGGCGGGCGCGAGCTGTAAACATAAGACAAAGGGCGACAGATTACTGTCGCCCTTTGCGAACAGAACGCGAGGGAAATCACGGCGCGGCGCGTGCCACGCTGCCACCCTCGCGTGCACAGGGTGGGTGTAGGGCCTGCCCGGGCATGCTTCGAGGGACGGGAAATTCCTTGCTGCGACTGAAACCCATGCGATCACCTGCCCTCAAGCCCGTGTCAGCGGCTGCGCCACCGCCGCCGGCAGTGAACACGGACGCCGGACCGCCCACCGTCGAGTCGCTCGGTCAGCAGTTGCGTGAGGTGCTGCCGACGCGACGGCTGCACTCGGTGTCGCTGTGTGATCACGAAGCAAACGTGCTGTGGCTGAGCGAAGGGGCCCTCGGGCCCGACGAGCACAGCCTGGTCGTCGAGGCACTCGCGCTGCTGGCCGCCGATATCTCCCTCCCGTGTCACGAGATGGGGCTGGAGGACGGCCGCCTGGCGCTGTTTCTCCCGGTGCGCGCACCCACGGCCGAGCTCGTCGGCATCGCCATGATCATTGCCGATGGCAAGTCGGTCGGCGATGACACCCTCGAGCGCATGGCGGCTGCACCGGTGCGCGCCATCATGCTGCGCCTCGCCGTGCTGCTGAAGCCCGCGGCCGATGCGCGGCTCGTCGCCGCACCCCTCGAGCCAGTCGCCGAGAGCGAGCCTTCGGACAGTCCCGACGTGCTCGCGCTGCTCGATGAGGCGGCGCCGGCGGCTGCGCCCGGTGCCAGGCGCAGCACGGCGCTCATGTCCGCCGAGGAAGTGAACGACATTCTCGAATTCGAGCTGACGCCTGAGGAGACCGGTGCATACCGGATCCCCGTCGTACAGCCCGCTGCGGCGCCTGCCGCCGCTGCCAGCGCGCCGGCGCAGACCGCCGAAACCTCCTCCGAGATGATGAGCCTCGAGTTCGTCAGCGACTCTCCGGCGCCGCCGCCCGCGCCCCCTCCACCGCCCGTGATGCGCCCCGTGGCACGTGCATCAGCCCCGGCTGCCGCCGCGCGTGCGCCCATACGGCCGGCTGCGCCCGCCGCGCCCGCGACACACGCCGCTCGTGCGGCATCGGTTGCACCGCCTGCACCTGCGGTGACGCCGCGCCCGGCGGCACCGGCCGTGGCCAAGCGCGTCCCTGTACGCACGCCCCCGCCAGCCGCCGTTGTGCCCCCGCCCGCCCCGGCACGGATCGCTCCCGTTCAGCAGGCGGCGCCGCCCGCGCCCGCCCAACCCCTGGCAGCTGCCGCCGCGGCGAGTGACCCGAACCTGATGCTCGAAGTGCTGCCGTACGCGAAGCTGCGCGCTGGCGGCCAGACGCGGCGCTTTCAGCTGCTGTCGCGCTCGGCCACACCGGTGCGCGATCCGGCGGCCTACGACGCACAGGTGCTGCAACGCCTGCTCGGCTGGCTCGCGGCGCATCGCGCCGCATGGAATTCCCAGCCCACGGGATTCACGGTCAACCTGTCGATCGCAACGCTCGAGGACGAGCGCTTCCCCCAGAAGGTCGCCGCCGCGCTCAACTCGCACGGCATCGCCGCGGACACGCTCGGCTTCGAGATCGCCGAGGCGCTGTGCACGCAGCGCCGCGCGCAGGTCGAGCGCTTCATCGGTCAGTGCGAGAAGGTCGGCGCCTGGGTGGTCGTGGACGACTTCTCCTTCGATGCGCAGGTACTGCCGCTGTTGCGCTCCAAGGCGGTACGCCTGGTGAAGATCGACGCGAAGCTCACCTCCTCGGCGCTGAAGGACAAGCTCGCGCAGGCCATGGTCGTGGCCACGGTGCAGGCGGCCAAGGTGCTCGGCATCCATTGCGGCGCGAAGAAGGTCGACTCCCAGGCGGCACTGCAGTGGCTGACCGCCATCGGCTGCGACCTCGCGCAGGGCGCCGCACTCGCGACGGCGCAGGCACTCGACTCGCTGGCCGGTTCGCCTGATCCGACCGGTCTCAACGCCGTTCTGCGTTAGACTACCCTTCTATTATCAATCAGTTACGGGCACGCCGGCGTGATGGCGCCGTCCTCCGCAGGTGCCGGCGCGCTGCGACGAAGCGACTACCCGACGCGGTGCGGCGGCGCGGTGGCGCAGCCTGATGGCCTAAGCTTCAGGAAGATGCCCACGCTCGATCAGTTCCGCTCCAATCGCAACGTGCTGTTCTGGAGTCTGCACGCGGCAGGCTGGGCCGCGTACGGCATCTCGCAGTACTTTGGCGCGTTGCTCTACGAGAAGCCGGCCAGCTACGCGCGCGTCATCGCAGTGTCCGCCCTCGCCGGGTTCGTGCTATCGGCGCCGATGCGCTTCATCTACCGGCGGCTGTGGGGGCGCTCGCCACGCATGATGATCGTGGGCGTGCTCGCCACCTCCTACGTGATCGGGCTCGCGCTGCGTATCGTCATCAACTTCTCCTACAAGGTGTTCATCGATCCTGACTGGCAGGCGCAGACGCTGTTCGAGCTGTTCGGCGGGGCGCTGTCCTCGACCTACCTGCTGTTGTGCTGGAGCCTGCTGTATTTCGGCATCAAGTTCTACGAGTCACAGCGCAAGCAGGAGGAAGGCATGCTGAAGGCGGTCGCGCTGGCGCAGGAGGCGCAGCTGAAGATGCTGCGCTATCAGCTGAACCCGCACTTCCTGTTCAATACCCTGAACGCGATCTCGACCCTGATCCTGGACAATCAGAACCGCAAGGCGAACCATGCCGTCACGCGGCTGTCGGAGTTCCTGCGGTACACGCTCGATCAGGACCCGATGAAGAAGGTCACCCTGCGCCAGGAGATCGAGGCGCTCAATCTGTATCTCGGCACCGAGCGGCTGCGCTTCGGCGAGCGGTTGCGCCTCGAGTACGCGATCGAGGAGCCCGCGCTCGAGGCGCTGGTGCCGAGCCTGCTGCTGCAGCCGCTGCTGGAGAACTCACTGAAGTACGCCGTGTCCGCGCGCGAGGAAGGCGGCCTGGTGCGCATCGAGGGGCGCGCGCGCGAGGGCCTGTTGGAGCTCGCCGTCATCGACGACGGGCCCGGCCTGCGCGAGGGCGCGCCGGCGGGCGAGCGGCGCGGCGTGGGTCTGCGCAACACGCGCGAGCGCCTCACCGTGCTCTATGGCGAGAACTGTCGCTTCGCGGTGTTGAATGCCCAACCCGGACTGCGCATCGAGCTGGCGCTACCGCTGGAGAAGGCGACGGCAGCGGCGGTGGCGCCGGCGCCCGCGGCGCGCCTGTCCGGAAGCGCGCGCGCATGAAAATCCGCACCCTGATCGTGGACGACGAGGTGCTGTCGCGGCGCGGGATCGAGATCCGCCTGCGGGCCGAGAGCGACTTCGAGATCCTGGCGCAGTGTGCCAACGGACGTGAGGCGCTCGCCGCCATCCAGCAGTACAAGCCGGATCTGGTATTCCTCGACATCCAGATGCCCGCCATGTCCGGCTTCGAGGTGCTGGCGCAGCTGCCACAGGAGACGCTGCCCATCGTGGTGTTCGTCACCGCGTACGACCAGTATGCGATCCGTGCCTTCGAGGCGCGCGCGGTCGATTATCTGCTGAAGCCCATCGACGATGAGCGCCTTGCGGCAGCCCTGACGCGCGTGCGCGAGCACATGCGCGCCCGCAGCGCCGCCGTACAGCGCGACCGCCTGCTGGAGATCATCGCCGAGATCACCGGCTGTGGCGAGCTGGCGCTCGATGAGCTCCTGACGCACGGACCCAAAGCGCTCGCGGGACGGCGCCCCGAGATGCTGCCGATCCGGCAAGGGCGCGAGACGCTGCGAGTGCCAGTGGCCTCGATCGAGTGGATCGACGCGGCCGGTGACTACATGTGCATCCACGCCGGGGGCAGTACGCACATCCTGCGCGGCACGATGAAGGAGCTGGAGGAGATTCTCGACCCGCGGCTGTTCCAGCGCGTGCACCGCTCCACCATCGTCAACCTGCGGCTGGTGAGGAGCCTGCGCGCGCACATGAACGGCGAGTATTTTCTGACCCTCCAGGGCGGACACGAGCTGAAGCTGTCGCGCACCTATCGCGACAAGGTCGAGTACTTCCTCAGCGGCTCGGCCAGTTGAGAACGTGATGCAGTTCGCGCACGGCAGCCGGGGCCGTGGCAACTGTGACCGCTGTCACGAACCGGGAGACACCGGTCCCGATATGTGAGCCATCGCGACGCCGCGCGGCGCACGCGTTTGTTTAGATATGTCTCCATATGGAAGCCGCGTCTCGTCCGCCGCTCGAGTCGCTCCCCGATCTGTCGGTCGATGAGCCGTTGTCCGTCGCAGCCAAACCGAAGGACAGCGTCGCTGCCCCTTCTGCCGCCGCCGCGGCAGCCAAGACCCCTGCGAGCGCTGCGGCCGCCCCCGTCGCTGTGGATCCCGCGCAGACCGGCCTCAATTTCATCGACCCCGAGCTGTTTCTCAAACCGGGGCAGGAACAGAGCGCCGTGCCGGTGGTGAACGGCGCCGATGCAGCGGCCCGCAAGCCGGAGCCGGAGATCGAGCTGGAGCTCGAGGACCCGGTGGTCGACGAGATGCTGACTTCGCCGATGCCGCCGCCCGTTCCGCCCGCGCCACCCAAGCCTGCCATGACACCGGCGGCTGCGGCGACTGCTGCTGCCACCGTCGCAGACAAGGCCGCCGGGAATGCGCAGCGCGAGACTGCACGGGTGCCGCTCGCCAGGACCGCGTCCTTATCCACGGCCGCGAAGAAAGTCGCCGCCGCGAGCGTGGCGAGCGGCGCGGCGAAACCCGCCCTCAAGGCTGCTACACCGGTCGTCCCCACCGTGCGCCCGGCGGGCCCGACATCCTCCGCCGGCACCAAGGCGGCGACGCCGCCGAGGCCGCAGGCGGCGCCCGCCAAGGTGGAAGCGCCCGTATCAAAGCCGGATGCGCCGAGCCTCGCGAGCTGGGCGAACGCACGCGCCAGCGCCGCGCCGAAGCCGGGTGCACCAACCGCCGCGATGGCGACAGCAGCGCCGGCCCCCAGGGGCGCGCCTACCGCGGTAGCACCTGCCGCTGCAGCGCCTAAGGTCAGCGCGCCCAGGACCGCCGGAACCTCGCCGACTGCAGCTGCTATGACACGCGCTGCGGGCACACCGGCTGGCGCGGCAGCCGCGGGCTCGCCCACCACCGCGGTTCCGGCCTCGCCGCCGATGGATCGTGATTTCATCGCACGCAATCAGATCGTGGAGCGTTACCTCTCGGGGCGCCTGCCCATCAAGGCAGCGACCGAGTTTGAACGCTTCTGTCACGATCACCCGGCGGTGCTCGATGAGATCGGGCTGCCCGAGAGAGTGAATGCCGGACTGCGCCTGCTCGAGGCAAGCGGCAAGCCCGAGCCCTGGCAGGAGGCGCCGCGCCCGCTGTGGCAGAAGCCGCAGGTAACGCTGGCGCTGCTGGCCGCCGCGGTGGTGTTCGGCATCGCGCTGGCACTGACCGGCGCCGGCAGCGCCGCCAAGAACCGGCGCATCGCCGAGCTGGAGAAGCAGGCCACTGAACGAACCCTCGATCCGGCCACCAGTACGCGCGAGATCCGCGTGATGCCGAGCCGCGTCGGCGCCTCCAATGCACCCGCCATCACCATCGGCAGCCGCGGCGCAGCGCAGCTCGCGGACCTGAAGATCGACGAGTCACGCTCGCCGTATCACACGTTCCGCGTCACGATCGATCGCATCGACCAGGGACGCGTCGCCATCATCAGCAACCTCGAGAAGGATTCCAACGGGCACCTGCGCATCGTGCTCAACAGCACTGCGCTCGGCCCCGGCAATTACCAGTTCACCCTCGAGGGGCTCGACTGGCACGGTCAGCCCCAGCCCGACTCCTGGGTCACGATCGGCATCCAGCATTGAGCCGGCCGCCGCCGCGAGCGCGCCGTCAGGCCCGCAGTGTAGTGAGCGGTGGCTGGTTGATGACGCTACGGGTGGCGAGCCAGCCGCCGGCGGCCACCAGCGCCGCACCGCCCAGCACGCCCGCCAGCCACGGTGTCAACTCGAACACATAACGCAGCTCGAGCCAGCGGGTAGTGAGGAAGTAGGCCGCCACCGATGCACCGCTGGCGGCGAGCAGCCCCGAGAGAGTGCCGAGCGTGGCAAACTCCGCCAGCACGCCCTGCACCACGGTACTGCGGCTGGCACCGAGCGTACGCAGCATGGCGCTCTCGTAGCGACGCTCGTCGCGGCTTGCCTGCACGGCAGCGAGCAACACCGTAAGTCCCGCGAACAGCGTGAACACGAATACGCTCTGCACAGCCAGCGCCGCCTTGTCGAGCACGGCGCGGACCTGCGTCAGCAGCTCGTCGATGTCGAAGATCGACACGCTCGGAAAGCGGTGCGCGAGGTCGGCCAGCGCGTGCGCGGACGCCGGAGTGAAGTAGGCGCTCGTCATGTAGGTGCCGGCGACACCCTCCAGCACTCCCGGTGCGAACACGATGAAGAAGTTGGGCTGAAAGGTGTCCCATTTGACCTTGCGGATACTGGCCACGGTCACCTCGCGTGTCTCGCCGGCGATGTCGAAGGTAAGGTGATCGCCCACCTGCACGCCGAGCGATTCCTGGAACTCGCTGGCCAGCGATACCAGCGGCTTGCCGTAATCCGCGGCCGTCCACCAGCGCCCGGCGACGAGGTGGTTGTCGCTGCCGAGCTGGTTGGTCCAGGTGAGATTCTGCTCGCGGGTGGCGAAGTTGTCCTCGCCGCCGCGGGCGCTACGTTCCTCGACGGGGTGGCCGTTGATGCCCGTCAGCCGGCCGCGGATCATCGGCAGCATGCGCGTGGTGTGCGCGCCCTGCGCGGCGAGAAACTGCGCGAACTCCTGACGTGACTGCGGCGGGATGTTGACGAAGAAGTAGTTGGGCAGATTCGGCGGCAGCGTGCGCTGCCAGTCGCCGTTGAGATCGCTGCGCAGGATCCCCAGCAGCAGCAGCACCATGATGCCGGTGCCGAAGGCCACCAGCTGCACCACGCTCTCGGCGCGGCGGCGGCTGAGGTTGGCCACGCCGAAGCGCCACGCGACGCCGACGCGTCCGCGCAGCCGCCCGGCGAGCGTGACCAGCAACAGCCCCGCGAGCGCGAGCACCAGCACGAACGCGGCCAAGCCGCCGCTCAGGTAGAGGAACATCCTTGGGCTGGGCACGACCCAGTAGATGAGCAGCAGCACCACCGCCACTGCCGGACCGAAGGCGAGCAGCACCAGCGGCGGCGGCGCACCGATGTCCCGCCGCAGCACGCGCAGCGCAGGAACGCGTGACAATTGCAGCAGCGGCGGCAGCGCGAACCCGGCGAGCACCGCCACCGCCGTCACGAAGCCGATGGCAACCGGCGTGAAACTCACCGGCGGCACCTCGGTCACGCTCAGCAAGCCGCGCACCGTGCGCAGCAGCCATTCCTGCGCCACAAAGCCGCTGGCGGCGCCGGCAGCGGCCGCCGCCAGCGCCAGGACGAGCAGCTGCAGCAGCGACATGCTGAGCGTGAAGGCGCGCGTGGCGCCGAGCGTCTTCAGCAGCGCCACGCTGTCCAGGTGGCGGTGGACATAGCGTCGCGCCGCCATCGCCACCGCGATGGCACACAGCAATACGCTCACCAGGCTCGCGAGGCTCAGGAAGCGCCCGGCGCGCTCCACCGCGTTCTTCACCTGCGGACTCGCCTCGGTAATATCGCGCAGCCGCTCGCCGGAGAGCTTGTGCGTACCGAGCCACGCCTTGAATTCTTCGATGCGCGCGCGCTCGCCGGCGAACAGGCCGCCGTAGCTGACGCGGCTACCCGGCTGGATCAGCGCCGTGGCCGACAGATCGGCGGCGTTCATGATGAGACTCGGCGCAAGGTCGGCGAACGTACCACCCTGGTCGGGACGGGAGATGAGGACCCGCGCGACCCGCAGCGTGGCCGCGCCGATCGACAGCTGCGAGCCGACACCCCCGCCCACCGCGGCGAGCAGCTTCGAGTCGGGCCATACCTCGCCAGGGGCGGGAATGCCGCGGGCCGCGGCTCCCGGTGCGAACGGCTGCATCGCCAGCAGCACCCGTCCGCGTAACGGATAGCCGTCGGTCACGGCAACCACGTTGGTAAGCTGACTGGCATCGCCGTTGAACACCACCGACAGCAGCCGGGTGCTGCGCGCGCTGCGCAGTCCGCGGCGCGCGGCCTCGTTGAAGTAGGCGTCGCTGAGCGGCTGCGGCGAGCCCAGGCGCAGGTCCGCCGCGAGCACCTCGCTGGCCGTCAGCGCCACGGCGGCGCTGATGCGGCTGACCAGGAAGCCGACGCCGGTCAGCGCCGCGACCGCCACGGTCAGCGCCAGCAGCAGTACGCCGAGCTCGCCCGAGCGCCATTCGCGCGCCAGGGTGCGCAGCGCCAGCAATAGCGCCCTCATAGCGCGCGCCCTGCTTCCATCCTGACTATGCGCGCGCAGCGTCCGGCGAGCTCGCGATCATGCGTGACCAGCACCAGCGTGGTGTGCGCACTGGCGTTGAGCTCGAACAGCAGTTCGCCGACGCGTGCACCGGTGACCGTGTCGAGGTTGCCGGTGGGCTCATCGGCGAACAGCACTGCCGGACGCGTGACGAAGGCGCGCGCGATCGCCACGCGCTGTTGCTCGCCACCGGAGAGCTGGCGCGGGTAGTGGCCGGTGCGCTCGCCCAGACCGACGCCCTCCAGCGCGGCCGCGGCCCCGCGGCGCGCGTCACTGCGCCCCGCCAGCTCAAGCGGCAGCATCACGTTCTCGAGCGCCGTGAGTGCCGGGATGAGATGAAAGGACTGGAACACGAAGCCGACACGCTGCGCGCGCAGTCGCGCGCGCCCGTCCTCGTCGAGTTGGGTGAGATCGTGCCCGTCGAGCAGCACCCGCCCGCGGGTGGGCAGGTCGAGTCCGGCGAGCAGCGCCAGCAGCGTCGATTTGCCGGCGCCCGAGGGACCGGTAACAGCGATCGACTCACCCGCCGCGATAGCCAGCGAGACGTCATCGACGATGGTCAGTGAACCTTCCGGACTGCTAACCTGCTTGCAGAGGTGTTCAGCCTTGAGAACGTGGCTGCGTGTCGTCGGCGCCCGGGCGCTGGGCGTTGCATTGCTGTTCATCGCGCTCCAGAACGCGGTGGCCTCCCCCAGCACGATCCTGGTGTTCGGCGACAGCCTGAGCGCCGCCTACGGACTTCGCCCGGAGCAGGGTTGGGTTGCGCTGCTCGCGCAGCGACTTCAGGCCCAAGGGTACGGGGACGCGATCATCAACGCCAGCGTGAGCGGGGAAACCAGCAGCAGCGGACTCGAGCGGTTGCCGCGGGCGCTGCAGCTGCATCAACCGAAGCTCGTGATTCTCGAGCTGGGTGCCAACGACGGCCTGCGCGGACTGCCGGTCGTCACCACGCGCGACAACCTGGACGAGATGGTGCGACTGGCGCAGGCCGCCGGTGCGCGCCTGTTGCTGATTGGCATCCGCATGCCGCCGAACTACGGGCCGCGCTACACCGAGCAGTTTGCCGGCATCTTCCCGCAGCTCGCTGCCAGCTATCATCTGCCGCTGGTGCCGTTCATGCTGGAAAAGGTGGCGCTCAATCCGGCCCTGATGCAACAGGATGGCATGCATCCCAACGCCGCCGGCCAGCCGCTGATTCTCGATACAATCTGGCCGTACCTCAAACCTCTCCTCAATAAGAATCCGCGCGGCGGGGGACGCTGATGGACAGAATCTGGCTGAAGTCGTATCCGGCGGGGATACCGGCCGAGGTCGACCCGAGGCAGCTGCGCACGCTGAAGGAGCTGCTGGAGAAAGCCTGTGCCCAGTACGCCGACCGGGTGGCGTTCGTGCAGATGGATAGCGCGCTCACCTATCGGCAGCTCGACGAGCTGACACGTGCCTTCGCCGCCTGGCTGCAGCAGCAGGGCTTCGTCAAGGGCGAGCGCATCGCGATCATGCTGCCCAACACGCTGCAGTACCCGATAGCGATGCTCGGTGCGCTGCGTGCCGGCCTGATCGTAGTCAACACCAACCCGCTGTACACCGCGCACGAGCTCGAGTATCAGCTGACGGACTCCGGCGCCACGGCGATCCTGGTGCTGGAGAACTTCGCGCACGTAGTGGAGGCGGTAATCGCACGCACGAACCTGAAGCGCGTGCTGGTGACCGCCGTCGGCGATTGCCTGTCCTTCCCCCGCTCAGGCATCGTCAACTTCGTGGTGCGCCACGTGCGCCGGCAGGTGCCCGCATGGAGCATGCCGGCGGCGGTGCCGTTCAAGGCGGCGATCGCCCGGGGCCGGAGGCTGCCGCTCGCGCCCGTGGACATCGGACCCGACGACCTCGCATTCCTGCAGTACACCGGCGGTACGACGGGCGTGTCCAAGGGTGCGATGCTGTCACACGGCAATATCAGCACTAACCTGCTGCAGGCAGATGCGTTCCTCGGTAAGCGCCTGCACGACGGCGCCGGTGTCGTGATCACCGCATTGCCCCTGTATCACATCTTCGCGCTCTCGGGGAATTGCCTGGCATTCCTGCGTCTCGGCTGGAAGAACGTCCTGATCATCAACCCGCGCGATCTGCCGGCGCTGCTCGCCGACATGAAAAAGTATCCGTGTAACTACATCAGCGGCGTGAACACGCTGTTCAACGCCATGCTGCACGCGCCAGGGTTCGAGCAGCTCGATTTCAGTCAGCTGAGGGTGGCTCTCGGCGGAGGCATGGCCGTGCAGGCCGCTGTGGCCGAGCACTGGAAACGGGTAACGGGCACAGAGCTGACCCAGGCCTGGGGGCTCACCGAGACCTCGCCGGGTGCCTGCATCAATCCGCCCGATGAGCCCTTCAACGGCTCGATCGGTCTGCCAATCCCCTCCACCGAGATCGCAATCAAGGACGATGCCGGCAACGATCTGGCCGTCGGGCAGGTCGGCGAGATCTGCGTCCGCGGACCGCAGGTGATGCGCGGCTACTGGAACCGTCCCGACGAGACGGCAAAGGTGATGCTACCCGGCGGCTGGCTGCGTACCGGCGATGTCGGACGCATGGATCCGCGCGGGTTCGTCTACATCGAGGACCGCAAGAAGGACATGATCCTGGTGTCAGGATTCAACGTATATCCGAACGAGGTGGAGTCGGTCGCTGTCACCTGCCCGGGCGTTCTGGAAGTCGCCGCGGTAGCGCAGCCCGATGAGCATTCCGGTGAGGTCGTCGCGTTGTTCGCGGTCCGCAAGGATCCATCGCTTACGGAGAAACAGGTCATCGACTGCTGCCGCGAATCGCTCGCACCCTACAAGGTGCCGAAACACGTGTACTTCAGGACGGACCTGCCCAAGAGCAATGTGGGGAAGATTTTGAGGAAGAAGCTAAGAGAAGAACTTACTCAACCGTAGCCGCACTATGCCCACAAACTCGCTAGAGTGACCGTCCGCGTAGCACGGTAGCAAAATGTTACGCGGACGGCCTCCAAACAGTGGTCTTATCGCTTCCCGCCCACGGCCAGATGTCGCTGAACGGTCACGCCTGCAACTGGCGCACCGCTTCCACCGATCCCGAGCTTATGAAGGCCGCTGCCGCCGATACCGGACACCGATGTTCCGCTGCCGCCGATACCGGACTTCGCTGTTCCGCTGCCGCCGATACCGGACGTCGATGTTCCGCTGCCACCGATACCGGACGTCGATGTTCCGCTGCCGCCGATACCGGACTTCGCTGTTCCGCTGCCGCCGATACCGGACGTCGATGTTCCGCTGCCGCCGATACCGGACTTCGCTGTTCCGCTGCCACCGATACCGGACGTCGATGTTCCGCTGCCGCCGATACCGGACTTCGATGTTCCGCTGCCGCCGATACCGGACACCGATGTTCCGCTGCCGCCGATACCGGACACCGATGTTCCGCTGCCGCCGATACCGGACGTCGATGTTCCGCTGCCACCGATACCGGACTTAGCTGTTCCGCTGCCGCCGATACCGGACGTCGATGTTCCGCTGCCACCGATACCGGACTTCGATGTTCCGCTGCCGCCGATGCCGGACACCGATGTTCCGCTGCCGCCGATACCGGACACCGATGTTCCGCTGCCGCCGATACCGGACGTCGATGTTCCGCTGCCACCGATACCGGACTTCGCTGTTCCGCTGCCGCCGATACCGGACGTCGATGTCCCCCCGCCAGCCCAACTTGACCCAATGCCGGCCATGCAGAGAACGGTAGACAGTGCGATCAGAGGCCTCACGGCCCGCTTAGGATTTTCCGCGTTCATTTTTCGGTCCCCGGTAATTTAAGACATCGATGACGCCTTCATCGGCGTCCTCAGAAACATTCTTCGTCTCTTCACCTTGCGGCTTTTCCACAGACCCCATGAAATAAGGGCCCACAACCTGTGGGTTCGCCTGACGAATCTCCCCCTCAGGCTTCACGGGTTCTTGGGACGACACCGCTTCGCTTCCGGCGTCCTCAACGTACTGAAACACAACTAGCCCAACACGCCGGCCGTTCTCTATCGCAGGCTTTTGTTGTTGCAACCAGCTGTCGAGCGACTCCAAAAGCGCTTGTCCCTCTTGGCGAGCCTTCAGGCGAAATTCATTCTCAACCTCAGGAGTAATTGCGAAGTCCGCGCTGACATGCCGGTCAACGCGTCGAGCTTCGGGTTCCTGTGTTTGGAAGTTGCAGTCAAGAGTCTCTGTAAAGTTCCTTACCATGCGGCCGAGTCGTTCCGTTGCGGCACGCGAAAGAGGCTCCGGAAGGTAGGCCCGCGCAACGGGGCGCACTCGCTTGGTGTCCTCGGAAAGCTGCACTGCGCCAATGGCTACAAGCTCTGTCAGCAGCTCAGTGGAGTCCAAAGCTGGAGCGCATTCAGACGCGAGACTCGTAAAGGTGAGTTCGTCACGCGCGCCAGCACCGATACGCAGCTCACGAGGCGTTCCGCCAAACTGCAAGCTGTAGCGATCGTCCAGATGCCACGTCGTGAGCAGCTTAGTTACTTGGTCGAACCGACTAGGTTCAACTGGAGATGCGGACTCCAGTTGGCTGCGAATTCGCTCAACCTCGCGGCCTGGGAACCCACTGAAGATCTGCAGACGTGCGGTTGTTGCAGGCTGCTTCCGTTCCTTCAGAACGTTAACTGTTGCGGCAATGTAAGCGCGCTTGACGATCTCAACCGCGCTGTTCCCGCCAATGCCCTGACGTACGAGCATTCGCGCGATGGGCTCTAACAGGACCTCGACCGCGCGCGGCAGCGGTGATTGGCCGAGCTCTGCGTCCAAGGCATTATTTTGGTTATTGAGAGCCATGTCACAGAATCATGACCTCGGCGGCAAGTTATGACAAGTGGCTGTTGTGAAAAGAGTTCTTTTGTGTTTTAGCTTGGCGCACGATTCGATGCTGCAATGCAGCGGTACCGGGCAGTCCGCTCGCGCGCGCTAACCCCTTCCTAGACCTATGCCGTCCAGCTTGACAGTACAAAAAGCTCAACAAAAACAGATCACTGCAAACGCTTGGACGCCCCGTGAGGCAGACCCTTCAAGATCCACAGAGGTTGATTGATGCCGATGCGGGAAGCGGTATGCGTCAGGCGATGCGGTTCGGGAGGGGAGTGCTACGGTTCAAATCTGAAAGCTTTCACCTGATTTGACCTCTGTTCGGTGCGATATCGACGCCCCAAAATGGGATGAGCTAGACGTCTTCTGTCCACTCAGGCTCAGGGGTACGCCAGAGATTTCACTCAAGCATGAGGCGTGTTGCCATTAAGCAAAGTAGAGCGCGCTCGCGCCCTTCCGGCCGAGGTAAATCGCAAAAGGCGATCGCGTTGAGGATCGCCGGGGCCGCCTTCGAAGGACTAGCTCCGCTCTTGATCGAAAATGGCATTACCAGCTTAGAGGCCGAGGCGCTATTTCGGGCCATTTGCGTCCATGCGGTCGCGAGAACACAGACACCAGCAATCCGCCGACCAAATATCTCTCGTATCTCAATTAAAACCGGCATCGATCGCCATACAGTGGCAGCTCTACTCAAGATGCAGCCGGAAGCCGACGCGGGCTTAGTCTCTCGCCGCGATTCAATGAGTCGAGTCATCGACGGTTGGCTATCAGACCCTGAGTACACCGACAAAGGGGCTCCTCGGACTCTAGAAATTGGTGGTCCCAGAACCAAAGGGCAAAGTGTGTGGACCCTCATCCAACGCTACGCGCCCGGCGTATGGCCACGCTTAATAGTCGATGAGTTGATACGAGTTGATTACGTCGATCCGCTTCCGAATGGGCAACTCAAGTGGAAGGGGATGCCAAGTCCCAAGTTGACATCGAGCGGCATGAATCGACAGGGTGCCGGCCAGCGAATGCGCGACGCTATCCATGCGCTGTTCCATGACGCGATGCAACCTGATGATCGCCACTTGTGGCGCACCGCTCAAAGCTTCGATATCGACGAACAGGATCTTCCACTCGTTCGAAAGGTATTGCGCGACCGACTGGAGGCCATGTTTTCTTGGATCACAGACGAACTGAACAGTGTTCGCTGGCGGCGCAGACAACCCAGAGGAGACCTCAAAGTACGCCTTGGCCTAAGCGGTTTCATGTTCGAAGAGAGTCTTTCGAAGGAAAGGCGCGATGAGAATAGCAGCAGATCCAATCGCTCTGCGCGATAAGCGAGAGCAGCGAGCGCCTGTGGCTCGCAGGAACACAAAGCCCATTTCGCAAGCGGCTGTTGATATCCTTCTGAG
This sequence comes from uncultured Gammaproteobacteria bacterium, assembly GCA_963837075.1. Lineage (GTDB taxonomy): Bacteria > Pseudomonadota > Gammaproteobacteria > Steroidobacterales > Steroidobacteraceae > 13-2-20CM-66-19. The sequence goes on along the minus strand of CAWILY010000009.1, from coordinate 739,837 downwards.
CGAAACAATTGAATTTATACTTGCGGCCGGACTCTCAAAAAAGCTCCTGGCTTCCCAACTGCATAAGGAGGCTCGTCGACTTGGTGCAGGCGGACGGCTAAGGAAATACAAATCCGCCAAAATTATTAAAGCGGGCCATGAACAGTTGGTTGAGATCGGTGGAGTTGTGCACGACTGGCACCGTCAAGCCACGTACACGGACCCAGCCAGTGGAGAACCACGTGCTCTAAGGCAATCCGAACTCCGTAAGTTGATCGGCAAGCGATTTCCTCGCCATAAGATCTCCGCTGCGTTGCGGTGGATGCAGACAAATGGAGTAATTCGGCAACTGCGCACGGGACACTTCGCCATGGCCACAGGACGTCAAGTAGTCTTGCGAGGGCCGCGTACGTCCGCTATAGAGCGCGCTGCAGCTTTGGTTCCACAGTACTTAAGGGTGTCGCTGCGAAACGCCGATTCCGATCCGCGTTCACGTGACATAGACCGAGATGCCCGCGTCTTCTTTCTTCCAGAGAAGTGGATAGGCTTGTGGCGAGCCGTCGCTCATGAACGAACCGAGGCCTTCCTTGAGGGAATGGATAATTGGCTTGAAGACCACACGCGGCCAGATGACTCAGGTCCCGTGCGAGAAGTAGCGATACATTGCTACTGTTTCACAGGCGAACCGCGATCACCGAAACCTGGTGGCACGAACATCGGGCGACTCGAAGGCAGTGTTGAATGATTGACTCCACAGTTGGGCTGCTGTTGGAACATGGCCCAAAACGCACTATCCCTGTGCCAATTGTCACGGCAAGGTTGGAACTACGACCATTTCAAGAGTCTGATATCGACAGCGTCGCACAGCTTTTGGCGGATCGAGACGTCACAAGATTCATTGGTGACGTCAAGAGCCGAGCAGCGGCAGCGGAGTCGGTACGCGTCATGCGCGATGCCCATGCAACACGTGGATGGGGAACTCTCGCTGTCGTTCTTCGCGGCGAGCAAGCGTGCATCGGGTATTGCGGAGTACGTCCCCTGCCCCACACTACAGAGGTTGAGGTTGCATTCGCTCTGCAGCGTCATTGCTGGAACAAGGGATACGCCACGGAAGCAGCGACGGCATCGATCGATGCAGCCTTTGAGGGCCTGGGTATCAATGCGATAGTTGCAACGGTGTATCCGGACAACAAGGCCAGCCTAAAAGTATTGGAAAAACTAGGAATGAGCTTTGAGTCCGAGGTCTTCGGCCATTGGCCAATGACGACTGCGCTCTTATTCAAAATCAATGCGGAGCGGTGGCGGGTTCTGCATCCGGCCCCCTAGCATCGGACGACAGTTTTAACAGAGCGCTCGACTCCTCGGCTAAGTTCTCTCCGCCGGCTCAAACAACCGCCGGTGCTCGAGGATGGCGTACCGGTCGGTCATGCCTGCGATGTAGTCAGCTACGGCCCTGGCGCGACCGGACGGGCCATGGGCAGCCTCTCCTCGCAGGGCGAGGTCACGATATTCGCCCGGCATGAGACTCACGTCCTTGAAAAGTGCCTCGAACAGTTGTTGCAGCACGCGGCGCGCCTTCGAGGTCATGCGCAGCACCTTGTAATGGCGATAGACGTGCTCGCGCAGGAAGGCCTTGAGCTCGACGTGTTCCTCGCGGCAGGCATCGCTGAGTGTCGCCAGTGGCTCGCTGTGTGTGCGTACCTCGTCGATTGAGCGCGGTGCAACCTGCGCGAGCTGTGTCTGCGTGGCACGGATGAAGTCGACTACCAGGTGATTGATCATGCGACGGATGATCTCGTGCACCAGCCGCCGCTCGTTCAGGTTGGGATAAAGCGCCACTACCACATCGTACTGGCGCCGAAACATGGCTACTTCACGCAGCGCGGACACGTCGAGCAGCTGCGCGCGTATACCGTCGTCGACGTCGTGATTGTTGTAGGCGATTTCGTCGGCGAGATTGGCGATCTGTGCCTCGAGGCCGGGCTGATGTCGCTTGATGAAGCGCTCGCCCAGCTCGCCGAGCTCACGGGCGTTGCGCAGCGAGCAATGCTTCAGGATCCCTTCGCGGCATTCGAAGGTCAGGTTGAGGCCGCGAAAATCCGCGTAGCGCTCCTCGAGCTCATCCACCACGCGCAGTGACTGCAGGTTGTGCTCGAAGCCGCCGTAATCACGCATGCACTCATTGAGCGCATCCTGGCCAGCGTGCCCGAAGGGGGTATGGCCGAGATCGTGGGCGAGGCAGATCGCCTCGGTGAGCGACTCGTTCAGCTGCAGCGCCAGCGCCACGGAGCGCGCGATCTGCGCGACCTCGATCGAGTGGGTGACGCGCGTGCGATACAGGTCGCCCTCGTGATTGACGAACACCTGGGTCTTGTAGACCAGGCGGCGGAACGCATTCGAGTGAATGATGCGGTCGCGGTCACGCTGGAACTCGCCGCGAAATTCCGGTCTCGGCTCCGGGTAGCGCCGCCCGCGCGACTGCTCGTCGTGCGCCGCATAGGGCGCAAGGGCGGCAGCCGCGGCCGGCACCTCGTTCACGTCTTCACCCGAAGTGCGCCGCGAGCGTGCGCGTCAGCGCCTCGCCCGGATAATCCGCGGACACGAACGCCTCGCCGATCTGGCGCAGCAGCACCAGGCGCAGCTTCCCCGCCAGCACCTTCTTGTCGATACGCATGTGCTCGAGCGCAGCAGCCGCCGTGACCGCCGGCATGCGCACCGGTAGTCCCGTGCGCTCGATGAGCTCGCGCACCCGTTCGCATTCGCTCGCCGGCAGCAGCCCGCAGTCGCGCGACATCGCGGCGGCCATGACGAGACCAGCGCCGACCGCCTCGCCGTGCAGCCACTGCTGGTAGCCCGTGGCGGCTTCGATCGCATGGCCGAAGGTGTGGCCGAGATTGAGCAGTGCGCGTTCGCCCTGTTCGCGCTCGTCGCGACCGACGATGGCGGCCTTGATCTCGCAGGAGCGGCGGATGACGTGCGCCAGGGCCGCCGGCTCCCGGGCAAGCACCTCGGCGACGTGCGCCTCGAGCCAGGCAAACAGCACGGCGTCGCAGATCAGGCCGTACTTGATGATCTCGGCCAGGCCGGCACGCAGCTCACGGTCGGGGAGTGTCGCGAGCGTGCCGGTATCGGTGACTACCAGCACCGGCTGATGGAAGGCGCCGATCAGATTCTTGCCGCCGGGGTGATTGACGGCGGTCTTGCCGCCCACGGCAGAGTCCACCTGCGCGAGCAGCGTCGTCGGCAGCTGTACCAGCGCCACGCCGCGCTGGTAGCAGGCGGCCGCAAACCCGGCCAGATCGCCCACCACGCCACCGCCCAGGGCCAGCACCGCACAGTCGCGGGCGAAGCGGTTGGCAATCAGAACATCGAGCACCCGCGCGACGTTGGCGAGGGTCTTGTGCGCCTCGCCATCGGGAAGCATCACCTCGACGACGCGCCGGCCGGCAAGGCTCGGCGCCAGCGTCGGCAGGTACAACGGGGCGACGGTGATATTGCTCACCAGCAGCAGATCGCGCGCCGCCAGATGCTGCCCGAAAAGCTGCGCCCGGCCGAGCAGGCCGTCGCCGATCAGGATCGGGTAGCTGCGGTTTTCGAGTGCGACGTTGAGCGTATCCACGGGCGTGCGCGGCCCGCGCCCGGAGCCGGGCCGCGCGCCCGCAGTATACGTGAGGGCCCGCGCCGGCACGCGTCAGGGCTCGCGGCGCAACCGCGTCAGCTCGCGCAGCACATGCTGCGCGACGCTGTTGACCCGCCGCCCGTCGGTCGACACCACCAGGTCGGCAATCTCCGCGTACAACGGCGCGCGTGCATCCATCAGCTGACCGAGCCGCGTGGCGGCATCGCCGCTAGCGAGCAGCGGCCGGTGCTTACCGTGCCGCACGCGGTCGGCCTGCTGCGCCACCGAGGTCCTGAGGTAGACGACGTAGCCGCGCTCGGCGAGGTGCCGGCGGTTCTCCGGGAGCAGCACCGCCCCGCCGCCGGTGGCGAGCACGATGCCATCGAGCGCGGTGAGCGCCTCGATCGCCTCGCGCTCGCGCTGGCGGAAGCCCGCCTCGCCTTCCTTCTCGAAAATGTAGGCGATGTCGACGCCGGTACGCCGCTCGATCTCGGCGTCACTGTCATGGAAGGGCAGGTTGAGCGCCCGCGCCAGCTGCCGTCCGACGGCAGTCTTGCCCGAGCCCATCGGTCCGATGAGGAAAACGCTGCTGCTCTTGCCGCCCATGGCGCACGACAGGATACCCAAAATGAGCGCGGCCGCCCGAAGGCGGCCGCGCGTGCCGCAGCGTAGCCGTGATCAGTAGACGTTCACGCCCTCGCGCACGATCTTCGGGGTGATGAAGATCATGAGCTCGTCCTTGTCATCCTGGTGGTTGGTATTGCGAAACAGATAGCCGAGCACCGGGATGTCACCGAGGTAGGGCACCTTGGTCTGGTCCTCGCGCTGCGTGGTCTCCAGGATGCCGCCGAGCACCACTGTCTGGCCGTCGTTGACCAGCACCTGTGTGCCGATCTCGCGGGTATTGATCGAAGGCACGTTCACTCCGCCCGAGGCCACGATCACCGTACCGACGCTGTCGTCACGGACGTCCAGGTCCATGATGATGCGGTTATCGGGCGTGATCTGCGGCGTCACCTTCAGCGACAGCACCGCCTTCTTGAACTGAATGGTGGTCGCGCCGCTGGAAGCGGACTGCTGGTAGGGAATTTCCACGCCCTGCTCGATAACCGCCTCCTTCTGATTGGCGGTGAGCACCCGCGGGGTCGAGATGATGTTCGCCTGCGTCTCCGCCTGCGCCGCCGACAGCTCCAGGTCGACGATGAAGTTGTTGCCGAGGATGCCCAAGGCCCAGGAGCCAGCCGACGGCGAGACCGGCAGGTTGACGTTGTAGCGGTTGGTCGCAGTCGAGCCGGTCGGGATCGATACCGGGAAGGGCGTGCCGGTCGTCTGCACGTTCTGCAGCCCGGAGCCGATGATCTGGTCGGTGCCGGCCGCGTTGCCGGTGGTGGTCACGAGTCCGGTGTTACCGTACTTGTTGACGTTGGTCCAGCCGAATATCGCACCGAGCTGCCGCTGGAAGTCATTGTTGACGATGACGATGCGCGCCTCGATCAGCACCTGCCGCACCGGGATGTCGAGGGTCGCCACCAGGCGGCGCACGTCCGCGAGCCGATCGGTGGTGTCCTGCAGCAGCAGGGTGTTGGTACGCTCATCGACCGTCACGCTGCCGCGCGGCGACAGCAGTGAGTTGTTCTGCGTCTTGATCAGCGCCTCCAGGTCCTTGGCCTTGGCGTAGTTGACCTGCAGGTACTCCGAGCGCAGCGGCGCCAGCTCCTGCACTTCCTTGTGGGCGGCGAGCTCCGCCTTCTCGCGCGCGGCCAGCTCGGCCTGCGGCGCGACGATGATGACGTTGTCCTGGCGGCGCTTGTCGAGGCCCTTGGTGCGCAGCACGATGTCGAGTGCCTGGTCCCAGGGGACGTTCTGCAACCGCAGCGTGACGTTGCCGCTCACCGAGTCGCTCACCACGATGTTCTGGCCGCTGGCATCGGCCAGCAGCTGCAGCACCGCGCGCGTCTCGATGTCCTGGAAGTTCAGCGTCAGGCGCTCGCCGGTGTACACCGGCTTGTCCTCGGGTGCGTTGGCGGCGCGGCGCCGCGGTGACACCTCCACCACGTACTGATCGTCGGACTGGTAGGCGAGCTGCTCGTAGTCGCCATTGGCCGAAATCGCGATGCGTGAGCCGGCGCCGACACGGCTGACGTCGAAGCTGCTCACCGGCGTACCGAAGTCGCTCGCGTCGAAGCGACGCGTCAGATTGGCCGGCACGCTGGCATCGCTGAAGTCGACCACGATCTGGTTGCCCTGCTGATGCATGTTGATGTGGATGTGCGGATCGGACAACTTGACGATCACGCGGCCCGCGCCATCGGCGCTGCGACGGAAGTCGATCGAGCGCAGCTCGCGCGCGCCGCTGCCAGCGCCGGCCATGCCGCCGCCGGCCATGGCGCCGCCAGCGCCCGCGCCGACCGCCGACGCCGCGGTGGCGCCGCCGGCGCCGAGCACCACGATCACGTTGTTGCCGTCGACGCGGGTGTCGTACGGCACCAGCTTGTCGAGATTCAGCACCAGGCGCGTACGGTCCTTGGTCTCAGCGGCGACGATGGTGTCGAGCCCAGAGGTGTGCACGTCGATGCGGCGCGAAGGCAGCGCCAGCGTGGTGTTCGGCAGATCGAAGGAGATGCGTGCCGGGTTGTCTATGGTGAACGACAGCGGCTGCGGCGCCGGCGCCGACAGACGCATGATGAGCTGCAGCTGCTGCCCGCTCAGGGGCTGCACGTCGATGGCTTGCAGCGCGGGCTGTTCCGCGGCGCGCAGCGGAGCCTCGGGAGCCACGCAGGCAATCACTGCGAGCCCCAGCCACGCGGCCGTGCCGAGGAGTCGGTGAATCAGGCTGGACGCATGCATTTATGGAAACTCCCTGCTTTACTCGTTCAGTGCCAGCGCGGCGGGGCGCTCCATGTATCCGCCGAGGCTGTCCGGAACGATTTCAACGAGACTGATCTTGGACGGCGTGATGTCGGTAATCCTGCCTTCGGCCGTCCCCATGTGATTGCCGGCGGTCACGCGGTGCACCAGGCCGTCCTTGGTCTCCACCAGGCCGAACATCTGGCCGCCCAGACGCAGCGTGCCCACCATCTTCAGTGTGTCGAGCGAGTACTGCTCGAGGAATTCGCGGTTGCGCTTCTGATCGGGGTGCGGGCCGTTCAAGCCGGCTCCCGAGCCGGGGCTGCTCGGCATGAACGGCGAGCGCAGATCATAGGCGTTGTAGACGTAGGTCTCGTACGGCTTGATCTCCGGCAGCGGCTCGACGCGTCCGCCGGGCTCCTTCTTGGTGTCCTCGATGTAGCGCGTCAGCTCATCGTCCGCGCTCGAGCATGCGCTCAGCGCCGCGCAGCCACAGGCCAGCGCCAGGCACAGCAACCGTGATCCACGTCGCCAGGTCGGTTCATTCATGGGTGAGCACCGTGGTACCGTTCATTGCCCTCACCCCGCCGGCTTCGCCCGGTGAGTGACGTCCTTCTTCTTGTCCGCCTCGGCCGCAGCGATCTCGTCCTCCTCCATGTAGCGATAGGTTTTCGCCGTGAGCTCGAGCGATAACTGGTCGTAGGCGTCCTTGCCGTCGGTCTTGATGTCGATGTCGTGCAGCGTGACGATGCGCGGCAAAGCCGCGATGCCGCTCACGAACTCGCCGAACGAGTGATAGTTGCCGGTGAGGCGGATCTTGATGGGCAGCTCCGCGTAGAAGTCTTTCTTCTGCTCGGCCTGGGGCTGGAACAGTTTCTCCTGCAGCCCGGCCGCGAGCCCGGTCTGCGAGATGTCCACCAGCAGGCTCGGCACCTCGGTCTTGCCCGGCAGCTGGCGCAGCAGCGCGCCGAAGGAGCGCTCGATGTCCTTCAGCTGCTGCTTGTACAGCTCGAGGTTCACTGCCTTGGAATGCTTGTCGTGGAACTCCTGGCGCAGCTTCTGCTCTTCGTCCTGGCGGCGCTGCAGCTCCGGACGCTGCTGGTTCCACACCAGCATGTACAGGCCAACCAGCGACACGGCCACGAACGCCAGGGCCACCGCGCCGGCGAGTACCGGCAGCGGCCAGCGCCCCGGATCGCGCGGATCGAGTGAGCGCAGCTCTTCGAGGAAATTGAGGTTCATTGCCGTGCCCCAGTGCCACCGAGGCTGGCCTTGCGCATCTTGCCCTTCATGCCCTTGGCGCCGGCATTGTCCGCGGGGGCAGTCGCGGTCACCTGGTCGGCGGTAAGCACGAAACTTGAGCCGGGGCCCGTGCCCTTGCCGGTCTGCACCACCTCGAGCTCCGGATTACGCAGCCACTGCGAGCCGTCGATGTTGCGCATGAAGGAGGACACACGCGTGCTCGACTGGGCGACACCCTCGAACTTGAGGCGGTTGCCGGTCTGCTTGACCGCGGTGAGATAGACACCTTCCGGCAGCGTGCGCACGATCTGATCGAACACGTGCACGATCTCGGGACGCGAGCGCTGCAGCTTCTCGATGATCTCCATGCGCGCGATGTATTTCTGCTTGGCGCTCTCCAGATCGTTGATCTCCTCGATCTGCTTGTCGAGCAGCTTGATCTGCGTGCGCAGCGTGTCGTTGCGATGCTGCTGCGCGTCGATCATCGACCCGTACATGAGATAGCCGGCGAACGCGGTGACGATGCCGGCGCCGGTGGCGGCCACCAGCGCCACGACGAACGCCAGCTTGCGCTCTTTGCGCTTGGCTTCGCGGTGAGGAAGTAGATTTATACGCGGCATATCAGTCGAAACTCCGCAGTGCGAGACCACAGGCGGTGAGCAGCGCCGTGGCATCGCGTTGCACTGCCTGCGCCTTGGCGCGCGAGGACAGCTTCATCTGCCCGAGCGGGTCACCCTTCTCGGCGGAGATACCCACGCGGCTGGAGATCACCTCCGCCACTCCCGGGATATTGGCGCAGCCGCCGCACACCAGGATCTTCTCCGGCTGCTCGCGCCCGGAGCCCGAGGCGAGATAGAACTGCAGCGAGCGGCTGACCTGCTGCGTCATGTCGTCGATGAACGGGTCGAGGACCTCGGACTGATAGTTGCCCGGCAGGCCGCCTTCTTTCTTGGCACGCCCCGCCTCCTCCATCGCCAGTCCGTAGGTGCGCATGATCTCCTCGGTGAGCTGCTGCCCGCCGAAGGCGAAGTCGCGCGTGTAAACCACTTTCAGATTGCGCAGCACGCTGAAAGTCGTGCTGCTCGCGCCGAAGTCGACCACCGCGATGGTGCGATCGATGCCGCCATCGGGCATCTGGTGTGTCATCAGTTTGCAGGCGTTCTCCAGCGCGAACGCTTCGACGTCGACGATCTTGGCGGTGAGCCCCGCGGCCTTCACCGCCGACTGGCGCTGCTCGACGTTCTCGGTGCGCGTCGCCACCAGCAGCACGTCGTTGCTGTCCGGATCCTTGTCGTTGGGCCCGAGCACCTCGTAGTCGTAGCTGACCTCGTCCATCGGGAAGGGGATGTACTGGTCGGCCTGCATCTCCACCTGTGCCTCGAGGTCCGCGGCACGCAGCGAGCGCGGCATCTGGATCACCTTGGTGATCGCCGCATCGCCGGAGATGGCCACCGCTACCTCGCTGCTCTTGGCGCCGGCGCGCTTCACCGCGCGGCGGATGGCCTCGCCCACCGCGTCCGCATCCACGATCGCCTTCTCGTTGATGGCGTTCTGGGGCGTGGGCTCGGCCGCGTAGGCCTCGACGCGGTACTGGCCGCCGGCCATGGCGAGCTCGATGAGCTTCACCGAGGAGGTCGTAATATCGAGACCTAGCAGGGGGCGATATTTGCGCTGCAGAAGGAACATTTTTTATTTCCTTTTCAGGATATTACACCTGAAAATGACCGCCCTGTGTAAATTCAGAGACACTATATATCAGTGCATAGTTAAATTGAACGTGAGGGCGCTCACGGAACCGCGCGCTCGCCTGCGGCCCGGCGTGGGGAGTGCCGAAGGCATCACGAGCACCGGCGTGCGCGGCCAGGATCAACGAATGCGGTTTCGTCTTGTCCAAGCGTCCGTTCAGGGAACGCAACGGCTTCGCGGGCGGGGGCGGTGCGGGTATCGGTTCGCTCGATGACTCACTCGCGCGTGCCGGTGCGTGGCCTAAGGCATTCGGAGTGCGTTAACGTTCGAACCGGCAACCCCGCTGTCATAGGCACCGATGTCCCGTAGACCGGAGGCTTTGCGTCCCCACCTTTCGGTGAGTTTGCCCAAGAATCGGCGGTTACTATGCATAGCCCTCGCAGGGAGCGCAAGCAGAGGTAGTTGGTTTCTGTGAAATGGAATTACTTTCGGCTGCTGATCATCCTCATCGGCAGTGTGACTCTGGTCACACTTCTCGGCGCGTACGCACTCGCGTGCAGTTACTTGTACCTGGTGCCCTCGCTCCCCTCGGTCGACTCGATGCGCAACGTCGAGCTGCAGGTGCCACTGCGCGTGTTCACGCGCGGCGGCGCGCTGATTGCGCAGATCGGCGAACAGCGCCGCATCCCGGTCACCTACGATCAGATTCCCGAGCTGGTGAAACACGCCTTCCTCGCCGCCGAAGACGAGCGTTTCTTCGAGCATCACGGCATCGATTACTTCGGCGTGGTGCGCGCGGCGCTGGTCGACGTGATCTCCGGCGACAAGACGCAGGGCGCGAGCACCATCACCATGCAGGCCGCGCGCAACATGTTCCTGAGCCTCGACAAGACCGCGCGCCGCAAGCTGCAGGAGACCTTCGTCACCTACCGCATGGAGCACGAGTTCACCAAGCAGGAGATCTTCGGGCTGTACCTGAACGTCATCTTCTTCGGGCAGCGCTCCTACGGCGTCGCGGCGGCGGCGGAAGCGTTCTTCGGCAAGACGCTCGACAAGCTGGACGTCGCCGAAGCCGCCACCATCGCCGGCGTGCCGAAGGCGCCCTCGCGCTACAACCCGATCGTGAACCCGGAGCTCGCGACGCAGCGCCGGGGCTACGTGCTGCGGCGCATGCGCGAGCTCGGCTTCATCGACACCACTACCGCCGAGGCGGCCAACAAAGAGCCGATGCAGGCACGCGTGCACGCGCCGCTCTACGACGTGGAGGCGCCGTACGTGGCGGAGATGGCGCGCCTCGAGCTGCGCCAGCGTTTCGGCCCGAGCGCCGAGAGCACCGGCTACAAGGTCTACACCACCATCGATGGACGACTGCAGGCCGCAGCCAACCGCGCGGTGCGCGTGGGACTCATCGAGTACGACCGCCGTCACGGCTGGCGCGGTCCCGCCGGGCACGTGGATCTGCCCGCGCACGGCGAGCCCGATTACGACGATCTGGTCGACGAGTACTCGAGCATCGGCAACCTGTCACCGGCGATCGTCACCGCGGTGAGCGAGCGCACTGTGCATGCCTGGGTGAAGTCGCTCGGCGCGGTGACCATCGACTGGGACGGGCTGTCGTGGGCGCGCAAGGAGCTGCGCGGCGAGATGCTCGGCCCCGCTCCCAAGGACGCCGCACAGATCCTGAGCCGCGGTGACGTGATCTATGTGGTCGCCGACGATGCCGGTCACGCGCAGCTCGGGCAGATTCCCGAGGCGCAGAGCGCGCTGGTGGCGCTCGATCCGAACGATGGCAGCATCGTCGCCCTGGTCGGCGGCTTCGATTACTTCACCAACAAGTACAACCGCGTTACCCAGGCGCGCCGTCTGCCGGGCTCGGGCTTCAAGCCGTTCCTGTATTCGGCGGCGCTCGAGCACGGCCTCACCCCCGCGACCGTGCTGCTCGATGCGCCGATCGTGCTGGAAGGCATCAGCAGCGAGGATACCTGGCGTCCGGAGAACAACGAGCGCAGGTTCGGCGGTCCGACGCGCCTGCGCGAGGCGCTGGTGCACTCGCGCAACCTGGTCTCGATCCGGGTGCTGAAGGCGATCGGCATCCCGACCGCGATCGACTACGTCAGTCGCTTCGGCTTCGACCCGAAGACCATGCCGCACGATCTCACCCTCGCGCTCGGCACGCTCGAGGTGACGCCGCTCGATCTGGCCGCCGCCTACGCGGTGTTCGCCAACGGCGGTTACCGGGTAGCGCCGTACTTCATCGACCGCATCGAGGACGCCTCGGGCAAGGTGGTGTGGCGTGCCGACCCGCGCCGCGTGTGCCGGCAGTGCGATGAGGGCGAGCCGCAGCAGCAGCCGCAGCAACCGGAGGCGCTGCGCGTCTCCGAGCCGTCGCAGTCGCTGCCACCCGCTCGGGATGCCGCCAGCCACGGGCAGCCGCCGCCGCTCGCGCCCGACAAGGCGGCACCGCGCATCATCACGGCGCAGAACGACTACATCATGACCGACATGATGGCGGACGTGATCAAGCGCGGCACCGGCGTGCGCGCGCTATCCCTGAACCGCGGCGACATCGCCGGCAAGACCGGCACCACCAATGAGGCCAAGGACACCTGGTTCAATGGCTTCACGCAGAACCTGGTTGCGACGGTGTGGGTCGGCTTCGACCAGGAGCGCCCGCTCGGCGAGTACGAGGAGGGCGCGCACACCGCGCTGCCGATCTGGATCCAGTTCATGCACGAGGCGCTGAAGGGAGTACCGGAGCAGCGCCGCGTCATGCCCGACGGCCTGGTCACCTTGCGCATCTCGCCCGACAGCGGCACGCTCGTCAGCGCCGAGAATGCGGAAGGCATCCCGGAGATGTTCATGATGAATCACCTGCCCGCGGCGAACGAGACCGGCAACCCGGCACAGACTCCGGAAGGCCAGGCGAGCGGCGAGCCCATCTTCTGAGGCGATGAGAGCGAAGCGACACCCGACGCGGGGGGACAACCTGCGACGTGCGCTCGCGCAGGAAGCCGCGCGCATCATGGCCGAGCACGGCATCCGCGATTTCCTCATCGCCAAGCGCAAGGCGGCCGAGCGCCTCGGCGTGGTCGACGGCGCGGCGCTGCTGCCGAAGAACAGCGAGATCGAAGCGGCGCTGGCGGAGTATCAGCGCCTGTTCGGCGGTGAGTCGCACCTGACGGCGCTGCTCGCCCAGCGCCGCGCGGCGCTGTCGGCCATGCGCTACCTGCGCGAGTTCTCTCCCCGGCTGGTGGGCGCGGTGCTCACCGGCACGGCCACCGAGCATTCCGAAGTGCAGCTGCATCTGTTCGCCGACCGCGCCGAATCGGTCACGCTCAAACTCCTCGACCAGGGCATCCCCCACGAGGTGACCGAGAAGCGCGTGCGCTTCAACGCCGAGCACGTGCGCGCCTTTCCGGGCGTGCGCTTCGAGATGGAGGAGCAGCCGATCGAGGCGACCGTATTTCCGACCGACGGCATCCGCCAGGCGCCGGTGAGCCCCGTGGACGGCCGGCCGATGCGGCGCGCCAACACCTTCGAGGTCGAAGCGCTGCTCGCGCAGCCATGAGCCTGAACGGCCGGCGCCTCAACCAGACGCGCAACTGAGCTTTGGAGTCGGGCGGCCCGCGCGCGCGGCCGCACGGTGTCAGCGGCGCTTGCCGACTTCGACGTACTCGCGCCGCTGCGGCCCGATGTACAGCTGGCGCGGACGGCCGATGCGCATGGCGGGATCGGCGATCATCTCCTGCCAGTGCGCCACCCAGCCAACGGTGCGCGCGATGGCGAACATCACCGTAAACATCGAGCGCGGAATGCCGATGGCGCTGTAGATCACGCCGGAATAGAAGTCGACGTTCGGATACAGCTTGCGCTCGATGAAGTACTCGTCCTTGAGCGCGATCTCCTCCAGGCGCAGCGCCAGCTCGAACAGCGGGCTGTCGGTGCGGCCGAGCCGGGTGAGCACCTTGTGGCACATGGCGCGGATGATCTTGGCGCGTGGGTCGAAATTCTTGTACACGCGATGCCCGAAGCCCATGAGGCGGAAGTGGCTCGATTTGTCCTTCGCCATCGCCAGGTACTTCGGAATGTTGTCGGCCGTGCCGATCTGCTCGAGCATGTTCAGCACCGCCTCGTTGGCGCCGCCGTGCGCCGGTCCCCACAGCGCCGAGACGCCCGCCGAGATCGCGGCGTAGGGGTTGGCGCCGGTACTGCCGGCGAGGCGCACCGTGGAGGTGCTGGCATTCTGCTCATGATCCGCGTGCAGCACGAACAGCAGGTCGAGCGCCTCGGCGGCCACCGGGTCGAGCTGGTAGGGCTCGCACGGCACGGCGAACAGCATGTGCAGCACGTTGGCGGCGTAGTCCAGGTCGTTGCGCGGGTAGATGAAGGGCTGGCCCATCGAGTACTTGTGGGCCGCGGCCGCCATGGTCGGGAGCTTGGCGATGATGCGATGCGCGAAGATCTCGCGATGGCGCGCGTTATGGATATCCATGGAGTCGTGGTAGAACGCCGACATCGACGCCACGACCGCCGACACCATCGCCATCGGGTGCGCGTTGTGGTGAAAGCCGTTGAAGAAGCGCAGCAACGTCTCGTTCAGCATCGTGTGGTAACGGATGTTGCCGGTGAACTCGGCGAGCTGCTTCGCCGTCGGCAGCTCGCCGATCAGCAGCAGATAGGCCACCTCCATGAAGGAGCTGTGCTCGGCGAGCTGTTCGATCGGATAGCCGCGGTACAGCAGCACACCCGCATCGCCATCGATGTAGGTGATGCGGCTCTCGGTCGCGGCAGTCATGCCGAAACCGGGGTCGTAGGTGAACACGTCGAGGTCGCGCTGCAGCCCCGAGATGTCGAGCGCCGCCGGCCCGATGCTGCCCACGCGCAGCGGCAGTTGCGCCCGGCGCCCGCTCGAGGGGTCGCTGAGCTCGTAGGTCCTGGTGGTCTTGTCGCTCTTTTCCGTCATCCCGCAGCCGCTTTCCTTGGGCGTGTTGCTGGCAGCCCGCTGCCTGAAGGCGCAGGCGCGTGAGCGAAAAGAGACTTACATGGTCCGTGCGCCGAATCAAGGCGCACGCGCGATCCTACTCGCGGGTAGGGGGAGCGTTTGTGGTGTAAACGGCGCCGCGGCGCGGCGCTACTTGGCGGCCGCGGTTCCGTACTTCTTGCGGAATTTGTCCACACGCCCGGCGGTGTCGACGATCTTCTGCTTGCCGGTGTAGAAGGGGTGACAGTTCGAGCACACCTCGACCTGCAGATCGTGGCCCAGGGTCGAGCTCGTACGGAACGTGTTGCCGCACGTGCAGGTGACGGTGATCTCTTTGTACTCGGGGTGAATCGCGGCTTTCATGGCACACCTGCGGCGCTTGGCTGGACGACTCCCCACATGATGGGGTGGCGAGTGCGCTGGTTAAAGGGCGCGGGAGTGTAGCGGCACGAGCGCGCACGCTCAAGCTCAGCCGGTGCGGGATGCACGTTCCTTATCCACAGAAGCTGTGGACAACTCTGTGGATGGTGTAGTCCGCGGGGCTGCGATTTCGCTGCGACATTGCATATTTGTTACCTTGATCAAAAAATGACCAGGCGATTTTAGGCTGTTACATCAGTGAGTTAGGCTCATCATGTCCAGCTGCTTAGCTAGTTTGACGCGTAATTCGCTCATTCTCCGACCCACCCGCGGAGGCTGTGTATAACGGTCGCTGGAGGCTTCGCGGGCACCTCGGGCGTGGCCATTGACAACTGCGAAGGCCCGGCTTTTTGCGGCGTTTCCGGCAGAAATGCGAGCAGCAGATCGTTGAGGAACTGAAGCCCCCGGGCACTCGGCCGATAGCCCTGCAGGGTGCGCATCAGCAGTCCGCGGGCGGCGGCAGCCTGCAGCGCCGGCTCGACGCTGCTGAGCGTGAGTCCGGTACGCACGGGAAACAGCGCGGCGTCGAACCCCGCCGTCAGCCGCAGCGCATTCAGCATGAATTCGAACGGCAGCTCCTCGAGGGCGATCACGCGCTGCGTGAGCCCGCCGTCCGCAGCGGCGAAATAGCGGCGCGGCTCGCGCGGCTGGGTGGTGCGCACGATCTCGCCGCGCACCGGGAAGGTGAGCTTGCCGTGCGCGCCGGCACCAACGCCGAGGTAATCGCCGAAGGTCCAGTAGTTGAGATTGTGGCGGCAGTGCGCGCCGGCGCGCGCCCACGCCGATACCTCGTAGCGCGCAAGTCCCGCGGATTCGAGCCGCGCGGCACAGGCCTCCTGCATGGCGGCGGCGGCATCCTCATCCGGCAGCTCGGGCGGATGCGCCGCGAATACCGTGCCGGCCTCGATGGTGAGCTGATAGTGCGAGAGGTGCGCCGGTGCAAGCTGCAGCGCCTCCTCGACATCGTGCAGCGCCCCGGCCACATCCTGACCCGGCAGCGCATACATCAGATCGAGGTTGAAATTGCCGAGGCCGGCGGCATGCAGCTCCGCGGCCGCACGGCGCGTCTCCGCCGGCGAATGAATGCGGCCGAGACTTCCGAGCCGTGCCGCATCGAAGCTCTGCGCCCCCAGGGACACACGCGTGATGCCCGCGGCGCGGTAGTCGCTGAACACGCCGCGCTCGATGGTCCCCGGGTTGGCTTCCAGAGTGATCTCGGCGTCCGAGGCCAGCTGCAGGTGCCGGCGCACCGCCTCCAGCAGCCGTGCCACGGCCTGCGGCGGGAACAGGCTCGGCGTGCCGCCGCCGAGAAATACACTGAGCACTTCGCGCCCGGCCGAGAGCGGCGCCTGCGCCTCCAGATCGCGGGTCAGGCGGCCCACATAGTCGGCCACGGGCAGCGCGCCTTGCAGAGTGTAGGAGTTGAAGTCGCAGTACGGGCATTTGCGCACGCACCACGGGAAGTGCACGTACAGGGCGAGCGGCGGAGCGAGAAGCGCGGACACGCGGGTGATCTTCAGGGTCAGCCCATCTTCAGCGCAACTGTGCCAGAAACTCGAGCATCCACGCATTCACTTCGCGCGGGCGCTCCATCTGCATCATGTGGCCGGCGTCAGGCAGCATCGCCACGCCGCGCACGTCGGTGTACTGCCGCCGCAGCGCACCGAGCGGGTCCTCGCCGTGCCAGGCCTCGAGATCGCAATCGTGCTCGCTGCCGATGAAGAAGAACGGCGCCGGGTTCCTGACACCCTGGTAGCGGCGGCGCTGCGCCCAACGCAGGTCCATGGCGCGGTACCAGTTGAGTCCGCCGGTAAAGCCGCTGCGCGCGTACTCGCAGACGAAGAATTCCATCTCGAGCTCGGAGAGCCATGGCCAGGGGAGCGGTGGCGCCTCGGGCAGCGCATCCAGATACGCGGTACCGGGCGGATGCCGCCACACGTCCAGGTAGTGGTAGTCGCCGCTGAGGGCGTAGAAGACTCGGGTCAGGAATTCGCGCGGAGCGGCGTTGAGCGCCGCATCCGCCGGACCCGGCGGCACAAAATAATGGATGTGCACGAAATGCTTCTGCGCCCACTCGGCTGCCTCGCGCAGCGGCGGCAGCTGCGGGTTGTGCGGGGTCGCGGGATTCTCCAGCCCGATGATGGCGCGCACGCGCTCGGGCGCCCGGAAAGCCAGGTCGTAGACGGCAAAGACGCCGAAGTCCAGGCCGCTGAACACGGCGCTGGACTCGCCCAGGTGATCGAGGAGTCCGATGAGGTCGCCGACGGTGTGATCGACGTCGTAGGCGTCGATCGCTGCCGGCGCATCCGTCTGCCCCATGCCGCGCATGTCCGGGGCCACGACGCGCCAGCCGGCGGCGGCCAGGGCGGGAATCTGGTGGCGCCAGGAGAACCACAGATGCGGGAATCCGTGGCACAGCACCACCAGCGGTCCCGAGCCCTGCTCGACGTAGTGCACGCGGATGCCGTTGATGCGCGCGTAGCGGTGCGTCCATTGGGCCATGCGGCCGCAATATAAGCGGCCCGCGCAGCCGGGGGAACGGCGGGTGCGAACCTCAGGCGGAGGTTTCGCTGCCGGCGAGTCCCGGCAGGTCGAGTCCCATCTTGCCGATCAGAGCGGCCATCGCCGCGGCGCGCACCGCATCACCGCAACGGACCCAGTCGGCATAACGGCGCGCCATCGAGACGACGATCAGCTTCAGGTAGTGGCGGCTGTGGCCCTTGGGCAGCACCCGACGCCACAGCGCCGAACCGCCGAAGAACGCGAGCACCGTGAGCAGACCGCGACCGATGCCGAACTCATATCCGGACATCACGGTCACGCTGATCGTCAACGCGTAGATGAGCAGGCTGAGGCGCGCCTGCCACGGCGGGGTGAGCGCGGCCTGGTAGCCGCTCTCCGGGCCGGCCTCGCTGAGGGCGTGGCCGAGGGCGAGCGTCACCTCGCTGAACACCAGCGAATAGGCGAGGCCTGCCGAGAGGGCGAGGACCGATAACCATAGCGCTGTGCTCAAGAGCCGCTCCCTGACGGCCGGCGGAAGGAACTGCCGAACCTGCGCCAGTCTGCCGTTATCTCTCGCCACCCTCCGCTTCATGCTTTCTCTTTTCCGGAGGTGTCTCGGAATGCGGCTTTGCCGCCGGCTGATTGCCGTGCGGCTGACCGGCTGTCAGCGGCGCGTTGGGTTTGTTGCCATGGGCTGCCGGCGTTGCCGGATGCGGAGTCGACGCGCCACGCGCTCCCACGATGCCGGGCGCGTTGAACGCCGCCGGCCTCGGTGTCGCCGCGATGGGCGGACGGCCCCCGTTGCTCTTGGCAAACAGTGCGGGATTCTGCGCGGCCTGCTGGACGTGCTGCCGCTGCATCGGGGTCGAAGGAACATGTGACTCCTGTGCAGCCATGCGTTCCTGAGGCGTCGGAGCGGCGGCGATGCCGCCGGCTCCGCCGTTGTAGCTCACCCTGTTGACCGTGACGTTGTTGATAGCCGTCTCGTTGTAGGTGTTGTGCACCACGGTCACGTTGACGTTGGTGACCGACTGATTGTAGGCAAACGACCCGCCGGCCCAGCGTCCGCCGACGAAACCGACGCCGGTGTAGCCGTAGCCGTAATTAACTCCGCCGTAGAAACCAATGTGCGGGCCCCAGTAGCCGGCATGGAACGCGTACACCCCGCCGACGAATCCCCAATAGCCCGGAGTCCAGAGGACTCCGACGCGCGGCGGCTGCACCCAGGTGCCCGGGACCCAGTAATATCCGCCACCTGCATAGGCCCAATAGCCCGGCGTCCACAGGTAGCCCTCCACGGGACACGGCGGTTGCTGATAATCCGGTAACGGCGGCGGCGCTTCGGCGACCTGCACTTCCTCGGCGGGTGCGACATACGCAGGCGGTGGGGAAGGAGGTGGCGGCACGTAAACTGCCGGCGGCGGAGGCGGGGCGAGCCGCACCTGCGCAACGCAGCCCGCGAGCAGACTGCCCGCTGACAATACCAACAGGATGCCTCGCAGAGGCGCAGCGGCGAATCGCGATTCTTTCCATACCGTTGACATGCGCCCCCCGCCCTCGTGAGTGTCCTGGCGCAACGTACACAGCTGTCCGCTGCCGATGACACACACAACGTCACACTTCGAGAAGCGACTACAAGTATGAAGTGAATGTAATCGCTGGCCTGTGAGCCCAGTCGTAGGCGGGTCGAATGCGCTCAGGGGTGTCGCTCGTCGCCGACGCTGCCGACTCCCTGTCCGGAGCGCGCCAGATGGGAGTGAACTGCCCACCATTCTCCTGCCAGAACTCCTGCCGATACGCTGAGAAAAGTTCCCGCGACCACGTCGCTGAGAAAATGCCAGTCCCCGACGATCAACAGACACGCGGCGAACAGCAGCAGGACGGAAAGTGGCCAGATGCTGCGTCTATAGAGTCGCATAAAAACCCCCGCAAACGCTCCGGCCAGCACCATGTGGCCAGATGGGAAGCTGCTGTCTGCGGCACCCATCCACAAATTGAAGGTATGCCTGGCTCCGTGCATTACCTCAATGGGACTCGGAACTCCGAAAAGGAGCTTCAAGACGTTGCTGTTGATGCCGTAGGCACAGATCGAGGCGACACAGGCTAACGCCAGAGTCTTCCCGAAAGGCGAGATACGTCCACGCACTAAGCGCACAAGAATCAGCATCAAGCTCACTGCTGACTCTAAAGACAAAATGATGGCGGTTCCGAAGGCGTTGCTCAAAGGGCTCAGAGAGCGACCGACTTTCCACAGTGCCAGCGCTATCGGCACATCAAGGCGCGCGAATGAAACGATCACTACCGCAGCGCAAACCACCAATAACAGGAGCCAAATCTGTACGGCAACTGGCAGGCGTTTCACGTTAGCGGCATTGAGGGCGGCAGCTTCGCGGCTACTCTGCGTTCTGCACCTGCTCGCGCATCTGCTCGATGAGCACCTTCATGTCCACGGCTGCGCGCGTAGTGTCGAGGTCCTGCGACTTCGAGGATAAGGTGTTAGCTTCGCGGTTGAGCTCCTGCATGAGGAAGTCGAGCCGGCGCCCGGCCGGCTCGCTGCCGGCGATCACACGGCGCACCTCGGCGATATGGCCGGTGAGGCGCTCGAGCTCCTCGTCCACGTCGAGCCGCTGCAGCAGCAGCGCCACTTCCTGCTCGAGCCGCTCGCGGTCCACGCTGGCGCCGAGCTCGGCCACGCGCTCTGCCAGACGTACGCGCACGCGCGCGTGCACCTCCGGCAACCGCACCCGCACCGCCGCGACCAGCGCTTCGAGTCCCGTGCAACGCTGCTCGAGCAGCTCGCGCAGCCGCGTGCCCTCACGTGCGCGCGCCGCCACCAGGTCCTCGAGCGTTGCGCCGAACACCGCGTACGCCACCGCCAGCAGCTGCTCGCCGCCGGCGCCGTCCTCACGCAGCACGCCCGGCCAATGCAGCACGTCGAGCGCGTTCACGGATGCGGGCTCGCGCAACGAGCGTGTCACCACCTCCACCGCCGCAAGCAGGCGCTCGAGTGCCGCGACGTCCACCTCCAGCGCACCCGCCGCGGCTGCCGGGCGGCGATAGCTCAGCGTGCAGTCGACCTTGCCGCGACGCAGCTGCCGCGCCAGGCGCGTGCGCAGCTCTCCTTCGGCGGCACGCAGCTCATCGGGCAGCCGGAAGCCGGCCTCGAGAAAGCGGTGATTGACGCTACGCAGCTCGCACACCAGCGTACCCCACGGGCCGGTGCTCTCTCGGCGTGCGAAGCCGGTCATGCTGGCAATCATGCTCGCGCTCGTCACAGGTGATATAAAGCGGACGACCAGTCTAACAGAGGCATGCGAGGCTTCTTGCGGGTCGAGTACGCGGACATCAGCCTGCTGGGCGGGCGCGAAGAGAACCAGGACCGCGTCAGCGCCGCGGTCGCGGAGCACGCAGCGCTTTTGCTCGTGGTCGACGGCATGGGCGGACATGCCGACGGGGCGCGGGCCGCGCAGGTGACGCAACGGGTGATCACCGAGGCGTTCTGGCATTCGCCGCAGCCGCTGTTCGATCCGCTCGGCTTCCTGCACCTGACCATCGGGCGGGCGCACGAGGAGGTGGTGAAGCTCGGCGCCAAGCTGCCCCTCGAGCAGCGCCCGCGCGCCACCTGCGCAGTCTGCCTGGTGCAGCAGCGCGCCAGCTGGTGGGCGCACGTCGGCGACAGCCGCCTCTACCACGTACGCCATGGCGCGCTGCTGGCGCGCAGCCGCGACCACAGTCACGTCGAGCTGCTGGTGAGGGAGGGGCTGATCAGCGCCGAGCAGGCGCAGAGCCATCCGATGCGCAATTTCGTCGAATGCTGTCTCGGCGGCGACCCGATCCTGCCGGACATGTCGCTCACGCGGCGCCGCGCGCTCGAGCCGGACGACGTGCTGCTGGTGTGCACCGACGGGCTGTGGGGGACGCTGAAGGACGAGGAGATCGCTGGCGAGCTGGGCGTGGCCGGGGCACTGCGCGAGAAACTGCTGCAGCTCGGCGAGCGCGCCGTACAGCGCGCCGGCACCGCCAGCGACAATACCTCGGCGGCGGCGCTGCGCTGGCTGGGCGAGTAGCCGGACACGGACCATGAACAGACCCTCAGGACGCGCCCCGAGCGAGCTGCGCCGCGTGCGCTTCGAGCGCCGCCATGCCAAGCATGCCGAAGGCGCGGTGCTGGTCGAATTCGGCGACACGCAGGTGCTGTGTACGGCGAGCATCGAGGAGACCGTGCCGGCGTTCCTGCGCGGCAAGGCTCAGGGCTGGATCACCGCCGAATACGGCATGCTGCCGCGCGCCACCCATACGCGCACGGCGCGCGAGGCGGCACGCGGCAAGCAGAGCGGACGCACCCAGGAGATCCAGCGCCTCATCGGCCGCTCGTTGCGGGCGGTTGCGGACCTGCGGGCGCTCGGCGAGCGCACCATCACGCTCGACTGCGACGTGCTGCAGGCCGACGGCGGCACCCGGACCGCCGCCATCACCGGCGGCTACGTGGCGCTGTCGCAGGCGTGCGAGCAGCTGGTACGGCGCCGCCTGATCGCCGCGAACCCGCTGCACGGGCAGGTCGCGGCAGTATCCGTCGGCATCGTCGGCGGGATCGCGGTGCTCGACCTCGACTACGAGGAGGACTCGCAGGCCGAGACCGACATGAACGTCGTGATGAACAACGGCGGCGCCTTCGTCGAGGTCCAGGGAACCGCCGAAGGACACGCCTTTCGCCGCCACGAGCTCGATGCGCTGCTGGACCTCGCCGCGACGGGTATCGCCGAGCTGTTCACCCTGCAGGCTCAGGCACTGCGCGAGCCGTGACGCGCGTCGTGCTCGCCAGCGCCAACCCCGGCAAGCTGCGCGAGCTCGCGGCGCTGCTCGCACCGCTGTCGCTGGAGCTCGTCCGGCAGAGCGCGCTCGGCATCGACTCGCCGGCGGAAACCGCCAGCACCTTCGAGGCGAACGCGCTGCTCAAGGCGCATCACGCGGCACAGTGCGCCGCCCTGCCGGCGCTGGCGGACGATTCCGGGCTCGAAGTCGATGCGCTTGGCGGGGCGCCGGGTGTGCGCTCGGCACGCTTTGCGCGTGACGGCGCGAGCGATGCGGAGAACCTGCAGCATCTGCTCACGCTGCTCTCCCGTGTGCCGGCCGAGCGCCGCCGGGCGCGCTATCAGTGCGTGATCGTGTTCGTGCGCAGCCCGGCGGACGCGCGGCCGCTGATCGCGCGCGGTGCCTGGGAGGGGCACATCGCCACCGCGCCCAGGGGCCAGGGCGGCTTCGGCTACGACCCGGTGTTCGTACCGGCCGGCTCGCGGCGCAGCGCCGCCGAGCTGAGCGCTGCCGAGAAGAACGCCATGAGCCATCGTGGCCAGGCGTTGCGCGCCCTCGTCGCGATGCTGAGGCAGGCGGGCTATATTCGCGCGCCATGACGCGCGGCAGGCTGATCGTCATCTCTGCGCCTTCGGGCGCCGGCAAGACCTCGCTGGTGAAGGCGCTGCTCGGGAGCGAGCCGACGCTGCGGCTGTCGATCTCGCATACCACGCGCAAGCGGCGCCCCAACGAACAGGAGGGGCGCGAGTATCACTTCGTCAGCGTCGCGCAGTTCGAGGCGCTCATCGCCGCGGGCGAGTTCCTCGAGCACGCGCGGGTATTCGACAACCTCTACGGTACGTCGCGCGCCTTCGTCAGCGCGCAGCTCGATGCCGGTCACGACGTGCTGCTGGAGATCGACTGGCAGGGTGCGCAGCAGGTACGGCGCGCCATGCCGCAGTGCGTGAGCATCTTCGTCCTGCCGCCGTCGCGGCGCACGCTGGCCGAGCGCCTGGCGCGGCGCGCAACCGACACCGCGGAAGTCATCGCACGGCGCCTGGCCGATGCCGCCGGCGACATGTCCCACTACCGCGAATTCGACTACGTGATCGTGAACGACGATTTCGCGCAGGCGGTGCGCGACCTGCAGCGCATCATCGCCGGTGAGGGCGAGGCGCTGCGCAGCGAGCGCCCGCAGCTCGCGCCGCTCATGAAGGAGCTGCTGGCCACACCGTGAGGCAGCGT
This sequence comes from uncultured Gammaproteobacteria bacterium, assembly GCA_963837075.1. Classification (GTDB taxonomy): domain Bacteria; phylum Pseudomonadota; class Gammaproteobacteria; order Steroidobacterales; family Steroidobacteraceae; genus 13-2-20CM-66-19. The sequence continues at coordinate 716,525 of CAWILY010000009.1, read as the reverse complement.
GGCCACGGGCGCTGCCGGCCGCGGATAAGCGGCCCTTGCTGCAGCCGCGGCACCCCGGACGCCGGGTGCACCCGCGCGGCTGGCCGCTAGCCCGCTGTTTCCTATATAGTTAGCGATCCTGCGCGCCAAACGCGGCGCGCCAACCCAAGCTTGGCGAGTTATGGCCCGAATCACCGTAGAAGACTGCCTACAGAACGTCGACAACCTCTTTCAGCTGGTGCTGCTGGCGGCACAGCGCGCCCGCCGCCTGGCGAACGGCGCCGAAGCCACGCTGCCGCTGGAGAACGACAAGCCGACCGTGCTCGCACTGCGCGAGATCGCCGCCGGCAACGTGACCGCGGAGATGCTGCGCGAGCCCGAGCCCGTGCCTGAGTCGGTCGTGCCGGACGCTGACAACCAGTCGAGCTTCCGCGCGCCGCAGTTCGGTCTCGGAGACTGACGGCGCGGGCTGTTAACCGATGGACTATGCGTCTTCGCTCCTGGGACTGCTGCCCGGCGGAAGACGCACGCCGGGGCTGAAGGAACTGCTGGGCGCGGTCGGCGGCTATCTGCCGCCGGAGCAGGTCGGACGCATCCGCGAGGCGGCCGAGTTCGGCACCTCGGTGCACAAGGGGCAAAAGCGCCTCTCGGGCGAGCCGTTCATCGCCCACCCGGTCGCCGCCGCCGCCATCCTCGCCGATCTGCGTCTCGACGCCGACACCATCGTGGCGGCGATCCTGCACGATGTCATCGAGGACACCCCGACGCCGAAGGACCAGCTGGCGTCGCGCTTCGGCGCGAGCGTGGCCGAGATCGTCGACGGCGTTACCAAGCTCGATCAGATCAAGTTCAAGAGCCGCGAGGAAGCGCAGGCGGAGTCCTTCCGCAAGATGTTGCTGGCGATGGTGCGCGACCTGCGCGTCATCCTGGTGAAGCTGGCCGATCGCATGCACAACATGCGCACCATCGAGGCCATGGCGCTGGCGCGCCGGCGGGCGATCGCGCGTGAGACGCTCGACATCTATGCGCCGATTGCCGAGCGCCTCGGGCTCTACAACATGAAGCTCGAGCTCGAGGACCTCGGCTTCAAGGCGCTTTACCCGCGCCGCTACCAGGTGCTCGAGCGGGCAGTGCGCCAGGCGCGCGGTAATCAGAAGGAGTTCCTGAAGAAGATCGACAAGCAGCTGAACGCCGCGCTGCTGAAGAGCTCGATCCCGGCGCAGGTCGAGACGCGCGAAAAGCACCTGTACAGCATCTACCGCAAGATGCGCCGCAAGCGCGCCACTTTGAACGAGATCGTCGACGTCTACGGCATCCGCATCGTCGTCGACACGCCCGACACCTGTTACCGTGCGCTCGGCGTCGTGCACGCGGTGTTCAAGCCGATGCCGGGGCGCTTCAAGGACTACATCGCCATCCCGCGCGTCAACGGCTACCAGTCGCTGCACACCACGCTGTTCGGGCCGAACGGCGTGCCGATCGAGTCGCAGATCCGCACCGCCGACATGCACCGCGTCGCCGAGGCCGGCATCGCGGCGCACTGGAAGTACAAGATCGGCGACGACCCGGACGCCGGGCAACAGGAGCGCACGCGCGAGTGGCTGTCGAACCTGGTGTCGCTGCAGGAGGCCGGCTCCTCGGAGGAGTTCCTCGAGAGCGTCAAGGTCGACCTGTTCCCGGACAAGGTGTACGTGTTCACGCCCAAGGGCGAGATCCTGCGCCTGCCCTCGGGCGCGACCGTGGTCGACTTCGCCTACGCCGTGCACACCGACATCGGCAACCGCTGCGTCGCCGCCAAGGTGGATCGACGCCTCACGCCGCTGCGCACCGTGCTGCGCAACGGCCAGACGGTCGAGATCATCACCGCCAAGGGGGCGACGCCCAATCCCTCGTGGGTCAATTTCGTGGTGACCGCCAAGGCGCGCAGCGCCATCCGCCACTATCTCAAGGGGCTGCGGCGTACCGAAGCAATCGCACTCGGCGCCAAGCTGCTCGCCCAGGCGCTGGCGGAATTCTCGCTGACGCTCGATGATATCGCCGAGGACGCGCGCCGCACCGCGCTCGGCGAGCTCGGCATGAAGGACCTCGACGAGCTGTACGAGAAGATCGGGCTCGGTGAGCGGCTCGCGCCGCTGGTCGCGCGGCGGCTGCTGCCGCCCGGCCCGGCGGTGAGCGGCGCGGGGCTCGCACCACTGGCGATCGCCGGCACCGAGGGCCTGCTGGTGACCTATGCGCGCTGCTGCTTCCCCGTTCCGTACGATCCGATCTTCGCCTTTTTGTCGGCCGGCCGCGGCGTGGTGATCCACCGCGAGAACTGCGTCAACGTCGAGGACTACCGCAAGCACCCGGAGAACTGGCTGCCGGTCAGCTGGCAAACCTCCCCGGACCGGCTGTTCGCCGCCGAGATTCGCGTGTTGGTCGTCAATCGCACCGGCGTGCTGGCGGCAGTTGCCGCCGCGATCGCCAGCACCGAGACCAACATCGACCACGTCTCCATCGACGAGCAGGACAGCGACACCGCGGTGCTGACTTTCGAGCTGCGGGTACGCGACCGCCGCCACCTCGCGCGCCTGGTGCGCGTCATCCGCCGCATGCCGGACGTCACGCGCGTCACGCGCACTATCGCCGCGCACTCGCGCCACGCCGCGGATGTCACCGACCGCGAGCCCGATGACACCGATGACGCCGATGCCGACGGCGACGGCGACGGCGCCGAGCCCAGCTGACTCCCTGACTCCTGCGGAGGACACGATGAGCCGTCAAATCATCCACACCGAGCGTGCGCCGCAGGCGATCGGCACCTATTCGCAGGCGGTGCGCGCCGGCGACACCGTCTATCTGTCCGGTCAGGTGGCGCTCGATCCGGCCACCATGCAGCTGGTTGAAGGTGGCATCGAGGCGCAGATCCGCCGCGTGTTCGAGAATCTCAAGGCCGTGGCCGAGGCGGCCGGCGGCTCGCTGGCGCAGGCGGTGAAGCTGAACGTGTACCTGACCGACCTCAAGCACTTCGCCAAGGTCAACGAAATCATGGCGCTTTACTGCGCCCAGCCCTATCCGGCGCGCGCGGCGGTCGGCGTGGCGCAGCTGCCGCGCGGCGCGGAGGTCGAGATCGAGTGCATCCTGCACCTCGGCTGAAGCCGACCGCACGGCCCGCCGCCGCGAACGATCTCGGGCAGCGCCCGGTTACGGCGCTGCGCGGCGTGGGAGCGGCGCTCGCCGAGCGCCTGGCGCGCCTCAACGTCACGCGCGTCGCGGATCTGCTGTTCGTGCTGCCGCTGCGCTACGAGGACCGCACGCGCCTGACGGCGATCGGTAGCCTCGTCCCCGGCACGCGCGCGACCGTCGAAGGGGAGGTGCAGCTGACCGAGGTCGCCTACCGCGGCCGCCGGCAGCTGCTGTGCCGCATCGCCGATGGCTCAGGCATGCTGACGCTGCGCTTCTTCTACTTCTCCGCCAGTCAACAGGCGCATCTGTCACGCGGCACGCGCCTGCGCTGCTTCGGCGAAGTGCGCCGCGGGCCGCTCGGCCTCGAGATCGTGCACCCGGAGTACCGCCGCCTGCTCGGTGAAGCCGCGCCGCTCGAGGAGACACTCACCCCCATCTACCCGCTCACTGAGGGTGTGCCGCAGGGGCGCCTGCGGGCGCTGGTCGCGGCGGCGCTGCGCGAGCTCGAGCGCGCGCCGCTGCGCGACTTTCTGCCACGCACGGCGCGCTTGCCGGCCGGCCTGCCGGCACTGCCGCAGGCGCTCAACTACCTGCATCGTCCGCCACGCGAGGCCTCGCTCGAGGAGCTCGCCGCCGGTCGCCATCCGGCGCAGCAGCGGCTCGCCTTCGAGGAGCTGCTGGCGCATCACCTGACATTGAAGCTGCGCAAGCGTGCCTTGAGCGCTGATCCGGCTTTTGCACTCGGCGACGATGCGCAGCTCACCGCGCGCTTTCTCGCGGCGCTGCCTTTCCCGCTGACGCGCGCGCAGGCACGCGCGCTCGGCGAAGCCGAGCGTGACCTTACGGCCGGTGTGCCGATGGCGCGCCTGCTGCAGGGTGATGTCGGCTGCGGCAAGACCGTGATCGCGGCGGCCGCGGCCGCACGCGCCGCCGGCTCCGGCCTGCAGGCGGCGCTCATGGCGCCGACTGAGCTCCTAGCCGAGCAGCACTGGCGCAACCTCACCACCTGGTTCACACCGCTCGGCGAGACGGTGGCACTCTTGTCCGGCTCGCAGCCGGCGCGCACCCGCCGCAGCGCGCTCGAGACCATCGCCTCCGGCGAGGTGCGCGTCGTCGTGGGCACGCACGCCCTGTTCCAGCAGGGCATCGAGTTCAACAATCTCGCGCTCGTCATCGTCGACGAGCAGCATCGCTTCGGCGTGCAGCAGCGGCTGCGGTTGCAGGAGAAAGGTCAGCGGCATGGACGCGTGCCGCATCAGCTCATCATGACTGCGACGCCGATCCCGCGCACGCTCGCCATGACGGCGTACGCGGATCTGGACATCTCGGTGATCGACGAGCTGCCGCCGGGGCGCACGCCAGTGCAAACCGTCGTGGTGCCCGAGCAACGCCGCGCCGAAGTGGTCACACGCATCGTGGAAGCCTGCCGCGCCGGCCGACAGGCCTACTGGGTGTGTCCGCTCATCGACGAGTCGGACGAGCTGCGGGCGCAGGCGGCCGAGGAAACCGCCGCGAGCCTGACGAGCGCCCTTCCGGGCGTACGCGTCGGGCTGGTACACGGACGAATGCCGGCGGCGGCGAAGGACGCCGCGATGCTCGCCTTCAAGGCGGGCAAGATACAGCTGCTGGTCGCCACCACCGTCATCGAAGTCGGGGTGGATGTCCCGAACGCGACGCTCATGGTCATCGAGAACGCCGAGCGCATGGGGCTGGCGCAACTGCATCAGCTGCGCGGGCGCGTCGGCCGCGGCACGGCCGCGAGCACCTGCGTGCTGCTGTACCGCGCACCGTTGTCGCAGCTCGCGCGCGGGCGGCTGAAGGTGATCCGCGAGACCGGCGACGGCTTCGAGATCGCACGCCGCGATCTGGCGCTGCGCGGACCCGGCGAGCTCCTCGGCACGCGCCAGACGGGCCTCGCACAGCTGCGGGTCGCCGACCTGATGCGCGATGCGCACCTGCTGCCGAAGGTGCAGGAAGCGGCGGAGGCGTTGCTCGCTTCGGACCCGGAAGTGACTGCGGCGCTGGCCGCGCGCTGGATCGGGTCGGGCGAGCGCTACGGGCGCGTGGGCTAGCGCGGCGCCGTGGCGTCCTGCGACAGCGAGTACGGCTGCTGCGCGTGCGGGCCGGGCCAGCCGCGATTGGGCGCGGTCTGCATGCTGAACGCGAGCTCCCCGCCGGCCATGATCTCCTCGTGACGAATGAACACCCGCTCGAGCGGCTTGCCGTTCAGGGTGATGCCGCCGACGTAACGGTGCGCATCGTCCAGGCCCCTGGCCACGATGCGGAACTGCCGCCCGTTCGGCAGGTGCAGCGTCACGCGGTTCACGAACGGACGGCCGAGGATGTACTCGTTGCTGCCCGGCGTCACCGGGTAGAACCCCAGCGCGGTGAAGATGTACCACGCCGACATCTGCCCGAGATCGTCGTTGCCGATCAGTCCGTCGGGACGCGGTGCGTACTGACTGGCCATGATCGTGCCGAGGCGCGCCTGCGTGCGCCACGGCTCACCGGCCGCAGCATAAAGGTAGGCGACGTGATGGCTCGGCTCGTTGCCGTGCGCATACCAGCCGATCAGGCCGGTGATGTCCTCCATGTGCGCGAACGCCTTCGGGTCAACCCTGGCGTCGAACACCTGATCGAGCTGCGCGAGCAGCCGCTCCGCCCCGCCGTGCATACTGACGAGTCCCGCGACGTCCTGCGGCACATACCAGGAGTACTGCCAGGCGTTGCCCTCGGTGTAATCGCTGCCGTAGCCGCTGGCAGCCGGATCGAACGGCGTGCGGAAACTGCCGTCGCGCTTGCGCGCACGCATGAACCCGCTGGCCGGATCGTAGGCGTTGTGCCAGTTGCCGGCGCGCCCGAAGAATTGCGCCGCGATGTCGTTCCTGCCCAGCGCCTGCGCCATGCGCGCGATCGTCCAGTCATCGAACGCGTACTCGAGCGTCTTCGACGCCGCCTCGCCCTCCTCGTCGATGGGCACGTAGCCGAGCTGCATGTAGCCCTTGAGACCGCCGTAGGGGGCGTAGGTCGCGGTCGCCACCATGGCGTCGAGTGCCTGCGCGGCGTCGTAGCCGCGGATGCCCTTGAGGTATGCGTCGGCGATCACGGCCACGGCATGGTAGCCGATCATGCACCAGGTCTCCTGACCCTGGAACGCCCACACCGGCAGCATGCCGTACGGGCTCACCTGCTGCGCGGCGACCAGCGAGCGCACGATGTCCTCGGTGCGCTGCGGCGGCTGGATGAGGGTCATGAGTGGATGCAGCGCGCGATAAGTATCCCACAGCGAATAGGTAGAGTAGTTGGTGAAACCCTGCGCCTGGTGCACGGCGTTGTCAGGGCCGCGGTAGCGGCCGTCCGTGTCCATGAACAGACTCGGAGCCTGCAGGGCATGGTACAGCGAGGTGTAGAAGTTGCGGCGCATGGGCTCTGAGGCGTCGACTTCGAACACCGCCAGCTGCTGCTCCCAGGCTGCGCGCGCCGCGCGGCGCAGACGATCGAAATCCCAGCCGGGCATACCCACATCCAGGTTCGCGAGCGCGTTCTCCTCGCTCACCGGCGAGATGGCCACCTTCACCAGCAGCTGCTGCCCTTCGGCCGCGGCGAAATCCAACACTCCGACCAGTGCCCGGCCCTCGATCTGCGCGCGTTCGCGCGGCGCGTGCGCCGCGGGTGGCGGAAAGCCCTGGTAGGGAATCTCGCCCTCGGTGTCGTGCAGCTCGTGCCCGCTCAGCGCGCGTGAGAAGCGCAGCGCGAAGTACAGCTGCCGTCCCGGCGCCCAGCCGCGCGTCTCGCGAAAGCCGGTGACCGCGCCGTCCGCGCGCAGCCGCAGGCGCGACCACAACACCTTGCCCGGGTAGTCGTACATGCTGGTGCGCAGGTCGATGAGCACGTGAGCCGGACGGCCCGACGGAAAGCGGTAGCGGTGCATGGCCACGCGCGCGCCGGCGGTGAGCTCGACGCGCACGCCGTAGTCGTCGAGCGTGACTGCGTAGTAGCCCGGCTGCGCGAGCTCGGTCGCGTGCGAGAAGCGCGAGGTGTAGCCGCTGCCGGGCTGGTCGACGTCGCCGCGCTCGAGCCGTACCGCGCCGGCGATGGGCATCAGCAGCACGTCGCCCAGGTCCGAATGCCCGGTGCCCGAGAAGTGCGTGTGGGAGAAGCCGACGATGGTCTGGTCCTCGTAGCGGTAGCCGGCCGACCAGCCATAGGCCTCGTTGCGCGGCTTGATCTGCGTGTCGGGGCTCAGCTGGATCATGCCAAACGGCACGACCGCGCCCGGAAAGGTGTGGCCATCGCCCCCCGTGCCGATGAGGGGATCGACGGCGGCGTACGCAGCCTGGCCTGAGTCGGGCGCCGCACCGGTGGCAGGCGCGGCGGTGAGCGACGCGGCCGCGAGCAGCGCGCGCGTCAGTAACCAGAGACTGTGTGCGGATGCACGCGGCGTGGCGCCCATCGTTGGATTCCTGTGTCCGCTGGTCAGATCGGCTATTGTGCCGCGTCATGACCCGCCGCACTCTGTCCGCCCCGGCGGCGATCGCGATTCTCTCCAGCATCTTCTTCGCCTGGGGGGCGCTCACCTGCCTCAACGACGTGCTGATTCCGCATCTGAAGGCCGTGTTCGCCATGAACTACGCCGAGACGATGCTCATCCAGTTCACCTTCTTCGGCACCTACTTCGTGATGTCGATTCCCGCCGGACAGGTGGTGGCACGTTTCGGTTATCAGCGCGGCATCGTAGTCGGGCTCGTGGTCGCCGGCTGCGGCGCGCTCGCCTTCCTGCCGGCCGCCAACGTGCCCTCCTATGTGCTGTTCCTGCTGGCGCTGTTCGTGCTGGCGAGCGGCATCACGCTGTTGCAGGTCGCCGCCAATCCGTACATCAGCCTGCTCGGGGATCCGCACAGTGCCTCCAGCCGCCTGACGCTGGCGCAGGCGCTGAACTCGCTTGGCACCACGCTCGCCCCGGCACTCATCGGGCCGGTGATCCTCGCGGTGCCGGTGCTGGCCGCCGCGGCGCTGGCGCAGCTGTCGCCGCCGCAGCAGGAGGCATACCGCATCGCGCAGGCGCATTCGGTGCAGCATCCCTACCTCGGCATCGCCGTGGCGCTGTTCGTGCTGGCGGGCGTGGTGTTCGTGCTGCGGCTGCCGCAGCTGCTGGAAGCCACCGAGCAGACCGATCCGCAGCACCACGATTTCCGCGAGGTGCTGCGCCATCGCAACCTGCGTCTCGGCGTGGTCGCGATCTTCGTCTACGTCGGCGCCGAGGTCGCGATCGGCAGCTTCCTCATCAACTACATCAGCGACGCGCGCATCGGCCACATCGACCCCGCGCACGCAACGCGCTACGTGTCGTACTACTGGGGTGGTGCGATGCTCGGGCGCTTTGTCGGCTCCGCGCTGCTGCGGCGCATCGATCCGCGGCTGCTGGTGTGTCTGTTCGCTTTGGCCGCCATCGCGCTGCTCGCCACCACCATCGCCAGCAGTGGTTTGGTTGCGATGTGGAGCGTCATCGCGATCGGGCTGTTCAACTCCATCATGTTCCCGACCCTCTTCACTCTCGGTATCGAGGGCCTGGGGCCGATGACCAGCAGGGGCTCGAGCCTGCTGATCATGGCCATCGTCGGTGGCGCGGTCGTGCCGCTGCTGCAGGGCGTGCTCGCCGACCGCGTCGGGGTGCAGCCGGCGTACGTGCTGCCGATCGCCTGCTACGCCTACATCGCCTGGTACGCGTTGCGTGGCTCGCGCCCCGCATGAGCCGCGCTCCCTCGCCTGGCGAGCGGCGCACCATCGTCTGCTTCGGCGAGGCGCTCATCGATATGCTGGCGCGGCCTGCCACGACCCCGGACACGCCGCGCCAGTTCCTCGAGTATCCGGGCGGTGCGCCGGCCAACGTCGCGGTGGCGGTGGCGCGCCTCGGCGGCCGCGCGCGCTTTCTCGGCATGCTGGGCGAGGACATGTTCGGCGACCTGCTGCTGGGCGAGCTGCGAGCTGCCGGGGTCGACGTGAGCTACGTGCGACGCACCGCCGCGGCCAAAACTGCGCTCGCCTTCGTGTCGCTCGATGCGCACGGTGAGCGCTCCTTCAGCTTCTATCGCCCCCCGGCCGCGGACCTGCTGTTCCGCGCCGAGCACTTCGAGACGCGGGCGCTCACCGATGCAGCCGTGTTGCACGTCTGCTCCAACAGCCTGACGGAAGCAGCCAGCGCCGCGACCACGCTCGCGGGCATGCGCCTCGCGCGCGATGCCGGCGCACTGGTGAGCATGGACGTGAATCTGCGTCCCTCGCTGTGGCCGCAAGCCGTAGACCCCACGCCGGTGCTGTGGACCGCGCTCGCCGAGGCCGATCTCGTCAAGCTCGCGCACGCTGAGCTTGCGGTGCTCGCTCGGCAGGCAGGCGAGGCCGCGGTACTGCGACGGCTGCTCGAGGCGCGCGCGCAGTGCGTGCTGGTCACCGCTGGCGCTGCGCCGATCCGCTGGTTCCTGCGTAACGCGGCGGGTACGGCGCCGACGTTCACGGTGCGCGTCGTGGATACCACGGCTGCGGGAGATGCGTTCGTCGCCGGCTGGCTGCAGGCGCTCTGCGAGCGTGGCGCGAGCCGCGCGACGCTCGCGCAGCTTCTCGGAGAGCCGCAGCAGCTCGCCGGCGCTCTGCGCCAGGCAGCAGCGTGCGGCGCGCTCGCCACGACGCGGCACGGTGCCTTCGCGGCGATGCCACGCCGCGCGGACCTGCAGCGGCTGCTGCCGGGAGCGAAGTGACCGCACCAGCCTTCCGCAGCCCGCAGTTCCTGCGCGCGCACATCGCGGCGACCATGGCCTTCTACCATCCGCGTGCGATCGATCCGCAGGGCGGCTTCTTCCACTACTTCCGCGACGACGGCTCGGTCTACGACGCCACGCACCGGCATCTCGTCAGTAGCACGCGGTTCGTGTTCGACTACGCGCTCGCCGCCATCGAGTTCGGCACGGATGCGCGCCTCGCCCGTGGGTACCTCGAAGCCGCGCGCCACGGGCTCGCCTACCTGCGCGAGCGTCACCGCGACGCCGCGAGCGGCGGCTACGCGTGGACGATCCGTGAGGGTGTGCCCGAGGATCGCACCAACCACGCCTATGGCGCGGCGTTCGTGCTGCTCGCCTATGCCAGCGCGCTGCGCGCCGGGATCACGCCGGCCGCGCCGTGGGTCGAGGAGACCTGGGAGCTGCTCGAGTCGCGCTACTGGGAGGAGGGAGTGGGACTGTATCGCGACGAGGCCGACCGCGACTGGAACTTCACCGCTTACCGCGGCCAGAACTCCAACATGCACCTGTGCGAGGCGCTGCTCGCCGCTTACGACGCAACGCAGGCAGTACGTTATCTCGAGCGTGCCCTCCTGCTGGCCTCCAACATGACACGCCGTCAGGCCGCGAAGGCCGGTGGCCTGATCTGGGAGCATTACGATCGCGACTGGCACGTGGACTGGGAGTATCACCGCGACGACCCGCGTCACCTGTTTCGCCCCTGGGGTTTCCAGCCGGGCCACCAGATCGAATGGGCCAAGCTCCTGCTGACGCTGCGGGAGCGCCTGAGCCGGCGCGGCACTCACCCGGCGTGGCTGCTGCCGACCGCGCGGCGGCTGTTCGACAGCGCCGTCGAGCGCGCCTGGGATGGCGCGTACGGCGGACTGTGCTACGGCTTCGACCCGCAGGGTGTCGTGTGCGACAGCGACAAGTACTTCTGGGTGCAGGCCGAGGCGATCGCGGCCGCCGCACGCCTCGCAGTCGCGAGCGGCGCGCTGCAGTACTGGGACTGGTACGAGCGTTTGTGGGCGTACTCGTGGCGCCATTTCGTCGACCATCGCTACGGCGCCTGGTATCGCATCCTCGATCGCACCAACCATCGCTACAGTGATGAGAAGAGCCCGGCCGGCAAGACCGACTACCACACCATGGGGGCCTGTCACGACGTTCTGCAGCTGCTGCGCGGCAGCGGTTGATTGGAACAAGGCGAAGCTTCGCAATGTTCTTTTTGGCCCTGGTGCTCAACACTGAAGCGCATCCGCTGCAGATCGGTGCAGCACCCGCGGCGCAGCGCGCACCCTGAGCAGGTGGCGCGCCGGGTATGATAGCCGCCGATGGCCGCCATCACTCCCGACCTCGCGCCCTCCCGGCGGTACGGCGACGCCCCGCTGTGGTATCGACTCACGCGGCGCATCGGCGACTACGCGCGGCTCACGCGCCTCGACCGGCCCATCGGCACCTGGCTGCTGCTGTGGCCTGCGCTGTGGGCGCTGTGGATCGCCGGGGCCGGCCGCCCGGAGCCACGCGTGCTGATCGTGTTCGCGTTCGGCGTGGTGGTGATGCGCGCAGCCGGCTGCGTGATCAACGACTTCGCCGACCGCAACATCGATCCGCACGTGCGCCGTACGCGCGACCGCCCGCTCGCGGCGCGCCACGTCTCGCCGATCGAGGCGCTGGTGCTGTTCGTGGTGCTGCTAGCCATCGCGCTGTACCTGGTGACGCGCCTCAACCGCTTCACCATCGAGCTCGCCTTCATCGGCGCGGTGGCGACCATGGCCTATCCGCTCTTCAAGCGCTTCTTCCCCATGCCGCAGCTGTTCCTCGGCCTGTTCTTCGGCGGCTGGAGCGTGCTGATGGCGTTCGCTGCGCAGATGGGTGCGCTACCGCGCGTCGCCTGGGTGCTGTACATCGCGGCAGTCATCTGGGCGGCGATGTACGACACCATCTACGCCATGATCGACCGCGAGGACGATCTGAAAATCGGCGTCAAGTCGAGCGCCATCCTGTTCGCCGACATGGACCGCCTGCTGATCGGCGTGATGCAGCTGATGATGCTCGGCGCGCTGGTGCTGGTCGGAAGCAACATGCACTACGGCGTCTGGTACCGCGCCGGCGTGGCTGCCGCGGCACTGCTGTTCGTCTGGCAGCAGTGGCTGATCCGCGAGCGCTCGCCGGCCGGCAGCCTGCGCGCCTTCCTGAACAACCAGTACGTGGGAGTGGCGATCTTCGCCGGCATCCTGCTGCAGCACGTGTACGCTGACTGAAGGGAGCGCAGCGCACTGAAGGTGCCACGGTGCCCTCGCGTCGTCATGTCATGAGCCCCGACTCTTTCCGCAACCGTCCTTTCCCGGTGCGCCTGCTGTGCGCGCTGCACGGCTGCGCCCATGCGCTGCGCAGCCAGGCGAGCCTGCGCTTCCAGGTCGTGGTCGCGGCGGCGGCGCTGCTGGCGCTGCTCGTGCTGCGCCCCGCGCCGCTGTGGTGGGCGCTGGTGCTGCTCGCCAGCGCCGCCGTGCTCGCCGCGGAGCTCCTGAACACGGCCATCGAGCGTCTGGCAGACGAGCTGCATCCGGCCGAGAGCGAGGGCATCCGGATCGTCAAGGACTGCGCCGCCGCCGGGGTGCTGCTCGCCACCCTCGGCGCGATCGGGGTCGGCGTGGCGCTCGCCGTGCAGCTGCTCACCTGAACTGAGAACCCGGCCGCGGCGTCCGCCCGGGCACGGGATCAGTATTGCGGCCGCGTCACCTTAAGGTGCTGAAGCGGTGGCAACGGACGACATTACACTCAGACTGCAGGCGCTCGAGGAGCGCCTCGCGCGCCTGGAGCGCACCGTGCTGGGTCCGGAGCTGCGTCCCCGCGCATCCCCGGCCGGCGCACCGCACCCTGCCGCGCCGGCGCGGGTGACGGCCCCGGTTGTCAGGCCACCGGCCGCGACCGCAGCGCGCGCCGCGCCTCGGGCTGACGAGGACGCGCAGACCGCCACCATCACCACGCTCCTCGGCTGGAGCGGCGCGGCGGCGCTGGTGCTGGCGGCGGCCTACCTGATCCGGCTGGCGATCGATGCCGGCTGGCTGACGCCGGCGGTCCAGGTCGGCGGCGCAGCTGCGTTCGGCGTGGCGCTCATCGTCGCCGGCTTCACGCTGAGCCGCGCCGCGCGTGACTACGCGAGCCTCTTGCCTGCGGCCGGGATCGCGGTGCTGTTCCTGTCGGTGTACGGCGCGCATCTGCTCTATCACCTCGTAGGAGCCGGCGAGGCCGGCAGCGCGGTGATGGTGGTGTGCGCGGCGTCGATTGGACTGTGCTTCGCCTTCGACAGTGATCTGTATGCGCTGTTCGCGGTGGCCGGCTCATACTCCGCGCCGTTCCTGCGGGCAGCGGCGGTACTGCTGGCGATCTGGCGCTGTACTTCTGCGCCTGGAGCCTGACGTTCACGGCACTCGCGATCCTGCGCGGCCGCCGCGCGATCTATCTGCTGGCGCTGTACGTGGCGCTGATCGCCTTCGATGCGGTCGCGCGTCCGCGCGCCTTCGACTGGCACGTGGTGCTCGCGTTTCAGACGGCACAGTTCCTGATCTTCGGCGTCGGCGCGGTGGTGTTCGCCGCGCGTTCGGGCGAACCCATGGACGAGGCGGTTGCGGTTGCGCACCTGCCGGCGCTGCTGCTCTTCTACGGGCTGCAGTACGTGGTGCTGCGCGAGCACCTGCCGCACGCAGCGCCCTGGATCGCCATCGCTACGCTGCTCGCCGTGGCGTTGCTGTACCTCGGCGCGCGGCTGGCGCTGCGGCGCCCCTCCCCGGGCGGTCAGCTGCTGCTGGGCGCGTACGCGGCGCTGGTGCTCTTCCATGCCTGCTACCTGGAGCTGGTGCCGGCAACGGCGGCACCGTGGGTGGCGCTTGCGCTCGCCGGCGCCCTGCTCGCGCTGCGCGCCCGCTGGAGTGCGGCCGGCGGCGCCCTGACGCCACTGCTGATCGCCGTGGGCGCGATCTTCATCATCAACTTGCTGCGGGCGCTCACTGGCGCCGAGCTGCGCGGCGTTCCGGCGCAGCAGTGGGTGGCGCCGGTGTACGCCGCGATGCTGTACCTGGGCTACGCACTCGGCCGCGACCAGCCGTCGCAGGCGCGCTTCGGCGGCGTACTGCTGTACGCCGGCCATCTGACCGCGATGGCGGCGACCGTGCGGCTGATCCACGAGCCGATCCTGCAGTCGGTGACCTGGGGACTGCTGGCGCTGGTGTGCCTCGCCTGCTCGCTGGCGCAGCGCGAGCGCCTGCTCGGGCAGTCCTCGCTCCTGCTGTTCGCGTTGACGGCGCTGAAGGTAATGGGGTCGGACCTGTCCGGTGCCGCCCCGCTGGCACGCATCGTCAGCCTCGTGGTCCTGGGCGTGACTTTCTACGTGGCCGGGCTCCTCTACCGGCGCATGTCGCAGGCGGTTGGGCTCGCCGGTGCGTGAGCGGCGCGCTGCCGGTCAAAAGCTGACCAATTGTCGACCGTGAGCACCGGCACGCGTTGACACAGCCGTCGCGGCTCGGGCATGGTCCCGCCATGAGTGAGCCATGCCCCGAAGCCGCCGCGGCGCCGTCGCGACACGACTGGTCGTTACCGCAGGTGCAGGCGCTGTTCGCGCTGCCTTTCATGGATCTGATCCTGCGCGCCCAGCGCGTACACCGCGCACATCACGCCCCCAACACCGTGCAGATGAGCACGCTGCTGTCGATCAAGACCGGCGCCTGTCCGGAAGACTGCGCCTACTGCCCGCAGAGCGTGCGCTACCACACCGGGGTCGCCCGCGAGGCGCTCATGGAGGTGAGCGCGGTGCGCGAGTGCGCGACGCGCGCCCGCGCGGCTGGCGCCACGCGCTTCTGCATGGGCGCGGCCTACCGCGCGCCGAAGGCGCGGGACCTCGAGCTGATCACGCAGATGATCCGCGAGGTGCGCGCGCTCGGACTGGAGAGCTGCGCCACGCTCGGCATGCTTGACACGCAGCAGGCCGGGCAGCTGAAGGCCGCAGGCCTCGACTACTACAATCACAACCTCGACACCTCGCCGGAGTTCTATGGCGAGATCATCAGCACCCACACCTACCAGGACCGGCTCGACACGCTCGCCGCAGTGCGCGCCGCAGGCATCAAGGTGTGCTGCGGCGGCATCGTCGGCATGGGCGAGTCGCGTACCGATCGCGCCCAGCTGCTGCGCACGCTCGCCAACTTCGCCCCGCATCCCGAGAGCGTGCCGATCAATCGCCTGGTGCGCGTGCCGGGCACACCGCTCGCGGATGCCGCCGAGGTCGACGCGTTCGAGTTCGTGCGCAGCATCGCCGTGGCGCGCGTGCTGATGCCGCGCGCGCAGGTGCGGCTGTCGGCCGGGCGCGAGAGCATGAGCGATGAGCTGCAGGCGCTGTGCTTCCTCGCCGGGGCCAACTCGATCTTCTACGGGGAGAAGCTGCTCACCACCGGCAACCCCGACGTGGCGCGCGACCGCGCGCTGTTCGCGCGGCTGGGCCTCACCGCGGCGGGCCATGAAACGGAACACGCCAGCGCTTGAAGCTGCGCTGCAGCGGCTCGCCGATGCGCAGCTGCGACGTGAGCGCGTCACGGTCGGCGCGCCCGCGCCGGCCGGCGCTGCGGTAACCGCGCACGGCGCGAGCGGCGGGCGCGCGGTGTGCATCGACGGCCGCACGCTGGTCGACTTCAGCAGCAACGACTACCTGGGACTGGCGCGCCACCCGGAGCTCGCTGCCGCCATGAGTGCGTGCGCGGCGCACACCGGGGCGGGCAGCGGTGCCTCGCATCTGGTGAGCGGTCACGGCGCCGAGCACGCGCAGCTCGAGCAGGAGCTGGCGGCCTTCACCGGCCGCGAGCGGGCACTGCTGTTCTCCACCGGCTACATGGCGAATCTCGCGGTCATCGCCACGCTCGCCGGCACGGGCGAGCGCGTGCTGCTCGATCGGTTGAGCCACGCCTCGCTGATCGATGGCGCACGCCTCTCCGGGGCGGCGTGGCGTCGCTACGCCCACCTCGATGCCGCGGCGGCCGCGCGACTGCTCGCCGCCGATCCCGGCCGCACCGCACTCATCGCCACCGACGGCGTGTTCAGCATGGACGGCGATCTCGCCCCGCTGCCGCAGCTTGCGCGCCTGGCACGCGCGCACGAGGCGTGGCTGGTGGTCGACGATGCGCACGGCCTCGGTGTCCTGGGCGCGAGTGGCGGCGGTGTGCTCGAGCACTTCGGGCTCGGGAGCGACGCGGTGCCGGTGCTGGTGGGCACGCTCGGCAAGGCGTTCGGCTCCTTCGGCGCCTTCGTCGCGGGCTCGGCGGAGCTGATCGAGCTGCTGCTCCAGAAAGCCCGTACCTACCTCTACACGACGGCGCTGCCGCAGCCGGTTGCGGCCGCCACCCGCCGGGCGCTCGCGATCGCACAGCGCGAAGGCTGGCGGCGCGTGCGGCTCACCGCGCTGATCGAGCGCTTCCGGGCCGCCGCCGCGGCCCATGGCGTGCCGCTGGCTGCGTCCGCGACGCCGATTCAGCCGGTGCTGCTCGGCAGCGCCGCCGCGGCGCTCGCCGCGCAGCGGCGCCTCGCGGCCGCGGGCCTGTTCGTGGTCGCGATCCGTCCGCCCACGGTTCCCTTAGGCAGCGCCCGCCTGCGGGTGACGCTGTCCGCTGCGCACACGGAAGAGGAAGTCGATGCGCTCGCCGCCGAGCTGGGACGCGCCTGCCAACTTGCACTCAGCGCCTGAGCGTGAGCGCGCTGTATCACGAAGTGCACGGCAGCCCCGCAGGACCCGATCTGGTGCTGCTACACGGCTGGAGTCTGAACCTCAGGGTATGGGACGGGCTGGTGCGCGCGCTCGCGCCCACCTTTCGCCTGATCACCATCGACCTGCCCGGCCACGGCCACAGCGACTGGGATCCGCGCGCGGCGACACCGGCCGCGCAGGCCTGGCGGGTGCACGAGACGCTCGCCCCGCTCACCCGGCGCTATGCGCTGCTCGGCTGGTCGCTCGGCGGGCAGCTGGCGCTCGACCTCGCGGCAGCGCTGCCCGCCGCCATCGAGCGACTGGTGCTGGTGAGCACCACGCCGAAATTCCTCGCCTCGGCCAGTTGGCGCTGCGGCACGCGGCGGCCGCTGCTCGCGCGCCTCACGCACCGGCTGCACGCCGAAGGCGAGCGGGCCGTGGATGACTTTCTGGCACTCGCCGTGCGCGGCAGCGCGCCGCGCACCGCCGCACGCACGCTCAAGCGTCTGCGGGCGGCGCTGCGCGACCACGGAGCCGCGCAACCCGAAGCGCTCGCAGCGGGACTCGCGCGGCTGCGCGATGGGGACCTGCGTGCAGCGCTGCCGCTGCTGCGCGTGCCGGCGCTGGTCATCGCCGGTGAGCACGACCGCGTCATACGGGCGGTGGCCAGCCGCAAGCTCGCGCGGCGCCTGAAAGGTGCGCGCTACCTGGAGATCGCCGGCGCCGCGCACGTGCCGTTCCTGTCACATCCGCAGCAGTTCGCACGGCGGCTCGCCGAGTTCCTGCATGGCTGACCCGGGTGACGTTTTCCGTCTCGACCGCCCCCGTCTGCGCGCATCGTTCGAGCGCGCGAGCGCCGGTTACGAGGCGGCAGCGAGCCTGCAGGCACGTGTGTCCACGGAGCTGCTCGAGCGGCTGGCGCCGTTTCGCTTCGAGCCTCGCGTGCTGCTCGATCTCGGCGCGGGCACGGGCCGGGTGACGGGCGAGCTCAAGCGCCGCTATCGCCGCGCGCTCGTGGTCGCGCTCGATCTGGCGCCGGGCATGCTGCGCGAGGCGCGACATCACCAGCGGCCGTGGCGGCGCTTCGCGCGCGTGTGCGCGGATGCGCTGCGCCTGCCGCTCGCCGACGGCAGCGTCGATGTGCTGTTCAGCAGCCTGATGCTGCAGTGGTGTGAGCCGCTCGATCAGGCGCTCGCCGAGGTGCGCCGCGTGCTCAAGCCCGCCGGCTTCTTCGCCTTCAGCACCTTCGGCGCCGACACGCTGCACGAGCTGCGCAGCGCCTGGGCGCGGGCCGACGGCTACAACCACGTGAACCATTTCCCCGACGTACACGAGGTGGGCGATGCACTCATGCGCAGCGGCCTCACCGAGCCGGTGCTGGACGTCGACCGCATCGAGGTGGACTATGCGGATGCCCTGTCGCTGATGCGGGACCTGAAGGCCATTGGCGCGCACAACGTGACTGCCGGCCGGCCGCGCGGACTCGCCGGTCGTGCCCGGCTCACGCGCATGCAGCAGGCGTATGAGAGTTTTCGTCGCGAGGGTCGTTTGCCCGCCACCTACGAAGTCATATATGGGGCGAGCTGGGGCGCCGCCGGCCGGCCGACGGTGGCGGCCACGGGCGGGATCGCGCGCATCGCGCCCGGCTCGATCGGACGGGCACGTCAGTGAGCCCGCGCGGCATCTTTGTGACCGGCACGGACACCGGCGTCGGCAAGACCATCGTGGCCTGCGCGCTGGTGCGGTCACTGCGCGCCCGGGACCTGCGGGTCGGCGTCATGAAGCCGGTGGCCTCCGGGGCCGTACGCATGCCTTCCGGCCTGCGCAGCACGGACGCCCTGGCCCTCATGGCGGCTGCAGGAACCGAGCGCCCCTACGGCGATGTGAACCCTTTTTGCTTCGAGCCGGCAATATCGCCGCATATCGCAGCAAAAGAGGCCAATATCGAGGTCGATTGCAACATAATCCGCTATCATTACGATGCGCTGGCGGCGGAAGTCGACCGCGTGGTCGTGGAGGGCGCGGGCGGATGGTATGCGCCGATCAGCAGCCATCAGACCATGGCCGACGTCGCCTGGGCGCTCAGCGTTCCCGCCCTCATGGTCGTCGGGGTGCGCCTGGGATGCCTCAACCATGCGCAGCTGACCCGCCTCGGTATCGAATCGCACGGTGTGAGCTTCGCCGGCTGGGTGGCCTGCTGCGTCGATCCGTCGATGGAGCGGCTCGATGACAATCTCGCCGCGCTCGAGCGGCTGCTCGGCGAGGCGGCGCTCGCGGTGCTGCCGTATGCGCCGCAGTCGGTGGCGACGATGGAGCTTCCGGAGGTCGCTGCGCGGCTCGCCACACTGCCGATAAGTTTCTGAAGCGGCTTGAATTAGCGCGCTCGCGCGCTACCATCGGACGCTCCTGTGGAAGCCGAGCCTGTGCGCATCGAGATCTGCCCCAACTGCTCGCTCACGGCGGGTGGCGCGCGGCTGTTCTTCGCGCTCGCCTGCATCGTTCCCTGCGGCATCGCCGGGTTTCTCGCGCTGCGCGGATTCTGGCCGATCCTGCCGTTCGCGGGCCTCGAGATGGCACTCTTGGGATGGGCGCTGCACGTCTCGCTCCAGCGGCGCTTCCACGGCCAGACCATCACGGTGAGCGAGGCGCACGTGCGCGTCGACACGCGCGAGCGGACCGGCAGCGAGCAGGTCGTGTTCCCGCGGCATTGGGCGCAGGTTAAACTGCGCCGCCCCGCAGCACGCTTGCACCCGAGCCGGCTCACCATCGAGTCGCACGGCCGCCAGTGCGAGCTGGGCGGTTTCCTCACGGAGGAGGAGCGGCGCGGGCTGGCCCTGCAGCTTTCGCGCGTCATCGGTCGCATCAACGAGTCCCCGCCCTGGCGGTAAGCGCCAAGGCGGGCCTGAGCGGACCCGAGGGGTGTTGCTTTCCCGGCAGTTGCGCGCGCCGGATGGGTGGCTGGCGCGCTGAAGGCACGTATTAAAGAGATGATCCGCGAAAAGCTCGCTCTGCTCCTCTGCGCCCTGGCCGCGGCCGCCGGCTCCCTGCCGGCACGTGCCGAGTCGGGCTGGAGCCTGTTGAACCTGCCGCAGGGTGTCACCGACATCAGCCGCAAGATCTACGACCTGCACATGGAGATCTTCTGGATCTGCGTGGCAATCGGCGTGGTGGTGTTCGGCGTCATGATCTGGTCGATCGTCAACTTCCGCAAATCCAAGGGCGCCGTGCCGGACGTGACGCTGGTGCACAACACCAAGGTCGAGTTCATCTGGACGGTAGTGCCGGTCATCATCCTGGTCGTCATGGCGGTGCCTGCGGCGCGCACGCTGGTGGAGATCGAGGACACCAGCAAGACCGAGCTCACCATCAAGGTCACCGGCTTCCAGTGGGGCTGGCAATACGACTACCTCGATGACGGCGTCATCTATTACTCGCACCTCGACCATAAGTCCGACGCCGCGCGCGAGCTCGCTTCCGGCATCGACCCCAACACCGTCGAGCACTACCTGCTGAACGTCGACCACCCGTTCGTCGTCCCGGTCGACACCAAGGTGCGGCTGCTGGTCACGGGCGCGGACGTGATCCACTCCTGGTGGGTGCCGGCCTTCGGCGTGAAGAAAGACGCCATCCCGGGCTTCGTCAACGAAGCCTGGTTCAAGGTCGACAAGGACAAGCCGGGGCTGTACCGCGGACAATGCGCCGAGCTCTGCGGACGCGATCACGGCTTCATGCCGATCGTGGTCGATGCCCGCTCCAAGGAGGATTTCGCGGCCTGGCTGAAGGCGAAAGCCGCCGAGCAGAAGCAGGCGCCGGCCGCCGCCGCGGCACCGGACGCACCCTCCGCGCCGGCCACCACCGCGCCCGCCGCCCCGGCGACTTCCTGAGGGGTGCCGCCCGCCACCGCAAACCACGCCGACCGAGAACTCACCGAACGCGAACTTACGACGAAAGAGCACACTCATGGCCGAAGCCCTGCAACAGCACGCCGCGCACGACGATCACGATCACAAGCCACACGGCTGGCGCCGCTGGGTGTACGCGACCAATCACAAGGACATCGGCACGATGTACCTGATCTTCGCCTGCACCATGTTCTTCATCGGCGGCGGCGCCGCGATGCTGATCCGCCTCGAGCTGTTCAAGCCGGGACTGCAGTTCTTCGATCCGCAGTTCTTCAACTCCCTCACCACCATGCACGCCCTGATCATGATCTTCGGCGCGGTCATGCCCGGCTGGACGGGACTGGCGAACTGGATGATCCCGATGCAGGTGGGCGCGCCCGACATGGCGCTGCCGCGACTCAACAACCTGAGCTTCTGGATCCTGCCGTTCGCCTTCACGCTGCTGATCGGCTCGTTCTTCGTGCCGGGTGGCGCACCGGCCGGCGGCTGGACCATGTATCCGCCGCTTATCCTGCAGACCGGCGCCGCGTTCCCGATGCTGATCTTCGCCATCCACCTGATGGGCGCCTCCTCGATCCTCGGCGCCATCAACGTCATCGTCACCATCATGAACATGCGCGCGCCGGGGATGACGCTGCTGCGCATGCCGCTGTTCGTGTGGACCTGGCTGATCACCGCGTACCTCTTGATCGCGGTGATGCCGGTGCTGGCGGGCGCGGTCACCATGCTGCTCACCGATCATTTCTTCGGCACCAGCTTCTTCACCGCCGCCGGCGGCGGCGACCCGGTGATGTTCCAGCACATCTTCTGGTTCTTCGGCCACCCGGAGGTGTACATCCTCATCCTGCCGGCCTTCGGCATCGTCTCCGAGGTCATTCCGACCTTCTCGCGCAAGCCGCTGTTCGGCTACGAGGCGATGGTGTACGCGACCGCCTCGATCGCGTTCCTGTCGTTCATCGTCTGGGCGCACCACATGTTCACGGTCGGCATGCCGCTCGCCGCGCAGCTGTTCTTCATGCTGTCCACCATGCTGATCGCCGTGCCTACCGGCGTGAAGGTGTTCAACTGGACCGTCACCATGTGGAAGGGCTCGCTGTCGTTCGAGCCGCCGATGCTGTTCGCGCTGGCGTTCCTGTTTCTGTTCACCATCGGCGGCTTCTCCGGCCTGATGCTGGCGATCGTGCCGGCGGACTACCAGTACCAGGACACCTACTTCGTGGTGGCGCACTTCCACTACGTGCTGGTACCGGGAGCGATCTTCGGCATGATGGCCGGGGTGTACTACTGGCTGCCGAAGTGGACCGGCAACATGTACGACCTGAAGCTCGCCACCTGGCACTTCTGGCTGTCGACGATCTTCGTCAACGTGCTGTTCTTCCCGCAGCACTTCCTCGGGCTCGCCGGCATGCCGCGCCGCATCCCCGACTACGCCGTGCAGTTCACCGACTGGAACATGGTGTCCTCGATCGGCGGCTTCGGCTTCGGACTGGCGCAGCTGTTGTTCCCGTACATCATCTGGAAGTGCGTGCGCGGCGGTCAGCGCGTCGGCAACCGCGCCTGGGAAGGCGCGCACGGCCTGGAGTGGGAGCTGCCCTCGCCGCCGCCGTACCACTCGTGGACCGAGCCGCCCTCGGATGCGCTGATCGCGCGCGGGGCGGCGCACTGATGGATCCGGTAGCGATGACCGCGGACGAGGAACGGCGCCGGCGCGTACGGCGCAGCGCGCTCTTCTGGGCGCTGCTCGCGGCCGCCTTCTACCTCGGCTTCATCGTCATGGCAGTGGTGCGCGGCGTCAGATGAGCGACCGGGCGCGCGCAAACCGCAGCATGACCTGGAAGCTGCTCGCCATCGCGGCCGGCAGCTTCGCGTTCGGCTTCGCGCTGGTGCCGCTGTACAACGTGCTGTGCTCGGTGACCGGCTACGGCGATCAGTCGAAGCTGCTGCAGAAGGTGACCGCGATCGAGCACCCGCAGCTGAACCGCACCGTGACGGTCCAGTTCCTGGCGGACGTCGCCAGCGCCGGCACGTTCGAGTTCCGCCCGGTGGTGCGCACGGTCGAGGTGCACCCGGGACAGCTGTTCACCGCCCAGTTCTACGCCCGCAACCTGAGCGGCCGCGACACGGTCGCCCAGGCGGTGCCCAACATCGCCCCTTCCGAGGTGGCGGCCTACTTTCACAAGACCGAGTGCTTCTGCTTCTCGCCGCAGCATTTCGCCCTCAACGAGGGCCGCAACATGCCGGTGCGTTTCATCATCGATCCGGCGCTGCCGGGCCACATCGACCTGATCACGCTCGCCTACACCTTCTACGACGAATCCGCGCGCGTCTCGCGGCACTGACGCACAGGCCCCGAAGGAACCAGCACCCACATGGCTAACGCACACGCTCCCGACGCACACGTCCCGGACAGCCACCAGTACTACATCCCGTACAACAGCCCGTGGCCGATCCGCGGCTCGATCGCGCTGTTCTGCGTCATGGCCGGCGCGGTCGCCTATCTCAACGACTGGACCGGCGCCTGGTCGTTCCTGCCCGGCGCGCTGCTGCTCGCCTACATGTTCTTCGGCTGGTTCGCCACCGTCATCGGCGAGAACCAACACGGTACCTACAACCTGCAGGTCGACCGCAGCTTCCGCATGGGGATGATGTGGTTCATCTTCTCCGAGGTGATGTTCTTCGGCGCTTTCTTCGGCGCGCTGTTCTACGCACGCGTGCTGTCGGTGCCGTGGCTCGGCGGCGAGGGCGTGAAGGTATTCACCAACTTCATCCTCTGGCCGCACTTCGAAGCCACCTGGCCCAGCAACGGGCCGGCGCACGTCGGCGGTCTCGCCAACGGCGCCTTCAGCCCCATGGCGCCGACGCCGATTCCCGCGATCAACACCGCGATCCTGCTCACCAGCGGCCTCACCGTGACCATCGCGCACCACGCGCTGCGCGCCGGTAAGCGCGGCGTGCTGGCGCTGTTCCTCGCGCTCACCTTCCTGCTGGGATTCACCTTCGTCGGCCTGCAGATGCACGAGTACGGCGAGGCGTACAAAGAGCTGGGCCTGCGGCTCACTACCGGCATCTACGGCTCGACTTTCTTCATGCTCACCGGCTTTCACGGCCTGCACGTGACCATCGGCGCGATCATGCTGACGGTCATCTGGCTGCGCGTGCTGCGCGGGCATTTCACGCCCAACCGTCACTTCGCCTTCGAGGCGGTTGCCTGGTACTGGCACTTCGTCGACGTGGTGTGGCTGGGGCTGTTCATCTTCGTCTACTGGCTGTAAGCGGCGCCGGGGCAGCGGCGCGCGGCTTTACGGCGGCGGCGGGGTGGCGCCGGCGCCCTGCAGCGCATGCGGCGTGATCAGCCCGAAGTACCAGGCCAGCATCAGCAGGACGAACAACGCGAGCGACAGACCGATGCGCACGGTGAGCGCGCGCGCCAGCTTCGCGGAGGATTCGGCGGTGCCACGCGACAGCTGCACGAGCGCCGAACCCAGACTGCCGACAATGCCGAGCAGACACAGCAATACCAGCAGCCAGATGAGACGGTTCATGTACACCGGTCAGTGTAACGCGCGGCGGCCAGCGGGCAACCGCCGTGGGTGCCCCCGGTGAGCGCGGTGCGTGCCCTCGCCCCGAGCGTGGGCGGTACGCTCGCCGCGCTGCTCGCCGTGACGCTGTTCGGGCGGCTCGGGATGTGGCAATGGCAGCGCGGAGTGGACGCCCAAGCGGCAGCATCCCGCTTCGCGCGCGGCACGGCGCAGCTGATCGACCTCGACGCCCGCGCCGCGAGCGATCTGCCGCTCGATCAGCGCGTCAGCGTGCGCGGCCGGCTCGACGGCGCGCACCAGTTCCTGCTCGACAACCGCAGCTGGCAGGGGCGGCCCGGGTACGAGGTGCTGACGCCGCTCGCGCGCGCGCGCGGCACGACGCTGCTCGTCGATCGTGGCTGGGTACCCTTCACTGGCACGCGCGCACGGCTGCCGGACGTGCGCCTGCCCCAGGATACGCCCGCGCAGCTCAGCGGGCGGCTGGCACTGCTGCCGACCCCGGGCTTGCGGCTCGGACGCGCGGCGCCCGAGGCTCGCGCGCCGTGGCCGAAAGTGACCAGCTACCCCGATTTCACACAGCTCGCCGCCGTCCTCGGCACAGCGCTCGAGCCGCGCCTGCTGCTGCTCGATGCTAGTGAGCCGCTCGGCTACGTGCGCGACTGGCATCCCCCGGGATTGGCGCCGCTGCGGCACTTCAGTTACGCGATCCAGTGGTGGAGCTTCGCCGTGCTCAGCATCATCGTGTGGGCGCTGATGAGCCGCCGCCGCGCCGTGGGCGCACGATGAGTACCAAGCTCGAGCAGCTGCGGCGCCGCAACCTGCGCACGCTGGCCGCGCTCGCGGCGCTGTTCCTGCTGCCGCTCGTCATCGCGTTCTTCACCTACTACGGCGCCGGCTGGCGGCCGGCCGGGCACGTCAACCACGGCGTGCTGATCAGCCCGGCACGGCCGCTGCCGCGCCTCGCCCTCGAGCAGCGCGGCGCCGACGAGCGCGTGCAGCAGGTCACGCCCTTCCACGGGCAGTGGTCGCTCGTCTACGTCGGCAACGGCGACTGCGATGCCAGCTGCCGCCAGGCGCTGACGCTCATGCGCCAGACCCGGCTCGGGCTCAACACCGACATGACGCGCGTGGCGCGCGTGTTCCTCGTCACCGCGGACTGTTGCGCGCGCGAGTTCCTGGCGCGCGAGTACGCCGGCCTCATCGTGCTCGATGCCTCCTCGTTACAGGCCGCGCCGCTGCTGCGCGCGTTTCCCGCGGCCGCGCGCGAGCACACGCTGTTCGTCGTCGACCCGCTCGGCAACCTCATGATGAGCTACGATGCGCAGCAGAATCCTCGCGGCCTGCTCGAGGACCTGAAGAAGCTGCTGAGGCTCTCCCAGATCGGCTGACAACGAGAACCACGTCCCCATGCCGTCCGCCCGCTGGATGCGCCGCCTGTGTGTTGCCGGCGTGCTGCTGTGCCTCGCCGTCGTGGTGCTCGGCGCCTACGTGCGCCTGTCCGCCGCCGGCCTCGGCTGTCCGGACTGGCCTGGCTGTTACGGTCACGTGACGCCGCTCGGCGCCGAGCGCAGCGCGCTCGCGCAGCCGGCCTGGGCCAACCGGCCGCTCGTGCCCGGCAAAGCCTGGCGCGAGATGATCCACCGCTACGCGGTCGGCGCACTCGGCATCACGATCCTGCTCATCACGGCGCTCGCCATCGTCACGCGGCGCCGGCGCCTCGCCAGCGTGTCACTGGCGCTCGCACTGTTCGCGATCCTGCTCGCGCAGGCGATCCTCGGCATGCTGACTGTCACCTGGCAGCTGAACCCGCTGATCGTGACGCTGCACCTGCTGTTCGGCATGACGACGCTTGCGCTGCTGTGGTGGCTGCTGTTGTCGCTGCCGCGCGGTCCCTGGGACGTGGGCGCGCGGCGCGGCACAGCGCGTGCGCTCGGCAGCAGCGCGGTGCTGCTCACGAGCGCCCGCCGGCTGACGCTGCTGGGACTTGCGGCGCTGGCGGTGCAGATCGCGCTCGGCGGCTGGACCAGCAGCAATTACGCCGCCATAGCCTGCCCGGACCTGCCGACCTGCCAGGGCCGCTGGTGGCCGGATGCGGACTTCCGCCACGCGTTCGTGTTGTGGCACGGACTCAGCATCGACTACGAAGGCGGCGTGCTCGCACCTCGCGCCCGCATCGGCATCCAGCTCACCCATCGGCTGTGGGCGGTGATCACCGCCGTGCTGCTCGCGATCGGGGCGACCTTCGTACTGCGGCGACGCGCTCTGACGGGCGCACGCGCGCAGGCCGCCGCGGTGCTCGCTGCACTGCTGCTGCAGCTCGCCATCGGCATGCTGATGGTGCTGCGCGGCTTTCCGCTGGCGCTGGCCACCGCACACACCGCGGGCGCGGCGCTGCTGCTGCTGGCAACGCTTGCGCTGCTGCGCGCCGTGAGCACACGCTAAGGCCGTGGCCACCACCTCGGAACGACCCCATGGAGTCGCGCCACGCGCGGGCGCGCCCTGGCGTCGCTACCTGGAGCTCACCAAGCCGAGGGTGGTGGCGCTCATCACGTTCACGGCGATCGTCGGCACGCTGCTCGCGAGCCCGGGACTGCCGCCGCTGCAGGCGCTGCTGTGGGGCAACCTCGGCATTGCCCTCGCCGCCGCCTGCGCCGCCACCATCAATCACGTGCTCGACCGGCGCATCGACGAGCAGATGGCGCGCACGCGCCGGCGGCCGCTGCCGAGCGGCCAGCTGACCGAGCGCAACGCGCTGGTATTCGCGGCCGTGCTCGGCTGCACCTCGATGGCGCTGCTCGCCTTCCTGGTGAATCTGCTGACCGCGCTGCTGACGTTCGCCTCGCTGATCGGCTACGCGGTGGTCTACACCGTGTGGCTGAAGCGCGCCACGCCGCAGAACATCGTCATCGGCGGCGCCGCGGGCGCCGCGCCGCCGGTGCTCGGCTGGGCGGCGGTGAGCAACAGCATCGATCCGAACGCGCTGCTGCTGTTCCTCATCATCTTCGTGTGGACACCGCCGCACTTCTGGGCACTCGCCATCGCGCGGCGCGACGAGTACGCGCGCGCCGGCATTCCGATGCTGCCGGTGACCCACGGCATCGCCTACACGCGTCTGCAGGTGCTGCTGTACACGGTGCTGCTGACGGTGGTGACGCTGATGCCGTATCTCACGCGCATGAGCGGGCTGGTGTATCTTGCGGCCGCGCTGGTGCTGAATGCCGGCTTTCTCTACTACGTGCTCATCCTCAAGATCAGCGCGCACGCCGGGCTGCCGATGCGGGTGTTCCGCTTCTCGGTGAATTACCTCATGTGGCTGTTCGCGGCGCTCTTGATCGATCACTACCTGCCGGCGTTCCGCGGCCTCGGCCCCTCGCCCTAGCAGCACAGACGCACGCACAACACCAGGCAAAGGGAAGGAGCCCACCATGAGGTGCGCGCTGGCGCTGGCGCGGCGACGCCGCAGGCTATGTGCCGGAAGCGGCGACGCGTCCTGAGGGAGCCACGGCTTCCGCCGGCTGCGCGCGCCTGAGCTTTATGAGCCAGCTGTAGATCAGCTGCCCCTTGTTGAGCAGCATGCCGACGGCGCGGTAGTTGTCAGCGTCGATCTGCCCGAGGTGCTCCGCGCCGTGGTAGCCCGAAGCCTCGCAGCCGTACGAGGACAGGATCGAGGAGCCGATGACGGCGAAGCGCCCCTGCAGGGTGCCGAACATCGCGCTCTCAAAACTCCACTTGACGCTGCGCACGCCCTCCGCTGGCCGCTCGATCAGGTAAGCGTGCACGAACTCGGTCGGTGGTGAGCCGAGCACCTTTAGCGTGCCGGAC
The DNA here is from genome assembly GCA_963837075.1 of uncultured Gammaproteobacteria bacterium. Lineage (GTDB taxonomy): Bacteria > Pseudomonadota > Gammaproteobacteria > Steroidobacterales > Steroidobacteraceae > 13-2-20CM-66-19. Next base: position 688,618 of record CAWILY010000009.1, on the reverse strand, counting down.
AGCAGCCAGCACTCCGGCCGATGCGTGATCTCGGTGCGCGCGACGGTCTGCAGCGGCTCCCCGTCCGCCCGCCACAGCGTCCCCTTGCCGCTCCACACCGCCGGCTCGAACAGGAACGTATGCGCCATGCAGCCATTATGGCGCGCCACACCGTTTGGCGGTACGTTGCCGATGAACGGCGGCCCGCCACGACATAAGGTGCCTGCATGCTGCTCGAGCGTATCTGGTCGGGGAATTCCCTGCGAAATTTCCACTACCTCATCGCCTGCGAGGAGAGCGGCGAGGCGCTCGCCGTCGACCCGCTCGAGTGGCGCATGTGCCTCGATGCCGCACGCCGCCGCGGCTGGGAGATCACGCAGATCCTCAACACGCACGAGCATCGCGATCACACCGGCGGGAACGAGGGACTGAAGGGCGCCACCGGCGCGCGGGTACTGGCGCATGCCGGCGCCGCGGCGCGCATCGGCGGGGTGGACCGCGGGCTGTCCCGCGGCGAGGTGGTACGGGTGGGCCGCACCGTCGAGCTCGAGTGCCTCGACACCCCCGGTCACACCATGACGCACGTATGCCTGCTGTCGCGCACCGAGGAGCCGGCGCTGTTCTGCGGCGACACGCTGTTCAACGCCGGTGCCGGCAACTGCTACAACGGCGGCAGCCCGCAGGCGTTGTACCAGACCTTCGCCGCGCAGCTCGCGCAGCTGCCGCCAACGACCCGCGTCTACCCGGGCCACGAGTACCTCGCGCGCAATCTGGAGTTCACGCTCGACCGCGAGCCGGGGAACGACGCAGCAAGGGCACTGCTGCGCGAGGCGCGCGGGCAGGAGCCGGCGGCAACAACGGTCACGACGCTCGCCGAGGAGAAGCGCATCAACACCTTCTTCCGGCTGGCGAGTGCGCAGGTGATCGCGCGGCTGCGGGCGGTGTTTCCGGAGCTGCCCGAGCACCCGGATCCGGAAGCCGTGTTCGTTCACCTGCGCGAGCTGCGCAATCGCTGGTAGCACGGGAACGCCCCGGCCACGGCTGAGCCGGGCGCGGTCATTGCCGCCGGGGGCGGCCCCGTTGCAGCATAGGCGCCAACGGGAGGCCCCTATGCGCACGCTTCGAGATCTCTCCACCGTATGCGTTATCGCCGGCTCGCTCGCCGGCGCCCCCTTGAGTGCCTGGGCGAACGGCGGCGGCATGTCCATGCCGGCCCAGCCACCACCGCCGCGCATGCAGACACCGCAGCAGAAGGCGCAGGATGCCTACAACGACGGCGTGCGCGCGGTGAAGAAAGCCGACAAGGCCCAGGGCACCGCACTGGAAGCATCCGATGCCGGCAAGAAGGACAAGGCCGCGCACGAGGCCCACGACCAGTACGCGGCAGCGCTCGCGAAGTTCCACGAGGCCACTGAACTCGATCCCTCGCTGGCGGAAGCGTGGAACTACCTGGGCTACACCAGCCGCAAGCTCGGCAACTACGACGACGCGCTCGCCGCCTACGGCAAGGCGCTGGCGCTGAAGCCCGGCTACGCGGATGCGCTCGAGTACCGGGGCGAAGCGTACCTGGGCCTCAACCGCGTCGACGACGCCAAGCAGTCGTACCTCGATCTGTACGCCGGCAACCGCGCGCTCGCGGCGAAGCTGCTCACGGCGATGAAGAGCTGGGCGGCGACGCAGCGCAGCGCCGGCGCCAGCGCGGGCTCTGCCAACCTGGACGAGCTCGACAAGTGGATCCAGGAGCGCGCACAGATCGCCGGACAGACCGCCAGCCTCACGCGCGCCGGCACCGCGCTCGCCTGGCGCTGAACCGTCGCGCGCCGCGGCGCCCGGGCACCACGCGTGCCGCACGCCGGTGGCGGTGCGCAGGGTTGCTCGTGGGCGCGGCCCTGTCCGCGGCGCTCGCCCAACTGGCCATGTCGCCTGCCGCTGCGCACCCGGCGGCAGGGAGCTACGCCTGGCGGCTGCCGCGCGGGTTCCCGGTGCCGGCGGTGCCTGCCGACAATCCCATGTCCGATGCCAAGGTGGAGCTGGGCGAGCGGCTGTTCTTCGAACCGCGCCTGTCGGTCACCGGGCGCTACAGCTGCGCGAGCTGCCACGACCCGTCGCGCTCCTTCTCCGACGGGCGGCCCGTGGCCGAAGGCGCCAGTGGCGCGCTGCTGCCGCACAACGCGCTCGCGCTGGTCAACATTGCCTATAACGTGAGCTTCGGATGGACGAAGCCGCAGGTACGCTCGCTCGAGGCGCAGATGCTCGAGCCGCTCTTGAATCGCCATCCGGTGGAGCTCGGCCTCGCCGGGCGCGAAGCCGCCGTGTGCGCCGCGCTCGCCCTCGATCCTGCCTATAACACGGCTTTCGCGGCCGCCTTCCCGGCTGCTGCGGCGGATTCGCCCGCAGCTGGCTCCGGGGTGACATTCGAGCGCATCGTCAAGGCGATCGCGGCCTTCGAGCGTACGCTGATCTCGGGCGACTCCCCCTTCGATCGCTACGTGTTCGCCGGTGAGCACGACGCGCTGTCAGCGCAAGCCAAGCGTGGCATGGCGCTGTTCTTCTCCGCGCGGATCGGCTGCGCCGGCTGCCACTCCGGATTCAACTTCGCCGGCAACTGGCGCGATGCGCAGGGAGCTACCGGTAGGCCGAGCTTCGCGCGCAACGGCATCGGCACGCGGGCAATGCGCGTGCCCGGCTTGCGCAACGTGGCGCTCACCGCCCCCTACATGCACGATGGCCGCTTCACGACGCTCGAGGAGGTGCTGGCCCATTATTCGGGAATCGCCGCCCGGGCGCGTGCGCACGGCCTGCGTCCCGACCGGCGCCTGCCGCGCACCCCTCTCACCGCGACCGAGCAGCACGAGCTCATCGTCTTTCTCGACAGCCTGACCGATGAGTCCTTCGTGCGGCGCTACAGCAACATCGCGCCGCGCCCCCGATCCCGCTAGGCTTACGCCTCATGCATTCCACTTTCTACCGCCGCTGCTTTCAGCTCACGCTCGCAGCCATTCTCGCCTACGCCGCCTTCCGGGTGCTCGAGCCGCTGCTGCGCATGCTCGGCTGGGCGATGGTGCTGGCGTTCACGCTGCATCCGCTGCACGAGCGGCTGACGCGGCGGCTGCACCGGCGCCCCTCGCTGTCGGCCGGCATTCTCACCGCGCTCACACCGTTCCTGGTGCTGGCGCCGCTGTCGGTGCTCGGCGTGGAATTCGCCGGCCAGGTGGCCCGGCTCGTGGAGCGCCTGCGCGGACTGTCACTGATGTCGTACAGCGAGGTGCTGAACCACCTGGCGGCCCTGCCGCTCATCGGGCGGCCGATCGGCTGGCTGCGCGACAGTACCGCGGTGAGCGTGGCGCAGGTCCAGGACTGGATCAGCGAGGGTGCGCAGACGGCGCTCAAGACCGCCGCCTCCATGGGCGGCGGGGTGGCGCTCAGCGTGTTCGGCACGCTGGTCGGCTTCTTCATGATGCTGTTCATGCTGTTCTTTTTCCTGCGCGACGGCCGCGCGATGCTGGACGCGCTGGCGCGACTGATCCCGGTCGAGCGCGCACGCCGCGCACAGCTGCTGAAATACCTCGCCGATGTCACGCGGGCGGTGGTGTTCGGCTCCGCCGTCACGGCACTGCTGCAGGGAGTGATCGTCGGCATCGGCTTCGCCATCGTCGGGCTGCCCTCGCCGGTGGTGTTCGGGGTGCTCGCCATGATCGCGTCCTTCCTCCCGGCCGGGGCCTCCCTGGTGCTGGTCCCCGCGGTGCTCTACCTCGCCTTCGCCGGCCGCTGGGGTGCGGCGATCTTCCTCGGCTGCTGGATCGCGGTGCTGTGGGTCACCGAGAACATCGTGCGGCCGATGATCACCTCGCACCACGCCGAGGTCTCGACGCTCGCGCTGTTCGTCGGCGCGATCGGTGGCGCGGTAGCCTACGGGATCCTGGGCCTCATCATCGGGCCGGTGCTGCTGAGCTTCATCGTGGCGCTGGTGCGCTTCGCGCACCACAGCCTGCCCGCCGAAGCCTAAGGGCCGCAGGCGCAAGCCAAGCGCCGCGGCCTTGCCCGTGACCGTTCCCGTATAGAATGCGCCGCCGATGGATCTGTCGCACATCCTCAACCCGCTGAACGACGCGCAGCGCGCCGCGGTGACGGCGCCCGCCGTGCCGGTGCTGGTGCTGGCCGGCGCCGGCAGCGGCAAGACGCGTGTGCTCACGCACCGCATCGCCTGGGTGATCGAGGCGCTCGGCGTGTCTGCGCACTCCATTCTCGCCGTGACCTTCACCAACAAGGCGGCGGGCGAGATGCGCATGCGCGTGGAGCAGCTGCTCGGGGTGCCGAGCGGTGCACTGTGGATCGGCACCTTTCACGGCCTGGCGCACCGGCTGCTGCGGCTGCACTGGCGCGAGGCGCAGCTGGTGCAGGGATTCCAGATCCTCGACTCGGAGGATCAGCAGCGGCTCATCAAGAAGATGCTCAAGGCCGCCGAGCTCGACGAGAGCCGCTGGGTGCCGCGCGAGGTGCAGTGGTTCATCAACTCCAGCAAGGATGAAGGTCGGCGGCCTACCGCTCTCAAGGACGGCAACGACCCGACGCGCCGCCAGATGATCCGCCTGTACGCTGCGTACGAGGAGGCCTGCGCGCGCGCCGGGGTAGTGGACTTCGCCGAGCTGCTGCTGCGGGCGTTCGAGCTGTGGCGCGACAACCCGGCGCTGCTGGCGCATTACCGGCGGCGCTTCCGGCACGTGCTGGTGGACGAGTTCCAGGACACCAACGCCATCCAGTACGCATGGATCAAGCTGCTGGCCCCCGCGCAGGGCGCTGCCGACGACACGCCCGGCGCCGACAGCCGCGGCGGTGACCCGTTCGTGGTAGGCGATGATGATCAGTCGGTGTATCGCTGGCGCGGCGCGCGCGCCGAGAACCTGCAGCAGTTCCGCCGCGATTACCCGCGGGCCGCGCTGTTTCGCCTCGAGCAGAACTACCGCTCCACCGCGATCATCCTCGAGGCGGCCAACGGGCTCATCGCCCACAACGCCAGCCGTCTCGGCAAGAAGCTGTGGACCAGCGGCGCGCGCGGCCAGCCGTTGCGGCTGTACACCGCCTTCAACGAGCGCGACGAGGCCGAGTTCGTCACCCACCGCATCCGCGAGCGCGTCGCCGCCGGCGGCCTGCGCCGCGAGATCGCCGTGCTGTACCGCTCCAACGCCCAGTCGCGTGTGTTCGAGGAGGCGTTCCTGTCGGCGCGCATGCCGTATCGCGTGTACGGCGGCCTGCGTTTCTTCGAGCGCGCTGAGATCAAGGATGCGCTCGCCTACCTGCGCCTGATCGCCAACCGCCGCGACGACGCCTCGTTCGAGCGCGTGGTGAACCTGCCGACGCGCGGTGTGGGTGCGAAGAGCCTCGAGGTCCTGCGTGAGCAGGCACGGACGCTGCGCAGCTCGCTGTGGGAAGCAGCCGGGGCGGCCTTCAGCAGCGGTGCGCTCGGCGCCAAGGCGGCCGCCGCGGTGCACGGCTTCATGGCGCTCATCGAGCGCCTGGCGGGCGAGACCGCAGGCCTCGCGTTGCACGAGCAGGTCGACCAGGTGCTCAAAAGCAGCGGCCTGATCGAGCACTACCGGCGCGAGAAGGCCGAGCGGGGCGAGGCGCGCGTGGAGAATCTCGACGAGCTGGTGAGCGCGGCGCGCGGCTTCACGCCGGAGGGCCAAGAGCTGGCGCCGCTGGAGGCCTTCCTCGCCCACGCCGCGCTGGAAGCGGGCGAAGGCCAGGCCCAGGAGTGGGAGGACTGCGTGCAGATGATGACGCTGCACTCGGCCAAGGGCCTCGAGTTCCCGGTGGTGTTCCTCACCGGCATGGAAGAAGGGCTGTTCCCGCATCAGCGCTCGATCGGCGACCTCGAGGGTCTGGAGGAGGAGCGGCGCCTGTGCTATGTCGGCATGACGCGCGCCATGCGTGAGTTGTATCTGAGTTACGCCGAGCAGCGCCGCCTGCACGGCGTCGACAGCTACGGCCAGGTGTCGCGCTTCGTGCGCGAGATCCCCGCGGAGCTGCTCGAGGAGGTCCGGCCGCGCGTCGGCGTGTCGGTGCCGAAGGCAGTGGGACGGTTTCGCCCGGAGGAGCCGGCGGTGGCGGGCGTGCGCCTCGGCGCGCGTGTGCGCCACGGCAAGTTCGGCGAGGGCGTGATTCTCAACGTCGAGGGCGCCGGCGCGCACGCGCGCGTGCAGGTGAGCTTCGAGCGCCAGGGCACCAAGTGGCTCATGGTGCAGTACGCCAATCTCGAGCCGCTATGAAGATCGTGATCCTCGGTGCCGGCCAGGTGGGGCGCACCGCCGCCCAGCACCTCTCGCGCGAGGAAGCCAACGAGGTGACGGTGGTCGACAGCAACGAGGACGTGCTGCGCGACCTGCAGGACCGGTTGGACGTGCGCACCGTGGCCGGCAACGGCGCGCACCCGACCGTGCTGGCAGCCGCCGGCGCGGCCGAGGCCGAGATCATCGTGGCGCTGACCTCGAGCGACGAGGTGAACATGATGGCCTGCGAGGTGGCGTTCGCGCTGTTCCGCACGCCCACCAAGATCGCACGCATCCGCGCCCCCGAGTACACCAGCCGCAGCGCGCTGTTCGGCGCGGACGGCCTGGCGGTGGACGTGTTCATCAGTCCCGAGCAGCTGGTCACCGAGCACGTCGCGCGCCTGATCCAGCATCCGGGCGCGCTGCAGGTGCTCGACTTCGCCGATGGCAAGGTGCGCCTGGTCGGCGTGCGTGCGCGCCGCGCCGGTCTGCTTGCCGGACGGCGCCTGCGCGAGCTGGCCGAGCATCTGCCGCGGACCGAGGTGCGCGTGGTGGCCATCTACCGCGACGGCCGCAGCATTCCGCCCGAGGGCGACACGCTGCTCGAGGAGGGCGACGAGGTATTCTTCCTCGCCGCGCGCGACGACATCCGCCGCGTGATGAGCGAGCTGCGCCACGGCGAGGAGCAGGCGCGGCGCATCGTCATCGGCGGCGGCGGCAACATCGGCCTGCGCCTGGCGCAGACGCTGGAGAAGCACAACCAGGTGAAGGTCATCGAGCGCGATCCGCGCCGCGCGCGCAAGGTGGCGGAGCTGCTGGAGAAGGCCATCGTGCTGCAGGGCGACACCGCCGACGAGGAGCTGCTGATCGAGGAGAACATCGACAGCACCGACGTGTTCGCCGCCGTCAGCAACTCGGAGGAAGCCAACATCCTGTCGGCGATGCTCGCCAAGCGCCTGGGCGCCACCAAGGTGATGGCGCTGATCAACCGCCCCGCCTACACCGAGCTGGTGGAATCTTCCAGCATCGACATCGCCATCTCGCCGCAGACCATCACCATCGGCTCGCTGCTGGCGCACGTGCGCCGCGGCGACGTGGTGCGCGTGCACGCGCTCAAGCGCGGCGCCGCCGAGGCGCTGGAAGCGGTCGCGCATGGCGACGAGCGCAGCTCGCGCGTGGTCGGCAAGACGGTGGCACAGATCCCGCTGCCCGAAGGCGCCTCCATCGGTGCGATCGTGCGCGGCGACGAGGTCATCATGGCGCACCATGACACGCTCGTGCTCGCCGACGATCACGTGATCCTGTTCCTCGCCGACCGGCGCCACCTGGAGGCGGTCGAGCGGTTGTTCGTGCGCGCGCAACGCTGACCCTGGGGTAATGTTCGCCGTCGCGCACGTGCTGGGACTGCTGCTCGCGAGCTTCGCGCTCGCCTACGCACTGCCGGTGGCCTGCTCGCTGTTGCTCGCCGACGGGCTGTGGCCGCGCTTCCTCATGGCCGCGGCGCTGACCGCGGGCGCGGGACTTGCGCTGGCCGGTGCGACCTGGTCGCGCCGGCGCGAGCTCAAGCCGCGCGACGGCTTCCTGCTGGTGACGCTCGGCTGGCTGCTGCTGCCGGCGGCTGCGGCGCTGCCGCTGCTGTTCACGCTGCCGCAGCTGACTTTCACCGGCGCGTTCTTCGAGGCCATGTCCGGGCTCACCACCACCGGCTCCACGGTGCTCGACGGGCTCGACACGCTGCCACCGTCGCTCAACTTCTGGCGCCACTGGCTGGAGTGGCTCGGCGGCCTGGCGATCATCGTCATGGCGCTCGCGGTACTGCCGCTGCTCGGCGTCGGCGGCATGCAGCTCTACAAGGGCCAGGCGCCGGGAGCTGCCAAGGAGGAACGACTCACGCCGCGCATCACGCAGACCGCACGGCAGCTGTGGCTGGTATATACGCTGATCACGGTCGCTGGCGTCGTGGCGCTGCGCGTGTGCGGCATGAGCTGGTTCGACGCGGTGTGTCACGCGTTCTCCGCGGTGGGTCTCGGCGGCTTCTCCACGCACGATCGCAGCATCGCCTGGTTCAACTCGCCGGCGATCGAGCTCACGCTCATGGTGCTGATGCTGATTGCCGCGCTCAACTTCGCGCGTCACCTGATCGCGCTGCGGCGGCTGTCGCTCGATACCTACCGCCAGGACCCGGAGGCGCACGCGATCTTCGTCATCCTGGCGCTCAGCGTGCTCGGCATCGCCACGTTCCTCATCGCGCACGATGTGTACCCGGACTTCCTGGTGGCGCTGCGCTACGCGGCCTTCAACGTGGTCTCGCAGGCGACCACCAGCGGCCTCACCAGCCAGGACATCTGGCAGTGGCCGGTGTTCGCGCCGTGGTGGATGCTGTTCCTGTCGTGCATCGTCTGCAGCACCGGCTCGACCGGCGGCGGCATCAAGATGTTCCGCACGTTGCTGCTGGCACGCCAGGCGGGCCGGGAGATGAAGCTGCTGATCCACCCGGCCGCCATCACGCCGCTGCGCATCGGCGGCCGCACGGTGCCTGCGGAAGTCGGCCCGTCGGTGCTGGCGTTCATCTTCCTGTACTTCATGGCGGTGGCACTGCTCACCTTCGCCATGCTGCTCACCGGCATGGACTACGATTCCTCGTTCGGCACGGTGGTCGCCTCCATCAACAACACCGCACACGGCCTGGGCGCGCCCGGTGCGGTGCACAACCTGCACGGCCTGAGCAGTCTGCAGCTGTGGATCTGCATCGCGGCGATGCTGCTCGGCAGGCTGGAGATCTTCAGCGTCATCGTGCTGTTCCGGCCGGCGTACTGGCGCAAGTGAGCCGCGCGCGCCCGCGAGCGCTGTTGTGCGGCGCCGTGGCGCTGATCGCCGGCTGCGGCGCCGGTAAGCCGGACGCTGCGATCGATGCGCTGCTGCGCGCCTACACGGGCGCGGTGCCGGGCGCCTCGGTGCTGGTGATCGAGAACGGTGCCGCGGTGTTTCGCCGCGCCTACGGGCTGGCCGACCTCGAGCACCGCATCCGCGCCACAGCGGCCACCAACTATCGGCTCGCGTCCCTCACCAAGCAGTTCACTGCGGCGGCGATCCTGCTGCTGGTACAGGACGGACGGCTGTCGCTCGATGATCCGATCCGCAGGTGGCTGCCCGCGCTGCCAGCGGCGGCGCAGCCGGTCACCATCCGCCAGCTGCTCACCCACACCGGCGGCCTCATCGACTACGAGGACCTGATTGCGGCGGACGCGCGCGAGCAGGTGCACGATGCCGACGTGCTGCGGCTGCTCGCGGCCGAGAACCGCAGCTACTTCCCCGCCGGCAGCAGCTACCGCTACAGCAACTCCGGCTACGCACTGCTGGCGCTGATCGTCGCGCAGGCCTCGGGCAGGGACTTCGCTTCGTTCCTGCGCGAGCGCATCTTCGTGCCGCTCGGCATGCGCGCTACGGTCGCCTTCGAAGCGGGCGTCTCGAGCGTCGCGCAGCGCGCCTACGGCTACAGCGAGCGCGACGGGTCGTGGCTGCGCACCGACCAGAGCCTCACCAGCGCCGTGCTGGGCGACGGCGGTGTGTACTCCTCGATCGATGACCTGGCGAAGTGGGATGCCGCGCTGTACCAGGGGCGGCTGCTGACGGCGCAATCGCTGCGGCTGGCCTTCACGCCAAGCACCGCCACGGATGATCCGGCGACTGCTTACGGGTTCGGCTGGCGCATCAGCGGCGAGACGCTGTGGCACTCGGGCGAGACGCTCGGCTTTCGCAACGTCATCGTGCGCTTCCCGCAGCGGCACTTCACGGTGATCATCCTCACCAACCGCGACGCGCCCGAGCCGTATCCGCTGGCGCTGGCGATCGCGCGGCTCTACCTGCCCGAGGCCGATGTGCCGCGCGCCACGCGCAGCGCGGCCGGGCCCGATCCGGGGGCCCGGCCGCTCGGGCAGCACTAAGCCTCGAAGCGCCAGCCGCGTCAGTCGTCCGCGTGCACGACCAACGCGCTGTGCACGCCGCGCACGCCGTCGGTATCACGTGCGATCTGCACGGCACGCTCGACCGCGTCCTTGCTGTGCGCCGAGCCGCTCAGCCACACGACGCCATCCGCGTCCGTATCGACGCGGATCCTGCCGAGGCTGGTGACGTGGTCCGCCGCCAGCTTCGACTTGATTTTGGTCGTGATGACCGAGTCCTTGACGAAGGCCTTCGGCTGCGAGCGATCCGCATCCTGATCCTGGGCACGTACGGCCGTACCGGCCAGCATGCCCGCCGCCACCAAGGCCGCGATCGCGACTGTGAATTTCATGGCTATCCTCCTTGCCACCAAGTGCGCGAGCACTACAGCACGGCCCCTGCTGTGCCGGCCGTAGGCGCACACCTTCAGGCTGAGTCAGCGGGCCTCGCCGGGTGCTGCGCGGCGCCTCCCACGCGCAGCGCGACAGGGGAGCTGCCCCTGCACCGTCACAGCTCGGAATCAACCGCCAGATGTGTCAGTGCGTCGACCTCGAGCCGCTGCCAGGAGCTGCGCGCCGGCTCGCGATGCAGGATCAGCGGTTGACCGTCGCGCACCGTCGTCCAGGTGAGCTCGGGGTCATCGCCCACGGTCCTGCTGCCCAGCGATACGGCGTAAGCGTTCTGCGGCCGCGTCATGGCGCTGAAGCGCCGTGCCGCGGTCTCCGCCAGCTCCGGGCTGCGAATGATCAGGCCGACCTCGGTGTTGAGCCGCTGCGAGCGCTGATCGAAGTTCATCGAGCCGACGAACAGGCCGCTGCGGTCGAACACCATGAGCTTCGCGTGCAGACTGTAGTTGCCGTAACCTGACAGTTGGCGTGACTGACCGGTGCCGCGCGCGCTTTCCGGACGCGCGCGCAGCTCGAACAACTGCACGCCGGACTCGAGCAGCTTCACGCGATAGTGCATGTAGCCGGCCTGCGCCAGCGGATCGTTGCTGGCCTCCAGCGAGGTGGTGAGTATGCGCACGCTGCGCGAGGCAGCGCGCTCCTCTTCGAGCAGCCGCAGCTCGCCCTCGGTCGGCACCAGATAGGGCGACACCAGGGTGAGCTGCGACTGCGTGGCGCGGATCGCGCGCGCCACGGGCGGAAACAGCAGATCGCTGACGCGCTCGCTTGCCGCGATCTGCGCACCCTTGTCCGGCGGGTCGCTGAGCACCTCGGCACCGCCCCAGGCGAGCGGCGATTTCCCCGTGAGCAGACTCGCCAGCGGCTCGTTGGCCGCGAGGCGCTCTCGGTAGTCGAAACCGGCGTTCGCCGCCTGCCACGGAGGAGTCGTGCGCTGCATCAGCGCGGCGGCCGCCGCCTGATCGGTGTGCTGCGGTGGCAGCAGCGCCTGCACTGGCACCGCCAGGGTGCTGTCCCAGAAGCGCTCGAACGTCGCCGCGAGCTCGGGCACCGCCGGCCCGGTCACGAACACGTCGTCGTCCGCAAACTGCGACTGCGGATCGATCTGGAAGTACTGATCGCCGATGTTGCGTCCGCCGATGAGCGCCACGGCACCGTCGGCCACGAACAGCTTGTTGTGCATGCGGAAGTCGAGGCGGCGGCCGCTGAAGGCGAACTCGACGCCGCGCAGCAAAGTACTGTGCCCGCGATAGCGGAACGGATTGAACACGCGGATCGCCACGCCCGGCTCACCGGCGAGCGCGAACAGCTGCTCATCGCCGGCGGCGCTCTCGCCGTCATCGACCAGGATGCGCACCCGCACGCCGCGCGCCGCCGCGCGCGCCAGCGCATCGGTGATCAGCCGGCCCGACTCATCCCCGTGGAAGATGTAGTACTGCAGATCGAGCGAGCGCTGCGCCTGGCCGATGAGCTCGAGTCGCAACAGGAGGCCCTCGACCCCGATCGAGAACATGCGGAAGCCCGATTCCCCGGGATGCTGCTGCGCCGCCGCGGTGAACGGGTCGGTCAGCGCCCGGCTCGGTGGCTGCAGGAGCGGTGCGTCGGCCGGGCGCGGGTAATTGCGCCCCGGCAGCGTCGCACAGCCGGCGAGCAGCAGGGTGATGCAGCAGAGAGTGATGAGGCGTGACATCCGTGTCGCGCGTGTCCTTCACTGTTCCAGTATTGAGCGTTCAGCTATGGATGTAATGCTCCAGCTGCTCGATCTGCTGCTGCTGCTCGGCGATCACCGCCTTCACCAGGTCGCCGATCGAGATCATGCCGATGACGCGCGTGCCTTCGGTGACCGGCAGGTGCCGCACGTGCCTCTCGGTCATGAGCTGCATGCAGGTCTGCACCGTGGTGTCCGGCGACACCGTGATCACCGGTGAGCTCATGATGTCGCTCACCGGCGTGTCGGCCGAGGAGCGGCCCTTGAGGATCACCTTGCGCGCGTAGTCGCGCTCCGAGACGATGCCGCGCAATTCTGCGCCCTGCATCACCAGCAGCGCGCCGACGTGGTGCTCGGCCATGGCGCGGATCGCCTCGAGCACCGCCGCCCCGGGCGCCACGGAAAAGATCGCCCGGCCCTTGCCATCGAGCAGTTGCCGCACGTTAGTCATGGGCTGATACCTCGCGCGTACCGCCTAACTCGGCTAAAGCCTAACCCGTGACAGCCTAGCGCGCGAGCGGAGCCACTTCCACGCTGAGCGTGACGTTCGCGGTTACGTCCAGGGTTCCGGCCTCCACCGGGGTCGGGACCGCGCCTTCCGCCGCCCGGGATGCGCCGGCAAACACCCGCAGCGGCATGACCCGCGGGCTGTTCTCCTCCACGCTCAGCACACGCACCACCTTCAGCCCCAGGGCCCCGGCGAGCACGTCCGCTTCCGCCCGCGCCCTCGTGGCCGCCTCGCGCAGCGCTTCGGCGCGCACCGCGTCCTGATCGCGCAGCGTGAACTGGATGCTGTGCACGTGATTGGCGCCCGCCTGCGTGGCGGCGTCGATGACCGTGCCGATCTTGGCCGGCTCATCGAGTGTCACCTGCACCACGTTGGCGGCCGTGTAGCCCTCGATCGTGGGCTCGCCGGCGTTCGGGTGGTAGTGGTAGTTGGGATTGAGCGAGTAGCTGATGGTCTTGAGCACGGCCGCGGGGACCGCCTTGCGCAGCGCGGCCAGCACGGTATCCAGCTGGCGGGCATTCTGCGTGGCCGCCTCCTGCGACGTGGCGGCACGCGTACTCACGCCGATGTCGATCTGCGCCTGGTCGGGCTTGGCCGTGATACGCGCATCCCCGGTGACGCGGATCGACGACAGCGGCTGCTGCGCCGCGATCGGGGCGACGGCGGCGCAGGCAAGCACGGCGATGAGGAGCGGTTTCATGATCGGAGATGGCGGCCGAACGTTGGTCGCATATTCTACGCACGACGCGTGCGGCAGTTCATAGTTTGGGGTTCTTGGCGCGCGCGCGCCGGCGGCAGGCAGGTATACAGGATCGATGACCGACCGCGAGATTCAAGTCGCGCCCGATCGTTTCGAGGTGAGCGCAGGCGATGCGCTGCTCATCGCCGAGCTGCGCTCGGCGATCGCGGTGTGCGTGTACGACGCCGCCGAGGAAGCCGGCGCGCTGTTGCACCTGCGCTGCATCCTGCGCAGCCCGCGCCCGGTGGACGTCACCGACACCACCCTCGCCACGGAGCTGCTGCTGCTCGATCGCTGTCTCGAGGCGCTGCGCGAATCGGCCCCGGCGGCGCGCCATCTGCAGGGGCGCATCGTGGTGCATCTCGCCGACGTGCCGCACGCGCGGCCGGCCTGTGACACCATGATCACCCTCGTGAAGCGCTACCTGGAGGATGCCGGCGTGCAGCTGCTGCCCGAGGACGTGGCGGCAGGTCCGCCGCGGCAGCTGCGCTTCCGGCCGAGCATGGGGTGGGTGCATACCCGCACCTGAGGCGGCAGGTCTTGCTCCGACCGGGACAGGAAGCGCGCGCTGCCCGCCACGGTGCGGGCGGCCCTCGAGGAGCTGCTGGGCGCGGACATCGGCCAGGTCAGGGTGATCGAGCACTCCTGGCTCGTGCGGCTGCTGGTGCGGGCCACGGCCACCACGCGCCCGCGGCGCATCTACCTGCGCGGCAGCGCGGCGCAGTTCTTCGCCGATCCGGAGCTGATGCTGCACGAGTACTGCCACGTCATCCACCAGTGGCAGGCCGGCACGCTCACCACCGCCGCCTACCTGATCGAGTGCCTGCGGCGCGGCTACTGGAACAACCGCTTCGAGGTCGAGGCGCGCGCCTTCGCCGACCGGCACACGCCGGCGCTGCGCGCGCGGCTCGCCCTGCCCTGCGCCGCGCGCAGCGGGCTGCGTCAGCCGAGCAGCGCCTCGCGCCGGTAGAGCCGCGCGGCAATGGCGATCAGCAGCACCGCCAGAACGAGCGTCGTGCCCACCGAGATCGCGACATAGGCACGCGCCAGCGGCTCGTCGCGCAGCACGCTGGTGATGAGCAGATGCTGGCTGAGCGAGGGCACCGCCATGAGCGCCAGCTTCGGCCGCAGGCCCATGATCCCGGCGAACGCCAGCGGCAGCGTCGGCACCAGCAGCACGAGTCCGAGCCAGGTCTGCGCCTCGCGGTAGCTGCGGGTGTAGGCGGCGACGATGGTCATGAGCGCAGCGCCGAGCGGCACCAGGGGCAGGCTGTAGAGGATGATCGCGAGCACCACCTGCGGACCGAGATTCACGCTCATGCCGAGCCGCTCGAGGCCGGTGAAGCGCAGCATCAGTGCGAACACCGTGACGGTGAGGATGAGGGTCAGCGTCATGTAGGCGCAGGTGGCGAGGATCTTGCCGAGAATGAGCTGCGCGCGGGCGACCGGCACGGTGAGCAGCGGCTCGAGCGAGCCACGCTCGCGCTCGCCGGCGGTCGCATCGATGGCGAGATACATGCCGCCCATGAGCATGGTGAGCAGAATCAGGTAGCTGAGCGTGCCGAGGATCAGCACCGAGCGCGAGGACGGCGTCGAGACATCGACGTCCTGCACCGCGAGTGGCGTGAGCACCAGCGGATCGATGCCGCGGGCCGCGATACGCAGCCGCGCGAGCAGCGCCCCGTACTGGCCGACAAGCGCGCGTACGCGCGCCACGTCGCCCGCGGCGGCGATGTCGGAAGCGTCCGCGTAGAGCATGAGCGGCGCGGGCCTGCCGCGCTGCAGGTGGTTGCCGAACTCGGGGCTCACGCTGAGCACCTGCTGCTGGCGGTGCGCCTGCACGGCGGCGCGCGCCGCGGCCGCGTCGTAATCGACCGCGGGTCACGGTGACGCCGTACTCGCGCAGGAAGTCGAGCAGGTTCGGGGCGCGCTCCCCGTGCACGACGGCGAGCGCAATGGGGCGCCCCTCCGGCCGGACGCTGCGATCGAGCTGCAGCGACAGGCCCGCGGCGAACAGCAGCGGACCGAGCAGCGGGCCAACGATCAGCGCCGTGAACAGAGTGCGCCGCTCGCGCAGATTCTCGCGGAACTCCTTGCTGAACACCGTGAAGATCGCACGCATGCGCTCAACCGATCGCAGCTGCGCCGATGAGACGCACGAACGCTTCCTCGAGGCTCGCCGCCCCGGTACGGGCGCGGATCTCCTCGGGCGTGCCGCTCGCGAGCACCCGCCCGGCGGCGATCACCACCACGAGCTCGCAGAGCGCGCTCACCTCCTGCATCACGTGGCTGGAGAACAGCACGCAGTGGCCTGCATCGCGTAGCTCGGCGAGCAGCCGGCGCAGCGAGCGCACCGCCATGACGTCCAGACCGCTGGTGGGCTCATCCAGCACCAGGTTGCGCGGCTGGTGAACGAGAGCCCGCGCCAGCGCGGTCTTGATGCGCTGACCCTGCGAGAAGCCGCGGGCGCGCCGGTCGGCGAAATCCTCCATCTCCAGCCGCCGGATGAGCTCGGCGGTACGCGTGCGGCGCGTCGCGCGCGACAGTCCCTGGAGCGCGCCGAAGTAGAGAATGTTCTCGCGCGCGGTCAGGTTGGGATAGATGCCGGCGCTGTGTGGCAGCACGCCGAGCCGGGCCGCGGCCGCGCGCGGGGTCGCAACCGCGCTGTGCCCGTCGATGAGCGCATCGCCCGCGTCGGGCCTGAGCACGGTGTAGAGCATGCGCAGGCTGGTCGACTTGCCGGCGCCATTGGGGCCTAACAGCCCGGTGATGCGACCGTCGGCGGCCGCGAAGCTGACGTCGCGCACTGCCTCGATTGCGCCGAAGCGTTTGTTGAGTCCGCGCGCCTCGATCACGGCGGCGGCCCGTTGACCGAGGTGAAGAACGCCATGGGGCGCGCCGCACGGGTGCAGCTGGTGTCGAGCCCGAGCGCCGTGCCCTGCGCCACGAACTGTGCCATCACCCGATCCATGCATGGCACGGTCAGCTGACCGTGCCCAAACCCCGGCATGACGAGCGACACGCTGTGTGGGAAGGCAGCCGCGGCCTGCGCGGCGTAGGCGGGCGGGGTCACCGGGTCGTCGCTCCCCGACAGCAGCAGCGCCGGCACCGCGCTTACGAGCGGCGCGTGCAAATCGGCGTCGACGGGGCCGCGCGGCCAGAGCGAGCAGACGGCCCCGAGCCCGTCGAGCTGCGCCGTGCCGAGATAGGTCGCGGCGAGCCGCTTGCGGTCGATGTGCGCCGGATCGTAGAACGGCACGTCCTCGGAGCAGACCACGCTGTTGTGCATGCCGACCGCAATAGCCTCGCCGTACGAGCGCTCGGCGAGCAGGAACTGGCCGGCGAGCGGGCCGTAGTCCTCGCGCTCGACGGCCGCATGCAGCGTGAGCGGCAGGAGCGCCGCGTACTCGGACGTGTAGCTCAAGAGACGCAGCACGCTCGCCAGGTGATCACGACCGAACTCGAACGGGGTGTCTTCCCCCGTGGCGGGGTCGTGCACGCTGACCGGCACGGTGCTCACCTTGAGCGCCGCGCGCACTGCCTGGTAGTCGTCCATCGGATCGCCGAAGCGGGCCTTGCAGGCGCTCTGCTGCGCGCAGCGCCCGAGGATGTCGTGCAGCGCGACTTCCGCGTCCAGGGCCGTGTCGGGGCCGATCGCCAGCTCCACCGGCACCACGCCGTCGAGGATGACGCTGCGCACGCGCTGCGGGAAGCGCCGCAGGTAGTGCTGCGCAACGCGCGTCCCGTAGGAGGCGCCATAGAGGTTGATGCGCGGGTAGCCGAGCGCGGCGCGGACCTGCTCGAGATCCTGCACCGCGAGGCTGGTCGTGTAGTACGCCACGCTGGCGTGCGTGGCGAGGGCCGCCAGGCACTGCCGGGTCTGGGCCTTGATCTCGGCATCGCTGGCGTGATAGCTGAGATGCTCGTCTCCCGGGCAATCGAGGCGATTGGAGCGGCCGGTGCCACGCTGGTCGACGAGCACGATGTCGCGATCGCGCTGGATGCGCGCAAAGACCGCGGCGACGCCCGCGTAGAAATCACTGGCCGCGGCCCCCGGACCGCCGGCGAGCACGAACAGCGGGTCGGGGAGCCTGCGGCGGCTGACCGCCGGGACACGGGCGATGTGCAGCTCGATCTGCCGGCCGCGGGGATCCTGTGGATTCTCGGCGACGTTCAGCACACCGCACTCGGCGGCCAGCACCGCAAGGTGCAGCGGATGCTCGAGCTCGCAGGGCACCAGGGCGAGCGCCGCGGTTGCCGGCGGCGGTGGCGCTACGGGCGGCGGCGGTGCCGGTGACGCCGCCGCGGCGCTTCGCAGCGGCAGGCTGACGATGGCGAGAAGCGCTCCGAGGCACCTAGCGCTGCGCGGCATGCGCGCCTTTCCATCTCCGTATCCCTCTCATCGGGGCGGCAGCATAAGACAAGTCCGGGCGCCTTGTTCGCAGGACTCGCTGACCTACAATACGCAGCCCCGCCGGCCTGGCCGCTCGCCAGCGCCGGCAGGTGCGCTCCTGCAGCCAGCCGACACATGGAACACCCACACACCAGCGCGCACGAGTTCGACGTGATCATCGTCGGCGGCGGCCATGCCGGCACCGAGGCGGCGCTCGCCGCCGCGCGCGTGGGCGCGCGCACGCTCCTGCTCACGCAGAGCATCGAGACGCTCGGCCAGATGAGCTGCAACCCTTCCATCGGCGGCATCGGCAAGGGCCACCTGGTGCGCGAGATCGACGCGCTCGGCGGCGCAATGGCACGTGCGGCAGACGAGGCCGGGATCCATTTCCGCACCCTGAACGCCAGCAAGGGTCCGGCGGTCCGCGCGACGCGCGCGCAGGCCGACCGTCAGTTGTACCGGCAGGCCATCCGCGCACGACTCGAGAACCAGCCGAACCTGAGACTCTTCCAGCAGGAGGTTGCCGACCTCCTGGTCCACGGCACGCGCGTCCTGGGCGTGGTGACGGTCACGGGCATTTGCCTGCGGGCGCGCGCCGTGGTGCTCACCGTCGGAACGTTCCTCGGCGGGCGGATCCACGTGGGACTCGACAACTATGCAGGCGGCCGGGCGGGCGATGCGCCTTCCAGTCACCTGGCCGCGCGCCTGCGCGAGCTGCCGCTCCGTGTCGGGCGCCTGAAGACCGGCACCCCGCCGCGCCTGGATGGCCGCACGATCGATCGCTCGGTGATGACGGCGCAGCCGGGCGATGAGCCCGTTCCCGTGTTTTCGTTCCTCGGGCGGGCCAATGAGCATCCTCGGCAGGTTGACTGTCACATTACGAGCACAAACGAGCGCACGCACGACATCATTCGGGCAGCCACTGCACGCTCGCCGCTATACACCGGCGTGATCGAGGGCGTGGGTCCGCGGTATTGCCCGTCGGTGGAGGACAAGGTGGTGCGCTTCGCCGGCAAGGCCTCGCACCAGGTGTTCGTCGAGCCCGAGGGTCTCAACACCCACGAGGTGTACCCGAACGGCATCTCGACCAGCCTGCCGTTCGACGTGCAGTGCGAGCTCGTTCACTCGATCCGCGGCTTCGAGCGGGCACACCTGACCCGCCCGGGCTACGCCATCGAGTACGACTTCTTCGATCCGCGCGATCTCAAGCTCTCGCTCGAGACGCGCCCGCTCGAGGGGCTGTACTTCGCCGGGCAGATCAACGGCACCACCGGCTACGAGGAGGCGGCAGCACAGGGGCTGCTCGCCGGCATCAATGCGGCGCTGAGCGTGCGCGGACGCGAGCCGTGGACCCCGAAGCGAAGCGAAGCGTACCTGGGGGTGCTGATCGACGATCTGGTGATGCGCGGCACGCGCGAGCCCTACCGGATGTTCACCAGCCGTGCGGAGCACCGGCTGCTGCTGCGCGAGGACAACGCCGACCTGCGCCTGACGCCGACCGCTCGCGAGCTGGGACTGGTGGATGAGGAGCGCTGGCGGCTGTTCGAGTCCAAGCAGCGCATCTGCGAGCGCGAGCTGGCACGGCTGCAAGCCCTCCGGATCCGCGCCGCCGAGGTGCCCTCGGCATGGGCCGCGCGCGTGCTGCAGGCTCCCCTGACGCGGGACCTGACGGCGCTCGAGCTGCTCAGGCGTCCGGAAGTCAGCTACGACAGCCTGCTGGAGATCGCGGGTCCCGCGGCATGGAGCACGGCCGCCGATGCGGGGGAGCCGCTGGACGAGCGGTTGCCGGCGCAGGTGCGCACGCAGATCGAGGTGCACGCCCGCTATGCCGGCTACATCGAGCGACAGCACGATGAGATCGAGCGCGCCCGCCGCAACGAGCAGGCCGTGCTGCCGCCCGATCTCGACTACGCGCAGCTGCACGGGCTGTCGCACGAGGTGCGCCAGAAGCTCGCGGAGAGCCGGCCGGCCACCGTCGGACAGGCCGCACGGTTACCCGGTGTGACCCCGGCCGCGGTCTCGATCCTGCTCGTGCACCTGAAGAAGCGCGCCCTGCGCGCGCGCTCGTACGTGGCATGAGCGCGTTTGCCGCCAAGCTGACCGGCGCCTGGGAGCGGAACGACTCGCTGCTGTGCATCGGTCTCGACCCCGAGCCCGAGCGCTTCCCGGGCGCGATGCGCGCTAAACCCGACGCCATCTTCGAGTTCAACCGGCAGGTGATCGATGCCACGGCGGATCTGGTGTGCGCCTACAAGCCGCAGTTCGCGCACTACGCCGCGCACCGCGCCGAGCAGCAGCTCGAGCGCACCATCGCCTACCTGCGCCGCACCTGCCCGCACGTGCCGGTGATCCTGGATGCCAAGCGCGGCGATGTCGGCAATACCGCCGAGCGTTATGCCCTGGAAGCGTTCGAGCGTTACGGCGCCGATGCCGTCACGGTGAACCCCTACCTCGGCAGCGACAGCCTGGAGCCGTTCCTGCGCCATGCGGACAAGGGCGTGTTCGTCCTGTGCCGCACCTCGAACCCGGGAGCCCGGGACCTGCAGGACCTCGAGGTCAACGGCCGCACGCTCTATCAGGCGGTGGCCGAGCTTGCGGCGCGGCGCTGGAACACACGCGGCAACTGCATGCTGATCGTCGGGGCGACCTACCCGCGCGAGCTCGCCCTGGTGCGCGCGATCGTCGGCGACATGCCGCTGCTGGTTCCCGGCGTCGGCGCGCAGGGGGGCGATGCGACCGAGGCGGTGCGCCACGGCCAGACGCGCCACGGCACCGGTCTCGTAATCAGCTCCTCGCGCGCCATCCTCTACCCGGCCGGTGGGGAGGAGTTTCCGGGCGCGACACGCGCCGCTGCGCAGCTCGTGCGCGGGCAGATCAACGCCGGCCGCCGCCGCGCATGAGCCGCTGCCGCGGCGCGCTCACTGCACTCCTCGTCGCGAGCGCTGCGCTCGTGCTCGCCGGCTGCGCGCGCCATGCGCAACCTCACGCGGCGCCCGGCAGCGCAATCCTGGTACGTGGCGGCGGTCCCGAGCCGGACTCGCTCGATCCGCAGAAAGCGCGCAGCTTCGAGGCGCAGACCATCCTGCGCGACCTGTGCGAAGGCCTGACCACGCTCGATCACGACGCGCGCGTCGCCCCCGGCGCAGCCCGCTCCTGGAGCGCGAGCGGCGACGGGCTGACCTATCGCTTCGAGCTGCGCGAGGAGGGCCGCTGGTCCAACGGCGACCGCGTCACGGCGGCGGATTTCGTGACGGCCCTGCGCCGCCTGGTCGATCCGGCCACGGCGTCCGGCTACGCGCAGTACATCGACGTCGTGGCGAACGCCCCCGATATCGTCGCGGGTCGCAAGCCGGTCACCGACCTCGGGGTCGCCGCCCCCGATGACTCGACCGTGCTGATCACGCTCTCGAGCCCGGCCCCATATCTGCCGACGCTGCTGTCGCACCCGAGCACCTGCCCGGTGCACCGCGCGACGCTCGCCAAGGCCGCCGAAGGTTTCGCGCGCCCCGGCAGTATGGTGTCGAACGGCGCGTTCGTGCTCAGCGAATGGGTACACGGCAGCCACGTGCTGCTCGCGCGCAACCAGCACTACTGGAACGATGCGGCCACGCGCCTCGATGGGGTGAAGTACCTGCTGATCGCGGATGAGAACGCCGAGCTCGCCCGCTACCGCAGCGGCGAGCTGCAGATCACCTATGTCGTGCCGCGCGGGCAGTTCGACTGGATCCGCGAGCACCTCGCCGACCAGCTGCACCTCTCGCCGCAGCTCACCACGTACTTCTACGGTTTCAACCTGGAGCGTCCGCCCTTCCGCGACGACCCCAAGGTACGCCGCGCGCTGTCGATGGTGATCGACCGGGAGAAGCTCACGCAGATGGTGCTGCGGGTCGGCGAGCTGCCCGCGTACGGCTGGGTGCCCCCGGGCATCGAGGGCTACACGTCACAGTCTTTCGACTACCATGACCTGCCGATGGCGGCGCGCATCGCCGAGGCGCAGCGGCTGTACGCGCAGGCGGGTTACTCGCGCGACAAGCCGCTGCTGTTCGAGCTGCGCTACAACTCGGGCGAGGTGCACACCAAGCTCGCGCTCGCCATCGCCTCGATGTGGAAAGAGACGCTCGGAGCGCAAGCGCGGCTCACGCAGGTGGAGTTCAAATCGCTCCTGCAGGACATCGATCGCGGCGACGTGGAGATGTTCCGCTCGAGCTGGGTGGGCGATTACAACGACGCCTACACCTTCCTGCAGTACCTGAAGAGCGACTTCGGTGTGAACCTGCCACATTACAAGAGCGCCCGCTACGACTCGCTGCTGGCCGGCGCGGCGTTGCAGCACGATGCGCTGGCGCGCAGCGCGCTGCTCGAGGAAGCCGAGCGGGTGATGCTCGCCGATCATCCGCTGATCCCGCTGTATTTTTATGTCAACAAGCACCTGGTGAAGCCGCAGGTGACCGGCTGGTATGACAACGTGATGAACGTGGTGTACAGCAAGGATCTGGCACTGCAGCCTTAGAGCACACAACGATGACGCAGCCCTCCCGTGCCGCCTTCGTGAGCCATGCATCGGAAGATGCCGCAGCTGCGCTACGCATCGGCGCCGCGCTGCGCGCGGCGGGAGTCGAGGTGTGGCTCGACCGCAGCGACCTGCGCGGCGGGGATGCCTGGGATCACCGCATCCGTCGCCAGCTGCGGGACTGCGCCCTGTTCATCCCGCTGATCTCGCGCCATACGACCGCCCGCGCCGAAGGGTATTTCCGCCTCGAGTGGCACCTCGCTGACCAGCGCACGCAGCTGATGGCGCGCAGCCGGGCGTTCATCGTCCCGGTGTGCATCGACGATACCCTGGAGGCGGAGACCGAGGTGCCGGAGTCGTTCCTGGCGGTGCAGTGGACGCGCCTGCCAGGGGGCACCCCCTCGCACGCCTTCTGCGATCACGTGGCGGCGCTGCTGCAGGGCTCGCCGGGCGAGGAGCGCACCGGTGCCCTGCCGCAGGTGCCGGAGGGCACCGCCCACGCACCGGCCGAAGGCGTCATGCGCATCGGCGTCTTCGAGCTCGTGGCCGCCGAGCGGCGGCTGTCGCGCGACGGCCAGCCGATCGAGCTCGGCGCGCGCGCCTTCGACCTGCTGCGAGTGCTGGCAGAGCACGCAGGTAGGCTGGTGACCAAGGCGACGCTGCTCGAGCGCGTGTGGCCGAAGCTCGTGGTGGATGAGAACAACCTGCCGGCGCAGATTGCGGCGCTGCGGCGGGTGCTTGGCGCGGAGGCGATTCGCACCGTGCCGGGCTTCGGCTATCGGCTCGAGCTCGAGGTGGCGCAGCCCGCCCGATCCGCGCCGGTTACACCGGCCGGTCCGTCGCCGCTGCCGGTGCGCGCCGTCGCCAGCCGCCTGGCACCGCTCATCGGCCGCGACGGCGATCTGGAGGCGCTGCGGTCGGCGCTGGCAGGCGCGCGCTGTGTCACCGTGGTCGGCGGCGCCGGGATCGGCAAGACGCGGCTCGCGCAGGAGGTGCTGGCCGTGGCGACGCCGGGCAGCCAGGTCGCCTGGGTCGACTTCGGGCCGATCGCACAGCTGCGTCACGTGGCGAGCGCCATCGCGCTCGCGGTCGGCGTCAGCCTGCCCGATCGCGGCGACGGCTTCGCCGCGCTTCACCAGGCGCTGGCGCAGGCGCCGCTGTTTTTGGTGCTGGACGGCGTAGAGCATCTGGCCGAGGAGCTCGCACCGGCCGTTGTCGAGCTGCTCGCGCGCACTACGCAGCTGCGCGCGCTCATCACCAGCCAGCTGCCGCTCGGCGTGTCGGGCGAGACCGTGTTCCGGCTGGGCCCGCTCGAGGTCGGCGCGGCCGATGATGCACCCGAGCACGCGGGCGCCGCAGTCGCGCTGTTCGCGCAGCGCGCGCGGGCGGTCGACCGCGGCTTCGCGCTCACGCGCACGAACCTGCCCACCGTCGCCGAGATCTGCCGGCGGCTCGACGGCAACCCGCTGGCGCTCGAGCTGGCCGCGGCGCGGGTGCCGGCGCTCGGCGTGGGCGCGCTGCTCGAGCGGCTCGGCGACCGGCTGCGGCTGCTGAAGTCGCATGCCGCGGCCGACGATACCCATCACGGCGCGCTGCAGGCGGCGTTCGACTGGAGCTACCAGCTGCTCAGCGGGCCCGAGCAGCAGGTGTTCAACCGTCTGGGGGTATTCCCCGGCAGCTTCTCGCTCCAGTGCGCCGCGGCCTGTGTCGCCGACGGCCCGATCGACGGCTGCGACGCAGTCGACCTGGTCTCGCGGCTGGTGGACCGCTCGCTGGTGAATGCCCTGCCATCCGACCATCCGCGTTACGTGCTGGCTGAGACGGCGCGCCTGTACGCGCTCGAGCATCTCAGCGGCGCGGGCGAGGATCGCGCTGCGCGACGGCGCATGGCGGCGGCGATGCTGGAGCTCCTCGACCGCGCCTACCTCGAGTACTGGTCCGAGGACGAGAGCCTGTGGCTCAGCCGCTACGAGCCGGACCTCGAGAACGTGCGCAGCGCGATCACCTGGGCGAGTGAGCACGAGCCGGCGCTCGCGGTGGCCTTGTTCGGCTCCGCCTGGCCGCTGCTGGTCGAGGCGGATCTCAACGCCGAAGGGCGGCGCAGCTATCACGACACGGTGCGGCTGCTGTCCGACGGCCTGCCGCGCGCGCGCGTCGCGCGCTTCTGGGAGGCGATCGCGACCTTCGAGTCGACGCGGCAGTGCGACCGCGCGCGCTATGCGGCCGAGCTCGCCGCGGGCATGCACGCCGATGCCGGCGCGCTGCCGGCGCGCTACTACGCGCTGATGCTGCTGGCCAGCAACTGGCGCATCGACAACGAGGCCGCGCGGGCGGCGTTCGAGGCCGCGCGGGCACTCGAGGATCCCGCATGGCCGGCGCGGCTCGTCGGCCTCGGCGCGCTCACCGAGGGCGCACTGCTCATGAACCGCGGTGAGTTCGACGCGGCGCGCGCCGCATACCTGCGGGCGCTGCGTGCTTCGCTGACCGTGAGCGAGCGCCAGGCGCTGGCTGCGACCGCCGAGATCGTGGAGCTGGATGTGGCCTCGGGCGATGCCGACGCGGCGCTGCAGCTGGCCCGGCCGCTGGTCGAGCGGCTGCGGCATTCGAGCCGCAGCGGGGTGCGCTTCGGGCTGCTCGTGGCGACGCTGCAGGCGCTGCTGCAGCGGCGCGAGCTCGCCGAGGCGCGCGCCATCGCGCTGGAGATACTCGAGGTCGGCACGCGGCTCGAGCCGGCGCGACTGTATACCGCGCTCGATGCCATGGCGCAGCTCGCCTGCGCCGAGGGGCGTCACGCGGCCGCGGCCCGCATCGCGCTGTGCGCGGACGCCGCCTACACCCTGCACGGCCAGGGCGAGCGCCGCCTCCCCGAGGCGCGCCTGCGCGCCGAGGTCGGCGCCTCCCTGAAAGCGGCGCTCGGGGCAGACTGGCACCAACGTGCTGTCGACCCGCGCGCACCGCTCGATGAGCGCGGCGCCTGCGCGCTCGCGCTGGGCCTCACCGCCTGAGGGCCGCCGTTCCCGCGGCCCGTGCCCTTTCAGAAAACTTTCAGGCACGTTTCAAGACGCGGCTGGGCCTTACCGCCATCATGGGCTCATGGTTGAATGTGATCTGACACCACCTGGAGAGAGAGCCATGCCCAAGTTCGTGATCGAGCGCGAGATTCCCGGTGCCGGCAAGCTGACCCCCGCCGAGCTCAAGAGCGTGTCGCAGAAGTCCTGCGGCGTGCTGTCGAGCCTGGGACCGAGCGTGCAATGGGTGCACAGCTACGTCACCGACGACAAGATCTACTGCGTCTATCAGGCCAAGGACGAATCGCTGGTGCGCCGCCACGCCGAGCTCGGCGGCTTTCCGGCGAATCGCATCGCCAAGGTCCGGACCATCATCGACCCGAGCACCGCCGAGTAGGGAGCGCTGCCAACGCTACATGCCGAAAGCGCTCCTCAGGAACGCATCACTTCGTCGCAGCATCTGCGTGCGTGCAACCGAATCGTCGAGATAGTGATCGAGGTCATCCCAGGTCACGAGCTCGCAGCGGCCGCCGGACCCTATTTCCCGATGCAGAAGCTGGCGAAGATGCGCCCGAGCAGGTCCTCGCTGGTGAATTCTCCCGTGATCTCGCTCAAATTCAGCTGCGCCGCTGCGCAGCTCCTCGGCGACGAGCTCCCCGGCACGGCGCTCGCGCAGCAGCTGCGCCGCATCCCGGGTGTGGGCCTGCGCGCGGATCAGGGCCTCCAGATGCCGGCGGCGCGCGCTGATCTCCCCGCCGCCGGCACTCGCAAACCCCATGCAGGCCTTGAGATGCGCGCGCAGCTGGTCCAGCCCCGCGCCGGTGAGTGCCGACAGCACGAGCCGCGGCGGCTCGCCAGCCGCGGCCGCGGTGTGCACCGCGGGCGCGAGGTCACTCTTGTTGAAGAGCAGCGTCACCGGCACGTCCGCCGGCAAGCGCGCGCGCTCGGCGGCGAACGTGGCGGCCTGCGGGTCCGCCGCGGCATCGATCACGAACAGCACGCGGTCGGCGCGGCCGATCTCCGCGCGGGCGCGCCGCATGCCCTCCTCCTCGATCAGATCGCCCCCCTCGCGCAGGCCCGCAGTATCGAGCACGTGCAGCGGCATACCGTCGATATGCAGCGGCACGCGCAGCACGTCGCGCGTGGTGCCGGGGAGCGCAGTAACGATGGCGGCATCGTGGCCGGCGAGACGGTTGAGCAGGCTCGACTTGCCGGCGTTCGGAGGACCGGCGAGCACCACGGTCATGCCCTCGTGCAACAGGCGCCCCTGCTGCGCGCTCGCGAGCACCGCGGTGAAATGCGCCGTGAGCGCGCTGAAGCGCACCGCGAGCTCGTCTTCGGCGAGAAAGTCGATCTCTTCCTGCGGAAAATCGAGCGCCGCCTCGACGTAGGTGCGCAGCTCGACCACCGCCTCCGTGAGCGCCCGCACCAGCGCGGAGAACTCACCCTGGAGCGAGCGCAGTGCGGCGCGCGCCGCGGCGCGGGAGCCGGCGTCGATCAGGTCGGCGACGGCTTCCGCCTGCGCGAGATCCAGCCGATCGTTGAGGAAGGCACGCTGCGTAAACTCTCCCGGCTGCGCGCGCCGGGCGCCGAGCTCGACGGCGCGGCTCACCAGTGCCTGCATGACGAGCGGCCCGCCGTGACCGTGCAGCTCGAGCACGTGCTCACCGGTGTAGGAATGCGGCGCCGGAAAGAACAGCGCCAGCCCCTCGTCGATCGGCTCGCGCTGCGCATCGAGGAAGCGAGCGAGCGTCGCGCGGCGCGCCGGCGGCAGCTTGCCGATGAGGACCGCGGCCAGCTCCGGCGTGCGCGCACCGGACAGGCGCACGATGCCGATGCCGCCACGGCCCGGCGGCGTCGCGGCCGCGACGATGGTGTCGGTGTCGGTCACGTTGCCGGGAACCCCGCGCCGGCGCAGGCGCGTATCGCTGGCCGCGGCGCTTCGCTATCCTGCCGCGCAGGCGCCGATCCGGAGTCCGCATGTCCGCCTGGCAGCTCGCGCAACTGAATGTCGGTATCACCAAGGGACCGATGGACTCCGCCGTCATGGCCGAGTTCGCCGCCAACCTCGCGCGCATCAACGCGATTGCCGATGGCTCGCCGGGCTTCGTGTGGCGGCTGCAGACCGAGGCAGGCAATGCCACCGCGATCCACGCCTTCGAGGATCCGAACATGCTGCTCAACATGTCGGTGTGGCAGGACCTCGAGCACCTCACCCGCTACGTCTACCATTCGGCTCATGTCGAGATCATGCGCCGCCGGCGCGAATGGTTCGAGCGCATGAGCGAGGCGTACCTGGTGCTGTGGTGGGTGCCGCACGGGCATCGCCCCGGCATACCCGAGGCGCTCGCGCGGCTCGCGGCGCTGCGGGCGCGCGGACCGCACGCCGAGGCGTTCACGTTCCGCGAAGCCTTCCCGCCGCCCGGCGGTGCCGGCCAGCAGCCGCAGCGCTTCAGCGAGCGCTGTCCGGCGACCTGACGGCGCCGCACGTTCGCGCCGCACAGCGCGCGCGTGCTGCGGTCAGCTCTTCCTGGCCGCCGCAAGCGCACCGATGCGGCGGTTGATGTTCCACTGCTGCGCGATCGACAGGATGGTGTTGGTCACCCAGTAGAGCACTAGTCCCGCCGGGAAGAACGCGAACGTCGCCGACATCACCAGCGGCATGAACATGAACACCTTCGCCTGCACCGGGTCGGGCGGCGCGGGATTCAGCTTGTACTGCACGAACATCGCCGCGGCCATGATCGCCGGCAGGATGAACAGCGGATCGCGCGAGGACAGATCGTGGATCCACAGGGCGAACGGCGCCTGGCGCATCTCCACGCTCTCGAGCAGCACCCAGTAGAAAGCGAGGAATACCGGGATCTGGATGACGATCGGCAGGCAGCCGGCCACCGGATTGATCTTCTCGCGCTTGTAGAGCTCCATCATCGCGCGGCCGAGCTTCTCGCGGTCGTCGGCGTAGGTCTCCTGCAGGTTCTTGATGCGCGGCTGCAGCGTCTTCATCTTCGCCATCGAGCGACCGCTCGCTTCCGAGAGCGGATAGAACAGCAGCTTCAGGAGGAAGGTGACCAGGATGATCGCGACGCCCCAGTTGCCGGTGAGCCTGTGCACCCAGCTGAGCGCCACGAACAGCGGCCGTGCCAGGATCCACAGCTGGCCGTAGTCGGCGACGCGGCCGAGCTCGGGGGCGGTCGCCTCGAGCTGGCCCTGCAGCTTCGGTCCGGCGAACAACGTGACCTCGAACTGCCCGGTAGCCCCCGGAGCGATCGTCTGCTCGGGGCTGCTGGCGGTGAGCAGGTACTCCGGCCCCTGCACGCCCAGCCCGAAATGCCACGCTGCGCCGCGCGGCGGCACGATGGCGCTCACGAAATGGTGCTGCAGCGCCGCCACCCAACCGTCGTGCACATCGAGCGCGAGGTGACTGTCCTTGGCGTCGGTGATGTCGAGCTTGCGGTACTTGGTGCCGTCGTAGAGCGCCGGGCCGTGGAAGGCGTAGCTCTCGACGTTGAAGTACGAGCGCTTGGTCGGCGGATCGTTGCGCAGGATCTGCGCGTAGGCGCGCGCCGGCCACGGCGCATTGCTGCCGTTGTGCACGCTGTAGTCGAGATCGATGCGGTACTGACCGCGGCGGAACACGAAGGTCTTGGTAACGGTGACACCGCCCTCGCTCCAGATGAGCGGCACACGCAGCTCGCTGGCGCCACCCAGGGTGTAGTCGGTCTGCTCGCTGGTGTAGGTGACGAGATGCGTCGGGTAATTCCCGCCCTCGAGCCCGGCAAGGCCCGACTGCAGCTCGTAGAGCGAGGCCGGATCGTCCTGGTTCTCCAGGCGTACCGGAGCGGCCTCGCCTTTCACCTTCGGATAGGCGAGCAGATCGACGCGCTCGAGCGTGCCGCCCCTGGTGCTGATGTCGAGATCGAAGACGTCGGTATGCACGTGCACCACGGCAGCCGTGGCGCTGACAGCGGCCGCGCCCGCCGTGACGCCTGCCGCGTTGCTCGCTGCGCCCGCTGTCGCGGGAGTCGCAGCCGCCGTGGCAGCGGGTGCCGCCGGCGCCTGCGGGATGCGGTTGCCGAGATCGCTCTGCGGAGCCGCAGCTGCGCCCGCGCCGGACGCTGGGGCGGTGGCTGCGGCAACGGACCCAGGTGGTGGCGCGTAGTCGCGCGTCCACACCTGGTAGTCGTAATACAGGAGCAGCGCGAGCGCGGCCCACAGGAAGACGCGCAGGTTCTGAGTGAGGCTAGTGCCCATGCGTATGCGGCGTGCGACACGCGGCGCCAGGCGCCGCAGGCAGAGGATCGAAGCCGCCCGGGTGCCAGGGATGGCAGCGCGCCAGGCGCGCCGCTCCCAGCCAGACACCGCGCAGCACGCCGAAGCGCTGCACGGCCTCGAGCGTGTACTGCGAGCAGCTCGGGTAGAAACGACACCGCGGCCCGAGCAGCGGGCTCACGGTCCATTGATAGAGGCGGATCAGGAACGCCGCGACGTGCCGCATTGCTCACCGACTTTCAGCCACAGCCCTGCGAGGCTCGCACGCAGCGCCGCCGCGCTCGCCGCGCGCGCCGCCGGGCGTGCGCTCACCACCAGGTCGAGCGGCGGGATTTCGCGCTGATGCAGGCGGAAGGACTCACGGATGATGCGCCGGATGCGGTTGCGCGCCACCGCGCCGCCGGCCGCACGCACGCTCACCGCCAACCCGAGGCGCGCTGCGCCCGCTTCGTTCATGCTCGCCGTCACCGCGAAGAATCCGTCACCGACGCGCCGCCCGCGCGCATGGGCGGCATCGAACTCGCTCTTGCGCCGCAGCCGCAATCGCGCCGGCAGGGTGAGCCGAGCTGGCATGGCGCAGACAACCGAGCTTGCCGCTTGCGAGGCGCGCCCCCGTAAGCGGCGGGCGCACGCAGCTGCTTCAGGGTATCAGCTTGCGCCGACCCTTGGCGCGTCGCCGCGCCAGCACCTTGCGGCCGTTCTTGGTGGCCATGCGTGCACGGAACCCATGAGTGCGCTTGCGGCGCACTTTGCTTGGCTGATAGGTACGCTTCATAGCGCGGGCTCCGTCGGCAATCCTGAGGCAACAAAAAAGGGCGGCAAGGCTAAGCCGTTGAGCGCCAAGGTGTCAATACGGAACCGGCGTGATAAGCCTTCAGCACGCCGCGCGATCGGTATAGACTTCGCACCCTTTTCCTCACCGTTCACAAAAGAAGTCGCGGAGGGCAACGCGCGGTGGAAGCGTCGCTTTGGACTCGCTGCATGGGCGCGTTGGAGGCAGAGCTTCCGCAGCAGCAGTTCAATACCTGGGTGCGGCCACTGCAAGCCATGGAGGGCAACGGTGCGCTGCGGCTGTTGGCTCCGAACCGCTTCGTGGTCGACTGGATCAACGCCAACCTGCTGCCGCGCATCGGCGAGCTGCTGCGCGATGAGAGCACGGGAGATGCGCCGATCGTGACGGTGGAAGTGGGCTCGCGCAACGCACCGCTGCGCGGTGCAGCAGCGCCGCCGCCAGTGGCCAATCATCATGCGCGCCGTGCGGAAGGGCTGGTGGTCGGCGCGCGCCTCAATCCCGATTTCAGCTTCACCACCTTCGTCGAGGGCAAGAGCAACCAGCTTGCCAAGGCCGCCGCACTGCAGGTAGCCGAGAATCCCGGCCGCGCCTACAACCCGCTGTTCCTGTATGGCGGTGTGGGTCTGGGCAAGACGCACCTGATGCACGCCATCGCACACCTGATCAAGCGCAACGACCCCGAAGCGCGTATCGCCTACGTGCACTCCGAGCGTTTCGTCGGCGACATGGTGCGCGCGCTGCAGCACAACTCGATGAACGAGTTCAAGACCGCGTACCGCTCGCTCGATGCCCTGCTGATCGACGACATCCAGTTCTTCGCCGGCAAGGAGCGCTCGCAGGAAGAGTTCTTCCACACTTTCAACGAGCTGCTGGAAGGCCAGCACCAGGTGATCCTGACCTGCGACCGCTACCCGAAGGAAGTGGAAGGCCTCGAGGAGCGGCTGAAATCGCGTTTCGGCTGGGGTCTCACCGTGGCGATCGAGCCGCCGGAGCTGGAGACCTGCGTGGCGATCCTGATCACCAAGGCCCAGGCGGTCGGCGTGCAGCTTCCCGAAGAGGTGGCGTTCTTCATCGGCAAGCGCATCCGCTCGAACGTGCGCGAGCTGGAAGGGGCGCTGCGCCGCGTGATCGCCAACTCGCGTTTCACCGGGCACGCGATCACGCTGGAATTCACCAAGGAAGCGCTCAAGGACCTGTTGTCCCTGCAGGCGAAGCTGATCACCGTCGAGAATATCCAGAAGACCGTGGCGGATTACTACAAGGTGCGCATGGCGGACCTGCTCTCCAAGCGGCGCAGCCGCTCGGTGGCACGTCCGCGTCAGGTCGCGATGGCACTCGCGAAGGAGCTCACCACTCACAGTCTGCCGGAGATCGGCGATGCGTTCGGCGGCCGCGATCACACCACCGTGCTGCACGCCTGCAAGCGCATCAAGGGGCTGCGCGACACCGAGCAGCGCATGAAGGAAGACTACTCGAACCTGTTGAGAACCCTGGCGGGTTGATGTGCGTGAGCCTGTGCATTTGCTGTGCGCGAGCTTGAGGATAAAGTTACGCACAGTCCGCACACAGCAGTTCGGCAGCTCATCCTTGAGCTCGTGCGTGGTAAAACATGCCGCAGTGATCTGATCGTGTTCGGATATTTTGGTTATCCCCGTTATTCCCAGGCTCTATAGTCTCAACAGTAAGAGATCCTTCAACCAACAGGATCAGTAAGAGAGTTAAAGTCCCATGAAGCTGAGTGCCGCGCGCGAAGATGTCCTCGCTCCCCTGCAAAGTGTCATCGGTGTGGTCGAGCGGCGGCAGACGATGCCGGTGCTGGCGAACGTGCTGCTCGCAGCACGTGATGGCCGGCTCAGCGTCACGGGAACCGATCTCGAGGTGGAACTGGTCGCCACCAGTCAGGTGAATGTGCAACAGCCTGGCGATATCACTGTTCCGGGACGCAAGCTCCTCGACATCTTTCGCTCGCTCCCCGAGAAGGCGAGCGTCACCCTGAGCACCGAGGGCGAGCGCGTCTCGGTGCGCGCCGGACGCAGTCGTTTCACGCTCTCGAGTCTGCCGGCCGCGGAGTTTCCGCTGGTCGAGGAGATCAACGCGCAGCAGACGGTGAGCGTCGCCCAGGGCGAGTTTCGCCGTCTCATCGACAAGACGCATTTCTCGATGGCGCAGCAGGACGTGCGCTACTACCTGAACGGCTTGCTGCTCGAGACCGACGGCAAGGCACTGCGCGCGGTCGCCACCGACGGGCATCGTCTCGCTCTTTGCGAGACCGAACTCGCGGGCAAGCCGCACCCGAGCCACCAGGTGATCGTGCCGCGCAAGGGCGTCCTGGAGCTGCAGCGCATCCTGGGCAGCGAAGGCAGCATCGAACTGGCAGTTGGTACAAATCACGTTCGCTGCCAGATCGGAGAAATTCGCTTCACTTCGAAGCTGATCGATGGTCGTTTCCCGGAGTACGGCCGCGTGATCCCGGCAAATCCGCCCCGCTCGGTACTCGCCGATCGCGAGACACTGCGCCAGGCGCTGCAGCGCACCGCCATCCTGGCCAACGAGAAGTACCGCGGCATCCGCCTCACGGCGCGTCCTGATCTGCTCACCCTGCAGGCTCACAACCCCGAGCAGGAGGAGGCAGAGGACCAGGTCGAGGTCAGCTATGCCGGTGAGGAAGTCGAGATCGGTTTCAACGTGAATTACCTGCTCGATGCCCTGAGCGCGATCGACGGCGACAAGGTCGAGATCGGATTGACTGACTCGAACAGCAGCTGCCTGATTCACGCGCCCGGCACAACCCATACGCGCTACGTCGTGATGCCGATGCGGCTTTGAGCCGCGGCAATTCGTGCCGTGGGAGCTTCCGACCCTTGTGACGGGGGCTTCGGCTCGTTTCGCCAGCGGCGACGGCGATCAAGCCTGTCCTCCGGAGGTACGACGCGAAGCCTGGAGCTGTGGGGCGCTCTCGGGTGAGCTGCCATCGCGTTTGGGCGTCTCGTGCGCGCTTGGAGCCGAGGCGCGGAGGTTCGTGTCGCGGTACGCGTACTATGCGCCGCCGTCAGTTCACGGGGGTTACGAGATCGTCGTCGGCTGCAAGGCAGCTCAGGGACGGCGCCGCGACCCGAGGGTGGCGGACGCCGGACGCTTTGGGGGCAGGGGTGGTGGGGATGCCGTGAGCACAGCATGCGAGACCGGCACGTGACCCGGCCGGGTGTAGTCACATCGGCGCGGCTGCCGTGACCGCATGTTCCACGTGGAACAACAGGCCGGGTCCGCTCGATGCCGGTTTTGGATGCCGAGGAGAGTCCGCGCGCGCCACGAGCGCGCTCTGCGCCCCCGGACGCATACTTCAAACAATGAGGCCCTGTACGCCTATGTTGGGGACCAGAAGTCCGCTCAACTCCGAAGCGGCTCGAGCTCTCGCGGAGGGGATAGCCTCGCGGCGGCCGGCACGGGTGCAACCTCGGCGAGCGGAGAGCGCCGCGGTGAGCTCGGCCACCGCGGTGCGTGAAGCGACGTGCATGAGGGCGGTACGTTCCACGTGGAACGTGCTGCCTCCTTACTGCGGGATCTTTCCGGACCCACTCAGTCATGAGGGCGGGCGGGTGCGGGGCCGCTGGCGCCGGGCAATGAGTGCGCGCCTGTGGGTCCAGCGCCCACGATCGGTACCATTTGATCCCCGCGAGCTCGCGACCACTTACCCAACCGGGGCGCTGCGGCCCTTGCAGTCTTCGATTCTAGGGCTGGGTGTGCGTCGAGTCCGATGGTGCGCCTCCCATCCGGCGCTTCCTGACTGCCCGGGACCGGTACGGGCAGGCGGAGCGGCATGAGCCTCGCAGGCCTCCACGTCGTGAACCTGCGGTGCATCGAGCGGGCCGAGCTCGATCCGGCTCCGGGCCCTACGCTGATCTGGGGCAGCAACGGGTCGGGCAAGACGTCCATCCTGGAAGCCATCTTTCTCCTCGGGCGCGGGCGATCGTTTCGCACAAGGAACAATGAGAGGCTCATTTCGTATAAACAGGATCAATTGAGAGTCATCGGGGATATACACCGGGACTTGGAGCTCGTTCGCCGCATCACCGTCGAAGTGACGCGTCGCGGCTCGACGGCCCGGATCGATGGCCGGACCGCGGACTCACTTGCCGAGCTCTCGCAGGAGTTTCCGGTTCAGGTCATCGATCCTGGGATCCATCGGCTGGTGGAAGAAGGGGGTTACCGCCGTCGACGCTGGCTGGACTGGGCGGTGTTCCACGTGGAACCGCCGTTCGTGGAAGCGTGGATGCGATACACCCGCGCGCTGCGCCAGCGCAATGCTGCACTGCGATCAACCGGTGCCGACGCGACGCTCTGGGAGCCCGAGCTCACGCGACTTGGTGAATCGATCGCCGAGTCGCGTCAGCGCCTAATGGAGTCCCTGCAGCCATACTGGCGCGAGACGGTGGCGGCATTGAGCGGGCTCGACGTGGAGTTGCACTATCAGCAAGGCTGGGGGCAGGGCGATACGCTGGCCGAGGCCCTGCGGGCCTCGCGCCCGCGCGACGAGCTCCGTCAGATCACCCACGTCGGTCCGCACCGCGCCGACATCGCCGTTCGCCTGCAGGGGCGACCGGCACGGGAGGTATTGTCGAGGGGGCAGCAGAAGCTAGTCGCCGCCGCCATGGCAGTAGCACAGCTCAAGCTCCTCCAGGCCACGACGCAACTGACGCCCACACTACTCCTCGACGATCCCGCGGCGGAGCTAGATGGGGAGCGGCTGCAGCGTTTCATCGACCAGGTCCGCACGTTGAGATGCCAGCTCGTTGTGACGTCTTTGCATCCCGAATCGCGACTTTTCGGGACACCTGAGCGCACGTTCCGCATGGAACAGGGGAGGGTCCAGCCGGTATAATGCGGTGTCACAAAAACGAGCGTGTTCATGGCTGCAGACGACGTCTACGATTCCAGTAAAATCAAAGTCTTAAAGGGTCTTGATGCGGTGCGGAAACGCCCCGGTATGTACATCGGCGATACCGATGACGGGACGGGCCTTCACCACATGGTTTTCGAGGTCGTAGACAACTCGATCGACGAGTCCCTCGCCGGTCATTGCGATCGCATCGTGGTCACCATCCACGCCGACGAATCGGTAACGGTCTCCGACAATGGCCGCGGGATTCCTGTGGATATCCACCCCGAGGAGGGGCGCTCGGCGGCCGAGGTCATCATGACCGTGCTGCATTCGGGCGGTAAGTTCGATGACAGCTCGTACAAGGTATCCGGGGGCCTGCACGGCGTGGGCGTCTCGGTGGTGAACGCGCTTTCGGACTACCTGCAGCTCACCATTGCCCGCGACGGCAAGCTGCACCGCCAGGAATATCACCTCGGCGAGCCCGTCGCCCCGCTCGCCGCCGTGGGCGACACCCACGATCGCGGCACCATCATCCGCTTCCGGCCGAGCGCGCAGATCTTCACGAACATCAGCTTCAACTACGAAATTCTCGCCAAGCGGCTGCGCGAGCTGTCGTTCCTGAACTCCGGCGTGCGCATCGAGCTGGTGGACGAGCGCGAGAACAAGTCGGACGTGTTCGCGCACGCCGGCGGCCTGCAGGCGTTCGTCAAGTACCTGAACCGCACCCGCACCCCGATCCACGACACGGTGTTCTGGTTCCGCACGCAGGACGAGGCGGTGTCGGTGGAGGTCGCGCTGCAGTGGAACGACTCCTACCAGGAGAGCATGTTCTGCTACACCAACAACATCCCGCAGAAGGACGGCGGTACGCACCTGGCGGGATTTCGCAGCGCGCTCACCCGCACGCTGAACGACTACGTCGAGAAGGAGCTGTCGGGCAAGAAAGACCGCATCCCGATGACCGGCGATGATGCGCGCGAGGGGCTGACCGCGATCCTGTCGGTGAAGCTGCCCGATCCGAAGTTCTCCTCGCAGACCAAGGACAAGCTGGTGTCCTCGGAAGTGAAAGGCATCGTCGAGAACGCCGTCGGCACGAAACTGCAGGAATTCCTGCTCGAGCATCCGCAGGAGGCGCGCCAGATCGTGGCCAAGATGGTCGAGGCGGCGCGGGCGCGCGAAGCGGCGCGCAAGGCGCGCGAGATGACCCGCCGCAAGGGCGCGCTCGACGTCGCGGGTCTGCCGGGTAAGCTCGCCGACTGCCAGGAGCGCGATCCGGCGCTGTCGGAGATCTTCATCGTCGAGGGCGACTCCGCCGGCGGCTCGGCCAAGCAGGGGCGCGATCGGCGCACACAGGCGATCCTGCCTCTCAAGGGCAAGATCCTGAACGTGGAGAAGGCGCGCTTCGACAAAATGCTGTCCTCGGCGGAAGTCGGTACGCTCATCACCGCGCTCGGTTGCGGTATCGGCAAGGACGACTTCGACATCACCAAGCTGCGCTATCACCGCATCGTGATCATGTGCGATGCGGACGTCGACGGCAGCCACATCCGCACGCTGCTGCTGACGTTCTTCTACCGGCAGATTCCGGAGCTGATCGAGCGCGGCCACATCTACATCGCGCAGCCACCGCTCTACAAGATCAAGCGCGGCAAGCAGGAGTCATACGTCAAGGACGACAACGAGCTCAACCAGCTGCTGCTGAACGCAGCGCTCGAGGGCGCCACGCTACACGTGAATTCCGTGGCACCGCCGCTGTCGGGCTCCGGCCTGGAGCTACTGGCGCGCAAATACATGGAAGTGCAGTCCATCATCCGCCGCTGGTCACGCCGCTACGACGATCGCCTGCTCGAGCAGCTGGTATACATGCCGGAAGTGACGCCCGCGGATTTCGATCGCCCGGAATGGCTCAAGGGCTGGGCGCAGGATCTGAACCAGCGCCTGAACGCACTCGCCGACGGCACGCGCACCTACCGCGTGGAGATCGGGGCGGCAGGTGACAGTCACGGCGCACGCGTCGTCGTGCACAAGAGCGAGCACGGTACGCCGAGCCACAAGTACCTGCCGCGCGAATTCTTCGAGTCGGCCGAGTACCAGCGCATCGCGGACCTGGCGCGCACGCTCGCCGGTCTCATCGGCGAGGGTGCGCACGTCGTGCGCGGCGAGGAGCGCCACGAGATCGGCTCCTTCAAGGAGGCGATGAAATGGCTGCTGGATCAGGCGAAGAAGGGGCAGACCATCCAGCGCTACAAGGGTCTCGGCGAGATGAATCCGGAGCAGCTGTGGGATACCACCATCAATCCGGAGACACGCCGGCTGCTGCAGGTGAAGATCGAGGACGCACTGACCGCGGATGACATCTTCACCACGCTCATGGGCGACCAGGTCGAGCCGCGGCGCGAATTCATCGAGAAGAACGCCCTCTCGGTCACGAACCTCGACATCTAGCGGACGGCCAGTTATCCCTGCGAGCAGGCCGGATTGCTTTGTTAATGAGACAATCTGGTCGAAAATAGCGCTGATAGGTTCCAAGAGCAGTCCAGTCGCCGCGGACTCTAGAGCATGCGCACGGTCGACTCGACCCAGCGCTGGATCTCCTCGTTCACCGCACGCACGTCGCGGCCGCCTGGTGCGACGGGCTCACCGATCACCACCCGTATGGTGCCGGGCTTCTTCATCAGCCCGCGCCGCGGCCAGTAGCGTCCGGCATCGTGCGCCACCGGCACGATGAGCCGCCCCGCCTCGTTCGCGAGCAGCGGGCCGCTCACGCCGTAGCGGCGCGTCTCGCCCGGCGCCATGCGCGTGCCTTCGGGAAAGATGATCACCCAGTCGCCTTCCGCCAGCCGCGCCTTGCCCTGCTCGACGATCTGCGACACCGCCGAGTGCCCGGCCTTGCGGTCGATGGCGATGGCGTGCAGCTGGCGGATGCCGAAGCCGACGAACGGCACCCACAGGAGCTCGCGCTTCAGCACCCACACCTGGCGCGGGAACACGACCATCATCGCGACCGTTTCCCACGTGGAGGAATGCTTCCACAGCGCCACATGGCTCCCTTGCGGGAGCGGTGCGCCCTCGATGCGGTAGCTGAGCCCGCAGCTCCATTTGAGCACCCACAGCACGCTCGCGGCGTAGAAGCGGGCCAGCGCGAAGCGCCGCGGGAAGGGCAGCACCAGGCACATCAGCACGAACGCGATCGCGTACACGAACGTCCACAGCAGGAAGAAGCCGGTGAAGAACAGCGAGCCGACGAGCTGCACCAGCGGGCCACGCGAGCCCGCTCGTCCGCCGGCGGCGCGGGCAGCGGCCTCGCTCAACCGGGCAGCCGCGAGAGGTCCGCGACTCCTGCGAACAGGCCCTGCAGCTGGGCGAGGAGACTCAGGCGATTGGCGCGCAGCTGCGGATTCTCGTCCATCACCATCACCTCATCGAAGAATGCATCGACCGCCGGCCGCAGCTGCGCCAGGCGCCCGAGCGCACCGGCGTACTCGCGCCGCGCGGTGGCGCTCGCCACCGTGTCGCGCAATCCGTGCAGCGCATCGTAGAGGCGCATCTCGGCGGGCTCGCGCAGGATATGCACCTCGACCTGCGCGGACGGGGCGGCATTGGCCTTGCGCAGGATGTTGACGATGCGCTTGTTCGCGGCGGTGAGACTGCCGCTCTCGGGCAGATCGAGGAAAGTGCTGAGCGCCTGCAGCCGCGCGGCGAAGTCGAGCGGCGAGGCCGGCCGCGTGGCGAGCACCGCATCGAACATCTCCGTGGTGATGGGCCGCCGCCCGGCCGCTGCCGCCGCGGCGTTCTCCAGATAGTAGGCGCGCAGCCGCTCCATCAGAAAATCGTAGATCTCGTCCGCGACGCGGTCAGTGCCCGTTGAGGCCGCAGCCGCCGCTGCACGAGCGCCCGCATCGGGCTTCGGCTCGCGTCCGGCGGCCAGGCGGACGATGTCCTCGCGCACGCGCGCGAGCGCGCTCGCGATACAGCTCTTCAGATCCAGGTCGAGCGACTTTTCGAGCAGCATGCGCTGCACGCCCAGCGCCGCGCGGCGCAGGCCGAAAGGGTCCTTGGTGCCGCTCGGCTTCTCGCCGATGGCGAAAATGCCGGCGAGCGTGTCGAGCTTGTCGGCGATCGCCAGCGCAAGCCCGGTGCGGGTTGCCGGCAGCGCATCGCCCGCAGCGCGTGGCAGGTAATGCTCGCGCAGTGCCGCGGCCACTTCCGTGGACTCGCCGTCTGCCTGCGCGTAGTAGCTGCCCATGACGCCCTGCAGCTCGGGGAACTCGCCCACCATCGCCGTCAGCAGGTCGCACTTGCACAGCTGGGCTGCGCGCGCCACGTCGGCGGGCGCAGCGCCTACGCGCGGGGCGATCTCGGCGGCGAGGGCGCGCACGCGCTCGGTCTTCGCGCCGAGCGAGCCGAGCTTGGCCTGGTAGGTCACGGCGTCGAGGCCGGCGCGGCGCGCCGCGAGCGGCTCGCGACGGTCCTGTTCCCAGAAGAACGCGGCGTCGGCGAGGCGTGGCCGCACCACGCGCTCGTTGCCGGCGCGCACCTTGTCAGGATCGCGGCTCTCGATGTTGGCAACGGCGATGAACGCCGGCAGCAAGCCACCGTGCGCCCCCTCGACCGGGAAGTAGCGCTGATGGTCCTCGAGCGTCGAGGTCAGTACCTCGCGCGGCAGCGACAGGAAGCGCTCCTCGAACGAGCCGGCGAGCGCCACCGGCCATTCGGTGAGCGCGGTCACCTCATCCAGCAGCGCCGCGCTCATGAGCGCGCGCCCGTGGACCGTGTCCGCCGCCGCCGTCACCGCCGCGCGGATGCGTTCGCGGCGCGCGGCGAAGTCCGCCAGCACGCGGCCGCGGGTGCGCAGCGTGCGCTCGTAGGCGGCGGGGCTCGCGAGTGCGAGCGGCCGCGGCGCATGAAAGCGATGGCCGCGCGTGTGCCGTCCCGCAGCGGTTTCGAGCAGCACCGCCGGCACCACCTCGCGCCCCAGCAGCATCACGACCCAGTGCACCGGGCGCACGAACATCGCCTGCCCCTCGCCCCAGTGCATCCGCCGCGGGATGGGCAGCTGCTCGAGCGCGGTCTGCACCAGGCCAGGCAGCAGCTGCACCGCTTCCGCGCCGGGCCGCGTGCCGATGAAGTAGAGGAACGAGCCCTTGCTCTCCTCGATGCGCTGCAGCGCGCCGACGCTCGTGCCGCAGCCTTCCGCGAACGCGACCGCGGCGCGCGTCGGCGCACCGTCGGCATCGAACGCCGCCGCCACCGGTGGCCCGCGGCGCCGTTGCTGCTGCTCGGGCTGACGGGTCGCGAGGCGCTTGACGAGTACCGCAAGCCGGCGCGGCGTGGCAAATCCCGTGAGTTCGCCGTGGCTCAGGGAAGCCTTGTCGAGCGCAGCGCCGAGCCCGCTGACGAAGGCCTCCTCGAGGGTGCGCAGCGCCTTCGGCGGCAGCTCCTCGGTGCCGATCTCGACCAGGAAGTCGTGGTGCGCGCCCTTCATGCGCCGGCACCCAGCTCGGGTACGGCGTGCGGCGCACGGGCCGCGCGCAGCAGCGGAAAGCCGAGCGCCTCGCGGCTCGCCAGATACGCGCGCGCCACAGCGCTGGCGAGCGCGCGCACTCGCAGGATGTAGCGTTGCCGCTCGGTCACGGAGATGGCGCGGCGCGCATCGAGCAGATTGAAGGTGTGCGAGGCCTTGAGCACCTGCTCGTAGGCGGGCAGGGCGAGCTTCGCCTCCAGCAGCGCGCGGCAGACGCGCTCGTGGTCCTCGAAGGCCCGCAACAGCATCGGCACGTCGGCGTGCTCAAAGTTGTAGGCCGACTGCTCGAGCTCGTTCTGGTGGAACACGTCGCCGTAGGTGATGGCACCGGCGGGCGTCTCATTCCAGAGGATGTCGTAGATGCTCTCCACCCCCTGCAGGTACATCGCCAGCCGCTCGAGCCCGTAGGTGATCTCGCCCGTCACCGGGCGGCAGTCAAGCCCGCCCACCTGCTGGAAGTAGGTGAACTGGGTGACCTCCATGCCGTTCAGCCACACCTCCCAGCCCAGGCCCCAGGCGCCGAGCGTGGGCGACTCCCAGTTGTCCTCGACGAAGCGCACGTCGTGCACGAGC
Source organism: uncultured Gammaproteobacteria bacterium (assembly GCA_963837075.1). GTDB lineage: Bacteria > Pseudomonadota > Gammaproteobacteria > Steroidobacterales > Steroidobacteraceae > 13-2-20CM-66-19. The sequence continues at coordinate 647,120 of CAWILY010000009.1, read as the reverse complement.
GGGTCAAGCCCGAGCGCCGCGAGGCTTCCGAGATACAGGTCGAGTATCTGAAGCGGCGAGGGCTTGATGACCACCTGGTACTGGTAGTAGTGCTGCAGGCGGAAAGGGTTCTCACCGTAGCGGCCGTCGGTCGGACGGCGCGAGGGCTGCACGTAGGCGGCGCGCCAGGGCTCAGGACCTATCGCCCGCAGGAAGGTCGCGGTATGGAACGTGCCCGCGCCGACCTCCATGTCGTAGGGCTCGAGCACGATGCAGCCGGCCTTCGACCAGTAGTGCTGCAGGGCGAAGATCAGCTGCTGGAACGTGCGTGGCGCGCGGCCGATTTTCATGCGCTCGCTTGATCCCCACCGCTGGAGCCCGAAGAGCGCGCGAGTATACGGTGCGCACGGCGCCGGCAGCGCATCGGCCGATTTGCGCACCAAAAGCGCGCGATCTTATGGATCGCGCGCGATTGCCCGCGCAGCAATTGGTGCAAGCCGCACTCCAACGGTGCAATAATCCATGGGTTTCGCACCAGTATGGTGCAGATGTTTGCGCTCCAGCTGCGCTAACCCCTTGATTCGCGGTGCGAGGGATCTGGCACAGGGCCTGCAATGGCCATGTCACTTCGCCGCGCCCCCTGAGGCGTGCTTCGCGCGCGTGGCGCGCAGAGTCAGCGGCGAGCTCCACCCTTTCCCGGAGGCGATATGACACCCAGTGACGTACTGAAGCTCATAAAAGAAAAGCAGGCGAAGTTCGCGGACCTGCGCTTCACCGATACGCGCGGCAAGGAGCAGCACGTGACGATCCCGGCGCGGCTCGTGGACGAGGAGCTGTTCCGCGACGGCAAGATGTTCGACGGCTCCTCCATCGCCGGATGGAAGGGCATCAACGAGTCGGACATGATCCTGATGCCCGAGGCGAACACCGCCGTCATCGATCCGTTCTTCGATGAGACGACGGTGAACCTGCGCTGTGACGTCATCGAGCCGACGACCATGCAGGGCTACGAGCGCGATCCGCGCTCGCTCGCCAAGCGCGCGGAAGGCTACCTGAAATCCACCGGCATCGCCGACAGCGCGCTGTTCGGGCCGGAAAACGAGTTCTTCATCTTCGACAGCGTGCGTTTCGGCAACGAGATGCACGGCTCGTTCTACGAGATCGACTCGGTGCAGGGCGCGTGGAACTCGCAGAAGGAGTACCAGGACGGCAACAAGGGACACCGCCCGGGCATCAAGGGTGGCTACTTCCCCGTGCCGCCGGTGGATGCGTTCCAGGACATCCGCTCGGCCATGTGCCTCGCCTGCGAGGAGATGGGCCTCAAGGTGGAGGTGCACCATCACGAGGTGGCCACCGGCGGCCAGGCCGAGATCGGCGTCGGCGCGGGCACGCTGGTTACCAAGGCCGACCAGGTGCAGATCCTGAAATACGCGGTGCACAACGTCGCGCACGGCTACGGCAAGACCGCGACCTTCATGCCCAAGCCCCTGGTCGGGGACAACGGCAACGGCATGCACGTGCACCAGTCGCTGCAGAAGGAAGGCCGCGCGCTGTTCGCCGGTGACAAGTACGGCGGACTGTCGGATCTGGCGCTGTACTACATCGGCGGCATCATCAAGCACGCCAAGGCGCTGAATGCGATCACCAACCCGGGCACCAACAGCTACAAGCGCCTGGTACCGGGCTTCGAGGCACCGACGCTGCTTGCCTACTCGGCCCGCAACCGCTCCGCCTCGATCCGCATTCCGTGGGTCTCCTCGCCCAAGGCGCGGCGCATCGAGGTGCGCTTCCCGGACTCGTGCGCCAATCCCTACTTCGCCTTCGCGGCGATGATGCTGGCCGGTCTCGATGGCATCCAGAACAAGATCCACCCAGGCGACCCGGCCGACAAGGACCTGTACGACCTCGAGCCCGAGGAAGCGAAGCACATTCCCACCGTGTGCCACTCGCTCGACATGGCGCTCGAGCACCTCGACAAGGATCGCGAGTTCCTGACCCGCGGTGGCGTGTTCACCAACGACGTGATCGACGCCTACATGGGGCTGAAGCTGCAGGAGATCACGCGCTTCCGCATGTCCACTCACCCGGTGGAGCTCGAGCTGTACTACAGCTGCTGAGGATGCGATGAGGCCATGCGGGCAAGGGGTGCGGGTGGCGGCGTTCACAGAATGCCGCTACCCGCTTTTGTGGCGCAGCGCGCGCGGCGTTATGCTGCAGGAACATGCGCCGCACCCTTTTTACCTTAATGCTGCTGCTCGCCCCGCTGGCGCTCGCCCAGACCGTGTACAAATGGGTCGACGAGGACGGCGTGGTGCACTACAGCGATCAGCCGCACCCGTCGGCGGAGAAGATCCACGTGAAGGCGGTGCAGACCTACAAGTCGCAGCCCGGTGCCGTGGCGGCCCCGGCCACTGCCGGGGAGGGGCAGCAGTCGAACGTCACCTCCTACCAGGGCTGCGCGATCACCAACCCGAGCGAGGGCGCGGAGTTCTCCAACATCGACTCGCTCAACATCGTCGTGCAAACCGACCCGCAGCTGCGCAGCGGCGATCAGGTGTACGTGCTGCTCGACGGCGCGCCGTTGAACAGCGGCAATCCGACCGGAACGACGTTCAATCTGTCGCCGGTGGAGCGCGGCACGCACACCGTGCAGGGCGTGGTGCGCGATTCCCGGGGTGGGCTCATGTGCCAGACCCCGGGCGTGCGTTTCAGCGTGCACCTGCCCTCGATCCAGAATCCGGCCAACCCCGTCAAGCCGCACTGACCGCGCATGACCGCGGCGGCGGCCCCATCGCGGGGCGCCATGGCTGCTGAGTACGCCAGTCCGTCCGCACTCGCGCACTTCGATCCGGCGGACCTGCTCGATGCGCTCTCGACCGGCATCGTGATGCTCGATGCGCAGCTGTGCCCGGTGTACGCCAACGTCGCCGCACAGGACCTGCTCGCCTTCAGCCTGAAGATGGCGCGCGGGCGCCCGTTCACCGAGCTGCTGCACGAGCCGGAGGGCCTGGCCCGCAACCTGCGGCGCGCACTGCTGAGCGGCGAAGGCATCGCCGATCGCGAGCTGGCGGTGCGACCGGCGACCGCACCGCGCGAGGTGCGCACGCTCGACATCACCATCACCCCGCTCGCCGGCCTCACCGGCACGCACCTGCTGCTCGAGCTCGCCGACACCACGCAGCGCCAGCGCATCTCGCGCGAGAATGACCTGCTGGCACGCCTCGATGGCAGCCGCCTGATGGTGCGGCAGCTGGCGCACGAGATCCGCAACCCGCTCGGCGGGCTGCGCGGGGCCGCGCAGCTGCTCGAGCGCGAGCTGCCGGCCGCGGCGCTGAAGGAATACACGCGGGTGATCATCGGCGAGGCGGACCGCCTGACCGCGCTGGTTGACTCCATGGCGAGCCCGAGCGCGGCGCCCAGCAAGAGCCTGCTCAACGTGCACGAGATCTGCGAGCACGTCTATCACCTGTTGCGCGCGGAAGCGCCGCCCACCCTCACCATCGAGCGCGACTACGATCCGAGCCTGCCCGAGGCGATGCTCGATCGCCACCAGCTGATCCAGGCGCTGCTGAACGTCGCGCGCAACGCGCTGCAGGCGCAGGGCGACCGCGGCCGCATCGTGCTGCGCACACGCGCGCGCTCGAACGTCAGCATCGGCTCGGTGCTGCATCGCCTGGTGGCGAGCGTGCAGGTCGAGGACAACGGTCCGGGGGTGCCCGCGCACCTGCGCTCCTCGATCTTCTATCCACTGGTGACCGGGCGCCCGAACGGCACCGGCTTAGGGCTGGCGGTGGCGCAGGAGCTGGTGACCCGCAACGGCGGCATCATCGAATTCGAAAGCGAGCTGGGGCGCACGGTGTTCACCGTGCTGCTGCCCTTAGGAGAGGACCCATGAGCGGCAGTGCACTGAGAGTCTGGCTGGTCGACGACGATGCCTCCATCCGCTGGGTGCTGGAGCGGGCGCTACGCAACGACGGCATGACGCCGCGCGCGTTCGAGGCGGCGGAGCCCGCCCTCGATGCGCTGCGGCGCGACAGCCCGGACGTGCTGATCACTGACATCCGCATGCCGGGCGCGTCGGGCCTGGACCTGCTGCGGCGCATCCGCGATGCCCGCCCGGCACTGCCCGTGATCGTGATGACCGCGTACTCGGACCTGGGGAGCGCGGTGTCCGCCTACGAGGGCGGGGCGTTCGAGTACCTGCCAAAACCCTTCGACATCGACCAGGCGGTGGCGCTGGTGCGTCGCGCGGCGAGCGGCTCGCTGCAGAGCGGAGCCGATGCGGCCAATGCGCCGCACATGCCGGAGCTGCTGGGCCGCGCGCCGGCGATGCAGCAGGTGTTCCGCGCCATCGGCCGCCTGGCGCGCTCCTCGGTGACCGTGCTGATCACCGGCGAGTCCGGCACCGGCAAGGAGCTGGTCGCCCGCGCGCTGCACGAGCACAGCCCGCGCGCCGGCCGCCCGTTCATCGCGCTCAACACCGCGGCGATTCCGGCGGACCTGCTCGAGTCGGAGCTGTTCGGCCACGAGCGCGGCGCGTTCACCGGCGCGGATGCGCAGCGGCGCGGCCGCTTCGAGCAGGCCGACGGCGGCACGCTGTTCCTCGATGAGATCGGCGACATGTCGATGCCGCTGCAGACGCGGCTGCTGCGCGTGCTGGCCGAGGGCGAGTTCTACCGCGTCGGTGGCCAGACGCCGATCCGCGTGGACGTGCGCGTCATCGCCGCCAGCAACCAGAACCTGCAGGAGCACGTGACGCGTGGGCTGTTCCGTGAGGACCTGTACCACCGCCTCAACGTCATCCGCATCGAGCTGCCGCCGCTGCGCGCGCGCGGCGAGGACATCCCGGCGCTGCTCACCCACTACATGGTGGTGGCCTCACGCGAGCTCGGCGTCGAGCCCAAGGCGCTCGCCCCGGACGCGCTGGCGCGGCTCACCACCTACGAATGGCCCGGCAACGTGCGCGAGCTGGTGAACCTGTGCCGGCGGCTCTCGGTGCTCGCCCCCGGGAGCGAGGTGCACCTCGCCGACCTGCCGCCGGAGATCGCCGGCGCGCCGGCGCAGCGTACCCGGGATGCGGACTGGGCGGTCGCGCTCGCCGCCTGGGCCGAGCGGCATCTGCTCAGCGTGCGCGCACCGCTGCTCGATGCGGCGCAACCGCAGTTCGAGCGGGTGCTGATCCGCGCCGCGCTCAAGCGCACCCACGGGCATCGCCAGGAGGCGGCGAAGCTCATCGGCTGGGGGCGCAACACCCTCACCCGCAAGCTCAAGGAGCTCGGCATGAACGGCGCCACGGCACCGGACGAATAGTCCTACCACGCGGAACCCGGTAAGGTTCGCCTGCGGCGCGCCACGGGAGGCGCGCCAGGCGAGTGCATGGCGGACCCGCACACAATCTGGCAGCTCACCTTTCTCGGTAACGATCTGGCGACCTGGGCGGTCGCCCTGGCGCTGTTCCTCATCACCTTCACGGTGCTGCCGCTCGTCGCGCGCTTCATCAGCGCGCAGCGCCGGCGCCTCGCGGCGCGCGGCGCGGTGCCGCAGCTCATCGATCTCGCCGCGGTGCTGGTCGAGCGCACCAGCCCCTGGTTCCTGTGGGGCATCGCGGTGTGGTTCGCCTCGCGCGACCTCAGCCTGCCGCCACGGCTCGAGCACTGGCTCACCGTCATCCTGATCCTGCTGTTGTGGATGCAGATGGCGCTGTGGGCGATGCGCGCGGTGCGCTTCACCCTCGACCGGCGCCGCAGCCGCTCGCTCGGCCCCGACACGCTGCTCAAGAGCTCGATGGAAGTCATCCTGTTCGTCGCGGCGCTCATCATCTGGGGGATCGCGGCGCTGCTGGCGCTCAACAATCTCGGTATCGAGATCCAGCCGCTGCTGGCGGGACTGGGCATCGGCGGCATCGCGCTGGCGCTCGCGGTGCAGGCCGTGCTCGGCGACGTGCTGGCCTCACTCTCGATCGCGCTCGATCGGCCGTTCGGCGTCGGCGATGCGCTCACGGTCGATGACTGTCAGGGCACGGTCGAGCACATCGGCGTGAAGAGCACGCGGCTGCGCAGCATCAACGGCGAGCAGATCATCATCTCCAACGGCGATCTGCTGAAGTCCCGCGTGCGCAACTTCGGGCGCCTGTTCGAGCGACGCGCGCTGTTCCAGCTCGATGTGCATTACGGCACACCGGTGGCCTCGCTCGCGGCCGTGCCGCGCGTGCTGCGCGAGATCATCGAGGCGACGCCCGACACGCGCTTCGACCGCTGCCACCTGCTGCGCTGCACCGACTCCGCACTGCAGTTCGAGACCGTTTACTTCGTCACCCGGCCCGACTACAAGAGCTATGCGGATGCGCAGCAGAGCATCAACCTGCGCCTGCTCGAGCGCTTCCACGCCATGGAAATCGTGTTCGCCGCCGTCGCGCCGCGAGCGCTGCAACTGAACCCGCCGGCCCCGCCAGCGGCGGACGAAGGGGGACAGCAGCGCCTGCTGTGAGGCCGACCGTAATGCGGCGCGACTCACAGCGATGAGCCGGGCAGGTGACAGCCGGGCTACAGTTCAGTGAAGCTCGTGCTCGCGGTGCGAGCACGGGGCGTTCCGACATGGCCGAAGGCGCTTGAGGGTCAGTGGCTGTTGAGCGCCTCGCGCAGCACCGCGTCGAAGTCCTCGTAAGGCACCGCACCCATCACCGCCTGTCCTACGATCTCATCGTGCTGCACCCGGCCGACGAGGAAGGCCGGCGTACCCTGAAGACCGAGCGCGTTTGCCTGGGCGGCGTTGCGCGCGATCACCTGAGCATAATGACCCGCCGCCAGACAGGCGTCGAAGCGCGCCAGGTCGAGCCCCACGGCGCGCGCGTGCTGCTCGATGCCCTGCGCGCTCAGGTCCGCACCGTTCGCGAGCAGCGCATCGTGCATCGGCCAGAAGCGCCCCTGCTCGGCGGCACAGTGCGCCGCTTCCGCGGCAGGCTTGGCGCCGGCGTGGAAGGTGAGCGGCAGATCACGCACGATGAAGCGCACCTTGCCCGTGTCCACGTACTCGCGCTTCAGGCGCGGCCACACCTGCGCCTGGAAGCGCCGGCAGTAGGGGCACTGGTAGTCGGTGAACTCGACCACCGTGACGGGCGCGGTGGCGCTGCCGAGTGCCAGCTCATCGCTCTGCAGCTTCATCTGCAGGAGCTGCGCGTCGGCGGGCTCCGCCGCAGCCCCTGGCAGCGGGCCGGCGAGCGCAAGCCCGGCGAGCGACGCGAACAGCAGCGTCCGGCGCACCTCAACGCTCCGGCTTGCCGGATGGCGGCGGGTGCTGCGGGTGGTACGCCGGCCCCTCGGGCTTGGCCGCGGTCACCTCGTGTGCGTTGTAGGCGTTCGGCCGCGGCGTCGCCGCGACCGGCGGACGGCCGACGTTGCGGGCGGCGTTCTGGTACGGCGTGACGCGCGCGGTGTTATGGTGCTGCTGCTGCAGCTGTGTCGGCGGGATGCGCTGCTCGCGCGCCACTGGCGTGCCGGTCGGAGCCGGAGCTCGCGTGCCCGGCGCGCCGGCGTAGCTGACCCGCGTGTTGTTGACGGTGACGTTGTTAACCACCGTCTCGTGGTAGGTGTTGTGGATGTTGGTCACGTTCACGTTGCTGACCGCCGTGTTGTACTCGAAGCGGTTGTTCATCCAGCGTCCGCCGGCGTAGCCGCTGCCGAAGTAGCCATGACCGTAGTTGATACCGCCGTAGTAGCCGACGTGCGGTCCCCAGTAGCCGGCGTGGAAGACGTACACCGCGCCGACCACCGCCCAGTAGCCGGGCGTCCACAGCATCCCCACCGACGGCGGCGCCACCCAAGTGCCCGGCACCCAGTAGTACCCTTCCGCGCCCCAGCGCCATACCCCCGGCACCCAGATGTAGCCTTCCTCCGGGCACGGCGGCTGCTCGTACACCGGCAGCGGCGGCGGCGGCTCGCTCGCCTGCTCCTCGGTCTCATCGCCAGGCTGAGAGACGACCGCCGTAGCCGGTGGGTACGGTGCGACCACGCAGCCTGCGAGCATGAGCGCGATCAGGCCCGCAACGCCTGCCATGGATTTTCGCATCGGATACTCCTCGATCGAGTGGCGATAATGGAACGATATCAGCCCGAGACCGGCGAGTCCTGCATTGCCCTCGTGGTGCTCAGCGTTCCGGTCAGTTGCGTCACGTTGTCGAGGCCCTGCGCGCACAGGTGCGCGGCGATGCCCGCGTTCAGGGTCTTGCAGATGAGCGGCTCATAGAAGAGCGCCGTGCCAATGCCGAGCGCGGCGGCGCCGGCGATCAGGAACTCGAGCGCATCCTGAACCGTGGTGATACCGCCCTGGCCGATGATCGGCACGCCGTGGGGGCGCGCCACCTCGTAGACCTGATGCACCTTGAGCAGCGCGATCGGCTTGATCGCCGGACCCGACAGCCCGCCCTGCACGTTGCCGATCACCGGCCGGCGCGAGGACACGTCGATCGCCATGCCCATGACCGTGTTGATGACCGACAGCGCATCGGTGCCCGCCTCGATGCAGCAGCGTGCGTTCTCACGGATGTCGGTCTGGTTCGGCGACAGCTTGGTGATCAGCGGCTTGCCGGTCACGCGCCGGCAGGCAGCCACTACCCGCGCCGACATGTCCGGGTAGTTGCCGAAGGCGACGCCGCCTTCCTTGACGTTCGGGCAGGAGATGTTGATCTCGATGGCATCGATCGGCGAATCGTCGAAGCGCCGCGTCACCTCGACGTACTCGTCTATGGTCGAGCCGCAGACGTTGGCAATGAAGCGCGTCTCGCTGAAATCGAGCTGCGGCAGGATCTCGCTCACCACCTGCTCGACGCCCGGGTTCTGCAGACCGATGGCATTCAGCATGCCGGCCGGCGTCTCGTACACCCGGTGCGGCGCATTGCCGAGGCGCGCCTTGCCGGTGGTGCCCTTGAGCACCAGCGCACCCGCGTCGCGGTTGGAGAACCCCTCGATGCGGGTGTATTCCTCGCCGAAGCCGACGCAGCCGGAGAGCAGCACGAGCGGCGAGGCGAACTCCAGGCCGCAGAACGAAAGTGCCAGCGGCCCCGTCCCGGGGGCCGTGCCGCGGCGCCGCGCAGCAGGTTCTGGTTTGCGGCTCGCCATGGCGTGCATTATCGCACACGCAGGGCAGGCCACCGCCGCACGAGCATGTTCCACGTAGTGCTGTTTCAGCCCGAGATCCCGCCGAACACCGGCAGCATCATCCGCCTGTGCGCCAACAGCGGCAGCACGCTGCACCTGGTGCGCCCGCTCGGCTTCGAGCTGACACGCAAGGCCGTGCGCCGCGCCGGCCTCGACTACGAGGAGCTCACCGCCGTGCACGTGCATGCGAGCCTCGCCGCCTGCCGCGAGGCACTCGCCGGCGCGCGGCTCTTCAGCGTCGAGACCCACGGGGCGCAGCCGTACAGCGCGGCACGCTTCGCCCGCGGCGATGCGCTGCTGTTCGGGCCCGAGACCCGCGGCCTGCCCGCGCATGCGCTCGCCGGCATCGCGCGCGAGCGGCAGCTGACCATCCCCATGCGCGCGGGCAACCGCAGCCTGAATCTCGCCAACGCCGTGGCGCTGGTGGTGTACGAAGCCTGGCGACAGAATGGCTATGTTGGAGCGAGTGCTCTTGAGTAGAGGAGGATTGCCATGGCCGACAGCGTGCTGCTGGTCGACTTCGAGAACATCGGCAAGCTGCAGCTGGGAGCCATTCCCACGGGCGTGCGGGTGCCGTTCTTCTTCGGCGCGTCGCAGAAGTCCGTGCCCACGGAGTTTCTCAAGGCCGCCTTGAAGCTCGGCGAACGGTTCGTGCCGATCGACATCGAGGGCCAGGGAAAGAACGCCCTGGACTTTCACATCGCCTTTTACCTGGGTGAGTATCTGACCCGCTCGCCGGATACTCCCTGCGTGATTCTCTCGAAGGACAAGGGGTTCGATCCGCTCATCAAACACCTTGCCGGCCGGGGCTTCAGCGTGCGCCGTGCCACCTCCATCACCGATGCCGTGCCTGCAGCAGGGCCCGCGGTGGCAGCCGCGAGTCAGCCGCCGTCAGCTCTGTGGGACAACGCGTTGAGTGCGCTGGCCGGCATGCAGAAGAACCGCCGGCCGCGCAAGCGCAAGGGGCTTCTCGCGTATCTGCACTCACATTTTCGCCAGCGGATTGCCGCGGCGGAGCTGCAGCGGCTGATCGATCAGATGATCGGCGCAGGCAAGCTCAGTGAGGTGAACGGCACGCTCACCTATCACTTCTGACGGGCCGCGGCGCTGGGCGCCAGGGTCGTCTGGCGATGCGTGTCCGGGGCGCTCTGCCGATCGAGGGGGCTGCGCACGCCGCGGGCGCCCTTCGCCATGACGTGCGTGTAGATCATGGTGGTCTTGAGATCGGAGTGGCCGAGCAGCTGCTGCACCGTGCGGATGTCATAGCCGTCCTCGAGCAGATGCGTGGCGAAGCAATGGCGCAGCGTATGACAGCTCGCCGGCTGGGTGAGGCTGGCGCTGCGCACGGCGGACTGCACGGCCCGCTGGATCACCTTCTCGTGCAGGTGATGACGCACCGGCAGGCCGGTATACGCATCGCGGCACAGTCCGGTGGCCGGAAACAGATACTGCCAGCCCCAGCGCGTCGCGGCCGCGGGGAACTTACGCGCCAGCGCATTGGGCAGCGACACACCCGGCTGCTGCCGCTGGCGCTGATCCTCGTACCACGCTCGCAGCCGCCCAAGATGCGCACGCACAGGGGCGTCGAGCGCACCGGGCAGCATCGTGACCCGATCCTTAGCGCCCTTACCTTCGCGCACAATCAGCTCACCGCGATCGAGCGCCAGATCCTTGACCCGGAGTCGCAGGGCCTCGGTGAGACGCAGCCCGCTGCCGTAGAGCAGACTCGCCACCAGCCACCTCGTGCCCTGCAGCTGCGACAGCAGCGAGCGTACCTCGGTCCGAGTCAGCACCACCGGCAGGCGCTTCTCGGTCGAGGCCCGGGTCACGTTGTTCAGCCACGGCAGCTCGATCTCGAGCACATGCCGGTAGAGGAACAGCAGCGCCTGCAACGCCTGATTCTGCGTTGCGGCTCCGACCTTGCGGTGCACGGCCAGATGCGTCAAGAATTGCTCGGCCTCCTGCGCACCAAGCTCGCACAGGTGCCGACGCCGGTGGAACAACAGATAACGCCGCATCCATTGCAGGTAAGCCTGTTCCGTCCTCAGGGCAAGGTGACGTGTGCGTATCTTCTCGCGTGCTGCCGCGAGCAGATCCGACTCGGTTTCCATGGCCTTCCTCCTCGTGGTGAGCGGCTGACATGGCGGCGGTATGGAAGCAGCCGGCGGACGTGAGGTCGAGTTGCATATCTGTCGCGTTTAATCACCCCACTTCGGTCCTATAGGGGTAATCATTGAGGAGGGCGTGTGCCGGCAGAGGGTTTCAGAGCAGAATCAAGATGATCCGCAGTCGTTTGTCATCCAATTAGAGTTAGAGTCCGCAACCGAGACTCATCTTGAGAGTCATGAAGAACTGGGAGCTGGAGCCGAAGACCCTTCGCTCGACGCATCCGTTGTGCGCGTGCGGGCAGTCGGTGATGTCGTCGTGGACGCCGGCGCCGTGCCCTCGCTTCGTTGCACCGCTGCTTCCGCGCGCGCACAGTAGGCTGGTCTATGGCGTCCTCTAACAATCGTTCGAGGGGGCCGTGATGCTCCTGTGGTGGCGCGCCGCGAGCGCGCTTCGCTATTTTGCGCTCGCTGCGCGCTGGACGCGCCTGCGCGCGGCCCCTCAACTTCACCGTTAGAGTCCGCAACCGAGACTCATCTTGAGAGTCATGAAGAACTGGGAGCTGGAGCCGAAGACCCTTCGCTCGACGCATCCGTTGTGCGCGTGCGGGCAGTCGGTGATGTCGTCGTGGACGCCGGCGCCGTGCCCTCGATTCGTTGCACCGCTGCTTCCGCGCGCGCACAGTAGGCTGGTCTATGGCGTCCTCTAACAATCGTTCGAGGGGGCCGTGATGCTCCTGTGGTGGCGCGCCGCGAGCGCGCTTCGCTATTTTGCGCTCGCTGCGCGCTGGACGCGCCTGCGCGCGGCCCCTCAACTTCACCGTTAGAGGTCAGCCCACGCCCATATTACCGTATGGCGCGCGACCCATACCTCGGCTATACTTTTGACCGTGAGCCCGAGCTTCGAATGGGATCCGGCCAAGGACACGGAAAACCAGCGGAAGCACGGGGTGGCATTTGTGGATGCGCAGTTCGCCTTCTTGGATCCGGCGCGCGTCATCGCTAAAGACCTGTCGCACAGCAAGGACGAGCCCCGGTTCTATTGCTTCGGCGACACGGGCTCTGGGATTCTCACGGTGCGCTTTACGTACCGTGGCGAGGTGATTCGCATTTTCGGCGCCGGATATTGGCGCAGAGGAAAGAAGATCTATGAAGCGCAAGCCAAAGTACACAAATGAGCGACTTGGGCGCTTAGAGGTCGTCAGTGATTTTTTGCCACCTCCCGATCAGCTCGTTCTGCGCGACGACGGTGTGAAGGTCACGATCTCCTTAAGCAAGCGAAGCGTGGACTTTTTCAAGCGCCACGCGGCGCGTTCCAAGGTCCCATACCAGAAAATGATTCGCAGTTTGCTGGACAGCTATGCCAAACACCATGGGGCTGACCTCTAACAATCGTTGGAGGGGGCCGTGATGCATGGTTGTGTGGGCGCCGCTCCTCACTGTCCTGCGGACGCCGTGGCGGCGAGTGCACCCGCGGCGCCTATTCGGCGCTTCTGTGCGGCCCCTCAACTTTACCGTTAGCAGTCATGCAACCGCCCAGTGGTCTGTTTGACGCAGCGCTCGCCCAAGCGCTGTTGGGGAAGTACGTGCTAATCGGCGTGACTTACCTTGACGCTGAGGGCAAGCCCACGCGTCAGGAAGAGTTCCATGGTGTCGTTGTGGCCGCCACGGCCGAGGACGGCATTCGCTTTCAGTTGCGGGGTTCGCGCGATGGCACCGAGTACCGGCTGCCTCCTGATACACGCGGATTCGCCAAGGCCCTGCCGGGTCAGTACCGGCTGCGGAGCACCGGAGAGGTAGTCACAAACCCTGACTTCACCTGCACTTGGTCCGTGTCACGACCGAGGCCTGCATGACTGCTAACAATCGTTGGAGGGGTCCGTGATGCTCGGTAGTGTCGCCGCGGGCGCGGGAAGACATTGTGCGCCCGCGGCTCTGATCGGGCGCTTCTGGGCGGCCCCTCAACTCATCCGTTAGACGGCATGCGACCGGCTGATACTCAGCGTTCAACTGCGGTCGCCTCAGTTCTGGCGGGGCTCCCTTTTAGACGCGTAGTGCTATGGAGTCACGCCGTACTTGCCTTGCTGAGCCTGTTGGTGTTCCTGAACGGCCTTGATCTCAGTCACTTTGCATGGTGGGGTCGCCGCGCAAGCATTGCGCTAGTCAGCATGGGAACCCCAGTGCTTCTTCCTTACGCAATCTCCGCTGGCCACTGCTGGCACCTCTACACATGGCAGGGAAGTGGTCCCAGTCGCCTGCGCGTCGCGGCGTTCATCGCGCTACTCATTATTGGCGCAGTAGCGGTAGACGCGCTGTTGCTGGGAGCCTTCGGTTACCCCGACGGGTTCGGGCTGTTCTTCGCCGAGCTTCTCGTCGCCCAGACGTGGGGTTACCTTTGGGGCGCCGAAGGGATCCTCGAAGTCATCTAATGTGCCAGGCATGCCGTCTAACAATCGTTGGAGGGGTCCGTGAGCGTCGGTGGTATCGCCGCGGGCGCGGGAAGAGATTGTGCGCCCGCGGCTCTAATTGGGCGCTTCTGTGCGGCCCCTCAACTTCACCGTTAGACGGCAGCAGAAGGACACGCAGTGCCAGCGTATAAGGAACTCTATTCCGTTGGGACCGAGGTCCGCGTTGTGCCACGAGAAAGACTTGAGGACTTTCGGCGCACGTGGCGCTATCACCACGCGCTTCAGGAAGAGCAACTGCCGTACGCTGGCTCGGTGGCTCGGGTCGGCACAGTCGGATTCTATCACGGTGGCGACGTGCTCTATACGCTGGCGGATATCCCCGGCATTTGGCACGAGGTCTGCCTTGACTCAGCGAGCACACCGAATGCCGTCTAACAATCGTTGGAGGGGACCGTGATACTCGGTTGTGTCGCCGCGGGCGCTGAAAGAAAGTGTGCGCCCGCGGCTCTGATCGGGCGCCTCTGGGCGGCCCCTCAACTTCAACGTTAGGCGGCGTCGGTGTCTCGCACGTTTTGACCGCGTCGCGAGCCTTTGCGACGATGAGTCATGCACTTCCGCATTCTCGGGGACATCGCCAGTGTGGAGACGATCGCCACTGGGTCAGGTATTCGCGAAATCGCGCGTCTGCGGAAGCGTTACGGCCGCGGGCGTTGGCGGAAGCGCAAGGGAATGGCAGAAATCGAGCTTCTTGGCGGTGAGATCGCCTGGGCCGAGTTACACTGGTACGAGGCGACCGGTATCGGGCGGCGCGAATTTAAGATTAAGCGCCTCCTGTGAGGGGTGACGCATTATGGCTAGAGCAGCAAAGCGCCTGCTGATTTGTGTGGACAACTCCGGGTACGAGGTGTCCCTGGAACGTCGCAAGATCTATGTGTCCCTGCCGGACGCGAAGGCCGAAGGCATGGGTCAGGTGCGAGTCATTGACGAGTCGGGCGAAGACTACCTCTATCCTAAGAACGCCTTTGTCGAAGTGGCCCTGCCGCAGCCGATACGCCGGGCCGTCCTCGCCGCCGCCTAACAATCGTTCGAGGGGTCCGTGATGCTCCTGTGGTGGCGCGCCGCGAGCGCGCTTCGCTATTTTGCGCTCGCTGCGCGCTGGATGCGTCCACGGGCGGCCCCTCAACTTTACCGTTAGGTTCCGCTGGAACCGCTTCTGCAAGCCCGGTTGTCCGGCTATGTTTTTGTAGCTACAATAACCAATGCGCCTCACATGGGATCCGGCCAAGCGCGCTAAGACCTTGGCGGAACGGGGCTTGGACTTCGCTGATGCCGCCGCAGTTTTTGCGGGCGTTACTGTGGAAGTTGAGGATACGCGCAGGGACTATGGCGAGATTCGTATCCTCTGCTTTGGCCGCCTCGAGGGACGCATGGTAGTAGTCGGTTACGTCCCGAGAGGCAACAGTCGACACATTTTCAGCATGAGGAAAGCTAATGGCCGCGAACAGGAGCGCCTCGCGCCGTACTTTGAAATCTGATTTGGCCCGGGTGGACGCGCATGTCGTCAGAGCCAAAGAGTATCGGGAGCTGCCCGAACTGACCACGGAAATGCTCGCTCGCGCTAAGGTGAAGAAGGGCGGTCGTCCTCGGTCCCCCAATCCTAGGAAGCTGATCACTCTTCGGCTTCCGGAGGATGTCATTGCGCGATGGAGGGCGACGGGGCCCGGCTGGCAAACGCGCATGGCCGAGCGCTTGAGTAAAACGCGTTAGCAGAACCTAACAATCGTTGGAGGGGTCCGTGATGCGTGGTCTGTTTGGCTCCGCGGGCGCTGAAGGACAGTGTGCGCCCGCGTCGCCAGGCCGGCGTGAGTGCCCGGCCCCTCAACTTCACCGTTTTAGCTTTCGTCCTTTAGCTCAGTGCCGGGCTTGACGTGTCTGCATAATGTACATACGCTATGCATATGAACCCGACGTTCGATCCTGCAAAGGACGCAGAGAATCGTCGGAAGCACGGCGTTTCTTTGGCCGACGGCGACGGCGTACTTAGTGACCCCTTGGCTCTCACAATTGAGGACGACGCCGCTGAAGGAGAGCAGCGCTTTGTAACCGTCGGCGTTAACTCATTTGGCGTATTAATGGTCGTCGTTTTCACAGATCGCGACGACGACCCTAGATTGATCTCTGTACGGAAAGCGACACCTCGAGAGCGGCGAACTTATGAGAAAGGAATATGACTTTTCAAAGGGCAAGCGCGGTGCGATCGTTCAGAACAAGGGAAAGACCCGAATTACGATCTTTCTCGACGATGCCGTCCTGAAACGATTTAGAGCTCTGTCCCAGAGTACGGGAAAGGGCTACCAGACCCTCATCAACGAGGCGCTGAACGCTCATCTGGGCCTCGGTGGTGAACCGATGACTCCGGAGCTAGTACGGCGCATCGTGCGCGAGGAACTTGCGTCCGAAAGCTAACAATCGTTGGAGGGATCCGTGAGGCGTGGTCTGTGTGGCGCCGCGGGCGCGGAAAGACAGTGTGCGCCCGCGGCGCGTTTCCGGCGTGGTCGTCCGGCCCCTCGACTTCGCCGTTAGACGTCAGGCTCAGTGCGACTCAATACCTCAGACCGTCAGACGCTTGCAGGCCCCGCCGTTGTTGGGGCGCTGTTCGGGCTGCTGTCTGCCTTCGCTGTCGCCGCTGTACATTCTGAATACGGCAGCCGCATGGAACCGCTCTACCGTGGCGTTACAAGCCTCGTCGGGGAGGCGCTGCTGACTTTCGCACTCGTTACTATCGGCGTCATCGCGATATTTGTCGTCGCGCCACTCGTGCTCAAGAGGTTGGTATCAAGGCATGCGCGTAGACCTGACGCCTAACAATCGTTGGAGGGGTCCGTGAAGCGCCTGTGGCTGTGCGCCGCGGGCGCCGGAAGACAGTATGCGCCCGCGGCGCGAGTTCCGCCGCGCGCGTCGCGACTGGAGAGCTTCGTTCGAGCTGAGCGCGGCTTGCGGCATCGTCCGGCCCCTCAACTTCACCGTTAGGCGGCGAAATGACGCTCGACGAACTGCTCGCCGTGCCCGGTACTCGGAAGCTCAACGCCTCCGATATCGAGGCCTACTGCGCTAGCTCAGGACTTCCAATCGCCGCGGCGTTGGACTCCGTGGCTCGCGCGGTTGCGCGCCGCTATGCCGCGGGTTCGCTTGGATACACGGCCGGTGATGCCATAGCGAACGGGCTGTTCTTTTTCGCAACCACCAAGGTCGCGACGCCCGACTTCGTATTTCCTGCGTTTATGGAGTCAGTGTTTCTCGCGTTTGACGCCGGCGAGTTCTATCCCGACGATATCCGGGACCCGAGTCCTGAGGAGCGGTTTACACGCCCAATGATCGCTTCCATTCTCGCCGGAGACGACGACGCCGCCTAACAATCGTTGGAGGGGGCCGTGATGCGTCTGTGGTGGCGCCCCGCGAGCGCGCTTCGCTATTTTGCGCTCGCTGCGCGCTGGATACGCCTGCGCACGGCCCCTCAATTTAACCGTTAGAGAGGCATCACTGGGGAGACGCTTGTGGCACGTTGGAATCCTCTGGTTCTAATGCTGGCATTCGCAGCGCCTGCTTTCTCCGCCGATCCTCAATGCGACGGCCCAAACGATTGGGCTGCGATGTCGGCCTACGGCATTCTCAAGAATACTGGCCTAGGGCCTGTTAACACTACGTGATATGCTGCGCGGATGGAAATCACACCCGAACAGTACGCACGTATCGAGCCGCACTTGCCCACGCAGCGAGGCAACGTTTCGCACGAGAACCTCAACGTGATCAACGCGATTCTTTTCATCGCGGAGAACGGCTGCAAGTGGCGCGCGTTGCCGAGGCGCTTTGGTAACTGGCATACGATCTATACCCGCATGAATCGCTGGGCCAAGGCTGGGGTGCTGGATCGGCTGTTTGCCGAGTTGCAGCGCGAGCAGCTCATCCGCATCAAGATCGAAGCGGTGAGTCTGGACAGCACGATCATCAAAGTTCATCCCGATGGCACCGGCGCTCTAAAAAAAACGGGCCCCAAGCGATCGGCAAATCCCGCGGCGGTTGGACAACCAAAGTTCATATGGTTGCCGCGAGTGCTCGATGCGCCGTAGGGTTCTCACTCTCACCTGGGCAGGCCGGCGATGCCCCCGAGGGTCGGGCGCTGTTGCACTCGATCCAAGGAGCTCCAGCGCTCCCGATCTCCTGCCACCTGTTGATGGACTGCGCGTATGAAGGCAACGAGACTCGCCAGCTCGCGCTCGATCTGGGCTTCATTCCCGTCGTGCCGCCCAATCCACAGCGGCTCGAGCCGTGGAGAATCAAGAAAGCGCTGTATCGACGCCGCAACGAGATCGAACGACTGTTCCGCCGGCTCAAAGGCTTTCGCCGCATCTTCAGCCGCTTCGACAAGCTCGATCTGGTGTTCATCGCCTTCATTTACTTCGCGCTCATCGTGGAAGCACTACGTCCGTAGTGTTAACAGGCCCTAGTCGACAACTACACTACCGACTTCTCAAAAACGAAGGTGAGGCGCATTGCTTCGCAGCGCATTGGAAAGGATCTCTACCGGCAAGTGCATGACGTCATTTTCATTGCGAAGTCTGGGCAGACACTCGTCGAGATAATCACGGTAAATGACGCGTCACATCAGGAATGCTCAATGACTGGCGTCGACGTGTACGTGGTCGGCAAGCACTTCCCGGCAAGCCAGTGATGCCTAACAATCATTGGAGGGGGCCGTGAGGCGTGGTCTGTTTGGCGCGTATCAGGCGCTTCTGGGCGGCCCCTCAACTTCACCGTTAGAACGCACCGTTAGCATGGTGCCTTCGTTTTGGCTATAATCTGGCCAGAATGCCATTCGCCATAGTTCTGGCTCCTGAAGCGGTTGAAGATCTCGTACGGCTCAAGGCGGCTTCACGCGCCGCGGTGAAGGCGGCATTGGAGACCCACCTGCGTTACGAGCCGCAGAAGACGAGCCGCAGCCGCATCAGGCGCCTTCGCGGGCTGTCCCGCCCACAGTATCGGCTGCGGGTTGGGGACATACGCGTGTTCTATGACGTGGTGGACGACGTAGTTGAAGTCTTGGCTTTAGTGCCCAAATCGGAGACGACATCATGGCTCGCCCAGTTCGGAAAACCGTGAAGGAAGTACCTCTGGCAGAGGTTAAGGACGACTTCTCGCGCTACCTCAAAGAGGCAGCGGCTCGGGAGATCATAATCACCCGTCACGGCAAGCCGGCGGGCGTTTTGATCGGCTTCGAGTCGGAAGACGATTGGCTCGAGTATCGCTTGGAGAACGATCCGCGATTTTTGAAGCGCATCGCTAAGGCTCGCGCCAGCATTCGCGCCGGCCGTGGGGTGGCGCTTGATGACATCGAGTGACGGTGCGTTCTAACAATCGCTGGAGCGGTCCGTGAAAGTCGGTAGTGTCACCGCGGGGGCCAGAAGACATTCTGCGCGCGCCGCTCCAATCGGACGCCTGCGCGCGGCCCCTCAACTTCACCGTTTTAGACGCCAGCATGCAGCACTCCTTCGCCAGCCGCCTCGCTGAACTCGCCTCCGATCTGGCCT
This sequence comes from uncultured Gammaproteobacteria bacterium, assembly GCA_963837075.1. Classification (GTDB taxonomy): domain Bacteria; phylum Pseudomonadota; class Gammaproteobacteria; order Steroidobacterales; family Steroidobacteraceae; genus 13-2-20CM-66-19. The sequence goes on along the minus strand of CAWILY010000009.1, from coordinate 627,891 downwards.
CGGAGCTCCGCGCAACAGGTTGCGTCGACCTCGCGGTGGAGTTGGAATCTGCCACGGTGACGACCGTCACTTTCGACACCGAGGCCGACGCTGGCAGCATTGCCTTTGGAACTGCCACGGGAGTTAAACGCGGTTGAACGAAACGTTCTCGACGAGAACATTGGTAAGGGGGTCCCGCTTTCACGCTCGCACCATGCTTACTTGGAAATCGATATGGTCGGGCACGTTATTGGTGTGAAGGTGCTAACGCCGTCGCCAGAATTGAGGTCAGCACTACAGTGGCTGGCGTCTAACCATCGCTGGAGCGGTCCGTGACACGCCTGCGCGCGGCCGCTCAGCTTCACCGTTAGCTGGCACCGAGATGCTTCGAGCGCTTCACCGCTTAACGCTCTTAGTGACTTCGTTCGCGGGCGCTGTCAATTCAGCAAACGCAGTCGCCGCTCCTTTGACGCTGTCATTTGCCGAAAAGGCCGTGTACTCGGGCCCGAAGGCTCACTTCCACGTGCTCTGGAGAAACACCTCGGACCGGCCTCTGCGGATATGGGCAGAGTCGAGCTCTTGGGGCTACGAGTCCTTATCGTTTGAGATTACAGACGCTACGGGAAAGCATTGGCGGGCTCTGAAGAGGAAGACCGTCTTCACCCGGAAGATCCAGACCTATGTAACCATCGCTCCAGGTCAAACGCTGGTAAAAAGAGTCTTCTTCGGAGACACGACGGCTTGGGAAGGCTTTCCTGTAGAGAAAGATCAACCATTTTCCGTGCGCATACACGCGGTGTTCCAAGTCGCTCCGTCGCCGGAGGCCGCCCAATTTGCGGTGTGGACTGGCCGTATTGAGTCGAGCGAGATTGTGGTCACCTATACGCGTTAGGGAGAAGATTCGACGTGGTGCCAGAGCGCGGGGGTGGGGGCCTTGCCGTAGTTACGCTCTGTAGCTACACTCAGGCATGTTCGCTTGGGACGAGGCGAAACGACGCGCCAACCTGAAAAAGCACGGCATCGACTTTCGTGATGCTGAGAAGATCTTCCGCGGGTTTACTCTCACTGCTGAAGACACCCGCGAGGCCTATGGTGAGCGCCGATTCCTCACCTTGGGTCTGCTGCAGGACCAGGTCGTGTCCGTTACGCATGCTGAGCGTGGTGAAGACATTCGCATAATTTCCGTTCGCAAGGCCACAAAACATGAAGCGCGCTACTACTTCTCGCAGATCTTCGACCGACCTCCGTCGAGTTCGAAAGATGATTGACACCGATATCGTGCGCGACGGCGATGCGCCGGAGTGGACTCCCGAGATGTTCGCTCGCGCCGTCGCGCGCAAGGGCTTGAAGCCTGTTCCAAGGAAGGCACTTCTTTCGTTGCGCATTGATTCCGACGTTATCGAATGGTTCAAGAAGCAGGGTGCCGGGTATCAGTCGAGGATGAATGCGCTATTGCGCGCCTATATGGAAGCGCACAAGTGATCCCGCGCTCTAACAATCGTTGGAGGGGTCCGTGAGGCGTGGTCTGTTTAGCAACGCGGGCGCTGGAAAACAGCGTGCGCCCGCGGCGCTCATCGGGCGCTTCTACGCGGCCCCTCAACTTTACCGTTAGGAGGCAGCCGTGTGGCCTCGGTGGTTAACTGATCCGCTGACCGGCAAGACCTCTCTCGGTCGCGCCTTCTGGCTGTACGGCTTCGGGGGGTCCATTGGGTACTCAGTCGTCGCGTTGCTGCTTCCGGAAACGCCGGCGGGCTTTACCGTGTATCTCTTGTTTGGGCTTATCCTGGGCATTCTGCAGTCTGTAATTCTCTGGCGATGTGCTCCCAATTCCCGATCAGCATTCTTAACCAGATCTGTTCGGGTCACAGTGGTTGTTGGTCTGATCCTGGTGCCTTTGGCGCTATACCTATTGTTCAACACCGCCGACGCGCTGCCTCCTAACAATCATTGGAGGGGGCCGTGACGCGCCTGTGGTGGGGCGCCGCGTGCGCGGGAAGCGATTGTGCGCCCGCGTCGCTTGGTGCGCGCTCCTGGGCGGCCCCTTAACTTCACCGTTAGACGTCATGCCGACCTTCAGGACCCTACGCGCACCCTGATGAGCGACATCCAAAAGCGAATCTCAGAGAGCTTTCGTGCCCAAGGTCTAATGGCGACCCTCGGCGCAAGGATTACCTTGGTGTCAGATGGGGAGGTGCATATCGCACTTCCATTCTCCAAGAGTCTCTCTCAGCAGCACGGCTATATCCATGCAGGCGCTATCACAAGCATTGTCGACAGTGCGTGCGGGTACGCAGCGCTAACGAAGGCACCACCCGAATTCGAGGTTGTCACAGCGGAGTTCAAGATCAATTTCTTACGGCCCGCGCTTGGGGACCACTTCTTGGCCATCGGAAGGGTACAAAGCTCCGGAAAGCTCCTCACGGTCTGCGCCGGCGAAGTCCGAGCGTTTGCTGGAACTGAATCTGCACACAAGGTTGTCGCCCTCATGCAGGCCACTATCGTCAACCTCTCGCCAGTGACGCCTAACAATCGTTGGAGGGGGCCGTGATGCGTGGGTGGTTCGGCGCCGGGGGCGCCTGGGGGACAGTGTGCGCCCGCGGCGCCTTTCCAGCGTGGTCGTCCGGTCCCTCAGAGCAGCTTCTTAGCCACGCCGGTGAGGATCGCCCAGGCCGCGAAGGCTCCAGGGTCGCGGTAGGCCGCACTTCATCCGGTCGGCTTTTGCGCGTAATTTATGTCCCGGACCCGCAGCCCGACAGTCACTTCGTATTCACCGCCCATGAGCTGCCGGGTAAGGCTGCGATGGAATATCGGCGCCGACGGCGCAGAAAGCGATGAAACAGTCCAAATTTCCCTCAGGTTGGGACGAGGAACGCGTCCGCCGCGTTCTCGAGCACTACGAATCGCAGACTGACGAAGAAGCGGTTGCGGAAGACGAGGGTGTGCGCCCGCGGCGCTGATCCGGCGTGGTCGTCCGGCCCCTCAACTTCACCGTTAGGTGGCGGCCTGTGACGCCGCGCGAGATTCAGGAACGTGCGTTCGCTCAGGCTTAGGTGCTAGCGTGGAGCGAGTCGTGCATGTCACCTTTGGTACTCACGTGCCACTGAACAGCGTCGCCAGCATGGTTACCGTGCTCAGCTCCTGCGGTATGGTTCGTGCTGCAGACGATACCCAACGCTGCCACATCGTCACGGTGCAACGTCCGAGCGTAATGGCGCATCTTGAAAGACGGTTGGCTCAGTGGGAGAAGTATGGGTTCATCAGTTGGCAGGTTGCTGCCAACTAACCCTCGCTTGGAGCGGGCCGTGAGGCGTGGGTGGTTGTGCGCCGCGGGCGCCGGAAAACAGTGTCCGCCCGCGGCGCCCTGTGGCGCTTCTGTGGGGCTGCTCAACTTCACCGTTAGGCGGTATGGCTGATGAGCGCCAGTGACACTATCAAGCGCAGCAGTGCGAGCTTGCCTTGGCTCTTCGCCCTGTACGCCGCAGCGACACTCCTGCACTTCGCACATAATGCGCAGTACCTGGCTCAGTATCCAAATCTCCCCGCATCCTGGTCACGGGTCGAGGTTTACGTTGCATGGTGCGGCGTCATGGCACTGGGCCTGGTCGGCTACAGGCTCTACGTCCTCGGACATTTCGATATCGGGCTGACGATCCTGGGCTTGTATGCGGCTCTCGGTTTTGGCGGACTCCTTCACTACACTCGGGCGCCAATGGCTCACCACTCAGCGATGATGAATGTGACGATATGGGCTGAAGCCGCGGCGGGTACTCTGCTCTTGGCGAACGTGGTGTTGCTGGGCCTCATCACGTTGGGTTCGCTGCGGTCGAACAATCGTTGGAGGGGGCCGTGACGCGCCTGTGGCTTGGTGGCGCGAATAAAGGGAAGGGAGGGCTGAGGTATGAACACTGCAGATCGCGTGAAATTCCTACGTATTGCCCTGATCGTGTTCGGTCTCATATTTCTCTTGGGCGTGTATCCGCTCACGATCGTGTGGCCGGCGGGCTGGGCATGGCATCACGCCGGACAGTCCCTGTATCTGCAAATGATTCTTGGGATCTATGCGACCCTGGGGGCGTTTCTCCTCATGGCATCGCGAGACCCCCTCGCTCATCGGAGCCTGATCTGGTTTACCGTCTGGTCCAGCGTCGTGCACGGCGGAATCATGGCCATACAAGCGATCGTGTACCCCGAGCACGCCGGGCACCTTGCGGGAGACGTCCCGGCGCTGTTGATTGTCGCCGGCGTTCTGGCATTCCTCATGCCGCGACGTGCTGCAGAGATCAATTGAGATCTCTGTCATGCGCTCTGACAATCGCTGGAGCGGCTCGTGATGCTCAGTAGTGTCGCCGCGGGTGCTGCGACACCGTGTGCACCCGCAGCTCCAATCCAGCGCTTCCGCGCGGCCGCTCAGCCTTACCGTTAGGTGCCACGTCGTGCGCCTCTGGACACTCCATCCCAAGTATCTCGACGCCCGAGGATTGGTGGCGCTCTGGCGAGAAGGCTTGCTTGCTCGCGCAGTACTCAAACGTGAAACCGAGGGCTATCGTTATCACCCGCAACTCGCACGCTTCCGTGCACATTCGTCGCCAATCGCCGCGATGAACGCATACCTTAAGATGGTCTTAGTCGAAGCAGAAGCTCGCGGATATGCCTTCGACCGGAAGAAGATAGGTCCGTTGCGCCGGGGGATTAGGCTGAGGGCCACGCAGGGTCAGTTGGCGTTTGAAAGGCAGCATCTTTTACGCAAGCTGCGAGTGCGTAGTCCACAACTGTACCGCGTTCGGCGACGCGTCACTGCATTCCGGCCGCATCCGCTGTTCAGAATTGTTTCAGGCGGCGTGGAAGCTTGGGAGCGAAAGGGTGTCGTGGTACCTAACAATCGTTGGAGGGGTCGGTGAACCGTGGGTGGTTGCGCGCCGCGGGCGCCGGAAAACAGTGTGCGCCCGCGGCGCTTGATCGGCGCTTCTGGGCGGCTCCTCAACTTCACCGTTAGACGACGTGTCCAGCTCCTACCCGAACGACGCTGATGGCGACGCGCTGCGCAACGTCGCGGAAAGCGGCGCGGACATGTCACTTCCAATGGTCATCGACTTCTCGGTCGAGGTGCCGGATGAGCGCACAGCTCGTCACGTCGCTGAAGTTGTTGCGGATCACGGCTTCGATCCGTCAATCTCAGAAAACGATGGTTCCGACTCTTGGAGCGTGTACTGCTCGAAGTCGATGCTCGCCACTTACGAAGGGGTGGTCGCAATCCAAGTGGAGCTCAATGAGCTGTTGAGTCCTTATGGGGGCATCTGCGACGGCTGGAGCACTTTTGGAAACACTTAGGGAACCTCTGATTTACCGGCCATTCTGATGCATGATCGTGTTTCACAGCGAGGATCACGATGAAGCAACACACGCTGACCGGGTTTGAGAAATACGGGAAGACCACGCGGCGGGCGAAGTTCCTCGCCGACATGGATCGGATTATTCCGTGGCCAGAGATGACGACGGCAGTGGCGACGGTGTATCCGAAGATCAGCGAACAAGGCGGTCGGCCGCCGATACCGCTGGAACGGATGCTGCGGATCTATTTCTTGCAGCTGTGGTTCAACCTCTCGGACCCGGCGGTTGAGGAAGAGCTCTACGACTCGGCGGCGATGCGCGGCTTTGTGGGCATTGACCTGGGGGTGGAAGGGGCGCCCGATGAGACGACGATCTGTAAGTTCCGCCACCTGCTCGAGAGGGCCAAGCTCGGCAAGGTGCTGCTGCGAGCGGTGAACGAGCATCTGCACCGCTGCGGTATCAAGATCTCCAACGGCACGATCGTGGATGCGACGATTATCGGTGCGCCGAGCTCGACCAAGAACAAGGAAGGCAAGCGCGACCCGGAAATGCACCAGACGGCGAAGGGTAAGCAGTGGTACTTCGGGATGAAGGCGCACGTTGGGGTCGACAGTAAAACGAAGCTGATTCACACGGTCTTGGCGTCCGCAGCGAACGTATCGGATGTGGATGCGCTGCCTTATTTGCTGCACGGGCGCGAGACCCGTGTCTGGGGCGACCAAGGTTATCAGGGGCAGACGGAGGTAATCCGCGCCCGAGCGCCACACGCCAAGGACTTCACCAACCGAAAGTACCGTGGCAAAGGATGGGTCAACGAGCTCGCGAAGGCGAAGAACCGGACCAAATCGCGCGTGCGTGCCAAGGTCGAGCACACCATCGGGGTGATCAAGCGCGTGTTCGGCTTCCAGAAGGTGCGTTACCGCGGACTCGCCAAGAACCTGCACCGTCTGGAGGTTACGGCTGCACTGGCCAACCTCTACACGGTGCGGCGGCGGTTGCTGGATGCGTAGGAGACGTGTCGCCGCAGAACGGGATACCGCGTGGTTCGGCACGACAAACACTGAATCGGCGACCGAAACACCATCGCAACTCGCTCGCGACACAAAATCTCTGCCGATGACCGCCTTCATGGCCAGTTCTTCAGAGTTTCCCTAGCAGGCTGTTGAAAATTGCCACGCATGCGTCACAGTACGACCAACGCGGTTAGGGGATGGAAGAGCAGCATGCGCGGAGCGGATGTGGATCAAGGTGGCCTCTTCAGCTACGTCTCGATGGAGCAACGGATTCCGGCGACGCATCCGCTGCGACGCATCCGAGTGCTGCTGGATGAGGCGCTGGAGGCGATAAGCCGGGACTTTGATCGGGTCTATGCCGCAGGTGGACGCGAGTCGGTGGCACCCGAGCGCCTGGTGCGAGCTCTGGTGCTGCAGGTGCTGTACTCGATCCGCTCGGAGCGGCTGCTGTGCGAGCAGCTCAACTACAACCTGCTGTTTCGCTGGTTCGTGGGGCTGTCGATGGATGATCGGATCTGGGATCACTCGACCTTCACCAAGAACCGCGACCGGCTGATCGAGGCGGGAGTGGCCCGCAAGCTCCTGCGACGCATCGGGCGGCGGGCGCGGCGCGAGGGGCTTTTGTCCTCGGAACACTTCAGCGTCGATGGCACGCTCATCGAAGCCTGGTCGGCGGTCAAGAGCATGCGCCGGCGCGATGGGAAGGACGATCCGCCGCCCCCGGGGCGCAACCCGCACGTGGACTTCCACGGCGAACGGCGCACGAACGAGACGCACGTCGCCCCGCACGAACCGCAGGCGAAGCTCTTTAAGAAGAGCGCCGGCCAGGCCGCCAAGCTCTGCTACATGGGGCACGTGCTGATGGAGCACCGTCAGGGGCTGCCGGTGGACGTGGAGATCACTGAGGCGGACGGATTTGCCGAACGCGAGACGGCGCTCAGGATGCTCAAGCGCGAGGGGAAGCGCACCGGTCGCACCGTGGCCGGGGACAAGTGGTATGACACCCGTGGCTTCGTCGCCGGCTGCCGCGCGCTGGGTGTGACGCCGCACATCGCCCAGTCGCTGAAGCGCTCGGGCGGCTCGGCAATCGATGCGCGCACGACACGTCATGGCGGCTACCTGGCCAGCCAACGCTTGCGCAAGCGGATCGAGGAGATCTTCGGCTGGAGCAAGGACGGGCGGGCGCTGCGCAAGATGCGGGTACGCGGACTGCCGAGTGTGGCGTTCATGGCGACCCTCACGATCGGCTGCAACAGCTTGCTGCGGGTCGCGAAGCTCCTGCCCGATCCGGCGCCAGCGTAGGACACGTGTCGATGAAATCAAGCCCAAGCCCTCAAAGAGCACTCGATCAGCTGGCACCACAGCGCCGCATCGGCGAACGCCGCCCACTGTCGCACCCTGAGAGGCTTCGAAAATGAATCGATCGATCATGCCCGCGTTGATCTCTCTCGAATTTTCAACAGCCTGCTAGAAATGAGCGCTTGCGTCAGGTCGTCCAACAATCGTTGCAGGGGGCCGTGATGCGTGGTCTGTTTGGCGCCGCGGGTCGGAAGACAGTGTGCGCCGGCGGCGCCGGTCGGCTGCATGTGTGCAGCCCCTCACTTCACCGTTAGACGACCGTGAGACGCTCCCGCAAGGTCTTGCTCTCCCTCTTCGGGGCGTACGTCATGTACGGGGCTTTAACACCGCATGTGACATGCGGCGTGGATGACGTTCGCGCGGCTAACTTTCTGTTAGGCTTTCCGACCGCAATCGCTTTTTTACCTGGTGCAAGCTCGATGCCGCAGAGCGCGGGGTCACTGCACCTCCGGCGGCTGCCCTGTTGGTCGGTGTGCTGGCGCCCATCGGCGTCCCGTTTTACTTCCTTCGAACGATGTCCCTACAATCCGCACTCTTCGCGATCTTGAAAGCTGTACTGTTCTATATGGGAATGTCGGCGGCGGCGGTTTTAGCGAGCTACGCAAGTGCGCGAAAGGTCGTCTGACCCTCGTTGTAGGGGGCAATGATGCGCCTCTGGTTAAGCGCCGCGCGCGCGAGAAGGCAGTTTGCGCCCGCGGCGCTTGCCGGGCGCTTCTGGGCGGCCCCTCAACTTCAGCGTTAGGTGGCGGCAGCGTGGAGCCAGTCGTACATTTCACCTTCGGCACTCATGTCCCTGTGGACACGGTGGCGAGCTGGCTTACCACGATTGAAGCTTGCGGAATCGTCCGTGCCGTCGAAGGCACCGAGAGAAGCTACGTGGTAACGGTGCGGCGCGCTGGGGCGATGGAATATTTGGAGACGCTGCTTAGCGAGGGGGAAAGGCGTGGCGTTCTTACAAGCCAGTTCGCTGCCCCCTAAAACAATCGTTAGAGGGGGCCGTGATGCCTGAGCGGCGCCGAAAGACAGTGTGCGCCCGCGGCGCTCATCAGGCGCTTCTGTGCTGCCCTCAACTTCATCGTTACGCCTCACCAGATACCCACCGGCTGGCCGGCGTCCTCGCGCGAAGGAGCGCTTATGTCTCGGCAGATAATCTATACGCCCAAAGCTGCTAAACCACCCGCTACCTACAGCCAAGCGGTCAGGGCCGCGGGCCTCGTCTTTGTGTCAGGCACCGCTCCCCATGACCCACTGACCGGGGCATTGGTCGGGGCGACCATTCAAGAGCAGACGCGCCAACGCTTAACAAATATCGCAGCTATTTTGGAAGCCGCCGGCAGCTCGCTCGATAAGATTGCGAGCGTTACCGTCGTGCTGGCCGACGAGCAGGAGTTTCAAGGTATGAATGAGGAGTGGCTCAAGTGGTTTCCTTCCAACCCGCCAGCGCGACAGGGAGCTAAGTTGCCGGTAAAGATACCTGGCCTAAAGGTGTCGATCGCCGCTATTGCCGAGGTCTAACAATCGTTTGAGCGGCCCGTGAACGGTAAGTGGATACGCGCGGCGAGCGCTTTGCGTCGACGTCAGAGCGCCGTGAGCCAGCTGCTGCGGTTCCCTGGTGCGGTCAAGCGCGATACAAACATCGAGGTCTGGATGAATGACCATGCGGGTGAATTAGGGGCAATCGCTCGGCGCTGGTTCGAAGTCATGCGCGACTGCGGAGACGATGTTCGAGAGTTGCTGCATGATGGACACCCGACCGCGTGCATAGGTGACGCAGCATTCGCCTATGTCAATGCCTTCAAGGCGCACGTCAATCTCGGGTTCTTTCGTGGCGCCGAGATTGCTGATCGCGAGAGCCTGTTGGAAGGCACCGGGAAGTTCATGCGCCATGTGAAACTCAGGCCTGAACACCGCATCGAAGCCATGGCTCTGAGGAGACTAATCGAAACGGCGTATGCCGACATGAAGCTGCTCCTGACGACGGACTCAGCACGCTGATCGGACGACCGTGTGGTCATTTGGCCTGTCCAGGCTGCGCAGGCCACACTCATAGGAGAAACGGCCATGAAGACGAGCGCGTCGCAGAAGAGCAGGTCTCCTTCTCAGCTGATAGACGCGAGAATCAAGGAGCTCGGCGACTGGCGGGGCGAGATGCTCAGCCGGCTCCGTACCTTGGTCAAGGAGGCCGACCCCGAAGTGGCAGAGGAGTGGAAATGGAGAGGGGTACCGGTGTGGTCGCACGCTGGATTGGTCTGCACGGGCGAGACCTACAAAGAGGTCGTGAAGATGACCTTCGCCAAAGGGGCGGCCCTGCAGGACCCTGCGCGTCTCTTCAACTCCAGTCTCGAGGGGAATACAAGGCGTGCCATTGATTTCCGCGAGGGCGATAAGATAGACGAGAAGGCGTTGAAGACCCTCGTTCGCGCAGCCGTGACACTGAACAAGTCAAGAGCCCGAAGCTAATCGAGGCAAGCTAAGCTTTCCGATGGCAGCGCGGATTTAAATCGAGGATGCAGCACTGGGCCGCGGGGCAGCTGGAGCCGTTTTAGATCTCAAGATGCGTCTTACACCTGTAAATTCCGCACTTCGAAGGTGGCGTCTCTGGCTCGCGGGGGTCGTCGTTGCCGAGATCTCCTGGTTTGTGCTCCTGCGCCCACACGTTGCAAGCTATCGCACAGTGTTCGTGCTGGGCCTGCTGCCCCTGACGGTGGTCGGCTACCTTTACCTGATGGCAGCCGTTTCCGGTTATCTTGCTGGCCGACAGTGGGATGTCCGGCTTCGTCAGATGATTGTCGTCATGCTCGGGCTTAGCGTCGGGTGCTTCGTATTCGCGCTACTGTGGCTCGCAAAGGTGCACTTTGAAGGCGAGCTGGAGTGAAGATCTGCGTTGTTGAACGGGTTGACGAGCAGCGTGGTGCGCCGTGCTGCGTGAATCCATTGCCACCAAGGGGAACTCTCATGCGGCGACTCCTATTGATGCTGACGACGGTTGCGGCGCTGACGTGGAGCGCGTTCGCCGCGGCGGACGAGTACAGCGATACCATCCGGCTGTTTACCAATGCCGGCCAGAGCAGCGCGTTCTTCAACAACAGCTACGGCTATGCCGTGTTTCCGACCATCGGCAAGGGCGGACTGGTAGTGGGCGCCGCGCGCGGAACCGGGCACGTATACGAGCAGGGCAAGTATGTGGGCGATACCACCATGACCCAGGTGAGCGTCGGCCTGCAGGCGGGCGGACAGGCCTATAGCCAGATCATCTTTTTTCAGGACAAGCGAGCATTCCAGGAATTCACGCGGGGCAACTACGAATTCGGCGCGGACATGAACGCGGTGGCGATTACCGCCGCGGCCGGCGCCAGCACCGGCACCACCGGAGCGGCTGCCGGGGCCAGCGGCGGCAAGAAGGACGCCACCACCACCGGCAGCTACTACAAGGGAATGGCGGTGTTCACGATCGTCAAGGGCGGCGCGATGTTCCAGGCAACGGTTGCCGGCCAGAAGTTCAGCTACAAGCCGCTCGCGGCGGCGCGTTAGCGCTCGGGCGCGATCCGCCCCTCCACGGCAGATCGCCGTGACGCTCGTCCGGGAGGGGATGGCGTCGTAGGATGTCCAGCGAAGGCGCTCGCTGCCGGTGCCGTGCGATCCGTTGCGTTCTGCAGCGATCCATTCGGCCACGGCTTTTGCCTTGTTGAGCGGAAGCGGTAACACCGTCGGCTGACGTCAGGGGTGCGGCGATGCGCATCGCGGACATGGGTCATACAGTTTTTGCCGCGACCATGATCGGCATCGGACTCATGGGTCTGATCAAGGGCGATTTCGTCGCGATATGGCAGCCGGTCCCCAAGGGTGTGCCCGCACGCGAGCTACTGGTCTATCTGTGCGCCTTTCTCTGTCTGGCATCTGGCCTCGGCCTGCTCTGGCGGCGCACAGCCGCCACCGCCGCCCGCGTCCTGCTGGCCCTGCTGCTGCTTTGGTTACTGTTATTCAGAGTGCCGGTCATCTTCCGCGCACCCACCGTGGAAGTTTCCTGGGAAGGCTGCGGTGAGACGGCGGTGATGGTGGCGGGCGCCTGGGTACTGTATGCCTGGTTCGCCGCTGACTGGGACAGAAAGCGCCTCGGTTTCGCCACCGGCGACCGAGGCCTGCACATCGCGAGGGTGCTTTACGGGCTGGCCTTGATCCCCTTTGGCCTGGCTCATTTCGCCTACGCCAAGGAAACCGCCACGCTGGTACCAGGCTGGCTGCCAGCGCATCTGGGCTGGGCGTACTTCACCGGCTGTGCCTACATCGCGGCGGGCGTCGCGATCCTCATCGGCGTGTGCGCACGCCTGGCGGCCGCACTGTCCGCGCTGCAGATGGGCACGTTCACGCTGCTGGTGTGGGGACCCGTCATGGCGGCAGGTGCCAAAGAGGCCTTCCAGTGGAACGAGACCGTCATATCCTGGGCATTGACGGTGGCCGCCTGGGTGGTGACGGATTCCTACCGCAGCACGCGCGGACTCGTCGTGGGCAAGCGTTGAGCGCCTGGCAATCTCAGGCGTCACGCTGGATAGGAGGCTGACATGATTCGGGGTAGCTGCCTCTGCGGCGGTGTGAAGTTCGAAATAGCTCATGCCACCGGCCCGTTCGAGCTTTGCCATTGCGGGAGGTGTCGCAAGGCCAGTGGCTCGGCATTCAGCTCGACGGTGGGCGTGCGACGTGACGATTTTCGCCTCATCACGGGGCGCGAGCTGATCCAGTCCTATGAAGCTCCCGTCTGCGAGACGGCGCCGGGCTATCGTACGTTTTTCTGCGCTCGCTGCGGTTCTCCCCTGCCGGACCCAAGTGCCGCGACCGCGTGGTTCGAGGTGCCGGTCGGTGCGTTGGATGATGATCCGGAGCTGCGCCCGGACCGGCACATTTTTGTCGAGCTCAAGTCGCCCTGGTTCGTGATCACGGACAATCTGCCGCAACTGGATCGTGCAGCGTTGGCAAGACTGCGCAGCGGCCAGGTGCGCTCGTGACTCGCACGCAGTGAGTTCCGCGGCTATGGCGCTGACCGATATCGAAACGGCACGGGTGCGCAAGGCCGTAGCCGCCTTCGTTGAGCGCCGCCGTCCGGCGCTGCACCTTCGCGACGAAGTGGATCTCGCGTTCCGGCTCTCCGGCCAAAGCGTCGAGATCTTCGAAGTGCGGCGGGCTCACGGCGGCTGCCCGGGGGAGAAGATCGAGCTTCCCGTCGCCAAGGCGACTTACGTCCGTTCGGCGCGCGGCTGGCGCGTGTTCTGGCTCCGCCAGGACATGAAATGGCACAGCTACAAGCCCGTGCCGCTCGTCAGCACGATCGACGAGTTCGTCGCCCTGGTGCACGAGGACCGCAATGCGTGCTTCTTTGGCTGAGCTGATAGCTACGCTACCCGTGAGTGGTAGCTAGCGCCCCTGGTGTGCACATGCTGCTGCGTTGGCTGCTTGCGACCCTGCACCTGCTCGCGCTGCCTTTAGGTCTCGGCGCGGTATGGGCCCGGAGTCGGGCCCTGCGGCTGGCGCACACGGCGGCCGATCTGCAGCGCGTGTTCGTCGCCGACAACCTCTGGGGTCTGGCCGCCGTCTTGTGGATAGCCACGGGGCTGCTGCGCGCATTCGGCCCATTCGAGAAGGGTGCGTCGTATTACCTGCATGACCGGATCTTCTACGCCAAGATGGGCCTGCTGGTCGTCATCCTGGTTCTCGAAGTCTGGCCGATGACGACGCTCATCCGCTGGCGCATCGGGGCACGACGCAACGTGCCGCCAGACCTGGCCGCGGGCCGGACACTTGCCCGCATCAGCGCACTGCAAGCGGCACTCGTCGCATTGATGGTGTGTGCGGCGACGGCGGTGGCGCGTGGCTTCTGGTACTAGGCCGCCGCCGCCATTCGGCTGGAACCCGGCGCTGCCCGCGGCCTATCTGATCGCCACATAGGCGGAGGTGCTCATGAGCTCGCGAACGGCTTCTTGCTCCTGTGGGCAGCTGCGCATCGAAGTTCACGGAGAACCTCGAGGAGTCGGTGTCTGCCACTGCCTGGCATGCCAGCGTCGTACGGGCAGCGTTTTCGCGGCCCTCGCCAGGTTCGGTGCGCCGTACACGGTGTCTGGCGTCGCCACCGAGTACGTTCGTTCGGGTGACCATGGAGCCAGGTTCACGTTTCGCTTCTGTCCGGTTTGCGGCACAACGGTGTTCCACACTGAAGAAGGCTACGAGGGATCGTCCGTGAGCGTCGCGGTAGGAGCGTTCGCCGATCCGGGATTTCCGGCGCCGCGGATTTCCGTGTACGCATGCCGCCAACATCCCTGGGTTCAAATGCCGACCGGCATCAGGACGTGCGACAAGGACCCGGCGTGACGTTGATTCTGGAGACGGCGCGGCTGCAGCTGCGGCGGGTGGAGCTGTCAGACGGCGCCTTCCTCCTCCGCTTGCTCAACGAGCCATCGTGGCTCGAGAACATCGGTGACCGTGGGGTCCGCTCCGATGCGGATGCCGAGGGTTATATCCGCAACAACATCTGGGACCACTATCACAGGTACGGGTACGGTATGCAGGCAGTGCAGCTGAAAGCGACCACGCTGCCGATCGGACTGTGCGGCCTGGTCAAGCGTGACTTCCTCGCGGCACCGGATCTCGGCTTCGCGCTGTTGCCCGATTTCGTCGGTCACGGTTACGCCTCTGAGGCTGCCCGCCTCGTGATCTCGCACGCGGAGCGGTCAGGAATCGTGCGGCTGTATGCGCTGGTCAAGCGCGGCAACCATCGATCGGTCGCGGTGCTCGGACGCCTCGGATTTCGCTACCCGGGCCCGTACCGCGTGCCGCAGGGAACGGAGGTCGAGCTGTATGCCACGGGCACATCGGCCGCGGGGCCGAGGCATTACTCCACGCTCGAGCGCCCGGCGTAGACTTGAATACCGCGACGAACCTGCAGGAAAACTCGATGGCCAAGGCATATTGGATCTCTGCGTACCGTTCGATACGTGACCAGGATGCACTTGCTGCGTATGCGAAGCTCGCCGGCCCGGCACTCGAGGCGGCAGGTGGCCGCTTCCTGGCGCGCGGGCTGCCGGCACGCGTGTACGAAAGCGGGGTCGAGCAGCGTACCGTCATCCTCGAGTTCGACAGCGTCGCGCAGGCCATCGCCGCGCATGACAGTCCCGCGTACCAGCAGGCGCTGCGCGCACTGGGGAGCGGTGCCGATCGGGATATGCGCATCGTCGAGGGCGTCGGATAACGGCCCTCGGCACCGACCGCCCGTGGTACGCATCGAGCACATTGCGCTGTGGACCGAGGACATCGAGCGCCTCGCAGCGTTCTATGCGAAGTACCTCGGCGCCAGTGTCGGCACGGTGTACCGCAACGCGGCCAAGGGCTACCAGTCACGCTTCCTGACCTTTGCCAGCGGAGCGCGGCTGGAACTCATGCAGAGCTCAACGCTCCGGCCGGTGGGGCATGAGCCTGGCGCGCAGCGCATGGGCCTGACGCATCTCGCCTTCTCACTCGGGGCGCAAGGGCTTGTCGATGAGCTGACCGGCACGCTGCGCGCGGCCGGGTTCACCGTCATGGACGGACCCCGCCGTACCGGTGACGGCTACTATGAGAGCGTGGTTCTCGACCCTGACGGTAACCGCGTCGAGCTCACCGTATAGGGTGCGGGCTCACTGCCATGATCAAGACACACGGCCTCAGCCACATCGCGCTCGCAGTCGCCGATCCGGAACGATCGCTGCAGTTCTACCGTTCGGTATTGGGGGTACGCGAGTACTACCGCGACGAGTCAACGATCCAGGTCCAGGGTCCGGGCAGTCATGACGTAATCGCGTTCGAGCGACGCGGCAACGCCGGGGCTGCGGGTGGCATCATCCACTTTGGGTTTCGCCTCATACGGGCCGAGGACATCGACGCGGCGGTCGCCGCAGTCGAGGCCGCAGGTGGCACAGTCACCTCGCGCGGAGAGTTCGGTCCGGGACTTCCCTACGCGTTCGTTCGTGACCCCGACGGCTATGAGATCGAGATATGGTTCGAGGAAGGTGTGTTGCACGTCTGAGCAGCGCAGCTGCAGTACGCGACGCTGCTGCGCAGCATTCACGCGCCGCACCGAGGTCGACGGATAGCACTAAGATGAGCGACGACATCGGGCACGGCACTCGTGCAAGTCAACAGGAGTCTGTGTCATGACTGATGCAGCCAACCCGACGCCCAGCTCGCAGCTCATCAGGGTCGGGACTAAAACGATGCCGCGAGCGGATGCCGAGCGGGTCGTGCGGCGCTTTGCCGCGTGGTTCTGGTGGGTCGCCGGGCTGTCGCTCATGAACTCCATCGCCGCCGCCGCCGACATGAACTACCGGATGATTCTCGGGCTCGGCATCACGCAGCTGCTGGATGCGTTCTTCCCGTTCGGGCAGTTCGTGCACCTGCTGCTCGTGTTGCTCGCGGTGGGGCTGTTCGTGCTATTCGGTTTCTACGCCCGCCGACTGAGCAGCAGTTGGTACCTGACGGGCATGATCGTCTATGCTGCGGACGCGCTGCTGTTCATACCCGCGGGCGACTGGATCGCCGTGGGATTTCACGTGTTCGTGCTGTTCATGTTATGGACTGGCTACACGGCATTGCGTTCGATCAAGGAAGCGCCGCCCGAGGGCTCGCCCGGCGGCGCGGCGTCGTGAGATCGTGAATCGTCGTCGCCGGAGCTGCGTTTCGCTCGTCGCCGCGCTCGTCGCGGTCTGCCTCGGCCATCAGGCACTGTGGGCTGCCGGCGAAGTCGACGCGGAGCGCCTGACCCTCACGGGGCGGGTGCTCGTCGAGCCGGTCGACGCGCGCAGGGTGTTGGTGGCCATCGCGACCCGCATGGACGGCAGCGCGGAGCATCTCTTTCTCTACACCGCGAGCAAGCCCCTCCTCGCCCCGCCGCACCCCGGGGATTTCCTCGGCACCATCTATTACGAAACGGCCGGCGGCTTGCGCATCATCCCCGCTGCCGGCGGACAGACGCTGGAGTTCGTCGTGGGTAAGGCCTTTGCCGGGCAGGGCGCTGGCGGCGTGGTCGTGCGCTTCACCGACACGCTCGGCCTGTCGCACTACCTCGCCAATCCACGGCTGCACCTCGAGAGCCTGAAGACCCTGCACCGGGCGGCAGATTGCAACACGGATCCGAAGGCCTGCGTCGACGTGGCGGGCCAGTTTCTGCCCTTTCCCGGATGAAGCGCAGGGCCGGGGCGATGGCATTGCCGACCACACTGCTGATCTTCGCGCTCCTCGCCCTGTCCGGCTTTGCCGATTCGCTCGGTTTCGTCTACGCCTCGCGGATCTGGCAGAACGGCGTACTGTCCCCGGCGGAGCTCGCCAAGAGCGCGCTCGGTTGGGCGATCGGCATCTCGCTGTACGTCGTGGCGCTGAAGCCTGTGTCGAGCCTGGGCGTCACCTCGAGCGAGATGCAGACCACGGTCTGGTTCGCCATGACCATCATCGGTGTGGTCATTCTCAGCGGTCGGTTCCTCAGCTGGCACAGGCTCGACCAGGTGGTAGCCGTGCTGGTGGTCATGGCGCTGGGGTGGCTTCTGGCGCGCACCAGCGCCTGAGGTTGTCACTGCCGTTCATCATCGCGGCATGGTCGGCGAACGGCTGACGACGGAGAGCCGCGCGACGGAGTAGCAGGCATGAGCGCCGACAAGCCTTACTGGTTTCCCGCCAAGCGTTACGGCTGGGGCTGGGGTCCGCCGGCGACCTGGCAGGGATGGCTGGTGGTGCTCGCCTGGGCTATCGCCCTCGGCGCCGGCGCAATCTTGCTGCGCCCGCAGCACCATCTGCTGTGGTGGTCGATGTACCTCATCGGGATGATCGGACTCCTGGTAGTCGTTTGCTATCTCAAGGGTGAGCCACCCCGCTGGCGCTGGGGCGATTCGGACGGCGATGGCGGACGCTGAGCCCGCAACGGTCCGTGCTCGAGCCTGATGACGCGTGGATTGCGACGCCAGAGGGCCGGCTGTTCGCCCGGCGGTGGCGCCCGCGTGGATCCGCCGCACCACTCACGGACCAGACGCCCCTCGTGCTGCTGCACGACTCGCTCGGCTGCGTGGAGCTGTGGCGCGAGTTTCCGACCCGGCTGTGCGATAGCACCGGCCTCATGGTCATCGCCTACGACCGTCTGGGCTTCGGCCGCTCTGACCCCTATCGCGGCGCCTTGACGCCCGACTTCATCCGCATGGAGGCGGTGCGCTCACTTCCCGCGCTCGGGCGGCAGTTCGGATTCGACCATTTCATCGCGCTCGGGCACAGTGTCGGCGGAGCCATGGCGATCCACTGCGCGGTTACGCTCGCCGCCGCCTGCCGTGCCGTGATCACCGAGTCGGCACAGGCATTTGTCGAGGAGCGAACCCTCGAGGGCATCCGTGCGGCGGAGCGCGAGTTCCAGAAGGAAGGCCAGCTCGAGCGGCTGCGAAAGTATCACGGCGACAAGGCGCGCTGGGTGCTGGATGCCTGGGTGCAGACCTGGCTGTCGCCGCAATTCACCACGTGGAGCCTGGCAGCCGCGTTGCCGCAGGTGCGCTGTCCGCTGCTCGCGATCCACGGCGATCAGGACGAGTATGGGTCGATCGAGCACGCGCAACGGATCGCCGGCGGCGTGGCAGGGCGGTCAGAGCTCGAGATTCTCAAGGGGTGCGGTCATGTGCCGCACCGCGAGCGGGAGGCTGAGGTCGTGAGTCGAGTGAAAAGTTTTCTCCTGCTGCTGGGTGTTGCCGCCGCGTGCTCGGCAACCGAGGCAACTTCTGTGGCACCACGGGCAGCAGCTGCGCCACAGACAGCGGCCGTACCACAGGCGGACCCGTTCACGGCCGCCGGGATCTCCTACGCCGAAGCCGGCGACTTGCTGCGCCGGCTGCAGCATGCCGTCGCCGCACACGATGCGCGCGCGGTCGCGGCGCTCACGGAATTTCCGCTCACGGTCAACGGCCGGCGCGGTCCTGAGGACTCTGCCGGGCTGGTGCGGGAGTTCACCTCGATCTACAACGACAAGGTATCGCAGGCAGTGCTGCGGCAGTCCGTCGACAAGCTGTTCGCCAACTGGAAGGGACTCATGATCGGGCAGGGCGAGGTGTGGATCCGGGCCACCTGCGAGGAAGGCAGTCCCCCCGGCGGATGCCGCGACCGGCGCGTGCGCGTGTTCGCCATCAACAACTGAGTGCGCGCCCACATGCCCAGCCAGCGACACATCGACCGCACCGGTGCACGCCTCGCGGTGCTCGTGCTGCTTTTCAGCGCCCCGCACGCACCAGGCCGCGCCGCCGAGAGCGGCGCCGCGGGCGGCGCGGCCGCCTGGAGCGCAAGCGACATTCGCGTCGTCGAGACGATTCCCGGTAAGGAGCGCACCGCCACGACGCGATTCGAGATCGGCGAGAACGGCGATGCGCGCATCAGCGTCGAGGAGCAGACCGGCCCCGCCCATACCGCGGGCACCATCCTGCTCATCGGCGGACGCTGGATCCTCATCCAGGGTTTCGCGCCTTCCCGCCGGGGAGTGGACGCGCTGGATGTCGCGGCGCTGAACTCGCAGCTGGTCATCGTGCTGCTGACCGCGGTGCTGCCGAAGGGGCCGCCGGCTGCCGGGCCACCGCAGCACGTGTCCTTCTCGGAGAAGAACAACCCGATCCGCATCGCGACGCCGACCGCATCCGGGCTCTACAACGCGCCGTGGACGGTCGAGGGCGCCGTCACGGTGGCGAGCGCCGGCGCACCGGCGACTTACCGGCTCACGTTCACGTGCGCCTCAGCCGACCATACCAGGACGACCATTTTCTCCGGCAGTGTCGGCAGCTCGCCCACGCCGCTCCGCCTGCCCGACTCGATGCGGCTCGCCGGCTGGACCATCCGCCGCGTGGATAGCCCGCGCGCGGGCCCGGCCGATGCGGCCCACGGCGAGCACACCGCAACACGACCCAAGGTGGCGACCCTGGGCGAGCTGCGGCTCGAGTAGCCGCGAGGCGCGCCGCATGCCGACCGCACGCAGCGAGGACCCGAGACTCACGAGAGTGACGCGGCTCAGCCTGGCGCTGCCCGACACGGAGCGCACACTGCGCGGTGAGCACGCCGATTTCCGCGTCCGCGGCAAGGTGTTCGCGTACTTTCTGAACAACCATCACGACGACGGGATCGTCTCCGTGTGCTGCCGGTCCGAGCTCGGCGAGAACGTCGACCGCGCGCGCTCGGATCCCACGCGCTACTATCTGCCGGCCTACATCGGTGCGCGCGGCTGGTTCGGCCTGCGCCTCGATCGCGGCACGATCGACTGGCGCGAAGTGCAGAACGTTCTTGAGCTGAGCTATTGTCTCGCCGCGCCGAAGGCCCTGGCGCGTAGTGTGGAGCAGCAGCTGCGGCGCGCACGCTGATGCCACCGCCACTGCCCGGACGACCCTTCGGCGCCCCGCACCGACCGCCCGGCGGCTGGGGATTGTCCTCCAGGGCCGGTTATGGTTTCTTGCGCGACTTTTTGAGGCGGGATCAGTGCCGTGGCGTACCAGCTTGACATCACCGAGAAGCCGACCTATCTGCACGTCGTCGTGAGCGGCGACAACTGCCGCGAGACCGTGTCGCGCTACGTGGATGAAATCGTGCGCGAGTGCGCGGCGCGCAACTGCCCGCGGGTGCTGATCGAGGAACGCCTGCAGGGACCGCGGCTCGGCACGATAGACGTGTTCAGTCTCGCCGCGGCGGGCAGCATGCGCTACATGGGAATGATCAAGTCCATGGCGTATGTCGATTCGAATGCGGTCGGCGACACCATGAATTTCGCCGAGAACGTCGCGGTCAACCGCGCCTTTCCGGTGAAGGTATTCACGACCGTGGCGGCGGCTGAGCGCTGGCTGCTCGGCGCGGCGCCGCGCCCAGCGCAGTCGGACACGGCCGACGCGGCGCACAAGCCCGGCTGCTGACGCACGCGCCGCGCATCGCGCGCCTAAGCGGACCTCGCTTGCTCTCCAGGATTGTCCCGCGATGCCCGCGTGCCTCGAGGATTCCGGCCATGCGCGGTGTGGCGCCGGCGAGTCGCGCGCGCTGGCCGAGCCGGTGCGGCGCTGCGGCGGCGAGCCTTTCCTCCGAGGTGTCGAGGTGCACGAGACGGCGGCGCGTCGCCCGACGCGGTCGACCTTCGCACGCGTGGTAGCGCCGCGCGCCACCAGACCACGGCAGTCACGGCGCTACTCGGCCTCCGCCTTGATCGGGCGGCTCATCAGCGCCCGCACCGCCTCCTGCGCCGACAGGTTCTCGTACAGCACCCGATACACCATGGCGCACAGCGGCATCTCCACCCCGGCGCGCGCGGCGACGGCCTGGATGGCGCGCGCCGCGGCGTAGCCCTCCACCGCCTGCCCGATCTGCGCCAGGGTGCTTGCGGCACTCATACCCGTGGCGAGCAACAGCCCGAAGCGGCGGTTGCGGGACTGATCGTCGGTGCAGGTGAGCACCAGATCGCCGAGCCCGGCCAGACCCATGAAGGTTTCCGCGCGCGCACCGAGCGCGACGCCCAGTCGTGTCATCTCCTTCAGCCCGCGCGTGATGAGCGCCACGCGCGTGTTGGCGCCGAAGCCGAGGCCGTCGGACAGTCCTGCGCCGACTGCGAGCGCATTCTTCACCGCCCCGCCGATCTCTACTCCCATGATGTCGCTGCCGCTGTAGGCGCGGAAGTTGGCCGCCGACAGCTCGCGCGCGAGCTGCTGCGCGTAGGCGGCATCGGGAGAGGCGACCGTCATGGCCGTGGGCAGACCTGCGCCCACTTCACGGGCGAAAGTCGGGCCGGACAGCACCGCGATCCGGCGCCGTGCGCCGAGCACCTCGCGCGCCACCTGATGCGGCAGCATCAGGGTATCCTGCTCGAAACCCTTGGTGGCCCACGCCACGTGCATCGCCGGGGTGAGGAGCGGCGCCAGCGTGGTGAGGAGCGAACGCAGCGCCGGGCTCGGCACGACCACCAGCACGTCGAGGGCGCCTGACAGCGCCGCGGCGAGCTCCGGCTCGACGCGCAACGCGTCCGGAAACAGGACCTCGGCAAGGTAGCGCTGGTTGCAGCGGCTGCCAGCCAGCGCGGCGAGCTGCGCGCGATCGCGCCCCCACAGCCGCACGCTGCGGCCGCTGCGGGCGAAGTGCACCGCGAGGGCGGTACCCCACGAGCCCGCCCCCAGTACGGCGACCGGTGCGCTCGGCGGCGCGGCGGCAGTCATGGCCGGTGCGCGTCAGTTGGTGACGGTTGGCTGCGCCTGGTTGCCGGCGTACAGCGCCTCGAAGTTCACCGGCGGCAGCAGGAACTGCGGGAAGCCCCCCTGGCTCACCAGCTGCGAGATCGCGCAGCGGGCGTATGGAAACAGCACGCTCGGGCAGACGGTGCTGATGGCGCGCTTCAGTTCCGTGTCGTTCATGTTGCGGATCACGAACAGCCCCGCCTGCTTGACCTCGGCGAGGAAGATGGTCGCCTCGCCGAGCTTCGCCGATACGGTGACGGTGAGCACCACCTCGCGCACGTCGGGGCCGAGCGCGGTGGAGCCGGTCTGCAGGTCGAGGTTGATCTGCGGATTGAAGTTGCCGTCGATGCGCGGCCCGTTGGGCGACTCGTACGAGCAGTCCTTCAGGTATACGTTCTGCAGCGCCAGCATCCCGCCGGCATCGCCCACCGGGCTGTCCGGCGTGCCGCCGGCCGTTTCGTTCGTCATGGGTTCAAGGCTCCGTTGCTATCTCAACAGGGGGTCAAGGCGGCCGGCCGCATCCAGTTCGTACAGCTCATCGCAGCCGCCGATGTGCTGCTCGCCGATGAAAATCTGCGGCACCGTGTCGCAGCCACTCCTGGCCGTCATCTGCGCGCGCGCATCCGGCACCGCGTCGACGTCGATCTCCTCGACGGTTGCGCCCTTGCGGGCCAGGAGCTCGCGGGCACGCGCGCAGTAAGGACACCAGCCGGTGACGTACATGAGGATCTTCGGCCCACTCATCGCGCCGGTCAGCCTCCGGGGCGCGACACCGGCAGATTGTCCGCGCGCCAGGCGGCCAGCCCACCCCGCAGCGTGAACACCCGCGTGAAGCCCTGGGCGGCGAGCTGGCGCACGGCTGCGCCGCCCAGCGAACCGCTGTCGTCATACACCACGACCGGCTTTTCCTTATGCTTCTTCAGGGTGTCGGCGGCCTTCATGATCTGCTCGCCGCTCATCTGCCGGGCGCCGGCGAGGTGGCCGGCCTGGTACTGCTCGGGCGCTCGCAGGTCGAGCAGCAGAGCCCCCTGGTTCATCAGCCGGATGAGCTCCTGGGGCGAGACCGAGGCGAGGCTTTCCGCGCGGGCGCGCATCTCGTATACAACAATGATGGCTACCAGCACGCCGGTCGCGGTTGCGAGTGCGGGGTGATGGCTGATGAATTCGAGGACACGGTCCATGGGCAGAGCGGGTATGCCGGGAGCGAAAAAGGGCGCGCATTATAGCGCCCCGCTGCCTTGCGGCACGCGCGCCTTGGCGCCCGCCCGGGCCGCCCCGAAAGCTGGTCGCGCCGGAAGGTGGTGGCGCACGGCAGGGCCCCTGACCGCGGTGCTGGCCCTGCTGTCGCTGCATGCGGGCATCATCCCCGCCGCGCCCGCCCGTGGCGAGGCGGACGCCCGCAAGACCGAGGAGCAGCTGCAGGCGGTGAAGGCAGAGATCGAGCGCATCACACGCGAGGTGAGCGCCGAGCAGGTCGAGCGCGATCGGCTGACGCGCGAGCTGCGTGGCGCGGAGCTGTCGGTGTCCAAGGCGCGCGACGCCTTGGGTGATGTGCGGCGCGAGCGGGCCGAAACCGCTGCGCGGCGCGCAGCGCTGGCCGCCGAGAAGCGCGCGCGCACTGCCGAGGTCGAAGACAACCGCAGCGCGCTTGCCGGACAGATGCGCGCCGCCTATCAGATCGGACGCCAGGAACCCCTGAAGCTGCTCCTCAACCAGCAGGATCCTGCAGTGGCGGGCAGGATGTTCGTCTACTACAGCTACTTCGGCCGGGCGCGGGCCGGACAGATCCGTCTGATCGAGGACGACGTGCGTCGCCTCGGCGAGCTCGACACCGAGCTGCAAGCCGAGGACGAGCGTCTCGCCGAGCTCGAGAAGCAGCAGCGCGCCCAGGTCGATGAGCTCGAGCAGGCGCGCGAGCGCCGCGGCGTGGTGCTCGCCAACCTCGAGACGCAGTCGCGCGGGCGGGTGCAGAACCTCGAGCGCCTGCGCAGCCAGCAGGCGGGACTGGAGAAGCTGCTGCGCGAGCTGCGCGCCGCCATGGAGCACTTCCCGGTAGAGGGGAACGATGAGTTCACGCGGCTGCGCGGCAAGCTCGCCTGGCCGGTGAGCGGACATCTGGTCGCGCGCTTCGGCGATGCGCGTGCCGGTGGCGTGCAGTGGGACGGCGTGCTGGTGGCGACCGAGCGCGGCGCACCGGTCAAGGCGGTCTGTCAGGGGCGCATCATCTACGCCGACTGGCTGCCCGGCCTGGGACTGCTCACCATCGTCGATCACGGCGACGGCTATCTCAGTCTCTACGGTCACAACGAGCGCCTGTACAAGGCGGTGGGCGAGCGCGTGGCGGCGGGCGACACTATCGCCGCGGCCGGCGACAGCGGCGGCAGCCCGCGCCCGGAGCTGTATTTCGAGATCCGCAAGGGCGGCAAGCCGGTCGACCCCCGCCCCTGGTTCAAGGCCCCCGAGCCTTAGAAAAAGCCGCGGAATGTGACTGCGGTCTATGTTTTGCACCGTGCGCCAGCGCACCTCGCACCGGTCTGCCAACTCGCGCAAGGATCGCAGCCGCGATTAGCGCAATCGTATCTGCTGGCACTTAACAGATATCGATCCGCAACCGACGCAGGACATGAGTGCGCTTCCACAAAGCGAGTACGTGCCCGGGCAGCCGGGGGTGCGCTTCGATCCGTACGTGCGCCTCACCCGCTCGCTGCTGCCGCGCGCGGCCTGCATCGCCATGTTCGGGCCCTCGGGCGAGCTGCACTGGTCCACCGACCCGGTGGTGGGACCGGATCTCACCAACATCATCGACGATGCGCTGCTGGCGGCGCGCGCCAATCCCGACAGCGCCGGGCAAACGCGCCTGCTCGATGGCAACCAGCCGGTGTATCTGTGCGCGCTGCGCGACGACGCGCAGCAGTTGCTCGCCCTGGTGGCGATCGTCTGCCGCGCCAGCGACGGTAACGACCGGCGCAACCACGACTTCACCTTCGCCTATTCACTGCTCGCGCCGATGGTCGAATGCCTGCGCCGCGAGCTGATCGCGCACGCCACCATCGAGGAGCTGAACGAGACCGTCGGCGGGCTCGACAAGGATCTGAACCTGCTGCTGGCGCAGGGCACGGCCGAGGCGCCCGCCGAGACCGACAGCGCCCACGAGCTGCCGCACCTGTTGCAACAGACGATCGAGCATCTGCGCGCGGCCACCGGCGCGCTGTTGGTGCCGGAGAAGAGCGTGACGCTGGTGCGTGCCGCCGGCGGCGCCACGCCCGACACGCGCTTCCTGATGCGTGCCCACCGCCGGCTGTTGAGCTTGTCCCAGGCGCAACGCGCGCCGGTCATTCTCAACGAGACGACCTCCGCGGCCACGCCCGACGCCTTTCCACACCGGGTGCTGTGCTGCGCCCTGCGCTCGCGCGCCGGCCGCTACATCGGCGTGCTGGCCCTGCTGCGCGATGCGATCGCGGATGCCTTCACCGAGCGCGACGCGCACATCGCCGAGATCCTGTCCCGCAAGGCCATGGGCGTCATCGAGAGCAGCTACGACGCGTTGAGCGGCTTGTACACGCGCGCGGCGCTGGAGCGGCGCGTGCGTGCGGTGGTGGCCGACCTCAAGGCCGAGCAGCCCTGGAGCGCGCTCTACATCGACGTCGATCAGCTGCACGCCATCAACGAGAAGTCCGGCATGCACGTGGGTGATGCGCTGCTCGCGCAGCTCGGCGAGCTGATCCGCCAGCGGCTGCCGCCCGGGGCCTTCGGCGCGCGCATCTCCGGCGATCGCTTCGCGGTCATGCTGCCGGCACGCGCGCGCGATGCCGAGCGGTTCGCCGAATCACTGCGCGAAGGCAGCAGCAAGCTCGCCCTGGCGCACGGCGAGGCGCACGCGCCGATCTCCATCAGCGTCGGCGTGGCGCCGCTCGATTCCGCCAACGCGGAGCTCGCGCACCTCTTGGCCGCCGCCGAGACCGCCTGCAAGGCGGCCAAGGACCGCGGCCGCAACCGCGTCGAGGTCTACCATCACAAGGACGCGAGCATCATGCGCCGCCATGCCGACGTCGGCATCGCGCAGCAGCTGCGCGAGGCCATCGACGCCGGGCGGCTGCACCTCGATGCGCAGCTGATCCTGCCGTTCGCCGCTGCCGAGAGCGCGCGTCCCCACTACGAGCTGCTGCTGCGTGTGACCGACGATGTCGGCCGCACCATGGGGCCGGACACCTTCCTCTCCGCCGCCAACCGCTTCCAGCTGATGCCGGCGATCGACCGCTGGGTGATCAACCACGTGATCGAGGCGCTCAGGCCGCGCGCCAGCATCCTCGAGGGCAAGGCGCTCGGCTTCGCGATCAATTTCTCCGGCCAGTCGCTGAACGATGATTCCTTCGCCGACATGATCATCGAGAGCATCTCCGGCAGCGGGCTCGATCCGGAGCTGTTCTGCTTCGAGCTCACCGAGAACGCCACGGTCGCCAACCTGCCGCGCGCGGAGGCGCTGATGCGGCGGCTGCGCAAACTCGGCTGCGGGGTGGCGCTGGATGATTTCGGCACCGGCCTGTCCTCGCTCTCCTGCCTGCGGCAGCTGCCGGTGACCATGCTCAAGATCGACGGCAGCTTCGTGCGCGACGTGCTGAAGGATCCCCGGGCCGAGTCCATGGTTCGCGCCATCGCCGAGCTCGCCCGCTCCATGGGAATCACCACCGTGGCGGAATACATCGAGACCGAGGCACTCAGTGCCCGCATAGCGGAGCTCGGCGTCGATTACGGCCAGGGCTTTGCGATCGGCCGGCCGATCCCGCTCGCGGACCTGCTCACCGAGCTGCCGCTGCCGAGCGAGCCGCGGCAGCTGGACGACCTGAGTGCTACCGACCAGAACCCGGAAGTGGAAGCCTTGGACGGGGAGCCCACCGAGGCAGAGGCCACAGAGCGAGAGGCCACAGAAGGCGAGTCCCCGGAGGACGTGACGTGGTACAGCGACGGACGCTGATCGCCCTCGTCACGGGGCTGCTGCTCGGGCTGTGCGCGGCGCTCCCGGGGGGCGTGCTGGCCGACCGTCCGGCGCAGGCCGTGGTTCCCGCGGCAGCGAGTGCTGCGACGCAACGTAGCCTGCCCTGGGAGGAGGCAAGCCTGTTCGCGGAAGTTTATGAGCGCATCAAGCGCGAGTACGTGGACGAGGTCGACGATCACGCCCTGATGGAGAAGGCCGTGCGTGGCATGGTTGCCGCCCTCGACCCGCACTCGGCCTATCTCGACAGCGAGGAGTTCGACGAGATCCGGCTGTCCACGATGGGCTCCTATCCGGGCGTCGGCATCGAGGTGGCCGCCGTCGGAGGCCGCGTCAAGGTCCTGCGAACGATCGAGGACTCGCCGGCAGAACAGGCCGGTCTCGCTGCCGGCGATGAGATCGTGAGAATCGACGGCGCCGACATCGGCGCCGACCTGGCGGGTGCCATCGCGCGCATGCGCGGCGCCTCCGGGAGCCTGGTGATGCTCAGCATCCGTCGCGAGGGACGGCCGGGCATCGTCGATTACCCGCTGCGCCGGGCGGAGGTCGAGGTCCACAGCGTGGCGCAGCAGAGCCTCGAGCCCGGCTATGGGTACCTTCGCATCACGACCTTTACCGAGACGACCTCCCAGGACGTGAGTCGCGCCATTTCAGCGCTGAAACGCGACAATCCTGGTGGAATCATGGGGCTTGTGCTCGATCTGAGAAACAATCCAGGCGGGGTGCTCGAGGCCGGCGTGGCCGTGGCCGATGACTTCCTCGAGTCCGGCGTGATCGTCACGGCCGACGGCCGCACGCCCGAGGCGCGCTTCCGTATGGAGGCCACGCCCGGGGACCTGATCGATGGCGCACCGCTGGTGGTGCTGGTGAACGGGGGCACCGCGTCGGCCTCCGAGATCGTGGCCGGGGCTCTCAAGGACCACGGTCGGGCGCTGCTCATCGGACGGCGCACCTACGGCAAGGGCTCGGTGCAGACCGTCATGCCGCTCTACCGCGGGGGCGCGGTGAAGCTGACCACCTCGCGTTATTTCACCCCCTCGGGCACCTCGATTCACGGCAAGGGAATCGTGCCCGACGTCCTCGAGGACGGCCCCGGAGAGGCCCCCGCGGAGCTCCTGCCGGCCGGCTCCCCCTCGCTCATGGCGCGTGATGCCGATGTGCGACTGGCGCTCTCCGCGCTCAGGAAGCACGCCCAGGAGCCGCGCGACGCCCCGCTCCTGACTCGCGCGTTCGTGCCCTGAAGTCAAAGTGAGCGCGATGGCTTAGCGCCATCGCCCGCTTGCCGATATCCTGCCGCGCGATGCTGGCATGGCTCATCGACCTGCTTCTGCACCTCGACCGGCACCTGGTCGAGCTGCTCACCCGATACGAGCTGTGGATCTACCCGATCCTGTTCGCCGTGATCTTCGCGGAGACCGGGCTCGTGGTGACCCCGTTCCTACCGGGGGACTCGCTGCTGTTCGCCGTGGGAGCGCTCGCGGCCGCCGACACCAGCGGCACACTGCGCGCGCCGCTCGCGACCGGGGTGCTGGGCGCAGCGGCGGTGCTCGGCAACATCGTGAACTACGGCATCGGCCGCGCCATCGGGCCGCCGGCCTTCAGCGGCCGCTACCGGTGGCTGAAGGTTGAATACCTCGAGCGCACCGAGGCGTTCTTCCGCGCCCACGGCGGCATGGCCATCGTGCTGTCGCGCTTCGTGCCCGTGATCCGTACCTGCGCGCCGTTCGTCGCCGGGGTTGGGCGCATGCCGTACGGGCGATTCCTCGCCTACAACCTCGCCGGCGGCCTCTCGTGGGTGCTGCTGTTCGTGTGGGGCGGGTACCTGTTCGGCAATATCCCGCAGGTGAAGGCGCACTTCGG
Organism: uncultured Gammaproteobacteria bacterium; assembly: GCA_963837075.1. Lineage (GTDB taxonomy): Bacteria > Pseudomonadota > Gammaproteobacteria > Steroidobacterales > Steroidobacteraceae > 13-2-20CM-66-19. Next base: position 599,134 of record CAWILY010000009.1, on the reverse strand, counting down.
TCTGGTCACGCTCCTCATCATCGTGCTGTCGCTGGTGCCGCTGGCGTTGACGCTGCAGCGGCGGGGTGCGAGCTCCGGCTGAGACTCGAGGGCTCAGCTCGCCAGCATGATGGCGCGGATCGCCCCGATGAGGCCGCCGAGCAGCAGCGCCACATTCGGAATGGCAGAGAGGCCGAAGCCAACGTGCCGACCTTCCGGTGCGCGCACGTAGCCCCGGAAATACACGGCCCGGCCGACGATGAACAGCAGGCCGAGCACGGCGCCGATGTAGGGATTGACATAGCGGCCGAACAACAGCATCGAGGGCAGGAACACCAGCAGCTGCTCGAGGGTGTTCATGTGCGCCCGGAAATACCGCTCGAACACTTCGTTACCGCTCACCGCCGGCGCTGCCACGTGGTAGCGCGCGCGGGCCCGGCCCACGGCGAAGCCGAACAGGAGGTACTCGACCAGGGCGAGCGCGATCACCACGTGAACGTACGGCATGAGGCCTCCGGCTTTGGCGCGCAGGATGGCACAATGACCCCATGGGCGACAGGGAGCGGGGTTACGCGCATCGCGTCGACGTCGTTGCCGACGTACGGGCGGTATGGCGCGCGCTCACCGACGGGCCGCAGCTCACGCGCTGGTGCTCTCCCGCGGCGACGATCAATGCCCGCCAGGGGGGGTTGTTCCGCGCCAGCGTCGACCGGGTCACCGAGTTCGAGGCACACATCGACGTGTTCGAGCCCGAGCGGCGGCTGCGGCTGATGTATCTGCCGCACCCTGAGCTGCCGCGCGCCGCCTGCGTGATGGTGGACGACTTCATCCTCGACGAGGTGGACGGCGGCACCATCGTGCGGCTGCTCGGCTCGGGGGTGCCGGCCACAGTGGAGTGGGACAAGCAGTACTGGCGGCTGCGCACCAGCTGGCAGCAGGCGATGACGCGCCTGAAGATCTACGTCGAGAAGCAACAACAGACCGGAGCGCCACCATGAGGGGATTTCTGCTGCGCGCGATCATCAGCGCCGTCGGGCTGTGGCTCGCCAGCGTGTGGGTCAGCGACGTGCACGTCGACAGCGTCGGCACGCTGCTGCTCGCCGCGCTGCTGCTCGGTGTGGTGAATGCCATCGTGCGCCCGATCGCCTTCATCCTCACGCTGCCGATCACCATTCTGACGCTGGGACTGTTTCTCCTGGTGCTGAACGCCGCCATGGTGGGGCTCGTCGCCTGGATGCTGCCCGGGTTCCACGTCGGCGGCTTCCGCGGTGCGCTGCTGACTGCGATCATCGTCTGGCTCACCGGCTGGGTCGGCTCCTGGTTCATCGGGCACCGCGGCTTCGAGCGCTACGCGCGCCGCTGAGCGGCTGGCACGGCGCAGGGGGGCGCGCAGCGAGCGCGCCGGAGGATGCGGCGCACTCGGTGCTCGCGCTCATCGCGCTCACCGGCCTGCTGCGCATCGCGCTCGCCGGAGCGGTGGGCCTCTCGGTCGATGAGTCCTACACCGTGGCGATCAGCCGCCAGCTCGCGCTCAGCTACTACGATCACCCGCCGCTGCACGTATGGCTGGTGGGGCTGTGGGCGCGTCTCCTCGCGACCGAGAGCCCGCTGCTGCTGCGCTTGCCGGACATCGCCCTGTTTGCCGGCTCGACGTGGCTGCTGTACCGGCTGACGGCCGGCGCCTACGGCGAGCGCGCGGCTTGGTGGGCTGCCGTGGCGCTGAACCTGGCACCGCTCTACACGCTGAACGCGGCGGGTGGACTCGTGCCGGACGGGCCGCTGGTGTTCTTCGCACTGCTCGCGGTCCTCGCCTTCCGCGCCGGTTGGATGCTCACCGCGGGCGCGGCCGCGGGACTTGCGCTGCTGTCGAAGTACACGGCGACTTTCCCGATCCTCTCCCTCGGGCTTTATCTCGCCACCAGCCGCCCGCGTGCGCTCGCGCAGGCTGCGCCGTGGCTCGCCCTCGCCCTGGTGCTTGCCCTGTTCGTGCCGGTGCTCATGTGGAACGACGCCCACGGCTGGGCCTCGTTCGCCTTCCAGGGTGGCCGCGCGCTGCCCGCGCAGTTCAGTCCCGCGCGCGCGCTCGCGAGCTTCGCTGCGCAGCTCCTGTACCTCTTGCCGTGGACGGGTGCCGCGGCGCTGTTCGCGCTCTGGCGCGCGCTGCGGCGCGGACCCGGTGAGACACCGGACTGGCTGTTCGCGATGCTCGCGGCGCCGCCGATCGCATTCTTCTCACTCGCCGCGCTGTGGACGCGGGCACTGCCGCACTGGAGCGCCATCGGCTGGCTGTTCGCCTTGCCGCCGCTCGGGGCTTTTCTCGTCGCCCTCGAGCGCAGGCGGCCGCGTATCGTGCCTGCTGTCGGCGCGCTCTCCGCAGTGCTCCTGTGCGTCGTGGTTACGCTCTTCGTGTTGCAGGCGCGCACGGGCCTTCTGGATCGTGTGCTGCCGGGGCTGGCCGCGCATGATCCGACGCTCGATGTGATCGACTGGCGCGAGCTCGACCCGGTGGTGACCGCGCTGGCACGCAGCCGCCCGGACCTCGTCATCGCCACGGTGAGCTGGATCGATGCCGGCAAAACGGACTATGCGCTGGGCGGTGCCGTGCCGGTGCTGTGCCTGTCGCAGGACCCGCGCGGCTTCAGGTACCTGCACGACCCCCGCGCATTCGCCGGTCACGATGCGCTCATCGTTGCTGATAGCGCGCGGCCGGACTGGCTGCGCCTCGCGGCACCGTACTTCCGCCGCGTCACCCCGACCGGCGATGTGCACATCACGCGCGCCGGCGTGCCCGCGCTCACACTGCACACCGCCTGGGGCGCAGGTCTTGTCCCCCGGACGGCTTCGCCTCACCTAGCGAGCGAGCGTCCCACTCTGCGGTAGAGCGCGTAGGTCACCACGATGAAGGCGATGCCGGCGAGCCACTCGGAAGTGGTGGCGAAGGAGTCCCCCACGATGCCGATGGGGAATGTGTTGTTTGTGAACGCCACGAGGGCGGTGAAGATCACCGCGAGCACGCTCTCTCCGACGATCAGTCCGGAAGCGAGCAGCACCCCCAATTGCTTCGTCGCTTCGGGTTTGGCGGTCCTCTCGGCGCGCTGGTTGAACCACCAGCCGACCACCGCGCCCACCGTTACCATCAGCGTCGAAGCGGTGGGCAGGTAGATACCGAGGCCTACCGCGAGCGGCGGCATGCGCGCTGAGCGGGTGGTTTTCGACAGCACCCAGTCGAACGCGATGATGACGGCCCCGACGAGCACTCCCCAACCCATCAATCGCCATTTCTCCGGGTCGTTCTGAATCACTGCCTGCGCCAGGGCGGAGATGAGACCGGCCTGGGGCGCCGGCAGCGCGTGCGCGGTCGCGCCGGGAGCGCCCGCAAAGCCGTAAGCCTTGTTGACGAGATCCAGCACGGGCGGTATGACCACCGCGCTGGCCAGCACGCCTACCACCAGTGCCCACTGCTGTTTCGAGGGCGTGGACTCCACCAGCTGGCCGGTCTTGAGATCCTGCAGGTTGTTGTTGGCGATCGCTGCGACGTTGAATACCACGGCGGTGACGAACAGCGCGTAGGCCACGAGCGCCTTGCCCATTTCCGCGGGCAGCGATGATTTGACGGTCACCACCAGGAACAGCGCCGTGGTGGCCACGACCAGGATGCCGATTCCCGAGAGCGGGCTGTTGGAGGCGCCGATCAGCCCCGCCATGTAGCCGCAGACGGTCGACACCAGGAAGCCCACGACTACTACGATAAAGATGCCGCCGATGGTGAGCAGCAGGGCATGCTCGCCGAGGCCCGCGCCGTTCGCGAAGTTCCACAGCAGCCAGCAGATGGGCAGGATGCAGAGCAACGACACCAGCCCCACCTGATCGACCGGAATGTCGTGCTCGGTGCGCGCCAGGGTGTCGCCTTTGCCGGCTTTGCGTGTTCGGGACGAAGCGATCGCGCCTTTCAGACCCCCGATCACCGGCTTCACGAGCTTGATCAGTGTCCAGATGGCGGACACGGCGATGGCGCCCGCGCCGACGTAGCGCACGTAGTGACTCCACGTGGCACCGGCCACCGCCGCCGCATCGCCGGCATTCGGGTGCAGCGCACTGTAATGCGGCACACCCCAACCCCAGCCGATGACGGCGCCGACGAACATGGCCACGCCGCAGCTGATGCCCACCAGGTGGCCGATGCCGAACAGCGCAAAGGAGAGCTGGAAGTCGAAGCCCGTCACCGGCGCCTGTGGGTCATTGCCAAGCCGAAAGCTGTGGGTCACGTCCTGCAGGAACAGCCGCAGGTGCACCATCACCAAAAACAGCGCTGACACCAGCGAGCCGAGCAGCACAGCCCGGAGCCCCTTGCCGCTCGACTCCACCGAATCCTTGTTCACGACATCGCCGGAACCGACCTTGATGACCTCGGCACAGGCGGTGCCCTCGGGATAGGGCAGGTCCGACTGCGTCACCAGTGCGCGGCGCAGCGGAATGGAATACATGACTCCGAGGATTCCGCCCGTGGCGCAGATGGCGACCGACTGCCAGTACGGAAAGCCGGTCCACCAGCCGATCATGATGAAGCCGGGCAGCACGAAGATGATGGAGGAGAGCGTGCCGGCGGTGGACGCCACCGTCTGCACGATGTTGTTCTCCTGGGCGCTGGTGTTGCCGAGCCAGCGCAACAACGCCATGGAGATCACCACCGCGGGGATGGAGGTGGAGAAGGTGAGTCCGGCCTTCAGCCCGAAGTAGACGTTGGCGGCGGTGAAGACGATCGTGAGCACGATGCCGATCACCAGTCCGCGCAGCGTCAGCTCGACGCGCGCTTGCGTCATGCCGCGCGGCCCCAGCGCGGCGCTCGATTCCGTGTTCATAGGCTCGACCCCTGCTATTAGTGTTATATGCGGTGCTTCAGGTACGCGTGCCGAGCGCTTGCTCGAGCGCCGTGGTGAGCGGTTTCATGAAGAAGGACTCCACCGGCATCAGCTGCGCGCCGACGCCGTGCCGTGCCAGCGCCTCCCCCACCACGGGGCCGACGGCGGCGATGAGGGTGCGCGCGAGCGCCGCGCGCACCCGCGCGGGGGGCGCGCTGGCGAACAGCCGCTCGACCTGGGGCGTACTGGTGAAGGCGATCGCATCCACGCCGCCCGCCTCGAGCCGCGCCAGGAGCTTGCGCACCGCCTCATCCTCGCTCGCGCTGGCGTAGACGTAGGGCGCCACGGTGCACACCGCGGCGCCGGCGCCCTCGAGGAATTCCAGCAGCGGCCGGTTGGGGTCGCTCCCGTAGAGCTGCACGCCGACGCGCCGTCCGCTGAGACGCTCGCCAGCGAGGCTGGCAATGATGCCCGCCGTGGTGGGCGGGTCGGCGGCGATATCGGGCTTCAATCCCAGCTCGCGCAGCGCGCGCGCGGGTTTCGGTCCACGGGTGATGCGGCGCACCTGCGCGAGCGCCGCCACAAACCCCTCGCGCAGCTGAGGCTCGTGGCGCTCGATGCTGCTCAGGATGCGCCGCAGTCCCTCACCGGTGGTGAGGATCAGGTCGTCGCAGGCACCCGCGGCGAGAGCGCGGGCGAAGGCGAGCACCGGCGCCGGATCGGGCGCGTCCAGGATGGCAACCAGCGGGCAGCGCAGCACGGTCGCGCCGCGCCGCTCGAGCATGGCGCTGAACACTTCGAGCTCGCGTGCCTCGGGCACCGCGACCGTGCGACCGGCGAGCGGCTGACTCTCCATACAGTGGCCATCTTAGCCTCGCAGCGTGCCGCGCGCGCGGTATGCTTGCCTGCGCACCGCATCGCACGCCTGACAGGTACCAACAAGCCATGGGCAAGATACTGGTCGGATTCCTGGTCGCGGTCATTCTGGGGCTGGCTGGCTTCACGTGGGTCACGCTGCACTGGGCCTACTCCGAGGGCGAGCGGGCCGGCTTCGTGCAGAAGTTCTCGCGCAAGGGCTGGCTGTGCAAGACCTGGGAGGGGGAGCTCGCCATGGTGACCCTGCCGGGCACGGTGGCCGAGCGCTTTGCGTTCACCGTGCGCGACGATGCGGTCGCAGCAACGCTGAACACCAACATCGGCAAGCGCATGTCGGTGCATTACGAGCAGCGCAAGTGGATCCCCACTTCCTGCTTCGGCGACACCGAGTACTTCGTCACCGCGGCACAGCTGGCGCCAGTGCAGTAGCGGCGACTTGCGATGCCGAGGCGGGGCTACCTCACCCCCGCCATCATTCGCTTCGCGAGTGGCGTCAGCAGCAGCATGACGGCGCCGGCGATGATCCCGTACCAGAAGATCTTCAGGAACAGCGCCGGGAGCGAGGCGAGGTGGCTCGCGTCATACTCGCCCGAGAGCTGACCGGCGAGGTTGCTGCCGAGCGCAAGCGACAGGAACCAGATGCCCATCACCTGTCCCATGTAGCGTGGCGGGGCGAGCTTGCTCATGTACGACAGGCCGACCGGGGACAGGCTCAGCTCGCCGAAGGTGTGCAACAGGTAGGCGAGAATCAGCCAGGTCGGCAGCACCTGCTCGCCTGCGAGCACGTGCAGCGAACCGAAGTACATCACCAGGAACCCGAGTCCGAGCATGATCAGCCCGGCGCCGAACTTGGCGGCGGCATTGGGATCGCGGCCGCGCTTGCCGAGCGCGATCCACAGCGCCGCGAACACCGGCGCGAAGCCGATGATGAACAGCGGATTCACCGACTGCAGCCACGCCGTCGGCATCTCCCAGCCGAGGATGTGCCGGTCGGTGTAGCGGTCGGCGAACAGGTTCATCGAGGCGCCAGTCTGCTCGTAGCCGGCCCAGAAGGTCACCGAGGCGGCGACCAGCGCGATCATCACCAGCACGCGGCTGCGCTCCTGCGCGGTGAGCCCGGCGAAGAAGAGCAGATAGGCGAAGTAGCCGACCCCGAGCAGCACCATCGCCCACGAGGCCACGCCCGCCATGGCCACCGGATCGACGCGCAGCAGGCCGGTTGCAATCAGCAGCACGAGCACGGCGAGCGCGGCGCCGAGCGCGAGCACCGTGCGCCACGAGCCCGGCGTACCGCCTGCCACCGGCCGCGCGCCGGCGTCCGCGAGGTAGTGGCGCGTCCACAGGAACTGCGCGAGCCCGATGGCCATGCCGAGCGCCGCCGGGACGAACGCCAGGCGCCAGCCGAAGCGGTCGGCGAACCAGCCGACCAGCAGCGGGCCGATCAGCGCGCCGAGATTGATGCCCATGTAGAAGATCGAGAAGCCGGCATCGCGGCGCGCGCCACCTTCCGGGTAGAGCGCCGCGACCGTGACACTGGCGTTGGGCTTCAAGAGGCCCACGCCTAGGGTGATCACCAGCAGCCCGAGGTAGAACAGCGTGGTGTTGCCCACGGTGAGCATGAGGTTGCCGGCGATGATCAGCACCGCGCCGCTCACCACCGCGCGCTGCGCGCCGAGCAGCCGGTCGGCGATCCAGCCGCCGAACAACCCGAACAGATAGGTGCCGCCGATGTACATGCCGTACACCGCGCTCGCGGTGCGGTCATCGAGCCCGAGGCCGCCTTTGGCGACCGCGGCGGCCATGTACAGAATCAGCACGCCGCGCATCCCGTAGTAGGTGAAGCGCTCCCACATCTCGGTGAGGAACAGCGTCGCCAGCCCGCGCGGCTGGCCGAAGAGAGTGGGCGCACTCGCCCGGGATGCAAGTGAAGCGGCGGCGGCCTCGTTCATTCGCTGACCTTGGCCTCCGGCGCCGCGCCGCGATGACGCACCATCAGGCGCGCCATCAGGATGCCGCCCTCGTACAGCAGGTACATCGGGATGGCGAGCGAGCACTGCGAGATGGCATCCGGCGGCGTCAGCAGCGCTGCCAGGATGAAGATGCCGATCAGCACGTAGCCGCGATTCTTCTTCAGCTTGTCGATCGGCACGATGCCCATCAGCACCAGCAGCACCACCGCGACCGGCACCTCGAAGGCGAGGCCGAAGCAGAAGAACATGGTGAGCACGAAGTCGAGGTAGTTGTTGATGTCGGTCATCATCGACACACCCTTGGGCGTGGTGTGCGCGAAGAACTCGAACATTACCGGAAACACAAAGTAATAGGCGAAGGCGATGCCGACGTAGAACAACAGGATCGAGGAGATCAGCAGCGGCACGGCGAAGCGCCGCTCGTGGCGGTACAGTCCCGGAGCGACGAACGACCACAGCTGATAGATCACGTACGGCATCGCGATCATGAGCGCGGCGAAGAACGACAGCTTGAAGGGCGTGGTGAAAGGCGACATGACGCCGGTGGCGATGAGGTTGCTTCCCTGCGGGAGCTTGGCGAGCAGCGGCTGCGCCATGAAGCTGAACAGGTCGTTCGAGTAGTACACGCACGGCATGAACGCGAGTCCGACCGCGACCAGCGCGCGCAGCAACCGGTCGCGCAGCTCGAGCAGGTGCGAGATCAGTGTGCCTTCGGCGAGTTTCTCAGGTTCGTCGCTCATCGGCACTCAGCGGCGCAGCTGCGGTGTGGGCAGCGGGCTGAGCGTCGGCCGCCTGCGGCCCGGAATGCATTGGCGGCGGCTCGGCATGTGGCTGCGGTTCGTCAGGCGCGGCCGGGGTGGCGGAGGGTTGCGGGTCGGCGTGTCGATGCACGTCGGCGGATGGCGGGTCATTGTGCCGATACACGTCGGCGGGTTGCGCTTCGGCGGGCGGCGGCGTCGCAGTGGCCGAAACGGTTGCCGCGGGGCGCTTGCGCGCCTGCTCGAGCTGGACTTCCTCCTCGAGCTGCTCGCGAAACTGCCGCGCCATGGCACGCGCGCGTCCGACCCAGCGACCGAGCTCCGAGACGACACGGGGAAGCTTCTCCGGCCCCAGCACGATGAGCGCCAGGACGAAGATGATCAGAATTTCCGAGAACCGGCCTTCGAACAGATCACGCGCTCCGTTCGGTCTTGGTGTCGCTCTTCTTCGCGGCCTCCGGGAATTCGGCGTCCGCGCCCTCGGAGCGAATCTGCTTCGGCGGGGTGTTCTGCTCCTCCTCGCCGTCGTTCATCGCCTTCTTGAACCCGCGCACGGCATGCCCGAGGTCCGAGCCGACCGTGCGCAGCTTCTTGGCACCGAATACCACCAGCACCACGAGCAGAATGACCACCAGCTCGCGCATTCCTAGACCACCCATGTTTCAGCACTCCATCACCACCGCCTGCGCGGCGGAAAGGAACCCGATGATAGGTCAAATGAGTCCCTGGAACCCCATAAGTTCGCGCCCGACCGGGACACACTTCACGCTCGGCGCCCTCAGCTCTCCAGCCAGAACGTCACCGGACCATCATTGACCAGCGACACCTGCATGTGCGCGCCAAATACGCCTGCGGAAACAGGAGCATAGGCCGCGCGTGCACGCTCCACGAGGCGCGTGAAAAGGGCCTGCGCGTGTGGCGGCGGGGCCGCGGTATGGAACGACGCCCGCGTGCCCTTGTGCGTGTCAGCCGCGAGCGTGAACTGCGGCACGAGCAACACGCCCCCGGCGACCTCGCGCACCGACAGGTTCATGCGACCGGCCGCATCGGCAAAGACGCGATAGGTGAGCAGCCGCTCGAGTAGCCGCTCCACCGCCGTGTCGTCGTCCTCGGGCCGCACGCCGATCAGCGCCAGCACGCCGCGCGCGACGCTGCCGACCAACGCGCCGTCGACGCGCACTTGCGCTTCGCTGACGCGCTGGATGAGGGCGATCATGGCGGGGGATTGTGTGGCATTTGCGCGGGCGAGTCCGTAAGATTCGGGGCCGTTTTGAGGCGGGAGAGGGGCTGATGGGGCGCCGCGCTGAGTGTGCCGTACGCGCAGTGTTGATGGCAGCGATCGCAGCAGGACTGCTCACCGGGCGCGCGGGGGCCCAGCAGCCGCCGGCACCGCCAGCTGCCGCTGTCACGATCCAGCAGGCCGACCCGCATCGCGGCAAGATGCTTTCCTACACCTGTCTCGGCTGCCACGGGATCGACGGCTATCGCAACGCCTACCCCGATTACAGCGTGCCGAAACTCGAAGGACAGAATCCGGAGTACCTGGCGGCGGCCTTGCACGACTATCGCGACGGCAACCGCTCGCACCTGACGATGCACTCGCAGGCCTCAACGCTCTCCGATCAGGACATCGTCGACATCGCGGTGTTCTTCGCCGGCAAGCCGCTGACCTCCAGCGGCAAGCCGCAGGGCACAGTGCCTAAAGCGGTGACACTGTGCACGACCTGTCACGGCCAGGACGGCATCGCCATCGCACCTATGTACCCCTCGCTCGCCGGCCAGCACCCGGACTACATCGTGCGTGCGATCGAGGAGTACCAGAAGGGCGGGCGCAAGAACCCGATCATGAGGGGTTTCGCCGCCAGCCTTTCGAGCGACGATGTCGCCGCGATCGCCCACTACTTCAGCAGCCTCACCCCGGCGCTGAAGACCGAGCCGCGTCCCTACACGCGCTTCAGCGCCGAATAGCGTCGTTTCGGCACGCCCGGGGGCGGCCGGAAGTTGCCGGGCCACCCTTAAGGCTCCCATAAGGCTCGTTTCCTACCCTTGCCGGCGTTCAGGTCCTCATCTGTGTGACGGAGCACCCCATGAATCTGTCGAATCTGTTCAGGAAGCCGCTCATTGCGGCAGTGATCGGTGCGGCCACCATCGCCGTTCCGGCCGGCGCACTGTACGTCGCCACCGGCATGCACGGCGTCGCGACTGCGGCTACCACCGCCGTGGCGCCACCCGCAGCGCCGGGCACGGCGGCATCGGCGGCCGCTCCGGCCGCGATGCTGCCGGATTTCAGCTCCATGGTGCAGAAATACGGCCCGGCGGTCGTCAACATCACTGTCGTTACCAAGGTGGCGGCGAGCTACCAGGGCGACAACTCCGGGGACGACAACGACGACGGCGACAATGACAACGGCAACGGCAACGGCAACGGCAACGGTAACGGTAACGGTAACGGCAATCCCTTCGGACCGAACAGTCCGTTCGCGCCGTTCTTCCGTGGCATGCCGTTCCAGTTCCAGGCGCCATCGCCGCAACCGGTGCACGGCGAGGGCTCCGGATTCATCATCCGCCCGGACGGCGTCATCATGACCAACGCGCACGTGGTGAACGGTGCCAGCGAGGTCACGGTGCGCATGACCGACCGGCGTGAATATACCGCCAAGGTGATCGGCGTCGACACCAAGTCCGACATCGCGATCATCAAGATCAACGCCAAGGATCTGCCGACCGTGAAGGTGGGTGATTCGCGGCAGCTGAAGGTGGGCGAATGGGTGCTGGCGATCGGCGCGCCGTTCGGCTTCGAGAACAGCGCCACCGCCGGCATCGTCAGCGCCAAGGGACGCACGCTCGACTCCGGCTACGTGCCGTTCATCCAGACCGACGTGCCGATCAACCCCGGCAACTCCGGCGGCCCGCTGTTCAACATGCGCGGTGAGGTCGTCGGCATCAATTCGCAGATCTACAGCCGCAGCGGCGGCTACATGGGCGTGTCGTTCTCCATTCCGATCGACGTCGCCATGCAGGTGGGCCAGCAGCTGCAGAGCACCGGCCACGTCACCCGTGGCAAGCTCGGCGTGGTGATCCAGAACGTCACCCAGGGACTGGCCGACTCGTTCGGTCTGCCGCAGCCGGAAGGTGCGCTGGTGTCGAGCGTCGAGAAGGGCGGCCCGTCGGAAGCCGCCGGCGTCGAGCCCGGGGATGTAATCCTCAAGCTCAACGGCCAGCTGCTCAAGGACTCCACCGAGCTGCCGGTGCAGATCGCCGGCATCGCACCCGGCACCAGCGTGGACCTCGAGATCTGGCGCAACCATGCGACGCGCAACATCAGCGTCAAGCTCGGCGCGCTGGAGGATAAGCGCACCGCCGCGAACCTCAACCCGCACGAGAACGGCGGCAAGCTCGGCCTTGCCGTGCGGCCGCTCACGCCGCAGGAGCAGCGCGAGGGCAACGTCAAGGGTGGACTGATGGTTGAGCGCGCCGGCGGACCGGCGGCCGAGGCGGGCATCCAGCCGGGCGATGTGGTGCTGGCCGCCAACGGCGCGCCGATCACGAGCGCCGAGGACTTGAAGAGCGCGGTGGAGAAGTCCAAGGGACACATCGCGCTGCTCATCCAGCGTGGTGATGCGCGGCTGTTCGTGCCGGTGCGCGTGGGCTGAAGCGACCGAGGGCTCAGGCGCCGTTGGTGACCAGCGCCGCCATCAGCTCGTTCACCGGCAGCGCATCGAGCTGTGCGGGGCTCGCAAACAGCGACTTGATACGCTCGGCCTGCTTGGCGCCGAAGTGCGCCTCCACCGAAGCCGCGAACTTCTGCACCAGCACCGGCATCCCTTCCGCGCGGCGCCTGCGATGGCCGATGGGGAAGTCCACCTGCACGCGCTCGCTGGCACTGCCGTCCTTGAAGAACACCTGCACGGCGTTGCCGATGTAGCGCTTCTCAGCAGCGTAGTACTCCTGCGTGAAAGTCGGGTTCTCGCGCACCTGCATGCGCGCGCGCAGCGTATCGACGCGCGGGTCGGCGGCGACGGCATCCTCGTAGTCCGCCGCAGTCAGGCGGCCGAACAGCAACGGAATCGCCACCATGTACTGGATGCAGTGGTCACGGTCGGCGGGGTTTGCCAGCGGCCCCACCTTGTCGATGATGCGCACCCCCGGCTCCTGGGTCTCGATCACCACGCGCTCGATGTCCGCGAGGCGCCCGCGCACCTTCGGGTGCAGCGTCATCGCCGCCTCGACCGCGGTCTGCGCGTGGAACTCGGCCGGATAGGAGATCTTGAACAGCACGTTCTCCATGACGTAACTACCGAAGGGCTGCGGCAGTGCGAGCGGCTTGCCGCGGAACAGCACGTCACTGAAGCCCCAGGTTTTGGCCGACAGGGCCGACGGGTAGCCCATCTCGCCGGTGAGCGCGATCAGGGCGAGGCGCACCGCGCGGCTGGTGGCATCGCCGGCCGCCCAGCTCTTGCGCGAGCCGGTGTTGGGTGCATGCCGGTAAGTGCGCAGCGCGCCGCCGTCGATCCAGGCGTTTGACACTGCATTCACCACCTGCTCGTCACTGCCGCCGAGCAGGCTGGTCACCACGGCCGTGGAGGCAACCCGCACCAGCAACACGTGATCGAGCCCGACGCGATTGAAGCTGTTTTCCAGCGCCAGCACACCCTGGATCTCGTGCGCCTTGATCATGGCGGCGAGCACGTCGCGCACCGTCGGCGGCGTGCGGCCCGACATCACCGCGAGCCGCGCCAGATAGTCGCTGACCGCAAGGATCGCGCCGAGATTGTCCGACGGATGGCCCCACTCCGCGGCCAGCCAGGTGTCGTTGAAGTCGAGCCAGCGGATCATGGCACCGATGTTGAAGGCGGCTTGCACCGGATCGAGCTCGAAGGAGGTGCCGGGCACGCGCGCGCCGCCCGCCATCACCGCCCCGGGCACCACCGGTCCCAGCAGCTTCCTGCAGGCCGGATACTTCAGCGCCTGAAAGCCGCAGGCGAGCGTGTCCATCAGGCAGTAGCGCGCGGTGTCCCGGGCGCTCGCGCTGCGCACGGTGAAGTTGCGCGCGTAGTCGGCGATCGCCACCAGGGCCGGGTCCGGCGGCGGCCGCTCGGCGGACTTGATGTCGTGGGCGGACATGGCTTGCCTCTACCTGCGCTTGTCGATCGGCACGAACTTGACGCCCTCGGGACCTACGTAATTGGCGGCGGGGCGGATGATCTTGCCGTCGATGCGCTGCTCGATCACGTGCGCCGCCCAGCCGCTGGTGCGCGCGATGACGAACAGCGGCGTGAACATCTCCGTCGGCACGCCCATCATGTGATACGAGACCGCCGAGAACCAGTCGAGGTTGGCGAACATGTTCTTGGTCTTGTGCATCACCGTCTCGATGCGCGCGGCGATGTCGAACATCTTCATGTCGCCCGCTTCCTTCGACAGCGTGCGCGCCACCTCCTTGATCACCTCGTTGCGCGGATCGGCAAGGGTGTACACCGGGTGCCCGAAGCCGATCACCACCTCGTGGTTGGCCACGCGTGCGCGGATGTCGGCGTCCGCCTCGGCGGGCGTGTCGTAGCGCTTCTGGATCCCGAAAGCCGCCTCGTTGGCGCCGCCGTGCTTCGGGCCGCGCAATGCGCCTATGGCGCCGGTGATGCACGAGTACAGGTCGGCGCCGGTGCCGGCGATCACGCGCGCGGCGAAGGTCGAGGCATTGAACTCATGCTCGGCATAGAGGATCAGCGAGGTGTGCATGGCGCGCACCCAGGAGGCGGGCGGCGACCGCCGGTGCAGCAGGTGCAGGAAGTGTCCGCCGATCGAGTCGTCGTCGGTCTCGACCTGGATGCGCTGCCCCGAGTGACTGAAGTGATACCAGTACACCAGCATCGAGCCGAAGGAGGCGATCAGCCGGTCGGCGATGTCGCGCGCACCGGGGATGGCGTGATCGTCCTTCTCCGGCAGCGCGCAGCCGAGCACGGACGCGGCGGTGCGCAGCACGTCCATCGGATGGCCGGCCGCCGGCAGCAGCTCGAGCGCGCCGCGCACGGCGCTGGGCAGCCCGCGCAGCGAGCGCAGCTTGGCCTTGTAAGCGGTGAGCTCGGCGCGGTTCGGCAGCCGCTCGTGGATCAACAGGTGCGCGATCTCCTCGAACTCGCACACCGTGGCAATCTCGAGGATGTCGTAGCCGCGATAGTGCAGGTCGTTGCCGGTGCGGCCCACGGTGCACAGCGCGGTGTTACCGGCCGTAACCCCCGAGAGCGCGACGGACTTCTTCGGTTTGGGTGCAGTCTCGCTCATGACTCGTCTTTCCCGAACAGCTCGTCGAGCTTGCTCTCGTATTCCTGGTAGCCGAGCACCTCGTACAGCTCGGCACGCGTCTGCATGTAGGGCAGCACGCTCTGCTGCGTGCCCTGGCGGCGGATGGCGTCGTACACGACGACGTGTGCCTTGGCCGCGGCGCGGAACGCCGACAGCGGATACAGCACCAGCCGCACGCCCGCGGCGCCCAGCTCCGTGACCGTGAACAGCGGCGTCTGCCCGAATTCGGTGATGTTAGCGAGCAGCGGCACCGCGACCTGCCCGGCAAACTGCCGGTACTCATCCAGCGTGCGCAGCGCCTCGGCGAAGATCATGTCCGCGCCGGCGGCGACATACGCGGCCGCGCGCTCGAGCGCGCCGCCAAGTCCCTCCACCGCGAGCGCATCGGTGCGCGCCATGACGACGAAAGCCGAATCGCTGCGCGCATCGACCGCGGCCTTGAGGCGATCGACCATCTCGCCGCTCGGCACCAGCGCCTTGCCGGGGCGGTGACCGCAGCGCTTGGCCGCAACCTGGTCCTCGAGGTGCATGCCGGCCGCGCCGGCGCGGATCAGCTCGCGTGTCGTGCGGGCGATGTTGAAGGCGCCGCCGAAACCGGTGTCGGCGTCCACCAGCAGCGGCAGCTGGCACGCGCCGCTGATGCGGCGCACGTCCTCGCACACATCGTTCAGCGCGGTGATGCCGAGATCGGGCAGCCCGAAGGAAGCGTTGGCGACGCCGGCGCCCGACAGATAGATGGCGCGGAAGCCGGCGCGAGCGGCCAGCAGCGCTGCATAGGCGTTGATCGTTCCGACCACCTGCAGCGGCCGTTCCGCCTCGACCGCGGCCCGCAGACGCGCGCCGGCCGTGACTGTCGTTTCGGGCATGACGGACCTCGGATGCGAACGAACATTCTATATCCTACCCGCAGGTAGGGTGTTCGTCCGTTCAGCCGATGCGCACCACCGTGCGTCCCGTGACGCGGCCGTCGAGGTATGGCGGAAACGCCGTCGGCAGCTCATCGAAGCCGATGGTACGCGTGACGATGCGGGCAAGATGCCGCGGTCGCAGGTCGGTCGCGATGCGCTGCCACACTGCGAGGCGCCACTCGCGCCGCGTCGCCGAGGAGTTGATGCCGAGCAGCGCCACGCCGCGCAGGATGAAGGGCATCACCGTGGTCTTCAGCTCCGGCCCCGAAGCGAGCCCGATGCTGGCGATGTTGCCCCAGAAATCCACGGTGCGCGTGAGCCAGGCTAGGGTATCGCCGCCGAGATTGTCGATCGCTCCGGCGAAGCGCGCGGTCTCGAGCGCCCGCGTGCCGAGATCGATCTCCTGGCGCAGCAGCACCTCGCTCGCGCCGAGCTCCCTGAGATAGGCGGCCGCTTCCTGCTTGCCAGTGACGGCGATCACCCGGTAGCCGCGCGCGCTCAGCATGTCGATCGCAAGGCTGCCGACGCCACCGGAGGCTCCGGTGACCACGATTGGACCGCCGGCGGGCTGCTGGCCGTTCTGCTCCAGGCGATGGATGGCGAGCGCCGCGGTAAAGCCCGCGGTGCCGAGCGCCATGGCGGTGGCGGCGTCGAGCCCCGGCGGCATGGGAATCACCCAGTCGCCGGGCACGCGCGCCATCTGCGCGTAGCCGCCGTCGTGCGTTTCGGACAGCCCGCAGCCGGTCACCAGCACCGCATCACCGGGCCGGTAGCGCGGATCCTGCGAAGACTCGACCACGCCGGCCAGGTCGATGCCGCCGACCAGCGGGTAGCGGCGCAGGATCTTGCCGGCGCCGGTGGCGGCGAGCGCGTCCTTGTAGTTGATGTCCGAGTGCGTGACGCGGATGACGACGTCACCGGGGGCGAGATCCTCCAGAGTCAGTGGCTCGAAGCGCGCGCTGATGCGGCCGCCGTCGGAGTGAATACGGAACGCTTTGAAGGAGCTCATGGCTTCGCCGCCTTGTCCTGAATGCGTGTCAGCCACGCGATGAGGCCCTGGGTGTTGAGCGCGAGATCGCCCTCGAGCGCCTGCTCGAGCTCGGTGTCGGATTGCCGGCAGCCATGCGCGCGCGCCAGCCCGAGCCACAGCGCCAGCATGTCGGCGTGGATGCCGCGCGCGGGGTCGGCGTCGGTTGCGTGCGCGCGCGCGATGCCGGCGAGTGCCGTGATCTGCTGCTTCAGGGACGTGCCCAGGCGGGGAATGCCGGTGACGCGGCTGAAGTGCATCAGATACACCGATTCCGGGCGGCGAGCGAGCATACGGTCGATGGAGGCGAGGTGCGCCTCCGGGTCGAACTGGGTGGGAACGGTCGAGGGCGTGATGAACGCGCCGTTCGCGGTGTCGAGCGCGCGGTAGGAGATGCCGAAGGTGTCGCCGCTGAAGATGCTGGCGTGCGCGGCATCCACCACGACGTAGTGGTGCAGCGCGTGTCCGGGCGTGTGCAGGAGCTCGAGGGTGCGGCTGCCAAGGGTCAGGGGCTCGCCGTCCTGCACCACCTGCACGCGCTGCGCTGCGATCGGCAGCAGCTCACCGTAGAAGCTCGCGAAGCGTTCCGCGCCGTACACCGCCTTCGAGCCGGCGATCAGTTTCGCCGGGTCGATCATGTGCGGTGCGCCGCGCGGGTGCAGCACCGCGCGGGCGTTCGGCAGCTCGCGCATCAGTGTTCCGGCGCCGCCGGCGTGATCGAGGTGTACGTGCGTGAGCAGCAGGTAGTCCACCGCCGTGCGCGCGATGCCGAGCTCATCGAGCGCAGCCAGCAGGAACGGCACCGAGAAGTTGGTGCCGACATCGACGAACGCCGCGCGGCCGTCGTCCACGATCAGGTGCGCGGCGGCGTGGCCCGGGTACAGATACTGCGCATCGACCGCCGTGATGCCGTGCGGATGACGATGGAGCGTCGCTTTCAAGGGACGTCGGCCTGCCGGGTGGCACGCGCGGGGGTCGCGCACATACATCGTACCCTGTAGGCTAGCGCAACCGCATGACCGATCACTACCCGCTCCGGACACTCGCCGCCCGCGTGGCCCTGTCCGTCACTCTCTTTACGCCCTTTGCCGCTCCGGCTCAGCAGGCGGTTGCGCCTGCCTCCCAACATCGCGAGCAGGGCGATCTGGTCTACGACGGCATTCCAGCGCCGGATCCGACCCTGGTGGCGCGCCTCGCCCGCTACCAGCAGTCGCGCGGCGCCACGCTCCTCGACTGGACGGCGGACGGGAGCCTGCTGATCGAGACGCGCTTCGGTGACACCACCCAGGTGCACCGCGTCAGCGCACCGCTCGGCATGCGCGAGCAGCTGACGTTCTATCCCGATCCGATCGAGTGGGCGCGCGCGGCGCCCAGCGGCTCGGGTTTCGTGTTCCTCAAGGACGAAGCCGGCGATGAGAACGCCCAGGTGTTCTACCAGAGCGCCAAGGGGGCGGTGCGCCAGCTCACCAGCGGCGCCTTCATCCACGGCAGCGCGGTATGGGCGCACGACGGCAAGCGGGTCGCCTTCTACGGCAACGACCGTGACGGCCTCAGCTACGACGTCTACGTGGCGGACGTCACCGGCACCGGCGCGCCGCAGCTGCTGGTCGGTGGCCGCGACGACACCTGGTACCCGCTCGACTGGTCGGCGGACGACTCGAGGCTGCTGGTGTGGCGCTACATCTCCAGCAGCGAGAGCTATCTGTATCTGGCCGATACCATTAGCGGCACGCTCACCCCGCTCGAGGACAAGCCCGTCAAGGCCGGCATCACGCTCGCGAAGTTCGCGCCCACGGGGCGCGGGGTGTATGTGCTGACCGACGAGAGTTCCGAGTTCATGCAGCTGAAGTTCAAGGATCCGATCACTCACGAGAACCGCCTCGTGTCGCCGGATGTCAGCTGGGACGTGGAGACCTTCGACGTCAGCGCCGACGGCCGTTACATTGCCTACGTGCTCAACGAGGACGGCCGCAGCCGCCTCACCGTGCTCGACACGCTTACCCATCAACCGCTCGAGCCGGTCGGGCTGCCGGAAGGACGCATCGGCAACCCGCGCTTCGACCGCAGCGGGCGCAAGCTGGCGATGACGGTCGATGGCGCCGGCGCACCGCGCGACGTGTACGTCTACGACGTCGAAGCGGCGAGCCTCACGCGCTGGACGCACAGCGAGGCGGGGCCGATCGACGCCAGCACGCTGGTCACGCCCGAGCTGGTACGTTTCCCCAGCTGGGACCGGGTCAACGGCCACCCGCGCATGCTGTCCGCCTACGTCTACCGCCCGCAGCATGCCAGCGGGCCGGTGCCGGTGGTGATCGACATTCACGGCGGACCCGAGTCGCAATATCGTCCCGAGTGGGATCCGTTCGTGCAGTTCCTGGTGAGCGAGCTCGGCTACGCCGTGGTGGCGCCCAACGTGCGCGGCTCATCCGGCTACGGCAAGACCTTTCTCGCGCTCGACAACGGCGTGCTGCGCGAGGATGCGGTACGCGACATCGGCTCGCTGCTGGTATGGATCGGAGTGCAGCCGGGCTTCGACCGCGAGCGCGTGGCGGTGATGGGCGGCTCCTACGGCGGCTACATGGCGCTCGCTTCACTGATCACCTACGGCGAGCGGTTGCGCGGCGGCATCGATCTCGTCGGGATCAGTAATTTCGTGACCTTCCTGCACAGCACCGCCAGTTACCGCCGCGACTGGCGTCGCTCGGAGTACGGCGATGAGCGCGATACCAGCATGCGCGTGTTCCTCAATCGCATCTCCCCGCTCACCAATGCTGCGCGCATCAAGAAGCCGCTGCTGGTGGTGGCCGGCATGAACGATCCACGCGTGCCGGTCTCCGAATCCGAGCAGCTCGTGTGGCGCGTGCGCTCGGGGGGCGGAGAGGTGTGGTACCTCGTGGCGAAGAACGAGGGACACGGCTTCCTGAAAAAGGTCAACCGCGACGCCTACCTGCTCACCGCCGCGAGCTTCCTGAAGAGGCTCGCGCATTGAGGCGCGGCTAGCGCGGGAAAGTCACCGTCACGACCAGTCCCTGCCCGCCGGGGCCATCGGTGAGCGCGAGCGCCGCGCCGTGGCCTTCCGCGATCGTACGCACGATCGCAAGCCCGAGCCCGCTGCCGGGCGGCTCGGTGCCGGCGCGGCGATAAAAGCGGTCAAACACGCGCGCACGCTCCGCCGGCGGGATCCCCGGCCCGGTGTCGGTCACGATGAGGCGTGCGCCGCCTGCGGCGCCTGCAGCCGCGGCGCCGGCCGCCTCGACCGTCACATCGACCCGTCCGCCGGCTGGCGTGTAGCGCACGGCGTTGTCCACGAGATTGCGCAGCAGCGTGTGCAGGGCATCCGCATCACCGGGAACCGTCGCCGGCTGTGCGGCCGCGACGCCGAGGTCGATATGGCCGGCATCGGCGAGCTGCACGAGCTCGGCCACGACCTCCCGCGCCAGGTCATCGAGCCGCACGGGCTGCCGCGGTGAGCCGGCGCGCGGCTCCTGGCGGGCCAGCGCCAGCAGCTGCTCCACCAGGCGGATCGCCCGCTGTACGCCCGCCGACAGGGTGCTCATGGCCTGGGCACGCTCGCTGTCCGAGCCGGCGCGCGCCAGGATGCCGAGCTGCAGATGGAGCGCCGTGAGCGGCGTGCGCAGCTCGTGCGCGGCATCAGCCACGAAGGCGCGCTCGCGCCCGAGCGCTGCGCGCAGGCGCCCGAGCAGATCGTTGAGCGCAGTGATCAGCGGCCGCACCTCCGCCGGCAGCCCGGCATCGCCCAGCGAGTCGAGCGCGTCGACGCGGCGCGCCTTGAGCTGCGCGGTGAGGCGCTGCAACGGCTCGAGCGCGTGACCAACCGCGAACCAGATCAACAGCGCCAGCAGCGGCAACAGCAGCGCGAAGGGCTTGAGTGTCTGCAGCGCCAGCTCCGCGGCCCGCCGCTCGCGCACCTTCATGGGCTGCGCCACCTGGATGACACTGGTCATCGCCTGCACGCCGAATACGCGCCAGCGTCCTTCGCTGGTGGCGACCGTGGAGAAGCCGAGGGTGGTCACCTCGGGCAGCACCGCGTGCGGGCGCGACAGGTAGACGCGCACGCCATCGAGCGACCAGACCTGCACCACGAAGTCATAGGCCGCGTCCGAGGGCTGGAACTGGGGGCCCAGCAGGTAGCGCACCGGCTGATCGCGCAGGATCAGCGCGGTCTGGCGCAGGTGGTAGTCGAAGAACGCGTCCGCCTCGGCGAGCGCGTTGCGATAGACGATCCAGCCGCCGGCGGCGCCGACGCAGATCACCCCCCCGAGCAGCAGTGCGAGCAGCCGCGCGCGTAGCGAGCTCATTGCGGTCTCACGCGATAGCCGACCCCGCGCACGGTTAGAATGAATCCGGCCCCGAGCTTGCGACGCAGCCCATGAATGTGTACCTCCACCGCGTTGCTCTCGACTTCTTCTCCCCAGCCGTAGAGACGCTCCTCGATCTGCGCGCGCGACAGGATCGCACCGGGGCGCTCGAGCAGCAGCTGCAGCAGCGCGAACTCGCGCGGTGACAGCGACACCTCGGCCCCGTCCAGCGTGACGCGGTGCGCGGCCGGATCGAGCACGACACCGACATGCTCGAGGAGCGAGGAGGAGCGGCCGGACCTGCGCCGCAGTAGGGCGCGGATGCGCGCGGCGAGCTCGTCCAGGTCAAACGGCTTGATGAGATAGTCGTCCGCTCCCGCATCGAGTCCTGCCACCCGATCCGAGACCGCATCGCGCGCGGTGATGATGAGCACCGGCAAGGTCGTGCCGCGCGCACGCAGCGCCTTGAGCAGCCCCAGTCCGCCCCTGCCGGGCAGGCCGAGATCGAGCAGCAGCAGCACGAACGGCTCGGTACGCAGCACCTGCTCGGCGGCTTCGGTTTCGTGCACCCAGTCGACGGTGAATCCCTCGCGCTTCAGCCCGGCGCGGATCGCCTCCCCGATCATGGGATCGTCTTCTACCAGCAGCAGTCTCACCCGTGCAGTATAAGGAGCGCCCGGAACAACGCAGGGCACGCGGGGCGAGCTTGAGCGCAGACGACTCGGCGGCGGTGGAGCTGGTGCGGGATGCAGCGAGCCTCGGGGTCGCCCTTACGCCTGCGGACGCGGCGCGGCTGTGCACCCTGGTGGCGGAGCTCGCCCGCTGGAACCGCCGCTACAACCTGACCGCCATCACCGCACCCGAAGACGTCGTCACACACCATCTGCTCGACAGTCTCGCCGTGCACAGCGATCTCCACGGCGCGCGCATCGCCGACGTCGGCACCGGGGCCGGCTTCCCCGGCTTGCCGCTCGCGGTGGTGAATCCTCAGCGCCGGTTCACGCTGATCGACGCCACGGCGAAGAAGGTCCGCTTCGTGGAGCATGCCGCCGCGCTCCTCGGCCTCGATAACGTGACTGCCGTGCACGCGCGCGCGGAAAGCTACCGGGCCGCGGCGCCGTTCGACACGCTGGTGGCCCGGGCGCTCGCGCCGCTGCCGCAGATGCTCAACACCGTCGCGCGACTCTGCGGCCCTGAGACCCACGTGCTCGCCATGAAGGGCAAGTGGCCGGAACGCGAGCTCGCCGACCTTCCAGGGGGGTGGCGCGTCGTGAGCTCGCGCGAGCTCCATATCCCCGGCCTCGACGCGGCGCGCTGCCTCATCGTGCTGCAGCGTCACTGAGGGGCGCAGGACAGCCCCGGCGGCGCAGGCAACGGGACAGCGGTTACCATCCCTCCGTGAACCCGATTCTCGCCACCTGGCCGCTGCTGCTCGGCATGGGCATCCTCATGCTGGGAGCCGGGCTGCAGAGCACGCTCCTCGGGCTGCGCGCGACGCTCGAGCAATTTCCGACGCCGGTGATCGGCATCGTCATGTCGTGCTACTACGTCGGCTACCTCATCGGCACGCGGCTTGCGCCGCAGTTGCTGAAGCGCGTCGGACCAGTGCGGGTGTTCGCCACGCTCGCCGCGCTTGCCTCCGTCGCGGTGCTGATACACGCCTCCTGGGTGCACCCGGTGCCCTGGGCGCTCATGCGGTTACTCTCCGGGGTGTGCTTCGCCGGTATCTACGTGGTGGCCGAAAGCTGGCTCAACCACCGCGCCAACCGCAGCAACCGCGGCAGGCTGCTCGCGGTGTACATGCTGGTGCTGTACGTGGGGCTCGGCGGCGCGCAGTTTCTGCTGGTGCTGTCAAGCCCGCAGTCGCCGGAGTTGTTCATGCTGGTCTCCGCGCTGATCTCGGTGGCGATGGTGCCCATCGTCGCCTCCGCGCAGCACATTCCCGAGCCCACCGTGCCGCAGCGCGTGCGTTTCCGCGACCTTTACGGCAACTCCCCCCTGGGAGTGGTGGCGGTGGCCGTGTCGGGGATGATCTCCTCGATCATCTTTTCCATGGGGCCGGTGTACGCACGCCTCTCCGGCTCCGGCACGCGCGGCGTGGCCGAGTTCATGGCGGTCAGCATCCTCGCGGCGGTGCTCACCCAGTACCCCGTCGGCCGGCTGTCGGATCGCATGGACCGGCGCACCGTGATCGCAAGCGTCTGCCTGCTGGCCACCGCCGTCGCCGCAGTGCTGGTGGTTTTCCCCGCCATGCCGCGCGCACTGTTCCTGCTCCTCGCCGCGCTCTTCAGCGGTGCGGCATTGACCCTCTATTCCCTGTCGGTCTCGCACGTCAACGACAAGCTCGAGCCGGCACAGATGGTCGCCGCGAGCAGCCGGCTGCTGCTGATCAACGGCACGGCCGCGGCCTCAGGTCCCGTGCTGACCGGGAGCCTCATGGCCGCCTTCGGCCCGCGTGCCTACTTCGGCACGCTGGCCACCCTGACCGGCACGCTCACCCTGTACGACCTGTGGCGCAAGACTCGCCGCCGCCCCGTGCCGCATGAGCTCAAGGGCCCGTTCATCAATACCCAGCAGATCGTCACCTGCGCCGGGCTCGACCCGGCGCCCATGGCCGGCGTCGAGGAGCTCGAGCCGGTCAGCTCCTATGCGAGCGGCACTACGGCTGGCCGAGGTGCAGTGGCAGGGCGGTCGTCTCCTTGATGACGGCGAGCGCGATGGAGGAGTTCACCGACTGCACGCCGGGAAAGCGCGACAGGTGGTCGAGGAAGAAGGCCTCGTAGGCCTTGATGTCGCGGCACACGATACGCAGCAGAAAGTCCGTCTCCCCCATCAGCGTGTAGCACTCGAGGATCTCCGGATGCGCGCGCACCGCCTGCTCGAAGCGCAGGAGCGCCTCGCGACCGTGCCCGGCTACCTTCACGTGCGAGAACACCATGACCGAGAGTCCGAGCTTCTCGCGATCGAGCAGCGCCACACGCCGGCGCAGCACGCCGCTTTCCTCCAGCCGCGTGATGCGTCGCCAGCACGTGGAGGTCGTCATTCCGAGGCGCTCGGCCACCTCGGCGGCGGAAAGATGACCGTGCTCCTGCAGCAGGCCGAGGATGCGCAGGTCGCCACGGTTCAGGTCGGTTTGCACTGTTCATGCCACTATGCGTATCAAGATGAGATGAATATCTCATCTAAAAGCGCCAGAAGGCAATTTTTGTGACGATCGATGCACGCTGGCCGGGTAGCCTTGTACGGCATGGAAATCTTCGACATGCGCGAGTTCGATGCTCACGAGCTCGTCGTCTTCGGTCACGACGCAGCCACGGGGCTGCGCGCGATCATCGCCATCCATTCCACGGCGCGCGGCCCCGCCGCAGGCGGCTGCCGCATGTGGCCGTACGCCACGACCGCGGAAGCCGTCGCGGACGTGCTGCGGCTCTCGCGCGGCATGAGCTACAAGAACGCCATGGCGGGACTGCCGTTCGGCGGCGGCAAAGCGGTGATCATCGCTGAGTCACGCAAGGCGAAGACGCCCGAGCTGTTCGCGGCCTTCGGCCGCCTTATCGATTCGCTCGGCGGCCGCTATGTCACCGCCGAGGACGTCGGCACGACTACGGCCGACATGGCGCACGTGGCCCGCGCTACGCGCTACGTGGCGGGATTGGGCGCGGCGCCCGGCGCGGCCGGCGGCGATCCCGGACCCAAAACGGCGCTCGGGGTGTTCCTCGGCATCAAAGCAGCGGTGAAATTCCGGCTCGGCCGCACGGACCTGAATGGCGTGAGCGTCGCGGTGCAGGGCGCGGGCGGGGTGGGCTACCACCTGTGCGGCATGCTGGCCGCCGATGGCGCACGGCTCTCGGTCGCTGACGTGCGTCCGGCCGCGGTGCAGCGCGTGTGCGAGGAATTCAAAGCGCTGGCCGTGCCGGTCGAGGGCGTGCTGGCGCTGGATGTAGACGTGCTGGCGCCGTGCGCGCTCGGCGGCGTGCTGAATTCGCAATCGATCCCAAGGTTGCGGGCGCGCATCGTCGCCGGAGCGGCGAACAACCAGCTGGCGCAGGGCCAGGACGGCGCGGCGCTGCAGACGGCCGGCATCCTGTACGCACCCGATTACGTCATCAATGCCGGCGGCATCATCAGCGTGTCGCGCGAGTACCAGGGGGGCGCGACCGAGGCGCAGGTGATCGCCGATATCCAGGGGATTCCGCTGCGCCTGACCGAGATCTTCGAGCGTGCCCGGCGCGAGAACCGCGCGACCAACGCCATTGCCGACGAAATGGCGCGCGCGCACCTGGAGCGGGCACCCGCGAAGCTCGTGGCCTGACCCCCGCGGCGCCGGCGCGGCAGTGCAGTACACTGTCGCCCATGAAGCGCGTCATTGCCATCGCGAATCAGAAGGGCGGCGTCGGCAAGACCACCACGGCGGTAAATCTGGCCGCATCGCTCGCGGCCACGAAGCGCCGCGTGCTGCTCGTGGACCTCGACCCGCAGGGCAACACCACCATGGGCAGCGGCATCGACAAGTCGCAGCTCACACGCAGCGCCTGCGAGGTGCTGCTCGGGGAGTGCGAGCTGGCCGCAGCACTCGTCAACGTCGATTTGCCGACCGAGCATGGTGGCTTCACGCTGCTGCCGGCCAACCAGGATCTCACCGCGGCCGACGTGCGGCTCCTCACGCTGCCGATCGGGCGCGAGACCAAGCTGCGCCAGGCGCTGCAACCCAAGCGCAGCGAGTTCGACGTGATCCTGATCGACTGCCCGCCGGCGCTCAGCATGCTCACCGTCAATGCGCTGGTGGCCGCCGATAGCGTGCTCATCCCGATGCAGTGCGAGTACTACGCGCTCGAGGGCCTGTCGGCACTCTTGTCCACCATCGAGCAGATCCGCGTCGCCGCCAATCCGCAGCTGTCGATCGAGGGCGTGCTGCGCACGATGTTCGACCCCCGTAACAACCTCGCCAACGAGGTCAGCGCGCAGCTCATCGCACACTTCGGCGACACGGTGTTCCGCACGGTCATTCCGCGCAACATCCGCCTCGCCGAGGCGCCGTCCTTCGGTAAGCCGGCGCTGTTTCACGACAAGGAATCACGCGGCGCGCTCGCTTACCTGGCGCTCGCCGGCGAGATGATCCGCCGCGAGGACGAGGCCAGGGGCTTCGCCCGCGCCGCGGCCGCGCAAGATGGAACCGCCGCGGCCGACAGCGCCCCGGCCGGCACCACTGCGGGCACGACCACAGATCCGACAACCGAGACGACAGCACCCGCGCAGGGCCCGCGCCCGGAGGCGGCCGCGCCCGATGGCGCCCCGCCCGATGGCGCCGCGCCCCCTGCGGCAGCGCCCGGACCCGGGGAGCCGCCCGCGAACTCAGATTCGGCCGCCCTGCCGCACGATGATGATCCGGTCGCCGCCACCGGCACTAACGGCGCTGCGCCCTACGGCGGTGGCATCGCGCCCGGCGCGTTCGGCGAGGGCAGGTCACGATGATGCACAGGAAGCCGCTCGGCCGGGGACTCGCTGACCTCCTGGGAGCCCGCACCGCACCTGCGTCCGCACCCGCGCTGCAGCCGTCCGCGCCCGCCCCGGTACCCGCGGGCGAGGAGCTCGCCCGGCTGCCGCTCGATGTGCTGCAGCGCGGTCGCTATCAGCCGCGCCTCGACATGCGCGCGGAGACGCTCACCGAGCTCGCCGATTCGATCAAGGCGCAGGGCGTCGTGCAGCCGATCGTGGTGCGCCCGCTGGACGGGGCGGGGAGCGGCGACCGGACGCGCTACGAGATCATCGCCGGCGAGCGACGCTGGCGCGCGGCGCAGATGGCGGGCCTCAGCGAGATTCCAGCGGTCATCCGCCGCATTCCGGACGAGGCGGCGATCGCCGTCGCGCTCATCGAGAACATCCAGCGCGAGAACCTGAATCCCCTGGAGGAGGCGCGCGCCCTGGCGCGCCTGATCAGCGAGTTTGGACTGACGCACAACCAAGCCGCCGAGGCGGTGGGACGCTCGCGCGCCGGGGTCAGCAACATGCTGCGCCTGCTCGAGCTCGCCCCGGAGGTGTGCGAGCTGGTCGAGAAGCGCACCCTCGAGATGGGCCACGCGCGCGCACTGCTCGCGCTCACGCAGCGCCGCCAGCAGATCGAGGTCGGCATGCTGGTGGCGAAGAAGGGCCTGTCGGTCCGCGAGACCGAGGCGCTGGTGCGGCGGCTGCAGGCCCCGCCCGGCGCATCCAGCGACGGAGCAGCCTCGGCGCGCGACCCGAACGTCGAGCGCCTGGAGCAGGAGCTGGCGGAGAAGCTCGGGGCGCGGGTCGCGATCCAGCAGGGGAACGCTGGCCGCGGCAAGCTGGTCGTGAGCTACAACAGCCTGGACGAGTTGGACGGCATCCTCGCGCACATCCAGTAGCGCGCCTTAGGCGGCGCGCAACAAGAGGGGCCAAACAAGAGATACGTATGAGAGATACGTACGCGAGATACGTATGAAGGATACGTATAGGTATAAGAGCGGACCGCGCGCGGTGGACGGAGGCCCGGGCGCTCTCTATAATCCCGCGGCTTTTTTGCCGGGCAGTCCTAAGTGACTGAACGGCCGAAGTAATGTTAAGCCACCTGCGCCTGCGTCAGGGCACGGGACAAGCGGCTCTTTTGAGCCCCTGAGCGGGACCTATATAAGGTGTTGGCGATCGATCTGCCCCAGGCGCGGCGGCTGGCCTTCGGCGTCGTGCTGGGTCAGGCGGGCGTCACCGTGATAGCGACCCTCGCCGCCTTAGGTCTGGGCGGTGGACGCGCGGCGCTGTCGGCGCTCGCAGGGGGAGGGATCGCCACCGCGGGGAGTCTCGCGATGGCGGCTCTGGTGTTCGGCAGAACGGCCGGAGCCTCGGCGCCGCGCGCGCTGAGCACGTTCTACGTCGGCGAGGCTGTGAAGCTCGTCGTGGTGATCGTGTTGTTCGTGGTCGTGCTGAAGGTGATGAGGGTGGCGCCGCTGGCGATGTTCGCCACGTTCGCGGCGACCTTCCTGGTGTACTGGATTGCGCTGCTCGGCGCGCTGCGGCCTCTCGGCACGGTGCGTCGCGGCGGCTGAAGCGCTGTGGGTGGGCGGATGATCATGATGGCAGCAGAGAAGAGCGGTGGTGCGACCGAATACATCCTGCACCACCAGACCTTTCTGTCGAACAAGGCGCCGCACGGCATCATCGACTTCTCGGTCATCAACTACGACACCGTGTTCTTCTCGGTGCTGCTGGCGCTGGTGTTTTTCGGCCTGTTCCTGTGGGTCGCGCGCCGCGCCACGACCGGGGTTCCGGGCGTGCTGCAGTCGGTCATCGAGTGGATCGTCGAGAAGGTGGACGAGCAGGTGCGCGATACCTTTCATGGCACCAGCCGCTTGATTGCACCGCTGGCACTCACCATCTTCTGTTGGGTGTTCCTGTTCAACTTCATGGATCTGGTGCCGGTCGATCTGCTGCCGGCAGCGGCGCGCGGCGCGGGATTCGAGCACCTCAAGGTCGTGCCGAGCACCGATCTCAACGCCACCTTCGCCCTGTCGCTCACGGTGTTCCTGCTGATCATCTTCTACAGCCTGAAGATGAAGGGCGTCGTCGGCTTCATCAGCGAGCTGACGCTGCAGCCGTTCAAGGCGAAGAACGTGTTCGTGCAGGCGCTGCTGGTGCCGGTGAACTTCGTGCTGGAATCGGTGACGTTCCTCGCCCGCCCGGTGTCGCTGTCGCTGCGACTGTACGGCAACCTCTATGCCGGCGAGATGATCTTCCTGCTGATCGCGGTGCTGACGCTGTCGCACGGCGTGAACCAACTGCTCAGCATCGGCGGCTGGCTCGGGCTGATCGGCCAGTTCATTCTCGGCCTCATCTGGACGGTCTTCCACATACTGATCATCACGATTCAGGCCTTCATTTTCGCAGTGCTCACGGTGGTCTACCTGTCGATGGCCAGCGAGCACCACTAGCAGGTCAGCGCTTAACGATTTTTCATCCGGTTGTTTCGAGGAGAGTTGAATGGAAAACATTGCACACATTCAGGCCATGACCGTGCTGGCCGTCGGCATCATCTTCGGCATGGGCGCGCTCGGCACCGCCATCGGCTTCGGTATTCTCGGCGGGCGCTTCATCGAGGGCTCGGCCCGTCAGCCGGAGCTGCTGCCGGTGCTGCGCGTGCAGATGTTCCTGGTGGCGGGCCTGCTCGATGCGGTCGCGATGATCGGGATCGGCTTCGCGCTGTTCTTCACGTTCGCCAACCCGTTCGTGAGTGCGCTGCAGGCTGCACACTAACCGGAGTGCCCGCAGGCCCGAGGCAGGAGAGCTAGACCGTGAACATCAATCTCACGCTCGTCGTGCAGATGATCGTGTTCGCCTTGCTGATCTACGGCACGATGAAGTGGATCTGGCCACTCATCCTCGCCGCCATGGAGGAGCGCCAGCGCAAGATCGCCCAGGGTCTCGCCGCCGCCGAGCTGGGCGAGCAGAAGCTCGCCCAGGCGCGTGAGCAGGCGGACGCCATCGTGCGCGAGGCGCGCGAGCGCGCCAGCCAGATCATCGATCACGCGCAGCATCGCGCCAATGAGCTGGTGGAAGAGGCCAAGGGCACGGCGAGCGCGGAAGGCGCACGGATCATCGCCGCGGCGCAGCAGCAGATCGTACTCGACACCAATCAGGCACGTGAGAGCCTGCGCAAGGAAGTGGCCGGCATCGCCGTCGGCGCAGCATCCAAGCTCCTGGGGCGCGAGGTCGATGCCCGCGCACATGCCGACCTGCTCGACAAGCTCGGCGCGCAGATCTGAACTCGTGCCATGGCAGAGCAGCTCACCATCGCCCGACCCTACGCGCGCGCAGCGTTCGAAGAGGCGCGCGCCGATCAGCGGCTCGGACCCTGGTCGGAAGCGCTGCACGTCGCTGCGGAGGTGGTCAGGGACTCACGCGTGGCGGCACTGCTCGGTAATCCGCGCGTGACTGCCGAGCAGCTGGCGCAGCTGGTGATAGACATTGCCGGCCCGAAGCTCGGCGCCCACGGGGAGAACTTCGTGCGCACGCTCGCCGCTAATCATCGCCTCGGCTATCTGCCAGAAGTTGCTACGCTGTTCGATACGCTCAAGGATGCCGCCGAGGGCGTGGCGGACGTCACGGTGACCTCGGCAGCAACGCTGGATGAGGCGCAGCAGCGCACGCTCGCCGCTGCGCTCGAGAAGCGACTCAAGCGCCAGGTGCGTCTGCATTGCCAGCTCGACCCGGCACTGATCGGTGGTGCGGTGCTACGCTCCGGGGACCTCGTCATCGATGGCTCGCTGCGCACCCGCCTCGAGCGCATTGCCTACCAACTGACCGCCTGAGAGAGACTCACATGGCCATCAAGGCAACCGAGATCAGCGATCTCATCAAGCAACGGATCGAGAACTTCAAGTCGGTCACCGAGGCGCGCAACGTCGGCACCATCGTCTCGGTCACCGACGGCATCGTGCGCATCCACGGACTGGCGGATGCGCGCTACGGCGAGATGCTCGAGTTCCCGCAAAATACTTTCGGCCTCGCGCTGAATCTCGAGCAGGACTCGGTCGGCGCGGTGGTGCTGGGCGAGTACAAGCACCTCGGAGAGGGCGACACGGTCAAGACCACCGACCGCATTCTCGAGGTGCCGGTGGGACCGGAGCTCCTCGGGCGCGTGGTGGATGCACTCGGTACGCCGCTCGATGGCAAGGGGCCGGTGAAAGCTGCGCGTACCGCACCGATCGAGCGCGTCGCCCCGGGCGTCATCTACCGCCAGTCGGTGAGCCAGCCGGTGCAGACCGGCTACAAGGCCATCGACTCGATGGTGCCAATCGGCCGCGGCCAGCGCGAGCTGATCATCGGCGACCGCCAGACCGGCAAGACCGCGCTCGCGATCGACACCATCATCAACCAGAAGACCTCCGGCATTAAGTGCATCTACGTCGCCATCGGGCAGAAGCAGTCGACTGTCGCCAACGTGGTGCGCAAGCTCGAGGAGCACGGCGCGCTCGCACACACCGTGGTCGTGGCGGCCTCGGCCTCCCAGCCTGCCGCCATGCAGTACATCGCCGCCTACTCGGGCGTGACCATGGGGGAGTACTTCATGGACAACGGCGAGGACGCACTCATTATTTATGACGATCTGTCCAAGCAGGCCGTGGCTTACCGGCAGATCTCACTGCTGCTGCGCCGTCCGCCGGGACGCGAGGCGTTTCCCGGCGACGTGTTCTACCTGCATTCGCGCCTGCTCGAGCGCTCCGCACGGGTCAACGCAGAGTACGTCGAGAAGGTGAGCCAGGGGCGGGTGAAGGGCCGCACCGGCTCGCTCACGGGACTGCCGATCATCGAGACCCAGGCAGGGGATGTGACCGCATTCGTGCCGACCAACGTGATCTCCATCACCGACGGCCAGATCTTCCTCGAGACCGACCTGTTCAACGCCGGTATCCGACCCGCCATGAACGCCGGCATCTCGGTGTCGCGCGTCGGCGGTGCTGCGCAAACCGACATCATTAAGAAGCTCGGCGGCGGTATTCGCCTGGCGCTGGCGCAATACCGCGAGCTCGCGGCGTTCTCGCAGTTCGCCTCCGACCTCGACGAAGCCACCCGCAAGCAGCTCGAGCGCGGCCAGCGCGTCACCGAAGTGATGAAGCAGAAGCAGTACGCGCCCATGTCGGTCGCGGAGATGGCGCTGTCGATCTATGCCGTCAACAACGGCTACATGGACAAGGTGGAGTTGAATAAGGTGGTCGCCTTCGAGGCGGGGCTGCAGGCGTTCGCCCACAGCAACTACCAGAGCATGCTCGCTGCGATCAACGCCCAGCCTAAGTTCTCCAAGGAGAACGAGGCACAGCTGAAGAAGTGCATCGAGGACTTCATCGCCACCGGTACTTACTGAAGCGCGCTACCCTGAAGCCATGCCCGGTACCAAGGAAATCCGCTCCAAGATCGCGAGTGTGAAGAACACTCAGAAGATCACCAAGGCCATGCAGATGGTGGCCACCAGCAAGATCCGTCGTGCGCAGGAGCGCATGCGGCTGGCCCGCCCGTACGCCCAGAAGATCCGCAACGTCATCGGCCATCTCACCGAGGCGAACCCCGATTACCGGCATCCATTCCTGGTACGCCGCGAGCCGAAGTCGCTCGGCATCATCGTGATTTCCACCGATCGCGGGCTGGCCGGCGGGCTGAATGCGACCGTGTTCAAGCAGACACTCACGCTGATCCGCGAGGCACAGAAGCAGCACCTTGACGTCAGCCTGTGCCTGATCGGCAGCAAGGGATTGAATTTCTTCCGGCGTCTGTCGCTGCCGATCCTCGCGAGCGCCACCGGCCTCGGCGACCGGCCGCACGTCAAGGACCTGATCGGTGCCGTCAAGGTGATGCTGGATGCCTATCGCGAGGGCAAGCTCGATCGGCTGCTGCTGGTGAATGCGCAATTCGTCAACACCATGACGCAGAAACCCACCGTTCTGCAGCTGCTGCCGCTCGAGGCGCTCGATACCGAAGGCCTCGCCGAGCACTGGGACTACATCTATGAGCCGGACGCGGTGGGGATCCTCGATACCCTGCTGATGCGCTACATCGAGTCGCAGGTCTATCGCGGTGCGGTGGAGACGGTGGCGTGCGAGCAGGCGGCGCGCATGGTCGCGATGAAAGCGGCCACCGACAACGCCGGCACGCTCATCAGCGAGTTGCAACTGATCTACAACAAGGCCCGGCAGGCGGCGATCACGAAGGAGCTTTCGGAGATCGTCGGCGGTGCCGCGGCGGTTTGAGGACGAGGAACGACACCATGGCTAACTCCAGCGAGGGACAGATTACCCAGATCATCGGCGCCGTCATCGACGTCGAGTTTCCGCGCGAATCCATCCCGCACGTGTACGAAGCGCTCAAGCTCAGGGACCGCGACCTGACGCTCGAGGTGCAGCAGCAGCTCGGCGACGGCGTGGTGCGCACCATCGCCATGGGCTCCTCCGAGGGACTCAAGCGCGGTCTCGCCGTCGAGGCGACCGGTGGGCCGATCTCGGTGCCGGTCGGCAAGGGCACGCTGGGGCGTATCATGGACGTGCTCGGGCATCCGCAGGACAACCAGGGGCCGGTGCAAGCCACGGAGTACCTGCCGATTCACCGCCCGCCGCCGGCGTTCGATGAGCAGACCGGAGGCCAGGACCTGCTCGTGACGGGCATCAAGGTCATCGACCTGCTGGTGCCGTTCGCCAAAGGCGGCAAGGTGGGCCTGTTCGGTGGCGCCGGGGTCGGCAAGACCGTCAACATGCTGGAGCTCATCAACAACATCGCCAAGCAGTACAGCGGACTGTCGGTCTTCGCCGGCGTCGGTGAGCGTACCCGCGAGGGCAACGACTTCTATCACGAAATGATCGAGTCGAACGTCATCGACAAGAACAACCTGTCCAACTCCAAGGTGGCGATGGTGTACGGTCAGATGAACGAGCCGCCGGGCAATCGCCTGCGCGTGGCGCTCACCGGGCTCACCATGGCCGAGTACTTCCGCGACGAGACGCGACCGGACTCCGGCGGCAAGGGTCGCGACGTGCTGTTCTTCATCGACAACATCTACCGCTATACACTCGCCGGCACCGAAGTGTCGGCGCTGCTCGGTCGCATGCCCTCGGCGGTCGGTTACCAGCCGACGCTCGCCGAGGAGATGGGCGTGCTGCAGGAGCGCATCACCTCGACCAAGAAGGGCTCGATCACCTCCATCCAGGCGGTGTACGTGCCCGCGGACGACCTCACCGATCCTTCGCCGGCGACCACTTTCGCGCACTTGGATGCCACCGTGGTGCTGTCGCGCCAGATTGCCTCGCTCGGCATCTACCCGGCGGTCGACCCGCTCGATTCCACCAGCCGTCAGCTCGATCCGCTGGTGGTGGGCGAGGAGCACTACAACACTGCCCGCGGCGTGCAGGCCGTGCTGCAGCGCTACAAGGAGCTGCAGGACATCATTGCCATCCTCGGGATGGACGAGCTGTCGGAAGAGGACAAGCTGATCGTCTACCGGGCGCGCAAGGTGCAGCGCTTCCTGTCGCAGCCGTTCAACGTCGCCAAGGTATTCACCGGTCAGGACGGCAAGATCGTGCCGCTGAAGGACACCATCCGCGGCTTCAAGGGCATCATCAGCGGCGAGTTCGACTCTCTGCCCGAGCAAGCCTTCTACATGGTCGGCTCGATCGAGGAGGCGGTCGCCAAGGCGAAGACGCTGCAGTAGCTCCCATGGCAGAAGCAAGCACTATCCACGTCGACATCGTCAGCGCCGAGGGCGAGATCTTCTCCGGTCCCGCCGCCGCGGTGTTCGCATCGGCTTCCGAGGGGGAGCTCGGCATCTATCCGCGTCACGCCCCGCTCTTGACGCTGCTCAAGCCGGGCGAGGTGCGCGTGCAGGCCCCCGACGGCGAGGAGCACCCCTTCTACATCGGCGGCGGGGCGCTCGAGGTACAACCGCACAAGGTGACGGTGCTGGCCGATACGGCGCTGCGCGCCCGCGACATCGACGAGGCTGCGGCGCTCGCCGCCAAGCAGCGCGCGGAGGATGCGCTCAAGGATCGTACCGAGCTCATCTCGCTCGCCGAGGCCCAGGCCGAGCTCGCGCGGGCGATTGCGCAGCTGAAAGTGCTGCAGCGCCTGCGCAAGCTCCGGGGCTAGATCGTACGGACCCCTCAGCCGATCGCCCCGATCCCCCCGCGGCCCCCGCCGCCCCGGCCTCGCACGGCCTGCTGTCCGACCTCAAGCGTAATCTCGCCGGCGGCCTGGCGCTCCTCACGCTGCGCCGGCGTACACCAGCGGACTTCGCCGTCAGCTTCGACCAGCTGACGGTACTCTTCGTGCTCGATCTCGCGGTATGGGTGCTGCTCGACCTGCTGCACTCCGAGCGGCACGCACCGCTCGCCCTCGATGGCCTGTTCGGTTGGGCCTGCTATCTGCTCATCGGGCTGGTGATCTGCGCGCTGATCGCGCGCGTCCAGAGCCGCGCCGCGGACACGCGCGCGCTGCTGGTCCCGGTACTCGCCGTTGCGCCCTTCATACTGACGGTCTTCTGGCTGGCGCTCGACCTGGTCGCGGTGGCCACGCGCCCGAGGGCGGCGACAGTACTGGCGCTCATCTATCTGCTCGCGCTGGTGCTGCGGCTGCTGGTCGCGGCCTTCGGCGCGGTGCGGCTGGCGCCGGCACTGCTGGCATGCGTGCTCGTCATCGCCTCGCCCTGGGCGCTCGGATTCCTCAATCTCGACACGCGGCTGTGGGTGACCGAGGAGCCGGAACCGTCCGAGCAGAACGACGACAGCGACCAGGCCGAGGCGCTCTTCTACGAGCAGCCGGCACGGATCGCCGCCGCCGTCGCCCGCGTCAAACCGGCCCAGCCGGGCAAGCCCGGAGTGTTCTTCGTCGGCTTCGCCGGCGATGGCGGCCAGCAGGTGTTCCGCCGCGAGGCGCTGTTCGCCAGCGAGGTGTTCGGCGCCCGCTACGGCTCGCTCGATCGCTCGGTGCTGCTCATCAACGACGACGACGACCGCGAATCCTATCCGCTGGCCAGCATGTCGGGACTCGCGCAGACGCTCAAGGTGCTCGCCTCACGCATGAACACGCAGGCGGACGTGCTGGTGCTGTTTCTCACCTCGCATGGCTCGCAGGACGGTCTGGACGTGCAGAACGGCTCGCTGCCGCTCAACACGCTCACTGCCGCTGACCTGCGCGAGGCGCTCGATACCTCCGGCATCCGCTGGCGGCTGATAGTCGTGTCGGCCTGTTACGCCGGGGTGTTCATGGACGAGCTGAAGAGCGAGACCACCGCCATCGTCACCGCCGCGGATGCCGCCCACAGCTCCTTCGGCTGCGAGGACGAGCGCGAGCTCACCTGGTTCGGCGAAGCGTTCCTCAAGGACGCGCTGCCGACCAGCGCTTCGCTCGCGGAGGCGTTCCACAAGGCCGCCGGCCTGATCGCGCACCGCGAGGATGGCGAGCACCAGATTCATTCCAATCCGCAGCTGTACGTGGGCCCGCTGATGCAGCAGAAGCTCGCCGAGCTGCCCATGCAAGCGCCGGGCGCCAGCGGCGCTGCCTACACCGTGTGGCGGTGAGTACAATCACGCCGCATGCCTAAGCGCGACACTCGGCCGGGACGCCGGCGCCGCCCGTCGGCCGCGCGCCGACCGCCCGCGGCGCCGCGGGCGCCGGCACCGCTCAGCGTCGTCATTCTGGCCGCGGGCGAAGGTAAGCGCATGAAATCCGCGCTGCCGAAGGTGCTGCAGACGCTCGCTGGCCGGCCGCTGCTCAAGCACGTGCTCGACACGGCCCGCTCGCTTGCACCCGCGGCGATCCACGTGGTGTACGGGCACGGCGGTGAGCGCGTGCGCAGCGTGCTCGCCGGCGAGGATGTCACCTGGACGATGCAGCCCGAGCGGCTGGGCACCGGACACGCGCTGCTGCAAGCCATGCCGCAGATCCCTGACGGCCACCGCGTGCTGGTGCTGTATGGCGATGTGCCGCTCATCAGCCAGGCGACCCTGGCGGCGCTGCTGGCGCAGGGCAGCGAGCGGCAGCTGGCGCTGCTCAGCGCAGAGCTTGGCGATCCGCACGGCTACGGGCGCGTCGTGCGCAGCCGCGACGGCCTGGTGCGCGCCATCGTCGAGCAACACGACGCCAGCAGGGCGCAACTGGCGATCGCCGAGTGCAATACCGGCGTGCTGACCGGTCCGGCCCGGCTGTTGCGCGGCTGGCTGGCACGGCTCACCACTGACAACGCCCAGGGTGAGTACCTGCTGACCGATGTGATCGCCATGGCGGTCCGCGACCGCGTCCCGGTGCGCGCGCTGCGCGCCGCGGATGCGAGCGAGGTGCTCGGCGTGAACGACAAGGTGCAGCTCGCGCAGCTCGAGCGCGTGTGCCGCGAGCGCAGCGCCCGCGCGCTGCTCGCCGCCGGCGTCACGCTCGCCGACCCCGCACGTATCGACGTGCGCGGCACGATCAGCCACGGGAGCGACGTGTTCATCGACGTCAACGTGGTGCTCGAGGGCCGCGTCACGCTCGGCGATCGGGTGCACATCGGCGCCGGCTGCGTAATCCGCGACAGCGAGATCGGCACCGACACGCGGATCCTGGCGCACTGCGTCATCGACGGTGCACACATCGGCCCCGACTGCAGCATCGGCCCGTTTGCGCGGCTGCGCCCGGCCGCAGCCCTCGGCGCCAGCGTGCACATTGGCAACTTCGTCGAGGTGAAGAACTCGCGGCTCGGCGCGGACGCCAAGGCGAATCACCTCGCGTACGTCGGTGATGCGCTGGTCGGCAACCGCGTCAACATCGGCGCCGGCACCATCATCGCCAATTACGACGGCGCGGCGAAGCATGCCACCCAGATCGCCGACGACGTACACACCGGCTCCAACAGCGTACTGGTCGCACCGATCACTGTCGGCGCCGGCGCGACCATCGCCGCCGGCTCCACGGTCACGCACGAGGTGCCTGCGGGCAAGCTCACCATCGCCCGCGCGCGCCAGGTCACCGTGGACGGCTGGCAGCGGCCGAAGAAGGCGAAGTAACAGCGGCGGCAAGCGACTCGCGGGGGTGTTGCAACGTTCCTGTAGCACTCGCCCGCTACCGTTGCAGTCGCTGACAGTAACACGCACCCGAGGGTAGGGGCATGAGTGCGTCGGAACAACATCGGGCCGAATGGCTCGACGCGGACTTCTGGGAGCGTCTCGATCGCCTGGAGGGCCATCATCGCCGCATTCGGGCGGAGCACGACAGTGCACGACGCGGACTCGAGCGGCTGCAGGCTGAAGACCTGGAAGAGCTGCGTATCGCCTGGCGGCGCTACTGCGAGGTCATCGCCCTGCTCGACGAGATGTCGGCGCAGTTCGAAGCCCTGCGCAGGTGTTGAACCGAACGATGCCCGTAGCGGGGATCCTGTCGCGCAGGGCGCGCAAGGAACTGAGGGTGCTGCAGGCGGAACTTCACCAGGAGGGCGTGGTGCGCAACACGGCGCTGCGCTTGTTCGTGGTCAGCCGGCGCGCCGCCACCGCGCAGGCGCAGCGCGAGTTCTGGCTCGAGTTCGTGTGCGCCGATCAGGAATACCGCGCTGCGGTGCGCCGCCTGGCGCAGTTCTGCCAGCAGCACCGCGAGGGCTCGCGTCGCGCGTGGCGGGTCGGCTGAGCCTCGCAGGGGCCAATCGCCCGCCCGACTGTCGCTGGATTGCGCCAGGACGGACATATTACGTCACCTGCCAATCGGCGCTTTGGGCCCGCTTCAGGCACACTTACCGACCCGGTCAGCCGTTGCTGCCGGGTGAGGTGAGGGAAGCAAACCATGTGCGGAATCGTCGGAGCTGTCGCCGAGCGCAACGTCGTGCCGATCCTGATGGAGGGTCTGCGACGGCTCGAATACCGAGGCTACGATTCGGCCGGT
Organism: uncultured Gammaproteobacteria bacterium; assembly: GCA_963837075.1. GTDB lineage: Bacteria > Pseudomonadota > Gammaproteobacteria > Steroidobacterales > Steroidobacteraceae > 13-2-20CM-66-19. The sequence goes on along the minus strand of CAWILY010000009.1, from coordinate 560,747 downwards.
ATCGCCGTGCTCAACGGCTCGAAGCACCTGACCCGGCTGCGCACCGTCGGCAAGGTGCGCCGGCTCGATGACGCACTCGAGCAGCAACCGACCGACGGCAAGATCGGCATTGCGCACACCCGCTGGGCGACGCACGGCGTGCCGAGCGAGCGCAATGCCCATCCGCACATCTCCCGCGACGGGCTGGCGATCGTGCACAACGGCATCATCGAGAACCATGAGGAACTGCGCGCGGACCTCGAGCGCCGCGGCTACCAGTTTGCCTCCGAGACCGATACCGAGGTCATCGCCCACCGCATTCACTTTCACCTGCAGACCCTCAAGGACCTGTTCAAGGCGGTGCGCGCCACGGTGGCGGAGCTCGAGGGCGCCTACGCGCTGCTGGTGGTGAGCGAGCACGATCCCGATCGGCTGATCCTGGCGCGCCAGGGCTGCCCGGTGGTGATCGGCCTCGGCACCGACGAGAACTTCGTAGCCTCGGACGTCGCAGCGCTGCTGCCGGTCACGCGGCGCTTCATTTTCCTCGAGGAAGGGGACGTCGCCGAGGTGCGCCGCACGGCGGTGCGCATCATCGACCGCAACGGCAACAGCGTGGAGCGGCCGGTACGCGAGAGCGAGCTGTCGGCGAATGCCGCCGAGCGCGGACCGTACGCGCATTTCATGCTCAAGGAGATCCACGAGCAGCCGCGCGCCATCGCCGACACCTTGCAGGAGCGCGTCGCCAACGGCCGCCTGCTCGAGGCCGCATTCGGACCTGAGGCGACGGAGGTGTTCCGCCGCACGCAGAACGTGCACATCGTCGCCTGCGGCACCAGCTACCACGCTGGTTCGGTCGCCCGCTATTTCATCGAGCAGATCTGCAAGCTTCCCTGTGCGGTGGATATTGCCAGCGAATATCGCTACCGCAGCCCGCTCGTGCCGCCGAACTCGCTGTTCGTGACGATCTCGCAGTCCGGTGAGACCGCCGACACGCTGGCGGCGCTGCGCCTGGCGCGCCAGTCGGGGTATCTGTCGACGCTCGCAATCTGCAACGTGCCGGAAAGCTCCCTGGTGCGCGAGTCCCAGCTGGTCATGCTGACACGCGCCGGGCCGGAGATCGGTGTGGCCTCTACCAAGGCGTTCACCACGCAGCTCACCGCGCTCGGTATGCTGGTAGTGGCGCTCGCCAAGCATCATGGCGCGGACGCCGAGCGCGAGCGCGGCCTGGTCTCGCGGCTGATCGAGCTGCCGGCGCTGGTGGAGAAGACACTGGCACTCGACCCCCTGGTGCAGCGCCTCGCGGAGCGCTTCGCCGACAAGCACCACGCGCTGTTTCTCGGCCGCGGCGCGCTCTATCCCATCGCCCTCGAAGGTGCCTTGAAGCTCAAGGAGATCTCCTACCTGCACGCCGAAGGCTACCCGGCGGGGGAGCTGAAGCACGGGCCACTGGCACTGGTCGATGCCGACATGCCGGTGGTAACGGTGGCCCCCAACAACGACCTGCTCGAGAAGCTCAAGTCCAACCTGATGGAAGTGCGCGCGCGTGGCGGCGAGCTCATCGTGTTCGCCGACCCGGAGTCCGGCATCGAGGAGAGCGACGGCGTGACGGTCATCGAGATGCCTCGGCACGTCACCTACGTGCAGGCACCGGTGGTCTACACCATCCCGCTGCAGCTGCTCGCCTATCACGTGGCGATCCTCAAAGGCACCGACGTCGACCAGCCGCGCAACCTCGCCAAGAGCGTCACGGTCGAATAGGCGCTCCCCGCCCCGGGTTACCGCGTCGGCGCCGATCCGGCCGCTGCCGCTGTTTGCGGTACGATCACGGCTCGATGACAACAAGAACCGTCGTCCCCGACGTACTCGCCGGGCTGTCGATTGCCGGATTGCTGCTGCCCGAGGCGGTGGCTTACTCGGGGCTCGCCGGGCTGCCGCCGCAGGCGGGCGTCATCTCGCTGCTCGCCGGGCTCGTCTGCTACGGCCTGATCGGGCGCAGCCGCTTCGCGATCGTCAGTGCCACCTCCTCCTCGGCGGTGGTGCTCGCCTCGGCGACACTGGCACTGGGGGGGACCGATCCGGGCACGCGGGTAGTGTTTGCCTCGATGCTCGTGGTGGGCACCGGGCTCGCCTTCACACTGTGCGGCGCGCTGCGCCTCGGGGCGATGTCCAACCTGATCGCGCGGCCGGTGCTGCGCGGCTACGCCATCGGCCTCGCGCTGGTAATCGCCGTGAAGCAGTGGCCGACGCTCGTCAGCCTGCACACCGCGAGCAGCAGCTTCTTCCCGCTGTTGACGGAGCTGCTGCGTCGCTTCGAGGCGTGGCATCTGCCGAGCCTTGCCTGCGGGCTCAGCGCACTCGCCGGGCTTTTTGCGCTCGAGCGGTTGCCGCGCCTGCCTGGCGCGCTGGTGGTGATCCTCGCCGGCATCCTCGCTGCGCCCACACTCGCCCTGCACGGCGTCGCGCTCACCGGCCCGATACATCTGGCGCTGACGCCGCCGCCGTTGGTGTTGCCGGGCGGCAGCCACTGGCTGCCGCTGGCGGAGTACTCGCTGGCACTGATGTTCATCCTGTATGCCGAATCGTACGGCTCGATCCGCACGTTCGCCCTCAAACACGACGACGACGTACAGCCGAACCGCGACCTGCTCGCGCTCGGCGTGGCCAATTTCGCCGCCGGTCTGCTGCAGGGTGCGCCGGTCGGCGCCGGCTACTCCGGCACCTCCGCCAACGATGCCGCCGGTGCACGCTCGCGCCTGGCGGGCGTTAGCGCAGCCGCGGTGGTGCTGTTGATGGTGGTGTTGCTGCTGCGCTGGATCGAGCGCATCCCCGAGCCCGTGCTGGCGGCGATCGTCATCCACGCGGTCAGCAAGTCACTGCGCTTCGATGTGTTCAGCAACTACGTGCGCTGGCGGCGCGACCTGCCGATCGCGCTCGCCGCGGTGCTTGCCGTGATGGTATTCGGTGTGCTGAATGGGCTGCTGGCCGCGATCGGCTTCAGTATCGCCATGCTGCTCAAGTCGCTCGCGAGCCCGCGCCTGTCGGTGCTCGGCCGGGTCGGCGCACACGACTACGTGAGCATCGCGCGGTTTCCCGCTGCGGTGACCGTTCCGGAGACGCTGGTGCTGCGGCCCGAGGAGCCGCTGTTTTTCGCCAACGCGGAGCCGCTGCTCGGCCAGGTGCGCAAACGGGTGCTGGCGGCACCAACGGCAAAGCTGATCGTGCTGAGTCTGGAGGAATCACCGGATCTCGACAGCACCTCGCTGGAAGCGCTGGGCGAGTTCTGCGCCTGGCTCACCAGTCGCGGGCGACAGCTGCGCCTGGCGCGCCTTAAGGATGCGGCGCGCGAAGCGCTGACACGCGCCGACCTGACACTGCTGCCGCCCGCAACGCTCGACTACTCGAGCGTGGACGATGCAGTCAGCGGCAAGCCGGTCACCCCGGGTCGTGCATGACGGGTTGTTAATGTTGGAATGCAGCAACGCTGCCGTACCAACACGCCCCCGCGCAGGTGGCGGGCCGGTCACTTCGTGTTACCCTTGCGCTCGCGCGCGCGGACACGGTAGGTCCGCGGACCGCAAACGAGGACGACGTCATGGCAGACGACAAGGCAAGCGACAACCCCTACACGCAGATCTACACCGTGCAGTCCGGCGACACGCTGTCGAAGATCGCGCAGAAGTATTACGGCGACGCATCGCTGTATACGAAGATCTTCCAGGCGAATCGCGACCAGCTCAGTGATCCCAACAAGATCTCACCGGGCCAGAAACTGCGCATTCCCTGACCGTGATGCGTCACACATCGTTTGAGAGGAAGACCATGATGAAGAAATCATATGTCTGGCTGCTGACCCTGCTGGCGGCGCTGACCCTGGCCGCGTGCAGCGGTCAGAAGGGACCTGCCGAGCAGGCGGTGCTTTCCGCCGAGAACGCGCTGACCGCGATCCGCGACCAGGCGCAGAAGTACGTACCCGAGCAGCTCGGCGCCGTGGAGTCACAGCTTCAGGACGTCAAGGACAAGCTCGCCAAGGGTGACTATCAGGGCGTGATGGCGGCCGCCCCGGCGCTGAGCACCGCGATCGGCAGCCTGAAAGATGCGGCCGCGGCCAAGCAGGCCGAGGTAGAGTCGGCGATGGCGAAGGCGAAGGACGCCTGGGGTTCGATGAGTGGCGACGTGCCGAAGATGGTCGAGGCGATCCAGAGCCGCGTCGACATCCTGTCCAAGTCGCATCATCTGCCCAAGGGCGTCAGCAAGGACAGCCTGGCTCAGGCCAAGACGGCACTGGATTCGATGAAGTCCGCCTGGAGCGATGCCAGCAACGCGGCCACCACCGGCGACTTCACCACGGCGATGAGCAAGGGGCAGGCAGTAAAGGACCAGGCGACGCGGATCATGCAATCGCTCGGCATGACTTCGAGCTGAGGCGGAGAAAGCGCGCGCCTCAGGCGGCGGGCACGAGGCGCGCGCTGAGATCGTAGGCGTCCGCGCCGACGATCTCCACGTCGGCAAACTGACCCGCGCGGCACGCGCCGGCGCCGGCGTCGGCGATGCGTACCACGCCGTCGATCTGCGGCGCCTCGGCGGCGCTGCGTGCGGTGGCGATGCCGTCAAGCACCTCGTCCACCAGTACGTGCTCGCGCCGTCCCACGCGCGCGGCGAGGCGCCGCGTGCTGATCGCGGCCGCACGCTCCATGAAGCGCTCATAACGCTCCTGCTGCAGCTCGGGGGCGACGTGGCCGGGGAGCGTGTTGGCGGCCGCGCCCTCGACCGGCGAATACTTGAAGCAGCCGACGCGATCGAGCTGCGCCTCCTCGAGCCAGGCGAGCAGCTCCGCGAACTCCGTCTCCGTCTCGCCAGGGAATCCGACGATGAAGGTGCTGCGCAGCGTGAGCGCCGGGCAGGTGCGGCGCCAGGCGTGAATGCGTGCCAGCGTGTCTTCGGCGTGTGCGGGTCGGCGCATGCGCTTGAGCACGGCGGGGCTGCCGTGCTGGAACGGCACGTCCAGGTAGGGCAGCACCCGTCCGGCCGCCATCAGCGCTATGACCTCGTCGACGTGCGGGTACGGATAGACATAGTGCAGCCGCACCCAGCGGCCGAGCTCACCGAGCGCGCGCGCCAGATCGCTGAAGCGTGTGCGCCAGCTGGCGCCGTGCCACTCGCCAGGCGCATAGCGCAGATCGGCGCCGTAGGCGCTGGTGTCCTGCGAGATCACCAGCAGCTCCTGCACGCCGGCGGCCGCAAGCCGCTCGGCCTCGCGCAGCACGTCATCGATACGGCGGCTGACCAGCCGTCCGCGCATCGCGGGGATGATGCAGAAGCTGCAGCGGTTGTTGCAGCCTTCGGCGATCTTCAGATACGCATAGTGGCGCGGCGTGAGCCGCACGCCCTGCGGCGGCAGCAGGTCGAAGAACGGCTCGTGGCGCGGCGGCAGGTGAGCGTGCACCGCGCTCACTACCTCCTCGTAGGCGTGCGGGCCGGTCACCTTCAGTACGCGCGGATGGCGCTCGAGGATGCGTTCCGGCCGTGCACCGAGGCACCCGGTGACGATCACCCGGCCGTTGTGCTCGAGCGCCTCGCCGATGGCCTCGAGCGACTCATCGATCGCCGCGTCTATGAAACCACAGGTGTTGACCACGACGACGTCTGCGGCCGCGTAGCTCGGGGCCACCTCGTAACCTTCCGCACGCAGCTGGGTGAGAATCCGCTCGGAGTCGACCAGCGCCTTCGGGCAACCGAGACTCACGAACCCTACCTGCGGTGCGCGCGCGGACGCAGCGCGCCGGCGGCCGCCACCGGCACTTTGCTTCGCCCCGCGCGGGCGGCTGTCGGCGACGGCTTTCTGGCTCCGGGCGGTCATAAAAGGGCGGCTATGCTAGCGGCGTGCCCGCGCCGGCGCCAGTCGCCTATTGCTGCGATGGGCCACTGACCGCGCTCGGCGCGGCGCTGGGCGCGGGCGCCGCGCGCTGCCGGTGCACCGTGCGCAGCGCAAAGAACACCAGCAGTACGATCAGCGGCATGACCAGCCACGGCCATACCGCCGGCCGGCGCTCGCGGGCGCCGCTAGCGGCCATACAGACCCACGAGCTCGGCCGTGCCGAGCGCCTGGGCGCGCACGTTGAAACCGATCAGGGCTGCGCTCGCGTCAGGGGGCAGGTCGAGCTTCGCCACCTTCAGCGCATACAGCTGGAAATGGTAGTGGTGCGGCTTGCCGGGCGGCGGACACGGTCCGCCGTAATTTGCACTGCCGTAATCGTTGCGGCCCTGCACGGCGCCGGGCGGCAACAGCTTCTTGTTCTGATCCCCGGCGCCGGCGGGCAGCGAGGCCGTGCTGGCGGGGATGTTGTAGACGATCCAGTGCCACCAGCCGCTCCCCGTTGGCGCATCCGGATCGTGCACCAGCAGTGCGAAGCTCTGCGTGCCGGCGGGCGCGCCGCTCCAGGCGAGCGCCGGCGACTGATTTGCGCCCTTGCAGCCGAACTCGTTGAACACCTGTGCCTCGGCGATCTGGCCGCCGTTCTTCAGGTCCGTGCTCGCGAGGTTGAATGTGGCCATGGTGCCGGCCTCCGCCGCGGCGGGCGGCTGCGCCGCAAGCAGGTTGATGGCCGCGAGAGCCGCCGCCGCGAGCCAACGGCCCGGGTGTCCCACGGTACGCTGCATCGATCCGCTCCCGAAGAGAGAATGGCCGGACAACGGTCCGGCCGCGCCGCAGTGTGCAGCGCTGGAAGCGTGGAGGCAAATGGGAAGGTGTCGCCGGACCGGCCGCTCACGGGGCCGGTCCGGCGCAGAGGTTCAGATGCGTGAGCTCAGCCGGGGGCCCAGTGACCGGCGTGCTGACGCCAGCCGTTGGGGGTCTGCACCCACTCGTGCGGTACCCAGTGGAAGCCCACGCGCGGCGCCTGCCAGTAGCCGGCATGCCAGGCATAGTGCCCGCCGTCCCAGTGCCAGGCACCCCCGATCCAGAAATATCCGGGCGCGGGCGGCACACCCACCACCTCGTAGCGCACCGGCGGCGGTGCGAAGCCCACCACCACGCCAGCGGGCACGGGCGCGGGCGCCACGACACAGCCCGAGAGCGTTGCGCCGAGCAGCGCGCTCAGCAAAGCGACTCTGAGCGGATTACGTTTCATTCTGGCCTCCTGTTGATTCGCGCGCAGGTGCGCGAACATATGCTGCAGATAACGCACGACCGTTCAGCCAAGCCTACAGAGCACGACATCAACGTGAGCCAGACATCGCCGGATCTGTTAAACGAGTCACGCGAGCTCGTCGACTACAATCTGTTCAGTAGCCATTCAGCGCTGCGTGATGCGCTCAGGCGCGAGGGCGGCGCGGCCGACGAGGCGACGCTGACGGCGCTCGGAGCTGAGCTCGGCAGTGTGACCATGTTCACACTCGGCGATGCCGCCAACCGCAATCCGCCGCAGCTGCACCGTTACGATCGCTTCGGCGCGCGCCGCGACGTCATCGAGTTTCACCCGGCCTGGCACGAGCTCATGCGCCGGCTGGTCGGTGCGGGCCTGCATACCGGGCCGTGGGCGCAACCGCGCCCGGGCGCGCACGCGGCGCGCGCCGCCGGGTACATGCTGTGGGCGGAAGTTGAGAACGGCACACAGTGTCCGGCCACCATGAGCTACGGCGCAGTGCCGGCACTCATGCACCAGCAGGCGGACTTCGCCTCCTGGATCACGCTGCTGAAGTCACGGGAGTACGATCCGAGGTTCGCACCAGCTGTCGACAAGCGCGGCGTGCTGCTCGGCATGGGCATGACCGAGCGCCAGGGTGGCTCGGACGTGCGCAGCAACAGCACGCGCGCGGTAGCGGTGCTGCAGAGCGGCCCGGGGCGCGAATACCGGCTCACCGGGCACAAGTGGTTTCTGTCCGCCCCGATGTGCGATGCCTTCCTGGTGCTGGCGCAGGCGCCCGGCGGCCTGTCGTGCTTCCTGGTGCCGCGCTTCCTGCCCGATCGCAGCGTGAATGCGCTGCGCCTCGAGCGACTGAAGGACAAGCTCGGCAACCGTTCCAATGCCTCGTGCGAGGTCGCGTTCGAGTCCGCTTACGGGCTACTGGTGGCGGAGGAGGGCCGCGGCATCCCGACCATCCTCGAGATGGGCGTGTACACGCGCCTCGACAACGCCATCGGCTCGGCGGGGCTGATGCGCCAGTGCGTGGCGCAGGCCATCCATCACGCGCGCAGGCGCGAAGCCTTCGGCCGGCTGCTCGTCGAGCAACCGCTGATGAGCAACGTGCTCGCCGACCTCTCACTCGAGTGCGAAGCCGCGGTGCTCGTCACCATGCGCCTGGCGCGCGCCTTCGACGGCCTCGCGCAGGAGGAGGCGACGCTGCTGCGCCGCGTACTGACGCCGGTGGTCAAGTACTGGGTGTGCAAGCGCGCGCCGCTGGTGTGTGCCGAGGCGATGGAGGTGCTCGGCGGCAACGGCTACATCGAGGACGGCCCGATCGCCCGGCGCTTCCGCGAGTCCCCGCTCAACTCGATCTGGGAGGGCTCCGGCAACATCATGTGCCTCGACGTGCTGCGCGCGCTGACGCGCGAGCCGCGTACGCGCGAGGCGCTCGAGGAGCTGCTCGCCCCGGTCAGCGGCATCGATCCGCGCTTCGACGACTATGTCGCGGTGCTGCGCGATCAGCTTGCCGCTGCCGCCGAGGAGGAGCAGCGCGCCCGCGACCTGACGCAGCGCATCGCACTCGCCACGCAGGCGGCGCTGCTGCTGGCGCACGGCCCGGCGCGCTCGTGCGAGGCGTTCCTCGCGTCGCGCCTCATGGCGGGAGCGCCCGCCGCCTTCGGCACTCTGCCGAAGGGCTGCGACTTCGCCGCCCTGATGGCGCGCATCCTCGCACCGTGAATACGCGCGGCAGGCGGCGCTGCGCCGGCATGCAGTTCGATCGCGACTACTACCGGCGCTATTACTTCGACCCGTGCACCGCGGTGGTCAGCCGCCACGAGGTGCAGGCGCGCGCGCAGCTGATCGCCGCCTTCACGGTGCACGCGGGCCTGCCGGTGCGACGGATCCTGGAGGCCGGCTGCGGCACCGGCATGCTGCGCAGCGCCCTGCGCCGGCTGCTGCCGCGTGCGCACTACGTCGCGCTGGAGAGCAGCGAGTACCTGTGCCGGCGCTACGGCTGGCGGCAGGGGCGCATCGAGGAGTACCGCGCGCGCGCGCCGTTCGATCTGGTGGTCTGTTACGACGTACTGCAGTATCTTCCCGGCGCCGCCGCACAGCGCGCGCTCGGCAACTTCGCCCGGCTGTGCCGCGGCGTGCTGTACTTCACCGCACTGACGCGCTTCGACTACGACTACAACTGCGATCAGGCGCGCACTGATGACAACGTGCACCTGCGGAGCGCCCTCTGGTACCGCAGGCGCCTGGCGCGCCACTTCCACCACAGCGGCCTCGGCTTCTGGGTGCGTCGTGGCGTGCCGCTCACGCTCTGGGAGCTGGAGTCGGGGTGAGCGCGCCGCGCGCGCGACGCCGGCGGAACAGCGGGTACAGCGGCAGGCCGAGCAGGATCAGGAGCAGCGTGACGACCGATTCCCGCGGCGCGCTGCGCAGCGCGCTCACGATGATCCATACCATCACCAGCGCGAACAGCAGCGGCACGAGCGGATAGCCGGGAACGCGATAAGGGCGCGGCGCCAGCGGCAGCTTGCGCCGCAGCACGATGACCGCGAGGGACACCGGGATCCAGAACAGCGCGTACGACATCACCGCCATGTTGGTGAGCTGATCGAAGGTTCCCGACACGGCGAGCAGCGCTCCCCACACCGACAGCAGCACCAGCGAGGTGACGGGCACGCGGCTCACGGGAGAGAGCCGCCCGAAGCGGGCGAAGAACAGTCCGTCGCGCGCCGCGGCGTAAGGGACACGTGCCGCGCTGAGGATCATGCCATTGAGCGAGCCCACGGTCGAGACCAGGAAGATCAGCGCAGCGATCGGCACGGCGCGGCCGCCGAGAAAGGTCTGCACCGCGCGCGCCGCGACCGAGGGCGCCTCGGGATAGGCGGTGGAGTTGGCGCTCGCCACCTGCCAGAAGGGCAGCGCATACAGGTACGCAGTGTTGACGGTGAGATAGAGCGCCAGCACCAGCAGCGTTCCGCCGACGATGGCGCGCGGCAGATTGCGCTGTGGCTCGCGCACCTCGCTCGCTGCCATCGGCAGGAACTGCCAGCCGCTGTAGGCCCACAATGCCGAGAACAGCGCCGCGCCGAGACCCGCCGGGCCACCGCTGGCGTTGTGCGCCGGCGCCGCGAGGTTGTCCGCGGCGCGCGTGCCGCCGAACAGGAACACTCCCGCGACGACGCCGAGGATCGCCACCACCTTGGCCGCGGTGAGGACGGACTGCACGCGTCCGCCGAGCGCGACACCAGCGCAGTTGATGGCGGCAAACACGGCGATGACTCCGACGGCCAGCAGCTGCCGCGCGCCGAAGCTGAAGCGGTAGGCGCTGCCGAACAGATGCACGCTGCGTGTCAGCCAATCGTGGCCGAGAGGGTGGATGTCGGAAATGAAGATCGCCACCGCGGCCCCGTAGGCAGCCACCGCCGCCCCGTTGAGGACGAAGGCGTTGCAGGCGAACAGGAAACCCGGGATCTCCCCGTAGGCGCTGCGCAGGTAGACGTATTCCCCGCCGGCGTGCGGCAGCAGTGCACCGAGCTCGGCAAAGCACAACGCGCCGAGCATGGCGACGAAGCCCGCGATCACCCAGGCGAGCAGCACCAGCGCGGGTGTGCCCACGGCCTGCGCCATGCTCGCGGTCTTGAGGAAGATGCCGGTGCCGATGATGATGCCGACGACCAGCGAGGTGGCGTGCGTCAGGGTGAGATCGCGGCGGAGCTGCAGGTCGGCGGTGGGCACGCGCCCTATCGTACAATTCCGCGGGCCCCGACACGGAGGTAAACGTCATGACAACCCACGAGTACACGGCCCGCATCCACTGGCAGCGGGGCGACGCGCCGTTCACCGACAACCGCTACAGCCGCGGTCACACCTGGCAATTCGATGGCGGCGTCGAGGTTCCGGCCTCCTCCTCGCCGCAGGTCGTGCGCCTGCCGATGTCGGTCGCGAAGGCGGTCGATCCCGAGGAGGCGCTGGTCGCCTCGCTCTCGAGCTGTCACATGCTGTTCTTCCTGTCATTCGCTGCGACGGGCGGCTGGCGCATCGATGACTACACCGACGACGCTATTGGCGTCATGGGCAGGAACGCCGCCGGCAGGACGGCCATGCTGAGCGTGACGCTGCGCCCGCGGGTGAGCTTTTCCGGCGAGCGCCTGCCATCGCGCGCCGAGATTGTGCAGCTGCATCACCGCGCGCACGAGGAGTGCTTCATCGCGAACTCGGTCACCACCGAAGTGCGTGTCGAGCCGGCGTTCGATGTCTGAGGTGCTGGCCAACTTCCGTGGCGCGGTGCGCTGCGAGCGCTTCGCTCCGCCCCCCGAGCTCATTCTCGGCGGCAGCACGCTGGAAGCCCCGGGGGAGGAGACCACGCTGGCCTTCAGCGCCCCCGCGCCTGCCGAGCTTCCCGACACGCTCGCCGATGCCGTGGTGGAACGGCTCCCGGACGGGCGCTGGCGCATCACGAGCGCGACCCGCAGCTGGCTGATCGGGTCGGGTCCGGTGCACCTGCACCGCGAGGTCGCCGCGACGTTCTACCGCGCGCTGCCGCCGCGTCCGGTGCCGTGGCGCAGGCGCCTGTTCCTGAGAGTGGTGCTCGGACTCGCCGCGAGCCGCGCCGGGCTGGCGCTGCTCAAGGCACTGCGCCGCTGAGGGGCCGGCCGCGCCCGCTGCGCAGGCGCTGCGGCGCTAGTGGGTGGGCCAGCGCGCCTCGAGTATCGGCGCATCACCCCGCACCGGCCGCTGCGCGCCGAGGAGCGAGGCGTAGGTCGCGAGCTGCGCGTGGAAGGCGCGGTGCCAGGTGAAGTGCCGCAGCACGCGCGCACGTGCCGCGCTGCCTAAAGCCTCGAGGTCGCGCTCGTAGAGCGCGGTAATCGCTTCCGCCATGCCGGCCGCGCAGTTAGGCTTTGCCAGGATGCCGACGCCGTCGTCGACGAATTCCGTGAACGCGCCGGCCCGCGCCGCGACCACGGGTCGACCGCAGGCCATGGCTTCGAGTACCACCAACCCGAAGGTCTCCTTGGTGCCGGCATGCACCAACGCGTCGCTGGAAGCGAGCCACTGCGCCAGCTCCACGGCATCGCGCCGGTACGGCAGCATGGTGACGTTCGGCGCCGCGCGGCCGGTGCGCTCCCCACCGACCAGTACCAGGTGATAGCGCGGGCCCAGGCGCGCAAACGCCTCGAGCAGCACCGGCAGGTTCTTCTCCTGTGCGAAGCGGCCGGCGTAGATCAGCAACCGCGTCGCGGCGGAAAGCCCCAGCCGTTCGCGTGGCGCAGCGCTGCGTCGCGCGGGTGTGAACACCTCGGCGTCCACGCCGAGTGGCTGGTGCACCACGCGCTCGACACCCAGCTCGCGCAGGTACTGGCACATCACCCGGCTCGGTGCGAACACCACGTCGCAGCGCGCGTACAGCAACTGCAGGTAACGCCGGATCACCGGCTCGGTGAACCAGCCGGCGAAGCGCCGCCCCGCCAGCTGCGGCAGGTTAGAGTGATAGAAGGCGGCCAGCGGAATACCGCGCCGCTGCGCGACGCGCCAGCCGCACCAGGCCGGATGGAAGGCATCGCCGGCTTCGATCAGCGTCGGCTCCAGCGCATCGAGCAGGCGCGCCCAACGGCGCGGATTGAGTGGCAGGCGGTAGTTGAACGTGCCCGGCACCACGGTGCCGGGGAGCGTGCAGACGCCGCCGCGCGCGAGCTGCACGTGCGCGCCAGGCACCACGATGGTGTGTTCCCAGGAGGTATGCGCGCCCAGCCAGGCGTGCTTGGCGGTCAGATAGCGTTTGACGCCACCACTGGTCGGCGAGAAGAACAGTGTCGTGTCGATGAGATGCATGGGTTGTATTGTTCGCCTTTCGACCCAGCGGCACGCACGCGCGAGAGCCCATTGCACCCGTATGACGATGGAGTGTCAAGCGCGCGGCGCGCAGCTGCGGCTCACGCCGCCGGCGCTGTTGGTGAGGCGCGTTCGTCAGAAATCGTAACCGTTCGTAGCCGCTGCCACGGCCGGACGGCCGCTGTGGCACACTAATGCCCCGTCGCCGCCGGTGTTGCAACGAACAGTGAGGAGCGTGCATGTCTGATCGTGCCTGCGGTATTACGCCAGCGGCGGGGCGCGGATGAGGGCACTGGCAGCGCTGCTGCGCCGTCTGGTCGTGCTGCAGCCCGGTGAGGCGCCGGCGCTGCTGGCCTCGTTCGCGACGCTGCTGTGCATGTTCGCCAGCTACACCATCCTGCGCCCGGTGCGCGATGCGTTCGGCATCACCTCCGGTCTCGACAAGATTCCGTACCTGTTCTGGGGCGTGTTCGTGGTGATGCTGGTGCTGCAGCCGGTGTACGGCTGGCTCACGTCGCGCTTTCCGCGCACTGTGTTCCTGCCGTGGGTGTACGCTTTCTTCGCAGCCAACCTGATCGCGTTCTACGTGTGGTTCCGCCTGCAGGATGACCACACCTGGATCGCGCGCACCTACTTCGTGTGGGTGAGCGTCTTCAATCTGTTCGTGGTGGCGGCGTTCTGGAGCCTGATGGCGGACGTGTTCAACCGCGAGCAGGCCGGGCGCCTGTTCGGCTTCATCTGGGCGGGCGCCAGCACCGGGGGCCTCATCGGGCCGCCGATTGTCCAGTATCTGGCGGTGCCGCTCGGCGTCATCAACCTGCTGCCGATCTCGGCGGGGCTGCTGCTGCTGTCGCTGGTGTTCATGACGCAAGTGATCCGCTGGCAGCGCCGCTCGGGGGCGGCACCCGCGCCGGGCGCCGCGCCCGCGCCGCGCACGGAGGACGCCCTCGGCGGCGGCGTCTGGGCCGCGTTCACGCAGGTGGTGCGCTCGCCTTACCTGCTCGGCATCGCGGCGTTCGTGATGCTCATGACCTGGGTGTCGACCTTCCTCTATCTCGAGCAGCAGGCCTTCGTCGCCAAGCTGCTCCACAGCGCCGACCAGCGCGCCAGCTTCTTCGGCGGAATCGACAAATGGGTCCAGATCGCATCGCTGACGATCCAGCTGCTGCTCTTCGGGCGGCTCTTCAAGTGGTTCGGCATGCGGGTGGTGCTGGCATCGGTGCCGGTGCTCATGACCGCAGGCTACGCGCTGTTTGCGGTGGCACCGGGCTTCATGCTGCTGGTCGTGGTGTACGCCGTGCGCCGCGTCGCGGACTACGCGCTCACGCGCCCGTGCCGCGACGCCTTGTTTACCGTGGTGAGCCGCGAAGAGAAGTACAAGGCGAAGAGCCTGATCGACACCTTCGTGTACCGCGGCGGGGATGCGCTTTCCGGCTCGCTCTACAAGGGGCTCACCGGCAGCTTCGGCGCAGGGCCCGCGGCTATTGGCTGGCTCGGCGCGGCGATCTCGGCGCTGTGGACGGTGCTGGCGCTCGGGCTCGGCAAAGCCCAGGAGGAGCGCGGCCGCGCCCCGCCGGCGCCGCACTCCTAGGCCGCGCTCGACTGCGCTTCGCCGCTCGCCTCGAGCTTGTCTGCCGGCGCGGGTGTGAGCGCCTCGGCGGCGGCGATGATCTCGGCGGCATCCGCGAAGCGCTCGCCGCGCGACTTGGCCAGCAGGCGCGCCAGGAACGGCTGGTAGCGCGCGAGCTCCGCCGACAGCGTCGGCAGCGGCGCGCTGACGTGCTGCTGCAGCACCTCCATGGCGGTGCCGCCGACGTACGGCTTCTGTCCGGCGAGCATTTCGTAGCAGATGACGCCTAAGCTGTAGAAGTCCGAGCGCGCATCGAGCGACTCGCCGAGCGCCTGTTCGGGACTCATATAATACGGTGATCCGAGCAACACGCCGGTCTGCGTGCTCACCGTGCTGCCATCGAGCGAGCGCGCCAATCCGAAGTCGATGAGTGCCACGGAATCGTTGTCGCGCAGCATCACGTTGGGTGGCTTCAGGTCGCGATGCACCAGCCCGGCCTCGTGCACCACCTTCAGCGCCGCGGCGATCTGGCCGACGTAATGCAGCGCCTCCTGCTCGCTCACGCCGCGCTGGATGCGCGCCTTCAGATCGCCGCGCGGCAGATACTCCATCGCCAGATATTCGAACCCCGCGTGCACGCCGTAATCGTAGATCTCCACCACCAGCGGACTGCGCACCGCCATGATGGCGGTGTACTCGCGCTCGAGGAACTGGCGGCCTGCTGCCTCGTCGCGCAGTGTCTTGCTCACCTTGAGCGCGACGTTGTGGCCGCGTTGCGCGCTGCTGGCGAGATAGACCACCGCCTTCTCCGACTCGCCGATCTTCAACCGCAGCGTGTAGCCGGGAATCACCTCGGGATTCGCGCTGGTAAGGAGCGCTGCGATGCCCGAGGGCGGCAGTGCGGCTTCCGGCGCGCCACCTGCCACGGCGCCCTCGCCGGCAACCGCGCCGTCGGCAGCCACGGCGCCCGCGCCAGCCGCGGCAGGATCGGCCCCGCCGTCCGCGGCCGACTGCGCGCGCGCTTTGCGCGCTGCATCGCGCGACATGTTGGCGAGACTGGCGAGACGCCGCTGTACGCGCCGCTCGACGCGGCGCAGCGCGACGCGCACTGCGGTGCTCAGCCGCTCCGGTGTCAGCAGTCTCTTAGGCAGGTAGTCGACCGCCCCGAGCTGCAGGGCGCGCACCGCGGTGAGCTCGTTGCCCTCCTCGGCGAGGGCGATCACGGCGGGCGTTGCCGGCTGATCGCGCAGGCGGCGTAGCAGCGCCAGTCCCTGCGAATCGGGATCCTCGGGAGTGGCGCCGAATGGGGCGGCGAGCATCAACAGGTCGCAGTCGCGGCCCGAGCCGCTGGCACACCAGCGCTCGAACTCCGCGCGGTTCAGCATGCTGACGCTCGCCTGCGGGCACAGCACATCCAGATGATGGCGCAGCCACTCGCAATAGCGGGCGTCGTCGTCCACCACCATGACCCGCGCCGCTGAGGCGCTGTGTCGCGGCGCACTCATCGCAGCAGCGCGAAGCGCAGGCGCACCCTGGCGCGCTGGCTGACCGTCTGGCCGTCGCGCACGACGGGCTGGTAGCGCCAGTTGTGCACGGCCTCGAGCGCCGCCTGCTCGAAGATGCCGGCCGGCTCCGCGCCGACGATTGCGACGTCGCTCACCTTGCCGTCGGTGCCGACGAGGAACTGCAGCTCGACCCAGCCGCCGATGCCGCGCTGGCGCGCGTTGTCGGGAAACTGCGGCGGCACGTAGCGCGTACGGGTGAGCGAGCTTTCGCTGACTACACTCGGCGTGGGCTCCGCCGGTTGGGCCGGCTGCGCCTGTTGGGCGGCCTGCGCCTGCCTGACCTGCTGCTCTCCCGCAGCGAGCGTTGCCTCGAGCGTGCTGAGCTCGGCCGCATCGGCCCCGGCGGCCCGGCCTTCCGCGAGCCAGCGGCGCGTCGCCGCGAGATCCTGCTGCTGCAGCGCGCCGTGCGCCTCGGCGAGCACGCGGGCGCGGTAGGCGCTGCGGGCGGTGTCGGTGGCGGCACTGCCCGCGTCCTGCTGCAGCAGCTGCGCCAGGTAGAACTTCGCGCTGTCATCGGCCGGTGTGACGATGTGGCCCTGCTCCAGGCTCATGTTGAAGGCCAGCGTCAGTCGCGCGAGCGCGTCGGCGCCGTCGTTGCCGGATGCCGGGCCGGGTGCGGCGGCGGGCAGTGCGCTGGCGCCGGTCGCGGCGGCCTGCGCCGGTTCGGCGGCCTCCCCGGGCGCAGCAAGGACGGGGGGCGCGCTGGGCACCTCCGCGGGTGCTGCCGCCCCGGGTGCGGCGCGCTGCGCGTGCGCTGCTGCATGCTGGCGCTGCGCGTTGATCTGCGCGTTGAGAAACACGACGCGCGGGTGAGTAGGGTTCAGCACACGGGCCCGGTCGACGAGCTGCTGCGCGCCCTCGAGATCATGGGCCTGCAGCCGGGTCTCCGCGTCTGTGAGCAGAGCATCGAGGGCCCGCTCATCGGCTGTGTCGCCGGGGGCGACGGTCGAGGTTGCGGACGCGCCGGCGTTCGCAGGACCCTGCGATGTACGTATGCCGATCCACAGGAGCGGCGCCGCGACGGCGGCGAGCACCACCAGTCCCAGCCACCATTTGCCGCCGCCCCCCGGCCAGCGCTGCGCGGCGGCGCGCCCCAGCTGCGGTAGCGCGCGCGTCGCGGCGTGCCGCCGCCACGCCGCATCCACGAACAGCCGTACCCGCTGTTCTGAGGCCGGCTTGTGCAGGAAGCGGTGCACCGAGCCGTCGGCGATCTGCGCAGCAAGACCTGCCTGCTCGCCCGCGCCGCCGGTAACGATCAGCACCAGCTCCGGAAACTGTGCATGCAGCCGCTGTGTCAGCGTCGCAATCGGCGTGGCGGTCGCGGCGCAGTCGATGAGCACGACGCCTGCGTCGTTGGTCATGAGGGCGTTGCCGAGATCGACCTCTGAGCCCGCGGGCCACACCTCGTGCCCGGAGTCGCTCACTTTCTTCAGTGTTGCGAGCAGCTGTTCGTCATGGGTGAGGGCGAGCAGGGGCTGCGCGCCGAATGCGAAACGCGCGCGCATCGGGCCCGGACGCGGCGCGGCCGGCTTCTGCTGCTGCTGCTGTGAGAGCTTGGGGGCGACCACTGTCACGATCTGAAAAATCCGCCCGTCGGGCCGCTCGGCCCACCCGCCTCGGTAAGATGACGTAAGACCCCCCGGCTGTCGCTAACGGGGCCGGATTTCTGTGAAACTGGTCATTTTGCCGCCGCGGCGGCGCATCCCGGGAGGGCCGTCGACCCCCCGGACGGTGCGGACGAGGGCCTCAATCGCGTGTCAGCAGGAATCGCGACCCGTTATAGGAGAGCACGGCGCCCTCGGGAGTAATGCTGTCCACATGCACACCCTCCGGGAGCGATTCCCCCTCGTGCAGCTTGTGCATGTTGATCATCACGAAGCGATCCTGCGGCCGCTCGGCATAGACATGCAGATCGAGGCGCAGATTCGGCAGCTGCGTTCCGGAAGCCGCCGCGGCATCCTGGTACAGGGGCACGCCGCTGCCAGTGCCGCGGCGCACGTGACTGTCACGCCCCGGCGCGACCGAGGATTCAGCCGGCGCGTAATCCTCGGGATTCGCCCCATCCGCCGCGCCGGCGGCTGCCGGGTATGCCGCTGGCGGTGCCGCCGCTGCAGGCGCCGTGGTCGCGGGCGCCGGCGGTGCAGCGCCCGGGGCAGGCATCGCCGCGCCCGCCGTGCCGCTGGCTGCGGCGCTGGCGGGGACCGTGGCGGCGGCCGTTACGGCGAGAGGCTGTGCGACAGATTGCGGTGCCGCCGGGACGGCGGTGGCCGGTGGCGGCGAGGGACTGCCAGCATCGCGCGGCGCATTCCGCAGCATCATCCAGCCGACGATGCCGAGATTCACCAGCAACAACAGCGCAATGAGCAGCGCCCAGGCCGGCAGGCGCGTGCGCGGTGGCGCCACCTTCACCTCGAAGAGCGCCGGGCCGTTCTTGCGCTGGCGGTCGCTCTCGGACTTCTTCAGTGCATCGAGGATGAATGACATCGATCACCCGCCGTGATGGGCGATGCTCGCCGACAGCAGCGGCGCATCGGGACCTGCCACTGCGCTGGCGAGCGCCACCTGGGTCTCCACGCCCGCGATGCCGTCCACCGTCAGCTGATGCTGGCGCTGGAACTCACGCACCAGGGCGGTGAGATGTTCGTCGAACACATCGCTCGCCGCTGAAGCAGCGCTCGCACCCTGCAGCCGCTCGAGACTCTCGCGCAGCCAGCGAACCTGAGCGCCGCGCATGCCGGCCGACAGCGGCTTCACCGGGGAGCTCGCCGGTCGCCACAGCATTACGAAGTCCCCGAGCCAGTAGTGCGACAGCTCACCGAGGCTCACTGCCTGGGCGCCGCCGAGCTCGAGTCGCGCGTGCTCGTCATCGAGGTGAGTCAGCACCACCTGATGGCTCGTGCCGCTGGCGTCGTGGAGCAGCAGGATCGCCGGATGATTGTACAAACGCAGCTGTCCGAAGGAGCCACGCTCGGCCAGACACGCCAGTCCCTGCTGCGCGGCCTGGGTGCACGGATCGGTGCCGTTGGTCTGGTACTTTGCGCCCCACAGACCGAACAGCCGCGCGAATGCGCCGTCGGTGTCGGTCTCCACGGCATGCTGCGTCAACAGCGCCGCCAGCTGCGGCGAGGCTGCTGCGGGCGGCTGCGGTATGGCCGCGGCGGCCGTGGGCACCGCGGCGGTGTCTGCCGCAGCGGGCGCCTCAGCCCCGGCGCGCCGGTGTGACTGCCACGGCTGCAGGCTCCACAGCGCAACGGACAGCGCGGTCAGCGCAACGGCCGCCGCCACTGTTGCGGCCCACGGCAGCCAGTGCGGCGCGAAGCGCCGCCCGAACACCTCGGCGGCAGCGGTGCGCACCATGGCGCCGGTGACGCGATGCCGGTCGAGGGAGTAAGCGCCGAGCAGCGCCCGGTCGCAGATGACGTTGATGACGCGCGGTACCCCCTGGGACAGCCGATACACGGTACTCAGCGCCTGCGGCGCGAAGATGTCGTTGGTGGCCCCGGCCACCCGCAGGCGATGGCGCACGTAGGCGGTGGTCTCGTCCGCGGACAGCGGATTGAGGTGGTACCGCCCGGTGATGCGCTGCGCCAGCTGGCGCAGCTCGGTGCGCGAGAGCAGCTCGCGCAGCTCCGGCTGGCCGATGAGGATGATCTGCAGCAGCTTCTGCGTGTTGGTCTCGAGGTTGGTGAGCAGGCGCACCTGCTCGAGCACCTGCGGCGACAGATTCTGCGCCTCGTCGACTACCAGCACGACGCGGCGGCCGGCGCCGTGCGCCCGCAGCAGGTAGTGGTTGAGGATGTCGACCAGGTCCTTGAGGCTGTCCTGCGCTGCGTCCGGGACGCCGAGGCCGAGCTCCTCGCAGATGGTGAGCAGGAACTCCGTGGCCGTCATGCGTGGATTGAGGATCAGTGCGATCTCGGCGTTCTTCGGTGTCTGTGCGAGCAGCGAGCGCACGATGGTGGTCTTGCCGGTACCGACCTCGCCGGTGAGCTGCACGAAGCCGCCGGCCTCGTTGATGCCGTACAGCAGGTGCGCCAGTGCCTCCGCATGGCGCTCGCTCAGGTACAGGTAGCGCGGATCGGGGGTGATCGAGAACGGCTTCTCGTTCAGGCCGAAGAACGTCAGATACATGCGGCGATGCTACTCGATCGTGCTGCCGCGCCGCAGGGCGCGGCTCCCGAAACGCGCACCGGCCTCATCCAGTGCGGCATCGAGGCGCGCTGCGCGGCGCGTCTCCTCGAACAGGCCCAGCTGCGAGCCGGGCGTCAGCTCAGTGAGGACCACTCCCAGCAGCCGAAGTTTCGCACCGCGGTTGCCGGCGAGCCAGCGCGCGAGCAGCTCCCGGGCCACACCGGCCACGGCACGTGCCTCGCAGGTGGGGGGCGCCACGGCGCGCTGACGCGTGAAAGTCGTGAAATCATCGCGGCGGATCTTCACCCCGATGCAGCCGGCCACCAGCTGCCGTGCGCGCAGCCGCCGCGTGGCCAGATCGGCCAGGCGCGCCAGCTGGCGCTGCAGGGTGGGCTCATCCTGGATGTCGTGCTCGAAGGTATCCTCGGCACTGAGCGACTTCTCCTCGACCTCCGGCAGCACCGGCCGCTCATCGACGCCAGAGGCCCGCTCGCGCATCCAGGCGCTATAGCGCCCGAACAGGGGCCACAGCAGCGCATCCGGCGCGCTGCGTAGCTCCCCCAGAGTGCGGATCCCGGCGGCCTCGACCTTCGCGCCGGTCTTGCGTCCGAGCCCGGGCAGACGCCGCACCGAGAGCGGGTCGAGTACCGCGGACACGCGCTCCGGGCTCACCACCGTGAGGCCGTCGGGCTTCATCAGCTCGGAGGCGATCTTCGCCACCAGCTTGTTGGGGGCGACGCCGACCGAGGCCGTGAGACCGGTGAGCGAGAGAATGCGCTGCTTGATGTGGCGGGCGATCCCGACCGCATCGCGGAAGGCTGCCTGACTCGCCGTGACGTCGAGGAAGGCTTCGTCGAGCGACAGTCCCTGAACCAAAGGCGTGACCTCGCGGAACACGCCGAACACCAGGGTGGAGACTTCCTGGTAGCGCGCCATGCGCGGACGCACGCAGATCGCCTGCGGGCACAGCTTCAGCGCTGTGCGCATCGGCATGGCCGAGTGCACACCGTACCGGCGCACCTCGTAGCTCGCCGCTGCCACCACGCCGCGGCCGCCGTCCCAGCCGACGATCACCGGCTTGCCCGCGAGCCGCGGGTCGTCATGCTGCTCCACGGATGCGTAGAACGCATCCATGTCTACGTGCAGTACCACGCGCGTCATGGCGGTGTCGTGCCTCCCCCGGCTGAGCGGTGGTTACGGTGCGACCGTGATGGTGATCTTCTGCGAGATCACGGACGGCTGAAACGGCACGTGATTCTGATCGGCGAACAGCAGCTGCAGGGTGTGCTTGCCCGGCGGCAGAGTCAGCGTGGTCTCAGTCTGCCCCTTGCCGAAGTGCACGATCTTGTCGTTCGCCGGGAGCGGTGCGCCGAGGTCGGCAGGCGGGTCGGTATCGATGAGCAGATGATGGTGCCCGGTATTGTCGAACCTGACTCCGGCGGGCGCGATGCCCATGCCCTTGAGTCCAAACTGCACGCGCACCGGGTTGTGCACCGTGGCGCCGTTCTTCGGGCTGATGATGTAGACCTCGGCGCCCGGTGCCGGGGCAGTGCGCTCCTGCGCAGCGGCGAACGGCAGGGCGGCGAGCAGCAACGCGCCAATGATCAAGGTACGCATCGACGTCTCCTTCACAGCGTTAGTGCGCTATAGGCGGTGGTGAGTGCAAACGTCAGGGCAGCGCAACACAGGTAAAACAAAGACAACGCCAGCAGCTTGAGGGCGGTCAGCCAGCGGCTCTGGCCGTACATCACACGCATGGAGCGGAACATGTACCAGGGGATATAGAGGACCATCGCGAATCGCACCCAGCCCGAAGTGAACGGCAGCAGTGTGGCGGCGGCCCACGCGAGCATCACGCCGAGAAACACGAATGCATGATTGTGCACCAGCAGCAGCAGGTGCTCGACGTAGTAATGCCGCGGCCACCAGTACACGAGCATCATGCCGGCGGCAAGCAGCGGCAGGAACAGGAACATGGCGCGCGGCAGGTTGTGCAGCAAGGCCTCCTGCAGCGAGCGGCCCTGGTCCGCAGCGATGCGCTGGCAGGCGCGCATCGCGAGGGGCGTGAGAGTCGCGGCCCACGGCCCCGCGTACTCGATATGGCAGCGCTCGCGCGGCGCTCGCGCGGCGCCCGCACCCGCCGCGCTCGCAGCGGGCGCGGGCGCATCGTCGAGCTGCAAGAGGCGCACTCCCGATTGCGTCGTCGCTGCCCAGAGGAAGAAAGCCACCGACAGCACGAGGTACAGGCGCACCGGCGGCAGATAACGGGCACGGCGCCCGGCGAGAAACTCCGCGGTCAGCCGTCCAGGCTTGAACAGCAGCGCTGCGAACGTACGCCACACGCGTGAGTCGGCATGCGTGAGGTCTTCGGCGGCCACCTTGGTGAAGTGCCACAGCGAATGCATCGGCGGCTCGAGCCGCTGGCCGCAGTTGCCGCAGTAGCGTCCGGGTACGGGGCTACCACAGTTGTCGCAGCGCACCAGCGCCGGCGGCGGGCCTTGCGGCTCCCGGGCCGCCAACGTGCTCGCAACCGGCGGGGCCGGTGTGCTCATGCGAACCGGGCGCTGGACCTCGCCGGTGGCGCTATCTCCGCGGCGAGCTCCTGCGAGTCGAAATCATCCACGTTGATGATGTCCATCACCTTGCGGTCGTACTCGCGCAGCGCCGCCGCCTCGGTCTCGGACAGGATGCCGCCGGCGAGGGCCTGCTGGATCTGTCCGGGCAGGTCGAGCGCCGTGACCTTGCCGGTCTTCACGCCTTCCACGCGCAGGCGCTTCTCGAGCGGCTCGAGCTGCACCGCCAGCAGCAACGCCTCCTGCAGCGCGCCTAAGGGGTTGTGCGGCTCGAGCGTGCGGTAGATGTACTCGCCGAAGCGCTCGCGCGCCTGGGTCGGGCTGCTCACGAGCGCGGCGACCTTGCGCGCCAGGCGGTCGCTCGGCGCCGAGTACACGAGCCCGCGCGGGAAGATGAGCCCGCGCATCAGCGCGGCGAGCGCTCGATTGGGGAAGTTGCGCAGGAAGCCGTGCAGCTGCTCCTGGGCGTGATAAAGGAGATTGCGGCATGCCCACTCGACGACGCTCAAGTCCTCCTCCTGGCGACCCTGGTTCTCGTGATGCTTGAGCACCATCGAGGCGAGATACATGCACGAGAGCACGTCGCCGAGGCGGGCCGAGAGGCCTTCCTTCTTTTTCAGATAGCCGCCGAGGGACAGCATGGCCACATCGACGGCGAACGCGAACGAGGCCGAGAAGCGCACCACGTGCTGGTAGTAGCGGGCGGTTGCGCCCTGCACCGGCGCGCGCGTGAAACGTGCATGGGTGAGCGCCATGATGAAGGAGCGCACGGCGTTCGACAGCGTGAAGCCGACGTGCGCGAACAGCGCGCGGTCGAACTCGTCGACCCCGGCGTCGCGGTCGGGGTTGCGCGCGGCATTCATCTCGCGCAGCACGAACGGGTGGCAGCGCACGGCGCCCTGGCCGAAGATGATCAGATTGCGCGTGAGCAGGTTGGCGCCTTCCACCGTGATGGCTACCGGCACCACCTCGTAGCCGCGTCCGAGATAGTTCTTGGGACCGAGGCAGATGCCCTTGCCGCCGTGCACGTCCATCGCGTCGTTGGCCACCTGCCGGCCCATCTCGGTGACGTGATACTTGAGCATCGCGGAGGGCACCGAAGGCTTCTCGCCGCCGTCGATCGCACCGGCAGTCACCGAGCGTGCGGCGTCCATGGTGTAGGTGAGTCCGGCCATGCGCGCCAGCACGCTCTCGACACCCTCGAACCGGCTCACCGGCAGGTTGAACTGGGTGCGGATGCGTGCATAGGCGCCGGTGGCCCACACCGCCGCCTTGGCGCCGCCGGTGGCGTTGGAGGGCAGCGAGATGCAGCGGCCGACCGAGAGCTGCTCGACCAGCATGCGCCAGCCGTTGCCGGCCATGGCTACGCCGCCGATGATGAAATCCAGCGGCACGAACACGTCCTTGCCGTGGATCGGACCGTTCTGAAACGGGATGTTGAGCGGGAAGTGACGGCGGCCGATCGTGACCCCGGGAGTGCTGCGCGGGATGAGCGCGCAGGTGATGCCGATGTCGCTCTCGCCGCCGAGCAGCCGCTCCGGGTCGAACATGCGGAACGCCAGCCCGATGACGGTCGCCACCGGCGCGAGCGTGATGTAGCGCTTGGAGAAGTTGAGCCTCAGCCCCAGCACTTCCCTGCCGCCCCACATGCCGCGCGCGACGATGCCGGTATCGGGGATGGAGCTCGCATCCGACCCGGCGCGCGGGCCGGTGAGGGCAAAGCACGGTACTTCCTCGCCACGCGCCAGCCGCGGCAGGTAGTAGCTCTTCTGCTCCTCGGTGCCGTAGTGGTGCAGCAACTCCGCCGGACCCAGGGAGTTCGGCACCGCCACCGTCGAGGATGCGGTGGTGCTGCGGCTGGCAATCTTCGCCAGCACGCACGAGTGGCCGTACGCGGAGAACTCCAGTCCACCGTACTTCTTCGGAATGATCATCGCGAAGAAGCCGCGGCTCTTGAGGAATTCCCACACCTGCGGCGGCAGGTCGGCGCGCTCGTGGGTGATGTTCCAGTCATCCAGCATGCGGCACAGCTCTTCGCACGGTCCATCGAGGAAGGCGGCTTCGCTGGCGGACAGCCGTGGCGGGCTGGCGGCGAGCAGCTTCTCCCAGCGCGGCGCGCCGGTGAACAGCTCGCCGTCCCACCACACCGTGCCCGCCTCCAGCGCCTCCCGCTCGGTCGGTGACATCGGCGGCAGCAGCCGCAGGTAGGTCTTCATGAACGGCCGCGTGATCAGCCGCTTGCGCAGGCTGCGCACGTTGAGCAGCCACAGCGCCGCGAGCAGCAGCCACAGGCAGCCCTTCCAGGCGACTGCCGCCGCGCTCATCGGCCCGAGCACGGTGTAGGCGGCGAGCAGCAGTGTGAAGGTGACACTGAAGGCGAGCAGTGACAGACGCCGGTAAGCGAGGAACAACACCGCGGCGATGAGCAGCAGCGTGATCACGCCGCCGGCCTGCGTCGCGGCGTAGGCGGCGGCGACGATGACAACCAGGAAAATCACTGCCCCCAGCATGCTTACCTCCGTGATCCGTTAGCCAAGCAGATGCTTCACACCCTCGCGCTCCTCGCGCAGCTCAGTGAGCGTCGCCTCCATGCGGCGCCGGCCGCCCTCTTCGACGGCGAGCCCCGGCACGATGTGATAGTCGCCGTCGCTGACGGTGACCGGATAGGAGTAGATGACGCCGGCCGCGATGCCATAGCTACCGTCGGCGGGTACCGCCATGCTCACCCAGTCTCCTTTCGCGGTGCCGTGCAGCCAGGTGTGCACGTGGTCGATCGCGGCCGAGGCGGCCGAGGCAGCCGAGGATGCGCCACGCGCCTTGATGACCGCGGCGCCGCGCTGCTGCACGACCGGAATGAAGGTCTCGGTGATCCACTGCGGCTCGACCAGCGAGCGCGCGGCCCGTCCGCCAACTTCCGCGTGCGACAGATCCGGAAACTGCGTCGCCGAGTGGTTGCCCCAGATGATCATGCGACGCACCTCACTCACGTGTGCGCCGGTCTTGGCGGCAAGCTGGGCGAGTGCGCGGTTGTGATCGAGACGCGTCATCGCGGTGAAATGGCGCGGCTCGAGATCAGGGGCGTTGGCCTGCGCGATCAGCGCGTTGGTGTTGGCGGGATTGCCCACCACCAGCACTTTCGCAGCCCGGTCGGCCACTTCGTTGAGCGCCTTGCCCTGCGCGGAGAAGATCTGCGCGTTGGCGAGCAGCAGGTCCTTGCGCTCCATGCCCGGGCCGCGCGGCCGTGCGCCGACCAACATCGCGACCTGGCAGTCGCGGAAGGCGACTTTCGCATCGTCGGTCGCGACCACCTTGCCGAGGGTGGGGAAGGCGCAGTCGCTCAACTCCATGACGATGCCCTGCAGTGCAGCCAGCGCCGGCGTTATCTCCAGCAGGTGCAGGTTCACGCGCGTGTCGGGGCCGAGCAGGGCACCGGCCGCGATGCGGAAGGCGAGGGCGTAGCCGATCTGGCCGGCGGCGCCGGTGATTGCGACGTTGACGGGGGCTTTCATGGTTCGACGCTGGTCCGGAAAAGGGTGAACTAAAGATTCTAGCCTGTGCGCGCCAGGCACCCCATCCGAGCGGGCCCATCCACCTCAAACCCTTCCGTCCGTCCCCGCCTCAAACACGGTGCCAGGGCGCCCACGGGCTCGCTGAAGGCCCCCGGGCTTCCTGGCGGTCAGAGGCTCTTTGGTGAGCTGGCTTGACACTATAGTAGTGTGCTACTAGAGTATAACACCAAGGAAGGCAGCCCCTGTCAGGAGCCTCCCGAAAGAGGAAGAGAGACCGAACCTAAACCGCTCAAGGAGTCAACCATGAACGCCATCATTTCAACGCTTTATCGAGACCTGACCTGCGCCATCGCGGCGACCGTAATCACTCTGATCGTGGGCCTGAGCTTCGTGCAGTCCACCTCCCTGCCGCCGGGCGCCCGGGCCGCCGCTGGTGCCCCCGTCGTCCACCAGTCCCTGCATGCCTGACAGGCATGAAGACTATCGCCCGACACAAGGAGTAGGTCATGAACACGTTTACCTCGACACTCTATCGCGATGCGACCTGCGCGGTGGCCGCGACTCTGATCACGGTCGCAATCAGCCTCACCTTCGTGGAGTCGACCGCCACCGTCCCCGGCGCGAATGCCGTGGGTGATGTGCTCGTCATGGCGCCGCTGCACGGCTGGATCGGCCAGCCCGAGCCGGCCGTTTTGGTAGATTAGTTCGCTAATCTTCCGTCACAGGCGCACGTGCAGACCCTCATGGATCCGCAGTGGGACGACAGCCTGCCGATATATCGGCAACTGCGGGACCGGGTGGTCGCGATGATCCTCGAAGGCGTTCTCAAGGAAGGGGATCCGTTGCCCTCGGTCCGCAGCGTCGCCGCGGACTTCCGCCTCAACCCGCTCACCGTGCTCAAAGGCTACCAGCAGCTCGTCGACGAGCAACTGGTGGAGAAGCGGCGCGGTCGCGGCATGTTCGTCAGCAGCGGCGCGCGCAAGGCGCTCATGAAGGACGAGCGGCAACGCTTCCTCGAGGACGAGTGGCCCAGCGTGTACGCCACCATCCAGCGCCTGGGACTGTCACAGGAAGAGTTGCAGCGCGCCGCGCTTGCTGCCCCGGCGAAGCCGTGGCCGACAACCGGCGGTGCGCCTGCTGCGGGTCGAGACACTGCGGGTGAAGAAGATGACAGCAGTAATTGAAGCCACTGGCTTGACCAAGGCATTTGGGGCCAAGCGCGCGCTCGATGGCGTGAGCTTCAGCGTCGAGGCGGGGCGGATCGTCGGCCTGATCGGCCCGAACGGTGCCGGCAAGACCACCGCGCTCAAGGCGATCCTGGGACTCACCTCCTTCGCCGGCGGCCTGCGGGTGCTCGGGCTCGACCCGCGCACGCAGCGCGACGCGCTGATGCGCGAGGTGTGCTTCATGGCCGACGTGGCCGTGCTGCCGCGCTGGATGCGTGTCAGCCAGGCGCTGGAGTTCGTGAGCGGCGTGCACCCGAAGTTCGACCGCGCGCGCGCTATCGAAGTGCTGGCGCGGACCGACATTTCCATGCGCAGCCGGGTGCGGGAGCTCTCCAAGGGCATGGTGACGCAGCTGCATCTGGCGCTGATCCTGGCAATCGATGCGCGCTTGTTGGTGCTCGATGAGCCGACGCTCGGCCTCGACCTTTTGTACCGCCGCAAGTTCTACGACACGCTGCTCAACGATTACTTCGACAAGGAGCGCACCATCCTGCTCACCACCCACCAGGTGGAGGAGGTGGAGAACCTGTTTACCGACGTGATCTTCATCAATCACGGCCGGATCGTGCTGGCCGCTGCGGTCGAGGAGCTGGGCAGCCGTTACCAGCAGCTGACACTGGCCGGTGAGCAGGCGGCGCGGGCGCGCGCGCTGCAGCCGTTCTACGAGCGCGAGGTGTTCGGGCGCGTGGCGATGCTGTTCGAGGGCCGCTCGGCCGCGGAGCTGGGCGCACTCGGCGAGCTGCGCACGCCGTCCATCGCCGACCTGTTCGTCGCCAAGATGCAGGGGAGCCCCGGCACATGAACAGCACCATTGCCGAAGCCGCCGGTGAGAGCCCGCGCGAGGGCGTGCTGCCGGCCGCGAAACCGATTGCAACGCAGCTCGGCATGCTGGTACGGCGCGAGCTGTGGGAGCACCGCTACCTGTGGATTGCACCGCTCGCGCTGGCGGGACTCCTGACGCTGCTGGCCGTGATCGGGCGGGTGCATTTCGGCATGCACGACGAGGCGGCGCTCGCCGACCCGCAGCAGCGCGTGGCGTGGTTCACGATCGTGGTATGGGCGCTGTCGGTGCCGTTCTACGTGCTGTCGCTGTTCATCGTGGGTTATTACCTGCTCGATTGCCTGTACGCGGAGCGCAAGGATCGCAGCATCCTGTTCTGGAAATCGCTGCCGGTGTCCGATGGTCTCACCGTGCTGGCGAAGCTGCTGGTGGCGCTGCTCGTGGTGCCGCTCGGGGTATTCGCGCTCGGCGTGCTCACTAACCTCGCGGTGATCGCAGTGCTGCGCCTGCGCATCGCCATGGGCAACGTGCCGATGCTGCTCAGCTGGAGCACGTTGGAATGGGCGCGCACGGAGCTCGCGCTGCTTGCGGCGCAGTGCATCACGCTGCTGTGGCACGCGCCCGTCGCCGGCTACCTGCTGGTGATATCGGCGTGGGCACGGCGCAGCCCGTTTCTGTGGGCGACGCTGCCGCTGGTGATGGCGCCGATCCTCGAGCGTATCGCCTTCGGCACCCACCACCTGTGGGACTTCATCCTCTATCGCTTCGGCGGCATCTGGCACACTCTCGGCGTGGAGCACGCCAACCTCGTCTCCCGCAATAGCGCACGCCCCGTGGGCACATTGCTCCAGGTGCTCGACTTCCGCGCCGCCTTCACCGACATCGATCTGTGGCTGGGCCTCGCTGCAGCCGCGGCGCTGGTGTTCGCCGCGATCCGCATCCGCCGCTATCGCGACGATACCTGACGCATGCCCGTAGAGGTTCGCCGCACGGCAGCAGGCCTGCAGCTTACGCTGACCGGGGAGTGGGGGGCGCGACAGTACGCGGCCAACGAGGCGCAACTGGCGGCACTCGACCTCAGCGCCGCAACCGCCCTGCAGCTCGACACGCAGCAAGTGACCGCGCTGGAGCTGTCGGGAGCCTGGCAGCTGCACCAGCTGGCGCAGCGCGCGCGCGCTGCCGGCCTCAGCGTGTCGTTCGCGGGCGAGCCGCCGGCACAGCTGCGCCTGCTCGATGAGATGCTGCAGCGCGAGGCCGCAGGCGATGCGACGGCCGCGGCTGCGCCCGCAGCACGGGCACGCCGCGAGCTGCTCGCCAGCATCGGGCGCGAGACCGTTGCCGCCGCCGACGACCTGCGCGACGGGCTCGCCTTCCTCGGGCGCGTGAGCAGCTCGCTGCTCGCGAGTCTTTCCAGCTGGCGGCGCCTGCGACCGATCTCCATCGCCCGTCACGTGTACGACACCGGCATCACCGCCATGCCGATCACGGCGCTGATCGCCTTCCTCATCAGCGTCATCATCGCTTACATGAGCGCGCAGCAGCTGCGCGGACTCGGCGTTGAGATCTACGTGGTCGACCTGGTGGCGATCGGCGTGCTGCGCGAGCTCGGCGTACTGCTCACCTCGGTGATCGTGGCCGGCCGCTCCGGCAGCGCCTTCGCCGCCGAGATCGGCTCGATGAAGCTCAACGAGGAGGTCGATGCGCTGATCGCCACCGGGGTGGATCCGTACGAGGTGCTGGTGGTACCGCGCGTGCTGGGGCTGACGATCGCGCTGCCGCTGCTCACCATCATCGCCGATCTCGTTGGGCTCGCGGGTGGGGCGCTGTTGTGCCGCTTCCTGCTCGACATGCCGCTCAGCCAGTATGTCAACCGCGTGAACTACGCGATCTCGTCCTCGACCTTCTGGGTCGGCCTGATCAAGGCGCCGGTGTTCGCGCTGGTGATCGCGATCGCCGGCTGCTATGCCGGGATGCGGGTGCGCGGCTCGGCGCGCGAGCTTGGCCGCCTGGTGACGGTGGCCGTGGTGGAGGCGATCTTCCTGGTCATCCTGGTGGATGCGCTGTTCGCCGTGCTGTTCCTGGAGATGGACATCTGATGCGTTACCCGGTTGTGGAAGTGCGCGGGCTGGTGAACCGCTTCGGCAGCCAGGTGGTGCACGACGGCCTCGACATGGAGGTCGACCGGGACGATGTATTCGCGATCGTCGGCGGCTCGGGCTCGGGCAAGTCGGTGTTGCTGCGCTCGATACTCGGGCTGCAGCGGCCGCAGGCCGGGGCGGTACGCATCGACGGCCGCGACATCACCCAATTGTCAGTGGCGCAGCTGCGGCCCATCAAGGAAGGCTATGGCGTCGCCTTCCAGCAGGGGGCGCTGTATTCCGCGCTCACGGTGCTCGAGAACGTGCAGCTGCCGATGATCGAGCATCTCGAGCTGCCGCAGGAGGCGCTGCGCGAGCTGGGACTCCTCAAGATCCGCCTGGTCGGTTTGCCGGCGGATGCCGCCGGCAAGTACCCGGCGCAGCTGTCCGGCGGCATGGTGAAGCGCGCCGCCGTCGCCCGGGCGCTGGCCCTCGATCCCGGGCTGTTGTTTCTCGACGAGCCCACCTCGGGGCTCGACCCGGTGAGCGCGGCGGCCTTCGACGATCTGGTGCAGTACCTGCACCAGCAGCTCAAGCTGACGATCGTCATGATCACCCACGATCTGGACAGCATCTTCCGTAACTGCAATCGTGTCGGGGTGATCGTCGACCGCCACATGGTATCGGATACGCTCGAGCGTATCGTCGATTACCCGCATCCGTGGATCCAGGCCTATTTTCATGGCGAGCGGGCGCGCGCCCGCCTGGGGGAAGCGGCGCATGGAACGTGAGGCGCACTACGCGGCGGTGGGAGCATTCGTGCTGCTGGTGGCGCTGCTCGGGGCGCTATTCGTCTACTGGTATTCCGACAGCCGCGAGCACCGCCACTACGACCGCTACGAGATCTTCTTCACCGGCAGCGTCAGCGGGCTCGACAAGGGCGCGGTGGTGCGCTATCTCGGCGTCGGCGTGGGCCGGGTGGTCGACCTGCGCATCGACCCGCGCGACTCGAGCCGCGTGGACGTGGTGGTCGGCATCGACTCGCGCACGCCGATCTCGCCGCACACCGTGGCGGAGCTGCAGCTGCAGGGCGTGACCGGACTGCTGTACATCGACCTGTCGGAGGACCGCACTGACAGCCGCATGGCCCCGGCGGTGGCCGGGCTGGAATACCCCGTGATCCGCTCCGCGCCGTCGAGCTTTAACGTGTTCCTCGCCAGCCTGCCGCAGCTGGTCGCCGCCGCCAACGAGATCACCTCGCGCGCCAACCGGCTGCTGAGCGATGCCAACCTGCAGTCCGTCACCAGCGCGCTCGGCAACTTCAACAAGGCGAGCAGCACCCTGCCGGGAACGCTGCACGACGTCGGCGTGCTGGTGCAGGATCTGCGCGCGGCCAGCGCCGAGCTCGGCGCCTCCGCGCGCAGCGCGCACGAGCTGATCGACGCGGTAACGCCGGACGTGCGTGCCACCGCGCAGCGCATGCACACCCTCGCCGACCACCTTTCGGACGCGAGCAGTCAGCTCGACCAGGTGATTGCCGAGAACCGCGGCGACCTGCGCACCTTTACGCACGAGGGCCTGCCGGAGATCGAGCGCTTCGTGCGCGAGGGGCAGGCGGCGGCGCAGGACATCCGGGCGCTCGCCAATAGCCTGCGCGCCAACCCGACGCAGCTCTTGTACGAGTCGTCGCAGCGCGGCGTGGAGATTCCGAAGTGAGGCGCGGCTTTGCGCTGCCGCTGCTGTGCGTGCTGGCAGGATGCACGGGGCTCCTGCACAGCACCGCCCCGCCCGAGCAGACTTATTATCTGCGCGCGCCGCAGGCAACGCTTGCGGCCGGCGGCGTCGCCAGCGAGGGCGGCTCGGCAGCTGCAGCGCCCGTGCCGCGAGCCGCCTCGGTCCGGGTCGCCCGTCCGGCGGCTGCGCCGGGGCTGGACTCCCCGCACATCATGCTGGTGCGGAACGACCAGCGCATGGATTTCTACAGCGGCAGCCGCTGGCCAGGGGCGGCGCCGGACGTGATCGGGGCGCTCGCCGTGCAGACGCTGCGCGCCTCGGGCGCCTGGAGCTCGGTGGAGGACGCGGCGAGTCCTTTCCCGTCCGACTATCTGCTGCAGATCACGCTGCGGCGCTTCGAGGCCGACTATACCTCCGGCGGCGCCGCCCCGACGGTGTACGTGACGCTCGAATGCATCATCGGCCATCGCCAGGGGCGCGAGGTGATCGCGACCTTCGTCGCCGCCGCGAGCGCGCCGGCGGGGGCAAACCGCCAGGGGGAGGTGGTCGCCGCCTTCGAGCAGGCAGCGACTGCCGCCCTCGGCGAGCTGGCGCAGCGGGCCGCGCAGGCGGTGCAGCGCGATGCACCGCAGCGCGCCATTCAGAACGCCGACAGTCCGCTGCCCTCCAACAGCCGGTAGACCCAGTAGTCCGACTGCTCGGTGTCGGCGAAGGCGGTGAAATCGGCACTGTATTCGATGCCGAGCGCGGCGCGATTGCCCCACAGCGTCTCGAAGTAACCGAGCGCCTGCTGCGCGAGCGCCGCGTTGCGCGGCACCTCGACCGCCAGATTGGCCTCGAGGTTGTAGTCGTCGAGGCTGCGGCGGGTCAGCTGCGCCGAGCCGAGCGTGAGCCAGGCATGTTGCCGTGCGCGCACCAGCACCAGCGTGCCGTGAAAGCGCTCGCCGTGCGTTCGGTACCAGCGCACCCGAATCGCCCCGCCGCTGCGCGACACCAGCTCGGTCGCGACCGGCTGGTTGGGCAGCCCCGCGGTGCCACCGGTCACCGCGGTTTCGTTCGGATCGAGGATCAGGCGCACGCCGACACCGCGGCGTGATGCGCCGAGCAGTGCCTTGACGAGGTCGCGATCGGCGAGACGAAAGGCCGCGACATCGATGCTGTCGCCGCGGTCGGTGCCATCGAGCTGTCCGAGCAGCTCCGCGCGTATCGCCCCCTCGGTGAGCACCTGCAGCTGCGCGCTCAGCTCCGGCGCGAGATCCCTGGGTGCCGGCAGGCAGTCGGCGGCTGCGCTCGCGGTGCCCGGGCCGCCGCCGGTGGCGCTGAAGGCCTCGCTGCGGCCGCGCCATCCCGAGAAGCGCGCGATCGCCAGCTCGCTGGCGAGCAGCGCCGGCAGCGCGCCCCCCCGCGCGCGCAGGGCGAGGTTCGAGAAGCCGCTCTCGGCATCGAGCGGGTTCGCTGAGCCGACCACGCTGGCCAGGCTGTCGTGACCGTCATCGGCGATGATGAGCTTGCGGTCGTTGGCCTTGAAGCCGGCGCGGTGAGCCTCGCCGCTGAAGCCCAACCGCCCGAGCCCCGCGTACAGCAGGTTCGGATCACGCAGCCGATCCACCGCAGTGATGACGACGTCGATGCCGGCGGCGCGCAGCAGTTGCAGCTCGACGGAGCGCGCCGCGCCGTAGCGCTCACTGGCGGGGTCGGTGATGAACAGCACGGCGAGGCCGGGCTGCGCGCGCCGCCGCGACAGCAGCGCGTCGGTGAGCTCGGCGGCAACCTGCCGCGCCGGATCGGCTGCCGCGCGGGCGCCGAAGGCGGCGTAGTCGAGCACGATGAAGCGCCGCGCCGCGTGCACCACCCCGAGCACGTCATCGAAGATGGCCTGACTCGATACCGGGTGTCCCCAGGCGTCCGCTGCGGTGATATCGGCCACGAACGCCACATCCTCCGCCGCTACGGTGCACATGGGTGAGGCCACGTGCGTACCGACCGGGAGGGGCTTGTGAGTCTCGTGCCACGCCACACCCGCCCACAGTGCCACCAGGCACAGGAGCAGCAGGCGCCGCCAACGCAACTTCAGGGTGCGCTCTGGTGCGCCGTCGTTCACGCCGAGCGGGGCGCCGCCTCTTCCGTCTCACGCAGCAGATGCGCGAACGGTGCAGCGTCGCTCGCCTGCTGGGCGAGCAGCCCCAGCAGCTCCTCGGCGGTGCACGGCTCGCCGAACAGCCGGCCCTGTCCATAGTGGCAGGCGTTGCTGCGCAGGAACTGCAGCTGGCGGCGCGACTCGACCCCTTCGGCGATGACCTCCATCCCGAGGCTCCGTCCCATCTCGATGATGGTGCGCACGATGGTGGCATCGGAGGCATCCTCGGTCGCATTGCGCACGAAGGACTGATCGATCTTCAGCGTGCCGATCGGGAACTGCTGCAGCGCCGACAGCGAGGAGTAGCCGGTGCCGAAATCGTCGATCGACAGGTGCAGCCCCATGGCATAGAGCTCATCGAGCAGGCGCACGGTGCGCTGCGGATCGGCCATCAGCGTGGTCTCGGTGATCTCCAGCTCGAAGGCCGTGGGCGAGACGTGGTGGCGCCGGAACACCGAGCGGCAGCGCAGGATGAAGCTCGCCTGCCGCAGCTGCTTCAGCGACAGGTTGAGCGAGATCCGCCCCGGCTCGCCGCCTTGCTGCTGCATCTGGCGGTAGTCGAGGCACACGCGGTTCAGCACCCACTCGCCGATGTCGAGGATCAGGTTGGTCTCCTCGGCCAGCGGGATGAACTGCGACGGCGGAATGTCGCCGTGCCCGGGCAGGCGCCAGCGCAGCAACGCCTCCGCGCCGATGATGCGTCCGCTGCGCAGGTCGACCTTCGGCTGGTAGCGTATCTCCAGCTCGTCGCGCTCCAGCGCGCGGCGCAGCTTGCTCTTGAGCATCAGCCGCTCGACCGCGGCGGCGTTCATCTCCGGCGAGTAGAACGCGAAGGTATTGCCGCCGTTCTGCTTGGAGTAGTACATCGCCGCATCGGCGTTGCGGATCAGGTCGATGACGTTCTCGGCGTCGCGCGGGCAGAAGGCGATGCCGATGCTGGCGGTCAGGAATACCTCGTGCTGGTTGAGCTGAAACGGCCGGCTCACCTCGATAAGCAACGCGCGTGCCAGCTGCGCGATCGGGCCGCGGTTGTCGGCATCCGCCGGCAGGCTGTCGACGAACAGTGCAAACTCATCCCCGGCGAGACGACCAACGACCGTCTCGCGCGGCACCGCGCGCGTCAGCCGCTCCGCCAGCACCTCCAGCACGCGGTCGCCGGCGCCGTGGCCGAAGGTGTCGTTGACCTCCTTGAAGCGGTCGAGGTCGAGGTACAACACCGCGACCACCTGTCCGGAGCGCAGCGCGCGCGCGATGGTCTGCTGCAGCACGTGGTGGTACTGCATGCGGTTGGGAATCTTGGTCAGCGCGTCGAAACGCGCCAGGTAGCGGATGCGACGCTCGGCGCGCTTGCGGTCGGTGATGTTGCGCGCGACGAAGATAGTGCCCTGGAACTGCGGATCGTCGCTGTCGATGGCCGAACCGGTGAGCGACACCGGGATGGTCTGGCCAGCACGCGTGCGTACCACGGTCTCGCGGGTCTCCTGCGCAGCCTGCAGCAGGTCGAATCCCTCGCGCTCGCGCTCATCCAGGATCGCCGCAATGCCGCGGCCGAGCAGCTCCTCTTCGCTGTAGCCGAGCACCTTGCAGGCCGCGGTATTGGCGACCTTGATGACGCCGTCAGGCGAAGTGACGAACACCGCATCGGTCAGGCTGTTGAGCACGCTGTGCAGGTAGTTCTTGTTGATGGTCGACTGGCGCAGCCGCGCGCGCATGCGCTCGAGCGCCTGCGGCAGCTCGCCGAGGGCCGCCGGCTCGCCGACCTCGACGGGCCGGGTGTAGTCACCCAGACCGATGCGCTCGGCGCTGCGGATCAGGGACTCGATCGGACGCTGCAGATGGTTCACCGCGCGCCACATGAGCGCCGCGGCGACGACGGCGGCGCTGACTGCCCCGGCGAACGCGAGCCACCAGGTGAGCCGGATACGCTCGGCGGTGGCCGCCGCCAGCCGCCCGGCGAGGCCCGCGGTCGGCACCGGGGCGGCCTGCTCGAGCACCACGGTGAGGTCGGCGAGCGTCTCCGGGGTCACCGCCCCCGGGATGCTCTCGACGAAGGTGCGCACCGGCGCGCTCGCGCGTGCACTCAGGGCACCCGCTGCAGCCGCGCTGGCGCGCTGCCAGGTGAACAGCGTGCCCCCGGAACGGGCGGTGATGGTGATGGCCGCGACGGTAGCGTCGTCCGTGAACGGTTGCAGGCGCCGGCTCACGCCGGCGCCATCCTGCGCCCGCACCGCCCCGGCGACCGCATCCGCGGCGTGCGTCGCGATGCTGTGCGCCCGCGCCTCGAGCTCCGGCTCGATGCGCTCGCGGGCGGCCGCCTCCGCCATGGCACTCAGCGAGCGCGTGTCGGCCGCGTGGCGCAGCAGAAACAGCACGGCGACGCCTAGGGCGGCGAGCAGCACCACCAGGAAACTGGCTACGGCGTACTTGAGCTTGAAGCTGGCGGCAGTCACGTCAGTGCCCGCCCGGCGAGCGGGCGCACCGGAGCCGTGGCGGGGTACCCCTCGTTATCTAAGGATTCATATTAACCGCCGTTCCCAACCGAAGGCTACAGGCCGGGACGTGCGCCCTCAGGTGCCGGACCAGACTCTTTTTATATGTCCAACCATCAGCCCGCGCATGGTGGCCATCGGGTCGGCGATGGCCGCGAAGATCGGCGGGCGGCGACGCAGCAGCTGCCAGTTCTCGCTGCGCAGGATCTGGCGCAGGTACTCGACGTTGCGGTCGATGGCTTCCAGGTAAGGATTACGCCCGCCGTAGAGGACCTCGAGATAGCGGTAAGCGCCGCGGAAGTCGCGCTCGAGGCGCTTGCTGCGCACGTCGGTGATGAACTCCGGGGTCTGGCGTAGCAGATCTAGACCGGAGGCGTAGCGCACTCGGGTGTTGCCGTCGCTGAAGGGCAGGGCGACCCCGCCGAGCACGAACTCGGCGTACAGCCGGTCGCGGCACTTCTCCAGGTAACAGCGGTCGGCCATTTGCGCGATCATATCGGCGGTGCCGAGCAGGTGCCCGACCACGACGTCGCGCGGATCGGCGACGTTCGCCTCGATGCGGTCGAAGGACACCTCGTAGCCGGTGAAGTGGATGATCTCGGTGGCCACCGGCACCCAGGAGCCGAGGCCTAGCACCGGCAGATATTCCCCGAGGAAGCGTGCGCCGCGCGACACGTGCGTGGTGGTGAACTCGGCGCCGTTGCGTGTATCGAGATCGTCCGTGCGACGCAGGTAGCCGACGTCGTGGAACAGCCCGGTGATCAGCCCGACGATGGCGCGCGCGCCACCGAGGCCGTTCGGCTGCTGCTGCTGCCGCTCGTAGCCGACCAGCAGACGTGCCAGCGCGAGCGTTATGTCGAGTGTGTGCTGGCGATCGTGGTAGACGGTGTCCACGCCGTGAAAGCCCGCGACATCCCCGGCGAACAGTCGCTCGAAATGGGCGAACGCACGCTGCAGGGGCTCGAGGGACATCCCCGGCCAGGTTGGACGGTAGAGCGCTTCGACCGCAGCGAGTACCGCAATTGGTGAGCTCACCTGCACGCTGTTGGTCACGTCGAAATCGCTGCGCCGGGTGCTCGTCGTTTCGTTAAGCAGGCTTGCGCTCCCTTCCTTCACAGGCCCAGCACTGACTTAATCAATTCAGTCTAGTTAGTAAAGCCAAATGGTCGCCACGACGCGGTGCACATTTTAACCCGCCGGCTCACCTTACGTTCAGTAGATGCGCAGCCCGCCGTACTTGCGCCGGATGTGGCGATCGAGTATCAGCGCCCCGAGCGCGAACCCCACCATCAAGCCCGCGAGCGCGCCGCCGAGCACCCACGGCCAGGGACGCCGTGGTCCGTCCTCGGTGGCGGGCGGGAACAGCGGCGCCACCGGGGGCGGCGCCGCGTCGGCGGCTGTTGCAACAGCGCTCGCCGCAGGCGGGGTGGCACCGGCTGCGCGCGTGGCGGTGAGCTGCGCCTGCAGACGATGCAACTCGTCCTGCAGCTGCCCGAGCTGCGCGTCGCGCTGCGTGAGCTGCAACCGCAGCGGCTGCGCGCTCGAGAGGTAGCTGGCGCGGACCCAGCCGTCGCGGCCGCCGCCCAGACGTACGTGGATCTGGTCGTGCGCGCGCTCGATGACCTCGACAGCCTCGCCGCTCTTGGCGGTAGCGACGCGCTCGCCGCTGCCATCGGGGGCGCTCGCGACGTTGACCACCAGCTGCTCGACGACGTACAGCGTCTCGGCGCGCGCCTGCGCCGCAGCCGAGAGCAGCGTCCCCAGCCACCAGGCCGCCGGCCGGCAGTGTGCGCTCACGCTGCCTCGCCCGAGACGGTGATGCCGTGCTGGCGCAGCAGCGGGCGCACGTCGGGGCGCCGGCCGCGGAACTCGATGAACGCCTCGAGCGCATCGCGGCTGCCGCCGCGGCTCAGGATTGCCTCGAGGAAGCGCTGCGCGGTGCCGGTATCGAACACCCCGGTCTCCTCGAAGGCCGCGAACGCATCCGCGGCGAGCACCTCGGCCCACTTGTAGCTGTAGTAGCCGGCCGCATAACCACCGGCGAAGATGTGGCCGAAACTGTGCGGAAAGCGGTTCCACTCCGGCACCGGCACGACCGCCACCTCGCTCCTGACCTCGCGCAGGATCTCGAGGATGCGCCCGCCACGCTCGGGCGAGTATTCCGTGTGGATGCGGAAGTCGAACAGCGCGAACTCGAGCTGCCGCATCATCGACAGCCCGGCGTGGAAGCTGCGCGTGGCGATCAGGCGTTGCTGCTGCTCGTGGGGGAGTGGTGCGCCGCTGTCGACGTGCGCGGAAATTCGCTGCAGCACCTGGCCGTCCCAGGCGTAGTTCTCCAGGAACTGGCTGGGCAGCTCCACCGCATCCCACGCGACGCCGTTGATGCCGGCAATGCTGGGGTAATCGACCCGCGTCAGCAGATGGTGCAAGCCGTGGCCGAACTCGTGGAACAGCGTCACCACGTCATCGTGCGTGAGCAGCGCCGGTCGCCCCACCTGCGGCGGCAGGAAATTGCACACCAGGTAGGCGACCGGGAGCGCGGCGCCGCAGGCGAGGTGCTTGCGCCCGACGCACTCGTCCATCCACGCGCCGCTGCGCTTGTTGGGACGCGCATAGGCGTCCAGATAGAAGCTGCCGATTGGGGCGCCGGCGGCGGTGGTAATGTCGAAGAAGCGCACGTCCGTGTGCCATACCGGTATGCCGCTGCGCTCGCGGATGCGCACCGCAAACAGCCGCTCGGCGACCTCGAACAGCCCGCCGAGCACCTTCGGCAGCGGGAAGTACGGGCGCAGCTCCTCCTGCGAGACGTTGAAGCGCTTGCGCTGCAGCGCCTCTGCGTAGAAGCCGACGTCCCAGGCGGCAAGCCGGGTGCCGGCGAACTCCTCGAGCTCCGCGAACTCGGCGCGGGCCGCCGCGCGCGCGGCACCGGCCAGCTCGTGCAGGAAGCCGAGCACCTCATCGACAGTGTGCGCCATGCGGGTCGCCAGGGCGTACTGCGCGTAGTTCGGGAAATCCAGCAGCTGCGCCGCCTCGTGGCGGCGCCGGAGGATGTCTTCCATGACCGTCGAGTTGTCGTAGCGGCCGGCCACCGGACCCTGATCCGAGGCACGCGTGGTCCAGGCCTCGTAGAAGGCGCGCCGCAGCTCACGCGACTCGGCATCGGTCACCACCGCCACATAGGTCGGTTGATCCAGATTGAGGAGCCAGCCAGCCACTTTCTGCTCCTGCGCGCGGCGGCGGGCCTGCTCGATGAGCATTTCGTTCAGGCCGCGCAGCTCGGCGGCGTCGGTGACGTGCCGGTGCCAGCTGTTGGTGGCATCCAGCACGTTCTCCTCGAAGCGCGCCTGCAGCTGCGCGAGCTCCAGCATCACGGTCTTGAAGCGCTGCTTGCGCTCAGGCGACAGGGCGACGCCGGCGAGGCGGAAGTCGCGCACGGCGTGCTCGATCACGCGGCGCTGTACCGGCGCGAGCGTGGCGCCCTGCTGCTCGGCAACGCTCCGATAGGCGCGGTACAGGAACTCGCTTTGCGCCAGATCGGTGTGGTAGGCGGACAGCAGCGGCAGGCAGGCGTTGTAACCGGCGCGCAGCGCTTCCGAGTTCTGCACCGCGTTCAGATGGCTGACGGGCGACCAGGTGCGCGAGGTGCGGTGATGCAGCTCTTCCAGCGGCTCGACGAGCGTGGCGAAGGTCGGTTGCTCGAGCCTGCTAAGCTCGTCGATGCGCGCCCGGTTCGCGCTCAGCAGCTCGCGAACCGCCGGCTCGACGTGCTCGGGACGGATGCTCGCGAAGGCGGGCAGCGGTTCCTGGCCGAGTAAGGGGTTATCCATGCAGTCCCGTACTCTATCTGAGCTGCGGTGTTGCGGGCGAGGAAGTCATGGTCGAGAAATCTGACCTGCTGGTGATCGGTGGCGGCAGCGGCGGACTCGCCGCGGCGCAGCGTGCCGCCGAATACGGCGCCCGGGTGACGCTGATCGAGAGCGGCCCGCTCGGGGGCACGTGCGTGAACGTCGGCTGTGTGCCGAAAAAAATCATGTGGAACGCCGCCGAGCTCGGCAGCGCGCTGCACGATGCGCGCGATTACGGCTTCAGCGTCGAGGCGGGCCCGATCGACTGGGCGCGGCTCAAGCACGGACGGGATGTGTACGTCGAGCGGCTGAACGGTATCTATGCGGCCAACCTGGCGAAGCGCGGCGTGCAGCTGCTGCGCGCCCGTGCCGGCTTCGCCGATGCGCACACGGTGAACGCCGGCGGACAGTCGCTGAGCGCGGCGCACATCATCATCGCGACCGGCGGGCGGCCGATCCTGCCGCCGGTTCCCGGCGTGCAGCTCGGCATCACCTCGGATGGCTTCTTCCAGCTTACTGCGCGACCCGATCGGGTCGCGGTAGTCGGCAGCAGCTACATCGGCGTCGAGCTGGCCGGCATCTTCGCCGGACTCGGCTCGCGCACCACGCTGGTGCTGCGCGGGGCGTCCGCGCTGCGCAGCTTCGATCCGATGCTGGGCGAGACGATCCTGAAGATGCTGGGCGCGGAGGGCGTGGAAGTTGCCACGCACTCTGCGCCGGTCGCGCTCACGCGCGACGGCCATGGGGCGCTCGAGCTCGAGGTGCCCGGCGGCCGGCGGCTGGGTCCGTTCGATTGCGTGCTGTGGGCGATCGGACGCGAGGCGCTGATCGGGGGCCTGGGGCTCGAGCGTGCCGGCGTGCTGTGCGACGCGGGAGGTTTCATCGCGACCGATCGCTACCAGCAGACCAGCGTCCCGGGCATCTACGCGGTGGGCGATGTCACCGGCCGCGCGCAACTGACGCCGGTGGCGATCGCCGCCGGGCGGCGGCTGTCGGACCGGCTGTTCGGCGGTCAGACCGGGCGTCACCTCGACTACGAGAACATTCCCACGGTGATCTTCGGCCGCCCGCCCATCGGCACCGTGGGGCTCTCGGAGCCTGCCGCGCGCGAGCGCTACGGTGTCGCGAACATCAGCGTGTTCCGCTCCGGCTTCGTGCCGCTCTATCACGCACTCACTGCCGCCAAGCCGCGCTCAGAGATGAAGCTCGTGACCACGGGCGCCGAGCAGCGCATCGTGGGTCTGCACGTGGTGGGGCAGGGCGCCGACGAGATGCTGCAGGGGTTCGCCATCGCCCTGCGCATGGGGGCCACCAAGAAGGATTTCGACGACACCGTGGCCATCCATCCGACGAGTGCGGAGGAATTCGTCACCATGCGCTGAAGGGCCCGGGGGCGGCAGCCTGCGCCGCCGGGCGCGGGCCTAGCAGCTGCCGGTGCGCTCGCGCAGGGCCGCCAGCACCTGGGTGGTCTCCGGACGCATGCCGCGCCACAGGCGGAAGGACTCCGCGGCTTGCTCCACCAGCATGCCAAGCCCCTGCAGTGCGCGGCTGCAGCCGGCATCGAGCGCCCACTTCACGAACGCCGTTGCGGAGCGCCCGTAGGCGAGGTCATAGCAGACCGTGTCGGCGGTGAGCGCGCCGGGCGGAATGGGCGGGATGTTCCCGGACAGGCTCGCCGAGGTGGCATTGATGATCAGGTCGAACGGCCGATCACCGATGAATTCGAAGCCGACTCCCTGAACGGTGCCCAGATCGGCGAACGCCGCCGCCAGCGCCTCGGCACGATCAGCGGTGCGGTTGGCGATCACCACCGCCTCCGGCTCGAGGCCGAGGAGCGGTGCCAGGATGCCACGCGTTGCACCGCCGGCGCCGAGGATGAGCAGCCGCCGGTTGGTGATGACCAGCCCCAGGTTGTCGCACAGGTCGCGCACCAGGCCGGTGCCGTCGGTGTTGTCGCCGAGGATCTGCTCGCCCTGCAGTGCCAGGGTATTGACGCTGGCGGCGTGCGCGGCTCGCTCGGTGAGCTCCTGCGCGACCTCCACGGCGGCGATCTTGTGCGGCAGCGTGATGTTCAGCCCGCGTCCGCCGCGCTCGAAGAAGGCGTGCACGCGCTCGGTGAATTCTTCGGGCGGGACGTCGTACGCGCGGTAGACCATGTTCTGACCGGTCTCGCGCGCGAACATGCCGTGGATGAACGGCGACAGGCTGTGACCCACGGGATGGCCGAATACGCCGTAGTGGTCTGCAGTGCTCATTGGGTGGATTGTGGCAGCATCCGCGCGCTGCTGCCTCCGCCGGCGCCGACGGCGAGGCACGACTGCAGCTCCGGCAGCCATATCTGCATGCGCTCGAGCGTGAGCCACGGCGGGTTGACGATCACAAGCCCCGAGCCGTTCAGGGCGACCCGGGAGTCGCGCGGATACAACCACAGCTCGCTCACCAGCACCGCCGCTGGCGGCAGCGCCTGGGCGCAGGCACCGAGCCACGCGCTCGCGTCGCGCTCGTCCTTGATGGGGTACCAGGCCGCAAACACGCCCGTGGGAAAGCGGCGCAGGCCCTCGCCGAGCGCACCGATGACCTGGGTGAGATCACGCTGCGTGTCCTCATAGGGGGGATCGACGAAGGTCAGTCCACGCCGCTCGGCCGGCGGGAGCCACGCCCGCAGAGCGCCGAAGCCGTCGCCGCGCTCGATGTGCGCCCGCGCTCCGCCAGGCGAGGCAAGCGAGGTGAGCGTCACTTCGAGCGCATGCACCTCGGCGCCCAGCATCTCGATCAGCACGGCACGATCCTGAGGACGCAGCTCGCTGACCGCGATCAGCGGCGAGCCCGGGTACAAATGCCGCTGCGCAGCACGGCCGCGCAGCTCGCCGAGCAGCGCCGCGTAGGCGCGCAGCTCCTCGGCCTCGTGCTGCGCCTGCGAGAAGCGCCCGATGCCTGCGACGGCCTCCGGCGTGGGGCTCGACAGGTCGTAGCCGCCGCGCCCGGCATGGGTATCGAGGTACAGGAAGCCCTTGTCCTTCTTCTTCAACGCGCCGAGCAGCGCGAGCAGCGCCACATGCTTGTGCACGTCGGCGAAGTTGCCGGCGTGAAAAGCGTGGCGGTACTTCATGGGCGCGGTCGGGCCCGCCGCTCCACACGCTTGCCAGGGCGCAGAGTGGGGCCGGCGCGCGCACACAGCGCGCGAAACCCCGCCGCCACGTAGGGCGCCAGGCGCTCGTGCACGCTGTCGAGGTCCGAGGAGCGGCACAGGCCCCCCGAGAGCTTGTCGATGCGGCCGGTCTCGGCGAACGTCAGCGTCAGGGCGCCGGTGAGGAACTGATAGCCCCAGTAGATCTCCCGGGGCGGGCATCCGGGCAGCGCCTCGTGCAGCACGGCGATGAAGCGCTCCACCAGCGGGTCGAAGTGCCGCGTCATCATCACCGGGCCGAACTCCGGGGAGTTGTTGACCCAGGCCACGAGTGCGAAGTAGCTCTTCCACCCCGCCCCGCCGCGCGCCGAGCGCTCGAGCAGCGGCTGCGTGAAGGCGCTGACGATGGCCTCGATCGGCGGTACCCCCGGGAGCGACGCACGGCGCACCTCCTCGAGCCGCTCCAGGCGCTCGCGATTGAGGACCTCGGCGCGCCGCTCGAACACCGCGGTGAGCAGCTCGCGTTTGCCGCCGAAGTGGTAGCTCACCAGCGCAACGTCGACGCCGGCGGCCTCGGTGATGTCGCGCAGCGATACGCCATGGTAGCCACGCTGCGCGAACAGCTGCTCCGCCGCGTCGAGGATGCGCTCCTTGCCGGGGCGGCGTACGGGGGCCTTCTTTTTCATGTTACTGCACTGCAAAAATGGCCGGACCTGCAACAGTGTCCGTTGAATCGCCCCCACCGTGCAATCGCCGCGTCTTGACTCCTCTTCAACATTCGTTGAGTATCGGTGTTCAACAAGTGTTGAGTGCATATCACGAGGGGGAGACATGCACGACAATTCACGCCCGCGCACGGCGCGGCGCCTACTCGGGTGCATCCTGTGGGTGGTGTCACTGCCAGCGGCGCCGCTGCTGGCGCAGACCGCGCCCGCGGCGGCAGATGTGGCCGCCAGCGGCGCCGCGGACAGCGGCATCCAGGAGGTGGTGGTCACGGCCCGGCGGCGCGCTGAGGACTTGCAGAACGTGCCGCTCACGGTCACGGCGCTGACCGCCGCTACCATCCAGACCTTCGACATCACCAACATCCAGGACCTCAGCAGCTTCGTGCCCAAC
This sequence comes from uncultured Gammaproteobacteria bacterium, assembly GCA_963837075.1. Taxonomy (GTDB): domain Bacteria; phylum Pseudomonadota; class Gammaproteobacteria; order Steroidobacterales; family Steroidobacteraceae; genus 13-2-20CM-66-19. Next base: position 515,922 of record CAWILY010000009.1, on the reverse strand, counting down.
ATGAAGATTTCGCAGGACCGCGCCACCAGCAGCACCATCAACATCTACGTACGCGGTGTCGGCCAGAGCGATCCGTTGTGGGGATTCCAGCCCGGTGTCGGCGTCTACGTCGACGATGTCTATCTCGCGCGCCCGCAGGCGGCGCTGCTCGATGTGCTCGATGTCAGCCGCCTCGAGGTGCTGAGCGGTCCGCAGGGCACGCTCTACGGCAAGAACACCATCGCCGGCGCACTCAAGTACGTCACCCGCGACATCGACGGTCCGGCGACGCTCACCGCCTCGGCCAGCGCTGGCAACTACGGCGAGACCGACTACAAGCTCTACGGCTCCACGCCGGTGATCGATGATCACGTCTATTTCGGCATATCGCTCGGGGACTTTCAGCACGGCGGCTACGGCCAGGTGGTCGCCCAGCCGGGAGTCACGCAGGATCCGGCAAGCCCCCTGGGAGCGCCACTGTCGAACAAAAATATACTCGTCGGGCGCGCGAACCTGACCATCACCTGGGGCGAGAGCTCGAAGCTCAAGTTGATCGCCGACGACATTCTCGATAATTCGAATGCTTCCGGCGGCCAGCGGCTCAACGACTACTTCAACGGCGAGGTGTCGGTGCTGTCCCTGCCCGCCCTCGGCGCCCCGGTCCTGCCGTTCGTGACTCCCAACGCGCCGCCGCTCGAGAACCCGTTCGACAGTTACAACAACTTGCCGGCGGGCAGGGATTTCTTCCACCGCCAGGGCTTCTCCGGCACCTACACTCAGAATCTGACCAGCGAGCTCAGCCTCAAGCTCATCGGCGCGTACTACGAGGGCCATGGCCAGCAGTTCATCAACTTTTCGGGAACCGCGCAGAACCTGTTCGACGTTGCCGGCCTGTACCAGGACCAGCAGTCCTCCGGGGAAGCTCAGCTGACTTTCACGAACGAGCGGGTCAATGCCGTCGGCGGCTTCTTCTACATGGACAGCCACGCCTGTGGCAGCTACAACGCCAACATCGGCACGCTCACGTTGCTCAACGTTCCGCCGCTCGATTTCTACGTCAACCAGCTGGTGTCGGGCTGCGATATCACCAAGAGCACCGCCGTCTATGGCGACACTTCCTGGAAACTCACCGGTCAACTGAACTTCGACGTGGGGCTGCGCTGGAACCAGGATAAGGTGACCGCCCCGGTGTTTCAGGAAGACTACGTGGGGGCGCCCCTGCCTCCCGGGTACATCTACAGCTATCCGTCGCAGGCTCCGCCGGGATTCATCCCCGATCCGGGCGTGGTGACCGACTACACGGGCAACCGCTCGTTCGTGAACACCACGCCGCGCGTGGGATTTGACTACCACTTCACGAAGAACATCATGGGTTACATCATGTACAGCCGCGGCTTCAAGAGCGGCGGGTTCGACATGCGCGGCAACGCGCTACTCAATCCGAGTACGGAGAACGGTTACAACTCCGAAACCGCCAACAACTACGAGCTCGGCATCAAGACGACGTTGTTCGACGACACGCTGTTGCTCAACGCGGACGTGTTCTACGATCCATACACCAACGCGCAAGTGCAGCTGGCGTTAACGACCCTGTACGCGGGCTCGGTGTCGAACGTCACGTACACCGACAACGCCGGCAAGCAAATCAACCAGGGCGCCGAGCTGCAGACCGCGTGGAAGGCCACCCGAGCGCTGACGTTCGGAGCCAACGTCGGCTATCTGGATTCCTATTACGAAGACTTCATCATTCCGTGCAACGTGTTTCCGCTCACGCCGACCCTCACACCCGGTTGCACGCCTGGCGTCACTTCGGTCAACGAATCCTCCAGCAATTACCCGCTGAATTCGCCGCACTGGACCGCTGCCGAATACCAGACCTACACCTGGGAGCTGCCGCAAGGTACGCTCATGGCGCGGGCCGGCTTCGACTACCGCAGCTACGCGAAGACCGCAGTTACGCTGGCGGCCTGGACGGCAGCGGATCAACCCGGATACGGCCTGATCAACGCCGGCCTCTCCTTCACGACCCACGACGGGGCGTGGCGATTTTCGATCGACGGCAAGAACCTCGCCAACAAGTACTATCGCGTGGCCGGCTACGACTTCGGTCCGCCGCCGCTGGCGGCGGCTCCCACGTACACCTTCACGGGGGGCGTGAGTGAGATCGGCTACTACGGCCCACCGCGTACCTATGGGGCAACCATCTCGTACCACTATTGACGGCGGCAGCGCGAATGAGCTGGTTCGAGGCACCGCAGCCCCTGCTGCCCGAGCTGATCGCGCGGCACGGCCGCTGGCGCGCGGCACGCACCGCGCTGGTGGCGGCGGAGCGGCGGCTGTCCTGGGCGCAGTTCGAGGCCGCCACAGCGCAGGTTGCCAATGGCCTCATCGCCAGCGGCCTGAAGCGCGGCGAGCGCATCGTGGTACTGATGGACAACAGCCTGGAGATGGCGTTGCTCCTGTTCGGCATTCTGCGCTCCGGCTGTGTGGCCGTGCCGCTCAACGTTGCCATCAGCGAGGCTGCGCTCGGTGCGATGATCGAGGACGCCGCGGCGAGCGCGATCTTCGCCTCCGGCGCGCATTGCGCACGCATCGACGCGCTCACCGCGACTTCGATCCGCGCGCGTGAAGCGCTGTGCGTAGGGCACCACGCCCCGGGCGGACGCTGGCAGGAGTTCAATGTCTGGCGTGCCGTGCAGCCGGCCACGGCGCCGCAGGTCAGCATCGCGGCGGATGACGAATGCAACATCATCTACAGCTCAGGCACCACCGGTCATCCCAAGGGCATCGTCCACAGCCATCGCTGTCGGCTCAACTGGGCGCTGGAGCTCGCGCTGGCACTGCGCTACCGCAGCGACTGCGTGGCGCTGTGCTCGCTGGGACTGTTCTCCAACATCAGCTGGGTGGCGATGATCTGCACCGTACTGGTCGGCGGCACGATCGTGGTGATGCCGGCATTCGATGCGCGAGCCGCGGTGGCGCTCATCGAGGCCGAAGGCGTCACGCACGGCACGTTCGTGCCGCTGCAGCTCGAGCGCCTGCTGGCCCTCGATGATCTCGGGCGCTGCCGCCTCGGCAGTCTCGACACCATCATGTGCTGTGGCTCCCCACTGAACATCCAGGTGAAGCGCGAATTTCCCCGCCGCACCGGCTGCACGCTGATCGAGCTGTACGGACTGACCGAGGGCGTGTGCACCATCCTGTCGCCGGAGGACTTCGCCGCGAAGACCGATTCGGTCGGCAAGCCGTTCCTCGGCACAGACCTGCGTATCCTCGGCGAGGACGACCGCGAGCTGCCGGCGGGGGAGACGGGCGAGATCGTGGGATTCGGTCCACTGCTGATGCAGGGCTATCACCGTCGCGACGATGCGAACCTTGAAGCGACCTGGACCGATTCGCAGGGCAGACGCTGGCTGCGCACCGGGGACCTCGGCAAGCTGGATACCGAGGGGTTCCTGTACGTCGTCGACCGCAAGAAGGACATGATCCTGTCGGGCAGCCAGAACGTCTACCCGGCAGATATCGAGCAGGTCATGCGCGAGCATCCGGACGTCGCCGAGGTCGCGGTAGTCGGCGCGCCAAGCCGCAAGTGGGGCGAGACCCCGGTGGCGTTCGTGGTGCTGAAGGCGGCCGGCCCGGCCGATCGTGACGCGCTGAGGCACTGGACCAACGCCCGCGTGGGCAGGCAGCAGCGTATCGCGGACGTGATCTGGCGCGCGTCGCTGCCGCGCAACGCCAACGGTAAGATTCTCAAGCGCGAGCTGCGCGCCGGCCTTGCCACCGACTACCCATGACACCCGCCGACTACTGGTTCGACAGCGACGACGGCCTGCGGCTGTACAGCCGCGTATACGCCGGCCCTGCCGCGGCGGCGCCGGTGCTGCTGTGCCTGCACGGATTGATGCGCAACAGTCGCGACTTCGCCGACCTGGCGCCACGCTTCGCGGCGCGCTTCCGGGTCGTAGTGCCCGACGTGCGCGGGCGCGGCCTGTCCGCACGCGACCCCGACAGCAACAACTACCAGATAGCGGTGTACCTCAAGGACACGGCCCGGCTCCTCACCGGGCTCGGAGCGATGCGCGTCAGCATCATCGGCACTTCCATGGGTGGACTGATGGCGATGTCGCTTGCCGCCCTGAAGCCTGGCCTGGTGGAGCGCATCGTGCTGAACGACGTCGGCCCGGAGGTCGATCCCGTGGGGCTCGAGCGCATCCGCGCTTACGCCGGCAGATCCCCGCCGGTGAACAGCTGGCCCGAGGCCGTCGCGCAGCTGCGCAGCATCCACGGCGCCGCCTGGCCGGATCTGTCCGCTGAGCGCTGGGAGCAGATCGCCCGCCGCAGCTATCGCGCCGACGCGCGGGGCATACCGCAGGCGGACGCCGATGCACTGATCGGCGAGATTGCGCGCCACTCGCCGGCCGTGGCACCGGACCTCTGGCCGCTGTGGCGCGCGCTCGCCAGGGTGCCGGTGCTCGCCATCCGTGGCGCGCACTCGGACATCCTGAGCGCCGCCACGCTCGCGCGCATGCAGCGCGAGAAGCCCGATCTGCGCGTCATCACCGTCGCCAACCGCGGGCACGCACCGCTGCTGGATGAGCCCGAGTGCCTCGCGGCGCTGGATGAGTTCCTCGGCGCGGCGGCCGTGTAGCCGCGGCGGCACAAAGTGTGCGTGCAGGGGGGAGGTGTGCGAGGGTCCCTTTTTCTTTAGTTAAGCGGACGCCTAACTATCGCGAAAAGGAGTCTTGGCACGCGGCCGCGAGGCTGCCCGCGCAGGCTTCGCGCGCGGCTTGCCAACCGCCACGCCACTTGCCCGCCTGCCGGCGGCGGCGTCGCGCCCGCGCACCTTGCGGCTCGCGCGCACGGCAGTTTTGCGCCGCGCGTGCGAGCCGGGGGGCTGAGCCGGGGATGGCCTCTTGGCAGGTGCGCTGGCCGCCGCGACGGCTTCCCTAGCCGCCTTCTTTTTTGCGCCCGCCTTGCCGCGCGCGGGCGCAGCCGCGGTGGGCAGCGTGCCGTCGCCGTCCGCGCCGGCTGCCGGGGCGGGAGCCGGAGCCGCCGCACGCTTGCCCTGGCGGAAGCGCCCGAAGCGTGCGCCACGCTCCGGGGCGGCCGCCAGCAGCACGCGACATTCCTCGAGCGTGAGCGTCTTCGGGTCGCGGTCTTTCGGGATCTTGGCGTTCTTCTTGCGGTCGGTGATGTAAGGACCGTAGCGCCCGTTCAGCACCTGGATGCCTTCTGCCGCGAAGTCCTGGATGAGGCGGGCGGCGTCGGCCTCCTTCTTCAGCCGGATTACCTCGCGGGCGCGCTCGAGGGTCACGGTGTAGGGATCGTCCTCCTTCAGGGAGGCGTACTTGCTGCCGTATTTGACGTAGGGGCCGAAGCGGCCGACGCTGGCGAGGATGGTCTCGCCATCGGCCGTCTCGCCGAGCGTGCGTGGCAGCGTGAACAGCTGTATCGCGTCCTCGAGCGTGATCGCATCCATTTTCTGCCCGGGCCGCAGGCCGGCGAAGCGCGGCTTCTCGGCGTCGTCCTTGGTGCCGATCTGCACGAACGGCCCGTAGCGGCCCATGCGCACGGTGATGGGCTTGCCGCTCGCCGCGTCCCTGCCGAGCTCGCGCGCCTGCGCGACCTGCTCGCGCGTCACCGTTCTTTCGATCTTTTCCACCTGGTGGATGAACGGCTTCCAGAACTTCTCCAGCGGCGTGGTCCATTCCTCTTCGCCGCGTGAGACGGCGTCCAGCTCGTCCTCCATCGCCGCGGTGAAGCCGTACTCGACGTAGCGGTGGAAATGATGTGTCAGGAAGCGATTGACGATCTTGCCGATGTCGGTCGGCACGAAGCGGCGGTTGTCCATCTCGACGTACTCGCGATCCTGCAGTGTCGAGATGATGGTGGCGTAGGTCGAGGGGCGGCCGATGCCATGCTCCTCGAGCGCCTTCACCAGCGAGGCTTCGCTGTAGCGCGGCGGCGGCTCGGTGAAGTGCTGCGAGGCGGCGAGAGCGGTGAGCTGCACGCGGTCGCCCTCCTGCATGGCCGGCAGCACGTGGTCCGCATCGTCCGCCTTGGCGTCGTCGCTCCCTTCCTGGTAGACGGCGATGTAGCCGGGCTTGACCAGCGTCGAGCCGTTGGCGCGCAGCAGGTGGTGCGCAGGTCCGTCCTCCCCGGCCAGCAGGTCCACGGCCACGGTATCGAACACCGCGTGACTCATCTGCGAAGCCACCGCGCGCTTCCAGATGAGCGCATACAGGCGGTACAGGTCGTCCTCGATCTTGCCCTCCACGTCCGCGGGGGTGATCGCCGCCGAGGTGGGGCGGATCGCCTCGTGCGCTTCCTGCGCATTCTTCGACTTGGTCTTGTAGATGCGCGGCTCGTCAGCGACTTCCTGCCGCCCGTAGAGCCGCGCCGCGACTTCGCGGATCTCCTGCACCGCTTCCGCGGCGAGCGAGACCGAATCGGTGCGCATGTAGGTGATGAGGCCGACGCTGCCTTCGCCGATGTCGAGGCCCTCGTACAGCTGCTGCGCCAGTCGCATGGTGCGACGCGCGTTGAAGCCGAGTTTGCGCGCCGCCTCCTGCTGCAGCGTCGAGGTGGTGAACGGCGGTGCCGGGTTGCGGCGCCGCTGTTTGCGATCGATCGCGAGCACGCGCAGCGTGCCCGGCAGACCGCCGGCCGCGGCCTGCAGCGTGCGCTCGGCCTCGTGCGCCTCACGCTCGTTCCTGAAGCTGAACTGCTCGACCTTGGCGCCGCGATACTCCAGCAGCTTGAGCGGGAAGGCCTGGTCGCTGTGGGAGCCCTCACCCTCGAGGGTCCAGTACTCCTGCGCGACAAACGCGGCGATTTCCTCCTCGCGCTCGCAGATCATGCGCAGCGCCGGGCTCTGCACGCGGCCCGCGGACAGCCCGCGGCGCACCTTCTTCCACAGCAGCGGCGAGAGGTTGAAGCCGACCAGGTAATCGAGTGCGCGGCGCGCCTGCTGCGCGTTCACCAGCTCCAGGATCAGCCCGCGCGGCCGCGCCACCGCATCGCGGATGGCATTGCGCGTGATTTCGTAGAACACCACCCGATGCACGTCCTTGCCGGTGAGCTCGCCGCGCGCGGCGAGGATCTCCTTCAGGTGCCAGGCGATCGCCTCGCCCTCGCGGTCCGGGTCGGTGGCGAGGTACAGCGCCTTGGAGCGCGCCAGCGCCCGGGCGATGGCAGCCACGTGGCGCTCGTTTTTCTCGAGCACCTGGTACTTCATCGTGTAGCCGTTGTCCGGATCGACCGCGCCTTCCTTGGGCACCAGATCGCGCACGTGCCCGTAGGAGGCGAGCACGTCGAAATCACGGCCCAGATACTTCTTGATAGTCTTGGCCTTGGCGGGCGATTCGACGATGACGAGATTGTCTGCCATGACGTAAAAAACCGCGGACGGGCCGCGGAATCACCTCAGTCCTCCGTGCGCGACCGCAACTCAGTGGGGTGCATAGCGCGGCGCCTCCGCCATCAGATCGCCGAGCCGCGCCACCGCCAGCTCGTGACCGGGCTGACTGGCGAGCACCATCAGCACGACCCACTTGAGCTGCTCGGTATCGGGCTCGTCGGTATCGAGCGCCAGCAGCCGGTCGATCACCAGCGCGCGCTGCTGCGCCGTCAGCACGTGTGCGCACTCGAACCGCCACAGCAGTCCGCGGCATTCGGTCGACAGCCGCGCCAGCTCGCTGTCGGTGAACACGCGCAGCCCGGCACGCGGCGCATCCGCGTGTACGCGCCGATGCCCGAACGCCAGCTCGGTGAGCCAGTCGAGCGCCCGCTCGACATTCGAAGCGGCAAAACCGGCACGCTTCAGATCGCGCGCCAGATGCGCGCGCGCCGGCACTGCCGGCGGCTCATCCAGCATGTAGCGGTCGAAGTCGTAGATCAGGATGTCAAGAACGCTGCCAGTGGTCATGTCTGCGGTAATCGGCCATAGCGGCCACCCGGGAGCGCCGCCACATGCCCCTCGAGCTCGAGTATCAGCAGCATGGAGGCGACTGACTGTGCGGCGAGGTGCGTGCGGGCGACGAGAATATCAATGGTTGCAGGCTCAAAGCCCAGGGCATCTAACAGCATTTCATACTCCTTGTCCAATGCCGGAGCCTGCGGCTCGGGTCGGGGTCGCAGCGTAAGTGACTCTTTCGGAACCGAAATGTTGAGCTCCGACATGACATCGAGCGCTTCCTCCACGAGCTTGGCGCCGTTCTTGATGAGTTGGTGACAGCCGCGTGACAGCGGGCTGTGGATCGACCCCGGAATGGCAAACACCTCGCGCCCCGCCTCTCCCGCCAGTCGCGCGGTGATCAGCGAGCCGCTGTAGCGCGCCGCCTCTACGACCAGCGTGCCGAGCGACAGCCCGCTGATGATGCGATTGCGCAGCGGGAAGTTTCCGCGCCGCGGCGGCGTGCGTGGCGGGAACTCCGACACCAGCGCGCCGTGTGCGCGGATGCGCTCGGCCAGCGCGGCATGCACGGCCGGATAGACGCTGTCGAGGCCGGTCGCGCACACTGCCACTGTCGCGCCGCCGCCGCTGAGTGCCCCCTCGTGGCTCGCCGCGTCGATTCCGCTGGCGAGGCCGCTGGTGACGGTAAGACCTGCGCGGGCGAACCAGGCGGCGAACTCGCGCGCGGTGGCGCATCCGGCGGGCGTCGGGTTGCGCGAGCCGACCATCGCCAGCTGCGGTGCGGCGAGCACCGCCGCCGAGCCGAGCACGTACAACGCCGCCGGCGGTCCCGGAATCTGTCGCAGCAGCAGCGGATAATCCGGATCGGGAAACAGCAGGATGTGTGCACCGCTCGCGGCCAGCCAGTCGAGGTCGGCGCCGATGGCGCCCTCATCCGGGGCGGCGAGGAAGTCGCGCGCCGCGGGCGGCAGATCGACACTGCGTAGGCAGCTGCGCTCGAGGGCGCGCTGCAGGTCACCGTCGGCGGCCGCGAGCAGCGCCGTCAGATGCGCGGCGTTGAGCGCGGGGGTGCGTGCCAGCAGGGCGCGGGCGCGGCTGAGCGGCATGGCGCGCGAGCATACGGCAAGCGCTGCGGCCGCGCCGCCCGCAATTGGCACGTGAATGTCGCAGCAGCGCGAATGTGCGCTTCGGTCGCGGCGCTGTGCGCGTTACGGGCTGCTCACCAGGTCGCCGACGTAGATGATGTCGTTGGCGCCGACCACCAGGCCGTAGCTCACACGGTCGAACACCTTGAACACCAGCAGCGTTCCCGAGCGCTCGTTGGGCAGCTTGATCACCGGCGCGAACGAGCTGCCCCAGCCGCTGAGGTCACCGATCTGCTTGCCATTGCGGTACAGATCGCGCTCCTCTTCGCCCAGATGGTCGATGGCGAGCACGTTGCCGGCCTCGAGCCCGTTGCGCGCACCGCGGTTGATGACCAGCACTTCGAACTGGCCGACGAGGTCGACGCCACCGACGACGTCGATGATGGTGCCGTGGATGTCCTGCGAGGGCGGACGCGGCGTGAGGGAAACCGGGTGCTCGTTGTCGGTGGACAGCAACCGGTCGCCGCGCAGCGTCTCGCGCGCCGAGTCGATCAGCACCGCCTTCGCAGGCTCACCCGGGCGCTGCACCAGCGCGGTGCCGGTGTAGATCCCTTCGTAGCCGACCACCTTGCCGTCGTCGGGGTCCACCAGCGGGCCTGCGACGTGGACGATGGCGAAGCGCGCGTTCTGCCCGGCGTTCAGATTGCGCAGGTATACCTCGTTGTCGGAGCCACCGGCCTGGTGCATGTCGCGGAACCCCATGACGTACGGGGCGCGACGGATCTGCTCCTCCGTCACGACGGTCGGGTGCGAGAGGAAGGCGGCGATGGCCGTGTACGGCAGCGTCGGGATGGCGCTGCCGAGCGGCTCGGTGCGCAGACGTGGATCCAGCCGCACCGCGCCCGGCTGGCCGACGCTCACCTGCACGGCGCCGTTCGCGCCGATCGCCAGGTTGAGCGTGTCGCCGGGATAGATGAGATGCGGGTTGGGCACGTGCGGATTGATCACCCACACCTCGGGCCACAGCCACGGGTCCTTCAGATACATCGAGGCGATGCCCCACAGCGTATCGCCGCGCTTCACCGTGTATTGCATCGGCGCGCCGGCCTTGAGCATCGCGCTCGTGACCGGCACGCTGGTGGGGGCACCAACCGGCGCCATGCCGGAGAGCGCCGCCTCCGTGGCTGTCATGTCCTGCTGCTGCACGGATGCCGCGTTGGCGACGGGTGCGGCAGCGGCGGGGGCCGCCGCCTCGGAGCCGTGCGTATGAGCGCAGCCGTAGACTGCGCCCAGAGTGAGTAAGCCCACCAGCAGGCGGGCTCCAAGTACTTGATTCGAGACCATCCTCCACTCCTCAGTAGTCGCGAGGTGGACCAGACCTGCGCCCGAGATACCAGGCGCTATACTGGCACGACGCCCGGCCGGCACACGAATTAATGTCAACTTTGTGCGCTGGATCACGGGCGCAGCGCCCCCATATTCACCGACTACCACCATGGCTCTACGCACCATCCTCGAATTTCCCGACCCCCGGCTGCGAACACGGGCACAGCCGGTCGCGGTCTTCGATGCCGCGCTCGGCACGCTGCTCGATGACATGCTGGAGACCATGTACGCGGCGCCGGGCATCGGGCTGGCCGCGACGCAGGTGGACGTGCACCAGCGCGCGATCGTCATCGACGTGTCGGAGGAGCACAACGAGCCGCTGGTGCTCATCAATCCCGAGATCCTGACGCGCGAGGGCGAGGCGAACACCGAGGAAGGATGCCTGTCGGTTCCGGGGATCTTCGACGAGGTGAGGCGCGCGGCGAAGATCCGCCTGCGCGCTCACGACCGCACTGGCACGCCCTTCGAGCGGGATTTCGACGACATTCTCGCCGTGTGCATCCAGCACGAGATGGATCATCTCGAGGGCAAGCTGTTCGTCGATTACCTGTCCGACCTCAAGCGCGAGCGCATTCGCAAGAAGCTCGACAAGGAGCGCAGGGAGCGGACGCTGGCGCCCGCACGCGCCGCCGGAACGCGGCGCGCGTACTGACGTTGCGCGCGGTCTTCGCCGGCACACCGGAATTTGCGCTGCCGGCGCTCGCAGCGCTGCGCGAGCACCATGAGGTCGTCGGAGTCCTGACGCAGCCGGATCGCCCCGCGGGCCGCGGCCGCAGGCTCACCGCCAGCGCAGTGAAGCGCGCCGCGCTCGCAGCCCGCTTGCCGCTTGCGCAGCCCGAGAGGCTGCGCAGCGACGCGGCGCGCGCAGAGCTCGCCGCATGGCGCGCGGACGTAATCGTGGTGGTCGCCTACGGCCTGATCCTGCCACGCGAGATCCTCGCCCTGCCGCGCTTCGGCTGCCTCAATATCCACGCCTCGCTTCTGCCTCGCTGGCGCGGCGCCGCGCCGATTCAGCGCGCGATTCTCGCCGGCGATGCCGAGAGCGGCGTAAGCATCATGCAGATGGAAGCCGGGCTCGACACCGGCCCGGTGCTGCTGCAGCGACGCATCGCCATTTCCCCCGATCACACCGCTGGCTCACTGCACGATGCGCTCGCGACGCTCGGAGCGGGGGCGCTCATCGAGGCGCTCGACGGGTTGGCCGCCCGAACGCTGCAGGCGCATCCACAGGCGCAGGCGGGCGTCATCTACGCTGCCAAGATCGAAAAGTCCGAAGCGCGTATCGACTGGACGCGCGACGCCGTGGACATCGAGCGCCAGGTGCGGGCATTCAACCCCTGGCCCGTGGCCGAGACGACGCTCGATGGCGAGCCACTGCGACTTCTGGCGGCTCGTTTGGCTGCGAACGTGCCGACAACGGGCGGTGAACAGACTCAAACAGGATCGATCATCGGCGTAACTGACGATATGATGATCGTAAGGTGCGGCCGTGGCTACCTGGCCGTGTCGCAGGTGCAGCGGCCGGGGCGCAAGCCTGTGAGCGCGCGCGACCTCTCACACTCGACCCCGCTCGCAGGGCGGCGACTTGGCTAGGACGCCCTGGGCGCCGGGGGCGGCGGCGCTCGCCTCCGCCGCCCGTGTCGTGCGGGCCGTGCTCGGGGGGCAGTCTGCAGATGCCGCGCTCGGCCAGGGCAGCCGGTCTGGCCGCGCCGATCGGCCCGGGGATACACGCGAGCGCTCGGCGGCGCAGGCGATCGCGCTGGGCACATTGCGCTGGTATCTGCGCCTGTGGCCGGCACTGGAGACGCTGCTCGAGCACCCCGGACGGCTGAACCCGGCAACCAAGGCGCTGCTGGCGGCAGCCGCCCACCAGGTCGAGTATTCGCGACACGCCCCTGAAGCCACCGTGCACGCAGCCGTCGATGCTACCCGCCTGCTGAATGTTGCACGCGCCAGTGGACTCGTGAATGCCGTAATGCGGCGATTCGTTGCCGAACGTGTGGGGATCTTCGTCAAAAGCGACGCTAACCTGGCAGTCCGAAGCGCCCATCCTGAATGGCTGGTGGAGCGCCTGCGCCGTGCCTGGGAGCCCCCGCAGGTCGAGGCCCTGCTCGCGGCCAGCAATGCGCCCGCACCCATGACGCTGCGCGTGGATCTGTCCCGGGTGAGTGCCGCCCAATACGCCGAGCGACTGGCAGCAGTCGAGATTGGCTCCTCACCGACACGGTGGTGTCCGTCAGCAGTCGTTCTGGATCGCCCGACCACCGTGGCACGTCTGCCTGGCTTTGCGGAAGGGCTGGTATCGGTTCAGGACGCCGGCGCGCAGCTCGCCGCCCCGTTGCTCGATGTCAGGCCAGGCATGCGCGTGCTGGACGCCTGCGCGGCCCCTGGTGGCAAGACCGGCCACCTGCTCGAACTGCTGGGCGCGCAGGCGGACGTCACCGCCGTCGACAGCGACGCCGAGCGTGCGAAACTGATCAGCGAAAACCTGCACCGGCTTTCGCGCTCGGCCCGGGTTTGCGTGGCGGACCTGCGCGGGCCGGGCGGGTTCCGGGACGGGCGCCCGTACCAGCGCGTACTCGTCGATGCCCCTTGCTCATCGACCGGCGTGATCCGTCGTCACCCGGACATCAAGCTATTGCGGCGCAGCACCGATATTGCCGCGTTCGCTGCCGCCCAGCTCTCCATCGCACGGGCCGCGGTGGCGCTGCTCGCACCGGGCGGGCGGCTCGTGTACTCGACCTGCTCGGTACTACCGGAGGAGAACGAGGAGGTGATGGCCGCGCTTTTGTCTCTCGAGCCACAGATGCGTCTCGCTGTCAGTCGGGCACTCGATGCAGTGCCGGGGCTGCTCGAGCGTCGCCTCGGCGTGCAGCTCCTCCCCGGAGCAGAGGCGGGGACGGATGGCTTCTATTATGCTTGTCTCGAAAAGACAACGGCCGGAAACTGATGCGCCCCCGCGCAATGGCAGCAACAGCGGTGGCCCAGCCGGGCTTTGTCGTTGCATGCATGCTACGCAACGATCCAACATGGAAGAGTTTGATCCCGAGCCGGCTGCGCCTCGCGCTGTGTGCGCTCGCGCTCCTCGGCTCGAGCTTCGCAATGGCCGATGCGCTCGACGGTATCCTCGAGGTGCGCTCGGCTTATGTGAACATCGACAAGGGCGTCTTCCTGCTGCACTCGCGGGTGGAGTATCCGGTCAGCGCGTCGATCCGTTCGGCGCTGCATGACGGCATCACGCTCACCTTCGACCTCGAGGCCCGCGTCGATCGCGATCGTCACCTGTGGTTCGACGCGAGCATCGTCGACCTGACGCTGCGCCGGGAGCTCTCCTATCACGCCGTCAGCGATCGTTATGTCGTGAAGGAGACGCGCAGCGGCGACCAGCAGAGCTTCGCTACGCTCGAGGAGGCGCTCGCCTTTCTCGGCAAGGTCGATGCATGGCCGATACTGGTGGAGCCGCAGCTCGATGGCGGCAGCTATACCATCAGCGTGCGTGCGGGGGTGCGCCGTGGACACTTGCCCGCCGCACTCCGCGCTATCCTGTTCTGGACGGACGACTGGTTACGCGTGAGCGAGTGGTACACATGGTCACTGCCGGTGTGAGCACGCGACCGCCGCGGCGGTTGCGCTGGGTCGCGATCGGCCAGGGGCTGTTGTGGAGCGCCATCGGACTCGGGGCGTTCCTGCTGCTCGCCAAGAGCGTGCAGAACTCCTCGGAGTTCGAGCACCTGCAGCTGTGGGTGCTGCTGGTCGACCTGTGCAGTGTCGTGGCGCTCACGGTGCTGCTGGCGCGCAAGCTATGGCGGCTGGTGCGCGATTACCGCGCGCACGTGCCCGGATCACGCCTGACGGCACGCACCGTCTTCATCTTCGGCGCGCTGGTGATCGCGCCGCTCCTGATCGTGTACGTGTCCTCGCTCGAGTTCATCAACCGCGGCATCGACAGCTGGTTCAAGGTCGAGGTGAAGCAGGGCCTGCAGGATGCGCTCGGCCTGTCGCGCGCTGCGCTCGACCTGCGCATGCGCGAGTACTCGGGCAGGACCGTGGCGCTCGCCGAAGCACTGACGCACGCTGCACCCGGCGACCTGCAGTCGCGGCTGGACGTCGAGCGGCACGCCAGTCAGGCGCTCGAGCTGGTGCTGTTCGCTTCCCACGACCGCATCCTCGCCGCGAGCCTGGAGAACCCGCTGGAGAATCTGCCCTCGCACCCGCCGCCCGACCTCATGCGCCAGGTCGAGCAGCATCTGCCGTACGTGAGCCTCGAGCCGCAGGCGGGCGGTCATTACCTGATCCGCACCGCGGCCGCACTCGGTGAACCGTCCGGTCGTCACGACGCACGCTTCCTGGTGGCGATCTACGCGGTCCCGAACCAGCTGGCGGCGCTGTCGGAGGCGGTGCAGAGCTCCTACTCGCAGTATGGTGAGCTCGCCGCGATGCGCGAGCAGCTCAAGGGCAGCTTTCGCCTGACGCTGACACTGGTGCTGCTGCTGACGATGCTGGCGGCGATCTACGGCGCGATCTACTCGGCGCAGCGCCTGGTGCGCCCGGTGCAGGATCTGATCGAGGGCACGCGTGCGGTCGGCAAGGGCGATTTTGCCAAGCGCCTGCCGTTGCCCTCGCGCGATGAGATGGGCTTCCTGGTGCACTCCTTCAACGACATGACCAAGCGTCTGCGGCGCGCGCGCGCCGAGGCGACCCACAGCCAGCAGGCCGTGGAGCGCGAGCGCCAGCGCCTGGCGATCATCCTCGCGCGGCTGTCGACCGGGGTGCTGGCTATCGACCGCAGCATGACGCTGAGCACTGCCAACGATGCCGCGGGCGCGATTCTCGGCGCTGATTTGTCGGCGGCCGTCGGACGACCGCTGCCGGAGCTCGCCGCCGGCAACGAGCGCCTCGGCCAGTTCGTCGCCGCGCTGGCGGTGCGCTTCGCCAGCGGTCGCGAGGAATGGCGCGAGCAGCTGGATCTCGACGGCAGTGCCGGGCGCCGTACTCTGATGTGCGCCTGCACCCCGCTGCCGGGCGAAGATGCCGATAGGGGCTTCGTCATTGTGTTCGATGACATCACCGCACTCCTGCAGGCGCAGCGCGACGCCGCCTGGGGCGAGGTGGCGCGCCGCCTGGCGCACGAGATCAAGAACCCGCTGACGCCTATCCAGCTGTCGGCCGAGCGGCTGCGCCGCCGCTTGCTCACGGGCATGAGCGCGCGCGACGCGGAGATCCTCGAGCGCGGCACGCGCACCATCGTGCAGCAGGTGGAGACCATGCAGCAGATGGTCAACGCCTTCAGCGAGTACGCCCGCGCGCCGGAGATGCAGATCACGCATTTCAGCCTCAACCATCTGATCACCGAGGTGGCCGACCTGTACCGCTCGCAGGCCCCGCGCGCCCGCATCCAACTGGATCTCGACGAGCATCTCGAGGGCATCGAGGCCGACCGCGGCCGGGTCCGCCAGATCCTCAATAATCTCGTGACCAACGCGCTGGAAGCGCTTGAAGGGGTTGGCAGCCCGCAGCTGGATATCACCACCCGGCTGGAGCAAGGCGCGGAGGCCGCATACGCGGCCGTTACGGTGTGTGACAATGGTCCGGGCTTTCAGCGGGAGCTTCTCGGCCGGGTGTTCGACCCCTACGTCACCAGCAAGCCCAAGGGCACGGGGCTGGGACTTGCGATCGTGAAGAAGATCATCGAGGAGCACGGGGGACGAATCGATGCCGACAATCGGCCCGAGGGCGGGGCCCGTGTGCGCGTCGTGCTGCCGGTCAAGGACAGCACCCGATCCGCCACCGGCAGTGCACGGGAGCGGCGCGATCAGTTGCGGAGGGAGAGGGCGTGAGCAGTCCACACATTCTCGTAGTCGATGATGAGGCGGATATTCGCGGCCTGCTGAAGGAGATCCTCTCCGAGGAGGGGTACGAAGTGGATGTCGCGGCCAACGCTGCGCAGGCCCGCGCACTGCGGGCACGCCAGGTCCCCGATCTGGTGCTGCTCGACATCTGGATGCCGGACGTCGATGGCATCACGCTGCTGCGCGAGTGGTCCGCCGCAGCGGCGGACGGCTGTCCGGTCGTGATGATGTCCGGACATGGCACGGTGGAGACGGCGGTCGAGGCCACCCGGCTCGGCGCGTTCGACTTCGTCGAGAAGCCGCTGTCGCTGGCGAAGCTGCTGCGCACCGTCGAGCGCGCGCTCGATGCCGGGCGGCGGCACCGCCAGTCGGGCCGGATGCTCGGCTCACCGCTCGCGGCGCCACTCGGCAAGAGCAAGCTCATCCAGCAGCTGCGCGCCGAGCTGCAGCAGATCGCTCCCAACCCCTCGCCGCTGCTGCTGGTGGGCGAGCCGGGCTCGGGGCGCGAGGCGTTCGCGCGTTACCTGCACGAGCACGGGCCGCGCGCCGCCGCACCGTTCGTCACGCTGAGCGCTTCCGGCTTGCGCGATGCGGATGCGGAGGCACGCCTGTTCGGACGCGAGCAGCCGGGCGCCGAGCCCGTGGCCGGCGCGCTCGAGGAGGGTGGCAACGGCACGCTGTTCATCCACGAGCTCGAGGATCTGCCACCCAATGCGCAGCGGCTGCTGGTCGGTGTGCTCCAGTCCGGGCAGTTCACGCGCGTCGGCGGCAGCGAGCCGCTGACGATGCGCGCCCGCGTAGTCAGCTCGGCGCAGCCGGGCATCGAGCAGCGTGCCGGCAGCGAGCACCTGCGCCGCGATCTGCTCGGCTTCCTGAACGTGCTGATCGTGCGCGTGCCGCCGCTGCGCGAATACGCGGAGGACGTGCCCGAGCTGCTGCGCCACCAGGTCGACCGGCTGGTCGACGGGGACGGGCTGCCGTTTCGCCGCTTCAGCGTCGCGGCGCAGAACCGACTGCGCAACTATCCCTGGCCGGACAACGTGCGTGAGCTGCGCCACCTGGTGCACCGGCTGCTGATACACGGCGGTTCCGAGGAGATCCGACTCGATGAGATCGAGCGCGAGCTCGCGGTGCAGGCGCCGCCGGGTGAGCCGCTGGTGAAGCAGGACCTGCTGGCGCTGCCGCTGCGCGAGGCGCGCGAGCAGTTCGAGCGCGCCTATCTGCAGCAGCAGCTGCTGTTGTGCAACGGCAAGGTCGGACAGCTCGCCAAGCGCGTCGGCATGGAGCGCACGCACCTGTACCGCAAGCTGCGCTCGCTGGGGGTCGATTTCCGCAACATGACGGACGATTGAGCTTCAGTCACCGACGCGGATCACCAGCGCATCGACGTCGGCCGCCTGCAGCTGCTTGCGCTGCCGGTTGAGCTCGTCGAGATTGTTGATGGGTCCGATGCGCACGCGGTACCAGACATCCGCATCGACGGCCACGCGCTGCACCTTGGCGTCGATGCCCTGCCTGGCGAGCTGTGCGCGCACGCGAGTGGCATCGGGCTCGCTGCGGTAGGAGCCTGCCTGCAGCACGTACACGCCGGGACGCTCGATCTTCGCGGCCGCCGGCAGGTCGCGCCTGACATCCTTGTCCTTCTCCGGCACGACCACCTCGAACTTCGGCAGCATCTGGTAGAAGTCGTATTTCTCGGCCGGCTTGGCCGCCGCGACGCCGCCGGCATCGGCGGGGGCAGCATGATGCGGGTCAGGGCGCGGCGCGTCCGGGGCCTGCAATGTGCGATGCAACCGCGCTCCGAGCCAGGCGAACGCCAGGCTGGCCAGCAGCGCGCCGGCGACGGCGCCCCAGGCGAACTCGCGCAGGCGCCGCAGGTCGAGCACGCGGCGCTGCGCTGACTTGTAATCACGCGCGGTGAGTTTGGCCGTTTGTCGGGATGCCGCGCGTGCTGTGCTCACATACTCTCCGGCGCCGACACACCGAGCAGCGCGAGGCCGTTGCGCACTACCTGCTGCACACCCAGCACCAGCGCCAGACGTGCGTTGCGCAGCGCCTGATCGTCGACGATGAACGCCTGGGCATTGTAGTAAGTGTGGAACAGGTTGGCGAGCTCACGCAGGTAATGCACCAGCGCATGCGGCGCACGGTTGAGCGCCGCCTGCTCGAGCACCTCCGGGTAGCGCGTCAGCGCATGCAGCAGCGCCTGCTCGTTGGCGCTGGCGAGTTGCCCGGCAGCGGCAATGCCCGCCGCGTAATCGAAGCGCAGGCCGCGCGCAGCGAGCTGCTTCATGACGCTGGCCACGCGCGCGTGGGCGTACTGGATGTAGTACACCGGGTTCTCGTTGCTGCGCGACTTGGCGAGCTCGAGATCGAAGTCGAGCGGCTGGTCGTGGCTGCGCATCAGGTAGAAGAAGCGGCAGGCATCGTTGCCCACTTCGGTGCGCAGCTGGCGCAGCGTGACGAACTGCGCCTCGCGCTTACCCATCGGGATCTTCTCGGCGCCGCGGAACAGGTTGACGAACTGGATCAGCGGCACCTCGAGACATTCGCCCGGATGACCCAGGGCGATGAGACCGGCGCGCACCCGCGCCACGTAGCCGTGATGGTCCGCGCCCAGCACGTCGATGAGATGCGCGAAGCCGCGCTCGCGCTTGGCAAGGTGGTAGGCGATGTCCGATGCGAAGTAGGTTTTCTGGCCGTTTTCGCGCACCACCACGCGGTCCTTCTCGTCACCGAACTCGGTGGCGCGGAACCACAGTGCGCCGTCGGCGCGGTACAGCCTGCCGCTGTGCTCGAGCACGGCCAGGGCATGATCGATCGCGCCGCTTTCGGCGAAGGCGCGCTCGGACGTCCAGTGATTGAACAGCACGCCGAACTCGGCAAGATCGGCGCGGATGTCGGCGAGCATCGCCTCGAGCGACAGCTGCACCACCTGGGCGAAGCCCGCGGCGCCGAGCAGCTCGCGCGCCCGCGCGATCAGGGCGTCGATGTGGGCTTCCTTGTCGCCGGCGGGGGCATCGGCCGGCAGGCCGGCGAGTACCGCCGCGGCCGGCCGACGCAGCGCCTCGCCGGCGCGTTCGCGCAGCGCGGCAGCCAGCGGGCGCACGTAGTCGCCGCGATAGCCGTTCTCGGGAAACGGCAGCCGCTCGCCACACAGCTCGAGGTAGCGTACCCAGGCGCTGACGGCGAGGATGTCCATCTGCCGCCCGGCGTCGTTGATGTAGTACTCGCGGGCCACCTGAAAGCCGGTCGCCTGGAGAATGTTGGCCAGCGTCGCGCCGTACGCCGCCTGGCGGCCGTGACCGACGTGCAGCGGGCCGGTGGGGTTGGCGGACACGAACTCCACCAGCACCGTCTCTCCCCGGCCGAGCATGCTCTCGCCGTAGGTGGCACCCTGCGCATGGAGGGCAGCCAGCTCGCGCGCATAGGCCTCGGCGGCGAGATGGAAGTTGATGAAGCCGGCGCCGGCGACCTCGGCGCGCGCCAGCAGCGCGCTCGGCGGCAGCGCCGCGACGATCGCGCTCGCGAGCTCGCGTGGATTGCGCCGTGCCGCCTTGGCGAGGCGCAGCGCGAGGTTGGTGGCGAAATCGCCGTGCTGCATGTCGCGGGTGCGCTCCACCACCACCGCGGTGGCGGCGGGCATCTCCGGCACCACGCTCCCGACGAGTTTCGCCAGGGCGGCCAGCAGCAGTTGCTCGAGCTCTTGCTTCAAGCGCGCAAGTTTACTCGAAGCTCGCCGAGCGGCGGTGCGTGATCAGAACAGCTCGAGCGGATCCACATCGAGCGACCAGCGCACGGCACGTGCGCTCTTCAGCTGCTCGACCTGCGGCAGCCAGCTGTCCAGAAAAGCGTGCAGCGCCGTGCGCTCGCGGCTCTCCACCAGCAGCTGCGCGTGGTGGCGGCCGGCGCGTCTGGCCATGGCCGCGGGTACCGGACCCAGCAGCCGCACCGCTGCGGGCGGGGTGCGTACCAGGCGACGCGCCTCGGCGAGGAAGGTGAGCGCGGCGTCGGCGTCACGCGCCGAATCGCGCAGCGCCGCCAGGCGGCTGAACGGCGGCCAGCGGGCCTGCGCACGCTCCTCGAGCGCGGCGTGCGCGAAGCCGTCATAGCCGCTGGCGAGCAGGTTCGTGAGCAACGGATGGTCGGGAAACTCCGTCTGGATCAGCACTTCACCCCGCTTGAGCGCGCGACCGGCGCGTCCGGCAACCTGCACGATGGTCTGCGCCAGGCGTTCCGCGGCGCGGAAATCAGTGCTGAACAGCCCCTGGTCGGCGTTCAGCACCACTACCAGTGTGAGGTTGGGGAAGTCATGGCCCTTGGTGACCATCTGCGTGCCGACCAGGATGCGCGCTTCGCCGGAAGACACGCGCTGCATGACGTCCTCGAGGTCGCCGCGCCGGCGTACCACGTCGCGATCGAGCCGTGCCACGGCCACACCGGGGAAGCGTGCGCCGAGCGCTTCCTCGATGCGCTCGGTCCCCTGGCCGACCGACTTCACGGCGAAGCCGCACTGCGGGCACCGCTCGGGCAGCGGTGCGTCGGCGCCGCAGTGATGACAGCGCAGCCGGCCGGCGGCCAGATGCACCGTCAGGCGTGCATCACACTCACGGCAGGGTGCAATCCAGCCGCACGCCGTGCACAGCAGCGTCGGGGCGTAGCCGCGACGATTCAGGAACAGCAGCACCTGCCCGTGATCGGCGAGATGGCGCTCGATCGCGAGCAGCGCCGGCGTGGAGAGACCTTCGTGCAAGGCGCTGCGGCGCAGATCGATGAGCGCCAGCTGCGGCGGGTGCGCTTCCCCCGCGCGGCGCTCGAGCCTGAGCGGCGTGTAACGGCCGGTGGCAACGTTGTGCAGGGTCTCCAGCGCCGGGGTTGCCGAGCCGAGCACCACCGGGATGCCGGCGTGGCGCGCGCGCACCACTGCCAGGTCGCGCGCCGAGTAGCGGAAGCCGCCTTCGTGCTGCTTGAAGGACGCGTCGTGCTCCTCGTCGACGACGATGAGCCCGATGTCAGGCACCGGCGCGAACACCGCCGAGCGTGTGCCGAGCACGATGTGCGCGTGGCCGCTGAAGGCGTCGCGCCAGGCGAGCAACCGCTCGTGATCGGTCAGCGCGGAGTGCAGCACCGCCATGGGAGCGTCGAAGCGCTCGCGAAAGCGCCCGAGCAGCTGCGGGGTGAGCCCGATCTCCGGCACCAGCACCAGCGCCCGGCGCCCGGCCCACAGCACGCGCTCGATGAGACGCAGGTACACCTCGGTCTTGCCGCTGCCGGTGATCCCGTGCAGCACGAACGCGCCGAAGCGCCCCAGGGCGGCCGCGATGGCCTCCACGGCCACGCCCTGCTCGTCGAGCAGTTCGGGCCCCGCTGCACGCAGCCGCGCCGGCACGGGTGCACGCGGCAGCGTCACTTCGGTGCTCGCGATCCAGCCGCGCCGGGTGAGCGCGCGCGCCGCGGCGCGCCAGTCGCCGGCGCGCTCATCGAGCAGCGCCGCGCCCGCGGGTCCGTTGTGCTGCAGCAGGTCGAGCAGCTCGCGCTGTCGTGGTGCACGCCGCGGCTCACCCGCGGTAACCGCTGCCAGGCCCGCATCCGTTATGGTCCAGCGCTCCTCGGCCGGCGCCGCCGGTGCGCCCAGGCGCAGTGCCCGGGGCAGGGCGCTGGCACACACCTCGCCGAGCGGATGGTGGTAGTACTGCGCAGCCCAGGCGAGCAGCTCGCGCAGCGTGGCATCGAGCACCGGCACAGGGTCGAGCACTTCCAGGATGGCCTTGAGGCGCGCCGCCGGGATCTGCGAAGCGTCGCTCGCCTCGAGGACGATACCCACAGCGCGCCGGCGGCCGAGCGGCACGCGCACGCGGGCTCCGACGGCGGGGGGCGCTGCAGCTGGGGGTGGCAGGTAATCGAACAGCCGCCGCACGGGCGTGTCGAGCGCCACACGGAAGATCTTGGACACTAGGGATAAATGAGCGTCAAAACAAAGGCTTATTACGTCAGGTAGCGGTCAACCGGGCCACGCGCGCGCCGTTATACACGCTATGTCCGAGTTTGCTACGCTCGCCTCGCCTTATAGCATGCCGGCCGCTCTACACGGCGACGTGGATCTGACGGACCCTGAAGCCAAGACCCGCTCGCGTGCGCTGAACCAGTTTCTGGCCGGCGTCGAGCTCAAAGCATTCAAGATCGCGCAGGCGGCACTGCGACACGAAGACGACGCCCTCGATGCGGTCCAGGATGCCATGCTGCAGCTGGCGCGGGCCTACTCCGGGCGGCCGGAGCAGGAGTGGAAGCCGCTCTTCTATCGCATTCTGGAGAATCGGATTCGTGACATGCAGCGCCGGCGCAGCGTACGCGGGCGCGTCATGGCGTGGCTGCCGCTGCGCGGCGAGGACGATGACGAGGAGCTCGATCCGATCGCCCAGGCTCCGAGCCCCGAGCCGCAGGTGGTGAGAAGGCTGGAGATCGACGAGGCTATCGGCGCGCTCGAGAAAGCGCTCGGGCAGCTGCCGCGGCGCCAGCAGCAGGCGTTCCTGCTGCGCACGCTCGAAGGCCTCGACGTCGCCGAGACCGCCGCCGCCATGGGCTGCTCGGAGGGCAGCGTCAAGACACATTACTTTCGCGCAGTGCAGGCGCTGCGCGCACAGCTCGGGGACCTGTACGTATGAGCCCGATGAAGGAGACCTTGACGGAATTTGAGCGCAACGCGCGCGTTGTGCTCGAGGCGAGCGTGGCGCGCGTCGATGCGCGCACGCGCTCGCGTCTCAACCAGGCCCGGCACGCGGCGCTCGAGGCGGCCGGCACCGGTCGCCGCCGGTGGTGGCAGGCCGTCACGCTGATGCCGGCGGCCGGAGCCGCGGCCGCAGCGCTCTTGGTGGCCGTGGCGCTGTGGCACCGCGAACCGTCGCGTACCGAGCCGCCGCTGTTCGAGGGCGGCCACGCTGCCGCGGTGGAGGACATGGATCTGCTCGCCGACGGCGAGGCACTCGACCTGATAGAGGGTTGGGACGGGCCATTCTATGAGTGGGCCGCGTCCCAGACGGACGCCAATGGCGAGAGCAGCTGATGTGGAAGCGGCAGACGGCCCTCGGTGCGCTCACCGTGCTGGCGCTCGGCTGCGTTGCTGCGCGCGCAGACGATACGCACAAGCCGCAGGACCCGGATCCCGGCTTCCTGGAATTCCTCGGCAGCGTCGACCGGCTCGCGGACGTCAATCCCGATTATCTCTCGCAGCAGGATCCGTCGCGGCCGCCCGCCGCACCGCCGAAGCCCGGAGCGCAGACCGCGCCGCCGCCCGCCTCCCCGCCAACACCGCCGCCACCGCCGCGACAGCCGCTGCCCCCGAGCGCGTCCAATGGCTCCGGAGCCTACAATGAATAAGCTGCGGCGCTCGCTCCTGTCGGCTGTGCTGCTCATCGTGGCCGGGCTCGGCGCCGCGCCCGCGTTTTCGCAGCAGACCGCGCCCGCCGCCACTCCGCCGGCACCGGTGGAGTGGTCGAGTCTGTCGCCGGACCAGCAGCGGCTGCTGTCACGCTTCGGTGGCGAGTGGAATACGCTTCCCCCGGCGCGCCAGCAGGCCCTCGCGCACGGCAGTGAGCGTTGGCTCGCCATGTCACCTGCCCAGCGCGACCAGGCGCATGAGCGCTTTCAGCACTGGCAGTCGCTGCCGCCGGAGCAGCGCCAGGCGCTGCGCGAGCGCTGGCAGCGCTTCCAGGCGCTGTCACCCGAGCAGCGGGCGTTCGTACGGCAGAATTTCCACCGCTTCCAGCAGCTGCCGCCGGCGCGTCGCCAGGCGTTGCGCGAGCAGTGGCGCAACGCGACCCCGGCGCAGCGCCAGCAGATGGTCGAGCACGCGCGAGCGCAGCGCAAAGCTCCGATGGAGCGCGCGCCGGCGCCGCATCCGCATCACTGAGGGCGCGGCCGCACCGGGATCGGCACGTTGCAGACGTCCACGCGCCCGGCGGGTACCTTGAACCATTGCTCGTGACGGTTGCGACGGGCTTCCACGTAAGCCACAAACGTCGGTGTGTCGGTGCGCAGCACCTCGAGCTCGGTGCGCTGCGTTGCCGCGACGTCCGCCGCCATGCGCACCGACCTGATGGGTACGCGCTGTTGCGGATGCTCGTAGCGACCGAGCGGACCGCTGCCGCGGGGCATCACCGACAGCAGCTCCATGCCGGACACCACGCGACCGAGCAGCGTGACGTTGCGATCGAGATGTCGTGGCGCCTGCCCGATGACGACGTACAGCTCGGTGCCGCCACCGCTGTCGACGTCCGTGTCGCGACCGGCGCCCACCATGCCGTAGCAATGCACCAGCCAGGCGCGCCCGGTCGCCGGATCGGCCGCTGCCGGGAAGCCGTCGATGAAGCCGACCTCGGGAGCGTACGTGTCAGGATCGGATAGCTTGGTGAGTGCGAGGCCACGCAGCGGCCGTTCGAACTCCGCCGGCAGCGTGCGGTGCGCCGTGCCGATGGACCGCTTGCCCTCCGGGTCGGCCCACTGTACGACGTAGTTGTCCTGCGCGCGCACGATCGCCAGGCCATCGAAGTATCGGCCGCGCGCGAGCGCCTCGACGTTGGCTACGTGATCGGGCGCAAACAGCGGCATGAGCTCGATGACGACCCGGCCGGCGCCGAGTTCCAGGTAGAGGGTGCGTTGCGGGTCGAGCGCTCGCCAGTCGGCAGGCGTGGAAGCCGCCAGCACCTCCGCGGTCGTGAGGGGCTTCTTTGCCGGCGGGTTGGCAGCGGTCGCGGCCTGCACGCACGTCACGGCAAGCAAACCTGTGAGCAGCGCGGCAGTCCTCGCGGTCATTGGTCGCCGCTCCGGTGCGGTCCGGCCAGGCGCGTGAAGCCATCGGCGCTCCACTCCTCCGAGCCGACGCCGTGGTGGGTGAAGAACACTCCGGCTGCGTCATATTGCCGTTTGATCGCCAGCAGCCGTGGGTAATGAGGGCCGAAGTAGGCCTGTTGCCAGCTGTTATTGAAATAGTTGCTCTCGGACAGATACGAGCCGGCACCGGGCGCCACCTTGCGCAGCTCATCCGCCGCCCGGTCGATCGCGCGCGCATCCTTGCGCGCCGCTTCCACATCCAGCGGCGGCCGCCGCATGCCGGGGTAGGCGGGCCGCTCGCCGTCGGCGATGATCGCCAGCGCGAACGCCTCGGTGACCGCGGGGTTCATGGCGGTGTCCAGTGACGCCTCGATAGCCTCAGCTGGCGCGAATGCGAGGCCCTTGTTGATGTGCAGCCCGACGTCCTTGTAACGGCTGGCGGCGAACAGCGCCGCTGCCAGGCGCGGCTGCTCGGCGGCCTTCAGCAGTGCTGCGGGCAGCCACAGCGAGTCGTAGCCGTGCAGGAATGCGCCCACCTGGTCCTGATCGCCCTGCCACCAGCCGTGATCGGCCGCGGCGCCGGGGCGCTGGTCGGGAATCATGCTGGGGTTGCCGGCGATCTCCCACCAGCCCTTTGCCCCCCGAGCGCTCACGCCGAGCTTATCGGTGACCGTGTAATCGCCCGAGGAGCTGACGAAGTCGAAGAACGGCTGCCACGCCGCGCGCGCCTGCTCGCGACTCAGGCCCTGTTGCACCATGGAGATTTTCAGCGAGTTGTCGGCGTTCACGCTCACCTGCTCGCCCCAGTGCGGATTGGCGAGGCTATCGGTGTACAGGGCGATGAAGCGCGTAATCAGCCGGCGGAAGGCCTCGTCCGACTTCGCCTTGATCGTGCCCCAGGCGCTGCCTGCGAACTGCGGCAGCTCGTGGGTACGCAGCGTCAGGCGCGTCACCACGCCGAACGTCGCGCCACCGCCGCCCTTGAGCGCCCAGAAGAGCTCCGGCTCGGTGCAGGCGTTGGCAATGCGCACGCGGCCATCTGCGGTCACGACCTCGGCCTCGAGCAGTCCCGCGGCCGCATTGCCGAAGCCCTTGGAGAAGCTGCCGAAGCCGCCGCTCTGGATGAGGCCGGCGACGCCCACCGAGGCGCAACCGCCGCCCTGCACGTAGCGCCCCGCTTTGGTGGTAACGGCGGTGTACGCGTCGATCCACATGCAGCCGGCGCCGAGCGTTACGGCGGGGCGCGGCGGCACTTTCCCTTCGCAGCCCTTGCCGACGAAAGCGTCGATGAGGGTGATGTCGGTCAGCGAACGCGTCCAGAGCGTGAGCGAGTCGGGCGCGCAGGAGTTGCCGAAGTAGCTGTGGCTGCCGCCCTTCACCACCAAGCGCAGGCTGCGACGGCGGGCGAAGTCGACGGCGGCGGCGACATCCGCGGCATGGCGCGCGCGCACCGCATAGCCGCCCGGAGCAGGCGTCCACGCGTCGAGCCATCCGGACACCTGCGTGCCACCCGGCTGATCGCCGATGTAGAAGGGATTGCGGATGTTGCGGTACACGTCCTGGCAGGCGGGGCCGTCGTGGGCAGTCTGGCACGGTGCGAACAGCGGCTGCACCTGGAGAAGCGTGCCGCCGACCGCCCTGTTCAGCTCCTCCCAGTCGGCTGCGGCGGGCCAGGACGGATCCGTGCGGCGCACCCGCCTGTCCGGCGACATGGTGCGCGCGGGCGCTGCCTGGCTGAGCGACAGCAGCGGCAGCAGGGCCGCGCCCCTGATCAGACTCCTGCGTTGCATCAGGCCTGACGTCCTTCAGCCGGCGGCCTTCACCGCCTGGATCAGCTCCGCGACCGCCTTCTGCGCATCGCCGTACAGCATGCGCGTGTTGTCCAGATAGAAGAGCGCATTCTCGATGCCGGAGAATCCGGCACCCTTGCCGCGCTTGATGACGATCACGTTCTTCGCCTTGTCGGCGTTCAGGATCGGCATGCCGTAGATCGGGCTCGACTTGTCGCTGCGCGCCACCGGATTTACCACGTCGTTCGCGCCGATGACGAGCGCCACGTCCGCGGTCTCGAACTCGGCGTTGATCTCATCCAGATCGGAGATGAGATCGTAGGGCACGCCCGCTTCCGCGAGCAGCACGTTCATGTGGCCGGGCATGCGGCCCGCAACCGGATGGATCGCGAACCGGACGGTCACGCCGCGGTCGATCAACAGCTGGCACAGCTCCCAGATCTTGTGCTGCGCCTGCGCCACCGCCATGCCGTAACCGGGGACCACGATCACCTTGCTGGCGAATGCCATCATCACGCCAACGTCGCTGGCCTCGATGGGCTTCAGGCTGCCGCTCACGGCGCCTTCGGCGGCAACGCCGGTGTCGCCGAAGCCCGAGAACAGCACGTTGCCGAGCGAGCGGTTCATGGCTTTCGCCATCAGCTGCGTGAGCAGCGTGCCGGCCGAGCCGACCACCGTGCCGGCGATGATCATGGCCGCGTTGTTGAGCACGAAGCCCTCGAAGCCGACGGCGAGGCCGGTGAGGGCGTTGTAGAGCGAGATCACCACCGGCATGTCGGCGCCGCCGATCGGCAGCGTCATCGCGACGCCGAGTATCAGCGCCAGCACGAACAACCCGGTGACTACCGCCGGCGCAGCGTCGAGCTGCGCGGCGACCAGTACGCCGAGGATCAGCGCCACCAGCAGCAGCAGCAGGTTCAGTATCTGCTGACCCTTGAAACGGATGCTGCGCGTGATCAGACCCTGCAGCTTCGCGAACGCGATCGCGCTGCCGCTGAAGGACACCGCGCCGATGAGCCCACCGGCGACCGCGAGCGTGCTGGTGGCGTAGCCGGCGGTCTCGCCGCGATACAGCTCCACCGCGGCGATCGCCGCGGCCGCACCGCCGCCCATGCCGTTGTACAGCGCGATCATCTGCGGCATGTTGGTCATCGCGAC
This sequence comes from uncultured Gammaproteobacteria bacterium, assembly GCA_963837075.1. Lineage (GTDB taxonomy): Bacteria > Pseudomonadota > Gammaproteobacteria > Steroidobacterales > Steroidobacteraceae > 13-2-20CM-66-19. The sequence continues at coordinate 487,934 of CAWILY010000009.1, read as the reverse complement.
GCGCTTGCCGCTCCACCAGGCGAGCACCGCGCCCACCAGCATCGCCGGCAGGATCAGCCCGTAGTTGGACATGCCCGGATACAGGAAGGTGACCAGCGTCGCCACCGCCATGCCGGCGCCGGCCCACAGAATGCCGCTGCGCGCACTGACCGGGGAGCTCATGCGCTTCAGCCCCATGATGAACAGCACCGCGGTGACGAAGTAGCTCGCCTGGATGATCAGGTCCGCGGACAGCCACGCCGGCATCAGTGCGACCTCTCGCCGCCACGGCGCGCGCCGCTGGCCTTGAACATCTCGAGCATGCGCTCGGTCACGACGTAGCCACCGACGGCGTTGCCCGCGGCCAGCAACACGCCGATGCAGCCGATGGTTTTCTCGAGCGTGGTATGCGCATTGCCGAGCGCGACCATGGCTCCCACCAGCACGATGCCGTGCACGAAGTTGGATCCTGACATCAGCGGGGTATGCAGGATCACCGGCACGCGCGAGATCACCTCGTAGCCGGTGAAGGCGGCGAGCATGAAGATGTACAGCGCCACTATTCCGGTCATGGTGTGCCTCCCAGCGCTTTTGCGGTCGGCTCGTGACGGATCTTGCCGTCGGCCGTCAGGCAGGACTGCGCGAACACCTCGTCGTTCCAGTCGATGGCGAGCTCGCCCTTGGCCAGCGCCGGCTTGAGGAAGTTGAACAGGTTGCGCGCGTACATCTCGCTGGCGTTGTAGGCGAGCGCGGCGGCGAGATTTACCGCGCCGATGATCCGCACGCCCTGGTGCTCGACAGTCGCGCCACTTTTAGTCAGCTCGCAATTGCCGCCCTGCTCGGCGGCGATGTCGACCACGACGGCGCCGGCGCGCATGCGCTCCACCGCTGCGCGCGAGATGATCTTCGGCGCCGGTCGTCCGGGAACGGCGGCGGTGGTGATCACCGCGTCGGCGGCGGCGATGCGCGCCTCGAGCACCTCCTGCTGCCTTGCCTTCTCCTCGGCGGTGAGCTCGCGGGCGTAGCCGCCGCTGCCTTCGGCGCTCACGCCGGTATCGACGAACTTCGCGCCCAGCGACTTGACCTGCTCGCGCGTCGCACTGCGCACGTCGTAGGCTTCGACCACCGCACCGAGGCGCCTGGCGGTGGCGATCGCCTGCAGGCCGGCAACGCCCGCGCCGATGACCAGCACCTGCGCCGGACGGACCGTGCCCGCGGCGGTGGTGAGCATCGGAAAGAACTTCTGCAGGTGATCGGCGGCGATCAGCACCGCCTTGTAGCCGGCGATGGCGGCCTGCGAGGACAGCGCGTCCATCGACTGCGCCCGCGAGATGCGCGGCACCAGCTCCATGGCGAAGCTCGTGATGTTGTGCGTCGTGAGCGCGCGCACTTCTGCGGCGCGCGCGTGCGGCTGCATGAAGCCGATCACCACCGCGCTCTTTTTCAGCTGCGCAATCTGCTCGAGATCTAAGGGCTGCACCGTCAGCAGCACGTCCGCGGCCGCGAGCACCTCGGCCGCCGAGCCGGCCCAGGTCACCGTCTTATACAGAGAGTCGGGAAAGCCGGCCCGTGTGCCCGCGCCGCGCTCGAGCAGTACGCGCGCGCCTTCCTTGGCGAGTTTGTCAGCCACTTCCGGAACCAGGCTGACGCGGCTCTCGTCAGCGGCCGTCTCGCGCAGTGCGCCGATGGTCACAGCCATGCGCGCACCTCGTCACAGATTCGTGGCCGACCGGCCACGCGGCTAGGAATTCTCAATTGAATTAGGGCCTTGCGTTGTTGAATTGTTGCATATACCTGCCGTATCTTACAGCGCCTATGATGCACGGCATCGATCTTGAGCAAGCTGACTGCGGTCTTCTCGATGACCTGGCGGTCGTTGCCACGCCGGCGGCGCGCGGTCTGTCGCAGCTGGTGCTGCGCACGGATGTTGCCGGCATGCCGCTCGAGTGGATCGACTACAAGGAAGCCGCGCGACTGTACCATCAGGAGCAGGTCGCATACACGTGCGGCTCGCAGCTGTTCGAGCTGTACGGCGGAGTCAACGCCCGCACCGGCCGGCGCACGGTACTCGAGGTCAATTCGATTGTCGCCACGGTCGGGCACACCGGTAATCCTGGCAACACGCGTCACGATTACGTGCCGCCGCTCAACAACCAGACGCTGTTCCGGCGCGACGCCTACCTGTGCCTGTACTGCGCCCAGCGCTTCGCCGCACGTGAGCTGTCGCGCGATCACATCCGGCCCTTCAGCCAGGGCGGCGCGGACCTCTGGACCAACGTCGTGACCGCGTGCCGACGCTGCAACAACCAGAAGGCCTCGCGCACTCCCGAGCAGGCGCGCATGCAGCTGATCGCGGTGCCGTTCACGCCGACCTACGCGGAGTACATCTTCCTCAAGGGACGGCGCGTGCTCGCCGATCAGATGGAATACCTGGTGGCGCACTTCCCGCGCTCGAGCCCCCTGCACGATCGCCTGCAGCGCTGGCTGTCCTAGCGGCGCCGCGGCGCGGCGCTGTACAGTGGCGCCCGATCCGACGGAGCGCGCGCTACCTTGATCTTCCTCGTCGACGCCTCGGTTTACGTCTTTCGCGCTTACCATTCCGCGCTTCCCGACATGCGCGACCGCGACGGCAATCCGGTGCACGCGGTGTTCGGCTTCGCCCGTTTCCTGGGCGATCTCATCGAGCGGGTGCGGCCCGCCTACCTCGCGGTCGCCTTCGATCAGCGGCGCGCCGCGTCCTACCGCAACCGCATCTACCCACCCTACAAGGCCAATCGCGAGCGCGCCCCGGCGGATCTCGCGCAGCAGTTCGCCTGCTGCCATGAGCTGTGCCGGCACCTGGGCCTGGCGATGTTCGTGGATCCGGAGTACGAAGCCGACGACATCATCGGCACCCTCGCCACCTCCATGCGGGCGGCGGCGGGGATGCGCTCGGCGTTCATAACGCGCGACAAGGATCTTGCGCAGCTGATGCGCGACGGCGACCTGTTCTGGGATTTCGGCGCGCGCACGCAGTTTGGCTATCACGATATCGAGCGTCACTTCGGCGTGCTGCCTGAGCGCTTCGCCGACTATCTCGCGCTCACCGGTGACGAGGTGGACAACATTCCCGGTGTACCGGGCGTCGGTCATCGCACCGCCGCCGGCCTGATGAAGGCGTTCGCCTCCCTCGATGAGCTGTATGCGGACCTGCCGGCTGTAGCGCTGCTGCCGCTGCGCGGCGCCGCCGGCCTCGGTGCGCGGCTCGCCGCGCACCGCGAGTCCGTCTATCTCGCGCAGCGCCTGACGCGCATCGCCTGCGATCTGTCGCTCGGTGTCGTGGCCGAAGGCTTGCGACCGCGCGCTCCGGACCTGGGCGCGCTCGGCAGGCTCTACGACCGGCTCGGATTCGGCCCGTTCCTGCGCCGTCAGGGCGAGCGCCTCGCCGCACTTGCCGCGCTGCCTGCCGCGGCCGCTCATGGGCGGTGAGCCACGCAATCCCGCCGACCTCGCGGCGCTGCTCGCCAGCGCAACCGCGCTGCGCGCGCTCGGCCGGCCGCACCAGGCGCTGGAGCGGGCAGACGCTGCCATCGCGCTGCAGCCGGCTTGCGTCGAGGCCCACAACTCCCGCGGCATCACACTGCAGCAACTGCAACGCACCGAGGAGGCACTCTCGAGCTTCGAACGGGCGCTGGCGTTACGACCGGAATCGGCCGAGCTGCACAACAACCGCGGTAACCTGCTGCGCCACCTGCGACGTCTGCCGGAGGCGCTGGCGAGCAGCGATCGTGCCATTGCACTGCAGCCTGGCTTCGCCGCCGCGCACAACAGCCGGGGACTGGTGCTGCAGGCGCTCGGCCGATGGGCGGAAGCCGCGGCCAGCTATGAGCGTGCGCTCACCCTGCAGCCGGATCTGGCTGAGGGCTACAACAACCTCGGCACCGTGCAGTGTGAGCTCGGTGAGCCCGCCGCGGCACTCGTGAGCAGTCGCCGCGCGCTCGAGCTGCAGCCGGCAGCCCGCGGCGTGCACGGCAACATCGGCAACGCGCTGCGTGACCTCGATCGACCGGAAGAGGCACTGGCGCAGTACCAGCTGGCGCTGCGCGAGGATCCGCAGGACGCCGAGAATCACTGCCACCGCGGCAATGCGCTGTTCGATCTCGGTCGTTTTACCGAGGCCCTGGCGAGCTACCAGCGCGCGCTCGAGCTGCACCCGCGGCACGCGCAGGCGCACTTCAACGCGAGCCTGTGCCTGCTGCTGCTCGGGGATTTCGCCCGCGGATTGCCCCTTTACGAGTGGCGCAAGGCGCTGCAGCCGGTTCCCGCCATCCCGCTGCCAGCCTGGCTCGGCCGGGATGAGCTCAAGGGCAGGACGCTGTTCGTGCACGCCGACCAGGCACTCGGCGATACCATCCAGTTCTGTCGTTACGCGCGGCTCGTGGCGGCGCGCGGCGCGCGCGTCGTGCTTGCCGTGCAGGCACAGCTCACGGAGCTGCTCGGCAGCCTCGATCCGGCGATCCGTGTGATGGCTCCCGGTGAGCCGCCGCCGGAGTGCGACTGCCACTCGCCACTCATGAGCCTGCCGCTCGCCTTCGGTACCACAGCGGCGAGCATCCCGGCAGAGGTTCCTTACCTCAGCGCCCAGCCCGAGCGCGTACAGGCGTGGCGCGAGCGATTCGGCGCCGGCGGCTTCAGGGTCGGGATCGCCTGGCAGGGCAGTCGCAACCGTATCGACGTCGGCCGCTCGGTACCGCTGCAGATGTTCGCACCGCTGGCGGCCATCCCCGGCGTGCGTCTCATCAGCCTGCAGAAGGGTGCGGCCCTCGAGCAGTTACGCTCGGGATCGGTGCGGCTGCCGGTCGAGCTGCCCGGCGAGTCGTTCGACGCCGGGTCACAGGCCTTTCTCGACAGCGCTGCCCTGATGATGAGTCTCGATCTCATCATCAGCTGCGACACGGCGCTCGCGCATCTTGCCGGCGCGCTCGGCCGCCCGACCTGGATCGCGCTCAAGCTCGTACCGGACTGGCGCTGGCTACTGGATCGTAGCGATAGCCCGTGGTACCCGAGCGTGCGGCTGTTCCGCCAGTCTCGTCGCGGTGACTGGCCCGGTGTGTTCGCCGACATCCAGCGCGAGCTGGCGCTCCGCGCCGCGGCGGCACGCTAGCGGCATGGAGCGCTCGCAGCAATTCGCAGCGCTGGCGGCTGCGCTCGCGGCAGCGCGCGGGGTGCCCTGCAATGCGACTCCGGCGCGGCGCGTTGCGGGCGGCAGCGGCGGCGAGTGTTACGCCTGGGCGAGCGAGCGCGGCATGATGTTCGTCAAGCTCGGCGCCGTGACCGACGCCGCGGCGCTGGCCGCGGAGGCCGCCGGGCTCGAGGCGCTCGGCAGCGCGCATGCGCTGCGTGTACCGCGCGTACTGGCGCAGGGACAGACCGGCGCCGCGGCATTTCTTGCGCTGGAGTGGCTCGAGGCGGTTCCGGCGGATGCGGCTTGCGAGCGTCGGCTGGGCGAGGGGCTCGCGGCACTGCACGCGGTCACCGCGGCGCGCTTCGGCTGGGACCGGGATAACACCATCGGCCGCACCCCACAGGCCAACGCCTGGACCAGAGGATGGGTGGAGTTCTGGCGCGAGCAGCGACTGCGGCCCCAACTCGCGCTGGCGGTGCAGCGCGGCTACGCGCGGCTGCTGGCCACGCACGGCGAGCGGCTGCTCGAGTCCGTGCCGGCGCTGCTCGCCGGACATCGCCCGGCCGCCTCACTGCTGCACGGCGACTTATGGGGCGGCAACTGGCTGACGACGGCAGGTGGTGAGCCGGTGATCTTCGACCCCGCGGTGTATTACGGTGACCGCGAGACGGATCTGGCGATGACGCGCCTGTTCGGCGGTTTTGGCTCCGCCTTCTACCGCGCCTACCAGGCAGTCGCGCCGCTCGGTGCCGGGGGAGCGATGCGCGTGCAGCTCTACAACCTCTACCATGTGCTCAACCATGCCAACCTGTTCGGCGGCGGCTATGCCCGAGAGGCGCGCGCCATGATGGAGGGGTTGCTGGCCGAGGTGCGCGGCTGACCCGGCTTCGTCGATTCGGCTATGCTGAGCGGCGACTCACAGGAGAGAGCCATGGCGGACAAGAACATCAAGTCGGTTCTCCTCGAGGAACGCACCTTCGCACCTCCGGCCGGATTCACAGCGCGCGCGCGCATCAAGCCGGCGGATCTGGCAGCGCTGCGCAAGCGTGCGCGCGAGGATCACGTCGGCTTCTGGGCGGATCTCGCGTCCCAGGAGCTCACCTGGCACACGCCCTTCACGCGGGCGTTCGACAACAGTGAGGCGCCCAACTTTCGCTGGTTCACCGATGGCCGGCTGAACGCCTCCTACAACTGTCTCGACATCCATCTCGCCGAGCGCGGCCACAAGACCGCCCTCATCTTCGAGGGCGAGCCGGGAGATGTACGGCGGCTGAGCTACCGCGAGCTGCACAGCGAGGTGTGCCGTTTCGCCAACGCCTTGAAGGCGCAGGGTATCGGCCGCGGCGATCGCGTCATCATTTACATGCCGCTGGTGCCGGAGATCGTGATCGCCATGCACGCCTGCAATCGCGTCGGCGCGATTCATTCGGTGGTGTTCGGCGGTTTCTCGGCCCCCGCGCTGCGGGATCGGATCGAGGATACCGAGGCGCGACTGGTGATCACCGCCGACGGCGGCTTCCGCTCTGGACAAGCGGTCGAGCTCAAAGCGGCCGCCGACAAGGCGCTCAGCGCCGGCTGCCCGAGCGTGCAGCGCGTCATCGTGCTGAAGCGCACCGGCCGGCCCATCACCATGCATCCCAAGCGCGATGTGTGGTGGCACGAGGTCATCGAGGGACATCCGCCGGCATGCGAGCCGGAATGGATGGGCGCCGAGGACCCGCTGTTCATCCTCTATACGTCCGGCTCCACCGGTAAGCCGAAGGGCGTGCAGCACGCGACCGGTGGCTACCTGCTGGGTGCCAAGCTCACCACGCAGTGGGTGTTCGACCTGCGTGACGAAGACGTCTTCTGGTGCACTGCCGACGTGGGCTGGGTCACCGGGCACACCTACGTCACCTACGGACCGCTCGCCATGGGCGCAACGGTGATGCTGTACGAGGGGACGCCAACGGTGCCCGATGGCGGCCGCTTCTGGAAGAACTGCCAGACGCACGGCGTAACGGTGTTCTACACCGCGCCCACGGCCATTCGTGCACTGATGAGGCTCGGTGACGAGCTGCCGCGCAAGTACGACCGTTCGCAGCTGCGCCTGCTCGGCAGCGTCGGCGAGCCGATCAATCCCGAGGCCTGGATGTGGTATCACAACGTGATCGGCGAAGGACGCTGCCCGATCGTCGATACCTGGTGGCAGACCGAGACCGGCGCCATTCTCATCTCGCCGCTGCCGGGCGTAACCGCCACCAAGCCGGGCTCGTGCACGCAGCCGCTGCCGGGGATCGAGGCGGACATCGTCGACGATCACGGTCACCCGGTGAAACGTGCCGACGCCGGCGGCTACCTCGTGATCAAGAAGCCCTGGCCGTCGATGCTGCGCACCATCTGGCGCAACAACGATCGCTACCTCGCCGGCTATTGGGAGAAGTTCGACAACCGCTACTACGTGGCCGGCGACAGCGCGCACCGTGACAAGGACGGCTACTTCTGGATCATGGGCCGCATCGACGACGTGCTCAACGTCGCCGGACACCGTCTCGGCACGATGGAGATCGAGTCGGCGCTGGTTGCGCACCCGCAAGTCGCGGAGGCGGCGGTCGTGGGACGGCCCCACGACATCAAGGGCGAGTCGGTGTTCGCTTATGTCGTCACCCGCGGCACGCGCCACAGCGGTGAGACCAGCGCGCTGGTGAAGGAGCTGCGTGACTGGGTGGGCCAGCAGCTTGGGCCGATCGCCAAGCCCGACGACATCCGCTTTGCGGACAATCTGCCGAAGACGCGCTCGGGCAAGATCATGCGGCGGCTGTTGAAGGCGATTGCCCGTGGCGAGGAGATCACCCAGGACGTCTCGACGCTGGAGAATCCGGCGATCCTCGAGCAGCTGCGGGGTTCCGACGCCGCGGCTCCGTCTGCCAAGGACGCCGGCAAGGCGCCACGTAAGGCGCCGCGCAAGGCGCCACGCAAGGCGTCGCGCAAGACCAGCCGGGGCCGCGGCAGCGCGCAGGCCAGGCGGCGGCCGGTGAAGACGCGCGCGGTGAAGCGCCGCGGCGCCGCGAAGAAACCCGCGCGGGCGAAAGCGAAGAAGGCGGCTCGCCGTCGGACGTCGCGGCGGGCCGGGCGCGGGCGCTAGCTCGGCGAACCGCCGGTCGCATTGAGCGCGAACAATAAGAGCCGCTGCAGCAGCCACGCGTTCAGGCCGCGCGGGCGCTCCAGACCCATCCGCAGCAATGCCCGCTGGCCAGCAGCCGCTCCAGCGGCAGGCACTCGTACACGGGCCGCCGCAGAACACCGGCGCGGTACAGCTCCAGCAGCTGATCGACGAACATCTCGGTAGCGGCAGACAGGCCGGCACCGAACGGCTCCTGGCCACCCTCGGTGGCGATCAATGCGGCGTTGTCAGCGGTGCCGAGGGCGGCGAGCGCGCCGCGCCAGGCGGCATTCTGCTGATGACGCAGCAGCAGCGCGTAAACCAGCGAGTCGCCGAGCTCGCCGATGCCGACCTGCAACGTGCCCCGTCGCGCACCAGGCTGCTGGCATACAGACCGATCGCGTGATCGACGCTGCCGAGCGGTGGATTGGGGGGGCCGAACAGGTCGTAGTCGTGGCGCGCATCGTCCACCAGAAAGTCGAACTGTCGCGCATCGACCTGCGCGTGCCCGGTCATGAACGGCATCTGTGCGTGCGGCTGGCCCACCATGACGATGTCGCGCCCGGCCTGCCGCGCCGCGGCGATCAGCGGCAGCAGATCCACGGTCACGTCGGGATTTGAGCCGAAGCTCAGCTGCATCTGCCCGTTCACCACGCACCGTGCCAGCAGGTGCGCGATCACGTTGACGCCGCGCGCCATCACCTCGCGCGCCACGTCGGTGTAGTTGGCGCTCAGGTAACGGCGCTGCGCCTGCGTGGAGTCGAGAAAGGCGCCCGGGCTCAGGTAGAACTCGATGACGCGCACGTTGGCCGGCAAGGTGTCGCTGCGCATGGCGCGCGCATACTCCGGCTCGACGTAGCTGCCGAACACGCGCTCGACCAGCGGATCCAGCAGACGCGCCTCGAGCGCCGAGCGCGCCACTGGCTTCAGCAGCGACAGCGCCGTGATGATCGTCAGGTCGAGCGTCGGATCGCGCAGCGCACGGGCATAGAACTCGTTGGCGAAAAGGTTGGGCTTGCCGATGCCGAGCGGCAGCGCCAGCACGACACGCGGGCCGACCCGGCGCAGCACCGCGTCGACGCACTCCCCGACGTCAGTGAGTATCTCGGGCATGCAGTGGGTGGCATGCAGCGGCTGGCATGCGTCGCATCAGTGCGCCGTCAGGCGCAGCGTAAACGACACTCCCACATCGTTGCCGACCTGATCGGTCGCCTTCCAGTCACCCTGGCCGACGCCGTAGTCGAGACGCCTGAGGGTGGTCTTGCCGGACATGTAGCCGACGGCGCCTCCCTGCTCGCTCGCCGTGCGGAACGTGAACGGCACGCGCATGTCGCGTGTCACGTCGCGGATGGTGAGCTTGCCGACCGCCTCGTAGCCGGCTGCGGTTCTGACGATCTGCGTGGCAGTGAAGCGCGCCTCGCGGAACTTCTGCACGGCGAACAGATCCGCACCGCGCAGCGTGTCGTCGCGCTCCTGGTCGCCGGTATCGACGGAGGCCATTTCGACCGTAACCTCGAGGTGGCTCGCCGCCAGGTTGTCCGCAGCGAAGTCCATCGTCACGGTGAAGTGCCGAAAGCCACCCTCGTTCCGTGCGCCCGCCTGGGTGAAGTTGAATTGCAGCTTGCTCTTGGCCGCATCGAGCCCGTAGTGGGTGGCCGCCGGGGCATCGGCGCCCCGGGCACTCGGGGCGAGCACGGCGAGCAGCAGCAACGCCGGCGCCCATGCGGAGCGTCTCATCGCTGCGTCTCCTCGGGTTTGTCGGTGGTGAGCGGCAGCATGCGCCGCAACACATCGTCCCTGAGCATGAAGTGATGCTTGAGAGCGGCGCCGAGATGCAGCGTCGCCACGGCACCCAGCGTCCACGCCAGCGTTATGTGGGTATCCACCAGCATGTCGTACAGGTTCTTGTTCTTCGGCACGAGATCCGGCAGCTGCAGCAGTCCGAACCAGCTCACCGGAAAGCCCCGGGCGGAGGACATGAGCCAGCCGGTCAAGGGTACTGCGAACAGCAACACGTACAACAGCCCGTGCGTCAGTCGGGCGAGCCTGCGCTCGTAGGGCTTGAGCGTGTCCGGCAGCAGCGGGGTAGCGTTGCTCCAGCGCCAGCCGAGGCGCAGGAACGCGAGCATGAGAATGGTGATGCCGATCGACTTGTGGCGCGCGAGCAGCGTCAGCTTCTTCGCTCCGGCCGGCAGGTCATCGAACAGGGTGGCGAGCGTGAACTGTGCGACGATCAGCACCACGATAACCCAGTGGAACAGCTGAGCGATGCTGCCCCAGCGGCGCGTGGTGTTACGTATGAGCATGTCGCTAAGCTTATGCGGGTGAGTGCTGGTTGCAAACTACCGCCGACCGCGCGGCTTCTCCCCGGGGCGTTGCTGCTGGCGCTGCTCGCCGGCTGCCCGGCGCCGCCGCGCGCTCCCCCGGCGGGCGGCGCTGCAGCCGCACAGCCGGCGCCACACGTCGGCGCCGCCTACGACGTCGTGGGCAGCGACTCGCTGCTGATGATCCTCGTGTACCGCGGCGGCGCGCTGGCCAGCGCCGGTCACAACCACGTGATCGTGTCGCACGAGCTGAGTGGCACCGTGTACGCTGCCACCGATCCGCTGCGCGCCAGCTTCGAGCTGCACATCCCGGTAGCGACGCTGACGGTGGACGAGCCTTCGCTGCGGGCCGGGCAGAACCCGAGCGAGTTCCCACCCGAGGTTCCGGACAGTGCCAGGGAAGGCACGCGGCACAACATGCTCGGCGAGGCGCTGCTCGATGCCGCGCACAGCCCCGAGATCCTCCTCAGCTGCGTCGGCCTCGCTGCCGCCGAGCCGGCAGCCGGTGACAACACTGCGCAGGCTGGCAGCGTGCTCGCGCACGTGCAGAGCATCGTGCGCGGCCAGGTGCGCAGCTTCGACGTTCCCGTGCGCTATCAGCGCAGCGCGCAGCAGCTGACGGCCACGGGCGAATTTTCGCTGCGCCAGACGCAGCTGGGACTCACGCCCTTCAGCGCCATGCTGGGCGCGCTGCAGGTGCAGGATGAGATGCGTGTCAGTTTTCGCATCGTCGCGCGCGCGTCCGCAAGCAAAGCCGAGTCTTCGCGGACGCCATAACTTACGGCGTCTCCTCGAGCAGCAGCAGCGGCGTGCCGTCGGGGCTGTGCAGCAGCATGCCGGCGGCGGGGCCGCCCGCGGCCGGACGCACGGAGATGCCGAGCGCCTCGAGGCGTGCAATCCGCGCGTGCAGCTGCGCATCACGGAACACGAGCATCGGCCGCGTGCACACGTTTGGTGCGTGAAAGGCGAGGTCGAGGTAATCGCTGGTGAGCGACAGATGCGGATGGGGCACCTGCGCTTCTTCGGCCGCGACGAAGCCGAGCGGTTCCCAGAACGCTTGCGCCGCGGCGAAGTCGCCCGCCGGCAGGCTGACCTCGGCGAAGTCGCCGCACAGCGAGCTACGGCTGGCGGCGCGCGCCACCGGCGAATAGGTGCGCGCTTCGAGAACGGCGACCGCGTGACCGAACGGGTCGGCGAACGCGACCTCGTTGAACTCCTCCTCGCCCGTGTGGCAGCTGGTCAGATCGATGCCGGCGGCGGCAAACGAGGTGATACTGGCAGCGATGTTGGGGCGCACGAAGGTGAGCGTCGGCGAGGGAGTTGCCCGCTGGTGCAGGCCGATATAGAGCCGCCCGTCCGTGAGCACGCCGTACGGGTGCGTGAAGGCATCGGTGGTGCTGGCGTGCGCGAAGCCGAGGCTCTCGTAGAACTCGACCGCGGCGCGTACGTCCGGCACCACGATGCTGATCTCATGAAAAGTGCCGAGCAGGGGCAGCGGGGCGCTGGCCATCAGGCGGAGGCGCCACGTGCGGCAGACGGCAAGCGCTGGCGCAGGTCGTCCGTCCACGCCTGACAGCGCTGCACGATGAGCTCCGCGAGGCAGTGCGCATGGACACTGCGCGCGTTCAGCGCCGGGACGTACTGGAAACGCTGGCCGCCGGCGTGCATGAAGATCGCGCGATTCTCGATGTCGATCTCTTCGAGCGTCTCCAGGCAGTCGACGGCGAATCCGGGGCACACCACCGTGACCTCGCGCACACCGCGCGCCGGCATACTGCCGAGCACTTCCGCGGTGTAGGGGCGCAGCCATTCGGCCGCGCCAAAGCGTGACTGGAAACTCACGCTCCACTCGCCCTCGCGCAGCAGCAGCTCGTCGGCGAGCAGGCGCGCGGTCCCCTGGCAGCGCTCGAAATAGGGGTCGCCGCGGCTGCAGGACGCTTGCGGGATGCCATGAAACGAGATCAGCAGGTGCGAGGTGCGGCCGTGCTGCTGCCAGTGCTCGGCAACGCTCGCGCGCAGCGCCTCGATGTAGCCGGGATGATCGTGATAGTCGGCCACGAACTGCAGATCCGGAAGCGCGCGCCAGCGGCGCAGCTCGGCGCTGACCTGATCAGATGCGGCGCCGCTGGTGGCGCCGCAGTACTGCGGGAACAGCGGCAGCACCAGCAGGCGCTGCGCGCCGCTGTCGCGCAGGCGGCGCATGGCGGCGGGCACCTCGGGCGGGCTGTAGAGCATGCCGACTTCCACCGACAGCGGCGCCAGCATGCGTGAGTTGAGCGCGGCGGCGAGCTCGTTGCGCAGCCGTTCGGTCAGATCGCGCAGCGGTGAGCCACCGGCCGACCAGATGCGCTGGTACTTGCGCGCTACACGCCGCGGCCGCAACGGCAGGATCACGCCGTACAGCAACGGCAGCCACACCGCCCGCGGCAGCTCCACCACGCGCGGATCGCGCAGGAAACGGGCCAGGAAGGCACGCACCGCACCGGCATCCGCACGCAGCGGCGTGCCGGAATTGATCAGCAGGATGCCGATGCGCTCGGTTCTCAACCGAGTCCCCCGACACACACGAACTTGATCTCCGTGTAATCGAGGATGCCGTATTTGGAGCCCTCGCGGCCGATGCCGGATTCCTTGACGCCACCGAAGGGCGCCACTTCGGTGGAGAAGATGCCGGTGTTGAGACCCACCATGCCGTATTCCAGCGCCTCGGCCACTCGCCAGGAGCGCGCCAGGTCACGCGTATAGAAGTAGGCGGCGAGCCCGAACTCGGTATCGTTCGCCATGCGGATCGCATCGAGTTCGCTCTCGAAGCGGAACAACGGCGCTATGGGTCCGAAGGTCTCCTCACGCGCCACCAGCATCGCCGGGGTCACATCCGTGAGCACGGTCGGCTCGAAGAAGGTGCCGCCAAGGGCGTGACGGCGACCGCCATGGGCGATGTGCGCGCCCTTGGCGATCGCATCGCTCAAATGCTGCTCGACCTTGGCGAGGGCATGGCTGTCGATCAGCGGTCCCTGATCGGTTGGTCCCTTCAGTCCATCGCCGACGCGCAGCTGCGCGACCGCATCCACCAGCTTAGCTGTGAATGCTTCATACACTGGCGCGTGCACCAGCAGCCGGTTGGCACAGATACAGGTCTGGCCGGTGTTGCGGTACTTGCTGGCGATGGCGCCACGAACGGCGGCGTCGAGATCGGCGTCCTCAAACACGATGAACGGCGCATTGCCGCCGAGCTCCATGGTGATCTTCTTGACCGTACCCGCACACTGCGCCATCAGCTTCTTGCCGACCCCGGTGGAACCGGTGAAGGTGACCTTGCGCACCAGCGGGTTGGAGGTCAGCTCGCCGCCGATTTCCGCGGCCCGCACCCCCGTGACGACGTTCAGCACGCCCGCCGGCACACCGGCGCGGGCGGCGAGCGCCGCCGCGGCGAGCGCCGAGTAGGGCGTCTGGCTCGCCGGCTTTACCACAATGGTGCAGCCGGCGGCGAGCGCCGGCGCTGCCTTGCGCGTGATCATGGCGAGCGGGAAATTCCACGGGGTGATGGCGGCGACCACGCCGAGCGGCTGGCGCAGCACGAGCAGGCGTCGGTCCGACTGGTTCTGCGGAATCACGTCGCCGTACAGACGCTTGCCTTCCTCGGCAAACCATTCGATGAAGGAGGCGCCGTAGACGATCTCGCCCTTCGCTTCGGCGAGCGGCTTACCCTGCTCGGCGGTCATGAGCGTCGCCAGATCGTCCTGATTCGCCATCAGCAGCTCGTACCAGCGGCGCAGGATCGCGGCGCGCTCCTTGGCGGTGAGCGCCGCCCAGGCCGGAAAAGCGCGGTGCGCCGCCTCGATGGCGCGGCGCGTATCCGCCACGCCCATGTCGGGCACGGTGCCGAGGGTCTCGTGCGTGGCAGGGTTCACCACCGGGTGCGTCGCACCGCCGGCGGCGTTCAGCCACTCGCCCTGGATGAAGGCTTTGGTGCGCAGCAGATCCGGGTCGCGCAGTTTCATGACGGGGATGCTCCGGGATTGGCGCCGCCGCCGGATTTGTCACCGGCGAGATAGCGGGCGAAGAAGCCGAGTGTGCGGGTACGCGCCAGTTCCGCCGCCTGCGGATCGTAGCTGTCGCGCTGCTCGCAGTTGAAACCGTGTCCGGCGCCGGGGTAGATGTACACGGGTGCTTCGGCGTAGGCCGCCTGCACCCTGGCGACGTCGGCCGCTGGAATGCTGTGATCGGCGCTGCCGAAGTGGTACATCACCGGGCAGGTGGGTTTCTGCTCCAGGCAGTCCGCTACCTTGCCGTAGTACACCACCGCGCAGGCGAGCGGCAGCTGACCGGCCATGAGGTACGACAGCATCCCGCCCCAGCAGTAGCCGACCGCGCCGCTGCGGCCGGAGTGCCTGACGACGGCGAGCGCCGCCGCCAGGTCGCGCAGCGTCGCCTGCGGCGACAGCTGCTTTGCATAGCCCATGCCCTCGCGCATGCCGTCCGCGTCGTAGCCGAGCTCGATGCCGCGGCGCACGCGATCGAACAGGCACGGCGCGATGGCCGTGTAGCCTTCGGCGGCAAAGCCGTCGGTGACTTTGCGGATGTGGCTGTTGACCCCGAAGATTTCCTGGATCACCAACACCGCGCCACGCGCGCGCCCGGGCGCGGCGGCCAGCCACGCCTGGAATTCGTGGCCATCGCGCGCCATGAGGGTGGTGAATTGGCCCATGGGATGGCATTCTAACCCGCCGCGCCTTGGGAGGGATTCATGCTCGTCGGAGCCATTGCCAGACGGGTCGCCATCGTCGGAGGCGTACGCGTTCCATTCGCGCGCTCCTACACCGCTTACGCCACCGCCAGCAATCAGGACCTGCTGACGGTTGTGTTCCGCGGCCTGGTGGAGCGCTTCCGCCTGCAGGGGGAGCGCCTCGGCGACGTCGCCGCCGGCGCGGTGATCAAGCACTCGCGCGATTACAACCTGGTGCGCGAGTCGGTGCTGTCCTGCGGCCTCGATCCGCACACTCCCGGGCTGGACCTGCAGCGCGCCTGCGGCACGAGCCTCGAGGCCGCCATCGACATCGGCAACAAGATCGCGCTCGGTCAGATCGACGCGGGTATCGCCGGCGGCACCGATTCAATCAGTGATGCGCCGATCGCCTATCCGCGCTCCTACCAGCAGCTGCTGCTCAGCAGCTTTCGCGGCCGCAATGCCTGGCAGCACGTGCGGCCCTGGTTCGGTCTGCGGCCGCGGCACTTCAAGCCGGTGCTGCCGGCGGTGGTCGAGCCGCGTACCGGCCTGTCGATGGGCCAGAGCACCGAGCTCATGGCGAAGCGCTGGCAGATTGCGCGTGCCGATCAGGATCAGCTCGCCTACGACAGTCACGCGAAGGCGGCGCGCGCCTGGCAGGAGGGCTTCTACCAGGACCTGGTGGTCGAATATCGCGGACTGACACGCGACAACAACGTGCGCGCCGATACCACTGCGGAAAAGCTCGCGAAGCTGCGGCCGAGCTTCGCCGATGACGGCACCCTCACCGCCGGCAACAGCACCCCGCTCACCGATGGCGCGAGTGCGGTGCTGCTCGCCTCGCCGGAATGGGCCGCCGAGAGGAAGCTGCCGGTGCTCGCATGGCTGCGCTACGGCAAGGTGTGGGCCGTCGACTTCGTGAGCGGCAAGGAGGGGCTGCTGATGGCACCGACCTACGCCGTACCCGCCATGCTGCGCGATGCCGGCCTGACGCTGCAGGATTTCGACTACTACGAGATCCACGAAGCGTTCGCCGCCCAGGTGCTGTGCACTCTCAAGGCGTGGGAGTCGGCTGATTACTGTCGCGACGTGCTGGGCCTGACAGGGGCGCTGGGCAGCATCGATCGCAGCCGCCTCAACGTGAAGGGTGGCAGCGTCGCTCTCGGACATCCGTTCGCCGCCACCGGCACGCGCATCGTCGCAACACTCGCCAAGATCCTCGCCGCAGACGGCAACGCCAAGCGCGGACTGATCTCGGTCTGCACCGCAGGGGGCATGGGGGTCACGGCGATCGTGGAGCGCTGAGGTGGGCTGGCGTGCGCGGTCGCAACGCGTGCTCGCGGTGAGCATGCTGCAGCTGAGCGCCGCCGCGCACGCCGACTTCGAGACGGCCACGCGCGATTACGCCGCCGGACATCACGAGCAGGCGCATGCTCAGTTCCTGGCGCTCGCCGAGCTCGGCGATTGCTCCTCGCAGTTCAACCTCGGGGCGATGGCGCTGCAGGGCCAGGGCGGACCGAAGGACCCGGGAGTTGCGGTCGGCTGGCTGCAGGCGGCCGTCAGCAACGGCTGCGAACAGCTGGTGGGCAACAGGCTGGCGGGACTCGCTGCGCGGCTCAACAGCGAGCAGACGCACGCGGCCGCCGGCATCCTGGCGCAGTACGGGCGCGAGGCGCTGCATGCGCAGGGCGTGGTGAATCCGGACTTCCGCTGTCCGGACAGCACGCCGGCCAGCGTGCTCATGGCGCCGATCGCGGAATACCCGCAGCAGGCGCGGAACCGGCACGAGGAGGCCATCGTGGTCACCGCGCTGACCATCGGCGTGGACGGCCGCGCCCGCGACCCCGAGATCCTGCTGGCGGTGCCGCAGGACGGCTTCGACGCCGCAGCGGCGGAGGCGTGGCTCAACTCGCTGTTCACGCCCGCCAGCCGCGGCGGCCATCCGGTCACCTCGAGGCTGCAGGCGAAGACGCTGTTCCAGACCGAAGGTAAGACGCTGGCGAGCGCCGAGCCCTTCAAGGTTGCGCTGCCCGCGGCCGACGCCGGCGACCCGGCGGCGCGCTACACGGTGGGACTTACGGCGACGCTCGATTCCTCTCTGGGGATCAGTTACGCGCGCGCCGGGCAGCTGTTGCTGAGTGCCGCACGAGACGGCAACGCGCAGGCACAGTACTGGGTCGGCAGCCAGCTGCGCGCCACCGCGGCGTGTCACCCGCACGCCGACGGCACCGTGTGGCTGCGCCACGCGGCCGCCGGGGGCAGCGCCGCTGCACAGCTCATGCTGGCGCGCGACCTGCTGCAGAGCGATGCAGCGGCGCAGGCGATCGGCGCAGCGCGTGCGCTGCTCGAGACGGCGGCCGCTTCCGACAGCTACTACGTGCGCAAGCACGTGGTGGCGCTGCTGGCGGCCTCGCCGTTCGATGCGCTGCGCGATCCGGCGACTGCGGGCGCGGTCGCCGCCAGGCTGCTCGACGGTGACATCCAGTCCGATCCGCAGATGTTCGAAGCCGTGGCCGCGGCCGATGCGGCCAACGGGGATTTCCGCAACGCCGCGGCGCGCCAGGCGCGCGCGGTGGAACGGGCGCAGTCGCTCGGCTGGAACGTGCGCGCGATGGAGGAGCGGCTGCGCGCCTACCGCCACGACCAGGTGTGGCACGGAGATCTGTTCGCTCCGCCATAGTGTTGCTGCAGCACAGCGAACAGCGAGCTGAGCAAATGCACGAGCCGCCCCCGCGCGGGCATGCCCTCGAAGTGTTGTTCGCCGCGCTGCGGCTCGGTCTCACCTCGTTCGGCGGCCCGATCGCACATCTCGGCTACTTCGAACGCGCGTACGTGCGCCAGCGAGGCTGGCTCAGCCCCGAGCACTACGGCGCGCTCGTCGCGCTGTGTCAGATCCTTCCCGGTCCCACCAGCAGCCAGGTGGGTTTCCTCATCGGGCTGCATCGCGCGGGCTGGCCGGGTGCACTCGCGGCCTGGCTCGGTTTCACGCTGCCCTCGGCGCTCTTTTTATACGGTTGTGCACTGCTCGCGACGCGCGTACAGGGCCCGGCAGGGCTGGCAGTGGTGCACGGACTGAAGCTGGTCGCCGTGGCCGTGGTTGCGCAGGCGGTGTGGACCATGGCGCGCTCGCTGTGCACAGATCTCAACACGCGGCTCATCGCGGCCAGCGCCGCGGTACTGCTGCTGTTCAGCGGCAGCGCCAACGCACAGCTGCTGGTGCTCGCGCTCGGCGCGCTCGCCGGGCTCGTGCTGTGTCGTGCGGCACACGCGGCGGCACCGGCGCTGCCCGCGGTGCGCGGGCGCGCCGCCGGCCTCGCCAGCGCCCTGTTCGTGCTGCTGTTCGGCGGCCTGGCGGTGCTGTCAGCTTCGTTCCCCCACGGCGCGCTGGCGCTCGCGGCGGTCTTCTACCGCTCCGGCGCGCTGGTGTTCGGCGGCGGTCACGTGGTGCTGCCGCTGCTGCGCGCCGCGCTCGTGCCGCAGGGCTGGCTGAGCGATGATAGCTTTCTCACCGGGTACGGGCTCGCGCAGGCGGTGCCCGGCCCGCTGTTCACCGTGGCGGCGTACCTGGGGGCGGTCGCCTGGCGCGAGACGTCCGCGCTCGGGGCGACGATCGCGCTGGTGTCGATCTTCGTTCCGGGACTGTTGCTCGCGGTCGCAGGTCTGTCACTGTCGAGTCGTCTGACCCGCTACGCCGGCGTGCGTACGGCCATGACCGGCATCAACGCGGCGGTGGTGGGCCTGCTGGCGGCGGCCCTCTACAATCCGGTCTGGACCGGCGCGGTGCGCGACGGCGCGGACGTGGCCGTTGCCGCGGTGGCGGTGGCGCTGCTGCTGACACTGCGGGTAGCGCCGCTGGTCATCGTGATCCTGTGCGTGCTGGCGAGCCTCGCCCGCACGATGCTGCTTTAGACAATTCCGACAGCACCCGCGCTGCGCCTGGCACAGGTGTGTCACGGGTGCTTGCGCGGGGCTGCAGACATTTGCGCGAAGCCGGGGCGAGGCGGCAAGATGCCGCAAATGGAGTCGCTGCGCTTCGCGAACTTTCGCCAGTTCTATCCCTATTATTTACAACAACACCTCAACCGTGCTTCGCGCCGCCTGCACATCGGCGGCACGTTGCTGGCCATGGCGACCGCGCTTGCCGCTGTCGCCAGTGGCCGCTGGCTGTGGCTGTTGGCGGTGCCGGTGGTGGGCTACCTGCCGGCGTGGCTCGGGCATTTTCTGTTCGAGGGCAACTGGCCGGCCACCTTCAGGCATCCGCTCTACAGTCTGCGCGGCGATCTCACCTTGCTTTCCGAGGTGCTCACGGGCCGCAGACGCTGGTAGCGTGCGGCGGGACATACGACCATGAGCAGACCCGGCATCGACCGCGTGTTCGAGCGGCGCCTCGCCAGCCTCGTCAACAGCGGGGCGCCGCGCATCCTGCAGGGCGGCCTCAAAGGTGTAGAGAAGGAGTCGCTGCGCGTCATGCCGGACGGGCGCCTGGCGCCGACGTCGCACCCCGTGGCGCTCGGCTCAGCGCTCACCAACGAGCACATCACCACCGATTATTCCGAGGCACTGATCGAGCTGGTGACGCCGGCGTTCGCGCACAGCTGGGAGCTGCTGCAGTACCTGCTCGATCTGCACCAGTTCGTCTACCGCCACCTCGGCGAGGAGCTGCTGTGGGCGACGAGCATGCCGTGCGCGATCCAGCGCGACGAGGACATACCGCTGGCGCAGTACGGCAGCTCGCACGTCGGGCGCATGAAGACCATATATCGCAACGGTCTCGGCCTGCGCTACGGGCGCATGATGCAGGCGATCTCCGGCGTGCACTTCAACTACTCGTTCCCGTTGCCCTTCTGGGAGGCCTGGGCGGCAGCCCGCGGTGCAGCCGCCCACGGGCCGCAGTTCATCTCTGGCTGTTACTTCGATCTGCTGCGTAACTACCGCCGCTTCGGCTGGCTGGTGTTGTATCTGTTCGGGGTGTCGCCGGTGGTTTGCAAGTCGTTCCTGCGCGGCCGGGAGCTGGGGCTCACCGACCTCGGCGCCGGCACCGCCTTCGAGCCCTGCGCCACCAGCCTGCGCATGAGCGACGTCGGTTACCGCAACCGCAACCAGGCTGGGCTCGCCGTGTCGGTCAACAGTCTCGATGAGTACGTGCACGACCTGACACGCGCGATCAGCACGCCGCACCCGCCGTACGAGGCGCTCGGAGTGCGCGTGAACGGCACGTATCGTCAGCTCAACGCCAACATCCTGCAGATCGAGAACGAGTACTACAGCTTCATCCGCCCGAAGCGCGTGGCGCGCTCGGGCGAGCGGCCTACCAAGGCGCTGCGCCGCGCCGGCGTCGAATATGTCGAGGTG
Source organism: uncultured Gammaproteobacteria bacterium (assembly GCA_963837075.1). GTDB lineage: Bacteria > Pseudomonadota > Gammaproteobacteria > Steroidobacterales > Steroidobacteraceae > 13-2-20CM-66-19. The sequence goes on along the minus strand of CAWILY010000009.1, from coordinate 467,247 downwards.
CGCGCGCTCGATGTGAGCGCGTTCGATCCGGTGGGTGTCAACCAGAACAAGCTGCGTTTCCTCGAGGCGCTGGTGGCGCTGTGCCTGATGAAGGACAGCCCGCCGATCGCAGCCGCCGAGCAGGCGCTGCTCGATCAGAATCACCTCACCGTGGCACGGCGCGGCCGCGAGCCGGGGCTCACGCTATGGCGCGACGGCCGTAACTACCCGATGCGCGAATGGGCGCGGGAGCTGCTCGACTCGTTGACCGGAATCTGCGATCTGCTGGACCAGGGCGATCCCGCCCGACCCTACACCCAGGCGCTCGCCACCCAGACTGCCAAGGTCGAAGACGTTGCGCTCACGCCATCTGCGCGTTTGATGTCGGAGTTGAATGCCGGAGAGTCGTTCTTCGACTTGGCATTACGCATGTCCGCGACCCATAAGGCATATTTTCTCGACCTGTATCCGCCGAACGAAGAGCGGCTACGTGAGTTCTCCGAGGAGGCACGGGAGTCGCTGTCAGCACAGCACAGGATCGAGCTGGCCGACCGCGGCACGTTCGAGGAATATCTGGCACGTTATTTTGCCGAGTGACCGTTCGTCGGGAACGCCCGTTCAGCTACGGTTCACTTAATCAGAACATTAACATAATCAAGGGTTTTCATAAGAGCCGCCGGAGTTAGCTTTTGGCCTCGGGACGACATAGACTCTGTGAGCCACGTCGCACTACGGAAGGGCGGCAGGCAACGGAATCAACAAAGGTCTATTGGCCATAAAGCAGGAGCGCGGCTGATGAAGAGGAAAAGTGCGGAAGGAGTTACCGCAGGCCAGCTGGTCTCTCCGGCGGCTAACGAAAATTTCGCTGCAACGGATGCTCTGCCGACCGACGTCTATCCGCGCCCGGGCTGGGATCCGTACGAGGTGTGGCGGACGCGGGTGAAGGCCTCTTCCCAGACCAAGCCGGAGCACGAGCGCGATCCATTGCGCCAGTAGCGCGTCGATCAGGGGGCGGCGTTGCGCATCACGCAGGCAGTCGACACGCCGTCCGCTGAAGCCCGCCTGGCAACCCGCCTGCGATTGCGTTTCGGGGATACCCAGCTCGAACAGCAGTTCCTGCTGAGTTATCGCGCCGCGGCGCGGCCGTGGATCCGCGTCAGCCTGGTGGTGGCGCTGTCGACGGTGCTCGGCTTCACGGTGATCGATCACTGGCTGCTGGTCGGGCCGCGGCTGGCGCGTCCTGACATCTGGCGCTTCGGCCTGCAGCTGCCGCTGGTGCTCATCATGATGGTGCTCACGGCGCCGCGACCCTACCTGCGCTGGTACCAGCCGGCGATCCAGGTCGCCGCGCCGCTGTTCGGCGTGGGCACCGTGCTGATGGCGGTGGAGGCGACGCCGGCGCAGCTGCCGCTGGTCGCGGCACGCCTGCTGCTGGCGGCGTTTTATTTCTACTTCATGCTGGGTCTCACCTTCCACGCCGCGCTGCGCAGCAACCTGCTGTTGATCGCCGCCTACGCCGTGGCCGCGCTCTCGGGGGCCATCGCAACTCCGGTGGCCACGTACTCGCTGTTCGTGCTGTTCTGCGCCAACCTGATCGGCGGTGCCGGCTGCTACGCGCTGGAGTACGCCAACCGCGTGGCGTTCCTCGAGCGCCGCCGGCTGGCGGAAGTGGCCACGCACGACGGGCTCACGGGACTGCTCAACCGTGCGGCGCTCGAGGAGCAGGCACGGAGCCTGTGGCAGCACGCGCAGCTCGGTGCGCTGCCAGTGACGGTGATGCTGATCGACATCGACCACTTCAAGGCTTACAACGATCGCTACGGACACCAGGCTGGCGACCGCTGCCTGCAGGAGGTCGCGGGCGCCATCGCCGCCGCTGTGCGCCGCCGCCCGCTCGATGTCGTCGCCCGTTACGGGGGCGAGGAGATCATCGCCGTGCTGGTCGGCAGCGATCGCGCTGAGGCGGCGCGGACGGCGGACGCCACGCTGCGCGCCGTCACCGCTCTCGGCATCGCGCACGGTGGCTCGCTGACGCGCCCATACGTGACGGTGAGCATCGGTGTGTGCACGGTCGAGGCGGGCGGCGATTACTCGCACGAGCAGGCCGTGCGCCACGCCGATCTCGCGCTGTACGCCACCAAGGCGCGCGGGCGCGACGGCTGGTCGTGCCACGCGAGCGCCGCCGCCACAGCGGTGGCCGAGGACTCCCCCGGCGCCGAGCTGCTGCGTACGGCGAGCTGACGGGCGGACGTCAATACCCCGCAGGAGGCAGGGCGCGCCCATCGATCGACGCGGGCATGTGGCACGGCGCTGTGTCCCTTGCACTCGTGCGCCGGAGCCCCGATGCTCGGCCCCATGAATGCTCTCTCGGTTCGCGGACTGACCAAGACGTATCGCAACGGTGTCCAGGCGCTCAAGGGTGTCGACCTGGAGGTCGAGCGCGGCGACTTCTTCGCCCTGCTCGGTCCCAACGGCGCCGGCAAGACCACCCTCATCGGCATCATCACCTCGCTCGTCAACAAGACCTCGGGGGAGGCGCGCGTCTTCGGTTACGACATCGATCGCGAGCTCGAGGCGGCCAAGGCCTGCATCGGCGTCGTGCCGCAGGAAATCAACTTCAACATGTTCGAGACGCCCTATACGATCGTGGTGAACCAGGCTGGTTTCTACGGCATTCCGCGCCCGGTGGCGCGGGCACGCGCCGAGCGGTACCTGAAGCAGCTGCAGCTGTGGGACAAGCGCAACGGCATCTCGCGCGGCCTGTCGGGCGGCATGAAGCGCCGCCTGATGATCGCCCGCGCGCTGATGCACGAGCCGCGACTGCTGATCCTCGACGAGCCGTCCGCCGGCGTCGACATCGAGATCCGCCGCTCGATGTGGGACTTCCTGCGCGAGATCAACGCCCGCGGCACCACCATCATCCTCACCACGCACTATCTCGAGGAAGCCGAGACGCTGTGCCGTAACATCGCCATCATCAACGGCGGGCGCATCGTCGAGCGTGATCGCATGAGCAGCCTGCTGCGGCGGCTGCATGTGGAGACGTTGGTGCTGAATCTGCGCGACCCGCTGGTCGCGACGCCCGTGGTCGAAGGCTACGGGATAACGCTGGTCGACGATCATACCCTCGAGGTGGAGGTGTCGAAGGAGGACAATCTCAACGACATCTTCGCGCGGCTGTCGGCGCTCGGCATCGAAGTGCTCAGCATGCGCAACAAGGTGAACCGTCTGGAGGAGATCTTCATGCGTCTGGTCGAAGGTCGCGGCGGCGACGGTGACCAGTCGGACAGCGGGACAGGCGGCATGCCTGGCGGCAGCATGGCTTTCGGCGGTGCGGGGACCGCCGGCACCAGCGACGCCGCCGAGGCGCGCGCGGCCCAGGGTGGGCCGCGGGCCCGCGCGGGAGTCGGCTCATGAGCAGCGTAGCGCTGCAGGGCGGTGCGCCGCTGCAACTGAACGTGGTGCGCTGGATCGGCTTCAAGACGATCGTCATCCGCGAGTACGGGCGCATCATCCGCATCTGGGGCCAGACCATCGTGCCGTCGGTCGTGACCGCGGTGCTGTATTTCGCCATCTTCGGCAGCCTCATCGGACGGCGCGTGGGCGTCATGGGTGGCTTCGACTACAAGCAGTACATCGCTCCCGGCCTGATCATGATGTCGGTGATCACCAACTCCTACGGCAACGTCGTCGCTTCGTTCTTCGGCGCGAAGTTCGGCAAGCACGTGGAGGAGCTGCAGGTGTCGCCGCTCCCCAGCTGGGTGATCGTCGCCGGCTATGCCACCGGCGGGCTGCTGCGCGGCTTGCTGGTGGGTCTGGCGGTCACCGGGGTGTCGCTCATCTTCACCCATCTGCACGTGCAGCACGTGGCGGTGGTGTTCACGGCGCTGCTGCTGACCTCACTGACGTTCGCCCTCGGCGGATTTTTGAATGCCCTGTTCGCCAAGAACTTCGATCAGGTGAACTGGATTCCGTCGTTCGTGCTGACGCCGCTCACCTATTTCGGCGGCGTGTTCTACTCGATCGGCCTGCTGCCGGACTGGGCGCGCACGCTCTCCTACGCCAATCCGATCCTCTACATGGTCAACGCCTTTCGCTTCGGTTTTCTCGGCGTATCGGACGTCCACATCGGACTTGCCTTCGCACTGATGGCGGCCGCCGCCGCGGCGCTGTTCGCCACCGACGTGATCCTCATGAACCGGGGCACGGGGATCCGCGATTGACGCTGCGCGTGGCGCTGGTGAGCGCGCGCGCGGCGCGCGGGTTTGATCCGGACATGCCGCCCCTGCTCGCGGCGTTCGCGGCCGCGGGCGCGCAGGCCGAGGTCGCCGACTGGGACGACCCGGCAGTCGACTGGGGAGGCTTCGAGGTCGCACTGCTGCGCTCGGCGTGGGACTACACCGAGCGGCCCGGCGAGTTCCTGGCCTGGGTGGAGCGGACCGCCGCCCGCACCCTGCTGCTCAACCCGGAAGCAGTGGTGCGCTGGAGTCTGGACAAGCACTACCTGCAGGCGCTCGCGCGCGCCGGCGTGCCGACAGTGCCGACCACGTTCGTGGAAGCGGGCGGCGATGCAGACGCGGCACTCAGCCAGTTCCTGGCGCAGCGCGCCTGTGCCGAACTGGTGGTGAAACCTGTGGTCGGCGCCGGCTCGCGTGACACCCGGCGTCATACGCGCGAGGCGACGGCCGGGATCCTCGGACATCTGCAGCCGCTCGTCGCCGCCGGTCGCAGCGTCATGCTGCAACCCTACCTGCCGGGCGTCGACACGCACGGTGAGACCGCACTGGTCTACATCGCGGGCCGTTTCAGTCACGCAGTCCGCAAGGGCCCGCTGCTGCCGCCGGGCGCACCACCCACGGATGCCCTGTTCGCTCCCGAAGAGATCACCCCGCGCACGCCTGCGGCGGAGGAGCTCGCAATCGGCGAGCGCGTGCTGACGATGCTGCCTTTCGGCGAGCTGCTGTACGCACGCGTGGATCTGATCCGCGACGAGGCACACCTGCCCTGCGTGCTCGAGCTCGAGCTCGCCGAGCCGTCGCTGTTTTTCGAATACGCGCCGGGCTCCGCGCAGCGTTACGTCGCGGCGACGCTCGCGCGACTGGCGGCGCGCTAGGGCCCGGCAGCCGACATCCAGCTGCACCCCGCGTGGCACCGCGCCGGGTCAGCCCGGCTCGCGCTGCGGGAGTCCCAGCTTGCGCAGCAGGGCGCGGTAGCGCGCATCTGCATGCAGCGGAACGAGGTAATTGTCGCTCTTCACTCCGAGCAGCGCCGGATCTGCAGCGGCGAGCGCCTGCTCGAGCGCGGCAAAGGCGCGCTCGGTTTCGCCGCGGTAGGCGTAGATGTCCGCAATCTCCATCGAGGCGATGCCGTACTTGCCTGTCAGCTCGGCGAGTGCGCTATCGGCTTCGGCATGCCTGCCGAGCGCGTGATAGGCCAGTCCGACCCGCCCGTCCAGGTGTAGGAGTTGAACCCGGAGGTATCCCTATCAGCGCGACCCCGAGGGTTCCGCCCGCCGTCAGAGGCGCGTAAAAAAGATAGCCCGCAAGGAAGCTGTCGCTGTCCCCCTCGGGGGGCATAACCACGATGCTGTACGTGCTGTGGCCGGGCAAAACTCCGTTGGTGGCAAGCGCTGCTGCCGCCCAGCCTATGGTCAGGATGATGCCTTCTTTGAGTTTCATTGGTGGCCTCCCGCCTCCAGAAAGAGCGTCCAACAGAGCGAGTGTCCGTGGGCGCATGCGCCACGCGCCTGAGGGTTCCCTGAAGGTTCACTGAAACTGCGCACTCTCGCAGCAGGGTACTGGGCGACACGCTGCAACAATTATGTGATGTGCAGCACACAGAACATCACATAACCCTTTGTAGTAAAAAAACTTTCATACATTCGTCACGGGGCTGACGCGCTGCAGCGCGAGGCTGGACACGTGCACTCATGGGCCGCCGAACCGGAGGTTGAGGCCACATGAAAGCGACGGGGCTCAGCACCTTCATGGCGCGCATCGACGCCGCCGAATACGGACTGTGCCGCCGGCTCAATCGCGGCGCGTTGCGCCCGCTGCCGCGCCTGATCTTCCGGATCGCGAGCCGCCTGGGTGACGGCATCCTCTGGTACGCGCTGATTCTGTCGCTGCCGCTGTTGTACGGTGCGAGCGCGGTGCGCCCGGCGATCGTCATGGCGCTCACCGGGGCACTCGGCGTCATGGTGTACGCCCTGCTCAAGCGGGTGTTCGTGCGCGAGCGGCCGTTCATCACGCACACTGCCATCCATCGCGCCGCGGCGCCGCTCGATCGTTACAGCTTTCCCTCCGGGCACACGCTGCACGCGGTGTCGTTCGCCTGGCAGGCGAGCGCCCACTACCCCGAGCTCGCCTGGGTGCTGCTGCCGCTCGCCGCGCTGATCGCCGGCTCGCGCGTGGTGCTCGGCCTGCACTACCCTTCCGACGTGCTCGCCGGTGGGGCGATCGGCGCAGCGCTGGCGGTCATCGGCCTGGCATGCGCCTGAGCCGACGGCGCGGACGCGGATAACGCGTGCGCGTGCTGTTCATCTCCGACGTGTACTTCCCGCGCGTCAATGGCGTGTCGACCTCCATCCGCACGTTTCGCCAGGACCTCGCCGACTGTGGCGTTACCACGCGGCTCATCGCGCCGCACTACCAGGCCCGCGGCGATGCAGGCGTGACGGACGGGGGAGCCGCAGCGCCCCCGCCCGAGGAGCAAGGTGTGCTGCGCGTGCCGGCAGCGCCCGTGCCGCGCGATCCGGAGGACCGGCGCATGGGCTGGCGTGCGCTCACGGGGCTGCTCGAAGCACTGCCGCGCGGCGAATTCGACCTGGTGCACATCCATACGCCGTTCCTCGCGCACTACGCCGGGGTGCGCTATGCGCGCCGCGCCGCGATCCCCTGCGTCGCCACCTATCACACGTTCTTCGAGGAGTACCTGCATCACTACGTGCCGGCGCTGCCGCGCACGCTCAGCCGCCTGCTGGCACGCGGCTTCACGCGCTCGCAGTGCGCGGCGGTGCAGGCCCTGATCGCCCCCTCCGAGCCGATGCGCGCCGTGCTCACCGACTACGGCGTCACCACGCCGATCCACGTCCTGCCGACCGGGCTTGCAGCAGCCGGCTTTCGCGCCGGTGACGGCGCCGCGTTTCGTGCGCGCGTCGGCATCGCGGCAGGGCGACCGCTCATCACCTACATCGGTCGCGTGGCGCACGAGAAGAACATCGGCTTCCTGGTACAGGCGTTCGCCGAGGTGCTGCGGGCCGTACCGCAGGCGCTGCTGGTGATCGCCGGCGAAGGACCGGCGCGGGAGGCGCTGCGCACACAGGTGGGCGCGCTCGGGCTCGAGAGTCAGGTGCACTTCGCCGGCTACCTGGAGCGCGACAGCGCGCTGCTCGACTGTTACGCGGCAGCCGACGTGTTCGTGTTTGCCTCGCGCACCGAGACCCAGGGCCTGGTGCTGCTGGAAGCGATGGCGCAGGGCATCCCGGTGGTCTCGACCGCCGAGCTCGGCACCAGATCGATACTCGTGCCCGCAAGTGGCGCCCTGGTGGTGCCCGAGGAGCGGCACGCGTTCGCTGCGGCGGTGGTGCGGGTGCTGAGCGACCGGCAACTCGCGCTGCAGCTGGCCGCGCGCGGCCGCGCGTATGCACGCACCTGGTCATCCGCTGCCATGGCGCGGCGCCTGGCCCACCTGTACAGCGAGCTGCATGCCGCCGAGCGTGCGGAGCGGGCGGTGAGCTACGAGTAATTAAGTCGCCTCACACAGCGCCCGCGTCTTCTGTGCGCGACAGCAGTTGAACGGGTTGCGTTCTGGGCTACACTTTCCGCCGCTCGGACGCGAGTGTGTGGAGCGGTGCATGGGTGCAAAGCGGGCGTTGATCGTGGACGACTCCAAGTCCGCGCGCCTGTTCCTCGCCCGGGTCCTCGAGAAGTACGACATCGACGTCGACAGCGCCGAGACCGCTGAAGCGGCGATCGACTACCTCACCAGCAACCGGCCGGACGTGATCTTCATGGATCACCTCATGCCGGGCATGGACGGGCTGCAGGCGGTGCAGGCGATCAAGAACGATCCGCGTACCGCCACCATTCCCATCATGATGTACACCTCCCAGGAGGGCGAGTTGTATCTCGGCCAGGCGCGCGCGCTCGGCGCGGTCGGTGTGCTGCCGAAGCAGATCAAGCCGACCGACGTCTCCAAGGTGTTGTACCAGCTGCACCTGCTGCCCGACCGCCGCAGCACCGAACAGGCGAGCTTCACCGCACTCAACGTGCAGGGAGCGGGCGTTGACGAGCAGCCGGCGGCGGTGGTCGCCTCCAAAGCGCTCACCGAGACGATGTTGCGCGAGCACTTCGCCGAGCTGCGCCGTGCGCTGGTGGCCGGCGTCGATACCCAGACCGAACGCATCACTGCGGAAGTGCGCGCGCTGCTGCTGGAATCGCTGCCACCACCACCGGTCGAGCCCGCGGCGCCCGACCCCGGGGAGCCCGTGGCCGCAGCCGTGCCGGCCAGGCACGTCCCGCCGCCATCGCCATGGATCGTGGCCTGTATCGCACTCGCGCTCGCGCTGCTCAGCATGGCGCTGTGGTGGCGCAGCGAGCGACTGCTCGGGCAGGTGGCCGCCGCAGTGAGCGAGTTGCGTGCGCCGCGTGGACAGCTCCTGACCCCGTTCGGCGTGCCCGCGGCGTCAGGGGCGGCGGCAGGCGCGGCCGCGTCGCAGCCGGCCGCACCGGCCGGCCCGACCGCCGGCGGCGTGCCCGCCGATGCCAGGCCGCTCATCCTGCCGGTGCCGTACGGCGCCGACGCGCTCGGCGGCACGCGGCTGGAGGGGATCCATCAGCTGCTGTACCGACTGGCACGGCAGAAGGTCGCAGGTATCGTTGAGATCAGGACCTTCGCCGGACGCTTCTGTCTGGTCGGTAATGCGCTCGAGGGTTACTCCCCCGCCCCCGAGGAGACGCCGTACGCGCGCTGCGACCTGGTCGCCAACGCCTCCGACGATGCGCTCTCCCCGGTGCAGCGCACGCCACTCGCGCTCGCCAACTTCATCGCCGAGGTGCGCAGCTCCACCCACGGCGCGCTCGATGTGCAGGTCGCTGCAGGCGACCCCGCGAACGTGCTCGCCCCTTATCCGCAGCCCTCGGCAGAGCTCACCGCCGGGGAATGGAATCGCGCCGCCACCGCCAACAACCGCGTCGAGATCCGCGTGCATTGAACGCGAACGTGCTTGCGGAGCGCTCCGCCGAGAATGACTTCTCGCCCCCGCGCTGGCTGCGCAACCGTCACCTGCAGTCGATGCTGGCGAGCACCTCCTGGCGCCGCGCGCGCGTGCTGCGTGCTTCCGCGCCGCTCCGAGCAGCGGCGCGCGAAGTGCTGCTCGACTGCGGCGGCGGGGTACGCCTGCAGTGCTTCATCTCAACGCCCGCCCAGCGCCGCGGAGCGCCGGTGGTGCTGCTGCACGGCTGGGAGGGAAGTGCGGACTCCTTCTATGTCCTGTCGCTCGCACAGCAGCTGTTCGCGCGGCAGGTCGAGGTCGTGCGGCTGAACCTGCGCGACCACGGTGAGACGCACCACCTCAACCGGGAGCTGTTCCACTCGTGCCGCCTCGCGGAGGTGGTCGGCGCGGTGGCGGCACTGCAACGGTTGCTGGATGCAGGTGCGCTGCAGCTGGCCGGGTTCTCGCTCGGTGGCAACTTCATGCTGCGAGTGGCGGCCGAGGCGCCGGTGGCGGGGCTCGATCTCGAGCGCGTGGTGGCTGTCTCGCCGGTGCTCGAGCCGCACAGCACGCTGCGCGCGTTGCAGGGCGGCGTACCGGGCTACGAGCGCTATTTCGTGCGCAAGTGGCTGCGGAGCCTGCGCCGCAAACAGGCCGCGTGGCCCGGGGCGTATGACTTCACCGAGCTCGCGCGGCTGAACGATCTGCAGCTGATGACCGCGGAGCTGGTGCGCTGCCACACCGACTTTGCGGACCTGGACGAGTATCTGCACGGCTACGCGATCACCGGCGCGCGACTGGCGAAGCTCGACGTGCCGGCGAGCATCCTGACCTCGCTCGACGATCCGATCATCCCGGCCACAGGCCTTGCGCAGCTGGCGCGGCCGACCGCGCTCACTCTCACCGTGACGCGGCACGGGGGTCATTGTGGGTTCTTCGAGCAGCTGAGCGGTCCGACATGGCTTGAGCGGCGCATCCTGGCGCTGCTCGCACCACGGGAGCCGCCCGGCACCTGAACGGGGCTCAGCGCCGGCGCTTTTCTTCGAACTGCACCACCGGCTGACCGCCGGTGACGGTCACGCTGCCATCGATCACGGCGCCCTTGGCGACCACGATGCTGTGCGCCACGATGTCGGCGCTGATCACGGCTGTCATACCGACCTCGAGTCGGTCCTCCACGACGAGCCGCCCGGTGATCCGCCCGGCGATGACCGCTGCGCGGGCGTGTATCTCGCCCTCCCAGGCGGCCGTCACCGCCATGCGCAGCGTGCCGCCGACGCGGCCGTCGCCGCGGATGGCGCCGCAGACGACCAGGGGCCCAGGGGTCTCCAGGTCGCCGCTCAGGCGAGACCCCTCCGTGACGAAAGTCGGCGAATCACCAATCTGGTCGGCGAGCCTGCGCTTCGGATCTGTACTCACCCCGATGCCCCCTGTGCCACGCCGAGCGATAATAGAGAGGGGGATAGGGGAAGAATGCCGACCATAACCACATTCCGGGCAGCAGGAAGGGCTGCTTTTCTCATAATGCTGCTCGGGCTGCTCACCGCCTGCAGCCGCGAACAGCAGGACTGGCGTGCCGCGGAAGGGGCCGACACGAGCGAGGCCTGGGAGCGCTTCATCGAGCAGTACCCGCAGAGCGAGCTCGGCCCTCAGGCGCGCGCCCGGCTTGCGCAGCTGGTGGAGGAGCGCGACTGGCAGCGTGCCGACAAGGCCGCCACGATTGAGGCCTACCGCGGCTTCCTCGTCGCGCATCCCGAGGGCAGGCGGGCCGAGGAGGCGCGCATTCGCATCGAGGCATTCTCGCTCGGCTCGGCACCGCGCACGGCACCGCAGAGCCCGCAAGAGGCTGCCAGCAGCACTGCGGCAACGCGGGTGCGGGCGCTGCATCTGGCGACATGGGACGAGCAACCCGCGGCGCGCCAGGCGGAATCGGCGCGAGCAGCGCAATCCGCTGAAGCCGCGGGTCAGTCCGACGGGCCCGACGTTGCGGCGGCAAGCGAGGTCACCACGCGACTGCTGACCGCCCAACCAGGCGAGCCGGCACAGGCGCCGCCGCAGACGCCAGAACCGACCCCAGGGGACTACGGCGTACAGCTCGGAGCCTTCGGCAGCCAGGCAAGTGCGGATCGCGAGTGGCAGCGGTTGCAGGGACGCTTCGGTACCGAGCTCGGCGGCCTTTCCCCCCGCATCGTAGTAGCGAGCACCGGCTCAGGGCAGCTCTACCGGCTGCAGGCTCCTGCGGCGGGGGAGGCGCAGGCGCGTGCCATCTGTGACTCGCTCAAGGAGAAGGCGCAGGCCTGCGTCCCGGTTCTGCCGCGCTGACAAGAAGCGGCAGCGCGAAGCCGGACTGTGCTCGCGCCGGCCGCAAAGTGACAATTCACGTCACCTTCCTTGCACCTTCTCTTGGGGATAAGTATCTGTTATTCCGCGAGTTTTTATGCTGGCACAGCCCTTGCTCTGTTCAACTCAGTTGCGAACAACTTCCCCGTGTTCGCTCCTGCGCGCCGCGATGCGACTTCCCCCGCCTCGCGGCGCTTTTTTTGGTGATCGGAGGGGAGACGGGAATGCGCTCGAGGGGGATCGAAAACGAACATCCCGTCTCCCACTCCGGTCATGGGGGTGTCCTTGAATCCGTACGCTCAAGGTACGATCCCGGCGCGCAAGTCGACAAACGAAAAGAATTGCGACCACGGGTGATGCGTCCTCACGTGGCCTGGTACTGCGCCAGCGCCCAGCGCGTCAGCGCCTTGACCGGTGGTCGTTCCGCATCCTTCGGTCGGCTCACCAGGTAGTAGGAGTCTGCGGTCGGCAGCTCGACGGCGAACACCCGCACCAGGGCGCCCGAGCGGATCCAGGATTCGCACAACAGCGTCGGCACGAGTGCAATCCCTAACCCCCGCTCTGCCGCTCGCACGACCGCGATCATCGTATCGAGCTCGATCACCTGCTTCGGCTCGGGCGTATCCAACCCGACCTCGGCTGCCCAGCTGCTCCAGGCGAACGGCCGCGTGCGGTCCACGATCAGCGGCAGCATGGCGAATACCTCGCGACCGAGGCGCGCGACGCTGCCGGCGTGCCGCCGCGCGCAGACCGCCGTGAAGGGGCAGGAGAACAGCCGCACGCTCTGCAGGCCGGGTGGCGCCGCGTCGGCGATCACGATCGAGACGTCTGCCGTGGGCGGATGAGCGACTGGGCGCGGGTCGCGCGTGTCGAGCTGCACGTCGATGGAAGGGTGCGCCTCGCAGAACTCGCCCAGCCGCGGAATGAACAGCTCGTTGGCAAACAGCGCCGGCAGGCGTACGCGCAGGGTCTGTCGTCCGTGGCGTCGTGCGAACTGCGCCAGCGCGCGATCGAGCGCCTCGAGCAGCGGCTCGACCTCCTCGAGCAGCGCATGCCCGGCCGTCGTCAGCTCGAGCGAGCGGGTGCGCCGCTCGAACAGCCGCATCGCGAGCGTCCCCTCCAGCTCCTTCATCTGATGGCTCACGGCTGATGGGGTCAGGCACAGCTCGTCGGCCGCGAACTTGAAACTGCGGTGGCGTGCGGCCACACAGAATGCCCGCAGGTTCCGGAGCGGCGGAGGTCGGGACAGGCGCATCGGGGTCACTATCCATGGCTGGCCTCCTTAGACAAGCAAGTTCCGTGCCCCATGGAGAGCGAAGGTGTAGCGCATCAACCGGGGCCGGACTGCGCCGGCCTGTATCAGCGCGGGGCGTATGTCTCCTTCACGCACCGGAGCAGTGCGTGCACCGGCTAGAATCCCTTCCCCGCGCGGCGTGAATGAAAACGCAGGAGCCTATGGAGTTCCGGGACTATTACAAGATCTTGGGCGTCGAACGCACCGCGACGGCGGATCAGATCAAGACCGCGTACCGGCGCCTGGCGCGTAAATACCATCCCGACGTGAGCAAGGAGCCGAACGCGGAAGCGCGCTTCAAGGAAATGCAGGAGGCCTACGAGGTGCTCCGCGATCCGGAGAAGCGCGCCGCCTATGATCAGCTCGGCAGCGAGTGGAAGTCCGGACAGCAGTTCCGGCCGCCGCCCGACTGGGGTAGCGGGTTCGAGTTCTCGGGACGCCCGGGCGGCGGGGCGCGCGGCGGCCACCGCGGCGCCTCGGCCGACGGCGGCGCCGGGCACGAGGACTTCAGCGATTTCTTCTCCTCCCTGTTTGGCGGCGGCACGCCGTTTGCGGAGAACGTCCCGCGCGGTGGCCGCGACCACCACGCGCGGGTCGACATCGACCTGGAGGAGGCCTTCCGCGGCACCACGCGCACGCTCGAGCTGAAGCGCCCGGAAGTTCGGCCCGACGGCACAGTGCAGCTGCACACTCATACCGTGCGTGTCACCATTCCCGCCGGTGTCACCGAGGGACAGCTGATCCGGCTCGCTGGCCAGGGTGAGCCGGGCGCGGGCGGCGCCGGGGACCTGTACCTCGAGACACACGTCCTGCCACACCGGCGCTTCGCACTGGAGAACCGCGACGTGACCCTGGTCTTTCCGGTCGCACCATGGGAGGCGGCGCTCGGCGCCTCGGTCACGGTTGCCACCTTAGGTGGCGATGTGGCGATGCAGATCCCTGCGGGTGCGCAGTCCGGGCAGAAGCTGCGGCTGCGCGGGCGCGGCCTGCCGGGCAAGCCGCCGGGCGATCAGTATGTACAGCTCAAGGTGGTGCTGCCACCGGCGAGCTCGCCCGAAGCGCGGGCTCTCTACGAGCAGATGCGCGAGAAGCTCAACTTCGATCCGCGCGCGGCCGAGGGGAGATGACGCATGGTGCGAGTGACCGAGTATCTCGAGGCCCATGTGCTCGGCGACGCTGACTGGATCGCGGTCACTGAGATCTGCCAGCTGTGTCGCCTCGACCAGCAGGCGGTGCGCGAGCTCGCCGAGCTCGGTGTGGTGGTCGCGCGCGAGAGCGTTGCGGGGCAGTGGCAGATCGCGGCCACGGCGCTGCCGCGCCTGCGCGTGGTCGGCAGACTCATGCACGATCTCGGGGTCAATGCCAGCGGCGCGGCACTCGCCGTGGAGCTGCTCGAAGCGCAGCGCGAGCTCGAAGGCCGCATCCGCCGCCTCGAGCGCCTGCTGGGCGATTACTGACCGAAGCTCTCGCCGCCGGTGCGCAGCCAGCGCACCTCGGCGGGCGTGCTGGTACGTCCGAGCGCACGGTTGCGATAGGGGAAGCGGCCGAACTGCTCGATGATGCTGCGGTGATTCTCGGCCGAGCGCAGCGCGCCGGCGAAGATCGGCCGCAGCTCCTCGGGCGCCTCCGACAGCAGCCGCCGGTAGGCCGCGCAGGATTCCTCCTGGGCCTCGCGGTTCTCGGCGTGCTGCATCGGCATGTAGAAGAAGATCCGCTCGACGACCTCGAGCGCAGCATCGGCCGCCGACTGCATCCCCGAGAGCGCGAGCGCCAGCGCCTGGGTGTCGCCGGCGAAGGCGCGCGCCGTGCCGCGATACATGTTGCGCGGGAACTGGTCGAGCAGAATGATGAGGCTCAGGCGCCGCCTGGGGCCGTCGGCCCAGGCGGTGAGCTCGCCCGACAGCGCGCGCTCGAATAGCGCGCCGAAGCGCACGCGGATGTGCGCATCGCGTCGCCGCCGCAGCGGCGCGGTCTCATCGCCGAACCAGAAGCGGATGCGATCCTTGAGGGCAGCCGCAGACAGCGGCAGCCGTCCGAACCAGAACTCGCGTACGCTGCGCGCCTCATCCATGGCGTGCGGCCGCGTCCGGTGGCGCGGGTGGCGCCGGATCGGCCTCGAACAGCTTCTCCAGCTGCCTGGCGGCCTCACGCGAGGTGGCGAGGAACTTCTCCTCGTCCTCCTTCACCTGGTACTGCGCGTCGAGGGTCTGCTGATCGTGCCCGCGGAAGCGCCGCACCGCCTCGCGCGCGGCGGCGGGCGTCTCGCCGAGGGCTTCCAGCACGGCAGTCGCCATTTCGAGGCTCGACGCGTAGGTCTCGCGGATCACGCTGGTGACGCCGGCGTCCCTGAGCGCGAACGCGTGCTGGCGGTTACGCGCCCGCGCGAAGATCCTCACCCGCGGGAACTGCTCGCGCATCAGCTGCGCGGTGCGCACCGAGGTGTCGACGTCGTCGATCGCCAGCACCAGGATGCGGGCGCGCTCGGCGCCCGCGGCCCGCAGCAGCTCGAGCCGCGAGGCATCGCCGTAGAAGACCTCGTTGCCGAAGCGGCGCACGAAGTCGACATGCGTCTGGCTGCTGTCGAGCGCGGTGAACGGCAGCCCCTTCATGCGCAGCACGCGCGCCACGATCTGACCGAAACGTCCGAAGCCGGCGATGATCACCGGAGCGTCCTGGGATTCGATGGCGTCATAAGGGGCGCGCGGCGGGCGCAGCCAGCGCTCGCTCACGGCCTCGTGAGCGATCAGCAGCAGCGGGCCGAGCATCATGGACAGCGTCACGGCCAGGATCAGCAGGTCGGTCGTGCCGCGGTCGAGAATCTGCTGGCGTGCCGCGAGCGTAAACAGCACGAATGCAAACTCGCCTCCCGTCGGCAGCGCGAACCCCAGCCGCCGTGCCGACTCCCCCTTCTGCCCGGCAATGCGGCCGAGCACAGTGATCGCGATGATCTTGACGGCGAGGAAGGCGATCGTGACCGCGAGCAGCGTCAGCGGCTCGGATCGCAGCAACCCCAGGTTCGCCGACATGCCGACGGCGATGAAGAACAGGCCAAGCAGCAACCCCTTGAAGGGCTCGAGGTCCGCCTCGAGCTCGTGGCGGAACTCGCTGTCGGCCAGCAGCACGCCGGCGATGAACGCGCCGAGGGAGGGCGACAGACCGGCGCGACTCGCCAGCAGCGCGGTCGCAATTACGGTAAGGAGCGCCGCAGCGGTGAATACCTCGCTCACGCGTATCCGGGCGACCAGGCGCAGGGCCGGCCGCAGGATCAGCCGGCCGCCACCGATGACGACGATCGCGGCGATCGCCACCAGCTTCAGCAGCGCCACGGCCCAGTGACCGTCGGCCGTCGGATGCGCGTGCGCCAGCGGCGACAGCAGCGGCAGGATGGCGAGCACCGGCAGCACGGATAGATCCTGGAACAGCAGGATGCCGAAGGCCGCCCGGCCGTACTGGGTGCGCAGCTCGTTGCGCTCGGCCAGCATCTGCAGCACGAGCGGCGTGGAGGACAGCGACAGGCCGAACCCGACGATACAGGCCGCGGCCGGATGCTGTCCGAACGCCCAGGCGAGCGTGCCGAGCAGCAGCGTGCACAGTGCCACCTGTGCGCTGCCGAGCCCGAAGACCGTGCGCCGCATGACCCACAGCCTGGTGGGCTGTAGCTCGAGCCCGATCACGAACAGCAGCAGCACGACCCCGAACTGCGCGACCTGAGTGATGCGGTCGATATCGCTGATCAGGTTCAGCCCCCAGGGTCCGATGGCGAGCCCCGCCGCTACGTAACCGAGGATGGAGCTCAGGCGCGCGAAGCGGAACAACGCGACCGCCACGACGGCCGCAGTCAGGAGGATGGCTGTTTCGGGGAGGGTGATCATGCAACCGCGCGGGATTCTCGCAGGAATGTGCCGCGCGCTTCACCCCTTGAGTTTGCGCACGCCGATCCCCAACGATGCCCGATGCTCGACAACGATGTACCGGTGCCGCGCAGCGTGCCCGATGCGCAGCCCTCCGCCGAGCCGCTGGATGCGTACTCGGCGGCCGTGGTCGGCGCCGTGGACCAGGTCGGTCCGGCGGTGGTCAGCGTTTACGTGGGCGGCGCCGCCGAGGCCGAGCGCGCGCGCGGCGGCGCGGGCTCGGGTGTGGTGGTGACGCCGGACGGCTACCTGCTCACCAACGAGCACGTGGTGCAGCGTGTCAGCGAAGCGCGGGTCGCATTGGTCGACGGTCGCAGCGTACCGGCGACGGTCGCCGGGCGCGATCCGGCAACCGACCTGGCGGTGCTGCGGGCACAGGCCGCAGCGCTGCCCTATGCGCAGCTCGCCGGGGCCCAGCGTCTGCGTGCCGGCCAGCTCGTCGTCGCGGTGGGCAATCCCTTCGGGTTCGAATCCACCGTCTCTGCCGGTGTCGTCAGCGCCCTCGGACGGTCGCTGCGCAGTCGTCAGGGACGACTCATCGAAGGGGTCGTGCAGCACACCGCGGCGCTCAATCCGGGCAATTCCGGCGGCCCGCTGGTCGATGCCCACGGCCTCGTGGCCGGCATCAACACCGCCATCATCGCCATGGCGCAGGGCATCGGCTTCGCCATTCCCGCCGCCACTGCCCAGTGGGTGCTCACCGAGATCCTCACCCAGGGACGCGTACGCCGCGCCTGGCTGGGCGTCGCCGCACGCGACCGGCCACTGGACCTGCGCCTGGTGCGGGCGCTCGGCCTTGGCGCCACGCGTGCCGTGGAGGTGATGTCGCGCGAGGAGAACAGCCCGGCTGCGGAGTCGGACTTGAGGCCCGGTGATCTGATCGTCGCGGTGAACGACACCAGCGTCGATGGCATCGACGCACTGCACCGTCATCTCGGCCAGGTGCCGCCCGGCACCGCGCTCGACCTCAAGGTCGTGCGGCGCACGCAGCTCATCAGCGTTCATCTGACGGCACGCGAGCCGCCGGCATGAGGGGTCTCATTCCTGTACCTTGCTGCGGGGCAGCCGGGCGCTCTCGCGCGTGAGCGGCCGCGCGCTGTGTCCGACCGTCATGGTGCTTGCAAGAGCCTCCGCGGCCGGTATTATCGGGTGCATAGTGATGGTGTAGACAGTCGTTCGGCGGCGATGCGCATCAGGCGCTTCCGTCCGCTTCCGACTGACGTGCCGCGATTTCTCCGCTGGAAAGCGCGGCTCTCCTGAACGCACGAATTGCCGGCTTGTCTCGAGCTGGGGCGTCACAGCCCCGGTTCGCACGTGCCTGCCAGTAGTCGTTACTGCGTGGACCATCACATGGCTGCCGTCTCATCGGGACTCTATAAGGACGCGTACGAGCGCGACAGCTGCGGCTTCGGGCTGATCGCGAGCCTCGACGATGCGCCGAGCCACTGGCTGGTCGAGACGGCCATCAGCTCGCTCAATCGCCTGACGCACCGTGGCGCCGTCGCCGAGGATGGCAAGACCGGGGATGGCTGCGGCCTGTTGCTCAAGCGACCGGAGGGTTTCCTGCGCGCCGTGGCGGCGGAGGCGGGCATCGCGCTCGGGGCGCGCTTCGCCGCGGGGCTTACGTTTCTCGGGCAGGACCCGGCAGCCGCCGCCACTGCCCGGGCGGCGCTTGGTGCACAGCTCGCGGCACAGGGGCTCCAGGTCGCCGGCTGGCGCGCCGTGCCGGTGAATCCCGACGCCTGCGGCCGGGATGCGCTCAAGTCCCTGCCGCGCATCGAGCAGCTGTTCGTCAACTGTCCCGCGGCGGACATCGATGAGGCCTCGTTCAACCGCCGCCTGTTCATGGCGCGGCGCTTGGCCGAGAACGCCTGCGCGGCGGACCCGGCGTTCTACGTCCCGAGCCTGTCCGCCAGCACCATCGTCTTCAAGGCCATGGTAATGCCGCAGCATCTCGCGCAGTTCTATCCGGATCTCGCCGATCCGCGCCTTACGAGCTCGGCGGTGGTGTTCCATCAGCGCTTCTCCACCAACACGCTGCCGCAGTGGCGCCTGGCGCATCCCTACCGCTACCTCGCGCACAACGGCGAGATCAACACCATCCAGGGCAATCGCAACTGGGCCACCGCGCGCGGCCCGCTGCTGCGCTCGCCGCTCCTGCCGCAGCTGCAGCAGGTGCTGCCGCTGGTATCGCTCACCGGGTCCGACTCGCAGAGCCTCGACAACATGCTCGAGGTGCTGCTGATGGGCGGGCTCGATCCGCTGCACGCCATGCGCCTGCTCATTCCGCCCCCCTGGCACGGGCTGGACGCCATGGATCCGGACCTGCGCGCCTTTTACGAGTACTACGCGGTGCACATGGAGCCATGGGACGGCCCGGCGGGCGTCGCGCTCACCGATGGCCGTTACGCGCTGTGCACACTCGATCGCAACGGACTGCGTCCGGCGCGCTTCTGCATCACCCGCAATCGCTGCCTGACGATCGCTTCCGAGACCGGGGTGTGGGACTTCCCGCCCGAGGACGTGATCAGGAAAGGCAAGCTCGGCCCGGGCGACATGATCGCGCTCGACCTGCAGACTGGCACGCTGCTGTCCTCCGCCGACGTCGATCAGCTGCTGAAGACGCGCCATCCGTACAAAACCTGGCTGAAGAAAGGCGTGCGCTATCTCGAGAGCGACCTGGTCGACCCGCGCCTCGCGGCGGAGCCGATGGACCGCGCCACCCTCGGCGTCTACCAGAAGATGTTCAACGTCACGCAGGAGGAGCGCGACGACATCATCCGCGTGCTGGCGCAGGACGAGAGCGAGGCGGTGGGCTCGATGGGCGACGACACCCCGATGCCGGTGCTGTCGCACCAGGTGCGCCCGCTGTACGACTATTTCCGCCAGCAGTTCGCCCAGGTCACCAACCCGCCGATCGATCCGCTGCGCGAGACCATCGTGATGTCGCTGCAGACCCAGATCGGACCCGAGTGCAACATCTTCGTGCCCGCGCCCGAGCACGCGCGCCAGGTGGTGCTCGGCTCGCCGATCCTGTCGCAGCGCAAGCTCCGTCAGATCCTCGCGATCGAGGAGGTCACGCACGAGTTCATCGACCTGCAGTACGAGCCCGCGGAAGGGCTGCGTGCGGCGATCGAGCGCATGTGTCGCCAGGCGGAGAGCGCCGTGCACGAGGGCAAGCTGGTGCTGCTGTTGTCGGACCGTTACCTGGTCAAGGGGCGCATCCCGGCGCATGCGCTGCTCGTCACCGGCGCAGTGCACCAGCACCTGGTGGCGATGGGACTGCGCTGCAAGTGCAACCTGCTGGTCGAGACCGGTACCGCACGCGAGCCACATCACTTCGCCTGCCTGATCGGTTACGGCGCGACGGCTGTGTACCCGTACATGGCCTACCAGGTGCTGTTCGAGATGATGCGCCGCGGACGCGTCAAGCTCGACTTTGCCGCACGCCTCGAGCTCGGGCGCAGCTACCGCGCCGGGCTGCGCAAGGGACTGTTCAAGATCATGTCGAAGATGGGCATCTCCACCATCTCCAGCTACCGCAGCTCGCAGCTGTTCGAGATCGTCGGCCTCGCCGACGAGGTGGTGCGGCTGTGCTTCACCGGCACGGAGAGCCGCGTGCAGGGCGCGGATTTCGCCGATCTCGAAGCCGACACACTGTCGCTCGCCGGGCTCGCCTGGAACCCGCGCGAGGCGATCGGCCAGGGAGGACTGCTCAAGTACGTCCACGGCGGCGAGTACCATATGTACAACCCCGACGTCATCGCCGCGCTGCAGGCGGCGGTGATCTCCGGCGACCCTGCGCATTACCGGCAGTTCGCGCAGCTGGTGAACGAGCGCCCGCCGTCGACCTTCCGCGACCTGCTGGCGCTGCGGCTGCGCGCCGCTCCGCTACCGCTCAGCGAGGTGGAGCCGGCGGAGGCTATCCTGGCGCGCTTCGACAGCGCCGGCATGTCCCTCGGTGCGCTGTCGCCGGAGGCGCACGAGGCGCTCGCCATCGCCATGAACCGCCTGGGGGCGCGCTCGAACTCCGGCGAAGGCGGCGAGGACCGCACCCGCTACGGCACGGAGAAGAACTCCAAGATCAAGCAGGTGGCTTCGGGGCGCTTCGGTGTCACCGCCGAGTACCTGATCAACGCCGAAGTGCTGCAGATCAAGATCGCGCAGGGGGCCAAACCTGGCGAGGGCGGCCAGCTGCCCGGGCACAAGGTGAATGACATGATCGCCAGCCTGCGCTTCGCCCGTCCAGGTGTCGGTCTGATCTCGCCGCCGCCGCATCACGACATTTACTCGATCGAGGACCTTGCGCAGCTCATCTTTGATTTGAAGCAGGTGAACCCGCAGGCACTGGTGTCGGTGAAGCTGGTCGCGGAGCCCGGCGTTGGCACCGTGGCCGCGGGTGTCGCCAAGGCGTACGCCGATCTGATCACCATCTCCGGCTACGACGGCGGCACCGGTGCGAGCCCGCTGTCGTCCATCAAGTATGCCGGCACGCCGTGGGAGCTCGGCCTCGCCGAGACACACCAGACGCTGCGCCGTAACGAGCTGCGCCACCGCGTGCGCCTGCAGACCGACGGGGGACTCAAAACCGGGCTCGACGTGGTGAAGGCGGCGATCATCGGCGCCGAGAGCTTCGGCTTCGGCACCGCGCCGATGGTGGCGCTCGGTTGCAAGTACCTGCGCATCTGTCACCTCAACAATTGCGCCACCGGGGTGGCCACCCAGCACAACGTGCTGCGCTCCAGATACTTCACCGGTCTTCCCGAGATGGTGATCAACTACTTCCGCTTCGTCGCCGAGGAGGTGCGCGAAATCCTCGCCGCGCTCGGCGTGCGCAGTCTCACCGAGATCATCGGCCGGACCGAGTACCTGCAGACCTTGCCCGGGGTCACTGCCCGGCAGCGCAAGCTCGATCTCACGCCCATTCTCGCTGACGCAGCCCTCAGCCGCGACGCGGCGCTGTTCTGCAGCGTGCCGGCCAATGCACCCTTCGACAAGGGCGAGCTCGCCGAGCGCATGGTGCGCGACATGCTGCCGGCCATCGAGGGCAAGCGCGGCGGCGAGTGGCACTATCGGCTCAGCAACTTCAACCGCTCGATCGGCGCGCGCCTCGCGGGCGAGATCGCGCGGCGCTGGGGCAACTACGGCATGGAGGATGCGCCTGTCACGGTGCGCTGCAGCGGCAACGCCGGGCAGAGTTTCGGCGTCTGGAACGCCGGGGGGCTGCACCTGTACCTGGAAGGCGATGCCAACGACTACGTCGGCAAGGGCATGGCCGCCGGCCGCATCGTGCTGCGTCACCCGCGCAGCGCGCGTTTCGTGGCGCGCGACACCGTCATCATGGGTAACACCTGCCTGTATGGCGCCACCGGCGGAGAGCTGTACGCGGCCGGCGTCGCCGGTGAGCGCTTCGCCGTGCGCAACTCCGGCGCGGTCGCGGTGCTCGAAGGCGCCGGCGACCACTGCTGCGAGTACATGACCGGTGGCGCCGTCTGCGTGCTCGGCCGCACCGGCGTCAACTTCGGCGCCGGCTTCACCGGCGGGTTCGCCTACGTGCTCGATATGGAGCGCAACTTCGTCGACCGCTACAACCACGAGCTCATCGATATCAGCCGCATTCACCCCGAGGCGATGCAGTCGCAGACGCAGCACCTGGAGGGGCTGCTCGAGCGGCACGTCGCCGAGACCGGTAGCGTGTGGGCCGAGGAGATACTCGCCGACCTGCGCACCTTCCTGCCGAAGTTCTGGCTGGTGAAGCCCAAGGCCGCCTCGATCGATTCGCTCATCGAGAACCTGCGGCGCGCGGCCTGAGAGCCGCTCACGCCATGGCCGACAAGAACCTGCAGTTCCTGGATATCCCGCGCACCGATCCGGCCAAGAGCGCCGTCGAGACGCGCGTGCGGGACTTCCGCGAGATCTACGCGAGCTTCGATGCCGCTGGCGCCGCGCAGCAGGCTGGGCGCTGCCTCGCCTGCGGCAATCCGTTCTGCGAATGGAAATGTCCGGTCCACAACTACATTCCCAACTGGCTCAAGCTCATCGAGGAGGGGAATCTGTTCGAGGCGGCCGAGCTGTCGCACAAGACGAATTCGCTGCCGGAGGTGTGCGGGCGCATCTGCCCGCAGGACCGGCTGTGCGAGGGCGCCTGTACGCTCAACGACGGGCTCGGCGCGGTCACTATCGGTGCGATCGAGAAGTACATCACCGACGAGGCGCTGCGCCAGGGGTGGAAGCCGGACATGTCACACGTGCAGCCAACCGGCAGGCGCGTCGCGATCGTCGGTGCCGGACCCGCGGGACTCGCGTGCGCCGACATCCTGGTGCGCAACGGCGTCGAACCGGTGGTGTTCGACCGGCATGCCCGCATCGGCGGCCTGCTCACCTTCGGCATCCCGCCGTTCAAGCTCGAGAAGGAGGTGGTGGAGAAACGCCGCGAGATCATGGAGGACATGGGGGTCGACTTTCGCCTCGGCTGCGAGGTCGGGCGCGATGTCGCCTTCGCGGAGCTGCTCGCCGCTTATGACGCGGTATTTCTCGGCATGGGAACCTACACCAGCGTCAAGGGCGGATTCGCCGGCGAGGACCTGCCGGGGGTGTACGAGGCGTTGCCGTACCTGATCGCCAACATCAACCACGAGCTGCAGCTGCCAGGCGCAGCTGCCGCACTGATCAGCATGCGCGACAAGCGCGTGGTGGTACTCGGCGGCGGCGACACGGCCATGGACTGCAATCGCACCGCCATCCGTCAGGGCGCGCTTGCTGTGACCTGCACCTACCGGCGCGACGAGGGCAACATGCCGGGCTCGCGCCGCGATTACCGCAACAGCCGCGAGGAAGGCGTCGAGTTTCTCTTCAACCGTCAGCCGATCGAGATCGTCGGCGCGGAGCAGGTCGAGGGCGTGAAGCTGGTCGCCACGCAGCTCGGCGCCGCCGATGTCCGCGGCCGGCGCGTGCCGCAACCGGTGCCGGGCTCGGAGCAGATCGTCCCGGCCGATGCCGTCATCATCGCCTTCGGCTTTCTGCCGAGTCCGCCGTCCTGGTTCGAGGCGCACCAGGTGCGTGTGCATGCCAGCGGGCGCGTACGTGTGTCCGCCGCGGCGACGCACGCCTTCCAGACCACCAATCCACGGGTGTTTGCCGGCGGTGACATGGTGCGCGGCTCGGATCTGGTCGTCACTGCAGTGTTCGACGGGCGCGAGGCGGCGCGCGGGATCCTGGGCTTTCTCGGGGTGTCCTGAAAAAAGAAAACCCCGCGCAAAGCGCGGGGTTTAAGTGACTCATCGACTGACTCGGTAGTTCGCTGTCAGCTGAAGATCGCTGTGCGCATCCTCAGGCTCGTCAGCCGAGCCGCGCGTCACAGCGAGGTGTCGCGTCATCACGAGCATCTAATCTTTCCGGTATGAAACGCTTGGAGCTCCGCTCCGGCTTCTATCGCGAGGCCCGCGTGTTGAACCACGCGTTGTGTCGTTCCTGACAACCCCAGCAAATTTGGAGAGCTGTCGTTACCCGTGCCCGCGTCGATCCCCGAGTTTTCTGGTTGTATCTTTCTCCTCACAGCCACCGCTGCGTAATCGCATCACCGTCCGCGCTGACCGCGCCTGCTTCCGAAAAAAATCCTTCTCGGACGGTGCCTTCCGTCAGTAATTGTACTTGTTCCAGAGCAAATTACCATGTCGCAAAATGTCGACAACCGTTCCCACGCGGCGTCGCTTTTCAGCGCGGCAGGCTGACGCTGAAACGCACGCCGGCGCCCCCGGGGAGGTTCATCGCCCGCGCCTCGCCCCCATGGAACTCGGCGATCAGGCGCACTATGTAAAGTCCGAGCCCGAAGTGCGGTCGGCTGTCCCGGTCGGAGCGCCGCTGCCACAGCGACTCGAACAGGCGCCCTTCCACGTACGGCGGCAGGGGAGGGCCGAAATTGTCGACCTCGAGCACGGCCGCGTGCGGTGGCAGCTGCAGGCGCACCGTGATGGTGGCGCCGGCCGGGCTGAAATCCACCGCGTTGTCGATCAGCTTGTCGAGCAGCTGCACGATCAGGTCGGGAGCGCCATGCAGCATCACGGCCTGCGCGGGCAGCTCGGCGGCGAAGGTACGCCCGGGAAAAGCCCCGCGGTACGCGCTGACTGCAGAAGCGAGCAACGGCACCAGGTCGAAATCCACCCGCTCCGCGCTGCCGATGGCCTCCTCGACGCGGGTGGCGGCGCCCATGGCCACGAGGATGGCGTTGAGGCGCTCACTGCCTTCGCGGGCGCGCGCGAGGTAGGTGCGCGCATCGTCCGCCAGATGCTCCGCCTCCAGGTTGTCGAGCGAGGAGCGCACGATGGTGAGCGGCGTGCGGATCTCGTGCGCCAGCTTGCCGGCCAGTGTGCGCAGGTAGCTGGTGTACTCGTTGAGGCGCGCGAGCAGCGTCGAGAAGCTGCGCGCCACGTCGCCGAGCTCATCGCGCGCCGCGGTCTCGGGGAAGCTGGTGACCAGACCCGTGCGCGTCAGCGCCGACTCGCTCGCCTGGCGCAGTCGTGCCAGACGCAGCGCCAGCCAGGCCGCGAACGCGAACATGACGATCACCGCCAGCGCACTCGTGCTCAGCGTGAAGTTCAGCATGCGCGTGAGTGCACGATCGCGCAGCCGCAGCCAGCGGTCGGCCGTCTGCGTGACCTCCAGCTGGCCTATACGATAGCGGTGATCGCGATCGTAGACCGGCGCGCTCGACTCGAGCAGCCGCCGCTCGCCGGGCCGGTCGACGAAGCGACGGTACAGCCGCGCCAGGAGCGACGCCTCACCGCTGAGCGGGCCAGGCTGGGCGAGCGCATCGGCACGCGCCAGCACGCGCCCATCGGGCGTCGTCACCGCCAGCTTAAGGCCCGGCTGCAGAAACTGCGTGAGGTAGGAGCCGAGCTCGGGCGCGGCGACCAGCAGACGCCCGAGGGTTTGCAGGTCATCGGTGCGCAGCGTGCCGTAGCTCACGGGCGTGGCGCCGCGTGCATCGCGATCGTCCACCAGCACACCGAAGCCACTGCCGATCATCGACAGTGGCACACGCGCCTCGACGCGATAGCCGTCGGGGGTGGGCTGCCAGGCGGCGCGCACGCGCGGCTCGAGCGGCGCGCTCTGTTGCCCGTACTCCCCGGCCTCGATGTGGCGCGCGGTCAGTGCACCCGGGCCGGTCGCGGCGAGGAACACCTGGTGCTGCGTGCCGTCGAAACCCTCGAAGCCGAGCCACACGCGGTCACCGAACGTCGCCGGCTCGAGTGAGTTGTTGCCCGGCGCGTCGTACACCGGATGCTCGTCATGCACTTCCAGCAGCAGGTACAGCATGCGCTCGTACACGCCGCACAGCACCCGGAAGCGATGATGCTCGTCGCGGCTGAACTGCGCCCAGGCTTGAGGATCATGCGGCCAGTCATCGGCATAGCCATCCACCAGTGGTGCGGCGTTGAGCGCGAGCGGCCGCAGATCGTAGCGACCCGGACTGAGAAAGCCAGGCGCCGCGCCCGCCGCCGGTGCGGGCGGCGCAGCGGGCGGTGTATCAGGCGGCGCGTCGGCCGGCGTGTCGGCCGGCGCTTGCGGTGGCGGCGGCTCGCGATACAGCAGGTCGGTGCGCCCCTGGAGGGATGCGGCAATGGTCTGCGCGACAGCCTGGAGCGAGTTCTGCTCGCCATCGCGCAAGGCCGATTCCATCTCGCGCGCGTAGCGGCAGCCGGCCCAGGGCAACACCAGGGTGGCGAGGCCCAGAGCCAGGAGCTTCAAGCGCAGCGACATAGGGCGCGGGTTACTCGACCCAGCGATAACCCATGCCGTAGACGGTCTGCACGGCGTCGAAATGCGGATCGATGAGCAGAAACTTGCGCCGGATGCGCTTCACGTGCGAGGTGATGGTGTTGTCGTCCAGCACGACGTTGGCGGCGTCCATCAGCTGCTGGCGGTTCTTGACGTGACCGGGATGGCGCGCGAGCGCGTACACGATCCAGAACTCGGTCAGCGACAGCAGCACGACCTTGCCGTCCCATTGCGCCTGCATGCGCTCGGCATCGAGCGTGAGCGCGCCGCGGCGCACGACCTGCTCGGGGGCAGCGGGGCGGCGCAACGCCTCGACGCGGCGGAACAGCGCGTTCACGCGGGCGATCAGGTGCGGCAGGCTCAGATCCTTGGTGAGGAAATCGTCGGCGCCGAGGCGCAATCCCGACACGGCATCCAGCTCGCTGTCGCGCGCGGTGAGAAAGATGATCGGCAGCTCGGCCGACAGTGCGCGCAGCTGCCGGCACAGCTCGAAGCCGCCTTCCGGCTCCTCCTCGAGCGAGATGTCGATCACGGCGAGGTCCGGCAGGCGCGCGACACAGGCTTGCATCGCCTGGGCGCGGTTGCCGTAGCAGCGCACCTCGTACCCCTCGCGTACGAATGCAGCGGCGTAATTGTCACGAATGGCCGCTTCATCCTCGACAATGGCGACGAGACGTTTCATGCGCCGCTTAGGCTACCGTGAGTGCGCGCGCGGTGAAAGCGCACCGACGCTGCCACATTGCGCCACAATCTGCCGGCGCAGCGGCACTTTGCCGGCCCGGCGGCGCAGCACCGCGCGCGCACTGTGTCTCCCAGGCGTTTCCGTGCCTGGGAGAGACCCGAGATGATCACCTCACACCCGCGCCGCGCACACCGCCGCGAGCAGCTCGGCAACTGGCTGGCGTTGCTGGCGCTCTTGATGAGCTGCGTCGTGTTTGGCACTGCGGTGCCGTGCCGGGGTGGGGCGGCGGCTGCCGGCGGCGCGCGCCGCGATCTGCGCGTAACATGCAGTGCGCATAGTGACGCGTGCCACACGCGCGGCAAGCACGTCATAAGGAGCAGCCCATGAGTGACGACGTTGTGTTCTACAGCAGCCCCATGTCCCGTGGCCGCACCGTGCACTGGATGCTCGAGGAGGTCGGCGCGCCCTATCGCTTCGAGGTCGTGAACCTGGAAAAACAGGAGCAGAAGAGCCCGGCGTTCCTCGCTGTGAATCCGATGGGCAAGGTGCCGGCGATCGTGCATCGCGGCACCACGGTCACCGAGACGGGTGCCATCCTCGCCTATCTTGCCGACGCCTTTCCCGCCGCGGGACTTGCGCCGGCCGCGGACAGCCCGGCGCGCGGGGCCTACTACCGCTCGATGTTCTTCGCCGCCTGCTGCGTGGAGCCGGCGCTGATCGACCGCATGCTGGCGCGGCCGCCGGTGGCACGACCGGGGGCGCTGAGCTACGGCTGCTACGAGGACACGATTGCGACGCTCGAGCGGGTGCTGACGCCGGGACCGTACCTGCTCGGCACGCGCTTCAGTGCCGCCGACGTCTACATGGGCTCGCAGCTCGGCTTCGGCATGATGACGAAGACGCTCGAGTCGCGTGCCGTGTTCGAGGAGTACGTCAACCGCCTGCAGCAGCGGCCGGGCTGGCGGCGCTTCATGGACCAGACCGAGCAGCTCATCGCGCAGATGAAGAAGTCAGCCTGACGGCTCGCTCAGGCCGCAGCTGCTCGCGGGCCGGCTGCCGCCGCCCAGCGTCGCAGCGCCGCAGCGGCGCAGCTCGTTGCCTGGCCTGCACCGTGGCCGGGACCGCGCGATTGAGCGACCCCGGCGGTCCGTGTTAGGTTGTAGCGCCGGCCGAGCCGGCTCCCGCTGCTACGGGAGCGGTCTTGGTGCCAACAATTCGAACCGGGTGCGAGCGCTTGCGCCGCACGCCATGAGCCGCGCCGCGCAACGAGGGAGACATCATGTTCACGCAACTGATCGACCCGCTCGGTAACCTGACGCTCACCTGCCTCATCGCACTGGTTCCGGTGGTGTCGCTGCTGACCATGCTGGCCGTGTTCCGCCTGCCCGCGTGGCTGGCGACGCTCATCGGCTCGATCATCACCTTCGTGCTCGCGGTGTGGGTGTGGCACATGCCACAGGGCAATGGTGCGCACGCCTACCTGTACGGCGCGGCCACCGGCGTGTGGAACGTCGACTGGATTACCTTCTGGGGCATGGTGCTGTTCAACACGCTGGCGGTGAGCGGCGTGTTCGAGAACTTCCGCCGCTGGCTGATCTCGCAGGGCAGCATGGATGTGCGCGTGCAGACGATTCTGTTTGCGTGGGCATTCGGCGCGCTGCTCGAGGGCCTGGTGGGTTTCGGTTATCCCTGGGCGGTGGTCGCGCCGATTCTGATTTCGCTCGGCATCTCCGATCTCAACGCCATCCGCGTCGCCGCGATCGCCAACAACGCCCCGGTTTCCTACGGCGCACTCGGCGCGCCGATCATCGCACTGGCGGCGGTGACGAATTATCCCCTGCTGGCGCTGTCGGGCTCGGTCGGCACCGTGGTCGCGGTGCTGGCGCTGCTGCCGCCGTGGGTGCTGTTGTACCTGGTGTCGGGCTGGCAGGGCATGAAGGAAGGCTGGCCGCTCGCCATCGTCGGCTCGCTCGGCTACATCGCCGGGCAGTATCCAGTCGCGGTGCATCTCGGGCCGTACCTGCCCGACGTGAGCGGCGCGATCGTCTGCTTCATCGCGCTGCTGCTGCTGTTGAAGGTATGGCAGCCGAAGAGCGTACTCGGCTACGGCGGGGTGCCGGTGGATGCGGCTACCGCCCGGCAGACTCGCGGCCACGGCCTGAGTACCGGCGAGGTGCTGCAGTCGTGGCTGCCGTTCCTCATTCTGCTGATCGTGGTGGCCTTATGGACCGGCCCGTGGTCACCGCTGCCGAAGATCAGCTGGTTCAAGGCGCAGGCGGTGGGGTGCTCCGCGCTCGCCAGCACCTGCAGCGCGGCCAAGCCGAGCCTCACCGCGGTGTTCAACTTCGCCCCGTACATCGGCGGCACGGCGATCCTGGCGGCGTGGCTGCTGATCGCGCTCATGCTGCTGGCGCAGGGCAAGCTGAAAACCGGGCAACTCGGTGAAGTGTTCCGCCGCACCTTCCATCAGATGTGGGGCGCGATACTGGTGGGTGTGTTCATCTTTGGCCTCGCCTACACCTTCAACTACTCGGGCATGGCGGCCTCGCTCGCCAAGGGCTTCGCCAGCATGGGTACGGCGTTCATCATCGTGGCGCCGATACTCGGCTTCATCGGCGTGGCGCTATCGGGGTCGAACACCTCGACCAATGCCATGTTCGGCAAGTTCCAGGCGCTGGTGGGTGCGCAGCTCGGCATGCCACCGCTCTTGCTGCCGACGCTCAACTCGGTCGGCGCCGAGATCGGCAAGCCGGTCGCGCCGCAGACGGCGAGCGTCGGTGTCTCGACCAGCAAGTTCGTGCGCAAGGAGGGCGACGTCATCCGCCACAACATGGGCTGGACGTTCATCCTGCTCGCGTACCTGATCGTGATCGCGGTCGGCTGTTACCTGCTGCATCCGGCGGCGATGCGCCTGCCGCCGTAGCGCTGCGGCACGCCGCACACCCGTGCACGCGAGCGGTTGGCGCCGTGCCGCAGCGCCTCAGAAGGCGCTGATGCCCGTCAGCTCCCGGCCGATGGTGAGCTGATGAATGGTCTCGGTGCCTTCGTAGGTGATCACGCTCTCGAGGTTGAGCATGTGCCGGATAGGGACGTACTCGGCGCTGATGCCAGCCCCGCCGAGCATGTCGCGGCAGTCGCGTGCCACATCGAGCGCCATGCGGCAGTTGTTCCACTTGGCGAGCGATACCTGTGCCGGCTGCATGACCCCTGCGTCCTTGAGACGCCCGAGCTGCAGCGCCAGCAGTTGCGCGCCGGTGATGCGCCGTGCCATGTCGGCCAGGCGGACCTGGATCGTCTGGTTGGCGGCCAGCGGCCGGCCGAACAGTATCCGCGTCGCGGTGTACTCGAGCAGCTGCCGCAAGCAAGCCGTTGCTGCGCCGATCACTCCCCAGCAGATGCCGTAGCGCGCCTGCGTCAGGCAGGACAGCGGCCCTTTGAGGCCTACACATCCGGGCAATACCCGCTCCTCCGGAACCAGCACGTTATCGAAGAACAGCGAAGCGGTGATGGACGCGCGCAGCGAGAACTTGTGCTGGATCTCCGGCGCAGAGAAACCGGGCGAGCCCTTCTCGACCAGGAAGCCGCGGATGCCCTCGGCAGTCTCCGCCCACACCACCGCCAGATCGGCGATCGTGCCGTTGGTGATCCACATCTTCGCGCCGTTCAGCACCCAGTCGCGCCCGCGCTTCTTCGCATGGGTCTTCATGTTGGCGGGATCGGAGCCGCCGTGAGGCTCGGTCAGTCCGAAGCAACCGATCAGCTCCCCGCGCGCCATGCGTGGCAGGTACTGCTGCTTCTGCTCCTCCGAGCCGAACGCCCAGATCGGATACATGCACAGCGAGGACTGCACGGATACGAAGCTGCGGATGCCCGAATCTCCGCGCTCGAGCTCCTGGCAGATCAGGCCATAGCAGAGCGCGTTCAGGCCCGCACAGCCGTAGCCAGGGATCGAGCAGCCGAGCAGTCCCTGGGCGGCAAGCTGCGGGATCAGCTCCCTCGGGAAACGGTGCTCCTCGAAGCAGCGCTGGATGATCGGCAGCACCTCGGCATCGACCAGCCGCGCCACCGAGTCCTGCACCAGGCGCTCCTCCTCGCTCAGCGAGGCACGCACGTCGTACAGATCCAGTGGATCGAGCGTGGTAGCCGTGGCGGCGGCGGGAGTGGAAGCGGCGACCTTGGCCACGGGAGAACTCCTTCGGGAAACGGGGGCAGGCTGCGGGGCGCGCATGATAGCGGGTATCGGCGCACCGGGGCCAACCGGGTGCGGCCTTAGGAAGCTGGCACACTTGCGGGGCTTGGGGCAGGCTGTACGGCCATGAAGATCCCCGAGATCCTCATCGTCGAGACCGTGCACCAGCCGGGGAGCCTGGCGAAGGTGCTGCAGGTGATCGCCGATGCGGGGCTCACGATCGAGCATCTGACGGCGCTGCGGCGCGACCAGGGCCGCACGCTGTGGGAAATCACCCTCGAGATGGACGAGGAGGCCGATCGCTCACTCTACGAGCGCATCGACCAGCTGCCGACCGCGCGCTTCGTCGGCAAATCCGATCGTGTCTTCAACCGCCATCGCGGCGGCAAGATCCGCACCGTGGCGAGCCTGCCCATCAACACCCGCCAGGTGCTGCGCGATGTGTACACGCCCGGCGTGGCGCGCGTGTGTCTCGCCATCGAGAAGGATGCGGCGGCCGCATGGGATTACACCGCGCTCGGCAGCACGGTCGCCATCGTCACCAACGGCACCGCCGTGCTCGGACTCGGCAATATCGGTGCGCTCGCGGGGCTGCCGGTCATGGAAGGCAAGGCGGCGCTGTTCGCGGATCTGGTCGGCATCAACGGCGTGCCCATACTGCTCACCGAGACCGAGCCGGCGCGCGTGGTCGAGATAGTCACCGGCATTGCTACATCCTTCGGCGCTATTCAGCTGGAGGACTTCGCTGCTCCCGAGTGCTTCGAGATCGAGCGGCAGCTGCGGCTGCGGCTGCCGAAGCCCGTGCTGCACGATGATCAGCACGGCACGGCGGTGGTGGCCCTCGCCGCGCTCCTGAATGCGGCCCGGCACTCCGGCATCGATCTGCGCGCCAGCAACGTCGGCCAGATCGGACTCGGCGCCGCCGGCCACGGCATCGCGCGCCTGCTGCGCGCGTACGGCGTGCGACACATCCTCGGCACCGATCGCAACCCCGAGGCCGTGGCGCGGCTGGTCGCTGCCGGGGGCGAGGGCGTGACGCTCGAGGTGCTCATGCAGCGCGCCGACATCGTGATCGCCTGCACCGGCGTCAAGGGACTCATCCGCCCACAGTGGGTGCGCAACGGCCAGGTCATTCTCGCGCTGTCCAACCCGGACCCGGAGATCGAGCCGCTCACTGCGCGCGAGCACGGCGCCGCCTTTGCCGCCGACGGCAAGGGGATCAACAACGTGCTGGCCTTCCCGGGGCTGTTCAAGGGCGCACTGGACGCGCGCGCCAGTGCTTTTTCCGATGCGATGCTGATGGCTGCGGCGCGCACTATCGCGGCGCAGGCGCGCGGCGACGAACTGGTGCCCGACCCGCTCGACAAGGAGCTGCACGCGAAGGTGGCGGCGAGCGTACGCGATGCCGCCGTCGCCGGGGGTTAGTACGGCACGCTCAGGCGCCGGTAGGCTGCAGCCAGCAGCCACAGCGGCCCGATCAGGAGAAACTGCAGATCCTTGAAGAAGGACGGGCGCTTGCCCTCGACGGCGTGCCCGATGAACTGCCCGATCCAGGCGAGCACGAAGATCAGGAGCGACGTCTGCCACAGCGGCCAAGGCAGGAGGGCGAGCTGGCGCACGAGTACCAGTAACCCCGCGAACACGAGCACGATCCCGGCGGCGAGTGCCGGAGACAGCACGAAGTAGTAGACCACCGCGGCGAGCGCGGCCAATGTTGCCCAGTTGAGCCAGGGCGAGAGCCCGCGCAACGCCGCCGGCACCGGCAGCGCCCACAAAAACCCCATCACGGCCAGCACGATCGGCGGAACGCAGATCCAGTGCAGCAGCTTGTTGGTCGGATTCTCGTGGCTGCCGGCGTATTCGCCCAGCCAGTCCGTCAGCTCACGCATGTGCGCGACGCTACCGCGCCGGCGGCCGGTGTCGCAACCGCGGCGCTCATGCCGCCATCAGGCCGCGAAGCTTGCCCAGCGCGCTCGACTCGATCTGGCGGATGCGTTCCGCGGAGACCCCGTACTTGCCGGCCAGCTGGTGCAGGGTCGCCTTGTCATCGCTCATCCAGCGGCGCTGCACGATGTCGCGACTGCGCGGGTCCAGACGACCCAGCGCGCCGCGCAGACGGTCCGAAGAATCATCGGCGCTCTCGGCCTCCTCCACCTGCTCGGCCGGATCGGCATCCGGCGCCGACAGATAGGCGGCCGGACTGTACAGCTCCTCATCGTCGGCGTCGGGGGCAGGATCGAAGGACATGTCGCGCGCGGCGAGCCGCTTTTCCATCTCCGTGACCTCGCCGGGCGTGACACCGAGGTCGCGCGCGACGGCCGCCGTCTCCTCGGCTGACAGCCAGGTGAGATTTTTCTTCAGACGGCGCAGGTTGAAGAACAGCTTACGCTGCGCCTTGGTGGTGGCGACCTTGACCAGCCGCCAGTTGCGCAGCACGTATTCGTGGATCTCGGCACGGATCCAGTGCACCGCGAACGAGACCAGGCGCACGTTCAGCGAGGGGTCGAAGCGCTTGACCGCCTTCATGAGCCCCACGTTACCTTCCTGGATCAGATCGCCGACCGGCAGCCCGTAACCGCTGTAGCCGCGCGCGATGTGCACGACGAAGCGCAGGTGCGCGAGCACCAGCTCCCGCGCCGCGGCCAGGTCGTCCTCGGTGCGGAAGCGCACGGCGAGCGCGCGCTCCTCTTCCCGCGTCAGCACGGGAATGCGACTCACCCGCTCCAGGTAGGCATCGAGACTTCCGAGCGGGCCAGCCAGAGCCTGGTCGCCCATGCGGGCAACCAATGCGGTACCTGCAGTCATGAGTTCTCCGGTAGGTGGGTTGCGCATTCTAGCAGTCGCTTCGTTAGAGTGCTAAAGGGGGTGGGAGTTCCCCCGAGGGTCCGCCGTTTCACCTTGACGGACAAGAGCTTGCGCGCTTTCGACGGTCCTGAGGAATCCCCCTTCCGGGTGGGCCCGCCGGCTCCAAAAGGGGAGCCGTGCGCAGGCGTGACCGTGGCGGTGAGGAGCCATGGGCTCGGCCGGAGGGGGGTTTGCAGGTAGAGTCGCGGCGGCCGCGGGAGTTCATAAACGCCAACAAAGAAAAGGGGAGGCCATGATCAGTCTCGCATCGCTGTGGCGACTTTCCGAAGATGCCGCGCGAGGCGCAGGTGCTGGCGGCACTGCGGCCGCTCGCCATTCCGCCAGGTGATTATTCCATCCCGCGCGCGAGCGGTATGGCCGAGATGCGCACCCCGGAGTTCAAGGAGAAGCTCGCAAATGGGCCGGTTGCCGTGCTCACCGTCATGCCGTCAGGGCCGATCGCCATACACCTGCGCCTGACGCAGTGGTTCGTGTTCCTCGTAGTGGTGAGCGCTTTCGTGGCGGTGATCGGCTCGCGCACGCTGCCGGTCGGGTCCGTGTACCCGCACGTGTTCAAGGTCACGGGCACGATTGCCTTCATGGGCTATGTGCTGGCGCTGTGCGAGCTGTCGATCTGGTATCGGCGCGCCTGGAGCCTGACGATCAAAGCGGCGCTGGACCGACTCATCTACGCTGCGCTGACTGCGGGCACCTTCGGGTGGCTGTGGCCGCGCTAGCACCGAAGGCGATGAGGCCGGCGAGCGCTGCGTCACGCGCGCGCCATGTTATGACCGTCAGCGCGCGAGCGGCAGATGTTAGGGTCGTGACGAGCGTCGCCGATGCGGCGTGGGGGTGAGGGTGGTCGCGCAAAAACTTAAGAATACGTCACGAATGAGTGACATAAAGCATGGTCTGATATAGTAAATCTCATAAGGGAGGCGAGGCGCGGGGGGCGATGAGTCCGATACACTCTTTACGGGTCACGGCGGTGCTCTGTTTGTCCGGCATCGCCACGCTGTCCCAGGCCGCGATTCCTGCCGATTCGGCACAGCGTACCCATCTGAAGTACGCGCACCGCGCGACAGCCGTCGAGCCGTCGCTGCATTCGAGCGCCGCGCTCGTCTACGACAGCACGCACGCTGCCGTGCTGTATTCGCGCCACTCCGACGTCGCCATGCCGATCGCCTCGATCACCAAGCTGATGACGGCCCTGGTGGTCATGGAGGCCGGCCAGCCGCTCGATGAGGTGCTGGAGATCAGTGACCAGGACCGCAGCCTCACGCTCAACAAGGTGTCCTTGTCGCGCCTGCTGCCGGGCACCCGCCTGACGCGCGGCGATCTGCTGCACCTGGCGCTCATGGCTTCCGAGAACCGCGCGGCGCACGCGCTCGGGCGCAATTACCCGGGCGGCGTCGAGGCGTGCGTGCAGGCGATGAACGCCAAGGCCCGCGAGCTCGGTATGACGAACGCGCATTTCGTCGAGCCCACCGGGCTTTCGGACGAGAACGTCGCCAGTCCCGAGGACCTGTCGAAGCTGGTGATGGCCGCGGCACAGGTGCCGGCCATCCGTGACTACTCGACCGACGGTGATTACCTGGTGCAGGTCGGCCGCCACATGCTGCACTTCAAGAACACCGACTCACTGGTCAGCCGCCCCGACTGGAATATCGTGGTGCAGAAGACCGGCTATATCTCCGAAGCCGGCCGGTGCCTGGTGATGCAGACGGTGATCGAGGACCGCACCGTGGTGATCGTGCTGCTCAATTCCTTCGGCAAGCGCACCCGCGTCGCCGATGCGCGCCGCGTGCGCCGCTGGGTGGAGACGACGGTGCACGCCCAGGCGACCACTTCCGCCGCCACCACGTAAAGCGCACCGCGCGCCCTCAGGCGCGCGGCTCGATGCTGCGCAGGTGCCGCGCCGCGGAGATCCAGGCGCCGATCCAGCCGAGCACCACGCCCGCCCCCAGCAGAACGCCGATCTCCTCCGGTGCCGGCCCGTGCAGCTGGTAACGGCTGCCGTACAGGCGGGCGAGCGTCGCTACCGGCTCGCCGAGCACCGCAATGACACCGGCCACGATCGCCCACGCGAGCAGTGCTCCGCCCACCCCGTACAGCACGCCGGTGTACAGAAACGGCCGGCGTACATAGGCGTTCGAGCCGCCCACGAGCTTGGTCACCTCGATCTCGGCGCGTCGGCCCTGGATCTCGAGGCGGATGGTGTTGCCGATGACCGCGAGCACGCCCACGCCGAGCAGCGCCGCGGCAATCAGCAGCAGGCGGCGCAGCACCTCGAGGATGGCGTTGAAGCGCATCACCCATGCGGAGTCCATCTGTACCAACTCCACCTCGGGCCACGCCTGGAAATAGCGGCGCAGCGACTCGAGCGCCGGGGGGGAACTGCTTGCTGCCTGCGGCCGCACGTGCAGCACGTGCGGTAGCGGATTGCCCTGCAGCGCGCCGAGCGCATCGCCGAAGCCGGAGTAGTTGCGGAAGTCCGCCAGACCCTGCTCCGCGGAGATGAGCGTCACGGCCGCCACGTCGTGACGCCCGCGCGCGGCCTGCGCGAGCTGCTGCGCCTTGGCGAGTGGGACATCGGTCTTCAGGTACACCGACAGATCCACCGCGCTGGCGAAGTTGCCGGTCGCGGCCTGGGCATTGGTGAGGATCAGGCGCAACGCGACCGGCAGCGCCAGCGCCAGCGCGATGACCAGCAGCGTGAGCAGGCTGGCAAAGGGACTGCGCATCAGGCGGCCCAGTGAGCCGAGCAGCGCGTGCAGATGCCGGCCGCTGCGCACCGCCACGCTCATCGGCTCGCCACCAGGCTCGGCAGCGGATCCGCGGCGCCGCCCTCCACCTGGCCGTTCTCCAGCACGATGACGCGCTGGCCGAACTCGCGCACTATGGTGTGGTCGTGGCTGGCGACCACCACCGTCACGCCGACATCCTGGAAGCGGCGGAACAGACGCATCACCTCGAGCGACAGATCGGGGTCGAGATTGCCGGTGGGCTCGTCGGCGATCAGCAGCGGCGGCTTGCTGATCACCGCGCGGGCGATGCCGACGCGCTGCTGCTCGCCGACCGATAGCTCCTGCGGCAGCGCGCGTTCCTTGC
Source organism: uncultured Gammaproteobacteria bacterium (assembly GCA_963837075.1). Classification (GTDB taxonomy): domain Bacteria; phylum Pseudomonadota; class Gammaproteobacteria; order Steroidobacterales; family Steroidobacteraceae; genus 13-2-20CM-66-19. Next base: position 429,906 of record CAWILY010000009.1, on the reverse strand, counting down.
CGAGCAGCCCCACCTGATCGAGCGCTGCGCGCACGCGCTTGTCGATCTCCTTGAGGGGCGTCGCGGCGACGGCCAGTGGCAACGCCACGTTGTCGTACACCGGCCGGTCGGCGAGCAGCTTGTGATCCTGGAAGACCACGCCGATGCGGCGGCGGTAGGCGGCGATGTGTCGCGACTTCAGCTTCTGCGTGTTGCTGCCGTTCACCAGCACCGTGCCGCGGGTCGGGCGCTCCAGCAGCGCTATGAGCTTGAGCACGGTGCTCTTGCCGGCGCCGGAGCGGCCGGTGAGGAACACCATCTCGCCGGTGTGGATCTCGAAGCTGACGTTGCTGAGCGCCTCACGCCCGTTCGGGTAGCGCTTGCTGACGCGGTCGAAGACGATCACGTGCGCCCTGCCAGGGCGCCGGGAGCGGCGTGCTCCTCGGGACCTGCAACCAGCGCGGCGGCAAAAGCCGCGGCGTCGAACTCGCCGAAGTCCTCGACGGACTCCCCGACGCCGAGATAACGGATCGGGATCCTGAGCTCGTCGGCGATCGCGACCACGATGCCGCCCTTGGCGGTGCCGTCGAGCTTGGTGAGCACGAGGCCCGTGACCCCGACCGCCTGAGTGAACTGGCGCGCCTGGGCGAGCGCGTTCTGACCCTGGTTGGCATCGAGGACCAGCAGCACCTCGTGCGGTGCGCTGGCATCGACGCGCTGGATCACGCGCCGCACCTTGCGCAGCTCCTCCATGAGGTGCGATTGACTGTGGAGCCTGCCGGCCGTGTCGGCGAGCAGCACCTCGGTGCCGCGCGCGCGCGCGGCCTGCAGGGCATCGAACACCACCGCGCCGGGATCCGCCCCGGGCTGCTGCGCCGCGAACTCCGCGCCGCTGCGCTGCGCCCACACCTCGAGCTGCTCGATGGCTGCGGCGCGGAACGTATCCGCGGCCGCGAGCAGCACGCTGTGGCCGGCAGCCTGACAGCGCCGGGCCAGCTTGCCGATGGTGGTGGTCTTGCCCGAGCCGTTCACGCCGACCACGAGGATCACGAACGGCCGGCGGCCCGGGTCGATGCGCAGCGGCACAGCGCAGGGTGCGAGGATTGCGGTGATGCTCCGGCGCAGCGCCCCGATCAGCGCCTCGACATCCGCGAGCTCGTTGCGCGCCACGCGGCTGCGCAGCTCGCCGAGAATGCGCTCGGTGGCCTCGATGCCGACATCGGCGCTGATCAGGCGCGTCTCGAGCTCGTCGAGGATCGCGGCGTCGATCTGCCGCCCGCGGAACAGCTCGGCGAGATCGTAGCTGAGCCACGAGTTGCCGCGGTTCAGCCGCTCGCGCAGCCGTTTGATGAATCCCGGGGGCTCTTCGGCGGCCGTTGTGGCGTTTTCGGGGGCGCGGCGGAACATATGGGCCGCATTGTACCGGCCCAGGAAGAAAGGCGGCCGATCGGCCGCCCTGCGGCTCGCTCAGGGCACTGACTGCGCTACTGGACGGGCGCGCCCAGTGTCACGGGAAGCGCAAATCCGTCCGCCACGGCGAACGAGACGGCTTCGAGTTGCATTTCCTCGGTGGCCGCGAGGCTCGCTGTTGGATCCAGGAAAGACGCGTGCACGCCCGCGGTGAATTTCACGACTTTGTGCAAAGGTGTGGTACCCAGGGGGACGCCCGGCGGGGAGGCCTGCGTGAAGCCGCCGGCTGCGATCAGGCGATCGGTCGCCAGGTTGGGGACGACCTGGTCGGGACACCCTGCAGGCGGTGTCTGCGGGTTGCAACCCGCAGGCGGCGGGGTGGTGCCGACCACCTCGATCATGTGGATCGGGTGCTGTGCGGCCGCGAGCGCAATGAAGTTCCACGGATCGCCGGAGTCGACGACCGTTTGCGCGTCGCGAGCGAATGTGGCGAACGGCGTCGTGCCCGGCGTCAGCAACCCCTGGCTCGCTTTCTCGAGCCCCGGAATAAACACGGGACCGAAAGTGGGTGACTCGAGGCCGAGGTAGATGAACTCGCCGCCGGGATTGGCCAGCGTGGCGCTGAGCACGGCCTGGGGCGGCATCACGGCGAGGAAGCCCGCACCGACGATCGCGCCCTGCGAATGGCCCATGTAGTGGACGTTGGTCGGGTCGACGAAGGGTGCCGTGGCGGGCGCAGGCAGCGTGATCGTGGCGACCGATTCGGCGACCGTCACCAGGTCCAGCGAGGACTCACGCAGGTTGTCGCGGAACGTGAGCAGACTTGCCAGGTTCACGTAATGCGAGCCGCTCGGGTCGAGCCCCGGAAGGCCGGCGGCCTGGTTCATGGTGTTGAGGTCGAAGGTACGCTCGATCGAGCTGCCCGTCGGCAGGCCGAGGCCTGCGTAGAGCGGATTGGTGCCAATAGCATAGAGATAGGTGCTCGGGTCGGCCGGATTGAACGGTGTCGTGAGCCCGTGCAGCGGCAGATCGATCGCGATCCCGATGAAGCCGGCGCGCGCGAGCGAATCCGCAATGCCGAACAGGTTAGTGCGGCTCTCCTCGAGACCGTGCTGGAAGATCACGATTGGCCAGCCGCCGGCGGCCTTCGTTGCTCCCGAGTTGGCGTTCGGCACCGTCATCAGCACCGGCACCTGCAGCGCCTGCACGTTCGCAACGGGAAAGGGATTGAAGCGCGTCGTGTAGGTGCTGGTCTTGTCGGGCGCGCTCGCCGCCGCCGCCTGCCAGTAGCCGGTGTCCGGCGCGCTCTTGCTCAGGTAGTACGGCAGCGTCATCACGCCGACGTACACGTCCGCGAGCCCAAGGCCCTGAAACGCCGAGGTGTTCTGCCCGGTGAAGTTCACCTTGATCGCCTGCGGCGTCGCTTGCGAGGCGGCGGCGGCGAGCGTGTCGAGGATGGATTGAGTCGAGAAGCTGAAAGACGCCACCACGTTAGCGGGGTTGATACCGAGCGCCTGCCCGAGTGCGAGGTGCGCACCAGTGAGCTGGCATAGGGCATTGAGCGAGGTGTTGGTGATGCTGGGACAGGTCGAGCCGCCGGCCAGCGCCGCCTGGAAGCTCGCGTAGTCGGTATCGGGCACCGCCGCGACGCCGCCGACCGTGATGGCCTTGGTGAGGAGCACGAGATAACCCTCGCCGTTTCCGCCGTTGGCTGCCGCGCAGGGCGAGGTCGTCGCGGGCGGGGTCGGCAGGCAGGTGCTGGCGGCGAGCGGCTTGAGCGGCGTGATCTCCAGGATCGACGGGTTCTCTGACGCCGGTCCGACCGCATAGTCGTAGTTGGCGGCGGTGCAGGTGGCGCCGCCCTTCAGGCACCCGGCCAGCGGTACGAAGGTTCCCCCTTGCAGCGGCGACACCGGCGCCTTGGCCTGCGGGCCGGCGTTGTTGGTGCTGATGTGAACGACGACTACGGCACCGGGCGTGCCGAGCGAGGCGACATCAAGCGGCCCGTTGAAAGTCTCGCGGATCGGTGCCGTGGTCGAGAAGCCATCGAGGCCGTTGAGGGCGGACTGCGCGGGCCACAGTTGATTCGGTGGCTGGATGTTCAGCGTGCCGTCGGAGGAGCCTGCGAAATACGCATCGAAGGGGTAGGGCAGTATGCCGGCCGATACCTGGTACAGGGCCGTGCTCGCCGCCTTTTCGGTCGTATTGGTCGAGCCGGCGGGATTGCCGTTGCCACTGCTGAGATTGGCCGTACCGACCGGCGGACCCCAGCCGCCGCTGCCCGAGCAGGCGCTTAGCAGCAGCACTCCTGAGGCAATTCCTGCGACGAAGACTTTATTCATACCCCTCGAGACTCCCTGACCGCCCGGCCCTAAGCGTGAGTCGACGCGGCGGCGGTGCGCACATTGTTGATTTGCTCGCGAGTCACTTTCGGTCCTGGCTCACCGGTCGCGACCCCCTCCCGCCGGTGCTCACCCGCGCTTCGTTGCAGCCTGAGCGCTTCTGTATGAGGCAAGCTAGGGTACGCTTACGGCCGGAACAGTGGCAAGGTGCGCACCCCCCAAGGACGCAACCGCACGTGGCGCACCAAGGCAAGTCAGGCACGCGCTCGTCCGCCACCCACCGCCGTGCGGGCGATGCGCGCATGCTGCGCATCATCGGCGGCGCCTGGCGCGGCCGGAAGCTGCGTTTCCCGGCCGCGAGCGCCATTCGGCCCACGCCAAGTCGGGTGCGCGAGACGCTGTTCAACTGGCTCGGCGCCGCAATCCACGGCGCCCGCTGTCTCGACCTGTTTGCCGGCAGCGGCGCGCTCGGCCTCGAGGCGCTGTCGCGCGGTGCGGCGCACGTGACGTTCATCGAGCAGGATGCGAAGGCCGCGGCGGCGCTCGTGGCGCTGCTCGGCGAGTGGCAGGCGGGCGCGAGCGCGCACGTCGAGCGGGGCGATGCGCTGCGCTACCTGTCAGGCGCCGCGCAGCCCTGCGACCTGGTGTTCCTCGACCCGCCGTTCGGCTCCACGCTGCTGTCCCGCGCTGCGGCGCTGCTCGCCGAGCGTGGCTGGCTGCGAGGCGGCGCGCGCGTATATGTCGAATGCGCGGCCCGCGAGGCCCTGCCGCCCCTGCCCGCGAGCTGGCGGTTGCTTCGGGCGAAGCGTGCCGGCGAGGTCGGGTATCATCTGTTCGCACACGATGAGCAGGCCGCATGAAGCGTAACACCGCCGTCTATCCGGGCACCTTCGATCCGATCACCAATGGCCATCAGGATCTGATACGGCGTGCGGCCGGCATCTTCGACCGCGTGATCGTCGCGATCGCGGCCAACCCCAACAAGACACCGATGTTCTCGCTCGAGCAGCGTGTCGATCTCGCCCGTCGCGTGCTGAGCGATCTCGGCAACGTGGAGGTGCAGGGCTACTCGGGGTTGACGGTCGACTTCGCGCGGCACTATCAGCACGCGGTGATCGTGCGCGGGCTGCGGGCGGTATCGGACTTCGAATTCGAGTTTCAGCTCGCCAACATGTCGCGGCATCTCGATCACGGTTTCGAGACGGTGTTTCTCACGCCACTGGAGCAGTTCACGTTCATCTCCTCGACGCTGGTGCGCGAGATCGCGGTGCTCGGCGGCGACGTGCGCGACTTCGTCCATCCGATCGTCGAGGCGGAGCTGAAGAAGCACCGCCGCGCCTAGCAGCGCGGCGCACGGTGCCGCTGCGCCGGGCCCGCTTCACGATGCGCGGCAGGCGGATGCGCTCAGCGGGCGTGGGCAGCGTGCCGGCGCGCTCGAGCTCCAGTGCACGCCACAGGTACCAGGCGGCGGTGCTGCGGTAAGGCCGCCAGCGCTCCCCCCACGCCGCCAGCGCCTGCGGCCGTGGCAAGCGGGTGAGCCCGTACGCGGCGCGAAAGCCACTGCGCACGCCGAAGTCGTCGACCGGTAGCACGTCGGGCCTGCCCATCTGGAAGATCAGCAGCATCTGCACCGTCCAGCGGCCGATGCCGCGCACCTGGGTGAGGCGGGCGATGATCTCTTCGTCGGCCAGCGCGAGCAGCGTCGCAGCGTCGGGCACGACCGCGGCGAGCGTTTTGGCGGCAAGATCGTGCAGCGCCGCCACCTTGGCGAAGGAGAAACCGGCGGCACGCAGGCTGTCGGCGCTCGCGCCGAGCACCATCTGCGGCGTTGGGAACACACCCTGCCCGCACGACTGGATGAGGCGGCCGAGGATGGTGTTGGCGGCGCGGCCGTTCAACTGCTGATGAGCGATCGCCTGCGCGAGCGCCTGGAACGGATGGCAGTCCGCCTCGGGCTCGAGCCGGCAGGGGCCGACGGCACTGATCAGGCCCGCCATCACTGCATCGGCGCGCCTCAGATGGGCGAGGATGTGCCGGCTCATGAGAACTACCTCTGGCAGCCCGGACAGTAATAGCTGGAGCGCTGCCCCTGGGTCAGCGCGCGCACCGGCGTGCTGCAGCGGCGGCACGGCTTTCCCTGGCGCTCGTAGACATACAGCCGCTGGCGGAAATAGCCGGGGGCGCCGTCCGTGTCGAGGTAATCGCGCAGCGTGGTGCCGCCGGCGCGGATCGCGGCAGCGAGCACCGCGCGCACGCCGCGCACCAGGCGCGCGGTCTCGGCGCGGGTGAGGCTGCCGGCGCGGCGCTGCGGGCGAATGCGTGCCCGGAACAGCGCCTCGCTCGCATAGATGTTGCCGACGCCCACCACGATCTGGCCGTTCATGAGCAGCTGCTTGATGGCCACGCGCCGCCCGCGCGTGCGCGCCCACAGATAGCCGGCATCGAAGGCGCGCGACAGTGGCTCGGGCCCGAGCCGGGCTAGCAGCGGATGCGCGAGCGGATCGCCACTGATGAAGTGCAGGCTGCCGAAGCGGCGCGGATCGTTGTAGCGCAGCGCCACACCGGAGTCGAGCAGCAGGTCGAAGTGATCGTGCGCGCGTCGCGGAGTATCCGCCGGCACGGCACGCACGCTGCCCGACATGCCCAGATGCAGCAGCAGTGTTCCGCAGTCGAGCCCGAGCAGCAGGTATTTGGCGCGTCGCCCGACGCGCACGCAGCGCTGCCCGGCAATACGCCGCGGCAGGTCCGCGGGCACCGGCCAGCGCAGACGCGGCTCGTACATCTTGAGCGCCGCGATGCGGCGGCGGCGCATGCAGCGGGCAAGGCCGCGCCGCGTGGTCTCGACTTCAGGCAGCTCGGGCAAGCGCGCGAGGGGCGCAGCGCAGGTTTACTTGATCTTCGACTCTTTGTAGGCGACGTGCTTGCGCGCCACCGGGTCGAACTTGCGCACTTCCAGCTTGTCCGGATGCAGGCGCTTGTTCTTGGTCGTTACGTAGAAGTGGCCGGTGCCGGCGCTGGACAGCAGTTTGATCTTGTCGCGCATGATGACTGTTCCTCGACGTCAGACCTCAGAGCCGGTGACCCCGGGCACGCAGCTCGGCGACGACCTTGTCGATGCCCTTCTTCTCGACGGTGCGCATGCCGCTCGTGGTGAGCCGCAGCGTCACCCAGCGCTTCTCGGTCTCCAGCCAGAAGCGCTGCGTGTGCAGGTTCGGCAGGAAGCGGCGGCGCTTCTTGTTGTTGGCGTGGGAGACGCGGTTACCGACGGCCGGCTTCTTGCCGGTGACCTCGCATACGCGGGACATACGAATCAACCTTAGAGATTTCAATAACTTGGGGGCGAGGCCGGCGGCCACCTCGACGCCCGGGCCCGGCTTTATACCAGCCCGGCCGGCCGATCACAAGGAGACCTGAGTGCCGAGGCAGCGGTCTCTGTGGCGGCGGACAGCAGAACCGCGTAGTTTACGCCCCCGCCAGATGATCGTCGCAGCTGCTCCAGCAGTTGGCGGCCCAACACTTAACAACTACAGCCCAACTTCCGGAGACTCTTCATGACCCGATTGACTCAACGCCTCTGCACGGGCGCTGCGCTGCTCGCTCTCACCTCAATGACAACGGTTGCCTATGCCGACGGCGCCGACTGGAACGATGGACCGGTCCTCAATGTCGCCTCCATCCGCACCGTCGATGGCCACTTCAACGACTACATGCACTGGCTGGCGACGACCTTCAAGAAGACGCAGGAGGCCGCCAAGAAGGCCGGGCTGATCACGAGCTACCGTGTGATCATCGTTGAGGCACGCGGACCCCAGGACCCGGACATCCTGCTGGTCACCGAGTACAAGAACTGGGCCGCGCTCGACGGCCTCGGCCGCAAGTCCGATGCGATCTCCACGCAGGTCGAGGGCTCGGTCGCGCAGGCTGACAAGTCCGAGGTCGACCGCGCAAAAATCCGCACGATCCTCGGCTCACGGACCGAGCAGGAAGCCCTGCTGAAGTAAGCCCGGCGTGCCGGCGGGCTCACCGGGCCCGTCGGCCTTCGCGCGGTGCGTTGCGTTCACAGCAATCCGTGCTCACAGAATGAGTAGCACAGCCCGTCGCCGATGATGATGTGATCGAGCACGCGCACGTCCAGCAGCGCCAGCGCCTCCTTCAGTCGCCGCGTGATCAGCTCGTCGGCCTGGCTCGGCTCGAGCACCCCGGAGGGGTGGTTGTGGGCGAAGATCACCGCGGCCGCGTTGTGCAGCATCGTCTGCCGCAGTACCTCGCGCGGGTGTACACCGGCACGATCGATGGTGCCGCGGAACAGCTCTTCGAAGGCGATGAGCCGGTGACGGTTGTCGAGGTACAGACAGCAGAACACCTCGTACGGGCGGTCGCGCAGCTGTGCCAGCAGGAAGTTGCGGGTCGCCTCCGGAGCGGCGAGCGCAGGTCCGATCCGCAGAGCTTCGCGGAAGTGCCGGCGCGAGAGCTCGATCGCCGCCTTGAGGACCGCGTAGCGCGCCGGGCCCACGCCGGGCAGCTCGAGACAGCGCGGGCCTTCGGCGTTCAGCAGGTTGCGCAGCGAGCCGAATTCAACGATCAGGGCGTGGGCGAGCTCGACTGCCGAGCGTCCCCGGATCCCGGCACCGAGCAGCAGCGCCAGCAGCTCTGCGTCCGAGAGCGCCTGTGCACCCCGCTCGAGCAGCTTTTCCCGCGGCCGCTCGGCCCCTGGCCAGTTGCGGATACTCATCACCGTTGGTTCTAAGTGAGCAAGGCGCGAGTCTAAGCAGCGCCGCGCGGTCACGGCGAGGGGGCTAAAGCACGGAAGTGCGCAGTTATCCGCAGTTGCGCGCGGCCCTCGCCCGCGGGAGCGCACGCGGTGCGATAATTGCCGGCAGGCGAGAGTGTCTTCATGCACGGCAAACGCATACTCCTCGGCGTGAGCGGCGGCATCGCCGCCTACAAGAGTCCGGACCTGGTGCGCCGGCTGCGCGAGCGCGGCGCGGAAGTGCAGGTGGTCATGACCGCGGCGGCGCGCGAATTCGTCACGCCGACGACCTTCCAGGCGGTGTCGGGGCGCACCGTGCGGAGCGAGCTGTGGGACGCGGCCGCAGAGGCGGCCATGGGCCACATCGAGCTGGCGCGCTGGGCGCAAGCCATCCTGATCGCACCGGCAAGCGCTGATCTCTTGGCGCGGCTCGCCGCGGGACAGGCCGATGACCTGCTGACGACGCTGTGCCTGGCGACCGAGGCGCCGCTCGCGGTCGCGCCCGCGATGAATCACCTCATGTGGTCGCATGCCGCGACACAGGCAAACGTCGCCACGCTCCGCGAGCGAGGCGTGCGGGTGCTCGGACCGGGCGAGGGCGATCAGGCGTGCGGCGAGAGCGGCCCGGGGCGCATGCTCGAGCCGGCGGAGCTCGCCGAGCGCATGGCTGGGCTGCTGGTGCCTCAGTCCGGCGCGCTCGCCGGGCGCCGCGTGCTGATCACCGCCGGTCCCACGCGCGAGCTCATCGATCCGGTGCGCTTTATCAGCAATCGCAGCTCCGGAAAGATGGGTTTCGCGGTGGCGCAGGCCGCGCACGAGGCCGGCGCCACGGTGGTGCTGGTGTCGGGGCCGGTGAGCCTTGCGACCCCCGCCGGGGTGAGGCGCGTGGACGTCGAGAGTGCCGCCGACATGCTCGCCGCCGTCATGCGCGAGCTGCCGGGAACCGACCTGTTCATCTCCACCGCGGCGGTCGCCGATTACCGCCCGGCAAGAGCCGCCGAACAGAAGATCAAGAAGACCGCCGCGACGCTGGAGCTGTCCATGGAGCGCACCACCGACGTGCTCGGCACGGTGGCGGCCCGCAGCGAGCGGCCGTTCGTGGTCGGCTTTGCCGCGGAGACCGAGACGGTGGAACAGAACGCACGCGCCAAGCTGCTGAAGAAGAATCTCGACATGATCGCCGCCAACGAGGTTGGCCACGACAAGGCATTCGACTGCGAGGACAACCAGCTCATCGTGCTGACACGCAGCGGCCGGCACGAGCTCGCACGCGCCGGCAAGCTCACCCTCGCCCGCGGGCTGATCGCACTGATCGGCCGCGAGCTCGCCAGCCGCGCTGCCGCCGGCACGCACAGCCGCGGCTCGGCGCTCGCGTGAGCGTCGCCCCGGTTGAGCGCCGGGCGCTCAGGGTACGCATCCTCGATGCGCGTTTGGGGAGCGAGTTTCCGCTGCCGGCCTATGCCACCGCCGGCTCCGCCGGGCTCGATCTGCGCGCCTGCATCGGCGCGCCGCTGGTGCTGACACCCGGCCGGGCGGAGCTGATCCCGACCGGCATGGCGATCCACCTCGATGATCCATCACTCGCGGCGGTGATTCTGCCGCGCTCGGGGCTCGGTCATAAGCACGGTATCGTGCTCGGCAATCTGGTCGGGCTGATCGACTCGGACTATCAGGGACCGCTGATGGTGTCGTGCTGGAACCGCGGCGCGGAGCCCTTCACGATCCGCGCCGGCGAGCGCATCGCGCAGCTGATCGTGGTGCCGATCGTACAGGTGCAGCTGGAGGTGGTCGCGGAGTTCAGGACCTCCGCTCGCGGCGGCGGCGGCTTCGGGCACTCCGGTCAGCACTGAGCGGCTGGCGTCTTCTTCAGGCTCATTGCGAGTGCACGGTGTGCAGCTCGCGATAGCGCTCGATGTCGGCCTGGAACTCGCTGCGCAGCGTCGCCTCGACCTGGTTCTTGGCAGCGAGTGCCTCGGACTGGTCGCGCATCTCGTTCACGGTGCGTACCAGGTTCTCCGCCAGGTCGTCCGGCATGCGCCGCGCATCCGGGCTCGGGTTGTACGGGCGGTACTCGAGCGCGCGCTGCTGCAGGCTCGCGAGCCGCACGCGCAGACTCTCCACGTACTGCTCGGCGGCCGCGCTCTGTGCCCGGAGCTGATCGAGCCGCACATCGCGCAGCGCCTCGATGTCCTTCACCGACGTGTAGGTCGAGATCAGGAAGGCGTCGTGCTGCTTCTGCTTCATGAGCGCGGCGCGGTCGCGGGCGTCCTGCGCCTGCTGCTCGGGTGACTTCTGGGCATCGAGATGACGGACCTCGAGACCCTGGTTGTTGAGAACGGCGCGGTCCTGCGTGGCGTACTCGGGCGGGATGTGGTCGCCGTAGTGCACTTCGCCATGCTCGTCCACCCAACGGTAGGCGACGCCCTTGTTGCTGGAGGTGGTATGGGTCTGGGAGGTGGCGGCCTGCACGCCGCTGATGCCGAGTGCGCAGCAGGCGAGCAGCACAGTGGCCTTCGGGCGAAACGGCGCGGCAGACATATAACTATATTCCTGCGACCGGGCGGGGCCTGGCAAGCTCAGCGGGCGCCGTAACGTGCCTGGTAGGCGCGCAACTGTGTGAGCTGATCGACAGAAATGCGCGGCCGCCCGTCGGCGGGCTGCGCGAGCGCCTCGATCAGATCGGCAAGTGTGACGATGCTCACACACGCGAGTCCTTCGCGTTGCTCGACCTCCTGCACCGCACTCAGCTCCCCCTGGCCGCGTTCCTGACGATCGAGCGCGAGGGCCACGCCGACCGCGCGCGCGCCGGCAGTGCGAATGATGCCGAGCGACTCGCGCACCGCCGTGCCGGCGGTGATCACGTCGTCGATGATCAGCACGTCTCCGGCGAGCGCTGTACCGACGACCGCGCCGCCCTCGCCGTGATCCTTGCTCTCCTTGCGATTGAAGGCGTACGGCACGTTCCTGCCGTGCTCCGTCCACAGCGCCGCGGCCGTGACGCTCGCCAGCGGGATGCCCTTGTAGGCCGGGCCGAACAGCATGTCGAAGCGCAGGCCGCGGGCGCTGATGGCGGCGGCATAACAGCGTCCGAGCACCGCCGCCGACTCACCGTCGCTGAAGCGACCGGCGTTGAAGAAGTAGGGACTCTCGCGTCCGGATTTCAGGGTGAAGCGCCCGAAGCGCAGCGCCTCGCGCCTGAGCGCCAGGTCGATGAACGTGAGCTGGTATTGCTGCATGTCATATCATTGCGCGATGCGGGTCATCACCGTCAATGTCTGCGGCATTCGCTCGGCGGCGCACAAGGGCCTGTTCCGCTGGCTGCGCCGGCAGCGTGCGGATTTCATCTGTCTGCAGGAGACCCGCAGCCAGGAGCAGCAGCTCGCCGGGCACGATGTGCAGCTGTCCGGCTACCACAGCTTCTTCTGCGATGCCGAGCGCAGGGGCTACGCCGGGGTGGCGCTGTACTCGCGCGAGCGGCCGGAGCGAGTGGTGCGCGGCTTCGGCACGGCGGAGTTCGACGGCGAGGGCCGCTACCTCGAGGCGCAGTTTGGCGACCTGGCGCTGGTGTCGCTGTACCTGCCGTCCGGCTCCTCGGGCCCGGAGCGCCAGGCGGCGAAGTTCCGCTTCCTGGAAGCATTTGCCCCGCACCTGGCGCGCCTGCGCCGCCGCCACCGGCATTACATTCTCAGCGGCGACTGGAACATCGCGCACCGGCCGATCGATCTCAGGAACTGGAAGGCGAACCAGAAGAACTCGGGATTCCTGCCCGAGGAGCGCGCCTGGATGGATCAGCTGTTCGGGCCGGCCGGTTACGTGGACGCCTTCCGCGAGGTGCGCCCCGAGCCCGATCACTACACCTGGTGGTCGAACCGCGGTCAGGCCCGCGCCAACAACGTCGGTTGGCGCATCGATTACCAGGTGGTGAGCGACTCAGTCGCCGGGCGGGCGCGCGCCGCCGCCATATACAAGGAACGGCGCTTCTCCGATCACGCACCGCTCATCATGGATTACGATCTTTGAGCATCGCCGGTGCCAGCGCCCGCCCGGGGCTCTCCGAGCTGATCGGCAGCCCGAAGATGCTGGCGATCCTGGTGCTCGGGGCGGCCTCCGGCTTTCCCAACCAGCTCACCGAGAGCGCGCTGCAGGCGTGGCTGAAGGATGCCGGCGCTAGCAACACCACGATCGGGGTGATGTCCTATGTGGCGCTGCCGTATCTCTTGAAGTTTCTGTGGGCGCCGTTCGTCGATCGCTATCCGCTGCCGTTTCTCGGGCGGCGCCGCGGCTGGATGTTCGCGATGCAGCTGGCGCTGGCGCTGACGATCGCCCTGTTTGCGCTGCAGGAGCCGCGCGCGACGCTCGTGCCCATCACCGTCTGCGCCGTCGCCATCGTGTTCTTCTCGGCGACGCAGGATATCGCCTTCGATGCCTACCGCACCGATGTCTCCCTGCCGCAGGAGCGCGGGCTCGCGGCCGCCGCCACCAACCTCGGCTACCGCACCGCGGCGTGGGTAGCATCCGCGTTCGCGCTGATCGTCGCCGATCACTTCGGCTGGCGGCCGGCGTTCCTGGTGCTCGCGGCAACCATGCTGGCGTTCTGCGTCGCGAGCGTGCTCGCGCCGGATTCCAACGGGCACCACGCGCCGCGCTCGCTCTCCGAGTCGGTGCTCGAGCCGCTGCGGGAGCTGCTCGGCACGCCCGGCGCTGCCGCGCTCCTCGGCGTGGTACTGCTGTTCAAGGTAGGCGATGCCTTCGCCAACAAGCTGTTCACGCCCTTCATGCTGGACATCGGCTTCAGCAAGACCAGCATCGCGCTCATCGCCAAGAGCCTGTTCACGGTGAGCGCGCTCGCCGGCTCGGTGCTCGGCGGCGTGGTCATGGTGCGCCTGGGTCTGCTGCGCTCGATGCTGCTGTTCGGCGTACTGCAGGCGCTGACCAACCTGCTGTACTGCCTGCTGGCGCTCGCCGGCAAGAACTACCTGATCATGGTGGCGGCGGTGGTGCTCGAGCACGTTGCCGGCGCCATGGGTGGCATCGCACTGGTGGCGCTCATCATGGCGCTGTGCGACGTGCGCTACAGCGCCTTCCAGTACGCGCTGCTGTCGGCGCTCGCCCTGCTGCCGCGCTACGGACTCGGTGGCCCGGCCGGCTGGGTCGCCGATCACGCCGGCTGGTACGTCTACTACGTGGTGAGCTTCGCGCTGGCGCTGCCGGGACTGGCGATGGTGTGGCTCATGCGGCGCAGGATCATCGCGCTCGATGAGGCGCACGCCTGAAGGGTGCAGCATCCATGACGGCAGGCGCGGCCAGCGGTGAGATTTTCGACCTCGAGCGCGTCGTGTGCCGGCTGACGGACCTGCCGGAGCACGGCGCGCGCGCGTTCACCGTCGGCGAAGGCGACTGGCCGCTGCGCGGGTTCGTAGTGCGCGTCGGTGCGGCCGTGCACGGCTACGTCAACCGCTGTCCCCACGCCGGCCATCCGCTCAATCTGCTGCCGCAGCGCTTCCTGACCGCGGACGGCGCGCTCATTCTGTGCTCGGCGCACGGCGCGCTGTTCGAGAAGGCAACGGGTTACTGCGTCGCCGGCCCCTGCGCGGGCCGCTCGCTCACGCCGGTGGCGCTCGAAGTCAGGTGCGGGGTCGTACTGCTGGCGGAGGCGGTGGACCTCGTCGCGCTGGCGCAGACGCAGCGCTAGCCTCACTCGAACAGGTCGATGCCCTCGAGCGGTCCGGCGCGCAGATCGCGATCGTCGCCGTAGGCTTCCGCACCACGGCCTTCCTCGTCGCCGCTCTCGACATCGACCGAGCCCGACCAGTCTTCCGGCGGCTCGGCGGACTCGAGCGCGCCGTCTTCCCACTGCGCATCCCAGTCCTCGATGTCCATCTCCTCGACCGTACCATCGAAATACTGGATCTCGATGGTGCCGTCGTCGTCATCGACGGCGACCACCTCGAACAGCGCGCCGCCATTGAGGCGATACCAGTCGCCAATAGCCGGTTGAGGAGTCGTCATCGCCGCAACCTCCCGCGAGACAGTCCGCCGTGGGCTCAACTTTCCGCGTACGCTTGGCGGAGCATGTTGCGCCTCGCGTGTGAGGCTTTCAAGAACTTAATGTGACTCGCCGCTGCTGCGGCATCCTGCATAGCATCAATGTTCGAGCAGCCGCTGAAATTCTTCGTCGTGTTCTTCGTGGTGGTGGAGCCGGTGTCGCTCATCCCGTTGTTTACCGGTCTCACCGTCGGCGCCGCAACAGCGTACAAGCGTCGCATGGCGCTCAAAGCCGTGAGCGTTGCGGCGGCGATACTACTGCTGTTCGCGCTGGGCGGCGCCTCGTTCCTCAGCCTGATGGGCATCAGCCTCGAGGCGTTTCGCATCTTCGGCGGCCTGTTGCTGTTTCTGCTGTCGCTCGAGATGGTGTTCGCGCGCGAATCGGGCACGCGCACCTCGAGCGACGAGGCGGCCGAGAGCCGCCGCCGCGCGGACATATCGGTCTTTCCACTGGCATTTCCGTTCATTGCCGGACCCGGCGCGCTCGCCACCATTCTGCTGTGGTTTGGCCCGCTGCATCTGGGTAGCCATCCGGCGCTGTTCGCGGCCTACGTGGTCGCGGTCATGCTGGTGCTGGTAATCGCTCTGGCGATGATGCTGCTCGCCGATCCGCTGATGCGCGTCATCGGGGTCACCGGCGCCAACGTGGCCAGCCGGCTGGCCGGCGTGATCCTCGGCGCGCTGGCCGTGCAGTTCGTGCTCGACGGCTTGCGCCAGGCGTTCGGCGTCAGCTGAGCGAGCGGCTGAAGGCCAGGTCCCACACCCGGTGGCCGAGGCGCGTGCCGCGCTGCTCGAAGCGCGTTGGCAGACGCTCCGGCGGGTGCGGGACGAAATTGCCCGCCGCGGACAGGTTGGCAAGATCCGCCACGGCGCCGAGTGTCTCGAGCATCTCGAGCGCATAGGGCTCCCAGTCGGTCGCCACCCGCAGCACGCCGCCGGGCACGAGTCGGCTGGCGAGCAGCTCGGCGAACGGCCGCTGCACGAGGCGACGCTTGTGGTGGCGCTTCTTCGGCCAGGGGTCGGGGAACAGGATGAGAATCTCCTGCAGCGCCGCTGGGGCGATCATCTGCCCGAGCACCTCGACCGCGTCGTGCCCGACGACGCGTACGTTCGCGAGCCGGCGCTCCTCGAGCGCGAGCAGCAGCCGGCCGATGCCGGGGCGATGCACCTCGATACCGAGGAAGCTGCGCTGCGGCTGTGCGGCGGCCAGTGCCACCAGGTTCTCGCCGTTACCGAAGCCTACCTCGACGGTGCAGGGGGCGCGGCGACCGAACATGCTGGTGAGATCGAGTGGTGCGGCAGCGAACTCGATGCCAAAGCGCGGCCACAGCTCAGTGAGTGCGCGCTGCTGCGCAGTGGTGATGCGCCCGCCGCGTACCACGAACGAGCGGATCGAGCGCGGATGTTCGTCGCCGGCCGTCACAGAGGATGATCTTACAGCGCGCGCCCCTGGGACAGCCGTGCGGACCGGGACACGCACGGCGAGGCGCGACGGGCGCGCCGGCCGCCGCGCGTGGTATAAGCGCGCGCGAGCTCGCAAAGTCGCAACAAACACCGGGAGGAAGCGATGTCGAAGTGGCTGGCGCTGGTCATGGCGATCACTGCACTCTGGGGCGCCGCTGCCGCGGCCGAGCCTCAACCGGCGGATGAGGATGCACACACGGGCGGGCACCAGGGTGCCCAGGCTGCACCGAGTCCGGCGCAGATCTCGCAGCTGTGCCGCATCGACCTCAAGGGCGACAAGAAGGAGCAGTGGATGCGGCTGCCGAAGGCGGAAGGCGCCGTCACGCAGCACCGCCTGAGTCTCGGCGGCAAGACCCTCGACTACACGGCCACCGCGGGCACGCTGATCGTGCGCGATGACGAGGACAAGCCGATCGCCAGTATCGGTTACGTCGCGTACACGCGCCGCGACGTGAAGAGCGCCGCGACGCGTCCCATCATGTTCGCGTTCAACGGCGGCCCGGGCTCCTCCTCGCTGTGGCTGCACATGGGCGTGCTGGGACCCAGGCGCGTGGTGGTAGCCGACCCGGATCCGACACCGCCTGCGCCGTATCGCACGGCGGACAACGAGTTCAGCGTGCTCGATCGCAGCGATCTGGTGATGATCGACCCGGTGGGTACCGGTCTCAGCCACGCGGTCTGTGATCACAAGGATGAGGAGTTCTGGGCGGTCGATCCGGACATCGACTCGGTCAGCCGCTTCATCGCCCAGTACTTAAGCGATACCAACCGCTGGGGCTCACCGAAGTACCTGCTCGGCGAGAGCTACGGCACCACGCGCGCGGCGGCCATCGTCAACTACCTGCGCACGCGCCGCTCGCTCGCGTTCAACGGGTTGATCCTGGTGTCGGTCGCCACGGACATCGAGGCGATCTTCGCGGAGCTTCCCGGCAACGACCGGCCCTATGCGGTGTACCTGCCGGGCTACGCCGCCGTCGCCTGGTATCACCACATGGTGCCGGCGCAGCCGCCGCAGCTCGAGCCGTTCCTCGCCCAGGTGCGCCAGTACGCCATGGGTCCGTTCGCCGCCGCACTGCTCAAGGGGGATGCGCTCACCGATGCCGAGCGCGACGCCGTGGCGCAACAGGCGCACGAGTTCACCGGGCTGTCGGTCGAGTATTTGAAGGAGGCGAACCTGCGCGTCTCGGAGGTCCAGTTCGCCCACGAGCTGCTGAAGGCGCGCCGCCTCACCGTCGGCCGTCTCGATGGCCGCTTCACCGGTCCGACGCCGGACCTGCGGGCGAAGGAGACCGACTACGATCCGCAGTCGGCGGCCATCAGCGCGGCCTATGCCGCGACCTTCCTCGACTATTACCATGGCGAGCTGCACTTCGGTGAGGGCAGCACCTATCGCACGACCAACTTCAGCATCGCTGAGAAGTGGAAGTGGACGCACCGCACCGGGCAGGGCGAGCAGCCGATCGTCAACTCGGGCGTCGACCTGGCGGATGCGCTGATGAAGGATGCCAACCTGCGCGTGCTGGTGCTGAATGGCTACTACGACCTCGCTACACCGTTCTCCGGCACCGAGTACGTGATGACGCACCTCGGCGTGCCGGCGACGGTGAGCGCGCGCATCCAGATGAAGTACTACGAGGCGGGACACATGATGTACGTGCATCCGGCCTCGATCGCGAAGATGAAGGCCGATCTGGATGCGTTCATCGATGCGACCGCACGGCGTTAGCGTCCCCCCAACGGGAGATGGCGCAGCCGCGCCGGCGGCGCGAACAATCTGCGACAGGCGCCGAGCGCGCCGGGAGATGTATTGATGTCCATTAAACTGACCGTGAACGGGCAGACCCGTGAGCTCGACATCGAGCCGGACATGCCGCTCCTGTGGGCGGTCCGCGATCACCTGCAGCTGACCGGCACCAAGTTCGGCTGCGGCATGGCGCTGTGCGGTGCCTGCACCGTGCACATCGACGGGCAGGCGACGCGCTCGTGTGTCACGCCGGTCTCGGCGGCACAGGGCCGGCAGATCACCACCATCGAAGGCCTGGCGACGCCGGCCGGACGGGCGGTGCAAGAGGCGTGGATCGTGCTCGACGTGCCGCAATGCGGCTACTGCCAGAGCGGGCAGGTGATGTCGGCCGCAGCGCTGCTCGCGGCTAACCCGAAGCCCACCGATGCGGACATCGACTCTGCGATGGCAGGCAACATCTGCCGCTGCGCGACCTACCTGCGTATCCGCCACGCCATCCACCAGGCCGCCGATGCCATGGTATCCAGCGCGCCGTCACAGGGCTGAAGGGTCACCTATGTACCTGCGCTACCTCGATGATCTCGCGCAATCGGGCACGGCCGCGCCCGCAGACTTGACGCGCCGTCAGTTCCTCAAGCTCACGACGCTCGCAGGCTCAGGCCTGACACTCGGCATCGTGCTGCCCGGGTGCGGTCCGCGCACCGGCTCGGCGGGCGGCGCCGGCACGGGCGCCACGCCGGGCGGCACGCTCGCGATGCCGTTCGTACGCGTCGCTCCGGACAACACCGTGACCGTGATCTGCAAGCACCTGGAGGCGGGACAGGGCGTGTGGACGGGACTGCCGGCGATCCTGGCGGAGGAACTCGATGCCTCCTGGGAGCAGATGCGCGTCGAAAGTGCACCGGCGCTCGTGCCGCAGTACGGCAATCTGGCCATGGGCGGCAAGATCCAGCTCACCGGCGGCTCGACCGCCGTCGCCAACTCCTGGCAACAGCTGCGTCAGGCCGGGGCAACCGCGCGCGCGATGCTAGTGTCGGCTGCGGCGGCGCAATGGAGCGTTCCGGTGAGCGAGATCACGGTCAGCGAGGGCGTGGTGGCGCACGAGCGCAGCGCCCGCAAGGCGAGCTTCGGCGAGCTCGCAGGCAGCGCTGCCAAGCAGCCGGTACCGGCCGACGTGCACCTCAAGGACCCGTCGGCCTTCCGCATCATCGGCCGTGAAAAGCTGCCGCGTCTCGACAGCCGCGCCAAGTCGACCGGCAAGGAGCAGTTCGCCATCGACGTGATGCTGCCGGGCATGATGACCGCGGTGGTCATGCGGCCGCCGCGCTTCGGCGCCAAGGTGAGCTCGTTCGACGCCACGCGCGCCAAAGCGGTGGCGGGGGTCGTCGAGGTGGTGCAGATACCGCGCGGCGTGGCAGTCGTCGGCCGGGACATGTGGTCCGCGCGCAAGGGACGCGAGGCGCTCAGCGTCGTCTGGGACGAATCCGCAGCTGAGAAGCGCGGCACCCGGGAACTCATCCGGGACTTTCGCGCGCTGGCCCACGGGCAGGAGGCCGCGAGCGTCGCACGTCGCGGTAACGTGGATGCCGCGCTCGCCCACGCGACGCATCGCGTGCAAGGGGAGTTCGAGTTTCCCTACCTGGCGCACGCCCCCATGGAGCCGCTTACGGCGGTATGTCGCCTGGGAACCGACAAGTGCGAGATCTGGGCCGGATGCCAGTTCCAGACGATCGACCAGGCTAACGCGGCGGTCGCCGTGGGGCTGAAGCCCGAGCAGGTCGTCATCAACACGCTCGCCGCCGGTGGCACATTCGGCCGGCGCGCCAATCCCGACTCGGACTACATTTCCGAGGTCGCCTCGATCGCCAAGGCGACCGGCGGCCGCTACCCGGTACGCCTGATCTGGACGCGCGAGGACGATATCACCGGCGGCCGCTATCGCCCGCTCAATTACCATCGCGTCGTGGCGGCTATCGGCAAGGATGGCAAGGTCGCCTACCGCCAGCGTGTCGTCGGCCAGTCGATCATCGCCGGCTCGCCGTTTGCGGCAGCGATGATGCGCAACCGCATCGATCCAACTGCCGTCGAAGGCAACGCCGCAGAGGAATACGACCTCGATCACGTCGACGTGAGCTGGTCGCAGGCGACCGCCGGCGTGCCGGTGCTGTGGTGGCGCTCGGTCGGCCACACGCACATGGCCTTCTCCAAGGAAGTTATCATCGACGAGCTGGCGCAGGCCGCCGGCAAGGATCCGGTGGCCTTCCGCCTGGCACTGCTCGGCAACCATCCGCGGCACGTTGCGGCACTGAAACTGGCGGCCGAGAAAGCCGGATGGGAGCAGCCGTTCGCGAAGACCCCGGGTCGCGGGCGCGGCATAGCGGTGCACGAGTCCTTCGACACGGTGGTTGCGCAGGTCGTCGAGGTCACGGTCAGCGGCGACAAGATCAGCGTCGATCGCGTGGTGTGCGCGGTGGAGTGCGGCATCGCCGTCACGCCCGACATCGTGAAGGCGCAGATGCAGAGCGCCATCGGCTACGGCCTGTCGGCGGCGCTGTACGGCAAGATCACGCTCACCGACGGCCATGTCGACCAGACGAACTTCCACCAGTATCAGGTACTGCGCATCAACGAGATGCCGCGTGCGATCGAGGTCTTCATCGTGCCGTCGACCAATCCGCCCTCGGGTGTCGGCGAGCCGGGAACGCCGCCGATTGCGCCGGCGGTGGCGAATGCCGTGCGGGCCGCGACCGGGATCCGCCTGCGCACACTGCCGTTCGATCTGGCGGCGGCCCGCCGCGCCGCGCCGGCCTGAGCACCCCCGGCGCCGCGCGTGCGTGCGGCTCAGACGGCTGCGAAGCTGCGTGCCGCGGCGCTCCAGGCGGGTGCGCTGGCAAGCGCTGCGGGCACCTCCTCGGGCGTCGCGACCACCTGCCACATCAGCAGGTGTCGCGCATCCATGAAGTGCTCATCCACCGCGCGCACCAGCATCTGCAACAGCGGGGTGAAGAAGTCGCGCGTGTTGACCAACACGATGGGGTTCAGATACAAGCCAAGGCGCTTGAGAGTGATAGCCTCGAGCAGCTCCTCGAGCGTGCCGGAGCCGCCGGGCAGCGCGATTGCCGCCTGGCTCAGCGTCAACATCATGTGCTTGCGCGTGCGCAGGTCCTCGACCAGCTGCAGGTCGCTGAGTCCCTTGTGTCCCCACTCCAGCTCGGCCATGAACCGCGGCAGAATCCCGATCACCCGCCCGCCGCGCCCGAGTGCGCCGTCGGCCAGCGCTCCCATCGAACCGACCGCGCCGCCACCATAGACGATGCCGACACCCTCATCCGCCAGCACTTCACCGAGGCGGTGTGCGGCGCTGCGGTAGTCGGGGTGGGCGATGCGACTCGACGCGCAGTACACGCACACCGCGCGCTCGATCGGCCGCTCTCCCGGCGCGGTGCTCATGAGCGTCGCCGTCCCGGATACTGGCACATCACGGAGCGCCGCATCAGGCCACAGCTGACGCTCACGCTGACAACCGCGGGCATCGAAGTTACATCCTGTCACGGTATGCTGTCGGCCCCATTTTCCAATAGCCATCAACTGACCGTCCAGTGACGGCGAGCGAGGGCAGGCAGCGGTCGATCATGCAGTCGGCCCATCATGCGAGCCTCGCCACGGATACCGGCGCTCTGCGCTGGGTTGCTGCTGGCGGATGCCGGGCGCGACGTTGCCAACACGCGCATGGTCGCCTCGCCGCAATCGATGTCGGCGCTCGAGCACGAGCTGCAGCAGACCCTCACCCTGACACGCGACACGCGCGACTAGCTGCAGCGGCATCAACTATCCGTTCTGCGCCGGCCGCGCCGCCGGAGCGGCCGCAAACTGGTGTAAGGTTGCTCCCCGGCGGCAAGACTCACACCCGGGGGGAAGGCATGAGCGAGACGATCGAGACCGGCTGCAACCGGCGGGATTTCCTGCATGGCTCGCTCGCGGCAGCGGCGCTCGCGACGCTGCCGGCGGCCGTGCGCGCGGCGAGCCCGGCCCGCAGCGCAGACAAGGCGGCAGTGCTCGTACAAATTCCCAAGATGCACGCCGAGAACGTACGACGACTGCAGCAATGGATCGCGCTGCCATCGATCGCCGCGGAGAACCGCAACTATCCGCAGGGACCGGAGTACATGGCACAGCTGGCGCGTACCGCCGGCTTCACCGGGGTGAAGCTCATACCCACTTCCGGCAAGCCAGGTGTGTTCGGGCGCATCGACGCCGGCGCGCCCACCACCGTCGGCCTCTACTTCATGTACGACGTCAAGCAGTTCGTGCCCGAGGAATGGAGCTCGCCGCCGCTCGAGGGGCGGCTGGTGCAGAAGGAGGGACTCGGTACCGTATGCATGGGGCGCGGCGCGGTGAACCAGAAGGGCCCGGAGAATTCCTTCCTGAGCGCGCTGGCGGCGTTCAAGGCGGCGGGCAAGCCGCTGCCGGTGAACCTGGTGCTGGTGTGCGAGGGCGAGGAGGAGATCGGCTCGCCGCATTTCAGCGAGATCGTCATGAATCCCGAAGTGGCTGCGGAGCTGAAGAAGTGCGTCGGCATCTTCATGCCCGAGGCCGGACAGGACCGCGACGGCACGGTGCAGGTGTCGCTCGGCGCCAAGGGGGTGGTGGAGCTCGAACTCGTCGCCACGGGCGAGAAGTGGGGACGCGGTCCGGCGCACGACGTGCACTCGAGCCTGGAGGCTCAGGTCGACTCGCCCACCTGGCACCTGGTGCAGGCGCTCAACACGCTGGTCGCGAAGGACGGCCACACGCCCGCCGTCGAGGGGTTTGCCGCGAAGGCGCAGCCGCTGACCGCGGTGCAGAAGAAGATGATCGAGGAGTACGCGGCGAAGACTTCCGAGGCGACCCGCAAGAAGATGCTCGGCGTCGCGCACTGGGTGCACGATGCCGGCTGGGTCGAGTCGCTGATGCTGCTCGAGTCGCAGCCGACCATCAACATCGAGGGCCTGGTAGCCGGCTACACGGGGCCGGGCGGCAAGACCGTGCTGCCGCATCGCGCGGTGGCTAAGATCGACATGCGGCTGGTGCCCGACATGACCGCCGCCGACACGCTGGCGAAGCTCAAGGCGCACTTGGCAAAACACGGCTTCGGCGACATCGAAGTCAACATGAGCGGCGGCTACGACCCGACGCAGACGGATGTGCACAGCCGCCTGATCCAGGTGCAGCTCGCGACCTACCGCAGCTTAAGCGCCGAGCCGCTGCTGTGGCCGCGCGGCGCCGGCTCCTGGCCGGGGTACGTGTTCACCAACGCGCCGCTCAGCCTGCCGGCGGGTCACTTCGGCATGGGTCACGGCACCGGCGCGCACGCGCCCGATGAGTATTACCTGATCGAGTCGAACAACCCGAAAGTGCAGGGGCTCGACGGCGCGGTCGCCTCGTTCGTCGAATATCTGTACGCACTGGCGTGATCGTGGTCTCAGTTGCCGCGCCCCGGTGAATGAGGCACGGCGGCCCGCACAGTTGCCGAACCGGCAGGAACCAATAGAATCACCGCCAGGCGGGTGTAGTTCAATGGTAGAACTGCAGCTTCCCAAGCTGCTAACGTGGGTTCGATTCCCATCACCCGCTCCACCCTTCCGTTGCCGGCTCGCGCTCGTGCTCGCCTTCGCAGGAGGCGCGGCGCCGGCTCAGCAGCAGCCGCCCCCGGCGCCCGCCGGACCGGTCCAGGAGGTGGTCGTCACCGGCTCGCTCATCAAGCGCACGGACCTCGACACGCCGAGTCCGTTGCAGGTCATCACGCCCGAAGAAGCGCTGCGCAGCGGCTACACGCGCATCGCGGACGTGCTGCGCAACCTCTCCGCCAACGGTCAGGGCACGCTCAACCAGTCGTTCGGTCAGGCGTTCGCCTCGGGGGCCTCCGGGATCGCGCTGCGCGGGCTCACGGTCGGCGATACGCTCACCCTGATCGACAGCGAGCGCATGGTGCCCTACCCGCTGAGCGATGACGGCGAGCGCAGCTTCGTCGACGTATCGGCGATCCCAATGAACGCTATCGAGAGCATCGAGGTGCTCAAGGACGGCGCCTCGGCGCTGTACGGCGCGGATGCGATCGCCGGCGTGGTCAACATCAAGCTCAGGTCCACGTACAGCGGCGCCGAACTCACCGCCGAGGGCGGCGAGAGCCAGCAGCACGATGGACAGACCTGGCATGCCGCCGCGATCCTGGGACGGGGCGACCTCGACAGCGACGGCTACAACGTCTATGCGACGCTCGACTGGCATAGTCAGGGGCTCATCTGGGGGACGAGCCGCACCGGTCTGTGGACCAATCTCAATTGGAAGAGCTATCCGCACGGCATCAACACCACCCCGGGGGCAGTCGGCGCCTACAATCTGGTCTATCCCGACAGCACCACCGGGTACCTGCTCAATCCGACCACCCCGAATGCGGCCGGCCTCTACCCCAACGGCCTGCCGGCGCGGGCCTTCCTGCCGGGGTGCACGCAGGCGCTGCAGGATGCCGACCGGTGCACGTTCGGCTTTCCCGGTCAGATCCAGCCACCCAACACACAGACCGACTTTCTCACCCGGCTGACGCGGGCGCTTCCTCGGGACTGGCGGCTCACCGTCACGGCGTCGCTGTTCGACAGCATCGCGCAGCAGACGGCGCCGCCGACCGAGCCGGCGTTCGGGCACCTGCTCAATAACACCGGCGCCGAGCAGGGCTCCATTCCACTTCTGTCCTGGGGGCCGTACAACGCGCAGACCGTCAATGTCTATCCGCCGTTGTCACTGCCGGGCAGCTCGGCGCTGAATCCCTTCGGGCATGCGGCGACGCTCGTCTACAGCTTGCCGGACGTGGGCCCCTGGGTGGTCAACACCGAGACGCAGACCTACCGGCTGTTCGGCGATCTGCACGGCGCGGCCGGCGGCTGGGACGTAGACGCCGCGGCGGGCGTCATGTATGCGCGCATGAGCGCGGACTACACCGGGCAGCTGCTGCCGGTGGCCGCACAGCAGGCGCTGAACGATGGCAGCTACGTTCCCGGCAGCACCACCAACAATGTCGCATTGATCGCACCGGCGAGCTCCGCCACCCCATCGAGCACGCTGGACCTCATCGACCTGCACGGCTCGCGCGAGCTGCTGCAGCTGCCCGGCGGAGCGCTGCAGCTCGCCGCCGGCGTGCAGTACTTGCACAAGGCCCAGAACGATCAGGATCCACTGCCGGTCACGTACGGTGTGCAGGAAGGCATCACCAACTTCACGATCGGTTCACAGGACGATACGGCAACGTTCGTCGAGGTCGGCGGCCGCGTGCTGCGCTCCCTCGAGCTGAACGCCGCAGTGCGTTACGACCATTACGACACCTACGGCGGCCAGGCGACGCCGAAAGTCGGTGTGCGCTACACGCCGCTCGAGACTCTCAGTCTGCGCGGCACGTGGGGCAAGGGTTTTCGCGCGCCGTCCATCTCCGAATCAGGCAACTCCGGAATCGCCTTCGGCGAGGGCAACAGCTACGACCCGGTGCTCTGCCCCGGTGGCGTGCCCAACGTCAAGGGCACGTTCAACGCGCTGTGCTCCTACCCGGTGGTCGGGGTCGAGCCGTCCAATCCGGCGCTCAAGGCCGTCACCTCGACCAACGCGACCCTCGGCGTCATCTTCGAGCCAGCGCGGTCCTTCGGCGTCTCGGTCGACTGGTACTACATCAGGCTGAACAACGACATCATCTCGGCGTCCTCGGCCGGAGGACTCGCCAACTACAGCTCCATCGTGCGCGGCGCACCCGCGTTGCTGCCCGTGTGCACCAACACGACCACCAATGGCACACCGTGCACGACTGCGCCGGCACACACTCCGGTCGGCTATCCGGTCTACGTCAATTACCCGTACCTGAACGCCGGCACGACCAAAACCTCGGGTTTCGATGTCGATATGAGCAGTGTCACCGAGCTCGGCGCCTTCGGGCGGCTGACGGGCGAGCTGAGCTACACCTATATCGCGCAGTACGAGCTGAGCGTCGCCGGGGTGACGTACGATTTGGCCGGCACCCACGGCCCGACCAGCGTTTCCGGCGATACCGGCAATCCACGGCAACGCGCGGCAGCCTCGCTCAGCTGGGATTACGGTGCGATCGACGTGACCGCATCGCTGCTGTATACGGGCTCGTTCCGGGTCACCGACCCGTCCGCCGGCTGGAATACCTGCCTGCAGGCGCTGCAGAGCTCGGGCGACGGCTACGGCCCCGCCATCTCCGCCGCGCTCACCACGCTCCCGGCCGCGTGGAGCAATTTCTGCTCGGTGCAGCACTTCACCGAAGTGAACCTGTACGCCGCGTACGCGCTCAACGATCATCTGTCCGTGCACGGCTCGCTCACCAATCTCTTCAACACCCAGCCGCCGGTCGACCTGCAGACCTACGGCGGCGGCGCGCTCTATCACTACAGCACTCTCGATCAGGACGGTGCGGTGGGCCGATTCTTCCTGCTCGGTGCGACCTTACGATTCTGAGCGTCCCGGCACCCCGCCGTGACCATTCGGTGACATTCCGGCCGCCATGGCGGTTAAGCTTTCCGGATGCACCAGATTGGTGTAGTCGGCCTGTCCTATCGCCACGCCGGCGTGGACGATGTGGCCCGGTTCGCCGTACCGCGCGTGGAAGTGCCGGCGCGGCTGCCGGCGCTGCGCGCCGTGCTGCAGGCTGCCGAGCTGCTGTACGTCGGCACCTGCAACCGTGTCGAAGTCGTGTACGCGATGGCGGACGACGCGCCGGCCACCGACGCGCGGCAGGCAGTGTTTCGTATTCTCACCGGGCGTGAGCCCGGGCCCGGGGAAGCAGCGCGCGTGCTGCGTGCCTGGACGGGCGAGGCCGCGGTCGAGCACCTGTTCCTGGTGGCCTGCGGGCTCGACTCGGCCCAGACCGGCGAGCAAGAGATCGCCACGCAGCTGCGCGGTGCGTGGGAGGATTCGCGCGCGGCCCAGACTTGCGGGCCGGTGCTCGATCGCCTGATGGGCGATGCGCTCGGTATGGCACGGCGCGTGCGGCGCCTGTCGGCCGGCGTGCGTGCGCCGTCACTGGCCGATCTCGCAGCCGATCGCGTGCTGCAACACCTCGACGGGCGGCCCGGCCGCGTTGCGCTGGTGGGCGTGTCGCCGATGACGCGCCGTTGTGCGACGCTGCTGCACGCCGCCGGAGCATCGCTCCTCATCGTCAATCGCACGCTGCCCACCGCGGTCGAGCTCGCCGTCACGGTCGCAGCCGAGGCGCTGGCGCTCGAGCGTTTCCGTGCCGCGCCGCCACCGCTGGATGCGCTGGTGCTGGCGGCCGGCGGCGGTGAGGCGCTGCTCGAGGCGAGCGTGCTCGAGCGGCTACGGCCGGCCGGCGCAGACACGGTACTACTGATCGATTTCGGGGTGCCGCCCAACGTGCCGCCCGCACACGCGCAGCGTGCCAGTCTGCCGCGCATCGGCATGGACGACCTCATCGAGGTCGCGCAGGGGCAGCGCCTCGCGCAGCTGATGCGGCTCGCGCCGGTGCGCGCCGCGATCGACGAGCAGCTCACGCACCTGCGTGCCGAGCTGGCGCTGCGCGCCATCGGGCCGCGCCTTCAGGATCTGCGGCAGGCGTTCGAGCAGATTGCGGCCGAGGAAGTAACGCGGGCACTCAAGGGCGGACTGCGTGAGCTCGATGCGCGAGAGCGTAACGAGCTCGAGCGGCTGATGAGCACGGTGGCGCACCGGCTCGCGCACCTGCCGCTGGCCGGGTTGCGCGCTACCGCCGTGCAAGCCGGGAGCGAGGCCGTGCAGGCGTTCCTCGACGGCGCGCAGCAGCTGCGCCGCGACGCGCGCAGCACCCCTGCCGGCGCCGCCACGCAAGCTGGGGAGAAGACATGACGGGCCGGTCCGACGAGAGCACCGGCCCCGCTGCGCATCCGCGCTCAGCGGAGCTCTACGAGCGCGCCTGCCGGGTCATCCCCGCAGGTGTGAGCTCGCCGGTACGCGCCTTCCGCGCCGTCGGCGGCACGCCGCTGTGCATCGCGCGCGGGGCGGGCGCCCAGGTATTCGATGTCGATGGACGCAGCTACCTCGACTTCGTCGGCTCCTGGGGCCCGCTGATCGCCGGTCACGCTCACCCGGCCGTGATCGCTGCGCTGACCGAGGCGCTCGCGCGCGGCACGACCTATGGCGCGCCCTGCGCCGCAGAGGTGGAGCTGGCCGAGCGCGTAGTCTCCTCCTACCCCGCGGCCGAGCAGGTGCGGTTCGTATCCTCCGGCACCGAGGCGGTCATGAGCGCCATTCGCGTGGCGCGCGCATTCACCGGCCGCGACCTGATCGTCAAGTTCGCCGGCTGCTACCACGGTCACGCCGATCATCTGCTGGTCGCCGCGGGCTCAGGTCTCGCCACCTTCGGCAGGCCTTCCTCGGCCGGCGTACCGCAGGCGTTCACCGCCTGCACGCGCGTGCTGCCGCTCGATGACGAGGCGCTTGCTGCCGAGCTGTTCCGGCGCGAGGGCGCTGCGATCGCCGCGGTGATCATCGAGCCGATACCCGCCAATCACGGCCTGCTGCTGCAGCGGCGCGAGTTCCTCGAGACGCTGCGCCGGCTGACGAGCGCGCATGGCGCACTGCTGATCTTCGACGAAGTCATCTCCGGGTTCCGTCTCGGGCGCGGTGGCGCCGCGGAGCTGCTCGGCATCGCGCCCGATATGGCCACCTTCGGCAAAGTCATCGGCGGTGGCATGCCGGTGGGCGCCTTCGGCGGCGCGCGCCGCATCATGGCGCGACTCGCCCCGGACGGTGACACGTACCAGGCGGGCACGCTCTCGGGCAACCCGGTGGCGATGGCGGCGGGCCTGGCGACGCTCGATCTGCTGGTGCGCGAACGGGGGTGGGAACGTCTCGAGGCGCGCGGCGCGGAGCTCGAGCAGCTGCTGCACCCGGTGCTGCTCGACGCGCCGTTCCCGCTGCACCTGGTGCGCGCCGGGTCGCTGTTCTGGCTGTCGCTGCACGAGGGGGGCGCACCGCGCACGGCGCAGGCGCTCGGTGCAGCGGCGAGCGAGCGCTTCGCGCGGCTGTTCCACGCCATGCTCGAGCGCGGCATCTATCTGCCGCCCTCCGCGTACGAGGCCTGCTTCCTGTCGCTGGCTCACAGCAGCGCCGACCTCGCGCGCTTCGCGCAGGCGCTGCGCGCCGTGCTGGCGGCCATTGCATGAAGGCGCCACGCCTCTTTCAGCTGACCGCGCTCGCGCTGCTGGTGGTTTCCGCGGTGCAGGTGGGGTGGTGGCTGTTCGACCAGCACGCCTACACGGTCGAGAAGGTCCAGGCAGCGCGCGAGGCGTATGCGCAGCAGATCGCCGCCGCGCAGGCGCTGCTGGATGCCGGCACGAAGCCGGAGCGGGTACAGCAGCTGCTGCCCGGGATCGTCATCGTGGCCGGGCGGCAGGCGGTGCTCGGCCCCGAGCTCGAGCAGCGCCTCACCACCGAGGCGCAGCATCGCTACAACCAGTACGCGTGGGAGGGCTCGTTCTTCCTGCTGGCGCTCGCTGCCTGCATCGCCGCGATCGCGCGTGCGCTGCGCGCCGAGGCGCGCGTGCACGAGGAGCAGGAGAATTTTCTCGCCCTGGTCTCGCATCAGTTCAAGACGCCGCTCGCCAGCCTGCAGCTGTCGCTCGAGACGCTGGCGCTGCGCGCCCCGGGGCCCGAGGCGGCGCGCCCCCTCATCGATCGCATGCTGGCGGATCTGGCGCGCATGGAGCTGATGGTGACGCAGATTCTCGAGAGCGCGCGCCTCGACCGCGGCCGCGTCGACTTCAAGCCGGAAGCCGTGCCGCTGGCAGCCGCCGTGTCGCGCGTGGTCACGCAGCTCGAGGAGCGCGCGCGCCAGGAGCATATCGAGATCTCGAGCGACATCGCCGCGACGCTGCTCGTGCTGAGCGATCCGCTGGCGCTCGATGTCGTGGTACGCAACGTGCTGGAGAATGCGCTGGCCGCCGTGCGCAGCGCCGGCCGCAGGCACATCGCGATCAGTGCGCGTGCGCAGGGCGGCGAGGTACAGCTGCAGGTGCGCGACAGCGGCGTCGGCTTCACGCCGGCAGCCGCCGCGGGCCTGTTCGAGAAGTTCACGCGCCTGCCCGGCGGCGGCAGCCCGTACGGCACGGGGCTCGGGCTGTACATCGTGCGGCGGCTGATGGAGCTGGCGCAGGGGCGCGTCAGCGCCCACAGTGAGGGTCCGGGCCGCGGCGCACTGATCACGCTCGTCTGGCAGGCCGCGGCGCAAGGACCGGCCACCGCGCGGTCCGACACCGCTGCGGTACATGCCCGTGCGCCGGGGTCGCCGCCATGAGCGCGCCCGCCGCGCACCTGCTGGTGGTGGAGGATGATCCGCACCTCGCCGCGGGCGTCTCGGAGAACCTGCGCGCGGAAGGCTACGAAGTGACGACCGCCGCCGATGGCGAGCAGGCGCTCGCCTGGCTCGGCGCCCACAGCTGCGCTCTCATCGTGCTCGATGTGATGTTGCCGGGCGCCGATGGCTTCACCGTGTGTCGCAGCCTGCGGGCGCAGGGCAACAGCACCCCGGTGCTGTTCCTCACCGCGCGCGGCGATTCGGCCGACCGCGTGCGCGGGCTCGAGGCGGGCGGGGACGACTACCTGGCCAAGCCGTTTCACCTGCAGGAATTCCTGCTGCGGGTGCGTGCGATCCTCAGGCGCTGGGACTGGTATCGCAGCGCCTCCGCCACGACGGCGACCGCGATGCTGCGCTTCGGCGGCAACGAGGTGGACTTCCGCGCCTTCCGGGCCCGCAACTGGAACGGCGAGGCGCAGGAGTTGACCGAGAAGGAGGCGATGATCCTCAAGGTGCTCGCCGAGCATGCCGGCGAGATCGTCTCGCGCGAGGACCTGCTCGAGCGTGTCTGGGGCTACGACGTATTTCCCTCCACGCGCACGGTCGACAACTTCATCCTGCGGCTGCGCAAGCGCTTCGAGAAGGATCCGGCCAATCCGCGCCATTTCCTCACCGTCTGGGGGGTCGGCTACCGCTTCCTGTACGAGGGCGAGGCATGAGCGCGCCCGGGGCGCTGCGCATCGGCACGCGCGGCTCGGCGCTGGCGCTGTGGCAGGCACGGCACGTGGCGGCGCTGCTCGCGGCCGCAAGCGACGCCCCGCCGACCGAGCTGGTGCGCATCCGCACCAGCGGCGATGCACAGAGCGAGGTGCCGCTGTGGCAGGTGGATGGCCGCGCGTTCTTCACCCGTGAGATCGACGCGGCGTTGCTCGAGGGCAGCGTCGACGTGGCGGTGCATAGTCTCAAGGATCTTGCGACTCAGCTGCCCGCGGGACTCACGCTGGCAGCGACGCTCGCGCGTGCGGATCCGCGCGATGCACTGGTGAGCACGAGCGGCGTGCCGCTCGCGGGCCTGCCGCGCGGCGCGCGCATCGGCACCAGCAGCCTGCGCCGGCGCGCGTTTCTCGCCCGGCTGCGACCGGATGCCGTGCTGCTCGAGCTGCGCGGCAACGTGCCGACACGCATCGAGCGGCTGCGCGGCGGCGATTACGACGCCGTGGTGCTGGCGGCGGCAGGTCTGGAACGCCTGGGACTCGGCGGAGAGATCAGCGAGTACCTGGATGCGGAGCGTTTCCCGCCCGCGGTGTCGCAGGGCGTGATCGGCGTATGCGCGCGCAGCACGGACGCCCCGACGCGCGCTTACCTCGCGGCGCTCGATGATCACGAGGCGCGGCTCGCGTCCTGCGCCGAGCGTGCGCTGCTCGCGCAACTGGAAGGCGGCTGCCAGGTCCCGCTGGGCGCGCTGGCAACGGTGCACGGCAACACGCTGACGCTCAGCGCCAGCGTCTGTGCGCTCGATGGCACGCAGCACCTGAGCGCGCGCGGCACGGCGCCGGCCAGGGCGGAGGCCGCAGCTGCGCTCGGCAAGCGGCTCGCCGACGAGCTCCTCGGCCGCGGCGCCGGCGAGCTGATCGCGCAGCTGCGCGGGTCGCGCACGGTGGCCGAGCCATGAGCGCGCGCGCCCCGACCAGGCCCGTGGTGGTCACGCGCGCTGAAGGCGCCGACGGCCCCTTAAGTCGCGAGCTCAAGGGTCTCGGGCTCGACGTGTTGTCCTGGCCCGCAGTGAGCGTCGAGGCGGCCGACCCCGCCGAGCTCAGCGCCGCACTCGCTGGCGTGCACGTCTTCGGCTGGATCGTGTTCGCCAGCCGCCATGCGGTCGCTGCGGTACTGCGCGAGCTGCCCGCCGCACCACCGGGCGTGCGTATCGCGGCGGTCGGCAAGGCAACCGCGCTCACCCTGCGCGAGCGCGGCTGGCCGGTAGACCTGGTGCCCGAGGAGGCGAGCGCGGCCGCGCTGGTCGCGGCTTTCGCCGCGCAGTGGTCGGACCTCGATGCGGGCGTGCGGATACTGTACCCGGCGAGCTCGCGGGCGCTGCCGACGATTGCCGCCGGGCTGTCGCAGCTCGGCGCCCGCGTCACGCGGGTGCCGGCGTACCGTACCGAGGCGGCGAGCCTCGATGTGGCGCAATGTCGCCGCTGGATTGCGCGCGGTGCGGTCGGTGCGGTGACCTTCGCCAGCCCCTCCGCCGTCAGCGAGCTCGCACAGGCGCTCGGCGCACAGGATTTTCAGCGCCTCCTCACCGAGGCACCCGCGGTCGCGATCGGGCGGACCACGGCCCGTGAGCTCGCCGCGCACGGCCATACCGCGACGCTCGCCGAGTCGGCGACGCTGCACGGCCTCGCCGTGACCACCTTTCGCCTGCTGCAAGCGAGAAGCTAGAACCATGGCATTCCCGACCGAAAGACCACGACGCACGCGCCAGTCGGAAAGTTGGCGACGCCTGGTGCGCGAAACGCACCTCACCGCCGACGACTTCATCTACCCGCTGTTCGTCGTGCCCGGCCGCGGGGTACGCAATCCCGTCGACAGCATGCCGGGCATCTGTCAATGCTCGGTGGACGAGGCGGTGAAGGAGGCCCGTACCGTGATGGCGGCCGGGGTGCCGGCGGTGCTGCTGTTCGCTGCGCCGGCCGTCAAGGACGCCGCCGCGAGCGCGGCCCTCGACCCGCACGGGCTCGCCGCGACGGCGATCACCGCCATCAAGGAGGCGTGTCCCGAGCTTCTGGTCTGGGCGGACGTCTGTCTGTGCGGTGCAACCGATCACGGTCATTGCGGTCATGTCAGCGCCGCCGGCGTGATCGACAACGACTCCTCCATCGGCACCCTGGCCCGGGTGGCGCTGAACTACGCGCGCGCGGGCGCCGATGCCGTGGCGCCGAGCGACATGATGGACGGCCGGGTCGCTGCGATCCGCGCCCTGCTCGATGCCGAGGGCCTGAGCGGCACGCCGATTGTGGCCTACGCCGCCAAGTACGCGTCGGCCTTCTACGGCCCGTTCCGCGAGGCCGCCGAATCGGCGCCGGCATTCGGCGATCGCCGCTCCTACCAGATGGACCCGGCGAATGCGCGCGAGGCGCTGCGCGAGGTGCAGCTGGATGTGGCAGAGGGCGCGGACCTGGTCATGGTGAAGCCCGCCGGTCCCTATCTCGACGTCATCCGCCGTGTGCGCGACGCCGTAGACGTGCCGGTAGTGGCCTACCAGGTCTCCGGCGAGTTCAGTCTCATCAAGGCGGCCGCCGAGCGCGGCTGGATCGATGAACGCGCCGCGGTGCTCGAGACGCTGACCGGGATCCGCCGCGCCGGCGCAGATCTCTTGATCAGCTACTTCGCGCCGCAGGTGGCGCGGTGGCTCGGCGCATGAGCAGTGCGTTCCTCGCCGCCTGCCGCTGCCAGCGCGCGCCGCATCGGCCGATCTGGATCATGCGCCAGGCCGGACGCTACCTGCCCGAGTACCGCGCGCTGCGCGCCAAGGTGGATTTCGAGACCCTGACGCGAACGCCGGAGCTGGCCGCCGAGGTCACCCTGCAGCCGCTGCGCCGCTTCCCGCTCGATGCGGCGATTCTGTTCAGCGACATCATGACCCCGCTCCAGGGCATGGGTGTGCAGCTGTCGTTCGAGCCGGCGCCGGTGGTGCGCTCGCCCATCCGCAGCGATGAGCAGATCGAGGCGCTGCCCGCGCTCAATGCCGCGCGCGACGTACCGTTCGTGCTGGAGAGCATCCGGCTGATCCGCGCCGGCGCCCCGCGCGACGTGCCGCTGATCGGCTTCGCCGGTGCGCCATTCACGCTGTTGTGTTACCTCGTGTGCGGCCGGCCCTCCAAGGAATTCGCCGCGGCGCGCACCTTCCTGTACGCGCAGCCGCTGGCCGCGGAGCGCCTGCTCAGCCGGCTGGCGGACGCGATGGCCGAGTATCTCGCCGCGCAGGCGGGCGCAGGGGCGCAGGCGCTCATGCTGTTCGAGTCGTGGGCCGGGCTGCTCGCGCCGCGCGAGTACGCACGCTTCGCGCTGCCCGCCGTGCGCCGCACGGCGGCCAGGCTGCGCAAGCTGGGCGTGCCGCTCATCTACTACCTCAACCAGGGCGCGACGCTCATGCCTTCCGTGGCGGAGCTGGACGTCGATGTGATCGGCGTCGACTGGCGCTCGGACCTGTCGCAGGTACGCGCGCTCCTCGGGCCCGGCAAGGCCGTGCAGGGCAACCTCGATCCGGCAGCGCTGTTCGCGCCAGCGGCCGAGCTCGAGCGCCACACGCGGGCGGTGCTCGATGAGGCCGGCGCAGCGCCGGGCCACATCTTCAACCTCGGCCACGGCATCTGGCCCGACACGGACCCCGATGCGGTCGCGCGACTGGTGGACTACGTGCATGAGCACGGCTGAGGACTTCGCCGCGACCGCCACCGCGCACTGGCGCGACCTGCAGCGACGGCTATGCGCGGCCTTCGAGGCATTCGAGCCTGCGGCGCGCTTCAACATGCGCAGCTGGACCAAGCCGCCCGATCACCCCCTGCAGGGGGGCGGCGAGTCGCGCCTGATGCGTGGCGAGGTGTTCGAGAAAGTCGGCGTGAACGTCAGCCACGTATGGGGAGTGTTGCCGCCGGAGGCCCGCGCCCAGGTGAGCGGCGCCGAAGCCTCCGGCGGACGCTTCGTCGCGTGCGGCATTTCCATGGTCGCCCACATGATGAACCCGTACGTGCCGGCGGTGCATATGAACCTGCGCTACCTGTCCACGAGCCGCGCCTGGTTCGGCGGTGGTGCAGATCTCACGCCGACCTTTCCGTTCGAGACCGACACCCGGGACTTTCACGCGGCGCTGCAGCAGGCCTGCGACGCCTATCGCACTGATGCGTATGCGGAATTCAAAGCCTGGTGCGATCGCTATTTCTATCTGCCGCACCGACAGGAGCCCCGCGGCGTGGGGGGGATCTTCTTCGACGACCTGGCAAGCGGTCAGCTGCCGGTGGACTTTGCGTTTGTGTGCGGCGTGGGGGAGGCGCTGCACGAGGTCTACCCGCGGATCGTGGCACGCCGCAAGGACACACCCTACGACGCGGCCGCCCGCGAGCAACTGCTGCTCAAACGCGGCCGTTACGTAGAGTTCAACCTGGTCTACGACCGGGGTACCCGCTTCGGCTTCAGTACCGATGCGGACCCGGACGCGTACCTGATGAGCCTGCCACCCGTGGTGAAGTGGTGAGCCGCACGGGAACCACGGACGCTGCCGTTTGCACCCTCAGCCAGCTCGCCGAGACCGGCCGGAACAGCCGCGCGGCACCGCTTCTTGTCGCGGCGCGCCAACGCTCACCCAACACCGTAGTCAGTGCCTCGAGCGTTTCCGCCGGCGGCCGCCACAGTCGGCGGAATCTATAGCTCACCATGGGTTTCTCCTGAAGTCCGGCCATCCCTTTAGCTAAAGAGTGCCCGACGCGTTCGCTGGTTCCGATAAATAGTGTTGCCGCGCGGCGACGAACCCTTTAAACCCACCCTGCGGAGGCGGGCTCTAAGGGACAGATGACGCACGCGCGGGCCGAGGACATGCCGGTCGAATGGGAAGGAGCGCTGGTTCAGCGCGCCTGCGCCGGGGACACGCGCGCGTTCGAGCGGCTGTACCGCGAGCATGCCGGCAGGGTCTACGGGCTGTGCCTGCGCATGACGCGCGATGCGCAGCTGGCGGAGGATTGTACGCAGGATACCTTTATCAACGCCTGGCGGGCGCTGCCGAGATTCCAGACGCGCAGCTCGCTGGCGACCTGGCTGCACCGCATCGCGGTGAACGTCAGCCTCGCGAAACGGCGCAGGAGCCCGCCGCTCGAGCCGCTGCCGCAGGAGAGCGAGGAGGTCACGGGCGAGTGGACGCTGGAGACGCCGGTGGAGGTGCAGGAGATCGAGAGCGCAATCGGCGATCTGCCCGACGGGGCACGCGACGCGCTGGTGCTGTACGCGCTGTACGGTTACTCGCACGGCGAAGCCGCCGACATGCTGGGCATCGCCGAGGGCACCTGCAAGGCCCAACTGCACCGCGCGCGCAAGCTGCTTCGGGAGAGATTGGGTATGGAGGTCAACTGACATGACGGGTCCGCGGGACACCGACGGGCGCAAGGTCGCGAGCTTGCGCGAGCTGCCGCGCGCGATCGAGCCGCCGCGCGACCTGTGGCCGCAGATCAAAGCGCAGCTCGATGAGATCCAGGCAGCCGCGCCCTCGGCGACTGGCACGCAGCCTATCCTGCCGCGCCAGGGAGGGGCGCGGCTGCGCTGGCTCGCGCTGGCGGCGATGTTGGCGAGCGTGGCGGTGGGGGTGTGGATCGGGCGCAGCTTCCTGCCCGGTGGCGCTACGCCGCTGGCAGTGACGGTGACGGCGAGCAACGGTGCCACGCCGGTCACGGCGGCCGCCGCGCTCGATGCCGCCTACGTCAGTGATCCGCGCTACGAGCGGCAGCGTGCGGCGCTGCTGCGCTCGCTGCAGTCACAGCTGGCCACGCTGCCGCCGGCGACCCGTACCAAGGTCCTGGCGAGCCTGGCGACAGTGGAAAAGGCCAAGCAGGATCTGGAGCAGGCACTCGGCAAGGATCCGG
Organism: uncultured Gammaproteobacteria bacterium; assembly: GCA_963837075.1. Lineage (GTDB taxonomy): Bacteria > Pseudomonadota > Gammaproteobacteria > Steroidobacterales > Steroidobacteraceae > 13-2-20CM-66-19. Next base: position 393,218 of record CAWILY010000009.1, on the reverse strand, counting down.
GCAACGCCCTGTTGCAGGAGCTGCTCATCAACACATACCAGGACGAGATGCGCGTGCTCACCGATGTGCGTGACGCCAGCGACCCTGGCAGGGGGATCTGACCATGCGGACCCTGTTCTGTCTGCTGTTCGCCGTGCCGATGCTGGGCGGCGCGGTGGCGAGCGCCGCGAGCGAGCGCGCCTTCGACCAGACCGTGGCGGCGCAGCCGCGCGGCGTAGTCGACATTTCCAACGTGAGCGGGACGATCGAGGTGAACGGCTGGGATCGAGCGGAGGTCCGCGTGCACGCCGACGTCGACGACGAGGTGCAGCAGGTCGAAGTCAGCAGCGACGCCGGCCACACGCGCATCAAGGTGGTGCTGCCGCACAACGGCCACGGGGGCGATGCGCACCTCACGGTGCAGATCCCGAAAGACAGCGAGCTGGATGTCTCGGCGGTGAGCGCTGATGTGACCACGCGCGGCGTGCAGGGCATGCAGCGCCTGAGCGCGGTGAGCGGGGAAGTGAACGCCGAGCTCGGCGGGTCCGATCTGGAGTTGAAAACCGTCAGTGGCGACGTGCGGCTCAAAGGACACGGCCAGCCGGCGCGGCTGCACCTCTCCACCGTGAGCGGAGACGTGCACCTCGAGCACGGTGCCGGCGACCTCGAGGCGGGCAGCGTGAGCGGCACCCTGGTGCTGTCACTGGACAGTGCGCGCTCGGTTCTGGCCCATACCACTTCCGGGGACGTGCGCTTCCATGGACACCTGACCCGCGGCGCGACGCTCGAAGCGACCACGGTCAGCGGTGATCTCGAGGTGCGCGCCGGCGCCGACGGCGGCTTTGGCTACGAGGTGCGCACCTTCAGTGGCGACATCAGCGACTGCTTCGAGGCGCAGCCCGAGCGCAGCGCCAAATACATGCCCGGCAGCCGGCTGGAAGGCACGCGCGGTGAGGGCGCAGGACATGTACGCCTGAAGACCATGAGCGGTGGCATCCAGCTGTGCGACCGCAACTGACGCGTCCCTGATGCCGCAGCAAGCCAGCGCGCGGTTAAAATGCCCGCGTGCTTCTGAACGCCCGCACACTCGCCCCGGCCCTGCTCGACTGGCACGCACGCGAAGGGCGGCACGATCTTCCCTGGCAGCACGAGCGCACGCCCTACCGCGTGTGGGTGTCGGAGATCATGCTGCAGCAGACGCAGGTGGGGACGGTCATTCCTTACTATCAGCGCTTCATGGCGCGGTTCCCGGACGTCGGCGCACTCGCTGCTGCACCGCTCGACGAGGTGCTGCACCTGTGGGCGGGGCTCGGCTATTACGCTCGGGCCCGCAATCTGCACCGCGCGGCGCTGTGCGTCCGCGACCTGCACGGCGGGGCGTTTCCCGAGGATTTTGCCGACGTGGCGGCGCTGCCCGGCATCGGTCGCTCGAGTGCGGGCGCGATTCTCGCGCTGAGCCGCGGCGCACGCTTGCCGATCCTCGATGGCAACGTGCGCCGTGTACTGGCGCGCTGCTTCGGTGTCGCGGCCGCGTCCGCTCGCGCGGAGCAGCAGCGCTTGTGGGAGCTCGCCGAGCGCTGCACGCCCATGGCGCGGGTCGCCCACTACACGCAGGCGATCATGGACCTCGGGGCCACCGTGTGTCTGCGGCGCCGGCCGCTGTGCGTGCGCTGCCCGCTCGCCGGCGGCTGTTTCGCCCGCCGCACCGGCCGGCAGCACGAGCTGCCGAGCGCGCGGCGCACCCCGGCGCGCGCGCGGCGGCGCGTGTTCATGCTCATCGCGCTCACCGCATCCGGTAGCGTATGGCTCGAGCGCCGGCCGGAAAGCGGTGTGTGGGGCGGCTTGTGGTGCCTGCCGGAGTTTGGCAGCGCGAGCGCCGCGGCGGCCTTCGCGCGCGACACCCTGGGTGCGGCGCTCGAGCCGCAGCCGCTCGCCCCGCTCGAGCACGCGTTCACCCACTTCGACCTGACGATCACGCCGCTGCTCGCGCGCGGTGCGGGCACGGCCGCGGTCATGGAGCAGGGTGGCGGCCTCTGGTATAACCTGCACGAGCCGGCGCGCATCGGCCTGCCCGCCCCCGTCACGACGCTGCTGTCGAGACTCAAGAGCGGCAACGCTGTTCGACGCGCCGCCGTGATTGCTCTGCGGGAGACCTGAACGCCGTGGCGCGCCTGGTGCAGTGTGTGATGCTGAAGCGCGAGCTACCGGGCCTCGAGCGGGCGCCATATCCGGGCGAGCTCGGCCGGCGCATCTACGAGCAGGTGTCGAAGGACGCGTGGTCGCGCTGGCTGCAGCACCAGACCATGCTCATCAACGAGTACCGCCTCACGCCTATCGAGCCCAAGGCGCGCAAGTTTCTCGAGACCGAGATGGAGAAGTTCTTCTTCGGCGGCGGCTCGCAGGCTCCGGAAGGTTACCGGACTCCGGAGTGAGCGCCCGCCACAGCGGGCGGCGGCTTCTACAGGTGGATCAGGCCGCGCTTGTGCGCGACGGCGACCGCTTCGGTGCGGCTGATGGCGTCGAGCTTGGTGAGGATCGCCTTCACGTGCGTCTTCGCAGTGCCCTCGGTGATCGACAGCCGCCGCGCGATGTCCTTGTTGCTGCGGCCCTCTGCAACCAGCTGCAGCACGCCGAGCTCGCGCTGCGTGAGGCTCGGCTTGCCCATGCGCTGCAGCGCCTTGGCGGCGACGGTGGACGAGGTGTAGGGACGGTCCTCGCTCACCGCACGGATCGCGGCCAGGATCTCCTGACGCGGCGCGTCCTTCAGCAGGTAACCCTTGGCGCCCTGTGACAGGCAGCGGAAGATGTCCTCATCGCCGTCGTAGGTGGTCATGACGAGGATGCAGGCCTTGGGGTTGATCTCGAGCACGCGCTGTACCACCGCGACCCCGTCGCGCTTCGGCATGCGCAGATCGAGCACCATCACGTCGGGACGGTGCTGCTCGTACAGATCGATCGCCTCATCGCCATCGCCCGCCTCAGCGACCACCTCCATGTCGGCCTGCTGATTGACCATGGCGGCCAGCCCGTCACGTACGACCGGATGGTCGTCGGCGAGCACCACCCGGATCTGCGGCCTCATGCGCCGACTCCGAGCGCGGCGCGCTTGATCATGCGCACGCTGATCCGCGTGCCGCGACCCGGCTCGCTGTCGATCTGCCATTCGGCGCCGATCGCACCGGCACGCTGGCGCATGCTGGAGAGCCCGAAGCCCTGTCGGGCGGACAGCTCCGGGCTCTGCGCCATGCCCTCGCCGTCGTCCGCTACCGCGAGCGTCCAGTGCGCTGCCTCATCGGTCATGGTGATGCGTACCGCGTGCGGCCGGGCGTGACGGACCGCATTGCTGACGGCTTCCTGAGCGATGCGCAGCAGCTCGTGCTCGTGCTCGGGGCGCAGCCCCGTCTCAACGCCGCCGCCGTCGAAGGTGCAGGTGATGCCGCCCGGCACCGTGGAGCGATCGGCGAGCTGGCGCAGCGCCAGCTCCAGGCCCGTGCGCCGTGTCTGGTCGAGCCGCAGCGCCATCACCGAGCGGCGCGCCTCGGCGAGGCCATATCGCGCGAGCTCGCGGATGCGTGACAGCGTGATCGCGAGCTCCGAGCCGCGCTTCCTGCAGGACGGGAACTCCTCGACGGCGCCGAGCTGCAGCAGTATCCCTGTGAACGCCTGCGCCAGCCCGTCATGGATCTCCTGACCGATGCGCGTGCGCTCCATGAGCACGGCGGCTTCCTTGGCGGAATAGGCGAGGCGTGTGAGCTGCACCGCGAGCGTCGCCTGCTGGGCGAGCGCCACGAGCAGCTCGCTGCGTTTGATGACCTCGGCATCGCGCTGAAAGCTCAGCACCAGGAAGCCGACGCTGCGGGCGCCGAACAGCAGCGGATAGAACACGGTACCGACGGCGCCGATGCGGCGGTGAAACGCCAGCACTCCCGGCCAGATCTCGCTGCGCTGCTTGCTGACATTCAGATACAGCGGCTCACGCAGATCGGCGAAGCGTGTGCTGAAGACCGAGCCGGCCATCGGTACACTGTTCGCGTACTCCGGGGACGCCACCTCGCCGTTGCGCACATGCGCAACGATGCGCCATTCCTGCAGCGAATCCTTGAGCACGATGACCGCGCCCGAGACGGCATCGAACTGGCGCGTCGCCTCGAGCAGGATGTGGCCCATGAAGCTGTGCAGGTCGGTCTCGCCCGCCAGGCGCTCCAGGTTGCCGCGAATCACGGCATTCGCCTTGGCGAGCTCCGCGACGCGCTCCTCGGCGGCATGCTCGCGCTCGCGCCGCACGTCGTCGACGAGGCGCTCGCGGTGCAGCGCCGCGCCGATCACGCCGGCCGCCGTCTCCAGCGCCGCCAGCTCGGCCGCATCGATGGCGCGGTGCTGGCGCGTGTTGTCGAAACCCACCACGCCGATGAACTCGCCGGCGACGAATACCGGCACGATGGCCTTGCTCCGCGTACCGGCGCCTTCGATCGCCGCGATCGGATGCGGCGCCGATCCCTCGCTCTTGCTGAAGCACACACTGCGCCCGGCACGCAGCTCGGCGCACACCGCCGCGAATTTGCGCTCGTCGCACGTGCAAGGGGTGGTCTCGAGGAGCGAGGGCGTGATGCCCTCCGCGGTCCATTCACTCGTTACCACCAGCAGCGGCTCGCCGTTCGGTCCGGTGCGCGTCTGCATCAGGTTCACGCGGTCGACGTGCGCCGCCTCGCCGATCAGGCCGAGCACCCCCGGGATGGCGGCCCGCACGTCCGGGGCCTCGAGCAGCAGACGGCTGGCGCGGGCGGAAGCGATCAGCAGCCGCTCGCGCGCCTGCAGGGACTCGTTGATGCGTGTGAGCTTCTCCGCGCAGGGCGCGGCGGCGGTGCTCGGTTCCAGGGGGACAAGGTTGGCGTTCATGTCAGAGGGGGCCTTCCCGGGGTGCAGTGGCTGACCGGAAAGTCTACCGCGACGCGCGCGTGCCCGGTCGCCGCGGGCCGGCGTCTCTATCTTAAGGGGGAGCGGCACGCCAGGCAGCTGTTTGCGAATCAAGAGCTTAGCCTCCCGCCTGCCGGACGTACCGTGGCAGGGGCGCCGACTGCCAGCCACCACCGAGTGCCTTGTAGACGGCGATGAGGCTGGTCGCGGCATCGGTGCGCGACTGTGCCAGGCGATCCTCCGCGCTCAGCTGCGTGCGCTCCGCGTCGAGCACTTCGAGGAAGTCGACCATTCCGCCCTCATAGCGGGTGCGCGCCAGACGTGCCGCGGTGCGGCTCGCCGCGGCGGCCTCGGTGGCGTCGCCGAGACTGTCGCGGGTGCGGGCGTGAGTGACGAGCGCGTCCTCGGTGTCCTCGAGCGCCCGCAGCACGGTCTGCTCGTAGGCGGCGAGTGCGACGTCGGCACGCGCCCGGCTGCCCTCGACCTGCGCCTTGACGCGACCGAGATCAAAGGCGGCCCAGGAGATCGAGGGTCCGACCACGTAGCCGCGCGTGGGACTTGCGCCGAGCGGACTGCCCGCGGCCGCCGAATAACTGAAGCTGCCGGTGAAGGTCACTTTCGGAAAGAGGTCGCCCATCGCCACCCCAACGAGCGCCGTGGAGGCGGCCAGCTGACGCTCGGCAACACGGATATCGGGCCGGCGGCGCAGAAGTCCCGCCGGGTCACCCACGGCGGTGATCTGCGGCAGGTCGGGAAGCTCGCGGGGCGGCTGCAGCAGCTCGTTGAGCGCGTTGGGCTCGCGACCGGTGAGCACCGCGAGGCGATGGATCGAGCGCGCGACCGATGCTTCGAGCGGACCGATGGTCGCGAGCGTGGTGGACAGCTGCGACTGCGCGCGCGAGGTGTCAAGCTCGGTGCCGCGCCCGGCGTCGAGCCGCGCCTGCGTGAGCTCGAGCGTCTCGCGCTGATTGTCGACGTTGCGACGGGCCACGGCGAGCTGCGTCTGCTCGCCGCGCAGCTCGAAGTAGGCTCGGGCCACCTCCGCGGTGACCGACACCTGGGCATCGCGCAGGCTCGCCTCCGCGCCCTGAACCTGCGCGCTCTGCGCCTCGACGTTGCGGCGCACGCGCCCGAAGAGATCGAGCTCCCAGAACGCATCGAACCCGGCATCGTAGTAGCGCGCATTGATCGGCTGGCCGAACAGGCTTTCCGCCGCCGACAGTCGCTCGTCCGTATACCCGCCCGAGGCGGTCACGATCGGCAGCAGATCGAGCTTCGCCGCGCGCCGCTCGGCGCGCGCCTCGACCAGGTGACCGAGCGCGATGCGCAAGTCGTGGTTCGCGGCGAGCGCCTCGTCGACGAGCCGATCGAGTGTGGGATCACCGAACTGCGTCCAGAACTGCCCCTGAGTGGCGGCGGCGGCCGAGTAAGGACCCGCCTGCGTGCCGGCGAACTCAGGCGCGAGCGGCGTCGCCGGCCTGACGTAATTCGGCCCTACGGCGCAGCCGGCCAGCGCCGCGGCGAGCACCACGAGCGTAAGCACCGTGCCGAGAACAGCGAAGGTGGCGTAGCGGCGCCGGGTGATGTCAGTCATGTGAAACCTCCGGCGCGAGCAGCTGTGGCTGCGCGGCACGCGCCGCCTCGCGAGCGGCAAGGCGGCGCACCAGCACATAGAACACCGGGGTGAGCAGCAGGCCGAAGAACGTGACGCCGAGCATCCCTGCGAAAACCGTGACACCCAGTGCATGGCGCACCTCGGCCCCGGCACCCGCAGCGAGGATCAGCGGCACGACTCCCATGATGAAGGCCATCGAGGTCATGAGAATCGGGCGCAGCCGCAGGTGCGCGGCCTCGAGCACCGCATCGCGCGCCTCGCGTCCCCGCTCCTCCTGCAGGTGCTTGGCGAACTCCACGATCAGGATGGCGTTCTTGCAGGCGAGGCCGACGAGCACGAGCAGCCCGATCTGCATGAAGATGTTGTTGTCGCCATGCGAGAGCAGCACGCCGGTGATCGCCGGCAGCAGGCACATCGGCACGATGAGCACGATGGCGAGCGGCAGGCTCAGGCTCTCGTATTGCGCCGCCAGCACCAGGAAGACGAACAGCACGCACAGCGGGAATATCAGGATCCGCCGTGTTGCCCGCGATCAGCTGCTGGTAGGCGAGATCGGTCCACTCGTACGACATGCCGCGCGGCAGCGTTTCGTCGAGGATCTTCGCCATCGCCGCCTGCGCCTGTCCCGAGCTGTAGCCGGGCGCAGGACCGCCGTTGATGTCGGCGGCGGTGTAGGCGTTGTAGCGCTGCACGACGTCGGGACCGAAGGAGCGCGAGACGTTGATCACCGAGCCGAGCGGCACCATCTCGCCGCTGGCGTTGCGGGTCTTGAGCGGCATGACGTCATCGAGCTGGGCGCGGAACGGCGCATCCGCCTGCGCCACCACCTGGTAAGTTCGGCCGAAGCGATTGAAGTCGTTGACGTACAGCGAGCCGAGGTAAACCTGCAGCGTTTCGAATACGTCCGAGAGCTTCACGTTCTGGCGCTTGGCCTTGACACGGTCGACAGTCGATATCGAGCTGCGGGACATTGATCTGGTAGGTGCTGAAATGCACCGCCGAGCGCCGGATTCCGGTTCGCCTTGCCGAGCGCTTCCGACAGGGCGGCGAACAGGGCCTGGGGACCTTCGTCCGCGCGGTCCTCGATCTGCAGCTTGAATCCGCCGAGCGTGCCGAGTCCGATCACCGGCGGCGGCGTCACCACCATCACGAACGCGTCCTCGATCGAGGCCATCTTCTGGTTGAGCGCGGCCGCAATAGCCTGCCCCGAGAGCGCAGCCGGGCCGCGGCGCGAGAAGTCATCGAGCGCGAAGAAGGTGAGCGAGGCGCTCGAGCTCTGCGTGAAGCCGTTCACCGACATGCCGGCAAACTCGACCGCGTGGCTGACGCCCGGCTGCCTGAGCGCAATGTCGGCGATACGCCGGGTCACCGCTTCGGTCCGATCGAGGGAGGCGGCCGGAGGCAGCTGCGCAACCGCGACCAGGTACTGCTTGTCCATCGCCGGGATGAATCCGCCCGGCACAGAATGGAAGCCGAACCAGGTGAGGACGATGAGACCGGCGTAGATGGCGAGCGCGACGGCGCCATGGCGCATCGTGAGGGCGAGCGCGCGGTTGTAACCCTCACCAGCGCGCGTGAAGCCGGTGTTGAAGCGCCGGAAGAAGCGGCCGAGTACCCGGTTCATCGCGCGCATCAGCAAGTCGGGCCTGGCGCCATGGGGCTTCAGCAGCACCGCGGCCAGTGCCGGCGAAAGGGTGAGCGAGTTGAACGCCGAGATCACCGTCGAGATAGCGATCGTGAGCGCGAACTGCCGGTAGAACTCGCCCGTCAGCCCACTGATGAACGCCACCGGCCCGAACACCGCGACCAGCACCAGGGTGATCGCGATGATGGGACGGCTGACCTCGCTCATGGCCAGCTTGGTGGCTTCGCGCGGTGCTTGACCTTGTGCGATGTGACGCTCGACGTTCTCCACGACCACGATGGCATCGTCGACCACGATACCGATCGCCAGCACCAGCCCGAAGAGTGACAGGGTGTTGATAGAGAAGCCGAACGCCAGCAGACACGGCGAACGTGCCGATCACCGATACCGGCACTGCGATCAGCGGAATGAGCGAGGCGCGCCAGGTCTGCAGGAACAGGATCACGACCAGCACGACGAGCACGACGGCCTCGAGCAGGGTGTGCACGACGGCCTCGATCGACTGGCGCACGAACTGGGTGGGATCGTAGACAATCCCGTAATCCATGCCCTCGGGAAAGTTCTTCTTGAGCTCCTCCATGGTCTTGCGGACGTTGGTGGAGAGCTCGAGTGCGTTGGCCCCGGGCGACTGGAACACCGGGATCGCGAGCGAGGGCTTGTTGTCGAGGAGGCTGCGCACCCCGTAGGCCTGGGCACCGAGCTCGACGCGCGCGACATCGCCGAGGCGCACCACCTGGCCGTCGTCGCCGGTCTTTACGATGATGTCGCGGAACTGCTGCTCGTCGGTGAGCCGACCGGCGGCATTGAGCGCGATCTGGAATTCGGTATTCGGCGAGGGCGGCGCGCCCAGCTGACCGGCGGCCACCTGCACGTTCTGCTCGCGAATCGCGCCCACCACGTCGCCGGCGGTGAGGTTGCGCGCGGCCAGCTTCTGCGGATCGAGCCAGACCCGCATCGAGTAGTCGCCGCCGCCGAACACCTGCACGTCGCCCATTCCGGGCAGCCGCGCCAGCACGTCCCGGATGTTGAGCACCGCGTAGTTGCGCAGGTACAGCGAGTCGTAGCGCCCGCTCGGCGAGGTGAGGTTGACGACCAGCGTGAGGTTGGAGGAGGCCTTGACGGTATTGACGCCGAGGTTGCGTACCTCTTCGGGCAGGCGTGGCAGTGCCTGCGACACGCGGTTCTGCACCTGCACCTGCGCGCGGTCGATATCGGCGCCGATCCTGAAGGTCACGGTGAGCGTCAGCGAGCCATCCATGGTGGAGGTCGAGGACATGTAGAGCATGTCCTCGACGCCGACGATCGCCTGCTCGAGAGGCGCCGCCACGGTGTCGGCGATCACCTTCGGGTTGGCGCCCGGATAGGACGCGTGCACCACCACCTGCGGCGGCACGACCTCCGGGTACTCGCTGATCGGCAGCCTGAAGAGCGCGATCAGGCCGGCGATGGTGATGAACGCAGAGATGACGCCGGCGAAGATCGGGCGGTCGATGAAGAAATCGGAAAGCTTCATGGCCGCGCCTCGCTCTTGGCAGAGCCGTTGTGCGCCAGCAGCGCTGGCTGCTCGCCGCGTCGCGGCTCGCCCATCGCGACGCGCTGCGGCGCCACCTGGGCTCCCGGGCGCACCCGCTGCAGGCCGTTGACCACGATCGTCTCGCCTGCCGCGAGGCCGGACTGCACGACGCGCAACCCGTCGACGACAGGGCCGAGCTGCACGGGCCGGTAGTCCACCTTGTTTTCCTTGCCAAGCACCAGCACGTAGCGCACGGTCTGGTCGGTGCCGATCGCACTGTCGTTCACCAGCACGGCATCGTGCTGACTGCTGCCGAGGAGCTTGATGCGGGCGAACAGCCCCGGCGTAAAGAGGCGATCGTGGTTCTCGAGCAGTGCGCGGCTGCGGATGGTGCCGGTCATGGGATCGAGCGCGTTGTCGACGAACACCATGACACCCGCGTGCGGGAAGTCGCTCTCGTTCGCGAGTCCCACCTGCACCGGGCTGCTCGCCTGGCGCGAATCCGCCGCCAGCTCGCGTGCGTGCCTGATGTACCTCAGGTACTCCTGCTCATCACCGTCGAAGGCCACATAGATCGGGTCCAGCGATACCAGCGTCGTGAGCTGCGTCTGCCCGCTGGTCACGAAATTGCCGCTGGTCACCAGCGCCCGGCTGATGCGCCCCGAGATGGGCGCTGTCACGCGGGTGAAGTCGAGGTTGAGCGCCGCCGCATCGAGCGCGGCCTGCGCGGCCTCCACGTTCGCCTGCCCCTGCTCGAGGCCCGAGTTGCGGGTATCGAACTCTTCCTGCGAGATCGCATGCTGCGCGAGGAGCTTCGTCGCGCGGTCGCGCTCGGAGCGCGCAAGTGCCAGCTGCGAGCGTGCCTGGGCGAGTTGCGCACGGGCTTTGTCGCGCTCGGCCGCGTAGGGACGCGGGTCGATGACGAACAGCACGTCGCCCTTGCGCACCTCGCCGCCGTCGCTGAAGTTGACCGAGGAGATGTAGCCGGAGACGCGCGGCCGGACCTCGACGCGGTCCACCGCCTCGAAGCGCCCGGTGAACTCAACGAACTCGGTGACCTTGCGCGAGATCGCCTGTGCCACGCTCACCTGCGGCACGGGTGCAGCCTGAGTCTCGGCAGCCTCGTTGCGCGCGCAGCCGCTCAAGAGGAGCGCCGCGGCCAGCGCCGCGGGCAGTAAATAGGAATAAGAATGAGAGCGGCGCATGGGGTCCTCCCGGGAAACGCTTGTGCCAGATCCAGCGGCAGCCTTTGTGGCAACGCCGACTCCGCCAATCTTGTGCGCGGTCGCCCGGGTCTTAAATGCATCGCTAGGAGAGTGCGGCGGGCTCCCACCGGTAGGGACGGGACTCTCTCGCATGGGTGAGAGGGCGCGGCGACAGCGGCGCGCCGCCCGCACGCCTGCCCGCCAGGATCACGGCCTCAGATGCCCACCGGGCTCACGGGCCGCGCGGGGTAGGGAGGTCCTTACGGTAGACGATAAATCCGGACCGCTCGGCCAGCCGGTCGTACAGGCGCCGGGCGATGAGGTTGGTCTCATGCGTGTGCCAGTACACCCGGGCGGCACCCGCATCACGTGCGCGGCGGCAGACCTCTTCGATGAGGGCACCACCCACGCCCCGGCCACGCTGCTCCGCGCGGGTAAACAGATCCTGCAGATAGCACACGGGCGTCACGGCGATGGTGCTGCGGTGAAAGAGGTAGTGCGCAAGACCCAGCAGGCGTCCGTCGAGCTCGGCGACCAGCGCATGGACCGGCTCGCCGGCATCGAAGAAGCGCCGCCAGGTGCTTGCGGACACCTCGGGTTCGAGCGCTGTCGGGCCGGAACGACCGTAAAAGGCGTTGTAGCCCTGCCAGAGCACCAGCCATTCTTCGTGATCCGCTGGCGTGATGTCGCGCACGGCGAGGCCTGCCGCCATGGACCTGCTCCCCTCAGAGCCTGGCGAGGATGCGGCGCTTGAGGTCACGGATACGACGTTCGTCGCGCCGATAGAACGTCCACTGCTTGATGCGTTTGCCGCGGACCAGTCCGGCCTCGGCCAGAATCCTGAGGTGCTCGCTCACGGTCGGCTGACTGACACCGAGCTTGCGGGCGATGAGTACGCCGCACACGCCATCCCGGACCAGGTCGCCGTCGAGCTGCCGCGCAAAGTGCGCGCGCGGCGTGCGCAGCCATTCGAGGATCTGTAATCGGCGGTCACTGGCGACGGCGCGCAGCAGACGGTCCGCATGCATCGTTGACAATTAGTCGTTCGCCTAAGTAGCATTTAGGCACTCGCCTAAGCGTGTGGATACTAGCACCGGCTCCGGAACGCCGCCAGTTCGCGCCGCCGCCGGATCAAGGAGCACGACGTATGCCAAGGGAAGTCATTACCAGCGACGAGATCGCACCCCCGGCAGGGCCGTTCTCGGCCGGCGTGCGCGCCGGGGAGTTCCTGTTCCTGAGCGGCCAGGTGGCCGTGAATCCTGCGAGCGGTCAGCTGATGGCCGGCGACGTCGGCGCACAAACCGAGCAGGTGCTCCACAATCTCGGCGCGCTGCTGCGCGCGGCGGGCAGATCGCTCGGCGACGTCGTGCGGGTGAACGTGTATCTGACCGACATGGGGGATTTTCAGCGCATGAATGCCGTGTATGCGCGCTACTTCGCGGCCCCGTATCCGGCGCGCACCACGGTTGCGGTCGCTGCGTTACCGCTGGGGGCGGCGGTGGAGATCGACTGCGTCGCGCGCTAGCAGCGGCACCCGCCGCGCAGGTCGCTCGCCTAACATGATCGATCGCGAAGCCATCACGCGCACCTACGAAGTGATACGGTCGTACGTGCGGCGCACGCCGGTGATCGGTACGGATGCGGCCGATTGGCAACTGGCACCGTTCGGCGCGATCTTCAAGCTGGAAATGCTGCAGCGCGCCGGCTCGTTCAAGACCCGCGGCGCATTCGCCAATCTGTTGTTGCGACAGGTTCCAGAGGCGGGCGTCGTGGCAGCTTCCGGGGGCAATCATGGTGTCGCGGTGGCCTACGCGGCCCGTCGCCTCGGCAAGCCGGCGCGGATTTTCGTCCCGCGCGTCGCCTCGCCGGCGAAGATTGCCAGGATCAGGGAGTGCGGTGCCGAGCTCAGCGTGACAGGCGAGCGCTATGCAGACGCGCTGGCGGCGAGTGAAGAGTGGGCCGCGCGCTCGGGCGCCCTGCCGATACACGCATTCGACCAGCTGGAGACGCTGCTCGGGCAGGGAACCCTGGCGCTGGAGCTCGAGCAGCAGACTGAACCGTTGCACAGTCTGCTCGTCGCCGTGGGCGGCGGCGGTCTGCTCGGCGGCATCGCGGCGTTCTTCCAGGACACGGTGCGGCTGATCGGCGTCGAGCCCGAGAGCGCCCCCACTCTCACCCAGGCACTTGCAGCGGGCCACCCGGTCGACGCACCCGCCGGCGGTATCGCTGCCGACTCGCTCGCGCCGAGCAGAGTAGGCGAGCTCGTGTTCCCACTGGCGCGGCGGTACGCAAAGCGCGTCGTCCTGGTCTCCGACGATGCGATTCAGATGGCGCAGCGGCGGCTGTGGGAAGTGCTGCGGGTCGTGGTCGAGCCGGGCGGCGCGACCGCGTTTGCGGCGCTACTCTCGGGACGCTACCAGCCGGAGCCCGGCGAGCGGGTTGGCATCGTTCTGAGCGGTGCCAACACCACCGCGGTCAGCTTCGACGGCGGGAGCCCTGCGGCGTGAAAGCGGTGCAGATTACTGCGCCCGGTGGTCGTGAGGTGCTTACCTACATCGATTTGCCTGAACCAACTCCGGCAAGCGGCCGGGTTCTGGTACGCATCGAGTACGCCGGGGTGAACTTCTTCGATATCTATCAGCGCAGCGGCCTGTACCCGGCGCCGATGCCGCTCATTCCGGGCTGCGAGGCGGCGGGAACAATCATCGGCCTCGGCCCCGAAGTCCGTGAATTCCGGGTGGGGGACCGGGTGGCCTGGCAGGGATCTGCCGGCGCTTACGCGCAAAGAGCGGCGATCGCCGCCGAGGAATTGATCCGACTGCCGGACTTCATCGACACACGTGCTGCCGCGGCACTGCTGCTGCAAGGGCTCACGGCACACTTCCTCGCGACCTCGACCTTTGCGCTCGCGGCGGGCAGCACCTGCCTGGTGCACGCCGCCGCCGGCGGCGTCGGCCTGCTGCTGTGTCAGATTGCCAGCATGCGCGGCGCGCGGGTGATCGCAACCGTTTCCACACAGGACAAGGCGGCGCTGGCGCGCGGCGCCGGTGCCGACGAGATCATTCTATATACGAGCCAGGATTTCGTCGCGGAGGTCCAACGACTCACGGCAAAGCGCGGTGTCGACGTGGTGTACGACTCGGTCGGGCGTGCGACCTTCGCCGGTAGCCTCTCCTGTCTCGCACCGCGCGGTCTGCTGGTGCTGTTCGGTCAGTCGAGCGGACCAGTCGCGCCGTTCGACCCGCAGGTGTTGAACCAGCGCGGTTCTCTGTACCTGACCCGCCCGACACTCGCCAATTACGTGGCGACGCGCGCGGAGCGGCTGGGACGCGTCACGGAGCTGTTCGACTGGGTCCGCGACGGACGCCTGACCATCCGAATCGATCGCGAGCTCGCGCTGCAGGACGTGGCGGAAGCACACCGTGCTCTGGAGAGCCGCGAGACGAGCGGCAAGATCCTGCTGCGACCGTGAGACGCCTGAGCGAAGTCATTTCCGATCAGGGGCTTAGCCACACCGTTGCTTGACGGCTTCATCGCGGGCCGCTCTAATACGCGCCCTTCCTCGCCGGCGGCCAGGTAGCTCAGTTGGTAGAGCAGCGGACTGAAAATCCGCGTGTCGGTGGTTCGATTCCGCCCCTGGCCACCATTAGATCAAGAAGTTAGGACGGCGGTACCCGACCTCACTGTCCAATATCCCCGCTCGCGTCCAATATTTTCGCACCCGGTCTGGCTCGCCGAGGTTTCCGGCGGTAGACCTTCTGCGTCGTGCGAGGGTCGTCATGAGCCAGCCGCTCGGTCGCGACCTCCAGTTCGTCGTCGCTCGCTGACTTCGCGCGGAGGTCGTGGAACGTGAAACGTTCCGCCAAAACCGGCGGCTCGCCCTTGCCGCCGGGAGCCGTCGCCTTGGTCATCAGGCGGTGCCAGTTGGACCGAAACCCGTCGGACGTGAACGGCTTCCCTTCAAGGTTGCAGAGGAGGGTCGGGCGAATCTGCGGCCCGAGCTTTTTCAGACGCTCGATGACGACTCGCAGCTCGGGAGACCATTCCAGGATAACCCGCTTCGATGTCTCAACGATCTGGCCATGACGAGGATGGCGACGCTTCGACTTCCCGATGCTGAACACGACACCGTCGTCCGTCAGCTGTGACCGCGTCAGCTTGAGAAGATCGCCTTCCCGCTGACCCGTCATCGTCGCGAGATCCATTGCACACTGCATCATCGGCGAAGCCAGCTTGTACACAGCTGTGAACTCCGCGTCGGTCACGTAACGGTCGCGCTCGGCTTCTCTGAGCTTCGGAACCAGGCGACACGGATTCGTCTCGACGATGTGCCATTTGAGGGCAGCGGTAAATACTGCCGACAAGCACGACTTCTCGCGGTTCGCCTGCACGACTGACCGCTCCGCACGCTTTGCCTGGTAGTCACTGACGTGACCAGCCGTGACCGCGCGCGGCGGCGCGTTCCCGAAAGCGGGGCGCAGGTTCTCGATGTAACCCCGATAATCGGCCTGGGTGCGAGCGCCAAGGCCAGGAAGCACTTCAATCAGGTAGCGATCGAAAACATTGCTCATGGACAGGCAAGCGTGCGACGTCTGGAGCAACGTCGCGAGCGTGCGGTACATCGCCGACATGTCGTGCCCGAGGATGTGCCACTTGCCGGAGGGGTCTACGAAGAAATAGCTGCCGCGACGGACGTAGACCCGCTGGGGAAGATGCCTGTCCTGCCGACGTCGCCGACCCATCGGGAGAGGCTAGCGTTTTCGATCCAAGGGCGACAAGTCCGGCTTCCAAGTTGCGCTGCGCGCGGATCGAGTAACCGTTAATTGCTCGACTGGAACGGCGTTGGTGCCGTCGGCGCGCACCCAAAAGGACATTCCGTTATGAGCCAACCATCTACGCTGGGCCGAGGGGCGGTTGTAGCCGGTCAGCTGGACGATCTGCTCGCTGTTAAAGAACATGCTCCATTGTTACCAGGAGCTGGCCAACCCCTCACCCTCCGATTCAGTGCGTGCGAATATGGGGCATGCCCACTTGGCAGAATGCGTCGGACTACTCGTTCACCGCTCAACTCGATGACGTCGGTTGGACTTGGGAGTTCCTACGACGAAATCCAACCTACCGGGATGACTACAGCAAGGCAAGAGAGAGCCTGTAGCTTGAGGAGAAGCTGCCGGCGCGGGAGCGGCGCACGGCGCAGCGGATGTTCGAGGCGCTGCGCCTGGAAGGCTATGCCGGCGCGGTGGATGCGGTGCGCCGGCACATGCGCGAGTTCGAGCGCCGGCGTCACCCGATCGCCACGGCCTTCATTCCCCAAAGCTTCGCACCGGGGAAGCGTATCAGTTTGACTGGAGTCACGAGCACGTCGAGCTCGGCGGCCTCGATCAGGTGGTGAAGGTTGCGCACGTGCGGCTGTGTCACAGCCGCGCGTTCTCCTGCGCAGGTAGCGAGGCTTGGCTGCTACCGAGAAGGTCGGACGCACCTCGCCCGCTCGCCATGCGCTCGAGAGGCTGGCCACGAACGCGGCAAGATCGGGCGGTTCGGCCGTAGGGCTGGGAGGTATCTCGCCATCGGCGAGTGCCGCCAGGTGTGCCTGCACGGCCCGCATCTCCTCCAGAAGCTTCAAGGGGTCGAGGGCGCCGGCGACTTCGCGCAGCTTAGCCTTCGCGCCCTCTGGGATACTCTCCGCCTGCAGCAGGCGCTCGCACGGCGTCTGTGGCGGATAGTAGCGCTTGGCAACTTGAGCGCCTTCACGATGTTTTGCAGCCAGTTTGAACGAAGGCTGGAAGAAGTTCACGAACAGCCGCGAGGCTCCATACAGGCGCGTGATCGCCTTCGCGGCAGCGATACCCTCAAAACGCCTGTACCCAAGAAGCTTCCTGACAACAGCCCCGTTCTTCTGCTCGATCCAAGCCTGGTCGTTCTTGCGATAGGGGCGTGAACGGGTGAGCTCGATGCCACGGCTTAGGCAGTACTCGATCAACTTCTCGTTCACAAATTCGCTACCGTTGTCGACATCCAGTGCTCGGAGGGCAAAGTGCAGCCCGAGGCGAATGCGCTCTAGTGTCTCAACCACCAGGGTGCTTTCGCGCACCAGCAGGGGCGCAGCTTCCGTCCACCCGCTCGCAACGTCGGTCAGGACGAGGCTGTTGATGTAGCTGCCGCGATTGGCTTCCCCGCAATGCGCGACGGTGTCCATTTCCATGCTCCCGGGAAGCGGCTCGTTCCAATCGGCAAAGGTCCGCAGCGGCACACGCCGGCGCGGCTCGGGCAGCATGCGGCGAGCCTTCTTCGAGCGGGTCGCGGTGCGTGGCGCCCGCAGCAGTCTGTCAATTGTCGCCGCGCTCATCGCAAGGATCTTCAAGCGGATCGTCGCATCGAGCTTCAGATGCGCGTGTCGCTCCAAGGCCGGCAGCAGAATCGGTATCAGAGCCTTCAGCCGCTTGCTACAGACTCGATCCGAAGCCTCCCAAAGCACGATTAACGCCGCACGGGCCGCCTCGTCGTAGAGCGAGGGTCGATTGCGCGTCTGAGGTCGCTTCGCAGTTGGTTCGCCGTTCAGCACGCGGATCGCCGACTTCTCGTGATAGCCTGTCGTGACGATGAACTCGTCTAGGATCTTGTGTTTTTCCTTGCCTGTCGCCGACCGATACCGCGAACCTAATGCAACCGCGTCACATCCCGACTCTACAGGCCAATCAGGCTCTTCCCGGCCAGAAGCGGCCGATCGCACTAATGGGATGAGTTTCCCGATAGCGGACGGTGATGCTTGGATCGCCTCGCCATGCGTTCCGAGACCCCCACCCACGGGGTGGGCAGACTTGCTCCGACGCGAGGAGCGTCCAAAAAGGTCAAAGCGCCGAACGCGAAAAGGATCACGATGCTTGCGATGGAGTAGAGACAGAACCACTTCCCGAATGCTTTGACATGTATGCTGGTCTAGGAATTAAGGCGTCGTTCCAGAGTAAAGGTGCCGGTGCAAGAATTAGGGGAGAACGACTACCCATGTCGCTTCTCCCCCGTGTCGTCAGCCGGCCGTCGACGTTATTGCGCGGTGGGTCGTCTGCGCAGCTTGCCGGTAAAGCTTCAACAACTGATATGTCGTACCGATCAGGAACAGGATGAGCAGTCCTACCAGTGCCGCTTGCACGGGAGGCGAATCGGGGCCGGCGCCGATCGGGTGGCCAACCGGTAGACGGTTCAATGTTTCATTAGTGCCGGGCACCAGCAACAGAAAGAAGCTAAAAGACATGGCCAGCGTTTGCACGTACGCGGCGGCTCGCCCGAGAATTGCGATGCGCGGTGCGAAAGTACCCACCAACATCACGACTAACGCCAATATGCCGAGTGCGTGTCCGGCATTGAAATGCCCGGTGCTCGACAAACCAAACGAAGTGAAGATGGAGGCGACCATGCCCCCGAGGTATATCTTGCCGACGCGGCTCGCTGGATCGATGCGGCCATAGCGTACGAAGGCAGTCAGCCCTGCCGCCACTGGGACGAGACTGAGTACAGTGTGAACAGCGCCGAGGGCAGAAATCGGATTTGCCATAACAAAAGCTCCTAAAGGGATAAAAATTGAATGTCGGGAAACTAAGTCATCTCGAGGCCGTGTTAGGTCGCTAGGTCATGCGTCCACCTCCATCGTCTCTTCCTGGCCAAAGCACGGCAGGCTGCTCTCTATGAAGACGAGATAGTGTATGGATCCAGCCGAGCGGAGAAATTCCGAACATGAGAGATTTCCTTTCTTATCCAAGGGGGCGGAGTGATCGAGCAAGCAGATTGCTGACAAATCTGCGAGCGTAGTGTCGTCTATCCACGACGTGACTTGCAGGTTCAAATTGGTCGAGCGGTCTTCTCACTTGTGTAATGGCGACGCCAAAGATCGCGAGCAGCCCACCGACAATCAATTTTGGGGTCATGCGGTCGCCAAGGAACAACACGCTCGAAATCAAGGCGAACACCGGAAGCAGCAGGCCGAAGGGTGCGACGCGGCCCATGGAGCAACGGGCGATCAGCCGGAACCAAAGGCCAAACCCAACAATTCCTCCGATGAAAATTGTGTAGGCGAGTGCCAGCCAACCACGTCCATCCGCCGTGATAAGGCTCGCCGGTTGTCCATGTTCAAGGAGCAACGACATCAACATGACCTGCGGCACCGTGAGCAGCGACGACCACCCCATCAACATCAAGGGGTCAAAAGGGCCGTAGCGTTTCGTCAAGACGTTGGACACCGCAAATGCGAAGGCTGCCCCGATCACAAGCAGCAGCGGAAGCGCGTTTGCCGACAGGCCGGGCCCCGCTGCCAAGACGACCACGCCGACGAATGCAAGGACCACTCCGGCGGACGTGGTGAGAGACGGCCTCTCTGCGAGCAGCGGCCAAGCTAACAGGACCGTGAAGGGCGTTGCGAGTTGATATGCGACGGCCGACATGCTTCCCGAGCCGAGCCGAAGGCCAACATAGAAGAGCCCGAAGTTCAGTCCACCAAGGAAAATCGAAATAGCTGCGATAGGGCCGAACTGTTGACGCGTGGGCCTTTTGACGAACGGAACAAGCAGCAGCGCGATGGCCAGGAACCGCAGTGCGAGGAAGAAGAGAGGCGGAAACTCCGTAACGCCCACTTTGATGGCCACGAACTGATAACCCCAGAGCAAGGGAACGGCCACCGCGCAGACGATCTGGATGGCAGACATGGCATGCCTCCTTTCACGACCAGTTGGTCCAGATATAGGCGCGCCAATAGCGGAGGCGTCCATGGGTTGTTTACCTAGTGAAGCGGTCGAGAAGAGCGTCAGCGGTGGTTTGGGACGTGATCCGTGTCGGCGCCGTTTTGCCGACCACTCGCAGCCCCTCAACGAAACAGACGAGAATTCGGGCGGCACTTGAAGGCTTAACACCATCGGCCAACTTCCCCGCCGTCTTCGCACGGGAAAGTGCATCTGCCACCCTGGCCTCCATGGCTTTGAAAAAGCTCGCGATGCGGTGACCGACTTCAGCATCCTGGCCAGCCAGTTCCATCGCTGTGGCCACCAGCAGACATCCGCGCCGACCATTGGCACCGCTCGTGCGGTCAACGTAGCCGGCAAGGTAGGCCCGCAGGCCGTCAACCGGCTCTCTGCGGGGGTCGAGTTCGATATCCATCCGTGTCAGGGCATCGGCAATGTAGCGATCAAGCGCACGCAAAAAGAGCGAGTGCTTGTCACCGAAAGCCGCGTATAGGCTGCCACGCGAGAGCTTCGTCGCACGAAGAAGGTCCGGGAGCGCCGTGGCGTGATAGCCGCGCGTCCAGAACACACCCATCGCGCGTTCGACAGCGGCTTCCACGTCGAAACTCCGGGGGCGGCCGCGGGGCAATCGCACTGGTGTTTGGTGTCTCATTGCTGAAATATAGACCACTTGGTCTTTAATTGCAAGTGGCCGCTATGGGTCATTTGCGACCGGGCAACGAGAAAGGGGTCAGCGATTTGTCAGCTCCGCAGCGCCGTTGGCGCCTGAGCCCCAGCGCACCTGCCGACTGCCGATTGAGCATGTCCGCAATGTGAACCTGGCGACGGCTTGAAAGCCGCGCCGATCGTGGTATGCGCGCGTACGTCACTGGCGGGCCAGTAACGACGCGCGCGAAGCGCGATTGCGTGTGCGCTACGGCCTCACGCCACATCGTGTGAGCGAGTTCGATGGCTCGCAGCACACGAGCGGCGCGCCGATCGCGTGCTGACACCGAGCGAGTACATGAAACGCAGGCGCGCCGACTGGGGTGTGCGCGACGTCGGCGTGTGTCCGCTGGGCGTCGACGCCGACGTGTTCCATCCGGCGCGCGCAGATCGCGCGTTGCGCGAACGCCTGGGATTGCCGTCGAATACGCGGCCGGCCGAGCGCAGCAAGACGGAAACTGAACCGCAGGTGGACTGGATTTCGTTCCGCAATTCCAACACGTGCCTTGGCTCAGAGTCCCTTCCTGGCTTATGGTCTACGGAGTTGAAGGTCCGCTTACCCGTCGGCGAACGGCGGCTTTGCGCAGAATCGAGGGACTCCAACGGGTCAGTTACCGTGACCTATCGTGACCTAACGTGTGGAGAGTCTTGACCTAAGACGCTGATTTCGAACGCAGCGTGATCGTGCGTGCTAGACCCAGACGGACTGAAAATCCGCGTGTCGGTGGTTCGATTCCGCCCTTGGTCACCACATCCGAACAGTTCGTTCCGATCACTAATGTACCGAATCCGGAGAGCTCATCCGTGTCGCAAAAGAAGATCTCTGGCGGTGTGGTGCACGAAGTGCCTGCAGACTTAAAGAAGGCACTTATTGAGATTCGCATAAATGACTTGCAACTTTAGTGCGCTGCGAGAGTCCAAGTTGTGGTGTAGTCTTGGACGAGGCGAGCATGAGCAAGTCAGAGAGAGTAGATCGCGCTCTGCAACGCCGGCGCATGCGAGCCGGGCGATTGCTGTTGCGCGGTGTGCCACAGGCAGAGGTCGCGCGCAAAGTCGCGGTGACGCGCACGACTGTGAGCACCTGGAACGAGCAACTCAGTGCGGGCGGATTGCCGGCGCTCAAGCGCCGCCCACGTGGCCGACCCTCGGGACTGGATGCGCAGCAGAAAAGCGACTTGGTACGGCTGCTCAGGGACGGAGCGCTGGCGCAGGGGTTTGCCACGGAGCTGTGGACGTTACGACGCGTGGGCCAGCTGATCGAGGAGCGGTTTGGGCGTCGATACAGCGAGAGCCAAGTGTGGCGGATTCTGGTGGGGCTGGGCTTCAGCAGCCAGCGTCCCACGGGACGCGCGCTCGAGCGCGACGAGGCGGCGATCCGGCACTGGAAGCGCAAGCGCTGGCCAGCGTTAAAAAAAACGCGAGAAAACAAGGTCGAATCATCGTCTTCATCGACGAGTCGGGACTGAGCGAACGACCGACCCAGGTGCGCGGCTGGGCACCGCGGGGGCAAACCCCCGTGCTGCAGTATCACTTCAACTGGCACCAACTCTCGGCGATGGCCGGCATCACCTTCTACCGCTTCTACTTTCGGCTCTTTCCCGGAGCGATCAAGGGGCCGCAAGTGATCGAGTTCCTTCACGCCCTGGGTCGGCAGATCCGCCGCAAGGTGCTCGTGATCTGGGACGGACTGCCTGCACATCGCAGCCACCTCGTGCGCGACTACGTCGAGAGTCTCGAGGGTGCGATTCAACTGGAGTATCTGCCCGCTTACGCTCCCGAGCTCAACCCGACGGAGTACATCTGGGGACACCTCAAGCATCACGAGCTGGGCAACTTCTGTGCACGCACATTCGGCGAGCTCACCTACCGCACGCGCAATCGACTGCGCTCGATGCAGCGTCGCAACACACTCGTTACCGCGTTCTGGCAGCAAGCCGAATTGCCTCTGTGAATCTGTCAGGTATTAATGAAAAGCTCAATAGGTTCCACCCGAAAGCGTTAACTGCATGGCAGGACATTACACCGCTCGCACGCAACGAGTGGATTTGTTGGATTGAATCGGCAAAAAAACCGGAAACTAGAAGCCGTCGGATCGAGTGGGGCTGTTCAAGCCTTGAAGATGGTAAACGGCGCCCTTGTTGTTGGCCTGGATGCGCCCATCGCTAGTCGCGCTCCTCAAGCGATTCCCAGCGCGCGAACTTCTCCAGTAGCAGCTCTTCGAGCGCCGCGAGCCGTTTGCGGTCGCTTCGCAACCGCTCGCCTCCCAGTCGGTGATAATCCGGTTCGCTCATGCGCGCGGTGAGTTCAGTTTGCTCGCGCTCTAGCGATTCGATCTCCTCGGGCAGGGCTGCCAGCTCGCGCTCCTCCTTATAACTCAGGCGCGTGCGGGTCTTGACGGGAGTTTCACCCGCAGAGCGGTCGCGCGAGGCATGCCGCGCGGGCTTCTGACCGGCCGCATTTGCCCGGCCGACCGGCATGGGCGGCCGCTGCTGTAGGTAGTCGCTGTAACCGCCGGCGTACTCGCGCCACACCCCATTGCCCTCGGCGGCCAAGGTCTGGGTGACGACATTGTCGAGAAAGCGCCGGTCGTGACTCACGAGTAGCAGCGTCCCCTGGTAATCCTGCAGCCGCTCCTCGAGTAGCTCCAGGGATTCGATGTCGAGATCGTTGGTCGGCTCATCCAATATGACAAGGTTTGCAGGTTGCGCGAACAGGCGCGCGAGCAGGAGACGGTTTCTCTCGCCGCCCGAGAGCATGCTGATCGGTGATTGCACGCGCTGCACGGGAAACAGGAACTCCCCCAGATAGCTCACGATGTGCTTGCGCTCGCTGCCGAGCTGCACCCAGTCCGAGCCTGGACTGATGGCATCGGCGAGGGTCACGCTAGGATCGAGTTGCGCTCGCAGCTGGTCGAAGTAAGCGATGTTTAAGCGGGTCCCGAGGCGTACCGTGCCGGCGTCAGGCGCGAGTTCGCCGAGAACGAGACGGATGAGGGTCGACTTTCCCGCGCCATTCGGGCCGATGAGGCCGATGCGATCGCTACGCATGATCCGCATCGAGAGACCTTCGATAAGCGGTCGGGTTGCGAAGCGTTTGCTCACTCTATCGAACTCGGCCACGAGATCGCCGGAGCGCTCACCGGCATTGAGAGCGAAGCGAATGTTTCCGAGCCGGTCGCGTCGCGTAGCGCGCTCGATGCGCAATTGCTCGAGACGGCGCACGCGTCCTTCGTTGCGCGTTCGGCGCGCCTCGACGCCTTTGCGGATCCAGGTCTCTTCCTGCTGCCAGAACTTCTCGAAACGGCGCCGCGCGGTGTCTTCCACCGCGAGCTCCTCGCCCTTGCGCAGCTCATAGGCCGCAAAGCTGCCAGGGTAGGAGCGCAGTACGCCGCGATCCAGTTCGATGATGCGGGTGGTGGTCCGATCGAGGAAGGCGCGATCGTGCGTGACGACAATGGCAGCAGGCACCTTCAGCAGCAGCTCCTCGAGTTGTTCGATGGCTTCGATATCGAGATGATTGGTGGGTTCATCAAGCAGCAGCAGATCGGGCTGTAGCGCGAGCGCCAGGGCAAGCGCAGCGCGCTTGCGCTCGCCACCCGAACAACTCGCCGGTGAAGTGACGCCGGTAAGACCGAAACGGTGCAGGAATTCCTCGAGGCGCGACTCCAGGCGCCAGTGCTCGCGCTCATCGGCTAGCGCTCCGTCGCTCCGGGCCGTGCACGGCCTGGCTCGCAGCAGCAGACTGTCTTGCAGAGTTTCCGCAGGGGGGAGCTGCGGTTCTTGTTCGACGAGCCCAAGGCGCAAGCCGTCGCGTCGCTGCAGCTCCCCGTCATCGAGCGGGGTCTTGCCTGCGAGCACACCCAGCAGCGTCGACTTACCGGTGCCGTTGCGGCCGATCAGCCCGAGTCGCTCGCCGACCTGAACGGTGAGTTGCGCATCATCAAGGAGCGGACGCTCGCCGAAGGCGATATGCGCATTGAGAAGTGTAATCAGGGACATTGACGCATTGTCCGGATTGGACGTGGAATGGGCAAAGTCTACGAAGCTTGCTCACTCCTTGGCAGAGCGCCGACCAGCTGTCGGCCAGCGGGCTGAGTCCCGATCGAGATTTTAGACCGAGTGGGAACAGCGTGTCGGTCGTTCGATTCCGCCCCTGGCCACCATCAAATAACTCGCAGCGAGCCAAAAAATCGAAGTGAGGTTTCCAGGAAACGGGGACTGAATATTCGACCTGAGAGGGTTGGCTTTGGCAAGTCCTTGTCTCGCCATCGGACGAAGCGGGCCGCTGCCTCGACGCAGCGGCCCGCTAATACCTGGACGCAGAGGCGCTGTCTTGTGCTTTGTGCTCGGCGCCGTTAGTCACTCCGCTGCTCGATCCGCGTCGCCATCGTCCCACTCATCGTTCGCGCGCCGCAGAATGTGCCGGTGGACGTAGGCGCCCACTCGTCGCCCTTGCTCAGCGCCTGCTTCCTGATCGAAGCGGAAATGGATTCCGCCGTAGACACGCGCGTCGCTGATGTCGTGGGTAATCTGCTCGAAGGTCTCGTATTGCAGGATTACGCCCGCAACCGCCGGGTTGCTCAAGGTGATGAAATGGTGATGCGGCCCATAGAGTCGCTCGAGTACTTTGCGAGCCGCATTGCTTAAGCTGCCGTGTGCCGACGCATAGCTCGGGAAGCATGGCGTGACGATGTACGGCTGCCAGGTCGTGTCGCCGCTCGCGTGGATCGCCGTTTCCGGCCGCCAGAAGTCATAAAAATACTTCGTGTCGAACACCGACACGGACGCGTCGCTGATGGCGACATCCATTAGCGCTAACGCGCGCGCGTTTTCCGACATCGAACGCCCCTGCTCGACAGCTACCTGTGCTGCGACCGAGTTCCATACCGGCACGGGGGCTGTCGCTGCGTAGAATCGAGCCACATCAGCGCGATCCTGCGGTCGGAACGTACTGTCGATACTGCCGACGCGCATGACTTCGTTGTAGCTGCGCGCGTAGCGCTCGCCTGTGAGCGCCGGCGGGGGCGCGGAGCGAAACTGATCGGCGCGCTGGATCGCGAACGGGCGTAGATTGCGCCACTGCAACAGGACACCGCCGGCGGGCGGACAACTCGGGGTAGGTTGCCACGCGCCCGGGGCGGAGGATGTGGGCGAGTAGAACTCGGGAGGTACCGAGCCATCGCCGGTGCGCAGCGCAATGAGCGCGGCGGCTGCCGCTTGACCTACTTCGATTCCGTCCTGCTTTGCGCTTCCGTTTGGGATGCGGGCAAGCGACGCCACATATGCGGCATTCAGCGTTGGTGCGGCGCTCGGGAAATAGTTCCCGAGCACGCCGTACGCTGCCGCGACCGCGGCGGCATCCGGTGATGCCCCGGACGGTGCGCTGATTGTGCCGAGGTAAGGCTCGAAATCCTTGTCGATCGCGTTTACCGCTTCAAACACGGCCAGCTGGGTAATTGCCGCGAACCGCGCCTGAAAGAACGGGTTCTGAGTGGCTGTCGTGTTGAGCATGATCGAGTTCCACTCGAGCACGGGATCGGTGCTCGACACGGCGGCCGTAGCGAGCAGCGTGGCGCACACTGCGGCCGCCATGACGATGGGCGTTCTCGTGATGATTGACTCCTCTGCGGGAAAGTGTGGTTTGTCAAAGAGTTATTGGTAAATCGCGTCCCGGGCCTTGCCGTGGCTTCAAATGCCGGCCATTTCTCCCTGCCTCATGTAGTAAGACACCGGCCAGAGGCCAAATCCGACATCCGTGGGGTCGATGAGCCTCCGCAGCGGCGCTCCGAGAGACGGCAGATTGCGGGTGAGCCGTCTGCTCTCGGGTGGTTGCCTCGGCGGAATCGCTTGCCGTGGTTCCGATTCCGCGAAAGCGCTATCTTTACCCTGGCTCGACCGAGCACGATGCCAAGGCATGCGATGGGTCAGCTCACTGATCTCCTCGGACGGGCACAGGGCGGCGACGCTCAGGCGCGTGACGCGCTGTTTGCCGCCGCCTACGCTGAGCTTCACGGTCTGGCGCAGGGGCGGCTGCGGCACGGAGGACGCAACACGCTTCTGGACACGACCGGTTTGGTGCACGAGTCGTATTTGCGATTCGCGCGTGCCGGAGAACTTCGTGCCGAGGACCGACGGGCCTTCTTCGCCTACGCGTCGCAGGTGATGCGTTCGGTAATACTCAATAGCGTACGCGAACGGATTGCACTCAAGCGGGGTGGCAATCCGCAGTTCTCAGAAGCATCCAGCCCACCAGTATCCGATCTCCCGGGCGATGAGCGGACGGTTCTGGACGTGCACGAGGCGCTGAAGGATCTCGAGCAAGCAGACCCTCGCCTGGCGCAAGTGGCAGAGATGCGCTACTTCGGGGGCTATAGCGAGAAG
Source organism: uncultured Gammaproteobacteria bacterium (assembly GCA_963837075.1). GTDB lineage: Bacteria > Pseudomonadota > Gammaproteobacteria > Steroidobacterales > Steroidobacteraceae > 13-2-20CM-66-19. Next base: position 366,536 of record CAWILY010000009.1, on the reverse strand, counting down.
GAGATCGCCGAAACGCTGGAGATCACCGAACGCACCGTGCAGCGCGACTGGGAAAAGGCGCGTCTGATCCTTGCGGCGGCGCTGCGGTGAGCGATGAAGCGGTCAGCACCGATTGTTGATCAACCCGTCAGCTGAGGGGACGCATGGGGCTATCGATTCCCCAGATGACGCGGATGAGCCGTCTCCTCGATGAGGCGCTGCCACTCGATGTGGCCGGGCGCTGCGCGTGGCTCGAGTCGTTGCCAGAGGAGCACCGGGACCTTGCCCAGGCACTGCGAGACGCGTTATTGCCAGGGGATGCTCAGCTCGCGGAGATCGAGAAGCTCGCCACGCTGCCGGAGCTTGGCACCGCGATCGAAGTGGGAGGGCCCTCCGCAGGCGGCCTGCAAATCGGCGCGCGCGTCGGACCATACCAGCTGATTCGACCGGTAGGTGGCGGTGGTATGGCCGAAGTGTGGCTCGCGCGGCGTGCCGATGGTGCCTTCAAGCGGGAAGTGGCGTTGAAGTTGCCGCTGACGGGTCGCCTACGTGCCGATCTACAGCAACGCTTTGCCCGCGAGCGCGACATCCTCGCGAGCCTCGAGCATCCGCACATCGCGCGTTTGTACGATGCGGGAGTGGACACAAACGGGTCGCCTTATTTATCGATGGAGTACGTTCAAGGCCGCCCGCTGACCGAGTGGTGTGATGCGCATGGTCTCGGGATCCGGGCTCGCCTGGAGTTGTTTCTCCAGATGCTTGAAGCGGTGCAATACGCGCATGAGAAGCAGGTCATACATCGAGACCTCAAGCCCTCCAACGTGCTGGTGACCGAGTCAGGCCAGGTTCGGCTGCTGGACTTCGGCATTGCAAGACTGTTGGAACCGGATGAGCCACAACTGACGGAGCTCACGAGCCTGCACGGTCGGGCACTCACAGCGGACTACGCCAGCCCCGAGCTGCTGCGCGGCGAGTCGGTTGATGCTCGCAGCGACATCTACTCCCTGGGTGTGCTGCTGTACGAGTTGCTGACCGGTGTGCGGCCTTACCGACTCAGGAACGCGGCTTCGATCGGTTTGCTCGAACACGCCATTACCGCGGTCGAGGTGAAAAAGCCCAGCACACAGCTCGAGGCGCAAGCGGCGGCTGCCCGCGGCACGACAACGGAAAAGCTGGCTCGGCAACTGCGGGGCGATCTGGACGCCATTGCGCTCAAGGCTCTCGCCAAAGAACCTGCGAGGCGCTACGCGAGCGTAACAGCCCTGGCGGAGGACCTGCGATGCTATCTCCGCGCAAGACCCATCAAGGCGCTACCGGCTCGATTCACAGATCGTCTGTGGAAGTTCCTACGGCGCAATAGAACCGTGGTTGGAGTCACGGTGACGGCAGTCGCCGCCGTCGTGGGTGCGGTCGCGTTCCTCGTCGTGGGGCCGCTGCGCCAGGCCCCCGGCCATTTGTGGCTCGATCCGCTGGCACGCGCAAGGATCCTGCGACTCACGGATTTCGCCGGTACCGAGCAGGCGGCTGCTATCTCGCGCGACGGCAGATTCGCTGCGTTTCTCGCCGCCCGTGACGGACATCTCGATGTCTGGTCAACGGAGATCGGTACCAACCGCTACCGCAACCTGACTGAAGGACGGGTTCAGCAGCTCCGAAACCCCGAAATCCGAACGGTTGACTTCTCTCCCGACGGTTCACTGGTTACCTTTTGGACACGCGCTGGCGACGGGTCGCGGGCCCAGGACATCAACGTAATGGCTGCGCCGACGGCAGGCGGCGCGTTGCAGCGCTACTTGCCGGAAACCGCCGAGTTCGACTGGTCGCCGGACGGCAGACGTCTGGTTTTTCATACGACAGCGCCCGGAGATCCGCTATTCGTGCGGGGGGCCAACGAGGCGACAGCGCACCAGGTTTACGTCGCTGCGCCTGGCATTCACTTGCACTTTCTGACCTGGTCTCCCGACGGGGAGTTCATCTATTTCGTACGCGGTGACCCTCCGTCTGCCAACTGGGATATTTGGCGGCTGCGACCCTCCGGAGTGGACCTCGAACAGCTCACCTTTCATCACGCCCGAGTTACCTATCCGGTGTTGCTCGATGCGCGCACTCTTCTATACCTGGCGACGGATGCTGACGGCTCTGGGCCGTGGCTGTACGTCCTTGATGTCGCGCTGAAGCGCTCGCGGCGTGTCAGCGTCGGCCTGGAACGTTATACCTCCCTTGCTGCCAACGCGGATCGCACACGTCTCTTAGCGATTGTCGCTGACTCTCGATCAGACCTATGGCGTGTGACGGTCGGCGGCGGCGGACCGCCCCAGAGTGCGGCCGACCGGATCGCGCCGCTCTCCCAGAGAGCCGCCGCACCGCGCTTCGGGCCAGGTTACATCGCGTATGTGTCGAGCGGTGGCGCGCGGCGCGGGATCTGGAAGTACTCGAACGGGACTGCAACCGAGCTTTGGGGCGATGCAACCGTCGATCGGGTTGGCGCGCCTAGCATTTCACCGGACGGTCGCCGCATTGTCTTCACCGTTGAGAGGCGCGGTGCGACGCAGATGTACGCTGTTGACAGTGACGGCCAGAACGCCAAAGCGGTCAGCCGACCGCTCGCCTTGAGTGGCGATCTGGCCTGGGCTCCGGATTCGCAATCAATCGTGGGTGCGATCGCGAGTGACGGCGAACCGCGGCTCGCAAGGATCTTCCTCGATGCCACTCCACCGCAGTCGATCGTGTCGGACTATTCCGTGGATCCCGTGTGGTCACCCGACGGAAAGTACTTCGTCTATACCGGTGCCCAAGTGGCCACTATATTTCCTCTGCGCGCTTCGGCTCCCGACGGTAGACCTTACAACATGCCAGGGCTGATCCTGACAATTGGCGCGCGACGGGTTGCCTTCGCACACAATTCCGGAGAGTTGGTGTTTCTTCGCGGCGCGATCGACCGCAAGGATTTCTGGCAGTTGAATCCGCAGACCGGAACCGAGCGCCAGCTGACCGATCTGCCAGCAGGCTTCGTGATCGGCGATTTCGACGTTTCGCCGGATGGCGCCGAAATCGTCTTCGAGCGCGTTCAGGAGAGCTCGAGCGTTGTGCTCATCGAGCGCGCGAAGGAGTTCGACACGCATTGAGGTCGGCTGGGTCTTCGGCCTTGGACGGCAAGGCGGGCGGCGGCGGGCAGTCAATTTGACCGACTCACTGGGGAATTGCTGCGCCGCGAGTCAGCCAATCTGACGTATGCTTGATCGGCCCGGCAGTCGTCTCATGGCGTGAGGAGCGTGAGCCGCTTCTTCTCCGGCGAACTCAAATTCAGGGAGACGCCGCAAGCTGAACGGTAGTCAATAAGAACGAACTACAAAAGGGGAGCACCATGTTTCACCAATTGCTGACACCGGTCGGCAACAGTCTCGCACTGTCCTTTCTGGTTGCAGCGCTACCGGTGCTGGTGGTGGTGCTCCTGCTCGGCGTGTTCCGGCGAGCGGCCTGGCAGGCGGCGCTAGCCGGGTTGATCGTCGGCCTCATGGTTGCAGTGGGCCCATGGCAGATGCCGGTCCCACTTGCAATCCAGTCAGTCCTGAACGGCGCGACATTCGCGCTCTGGCCCGTCATGTGGATCGTGTTCAACGGGCTGCTGCTCTACAACATCGCAGTGCATTCGGGGCGTTTTGAGGCGTTTCGTTCGTGGATGATCGGCAATCTGCCGAATGACCGGCGCGTCGTACTGGTGGTGGTGGGCTTCTGCTTTGGCGCATTGCTCGAAGGCGTCGCCGGATTCGGATGTCCGGTCGCCATCACGGCCTCGCTGTTGATTCTCGTCGGCTTTCCAGCCATTGAGGCACTGGTATTCGCGTTGATCTTCAACACGACTCCGGTGGCGTTCGGGGGGCTGGGGATCCCAGTAACGGTGCTCGCGTCGGTTACGGACCTGCCGGCAGCGAAGCTCGCGGCAATGGTCGGGCGGCAATTGCCGATAATGGCGCTGATCCTCCCGTTCTATGTCATAGGGCTCTATGGCGGCTGGCGCTCGGTTCGCTGCTTGTGGCCGGTCCTGTTGGTCGCCGGTGCAAGCTTCGGCACAGCGCAGTTTCTTGCATCCAACTTCATCAATTACACGCTCACGGATGTGCTGTCTGCACTGACTTCTTTGATTGTGACCCTGCTGTTCGTACGGGTCTGGCATCTGCGGCCCGATCCTGCGTACATGATCAACGAAGCGCAGCCGGGGCGACCACGCGCGGCCATCGCCGTACCCGCTTGGCAAGGTTGGCTGCCCTGGCTCATCGTCTCGGCAACCGTGATTCCTGGTCTTCGTTCAAGCTGCCAGCCTGGGGGCAGCACGAGATCCCCTGGCCAGGTTTGCACAAAGCGATCGCGATCACGCTCTATCACGATAAGCCGTACGCCGCCATCTGGGTCTTCCAGCCGCTGGCAACGGGAACCGCGGTCCTGGTCGCATGCGTGATCACTGGCCTGTTATTCAGAGTTGCGCCCGCAGCTTTCTGGGGCTGCGTAACGAAAACCATGCGTCAGGCATGGTTGGCAGTAATCACAGTCATGCTCATCGTTGCCCTGGCCTATCTGATGAACTACGCGGGCCTCGCATACACGCTGGGGAAAGGTGCGGCCTCAACTGGGCATCTGTTCGTACTGTTTTCGCCCTTCCTGGGCTGGGTCGCGGTGGCACTCTCGGGGAGCGACACCTCCGGCAACGCGTTGTTCGGCAATCTGCAGGTGGTCGCGGCGAGGCAGCTCAACCTCAGTCCAATTCTATTCGCCGCGACCAATTCCTCCGGCGGCGTCATGGGAAAGATGATCTCACCGCAGAATATTGCCACCGGCGCCGCCGTGACCCAGCTAAAGGGCCAGGAAGGGGCCGTTTTCGCCCGCACCTTCGTGCATAGCATCGTCCTCACGCTGATGCTTGTGGCGCTGGTCTTGGTGCAGCAATATCTGATCCCGGGAATCATTCCGGCCGCTACACCATGAGCGTGCCCGCCATGGCCATCAGAATCGTAGGTTGATCGTAGCGGTGCTCAAAGATTCAGTACGTGCGCTCAATCAGTGCGAGATCCGAGTTCACCTGAACGCGATCGAACACGATCTCGGAGCCGGTGACCGAGATGTCGAAGTCGCGAATAACGAAGTCCGACGGAAGCTTCGCGAGCGTGCGCTGCGCCCCCGTGCGAAGATCGAGGAGCAAGAGGTTTTTGTGTACGATTTCGCCGCCAAGAATCACGAGCGTCTGCGAGTCCCGAAAAAATGCCACCCGCCTCGCGCCGCGTGTCAGCATCACGGTCGGCAACGGATACGGCCGGCCATCTGCTGCGGCGGCTCGTAAGGGGAAGGTCGTCCCGACGTCCGCGCCCGAATACACGAGGAATCGCCCGTCGGGCGACCAGACCGGATCGATGGAATACTCCGACACCAGGGCGAGCGGCGACTCGCCATTTAGGGATATGCGCGTGACGCGCGGCTCGCCATCGCGGAGGACGGCGGAAACGATCGATCGCCCATCGGGTGCCCAGCTCGGATTACCGCGTAATGCCAAGGAATCGGCCAGCACTCTGACGTTTGAGCCGTCATTGTCCATGACGTACAAGACCGTTCTTACGCCCTCCTCAACTGAGAAGGCGACGTGTCGCCCATCGGGCGAAAAAGACGGCCCGCCAACGATGCGCGCCTGTGAACTGCTCCAGATCTCGCGGGTGGCTCCGTGCATGAGAGACCAGATGCCCTGTCTTTCGCCGCGCCTTGATACGTATAACAGGACGTCGGCGCCGAGCCGTGGCGTGACAGCATTCGCTGACACGAGTGAAGGGACACCGGTGCCATCCTCCGTGAGCGGCATGCTCCAGACACTCGTGTGCGGGTTGGCGATCGTTGCGACCAGACGCGCGCCGTCGGCGCTCGCGCCGAGTGATGTATAGCTTTCAAGCCCGGAGCTGATGCGACGTGGAACTCGCCGCTCCACGTCCAGGGCGTACATCCAGGGCCCGGATCCGTCCGCGTCCGTCGCAAGATAGAGCAGCGTGCGCCGATCGAGCATCACGGGATACGATACGCGCGAGTTGTGCCCGGTTAACCGCTCAAGCCCGGCTCCCGATGCTTGAATTCGCCAGATATCCCAGTCATCAGGCGGAACACCGCGGACAAAATAGACGAATGCATCGTCGGGAGACCACACCGGAAAATGACAATGTATCCCCGCCGGTGCCACATAGATCCTCCGGTCACCCACTTTTCCCGGCACCCGCACGAACAAGGGATCGCCCGGCGCCGTCGTGTGGTATACGAGCCGCTTGCCATCGCGGGACCAATCGAACTCCCCGACCCCCGGGAGATACGTCCGCAGTGCACCGCCACTGACGGGCACGCTCAGGATATTCACGTCGTCGGCTTGCGACCCATCCGCGCGCCTCGTCCAGATTGACACGAGCGACGAATCTGCAGAGAACGCTACCGCACGCAGCGACGGATTAGGAACCACAAGCTCGCGTAAGGCGCCCCGGGTCAAATTGCGGTAGGTACCGCTGCCGACTTCGCTGACCCAGGCATCAATTTGCCCGTCCCGGTCCGACAGAAAGGCCACAAATTTACCGTCGCGGGAGATTGCTGCCGCCTGCTCAGTCCCGGCGAAGTCCAGGCGAGTGAATCTGGCGCCAGCCAGAGGACTGCGCCAAAAGAAGCTGCTCCCGGTTGCCAACCAGGCAAGTGCGGCCACGATCAGCACGACTCCGGCCGCCACGGCCCACCAGATGTGCCGGGATGGCTGCGCCGGGGGTGGATTCGGTAGGACTCGTGCCAGTTGCTCAGTCTCATGCGCACCTTCCTGGGTTAGCCGCGTGTGGCGACTTTCCCACCACGCGTCGAGCTCCGAGCGAAACGCATAAACCGAGCCCAGCTTGCGGTGCAGGTGGCGGCGGACCGGCATGCCTTCGCGTCGCTCCCACCGCTGCACAGTAGTGACGTCGCGCTTCAGATAGGACGCGATCTTCTTCCAGGAATCGAGCCGCCCCTCCTGCCGGGCGCCAATAAACGAATCACTTTGGTTGTTATGAGAATCGTCCAGGGTGCGCTCCAGGCGATCGCCGGACAAGCGCCGGGGATTCTGGCATTCAATCCAGGGAGCGGCAATCTGCGGCATTGCGCGGCACGCTGCCTGATTCTCTGGTCTGCCGTGCTTTGCAGCTTGCGAGTGCGCTCGTGCGCGCAGACCGTGCGGTTAACCCGCGCTTGTCGCGCCGGGAACTAGCCCTGGGAGAGCCTACATGAAGATCAAACGGATACTCATCGGGCTGGCAACAGCAGCCGCGTTTACTGCGCTGCTTGCCGTGGGATCCCTGAGTGGAATCACACGGGTGCTAGCTCATGATGACGAAGGGGACAGCGAGCAGTCCAGGATCCGCATCGGCTTTGAGGTTGCGCCGGTCCCCTTGAATATGGCAGGCAAGGATCCTTCACTGGTCGGACTTGGCAGCTACTACGTGAACGTCCTTGACCATTGCAATCTCTGCCACTCCGCCGGGCCCCCGACCGAGTTCGCGCCAGGAGGAAATCCTTACTTCAAGATCAACGATGGAACGGTCGTCAATCCAGCCACTTACTTGGGCGGTGGCCGAGTCTTCCCCCTGCAAGCCCCAGGAGCTCCGGTCATCGTTTCGCGGAATCTGACGCCCGACAAAACCGGATTGCCCGAGGGTGGGCGCACGTTCGAGGAGTTTCGCTTCATCATCCAGACCGGCACCGATCTGGATAGGCTGCATCTGAACTGTTCGGAGCCGGGCGCCAACCCCAATAATTGTTACCCGGACAGCCTGCCCTTCAACGGCGACCTGCTGCAGATCATGCCGTGGCCAGGGCTCCGGCACCTGAAAGAGCGGGACTTGCGGGCCATTTATGAATATCTCAGGGCCGTACCCTGCATCGAGGGGCCGCCTGCTCCAAGCCCGCTGCACAACGACTGCAGCTGAGGTCGATCCGCGCCCAGGCGGGGTGAATGGGCAGCGCCTGAGCCAGAGGCACGGAGTCCGGGTCACGCCGGGCTCCGTGCGTCAACGAAGTTGGATTCGTAGTCCGGGATGTCGTGTCGGAGGTTCGACTTCGCCCCCTACCACTATGCTGATCAAGCAATCGGTCCCTTTTTCACCAGCACTCATCAGCAGAGAAGTCAGGGTTGGGCACTCGCCGCGTCGGTAGTGCGCGGCGCTGCCACGACCATGGTCAGCGGCAGCTCGGCGATTGCGTGCGTGCCCATGTGGACTGACAACTTGCCGCGCGCTGTCTGCGCGCGCAGTTGCGGTAGTGCGCGTGCTAGGAACATTTCGAGTTGCACGGTACCGCGGCAGGGGAAGCCCCGCTCGGCCGGCGCAAATTCAACGCCGGGTACCTTCGGCACCAGTGTGAGCACTTCATCGCGCGGCACGGCGTCCTGTGCGTCCTGCACCACCTGCCGGTACTCGGCGATGGCGTGTTTCAACACAGCCTCCGCCTGCCTCTTCACCTCGAGGTCTGAGCGTTCTGAAGCGAGGTGAGTGAATGCCAGCAGCGGCCGCCATTCATCGGGTACCAGTTCCCGCGGACGAAAGACGGTGAACTGAACGTTCTCGTCGACGGCGACCTGCGGCTGAACTGCAAACGCGTCTGGAGCTGCCGACGGTGCCTGCGGAAGAATTATGGGCGCTTCTGCAGGCGACAGCGGCGGTTCTGCAAGTGCCGGCAGCGCCTCTGGGGGCGGCGCCCACCCCATCTCCGGCGCGCCATCGCTGCTTTCTGTCGCGCGCTCTTGCTGCGCATTCGCGGCGCGCCTTGTGGCTGCCTCGGTCATCGTCTGGGAAACTCCCGGGACCACCGGAGCGCCGCCTACCGCATGCAGCCATTGCCGGCAGCTGCTGACGAACTCGTGCCGCTCCGTTTCAGAATCGATGTGGTTGCCCAGCTGATCAAGCAGCGCATCGATGTCGGATGCAGCGTTGGCGGCATGCCTCACGGCGTACTCGGCGAATGGTCCGATGTGGGCCGCGAGCTCAGATTCGAGGTGTCGAAGACTCTCGGCTGCAAGGTCGAGGTGACGCACCTCGCTCGTGTGAGGTGCGGGGGCCGGGGGTTGTGTTGTGTCGGAAGGGTGCGTCGCATCAGTCGAGTTCGCGAGGATGGTGTTCAGGCTGGCGCACAGTCTGGCGTAGTGCGGCGCGAGGGGAGGCGGGTAGGCGTCGAGAAAATTCTGACTGCTTAGAAAGTACTCGAGGCTCGATGAAGGCGCGACGTCAGCGGTTCGAAACGGCAACAGGGCCACCCCTCGGTCAAAGGCGCGCTCCACTTCGCGGTGCACATCGGTCGACGAGTTGGCGCTGGCGGAGAATACCAGCACCATCACACGAGCCATGGCGATGGCGTTGACGATCTCTGTCGCCCGGTCGGCCCCGAACGGAACATCTCGTCCCGTTATCCAGCACGCGATGCCATGGGCCTCGACGTGCGCCACAAGCTCGCGCGCCAGGTCCCAGTCAGGCTGGGCGTAGCTGATGACTACTTTGGGTGGCGACATAAGCACAGCCCGCGGGGTCATTCATTGGCGACTCTGGTTTCCGCGGTCCGAAACGCTGTTATGGAAGGTTCTCACCATCGCGGACTTGCGGCAAATCGGCGACGACACCCGAACGGGCCTGAGTCCACCTCATGGCGCCCGCACTGGCAGAAGGCGATCCGAGCGATTTCATGGTGCCAGGGGTTCTCGCAATTGACATCCCGCGGCAGGACGGCAACGCTGAAGGTTGCGTTGGGAGCCTCCCCTCCGCTACTTTGTTGCACTTGTCGAGTGTTGCAGCCACTACCCGGATAGGGGAGAGTTCACTGACAATCGGCTGAAAGACCTGCTGCAGCGCCGCGCATGACTGGGGTGCCTGCAATAGTGGAGCTCAGAGTGGACAACCAAAAAGCCGCGCGCGAGTCCACCCTCCGCGCGCTGCCTGGGATCTGAATGATGGCACGGGGCGACATCTTCGTCAGCTACTGCACGAAGTCCGATCGGGACGCGGCGTACGATCTCGTGGCGCACGTCGAGTCCCGCGGCATCGAGTGCTGGATCGCTCCCCGCGATGTGCAGGGCGGCATGGAGTGGGCTGCGGAGATTGTCAACGCCCTCACGGTGGCCAAGGTGATGGTGCTGATCTTCTCGGCCAGTGCCAACAGCTCACCGCAGGTGCGCCGTGAGGTGATGCTCGCCGTCCACCGGGGGGTCCGGGTCGTCCCATTTCGGATCGAGGACATCGCGCCCGCGGCCAGCCTCGAGTACTTTCTGGGCGGGAATCAATGGCTCGATGCGTTTCCCCCGCCCCTGGAGCCGCACTACGCGAGGTTGGCTACCTGCCTGAATACGCTGCTGGCGACACCGACCAATCCGCCGCGGCGGGACGCGCAGCCGCCACCCGCTGATCGCAGGCCCGGCCAGATGCACCCCCGCCTGGTGATCGAAGCCGTGAATCTTCGCCGCCTGGAATCTGACCTGGCGACCTTCATCGGGCCGTTCGCGCAGATTGCCGTGCACCGCGCTGCGGCTGCTGCCCCGAGCGTGGACGCGCTGCTTGAAGCGCTTGGCGGACAGATCGATTCCGAAACTGACCGCCGCAAGTTCCTTACTGGTTGCCGCTGGCTGCGGCCGCCTGACTAGGGCCTGTTAACACTACGGACGTAGTGCTTCCACGATGAGCGCGAAGTAAATGAAGGCGATGAACACCAGATCGAGCTTGTCGAAGCGGCTGAAGATGCGGCGAAAGCCTTTGAGCCGGCGGAACAGTCGTTCGATCTCGTTGCGGCGTCGATACAGCGCTTTCTTGATTCTCCACGGCTCGAGCCGCTGTGGATTGGGCGGCACGACGGGAATGAAGCCCAGATCGAGCGCGAGCTGGCGAGTCTCGTTGCCTTCATACGCGCAGTCCATCAACAGGTGGCAGGAGATCGGGAGCGCTGGAGCTCCTTGGATCGAGTGCAACAGCGCCCGACCCTCGGGGGCATCGCCGGCCTGCCCAGGTGAGAGTGAGAACCCTACGGCGCATCGAGCACTCGCGGCAACCATATGAACTTTGGTTGTCCAACCGCCGCGGGATTTGCCGATCGCTTGGGGCCCGTTTTTTTTAGAGCGCCGGTGCCATCGGGATGAACTTTGATGATCGTGCTGTCCAGACTCACCGCTTCGATCTTGATGCGGATGAGCTGCTCGCGCTGCAACTCGGCAAACAGCCGATCCAGCACCCCAGCCTTGGCCCAGCGATTCATGCGGGTATAGATCGTATGCCAGTTACCAAAGCGCCTCGGCAACGCGCGCCACTTGCAGCCGTTCTCCGCGATGAAAAGAATCGCGTTGATCACGTTGAGGTTCTCGTGCGAAACGTTGCCTCGCTGCGTGGGCAAGTGCGGCTCGATACGTGCGTACTGTTCGGGTGTGATTTCCATCCGCGCAGCATATCACGTAGTGTTAACAGGCCCTAGGGCACGTCGCGCAAAGCCAATATGGCCTTCCGCAGGCTGATGCGCAGGCGATTGAAGGATACTCCGAGCGCGGCGATCTCGTCGCCACCCTTGGCCGGAAACTCCGGCGCATCCATGTTTCCCTTGCTAACCTGATCGGCGATGGTGGACAGCTTGACGACCGGTCGCACGACCAGTGTGGTCATCAGGATATTGCCGACCACGAACAGAAACACGAAAAGACCCACGAGGACACGGACGAAGCTGCTTAGCGCGGCGTTCGCGCGCTGCACAGGCACGGCATAGGGGACGCTGACGATCTGCGCACCGACGACGTCCTTGAGCTGCCAGCCGAAGCCGTTCGCTGTGCCGTACTTGTCGAGCATGCTCTGCGGTGCCGCGGCGACACTGCTGTGGCACTCGAGGCAGGCTTCATCGGCGATGCGTATCGGCCGCGCCAGATAAAGAGTCCTGCCAACCGCTGTGTCGCGTTCGCCGATCAGCTCCTTGACATCAGCGTTGTCGCGGAAGTGGCGGACCACTTCCGCTTCCCAGTCGTCGGCGCGGTCTGCGAGGTTGGTTGGGTTGAGCGTGGCTTCCCGGTAAGTGTAGTCAGGAAATTTTTGACGGAGATTGTTGAAGTATTCCTTGGCTGAATAGGCGGCGACTCGCTGCGGCAGGAACCCGTAACGCGACTGTGTCTTCAGAAGCGGATTGATCTGTTTATTGGTGTAGGTGCGCACCGCCAATGCCGATTCCACCAGGAGCCGCGCGTTGCCCTGGATTTCACTGCGAGCGTTTTCTTGCAGCAGCCGATCAGCGACCCGATAGCTCAGCGCCAGGCCTATGAGCGACACGACTATCAGAACGGCGTTGATCTTGAGAAGGAGTCTCATCGGAATTCATCGCCTTGTTCGGGTTACAGTTTCTGTGGATCCGACTTGCCTTCGACTCTTGACCCTTCGGAGAGGCGGTTCGACTCGGGCTCCGGCGGCGGATGGAGGATGCGCTTCCATTCCGGAAAGAGAGCCTGATGCGCGTCCATGGCGGCAAAGAAAGCTGGATCCTTCAGTCGGCCGCGGAAGCGGCTAACGAAGCTGCCGCGCCACTCGCGCGGTATCGTCAACCAGCTCTCGATGTCGGAATAGCCGACAGCGCGCACCATATGCGGTGGGACAGGCTCGGGCAACTTCGCGTACCCCGGCAAGGGATCGCGGAACGGAGCCGGCATTTTCGCGATGAATTCAGCTGATGGAGATGTTTGCGAGAGAACCTCAAGCTGCTCACCGCGGAAAAAGAAGCGACTCGGTCCGCTTTCTTTGCCGACCGGCCGGGCTTCGTCGTCTGCTGGCAGGAGCGTTGTTGAACCCTGCTCATCGAAGACCTCGTTGGAGTGCTCCTCGGCGTGCAGCAACATCACCGCGTGGTGACCCTGTATCCCGAGGCGCGTCCCTGTAAGGCGTATTGGCCCGGACTTGACCTCCACCTTCACCCAGCCTCTGAGGCAGAACAGCGTTATGACTTCCTGCCGTTCGACGAAGTAGACGTCGGTGGACGGGCCTATCCCGACCAGATTTCCGTCCGGATCCTGAAGCACGACAAACGCGTTTGCCCCTGTTTCGATGATGTCCCCGGCGAGCAGGACTACTCCCTTTGACCCGGTCAGCAACGTGTCGCGCCGCACGATCGAGAACGCGCCGGCGTCGGCAAACGACACGACGCCGTTGAACTCGGGCTGGACGGGCTTGCCACCAATCATGCAAGCCCACAGCGCAAGGGCGATGGGTGCGGTCCGTCCCGCCTTGACAACGCGTTGGTAGTGGCGGCGGCCTGCGCCGCCTATTGCCCTTATTTGTTGTTTCTTTATCACGACCACGTCCGGCTCAAATTACGGAGGATCCGCTAGCCTGCGTACGTCAGCCGTCTATAGTGTAGCGCGGCAAGGAACATTCGCCGAGCGCCGCGTGGCCAGCGCGCCTGCCGGTGAAGCGGCTGATTTACGCACTTTAGCCGGCTTGTCGATCCAGGCGGACTGAAAATTCGCGTGTCGGTGGCTCGATTCCGCGCCTGGCCGCCAATAATCCCCGATTTAGCGTCTCGTGCTGGCGGGCAGGCGCACACCGGCCCGGATCCCTGCATTGACCACAAACCACACGATATCCTGCGGGGCGTACGCTTGCTATGGTCTACTTCGCTGCGCGAGCAAGCCTGCACGGAGCAGTCAGTCCGCAGCCAATCCACACTTCGGCACCAATAGCGTGTTCAAACGAGCGGAGCCATTGCTGAATTCGTGTCTCGTGTACTTGGCGTATCTGCTCGCGCTGTCGACTCCATTCGCCGTCGAGTCAGCTACGGCTGCAGATCACGAAGACTGGCGGCCGGTCTGCGAAGTGCCCGACATGGAGCTGGCTGCGGTGCGCAGCGGGATCCGAACGCCTCCCGACACTTCCCTCGCACGCGCCGGGCAAGCCTGGTTGCGACATGGGAGCGAGTACGCAATCCTGACAATGCCGGGCTGTAACACCCGCGATGTCAAGATGCCGGAAGCGCCGAGACCAATCAGCATGCGCTTCGTGTCCGCGGGCGGCTACGTGCTCAGCAGCTGGGACAAAAGCACAGGGTTAACGACTTGGTGGGTAGGCAACGGGTCGTTACGGTCCATGCGAGGCCCACCAGACAGCCCCACGTCTGGGGCGCCAATCCTGTCTACGGACGGTCACTGGGTGGCATGGATCGAAGCACGCCCGGGCAATCCGCGCAGCCACCACGTGGTCATCCGGTCACTATTGAGATTCGCATAAATGACTTGCAACTTTAGTGCGCTGCGAGAGTCCAAGTTGTGGTGTAGTCTTGGACGAGGCGAGCATGAGCAAGTCAGAGAGAGTAGATCGCGCTCTGCAACGCCGGCGCATGCGAGCCGGGCGATTGCTGTTGCGCGGTGTGCCACAGGCAGAGGTCGCGCGCAAAGTCGCGGTGACGCGCACGACTGTGAGCACCTGGAACGAGCAACTCAGTGCGGGCGGATTGCCGGCGCTCAAGCGCCGCCCACGTGGCCGACCCTCGGGACTGGATGCGCAGCAGAAAAGCGACTTGGTACGGCTGCTCAGGGACGGAGCGCTGGCGCAGGGGTTTGCCACGGAGCTGTGGACGTTACGACGCGTGGGCCAGCTGATCGAGGAGCGGTTTGGGCGTCGATACAGCGAGAGCCAAGTGTGGCGGATTCTGGTGGGGCTGGGCTTCAGCAGCCAGCGTCCCACGGGACGCGCGCTCGAGCGCGACGAGGCGGCGATCCGGCACTGGAAGCGCAAGCGCTGGCCAGCGTTAAAAAAAACGCGAGAAAACAAGGTCGAATCATCGTCTTCATCGACGAGTCGGGACTGAGCGAACGACCGACCCAGGTGCGCGGCTGGGCACCGCGGGGGCAAACCCCCGTGCTGCAGTATCACTTCAACTGGCACCAACTCTCGGCGATGGCCGGCATCACCTTCTACCGCTTCTACTTTCGGCTCTTTCCCGGAGCGATCAAGGGGCCGCAAGTGATCGAGTTCCTTCACGCCCTGGGTCGGCAGATCCGCCGCAAGGTGCTCGTGATCTGGGACGGACTGCCTGCACATCGCAGCCACCTCGTGCGCGACTACGTCGAGAGTCTCGAGGGTGCGATTCAACTGGAGTATCTGCCCGCTTACGCTCCCGAGCTCAACCCGACGGAGTACATCTGGGGACACCTCAAGCATCACGAGCTGGGCAACTTCTGTGCACGCACATTCGGCGAGCTCACCTACCGCACGCGCAATCGACTGCGCTCGATGCAGCGTCGCAACACACTCGTTACCGCGTTCTGGCAGCAAGCCGAATTGCCTCTGTGAATCTGTCAGGTATTAATGAAAAGCTCAATAGGCGATGACCCAGAGCATGTTGTCGATTTGCCGCCCTCCGGATGGTCGCTGCTCGACGCGGATATGGGGCGGCAGGAGTTGACGTTCCTCGAACACAACCTCGTCAATCGGTACACCGGGCTGGTTGTACTCGGCTTGGACGGTGCGCGCCGCGGTCAACCCCTCGTAGCCGAAGAGGTCGAACCACAAGGATCGACCTTTCTGCGCGTTGGCTCAGGCTGGGTCGCCTGGGATGCAACGCGCGAGGGCGCTTTCCAACCTTTCCGGATTGCGTGGTCGGTCTCGGGCGGGCAGGGATTGCAAAAGACTACGGCGGGTCGATCCATCACGGCTGTCGCCGTGAATCCGGCCGGCACCTACATTGCTGTGAGCGAAACGAACAGCACCCGAATTCACTACTTCAAGGACGTGGTCTACGTCCTTCGCGCGAGCGACGGGAAGAAGGTCTGGCATCGAACTCTGCCGATGTTTGCTCGCTCTTCACTCGCATTCCTCGGAGACGGACTGTTTGCATACACGGAAGTAAGCGACTCGCGTTCCACCGTGCGTGTCCTGCAGATCGGCGACTAGGCTCTCGGGCCTGCTCTCGATGGCGCCGCGATTGAACCGATTGCCACAGCTCGGCCGCAAACCAAGTCACGCGGCGAGGCCTCGGATCGATTCGCCCCGGGCGGGTCACAGCCGGTGTGTCGGGGCGCGGAGCAAATCACGCTCTGTCATGGCACCGGCACGCGAGTCGATTGCTGGCGGCGCCATGCCGCAGGCGGAACACCATACTCCCGACGAAACGCGCGGATGAATGCTGTATCTGTTTGGTACCCGACGTCCTCGGCGATGCGCGCCAGCGGGGCATTACTACGAGATAGCAAATTGGCAGCGAGCAACATTCGCCACTGCGTCAAGTACTCCATCGGCGCGCTACCGATCAGCTGTTGGAACCGCTCAGCGAGCACGGATCTTGAGGTGCCTGCAGCACGGGCCAGGGTCTCCAGAGTCCACGCTTGTGCGGGCCGCGTGTGCAGTTGAGTCAACGCCGCACCGACGACACGATCGCCTACGGCAGCAAGCCACCCGGATCGGCCGGCACTCTGTTCGTTCACGTACAGACGCAGGACCTCAATAAAAAGCACCTCGGCCAGCTTTGCCAACACGCCTGCACCTCCCGGGCGCGGTGAACGCGCTTCAGCCAGGGCGTACCGAACTGAGGCCTCGAGCCAGACACCCGCATTGGATCCGCGGACGCTGAACCTCAAGAGCGGCGGCAGCCCCCCGAGCAGCATGCGCGCGAGTCGCGCATCACAGGCCAGATACCCACACACCAGGCGTGTCGTCGCGCCGCCGCCCCCGTAGACCAACGTTCGCGGTCGCCGTGAGAGCACGTCCGCAAGTCGGGCGTCCGCAAGTCGGGCGCCCTTCGCGGGCTGAAAACCGGGTTCGGAGCACATGCGATGTGCATGACCCTGGGGAAACACCGCGACGTCGCCGGCGCTTAGCCGCATCGGCGGCTCGGCGTCAAGCTCCACGAAGCACTCACCTTCGGTGATGAGGTGGAAGATGACGACACGCTCGGCATGTGGCTCCAGGAGCGGTGCTGCCGAGTCGGCTCGCGGCGATTGGTAACACCAGGGCGCGGTGAACCGCCCTTGTATGAAAATAGCGCCCACCAGGCGTACGACGCGCAGCGTTTCCGAGAGCGCGTCCATCAGCTCGGCTCAATCTCGATCTGCAGGACTACTGGCACTGCGTTCTCTAAGGCCGCAGAGACGGGCGAACAGTGGTAGCTCTCGTCGATGATCGCTTGGAGTTTTTCGCTAGGCACGCCAGATGCGCCTATCCGCACTTCCAATCGCAGCTCACGGGGTCCGGCCGTGATCGGTTCGCCAAGATCGGTAGTCATGCCGAACAGGCCGCGCACGTCCGATGTACTCGTGGCCGATACCTCAAGTCGCGTCAGGACGATCCCCCTCGGTGGCTGCCCCCATGGCGATGCGGGTGGCCACGCAGGACGCCAGACCGGCCCTCATCAACCAGCCGGGAGTGACCTGATCGCCGGTGCCACCAATTTCGGTAGGGAGATCTGTCGCAATCTGCGTGCCGTTCGCGTGGGTGCAGACCACCCGTAGGCCCTGCGCCCAGCGCGCGATCGCAGGCTCATCGGCGTGAATTCCTGCTTCCGGGCGGCACTTGAGTACGTTCCGGACTCGCTGCACCGCTTTCGAAACTGTCTCCGCCGTCATGGTTGGCTCCAAGCGAAGCTGAGAACTTGCCCAAATTCTGGACTCCGTGACACGCACTGCCAAGCGCCGCGTCGACTTCATATGGATCAACCGGACGCTGGGGTAGGAGTCCCGGACGCTACGACAGTTTCCCAGGTTCGCTTGGCGCTACGCGGACGATCTGTCAGTTGGGGGCGACTCCCGGACAGGACGCCGGCCGCCTTCCGGGCGCCTCATATTGCCGGACAACGAATTTCAGGCAAGACGATACCTTCAGTGGCAGCAGTTGCGGAGATAACCATGTTTATCATTGAACATCGGACGGCAGGGGTGCTCGCCGCGCTTGTCATTGCCGCAGTTGTGACCGTTGTTAGCAGTGTCTGGGACCAGGTTGGCGAGCCCGCGGTGCAATCGAGCGCAACGGCGACGGCCGCCGCGACGTCGGTGGGGCCAGAGCGCGATAGCGAAGTAATCCGCGAGCACGGGAAGCGCAGCGGAACCCCCGTCACGCGAACTGTCGAGGTTCCGCAGGGCATAGATCCGCTGACCGCCAACAACTGAGCAAGCCCTGATGCGCAAGCTCCTGTCCGCACTCTACAGCGCTTTGGCGTATGTGTTGTTCCTCGGCGTGTTCCTGTAGGCCATCGGCTTTGTCGAGAATCTGCTGGTGCCGAAGTCGATCGACTCCGGAACGAGCGGCTCCGTAGCTGGCTCGCTGTTGATCGATGCCTGGCTACTGTTACTGTTTGCCGTACAGCACAGCGTCATGGCGCGTTCGGGCTTCAAACGCGTGTGGACGCGCATCGTGCCGTGGGACATCGAGCGCAGCACCTTCGTTGTGTTTGCGAGTCTCGTGCTCGCGCTGGTGTTCTGGCAATGGCGCCCACTGCCGCGGTTGGTCTGGTCAATCGAGGACCCGATTGCCGCGAAGGCGCTGCTCGTCGTCTCGTGGGCGGGGTGGGGCCTGCTGCTCCTGAGCACGTTCCTCATCAGCCATTTTCAGTTGTTCGGCTTGAGTCAGGGTTTCGCCCCGCTGCTCGGACGCAAGCACCCGGAGCCGGTGTTCGCAACGCCGTTCCTCTATCGGTGGTTGCGCCATCCGCTCTACGCCGGCTTCATCCTCGCCTTCTGGGCGGCGCCGCACATGAGTCTGGGGCACGTTTTCTTCGCGGTGGCCACCACCGGCTACATCGTCGTTGGCGTTTGGTTCGAAGAGCGAGATCTGATCGCGCAGTTCGGCGACCGATACCGGCAGTATCGCGCGACGGTGGGCATGCTCGTGCCCAGGATCCGGCTCGCCTCGCCGCGCAAGCGCGTCGCCCATTGAGAACCGTCGCGTAGCTACGCGATGCGAGGAAGGGCCGACTCGGCAAACGGTACTTAAGGCGGGTAGGAGCCGATCCGAAGCAGTCAAAGGTCTGCACAATGAACCGACTGTAAATTGTCGGTGCTTGTGTCCGATTCGGGGCTGTTGCCACGATGCCCCTCCGGGGTACTGGCGCGTACCCGTTTGATTTCCCTTCGACTTGCTGCTCAGCAAGTCGAGTGCCTGAAAGCGTCAATGCGAGCCGCTGTCTGGGTTCAGGTGCCCGCCGGCCGGAGCTGAGTTAAGCTACGGCGTCAAAAGATCGGCTTGCACCGATAACATTAATTGAGTCAAACAGGCATGGCCGACGTCTTTGTTTCCTATTCCCGCAACGACAAGGCGCGGGTCGCGCTGCTCGTGGCCGCGATCAAGGCGAAGGGTTGGTCGGTCTGGTGGGACCCGTCTATTGCCGCTGGCCAGGAATTTGACGATCAGATCGACGCGGAGCTGCAAGCTGCCAGCGCGGTGCTCGTGGTCTGGACGCCCTCGTCGGTCACATCGCGCTGGGTGCGCGGGGAAGCGCGCGATGCCGCTGACCGTGGCATCCTGGTGCCGGTGCGGTTCGACGACGCCCGCTTGCCGATCGACGCCCGGGCGATCCAGACGACGGATCTCGACGCGTGGGGGGAGGACCCCGGCAGCGCGCCCTTCCAGGAACTCATTCGTTCGCTCGCCGTCGTGATCGAACGGCAGCGAGCGTCACAATCCGTCAATGTAGCCGCCGCATCGGCGCCGGCGTCCTCCGCCGCACCGCGCGTCAGCATTTGCGTCCTGCCCTTCGCAAACATGAGTGGCGAACAGGAGCAGGAATATTTCAGCGACGGCATCACCGAGGACATCATCACCGATCTGAGCAAGGTGTCGACGCTGGCGGTGGTATCCCGCAACAGTGCCTTCATGTACAAGGGCATGCACGTCGATGTCATCAAGGTCGCGCGCGAACTGAAGGTCGGCCACGTACTGGAAGGCAGCGTCCGCAAGGCGGGCGGGCGCGTACGCATCACTGCCCAGCTGGTCAATGGCGCGACCAACGATCACGTCTGGGCCGAGCGCTACGATCGTGACCTGAACGACATTTTTGCGCTTCAAGACGAGATCTCGGAGGCGATCGTCAAGGCCCTGAAACTAAAGCTGCTGCCGGAGGAAAAGAAGGCGATCGAGCAGCGCGGCACCGACAACGTTGAGGCCTACAACCTCTATCTCATGGCGCGACAGTCCTATGTCACCGGATATGAAGCCGATGCGCGTCGGCCGGAGGCGATCGTTCGCCTCTGCAAGCGGGCCACGGAGATCGACTCCGGGTATGCGCGTGCCTGGGCGCTGATGGCCATTGGGCAGATGACCACGCGTTTCGTGCATGGCAAGGAGAGTGACGATGGCCTGGCATCGGCTGAGCGGGCGCTGACGCTCGAGCCTAACTTGGCCGAGGCTCATGCCGTCAAGGCCAGGATCCTGGCTCAGCACGGTCGTAACGATGCAGCGGCCGCCGAGATCGATGTCGCCCTGCGCCTCGATCGCGAATCCTACGAGGTGAACCGAGCCGCCGCTTATCTGCGTTTCAGGCAGCGCCGGCTGGACGAAGCCATACGCTATTACGAAAAGGCCATGGCGCTGATGGAGACGGATCTGAATTCCGGCGGGATGTTACTCACCTGTTACACGGCAATCCGAAATACCCAGGCGGCGCTGCGGGTCGCGCGCGTAACCCTCTCCCGGGCCGAAAAGAGCCTGGCGCAGGATCCGAACAACGCAACAGCCATGGGCTACGGCTCAAGTGCTCTTGCGGCTCTCGGCGAGGTCGAACGTGCCAAGGACTGGATCAACCGCTCGCTGCTGATCGATCCGGGCAACATGAACGCGCGCTACAATTTCGCCTGCGCTCTGACGTCGCTGGTGAAGGAACCGGAGGTTGACGCGGCGCTTGAATTGCTCCGTCCGGTGTTTGAAACGTTGGCCGCCGGCTTCCTGAACCACGCCAAAGCCGATCCGGACCTCGACCCGCTGCGGAACGATCCCCGTTTCAAGGCGATGGTCGCAGCCGCCGAGCTGCGCCTTGCCGCCGCTAACCCAGGCTCCGCCGGGGCTTCGTGAATTTAGTCGTATGCACAACCGCGAATGCGCTGGTGCTCGACCTTCGGCAACAGGGGCGCCGAAGGTCGATGCTCCGAGGGTTCGTCAGTTGGAGACGGTCTACTTGTAATAACCCACGCCGCAGACGAGATCGCTGACCCTCGTTACCAAGCTCACCTTCGGCACCGGCGTTGGATCGGAGCCCGGCCTTACAAACATATAGCTGACTTTAGTGATTTGACCTTCCGGTTTTTTTCCGGCCGCGTACAGCTCCCGCCCGAAATGCTTGCCGGTGGAATCCGTGAGCGTCCTCTGGTCCTGGGCAAGCACTTGTTTTGCATTAGGGTTGCCTTGGGCAACGATTTTACCGTCACTGACATTGGCGCAAAAAACATAAAGATCGCGGTCGCGAAAGCCCCCTTCGCCCGAGTTGAAACTTTCGAGCGCCTTGGTCTTGTCTGCCTTCACAGCCGCTTCGGCCTTCAAGAGCATGGCCTTGGCCTGCTCCGCTGTGCCATGGTCGGGCTGCTGACCGAAAACCGTTGGTGAGATCGTAAGGAATGCGACTGATGCCGCGGTGATCATGACATTGCGAATCACGGATTTCCCCTGTTGGAACCTGCTGTCGCAGGCCACAGCTAGCGTGCGCCTCGCAGCGCCGCAACACAACAGCGCTCAAAACCCGAGTGTCCGCAGTGCAGCAGAAAGGCTCATGCTGCGCGTCCTATTTGCTTTGTGAATACACCTCGCGAATGGCATCGACCACGAAATTTGGCTGGTCGAACGGGATGTATTCCGAGCTCTTGTCCGTGAACAATTGCCTGGCGTTCGAAGAAAGCTCCAGCCACTTGGCCTGCTCGCGCGCAACCTCTTCTTCATATTTTTGATGCTCGGGATCCGGCGGACGCGACCGATCGAGTGAGTGGACGCCATGATTGCCGGTCGAGAGCACACGAATGGGGCGTGAGCCCAGCGAGCGACTGTGCTGCCGGAGGTACGCCTCGTCCGCTGGCATTTGCTCCATTTCCGAGATGTAGGTGTCGTACATGGCTGCTTTGGTTTGTGCGAGCGCCAATAGCGCGGCATCGAGCTCGGGCGACCACATGGCCTCCGGCAGGCCTCGGAAGAATTGCTGCGCACAGCTCGGGGCAGGGCTGCCGGAATGCGCGGGCAGCGGCGGCAAGGGTTTGCCGGCGGCGATCGCGTCGCGGCATTCGCGCAGTGCAGCGATCAAACTGGCTCGCCCAGCCCGCTCTTGCGGGCTGCTGACGACGTCTGCTTCGACCAGCACGAGGCCTGCCACCTCCGTCGGATAGCGCGCCGCAAAGGTGCGCACGTTATCGCCGCCGAAGGCGTGGCCAACCAGGATGTAAGGCCCCTGGATACGGGCGTTGTGAAGCGCGCGGCGGAGCTCGTCCGCGATCCGCACACTCGTGCGGGGCATCGGGCCGGGGTCGCTGAAGCCTGCGCCGGCGCGATCGTAGCTGCAGGCACGTGTCCACTTCGCGACCTCCGGCTGCACGATCGTCCATACGGGTGCCCAGTCCTCCCAGCCCGAATCGAACACGACCGTGGGCGAGCCGGTTCCCGTGCAATACAGATTCAGCCGAGTTCCGTGCGCCCGGACCAGAGTTCCAGGCAGGATGTAGATCTCGTCGCCTGGCGCGGCGGCTGCCGCGCCGGGAATCGCTGGGAGCAGGAAACTCCAAAGCAACGGGACAAGGATCTTCATGGCGAGCTCACTGGCAAGCCCACCCGGTCCTGCCAGCCCAGCATCTCGGCGGCGTTGCTGGTGACCGCGCGAAGAATTTCGAGCGAGGGCATTCCGGCCTCGCGCAGATGGCCGAACATGAGAGCGCTGGCCTCACCGCGCGTCTTGCCCGCATAGGCCCAGCACATATCGGATCCCGCCGCAAATTTCACGCCGGACCTCAGTATGCGCTGCGTGAAGGACACTGAGCGTTGCCGCGTGCGGTCATCCGCCGCAACCTCCCTGGATTTCATCGCCGGAGACATCACGATGCTGGCCTCGAGAAGTTGCGTGAAGCTGCCGCCCCAGAAAGTCGGCGTGATGTCGATAAAGATCCCCTTGTCGCGCATGCTCTTCAGCTGTGCGTCGGTCACGTTGTTGCCATGCTCGATGGAGTCAGCGCCGGCGTCGATCGCCATCTGAATGCTTTCAGTGGATGCGGCGTGCACCGCCACTTTCAGGTGTTGGCGGTGGGCCTCGTCGACAACTGCTGCGACCTCCGCCAGTGTGATGTCGTCTTCGATCGCGATCTTGATAAGATCGACCGCATAGAAGACATTGGCCCGCGCCGCCTGGCGCGCCTGGTCCGGGCGATCTATCGTCAGAAACTCCTGCTGCACGATGGGCTCCGCAAGGGCAGCATTGACACTCTGGATGTACGCGCCGGGCGCGATCAGTTTACGTCCCGTGGCCAGCACCCGCGGGCCGGAGACGCGACCGGCGTTGATCGCGTCGCGCAGCGCGACATCACCATCGATGCCGGAGTGACCGAGGTTGCGCACGGTTGTGAAGCCACT
Organism: uncultured Gammaproteobacteria bacterium; assembly: GCA_963837075.1. Classification (GTDB taxonomy): domain Bacteria; phylum Pseudomonadota; class Gammaproteobacteria; order Steroidobacterales; family Steroidobacteraceae; genus 13-2-20CM-66-19. The sequence continues at coordinate 343,005 of CAWILY010000009.1, read as the reverse complement.
CTCCAGGTCTTCGCGCGCCAGCTGTGCACCGAGCAGCACGCGTGCACTCGGCGACATGGTGATCGCCAGCAGTAGTCCAGGAAAAAACATGCCGTTGCTGCGGCGGTTGATCTCGGATTCCGGTGGCACCACGACGTCGAGCAGCAGGTGTGTATGACTGTCGATCAGTCCAGGCAACAGCGTGGCGCTGCCGAGGTCGATCGTCCTGACGACGGCGGACGCGTGCGCCTGCAGCTGCGACGGCGAGCCCACTGCGCTGATCTTGTCGTTTTCCACCAGCACCGCCGCGGGCGTAAGCACCTTGCCCGTGCGCGGATCAAGCAGTCGGGCGGCCTTGAACAGAGTCACGACCGGGGTCGATTGCGCCGCTGCCTGGGCGGCTGCAAAGAGCGCGAAAAGCAGTGTCACCACCAGCGGCTTGCGCATACGCTCCATTCACCGGCGCCACAGGCACGCCACGCGCGATCGCGTTGATCTCGCTTTCAGTTGCAGTGCTACGTACTAAGTAGTAGCATTTATTTGGAGTGTAGTAAATATGAGCGGCATGCGTCTTTCCAGAGCCGAGACCCGAATCCTGGAGCAGTGCTGGAAGCTGGGCACGTGTTCGGTACGTGAGATCCTCGACAGCTTGCCGGAGGACGAACGGGTGGCGTACACCACCGTGCAGACGCTGATGTATCGGCTGGAGCACAAGGGGGCGTTACGCCGGGTCAAGAAAATCGGGAACGCTCAGCTATTCGAGCCGGCGATCGACCAGAGTGAGTTTCGCAGCGGCCTGGTGCGCGATCTTCTGGACCTGTTCGGCGGGTCGCCGCGCGTCTTGGTCTCCAACCTACTGGAAACGGGTACCATCACGCTCAAGGACCTGAAAGCTCTTCAGGGCGCACTGCCCAAAAAGGCGGTGCGGAACCGAGGGGGGAAAGGCCATGCATGAGCACTTCGCACCGGCGGTGTACTACCTGGAAGTCCATCTGCTGTACGCCTCAATCGTCTGCCTCGCAGCCTGGGTTCTGACATCGCTCTGCAAGGGGAACGCCACCTGGAAGTATTGGGTCTGGGTTGCGACATCGCTCAATTTCATCGTGCCGCTCGGCGGATTCTTCAATCGCTTTGGAGCGTCACCGGTCGCGTGGGCGAGGCAACTGAGCGGCCTCGACGATGTCGGTATTGGCATCTCTCGAAACCTCACCGTCGGCGCGGTGCTTGCTGGGGTATGGATGCTGGGGGCCATCTTCATGCTCGCACGGCTCCTCCTGCGCGCGCGGCGTGACCGTCGCGATGCGCGGGTGGCCGTCGGCCGAAACTCTGCGCGGCTCAGGCAAAAGTTCCTCGCCTATGGCGTGCCCGTCAGGTTATCCGCCATGAGCGAGGCTCCTTCTGTCGACGGCGTGTTGCGCCCGCATATCTCGCTTCCACAGGGGGTAGACCGGCTACTGAGTGAGGCGGAGCTCGATGCAGTACTGATTCACGAGGTCACACATGCGAGGCGGCGCGACAACCTGATCGGCCTCTTGCATGAAGTTGCGCTGTGCGGGCTGTGGTTTCACCCGCTCGTTTGGCTGACCGGCTTTCGCCTGGCGATCTTCCGAGAGCTTTCCTGTGACGACTCTGTGATCGCGCGCTCGCGGGGTGCCGATCTGGTCTCCGCATTGGCAAAGCTGGCCGTTCCGGAAGGCTCGCAGCTGCTGCGGGCGGGTGCGGCTTCGTTATTGAGCCACCGGGTTGCCCGGTTGACGACTGCTGAGCCCCGCAGGACAAGCCATGCGGCTGACTGGCTGCTGATTGCCGTGTTCGCAGGTATTTTCCTGGCGTGCATCCTCGGAACGATCGCGCATAACCCGAGTTGCTTCAAAGTCAGGATTTAGCGTCTTCTGCGCGTTGCCGGACACCGCGCGACAGCACCTGTCAGGCGGCTGAAATTGCCGCGAGACTGCCAACAGCCGTGACCTCCCGGGCGAGCGATGCTGGCTTGCTTCAGAGGTATCCGGCCAGGTAGAGCACCACGACGATGATCAAGATCAAGCCCAGGCCGCCACTTGGGTAGTAGCCCCATCCTGAGCTGTAAGGCCAGGTTGGAAGCACACCAATCAGAATCACCACCAGAACGAGCAGCAAGATGATGCTCATGGTCCTTTCCCTATGCCGCTGGCGTTGACCGAGGCTGAAGAAATCCCTGCCAGCATGCTGCATCGGGCCCAGCGCCGTGGCAGTCGCTCCCTGGGCTGATCACTCGTCGGAATACACTGACACCTGGCGCTGACAGTGGCTTCGCAGCGCCGTGGCAACACCGGCACGTTGGTAATGAGGAAGACTTCCTTGCGCCTATGAGGCGCTTTACGGATCGCGCTGCTTTGGGTGCACGTGTAACGTTGCTTTAAGCATCGCGCTAGCTTGACGGGAAGGAATCGATGGCCACTCGAAGACTCGCGACCTATCAGGCAAAGAGAGATTTTCGCCAGACTCCCGAGCCACGCGGCCAATTCAAGGTCGCGCGCTCGGACCACCCGCGTTTCGTGATCCAGAAGCACGCCGCGCGGCGCCTGCACTTTGACCTGCGGCTCGAGCTCGATGGGGTGTTCAAGTCCTGGGCCGTAACCAAGCGTCCCTCTCTCGACCCGAAGGTCAAGCGTCTCGCCGTCGAGGTCGAGGATCATCCGCTGGATTACGGAGATTTCGAGGGCACCATCCCCAAGGGACAATACGGCGGCGGTACGGTCCAGCTGTGGGACCGTGGATATTGGCAGCCCGAGGGGACGCGTTCAGCTGCCGACATGATTCGGAAGGGGGATCTCAGGTTTCGGCTCGAGGGCCAGCGGCTAAAAGGAGGTTGGGTGTTGGTGCGCATGCGCAACAACAGTTCCAGCCGGAATCGTCACAACTGGCTGCTGATCAAGCATCACGATGCATTCGAGCGCCAAGGCGATGGCGACGGGACACTCACGGAGGAGCGCTCGGTGGCCTCGGGGCGTACGATGGCCGACATCGCCTCCGGCGGGGGCCGCAAACCTCGACCCTTCATGCTACGAGGGGCGCCGTTCGATTCGAACGCGGTTTGGAATTCCGTTCATGATGTCAGCGTACCGCACACAGCCGAGACTCCTGGTGCAGTTGTGACCGGTGAGCCAACTCCGCGAGACAAGCGCGCGTCGCGCGTGACGAAAGGGGATGGCCCGAGCCAAAAGGCCCGCGCACCGATCGTCATGGGGGTACCGATCTCAAATCCCGACAAAGCCTTGTGGCCCGCGGAGCGTGGCGACGGGGCCATCACGAAGTTGGACCTGGCGTACTACTACCAAGCGGTGGGTGAGTGGATGATGGCCCACATTCGCGGCCGACCTTGTTCCATCATCCGGGCGCCCGACGGGATTACGGCCGATCGTTTCTTTCAGCGCCATGCCATGCAAGGCACGTCGAACCTGCTGGACCTCGTGAAGGTCTCGGGTGATCGCAGGCCTTATCTTCAGATTGATCGTATCGAGGGTCTCGCTGCGCTCGCGCAGGTCGCCGCGCTGGAACTTCATCCCTGGAACTGTGCTCCCGATCATCCGGAGATTCCCGGGCGCTTGGTGTTCGACCTCGACCCCGCGCCTGACGTCGCGTTCGACCGCGTCGTGGAGGGCGCGATCGAGATGAGACAACGACTGGAGGAACTGGGTCTCGTCGCCTTCTGCAAGACGACCGGCGGGAAGGGGCTGCACGTGGTGACGCCCTTGGCAGTCTCGCGCACTGACAAGAGCCGCTGGCCGGAGGCCAAGGCGCTGGCGCGCGAGATCTGCACGCGCATGGCCGCCGATAGCCCTCAAAAGTACCTCGTGACCATGGCGAAGAAGGCGCGCACCGGACGCATTTTCCTCGACTACCTGCGTAACGATCGGATGGCGACGGCCGTGGCGCCGCTTTCACCGCGGGCTCGTGCGGGCGCTCCGGTCTCCATGCCGCTCACCTGGCGTCAGGTGAACAAGGGTCTTGATCCGCTGCGCTACACCCTGCGCAGCGTTCCCACCTTGCTCGGGAAAACGACGGCCTGGAGAGACTACGATGACGGCGAACGGCCGCTGCGCGAGGTTCTCAGGCGTTTTGTCGCGTCCGGCCGCAGGACTACGTTCGGAATTTCCCGAAAGGCCCGCTGATCCTCCCGGATTGCAGCGGGCGAGTGTCCGAGCACTCGCCGGAAGGTTCGGTTCATGTGGCTCTGGTCGCAGAACCCTGCCTCAAGCGCGATGGCGCCAAGGGGTTGGTCTGTCTCCCGCAGCAGCTGCGTCGCGCGTTCGACACGGAATCGGGCCGCAGTCTGCTGCAACCCTTCCCCGCTTGCCTGCCGGTACGCGGATCCGATCCATGAGGGATGCCGGCGTGCCTGTATCGCAAGGTCGCTGACTTTCAGAGTCGTGTCTTCCCTCAGGTGTCGGGTGATCGCGCCGATCCAGCTCGCAGGTTCGCGCTTAGGCTCGCTGCTCGCTACATGCAGGAATCCCTGGAGCGCTGCGCGAAAGCGATTTTCGGATGCCTCTGCCTGGCAAACGTGGGCGAGGTATCGTGCCTCGCTGCCCATGCGTCCTCCGATCCATAGCATGACGGGCAGCTGTGGAAGCAAGCGGCGTCCGAGCCAGGAAGGATCGAACTCGATCTCGATTTGCTCGAATCCGACCGCCGCGGTCGTGTTGCGATGACGCGCACCGGCGCGATAGAAGACCGCGGATGGGCCGGCGATGAAGTTCGCCCCGACCTCGGTCTCGTTCAAGTAGGAGCCGATCACAAAGAGCGACAGAAGGGGCCAATCATGCGCGTGCTCTGGCACGCATGTGTGGCTACGGTCGATAACCCTTCTGACACAGGCTCCGCTGAAGCTTCGCAGCATCAGATTTCCCCGGAATGGTGCCACAACCTTGAATCCGTCCAATACAAGATCCGAGTACGCGCTGAAAATCGCTCCTCGTCGAGCGCACGCCCGAGATATTGAACTTACCGCTCGTGCGTCAGGAGCAAGACCCTCGTGAAATCGACCGATTGCTTTGTCCGGTACTGCTGCGCACTTTGCACGCTGTTCGCCGCACCTGCAATCGTGTGCGCAGGCGATACGCCCGATTGCCACGTCGGCAGTTATCGCCTGGTCGATGGCGCCTTGATCGATATCGCGCCATCCGATGACGATACGTTGCGCTGGCGGCGATTCGATGGAGCGACCGGCAGACTGCGCCGGGGCACAGATGGAATCTGGAAGAGCACTGATGGCTGGACCAGTCGAGCGGACCGGATAGCCGTGTCGTTTACCGCATGCAGCACGGGGCAAGTTACTTTCGGCGGCGTTTCGGGTCAGCGGATTGCGCTGGATGCGAAGGAGGCAGCGTTCAAGAGTCACGGTATTGCGCTGGCCGGCCGCCTCGTCATGCCGCCGGGAAAGGAGCAGGTCCCGATCGTCATTCTGCTCCACGGCTCAGAGCATGAGTCGGCGCTGACTGACTATTTCCTGCAGCGCATGCTGCCGGCCGAAGGCGTGGGCGCATTCGTCTACGACAAGCGCGGCACCGGTAAGTCTGAGGGTCACTACACCCAGGACTTCAGCCTATTGGCCGACGATGCCGTGGCTGCGCTGCACCAGGCACAACGGCTGGCGGGCGCACGCCTGGGGCGCATCGGCTATCAGGCGGGAAGCCAGGGTGGATGGGTGGCGCCGATCGCCGCCAACCGCGCGGCGGTCGATTTTGTCATCGTGTGCTTCGGGCTGGCCGTCAATGTGATCGACGAAGACCAGGAGTCGGTCGAACTGCAACTGCGCGAAAAAGGCTATTCCGCCGATGACATTGCCGGCGCCCTTGCGGTCGCAAGCGCCGCGGAAGCGGTGTTTGCCAGTGGCTTCACGCGCGGGTTTGAGAATTTCGATGCCTTGAGGGCAAGGTATAAGAATGCGCCGTGGTACAAGGATTTGCACGGCGACTACACCTTTTTCCTCTTGCCCCATTCGGAGGCTGAACTCCGCGCGATGCGGACACAGTTCAGCTGGGGAACGCCCTTTTACTACGATCCAATGCCGACTTTGCGCACCGACCAGGTTCCGCAGTTGTGGATCCTTGGCGGTGAGGATTACGAGGCGCCAAGCGCTGAGACCCGACGACGCATCGAGTCGCTGATCGCGACGGGCAGACCGTTCACGCTGGCCTATTACCCGAGCGCGGAGCACGGCATGACCTTGTTCGAGACCGACGCAGACGGCTCGCGGGTCTCGACACGTTACGCTTCGGGCTACTTCAGGATGATCCGTGACTTCGCCCGTGACGGGAAGCTTCAGGGAAGCTATGGTGACGCCGAAGTGACAACCCCGTCGGTTCGCAGCCAGGACTGAGAACCCCCGCCACGGTTCGCGCATCGAGCTAGGCGCGCGTACAGGTGCAGCCATCGCCTCTCGAGCGCGGCTAAGATTCAGCGTCGAGCTCGATTAGCGCTCGGGACGTAGCCCACGCGTGCAAGGCTTGTCCTGCCTCGCTGTTGGGCATCGAGTAACATCATCCTCGGGAAGTTGGGAGCATTCCGTGAGTTCACCGCTACTGCCGAGAACCGTGATGTTGTGTGCACTCAGTGCGCTTGCCGCGCTGAGAGCTCATCCGCTGGCGGCGGCCGAGCCAGCCGCGGCCGTACCACTGCCGGACGACCCGATCGCACAGCTCGTAGCCCGCCTGGATCTCGAGCGCTACAAGGCGACCATCAAGGGGCTTACACGCTTTGGTGACCGTCGCCAGGGGACCGACCGCAACCGGGCTGCCATCGATTGGATCGAGTCGCAGCTGCACGCCTACGGCTGCGCGGACGTAGCCAGACTGCGCTACACATACACGCCGCAGCAGAAGCGCAACCCGAGCGGACCACCGGTGGCACAGGGAGCGCCGCAGGGAGGTGGTCGCTTTCGCGGGCAGCGCGCCCCGATTGGGGTGAATGACGATCCACAGCGCCAACCGGATGCCAAGCTGCGGGCTCTGGATTCGCAGGCGAGCACAGCAGGGGAGCGCGAGGAAGTCTACTGCACCAAGATCGGCAGCACCCATCCCGATGAGATGTACATCGTGGGCGCACACATGGATGGCATCGGCTGGGGCGAGGCGGCCAACGACGACGGCTCCGGTACGGCGCTGGTCATGGAACTGGCCCGGATCTTTTCCAGCCCCGATGTGCACACCGAGCGCTCCATCCGTTTCGTACTGTGGAACAACGAAGAGACAGGCCTCAACGGTGCGTACGCTTACGTCGAGCAACGGGCGCACCTGCAGGGCACCGAGTCACCGCCGGGATCGGGCCGCTATCCGGAGCCGCGCTGGCTGGGTATGGTGCAGCATGACATGGTGTTGTTTGATCACGGTATGCCACGCCCGGACGGCACGGTGAGCCCCACGCAGCGACCCGAGGCCGACGTCAACATCGAGTTTCAGTCAAAGGCGAAGCAGGCCGAGGGGGCGCAGAAGCTGGCGTGGGCCTTCTATGCGGCCAACGAGGCCTACGCAACGGACTATCCTGCCAGCGTCGGACCACACATGACCAATACCGACAGCACGCCGTTCATGGACCTGGTCCCTGCTATCAGCGTGCGGGAGAACGAGCGCGGCACGCAGATTGGGGCCGGTTGGGACCCGCACTGGCATCAACCTACAGATGTCTATGCGACCTTCAGCGATGCGGATTTCCGCCTGGGCCTCAACGCCGCGCAAACCACGCTCGGTGCGATCGCCCGGCTGGCCGGCGCCTCTCCAAGCGTGCCTCCGCGCTGAGGACCGCCGGCATGCGGCCAACGCTCGTCAGGGACGCGCCTCGAAGATGAGATTGAACGGAGTCTGCGTCGCGCGACGAAAGCGAGTAAAGCCGCCACCATCGACCATGACCTCGCGCAGACGTTTCTCGCCGGCCTGTGCGCCCAATGCAGGACCCTTGCGCGCCAACGAGACCGGCACACAGATGAGCGAAGATGCACCGTAGTAGACGCGCCCGACGGGGTTCAGGTTGTCCTCGAGCTTGTCACCCGCCATCGGCTCGACCAGCATGCAGGCACCGTCGTCTTTGAGCGCGCGACGCGCATGCCGCGCGGCGCCGACCGGGTCGGCCATATCGTGCAGACAGTCGAAGAACGCGACGAAATCGAACCCATCTTCCCGGTAGCTGACAGCATCGGCGACTTCGAAGCGCGCGTTGCGTACACCTGCGTCGGCAGCGCGCTTGCGAGCCGTATTGATCGAGGCGTCGTGATAGTCGTAGCCGATGAACTCCGATTTAGGAAAGGTCTTCGCCAGCAGGACCGTGCTGGCCCCGTGACCACATCCCACATCCGCCGCGCGCCCGCCGCGTGTCAGTTTTTCAACCGTGCCATCGAGTGCGGGCAGCCACGAGCCGATCAGGTTGGCGTTATAGCCAGCGCGGAAGAAGCGCTCGGTACCGTGGAACAGGCACGGGTGATGCTCGCCCCATTCCATTCCCTTTCCCGATCGGAAGTTCTCCAGCGCGCGCGCCCGAACGTGATAGAGGTCTTCGACGATCAGGTAGGCGCCGGGTAAGTCGACCGGACCCGCCGGATCGGCCAGGCAAGCGGCCTGCTCCGGATTGAGGAAGTAACGATCCGCGCTCGCGTCATAATCAACGTAGCCACCGGCTGTCTGGTTGCCCAGCCACTCGCGTACGTAGCGCTCGTTCGTACCAGTGCGGGCGGCGAGCTCGACGGCCGTGAGGGGCTCTTTGGCCAGAGCCCGGTACAGTCCAAGCTCATCACCGATCGACATCAGTACGGCACTCAATGCCGCGCCGAGATCTCCGACCGCTTTGCCGAGAAATGCGTTCAGCTTGTCCTGATTGATAGCCATGGCGCTCACTCCCCCAGTTTGGGAAAAGGGAGCCACACGTCGCCACAACTGTAAGGGTGCGTGTGGCTCCTCGAGCTCGGCTTCTGCAGGCGGATCGCTTGAAGTCCGCGTGCCGTAGGCACGCTCATCCGCCAGAAGGATGGATGATAACTCTCGAGGTGAGCTGCGGCACCAGCTCAATGGCTCTTCACATCGAGCGGCAGGCAGCCGTGTTGCAGCGCAACGGCAGGCAGCCCATATTCGCGATCAGAGGCTGCGGAAACCCCAACCGTCGCCCCAACCACGGAGCAGTGGCAATGCGCGCAACACCCGCATCCTCAAACTTCCGCGCCACGGCGCTTTGCCTGCTGGCCTTGGCGATTTCTGCCGCGCAGGCCGCCGATGTCCGCGAACCCGTGCGCGCCTGGCGCAAGTCCCACGAACAGGCGATCGTCTCCGAATTTGTTGCGCTGCTTTCGATCCCGAATGTCGCAACGAACGTTGCAGACGTGGACAGGAACGCGGATTACATCCAGGGTCGGCTGCGGGAGCGAGGATTCACGACGCAGCTGCTGACTGCCGCGCCCGGAACTCCGGCGTCGGTTTTCGCCGAGAGGAGGGCGCCCGGGGCCACACGCACGGTGATTTTCTATGCCCATTACGACGGCCAGCCTGTCGGACAGAAGGGCTGGATCGGGCCGCCGTTCCAGCCGTCGATGCGCACGGCCCTCCCCGAGGCGAAGCCGGTCGACTGGCAGCACGCGGCGCCGCCACTCGATCCGGATTGGAGGCTGTTTGCCCGCTCGGCCGGAGACGACAAGGCATCGATCCAGGCCATGCTGTCAGCTCTGGATGCGATGAAGGCCAACGACGTACAGCCCACCGTCAACATCAAGCTTCTGTATGAAGGGGAGGAGGAGCAGGGGTCGCCGCACTTCTCTGCGCTGGTCGCCGGGAATCTCAACCTGCTCCATGGTGATCTGCTGATCATGGGTGACGGGCCGCTGCATCAGAGTGGCAAGCAGATGGTCAACTTCGGCAACCGCGGTATCGTCAGTCTGACCCTCACCGTCTATGGAGCGACCAGGCCGCTGCACGATGGCCATTACGGTAGTTGGGCGCCGAGTCCGGCGGTGATGATCAGCCACCTCATCGCGAGCCTTCGCGATGACGACGGCCACATCCTCATTCCGCATTTCTACGACGATGTTGCGCCGGTCTCCGCCGCCGACCGGGAAGCGCTTGCAGCCATGCCACCCGTGGAGGGCGAGTTGCGACGAGCGCTGGGGATCGCGCGTAACGTCGGACCCGCGCGCCTCGCGGACGGGTACCTGCAACCCACTCTGAACGTGCGCGCCATCCACACCGGAGACGAGGGGCCCTCGGCCGCCAATGCGATCGCCACTCATGCCGACGCTTCGCTTGATTTCCGGCTCGCCCCTGGCGAGACACCGACGCACACGCGCGAGCTGCTCGAGAGTTACCTCACGGGGCAGGGTTGGTTCATCGTGCGAGCCGAGCCGGAGCTGCAAACCCGCCTCGCGCACCCCAGGATCGTCAAGATCGTCTGGGAACAGGGCGGCGCAGTCGCGACGAAGACGCCGCTGAATCTGCCCGCCTCCAAGGCGGTTGTCGCCTCGATCGGGCGCGTTGTCGGCTACCAACCGATCGAACTGCCGATCGTTGGCGCGAGCTCCGGGATGGCCGACATCGTCGATCAGCTCCGCGTTCCGATGGTCGGTGTCAGCATCGCTAATTACGACGACAATCAGCATGCCGAGAACGAGAACCTGCGGCTCGGCAACCTGTGGGACGGCATCGAGGTTTATGCCGGTCTGGTCGCGGATTTGAACTGGTAAAGGTCGACCTCGACATCGGACTGCCTCACGTTGGCGCGCCCGGCATGGCCTGCGATATGTGCTGCTCGCGAACTGCTATGCTGCGCACTCAAACAAAGATTGCGTCAGCTCGTCCGACCGATGAACCCGTCATGGCTGCAAAGCGTGAAGCGTAAATCCAGCTTGAATCCGAGCCGTCTGCTGCAGCTCGGCACTGGCTTTTGGGCCTCGCGTGCCTTCCTCAGCGCGGTTGAGCTGGGCCTGTTCACGAAGCTCGCCAAGGGTGCGCTCGGCGAGCAGCAACTGCGTGAGGCGCTCGGTTTGCACGAGCGCAGCGCGCGCGATTTTTTCGATGCCCTCGTGGCCATGGGCGTCCTGTCCCGGCGGCGCGGGCTCTACTCGAATGCACCGGACGTCGATCTGTTCATGGACCGCAACAAGCCGACATACGTCGGCGGCATTCTCGAGATGTTGGCGACGCGGGTGTACGGCTTCTGGGGGTCGCTCACGGAAGGATTGCGTACCGGCAAGCCTCAGAACGAGGCCAAGCTTGGCGGCGACCTGTTTGGGACGTTGTATGGGGATCAGGAGCGGTTACGCACCTTCCTGTCGGCGATGACGGGCGTCAGCCTCGGCGCGGCACGCGCCATCGCCAGGAAGTTCCCGTGGAAGAAGTACGGCAGCTTCTGTGATGTGGGCGGTGCCCAGGGCGCCGCGAGCGTGCAGCTGGCCCTGGCGCACAAGCACCTGACGGGTAGCGAGTTCGACCTGCCACCCGTGCAACCCGTCTTCGAGGAGTACGTTCGCAGGTTCGGTCTCGAGGGGCGCTTGAGCTTCAAGGCCGGTGATTTCTTTCGTGATCCGCTGCCAGCCGCCGACGTGCTGGTCATGGGCCACGTCCTGCACGACTGGGATCTGCAGCAAAAGCATCTGCTGCTGCAGAAGGCCTACGCCGCGCTGCCGCGCCAGGGCGCGCTCATCGTCTATGAAGCGATGATCGATAACGATCGCCGTAAGAACCTGGCCGGCTTGCTGATGAGTTTGAACATGCTGATCGAGACGCCTGGCGGCTTCGATTTTACCGTCGGCGATTGCCAGAAATGGCTCAGGACCGTGGGGTTTCGGCGAACGCAGGCCGTGCCACTGACGGGCCCTGACACCATGGTGATCGGATTCAGATAGGCGGTCGCGCTGAAATTCAGGAGTCCAAAGCGACCGGAACCTGCGCCAGCGATTCCGCAATCCCCGCATCACACAGCTCTCCCTTGCCGTTGAAGCAATTCGCCGCCCGGGCGACGAACAGCATCGGCTGGGCCATGACTCGGGCGCCACATGCGGTCGGTTGCATGGCTCAAGCGCGAGGCAGGGATTCATTCACGTAGGCGCGAGAGCGCTTGCATCAGCGGGTGAATACCGCGCCGTGGGGCGTGCCCACTCCGTGCCAGCCATGCGGCCAATCTCTTTCCGAGAAGCTGAAGCCGGGGAGGTTATCGGTATCCCGGAAGGCGTCGTCCACGGTCAGCACGCCTCGCGACTGATCAAATTTCAGCAGGTAGGTTCTGTCCTCCGGAGTTGCGCTGGCGGTCACGACCAGTCGCTCGGTTCTCGGATCCCATCCGGTCCAATGCGAGAAATACCGGTCACTGAGCGCCAGCCGCGAGGTCTCCACTGGTTTCGCCGGATCCGAGATGTCGAGGACGACGAAGCCGTGCACGGCTGGCACGCTCTGCACCAGGTAGTGGCCGATAATCGTCGGCACGCCGCACCAGTTCCCCGGAAACACGTATACCAGCTTCGACTGCGGTTGCGCAGCATCGATGCCGGTAATGCGCTCCAGGCCGCAGCCAAGGGTCTGTACGAACACCGAGCCGTCCGGTCCCTGGCGTGGCTCCTCAGGGCTGATGTGCGCATAGTGATCCGGACCGACATCGAAATTGACGGTCCTCAGCAGCTTGAGGTCCGACAGGCGCCAGATCTGGTAGGTCACACCGCTGAAGATGTCCTCATCGTGCATCGAGGAGTTGGTCGACACGACGCGGTCGAGGCCCGGCAGCACCGCCAGGCCATACGGCATCAGCAGCGCCGCGGCAAAGGCGGGATCGGCGTTGCTCGCGGAGCGGACGACCCTGCCGCTGTCATCGATCTCCACCAGACCCCCGGTCTTGCCGCCGCCGGCCGAGATGCTGCCGTGATGTTGGTGCTGGAACGTGACCAGCACGTGTCCGTTTGGCAGTCGCACATAGGAATGCGGGTGCATGTAGCCGGCCATGTCCGTGAATGACGTGACGATCTTCGGCCGCAGCGGATCGCGCACGTCGAAAATGAACGTGCGGCCGGCGTCGTGATCGTTGGCGAACAGCATGCCGCTTGCCGGCATCACGTATTCAGTGTGGTGCACCCGCACGGTCTGCTGGTCCGTCGCCAGCGTCGTCACGAGATGTCCGTAGGACGCGGAGGAAGGGTCTGCGTCGATCACCGCCAGGAAATCATTGCCCTTGTGAGCCCGATCGCCCGCCCACACGAGCAGATAATGTCCCGCGGGGGCGCCGGGGCCGGCGCACGTCTGCGCGGGTCCACAAGCGCCGCACAGCGCGAGTAGCGCCGCCGCCAGCAGGTGCAGCGACCGAAGCTTTTTCATAGGCATGCCTTTCAGGGGCGTGTTATTGACGATAGCAATGCCGGGTCACGCGAGTACCGCATGCTTGGCAATTGACGGATCGGGTCACGGCGCTTGAATATCCTCGACAGACGGCGGGCGATATACCGCTGAGCGGTTGCGGGACAGGAATCACTTACCTCCCAGGAGTGCTGAGCATGCCGAACACCGTGCGTCTTCATCGAGTCATGGCCACAGCACCCGAGAAGGTTTACCGCGCGTTCCTCGAGCCGGATGCGCTCGCCAAGTGGCTGCCGCCGAATGGCTTCACCTGCACGGTGCATCACATGGACCCGAAGGTCGGCGGCTCGTACCGTATGTCGTTTCGCAATTTCACCACCGGTGACACGCATTCATTCGGCGGCCAGTATGTGGAACTCGTACCCCACGAGCGGGTGCGCTACACGGACAGATTCGAGGACCCGAACCTGCCCGGGGAGATTCGGGTAACCGTGTCCCTGAAGAGGGTATCGGTCGGCACCGAAGTCAGCATAGTGCAGGAAGGCCTCCCCGACTTGATACCCGTGGAAGCGTGTTATCTCGGCTGGCAGGAATCACTGCGAAACCTGAGCAGGCTCGTCGAGCCTGAGATAACGAGCCCTGCTCCAGGCTAGCAGCCGTGTTGTGACCCTGCGGCCACACGTCAATGAGTTTGCGGTCGTGATTTGGCGAGCGCCTCATCCAGCATCTTGACGAGTGCCGTGCGGTCATACGTGTAAGGCTGGCCCTCGTTGAGCTGCACGAGCTGCTCGATCTGCTTGCGTATAGTCTTTTCTGCTTCCTCTTGGCTCGGAACCACCATGTAGCGGCGCTTCGGCTGTGGCTCAAACAGCGCCTGCTCAACCGCCGCCGCCACTTCATCGGGCTCCTTGTACTTGGACCGATCCGCCTGCACCGCGTAGCCCGGGGAATGGGCGGCCGCTGAGTCCGTTCCGATTCGCGCCAGCGCGTTCTTGGCAATGTTGGAGTTGTAGTTTCCCGGCTCGACGACGCTGACCTGAACTCCGGTAGCAGTGAGCTGAGCAGCGAGGGAGTCGGTGAGAGCCTCGATGGCGTGCTTGCTCATCGCATAAGCCGGCAGATTCGGTGAGGCGAGTATCCCGGATATGGAGCCGATGTTAATGATGCGCCCTTTCTGCGCGATGATCAGCGGGGTAAACGCTTTGATCATCCTCACCGGTCCGGCATCGTTCACGTTCATTACCAGCTCGTACTCTTCGAACTTCATGTCGGCGATGGATCCCGCGGTACCGATCCCTGCATTGTTTACCAGTCCATACAGCCCGTGACCGGCCTTGGTGATGGTTGCCAATGCCACGGCAATTTCTTCGGGATGAGTGACGTCGAGCGACACAGCTTGCACGTTCTTTATGGCCGCGAGCGCTTTCAGGTCTTCGGGCTTGCGCGCCGTCGCGTATACCAGGTAGCCGTCGGCGGCGAGACGCTCGGTGATCCTGCGTCCGATGCCCGTGCTGGCACCCGTCACGAGCACCGCCTTTGGGCCCGGCGATTCAGCAGTGTGCGCCTGGTTGAAAGCGCTAACGCCGAGCAGCGCGAATAAAGTCAGCACCACTATTCTCATGGCTCCCCCATCGGCTTGTTGTATGACGCGGCGGCGCTCGAGAGCATACCTGAGTCTCCCGCGCCCACCATCCCGGAACGTGTACACAGACGCCGCGGGTAACCTTGCATCTACAGGTCCTTTCTACGCAGAATCAACCAGCGTGCCGGCGCCACCCTGTCTCGCAGCGCCGGGCGCCCACGGAGGCCCATTGATGAACAGGATGCCCGCCATCGCAGCCGCGACTGTGTCGTTGCTGCTGACCTGCTTGCCGGCGCGGCCGCAGGGCTCCTCAGGAGAGCAGCGCTTCCGGGAGATCTACAAGGAGCTGGTCGAGACCAACACCAGCCTGTCCGCCGGTAGCTGCACGCTGGCGGCCGAGCGTATGGCGGCGCGCCTGAAGTCCGCCGGCTTCGCGGACAACGAGCTGCACCTGTTCACTGCTCCCGGGCATCCTAAGGAGGGCGGGCTGGTCGCGATCTATCCAGGACGCAACGCGCAGCTGAAGGCGATCCTGCTGCTGGCTCATCTGGACGTCGTCGAGGCGAAGCGCGAGGACTGGACCCGTGACCCGTTCACGCTCGTCGAGGAGAACGGCAACTTCTACGCACGTGGTGCGGTGGATGACAAGGCTGAGGCTGCGATCTGGGTCGACACGCTGATGCGTTTCCGCGAAGAGCACTTGCAACCACTGCGCACGCTGAAACTGGCGCTCACCTGCGGTGAGGAGACCGCCGGCGCCTTCAATGGCGCGCAATGGCTCAGCGAGCATCAGCGCGATCTGATCGACGCGGCCTTCGCGATCAACGAGGGTGCGCGCGGCGAGCTGGACGCGGCGGGCGCGCGGGTAGCGCTGGAGGTGCAGGCGGGCGAGAAGACTGCCCAGAACTTCCGCCTCGAGGTCACCAATCCCGGTGGCCACAGCTCGCTGCCCGTGAAGGACAACGCGATCTACCACCTTGCGGCCGCACTGCTGAAGATTGCGGACTACACCTTCCCACCGCAGTTCACCGACGCCAATCGCGGGTACTTCAGCGGAATGGCGCAGATCCAGGCGGCGAAGGGCGAGACCGCCATCGCCAACGCCATGCAGGCGTTGGTCCGCGATTCGGGCGACGCGCAGGCGATTGCCCTGGTATCGGCACGGGATCCGGGCTGGAACGCGACCCTGCGCACGACCTGTGTGGCAACGATGCTCGATGCGGGGCACGCGACCAACGCCCTGCCGCAGCGTGCTCGCGCGAACATCAACTGCCGCATCTTCCCCGGCGTCATGCCGGAGGCGGTGCGCGCCAAGCTCGAGGAGCTGGTGGCCGACCCGGCAGTCAAGGTGACCACGCTCGAGCTGCGTGGTCCGAGCTCGCCGCCCCCGCCACTCACGCCGCAGATCCTCGGCCCGGTGGAGAAGCTCGCGGCGCAATTCTGGCCCGGCGTACCGGTATTGCCCATTCTGCAGCCGGGTGCGACCGACGGCGAGTTCCTCAACGCGGTGGGTATACCGACGTACGGCATCGACCCGCTGTTTCTCGGCCCGGATTTCGGCCACATACATGGCCTCAACGAGTACGTCGGCGTTCGGTCGCTGATGGAGTGCCGCGACTTCCTGTACCGCCTGGTCAAGATCTACGCGAACGAGAAGTGACTGGCGCCATACGGCGACGGAGCCGCGGTGCAGCTGCCTCATGAAGTAGCTGTAACCGGCGCTGGGCGCGCATGATCGCGCACCCACAGTGCTACCGTGCACACGAAGGCGATTAGGCTCAGCAACCCGAAGAACCACAGCATCGGGGTATAGCCGCCGGGATTCATGGCGCTGGCGCCGTTCACGTCGTTGAGGTACCCGGCGACGAGGTTGGCTGCGAACAAGCCGAAGTTCTGCAACGCGGTCATCAAGCCATAGGCGGTGCCGAGGTGCTCGGCGGATGAATAGCGCACCACCGTCGGCCACAGGATCGCCGGCAGGAAGGAGAAGCTCACGCCGAGCAGTACCGTGGAGAGCGCGGCACCGCCGCGCATCGATCCGAGCACGAAAAAGCTCAATGGCAACAGCACGGTGCCGGCCGCAAGCAGCAGCGTATTGCGCCCGATCCGGTCGAGTAGCAGCCCGAACGCCGGCGTGACGAAAACCGCGGCGAGAAACACATAGCTGTTCAGCGTGCTCGCCTGTGCCAGGGTAAGGCCCTGCGCTTCCTGCAGATATTTGATGGCAAAGGTGCTGCGGAAGGGAAAGATGACAGAAAAGAACGTCACGCAGACCGCGACCAGCAGCCAGTAATCGGTGCGGAAGCTCAGCGCGTAACGCCAGTCGAAGCGCTCCGATCGTGGCGCCAGGGCCAGCGTACCGCGTGGCGCCTCGCGCCGATCGATGTAGTAGTAAAGCAGCGCACCGGCAAAGGAAGCCGCGGCGAACGCGGCGGCGAGCCACAGCGGTGGCTGCCAACCTTGTGCGTACAGATTGCCGGCGAACGACGGCGAACGGTCGGCCAGGTAGGACCCGAGGCGCGCCAGGCTCAGATTCAGCGCGAACAGCAACGCAAAGTAACGTCCCGTGAACCATTGAGCCAGTGCCACCAGGACCGCGACCGCCAGCGTTTCTGAGCCGATGCCAAACAGCAGACGGCCGGTGGCCATCACCGGGAAGTGCGCGCCGAGCGCGGTGATGATCGCTCCGACGAGGCACAGCGCGGTGGTGGCGACGGTCATGAGCCGTGCGCTGAAGCGATCGACCATCACACCGCCGAGCACCACCAGAAAGATGTTGGGAAGACTGTAGATGGCATTGAGCGTTCCGATCTGGGTGTCGCTGAAGTGCAGCTCGCTGGAAAGCTGCTCGGCGATCGGGCCGATCGAGTCATAGGCGTAGTAGTTGCCGAGCATCACCCAGGCGGTGCCGACGAACATCAGGGTCAGCGCGGCGAGGGATGGAGTGGCGGAGCGCGACGTGCCGATGTGCGCGCCGCGGGGTGGGTCGTCAGTCATCGAGGAATTGTACTGAAAAGGTCGCCACAATTGCTGCAGCGCCACCAACCCGAGCTTAGTATCCAGACCTGGAATCGCGTGTGCAGCGTATTTGGTGGACCGATGCTGCAATATGCTACCGCGTACTGAGCGTTGCCGAGGTGGCCAGGTTGGTCGAGCCTCGGCCAGCGGCGAGTGCCGCGGGCGGAGCGGCGCCGCGCTTCCGGGTCGGGCAAAAGTGTGCGGGTTACACAGTGCGCTTCACCGCCCAGGAACTCAGGGGTGAAAAGGCGCATCACCGGGATTCGATCTACGTCGACCTGTTTGAAGAGTATCTTGAGCCAGCGTGATGGGATGATCGCGGTGGCTGGCGAGTTCGGGCTCTTGCCGCAACTACCGCGCGACGAGCAGGGTCCGGTCTTTGCCGAGCCCTGGCAGGCCACCGCGTTTGCGCTCACCGTTCGCTTGGCCACCCCAGGGTGATTTTACCTGCACGGAATGGGCGCACGCCTTTGGCGATGAACTCGAAGCTCACGCCGCGAGCGGTGAACCCGAGGACGGGTCGAGCTATTACCGCTGCTACTTGATGGCACTCGAACGGCTGGTGGTAGTCAAGGGCATGACGGACACGAGAGCGCTGCAAGAGCGAAAAGACGCGTGGGCCGAAGCGTACCGGCATACCCCGCACGGCAAACCGGTTCAACTGAGTGACGAGCTTGCGCCTCCCTTGGTGCCGCACATGTGTCGGGAAGCGTAAGCGTCGCTGCAGCGATCACCGGCCCGGCGCATTCATCAGTATCATTCTCGATTCCGGTAAGTAACGCCACGGCAGCTGCCAAGGAGGATCAGTCATGCGCTCGATCACGACCAAAGACAACACCAGCATTTTCTACAAGGACTGGGGATCGGGAAGGCCGATCGTGTTCTCACACGGCTGGCCGCTCACGGCCGACGCCTGGGACGCGCAGATGCTGTTCCTCGGCATGCAGGGTTATCGCGTGATCGCTCACGACCGGCGCGGGCACGGGCGCTCGAGTCAGACCTGGGATGGCAACGAGATGGACACTTATGCGGACGACGTGGCCACCCTTTTCGAGCAGCTCGATCTGCGTGGCACGGTGCTCGTGGGACACTCGACCGGTGGCGGCGAGGTCGCTCATTACCTCGGCCGGCACGGCAGCCGGCGCGTGGAGAGGGCGGTGTTGATCGGGGCCGTGCCGCCGATCATGCTGAAGACCGATAGCAACCCGGAAGGCTTGCCGGCGAAGGCCTTCGACGACATACGTCGAGGGGTGATCAGTGATCGCTCGCAGTTCTATCGCGATCTTGCAATGCCCTTTTACGGCTATAACCGCCCGAATGCGCTGCCCTCACAAGGTGTGATCGAGTCGTTCTGGCTGCAGGGCATGCAGGGTGGCATCAAGGCTCAGTACGACTGCATCAAGGCGTTCTCGGAAACCGACTTCACCAACGATCTGCGTGAGATCGACGTTCCCGTGCTCATCCTTCACGGTGACGACGATCAGATCGTGCCGATCGAGGACGCGGCGAAAAAGTCGGTGAAGCTACTGAAGAACGGTAAGCTCAAGGTGATTCCGCGTGGTCCGCACGGGATGTGCACCACGCTAGCGGATCAGATCAGCCAGGAGCTGCTCGCGTTCATAAAGGAGTAGCTTCGTCCGCGTGATCTCCCGTGGGCGTCCGGAGCAGTGGGGACATCGACCCAGCGCGCTTGCGGCTGCTCGCGGCGGATCGCGGCCACCTGCTGCAGATGATGTGCTGGTTTCCAGATCGCGACAGCTGCCGCCTCTGGGGTGGTCAGACGTTCCGCTTTCCATTCACGGCGCAGACGTTCCTCGTGGACAGTCGTTTCGCCGAGGTGCCGTCGTACGCACTGCTGCACAGCACGGAGCTGTTTGGATTCGGGCAGTACTACCTGCGGGCAGGGCGGTGCCATCTCGCCCGGCTCGCGGTCGCGCCCGCCCGGCGCGGCCGCGGCTGCGGCAGCTGGCTGATCGCGCAACTCATGCTGATTGGAGCCAGGGAGCTCAGCGTCGCGGAGTGCTCGCTGTACGTAAGTACGGCCAACACCGCGGCAATCGCGCTCTACCAGAGACTCGGATTCCGGCGTGCACCGCACCCGGACAGCAACGCGGAATTGTCCGCCAGCCACTACATGGTCAAGGCTTAAGCAGCGGGCGACTGCCGGGCAGGTTCCCAGGGACGGTCAGCGGTGTTGCTTGATCGAGTCCTGCGAGCTTGCTACGGGCGCAGCAGCGTCAGCTGCCAGATCTCCTTCCCGGTCGCCATCATCAGCGGCCGTAGCGCCAGCATGCCGCTCTTGCCGATGGCGTGCTCCAGCTGCGTGAGCTCGGTGAGCTTGGCGCGCGTTTCGGCGTCGATGGGTGGCACCGCCAGGCCCGCCTCGCGCAGCAACAGTATACCCTTGGCGCGCACAGCCAGCTCACCGTGCACCCTCAGGTAGCACAGCATGTCCGCGAGCTGCTCGCCACGGAAACGGTCGCGCAGCGCCTGCAGGTAGCGCCCGGAGCCGCTGTCGAGAAACGTGCCGCTGCTGATCGCCTCGAGGCGCTTGACGTCGGAATCGAGGTCGACTTCGATCCAGTTGCGCAGAATGCGCTCGCTGTGATCGAACACCAGGTAGATCACGAACGGCAGCACCAGCAGGGTCGCGAGCGTGGCGAGCGCCGGGCGCACGAGCAGGTAGTTGTAGCCGGTATGCAGCGCGACGGCTGCGAGCAGCCCCGGCAGCAGCAGATGCAGGCCCCCGCTCGGTCGCCGCTCGTAAAGAGTGTTCGAGATCATGGCGAGGATGGCCGCCGTGCCGCCGTGCATGATCGCGGTTCCGAACCCGCGGATCACCTGTACGGCGAGCACCGTGTGCGGCCGCGCCGCGAGGTAGTAGAGATTCTCGACGACCGCAAAGCCGGTGCCGATCGCGAAACCGGCGATGCCCGCGTCGACCGGCAGGCCCACACGCCGCGTGCGAATCAGGAACACCAGCAACGCGGCCTTGAGCGATTCCTCGATCCACGGGGACACGTAGCGGGAGTAGGTGACGAACGAGCCGGGGAAGTGCGCAAATGCCAGGTTGTTCAGGACGTAGCTCACCCCGGCAGCGAGCGCGCCGGTCGCCAACAGCGCGAACATCATCCGCAGCCGCATCAGCTTGTAGCCGTCAAGCTGCACGAGCCCGGCGAGGAACAGCAACACCGGCAGTAGCGCGATCGGCGCGCGCATCAG
Source organism: uncultured Gammaproteobacteria bacterium (assembly GCA_963837075.1). Taxonomy (GTDB): domain Bacteria; phylum Pseudomonadota; class Gammaproteobacteria; order Steroidobacterales; family Steroidobacteraceae; genus 13-2-20CM-66-19. Next base: position 321,915 of record CAWILY010000009.1, on the reverse strand, counting down.
GACGTCGCTGTTCATGACCGCCGTTGCCTCTGAACGCTCATCACAGCACCTGCAACGAAAGCATGAATTCCGTGGTCCCGTAGCCGCCGCCCGCGAAGCCGCGTGCGAGGCCGACGGACAGCATCATCGGGAAGCGATGCATGACGTGCAGCTGAAAGTCGAGCTGCGCACCCACGTCATACGCCTCCTGGCGGAACGCGGTGTTATTGAAATCGGTCTGCAGCGCGGTGGCGAACAGCTCCGGGCGTGCCCAGCTCGCGTAGAATCCGGGCGAGCCGAGCGACTCGAAACGGATAGGTGGCAGGCACCATTCGAGCATGCCGCGCACCAGCGACTTGCCCTGCAGGGCATCAATTTCAAAGCCGGGCATGCTCAGTAGCTCGCGGTAGCGCTGCACACTGCCGTTGGCGCCGCTGTCGACGTAGTTGTTGTTAAAGCCGCCAAGATAGAAGTTCGAGAGTGGGTTCTCGCGTCCGCCCGCTGCCACGCCCGCCCCCGTGCGCAGCCAGATCGAGGAATGATCGAGCGGCAGCGGGAAGCCCACGTCATAGGTGCCAGTGATCCATGGCACGAACTCGCCGGGTGCCGCCGAGGCGCGCGCCTTCAGCGACCAGGTATGTCCGGTCTCCGCGTCGACCGCGCCGGGTGATCTGCGCGTATCGCTCGATGAAACTCCGGTGTCGCCGACGAACAGGGTCTGTGTCGGCGAAAGCACGTTCTGGAACCCCGGCAGCGTCACCAAATCGCCGTAAAAGGCCGCCTTCGCCGTAAGGTCCAAGGTCTCGGGCGGATCGTAGATCATGAAGTGATCGTAGCTCACGTAGGCGTTGTAACCCGCGAGGCTGCGCTTGACCGGGCCGAAGAGGTCATAGAAATCGGCGCGATTCCAGGCGGCCCCGGCGGTCCATTCCGGGATATGCGCCGTGACCATGGCATGCAGCCGCTCCTTGGAGGGCAGGTTCTCGTCGGGGCTGTAGCTCGTGTCCATGGCGACCCAGTCGAGGCCTATCGGGTCGCTGAAGCGGGCGTTGGCGCCGAGCGCTTTGGAGTTCTGGTAGCCCTCGATAACCGGAATCAGCGAATCGAGTGTCAGCTCGCGCGCGGGCCGGTAGGGGCCTTGGCTGACGATGTAGGATTCGTACGGTATTGTGGCGGGCACGGGGGCAACCCAGCTCTGCACTACAGGGTAGCGGGACGCGACCTGCTCGCCGAGAAAGGTGACTGCACTCAGATCCTCGGTCGGCTGGCCCTCGATCTGCGTCGGCACGAAGCCCGTCGCGCTGTAGCGCAGCACGATGAGCTGGGAATTATCGAGCGGCAGTGGGCGGAAGAAGCCGATGGCCGCATTGGTGACGGCATCGAGCTTCTCGGTCGCGAGCTCGTAGCGGTAAATGTTCGACACGCCAGTGTAGAAGCTGCTGCCGTAGAGATAGCGCCCGTCCGGGGAAAACACGAAAGATTCCGGCACCGAGGAACCCATCGTCAGCGTGTGCAGCGGCGTGGCGTCACCGTGGGCGAGGGCCGCGGTGCGCAGCACCCGTACCTGCGTCACCTGCGGCGCGCCAACGCGGGGGCCTGGGCCCGACACCGACACCGACGCCAGAGTGCCGTCGGCAGAAAGATCGAGATCGAACACCTGCTCGTTCGTCGGGAACGTATACAGCCTGTACCACTCGTTGTATGGGTACGGTATCCGCACCAGCACGTCGCGCCCGTTGGTGAAGCGCAGCCCCCACAGCGAGCGATCCGCGGGGTTGAAAACGAAGTCGCCGATCCGCCCGGCGTGCACCAGCATGCGCGTCTTGCCGGTGCGAAGGTCGAGCGCCTCGAGGTTGCGGTAGCTGGTGACGTTGTTGCTGGTGAAGAAGAGTGTTTCCGTCTGCGGGTCGAAGGCGAGCGAGGTCACCGTGTAGCCTTTTGATCCCTTGATCTCCGCGAGCTCGGTGATGCTGCCGTCGCGGCGCGAGAGCGCCACGAGATGCGCGACCTGGCCCGGGTACCTCACGGCCATATACAGCTTGGATCCGTCCTTGGACAGATAGCTGCGCGAGACCGCGCCGAGGTCCTTGTGCGTGATGTCATGGAACTCGGTCAGGGGATGCTCGTGCACCGACTGCAGGTTCTTGCGCTGAAAGTCGTGCTCGAAGTCGATCCAGCGGTGCCAGGACTCATCGAGCGGCAGCCCGAACACCTGCTCGAACTGGTCGGCATAGTACCGCCGGCTGCCCGCGTCGCGTCGCCACCAGGCGAGCAGGCGCTGCGGCCCGTAAGTGAAGGCGAGGTAATCCATGAAGCGCGTGCCATAGAGATAGGCGTTCGCCCCGGCTTGGAAATCGATCTCAGTGCCCTTAGACACGAGCCCCAGCGGGTTATAGAACTTCGCGCTGTCCTGCACCATCGCGCGAAACACCATCTCGTCGTAGCCGCCCTGCGCCCGGCCGACGCCGCCGCTCATCCAAGTTTCCATGAACACCGCGCTGCCCTCGAGGTACCAGCGGGGCGAGATGCCGCGCGGCACGGTCAGGTAGTAATAGAGCAGCGTTTCCGGGTGCGCTGAGTCTACCGCCACCTTGCCGTGGAAGAAGTGCCGGAAGCGATAGTCCTCTGGGCTCGCGCGATCCGTGGTCGCGAGATGCGCGAGCTCGTGCACCGCGGTGGTCTCGAACCGCTCCGCAGAGGAAACGGTCTCGTACGGGTCGTATGACGGTGCAACCTCGAACTCGATGAGATTGTGGGGCGCCCAATACGTGCTCGCGTTGCCGCGGTCCGTAAAGTCCATCAGGAAGACACTGACCCCATCGTTCGGTACGTAACCCCACACGCGCTGGTGAGCCGCGAGCCCGCTGAGGAAGCTCTGTACGGCGTACGGTACGAGGGGAAGCTCGCGCGGGTCGTAATACACCATCCGCAGCTCGTCGGTCTCGAGGAACGAGCGATCCGCCGGGAACGTGGGACCGGACGCGAGAGCCAATGCGGCGGCGGCTACGAGGTGCAGCCACCGGCCCCGGGTGTTTGTTTTGTTATCCAAGTACAAAAGCGGGCGGCCCGAGGCTGTGCCTCGGGCCGCCCGCCGACTGCCTGATCGTTTCTGCCGCGCTTAGGTCACTTCTTCCAAGTGAATTCGCGCTTGCGATGCCTGGTCAAGCTAGTCGCCGTGCTCGTTAATTGGCGCCAGCACTCATGTCGGCCTTATCAGCCTTGTCGGCCTTATCGGCCTTATCGGCCTTATCGGCCTTGTCGGCCTTGTCGGCCTTGTCGGCCTTGTCGGCCTTGTCGGCCTTGTCGGCCTTGTCGGCCTTATCAGCCTTGTCGGCCTTATCGGCCTTATCAGCCTTGTCGGCCTTATCAGCCTTATCAGCCTTGTCGGCCTTATCGGCCTTATCGGCCTTGTCGGCCTTATCGGCCTTGTCGGCCTTGTCGGCCTTGTCGGCCTTGTCGGCCTTGTCGGCCTTGTCGGCCTTGTCGGCCTTATCGGCCTTATCGGCCTTATCGGCCTTGTCGGCGCCGGCGCCGCTACGATCCGACGTGCTGCCGGATCCATTGGTGTCGGACCCGGTGGTCGAGGTGTCCGTCTGTGAACCGGTGCCGGACCCGCTCGCGCCATCCGCGTAGGCGCGCTTCGCCTCGACAATCGTGCCCGCCGCGTCCTTGCCCGCGGGTGTTTCGTGATAGCTCAGGTACGCGACCGCACCGACCGCGAGCGCCAGCCCGCCTACGACCCACACCGTTTTGCCAGACATGTCAGCCTCCCCAGGTAGTTGAATGAATCGCTCGTTTCCAGCGTTCTGCAATACGTACAGTTAATCAATGAAAAAGTTGGTCCGCCATTCCAATTCAGCGCTCAAGGGGAGCGCGGAGTGTCGCGCGGCTCACGGCCCGTCCTCCCATCAGGAATGTCAGCTCGATGTCCTGCCCGCGCATCCCAACACCCGGCAGCGCGACCGTCTGGTGCGCTGCAGCATCCGCATGGCCGCTTCCCAAGCGGCTGATTCTGAAAGAGTGCCCTGCGCTCGTTATGAGTACATCGATGGGCTGGGCGGAGGTCACCTCGAGAGCGACGGCGAGGCTGGTACCTTCGCGGTAGAGGCTGACGCGCCCCGTGACGGGACCGCTATCCAGCGCGACCGAATCGAGCGCCGCCGCCGTGCCGGCCGCCATCGTGCCGGCGGTCTCGCTGCTGCCGGCGCCGGGCTCCCGCACGGTCTGGTAAATGACTGCGCTCGCGGTCACCAGGCCGGCAATGAGTGCTGCCTGTCGCCAGCGGCCGGCAGACCATCCGCGGCGCGTCGCAGCCTGCTTCGTTGCAGGCGGCAGCCTGCGCAGGATTGCATCCTTGAGATCGGGCGGCGGCTCGACTCCCGCAACTCGATCCAAACGCTCGTCAACCCGCTGCAGTTGCTCGCGCAGCGCGCGTGTCTGCGGTTCCGCAAGCAGCAGCCGCGCGAGATCCGCGCGCCGTTCGCCGGCGAGCTCGCCATCGATCTCGGCGTGAATGAGCGCCAGGCGTTCGTCGTCAGTCATGTCAGAGGGCTCCGCGGCGCAGCAACTGCGCCCGCAGCAGCTCACGGGCGCTGTGCAGCCGCGATTTCACGGTCTTCTCCGGCAGGCCGAGCACATCAGCCATCTCCTCGTAGCTCAGGTTCGTTATGTGCCGCAGGATGATCATGGTGCGCAGCTCGGGCTTGATATGCAGCAGGGCGTCCTCGATGGCTTGCAAAGCCTGATCGCTTTCCGCGATGCGCTCTGGACCGGGCCGCTCATCCTCGGGATCAGCGTCGGGCTGCCCGCCGGGCTTTCGCCGTGCCAGCGCATTGAGGCTCTCATTGATAGCGATGCGGTAGAGCCAGCTGTAGAACCTGAACGTCGGGTCGTAATCGGCCAGGTGCTCGAAGGCCTTGAGGAACGTCGTCTGGGCGACGTCCATGGCATCCTGCCAGTCGCGTAGCATCCGCAGCGCAACATTGAACACCGCCTTCTGATAACGAATGATGAGCCGCTCAAATGCATCCCGATCGCCTTCCTGGCTGCGCAGCACCAGCGTCGGGTCATCCTCCTCGTTCACAAATACCGCCCGGCACGCAAAAAGTTGGTTAGTCCGCACCCGCGAGGGATGGCCTCGGCTAGTCCGGCGTCCGTGCCATGTCGATGATCTGATCGAAGCCGGCGTAGCGGAAAATGTCATGGATGGGGCCGCGGACGTTGATCAGGTGCAGTCCGGCCCCTGAGGCGCGCACGCGCTTCTGCGTCAGGAGAAAGACACGCAGCCCGGAGCTGGCTACGTATTCGAGGCCGGCGAGGTCGATGACGCGTGGTTGGGGAATGGCATCCAGAAAGCGCTGCGCGGCGTCGCACTGCGTAGCGTCGAGCCGTCCCGTCATTACGACGTCTCCCGACGGACCCAGCTTTATGTCGAACATGCCCCGTTCTTCTTATCGAAGGATAGGTCTCGCCCGGCCGCGAGCCGTTCCCATCGCGGGTACGCTACGCGAATTCTCTATCCGCTGCACGCGGCCGGGTAGGGGGCGGTCACTCCGGGTGACGTCCGCCCGGCAGGCAGGCGCGAACTGCGGTCAGTCGGCGAGCCGCTTGCTCATGCGCAGCTGGTTGCGCCCGCCCACGCGCGCGTAGGTCACGGTATCCATCAGCTGCCGCACCAGAAACACCCCGAGTCCCCCCACGGGCCGATCCTCGAGGCTCGCCGTCACGTCGGGCGCCGGCAGCGACAGCGGATCGAATCCCGGGCCGTCGTCCTCCATCGTCATGGTGAGGTTATCCGCGCCGAGCGTCAGCGACACTTCCACGCAGCGTCGACTGCCTGCCGCGGAGCCGTGCATGACCACGTTCATGAACAATTCCTCGAGCGCCAGCTCGAAGGGGAGGCACTTTCCCGGGGGCAGTTCTGCCGACGACCAGAACTGCTGCAGAAACGCCGTGAGCTGCGGCAGGTGTGCCGCTTCCGCGGTGACCGCCGTACGCTGCTCAATCACGTGTGCGGCGGCCGGGATTGCGCACGCGCCGTGTCCCGGTCCGGATGAGTCGCGATGATCTGGGTGAAACCGCTCAGCTCGAACACTTCGCGCACGGCCGGCTGCAGCGTGCACAGCGCGAAGGGGATGCCGGCACGCTGGGCGGCGCGCGCGCCGATGAGGAAGGCGCGCAGCCCGGCGCTCGAGACATATTCCAGGGCGGCGCAGTCGACGATCACGGCCGCCGGTGCGCGCGTGCCAGCGATGGCGCGCTCGAGCTGCGTCTGGAATTCGGTAGCGCTGTTGAAATCGATCCGGCCCTCCGGTACCACCAGTGTGTGGTCGGGGTGCCTTTCACAGCGAATGTTCACTGCAGCGCCTCCGGGAGGGTGCTGTCGTAGCTGAGCACGATCAGAGTGATGTCGTCGGACTGCGGCGCGGCAGCCGCGAATGCCGTAACGCTGTGACAGATGCGCTCGATGAGGGTTGCCGGGGCACCGGCGCCGTGGGCACGGATCTCATCGACCAGCCGCGCCGAGCCATAGGGCTCGTCAGCCGCGTTGAAGGCTTCCGTTATGCCGTCGGTGTAGAGCACGAGGCGGTCACCCGGTCGCAGCCGCACCTCGTGATCGGGGCAGCGCACGCCGGGCATGGCGCCGAGCACCAGGCCACCGGCGCCGCCGAGGGTCTCGACTGCGCCGCCCGCGCGCCGCAGATACGGCGGGTTGTGTCCAGCGTTCGCGTAGCGCAGCACACCGCTGGCGGGGTCGAGGATGCAGTAGAACACCGTGACGAACAGCTCCATGGGGTTCTGCGTGCACAATACCTCGTTGGTCTGTGCCAGACACGCGGCCGGGCTCGAGTGGTGCAGCGCCTGCTCGCGCAGATTGGTGCGCGCCACGGCCATGAAGAACGCGGCCGGCACTCCCTTGCCCGAGACGTCGGCCATCACCAGGCCTACCGCCCCGCTGGGCAACTCGATGAAATCGTAGAAATCCCCACCCATCGTCGTCGCTGGAATCATGCGTGCCGCGCCCTCGCAGCCGGCCCGCGCGGGGAACGTGGCCGGGAGGATCGCCACCTGCAGCGCACGGGCCACGTCGAGCTCCGAGCGGATCTGCGCTTGCGCCTGCTCGAGCGCGGCATTCCTCTCCGCCAGCTCGCGGGTGCGCCGTGCGACGGTGGCTTCGAGCAGATGGGTGCGCAGCTTCAACACCCGCAGTACGCGCAGCAGCCGCAGCAGGCGCAGCCAGCGTGTGTCGATACCGCCCAGGTAAAACGGTGCGAACGACAGCAGATCCACCACGCCCTGAAAGCTGGCGATGAAGCGCAGCTTGTGCTGCGCGGCAACAATGCGCAGCACGTACTCGAAGGTGAACACCGCGACGATGACGATCTCCCCGACGTGCAGCGCGTATACGGCCCAGGTGGGCAGTGCCGGGATGCTCTCGATTCCGACCGAGGCAACGCTCAGGACGATCAGCGCCAGGATCAGGTTCTCGAAGATGCGCGCACAGCGCCCATCTCCCTCGAGCAGGAGCGATGCGAGCCGATGCACCGCGGTCTGCACGGCACGCAGCGGTCGCAATGCCGCCTCAGCCGCGGCGGGCTGCGGCGTCAGCCCCGGCCCGGCGGCTCGTGCTCGCGATGAAAGCGATGAATCGTCCATAGGTAGCTCTCCATCAGCGAGTCCTTGCCGAGCTCGGCGAGAATCTCTAGTCGGCGGCCGGCACCGAGCGTGCGGGCGAGCTGCCCGCGGGCACGCGTGAAGTGCTTGAGCTGATTGCGGTACTGCCACAGCAGCTCGCGCGCCGCCATTTTGTTCTGGTGAAGCTCCCAGGAAGCCAGGGTGACCGCCATGACGCCCATGATGAACGTCAGGATGCGCTCGAGCGAGAGGCCGAAGACGGAATGCTCGCTGGCGGCTGCGCCGAGCAGCAGCAGCACGAGCACGACTCCGACGATCACGCCGAACAGGATGCGCTGCAGCCACCGGGTGCGCACCCCACCGCGGTGCAGCTGAGCCACCTTGCGCTGGAAATACTGCCGCTGGCTCGCGATCCAGGCCCGGTCGACGGCTTCCTGCTGCAGCGCAGCGTGCTCGCCGGGCGCCGCCGACGGCGGCGACTCGACCGCGGTCATCACGTGCCCGATCCAGCCGAAACCGTGGAAGCGGTTGACGCCCGACAAGGACAGCACCTCCTCGGCGTCCACGAGCCGCTCGCCGCCGGCCAGGCGCAGGTAGAACTTCACGCGCAGCGTTTCGGCGAGCGCACGGCACATCAGGTGCTTGGCGAACCAGTGCCGTCGGTGCAGCATGTAGTAGAGAGCCGCGCTCGAGGTGAGGATGATGAGGTAGGCGAACAGCAGCAGCCGCGTGCCCGTGAGCCTCTCGTAGGTCACGTACGCGAGACCCATCGCGAACGCCACCAGGTTGAAGAACGTGAACAGCTGATCGGAGCGCTTCTGGAAGTAGAGCGCCAGGGCATCCGCCTTGCCGTACTGGGTGTCGATGAGCTCGAGCGCCCGCCGGTCGGCCGGGTCGATCGGTGTGCCCAGCCCGGCGATGAGTGAATCCGGCGTTGCGCCGCTGCGCCAGCTGTTCACGAAGCGCCGGTACTCGCGGTTGTAGGCGTTGAGCGAGCGCAGGTGCACCTGCAACCGGGGCGGCATCTCCGGCAGGCGCAACAGCGCGTTGTCACTCAGGCCCGCGAGAAAGCACGCCCCAGGGCCAGCGGGTGCGGGTCCGGGCCGGTCCCGCGAAGCCGGGATCCAGTACACGAGCCGCGCAGGCGGCTCGTGATCGACCTTGGCATCGAGAAACTGCAGACGGGTATCGTCCTTGTTGCGCTCCGTGCGCACCCCCAGATAGCGCAGCACCGTGTCGGCTGTACCTCCAGGCAGCACCGAGGACTCCCCGTCCCACAGCGCGATCAGCAGATTGCTGCCCCGTGTGAGCGCATCGGTGAGACTGATGTAGCCAACATCCCGCGGCAGGATACCGGCGGCGATCGCCGCGTCCTCCGCCGCCGCGCTGAGCGGCAGCTCGACGCGGCGCACCGCGCAGTGCGCGAGCAACCCGCGCATCACGGCGAACGATTCCGGGTCGAAATCTGCCGCGTATTGCGCCAGCGGCATCGGCAGGATCGCGTCGACCGCCAACCCCGCCGCGAGGGCAGTCTCTACTACCAGCAGATCGGCACCGGTGGCCATGCCGGCCATGACGCGCAGCTCGGAATCCGGCAGGCGCTCCTTAAGGTCACGCAGGATCTGCCCGAGCGCCGCACGCAGCTGCGGCAGCGCATCAGGATGCAGATCCCGGTGGCCGGTGACGCCCACCACGAAGGGCGACATTCTGGTCTGGTTGTCGGTCGACAAGGCTGGCGTGTCGTTGGTTGTGGGGGCGCTCCGGCGCATTTTGCCGCCGGCCAAAGCCGGTGGACAACAGCCAGAGAGAGGCTGCTCTACGGACCGGTGACCAGGCTGCGGGCGGCGCGCGTTTTTTAGCCCACGTGTTCGACCGCGCCTAGGGCCGCGCGGCTCGCTTGTAGTCGACAAAGACGTGCTTCGGGATCATGCAATGCACGCCTTTGCGGATGTCGACCACCTGCGTCACGCGACAGTCGCCCACGATCGAGGTGAGCGCGTAGGCCTCTTCGCGACTCATCGGCACGATCTGCTGACTGGCGAGCCAGGCGACGGTCTGCTGTACGGCGATTTTCATCGCCTGGTTCAGATCCTCGTCATAGCCCATGAAGATCCAGTCGGTCTTTGTTTCGGCCCGCGGCCACTCCGTCTTCAGATCCTTGCGCACGATCGGCTGGATCTCGATCTCCCGGTAGGCACACTCCAGCGCCGTCAGATTGACCTCGCCGTTGCCCTGGCGGCAGTGGGAATCTCCGGTCCAGATGAGCCCGCCCTTGAGGAACACCGGCAGATAAAGAGTAGAACCCGCCTGCAGCTCGTTCAGATCCATGTTCGAGCCGTTCTTCCAGGGTCGCAGCGTGCTGGTGCGCCCCTTGGCGTCGCGAATCGGCGGTCCCGCCTTGGCGTTTGGCTCGTTCGGATCGACGCCGACGGCGAACGTTCCGGGAAAGGGCTTCAGATCGATGACGATTCCGGGCTTGAACTCGGTCTGCATTCTGACCAGATCCAGCTTGTAGAAGCGCACGAAGCCCTCCGGAAACTCCGCCGCCAGCAGTCCGACGGTGGGGAAATCGCGACCCGGTAGGTTGAAGTTGAAGGCGTCGGTCTTCGGCACGATCCGCAGGATGCGTATCTCCAGGGTGTCGCCTGGCTCAGCCTCCGCAACGTAGATCGGCCCGGTGATGGAGTGCGGGCCACCGCCGTCATTCTCCTTGCGCAACTTCACGATCTCATCCATGTCGGCGCCCGGCCGGATCTGTCCGAGCGAGTGCGAGATTGTCTCGATGGAAACCGTGTCACCCGAATGGATAGTCAGCTTCGGCTTCTCATTGGGGTCGTACCAGCCCCATTGCACGTTCTGCGCGGTCGCCGGCAGAACATAGTGTCGCGCAGGTGCGCCGGCCGGTTGTGTGCTGCCGGGCAGTGCCCCGGCCAAAGCCACGCCGAGCATTGCGATCATCGCTGTTCTCATGTGAAGGCTCCCAACAAGTGCTGTCGCAGGGATCAGGTGCCGCGCTTCGGTACCTGCGGCGCCGGCCAAGGGTGCTCGGACTTGCCGTTGAAGATCGCGTCCCGCTCGGCACGTTGCAGCGTCCAGTCGCCGTGTGCGATCTCGGCCTCGAGCTGGCCCGGTCCCCAGCCGGCATAGCCGATGAAGATGCGCAGACCGTCCATCGGCTTGTCGCGACCGAGCAGCCGCATCAGCAGCTCGCGGTTGGCGCTGATGCAGACGCCGTCGAAGACCTGGATGGCATGGGGCGGCGGTGTCGCGGCACGGAACAGAAACCACATCGACCCGAGCTCAACGGGTCCACCGAAATACACCCGCTCGCGCAGCGGTGCCAGACGCTTCAGATCCGGAAAGAAGCGCGAGACCGGAACCTGCGTGGGCCTGTTGATGATGAGGCCGATCGGCGCCGGACCGAGGTTGTTCATCACCAGCACGACCGAGTCAGAGAAGTCGGAATCGGGGAGCTCTGCCTGGGCGATGAGCAGGATCGCCGTCAACGGCTTGGTGTCTGCCGCGAAGGCCGGCGACGGCGCTGCGAACAGCAGTAGCGCGCCGAGTGCTCCAACCACGGCACGCTGCAGACAGAATCCTTCATTCACTGACGACACGAGCCTTCCCATCATGGCACTGTGTCCGGGGGCGCTGCGGTGATTCTAAGCCTAGCAGGCCGCCGGCGCCCGCCCGCTGACCGCGCACCTGGCGTGCACATACTCCCGCTGCGGCGGTCAATCTACAATCGGCAGCAACCGCCACGAAAGATCGCACCATGCATGCATTGGGCCGCCTGTTTCTGCGAGTTGCCGTCCTGTTTCTGCTTGCTGTTCCGCTGTGTCGGGCAACTGATGCGAGCTACGACCTGCTAATACGCAACGGTCACGTCATCGATGGCACCGGCTCGCCGTGGTACGCAGCGGACGTTGCAGTCAAAGATGGACATATCGCAACCATCGGGCAACTCGGCAACGCCGGCGCAACGCGCACCATCGACGCCCGTGGGTTGGTCGTCGCACCCGGGTTCATCGACATGCTGGGCCAGTCGGAGCTGACTCTGCTGGTCGATCCCCGGGCGCCGTCCAAGATCTTCCAGGGCATCACCACCGAGATCACCGGCGAGGGCGAATCCGTTGCGCCGCTGAACGATGCCATGATCAGGGAAAACCAGTCGACCTATGACCACTATCGGATCAAGGTCGACTGGCACACGCTGCCGGAATACTTCGCCCGCCTGGAGAAGCAGGGAATCGGCATCAATTTCGCCACCTACGTCGGCGCTACCTCGGTGCGCGAGATGGTGCTGGGCTACGGTAACCGTGCGCCAAGCGCAGACGAGCTGCGCAGGATGGCGGCGCTGGTGGAGCAGGGCATGCAACAGGGCGCCATGGGTGTCTCCAGTGCCCTGGAGTATCCACCGGCACCGTACGCCAGTACGGAGGAGCTGATTGCACTTGCGGCGGCTGCCGCCACACACGGTGGCATCTATGCCACGCACATGCGTGACGAGGGCAATGCGGAGACGGCCGCCCTGGAGGAGACCTTTCGTATCGGGCGCGAGGCCCGGATTCCGATCGAGATCTTTCATCTCAAGACCTCCGCCAGCAGGAACTGGGGCAGCATGCCGCAGGTAGTTGGCCGGATCGAGAAAGCCCGTGCCGAGGGCATCGATGTGGCCGCCGATACCTATGCCTACACGGCGTGGAGCAACGGCATGGCCGCCTTTACGCCGCCGTGGGCGAATGACGGCGGCAAGGAGGCGCTGCTGCGGCGGCTCAGGGATCCGGAGACGCGCGCGCGGGTGCGCAAGGATATGGTCACGCCTTCAGAAGCCTGGGATAACGAATGGCTCGAGATCAGCGGTCCCCAGGACGTTCTGATATGCGCGGTCGACCACCAGCAGCTGCGCCGATACCAGGGCAAACGGTTGAGCGAGGTCGCCGCTGAATGGCATGAGGATGCGATCGACACCATCCTCGACTTTCTGATCAAGGATGGAGCTGGCACCAGCGTCGCGGTGTTCGGCATGTCCGAGCCCGACGTGGCATTGGCACTGCAGCAGCCGTGGGTTTCTGTCGGCACTGACGACTCTGCCACCTCACCGGATGGCGTGCTCGGTGCGGACCATCCGCATCCGCGCGCCTACGGCACCTTCGCGCGCATCCTCGCCAAGTACGTTCGGGAAGAGGGCAAGCTGAGCCTCGCTGATGCCATTCGCAAGTTCAGCGCGCTCCCCGCGCAGCGCGAGCATCTGGCCGATCGCGGCGTGATCAAGCAGGGCATGTGGGCGGATCTGGTGGTATTCGATCCCGGGACGATTCGCGATGCGGCTACCTACGACAATCCCAATCAATTCTCGCAAGGCATGCGCTACGTGCTCGTGAACGGCGTGCCGGTGATCGAGGACGGCAGGATGACCGGCGCACTGCCTGGGAAGGTATTGCGCGGGGCCGGCTACGCACGGCAGTAATCCTCATGCTGTTCGGTCAGCTGGCCCTGGTTCTCGCCGCGGCATTTGCCGGTGCGGCCTTCTACATCAATTTCGCCGAGCACCCGGCGCGACTCTTGCTTGACGATCAGAGCCTGCTCCGGCAGTGGAAGCCGAGCTACGCGGCCGGCTATAAGATGCAGGCGAGTCTCGCGGTCAGCTCCGGCGCGTTGGGTCTGCTCGAGTCATGGCTCAGCCACGACTGGCGTTGGATCGTCGGTGCGACGCTCATCCTCGCCAACTGGCCCTACACCCTGATCGGCATCCTGCCAACTAACCAGAAGCTCAATGCGATCGCCGAGCACGACGCCGGCCCGGCAGCGCGCCGCCTGCTCGAGCGGTGGGGGCGCCTGCATGCGCTGCGGACCGTCCTGGGCTGCGCGGCCACGCTGGCGTATCTGTGGGCGATGCGCTCATTCTGAATCGCCCGCTCGATCGGCGACAATCAGCCAGTCAATCCATTCGACGAGTCATCGGGGGGCGAGATGTCGCATCGGCTCAGAAACGCAGTGATCGCGGCCTTCGCGCTGCTGCTCGTTTGCCTTACCGGCGCTGGGGCGCAGCCACAGGCAGGGTTACCGGATCGACTCGTCGTCGACGTGGCAGGCCAGGCGATCACGGTCTGGTCACGACAGCCGGCGCACGCGCTGGCCGCCGTGGTGCTGGTTCACGGCCTCACCTGGAGCGCGCGCCCGGCATTCGATTTCGAGCCGCGCTCGGGCAGTCGCTCCCTGCTCCGAGCCCTGGCCGCTGCCGGCTTTGCGGTGTATGCGCTCGACTTACCCGGTTACGGATCATCCCCGCGCGAGCCGTCGGGCTGGCTGGCACCGGAACGCGCCGTGCAGGATGTCGAGGGTGTACTGCGCTTCGTCGCACAGCGGCATGCGGATCTTCCGGCCCCGGTGCTCCTGGGATGGTCGCGCGGCTCGAAGATCTCGGCCCTGGTGGCAACGCATGGCAGGCAGCCGCTCAGCGCGCTGGTGCTGTATGCCTACAACTTCAACCCCGCGGCACCGCCCGCCAACGGCCCCGCAGCAGGCCGTGCGCCCGCGCTGCCGAACACCGCGGCATGGGCGCGGTCGGATTTCATCTCGCCGCAGGTGGTCAGTCCCGAGCTGATTGCCGATTTCGTCGGCGCCGCACTCGCCGCCGATCCGGTACGGGTCGACGTGTGCTGCGATGCGCAGTTCCGGGCGATCCGTCCGGAAGCGATCCGCATTCCAACTCTCCTCATTCACGGAGCCAGGGACCCGGCCTTCAGGCCGGCAGTGGCGTCGGATTTCTTCGGCCGGCTGGCGGCGGTGGAGCGCCGCTGGATCATCGTCGGCGACGCAGATCATGCCGCACACCTGGAGGACACGGCGCCGGAAGTCACCGCCGCCATGATCGACTTCATCGATGCGGCAGTGGCGCAGGGGCGGCACTGACGCTCACACGAGTGTTGCGGCAAAATCCCGCACGGCGGTGGCCACCTCCCGGGGGCAGTCGATCGGGGTGAAGTGTCCACCGGGCAGCAGCACGAGCGGCGCATCGAGGAGCTCGGCGAGCGGTCGAGCCACCGCGTCCACGCCGAGGTACCGGTCCTCCCGACCCCACAGCACCAGTGCCCGCACCCGGGTTGCGCGCAGCGACTCGCCGATCGTGGCGGTCTGTGCAGGATCGAGGGCGCGTGCCGCCCGAATCAGTCGTAATCCGCCCGCTTGGCCGGCGTACGCCGCGAGCATTTCACGCATCCGAGGCGACTTGCCGAGCCGCCGCGTCAGCACCGCGTGCAGGCGGTGCGCATCGGAGGGCGCCCAGCTGCGGATGCTGTCGACCGCATCCATGGCCCACTGCGCTGCATGCACGCCGTCCAGCAGGACCAGGCCGCGCACCCGCTCGGGCGCTGCGATCACCATCAGCTGGGCGGCCGCGGTGCCGACATCGTGCGCCACGATTATGACTCGCGAGATGCCGAGCGCATCTGCGACCTGCCACATCCAGTGCGCCTGACTCGCCATGTCGATGGGCGCGACCTCGCCTGCCCTGGAGGCACCGTAGCCCACGAGGTCAGGCACGATGGTGCGATAGCCCTGTGCGGTGAGCAGCGGTACGACGTCGCTCCACAGCCCGCGAGTCGAGGGGAAGCCGTGCAGCATCAGGATCGGCACGCCGGAGCCGACATCGTCCAGTTCGATGTCAGCATCGGCGAGATGCAGGTCTGTGGACACGGCGCCGGGCGCGAGCGCTACTGGTCCACCGGGCGTCCGCGTGTGCCCAGCACGTTGGCCGTGAAGTGGATCGGCGGCACTTCGGTCTCGACGATCTCGAAGACGCGTTCGTAGCCGGTGTGCCCGATCAGCCACTCATCATTCACTTTGCGGTAGCGGTCGCGGTAGAACGCCGCTCCCCGCACGATGCGCCGGTCTTCGCGGTTGTAGTACCAGTCCTGCAGGTACCACAGACCCTCGGCCGCGTTTGCCGCGGTGAGGTCAATCTCGGGATGGTGGCAGTTATGGTTGATCACGACGCCAGCATTGGCCGCTACCGCCAGGTACTCGAGCAGCTGTTCGCGGCCGGCAATGGACACGTCGTAGCTGCCGCCGACGAAGTGCGCCGTGACGTCCGGCGTGAACAGCCGCGCAAGCTCCGCGTGGTCACCCGTGTCCATCGAGCGCAGGTAGCGATACTTCACGCGCTTGATCTTCTCGAACTCGATGAGATCGTCGGCGGTCATGCTCTGCCTCCGAATCGTTTGACGGTGCGACCGGACTCTACGCTCGTTGCCGCGGCGCTTCGACCGCCGGTACGGTACACTCCCCGACAGGATGCGCAGGGAGCATCCATGAAGCGGCGTTACAAGATCCTGAGCGTTGTCGGCCTGCTGCTGGCGGCAGGAGTACTGTCGCTCGCGCTGGTCCTCAGCCATACCTCCGCCTGCGGCGCCACCCCGCCGCTGCTGGTGGGCGCGACGCTGATGAAGGGTGTTGTCCGTCGCTGTTACGGGCCCCCCGATGTGATCAGGTATGAGAGCGTGGTCCGCCCGGTCCCTGCCGATGATGAAGTCCTGGTCAGGGTGCATGCGGCGTCGGTCAACCCTCTCGACTGGCATTACCTGGAGGGCACCCCGTACATCGTGCGCATGGACGCCGGCGTCGGCCGACCGCAAAACCCGCGTCTCGGAGTCGACTTCGCGGGAACCGTCGAGGCGGTCGGCAGGAACGTTAGCCGCTTCAAACCGGGAGATGAGGTATTCGGCGGCAAGTTCGGCGCGTTCGCCGAGTACGTCGCGGTGCGCGAAGAGCGCGCGCTGGCGCCGAAACCAGCCAACGTGACGTTCGAGCAAGCGGCCGCCGTGCCGATCGCGGGGGTCACGGCGCTGCAGGCGCTGCGCGACAAGGGACGGATTCACGCTGGACAGAAGGTGCTGGTCAACGGCGCCTCGGGAGGCGTCGGCACCTTCGCGGTGCAGCTCGCCAAGTCATTCGGCGCCGAGGTGACCGGGGTATGCAGCACCAGGAACGTGGACCTGGTGCGCTCGCTCGGCGCGGATCACGTCATCGACTACACGCGCGAGGATTTCACCCGCGGCGCCCAGCACTATGACCTGATCATCGACAACGTCGGCACCCACTCGCTGCTGGAATACCGGAAGGTTCTGAATCCCGGCGGCACCTACGTCATGATCGGCTCGACTACGCCTGGCAACTGGCTCGGCTTTCTCGCGGCGCCGCTCGAGGGCCTGATCCTGTCACGGTTCGTAAGCCAGAAATTCGAGATGCTCCTGGCGGAGCTCAACAAGGAAGATCTGAGCGCGCTGGCCGGGCTCATGCAGTCCGGCAAACTGACACCGGTCATCGACAGGAGCTACAAGCTGAGCGAGACCGCCGAGGCGCTGCGCTATCTGGAGAGAGGACATGCCCGGGGCAAGGTCGTGCTGACCGTGGAATAGATCAGATCCAGCCCCAGGCCTTCAGCTTCATCTTCAGGTTCAACATCAGGTAATGCCATGCCATGCCGATCTGCTCGGCGGTGGTGGGCTTGTAGCGCGCGCGCGCACGAATGTAATGGCGCAGCGCCGTGAGATCGTTCGCGCTCAGCTCCGGGTACGCTGGCATGCCGCGACTCTGGAGGCCGCCGTGCAGCACCGTCTCGAACGCGTGCGCGTCGAGAGGTAGCGGCGAGGCACGCAGGTCGGGCGCAAAACCCCCGGCGACCACACCTGCTCCGTGGCAGATCAGACAGCGCTCGTAAAGCTTCGCGCCCTTGAGCGCCAGTGCCGGATCGACGCTGAAGGACGCATCGTCCACCGGCACGGGACGTGATGGCGGCGGTGAAGGCGGCAACAGGGCTTTGCCGTCGAGCACATATGTCAGCAGGCGGCGTGGATGGCTGCGGCCTACCCAGCCGTGCTGAGCGCTGAGCGAGCCGAGCAACATCTGGCCGCCGGCCCAGCCGGCGAGGATCGAGACGTATTGTCGCCCGCCGACGCTGTAGGTGATCGGCGGCGCCTGTGTGCCGACGCCCATATAGGCGCTCCACAACTCGGCACCCGAGCGTGCGTCACGGGCCACGAACCTGCCATCGGACTGCCCCTGGAAGATGAGTCCGCCGTGGGTGGCCATCACGCCGCCGTTGGTGGCGCCAGGCAGTGCGACTTCCCAGGCCTTCTGCTGCCGAACCGCGTCCCAGGCGAGCAGCGAGCTGCTGCCCGCGCTCGCCGGAATGTCGTCATGGAAGGCGTTGATGCCCATCGGCCCGTCGCGATCCATGTCATAGGTTCGCGGATCGATCCCCAGGTCGTTGTAATAACCCGCCAGCTCGTGCGCCGGGATGTAGCTGAGACCGGTGTCCGGACTGAACGCCATCGGCTGCCAGTTGTGCAGGCCGCCCGAGCCTGGCCACATCAGCGCTTCGCCGTCCTCGTAACGCACGCCGCGGTTCTCAATCGGGCGTCCCGTGGCCATGTCGATGCCCTTGGCCCAGGTGACTTTGCCGAGCTTCGCCGCCGAGATCAGCTTGCCGGTGTTGCGGTCGATGACGTAGAAGAAGCCGTTCTTAGGCGCGTGCAGCAGCACCTTGCGCGGCTGGCCATCGATCGGCAGCGTGGCGAGCACGATGTCCATGGTGGAGGTGAAATCCCAGCTCTCCCCGGGTGAGGTCTGGTAGTGCCACAGGTATTCGCCCGTGTCGGCGTCGAGCGCCACGATGGAGCACAGGAACAGGTTGTCGCCGCCGCCCGGGCTGCGCAGCTTCGCATTCCACGGACCGCCGTTGCCGGTGCCGATGTAGATGCGGTTGTAGTCCGGGTCGTAGGTCATGGCGTTCCACGCCGTGCCGCCGCCGCCGTACTTCCACCACTGGCCCTTCCAGGTCCTGGCGGCCATGGCCATGGCCTTGTTCTCGAAGCCGTTGGCCGGATTGCCCGGCACGATGTACCAGCGCCACAGCAGCGCGCCGGTCTCCGCGTCGTAGGTGCTGACGTAGCCGCGTACGTGGCCGAAATCGGCGCCGCCATGGCCGATGATGACCTTGCCGTTGAAGACCCGCGGCGCGCCGGTGATGTAGCGGTTGTCACCCGGCTGGGTGGTGAGCGTCTCCCAGATCAAGCGCCCGGTGTTCGCATCCAGGGCGAACAGGCGTCCGTCCTGCACGCCGGCGATGACCTTGCCTTTCCAGAACGACAAGCCGCGGATGCCCCAGGCGAAGCGCATCTTCTGCGGTGCCACCTGGGGATCGTAGCGCCACAGCACCTTGCCGCTCGAGGCATCGACCGCGTAGATCACACTGAAGCCCACGGCGAGATAGATCACCCCGTCCACCGCGACCGGGGCACTCGACACGTTCCACACGTCCGGCAGCTCGAGCGTCCACGCCAGTCCCAGTCGCGACACCGTCTGCCGGTTGATCTGATCGAGCGGGCTGAAGCGTTGCTCGCTGAAGGTGCGCCCGTAGGCCGGCCAGTCAGCGCCGCGCTGTTCATCGGCCAGCGCGGTGTTGTCGACGTCCGCGCGCAGCGGCGGCAGAGCCACACAGGCGATGACCGTGAGCGCGCCGAGCGCTCGACGCAGCGCGTCGGTTGAGCGGATGGCGGGCATGCCTGGGTAGCTTACGGTTCCGGTCCTGTCCTGACCGGGAATCCCGACTCGCGCCACGCCTGCATGCCGCCGTCCAGCGCCACGGCGCGCAGGTAGCCCATGGTGCGCAGCGTTGCCGTGGCGAGCGTGGAGATGCGGCCGAACTCGCAACAGGCGACGATGCGTCGCGTGGGATCCGGCAGCTCCTGGTTCACGCGCAGCTCGAGTTGCCCGCGCGGCAGCAGTCGCGCCCCGGCTATGTGAGCCTGCTCGTAGGCATCGCGCTCGCGCACATCGAGCACCAGCAGCTCACCGGGCGCCTCTGCAATGCGCGCTTTGAGCTCGGCGAGCGACATGAACGGCACACTCGCCGCTGCCTCGGCGAGCATCTGCGCGACCGTCTTGCCCCCGCTCATGTTGGTGCGCAAGGCCTCGGTGATGTGCGTCGGCATCTTGAGGTTCAGGTTGCGCATCATCTCCACGAAACCGGCACGCTCGCGCATCTGCAGGCGCGGATTCTCCGCGAACTCCTGCGCCAGTGTCGAGTGCTCCCGACCCTTGTATTCGTGCGCGGGGTGCACCCTGAGTGCCGGGTCGAGGCGCGCCAGGTGGTTGAACAGGCTGTCATGCAGCGCTTCCGGGTCGCCGCCCGGCAGATCGGTGCGGCCGGTGGCGCCGATCAGCAGCGTGTCGCCGGTGAACAGCCGATCCTCGACGGCGACACACATCGAGTCGCGCGTATGTCCGGGCGTGTGCAGCACCCGCAGCCGGAGCTTCCCCACCGCGAGCATCTCACCGTCATCGAGCGCCAGGTTCACGAACGGCGCCGGGCTCAGGCGATGCATGGCGATGGGCGCATCCAGGCGACGCGACAGCTGCTGGGTTGCCGAGAAATGATCGGCATGCGTATGCGTGTCGATCAGGTAATGAATTCGCAGCCCGTCGCGCGCCGCCAGCGCGAGGTAGCGGTCGATCAGGCTGATCTCAGGATCGACGAGGGCGGCGGCGCAGCTCTCGGCGCAGCCAATCAGATATGACTGGCAGCCGCCGACGCTGAAATGCTCGAAAATCACCCGACTAACTCCGCCACCCACGGCGACACGGCGAGCGTAGCACTCAATGCAGCCGTGTGGGATCGTGCGCCCGCGGCCACCTTCAGTTGCCCTCGAGGTTCGGCACCCTGGCATCCACCGCGGCGGCGATGTCTGCGGGGTTGGCACCGGCTACCGTAAAGGACTCTGACCACAGCACGGCTCCGTCCGCCGCGGAAACGAGTCGCACGGTGAGAGCCTGCGCCGCGGAGGACTTGTCCATCGAGCCAAACAGCACGTAGCGCGCATGGTGGGCGCGGCCGAGCGCTGCCGCCGCCACCGGCTCGAGCGCAGGCAATGACTCATCGGTCAGGCTGATGTTGCCGTGATGGGAGATCGCGACTCGGCCGTACACCTGCACGAACGTTGCGTCCGCCAGCTTGCGCGCTGCCGGATCGTCGGCGGGTGCCGTGAACGGAATCGCCAGCAGCGGTCGCTGACTCGACGGGCTCGCACCGGCGTCGTCGGAGAACTCCTGCGCGACCTGCGTGGCGAGCCTGGCGATGTCGCCCTTGTTGAGGCTCCCCTGATACTGTTCGGAGAGCTGCTTTAGCCTGCGGGCATCGGCCGACGAGATCCTGCGGGCATGGTCATCATCGGACGAGCTGCATCCCCTCGAGACTGCGGCGATGGCGAGCCATACGTACGCCAGGATCCGTACCCAGCGCGGCAAGCGATTGAAGGCGATCCACGCCGACTGCAGCCCCCAGCCCAGCGCATGCAGCCAAAAGCGCAGCCGCTGTCCGGGCTCTGGTCGCGGGAACTCGGGATAGGCGCGTGCCGGTGACGGGATGCGCGCCGCCGGCGGCAGCTCCGCAGCGCGCTTCGGCGGCGGACCGGCTGCCCGCCCTGACACGAGCCGGCGGCACAGCGCTTCCAGTGCGGCAGTCGGCTGACCGCCGGGCAGCCGCAGCCATTGCACCGCGAGGAACTTCTCCGGAACACGGGCGCCGGCTTGCGCCGTGTCATCGATGACGATCGGCAGCAGGAACGGATGATCGTCGGCCATGTCGAGCGTGCGCTCGACGGCGAATCGCCACTCCCTGCGGAAGTACCCTTCCGCGCGCGCCTCGGTCTGCGCGGATATCAGCGGCACGAAGAAATCGCATTCGCGGATCTGGCGGCGGATCTTCTGGTCCCAGGCATCGCCGCCATCCAGGGCGCTTTCGTCGTACCACACTTCGATCCCGCATGCCTGCAGACTGTCGCGGATGCTTCTGGCCGCCTGGCGATCTTCCGAGGCATAGCTCAGGAAGACGACGGGCGGCGGCGGCGCGGGGCCGGTGGCAGCGGTGGTGGACATGGCGGCCTGAACGATCCAAGCTCAGCTTCAAAGAGTCAACGGTTCCCCTATTATCCAGCAGCCCCGGTCACGGGCGGCGCTGCGTGCGCCGCTTGCACGGGCCGGTGCCGAGTACGGTCAAGGTTACCGAGGTGAAAGCTTGCCATCGAACGGGGCGGGAGCGCAGCCGACGCCGATCCTGTCGATAAACGGACTCAGGAAGACGTATGCCAACGGTGTCGTCGCACTGCGGGACATCGAGCTCACGATCGGCAGGGGCGAGATCTTCGCGCTGCTCGGCCCGAACGGTGCCGGCAAGACGACCCTGATCAACATCGTCTGCGGTATCGTCACACCGAGCAGCGGCAGCATCGTGGCGGACGGGCACGACATCGTGCGTCAGTTCCGCGCCGCCCGCAGCCGGATCGGACTGGTACCGCAGGAGCTGCATACGGATGCGTTCGAGAGCGTCTGGGCGACCGTCACCTTCAGTCGTGGCCTGTTCGGCCGGGCGCCCGATGCCGGGTACTGCGAGAAGGTGTTGCGCGAGCTGTCGTTGTGGGAGAAGCGCAACGACAAGATCATGACGCTGTCAGGCGGGATGAAGCGCCGCGTGCTGATCGCCAAGGCGCTGGCGCACGAGCCCACGATTCTGTTCCTCG
The DNA here is from genome assembly GCA_963837075.1 of uncultured Gammaproteobacteria bacterium. GTDB lineage: Bacteria > Pseudomonadota > Gammaproteobacteria > Steroidobacterales > Steroidobacteraceae > 13-2-20CM-66-19. The sequence continues at coordinate 299,722 of CAWILY010000009.1, read as the reverse complement.
ATGAGCCGACGGCCGGCGTCGACGTGGAGCTGCGCCGTGACATGTGGCGCATGGTGCGCGGGCTGCGCGATAGCGGCGTCACGGTGATCCTCACCACCCACTACATCGAGGAGGCCGAAGAGATGGCCGACCGGGTCGGCGTGATGCTCCGGGGGGAGCTGATCGTGGTGGAGGAGAAGGACCTGCTGATGCGCAAGCTCGGCAGCAAGCAGCTCACGCTGCAGCTGCAGCGGCAGCTCACGCAGCTGCCGCAGGGGCTGGCGGACTACCGCCTCGAGCTGCGCGATGACGGATACGCGCTGGTGTTCACCTACGACGCCCACAGCAACGAGAGCGGCATTCCGGGCCTGCTCAAGCGCCTCAGTGAGTTGCATATCGACGTCAAGGATCTGCATTCCCACGAGAGCTCCCTCGAGGACATCTTCGTGAGTCTGGTGAGTCAGCGCGCATGAACGGGCACGCGATCCGAGCCATTTATCGCTTCGAGATGGCGCGCACCTTCCGCACGCTGATGCAGAGCATCGCCGCGCCGGTGCTGTCGACCTGCCTGTATTTCGTGGTGTTCGGCGCCGCGATCGGCGCTCGCATGGGCGTCGTCGACCACGTCAGCTACGGCGCTTTCATCGTCCCGGGCCTGATCATGCTGTCCATTCTGAGCGAGAGCGTCTCCAACGCATCGCTCGGCATTTACCTGCCGAAATGGTCCGGCACGATCTACGAGCTGCTGTCCGCGCCGGTCTCGTACGCCGAGGTGCTGATCGGCTACGTTGGCGCGGCCGCCACCAAGTCGCTCATGCTCGGCGTGCTGATCCTGGTGACGGCGCGTCTGTTCGTGCCGTATGAGATCGTCCACCCGTTGTGGATGGCAGGTTTCCTGCTGCTGACCGCCGTGACCTTCAGCATGTTCGGCTTCATCGTGGGGCTGTGGGCCAACAGCTTCGAGCAGCTGGGCGTCGTGCCGCTGATGATCCTCACGCCGCTCACCTTTCTCGGCGGCGCGTTCTACTCGATCGGCATGCTGCCGCCGGTGTGGCAGAAGGTTGCGATGTTCAACCCGGTCGTGTATCTCGTGAGCGGCTTTCGCTGGAGTTTCTTCGGTATCGCCGACGTGAACGTCGCCGTCAGTGCGGTCGCGACTTGCGCTTTTCTCACACTGTGTCTGGTCATCGTGCGCTGGATCTTCAGGAGCGGCTACAAAATCAAGAACTAGCGGCGCGCCGGCCGGACCGCACGGCCATGCCGGTCGCTGCGACCGAAGCGGAGTGTCCTCATGCCTTTCAAGGTATATCTCGCTGTCATCGCTGTCTGCCTCGCTCGGCTCGGCGCGGCACAGACTCCCGGGGCCGTCGCCAGCGCGGCCGCCCCCGAGCCGCACGTGGTGGTGCTGCGTGCGCACGCACTGATCGACGGCACGAGTGCCAGGCCCCGTCAGGATCAGGAGATCGTCATTCGCGGCAACCAGATCACAGATGTCTACGCGCAGGCAAGCCGGCCGGCGCCGGCCGGCGCGCAGATCGTCGACCTCGGGTCCGCAACTGTGCTGCCCGGTCTGATCGATTGCCACACGCACATCTTCCTGCAGGGCGAGGTGCCCGCGGCGGGTGGCTACGACGTGCAGCTGCTCAAGTTTCCGGCCTCCTACCGCGCCGCGCGCGCGGTGGTGGCAGCGCGGCGCGCCCTCGAGCAGGGGTTCACGACGATCCGCGACGTGGAGACCGAAGGAGCCGGGTACGGCGATGTCGGCATCAAGCAGGCGATCAGCGAGGGCTACATCTTAGGTCCCCGGATGTTCGTGGCGACGCGTGCCATCTCCACCACCGGCGGTTATCCGCTGGAAGGGTACGCCCCGGAGATCGTGGTGCCGAAGGGCGCACAGCTGATCGACGGGCCGGTGGAGGCGCGCAAGGCAGCGCGTGAACAGCTCGATCACGGCGCCGACTGGATCAAGGTGTACATGACGCATCGCTCGTGGGTCGATGAGCACGGCGCGCTGATCTCGCAGCCGACGCTCACCGTCGAGGAGCTGCGGGCGATCGTCGACGAGACGCACGGCTGGCGAAAGAAAGTGGCTTGCCACGCTTACAACGGCACCGGCCTGCAACGCGCGCTGGATGGCGGCTGTGACTCCATCGAGCACGGCCTCGAGCTCAGTGATGCGCAGATCGCGCAGATGCTGCGGCAGGGTACGTGGTACGTGCCGACGCTGGCGGTGTACTACTACGACTGGGACCCGGCTGACACGCCTGCGGGCATACGTGACCGCAAGCGCGCCGAGGTCCATGGCGTCTCTTTTCGCAAGGCCTTGCGCGCCGGCGTCAAGATCGCCTTCGGTACCGATGTCGGCGGCTTTCCGTGGTCCGACCCGATCGCGCAGGAATTTGCGCGCATGGTCGAGTTCGGCATGACTCCCATGCAGGCGATCCAGTCCGCCACCTCCAGGGCCGCGGAACTGCTCGGTGAGCAGGCACACCTGGGGGTAGTGGCGCCCGGTGCCTACGCGGACGTGATCGCGGTCGCCGGCGATCCGCTCACGGACGTCAATGCGCTCAAGAATGTCCAGTTCGTGATGAAAAACGGCGCGGTGGTTCGCTCGCCGCAGCGTGCGACGGGAGACTGACCTGCATCAGCGCATCTCAGCCGTATAGCTTGTCCAACAGATCGAGCGGCACGGCGCCCGCCTTGAGCACTGCATCGTGGAACTGGCGGATGTCGTACCTGTTCCCCAGCGCTTGCTGCACCCGGCCCCGCTCGGCGAGCAGCTTCACCTTGCCCAGCATGTAAGAGGACGCCTGTCCGGGCCAGACGCAATAGCGCTCCACTTCAGTGACGGCTGACGGTTGCGGGTCGCCGAGGGTATCGGTGTAGTACCGGATGGCCCGCTCGCGGCTCCAGTTCATGCTGTGAATCCCGGTGTCGAGCACCAGCCGCACCGCCCGCAGCAGCGAGTCGTGCAGCTGGCCGATGTGACCCAGCGGGTCGTCCTGGTACTCGCCCATCTCCACGGCCAGTTGCTCCGCATAGAGCGCCCAGCCTTCGATATACGCATCGTAGGACGACACCCTGCGTATCAGCGGCAGGCGCGCCTCCTCCTGGATGGACAACTGCAGGTGATGGCCCGGGATGCTCTCGTGATAGGTAAGCGTCGGCAGCGTCCACCTGGGGAGCTCGCGCGTGTCGCGCAGGTTGATCCAGTAAATCCCGGGCCGCTTGCCGTCGAGTGAGGGGTTGTTGTAATACCCGCCCGGCGCGCCCGCCTCGATCTCCTTCGGCACGCGCCTGATCTCGACATCGGCCCTGGGCAGCGTGCCGAAATATTGCGGTAGCTTTGCCCGCACGCTGCGCACCCGCCGGTTGAGATCCGCCAGCAGGGTCTCCTTGCCTGCGTCGGTGTTCGGGTACTGGTTCTTCGGATCGGTGAACATCGCCCGCAGGCGTTGACCCACGGTGCCCTGTGTCATGCCCTGCGTGCGCATCAGCTCGTCGATGCGCGCAGTGTTCTCCCTGACGATATCGAGCCCGAGCTGGTGAACGGCGGCGGGCTGATCGTCGGTGGTGGTCGCGCTCTTAAGTGATGCCGCGTAGTACTCACGGCCCTGCGGTAGACGTGCCACGCCGGCTTCGTGCGTGGCCTTGCGGCGCATCTCGCCGACCACGGCCAGCTGCCGGTCGAGAGCCGGATAGCAGCGATCCCCGACGATCTGGGCCGCCCGCCGAGCATAGTCGCCGGCGATGTGCTGCTCGCGCGCGCGCCGCGCGACCGAGCGGGTGAGCGGCGAGTCCGCCGGCGCGGGCGAGCGCAGCGCACGCATCTGTGTGAGCGTCTTGGCGAGCGCGAAGTCGGGCGCTACAACTCCCATGGCCATATCGTGCCGGGCGACCTGCACCTCCTGGTCCATCAGTGTGGCGAATCCCGCCAGGCGCTCGAGATAGGCATCGGCATCGGCCCGGGTCTCGATAGCGTGCTGGGTGTCGAGAAACGACGGCAGCGACTGATAACTGCCGGTGAGCTGACTCAGCACGTACGGCGAGCCTACCCCGCCCGTGCCATAGTGAAACCGCTTGTTCGCCGCGTCATTGACGCGCAGTCCGTAGAGCACGACGTCGGAGCTGAGGCGATCAGCGGCGCTGAGCGTCGCACGATCGAATGCCTGCAGGCGCGCGAGCTGGCTGGCGGTGAGGGCCTTCTGCCGGGCGATACCGGCCTCGGAAGCGTCGTCGAGCTGGCTCTTCTGCCCGGCGCGCTCCCCGGTGTCGAGTCCGAGGCTCGTCACCAGTAACGGCGAGATATCGAGATTCTCCTTCATGAACTGATCGAACAGCGCGTTCAGCGAGCCGGCGCTCTTCGTCTGCTCCGACAGCAGGCGCGCGGGGGCGATGGCGTACGCCAGGGCGGCTGTGCTGCCGATCATCATCGTGCGACGGTCCATCGGTTCAGTCTCGGGTGTGCGCTCAGTGTGCGCAGTCGTCGGCGGGCACGCAGCTAAGCGCGTAGCGGCGCGTCGGTCAAGCCCGGCGCGCGGGCAACCGAGCGCCGGCTGCGACAACCTGAGGTGTTGGCGGGTCGAGTCGAGTGGCGCGTCGCCAGCCGAAATTGCTCACTGCGGATCCGGAGTCGCCAGGACCTGATGCTTGATCAGCATGCGCACTCCGCTCGGCCAGCCTTCCTCGCTGCCGGCAAAGTTCGCTTCCTGCTGGTCGAGGATCTTGCCGCTGCGGGCATCGCGGATTCGTATCACCACGTAATAGTCGGTCTGGGTGACGCGTCTCACCACACCGGTGAGCGACTGATCTGCGCCGAGCTTCAAGGCGAGGGCCGCCTCGCAGCCATCGCACTGCGCGAGCGGTGTGCCGGCGTCGATGACGCTGTAGCGTCCGGACTGCGCCAGCTCGAGCCGCGCTGCGCTGCTCACCTTCTGCAGAGTTGCCGCGCCGCTGGTGGTTTTGTTCAGCAGCGCTGCGGCGGGTGTCGCATCCTCGAGCTCGAAATCGAACACCGCAATCTTCACCGGTGGCGGCGCGGCGTCCGCGGCAGCCAGCGATGCCGGGGCAAGGAAGAGGGCGAGGACGCCGAGCCGGCCGATATTCGCCAGTGTCACAGCCACGGTAAATCTCCACGCGTTGGCCCGCACGGGCTGGTCTTGCGCCACTAGTCTATCGCCACCGTCAGCAACTGACGGCACTGGCTGGCGGCGAGAAAAGTCTGTTCCCCGACGGCCGCCGCAGCCGGGCGAATTGCGGCGCAGGCAGCGTTCCGGCACACTGCGGCTGCGCAAAAAACCACACAATGCCGCAGGGGTGGCCGACGCAGCCACGGTTGGGGTTTACTGGCGTCGTGTTCTGTAAAGTTCTGAATCTGAATAAATTGAACGAGGCGGAGCTCCCTTTGCAGCATTCCTCGCCGGATCCAAGCCGCGCCGACCGTTGCGCTCCGCCCGGGCCGCCCGCGTCTGCTCTGCATGGCCACTAGCGCGGCCGCGGCAGCGACCATCACCACGCTCGATGACGATGCGTGGGAGGACCTGCTGAGCTTCATCGAGGAACGCCGTGTCATTCCCATCGTCGGCCCCGAGCTGCTGATGGTCGCGACTGACCGCGGGTCCCGTCTGCTGTACGACTGGGCAGCCGAGAAGCTTGCGACCCGGCTCGGCGTCGATACTGCGGAGCTCGCTCATCCCTATACGCTGAATGACGTGGTGTGCATGTTCCTCGCCGCGCGCGGGCGTCGCGAAGAGGCTTACGTGCGCCTGCGCAGCATCATCAAGGATGCGAATTTCGCGCCATCGGACGCGCTGCGCCGTCTGGGCGCAATCTCCGACTTCGACCTGTTCGTCTCCACTACGCCCGACTCACTGCTCGAAGCGGCGATCAACGTGGAGCGTTTCGCCGGCGCGCCCTCGACCGAGGTGCTGTCCTATTGCCCGAATCGGGTGGTGGACCTGGCGAGCGAGCGCGACCGGCTGCAGCGGCCGGTGGTGTATCACCTGTTCGGCAAGCTGTCGGCCTCACCCACTTACGTCATCTCGGACGAGGACCTGCTGGAGTTCATCTGCGCGTTGCAGAGCGAGCACCTGGTGCCGGAGAAACTGTTCTACGAGCTCGAGCACAATCATCTGCTGTTCATCGGCAGCAACTTCACCAACTGGCTGGCGCGGCTGTTCCTGCGCATGGCCAAGCGGCAACGGCTGTCCGATCCACGCGACGTCGGCGAGGTGCTGGCGGACGATCACAGCAGTCACGACGATCGGCTGGTGGCCTTTCTGCAGCAGGTGAGCGTGCGCACGCGCATCTACATGGGCGCCGAGCGCTTCGTCGACGAGCTGCACGCGCGCTGGCAGGCGCGCCGCAAGCCGCAGGCCACCACGTCCGCCGCCGCCGGGCCGGCACGCTTCCTGCCGCCCGCGCGCGAGATGCCCGACAACGCCGTGTTCATCAGCTACGCGCGTGAGGATCTCGCCGCCGTCCAACAGATCAAGGCTGGCCTGGAAGCCGCCGGCATCACCACCTGGTTCGACATCGACCGTCTCGAGGTCGGCGACGACTACGACCGCAAGATCCAGCGCAACATCACGCGCTGCTCCTATTTCATTCCGGTGGTCTCGGCCAGCACGCAGCGCCGCCTCGAGGGCTATTTCCGCCGCGAGTGGAGCTACGCCATCGACCGTGCACGCAACATGGCCGACGGTGCGTTGTTCATCCTGCCGGTGAGCATCGATAGCACCATCGCTGCTGAGGCGCTGGTGCCGGACAAGTTCAAGGCGCTGCACTTCACCCATCTGCCCGGTGGCGCGGTGCCGCCCGAATTCGCCTCGCGCGTCGCGGACTTCGTGCGGGGGCGCTCGGCATGAACGCCGTTCCCAAGGAGACGACGGCGCCGGATCCGGCCACGACCGTCGATCAAAGCAACCCCTGGCTCGGGCTCGCCTCCTTCACCGAGGAGACGCGCGCCTACTTCTTCGGCCGCGAGGAGGAAGTCGCCGAGCTCGCGCGGCGCGTGCAGCGCAAGCTCCTCACGCTGCTGTTCGGCCAATCGGGTCTCGGCAAGACCTCGATCCTGCGCGCCGGACTCGTGCCGCGCCTGCGCGGCCATGGCTACTGTCCGATCTACGTGCGCATCGCTTACGGGCGCGAGGCGCCCGAGCCCGCCGATCAGATCAAGGCGGCGATCATGCAGAATGCGCGCCGCTCGGGGCAGTGGACGCAGGTGGGGGTTGCGGCCCCCGGCGAGTCGCTGTGGGAGTTCCTGCACCACCGCGACGACATGCTGCGTGACGAGGTGGGCAACACGCTGATCCCGCTGCTGATCTTCGATCAGTTCGAGGAGATCTTTACGCTCGCGCAGAGTGATGAGTTCGGCCGCGCCCGCGCGGCGCGCTTCATCGGCGAGCTCGCCGACCTGGTCGAGAATCGCCCGCCGAAGGAATTCGAGGCGAAGCTCGAGGAGGACGAGTCCGCTTCCGAGCGCTTCGATTTCGCGCGCAGCGACTATCGCGTGCTGATCGCGCTACGCGAGGATTACCTGGCTCCGCTCGAGGGTCTCAAGAGGCAGATTCCGAGCATCACGCAAAACCGCCTGCGCCTGGCACCCATGACGGGCACGCAGGCGCTCGCCGCGGTGCTGAAACCGGGCGGCAAACTCGTCTCGCAAGAGGTGGCCGAAGCCATCGTGCGCTTCGTGGCCGGCGGGGCGGAGCTCGCCAACGCGGAAGTCGAGCCCTCGCTCCTCAGCCTCATCTGCCGCGAGCTGAACGATGCGCGCATTGCACAGGCCCGCAGCGAGATCTCACTCGACCTGCTGGCCGGCTCGCACGCCACCATCCTCAGCAACTTCTACGAGCGCGCCCTCGCCGATCAGCCGCCCGCCGTGCGGCGCATCATCGAGGACGAGCTGCTGACCGAGTCCGGCTTTCGCGAGAACGTGGCGGAGGAGAGCCTGCTCAGCCAGTTTGCCCAGGCCGGCGCCGCGCCGGGCACGCTGCCACTGCTGGTCAACCGGCGCCTGCTGCGGATCGAGGAGCGGCTCGATGTGCGCCGCGTGGAGCTTACGCACGATGTCCTGTGTACGGTCGTCAAGAGCAGCCGCGACCAGCGGCACGAGCGCGAGGCGCGCGAGGCCACCGAGCGGCTGCTTGCCGAGCAGCGCGAGCGCGAGCTGGCCGCGCACCGCGCCATGGTGCGCGCACGCCAGATCGCCGCCGGATGCACGGTGCTGGCGGGCGTTGCTATCGTGGCCGCTATCCTGGCCTATTTCAGCAGCCAGCGCGCACACCGTGCCGAGCGCGAGGCGCAGCAGACGCGCGCGCAGGCCGAGCAGCTGCTCGGCTACCTGAGCGATGATTTCGGGCGCGAGCTAGAGAGCTTCGGGCGGCTCGACGTACTGGCGGAGTTCTCGCAGCGACAGATCGACTATTTTCACGCGCTGCCCGCCGCGCTCAAGGGGCGCGACACCACCCGTAACGCGGCACTCGCTCTGGTGCATCACGCGAAGGCGCTGCGCTACCTCGGGGATTTGAAAGGCGCCGGCGCCAATGCGGCCGAAGCGGTCGCGCTGCTCGGGCGGCTGCGCGAGGAGGGCGATCGATCCGAGGCCACGACGGTCGCGCTGGCGCTGGCCTACGTCGTCACGGCACAGATTCTCGACAACGCCAATGATCCAGCCGGGCCCGCGGCGGCACAGCATGCCGCCGATCTGCTGCAGCCGCTCGCGCAGGGGCCGCACGCCTCGGTGGCGGCGCGTCGTGCTTATGTCGAGGACCTGGTGCGCGTCGGCTTCGAGCAGGCGAACTCGAACCAGAACGAAGCGGCCGTGCGCTCCGAGCGCGAGGCGATGGGCATCGCCGCCGGTCTCGGCGCCCGGGAGGGTGACCTCGCCATGGGAGCCTACTACGCGGAAGCGGGGGCGTGGCTGGTGCAGGCGCTGACCACCCTTGGCCGCAACGACGAAGCGCGGCGCGCCGGCGCGGACGCCAGCGCGCTAGCGGCGCGCGTCCTCGAGCAGCGCCCGGGCTACCGCCTGGCGCTCCACGCGCAGGAGGTCATCGTCACGGATCTCGTCAGCGTCGAGGTGAACGACCTGCGCCCCCAGGCGGCAGTGCCCATGAGCCTGCGGGGTGAGCAGGTCGCGCTGACGCTGCTGAAGCTCGATCCGAAGAACGTCGTCAGCATCAACAACCTCGGCGCCGCACAGGGCCTCGAGGGGGACTCGTTCTGGCAGGCCGGCAGGCTGCGCGAGGCGATGTCCTACTACCTAAAGCAGCTGGATGACATGGGGCAGGCCAGCTCCGGCGGCGCCGGATTCTCCGTCGTAAGGTCCTATACCATGGCCGGCGCAGCCTATCGGCAGGCGCAACTCGGCGACACTGCTGCCGCGGCACAGACCGTTGCTGCAGGTAGGCCGTTCCTCGAGAGCCTGCGCCGCAGCGAACCACCCGGTAGCATGGCGGTGGTCATCGTCGACGCGATCGGAAAGATCTCTTCCGCGGCGGTGGCGTACGCGCGCGATGACCTTGCGGGCACCCTGCGGATCGTCACGGACGCGGTGAGTCAGCTCCAGGCCGCGACTCCGCACGGGGGCACCCAGGAATTCGAGAAGTTCATCAGCTTGTACTTCGCGTATCACATCGAAGGCCGTACTGAGTATCAGCTTGGCGACTTTGCTGCCGCCGAGCGCTCGGAGCGCGCCGCCCTCGGGGCACGCAACGCGGCGGGCGGTCAGGCGATCGCCGATGAGCGCGATCGGGGTGAGATTTCCACCTGGATTGCAATGGCGCAGGCGCGCCAGGGGCATCTGCGCGAGGCCGCGGAAACGGTTGCCCCGGTGGTCAAGTTTCAGCGGGAGCTCGCTGCGAAAAATCACGGCGATGAGTGGCTGCCGCAGGAGTTGGCGGCCGCGCTCTATGCCGAGGCTCTCACCGATCCTGCGAGGCGCGCGGCGCTGTTGCGGGAGGCTGCGGGCCTGATCAACGAACTCGCGCCGGAGTTACGAGCCACGCACGACGTGCGCCAATGGCGCGAGCGCATTAAGCAGGCGCAGCAGGGTCGCGCAGGCAGTTAGTACGGCGTTGGCACGACTCGGTAATAGACGCCGTTCGCGCCGTAAGCGGGCTGGAACCAGGTATTGCCGCTCACATAGTAGGTCACGCCGTTCTGAGTGACCACGGAAGCGCCGGCTGGCAGCACCGCATAGACCGCACCCATGGGGAATGTCGCGCTCGGGACCGGTGTGCTGGCGGCGGCCACGCCGGTCGCGACACCGGCGTTGTAAGCATTGGTGGTCGCTGCGGCAGTATTGGCCGATGCTACGGCCGCCCCTGCCACCATGCCCACCGCGACGCCGGCCGCGGCAGCGCCAGCGGTGTTCCAGCCGCCGCAGTTGTAGCAGCCGGACCCGTACACGTTCACCGTGGTCGGCGGATGGTACGCCGGGTAGGCGTAGGCGCCCCCGTAGTAGGGACTATGATAGGCGGTCGCCCCGTTGGCCCCCGTGTAGCTCGTATAGCCGGATCCTTCTGCGTGGTAGGCCGAGCCGCCGTAGGCGCTGGTGGCCGAGGTGCCCTGCCCGTACGTGTGCGTCGCACTGCCGCCATAGGCATTGGTGGCGGTCGTCTGCCCTGAGCCTTGGGCGTGATAGGCCGAGTCGCCATGGGCGTTTGTGGCGGTGGTCCCCTGGCCGTAGGTGTGCGTTTCGCTCCCGCCCCAGCCGGTCGTGCGCGTAGTGGAGCCGGAGCCGTAGGCGTGCGACGTCGAGCCTCCCCAGGAGTTGGCGTGCGACCAGGAGGAAGCGGGACTCGAGGCGGCCAGCGGCACCAGGGCCGAGAGGCCGACAATGAGCGTTCTCATGATGGGACTCCTCATATATATGCGCCGTTCACTGCGCCTTCGCAGGCGCTTTTTTCGGCGGCGGCGCTATGCCGGGCGGCTTGCCCGTGTCCGGACGCGCAAACGCGATGTGCATGGCCCCGGGCGGCGTGGGCGCCTGGAAGGTGCCGGCCGGCAGCGCGACGTCGAGCTTCCAGTCGGACAGCGCCAGCACGTGGCGCAGCCGCGCCGGATCGTTCATGTAGACGGCGTAGATGCGGCGGGGCAGCTTGTCCTGCGCGCCGATCCACGCCTGCACGAACACGTCCCCGGTGATGTAGGCCACCATGTCGGTCGTAGTGCCGGCGACTACGCTCGACTGCCCGATGTAGAAGGCAACCTTCAATCCGTCAGCGATGTCCTTGTACGGATCGGTCACGATGACGTCGCTGAAGGGAAAGTAGATCGCCGCCTTGGCGTACGCGGCCTCGAGCGCCTTGTCCACGGTGGGCGGCGCGTCGGCAACCGCCACCAGCTTCTCCTTCGGCGCCCACGCGGTCATGGTCTTGCCGTCGTAGTAGAACTCCGAAGGCGGTCCGTCACCGGGAGTGATGACTTTCAGTTTGTCGGGACGCTGCAGCGTGACGTCCGAGCGCGTCGAGTAGATGAGCGGCGGCCCGAGACGGCTCGGGCTCTCGTACGAGACGATGGCAGTGAAGGTCATGGTCTTCGCGGCGGCGAGACGTGCGCTCGCGGCCTTGAGAATGTCGATGGCCTTCGGCTCGAGTCCCATCTGCACGGCGGGCGCTGCCGGCGGCTTCGCCGGCGTGGCGGCTTTCGCCGCTGGCTGAGCCGGCGCATCCGCGGCGAACAGCGGCGCCGCAGCGAGCAGCAGGGCTGCGGTCACGAGCACCCCGGCACGCAGGCGCGCAGCAACCGAGGATCCGCCCGACCGTCGCGAGGGCAGTGCGCTCACGGGATCATTCCACATTCAAACATCTTGGTGACAATGGGCGCCGAGACCTTGCTGAAGAACTCCGCGCGTGCACCGGCGTCCTCGTGCAGCACCTGGATGGCGCGCTGCTCCATCGCCGGCTTCGGCTTGCCCTGATTCGCCGCCTTCTCCTCCCACAGCTGCTGGCAGGTCGCGTTCTGGTATTTCGCGATGACCTTGTTGGCGATCGCATCGACCATCGGGTAATCCGCTCGCGCCACGCCGGTCAGCGCACTCGCAGTTACCGCGACAACAGTCAATAAGGACTTGTTCATACGCTTTCCTATTTGGTTGAGATCGGGGCCTGTGGCGGGCGGACCACGCGACGGAAGCAAGACGTTGAAGTTAAAGGAGTTATCCAGCGTGCTCCTGAGGGAGGGGTCTACCTTATCAAATCCCGGGTCCCGGCCATGTTGGACCTTGGCCCAATTGCCTGTCGCGGTGGGTGAGGGGAGACTGCCGCCGTGCCCAGAGTGGGCTTTGGCTGACACATTCGTAAGGACAGGTTTATGAAAAAGATGCTTGCTGTAGCCCTGCTTGGCCTGACCGCGATAAGCGGCACGGCTTTCGGGCAAAACGTGATTACGACCAGCACAGGGAACCGCTGGGAGGGATTCTACGGCGGACTCAATCTCGGCGGCGTGTGGAACACGACCTGCAATACCTGGTCAGCATCCGACAGCCTGCTGGGCCCAACGGGTCAGAACATTCTGAGCCAGCGAGAGTGCCCGAACGGCGGCGCCTTCGTCGGCGGTGTGCAGATCGGCTACAACTTCCAGATCGAGCAGTGGGTCTGGGGCTTCGGACTCGACTACGACCACGTGAGCAGCAAGACCAACAGCCACACGTATACGGTGCCCGCCATCCCCGGAACCGGTGTTAACGGCGGGACCTTGGTCACCAACAGCAAGACCGACTCGACCGGTATTATCCTTCTGGGGCCGCGTGTCGGCTACGATTTCGATGGGTGGCTGCCCTTCGTCCGCGCGGGCGGCGTATTCCAGAGCGGCTCGCCCACCGGTTCGGCGACGTACACGGACAACGTGACCGGCAATGTCGTCAGTTTCGACGGCGGCAAGAACGCCAAGAACTCCGGCTTCGGCGTCGGCGCGGGTGTCGAGTGGATGGCCCAGGATCCGTGGTCGTTCAAACTCGAGTACACCTACATCAGTCTCGGCAAGAGCAACAGCTCCACGGCATATTGCTCGAGCAATACGGCGAATGGCTGCAACATATTCAATAACGTTAACATCGAGAACTTACACAATAAGCTCACCGCGAGCATGGTTCGCTTAGCCGTCAACTACAAGTTCTGGTCGCCCTAGATCGTAGCGACAGTCACGCGGCTCACTGCGCCCGGAAGAGCCCCCCTCCGGAAAACGCAGTGAGCTGCGATGAGCTTTTCACGCCGGCTCTTCATCGAGCGGCAGCTTCAGCTCCTGCCCCCGGTATGCGAATACATCCACGACATCCGCTGAAGCTGTGCCGAGCTCATGCGTCCGCTCGCTCAGCGCGGCGTCCGCTGCCGCGTTACTGCCGCGGGCGTGACAGGCGTGGGCGCAGCGGCCAAGCCGCCTTTCCTCATTCGTCTCATGTTCGACGCACGCCAGCGCGGGTAGTGGCTCGCCACGCCTCGACAACACGTCCGCGAGCTGCCGGCGGCCACTTAACCCTTCAGGGGATGGATCCGGGCAGCGCTGCACGGCTGCCTCGGCCTCGTCCAGCCTGCCGATCGCGCTGAATCTGCCCCAGTGACGTTCCGTTAAGTCAGCGGCCCGACGGGCGGGCGGCCAACTGTGACCGACGGCCTGTGGGATACGGCAAGCTGCTAGTATCATTACCGGCTTTCCTGACAGGAGCCGTTGCAAGGTGATGAAAGCCGGTCCTTCGCCGCAGAGGGTATTCCGCGCCAGCCGACGCCTGTTTCTGCGTCGCGCGAGCGCCGCCGCCATGCTGCTGCCGCTCGGCACCGCCTGGGCCAGGACGCCGGAGCGGCGTTCCCTGTCCTTCGTGCACACTCATACCGGCGAATCACTCTCGGCGGTCTACTTCCAGGACGGTCAGTACCAGGCTGCCGAGCTCGAGCGCATCAATCTGCTGCTGCGCGACTTCCGCACCGGCGACATTCACCCCATCGACCCGGGCGTGCTCGATATCCTGGCGGACCTGCGCGTGCTGGCCGATCACGACGAGCCCTACGAGGTGATCAGCGGCTACCGCTCGCCGCAGACCAACGCCGAGCTGCACCGCCACTCGCATGGCGTGGCCGAGCACAGCCTGCACATGCAGGGTCGTGCGATCGATGTTCGTCTGCCCAGGTTCTCCACGTCGCGCCTGCACGAGCTGGCACTCGGCATGCAGCGCGGCGGCGTCGGCTTCTACCCGAGCTCGGATTTCGTGCACCTGGACAACGGCGCAGTGCGCTTCTGGTAGGCGTCCGGAGATAGCTGAGCGGCGCGCGGGCTCAGCGCAGCGGCGCAAGATCCAACTGGTGCTCGAGCTTGCGGTCGTAACCGTAGATATCGTCGAAGAAGAGAGTCGGTCCCGCCTCGGTGGCCAGGGCCGTGCCGTACAGAATCAGCACGTTGATCGGCCTGGCGAGATTCACGCGCACGGTCGCGCCACCGTCCATCGCGGCCTGTATCTTTTCCCGGCTCCATTCACCGGGGGTGCTGTTCAGCACGTATTCGGCCAGTGTCACCGGATCGCTCACCCTGATGCAGCCGTGGCTGAAGGCACGCACCGGCTCCTTGAACAGCCGGTGCGCCGGGGTTGAGTGCAGGTAGACGTTGTAGCTGTTCGGGAACATGAACTTGATGAGGCCGAGGGCGTTGTCCTCACCGGGCAGCTGTCGCAGTCGCAGCGTGCCGTCTGCCAGTGACTGGATGTTCTCGGCAGTCGCCGGCACGGCGGGTGAGGAATCCTGCTCGCCGCGCACGATCTCCAGGTGCTGCGCGGCGAGATAGCCCGGGTTGGCGCGGATTTTGGGCAGCATCTCGGTGCGGGTGATGCTGTAGGGCACGTCCCAGTAGGGGCGGAAGACGACGAAGCGCATGTCCGCCTCGAACACCGGCGTCTGGTTGCGCGGAAACGTGCGGCCGACGATCACGTCCATCTGCTGGATGTCGGCGACCCGGTCCTCCATGGTGCGGAAGGCGAACAGCCGGAATTGCGGGATGTTGACGATGATAGGCGGCGTCCGGAAAGGTGGCAGCCAGCGCCAGCGCTCGAGCGTCAGCTCGATCTGGCGCACGCGCTGCGCGAGGGGCGTGGTGAGCTCGGCAAAGGTCCCCTTGCCGAGCACACCATCCGCGGTAAGGCCGTGGCGCGCCTGAAAGTTGCGCACACCTGCGCTCAGATCCTCATCCAGCGTGAGCCCGCCGGGCGGCGCCGGCGCATTGCGCGGCAGGTCACCGAGGGCCTGCAACAGGCTGCGCAATGCGGCTGCGCCCGCGTAGCTGTCGCCCGGCTTCACGGCCGCACGTAGCGCGGGCAACTGCGTCAGCTCCGGATGCTGCGCAAGGGCGCGATAGCGCGCCAGCGCCTCCTTGAGCAGCTGGTAGTGGTAGAAGGGCGGCTCAGCCGCGGCCAGCGTCGCGGTAATGTCGCTGGTGCGTGACAGGGCTTCGAGAGCGGCCGCCAGATCGAGCTCGTCGTGCGCGCCTTCGAGGTGGAAGCCCGCCGCGAGCGGATCTACCCGGCCGTAGTGCAGATCGCTCAGGAAGTGCAGCGCCGCGGCGGACAGCCGCACATCGAACTGCGCCCAGCGCGCATCGTCGCCGGCACCGGCCGGTGCCTCGCTCAGCCTGCCGATGGCTTCGGCGCCGTAGTCCGTGGGCTGCAGGCCGTACGCGCCGGCCTGCTGCAGCTCGTGCAGCAGTGACTGCGCCTGCGACGTAGGACGGCCGTTCTGGCTCCACAGCGGCGCGTCCGCATCGTGCGCGTACACCGCGCGCAGCGCCTGTGTCGCGCCGTGATCGGGCGTGCCACGATGGGTGATCGGACCCTGTGCGGAAATCGCGGCGGCAAGCTGCGCACGTGTGCCGGCGGCAGTCTGCGCGTAAAGATCGTACGACAGGCCGGCGAATGCGCTTACGAGCACCGCGGCTACGCAGCGCTTCAACCGCCGCCGCGGGCGATCCATTCGTCGACCAGCTGCTCGAGCAGTGTCAGCGGCACGCCGCCGTTCTCGAGAACCACGGCGTGAAAGTCCCTGAGGTTGAAGCGTGGCCCGAGCGCTGAGCGGGCCTTCTCGCGCAGCTCCACAATCTTCAGCTGGCCCACCTTGTAGGCGCACGCCTGTCCCGGCATCGCCATGTAGCGCTCGACCTCCGAGAGCACGTCCGTTCGGGCCATGCCGGTGGTGTTCGTCATGTAATCGACTGCCTGCTGCTCGGACAAGCCCTTGCTATGAATGCCCGTATCGACCACCAGGCGCGTCGCGCGCAGCAGCTCGGCCTGCAGTCGACCGAGATCCCCCCACGGGTCGTCCTTGTACATGCCCATCTCGGCGGCGAGCTGCTCGGCATACAACGCCCAGCCTTCCGCATACGAGCTGTACAGAGTCTGCTGACGGATCAGCGGCAGATCCTTCAACCCGAGCGCCGTCGAGATCTGCAGGTGATGTCCCGGGACCCCCTCGTGATAGGCGAGCGTCTTCATGCCCCATGTCGGGGTTTCGCTCAGGTCGCGCAGGTTCGCAAAGAACATCCCCGGGCGCGAGCCGTCCATCGCCGCGGGCTGGTAATAGGCGCCGGAGGTGCCTTTCTCCTGTGACTGCGGCACGCGCTCGACCGTGAGGTGTGTCGGCGGCAGCGTGCGGAACACCTCGGGCAGGCGCGCGCTCATGTCATCGAGGATCTGCTGATAGCGCGCCAGCATCTGCTTGCGACCCACATCATCGTTCGGATAGAGGAACCGCGGGTCCTTGCCGAGCGCCTGCATGCGCTCGCCGACGCTGCCGGTGGCGAGCCCCTGCGCCTTGAGCAGCCTGTCCATCTCGCCCACGATGCGCGCCACTTCCGACAGTCCGAGCTCGTGCACCTGGTCCGGCGAATAATCGGTGGTCGTCATCTCGCGCAGCGCTGCGGCGTAGTAGGCCGCGCCGTCCGGCAGGCGGCCGGCGCCGGCCGCCTGCCGGGCAGCCTCGGAGCGCAGCGCCTCGAGTGCAGCGCTCATGCGTGCGTAAGCCGGATACACCCCGCTGCGTACCGCGGCAACGGCCTGCTGCGTAAGCTGCTGCTTGCGCTGCGCGTCGAGCGCACGCACCTTGTCCATGCGCTCGACGAAGCTCGTGACGAGCGCGTTTTGCTCGGGTGCTGCGGCGACCGTATCGTGAATCACCGTCAGCGAATGCTCGAGCAGCGACAGCGGCAGCACGACACCCATCTGCGCCTGGCGCTGCATCTGCGCCGTGATGGCATCGAGCTTGCCGCCCACGGCCTCGAGGCGTGCGACGTAATTGCGCGCCGTCTTGTCATTGCTGATGACGTGCGTGGTCTGCATGAAGCTCGGCAGCGACACCTCGGCACCGAACATCGGGCTGATCGGATACAGCCCGTCCGGAGCCAGCCAGTCGAAGCGCTGGAACGACAGCGCGGTCTGATACTGATCGACCAGGATGTCGTAGGTGATCTGGCCCTGGCGATCGAGCGTGGCACGGTCGAACGCGTGCACCTCCCTCAGGAAGCGCACCATCTGCGCATAATCTCCGTCACGCTGCTGGACGGTGTAGGGGGCGAGGCGGCCCGAGTGATGGTCGAGAACCGAGCCGTCCATGATGCCCACGGCAGTGAACACTTCCGGGTTCCTGATCAGGAACTCGAGCGCCTGGCGATTGGCCAGCATGTTGATCGTGAACGGCTCGCCGAACGCGATGCGGTAGCCAGCATAAGTCAGCACCGCCACCAGCACCAGCGCCGACCAACCGGCGATGCGCCATGCTCTTTTCACGTCGCCCACTCAGTTTGCGCCGCCGGCGCTGCCGGTGCGGCGGATGAAGTCGGCAACGTTGTCATGGAGCTGGCGGAGCGAGGCGTCCTTGGCGTAGACCATGTGGCCGGACTCGTAGAAACGGAACTCGATGTTCGCCTGCAGATTCTGCGGAATCTGCAGGTGATGCATTTCGTAAACGCCCTGGTAGAACGGCGTCGCCAGATCGAAGTAGCCGGCGTTCAACTGCACCTTCAGATTGGGGTTGAGCTTCATGGCGTTGGCGAGGTCGGGCATGACGTTGGTGCCCTGACGCTGCGAGAAGGGCTGCTGAGTCTGTCCCGGCAGCTGATGTGCGAAGTTCCAGCTACGGAAGGTCTGGATGCTCGGTTTGAACACCTTGCCTTCACCGTAGTGCAGCTCCCGGCGCGCATAGTCGTTGAACGCGCTGACGTAGGCAGAACTGAGCGCCGCTGCCTGCGGATCGTACTCGGCGCGCTGGCTGAGCGGGTCGATGTCCGGGCCGGAGAAGCGGCTGTCCAGTCGCCCCGTGGTCATGGCGCCATCGCTCTGCAGCGTCTGGCGGAACTCGCCGCCGTCGATGCGCAGATCGGCCTTGAGAATGTAGTCGACCGGCAGGCCGGTGTACTGATGCAGCTTCTCGGCGACGGCGGCGCGCTCGCTGGCGGGGAGGTCCGAGCCGGCCGCGAGTGCGCGAGCGTATTCGCCCATGGCGAACTGTTCCACTTCGGCGAGCAGCGCCTCGAGACTTGCGTGCTCGGCCGGCAGCTTGTGGTGATACCAGGCGGTGGCAGCGTACGTCGGTAACGAAGTCTGATAGGGCAGATCGATGCCGGGATTGCCGGTCGGACGGTCCGGACTCAGATCGAAGCTCAGGATCTGCGACAAGAGGATGATGCCGTTCAGATCGATCTGGCGATCGGCCTCGAGCTCATTCACCACCACCGCCGAGCGCGGCGTGCCGTAGCTCTCGCCGAACAGGTACTTCGGTGAGTTCCAGCGCCCGTAGCGGCTCAGGAACTGCGTGATGAACTCACAGAAAGCGTACGCGTCCTGATCGACGCCGAAGAAGGCTTTCTCCTTGTCCTTGCCGGCGATGCGGCTGAAGCCGGTGCCTGGCGCGTCGATGAAAACCATGTCGGTGGCATCGAGCAGGCTGTAGGCGTTGTTGAGCAGCGAGTAGGGTGCGGCGGGTGTATGAGCGTCGCTGGCCGTGACGATGCGCCGCGGCCCGAAGGCCCCCATGTGCAGCCACATGGTGGAGGATCCGGGCCCGCCGTTGTAGAAGAAAGTCAGCGGGCGGCTGCCGCCGCCGCCGTTTTTGAAGTAGGCCACGTAGAACATCGAGGCCTCGGCGGTCGGATTGGCGGAATCGCCACCCTCCGCACCGCCGGGCGCGGGCTTCTCGGCCGGATCGTGCGGTACGTCGTCCCAGCCCTTGGGATGCACGATGAGCGTTCCCGCAATCGCCTGGTAGCCGATCGCGCGTCCGCCGATGGTGATGCTGCCGCTGCTCGTGACCGCCTCGGCTTTGAAAGGCTCGAAGTGGTGCGCGTCGGCTTTCTCGGGTGCACCGTCCGGCTTTTGCTCCGGGATGGGGGCCTCGACGGCCGCCGCCAGGGCGGTGCACGCGGCGAGTGCGCCGAGCAGCACCAGGGTCCGCCTGAGGTTGACTCGAGTCATGCAACTGCCTCGGGAAGAATTACGTACGTGATTTGTGCCAGTCTATCCGAGCTGTTCCGGCAAGTGAGGCCAGCGAAGCGGGCACGCCATCCTGCAGGCTGACCTCGAGGAGTCCGCCGCGGCGCACCTGTGCTACCACGCCGCGCACGCGATGGTGCCGCGCGTGGCGCAGGCGATCGCGGACCCCGCGCTGCTCGGCGAGCAGCCAATGCGACGCGTGGCGACTGCCGAAGAGGTGGCGCTAGGACACGCCGCCCGGGCGCGAGCCGTCAGCCCTCGAGCATCTTCTTCAGATTATCGAGGCCGCCGCGGTAGACACCCTTCACGAGCTTCATCGTGCCGGCATCGCTTTCGGCTTCCGGCGGATTGTCGGCGGTGTTCTTGCGCTTCCAGCTGCCGCTCCAGATAACCTCCGTCATCCCCGCCTTCCCCGGCCGCACGGTGATCTTCGAAGAGTAATCCGTGATCGGCAGCGGAGAGTCGGTGATTTTGTAGCGGTAAGTGCGCCCCGCCTCGTCGTACGCGGTCAGCTGCTCGGTGATCACCGGTCCGTCCTTGATGGTGAGCTTGCGCACGGCACCGACCTTGCCGTTGCTGCCGGACACCAGCTGGTCGCTGGCGAAGCCGGGGTGCCACTTGTTCAGGCTGTCGAAGTCCTTCACCGCTGCCCAGACCTTGTCGAGCGGCGCTTTGATCTCGACCGTCTCAACCAGGTGCAGCGTCTGCGGCGGGTTCGCCGCTGCCGCGCCGGCCGCCAGCGCGCCCAGTGCGACCAGAACCAGGCTTGATCTCATTTGCTTCTCCCCGCGGTGGCTTGCCGCAGCGGTGAGGTTAACTCGACCTGCGCCGCCAGCGGAAGAACCGCGCAGCGCGGGCGGGCAAGGCGTGAATGTTGCGCTGCACTCGAGTCAGTCGGAGGCGCTGCGCTCGGTCACGATCCGCACATCCGCGAACCACAGGCAGTGCCAGCGGGTCACTTTCTCGGCCGGCGAAAGCGTCCGCGGCGAGACCGGCTGCTCAGCACCGAAGCACGCACCGCCCGCTATGCTCCTGGCATTGGCCACGCCGTAGAGCGTGTCCGCCTCGCGGTAGAGCGCCGCGACCAACACCGCGCAACTGCGGCAATACAGCATCTCGGCAGCACCGCTTCCCTGGCGGTAGCTGCCGGCGCTGTCTGCATTCCGGATGCGGATGACGAGCGCGCCCTCGCGGTCGGACACCCAGGCGGCGCCGTGCTTGCGGCAGAAGTCACAGTCGCAGGCGCGCGGGCGGTAAGCGGATGGGGCTTGCGGCAGCTCGAGCTGCAGCACGATGTTGCCGCAGTGACATCCGCCCTCGAGGCTGTGCATGAGTTGGCGACGCCTGCGCTGCGGGCTCAGGCCCGGTCGAGGGGTGTGTTACCGCCCGCGAATTGCGTCCGTGCCTGCGCGAGGCGATAGCCGCGCTCGGCGCGCCAGCGCCGGAAGTCACGCAGGCAGCAGAACGCATACACGAGCTTGAAGAGCGCGAGTCGCCACCGGACCCGCGCCGTGTCGAACAGGTCGCCAGCCAGCATCGAGATGACGCTCTGCTCGAGCTGCCAGCGGTTGCTCGGGTGGCGGAACAGCTCGCGCATCACCGGACCGTTGAAGCGGTAGATGAAGAAGGAGAAGTGCCGCATCCCCAGACGCTGGCGTCGCTCCAGCCGGCGCAGCAGTGCGCGCTCAACTGCCGGGTCGCGCAATGCGGCATCCACCACCGCGACCGCCTGCTCCGCGGCACTCATCGCCAGGTACACACCCGAGGAGAACACCGGGTCGATGAAGGCGAAGGCGTCGCCGATCAGCACCCAGCCCGGGCCGCCCATGCGCCGCGAGTCATAGGAGTAGTTGCCCGTCACGCGCACCTGGTTGCCGATCAGCTCGGCGCGCGCCATGCGCCGCCACAGCGCCGCGTTCTGCCGCAGGGTCTCGAGCAGGAACTCAACCGTGCGGCCGCGACGCTGCTTGAGGTAGTCCGGTCGGCACACGGCGCCGACGCTCATCACGCCCTCAGGCAGCGGAATCATCCACATCCAGCCGTGCTCGAAGCCATAGATGCTGATGTTGCCGGCGTCGGCGCCGCTGCGCGGTTCGGCGCCGAGGAAGTGACCGAAGATGGCGGCGCTCTGATGCCGGGAATTCCTGCGCCGCAACCGCTTCTTTGCGGCAAGGAACGTGTCGCGCCCGCTGGCGTCGACGAGATACCGCGCCTGCACGCAGTAGCTGTCGCCGCCGTCGGTACCGACCTCGACGTGCGTCTCGCGCGGCGCACGCTGCTCGCAGCGCACGGCCTCGTGCCCTTCGCGCGTGTCGGCGCCGCATTCGCGCGCATGCTGGAACAGCATCTGGTCGAAATCCTGACGCCATACCTGGAAGGCGTGCGGCGGGCTGTTGCCGAGCGCGCGGGCGAAGGCGAAGGTGTTGTAGCCGCGCTCGTTGTCCGCCTCGAAATCCGCACCGGGCTTGAACACACCGAGCGCACGCACCTTGTCGAGCACGCCGAGGCGCTCGAACAGCGGCAGATTCATCGGCAGGAGCGACTCACCGATATGGAAGCGCGGATGATGCGCCTTCTCCAACGCGATCACCCGGTAGCCGCGCCGCGCAAGCAGCGCCGCGGCCGTGCTACCCGCAGGGCCGCCACCGATCACCAGCACATCGCAGAGCTCGGTGCGCATGGCCGCGAAGAGTAATGGGCCCGCAGCCGCTGCACTAGGGGGTCGGGCGACCCGTCTGCGCCTCGTAGATGCGGCGCACCGAGCGCATGTCGTCGGCATCCTGCGCACGCTTATCGTCCCGATAGCGCTTGACGCGTGCCAGCCGCAGGGCTAGACCCCCGGGATAGCGGCTGCTCGCCTGCAGATCACTGAAAGCGACCTCGACCACGAGCTCGGGCCGCACGTACACGGTCAACGGGTCGCGGTGCGTTTCCCGTGCGAGCAGCTGCTGCGTCTGCCACTCGAGCACGGCGTCGGTAAGTCCCTTGAAGGTCTTGCCGAGCATGACGTAGCCGCCCGTCGCCGGATCGTGCGCGCCGAGGTGCAGGTTCGAGAGCTTGCCGCGCCGTCGGCCATGACCCCACTCGGCAGCCAGCACCACGAGGTCGAGGGTGTGAGTGCGCTTGATTTTGAGCCAGCTCCCGCCGCGATTGCCGGCCTCATACGGCGCCTGCAGCGACTTCGCCACCAGGCCTTCGTGCCCGGCGGCGAGCGCCGCCTCATAGAAGGTGCGCGCCGCCGCCTCGGAGTCGGTGACCAGACGCGGGATTCGCCACGGCGGCGGCACCGCTTCAAGCAGCAGACCGAAGCGCTCGGCGGTGCTGCGGTCGGCGACGCTGTCCGCGTTCAATCGCAGGCAGTCGAAGAAGAACGCCTGCAGCGGCAGCCCGGCGCGCGCGGCAGCGACGTTGCGACGCCGGCCGAAGCGGCTCATGGTGATCTGGAAGGGATGTGCTCGCCCGGCAGGGTCGACGGCGATCACCTCACCATCGAGGATGAAACCACGCGCCGGGAACGTGCCGACCGTCTCCACGATCTCCGGCAGCGCGTCGGTCACGTCGTTGAGCGCGCGCGAGTAGATGCGTACCTCGCCGTCCTGCCGGTGCACCTGGATGCGCGCGCCATCGAGCTTCCACTCAAACGCCACCTCGCCGCGCAGCGACGCGAGCGCCTGCCCGACGTCGGCGGCCGTCTGCGCAAGCATCGGCGCCACGGGTAAGAACAGCTCCAGCTGAAAAGCATCGAGTCCGGCGCTGCCATCCAGCAGCGCGACACGCGCCACCGCACCCAAGGTGTTCGCGTACATGGCCGCGCGGCGCACCGCGGCCACGGGGATGTGGGCGGCGGCGGCGATCGCCTCGACCATGATGCCGGCGAGCGCGCCCTGACGCAGCTCGCCGGTCAGCAGGCGCAGGAGCAGTGTCTGCTCGTCGGGGGTCGCGAGGCGAAAGAGCTCCTCGAGCTCTTGCTTCCGCCGTGCGGCGGAGCCGCGCCCGCGGGTCTGCTTCACAGCCGTCAGGCGCGAGTCGAGATCCGCGAGCGATAGCGTCGGCTCACTCGCCGGTGGACTCGCCGCGGCGGATGCCAGGCTCGCATAGCCGATACCGATGCGGCCCTGAGGAGTCTCACCGGCGAGATAATGCGCGGCGATGCCGAGCTCATCGCTGCCGAGCTGCCCGAGAAACATCGCCAGCTCGTGAATCTTCCCCACCCGCGCAGGCGTGGCCGCGACGCGCTGCGAGGTGCCGACGAGACTTACGAGGAGCGTCACGGTGACGACCGCGGCGCTCGCCGCTACGACAGCGTGGCGGACAACGCCAGCAGGTTCTGCGGCTTGACGTGGATGATGCCGCTGCGCGGGCTGTCGATATCGGCGATCAGCAGGAATGCGATCGCGATGATGAGCGGCAGGATCAAGAGCAGCGCGCCGCGCTGCTCGAGCCGGCGAGCGCGCAGTCCCACCAGTACGTTGCAGATCAGCGCGATCGCGCCCATCAAGTCCCAAGCGGCCGGCGGGATGCGGTTCCACCATGCTGCCTGCGTGTAGCCCTGGGCGTTGAGCACGTCGTTCATTCCCGCAGCGACCAGGCTCATGACGGGCGTCTGCTGCGCCCGCGCGGCGGTCTCCGCCACCGACCACAGCTGCGACTGCAGCGCCGTGCTTCGTGCATTGACCTGCCGCAGTTGCTCCTCGTCCCGCGAGGTGTAGAAGAGAATGCGCTGCCCGACGTAGTCTTTAAGCAGCGTACGCATCCTGGCGGCATCTGAGTCGGCGAGCAGGCCCGCGCGCGCGTATTCTGTGCCAATCGCGTTGGCCTCGGCCTCCTCGTAGTTCTTGCGCTGATCGTAGCGGGTAAGCGCCATCGAGAAAGTGAAACCGATGATCAGGCCCAGGAGCGTGAGGGATGCGGCCAGCACAATGTCGAAATCGGCCGCCACGCCCTCGCTGGCTTGCAGGTATCTGCCCAGAACGGCTGCGCCGACGCGCGCGCCGAGCGCCAGCAACAGCATGGAGAGCGCGAAGATCAGCAGCGGATGATCAGCGAGGTTAACCATCAGCTGACCCTCGGCCGCCGTGCGTGCGCTGCCCGGCGAGCCGGGCATCCAGTGACCAGGCGCCTGCGCCGACGATCAGCAGGTAGATGAGCGCCAGCAGCATGTCCAGATCGGTGCGTGCCTCGTGCGCCATGCTCCAGAAGCCGTACCGCGGCAGCGGCGGGCGGTGGAAGATCCAGAAATCCTGACCGAGGAGGATGGGCACCTTGGTCGACACCAGCGCGACGATCATGATGACGATCAGCGGCAGCGTGGCGAGCCGCGTGAACAGCCCCAGGATGATGAGCGCGCCGCACAGGATCTCCAGCCAGCCGACCAGGGGTGCGAGCACATCCGGCCAGGGGATGCCGATGTGCGCGAAGCGCCCGGCACCGAGAATGGTCGGAAATACCAGTTTCTGAATGCCCTCGGGCACGAATACCGCCAGTCCCACCAGCAGACGAATCAGAATCGACCAGCCCGGAGCGACAGTGGCGAAGAGCGCTGTCCGCCGATCCATTGTTGTTCTCCGTGCCTCGAGTTCCGCGACGCGCAGCGTGCCGGGCTGCGGATTATTGCGCATCGGCCGCGTGCTCGCACGGCGGTGAGACCGCGGGCGGGTGCGCCGAACGGTGCGCGACCTGCGGCGGAAGGCCGCGGCAGCGGGCCGGCCCGCACCGTATGATCCGGATGGCCGCTACCTTCCGCGGCCGGAACTGGCAGGATGGCGAGGCGCATGTCAACCGTGAAAAACACCGCTGTACTCGGGCTGACACTCGCTCTGTGGCAGGGGATCGGTGCCGCGGCGCCGGCCACCATGCAGGCAGCCGCCATCGATCGTGCCGGAGGTCCGGAGGTCATTACCCTGCACACCCTGCCGGTGCCCGCGCCCGCCGCGGATGAGGTGCTGATCGCTCTCGATACCGCAGGCGTTGCGGTGTGGGATGCCGCCATCCGCGAGCATCCGCAAGAGATCAGCCATACGCACTTTCCGCTGGTGCTCGGCACCGATGGCTCGGGGCGCGTGACGGCAATCGGCGCCCAGGTGGTTGGTTTTCGCATCGGGGATGAGGTCTATTCCTACAGCTGGGACAATCCGCAGGGCGGCTTCTACGCACAGTACGTCGCCGTACCGGCGCGCCTCGTGGGACACGTTCCTCCGGGTCTGACACTGCGCGATGCCGGGGCCATCGGCACGACGGGGCTGACGGCCATCCAGGGAATCGACGACGCGTTGCACCTGCGCCGCGGTGAGACGCTGATCATTCACGGCGCGGCGGGCGGCGTCGGCACTCTGGCGCTGCAATTCGCCCGGCTACGCGGCGTGCGCGTGCTGGCCACCGCGAGCGGCGCGGATGGTCTTGCCCTGGTCCGGCAGCTGGGCGCGGATGCGGCGGTGGACGGCCGTGAGGGCGACATTACCGCCGCCGCACGGGCCTTCGCTCCGGCGGGCGTGGATGCGGTGCTGGCACTCGCCGGCGGGGACGCGCTCGAGCGCTGCATCGATGCGCTGCAGCCGCATGGCCGGGTGGCCTTTCCTTCCGGTGTCCGTCCGGAACCGCGCGCGCGCGATGGCCTGGCGATCATCCGCTACGACGCCGTCGCAGGACCTGCGCAGTTCGAGCACCTCAACCAGGCCATCACGGCGGCGAAGCTCACCGTGCCGATCGCCGCGCAGTACCCCTTGGCGGATGCGGCGCAGGCCCACCGGCGGCTCGACTCCGGGCACGTGCTCGGCAAGATCGTGCTGCGCATGCCCCGACGCAGTTAGCCGCGCCACACGCTGCGCCCCGCGCCGATAGCGCAACGTACGCTGCTCAGCTGAGCGGGGATGCGCCGCCTTCGCGCCGCCGCCGCTCCACGTAGGCGCGCAGCTCCTCGTGAACCGCAGCATCGATCGGCGGTGGCTGGAAGGACGCCAGCGTCTCGCGGCAGACAGCCGCGGCGCGCTCGGTCGCGGTCTTCGCGCCGGCCTCGGCCCAGGCGCCGTAGTTGCGCCAATCCGAGACCAGGGGTGTGTAGAAGGCATCGCGGTAGCGCTGCATGGTGTGGGCGGCCGCGAAGAAGTGACCGCCCGGTCCCACTTCGGCAACGGCGTCGATGCCGATCTCCTCGGCGGAGGCTGCGACCGGCTGGAACAGCTCGGCGAACATCTGCAGCATCTCGACGTCGAGAATGAACTTCTCGAACGAGGCGGTGAGGCCGCCCTCCAGCCAGCCGGCGGCGTGGAGCACGAAATGGCAGCCGCCGAGCAGCGCGCCCCACAGGCTCATCTGTGACTCGTAGGCCGCCTGCGCGTCCGGTGTGTTCGACGCCGTGGCGCTCGAGCAGCGCCAGGGCACACCGATGTGCCGGGCGAGCTGGCCGGCGCCGAAGGCCGCCTTGGCGTATTCCGGGGTGCCGAACGCCGGCGATCCGGACTTCATGTCGACGTTCGAGGTGAAGCTGCCGTACATCACCGGGGCGCCGGGGCGCACGATCTGCGTGAGCGTGATGCCGAACAGCGCCTCGGCGTGCGCGAGCGTCAGCGCACCGGGGATGGTCACCGGCGCCATGGCGCCGGCGAGCGTGAACGGCGTGACGATCATCAGCTGGCCGTTCGCGGCGAACGACATGATGCCCTCGGTCATCGGCACGTCGAGCTGCAGTGGCGAGTTGGTATTGCAGATGCTGTAGCAGCGCGGGCCCGCCTGGAACGTCGCGTCGTCGATGCCGTGCGCGATGCGCAGCATCGCGAAGCAGTCCGCCAGCTGTCCGTCACCGCGGCAGTAGAAGTTGGGGACCTTGTCGCCGAGGCTGAGCAGCGCCAGCGAGGTCTCGAGATGACGCTCGGCCACCGGCACGTCCTGCGGCTCGTTCATCTGCGCGAACACGTGCACGACATCGAATGCCTGCGACAGGCGCACGAAGTTCGCGAAGTCCTCGAGGGTGCCGGTACGCCTGCCGTGCTGCAGGTCACTCACGCTCGGTGGTCCCGCGACCGGGGCGAATACCACGTGCGCCGCGCCGACGCGGCACGAACGCGCCGGATCGCGCGCGGTCAGCTCGACTTCCGGCGGCACGGTGGCGAGCGCCTGCGTCACCAGGCCCCGATCGAGGCGGACCATCTGAGTCGCTTCATCGACGGATGCGCCGGCCGCGGCGAGCGCCGCGCGCCCGCGCGCCGACAACACCCGCAAGCCCTGCCGCTCGAGAATGCCGAGCGCGGCGTGGTGCAGACTCTCGATCTGATCGGCGGAGAATAGCCGCAGCGGCTCGAACGGGTTGACGAGATTGCGGTAGCGTCGCGCGCGCGCCGCCGCTCCGGCTGCACCGCCCCTGTCGGGATCTCGCCTGCGAGGTCTCATGAATGCGCCGGAGGAATGCCCTGGTCCGCGGCAATTAATCGCAACGCGCTGCCGCGGTCAAGCCGTGAAAAGGCATAGGCGGCGGCGAAAAACGCATAGCCGGCGGTGAGCGCACGGTGCGCAGAAACGACGCGGGGCGGCAACTGCCGCCCCGCATGGCTCGATCGCGCGGATCGGGCGCGTGTTATTTGTGATTCGCGTTGGCCGCTTCGGCGGCTTCCTTCAGCTCGCGATTGACCTGATCGAGCAGGTCTTTGGCCTTGGCAGCGTGACCACCCATATCCCATTCATTGGCCTGCTGGGCGGCCGCGATCTTCTCGTAGGCCTGGGTAGACAGGCGCTGGGCGGCGGCGAGATTCGGGTGCTTATGGGCACTCACATTGTCGACCGGCGCACCTGCGAACGCAGCGGACGCGAGCAGCGCGAGCGGAGCCGCGCACAACAGCAATTTTCCCATCGTAACGACCTCGTGTGATGTGTGGGGTGACCGCCCGAGCCCTCGGGCGGTGCGCAGTCTGGTGCGCTGACCGGGCCAGAGCAAACTCCAGGCGGCAGGAATGCGAACCGCTTCTCAATATGTCCACCGCCAGCGGGGCGCCGCCGGGAGCGCCCTCAGGAGGCGGGCAGGCGGCCGATCGTGGTAAGTTTGCAGCAGCAGAATCACTGCCTAAGGAGGCAGCGCCGGATGCCGAGCAGAGTCCCCGAAGGCGAGACGCGTGGCTGGATCGTGCCCATCGGTGGCGCAGAGAACAAGGAAAACGATCCCCGCATCCTCGAGCGCTTCGTGCGAGTCTCGGGGGGTGATCAGGCTGATATCGTGGTCATTCCCACCGCCAGCCGGGTGCACGAGACCGGCGCGCGCTACGAGCAGCTGTTCAGCTCGCTCGGCGCGGCGCGCGTGACGGTGATGGATTTCGACACGCGCCGCGATTGTCAGGAACCGGGACGCCTGCGGCGCCTCGAGGAAGCGAGCGGCATTTTCTTCACCGGCGGCAACCAGCTGCGGCTCACGACGCTGCTCGGCGGCACGCCGGTGGCGAAGCTGATCCGCCTGCGCAACGCCCATGGCATCACCGTCGGCGGCACCAGTGCCGGCGCCAGCATTCTGTCCGAGCACATGATCGCGGCGGGCGATGAAGGCTCCTCCGTCATTGCCGGCAGCGTGCGCATGGCGCCCGGCCTGGGGCTCACCAACCGCTTCATCATCGACCAGCACTTTCGCCAGCGCGACCGCCTGGGGCGGCTGTTGACCGCGCTGGCCTACAACCCGTTCGCCGTGGGGATCGGGCTCGACGAGGACACGGCCGCCTTCATCGGCCCGGACGAGACGGTGGAGGTCGAGGGGAGCGGTGGCGTGACCATCGTCGATGGCGCAGACGTCAGCTATTCCTCCATCGACAGCATCGCGGAAGGCCAGCCGGTGTGCATGCTCGGCCTGCGGCTGCACATGCTGGTCGCCGGTGCGACCTTCAACCTGCACACGCGCATCGCCAACGCCACTGCGCTGATGCAGTCGAAGGAGTAACGCAGCGGTTCAAAGCCCGATCGCGCCAGGCGCTTTCCAAGTTGCCTTGAACAACTATTACGACTCCCCAGAGCAACACTCATGCGCATCCTCGATCGATCCGTGTACGTTGGCCCCTCGCTGTACGCACGCTTTCCGGTCATCCGCCTCGAGCTGCAGCTCGGAGAGCTGGAAGCGTGGCCGACCGGGCGTCTGGGCGGCCGCTTCATCGATGCACTGGCTGCCGCACTTCCCGGCCTGGCCGAGCACGGCTGCTCCTATCGCGAGCCGGGCGGCTTCTTGCGCCGCATGCGCGAGGGCGAGGGCACCTGGCTCGGACACGTGCTCGAGCACGTCGCCATCGAGCTGCAGAACATCGCCGGCGAAGAGGTGACATTCGGCAAGACGCGCAGCGCTGACGCCAAAGGGGTCTACACGGTGGTGTACGAGTACGCGCAGCGCGACGAGGGCATTGCGGCCGGCGAGCTCGGCCTGCGCCTGCTGTGCTCGCTGCTGCCGCAGCAGCTGCGCCCCGAAGGCAGCGTGCCCGAGGGCTGGGACTGGGCAGAGGCGCGCGACCAGTTCATCCGCTTTGCACAGCGGCGCGCGCTCGGGCCCTCGACCGCCTCGCTGGTGCGCGCCGCGGAAGCCCGCGGCATTCCCTGGCTGCGCCTCAACGAGCAGTCGCTGGTGCAGCTCGGCCACGGCCGCTACCAGCAGCGCATCCAGGCGACCGTCACCGGGCGCACCCCGCACATCGCGGTCGAGCTGGCAAGCGACAAGGAGGAAACCAACAAGATACTCGCGGGCCTCGGGCTCCCCGTGCCGCAGCAGGAGCTGGTGCAGAGCGACACCCAGGCGGTGCGCGCCGCACGCCGCATCGGCTTCCCGGTGGTGACCAAGCCCTACAACGGCAACCACGGCCGCGGTATCTCGATCCGCCTCACCACCGAGGAGGAGGTCGCGCACGGCTTCAAGATCGCGCGCGAGCATTCGCGCTCGGTGATCGTCGAGAGCTACCTCGAGGGCGATGATCACCGGCTGCTGGTGGTCAACGGCGAGCTCGTGGCCGCCACCCGGCGCACGCCCGGGCACGTGATCGGCGATGGCGAGCACACGGTCAGCGAGCTCATCGACATCGTCAATCTGGACCCGCGCCGCGGCGTCGGGCACGAGAAGGTGCTGACGCGGCTCGAGCTCGATGCCCAGGCGCACAAGATGCTGGAACGCGCCGGGCTCACGTCCGACTCGGTCCCGGACAGGGACCAGCCGGTCTATCTGCGCTCCACCGCCAACCTGTCCACCGGCGGCACGGCGACCGATGTCACCGATGTCATCCATCCGGACAACCGCGAGATGGCTGAGCGTGCCGTGCGCGCCATCGGGCTCGACGTCGGCGGGGTGGATTTCCTGTCGAAGAACATCACCGAGAGCTACCGCAAGATCGGCGGCGGCATCTGCGAAGTGAACGCGGCGCCCGGCTTTCGCATGCACGTGGCGCCGAGCGAGGGCACGGCGCGCGACGTTGCCGCCCCGGTGATCGACATGCTCTTTCCGTCCGGTGCACCTGCGCGCGTGCCGATCGCCGCCATCACCGGCACCAACGGCAAGACCACGACTGTGCGCATGCTCGCGCACCTCGCCAAGATGGCCGGCTACACCCCCGGCGCCACGACCACCGATGGCGTCTACATTGACGGCCAGCGCACCGTGCAGGGCGACATGACCGGGCCGGTATCGGCGCGCATGGTGCTTGCCGACCCGCAAATCGACATCGCGGTGCTCGAGACCGCGCGCGGCGGGCTGCTGCGCGCCGGCATGGGGGTGAACGAGGTCAACGTCGGTGCCGTGCTCAACGTGCAGCCCGATCATCTGGGGCTGAAGGGCATCGACACTCTCGAGCAGCTCGCCGAGGTGAAGCGCGTGGTGGTCGAGGTCGCCACCGACTGCGCGGTGCTGAACGCCGACGATGCGCTGGTGCTGAAGATGTCCGGCTACACGGAAGCGAAGCACATCTGCTACGTCACCCTGAATCCTCAACATACTCTGGTGCGTGAGCACATCCGTGCCGGGGGGCGCGCCTGTGCGCTGGAGGCGGGCGTGAATGGCCAGATGATCACGCTGTATGACAAGAACGGCCACATACCGCTCTTGTGGACGCATCTGATTCCGGCGACCCTCGAGGGGCGCGCCACGCACAACGTGCAGAACGCGATGTTTGCCGCGGCCATCGCGTTCTCGCTCGGCATCAAGCTGGATGCCATCCGTCAAGGCCTGCGAACCTTCGACTCCACGTTCTTCCAGGCCCCGGGGCGCATGAACGTGTTCAGCGAGCACCCCTTCAAGGTGCTGTTCGACTACGGGCACAACGCACCCGCGGTCGCGGCGATGGCCGATCTCGCGCAGCGCCTGGATGTCACGGGCCGGCGCATCGTGGTGCTGGCCGGTCCCGGCGATCGGCGTGATGAGGACCTGGTCGCCATCGCGCGCGCCGTGGCGGGCCGCTTCGATCACTACATCTGTCGCCGCGACGACAGCCTGCGCGATCGCAAACCCGACGAGGTACCGCGCATCCAGGCCGCTGCGCTGCGTGCGGCGGGCGTGCGCGAGGAAGCGATCGCCATCATCCCGGACGAGCAGGAGGCGATCAGCGCGGCACTGCACATGGGGCAGCCTGGGGACCTGCTGCTGATCTTCGCCGATGCACTGGTGCGCTCGTGGAAGCAGATCACCAAGTTCAAGCCGGCGGGCGCGCCCGGCGCTTCGGCTGCGCCGCCGCCGCCGCTGCCTTCGTTCGTGACAGACACGGCACCCCACGGCGCTCAGCGTCTCGGCGAGGCGCCGCCTGCCGCTTTCAGCCTCGACGGTCTCGTCCGCGATGAGCGCGGCGTGCACTTCGCGCCGGAGGCCGCGGACTAAAGGCCAGTGGTGCTGCCAACCCAGCTGCCGTTCGAGGCTTCGCGACGCCTGACCGGCGCAAACCTGTTCTTCGCCGGCTGCGGTGCGCAGCTGGAGACCTTAGGCATCGGTGCCGATGCCGCGCTGCTCGCGGGCTGGCGTGCACGGGTGGCGCGCGCCCGCGCATTCCTGGGATGGGACATGCCGGGCGTGGCGGCGCGGGTGCACGCCGGCGGTGCGTCGCTGGCGCTCACGGCTCCGGTCGATGGGCTGTTCGTGGCCACCGAAGTCAACGAATGGGCGCTGTGCGCCACGCTCTTTGCCCGCGACCCCGGGCGCTGGAGCGGGCTCGAGGCGGCGCTGGTTGCGGCCGCGCTCGAGGACGCCGCTGACCCGGCGACGGTGGACGCGCCGGTGCTGGAGGAGTCCGCCGCCTGCGCGCGATTGCGTCGTCTCGCCTCACGCGAGGCGCGCCCGGCGCTGCGCGCGCTGCTCGCTGCGGCGGAAGCGCGCGGACTGCCGCACGTGCTCGACGATGAGCTGCTGACACTCGGTGCGGGCACGGGCGCACGCGACTTCGCCCTCGGCACGCTGCCGCCAGCGGCGCAGGTACCGTGGGATGAGCTGCACGACATTCCGACCGCCATCGTTACCGGCTCGAACGGCAAGACCACCAGCGTGCGGCTGCTGGCAGCCTGCGGGCGCGCCAACGGCTGGCTGCCGGCATTCTGCTGCACCGACGGGGTGTTTCTGGCTGATGAGATGCTCGAGAGCGGTGACTACTCCGGCCCGGTCGGCGCGCGCCGGGTGATGCGCGAGCGGCGTGCCGCCTGCGCGATCGTGGAGACGGCACGCGGCGGCATCCTGCGCCGCGGCATCGCGCTGTCACGGGCGCAGGTGGCGCTGGTCACCAACGTGAGCGCCGACCACTTCGGCGAATACGGCATCGACGATCTTGCCGGACTCGCCGAAGTGAAGCTGGCGGTCGCCGCCGTGGTGAGCCCCGCGGGGCTGCTGGTGCTGAACGCCGACGATGCGCAGCTGTGTGCGCGGGCAGCGGCGCTGGCGCAGCGCTTCGGCCGCGCACCACCGATTGGCTGGTTCGCGCTCGATGCGGATCACGCCGCGCTGCGCGCGCATCGCGAGCGCGGCGGCGCGACCTGTGGCACGCGTGCGGGTCGGCTGGTGCTCGCATACGCGCACGCCGAGCACGACCTGGGCGCGATCGCCGACATGCCGCTCACCGTCGAGGGCAGCGCCCGCTACAACATCGCCAACCTCGCGGGAGCGGCACTCGCCGCGGCAGCGCTCGGGGTGCCTGCGCAGGTGATTGCCGCCGTCTGCGCGCGCTTCGGCGCGCGCATTGCCGACAACCTCGGCCGCATGATGCGCTTCGAGCGCGACGGCGTGCGCATACTCATCGACTACGCGCACAACCCGGAGGGCCTGCGCGGCCTACTGCAGGTCGCCGAGCATCTGCGCGGCGGGCGCGGCCGGCTCGGGATGCTGCTGGGGCACGCGGGCAACCGCACCGACGCGGAGATCGAGGCGTTGGCGAGCGCGGCCGCGGAGTTCCGTCCGGCGCTCGTCGTCATCAAGGAGAACGAGGCGCACCTGCGCGGCCGGCCGGCCGGCGAGATTCCACGGGTGATTCACGCGGCACTGCGCCGCGCCGGCCTGCCCGAGGAAGCCCTGCCGATGTGTGCCAGTGAGCTCGAGGCGGTGCACAGCGCACTCGACTGGGCGCGTCCGGGGGACGTGCTCGCCTTGCCGGTGCACTCGCCTGTCGCCCGTGCGGCGGTGCTGCAACTGC
Organism: uncultured Gammaproteobacteria bacterium; assembly: GCA_963837075.1. Lineage (GTDB taxonomy): Bacteria > Pseudomonadota > Gammaproteobacteria > Steroidobacterales > Steroidobacteraceae > 13-2-20CM-66-19. The sequence goes on along the minus strand of CAWILY010000009.1, from coordinate 265,684 downwards.
TCGCGGACGACGGCGGCGGCCGGCCGGCCGGTTAGTCGCGCCGCGGGCGCTCACGCCCTTGGCGTGCGCAGCCAGTCCGGCTCCGGCAGATGCGTGAACACCTCGCGCAGCGCCTCGCTCCAGCGCGAGCGGATGCTGGCGAAGTAGGCGTTGTCTTCGTCGATGCTGATGTGGCGAGCGACCTCGTGGCGATCGCGCTTGACGATGACCAGGTCGAGCGGCAGTCCGACCGAGAGATTCGAGCGGATGGTGGAATCCATCGACACCAGGCCCGCCTTGGTCGCCTCGTTCAGGCTGCTGCTGCGGCGGATGACGCGGTCGATGATCGGCTTGCCGTACTTCGACTCGCCGATCTGGAAGTAGCTGGTTTCCGCGGTTGCCTCGATGAAGTTGCCGGCCGGATAGATACTGAACAGCCGCGGCACCTCGCCGCGGATCTGCCCGCCGAGAATGAAGCTGGCGTTGAACTCCACGGCGAACTGCTTGAGCGGCTGGGCGTCGCGCTGGTGGGCCTCGCGCAGCGTCGCACCGATGCACTGCGCCGCTTCGAACATGTTGGGGCAGTTGAACAGGTTCGGTCCGCCCTCGGGTGCCTCGATGCGCTCGCGCAGCACCGAGATCACGGCCTGTGTGATGGCGAGATTGCCCGCGCTCTGCAGCACCATGACCCGCTCGCCCGGCTTCTGGAACACGGTGGTTTTGCGGAAGGTGCTGATCTGGTCGACGCCGGCGCTGGTGCGCGAGTCGGACAGGAACACCATCCCGGTGTCGAGCAGCATGGCCACGCAGTAGGTCATGGAATGAGGCTCTCCTGTGATCGCGGACGGTTACTGATCGCCCGAGCTGGTGGCGGTGACGCTGACGTCCATCACCTCATGACCGCCGCCGCGGCGTACGCCCCGCACCGGCGCAGCATCCAGATAGTCGCGCCCTACTGCAAGCCGGCAATGTTTCGGTCCCATGGGCTCGAGGTGAGTGACGTCGATGCTGAGCCAGCCGTGAGTATCCTCGAGCCAGGCATCGATCCAGGCATGGCTCGCCGAGTCGCTGCCGTCGACGCTGCACAGATAGCCGCTCACGTAGCGCGCCGGCACGCCCGCCGCCCGGCAACAGGCGATGAACACGTGCGCCTGGTCCTGGCACACGCCCTGACCGCGCGTGAACGCCTCGGCCGCGGTTTCCTCCACGCTGGTCGTGCCGGGCATGTAGCGCACCTGCTCGTACACGGCGCGCGCCAGCCGGTACAGTCGCTCGCGCCGGCTGCCGGGGCCGTGCAGCTGGCTGCGTGCCAGCGCCGCCATCTCTGCGCTGGCGGCAGTGAGCGGCGTGGGCGCGAGGTAGGCGAGCGGTGACAGCGTGCCGTCGAAGCGCACGAACTCCTCGTCACCGGTCATCTCCACGACACCACGCACGTCGATCTCGATGCTGCGGTGGGGCTGCTCGAGCGTCAGCAGATGGGTGATGTTGCCGTGCGCGTCCACCTGCTCGGTGCGGCGGCCCGGCGCGGCGATCGTCCAGGTGAGCACGCGCTGTGCGCCTTCGCGCCGCGGCGTGAGGCGCAGCAGCTGCGCGGTGAACTTTACCGGCTCCTCATAGCGGTAGGCGGTGTGATGCAGGATGCGAAGTTGCATGGCCAGTTGGTCTCGACGCCGCTCAGTACGTGCTCGCCGGCACCAGGAAGTCATTGGCGATCCGCTCGCCGAGGTCGCGCAGCCGCTCCTGAAAGCGATCGAGAAACGGCAGCACGCCATCCGCACACAGCTCCTCGAAGCGCCCGAAATGGAACTGCGCATGCAGCTCACCGGCGCGGCGCAGCGTCTCGCTCGACTGCTGGTTGGCGACCGCGGCCAGATTCGCCTGCAGCTCGTCGAGGCAGCGGTGCACCCCCTGCGGCAGATCATCGCGCAGCAGCAGCATCTGGGTGACCCGCAGCGGGGTGACGCTGTCGCGGTACAGGCGGCGGAACATCTCGAACGCCGACATCGCCCGCAGCAGCACCGCCCACTCGGAGGCTTCCTCGATCAGGCGTTCGCCCCGGCCGCCGGGATCGCGCCAGCGTGCCTCCAGCATGCGGGTGGTGTTGTCGGCCCGCTCGAGGAAGGTGCCGATGTGAGTGAAATGCGTGGCCTCATCGCGCAGCAGCGTGCCGGAGGTGATGCCGCGTGTCAGGTGGGTGCGGTACTTGACCCATTCGAGGAACTCGCCGCGCTCGCTCTCGGGCATGTGGCAGCCGAAGGTGAGCGACTCCAGATAGGTCGCATTCAGCGTTTCCCACATGTCGGAAGTGATCGTGCCTCGCACCGCACGCGCGTTCTCACGCGCCGTGCGCAGACACTGCAGGATGCTGCCCGGGTGCTCGCGGTCGAACGCGACGAAATCGAAGGCGGCGCGCGGCGTCACCGCGCCGTAGCGCGCCTGGTAGCCCTCATCGAGTCCGAGTGACACCAGCGTCGCCTGCCAGCCCTGCCGCACCGCTTCGGGCGAGCGCGGCAGCAGCAGCAGGCGCTGATGCGCATCGATCATGCGTGCCAGGTTCACCGCGCGCTCCAGGTAGCGCGACATCCAGTACAGGTGGTCGGCCGTGCGGCTCAGCATTACAGGCCGTGCCGCTCGGTGCCCTGCGCCGCCGCCGGCGGGGGCGGCGCGCCGAGCACCCAGGTGTCCTTGGTGCCGCCGCCCTGGGAGGAATTCACCACCAGCGATCCTTCGCGCAGCGCGACGCGCGTGAGCCCCCCGGGCACTACCGTGACCTCGCGCCCGGCGAGCACGAACGGGCGCAGGTCGATATGCCGCGGCGCGAGTCCGGCCGCGACCAGCGTCGGCGAGGTGGACAGCGCCAGGGTCGGCTGCGCGATGTAGCGCTCCGGATGCGCCTTGATACGGGCGCGAAACTCCTCGAGCTGCGCGCTGCTCGCGGCCGGCCCGATCAGCATGCCGTAGCCGCCGGCGCCGTGGACCTCCTTGACCACCAGCTGCTCGAGGTGCGCCAGCACGTAGTCGCGATCCGCGTCGTGGCGCAGCACCCAGGTCGGCACGTTGGCGAGCAGCGGCTCCTCGTCGAGGTAGAAACGCACCATGTCCGGCACGTACGGATATACCGACTTGTCGTCGGCCACGCCGGTGCCGATGGCGTTGGCAATGGTGACGTGCCCGGCACGATAGGCGGTGAGCAGCCCCGGCACGCCGAGCGTCGAGTCCGGCCGGAACGACAGCGGATCGAGAAAGTCATCGTCCAGGCGGCGGTACACCACATCGACACGTTCCGGTCCGCGCGTGGTGCGCATGTACAGCACCGCGTCGCGCACGAACAGGTCCTGTCCCTCGACCAGCTCGATGCCCATCTGCTGCGCGAGGAAGGCATGCTCGAAATACGCACTGTTGTACGCCCCGGGCGTGAGCAGCACGACGGTGGGCGCGGTGACTCCCACCGGGGCGACGCTCTTCAGGTTCTCGTGCAGCACGTCCGGGTAATGTTCGACCGGCAGGATGGCGTCGCGGGCGAACAGCTCCGGAAACAGCCGCATCATCATCTTGCGGTTCTCGAGCATGTACGACACCCCGGACGGCACGCGCAGGTTGTCCTCGAGCACGCAGAAGGTGCCGTCGTGATCGCGCACGATGTCGATGCCGCTGATGTGGGCGTATATGCCGCCCGCGACGTTCACGCCCTGCAGCTCCGGGCGGTACTGCGGATTACAAAGGATCTGCTCGGGCGGGATGCTGCCCGCGCGCAGGATGCGCTGCTCGTGGTAGACGTCGTCGATGAAGGCATTGAGTGCTCTGACGCGCTGCTTCAGGCCCGCTTCGAGCCGCGCCCATTCCGCCGCCGGCAGGATGCGCGGCACGATATCGAACGGGATCAGCCGCTCGGTGCCTTGATCCTCGCCATGCACCGCGAAGGTGATGCCGACACGATGGAACAGCGCGTCGGCCTCGGCACGTTTGCGCGCGAGCTGCTCGGCCGGCTGTTCGCGCAGCCAGTGAAAGTACTGACGGCAATGCGCTCGTGGCGCACCGGCCGGATCGAGCATCTCGTCGTACGCGCAAACAGGGGCGGGCATGCTAAGGATATTACACACCCAATCAGCAGGCCGGCCGGCAGCGTACGCATGAGCTGCACCGGGATTGTGCGCTGCGCGGCAAGGCGCGCCCGCCGCGGCGCGATTTCAGTGCAGGCCGGTGAGCGTGCTGACGCCGTTCCAGATGATCTCGATGCCGATGCACATCAGAATGAATGCCGACAGCCGCACCAGCACCTCGAGTCCGGTCTCCCCGAGCAGGCGGCCGATCACCTCGGCGAAGCGATAGGCGAGGTAGATGCTGATGGCGATCGCGATCATGCCGAGCAGCGCGCCGGTCGCGTGCTCGGCGAGCTCGGGACCCGGCGGGATACCGGCGGACTTGCGGCTGCCGATGGTGATGGCCACGGACATCGAGCCCGGCCCGACGGTGAGTGGCATGGTGAGCGGATAGAAGCTGCCGACCTTGCGTTGCGGCACGCTGGACTGCAGCTCCGCTCCCGAGTGATCCGACCAGTTCTCCTGGGTCAGCAGCTTCCAGCCGAGCGCCGCGACCACGAGGCCACCGGCGATGCGCACCACTGGCAGCTGCAGGCCGAAGACTTCCAGGAGCGAGGGTCCCAGCGCCATCGAGCCGAGCAGCAGCGCGAAGCCGTTGATGGCCGTCTGGCGCGCCAGCACGCGCCGCTCGGCACTGGTGCAGCCGGCGGTCAGGCCGAGAAAGAATGGCGCCCCCTCGATCGGATTGACGATCGGGAAGAGTCCGGCGAAGGTGAGTAGGAAGGCGCTCGCGATGCCGTTCACGTCGCGGGCGCTTTGAGCAGCAGGTCGATTGCGGCCTCCACTTTCTGCGCCCGCTCGTCGCCGACGTGCATCTCCCCTGGCACGCTGGCGTACAGCAGACCGTCGCGACCGATCAGGCAGAACGTCGGCCAGTACTGCACGTGCAGCGCGTTCCAGTACGAGGAATCACCGTCGATCATCACCGGGTAATGGATGCCGAGCTGCTCGACTGCGTGCCGCACGGCGGCGGGATTGCGCTCTGCCGCCAGCTCCGGGGTGTGCACCCCCACGATCACCAGTCCGGAAGCCGACTTGGCCTGCAGCGAATCGATCCAGCCGCGGGATTTGATGCAGTTGTCGCACTCAAAGGCCCAGAACTCCACCAGCACGACCTTGCCTTTGAGCGAGGCGAGCGTCAGGGGCTCGGAGTTGATCCAGTCGTCGGCCTTATGATGGGTGAAGTCCGGCGGTACGCTGGAGGCGGCGAGCGCCAGCGTCGTCAAGGCGAGCACCGGCAGCAACAGGCTGGCGCGAAGCCCTTTCATATACCATTCCCCCTACGGGGCACCTCACGAGCAGTATGAACGGCAGGATCTGTGTTGTCACCGGTGCCACGCACGGCGTGGGGCTCGAGACGGCGCGCGCGCTCGCTGCCGGCGGCGCGCTGGTCGTGGTGCACGGCCGCGACCTCGGTCGCGCTCGTGGGGTGGCCGCCGACATTGCCCGTGAGACCGGCAATCCCGAGGTGCGCGCCGTGCAGGCGGACTTTGCCGCGCTGGCGCAGGTGCGGCGCCTGGCGCAGGAGCTGACGGCGAGCCTGCCGCGGCTGGACGTGCTCATCAACAATGCCGGCATGATGAGCGCGCGTCGTGAGCGTAGCGCTGAAGGTTACGACCTGACGTTCGCGGTCAACCACCTGGCGCCGTTCCTGCTCACCAATCTGCTGCTCGGCAAGCTCACGACTTCCGCGCCTGCGCGGGTGGTGGTCGTCGCTTCCGAGGCGCACCGCCGGGGCGTGCTCGACTTCGGCGATCTCATGAACGAGCGCGTCTCGGGCCTGATGCCGGCGTACGCGCGCTCCAAGCTCGCCAACCTGCTGTTCATGCGCGAGCTCGCCCGGCGCCTGGCCGGCAGCGGCGTGACGGTCAACGCGCTGCATCCGGGCTTCGTCGACAGCCACCTGTTCCACGACTCGCCGGCACTGCTGCGGGTGCTGCTGACGACGCTCGCCCGGCCCTTCATGCTGTCACCGGCGGTCGGCGCCCGCACCAGCGTCTACCTTGCCAGTGCCCCCGAGGTGGCCGCGCTCTCGGGCGGCTACTACCGAGCGTGCCGGCTGGCTGTGCCGAGCAGCGCCGCGCAAAGTGATGAGGGAGCGGTGCGATTGTGGCAGGAGAGCGTGCGCCTGACGGGGCTCGCTGCATGAGAGAGGCTGTGCTATGAGCCGCGCTTTTGTGCGCGAATCGGACGACGACCCCGGATCGCTCCCTGAGCTGCCGCTCAGCCCGCATCCGAACTTCGTCACACCGCGCGGCCTGACGGCCATCGAGAAGCGCGTGCGCACGCTTACGGCGCAGCGTGCGGCCGCCCGCGCTGCCAATGACACACCGCTGCGTGCCCGCCTGGAGCGTGATCTGCGCTACTGGAACGCGCGGCGGGCGAGCGCGCGCCTCGTCGCGCCGGCCACGGTGACCGACCGGGTGCGCTTTGGGATGCGCGTCACGCTGCGCCTCGCCCCGGACCTCACCCAGACTTATCGCCTGGTGGGTGAGGACGAAGCCGACGCCGCCAACGGCCTGCTGAGCTGGGTGGCGCCGCTCGCCAAATCGCTGCTCGGCCGGGAGGTCGGCGACAGCGTGCCGTTTCAGGGCGTGGAGGCGCAGATCGTCAGTATTGAGCCCTGAGGGAGCTGGCGCAGCACGCGGCTGACGATGCGCTCGATGCCCTGCGTCGGCAGCTGCAGCAGCCCGCCCGCTGCGCGGATACGCAGCGCGATGTCGGGCGTCAGCCGCCGGTGCGCGCGGTACAGCCGGGTGCGCACGGTCGTCTCGTGTACGCCGAGCGAGGCGGCGGTCTCGATGCCGCTGACGCCCTCGATCATGCGCAGCACGTACACAGTGCGAAACACTGCCGGCAGCGCGGCGATCGCCTGCTCGAGCTCGAGCCGCTCGTGCAGCTCCTCGGGCGCGGCCGCGGAAGCCTCGACTGCAGCGGCGCCGCGGGGGGCGGTCGCCGCGCCGTTGCGCGTGCTGGCGCGCAGCGAGCGAGCCTGGTTGAACGTAAGGCGCGTCAGCCACGCCGCGAACTTTCCCGTGGGCTCGTAACGGCTCAGATCGGCAAAGGCCGCGAGGTAGGCCTCCAGTACCGCGCTTTCCGCGCGCTCGTCGTCGGCGACGACGCTGCGCGCCACGCGGAACAGGCGCTGACCATAGCGGCGGATCAGCGCCTCGATCGCACGCTCATCGGCGGCGCGCGCACGCTCGATCAGCAGCAGGTCAGGCAGTCCGTCCGCGCCCGTGCCCGCGCGCCGCCCGTGCGTGCTGCTGCCGGTTTCGGGACCGTGGGTCTCTCGTGTCGGTTCCAGCATTTGCGCACCTTCCATGCTGTGTATCCTAAGGGCCACCATGAGCAGAAGACCGGCGCCACGCGCCGCCTATTGCGCTGCCTGCGCGCTGGCGGCGCTCCCGGGCGCCATCGCCGCCGCCGGGCCCGGGGGTGAGCCGGCCTCCGCGGTCGTGGTGCATCCGCAACGCTGGCCGAAGCTGCCTCCGGCCCTGCCGGCAGACAGCGAGCTCGAAGCGCGTATCACAGCGTTGCTGGCGCACATGACGCCCGAGCAGAAGGTCGGCCAGCTCGTTCAGGCCGATATCGGCAGCATCACGCCCGAAGACCTGCAACGGTATCCCCTGGGCTCAATTCTTAACGGCGGTAACTCTTCACCTCGCGGCGACGAGCTCGCGACACCCCGTGAGTGGCTCGAACTGGCCGACCGGTTCTATGAGGCCTCCATTGCCGGGGCGGGGGCTGGCGGCGTACCGCTGCTGTGGGGGACGGATGCCGTGCACGGGCACAACAACGTCGTCGGCGCGACCCTGTTCCCCCACAACATCGGCCTCGGCGCGGCCCACGATCCCGCCCTGATCCGCCGCATCGGCGCGACCACCGCGCTCGAGGTGCGCGCCACCGGCCTCGATTGGGTGTTCGCGCCAACGGTCGCGGTGGCACGCGATGCCCGCTGGGGACGCACCTACGAGAGCTATGCGGAGAATCCCCAGCTGGTGCGCGAGTACGCCGCCGCGATGGTCGAGGGGCTGCAGGGCGTGGCCGGCAGCGCGCAGTTTCTCGATGCCGCGCACGTGCTGGCAACCGCGAAGCACTTCCTCGGTGACGGCGGCACGGTCGGCGGCCGGGACGAGGGAGACAACATCGCCAGCGAGAGCGAGCTGCGCCAGCGCGATGCGGCCGGCTTCGAGGCGGCGATCAGCGCCGGTGCCCAGACGGTAATGGCGTCCTTCTCCAGCTGGCACGGCGCCAAGATGCACGGTAATCGCGCGCTCCTCACCGAAGTGCTCAAGGGACGCATGGGCTTCGACGGCTTGCTGCTCGGGGACTGGAACGCTCACGCGCAGCTGCCCGGCTGTACGGCAGTGAGCTGTGCCGCGGCGGTGAACGCTGGTGTCGACGTGCTCATGGCCCCCGACGGCTGGCGCGAGTTGTATGCGAACCTGCTGCGCCAGGTGCGCTCCGGGGAGATCTCGCCCGCACGTCTCGACGATGCCGTGCGGCGGGTGCTGCGCGTGAAGCTGCGCGCGCACCTCGATCGGGAGGGTCGACCGTCGGCGCGACCCTTCAGCGGCCGCTTCGAGCTGCTCGGTGCCGCCGCGCATCGGGCGCTCGCCCGCGAGGCGGTGCGCGAGTCGCTGGTGCTGCTGAAGAACCGCGACCATCTCCTGCCGCTGTCACCGCGCCTGCGCGTGTTGGTCGCCGGCGATGCCGCGGACAGCATGGCGCGCCAGAGCGGCGGCTGGACGATCAACTGGCAGGGCACCGAGCCCAACGAGGACTTCCCGCGTGCCGAAACGATCTGGGCGGCGATCGCGCGCTGCGTGCGCAGCGCCGGCGGCAGCGCCGCGCAGAGTGCCACGGCGGAATTCACAGTGCGGCCGGACGTGGCGGTGGTGGTGATCGGCGAGCGGCCGTACGCCGAGTATGCCGGCGACGTGGCGACGCTCGAGTACAGCCCGGGTGACAAGCACGATCTGGCGCTGCTGCAGCGGCTGCACGCAGCCCACGTGCCGGTGGTGGTGGTGTTCCTCTCGGGCCGGCCGCTATGGGTCAACGCCGAGCTGAACGCTGCCGACAGCTTCGTCGCTGCGTGGCTGCCGGGAGCCGAAGGCGGCGGCATCGCTGATCTGCTGTTTCGCTCAGTCAGCGGGCGGGTGCGTTACGACTTTCGCGGCCAGCTGCCGTTTTCCTGGCCGCGTTCACCGCGGCCACCGGCGCCGGGCGGCGCCGCGAGCGAGCCGCCGCTGTTTGCGGTCGGTTACGGGCTCAGGCTCCGCGACGATGGCAACCTGCCGCCCCTGCCCGAGAGTGAGCCGGTTGCCGCGCCTTCAGCGCGCTGATCACTCGCCCGCGCCCACCGCCACCCAGGCCAGCTCGGAATTGGAGACCGAACCGATATCGAAGCCGCGGGCCGCGGCGGCCATGCGCATCAGCGCCTGAGCGAGCGGCATCGGCGCTGCGCTGTCGCCTTTCTTTGCCTTGTGAAAGCGCACCGGGTTGATGCGGGCTACCACGTAGTTGCGCAGATACGGAGACTTGAAGCCGCGCGTCTGCAGCGAGGCGACGATGCTCTTCACGCGCGCATCGATGGCGGTGAGGCGTGCGGCGTAGTCCTCGCGCTGGCGCAGACTCACCTGCAGTGAGCGCTCGCTGAAGCGGTCCACCTTCTTGAGGAACGGGCTGTAGGCGCCGCCGGCAAAGCGCGGTGATTTCTGGTAGACGATGCCGAGGGTGAGCAGCTCGGGCGCCTCGAACTGCGCGCTGAAGGCGCTCTCGCGCTCGCCGCCGCGCTGCTTCACGAGACTGCGTGCCATGCGGATCACTTCCAGGCTGCGATCCTTGAGGTTGTGGGCCTTCTCGGTATTGAGCGCGAGGATGCGGTAGGCGAGCGACTCGTCTGCCGCGATGAGCGCCGTGATCTGCTTCAGGCCGAGCACTTTGCCGGCCGCCAGGCGATGGCGGCCGTTCGGCGTCCACAGCTTGCCGTCCTCGCCGCGCACCACGATCAGCGGATCGAGAAATGCTGCCGTCTGCCCGATCTTGTCGGCGAGACGCCGCGCGTGGGTGGGCGACAGATCACGCTGAAAGGGCGTCGGCTGCAGCGCGCCGATCGGCAGGCTCGCCAGCAACAGCACGCGTCCGCCGAGCGGCTCGTGATACGCGCCGATCGGCGCGCCACCGACGCTGCGCACCAGCGCGGTCAGCTCCGCCGCCGCCGGATCGTCGATGCCGAGCACGACCTCCGCGGCATCCAGCCCGCGCGCGGTTCGGCCCGGTGCCAGCTTGCCGCGCCCGCGCGCGCCCCCAGCGCGGCTGCGCCCGGTGCTCGGTTTGCGTGTTGCCATGGAGGTCTCTCTTGCGAGGCAGTGTGCGAGAATGACCGATTGGTCAGGATGTTGCCATGGATTTCCGTACGCAGTCAGCGAGCGCCGCGCGCGCGGCGCGTGTCGCTGCGCCGTTGCCCGCGCAGCGCCGCGATGCGCTCGGGCGCGCGCACGTCGATCAGCGTGCAGTACTCGCGCTCGCCCTGCCGCTCATGGCCAACAGCGCGGTGCAGATCGTCCTCAATCTCACCGACATGTGGTTCATCGGGCGCATCTCCACCAAGGCGCTCGCGGCGGTGGGGGCGGTGCAGTGGCTCATCATGGCGGCGGTGCTGCTGCTCGGTGGAGCGGGCATGGCCGTGCAGACGCTGGTGGCGCAGAACTTCGGCGCGCGCCGCTATGCCCGCGCCGCCCAGGCGGTGTGGACGGCTTTGTGGGCGATGGCGTGCGCCGCGCCGCTGTTCGTGCTGGTCGGCGCCGCGCGCCACCTGATTCTCGCCCCCTTCGGCTTCGATCCGCAGATCGAACGGCTCGCGAGTGCCTTCTGGTTCCCGCGTATGGGCGGCGCGTTCATCGGCGCCGCGGAGTGGGCGCTGTTTGGCTTCTTCAACGGCATCGGCCGGCCGCGTACCACACTGCTCATCACGGTCCTGACGACGGTCGCCAACGCGGCACTAAACCAGGTGTTCATCTTCAACCTCGGCTGGGGTATCGCCGGCTCCGCCTGGGCGACCAATGCGGCCCAGGTGGTGGGACTGCTGTTCGCGATTGCGCTGTTTCTGCGCAGCGGCGAGCGGCTGCGCTATCGCTCGCATCTCACCTGGCGGCTGCACGGCGGGCGCTTGCTCGCGCAGCTGCGGCTCGGCGTTCCGATGGGCATGTCGCCCGCGGCGGATCTGCTCGGCTTCGCCGTCTTCCAGATGATGCAGACACGTCTCGGCACCGCCGGCGGCGCCGCCACGCAGATGGTGGTGATGCTCACCTCGCTGGCTTACATGCCCGGCTTCGGTATCGCCTCCGCAGGCACGACTCTGGTGGGGCAGTCGATCGGTGCCGGGGCGCGCCAGTGGGCGCAGCGGGTCGGCAATCGCGTCATCCTGCTCGCGGCGCTCTACATGGGCGGCATCGGCGTTCTGATCGCTCTCGGTGGTCCCTGGGTGCTGCCGCTGTTCGCCGCCGCGCACGATGCCGATTCGGCGGGTGCGGTGCGGCTCGGCACCCAGCTGTTGTGGTTCGCCGCCGCGTACCAGTTCTTCGACGGGCTCAATCTCGGCAGCAGCATGTGCCTGCGTGGCGCCGGGGACGTGCGCGTGCCCGCGCTGCTGGTGCTGCCGGTGGCGCTGCTGCTGTTCGCGCCGCTGGCACACGCGCTGACGTTTGCACCCGGTCAGGGCTGGGTGCATTTCCTGCCGCAGTACGGCTTTGGCGCGATCGGCGGCTGGGTGGCGGTACTCATCTATGTCATCGTACTGGGAAGTGCGCTGTTCCTGCGCTGGCGTTCGCGCGCCTGGCAGGCTATCCGCATCTGAGGTCGAAAGAGCACGCCATGTTCATCACGCTGAAGACGCTGCTGCACACCCTGCTGCTGCCGCCGGGCGGGCCGCTGCTGCTGGCTGCGGTCGGCGCGGGTCTCATCGGCCGATGCCGCGGCGCACCCGCGCGCCATACCGGCTGGGGGCTGCTGATCGCCGGCCTCAGCGCGCTGTGGGTGCTCGGGACACCGCTGGTCTCGGGGGTCCTCAACGAGGCGGCGCAGCGCTATCCGGCGCTCGATCTGAGTCGTCCGGTGCAGGCGCAGGCCATCGTGATCCTCGGCGCGGGGGCTGCGCGCACCGACGCACCGGAATACGGTGGCACCGCCGCCGCCGGTGCGGAGCTGCTCGAGCGCGTCACCTACGGCGCTTTCGTGGCGCGGCGCACCCATCTGCCGGTGCTGGTCTCGGGTCAGGCCAACGAGGCGCTCGCGATGCGCACCTCGCTGGCGCGCGACTTCGACGTGCCGACCCGCTGGGTGGAGGATCGCTCGCGCGACACCTTTCAGAATGCGCAGTTCTCCGCGCGGATTCTCAAGGACGCGGGCGTCAGCCGCATCATCCTGGTAACTTCCGCGGCGCACGAGTGGCGCGCCACGCAGGAGTTCGTCAGCGCCGGTTTCGACGTCGTGCCCGCGCCCGAGGGCGTCGCCAGCTCGCGGCACGCGCACGGGGTGCGTCGCTACCTGCCGAACGCGGCATCGCTCGAGGTCTCGAGCGCCGCGCTGTACGAGTTGGCCGGCGATCTCGCCCGGCGCATGTTCGCGGCGCTGCATCTGCGCCAGCAGACCGCCTGAAATCGCAACGGAGGCAGCGTGTACGCGCCGGACCTGACCGTCATCTATCGCTCCGCGCGGCGCCGCGACTGTGAAGAACGGCTGCTGGTGCTGAGCGCGGTCGGCGTCGAGGGAACCATCGTGCGCGGCGAACATGAGTTTCTGCTGCAGGTCGCCCCTGCCGACGCCGGCTACGCCGCGCGTCATCTGCTGCAGTACGATGCCGAGAACCGCGCGCCACCGCCGCCGCCACCGCCGCCGCGCCCCTATCCACATGCCTGGGCGGGGTGTCTCGTCTATGTGCTGGTGCTGCTCGGTGTCGCGTGGGCGATCTCGAACGGGCTGGTGCGTCTGGATGCCTTCGATCTGGGCGCACTCGATGCGGCGCGGGTGCAGTCGGGACAGTGGTGGCGCGCCTGGACGGCGCTCACGCTGCACCTCGACGGCCCGCACCTGGCCGCCAACCTCGCCGCCGGAGTGTGGTTCGGCTACCTCGCCGGGCGGCAGATGGGCGGCGGACTCGCGTGGCTGCTCACTGTCACAGGCGCGGCGCTCGCCAATTTGCTCGAGGGCCTGTTGGGGCCCGCCGAGCATCAATCCGTCGGCGCCTCCACCGCGGTGTTCAGCGCGCTCGGAGCGATGTCCGCGTATTCCTGGCGCGAGCGCCTGCACTTGCGCCAGCGCTGGGCGCGGCGCTGGGGACCCCTGATCGCGGGCGTCATCCTGCTTGGCTGGACCGGGTCGGCGGGCGAGGGCACCGATGTGTTCGCGCACCTGGCCGGATTCGCCGTCGGTGCGCTGCTCGGTGCGACCGTGGCGCTGCCGAGCGTGCAGAGTCTCTCGTCGCGTGTGCCGCAGTGGCTGAGCGGCGCCACGGCACTCGCCAGCATCGCGATCGCCTGGGCCTGCGCGCTGTCGAGCTGACGCAGCGACGGCACGCCTTTCGGCCCGCGCGGACGGTGCCGCCCGCTAGGGTCCTGTCACCGCGTAACCCTTGGCGCGGAGCGAGGCGAGCGCGCCGTGCTCACCGAGCAGGCGATCCATCGACTGCACCGCCAGCGTGCCGCGATTGCGCGCCAGGCCGTCCTGCACGGTGATCAGCCAGTCGTCCTGGGCACGCGCGATCAGCGCTCGCACCCGCTCGGAGGTGGAGACGGCCGCGATGCAGGCGGTGCGGTCATCGACATGCGGCAGCAGGCGCAGCGCGGCGACATCGCCCAGTGCCCAGGCGCGCGCCCGCGCCTGCAATGCGCCGAGATCGGTCTCGAGCAGCGTAACCACCGCTTCCAGACACGCCACTTCCCCCGAGAGCGGCGTGGCACCGACGTCTTTCAGCACGTTCACCGGATCGTCGATCCGCAGCTTGTCCTGGCGGACACGTACGCCCTGTTCGCGGGCCAGCGTGAGAACCTGCTGCTGCACCTCGTTCTGCAACGCGAGCCCGGCAGCGTCGAACACACGCGTGAGCAGACGCCGCGCCGCGAGCATGGGGCGCATCCCCTCCAGCTTGTCGTCATGCGGGTCGTAACGTGCCTTGAGGGCCGCCACGCGCGCATACAGCTCGGGCGGCAGCGACTCGCGCAGCGGCATGTTGTCCGGCGGCTTCTGCAGGCGTCGCCACTCGATGTAGACGCGTAGCGCCGTAAACGGGTTGGCGCCGATGCCGTAGGCGGGCCAGGACGGCACGACCTCCTGTGCCTGCCGGAGCACCTCCTGCACCGCGTCCGGCTGCCATACCAGCTTCTTCGGCAGCGGCGAGATCGTGCCGAGAATCCACAGAGTGTGATCCCCGGAACGCACGGTCCACATGCGCGGACCCTGGTGCCGCCCCTCGATGAGGATCTCCGCCACCGGCGTGTCCGCGTCAAGCGTCTCGGCAGGCGGCTGCTCGGCAGCCACCGGACTGGCGGCGACGCTGCCGGCGGCGGCCAGCATGTACAGCGCCAACCCCTTCGCTGCCGGATGCATGCTGCAGTGACCGCCGCTTCCTTCGCGCACGTTCAGTCGTTGTTGGGCGCGAGGTGCGGCGCGACCTGGTCGGTCGGTCGATAGACACGAGTCAGCGTGACGGCAGGCAGCTCGGCAGTACCGATGTGCAGCTTGTCCAGCAGCTCCTTGCCGTCTGCGGCCAGGCTGAACTCCTCCGTGACGTCGGGGCCGGACTGCGCTTTCACCTGGATGAAGTAGCTGTGGCCCTTCCACCCCGAGGTCTGATCACCGACGCCGCCTTCGGCCGACACCACGCTGTGCGCACCGGGGATGAAGGTACGCACGGTGGTGCCGTAATCGAGCACGAACTGACCCGGCGCCTGGCGCACGGTGAGAAAGTCGCCGCGCTCAATGAAACTGAGGATGACGTGCGCCATGGGTGAGCGCCGCAGTGGATCGGGTCGCTGTGCGCCCGGGGGTGGCGGCGGCGCGAGGTCTTCATCCGGCGGCGATTCTGCAGTAGAACCCCCGCCTTTGCCGCGCGCGCCGGGAGGCGGCAGAGGTGGCGGCGCCGACTGTCGGCGCGCGATGATCTTGTAGGCCTCCTCGCGCATCTTCGCCAGCGCCTTCTGCGGATCATCACTGGCTCCGGGGTCGACCTTCCAGTTGCCCGCGAGGCTCACACCCGGGGGCGGGGCTGCCGCCAGTTGCGTCGTGCACCCAGCCAGAGCCGTGGCGGCGCACAGCACGAGCCCCGCGGCACGAACGAACGGCATATTGGCGTATCCTCGCGTGTCAGTGGCGGCGTGCAGCATCGCAGTTCGCCACGATGCCGCGCAATGACCAGACATCGCAAACCTGCCGACCACCTGGACCGCCTGCGGCGGCGCATAACGCGGCTCGACGGCGCGAGCATCGACGAGCTCTATGGGCTCGAGCCGGTGTGGGAGCCGGGTGCCGGCATGCCGTGTCCGACCCCGGAAGAGTTCGTCGCGGTACGCTGCCCGTACTGTGGCGAACGCTTGGAAACGCGCGTCGACCTGACCGCGGACGAGTCCTCTTATATAGAGGACTGCGAGGTCTGCTGTCGGCCGATCGAGTACGCCATCGAGCGCGACCCCGCCGGCATGCTGCTGGCGCTGCAGGTGCGGCGGCTCGACTGACACCCGCGCCGCCGTCGTCGCTCAACCGGCCACGGCGCTCTCGAGGAAGCTGAGCCGCGCCTCGCCGGCCTCCAGGCGCACGCGCGCACCGAGCGGCACCGGCTCGTTGGCATCGCCATGTCCGATGGGAAAGCCGGCGGCACAGGGCAGACCCACGCTCGCGGCGAGCTCGTGCAGCAGCTCGCCGCTCGCGCAGCCGGCCCCCGACTCCTCGCAGTTGGTGAAAGTGCCGAGCACGATGCCGTGCACGCGAGCAAACACGCCGGCGAGCTGCAGGTGCGTCCACATGCGGTCGAGCCGGTACGGGCGCTCGCCCTGGTCTTCCAGCAGCAGGATCGCCCCCTCGAGCGGCGGCATGCAGGGCGTGCCGAGGAGGCGGGTGAACACCGACAGGTTGCCGCCGAGCAGCGGCCCTTCGGCGACGCCGCCCACGTAGCAGACGGCGCCGGTCAGGGGCGGTGCGGGCGCGGGCGACTCGAGCAACGCAAAGAGTCGTTCACGGGTCGACGCCGGCAGTCGGCCGAGCTGCGTGAGCACCGGGCCGTGGATGCTGATGCGGCCGCTCGCCTGCAGCCACAGGTGCAGCGCGGTGATGTCCGAGAAGCCGACCAGGGGTTTGGCGGCGCCCGGCGCCGCGGCCGCGAGCCGGGTCAGGAGCCGCATGGCGCCATAGCCGCCACGTGCGCAGAACACCGCACGCACCTCTCGCGCGGTGAGCGCCGCGGTCAGCTCAGCGAGGCGGCGCGCGTCGCTCCCCGCCAGGTAGCATTGGCGCTCGAAGATGCCGTCGTCGTAGGCAACGTCGTAACGCGCCCTGAGATGGGCGAGACCTGCCTCGAAGGAGCCGCGATCGAAGCCGCTCGCCGGGGCGATCACCGCGACGCGATCACCCGGATGCAGGGCCGGCGGCGCCTGGCAGGATGCGGTCAACGGCGGCCTCCTTCCTGATCGCGACTGCAGCGGCTGCTGCGCGTGGCACTGTAGGGGCCGCGCGCAAAGGGCGTCAATGAGGGCGCGGGCTTCAGTCCGACAGTGCCTTGAGGTCGGACCGCAGCGCGGCACGCCCGCGGGCGAGCGCTTCGAGCCGTGCGCCAGCCGCGCGCAGCGCGCTCAGGTTCTGCACCGGCGCCTGGTGCAGACGGCGGTAGACGTTGCGTGCGGTTACCCACAGACGGTTGATGCGGGCGTAGCGCGCCGCGAGCTCGCGGCGCAGCGTGATGAGTCCTAACGTACGGCTCTGCATTGGCGGCATCACGCTGCAAAGCGCCGCCGCGCAACAGTGCAGCCGTCACAATTCCCCAGCGTTGCGTTGCCATTGATCGGCGTCGGTGACGCGGGTAGGTTGCGTGCAGCAGCGCAAAGCTGCACGGAAGGTGTGAGGCACATGGCGGAGAGCCGGCCCGATCCGGACCAGCTGCTCGAGCGCGTCAAGGCAGAGGAGGCGCGCGAACGCCGCGGCCGGCTGCGCATCTTTTTCGGCGCCTCTGCCGGCGTCGGCAAGACCTACGCCATGCTCGAGGCGGCGCGCAGCGCCGTGGCAAGCGGCGCCGACGTGGTGATCGGTTATGTCGAGCCCCACGGTCGCGTCGAGACCGAGCGACTGCTCGAGGGCCTGCCGCACCTGCCGACGCTGCCGGTGAGCTATCGCGGTATCGTGCGGCTCGAATTCGACCTGGATGCGGCGCTGGCGCGGCGGCCGGAGATCCTGCTGGTCGACGAGCTGGCGCACTCCAACCTGAGCGGCGGCGAGCCGCCGCCACGCCATCCCAAGCGCTGGCAAGACGTGGCGGAGCTCCTGGCTTCGGGCATCAGCGTCTGGACCACGGTCAACGTGCAGCACCTGGAGAGCCTCAACGATCTGATCTTTCAGACGACTGGCGTGCGCCAGCGCGAGACGCTGCCCGATCACGTGTTCGACGAGGCCGACGACATCGAGCTGATCGACCTGCCGCCCGATGACCTGATTGCGCGGCTGCACGCCGGCAAGGTGTACGTGGCCGACCAGGCCGGCACCGCCATCGAGCGCTTCTTCCGCAAGCAGAACCTGATGGCGCTGCGCGAGATCGCGCTGCGCCGGGTCGCGGACCGCGTCGAGGCCGCGGCACGCGCCCTGCCGGCGGATCGCATCCCGGCACGCATCGCCGGCGACCGGGTGCTGGTCGCCGTCGGCCCCGATGCGCAGGCGGAGGAGCTGGTGCGCGCCGGCAAGCGCATGGCGGATGCGCTCGATGCCCAGTGGATCGTGGTGTACGTCGAGACCCCGGCCCTGCTGCGCCTGTCGGAGAGCGAGCGCAACCGCCGCATCGCGGTGTTGCGGCTGGCGGAATCGCTCGGCGCCGAGAGCGTGACGCTCGATGGTCCGTCGGCAGCTGCGACCCTGGCCGAGTACGCCCGCGTGCGCCACGCGACGCGCGTCGTCGTCGGCACCCCGAAACGGCGCGGCTGGCGTGCGTGGCTGCGGCCCTCGACCGCCACCGAGCTGGTACGCCGCGCGCGTGGCTTCGACGTGATCCTGATCGCCGCGGAGCGTGCCCCCGCGCCGCATGTGGCGGGAGCCGCTCCGACGGCCACGGCAAGCGCGCCCGGGATGCACTGGGACCGTTACGCATGGGCCGTGGCAACCACGGCACTGTGCACCCTGGTGGCCTTTGCCATGTATCCGCACTTCGAGCTGTCGAACCTGGTGATGATCTACCTGCTCGGCGTCACCGTGGCGGGACTGCGCCTGGGACGGGGACCCTCGGCGCTGACGGCAGTACTGAACGTGGCGTCGTTCGACTTTTTCTTCGTGCCCCCACGCTACTCGTTCGCGGTCTCGGACGTGCAGTACCTGGTGACCTTCGGCGCCATGGTGACCATCGCGCTGGTCATCGCCACGCTGACCGCCAGCGTGCGCCAGCAGACGCGCGTCGCCGGCGCGCGCGAGCGGCGCACGGCGCTGCTGTACGCGATGAGCCGTGAGCTGGCCGCCACGCGCGGCATCGCCAACATGGCGCGGGTTGCCGTGCGACACGTCGCCGAGGTGTTCGAATGCCAGGCGGTGGTGCTGCTGCCGGCCATCGGCGGCAAGCTGCACTACCCGGCAGATGCGCCGCTCGACAGCTCCTTCCGGCGCGCCGACCTCGCCGTGGCGCAGTGGGTTGCCGATCACGGCCATCGCGCCGGACTCGGCTCGGATACCCTGCCCGCAGCGCCCGGCCTGTACGTGCCGCTGGGCGAGGAGGGGCGCACCGTCGGCGTGCTGGCGGTGCTGCCGAGCAACCCGCGGCGCGTGCTGCTGCCGGAGCAGAGCCACCTGCTCGGCACGTTCGCCGGCCAGATCGCGCTCGCCCTGGAGCGCGCCCGCCTGGCGGAGGTGGCGGAAGCCTCGAGCCTCGCGGCCGAGCGCGAGACGCTGCGCAACACGCTGCTCGCTTCCATCTCGCACGATCTGCGGACGCCGCTGGCGGTGATCGCCGGCGCGGGCAGTACGCTCGCGCAGCACGGCGCCAGCCTCGATGCGGCGACGCGCGTGCAGCTGGCGCGCTCGGTCGAGACCAAGGCGCGGGAGATGTCGGAGCTGGTATCGAACGTGCTCGACCTGGTGCGCTTCGAATCGGGACAGGCCACGCTGCGGCGCGACTGGCAGACCCTCGACGACCTGGTGGGCAACGCTCTCAGCGCCTACGCCGACCGGCTCGCGGCGCACCCGGTGGAGCTGCACCTGAGCGCGGACCTGCCACCGGTGTGGGTGGATGCGACACTCATCGTGCAGGTGTTCACTAACCTGTTCGATAACATCGCCAAGTACACTCCTGCCGGTACCCGCCTGCGCGTCTCGGCGGTGGCCGACAGCACTCGCCAGCTGGTGCGGGTGACGGTGGACGATGAAGGTCCGGGCCTGCCGCCGGGGGATCCGGCGCGGCTGTTCGACAAGTTCCACCGCGGCAGCGGCGAGGGTGCGGTGGCCGGTGTCGGTCTGGGACTGGCGATCTGCCAGGCGATCGTGCACGCCCACGGCGGGCATATCGAGGCACAGCGCCTCGAGGACGGCGGCGCGCGCTTCGTGTTCACCCTGCCCGCCACCGAGAGCCCGGCATGACCCAGGCGATGCACCAGATCCTGGTGATCGAGGACGAGCCGGCCATCCGCGGCGTGCTGCGTGCGCTGCTGACGAGCCAGGGATACCGCTGCATCGAGGCCGAAACCGCGCTGCGCGCCGAGATCGAGGCGCGCAGCCACAAGCCAGACCTGCTGCTGATCGACCTGGGGCTGCCCGACGGCGACGGGCTGAAGGTGATCCGGCGGGTGCGCGCCTGGTCGCAGGTGCCGATCGTGGTGCTCTCGGCGCGCACCATGGAAGAGCAGAAGATCGCCGCGCTCGATGCCGGCGCCGACGACTACATCACCAAACCCTTCAGCGCCCCGGAGCTGCTGGCGCGGCTGCGCGCCGCACTGCGCCGCGACCTGCGCGGCAGCGAGGCAGCGGCGCTACTGCACTTCGGCGCCGTGCGTGTCGATCTGGCGCGTCGCGAGGCCCACGACGCACAGGGTGAGGTTCATCTGACGCCACTCGAGTACCGGGTGCTCGCGTGTCTCGCGCGGCAGCTCGGCTCCATCGTGATGCAGCGCCAGCTGATCCGCGAGGTATGGGGGCCGGAGCGGCAGGACGACTCGCGCAGCCTGCGGGTCTGCATCCGCAACCTGCGCGCCAAGCTCGAGCCCGATTCGCGTCAGCCGCAGTATCTGCTCACCGAGACCGGGCTGGGCTATCGGCTGCGCACCGACGAGGAGGGCGCGCCGGCGGCCGCGGGCAGCAGCGCCGCGTCCTAGGTGAGCGACACGACCAGCTTGGCGGAATGGCTGCGCCAGTTGATCGGGATGATGAACGAGCGCTGCCCGGCCTTGAGCGGAAATTCCGGCTTCTCGCCGGTCAGCACGCTCGGCACCGAGATCACGAAGTCGCGGCCGAAATCGCGGCGCGCATTGCCAGAGATGGTGTTGGCGACCTCGCCGACCAGGTCGCGCATGGTCTCGTGACTGAAGTCGTTCTCCTGCATCTTCATCAGCAGTACGGTGAGCATGGCTTTGGGCGCGGTGAAGTACACCACGCCCTCGCGCTTGCCGGAGATGTTGATGACGCCGGTGTAGTCGTGCACCGCAGGCGTGCCTTCCATCAGGTAGGGGGAGCCGATGCTGGCCGGCTGCTGCGCGGCTACCTCGAAGAAGTTCGTGGTGCCATCGACGAAGGTTTTGAGCTCCTGTTCGTACAGCATGACAATCCTTGCGCGCCTAGCGCATGAGCTCCGCGATCGCCTCGTTGAGCTGGCGGTCGGTGAACGGCTTGTTCAGAAACCCGTTGGCGCCCCGCTCCATCGCCTCGACCGCGGTCGCCTTGTCCGCCAGCGCGGAGATCACCAGGATGCGCACTGCGGGCTTCAGCGCCACGAGTCTGCCGATGCACTCGATGCCGTCCATGCGCGGCATGGTGAGATCCATGGTCACCACATCCGGGTCGGTCTTCTTGAACAGCTCGAGCGCTTCCACGCCGTTGCCGGCAGTGCCGACCAGCTCGAGCTCCTCGAACTGCTGCGAGCGCTCGATGCGCCGGCGCATGATGTTGGAGTCATCGACGATCATCAGCTTCAGCGAGCGTTTACCGTTGCTGCCCATGATGCACTCCACCGGACCTCAGGCGACCGCGCTGCTGGCGTCTGCGAGCGGCAGTACGATCTTGAAACGGGTGTACTTGCCGGGGTGCGTGCTCACCCCGATCTTGCCGCCGAGCTCGTAGACGCTGCGCGCCACCACGTCCATGCCGACACCACGGCCGGCGTCCATGGAGATCTCGTCCTGGGTCGAGAATCCCGGACGGAAGATCAGCGCCATCGCGGCGCGGGTATCCATGGCGGCGGCTTCCTCCGCGCTCACCAGCTGGCGGCGTACCGCGGCCGCCTTGAGCGTCTCCGGCGTGATTCCGGCGCCGTCGTCCTCGAACACCAGCTCGTAGCCGTCCGCCGATTTGCGGAAGTCGATGTGTACCGCGCCGGTCTCGGCCTTCGACTGCTTGCGGCGCACCTGCGGCGACTCGATGCCGTGCACGGCGGCGTTGCGCAGCATCTGGATCAGGCAGTCCTTCATGGTCGCCGTGTAAGCGGCGGGCACGTCGGTGAGCCCGGTGAGGGTGAGCTTGAAGCGCTTGGCGTGATCCTGCGCGAGCCGCACGGCAAGCGACTGCAGCGTAGGTGACAGATCCTCGGCGCGGCGCGTCGGGCGATCACCGCCGGTGCGTGCGGCGGCTGCGCCCGCAGCCGGCGGCTGCGCAGCCCTGGGCGCTGCCGCGCCCGGCTCGAGCTCAGTGGTCGCGTCGGCCGTTGCCGGCGCGACGGGCACGGGCTTCGCCGGCACCGCCGGCGGCGCCGGCGCCTGCACCATATCCTTCAGGGCCGTGAGCCGCGCGGCCATCTCACGCACCCCGCGCAGGTGCGCAAGCAGGTCGTCCAGCTTCAGTACCATCGGCAGGAAGTCGTTGCCGGACAGCTCCGGCTTCTTCTTGCACTCGCTGACCATGTCCTCGAGCGTATGCACGCGGTTGGCGACGCTCTTCAGGTTCAGGGCCGAGGCTTCGCCCTTGATAGTGTGCAGCTCGCGAAACAGCCCCGACAGTTTCTTGCGGAACTCGGCGTCGGTGCGCGCCGGCTCCTTGAGGATGGTGTTGACCAGCTTCAGGCCGATCTCCGCCGTATCGAGGAACGACACCAGCTGCAGCGGATCGACGTGCATCATGCCGAGCATCATGTCCATCTGCGCGCTGGCGTTCTCCTGCGATTCCTGCAGCTCGCGCGCCAGCAGCACGCTCGAGGTGATATCGCCGACCGAGCACAGCACGTGCTTGACGCCCTCGGCACCCATGACGCGGTGGAAATCGAACTGCAGGAAGCGCGTCTCCTTGCCGCCGTGGGCGTTCTCCATGGTGATCTCGAGCTGCCCCAGCGGGTTGATGCTCTTCATCAGGTTCTCGTGGGCGCGGTCACCCCACAGCAGCTTGATGTACTTGGTGGCGGTGGTGAGGGTCGCCGCCGGCACCAGGTCCCTGAGCAGTTCCTCGAAGGACAGCCCGGCGAAGTCGCTGCGGCTGAACATGCGTGTCAGCGCCTCCGACCACACCGAGCCGATGCGATAGTTGGCGTCGAGCAGGAAGAAGCCCTCGCGCACCGTTTTCAGGATGTCGCGGGTCTGCTCCTGCGCGTCGCGGGCGGCACGCTCGTGGCGCGAGCGCGTCAGCTGGAAGTACGCGGCGGCCCCCGCCAGCACCAGGCCCGCGAGCACACCCGCCAGCAGCAGCGTACGCAGGCGCGTCGCCGCATCCGATGCGGTCCGCTGCAGCCCGGTGGCCAGCTCCGCCAGCTGCGTCTGCAGCGCGCTGGCGTTGTCGGCGGCGAACAGTTGCGCGCGCTTGACGTCGGCATAGTGCTGCCGGCCCTCGTGCGACAGCGCGCTGCCGGCGGTATCGGAATCGACGTACGGCTGCCCGGTGAAGGAGATCACCGGATCGATCACCGGCGCGTACTGGTGCCACAGCAGCAGCGCGCGGCCGAGCTGCGGCGAGTCGACGGCGGCGGAGGAGTTCAGCTGCTGCAGGTCCTGGTCGAGGCGCTTGACGGTCGCCTGCAGGTCGGCGAGTGCCTGCCCGGCGTAGGCGCGTACCTCGAGCCGGTCGCGCAGCGCATTCAGCTGGTGCGAGATCTCTTCGGGGTAGGCCTGCAGGCCGCTCGCCGTCTGCAGCGCGGTGATGTCCGCGCGCATGTGCGTTGCGAGCCGGAACCCCATGACCAGCACGGCGCCCATGATCAGCATCAGCGCAGTGCCGATACCGGCGGTGAACAGCTGGCGGCGACGCTCGGTCCCTGCAAAGGCCATGGCGGACGTTCTCCTGTTCTACTTGGGGAGCTCGAAACGCATGCGGAACTTGACCGGCACCTCGACGGCGGCGCCATTGACGATCATCGGCGCGTAGCGCCAGTGCCGTACGGCATTGATCGCGGCCTGATCGAATACCCCGGGCGGGCTCGCCTCCACCACGTGCACGTCGCGCGTCGCGCCGTGGGTGTCGACGGTGTATTCGAGCGTGACCGAGCCGCTGATGCGCTGGGTGAGCGCGTTCGGCGGATAATCGGGCGGTTCACCACGCAGGCGCTTGAGATTGGCAGCGAGCGCCGCCGTCTCGACCGCGGCGCTGGCGGAATTCGCCTGGGACTGCAGCTGATGGACGGCGAGCACGTCCTGCGCCGATGCGCCCCAGCGCTGCGCCAGCGCGAGATCGGCATCGGGGGACCTGCCCGCGCCGGCAGCGGCGCGCGCGCGCTCGAGCAGACGGGCGGCCAGCTCATGGCCGGCGTCCGCAAGCGCTGCATTGCCGGGATCAGCCGACTGCAGCTGGGTCAGATAGAAGACGGCGCTGTCCTGCGCCGGATCGGTGAGCCGCCCATCGCGCAACCGCTCGCGCGAGAGCTGCAGCAGGTGGTCGTTCTCGGCCTGAGCGGCCTTCTGCCGCGCGCCGGTCAGCTCGCGCTGGAATGCGGCAATATCCGCCGGCTTCGCGCCCACCGCGCGTGCCTCCGCCAGCCAGCGGTCCTGGTCGGCCAGGTTCTTCGTAAGCGCCGCCTCGCGCGCCTTGTGCAGCTCGGCCGTGATGAGCTCCTGCGTGGCATGCTGGCTAGCGGCGTTTGCGGGCGCTGCGGCCTGCAGCTGCAGCACGTAGGCCTTGGCACTGTCCTCGCCATCGGCCAGCCGGCCGTCGCGAACGCGATCCGTGGCCAGGCCCGCAAGGTGCTGCACCTTGACGTCCTCCTGCCGTCGGGCGAGTTCGGCGCGCCAGCGGGCGATCTGCTCGGCCGCGACCGCGCCCGACTGCTGCGCCTGATGCACGAGCGTCGTCGCGCGCTCGAGGTTGCCCTCGGCGAGCGCGCGGGCGATTGCCGCCGAGTAGAAGCGCTGTTCAAAAGCGGCGCTGCGGCCATCGCCTGGCGCCGCCGCCTTGAAGTTGGCGAGATTCGCCGCGGCCTCGTCGAAGCGGCCGGCGGTGAGCGCCTCATCGAAGCGGCCGCCCAGCACGCCGGCCACGCGCTGCAGACCGTCGCGCGCCTCGGCGTTGCCGGGGTTCGCGGCCGCAGCCGAGCGGTAATACAGCAGTGCGTTATCGCCGGCCGGCTCGGTGAAGCGCCGCTCGTGCATCGCGAGGCGCGCCTTCTCGAGCAGCTCGTCGACCTTGCCCTGCACGATCGAGGTGTCGGCAGCTGGAACCGGCTGCGGTGCCGCGGCGGGGGCGGCGAGCGGGGCGGAGGGCAGTGTCGTGCGCGTCACCGCAGTGCTCCTGCCCTGGGTGAAATACCACCAGGCGCCGCCACCGGCGGCAGCGGCGAGCGCCGCCGCGACGAGCACGGGCACCAGGATCGCGGGCGCGCCTCGGCCGCCACCGGCAGGAGGATCGGCCGCAGCCTGCGGGCGGAAGTTGCCGATGCTGAGCTCTGCGGGCGGCGCGGCGGTTGCGGCAGCGGGGCTGTGATGAGCCGTCGCCTCGGAGATCGCACCCTCGAGCACCGCCTGCGTCTTGCGCGCATCGACCGGCGTCGGCAGCAGCGCAAAGACCTTGCTGCCCTTGAGGCGCTCGCCGAGCTGCCGCTCGGTGGCATTGTCGGCGAATACCACCGTCACCACACGCGGTACCCGGGCATGCGCGGCGTCCACGGCGGCGCGTACATCGCGCACGCTGCGACCGTCGATCACCAGCACCTGGCTGCGTTTGCTGCCAGCGATGGCGTCCAGCGCTGCTTCCAGTGTTTCGACCGGCCGCACTGCCGCCTGACCGCCGAGCGCCTGGCCGAGCTCGAGCAGAAAATCATCGTGCGTGGTGATCGCGGTCAGATCCGACGCCGGCCGCGCGACAGGCGCGACGCTTGCGCCGGCTGGCGCGGCAGCCGCAGGGCTGCGGGAGGCGGAAGTTGCACTGGCCACTCGGCGTGTCTCCAACGAAGACGGTCAAGGCCGCGAGCCATTCGTTCCAGGGGGCGCGGGGCGGCCGCGACGGCCGACCCTGCCGCTCAGGCGCGGAAAGCCTCGCAGCTGCAGCATATGTAGCCTCCACCACTGCGCAGTGCGTCAGTTCACAATAACGACAGCGCTGGTCGGGGCAGCGCGACCCGTGATCATGAAATCCGGAAGCACTGCTCGCTTTGCCGTGCATGCGGTTGTCGCGGTCGCGTGCGCCGCGCATTGCCCTTGCAGGGCGGCACGCACGCGGTGCGCAACCGCTGCGGCATTGCGGTCACTGCTGCGCGTATTCACTCGGCTGGCCGGCGATGGCACACTGCGTGCAGCGCCTTGCACCACGACATGCTGCACCGGCCATCCCGCTGCCACTGCCGGCCACGGTCCGGCTCACCTCACCGCGCTCGCCGCGCCACGGCGGCGTGCGCACGCGCGCGCAGCGGCGCAAGCTCCGCAGCGTGCGCGAGTACCAACTCGAGGCGCGCCGTCACGGCGCCTGTTACAGCCCCGCTTGGGTGCCGCGTGGCGCGCTTTGCACCAGTGCGGTGCGATACGGAGCTTTGCAATCAGCTACTTAAGCTGTGCACCGGCACGCCGCCGCGCAGCAACGGCGGCAATGCTGGCGCAGCGGCAGCTTCGAGTGAACAATCCCGTGCTGTGACCGTCTTAACGTAATGGGCGTCACAGGATCAGAAGGGCGTCACTCATTGTGCGAGACGTTGGGACTACGTTAACAAAGAAGCTGGCGACGCCGGCATCTCCGGCGCTCGGCTTGGGTTCGATGAGCTCAACGGGAGGGAAGGATGATGCGACCGCTCGCCACCGATCACAGCGCTAACGGCAGCACTGCCAACTTCATCGAGACGCTGAGTTCCTTCAGCCGGCTGCACCGCGCGCAGCGCTGGGAAGGCACCTTCGGTGATTTCCTCGCCAACGTCCTGCCGGCGAACCCGGTCGCCCTGGCGCGCACCAGCCACGAGTACGTGTGGGACATGCTGCGCTGGCACGGCCGTGCGGCGCAGCCCGACGCATCCGAGAACGTGCGTGCGCGCGAGCTGTTCAAGCGCGAGCTGTTCGGCATCGACGAGCCGCTGTCGCGTGTGGTCGACTACTTCAAGGCCGCGGCTGCCGGCTCCGATGTCGGCCGGCGGCTGTTGCTGCTGCTCGGTCCGCCCTCGGGCGGCAAGTCGACGCTCGCCATCCTGCTGAAACGTGGCCTCGAGGAATACAGCCGCACCGACGAGGGCGCGCTGTACGCGATCCGCGGCTCGCCGCTGCGCGAGAACCCGCTGAACCTCATTCCCGCCAGCCTGCGGGCGGAGTTTCGCGACCGTTTCGGGGTGCAGATCCAGGGCGAGCTCTCGCCCTGGGCGCGCGATCTGGTCGAGCGCGAGTTCGAAGGCGACTTCGTTCGCGTGCCGGTGGAGCGCGTGTTCCTCGCCGAAGCCTCGCGCACCGGCATCGGCACCTACGCGCCGCACGATCCGACCACGGCGGACATCGCAGACCTCGTGGGCTCGGTGGACCTCGCCAAGGTCGCGCAGATCGGCGACGAGGGCGATCCGCGCGCCTGGTCGTGGTCCGGGGCCGTGTACGCGGCCAGCCGCGGCGTGCTGGAGATGATCGAGATCCTGAAAGTAAAGCGCGAGTTCCTCTACCTGCTGCTCACCCTGACGCAGGAGAAGAACGTCAAGGTGTCGCGCTTCCCGCTGATCCACCTCGACGAGACGATCCTGGCGCATACCAATCTCGCCGAGTTCCACAAGTTCCTGCAGGAGAAGGAGAACGAGGCACTGCTCGATCGCATGGTGATCATCAAGATCCCGTATGCGCTGTCCTACCACGACGAGTCGCGCATCTATCAGAAGCTGGTATCCGGTGCCCCGGCATTCCGCAACGTGCACCTCGACCCGCACGTGCTCAATCTCGCCGCGGTGTTCGCCAACCTCACGCGCCTCGTCAAGCCCGAGCGCGAGGGGCTCGACGTGGCGAAGAAGCTGCGGCTGTATGCCGGTGAGGCCGTCGAAGGCGTTTCCGAGAGCGAGTCCGGGCGGCTGCGCGCCGAGGCCCCGGAGGAGGGCATGACCGGCGTCAGCCCGCGCTTCGTCATCAACGCCATCTCCAACGCAATCACGCGCGGCAACACCCACAGTCTGACCAGCATGGAGCTGTTGCTCGCGCTCAAGGACAGCATCGAGAGCGATGCGCGCATGGACGTCAAGCAGAAGAAGGCCTGGATCGATCACCTGGTGACGGCGCGCAAGGAGTTCTACAACCGCTGGGTCAAGGAGGACGTGCACCGGGCGATGTTCGCCTCCTTCGAGGAGGAAGCGCAGCAGTTGCTGGAGAAGTACCTGGACGAGGTCGAGGCGTCGCTCGATCACCGCCAGGTCACCGACCCGATCACCGGCGAAAGCCGGCCCGCGGACGAGCGCTTCCTGCGCTCGGTCGAGGAGAAGATCAAGGTGTCGGACTCCGGCAAGATGTCCTTCCGCCAGGAAGTGGTGCGCAAGGCGATGGTGGCTTTCAAGGCCGGCGAGAAGTTCAAGCTCGCAAGCCACGCCCGCATGCGCGAGGCGATTGAGCAGTACCTGTTCGAGGAGCGTCGCGACGTGTTGCGCCTGGTGACATCCGCCGCGCGACCCGATGACGACGCGCGCCAGAAGATCTCGGTGGTGCAGCAGCGTCTGGTGAACGAGTACGGCTACGACGAGCACAGCGCCAAGGAAGCACTCAGCTACGTCACCACATTGCTGGCGCAAGAGTAGCGGCGCGCACCAAAAAGGAGTACCAGTAGCACGTGGGCGCAGACAACGAGAGCGGCAGAGGGAGCGAGCGCAGCGACGCGACCAAGTGGTACGACCTGTTCTCGCGTGGTGCGCGCGACTGGTTGCGTCACGACCAGAAGGTGCGCGAGGCGGTACGCGCCAATCTGCCGGAGATCATCGCCGGCGGCGAAGTGATCAACGACGGTGCACGCACCGTGCGCGTGCCGGTGCGCATGCTCGAGCACTACCATTTCCGGCTGCGCCGTCCCGAGGAAAGTCAGGGTGCCGGGCAGGGCAAGGCCAAGCCCGGCGACGTGTTCTCCGACCCCTCCCGGCAGCAGGGGCCCGGGCAGAAGGGCACCGGCGGCCGTGAAGAAGGCGAGGTGCAGCTGCTGCTCGAGTTCAAGGTCGACGACATCGTCGACTGGCTGTGGGAGGAGATGCAGCTGCCGAACCTCAAGGCGCGCGTCGGACCATCCGATGAGACCGACTGGGTACGCGAGGGCTGGGACCGCCGCGGTGCGCGCTCGCGACTCGATCGCCGCCGCTCGTTCAAGGAGCTGGTGAAGCGACGCGGGGCCCCGGGCGCGACGCCGACGTTCACTGACGAGGACCTGCGCTTCCGCCAGCTGGCACGGCGGCGGCAGCCGGCGGTGCATGCGGTGGTGTTCTTCATGCTCGACGTCTCGGGGAGCATGTCGGACCGTGATCGCAAGCTCGCCAAGACATTCTTCTTCTGGGTGGTGCAGGGGCTGCGCCGCGAGTACCGCTCGCTCGAGACGGTGTTCGTCGCACACACCACCGAGGCCTGGGAGTTCAACGAGCCGGATTTTTTCCAGGTGAGCGGCACCGGCGGTACGGTGGCCTCGACCGGGCTGCGCAAGGTGCGCGAGATCATCGACGAGCGCTACAACCCGGGCCGCTGCAATATCTACCTGTTCTACGCCTCGGACGGCGACAACTCCGTGAGCGATACCCAGGACGCGCGCGCCGCGCTCGAGTCGGTCGCAGCGGATGCCTGCTTCACCGGTTATGTCGAGGTGTCCTCCGGGCTGTCACGCCAGCTCGCCACCGAGACCGGCAAGCTGTTTGCCGAGCTCACCGGCGCCGGCTGCGCCGCGGGCAGCTATGCGCTCAACGATTTTGACGACGTCTGGGGCGCGGTGCGGCACTTCTTCACCGCGGAGACCCAGGCGCCCGAGGGCCCGCGCACCCCCGAGCAGCCGGCATCCGCGCCATGAGCGAGGACTGGCAAAGCTACGTAAGCCGCATCGAGGAGCTCGCGACCCGCTCGGGGCTGAAGTTTCACCCGGTCGACTTCGAGGCGGTGCCCGACAGCTTCATGATGGAGATCGCCGTCTACGGACTGCCGGTGCGCATGCCGCACTGGTCCTTCGGCGTGCGCTATATCTACCAGCTCATCCAGCGCCACATGGGGCACTCGCGGCTGTTCGAGGTGGTGTTCCCCGGCAATCCCGGACACGCCTACCTCGCCGGCAGCAACGGCCTCGCCGAGAACATCCTAGTCACGGCCCACGTGCTCGGGCACGCCGACTTCTCGCGCAACAACCTGCTGTTCCGCCGCTGCCAGGAGCAGGTGAGCGAGCGCATCGTCGAGCACGCCGCCAACCACGCGCGCCAGATCTCCGCAGCGATCGAGACTCACGGCGCGCAGCGCGTCGAGGCCGCCCTCGACGCCGCACTCGCCCTCGAGCAGCACGTCGACATCGACCAGCCGCTGCGGCGCGCCCCGTACCCGCAGTACCTGGAGGATGCGCGCGCGCTGGCGGATGATGACTTCCGCCGGCGTTTCGCCGCACTCGAGCCGGCTGCCGCCAGCAGCGGTGTCGAGCCGAAGAAGCGTGCGCCCATCCCGCCGCACCCGGAGCGCGACCTGCTGTGGTTCGTGGCCAATTACGCGCCGGAGTTGGAGAGCTGGGAGCGCGACATCTTTCTCGCGGTGCGCGAAGAGTCGTTCTATTTCTACCCGGTGTTCGCCACGCAGATCATGAACGAGGGCTGGGCGTCCTACTGGCACGCGCGGCTGCTGCGCGAGGCTGACTTCGTGCCGCAGCAGGCCTATCTCGACGCCATCAAGTGTCATTCTGACGTGGTGCGCCCGGTAGCCGCGGAGCAGCAGGTCAGCTTGAGCATCAATCCCTACCACCTGGGCTTCGCCATGTGGGAGAAGATCGTCGCCACGGACGGCCTGGATGCGGCGCGCCACATCATGGAGCAGGACGATGACTTCGGCTTCGTGCGCAATCACCTGACGCGCGAGCTGGCCGAGGAGCTCGGCCTGTTCCGCTACAGCGCCCGCAGCGACGGCCAGATCAAGGTGCTGGATGCGGACCTCACCGCGCTGCACGAGGCGGTGCTCGCCCCCAAATACAACTTCGGCGCGCCCATCGTCTCGGCGGCGCGGATGCGCACCGACGGCACGCTCGAGCTGTCGCACGACAGCGGGGTCGACGGCCGCGGACTGGATCTCGAGCGCGCGCGCAAGGTACTCGATTACCTGCAGAAGGTATGGCGCCGGCCGATCGTGCTGACGACCATCAACCAGGCCGGCTCAGCGCTGGAGCTGACCGCACCTTAGACGCCGGCGACGCCTGGCCTGGACCGGTCACGGCGGGTTAGTCTTCGCAGCCGGTGGTAGACACGATTTCCGCGAGCACGGCGCTCGCCGGTGCGGGCAGGCACCGGCCCTACCTGCTGTTCGTGCGCGCCGGCGAGCAATCACTGCACGGGCGCCTGATCCGCGAGGACCCCGACCGCAGCTGGGATTGCTGCGTCAGCTGGTATGTACCGCCGCGCCCGGAACAACTGGCGGAGTTCTACTGCCACGGCGGCTTCAACAAGCTCGACGGTTTCCTCGAGTTCTGGCATCAGCGCCCGCGTCCGTGGAGCTACCGCTACATCATGCTGGCGGACGACGATGTCTACCTGCGACCCGGCGATCTGTCGCGCTTTTTCGCCCTGTGCGAGCAGTACCACAGCTACCTGTCGCAGCCGGCGCTGCGTTGGTTCACCAACACCACGCTGAACGCGCTGGTGCGCAACGGTGCCTGCCTGCTGCGCCGTGTGACCTGCGTCGAGGTGATGGCGCCGTGCTTCTCGGCGGAGGCGCTCGAGGAGCTGCTACCCACCTTCGGCATGACGCGCAGCACCTGGGGCACCGACACCGCCTGGGCCGGAATGCTGGCCGGGCGGCAGCCGCTGTACGTGGTCGACGCGGTGGCGATGGATCACACGCGTAGCGGCGATGGCCGGCCGACGGCCTTCTACCGCAAGCTGCGCGAGCTCGGCGTGGATCCGCACGAGGAGCTGGCGCGCGTGCAAAGCATGTATCCCGCGATCCGCGGCTCGCGCACGCTGTCCACCGGGCACATCTACCGTCCCGGACTGCCGCGGCCGCTGGCGCCGGTGCTGATGTGGCTGATCGAGCGGCTGAAGTTCATCGTGCGCCTGCGCAAGAAGACCCTGCGCCGGGTGCGTTACTGGCGCGCGCGACTTCAGGATGCCGGCAAGCCGCTACCCTGAGGGCTCCTCGTACTGGCGTGCGTACCACTGGCGGTACTCGCCGCTCAGCACCGCCCGCCACCAGCTCTCGTTGTGCAGATACCAGCGCACGGTCGCATCGAGCCCCGCCGCCAGCGCCGTGGCCGGCGCGAAGCCGAGACGCTGCCGGATCTTGTCGGCGCTTACTGCGTAGCGGCGATCGTGTCCGGGCCGGTCACGCACGTGCTGGATGAGAGTGCGCGCGGTGCGGCCCTGGGCGCCGGGACTCGCCGGAAAGCGCCGCGCGAGCTCGCGCTGCGCGGCGAACTGCGCATCGACGAGATCGCACAGCATGCCGACCACCGCGATGTTCGGATCCTGGCTGCTGCCGCCCACGTTCCAGGTCTCGCCGACCGGGGAGCCGCCGAGGATCAGCTCGAGCGCGCGGCAGTGGTCGTTCACGTGCAGCCAGTCGCGGATCTGCAGACCGTCGCCGTAGATGGGCAGAGTGCGCCCCTCGAGGATGTTGACGATCACCAGCGGTAGCAGCTTCTCCGGAAACTGGTACGGCCCGTAGTTATTGGAGCAGTTGCTGATGGTGACCGGCAGGCCATAGGTGCGGTGGTAGGCGCGGACCAGATGATCGGCGCCTGCCTTGCTGGCGGCGTACGGCGAGTTGGGCGCATAAGGCGTGCTCTCGGTGAACGGCACGCCTTCGGCTGCGAGCGAGCCGTACACCTCGTCCGTCGAGACGTGGTGGAAGCGGCGGCTGCCGTGCTCGCTGAGCTCGCCCCAGGCGCGGCGAGCCGCCTCGAGCAGTACCTGCGTGCCGACGATGTTGGTGCGCAGAAATGCGGCCGGGTCGGCGATCGAGCGGTCGACGTGCGACTCGGCGGCGAAGTTCACGATGGTGTCGATGCGCTCCGCGGCGAGCAGCGCTGCGACCAGCGCGGCATCGCCGATGTCGCCGCGTACGAAGCGCAGCGCGCCCGCATCGATGAGCGGCGCGAGGCTGGCGAGGTTGCCGGCGTAGGTGAGCGCGTCCAGCACCACCAGCCGGTCACCGGGATGCACGCGCTGCCAGTAATGGCAGAAGTTTGCGCCGATGAAACCCGCGCCGCCGGTGACCAGCAGTCTCTTCATGGTGCCGCGGCGCGCACCGCACCCTGCAGCGCCTCGCGCAGGGCGCTGCGCCAGTGAGGCGCCGTGCTGCCGAGCAGCCGCTCGGTGGCGCGCTTGTCGAGCAGACTGTAGGGCGGGCGCGCGGCAGCGGTGGGGTAGTCGGCACTCGCGATCGGCATGATCGCGCAGCGCCCCGGCAGCAGGCCGAGATCAGCCGCCTCCGCCGCGATCGCGTGCGCGAAGTCGTACCAGCTGGCGACGCCCGAATCGCACCAGTGCCACACCCCCGCGGCACGCTGCAGACTCAGCTGCCACAGGACCGCCGCGAGCCCGGCCGCGCAGGTCGGTGCGCTGATCTGATCGCTGACTATCGACAGCTGCGCGCGCGTGCGCATCAGCTGCAGCATGCGCGCCGTGAATCCGCCGCCGGCGCTGTGTAGCCACGAGGCGCGTACCACGGTGCAGCGCTGCGGCAGCGCCTGCAACACGGCCGTCTCCCCTGCCAGCTTGGTGCGCCCGTACACCGACAGCGGCCTTGGGGAGGCATCCGGCGCGTAGGGCCGGCTTTGCGTGCCGTCGAATACGTAGTCGGTGGACACGTGGGTCAGCCACGCGCCCGCACGGCGGCAGGCCTCGGCCAGCACGGCGGGCCCGGTCGTGTTGCCGCGCGCCGCTTCCTGCGGCGCGCGTTCGGCGTCGTCGACGCGGGTGAACGCTGCGGCGTTGATGACCAGCTCCGGGGCGAGCTCGTGGAACAGCTGCGCCACCGCGGTGCTGTCCGCGACCTCGAGCGCCGCGTGGTCTGCGCCGCGCACCACGACCCCCTCCGGCACCGCGCCGAGCAGCGCGCGCCCGAGCTGTCCGCCGGCACCGGTCACCAGCACCCTCAAGGAAAGCTCTCCGCGCGCTCGAGCGGCTGGCCGCGCGCGTCCTTCTCGGACAGCGTCGGGCGCACCCCGACCGGCAGCGGCCAGCGGATTGCCAGCGTAGGATCGTCCCAGGCGAGCGTGCGCTCGGACTCGCGCGACCAGAACTCCGTGACCTTGTACTGCACGCGCGCGTCGTCGCTGAGCGCGAGAAAGCCGTGCGCCAATCCCTGCGGCACCCACAGCGATCTGGCCTCCGCGGCCTCGAGCTGCACGGCGATACTGCGTCCGTAGGCGCTCGATGAGCGGCGCAGGTCCACCACCACGTCGAAGATCGCGCCAGTCAGCACCCGTACCAGCTTTCCCTGAGTGTGCGGCAGCTGATAGTGCAGCCCGCGCAGCACCCAGCGGCGCGAGACGCTGACGTTCTCCTGCACGAACCGCGCGTCGATGCCGGCGGCGGCGAACGCCCGCTCGTTCCAGCTCTCGAAGAATGCCCCGCGGGCATCATCGAACACCTGATGCTCGATCAGCACCACCCCGGGCAGCGCGAGGGCGAGCGCGCGCATCAGAACACCCGCTCGTTCAGCACGCTGTCGAGGTATTCCCCATAGCCGGTGCGCTGCAGAGCGCGGGCGAGGCGCTGCAGCTGGGTGCGGTCGATGAAGCCGGCGCGGAAGGCGATCTCCTCCGGGCAGCAGATCTTCAATCCCTGGCGCGCCTCGATCGTCTCAACGAAGTTGGCGGCCTGCAGGAGCGAGGCATGTGTGCCGGTGTCGAGCCAGGCCACGCCGCGGCCGAGCACCTCGACGCGCAGCGAGCCGTCCTCGAGGTAGGCGCGGTTGACGTCGGTGATCTCCAGCTCCCCGCGCGCCGAAGGCGTGAGGCCCCTGGCTATGGCGACGCAGCGCGCATCGTAGAAATACAGTCCGGTCACGGCGTAGTGCGAGCGTGGTGCCGGCGGCTTCTCCTGCAGCCCGACGGCGCGTCCGGCGGCGTCGAACTCGACTACGCCGTAACGCTCGGGGTCGCGCACGTAGTAGGCGAACACCGTGGCCCCGGCCGCCTGCGCGGCCGCGGCGCGCAACTGCTCCGGCAGACCGTGCCCGTAGAACAGGTTGTCGCCGAGCACCAGGCAGACGCCGTCGCCACCGATGAACTGCTCGGCAATGATCAGCGCCTGCGCAATGCCGCGCGGCTCGGGCTGCATCGCGTACCGCACGGTGAGGCCCCATTGCGAGCCATCACCCAGCAGCCGCCTGAACAGCGGTGCGTCTTCGGGAGTTGAGATCAGCAGCACCTCGCGGATGCCGGCCAACATCAGCGTGGCGAGCGGGTAATAGACCAGCGGCTTGTCGTACAGCGGCAGCAGCTGTTTGGACACGGCGCGCGTCAGCGGATAAAGGCGCGTGCCCGAGCCACCCGCCAGGATGATGCCCTTGTTCACCATACGGGGCGTCATCCTAGCCTGAGCCGGATGCGCCGCGCACCCGCAGGCATCGCCCGTGGCGCAGCTTATTTCTTACCGTGTGGCGCCGATTTCGTCTCCGGCGCGGCCGGTGCGTCCGGCTGCTGCGCCTCGGCCGGGTCTTGCTCCCAGTCTTCCTCGGTCTGCGAGGTCACGATGGCCACCGGGTCGCTCGCCGGGAAGCTGTCGGCGAGCGCCTCATCGAGTTTGCGCTGAATTTCCTGGCGGCGCCGGCGCACCGCCTCGTCGTGCCCGGAGGTCGGCATGGGCGAACTCCTGTCGCTTATGGGCCCTGCGCGGGCCGTGAGATTCCTGCCGTGTAGGGTACGCCAGCGGGCGGGTAGCCGCAGGGCGATGTGCGGAGTAGGCTTCTTCCTACCGGTGATGCTCGGGCGGCGGCGCCGGTGTTTGCCGGGGAGCATCCACCATGGGATACACGACGTCGGGCATCCGTAACATCGCGCTGGTCGGTCAGGCCGGCGCGGGCAAGACCTCACTGGTGGAGACGCTGCTGCTGCAGGCCGGGGCGATCCGCAGCCGCGGGAGCCTCACGCGCGGTACTACGATCTCGGATTTCGATCCGCAGGAGAAGCGCCTGCAGCACTCTCTGGACACTGCGATCTGCAGCTTCGACTACAACGGCTGTCACATCAACGCGCTCGACACGCCGGGCTATCCGGACTTTCTCGGCAAGACCCTGGCGGTGCTCGAAGCGGTCGAGGCCGTCGCAGTCGTGGTCAGCGCCGTCAGCGGCGTGGATACGCTCACCGAGCGCCTGATGGAGTTTGCGCGCGAGCGCGAGCTGTGCCGGCTCGTCATCGTCAACAAGATCGACAGTCGCGACGCGCACTGCGCCGACGTGCTGCAGCAGGTGCGCGAGGCGTTCGGACCGGAGTGCCTGCCGCTGAACCTGCCCACCGGCGGCGGTGACGGTGTGGTCGATTGTTTCTTCCAGCCCAACGGCCGGGCGGCGGATTTCTCTTCCGTCGAGTCCGCGCACACCCAGATCATCGACCAGGTGGTGGAGCTCGACGAGCAGCTGATGGCGCTGTACCTGGAACAGGGTGAGGAACTCTCGCCCGAGCAGCTGCACGATCCGTTCGAGCAGGCGCTGCGCGAGGGGCACCTGGTGCCGGTGTGCTTCGTGTCTGCGGACAGCGGCGCAGGAGTACCCGAGCTGCTGCAGGTGCTCGAGCGGCTGATGCCCAACCCGGCGGAAGGCAATCCACCGCCGTTCTTCAAGGGTGCGGGCGTGGATGCGGAGCGGGTCGCGGTGACGCCCGACCCCGGCAGGCACGTGATCGCGCACGTGTTCAAGGTGTCGATCGATCCTTACGTCGGCAAGCTCGGCGTGCTGCGCGTACATCAGGGCACGGTGCGGCCGGGCAGCCAGCTGTTCGTCGGTGACGCACGCAAGCCCATCAAGATCGCGCACCTGTTCCGCCTGCTGGGCAAGGACACCGCCGAGATCGCCGCCGCGGTGCCCGGTGATATCTGCGCCATCGCCAAGGTGGACGAGCTGCACCTGGACGCGGTGCTGCACGATTCGCACGACGAGGATCAGTACCACCTGAAGCCCGTGGCCTTCCCGCCCGCGATGCTCGGCATCGCCATCGAACCGGAGCGGCGCGGCGACGAGCAGCGCCTCGCGGACACGCTGCACAAGCTGACCGCGGAGGATCCGTGCGTGCGCATCGAGCACCATGCGGCCATGAACGAGACGGTGCTGTACGGCATGGGCGAATTTCATCTGCGCGTGCTGCTCGAGCGCATGACCGAGCGCTATGGCGTGCACGTGAAGACACATCCACCGAGCATTCCCTATCGCGAGACCATTACGCGACCGGCGGAGGGACATTGCCGCCACAAGAAGCAGACCGGCGGCGCCGGGCAGTTCGGCGAGGTGTTTCTGCGCGTCGAGGCGCTCACGCGCGGCAGCGGCTTCGAGTTCGTCGACGACGTGGTGGGTGGAGCGATCCCGGGACAGTACCTCCCGGCGGTGGAGAAGGGCGTACGCCAGGTGTTGACCGAGGGGGCGCTCGCCGGCTTTCCGATCCAGGACGTGCGGGTCACCGTGTACGACGGCAAGTACCATCCCGTGGACTCGAAGGAGGTGGCGTTCGTGTCCGCCGGACGCAAGGCCTTCCTCGATGCCCTGCAGAAGGCCGTGCCGATCGTGCTCGAGCCGATCATGCGCATGGAGATCACCGCGCCGGCGAGCGCGATCGGCGACATCACCGGCGATCTCGCCACCAAGCGTGCGCGCATCAACGCCAACAACACACTGCCCGGTCAGCGCGCCACGCTCACCGCTTTCGTGCCGCTCGCCGAGGTATCCGAGTACCAGTCCAGGCTCAAAGCGCTCACCGGCGGGGAGGGCGCCTACACCATGGAGCTCAGCCACTACGATCCGGTGCCCGCGCGCAAGCAGCAGGAGCTGGCGCAGGCCTGGCGCCCGCAGGAGGCGCAGGAGTAGCGCCGCCGTGGCGCGCGCCGGTCCCGGCGCCACGCACCGCCTTTGTCATAACACCCGCCCTCTTTATCGGCGGCGCGTCCTGCGTAGACTGGAGCGGCTTGCAGGAGGAGAGACGCATGAGAGCCGCATACCTTGGCTCGCTCGCGCTGAGCGTGTTGGCGCTGCTCGCCGTTCACCACGGCGCCGCGGGCGGCGCAGTGCCCGGGCTGTCCTGTGCGACGGAAACCGTCGCTAAACCCACCAAGCCGGTGAAGCCGAGCTCGTTCGCGCCGCGCACGCCGCCGCGCAACCACGCCTACGGCGCGCCCATTCAGCAGCCGATTCTCAAGAGCCACCCGCGGCACAAGCCCGCGGCACCCTCTTCCACGGCGTCCGCGCAGCCTGCGCTGCCCACGCGGCCCTGAGCCGTTTTCAGCCGGCGGGTTTCTTCCAGGCGACCGTGTCGCCGACTTTGAGTCCGAGCTTTGCTGCCTCCCCGCCCTTGAGCTCGACAACGGCGGCCACCGGCGTATCGGAGCTCAGCGTGTCGAGCGACATGGGCGCGGCGCGCGCGATGATCTTGCTGACGCGTCCGTCGGCGCCGACGAACAGCATGTCGAGCTCGATGTAGGTGTTCTTCATCCACATGGTCTCGACACGCGGGGAGTCCAGCGGAAACACCATGCCCTCATTCTCCGGCAGGTCGCTGACGAACATCAGGCCCTGCTCGGCGCGGGCCGGCGTATCGGCGACCCACACCTCGAAAGGATACTTGCGGGTGAGGTGATCGCTGCCGTGGTGGGTGATCTCGAGCGAAGTGCGCGGGAAGCTCGCCAGATCGAGCGGCCGCTGCAGCTGCTGCGCAGCAGCCGGCAGCAGCACGCCGGCGACCCCGACGCTGAGAAGTACACGGAGGCGGAGCGTGAGCATCGGGCATGCCATGTGGTGTTCAGCCAGGCTTAATGTGCGACGGCCGGCGCGGGCGGCTCATCCTCGAACACGGCGCTGCCGGCAAAATCGAAGCGACTGACCAGAATGCGGGCATCACTGCTGAGCGTACTGGCCGGGGCGATGCAGAAGCCGCGCGCCACGATGCGCCACGAGCGCTTCGGGCCGCCGAGCGCGCCGAGACGCTCCTGCCGCAATTCATCCACCGTGCAGTGATCGGCGCCGCGCGTGGCGAACAGCCGCTGATCGCCCTCGAAGATCACGGTGAGGTTGGTGGGCAGATCGTGCCCGCCGCGTCCCTCGCGCACCGTAGCGACACCGAACAGCAGGCGCACGCGCCGGCCGTCGGCGTGTACCGGCCCGGCGAAGCTGACGCGCACACCGCTGCCGTCCGCGCGCGGGCCGCCGTCGCATTCGATATCGGCGTTGTGCCAGTCGATGTCGAGATTGAGCGCGCCGCGAATGCGCGCCCTGAGGTAGCCATTGCCGGTCGGCAGACATCCCCGGTGCGCGGCGGTCGGGGCGGCGGGCGCTGACGCGGCGGCTGCCGGGTTGTTGCCGGCAACAGCTGGCGCCACCGCGGCAGCGGGCAGACTCAACACGGCGAGCAGGCACAGACCGAGACGCAGCATGCGCTGCAGTGTAGCCGCGGCGCCTGAGCCTGCGCGACTGACTGGCGTCGAACGAAGACGATCCTCTGGTGGTGCGGTGGCGATCACGCGCCGGCTTTGGCTAGCAGGAGCTTCGCCAGGCGCGCATGCGCGCGGACGATGGCGCGCGCCGCGTGCATCAGTACCGTGAGCAGCACGATCCCGATTGCCATGCAGATCAGCGCGCCCAGCCAGGTTCCGCCGGTGATCGGCAGCGAAGTGAGCACGTGGCCGCCGTCAAGCTCAATACTTCCGAACTGCAGGTCGGCGGGCAGCCAGTGCAGTTCCCGCCCGAGCACCGCCAGC
Organism: uncultured Gammaproteobacteria bacterium; assembly: GCA_963837075.1. GTDB lineage: Bacteria > Pseudomonadota > Gammaproteobacteria > Steroidobacterales > Steroidobacteraceae > 13-2-20CM-66-19. Next base: position 225,763 of record CAWILY010000009.1, on the reverse strand, counting down.
GGCGCCAGCGCGAGCGGCAGGCCGGCCGCAAGGCCTGCGACTGCGATCACGAAGTACACAATGCCGAGCGGCAGCATGGCCACCAGATACAGGAGCGTCGTCCAGGTACGGCCATCCTTCAGCATCTCCCCGATGCGGGTGAGGAGCGGTGCGGGCGGACCGGGGTGCACCGGCCGACGCGGCATGCGCTCGCCGCTCATCGCTTCGAGCAGCCGCCCTTCGCCGAGCGCGATCACGCGCGCCATGCCGATGAATGCCAGGAAGAACGGGATACCGATGATGAGAATGGCGAAGCCCACCGAGAGCGACAGACCGGTGACGACGAAGACGAAGTAGATGATGCCGGTCGCGAGCGCGAGCAGCATATAGAAGAGAGAGGTATAGGCACGCGCATCCATGAACACGCCGAAGAACCGCCGGATGCCGGAGGACTGCCTGCTCACCGGCGGCGCCGGGGGCTTCAGTGCGGCGCGCACCTTCGCTTCGGTGTCGCGGTACGCGGCGGCGACCTCCTCCGGAGCGCCGTAGGTGCTGGCGATCAGCTCGAGCACGTCGGCCTCGGACTTGTTCTGGTGCGCCGCGACCTCGGCACGCAGGTACTCCTCGGCATCGTAGAGGGCGTCCTGGATCAGCGCCGGATCCTGCCCGCTGAGCGCGTCGCGCAGCTGCTTGAGGTATTCGTTGATCGAGCGGGGTGCATTGGCACTCATGAGTCAGTTCCTTCGATGAAGCGATCTACGAAGCCGCGCGTCTGCCGCCAGATGTCGCTCCACACCTTGAGCATCGCGCGGCCGGCGTCGGTGATCCGGTAGTAGCGTCGCGGTGGCCCGGCGTAGGAGGGCACGACGCGGCTGGTCAGAAGCTCTGCGGCGGCGAGCGCGCGTAGCACGGGGTAGATCGTGCCCTCCTTGAACAGGAGCTCGCCCTGATTGGCACGCTGCAGGCGCTTGGCGATCTCGTAGCCATAGAGATCCTCGTCGCTCCTGGCGAGGACGGCCAGGAGCACGAGCGCAACCAGCCCTGCGTTCAGGTCTTTCTGGAACTTGCGGTCCTGGCTATCATCCATGGAACAGTACTATACACTAGCCAGTACTGTATATCCAGCAGTAATGAGTTTCAGAAGTACCGGCCAGTCGCGAGCGACCGCCCGGCTGTACCCACACCCCTGGCAGGCAGCGTGCAGCGCGCGAGACAGAAGCAGCCCCGCGACGGGCTGCTAGACTTCGGCCCTCCCCGTCGAAAGCGGCCGGATGAGAAATTCGCTCCTCGAAGTCACCCCCGTGGTCCCTCGGAGCCTGGTCCGGCTGCCGGAGCTGGCCGCGAACCTGTTCTTCAGCTGGCATCGCCCGACGCGCGCGCTGTTCGAAGACCTGGACCCTGAGCTGTGGAAGCAGACCAGCGGCAACCCGCGCCTGATGCTGCGCTGTGTCGACCAGGCGCGGCTCGATCAACGTGCTCTCGATGAGGCCTACCTCGCGCGCTACCACGCCGCCCTCGAGACGCTGGATGCTTATGTCAAGGTCGCCCCCACCACCGATGGACCGCTGGTGGCGTATTTCTGCGCCGAGTACGGCTTCCACGAGAGCTTTCCGATCTACTCGGGAGGACTCGGGGTGCTGGCGGGCGACTACTGCAAGGCGGCGAGCGACGAGCGCGCGCCGTTCGTGGCCGTCGGGCTGCTGTACGAACAGGGATATTTCACCCAGACCGTCGACAGCGACGGCGTGCAGCATGCGCGCTATCGCGAGCGCGATCCGCGTGACCTGCCGGTCCAGCCGGTGCGCACCGCCGAGGGTGACTGGCTCAAGGTGAGCGTGCGCATCGCCGCGCGCGACGTGTTCGCGCGGGTGTGGCGCGCGCAGGTCGGCCGCGTGTGCGTGTATCTGCTCGATACCAACTCCGGTGACAACGCGCCAACGGATCGCGACATAACACACCGGCTGTACGGCGGGGATGAGTCGACGCGGCTGCGCCAGGAGATGATCCTCGGTATCGGCGGCGTCCGGGCGCTGCGTGCGCTCGGTGTGCAGCCTGCGGTGTGGCATCTGAACGAGGGCCACGCTGCGTTCCTGATCGTCGAGCTGCTGCGCGAGCACGTGCGGCTCGGCATGCCCTTCAACGCGGCGCTCGAAGCCGTGGCGGCGGAATGCATCTTCACCACGCATACGCCGGTGGCGGCCGGTCACGATGCCTTCGGTGACGAGCTCATCGTGCACCATTTCGAGGATCTGATTCGCGAGCTCGGTGTACCGGTCGAGCGTTTCCTCGAGCTCGGACGTGCGCCCGCCGCGCCCGGGCTGTTCAACATGACGCGTCTGGCGCTCAACGGTACCCGTCACGTGAACGGCGTCAGCCGCGTGCACGGCGCGGTGTCGGCGCGGCTATGCGCGGACCAGTGGCCGGAGCTGCGCCCGGCTGACAACCCGGTGGGCTTCGTCACCAACGGCGTGCACGTGCCGACCTTCCTGCATCAGCGCTGGATGGAGTTCTTCGACCACGAGCTGGGACGGGAATGGCGCGAGCGGCTGCGCGAGGCGGAGTTCTGGAGCCTTCTCGCGCGCGTGCCGGACGAGCGCTACTGGGCGACAGCGCAGGACGTCAAGTCGCGCATGCTGGCGAACGTGCGCGAGCGCCTGCAGCGCGAATACGAGCGCAAGGGTGCGAGCCTGGCACAGCTCAAGCACGTGACGCGCTTTCTCGATCCGCAACGACCGGATGTGCTGACGCTCGGCTTTGCCCGCCGCTTCGCCACTTACAAGCGCGCGACGCTGCTGCTGCGCGATCGCACGCGACTGGCGCGGCTCATCAGCAACCCCGAGCGGCCGGTGGTGTTGCTGTTCGCCGGCAAGGCGCACCCCGCCGACGAGCCTGGCAAGCAGGTGCTGCGCGAGCTGCGCCAGCTCATGATGAGCCAGGAGTTCGTCGGCCGGATCGTGTTCCTCGAGGACTACGACCTGCAGCTGGCACGCAGTCTGGTTTCCGGCGTAGACGTGTGGCTCAACAATCCGATCGCGCCGCTGGAGGCGAGCGGCACCTCGGGCATCAAGGCGGCCATCAACGGCCGGCTGAACCTCAGCGTCCTCGACGGCTGGTGGGCGGAGGGCTGGGAGCAGGACAACGGCTGGGGCATTCCGCCGGCCAGTGTTCAGGATCCGGAGCGCCGCGATGCGTTCGAGGCCGAGCTGATCCTCGGCACGCTCGCGGAGGAGGTGCTGCCGCTGTACTACACGCGCGACAGCGGCGGTTACTCGCCCGGGTGGGTGCAGCACAGCAAGCGTGCCATGAGCACCGTGATCCCGCGTTTCAACATGCGGCGGGTGCTGTTCGACTATAACCAGGGCCTGTACCGGCCCGCCGCCGCGCACTACCGGCGCCTGGCGGCCGATGACTTTACCGGCGCGCGCACGCTCGCCGAGTGGAAGCAGCGCGTGCGCGCTGCCTGGCCCAAGGTCAGTCTGAAGCTGTTGCACGAGGGCGCGCACGATCTGCCGCGCGGCGAACGGCTGCGCTTGCGCGTGTCGGCGGCGCTCAACGGCCTCGCTCCCGCCGACACCCGCATGGAGCTGGTCGCGCAGCGGCTGTTGCCGGAGGCGGATCTGTCACCGCCGCCGCTGTCCAGCTACGGACAGACCAAGCGCGACGGCCTGTGGCACGCCGCCTTCACTGCCACGGATGAGCTGGACGCCGAGGGCGCGGTGATCTTCGCCCTCGACGCGGAGCCACCGGGTTGCGGGCAGTTCGCCACCGAGGTGCGCATCTACCCGTGGCACGAGCTGCTGTCGCATCCCAATGAGCTCGGGCTCATGAAGCGACTGTAGGCGGCCCGCACCGCTTTCGGTTGCTCGACCGCCGGCCTTGAGTTGTAGTACGTCTCATGTCGCATCAACCCGCCCGCGCCTCCTCGGGACGCTACGTGAGCCGCCTGACCGGCGGCACGCTCGCGATCATCATGGCGGGCGGGCGCGGCGAGCGGCTGCGGGACCTCACCGCCCACCGCTGCAAGCCGGCGACTCCCTTCGGCGGCAAGTTCCGCATCATCGACTTCGTGCTGTCGAACTGCGTCAACTCAGGCATCCGTCAGATCTCGATCCTCACGCAGTACAAGGCGCAGTCGCTCATCCAGCACGTACAGCACGGCTGGAGCTACCTGCGCGGCGAGTTCGGCGAGTTCGTCGAGGTGGTTCCGGCGCAGCAGCAGCTCGGCCCCGAGTGGTATCGCGGCACGGCGGATGCCGTGCATCAGAACATCGAGCTGATCCTCGCGCACCGCCCCAAGCACGTGCTGGTGCTTGCCGGAGATCACATCTACAAGATGGATTACGGCCCGATGATCGCCTACCACGTGGAGAAGGGAGCTGACGTCACGGTGGGCGTAGTCGAAGTGCTAGCGGGTGAGTCGCGCCATTACGGCGTGCTGACCGCCACCGAGTGGAATCGCGTCACGCGCTTCGCCGAGAAGCCGGCGACTCCGGATACCCTGCCGGGACGTGCCGACACCATCCTCGCCTCGATGGGCATCTACGTGTTCAATCCGCGCCTGCTGCAGGCTGTGCTGGCCGCGGACGCCGCCAGCGAGTCCTCGGCGCACGATTTCGGCCGCAACGTGCTGCCCGATGCCATCCTGGCCAACCGCCAGGTGTTCGCGTATCCGTTCCAGGACGTCAAGACGCGCGCGCAGAGCTACTGGCGCGACGTCGGCACCATCGACGCTTTCTACGACGCCAACCTCGAGCTGGTGCACGTGCGCCCGGAGCTTAACATCTACGACGAGGACTGGCCCATCTGGACCTACCAGCTGCAGCATCCGCCGGCGAAGTTCGTGCTCGACGAGGACGGACGGCGCGGCACGGCGATCAACTCCATGGTCTCCGGCGGCTGCATCATCTCCGGCGCGGTGGTGCGCGAATCGCTGCTGTTCTCTGCGGTGCGCGTGGAGGAGGGTACCAGCATCCGCCGCGCCGTCATTCTGCCGCGCGTGCAGATCGGGCGCGGCTGTCAGATCAGCGGCGCGATCATCGACGAGGAGTGCGACATCCCCGATGGCACGCAGATCGGCATCGATCGCGCCACTGATGCAGAGCGCTTCCACGTCACCGAGAAGGGAGTGGTGCTGGTCACCCCCGACATGCTGCGCAGTTTGCGGACGCGCGCACCGTGAGCGCGGCGGCGCGCCTGCCGGTGGTGCTGATGTGGCACATGCATCAGCCGCAATACCGCGATGCCCTCAGCGGCCAGTACACGCTGCCGTGGACGTACCTGCACGCCATCAAGGACTACACCGACATGGCCGCGCACCTCGAAGCCAACCACGGCGCACGCGCAGTGGTGAACTTCACCCCGCTCCTGATCGAGCAGATCGAGGAGCTCGCCCGGGCGGTCGCGGCCCACCTCGCGGCGGGCAGCGAGCTGCCCGATCCGGTGCTGGCGCTGCTCGGACCCGCGCCGGTGCCGGCCGAGCCCGCGACGCGCCTGGAGCTGCTGCGCGCCTGCCTGCGCGCGCAGCGCAAGCAGATGATCGAGCGCTATGGCCCGTACCTGGAGCTGGCGACCATCGCCGAGACGCTCGGCACGCCCGAGCGCATCGGCTACGCCTCCGACCAGTTCATTCACGATCTGGCCGTGTGGTACCACCTCGCCTGGCTCGGCGAGACGGTGCGGCGCTCCGACCCCCTGGTGGCGCGCCTCACCGAGCGCGGCCGCGACTTCACGGGCGCGCAGCGCCGCGAGCTGCTGACACTGATCGGCACGCTGCTCGCACAGATCGTGCCGCGCTACCGCCAGCTCGCCGAGCGCGGGCAGTGCGAGCTGTCGGTCACCCCGTACGCTCATCCGATCATCCCGCTGCTGCTCGACTTCCGCGCGGCGCGCGAAGCGGTGCCGTCGATGGCGCTGCCCGCGTGCGGCGCCTACCCCGGCGGCGCGGCGCGCGCGCGCTGGCACGTCGAGGAGGCACTGCGTGTCTTCACGCGCGCCTTCGGCCGCGCGCCCGCGGGCTGCTGGCCCGCCGAGGGTGCGATCAGCGCCGCGACCCTCGAGCTGCTGTCCGGCGCGGGGTTTCGCTGGGCGGCCAGCAGCGCCAGCGTGCTGCGTGCGAGCCTGGCACTCACCGACCACCAGGCCGCACAGGATCCGCTCGCCTACAACCGTCCTTACCGGCTCGGCGGCACGGGCACGAGCTGCTTCTTCCGCGATGACGCGCTGTCGGATCTCATCGGCTTCACCTATGCCACCTGGCACGGCGATGATGCGGCCGCCAACCTCGCCAACGAGCTCGCGCAGCTGGCGAACGAGTACCGTGCCGGCGGCAATCATGCCGTGCTGATCGCGCTCGACGGCGAGAACGCCTGGGAGCACTACCCCTTCAACGGTTACTACTTCCTGCGCGCGCTGTACACGCAGCTGGCCGAGCATCCGCAGCTCGAGCTCACGACACTGTCGGATTGTCTTGCACGTGGCATGCAAGCGGCACCGCTCCCACGCCTGTGCGCCGGCAGCTGGGTGCATGGCACGCTCGCCACCTGGATCGGGGACCCCGCCAAGAACCGCGCCTGGGAGCTGTTGTGCGAGGCCAAGGAGGCGTACGACCGCGTGATGATGCACACCGCAGACGATGCACAGCGCGCCGCCGCCGGCAGGCAGCTCGCTCTGTGCGAGGGCTCGGACTGGTTCTGGTGGTTCGGTGACTACAACCCGGCTGAAGCCGTGAGCCAGTTCGACCGGCTGTTCCGGCGTCAGCTCGTCACGCTGTACCGGCGGCTGAATCTTCCCGCACCCGCGGAGCTGGCGCTGCCGATTGCCGCCGGTCACGGCGCGCCGGAACATGGCGGCGTGATGCGTCGCGCCAACGCCTGAGCGGTCCGCAGTGCGCCGGTGAAGCCGTGAGCAGCCCGAGACTGCCCGTTTTCGACCGGCGCCGCGCAGGCGCGCTGTTGCCGCTGTCCGCGCTCGAGCGGGCGTTGGGCGCGGGTGGCCGCGCTTTCATAGACTGGCTGGCGCAGGCGGGATTCTCGGTGTGGCAGGTGCTGCCCGTGGGGCCGGTCGGCGCCGATGGCTCGCCCTACTGGGTGCGCTCGGACTGCGCGGGCAACCCGACCTTTCTCGACCCGGCGGAGCTGCCCGATCCCGCCGCACCGATCGATGCCGCCTTTCTCGCCGCCTCTGCCCGCTGGCTGCCCGACTATGCGCTGTTCGCGGCGCTGACCGCGGCCCACGGCGGCGCGCCGTTCTGGCACTGGCCGGCACCGCTGCGCGATCGGGAGGCGCACGCCCTCGCGCGTGCACGCACTGAGCTGGCCGGGCAGATTGCGCAGGTCGAGCGCGAGCAGTATGCCTTCCACCTGCAGTGGCCCCGTCTGCGCGAGCACGCACGCGCCCGCGGCGTGCGCCTGTTCGGCGATCTGCCCTTCTACGTCGGACCATCTTCGGTGGAGACCTGGGCGCACCGCGAGTTGTTCCAGCTCACAGCGAGCGGCGCGCCGGCGGCGGTCGGCGGCGTGCCGCCGGATTACTTCTCCGAGCTCGGCCAGCTGTGGGGCAATCCGCTGTATGACTGGCCGGCGCTGCAACGCTCGGACTTCCAGTGGTGGCTCGCGCGCGTGCGCGCGCAGCTGGCGCGGCTCGATCTGCTGCGCATCGATCATTTCCGGGCACTCGCAGCACACTGGGCGGTGCCGGCCACGGCGCCGGATGCGCGCGGCGGTGCATGGCAGAGCACCCCGGGCGAGCAGCTGCTCGAGCGGCTGCGTGCCGAGTTCGGCGAGCTACCGCTGGTCGCCGAGGATCTCGGCGTAATCACCGCAGATGTCGTGGCGCTGAAGGAAGGCTTCGGGCTGCCGGGAATGCGGGTACTGCAGTTCGGCTTCGACGGCGCGGCGGGTAACCTCCACGCGCCGTACCGGCACCAGGCCGACTGTGTGGTCTACACCGGCACCCACGACAACGACACCACGCTCGGCTGGTACTCGAGTCTCGATGCCGATACGCGGGCGCGGGTGGACCTGTACCTGGCGCTGACGCCGGGCGCGATGCCCGAGGCGCTGATCCGCGCCGCGCTCGCTTCGGTGGGACTGCTCGCGGTCGTGCCGGTGCAGGATCTGCTCGGGCTCGGCTCGGCCGCCCGTCTCAACACACCGGGCACGACCAGCGGCAACTGGAGCTGGCGGCTGCCTGCCGGAGCTCTCACCGACGAGCTGGCACGCAAGCTCGCGCAGCTAAACCGCGTGTTCGGCCGTGCATGACCTGAGCCACGCAGCACCCGGGCAGTTCAGCCTGCACTGAGCCGGCGGTAGAGCGCGAGATAGTCCGCCCCCTGGCGTTGCCAGGAGAAGTCGCACCGCATGCCGTTTTGCACTAAGCGCTGCCAGTGCTCGGGCCGGGCATACAGATCGAGGGCGTGACTGAGTGCCCAGCTCAGGGCCTGCGTGTCGAAGTCGTTGAACACCACCCCGGTACCGGTGCCGCGCTGCGGGTCGTAATGCTCGACCGAGTCGGCGAGTCCGCCGGTACGACGCACGATCGGCACGGTGCCGTAGCGCAGGCTGTACATCTGGTTGAGACCGCAGGGCTCGTAGCGCGAAGGCATGACGAACATGTCGCTCGCCGCCTCGATCCAGTGGGCCAGCTCGTCATCGTAGCCGCGATGACAGGCGACACGGCCGGGGAAGCGGCGCTGCAGGTCGGCGAAGAATGCCTCGTACTGCGGCTCACCGCTGCCGAGCGCCACGAAGGTGAGCGGCCGCGTACTGAGGACGTGCGGCAGGGCCTCGAACATCAGCTCGATTCCCTTCTGCACCGCCAGGCGGCTGACGATGCCGAGCAGCGCCACCCCAGGAGTGCTCTCGAGGCGCTGGCGCGCACGAAAGGTGCGTTTGAGCTGCGCCTTCACCTCGAGATGTCCGGCATCGTAGCGCGCCGGCAGATAGCGGTCGTGCCGCGGATCCCACTCGTGGTAGTCGACCCCGTTCAGGATGCCCGACAGCACGCCCTCGGCCGCCCGCTGCCGCAGGCAGTCCTCGAGACCCATGCCGTATTCGTCGGTGCAGATCTCACGTGCGTGCGTGGGGCTCACCGTGCTGATCGCGTCGGCGTGGAGGATGCCCTCGCGCAGCGCATTGATGCGTCCGGCCGCGAGCTCCTTCTGATCCAGCAGCGCGCGCGCGCGGGGCAGGCCGAGGTCACGGACCCTGGAGGCCGGGAAGATGCCCTGGTAGCCGATGTTGTGAATGGTGAGCAGCGTGCGCGTCGCGCGGAACAGCGGCTCGTCCTTAAAAAGCGTACGCAGCATGAGCGGTGTGAAGCTCGTGTGCCAGTCGTTGCAATGGATCACCTGGGGAGCCCACGCCAGGCGCTGACAGGCGAGCAGCGCCGCGCGCGTGAACGCGAGAAAGCGCAGGTGCTCGTCCGGGTCGGCCGTGTAGATCGTGGCGCGGGCGTAGAGCGCCGGACAGTCGATCAGGTAGACCGGCGCGCCGCCCGGCAGCGCCCCGCGCAGCACCGAGAACACGTAGCGATGCGCGCCGAGCGCGAGCGGCACCTGCGTCAGGGCTGCCAGCGGCTGCGCACGGCAGGCGGCGCGATCGATCGAGGTGTAACAGGGCGTGAACAGCCGTACGTCGTGGCCGGCGGCGTACAGGTAGCCACCGAGCGCGCCGGCCACATCCGCCAGGCCGCCGGTCTTGGACAGTGGCTCGATCTCCGAGGCGAGCAGGCAGATCGCGAGCCTCCCCGGGGTCTGCGCGTGCTCGTGTTGCGCCAGAGTTGTCAAGGTTATGATGCAGCGATGCAGCGTCTGCTGATCGGGCTCACGGTCACGTTGCTGGTGGTCGTTTCGATCTGCGTGGGCGTGCTCGTCGCCCGCTGGCCCCACGTGCACCTGTGGCCGTAAGCGCACCCGCCGGCGCGGGAGTGTAACCGAAGCCGTCCGCCCGCTTCAGCACCGCCGGCACGGCAAGAATCGGGTCGTACCTGCGCGGGGCGTGAGTATCATCACCCCCATGTCATCATCAGCCGCCTTCGTGGACAGCCGCGATTTCGCGCGCATCGCGCGCGCGATTCGCTACATCGAGGAGAATTTCCGCGCGCAGCCGCGCCTCGCGACCATGGCGGCAGCGGCACGCCTGTCGGAGTTCCATTTCAACCGCCTGTTCCGGCGCTGGGCCGGTGTGACCCCACGGCAGTACCTCGCGACCGTGACCGCGGACGCGGCGCGCGCCGTGCTCCCGGGCAGCCCATCGGTCCTCGATACCGCATATACGCTCGGACTGTCTGGCCCGGGAAGACTGCACGATCTGCTGGTGACCCTGGATGGCGTCACGCCCGGCGAGCTCAAGACGGGCGGGCAGGGTGTGCAGCTCACCTATGGTTTCAGCGACACACCCTTCGGCCGTGCGCTGCTGGCGAGCACGCCGCGCGGCTTGAGCCACCTGAGCTTCCTCGAACCCGGCGCGGAGCAGGCTGCGCTCACGACGCTCGCCACTCGCTGGCCGAACGCACGGCGCTCGCGCGACGATGCGGCCGCCGGCGAGCTGGCACACCGCATCTGGACGAGCTCGGGCGCGACGGCACAGCGCACGCCCATTCAACTGGCCGTGCGCGGGACCAACTTTCAGCTCAAGGTGTGGCAGGCGCTTCTCGAGCTCGGCGCGCGCGGATCCACCAGCTACGGGGCGCTCGCGCGTGCCGCGGGCTGCGGGGGCGCCGCGCGGGCGGTCGGCAGCGCGGTCGGCGCAAATCCGGTGGCGTGGCTCATTCCATGTCACAACGTCCTGCGCCAGGACGGCGCCCTCGGCGGCTACCGGTGGGGCGTCGAGCGCAAGCGCGCCATGCGGGTCTGGGAGCGGTTGCAGGCCGCAAGCGCGAATTGGCGGGTGGCCGGAAGCAGCCACGGGGGGGTCCTGCGCCAGCAGGGGACATAATCCGAAACCGCCCCCATCACGGGGCGAACGTCAAGCACCTGCAGGTGTCAAACTCCCGTCATATCGCACAGCTAATTGATTTTGTTGATGTTTTTTATGCTCGAGCGAGGCGGGCAACCCGCGGAGCTGGTAAACTATGCCCTGTTCCCCGATTGCCCAGTCGTTTCATGTCCGCCTCGCCCTACAAGCAGCTCGAGCAGGAGTTCAAGCGCCTCCATGCCTTCCGGGGCGCGCTGTCACTCTTGCGCTGGGACGCCGCCGTGATGATGCCCCGGGGGAGCGCCGACGTACGTGGTGATCAGCTTGCCGCGCTCGAGACCGAGCACCATGCGCTACTCACGGCACCGCGTATCACCCGCCTGCTCGACCGGGCACAGGCCAATACTCAGGGGCTGGCTGACTGGCAGATCGCGAATCTGCGCGAGATGCGCCGCCAGCGCGACCACGCCATCGCGACCCCGGTGACGCTCGTGTCACGACTCACCAAGGCGGCCTCGCGCGCCGAATCCCGCTGGCTCGAGGCGCGCTCGCAGGGCAAGTTCGAGCCGTTCGCGCCGTTCCTCGAGGAAGTGGTTCACCTGGTGCGCGACAAGGCGGCACTGCTCGGGCAGGCGCTCAATCTCGCCCCCTACGATGCCCTGGTCGATGAGTTCAGTCCCGGGCTGACCACGGCGGACATCGACGCGATGTTCAAAGCGCTGTCACGCCGGCTGCCCGCTTTGATCCGCGAGGCGATCGTCACGCAGGAGGGGCGTGCGCTGCTGCCGCTGGCCGGCAAGTTCCCCGCCGGCAAGCAGCGGGCCCTGACGGTTGAAGTCATGAAGGCCGTCGGCTTCCCCTTCGATCGCGGTCGGCTCGATGAGAGCGAGCATCCCTTCACCGAGGGCGTTCCGGGGGACATCCGGGTGACCACGCGCTTCGACCCCGACGATGTGTTCACGGGGCTGTTGGGGGCGTTGCACGAGACCGGCCATGCGATGTACGACCTGGGGTTGCCACAGGACTGGCGCGATCAGCCCGTGGGACGTGACCGGGGCATGGCGCTGGAAGAGAGCCAGTCGCTGCTCATCGAGATGATCGTCTGCCGCAGCCGCCCGTTCGTGCGCTACGTGCAGCCGCTGATCGCGCGGCACTTCGGTGCGACCGGGCCGGAGTGGGACGTGGAGAACGTCTACGGCCATCTGACGCGCGTGCAGCGCGGCCTGATCCGCGTCGATGCGGACGAGCTGACCTATCCGCTGCATATCATGCTGCGCTACGAGCTCGAGAAGCAGCTGCTCTCCGGCGAGCTGGCGGTGCGCGACCTGCCCGAGGCGTGGAATGCCGGCATGGAGCAGCGCCTCGGCATCCGCCCGGCCGACGATGTCGAGGGTTGCCTGCAGGACATCCATTGGGCCGTGGGCTCGTTCGGCTACTTTCCCTCCTACGCCCTCGGGGCCGTGATCGCGGCACAGCTCAACGAGAGCCTGCGGGCGCAGTTGCCGGCGCTCGACGAGCAGCTGGCGCGCGGCGAGTTCTCCGGGCTGTTCGGCTGGCTGCGCACCAACGTGCACGGCCTCGGCGCCAAAGTGCCGGTGCAGGAGCTGCTCAAGAACGCCACGGGCAAGCCGCTGTCGGCGACTTCCTTCATACGTTACGTCGAGGCAAAGTATCTCGAGAGCACCGCCAGCAGCGCCGCTGCCTGAAGGGCCCTTGAGCAAGCCGTCCCGCACCCTGACGCGCCTTGCCGCGCGCTTGCGCAGCGCGGCCGGCAAGGCCATCGCCGATTTCCGGATGATCGCCGCGGGCGATCGCGTGATGGTGTGCCTGTCCGGTGGCAAGGACTCGTACACGCTGCTGGACATCCTGCTCTCGCTCCAGCGCAGCGCCCCGGTGCGCTTCGAGCTGCTCGCCGTCAATCTCGACCAGAAGCAGCCCGGCTTCCCCGCGCACGTGCTGCCGGGGTATCTCGCCGGACGTGGGGTGCCTTTCCGCATCATCGAACAGGACACCTATAGCGTGGTCCGGCGCGTCGTGCCGCCGGGACGCACGCTGTGCGGGCTGTGCTCGCGGCTGCGGCGCGGGGCGCTGTATCGCTTCGCCGCTGAGAACGGCATCGACAAGATCGCGCTCGGGCACCATCGTGACGACATCGTCGAGACGCTGTTCCTCAACCTGTTCTTTGCTGGCCGCCTGAAGGCGATGGCGCCGAAGCTGCTGTCCGACGACGGCCGTCACATCGTCATCCGGCCGCTGGCGTACGTTGCCGAGCGCGACATCGCGCGCTATGCGCGCGGGCGGGCCTTTCCGATCATTCCCTGCAAGCTGTGCGGCTCGCAGGACAACCTGCAGCGCGTGGCGGTGAGGAAGATGCTGGCTGCCTGGGAGCGGCAGTTCCCGGGGCGCACCGAGTCGATCGCCAGCGCACTGCGTCACGTCGAGCCCGAGCACCTGGCCGATCCGCGGCATTTCGACTTCGCCGGTCTTGGACTTACGCGCGCGGCGCCGATGAGCGAGCGCGAGGAGGAGGACCTGCTCGCGGCGCTGCCGGAAGGCGCCTGAGAGCACAGCCGTGGCGGACGAGGGAGCCGAAACGCCTACACCGCTCCCCAACAGCTATTGGGTATTGCCCGGCCGGCTGCTGGCCGGTGAGCATCCGGGCGCTGCCGGGGCCGAGCTGACCCAGGCGCGCGTGGCGCGGCTGCTCGAGGCCGGCGTGCGCTGCTTCATCGATCTGACCCATCCTGCGGAGATGCCGTCCTACCAGGCGTGGCTGCCGGTCGAGGTCGATTACCTGCGCAAGCCCATCCGCGACCACGGCGTGCCCGACGAGCCGGGCCACATGGCCGAGACGCTCAGCAGCCTGCGTCAGGCGCTGCAGGCGGGCCGGACGGTGTACTTGCATTGCCGCGCAGGCATCGGCCGCACGGCGATGGTGGCGGCCTGCCTGCTCGTCGAGCAGGGACGCTCCGGGGCGGAGGCATTGAGTGAGCTCAATCGCCGCTGGCAACAGAGCGCCCGCGCGCAGACGTGGCCGACGGTCCCGGAGACCGCGGCGCAGACCGACTATGTCAACGACTGGGCGCACTGCCCGCAAGCCGGTGATCCGCTGCTCGCAGCCGACACCCTGGCCGCGGCGCGCGGCCTGCGCGCGCGCTTCCAGGGTGCGCTGCAGGGTCTCGCCGTCGGCGATGCGGTCGCGGCGGCCACGCAGTTCGGCCGGCCGGGGCGTTTCACTCCGGTCGGGGACATGCTCGGTGGCGGCCCTTTCGACCTGCCCCGCGGGGGCTGGAGCGACGAAACCGCCATGGCGCTGTGCCTGGCCGAGAGCCTCCTCGAGTGCGATGGCTTCGACGCTGGCGACCAGATGAGCCGCTACCGCCGCTGGCAGCAGCACGGATACCTGTCCGCTACGGACCGCTGCCTCGGCATCACGGCCGGTACGGCGCGGGCACTGGCAAAGGCACACTGGCGACGACAGCTGTTCGCCGGCAGCCACGATCCGCAGAGCCAGGACCCGGAGGTGCTGTCGCGGGTGACGCCGGTGGTGATGTACTTCTTTGCGCGCCGCGAGCGGGCCGAGGAGCACGCTGCGGAGGCGGCTCGCACCACCTGCCAGGCGCCGCTGGCGCTGGCGGCCTGCCGCGCGCTGGCGCGCGGACTGCACGCGGCCCTTTCCGGGGAGCCCAAGGCCGGCATTCTGGCGCGCGCGGCTGCGCCGGGCAGCGGCGGCGCGCGGACCGCAGGCACGGCTGCCGCAGCGCTCGCCACAGCACTGGAGGTTTTCGGCGGCACCGAGAACTTCCGCGACGCAGTGCTCGCCGCCGCCAATCTCGGCGGCAACTCCGACGTCGTGACGGCGGTGGCCGGCGCGCTCGCCGGTGCGCACTACAACTCAAGTGCCATCCCCCCAATGTGGCGCAACAGCCTGATAAAGAAGCAGTTGATCGAGGAGTACGCCGACCGGCTGCTCGCGAACGCGATGCTCGAGCTCGGTAGCTGACCGCGCTTGCGGCGCTGCGGCGCGTCACGCCGCGCAGTGCCTTTCAGCGGGCAGCAGCGCGCGTGCGCTTCGGCTAAGCTCCTCACTCACAGCTGTCTCCTGATCATCGGTAAACCTGGCACGCATGTCCGAAGCACGCGCCGCAGGGCGCACTTCATCCGCGACGCCCGCGCGCACGCGCCGGCGCCGCACTCAGGCCTGGGTGCATCTGAGTGATGAGGAGCTGCTGCGCATGCGCTTCTGCGATCTGCGCCTGTCCATCGAACGCTCGGCTGTCGCGCGTGCCGTGCGCCGCCTGTACGGCGAGCTCGAGCGGCGCGGCCTCTCGCTGCGGCCGCACGTGTGGCTGTCGGAGGAGTGGTTCTCGCCAGACGGTGTGCCCGGCATAGCGGTGCCGTTCTATCTCGCGCACCCGCGGCTCGAGCGGCTCGAGCGGCGCATGATGCGCGAGGCCGAAGGGGGTAACTCGCGCCTGCTGCTGCGCATTCTGCGCCACGAGGCCGGACACGCGCTGGACAACGCCTACCGCCTGCGTCGGCGCAAGCGCTGGCGCGAGACGTTCGGCCCGGCCTCGCTCCCTTATCCCGCGCGCTACCGGGCGCGCGCCGGCAGCCGTCGCTACGTGCACCATCTGGGCGAGTGGTACGCGCAGGCTCACCCCACCGAGGATTTCGCCGAGACCTTCGCGGTGTGGCTGGCGCCGAAATCGGGCTGGCGCAAGAGCTACGCCAACTGGCCGGCCCTGCACAAGCTGCGGGCGGTCGACGAGCTGGTGGCGAGCGTGCGCAGCAACGCGCCGCCGGTGAACAGCCGCGTGCGCGTCGAGCCGCTCGAACGCAACACGCGCACCCTGGCGCAGCATTACCGGCGCAAGCTCGCGCACAACCGCCTCATCCGCCGCGGGCTCGCCGACGAGCTGCTGCAACGCGCCTTCACGCCCGAGCGCACCCGCCGCGGCAGCATCCGGGCGTCGTCGCTGTTGCGCCGCGACGCACGGCGCCTGGTCGCAACGGTGGCGCGGGCGCTGGCGGTCGAGCCCTACAGCGTGGCGCAGATCCTGCGCATGCTGATCGAGCGCAGTGAGCGGCTGAAGCTGCACGTGCGCGGCGATCGTCGCGACGCGCTGCGCTATTCGCGCTGGATGCTCGAGCGGCTGACGGGCCTGTACTCCCAGGGCGAGACCCCGCACTTGCCGTTATGAGACGACTGCGCACGCTCGTCGTGGTGCACGCGAGCCTGGTGCCGCCGGAGAGTCTCGAAGGCCACAGCGAAAAGGAAATCGAGGAGTGGCGGACGGAGTACGACGTCACCGCAACCCTGGCGCAGCTCGGCCATGACGTGCGCTGCATCGGCGTGCTCGACAGCCTAACGGAGCTGCGCAGCACGATCGCCGAGTGGCAACCAGACATCGTCTTCAACCTGCTCGAGGAGTTCGACGGCATCGTCACCTACGACCAGCACGTGGTCGCCTTCCTCGAGCTCATGCGCCAGCCGTACACCGGCTGCAATCCGCGCGGGCTGCTGCTGTCGCGCGATAAGTCGCTGTGTAAGCAGCTGCTGACCTATCACCGCATCGCCACGCCGCAGTTCGCCGTGTTCCGTCGCGGCGCCCGCTTCCAGGTGCCGCGCAAGCTTCGTTTCCCGCTGTTCGTCAAGTCCACCGTCGAGGACGCCTCGCTCGGGATCGCACAGGCCTCGGTGGTGGAGGACGCCGCGCGGCTGAAGGAGCGCATCGCGTTCGTGCACGATCAGGTGAAGTCCGACGCCCTGGTGGAGGAGTTCATCGAAGGGCGCGAGCTGTACGTCGGCGTCATGGGCAACGAGCGGCTGACGCGCCTGCCGGTGTGGGAGATGGTGTTCGGCTCCATGCCCGACTCGCTCGCCGCCATCGCCACGCGCAAGGTGAAATGGGACAAGCGCTACCAGGCGAAGTACGGCATCACCACGCACGCCGCCGCCGACCTGCCGCCGACGGTACTGACGGCGCTCGATCGGCTGTCGCGGCGCATCTATCGCGCGCTCGGCATGTCCGGTTATGCTCGCATGGATTTCCGGGTGACGCCGCAGGGGCAGGTGTACGTGTTGGAAGCCAATGCCAATCCCAATCTGGAGAGCGGCGAGGACTTCGCGGAATCGGCCCGCGCGGCCGGGACGCCCTACGGCGACCTGCTCGAGCGCCTGATGGGCCTGGGACTGAAATACCGCGCGCAGTGGCGCGCCTCCTATGGCTGACGGTGGGTCGCGCACGCCGCCGCAAGGCTGCCGCCTGGCGACGGTTGCCACGCTGCTCGGGCTGGCGCTCGGCGGCTGCACCGGCCAGACCAAAATCTACGAAGGCGAGCTGACCCAGCTGCTGGCGGTGTTTCCCGGCCATTACGACAACAGCGCGCAGGCCGAGCAGGACGCGCGCAGCGGCAAGCGGCCGCCGCACGATGCGATCGCGCTCGTCATCGTGCACGTCTACACGCCGCGGCTCGGGCACTACGTGTACTTCGCCCAGGAGTCCGCCGCTGACGACCCGCGCCGGGTTTTCACCCAGAAGATGTACAGCTTCCAGGTCGACGACAAGAAGGGCATCGTCGAGACGCTGTATGAATTCGTCGAGCCGCAGCGCTGGCGCGAGGGGCTGCAGAACAAGGATCTGTTCACCAGCATCATGAGCGATGACGTGCGGGCCGAGGCCTGCCAGCTGTTCTGGAAGAAGACCACCGATGGCTTCGTCGCCAATCACGATGCCAAGGTCTGTCCTGACGCCCCTGGCGAGGCGGCAGGGCCGCTGGTGGAGTTCTCAGCCGGTGTGCTGACCATCGGCGACTACAAGTTCCGGCGCAGCCGCTAGCACTCGCCATCGGATACGCGCGCGTGCGGTTCGCTAACACGACTCGCCGCTGCCCGGGCCTGGGCGCGCTGTTCGGGCTGCTGGCACTGGCGGGTGCGCCGCTGCGGGCGGACCCTGGCTCGCTCGAAGTCTACGGGCGGCTGCCCGGCCTCGAGAACGTCGCGCTGTCGCCCGATGGCTCACGGCTGGCATTCATCCGCACCGACGCCGATACCCGCCTGCTGATCGTCTTCTCGATCAGCGATCGCAAGGCGCTGCACGTGTTTCGCCTGCGGGAGGCCAAGGTGCGCATCCTCACCTGGGCGGACGATGACAACCTGATGATCTTCGATTCGGCGACCGGCCTGCCCGCCGGACTCATCGGTCCGCGCCACGAGTGGCTGATGCTGGATGTCTACCAGGTGAGCAAGAATCGCATGAGGTCCGTGCCGCGCATCGATCAGTGGGGCGATCCGATCATGAACGTGGTGAGAGGCCAGGTCATGGTGCGCAGGCTGAACGGGCATACGGTGCTTTTCGTTCCCGGCACGTCCGTCGGGCGCATGACGCGGCCCGCACTGTTTCGGGTCGACCTGCAGACCGACCACCAGCAGATCGTGCAGGGCGGCGGACTCGAGACGCAGGGCTGGCTCGTGGACGAGAGCGGAGCGGTTGCCGTCGAGGAGGACTATTTCGACCGCGAACAGCGCTGGGTCATCAGGATCCTGCGCGACGGCAAGCTGCGCGAGGTGGCTTACGGGCATGAAGCCATCGAGTATCCGCGGATCCTCGGCTTCGGCCCGCAGCCCGATACGCTTCTAGTGCAGTCCATCGTGGCCGGTGACTCTGTCTGGCGGCTGCTGTCCCTGAAGGACGGCGCGCTGCTGCCGTCGTTTCCCGAGGGAGCCGGGTTGAGCGAGCCGATCGAGGATCCGGCCACCCATCGGATGATCGGCGGGCTTACCGTCCGGGACGACGACCAGTACGTGTTCTTCGATCCGGCGATGCAGCGACAGTGGGATGCCGTGGCGCGCGCCTTCAAGGGAGAGCACCTGCAACTCGCCTCGTTCTCGACCGATCTCAGGAAGATGGTCGTGCGGGTGAACGGTACCCGGGATGGCTTCGTTTACGAGCTCGTGGATCTCAACACCATGCATGCCTCGCCGGTCGGTGAGGTGTACCCGGGAATCACGCCGCTGGAAGTGCGTCGGGTGAACTATCAGGCCAGCGACGGGCTGGAGATCCCCGCGTACCTGACCCTGCCGCGTGGGCGCCCTCCGACGCGGCTGCCGCTGATCGTGCTGGTGCACGGCGGGCCGGCCGCGCGCGACACCGCCGACTTCGACTGGTGGTCTCAGGCCCTCGCAGACCAGGGCTACGCGGTACTGCGGCCCAACTATCGCGGCTCGAATCTCAACTGGCAGTTCCTGTCCTCCGGCTTCGGTGAATGGGGCCGCAAGATGCAGACGGATCTGTCCGACGGCGTGCGCTATCTGGTCAAGGAGGGAATCGCGGATCCGGCGCGCGTCTGTATCGTCGGCGCCAGCTACGGCGGATACGCCGCGCTGGCCGGCGTCACGCTCGACCCGGGCGTCTACCGCTGCGCGGTGTCGGTAGCCGGCATCTCCGATCTGAAGCGGTGGCTCGAGTCGATGCAGGCCGGATACGTGCATCAGGAGCTGGTGCTGCGCTACTGGGACCGGTTCATGGGCCTCAGTGGTGCGGATGATCCGCGCGTCGATGCCATCTCACCCGTCAGGCACGTGGAGGCCGTCTCGGCGCCGGTACTGCTGATCCATGGACGGGACGATACGGTCGTGCCCTTCGAGCAGAGCAGCATCATGTTCGATGCCCTGCGCAAGGCGCGCAGGAGCGTCGACCTGGTGCCGCTCAAGAACGAGGATCACTGGCTGTCGCGCAGTGCGACGCGACTGCAGATGCTGACTGCATCGGTTGCATTTCTGCGCACCAACAACCCGCCGGATTAGTTTTTCAGATGCGCGTCTAGCCCGGGCGCTCCCGCATCGGCGGAGTGCGTGGGTTGCTGAGGTTGGTCCTTCAGGTGAGCATCGAGCCACTGCGCCTCGGTGTCGACGAAGCGCTAGGGCTGCTGAGGTTGGTCCTTCAGGTGAGCATCGAGCCACTGCGCCTCGGTGTCGACGAAGCGCTAGGGCTGCTGAGGTTGGTCCTTCAGGTGAGCATCGAGCCACTGCGCCTCGGTGTCGACGAAGCGCTAGGGCTGCTGAGGTTGGTCCTTCAGGTGAGCATCGAGCCACTGCGCCTCGGTGTCGACGAAGCGCTAGGGCTGCTGAGGTTGGTCCTTCAGGTGAGCATCGAGCCACTGCGCCTCGGTGTCGACGAAGCGCTAGGGCTGCTGAGGTTGGTCCTTCAGGTGAGCATCGAGCCACTGCGCCTCGGTGTCGACGAAGCGCTAGGGCTGCTGAGGTTGGTCCTTCAGGTGAGCATCGAGCCACTGCGCCTCGGTGTCGACGAAGCGCTAGGGCTGCTGAGGTTGGTCCTTCAGGTGAGCATCGAGCCACTGCGCCTCGGTGTCGACGAAGCGCTAGGGCTGCTGAGGTTGGTCCTTCAGGTGAGCATCGAGCCACTGCGCCTCGGTGTCGACGAAGCGCTAGGGCTGCTGAGGTTGGTCCTTCAGGTGAGCATCGAGCCACTGCGCCTCGGTGTCGACGAAGCGCTAGGGCTGCTGAGGTTGGTCCTTCAGGTGAGCATCGAGCCACTGCGCCTCGGTGTCGACGAAGCGCTAGGGCTGCTGAGGTTGGTCCTTCAGGTGAGCATCGAGCCACTGCGCCTCGGTGTCGACGAAGCGCTAGGGCTGCTGAGGTTGGTCCTTCAGGTGAGCATCGAGCCACTGCGCCTCGGTGTCGACGAAGCGCTAGGGCTGCTGAGGTTGGTCCTTCAGGTGAGCATCGAGCCACTGCGCCTCGGTGTCGACGAAGCGCTAGGGCTGCTGAGGTTGGTCCTTCAGGTGAGCATCGAGCCACTGCGCCTCGGTGTCGACGAAGCGCTAGGGCTGCTGAGGTTGGTCCTTCAGGTGAGCATCGAGCCACTGCGCCTCGGTGTCGACGAAGCGCTAGGGCTGCTGAGGTTGGTCCTTCAGGTGAGCATCGAGCCACTGCGCCTCGGTGTCGACGAAGCGCTAGGGCTGCTGAGGTTGGTCCTTCAGGTGAGCATCGAGCCACTGCGCCTCGGTGTCGACGAAGCGCTAGGGCTGCTGAGGTTGGTCCTTCAGGTGAGCATCGAGCCACTGCGCCTCGGTGTCGACGAAGCGCTAGGGCTGCTGAGGTTGGTCCTTCAGGTGAGCATCGAGCCACTGCGCCTCGGTGTCGACGAAGCGCTAGGGCTGCTGAGGTTGGTCCTTCAGGTGAGCATCGAGCCACCCCAGCACGGTGTGATACCAGAGGATGCTGTTGGCGGGTTTGAGCACCCAGTGATTCTCGTCGGGGAAGATCAGCAGCCGGCTCTCGATGCCGCGCCGCTGCAGCGCGGTGAATGCGGAGATGCCCTGGGCGTAGGGCACACGGAAGTCCTGCTGCCCGTGGATTACCAGCATCGGCGTGCGCCACCTGGCGACGTAGTTGGCGGGATTGAACTGCTCGTACGCTTCCGGGTGCTCGTAGTACGGGCCGCCGAATTCCCATTCGGGAAACCACAGCTCCTCGGTCGAGTAGTACATCGTACGCTGGTCGAACAGCCCGTCGTGATTGACGATGCAGCGGAACCGGTCCGGCCAGTTACCCTCGATCCAGTTCATCATGAAGCCGCCGTAGGAGGCGCCGAGCGCACACACGCGCTCGCCGTCCAGCCAGGGGTATTTGTCGAGCGCTGCGGCGAGTCCCCGCTCGAGGTCGAGCAGCGGCTTGCCGCCCCAGTCGTGGCTGATCGAATCGGTGAACGCCTGGCCATAACCGGGCGAGCCGTGAAAGTCGATCATCACCACGCCGTAGCCGCCGCCAGCAAGTACTTGCGCGTTCCAGCGGTACGTCCACAGATTCTGCATGCTCACCTGCGGGCCGCCGTGCACCACGAACGCGACTGGAAAGCGCCTGCCGGGCTCGAAGCCGAACGGCTTGACGACATAGCCGTAGACGGTCTCATCGTGCCAGCCGTTGAAGCTGAACTGCTCGTACGGGCTCAGCTGTCGCGCGGCGAGCAGCTCGCGATTGATGTCAGTGACGCGGCGCGGCTCGCCGCCGTGCAGCGGCATCCGGTACACATCGCTCGGGCTGCCGAGATCCGCGCGTGCGAAGATCACCTCGTCGCGCGCCAGGCTGTACTCCTCCACCTCGCCGCTGGATGTGAGCCGGGTCGGCGTGCCGCTGCGGGCATCGATTCGGTACAGGACGCGCTGCCCCAGCTCATCGACGCTCGCGATCAGCGCTGCGCCATCGGCGGTTGCCTCGAGGTGTGCGACCGAGCGGTCCCAGCCGGCGGTGAGCGCGCGCACGGTTCCGTTGCGCGCGCTGCGCAGCATAATGTGAAAGCGGTCGGACTCGAAGCCCGGGTGGTCCTGCGCGCGCCAGGCGAGGTCGCCGTTCGGCAGGAACACCGGCTGCGCATCCCAGGCCGCGTTGGCGGCGGTCAGGTCGACGGGCGCGTGGCTGCCGTCGAGCGGAGCCTGAAACAGATCGAAGTTGGTCGACCAGGGCTCGCTGCCGCCGGCGATGCGCGCCGAGAACACCAGCGTGTGTCCGTCGGGACTGAAGACGAAGTCCTCGTCCCCGCCGAAGGGCTTGCTGGGGATGTCGGCGTCCATGCCCCGCGACACGTCGAGCGCGGTGCCGGCCTTGCCGTCTGCATCGAGCGGGGCGACGAACAGGTGCGAGCGCGTGCCGTCGCTCCAGGTATCCCAGTGACGCACGAATACGCGCTCGTAGCTGCGCCCGGTCGCCTTGTCCTTGGCGCGCGCATCGAGGCGGGCGCGGGTGCACGCGAGCGTCGGGCAATCCGGGAACACCTCCATCGCCACGGCCAGCATATCGCCGCGCGGTGACACCTTGAGCGCGCCGACATCGAGCGGATAGTCGGTGACGCGCTGCGCCACGCCGCTGCCGAAGTGCAGCCGCCATACCTGCGAGCTGCCCGAGCGCGTGGAGAGAAAGTACAGCGTGCGGCTGTCGCTCGCCCAGCGTGGACTGGAATCGTTGCTGGTGGCATCGGTGAGTCGACGCGGCTCGTCGCCGACCGCCGCCAGGGCGAGGAACCACAGACTATTGTGTCCCTTGTTGGCCTGCAGGTCGATCTCACGCAACACGAATACCAGGTAGCGGCCGTCGGGCGAGACCCGCGGGTCGCTGATCCGCTTGAGCGCCATCAGGTCTTCGACCGTAAAGGCTCGGCCGCCCGCGGCGGGATCTGCGGCGATTGCGCCGCAGGGTGCCGCAGCCGCGAAGGCGCCGGTACCGAGCGCCAGCAGGGTGCAGACGAGCGACCGCGACCGCGGCAGGGGTTTGCGTGACATGGGGCTCTTTCAGCGTCGTGGTGACGAATCCGCTCAGCCGACCTCTTCAGCCGCGAGCGTCCACGGCTCCTGCTTCGCTGCCTGGAGCCACTCCTGCAACGCGCCGTCCTCGAGCACGCTCGCCATGTACCAGCGGGCCGTCTGCGACGTGCGTGCGCCATAGGTGTTGAAGCGCAGCACCACGGGTGCGTACATGGCATCGGCTGCGGTGTATTCCCCGAATAGCCACGGGCCGCCGCTGCCGAAGCGGCAACGGCAGTCGTTCCAGAGCTCGTCGATGCGCTCGACATCCGCCTCGAGGGCGGTCGTGCCCACCGTGTGGCGGTTGCGCGCTCGGGCGTTCATCGGCCACAGCGAGCGCAGCGTAGTGAAGCCGGAGTGCATCTCGGCGCATACCGAGCGCGCTACCGCGCGCGCTGCACGCTGCCGGGGCCAGCCGCGCCCGGTGAGCTCGGCGACGTACTCGCAGATGGCGAGTGAGTCCCAGATGCGCAGCTCACCGTGCCGCAGCAGCGGCACGCGCCCGCTCGGACTGTAATGCTCGATTTGCTCGCGGGTGTCCGCGGTATCCAGCGGGACCAGAATTTCCTGAAAGCTCACACCCGCGTGCTTGAGCATCAGCCAAGCGCGCAGCGACCAGGAGGAGTAGTTCCTGTTGCCGATGACGAGGGTGAGCGGTTCCATGGGATGGTAACCTTCGCGGCGTGCTCAGCGACGTCCGCGCCATTGCCTTCGATCTCGATAATACACTCTGGGATGTCGAGCCGGTGCTGGCACGCGCCGAAGGGCGCCTGCTCGCCTGGCTGCACGAGCACTGTCCGCGCATCGTGCAGCGGCTGTCGAGCGAGGACATGCGTCGCGCCCGCGAGCTGCTTGCCCGCGCCGAGCCACACAACGCCCACGACGTCACTTACCTGCGCGTCACCACCCTCGCCGCACACGCCCGTGAGCACGGCTACGACGAGGGCATCGCCGTGCAGGCATTCGCCGTGTTCCTCGCCGCGCGCAACGAGGTGGACGTGTTCCCCGACGTGGTGCCGGGCTTGCGGCGGCTGCGCCGGCGCTTTCCGCTGGGCTCGCTGAGCAACGGCAATGCCGACCTCGAGCGCATCGGCCTCGATCACGTGTTCACGGTGTCGCTGAACGCGCGCCAGATCGGCGCCGCCAAGCCGGAACGGCGCTGTTTCGAGCGACTCGCCGAGGAGCTCGCGCTCGGCGCCGCCGAGATCGCCTACGTCGGCGATGATCCGCGGCTCGATGTCGCCGCGGCGCGCGCGGCCGGACTGGTGACGGTATGGATGAACCGGCGCGGCGCGACTTGGCCGCCGGAGCTCGCGGCCGCCGACCTTACGGTGTGTGATTGCGTCCAGCTCGCCGGGGCGCTGCGCTGCTGAGCGAAGCCGCCGCTCGACTGTCCCGCGGACCGCGAAGCCGGTCACGCGTTGCGCCCAACAAACCGGGATGCAGCGCTCACCGGCACCGCTTGTCAGCACTCGGGCCGGCAGGCTGCCAGATGTGGGCCGGCGATTCTGCCGCAATCAGCGCAGCGCATCACGGTATTCTCCGGGAGTTGCGGTGAACCTTTTGGCGACGGCGGTGCTCTTTTTTTAGTAACGATGCAGACACAGCACGTCAGGAGACGAGCGGATGGCTGAGAGGCGTGTGCTTCCGGTGGCGAATCTGCGCGAATTCTTCCGCGACACCCTGCACGACGCGCTGCAGCGCCAACACCTCACGGTCGAGGATCAGACCGAGCACTATGTCGTCAACCTGCTGACGCTGTTCGCACGCTCCGAGGCGCTCTACGAGAGCACCGCCGACGGGCTGCGCCTGAAGCCGCTGGTGGCGATGCTGTGCGAGGCGCTCGAGGCCCCCCCGGGCACTACCGATCGTTACCGCTCGCTGCAGCGCCTCGGTGACGTGTCGCTGTTCGTCGCGGGCTTCTTTGCGCACGGCTTTGCCAACAAGCTCATCGACATCGACTACCACATCGCCATGGGCGGCCAGGCGTATGGCGCGCTGGCGCAGGCGAGCACGCACGGGCGGGGGCGGGTGCTGGCGGCAGTGTTCGCCGAGCTGTCGCGGAAATTCCAGCCGATGGTCGACGCGCTCAACGAGGTGAGTGAGGGCGCCAGCCCACACAGTGACGGCGACATTCTGCGTCTGTACGAGATCTGGCTGAAGACCGGCAGCGCACGCTGTTATGCGCAGCTGAAGCGCCTCGGTGTCGACCCCACCACCGCCGGCGGCACCGCCTTCACGCACTGATGCGCGCATGCTGCTCACGCGGCTGCAGAACCTGATCGGCGGCATCT
Organism: uncultured Gammaproteobacteria bacterium; assembly: GCA_963837075.1. Lineage (GTDB taxonomy): Bacteria > Pseudomonadota > Gammaproteobacteria > Steroidobacterales > Steroidobacteraceae > 13-2-20CM-66-19. The sequence continues at coordinate 200,256 of CAWILY010000009.1, read as the reverse complement.
ACGACGTGAGCATCGCTCACGACGTCTATGACTTCCTGGTCACCGACCGCCGCCAGCTGCCGCCGGCGGCCCGCGGCGGCACGATCGAGGAGGAGCTGCTGGTGGCGCAGCCGGCGGAAGGGGACGATGAGGTCGCGCTGGCACTGTATCTCGATCCGGAGTTGCTCGGGCGGCTGGCGCGCGAGGATCCGCTCACACGCCTGCATGCCGGCAACGTCGCCGACTACTGCACCGCGCTCGAGGGCGTGAGCCACTTCCTCTACCTCGCCTGGAATGCCGGACACGACAAGGCGGTATCGCTGCTCGAGCTCGAAATGCAGGCGGAGGTGGACAAGTACGTCGCCAGCCACTGGCTGCTGCGCCAGCAGTTCCCCGGTCACTTTCCCGCGGAATTGCGCCGCGTGCTGTTCGAGCGTACGCGTGTCGATTCGCGCGTCGCACCGGGGCGTGCCGGGCTGTATCGTGAGGCGAGCCGCCTGGCGCTGCGCTTCTGCAGTCGCCTGGAGCAGCGACTCGCCCGCAACCGCGGCGACGGCGCGCAGTGCGCCGACGACGCTGCGGTGCTGGCGGAGCTGCGCCGTTTCTATCGGCTGAGCCACGCACGCAAGCGTGCGCTCATCGACGGGATCGACTGACGCGCCGGCGACGCAGGCCCCCCTGGGCGCCGCAGCGCTCCTTCAATCGTCGCCGTCGCCGTCGCCGTCGCCCCGCGCTTGCGCGCCTCGAGGTCGCGCATCATCTTGATCCACTCGGACAGCCGGCGCAGGTCGGTGCGTGGGCGTGGTGCCGCGCCCGGAGCGCTGCGCGCACGGTGGCGCGAGTAAGGATCGAAGGTCTCCTCCTCGGTCTTCACCGTCAGTTTCGGCTCACCGAGGATCTCGAGCACGGGACGCTGTTGGTCGGCGGCCGCATCGCGCCAGCTGACCGAGGCGTTGCCGCGTTCGTCGTGCACGACCGTACCGATGCGCCGCCGCTCGTTGTCCGAGGGCGGCTTCCCCGCGGGCGGTATCTTGAATGTCCTGTTCACAGATTATGGTATCTGCATGTCTGATTTCCCCGTGTGCAGGGTAGCCGCGCGCGGCTTGCCCGCACTGCGACATCGGTCACGGATTTCCGGCCGTCGTTGCGCCGTTCGTCGGTCAGCGCTCGCGTGCGCGCAACAGCGCCAGCGCGGTCTTACAGTCGGTAATGATGTCGGCAATCGCCCACCGGCACGCCTCGGCGAACGGTATCCAGTGGATTTCGATGACCTCGGCACGCTCGTGCGCGGTCGTCGCGGGCGTGATGCCGCTTGCCAGGAACAGGTGCAGCCGCTCACTGAATACTCCGGGTGAGCTGAGGCAGCTGCCGAGGCTGTGCCACTCGCGCGCAGTCACCCCGGCTTCCTCGCGCAGCTCGCGCTGCGCCGTGGCGAGCGGCGGCTCATCGGGCTCGAGCTTGCCCGCCGGCAGCTCCCACAACCAGCCTCCGGCGACGTAACGGTACTGGCGCAGCAGACACACGCGCTGCGCGTCATCGAGCGCCACCACCGCGGCCCCGCCGGGGTGATGCACCACCTCCAGGAGTGAACGGTGTCCGTTCGGCAGCAGCACCTCATCCACGCTCACGCTGATGACGCGCCCGCGGTACTGCATGGTCTGTTTTTCCGGGTTCATGCGCGGATTCCTTCGTTGTGGGGCTGCGGCGGTGAGGTGAGCCCAGGGGTGGCCCCGGCGGGGCGTGACGCGCGTCTCTTCTGCGCGTGCTGGTGCGCCGCTCCGGGCCGCCGCCGCTGTTATAGTCGCACCCGCAGCATTATGACCACCACCGCGCATCTCGACCGGCTCAACGGGCCACAGCGCAAGGCCGTGACCCACGGCGAGCCGTTGCCGGAGAAGGGCTACGCGTCCGGTCCGCTGCTGATCGTCGCCGGCGCGGGCACCGGCAAGACCGACACGCTGGCGCATCGCGTCGCGCATCTGGTCATCAGCGGCGTGGACCCGGCCCGCATCCTGATGCTCACCTTCACCCGGCGCGCGGCGCAGGAGATGCGCCGCCGCGCGCACGACATCACGCGCAAGGCGCTCAACGACACTCTCGGCGGCGTCACGCAGGGCATCGCGCAGCGCCTCACCTGGGCGGGCACCTTTCATTCCATCGGCAACCGCCTGCTGCGGCACTATGCGCCGCACCTGCAGCTCGATCCGCACTTCAGCGTCATCGACCGGGGCGACTCCTCCGATCTGATGGACAGCCTGCGCCAGGAGCTGGGACTGGCCGGCAAGGAGCAGCGCTTCCCGCGCAAGGACACGTGCCTTTCGATCTACTCCAACCGCGTCAACACGCGCGCCTCGCTCCAGGAGGCGCTCGCGCAGCACTATCCGTGGTGTGCACAGTGGGAGGAGGAGCTGACCCGGCTGTTCCGCGCCTACGTCGAGCAGAAGCAGCATGCCAACCTGCTCGACTACGACGACCTGCTGCTCTACTGGCACGCCATGATGGCCGAGCCGCGCCTCGCACAGCACATCGGCACGCACTTCGATCACGTGCTGGTCGATGAGTACCAGGACACCAACCGGCTGCAGGCCGAGATCCTGTATGCCCTCAAGCCGGACGGCGCGGGACTGGCGGTGGTAGGAGACGATGCGCAGGCGATCTACTCCTTCCGCGCCGCCGCCGTGGAGAACATCCTCGGCTTTCCGGAGCGCTTCCAGCCGGCCGCCGAGGTGGTGACGCTGGCACAGAACTACCGCTCGACGCAGCAGGTGCTCGATGTCGCCAACGCGGTCATGGCCGAGGCGCCGCGCCAGCACCGCAAGTATCTGCTGTCGATCCGCGGTCAGGGTGCGCGGCCGCGCATGGTCACCGTGGACGATCTGCAGTCGCAGGCGGAATTCATCTGCACCGAGATACTGAAGAAGCGCGAGGCCAGCGTGCCGTTGAAGCGCCAGGCGGTGCTGTTCAGGAGCGCCAGCCACAGCGACCTGCTCGAGGTCGAGCTGACCAAGCGCAAGCTGCCGTTCGTCAAGTATGGCGGGCTCAGGTTCCTCGAGGCCGGCCACATCAAGGATCTGCTGGCCGTGCTGCGCTGGGCCGACAATCCGCGCAACACGCTCGCTGCGTTCCGTGCGCTGCAGCTGCTGCCGGGCATGGGGCCGGTGAACGCCCGGGCGGCGCTCGAGCACCTGGAAGCGGGCGGCCATTCGTTCGCGGCGCTGCAGGCGTTCCAGCCGCCGCAGACACCCGAGCGCGACTGGCAGCGCCTCGTCGAGCTGCTGCAGGCGCTCGCCGATCCAGAGCGCCCCTGGCCCGGACAGCTGAACATGGCGCGCGAGTGGTACCGGCCGCACTTCGAGCGGCTGTACGAGCAGTTCCACACGCGGCTCGGCGATCTCGAGCAGCTCGAGCTGCTGTCCGGCCAGTTCCCCTCGCGCGAGCGTTTTCTCACCGAGCTGACGCTCGATCCGCCGAACGCCACCAGCGATCTCGCCGGGCGGCCGACGCTCGACGAGGATTACCTGGTGCTGTCGACCATCCATTCCGCGAAAGGAATGGAATGGGATACGGTGTACGTGCTCAACGTGGTCGACGGCAGCTTCCCGTCGGAATTCGCCACCGGCAAACCGGAGCTCATCGAGGAGGAGCGGCGGCTGCTGTACGTGGCACTGACCCGCGCGCAGAACGAGCTGCTGCTGCTCGCACCGCTGAAGTTCCACCTGACGCAGCAGTCACGCCACGGCGATGCGCACGTATACGGCGGTCGCAGCCGTTTCATGACCGAAAAGGTGCTGAAGACACTCGATGCGGCCGCGTTCCACGGCTCGACGCTCGGTAGCGGCGAAACTCTTCAGGAGAGCGGCGCGCAGGTTAAGGTCGACGTGAGCGCCCGGCTGCGCGAGATGTGGTGAGCGCTATTTGCGCGGCTTCACGAACTTCAGCGTGAAGCGGTCGCTCTCGCCGATGGCGGCATACTTGTCGTGGTCCTTGGCCCCGAGGACGTAGCTCGGCGGCAGCGTCCACACGCCCTGCTCGTAGTCCTTGGTGTCCTTGGGGTTGTCGTTGACCTCGGACTTCGCCACCAGGCGAAACCCCTGGGCCTCGATGAGCTTGACGGCGTAGTCCTCGTTCACGTAACCGCTCTTGGCTTTCGGGTCCTGTGGCAGGTTAGGGTTGCCGCGGTGCTCGACCACGCCCAGCACGCCGCCGGGCTTGAGCGCGCGGTACATGGTGGCGAACGCCTGCGCGGCCTCATCGCGTGCCATCCAGTTGTGGATGTTGCGAAAGGTCACGACCATGTCGACTGTGCCGGGCGGCACGGCATCCCCGCCGTCGCGGGGGAAGCTCACCACCACCACGCGGTCGTAGAGCTCCGGTCGCGAGGCGAGCTTCGCGTAGTAGTCATCCAGGCGCTTCGTGATGTGCTTGTTGGCGGGGTCGGCGGGAATGACCGCCGCATAGTACTTGCCCTTCTCGCGTACCAGGGGCGCGATGATCTCGGTGTACCAGCCCGGCTCCGGCCACACCTCGAGCACGCTCATCTCCGGCCGGATGCCGAAGAACAGCAAGGTTTCCTTTGGATGGCGGTACACGTCGCGGGCGCGTTCCTCGCTCGTGCGCTGATCGCCGGCGAGGATGGCGGTGAGATCCTCAGCCGTGGTCTGCCGTGAAGTGACCTCCGTGCACGCCACCGGCACCAGGGCCAGCGCGATCACGGCGGCAACCGACAGCAGCTTGGCAGGCATAACATCGCCCTCGGATCCCCGCTCCACGCGAGGGTCCCCCTTATACCTCATGTACCGCATAAAAAAACCCCGCGCGTGGCGGGGTTTTATTGCGTCGGGCACCAGGTGCCGTCAGCGGCGGAACGGACCACCGCCCTGGCGCGGGCGCTGCGGGCGTTCCTGTGCTTCGTTGACGCGCAGCGGCCGGCCGTTCATCTGAAAGCCGTTCAGGGCCTGAATGGCGCTCTGCGCTTCGGCCTGAGGCATGTCGACGAATCCGAAACCTCGCGGCTTGCCGGTTTCGCGGTCGTTGATGAGTTTTACCGACTCCACTTTGCCATGACGTTCGAACAGGGTTTTCACGTCCTGCTCGGTCGCGTTGAAGGGCAGATTGCCCACGTAAATCGTCGTCATCCGGGGGTCTCTCTTGAGAATGCGGACAGCGGCGACCGCTTCAGCGTGGTCGCATGTACCGCGTGAACAGTCAAACAGGTCAAGGCTTCAAGGCACACGATCGGCAGTTTCAGTCAATGCGCAGCGCTTGGGCCGGCGGCCTGCACCTGCGTTCGCGCACGGATGAGAGGCGCGGGGTGGGAGAGGGCATCGAAACGATCAGACAAAGCGCAGTCATCCAGACGGATACGAACGCGTCTGTCATGCTACTCCCGGGCTTTTGTATACGCAAACAGGGGTGTTTTTGCAGGCCTTCCTGGTGTCCCTCGGTGTCGTCGCGCTCGCCGAGTTTGGTGACAAAACGCAGCTCCTGGCCCTGGTGCTGGCGGCGCGCTTCCGCAGCCCGGTGCCGATCATTGCCGGGATCGCGACCGCGACACTCGTCAATCACTTCGTGGCGGGCGCCGCCGGCGCACTGATCGCCGCGTACCTGGGAGCTACGGCTCTGCGCTGGCTGCTGGCGGCGGCATTTCTCGCGGCAGCCGTCTGGGCACTGATCCCCGACAGGGCGGCCCACCTGCCGGAGGGCAGCGCGCGTTTCGGGGTATTCGGCACCACCGTGCTGTCGTTCTTCCTCATGGAGATCGGCGACAAGACTCAGTTCGCCACCGCGGCACTGGCGGCGCGCTATCAGGTGCTGTTGCCTGTGGTCGCCGGCACCACCCTCGGCATGCTGCTGGCGGATGTGCCGGTGGTGCTGCTCGGCGAAGCCCTTGCCCGTCGCCTGCCGCTCAGGTGGATTCGGCGCGTCGCAGCCGCGCTGTTCCTCGTGCTGGGTGTCGCGACGCTCCTTGGCCGCGGCGCGATCAACTAGGCGATGGCCGCCGTTCCCGGGCCGCAGCGGACGGCGAGGATCCGCCCTACGGCGGCAGGTTGAGCTCGGCGAGCAGCGCCTGGTAGCGCGGGTCGCTGCGCAGGTCCGCGAGCATCGGATCGCACTTCACGTAGTTGAGGAAGCCCGGGTCGTGCGCCTGCTGCGCCTCCTTGAGCCACCTGAGCGCCTCTTCACGGTCGCGGCGATGCGCGTAGACCTGCGCCACCTGGTATTGCCAGCCCATGTGTACTTTCATGGCGAGCGCGAGCTGCTGGTCCGCCTCGGCGCGCTTGCCGAGTGAATCGTAAGCCATCGTGCGACCGAACGCCTGCCACTCGGAGTTCGGCTCGGACTCAAGCTCGCGCAGCGCTTCCTGCGGCCGGCCCTGGACGATCAGCAGCTGCGCGAGCCGGTAGTGCATGCTTTCGGCAGCAGGACTGAAGGCGAGCATGCGGCGGTAGGTGGCCTCGGCTTCCGCGCTCTGACCCTTGAACCACAGCGCCGTGGCGAGCCCGCGATAGGGGTCCACGGAGAGCGGGTCGCGCTCGATCAGGCGCCGTGCGAGGTGCTCGGCCTCGTCGAGATGACAGACACTGATCGCGAGATAGATGGAGATGCCGAGTGCGGCGAGGTTGTCCGGCTCGGCCGCGAGCGCGGTGCGCAGCTCGCGCAGGCTCTTCGCGACGTCGTAGTCGATGAACCCGAGGTTGGCGAGCGCTACGTGGGCATCGGCGAGGTTCGGGTCGATCGCCAGGGCGCGGTTGGCCGCAGTGGCGATCTGAGTGCGCACAGTGTCGAGGGGATCCGTGGTGCCGAAGACGAAGGCGTCGCCGTAAATTCCCGCGAGCGCTGCCCACGCCTCGGCGAAGTTCGGGTCGAGAGCGACGGCGCGCTCGAAGTATTTGCGCGCCTGGGCCGAGTCGGCCGCCGTGTAGCGCTGCCACGCGGCGAGCCCCTGCAGGTACAGCGCATAAGCCTCGGTATTGGCGGTCGGGGGCGGGCGCTGTGTCGGCGCCCCGCCGAGCAGTGACACCTTGAGCGCGCCGACGACCGCATCCGCGATCTCGTCCTGGGTGCGGAAGACGTCGCGGATCTCGCGGTCGTAGACCTCGGACCAGACGTGCGAGCCGTCGGAGGCACGGATGAGCTGCGCGGTGATGCGCAACCGGTCGCCCGCCTTGCGCACGCTGCCCTCGAGCACGTTCGCCACACCGAGCTTCTCGCCCACGACGCGCATGTCCTCGGCCTTGCCCTTGAACTGGAACGAGGAGGTGCGCGCGATGACCTTGAGTCCGGGGATCTTGGCGAGCAGGTCGAGGATCTGCTCGGCCATGCCGTCGGCGAAGTATTCCTGGTCGTGCCGCTCGCTCATGTCCGTGAACGGCAGCACCGCGATGGACTTGTCCGCCGCAGCGGCGGCCGGCGCGGCGGCGGGCGGCGGCGTGTGAGCGCTACGCAGGAAATAGACCGCCGTGCCTGCGAGCGCCACGGCGAGCGCGAGCGCACCGAGAACGGTTCCCCAGGGCCATGGGCGGCGCGTGGGTGCCGGCGCTGTGGCCGCGGCGGTCGGCAGCGGCCGGGGCGCAGCCGTACTTCCCAGCGCATCGGCGAGCCGGGCAAAAGCCGTCTCGCGCCCAGCCGCGGGCACGTCCACCCAGTGCGATTCGCTCAGAAAATACTCGAAGGCAGGTGACAGGGGCGCATCGTCCAGGCGCACGGCGATGATCCGCTTGCGCTTGGAGGAGGCACGCTCGAGCTCCTTGCCGACGTGGGACGAGCCGGTCGCGTTGCGCGACAGCAGCAGCACCAGGGCAGGCGCCTCGTTGATGGCGCGCACGATCGCATCCGCGTACAGCGCGCCCGCTGGAACGTCGCGCGGGGCGATCCAGCAGTGGATGCCGCGTTGCTCGAGGTAGGCGGTCAGGGCATCGGCGGTCGCCTTGTCGGTCGAGGCGTAGCTGATGAAAGCCGCGCACGGCGCCTCGCTCCCGGCGTCATCACTCATGAGCGGTTCACCAGCCGGTTCGGGATTGTCGTTCGCCCTGTCACATGCCTCGAGCCTGGCAGTTGGCAACCGGCGCGAAGCCTACCAGAACGGGCGTGCAGGTCAGCAGAAAGTCGGAACGGGGCGCTTCAGGCGCCAGCCGGTTCGAGGTACGCGTAGCCGTCGAGTTCGGTCTCGTAGAAGCGCTTGAGCGCCTGGCTCTCCGCGAGCGTCATGCGGCCGTCGCGGATCGCACGCTCGCAATCGCGCGCCAGCGCGGGGTAGAGCTCCGCCACGTCGTATTCCATGTACTCGAGCACCTTGTTGGCGGTATCGCCCTTGACGATTTCCTCGATCCACCAACCGCCCTCGTCGTGCAGCCGCACGTGCACCACATGCGTATCGCCGAACAGGTTGTGCAGATCGCCGAGCGTTTCCTGATAGGCGCCCACGAGGAACACCGCGAGGTAATATGTCTCGCCGGATCTGAGCTCGTGCAGCTCGAGCGTGCGTTTCACATCGCGCATCGACACGAAGTGATCGATCTTGCCGTCGGAGTCGCAGGTGATGTCGGCGAGGACCGCGGTGCGCGTCGGGCACTCCTCCAGGCGATGGATCGGCATGATCGGGAACAGCTGATCGATGGCCCAGCTGTCGGGCAGCGACTGGAACACGGAGAAGTTGCAGAAATACGTGTCCGACAGGATCGACTCGAGATCCTCGAGCTCCTCGGGCAGTCGCTCGAGCCTGCGGCACGCATCGCGGATCTTGGCGCAGGTTGCCCAGTACAGCCGCTCGGCCAGTCCGCGGAACTCGAGCGACAGCAGGCCGAGATTGAACATCTGCAGCACCTGCTCGCGGGCGGTGAGGGCATCGTGATAGCACTCCACCAGCCGCCGCTCGCTCACCGCGCGGTAGGCCTCGAACAGGTCGTGCACCGGCTGCGGCAGCTCCTCGGCGCCGCCGTAATCCTCGGCACGGTCCCCGGTCACGCGGAACTTGTCGAGCGCCGAGGAGCCGAGCGCGTCGAAGATCAGCACGCTGTGGTAAGCGGCTACCGCGCGGCCGGATTCGCTCACGATCTGCGGATGAGGAATGTCGCGCGCGTTGCACACGCTGGCGATGCGGTACACGACATCGCTCGCGTACTCGTTGAGCGTGTAGTTCATCGAGGAGGAGAAGTTGGTGCCACTGCCGTCGTAGTCGACCCCGAGGCCGCCGCCGACGTCGATGTACTGCAGCCCGGCACCCATCAGCTTGAGCTCCGCATAGACGTGCGCCAGCTCGTTGATCGCATCCTTGACGCGCCGGATGTCCTGCAGCTGGCTGCCGGGGTGGCAGTGCACCAGTTGCAGGCAGTCGAGCATGTCGTGCGCCTTGAGCACGTTGAACAGCTCGAGGATCTCGGTAATGAACAGTCCGAACTTGGACCTCTCGCCCGCTGATGCGCTCCAGCGGCCCGAGCCCTCGCTGAACAGCTTGACGCGTACGCCGATGCGCGGGCGCACCTGGTAGTTGCGCGCGTGCTTGAGGATCAGGTCGAGCTCCTCGAAGTTCTCCACCACCGGGATGATGGTGCGGCCCAGCCGGGTGGCGAGCGTCACCGCCTCGATGTAGCTGTCGTCCTTGAAGCCGTTGCAGACGATCAGCCGCTCGGAGGCGTTCTCGGTCATCGCCATCACCGCCAGCAGCTCGGGCTTGGAGCCCACCTCGAGGCCGAAGCCGAATTCCTTGCCGTAGCGGTACACCTCCTCGACCACCAGGCGCTGCTGGTTCACCTTGATCGGGTACACCGCGGCGTAGCGGTTGCGGTAGTCATTCTCGGTGATCGCCTGCGCGAACGCGTCGTGGAGCCGGCGCAGGCGATGCGCGAGGATGTCCGAGAAGCGCACCACGACCGGTGCCGTCAGATCGCGCGCCTTGAGTCCCTCGACCACCTCGTACAGGTCGATCTCGTTGCGCGCGGTGGTGTCCGGCCGCACGACCACGTGACCGCCGGCGTTGATGCTGAAGTAGCCTTTGCCCCAGGCCGCCACGTTATAGAGATCGAGGGAGTCCTCGATCCGCCACGGCTGCGCGGGATTGAACTTGCGCGCGCCGTTGACGGCGCTGCGGGGATCGGCTGCCACGGGGCGCGTTATATCAAAATTGTGTGTGAAGTAAGAGGGGCGCGACGCACATCCGGGCACAAATCTCACCAGCCGAGCACTTCGTCGATGCGGGAGTTCAGCCGCCCGCATCCGGGCCGAGCGCCACGCCGTGAGCGGGGTCACGGATCCATTCGCTCCACGAGCCCGCATACAGCCGCGCCCCCGGCAGACCTGCCAGCTCGAGAGCGAGCAGATTGTGGCAGGCGGTGACGCCGGAACCGCACATGGCGATAGCCCGCTGCGCCGGCTCGCCACGCAACGTCTGCTGCCAGGCGAGGCGCAGCTCACCGGACGGCAGCCAGCGCCCCGCGGGGTCGTGGTTACGGGCAAAGGGGTGGTTGCGTGCGCCCGGCACGTGGCCGGCGACCGCATCCAGGCTCTCGTTCTCGCCGGCGAAGCGATCGGCGCTGCGCGCATCGACGAGCAGCAGCTCGCCGCGCCGCAGGGCCCCGGAGCTGACCGCGGCCGCGACCTCGGCACCGCTCGCCAGCATGGCGTCGTCGGCGTGCGGCGCGAACTGTCGTGGCGCGCGGCTGTCGGCGACGGTGCTGACCGGCAGTCCGGCACGCTGCCAGGCGGCGAAGCCGCCATCGAGCACGGCCACGCGGCGGTGCCCGAGCCAGCGCAGCAGCCACCACAGCCGCGCGGCGAACGCGCCCGTGCTCTGGTCATAGGCGATGACCTGCACCGTGGCGTCGATACCGAAACGCCCTAAAGTCGCGGCCAGGACCGCGACCTGCGGCAGCGGGTGGCGCCCGCTCGTGGCGCTACGGGGCCCGGACAGATCGTCATCCAGATGCGCGTACAGCGCGTGCGGTATGTGGCCCGCGGACCAGGCTTCGCGGCCCCACTGCGGACGGGCGAGCTCGAAGCGGCAGTCGATCACTGCCCACTGCGGATCGTCGAGGTGAGGGGCGAGGTGCGCCGGCTCGATCAGTGCTGCGTACATGGTGCGCATTTTCGGCACCAACGGCTTGTCGTTACAATCCCCGCAGCCGGCAGCGGAGGCAACGATGGCGATCGAGGTTTTCTGGGCCAGCGGCAGTCCCTTTGCCTGGCGTGTGCTGCTGGCGCTGGAGTACAAGCGGCTGCCGTACGTGAGTCACCTGCTGCAGTTCTCCAAGCAGGAGCACAAATCCCCGCAGATGCTCGCCATGAATCCCCGTGGGCGGGTGCCGGTGCTGAAGGACGGCGACTACGTGTGCTTCGAGTCGCTCGCGATCCTCTATTACCTGGATCTCAGGTATCCGCAGCCGCCGCTGTTCGGCCACTCGCCGCAGGAAGCCGGCACCATCATGCGCGTTATCTGTGAATATCAGGCCTACATCGAGCCGCACGTGCGCACCATCGTGCGCGCGATCCTGTTCGGTGAGGCGAAGCTGACGAGCGATTCGGTCACGGCGGCCATGCACGCGGTCGCGAGCGAAGCGCGCACCATCGAGGGCCGGCTGGCGAAATCCGACTGGATCGTCGGCGACTCCTGTTCCGCGCTCGACATGGTGATCTTTCCCGGCATCCAGTTACTGCGCCGTGCCCTGGAGAAACCCCAGGCGACCGAGTTGTCGGCGCGCTTCATGCCGGTGGAAGTGAATTATCCCGCGCTCGGCCGCTGGCTGGCGCGCATCCAGACGCTGCCGGGCTACGAGCGCACCTACCCGCCGCACTGGCGCGGCTCCTGAACACCGGTCAGCGGCGCGCCGTAGCCAGGCGCCGACAGCTACTGCACCGGTGCGGCGGCCGAAAATTGAGCGGCGCTGAGCCGATTGATACGCTTCAGCAGTTCGCGCGCTTCCCGCACTCACCGGAGCAGCCAGATCAACATCATGAGCGACCACCAAAAGATTCACGTCGAGTTTCCCGGCCGTATCCTGTTCATAGGCTTCGGCAGCATCGGCCAGGGTGTGCTGCCGCTGGTGCTGCGGCATATCGGCATGGCCCCCGAGCGCATCACCATCGTGACCGCCGAGGACAAGGGCAGCGCCGAGGCAGCCCAATACGGCATCAAGTTCATCAAGGAACGACTGACGCGGGAGAACTACCGCCGCGTGCTCAACCCGCTGCTCGGCCGCGGTGATTTCCTCATCAACGTATCCGTCGAAGTCTCCAGCGTCGCGCTCATCAAGCTCTGCTGGGAGAAGGGCGCGATGTACCTGGACACCTGCATCGAGCCGTGGCCCGGAGGCTATACCGACCCGACCGTGCCGGCCGGTCGGCGTACCAACTACGCGCTGCGCGAGGAAGCGCTGGCGCTGCGCGCCGGCAATGCGCGCGCACCGACCGCCGTGCTCACCCATGGAGCCAATCCCGGACTGGTATCGCACTTCGTGAAGCAGGCGCTGCTGAACATTGCCGCCGACACCCAGGTAAGCGCCGGCAGCCCGGGCTCGCGCGCCGAGTGGAGCGACCTGGCGCGCCGCCTCAACGTGAAAGTGGTGCACATCGCCGAGCGCGATACCCAGGTATCGAGCGTGCCCAAGCAACCCGGTGAGTTCGTCAACACGTGGTCGATCGACGGCTTCGTCAGCGAGGGCTCACAGCCGAGCGAGATGGGCTGGGGGACGCACGAGCGCAATTTCCCGCGCGACGGCAAGCGTCACGACTTCGGCTGCATGGCCGCGATCTACCTGACGCAGCCGGGCGCGGCGACCCGCGTGCGCACCTGGACGCCGCGTGCCGGCCATTTCCACGGTTTCTGCATCACGCACAGCGAAGCCATCTCGATCGCCGACTACCTGACCGTGCGCGAGGGCGCCCAGGTGGCGTACCGGCCCACGGTGCACTACGCCTATCACCCGTGCGACTCGGCAGTCATGTCGGTGCACGAGCTCGCCGGGCGCAACTACGTGCAACAGGAGCGCCAGCGCATCCTGATGGACGACATTACCGCCGGCATCGACGAGCTCGGCGTGCTGCTCGCGGGGCACAAGAAGAACGCGTACTGGTACGGCTCGCAGCTGTCGATCGGGGAAGCGCGCAAGCTGGCGCCGTTCAACAACGCCACCAGCCTGCAGGTGTGCGTGGCGGTGCTCTCGGGCGTCATCTGGGCCATGGAGAATCCCAACCTCGGCGTGGTCGAGCCCGACGAGCTGGACTTCCGCCGCAACCTGGAGATCTGCACGCCCTATCTGGGGCCGGTGGTCGGTGAGTACACCGACTGGACCCCGCTGCACGAGCGCGAGCGGCTGTTCGCGGAGGACATCGACAAGAGCGATCCCTGGCAGTTCAAGAACGTCAGGGTGATCTGGTAGGCGCCTTCAGCGCTCGGCGTATTCGATCGCCACGATCAGGTACACGCGCGCACCACCCGGGGTGTCGACCGTGACCTGCTCGTCGAGTGAGCGGCGCAGCAGGGCCTTTCCCAAGGGCGAGTCCATGCTGATGTAACCTGGGGCCATGTCGAACTCGTCCGGCCCGACGACGCGATAGCGGTTGCGCGCACCGTCGCCGGCCTCGAGCTCGACCCAGGCGCCGAAGAACACCCGCTGCACATCCGCCGGGGGCTGCTCGACCACCACCATGCCCTCCAGGCGCTGGCGCAGGAAGCGCACGCGACGGTCGATCTCACGCAGCCGCCGCTTGCCGTAGGTGTACTCGGCGTTCTCGGAGCGATCGCCCTGGGCGGCCGCCTGGGCCACCGCCTCGCAAACCCGGGGCCGTTCCTCCTGCCACAGCTGCCTGAGCTCCTCGCGCAGGCGCTGCGCGCCGCCCGGCGTGATGTATTTCGAACCCGCCGGCGCCGCCCGGCGAAAACGTGCCATAGGCTTTGCAATACCGTGAAATATGTCGCAGGGACTTTTACAGAAATCCGGCGTTCTGTGGAACATCTCACGGACGTCGGCGGCATGCGGCTACTAACCTTTTTACCGTGGCTACCAAGTACTACACGCACTTCGTGACCCACGGCGACAAGGCTCCCAACCCGGGCGCCAGCGAGTGGAGCGGTGTGGTGGAGTTGCGGCAGCCCCTGAACCAAGGGCGCGCGAGCCGGGAGCTGCGCGTGCTGCTGGCAGAGAGTTTCGACCTGGACTCGGATGACATCCGGATCCTGCACTGGGCCCGATTGCACTGACGTATCCCCTGGCGGACTTCCTTCCCTTCATCGAAGGTCCGCCCTTATCGACCCCAGGCCTAAAAACCTGGGGTTTTTTTTGGCCTCCCGCCCCACGCTGATCGACGCAGCTTCGCCGCCCGTGTGACAATTCCGGCCCCCCGGGATGGGCTCGGGCTCAGAACAAGGAGAAGCCAATGCGTGCGTGGTCCGTCGCCTTAGCCGCAGCTGCAGTGCTGGGTCTGTCCGGGTGCGGCTACAACTCCCTCCAGCAGAAGGATGAGGGTGTCAAAGCCGCCTGGTCCGAGGTCGTGAACCAGTATCAGCGCCGCGCGGATCTGATTCCCAATCTGGTCAATACCGTCAAGGGTTACGCGGCCCAGGAGCAGAAGGTGCTCATCGGGGTGACGGAGGCACGTGCCAAGGTCGGCTCGATCCAGGTGACCCCCGAGGTGCTGAACAACCCCGAGCTGTTCGCGAAGTACCAGGCGGCACAGAATCAGCTCACCGGTGCCCTGAAGAGCCTGTTCGCGGTCACGGAGAACTATCCGCAGCTGAAATCGGATCAGAACTTCCGCGATCTGCAGTCGCAGCTCGAGGGCACGGAGAACCGCATCACCGTGGCGCGCAATCGCTACATTCAGGCGGTGCAGGACTACAACGTGACGGTGCGCTCCTTCCCGGTCAACCTCACGGCCAAGATGTTCGGCTTCCAGGTGAAGCCGAACTTCACCGTGGCCAACGAACAGCAGATCTCCACCGCGCCGACGGTGAACTTCGACACGCAGGGGGCGCCGGCTGCCGCACCGCCGCCGCAGCCGTCCGGCCAGCCGCAGACACAATGATCGCGCGCTGGCACCGCGTACGCCGCGCGGGGCTTACGCTGGCGCTGCTGCTCACGCTCACCCTCACGGCAGCGGCGCAAACCAGCACGGCGGGCCTGCAGCCCATTCCGAAGCTGGCCGCGCGCGTCACGGACCTCACCGGCACTCTCACCGCCGAACAGCAGACGGCGCTCGAGCAGAAGCTGGCCGCGTTCGAGGCGGCCAAGGGCTCACAGCTCGCCGTCCTGATCGTGCCGACGACACACCCGGAGGAGATCGAGCAGTACTCCATCCGGGTCGTGGATCAGTGGAAGCTCGGCCGCGGGCAGGTCGGTGGCAAGAAGGTCGACGACGGCGCGCTGCTGCTGATCGCCAAGGACGACCATCGGGTACGCATCGAGGTCGGTTACGGACTGGAAGGCGTGCTGACCGATGCCATGTCCAACCGCATCATCGCCGAATCCATCGCCCCGGCTTTCCGCGAGGGCGACTTCTACGAGGGAGTCGACGCGGGGCTCACGCAGATGATGCGGCTCATCCAGGGAGAACCGCTGCCGCCGCCCGAACATGCCTGGCAGCAGCCGGGCCATCACGGCGGCGCGGCACTCCTGCCCCAGCTGCTGTTCGCCATCCTCATCGGCTCGGTCGTGCTGCGCGCGATCTTCGGACGCACGCTCGGCTCGCTGTTCACCGGCGTCGGCGCCGGCGCGCTGGTGTGGCTCGCCGGCTATGCGCTCGCGCTCGCGGGCGCTGCCGCGGTCGGGGCATTCATTCTTACGTTGCTGCTGGGTATCGCGCGTGGCAGCGGCTGGTCGAGCTATCCGCGCTCGGGCGGCTTCGGCGGCGGCTGGGGAGGCCTCGGCGGCGGCTTCGGGGGTGGGGGCTTGCGCGGCGGGGGCGGTTTCGGCGGGGGCGGATTCAGCGGCGGGGGCGGCGGCTTTGGCGGCGGCGGCGCCTCCGGGAGCTGGTAGTCGCATGAGATTGCTGCGCCTGCTACGCCACATCGTCACCACGCGCTGGAGCACCCGCCAGCACTTCCCGCGCCCGGTACGCGATGCCATCGAGCAGGCGATCTCCGAGTGCGAGCAGCGCCATGGCGGCGAGATCCGCTTCGTGGTCGAGAGCTCGCTCGATCTGCCGGAGCTGTGGCGCGGACTGCCACCGCGGCAGCGTGCGCTGCAGCTGTTCGGCCAGTTCGGCGTGTGGAACACCGAGCACAACAATGGCGTCCTGATCTACGTGCTGATGGCGGATCACGATGTCGAAATCATCGCCGACCGGGGCATCGCCGCGCGCGTTACGCAGGCGGAATGGCAGGCAGTGTGCCGGCAGATGGAGCATCACTACCGTGCCGGGCGCTTCGGCGACGGCTCGATCGGGGGCATCCTGGGCGTCGGTGCGCTGCTCGGCCGGCACTTTCCCGGCGCAAAAGGCGGCGACAATGAGCTGCCGAATCAACCGGTGCTGCTGTAGCGCATCACCAACAGCCGCGACCGGCTGCCATCGGTCATAATTAACGGTCGCCTATGAGGAACCGGTTCGCCCGTATCACAATCACCGCGCTGCTGTGTCTCGCGGTCGCCGGGTGCTCGCTGTTCGGCGCGCACTTCCACCAGTCCGCGCCCCCACCGGCGCCGCCTGCGCCCCCCGAACCGCCGCCGCAACCGCTGCCCGTTGCCAACGAGCGCTTCGAGCTCGCCGAGGGCCAGGACGTCGTCGGCGTCGTGCAGGTAATAACGGCGGGCAAGGACGACACGCTCACCGACATCGGACGGCGCTTCAACGTCGGCTACGAAGAGATCGTGCGCGCCAATCCCAAGGTCGACCCGTGGCTGCCGGGGGAGGGGCGGACGATCATCGTGCCCTCTCAGTTCGTGCTGCCGGACGCGCCGCGCACCGGCCTCGTGATCAACATACCTGCGATGCGCATCTTCTATTTCCCGCCGGTGAAGCGTGGTGAGCGACCGGTGGTCATCACGCATCCGATCGGTATCGGCAAGGTCGGCTGGCGCACACCTGAAGGCGTGACCCGGATCGTGCGCCGCCAGAAGGACCCCACCTGGCGTGTCCCGGTGTCGGTGCGCAAGGAGCACCACGAGAACGGCGAGGATCTCGATCCGGTGATCGGGCCGGGACCGGACAATCCGCTCGGCAAGTACGCCTTTTACCTGCAGTGGCCGAGCTATCTCATTCACGGCACCAACAAGCCCGCCGGCGTCGGGCTGCGCTCGAGCCACGGGTGCATCCGGTTGTTCCCGGAAGACATCGAGCAGTTCTACAACATGGTGCCGATCGGCACACAGGTGCGCGTGGTCAATCAGCCGTTCATATTCGGCTGGCGCGACGGGCAGCTATACATGCAGCCTTACGACGCGCTGGAGGACGACACCCGCGACTGGAACAAGGCGCAGCACCGGCTCATCAACCAGGCCCTGGCCGCCCACCAGAAGCAGCGCCCGCAGGCGCATCCGGCGCAGGTGGACTGGAACCTGGTGACGAGCCTGGCCCGTAGCCCGCGCGGCGTGCCCGTGCCGATCGCCGGGCCTGACGTCACCCTCGACCAGGTTCTGGCCGCAGCGCCGCGCGTGCAGAACGTACTGCCGCAGGGCTCGACGTGGGACGGCAAGACGGATCTGCCGATGGACGAGGCCGCCTTCAGACAGGTCGTCTCGGAGATCGAGCCGGGAGCGGACGGGTCGGACAGATCCGCGACCGACACCACGGCGGCACCAGCCGCGAGCGGCGGCGCCGACACCGCAACGCAGCACACCGCGCCGAAGAATGGTGGCGGCTGAAGGGCGCATTGCGATGGCGGAGCTGTCGCAGGGAGAAGAGCGCACTGCATCAACGCTCTCGCAGGGAGAAGATCACTCTGTAGCGCTCGCACTTTCGCAATCGGCTTGCAGTCTGCCTGATGCTGGGCGAGATTGCGCGTAAACGCGCCGAGCTCGAGCAGGAGCGCGCCGAGGCAGCGCGCCGTGAGCTCGAGCGCGCCGCGGGCGAGTCGCAGCGCTCGCCGCCGAGCGCCATCGGGGGGAATCGCAAAACGGATTGACGGCGTGTGCGTCAGCCGCGCACGCGCGGCGACGACGATGCGACATATAACAGCGCACTGACACGCTGTGTTAGAGTCGCGCCGGCAGATTCCAAGAGGCGCTCGAGTGGCCGACAGCCCCGCGTCCGGCGTAGAACTCGCACAACAAAGCCGTGACAGTCACCTGCAGGGGGTGGCCGCCGCTGCCATTGAACGCGTGCCGACGGGCGTCGCCGCGTTCGTCGGCCGCACGCTCAAGGGCCCCCTCAACCGGCCGGTCACCGTGACGAGCTTCGCCGAGTTCCAGCAGCACTTCGGCGGACTGTGGCAACCTTCCACGCTGTCGTACGCCGTCGAGCAGTTCTTCGAGAATGGCGGTCGCGAGGCGCGTATCGTGCGCGTCGCGAACGGCGCGCGCCCGCCGACGCTCACTCTGCCGGCGGGCAAGGGGCAGCTGCGGCTTTCAGCACTGAATCCAGGCTCGCGCGAGTACCTGCGCGCCTCGGTGGACTACGATGGCCTGACTCCTGCCGAGCACGAGCGCTTCAACCTGGTCGTGCAGCGCGTGCGCAATGCCGGCTCCGAGCTGGTGGAAGACCAGGAGATCTATCGTCGCGTCTCGGTATCGCCCTCATCGGGTCGCTATGTCTGCGATCTGCTGCTCGAATCGCATCTGGTACGGGTGCTGGGCGAGGTGCCCCGGCAGCGCCCGGACCGCTCCGGGGGCGGCCCCGGCGGGGTGGTCGTCGGTTACACCCTTTCCAATCCGGACGGCGATGACGGTGCGCCGCTGACCGATTACGACGTCATCGGCGCCGCTGCGACCGGCACGGGACTGTGCGCCCTCGAAGCCACGCCCTTCAACCTGCTGTGCATTCCGCCCCTCGCACGCGACCGCGACGTCGGCTTGTCGACGCTGCTGGTCGCGGCACGCGTATCTCGTGAGCACCACGCGCTCCTGATCGTCGACCCGCCGGCGAGCTGGACCTCGGTGCGCGCTGCGCTCGATGGCTTACGCACCTGGCCGTTCCGCAGCGACAGCGCCGTAATGTACTTCCCGCGGGTGCAGGCCTTCGATCGTCTGCGCGGCCGCGTGGAAACCTTCGGCTCGTGCGGCGCGGCCGCCGGCATGATCGCGCGCGCGGACGAGACCTGGCCGGTATGGGCGGCGGCGGAGAGCGAGGAAGCGATCCTGCGCCCAGGGTTGCGCCCGGCGGCGGTGGTGGCGGAGGCCGATCGCGTGCGCCTCGCCCAGGCGGGGGTGAACACGCTGCTGGCTGTGCGTCCCGGTGCGCGCGCCAGCGTGAGCCCGCGTACCCTGGCTGCGGGCGGCAGCGGCGCTTCCGACTGGAAGTACCTCTCGGCGCGACGGCTGGCGCTGTTCGTCGCCGCGAGCATCGAAGCGGGTACGCGCTGGGTGTTGCTCGAGCACAATGGGCCGGCCACCTGGGAACGCGCCCGGCAGCAGGTGGAAGCGTTTCTGGACACGCTTGCCTCCCAGGGCGCTTTCGTCGGCACGGTCGCCGAGGAGAGTCATTTCGTCATTGCCGATGAGCGCGTCAACCGGCCGCAGACTCTGGCGGAAGGCAAATTCAACCTGCTGTTCGGTTTTGCCACCAGCAAGCCCGGTGAGTTCGATACCTGGCTCGTGACGCATCGCGCCGGTGCCAGCCGCGTGCGCCCGGTCTCGGTGAACCGCTCCGCCACCTCCAGGGAGCGCGTCGCATGGGAGATCGAGACCTCGATCCTGCGCGGCGGCTTCACCGGCTGAAGGCACACCCGGCGTTCGGTCAGTCTGGCGCGCCGAAGCCGCCGCCGCCGGGCGTGAGGATCGTGAGCTCATCGCCCGCCGCCACCTCGAAGCGGGCCGTGGCGCCAAGTTGCTCGACGGCGCCATCGCTACGGCGGATGTGCGCCGCGCCGACCGCCGCGGCCGCGCCGCCGGCGACCCCGAAGGGCGCGATGCGGCGGTGGTTCGCCAGCAGCGCCCCAAGGAACGAGCTGCGGAACTCGAGCCGGCGCACGATACCGTCGCCACCGCGATGGCGGCCCGCGCCGCCCGAGCCACGGCGAATGGAGAACTCGCGCACCAGCACCGGGAATTCGCCCTCGAGCACTTCCGGGTCGGTCAGGCGCGAGTTGGTCATGTGCGTCTGCACCGCGTCGCAGCCGTCGAAGCCGGCGCCCGCGCCGGCGCCGCCGGCGATGGTCTCGTAGTACTGCAGGCGGTCATTGCCGAAGGTCAGGTTGTTCATCGTTCCCTGTGAGGCCGCGAGCACGCCGAGTGCGCCGTACAGCGCATCGACGATGCACTGCGAGGTCTCGACGTTGCCCGCGGCTACCGCCGCCGGCGGCTGCGGGTCGAGCATCGAGCCGGGCGGGATCACGATATCCAGCGGCTCCAGGCACCCCTCGTTGAGTGGAATGGGCTCATCGATCAGCGTGCGGAACACGTACAGCACCGCCGCCGCGCATACCGCGCGCGGAGCGTTGAAGTTGTGCGCGCCCTGTTCCGAGGTGCCGGTGAAATCGACGCGCGCCCGGCCGCGCTCGCGGTCGATGTCGATACGCACGGCGATGCATGAGCCATCGTCCAGCGGGTAGCGGAACGCACCGCTGTGCAGCTGAGCGATCGCGCGGCGCACGCAGTACGCCGCGTTGTCCTGCACGTGATGCATGAAGCGCTGCACGGTGGCCAGGCCGTGACGGCTCACGGCACGCTCGAGCTCGGCGATACCGCGCGCGTTGGCCGCCAGCTGCGCGCGCAGGTCGGCAACGTTCTGTCCTGGATTGCGTGCCGGCCAGGGGCCCTGTGCCAGCTGCGCCCGCAGCTCGCGCTCGCGCAGTACGCCGTCACTGACCAGCTGGAAGCATTCGAACAGTACCCCTTCCTCCTCGATGGTGCGGCTGAAGGGTGGCATCGAGCCCGGCGTCATGCCACCGATGTCAGCATGATGCGCGCGCGAGGCGACGAAGAAGTCCGGTTGCTGCGCACCGCTGAGGAACACCGGCGTGACGACCGTCATGTCCGGCAGGTGCGTGCCGCCGTGGTAGGGGCTGTTGAGCAGCCACGCTTCCTGCGGATGCAGGCGACCGGCCCTGGCGCGGAGGATCGCCCGCACGCTGGCGCCCATCGAGCCCAGGTGCACCGGCATGTGCGGCGCGTTCGCGACCAGGCCGCCATGCGGGTCGAACAGCGCGCAGGAGTAGTCCAGACGCTCGCGAATGTTGACCGACTGTGCGGTTGCCTTGAGCACCTCGCCCATCTGCACGGCGATGTGCATGAACAGATTGTTGAAGATCTCGATGCGCGCCGGGTCGGCGGCGGACGCCGCGGCACTCGCCGGCTGCGCCGGCTCCTCGTCAGTCAGCAGCAGCTCACCGCCCTGGAGGCGCCGCGCACGCCAGCCTTCCTCCACTACTACCGTGCTGTGCGGCTCGACGATCAGCGCCGGCCCCGCGAGCTCCCCGCGCAGCGCGCTCATGGCGATCAGCGGTACCTCGCGCCAGGCGCCGAACCAGGCGGTCACCTGCTGCGGCAGCTGCCCGTCAGCGGCGGATGCGGGCATGTCGAGCGAGGCATCATCGACGGACGGGGCGCGCGCCTCGACGCGCAGTGCCTCGATGACCACCGTGAGCGCGTGCGCCGTGAAGCCGAAGCGCCGCAGATGATCCGCATGAAAGCGCTCGCGCAGCGCGGCGAGCGCGGCGGCCGGGACTGACAGCGTGACGTCGCTGTCACCGGCACGCAGCTCGAGCAGCTGCGCGACGCGCACCGCAGGCAGCGCGCTGCCGGCGGTCGCAAGCTCGGCACGTGCCTCGCGCTCGAGACCGGCGAGCACCGCCTGCGCGGCGCTCAGGCCCGCCTCAGTGAGCTCCCGGCGCAGGCTGGCGCGGCGCACGGCCAGGCGATCCGCGACGCCGATCCCGAACGCCGACAGCACGCTCGCGAGCGGATGCACCAGCAGACGGCGCATGCCCGCCGCGCGCGCCACGCGACAGGCGTGCTGCCCGGCAGCGCCGCCGAAGCAGAACAGGGTGAAGTCGGCTGCGTCCCGTCCCTGGCGGGTGGACACCTGGCGGATGGCGTTGGCCATCGACTCGACCGCTACCTCGAGGAACGAGGCGGCGACGGTCTCGACCGGGCATGGAGCGGCGAGTTGCGGCGCGACCAGCCGCGTCAGCGCGCCGAAGGCCGCCCTGACCGGCGCCGGGTCGATCGGTAAGCGGCCATCGCGACCGAACAGCGCCGGCAGCGTGTCGGGACGCAGCCTGCCGAGCAGCACCTGCACGTCGGTGAGGGTGAGTGGCCCACCGCGCCCGTAGCAGGCAGGCCCCGGATCCGCTCCCGCGGAGGCCGGGCCGACCGCCAGGCGCCCGTCGCGGAACTCGAGGATCGAGCCGCCGCCTGCGGCAATGGTGTGCACATCGAGCATCGGCTGCGCCAGGCGTACTCCGGCAATGAGGTGCTCGAAGCGCTGCGGCAACTCACCGTCGATGAGCGAGACGTCGGTCGAGGTGCCTCCCATGTCGAAGCCGATGAGTCGCCGGTAGTGCAGCCGCTCGCCCACCCACTGCATGCCGATCAGGCCGCCCGCCGGTCCTGACAGTACGCTCGCCATGGCATGAAAGCCCTCGGCGCTCGCCAGGCCGCCGTTGCTCTGCATCAGGGTGAGGGCGGCTGCTGGTGCGAAGGAGCGCAACTCGCGCTGCAGCTCCCCCACGTAGCGACGCAGCGGCAGTGCCAGGTAGGCATTCAGCACCGTGGTGTCGCCGCGCGGCACGTAGCGCACCAGCGGCGACAGCTCGTGCGATACCGATACCTCCTCGAAGCCGAGCTTGCGCGCGAGTGCGGCGGCGGCACGCTCGTGCTGCGCATGGCGCCAGCCGTGCAGCAGCACGATGGCGATGGCACGTGCGCCGGTGCGCCGCGCACGCACGAGCTCCGCCTCGAGGTGCGCGACGTCGAGCGGCAGCAGAACGGCACCCTGGGCGTCGATGCGCTCGTGCGCCTCGATGACGCTGGCATACAGCCGCGCGGGCAGCACGATGTTGCGGGCGAAGATGTCGGGGCGATTCTGGTAGCCGATGCGCAAACCGTCGGCGAAACCGGCCGTGGTCACCAGCACCACCGGCTCGCCACTGTGCGTCAGCAGCGCGTTGGTCGCGACCGTCGTGCCAACCTTCACCGCCGCCACTGCTGGCGCGCCCGTTGCGGTGGCGCCCTGCGACGCGCCCGCCAGGATGTCGCGCGCCGCCTGCAGACCGGGATCACCGCGAGCGGCTGCGGCCGGCAGCGAGGGTACCTTGCGCACGTGCAGGGTACCTTCGGGTGACAGGCCGATGACGTCGGTGAAGGTTCCGCCGCGGTCGATCCAGAACTGCCAGGCGCGGCCTTCGGGCGACAACGCGCGCGGTGCTTGGCTTCGTGTTTCCATTGCCGGCATTATTCACGCATGCGGCCTAACCTCGCAGCTCGGAAGGCTCCGCCATGCAGGCGCCGGTGACGCCCCGCCACGTCGTCTTCTCCCATGGCCAGGAAGCCGGCCCCTGGGGCCGCAAGATCTCCGCGCTCGCGGAGATTGCCCGCGCCGAGGGCTACGAGGCGCACTCGGTCGACTACCGCGGCATTGACGAGCCGCGCGCGCGCGTGGCGCGTCTGGTCGACTTCTGCAAGGAACTCGCCGGCGATCTGGTGCTGGTGGGCTCGAGCCTCGGCGGCTACGTGGCCGTGGCATCCGCGTCACTGCTGCATGCCCGCGGACTGTTTCTCATGGCGCCGGCGCTCTACCTGGAGGGACTGCCGGAACTGCGCGCCAGCGTGCTCGATTGTCCGACCGCAGTGGTGCACGGCTGGCGCGACGAGGTGGTGCCTTTCGAGCACAGCGTACGCTTCGCCAACGCGTACCGAGCGGCACTGCATCTGGTGGAAAGCGATCATCGCCTGCACAATCAGCTGCGGGTGATCCAATACCTGTTCGAGTACTTTCTCATCGCTCTCGATCTGCCGGCCATCGCCTTCGAGTAGCCTCAGCGACGCTCGCGGATGGCGCGGGCTGCCATGCGGTCCACCAGTCGCGGTGCGACCAGACGTGCCCAGCGCCCGAGGCGCCCGCGTGCGGAGGTGATCCGCAGCCGCTCGCGCCGGCGCATCGCCACGACGATCAGCCGCGCGCATTCTTCCGCGCTCATGAGGCGTGATTCCTGCATGGGAGTGCGCCCGAGGGGTGCGCCGTCGGGGCCGATGGCGCGGCGGTGAATCTCGCTCACCACGAAATCCGGCGCCACGATGGTCACCCCGACCCCGCTGCCCTCGAGCTCGATGCGCAGCGATTCGAAGAACCCCACCATGGCGTGCTTGCTGGCCGCATAGCCGGTGCGTTCCGGCACACCGGTGAGCCCGGCAACGCTCGCGATCGCGACGATGAGGCCGCGCGACTGCTTCAGGTATGGCAGGGCGGCCGCCGTGGCGTACACCGCTCCGAGATAGTTGGTCGCCAGCAGCCGCTCGAATACGCGCAAGTCCTGCACGGCATCGAAGCGTGACCACATCGTGACGCCGGCATTGTTGACCAGCGCATCGAGACTGCCGAACCGGCCGAGGGTCTGCGTGATGAGACGTGCGCAATCTTCGTGCCGCGACACGTCCCCGGGTACCGCAAGGGCCTGCGCGCCGCGCGCCGCGCAGGCGGCCACCGTCGTCTCCAGGGACGCGGTGTCGCGGGCGTTGAGCGCGAGGCGCGCGCCGCGCGCGGCCAGATTGAGCGCGAGCGCGCGGCCGATGCCCGCGGAGGCCCCGGTGATCAGTACGCTCTTGCCGGCAAACGACTTCATGGTGCAATCCGCCTGTACCACGCCGGCTCTCAGGTCGCAAAGGCCGCGTGGTGCGCGTAATGGTAGCGGTGATCTGCGCCGGCGGCGCGCGCGGTGCGGTTGTGGCGCCGGGCGCACAGTGGTGCACGCGCGCATCGTGCCAGCGCATCGTCCGCCGGGCGATGCAGCGCGGAAACGGCTTGCCGCGCCGCGTTGCCGAGTACTAGACTGCTGCACGCAGGTTTTTTGTATTGCGGCAACAAACAAGAATGCGACCACGCTTCGCTACACGGTGCTTGACCGACGCAATCAGGTGAAATTTTCGGGCGGATCTAAGGCAATAGCCCACGGGCTCGAGGGACTGCGCGCTCGCGAGTCGCATAGGGAAGCGGGGGGAGCTAATAATGAGGAGAGTTCACAGCAGGCGTGGCTCGGGCTGCCGGGCGGTTGCGGCGAGCCTCGCGCTCTGCTTAACGCCGGCCGCGCACGCCATCAGTTTCCACAGCGACTCGGGCGACTGGACCGGCAGCTGGGATACCACCATCGGCTATGGCCAGGGCTGGCGTGTCTCCACGCCTGATTGCCGCCTGATCGCAGCCGCCAACGGCGGCTGCGGCTACTCCGCCAACTTCGATGACGGCGATCTGAACTACCAGGCGCGGGCCGCCTATACCGAGGTGCTCACTGGCGTCACCGAGTTCGCACTCAACTACAAGGAGAAGTACGGCATCTTCGTGCGCGGCTCCGGGCTGTACGACTTCGCAGTCATGGACGACAACACCGACTGGATTCAGCTCTCGCACGCGGCGAAGGACTACGTCGGCAGCTACACGCGCTTGCTGGATGCCTTCGGGTACTGGCGCTTCGACCTCGGCTCGCACGCCTCCGAGCTGCGCGCCGGGCGGCAGGTGGTGGACTGGGGCGAGAGCACTTTCATCCCCGGCGGACTGAACTCGGTCGATTACTTCGACACCACGGCGCTGGTGGTGCCGGGGTCGGAGCTCAAGCAGGCGCTGCTGCCCGATGAGATGGTGGTGTTCAACACGCAGCTCACCAAGAACCTGAGCACCCAGATGCTGTACCTGTTCGACTGGCACGAGGACATCATCGAGCCCGACGGCGCCTACTTCAGCACCAGTAACTTCGCCGGGCCCGGCGGCCACCAGGCGCTCCTCCCCTTCGGAACGGTTTCCAGCATGGGCGTTAATTTCAGCTCGCTCGGCGGCGGCGTGATCAATCCGTTCCAGGCCGTACCGCGCCTGCCCGACCAGACCCCGCCCGACGCCGGCCAGTACGGCCTCAACTTCAAGCTCTACCTGCCGAACTTCGGCCAGGGCACAGAGCTCGGGCTCTATTTCCTCAACTACACCAGCCGCCTGCCGGTGGTCTCGGCGGTCACCGGCTCACAGGCGGGCCTCGCCAACGGCTTTGGCGCCATCAATGCCGTGGGCGGCGCCGCCCAGGCGCTCGCCGCGGGCCTGCCGTTCGCCGCCGCGGTCGCCACCGGTGCCGCCGTCGGCGTGCAGCGCGCGGCCGCGGCGGGTGGCAATCTGAGCCTGGCGACGGCCACCCAGTACGCCACCATTGGCGCCAACACCCTGCTCGCTGGTGGCAACGTCAATAGCCAGGCACAGAGCCTCGCGACCAACGAGTACGCCAAGACCGAAGGCCTCGTCGAGCAGTTTCCCCAGGACATTAAGATGATCGGCCTGTCCTTCAACACGCAGATCCAGAAGACCGGCACGGCACTGCAGGGCGAGCTCGTCTACCGTCACGATATTCCGGTGCAGATCGACGACGTCGAGCTCATCTACGCCTCTATAACGCCTTTCGAGTCCGGGATCGCGAAGCTCCTCGGCGAGCCGGTGACACCCCCTGGCCACTGCGTGCCGACTTCCGCGACCCCGATCACCGGCTGCAACCAACTGGGTGCGTTCGGCCTCAATCAGACGGTGCAGGGCTGGACACTGGAGGACGCCTGGCATGGCGGGCTCACCGCCACGCAGGTATTCGCGAATGTCTTCAAGGCCTCGCAGGCGGTGGTGCTGTTCGAGGCGGGGGCCGACTACTACCCGAATCTCGCGAGCAAGCTGAGCGGCGGCCCCGAGGGCTTCGGACTGCGTTACGACGCTCCGGGAACCTTCCTGAGTGGCAACCCGAACCTCGGCGGCTATCCACAGTTTCCGGCGGTCAACGGCCAGTGCGTGGCGACCCCCTACAAGAATCCGCTCGGCCAGTGCTTCGAGCCCGGCTGGGCGTTCGCCGATAAGTTCTCCTGGGGGTACGTCGTCTCCGGCAGCCTCGAGTACGACAACGTGATCGCAGAGTGGAACCTGAAGCCACATCTGTTCTGGTCCCAGGACGTGACCGGAGTGTCGCCCGGGCCCGGCGGCGATTTCGTGTCGGGCCGCCATGCGTTCACCGTCGGTCTCGGGGCCAGCCTGCATGCGCGCTGGGAGCTGGACCTCTCTTATACGCAGTACGGGGGCGCCGGCCAGTACAACCTGCTGAATGATCGCGACTTTATCGCAGCCAGCATCAAGGTCTCATTCTAGAAGCGGCGCGCCGCAGTTGCGGGAGAGGCGAGATATGGAGGGGCTGCAATGAAAACGTGGATCTGCTTGTCCGCCGCCGCGGCGCTGTTCGCATCGCTTGCCTGGGGAGCGGTGAGCCCGCAGGAGGCAGCCCGCCTGGGTGCGGACCTGACGCCGCTCGGCGGCGAGAAGGCGGGCAACGCCGATGGCAGCATCCCGGCGTGGACTGGAGGGCTCAAGTCGGCTGCTGACGCGGGCTTTCCCGACTACCACTCGCCCGATCATTACCCGGATCCCTACGCGAGCGACAAGCCGCTCTTCACCATCACCGCGGCGAACATGAGCCAGTACGCGGCGAAGCTCACCGAAGGCCACAAGGCGCTGTTCAAGACTTACCCCGACTACAAGATGATCGTCTATCCGACGCACCGCAGCGGCGCCTCTCCGGAGCGCGTGTACGAGGCCACCAAGCGCAATGCGACGACGGCCAAGCTCGTGCCGGACGGCAACGGCTTCACTGGGGCCATCGCCGGCACGCCGTTCCCGATCCCGCAATCGGGAGTGGAGGTTTTCTGGAACCACGTGACGCGCTGGCGCGGTGTCGTCGCGGCCATTCAGATCGGCCAGGCGCCGATGACCGCCAGCGGAAGCTTCACGCTGGTGAATTTCAAGGAGGAGTTCTATTTCCAGTACTACGAGCCGGGCATGACCGAGGCAGGGCTCAACAACATCCTGCTGTTCTTCACCCAGGAGACGACCGCGCCCGCGCGCCTCGCGGGCGAGGTGCTGCTGGTGCAGGAGACGCTCGATCAGGCGAAGGAAGCGCGGCGCGCCTGGGTCTACAACCCGGGCCAGCGGCGCGTGCGGCGCGCGCCGAACGTCGCTTTCGACAATCCCGGCACCGCCGCCGACAACCTGCGCACCTCGGATCAGCTCGACATGTACAACGGCAGCCCGCAGCGCTACGACTGGAAGCTCGTCGGCAAGCGGGAGATGTACGTTCCCTACAATGCCTATCGCTTGCAGGACCCCAAAGTCAAGTACAGCGAACTGCTGCACAAGAATCACATCAACCAGGATCTGGCGCGCTACGAGCTGCATCGCGTGTGGGTGGTGGATTCCACGCTCAAGCCGGGGGTGAGCCACATCTACAGCCGCCGCACGCTGTACGTCGACGAGGATTCCTGGCAGATCCTGGCCGTCGACTGCTACGACTCGCGCGGCCAGCTCTACCGCGTGCAGGAAGGGCACGCCATGAACTACTACAACCTGCCCTCGTTGTGGGATAACGTGGAGCTGGTGATGGACCTGTCGAACGGGCGTTATCTCGCGCTCAACCTGGTGAGCGAGGAGCCGCACTCCTACGACTTCAGCATCAAGCGCACGGCGGCCGACTATCAGCCCTCTGTGCTGGAACGGCGCGGAATCCGCTAGCTCATGCGCGCGGCAGCGTAGAAGAAGCATTCTCGGGGCCGCCGTGGATCTCACGCGAGTGCTCGCCGGTGCGCTCGCGCTCGGCGCGTGGGCCGTCGAGGCGCAGCCACCGACGCTGTCCGCCGAACCGGCGCGACTGGCGGCGCAGTCGCTGCTCATTGCCATAGCCGTCGCGGGTGAGCGGCTGGTGGCGGTCGGTGATCGCGGCGTCATCGTGCTCTCCGACGACCGGGGCGTGAGCTGGACGCAGGCTGCCGCCGTGCCCACCCAGGCGCTGCTCACCGGCGTGTGCTTCCTTGATGCCGAGCACGGCGTGGCGGTCGGACACGACGAGGTGGCGCTGGTCACGGTCGATGCAGGGCGTACCTGGCGCCGCACCCATTTCGCACCGGCAGCCGAGAAGCCGCTCCTCGATGTGTGGTGCGGCGCTGCCGGTCACGTGATCGCGATCGGCGCCTACAGCACCTATCTCACCAGCGACGACGGCGGCGCCAGCTGGGACGAGGTCGAGTTCAGTCCGGCGCCGCTGCCCGGGGTCCCGGCGCCTGCGCACGCCCGCACCACCGGCGCCGCGGGGGGCGCTGCGGCCGCGAGCCCCGCCGCCGCAGAGGAGGCCGCGCCCGGCGGCGGCTACCACCTCAACCGCATCGTCTCGGCCGGCGCGCGGCTGTACATCGCCGCCGAGGCCGGTCATCTCTACCGCTCGGACGACGGCGGCGCCAGCTGGCTGACGCTGCCCTCGCCCTACGAGGGCTCGTTCTTCGGCGTGCAGGCGCTCACCGGCGGTGCGGCCGGCACAGCACTGCTCGCCTTCGGCCTGCGCGGCAACCTCTACCGCTCCGAGGACGCGGGCGCGACCTGGCAGCGAATCGACACCGGCACCGTCGCAATGCTCGATGGCGCGGCACGCCTCAGCGAGCGCGCCGTGGCGATCGTCGGGCTCTCGGGCGTCGTGCTGGTGAGCCGCGACGCCGGGCGCAGCTTCCGGCTGCTGCAGCAGGCCGATCACGCCGGGCTGTCCGCGGCGGTGGCGGTCGGGGACGCCCGGCTCGCGGCGGTCGGCGAGAACGGCGCGAAGCTCATCAGCCTCGATGCGCCGCCGGTGCCCGGCGGGAGCACACGATGATGGCGGGTGCCGACACCGGCTCCGCCGCCACTCCGTCTGCGCTCGTCGGCCGGCTCGAGCGGCTGATCTTCGGCCATCGCACGCTGATCCTCGCGGTGTTCGCCGTCGGTACGGTGCTGCTCGGCGCGCTCGCGGTGCACGGACTGCGCATCGACACTTCCTTCAACAAGACACTGCCGGTGCAGCACGAGTACATGCGCACCTACCTCGATCCGAAGGTCACGGAGTTCCGCGGCGCCAATCGGGTGCTGGTGGCACTCATCGCCCGCGACGGCAACATGTTCACGCCGGAGTTCTTCGCCGCGCTGCGTAAGGCGACCGACGAGGTCATCGTCATGGACGGCATCGACCGCACGCGCGTGCAGTCGATCTTCACACCCAACGTACGTTACCTGGAGGTGGTGGAGGAGGGCATCGAGGCGGGCAACGTGATACCCGCGGATTTCACTCCCACGCCGCAGAACATGGCGCGCGTGCGCGACAACATCCGCAAGGCGGGCATCATCGGGCGCCTGGTGGCCAATGATTTCTCCGGCGCCCTGGTGAGCGCCATCGTGCTCGACCAGGATGCGCAGGGCCGGCCGGTCGATCCGATCGCCGTCGCCCACGAGCTCGAGCACCGGGTGCGCGAGCCGATCGAGCACCCTGAAGGCGCCGCGGCGGGTGCGCCGATCGGCGCGCAGACGAGCGCCGGCAGCGGCGTCGAGACGGCGGCATTCCCGCGCCGGGGAATAAACGTGCGCATGATCGGCTTCGCCAAGGTGGTCGGTGACATCGCCGACGGCGCAGGCTCCGTGGCTCTGTTTGCGGTCATCACGCTGCTGCTGACGCTGCTCGCGGTACGGGCGTACTGCCAGTCGTGGCGCGTGGCGTTCATCCCGGTGCTGTGCTCGCTGATCGCAGTGATCTGGCAGCTTGGAGCGCTGGTGCTGCTGCGGTACGGCATCGATCCCATCGGGCTGCTGGTGCCGTTCCTGATCTTCGCCATCGGCGTCAGCCACGGCGTGCAGAAGATCAGTGCGGTGAGCGTTGCCGCGTTCGAGGGTCTGGACAGCATGGAGGCCGC
This sequence comes from uncultured Gammaproteobacteria bacterium, assembly GCA_963837075.1. Classification (GTDB taxonomy): domain Bacteria; phylum Pseudomonadota; class Gammaproteobacteria; order Steroidobacterales; family Steroidobacteraceae; genus 13-2-20CM-66-19. Next base: position 169,276 of record CAWILY010000009.1, on the reverse strand, counting down.
GCGCCGCACCTTCCGCCTGCTGCTGGCGCCGGCGATCATCGCACTGCTCGCGGACCTGGTGGGCTTCGTCACCATTCTGCTGATCCCGGTGCAGGTGATTCGCGAGATGGCGATCACCGCCAGCGTCGGTGTGGCGATCGTCATCCTCACCGATCTGGTGCTGCTGCCGGTGCTGGTGTCTTACGTGCACTTCGATGCCGGTTATCACGAGCGGGTGGCGCGCCGCCAGCGCCGGCTGTCGGCGGCGTGGCGGCGCCTGTCGGGCATCACCAACCGCGGGCCGGCGCTCGCCATCATCGTGGTCGCGGCCGTGCTCGCGGTGCTCGGCTGGTGGAAGGGGCGCGAGACTCCGATCGGGGACACGCAGCGAGGAGTGCCGGAGCTGCGCGCCGACTCGCGCTACAACCGCGACAACGACGTCATCACCTCCAAGTTCAGCATCGGTGTCGACGTGCTGACCGCCATCGTCGAGTCGCAGGCACCGGTATGCGTCAGTCACTCGCTGATGACCGCCGTCGACCGCTTCGCCTGGCGCATGCGCAACGTCGAAGGCGTGCAGGATGTCATCACGCTGCCGTTCATCGCCAAGATCGCGATCGCCGGCTGGAACGAGGGGAGCCTCAAGTGGCGCAGCATCCCGCGCGAGCAGACCCAGCTGACGCAATCGACGCGCTACATCGAGACCAGTACCGGGCTGCTCAATGAGAACTGCGACGTCGTGCCGGTGATGATGTTCCTCGCCGACCACCGCGCCGCCACCATCGAGCGCGTGGTGAGGGAGGTAAAGCGCTGGCGCAGTGACAACCCCCTGGCCGGCGCACAGATACGTCTTGCCGCCGGCAACGTCGGCGTGATGGCGGCCACCAACGAGACCGTCGAGGCGAAGCAGTTGCTGATCCTGGGCGGTGTATTTGCCGCGGTGATCGTCATGTGCCTGATCACTTTCCGCTCGGTGGTGGGCACCGTCGTGGTGGTGCTGCCGCTCGCCCTGGTGTCGGTGCTGGTCTACGCGGTCATGGCGCTGGTCGGCATCGGACTCAAGATATCCACGCTGCCGATGGTCGCCCTCGGCGCCGGCATTGGCGTCGACTACGGCATCTATCTCTTCAGCCGCATGCAGGAGTTCCTGCACCAGGGCCTGTCGGTGCGCGACTCCTACGAGCGCACGCTGCGAGTCACTGGCGCCAGCATCATCTTCACCGGCATCACGCTCGCGATCGGCGTCGCCACCTGGGTGTTCTCGCCACTGAAGTTCCAGGCCGACATCGGCGTCATGCTCACCTTCATGTTCCTGGTAAACATGTTGGCCGCGATCCTGCTGCTGCCGGCGCTGGCCGCGTGGCTGATCCATCCCGAGGGACCCGCTGCACGGACCTCGTCCGCGCACACCGCCGCGCGGTGAAGCGGCAGCGGCGGTAAGCCGCCGTACTACGACGCGGCGTGACTCAACAGCCGGCGTCCAGCCACGCCGAGCATCAGTCGCGTAAACCCGGTCAGCAGCAGGTTCACGCCCACCAGTGTGCCGATCGCCCAGATGGAGCTCGAAGGCCAGTGAAACCAGATCAGGCCGCCGAGCAGCAGCGCCACGATGCCGTTGAACAGCAGCCAGCCCGAGGCCGCTGCATCGCGGTGGCGGAAGTAGGCGATGATCTCGAAAATCCCCATCGCCAGGATCACCGCTGCCAGCAACAGGGTGAGCGTGCCGAGCCCGAGCAACGGATGCAGCAGCAGGTACAGTCCGCCGATCACGAACACGATGGCGCTCAGCACGTGGAAGATGACCCGTTGCGCGCCGCCGCCCTGGAAGGTGGCGATGAGATGCGCGACACCACCGAAGACCAGCAGCCAGCCAACGAGGATCGCCACCCCGAGTCCGGCCACCGCCGGCTCGGCGATCGCGAACAGCCCCAGCAGAATGAACAGTATTGCGGCGGCGATGTACCAGCCCGTGAATCGCTGCGCCGATTTCAGCAGCGGACGTTCGGTTGACATGTTGTTTCCCCTTGGCTCGCGCTTTCCCGTGGCCAGTTTGATTCAGCCCCGCACTCTGAACATTTCCGCCGGTACCGACAAGCCGCCTGCGTGCTGCGCCGCGTCACTCATCCCAACGTGGCCGTGAGCGCAGCCGCTTGGTGCGCTGACGGCGCCCCTTGTGCTCGAGACGCTGCTCGCGCGCCGCGCGCGTCGGCTGCGTGGCACGGCGCGGGCGCGGCGGCCTGAGCGCGCGCAGGATCAGGTCCGCGAGCCGCTCCTCGGCCGCGCGGCGGTTCTGTTCCTGGCTGCGGTGGTTGCGCGCAATGATGAGGATCGCACCCTGCGCAGTGAGACGCCGTCCGCTCAGGGCGCGCAACCGTGTCTTGACGGCCTCATCCAGCGCGCTGCTGCCCTCAAGATCGAAGCGCAGCTGGACCGCGGTCGCGACCTTGTTGACATTCTGGCCGCCGGGCCCGGAGGCGCGCACGAACGCCACCGACAGCTCGCTGTCCGGAATCTCGATCCCAGCGACGATGGGCAGCGGCACGGCGCCGGAGGATCTAATCGGCCGCCTGGTCCATCCCGGCCGGCGGCCCCGCGAGGCCAGGCGGCAGCGCGCGCGGCGGGCGCGATTCGAGCATGCGGGTCTCCTGCTGCGGCACGGGGATGCGCACGCCGTGGGTACGGAAGATGCGCCAGATGGCGCGGTTGACGTCCGAGCGCACGTTGTTCACTCCGTTCACCGGGTCGGCGATCCAGAACCGGATCTCGAGGCGCATGCCGTTGTCCTCGAAGCTGATGAGCCGCGAAACCGGCGGCGGATCACGCAGAATGCGCGGATGGTTGTCGGCGGCCTGCACCAGCAGCTTCAGCGCGAGCTCCGGATCGTCGTCGTAACTGACCGTTACCGGCAGCTTGAGGCGAACGCGCTGATCCGAGTAGCTCCAGTTGATGAAGGGGCTCGTGATCAGGTTCTGGTTGGGCACCAGCGTGTCGACGCCGTCGCGATCACGCACGACGACGTATCGGCCGCGCAGCTCCTGCACCCAGCCGAAGTTGCCGGTGCTCGCACCCGCATGCCCCGTGAAGCTGATGACGTCACCGGGCTTGATGGACTTATCCATGAGCAGCACGAAGCCGCTGACGAAATTGCTGGCCACCGACTGCAGGCCGAAGCCCAGACCGATGCCGATGGCGCCGGTGAGCACGTTCAGCGTGGTGACGTCGACACCGGCGGCGTTGATGCCGAGCAGCACGCCGAGCCCGACCAGCAGGAAATAGCTGAATTTCGACACGCCGACGCGGGTGGAAACCGCCAACTGCTCGAGCCGCATAACGTGCCGCTCGATTGCGCGCGCGATCAGGCTGGTCGCGATCACGAACGCGGTGACGATCACCAGCCCCTTCAGCAGCTCCCACAGGCTGAACTGGGACTTCCCGGGCACGAGACTGACGCGGTTGAGCGCGGCCTCGATCGCGTCCAGCCAGCCGACCATGGCCACCGCGGCGATCGCCCACAGGATGAGCGTGATGCGCCGGCCGCGGGTCCGCACCCACGAGCCGGGGCCCAGCAGCACACCGAGCACGAATACGCCGAGGCGCAGCAGCAGCAGCACGAGCACGATGCGCAGCGCGCCGTCGAGAAGCGAGGTGGGTGTATCGAGAGCTGCGAGCAACACGTGTCCGGCGGCCAGCGCTGCGAGCGCCGCCAGGATCGGCGCCGCGATCACCGCACCCTCGAGGGCATGATCCAGCCCGTGCGCGGGCAGCGGCAGGTCCGCCGCCGCGGCGCGCGCGCGCCGTGCGCGCAGTACCCGTGAGACGATCAGCGCCACCACGCCGGCCACCAGCACCGCCAGCAGCGCTGCCAATAACTGCGGCGAGGTGAGCTTGAGCAGCACGCCCCGTGCGACGCTTTCGGCGTTGTTCATCAGGCGTTAAGGTCCGGGATCAACTGGCTTTCGAGACGGGAGATCTGGTCTTTCAGCAGCAGCTTGCGCTTCTTCAGCCGCCGCAGCTGCAGCTGATCGACGTGCAGATCGAGTGACAGCCGCGAAATCACCTCATCCAGGTCCCGATGCTCGATACGCAACTGCCGCAGCTTCTCGACGTTGCGGAACAGTTCGCGATCGACGTTGTCTTCGATTTCCGCCATGCAGGGGTGGCCACGGCCCGTGGCTGTTGGCGGCGGCCGCCTGAGCTGACAGCTTAGCCGAGCGGCGCGCCGCGCGCCACGGTTCGCCGCTACCGGCGGGGCCGAGCCGTCAACGCCCGCGCCCGCGGCTGCCGCGGCGCGCCCCCTGGTGCGGGCGCGCACCGCCACCACTATGGCGCCGTCCGCCACCGTGGCGGCGTCCGCCAGCATCGTGATGCGCTCGGTGCACGTGCGGCGCGGCAACCACGCCCCGCGCCAGCAACTCGGGCGCAATCGGGGCGAACGGGATCTTGTGGCCCAGGTAGCTCTCGATATCCGGCAGCGATACCGCGTACTCCTCACAAGCGAAGCTGATCGCATCCCCCTCGGCACCGGCGCGGGCGGTACGGCCGATCCGGTGCACGTAGTCGGGTGGATCCTGCGGCAGATCGAAGTTGAACACGTGGCTGACGTCCGGGATGTGCAGGCCGCGAGAGGCGACATCGGTGGCAATCAGCACGGCCAGGCCGCCGTCGTGGAAATCGCGCAGGAAGCGCAGGCGCTTGTTCTGCGGCACGTCCCCGGAGAGCGCCTGGGCGTTGAAACCGTTGGCCTTCAACACGGCCTCGAGCCGCTCGGCGGCGCGCTTGGTGTTCACAAACACCATGGTGCGATGTGCCTCGCTCTGGTGCAGCAGGCCGATGAGCAGCGGTACCTTCTCCTCCATGGAGGGGTAGTAGATCAGCTGGCGCACCCGATCGACCGTCATCTTGTCAGGCTCGATGCGCACGGTCTCGGGGTTGTTCATGTGCTCGTAGGCGAGCTCCAGCACCCGCTGCGACAGGGTGGCGGAGAACAGCATCGACTGCCGCCGTTCTGGCGGGGGCAGCCGGCGCAGCAGATAGCGAATGTCAGCAATGAAGCCGAGATCAAACATGCGGTCGGCCTCATCGAGCACCAGCACCTGGGCGAACTTCAGATCGAACACGTGCTGCTTGAAGTAGTCGATCAGCCTGCCGGGCGTGCCGATCAACACCTCGCAGCCGCCGGCCAGCTGCTGGCGCTGCTTCTCGTAGTCGATGCCGCCGAACACCACCGTATGCCGCAGGCCGGTGTGTGCGCCGAGCGTGAGCGCATCGCGATGGATCTGCACGGCCAGCTCACGGGTCGGCGCGACGATCAGCGCCCGCACCGAGGTCGACTGACGCCCGGGGGGCGCCGGGTGCGACAGCAGCGTCTGATACAGGGCGACCAGAAATGCCGCGGTCTTGCCGGTACCGGTCTGTGCCTGACCGGCGACATCGCGTCCGGCGAGTGCGATCGGCAACGTCTGTGCCTGAATGGGTGTGCAGGTGACGAATCCTGCCTGCGTTACGCCCTGCATGACCTGGGGCTTAAGGCCGAGCGAGGCGAAGGTCACGGAATTGGTGTGTGGATCGGACATCAAAGGACGATGAGGTGTTATTGGAAAAATTCGACTGCGCACTTGAAAAACGGGCCGGGAAGCGCTACAAAGTAGCTCAGACAGCGGGCCGGCCGGTCCGCCGACGCCTTACCGGGTCCCCCAATTCCTTTAGGATTCCACGCCATCACCAGGTTTTAGTGTAACCGTTTACCGGAGCGTCGGGCATCGCTTTACTGCACCTTCAGGCCCGGCCGGTTGCGGATTCCACCGGTGTTTCCAAGCGCTCTATCACGCTTTCGCATTGACGGAGGTTGAATCGCGTGAGCAGCCAGCACATTGTGCATACGACTGACGCTACTTTCGCCCAGGACGTCCTGAAGTCCGACAAGCCCGTGTTGCTGGATTTCTGGGCCGAATGGTGCGGCCCCTGCAAGATGATCGCCCCGATCCTCGATGAGATCGCGAGCGAGTACCACGACCGCATCAAGGTCGCGAAGATCAACATCGACGAGAACCCGCAGACGCCGCCCAAGTTCGGCATCCGCGGCATCCCGACGCTGATCCTGTTCAAGAACGGCACCGTCGAGGCACAGAAGGTCGGCGCCGTCTCCAAGTCACAACTCTCGGCATTTCTGGACAGCAACCTTTGAGAGGCTACAGCAACCTGTGAGAGGCTATCTCGGCAATCAGGGCCGCAACCGGCCCAACAAGGGTCCGCGACACGGCAACCGTGACGGCAATCGCGGCAACGGCGGCGGCGGTCGCCCCGACGACATGATGCACGAGCCGGAGGTGTTCGACGCCGACGACTCGGAGATCATCAGTCCTGCGGAGCTGACGCAGTCGCGCAGCTCGATGAATCTTACCGAGCTCAAGGCCAAGCCGATCCACGAGCTGGTGAAGATGGCTGATTCGATGGGGTTGGAGAACCTGGCGCGCTCGCGCAAGCAGGACATCATCTTCTCCATCCTCAAGGCGCACGCCCGCAACGGCGAGAACATCTACGGCGACGGCGTGCTGGAGATCCTGCAGGACGGCTTCGGCTTCCTGCGCTCGGCGGACGGCTCCTACCTCGCCGGCCCCGACGATATCTACGTGAGCCCGAGCCAGATCCGGCGCTTCAACCTGCGTACCGGCGACACCATTTCCGGGTTGATCCGTCCGCCCAAGGACGGCGAACGCTATTTCGCGCTGCTCAAGGTCGGCGAGATCAACTTCGATTCGCCGGACAGCTCGCGCAACAAGGTGCTGTTCGAGAACCTGACACCGTTTCATCCGACCAAGCGTCTGAAGCTCGAGCGCGGTAACGGCTCAACGGAGGACCTCACCGCCCGCACCATCGACCTGGTCGCGCCCATCGGCAAGGGTCAGCGCGGCCTGATCGTCTCACCGCCGAAGGCCGGTAAGACGATGCTGCTGCAGAACATCGCCACCTCCATCACCGCCAATCATCCCGAGGTCTATCTGATCGTGCTGCTCATCGACGAGCGGCCGGAAGAAGTCACCGAGATGCAGCGCACGGTGAAGGGTGAGGTGGTCTCGAGCACCTTCGACGAACCGGCGGCCCGCCACGTGCAGGTGGCCGAGATGGTCATCGAGAAAGCCAAGCGCCTGGTCGAGCACAAGAAGGATGTCGTCATCCTGCTCGATTCCATCACGCGGCTGGCGCGCGCCTACAACACCGTGGTGCCGTCCTCCGGCAAGGTGCTGACCGGCGGCGTGGACGCCAACGCGCTGCAGCGCCCCAAGCGATTCTTCGGCGCGGCACGCAACATCGAGGAGGGCGGCAGCCTCACCATCCTCGCCACCGCCCTGATCGACACCGGCTCGAAGATGGACGACGTCATCTACGAGGAGTTCAAGGGCACCGGCAACAGCGAGATTCACCTCGACCGGCGCGTCTCCGAGAAGCGCGTGTTCCCGGCGGTCAACATCAACCGCTCCGGCACCCGCAAGGAGGAGCTGATCACCGATCAGGGTGAGCTCGCCAAGATGTGGATCCTGCGCAAGCTCCTGCACCCCATGGACGAGCTGGCGGCGATCGAATTCCTGCTCGACAAGATGAAGGACACCAAGTCGAACGGCGAGTTCTTCGAGGCGATGAAGCGCTGACGGCCGCCGCCGCGGCGGCCGGCGGCAGCGCTTACTGCACAGACTGCGAATCCAGTCACGTCGCCACGGCGCGACGCTGGCACACGGCTGCTGCCGGTCAGTAAGATCCCGGCAACCCTTCAGTGGGGGAGGAGCCGAATTCGCATGCGCATCTGGCTGGCGGTCGTCGCGGTGTTACTGGTGATGCGCGCTCCCGCCGCCCTGGCCGATCGCGATCCGCAGTCGGGGGCGCCGCTCCCCCCGGGCAAGCAGCCGACGCCGAGCCCGATCAGCGATCACTTTGCCCTGACCGGCGCCTTCTACTATCCGCTGTTCCATACCACGCTGCGTGCCGACCCCACGCAGTCCGCGACCGTGATCAACGGCACGACGCTCAGCGCCGAGCACTATCTCGGGATGCAGGAGCGGCCGGCGATGGGGCTGGTGGAGGCGATGCTGCGTCCACGCGAGCGCAGCAAGCTGCGCCTCGACTTCTTCGAGCAGGACCGCGACGGCAGCGTGCTGCTCGCAAGCCCGGTGGTGTTCGGTAATCAGGTGTTCGCCGCCGGGCAGCAGCTGCAGAGCACGCTCAACTGGCGCATGGTGACGGTAACGTACACCTACTCGTTCTATCGCAGCGAGCGGCTGGAGATCGGCACCGGCCTGGCGGTCTATGCGCTCGACATGTCGGCGCAGCTGCAGGTGCTGGCGAACTCACAGCAGCAGACCGAGACCGCCTCGGGCGCTGCTCCGGCGTTGCCACTCGATGTGAGCTGGCTGATCTCGCGGCGCTTCTCGTTCAATGCGCACGGGGCGTACTTCAAGGCGAACGTGCACAACTTCGACGGCTCGCTGACGGACCTGCACACCGACTGCCAGTTCCGCTGGACCCCGAATTTCGCAACCGGCTTCGGCTACAGCTCCGTGCGCACGTCGCTGACCCGTACCAGCGGCTCCAACCCCGGCTACCTCAACGAGAGCATCAAGGGGCCGCAGGCGTTCCTGCGCTTCAGCTTCTGAAGGCGGTGCGCCGCGCCGCTACGGCGGCGTCACCACGTAGGCGCGCGCGAAACTGTCCGGCATCCGCGTGGCGCGGCCGCTGTCGAGGTTGATGCACACGTAATCGATGCGCGCACGGGCGAGCGTGGCGCCGTCGGCCGGCCGCTTGATCTGAAAGCAGCGCTCGGCGCGCAACCGGTCGGCGCTCACGATCCAGGTCGCTGTCAGCAGCCGGTCGCCGCAAACCGCGGCGCGCAAGTAGTCGATCTCGATGCGCCGCGCCGCCATGCCGCGTCTGACGGCCAGGCACTGCTCGAGCGGCACGCCGAGGGCGGCGGAGTGCGACCATGCCGCGCGATCGAGCCAGGTCAGGTATATCGCGTTGTTGACGTGCGCGTAGGCATCGATGTCGGCGGCACCTACGGCCAGCTTGATGACATGCGGCGCGGGATGGTCGAAGCCCGACATGCTGCGCTCACGCCCCGCCGTCGGTGCGTTCGCGCGTGAGCGCGCGATAGCCGATATCGCGCCGGTACTGCACGCCCGGCCAGTGCACGGCATCGGCGAGCGCGTACGCCGCGCGCTGCGCGGCGCCGACATCGGCACCTAATCCCACCGCGCACAGCACCCGACCGCCGCTGGTCACCACGTTTCCTCCGGTGAGCCGCGTGCCGGCGTGGAAGATCTTGCCGGGCAGCTGCGCCGCACGCTCGAGCCCCGCGATCGCATCCCCGGTGCGCACCTCACCCGGGTAGCCGGCGGCGGCCATGACGACACCGAGGGCAGCGCGTGCATCCCAGCGCGCCGTACAGCGGTCGAGCCGGCCATCGAGCGCCGCTTCGCACAATGCGGTGAGATCGGACTCGAGGCGCATGAGAATCGGCTGCGTCTCGGGGTCGCCGAGGCGGCAGTTGAACTCGAGAACGTTCGGTGTGCCGTCGGCAGCGATCATCAATCCGGCGTACAGGAAGCCGGTGTAGGGCATGCCCTCGGCGGCGAGGCCGCGAATGGTGGGCCCGATCACCTCGCGCATGATGCGCTCCTGCACGACAGCCGTGACCCGCGGCGCCGGCGAATAGGCACCCATGCCGCCGGTGTTAGGGCCACGGTCGCCATCCTCGAGGCGTTTGTGGTCCTGGGAGGTCGCCAGCGGCAGCACGTGCGCACCGTCCGCCATGACGATGAAGCTGACCTCCTCGCCGCTCAGGAACTCCTCGATCAGCACCTCGCTACCCGCCGCGCCGAACTGCCCGGCGAACATCGCCTCCACGGCAGCGAGCGCCTCATCGATCGTTGCCGCGATCACCACACCCTTGCCGGCGGCCAGTCCGCTCGCCTTGACCACCAGCGGCGGCTGTTGAGCGTGCAGCCACGCGGCATCGAACGCGGCGCGTGTGAAGGTGGCGGCGCGCGCCGTCGGGATGCGGTGGCGCCGCAGGAATTCCTTGGCGAACGCCTTCGAGCCCTCGAGCCGCGCACAGCGGCGGCCCGGGCCGAAGCAGCGCAGTCCCGCGGCCGTGAAGGCATCGACGATGCCGCTGACGAGCGGTGCCTCCGGTCCGACGATGGTGAGCGCGATGTGCTCGCGCTGCGCCAGCTGCACCAGGGCGCCGATGTCCTCGGCGGAAGTGTCCACGTTGCGCACCCTGGGCTCGGCGGCAGTGCCGGCGTTGCCCGGAGCCACCAGCACCTCGGTGACCCGCGAGCTGGTGGCGCACTTCCATGCGAGTGCGTGCTCGCGCCCTCCAGAGCCGACGATCAGGACCTTCATGGCGGTCGCAACCGCGCCTAGTGCCGGAAGTGGCGCACGCCGGTGAACAGCATCGCCATGTCGTGCTCATCGGCGGCCGCTATGACCTCCGCGTCGCGCTTGCTGCCGCCCGGCTGGATCACGGCGCGGATGCCGTAGCCCGCGGCCACGTCGAGGCTGTCGCGGAATGGCAGGAATGCATCGGAGGCCATCACCGCGCCGGCCAGCGCGAGCTTCTCATCCTGCGCCTTCATGGCGGCGATGCGCGTGGAATAGACACGGCTCATCTGCCCGGCACCAACGCCCACGGTGGCGAGCTCGCGCGCGAATACGATCGCATTGGATTTCACGAACTTGCACACCCGCCACGCGAAGCGCAGATCGGCGAGCTCACTCGCGGTGGGCTGACGCCGCGTCGGCACGGTCAAGGCGTCTGCCGACAGGTCCAGGGCGTCGCGGGTCTGTGCCAGCAGTCCGCCGGTCACGCTGCGCAATTCCCACTCCGCAGCCAGCGGGGCGGCCAGATCACCGAGCTCCAGCACCCGCACATTCGGCCGGCCGGCGAGCAGGCGTGCCGCTTCCCTCTGCAGGCCCGGGGCCGCCAGCACCTCGACGAACTGCTGCGCGGTGATCGCCGCCGCGGTGGCGGCGTCCAGCTCGCGGTTGAGAGCGATGATGCCGCCGAACGCGGCAGCCGGGTCGGTGCGGTATGCCGCCTGGTAGGCAGCGAGCGCCGTCGCAGCCACGGCGACGCCACAGGGGTTGGCGTGCTTGACGATGACGCAGGCAGGCTCCGCGAACTGCCGCACACACTCGATCGCCGTGTCCGCATCCGCGATATTGTTAAATGACAGGTCCTTGCCCTGCAGCACCCGCGCGCTGGCGACGCTCGCACCGCGCCCCAGGCTGTAACGGTAGAACGCAGCCTGCTGATGCGGATTCTCCCCGTAGCGCAGGTCCTGCACCTTGTCGCAGGCCAGGGCGAGCGTTGCGGGAAAGGGTTCACCCGGGTTCGGTTGCTGCGCCGCCAGCCAGCCGGCGACCATGGCGTCGTAGCGCGCCGTGTGGGCGAAGGCCTTGGCGGCGAGCCGCGCGCGCGTGGCGAAGTCACCGCCGCCGTGCTCAGCGAGCTGCTGCAGCAGCAGCGGATAATCCTTCGGATCCACCACCACCAGTACCGACTGGTGATTCTTCGCTGCGGCGCGCAGCATCGCCGGGCCGCCGATATCGATGTTCTCGACGGCCTGTGCGTAGCTGCAGTCCGCGCGTGCCACGGTGGCCGCAAACGGGTACAGATTGACCACCAGCAGATCGATGGGCTCGATCCCGTGCTGCGCCATGACAGCCTCGTCGATGCCCCGCCGCCCGAGCAGCCCGCCGTGGATCTTCGGATGCAGCGTCTTGACGCGGCCGTCCATGATCTCGGGGAATCCGGTGTAGCCGGCGACCTCGCGCACGGCAATGCCATGCGCCGTGAGCAGTTGCGCCGTGCCACCGGTGGACAGGATCTCGATGCCGCGCTGCACGAGCGCGCGCGCCAGCTCGATCAGGCCGGTCTTGTCGGAGACGGAAAGCAGTGCACGGCGCACCGGCAGCGGCATGGGATCCATCCGAGGACGCGCGGGCAGGCCGCTGCGCCGCCGAAACGGCGGCTTCAGGAGCCCCCGAGCCCGAATTGCTTCAGCTTCTTGCGCAGCGTGCCGCGATTGATGCCGAGGATGCCCGCGGCACGGCTCTGGTTGCCTTCGGCGTAATCGAGCACGACGCGGAACAGCGGCTCCTCGACCTCGCGCAGCACCAGGTCGTAGAGGTGAGCAGGGCGGTGCCCGTTGAGGCTCATGAAGTAATCGCTCAGCGCGCGCTCTGCATGATTGCGCAGCAGGTCACGCCCGTGAACTCTGGCTGCGGTCGCTTCCCGAGCTCGCGTTTTCTTCTTTGCGGTCATGATGAGCCCCCCAGCTCAAAAGCCATGCATCACGCGGCGGCCGCGCTCACCCATTCCTCAAAATGCTTAACCGCCCGCGCGAACTGTGCACTCGTGTCAGCAGCCCCCATCAATTCGCGGCGAATCTGCGCCGGATCGTGCAGCAGCTGCTCGCAATACCAGCCGAGATGCTTGCGCGCGATCCGGACTCCGGCTTCCTCGCCGTAGAACAGGTACAGGGAGTCGAGATGCGCCAGAATAATATCACGCACCTCGCCGCGCTGAAGTACCGGCGCCGCAAATCCTGCCTGCAGATGACGATTGACAGCGCGAAATACCCATGGCGCACCCTGGCTCGCGCGGCCGATCATTACTCCGTCTGCTCCAGTGAAATCAAGTACCTCGCGTGCCTTTTGCGGCGTATCGATGTCGCCATTTGCGAACACCGGGATGCTGACGCGCGACTTGATCTCGCGGATGGTGTGGTACTCGGCCTGACCGCCGAAGAAATCTGCGCGTGTTCGCCCATGCACGGCGAGCGCCGCGACGCCGGCACGCGCGGCGATGTCGGCGATGCGCACGCCGTTGCGCTGCGCGTGGTCCCAGCCGGTGCGGATCTTGAGCGTCACCGGCACGTCGACCGCGCTCACTACTGCATCCAGAATGCTTGCCACCAGCGACTCGTCCGTGAGCAGTGCCGAGCCGCACAGCCGGCCGCAGACCTTCTTCGCCGGACAGCCCATGTTGAGATCGATGATCTGCGCGCCGAGCGCCACGTTGGCCCGCGCCGCCTGTGCCAGCGCATGCGGATCGGCGCCAGCGAGCTGCACGACGCGCGGCGCCGGCTCGCCGGCGTGATTCATGCGATGACGCGATTTGGACGTAGTCCACAGGCGCGCATCCGCCGTGATCATCTCGGAAGCCGCAAGCCCCGCCCCGAAGCGGCGGCACAGCACGCGGAACGGCCGGTCGGTGACCCCAGCCATGGGGGCCAGCACCACGCGCGAAGGTAGCACGTGAGGACCGATGCGCACGGCACCGTCCCCTTCAGCGCGCGCTGACATCATTGGCGCAGGTCACGGCGCCGCCGGAGAGCGGCAGGCAGGCGTCGATCTCGAAGCCGACCGCACTCGCGCCCGGATCGACGAAACCCATCTCGGCATCGATGCGCTGACCGCCCGAAAGGAGTGACGAGGCTGGTACGGCGCGCGGCAGATAGGAGCGCGGCGGGACGTCGCGCGAGGCGATATGGTTGCCGAAGCGATCCTGCAGCGTCACCCGCAGCAGCGGCAGCGGCTGCGGCTGGCGCGCGGCGTTCTTGATGCTGGCGCGCACGGTGATCAGTCCGGCGCCGGAGGCATCCACTGACGCACCGAGCTGGCGCACGTCGTAGGCGCGCAGATCCCATCGCGGCACGAGTTGCACGCCGAGCGCCGCGTAGAGCGCCGTCAGCGGGCGGTTGAAGCGCGTCGTAGCGGCCAGCTCGTCGCGATAGTGATTGACGATCTGCGCCAGCAGCAGCAATGCGGCCAGCGCCGCGCCGAGGCGCCACAGATAGGGCTGCACTCGCAGTGAGTGCGGGAGCGCGGTTACGGCCGACGTCTCGTTATCGTTATCGCTATCGTCATCGTGCGCGGCTGCCGGGGCCTCTGCCGCTGCTGCCCGCAGCCCCTCCCAATCGCGCGGCGCGCCGCTCGGCGGAGACGCCGCTGCGGCCAGAGGCGGACCGCTGCGTGGCGTAGCTTGCCGCGGCGCAGGGCTGCCGCTCGCGCCAGGGGCTCTGGCGCGCGCCCCGGGCGCGCCCGTGCCGTGCGCCGCTTCCGCAGCACGCGCGAGCGGCACGGATTGGGTGGACCGCGGGTCGGCAGCGGGGCGTTGCACGGCCGGGGGTGCTGGCGCTGCCGCGGCTGCCGGCTCGCGTGTCTGATCTGCCGCCGGCGTCTGATTCGTGGCAGCGGGCCCCTCGCTGCCCAGCATCGCGGCAAGGAACGCGGCATCGATCTCCACCTCCACGTCCGCCGCGGCAGGCTCCTCGGGCGTCTCCTCCAGGGTCGCAGCAACCATAGCCCTGAACGATCCGGTCGCCGCCGTCCATTGCGGGTCGGGCGGTGGCACGACGAATACGGTGGCGACGTCCGTGCTCGTCGGGTCGAATTCGAGCGCCACGTCCGGGATCGCATCCTCTTCGGGGCTCACCTCCGCCGGCGTAGTGTCGGTAGCCGCCGGCTCCGGGGCTGCCGGCGTCGGCTCGCCGGGCACATCTTGAGCGGAGTCTGTCGACTGCGAGGCTGCGGTACCCGGCAGCGCGGCGCTGTCAGCGCCTGGGGCGCCCGATTGCCGCTCGTCCGACAGGCGGGCGAGCGCATTGAAGACGCTCGAGCAGCGCCCGCAGCGCACGTATCCCTGCGCGACGCGCAGATCGGCTGCGGTCACGACCAGTGTCAGCGCACACTTTGGACAGACTGTGAACATGAACGAACGACCGCGCGAATCACCGGGTCAGTGGCTGCGCAACGTCAGCGTCGCCGCCCAACCAGACACATCCAGCCGTCGCGGTGGCCGGCCGCAGTGACATCAAAGCACGTGGCGTAAGCCGCTGTCACCTCCGTAACCTCGTGCGCCATCAACCCGGCGAGGACGACCGTACCGGCCTGCCGCACCAACGCCGCGAAGGTGCCCGCGAGCTGACACAGTGTGCCGGCAAGGATGTTGGCCAGCAGCACGTCCACGCTGCCGGGCAGCGTGCTGCCGCACTCATGGATGTGCACCCGCGACAGCACGCCGTTCACAGCGGCGTTGCCACGCGTGGCGATCAGCGCCTGCGGATCGATGTCGTAAGCATGCACCTCGGCCGCACCGAGCCGTGCTGCCGCAAGCGCCAGCACTCCCGAGCCGCAGCCATAGTCGATGACGCGGACTGCACTGCGCTCGGCTGGCGCGGGTGGTCCGGGCAGGTGCGCATCGAGAAACTCCAGACACAGCGCGGTGCTCGGATGCGCGCCAGTGCCGAACGCCAGGCCCGGATCGAGACGCACCACCACGGCACCGGGCGCGCTCACCTGCTCGTGGCCGGGACACACCCACAGGCGGCGCCCGAAGCGCAGCGCATGACAATCGCGCAGCCACTCGCGCTCCCACACGCGGTCGGCGAGCCGTTGCACGCTGATCCGCGCGGGATCGAGGTGCAGCGCCGCCGCCAGCGCGCGCGCCAGCTCCTCGGGCGGCCTGGCGGCGGTGAACAGGCACTGCACGCGTGTTGCGGGCCACAGACGGAACTCACCCGGCGCGGGCTCGAGCACGGGATCGTCGCCGGCATCGACGAATGTGACTGCGCACGCCCCGCAGGCGAAGCCGGCCTCCTCGGCGGCCTTACTCTCGAGCGCGCCGAGCTCGAATGACAGCTGCAGGTGCACGGCAACGATCAGCGCAGACCGAGCCGGCGCTCCAGGTAATGGATGTCCGTGCCGCCCTTCTGGAAGGCGGCGTGATTGCAGATTTCCTGGTGCAGAGCGACGTTGGTCTTGATGCCTTCGATCACCATTTCGGCGAGCGCGTTCTTCATGCGGGCGATGGCCGTCTCGCGCGTGTCGCCGTGGGCGATCACCTTGCCGATCAGCGAATCGTAGTACGGCGGCACGTTGTAACCGGAGTACACGTGGCTGTCGACGCGGATGCCCGGACCACCGGGGGCATGCCATAGCCGGATCGGACCGGGCGAGGGCGCGAAAGTCTTCGGGTCCTCCGCGTTGATGCGGCACTCCATCGCGTGACCGCGGATCTGCACGTCACCCTGCGTGTAGGGCAGCCGCTCGCCTGCGGCGATCAGCAGCTGCGCCTTCACCAGGTCGATGCCGGTGATCAGCTCGGTCACCGGATGCTCGACCTGGATACGGGTGTTCATCTCGATGAAGTAGAACTCACCGTCCTGGTAGAGGAATTCCATCGTGCCGGCGCTGCGATAGCCGACCGCGCGGCACGCCTCGACGCAGCGCTCACCCATGAAGCGCCGCTGGCGCAAGGTGATTCCCGGTGCCGGTGCCTCCTCGATCACCTTCTGATGACGACGCTGCATGGAACAGTCGCGCTCACCGAGGTGAATCACCGAGCCGTGCGCGTCCGCCAGGACCTGGAACTCGATGTGCCGCGGCCGCTCGAGAAATTTCTCCATGTAGACCTGATCGTTGCCGAACGCCGCGCGCGCCTCCGCGCGCGTGATACCGATCGCGTTCAGGAGCGACGCCTCGGTATGCACCACCCGCATACCGCGCCCACCGCCACCCCCGGAAGCCTTGATGATCACGGGGTAGCCGATGTCGCGCGCGACGCGCAGGTTCTCGTCCCCGTCCTCGCTCAGTGGGCCGTCCGAGCCCGGTACGCACGGCACGCCGTGACTCTTCATGACGCGGATCGCGCTCACCTTGTCGCCCATGATGCGGATGGTCTCGGCGCGCGGTCCGACGAACACGAAGCCGCTCTTCTCCACGCGTTCGGCGAAATCGGCGTTCTCGGACAGAAAGCCATAGCCGGGATGGATCGCGACGGAGTCGGTGACTTCGGCGGCGCTGATGATCGCCGGCATGTTGAGGTAGCTCTGCGAGGAGGGCGGCGGCCCGATGCACACCGATTCGTCGGCCAGCAATACGTGCTTGAGACTGTAGTCGGCGGTGGAGTGCACCGCGACGGTCTTGATACCGAGCTCGCGGCAGGCACGCAGGATGCGCAGTGCAATCTCACCGCGGTTGGCGATGACGATCTTCTCGATCATGCCGGCCTATTCGACGACGAACAGCGGCTGCCCGAATTCGACCGGGTCGCCATTGCGGGCCATGATCGCGGTGATGCGTCCGGCCTTGTCGGCTTCGATCTGGTTCATCATCTTCATGGCCTCGATGATGCACAGGACCTGGCCGACCTTGATCTCGTCGCCGATCTCCACGAAGGGCTTGGCCGCCGGCGAGGGCGAGGCGTAGAAGGTGCCCACCATGGGCGCGGTGATCACGTGCTCGTTGGCTTTCGCTTTCGCCGCGGCGCTCTCGGCCGGCGTACTCGCGAGCGCAGCGGGGGCGGCCGCGGGCGCCGTACCCGGGTGCACCGCCGGCGCGGCCTGCAACGTGGCCCCTCCCGCCGGCATGCGACTGATACGGACCGCCTCTTCACCTTCCTTGATCTCGATTTCCGCGATGCCGGACTCCTCCAGCAGCTCGATCAGTTTCTTGATTTTTCGAATATCCATGCCGGCAATGCCCCCACAGGAACCGAAGGACCGCGCTCGAAGCTAAGCCGTCAGGCAGTGCGGCTGAGCCGCTGGGCGGCGGCGCGCACCGCCGCCTCGTAACCGAACGCGCCGAGGCCGCAGATCACACCCACCGCGATGTCGGACAGGTAGGAGTGTCTGCGGAACGCCTCCCGGGCGTGCGTGTTGGAAAGGTGCACCTCGATGAACGGCAGCGCGGTGGCGAGAATCGCATCCCGGAGCGCGAGGCTCGTGTGCGCGAAGGCTCCGGGGTTGATGATCAGAAAGTCGACGCCATCGGTGCGCGCCTGATGAATGCGCTCGATGAGCTCGTGCTCGGCGTTGCTCTGGAACGCGGTGAGCTCATGTCCGGTCTCACGCGCGACCGCCGCGGCCCGCTTCTCGATGGAATCCAGGGTGTCCGTTCCGTACACCGCCGGCTCACGCGTTCCGAGCAGGTTGAGGTTCGGGCCGTTTAGTAACAGCACTCGGGCCATGGTCCTGAAACTCTTCCCCGGATGACCATCTCGCCGAAACAGAACGGCGGCGAATGTAACCTAATTCGCCGCTATCAGGGTACTTTTTGTTGCGATTTGCGCGGATCTTGCTGCAATCAGTCTGCAGGCTCGCGGCAGAGGCTAGTCGCCCGAACTGGCTCGACGCCCGGTCAGCCGACTGACTCCGTCCGCGATCTGGGCGCGCGCGGCGGTCGGGCTCAGCCTTCCGGCCTCCTCGTCCTTGATGCGTTCCAGGATCAGTTCCGCCTCATCGCGGTGCAGCTCGCCCACCTTCACGGTGATGATCTTGCCGCTGCGGTCGACAAAAACGCTGAACGGCAGGACCGTGTCCATGCCCAGCGCACTGGCCGCCGCGAACCCCCCCTCTTCGCCGACGAGCAGAGGATAGTCGATTCCATGACCGGCGGCGTATTGCTGCACCGCATCACGCGAGTCGATGGCGATGCCGACCACCTCGATTCCAGCGTGCTCCCGGCGCAGCTGCTTCAGCAGGGGAATCTCCCGGCGACAGGGCTCGCACCAGGTTGCCCAGAAGTTGACGATCAGCTCCCTGCCCCGAAAGTCCGCGAGCTGGCGCACCTTGCCATCGAGAGATGGCAGCACGATCTTCGGCAGCTGCTCGGGAATGGGCGCCCGCACCTGTGGCGCGGGCTCCTCGGCGGCGGGGGGCGCAGCTGCGTGCGCGCCTTCGGCGTACAGGGCGCGGCCGCGGCCAGTAACGGTCAGTCGATGCACGAGGAAGCCGCTCGCCACGGCAGCGAGCAGCACCAGGACGATGAGCAGGGGGCGAAGGATCGCGGGCGACCGACGTGCGCCGCTCACGATGTGGCGCGCAACGCCGCGCGACTGCGGGCCGCAAAGGCGTCGGCCTTCATGTAACCGACCACCCGGTAGGCGGCGCGCTCGCGGCCATCGGCGCCGTAGAAGGCGATGGTCGGCGGCCCGAAGATGCCAAAGTGTTTGAGCAGTGCCTGATCCTCAGCATCGTTGTGGGTCACGTCGGCGCGCAACAGCACAGCATGGCTCAACGCCGCCTGCACCTGCGGGTCCGTGAAGGTGTAGCGCTCCATCTCACGGCAGGAGGTACACCAGTCGGCGGAGAAGTCGAGCAGTACGCCGCGGCCCTGCGCGCGTGCCTGGGCGACCGCACGATCGAGATCGGCGAGGGATTTGATGGGGCGGAACGCCAGTTCGTGTGGCTGTGCTGCGAGGCGCGGAATCGGCGCCAGGGGATCAGTGCCGCCGAGCGCGGCGCCCGCGCCGAGAGCGACGCCGTAGAGCGCCGCGCCGAGCGCCACGCCGCGCACGCTCCAGATCACGGCCGGCCGCGCCCGCAGCCCGAACCATAGCAGCCATGCGAGTGTAAGGGCCGGAACCGCCCACAGCAGCAGTGTCAGACGATCGGCGGTGACACGCGACAGCATCCAGGCGGCCACCGCCAGCATCATGACGCCGAAGAGCTTCTTGACGAACTCCATCCAAGGCCCGGCTTTGGGCAGCAGCTTCCCGGCGGACGCGCCCACGACCAGCAGCGGTGTGCCCATGCCCAGCCCCATGGCGAAGAGCGCCGTGCCACCGCGGGCCATCTGCCCGGTCTGGCTGATGAAGAGCAGCGCCGCTACCAGTGCCGGGCCGACACAGGTCGTGACGATGAGTGAAGACAGCGCGCCCATGATGGCGACGCCTCCGAGCGTGCCCGCGGACTGACGGTTGCTCAGGTCCGCGATGCGGGTCTGCACGGCGATCGGCATCTGCACCGTGTACAGGCCGAACATCGACAGCGCCATCGCGACGAACACCGCGGCGAACAGCGCAATCACCCACCATTGCTGGAACAGAGCCTGTACCTCCTTGCCCATGGCAGCCCCGGCCACGCCGGCGGCGGTGTAGGTGAGCGCCATGCCGAGCACGTAGCTCAGCGACAGGGTGAAGGCACGCCGCGTCGTGACCTGGTGTCCGCTCCCGGCAATGATTCCCGAGAGGATCGGCACCATCGGCAGGACGCAGGGCGTAAAGGCCAGCAGCAGGCCGGCGAGGTAGAAGCCACCGAGCATCAGGAAGAAGTTGCCGGCGATCAGGCTCACGAACCGCGACTGCTCGGAGGGCGGGTCAGCGGATGCCTGAGGCGTGCCGCTCGCTCCCCCACTGGCGCCCGCGCCGCCGGCCCCGGGCAGATGGATGGTCACGGTCGTGGTGATCGGGGGATAGCAGAGCCCAGCTTCGGCACATCCCTGGTAGGTGACCTGCAGAGGCAGCTCGAGCGCGCCGCCGCGCGCGCGCGCCACGGGGACCGTAGCGATGAGCTCGTGGTGATAGATCTCCTGCTTGCCGAAGTACTCGTCGGCCTTCACCTGTCCGGGCGGAAACTGCGTCGTGCCGAGCTGGGCGCTCGCACTTGAGGTCACCACCTTGATACGGGCCCGATAGAGGTAGTAGCCGTCGGCGATCTGCCAGTCGAGCCGCACCCGGTCGCTGCCGTCGGCCAGGGCGGCGAAGCGAAACGCCTGCTCGGCGGGCAGGAAATCATCGCCCCCGGACTTGTGGGAGCCTCCCAGCAGCGCATCGATGCCAGCCGCCTTGCCCGGGGCAGCGGGGGTTGCAGGGCCAGCTGGCGCCCCGGTCACCGGGTCGGCAGGGGCTGCGGTTGCGCCCACGCAGAGCAGCAGGAGCAGGGCGGCGGGAATATGTCTCATGACGGGCTGGAGCATAAGGGCTTCCGAAGCCAATCGAAGTTTTCCTTATAGCTCAGTCCTTGGATGAACGGCAGGAACTGCAGTTCATCCCCGGCACCGCGGTCGTTCCGCGGAAGATTGCCCCCGGGGGACTTGAATTTACGGGCTTGGCCCCTATCATTAGCAGCCATCCGGGGAGAGTGCTAATAAGCTCCCCGGACGGAAAACCATTCATTCAATCAATGCTTTAAGGAGCGTCCACATGAAGATTCGTCCTCTTCATGACCGCGTCATCGTGAAGCGACTGGAGGAGGAGCGTACCTCCCCCGGTGGCATCGTGATTCCCGATACCGCGGCTGAAAAGCCGATGCAGGGAAAGATCGTAGCGGTCGGCAAGGGCAAGATTCTCGAAGACGGCAGTGTCCGTCCTCTCGATGTGAAGGTCGGCGACAAGATCCTCTTCGGCAAGTACAGCGGGAATGAGGTCAAGGTCGACGGTGAAGATCTCGTGGTCATGCGCGAAGAAGACGTCATGGCCGTGATTGAAGGCAAGTAAGCGAGGATCACGACAATGGCAGCCAAAGAAGTCCGTTTCAGCGATGACGCACGCCAGCGCATGTTCCGCGGCGTGAACGTCCTCGCCAACGCCGTCAAGGCGACACTCGGCCCCAAGGGCCGCAATGCCGTGCTCGAGAAGAGTTTCGGCGCCCCCACCGTCACCAAGGACGGCGTGTCGGTCGCCAAGGAAATCGAGCTCAAGGACAAGTTCGAGAACATGGGCGCGCAGATGGTGAAGGAAGTGGCTTCCAACACCTCCGACGAGGCCGGCGACGGCACCACCACCGCCACGGTGCTCGCGCAGGCGATCATGCGCGAGGGCCTGAAGGCCGTCTCCTCGGGCCGCAACCCGATGGACCTCAAGCGTGGCATCGAGAAGGCGGTGATCACTGCGGTCGAGGAGCTGAAGAAGCTCTCCAAGCCCTGCAAGGACTCCAAGGCGATCGCGCAGGTCGGCACGATCTCGGCCAACGCCGACGAGTCGATCGGCAAGACCATCGCCGAGGCGATGGAGAAGGTCGGCAAGGAAGGCGTGATCACGGTCGAGGAGGGCTCGGGACTCACCAACGAGCTGGAAGTGGTCGAGGGCATGCAGTTCGACCGCGGCTATCTCTCGCCGTACTTCATCAATAACCAGCAGAACCAGACCGCCGAGCTCGAAAAGCCGGTGATTCTGCTGGTCGACAAGAAGATCTCCAACATCCGCGAGCTGCTGCCGTTGCTCGAGAGCGTGGCGAAGGCCGGACGGCCGCTGCTGGTCATCGCCGAGGACCTCGAGGGCGAGGCACTGGCGACCCTGGTGGTGAACAACATCCGCGGCATTCTCAAGGTGGCCTCGGTCAAGGCGCCGGGCTTCGGCGACCGCCGCAAGGCCATGCTGCAGGACATCGCGACGCTCACGGGCGGCACGGTGATCTCCGATGAGGTCGGTCTGTCGCTCGAGAAGGCGACGCTGAACGATCTCGGCGAGGCGAAGAAGGTCGTGGTGGAGAAGGAGAACACCACGATCATCGACGGCCACGGCAAGCCGTCCGACATCAAGGCGCGCATCGAATCGATCCGCCAGCAGGCCGAAGAGGCCACCTCCGACTACGACAAGGAGAAGCTGCAGGAGCGGGTCGCGAAGCTCTCCGGCGGCGTCGCCCTGATCAAGGTCGGAGCTGCCACCGAGATCGAGATGAAGGAGAAGAAGGCGCGCGTCGAGGACGCGCTGCACGCCACCCGTGCAGCGGTCGAGGAGGGCGTGGTGCCCGGCGGCGGCGTGGCGCTGATCCGCGTGCAGCGCGCGCTGGAGAAGCTCGAGGGCGCGAACGAGGACCAGACGGTCGGCGTGCGCATCCTGTCCCGTTCGATCGAGGAGCCGCTGCGCCAGATCGTCGACAACGCTGGCGAGGACGCTGCGGTGATCCTCAATCGCGTCAAGGAAGGCAAGGGCGCGTTCGGTTATGACGCCGCCACTGGCGAGTTCGGGGATATGCTGGAAGCCGGCATCCTCGACCCGACCAAGGTGACCCGTCTGGCACTGCAGAACGCCGCCTCGGTGGCGGGACTGCTGCTGACGACCGAGGTCATGGTGGCCGAGGCCCCGAAGGACGAGGAGCATAGCCATGCCGGTCCTCCGGGCGGCATGGGCGGGATGGACATGTAATACCTCTCTAAAGAGGTATCGATTCCATAATCGAGTGCCGATAGGCTTTACATAACAGTTAAGGGTTTGCGCCCAGCCTCTGCCGGGCGCTACCCCGAAAGCCGCGGAACAAGACCCCCTATTCCGCGCATTACTTGCAGGCCCCATTACATGGGGCCTGTTTTTTTGGCCCGAGGCCGGGCTGCTGCCACTTCCCCGGGCGGAACCAGGGGGTTATCGTGCTTGCAAGGAGGCTCCCATGCCCAGCTTCGGTGCCGGCCGCCTGACAGCCGTAATCTGCGTTTCAGTCCTGACTCTCGCGGCGTGTGCCCGCAGCGGCCGCGACGAGATGCGCTGGGCGCGCGCTGCGCTCGAGCGCAACACCGCCGTCGATATCGTCGCCGCGGATCAGCAGAGTCGCACCTTCACGGTGCGCGTGAAGGCGAGCGGCGAGCTGAGCATCGTGCGCGCCGATCAGGTGATCGGCGCGCTGCCGCAGGCTGCGGGTGCCGCTGCGGTTGCACCGCTGTCGAAGAGCGCGCTGCCGACGCCGGCGACCGCGGTGCAGGGAGGAGCCAGCGAGGCTACGGCGCCCGCGGCCAGCGCGGAGGCCGCACCGCCTCCCGTGCCGCCGGCTGATGCGGCCATGCCCCGTACGCAGCAGGCCTCGCTCGCCCCGCAGTCGACGCCATTCCAGCAGGCCGCTGCCGGAGCAGTGCTCGAGTCCGGGCCGGGCTACAGCATCAAGATGGCGGGCGCGGCACCGGTGACACGTGCCCGCGATACCAGCATCACCAGCGCACCGCTCGAGCGGCGCCACGAGCCGATCGTGTGCCAGGGCTCGTACCTGCTGCACATCGACAACCGCAATCTGATGTTCGATGGCGATGCCGTAAGCGCCGAAGACGGTTGCGAGATTCACATCACCAACAGCCGCATCAGCGCCGCCGGCGTCGGCGTGTCAGCGCGCGCGGCGAACGTGCACATCGACAACAGCCTGATCGAGGGTGACCAGGCCTCGATCGATGCGTCCGAGGGCGCGCAGGTATATGCCGTCGACTCGCGTTTCAAGGGCCTGAGCCGGCGCCTCGACACCGCGAGCTTCCACGATCTCGGGGGCAACATCTGGAATTGACCGGGGAGCGTGCGCTCAGCCCGGAGCTGACAGCCCTCGTCGAGCGTGCGCTCGCGGAGCTTGATGCCAACGCCGGTACGCGCGCGGCGCTCGCCGCCGCCCCCGCAGCCGTGCGGGATTCGCTGCGCACGGTGTTTGCCGCCAGCGACTTCGTGATCCGCAGCTGCACGCGCGATCCGCAGCTCTTGGCTCTGCTCGCCGGCGGTGATCTCTCCACTGCACTCGCGCCGGCGGACTTCACCCGGCGCGCGCCCGTGCTGCCCTCAGGTGCCGAGGGCTCCGAAGCGCAGGCCCAGAGCCTGCTGCGCCGCTGGCGACGACATGAGCTGACGCGCATCGCCTGGCGGGACCTGGCCGGCTGGGCGGACCTGGGCGCAACGCTCGGCGAGCTGTCGGCATTTGCAGATGCCGCGATCAGGGCGTCGCTCGGCGCGGCGCGCGGCATGCTGGTGGCGCGCCACGGCGAGCCGCGCTCCGCGAGCGGCCAGCCGCAGCCGCTGCTGGTGCTCGCGATGGGGAAACTCGGCGGTGGCGAGCTCAACTTCTCCTCGGACGTGGATCTGGTGTTGCTGTTCCCGGAGCATGGCGAGACCGACGGACCGCTGCGCATCAGTAACGAGGAGTTCTTCACGCGCCTCGGGCAGGGACTGGTGCGGCTGCTCGAGACGCCCACCGCGGATGGCTTCGTACTGCGGGTCGACCTGCGCCTGCGGCCGTTCGGCGACTCCGGGCCGCTGGTAGCGAGCTTCGCTTCCTTCGAGGACTACCTGCCGCGCCACGGTCGTGACTGGGAGCGCTACGCCTATATCAAGGCGCGGCCGGTCACCGCGGCTGAGCGCTACGCTGAGATCGAGGCGGCGGCGGTGCGGCCGTTCGTCTACCGCCGCTATCTCGATTACGGCGTGTTCGAGAGTCTGCGGGAGATGAAGGCACTCATCGCACGCGAAGTCGAACGGCGCGAGCTCGCCGATCACATAAAGCTCGGCCCCGGCGGCATTCGTGAGATCGAGTTCATCGTGCAGGCTCTGCAGCTGACACGCGGCGGGCGCGACCGCCGCCTGCAGACCGCATCGCTCCGCGATGCGCTCACACGCCTCGGCGAGACGCGTCTGCTGCCGCTTGAGGTGGTGAGCGAGCTCGGGGCCGCTTATGCGTACCTGCGTCGTCTGGAGAATCGCCTGCAGATGCTCGCGGACGCGCAGGTCCACCGGCTGCCGGGCGACGACTTGAGCCGGGAGCGCATCGCGCTCGCCATGGGAGCGCCCGACTGGCGCACGCTCATGCGCGAGCTCGACGCGCAGCGCGCCTGCGTCAGCGGTCACTTCCAGCTGGTGATCCTCGGTGCCGGCCGCTCCGCCACCACCGCGGTCATCGATCTCGGCCGCTTCTGGGACACCCAGGCGGAAACGGCGGCGCTGGTTGACGCCCTGGCGCGCGCCGGCTTCGTGGACAGCGCGGAAGGCGCCCGGCTGCTGCTCGAGCTGCGCGCCTCGGCGCTGGTGCGCAAGCTCGATGAGCCCGGCCGGCGGCGCCTGCAGGCACTGCTGCCGGTGCTGCTGGCGGATATAGCGGCGAGCAGCGCCCAGCTGCCGGTGCTGCGCCGGGTGCTGGCGATCATCGAGGCGACCGGCAAGCGCTCGGCGTATTTCGCGCTGCTGCAGGAGAATGGCGCGGCACGTGCGCGGCTGGTGGAGCTGTGCCGTCACGGCGAGTTCCTCGCCGCGCAGATCGCAGCGCACCCGCTGCTGCTCGATGAGCTGATCGACGAGCGGCTGCTGACGCAGCTGCCCACACGCCTCGAGTTTGCGCGCGAGCTCACCGAGCGCATGGAGCAGCTGCAGGAGGACGATCCGGAGCAGCAGGTGGAGGCCCTGCGGCAGTTCCAGCGCGCCGCCCTGTTCCGAGTGGCGGTGGCTGATCTGACCGGCCGGCTGCCGCTCATGCAGGTGAGCGACCGGCTTACCGACATTGCGGAGCTCATCCTCGGGTGCGCCATGCAGCTCGCCTGGCGCCAGATCACCTCGCAGTTCGGTACGCCGACCTGCCAGCAGGGCACCGAGCGGCGCACCGTGAGCATCTGTGCGGTGGGCTACGGCAAGCTCGGCGGCATGGAGCTCGGCTATTCCTCGGATCTCGATCTGGTGTTTCTGCACGACTCGCAGGGCGAACACCAGGAGACCAGCGGCTCGAAGCCGATCGACAATCAGCTGTTCTTCGTGCGGCTCGCACAGCGCATCGTGCACCTGCTCACCATGCATTCTGCCGCGGGACGGCTCTACGAGGTCGACGTGCGGCTGCGTCCCAGCGGCAAAGGGGGCCTCCTGGTCACCAACATCGAGGCATTCGCGGAATACCAGCGGCGCGAAGCCTGGACCTGGGAGCACCAGGCGCTACTGCACGCGCGCGCGGTGGCCGGCGCGTCGCAGCTGTGCGCGCGCTTCGAGGCGGCGCGGCTCGACGTGCTCTGCCATCACGTGCGCCGCGCGGACCTGGGCGAGGAGGTGCGCCGCATGCGCGAGCGCATGCGGCGCGAGCTGTCCCGTGGCAGCGCCACGCGCTTCGACATCAAGCAGGACCGCGGCGGCATCGCCGATATCGAGTTTCTCGCCCAGTACTGGGCCCTGGAGTGGGCGGCGCAGTATCCGGCGGTCGCGCTGTTCGCCGACACCATCCGCCAGCTCGAGTCGGTGGCGTCCGCCAATCTGGTCCCGCAGGCGAGTGTCGATGTGCTCACCAAAGCCTATCGCGCCTACCGCGCCGCGACCCATCGCCTGTCGCTGGACGGCGTGGAGCCGTTGCTGCCGGCGGCCGAGTTCCGCGACACACGCGCCGGCGTCACCGCGCTGTGGAACGCCACGATGGGCGAGGGGCCTCCTGCGGCGCAGGTATAATCCCGGCCCAGGCGTCCTGCCGGATTAGGGGCACAACATATGGTCGCGACGGCCAAGCCGCTCATCGAGCCGAACGCTCAGAACCAGTACGACGTCACGGCCGAGGATCTGCCGCTGTGCTGTCCGATGCCGCAGATGTACCTATGGAACTCGCACCCGCGGGTGTACTTAGCCATCGAGGAGAGCGGCTGGGCCAAGTGCCCCTACTGCAGCGCGGAATACACGCTGCGCAGCTGAGCGCGCGCGGACCTTCAACGCCACAGTCGCAGCTCCGCCGGTACGTCGAGCGAGCGCGGCGCGTCGGCATCTGCGCGCCCGGCAGCGGCGCCAGCGCGCTCACCCGGCCCGTCCTCCGGGTACACCGTCGGCGGTGGCACGGTGAGAGCCGGCGCGCCCTTGGCGCGCAGCGCCGCATTGACGGCTGGCAGCTCGGTAGTGGTCAGACGGGTGAACTGGGCACTGACCTCATCGAGCTGCGAGCGCAGGCCGGCGATGTTGTCGAGCTGATAGCTCGAGGGCGGCCCGTCCCAGCTGATCACGGCGCCGTACAGCTGATCGGTGTGCTCGCGCAGACGCTCCTCGCCGGTGATGGCGCCGCCTTCCGTGGTTGCGACGATCTGCTTGCGCAGCGCATCGAGCTTGCCGTCGAAAGCGCTGAGCGTTCGCGCCAACGGATCCTGGGCGGGCCGACCGTGCGCCGCGGCAGCAACCTGCGCGCGCAGCGCGGCGATGCGCTCGAACAGCGCTGACTCGTCGTTGAAGAGCGTGTAGACCTTCATCGCGGCGTCGAACTGGGCGCGGCGGTCGGCAAGACTCCAGGGAACCCGCCGATCGAGACCGACCTCGAACCGCGTCTCGTAGGCCTTGCCATTGTTCTCCAGGCGCACGGTATAGGTGCCGGGCAGCACGCGCGGGCCCTGCGTGCCCGCGTCGGCCACCTGCGCGGCGGGCGGCACGTGGGGCGGCGGCAGGTGCATGGTCCACACGACGCGGTTCAGGCCACGGCGGCTGCTGGCCGGCAGCTCGTCCACAACGTGCCCGTCAGCATCCAGCACTTCGAGCTTGAGCTTGCCGAACAGGTGGCGCGTGCGCTGGTAGTAGGTGATCACCGCGCCGGCGGCGGGATTGCCACCCACGAACGCCGCGGCACCGTTCACCCAACCGCCGTTGGCCTCGATGCGCTGCTGTACCGGGCGCGCCGAGACGAACGCGCATTCCGCGGCCAGCAGGTCCGGGGTCAGGTGACGAAGCGGCGTGATGTCGTCGACGATCCAGATGCCGCGTCCGTGGGTCGCGAGCACCAGGTCGCCGTCGCGCGGCTGCACGGCGAGGTCACGCACGGCGACCGCCGGAATGTCGCCGCCCTTGAAAGCGGCCCAGTGGCTACCTGAGTCCACCGAGACCCACAGCCCGAACTCGGTGCCGAGGAACAGCAGCTTCGGGTCGACCGTGTCCTCCTTGATCACGTGCGCATAGCCGCGCACGCCGCGCGCGTCCTGCGCGGTCGCCAACGGCGTCCAGGTCTTGCCGAAATCGGTGGTCACATAAACGTACGGTGCCATGTCACCGAAGGTGTGTCGGTCGAGCGCGACGTAGGCGGTGCCGGGCGCAAAGGCGCTCGCCTGCACCCAGTTCACCCAGGCGCGCTGCGGCGCGCCGCGCACGTTGCCGATGACGTTGTCCCAGTGGGCGCCGCCGTCGCGCGTCAGCTGCAGATTGCCATCGTCGGTACCGACCCAGATCGTTCCGGCCGCGAGCGGCGACTCGCTGATCGAGTAGATGGTGGTGTGCATCTCGGCCACGGAGTTGTCCACCGTGACGCCACCCGATTGCTCCTGCTTCTGCATCGCCGGATCGTTGCTGGTCAGGTCCGGCGAGATGCGCTGCCAGCTCTGGCCGCGATCGCGCGAGCGGTAGAGGAACTGGGCGCCGATGTAGATCGTAGCCGGGTCGTGCGGCGAGAGCGCGATCGGGGTGTTCCAGTTGAAGCGCAGCTTGGTGTAGCGCTGCAGATCCGCAGCGCCGAGCTTCGGCTGTATGTCGCGCTTCTCGTGGGTGCGCATGTTGACGCGGCCGATGGTGCCGCCCTGCGCTTCGGCGTAGACGTACAGCGGATCGGTCGGGTCGGCGAACATCCAGAAGCCGTCGCCGTCGTACATGTTCTCCCAGCGCGAGCTGGTGATGCCGCCGGGGTAGGCGGAGTCGCCGACGAAGGAGCTGTTGTCCTGCAGGCCGCCGTAGACGTGATAGGGATCGGCCTCGTCGACGCTCACGTGGTAGAACTGCGAGACCGGCAGATTGTCGGTCTTCCACCATTTGTTGGCGCCGTCGTACGAGATCCATAATCCGCCGTCGTC
The DNA here is from genome assembly GCA_963837075.1 of uncultured Gammaproteobacteria bacterium. Taxonomy (GTDB): domain Bacteria; phylum Pseudomonadota; class Gammaproteobacteria; order Steroidobacterales; family Steroidobacteraceae; genus 13-2-20CM-66-19. Next base: position 140,008 of record CAWILY010000009.1, on the reverse strand, counting down.
GCCGGCGAACACGTGCTGCGAGTTGGCGGGATCGACGAACACGTCGTGCACGTCACCGTGCATGCCGGTGAAGCCACCGATGGTGGCGAAGCTGTGGCCCCCATCCTCGCTGAGAATCAGGCTGCCGTCGGTCTTGAATACACGCCGGGCATCATGCGGATCGACGACGAGATTGGCGAAGTAGAACGGCCGCCATACCATCCAGGTGCTCTTGTCGCCGCGCTCCCAGGTGGCGCCGCCGTCATGCGAGATGAACAGCGCGGAGTCGGTCGACTCGATGAAGGCGTAAACGGTGCGCGGCTCACTCGGCGCAAAGCGCAGCGCGATGCGACCGTAGGGTTTCGGCGGCAGACCCTTGTGCTTCTCGCCCGTGAGCTCGGTCCAGGTCTGGCCGCCGTCGGTGCTGCGATAAAGCCCGCTGCCCGAGGCGGCGGTCGGACTGTCGCCGCCGGAACGGAACGTCCAGCCCTTGCGGCGGAAGTCCCAGAGGCTGGCGAGCAGCACGGACGGATTGCCGGGCTGCAGCGTAACGTCGGCACAGCCGGTCGACAGGTTCGGCCCCTTGAGTACCAGCTGCCAGCTGCCGCCCCCGTCGGTGGTGCGGTACAGGCCGCGCTCGGCGGAATCGCTCCACAGGTTTCCGGGTACGCAGGCATAGACGGTACCGGAGGCGCGCGGGTCGACCACGATGCGCGAGATCCGCTCCGATTGCGGCAGCCCCACGTGTGTCCAGCTCTCGCCGCCATCGGTGGACTTGTAGATGCCATCGCCCACCGACACGCTGTTGCGGGTCCAGGACTCACCCGTGCCCACCCAGACGTTGTTGGGATTCGACGGATCGACGGCGATCGCACCGATCGACTGCACCGGCTGCTTGTCGAACACCGGCTTGAACACCGTTCCACCGTTGCTCGATTTCCACACGCCGCCACTGGCCGAGCCGACAAACAGCGTGACCTTGCCGCTCGGGTCGTCGTAGCCGGCGAGCGCGGAGATGCGGCCGCTCATCGCCGCGGAGCCGATGTTGCGGGCTCCAAGCCCCGAGAGCACACCGGAATCGACGGCGACAGCATCGTCGGCCGACACCCATGGGGATGCGCTCAGGCCGAGTGCGAATGTGCCGATGAGCGCCTGGATGCGAATGCGCATGCGTGGATCCTTGGGGTGAGGTTACTTGGGGTGGCCAGCGTCGCCGGTCGTGGCGGGAAACCGGAACAGGCCCTCGTCGAGGGGGGCGTTGGGCTCGGCCTTGTCGTACTGGACCTTCTGGCGCTCCGTGGCGCCGACGCGGCCTGAGTCCTGGGCGAGCGCGATGGAGACGCCGTCGACCTTCTCGTAGTCGCTGTAGTCAGTGACCGTCTCCTTCGGCACGCCGTGCTCGATGCGACGGTCGATGGTGCGGATCTCGAGAAAGTAGTCCGGATCCAGATACACCGTGGTGATATCGCCGTTCTGCCGGGTGACTCGCAGCTTGTGTGCCTGGGTGCCGTCGACATCCTCGGTACCGAGATAATCCAGCGTGTAGCCCTTTGCCTGGTAGTCGACCAGCACGCCGAAGAAATCGGCCGCGTCCTCGCCCATGGCCTTGCCGTCGTCCGCCGACAGTTTCTCCGGGTCCTTGCGCCCCTGGAACGGATTTACCTGCCAGGCTTGCCGGCCGTCGTAGGCCTGTATCTTCGTCAGCCCCTGCAGCTGCGCCTCGTAGCGGATCGAGTCGGGGCGCTGCAGCAGTGTGACCAGCGCGAGCTCCAGCGTCCCGCCGTTCACCCGCACCTTGCCCGTGAGGCGCAGGGTGTGCAGGGCGTTCAGCTGCTCGCTCCCGCCATGGGCGGCGACGTTCTTCGCGGCCAGCTCCTCGGCGGTCACGGCGAAGGCCGGGGAGGTGGCGGCGAGCAGCGCGATGGCGGCGATACGGTGCATGGCAACTCCTTAGTAACTTCATTCCTCGTCGGCGACGTTCACGTCGCGCGGCGGCGCCAGATCGGCGCGGATGGGTGCGAGCTTCGCGGCGCGCAACTGGCGGTTGAGCTCGGCCAGGTCCGTCTGCAGTGCATGCCAGCTGTCCAGCAGTGCCGCGAGCGCGGCCTGCTGCTGCCTGGTGGCGTCCAGCTGTGCGGCGGTCGGCGCGCCATCGCCGCGCGTCGCCTCGGCGTACAGCGTCGCGATGTGCTCCTGCACCTCCGGCAGCAGGGATGGCATCGCGGCGGTGCTGCCGGGCGCGGCGTCCTGCGCCTCTTCCGCGGCGCCCTGCTCCGGGCCGAGCAGCGCCGAGAGCCGGGCGTCCCAGGCATGCAGCGCTTCGAGCACCGCTCCACTCGGCGTCAGCGTCTTCAGCTGGGCACGCTCGGACTGAGCCGCGAGCAGTGTCCGCGAGCTGTCACTGAGGAGCGTGGCGAGCTCGCTGGCGAGCTGCAGCTGCGCGGCGAGCGCCTCGGGCGAGGCGCCGACACGCGGGTCGGGCTTGATCAGCAGTGGTGCCTCGAGGCGCCTGCCGTCCACCGTCAGGCGCACACGGTAGCTTCCCGGCAGCGCCAGCGGGCCCTCCGGTCCCTGCGGGGTCGCATGCGGCACCGCGGAGATCGGGTAGCTGCGCGTCACGCTGAGCGGTGCGGCGTAGCGCAGATCCCAGACCCAGCGGTGCATGCCGGCGCGCCCCGGCAGCACCGCGGGCGGCTTGATCCAGTACTGTGGAATGAGCTCACGGGCGAGCTGCGCGGCATCGGGTGTGGGAGCGTCGTCGCTCGAGAAGCGACGCACCAGTGCACCGTGCTCATCGAGCACCTCGAGCGTCACCGGATGACGGGCGTCGTGCGCCAGGAAGAACTCGATGATCGCGCCGGCCGGCGGATTGGCCGCCAGCGGCTCTTCCGGTGGAATCGGTGTATCCGTCCAGGTGCTGCGATGCATGCGGTACGCGGGCGCCGGGCGCAGCAGCAGCGCATCGCGCAGCGGCGTGCTGCCCAACTGCCGCAGGCGCGTGATGTCGTCCAGGATCCAGAACGAGCGGCCGTGGGTGGCGACGATCAGATCGTCCTCGTGCACGCACAGATCGCGCATCGAGGTGTGCGGCAGGTTCAGCTGCAGCGACTCCCAGTGATCGCCGTCATCGAAGGACACCCAGACCGCGCTCTCGGTGGCCGCGAACAGCAGTCCCTTGCGCTGCAGATCCTCGCGCACCGCATTCACCGGCGCATCCAGCGGCAGGCCCGCAGTGATCGCCTGCCAGCTTTTGCCGCGATCGCGGGTGCGGTAGATGTACGGGTGCAGATCGTCGATACGCATGCGGCTCACGGAGACGTAGGCGACGTCGACGTCGAAGTGCGACGCCTCGATCTGGGTCACCTTGCTCCACGGAGTGAGCGCCGGTGGCGTCACGTTCGACCACTGCGCGCCGCCGTCCGCGCTCACCCACACCAGGCCGTCGTCGGTGCCGGCCCACAGCCGCGCGGCATCGAGCACGGACAGCCCCAGGGCGTAGATGACGCCGCGCTGGCGCACGGCGCCCTTCTGGTGCAGCGCGCCGACGCTCGGCGGTGCGCTGCCCGGATCACGCGCGAGGTCCGGGCTGATGCTCTGCCAGCTGGCGCCGCCATCGCGGGTGCGCCACAGGCGACTGGCGCCGTAGTAGAGCGTATGCGGGTCGAGCGGGGCGAACAACAGCGGCTCGGTGCGATCGGCGCGCACGCCCGGGCCGCGCAGCGGAACAGGCGTGACGTTCTGCACCTGGCCGGTCGACCAGTGGAACTTCGACACCTCGGTGCGCCCGGCGCCATAGATCACGTCCGCATCGAGCGGGTCGGGTGCAACGTACCCGTACTCGATGACGCCGACCGGGTGCCAGTCACGCGCGGTGATACTGCCGTCGTTGCCGCGGCTCGCGATGCACACCGAGCCGCTCTCCTGCTGGCCGGCACAGACGCGATACGGAAAGGTCGGCGTGGTGCTGACGTGGTAGAGCTGTGCGGTCGGCTGGTTGAACCAACTGCTCCAGGTGTCGCCGCCATTGACGGTGACGAGCGCGCCCTGGTCGCCGACCAGGGCGATGATGCGCGGGTCGCGCGGGCTGATCCATAGATTCTGGTAATCGTCGCCGCCCGGTGCGCCGCGCAGCGACATCCAGGTCTTGCCGCCGTCGCTCGACTTCATGGTCACGATGCTGGCGCTGTACACGACGTCGGGATTAGTGGGGTCGACGCGCAGTACCGCGAGGTCGCCGCCGCCGATGCGCAGTGCCGGGCGCGGATCGGTCGTGATCCGCGTCCAGGTCGCGCCGGCGTCGTCCGAGCGGAACACGCCGAGCCCCGCCGCGGAGTCGTAATCACCTGGCTCCGAGGTGGCGACGCTGGCGTACAGCCGCTGCGGCAGGCTCGGCGCGAGGGCGATGTTGACCTGCGACAGGTTGGCCGGCAGCCCTGCCGTCAGCTGCGTCCAGGTGGTGCCGCCGTCGGTGGACTTGAACAGGCCGCCACCGCTGCCGTTGAATTCGTTCTTGTCCTCCCAGGGCCCGAGGCGCGCCTGCCACAGTCCGGCGTAAACGACCTGCGGGTTGGAGGGATCGATGGCGACCGCCGAGCCGCCGGTGTTCTCGTCACGGTATAGCACACGCTGCCAGGTGGTACCGGCATCGAGCGACCGGTAGATGCCGCGCTCGGCGCTCGGGCCGTAGGGATGGCCGAGCACCGCGGCAAACAGCCGCGCAGGGTCACGCGGGTCGACCGCCAGCTCCGGGATCTGCTGGCCGTCGGTGAGCCCGAGATGAGTCCAGCTGCGTCCGGCATCGCGCGAGCGATAGATGCCATTGCCGACCGACAAGTCCGGGCGCAGCAACCCCTCGCCGCTCGCGACGTACAGCGTGTCGGGATCGGAGGGCGCCACGGCGATGGAGCCGATCGACTGCGTCGGCTGACCGTCGAAGATCGGCTGCCAGGTGCGGCCGCTGTCGGTGCTCTTCCACACGCCGCCGTTGACTGCGCCCACGTACAAGGTCTGCGGCTGCGACGGCACTCCGGCCACGGCGCGCGTGCGGCCACCACGCATCGGGCCGACCAGCCGCCACGCCAGATCGTCGAAACCGCCCGCGGCCGGCTGCTGCGCCGCGGCCGGAGGGGCGGCGCTGAGTGTGACGACGAGGAGCAGCGGGATCACGAACCAGGTGTTATGCGCGCGCACGATGCCGGCCTTTCTCGCTTAGCTGTCGCGAAGCAGCGGAACAACGGTGATTTCAGCGGTACGGCTTGTAGGATTTTTCTTCGACGAGGCGCGAGCCGAGCTGCAGGTTGATGCGCCGCTTGATCGCCGCGCGCTCGTCGTTGCAGACGTACACCGCGCGGGCCAGCTCGATGAAGTCGCGATCGAAGGTCTGGCGCGCCTCCTTGTCGCGGATGCGATCCTCGATGTCCCACAGCCGCTCGTTGACGTTCTGCAGGGCGCGCTCCTCGAGCGCCACGTCGTGCGCGGCGCAGCCGGCGTCCTGCCACGTGCGCTCGAGGAGCGACAGCTCCAGACGCACGTTGGCGAGCTTGGCGGCGTCCTGGATGCGCACCACCTTGATGCGCAGGATGGTGATCTTGTCCAGCAGTTCGCCAGGGGAAACGGGCACGAGAATGTCTTGCATCTTGCGATCCTAGCAACTCGTGGTCGTTCGTGTTCAGTTCAGCGCTGCGCCGCGGGCGCTCGTGCCGCGTCGGGGTGCTAAACTCGCCGCCGGCCACGGGCGCGGGCGGCAGCGACCACCACACGACGGCGGCCCGGGGAGACAGGCCGCGGGCGGGTGGTGCGGAGTAAGGGACATCTTGGAGTCAGGTTCGTGAATGGGCGCTGGGCGCTCGGGCCGGAAGTGAAACGCGGCGCCCTTGCGGGCGGCGCCATGCTATATGACGCCTCCCGTGTGAGCAATTTGAGCGCCGGCTGGTTCGACCCGCGCTACTGGGAGTCGCGCGGCGAGCTCGACGGCACCGCCGAGGGGGTCAAGGGTCCCGCCCACTTCATCAAGAGCGCCGACGGCCGGCGCTACGTACTGCGTCACTATCGCCGCGGCGGCCTGCTGGCGCGCCTGTCTCCCGATCGCTATTTCTGGCACGGCGAGGACAGCACCCGGCCGTTCGCGGAGTGGCAGCTCAACTATAGTCTGCATCGCGCGGGGCTGCCGGTACCGGCACCGATCGCCGCGCGCTACCGGCGCGAGGGCGCGACCTACACCGGCGACATCATCACCGAGCGGCTGGCCACGGTCGGCTCGCTCGCCGAGTGCCTGCGCACCGCAGCGCTCTCGGTCCTCACCTGGATCTCGATCGGACGCTGCATCCGGCGCTTCCATGATCTGGGCATGTGCCATGCGGACCTGAACGCGCGCAACATCCTGTTGAGCGAGGAGAGCGTGTATCTGGTCGACTTCGACCGCTGCCAGCTGCGCGGGCCGGGATTGTGGCGCGACGGGAACCTGGTGCGGCTGCGCCGCTCGCTGGAGAAGGTTACCTGGAGCCTGCCGGCGGATCGCTTTGGCGAGGCGGACTGGCACGGCCTGCTCGACGGCTATCGCCAGGCCGCCGCGAAAGACAGCCCGCAGCCTGCCTGACAGAAGCGAACCCTTGCGATTCCTCTATCTCGTCGCCGTCTATCTCGCCGCTCCGCTCGTCTCCACGCTGTTGCTGTGGCGCGGGCTGCGCGACCACAGCTACTGGCACAATTTCTCCGAGCGCTTCGGCTACGGGCCGCGGCGCAGCCGCGCGGGCGTGTGGCTGCACGCGGTGTCGGTGGGAGAGGTGCAGGCCTGTGCGCCGTTGGTGAGCGCGCTCAGCCGGCGCTATCCGGACGTGCCGCTCACCGTCACCACGTTCACCCCCACCGGCGCGGCCCGGGCGCGGGCGCTGTTCGGCGACATCGCGCAGGTGCGCTACCTGCCCTACGATCTGCCCGGCGCGGTGCGGCGCTTCCTCGAGCGCGTGCAGCCGCGTCTTGCCGTGGTCTTCGAGACAGAGTTGTGGCCGAACCTGTACCGTGAGTGCGGGCGGCAGCGCGTGCCGCTGGTGCTGGCGAGCGCGCGAGTGTCGCAGCGCTCGGTCGAGGGCTACCGGCGCTTCGGCCGGCTGTTCCGCGAGACGCTGGCGCAGACGGCACTGGTCGCGGCACAGGGCGCGGGCGATGCCGAGCGCTTTCGGGCGCTCGGCGCCGATCCGGCCAACACGCACGTGACCGGCAACATCAAGTTCGATTTCGAGCTGCCGCCCGATATCGAAGCGCGCGGCGCACGACTGCGCGCAGCGTACGCGCCGCATCGCCCGCTGTGGGTGGCCGGCAGCACGCATGGCGGCGGGGAGGAGCAGGCCGTGCTCGAGGCGCAGCGCCAGGTGCGCGCAGCAAATCCGGGGACGCTGCTGGTGCTCGCGCCGCGTCACCCGCCGCGCTTCGCGGAGGTAGCGCAGCTGCTGAGTGCGGCCGGGGTGAGCTTCGTGCGCCGCTCACAGGGCGCCGCCGCGACCGAGGACTGCGCCGTGCTGCTGCTCGATACGCTGGGCGAGCTGCTGGATTTCTACGCCGCCGCGGATCTCGCCTTCGTTGGCGGCAGCCTGGTGCGCGTCGGCGGCCACAACCTGCTCGAGCCCGCAGCGCTCGGCGTACCCATTCTCACTGGTCCGTACAACTCCAACGCTGCCGACATCGCGCGGCTGCTGATCGAGCGCGGTGCAGCCGAAGTCGTGCCCAGCGGCGCCGAGCTCGGCGCGCGCGTGAGTGCGCTGCTCGGTGACGACGCGGCGCGCGCGCGCATGGGAGAGCAGGCGCGTGCTTCGGTCGCCGGCAACCGTGGCGCACTCGGCAAGCTCCTGGCGCTGATCGAGCCGCTGCTCGCGTAACAGGTGATGCTCAGCGCGTGCCGCCGCGTGGCGGCTGCGCCGCCGGCTCGCGTGAGGGTGGGGGCGAGGGCGCCGGGACGGGCGCGGCGCCCCCCTCGGGGGGAGGCACGGTCGGCGCCACGCTCTCGGGCGTCACCACCGGGGGTGAAGTCGGCGCCGTGACCGTCAGCCAGTTGTTGATCTCCACCAGCTGCGCGCGATCGAGGTTGCCGGCCGCGAGGCGCAGCTGCAGCACGCTGACGATGTAGTCGTAACGGCTGGTCGAATAGTCGGTCTCGGCCTGGACCAGGTTCCTGCGCGCATTGAGGACATCGACCGAGGTGCGCGTGCCGACTTCGTAGCCCGCTTCCGTCGCTTTCAGCGAGGTGCGGTTGGACTCGACCGCCTGTCGCAGCGCCCCCACGCGCGCGATGCCGCTGATGACGCCGAGGTAGGCATCCCGCGCCTGGCGCTCGGTGGCGCGGGAGCTCTGCACCACCGCCTGCTTGGCCGCGATCCACTGGTACTGCGTCTGACGCACCTTGGACTGCGTCGCACCCCCTGAGAACAGCGGTACGGTGAGCTGCAGCGTGATCTGGCGGTCGTTGAAATAGCTCTGGTAATTGAAGGGCAGACCCCCGAAGGTCTCGTCGACACCCTGATTCTGGTAAGAGCGTCCCGCGAGGATGTCGAGCGTCGGCATATGCCCGGCGATGGCGATGCGCACGTTGTCGCGCGCGATGTCGGCGGCCAGCCGGCTGGAGATCAGCGACAGGTTCTGATCGAGCGAGACGGTCACCCAGCGGTCTTCGTCCGCCGGCTCCGGGCTGCTAAGCGGCATGTCGGTGCCCGGCTTCGCCAGGCGGTCGTACTTCTGGCCGGTGATTTCCTGCAGCTGATCCTCAGCGGTGGCGAGCACGCGTTTCTGGGCGATCACGGTTGCGGCCGCAGTGTCGCGTGCCGCCTTGGCGTCCTCGACATCCGTGATGGCGATCAGCCCGACCTCGAAACGCTTGTTGGCCTGATCGAGCTGGCGGGCGATGGCTTCAAGAGCTGACTGGTCCGCCTGCAGCGTGTCGTAGGCGGCGAGCACCGCGAAGTACGCCTGCGACACGCGCAGGATCAGATTCTGCTCGGCGGCCTGGTAGTTGGCCTCGGCTTGCGCGACTTCGCGACCGGCTTCCTTCAGCGTCATCCAGTTCGCCCAGGAGAACACGTTCTGCCGCAGGTTTACGGCCCATACGCGAGTGGTGGTATCCACAGTGGCGGGCACGGGAGCCACAAACGCCGTGCCGTTCAGCGTCGTGCCGAAAAAAGGCTGCGAGCCGGAATTGTGGTCACCGGTGGCGCCGGCGCTGCCGGTCAGCTGCGGCAGCAGGTTGGCGAGCGCCTGCGGCTTGGCCTCGCGCGCCGCCATGCGGTTGGCATCGGCCTGCAGGATCACCGGGTCGTTATGCACCGCGTCCTCGTACACGCCGATCAGATCCTTGGACTCAGCCGCGCCGGCGAGCACGAAGAGGAGTGGAAGCGTGGCGAGGGCGCGGTTCATAGCAATCCTTTTCATCTGCCGGCGGGTCCGGTCGCTCAGAAGGTGAATTCGGGGGGCCGCACCGCATTCACCAGCGGATCGATGACGGTCTCAAACAGGCTCTGGGTCGCGAAGGCATCTTCGGCAGTGCGACGTACCAGTCGCGCGTCCATCACCGGCGCTTCACCCACGACCACGAACAGCCGTCCCCCCACCGCGAGCATGCGCTCGAAGCGCGCGTCGTATTGCGGTAGCGAGGCGGTCACGGCGATGACCTGGTAGCGCGCGCCGTCACCGGCGAGCAGGGCGTCGGCATCGATCACCTCCACGTCGCGCATGCCGAGCGCGGCCAGGTTGCGGCGCGCCGCATCAGCCAGCTCCGGGAACAGCTCCAGCGAGCGTACCTGCCGCGCCATGGCGCGCAGACACGCCGTCACGAAGCCGCTGCCAGTGCCGATCTCGAGCGCCTGCTCGCCTGCTTCCGGCGCGAGCGCCTGCAGCAACCGGCCGACGACGCTCGGACGCAACATATGCTGATCACGCGCCAGCGGCACCTCGGCGTCGGCGTAGGCCCGGTAGCGCTCGGTGAGCGGCACGAACAGCTCGCGCGGCACCCGGCGCAGGACGTCCAGCACGCGCTCATCGAGCACATGCCACGCGCGCACCTGCTGCTCGATCATCTGTTCGCGGACTTCCGCGCTAGCCACGCTCGCCTCCCCGATTGGACTTATTGCCAAAGCCTGAAAAGGCCGGAGAAGTTAAGGGTTTTCAGGCGCGCTGCCAAGCCGGCATGCGACGAGATATGGTGAAATACCGACGGGGCGAGGGCACCGTGCGCTATGCTTGCCTGGTCCGATTCCTCAGGCGCGACAAGTCGAATCAGAGCGCCTGCGGAGCCTCAAGAGCGGGGTACCCCAAGCTTAGGGCTTGAGAAGAACACAGATGTCGATTGTCGGGCTGTTATGCCTCCTGTTCGCGCTCATCGCCGCTCTGGTCCTGGTCCTGTATGCGTTGCAGCGCCGCGACGTGCGCGCGCTCGGGGAGCTGTCGCAGCAGCTGCAGCGCATCGCCATCGGCGGCCGGCTGCCGGGCCGCATCGAGCTCGAGACTGACAAGCCCGAGGTTGCCGCTCTCGTCACCGCCGTCAATCACCTGCTGACGCGCGCCGCGCCGGCCGAGCGCGCCACGGCGGCGGCGCCCAAGCTGTTCGCCGAGCTCGGTGAGCGCATCCACGAGGCAGTGATCGTGCACGGCGATGTCATTCTGTACAGCAATCGCCAGTTCGCCAGCTTCGTCGGTGTCGATCGGCTGGAGCTCATCGGGCGGCGCCTGGCGGATCTGGTGCCGCCGGAATACTCCGAGCTGGTGAGCGAAAACATCCGCCGCCGCTTGGCGGGGGAGAGCGCCGCGGAGCGCTATGAGATCGATATGGTGGGCCTGCAGGGGCAGGTGAGCCGTCTGGAGATCACCTCCACGCCGGTCGATTACGACAAGGGCAGTGCACTGCTCATCACGGGTGTCGAGATCATTCCCACGCAGACTCAGCCCGTGCTGCGGCTGCCGGGGGAAGCTTCCACCGAGCCGCACACGATGGCGTTCAACGCCCTGGCCGAGGCGGTGATCGCGACCGACCGCGAGGGCCACATCACGTTCATGAACCCGGCCGCGGAACAGCTCACCGGGAGCGACGCCGGGGCCGCGAGCGGCAAGCGCCTGGAAGACATCGTCAGTCTGGTCGACGAGGCCGACCGGCGCGTGCTGGCCGACCCGGTACACCAGGCACTCGCCGGCGGTATGGCCGTGAGCCTCGGCCGGCGGGCGCTGCTGTTGTCGCGCGCCAGCGGCGCCGAGCGCTCGATCGAGCTGTCGGCATCCCCGATCCGCAACAACGCGCGCGAGCTCACCGGCGCGGTGGTGATGCTGCACGACGTGAGCGAGATGCGCGGCCTGGCTCGCCAGATGTCCTATCAGGCGACGCACGATGCGCTCACCGGGCTGGTCAACCGCCGCGAATTCGAGCGGCGGCTGGAGGAGGCTATCGAGAGCGGTCACCGCGGCGACGGACAGCACGTGTTGTGCTACCTCGATCTGGATCACTTCAAGCTGGTCAACGACACCAGCGGCCACCTCGCCGGCGACAGCATGCTGCGCGAGGTGGCGAAGCTGCTGCGGGATGCGGTGCGCGACAGCGACACCGTCGGACGCCTTGGCGGCGATGAGTTCGGCACGCTGCTGATCGGCTGTCCGCTGGAGAAGGCGCGTCAGATCGCCGACGACGTGTGTCGCGCGGTCGCCGACCACCGCTTCGTATGGCGCGACCGGATCTTCAACATCGGCGTATCGGTCGGCCTGGTGGAGATCTCGCGCGAGAGCGGCTCACTCGAGGAGATGCTGACCGCCGCCGATACCGCCTGCTATGTCGCCAAGAAGCAGGGATCGGGGCGTGTGGCCGTGTACTCGGCGCGTGACGAGGCGCTGGCGCGTCACACGGGCGAGATCCAGTGGCTGCAGCGGCTGCAGTCGGCGCTCAAGGAGAGCCGCTTCCAGCTCTACACCCAGGCGATCGTGCCGGCACACGGGGAGGACAGCGGACCGACCATGGAGGTGCTGGTGCGGCTGCAGGATGAGACCGGCCAGGAGCTGCCGCCGGCGGAGTTCATGCGCGCCGCCGAGCGCTACCGCCTCATGGGCCTGGTGGACCGCTGGGTGGTACAGACGACGCTGGCGGCGCTCGGGCGCGGCTCGATTCCGGTGCCGGCAAAGCGCAGCGTGGCGATCAACATCTCGGGACAGACCCTGGCCGACGTGCAGTTCCTGGAGTTCGTGGTCGAGTGCCTGGACAGCACCGGCGTGTCCCCCGGCCAGGTGTGCTTCGAGATCACCGAGAGCGCCGTCATCGCCAACCTCGACCATGCGCGCCGCTTCATCGGCGTGCTGCACGGCATGGGCTGTCAGTTCGCGCTCGATGACTTCGGCTCGGGAGTCGGCTCGTTCTCCAACCTCAAGACCCTGCCGATCGACTATCTGAAGATCGATGGCTCCTTCACGCGCAACCTGGCGCGCGACACGGTGAATCAGGCCATGGTGACGGCGATGATCAAGCTCGCACGCACGCTCAACTTCAAGGTGATCGCCGAGCAGGTGGAGGATGAGGCGGCGCTCGAGGCCGCGCGGCGCATGGGGGTCGACTATCTGCAGGGCTACGCGGTCGCACGCCCGCAGCGGCTGCTGCTGGCGGCGTGATCGGCCGCCCGCGGTCGGCTCACAGCACCGGCACCATCAGCAGCGCCACGATGTTGATGATCTTGATCAGCGGATTGATGGCCGGGCCTGCGGTGTCCTTGTAGGGATCACCGACCGTATCGCCGGTGATGGCCGCCTTGTGGGCATCCGAGCCCTTGCCGCCGTAGTGGCCTTCCTCGATGTACTTCTTGGCATTGTCCCAGGCGCCGCCGCCGGTGGTCATGGAGATGGCGACGAACAGCCCGGTGACGATGGTACCGATCAAGAGGCCCCCCAACCCGCGGATGCCCGCGCCGGCGCCCATGAGCGAGTTGAGCGCGAGCACCAGCACGATCGGCACCAGGATCGGCAGCAGCGACGGCACGATCATCTCGCGGATGGCCGCACGCGTGAGCAGGTCGACGGCGCGCGAGTAGTCGGGCTTCTCGGCGCCGGACATGATGCCCTTGATCTCGCGGAACTGGCGGCGCACCTCGTTGACCACCGCACCGGCGGCGCGGCCCACCGCTTCCATGGCCATGGCGGCGAACAGGTACGGCACCAGCCCACCGATGAACAGCCCGATGATCACCGCCGGGTCCGCCAGCGAGAAGTTGGCCGGCTTGCCGGCGGCCTCGAGGTTGCGCATGTAGTCGGCGAACAGCACCAGCGCGGCGAGTCCCGCCGAGCCGATGGCATAGCCCTTGGTCACCGCCTTGGTCGTGTTGCCGACCGCATCCAGCGGATCGGTGATGGCGCGCACCTCCTTCGGCAGGCCCGCCATCTCGGCGATGCCGCCGGCGTTATCGGTGATCGGCCCATAAGCGTCCAGCGCGACGATCATGCCCGTCATCGACAGCATGGCGGTCGCGGCGATGGCGATGCCGTACAGGCCGGCGAGCGTGTAGGCGCCCCAGATCGCCAGACATACGGCAATAACCGGCAGCGCGGTGGCCTTCATCGACACGCCGAGGCCGGCGATGATGTTGGTAGCGTGTCCGGTCTGCGATGCGGCGGCCACCCGGCGCACCGGGCCGTACTCGGTGGAGGTGTAGTACTCGGTGATCATGACCATCGCCGCGGTCAGCCCGAGGCCGATGAGCGCGCAACCGTACAGTGCCGAGACGTTGCCCGGCATGAGCTGGCGGGTGATGAAGTAGAACGCCGCCGCCGACACGAGGCCTGAGACGATGACGCCCTTGTAGAGGGCGGTCATGATCTTGCCGCCTTCGCCGGTCGAGACGAAGAACGTGCCGATGATCGAGGCGACGATGGAAGCGGCGCCGAGCGCCAGCGGATAGATGACGGCGGCCCGGGCGGCATCCGCGCCATTCACCTTGAACAGCAGGCCGCCGAGCAGCATGGTGGCGACGATGGTGACCGCGTAGGTCTCGAACAGGTCCGCTGCCATGCCGGCGCAGTCGCCGACGTTGTCGCCGACGTTGTCGGCGATTACGGCGGGGTTGCGCGGATCGTCCTCGGGAATACCTGCCTCCACCTTACCGACCAGGTCCGCGCCCACGTCCGCGCCCTTGGTGAAGATGCCGCCGCCGAGACGGGCGAAGATCGAGATCAGGGAGCCGCCAAAGGCAAGGCCCACGAGCGCGTTCAGCGCACCCTCGGGGCCGATTGCCGGAAACTGCAGCAGCAGCGTGTAGTAGCCGGCAACCCCGATCAGCCCGAGGCCCACCACCAGCATGCCGGTGATGGCACCGCCGCGAAACGCGACGCCGAGCGCGGCGTTCAGTCCGCTGGTGGCCGCCTGCGCCGTGCGCACGTTGGCGCGCACCGAGATGTTCATGCCGATGTAGCCGGTCAGCCCCGACAGCACTGCGCCGATCGCGAAGCCGCCTGCCCGGGCCCAGCCGAGCCAGAAGCCGATGATCAGGAACAGCACGACGCCGACGATGAGGATGGTGGTGTACTGACGGTTGAGGTACGCCTTGGCACCCGCTTGAATGGCAGCGGCGATCTCCTGCATGCGCGCGTTGCCGGCCGGCAGGCGCAGGATCGTCAGCGTCGAGAACACGCCGTAGAGGACGGCGAGCACACCGGCCGCGATCGCGGCCCATAGCCACATGGTGGCATCCATCGCGAAAACCTCCCCAAAAAAGGCCGCGCACTATAGCACGGCGGGGGTGACCGGCCCGCGTGGTGACGCGGCGCGCGGCGGCGGCCGCGCTGCAACAAGGCGTGCTTCAAACCTTGAATTCGTCGCGCAGCTTGCGGCGCACCGGCACCCCTTTGATCTGCACGTAGTCCGGCAGGCCGTTGCGATACGGTGGATAGGCCTCACCGGCGATGAGCGGCTCAAGGTAACGGCGGCAGGCGGCGGTGATACCGAAGCCGTCGGCGCGGATGTAGGCGGCGGGCAGCTTCTTTTCCTTGTTGGCGACCTCGGCGAGCGGTACGTGGCCGATGGACCAGCGGTAGGGCCGGTGCGAGTGGCGCACGATGGTGGGCATGACCGCATTCACGCCTTGTACGGCAAGCTCGACCGCCGCCTTGCCGACGGCGTAGGCCTGTTCGACGTCGACGCGGGAGGCGATATGGCGCGCCGAGCGCTGCAGGTAGTCGGCCACGGCCCAGTGGTACTTGTAGCCGTGGGCCTCGCGGATCATGTTGGCGACCACGGGAGCCACGCCGCCGAGCTGCGTGTGGCCGAAGGCGTCGCGCGTGCCGGCGTCGGCGAGAAAGCGGCCGTCGGCATACGCGGCCCCTTCCGAGACGACGATCACGCAATAGCCGTAGTCATCGACGCACGCGTGCACGCGGTCGAGGAATTTCTGCTGCTCGAACGGCACTTCGGGCAGCAGGATGACATGCGGAGGATCCGCCGCGTGCCGCCCGGCGAGACCTGCGGCTGCGGCAATCCAGCCGGCATGCCGTCCCATGACTTCGAGCACGAACACCTTGGTGGAAGTGCGTGCCATGGAGGCGACATCGAGCGCCGCCTCGCGCGTGGACACGGCCACGTACTTGGCCACCGAACCGAACCCGGGACAGCAGTCGGTAGCGGGGAGATCGTTGTCCACCGTCTTGGGCACGCCTACGCAGGTGATTGGGAAGCCGAGCGATGCGCCGAGCTGTGACACCTTGAGGGCGGTGTCCATCGAGTCATTGCCGCCGTTGTAGAAGAAGTAACTGATATCGTGCGCGCGGAATACCTCGATCAGCCGCTCGTATTCGGCGCGATTCTGCTCGATGCCCCTGAGCTTGAAGCGTGCCGAGCCGAACGCCCCGGCAGGGGTGTGCCTGAGCGCACGTATGGTGGCCGCGCTCTCGCGACCGACGTCGATCAGGTCCTCGGTGAGCGCGCCGATGATGCCGTCACGGCCGGCGTAGATCTTGCCGATGTGCCGCGAGCGCAGCGCCGTCTCGATCACGCCGCAGGCCGAGGCGTTGATCACGGCGGAGACTCCACCCGACTGTGCATAGAAAGCGTTCTTCGGGGTGACTTTCTTCATGGGTGCGCTCTGGCGCTCAATGTGGCGGGCAAGAATAACGCACCGGCCGGTGGGTTTGACCTGCCCGGGTGCGGCCGGTAACGTTGCGGGCCTTTGTGTTGCCGCACCGATCCCCTCAGCAAGCACCATGCGCATCGTCCTTCTAGGCGCGCCCGGCTCGGGCAAAGGCACGCAGTCGCAGCGTCTGGTCGAGCGGCTCGGCATCCCGCAGATCTCGACCGGTGATCTGCTGCGCGCGGCCGTGGGCCGCGGTACCGAACTCGGCCGCCAGGCCAAGGAGGCGATGGAAGGCGGCCGGCTGGTCGACGATTCCCTGGTGCTCGGGATGATTCGTGAGCGCCTGGCCGAAGCCGACACACGTCAGGGCTTCATTCTCGATGGCTTCCCGCGCAATCTCGCGCAGGCGCACGCACTCGAGCGCCTGCTGCAGGAGCTCGGCCAGCCTCTGGATGCGGTGGTACAGCTCGAAGTCGATTATCGCGAGCTGTTGCGGCGCCTGTCCGGAAGGCGCACCTGCGCGGACTGCGGCCGGGTATTCAACGTGCTGACCCCGAAGGCGGTAGCCAGCGCCGGCGGGCCGTGCCCGAAGACCGGTGCAGCGCATCGGCTCGTGCAGCGCCCCGACGACAACGAGGCGACCGTGGCCGAGCGCTTGCGCGTCTACGACGAGAAGACCCGTCCGCTGATCGACTTCTATCGGGCCCGGGGTCTGCTGCGGGTGATCGACGCGGAGGGAGATCTGGCGCAGGTGGCGCGCCGCCTCGCGCAGGCACTTGGCGTCTCGGCGCTGCTCAGACCGGGGAAGCACGCTCCTTCTAAGCGAAAATCGTCCAGCGCGCGCCGCTCGCGCGGTGCTGCCGGGCGCAAGCAGCCGCGCAAGCGGGCGAAACGCCCGCCGGCGCGCACGGCCGCGGCCCGCGTGTCCGCGCGCGCCAGGCCGGGGCGCCGCCGCGGCGGTACCGCATCCGGCGCGCGCAAGCCCGCGCGCGGACGCCGCGGCAAGCAGCGCTAGGGCGCTTTTCGCCTCGCGGCGCCGTCAAAGCGCCGCGAGCAGCTGCTGGCCGAACACCTGCAGGCGCCAGCCACGCAGCACGGCACTGTCACGCCGACCTTCCGCCAGCTGCTCGAGCTCGCGGCGCGTGGCGAGCACCTCCGGCGCAATGTTCAGCTCACGCGCAGCCCCCTGGATGATGTCGCCGAGCTTCTTCACCAGCGCGGCACGGGTCGGATCCCTGCGCGGCCTGCCGGGAAGCGCTGGCGCCGGGTCCGGGACCTGCGCAGCCGCGATGCAGGCGAGCAGCTCCGCGCCGCGCCGCTTCACCAGTCCCGGCGGCATCTGCGGCAGCTGCGCCAGCGCCTGCGGCGTGCGCGGCACCTGGACGACAATCTCGCGCAGCACCGCATCGTCCAGAATCCAGCCGCGCGGGCGGTTGTGGGCCACGGCATTGCGCTCGCGCCAGGCGGCGAGGGCGCGCGCCAGGCGCTCGCGTGCCGGGTCCAGTTCGCGCAGCCACTTCAGCCGCAACCATGCGCTGTCGGGGTCGACGCTGAGCGCGCGCTCATCATCGAGCAGAGCGAGCTCCTCGTTGAGCCACTGCAGGCGCCCGAGTCGGGCGAGCTCGTCTTGCAGCCGCTGTGCCAGCGGCAGCAGATAGCGCACATCGTCGAGCGCGTACTCCAGCTGCTCCGGCGACAGCGGCCGGCGCGACCAATCGGTGCGCGTATGAGACTTCGCGAGCTCCTTGCCGAGCAGGCGCCGCACGGCTTCCGCGTAGCCGATCTGGGCCGGCAGACCCGCGAGGCTCGCCGCGATCTGCGTATCGAACACCGGACGGGTGAGACCGGCGACCGGCAGCAGCACTTCCAGGTCCTGCCGCGAGGCATGCATCACCTTGATCACAGCGCCTGATGCGAGCACCTGCGCGAGCGGTGCGAGATCCGGGAGTGCGAGCGGATCGATGCACACGGCCGTATCGGGCGTCGCAATCTGCACCAGGCACAGCTCCGCACGGTAGGTCCGTTCGCGCAGGAACTCGGTGTCCAGACCAATGCGCGCGTGTGCGGCGAGATTTGTGACCAGCCCGGCGAGCGCGGGCGTTGTGGTGACTATGGGGTGCAAACAGGCTCTGCGGTTGATCTGTACAATCGAGCGTGCCCCATTATGCGAGGCTCGCGCCGGCATCGAAAGACATGAAGGAGATCCTGCGCCTGTTCGTGCAGATCGCGCTCCTGCGCCGGGGGCCACAGGATCTGCCGGCGTCGCTCCTGCTGCTGGTACTCACCGTCATCGGCTACCTGGGGGTCAATCTCATGGTGGGGAGCGCGGTGTTGCGGGACTATCACTGGCGCGGCCTGCTGCTGGCGGACGCCGTGTTCATGCTGCTCTGGTATATCGGGCTGCTGAGCCTCGCCGGACGACCGGAGCGCATCCTGCAGACCCTCACCGCCATCTTCGGCTTCCAGGGGGTACTGTCGCCGCTGCAGATCGCCTCGGAGTGGCTGATACGGCGCTTCCATGAGGACGCCGCCTGGCAGGTGCCGCTGAGCTGCGTGTGGCTGCTGGTGTTCGCCTGGCTGATCGCCGCCAACAGTCACATCGTCAAGGCGGCGCTCGAGTGCTCGAGCTCGACCAGCATCGTGCTGGTGATCCTGCAGACAGTCGTCGAGTGGGTGGTAGTGCTCACGCTGTTTGCACCCGTCAAGGCCTGACCGACCATGCACGTTCACATACTCGGCATCTGCGGCACGTTCATGGGCGGCATAGCGGCGATTGCCCGCGCCGCCGGCTACACCGTCACCGGCTCGGATCGCGATGTCTATCCACCGATGAGCACGCAGCTCGAATCACTCGGCATCCGGCTCACGGAAGGCTTCGATGCGGCGCAGCTCGAGCCGGCTCCCGATATCGTCGTGGTCGGCAACGTCATGACGCGCGGCCAGCCGGTGATCGAGGCGCTGCTCGAGAGCCGCCTGCCGTACGCCTCCGGCCCCGAATGGCTCGCGCGCGCGGTGCTGAAGGACCGCTGGGTGCTGGCGGTCGCGGGCACGCACGGCAAGACCACGACCGCCTCGCTCCTCGCCTGGATCCTGGAGCACGCCGGACTCGCACCCGGCTTTCTCATCGGCGGCGTGCCGGCGAATTTCGGTGTCAGTGCCCGCCTGGGGAGCGAGCCGTACTTCGTCATCGAGGCCGACGAGTACGACACGGCGTTCTTCGACAAACGCGCCAAGTTCGTCCACTACCGGCCGCGCACCGTGATTCTCAACAACCTCGAGTACGACCACGCCGACATCTATCCAGACGTGGCGGCGATCCAGCGCCAGTTCCATCACCTGGTCCGCATCGTGCCCGGCAGTGGCCGCATCATCTGGAACGCGGCCGATGCGCGGCTGCGTGAGACGCTCGCCATGGGCTGCTGGACGCCGCTCCAGGGGTTCACCGCTGCGCCGCACCGCGAGGCGCAGTGGAGCGCCCGGCCGCTCACCGACGCCGCCGACTTCTCGCGCTTCGAAGTGCTCGAGGGCGGTCGGCCCTGCGGCACGGTGCACTGGCCCCTGATCGGCGCCCACAACATGGAGAACGCGCTCGCCGCCGTCGCCGCGGCGCACCATGCGGGCGTGCCGGTTGCGCAGGCGCTCGAGGCGCTCGGACAGTTCCAGGGGATCGCGCGGCGGATGCAGCTGCGTGGCACCGTCAATGGCATCAGCGTCTACGACGACTTCGCGCATCATCCGACCGCCATCGCGACCACTCTCGACGGCCTGCGCCGCCGTGCGGGCGGCGCGCGCATCATCGCGGTTCTCGAGCCGCGCTCGAACACCATGCGCATGGGCGTGCACCGGCAGACGCTGGCGCCGGCGCTCGCCGCCGCGCACGAGGTGTGGTTGTACGCACCGCCGGACCTGGGCTGGGACACTGCCGCGGTGCTCGAGTCGCTCGGCGCGCGCGGTCACGTCTGCCGCGACGTCGACGAGCTGGCGCGCAAGCTTGCGCTACGCGCCGGTCGCGGCGATCAGGTGCTGATCATGAGCAACGGCGGCTTCGGCGGCCTGCACGACAAGCTGCTCGCCGAGCTTGCGCGCCGCGGCGCGCCGGCATGAGCCACGAGCTGCCGCTGTTTCCCCTCGGCACCGTGCTGTTTCCGGGCGGACCGTTGAGCCTGCGCGTCTTCGAGCCGCGCTACCTCGACATGGTGCGGCGCTGTCTCAGGACGCAGCAGTCGTTCGGGGTAGTGTTGATTCTGCAGGGCGCCGAGGTCGGCACGATCGAGGCGGTGGCTGACACGGGCACGACCGCACGCATCGTCGATTTCGACACCCGGGCGGATGGGCTGCTCGGCCTCGAGTGCGTCGGCGAGCGGCGCTTTCGCCTCCTGCGCCGCTGGCAGCAGTCCGACGGACTGCACCTGGCCGAGAGCGAATATCTGCCGGATGAGACGCCACAGGGGCTGCCGGACGACTACGCCCATCTCGGCGAGCTGCTGCGCGAGGTGCTGCCGCGGCTTGGCGGGGCGTACGTGCACGTCGAGGCGCATTACGAGGATGCGGGCTGGGTCGCAGACCGCTGGGCTGAGCTGCTGCCACTGACGCCGGCTGAGAAGCTCCGGCTGCTCGAGCTCACCGACCCGCTGGCGCGTCTTAAGCAGGTGGCGGCATGGTCGACGCGGCAGCCGCCGCGGGCACCGTCCGGCAAATGAGCGCGCTGCTGTTCTACGACCCGGTCTGTCAGCAGCCTTATGACACGCGCACGCTGCGCAATCGGGCCATGGGCGGGACCGAGGCGACACTGGTGCGCGTGGCGGATGCGCTCGGCGCCTGGGTCATGCAGCACAACCGCACCGAGGACTGGCAGCGCTACCTGCGCCCGCAACGTCTCGCGGACGTCGCGGCGGTCATCGTCGCCCGCGACTCGCGTGCGCTGCCCTTCGTGCGTGAGCACTATCCGCAGGCACGCGTGTATCTGTGGTTGCACGACCGGTTCCGCCCGGGGGGGCGCCGCGCCCGCTGGCTGGCGGGCACGGCGCCGCTGCTGCGCGAGCTGGCGGTCACCGCGGTGTGCGTCTCGGACTGGCAGCGTCGCGGTGTCGAGGCAACGCTGCGTCAGATCGGCGTCGCCGAAGCGGTGCGCGCCCTGACGATCTACAACGCCGTCGACGACGGGCTCGAGCCCGATGACACGCCGGTTGACGAACGCAAGCTGGTGTTCTTCTCCTCGCCCAACAAGGGACTCGACTTCACACTCGACGCCTTCAGCGCACTAAAGCGTGCGATGCCGGATCTGCGTCTGGTGGTGGGCAATCCGGGCTACAAGGCCGATCGCATTACACCGCTTGCGGGCGTCGAGCTGCTCGGCGCCCAGCCACAGGTGCGCATGCACGCCGAGGTGCGCAGCGCGCTGTGCACGTTCTTTCCCAACTTCGTGATTCCCGAGACCTTCGGACTGGTGTTCGCCGAATCGCACGCACTCGGCACACCGGTGCTCACCCACGACTGCGGTGCCGCGCTCGAAGTGCTCGCCGACCCGCGGCAGGTGCTGCCCCTGACCCGGGCACAGCGCCTCTATGAGAGCGCGGCCAGTACGCTGCCCTCGCGCTGGCGTGCCCGCTGCGCCCGGCTGGCGGCAGGACTCGGGCTGTTCGACGCTCACATCGAGCGGGTGCGCTCCTGGCGCGCCGGCTCCCGGCCCAGCGCCGTGCCCGACCCGCGCTTTCGCCTGAGCGCCGTCACGGCGCAGTGGCGCGCGCTGCTTGCGGCGTGAGCGCGCCGCGTACCTCGCTGCCGGCCGCGGCACGCGCGTCGCGCCCGGGCAGAGCCTGCCAGGCAGAGAACACCGCCTCCATCGGCACCTGATCGAGGCGCTGCGAGTGCGGCGGACCGCCGACCGCGACCACCGCGGAGCCGCCGGGGCTGCGTGGCAGCCATTCCTGCGGGGAGTGCGCGCCGAACATCACCACCAGCGGCAGCGACAGTGCCGCGGCGGCATGCGCAGGACCTGTGTCCACGGAGATCATGCTGTGCGCGCGCGCACACAGCGCCAGCAGGCGCGGCAGCGGCAGCTCCGCGGCACTGACCGCCGGCAGCGCCGCGGCGGCGCTGATCCAGTCGAGCAGCAGCGACTCGCGCGGCGCTCCGCACAGCACGATCACCGCCTGCGGCATGTGTGCGTGCACCTGCCGCAGCAGCGCCGCCCACCGCTCGAGCGGCCACGCCTTGTCATCCTGCGGCGAGAGGCGCAGCGCGCGACCGCGCATGGTGCGGCGATTACCCGGCTGCACCAGCACCAGCGGCCGCCCGCCCCAGCCCTGCGCTTCGATCCAGCGCGAGCAGTCCGCCGCGGCCGCCGCCGAGACCTCCAGGCGCGGCGCACCGAGTGGCGGCGGCGAGGGCCAGGGATAGTCTGCAGCGCTGAACGCCGCAGGGGTGAGGCGGCCGAAGCACACCAGCCGGTCGACCCAATGCGCAGGAGCAGGTAGGGGCGCTTGGAGTGGTGCATCAGTTCGCAGTGACGGCGTATCGCCCCGCGGCCGCGGCGCGGCCAGGCTCATCTCGCGGGTGATGAACAGACAATTCGCCGCGCTGATGCCGCTGAGTGCCAGCAGCCGCCGGATCCGCGCCAGCTTGCGCGGATCGTACTCGCACACGTACACCGGAGCGGCCCGGTTGCGCCGCAGCGCCAGCAGCGTGCGCCACCACTCGGCGTCGAACAGGAATGCCGTGTAGCGATGCAGGCAGGAGACGCGGCCCACATCGGCGTGCGCGGCATAGATGTCGGCGAGCCAGCCGCCGGCGCCGATCACGTGACAGGGCGCACCGAAGCGGCGGTGCAGGACGTTCAGCAGTGCCGACAGCAGGATCAGGTCGCCGACCCGGCCGAACCAGATCACGATCGGTTGCACGGGAGGTGCCGACATCACTCCTCGCAGCTGCTGGACCGCATAAGCTATGCGGGTCGGGCGGCTGAAGGCAAGCGAGGAGCCCGCATGCGTGCATTCCTGTGGTTTCTCGGGCTGAGTGCCGTCGCGCTCGCGGCGATCGCGCTGTTCAGCTGGCCGGCGTGGAACCTGTTACATCCGCATTTCGATTTCCCGTTCCACCGCATCGGCGAGCGCATCGGCATGCTGGCGCTGTTGCTGGGTTTCGTGGCCGTGGTGCGCCACCTCGGGCTCACCGACCGCGGCAGTCTCGGCTACGGGCTGCCGCGGCCGCAGTTCATGCGCGAGCTGCTGCTGGCGCTCGCACTCGGCGTCGCCAGCATGCTCGCCGTGGTCGCGCTCATGAGCCTGCTGGGGCTGCTCGACTGGAGCGGGGTGGCGCGGCTTTCTGCCGCGGCGCTGGCACGGCTGATCCTGCTGCGCCTCCTGAGCGGACTCGCGGTGGCATTCATCGAGGAGACATTCCTGCGGGGGGCGATGCACACGGCGATCGAGCGCGAGTCCGGCACGCGCGCTGCCATCGTCCTCACCGCGCTGTTCTATGCCGCGACGCATTTCTTTGCGAGCTACCACATTGCGCCTGCACAGGTGAGCGCGCACAGCGGACTCGACCTGCTGGCCGGGACGCTGCACGCGTTCGCGCAGCCTGCGGCCATCCTTGACGCCTTCCTGACACTGTTCGCAGTCGGTGTGGTACTGGGGCTGGTGCGGGCGGCGACCGGCAACATCGCGGCCTGTATCGGGCTGCACACCGGATGGGTCTGGGTGATGCTGGTGACGCACGAGCTGGCCAAGCCGGACCGCGCCGCCCGCCTGAGCTTCCTCTTGTCCCGCTTCGATGGCTTCGTGGGCTGGCTGGTGCTGGCGTGGACAGTGCTGCTGGCGGTGCCGTTGTGGCGGTTTTATGCGGTGCGCAGCGCAAGCTACCGATGATCAGCTCTGCCATCCTCCCACGCCCGCGAAAATCCTTTTTTGCGCTCACGTCGGTGGTCACTGCAGCGCACGCCGTGCGCTGGCGGTCGCGCGCGAATCAGTTCAGCTGCACCGCGGTGTAGCCGTCCTTGCGCAACAGCTCGAGCAGGCCGCCGTCACCTACCAGGTGCAGCGCGCCAACCACCACCAGGGCGTTCTCGTTGCCGCCGAGCAGCTGCTCGATCTGCGGCAGCCAGCGCTGGTTGCGCGCGGTCACCAGCGGCCGGTACAGCGCCGGGAAGGAGCGGTATTCACGCGACAACAGACTGGCCAGCTGCGCAGCGTTCCCCTGGCGCCAGGCGCTGAGCACTTCGCGCATCTCCTCGGGCGCATCCTTGAGCTCGCTGATCGTCTGATCCAGCAGGCGCAGCTGATCCTCCTGCGACAGCGCCTCGAGCCCCGCGAGCTCCTCGTCGATGGTCTCCAGTCCCGCGGTTGCCTTGCCGTCCGCGTGCGCACGGCGCACCAGCTGCTCCTCGACGCCGTGCTCGGGGTCGAGTCCTAAATGGACGTAGTCGAGATCGGCGAGCTCCAGGGCGATCACCCACGGAGCCTGACTGTCGAGCATCTCAGCAGGCAGTCCGAGCTCGCCGGCCGAAGCGCTCACGCGTGCATAACGCTGCTCGCCGAGCACGCTGCGCAACGTCGTGCCGGGCGGCAAGGCACCGTGCTCGAGCAGCCAGCCGGCGGCCGCCGCCGGATCGATCTTGCCGAGGTCCAGCTCCATGACGAGTTTCGCCGAGTCGGCATAGGCGCGCGAGAAGGCCGCGGGCAGCGCCGCATCCTGCGCCGGCAACAGATGCACCGAACCGGCCAGATATACCGTGCTGTGCGCCCCGCGGACCATCCACACCGGGCTCGCGCCCGGCGCGGCGGCGGCCGTCAGGCTGCCGAGCAGGCCGAGCGCGAGGACCCACCACAGTGCTGGTCGACCCACACCACCTCCGTCAGCAGTGAGCCGTCGGCACGCAGCTCGAACGTGCGATACGCCGGCGGGCGAGGGTCTACCGCGAAATCATCCGAGTTCGGCAGGAACTGCGCGCACGTGGACGGCGTCGCCAGCAGCCGCACGCCCTTGCGCAGCGAGTCGTAGGCCTGGTGCACATGACCCCACACTATCGCACGCACGTTGTGATGCGCGTCGATGGTATGCAGGAATTCCGCGGCGTTGGTCAGGCCCACGCGATCGAGCCAGCGGCTGGACATGGGTACCGGATGATGGTGCAGGCAGACCATGCAGTGGCGCTTGCCGGCGCTGGCGAGCGCCTGCTCGAGCCCGGCGAGAACCTGTGCGCTCAGCGCGCCGCTGGCGGCTCCCGGGATGCAGCTGTCGAGCAGCACGATGCGCCAGCGGCCGAAGTCGACGAAGCCGTCGAGCACGAACGGCGCGCCAGCGAGCTCGCGGCGCATTGCCAGCGGCTCGTCGTGGTTGCCGGGCAGGCACAGCACCGGCAGCCCGAGCGTGCCGAACAGCCGCCGGAAATGCGGATAGCCGGCGGGGTCGTCCTGGACCAGATCACCCGTCACCAGCAGCGCATCCGGTGGCCAGTCGCGCGCGCGCGCATGCGCGAGCGCGGCGTTGAGCGCAGGCAGTGTTGCCACGCCGCGCAGCGATTCGCTCGCGCCGCCGTACAGGTGCGGATCGGTGAATTGTGTGAGACGCACTACGCTCATCGGAGAAAGGTTAGCAGAGCGCTCGCCGTTGCTGCAGTGAACCAGGTCCTTCAGCCAGGCGTCAGCGAAACGCGACAAAACCGCCGGGGTGCAGCCGCCTGCCCGGAATGTGAAACACGCCCGCACACAAGTCCGTAATCGTGCAGAACTTAAGTCCAGTCACGCGCCATAACGCGGCCCGGACAGGGCCCGCGCCGCAGGCGCACCGTGGCGTCAGCGCGGCGTTCACGCCACGGTTGCGATTGAGCATCCGACGGGAGTGGTGGACAATGCGCGCCCCTGCAGTGCGCGTGACCTGAACTGGAGCGCGGCACTGCGCGCAATCCAAGGCCGCCGGCGAACCGCGCGGCGCACTCAAGGGCCCGTCATGAGCACACGCCGCGAACTCGCCAACGCCATCCGCGCACTGTCCATGGACGCCGTGCAACGCGCGAACTCCGGACACGCCGGCATGCCCATGGGCATGGCCGATATTGCCCAGGTGCTGTGGAGCGACTTCCTGCGCTATAACCCCGGGAACCCTGCGTGGGAGGACCGCGACCGTTTCGTGCTGTCGAACGGCCACGGCTGCATGTTGCTGTATTCGGTGGCGTACCTCACCGGGTATCCGCTCACCATCGCCGACATTCAGAGCTTCCGTCAGCTCGGCAGCAAGACGCCCGGACATCCCGAGTACGATCTGCCGCTCGGCATCGAGACCACGACCGGGCCGCTCGGCCAGGGAATCGCCAACGCCGTAGGCATGGCGTTCGCGGAGAAGCTGCTCGCCACTGAGTTCAACCGGCCCGGCTTCAACCTCGTCGATCACTACACCTATTGCTTCTGCGGCGACGGCTGCCTGATGGAGGGCGTCTCGCATGAAGCCTGCTCGCTCGCTGGCACACTCGGTCTCGGCAAGCTCATTCTCTTTTACGACGACAACGGCATCTCGATCGATGGCAAGGTCGTCGGCTGGTTCCGCGACGACACGCCGAAGCGCTTTGCGGGCTATGGCTGGCACGTAGTGCCCGACGTCGACGGTATGGATGGCGAGGCCGTGGCGCGTGCGATCACGGCGGCGCGCGCAGAAACGCAGCGACCGTCGCTCATCTGCTGCAAGACCATCATCGGCTACGGTGCGCCGGACATTCAGGGCACGAAGGAGGCGCACAGCGATCCCCTGGGCGCGGAAGAGATTGCGAAGGCGCGCAAGGTTCTCAACTGGCCATACCCACCGTTCGCGGTACCCGACGAGATCCGTGCCGCCTGGGACCATCGTCAGCAGGGGGCGGCACTCGAACGCGCCTGGCGGGACGAGTTCGCCCGCTACGCGCAGTCGTTCCCGGACGCTGCGCGCGAGTTCGAGCGCCGCGTGCGCGGTGAGCTGCCCGCTGACTGGCGGGACATCGCGGCGAAGACAGTGCAGGAGCTCATCAAGCAGAGCGCCCCGCAGGCGACGCGTGCCTCCTCGCAGGCGGCGCTCAACATCATGGGGCCGGCACTGCCGGAGCTCTTCGGCGGGTCCGCCGACCTCACCACCTCGAACGCGACGCTGTTCAAAGGCGCCGTTACCGTCACACCGGACAAGGAAGTGGGCGACTACCTGCACTACGGCGTGCGCGAGTTCGGCATGACGGCGATGATGAACGGCATCGCGCTGCACGGCGGCTTCATTCCCTACGGCGGCACGTTCCTGACGTTCTCCGACTACGCGCGCAACGCCGTGCGCCTCGCCTGCCTCATGCAGGTACGTGTCATCCTGGTGTATTCGCACGACTCCATCGGGCTCGGCGAGGATGGCCCCACCCATCAGCCGATCGAGCAGCTCGCCAGTCTGCGCGCCATGCCGCACATGAGCCTGTGGCGGCCCTGCGATGCCGCAGAGACTGCGGTCGCCTGGACGCTCGCCATCGAACGTCATGGTCCAACCGCGCTGGTGCTCACCCGCCAGGCTCTGCCGCAGCAGCCACGCAGCGCCGAGCAGCTCGCCAGCATCCGCCGCGGCGGCTACCTGCTCATCGACTGCGCCGGGGTGCCGGAGTGCCTGGTGATCGCGGCCGGCTCCGAGATCGGCATTGCCGCGCAGGCGGTGAATTCCCTGAACGGCGCCGGCAGGCGCGTACGGCTCGTCTCCGTGCCGTCCACCGAGACATTCGATGCCCAGGAGGAGGCCTACCGCGAGGCCGTGCTGCCGCGTGCCGTCACGCGCCGCCTGGCGGTGGAGGCGGGTGCGCGCCAGAGCTGGTGGCGCTACGTCGGCAGCGCGGGCCGCGTGCTCGGCATCGATCGCTTCGGCGCATCCGGCAAGGGTGCGGAGGTGTTTTCTCATTTCGGCTTCACCGCCGATAATATCGTGCAACAGCTACGCGAACTGCTGGAGGAATGAGCGCATGGCAATCCGGGTCGGCATCAACGGTTATGGGCGCATTGGGCGCAACGTGCTGCGTGCCCTGTACGAGGGCAAGCGCACCGCGCAGGTGCAGATCGTGGCCATCAACGATCTGTGCGACTCCAAGGCGAATGCGCACCTGACCCGCTACGACACCGTGCACGGGAAGTTCCCCGGCGAGGTCAAGGTCGACGGCGACTACATGGTGGTCAACGACGATCGCATCCGCGTGTTCGCCGAGCGCGATCCGGCCAAGCTGCCGTGGGGCGCGGTGGGCGCGGAGTTCGTGCTGGAATGCACCGGATTGTTCACCAGCAAGGCGAAGGCCAGCGCGCATCTGAAGGGCGGCGCCAAGAAGGTGGTGATCTCCGCGCCCGGCGGCGAGGACGTCGATGCGACCATCGTGTACGGCGTGAATCACCAGGTGCTGAAGAGCGGTTACAGCGTCATCTCCAACGCCTCCTGCACTACCAACTGCCTCGCCCCGGTCGCCAAGGTACTGCACGACAAGATCGGTATCGAGGCGGGGATCATGACCACCATCCACTCTTACACCAACGATCAGGTGCTGACGGATGTCTACCACGCGGACCTGCGCCGCGCGCGCTCGGCCACGATGTCACAGATCCCGACCAAGACCGGCGCCGCGGCGGCGGTCGGCCTGGTGCTGCCGGAGCTGAAAGGCAAGCTCGATGGCTTCGCCGTGCGCGTGCCGACGATCAACGTCTCGCTGGTCGATCTCACCTTCAACGCGCGCCGCGCCACCTCGGTGGAGGAGGTCAACAAAGCCATGCAGGCGGCCGCGGGCGGCGGCGTGTTCAAGGGCGTGCTGGCCTACAACGATGCCCCGCTGGTATCGGTCGACTTCAACCACGACGCGCATTCCTCGGTGTTCGACGCCACGCTGACCAAGGTGGTCGACGGCACGCTGGTCAAGGTATGCGCCTGGTACGACAACGAGTGGGGTTTCTCCAACCGCATGATCGACACCACACTCGCCTGGTCCCAGGCCTCATGAAATTACTGCGCATGACGGACACCGACCTGCGCAACAAGCGGGTCCTGATCCGTGAAGACCTGAACGTGCCGGTGCAGGATGGCGCAGTGACGAGCGATGCCCGTATCCGCGCAGCGCTCGCCACCATCCGCTACGCACTCGACCAGCACGCCAGGGTGTTCGTCATGTCGCATCTCGGCCGGCCGAAGGAAGGCCAGCCCGATCCGGCGCTGACCCTGGCGCCGGTCGCCGCGCGGCTGTCGGAGCTGCTCGGCAAGCCGGTGCCGCTGCGCCGCGACTGGATCGACGGCGTCGACTGCCCGGCAGGCAGCGCCGTGCTGTGCGAGAACGTGCGCTTCCTCAAGGGGGAGAAGCAGGATGACGAGCAGCTGGCGCGCCGCATGGCGGCGTTGTGCGAGGTGTTCGTCATGGATGCCTTCGGCACGGCGCACCGCGCCGAGGCGAGTACGCACGGTGTGGCGCGCTACGCCCCGGTGGCGTGCGCCGGACCGCTGCTGATGGGCGAGCTGGACGCGCTGGAACGCGCGCTCAAGGAGCCGGCACGCCCGCTGATCGCGATAGTCGGCGGCTCGAAGGTGTCGACCAAGCTGATGGTGCTCGAGGCGCTGCTGGACAGGGTGGACAAGCTGATCGTCGGCGGCGGCATTGCCAACACGTTCCTCGCCGCCACCGGCATCGACGTCGGCCGCTCGCTGTGCGAGTCGGAGATGCTCGACGTCGCGCGCCGCCTCATGGCCAAGGCGCGCGCGCGCGATGCGGACATTCCGCTGCCCACCGACGTGGTCGTCGGCCGGGAATTCGCAGCCACCGCGCATGCCGACGTACGCCCGGTGCACGAGGTGCGTCGCGACGAGATGATCCTCGACATCGGTCCCGATACCGCCGATCGCTGCAGCGCACTGTTGCATGATGCCGGCACCATCATCTGGAACGGGCCGGTCGGGGTGTTCGAGTTCGAGCAGTTCGGCGAGGGCACGCGCGCCGTCGCGCATGCCATCGCGCGCAGCAAGGCGTTCTCGCTGGCCGGCGGCGGCGATACGCTGGCGGCCATCGAGAAGTACGGCGTCGAGGACGGGATCTCCTACATCTCCACCGGTGGCGGTGCATTCCTCGAGTTCGTCGAGGGCAAGACGCTGCCCGCGGTCGCCGTGCTCGAGCAGCGCGCCCATGGCTGAGGACGCGGCGCCGACGCTGCTGCGACGGGCGAAGATCGTCGCCACCCTCGGTCCTGCGACCGACGATCTCGAGGTGCTCACGCAGATGGTGCGCGCCGGGCTCGACGTCGCGCGTCTCAACCTGTCACACGGCACGGCGCCGGATCACCACCGGCGGCTCGGCCTGGTGCGCGCCGCCGCGCAGCGCGCCGACACCTGCGTAGGGGTGCTGATGGATCTGTCGGGACCGAAGATCCGCATCGAGTCCTTTCGCGACGGGCGCGTGCAACTCTCCGAAGGCGCACCCTTCCGGCTGGATACGCAGCTGGATGCCGCTGCCGGCAGCGCGCTCGAGGTCGGCGTCGCCTACAAGGATCTGCCGCGCGACGTGGCGCCGGGCGACACCCTGCTGCTCGCCGACGGGCAGATCGTGCTGGACGTGGTGGCGGTGGCGTCGACCACCATCGATACGCGCGTGCGCGTCGGCGGGGAGCTGTCGAACCGCAAGGGCCTCAACCGCCAGGGCGGCGGCATCTCGGCGCCGGCACTCTCGGAGCGAGATCGTGAAGACATCCGCTTCGCGGCACAGGAGGGCGTCGACTACGTCGCCGTCTCGTTCGCGCGCGATGCCGCCGATATCGAGGAGGCGCGCAGGCTGCTGCGTGGCGCGGGGAGCGATGCGCGCCTGGTGGCAAAGATCGAGCGTCACGAGGCGGTGAACAATCTTCCCGGCATCATCGATGCCTCCGACGTGATCATGGTCGCGCGCGGTGACCTGGGCGTGGAGATGGGCTATGCCGAGCTCACCGGCCTGCAGAAGACGATCATCCATCAGACCCGCACGCGCAATAAGGTGGTGATCACCGCGACACAGATGATGGAGTCGATGATCCAGAACCCGATGCCGACCCGTGCCGAGGTGAGCGACGTGGCCAACGCGGTGATTGACGGCACCGATGCGGTCATGCTGTCGGCCGAGAGCGCCACGGGGCGCCATCCGGTGCGCGCCGTGCAGGCGATGGCGCAGGTGATCGAGGGTGCCGAGAAGTACCAGCTGACCCATAACCGCTCGCGGCAGCGCAGCATCGACGGACAGTTCAAGGGGACCGAGGAAGCGATCGCCATGGCCGTCATGTACATGGCCAACCACATGAAGGTGCGCGCCATCGTGGCGCTCACCGAATCGGGCGCCACGCCGCTGTGGATGTCGCGTATCCGCGCCGATATCCCGGTGTACGCGTTCACGCCGCACGAGGCGACGCGCCGGCGCGTGACCCTTTATCGCGGTGTCTATCCGGTGATCTTCGACGTCAAGGGCGCAGGCGGCTCCACTCAGGCGTTGTACCGCGCGCTGTTCACGCGCCTGCTCGAGCTGCGCCTGGTGAACATCGGCGACCTCGTGATCCTCACCAAGGGTGAGGCGTTCGGCGTACAGGGCGGCACCAACTCGATGCAGATCCTGCAGGTCGCGCTCGATTAAACCTGGCCGGCGCACTGTCCGCACCGCATGCGCAAGCTGAAGTACCTCGGCATCGGCGTATTTCTGCTCCTGGTCGCGCTGCTCGGTTGCGGCTACTGGCTGCTGCGCGCATCGCTGCCGCAGCTCGACGGCGAGCTGCGCGCCTCCGGCCCGCGCGCCGCGGTGCACATCACGCGTGATGCGCACGGGGTAGTCACCCTGGAAGCTGCCGACCGCCTCGATCTCGCCTACGCCACCGGCTTCGTGCATGCGCAGGATCGCTTCTTCCAGATGGACCTGTCGCGGCGGTTCGCGGCCGGCGAGCTGGCAGAGCTGTTCGGCACCGTCGCCCTCGAGCAGGACCGGCGCACGCGCCTGTTCCGTTTCCGCAGCGTCGCGCGCGCCGTGGTGGCGGCCGCCAGCGCCGGGGAGCGCGCGGTGCTCGAGGCCTATGCGCGCGGCGTGAACGCCGGACTCAAGCACCTCGGATCGCGGCCATGGGAGTACTGGGTGCTCGGCCAGGCACCGGTCCCCTGGCGGCCCGAGGACAGCGTGCTGGTCGAGCACGCCATGTGGTGGGATCTGCAGGAGAACGGCCTGCGGCGCGCGATCCTGCGTCACGAGATCAACGCGCGGCTCGGCGGCGCCGAGTGCGCCGCGGGTTGGAAGTGCGCGCTGCAGTTCCTGTATCCGGCCGGTACCAGCTGGGACGCACCCGCTGGGGCGCAGGCGGCGGCGCTCGCAGGCGCGCCCGTGCCGGACGCGACGGTGCTCGACGTGCGCGGCAGCGCGGCCTCGCCGGTGGCGGCGCCCGCGGTGCACACCCCGGCGGCGGGCAGCAACGGCTGGGCGGTGGCCGGCCGCCTCACGGCAACCGGCGCGGCGCTCGTTGCCAGCGACATGCACCTCGCGCAGCGCGTACCGCCCGTGTGGTATCACGCGCGCCTCAGGGTGGCCGCAAGGGGCGCAGAGCCGGCGCTCGATCTGAATGGCGTCACCCTGCCCGGTGCGCCGCTGCTGGTCGCCGGCTCCAACGGGCACATCGCCTGGGGCTTTACCAACAGCTACGGCGACTGGCTGAACGTCGCGCCGTTGCCGTGCACCGCGCCGAGTGAGCAGGCGGTGAGACGGGCGCTCGGCGCAGTGCCGCTCAGCGTAGTGCGCGAAGAGATCCGGGTGCACGGCGCGGCGGCGGTGACGCTGGCGGTTGAATCCGCGCCCCAGGGGCTCCTGTGGCGCGTCGATGCGGCACGACAGACCTGCTGGTTCGCCTCCTGGCTCGCGCAGCTGCCGGCGGCGACCAACCTGAACCTCATGCAGCTCGAGCGCGTCACCTCGGTGACGCAAGCACTGGCGCTCGCACCTGAGATGGGCATTCCGCATCAGAATTTCGTGGTCGGCGATTCCGCGGGGCACATCGGCTGGAGCATCTACGGCCGCATTCCGCAGAACATCGGGGCGGATCGTGCCCACGATGGTGGGCCCTGGACCAGCAGCGCCGATCATCCGCAGATCGTCGATCCGCCGCTCGGGCGGCTGTGGACGGCCAATGCCAGGGTCGCCGGTGATCCGGGCCAACAGCTGCTCATCGGCGGAGCGCTCGCCACGCTCGGCGCCGAGTACGATCTCGGCGCACGCGCCAGCCAGATCCGCGACGATCTGCTCGCGCTCAGCGGCCCGGTCGCGCCGGCCGACATGCTGCACATTCAGCTCGATGACCGTGCGCTGTTCCTGGCACGCTGGCGCACGCTGCTGCTGACGCTGCTGGACGCCGGCAGTTTGCGCGGCCATCCGCGGCGCGCCGAGTTCCGGCAGCTGGTCGCGGACTGGAACGCGCGCGCCAGCGTCGATGCAGTCGGCTATCGACTGGTGCGCGCCTTTCACGACCGCACGCAGCAGGCAGTATGGGACATGCTGCTCACGGCACTGCAGGTGCCGCCGGACGATGGCGCATGGCCGCCGGCCCAGTTCGAAGGCCCGCTGTGGCAGCTGCTCACCGTGCGGCCGCTGCACATGCTGGCGCAGAACTGGTCCGACTGGCCCGAGTTCCTGCGCGCGCAGGTCGATGCCACCATCGCCGAGCTCGACAGCAGTTGCCCGCAGCTGGCGCGCTGCACCTGGGGTGCGCGCAACGTTGTACGCGTGCGCCATCCGCTGTCGCACGCGCTGCCGTGGCTGTCATCGTTGCTCGACATGCCCACCGAGCAGCTGCCCGGGGACCATGACATGCCGCGCGTGCAGGACGGCGCCTTCGGCGCGTCCGAGCGCTTCGCTGTCTCCCCCGGACACGAGGGCGAGGGTTACCTGCACATCGCCGGGGGCCAGAGCGGGCATCCGCTGTCACCCTACTATCGAGCCGGGTTCGCCGAGTGGGCCCGGGGTGAGCCGCTGCCGTTCGTGCCAGGGCCTACCGAGCACACCCTGACGCTGACACCTAACTGAGCCGTCCTTGTAGCGTAGCCTTCCTTGGAAAGTCCTTTCCGGGATCGCCGTGAATCCATCCCTGGAGGCTCCGGAAAAAACATCCTGTTTTTTACGGTCCCGGAAAGGACTTTCCAAGGGAGTCTCCTCATCAGGCGCCGCTCAGCTCCCGTGTTCTGCGCACGTTCAGAGATTCACGGTTAGACTGCCTTACCTATGAGTAAAGAAGCGCGCTTCGCCGGTACCGACCGTTATGTGGCGACCGACGATCTGATGATGGCGGTGAATGCCGCGATCACGCTGGCGCGGCCGCTGCTCATCAAGGGCGAGCCCGGCACGGGCAAGACGCAGCTCGCCGAGGAAATCGCCCGCTCGCTCGGCCGGCCGCTGTACGAGTGGCACATCAAGTCCACCAGCAAGGCGCAGCAGGGACTGTACGAGTACGACGCGGTATCGCGCCTGCGCGACTCGCAGCTCGGCGAGCAGCGCGTGCACGATATCGGCAACTACATCGTCAAGGGGCGGCTGTGGGAGGCGTTCGAGTCCACCGTGCAGCCGGTGTTGCTGATCGACGAGATCGACAAGGCCGACATCGAGTTTCCGAACGACCTGTTGCGCGAGCTCGATCGCATGGAGTTCTACGTTTACGAGACCCGCGAGCTGGTGCAGGCGCGGCATCGTCCGATCATCATCATCACCAGTAACAACGAGAAGGAGCTGCCGGACGCGTTCCTGCGCCGCTGCTTCTTCCATTACATCCGTTTTCCCGACGACGCCACGATGCGCGCGATCATCGCCGTACACTTCCCGCAGCTGAAGAAGGAACTGCTGGCCGAGGCGCTGGCGGTGTTCTTCGAGGTGCGCGCGACGCCCGGGCTGAAGAAGAAACCCTCGACCTCGGAGCTGCTCGACTGGATCAGGCTGCTGCTCGCCGAGGATATCCCGCCGGAGGCGCTGCGCAGCGGCGAGAGCCGCAAGATCATTCCGATCCTGCATGGCGCGCTGCTCAAGAACGAGCAGGACGTGCACCTGTTCGAGCAGCTGGTGTTCATGCACCGGCGCGCGCGCTGACGGTGCGCTCGCCGTGCTGGTGCGTTTCTTCTTCGAGCTGCGCGCCGCCGGGGTACCGGTCTCGATCACCGAATTCCTGACCTTGCTCGAGGCACTGCGCGAGCGCGTGGCAGCCGTGTCGGCCGAGCAGTTCTACCACCTCGCGCGCGCCTGCCTGGTGAAGGACGAGCGCCATTACGACCGCTTCGACCGCGTATGTGCCGAGGTTTTCCAGGGCGCGGAGCGGCTGTTCGCGGAGCTCATGACGCCCGTGCCGGCGCAGTGGCTGCAGAGCTTCGTGGCGCGCAGCTTCTCGGCGGAGGAACAGCAGCGGATCGCCGCGCTCGGCGGCTGGCAGCAGCTCATGGAGACGCTGGCGCTGCGCTTGCGCGAGCAGCGGCAGCGCCATGCCGGCGGCAGCAAGTGGATCGGCACCGGCGGTACCTCACCGTTTGGCACCGGGGGATTCAACCCCGAGGGCGTTCGCATCGGTGAGCAGGCAGCGCGCGCGCACCGCGCAGTGAAGGTGTGGGAGCGGCGTGAGTATCGCAACTTCGACGACACCGTCGAGCTCGGCACGCGCAACCTCAAGCTCGCGCTGCGCAAGCTGCGCAAGTTCGCGCGCGAGGGCGCGGCGGACCAGCTCGACCTCGACGGCACCATCGACGCCACCGCACGCAACGGTGGGGTGCTGGACCTCAAGCTGGTCCCGGAACGGCACAACGCGATCAAGGTGCTGCTGTTCCTCGACGTCGGCGGCTCGATGGACGAGCACGTGCGTGTCTGCGAGGAGCTGTTTTCGGCGGCGCGCAGCGAGTTCAAGCGCCTCGAGCACTTCTATTTTCACAACTTCCTCTACGAAAGCGTGTGGCGCGACAACAGCCGCCGCTTCGAGGCGCGCACGCCGACCGAGCGGGTGCTGCGCACCTACGCACATGATTACTGCGTGATCCTGGTTGGGGACGCCACCATGAGTCCGTACGAGATCGTGCAGCCGGGCGGCAGCATCGAGCACTGGAACGCGGAGGCCGGCGCGGTGTGGCTGCAGCGCCTGTGCGCGGCCTTTCCGCGCCTGGTATGGCTGAATCCCGAGGATCCGGCACGCTGGGACCATACGCCGTCGGTGCGGATTACGCGCGAGCTGACGAGTGAGCGGATGTTTCCGCTGAGCATCGCCGGACTCGATCAGGCGATCGGCGAGCTGCGTCGGCCGGTAAGCGCTGTCAGGAGCGTGGCGTCCGGACAGTGCGCGACTTCCGTCACACAGCAGCCATCGCCGGGGGTTCCATAATAGCCGACTGTGCGCGCAACTATGGACGGACTCGCCGAAACTGCGTCCAGGCCGGGCCAGCGTCCGACCGTCGGCCTGGTGCTGACGGGCGGCGGGTCGCGCTCGGCCTACCAGATCGGCGTCCTGCTGGCGCTCGCGGAGCTGCTGCCGCGCGCGCGCAATCCGTTCCAGGTGATCGTTGGCACCTCCGCCGGCGCGGTGGCGGCCAGTGTGCTGGCGGCGGAAGCCCACCACTGGCGCCGGGCAGTGGCCGGACTCGAGCGCGTATGGGCGAACTTCCGCTCGAGTCAGATCTTCCACGTCGATCCGGCGCACATGCTGCGCGCCGGAGCACACTGGGTGCTGGCGTTGCTGTCCGGCGGCCTGGTGCTGTCGCCACCGCGCTCGGTCCTCGACAACTCACCACTGCGCGAACTGCTCGGCGTGCACGTCGATTGCGCCGGCATCCATCGCAGCATCGCGCGCGGACATCTGCGTGCCTTCGCGCTGTGCTCGACCAGCTACAGCACCGGCCGCTCGGTCGCCTTCTACGACGGCATCGATGCGATCGGCGACTGGTCGCGCGTGCAGCGTTTCGGCTGCCGGACGCAGTTCACCCTCGATCACCTGATGGCCAGCGCCGCCATTCCGCTGTTGTTTCCGCCGATCCGGATCGGCGATGACTACTTCGGCGACGGCGCCATGCGCCAGATCCATCCACTGAGTCCGGCGATCCACCTCGGCGCCGACCGGCTGCTAATCATCGGTGTGCGCGCGCGGCGCGCCGCGGGCGTGGCATCGGTCGACCGGCTGCAGCCGCTGATGCCCACGCCCGGTGAGATCTTCGGCTACATGCTCGATACGCTGTTCACCGACCAGATCTACGGGGACCTGGAGCAGCTCGAGCGCATCAACGTGCTGGTGCGCAGCGCGCCGCAGGCGACCCGTGGCGAGCGGCTCGTCGAGACGCTGATGCTCGCCCCGAGTGTCGACCCGCGCGAGATCGCCGCGCGCCATGTGGCGGAAATGCCGCCGGGCCTGCGCGCGCTGCTGCGCGTGATCGGTGGCCGGGCCGCTTCCGGTTATCAGCTGGCGAGCTACCTTACCTTCGAGGCCGGCTACACGCGTGCGCTGATCGAGCTCGGCTACCGCGATGCCATGGACGCGCGCGCAGCGCTGCTGGCGTTCATGGGCGGGGAGAAGCTGCCGGGTGTGATGACGGCCGCCGGGGTGGCCCAGGCGACCTGAAGCAGCACGGCACCGCGGCACCACCCGCCAGCGCGCATCGGCGCCTCAGGGCAGGTCTGCGCCGGCGGCGGCGCTGCGCGCGGCGGGCTGGAACAGCTTCGCGCCCGGCAGCCCGCTGTGGCGGGCGGTCACGTTGACGCTCTCTCCTGCGAAGTTCTCCGCGAGCCGGTCCACGATGTATACCGAGCGGTGCTGGCCACCCGTGCAACCCACCGCCACGGTCAGGTAGCCACGGTTGCTCGCCTGGTACTCGGGCACCCGCCCGCGCACGAAGCGGGCAATGTCGGCGATCAGTGCCGCGACGTTGGTCTGCGTCTCGAGGAAGCGGATCACCTCGGGATCGCGCCCGGTGAGATTGCGCAGGCCCGGCTCCCAGTAGGGGTTTGGCAGGGCGCGGGCGTCGAACACGAAGTCGGCGTCCGCAGGAATGCCGCGCTTGAAGCCGAAGGATTCGAAGGTGAGTGACAGCCGCCCGGCGGAGCGCTGCTCGACGCGCTTGTGCACGATATCGCGCAGCGCGTGCACCGACAGACGCGAGGTGTCGATCAGCAGGTCCGCCACCGCGGCGATCGGCTCGAGCAGCGCGCGCTCGAGCGCCATTGCCTCGCGCAGGCCCACCCCGCTGCGGCTCAGCGGGTGCTTGCGGCGCGTCTCGGCGAAGCGCCGCAGCAGCTCATCATCGGCCGCCACCAGGAAGATCACCTCGCACTGCAGGCCGCTGCGCTTGAGCTCATCGAGCAGTTGCGGGACGGTGGCGACCTCGGCCGGCGTGTTGCGGGCGTCGAGGCCGATGGCGGTGCGCTCGTAGGTCGCCGCGGGGCTGCGCACGGTGTAGGAGACGAACGGTTTCAGCAGCGCCGCGGGAATGTTGTCGATGCAGTAGAACC
Source organism: uncultured Gammaproteobacteria bacterium (assembly GCA_963837075.1). Lineage (GTDB taxonomy): Bacteria > Pseudomonadota > Gammaproteobacteria > Steroidobacterales > Steroidobacteraceae > 13-2-20CM-66-19. Next base: position 101,509 of record CAWILY010000009.1, on the reverse strand, counting down.
CCACGTCCTCGAGCATGTGCAGTGCCACGCTCTTGCCCGACCCGGACAGCCCGCTGACGATGATGATGCGCACGGCGCAATGGTTATCCAGCGGCGCCGCCGCTGCAACTGCTGCAGTGCGTGCGGCTTACGCCGCCGCGTTTCCGGGCGCGGCGTGGCTCAGCTGCGCAGCGCGCGCACCGCCGCGGCATGGTGGTCGGTGAGCTTTTCCTTGTGCTTCTTGATGCAGCGATCGAGCTTGTCGATGAGCAGGTCGATGGCGGCGTACATGTCTTCCTCGGTCGCGTCGGCATGTATGGAGCTGCCGCTCACGTGCAGGGTGGCTTCCGCCTTCTGTCGCAGCTTCTCCACCGTCAACACACAGTGCACGTCGATGACCTGATCGAAATGCCGTCCGATGCGCTCGAGCTTCTTGGCCACATACCCCCGCAACGAGGGGGTGACTTCGACGTGGTGTCCGGTGACGTTGAGCTGCATAGGCGTCTCCTGTTTGGTGCTTTCTGCTACATCTGTTTCAGTCCCGCACGGCGCCGCTCGTTGGATGCGGCGATGCCCATCGCCTCGCGGTACTTGGCGACGGTGCGGCGTGCGACCGGTATCCCTTCGGTGGACAGCAGCTCCGCGATGCGCCCATCGCTCAGCGGAGCCTCCGGGTCCTCCTCCTTGACCAGCTTGCGGATCTTGGCGCGGATGGCGGTGGAGGAGGTGCCCGAGCCGTCGGCACCTTCCACCTGGCTGGAGAAGAAATAGCGCAGCTCGAACACGCCGCGCGGGGTGTGCATGTACTTGCCGGAGGTCACGCGCGAGATCGTCGACTCGTGCATGGTGACCGCCTCGGCGATATCCTTCAGGATCATCGGCCGCATGTGCTCCTCGCCGTGCTCGAGGAACGCCGTCTGACGCTCGACGATCGAGCGCGCGACCTTCATCAGCGTGTCGTGGCGGATCTCCAGGCTCTTCAGCAGCCAGCGCGCCTCCTGCAGCTGCGCGCGCATGGTGGCATGGCTGGCATTGCGGCCGATGAGGCTGGCGTAGCTCTGGTTGAGTCGCACGCGCGGCAGTGTCGCCGGGTTGATCTCCACGCCCCAGCCGTGCTCGGTGCGGCGCACGAACACATCCGGCACCACATACTCGGCCTTGCCGGCGCTGACCGTGGCGCCGGGGCGCGGATGACAGGAGCGCACCAGCGCGAGCGCCGCGGCGAGCTCTTCCTCGCTGGCGCGCAGCTCGCGGCGCAGCAGTGACAGCTCGCGCTCGGCGACCAGCGGCAGATGGTGGCGGGCAATCTCGAGGGCCGTGGCGAAGCCCGGGATCGTGGGGTCCAGCTGGCGCAGCTGCAGCTCGATGCACTCCGCCACCGAGCGCGCGCCGACGCCTGCGGGGTCGAGCGCCTGCACGCGACCGAGGATGGCGGCGACCTCCTGCGCCGAGCATTCGACCTCGGGTCGCAGCGTCTGGGTGATCTCTTCGAGCGTCTCGGTGAGATAACCGTCGTCACTCACCGCATCCACGATGGCACGTGCGATCGCCAGCTCACGGGGCGCAAGGCTCGCCAGCTCCAGCTGCCACAGCAGGTGCTCCTGCAGCGACTGACCGGCGGCATCGGCGTACTCCTGCTGCCGCTCGTCGTCTTCACCGCTCCAGGGAGTCTCGGCAGGCCCGACGCTGTGCTCCCCCCAGCCTTCGTCCAGGACTTCGACGGTGCTCTCGGCGCTACGCTCAGGGCTCTTGGGCTGCTCGGCGGCCGTCACCACCGCCTCGAAGGTACCGGTGCCCTCGGTCTCATCCGTGGGCTCGAGCATCACGTTCGTTTCCAGCAGCTCACGGATGTGGGCCTGCAGCTCCAGCGCCGGCAGCTGCAGGAGCCGGATCGCCTGCTGCAGCTGCGGGGTCATGGTCAGTTGCTGACCCAGCTTCAGCTGCAGAGAAGGTTTCAGCATGGTGTGTTGTGAAGAGCTGCTGGCAGCCCTTCCGGATTCATAGCGTAATTGATTGAAAATTAATGTGTTTAGCTTTGACGCCAGCCAGCTCTCAAAGCCGGAACGACTCGCCCAAGTACACCTCACGGACTTGGGGGTTGGCAAGGACTTCTTCCGCAGTCCCGGCGGCGATCACGGTGCCCTGGTTGACGATGTAAGCGCGGGCGCAGACGCCCAAGGTCTCGCGCACATTATGGTCAGTGATGAGGACACCGATGCCGCGCAGCGTCAGCTCGCGGATGATGCGCTGAATATCGAGCACGGACAGCGGGTCGACACCGGCGAAGGGCTCGTCGAGGAGCATGAAGCGCGGCTCGGCGGCCAGTGCGCGCGCGATCTCGACACGGCGACGCTCACCGCCCGAGAGCGACAGCCCCAGGCTCTTGCGCACGTGACCGATGCGCAGCTCCTCGAGCAGCTGCTCGAGGCGCTGCTCGCGCGCCGCACGCTCCATGTCGCGGGTCTCGAGGATCGCCATCACGTTGTCCTCGACCGAGAGCTTGCGGAATACCGAGGCTTCCTGCGGCAGGTAGCCGAGGCCCAGCTGCGCGCGGCGGTGCATCGGCAGCAGCGTGACATCCGTCTCGCCGAGGTAGATGCGTCCCGCATCGCAGGGCACCAGGCCGACGATCATGTAGAAGGCGGTGGTCTTGCCCGCGCCGTTGGGACCGAGCAGGCCTACCACCTCACCGCTGTCGAGCTCGAGCGACAGGTCGTGCACCACCTGGCGCGATCGATAGCTCTTCGCCAGGCCGTTGGCTCGCAGCGCATTCATGGCTGCGGGGTCGGCGGCGGGCTGGGGGCGTCAGGCTTGCCCTTGGGGGACGGCGCGCTCTGCGGCGCGATGGTGATGTGTACGCGCTCATCGCTGCCTCGGGCGGTGGCCGCCTGCACGCGCTGCGCACGGATGTTGTAGACCAGCAGCGGACCTGAGATCTGGTTCTCCCCATCCGACAGCCAGGCATCGTTCTGCAGGCGCACCGTGCCTTCGCTCACGTCGTACACGATCTGATCGGCGTGACCGCGCGCCAGCTGCTGCGAGTCTCCGCGCGGCTGCTCGAACTCGGCTGGCTTGCCGGTGACGGTCGCGCGCGCGATATGGTTGTCCTTGAACTCGACCACGGCCTGATCCGAGCGCAGGTTGCCGCGCGGCTCGGCGTCGATGCGCACGTGCCCGTCGAAGGTCCAGTGGCTGTTGGCGAAGTCGAGCCCGGTGGCATGGGCGTGATCGGCCTGTACCCGCATCGCGCCCTGGGATATCACCACCTTCTCGAAGGTGTAGGCGTGGGTCTTGTAATCGACGTCGGAGGAGGCCGCATCGACGGTGATCGGCAGCCGGCTCGATGGGGCGGACGCTGCGCTTGCGCCCTGTGGCGCGGGCGCTGCCGCTGCCACCCTGACGCCTTGCAGCGCAGCTTGCGGCACGGCTGCGCTGGCGGCGGTGAGCATGCAGACCGCGGCCACCAGCCGGCCGGTCCTAGGGCACGAAGGAGCCATGCACGGCCGATTCTAACTGCACGTGACGCTCCTTCAAGCTGGCGACCATGCCGATGGCCTTGAGCTCACGACCGGAAGTGACGAGCGTGACCGGATCGCGCGTGGCGACGACCTGCGTGTGGGTGTCGAAGGTGACATGCTCCGAGAGGAACGCGGCCGGATCCTCGGTGCCGGGCAGCGTGCCGTTGACGTGTACGTCGCCGTCGAGTTTCACCACGCCGCTGTTCTCGGCCAGCTCGCCCCGCAGCGCGCGAGCCGTCCAGGCATTGCCGTTCGCGTCGCGAAAGCCGAACTGTACCTGCTGCAGGTCGATGAGACCCGAGTCGGGCTGCTGCTGCATCTGCGCGGCATCGAGGGTATAGATGGGCTGTCCGTCGGCACCGGTCTGCACCAACCGTGCCTTGCGCGCTGAATAGCCCGGGTCGTGCAGCGGCACCGGCACGGCAGGGGCGCTCGCTTCCCGTTGCGGTACCGAGAGCACGATGATGAACAGCGCCAGCGCCAGCACTGCGGCGAACAGCGTCAGCCGGTAGCTCACCGCGGCCGCGCTTTGCGCGCGCGCAATGCCAGCAGATGGTCGCACACCTCGCGCACCGCACCGCGTCCGCCAGGTAGCCGGGTGACGTGGTCGGCGGCGCGGCGCACCTCGCGCGGCGCGTCCGCCACTGCAAAAGAGAGCGCCGCCGCGCGCATCAGCGGCACGTCGGGCAGGTCATCGCCCACGCAGGCGCACGCTGCGGGGCTGATTTTCAGTCGACCGCATAGGCGCGCGAACACGCCGAGCTTGTCGGTGACCCCTTGGTACACGTGGCGCACGCCGAGCTCGCGGCAGCGTATCGTCACCATCGGCGAACGGCGCCGCGAGAGCACCGCCACGCTCACGCCGCTGCGCAGCAGCTGCACGAGCCCCATGCCGTCGTGCACATCGAAGACCTTGAGGACCTCACCGCGCGGTCCGAAGTACAGACGGCCATCGGTGAGCACGCCGTCCACATCGAGCACCAGCAGTCGGATGCGCTGCGGCATGCGTGCGCTGCTCAGACAACGCCTGCCCGCATGAGATCATGCACGTTGAAAGCCCCGAGGAGGCGGCCGTCGCCATCGGCAACCGGCAACGCCGTGATGCGATGAATCTCCATCAGGTGCGCCGCTTCGGCGGCGAGTTCACGCGGGGCGATGCGCTTGCCCGGCGCACTCATGACCGCGCTCATCAGCGTGCTGTGCACGTCGATCTGACGGTCGAGCGCGCGGCGCAGATCGCCGTCGGTGAATACACCCAGGATGCGCTGCTCGGCATCGACCACCACCGTCATGCCGAGCCCCTTGCGCGACATCTCCAGCAGCCCGGCACTCAGTGGCGCCCCGGGCGCGATGCACGGCATGGCATCGCCGGTGCGCATCACGTCCTCGACGTGCAGCAGCAGCCGGCGCCCGAGCGCACCACCGGGATGCGAGCGGGCGAAATCGGCGCGCGTGAAGCCGCGCGCCTCGAGCACGGCAACCGCGAGCGCATCGCCCATGGCGAGCTGGGCGGTGGTGCTGGCGGTCGGAGCAAGGTTCAGCGGACAGGCTTCCTCCGGTACGCTGACATCGAGCAGCACGCTCGCCGCGCGTGCCAGCGTCGAGTCGGCGCGGCCGCTCATGACGATCAGCGGTACGGCGAGACGTTTCAGGTGCGGCAGCAACAGCACGAGCTCGGGTGTCTCACCCGAGTTGGACAGCGCCAGCAGAACGTCGCTGCGCGTGATCATGCCGAGATCGCCGTGGCCGGCCTCGGCCGGGTGCAGAAAGAAGGCCGGCGTGCCGGTGCTGGCCAGCGTCGCCGCGATCTTGCCGGCGATGTGCCCGGACTTGCCCATGCCGGTGACCACGACCCGCCCGCGGCACTGCAGGCAGATGCGGCAGGCGTGTGCGAACGGCGCGCCCACGCGCGGCGCGAGCGCCTCGAGCGCCCGGGTCTCGATAGCCAGCGCGCGCCGTGCGGAGGCGAGCAGCTGCTCATCGTCAGCCGGAGCGGGGGCGGACGCGGCCGGGGATGATTCCATGATGGTCATTATAGGCGTGGCCGCGGGCGCCCCATGTAATATCGCCCCCATGAGCCCTGAGGAAGTCGCGCGGCTGATCCGCGCAGGCCTGCCCGGCGCCGAGGTGCGCGTGCAGTCGGACGACAACACGCACTTCGCCGCGCGCGTGGTCGCGCGCGAGTTCAGCGGCCTGCGCACCCTGGCGCGCCACCAGCTCGTCTACCGCACGCTCGGGGAGCTCATGGGGCGCGAGATCCACGCTCTGTCGATCGAGGCCCTGGCGCCTGAAGAGTGCTCCGGGCGGGACTGAGATGGACAAGTTGCAGATCCAGGGTGGTGTGCCTCTCGAGGGCGAGGTGCGTATCTCCGGCGCCAAGAACGCCACGCTGCCGATCCTCGCCGGCGCGCTGCTGGCGGACGATCCGGTGGTGGTGGCGAACGTTCCGCACCTGAAGGATGTCACCACCACCGTCGAGCTGCTCGGCCGGATGGGCGCAACGGTCACCATCGACGAGCGCATGCGCATCGAGGTCGACGGCTCCACGGTGCGCGAGTGCTTCGCGCCGTACGACCTGGTGAAGACCATGCGCGCCTCGATCCTCGTGCTCGGGCCGCTGCTGGCGCGCTACGGGCGCGCCGACGTGTCCCTGCCCGGGGGCTGCGCCATCGGCGCGCGCCCGGTGAACATTCACGTCGCGGGGCTGCAGGCGATGGGCGCCGACATCACCATCGAGGGCGGCTACATCCGCGCGCGCGCGCCGCGGCTCAAGGGGGCGCGGCTGGTGCTCGACACGGTCACCGTCACCGGCACCGAGAACCTGATGATGGCCGCCACGCTCGCCGAGGGCGAGACACTGATCGAGAACGCGGCACGCGAGCCCGAGGTGGTCGACCTGGCCAACTTCCTGATCGCGATGGGCGCCCGGATCCACGGTGCCGGCACCGATCGGGTCGTGGTGCAGGGCGTGCAGCGACTGCGCGGCACGAGCTACGAGGTGCTGCCGGACCGGATCGAAAGCGGTACCTACCTGGTCGCGGGTGCGATCAGCGGCGGCCATGTGCGCATCAAGAACACCCGTCCGGAGCACCTCGACGCGGTGCTCGCCAAGCTCACCGAGGCCGGCGCGAAGCTGGACGTGGGCGAGAACTGGGTCGAGGTCGACATGCGCGGGCGGCGGCTGAAGGCGGTCGATGTGCGCACCGCGCCCTACCCGGCCTTTCCGACCGACATGCAGGCACAGTTTGCCGCGCTCAACACCGTGGCTGCCGGCGTCGGCACCATCACCGAGACCATCTTCGAGAACCGCTTCATGCACATGCTGGAGATGCGGCGCATGGGCGCGGAGATCCGCCTGGAAGGCAACACCGCCATCATCCACGGGGTGGAGCGGCTCACCGCGGCCCCGGTCATGGCGACCGACCTGCGCGCCTCCGCGAGTCTGGTGCTCGCAGGCCTCGTGGCGGAAGGCCGCACCGAAATCGAGCGTATCTATCACATCGATCGCGGCTACGAAGCGATCGAGGAGAAGCTGGCGCAGCTCGGGGCGCAGATCCGGCGGGTGCCGAACTAGTTGAATTGGCCGAAATCGCAGGAAGCGATTTCGGCGGACATCAGCTGCGTTGCCGCCGGCAAAAGGCGTGACTTTTGCCGGCTGCGCGGGCTCAAGGAGGTTGTCATGGAACGTCGTGACTGCGATGCCATAGTGCTGTTCGGGGCGACCGGGGATCTGTGCTACCGCAAGATCTATCCCGCGCTCTATCATCTGGTGCGCCGTGGGCTGCTCAATGTGCCGGTGATCGGGGTCGCACGCCAGGGGTGCGATGTCAACTGGCTGATCAAGCGCGTGCGCGACAGCCTGGCGGAGTTCGTGCCGCACGCCGACGTCAGCGTGGTGCAGCGCCTCACCGGGCTGCTGCGCTACGTGGATGGCGATTACAACGACCGCAGCACCTTCGTCGCGCTGCGCGCCGCGCTCGCCGGAGCGCAGCGGCCGCTGCATTATCTCGCCATACCACCGAGCATGTTTGCGGTGGTGATCGCGCACCTGAGCGAGTGCAGCAACGAGCAGGACGCGCGCGTGGTGGTGGAGAAGCCCTTCGGGCGCGACCTGGCGAGCGCGCGCGCCCTGAACCGGACACTGCACAGCCATTTCCCCGAGTCCAGCATCTTTCGCATCGACCATTACCTCGGCAAGGAGGCGGTGCAGAACCTGCTGTTCTTCCGCTTCGCCAACTCGTTTCTCGAGCCGGTATGGAACCGCAACTTTGTCGCCAGCGTGCAGATCACCATGGCGGAGAGCATCGGCCTGGCCGGCCGCGGCCGCTTCTACGAAGAGACCGGTGCAATCCGCGACGTGATCCAGAATCACCTGCTGCAGATCGTGGCGCTGCTCACCATGGAGCCGCCGGTCAACGCCGAGGGCGAGGCGCTGCGCGACGAGAAGGTCAAGGTGCTGCGGGCGGTGCGGCCGCTGACCTTGCGGCAGCTGGTGCGCGGGCAGTTCGTGGGTTACCGCAAGGAGCCGGGAGTCGCGCCCGACTCGCGCGTGGAGACCTATGCGGCGCTGGCGCTCGCGATCGACTCCTGGCGCTGGAGCGGGGTGCCGTTCTACCTGCGCGCCGGCAAGTGCCTGCCGGTCACCGCCACCGAGGTGGTGGTGGAGCTGCGCGCGCCGCCGGCGCAGGTGTTCGGCGACCTGGGTCCGGAGCAGCCGAATCACGTGCGCTTCCGCGTCGGTCCCGATGTCGCCATCGCGCTCGGCGCGCACACCAAGAAACCCGGGCCGGTGATGACCGGGCACGACGTCGAGCTGTACGTCGCGCAGCAGCAGGGCGACGACATGGACGCCTACGAGGTGCTGATCAGCGCGGCGCTGATCGGCGATACCGTGCATTTCGCGCGCGAGGACGAAGTGGAGGCCGCCTGGGCGATCGTCGACCCGGTGCTCAACGCCTCGCAGCCGCCGCTGGAGTATCTGCCGGCCAGCTGGGGGCCGCCGCAGGCGGAAGAGCTGCTCAAGGGCCCGTGCGGCTGGCATAACCCGGGCGCGAAGCCGCAGGACTGGACGCGCTCCTGCGGGCGCAGTGTCCCGGCCTGAGCATGGCGGCGCGCACCCGATCAGGATGAGCGTGCCGCGCGAGCCGACGCCCGCGGCGGATGATCTGGTGCGCTCACCGGCGTGGCTGCCGCTCACATCGAGCGCCGCGGGCGTGCGCCTGGTGCAGCTCGATGAGGCGGCCTATCGGGCGGCGAGCTTTCTCGATCAGCGCCTGCTCGCTCAACCGTACCCGCAGAGCAGCTGCGACGCAGCGCTGCTTGCCGCCGCCGCCAGCCGCCTCGCGCCGCAGGCGCACTACATTTTCCATACCGGTCACGTTGGCTCGACGCTGATCGCGCGCCTGCTGGGTGCGCACGCCGGTCTGTTCGTGCTGCGCGAGCCGGCACTGCTGCGGGCGATCGCGGCGGAGCCATCCGCCGCCCCGCTGCCTCTGCCGCCGGCGATCGCGCTGCTGTCGCGCACCTGGCATCCCGGGCAGCGCGCCCTCATCAAGGTCACGAGCTTCGTTTCCGAGCTGGCCGAGCCGATCCTGGCCGGCCCCGACCGGCCGCGCGCGATCTTCATGTGCGTGCCGCCGCTCGACTATCTGCGCACCATCCTCGCCGGCCCGAACTCGCGCCTGGAGAGCCGCCAGCTCAGCCCCTCGCGGCTGCAGCGCCTCATCCGCCGGCTCCCCGAGCCGGGCTGGCATCCGGACCTGAACTCGGAAGGGGCGTGCATCGCGATGAGCTGGCTGTGCGAGATGACGGTGCTCACGCTGGCGGCAGGGCGCGCACCGGCGCGGATCTTGTGGGCGGATTTCAGCGCCTTTCTCCGCGCACCCACGCCACAACTGCAGGCGATGTTCGCCTGGCTCGAAGCGCGCACCGCCGCAGGCGAGGTCGAAGCGATCGTTGGCGGCGGGCTGATGCAGCAATACTCCAAAGCACCCGAGCATGCCTATGATGCCGTGCTGCGACGCGATCTCCTGGCAGCGGCGGATCGGGAGCACGCCGGTGAGATCCAGCGCGGCATGAGCTGGCTGCACTCGCTCGGCGCGCGCTATCGGCTGGTGGCGGCCGTGCTCGAGCAAGCGGCGCGCGCGGGGGGAGCCACATGAAGAACTGCTGCGGCCGACTCGCTGCCGCGGGACTCATCCTGGGAGCGGCGTTGGCAGTGGCCGCACCTTCCGGCGCGCCGTCAGCGCAGGTCGAGCAGGTGTTGACACGGACGCCGCTGATCGACGGGCACAACGATCTGCCGTGGGAGATCCGCGTGCGCTTCGGCGGGGATCTGGCCAGGGTCGATCTCGCCGCCTCCACCGCGGCGCTCGCGAGCCTTGGCAAGCCGCCGCTCATGACGGACATTCCACGGCTGCGCCGCGGGCGCGTCGGCGCGCAGTTCTGGTCGGTATGGGTGCCCGTGGACGTCAAGGGTCCGCAGGTGGTGCAGATGACGCTCGAGCAGATCGATCTCGTCAAGAGCCTGTGCGCCCGCTATCCGCACGATCTCGCCATGGCCTATACGGCTGCCGACATCATGCGTGTCTTCAGCACGCACCGTGTCGCCTCGCTGCTCGGCGTCGAAGGGGGTCACCAGATCAACAATTCGCTCGCTGTGCTGCGCGCCTATTATGAGGCGGGCGCGCGCTACATGACGCTCACCCATTCGTCCAACACCGACTGGGCGGACTCGGCTACCGATGCGCCGCTGCATCACGGCCTGACGCCCTTCGGCACCGAGGTGGTGCGGGAGATGAACCGCCTCGGCATGCTGGTGGACCTCGCGCACGTGTCGGAGGAAACCATGCGCGCCGCGCTCGCCGTCGCCTCGGCGCCGGTGATCTATTCGCATTCATCGGCGCGCGCGCTGGTCGATCACCCGCGCGACGTGCCCGATGACGTGCTGCGCCTGGTGGCGAGCAACGGTGGAGTGGTGATGGTCAACTTTGCCCCCGACTACGTGTCGGAGGCACGCCGGCGCTGGGACGCGGACCGGGCCGCGGAGGGCGCGCGCAACAGCAGCCCGCCCTTCGGCGGGCTGTACATCGGCCAGCCCGAGCGTGCCGCCGCCGCCATGCTTGCCTGGGAGCAGGCGCACCCGAAGCCCGCGGCGACGATCGCGGACGTGGCCGATCACATCGAGCACATCCGCAGCGTGGCAGGCGTCGAGCACGTCGGCCTCGGCTCGGATTTCGACGGCATTCCCGAGACGCCGTTGGGGCTCGATGGCGTCGACAAGTTCCCGGCACTCCTCACCGAACTCGCGCGCCGCGGCTGGAGCAACAGCGAGCTCGCCGCTGTCGCGGGCGCGAACCTGCTGCGCGTGATGCGCGAGGCGGAACAGGTGAGCGTCCGGCTGCGCAGCACGCGCTCGCCGTCAACCGCGACGATTGCCGGGCTCGACGCGGCGCCCGGACATTGAGCACGGCGTCACCGCCAGCTCGCCCAGTGCCTCCTTGAGGGGTCCGAGCCAGGGCTCGAAGTTGCGCCACTGATCGACTCCCTCGGTGTACAAAGGCCGACGCACCTGCTCCGAGCTCGCGGTCGCGACGGAGCGGCGTGTCTCGTGGAAGCGCAGACACTGCTCCTCGAACGGCAGCCCGAGGAAGTCGAGCAGTCGGCGCACCTCGCCCTCGAGATCCCGGACCACGTCCTCGTAGCAGACGCGGTAAATGCGCCCGGGCAGCACCGCGTCGAAGTGCGCCATGAGGCGCACGTAATCGCGGTAGTAACGACCGAGATCCTCGAGGCTGTAGGTGAACCACGCGCCGCCCTGAAAGTGCTGTTTGAAGTTGGCGAGGCAGCAGCCGAGCGGCGAGCGGCGCGCGTCGATGATGCGCGCGTTCGGCAGCATCAGGTGGATCAGCCCGACATGCTGAAAGTTGGCTCCCATCTTATCGGTGAAGCGCGCTCGCCCCCGCAGGCGATGAGCGCGTGTCTGCGCAAGATAGCGCTCACCGAGCGCGGTGAACTCGGCGCGCGTCAGACGCGCCAGCGAGTCCTGGTAGGTTGCGGGGCTGCTGCCAGGCTGCACGCGGTCGCCGAGGTCCATCGCAAAGCGGATCACCACGGACAGCTCGCGCGTTCCTTCCACCTGAGAGTGACTGGCGAGGATCTGCTCGAGGAGCGTCGAGCCGGCGCGCGGCAGCCCGACGATGAAAATCGGGTCCCCCGACTGACAGCCCCAGCCCGCGCGCGCGGCAAGGAACTCCCGGGTGTAGAGCGCCTGGCTCAGCTGCACGAAGCGCGTCGTGTTCGCACTGTCGTAATGCACGACCGTGCGCCGCAGCGCGTTGCCATGAGCGTAGTGTCGGAAGGCGGCGGCGAAGTCACCGCCATCCTCCAGCGCCTTGCCGAGCGCGAACTCCAGCCGCGAATGCTCCTCGTTGGGCGATGCCTCGCGCGCCGCCTGGATCTGCATCGCTTCGACTTCGCCGTCGCTGAAGCGGTAGGTCTTGAGGTCCGCCAGCGCCAGCCAGGCGCTGCCGCACCCGGGCTGCAGCTCGATGCACTTGCGGTAGGCGTCGATGGCTTCGCGGTAGCGGCCCGCGCCGCGCAGCGCGTAGCCGTAGTTCAGCCACAGTGCCTCGCTGCGCGGGAACTCGCCGACCAGGGTCTCCAGGATCTCGATGGCGCGCTCGCTGCGACCGAGCAGGCTGTACGCCGCGGCCTGCATTGTCCGATATCGCTCATCGTCCGGTGCCAGCGCCAGCAGGCGTTCGAGCAGCGGCAGCATCGGCTCGCCCATCTGCTGCCCGTACAGGATATCGACCAGATCGAGGCGCGCGCGGCTGTAGCCGGGCGCGAGACGCAGGGACTCACCGAGCAGCTGCTCGGCTTGCGCGAAGTCCTCGCGCCGCGCCGCGACCTGCGCGAGCAGGCGCAGCGCGACCACATCCCGCGGTGCGTGTTCCAGGGCGCGCCGCAGCAGCGCCTCTGCAGCCTCGAGACGCTCGCCGGCGAGCGCGGCCGCGGCCTCGGCGTGGCGCGCCTCCTGCGGGGCGAGCTTCTCGAAGCGCGCCCAGGCCGCATCGCACGCGGCGGTGTTGCCGCGTGCCGCCTGCAGCAGCGACAGCTCGCGCCACGCTTCCGCGAGGTCCGGCGCCAGCGCCACCGCTCGCTCGAGCGAGGCGAGCGCCTCGGCGTCACGTCCCGCCGCACGCAGCGCCCGGCCGAGCTCGAAGTGGATCACCCCCGAAGCCGGCTGGGCTGCGGCAAGCTGATCGAGCTCGGTGAGCGCCGCCTGCGGGTCGCCGCGGTTGCGGTGCGCGGTGCCGAGCAGCAGCAGCGCCGTCGGATGCGCCGGATGCTCGCGCAGTATCTGCGCGGCTGCGCGGGCGGCGGCACCCGGGTCGCTGTCGAGCAATGAGGCGACGCGGATCAGTTGAAAATCCACATCGCTCGTCCGGTTCAATGCGCTCTCCAGGCCCTGCCGGGCGCGCTAGAATTGCAGTGCAAAATCGAAGTGGACGATAGGGGACGCTCTTGAGTGACGTCAATGCCACGGCCGGCGCGCCGCCAGCGGACGATGCCACGGTGCTGCGGGTGATCCAGGCATCCAAGGCTGCCGCCGCCGCCGGCCGCAGCGGCGAGGCGGACCAGCTGCTGGCGCGCGTGGCGCAGCTCGCACCCGCGCATCCCGCGGTCCTCAACGAGCTGGGCGTGCGCATGATGCAGCGCGGGGAGGCCGTCAAGGCGCGCGAGCTGTTCCAGCGCGCGACCCAGGCCGACGCGAGGCACCCGGCCCTGTGGGCCAATCTCGCCTCCAGCCTGCACGCGCTCAATCTTCTGCCCGAGGAGCTCGACGCCATTGAACGTGCACTGGCGCTCGAGCCGCGCCACCTGCCCGCGCTGCTGCAGAAAGGCATGCTGTTCGAGCGAAGTGGCGATGCGCGCAATGCGGCACGCGCCTACCGCAACGCGCTGGCAACGCTGCCCCCCGGCGAGCCGCCGCCGGCAACCGTCGCCGCTGCCATCGAGCACGCCCGCACCGTGATAGCCAGCGATGACGCGGCGCTCGCGGAGGCGATTGGGCAGCGTCTCGCCCCGATCCGCCAGCTGCACGGCGGCGGCGCTTTTCGCCGCGTCGAGCATTGCATCGATCTGCTCAGCAGCCGGCGCAGGCGCTTCACCCCGCAGCCGACCTTCATGTACTTCCCGGAGCTGCCCGCGGTCGAGTTCTTCGAGCGCGATGAGTTCCCGTGGCTGGATGCGATCGAGGCGGCGAGCGATGACATCCGCGCGGAGCTCCTGGGCGTGCTGGTCGCGGATCGCGAGGGACTCGAGCCCTACGTGGCCTATCGCGAGGGCGTGCCGCTCAATCAGTGGAAGGAGCTCAACAAGTCGCGCCGCTGGAGCGCGTACTTCCTGTGGAACCAGGCAGTGCCGCAGGCGGCGCACCTGGCGCGCTGTCCGCGCACGGCGGAGCTCCTCAAGGGGGCGCCGCAGTGCGACGTGGCGGCGCGCGGCCCTACGGCGTTCTTCTCGATACTCGAGGCGGGGACACGCATTCCAGCGCACACCGGCGTCACCAACACGCGACTCACCGTGCATCTGCCGCTGATTGTGCCGCCGAACTGCGGCTTTCGCGTCGGCAGCGAGACGCGCGAGTGGGTTCCCGGCAAGGCGTGGGTGTTCGATGACACGATCGAGCACGAAGCCTGGAACCTGTCCGATACCCCGCGCGGCATTCTGATCTTCGATATCTGGAACCCATTCCTGACGTCGGCAGAGCGCGACCTGGTGCGCGCCCTGACGGAGACCGTTGGTGCGTACTACGGCGTGACCGGGCAGGACCCGCTGTGAGGGTCTCACCCGTGCCGCTGCCGCGGGGCACGCTCCCCACGCTGCTGGCCGTGCTCGCCCTGCAGCAGGGCCCGATCGCGTGGAGTGCGCAAACCCCAGCCGCGGTGCCGCCGGAGGCGCTGCACGCCTGCGCGAGCATCGCGGAGGATGCCGCACGGCTCGCCTGCTACGACCGCCTGGCCGGGCGCGCCGCGGGTAAAGTCGCGGTCACACCGGCCCCCAGCACAGGCGCTGCCACCCGATCCGCCGCGCCGCAGGCTGCTGCCGCGCCGCCCCCGGCAGCATCGGGCGCCGCGCAGCCCAACGCCGCGCAGCCCAACGCTGCCGCGGCGGCACCGCCGCCCAAGGAATCCTTCGGGCTGTACCCGGCCGAACACCCACTGCCCGCGGTAGCGACGTCGCTCGAGGCGATCGTGGTTGCGGTGGGTAAGAGCCAGAGCGGTCGGATGACGGTGCAGCTCGAGGGAGGCGCGTTGTGGGAGCTCGCAGAGCCGGACCCGCTGCTGGCCGTTGGCGAGCGCGTCACCATCACGCGGGCCTCGCTCGGCTCCTACCTCATGCAGACCCCCAGCCGGCGCACCCACCGCGTCCGCCGGCTGAGCTGAGAGCCAAGAAAAAACGGCGGGCCTTGCGGCCCGCCGTTTGAGTCAACCAACCCTTTCTTTAGAACTGTGCCGTGATGGTGGCGAAGAGATAACGTCCCATCGCGTCGTAGACTCCAGGGAAGGTATTGCCGTTGCAGTTCGCGCCTGCCGGGCTGCTGGTGGAGCAGTCCGCACCAACGACCAGCGGCGGAACCTTGTCGGTGATGTTGTTGACGCCCAGCTGCAGTCTGACGTTCTTGTAGACGTCGAAGATCGCAGACAGATCGAAGTAGCTGTAGGCAGGAATGTGATACAGCTGCCAGTCTGGCTGGATGCCATCGCCGTTCAGCAACGGATTGTTGCTCGATAGCTGCGATTTCTGCCCCGAGTAGTAACGCCACCGCGCAGTGACGTCGAGTCCGGCCCAGGGCGTCGACCAGGTGCTGCTGAACACCGAGCGCCACTTGGAGTTCGAGCCACCGCAGGTCGCGCCGAAGTACCCGACGCAATCGTACGTCAAGCCGAACTGCGGTGTCGGCGTGGTGTCGAGCTCCAGTACCCGCGTGCCCTCGAGCGAGAACAGCAGCGACCCGAGCCCTGCCATCGGCAGGCGGTAACTGCCCTTCACGTCGACGCCGTCGGTCGTGATATCACCGAGGTTCTGATCGACGTCCTGCACGTAGCCGGACGAGCTTTCCCACAATGATCCGCTGCCTGCGCGATGGATCAGGTTGCAGAAATAGTTCTGCTGCGCAAGGTTGCCATTGCTGCCGATACAGCCTGCCAGAATGACGTTCTCGGTGATGGGACCGATCGCGTCGGAGAGTTTGATGTGGTAGTAGTCCATCGACCAGGTGAAGCCCGGCAGGAAGCGCGGCGTCACGACGTAGCCGGCCGTGAACGTATCAGCGGTCTCGGGCTGCAGGTTCGGATTTCCACCGATGTTGCCGTTGTACTGGAAGGCCGTGTTCGGCGAAATGTTACCGAACTGCGCCGCCGTGACACCAGTGAGCGCGCATTGCGCCTTCGTAACGCCGTTGGCCAGTTTGTTGGGGTTAGTCGCTGACACGGGCACGGCGCACGGATCCAGAGACCCGTCCAGGCCTACGGCCACCGGCGCGTACAGCTCGCCGATGTTCGGCGCACGCACCGCACGCTGGTAGCTGCTACGGAAGCGGATGTCGCGTATCGGCGCGTATTCGACACCGAACTTGTAGGTGTTGGTATCGAAGCCTTCGCTGTACTTCGAGTAGCGATAGCCGCCCTCGAGTGACAGATCCTCGATTCCCGGCTGATGGCTCGCCAGGGGCAGGCGCATTTCCGTGAACACCTCTTTCACGTGGAAGCTGCCCGTGACGGGCGGCGTCGCCCCACCGCCACCGCCGGCCAAGCCCTGCTGCGAGACATAGTCCGGTTGGAAACTCGAGGATTCCGAACGCCACTCGGAGCCGACGTTCAGCTGCAGGCCAGAATCGGCCCATGGCAGCTTGACGTTGTACTTGCCAAGATCGCCGGTGACCGAGCCACTGACGACGTACTCCTCGACCGTGCCCTGCGCCTGCTCCGGGATCGCCAGGAACGCGGTCTGGGCGGCTGTCACGCCGTGCGGCGTCCAGATATTCCAGGCGACGGCGGCGGGGTTGGGCTGGAATGCCGTGTTGCCGGTCGAAGTCCCGATGAACGAGCCGCCCGGACCGAAGCCGATTCCCAGAGGGTTGGTGGGGCCGCCGCATACCGGGGTCTTCGAGCCCGGGGTGGCCGGCAGGCAGTTCAGCGCCTGCTCGGTAGCGGTGTTGCTGACGTAGTTCAGGTTGCCGAACAACGTGTCCACGGTGCCGTGCTGCGCGGAGACGTTGTACGTCCAGGCATCCTTCGCGTCCGCAAAGTCGCCCTTTACACCGAGCACCTCGCGCGCCGAGTTGGTGAGGAAGGTCGCGACGCGGTTGCCACCCTCCACGTTCCTGCGCAGTGGGTAGGTGTTGAGTCCCGGGTAGCTGACGCCGTTGAAGGTCTCGGCCGGATTACTCTGCGCTGCCTGGTAGGCTTTGTTGCAGAACACGGCCTGCTGAGAGGCGTTCAGCAGCGGATCGGCACAGGCAATGAACACGCCGTTGCCGAAGTCACCGCTCGGGGCGATCTGCGCCGCCATCTGATTTCTCATCCACATGAAGCTCGAATAGACGTTCACGTGCGAGTTGACGTCGTAGTTCACGAACGCGCCGGCGGTCCAGCGCTCGTTCGGCGTCTGGTAGTAGTTCAGCGGGCCATAGTTATAAAGGTCGTTCGGCTCCTGGAACCCGCGGTACAGACCGTTCTGGGCGCCATCGACGGTGTAGCCCAAGGGCGGGATTCCCGGAATGGGCGCGTAGCTGGGGAAGCCGTAGAACAAGAACCGGCCGCCCGCGCCGTTCTTCGCCGACGTCGAGGATCCGGCGCAATTGACCGACGTGGGCGCGTAGGTGTTGTTGCCACTGAGCGAGCAGGCGCTGTAATCGAACTGGCTCTGCAGCGCCGCGCCCTGGTTGTCGTAGGTGACGTAGGCCGTGGCGTTGCCCTTGTTGTCGGCGAAGTTCGAGCCCATCACGACGGAGCCGTTCTTGCCGAACGCCGTATTGACGTTGCTGGACGGCAGCGGGAAGCCAACAGCACTGACGACGGAATTGACCCCGGCCTGGTTGTCGTTGTTGTGCTGGTTGAAGTGGTAGCCGGCATCGACTTTGACGCCCTCGAAATGGGTGTTGAGGACGAAGTTCACGACACCCGCGACCGCATCGGCGCCGTACACCGCGGACGCGCCACCGGTGAGGATGTCTACCCGCTCGATGAGGGCGGCGGGAACCTGGTTGATGTCCGAGAAGTTGCGGCCACCGAGTGCCGAGCCGGGACCCAGTCGCAGGCCGTTCACCAGCACCAAGGTGCGCTGGTTGCCGAGGCCGCGCAGGTCGACCGTTGCCGTGCCGTCCGCGCCGTTCGACGTGGTGGAGTTCATGCCCGCGAACACCATCGGCAGGTTGTTGAGGATGTCCTCAACGCGGGTGAGGCCCGTCTGCTGCACGTCCACCGCGGACACCGTGGTGATCGGGCTGATCGCGGTCTCGTTGGGCGTCTGCAGACGCGACCCGGTGACGACGATCTCCTGGATCGGCGCGGCGGCGGCCGGTGCCGGAGCCGGTGCTTCCTGGGCGTGGAGTGCGGAGACCCCTGCTGCGGCTGTCGCCGTAGCGAGTGCGAAGCGCACCGCCTGTTGCAAGCTGCGACTTTTCGCCATGTGTTGATTCCTCTGAATGAATTCGCGAATTGTAATGAGAAGCAGTCACCGCACTCCGCTCGCTCCCTCGAGCCAAATCCTTCCCTCGGAGCGCCGGTGGACCTTGGGGCGGCATTATTACCACGCTGTTCCCGTGTTGCCAACCTGCCGCGGCCGGCCGTTTGCGCTCGTACGGGCCTTTCAGCGTCGGTAAAAGTGCTGGCTGCCGCGTGTTGCGGTTTCACCACATGTGATTTTTCCTCACAATGAGGGCGCGGTGGCTCCCCGGCGGCTCAGGCGCGAGCCGAGTGCGAAGGCGCAGCTGACGACTCAGGATATTCCCGTCGCGGGGTCGGCAAGGTAGCTCGCGAGGGCTGCGAGCTGGGGCGCGTAGTGACGTGCCCGCCCCGAGGAGCGCTGGTACAGCGCCTCGCGGACCTGCCAGACGCTGGCCGTCTTGACGCTGCCGATGCTGTGCGCCAAGTCCAGGGAGCTCTCCTCCCCGTCCAGGCCGCAGAAGCTCAGCAATCGCGCCAGCGCGGGTCGCGGCTCGCGCACCAGCGAATCGTAATTGAACTCCAGCAGCTCTTCCCCGCACAGCAGCTGCCAGTGCGACATCAGGCGGCGGTATTGCCTGAAGTAATGGCCGATGTCCATCAGATCGAGGGCCCAGGGCAGGCGCGGGTCGAGGTGCAGGAAGAAGATCGACAGGCAGGTGTCGAGCGCGTCGCGGGTGGTGTGAACGATGCGCGCTCCGGGGAACAGCCGGCGGATGAGGCCGATATAGAGGAAGTTCTCGAGCCGCTTGTCGGTCACGTAGGTCGCACCGGGGAAGCGTCGGCCAAGCTCATCGAGATAGCTGCGCGCGAGTCCCGCCAGGACCGCATCGGTCGTCGTGGCCATAGCCGCGGGAAAGGGCGCCAGCGCCTGCGCGATGAGCCGTGGCAGCAGATCGAGCTCCCCGCCCGAGGCGATGCGCGAATGTCCGGTCAGCAGCCGTTCAGTGAGCGTCGATCCGGAGCGAAACATCCCGCAGATGAAGACCGGCCGGGGCCGCGTCGGGTCGGGCGGCGCGAGCGCAGCGGGCTTGCGCGCCGGGGTGAGCGGGAAAGCCCGGATCAGCCCGTCGATGAAGCGCTCGTGCGCGGCCCGGTCATAACGCGGCGCGGGCGTAACGCTGGCGCGGCTGGCGCGATTCGCGGCCGCCGCTGCGGCAAATGCCGCGCCGTACTGCCCGCTGGCATCGAGCAGCTGCGCGATCGCAAACCCGAGGCTCGCCTGGTCGGCGGCGTCGGCGGCCGGGTCGGTGAGCGCCGCGCGCAGCCGTGCGATCAGCGCCTCGTCCGGCCCCCGGGTGCCGGCAAGCTGGGCATAGCGGGCGAGGGACTGAAACGCCCGTGGCTCGAGCTCGAGGATGCGCCGGTAGAGCGTCAGGGCCTGCTCGCGCCGCCCGAGATCCTCGTGCAGATTGGCTAGGTTCTGCAGCGCAGGCACATAGGTCGGATTGAGGCTGAGCGCCGCCTCGAGCTCCCGCTCGGCCGCCGCGTCCTGCCGCAGGAAGTCGGTCAGCACCACGGCACGGTTGAGGTGCACCTGCTCGGGCTCGCGCGCACCCTGGCGCAGCGCCTGCGCGTAGGACTCGAGCGCTTCCTCGAAGCGGCCGAGACGCCGCTGCAGCAGGCCGAGGTTGTACCAGCAGTCGGGCAGGGCCGGTACGCGCTCCAGCAGCTGCTGGTAGGCGGCTGCGGCCTCGGCGAGCCTGCCGAGCCGCTCGAGCCGCGTCGCCTCGGCGACTGCGGCCGCGGCCGCCGCGGCCGGCTCCGGTTGCAAGCGCTCAGCCACTGTGCGGGCGCTCACCCACCTGCGTGCGCACCTCGAAGGTGCGCCCCTCGCGCATGCCGCGCAGCAGGATACTGCTGCCCGGCTGGCGGCTGGCAATGCGGCCGAGCGCATCCTGGGCACTGTGAGGCGGGCTGCCGTCGATATCGAGCAGCAGGTCCCCGGGCTGAAGCCCCGCGCGCTGGGCGGGGCTGCCCACGTAGAGATTGCCAATCACCACCGCTGCTTGTCCGAGTCCGAGCTGCTGCGCCTGCTCCTCCGGCAGGTCTTCCGGGACGATGCCGATCCAGCCGCGAATGACGCGACCGTGGGCGATGATGTCGCTCAGCACGCCGCGCACCATGTTGACGGGGATCGCGAAGCCGATGCCCTCCACGCCGATGTTCTTGGCCACGATCGCGGTGTTGATGCCGACCAGCGCGCCGCTCGCGTCCACCAGTGCGCCGCCGGAGTTGCCGACGTTGATCGGCGCATCGGTCTGGATGAAGTCCTCGAGCGGCGCGATGCCGAGCTGCTGGCGGCTGGTGGCGCTGACGATCCCGTGAGTCACGGTGTGCGACAGGCCGATAGGATTGCCGATGGCCAGCACTACATCGCCCACCTTCAGCCGGTCGGAGCGCCCGAACACGACCACCGGCAGCGGCGACAGATCGATCTTCAGCACCGCCAGATCCGTATCCGGGTCACGGCCGACGATGCGTGCCTCCGCTACCCGGCCATCGGCGAGCTGCACCCGGATCGAGTCGGCGTTGGCGATCACGTGGTGGTTGGTGACGATGTGACCGCTCTTGTCGACGATCACACCCGAGCCGAGACTACGCTCGATGCGCTGCCGGTAGCGGGGCATGTATTCGCCGAACAGCTCGCCGAGTGAGGGCGCCACGCGCTCGGTGACCAGACGGGCGGTGTAGATGTTGACCACGGCGGGCGCGGCGCGCTCGACGGCGTCGGCGTAACTGAGGCCCCCGGGGGCCGACGCGGCCGCTGGCACCGCGGCGGGCTCGGCAACCGGGGCGCGCGTCGCGCCGCGGATCAGGTCCGGGCGCAGCGCCACGATCAGGAAGGCGAGCGCGAGGCCCCCGACCACGGATCCGGCAACGAAAACCAATGCGTTGCCCAGGCGCTTCAGCATCAATCGACTCCACGGAAACCCTCGCGCGCGCCGTGCTGCGCGCCGGAGGGGGGTATTCGTTTGTGTATAATGCGCCGCCCCCCGCAAGGTACGAAATCGCGTGAGCACGCCTCGTGGACGCCCTCGTGCGAGACGCGAACGAAGTGGAGATGATGGATGGCGGATCACGCAGTCGTCGCCGGCGATGACGTCGACCTGAGCCGACGCAAGTTCCTCACCCGGGCCACCATCGCCACCGGCGCGGTCGGCGCGGTGTTTGCCGCCGTGCCGTTCGTTGAGTCCTGGGCTCCTTCCGAGCGCGCACGCGCCCAGGGCGCCCCGGTCGAGTTCGATCTGTCCAAGCTCGAGCCCGGCCAGATGGCTACCCCGGTGTGGCGCAAGCAGCCGATCTTCGTCGTGCGGCGCACCCCTGACATGGTCGCGCGCATCTCCGGGCACGACGGGGAGCTCAAGGATCCGCAGTCGAAGGACTCCGAGCAGCCCGCCTACGCGAAGAACGACCTTCGCTCACGCACGCCGGAGTTCCTGGTGCTGATCGGCATCTGCACGCACCTCGGCTGCCTGCCCAAGCAGCGCTTCGACAAGGGTGAGCTGTACGCGGGTTGGCCGGGCGGCTTCTTCTGCCCGTGCCACGGCTCGCGCTTCGATCTCGCCGGCCGGGTATTCGACGGCTCGCCCGCCTCGATCAATCTGAACATTCCACGTTACTTCTATCCGAACGTGCGCACGCTCGTGATCGGCGCGGACGAGAAAGGAACCGGCTGATGAGCGCCAAGACCGCCGGCGGTGCGCCGGCCAGCGCGGACCCAGAGCAGAGCGCCATGAAGGCCCTGTGGGCGTGGCTGAATAAGCGCCTGCCGGTCAATGAGTTCCTCACCAC
Organism: uncultured Gammaproteobacteria bacterium; assembly: GCA_963837075.1. GTDB lineage: Bacteria > Pseudomonadota > Gammaproteobacteria > Steroidobacterales > Steroidobacteraceae > 13-2-20CM-66-19. The sequence continues at coordinate 79,482 of CAWILY010000009.1, read as the reverse complement.
TCAGCTCACCGGCTACTACGCGCCGAAGAACTTCAACATCTGGTACTTCTTCGGCTCGCTGGCGCTGCTGGTGCTGGTGCTGCAGCTCCTGACCGGCATCTTCCTCACCATGTTCTACAAGCCCGGTGAGCTCACCTCGTTCGACTCCGTCGAATACATCATGCGCGAGGTGAACTACGGGTGGCTCCTGCGCTACCTGCATTCCACCGGCGCTTCGGCTTTCTTCATCGTGGTGTACCTGCACATGTACCGGGCGCTGCTGTACGGCAGCTACCGCCGCCCGCGGGAGCTGCTGTGGCTGCTCGGCATGCTGGTGTACCTCGCGCTGATGGCCGAGGCCTTCATGGGCTACGTGCTGCCCTTGGGCAACATGTCCTTCTGGGGTGCACAGGTCATCGTCAACCTGTTCAGCGCGATTCCCGGCATCGGTGCGGAGCTGGTGGTGTGGATCCGCGGCGACTACGCCATCGCCGATGCGACGCTCAACCGCTTCTTCGCGCTGCACGTCGCGGCGGTGCCGCTCGCGCTGCTGCTGCTGGTGGCGCTGCACCTGGTGGCACTGCACGAGACCGGCTCGAACAACCCCGACGGCATCGAGATCAAGGACAAGCTCGGCCGCGATGGCAAGCCGCTGGATGGCATCCCGTTCCATCCCTATTACACCGTCAAGGACATCATGGGCGTCGGCGTGTTCTTTGTGCTGTTCGCGATCGTGGTGTTCTTCGTGCCGACGCTCGGGGGCCTGTTCCTCGAGCCGGAGAACTTCGAGCCCGCCAATCCCCTGTCTACGCCGCTGGAGATCCACCCGGTGTGGTACTTCACCCCTTACTACGCGATCCTGCGTGCCGTGCCCGACAAGGGACTGGGGGCGCTGCTGATGCTGCTGGCGGTGTTGGCGTTCCTGTTCCTGCCGTGGCTCGATCGCTCGCCAGTGAAGTCGATTCGCTACAAGGGCTGGATGTCACGCACGGCGCTCGCGCTGTTCACTGTGTCGGTGATCGTGCTGGGATACCTTGGGATGCAGCCGCCGCAGGGGCTGTACGTGGTGCTGGCGCGCATCTGCGCGCTCGTCTATTTCCTGTTTTTCATCACCATGCCCTTCTACACATCCCTCGAGAAAGTGAAGCCGGTACCGGAAAGGGTGACCTACCATGCGCACTGAGGGTCGCCTGGTCACGCTGCTGGCCGCGGTTGCGCTCGCCGGCGCGTCACTGACGCCGGCGTCGGCGCCGGCCGAGGAGAGCGGTGCGGGGAACGAGGCCGCGCGCTATGGCGCGGACTGGCAGAGCTGGCAGGCCGACACCGACGTGGCCGATCTCCCTTCCGTACAACGCGGCGCCCGCAACTTCGTCAGCTATTGCATCGGCTGCCACGCGCTCAAGTACGAGCGCTGGTCGCGCCTCGGGAAGGACCTGGGCATCCCCGAGGCGCTGCTGCAGAAGGACCTGGTGCCGCCGGGCGACAACGTGCTCGATTACATTCACACCGCAATGCCGGCCACGGATGCGGATACCTGGTTCGGCAAGACTCCGCCCGACCTGTCGCTGATGGTTCGCGCGCGCGGTGGCGACTACATCTACCAGTACCTGAAGACCTTCTACTTGGACCCCACCCGGCAGACCGGCGCCAACAATCTGCGGCTGCCCGCGACCGCCATGCCGGACGTGCTCTCGGAGGTCGGCGGACTCAAGCGCGCCGTGTACCGTGACGTCAGCCACCAGGGCGAGGGTGGTCAGGTCACGCACGAGCAGGTGTTCGACCACTTCGAGCAGCTCGTCCCCGGGCGTCTGAGCGCCGCCGAATACGACGGCTTCGTGCGCGACACGGTCAACTTCCTGGACTATGTCAGCGAGCCGGCGCAGGCTGCGCGCCGCGCGCTCGGTGTCTGGGTGGTGCTGTTCCTGATCGTCTTCACCTGGCTCGCGTTGCTGGTAAAGCGGGAATACTGGAAAGACGTGCACTGATCGCCGGCGTTGATGCCGGCGGCGCCCCGGCGGCCAAGGCCGCGCGGGTCGCAGGAGCGAGAAGTTGTCGAGCCGACGATCCATCATGACGCTGTTCTCAGCACCTGCCGACCCGTGGAGCCACCGCACGCGGATCGTGCTCGCCGAAAAAGGCATCAGCATCGATATCGTCAGCGTCGAGGCGGGACGCTTTCCGGAAGACCTGCTCGATCTGAATCCCTACCACAGCGTGCCGACGCTGGTGGACCGCGATCTGGTGTTGTACGACTCGCGCGTAATCATCGAATACCTCGACGAGCGCTTTCCCCATCCGCCGCTCATGCCGGTGGATCCGGTGACGCGCGCGCAGTTCCGCCTGGCGCTGTACCGCATCGAGCGCGACTGGTATGGACTGGCGCGGCAGATCGACGCCGAGCCGGACAAGAAGCAGACCGTGAAGCTGAAGAAAATCCTGCGCGACACCATTCTGCAGAGCACCGACCTGTTCAAGGTGAAGCCGTATTTCCTGTCGGACGAATTCTCGCTGGTCGACGCCAGCATCGCGCCGATCCTGTGGCGGCTACCCTATTATGAGATCGACGTGCCACCCCAGGCTCAGCCGATCGAGAAGTACGCGCAGATGATCTTCGCCCGCCCGGCATTCCGCGAGTCGCTGTCCGAGCGTGAGCAGGAGATGCGGCTGCTGTAGTCATGAACCGTGTACTGCCCAAGCGCCCGTTCCTGCTGCGCGCCATGCACCAGTGGATCACCGAGTGCGGGCACACGCCGCATGTGATCGTCGATGCGGCACGCGAAGGCGCGGAAGTGCCGCGCGCCTACGTGAAGGACGGCAAGATCGTGCTTAACCTGAGCGAGGGCGCGACCCAGCGCCTGCACCTCGGCAACGACGAGGTCGAGTTCGACGCGCGCTTCGCCGGTGTGATTCATCACGTGCGCTTCCCGGTGAGCGCCGTGCTCGGCGTATACGCACGCGAGACCGGCGAAGGCATGGTGTTCTCCGAGCAGGACCTCGGGCCTCAGCCGCCGACGCATCCGCCGCAAACAGAAGAGGGCGGCTCGCGCCGCCCTCAGCTGAAAGTCGTCAAGTAACGCTGCGCGCCAGCGGCGCGCTCACCGCGCGCCGCTTTAGTCCCGGCGCCGACGGCGGGCGAAGCCCAGACTCGCGAGCCCCGCTGCGAACAGCGCCAGCGTGGCCGGCTCCGGCGCACCGGTGCGCGGAATCGGGCCGACGGTGCCGGTGAAATTGCCGCTGCCCGCGAAGGTCACCCCGGTGGCCAGCGCGTCGACATCGCCCGCGGTGACACCGCTGATGCCGTTCACATCGAAGCATGACACGCCGCCCTTGGCGAACAGGTAGGTTTGGCCGCCGGCGATCGATCCGAGGCTGGTCCCGTTACATAGCGCGAGCGCGTAGGAGTTGCTGGCATCGAGTCCGATCGGCAGCACCACGCTGGTGAAGTTCGGGTTGCCGGCGCCGGTCTGGTACTGGTAGCCCGCGGCGACCAGCGGTCCGAGGAAGGTGACCGTGCCCGCGCCACCGACCCCGGAAACGTCGAAGGTATAGCTGCCGTTACGGGTGCTGGCCGCGCCGGTGGCGGGCGTGGCGATGAAGCCCAGCTGATTGAAGCTGCCATCCAGATACACGCCGGCGACCTGGCCGGAGCTGTTGATCGACTCACCGAAGGTGCCGTTGACGGCGCCCGGGTCGATCAGCAGCTGGAAATGCCCGACGGTACCGACGAACGCGTCCGTGTTGCTGCTGCTCTCTCCGCCGCCGCCGACCGTGACGAATCCGGTCATCACTCCCGAAGGATTGATGCCCCGCGCCTGACTCGAGTCACCGTCGACCTGGAACACGCTGTAGTTGCCGCTGGTCTGGTTGTACAGATACGCGGAGAAGAACGGGTTGGCGGCGCCCGACGGGTTGTTGGTCGACAGCAGCGTGCTGCCCACGATCAGGCCGCCGCTGGTGATGCCCTGCGCCGGCGTGAACACGGCGGGGTTAAAGGCCGCGTTCATGTACGACTGCACCGGTGAGACGCTGCCAGGCGGATAGATCGAGGTGAACGTCTTGGTTGCCGGGTTGTAGAGGAACCCGCCGCTCACGTTGTCGTAGCCGGTGACCAGACCCGAGGAGGTGATTGCGCGGGCGATCGTGACGCTGGCGCCCGGGTAGCTGAAGAAGGAGTAGCTGCCTTTGGAGAGAATGAATCCCTGCTCGATCGTACCGGGGTTGCTTCCCGGACAGTTGCAGGCGGAACCGACCACCACGCCGTTGTTGTTGATGCCATAGCCGACGGTGCCGCCGTCGTAGCCGCTGGAGGCGGGCGGCGCGGGCAGCGCGGTGAGGCCGCTGCCGGGGCTGTAGATGTACTGCACGCCGCTCGCAGAATTGACGATCGCCTGGCCGCCGTCGTTGAGCCCGGAGATGAAGGAGTTCGTACCGGATCCCGGCACCGCGACGTTGTCGTAGACGTAGGTGATCTGCGCGTAGGCCGGCGCTGCGAAGGTCGCGACCGCGGCCGCGACAAATGTGAGCAAGCCCTTCATTGCTGCTGTCCTCATGGGAAGTTCCCTGCAGTTTGTTAGTTGTTAGGCGCAGCGCCAGCGGCGCCGGCGCAGTGGATGCGGAGGAATATGACTTATCGGTCCGGTTAATTCAAATCAAAGAGTTGTCATAATGTCGCGGCCTGCCACACTTTGCACTGCACCAAGCTGCCGGTGAGACCAACATCGCGCGTTGCCTGGCGACTGTCAGGTCGCAAGATGGAAGAGAGCCGGCCTGTAAGCCGGGTTCTGTCGAGGGCAATCATTCCTCTGGGATCCGCGTCGCCACGGACCTCTAGCGGCCTACCCGGAAGCGCGCGCGGATCGGCGCTGCATTCGCCCGTGTTACCGGGCGTTTGCGGCTTCCCTATTTGGCCTTGCTCCAGGTGGGGTTTGCCGTGCCGTCGTGTGTTGCCACCGACGCGGTGCGCTCTTACCGCACCGTTTCACCCTTGCCGGTCCCCTGACGGGGACTTGGGCGGTCTACTCTCTGTTGCACTTTCCGTGGGCTCGCGCCCCCCAGGCGTTACCTGGCACCCGATCCGCCGGAGCCCGGACTTTCCTCCACCCGCGGTTTTACCCGCCGGCAGCGACTGCCCGGCCGACTCTCGCTGCGCACGATACGGCCGTCGGCCGGGAAGTCAACTCGCCTTAGGCTCAGGGGCCTTGCGAGCCGCGCTCACGCATCACCAGCGCGTAGGCGTCCGCACGGCTGGCGCCGGTGAGCTGTGCGGCGAGCGCGGCGGCCCGGCCCGGCGGCAGCTCGCGCGCCAGCAAGGCGACCGTGCGTCGCAGCAGCTGCGCATCGATCGCGCCGGCGCTGGGCGGCGCGCCGTGGACCACCACGGTGAGCTCGCCACGCGCGAAGTTCTCCTCGGACGCGGCGCGCTGCGCCAGCTCGCCCAGCGTGCCGCGGTAGATCGTCTCGTGCGCCTTGGTGAGCTCGCGTGCGACGACCGCCTGGCGGTCGCCACCGAGCTGCGCCGCCATTGCGGCGAGCGCTGCGACGATGCGGTGCGGAGCCTCGAAGAACACCAGCGTGCGCGGCTCGTGCGCGAGTGCGGCGAGGGCGGTGCGCCGCTCCCGCGCGCGCGCAGGCAGGAATCCCTCGAAGCAGAAGCGGTCGGCCGGCAGTCCTGCCACCGCCAGCGCGGCCGTGACCGCCGACGGACCCGGCACCACGCTGACCGGGATGCCAGCGCGCACCGCCTGCTGCACCAGAGTGAATCCCGGATCCGACAGCAGCGGCGTGCCAGCATCGCTCACCAGTGCAACGCTTTTGCCGGCGGCGAGCTGTGCCAGCAGCTCCGGCGTGCGCGCTGCTTCGTTGTGGGCGTGCAGCGACAGCAGCGGCCGCGCGATGCCGAGAGCCCTGAGCATCGCGCCGGTGTGGCGGGTATCCTCCGCGGCGATCAGGTCGGCCGTCTCCAGCGCGGTGCGCGCCCGCTCGCTCAGGTCCGCGAGGTTGCCGATCGGCGTGGCGATGACTTGCAGCCTTCCATTCACACTGGCCACTATAATCCCGCCTCACGCCGCGACCGCCCCGCGGCAACAGTGTCGGGCATCGTGCCCGCTGGAGAGAGGCACAGCAACCGATGTCCCGCCCGATGTTCGCCCGCGCGGCGTGTGCCGCGCTGCTCGCCGCGCTGCTGAGCGGTTGTCCGAGCCTGAGCGAGCGGGCCGGCCCGCCGCCTTCGGTCGATCGTGCTCAGAGTCTGGAGCAGGCGGGCGATCAGGCGGGCGCAGCAGCCGTCTACGAAGAGCTCGCCGCGCACAACGGCGGCGCCGAGCGCAATGCCTACCTGCTGCACGCCGCCCGCGATTATCTCGCCGCGCAGCGTAGCGACGATGCCGCCCGGGCGCTGGCGGCGCTCGAGGGAACGCTGTCCGCGCCGCAGAGTACCGAGCGCACGCTGCTGAGCGCACAGCTCGCCCTGGCGCGCGGGCAGCCACAGGAAGCACTGCGGCTGCTGGCAGCGATCCCAGCGCCGCAGGCGCCGGAGCAGGCGGCGCGCTACCGCGAGCTCACGGCGCGCGCTACGGCGCAGAGTGCCGGCCGGCCCGCCGGTGCGCAGCCGGGGCCCGCAGCCGTTGCGCCCGTGGCGCACGTCGCGTTGCTGCTACCCGTCACCGGGCGCGCCGCCGCGGCCGCCGAGAGCGTGCGCGATGGCTTCATGACGGCCTACTACCAATCGCCGGCGGCCGAGCGCCCGCGCGTGCGCATCTACGACACCGGCACGCAGAGCATTGCGGACGCGCTCAGCGAAGCGATGCGACAGGGCGCCGACTTCATCGTCGGTCCGCTGACACGCGAGGAAGTGACCGCGGCGGCGGAGTTTCCGGGCACCCGGGCGCCGCTCCTGGCCCTGAATTTTCTGCCGACAGACCATCCTGCGCCCGCGCACTTCTACCAGTACGCCCTGTCGCCGGAGGATGAAGCGCGGCTCGCGGCACGCCGGGTCATCGAAGATCACCACCGCCGCGGCGTGGCGTTCGTGCCCGCCGGGGACTGGGGTACGCGCGTGCTCGCCGCATTCAAGCAGGAACTGCAGGCCGGTGGCGGCGAGCTGCTCGCCACCGGGGTGATCGACGGGGGCACCGACTACTCGGTCACCATCACCGAGGTGCTGCGCATCAGTGACAGCACGGCGCGCTACCACCGGCTCGAGTCGACCGTCGGCACCAAGCTGCAGTTCGAGCCGCGCCGTCGCGGCGACATCGAGTTCATCTTCGCGCCCGCTCAGGCGAACCTCGAGCGGCTGCTGCGCCCGCAGCTGCGCTTCCACCGAGCCGGTGATATCCCCACCTACGCCACCTCGGATGCGTTCGAGCCCGACACACGTGCCAACGAGGATCTCGAAGGCCTGATGTTTCCGGACATGCCGTGGATGCTGGGCGGTGAGCTGGCCGATGCCGTTCACACTGCTACCCGCGAGGCCTGGCCGAGCGGCGGCCCGCACCGCGGACGACTGTTCGCTTTCGGCTTCGATGCCTTCCGTCTCGCGCAGGCGCTGCGCCGGCCACCGCCGAGCGGCGGCATCAGTGTTTCCGGGCTGACCGGACGCCTGAGCATCGATGAGGAGCGCCGCGTGCACCGCGAGATCGGCTGGGCGCAGCTGCACGACGGCGAGCTGCGGCTACTGCCGGCGGATGCGCAGTAACTTCTAACTTACAACTTCAAACGCGTGCCGGACCGTCGACAGCTGAGTGGGCGGCGTGCCGAGGATCTGGCGGCCGAATTTCTGCGCGCACAGGGTTGCGAGATCGTGCTGCGCAACTTCCGGCGCCGGCTCGGCGAGCTCGACATTGTGGCGCGCTACGGCGGCGTACTGATTGTCGCTGAGGTACGCACCCGCGCCAGCGACGCTTACGGCGGCGCGGCGGCGAGCGTCACCTCGGCCAAGCAACGACGCATCGCGCACGCGGCCAGCGCACTCCTGCAGCAGCGCGCCGATCTGGCACGCCTGCCGGTGCGCTTCGATGTCATCGTGGTGCGCGATCCGCACGCGTCCGAGCCCGCCATCGAATGGATCCAACACGCCTTCGCAGCCGGCTGAGACGACAGTCGGCTGAGACGACGTAATGAGAGCCTCGCGCGCAGGGGTTCGTCCACGCGTATACGTATGAGCAATACGTATGGGCAATACGTATGGGCAATACGTATGAGCGATACGCATGCGTTCCGAATGGGTGGTGCACTCGCCTGAATGGGCTCACAGGGGAGGGCCTGCGTGAATCACCGCATAAGGTTCACAAGGCAAGCCGCTGATTTGCTGAGCGCGGAGCCTGCCGGCGATCCACAGGCACTGTGGATTTCTACATAAGTCGTTGGGACTGCGACGAATTTCTCACTATTTCAATTGACATAGTTCGGCGCCGATTCCTATAGTGGCGCCCAGTGGGAAAAAGTGGGGGGAAATGGGCGGAATCTCGCCTCACAGGTCATGTTTCGCGGTGCAACAAAAATCACCCTGGACGACAAGGGGCGGATGGTCATGCCCACCCGCTACCGGGAACACATCAACGAACTCGCTCAGGGGAAGTTGGTCGTCACCGTCGATAAGGACCAGTGCCTGCTCATTTATCCACTGCCCGAGTGGGAACAGATCGAACGCAAGCTGATGAGCCTGCCGAGCCTGAACGCGACCGCGCGGCGGTTGCAGCGGCTGATGGTGGGCCATGCGACCGATCTGCCCCTCGACGGGCACGGCAGGCTCCTGCTGCCGCCCGAGCTGCGCGAGTTCGCCAGGCTCGGCCGGTACGGAATGCTGATCGGGCAGGGCAATCGCTTCGAGCTGTGGGATGAGACGCGCTGGAACGAGCGGCGCGACGCGTGGCTGGCGAACGCAGAGGCTCCCACCGACCTGCCCTCCGAGCTGGAGTCCCTGTCGCTGTAGGCGTGTTTGCGGACGAGGTGACTGGGCTTAAGCCCGTGACAAGAGCACTCATGGGGGCGGGGGCGCACCGCTTCACACGTGGATGAGCACATAGCGGTGCTCGCCGCAGAGGCGCTCGAAGGGCTGGCCCTGGAAGCGGGCGGTTACTATGTCGATGCGACGTTCGGGCGTGGCGGTCACACGGCACTCATACTCCAGGCCCTGGGTCGAGAAGGGCGCCTGCTCGCGCTCGATCGCGATCCGCAGGCCGTCGAGGCCGGCCGCCGCCGCTTTACCGACGAAGTGCGGCTTACGCTCCTGCACGCGTCGTTTGCCGACCTCGGCGCGCTCGTGCCGGCACACGCGCACGATCGTCCTTGCCGGGGCGTGCTCTTCGATCTCGGCGTGTCCTCGCCGCAGCTCGACGATCCGCGCCGCGGCTTCAGCTTCAGAGCCGACGGTCCGCTCGATATGCGCATGGACCCGACGCACGGCGAGCCGGTCTCGGCCTGGCTCGCTCGGGCGAGCGTCGATGAGATACGCCAGGTGATCACTACTTTCGGAGAGGAGCGCTTCGCGCGTCGCGTGGCGCAGGCCATCGTAGCCCGCAGGCGCGAGGGCGCCCTGACACGCACCGCAGAGCTCGCCGCCGTGGTCGCCGGCGCGGTGCGCAGCCGCGAGCCGGGCAAGCATCCCGCGACGCGCACTTTTCAGGCGCTGCGTATGTTCATCAACGACGAGCTGGGGCAGCTCGAGCGCGGCCTGCGGGCGGCTGTCGAGGTGCTGAGCCCTGGTGGGCGCCTGGTCGTGATCAGCTTCCATTCGCTCGAGGACCGGCTGGTGAAGCGCTTCATGCAGCGCGAATCCGAGGTCGATCCGGCGCTGCGGCACCTGCCGGTCATCCCCGCCACGGCCCGCCCGGCTCTCAAGCTCGTCGGCCGCAAGCGCCGGCCCTCGGCCGCCGAGCTCGCCCGCAACCCGCGCGCGCGCAGTGCACTGCTGCGCGTCGCCGAGCGCCTCGCGTGAGCCGCACCGCGCTCATCGGCACCGTCGCGCTGCTGTGGGCGGCCGCTCTCGGCTCGGCCGCCGGTGCGATCTGGTGCAAGCATCGCGCGCGCGCGCTGTTCGTCGAGCTCGAAGCACTGAATGCACGCCGCGATAATCTCGAGATCGAGTGGGGCCAGCTGCAGCTCGAGCAGAGTGCCTGGTCCACGCATGCGTTCGTCGAACGCGTCGCCAGCACCCGGCTGCACATGGCGATGCCGCCACCGAAGGAAATCCAGATCGTCTCCCCATGAAGGCACGCAGCGCACGCGACAACGCGCCGGCATCCTTCCGCTGGCGAGCCTACCTGCTGCTGGGGTTGCTATCCGCCTGCGCGCTGGGACTCACCTGGCGCGCGGCCAATCTGCAGCTGGTCGATCACGGCTTCCTCGCCCGCCAGGGCGATGCGCGCTTCTCGCGCGTGCTGGACATCGCCGCGCATCGCGGCACGATCACCGATCGCTACGGCGAGCCGCTCGCCGTCAGCACGCCGGTCGACTCGATCTGGGTGAATCCGAGCGAGCTGGCCCTCGCCACCGATCAGATCCCGCGGCTGGCCACCGCCCTGAAGCTCGACCGTCAGGAGCTCGCGCGGCGCATCACCAGCAATCTCGATCGCGAGTTCCTCTATCTCGCCCGGCATCGCCAGCCGGCCGAAGCCGAGCAGATCAAGGCGCTCGGTATACCCGGTGTCTACACCTCGCGCGAGTACCGCCGCTATTACCCGGCGGGCGAGGTCACCGGGCACCTGCTCGGCTTCACCAACGTCGACGATGCGGGCCAGGAAGGCCTCGAACTCGCTTTCGATCACTGGCTCGCAGGCGAGGACGGCGCCAAGCGGGTCATCCAGGACCGCTATGGCCGCATCGTGCAGACCGTCGAGAGCATCCGTCCGGCGCGCGAGGGCCGGGATCTGACGCTGTCGATCGACCTGCGCATCCAGTACCTCGCCTACCGCGAGCTGAAGGCGGCGATCCGCGACCAGCGCGCCCGTGCCGGCTCCGCGGTGGTGCTCGACGCCGCCACCGGTGAGGTGCTGGCGATGGTGAATCAGCCGGCCTACAACCCGAACGATCGCGACCAGATCGAAGCGGGTGTGTATCGCAACCGTGCGGCCACAGACATCTTCGAGCCCGGCTCCTCCATCAAGCCGTTCTTCGTCGCCGCCGGACTCGCCTCGGGCCGGTACGACAGCCGCAGCATCATCGACACGTCGCCCGGCTACTTCAAAGTGGGCGTGAAGATCTTCGAGGACGAGCACAATCTCGGCGCCATCAACATCGCCACCGTGCTCGCCAAGAGCTCCAATGTCGGCATGGCGCACATCGCCCTGACGCTCGCGCCGCAGCAGATCTACACCACGCTCACGCGACTCGGCTTCGGGCAGGTGAGCACCAGCGGCTATCCGGGCGAGTCGGCCGGGCTGCTGGCTCCCTATGCCCAGTGGCGCCCGATCGGCATCGTCACCATGTCGCACGGCTACGGGCTGTCGGTGACGCCGCTGCAGCTGGCGCACGCCTACGCGACCGTCGGCGCCTTCGGCCTCGCGCGGCCGGTGTCCTTCCTGCGGCTCGATACCGCTCCCGCTGGCGAGCAGGCACTCGACGGCCAGGTATGCCGCGAGCTGGTCAGCATGCTCGAGTCGGTGATCACGGCCGAGGGCACCGGCAAGCTCGCCGCCATCCCTGGCTATCGCGTCTCCGGCAAGACCGGCACGGCCTGGAAGGCCACCGCCGGTGGCTACTCGACGGACCGCTACATGGCGGTGTTCGGTGGCGTGGCGCCGGCGACGCAGCCGCGCCTGGCCGCGGTGGTGGTGATCGACGAGCCGAACGCGGGCCAGCACATGGGCGGACAGGTCGCAGCTCCGGTGTTCTCGCGCATCGTCGGCGGCGCGCTGCGGCTGCTGGCGGTAGCTCCCGATCAGCCGATCAACGCGCCCGAGGAGCTGCCGGCGGGTCCGGCGCTCGGCAACGTGCGTACGGCGGCGCTGCCATGAGCGCGCCGCTCCCGGGCAATGCCGCGGTCGCCCCGCGCGCACTCGCGGAGCTCGTCGGCGGTTTCATGTCAGCGGCGCCGCAACTGCAGGTGAGCGATGTGACGCTCGACAGCCGGGCCGCGACGCCCGGCGCGTTGTTCCTCGCCTGCCGCGGGCGCACGCACCACGGCCTCGAGTTCGCCGCCGAAGCCACGGCGCGCGGCGCGTGCGCCGTGCTGTACGAGCCCGAGGGCGCCCCCGCGCAGCTGCCGCAGCTCGCGCCCGGGACAGTGCTCGCACCGCTCCCGCAGCTCAGCGAGCGCGCCGGCACCATCGCCGCACGCTTCTTCGGCGAGCCGTCGCAGCGGCTCACCGTGGCGGGCATCACCGGCACCAATGGCAAGACCACCTGCGCCTGGCTCCTCGCCCAGGCGCTGCAGCGTTGCGGGCGCAGCGCCGCCTACATCGGCACCCTGGGCGCGGGCTTGCCGCCGCAGATCACGCCGCTTACGCATACCACCCCCGATGCGGTCACCGTGCAGCGCCTGCTCTCTTACCTCGCGGCGCGCGGCGCCGCCTGCGTCAGCATGGAAGTGTCGTCGCATGCGCTCGATCAGGCGCGCGTGAACGGCGTGCGCTTCCACAGCGCCGCCTTCACCAACCTGACGCGCGATCATCTCGACTACCACGGCACGATGGCGGCCTACGGCGCCGCCAAGGCGCGGCTGTTCAGCTTCCCAGGACTCGCCTCGCGCATCATCAATGTCGACGACCCGTTCGGCGCGGCGCTCGCGCGCACGCCGGGGGCGCGCCTCATCCTCACTACGCGTACCCAGCCCACGCCGCCCGGCGCGCAGTTCCTGCGGGCGCACAATGTGCGGCCCGATTCGGGGGGCCTGCTGTTCGAGGTCGACTCGAGCTTCGGCAGCGCTGAGCTCGCCGTGCGCCTGGTGGGCGAGTTCAACGTCGACAACGTGCTCACAGTGCTGGCCGTGCTGCTGGCGTGGGATATCCCGCTGCTTGATGCAGTGCGGGCGCTCGCACACGTGCGCGCCGCGAGCGGCCGCATGGAGATGTTCGGCGGCCGCGGCAGGAGTCCGCTCGCCATCGTCGACTACGCACACACCCCCGATGCGCTCGCTCAGGCGCTGCGCGCCGCACGCCTGCACTGCCGCGCTCAGCTGCGCGTGGTGTTCGGCTGCGGCGGCGACCGCGACCCGGGCAAGCGTCCGTTGATGGGACGCATCGCCGCCGAGCTGGCCGATGACATCGTGCTCACCGACGACAACCCGCGCAACGAAGATCCGCAGCGCATCGTCGCCGACATCGTCGCCGGGATCGCACCGGGCGCGCCGGTCGTCGTCGAGCACGACCGCGCCCTCGCCATCTGCATGGCGCTGCAGCGCTCGGTCAGCGACGACGTGGTGCTGATCGCCGGCAAGGGTCACGAGGGCTACCAGATCAGCGCCGCCGGGCGGCGCGCGTTTCGCGATCAGGCCGTGGTCGAGCACGAGCTGGCGAGGCTTTTGGCATGAAGCGCACGCTGCGTGAGTTTGCGCGTCTCGCCGGCGGCACGCTGCGCGGCACCGATGCCGCCTACACCGAGGTGGTGAGCGACTCGCGCCGGCTCGAGCCGCGCCAGCTGTTCATAGCGCTCAAGGGTCCGCACTTCAGCGGCAGTGACTTCGTCGCCGCCGCGGCCAACGCCGGCGCCGCCGGCGCCGTGGTCGAGGCCCTGCAGCCGGTGAGCCTGCCGCAGATCGTGGTGCCGGACGCGCAGGCGGCCTTGGCGCGTGCCGCGGCCGCGTGGCGCGGCGAGTTTCACGGGCCGCTCGTCGGGGTCGCCGGCAGCAACGGCAAGACGACCGCCAAGGAGATGACGGCCGCGATCCTGTCCCGCTGCGGCAGCTGCCTCGCCACCCGCGGCAACCTCAACAATCACATCGGCGTGCCGCTGACGCTGCTGCGCCTCGCTCCCGAACATCGCTTTGCGGTGATCGAGATGGGGGCCAACCACGCCGGCGAGGTGGCTGCGCTCGCCGCGCTCGCGCGCCCCTCGATCGGCATGATCACCAACGCAGGAGCTGAGCATCTGGAGGGCTTCGGCAGCCTCGAGGGCGTGGCGCGCGCCGAAGGGGAGATGGTGGCGGGGCTCACCACCGCCGATACCGCGGTCATAAACGCCGACGACGAGTTCGCGCAGCTGTGGTGCGGACTGACGCGCGCCCGGGTCGTCACCTTCGGTATGCAGCGCCGCGCCGATTTCAGCGCGAGCGAGCTGCAGACCGCGTTGGGCGGGCAGGGATTTCGGACGCGCTTCAGGCTCACCGCCCCGCAGGGCGTTGCCGCGATCGAGCTGTCACTCGGTGGTGCGCACAACGTCGCCAACGCGCTCGCCGCCGCCGCCGCCGCCGCCAGTGCCGGTGCCACGCTCGAGCAGATCGCCGCGGGCCTCGCCGGCGTGCGCGCCGTGTCCGGGCGGCTGCAATTCAAGCAGACCCGCGGCGGCGCCTGGCTGATCGACGATTCCTACAACGCCAATCCGAGCTCGATGCGCGTCGCGATCGAGGTGCTCGCCACGCTCGGCGGGCGCCGCTGGCTGGTGCTCGGCGACATGGCCGAGCTCGGTGCGGCGGCAAGCGCCGCGCACGCCGACATCGGCGAGTTCGCGCGCGAGCGCGGCATCGAGCGGCTGTACGCGACCGGTGCGCTGATGGAGCATGCGGTGAGCAGCTTCGGCGCCGGCGCGCACTGGTTCGCGGACACGGCGACGCTCATCGCCGCACTCAAGTCGGCACTGGGCGGGCTCGGCGCCGCGGGTGCCGAGGTGCGCGTGCTCATCAAGGGCTCGCGCTTCAATCGCCTCGAGCGCGTGGCCGATGCGCTGACCGGTACCACCGGCGCATCTGCGGGCGGGCACTGAATGCTGTACTGGATCACACAGCAGTTCGCCGGCCGCGTCGCGGGCGCGCACGTGTTCGCCTACCTCACGTTCCGCGCCATCCTGGCGACGGCCTCCGCGCTCGGCCTGTCGCTCGTGATCGGGCCGTCGATGATCGCGCGGCTGTCGCGCTACCAGATCGGCCAGGTGGTGCGCGATGACGGGCCCGCGAGCCACCTGCCGAAGGCCGGGACGCCGACCATGGGCGGTACGCTGATCCTCACCACCACGCTGGTGAGCACGTTCCTATGGGCGGAGCTGTCCAACCGCCTGGTATGGACCGTGCTCGGCGTGACCTTCGCCTTCGGCTTCATCGGCTTCTACGACGATTATCTGAAGCTCGTGGTGCGCAACCCCAAGGGCCTCGCGCCGCGCTGGAAGTACCTGTGGCAGTCGCTGGCCGGGATTGCGACCGCGGCCACGCTGTACTACACGGCCACCGAGCCGGCCGAGACCACGCTGTTCCTGCCGTTCTTCAAGACCTTCCATGCACCGCTCACCGCCTTCGGCTTCGTCGTGATCGCCTATCTCATGATCGTCGGCATGAGCAACGCGGTGAACCTCACCGACGGCCTCGATGGGCTGGCGATCATGCCGGCGGCATTGGTGACGGCGGCGCTCGGCATCTTCGCCTACGTCAGCGGCAACGCCGTGTTCGCGCACTACCTGCAGATTCCCGAGATCCGCGGTGCCGGGGAGCTGCTGATCTTCTGTGCGGCGCTCACCGGGGCGGGCTTGGGCTTCCTGTGGTTCAACTCCTATCCGGCCCAGGTATTCATGGGCGACGTCGGGGCGCTGGCGATCGGCGCTGCGATCGGCGTGCTGGCAGTGATCGTGCGCCAGGAGCTGGTGGTGCTGGTGATGGGCGGGGTGTTCGTGCTCGAGACCGCCTCGGTGATCCTGCAGGTCGCCTCGTTCAAACTCACCGGCAAGCGCATCTTCAGGATGGCGCCGATACATCATCACTTCGAGCTCAAGGGCTGGGCCGAGCCCAAGGTGATCGTGCGCTTCTGGATCATCTCGCTGCTGCTGGTGCTCGCCGGCCTCGCGACGCTGAAACTCAGATGAGCGCCACCAGCCACAAAACGGCATACGCCGTGATCGCGGGCTTGGGAAGCACCGGGCTGTCCTGTGCGCGTCACCTGCATGCGCTCGGCTGGCGTCTCGCAGTCACCGACACGCGCGCCGCTCCCCCGCAGCTTGCGGCCCTGACGGCGCTCGATGCACGCATTGCGGTGCGCCTCGGCGGCCTCGATGCCACGCTGCTCGAGGGCGCGGACTGCGTGGTGGCCTCGCCCGGCCTCGCGCTGAGCGATGCATTCTTCGTCGCGGCGCGCCGCCGCGACCTCGCCATCGTCGGCGACATCGAGCTGTTCGCGCGCGCCGCGCGTGCCCCGGTGGTCGGCATCACCGGCACCAACGGCAAGAGCACGGTGACGACGCTGCTCGCGCGCATGGCGCAGCGCGCCGGGGTCAGGGTGCGCGTCGGCGGTAACCTCGGTGAGCCGGCGCTCGACCTGCTCGCCGGCGGCGACGCCGAGCTGTATGTGCTCGAGCTGTCCAGCTATCAGCTCGAGACCACTTCGACGCTCAAGTGTCGCGCCGCCACCGTGCTCAACGTCAGCGCCGATCACCTCGATCGCTACGAATCACTCGAGAGCTACGCGGCGGCCAAGGCGCGCATCCTGGCGCGCTGCGACACCGCGGTCATCAACCTCGATGATCCGCTGGTCGTGGCGATGCCGCACGGCGCCGCACGCACGCTGTCGTTCTCGCTGCGCGCCAGCATCGGCGCTGACTATGCGGTGGCGATGCAGCGCGGCGAGTGGTGGCTCATGCGGGTGCACAGCCCGCTCCTGCCGCTGGCGGACCTGAAGATCAAGGGGCTGCACAACGCCGCCAACGCGCTGGCGACGCTTGCGCTCGGCGAGGCGCTGGCACTGCCGCTGCCACAGATGATCGCCGAGCTGCGCGCGTTCGCCGGGCTGCCGCATCGCGCGCAGCGGGTCGCCGACCTCAACGGCGTCACGTGGATCGATGACTCCAAGGGCACCAACGTCGGCGCGACGCTCGCAGCCGTGACCGGGATGCCCGGACCGCTGGTGATGATCGCCGGCGGCGAAGGGAAGAATCAGGACTTCGCCCCGCTCGCCGCCGCCTTTCGCGGCAAGGTGCGCCATACCGTGCTCATCGGCCGCGATGCGCCGCTGCTCGCACGCGCCCTCGGCGGGGTGTGCACGCTCGAGCACTGCGCCAGCATGCGCGAGGCGGTACAGGCGGCCGCGCGCGCGGCGCGACCCGGCGACACGGTGCTGCTGTCTCCGGCCTGCGCCAGCCTCGATATGTTCCGCGACTATGCGCATCGCGGCGCGGCGTTCGCCGAGGCCGTGCAGGAGCTCGCGGCGTGAGCGCGCTCGCCACAGCAACGGTTGGCTCTACGCTCCGCGGCGGCCGCAGTGCGGTGCACCTCGACACCGTGACACTCGCGCTGGTGCTCGGCATCGTGCTGCTGGGACTGGTGATGGTGACCTCGGCATCGGTGTCCATCGCCAGCCAGGAGAGCGGACAGCCCTTCTATTATCTCGAGCGCCAGCTGCTGCTGACGCTGATCGGCGCGGCCTGCGCGGCGCTGCTGTTCTCGATCCGCACGGAGCTGCTGGAGCGTGCGGCGGTGCCGCTGCTGGCGCTGGCGGTGGCCCTGCTGGTCATCGTGCTGGTTCCGGGTCTCGGGCATGCCGTCAACGGCAGTCGCCGCTGGCTGCGGCTCGCCGGGGCCAACTTCCAGGTATCGGAGCTGGCACGGGTCCTGGTGCTGATCTACATCGCCAGCTACGCGGTGCGCCGCGAGAGCGAGCTGCGCCAGTCCTTCCCCGGGCTGGTGAAAGCCCTCGGCCTGCTGTTCGCGGTGAGCGTGCTGGTGCTGGTCGAGCCGGACTTTGGCGCCGCCACGGTGCTGTTCGCCACCGGCTTTGGCCTCTTGTTCCTCGCCGGTGCGCGGCTGCGCTACGTGATCGCGATGACGGCGCTTGCGGCGGCGGGCTTTGCCGTGCTGGCGGTGAGCGCGAGCTACCGGCTGCGACGGCTCACCACCTTCCTCGACCCGTGGGCCGACCCGTACAACAGTGGCTTCCAGCTCACGCAGTCGCTGATCGCCATCGGTCGCGGCCAGTGGTTCGGCGTCGGTCTGGGCGACTCGGTGCAGAAGCTGTTCTATCTGCCGGAGGCGCACACCGACTTCCTGTTCGCGGTGCTCGGCGAGGAGCTCGGCCTCATCGGCGTGGTGCTCACCCTGGCGCTGTTCGTCGGCCTGATCTGGCGCAGCTTTTACATCGCGCGGCTCGCATCGGACGCCGGGCTCAAGTTCCCGGCCTACCTTGCCGCCGGATTCGGTCTGTGGGTCGGTATCCAGGCGTTCATCAATATCGGCGTCAACATGGGCGTGCTGCCGACCAAGGGATTGACGCTGCCGCTGATGAGCTATGGCCGCTCCAGCCTCATCGTGGCGCTCGCCTGGGTGGGTCTCTTGCTGCGCGTCTATCACGAGGCTCGCGCTAAGCAGCGCGGCTCGGCCACCGCGCGCGGTGCGACGTGAGCCGCCCGATCCTCATCATGGCCGGCGGCACCGGTGGCCACGTGTATCCGGGCCTGGCGCTGGCGCGGGTGCTGCGCGAGCAGTCACTCGAGGTGCTCTGGCTCGGCACGGCGCGGGGACTCGAGTCGCGCGTCATCCCGGCGGAGGGCATCCCGATCGAGCAGCTCTCGGTGGCGGGCCTGCGCGGCAAGGGCTTGCTCACCTGGCTCGCGGCGCCGTTTCGCCTCGTGCGGGCTCTCGTGCAGGCGCTCGCCGTGATGCGGCGCCATCGCCCGCTCGTGGTCGTGGGCCTCGGCGGGTTCGTGAGCGGCCCTGGCGGGGTCGCCGCCTGGCTCACCCGCCATCCGCTCCTGATCCACGAGCAGAACGCCATCGCCGGGCTCACCAACCGCTTGCTGGCACACCTCGCGCGCGTGGTGCTGGAGGCGTTCCCGGGCAGCTTCGGGGCCGACGTGCAGGCGCGCACCATCGGCAACCCGGTGCGCCGCGACATCAGTACCCTGCCGCCGCCGGCCGAGCGCTTCGCCGGCCGCACCGGTCCGATCCGCCTGCTGGTCATCGGCGGCAGCCAGGGGGCGGCGCGTCTGAATGCCGTCGTGCCCTTTGCGCTCAAGCGCCTGTCGGGCTCGCTCGCCTTCGACGTGCGCCATCAGGCGGGCGAGCGCTGGGTCGAGGCCGGACGGGCCAGCTACGCCCAGGCCGGCGTGCGCGCGGACGTGCGCCCCTTCATCGAGGACATGAGCGAGGCGTACGGGTGGGCGGATCTGGTGATCTGTCGCGCCGGGGCGCTCACCGTCTCGGAGCTCGCCGCGGCGGGCGTAGGCTCGATCCTCGTGCCCTTTCCGGCGGCGGTGGATGATCACCAGTCCTGGAACGCGCAGTACCTGGTGCGCGAGGGAGCGGCCGTGCTGATCCCGGACCGCGAGCTCACGGCGCAAGTGCTCGCCACCGAGCTGCAGCGGCTGTGCACCGGGCGCGGCAAGGTCCTCGCCATGGCCGAGCGGGCACGCCTGCTGGCGAAGCCGCGTGCGACGGATGAGCTGGCGGCATCGTGCCTGGCGCTGGCACGGAGTGCGGCATGAGCGCCGAGCGCCGCACCCTGCCGCAGCGCCCCGCCCAGGAACGCCGCGCGAACCCTGAGCGGCGCGACCGCATGCGCCGCATCAACACCATCCATTTCGTCGGTATCGGCGGCAGCGGCATGAGCGGCATCGCCGAGGTGCTGCTGAACCTCGGCTACACCGTGCAGGGATCGGATGTGCGCGCCAGCGCCGTGACGCAATGGCTGACCAACCTCGGCGCACGCATCACCATCGGGCACGCGGCGGTGAACATAGTCGGGGCCGACGTACTGGTGGTATCGGGCGCCGTGCCGCGCGATAACCCGGAAGTTGCCGCAGCGCTCAGCAAGCGCGTGCCGGTGGTGTCGCGCGCGGAGATGCTCGCCGAGCTGATGCGCTTCCGCTACGCGATCGCCGTCGCCGGCACGCACGGCAAGACGACCACGACCAGCCTCATCGCCAGCATTCTCTCCGAAGGCGGCGAGGACCCGACCTACGTGATCGGCGGACGGCTGAAGAGCGGCGCCAGCAACGCGCGGCTCGGCACGGGCCGTTACCTGGTCGCCGAGGCCGACGAGAGCGATGCCTCGTTCACGCACCTGCAGCCGCTGATGGCGATCGTCACCAACATCGACAACGATCACCTGAGCACGCACGGCGGAGACTTCGGGCTCCTCAAGCAGAGCTTTGTCGATTTCCTGCACAACCTGCCGTTCTACGGCCTGGCAGTGCTGTGCCTGGACGATGAGCACGCACGCAGCATCGTGCAGGAAGTGGGGCGCCCGATCCTGTCCTACGGGCTGGACGCCGGCGCCGACGTGCGCGCGGTGAACGTGACGGCGGCGGGGCTGCAGACACGCTTCGGCGTCACGCGTGCCGGCGCGCCGGCGCTCGCCGTGACGCTGAACCTCCCGGGCGCGCACAACGTGCGCAATGCGCTCGCGGCCATCGCGGTCGCCAGCGAGCTCGGCATCGACGATCAGGCGATCCTGCGCGCGCTCGCCGGTTTCCAGGGCGTCGACCGGCGGCTGCAACACATCGCCGACGTGACCACCGCCGCCGGCCGCATCAGCGTCATCGACGATTACGCTCACCATCCCACCGAGATCACCGCGACGCTGGCGGCGGTGCGCCAGGGGTACCCGGGGCGCCGCGTGCTGCTCGCCTTCCAGCCGCACCGCTACAGCCGCACGCACGACCTGATCGACGATTTCGGCAAGGCGCTGTCGGCGGCCGACCTCGTGTGCGTCACCGAGGTGTATGCCGCCGGCGAGTCGCCGATCGTGGGCGCGGACGGCCGCGCGATCTGCCGCGCGGTGCGCAGCCGCGGGCAGCTCGAGCCGCTGTTCGTCGAGAAGGTCGAGGAGCTCCCCGCCGCGCTGCGCGATGTCATCCAGGCGCACGACGTGGTCGTGTGCATGGGCGCGGGCAACATCACGCAGGTGGCGCACGCGCTGCCGCAGGCGCTCGCCGCCGCCGCTGCGGAGCCCTTGCCATGAGCGTCGCGGTCGCTGCCGAGTTCTCGACGCGCGTGCGCCGCAACGAGCCCATGAGCCGGCACACCTCCTGGCACGTGGGGGGACCTGTGGATGTGTTCTTCAATCCCCGCGACACAGCCGACCTGGCTGCATTCCTGCGCAGCGTGCCGGCCGAGGTGCCGGTGCACTTCATCGGTCTCGGCAGCAATCTGCTGGTGCGCGACGGCGGCGTCCGCGGGGTGGTGATCAGCCTGCAGGGCACGCTCGATGGGCTCAATCGTATAAATGAGACCAGCGTGCAGGCCGGCGCCGGCACGGCGTGCGCGCGCATCGCGCGGCAATGTATCAACTGGGGCCTCGGGCCCGCGGAGTTCTTCGCCGGCATCCCCGGCACGCTCGGCGGCGCGCTGGCGATGAATGCCGGGGCGTTCGGCGGGCAGACGTGGCAGCACGTGCGCGCAGTCGTGACCATCGAACGCAGCGGTCGCACGCACCAGCGCACGCCGGCCGAGTACACCGTCGGCTACCGCCAGGTCGTGGCGCCGGCACCCGAGGAGTGGTTCATCGGCGCGACGCTCGAATTCGAGCGCCGGCCGGGTGCGCACGAGGGCGAGGTGCGCGCGCTGCTGGCTCGCCGCCGGGCCTCGCAGCCGATCGGCGAGTGGAGCTGCGGCTCGGTGTTCGTCAACCCGCCCGGGGACCACGCGGCGCGGCTGATCGAGGCGTGCGGACTCAAGGGGCTGCGCATCGGCGACGCCTCGGTCTCGGCGAAGCACGCCAACTTCATCATCAATCACGGCCACGCGCGCGCCGCCGACCTGGAGAAGCTGATCGAGCACGTGCGCGCCGAGGTTGCGCGCATGCACGGCATCACGCTGCACCCCGAGGTGCGCATCCTGGGAGCGTCCTGACGGCCATGCGACTGCGCTACGCCCCACATCCCGTACCGCACGTCACCGATCCGCGCCAGTTCGGCCGGGTGGCGGTGCTCTACGGCGGCGATTCGAGCGAGCGGGAGATTTCGCTCCTGTCCGGTCAGGCGGTGCTCGCGGCGCTCGAGGCGCGCGGCGTCGATGCCCATGCTTTTGACCCACGCGAGCGCTCACTCACCGAGCTGGTCAGCGCAGGGTTCGAGCGTGTCTGGATCGCGTTGCACGGCCCGGGGGGAGAGGACGGCACGCTGCAGGGAGCGCTGGAATACCTCGGGGTCCCGTACACCGGCAGCGGGGTGATGGGCTCGGCCATCGGCATGGACAAGCTGCGCACCAAGCGCCTGGCGCTCGCCGCCGGGGTGCCCACGCCCGAGTTCCTGGTGCTGCGCGGGCCACAGGACTTCGAGCTCGCCCTCGAGCGGCTGAAACTGCCGCTGATCGTGAAGCCGGCGACGCAGGGTTCGAGCGTCGGCATGACCAAGGTCGTGCTCGCGGCCGACCTGCCCGCGGCCTGGGCCGCCGCCTCGCAGCTCGAGCCGGTGGTGTTCGCGGAAGGCTGGATCACGGGCAAGGAATACACCGTCGCGATCCTCAAGGACGAGGCGCTGCCCTCGATCCGCATCGAGACCCCGAAGACCTTCTACGACTACGAGGCGAAGTACTTCCGAGACGACACGCGCTACTTCTGCCCCTCGGGCCTGTCCGCGCAGGCGGAGGCGCATTTGCGCAATCTCGCGCTCGCCGCCTTCGAGGCGGCGGGCGCCTCGGGCTGGGGACGGGCGGATTTCATGATGGATGCCGCCGGCCGACCGCTGCTGCTCGAGATCAACACCGTCCCGGGCATGACGAGCCACAGCCTGGTGCCGATGGCGGCGCGGGCCGTCGGCATCGACTTCCCCGAGCTGGCCTGGCGCGTGCTCGAGACCAGTCTCGCGCGCTGGCCCGAGCGTGCGGGCGCTGCGCCGCGCGCGGCAGGAGGCGCCTGAGCCATGTGGGGTCGAGCTCGCAACCGCCGCAAGCCCTCGGAAAAGCGGCCGCGTCTGCCAGCGATCAACTGGCGCGCGCTGGGGCTCGTGTGCGGCGCGTTGGCACTGGCCGGCGGGGTCGCCCTAGGACTGGCCCTGCTGCTCGATCAGCCCATCGGGACCGTCGCGGTGCAGGGGCGTTTCCAGCGCGTCGCACCGGGCGACGTCGAGCGCGTCGTCAAGGCACAGCTGCACGGCGCGGGGCTGCTGTCGGTGGATCTGACTGCGGTGCGCCACGCGATCCACACCCTGCCATGGGTCGATGCGGTGAGCGTACAGCGCGCCTGGCCGCACGGCCTCACGGTGCTGGTGATCGAGCAGACCGCGGCGGCGCGCTGGGGCGAACGCGGTCTGCTCAACACGCGCGGCGAGCTGTTCGAGCGGGATGCGCGCCACGTGCCCGCCGAGCTCGCGCAGCTCTCCGGCCCCGAGGGCAAGGAAGCGGTCGTGGCGCAGCGCTACCTCGCTGCTGTTGGGCGGCTGCTGCAGGCGGGGCTGCGGCTCACGGCGCTGCGTCTCGATGCGCGCGGTGCCTGGGAGTTCGATCTCGCCAACGGCGTCACCGTGCGTTTAGGCAGGCGTCAGGTGGACGAGCGCTTCGAGAAGTTCATGGACACGGCACTGAAGCTCGTCACGCAGCGCGGTGAGGACATCGCCTACGTCGACATGCGGTACACGAACGGGTTTGCCATCGGCTGGCGCGGCAACGCGGCGCGCCCCGGGACAGCCCGCAGCGAAGGTGGTCACGATGCTTAAGCGGACGGAACGCAATCTCATCGTCGGGCTCGACATCGGCACCTCCAAGGTGGTGGCGCTGGTGGGCGAAGTGGGGCTCGACGGCTCCATCGAGCTGCTCGGCATCGGCTCGCAGACCTCGAGGGGTCTGAAGAAGGGCGTGGTGGTCAACATCGAGTCGACGGTGCAGTCCATCCAGCGCGCCGTGGAGGAGGCCGAGCTCATGGCCGGCTGCGAGATCCACTCGGTGTTCGCCGGCATCGCCGGCAGCCACGTACGGAGCCTGAACTCCCACGGCGTGGTCGGTGTGCGCGACAAGGAAGTGAGCCAGGGCGACGTCGAGCACGTGATCGATGCGGCCAAGGCGGTCGCCATTCCGGCCGATCAGAAGATCCTGCACGTGCTGCCGCAGGAGTTCATCGTCGACGGTCAGGAAGGCATCCGCGACCCGATCGGCATGTCGGGCGTGCGGCTCGAGGCGAAGGTGCACATCGTCACCGGCGCCGAGTCGGCCGCGCAGAACATCGAGAAGTGCATCCAGCGCTGCGGCCTCGAGGTCGACGACGTAGTGCTGGAGCAGCTGGCCTCGAGCTTCGCCGTGCTCACCGAGGACGAGAAGGAGCTCGGGGTGTGCCTGGTCGACATCGGCGGCGGCACCACCGACCTCGCAGTGTTCGCCAATGGTGCGATCCGCCATACCGCGGTGATCCCGATCGCCGGTGACCAGGTGACCAACGACATCGCGGTGTCGATGCGTACCCCGACCCAGTACGCCGAGGACATCAAGATCCGCTACGCGTGCGCGCTGTCGCAGCTCGCCAACCCCGACGAGAGCATCGAGGTGCCGAGCGTCGGTGAGCGCCCGGCGCGCCGCCTTGCGCGCCAGACGCTCGCCGAGGTGGTCGAACCGCGCTACGAGGAGCTGTTCGCTCTGGTGCGCGAGGAGCTGCGGCGCAGCGGCTACGAGGAGGTAATGGCCGCCGGCATCGTGCTGACCGGGGGCAGCGCCAAGATGGAGGGCGCCATCGAGCTCGCCGAAGAGGTATTCCACGTACCGGTGCGCCTCGGGGTCCCGCAGGCCGTGCGCGGCCTCACCGACGTGGTGCGCAACCCGATCTTTTCCACCGGCGTGGGGCTGCTGCTCTACGCCCGTGACAACGCCTTGCCCGCGCGTCGCGCGGGCTCCCTGGGGAACGCGAAGTCGATGCTCGATCGCATGCGTTCCTGGTTCCAGGGGAATTTTTGAAGCTGACAGCGACGGAAGAACGACGACTCAACCAACCACTTGTATTCGTGTAGAGGAGCGACAACATGTTCGAACTGATGGACGCGTACAGCCAGAGCGCTGTCATCAAGGTGATCGGCGTCGGCGGCGGGGGCGGCAACGCCGTGGCGCACATGGTCACAGCCGGCATCGACGGCGTGGAGTTCATGTGCATCAACACCGACAGCCAGGCGCTGAAGCACGCCAAGGTGAAGACGGCGCTGCAGATCGGCTGCAACATCACCAAGGGACTGGGGGCCGGCGCCGACCCCGAGGTCGGCCGCCAGGCGGCGATGGAGGACCGGGACCGTATCGTCGAGCTGGTGGAAGGCGCCGACATGCTGTTCATCACCGCCGGCATGGGCGGGGGTACCGGTACGGGCGCAGCGCCCGTGGTGGCGCAGGTGGCGCGCGAGCTGGGCATTCTCACCGTGGCGGTCGTGACCAAGCCGTTCGAGATGGAGGGCAACAAGCGCGGCTACGTGGCAGATCACGGCATTGCCGAGCTCGGCAAGTACTGCGACTCGCTCATTACCATTCCGAACCAGAAGCTGCTCACGGTGCTCGGGCCGCAGACGACGCTGCTCGATGCATTCAAGGCCGCTAACCAGGTGCTGCAGGGCGCGGTGCAGGGCATCGCCGAGCTCATCACCCGGCCTGGCCTGATCAACGTCGACTTCGCCGACGTGCGCACCGTGATGGCCGAGACCGGCATGGCGATGATGGGTTCGGGAGCGGCGAGCGGCGAGGACCGCGCACGCGCCGCGGCCGAAGCGGCGGTCTCCTCACCGCTGCTCGAGGACATCAACCTCGCCGGCGCTCATGGGATCCTGGTGAACGTAACGGCCGGCATGGACCTCTCGATCGGCGAGTTCCAGGAGGTCGGACAGATTGTGAAACAGTTCGCATCAGAGGACGCCACGGTCGTCGTGGGCACGGTCATCGACCCGGAGCTGACCAATCAGGTCCGTGTTACCGTGGTGGCGACCGGCCTCGGGCGACCCGCGGCAACGGCACGGGCCCCGGTTGCAGCGCCCCGGGAGCGCGAAGCCGGTGTTGGTCGTGAGCGCGACCTGCGGGGTGGTGAGCCGAACATGCGGGTCGTGCGGCGCGCGGCGCCACTCAGCAGCAGCGACTATGCCGCGCTCGACAAGCCCACCGTGCAGCGCCAGCGCGCTGTCGGTGATGGCCTACGGCAGGAGGCCGACCCGGAGGAGTTGCTGGATATCCCGGCATTCCTGCGGCGGCAGGCTGACTGATGTGATACGGTAGGGCAGCTTACGTTAAGTGCCCCGGGGAGGAGGCCCGCCTGGCGTGGCGGCCCTTCTCGCGGCACGCGCGAGGCGCTGTCATCGCCTTTGCGGCGCAATCGTTCAGGCAGGCATGGTCGGACAACGCACACTCAAAAACTCCATTCGGGCGACCGGCGTTGGTCTGCACACCGGCAAGAAGGTGCTGATGACGCTCAAGCCCGCCGATCCCGACACCGGGGTCGTGTTCCGGCGCACCGATCTGCCCAGCCCGGTCGATATCCGTGCGCATGCGGAGAATGTCAGTGACACCCAGCTCGGCACGACCTTGGGCAAGGGCGAGTCGCGCGTCTCGACGGTCGAACACCTGCTGTCCGCCTTTGCCGGACTCGGGATCGACAACGCGATCGTCGAAGTCTCGGCGGCCGAAGTGCCGATCATGGACGGCAGTGCGGGACCGTTCGTGTTCCTGCTGCAGTCGGCCGGTATCGAGGAGCAGCGGCACCCGAAGCGCTTCATCCGCGTGAAGAAGCGCTTGCGCGTCGAGGACGGCGACAAGTGGGCGCAGTTCGATCCGTTCGACGGCTTCAAGGTCAATTTCGAGATCGAGTTCAATCACCCGATCTTCAAGCGCCGCTCGCAGCACGCCTCCATGGACTTCTCGACCACCTCGTTCCTGAAAGAGGTGAGCCGCGCGCGCACCTTCGGCTTCATGCGTGATCTGGAGACGCTGCGCGCGCGCAATCTCGCCCTCGGCGGCAGCCTCGACAACGCCATCGTGCTGGACGACTTCCGCGTGCTGAACGAGGATGGGCTGCGTTACGAGGACGAGTTCGTCAAACACAAGATCCTGGACGCCATCGGCGATCTGTACCTGCTCGGGCACAGCCTCATCGGCGAGTTCAGCGGCCACAAGTCCGGTCATGCGCTCAACAACCGGCTGCTGCGCGAGCTGCTGGCGGACACCTCGACCTGGGAAGAGGTGGTTTTCGAGCGCTACACCGACGCGCCGATTTCCTACATCGAGGCCCCGGCGCTGCATCCGCCCGGCGGTTAATTCAACCGCGCGGCAGCACGCGCACCCTGACGGCGCCGAGCCTTGGGTCCGCGGCGCGCATCTCAGGCTCGAGCTCGAGGATCAGAAAGCGCAGCCGCGCCGACCACGCCGCAGTCTCCGCGAATATGGTGAGCGTGCCGTCCTGCGCGGCGACGCCGGAGATTTTTGCGCGGATTTCTGCTGGAACATGCCGGGACATCCACTCGTTCCAGAAGTTCTGACGCGCGAGCTGCTCTGTGACATAGCGCAGCTTTGTTGCACCGCTCGTCAGAAACTGCTTTACAGAATTCACCTGTCTGTTTACAGAATGCGCCGGCCGGGAAATGAGACTGGTCCTACTCCTCACTGGGACCTTGCCGCGCTTGTTTCGGTGCGGGTTCTTCGGCATATTCTTTTCAGCTGCTTCCGGCAAACCCGCCGAAAGGCGGGGACGCAAAACCACCGGTCTAAAGCGAGGAGCTATGACAGCGGGGTTGCCAGCATGGTACAGGGTTTCATAGCAATAAAGGGCGCTGCACGCCCTGGCGCGGCCGAAGCATTTGAGCTGGCATCGCGTGCCTACGGGGGATTCCGGTCGCCGGGAATACGCAGCACATGAACGTCATCTTCCTTTCAAAACGCGAGGGCAGGGCGCGGCAATTCAACCTCGCACGACCGCTCACGTTGAGCGTCGTGACGGGCATGATCCTGACCGTGCTCGGCGGCGCCTTTGCGCTGGGACTTTCGTTGGGGCGCGACAGCCACGAGCGGCTCGTGCTCGGTGACACACTGCATTTCGGCGCGGTGCTCGCCCAGCAGAAGCAGCAGATCGCCGACCTCAAGCAACAGCTGCAGTTGCGCGTGGATGCCATGGCCATGCGTCTCGGTGAGATGAACGCCCACGTGATCCGGCTCGATGCGCTCGGCAAGCGCCTCACGGAAATGGCCGACATCGACAGCCGCGAGTTCAACTTCGACCGCGATCCGCCGACTGGCGGGCCCGAGGGCGAGGGTGAGGGCGTGAGTGCCCGGATCCCGGATCTGTCGGCCATGGTGAGCGAGCTCCAGCAGCGCGTGGACCAGCGTGAATCGCAGCTCTCGGCGCTCGAGAACGTGATCCTGGCGCGCGAGCTGCACAAGGAGATCCACCCGGAAGGACGTCCCGTCGCCAACGGCTTCATTTCTTCCTACTTCGGCGAGCGCGCGGATCCGTTCGATGGCCTGGAGACCTTCCACAAGGGCGTCGACTTCGCCGGCGCCCTCGGCTCCCCGGTGGTCTCCGTGGCAGCCGGGGTCGTCACCTGGGCGGGCGAGCGCTTAGGTTACGGCAAGCTCGTGGAGATCAACCACGGCGACGGCTACGTCACCCGCTACGCCCATAACGAGCGCATGCTGGTGAGCGTCGGCCAGACCGTGACCCGCGGGCAGCAAGTCGCGCTCATGGGCTCTACCGGCCGCTCGACCGGTCCGCACGTGCACTTCGAGGTCCTGCGCAACGGCCGCCAGGTCGATCCGCTGTCCTACATCGGCCGCTGACATCGACGGCTCGCCCGCGAGCCTCAAGCTCTTGAAATTCGCACCGCCAGAACCAACTGGGCGCTGACAGCGTCTATTGCGTACAATACGCCGCCTTGCGCCCTGCCGCGGCACGGTAAGTGCTTGTCGGTAAACACTTTTCTTTTGGTTTCAAGCGAGCCCACTTCTTGCGTCATCTCCTCACCCGCGTTTTCGGCAGCCGCAACGAGCGGATCATTCGCGGGCACGGCCGCCAGGTACGTGCTGCGAATCACTTCGAGCCTGAGCTCAAGGACCTGAGCGATGAGGCGCTGCGGGCCAGGACCGAGGAGTTCCGGAAGCGCCTGAAGGAGGGCGCGACGCTGGATGCGCTGCTGCCGGAAGCGTTTGCGGTGGTGCGCGAGGCGGCGCGGCGCACGCTCAAGATGCGGCACTTCGACGTGCAGCTGATCGGCGGCATCACGCTGTACAAGGGCATGATCGCCGAGATGCGTACCGGCGAGGGCAAGACGCTGGTCGCCACACTCCCGGCCTACCTCAATGCGCTCAGCGGCGAGGGTGTGCACATCGTGACGGTGAACGAGTATCTCGCGCAGCGCGACGCGGACTGGATGGGGCCGGTGTACCGCTTCCTCGGCCTCACCGTGGGCGTCATCAAAAACGCGCAGAGCCAGCCGGAGAAGCGCGCCGCCTACGCCTGCGACATCACTTACGGCACGAACAACGAGTTCGGCTTCGACTATCTGCGCGACAACCTCGCCTACCGCCTCGAGGACCGCGTGCAGCGCGCCCTGAGCTTCGCCGTGGTGGACGAGGTCGACTCCATTCTCATCGACGAGGCGCGCACACCGCTGATCATCTCGGGCCCCGCGGAGGAGAGCACCGAGCTGTACCTGCGCATCAATGAGCTGGTACCCCGTCTCACCCGCCAGAAGCAGGAAGAGGGTCCCGGGGATTTCTCGGTGGACGAGAAGACCAAGCAGGTGCACATCACCGAGGCCGGCCATGAGCACGTCGAGCAGCTGATGCTGCAGTCCGAGCTCCTCAAGGAAGGCGAGAGCCTGTACGACCCGGCCAACATCCGCCTGATGCACCATCTGAACGCCGCCCTGCGCGCACACGCGCTGTACAAGCGCGACGTCGAGTACATCGTGCGCGGCGGCGAGGTGATCATCGTCGACGAGTTCACCGGGCGCACCATGCCCGGCCGGCGCTGGTCCGACGGCCTGCACCAGGCGGTCGAGGCCAAGGAAGGCGTGCGGGTGCGCGAGGAGAACCAGACGGTCGCCTCGATCACCTTCCAGAACTATTTTCGCCTGTACAAGAAGCTCTCCGGCATGACGGGCACGGCGGACACCGAGGCGCCGGAGTTCATGCAGATCTACGGGCTCGAGGTAGTCGTGATCCCGACTCATCGGCCCATGGTCCGCAAGGACAACTCGGACTTCGTGTATCTCACGCAGAGCGACAAGTTCAAGGCGATCATCGAAGACATCCGCGACTGTGTGACGCGCGAGCAGCCGGTACTGGTGGGCACCACCTCCATCGAGACCTCGGAGTTCCTCTCCGGTCTGCTGCAGAAGGAAGACGTGCCCCACCAGGTGCTGAACGCGAAGCAGCACGAGCGCGAGGCGCACATCGTCGCGCAGGCCGGGCGACCCGCGGCGGTCACCATCGCCACCAACATGGCCGGCCGCGGCACCGACATCGTGCTCGGCGGCAATCTCGAGGCGGAGCTCGCCCTCGCCGGGCCGATCGACGAGGTCGCGCGCGAGAAGCTGCGCGCCGAGTGGCAGACGCGGCACGACCGGGTGGTGGGCGCCGGCGGCCTGCATATCGTCGGCACCGAGCGGCACGAGTCACGCCGCATCGACAACCAGCTGCGCGGCCGCTCCGGGCGCCAGGGCGACCCCGGATCGAGCCGCTTCTATCTGTCGATGGAAGACAACCTGATGCGCATCTTCGGCGACCCGGTACGTACCCAGCGGCTGCTGAAGATGGCGGGCATGAAGGAAGGCGAGGTGATCGAGAGCGGCATGCTCACCCGCCAGATCGAGAAGGCGCAGCGCAAGGTCGAGTCACACAACTTCGACATCCGCAAGAACCTGCTGCTGTTCGACGACGTCGCCAACGATCAGCGCAAGGTGGTGTACGCCCAGCGCACCGAGATCATGGGCACGGAGGATCTGTCGGCGGCCATCCACGGGCTCATGGCCGATTCCGTCGGCACGATGCTCGATCAGTACACGCCGCGCCAGGCCGCGGCCGCCGACTGGGATCTGGACGGGCTGACCGATGCGGTGCTGAAGGACTTCGGCACGCGCATCGACCCGAAGAGCTGGCTGGCTAGTGAGCCGGAGCTGAGCGGCGAAGCGCTGCGCGAGCGCGTCGTCGGCGCGGTGCACGAGGCGTACGACGCCAAGGTGGCGCGCACCGGCGCTCCGATCATGCGTCACGTCGAGAAAGAAGTGATGCTGCGCAAGGTCGATCAGCACTGGCGCGAGCATCTGGCGGGCATGGATTACCTGCGCCAGGGCATCCACCTGCGCGGCTATGCGCAGAAGGACTATCGCTTCGAGTTCAAGCGCGAGGCGTTCGAGATGTTCGCCGCCATGCTCGAGCGCATCAAGTACGAGACCTCATCGCTCATGGCGACCGTCGAGGTGCGCACGCAGGAGGAGATCGAGCGCGAGGAGGAGGAGCGGCGGCTGCGCCTGATGCGCGCGCTGCAGGCCCAGCACATCGAGGCTGCCTCGGCGCTCTCGGCAGCCGACCAGGATGCCGCAGCCGCCGCAGCCGGCGGCCGCGCCGATGCCGGCACTGCCGAGCGCCGTCCGGCGTCCGCGGCGCCCCCCCCGCCGCTGCCGGATGCCTCCGGCACGTTCGTGCGCGCCGAGCGCAAGGTGGGACGCAACGAGCCCTGCCCGTGCGGCTCGGGCAAGAAATACAAGCACTGTCACGGCGCGCTGAGCAGCGTCGAGTAACGACGCCCTGAACGACCCCGCCTCAAGGCCCGGTTGCGGCATCCTGGTCGTGGCGGCGGCTCTGTATGACGGCGCCGGGCGCGTGCTGATTGCGCAGCGCCCCGCTGGCCGCCACCTGGCCGGTCGCTGGGAATTCCCCGGTGGCAAGGTGCACCCCGGGGAGAGCGAGCGGCAGGCGCTCGCGCGCGAGCTGCGCGAGGAGCTTGGTATCGAGGTGGCGGCCGCGCGCCCGTTCATGCGGCTGCGCCACGCTTACCCGGACCGCAACGTCGAGCTGTCGCTGTGGATCGTCGAGCGCTTCCACGGTACGCCGCAGTCCCTCGATGCTCAGTCGCTCAAGTGGGTCGCACCCAAGGCGCTCACGCAGGAGGACATGCTCGAGGCCGACCGCCCGTTCATCGAGGCGCTGCAGGCCGCACCGCCCGGCGCGCGCGCATGAGCCGCCCCTGAGGGCGTGTACAATGCATTGCAGCACCTGCAGGCGGGATATCCATGGCTGCGCAGAACGATCTTCCTGAGATTCAGCTCGACCCCAAGGGACTGTACCGCGAGGACGTGTTCACCGACCGTCGCGCCGGGAGCGTGCGGCGACTGACGCCGGTGACCGTCGATGGTGCGGTGGATGCATCGCGCCCGGTGCTGTTCTCGGGGCAGACACAGCTCCTGACACCCGCCGGGGTGCTGCCGCTCGGTTTCGAGATCGAGGCGAAGACGCTCGAGGAGGCGCTGAAGAAGTTCCCCGAAGGGGTCAAGGTCGCTCTCGAGCAGGCCATCGATGAGGCGCGCGAGCTGCGGCGCGAGGCTGCCTCACGCATCGTGGTACCGGAGGTCGGCGGAGGTGTCGGACCAGGACCCGGCGCCGGGGGCGGCAAGATCAAGTTCCCCTGAACCTAAGGCGTAGCCGATGGCTGCCCGATCCCTCGTCGGTGCGCTGCTCGTGACGCTCACCGTGTGCGCGGCGTGGCTCGCCGCCTGCACCCAGACACGCATCGGTGTCGGGCCGGAGCCCTTTCCCGGTCCCGGACCCGGCGGCAAGCCGATGCCGACCGTGACCGATACCGCCATCGGCCTGCCGCCTGCGGCGCCTGCGCCCATCTATCCGGTTACGGCGCGCGTGCAGGTCAACGATAGCTACTTCGGCACCAAGGTCGCCGATCCCTACCGCTGGCTCGAGAATCTCGACTCGCCGGCCGTACGCAGCTGGGTCCAGGCGCAGAACGCCCTGTCCCAGCCGCGCCTCGAGGCGCTGCCGGCGCGGGCGTGGATCAAGCAACGCCTGACCGAGCTGTGGAATTACGAGCGCTACGACATCCCGGTCAAGCGCGGCGGCCGCTACTTCTATCTGCACAACGACGGCAGCCAGAACCAGAGCGTGCTCATGGTCGCCGACGGCCTGAACGGGCCGGCCCGCGTGCTGTTCGACCCGAACGCCGCGCGCGAGGATGCGACCATCGCCGTAGCCGATTTCACCCCGAACGTGCGCGGGGATGTGGTTGCTTACGCGGTATCGGATGGGGGCACCGACTGGGAGCTGTGGCGCTTCAAGCGCGCCGACGGCAGTGATCTCCCGGAGACGCTGCGCTTCACCAAATTCTGGGGCCTCTCCTGGGCGCGGGATGACTCCGGCGTCTACTACAGCCGCTATCCCGCGCTGCCGAATGGGCACGGCGATGATTCCGGCCGGCCGGCGGTCTACTTTCACCGGCTGGGCACGGCCCAGGATCACGACCAGCTCGTCTACGAGGTCACCAACCATCCGACGCACGTGCCGATGGCGCGCGTGACCGAGGACGGACACTACCTGGTCATCACGCTGTTCGAGGGCTACGAGAAGAACGGGGTCGACCTGCTCGATCTGCGCCATCCGGGCGAGAAGGCGCAGCCGCTGTTCGCCGGGTGGGATGGCCTGTACACCTACCTCGGCGTACACGGGCACGACCTCTATTTCCAGACCACGCGTGATGCGCCGCTCGGCCGCGTCATCGCCGTCGATCCACACGAGCCGGCCGTCGGGCGCATCGTGGTGCACCAGGGGCCCACCGCGCTCGAGGAGGCCACCTACGTCGGCGGCCGGATCATCGCCAAGTACGTCCAGGACGCCCATGCAGTCGCGCGTGTGTACGAGCGCGACGGCCGCCCGGTGGGCGATGTGCCGCTGCCGGGCATGGGACGAATCGAGGGCTTCCACGGCGAGGACTCCCAGACCGAGACGTTCTTCTCGTACACGGACTACCTGACGCCGCGGCGCATCTACCGCTTCGACGTACCGGGGAATGCGGCGACGCTGTGGCGCGACGCGCCCGCGCCTGCATCCGCCGCCGCGTTCCTCACCGAGCAGGTGTTCTACACCAGCAAGGACGGCACGCGGGTGCCGATGTACGTCACGCACCGGCGTGACATGCCGAAGGATGGCAATCAGCCGGTGCTGCTGTACGGCTACGGTGGCTTCGATATCTCGCTGACACCGGTCTACCGCCCGGCCGTGCAGGCATGGCTCGAGATGGGAGGCGTCTATGCGGAGGCGAACCTGCGCGGTGGCGGGGAATACGGCGAGACCTGGCACAAGGCCGGGACGCTCGCCAACAAGCAGCACGTGTTCGACGACTTCATTGCGGCGGCGGAATACCTCGAGGCCCAGTACTACACCCGGCCAGCGCGCTTAGGGATCCACGGCCGCAGCAACGGCGGGCTGCTCGTGGGGGCTGTGTTGACGCAGCGTCCGGACCTGTTCGGCGTCGCGCTGCCGGCGGTCGGCGTGCTCGACATGCTCCGCTATCACACCGCGAGTGCCAACGCCCGGCAATGGTCCTCCGACTTCGGCCTCGCTGAGGATCCGGACCAGTTCAAGACCTTGTACGCGTACTCACCGGTACAGAACGTGAAGAAGGGCGTGTGCTACCCGCCGACCCTCATTACCACCGCCGATCACGACGATCGCGTCGTGCCCTGGCACAGCTACAAGTTCGCCGCAGCGCTGCAGGCGGCGCAGATCTGCCCGAATCCGATCCTGATCCGGATCGAGACCCGCGCCGGCCACGGCGCCGGGAAGCCCGTGTGGATGCAGGTCGATGACTTCGCGGATCAGTGGGCGTTTCTGGCGAAGTGGCTGGGGGTGAGCCCGCCTGCGGGGCACTGAGGCCACCTGCGGCTCAGCTCACCCCGGATTGAGGAGCGCCTTGAGCTGAAGGCTGTCGGGGTCGAACACTGCCAGCAGCCGCCGCGAGCCGCCCCACATGATGAGAGCGTTGCGCTGATCGGACGCGAGACCCTGCGCCGCCATCTGCTCTCTCACTGCCTTCTTGTCGGCCTTGCTCAGGTACTTGATGTCATCGACCCGCGACAGCCGTTCGCGCAGCTGCGGCAGTCCCTCCTTCCAGGGCTTGTAGTAGCGTGGCATGTCGGTGACGTCGTGACCGCCGCTGAGCACCACCGAGTTCACGATGTGCAGGGCTTCCTCGGGGCTTTCGGGGAGTGGCGCCCACACCCATCGCGGGCGGGTGTACCAGTGAGGTGCCAACGCGGGATTCTCGCGCCGCGCACGCGCAATCTCATCGGACTCGAGGTCCGAGGCCTGAACGATGTCCAGGGAGTCGGTCGAGAAGGTGTAGTAGAGCGGGCGTCCGCTCCATAAGGTGACCGCACCGTAGATGAGCGCGACGAGCTGCACGGTGGCGATCATGCCGATGTCGCGCGCGAGCAGACGCCGCGGCTTCCCGGGGTTGGCGACCACGAGCGTGAGCGTCGGTCCTATTACCACGTCCACGAGCAGCACGATGCCCACGATGTGCAGGACGCTCGACAGGTACCAGCCCGGCCAGCGATACCAGCCGAGGTAAAGACTGCCCAGAAGCAGAGTGAGTACGCTGGCGCTCGCGCCAAGGTGCAGCCCGAAGGCCTTGAGACGAAACTGCATCGCTAAGCGGACCCTTTCGGCGGTTGACCATCCATTGCGTCATCACGCGTTTCCGCGGGTGAAGCATCGCCCGGAATGGCCCGTTGCTCCGTGAACCACGCCCCAAGATCGATAAGGCGGCAGCGCTCGCTGCAGAACGGTCGGTAGGGGGAGGCGTCCCAGTCCAGATTCCGGCGGCACGTCGGGCATCTGACGCGCAGGGCACCCATCGCGCCCCCCAGGCTCAGGCGCAGCAGCTCAGCAGGAACGGGACGTCGGACTGCGCCTGGGTCGGACGGGTGGCGAGTCCGTTCCAGCTGAGGAAACGCACGCTGCAGCGGTGATGGCTGCCGCTGATCTCTGGGTACAGCCCCATGGATGCCGGCAGCGAGATGCGCAGCAGCTGCAGCGGATTGTCACGGTCGAAGGTCAGACTGAAGCTGCCGCCGGCGGCAATCTCCTGGCGGGTGCGCCCGTTCTGGCGCGTGAGCCACAAGAGCTCCGCAATGGCGTCGCACAAGGGGCGCAGCAGCCCCAGCCACTGATTGAAGGTCCGCATGCGCACATCGTCCGGCTGAGCGAGCCAGAAGTAGTAATCCGGCAGATCGAACTCGCAGGTGCCGCCCGGGATGGCGCTGCGCAGCTTGACCGCACTCAGGAACTCCGAGTCGCGCAGTGGTTGCAGGAAGGCGGACCCCGCGCTCATCAGGTCGGTGCGCAGGCGCACCAGGTTCGACATCAGGGTCTTGAGCCGCTGGGCATCGACGCCCGGATTGGTCTGGAACTCGTTCAGCGCGCTCAGCTGGCTCTCGAGCTCCTTCAGCACATCCGAGCGCACGTCGCCGCGGCCCGTGATGGCGAGGATGTCGATGAGACTTGCCAGCGCCGCGCGGCTGCCCCAGGGGCTCGCCATCTCGTTGTGATAAAGCGCCTGGTTGTAGAGGAAATCCAGGCGCAGGAAGGTTCGCATCCGCTCATTCAGCGGCTGCTCGAACACCAGCGTGCCGGCAGCGAGGGAAGGCTCGGCAGGGCTTGCGGATTCGGGTACGGCAGATTGCACCCGGCTATTGTGCAAGAGGCACGCGCCGTCCGTAAACGGCTGCGAAGCGGCTCAGGTGCGTCCGCGGGCGGCAAGCTCCAGGTAGCGTGCATGCAGGGCGGCCACCTGGTCGCGCACCGCGCCGATATCCGCATCATTGTGGATCACATCGTCCGCCATCTTCAGTCGCGCCGCGCGCGGCGCCTGCGCTTTGAGGATCGCCTGCACCTGCTCCGCGGTCGAGCCGTCACGCTCACGCAGTCGTCGCGTCTGCAGCGCCTCGTCGCAGTCGACCACCAGCACGCGATCCACGTGCGAGGCCAGACTCTTCTCCACCAGCAGCGGGATGACGAGGATCTGGTAGGGGCCACCAGCCACGGCCGACTGCGCCTCCAGCGCTGCACCGATGGCCGGATGCGTCAGCGCCTCGAGGTCGGCGCGCGCCTTCGGATCCGAGAACACGATATCGCGCAGCGCCGGCCGGTCGAGGTGTCCGTCGGCAGTGAGAATCCGGGTGCCGAACCGTTCGATGAGACGCTCGAGCGGGGGCTGTCCCGGCTCGACGACGTCGCGTGCGATCTGGTCGCTGTCGAGGATCGGTACACCCAGCTGCGCGAAGAACTTCGCCGCCGTCGACTTGCCGCTGGCGATCCCTCCCGTGAGTCCCACCCGGAATGCGCGAGCGCTCAAGCCGTAAACCTCATGGATGAGGCGCGAACAGGCCGAGCCAGCCGCCGACCAGACGCTGGCCGAACATCAGCATCAGCCACCCTGCCGCCGCGAGGAACGGACCGAAAGGGATGGGGGTCGAGCGGTGCTGGCGGCGCACGGTGATGATCGCGACGCCGACGATGGCACCCACGGCCGCAGCCAGCAGAATGGTGGGCAAGAGCAGCTGCCAGCCGAGCCAGGCGCCGAGCGCGGCAAAGAGCTTGAAGTCGCCGTAGCCCATCCCTTCCTTACCCGTCAGCAGCCGGAACAGATGATAGACGCTCCACAGGCTCGCGTAACCCGCGATGGCACCGATCAGGCTCGAGCGCGTGTCGACCGGGACCGGGGCGCTGCCGTCCCGTACTGCCCAGAGACTGAGCATCAGGCCGATCCACAGCAGCGGCAGCGTCAGGCTGTCGGGCAGCAGCTGGTGATCGATGTCGATGAAGGTGAGCGCGATCAGGTACCAGGTGAGCACCAGAGCGGAAATCGCCGGCCAGCCGAAGCCGAACCGCCAGGCCACCCCTGCCGAGAGCACACCCGTGAGCAGCTCCACCAGGGGGTAGCGGATGCTGATCGGCCGGCCGCAGCTTGCGCACCGGCCGCGCAACACGAGCCAGGAGATCAATGGGATGTTTTGCAGTGCGGTGATGGGAGCGCGGCAGGCCGGGCACGCCGAGCGAGGGACGACGAGATTGAAGCGCTCGGGGCTGGCTGCGCGGGGACTCAGCGCCTCGCGCCCTTCGCCACCGATCTCGGCGCACTGCTCACGCCACTGCCGCTCGAGCATGACCGGCAGACGGTAGATGACCACGTTCAGGAAGCTGCCGATCGCGAGTCCCAGCACGAGGCAGGTGCCGATGAACAGGGCAGGGGAGGCGGCCAGCAGCGCGATCACGGAGCTCATTCTGGTGCATCGTAACGAAAACGCCGCGCTCCGCGCGGCGTTTCCGGGACAGATCAGCGGGCGGTCGTCACACGACGGAGGCCAGCTTGAAGATCGGCAGGTACATGGCGATCACGAGGCCGCCGACCAGCACGCCGAGCACCAGCATGATCAGTGGCTCGAGCAGGCTCGACATGGCATCTACGGCGTTGTCGACTTCCGCCTCGTAGAAGGTTGCCACCTTGCCCGACATCGCATCGAGCGAGCCGGATTCTTCACCGACGGCGATCATCTGGTTGACCATGTTGGGGAAGAGCCCGGTGGCTTCCTGGGCGCGCTGCAGACGCTGGCCGGTGGATACCTCGTCGCGCATCCTCTTCACCGCGTTCTCGTACACGATGTTGCCCGTCGCCCCCGCCACGGAATCGAGCGCTTCGACCAGCGGTACGCCGGCGGCGAACATGGTGGACAGGGTGCGCGCGTAACGGGCTATCGCCGCCTTGTTGAGGATCGGTCCGATGATCGGAACCTTCAGGATTATGCGGTCGAGAACCTCGCGCATGGCGCGCGAGCGCTTCTTGAAGTAGAAGAACGTCCACACCAGACCGCCGATGACTGCGGCGATGTAGATTCCCTGGTGCTGCACCGTGTGCGACAAATTGATCACGAACTGTGTGAAGGCCGGCAGATTGGCGCCGAATCCCTTGTACAGCGACTCGAACTGCGGGATCACGAACACCAGCAATATGATCGTCACGAGCACCGCGACCACCATGACCGCGGCCGGGTAGAATAGTGCCTTCTTGACCTTCTTTTTGAGCGCTTCGGTCTTCTCCTTGTAGGTCGCGACCTTGTCGAGGAGCGATTCCAGCGCGCCGGCCTGCTCGCCTGCCTCCACGAGATTCACGTACAGGTCGTCGAAATACAGCGGGTGCTTGCCGAGCGCCTCGTGCAGCGAGGTGCCGCCTTCCACATCTGCCTTAATGTCGAGGACGAGCCTCTGCAGCGAGGGCTTGTCGCTGCCGTTGCCGACGATCTCGAACGCCTGTACCAGCGGAATGCCCGCGGCCAGCATGGTAGCGAGCTGCCGGCTGAAGATCGCGATGTCACCGGGGTTGACCTTGCCGCCCTTGCGGCCCTGACGCTGCTTGCGGATGCGCGACGGTGCCACGCCCTGGCGGCGCAGCTCCGCGCGCAGGGTCTTCTCATCCGGCGCGAGGCTGCGGCCCTTGATACGCGAGCCGCGCTTGTCGCGGCCTTCCCAGGCGAAGGATATGTCGCGCTTGACTTGCTTGACTGAGGCGGTTGCTGCGGGAGCCATGGGTTACTTCCGTCCTAGGTCACTCGACCGTGACACTGTTGACTTCCTCGAGACTGGTCAGCCCGTTCTTCACCTTTTCGAGTCCTGCGCGGCGCAGGTCCCACACGCCTTCCTTCGCCGCCTGAGTGCCGATTTCGACCGCGCTCCCCAGGGCGAGGATGATGCGCGCGATCGATTCCGTCACGGGCAGTACCTGATAGATCCCGGTGCGGCCCTTGTAGCCGTCGGTGCAGTTGGAACAGCCCTTGGGGCCATAGATCTTCAGTCCCTGCGCGACATCGATCTCCGTGAAGCCCTCCTTCAGCAGGGCCTCCTTCGGAATCTCGATGGGCTGCTTGCAGTTGCTGCACAGGCGCCGCGCCAGGCGCTGCGCAATGATGAGGCTCACGGAGGTCGCAATCGCGTAGGGTTTGACACCCATGTCGACCATACGGGTCAGTGTCTGCGGCGCATCGTTCGTGTGCAGGGTCGAAAGCACCAAGTGGCCCGTTTGCGCTGCCTTGATGGCGATCTCCGCCGTCTCGAGGTCACGGATCTCGCCGACCATGATGACGTCCGGATCCTGGCGCAGGAAGGCGCGCATGGCGGCGGCGAAGGTGAGACCGACCTTCGGATTGACGTTGACCTGGTTGACGCCGGGGAGATTGATTTCCGCCGGATCCTCGGCGGTAGAGATGTTGGTGTCCTCGCGGTTGAGGATATTGAGGCCGGTATAGAGGGACACCGTCTTGCCGCTGCCGGTAGGTCCGGTGACCAGGATCATGCCCTGGGGCTTGGCCAGGTACTTGAGGTACAGCTCCCTCTGAAACCCCTCGTAGCCGAGCGAGTCGATGCCGAGCATCGCCTGCGCGGGATCCAGAATACGCAGCACGATCTTCTCGCCGAACAGCGTCGGACAGGTGCTGACGCGAAAATCGATGGCGCGATTCTTGGAGAGCCGCATCTTGATGCGGCCGTCCTGCGGAATGCGCCGCTCGGCGATATCGAGGCGCGACATCACCTTCAGGCGCGCCGAGAGCTTCGGCGCCAGCTGCACCGGCGGCTGGGCGATCTCCTTCAGCACACCGTCCATGCGAAAGCGCACGCGGTAGATCTTCTCGAACGGCTCGAAGTGGATGTCGGAGGCGCCGCGGCGGATGGCATCGAGCATGACCTTATTGACGAAGCGCACGATCGGCGCATCTTCGACATCGTCGCGGCTGATCTTGTCGTCGAGCTCTTCCTCGCCGCCGCCAACCTCCAGGGACTCGAGATCGACGCCCTCTTCCTCCGAGAGCGCGGACATCTGGTTGTCGACCTGCTCGAGCGCCTTGTCGATCGCCCGCTGCAGCTTGTCGTCCTCGACGACGATGGCCTCGATGGGGAGGCTGGTCGCGAACTTGACCTCGTCGATGGCATGCAGATTGGTGGGGTCGGCAACCGCGAGGAACATGCGCTTGCCGCGCCGGTAGAGCGGCAGCACGCGGTGCCTCGCCATCAGCTTGTCGCTGACCAGCCGCACGCACTCGAGGTCCACGTTCAAGGCGTCGAGGTCGATGAGCGGCACCCCGAACTCGTTCGAGGCGGCTACGGCGATGTCCCGGGCGCTGGCGGCGCCGGTGGATACCAGCTGCGTGACTACGCTCGTCTTGCGCTCGCGGGCGGTGTTCACCGCTTCCAGCATCGCCGCCTCTTCGACGACGCCGTCCTGCACCAGGCGCTGGGGCAGGCCGCCCAGGCCCGAGCGACCGCCGCCCACTGATAAAGAAGCGTTGTCATTCATGGAGTTACGACAAGCAAGCTCAGTCGAGAAATCAGTTTACCCGAGAAGAAGTCACGCGCAATTGTCAAATCTCCTGGCATTCTGAAGGAGGGGGGCTGCCGGAGGGCAGGGTACGCGTCACAGTTGGGCTAAGCGCGCCCAAAAGAAAGCCCCGGCACAGGGCCGGGGCTTTGAGGGACCTTCAGAGATCTTACGGAAGGTCGATTACTTGCACTGCGTTGGCGCGTACTTGGGCGGCACCGAGCCCGACGGGGTATTGGCAGGCCATCGCCATTTGCCGTCATTGTTCGAAGGAGGTGCACGCCCAGTCGATGTTGCCGACGAGGTCGAAGCGGCCGTGTTCGGCCAGCTAATTCGCCTTATTGGCCATGGGTGTCAGGTTGCTGACGCCCGAGCCAGCGGGCAGCTGCGGGATCGCGGCGCCGAGTTGTAGGCGATGGAGATCCTGCCAGCGCCGCCGGGCCCACCGCCACCAGGCCGCACCTGGCCAGGACAGCCCCGGCCCCGGTGTTAATGGTGATGCACGAGACG
Organism: uncultured Gammaproteobacteria bacterium; assembly: GCA_963837075.1. Classification (GTDB taxonomy): domain Bacteria; phylum Pseudomonadota; class Gammaproteobacteria; order Steroidobacterales; family Steroidobacteraceae; genus 13-2-20CM-66-19. The sequence goes on along the minus strand of CAWILY010000009.1, from coordinate 37,618 downwards.
TACTTCGTCGGCGTGAACGAACAGGTTCGCAGCCCAGCCCTGTGAGCGCCGAGCCAGTCGTACCGTTCGACTCGAAGGCCTTCAGCAACGGTCGTCTTAGCGGCGCCGGCCAGGTTCAGACCCTCAGTGACCTTCGCACGGACCGTGTAGTCCTGGTACGCCGGGATCGCGATCGCGGCGAGAATGCCGATGATCGCCACGACGATCATCAGCTCGATGAGGGTAAAACCCTTTTGCACAGACTTCATTTGTCAAAACTCCTGAAAATTTTGGGGTACAAACCAAGCGGCGCAAAGGGCGCCCGAGTGGATTGAAGCAAACGACGTGCCAGGGCGGGATTTTGAGTCCAATACTCATGATTTTACAAGTGAAATCGTCATTTCGACGCGTTCGAGGCATTGACTTAACTCTGTCGCAGACTGACGCCACCCCGATGCCTTTACGTCAGGAAGTGACCTGGAGCGTCACGGCGGGCGGCGATGTCCCCGGTAACCGAGCTATTCGATCCCCAGCTTCTTGATGCGGTAGCGCAGGGCCCGGAAGCTCATTCCGAGGAGCTTGGCAGCGGCCGTCTTGTTGTAGCGGGTCTTCTCGAGCGCCTTGATGATGGCATCCCGCTCGATGCTCTCGAGCTGGCTTCCCAACGCCTCGGCGCTCGCCAGCGGTGGTGTCACAGGTCCGAGGGGAGCAGCTTCGTGAGCGGTGGAGCGCCCCGTGGTCCGCAGGCGGATGTGCTCGGGCGTGATCATGCCGCTGGTACTCAGGGTCAGGGCACGCTCCAGCACGTTCTCCAGCTCGCGCACGTTGCCGGGGAAGGGGTAGGCCTCGAGGCCGGCGAGCGCTTCACTCGACAGCTCGGGCGCGGGTCCGTTGCCGCGACGGGCGAGGCGCTCGAGGATGGCCTCGGCGATCTCGCGGATGTCACCAGCCCGCTCGCGCAGCGCCGGGACGCGCAGCTCGATGACGTTGATGCGGTAGTACAGATCCTCACGGAACAGCCCCCGGGCGACCAGATCGCGCGAGGTTGCCGTGGGTCGCAGACAGAATGCGCACATCCACGGTCTCCTCGCGCGCTTCGCCGACCGGGCGCACGGTCTTCTCCTGCACTACGCGCAGCAGCTTCACCTGCATGTGCAGCGGCAGCTCCGCGACCTCATCGAGGAACAGCGTGCCCCCTTCGGCACTCTGGATGAGACCTTTCTTGTCAGCCACCGCGCCGGTGAAGCTGCCGCGCTTGTGGCCGAAGAGCTCGCTCTCCATCAGCTCGGTCGGGATGGCGCCGCAGTTGACGGCGACGAACGGCCCCTCGCGTCGCGCCGCTGCTCTCATGGATCATCCGCGCGACCAGCTCCTTGCCGGTCCCGGACTCGCCGCAGATGTGCACCGGTGCCTGGCTGCGCGCTACGCGACCGATCAGCTCCCGCAGCTGCTCCATGACCGCCGAGCTGCCGAGCAGGCGCGGACCGCGCAGGGTCGCTGCGGTTTGCTCATCGATGGCCGTACCGAGCTTGATGGCACTGCCGACCAGCTTGCGCAGGATGCCGAGGTCGAGGGGCTTGGATACGAAATCGAAAGCGCCCAGCTTCAATGCCCGCACCGCGGATTCGACATTGCCGTGTGCCGTGATCACGGCCACCGGCACGGCAGGACGGTTCTGCTGGATCCAGGCGACCAGATCGAGTCCATCGCCATCGGGCAGGCGCATGTCCGTGAGACAGAGGTCGAAACGCTCGGTCTTTAGCAGCCGACGTGCCGCGTCGAGATCGGCGGCCGTACGGGTCCGGAAGCTCATGCGGCTCAAGGTGAGGCTGACGAGCTCCAGCAGGTCTGGCTCGTCGTCCACCACCAGCACGATCGGCTGTTCAGCATTGGGGCGGTTGGCCGCTTCCGGCTGGCTCATCCGACCTCCCACCGGCGTGGGTCTGCAAATACGAGCCTGAACACGCTGCCGCCTCCTGATCGCGGTTCGTAGAGCAGCGTTGCGCCGTTGGTCTGCGCAAGCTCGCGGGCGAGAAACAGCCCCAGGCCGCTGCCGTGCCCGCCGCTGTAGAACGGCTCGAAGATTCGCTCGACCTGCTCCGGCGCCACGCCGCTGCCGCGATCGGCGACCTCGAGGAATGGCCGGGCACCGCCGCTCATGCGGCCATATCGTATCTCGACTTTCTGCTCCCGGTCGTCGCCAATGGCATGCCTGAGAGCGTTCTCGCACAGGTTCCAGAGAATCTGACGCAGCTGGTCGGGATCGACGCGCACCTCGATTGCGGTGCCCGGACCCGTTACCAGGACCCGGCTCGGCGGCCACTGCATCGTCCGGCAGAACTCGTCCTGGAACTCCTGAATCCAGGGTTCGAGCGGCAGGTGCTCGAGGCGCGCGGGCTCGCGACGCGCGAGCCGCTGCACATTCTCGATGATGCCGCTCACCCGCTCGGCATTGCTGCGGATGATCTGGGTGAGCCGTTGATCCTCACTCGTGAGGTGCGGCGACTCCGCGAGCAGCTGTCCTGCATGGCTCATGGCGCCGACGGGGTTGCGAATCTCGTGTGCGATGCTGGCGCTCAAGCGTCCGAGCGCGGCGAGCTTGGTCTGCTGCACCTTCTCATCGAGCAGGCTGGTGTCCTCGAGGAATATCAGCACCGGCCCGGGGTTGGTCGTGCCGAGCGGCGCAAAGTGCGCGCGGATCAGCCGGCTGCCGTCCGCAGCCACGAAGCTCTGCTCGACTGTCGGCACGGGACTGCCACTCGCCACCGCTCCCTTGCGCCAGGACTCGAGCAGAAACAGCAGTCGCGGGGAGGCCTCGCCCATCAGCGCATCGGGGTAGGCTTGCTCGTCGCCGAGTATCTCGGCGGCGGACTCGTTGATGAGGCGGATGCGATCCTGTGCGTCCAGCACCAGAATGCTCTCGCGCAGGTGCTGAATGATGTACTGCGACAACTGGGCCATGTTGGCGAGGTCGATCTCCTGGCGCCGCACCAGCGCTTCGCTCTCGCGCAGCCGATCGGCCACCGGCCACATAGCCATGGCGACCAGGAACAACAGCGCGCCGTAGACCCCGGCCTTCACATAATCGCCCGTGGGGGCCGCCCCCGTGAGCCCCGCAAACACCTGCTGCAGCAGCACCGCCAGGGCAGCGACGGCGGCGATCAGCAGCGCGTCGCGCCGTCCCGCCAGCACGGTCAACGTTAGGACGGGCAACGCCAGCAGCAACGCGAGTCCGCTCGCCACGCCGCCGCTCGCATAGAGAATGAGCCCGATCGCCAGCGCATCGACGGTGGCATTGACCAGTGCGACGATGCGCAGGCTCGACCACTTCAGCCGCCGCGCGATGATGAGCAGTACTGCCGCAGTGAAATAGGCGATGCAGGCGGCAACGAACAGCTGCGGGCGCGCCGTTACCATGCCCCAGCCCTCATCGGCGAATGCCTGCATGGCCAGCAGCACCAGGGGCACCAGCACGCGATAGAGATTCAGCAGCCCGATCACGCGCCAGGCGAGATCGCTCGGTGCCGCGGATGCGGGGGGCCTGGCGCGACCCATGCCGGTTGTGGCTGCAGTCTCCATCAGGGAAGCGGGCGTGTGGTCAGTACTTGCGGCTCATGTCTGCCGAATCGAGCACCCTGGCGAAGTAGTGGCCCTGGCGACGCCCGCAGGCGAGACGCAGTGGCGCCTTCAGCCAGTCGCTCTCGCGGCCGAGCACCACCATGTCGTCCCCGCGCAGCGGCTCCTGGAACCTGACCCAGCCTGAGCTGACCCACGCTACCACATCGGTATTGATGTAAAGGCGCCGTGACATGGGGCCGACGGTGTCGGTCGGCAGTCGCCGCGGCTGAAAGAGTTCCGGACAGGCGTCCTCGAGGCGGTCGAGCACCAGATCGGCCTGTTGCTGTCGGGCGACTTCGGCGGAATGATCGATGCCATCGGGGACGACGCGACAGCTGACGAGGTAGGTCGTATCGCGGGGCGCAGGCTCGGGCGCGCTCGAGCTGACGAACGTCACCTGCAGATCGGGCGGCAGACCGTGCACCGTGATCCGCGCACAGTCCGCAGCGTCGGCGCGCAGGCCGAAACGTTCCAGGGCAGCGTTTACACGGGAGAGACTCGGGGCCTGGCGCTCGGCATCGGCATACAGTCGCTTGCCTCGCGTCAGAACCCGCAGGTGCGGAGCATATTTGCGCATCAGCGCCTCGACCGCGGCACCGTTTGGACCCGATGGCGTGAGCGGATAGCCCCCCGAGAAGTCGATGAAGCCCGCATCCCGCGCCAGGTAGGGAATGACAAAGGAATCCGACTGTATGCCGATGGTCAGGTAGAGCGCGCGCTCGGTCTTGAGGCTCGTCGGCGCCTCGACCTCGAACCACTTACCACCGTCCCACGGGACGCTGTTCCAGCGCAGCTCCGAGCCCCACGCCAATTGGAATGCCTGCGTGGCGAACAGGGCAGCGAGAATGTACGCACGCGCTTTCAGTGCGTGCGGCAGCAGGTGCAGCAGCAGCCCGACTACCAGCACACTGCAAACGCAGGCCATGGGTAGAAAGTAACGGCTGTTGCCCGAGCCGCCGAGCCACAGCACCCAGTCGACGGTAAAACCGCAGCCAAGCGCGATCAGAACTCGTGCATCAATCGGCGAGTCTCCAGCCCGACGGGCCTGGGAGCCGGTGTTGCGTTTCCACAGGTAGCGGATCAGGCAGACGCAGAGGAGCACCGTCAGCACCGCGTAGCGCGGATCGGGCGCCATGCGCTCCTCGTGCACCATATAGGATGGATCCAGCATGGCGAATGGGCGCCAGAGCGCCTCGCCGAGGCCCGATGGAATGAAGCGCAGGTGACGCAACGGCTCGGTCGTGAACTGCGGCGCCCGGAAAATATTGTTGAGGAGCGGAAAGAACGGATTGCCGAACATGCGTTCGAGCCGATAGCCCCAGGGCGCCGCGACCAGCGCAAAGGCGGCCGCCGTCGCTGCCGCATACAGCGCGCCAAAGCGGATTTTGACGGTCAGTGGCCGCGGCAGCATGACCAGCATCGCTGCCGCGGCGACCGCGTGCACGGCGTTGGTCATCTTCAGCGCTGTGGCCGCACCCAGCAGCAGCGCGGCGCCGATTACCCGCGTGACGCCGGGGTTGCGCACCGCCGTGGCCAGAGCCAGCCAGCCTGCGAGCACCAGCTCCGCCGTGGTGATGTCGGCAAAACTCGAGCCGATCTGTTGTATCAGCACCGGGTTGACTGCGGCGAGAGCGGTAGCGCCGATCGCGAGCAGCGTACGCCGCATGTGATTGCCCGACGGCAGGGCAACCAACGCAAGCTCGAAAGTCAGCCACAGGATGACGCTGTGCACCGCTGCCAGCAAGGATGCAATCGAAAGCGCAGGAAGTCCCGAGCTCACCAGTGCATAGAAGGGTACATACGGATAGGGATTTCCGTAGGCCTGCGGTCCAGCGGCGAAATAATCCTGGGTAAAGCGGTCATGGATCGCGCTGAACCCCGCATAGAGATGGTAATTGAGCGTATCCCACGCCATCTCCTTGCCGAGCAGATAGTTGACCAGCACCGCCAGTACCGTGCAGCACACGTACACCGGCAGCCGGCCGAGCGCTGATGCCCGGCGCAGAGCAAGCAGAGCGGAGCCACTCCTGAGCGACTGACCGCGAGCCTCTGCGGTCAGGCTCATGTGTCGCTCGTCGGAAGCGAGCGCAGGTCGATGAATCCGAGCAGAAAGGATGCGAAGAAGATCTCGGCGCCGGCCAGCATCAAGGTGACCGACGGAATGGCTACACGCATCATCTCGGTAGGGTCGAGGGCACCGAGACGGGCATGCGCCCAACTCACCACTGAATAAACGGCCAGTGCGAGCCCGACTGTGCCGAGCGACAGACCGAGGAGAATGCCCCGCTCCAGTGTGAAGACCCGCAGAAAGCGGGCGAGCGCCGGGCTCATCGGCAGCACGCTCTTCAGGACTCCTACCGTGCGGGCCAGGAGTGAAAACAGGACGAGTTGCAGTCCGAGCACGGTCGCACTTGCAGCGTACAGCATCGAGTGGATGTCGAACCCGACGCCATCGATGACGATCGTGCCGCGCAGAATGGCCACCTCCGCCGCCGTACCCATCGCGATCAGAGCGGCTCCCGGGTAGAGCATCAGCCACCTCGGGGTCATCATCAGCAGGAAGCGCAGATGACGCCAGCCGTCGCGCCACGTTCGCAGGTGTGGTGCGCGCGAACGACCGGCCGGCGACAGAGTGGTAGGCACTTCGGCGATGCGCCAGCGCGCAAGTGTCGCCTTCACGATCATTTCACTTGCGAACTCCATGCCCGGCGAGCTCAGGCCGAGCTTGATGACCGCCGCGCGATCCACGCCACGCAAGCCACAATGAAAATCACCCACACGCGAGGAGAAGAATAACCGCCCCGCGAAGCTCAGTAGCGGATTTCCAAGGTAGCGATGCAGCGCCGGCATAGCGCCCGGGCGGATGCCGCCGCGAAACCGATGTCCGATGACCAGACTGTTGCCGGCGCGCAGGCGATCGACGAACGAGTCAAGCTGCGAAAAATCGTAGCTGTCGTCGGCATCAGCCATGATGACGAATTTGCCGTGCGCGGCACGGATGCCGCCGAGCAGTGCACAGCCGTATCCCCTGTGCGCAATGTGTACGATACGGGCACCCGCGGCGCGGGCGAACTGCGGCGATCCGTCGGTGGAGCCGTTGTCGGCGACCAGCACCTCTCCAGCGATCCCAGTTCGCTCGAGAAACGCGCGCGCCTTGCCCACGCACGTCGCGACGGTTTCCGCCTCATTGAGGCATGGCATGAGAATGGTCAGCTCGCAGACGGCTGACTCGGCTGGCACCGAGCTCGAAGGGTGAGCGTGCTTGGTAGATGCCGTCGGCGCAAGGGCAGATCTGAGCACGGATTCCATGTAGGTATGTACCGGCCGCCGGCCAGAGCATAATAACCAATATTCAGTATGTCAGCAGATTCGCCGCGCAGGATGTGATCCGCTCGGCAGAATCCTGCGCCGCGAAACGGCGCAATCGCGGCCTTCTGCCACGAGTCGCATCGCAGCGAAAGAGCTTGAAGAATCCCATGCACACCGTGTATCGAGGCGCCGATCCCCGCGCCGACATTCGCATCGACGACAACGGTCGGAACAATGCCCCTGGCGGGACGCCCGAGTCCGGGCGGAAGCGACGCTCACCGTGAGGGTTGAGCGTTTTGTCGCAATTGGCGCAGTATGTGCGTTGCTGAGCAACGCGGCCGTGATCTTCTTGGTGCGGTGGGGTCTTGGGAGCACAACTGCCTCGGTATTGGCTTTTGGACCCGTGTTGCTGACGGGCTACGCGCTGCACTCGATGTTCACGTTTGGCACGCGACCTTCGCGGCTTACTTTTGCACGCTATGCGCTGGGCACCGCGGCGAATTTTCCCGTGTGCGTTGCTGCCCTTTATGTGCTGTGTGACGTCCTCAGGCTCTCGATCGTGATTGCAGCGCCGCTCACGACGGCACTCTTATTTCTCTGGAACTACCTGGCGGTCAAGTGGGCCTGGGGAAACGAACGGCGAACGCTATGGAGACGATAACCGCTGACGCCGTCAGACGCTGCATGGCTCCACACGTGCCGCTCTATTCGTGGCGCGAGCCACGGTATCAGTACGTCGCGCTGGCGAATCTGCAGCGGCAGTGGGATCCAGGCCACCGCAGTGCGCTCGATGTCGGAGGCGGTACGGGAATAATTGCGCACACGATCAAAACCCTGTTCGGCCTTGAGCACGTTGCATCGGTAGATGTTCACGACCGATTCCTGCCCTCGCTCGGCATCGAGACAGCCATTTACGACGGCACCACGTTGCCATTTGCGGACGATTCGTTCGACTGCATCCTCCTTTTCAATGTTCTGCACCACGTGCCGGTGGCCGCGCGCACTACGCTAATACGCGAATGCCGCAGGGTCGCAGGCCGCGGTCCGATCTACATCAAGGATCATGTGTCTCAGGGAAGAGTCGACGATCGACGGCTCTACATTCTCGATCTTCTCGGCAACGTCCCGTTCAGCGGAATGGTCAACGCCAGCTACTTGCGCCAGGCGGACTGGTGCGATCTGGCGGCCCGGACCGGGTATGAAACGGGCGAGCAGCTCTGGGGTCGATACCGGACGGGCGCCATGGGGGTGCTGTTCCCGAATAGGCTGGAAGTCAGTATGCGCTGGCAGCCGGTTTGATGGCAGCGGCGGCCCGGACCGCAAGGGTCCTGATGCTGTCGCACTATTTCACGGAGCGCGGTGGAGGCATCGAGACCGTCGCGGCCGCTCGCGCAGGCGGGCTGGCATCACAAGAATTCGAGTGTCTGGCTGGCGAGCGGAGGCACGGGTAACCGCGGCCAGCGCCCCGCCTATCGCCAGGTCTCGCTCGCTGCCGCAAGCGTGGCCGAGAAGCTGCTCGGCATTCCCTATCCGGTGCCTGGTCCCTCGGCGTGGCGCACCATATTCCGCGAGGCAGCGCGCGCCGACGTGATCCTGGTGCATGACGCCCTATACATCACCAGCATCGCCGGCTATCTGGCGGCACGGGCCCATCGCAAGCCGCTGGTGGTCGTGCAGCATGTCGGGTTTGTGCCCTACAAGAGCGCGCTGCTGCGAACTCTCATGCAAGGCGCCAATCGCTGTATCGCCGCGCCGCTGCTGGGTAGCGCCGATCGGGTGATCTTCATCAGTGAACTCACCATGCGGCAGTTCGCGCATGTTTGCTGGCGCCGACCGCCGGCACTGATTTTCAACGGTGTCGATACCGACGTCTTCTCGCCCGCGCTCGCAAGCGAGGAGATCGCCCAAGCGCGCGCGAGGTTCGGGCTCCCCGCCACGGGGTCCGTTGCGCTGTTCGTCGGCAGGTTCGTGGAAAAGAAGGGTCTGCGCGCTCTCGAGCACATGGCACGTCTACGGAGCGATGTCCTGTTCGTCTTCGCGGGCAATGGCCGCTCGATCCGCGGTACTGGCGACTGCCCAACGTGCGCGTTTACACCGGCTTGTCCGGGGCAGCTTGCCCCGCTTTATCGTGCAAGCGACCTGCTGCTGCTGCCCAGCGCGGGTGAAGGTTTCCCGCTCGTGATCCAGGAGGCTCTGGCCTGCGGCCTGCCGATCATCTGCGGCATCGACACAGCGTGCGCCGACGCGCACGCCGCACCGTTCATCGAGCGGTCGAGGTGGATCCTGCGAATCCGGAGCGAACGGCTGCCGGTTTTGCGAGGAGATGACACGTGTGCTGGCTCGTCCGGACGGCGGCCGACCGGACTGCCCGACTGCTTTGCCAAGGCGAACTATTCCTGGACGGTCAGCGGCGCGCCCTATGCAGAAATTCTGCGCGGGCTGTGCGCTCGCCCTAGCGGTTTGATGGCGATTCGTCCGGTGTTGTCGATGCGACTGAGGAAGAGGGAGTCGCGGAAGTACTCGTCGACCGCCTTTCTCGCACCGGCCCAGTAGCCGTAGTCATCGATGATCAGGACGCCGCCGGGAGAGAGGCGCGGATAAAGATGCTCGAGCTCGTGGCGGGTGGACTCGTACCAGTCCGTGTCGAATCGCAGCACGGATCTTCGTGCGGCGCCCTGGCAGGCAGGGTGTCCTCGACTTTGCCTTTGATATAACTAATAGCGGCCGCCGGATATCCGGTCGAGCCCATGTTGCGCTTCACCTCTTCCAACGGCGAATAGCACCGGATCGCGCGCCCTTGTCGCGCGTCGCGGAATCGCGGCGGCGAGCTGCCGCTCCCGTGTGCCGATCTTGCAGTCGGGTCCGTCATGCCCTCGAAAGTGTCGAAGAGAAACAACGGACGCGGGGTCTTGAAAGTTAACGCCGCTGCCATGCTCGATCCGCCCTTCCATACCCCGCACTCCACGAATGCTCCGGGGATGTTGTTGGCTTCGACATAGCGGACTGCCGCGCATACGGCAACGATCGGGCCGGCGAGGTCATGGTATGGGGCAGCCTTACCCAGGACGGCCAGGGTGGGCTCGTCGAGATCGGGGTAGAGCAGGCGGAGCGCCAGCCGCGTGCAAGCAGCGAGCGTACCGAGCCGACAACCAAGTCTTTCAATCTCACCGTGGCCGGCTACGCTCCCCTGTTAGGATAACGCGGCAATCTGCCGCAGCGAGCGGCTTGCTGGTCAGGCACACGCAGTTTCGAGGAGAATGCCTTTTGCGGTAAGGCCACGACGATGAACCTGCACGAGTACCAGGCGAAGGACCTCTTCCGCAGTTACAGCATTCCGGTGCCGGCAGGCCGGGTGGCGGCCAGTGCGGAGGAAGCCGCCGAAGCCGCCCGCGTACTCGGCGGCGCGGTGTGGGTCGTCAAGGCCCAGGTGCATGCCGGCGGCCGCGGCAAGGCGGGCGGGGTGAAACTGGCGCGCGACCCGGAAGCGGTGCGCGCCGCAGCCGCAGCCATGCTCGGCAAGCCGCTGGTCACCCAACAGACCGGCCCACAGGGCTTACCGGTTGGGCGAGTCTACGTTGAGTGCGGCTCGGAAATCGCACGCGAGATCTACCTTTCACTGACGCTCAATCGTGAGCGCGGCCGCATCGCCGTGATCGCCTCCGCGGCGGGCGGCATGGACATCGAAGAGGTGGCGCATTCCGCGCCGGAGAAAATTCTCACGGTGACGGTGCACCCGGCGGCCGGGCTGCAGCCGCACCAGGCCCGCGAGCTCGCCTTTGGTCTGGGACTCAGCGGAGCGCAGATCGGGGAATTCCAGCAACTTGCCGCGGCCCTCTACCGGCTGTACGTGGAGAAGGACCTGAGCCTGGTCGAGGTCAACCCGCTGATTGTCACCGACAGCGGCGCGCTCATGGCGCTCGATGCCAAGATCAACGTGGACGACAACGCCCTGTTCCGTCATCCCGAGCTCGCGCAGCTGCGCGATGCCAGCCAGGAAGACCCGACCGAGCGGCGCGCTGCCGAGCACGATCTGAACTATGTATCCCTCGACGGCAACATCGCCTGCATGGTGAACGGCGCGGGCCTCGCCATGGCGACCATGGATCTGATCAAGCTGCACGGCGGAGAGCCGGCGAACTTTCTCGACGTCGGCGGCGGCGCGACCAGCGAACGCGTGGCGGTGGCTTTCGAGCTGATCCTGTCGAACGCGCGGGTGCGTGCGGTGCTGGTCAATATCTTCGGCGGCATCGTGCGCTGCGACCTGATCGCCGACGGAGTCATCAACGCGGTAAACAAGGTCGGTGTCAAGGTCCCGGTGGTGGTGCGGCTGGAAGGCACCAACGCGGAAGCCGCGCGCGCGGTGCTGCAGAGAGCGGGCTGAAGATCACGCCGGCAGCGGATCTGACGGATGCGGCACGCAAGGTGGTGGCGGCGGCAAAGGGCAAGACATGAGCATTCTGGTCAACAAGAACACCCGTGTGATCTGCCAGGGATTCACCGGCAAGCAGGGCACGTTTCATTCCGAGGCTGCGCTCGCCTACGGCACGAGGCTGGTCGGTGGCGTGACCCCTGGCCGCGGCGGGCAGAAGCACCTGGGCCTGCCGGTTTTCGACACCGTGAAGGATGCGGTGCGCGAGACCGGCGCCACCGCCAGCATGATCTATGTGCCGGCAGCGGGAGCAGCGGATTCGATCCTCGAGGCGGCGGATGCCGGCATCGAGCTCGTCGTGTGCATCACCGAGGGCGTGCCGGTGAACGACATGGTGCGGGTGAAGGCCGTGCTGGCGGGCTCCGCCACGCGGCTCATCGGCCCGAACTGCCCCGGCGTCATCACGCCGGAGGAATGCAAGATCGGCATCATGCCGGGCTTCATCCACAAGAAGGGCGCCGTCGGCATTGTCTCCCGCTCAGGCACCCTCACATATGAGGCTGTGTTTCAGACCACCCACATCGGGCTGGGACAGAGCACCTGCGTCGGCATCGGCGGCGATCCGGTGCGCGGCATGAACTTCATCGACGTGCTGGAGCTGTTCGAGCGCGACCCGCGCACCGAGGGAATCATCCTGGTCGGCGAGATCGGCGGCAGCGATGAGGAGGCCGCCGCGCAGTACATCCGCCGCTTCGTCAGCAAGCCCGTGGTCGCCTACATCGCCGGCGTGACTGCGCCGCCGGGCAAGCGCATGGGACACGCCGGAGCGATCGTCGCAGGTGGCAAGGGCCTCGCTGCCGACAAATACGCGGCGTTCGAAGCCGCGGGTGTAGCGCACGGTAAAGTCACCCGCCGAGCTCGGCTCGGCCATGGACGCACTGCTGCGTCGTCGCCCGCGAACCGCCCGCCCTGCCGCGCCGCGGCGAGCGACCACAGTTGCGGCGGCCGGCGGTGGCCGCGCACGGCGGTCGGCGAAGCGCAGCAAGGCCGCCGCAAAGGTGAGCCCAAAGCGGCGCCCCGCACGGGCCAAGCGCCGCACTTCCCGCGGCAGGCGGCGCTGACTCGTGAGTGACTCGCTGCCCGATCGGCGCGCCCATGAGTGAGTCACTGAGGATCGCGCTGGCGCAGCTGGATCTGCTGGTCGGGGACGTGCGCGGCAACGCCGCGCGCGCCATCGCGACCGCACGCCGTGCGAGGAGCGAGCAGGGCGCCGATCTGGTACTGCTGCCCGAGCTGACACTCAGTGGCTACCCACCCGAGGACCTGCTGTTTCATCGCGGATTTCGCCGCCAGATTGAGCAGGGGCTGGCGCAGGTGCGCGCCGAGGCCGGCGACGTGGCGGTCATGGTGGGCTTCCCCGAATACACCCGCGCCGGAATCTACAACGCCGCTGCCCTGATCGCGCACGGTGAGATCGCGGCGATTCACCGCAAGGAAGAGCTCCCCAACTACAAGGTGTTCGATGAGAAGCGCTACTTCCGCGCCGGCGCTCAGCCAACCGTGGCCGACTGCCGCGGCTTCAGGGTCGGCCTGCTGATCTGCGAGGACATCTGGCAACCGGAGGCGGCGCAGCTGGCACGCGCGGACGGTGCGCAGCTGCTGGTGGTCATCAACGCATCGCCCTATGAGCTCCACAAGCAGCGCGAACGCGAAGCCATCGCCGCGGCCCGCGTGCGTGACGTCGCCCTGCCGCTCGCCTACGTAAACCTGGTCGGTGGTCAGGACGAGCTGGTGTTCGACGGCAATTCCTTCGTCATGGACGCCGCGGCGCAAATCGTCATGCGGGCGCCACCCTTCGAGCAGGGCACGTGGATCGCCGAATTCGTGCGCGACGCCGCCGGCAAGGTAACGCCGCGCCCCGGAACTGTTGCGCCGGAGCTGTCCGATGAGGCGAGTGTCTACGGTGCCCTGGTGATCGGCGTGCGCGATTACGTACACAAGCACGGTTTCCCGGGCGTGGTGATGGGTCTCTCCGGCGGCATCGATTCCGCCCTGACGCTGGCGATCGCGGTCGATGCGCTCGGCAAGGACTGTGTGCACGCGGTGATGATGCCCTCGCGCTATACGGCGTCGATGAGTCTCGAGGACGCCAAGGCGCAGGCGCAGACCCTCGGCGTCAAGTACAGCGTGCTGTCCATCGAGGGCATGTTCGAAGCGACGCTCGCCACGCTGCGAGGGGAGTTTGCCGGCTACCCTGCTGATGCGACGGAGGAGAACATCCAGTCGCGCTGCCGCATGCTGCTGCTCATGGGATTGTCGAACAAGACCGGCAAGATGCTGCTCACCACCGGAAACAAGAGCGAGATGGCGGTGGGCTACGCCACGCTCTACGGTGACATGGCCGGCGGCTTTGCGCCGATCAAGGACTGCAGCAAGCTGCTGGTGTATCGCCTGGCGAAGTATCGCAACTCGCTCGGGCAGGTCATCCCGGAGCGCGCGATCGTCCGGGCGCCCTCGGCGGAGCTGCGCGAGGGACAGCAGGACTCCGACTCACTTCCTCCGTACGAGATCCTCGATCCGATCCTGGAGGCCTTCATCGAGGAGGATCTGTCGGTGGACGAGATCGAGGCGCGCGGCTTCGAGCGCGCCACCGTGGCGCGCGTGCTGGATATGGTGAAGCGTAACGAGTACAAGCGCCGCCAGGCACCGCCGGGCGTGCGCGTCAGTCGGCGCGCATTCGGGCGCGACTGGCGCTATCCCATCACCAGCGGCTACCGCCGCTGAAGCCCGCCAGCGCGCGCTACCAGATCTGCCACCAGGATTTCTTCACTTCCGCCGCTGACGGGCTCACTGTTGCGGAATAGTTGGCGGCGTAGACCTCGCGCGTCTGGTGCGCGAGCGGCTCGAGATTGAGCTTGTCGTAGCTGCGGATCAGGATCTCGAGCGCCTCACGGGTCGCGGGTGCGCCGTCGTACTGCTCGACCTCCTCCTTGGCGCGCTGCGCGGAGGCGATGTACGCGCCGCGCTTGTAGTAGAAGCGCGCCACGTGCACCTCGTAGCTTGCCAGGCGGTCGCGCAGATAGACCATGCGCTGCAGCGAGTCATGCGCGTACTCACTCTTCGGGTACTGCTCGACGACGATCTTGAAGCTGGCGAACGCCTTGCGCGCCGTGCTCGGCGGGCGTTTGCTGAGGTCCGCGCGAAACAGTGACTCGAAAGCATTCGGCGAGCGCTCGAATTCGACCAGCCCCTTCATGTAGTGCGCGTAATCGACGCGCGGATGAGTCGGATTCTCGCGGATGAAGGTGTCCGCGGCATCGGTCGCGGACTCAGTCTCACCGGCGCGGTAGTATGCATAGATGAGGTCGAGCCGCGCCTGGCGCGCCTCGTCGCTGAAGGGGAAACGCGCCGTCAGCTGCTCGTAGGTCTTGATGGCCCCGTTGAAGTCGTAGGAATCCAGACTCTTGTGAGCCTTCTTGTAGAGCGTTTCGGGGGTGGCTTTCTTGTCCTCCTTCTCCTTGTGCGAGCGGCACCCGGATACGGCGAACAGGACGACACACAACGCAACCACGCTGGCGCGTAACGGACCGGACCGGAACATCTGATTAAAGGGCCTTTCTGTGGCTTCGCGCCGTGTAAACCGACGAAGTATAGCGAATCCCCGGCGTGCACCTGCGACAGTGGCGGAGCCCGCGGAGTTCCGTGCGCATGCGCTCACCCTGCCGGCAGATGCCGCGGGGCTGCGTTTCGATCAGGCCCTGGCCCGGGCGCTGCCGCAGTATTCGCGCGAGCGTCTCAAGGGCTGGATCGAGGCAGGGGCGGTGCAAATCGATGGCCGGCCGCTGCGTGGCAAGGACCGCGTCCTCGGGGGCGAGCAGGTGCGCATCCGTGCGGTCCTGCCTGCTGAAACCCGGGTGGTCGCCGAAGCGATACCGCTTCGGGTGGTCTTTCGGGATCGCGCGTTGCTGGTCATCGACAAGCCCGCGGGGCTGGTCGTGCACCCCGGGGCGGGCAACGCCCGCCACACCCTGCAGAATGCGCTGCTCGCACTCGATCCGAAGCTGGCACTGGTGCCGCGCGCGGGATTGGCGCACCGGCTCGACAAGGACACGAGCGGCCTGCTGCTGGTGGCGCGCACGCCCGAGGCGCACACCGCGCTCACCGCCGCGATGGCCCGGCGCGCGATCACGCGGGAATATCTTGCGGTGTGCACCGGGGTCATGACGGCCGGAGGCACGATCGACGCACCCATCGGGCGTCATCGCACGCAGCGCACGCGCATGGCGGTGCGCGCCGACGGCCGCCTTGCGGTGACCCATTACCGCATCGTCGAGCGCTTTCACGCCCACACCCTGCTGCGGGTAACGCTCGAGACCGGCCGCACGCATCAGATCCGCGTGCACCTGGCCCATATTGGCTTCCCCGTCGTCGGCGATCCGGTGTATGCCGGCCGCCGGCGCATTCCTGCCGGCGCCACCCCCGCCGTGGTGGCCGCGCTCGAGAGCTTTCACCGCCAGGCGCTGCATGCCACGCGCCTGCGACTGCTCCATCCCCTCAACGGCCGCGAGCTGACCTGGGAGGCGCCACTGCCGGTGGACATGCAGCGGTTGCTGGCGGCGCTCGAGGCCGGGAAGTAATGGGCGCGGCCGCAGGCGTTATTCAGGTACTGACGCCGCAGTGGCCGGTGCCCGCCGGCGTGCGCGCCGCGTTCACGCTGCGTACCGGCGGGGCCAGCCTGCCGCCGTTTGGCTCACTCAACCTCGGTGCTCACGTCGGTGATGCGCGCGCCGCCGTAGCCGAGAACCGCCGTCTGGTGCGCCTGCAGCTGGAGCTGCCGGCAGAGCCCGCCTGGCTCGAGCAGGTTCATGGCACGGCGGTATGCGATCTCGACGCGGTGGCACGGGCTGCACCGCGCGCTGGCGCCGATGCGGTGCTCACGCGCCGCGCGGGCAACGTGTGCGTGGTACAGGTGGCCGACTGCCTGCCAGTGCTGCTCGCCGACCGGGACGGCACGGCAGTCGCCGCGGTGCATGCCGGTTGGCGCGGGCTCGCGGCCGGGGTGCTGGAAGCCGCCCTCGCGGGCCTCGCGATCGAGCCGCAACGGCTGCTCGCGTGGCTCGGCCCGGCGATCGGGCGCGAGCACTTCGAGGTTGGTGACGAGGTACGCGCCGCCTTGCTGGCACAGGACCCTGGCGCCACGGCGGCGTTCACCGCCAACAGCCGGGGCCGCTGGCAGGCCGATCTCGTGGCGCTCGCCCGACGACGGCTCAGTGCACACGGGGTGACCGCCGTGTACGGCGGCCACTGGTGCACCTACGCCGATCCGGCGCGGTTCTTCTCCTACCGGCGCGACGGACGCTGCGGCCGTATGGCCGCGCTCATCTGGCTCGGCTGAGATCGCGGCATCGTGTCTCTTCTGCTCATCATCATGCTGTTTGCTGCCGCGGGCGGCATCGCCAGTGCGGCGTTTGCGGTCGTGCTGCTATGGCTGCGCGAGGATCACATCAGGCTCGTCCTGCCGCACCTGGTGAGCTTCGCCACCGGTGCGCTGCTCGGTGCGGCGCTGCTCGCGCTGTTGCCGGAAGCGATCGAGGCTGCAGGCCCCGCCGGTGCGCGCCGCATCGGGCTCGCGATTCTCATCGGAATCACGGTGTTCTTCGTCATCGAGAAGCTGGTGCTGTGGTGGCACGCACACGACCATGCGCACGGCGAGACCGACCGTGGCCGCGAGCACGCCTCGGGCGTGCTGGTTCTGGTCGGAGACAGTATCCACAACGCGCTCGATGGCGTGCTGATCGCCGCCGCATTCCTTACCAGCATCCCGCTGGGACTGGTCACGACACTCGCCGTCGCCGCACACGAGATTCCGCATCGGCTCGGCGACTTCGCGATCCTGATGCATGCCGGCCTGTCGCGATCGCGGGCGCTGCTGCTGAACCTCGCCACCGGGATCGCATCGCTGCTGGGCGCTGTCGCCGCCTACTACGGCCTGCGCCTGGCGATGGGAGTGTTGCCCTACGCGGTGGCGTTCGCTGCCGCGGGATTCCTTTATATCGCGGTCGCGGGCCTCATCCCTGGTCTGCATCGCCGCACTGATCCCCGTACGAGCACGGTCCAGGTGCTCTTGATCGGTGCCGGTATCGCGGTCATTGCCTGCGCCGAACACTCACCATCGCTGAGGCGAGAACGCTGAAAGGCAGCGATTTTGCGATTGAGTTCGCGAACCTGTAACTTCGCGATCGTGTACATTTGATGTAATTCCGCGAACCGAATAGTGGCGAGCGATGTTCAAGTGGTTGAGCGGGGGCGAAGCTGCCGAAGTCGACACGGCGCTGGCCGATAACTTCGTGCTGGAGACAACCTCGGGGGCGGGCGCGCGCCGTAGCGCGAAGCGCGGGGAGCAGGGACCGGATCCTGAGAAGCTCCAGCAGAGATTCCTGCAGCGAGTCTATCGTGAGACCCGCCCACTCAAACTGAACATCTTCAGACGCGCGAGTCTCGCCAACTCCTTCAAGTTCTCTTGCTCGAGCAGCGTGTCGAGAAGAACGTGGTCGAGCAGCTGACCCACGCTGGTCTGCGGCTTACGACCCTCCTGGCGCACGCCCGCACCCGATCGAGCCCGTGCCTCAGGCAAGCGACGGCTCGATCGCGACGCCTGTGCAGGCACTGCTCGTCCGGGGCAGTGAACACGCGCAGCGCGACCAGTATGAGCAGCCAGTCTAGAGCTTCCAGGAAGTACCGGCGGCCGAGCCCGGCACTTCGTGGCGCACAATAACCTTGGCATGGCGCTCTGCAGACTAGGCCGCTACCACGATAGGGCCGAGCACTACCGCCGGGCTATCGGGGCCAGGGAGAGCTACGCCGAGGCACACTGTGATCTCGGCTCGCTGCTGCGCTCGCAGGGGCGGATCATGGAATCCGAGCAGCCGCTGCGGCGGGCGCTGAAGCTCAAGCCGGCTCTCACCGAGGCGCAGATCAGTCTCGGCGCGACGCTCTACATGCTGGGACGCCTCGAGGAAGCCAAAGGCCTGCTCGAGAGAGCTCTAATTGCAGACCCTCGTCAATCCGATGCGTTCGACGTGGATGGGGTAGCTTGTCGCCCTCGAGGGACACTTTACCGAGGCCGAAAGCTGGTTCGAGCGCGCCCTGGAAATCATCCGAAGTACTGGCTCGGCTGGGTGGGGCTCGCGGGCGTGCGCCGGATGACGGCTGCCGACAGCGCGTGGCTCAAGGGTGCGCAGGCGAGCGCCGACAGCGGGCTGCCGCCCCTGAACGAAGCGAGTGTCCGCTACGCGATCGCCAGGTATTTCGATCAGACCGGCGATTTCGCGCAGGCGTTCCGCAGTGTGCAGCGCGCCAAGGAACTGGTCAGGACCGCGGCCGTGCCTTATGACCGGGCTGGCCGCACGCGTTTCGTCGACGCCCTGATCCGCACCTACGGGCCCGACACGCTCAGGGGAGAAAAACCCGGGGCATCGGACTCGAACCTGCCTGTCCTGGTGCTCGGCATGCCGCGTTCGGGCACCTCGCTCGTTGAGCAGATCGTCGCTTCACACCCGGCGGTAACAGGCGCAGGCGAGGTCGAGTACTGGAGTCCTATCGTCTTCAAGCACGCCAACAGCCTGCTGCGCGAGCCGCCTGACGAAGCGACACGGCGCAAGATGGCGGCAGGATATCTGCGCGCGCTCACCGCAAATGCGGGCCATGCCGCGCGCGTCGTCGACAAGTCACCGTTCAATTCCGAGCATCTGGGCATCATCCATTCCGTATTCCCGAAGGCGCGCGTCATCTACCTGCGTCGCGACCCCATCGATACGTGCCTGTCCTGCTTCTTCCAGGACTTCCCGCCGCTGCTGAACTTCACGCTCGATCTGTCGGACCTCGCGCACTTCTACCGCAACCATCACCGGCTGATGGAGCACTGGCGCAGCGCCCTGCCACCCGGCACGCTGCTCGATGTGCCGTACGAAGAGCTGATCGCCGATCAGGAAGGCTGGACCCGCAAGATCCTGGAGTTCCTCGGACTCCCCTGGGACGACCGCTGTCTGAACTTCCACAGCAACGATCGCAATGTGCTGACCGCTAGCTACTGGCAGGTGCGCCAGAAGGTTTAACGAGCTCAGTAGGCGCTGGCGCAACACCAGAAATTCATCGGACGCGACTCGAGTCAAGGCCTCGATAGCTGCATGATCATTGGTTGAATGCCCGCGAAGCCGCTGAAGTGGGCACGGCTTTCGCCGACGACTTCGTCCTTCAGATGGCGGCTGAACTACCGGGTTATCGGCACCGACAATCCGCAGCCAAGGACGGCGCGAGCGGCAGACGAATTTGCAGAGCCTTCTGGAGCGCGTGGACCGGGTACCCGTCCATTGCAGCTGAACGTCTTCAAGAGAGCCAAGCTGGCAAACTCCTTTAAATGGAGATTGCTCGAGAAAGGAATCGAGCCTCCGATCGTTGACGAGTTGACGCAGGCGCTCGTGATGCGTATGGCACTGTAAAGCCATTCCGTTGCTGGTCGAGAAGTCAGCGGCCTGAACGACTGATCGCCCCACCGGGCCGACGATGCACGGCCCTGCTGGCCGAGGGCAACGAGCAGCTCGCTCGCAGCGCATACGCTGAGGCCATTATCTGCTTTCAGGACTCTGTCAGGCTCGATGCGCGTAACGCGTCCGCACATAACAATCTCGGTGCGGCTCTTTGCCGATCGGCGAGTACGTCGAGGCGGAGGAGCAGTTCCGTCGGGCTATTGCGATGAAGGAGAATTATCCTGACGCGCACTTCAATCTTGGAACCCTGCTGCAATCAGCGGGCCGGTTCGCGGACGCCGAGATGCCCTTGCGGCGCGCGCTCAAACTGAAGCCGACGTATGTCAACGCGCAGATCGGACTTGGCATGACTCTGCCAGTCCTTGGCCGACTGCGCGATGCTAGGGTCTACTCGAGAAAGCACTGAGTCTGCAGCCACGAAACGCTGACGCATTGCTTTCGCTGGGCTTTCTCGCGGGGCGTGAGGGGCGGTTCGCCGAGGCGGAGACCCTCTTCAAGAGAATTCTGGAAGTCAACGCTAAGGCTCCCGGCGCTTGGGTGGGGCTCGCGGGATTACGCAAGATGTCTGCTGCCGACGGCGCTGGTGGCTGAAGGGCGCGCAAGCGAGCGCTGACAGTGGACTCGAGCCCTCTGAGCGAGGCCCACATTCGTTTTTCAATCGGGAAGTATTACGACGATCTCGGGGATTTTACCCAGGCCTTTCGCAGTTACCAGCGCAAGCCAACGGTCGATGAAGACAGCGGCCCTAGATCGGCGATGCGCGCCAGCGTTTCGTGAGCGACCTGACCCGGGTCTACACGCGCGAGTCACTTGCGCAGGCACAGAAGGGCGCGTCGGACTCCGAGCTCCCCGTCCTTGTTGTCGGCATGCCGCGCTCAGGCACCTCTCTGGTGGAACAGATAATCGCCTCCCATCCGGCGGCGAAGGGCGCGGGAGAGCTCAGGTTCTGGGGGCAAGCTTTCGCAAGGCCCAAACTCTTGCAGGACTTGCCTCGAGCAGCGCTGAGGCAGCCGCTGGCAGAGGAGTACCTGCGCGGCCTGGCGGGGCCTGCTGAGGGTGCAAACCGTGTTGTCGACAAAGCGCCCTTCAATTCCGATCTACCTGGGTATCATTCACTTGGTCTTTCCGCGCGCCCGCATGATTTATGTGCAGCGCGACCCTATAGATACATGCCTGTCCTGTTACTTCCAAGACTTTCCGCCGTCCCTGAATTTCACCCTGGACCTGACCGCCTTAGCCCACTACTACCGCGAGCATCAGCGCCTGATGGCCCATTGGCGTGCCGTGCTGCCCCCATCGACGATCCTTGATGTGCCGTATGCCGGGCTCGTTGCCGATCAGCAGATGTGGACGCGCAAGATAATCGAGTTTCTCGGGCTGGAGTGGGATGAACGCTGCCTGGATTTCCACGCCAACGGAGCGCAGCGTGCTCACTACGAGCTTTTGGCAGGTGCGCCAGAGGCTCTACAAGAACTCCGTCGGACGCTGGCGCAACTACCAGAAATTCATCGGCCCGCTGCTCGAGCTCGAGGGTCTCGACTAGGGCTCCAGCGGGCATACGGGCGGTGACCGCCGCGCCGAGCCGGGCCAACCGACAAACTGCGGATGCGCGAACGACGCCGCGGGCATACGCTATGCTCCGCAGCCCCTTGAACGGACTGCGGTTTGTCCCCAATAACGCCCGCATCCACTCTCGAGGCCGCTCTCCCATGCGCATGGACAAGCTCACCAGCCGGTTTCAGCAGGCGCTGGCCGACGCCCAGTCGCTCGCCCTCGGGCGCGATCACCAACTCATGGAGCCCGCCCACGTCATGCTCGCGCTGCTCGACGCTTCCGGCGGCTCGGTGCGCCCGCTGCTGATGAAGGCGGGCGCCGACGTCAACAAGCTGCGGCTCGGGCTCATGACGCTGCTCGACGGCCTGCCCAAGGTGGAGGGCACGCCGGGCGAGATCCACGTCTCCAACGACCTGAACCGTATTCTGAACGTCACCGACAAGCTGGCGCAGCAGCGCGGCGACCAATTCATCTCCAGCGAGCTGTTCGTGCTCGCGGCCTTCGAGGACCGTCCCCTGGCGCGCATCTTCAAGGAGGCCGGCATGGTGCGCGGCGCGATCGAGAAGGCCATCGAGGAGGTGCGCGGCGGGGAGAAAGTCTCCGACCCCAATGCGGAAGAGAGCCGCCAGGCGCTCGAGAAGTACACCATCGATCTCACGGCGCGTGCTGCCTCCGGCAAGCTGGACCCCGTCATCGGGCGCGACGACGAGATCCGCCGCACCATTCAGGTGCTGCAGCGGCGCACCAAGAACAACCCGGTGCTGATCGGGGAGCCCGGGGTCGGCAAGACGGCGATCGTGGAAGGCCTCGCGCAGCGCATCATCAACGGCGAGGTGCCCGAAGGGTTGAAGGGCAAGCGCATCCTCGCGCTCGACATGGGCGCCCTGATCGCCGGGGCCAAGTTTCGCGGCGAGTTCGAGGAGCGCCTCAAGAGCGTCCTCAACGACCTGGCCAAGCAGGAGGGCCAGGTGATCCTGTTCATCGACGAGCTGCACACCATGGTGGGCGCCGGCAAAGCGGAAGGCGCGATGGATGCCGGCAACATGCTCAAGCCCGCGCTGGCGCGCGGCGAGCTGCACTGCGTCGGTGCGACGACGCTCGACGAATATCGCAAGTACATCGAGAAGGACGCCGCGCTCGAGCGGCGCTTCCAGAAGGTGCTGGTGGACGAGCCGTCGGTGGAGGACACGATCGCCATCCTGCGGGGGCTCCAGGAGCGCTACGAGGTCCATCACAAGGTTGATATCACCGACCCGGCCATCGTGGCCGCGGCGATGCTCTCGCACCGCTACATCAGCGACCGCCAGCTGCCCGACAAGGCGATCGACCTCATCGACGAGGCGGCTGCCCGTATCCGCATGGAGATCGACTCCAAGCCCGAAGCGCTCGACAAGCTCGAGCGGCGCATCATTCAGCTCAAGATCGAGCAGGAGGCGCTGAAGAAGGAGAAGGACGAAGCCTCGCGCAAGCGCCTGGCAACCCTCCAGGAGACGCTGCGCACCCTGGAGAAGGAGTATGCGGACCTCGAGGAGGTCTGGAAAGCGGAGAAGGCGGCGGTGCAGGGCACCGCGCAGATCCGCGAGGAGCTGGACCGCACCCGGCTCGAGCTCGATGCCGCGCGTCGCGCCGGCAACCTCGGGCGCATGGCGGAGTTGCAGTACGGCAAGATCCCCGAGTTGGAAAAGCGCCTCGCGGCAGCCACTGCCGCCGAGGACAAAGCCCCGACGCTGGTGCGCAACAAGGTAACCGAGGAGGAGATTGCCGAGGTCGTCTCCAAGTGGACCGGTATTCCGGTGTCGAAGATGCTGCAGGGCGAGAAGGAGAAGCTGCTGCACATGGAACAGGCGCTCGGCAAGCGCGTCGTCGGGCAGGACGAGGCGCTGCGCATCGTCTCGAACGCGATCCGCCGCTCGCGCGCCGGCCTCTCGGATGCGCGTCGGCCGAACGGCTCGTTCCTGTTCCTAGGGCCCACGGGAGTCGGCAAGACCGAGCTCTGCAAGGCGCTCGCCGAGTTCCTGTTCGATACCGAGGAAGCCATGATCCGCATCGATATGTCGGAATTCATGGAGAAGCACTCCGTGGCGCGCATGATCGGCGCGCCTCCCGGCTACGTCGGCTACGAGGAGGGTGGCTACCTCACCGAAGCGGTTCGCCGCCGGCCGTACTCCGTCATCCTGCTCGATGAGGTGGAGAAGGCGCATCCGGATGTCTTCAACGTGCTGCTACAGGTGCTCGATGACGGGCGCCTCACCGACGGCCAGGGACGCACGGTCGATTTCCGCAACACCGTCATCATCATGACCTCGAACCTCGGCTCGCAGGTCATCCAGGAATTCACCGGCGAGAAGAACTACGCCAAGATGAAGAGTGCGGTGATGGAGATCGTGCAGCAGAGCTTTCGGCCCGAGTTCATCAACCGCATCGACGACATCGTGGTGTTCCACCCGCTCGGTACCCAGCAAATCCGCGCCATCGTCGACATCCAGCTGGTCTACCTGCGCAAGCGGCTGCAGGAGCGCAACATGGACCTGACGCTCGATGATGCGGCGCGCGACCTGCTCGGCGAGGCGGGCTTCGACCCCGTGTACGGCGCGCGCCCGCTCAAGCGTGCGATCCAGCAGCAGATCGAGAATCCGCTCGCCAATAAGATCCTGCAGGGCGAGTTCGTGCCGGGAGACCGGATCCGTGTCGGTGTGCGCGACGGCCAGCTCACCTTTGCCAGGATCGACGAGCGGCGCGCCGGCCGTGCCTGAAATGGCACGGCCGGGCGCGCCGTGCCGCTGACGCTATAATCACCTCAACAACATCGAAGCCAAGAGCTCTCATGCCGTTTTACGAATACGAGTGTCAGTCCTGCAAGTACTACGCCGAGGTCATGCAGAAGATCAGCGACGCGCCGCTCACCAAGTGCCCGTCCTGTGGCAAACGCACCATGAAGAAGCTGGTGTCGGTGCCGGTGTTCCGCCTGAAGGGCAGCGGCTGGTACGAGACCGACTTCAAGTCGGACAAGGAGAACAAGCGCAACCTCGTCGGCGCGGACAAGGAGGAGGCGAAGGCCGACGCCAAGACCGACACCAAGACCGACACCAAGACCGAGGCAAAGGAGAGCACCGCCACGAGTGCCGAGAAGAAGGAGCCGAAGGAGAGCAAGGAAGCGAAGAGCCCGGCGGCGGCGGACTCCGCAGAGCGCCCCGCGCGCAGGCGCGTTACCGTTCCAGTGAAGAGCGCGCGACCCGCGGCGCGCCACGCGACGCGTGGCCGCAAGCGCGCGACGAAGCGGCGGCGCTGAGCCCATGAACGGCGGCAGCAGCACGCGAAAGTGGGGCCTGCGGCGCTACCTGGTCGCCGGAATCCTCGTTTGGCTGCCGATCCTCGCCACCATCTGGGTGGTGACCTTCATGCTGCACATCATGGACCGCACGCTGCTCTTGCTGCCGCCGGCGTACCGGCCGGAGGCGCTGGTGGGGTTCACGCTCCCCGGTGTAGGCCTGGTGTTCGCGCTGGTCGTGGTGTTTCTCACCGGACTGCTGGTGACCAACCTCATCGGGCACCGCTTTCTCGTCTGGGGCGAGGAGCTGCTCAATCGCATTCCGCTCGTGCGTTCGGTGTACGGCGGCGTCAAGAGCTTCGCCGAGAGTGTGTTCTCGCAGTCCAGCTCCTTCCGCAAGGTGGTGATGCTCGAGTATCCGCGCACCGGGGTATGGAGCATCGGCTTCCTCACCGCGGAGGACGTACCGGAGGTGACTGAGAAGCTCGGCGAGCCCCACGTAGCCGTCTACATATCCGCCGCACTCAACGCCACCGCCGGCTATCTGGTCGTGGTGCCGCGCCGGCAGGTCGTGCAGCTCGACATGTCGGTCGATGCCGCGCTGCGCATGATCATCACCTGCGGTGTGGTGGTGCCGCCGGCCGCCGCTGTCAAGGCGCAGGCGCTCGCCAAACCCGCCGCCTGAGGTATCCCGTGCAGGCGATGCGTCTGCTGGCGCCAGGCTCCGCGCTCACGCTCACGGAGCTCTCCCTTCCTGCCCCGGCGCCCGAGGAGGTGCTGATCCAGGTGGAAGCCTGCGGCGTGTGCCGCACCGACCTGCACGTGATCGATAACGAGCTGCCCGACGTCCGCTGCCCGATCACGCCCGGCCACGAGATTGTCGGCATGGTGACAGCCTGTGGGAGCGACGTCCGCCGCTTTCGCCCCGGGGATCGCGTCGGCGTGCCCTGGCTCGCCTTTACCTGCGGCAGCTGCGAGTACTGCCGGGCCGGCATGGAGAACCTGTGCGTGCGCGCACGATTCACCGGCTATACACGCGACGGCGGCTACGCCGAGCAGGTGCTGGCGGATGCGCGCTACTGCCTTGCGCTGCCGCAGCAGCCGGCGGCGGCACTGCTCGCCCCGCTCCTGTGCGCGGGGCTGATCGGCTATCGTGCCTACCGCAAGGCAGGGGAGGGGCAGAACCTCGGCCTGTACGGCTTCGGCGCGGCGGCACACCTGCTGGCGCAGGTCGCGCGGCACGAAGGGCGGCGGGTGTTCGCTTTCACCCGCCGGGACGATCAGGCCGGACAGCGCTTCGCTCGCGAGCTCGGTGCAGTGTGGGCGGGGGCGTCGGAAGACTCGCCCCCCGAGCCGCTCGATGCCGCGATCCTGTTTGCGCCGGTGGGCGCGCTCATACCGGTGGCGCTTGCCGCGGTACGTCCCGGTGGCCGGGTGGTGTGCGCGGGCATTCACATGAGTGATATCCCCGCCTTTCCCTATCGGCTGCTGTGGGGGGAGCGATCGGTGGCATCGGTCGCCAATCTCACGCGCCGGGACGGGGAGGAGTTCATGGCGCTCGCCGCGCGCCTGGGTCTTACGGCCACGGTGGAGCGTTTCGGGCTCCGTGAGGCTAATGTCGCACTGGAAAGGCTGCGCGGCGGGGCGCTTACGGGGGCGGCGGTGCTGGAAATGACACCCGCCTGAGAACGGTTGCGGGGAGCTGCGCGCCTTCCGTAACATCGCGCGCCTCATGCGCTCACACTACTGCGGACAGGTCAACGAACAGCTCCTCGGCCAGGACGTATCGGTCGCCGGCTGGGTGCATCGCCGGCGCGACCACGGCGGGGTGATCTTCGTCGATCTGCGCGACGCCAAAGGCCTGCTGCAGATCGTCTTCCACCCGGACCTTGCGGCGGTGTTCCTGGATGCCGAACGCCTGCGCAACGAGTTCGTGCTGCGCGTGACGGGCAAGGTGCGTGAGCGGCCGCCCGGCACCGTGAACCCTCAGCTCGCATCCGGCCGCGTGGAACTGGTGGCCCGGGAGCTCGAGGTGCTCAATCGCTCCGAGCCGCTGCCGTTTCAGCTCGACGAGCAGGTTAGCGAGGAGGTGCGCTTGCGCCATCGCTATCTCGACCTGCGTCGCGAGGTCATGAATCAGCGTCTGCGTCTGCGCCACCGGCTGACGCGCTCGATGCGCAGCTGGCTCGACAGCCACGACTTCATCGATCTCGAGACGCCAATGCTCACCAAGGCGACCCCGGAGGGCGCGCGCGATTACCTCGTGCCGAGCCGCACCCATCCGGGCAAGTTCTTCGCCCTGCCGCAGTCGCCGCAAATTTTCAAACAGCTGCTGATGATCGCGGGCTTCGACCGCTACTACCAGATCGTGCGCTGCTTTCGCGACGAGGACCTGCGTGCCGACCGCCAGCCGGAGTTCACCCAGCTGGACATCGAGACCTCCTTCCTGTCCCGCGACCAGATCATGGGACTCATGGAGGCTCTGGTGCGCCACTTCTTCAAGGAAGTGCTCGATACCGAGCTCATCGACCCCTTCCCGCGCATCAGTTACCAGGAGGCCATGCGCCGCTACGGATCAGACAAGCCGGATCTGCGCATTGCGCTCGAGCTCGTCGACGTCGCTGACCTGGTGCGCGACTGCGACTTCAAGGTGTTCGCCGGTCCTGCGCAGGACGCCAAGGGACGCGTGGCGGCGTTGCGCGTGCCGGGCGGGGCCAGCATCCCGCGCTCGCAGATCGATGACTACGTGGCATTCGTGGCGCGTTACGGCGCGAGGGGCCTGGCGTACATCAAGGTGAACGAGCGCGCCCGCGGGCGCGAGGGCCTGCAGTCGCCGATCATCAAATTCCTGAGCGATGCGGCGCTCGCCGGTATCCTCACGCGCACGGCGGCCGCGGACGGCGACCTGATCTTTTTCGGCGCCGATACGGCCAAGGTCGTCAATGATTCGCTCGGCGCGCTGCGCCTGAAGATCGGCCAGGATCGCGGACTCGTCACGAGCGGCTGGCGCCCGCTGTGGGTCATCGACTTCCCGATGTTCGACTGGGATGCCGAAGAGCGACGCTGGGTCGCCATGCATCACCCGTTCACGGCGCCGAAGGATGATGACGCGGCGGCGCTGCGCGCCGCCCCCGGCGAGGCGCTGGCCAAGGCCTACGATATGGTGCTGAACGGCTCCGAGATCGGCGGCGGCTCGGTGCGCATCCACCGCCAGGATATGCAGTCGACGGTCTTCGAGCTGCTCGGCATCGGCGCCGAGGAAGCGCAGAAGAAGTTCGGCTTCCTGCTCGATGCGCTCAAGTTCGGCGCCCCGCCCCACGGTGGCATCGCCTTCGGTCTCGACCGCCTTGCCATGCTGATGGCGGGCGCCGACAGCATCCGCGAGGTGATCGCCTTCCCGAAAACCCAGACCGCCGCCGACCCGCTCACGGAGGCACCCACCGAGGTGAGCGAGGCGCAGCTGCGCGAGCTGCATATTCGGGTGCGCTTACCGCAGCCGTGACAGCTACGGCGTGCGGTGCGCCGCGCGTGTGAGGTCCGATGGCGCACGTCGTCTACGTACATGGCCTGTGGATGCCGGGTGACGAGTCGCTCATCCTGCGGCATCGCCTGGCGAACGAGTTTGATCTCACGCTGCACTCGTTCCGCTACTCGGCTGCCGCCTGGGCGATGAGCACCATCACCGCGCGCCTGGCAGCGTACGTGCAGGAGCTACAGGTGAAGGAGGTGCACTTCGTCGGTCACAGCCTGGGCGGACTCGTCATCCACCGCTTTCTCGAGCGCTTCCCCGCACAGCCGCCGGGGCGCGCGGTATTTCTCGGTACGCCGTGCGTCGCGAGCCGCGCCGCGGAACGGGCCGCTCGCTTCGCGCCCGTTGCCCATCTCATGGGCCAGTCGGTCGCGGAGGAGCTGTTGCAGCCGCGCATGCGGCGCTGGGGGCATGAGCGCCCGCTCGGCATCGTGGCCGGCACCCAGCCGCTCGGCGTGGGGCAGCTGCTGGCCCACTTCGATGAGCCCAACGACGGTACCGTCGCGGTGAGCGAGACGCGCATGCCCGGTGCCGCCGACCACATTACCCTCCCGGTCAGCCACATGGGGATGCTGGCCTCGGCGCGCGTGGCGCACGAGACCGGGGAATTTCTCACCCAGGGGCGATTCTCACTCCGCTAGCAGGCGCCGCAGGTCGTACAGCGCGGCGAGGGCGGCTTTCGGTGTCATCTCGTCCGGATCGAGCGCGGCGAGCGCGGCGCGCACCCGGTCCGCGGGCCGAGCGCCCGGCGCGGCCCCCGAAGATGGCGGTGCACTGGCGAACAAGGGCAGCTCGGATTGCGCGGCCATGCCTGCCCCGGTCGCCGCCCGCTGGCGGTCGCGCTCGGACTCGAGCTGCTCGAGGTAACGACGCGCGGCGCCGATGACTGCGGGTGGAACACCGGCGAGCTGCGCGACCTGCAGGCCGTAGCTGCGATTGGCGGGACCATCCTTCACCGCATGCAGGAACACGATGCCGTCGGCATGCTCGGTGGCATCGAGGTGCACGTTGGCGCAGCCCTCCACCTCGGTCGCGAGCGAAGTCAGCTCGAAATAATGCGTCGCGAACAGTGTGAATGCCCGCACGCGGCCGGCGATGTCCCGCGCCATGGCCCAGGCGAGCGACAGGCCGTCGAAGGTGCTGGTGCCGCGGCCGATCTCATCGAGCAGGATCAGGCTGCGGGCGCTGGCGTTGTGCAGGATGTTGGCCGCCTCGGTCATCTCCACCATGAAGGTGGAGCGACCGCCGGCCAGGTCGTCCGCTGCGCCGATGCGCGTGAATATCCGATCGAGCGGGCCGAGCACCGCGCGCTCGGCTGGCACGAAGCTGCCGATGTGCGCCAGCAGCGCAATCAGCGCGGTCTGGCGCATGTAGGTCGATTTGCCGCCCATGTTGGGCCCGGTGATGATGAGCATGCGCCGCGTGGCGTCCAGCTGCAGATCGTTCGGCACGAACGGTGCGTCGCTGAAGCGCTCGACCACCGGATGCCGGCCGCCCACGATGGTCAGACACGGCTCGCCGACCAGCTCCGGCCGCGCCCATTCGAGTGCGCAGGCGCGCTCAGCGAGGCTCGCGAGCGCATCGGTCTCGGCAAGCGCTGCCGCGCTCGTCTGCAGTGCGCCCAGCACGCCGATGAGCTGCGTCAGCACGCCATCGAACAGCTCGCGCTCACGCGCGAGCGAGCGTTCGCGCGCGCTCAGCACCCGGTCCTCGAAGCTCTTCAGCTCTGCGGTGATGAAGCGCTCGGCCGATTTCACCGTCTGCCGGCGGACGTAGTCGGCGGGCACGCGCTCGGCATCGCGCCGCGCGATCTCGATGAAGAACCCCTGGACGCGGTTGTATCCGAGCTTCAAGGCCGCTGAGGCCGGTGCGCTCGCGCTCGCGCCGCTCGAGGTCGAGCAGAAACTCGTCCGTGTGCATGGCGATGCGCCGCAGCTCATCGAGCGCTGCATCGTACCCCGGGGCGATCACGTCTCCCTCGCGCACGAGCGTCGCCGGCTCGATCGCGATCGCAGCCGTGAGCAGCGCCACGACCTCGTCGTGCTCGCCAATTGCGGCGCGCAGGCGCTCGAGGAGCGGGGAATCGAGGCCGGCGAGCGCTGCGCGCGCGGCCGGCAGCAGACGCAATGAGGCGCGCAGCTGCGTGAGATCACGCGGGCGCGCGGAGCGCAACGCCACGCGTGCCAGGATGCGCTCGATGTCGCCGATACCGGCAAGCGCCTGGCGCAGCGCTTCGAAGCCGCGCCCATCCATCAGTACGCCGAGCGCGTGATAGCGCTCGCGCAGCAGCGGCTGGCCGGTAAGCGGCCGGTTCAGCCAGCGGCGCAGCTGCCGCGATCCCATCGCGGTCACGCAACCGTCGAGGACCGCGAGCAGTGTCGCCTCCTCGTTGCCGGTGAGGCTGGTGTCGATCTCGAGATTACGGCGCGTGGCGGCATCGAGCATCAGGGCGTCGGTGCGCTCTTCCACGCGCAGGGCACGGATGTGTGGCAGCGCTGATTTCTGCGTGTCGCGCACGTATTGCAGCAGTGCGCCCCCCGCGCGGATCGCAAGTGGCAGCTCGTCGGCGCCGAAGCCCCTGAGGTCGAGCGTGCCGAGCTGATCGGTCAGCAGGCGCGAGGCGCTCGCCAGCTCGAACTGCCAGGGCGGGCGGGTGCGCAGCGCCATGGCGGCGCGTGCCAGCCTGTCGCCGCCGGCGCCCTCGGCCACGAGCAGCTCCGCGGGCTTGAGGCGCTCGAGCTCCGCGGTGAGCGCCGCAGGCCCCTCACCCTGCATGACCGTGAAACGTCCCGCCGCCAGGTCGAGCCAGGCCAGCCCGAAGCGGTCGCCCTCCGCGACCAGCGCGGCGAGCAGGGTGTCGGTCCGTTCCTCGAGAAGCGCGCTGTCGGTCACTGTACCCGGTGTGACGATGCGGACGACCTGACGCTCGATCGGGCCTTTGCCGCCGGCGGCCTCCACCTGCTCACAGATCGCAACGCTCTCGCCCCTGCGCACCAGGCGCGCCAGGTAGCTGTCGACGGCGTGGTACGGCACGCCGGCCATGGGGATCGGCTGGCCCGCCGACTGCCCGCGGGCGGTGAGCGTGATGTCGAGGAGGCCTGCCGCGCGCCGCGCATCCTCGTAGAACAGCTCGTAGAAGTCCCCCATGCGGTAGAACAGCAGGATGTCGGGATACTGGCTCTTGATGCGCAGGTACTGCTGCATCATCGGCGTGTGCTGTGACAGGGCCGCCTCGTTCATCGTGCGCGAAGGCTACCCGAAAACGCCCGGGCGTACGCCTGCGCGGCGGTCCTGCACGGCCTCTGTCGGCTATCGGGCCAGGCGATGGCTGGAGTAGCCTCACGTCCATGGTGAGCGACCCCGAACTGTATGAGTTGGCGGCTCGCGTCGGTCACAAGCTGCGTGCCGCGGAGCGACGCCTGGCGACTGCCGAGTCCTGCACCGGGGGATGGGTGGCGAAGGCACTGACGGACGTCCCAGGCAGCTCGCAGTGGTTCGAGTGCGGCTACGTCACCTATTCCAATGTCGCCAAGATGCGCGATCTCGGTGTCAGTGCGCACACCCTCGAGAGCTTCGGTGCGGTCAGCGAGCAGACGGTGCGCGAGATGGCCGAGGGGGCACTCAGGTGCGCCGGGGTCACCGTGGCGCTCGCGCTGAGCGGTATCGCAGGCCCCGACGGGGCTGCCCCCGGCAAGCGGGTCGGCACGGTGTGGTTCTGCGCCGCGGCGCGCCAGGGCACCGCCGTCGACATCATCGCCGAGGAGAAGCTCTTCGCCGGGGACCGGGCGTTCGTCCGCAGTCGCTCGGTGCAGCATGCGCTGCGGCTCATCCTGCGCCTGGATTTGCCGGTACGCCCGGAGAGCACGGCGCGCGCGGCGTCCTCTTGAGCGGCAGGCCGGGCGAGGCGGCGCAGCGGCTGTTCTTCGCGCTGTGGCCCGATGAGGAGGCGCGCCGGGCCCTCTCGCACGCGACCGCCGCTGCCGTGAGGCATTGCGGCGGGCGTCCGGTGCCAGCGGCGAGCCTGCACGTGACGCTGGCCTTCATCGGCAGCGTCGCCCAGGGGCGCATCGGGGAGCTGCGGCAGCTCGCCCTAGAGCTCGCCGCCGCGCGGTCCCCGGCGGGCGCCCTGTCGCTGCGCTTCGATCATCTGGCGCACTGGCCGCGGTCGCAGATCCTGTGCGCGGTTGCCGTCGGTGATACGAGCGCCGTGCGCTCGCTCGCCGCGGCACTCACCGATCGCACCACATCGGCCGGATTCACTCCGGATCTCAAGCTCTTCCGCGAACATGTCACGCTGGCACGTAAGGTGACCAAGCCGCCGGCAGATCCGGCCATACGTCCCGTCCAGTGGCGCTTCCAATCCTTTGTGCTGCTCGACAGCCGCACCGACAGCAAAGGCCCCGTATACAGTGTCATCGAATCCTATTCACTGGTTGCAGCCGAGAAACCGCACGAATAGCGGCGAAATGACGCGCGCGCCGCGCACCGCGGGCGAATGCTTTGTGTGATAATCACGCTCGAAATATTTTTCTTCTCCGCTCGAGGCTTTCGGAAATCCACAGATGGAAGAGAACCGCAAGAAGGCGCTTGCCGCCGCACTTGGTCAGATTGAAAAGCAGTTCGGCAAGGGCTCGGTGATGCGTCTCGGGGACGCCGCTGCGAGCTACGACGTGGAGACGGTGTCCACCGGTTCGCTGGGACTGGACATTGCCCTCGGTATCGGCGGCGTCCCGCGCGGACGGGTGGTGGAGGTCTTCGGCCCGGAAGCTTCCGGCAAAACGACCCTCACGCTGCAGGTCATCGCCGAGATACAGAAGGGCGGCGGCACGGCGGCGTTCGTCGATGCCGAGCATGCTCTCGACCCGAGCTACGCCGAGAAGCTCGGCGTCAACATCAACGATCTGCTGGTATCACAGCCGGATACCGGTGAACAGGCGCTCGAGATCACCGACATGCTGGTGCGCTCGAACGCCGTCGACAT
Organism: uncultured Gammaproteobacteria bacterium; assembly: GCA_963837075.1. GTDB lineage: Bacteria > Pseudomonadota > Gammaproteobacteria > Steroidobacterales > Steroidobacteraceae > 13-2-20CM-66-19. The sequence continues at coordinate 4,465 of CAWILY010000009.1, read as the reverse complement.
CGTGGTGATCGATTCGGTGGCGGCGCTGACGCCCAGGGCGGAAATCGAGGGCGAGATGGGCGAAATGCAGGTCGGCCTGCACGCACGCCTCATGTCACAGGCGCTGCGCAAGCTCACCGGCAACATCAAGCGCTCGAACACCATCGTGATCTTCATTAACCAGATCCGCATGAAGATCGGCGTGATGTTCGGCAATCCGGAAACCACCACCGGCGGCAACGCGCTGAAGTTCTATGCCTCGGTGCGGCTCGACATCCGGCGCATTGGCGCGATCAAGAACGGCGAGGAAGTCGTCGGCAACATGACGCGCGTCAAGGTGGTGAAGAACAAGGTGGCACCGCCGTTTCGCGAGGCAGAATTCGAGATCATGTACGGGCAGGGTATCTCGCGCGAGGGCGAGATCATCGAGCTCGCCAGCTCGCTCGGCATCATCGAGAAGTCCGGTGCCTGGTACGCCTACAAGGGTAGCCGCATCGGTCAGGGCAAGGACAACGCCCGCACGTACCTGCAGTCGAACAAGGACGTCGCGCGCGAGATCGAGGAGCAGGTCAGGGCACGCCTTCTGCCCCCGCGCCAGCAGCGCAACGGCGATCAGGCGGCCGCCAACAGCGCCTGATACGTCGCGATCGCAGCGTCCCCCGGGATCATTTCCCGGACGGGTTGTTCTGCTGCATCATGCTCCGGTTGACCGAGTCCTGGGATTCCCGCTCGATGTTCTGGAGCTGCAGACCCGTCCCGCAGACTTTGTGGGCGCCGAGACGGCTACCCAACTCCTCCTCGCGGCGACAGAAGACCTTTTCGCCGTTGCGCATTTCCATCTTGTAACCTTCTGCCAGGAAATGCTTCTCCTGCGCGTCGACCTCGGCCTGCACGACGACGCTCGGCTTGCTGTCTGCTGCTGGAGCCGCCGCGGGTGCGCTCGCTGAGGTGGGCGTCGTGGCGGACGCTGGGCTCGCCGTCGTTGCGGCGGTCGGAGTCGCGGCAGGGGCCGCTGTTGCCGTGCTGCTCGGCGGGTCTGCGAGCGCCAGTGGCATTACAGCGAGGGCTGCTACTCCAATGATGAATCGCATGCTCATGCCGTCCCAATGAAATGATGCGCTCCGCCGAGGGAGCGCCCAGGGGGCGCACTATACTGGATGCCATGCCTGAAGGACGATCACTCGCAGCAGCCGATCCTGCCGGGGCGCACGAGCGCGCCGACCCGCGACGGCTGCGTTCGGCCGCGGTCGCACTGCTTGCGCGGCGTGATTACGCCGGGGGCGAACTGGCCGAGAAGCTCATCTCCCGGGGATTCGATCCCGCTGGGGTCGCGGTGCTGCTTGGCGAGCTTGCGAGCGAGGGGATCCTCGATGAGGCGCGCTACGCGCAGAACTATGTCGCATACCACGCTGGCCGCGGGCAGGGACCGCTGCGTATCGCGGCGCAGCTGCGCCGCCATGGCCTGCCGGCGGCAGCCATCGATGCGGCGCTGGCCACCGGGCCGGACTGGCGCGCCCTGGCCGGCAAGGTGTGTCGCGCCCGGTTCGGGCCGCGGCCGCCGACGAGTTGGACCGAGAAGGCCCGACAAGCCCGTTTTTTGCAGTACCGAGGCTTTTCATCGGATCATATCCGTGCGGCCGCGGGTATCGAGCCCGACACAGGAACGACGGAGCCTTGAATAAGCCCTCCTACATGAGTGCGGCGGACGTGCGCAGCACGTTCCTGCAGTTCTTCCGCTCGCAGAGCCACATCGTCGTGCCCTCGAGCTCGCTCGTGCCGGCGAACGATCCGACGCTGCTGTTCACCAATGCCGGTATGGTGCAATTCAAGGACGTGTTCCTCGGCAAGGAGCAGCGCGACTACCTGCGGGCGGCTTCCGCGCAACGCTGCGTGCGCGCCGGCGGCAAGCACAACGACCTCGAGAACGTAGGCTACACGGCCCGTCATCACACCTTCTTCGAGATGCTGGGCAACTTCTCGTTCGGGGACTATTTCAAGCGTGAGGCGATCCATCTTGCCTGGGACTTCCTCATCTACACCCTGGGACTCGATCCGGCGCGGCTGTGGTGCACGGTGTACAAGGACGATCACGAGTCTGCCGAGGTCTGGCTGAAGGACATCGGCATCAGTCGCGAGCGCTTCTCGCGCCTCGGCGAAGCGTCCAACTTCTGGGCCATGGGTGATACCGGCCCCTGCGGCCCGTGCAGCGAGATCTTCTACGACCACGGACCGGAAGTGCCGGGCGGCCCGCCGGGCTCGCTGGATGAAGACAGTGACCGCTACGTCGAGATCTGGAATCTGGTGTTCATGCAGTTCGACCGCTCCGCCGACGGCAAGATGACGCCGTTACCGAAGCCCTCGGTGGACACCGGCATGGGACTCGAGCGCATCTCCGCCGTCATGCAGGGGGTGCATTCCAACTACGACATCGACCTGTTCAAGAACCTGATTCGCGCGGCCGGCAAGCTCGCGGGGACTTCGGTGCTGACCTCGAGCTCGCTGCGCGTCATCGCAGACCACATCCGTGCCGCCACGTTCCTCACCATCGACGGCGTGTCCCCGTCCAACGAGGGGCGCGGTTACGTGCTGCGCCGGATCATCCGCCGCGCGCTGCGCCACGGCTACAAGCTCGGCATCCAGGAGCCGTTCTTCTACAAGCTGGTGCCGGTCTTGGAGAAGGAGATGGGCGCCGCATACCCCGAGCTCACACGCGGCCGCGCGCACGCCGAGCGCGTGATCCGCCAGGAGGAGGAGCGCTTCGCGGAGACGCTCGCCAACGGCATGGTGCTGCTCGAGACGGCGATCCGCAATCTGCGCGGCGCTAAGGTGATCGACGGGGACACGGTGTTCAAGCTCTACGACACCTACGGCTTCCCGGTCGATCTCACCGCCGACGTCGCGCGCGAGCGCGGCCTGAATGTCGACCTGGTGCGTTTCGAGGCGGCCATGGAGGAGCAGCGCCGCCGTTCGCAGGAAGCGAGCAAGTTCGCGGAGCTGCCTGGCGCCGCCAAGGTGGATGCGCATACGCAGTTCAAAGGCTACGAGACCTTGATCGCTCCCGGCCGGGTTGTGGCGCTGCTGAAGCAGGGCGCCCAGGTCGAGACGCTCGAGGAAGGCGATGAGGGCGAGGTGGTACTCGATCGCACCCCGTTTTACGCCGAGGCCGGTGGCCAGGTCGGTGACGCCGGCGAGTTGCGCGCTGATGGGGTGCGCTTCCTGGTAACCGACACGCAGAGGCGTGGCACAGCTTATGCGCACATCGGCCGCGTCTCGCAGGGCGGGATCCGCGTGGCCGACAAGCTTGATGCCGAAGTGGATACGGTGCGGCGTGCGGCGACGGTGCTCAACCACAGCGCCACGCACCTGCTGCACGCGGCGTTGCGCCAGGTACTCGGTACGCACGTGCTGCAGAAAGGCTCGCTGGTCGCCCCGGACCGGTTGCGATTCGACTTCACGCACTTCCAACCGGTGACACCAGCGGAGCTCACTGCGATCGAGCGGCTGGTCAACGAGCAGATCCGCGCCAACGTTGCGGCCGAGACGCGTGTCATGGAGTACGACGCCGCGGTCGCTGCGGGTGCCATGGCCCTGTTCGGTGAAAAGTACGACAAGGATGTGCGCGTGCTACGCCTGGGCGATTTCTCGATGGAGCTGTGTGGTGGCACGCACGTGCGCCGTGCGGGTGACATCGGCTTGTTCAAGGTCACCAGCGAAAGCGGTGTCGCATCTGGCGTGCGGCGCATCGAAGCGCTCACCGGTGCACGGGCGCTCGAGTACGTCGAGGAGAACGACGCGTTGCTGAAGGACGTCGCGGCGCTCGTGCGCGGCTCGCGCGAGGACCTGAAGGACAAGGTGCGCGAGCAGCTCGAACGCACCCGGCAGCTCGAGCGCGAGATCCGTACCCTCAAGGACCGGCTGGCAACCGGCAAGGGCGTGGACCTGGCGGCAGGGGCGATCGACGTCCAGGGCGTCAAGGTGGTCGCGACCAAGGTCGAAGGCGCCGATGCCGGCTCGCTCCGTACCGCCGTCGATCAGCTCAAGCAGCGGCTCAAATCGGCGGTGGTAGTGCTGGCGAGCGTCGAGAACTCCGCCAAGGTGTTGCTGGTTGCCGGTGTCACCGCAGATCAGACCGAACGGATCAAGGCGGGCGAGCTCGCCGGCGCCGTGGCCGCGCAGGTTGGGGGGCGTGGCGGCGGCCGGGCAGACTTCGCCCAGGCCGGTGGCAGCAAGCCCGAAGCGCTTGACGCCGCCTTGGAGTCGGTGCAGGAATTCGTGCGCGCGCGGCTCACGGCGTGAGCCCGGCGCTTTTGGCAGGTTTTGCTGCGCCCGCAGTCTTTCCGTATCATGGCCGCCCCGCGCGACAAGCACCGGAAGAAGAAGCGTTTCGCTAAGCGGAGAGATGGCCGAGTGGTCGAAGGCGCACCCCTGCTAAGGGTGTAAGGGTCAAAAGCCCTTCGAGGGTTCGAATCCCTCTCTCTCCGCCAAA
>CAWILY010000008.1:0-20806 GCA_963837075.1 uncultured Gammaproteobacteria bacterium | reverse complement strand
AGCCCTCCTGGTCGGCGATCAGCTGTTCGTAGGGCACGTCGAGCAGCGTCCCCGACGGGAGGGCGCTGTGCCAGTGCTCGATCAGCCGGTGCGATGCTCGCGGTAATAATGGGCCAGGTCGGACAGGTCCTTGGTGAAATTCAGCGCCGGCGGGAAGGGTTGGAAGAAGCACGACAGGCACGTGTCGATGGGATCCCGACGTAGGTAGATCACTCGGGCGTGCGGGAAAACGCAATGGACGATTCCGAGTAGATCGGCGTTGAAGGGCTGCTTATCAACGACGCGCTGCGCGTTCGATGGCATGTTCTTCGAGATCGCGAAGATATCCGTGTGCCATCGTCTTGGTCAGCGCTTCTCCGGGCGGCGAGTGCCGCAGCACGCCTTCGGCCTCGAGAAAGCTGACGGCTCCAGACATGAGCTCACCTGCGCCTTTCGCTGCTGGATGTGACGCGATGATCTGCTCGACGAGCGATGTACCAGAGCGCGGCATGCCGGTAACCAGCACCGGAAGCTTTTGAATCCGAAGCACCGGGACGCGACTCGTGAAAGTGTCGCGCGCGTATAGACGCGGATCAGATCGTCGACGAGAGCTGACCGTTCAGCCCCGATCGTAGGGCAGCGCAACCGTTCTCGACAGTTCGCTTGCGCGCCGGTAACTGCGAAATGCCTGGTCGAAGTCCCCGAGGTCGTCGTAGTACTTGCCGATTGCGCAGCGAATATCGGCTTCGCCCAACGGGCTGAGCCCACTGTCGGCGCAAGCCTCTGCCCCCTTCAGCCACGCTGCATCTGCGGACGTCATCTTGCGTACACGCGCCAGGCCCACCCAGGCGCCGTGGGCGTTAGCGTTCACTTCCAGTGTTCGCCTGAATACGGCCTCCGCCTGGGCAAAGCGCCCCTCGCGCTCCGCGAGCTGCCCCATGGCGAGCAGCGCATTCGCGTTACTGGCATCAACCTGCAGCACTTTCTCGATGAGATCCCGGGCTTCGTGAATGTTTCCGGTGGCGAGCAGATTGATGCCAAGAATGCTCTGGACCCTGGCCGAGCCGGGCTGTAGCGTCAGCGCACGTCGCAACGGCATCTCAGCGTCGCTGAACCGGCCGAGCAGTTGCAGTACCGATCCGAGATTGAACTGGGCATCAGGATCGGCGTCCCTAATTTCGAGCGCTCGACGGAATTGGCTCTCCCCCTCTTGAAGGCGGCCCATCTTCCAGAGCGCGATTCCGAGATTATTGTGCGCGGCCGCGTTGCGCGGATCGACACTCACCACCGCCTTAAAACACTCGACCGCCTGGTCGTTGTCGCCGTGTTTGAGCTGCTCAATTCCTTCTGCGAGCGACGCGGCGGTGTCGATCGGCTCCGGCCCGGGAGGCGAAGCGCTCAGCGGCAGGTCACTGACTGCCTGGTCGCCAGGCTCTGCGGAAAGACGCCTTACGAGCGCTAGCTTGAATTCATCGACGAGCTGCGGCGCGACGTCTTTCTCGAGCAACCGCCATTTGAAGGAGCTTGCGAGCTTGGCGCGCTTGAAGACGTTCAGCTGCAGGGGGCGGGCTACCCGGTCCACGCGCTCCAGCAGCCTCTGCGTGAGATTCGGCAGCCGCTCGCGCCGTCCCGGGCTGTCGGATTGTCGGTGCCGATAACCCGGTAGTTCAGCCGCCATCTGCACGACGAGATCGTCGGCGAGCTCCGCCCCGACCTCTGCGGCCTGGCGGCCATTGAGCCAATCGAACATTGCACGCTACTCGAGGCCTTTGAGCTCGAGTAGCGGTCCGATGAATTTCTGGTAGTTGCGCCAGCGCCCTACAGAGCTCGTGTAGACCTTCTGGCGCACCTGCCAGTAGCTAGCGGTCAGCACATTGCGATCGTTGCTGTGGAAGTTCAGACAGCGGTCGTCCCAGGGGAGTCCGAGGAACTCCAGGATCCTGCGGGTCCAGCCTTCCTGATCGGCGATCAGCTCTTCGTACGGCACATCGAGCAGCGTGCCGGGTGGCAGGGCGCTGCGCCAGTGCTCCATCAGCCGGTGATGGTTGCGGTAGAAGTGCGCGAGGTCCGACAGATCGAGCGTGAAGTTCAGCAGCGGCGGGAAGTCCTGGAAGTAGCAGGACAGGCACGTATCGATGGGGTCCCGACGCAGGTAGATGACCCGCGCCTTCGGGAATACCGAATGGATGATGCCCAGATGCTCGGAATTGAACGGTGACTTGTCGACGACGCGCGCGGCATGGCCCGCATTTGCGGTGAGCGCGCGCAGATATCCTGCCGCCATCTTGCGCCGTGTCGCTTCGTCAGGCGGCTCGCGCAGCAGGCTGTTGGCGTGCTTGAAGACGATAGGACTCCAGTACTCGACCTCGCCTGCGCCTGTTACCGCCGGGTGTGAAGCGACGATCTGCTCAACCAGCGAGGTGCCCGAACGCGGCATGCCGAGCACCAGGACAGGCAGGTTCGAGTCCGATGCCCCGGGTTTTTCTCCCCTGAGCGTGTCGGGCCCGTAGGTGCGGATCAGGGCGTCGACGAAACGCGTGCGGCCAGCCCGGTCATAAGGCACGGCCGCGGTCCTGACCAGTTCCTTGGCGCGCTGCACACTGCGGAACGCCTGCGCGAAATCCCCGGTCTGATCGAAATACCTGGCGATCGCGTAGCGGACACTCGCTTCGTTCAGGGGCGGCAGCCCACTGTCGGCGCTCGCCTGCGCACCCTTGAGCCACGCGCTGTCGGCAGCCGTCATCCGGCGCACGCCCGCGAGCCCCACCCAGCCGAGCCAGTACTTCGGATTGATTTCCAGGGCGCGCTCGAACCAGCTTTCCGCCTCGGTAAAGTGTCCCTCGAGGGCGACAAGCTGCCCCATGCACGTGAGCGCATCGAGTTGACGAGGGGCTGCCTTCAGAGCTCTCTCGAGCAGGCCTTTGGCCTCCTCGAGGCGTCCCAGCATGTAGAGCGTCGCGCCGAGACTGATCTGCGCCTCGGTCAGAGCCGGCTTGAGCTTCAGCGCCCGCCGCAGCGGCTGCTCGGATTCCATGATCCGCCCCTGCGAGCGCAGCAGCGAGCCGAGATTACAGTGTGCCTCGGCGTAGCTCTCCCTGGCCCCGATCGCCCGGCGGTAGTGCTCGGCCCCCTCGTGGTAGCGGCCCAGTCTGCAGAGCGCCATGCCAAGGTTATTGTGCGCCACGAAGTTGCCGGGCTCGGCCGCCAGTACTTCCTGGAAGCTCTCGACTGCCTGCTCATCCTCGTCGCGCTGCGCGTGTTCACTGCCCCGGACGAGCAGTGCCTGCACGGCGTCGCGACCGAGCCGTCGCCTGCCTGAGGCCACGGGCTGGTCCGGCTGCGGCGCGTGCGCCAGGCGGGTCGTCAGCCGCAGCACCAGCGCCTGGGTCAGCTGCTCGACCACGTTCTTCTCGACACCCTGCTCGAGCAAGCGCCACTTGAAGGAGTTGGCGAGACTCGCGCGCCTGAAGATGTTCAGTTTGAGTGGGCGGGTCTCACGATCGACCCGCTGCAGGAATCTCTGCTGGAGCTTCTCCGGATCCGGTCCCTGCTCCCCGCGCTTCGCGCTACGGCGCGCGCCCGCCCCCGCCGTTGTCTCCAGCACGAAGTTATCGGCCAGCGCCGTGCCGACTTGGGCGGCTTCGCCCCCGCTCAACCACTTGAACATCGCTCGCCACTATTCGGTTCGCGGAATTACGTCAAATGTACACGATCGCGAAGTCCCAGGTTCGCGAACTCAATCGCAAAATCGCTGCCTTTCCGCGTCCCTCGCCTCAGCGATGGCTGAGTGCTTCGGCTGCCGCGATCACGGCGATGCCGAGGGTCATCATGATCACCTGCATCATGCCGGCCAGCGGCTCAGCGCGGCGCTGCAGACCGGGAATGAGGCCGGCGACCGCGATATAAAGGAATCCCGCGGCCGCGAACGCCACCGCGTAGGGCAACGCTCCCATCGCCAGGCGCAAACCGTAGTAGGCAGCGACCGCACCCAGCAGCGATGCGATCCCGGTGGCGAGGTTCAGCAGCAGCGCCCGCGATCGCGACAGGCCGGCATGCATCAGGATCGCGAAGTCGCCGAGCCGATGCGGAATCTCGTGTGCGGCGACGGCGAGTGTCGTGACGAGTCCCAGCGGGATGCTGGTAAGGAATGCGGCCGCGATCAGCACGCCATCGAGCGCGTTGTGGATACTGTCTCCGACCAGAACCAGCACGCCCGAGGCGTGCTCGCGGCCACGGTCGCTCTCGCCGTGCGCATGGTCGTGTGCGTGCCACCACAGCACCAGCTTCTCGATGACGAAGAACACCGTGATTCCGATGAGAATCGCGAGCCCGATGCGCCGCGCACCGGCGGGGCCTGCAGCCTCGATCGCTTCCGGCAACAGCGCGAGCAGCGCCGCACCGAGCAGCGCACCGGTGGCGAAGCTCACCAGGTGCGGCAGGACGAGCCTGATGTGATCCTCGCGCAGCCATAGCAGCACGACCGCAAACGCCGCGCTGGCGATGCCGCCCGCGGCAGCAAACAGCATGATGATAAGCAGAAGAGACACGATACCGCGATCTCAGCCGAGCCAGATGAGCGCGGCCATACGGCCGCAGCGTCCGTCGCGCCGGTAGGAGAAGAACCGCGCCGGATCGGCGTAGGTGCACCAGTGGCCGCCGTACACGGCGCTCACTCCGTGTGCACTGAGCCGTCGTCGGGCGAGCGCCACGAGATCGGCCTGCCAGCGGCCCTGGCTGTTGGCGGTGAACGCCGCCGTGGCGCCAGGGTCCTGTGCCAGTAAAGCCGCGCGTACCTCGTCACCGACCTCGAAGTGCTCGCGCCCGATCGCCGGGCCGAGCCACGCGAGCAGCCGTTGCGGCTCGATCGCGAGGCCCGCGAGGGCGGCTTCCAGCACCCCGGCCGCGAGCCCGCGCCAACCGGCATGCACCGCGGCGACTGCCGTGCCCTCCCGGTCGGCGAGCAGCACTGGCAGGCAGTCGGCCACCTGTACCACGCACACGTTGCCCGCGCGGCGCGTAAGCACCGCATCGGCGCCAGCGCGCGGTGCAGCCCGTGCCACCGCGTCGAGATCACACACCGCCGTGCCATGAACCTGCTCGAGCCAGGCGGGCTCTGCCGGCAGCTCCAGCTGCAGGTGCACCAGACGGCGGTTCTCGGCTACAGCGGCGCTCGCATCACCGACGTGAGCACCGAGGTTGAGTGAGCCAAACGGCGGCAGGCTGACTCCGCCGGTACGAAGCGTGAACGCGGCGCGCACGCCGGCGGGCACCGGCCACTGCGGCGTCAGTACCTGAATAACGCCTGCGGCCGCGCCCATTACTTTCCGGCCTCGAGCGCCGCCAGCAACCGCTGCATGTCCGCCGGCAGTGGCGCCTCCCAGGTCAGCTCGCGGCCGTTGAGGGGATGGAGCAGTCGCAGGCGCGTGGCATGCAGCGCCTGGCGGTGCAAGCTCTCGAGCGCGGCCACCACGGCGGGGGTGGCGCCGGCAGGAATGCGCCGGCGGCCGGCATACACCGGATCGCCGACGACGGGGAAGCCAATATGGGCCAGGTGCACGCGGATCTGATGCGTGCGGCCGGTCTCGAGCGTTACCCGCACCAGGGTGTGGGCGTGAAAGCGCTCGACGATGCGGAAATGGGTCACCGCAAGGCGGCCGTCGGCGCGCACCGCCATGCGCGTGCGCTGCGTGCGATGACGCCCGATGGGTGCGTCGATCGTGCCTCCAGCCGTCATGACCCCGGTGCACACCGCAAGATATTCCCGCGTGATCGCGCGCCGGGCCATCGCGGCGGTGAGCGCGGTGTGCGCCTCGGGCGTGCGCGCCACCAACAGCAGGCCGCTCGTGTCCTTGTCGAGCCGGTGCGCCAATCCCGCGCGCGGCACCAGTGCCAGCTTCGGATCGAGTGCGAGCAGCGCATTCTGCAGGGTGTGGCGGGCGTTGCCCGCCCCGGGGTGCACGACCAGTCCCGCGGGCTTGTCGATGACCAGCAAGGCGCGATCCCGAAAGACCACCCGAAGCGGTATCGCTTCGGCGACCACCCGGGTTTCAGCAGGCAGGACCGCACGGATGCGCACCTGCTCGCCCCCGAGGACGCGGTCCTTGCCACGCAGCGGCCGGCCATCGATTTGCACCGCCCCTGCCTCGATCCAGCCCTTGAGACGCTCGCGCGAGTACTGCGGCAGCGCCCGGGCCAGGGCCTGATCGAAACGCAGCCCCGCGGCGTCTGCCGGCAGCGTGAGCGCATGCGCACGGAACTCCGCGGGCTCCGCCACTGTCGCAGGTGCACGCCGGGGATTCGCTATACTTCGTCGGTTTACACGGCGCGAAGCCACAGAAAGGCCCTTTAATCAGATGTTCCGGTCCGGTCCGTTACGCGCCACCGTGGTTGCGTTGTGTGTCGTCCTGTTCGCCGTATCCGGGTGCCGCTCGCACAAGGAGAAGGAGGACAAGAAAGCCACCCCCGAAACGCTCTACAAGAAGGCCCACAAGAGTCTGGATTCCTACGACTTCAACGGGGCCATCAAGACCTACGAGCAGCTGACGGCGCGTTTCCCCTTCAGCGACGAGGCGCGCCAGGCGCGGCTCGACCTCATCTATGCATACTACCGCGCCGGCGAGACTGAGTCCGCGACCGATGCCGCGGACACCTTCATCCGCGAGAATCCGACTCATCCGCGGGTCGATTACGCGCACTACATGAAGGGGCTGGTCGAATTCGAGCGCTCGCCGAATGCTTTCGAGTCACTGTTTCGCGCGGACCTCAGCAAACGCCCGCCGAGCACGGCGCGCAAGGCGTTCGCCAGCTTCAAGATCGTCGTCGAGCAGTACCCGAAGAGTGAGTACGCGCATGACGCGCTGCAGCGCATGGTCTATCTGCGCGACCGCCTGGCAAGCTACGAGGTGCACGTGGCGCGCTTCTACTACAAGCGCGGCGCGTACATCGCCTCCGCGCAGCGCGCCAAGGAGGAGGTCGAGCAGTACGACGGCGCACCCGCGACCCGTGAGGCACTCGAGATCCTGATCCGCAGCTACGACAAGCTCAATCTCGAGCCGCTCGCGCACCAGACGCGCGAGGTCTACGCCGCCAACTATTCCGCAACAGTGAGCCCGTCAGAGGCGGAAGTGAAGAAATCCTGGTGGCAGATCTGGTAGCGCGCGCTGGCGGGCTTCAGCGGCGGTAGCCGCTGGTGATGGGATAGCGCCAGTCGCGCCCGAATGCGCGCCGACTGACGCGCACGCCCGGCGGTGCCTGGCGGCGCTTGTACTCGTTACGCTTCACCATATCAAGCACGCGCGCCACGGTGGCGCGCTCGAAGCCGCGCGCCTCGATCTCGTCCACCGACAGATCCTCCTCGATGAAGGCCTCCAGGATCGGATCGAGGATCTCGTACGGAGGAAGTGAATCGGAGTCCTGCTGTCCCTCGCGCAGCTCCGCCGAGGGCGCCCGGACGATCGCGCGCTCCGGGATCACCTGCCCGAGCGAGTTGCGATACTTGGCGAGGCGATACACGAGCAGCTTGCTGCAGTCCTTGATGGGCGCAAAGCCGCCGGCCATGTCACCGTAGAGCGTGGCGTAGCCCACCGCCATCTCGCTCTTGTTTCCGGTGGTGAGCAGCATCTTGCCGGTCTTGTTGGACAACCCCATGAGCAGCAGCATGCGGCAGCGCGACTGGATGTTCTCCTCCGTCGCATCAGCAGGGTAGCCGGCAAACTCCCCGCGCAGCGTGGCGAGCGTCGCTTCGAACATGCCCTCGATGGACAGCACGCTGTACTTGACGCCGAGCGTCTGCGCCTGCGCCTTGGCGTCCTCGAGGCTCATCGACGCCGTATAGCGCGAGGGCATCATCACCGCGTGCACACAGTCCTTGCCAAGCGCATCGACCGCGATCGCCAGCGTCAGGGCGGAATCGATGCCGCCGGAGAGACCCATCACCACGCCTGGGAAACCGTGCTTGTGTACGTAATCGCGCACGCCGATCACCAGGGCACCGTAGACACTCGCCTCATCGGAGAGCTCCGGCGCGACAGTTCCGGGGCGCGGCGTTACCTTGCCGGCGGCGTCGCGCACGAATTCGGCGATCCACGTGCCCTGCTCGAAGGGTGGCGCCCGCATGACGATTTGCGCCGCGGCGTCCATGACGAAGGAATTGCCGTCGAACACCAGCTCGTCCTGACCACCGACCAGGTTTACGTAGGCGAGCGGCAGGGCGACGTCACGCACGCGGGCCGCGGCGATGGCTTCGCGTTCGCGCTGCTTGTGGAGCTCATAGGGCGATGCGTTGATGACCACCAGCAGCTGCGCACCGTCCGCGCGTGCCAGCTGCGCCGCCTCCGGTTGCCAGATGTCCTCGCAGATCAGCAGGCCGACCCTGAAGCCGCGGCAGTCGGCCACGGTGGGCTGAGCGCCGGCGCGGAAGTAGCGCTTCTCATCGAACACCTTGTAGTTGGGGAGCTCTTCCTTGCGGTGAATCGCCGCGATCTCACCGTGCGCGATCAGGGCAGCGGCGTTGTAGATTCCGGCGCGGGTGTATTCGGGGAAGCCCACCATGACCGCTACGTCGCCGGCCTCGGCGCGCACCTGCGCCAGGCCCTGCTCAATCTGGCGGCGAAATCCGCGATGAAACAGCAGGTCCTCGGGTGGGTAGCCACTGAGTGTCAGCTCGGGCAGCAGTACCAGATCGGCGCCCTGGTCGCTCCTCGCACGGCGTGCAGTCGCGATCGCGCGCGCGGCGTTGCCGCGCACGTCCCCGACCAGCAGATCCAGCTGCGCCAGCGCGATCCTCAGTGACTCACTCATGGGCGCGCCGATCGGGCAGCGAGTCACTCACGAGTCAGCGCCGCCTGCCGCGGGAAGTGCGGCGCTTGGCCCGTGCGGGGCGCCGCTTTGGGCTCACCTTTGCGGCGGCCTTGCTGCGCTTCGCCGACCGCCGTGCGCGGCCACCGCCGGCCGCCGCAACTGTGGTCGCTCGCCGCGGCGCGGCACGGGCGCGGGCGGTTCGCGGGCGTCGACGCAGCAGTGCGTCCATGGCGGAGCCGAGCTCGGCGGGTGACTTTACCGTGCCTACACCCGCGGCTTCGAACGCCGCATATTTGTCGGCAGCGAGGCCCTTGCCACCTGCGACGATCGCTCCGGCGTGTCCCATGCGCTTGCCCGGCGGCGCAGTCACGCCGGCGATGTAGGCGACCACGGGCTTGCTGACGAAGCGGCGGATGTACTGCGCGGCGGCCTCCTCATCGCTGCCGCCGATCTCGCCGACGAGAATGATTCCCTCGGTGCGCGGGTCGCGCTCGAACAGCTCCAGCACGTCGATGAAGTTCATGCCGCGCACCGGATCGCCGCCGATGCCGACGCAGGTACTCTGTCCCAGTCCGATGAGGGTGGTCTGAAACACCGCTTCATATGTGAGGGTGCCTGAGCGGGAGACAATGCCCACGGCGCCCTTCTTGTGGATGAAACCGGGCATGATGCCGATCTTGCACTCCTCCGGCGTGATCACGCCGGGGCAATTTGGGCCTATGAGCCGCGTGGCGGAACCCGCCAGCACGGCCTTGACCCGCACCATGTCGTTCACCGGCACGCCCTCGGTGATGCACACGACGAGCTCGATGCCGGCATCCACCGCCTCGAGGATCGAATCCGCTGCTCCCGCTGCCGGCACATAGATCATGGTGGCGATCGCGCCGGTCTCACGCACCGCATCCTTCACGGTGTCGAAAACCGGCAGGCCCAGGTGCTTCTGTCCGCCGCGGCCGGGTGTCACGCCACCGACCAGCCGCGTGCCGTAGGCGAGCGCAGCCTCGGAATGAAAGGTGCCCTGCTTGCCGGTGAATCCCTGGCAGATCACACGGGTGTTCTTGTTGACCAGAATGCTCATGTCTTGCCCTTTGCCGCCGCCACCGCCTTGCGTGCCGCATCCGTCAGATCCGTTGCCGGTGTGATCTTGAGCCCGCTCTTCTGCAGCGCCGCGCGCGCGGCTTCCGCGTTGGTGCCTTCCAGCCGCACCACCACCGGGACCTTGACACCGACCTTGCGTACCGCGTTGATCACTCCGTCGGCGATCAGGTCGCAGCGCACGATGCCACCGAAGATATTGACCAGCACCGCACGCACCCGCGCGTTCGACAGGATCAGCTCGAAAGCCGCGGCTACCCGTTCGCTGGTCGCGCCCCCACCGACGTCGAGAAAATTCGCCGGCTCTCCGCCGTGCAGCTTGATCAGATCCATGGTCGCCATCGCCAGCCCCGCGCCGTTCACCATGCAGGCGATGTTGCCGTCGAGGGATACGTAGTTCAGGTCGTGCTCGGCGGCACGACGCTCCATCGGGTCTTCCTGGCTGGCATCGCGCAGTTGCGCGAGCTCGGGATGACGGAACAGGGCGTTGTCGTCCGCGTTGATCTTGGCATCGAGCGCCATGAGCGCACCGCTTTTGGCGACAATCAGCGGGTTGACCTCGACCAGGCTCAGGTCCTTGTCCACGTACAGCCGGTAGAGGGCCGCGACGAGTTGCTGGAATTCCCCGATCTGCGCTCCACTGAGTCCCAGACCAAAGGCGAGCTCGCGGGCCTGGTACGGCTGCAGCCCGGCCGCCGGGTGCACCGTCACCGTGAGAATCTTCTCCGGCGCGGAATGCGCCACCTCCTCGATGTCCATGCCGCCGGCCGCGGAGGCGATCACGGCGATGCGGCCGCGCTCACGATTGAGCGTCATTGAAAGGTAGATCTCGCGTGCGATTTCCGAGCCGCACTCGACGTAGACGCGCTCAACGGGTAGGCCCTGTGGCCCCGTCTGTTGGGTGACCAGCGGCTTGCCGAGCATGGCGGCAGCTGCGACCCGGACCGCTGCGGGGTCGCGAGCGAGTTTCACCCCGCCCGCCTTGCCACGGCCGCCAGCATGCACCTGGGCCTTGACGACCCATACTGCGCCACCGAGTGCCCGCGCTGCCTCTTCGGCTTCCTCCGCGCTGGCTGCGACGCGGCCCGCTGGCACGGGAATGTGATAGCTGCGGAAGACGTCTTTCGCCTGGTACTCGTGCAGGTTCATCGCAGCGGCCCTTGCGGCAAAAGGCATATTTTCGACGAAAATGCGAGAGACTTACCAGCCATCCTGCTCGCTGCGGCATATTGCCCGCGCTATGCTTAACAGGGGAGCGTAGCCGGGCACAGTGAAACTGAAAGAATTCGCCGTCGGCTCCGCGCGGGCGCTACTTCGCACGAGGCTGGCGCTCCGCCTTCTTTACCCGGATTTCGATGAGCCCACCCTGGCCGTCCTGAGTAAGGCGTTGCCATACACCATGACTTCCCCCTCGCGGATCGCTGCGCTGTGTGCAGCGGTCAGACATGTCGAGGCCAACGGCATAACCGGAGCGTTCGTGGAATGCGGGGTATGGAGGGGTGGCTCGAGCATGGCTGCGGCGCTGACATTCCGATCGCCGCGTCAGTTCTTTCTGTTCGACACCTTCGAAGGCATGACTGCCCCTACTGAGCAAGATCGTCACGCAGGCAGCGGCGAGCTTGCAGCGGGGATTCTGAAAAGGGCCGACAAGGGCGCGCGAATCTGGTGCCATGCGTCATTGGAAGAGGTGAGGCGCAACATGGCCTCAACCAATTATCCGGCGGACTGTGTTACTTACATCAGAGGCAAAGTCGAGGACACGATTCCCGCCAGTGCGCCAGCACGAATATCCATCCTGCGATTGGACACGGACTGGTACGAATCCACCCGCCACGAACTCCAACATCTTTATCCGCGCCTCGCTCCCGGCGGCGTCCTGATCATCGACGACTACGGCTACTGGACAGGTGCAAGAAAAGCGGTCGACGAGTACTTCAACGGCTCGATCTTCCTCAGCCGGATCGACGACACCGGGCGCATCGCCATCAAGCCGCTAGGGTGAGGCAAGGCCCCGCAGAATTTCCGCGTAGGCCGCGACGCTCGCCGCCCAGGAGTAGCTCATTTTCGCGAAGGAGGATCGGGCAGTCCGGTCCGCCGCCGTTTCCTGACGCGCCAACACACGTGTCATCTCCTCGCAAAACCGGCAAGCCGTTCGCTCAGGATTGGCAGGATCCACCTCAACAGCTCCCATGAACTGTGCGGCGTGCGCGTCGGCGCACGCTGTGTCGATTCCGCAGATGATCGGCAGGCCGCAGGCCAGAGCCTCCTGGATCACGAGCGGGAAACCTTCCCCCACGCTGGGCAGCAGCAGCAGGTCGCTTGCACGGTACAACGGAGCAAGCGTGCCCCGGACAAGCCGCTGTAAACGCGCACGTTGGGCAGTCGCCAGTACCGCGGATCAAGCGCGCCATTGCCCGCGAAGACGAACAGGACATCGCTCCGTAGACGTGCCATGTGCTCGAGAGCGCGCAGACCCTTCTTTTCAACGAACCTGCCCACGAACAGCGCAACGGACCCCGTGGCGGGGAGCCCGAACCTCGCGCGCGCTTGGGCGATCTCCTCGCTTGCGAGCGCGGGCGAGAACACCTCGGTGTCGACACCGTTGAATATCACTGCCGGCGGTCGGCGCCAGCAAACATGCGCGAACTGCCGCATCGTGAGTTCACTGATGAAGATCACACGATCGGCGCTACCCAACAGCGGCGCGGCGATACTGCGATTAGCGCCTTGCATGAGAGTTCGCAGCAGGGCGCTCTTGTAGGGCACAAACCCGACATGCTGCACCACTACCAGCGGCTTGCGATGGGCCCGTGCCGCCAGGTAACCGGCGATGCTGGTGAGGTATAGAGCATCATGCACCAGGATTACATCGGCGCGCGCTGCCTCACGGAATATGGTGCGCCACGCCGAGGGACCAGGCACCGGATAGGGAATCCCGAGCAGCTTCTCGGCCACGCCTGAGGCAGCGAGCGCGACCTGGCGATAGGCGGGGCGCTGACCGCGGTTACCCGTGCCTCCGCTCGCCAGCCAGACGAGCTCGAATTCTTGTGATGCCAGCCCGCCTGCGAGAGCGGCCGCGACGATCTCAATGCCTCCACCGCGCTCCGTGAAATAGTGCGACAGCATCAGGACCCTTGCGGTCCGAACCGCCGCTGCCATCAAACAGGCTGCCAGCGCATACTGACTTCCAACCTATTCGGGAACAGCACCGCCATGGCGCCCGTCCGGTATCGACCCCAGAGCTGCTCGCCCGTTTCATGCCCGGTCCGGGCCGCCAGATCGCACCAGTCCGCCTGGCGCAAGTAGCTCGCGTGGACCATTCCGCTGAACGGGACGTTGCCGAGAAGATCGAGAATGTAGAGCCGTCGATCGTCGACTCTTCCCTGAGACACATGATCCTTGATGTAAATGGGACCGCGGCCTGCGACCCTGCGGCATTCACGTATTAGCGTAGTGCGCGCCGCCACCGGCACGTGGTGCAGAACGTTGAAAAGGAGGATGCAGTCGAACGAATCGTCCGCAAATGGCAACGTGGTGCCGTCGTAAATGGCTGTCTCGATGCCGAGCGACGGCAGGAATCGGTCGTGAACGTCTACCGATGCAACACGCTCAAGGCCGAACACGGTTTTGATCGTGTGCGCAATTATTCCCGTACCGCCTCCGACATCGAGCGCACTGCGGTGGCCTGGATCCCACTGCCGCTGCAGATTCGCCAGCGCGACGTACTGATACCGTGGCTCGCGCCACGAGTAGAGCGGCACGTGTGCAGACATGCAGCGTCTGACGGCGTCAGCGGTTATCGTCTCCATAGCGTTCGCCGTTCGTTTCCCCAGGCCCACTTGACCGCCAGGTAGTTCCAGAGAAATAAGAGTGCCGTCGTGAGCGGCGCTGCAATCACGATCGAGAGCCTGAGGACGTCACACAGCACATAAAGGGCAGCAACGCACACGGGAAAATTCGCCGCGGTGCCCAGCGCATAGCGTGCAAAAGTAAGCCGCGAAGGTCGCGTGCCAAACGTGAACATCGAGTGCAGCGCGTAGCCCGTCAGCAACACGGGTCCAAAAGCCAATACCGAGGCAGTTGTGCTCCCAAGACCCCACCGCACCAAGAAGATCACGGCCGCGTTGCTCAGCAACGCACATACTGCGCCAATTGCGACAAAACGCTCAACCCTCACGGTGAGCGTCGCTTCCGCCCGGACTCGGGCGTCCCGCCAGGGGCATTGTTCCGACCGTTGTCGTCGATGCGAATGTCGGCGCGGGGATCGGCGCCTCGATACACGGTGTGCATGGGATTCTTCAAGCTCTTTCGCTGCGATGCGACTCGTGGCAGAAGGCCGCGATTGCGCCGTTTCGCGGCGCAGGATTCTGCCGAGCGGATCACATCCTGCGCGGCGAATCTGCTGACATACTGAATATTGGTTATTATGCTCTGGCCGGCGGCCGGTACATACCTACATGGAATCCGTGCTCAGATCTGCCCTTGCGCCGACGGCATCTACCAAGCACGCTCACCCTTCGAGCTCGGTGCCAGCCGAGTCAGCCGTCTGCGAGCTGACCATTCTCATGCCATGCCTCAATGAGGCGGAAACCGTCGCGACGTGCGTGGGCAAGGCGCGCGCGTTTCTCGAGCGAACTGGGATCGCTGGAGAGGTGCTGGTCGCCGACAACGGCTCCACCGACGGATCGCCGCAGTTCGCCCGCGCCGCGGGTGCCCGTATCGTACACATTGCGCACAGGGGATACGGCTGTGCACTGCTCGGCGGCATCCGTGCCGCGCACGGCAAATTCGTCATCATGGCTGATGCCGACGACAGCTACGATTTTTCGCAGCTTGACTCGTTCGTCGATCGCCTGCGCGCCGGCAACAGTCTGGTCATCGGACATCGGTTTCGCGGCGGCATCCGCCCGGGCGCTATGCCGGCGCTGCATCGCTACCTTGGAAATCCGCTACTGAGCTTCGCGGGGCGGTTATTCTTCTCCTCGCGTGTGGGTGATTTTCATTGTGGCTTGCGTGGCGTGGATCGCGCGGCGGTCATCAAGCTCGGCCTGAGCTCGCCGGGCATGGAGTTCGCAAGTGAAATGATCGTGAAGGCGACACTTGCGCGCTGGCGCATCGCCGAAGTGCCTACCACTCTGTCGCCGGCCGGTCGTTCGCGCGCACCACACCTGCGAACGTGGCGCGACGGCTGGCGTCATCTGCGCTTCCTGCTGATGATGACCCCGAGGTGGCTGATGCTCTACCCGGGAGCCGCTCTGATCGCGATGGGTACGGCGGCGGAGGTGGCCATTCTGCGCGGCACGATCGTCATCGATGGCGTCGGGTTCGACATCCACTCGATGCTGTACGCTGCAAGTGCGACCGTGCTCGGACTGCAACTCGTCCTGTTTTCACTCCTGGCCCGCACGGTAGGAGTCCTGAAGAGCGTGCTGCCGATGAGCCCGGCGCTCGCCCGCTTTCTGCGGGTCTTCACACTGGAGCGGGGCATTCTCCTCGGTCTGTCGCTCGGCACAGTCGGGCTCGCACTGGCCGTTTATTCAGTGGTGAGTTGGGCGCATACCCGTCTCGGTGCCCTCGACCCTACCGAGATGATGCGTGTAGCCATTCCGTCGGTCACCTTGATGCTGGCCGGCGCCGAGATCTTCTTCGCATCCTTTCTGCTCGGATTCATCGACCTGCGCTCGCTTCCGACGAGCGACACATGAGCCTGACCGCAGAGGCTCGCGGTCAGTCGCTCAGGAGTGGCTCCGCTCTGCTTGCTCTGCGCCGGGCATCAGCGCTCGGCCGGCTGCCGGTGTACGTGTGCTGCACGGTACTGGCGGTGCTGGTCAACTATCTGCTCGGCAAGGAGATGGCGTGGGATACGCTCAATTACCATCTCTATGCGGGGTTCAGCGCGATCCATGACCGCTTTACCCAGGATTATTTCGCCGCTGGACCGCAGGCCTACGGAAATCCCTATCCGTATGTACCCTTCTATGCACTGGTGAGCTCAGGACTTCCTGCGCTTTCGATTGCATCCTTGCTGGCAGCGGTGCACAGCGTCATCCTGTGGCTGACTTTCGAGCTTGCGTTGGTTGCCCTGCCGTCGGGCAATCACATGCGGCGTACGCTGCTCGCGATCGGCGCTACCGCTCTCGCCGCAGTCAACCCGGTGCTGATACAACAGATCGGCTCGAGTTTTGCCGACATCACCACGGCGGAGCTGGTCCTCGCAGGCTGGCTGGCTCTGGCCACGGCGGTGCGCAACCCCGGCGTCACGCGGGTAATCGGCGCCGCGCTGCTGCTGGGTGCGGCCACAGCGCTGAAGATGACCAACGCCGTGCACGCGGTCGCCGCGGCAGCGATGCTGGTCATGCTGCCGCGGCCACTGACCGTCAAAATCCGCTTTGGCGCGCTGTATGCGGCAGCGACGGCGGCCGCCTTTGCGCTGGTCGCGGCGCCCTGGGGCTATCGGCTCGAACGCATGTTCGGCAATCCGTTCTTTCCGCTCCTCAACAATATCTTCCGGGCGCCGCAGTTCACGACCGAGCCGTTGCGTCACCTGCGCTTCATTCCATCGGGCCTCGGCGAGGCGCTCTGGCGCCCATTCGCCATGCTGGATCCATCCTATATGGTGCACGAGGAGCGCATGGCGCCCGATCCGCGCTACGCGGTGCTGACGGTGCTCCTCTGCGTCTGCCTGATCCGCTACCTGTGGAAACGCAACACCGGCTCCCAGGCCCGTCGGGCTGGAGACTCGCCGATTGATGCACGAGTTCTGATCGCGCTTGGCTGCGGTTTTACCGTCGACTGGGTGCTGTGGCTCGGCGGCTCGGGCAACAGCCGTTACTTTCTACCCATGGCCTGCGTTTGCAGTGTGCTGGTAGTCGGGCTGCTGCTGCACCTGCTGCCGCACGCACTGAAAGCGCGTGCGTACATTCTCGCTGCCCTGTTCGCCACGCAGGCATTTCAATTGGCGTGGGGCTCGGAGCTGCGCTGGAACAGCGTCCCGTGGGACGGTGGTAAGTGGTTCGAGGTCGAGGCGCCGACGAGCCTCAAGACCGAGCGCGCGCTCTACCTGACCATCGGCATACAGTCGGATTCCTTTGTCATTCCCTACCTGGCGCGGGATGCGGGCTTCATCGACTTCTCGGGGGGCTATCCGCTCACGCCATCGGGTCCAAACGGTGCCGCGGTCGAGGCGCTGATGCGCAAATATGCTCCGCACCTGCGGGTTCTGACGCGAGGCAAGCGACTGTATGCCGATGCCGAGCGCCAGGCCCCGAGTCTCTCCCGTGTAAACGCTGCCCTGGAACGTTTCGGCCTGCGCGCCGACGCTGCGGACTGTGCGCGGATCACGGTGCACGGTCTGCCGCCCGATCTGCAGGTGACGTTCGTCAGCTCGAGCGCGCCCGAGCCTGCGCCCCGCGATACGACCTACCTCGTCAGCTGTCGCGTCGTCCCCGATGGCATCGATCATTCCGCCGAAGTCGCCCGACAGCAACAGGCCGATCTGGTGCTCGACCGCCTCGAGGACGCCTGTCCGGAACTCTTTCAGCCGCGGCGACTGCCGACCGACACCGTCGGCCCCATGTCACGGCGCCTTTACATCAATACCGATGTGGTAGCGTGGGTCAGCTCAGGCTGGGTCAGGTTCCAGGAGCCGCTGCGCGGGGACGACATGGTGGTGCTCGGCCGCGAGAGCGACTGGCTGAAGGCGCCACTGCGTCTCGCCTGCGGGCGTCGCCAGGGCCACTACTTCGCCAGGGTGCTCGATTCGGCAGACATGAGCCGCAAGTACTGACCACACGCCCGCTTCCCTGATGGAGACTGCAGCCACAACCGGCATGGGTCGCGCCAGGCCCCCCGCATCCGCGGCACCGAGCGATCTCGCCTGGCGCGTGATCGGGCTGCTGAATCTCTATCGCGTGCTGGTGCCCCTGGTGCTGCTGGCCATGCAGGCATTCGCCGATGAGGGCTGGGGCATGGTAACGGCGCGCCCGCAGCTGTTCGTTGCCGCCTGCATCGCCTATTTCACTGCGGCAGTACTGCTCATCATCGCGCGGCGGCTGAAGTGGTCGAGCCTGCGCATCGTCGCACTGGTCAATGCCACCGTCGATGCGCTGGCGATCGGGCTCATTCTCTATGCGAGCGGCGGCGTGGCGAGCGGACTCGCGTTGCTGCTGGCGTTGCCCGTCCTAACGTTGACCGTGCTGGCGGGACGGCGCGACGCGCTGCTGATCGCCGCCGTCGCTGCCCTGGCGGTGCTGCTGCAGCAGGTGTTTGCGGGGCTCACGGGGGCGGCCCCCACGGGCGATTATGTGAAGGCCGGGGTCTACGGCGCGCTGTTGTTCCTGGTCGCCATGGCTATGTGGCCGGTGGCCGATCGGCTGCGCGAGAGCGAAGCGCTGGTGCGGCGCCAGGAGATCGACCTCGCCAACATGGCCCAGTTGTCGCAGTACATCATTCAGCACCTGCGCGAGAGCATTCTGGTGCTGGACGCACAGGATCGCATCCGCCTCATCAACGAGTCCGCCGCCGAGATACTCGGCGACGAGCAAGCCTACCCCGATGCGCTGGTGGGCGAGGCCTCCCCGCGACTGCTGTTTCTGCTCGAGTCCTGGCGCAAGGGAGCGGTGGCGAGTGGCAGTCCCGTGCCGACAGTCGAGCAGAGCTTCGTGGCTGCGGACGGCAGCCGGCTGATCCGCGCGCACTTTGCGCCGCTCGGCACGACCAACCCCGGGCCGGTGCTCATATTCCTCGAGGACACCACCCTGCTCGATGAGAAGGTGCAGCAGACCAAGCTCGCCGCGCTCGGACGCTTGAGCGCCAGCATCGCACACGAGATTCGCAACCCCGTCGGCGCCATGAGCCATGCAGGACAGCTGCTCGCGGAGTCGCCGCACCTCACGAGTGAGGATCAACGGCTCACCCAGATCATCCGCAGCAATGCCGAGCGGGTGAGCGGCATCATCGAGAATGTGCAGCGGCTCGCGCGTCGCGAGCCCGCGCGCCTCGAGCACCTGCCGCTCGAACCCTGGATTCAGGAGTTCCAGGACGAGTTCTGCCGGACGATGCAGTGGCCGCCGAGCCGGGTCCTGGTAACGGGTCCGGGCACCGCAATCGAGGTGCGCGTCGATCCCGACCAGCTGCGTCAGATTCTCTGGAACCTGTGCGAGAACGCTCTCAGGCATGCCATTGGCGACGACCGGGAGCAGAAAGTCGAGATACGATATGGCCGCATGAGCGGCGGTGCCCGGCCATTCCTCGAGGTCGCCGATCGCGGCAGCGGCGTGGCGCCGGAGCAGGTCGAGCGAATCTTCGAGCCGTTCTACAGCGGCGGGCACGGCAGCGGCCTGGGGCTGTTTCTCGCCCGCGAGCTTGCGCAGACCAACGGCGCAACGCTGCTCTACGAACCGCGATCAGGAGGCGGCAGCGTGTTCAGGCTCGTATTTGCAGACCCACGCCGGTGGGAGGTCGGATGAGCCAGCCGGAAGCGGCCAACCGCCCCAATGCTGAACAGCCGATCGTGCTGGTGGTGGACGACGAGCCAGACCTGCTGGAGCTCGTCAGCCTCACCTTGAGCCGCATGAGCTTCCGGACCCGTACGGCCGCCGATCTCGACGCGGCACGTCGGCTGCTAAAGACCGAGCGTTTCGACCTCTGTCTCACGGACATGCGCCTGCCCGATGGCGATGGACTCGATCTGGTCGCCTGGATCCAGCAGAACCGTCCTGCCGTGCCGGTGGCCGTGATCACGGCACACGGCAATGTCGAATCCGCGGTGCGGGCATTGAAGCTGGGCGCTTTCGATTTCGTATCCAAGCCCCTCGACCTCGGCATCCTGCGCAAGCTGGTCGGCAGTGCCATCAAGCTCGGTACGGCCATCGATGAGCAAACCGCAGCGACCCTGCGCGGTCCGCGCCTGCTCGGCAGCTCGGCGGTCATGGAGCAGCTGCGGGAGCTGATCGGTCGCGTAGCGCGCAGCCAGGCACCGGTGCACATC
The DNA here is from genome assembly GCA_963837075.1 of uncultured Gammaproteobacteria bacterium. GTDB lineage: Bacteria > Pseudomonadota > Gammaproteobacteria > Steroidobacterales > Steroidobacteraceae > 13-2-20CM-66-19. The sequence continues at coordinate 945 of CAWILY010000008.1, read as the reverse complement.
TGCGGCGAGTCAGGGACCGGCAAGGAGCTGGTCGCGCGGATGATCCATGAGAGCAGCGGCCGACGCGAGGGGCCGTTCGTCGCCGTCAACTGCGGCGCCATCCCGACCGAGCTGATGGAGAGCGAGCTCTTCGGCCACAAGCGCGGCAGCTTCACCGGCGCGGTGGCTGACAAGAAAGGTCTCATCCAGAGTGCCGAAGGGGGCACGCTGTTCCTCGATGAGGTCGCGGAGCTGCCGCTGCACATGCAGGTGAAGCTGCTGCGCGTAGTGCAGGAGAAGACCGTGCGCCCGGTCGGCGAAGCGCGCGAGGAGACCGTGGATGTGCGCATTCTGTCTGCGACCCACGGCAACCTCGCGGATCTGGTCGCCCGGGGGCTGTTCCGTGAGGATCTGTACTACCGCATCAACGTCATCGAGCTGCGCGTCCCGGCGCTGCGCGAGCGGGCTGGTGACATCCGCGAGATCGCCGAGGCCATCCTCGAGCGCCTCGCCCGTCGCGGCAACGGACCCGCGCCCGAGCTGTCGAGTGAAGCGCTCGCCGGCCTCGAGGCCTACCCCTTCCCCGGCAACGTGCGCGAGCTGGAGAACGTGCTGGAGCGTGCCCTGACCCTGAGTACCAGCGGCATGATCACGCCCGAGCACATCCGCCTGCGGACCACGGGGCGCTCCACCGCTCACGAAGCTGCTCCCCTCGGACCTGTGACACCACCGCTGGCGAGCGCCGAGGCGTTGGGAAGCCAGCTCGAGAGCATCGAGCGGGATGCCATCATCAAGGCGCTCGAGAAGACCCGCTACAACAAGACGGCCGCTGCCAAGCTCCTCGGAATGAGCTTCCGGGCCCTGCGCTACCGCATCAAGAAGCTGGGGATCGAATAGCTCGGTTACCGGGGACATCGCCGCCCGCCGTGACGCTCCAGGTCACTTCCTGACGTAAAGGCATCGGGG
>CAWILY010000007.1:0-13222 GCA_963837075.1 uncultured Gammaproteobacteria bacterium | reverse complement strand
ACATCTGCTGATCAGCAACGAGCCCGGCATACGGCACATCAAGGATCGTCGATGGGGGCAGCACGGCACGCCAATGGGCCATCAGGCGCTGATGCTCGCGGTAGTAGTGGGCTAAGGCGGTCAGGTCCAGGGTGAAATTCAAGGACGGCGGAAAGTCCTGGAAATAACAGGACAGGCATGTATCTATAGGGTCGCGCTGCACATAAATCATGCGGGCGCGCGGAAAGACCGAGTGAATGATACCCAGGTAGTCAGAATTGAAGGGCGCTTTGTCGACAACACGGTTTGCACCCTCAGCAGGCCCCGCCAGGCTGCGCAGGTACTCCTCTGCGAGCTGCCGCCTCAGGCGCTGATCAGGCAAGTCCTGCAAGAGTTTGGATGCGTGCTTGCGAAACGCTTGCCCCCAGAACCTGAGCTCTCCCGCCCCCTTCGCCGCCGGATGGGAGGCGATTATCTGTTCCACCAGAGAGGTGCCTGAGCGCGGCATGCCGACAACAAAGACGGGGAGCTCGGAGTCCGACGCGCCCTTCTGTACCTGCGCAAGTGACTCGCGCGTGTAGACCCGGGTCAGGTCGCTCACCAAACGCTCGCGCGCATCGCCGTCATAAGCTACGGCCGCTGTCTTCATCAACTCGTTGGCTTGCTGGTAGCTGCCAAAGGCCCGGGTAAAATCCCCGACATCGTCGTAATACTTCCCTATCGAAAAACGAATGCGGGCCTCGCTCAGAGGCTCAAGTCCACTGTTAGCGCTCGCTTGCGCGCCCTTCAGCCAGCCAGCGCCGTCGGCAGCAGACATCTTGCGTAATCCCGCGAGCCCCACCCAAGCATCGGGAGCCTTGGCGTTGACTTCGAGAACTCTCTTGAAGAGGGTCTCCGCCTCGGCGAACCGCCCCTCACGTCCCACGAGAAAGCCCAGCGAAAGCAATGCGTCAACGTTTCGGGGCTGCAGACTCAATGCTTTCTCGAGTAGCCCTTTAGCATCGCGCAGTCGGCCAAGGACTGTCAGAGTCATGCCAAGTCCGATCTGCGCGTCGACATACGTCGGCTTCAGTTTGAGCGCGCGCCGCAGGGGCATCTCGGACTCCACCAGCTTGCCCCTGATTCGCAGCAGGGTTCCAAGATTGAAGTGCGCGTCAGGATAATTCTCCTTCATCGCAATAGCCCGACGGAACTGCTCCTCCGCCTCGACGTACTCGCCGACTCGGCAAAGAGCCGCACCGAGATTGTTACGTGCGAACGCGTTACGCGCATCGAGCCTGACAGAGTCCTGATAGCAGATAATGGCCTCAGCGTATGCGCTGCGAGCCATGTGATCGTTGCCCTTGGCCAGCAGGGCTCGTGCATCGTCCCCGGTGGGGCGATCAGTCGATTCAGGCCGCGACTTCTCAACCAGCAACGGAATGGCTTTACCAGTGGCCATACGCATCACGAGCGCCTGCGTCAACTCGTCAACGATCGGAGGCTCGATTCCCTTCTCGAGCAATCTCCACTTAAAGGAGTTTGCCAGCTTGGCTCTCTTGAAGACGTTCAGCTGCAATGGACGTACCTTGCGGTCTACCGCCTGCAGGAACTTCCCAAGAAAGCTCTCCAACTTGGCGTCTGGCGCTCGGGACCCGCCCTTGGCCGCGCGTGCGCCCGACGTAGCCGTCTGAAGGACGAAGTCGTCGGCCAAAGCCGTGCCCACTTCAGTAGCTTCGCGGGCATTCAACCAGTTCAGCAGCATCGCTTGATCATCACCCTGAATTTGTTCACTACTTAGGTTAAATCCTACCCCATCCAGTCGAACGCCGGATTCACGAGTGTCTGCAATTAGTGAGCAGTGTCACAGTCGCCGGGTTTCATCCCGGCTTGCCCGAGACGGCTCGATCGGGTGCCGCCGTCTAACGCCCCGACCAGCGTTCGGCGCAGGCAATGACCGCGATACCGGCACCGATCAAGAGCACCTGGACCGTGCTCGTACGGGGATCAGTGCGGCGATGCAGACCAGGGATGAGGCCCGCGACCGCGATATAAAGGAATCCCGCGGCAGCGAACGCCACCGCGTAGGGCAACACTCCCATCGCCAGGCGCAGGCCGTAGTAGGCGGCGACAGCGCCCAGCAGCGATGCGATCCCGGTGGCGAGGTTCAGCAGCAGCGCCCGCGATCGCGACAGGCCGGCATGCATCAGGATCGCGAAGTCGCCGAGCCGATGCGGAATCTCGTGTGCGGCGACGGCGAGTGTCGTGACCAGTCCCAGCGGGATGCTGGTAAGGAATGCGGCGGCGATCAGCACGCCATCGAGCGCGTTGTGGATACTGTCTCCGACCAGAACCAGCACGCCCGAGGCGTGCTCGCGGCCACGGTCGGTCTCGCCGTGCGCATGGTCGTGTGCGTGCCACCACAGCACCAGCTTCTCGATGACGAAGAACACCGTGATTCCGATGAGAATCGCGAGCCCGATGCGGCGCGCACCGGCGGGGCCTGCAGCCTCGATCGCTTCCGGCAACAGCGCGAGCAGCGCCGCACCGAGCAGCGCACCGGTGGCGAAGCTCACCAGGTGCGGCAGGACGAGCCTGATGTGATCCTCGCGCAGCCATAGCAGCACGACCGCAAACGCCGCACTGGCGATGCCGCCCGCGGCAGCAAACAGCATGATGATGAGCAGAAGAGACACGATGCCGCGATCTCAGCCGAGCCAGATGAGCGCGGCCATACGGCCGCAGCGTCCGTCGCGCCGGTAGGAGAAGAACCGCGCCGGATCGGCGTAGGTGCACCAGTGGCCGCCGTACACGGCGGTCACCCCGTGTGCACTGAGCCGTCGTCGGGCGAGCGCCACGAGATCGGCCTGCCAGCGGCCCCGGCTGTTGGCGGTGAACGCCGCCGTGGCGCCAGGGTCCTGTGCCAGCAAGGCGGCGCGTACCTCGTCACCAACCTCGAAGTGCTCGCGCCCGATCGCCGGGCCGAGCCACGCGAGCAGCCGTTGCGGCTCGATCGCGAGGCCCGCGAGGGCGGCTTCCAGCACCCCGGCCGCGAGCCCGCGCCAACCGGCATGCACCGCGGCGACTGCCGTGCCGTCCCGGTCGGCGAGCAGCACTGGCAGGCAGTCGGCCACCTGTACCACGCACACGTTGCCCGCGCGGCGCGTGAGCACCGCATCGGCGCCAGCGCGCGGTGCAGCCCGTGCCACCGCGTCGAGATCGCATACCGCCGTGCCATGAACCTGCTCGAGCCAGGCGGGCTCTGCCGGCAGCTCCAGCTGCAGGCGCACCAGACGGCGGTTCTCGGCTACGGCGGCGCGCGCATCACCGACGTGAGCACCGAGGTTGAGTGAGCCAAACGGCGGCAGGCTGGCCCCGCCGGTACGCAGCGTGAACGCGGCGCGCACGCCGGCGGGCACCGGCCACTGCGGCGTCAGTACCTGAATAACGCCTGCGGCCGCGCCCATTACTTCCCGGCCTCGAGCGCCGCCAGCAACCGCTGCATGTCCACCGGCAGTGGCGCCTCCCAGGTCAGCTCGCGGCCGTTGAGGGGATGGAGCAGTCGCAGGCGCGTGGCATGCAGCGCCTGGCGGTGAAAGCTCTCGAGCGCGGCCACCACGGCGGGGGTGGCGCCGGCAGGAATGCGCCGGCGGCCGGCATACACCGGATCGCCGACGACGGGGAAGCCAATATGGGCCAGGTGCACGCGGATCTGATGCGTGCGGCCGGTCTCGAGCGTTACCCGCAGCAGGGTGTGGGCGTGAAAGCGCTCGACGATGCGGTAATGGGTCACCGCAAGGCGGCCGTCGGCGCGCACCGCCATGCGCGTGCGCTGCGTGCGATGACGCCCGATGGGTGCGTCGATCGTGCCTCCGGCCGTCATGACCCCGGTGCACACCGCAAGATATTCCCGCGTGATCGCGCGCCGGGCCATCGCGGCGGTGAGCGCGGTGTGCGCCTCGGGCGTGCGCGCCACCAGCAGCAGGCCGCTCGTGTCCTTGTCGAGCCGGTGCGCCAATCCCGCGCGCGGCACCAGTGCCAGCTTCGGATCGAGTGCGAGCAGCGCATTCTGCAGGGTGTGGCGGGCGTTGCCCGCCCCGGGGTGCACGACCAGCCCCGCGGGCTTGTCGATGACCAGCAACGCGCGATCCCGAAAGACCACCCGAAGCGGTATCGCTTCGGCGACCACCCGGGTTTCAGCAGGCAGGACCGCACGGATGCGCACCTGCTCGCCCCCGAGGACGCGGTCCTTGCCACGCAGCGGCCGGCCATCGATTTGCACCGCCCCTGCCTCGATCCAGCCCTTGAGACGCTCGCGCGAATACTGCGGCAGCGCCCGGGCCAGGGCCTGATCGAAACGCAGCCCCGCGGCATCTGCCGGCAGGGTGAGCGCATGCGCACGGAACTCCGCGGGCTCCGCCACTGTCGCAGGTGCACGCCGGGGATTCGCTATACTTCGTCGGTTTACACGGCGCGAAGCCACAGAAAGGCCCTTTAATCAGATGTTCCGGTCCGGTCCGTTACGCGCCACCGTGGTTGCGTTGTGTGTCGTCCTGTTCGCCGTATCCGGGTGCCGCTCGCACAAGGAGAAGGAGGACAAGAAAGCCACCCCCGAAACGCTCTACAAGAAGGCTCACAAGAGTCTGGATTCCTACGACTTCAACGGGGCCATCAAGACCTACGAGCAGCTGACGGCGCGTTTCCCCTTCAGCGACGAGGCGCGCCAGGCGCGGCTCGACCTCATCTATGCATACTACCGCGCCGGTGAGACTGAGTCCGCGACCGATGCCGCGGACACCTTCATCCGCGAGAATCCGACTCATCCGCGCGTCGATTACGCGCACTACATGAAGGGGCTGGTCGAATTCGAGCGCTCGCCGAATGCTTTCGAGTCACTGTTTCGCGCGGACCTCAGCAAACGCCCGCCGAGCACGGCGCGCAAGGCGTTCGCCAGCTTCAAGATCGTCGTCGAGCAGTACCCGAAGAGTGAGTACGCGCATGACGCGCTGCAGCGCATGGTCTATCTGCGCGATCGCCTGGCAAGCTACGAGGTGCACGTGGCGCGCTTCTACTACAAGCGCGGCGCGTACATCGCCTCCGCGCAGCGCGCCAAGGAGGAGGTCGAGCAGTACGACGGCGCACCCGCGACCCGTGAGGCGCTCGAGATCCTGATCCGCAGCTACGACAAGCTCAATCTCGAGCCGCTCGCGCACCAGACGCGCGAGGTCTACGCCGCCAACTATTCCGCAACAGTGAGCCCGTCAGCGGCGGAAGTGAAGAAATCCTGGTGGCAGATCTGGTAGCGCGCGCTGGCGGGCTTCAGCGGCGGTAGCCGCTGGTGATGGGATAGCGCCAGTCGCGCCCGAATGCGCGCCGACTGACGCGCACGCCCGGCGGTGCCTGGCGGCGCTTGTACTCGTTACGCTTCACCATATCCAGCACGCGCGCCACGGTGGCGCGCTCGAAGCCGCGCGCCTCGATCTCGTCCACCGACAGATCCTCCTCGATGAAGGCCTCCAGGATCGGATCGAGGATCTCGTACGGAGGAAGTGAATCGGAGTCCTGCTGTCCCTCGCGCAGCTCCGCCGAGGGCGCCCGGACGATCGCGCGCTCCGGGATGACCTGCCCGAGCGAGTTGCGATACTTGGCGAGGCGATACACGAGCAGCTTGCTGCAGTCCTTGATCGGCGCAAAGCCGCCGGCCATGTCACCGTAGAGCGTGGCGTAGCCCACCGCCATCTCGCTCTTGTTTCCGGTGGTGAGCAGCATCTTGCCGGTCTTGTTCGACAATCCCATGAGCAACAGCATGCGGCAGCGCGACTGGATGTTCTCCTCCGTCGCATCAGCAGGGTAGCCGGCAAACTCCCCGCGCAGCGTGGCGAGCGTCGCTTCGAACATGCCCTCGATGGACAGCACGCTGTACTTGACGCCGAAGGTCTGCGCCTGCGCCTTGGCATCCTCGAGGCTCATCGACGCCGTATAGCGCGAGGGCATCATCACCGCGTGCACACAGTCCTTGCCGAGCGCATCGACCGCGATCGCCAGCGTCAGGGCGGAATCGATGCCGCCGGAGAGACCCATCACGACGCCCGGGAAACCGTGCTTGTGTACGTAATCGCGCACGCCGATCACCAGCGCACCGTAGACACTCGCCTCATCGGAAAGCTCCGGCGCAACAGTTCCGGGGCGCGGCGTTACCTTGCCGGCGGCGTCGCGCACGAATTCGGCGATCCACGTGCCCTGCTCGAAGGGTGGCGCCCGCATGACGATTTGCGCCGCGGCGTCCATGACGAAGGAATTGCCGTCGAACACCAGCTCGTCCTGACCACCGACCAGGTTTACGTAGGCGAGCGGCAGGGCGACGTCACGCACCCGGGCCGCGGCGATGGCTTCGCGTTCGCGCTGCTTGTGGAGCTCATAGGGCGATGCGTTGATGACTACCAGCAGCTGCGCACCGTCCGCGCGTGCCAGCTGCGCCGCCTCCGGTTGCCAGATGTCCTCGCAGATCAGCAGGCCGACCCTGAAGCCGCGGCAATCGGCCACGGTCGGCTGAGCGCCGGCGCGGAAGTAGCGCTTCTCATCGAACACCTTGTAGTTGGGGAGCTCTTCCTTGCGGTGAATCGCCGCGATCTCACCGTGCGCGATCAGGGCAGCGGCGTTGTAGATTCCGGCGCGGGTGTATTCGGGGAAGCCCACCATGACCGCCACGTCGCCGGCCTCGGCGCGCACCTGCGCCAGCCCATGCTCAATCTGGCGGCGAAATCCGCGATGAAACAGCAGGTCCTCGGGTGGGTAGCCACTGAGTGTCAGCTCGGGCAGCAGTACCAGATCGGCGCCCTGCTCGCTCCTCGCACGGCGTGCGGTCGCGATGGCGCGCGCGGCGTTGCCGCGCACGTCCCCGACCAGCAGATCCAGCTGCGCCAGCGCGATCCTCAGTGACTCACTCATGGGCGCGCCGATCGGGCTGCGAGTCACTCACGAGTCAGCGCCGCCTGCCGCGGGAAGTGCGGCGCTTGGCCCGTGCAGGGCGCCGCTTTAGGCTCACCTTTGCGGTGGCCTTGCTGCGCTTCGCCGACCGCCGTGCGCGGCCACCGCCGGCCGCCGCAACTGTGGTCGCTCGCCGCGGCGCGGCACGGGCGGTTCGCGGGCGACGACGCAGCAGTGCGTCCATGGCCGAGCCGAGCTCGGCGGGTGACTTTACCGTGCGTACACCCGCGGCTTCGAAGGCCGCGTATTTGTCGGCAGCGAGGCCCTTGCCACCTGCGACGATCGCTCCGGCGTGTCCCATGCGCTTGCCCGGCGGCGCAGTCACGCCGGCGATGTAGGCGACCACGGGCTTGCTGCCGAAGCGGCGGATGTACTGCGCGGCGGCCTCCTCATCGCTCCCGCCGATCTCGCCGACGAGAATAATTCCCTCGGTGCGCGGGTCGCGCTCGAACAGCTCCAGCACGTCGATGAAGTTCATGCCGCGCACCGGATCGCCGCCGATGCCGACGCAGGTACTCTGTCCCAGTCCGATGTGGGTGGTCTGAAACACCGCTTCATATGTGAGGGTGCCTGAGCGGGAGACAATGCCGACGGCGCCCTTCCTGTGGATGAAACCGGGCATGATGCCGATCTTGCACTCCTCCGGCGTGATCACGCCGGGGCAATTTGGGCCTATGAGCCGCGTGGCGGAACCCGCCAGCACGGCCTTGACCCGCACCATGTCGTTCACCGGCACGCCTTCGGTGATGCACACGACGAGCTCGATGCCGGCATCCGCCGCCTCGAGGATCGAATCCGCTGCTCCCGCTGCCGGCACATAGATCATGCTGGCGGTGGCGCCGGTCTCACGCGCCGCATCCTTCACGGTGTCGAAAACCGGCAGGCCCAGGTGCTTCTGTCCGCCGCGGCCAGGGGTCACGCCACCGACCAGCCGCGTGCCGTAGGCGAGCGCAGCCTCGGAATGAAACGTGCCCTGCTTGCCGGTGAATCCCTGGCAGATCACACGGGTGTTCTTGTTGACCAGAATGCTCATGTCTTGCCCTTTGCCGCCGCCACCGCCTTGCGTGCCGCATCCGTCAGATCCGTTGCCGGCGTGATCTTGAGCCCGCTCTTCTGCAGCGCCGCGCGCGCGGCTTCCGCGTTGGTGCCTTCCAGCCGCACCACCACCGGGACCTTGACACCGACCTTGCGTACCGCGTTGATCACTCCGTCGGCGATCAGGTCGCAGCGCACGATGCCACCGAAGATATTGACCAGCACCGCACGCACCCGCGCGTTCGACAGGATCAGCTCGAAAGCCGCGGCTACCCGTTCGCTGGTCGCGCCCCCACCGACGTCGAGAAAATTCGCCGGCTCTCCGCCATGCAGCTTGATCAGATCCATGGTCGCCATCGCCAGCCCCGCGCCGTTCACCATGCAGGCGATGTTGCCGTCGAGGGATACGTAGTTCAGGTCGTGCTCGGCGGCACGACGCTCCATCGGGTCTTCCTGGCTGGCATCGCGCAGTTGCGCGAGCTCGGGATGACGGAACAGGGCGTTGTCGTCCGCGTTGATCTTTGCATCGAGCGCCATGAGCGCACCGCTCTTGGTAACAATCAGCGGGTTGACCTCGACCAGGCTCAGGTCCTTCTCCATGTACAGCCGGTAGAGGGCCGCGACGAGTTGCTGGAATTCTCCGATCTGCGCTCCACTGAGTCCCAGACCAAAGGCGAGCTCGCGGGCCTGATACGGCTGCAGCCCTGCCGCCGGGTGCACCGTCACCGTGAGAATCTTCTCCGGCGCGGAATGCGCCACCTCCTCGATGTCCATGCCGCCGGCAGCGGAGGCGATCACGGCGATGCGGCCGCGCTCACGATTGAGCGTCATTGACAGGTAGAGCTCGCGTGCGATTTCCGAGCCGCACTCGACGTAGACGCGCTCAACGGGTAGTCCCTGTGGCCCCGTCTGTTGGGTGACCAGCGGCTTGCCGAGCATCGCTTCGGCCGCGGCGCGCACGGCTTCCGGGTCGCGGGCCAGCTTCACGCCGCCCGCTTTGCCGCGCCCGCCGGCATGCACCTGGGCCTTGACCACCCACACGCTACCGCCGAGTCCGCGAGCGCCCTCGGCGGCCTCCCCGGCACTGGCCGCAACCCGACCTGCCGGCACCGGAACCCCGTAACCGCGAAAGACTTCCTTGGCTTGGTATTCGTGGAGATTCATCGTCGGTGCCTTGAATGGAAAACCGGCATTCTCCCGAAACTATCCGCGGCTGACCAGCTATAAGAGACGCAGGCGTGGCCATGCGATGTGAGTCGCGTTTCCCGGTATTGCGAAGGTGCTAGAGTCGCCGCGCCTGCCAGCTGCCAACGTCCCGCCAACACGAGTGCCGCCAACGCCGCCAAGTAGCGCTACTCCGTCCGAGACGCCGAGCGATCTCGCATGGCGTGTCATCGGGCTGCTCAACCTCTACCGGGTGCTCGTACCGCTGGTACTACTCGCCATGCAATCGTTCGCCGGGCCCGGCTGGGGTCTGGCGACGGCTCGGCCGCAACTCTTTGTCGGCGCCTGCATCGCGTACTTCACGGCCGGCGTGTTGCTGGTGATTGCGCGCCGCTTACACTGGTCGAGCCTGCGCATCGTGGCGCTCGTCAATGCCACAGTGGACTCGCTCGCGATCGGACTCATCCTCTACGCAAGTGGGGGTGTGGCCAGTGGGCTTGCGATCCTGCTCGTGCTGCCGGTACTGACGCTGACCGTGCTGGCCGTGCGTCGCGATGCGCTGCTTATTGCCGCAGTCGCCGCACTGGCGGTGCTGCTGCAACAGGTGTTCGTCAACGTTCTCGGCCCGGCACCCGCGACGGACTATGTGACTGCCGGAGTCTTCGGCGCCGTGCTGTTCGTGGTCGCCCTGGCCATGTGGCCGGTCGCCAACCGCCTGCGCGAGAGCGAGGCACTGGTGCGCCGTCAGGAAGTGGACCTCGCCAACATGGCGCAGCTGTCGCAGTACATCGTGCAGCATCTGCGGGAGAGCATCCTGGTGGTCGACGTCCAGGATCGCATTCGCCTCATCAACGAGTCTGCCGCCGAGATTCTCGGAGATGAGGACGCGTACCCAGATGCTCTCATCGGCGAGGCCTCCGGCCGACTGCTCTTTCTGCTCGAGTCCTGGCGCAAGGCAGCCGCCAGCGCAGAAACCGCGCCGTCGGCGGATCAAACCATCGTCGCCGCCGACGGCGCACGTATCATTCGCGCCCACTTCGCGCAGCTTGGCACTATGAATCCCGGGCCGGTGCTGATCTTTCTCGAGGACACGAGCCTCATCGAGGAAAGGGTGCAGCAATCCAAGCTGGCGGCGCTCGGTCGCCTGAGCGCCAGCATCGCCCACGAGATCCGCAACCCGGTCGGGGCGATGAGCCATGCCGCGCAGCTGCTCGCGGAATCCGTGGGCGCCAGTAGTGAGGATCAGCGCCTGGCCCAGATCATCCGCGAAAATGCCGCGCGGGTCAGCGGCATCATCGACAATGTGCAACGCCTGTCGCGCCGCGAAAAAGCCCGGCTGGAGCAGCTGCCTTTGAGTGCATGGATCGAGGACTTTTGTGAGGAGTTCTGCCAGACGATGCAGTGGTCACCCGCGCGGCTCGTGGTGAGCAGCCCTGACCGGAGCGTAGAAGTGCGGGTCGATCCGGATCAGCTACGGCAGATGGTCTGGAATCTATGTGAGAACGCACTCAGACACGCGGTAGGGAACGACCCTGATCAGGTAATCGAGATACGATATGGACGCATGGGTGGCAGTGCACGGCCATTTCTCGAGGTCGCGGACCGCGGCGGCGGTGTCCCGCCCGAGCAGACGGAGCGTATCTTCGAGCCGTTCTACAGTGGCGGCCGCGGCACGGGATTAGGATTGTTCCTCACACGCGAACTTGCGCAGGCGAACGGTGCCACGCTGCTGTACGAGCCGAGATCGGGAGGCGGCAGCATATTCCGCCTCGTGTTTGCAGACCCGCGTCGATGGGAGGCGCGATGAGCGGGGCAGCGGCGCGGGGCCTGTCCGAGCAGCCAACCGTGCTGATCGTCGATGACGAGCCGGATCTGCTGGAGCTGGTGAGCCTCACCCTGAACCGTATGAACCTTGCGACGCGCACGGCCGCAGATCTCAATACGGCGCGGCGGCTGTTGAAGGCAGAACGCTTCGACCTCTGCCTCACTGACATGCGTCTGCCCGACGGCGACGGGCTCGATCTCGTCGCTTGGATCCAGCAACACTGTGCGAGCGTGCCGGTCGCAGTGATCACTGCGCATGGCAATGTCGAGTCGGCGGTGCGAGCGCTCAAGCTCGGCGCGTTCGATTTCGTCTCGAAGCCCCTCGACCTCGGGCTGCTGCGCAAGCTGGTCGGCGGCGCCATCAAGCTCAGCGAAGCGATCGACGTGCAGACCGCCGCGACCCTGCAAGGTCCCAGGCTTCTGGGAAGTTCGGCGGTCATGGAGCAGCTGCGCGAAATGATCGGCCGGGTCGCTCGCAGCCAGGCGCCGGTGCACATTTGCGGTGAGTCCGGCACCGGCAAGGAGCTCGTGGCGCGCATGATCCACGAGAGTGGCGCGCGACGGGAAGGCCCGTTCGTCGCGGTCAACTGTGGTGCCATCCCTACCGAGCTCATGGAGAGCGAGCTCTTCGGCCACAAGCGGGGCAGCTTTACCGGTGCCGTTGCCGACAAGAAGGGCCTGATCCAGAGTGCCGAGGGCGGTACGCTGTTTCTCGATGAAGTCGCCGACCTGCCGCTGCACATGCAAGTGAAGCTGCTGCGCGTCGTGCAGGAGAAGGCCGTGCGGCCGGTCGGCGAACCCCGCGAGGAGAGCATCGATGTGCGAATCCTTTCGGCCACCCACAAGACCCTCGCCGACCTGGTAGCCCTGGGCCTGTTTCGGGAAGATCTCTACTACCGGATCAACGTCATCGAGCTGCGCGTGCCCGCGCTGCGCGAACGTGCCGGGGATATTCGCGAGATTGCCGAGGCGATCGTGCAGCGCCTGGCTCGCCGTGCCGGCACGGCGACACCAGATATCTCCGACGATGCCGTGCGCGCCCTCCAGGCCTACCCCTTTCCGGGCAATGTGCGCGAGCTCGAGAATGTGCTCGAGCGCGCGATGACCCTGAGCACCGCGGGCGTGATCACACCCGAACATATCCGCCTGCGCACCGCCACGCGTCCTGGCCCCGCGGAACTCTCTGCCATCACCTCGCCCGCTGCGCCTGGAGCCGGGGTAGCCCTGGGAACTCAGCTCGAGAGCCTCGAGCGCGACGCCATCATTAAAGCGCTCGAGCAGACTCGCTATAACAAGACAGCCGCGGCGAAGGTGTTGGGCATGAGCTTTCGGGCCCTGCGGTACCGCATCAAGAAACTGGGAATCGAATAAGTCACGGCTGCCTCCGAGACTGCAGACTAAGCGCTCCCGATCCGGGCGTTTCGCGAACCAGTGCCGATCTTCCGACCTCCACTCGTTGTAGCTTCCGTCGAGGATCGATCCGGCCAATCGTTACTTAATCAAGGAAGCGCCCCCTGGCATGCGGCTTGCTTTGTTTTCGTGATAGCGCGCTGGCGCGTGCCGGACGTGTGCGTTTTTTGGCCCCTGAGGAAGTATGCGAGTACCCCAACCGCCATGGGTTCTAAAAGGGTTTACCCTCATCGAGCTGATGATCGTGGTTTCGATCGTGGGCATTCTGGCCGCGATCGCGATCCCGGCGTACGAGGACTACACGGTGCGCGCGAAGGTCACCGAAGGTCTGGACCTGGCCTCCGCCGCCAGGGTCACCATCGCGGAGGGTTACCAGACGAACGGCATCGTTGGAGTCAAGACCGCGGCGGATAGTTGGGCGGTGGCCGCATTCATTCCCACAAAGTACGTTGCGTGCGTTTCGATCGGCGATGACGCCGGTGCTCCCCAGTCCAACTGCACGCTCGGTGCCGGTTTGGCGGGAAATGCCGGCATGATTACCATCGTCTACAACTCTGTCGCTGCGACCGGCGGCATCTCGCAGCTTGCCTTACTCGGGAACAAGATCACCCTGACGCCATCTGCGGCCGGGCAACCCCTGAGTGGCAACCCGCCGGTGGGCGCGAACATTGATTGGGCCTGCGCATCCCTCACTGCTGCGACCGCGAACGCTGCCGGATTGCCTAATACCCTCGGGACGCTCGCGTCACGGTATGCGCCGGTGCAATGCCGGTAGTCGGCTCTCGCTCCCTGGCTCTCGACCATGTGCCGATTTGTGTCAGTTTCTGACACAGGCTCTCGCAAG
>CAWILY010000006.1:0-32132 GCA_963837075.1 uncultured Gammaproteobacteria bacterium | reverse complement strand
CCCCAGCACGCCGCTCCGAGCACCCAGGCAACCGCACCGGCATCCCCCGAGGTGCCCGCGAACCTGCCGAGCAGCGCTCCTGCCCAAGCGATGAAGATGACCTCGGAAGCAGCAATCCCGTCTATCCCATCCATGAAGTTGAACAGATTGAGGACCCAGACGACCGCCAGCGCAGCCAACACGTTGCCGACGATACCCAACGAGACGATCTGTTCGCCAATGCGAACTGGCGGTAAGCCTCCAAGCCATCCGATCGCCCAGAATGCCGCTGCAAGGTGCACGGCGAGCCGGGTACCTGCCCCCAGACGGTAGCGGTCGTCAAGGAAACCAACAGTTGCAACCGCAATTCCACCGCCCATCAGCGCAATGCAGACGTACCGATCGACAACCTGATAGACCGCCAGCAGACCCATGGCCGCCACCGATACAGCAACAATGGCCAGACCGCCGCCGCGCGCAGTGGGACTTGAGTGCGAGCTGCGCGTATTTGGGCGGTCCATGAGCCCGGCGCGCAGTGCGTATCTGCGCAACAGCCCAGTCAGAACCGCCGTCGCGAGCGCAACCGGCACATTGAGGGCAAGCCACATCATCCGATTGCCGGGGCAGCTGCGAATACGCGCACTCTGCGCCTCGGCAGCCATCCATGCCTCATGGCCAAAGCTTCGTGTACCATCGCCTGCAGCCTACATCGGGACCCAACTTGTCCTAGGGTCACTGTGACCGAATGAAAGACTACTCTCTTAAGCGGCGTGTACTCGTCACCGGCGGAGCAGGTTTTCTGGGATCGCATCTGTGCGAACGGCTGCTCTCTGACGGTTGCGATGTTCTATGCGTGGATAACTACTTTACCGGCGCCCGACACAACATCGAGCACCTGCTGAGCAACCGGGCGTTCGAACTGCTGCGGCATGACATCACATTTCCACTTTACGTGGAAGTCGACCAGATCTACAACCTGGCTTGTCCTGCGTCCCCGGTTCACTACCAGTTCGATCCAGTGCAGACCACGAAGACAAGCGTCATGGGGGCAATCAACATGCTGGGTCTCGCCAAGCGGACAAAGGCCCAGATCCTTCAGGCCTCGACCAGCGAGGTCTATGGAGATCCCTCCGTTCATCCGCAGCCGGAGTCCTACTGGGGCAACGTGAATCCGATCGGTCCGCGCAGCTGCTACGACGAAGGCAAGCGTTGCGCCGAGACACTGTTCTTCGACTACCACCGTCAGCACGGGATGGACGTTCGCGTCGCTAGGATCTTCAACACGTACGGCCCTCGGATGCATCCGCGCGATGGTCGCGTCGTGAGCAATTTCATAGTCCAAGCGCTGCACGGCGCTGATATCACAATTTATGGCGACGGTATGCAGACGCGCAGTTTCTGCTACGTTGACGATCTCATCGACGGCCTCGTGCTCATGATGAACAACGACGCCGGCTTCATCGGTCCCGTGAACATCGGTAACCCGCGCGAGTTCACGATGATCGAACTCGCTGAGACCGTCATCCGTTTGACGGGATCCGCCAGCCGGCTCGCGTTCAAGCCCTTACCGCACGACGATCCGCGCCAGCGCCAACCCGACATCTCCCTTGCGCTCCAGAAACTTTCCTGGCAGCCGCGAGTGCAGCTCGAGACAGGTTTGCTGAAGACAATCGATTACTTCAGAGGTTTAATCGTGGCAGGGTGGAAGCCGGCCGCCGACCCGTGAACTGCATGGGGGTGCGCGATACGTCACGTTTAGCTGCGCGGTCTGGCGCGTAGCGCCGCTCCTAGCTCATGCAGCTCCGACTGGATAGTACGCGGAGATTCCCAGCCCAGGACGCGTTGCGTCGTTGTCGTATCCACTAGCAGCGATTCGCATAGGCGTGCGACATCTCTGGATCGACCGGTAAGCTTGCCTGCGGCCTTGAGCACCACGGAGGGCACGCGCCACAGTCGAGGCTTTACCTGCAATCCGCGCGCGATCTCGATGGCCATCTCGGCGGCTGACAATGCTGGATCCTCAGCGGCCAGCAGTACGCGACCCGCTGCGGCCTCGTGAACGCAACTCAATGCCAGCAGGTTCCCGAGCGCTTTGACACCGACGAGGTGACGGCGCCCTTCAGGTACCGCAAGCGGTATGGGAATGCCTTTGCGAATGAGGTCAGCCAGTCGTGCGAGATTGCCGGGTGCGCCGGCGCCAGCAACTAGAGTCGGGCGCACGATGACCAGCTGCATTGACGAGGCGTCGCATATGCGAGCCAGTCGTTGCTCCGCTTCCAGTTTTGTCAGCGCATAGAAGTCGGAAGGCGCGGGCGCATCGGCGGATGAGAAAGGCTTGCCCTCCGGGGTAAACGCGCCGTTGACTCCAATCGAGCTCACGAACACAAACCGGGAAACGCCAGCCGCGGCAGCGGCGCACGCCACAGATTCCGTGGCTGTGACGTTAACTCGCCGGAATTCCGCCTCCAAGCCTGGAGCGTCGGCCGGGTTCGAATGCGCCTTGCCCGCGAGATGCAGCACGCAGCGAGCTCCGCGGAGCGCGGAGTTAATAGAGGAGTCAACGCCAATGTCGGCAACCAGCACGGGTAGCGCACCCGGCGCTATTGCGTCACCTGCGCGGCGTACACAGGCGCGCACCTGATGCCCCGCAGCGATGAGCGCCGAGGTCGCGCTCCGTCCAACGAAGCCGGCAGCTCCAGTAACAACGATCATCGTGGGGTCAGAAGCGCCGGTACTTTAGCCATGCGCGACAGGAATAGTGCGCGAAGCACCACGCCGCGTAAAGCGCGCTAAGGCCTTCAATCTCCCGGTAGGTGCGCCACACGTGCAACGCCGAGTTCCATTTGTTGCGAGATATCGACTTCGCGACCATCCTGTAGCGCGCGAGATCGAGCGGCAGGCCCCGTGCGCTGATCCCTCTTTTCAGCAGTCTGAGCCACAGAACGAAGTCATCGTAATACGTCTTAGTCATACGAAACTCGCCAGATATCGCTGTATCGACTATCACCGTCGATGTAGCGATCGCTGTATTTCTGAGTAGTGCGTCGTAGTCAAGTCGCGCGGGGACCCGGATGAGCCGGCCGACTCGGTCGCCAGCCTGAGAGATGCGCCGAAACGACGTGAACGACAGACCCGATTGGACGTCCTGCATGAATGCGAGCTGCGTGCTCAGCTTGCTGGGCAACCACATATCGTCGCTGTCCAAAAAGGCGATGTATCGTCCGGACGCAGCCTCCAACGCCGCGTTGCGCGCCATCGCGGCGCCCACGTTTTTCTTGAGCTGCACCAGTTTCACACGCGCGTCGATCGAGGCGTAGCGCCGCACCACCTCGGCACCGCCGTCCGGCGAATGATCGTCCACCACGATCATCTCCCATTGCGCGTAGTCCTGAGCAATAACTGACTCGATCGTTGCCCCAATGAACCCCTCCGCCTTGTATGCGGGCGTGACGATCGAAACTAGCGGGCTCCCTTTCATCTGCGTCTTCAAGTTCACCCCGAGTTCGCCTCCGCAAGCGTTTCCCCACACAGTGCACGTGCGCGGTCGGCAGCCGCCAGCATGAGCTTGAAACTATGATGCTCGGGACCAACCTGCTCGCGAACTGAGGCATCCACCACCTGTACGGTCGACGCTGGGGTATTGACGCCCGCTGCCTCAATCGCCTGCAAGTCCACCGAATGATGCAGGTGAATTCCTGGAATGAACATTTCCTGGCGGCGCGACGCACGCACGCCGCGCCACGGAGTCCTTGCCCGCACCCGATCCGTGGCCTCGCGAATCACCTCCGGCCGAGCTTTGACAGGCGACTCCTCGTCGCGCAACCAGTGCGCATCCGGCACCGCTACCTGGGCGTAGACACTCTGTACCCGAGCTCCGGCAAACATGCCGGTACGATTGTATAGCGCTTCCGCGAGCAACCCGGGGGACACTCGTCTGAGCATCTTCCCCACGATGCTCCCTAAAGGCAGACCGAATATCGCCCGCTGCCTAATGCCAAAATCAAGCTGCCTGAACTCGAAGCGCGCCGGGCGCAGCGTGAACAGCCCAGTTCCGGACTCGTCCCGATGTGCTTGGAACCAGACGCCATCCGGTGTACGTTGCACGCGTGGAGGCGCGACGTCCGGGCACTCGAGACGATCGATTAGGCCCAAGTAACACACGACGTGATCCGAAACCGTTGGACGAGACACTCTCGTTTCTAGCGAGCGATCGAGCAGAAACGGAGTATGCAGCGCCCCCGCACACACCCATACGCGTCGGGCGCGGTAGATCCCACTTCCTGCCCGCACGCGGATTTCAGGGCCTGCCCTTTCGAAGCGCGCTACCGTTTCCTGCGTCATGACCAGCCGACCGCCTCGCTCTGAAGCGAGGCGCCGCCACTCGAGTTTGGGCCGAACGGGTCGCCACGGAACAAACAACCACGACTGTCCCAGCCTTGCCGCGATGTCGGTGCGTGGATAAAAGCGACGGCACAGCGATTCGACCCTAGCGAGATCGCCACCCAAGGGCTGCCAGCCGCCGGTGGCGATCACACCATGCCAATAGTTTCCGAGACCACCCAGACCCAGATACGCGCACGGGGCGCTGCGGGCGGTGTCGTAATACTGGACTCTCTCTTGCGCCGGTCCCGCAAACACCAGCACGCGCCGCGTGGCAGGCAGCCCGAGCACGGTTGCGAGGGCGCTCAGTCCCGAGCCGACAACGACGTCGTCGTAGTCCAAAGTCTGTTGCTCAAGTTGACGTATCCGTACCAACGGATACCCGCAATGCGCAGCGCTAGATCCAGCGGCCGCAGCGCGCACGGCCAGCCGCGCAGTGCCGTCTGCGTCGCGTCGTAAACCGCGTGCAGCCGGGCTTCCCAGGGGCGTTTGAACGGAACCTGCACGATCTCGAACAGGCGCATCGATTTGCCGTCGTCGTGAGGCCAATGCGGTGCGAGCATGAACTCTGCGATCCCGCTCTGCAGCGTCGCCGCATTCGAACCCGGAGGAAGCTCACCGACGCCGCGAACGACCAGCCCGAGAATGAGGATGCGCGCATTCTCGAGACCGCGCGCCTGGCTCTCCGCCAGCAGCTTGATTCTGGGGTATTCGTAGCAGCGGGTTATCGAGTTGACGACCGTCGTCGCCGACGACACATACACGATCTGCGCCACACCTGCCGCTGCTACGGTGGCAAGCAGGCGTGAATTCTCCTGTGGCCGCCGCGAGTAGGAAAAGATCCAAACTCTATCACGGTCACCGAACGGGAAGGCTTGCATCTCGGCGTGTCCGATCACCGTCGTGAAGCGCGTAGCGATCCGGGCGTCGCTCGCAACGGCACGCCACACCCTGGAGTTTCGGCCGACGATGACTTCCCGCAGCTGTGCAAGGCGCCGCGCCTCATCCGGCTTTGCAACGCTCACGAAGCGACATCCCCGTTATCTGAAGGACCGATGATTCTCGCGGGAACCCCGACCGCGACACTGTCGGGCGGGACATCGGTAATGACGACAGCGTTCGCTCCGACGATGGAGCGCGCTCCGATCCGCACGGGACCGAGAATTTTTGCCCCCGCCGCAAGAGTCACGCCGTCGCACACATGGGGACGCAAGGCGGGATCGAAGCTGAAGTCGGCGAGCTTGGCCCCCAAGGTGACCTGGTGGAAGATTGTAACATTGCTGCCGATTTCCCTGGCTCCGATGACCGTCCCGTGGGTGTGGGGGATCACGAGTCCCGGACCGATGTCGACCTTCGCGGAGACCTCGATGCCGAACAGCAGGAAATTGACGAGCGCCACTGATCGGCCGAGCCTGGGCCATCCCGACCGCTGCAGCCCGTGTGCAGTACGGATCAGGACGATAGTGCTGAAGCGCGGTGAAAAGCCGTGATACCAGCGTCGCGGTCTGAGCGGTTCCGCACGAATCTCCTGCAATCGTCGCCAGTCCGCGTCCAACAGTTCACTCACTTTCACGAACTATCCGCTCCTCCCGCTCAGCGTGACGGCGACGTGGCCAGTAGCCGGGGCGTGCTCCACGGTCGTGTCGCGCGCGTGCATCGCCGCGTAGATCGCACAGGCATAGAGTAGAGAATATCCAGGGGTGGAAATGAAATATTGCCCAACGAATACCCATACCGCCGCAAGCACGAAGATCTGCTCGAAACGCACGACCGGTGTGGTGAGGAGCCTCACGATCGGCCTGTACAACACCAGCACGCCGAAGATCCCAAGCTGATAGATCACGATGCCGAAGCCCGAAGGGGGCCCAACGTCGCTCAAGTCGAACAACCAGGTGAATCGGCTGACAATGTCGCGTGAGTGATCCAGCCAGTCGGCATGCGACAGCCCATGCGGGAGCAGGAAGTTACCGAACGAATCGCGCATCGTGGCGATCAGCCCGCCGAGGCGCACGTTGACGCTCCAGTCGATGCCGAGTATGGCGCCCGGCTCATCCAGGAAGGAGCTCGCCAGATACAACAGCCGGGAGCTCTCCGGGTCGATGCGCTCGAGCAGCAGGAACACGACGAACGGCGAAGCGAGCAGCCCGGCCAGAATCGGCAGGCGGTACTTCAGGGGCATCCTCAGAACGAACAGGCAGGACCCCAGCACCAGGGTGAGCGCGGCGCTGGTGGATCTCGCCAGCAGCAGCGCTCCGATGACGCATGCCCAGGCAAGCGGGCGGCTGCCCTGCAACACCGTCACGACCGCCGCGAGAACGATCATATGAAAACCAAAGTGCGTCGGCTCCGGGGCCAGGCCGAGCACACCGCGTCCGGACTCCACGGAGACCTCCGCTGCATCCTGCCATTCACCGACCATGGAGGTGGCGAAAGTCGGATCGATGAACGTCTGCACGAGCCCGACAGCCAGCCAGACAAAGATCGCCACTGTCAGGATCGCCAGGGTCATCCGCCGATATCGGGTGATCACGACGAACGCCGCCACGGTCTGCACCAGCGGCGAAACGTAGATCAGGAGATACTTGAACTCCTGTGCATCGGGCACCGGCGTGCAGTCCATCAGGAATGCGACGGTTCCGAGGAATGCCAATCCCAGTAGCGCTACGGCGTCGCCACAGGGTATCGACTCGAGAACGGCCCGGCCCTGCAGGATGAACAAGGGGATAGCCAGCGCGAGTGCGTAAGGCTGAGTGTACGACTCGATGGGCAGGAACTGCGTGTAGGGGAAGAGGCACGCCACCAGAAACGCCGCAGCGAGGAGCCTCATTGCCTTGGCTCTCGAGCGCGTGCTGCGCACGAGCGGTTTATGCCGACTCTCCCTGCAGCCGGGCGAAGATGCGTTCCAAATCCACCTCTGTCGTGCGGCCCTTCATGATGTTGCCCGCAAAGCAGTGCTTCTCGAGGAAACCGCCGTACCAACGCTCGATCGCTCCGCGGTCCGCGCACGGCGCATCGAGGATGCAGGCCAGATCGCGCGGCGAGCGCAAAGCCTGAATGCCCGGCATCGAGGCGAAGTACACCGCGCCCAGCACACCCACAGGGCGCCCCGCCAGTGCCGCTTCGATAGCGAGAGTCGATCCGATGCTGACGACCGCAACATCGTAGCGCAGAAGCGAGCGCGCATTCACGTCCCCACGCACCTTGATCACTCGCCGATTGCGGGTCACCGTTCGCCATTTGGCGAGATTCAGCGCACCGGGCTGCGAGGGGTGCTCTTTCAGGATCAGCTCGTACCCCAGCGGCAGTGCATCGAGCAGCTGCTCGGCAATTTCCTCCTGGCGGGTGAACTCGCTGAAGTAGTTCAGCACGGCTTCCGGTTCGTAGTGCAGCGGATAGAGCACGTACTTGCCCTCGAGCCGGCTCAGTCCGAGTGCGCTCGCGTACCCTCCCCGCATGGCGGCCAACAGCGCCCGGCAATGCAGGAAGTGGGCGCTCGGATCGTTGTCGAGATAGTACTCGCTGCTCCTGAACAGCTTGCGGTATACGCCCTTTGCCGCTGTGGTAGCGGCATCGCGCAGTCGCGCTGCCGGCGATCCGTAGTTCAGTACGTAGAGCGGCATCGCGCCGCCGGAGAGCCTGCGTTCCACGTGATCGTGAACGATGCGCGTTCCGTTTTCGAGCATGCGCAGCTCCGGTATCCAGGCGTGCGCCGGATCGCCCGAGAAGAACATGTAACCTGGAATCCACGACGTCTGAAAGTGCAGGCACACCGCACCTGCAGCGGCAAAGCGCCCATTGAAAACCAGGTTCGGAAAGCCGCTCACCGGCTCGTCAACGTAAAAAGTAACGTCGAATTGCTGCAGCACTGCACTACAGAGCGCCTCGATCGGCGCCACCAGAGAGGCTATTCGGGTAGCCGCGTAGCCACGGAGATACCGGTCGTCGTTGAATCCCGTGCCCACGGCAACGGCGTCGAGCGTGTTGACCGGCCCAGCTTGCCACGACCCCAGCTCGAACACGATACCATCCGGGTCCGTCGCGCGCACGTTGTCGCGTTCCCGGTGACTGACCACGATGTAGACGCGGGCATAGTCTGAGAGCCGGCGCCCCATCCGGGCAAACTCGATTGACAAGAAGTCGCGCGCGTAGAACACGACGGCATGTTTCTTTGCGCCACTCATGGACAGCCCCTCAGATCACCCGGCCGCAAGCGGCGTGCGCCGCGAGTGGGCCCCCGATCCGCTCAAGACGATGACGATCAGCACCAGGTAAGCCGCTCTTGCCAGTGCAAGGAGCTCGATGAATGCGATCACCGAAGCTCCGCTCAGCGCAACCGCGAGCGCCACGCTGCATGCGGTGCCGAGATACACGAGCGACAGGACCAGCATCTGACGTTCCATGTCCCGAGCGATCAGGATGAATTCAAACAACGAGGTGATCTGGGCGCAACCCAGCAACCCAACCGCCACGAACATGGGCACCGTCAAGGCATACTTGGCAAGCACGAAAGCGAACGCACCGCTGCTGAACAGCGCACCGGCCGCAGCGATGATCGCGATCCAGACGCCTATGACTGCGACGCTCCACTTGAGCGCGTGCGCCATCAAAGCACGCAGCGACGCTCCCATGCGTTCTCGCTGGATGAGCTCCGGCCCCACCTTCTGCCCGACGATGTTGACGAACACAGTCGCACCGGTTGCAAACAGGATCATTACCGCGTACGCGGCGCTGTCCGCGCGCGAAAAGACGGCGGCAACATAGGGACGGTCGAGGTAGATCGGGACGGCGGTCGCGGAGTAGGCGACGAACAAGGTGACTCCCCGTTCTGCCTTGATGCGGGACGCAACGTCCTGAACGGCGATCCTGCCGGCGGTTGGACTCAGGCTCCGCAGCGTTCTCTTGAAGATGCCGCGCGACCCGAGCGCTCCCAGGGCGGCAGCCAGAATCTCTCCCGCGACCGCCCCAAACAGCCCGAGCACCCACACCCCGAGACTCGCCAGGACCAGATAGAGCGTGGCCCGCAACCCGTTCGCGAGGGCTACGTTCAGAACGTTGAGAAGCGCGCGCTGCACCGATGCGAGCACTCCCAACACAGCAACTCCATAGGCAATGAGCGCAACGGCGACGAACGCAAACGGGTGAGCGCGATCGGCAAGGTACGTAATGATCGCAAACAGAGGCAGCCAGTACAGCGTCCGCACCGCGAGCCGGCCGATGGCGCCGTCGGACAGGGACAGCAGCTCCGCGGCCCCTCCCGACACGGCAATGCGCGGAAACTGCTTTACGGTGCCTTCGATCAGCCCAAAGCTCAGCAGGTTCGAAAGAAACGTTCCGACGGCCACCACGACGGCGTACGTCGTGAAGCTCGCCGCCGGTAGCAGTCCGGCTACGACGAATCCGCGCACGAGCGACATGCCCGCCGCGGTGCTCATCAGTAACAGGTAGATCGAGGTACGCAATATCGCGCTCCGCAAGCATTGTTCGGCGGATGTTCTGTGGACAGACTGCGAAGCGCGGGAGCACGCTCAGGTGAAGAATTCTTCCCGGAACACCGTTCCGCCAGCGACTCGCTGGTAGTACTCGCACAGATCCCGCCGTTGCTCGGCGCGCAGCGTCTTCGAGCCCCCACGACTCATGGGCGCCGTCGTAGTGAAAGTCAGAAACAGCACGAGCCTGGGCTTTGCGCAGCGCGCCCCCTGGTGCAGCGTGCGCCCCGGATCGTTCACGAAGCAGTCGCCACGCCGCCCAGTGAGGCGGATGGCCCCTGCGGCATCGACGCCAAAGCGGGCCTTCAGGTCGGCATCCGAGAAGCGCTCGATCTCCAGGGGCGAGCGTACGATGCGATCGGAGACTCCCGCCGGGAAGAAGGTGAACGGCCCGCAATCTGCGTCAACTTCGCTGAAGTAGAGCATGAGGTGCAGCTGCTTGCGATCGCCGTAATCGAAATGCCACAGCTGGCTCTCCTGGATGGAATTGCTCGGCTCGCTGTAGTTCAGAGCAGCGTTCCACAACCACGGCCGCCCGTCGAAATACCGCAGCAGACAGTCTGCGATGTGCGGCTCCGTCAGCAACACACAGATCAGCGGCTTCAGGCGCGCCCAGTTCCCCGGAAGACAGTTGAAGAACGGCATTCCATGAGCCTTGCCGCGCAGCGGCACGAGGTCGATCTCGGGAAGCTCGAACGCCGCACCCGGGACTTTCGCATAACCCTCGGCGCACAGGCCGTCATACGTTACGTTGCCGCCGGGAGTCAGGGAGGCGCCCGCAATGGCCGTGCGCCGGCGACCACGCAGTCCGGTGCGCACCAGCTTGCCCAGGTACCGCGGCGGCTTCAACGTCCATCGCAGGTATGTGTACGTCTTGCGCAGACGCGAGACGATGCTCATCTTTTACTCGATATTCCGGATCTTTTTCGCGGGACACCCTACGTACACGCCTGGCTCGGCGATGTCGCGCGTCACCAGGGTGAGCGCGCCGATGATGACCGGCCCTTTGATGGACAGCGGCCCGAGCAGCACGGAATTCGCCCCGACCGTGAGGTCGCCATCGACGACGAACAGGGGCCCCAGCGCCGCCCCCCCGTCGCTTGCGGCGTCATTGTACCTTCTGGCGAACACCACGCCCGAGCTGATGTGCAGTCGGCCGGTGCACCGGATCCCATTGCCCCCCAGCACGACCCCGGTGGAATGACCGACCACCAACTCCTTCACCTCCAGCGAGCCGGAGACGACCTCCATGCCGAACATCGCCAGCAGCAGGTTGTCGAGCCAGATCGAGATGGCCCTGCCGAGCAGGCCGCGACGGTACCAGAAGGCCGACCAGCGGATGAGTACTGCGATCTGCGCCGAGGTGAGATACAGGACCCGCAACCGCCGCTTCACGCTCCGGTCCTCAGGCGAATCGGGCGGCATACACGAGGTCCACTTCGCGGCCCTCGAGCAGGAAGTGCCGCGGTCTGCGGCCCTCGATGGCCATTTGGCTGCGCTGCATGAGTCGCAGCATCCTGTCGTTCGCGGACATCGTCCCAGCAGTGATCTTGCGCAGGCGGCCGGCCAACAGCTCCTCGATGACGATGCACCAGGCCTTGGTCGCCAGTCCGGTGCCCCACGCCCGCCTCTCACCGATGAGGATCGAGACGTCCCCAACGGCGTTGGCGACGTCGACGGCCACCGCGATGTTGCCAATATGCCCGATCTGCTCGTCATCGGCCTCGATCGCCAGGAATTCGTTCGCGGTGCCGCGGAACGACTCGAAATACGCGCGGCAGCTCTCCAGCGTGTGACGGATGTGCCGCTGTTCGGAATACCGGACGACCTCCGGATCGTTCAACCAGCTCACATAGCGAGCCGTCAGATGGCGCTCCTCGAAAGGCACCACCCGACCGCCGTCGAACGCGAGTCGGCGCATGTCAGTCCGACCCGGCTGCGGGAGCGAGGAGGCACTGCAGCGACTCGATCTCCGGGTGCGGCAGCGAGCACTTCCTGCCTCCGGGGGGAATGCACGAGATAACCCGCCGTCCGGCCAGCAGCCCCACGACCATGGCCATGGTCTCGCAGCCTGCGACCACGTCGTTGTCGGCGATCTCCTCCAGCAATGTCCGCCTGCCGCCGGCGACCACGTGCGGGCCGAACTCGGCGCTCACCCAGTCGTACTTGCCCGGCGGCTCCGCGGGATGCGGCCTCACCGTCACTCGGCTGACGCGTGAGCCCAGCACGGCCAGGTTCGACAGCAGGTAGCGCAGTGCCTCGAATTCGGTGTAACCCCAATGCCGCTCGTTGCCGAACTCGCGCAACCCGTGCTCGCGCAACGGCTCACTGACGAAGAGGACGGCCAGCCCCTCGGTCGGCGAGTTGCGGTGTGCCGTCAAAGCGGCCAGCTCCCGCTGGAGGTCCGCGAAGTAGGGATTGCCGATCAGCCTTACCGCAAGCCCCGGAAAGCAATCGCGCGCGAGCGCATCCGCCATCGAGTCCCCGACCCAGATCTCATCCGGCAAGCGTTGCTCACCCTGGCGGATGAAGCGCTCAGGGTAGTGGCTCCAGTGATCCAGAAAGGCGACGCAGCGCTTTCCCTGGCTCTTCGCCAGACCCAGTGCGCGCCATTCCAGATCCGACTGCCAGCTCGTGCCGCACAGCAGCCACTCCCCGCGGCTGATGGCACTCTCGAGCGTGGTGGATTCGACCGGTCCCAGCCTGCGCTCGAATACCTTCACCGCTGGTCCCTGCAAGGCAAACGCGCAGCTCGAGCGCTGTTGGCGCACGTAACTCGCCAGGATTTCCGCGCCTCCGGCATCGTGAGAGACGACGCTGATCAAGCTAGCCGTTCCGCAAGGACTCCAACGAGCCCCACACCTTCGCAAAGGCGGCCACGATCAGATCGACATCGGCGTCCGAGAGATCGTGCATGCACGTCGCAAAGCCGAGGAACTGCGAGTGATGCAGCTTCTCGGCGACCGGGCAGATTCCCCCGCGGTAGTCGACCTCACGTCGGCAGACACCCGAGGTCCACGGGAAACCGCGCGAGCCAAACGCGATCTTGCGTTGATACATAGGCAGAAGGTGCACGTTCTGATAGCCGGCGGACAGGCCGGACACTCCCTCGGCCTCGAGCGCCTGGCAGATCCTGGCGCTCGACACGCCGAGGCGCTCGATGTCGAGGATCATGCCGTAGATGTAGTACGCATGCGTACAGTCCGGCTCGACCGCGGGAATCGTCAGCCCCGCAAGGCCCGCCAGGCCGCGGTCGAGGCGCGCAGCGATACGCTGTCGGGTGCCCACGAGTGCCGCCAGTTTCTTCAACTGCTCGATGCCGATGGCACTCTCGATTTCGCCGAGCCGGAAGTTATACCCGACCATGTTGCTGAGGTCGGACACTCCCTTGTCGCCGACGACGGCTTCGGCGTGATTGCGGATCAGCTGCGCTCGCTCCGCGAGTCGCTCGTCATGGGTGACCAACACCCCGCCCTCGCCCGTATGGATGTGCTTGTGGTAGTTGAGGCTGAAGCACCCGATGTCGGCCAAGGTGCCGGTGTACTTCCCCTTGTAGTAGACGCCGGGAGCTTGCGCGCTGTCGCTGATCACCTTCAAGCCATGCTTGCGCGCCAACGGCAGCAGCGCGTTCATGTTTGCGGAGTGACCGAAAATGTCCACCGCCATGATCGCGCGCGTGTGCGGTGTGATATTCGCCTCGACGGAGCGAGGATCGAGGCAGAAAGTCGCCGGCTCGATGTCCGCAAACACCGGAATCGCGTTCCAGTTCAGGATTGCGGTGGCGCTCGCGCACATGGTCCAGGGGCTCACGATCACTTCGTCGCCCGGCTCGATACCGAGGGCGCCCACGGCCGCGATCAGCCCCGACGTCGCGGAATTCACGGACACAGCGGTCCTGACGCCGAAATACTCCGCCCAGGCGTGCTCGAACTCGCGCACCCTCGGGCCGCCGTAAAAATCGGGGTCCCAGACGCCGATGAATTGCGAGAGCACGCCGCTCTCGATGACCCTACGAGCCGCCTCCGCCTCCTCGGCCCCGATCGGGTTGTAGCGCCGGAAGGGCTTGGAGATCGTCTTTGGTCCGCCCATGAGGGCCAGGCGCCGGTCGATTGCCGCAGTTGTGCTCATACGTGCCTGCTCAGTGAAGCAAGGGTCTCCAGGGTCTGCAATGCCTGCGCGCCGGTGCACACGCGTGCCGCCTGTTCGCTCAGGCTCGACGCCAGCTGATCCGCTACGTGCCACTGGGTGCGGTCGAAATCCGTACCGATGATCTGCGCTTCAGGACTCAAGACGCTGTAGCCCGCGTACGCCGGATCGGCCGTTGCGCCCTGCCAGAGAATTTTCCCGCCACCCTGCTCGTAGCGCAAACGCCCGTTCGCAGCAACGAGCTCGACGGCGCAGTGGGTGAAGTTTTCCTCGGGTACGGCGAGGAAAGCGACGTCCCCGCCGGCAAACGACGCCACGAAATCGGGCTCCGGATCCACCCCCGCCCAGCGACGCCCCGCGGCAATGAGGTGGGTCCCTGTGACCGCGCCGAGCCAGTACTCCAGCAGGTTCATGAAATGCGAGCCGTTGTTGAACAGCCCCTTCGAGTACCAGGCCACGCCCTTGACCGGCAAACCGATCAGCCCGGCGCGTAGCCGTCGCTCGACCTCAGCCACTCCGGGCTCTGAGCGCCGGATATAGTTCACGTACAGTCGACAGTCACGAGACTCACAGGCTGCGACGATCTCCCGCGCCTCCTGCACCTCCAGCGCCAGAGGTTTCTCGCAGAGCAGAGCCTTGGGCGAGCGCTCGCCCAGGATCTCCCGCACGGCCTGCAGATGTCCTGCTGTGGGGGTCGCAACCGCCACGACATCCGGCCGGGTCGATGTCAGGCAACGGCCGACATCGGCGAAAGCCTCGACGCCATAGTGCTTCTCGAACGCGCGACGGCGGGCGTCGTCGAGATCGACGCCCGCGACCAGCTCAAAGGCCGGATGCTGTTGAAACGCACGGGCGTGGGTGAGCACATGTGTGCGCGCATCGAGCGCCAGATCGTATCCCATGCCGATCTGCCCGAGGCCGACCACTGCGGCGCGCCACACTAGGAGTCGCCTTTGCGGATCACACCGCGATTGATGTCGACCCACTGCGGGTTGGCGCGCAGCAGCTCGATCGCAGCACGGCAGCCGAACATCGGATCGCGAGGCGCGAGGGTCTCGATGATGCGGCGCAGCAGTTGATAGTCAGCTTCCTCATCGAGCGTCAGTCCGAGCCCAGGCCAGTGCAGGGCGGGCGGCGCTACGACGTTGATGTGCCGAAAGAGCTGGGGGTTGCGGCGCATGTGGAGCGAGACGTGCTCGCGATCGAGGGGGTCCGCAGTCAGCGCCGCCGAACGCTGCAGCGTCGCGAGACGGAATACCTGCGTATCCATCCCGTCCGGATAACTACGAACGTGCGAGTTGCCGACATAGTCGGCATCGTTCTTCAGGTACGTGCGGATCACCTGCTCGACGATCTCCGGGTCGATGATGGGACAGTCCCCGGTGATCTCGACGATAAGGTCCGCAGCGCACCGCTCCGCGGCGCCGATGACACGCCCCATGACGTCCGCTTCGCTGCCACGGAAAACCCTTATGTCCTCGCTCAGGCCAAACGCCACCAGCGGCTCATCGGCCGCATTCACCGTCGTTGCCAACACGACCTCATCGATCGACGGCACGGCGCGCAACCGCGCTACCAGGTGATGGAGCATCGGCTGTTGCAGCGCCGGCAACAGTACTTTCCCCGGCAGGCGCGATGAGGTCATGCGCGCCTCCACCGTGGCGACGATCTTCATCGGAGCCTCTTGTTCGAGCGCCATCAGCCGATCAGCTCCCAACTTAGTGGCGTCCCCTTCTTCACTGCGCGATTCACGCGCCGGCCCAACACGTGATCGGCATACTTTGGCGCAAGCCCATAACCAGGTCGTATCGCCCGCAGATTCTCACGCGTCAGCGCCTCGCCCACGCTCATATCACGACAGATATACAGGCTGCGGCGGAAAATCAGCGACCCCTTCTCCTCCTCAGTCGGTCCGAGCGAGACGCCGCCCAGCGACAGCCAGGCGTTGCGCGTCTCGGACACCAGCTGCGCAAGCTCCACCGGCTCCATGGAAAAGGCCGCATCCACTCCCCCTTCACAGCGCTTCAACGTCACGTGCTTCTCGATCACCGTCGCGCCGAGCGCCACGCTCGCGATGGCTGCGCCCATCCCCAGAGTGTGATCCGACAACCCCACTTCGCACCCGAACGACTCGCGCAAAAAAGGAATCGTCGCGAGGTTCGAGGAGGCGGGGCTTGCCGGATAGCTGCTCGTGCACTTCAACAGAATCAGATCGCGGCAGCCGGCCTCCCGTGCGGTACGAACCGCTTCGTCCACTTCGGCCAGATTCGCCATGCCGGTGGAGATGATCAGCGGCTTGCCCGTCGCAGCGGCCCTGCGGATCAGCGGCAGGTCGATGTTCTCGAAGGAGGCGATCTTGAACGCCGGCACATCCAGGCTCAACAGGAAGTCCACGGCAGTCGGGTCGAACGGAGTACTGAAGGCGATCAGGCCCGCCGCGCGCGCGCGCCGGAAGATGGGCTCGTGCCACTCCCAAGGCGTATGCGCCTGCTGGTACAGGGCATAGAGACTCTGCCCGTACCACAGACTCTTCTTGTCGCTGATGAAGAACTCCCCCTCCTTGTGGTCGATCGTCATCGTATCGGCGGTGTAAGTCTGCAGCTTCAGTGCCTGTGCGCCGGAGGCCGCGATGGCATCGACGATCGCAAGCGCCCGCTCCAGCGAGCCGTTATGGTTGCCGGACATCTCCGCAATGACAAAAGGTTGTTCACCGCGACTGATGCGACGATCGCCAATCGTGATCGATGCGTGCGAGCTCATCGTGTCGTGTCCTTCGTGAGAATCACGAGATACCGGGTGCCTCGGTGCTCGAGAAAGCAGGGGAAACGGCGCGGATCGGCCACGCGCAACAGATCGAACTGCTGCGCCAGCGTCTTGTCGGGATCGAGCCTGCTGTCCTCGGGCGTGCGCTTGCGATAGTAGGTGGCTGGGCCGTCACTCTGGGCATGCGGCTGAATCGTCGCGCAGCTCTGCACCGCAAAATCCATGAGCTCCAGGGTCGCCGCGAACAGCTTCTCGTTGATCTCGTCGTACAGCTCGTGCCCGGCGAGTTCGAAGCGCCGCATCGCCCAGATCCTGCCGGTGTCGACTTTGTCCTCCGCCTCCAGCAAGGTCACGGGGATCGAGCTCGCCCCTTCGAGTATCTGCCAGATGTGGGGCGACCACCCGCGCCCCTGCGGCAAGTCGCTGGCATGGACGACGAGGCACTGCCTGAACTTCGAGCGGATCGTCCGCGGCACGATCTCAGCGCACGCGATCAGGAACAGGAGATCGCCATCGCGCACATCGGCCGAGTGCTGCACGAGCTCGACTTCGTGCACCGCTCGTGCCTTCAGTACCCACTGCTGTAGATGCGGATAGATCGGATGCCCGAGGGAAGAGCACAGGATGGAAATCTTCATGCGGATTGCATCGCGGCGGCGACCCTCTGCGTTCCCAGTCCGTCCACCAGCTGCATGCCTCGCAGCCCCATCGCGAGCGTATCGGGAAACTGATCGAGACTGCGGCGCAGCTCCCGCGCGAGCAATTCCTCTGAAACCCGGTCGGCCGTGCCCAGGTATTTCTGCAAGCCCGCAGCGGCGACCGCCTGCGACTGACTCTCCTGGTTCTCCGCGACCGCAATTGCGATCGTCGGCAGGCCCAGGCAACAGCGCTCCCAGGTGGTCGCGCCACCAGCGCCGAGGGCGAGATCTGCCTTCAGCATCCACTCCGAGATCCGGGCGGTCCCGATGATGACGCGTGCCTGCGGGATCTGTGCTGCCAGCTGCTCCACTGCGGCGCGGTGAGGATTCGAGCTGCCGAGCAGAATATCCAGTGCCAACCCCCCGGGCCAGGCAAGCCGCTGCAGTGCGCGCAGCGCCTTCAGCGTCTCGTTGGTGGTGTCTCCACCGCCGAAGAAGACGAATATCCTGCGCGCGTGGGCTGTGCGGTTCACGCGCTGCCTGGCGTCGGTGAACTCCGGGCGCAGCAGCGCAAACTTCGGCCCGAGCAGGGCGCGGGCTGCTGACGGGATGCACGCCACGTAGCGACTCTCCATGTCAGCGTTCAGATTCTGATCGAGCAGCAGATCGCAGTCGTGCGCACGATTTCCGAGGTCATCGATCACCATGACGCGGCGCGCGAAGCGGCGCATCGCCGATTCATACTCGGGCCCGAGCCCATAATGATCCACCACCAGCCAGTCGGATGGCCGGATCGACTTCGGCTCACCCTCGACCACATCGAAGCCGTGGCGGCGCACCAGCGCAATAAGGTCGCCTTCCATAGGACGGCACACGAAACCAATCTCCCACCCCACGCGCCGCAATTCTTCCGCGAGCGTCAGGCAGCGCATGACATGACCGGAGCCGATCTGCGTGGAGGCATCCACCCGCATCGTCACTCGCATTGAGTCAGTTCAGCCGCTTGAATCCCGCGTGGCACACGGGTCCCTTAAGCAGCGAGCCCACTTCCCGTCCGTCCTCGCACTGCCTGATGAGCGCGAACACCGGATCCAGCGCCGCAAAGTAGGCGTCCACGATCCGCGGAGTATGTTCGGTACACACGTAGACACTCGTGCCGGCCAGATACCCCTTGGCGAGCATCTCCTGCGTGAGCAGCGTCTTGTACGCGAGCGCATTCGGGCCGAAAAACGACAAGGTCGCGAGCGCCGGCAAGCCGCTGGTCGAAATCGTCACCCCATGGCGCGCCGCCACCTTGTGCCAGCCCTCGAAGATTTCGCGGCCGGTCGCGGTGATGCGTTCCCAAGAGCGCTCCCGCTGCATCACTTCCAACGTCTTCAGCGCGGCGGTTGGCCCGATGCGCTCGGTCCAGAACGTGCTGCTGATGAAGGACGTCTGCGCGGCCTCCATGACCTCGCGTCTGCCGATCGTGGCGTTGATCGCGTAGCCGTTACCCAGGGCTTTGCCGAACATCGCCATATCAGGCTCCACGCCGTACTGCTTGTGGAGCCCGCCATAGGTCTGACGGAATCCGGACGTACACTCATCGAAGATGAGAACGATTCCGTTGCCCGTAGCGAGCTGCCGCACTTTCTGCAGAAAACCCTCTTCCGGACCCCGGTTGCGCGACACCTCCATGATGATGACGCCGACATCTCCCCGGGCCACGATGGTTTCGAGCTCATCGATGCGGTTGTAGTTGAAGGGCAGGACGGAGCCGCGCAGCGCTGCCGGCACGCCGTTGGGGTCCAGACCCGGCAGCAGGTGCCCAGCGAGATTGCGCTCGTCGCCCAGATTGGCGGCCAGGTACCAGTCGTGCCAGCCGTGGTAGCCGCAGATTGCCACCTTGTCCTTGCCGCTGGCCGCGCGCGCGATGCGCACCGCGATGGCGTCCGCCTCTCCGCCGGAGCGCGCGAAGCGCACCATCTGCGCCCAGGGATGCAACTCGACCAGGCGCTCCGCCAGGTACACCTCTTCCGGGCAGTTGAGCGTCGACATGTTGCCGGCATCGATGGTGCCGCGCACCGCGCCATCCACGTCCGGCTGGCCATATCCGAGGATATTGGTTCCAATGCCCATGATGGACATGTCGATGTATTCCCCCCCGTCCAGGTCCCAGACGCGGCAGCCCTTCGCCCGGCTGAAATAGGCCGGCCACTGCTCCGGCAGGAACATCTCCGCACGCTTCGACAGCAGCATGTTGCCGCCGGGGATCACACGCTTGGCACGCTTCCACAGTTTCTGGCCGCTTGACATGGACGCCCCCTCGTTGCGGATCAGATGACGATTGGCGGCGAACAGCTCCGGCCGCGCGCGCCGGAGCTCGAGCACCTCCGGCCACCCGAAGTCCGTGCGCGGATGAAAGTAGCCGAACACCGCGTCGACGACCGCGAAGTCCACCGGCTCATCGACGGTCCAGCGCTCGGCGGACAAGTCCTCGCCATGGCGAAGCCGGAGGGTGCGAAACTTCCCCGATTCGCGCAAATACGGCGTGACGTGCTCTCGCTCGTATGGACGCTTCGCTTCTCTCCACGCCGCCTCCAGCGCGACGAACGAGAACACTTCAACATCCAGGCCGTCGGGGTAGGTGGGCGGGTCGGTGTTGGTAGCATAGTCCACATCGCCGGCCCGGAACGCGCCGACAACGCTGTCCACCAGTTCCGGATCCACTAGCGGACAGTCTCCCGTGATGCGCACTACGATGTTCGCGCCTGCAAGCTTTGCCGCGTGGTAGTAGCGATCCAGCACGTCATTCTCACTACCCCGATAAACCATGTGCCCGAGCTGCTGAACATGCTCCGCGAGCGGTCCGTTCTTTCGCTCCTGTGACGTTGCGAGAACGATCTCGTCGATCTGCTTTGCCCGCGCGAGCCTGAGGAGCAGGACCTCGATCAGCGGCGTGCCGCCAATCGACTTCATAACCTTGTCGGGAAAGCGTTGCGAACCCACCCGCGCCTGTACGATCGCGACCGTCTTCATGTCAGCTTCCAACGCGAGGGGTCGATCAGGTCGGGATCGTCGCTGAACAAATCTTCGGGTGGGAGCCGCGTCCCGGAACTCGACGACGCGGCGAGAATCCCTTCCAGTTGCTCGACCGAGTCCACGCCAACCACGAGCCGTTCGATGCCAGGCGTGCCTTGCACGAACGCCAACGCCGCGTGCAACGCAGTGGTCTCATTGCGTTGACACCAATCAGACCAGCGATCCAGCAGTGCCCTCCAGCAACCGAACCACGTCGGGCGGCGCGACTCCGGCAGCAGGAGGAGGCCCTGCAGAAACAGCGAACGAACGTGTACGCGCACGCCCGCGGACCTCAGCCTTGTCAACCACCCCGATCGCATCAGCCGACGGTCAAGGACATTGAAAGGAGCCTGCACCAGATCGGGCTGCCACACACGTACGATGGCATTCAATTCAGACGGATCGTAGATCGAAACTCCAGCCGCGCCGATACTGCCGCGCGCCTTGAGTGCTTCCAACGCCTCCAACAGCGCGCGACCGTGCGGCCCAAGAACGTCGGAGGGCTTGTGCAGCAGTAAGGCCTCCAGCCGCTCGATCCGGAGCCGTTCACGCGAGCCGCGGACGTGCGCCACGACCCACTCGGAAACGTTCTCGAGGCTCGCCGGCAGCGCCGGCAGCTTAGTTATCACACGCCACGAGGAAACCCCGACTTGTCCCAAGCAGCTTTCGCTGTTGCCGTAGGACACCGCCGTATCGAGGGTGTCAAGGCCGGCCTCGCCTGCCCGCGCGAGAATCGCCGCAACGGCGCTGGCATCGACCTGTCCGCAAACGTTGGCGACCCCGTAGCGCTCGCCGAACTGTGCAGTCCCGAGAGCCAATCTGGTCATCGCGGAGTGCGACACAGGCTCACGACATCGCCCCTCGCAGCGCCTCGAGCACCCGGCCATGATCCGAATCCGTCAGCCCTGCGAACATCGGAAGTGAAAGGCAGCGAGAGTAATACGCTTCGCTCGCTGGAAATTGCCCTGTGTAAAATCCGAGCGCGCGGTAATCAGGCTGAGTGTGCACGGGAATGTAGTGCACACTCACCCCGATACCAGCCGCACGGAGCCGTTCAAACACCACCCGGCGGGTCAGCGAGGTCCGCGTCGGGTCGACCTGGACGACGTATAGGTGAAGGGCGGATCGCGACTCGGTCGGTCGCGACGGCAAAACTAAGGGTAGCTCAGCCAACGAAGTATCGTACGCGTCTGCGATCGCATGGCGGCGGGCGATCCACTTTTCCAGATGTCGCATCTGCGACAATCCCAGGGCGGCCTGCATTTCCGTCATGCGATAGTTGAAGCCTAGGCAGCGTTGCTCGTAATACCATGGACCCTCATCCTTGCGTTCTAGGTCCGCCCGCTCTCGTGTGACGCCATGTGTACGAAGCATGCGCATCCGGTGCGCAAGCTCTGACGAGCGTGTCGTCGCCAGCCCACCTTCCGCCGTCGTAATGATCTTGACCGGGTGAAAGCTGAAGACCGTGATGTCACTGTAGCGGCAGTCGCCGATCACCGAATCGCGGTAACGCGCACCAATAGCGTGGGATGCATCCTCCAGCACGTGAAAACCATACTCCCGCGACAACTCGCCGATCGCCTGCAGGTCGCAGGGAACTCCTCCAAAATGCACTGGGATCACGACTTTTGGCAGCGTGCGCGTGGCGCGGGCCTGAGCGAGTTTGGCCGCCAGAACGCCGGCGGACATATTGTACGTTTGCCGATCGATATCGACGAAATCGACCGCCGCGCCACAGTAACGAGCGCAGTTTGCGCTGGCCACGAAAGTGTTAGGGCTCGTCCATACGCGGTCGCCCGGACCGACACCGAGCGCCAAGCACGCAATGTGCAACGCGCTGGTCGCACTGTTGGCCGCAACACCGTGCGGCACACCGCAGTGAGCGGCAACTGCCGCCTCGAAGCGCGGCACGACCGGCCCCTGGGTCAGGAAGTCCGAGCGCAACACGTCGACGACTGCCTGGATGTCTTGCGAGTCGATTGTCTGGCGGCCGTAGGGAATCACGGACGAACACTCACACTGCTAAGTCCGGCGCAAGTTGCTCGCGGATCAGCACACGCAATTGCTCGACACTCAGGAATTCTGTGTTGGTACCTGAGTTGTAGGAGAAGCCCGGAGGAACCTCAGCTACGCCCGGCTGAGCGAGATAGTACGAACGTACAGCGTCGTCCGAGGCCGGCAGAATGGCATAATACCGTCCCAGGTCCAGGGTGTTGAGGCTGTCGCTGGCCGTGATCATTTCCTCATGAATTTTCTCCCCGGGACGAACTCCCACGATCGCGTGTTTGCACTCCGGATCGATCGCCGCGGCGAGGTCTACAATCCTATAAGAGGGAATCTTTGGAACCAGCGTCTCGCCGCCGCGCGCGTGCTCGATCGCCCATAACACCATATCGACGCCCTGGTCGAGCGAGATGTTGAAGCGCGTCATCTTCCGGTCCGTGATAGGCAGTACCCCGGTCTTGCGCCGTTCGAGAAAGAACGGAATCACCGAGCCGCGGCTGCCCATCACGTTTCCGTAGCGTACGACGCTGAAGCGGATATCGCGCCCTCCCTTTACATTGTTGGCCGCTGTGAACAGCTTGTCGGAGCAGAGTTTGGTTGCGCCATAGAGATTCACGGGAGCCGCCGCCTTGTCGGTGGACAGAGCCACCACTCGTCTTACGTGTGTGTCGAGGCAGGCTTCAATCAGGTTCTGCGCCCCCAGCACGTTCGTCTTGATACACTCGAATGGATTGTACTCGGCGGCCGGCACCTGTTTGAGCGCGGCGGCGTGCACGACGACGTCGATACCCTCGAGCGCACGCCGCAGGCGATCGGCGTCGCGAATGTCGCCAATGAAGTATCTGATGGCAGGGAAATCTTGTTCGCCGAACGCGTAACTCATCTCGAGCTGCTTCAGCTCGTCACGGCTGTAGACCACGAGCCGCTTCACGTCGGGATACTGCCGCAGCACGCGCCGGACAAAGGCGCGTCCGAACGAGCCGGTGCCGCCGGTGATGAGAATGGATGTCTTGCTCAGCATATTGACTAGATACTCGCTCAACGGGAATCACGCGCGCGCACGTTGCGAATCAATGAGTCACGTCGGTTCAAGTTCTGCGCGCCATTCTAGCGGCGCGAATGTCTCTCCGCCTCGTTCCGTATCTGTTCGATCTCAGCCCTAAGCTCGTCGTACTCTCGCAACTTCGTTTGCAGAAACCGCGTGGTTACCCGGGCCTTCTCTTGCAATCCCCGCGGCGTGAGCAGGTACATATAAGCGGACTTGCTCTCGCTGTTCTTGAAGTTTGTCGCCTTAATCCAGCCCTTATCGACCAGGGCCTTGAGACAATAGTTGACCTTGCCGAGGCTGATCCCCAGTTCACGCGCCACGTCGCGCTGGCTGAGATGCGGATTCGGCTCGAGAAGCTTCAGCAGCTTGTAGCGAACTTCTTCGGTAAGCACAGATCTCTGCCGCATCTGTTCAATCATTGAACGGCAGGCATTAGACAATCTGCTGGCGGATCAAGTCAACTTGGCGAGCTCACGCGGCCCCATTCTCTCCCTGGCCAGGACGAACGCTCCAGCAGCACCGAGACCGAGGACGAGGCCCATTAAGGTAAGCATCAACCGACGTGGGCGAACCCAGAGTTCCGGTGCAACGGCCGGATCCACCACCTCGAACGCGTACTGCTTGCGCGCGTTGGCGAGCATGAGAGTCTTGGTCTCCTCTTCAACCAGGGTATACATAACCCTACGAAGCTCGACGTCATTCGTCTTGGCGAGCTGCTCGTTGAGGTAAGCGATGTTGCGCGTTGCATCGTCCAGGGCCCGGGTCCGGATAAGCTCATTCGCTAGTGCCACGTACTCGTTGGCCCAGCCTGCCGCAAGCTGAGGATCTGTCCATTCCACGGACACGGTCGTAGTCCCCCGGCGCAGATCCTTGCGGATGTCGAGGACTCGTTCCTTGAAGCGCTTGACTGCCAGCCACACAGTCGACCTTGTGCTGGATTGTGCCACCAACACCGGGAGCAGGTCGTTGCGCCTGATGAATTCTGCAGCAAGCTGATGGGACTCGAGGACCGCCGCCGCTTCCTGG
Source organism: uncultured Gammaproteobacteria bacterium (assembly GCA_963837075.1). Classification (GTDB taxonomy): domain Bacteria; phylum Pseudomonadota; class Gammaproteobacteria; order Steroidobacterales; family Steroidobacteraceae; genus 13-2-20CM-66-19. The sequence goes on along the minus strand of CAWILY010000006.1, from coordinate 7,602 downwards.
TTCTGAGCATTGCCCTGTGAAACGTCGAGCCCGGCGAGACTGGCGAGACTGCCAAGCTGGCCGCCCAGCAGCGACGACGTGTGTTCCATTCCGGTCCCGCGGGCGGCGGTCACGACGATCTCCGCCCGAAAGATTGGCTTGGTAGTGAACGCGTACGCGCCGGCAATCACGCCGCCGAGAAGCCCCATCAACCCCACGAGCACTCGATGTCGCCATATGAGGCGGCAGATGCGACCGAGCGTGATCTCGCCGTCGTCGTTAACGGTCATGTGGCACCACTAGGCACGACGGAAATCGGTCGGCATAACGACGCATCAAGGGCTGCTCTCGAGGCCCGCGGACCCGACCGCCCGGCGAGCGAAGTAGGGCGTTTCAACCGTTGAGCGCTGGAGTCTAGGCAGCCGGCACCGCACTCAGCAGCACTGTATGAGTGCGGCTTCACAGCGAATGCACGGCCGCCGCGGCAATCGCCACGTTGTACATGATCGTCGTCACAGCCGTCCAGAACGGCAGCGGCGGCAGGCGCTCCACGTCGAGCGGTACGACGATCGTGTCGCCGGGCTTGATGTCGGCCGAACCCGTGCGGCGGAACCATCCCGTGCCACCGCTCGCGACGACGCTGCCGTTGGCTCGCACCACGTAGATCTGACCCCGGTCCGCACGTCGGTTCAGACCGCCGCTCTGAGATATGTAGTCGTCGCGCGAAAGACGCGGGTTGAATAGAACCGAAGTCGAATTCTGCACTTCGCCCAAAACCGTGACCTGCTGTTCGAACCTCGGGACGACGAGCTGATCGCCGCCCCGCAGAATCACGTCGTCAGGCGACCCGGACCGCTCGCGCATCAGCCGCGGCAGATCAATGACCATCCGACCCACGGCGCGCGTCTGGCGCAACTGCCCCAGCAGCGACTGGGCCAGGGCGAGTGTCGACGCCCCGCCCGTTTGCCCGGTGACGACCGCGCCACCAAGCGCGAACGAGGTGACGCTGCGTTCCGTCTGGCTCGCGAGCACGTCGAGCTGTTCCTGTTCGCGCTTGCGCAGGGATTCGCGCGTAAAGACGCTTCCTTGTGGAAAGGCGTACTGCGTGAGACCCCCCGCTCGCTCGAGGACGGACTTGAGCGTCTCACCGCGACGGATCGGATAGCTCCCGGGGAACCGGACCTCGCCTTTAAGCGTCACGCTCTCCTGTGCCCCCCAAAGCGGCACCTCTTTTACGGTGAGCGTGTCGAAAGCCTGGAGCGGAACGTTGGCAGTCGCATCACCGCGCATCGCCGCAGCGAGATCGACTTGGACAAGTTCGGTGTGGCGCCCGTCGCCAGCGACGCTGTAGCGCGCGATCTCGGCCTGACCTCCAAAAGCCGCATCGGCAGTGCCGCCTCCCGCGCGGATCAGATCGCTCACTCTCATCCGCGGCTCGAGCGGATACTCACCAGGCACCTTGACCTGGCCGTCGATGTGCACTGTCTCGGTCGGCTGACCCGAAGTTCCTTGAACCCGCAGCTCATCGAGCAGTGGCTGGATCACGTGGTCGCGGCCCGAAGCGAGGTCGAACACCGTAACCCGATCGCGCGGCATCAGCTCTAGGTCTGCGGGCGAGCCCGGGACTTTGAGCGCCGCCGCGAGATCGGCCGACAGGACGCTGATGCGACGATCCGGCGGCAGCTCGCGGCGGATGAGAAGGTAGTGGATGTCGGCGTTCGGTCGCAGCTCGTCGACAGAACGGATGACGTCCGAGAGTCGGATCCCCTGCCGGTATGCGAACGTGCCCGGTGTGTACAGGTACCCCTGGACCACGATCCCCGAGTCGAGCGTCGGGCGCAGTCGCATCACGCGCACCAAATCGCCGTTGCGCAGCGGCTCATTGCTTGCGGCAGCAGACAAGTCGATGGGAACGACTACCCGACGCTGACTTGAGTCGATTCGGGTCAGCATGGCATCCGAGAGGTCGGCTTCGGCTGTCAAACCGCCAGCGAGTTGCAACAGGTCTGCCACCGTCGATTGGCCCTTCATCTCGTAAATGGCGGGCCGTCGCACCTCGCCGTCGATGCTTACCGTCGACCCCACCGCGGGAATGAAGATCACATCTCCCGGTAATAGTTTCGCGTCATCGGTCGTGTCGCCTCGAATCAGCAGGTCGTAAAGGTCGAGCTGCCGTACCAAGGCTCCGTTGCGCTTCAATTGGATGTTGCGGAGGGAACCTGCGAGCTTCGCACCACCGGCTGCGTAAAGCGCCGAGGTGATCGTCGCTAGCCCGCTCACGGTGTACGAGCCTGGATACTTCGCCTCGCCGAGCACGAACACTCGGATCGAGCGTGTGTCGCCCATTGAAATGCTCGCGTGGGTGCCGATCATCTGCCGTTCGACCCGCGCTTCGATTCCGGATTTGACCTGCTCGAAGGTCTGTCCGCCAACACTGACCGGACCGATGTCTGGCAAATTGATGCGGCCGTCGCGCCCCACCACGAGCCGGAGATACCGGTTCTGGTTGCCATACAGCTGCACATCGAACTGATCCCCGGCTCCGACGATGTAGTTGGAGGGGACCGGTACATTAGTCACCGGCGCAAACGTCGATACCCCTTGATCGAATAGGTCGTAACCGAATGGCTTGAGCCCTTCCGCGCCGGTCTTCTTGAGCGGCAGACGCGTGAGTCTGATGTCAATACCGCGGAATGCGGGCTCGACCTTGAGACGCAGTGTTGCCTGTTCTTCCGTTAAACCAAGAAGTGCGACCGGCGGAAAACCCGGCAGCGTGAGTGCTCCATCTAGAGACAGGCGGTAGGGATTCTTGGAGCGGATCAACGTCATCAGCGCGTCCAAGCGGGCGCGATCTTCCTCCGTGAGTTGCTGCTCGAAGGGAGTCACAGGACTGCCGTCGGCATTGGAAATCGGCCGGCCGTTTGCGTCGAGCGTGGCGGGCGGGCCGCCCTGCGGGGAACGACTCTGCGGGGAGTTAGCCACGCCCGTCTGAGCCGCGATCTGAGCGGCGGCGGTCTGCGCGGAATTCTCCGGACCATTCTGCGGCGCGCCCGGCTGCGTCCCCGAGAGCACAGCCTGACTAGCGTAAACGGCTTGGAGGTACGGCGGAATCGGCCGGGGCGGCAACTGGTAACCGATCTCAATGATTACCCAGTCCTCGCTCTTCAGGACGGGGATCAGAGGCTCACCCTCCTCACCGCCTTCCGCCTTCTTCATTCGCTCGCGCTGTAGCTGATTCAGTCGATCGGTTTCAATGAGACCGGTTGCGCCGCGCTCTCCGGTGCCATACACACCAGAGTTCTGCGCCCCGCCGGAAGTCCCAAGCGCGTTGCGGATCGCCTGCTGCTGCTCGGGCGTGAGTCCTTGGAAGGTCTGCAGCTGATCCGGTGTCGGGGTGACCTGACCCACCGCCGGCTCGCCGGAAAGGCAAGCGCAAAACGCGCTGACCAGCAGACCCGTCAGCAACCCCCTGAGACGTCCCATCACTCGCATTACAAACCTATATATTTGCTCACGGTGACGGGGCCCCGAATGCATCAAGCCAAACCGGGTCCCTTCCCGCGTGAATTTTGAATTGTACTGGATGCGCGCCGGGGCGCACGCGCTTCGTTAGCGCCGCCACTCCGCCACTCGCGTCAACAGCTTCAGCACCGAGGCCGGCGCGGCGCGCCCGCCCCCTGAGTCCTCAACCGCCGAAACCAGCTGCTCGGTGAGCTTCTTGCCGAGCTCCACACCCCATTGGTCGAAGGCGTCGATTCCCCATACGACACTCTGTGTGAATACGCTGTGCTCGTAGAGCGCGACGAGCTTGCCGAGCGTCGCCGGATCGAGCTTCTGAAAGAGAACAATGGTGCTCGGGCGGCTGCCGGGATCGACCTTGTGGGGAATGAGTGCCTCGACGCGCGCCGGTGGCAGGCCCTGACGTAAAAGCTCTGCGCGCACGGTGTCGGCGCTCTGCCCGGCCATGAACGCCTCCGCCTGCGCGAGACAGCTCGCGACGGCAAGATTCTGCTGCGCCTGGTTGCCGCAGGAAGAGCGCGCCGGCAGAAGGAAGTCGAGCGCCGCGCGCGGCGTCCCCTGGTGCAGCAGCTGGAAGAACGAATGCTGGGCATTGTTGCCGGGCTCGCCCCAGATGACCGCCGCTGTCTCGCACTCAACCGGCGCGCCATCGAGCAGCACCGACTTGCCGTTGCTCTCCATCTCGAGCTGCTGAAGATACGCAGGAAAGCGCCGCAGCGAATCGTCGTACGGGAGCACGGCAAGCGTCGGCAGCTTCAGGAAGTTGATGTTCCAGACGCCGATGAGCCCCATCAGCACCGGCAGGTTCTCGGCCCAGGTTACGCTCCTGAAATGCTCGTCGATCGCGTGGCCACCCGCGAGAAAGTCGAGAAAATTCCTCCGCCCGATGGCGATCGCGAGCGATACGCCGATCGAGGACCACACGGAGTAGCGCCCGCCCACCCAGTCCCACATCTGGAAGCGGTACTCGGGGTGCACGCCGAACTCATCCATCGCCCTGGTGTTGCCCGACACCGCGGCGAAGTGCGCCGGGACCGCCTCTTTCCCTAGTTGCTTCTCGAGCCAGGCTCGCGCCGTTAGCGCGTTGGTGCGGGTCTCGAGCGTCGTGAAGGTCTTCGACGCGACAATAAAGAGGGTCGTGCGCGCATCGGCCGACTCGAGCACCTCCGCAAGTCGGACGCCGTCGATGTTGGAGACAAATTCGCAGCGTGGCGCACCGGTCGTGAAGGTGCGCAGCGCTTGCACCGCCATGGCGGGACCTAAGTCCGATCCCCCGATGCCGATATTCACCACGAGCGTAAAGCGCTGTCCCTTGCTGCCACGGATCGTCCCGCCGCGCACGCCCTCGGCGAATTCGAGCATGCGCGCGCGCTCTGCGAGCACCAGCTTCTCGATTTGGGCACCGCCCACCGCGCCGCCCGGCGGCTGGCGCAGCGCCACGTGCAGCACCGCGCGGCCCTCGGTCGGGTTGATGATCTCTCCGCGCCACATCGCCTCGATGCGCGCGCGCAGACCCACCGCGTCGGCAAGTTTGAGAAGGCCGGCGAGCGCGCTCTCATCGAGCCGCTGGCGAGAGAAGTCCATCAGGAGCCCCTCCCGTTCGCACGAGAAGCGCTCGTAGCGCCCGGGGTCGCTGGCAAACAGCTCGCGCACCGGTATTGCGCCGAGGCGTGAGGCGTCCGCAAGGAGGTCCTTCCAAACCGAGGTGCGGGGTCCCGGAGGTGCCGTGAGGGTCATAGGAGCGTTCCTGAGCTCACCGCGTATTACGCGCAACGTAAGCGCAACTTTAGCGGTGGTAGTAACCCGCGATGGTGTCCACCACGTATTGTAATTGCGCCTCGGCGAGCTCGGGATATATTGGCAGCGCCAGCGTTTCCGCGGCGGCGCGCTCTGACTCGGGGAAATCACTCTGCCGGTGCCCGAGATACGCAAAGCACTGCTGCAGGTGTAGGGGCACTGGGTAATAGATCTCGGTGCCGATTCCTGCGGTGGTGAGGTGCGCGCGCAGCGCATCGCGATCACGTACCCGGACCACATATTGATTATAAATGTGTCGAACGCCGGGCTCGATGCGCGGCGTCTCGACCGCACCCGCGACGTTTGCGCGCGAGAACGCCGCATCGTAGTACGCCGCATTCCTCTGCCGCCCGGCACTCCAGGCGTCGAGGTGCTTCAGCTTGATGTTGAGGACGGCCGCCTGCAGCTCATCGATCCGGAAGTTGCCGCCGATAAACGCGTGGTAGTACTTGGGCTTGCCGCCGTGAACCCGCAGGATCTCCATCCGCTCGGCGAGCGCGGCTTCGTCGGTGACGCACATGCCGGCGTCCCCGAACGCGCCAAGATTCTTGGTCGGAAAGAACGACAGGCACCCGATGTCGCCGAAGCTCCCGGCACGGTTGTGGCCGGCATCTTCCGCGCCGATCGCCTGGGCGGCATCCTCGATCACTTTGAGGCCATGCCGCGCCGAGAGAGCGGAGAGCGCGCCCATCTCGGCGACCTGCCCATAGAGGTGCACCGGCATGATCGCCCGCACCCGCGCACCGCTCGCGCGGTGGATGAGCCCGCCTCCGCCCGGCTCGCATTGCCCTTCGATGAAAGACTCGAGCGCCGCGGGCGAGAGATTGAAGGTGGGGGGATCGATGTCGCAGAAGAGCGGGCGCGCACCGGTGCGCGCGATGGTTCCTGCGGTGGCGAAGAAGGTAAAAGGACTCGTGATGACCGCGTCCCCGGCGCCGATGCCGAGTGCCATCAACGCGAGCAGCAGCGCGTCCGTTCCGGAGGAGACCCCTATGCCAAACCGGCAGTGGCTATAGGCCGCGACGCCGGCTTCAAGCTCCTTTACCGCGGGCCCGAGAATGAAGGCCTGGCTCGCACAGACCCGCGCGATCGCCGCCTGGATCTCGGCGGCGAGCGGAGCGTATTGCGGCTTGAGATCGAGGAGCGGCACCTGCATGGCGGCGGCCATTCTATCAGTGCAGGGGTGAGTCCCCGCCGGTTTGGACAACCTCAGCGCTTGTAGCCGTAGTAGTCGCAGAACCAGTCGACGAAGCGGCGCACCCCCACCTCGACCTGCGTCGCTGGCCGATAGCCTACGTCCCGGACGAGGTCGTCGATGTCGGCAAAGGTCTCCGGCACATCCCCTGCCTGCAGCGGCAAGAAGTTCTTAATGGCTTTCTTACCAACCGCCTCCTCGATGACCTCAATGTAGCGCAGAAGCTGCACCGGCTGGTTGTTGCCGATGTTGTAGAGACGGAAGGGCGCGAAGCTCGTGGCCGGGTCAGGTGCCTTGCTGTCCCAGTTGGGATCGGGCTGCGCGATGTGCTCGGAGGCGCGCACCACGCCCTCGGCGATGTCGTCTACGTAGGTGAAGTCCCGCTGGTGGTGCCCGTTGTTGAAGACGTCAATCGGCTTGCCTTCGAGGATGTTGCGGGTGAAGAGAAACAGCGCCATGTCCGGGCGTCCCCAGGGACCGTACACAGTGAAAAAGCGCAGCCCGGTCGTCGGGAGTTTGAACAAAGCCGAATAGTTGTGCGCCATGAGCTCATTCGCCCGCTTGCTGCTCGCGTAGAGCGACAGCGGGTGATCGACGCCGTTGTGCACCGAGAACGGCATGTTGGTATTGGCGCCATAAACCGAGCTCGTCGAGGCGTATACGAGGTGCTCAACGCCCGTGTGCCGGCAGCCCTCGAGGATATTCAGCGTGCCGGTCACGTTGCTCGTCATGTAGGCGTGAGGGTTTTCGAGTGAGTAGCGCACGCCGGCCTGCGCGGCGAGGTGCACGACGCGCGGGAACCTCTCGCGCGCGAAGAGGGCCGCGACCCCCGTGGAGTCAGCAAGATCGAGCCTCACGAAGCGGAAACTGGCGTGCCCCGTGAGGCGCTTGAGGCGCGCCTCCTTCAGTCTGACGTCGTAGTACTCGTTGAGATTGTCGAGGCCGATGACCTCGTAACCACGATCGAGGAGACGCTGCGCGGTGGCCGAGCCGATGAAACCGGCGGCACCCGTGACCAGGATCTTCATAAGCGCCCGTCAGTGTCCGCGGCGGGAAAGAGATGCTTGATGTCGTAGAGCACGTGGGGTTTACGACATAGGCGCCGCAAACGC
>CAWILY010000005.1:0-34099 GCA_963837075.1 uncultured Gammaproteobacteria bacterium | reverse complement strand
CCGAGGCAAGCCGCAGCGATCATCAGGCAAGTCGTGGGACACATCACCGGTCACGCCGCACAGCCCCATGAGCGGCATTGCCGCGCCGGTGACAAACACTGCCTCAGATGCCGCGATGCCGTCGATCCCGTCCATAAAGTTGAATAGGTTCAGCACCCAGGTCACGCTAGCCACCGCCAGAACTGCACCACTCCACCCGAGTTGCACAGCGTGGTTGTGCAATGCAATCGCCGCTGGTGCACCAAGCCATAGCACCGCCCACACAGCGGCACCGAGGTGGACTAGCAACCTGACCCAGGCCGGAACCGGACGGTGGTCGTCCGCGAAGCCGACCAGGGCGACGGCGACGCCACCTCCCATGAGGGCCCATAGGAGCTTCGGCTGAATGGTCCTGCCAAGCGCCAGCCCGGTCAGCGCGATACTGACCGCGACCGCAATCGAAAGTCCTCCGCCGCGCGGCGTGGCCACTGATGTGTGAGCTGCGGACATTGGGTAGATCCAGTACGCCGCGTGCAATCGCGACCCGTCTTACCACGGCCGTCAGCACCGCCGACGCTGTCAGCGTCGCGACTCCGATCAGCAACACGCTGGGGGACAAGTCAGCCCCGCTCCAAACGATACCAGGCCGCAGTGCGCGCCAGCGCTTCGTCTACCGCAACCGGCGGGGACCAGCCAAGAGCCGCATGTGTCTGTGACATGTCCACAATCAGCGAGTCGCACAGCCGCGCAAGTTCTTGCTGTCGATGGAGAGCCGCAGCGCAAACGCGCAACAGGCCCAGCGGAACCGGTAGCATACGAGCGCGTCGGCCCAGAGCGCGGGCGAGACGGCCGATGAGTTCCGGTGTGGATAAATCTCTCTGTCGGACACCATCCACGTACCGCCAGCTGCAGGATTTCTGGTGAGGTTCGTGAGCAGATCGCAGAGATTCCAGACATTGACGAGGCTGCGGGTGTTACGCACGGACCCCAGCGGCAGCGGCCAACCCTTGTCGACCCATTGCATCAAACGCAGGAAGTTTGCGCGCACGCCCGGACCATAGACGAGCGGTGGGCGGACGATCACCACCCGCATATTAGCGGTCGCACCTAGCTGCCCGAGATGTCGTTCAGCGGCCCACTTGGACCTTCCGTAGTCATCCTGCGGGTGCGGCGCGTCCGTCGGCATGTACGCATGGCCGGCGGACTGCTCGCCGTTCACCTTGACGCTACTCAGGTAAATGAAGCGCGAGATGCCAGCCCCGGCCGCTGCGGCCGCCAGGCACTGCGTCCCGCTCGCGTTGACCCGCATGTAGAGCGCCGAGTTCTCCGGGTCGTCGTCGGAGAGCATGCACCCGCGCAGCGGCGTGCACCACCAAATCCACGTCCCGCAGCGCGATCCCCCAATCGGTGTCCCGGTCTGATCTCGCCGATCACGACCTTCTCGGCGCAACCCTGCGGCAACGGCCGCTCGGTACGCACCGCAGCGCGGACCATGTGGCCAGCTTTCGCCAGAACAGGCGCAAGCGTGCGCCCGACGAAGCCTGTGGCACCGGTCAGGAGCACGCGAGTCATGTCCCGCCCCCAAGTGCCAGGATTTCCCCCGCCATGGCCCCGGCGATCCGACTACGCTCGGAAACTCCGCCAGAACTCCGGGCGCGCACGGTTGACCAGCTGAAGGGCATCGAAGGCCCGCACAGCACCCTGCACGTCACCCGGCGCGAATACCGTGGCGTTGGTGATTTCATCGCGGATGAAGCGCGCCGCATAACCGGCGACGCCAGCCAGCACTGGCTTGCCAAGCGCCGCGTATTCAAACAACTTTGACGGCAGTACCTTCTCGAAGGCCGGGAGCCTGCCGAGATGCAGGAACAGGACGTGTGCGTCGCGGTAGACGTCGAGCAGTGCAGCACGCGGCATGGGATCGCGGAACTCGACGTTGGCGACCTGTGCCGACGCTATCGCAGCCTCGAGGCTGCGCCGCCGTGCCCCGTCACCGATGACGATGAAATGAGCCCGTGCCCCCAACGCGGCGGCCAGCTGCCGGCAGCATCCCCTCGAGCGCCTGGCCCGCCCCGATATTTCCCGCATAGACGATCCGCGCAGGGCCATCCGGCTCGGGAGCGACGCGTCGGGCGACCGCGGCCTGTACGAATTCAGCGTCGACCCCGTTGGTGAACCAGGAGAGCGGACGATCGCCGTACCGCGAGCGGAAGCACTCGGCGAAACCCGGCGATACCAGATTGATGCGGTTGGCGTGCCGCATAGTCCAGGATTCAATGAGTGAGAAGCACGAGCGTACCGGCCACGCCAGCGGCGCCGGCAGCACGTCCTTGATCGTGTCGACAAAGATATCGCGGATGTCCAGATAGAGACGTGCGTGTTTGCGCCCCGCGATCCACGCGGCCAGCGCTGCGGTCATCAGCCGCGATGAGGTGGCGAACACCACGTCGTATTTGCTCCCGCAACATGCGCCAGCACCGCGCGAGCGAAATGCGCGGAAAGCCCGCGCCTGTCCGGGCATGTCGCTGCGATGGGGTGGAATCTGAATGCGTCGCAACTCCCATCCCGGTCCCTGCTCGGTCTGCGCCGCTTCGCGCGAGAAGGTGCGATAGCGATTGGGGAGAGTGGTGATCACGTCGATGTGCGTGCCCGCCGGTGCCTGCTCGCGCAGCGCGCCTACCAGGCTGGTTGCGCGGAACGAGCCCGCGCTGAGGTCGGGCCAGGAGTAGAAAGTCAGTACCAGCAGCCTCACAGTCCCTCAGTCCAGGTCAGGCGTGTCGCCAGGGTCGGACCCGCAAGCCCAGCTACGAGGCAACGGTTCGGGACGTCGACCCCGAAGCGCGGATGCCAGCGGCCGTCGAGAAACCTCACCGCCGCCGCCCCCTCGAAAGCCATCTGCACGGAGCCGCCTCCCGGCCATGTGAGCCGAAACTCTGAACTGCCACGGCCCTGCACCTCGATGTCGGGGTGCAGGTGAAGAAGCTGCCGCGCCGGGGAACGCGCCGCTCACGTGATCGCGGATCTCGAGCGTGCGTACATCAAGGCTCCAGCGGCGCGTGTGCGTGTTGCGGCCCGGCAAATGCCGGTAGCTGTTGTGGCTCGCCTCGACGAATGCCGGGACGCCGGTCGATCCGCGCTCCAGTTGCGCGCGTGCGCGGCGCGCGACCCTGAACCCGCCCCACACCTCGCTCGAGTCCCGGCCAGCCACGACCAGCGTGTTGTGCGCAGCCGTGCTGCGCTGGCGATTTCGCTTGCCGCCGATCCCATAGAGCGAGGTTCCGGAGTTCACGAGCACACGACGCCCCGACAGACTCAACTCGAAACTCAGGGTGTCGGCGTGCCCGTGAGCCGGCAGGTAGTCGGGCCCGACGGCCGCGCAGTCGCACAGCAGCAGCGCGGGGCCGGCCGCGAGCCGCGCATAGCCGCTCGACTCGAGCACCTCCACAGGAGCATCGCGCAGCGGCGCAGGGGACAGTCCGAGACGCGCCGCGTAGGCAGCGAGCTCCGCAGGACGCGGCGCGACGTCGAACGCCGCGTCGTTGAAAAAGCTGATCTCGCCGTCCGGATGGCACATGATGCGCAGCCAGCGCTGCATGGCCGCGACACTCGCCGGCCAGCCCGCTGGAACGGTCCGCCCGTAGGCGCGCAGCAGGTTCACCAGATCGAGCAGATCCTCGAGTGCGGCGGCGTGATACATGGTACTGAGCTCGAAATGTCCGCCGTCCGCCAGCACCTGGACCCGGAGTTGGCGCTCGAGCAGCTCCAGCCCGCGGGTGAGCCAGCACTCCGCCTCGCCCCCCTCGAAGTACAGGCCGGCATGCAGCAGTGCCTTGGCGTTCGCAAACAGGTGGTTGCCGAGCAGGCGATACTCGAGTCTGGACGCGAGCCAGCGCGCCTGCACGGCTAGGCTCGTATGACACGCCGGCGGCAAGGGATTGCTGCGGGCGGCCCACTTTACCCAACTCACGATCCGGCGCGACACCGGATAGGGCTCCCAGGCCTCCGCCGATCCCGGCGGGTTTTCCGTCACCCAGCGCTCGAGTAGGCTGCGGTGCCAGTTGGCACGGGCCGCCGCCTCGCTGGCGTTCAGGTCCTCGAAGTAGTGCAGGTTATAGATCCACAACTTGCTCGCGTCCGCTGGATGCCAGTCGGCGGCCGCGGTGCAGCTGCGCACCACGTTGAGGAACCGGAAGGTGCCGGGCGCGAGCAGCGATGCAGGGCGGCTCGCAGGTGTGGCGTATGATCCGGCAAGCCGGCGTGCGGGCCATGGGGGTGTAGATCGGCGCGCGGCCGGTAAAGGCGCGCGCGCAAGCGGCCGGCGACCTGCGCCGTACGCAAGTGACGCACGGTGTGAAAGTATCGAGCCAGCGTCACTGGTCGCGGGCCGCCTCGCCGAGCAACACCGAAAGACGGCTCACCTCGAGCAGCTCTTCGAACGGGATGGGCGCCGGTCCGCCGCGCGCGACCGCCGCGCAGAACGCCCGTGCGCAGGCCCCCTGTCCCTTGTCCTGGCGCCACAGCCGCAAGGTGCCGAAGTCCCGCCAGCCCCCCCCTCGCAGCACGCGAAAGTTGTCCAGCTGCAGCACGCGCCCGGCGCAGAACACTTCAACGCGCTCCTTGGGATACGCTCGGTGACCGCTGGAGAGGTAATGCAGGGTCCCGATCGAGCCCTCGGCAAATGCGAGCGTGATGCTGGCGTTTACGTCTCCGCGGTCGCCGCCGTCCGGCGCGCCGGTCCGCTGCACATTCCAGCTGGTCACCGCTTGCCCGATGAGGAACCTCATCAGGTCGATGAAATGACACCCCTCACCGATGATGTGGCCACCGCCGATGCCGTGATCGCGAGTCCAGTGACTGGCGGGAACCGATCCGGCGTTGATCGTCACGATGAGACTCTTGGGCAGCTTGACCTGTTGCAGCAACGACTTCATGCGCACAACGTGTGCGACGCGAAGCGCCGATTGAAGCCGACCATCAGCACCGGCCGCTGCTCGCGGGGCAGACCGCGGTACACCGCGTCGATCTCGTCCAGCTCGGGTAACGTGATGGCCAGAGGCTTCTCCACGAACACGTGCTTGCCCGCGCTCAAGACCTGGGTGACAAAGCGGGCATGGCTGTCGTGACGAGTGGCGACGACCACTGCGTTCACCCGCTCGTCGGCGATGAGCGCGGCCGCATTGGTCGTGGCCTCGCCGAAGCCGAACTTGCGTCCGAGATGTGCGGCATTCACTCCGCCGCTGCTTGCGATACCCACCAGCTGCGCGCCGGCACGCGCGAATGCCGGAAGCAGAGTGCGTCCGGCATAGTTGCCGGCGCCGATGACACCGAGCGCGGCCGGCGCGCCGGTCCGCGCCGGCTCGATTGCGTGAGGCGTACCGTGCGGGCGGCGGGTGCGCCGTCCTCGCCTGCTGCGTAAGTCAGCACGATCCCCAGGGAGGGCTGTGCTCGCCGACTAGCAGCTCATACGCGCGCGGCGCGTCGCTGAATGCAAAACGGTGCGAGATCAGCGGCGCCACATCGAGGGTGCCCGCCGCAAGCAGATCGAGCACCGCCTCGAAATTGCGCTGCGCGGTCCACCGGACCAGACCGTAGGGGTAGTCGGCGCCACGTTCCTCGTACGCGGGGTCATACCGCCCCGGTCCGGACCCTGGAGCACGACACCTGGAAACTGAGCTCCTTTTCATAGAAGTCGGCGCGATCGAATTCGAGTCCCGCGACCCCGACGAGCACAATGCGGCCGCGCTTGCGCAACATGCGGGCGGCTTGCGTCACGGGTTCGGTGCTCTGGGTTGCGGTGGTGATGAGCACGCCATCGACGCCTCGGCCGCGTGAGAAGTGCTCGGCGGCCGCCAGCGCATCCTCGCCGCGCGCCAGATCCACCGTGGAGACGCCAAATCTGCGCGCCACTGCGGTCTTGACCGGGTCGGTGTCGATCCCCATCACCCGACAGCCGTTCGCGCGCAGCAGCTGCGCGGCGAGCAGCCCGATGAGTCCCAACCCGGTTACGACAAACGACTCGCCGAGCGTCGGCGCCGCTAGCCGCAATCCCTGCACCGCCACCGCACCGAGGACAGCAAAGGCCGCGGCCTCGTCCGTTACCGCGTCCGGAACGCGCGCACACATCGTCCACGGTACCGACACGCGCTCCGCGTGCCCGCCGTTGGAAACTACACGCTGGCCGATCGCAAACCCGTTGCAGTCGCTGCCGAGCTCGACTACCACGCCGACGTTGCTGTAACCGAGTGGAATCGCTTGGTCCAGCTTCGTGCGCACCGCCTCAATGGTGGGCAGCAGACCGTCGCTGCGGATCTTCTCCAGAACCTGATGCACCTTCTCCGGCTGCTGACGCGCCCGCTCCAGCCATCCGGCGCGGCCGAACTCGATCAGCATCCGTTCGGTGCCGGCGGAGATCAGGGAGCAGCGGGTCGCGATTGCCAGGCGTCCTGGACCGACGGCCGGGGCCGGGATCTCCGCTAGCACTGTCCGGCCCGTGCCGAGTTCCTGAAGTACTTGCCTCATACGCCTGCTTTCCTCAGCCTGCGCGGGTCGCGGAGCGTCGCGGCCTCGCCGGGATTCTAGTCGACAAGAGCGTCCTTTTGCTTCCTCGCCGGGTAGCTGATCAGCACCGCCCGGTAAACGCCCTTGAACACGAACAGGCTCCCCGCGGCGGCGCCGACGATCCCGAAGCGCCGTATCAACTCGTGGAGGTGCTCGAGCGAGCCTGCCCCGCCGAGCGCCGTGAGCGGCAGCGTCACGGCCTCGCGCACCGTGCTCATCAGCGTCAGGTCGTAACCACCCATGACACCGTCGTTGTCGATCGCATTGACGACGATCTCGCCCGCCCCCAGCCGCTGCATCTCCCGCGCGAGCTCGTTTGGCGCCAAGCCGCTCGCGCGGGTGGCGTTATGCGTGTAAACCTCGTAGTTTCCCGAAGCGCTCCGGCGCACGTCCATGACCACCACGACGCTCTGGCTGCCGATTTCCTCGGCCAGTTGCGCCACCAGGTGCGGTTGCTGCACGGCAGATGAGGCGATCGCCACCTTCTCGACGCCCATGCTGACGATGCGCTCGGCCTGCGCGACGCTCTTGATGCCTCCGCCATAGCACAGCGGCATGCGGCATTCGGCTGCGAGATTCGCGATCATGGTGTAGTCGGGCTCGCGGCCACGGGCGGTCGCCTCGATGTCCAGCACGATGAGCTCGTCGACCTCCTTTTCGTTGAACAGCCTGACGGTGTTGATTGGATCGCCCACGTACTTGGGATCCGCGAAGCGGACGGTCTTCACCAGACCGCCGGCCTTTACTAGGAGACAGGGGATGATCCGCGGGCGCAGCACGACTATAGGTCAGCGAAGTTCTTTAAGAGCGTGATGCCCCACTGATGGCTCTTTTCCGGGTGAAACTGCACACCGAAGATGTTCCCCAATTTCACTGCAGACGCGAACGATCCCTGATAATCGGTCGTCGCTAGCACCTCGGCGTCGTGGCGCGCAGCGAAGTAGTACGAGTGCAGGAAATAGAAGCGCGCGCTCGTGTCCAGTCCCGCAAACAGGTCGGCCGCCTCGCGCGGCTGCACGTCGTTCCAGCCCATGTGGGGAAGATGCGTCTGCTGGGTAAAGTGCGCCACGTCGAACCTGCGCACCTCGCCCTCTATCATCGCCAGTCCGGCGAGACGGCCCTCCTCGCTGCCCCTTGCGAGCATTTGCATGCCCACGCAGATCCCCAGCAGCGGCTTCTTCTCCTCCAGCACCGCCCGATCGAGGGCGGCCCGCAGCCCAGAGGCGTTGAGCCGTCCCATGGCCCAGTCGAATGCGCCGACACCAGGCAGAATGATGCGGTCGGCGCGGCCGAGATCCGCTGCACTGCTCGCCATCGAAACCGGCACGTCGAGGCGCCGGTAGATGTTGGCCAGCGCCTGCACGTTGCCGACACCGTAGTGCACAATTCCGATCATTTCTTGCCGCCAGTCTCCAGTCCCAGCACGCGCATCGCCATGGCACCCAGCGCGTAGATGTTGTCCTGCGAGCGGTAGTCCTTGTAGGACTTGTTGGGCGCGTCCATATAGCTCTGCAGCTCGGGTACCGAGATTCCGAGCTTGGTCGCCACATACTCGAATTCCCGGCCGATCGTCGCCGGGTCGTAAGCCGGCCGGGATAATTTCTCGAGCGCTTCCTGGCGTGTCATCTGTCCGGTAACGATCAGGCTCGAGAACTGCACCCGGCGCGTGTCAAAGCCGAACTTCTTCGGCAGCCAATAGCTCTCGTAGAACTTTGTGAAGCGCGATTCGAAATGTTTCTGCTCGTACGGCTGCCAGCCGAAACGCTCCTGCAGGAACTGCATCGCCTCGCGCTTGCGGTACGGCAGGTAGTTCAGTGGTGTGACCACCCGGATCTGCTTCACGTAGCGCAGGTATACCTTGTGCCTGAGTATCGTGGTGATGGGAAATGTCTTAAGCGGGCGGGTTCCGAAGCGGCGGTGGATGTCGCGCAGTTGTATCGAGTCGGACTGGTAGTACATCCACTCGATCGGATTGCGGATGCACTCGGTCGAGAGATTGGCGCCGGTGATGATGTACTTCACCTTGTGCCGATCGGCAAAGTCGTACATGGTGGCGAAGAAGGCGTGATCCTGCGGGGTGTCGATATGCGGCACGCCGGATTTGAAGAAGGCGAGTTGCAGATCGCGCATTTCCTCCCAGTCGATCACCACCGTGTAAAGGTCCAGTTTCAGTCCGTCGACTATCTTCTCGATGTTGTTGACCGCAATCTGTGAATTCCACCCGCCGTCCACGTGGAAAACGAGCGGCCTGAGGCCAAGCTGTTCCTTGGCTACGTAGGTCACGTACGAGCTGTCGATTCCACCGCTCATCCCAATGATGCAGTCGAAGTCCCGGCCGGCGCCCGCTACGTTGATCGATGCCACGATCCGGTCGAGCTCCCTGCGGCCACGCTCATCCGTGTGCCAGGCCGGAGCGATGTGGCGATAGAAATTCCGGCAGTGATCGCACATCCCATCCGGCCCGAAGCAGATCCTCGAGTCGCTCGTGTCCATCACGCAGTTGGTGCAGATCTGGTAACTCCGACCCATCAAGATTCCTACGTTCGCGCTCGGCGACCTGCCGCCGACACAACCTCTTAGCGTTTGTGGCTCAAAGCCGGCTTCTCCACTATGTACCAGGAGATAGTGGCGGCCGCGAAGCTCAGAACCACGAGAATCAGACTACTGGTCATCACACTGGAGCCCCCCCTCACCAGCAGGAGATTTATCAGGGGCATGTGATAGAGATACAACCCATAAGATAAATCATTCCTCGCCACGAAGGTGCTGAGTATCCGTGGAATCCACAATCTGGATTCCGCCAGCTTCATAATCAGCAGACCCAAAAGGGCGAATGATAGCGGATTGATGCCGTTCGAGGCGTTGAGAGAATAGGGGCCGACCACCAGCATGCTCAGCACATAGCCGGGCGCCAGATATCTCACCTTGAGTCGGGCTGCCAACGCCCTGACGGGCTGCAACGAGGCCGCGCAGAAGCCCACTAGGAACATGTAGACCCACGGAACGAACGACACGTACAGCAGCTTCAGGTAGAGCGGCCCCCAATCCATCGCTTCCCTGAAGTACAGGTTCACTGCCAGCGACACGGCGGCAGCCACGGCCAGCACCCTGGGCCACGAGCGCAGGAGATAGTACATCAGCGGCACCAGCAGGTAGAACTGCAGTTCGACCGTGATAGTCCACAGCGACCCGTTCAGAACGCCGACCCCGAAGGCTCGCATGAATTGCGGGTTGTAGAACTGGAAGAAGCTGATCTGGCAGGCGATCCACAGTGCCACTGGCGCAGCACCCACGTGCTGGTCGTGGAAGTATCCGCTAAGCCATACGGCGGTCACCGACAGAGCCACGCACACCAGCAGCGCTGGATAGATCCGTAGCACCCGATTAACGAAGAATCCGCCGACGCGGCGCTCTCGGGTGCGCTCGTACGAGGTGAAGATCAAGAAACCGCTGATGAAGAAGAAGGTCGGGACCCCCGGCAGGATCTTCAGCGCCTCGATCCACCATCCGGTCAAGCCGAAATGGTTGGCCGCATGGACCAGCAGCACCTGAAAAGCCGCTACCAGGCGAATGAGGTTGAAGTTGTTATTGTGCCCAGGCTTCGATGGCATGTTCGCTGCCTCGCTCACGGCTGAGCGCCGCCGGCAGCTTGCTCAGGGCAAAGCACACAGCGAAATAATACAGATCAAACAATGTCGGGAACAGAACCGGCTCGGACACCGAGCGGAACAGCGCGATCGCCCACATGCAGGCGCAATAGCCCTTGACGACCCGGGGTTGCTCGCCGCGCAGCAGGTAGACTGGCAGCGACAGCATCAGCAGCAGGTAGGGAAGCCCGAAGATGTAGTGCGCGCGGATGAAGGAGTTGTGGGGGTTGCCGTTGTAGGCGCCGGGAATGCTGGTACCTGCGTAGCTGGCGCCCGTAAGCAGCGTTACGGAGTCGATCTTGTCGAGATACTCGCGCGCGATGGCCGCGCGGTGCGGGTCCGCCAGTCCCGCCCCGATCTTGGTGTAGTCGAGCACGAACTGACCTATTACGTCGCCATACGAAAGATACAGCAGTCCCGCGACGATGGTCGTCGCCACGAGCTTGCTGAACAGCCGCGCCGGCGTCCTCGAGTAGAGCAGCGCCACCAGGCCGACTGCCACGATCGCCGCGGACGCGAGTATCGATCCGCGGCTGTAGCCGACGATACTGATTGCTAGCGTGGTGGCTGCCGTCAGCAGCGACGAGCGGCGATTCACCAGAAAGTTGATGGTGCAGTAGTTGATCTGCATCAGCAACATGTAGGAGGTGACGCCATTGGCGCTCGACTCCGGCAGCATGTCCTCGAGCGGAAAATCGGCGAGGCCGCGCTGGTACAGATAGCCGATCACGAGCCCCTGTGCCAGGACCAGGGTGGCGCGGCTCCCCCACAGATACACCCGCAAGTTCCGCGTCACGATGAATGCGCTCGCCATCGAGATGAGCACCACGAGGTAGTGCAGCATCGCCGTCTCGCTCTTCACCAAACTGATCGGCAGCATGACCGATAGAACCAGCGTAAGCAGGATCGCCGCGTTGCGCTCCCGCACGCTCATGGTGGATAGCACCGGCAGATTCGCCACGATGAGCAGCGCTGCCAGCGCAAGGTACATGGCCTGCAGCGCCAAGTTGCGCAGCGCGAATGCCACCATCATCACGAAGAGAAACGCCGCCAGCTTGACGGCGCTGTCGCGGATGGGCGTCCAGTTCATGAAAGGGGTCCGCAGTGCAGGCTCAGCCGGGTGAGAGGTCCGGCCTCCTTCGGCCGGCTACTGCGCAAGGGACGTCAGCAACTTCGCGTATTCCTGGTCGAACGCGTGATAACTCTCGGGCACCGTGCGGCTGCCCATATTACGGTCGATCCACCCGCTGATCGAGTCCTCGGTCTCGACGACGAGATCGATCATGCCCACCCGCCGATAATATTCATAGTAGTCGCCGATCTGGCCCGGATCGCGCAGCCGCGGGTTCAGCAGTGCGGAGCGTATGCCCATCTGCGCCGCCTCGATGCACACCGAGCTCATCCACGAGACGTGCAAATCGACTCCCTGCAGCACCAGGGGCAGCGGATAGCGGGTAGGCACCTCCCACTGAGCGTAGCCCCGGAGGTTTTCATTGAAGTACTTCAAGAAGGGCGCGAACTCGTGGGTAGCGAACCCCTTGATCTGATTCGGGTGCAGTCGGATGAGCCAATGGTATCGGTCGGCGGTCTTTCTGATCACGGCCTCCAAGCCATCGGGGACGTAGCCGTTGGGGATGTTGAACTCCCCCCACGACAGCGCCACCAGGATAGTCTTCTTTCCCACTGCTGACGACAGCGCCCGCGAATAGCGCTCGACGAGATCGTTGACCATCTCGTCGCCGGGCGCGTTGCGCATGAAGCGCGCGACCCAGCGATTGCCGATCACCCGAGTCGCGACGCCCTTGGGCGCCGCCCATTTCTCCACGACTTCTCTGCTACCTTGGTCCCACAGGTGGAATGCATGCGGTAGCTGCTCGACCGGGTCGTTCCCCCGGAAGCGCTCACCGTACCAGGGGTGTGTCTCAGCAATCACGCCGTGCTGCACATCGCCCACCCACGCGCCCCGCTTGCGGCAGGCCACGCACAGCTCCCGTGATGGCAGCACCCCGATCACCTTGCGCGCGCCGGTGGCATCGAGGATCCGACCCCACACGGCCTCCTCCATGTGTGAGTACGGGTAGCGGTCGCGGACGATGAGGCCCTTGAGCCGTTTGGCGATCAGCGCACGGGCAAAACCGCCTTCCGGCGATATCACGTTGCCGTAGGCGACGTCGCCCTTGATGTTGGAAACGATGCGCGCGACGCTCACGCAGCTGACGCCGCGCTGCCGCAAGTCGTCCTCGATGGTATCGATCAGCGGCGAGTAGTAGCGGCCCCGGTAGAGCAGATGCCGGTCATTGTCGTGCGCGAGGGTGAGGATCTCGGCCTTCTCGCAGCCCGGCGCGTCGATGCGAAAGCAGTCCCGGAGAACCTTGCGAACGACCCTGTAGTCCGTTCGCATCAGCCGGCTCTCATGAGGAGACGGTGCGCGCCGCCAGAGTTCCAGCAACCAGCAGCAGCTGCGCGAGCACGGTTCCTTCCCACGCAATGCGCAGCGGCCACTTGCGTCGCGCCACCCACACCGCGGTCAGCGAGCGCAGCGCCATCTGCAAGAAGAATCCCAGGTAGATACCCGGCGTGCCGAGCGCGTACATCGACACCACCCACAGCGCGAAGCCCGCCGCGCTGCCGACCACCGTCACATACATGAGCGCCGCGCCCTGACTGTGCGCATAGTAATAGTTCTGTACGTGCCACCACGGGATCGAGGCGGCGTAAGCCGAGAACAGCCAGAACGTCTCGAAGTGCAGGTTCTGGTAGGCAGCAAGGTGACCGCCAAACAGACGCAACGCCGACGGCAGCAGGGCGAGAACGCACAGCCCCACCGCGCCGAGCGCGGCGCCCTGTAGAGTGGTGAAGTGGCGATACCGCAGCTCGACCGCTCCAACGGGCTGCGTGCGGACGAGTCGATAGAATCGCGGACTCCAAGCTTGATTGAGAGAGCTTGCCACGAGCTGCATGATCGAGGAAAGCGTGTAAGTGAATGTAAACCTCGCAACATCTGTTGACGTGAAGAAAGAATTCACAACATAAGTGTTGCCGTAGCCGCTCAGCCACGCGAATACAGCAACGCACAGGTACGGAGGAAGTTGACTGAGGATCGGCTGCAGCTCGCGGGCATCGAGCGTCAGCGCATAGAAGCCCACGCGGCGCGCCACGAACACCGCGAGTGCAGCGCTGAAGCCCAGGGCGGAGCCGATGAAGTACGAGGACACGGTGTGAGCTTCGGCAAAGCCGAGCGCGCCGCCGACGAAGCCAGCCAGCGGACCCAAGAATCCCAACGCCACCGACTCCCGGTGCCGCTCCTCGAGCCTGACAAACGCGGACTGCAGTGTGAACAGCGCGCCGAAGGCTCCGGTAGCCACCACCGCTGCAAATGTCGGCCAGAATGTGCCGGCGGCGCGCAGCCAGCCTGCGTAAATCAGCAGTCCGACCGCTAGCGACGACGCGGCCAGCAGAGCGAAGCCACCGTTGGCAGCTGCATACACCCGCCGCCGTTCCTCAAGGGTGTCGCGGCCATGCAGCGCGCCGATCGAAGACTCATGAGGCCGGCGATGCCGAGGGTGGTGAGCCCGGTCTGCAGCGCGAGCAGCATCCGACGGCGGCGTACTCACTCACAGGAAGCGAATTCGCCAGCCACAGGAATACCACGAACCCGACGGCTTTCTGCAGCGCGGCCGCGGCGCCGTAGGCCGCGGCGTACCAAGCCAGAGGACTGATTTTCCTCAGCAATTGTGCGCCCGCCGGGCGTCGACGCCAACGGACCGGCCGCGCCGGCGGGGGCGCCTCAGCCGATCAGGTCCCACGAGAGCGGCGTGCCGCGGCGGATCTGCCGCGCCGCCTTGCGCCCCAGGACCACGTCGATGAACTTCGGCGCCAGGCCGAAGCCAGGACGGATGATGCGCGACGTTCTCGGGCGCGAACGGATCGCCCACCGCGATATCGCGCACCGCGTACAGCGACCGCCTGAACGCCAGCGACTTCTGCTCGGCGGCAGTGGGCCCATAGCGCACCTCGCCGAGGCCCTGCCAGGCCCGTTCGGTCTCGTTGACCAGCGCGCGCAGCTCCTCGGGCTCGAGGGAGAACGCCGAGTCGACCCCGCCTTCGGCGCGTCGCAGCGTCAGATGCTTCTCGACGAGAGTCGCGCCTAGCGCGACGCTCGCCACCGCCACACCGATCCCCATGGTGTGATCCGACAATCCCACCTGGCAGCCGAACGTCGCGCGCATGTTCGGAATCGACAGCAGGTTCGAGTTTTCGGGGGTAGCGGGATAGGTGCTGGTGCATTTAAGCAGGATGAGCTGCTCGGCACCCGCAGCGCGTGCGGTGCGCACGGTCTCATCGAGCTCAGCTATGGTCGCCATGCCGGTCGAGATGATCAGCGGCTTACCTGTGCGCGCTGCTCTGCGCACCAGCGGCAGGTGGGTGTTCTCGAAGGAGGCGATCTTGTAGCACGGCGCCCCAAGTGACTCCAAAAAGTCGACGGCGGATTCGTCGAAGGGCGAGCTGAAGGCGATGATTCCCAGCTCGCGTGCCCGCGCAAACATCGGTTCGTGCCAGTCCCATGGGGTATATGCCTCGCGGTAGAGCTGGTAGAGGGATTTCCCCTTCCACAGCGAGGTGGAATCCGCAATGGTGAACTCCCCCTCGCTGAGGTCGACCGTCATCGTGTCGGCGGTGTAGGTCTGGATCTTGATGGCGTGCGCGCCGGCGGCGGCGGCGGCCTCGATGATCTCCAGCGCGCGCCCGAGCGACTGGTTATGATTGCCCGACATCTCGGCGACGATGAAGGGCGTGGTCTCGGGGCCGACGGTGCGGCCGCCTATCGCGATGGCTGCGGGTTTCATGTTTCCGGGGGCTGCGGCTGTCTGTTTTCCGCCGCAAACTTTACCAGTATCGTCTCGTGCTCGCGGTATCCGGCATGGATGAAGGCGCCGAGCGAGGCGCGATTGCCGGGCAGCACCTCGGCGACGAAGCGCTCGACCTGCGGGTGACTGCGTCGAAACCATTCTTCGGCGCGGCGCAGTATCTCACTCCCCCAGCCTCCGGCATGGTTATCGGGCGCGAGGTAAATGGATACCTCGCACGAACTCTGGCTGACGTCGAAGCGAACTACCGCAATCGGGACTGCCTCAACCTCCGCGATCAACAGCGCGCGGTCTGGATCGCGCAGCGCGGCCGCGAACCAGCGGGCGTGGGATTCGGGATCGAGCGGCGCCGAATGCCGCGAATAGCCACGCACCGTGGGGTGGTTGCGCCACTCGTACACGCGCTCGCGGTCGGTCTCGGTCGCCGCTCTGATGCTCAGCCCGGCGGAGCGGATCACCGCCGCAACTCGTTGCGCGCCCAAGCCATCGACGAGCGCGGCACAACGCGCCGCAAGGCCGCGCAACAGACTGTCAGAGCTCAGCATCGCTGCAAGCATGCAGCGCAGCTGCCGCGCAACCTCATCGCCACTCTCTGCCGAGGGGCACAGCACAAAGCCCGCCTCGCACAAATCGTGCGTCAGGCGCCGTTGATTGTCGGCCGTCACCAGTGCCAGCGTCGGCAGGCCGAGACAACAGCGTTCCCAAGTGGCGCTACCACCCGCTCCGATGGCGAGGTCGGCCTGCGCCATGAGCTCCGCAATCTGCTCCACTTCGGTGAACAAGCGCGTGTTGGCCCGTTGCGCGCACAGCTGCGCGAGCTGCTGATTGGCGGAATTCATCGCTCCCGTGACCACGTCGACCTGCAGTTCCGGCCGCCCGACTGCGTCGAGCGCTTCGAGCGCCAGTCGCGTGCGCTGCCCGGGATCGGCGCCGCCGAAAAAAACCAGAACGCGCGCGACCCGCCCGGAGCGGGCGGCGGTGGCGTCGCGCAGGCGGTGAAACTCCGGGCGCAACAGCGCGTAGCGAGGGCCGAGCAACTGCCGGCAAGCAGCGTTGGCCCTGCCGTGGTAGCGCTCCCGCAGGTCACTGAAGTAGTTTTGATCGAGCAGCACGTCGCACTCGTGGCTGCGGTCGGCGAGGTCGTCGATCACCATGAGCCGCGCAGCGTGCGCGCGTAACTCGCGCTCCCAACGGTAGTCGAGTGCGTAGTGATCGACTATGAGCCAGTCCGGTCGGCGGCCGCCGAGCGCGCTACGCGTGTGCTGCGCGTCCTCGGCCTGGCTGACGCCGAGCCAGCCGGCATGGGCGGGTGCATCCCTGCTATCGCTACCGGTGCGCCCGAGTGGCAGCAACACCAGCTCGTGGTGCGACCGGCGCAGTAGCCCGGCAAACGTGTCCGGCAGGCGGCGGCAGAGAAAGGTCGTCGCCGCGCCCTGCTCTGCGAGCCGGTCGGCCAGCGTCAGGCAGCGCCGCAGATGACCGGCGCCGATCTCTGGCGACGCGTCGACCCGGATCGCGCAGCGCGCCCGGTCTGGACTGCGTGGCTCGTCAGTCATGCGCCCAACTGATCCCATCGTAGGCGGCCTCCACTTCGCGGATCTCCACCGCGCGGCCCGCGGAGCTGCTGAGCTCGGCGGCGTACAGGACATCAGAGAGGTGTCGATCCTCGGCCCAGCTCTTTGGGTAGTGAGCGCCGCTCAGGGCCGCAACGAACTGCCGGATTTCCTCGTGGTAGACATGCTCGAAGGCGAATCCCCAATTCTGCAACAGCGGCGCGGGCCGGATGGCGCGCGACGACTCGCTCACCTTGGTGAACACCGTGAGCGTCTGGTTCCCCATGTCGAGCAGGAGCTCTTCTTCGCGCAATGACACTCGCGTCGCCCGGACTGGCAGCACGTGATGCAGCTCGACGGCGAGCGAGCCGACCGCGCCCCCCGCGAACTGCAGAATCATGAGATAGGTGTCGTCGAAGTCGGCATCCCAGCGCCGCGCCCGAGTCTTCAGGGCCTGCACTCTCGCCACTGGCCCGCAGGCTGCGACCAGGATCTCCAGCTCGAATGGCACCATCTCGCGCGCCGCTGACGTACGGCGGCGTCCCGCATAAAAGTCGGTATAGCGCTCCCATGGATGCCAGTCGGGCAGATAGCCCGCGTACTGGTGCGAAACGGAATTCACATCGCCGACGGGCGCCTTCTGCAGCCGCTCTGCCAGCTCCCGTACCAGCGGGTGGAAGCGCCAGGTGGCCGATGGATAGCCGCGTACGCCCGAGGAACTCTCACGCGCGGCAAACCAGCCCGCGGCGGGCGTGAAGATGTTGGCCTCGGAGAAATACGGCAGTCGGTGTCGGTAGCAGAGTTCGTAGCAGGAGACGTGCACATCCGGCGGGGTGGATATGACGATCGCCTGGACGCCCGCTGCGGTCAGCGCCTCGAAGGACTCGACAGTCGGAATGCCGAACATCTGCGCGGCTTGTGCGCGCCGGTCCTCCCGCAGATCGAATCCCGTGACGGCATGCCCAATCGCGGTCAGGTCGCGCACGCGGCGCTTGCCCATCGAGCCGAGACCGACCACACCGATCTTCATGTCATTCTCCGCCCGGCGCCACTTCGACGACCCTGCCGGCGACCCGTAACTTCAGGGGATGTTCGCGCAGGAGCTGCCGGGTACGCTGCCAGTAGCCAGGATCCAGGCCCGCATTCAGGTCCTTGAGATGCGGTTCGCGCCGCACGAGCGAGCATATCTCGTCCACCGTTACCGCCTGGTCGCGCGATCCGCGCAGTGCTCCATACACGGCGCGAAACAGCTCGAGATCCTCCGGGTAGTCGAGCGTCAGGCGCAGGTCCGGCATGACATGATCCGGCCTGCGTGGCGCAATCGCGGTTACCCGGAACAGGGACGACTTCGTCAGGTAATAGCCGAAACCGGTGTCGTTCTGGCCTGGCACGTAGCAGTCGAAGATGCGCCCCAGGCAGTCGGCTTTGAAGGCCTTGCTGCCCAACCCGAGTGGCAAGCCCTCGCCGCACTGAGCCACCTCGGCAGCGCCTCCGATCACCTGACCGACGCACGCCGCCATGTAGCTCGGCTCGACGCACATGTCGTCGCCATCCACCTGCAGGACCACGTCCAGCCCGGCCTGCAGCGTGGCGCGCCACAGCCGGTCGATCAGATCATCGGTGCTGCCGCGAAACACTCCGACCCCACACGCGTCCGCCGCGGTGACCAGTGCATCGTCCTGCGCACGCTCGGTAGTGCAGATAGTGACGGCCTCACGTGTGACGACACCGCTCGCCAGCACCTGCGTCAGCAGCCGTCGAAATGCCGGCACGCCGGCAACGTCCTGCAGCGCCTTCGCGGGCAGCCGCGATGAGTCGAGCCGGATGGGAATCAACGCGCCGACCCGCATCATGTCAGCGCTTCGTGCAGCATTCGAGTTGCGGCGCATCGGTGTGCTCACGCCCGCAGATGCTCTGCATGCAGCGGTTGAACTTGCGGAACACCGGCTTGATCGGTGGACCCTGAAAAGTGCCGGCCACCCGCCCGCCGCTCGTCACGATCCGACGCACCTTGCACATCCCCGCCTGCAGCGCGCTGAAGGTTTGCTGCAGTTCCTGCTCGCCGTGCGCGTAGGTGATGGTAATCCAGGGGATCAGCACGCCGTGCGCGATCACCTCCTCGTGGAACGAGGTGTGCAGCTCCGGCCAGTAGCTGCCCTGTTCATGTGTGCAGAGGATCTGCGGGTTACAGTCGAAGCCGATGATGCGCACGAACTGCTCGACGCCCTCGGCCCGCGCCAGCTCCCTGAAGCCCGTCACCAGCCTGGCGCCGGTCCCCCATACGTGCCGGCTGATGTCCACGCGCTGGCACTCGTCGAGGGTTGCGCGGCAGGCGGCCAGCCCGGTGGTCTCGGAGCTGTGGGTCTGCGACAGCAGGAACACGCGCGGCTTGTCGTGCCGGAGGCCGCCCAGCTCCATGATGTCGCGCTTGCCGGCCAGCACCGAGAAGCAGAATCCGTTGCTGATCGCCTTGCCGAAGGTGACGAGGTCGGGATAGACGCCGTAGCGGTGGTGGGCGCCGCGAATGTCGAACTTCATGCCGGCGATCATCTCATCGAAGATCAGCACGGCGCCCTCGCGCGTGGCGATGTCGCGCAGCTTCTGTAGGAAGTCGTCGCGCGGCTCATCGTTCTTGACGGGCTCGAGTATCAGGCCGGCGATCTGCCCTGGATAGCGGCTGAACAGCGCCTCGACGCTGGCGATATCGTTGTAGCGGAAGGCGACTGTGAACTCGCTCTCTTCCCGTGGAATGCCGGCATTCACCGGCGTGGCGCCGATGAACCAGTCGTGGATGGCGAAGAACGGGTGGTCGCCGCAGCGCGCTATGTACTTACGGCTCGTATAGGCGCGCGCCAGCTTGACCGCAGCGGTCGTCACGTCCGAGCCGTTCTTGCCGAACTTGACCATGTCGAAGCGCGGCCACAGCGCCAGCAGATACTCGGCGAGCTCATATTCGAGAATGCCCGGGCGCGTGAAGTTCAGCCCCAGATCCATCTGGCGTTTCACAGCCGCGTTCACCGCAGGGTAGTTGTGGCCTAGAATGATGACGCGATTGCCCATACCCCAGTCGAGGAAGCGATTACCGTCGACGTCCCAACAGTAAGCGCCGTCGGCGCGCGCGATGATCTGCGGGGAAAGCGCCGGAAACTGGTCCTCGCCCTTGCTGTAGGTGTGACTGCCGCCCGGAATCATCTCGTGGAGCCGCGGCAGCAGTTCGCGGGAGCGGCTGAAATTGGTGATGACGTTGCTCACGTGGGTTCCTTTAACAGCCCATCTCTATCAACTCGACGATGCGCAGCATCTCCTCGGGTGCGATGAGTGCACGGCGCTCGCGGGCGCTGCGCACGAACTGTGCGAGCGCCGTGCGGAAGGCCGGGAACGCATTGCGAAACCTCAGTCGTATGCCACCCGTATTCCCGTGGACCGCGATCTCTATGGGCGATCCCGCGATGCCCGTGCTGGTAAAACGCGTCTGCAGGTCCCCCGCCCAGGACGCCCATAGCTCGGTCGCAGCGCCGCGGTGGATGCACTGCACACGCTCCGGACGGGCACTCTCGAGAAACTGCGTCAGCACCGGCTCGATGACATGCACCGCATACCTCGCCCAACTCTTCGGCACGCTGCCCTCCACCAGGCGCGGGGTGCCGACGCGCATGGCCTGCGCGGGCGTCAATTGCAGCTCAAGGGCGTAGCGCAGCGCGCTGCAGCTGAACACCTGGCCTGGATAGCGGGCCAGAGCGAGCAGCTCGAGCGCCGCGCGACGGCTGAGCGCCAGCGGTTTGTCGATGTAGACGGGCAGGCCCTGCTCGATGAACCGCCGGGCGAACTGCAGGTGATTCTCCGCGTCGTCGCGCGCCAGTAGGATGCCGTCCACCTGGGCCGGCATGGCATCGAGATCGGTGACGACGTTCGGAATGAGCGCGGCTCGCGCCACCTGCTGCGAGATCGCCGGGTCCTGCGTCCAGATGTGTGTTACTCGTGCGTCCGCGAGGCGTGCCCCGGGGAACTGCTGTCGCGCGAGATAGCGGGGGATCGCAGGAAACGGGCACTGCGCCATGGCCGCGGCATCGTAGCCATTGCAGATCGCCGACCACGAGTAAGGATGACCGTTGCCTTCGCTCAGCCCGATGATTCCCAGGCGCAGGACGGCGGCGTCGGTGGCGGTCATTGACGGCTCCAGCGACGTGGATCGATCAGGGCCGCGTCGCTGCAGGCGAAGCGCTGGAGATCGAGATCGCAACCACGCTCGTAGGCCGCTACGCAGTCGCGCAGCTGAGCGTCCGAGGTGACTCCGATCAGGGCTATATCCACTCCAGGTACACGCTTGATGAAGCCGAGGGCACCCTCGAGGGGTGAGTACCCCGCCTCGCGCAGGCAGTCCCGGTACGCGCGCAGCCGCGGTGCGTATGGCCGGAGTCGATCGGGCAGCTCGTCCTCCGCCATCAGCAACAGACCCTGGAGAAAGATGGAGCGCGCGTGGACTTCCACGCCCCTCTCCTTCAGCGCCGCGAGTGCGCCCGAAGCCAGCGCACGCTGGTCGAAGACATTGAGGGGCAGTTGTATCAGATCGAGTGGGAAGCGGCTCGCAAGCTGCAGCGTCTCGGCCTCGTCATACACCGACGCGCCGACCTTGCTCGCCAGTCCTCGCTGCTTACATTCGCTCAATCGGCTGAACAGCAACTCGCCGCCGGGCCGCAGGAGCGCTGCGCCATCATGCACCAACAGGCCGTAGACCGCGGGTCGCCCGAGACGTTCGAGCGACTCGTGAAAACGAGCTATGACGGAATCGATCAGCGACGCGTTCAACTCGGCGGCGCCCAGCGGCCCGATCTTGGTCACGATGAGAAAATCCCGGCGCCCGCCCAGGACGTGGCCCAGTACGGTCTCGCTTTCGCCGTAGGCGCTCGCGGTATCGAGGAGGTTGATGCCGTGCCGGTGGGCGCATTCCAACAGCTCACCCACACGTGCCTCCGGCACGCGGCCCGCACGGTTGGAAATCCCGTAGTCGAGGCCGAATTGCGCTGTTCCAAGGCCGATTCTCGCCACCGCGTCCACCACTACGCAACGCGTGCCTCATCCAGCGCCTGGTGCAGCTGCGACACCACGTAATCCTGGTCGTCGTCGCTCATCTCATAGTGCAGCGGCAGGCTGAGCGCACCGGCGTAGTAGGCTTCCGCTTTGGGAAAGTCGCCGTGCCGGTGACCGAGGGACTGGTAGTAGGGTTGCGTGTGGACCGGTATGTAGTGCACGTTGACGCCTACGCCGGCCGCCCGCAGCCGATCGAACACCGCCTTGCGACGCACGCGGCCTACGTCCACGCACACGGGGTACAGATGATGCGCCGACTGGCTGTCCGGGCGCTGCGCCTGGGTACGCAACGGCAGCTGCGCCAGCAGACGATCGTAACGCGCCACCAGCTGGCGCCGCCGCGCCAGGAATTCGTCCAGGCGCTGCAATTGTGACAGTCCCAGAGCCGCCTGCAGGTCGGTTATGCGGAAATTGTATCCGAGATCGAGCTGCTGGTAGTACCAGTCCCCCTCGCTGGGACCGACCATCTCGCCCGGTTTGCGCGAGATGCCGTGACTGCGCAGACGGCAGAGTTTCTCCCACAGCGCCATGCTGCTGGTCATGATCATCCCACCTTCCGCCGTGGTCATGACCTTGACGGGATGAAAGCTGAACACCGTGAGCTCGGAATAGCGGCAGTTGCCGACTCTCTCGCCGTGGTACTCCGCGCCCACGGCGTGGGCGGCGTCTTCGATCACGGCGAACCCGTACCTGGACTTCAGCTCCCCGATCGCCTGCATGTCGCACGGCAGGCCACCGAAGTGCACGGGCACGACGACATCCGGGAGCGTGCCCTGCCGCTGCGCCTGTTCCAGCTTGCGGGCGAGCTCGGTGATGCTCATGTTGAGGGTGTCCGGATCAATGTCGACGAACTCGACGGTCGCGTCGCAATAGCGCGCGCAGTTCGCACTCGCCACGAAAGTGTTCGGCGAAGTCCACAAGCGCTTGCCGGGTCCCACTCCGAGCGCGATGCATCCCAGGTGCAGCGCCGCCGTTGCGTTGCATACTGCGATCGCATGGCGCGCCCCAACCCGCTGGCACAGTGCGTCCTCGAACGCACTGATGGCCGGGCCCTGTGTCAGCCAGTCCGAGCGCAACACTTCGACGACCGCGGCGATGTCGGCCTCGCTGATGCTCTGCCTGCCGTACGGGATGAAGCGTCCCGCCCGCGTTCCGCCTGATGTCATCCGCGCCGCTGCTCGATTTAGAACTGACCGACCTTGGCGGTGTTGGCCTGGATCCAGGCGCGCAGCTCCGCCACTGACATCCACTCAGTGTTGGTATCGCTCGCGTATTGGAACCCGTCCGGCACCTTGCTGCCGTCCTTGATGCGATACGGATCGGCGCTCCAGTTGTGGATCGCCGGGAGGATCTTGAAGTAGTCTCGATACTCGTAGGTGTGATGGGCGTCTTCGGCGCTGATCATCTGCTCGTGCAGCTTCTCTCCCGGCCTGATGCCGACGATCTCGCGTGTTGCGCTCGGACATACGGCCTCCGCGATGTCGGGCAGCTTCATGGAGGGGATCTTTTTGACATAGATCTCTCCGCCCTGCATGTCCGAGAACGCGTGCCACACCAGCTCCACGCCCTGCTCCAGGGTGATCATGAAGCGCGTCATGCGCGGATCGGTGATCGGCAGGACACCGCGCTCCCTGAGCGACAGGAACAGCGGGATCACCGAGCCGCGTGAGCCCATCACGTTGCCGTAGCGCACGACCGCGAAGCGGGTGTTCTGCGCACCGGCATAGGAATTGCCGGCGACGAACAGCTTATCCGAAGCCAGCTTGGTGGCACCATACAGGTTCACGGGACTGCTGGCCTTGTCGGTCGACAGGGTGACGATGCGCCTTACCCGCTTGTCGATGCACGCATCGATCAGGTTCATCGCCCCGTTGATGTTGGTCTTGACGCACTCAAAGGGGTTGTATTCCGCAGTCGGCACAATCTTGGCCGCCGCCGCATGCACTACGTAGTCCACTCCGTCGAGTGCTCGGTACAAACGTTCGCGGTCGCGCACATCGCCGATGAAGAAGCGCACGCGCGGGTCTCCAGCGAATTTCTTGGCCATCTCCCACTGCTTCATCTCGTCGCGCGAGTAGATGATGAGTTTTTGCGGCTTGAACTGCGCCAGAGTCATCGGCACAAAGTGGCTGCCAAAGGACCCGGTGCCGCCGGTAATCAGAATCGTTGAATTGCTGAGCATTTGTGGAACTTAGTGGTGAATCCTCGAGCGGATGACCGGGATCGTGAACACCGCGATGGCACCCCAGAACGTCCCGGCGAGCCCGCCCAGGAATATCAGCAGCGCCTTGCGCGGCCTTTGTGGATCACGCGCGTCCGGAGCTAACGCCCCGTCCACGACCCGGAAGGAGTACTGCTCGGACACGTCGGCCATCATGCGCCTATTGATCTGCGATTCCATGAGAACGCCGATGGCATCGCGAGTCTCGACCTCCGGCGTGACGGTGAGCTCACGTTGCAGATAGGCCAGCGCAGCGTCGGCCTGGGCTATTGCCCGGCTGCGCATTACCGCATTCAATCGTGCGACCATCGCATTGATCCACGATGCCGCCTGTGCCGGATCGTGCCAATCGAGCTGGAAGTTGATGAGGCCGGTGAGCGGGTCCTTCCAGATGCTGCACAATTCGTGAAAGTAGCGGCTCCCCTCGGCGAGGGTCGGCGGTCCTCCGAGGCGCGCCTTCCAGCGGTGATGCGCCGCGTCCCAGTAGCGGGCATAAAGTATCGGCAGGAGGTCGTTGCTGCCAATGAACTCCTCAGTGAATTCCCTTGAGCGCAATACCGCGAGCGCTTCCTCAGTGCCTTGATCGGCCAGCGGATCGAAGTCCATGCCCAGTATCGAAGCGGCACTGCCGAGCGAATCCGCCGCCGAGTCGCTCAGCAGCGAGCGATTGACGTCGGCCGGCAGAAGCAGCGCCGAAGCGCGGTACTCCGGCGTCATGACCAGCGCGATCACTGCAAACGCCACCGTGAACAGCGCGGTGCTGCCGATCACGACGCCTCGCCCGCGCCATAGATGCACCAGAATAGCCCATAAGTCGAGATCTCGGGATGCAGAGTAGAGCTGCACGCTCATAGGCGACCGACGGTCCCGGTTGGCGTGCGCGCAATCATCGCCGTCGGAGCGCGGCCCAGAAGCCGCTGAGGAAAACCACGGCAACGCCCATCACGAGTCCCGTGATCGGGGCGCCGATGATCAGCAACAGCCGGTTGGGACTGTAGATATCCTTCGGATCGGGCGGTAACGCCCGGTCGACCACGCGCAGGGCGTACTCCTCGGTCACAGTAGCGAGCATCCGCTTGTTGATCTGCGCCTCCATGACCCGGTCCATGGCGCGCTTGGTCTCGACCTCCGAGGTATTCGCCAGCTCCTTCTGCAGGTAGTCGATCGAAGCGCTGGTCCTGGCTATGGCCCGGGCGCGCATCTCGGCGTTCAGGCGCGCCACGAGCTCATTCGCCCACGATGCCGCCTGTACCGGATCACGCCACTCGATTGCCAGCGTAATCAGACCCGTCTGCTTGTCTTTGGACACCGAGCGCACGTGCTGATCGAAGAACTTGAAAGCCCGTGCCACAGTTGGCGGATCGCCGCTCCAGCGCGCGTGCTGCGCGTCCCAGCGCTTGTAGAACAGCACCGGCAGCAACTGGCGGTCCTCGATGAAGTGTTGGCTGAACTCGCGCGACCGCAGCACGGCCAGCGCTTCCTGGATATCCACGTCATTGGCTCCGAGGTTGAGACCGGCAGCCGAGGCCAGCCCGCCGAATTGACCCAGGGCCGCCATAAGCGCGTCGCCCCCGCTGCGCGCCGTCTCAGCGCCCACTAGCACCGTAGTGGCGCGGTATCGCGGCGTCAGCAGAAATGCGAGGGCGACCCCGGCTACGGCGAGGATCAAGACGCTGCTGAGTATCCACCAACGACGGGACCACAGAAGTTCGAGCTGCAGTTCAACCTCGCCGCGATCCGCGACGGCCTGCCGGTCCGCAACAATCACAGGCTGTGCACCGCCGCCACCGCGATCGCCACGTTGTAGAGGATTGTCGTCACAGCCGTCCAGAGCGGCAACGGCGGTAGGTGTTCCACGTCGAGCGGCACGACGATGGTGTCACCTGCCTTGATGTCCACACTACCGGTGCGGCGGAACCACCCGCCGCCGCTGGTCCCCACAACGCTGCCGTTGGCTCGTACGACGTAGATCTGTTTCCGGTCGGCCCGCCGGGTCAATCCGCCGCCCTGGGCTATGTAGTCGTCCCTCGACAGGCGCGGGTTATATAGAAGCGAAGTCGAGGTCTGCACCTCGCCCAGAACCGTTACCTGCTGCTCGAATCTGGGAACGACGAGGCGATCCGCGTCGCGGAGAACGACGTCATCGGTCGATCCGACGGGCTCGCGCATCAGGGTTGGCAGGTTGATGACCATCCGGCCGACTGCCCGCGAGCCCTTCAGCTGCGAGAGGAGCGACTGCGCAAGAGCAAGGGCAGCCCCTCCTCCCTGTTGCCCCGCGGCGACAGCGCCACTCAGAGCAAACGACGTGACATCGCGCTGCATCCGCTCGGCAAGCATGTCGAGCTGCGCCTGCTCCCTCTTGCGAAGCGACTCGCGAGTGAACACGCTCCCCTGCGGGAAGGCATACGAGGTCAGACCACCAGCTCGGTCGATCACTGACTTCAATGTTTCGCCGCGCCTGATCGCGTAGCTGCCTGGGAAACGCACTTCTCCCTGCAGCGTGACGCTCTCCTGTTCTCCCCAAAGCGGGATCTGCTTTACGTTGAGCCTGTCGAAAGGCTTCAGCGCTTCATTGGCCACCGGGTCGCCGCGCATCGCGGCAGCGAGATCGATCTGAATGAGCTCGGTCCGCCGCGATTCGCCAGCCGTGACGCTATAGCGTGTCAGTTCCGCATTTCCGCCGTAGGCCGCATCCGCCGTTCCGCCGCCTGCACGGATGAGGTCGCTCACCTTCATTCCCGCCTCGAGTGGGTACTCGCCCGGCACCTTTACCTGGCCGTCGACGTACACGGTCTCGGTGGGCCGGCCGGAACCAGCCTGGACCCGCAGCTCATCGAGCAGCGGCTGGATCACGCGGTCGCGGCCGGAAGCGAGATCGAACACCATGATCCGATCGCGCGGCATCAGCTCGACATCCGCAGGCGACCCCGGAGTTTTCAACGCCACCGCGAGGTCGGCCGACAGTACGCTGATCCGGCGATCCGGTGGGAGCTCGCGGCGGATGAGGAGGTAGTGGATGTCGGCGTCAGGCCGCAGCTCGTCGACCGAATGGAGTACGTCAGAGAGGCGCATGCCCTGTCGGTACGCGAATGCACCCGGCGTGTACAGATACCCCTGGACCACCACGCCTGAGTCGAGCGTCGGGCGTAGCCGCATGACTCGCACCAGGTCGCCGTTGCGCAGGGCTTCGGTGCTGGCAGCAGCGGTCAGATCGACGGGCACCACGATGTGATGCTGGTTCGCATCGATGCGCGTCAGCATCGCGTTGGAGCGATCGGCCTCGGGCGTCAGTCCACCCGCCAGATTCAGCAGGTCTGCAACGGTCGATTCGTTCTTGATCTCGAAGATAGCGGGCCGCCGTACCTCGCCGTCGATCCCAACCGTCGAACCCACCGCCGGGATGGCGATCACGTCCCCTTGCAAGAGCTTGGCGTCATCCGTCGTATCGCCGCGGATCAGCAGGTCGTAGAGGTCGAGCTGCCGAACCAGCGCACCATTGCGCTTCAGCTGAATGTTGCGCAGCGAGCCTGCGACCTTGGCACCGCCGGCTGCATAAAGCGCAGATGTGATGGTCGCAAGACCGCTCACGGTATAGGAGCCCGGATACTTCGCCTCGCCCACGACGAACACACGGATTGAGCGCGTGTCTCCCATTGAGACACTCGCGTGCACTCCGATCATCTGCCTCTGTACGCGCGCCTCGATCTCCGATTTCACCTGCTCGAACGTCTGCCCGCCGACGTTGATCGGCCCGAGGTCCGGCAGATTGATGTGGCCGTCGCGTGCGACCACGAGCCTGAGGGATCGATTCTGGTTGCCGTAGAGTTGCACGTCGAGCTCATCACCCGGACCGACGATGTAGCTCGAAGGCACCGGAACGTTGGTCACCGGCGCAAACGTCGAAACTCCGTGATCGAATAGGTCGTAGCCGAAGGGCTTGAGCCCCTCCGCTCCAGTCTTCTTCAACGGCAGGCGCGTCAACCGGATGTCGATGCCGCGGAACGCCGGCTCGACCCGCAGGCGCAAGGTGGCCTGCTCCTCTGTGAGTCCAAGCAGATCGATCGGTGGAAAGCCGGGCAACGCGAGCGCGCCATCGCGGGAGAGGCGATAGGGATTCCTCGATCGGATCAGCGTCATTAGCGCATCCAGCCGCGCCCGCTCGTCGTCGGAGAGCTGCGACTCAAAGGAGGTCACGGGGCCGCCGTTGGCGTTGGTGATGACCTGCCCGCGGGCGGACGTCGCCGTGGGGGCTGAAGTGGGGGTCGGTGTCGGGTTCGGCAACCCGGTCTGTGCCGCAATCTGCGCGGCTGCTGCTTGCGCTGCACTCCCCGCGTTTTGCGACACCGCCGCCGCACTCCCGGGTCCCGTCGGCGCAGCGCCGGAATACAGCGCCTGAAGGTAAGGTGGAACGGGGCGCGGCGGCAGCTGATAGTCGATCTCGATGATTACCCAGTCCTCGCGCCGGAGCACCGGAATCAGGGGCTCGGTCTCCTCCTCGGCTTCCGCGCTCTTCTGGCGCTGACGCTGCAGCATCTGGTCCTGCTGTTCGCTCTGTCCGAGCTCGCCCGGTCGACGCAGTCCCAGATGGACCGCCCGCGGCCTGGCTCGTCCCCCCGAGCGCGTTTCGGATAGCCTGCTGCTGCTCGGGCGTGAGTCCCTGGAACGTCTGCAGCTGCTCGGGCGTCGGGGAGGTCTGACCGTCCGCCCGTCCTCCGGAGAAGGAAAGGCAACAAAACGCAACAACCAGCAGACCCGCAAGCAACCCCCGGAGACGTCAATCACACGCATTACAAACCTTTATATTTGGTCATGGGGATCGGCGCCGGCATGCCTTAAGCCAATCGTGCCAGCCCCACTCGAATTTTGAGACTGTACTGGATGCAGGCGCGACGTACGCGCTCCTCAGCGCCGCCACTCCGCGACGCGCGCCAGCAGCTTTAGCACCGACGCCGGCGCCGCGTGCCCGCCGCCCGATCTTCCACCGCCGGAGCCAGCTACTCGGTGAGCTTCTTTCCGAGCTCAACACCCCATTGATCGAACGCATCGATCCCCCACACCACGCTCTGCGTGAGCACGCTGTGCTCATAGAGTGCGATGAGCTTGCCGAGCGTCGCCGGATCGAGCTTCTCAAAGATAACAATGGTGCTCGGACGGCTGCCAGGATCGACTTTGTGGGGAATGAGCCCCGCGACGCGCGCTGCCGGCAGCTGCTGCCGCTCGAGCTCCGCACGTACCGTGTCCGCGCTCTGCCCGGCCATGAACGCCTCGGCCTGCGCAAGGCAGCTCGCGATCGCGAGATACTGCTGCGGCTGGTTGTCGCACGAGGAGCGCGCCGGCAGCAGGAAGTCGAGCGCGGCGCGCGGTGTCCCCTGGTGCAGTAGCTGAAAGAAAGAATGTTGGGCATTGTTGCCCGGCTCGCCCCAGATGACCGCCGCGGTTTCGCACTCGACCGGTGCGCCATCGAGCATCACCGACTTACCATTGCTCTCCATCTCGAGCTGCTGGAGGTAGGCGGGGGAACGGCGCAGCGAGTCGTCGTTCGGCAGCACGGCGAGCGTCGGCAGCTTCATGAAGTTGATGTTCCACACGCCGAGGAGACCCATGAGCGCAGGCAGGTCCCCAGCCCACGGCGCGCCGCGGAAGTGCTCGTCCATGGCATGGCCGCCGCCGAGGAACTCGAGGAAGTTCCGCCGCTGCGATCACGATGGCGAGCGTCACGCCCGATCGAGGACCAGATCGAGTAGCGCCCGCCGACCCAGTCCCACATCTGGAAGCGGTACTCGGGGTGCACCCCGAACTCGTCCGTCGCCTTCGTGTTGACCGAGACGGCGGCAAAGTGCGCCGGCACCGCCGCGCGCCCCAGCTGCTTCTCGCGCCGGGCGCGCGCCGCTCGAGCACATTGGTGGTGGTCTCGAGCGTCGTGAAGGTCTTCGATGCGACGATGAAGAGCATCATGCGCGGATCGGCCGACTCGAGCACCTCGGCGAGGTGGCAGCCGTCGACGTTGGACACGAACTCGCAGCGCGGCGCTCCGCACCACAAGGCACGCAACGCCTGTACGGCCATGGCGGGACCCAAGTCCGAGCCGCCGATGCCGATTTCACCACCCGCGTGAAACGCTGTCCCCCGCTGCCGCGGATCGAGCCACCACGCACGCCGTCCGCGAACGCCAGCATGCGGGCGCGCTCGGCGAGCACCAACTTCTCGATGTCGGCGCCGCCCACCGCGGCCCCTGGGGGCTGGCGTAGCGCCACGTGCAGCACGGCACGACCCTCGGTCGGATTGATGATCTCGCCGCGCCACATGGCATCGATGCGCGCGCGCAGACCGACCCCCTCGGCCAGCGCCAGCAGCGTCCCGAGTGCCCCATGAGATCGAGCCGCTGCCGCGAGAGATCCATAGAGCAGGCCCGCGAGCTCGCGCGAAGGGCTGCTCGAAGCGCCGCGGGTCGCGCGCGAAGAGGTCGCGCACCGGCCTCGCTGACCAGCCGGGCGGCGTGCGCGGCGAGCTCACTCCACTCCACTGTGCGGGGTCCCGGAAATACCCTTAGTTTCCTTAGCCTGCCCATCGATTCTCCCCGATTGGGCGCTCCCCGCCAGCGCACCTCAACGGCGATGAAAATAGACCGCGACCGTCGCCACCACATACTGCAGCTGCGGCTCGGTGAGCTTGGGGTATATCGGCAGTGCCAGCGTCTCTTTCGCCGCCCGCTCGGACTCGGGAAAGTCACCCCGCCCGGTGGCCGAGGTACGCGAAGCATTTCTGCAGGTGCAGCGGCACCGGGTAATAGATCTCGGTACCCACTCCAGCAGCCCCGGAGATGCGCACGCAGCTCGTCCCGAGGGCGTTGCACGCGGATGACATACTGATTGTAGATGTGACGCGCTCCGGGCACGGCGCGCGGTGTCGCGACGCTCGCACCCGTGCCGGGGGCACGCTCGAATGCCGCGTTGTAGAAGGCGGCATTGCGCTGCCTTGCGGCGCTCCAGGCATCGAGATGCGGCAGCTTCACGTTCAGTACCGCCGCCTGCAGCTCATCGATGCGGAAGTTTCCACCGATGAACTGGTGGTAGTACTTGGGTTTCCCGCCGTGGACCCGCAGAATCTCCATGTGCTCGGCGAGCACCTCATCGTTCGCGACGCACATGCCGGCATCACCGAAGAGCGCGCGCCCAGATCCTTCGTCGAAGAAGACCGCGCCACACCAGACATCGCCGAAGCTGCCGGCGCGCTGGTCGAGGCGTCCTCGGCGCCGATCGCCTGCGCGGCGTCCTCGATCACCTTGACCCGTTCTGTGGCGTTGCGCGCTGCGCCATGAGTGCCTGCATGTCGGCGAGCTGTCCATAGAGATGCACCGGCATGAGGGCCCGAACCCGCGCGCCCGTCGCACGCTCGACGAGATCGCTCCCGCGCCGCTCACAAGCGCCCGGCCAGAAACGCCTCGAGCGCCTGCGGCGACATGTTGAAGGTGTCGGGCTCGATGTCGCAGAACAGCGGCCGCGCACCGGTGCGTGCGATCGTCCCGGCCGTCGCAAAAAAAGTGAACGGACTGGTGATCACCGCGTCACCGGCCCCGATGCCGAGCGCCATCAGCGCCAGCAGCAGCGCATCGGTTCCCGAGGAGAGCGCCGACGCCGAAGCGGCAGTGACTGTAGGCCGCGACACTCGTCTCCGACTCCCTGACCGCAGGCCCGAGGATGAACCCCTGACTGGCGCAGACCCGGGCGATCGCCTCCTGGATCTCGGTGGCGAGCGGCTGGTACTGGGATTTGAGGTCGAGCAGTGGCACGCGCATGGCGGCGCCCATTCTAGCAGCGCCTGCGTCGACCCCTGGCAGCCTGCAAGAACCTCAGTGCTTGTACCCGTAGTACTCGCAGAACCAATCGACGAACCGGCGTACCCCTACTTCGACCGGTGTTGCGGGTCGGTAGCCCACGTCCCGGACGAGGTCGTCGATGTCGGCAAAGGTCTCGGGTACGTCGCCTGGCTGCAGCGGCAGAAAGTTCTTGATCGCCTTGCGGCCCAAGGCCTCCTCGAGGACCTCGATGTAGTGCAGGAGCTGCACAGGGCGATTGTTGCCAATGTTGTAGAGGCGGAAGGGCGCGAAGCTCGAAGCAGGGTCCGGTGCCTTGCTGTCCCACTTGGGATCGGGCTGCGCGATCCGCTCCGACGCCCGTACCACCCCTTCGGCGATGTCGTCCACGTAGGTGAAGTCGCGCTGATGGTGCCCGTTGTTGAAGACGTCGATGGGCTTTCCGTCGAGAATGCTGCGCGTGAAGAGGAACAGCGCCATATCCGGACGTCCCCAGGGGCCGTACACGGTGAAGAAGCGCAGCCCGGTCGTCGGGAGATTGAAAAGGGCTGAGTAGTTGTGCGCCATGAGCTCATTCGCCCGCTTGCTGCTCGCGTAGAGCGATAGCGGGTGGTCGACGCCCTTGTGCACCGAGAACGGCATGTTGGTGTTGGCGCCGTAGACCGAGCTCGTCGACGCGTACACCAGATGCTCGACGCCCGTGTGCCGGCAGCCCTCGAGGATGTTCAGCGTGCCGGTCACGTTGCTTTGTATGTAGGCGTGAGGATTCTCCAGCGAGTAGCGCACGCCCGCCTGCGCGGCGAGATGCACCACACGCGGGAACTTCTCGCGTGCGAAGAGCGCGGCGAGCCCCGCGGCGTCCGCAAGATCGAGCTTGACGAAGCGGAAGTTGGCGTGACCGGTGAGGCGCTTGAGACGCGCTTCCTTGAGTGTCACGTCGTAGTACTCGTTGAGGTTGTCGAGGCCGACGACCTCGCAACCGCGCTCGAGCAGGCGCTGCGCGGTGGCGGCGCCGATGAAACCGGCGGCACCCGTGACCAGGATCTTCATAACCGCCCGTCGGTGTCCGACGCCGGGAAGAGGTGCTTGATGTCGTAGAGCACGTGGGGCTTGCGGCATAGGCGGTGCACGC
Organism: uncultured Gammaproteobacteria bacterium; assembly: GCA_963837075.1. Classification (GTDB taxonomy): domain Bacteria; phylum Pseudomonadota; class Gammaproteobacteria; order Steroidobacterales; family Steroidobacteraceae; genus 13-2-20CM-66-19. Next base: position 1,240 of record CAWILY010000005.1, on the reverse strand, counting down.
CACGAACGCCGAGCTCGCGAAACTGCCGGTGCGCCACCGCCAGCACGGCCACATCGTAGTGACGCGGCTTGAGCGTGCGTGTGAGCTTCAGCCCATACTCGTGACGGAACTCGGCGGCATCGGCCCAGGGATCGTAGATGTCGACCCGGGCGCCACACTTGCCCAGCTACTCACGCACCACGTCGACGACTTTGGAGTTGCGAAGATCAGGGCAGTTCTCCTTGAAGGCGAGGCCCAAAACCAGAATGCGAGATCCTTTGATGTGGATGCGCTTGCTTGGTCATCAGACCCATCACTTGGCTGGCGACGTAAGCACCCATGCTGTCATTCAATCGCCGCCCGGCAAGAATCATCTCTGGGTGATAGCCAATCTCCTGTGCCTTGTGAGTCAGGTAGTAGGGATCTACACCGATGCAGTGACCGCCGACCAAGCCTGGGCGGAAAGGCAGAAAATTCCACTTGGTCCCCGCCGCCTCCAATACTTGCTCCGTATCGATGTTCCCGAGATGGTGAAAAATGAGCGCGAGTTCGTTGATCAGAGCGATATTTACATCGCGCTGCGTGTTCTCGATAACCTTGGCCGCTTCGGCAACGCGAATCTGCTGCTGGTCAAAAAATGCGTTCCGGCAGTAATCACGCTCCGATAAAGTTTGTCGACGAATGCGGCGGCTTCCGGCGTCGATCCGGAGGTTACCTTGCGGATAGCCGTCAGCCGATGCTGCTTATCGCCTGGGTTGATTCGCTCAGGGCTGTACCCGGCAAAAAAATCGCGATTGAGGTTTAGGCCCGAACCGCGCTCGAGTATCGGCACGCAGACTTCTTCCGTGCAGCCCGGATACACCGTCGACTCATAGACAACGACGTCACCCGGCTTGATTTTACTTTCGCCCACCGACTCGGTTGCCAGCAACAACGGCTTGAGGTCGGGGCGCTTGTATTCATCGATCGGCGTCGGCACCGTAACGACGAACACCCGGCAGCGCTTGAGGTCCGCGAGGTCGGTAGTGAAGCTCAGGCGCTGCGCGCTCTTGAGCTCATCGGATGTCACCTCGAGGGTGGTATCGCGGCCCGCGCGCAACTGCGCCACGCGCTCGGGCTTGACGTCGAACCCTAGCGTTTCGAAGCGCTTGCCGAACTCGACCGCGAGCGGCAGGCCGACGTACCCGAGGCCCACGACGGCGATGCGGCCCCTACGCAGGTTCAGCATGTCATCCTTTCAAACGTCCGCGGGAAAAAAGGC
>CAWILY010000004.1:0-46690 GCA_963837075.1 uncultured Gammaproteobacteria bacterium | reverse complement strand
TACCGGGCAGCACTACGACGCCAACATGTCGGACGCCTTCTTCCGCGATCTGCGCCTGCCCGAGCCGGCGCATCACCTGGGCGTGGGCAGCGGCTCGCACGCCGAGCAGACCGGCTGCACCATGATCGCCTATGAGGCGGTGTGCCAGGCCGGGCGGCCCGATGCGATCGTCGTCGTGGGCGATGTGAACGCGACGGCCGCGTGCGCCATGGTGGGCGTCAAGCTGTGGATTCCGGTGGTGCACCTGGAAGCAGGGCTTGAGCCGCGACCGGCGTATGCCCGAGGAGATCAACCGCCTCGTCACCGATGCCATCAGCGATCTCCTGTGGACGCCGTCCCAGGACGCCGACGCGAACCTCCGCGCCGAGGGCATCCCGGCGGAGAGGATCGAGTGCATCGGCAACATCATGATCGATTCGCTCGAGATGCTGCGCGCGCGCATAGAAGCCGCGGACACGGCCCGGCGACTTAAGCTCTCAGGACCCTTTGCGGTCGTGACGCTGCACCGACCATCCAACGTCGATGAGCGCGGGCCGCTCGCCGAGCTCGCGCAGACGCTGGTACGGCTGTCCGATGAGCTCGAAGTCGTGTTCGCGGTTCATCCGCGCACGCGCCGGCGGCTCGAGGAGTTCGCGCTGCTCGACACACTTACCGCCGCCCGCGGCCTGCGTCTCACCGAGCCGCTGAGCTATATCGAATTCATGAGCCTCGTCATGCGCTGCGCGATCGCCATCACCGACTCCGGCGGCGTGCAGGAAGAGACCACCTACCTGGGCGTACCGTGCGTCACGCTGCGTGAGAACACCGAGCGCCCGATTACGGTCACCGCAGGCACCAATCGGCTGCTGAAGCCGGCAGATCTGCTTGCGGCCGCACGCCAGGCGCTCGCCGGTAGGTGGCCGAAGGGGCGCCCGCCGCCGCTGTGGGATGGGCATACCGGCGCGCGGGCGGCACGGAGCCTTGAGCGGTGGCTCGCCGTCTGGGGAACGGCCCGCTAGCCCCGTCGCAATTTGAACCGCTACGCCGGCGGCAGCTACTGACAGTGGCGGGGTAACTCGATCCCTGCCGGGAGAGCGGGCGCCGATGAGACGGACTGGCATAGTCGGGCTATCTGCGCGGGCACTGCAGAGGGCCTTGTGCGCCACCACCGAGCGCCTCGCCGTCGAAGTCGCCTCACCGGCCGCCCAGGCCCCGGAATGGTCGGACGTGGAATGGCTCATGGCACGCGCCGTGGCCGGGATTCACGGCATTGCCCCGCTGCTTGCGGCCACGCTGCGCTGGCAGGGGCCGGACGCCTGGAGCGAGTTTCTCCGGCAGGAACGGGCGCTGGCGCAGCGGCGTTGCGTGCGCATCCACGAGCTGCTGAGCGCCATCGACGGTGAGCTGCGCTCGGCAGGCGTCGCCGCCGTGGCGCTCAAGGGCGCAGCGCTCTACGGGGCCGGCCTCTACGCCCCGGGCGAAAGGCCGATGGCCGATGTGGACCTCCTCGTGCGACCCGGAGATCTCGAGCTTGCCGCACGCACGTTCCAGGCGCTGGGTTTCGAGGAGTCCTCGCGGTTTTGGAAGAACATCGTGTTCGGCGCGCACGATCGGCAAAGTCCCTGGTACGGACGCGAACCCGGCGAGCACCCCATCAAGATCGAGCTGCACGAGCGGATCGTCGAGCGGCTGCCCACCCGCGCCGTCGACATCTCGGCGTCGATGTTTCCCCGGCATGCCGGTCCGGGACTCAATCCGTACCCGTCGACCGCATCGCTGATCGCCCACCTCCTGCTGCATACCGCCGGATCGATGGTGGGGCGCCTCGTCCGCCACGTTCAGCTGCATGACCTGGCGCTGCTGGCCGAGCGTGCGAGCGATGCAGACTGGGCCGCAGCGCTCGAAATCGGCGCGAACGATCGACCGCCATGGTGGGTTCTGCCGCCGCTGGCGCTCACTGCCCGCTACTACTCACGGCGCGTACCGCCGGCGGTGCTCGCTACGGCGCGAGCGGCGTGTCCGGCTGCGCTGAGGCGCCTCGCCGCCCATCGGCGGCTCGCCGATGTCTCGCTGTCCTATCCCTGGACCCCGGGATTGCCGGGCATCGCCTGGGTGCGCTCGCCCGCGGACCTTCTCGAGTACGTCACCCAGCGCATGCGCGGCGACGACCAGCGTTCGGTGCGCAGACGTGCGGCCGATACCGAGCCGGGACTATCGCCCGCGGAACAGCGCTGGCTGCGCGACTCTCAGCTCACCAGGGCCCTGCGCTGGCTGGTATCGCGTCCCGCGCGGCCACTCACCATGCGCATCGTGCGCAGCACGTTCGGCGAACGCGAGCCTCTGTCGTAACCGTCCGTCCTCAGCCGTCGACGAGCCTCAGCACCTCGGCGGTCTTCTCGCGCATCAGCGTCTCGCGGCCGCGTGACTCGACGTTCAGGCGCACCAGCGGCTCGGTGTTCGAGCCGCGCAGGTTGAAGCGCCACTCGGCGAATTCCATCGACAGCCCGTCGCTGAGATCCACCGCGCGCGCCGCGCGCTCATAGTGGGCGCGCACCCGCGCCAGAATCGTCTTGACGTCGCTGGTGAGGCGTCGGTTGATCTCGCCGCTGGCCGGGAACAGCCGCATCCGCTCCCCAACCAGCGCCGACAGCGGCTGAGCGCGTTGCGACATCACCGCCAGCACGAGGAGCCACGGGATCATGCCACTGTCGCAATAGGCGAAGCGGCGGAAATAGTGGTGGGCGCTCATCTCTCCGCCGTACACGGCATCCACCTCACGCATCTTCTGCTTGATGAAGGCGTGCCCCGACTTGCACAGCACCGGCGTGCCGCCGTGCCGCTGCACGATGTCCAGCGTGTTCCAGGTCAGGCGCGGGTCGTGCACGATGCGCGCCCCGCGCTCGTGCTCGAGGAAGGTCTCGGCCAGGAGGCCTACCAGGTAGTAGCCCTCGATGAACTGCCCGTTCTCATCGAAGAAGAAGCAGCGATCGTAGTCGCCGTCCCACGCGAGCCCCACGTCCGCGCCGCTGCGCCGCACGGCTTCCGCGGTGGCGGCGCGATTCTCCTCCAGCATCGGATTCGGTACGCCGTTGCGGGAAGGTGCCGTCGGGCTCACAGTTGAGCTTGATGAACTCGAACGGCAGATGCGGCTCGAGCGCCGCGATGATGAGCCCCGCGCCGCCATTGCCGGATTGACCACCACCTTCAGCCTGCGCAGCGACTCGCCTTCGACGTAGCCGAGCAGGTGCTCGAGGTACTTGTCGCGGATGTCGAGCCGCGCGCTCGGTGCCAGCCTGGGGCGACCTGGGCGGCAACCGGCCGCTCTCGATGAGGCGCGCGCATCTCTTCGAGTCCGGTGTCGGAGCTGATGGGCCGGGCCTCCTCGCGCACGAACTTCATGCCGTTGTAGTCGGGCGGGTTATGGCTGGCGGTGACCATGATGCCGCCGTCGAGCCGCTTGCGCGAAGGTGGCGAAGTAGGCCCCTTCCGTGCCCCATAGCCCGATGTCGAGCACGTCGACGCCGCTATCCATGAGGCCGCGCTTGAGCGCCCCGGCAAGCTGCGGGCTCGACAGGCGGATGTCGTAGCCCACCGCCACGCGCTGCGGCCTGACGAAGGCGGCATACGCGCGCCCGATGTCGTAGGCCAGCGCGTCGTTGATCTCGTCGGGAATGCGACCGCGAACGTCGTAGGCCTTGAAGGCGTTGAGATTGCTCACGCGGCGCGCCTTCAGCTGGTCGTGCCCTTGCGCCCGTAGACGTCCTCGAAGCGCACGATGTCGTCCTCACCGAGATATGACCCGGACTGCACCTCGATGATCTCCAGCGCAATCATGCCCGGGTTCTCGATGCGATGCCGGACGCCGATCGGAATATAGGTCGACTGGTTCTCCTCAAGGAGGAACACCTCATCGCCGCGCGTGATGCGTGCCGTGCCGGCCACCACCACCCAGTGCTCGGCGCGGTGATGATGCATCTGCAGCGACAGCGCGGCGCCGGGCTTCACTTTGAGGCGTTTCACCTGAAAGCGCGCCCCGTTCTCGATGCTGTCGTAGCTGCCCCACGGGCGGAACACCTCCCGGTGCAGCGAATGCTCGTAGCGACCGCGTTCTTTCAGCTGCAGCACGAGCTTCTTCACATCCTGCACGCGGCTCTTCGGGGCGACCAGCACCGCGTCCTTGGTCTCGACCACGACGTGGTCCTTCAGACCCACCGCCGCCACCAGCCGGCTCTCGGCGTACAGATAGCTCCCGCTCGTGTCCTCGCTGATGACGTCGCCGTGCGCGACGTTGCCGTGGGCATCGGCCTCGCTCGCCTCGTGCAGCGCAGACCACGAACCGACGTCGCTCCAGCCAGCGGCGAGCGGCACCACTACCGCGTCTGCGGTCTTCTCCATCACGGCATAGTCGATCGAGTCCGACGGGCAGCGCTCGAAGCTCGTGGCATCGATGCGCGTGAAGTCCAGGTCCGCCTTCGCGGCAGCGAATGCGGCCTCGCAGATGCCCGCCATCTCGGGCGCGAAGCGCGCCAGCTCCTCGAGGTAACGGCGGGCGCGAAACATGAACATGCCGCTGTTCCAGTAGTAATCGCCCGACTGCACGAACTCGCGCGCCCGACCGGCATCAGGCTTCTCGACGAAGCGCGCGATGCGGAATGCCGCGCCGCTCGCGTTGCCGCGCTGGATGTAGCCATAACCGGTCTCGGGGCCGCTGGCCACGATGCCGAAGGTCACCAGCTGACCCGCATCAGCAGCGCCGTGCGCCACGCGCACTGCGGCCTGGAAGGCCGGCACGTCGCGGATGACGTGATCGGCCGGCAGCACCAGCAGTACCGGATCGATCGCAGCGGCATCCGCCGCGACCGCCTTGAGCGCGGCGTGCGCGGCGAGCGCGATCGCCGGTGCGGTGTTACGCCCGAAGGGCTCGAGGATCGTGGCGCGCGGCGTGACGCGCAGCTGCCGCAGCTGTTCGGCCACGAGAAAGCGATGCGCTTCGTTGCAGACGATTACCGGCGCCTGGGCGTTAAGTCCCTCGAGACGCAGGACCGTTTGCTGCAGCATGGTGCGCGGGCCGGTGAGCGGCAGCAGCTGCTTCGGATACAGCTCGCGCGACAGCGGCCAGAACCGCGTGCCCGCGCCACCGGAGAGAATCACTGGAATGAGCATATCACCCTCGCCCCGTGCCTCAGGCGGCAACCAGCTTCTGGCCGCGGCCGATGGCGTAGTAGCTGAAGCCGAAGCGCGCCAGCATCGCCGGGTCGTAGAGGTTACGGCCGTCGAAGATGACCGGTGACTTCAAGAGCTCACGCAGCTGCTCGAAGTCGGGGCTGCGAAACTCCTGCCATTCGGTGACGATCGCGAGCGCATCCGCGCCCCGGACGGCGTCGTAGGCGTTCTTCGCGAGCTGCACGCCGCTCTCGGCGCCATACAGCCGCTGCGCCTCGGCTGCGGCGACCGGATCGTACGCCTGCACGCGCGCACCGGCCCCGAGCAGCAGCTCGATCAGGGTGCGTGACGGCGCCTCGCGCATGTCGTCGGTGTTGGGCTTGAACGCGAGACCCCACAGCGCGAGCGTGCGGCCCTTGAGACCATCGGTGAAATGCCGCTGCATCTTGCGGAACAGCAGCTCCTTCTGGTGCGCATTCACCGCCTGCACCGCGTGCAGGACCTGTGGCTCGTGCCCGGCCTCGTGTGAGGAGCGGATCAGCGCCTGCACGTCTTTCGGAAAGCACGAGCCACCGTAGCCGATGCCCGGATAGATGAAGCTGTAGCCGATGCGCGGATCCGAGCCGATGCCGATGCGCACCTTCTCGATGTCGGCGCCGACCCGCTCGGCGATGTTGGCCAGCTCGTTCATGAAGCTGATCTTGGTGGCGAGCATCGCGTTGGCAGCGTACTTGGTGAGCTCGGCAGAGCGGATGTCCATTACGATCAGCCGGTCGTGATTGCGGATGAACGGCTCGTACAGCGCACGCATCAGCTCGGTGGTGCGCGGGTTGTCGGTGCCGACGACCACCCGGTCGGGCTTCATGAAGTCGCCGATCGCGGCGCCCTCCTTGAGAAACTCGGGGTTGGACACGACGTCGAATTCGACCTTCGCGCCGCGCTCAGCGAGCGTGCGATCGAGCTCGGCGTGCACCTTGTCCGCCGTGCCGACCGGCACGGTCGACTTGGTGATGATGATGCCGTAACGGCTCAGGTGAGTGCCGATCGTGCGCGCCACGGCGAGCACGTGACTCAGGTCCGCCGCGCCGTCCTCCCCGGGCGGGGTACCCACGGCGATCAGCTGGAACAGCCCATGACCGACCGCGCGCGGCGCATCCGTGGTGAACTCGAGCCGTCCGGCCTCGCGGTTGCGCTTGATGAGCCCCTCGAGGCCCGGCTCATGGATCGGCACGTCGCCGCGATTGAGCCGCTCGATCTTCGCGGCGTCGATATCGACGCACACCACCTGGTTTCCCGCTTCGGCGAGACATGCGCCGGTAACCAGACCGACGTAGCCCGAGCCGAAGATCGTGACGCGCATTGAGTTAAGTTCTTGAGTGGTAAGGAAGAAAGCAGGACAGGTTAAAGGAAGGCCGTGGCCGGCTCAAGCACCGGCGGCGCAAGCTGTGGCAGGGGTTGAGGATTATCCGGCGGGGTTCTGACCGGAGGTCGGCTTGCCGGCTTCCGAGAGGCGCCGCTTGGCTGCGAAATCGGCGACCTTGGCTGCGCTGACGTGCGGCTGGACGGACTTGCGCGTCCAGACGTAGTCGCGGATGTCGACCTCCGACTGGTACTCCGCCACCGACTCGGTCAGGAGCGCGAGCGCCCGGTGGCAATCGAAGCTGGCGAGTGCGACCAGCAGCTCGTTCAGGACCTGCTGCATCTTCAGCCAGGGCAGGTGATGCTCGATCGCGCGCAGGATCATCGGGTGATCGGTGCCCGTCACGTTGGTGCCGATTAACAGCTCCTCGAACAGCTTCTCCGCCGGGCGCAGTCCCGTGTACTCGATCTCAATGTCGCCGTCGGGATTGTCGCTGTCGCGTACCGTGAGCCCCATGAGATTCACCATGCGCCGCGCCAGGTCGTCGATGCGCACCGGGCGCCCCATATCGAGAACGAACACGTCGCCCCCCTTGGCCATGGAGCCGGCCTGCAGCACCAGCTGCGCCGCCTCGGGAATGGTCATGAAGTAGCGGATGACCTCCGGATGGGTGACGGTCACGGGTCCGCCGCGCCGGATCTGCTCCTGGAACAGTGGCACCACCGAGCCGGAGGAAGCGAGCACGTTGCCGAAGCGCACCATGCAGAAGCGCGTCTGCGTGGTGCGCTCCTGCAGCGCCTGCAGTACGAGCTCCGCCAGGCGCTTGGTGGCGCCCATGACGTTGGCGGGGTTCACGGCCTTGTCAGTGGAGATCAGCACGAAGCTCTCGACACCGGTCTCGAGCGCGGCTTCCGCCGTGTACCAGGTGCTGATCACGTTGTTATGAATGCCCTCCACGATGTTGTGCTCGACGATCGGCACATGCTTGTAGGCGGCAGCGTGGTAGATGGTCTGCACGCCGAAGGTCGACAGTACCTCGCGCACGCGATGCCGGTGGTGGGCGTTGCCAAGCAGCGGCACGATCTCGACTGCGAGGCTCTCACTGGCGGCGAGTTCCTCAAGCTCGCGCTGGATGTGGTAGAGCGCCAGCTCCGACATCTCGAACAGCACCAACCGGCTCGGCCCGAGCCGCACGATCTGGCGAGACAGCTCCGCACCGATCGAGCCGCCCGCACCCGTCACCAACACGCACTTGCCGTGCACGGAGGAACCGAACAGCTTCGGCCGCGGCGGCACCGGGTCGCGCCCGAGCAGATCGCCCACGTCGACGTCGCACAGCTCGTTGAATTTGGCGTTGCCCGAGATCAGGTCGGCGAGATTGGGAAGCGATTGCACACGCACGCCCAACGGCTCGAGTTCGGTGAGGATCTCGCGCCGCCGCCGACGGGAGACCGTTGGCATCGCGAGCAGTATCCGGTCGATCCGCCGCCGCCTCACCAGCTCCTGCAGGGATTCCGGGCCGTATACCCGGATGCCGTTGATATTGCTGCCCTGCAGCGATTTCTTGTCGTCGATAAATGCGACCGGCTCGAAGTCCGGTCCGCCCAGCAGCGCCGCGCAGACGCGCACGCCTGCGTCTCCAGCGCCGTAGATGGCGACGCGGGCTGCCGAGCCCCTGGAACCGGAGCGGCGCAGAAACAGGTGCCGCGCCACGAAGCGGCTACCGCCGACCCACGGGAGTGCGAGAGCCCAGTAGATGCCAAATGCCGAGATTGGAATCTGATGACTGGCAAATAAGCGATCATAGGCGGCTAGCACCAGCATCGAGAGGCTGACGCCTCCGACGACCGTGGCCATCGCCTTCGGTCCCATGAAGCGAATGATTGCGCGGTACAATCCAAACACGAAAAAGAAAAACATCGCCGAGGAGACCGCGATTACGAAATAGGCGAGCGTGCGATCCAGGAAGGGGTCGATGCGATCAAACTTGAGGGCGAGCGCGGCCCAAAGCGCCGTGGCAATCGCGACGGCATCTGCGGTCGCCATTATCAGACGCTTGGTCTTGCGCGGCAGCGCGAGCACGATGGCGGTGACCGCAGACGTGTCCGACGCAGGCTTCTGAGCTGCGTGCCTGTCCTTCCTCATGCCACCTCCACCACCCCCGGACCCGATCTCGCTTATATCCTTATAAGCGCTGTCAGCAGGTCTCGAATAGTCGAATCATTGTAAGACAATTGACCGGGGCCATCGCAAGAGTTACGTCGTCTCTGCGAACCAACGCGCCTGAGACATATCGGTTGACGCAGTGCCGCGCAAACGCGTCGGGGTTTGCCGCTAGGCGCGTTCGCTCGGAACGGCTTTGTCATCCGAACGACCGGCCCCGAGGACGACCGCCCCGACGGCCAGCGGCATGAGCGCGAAGGTAACCCATGCGAGCGCGTGCACTGGCTGATGCGCTGCCAACGCCGCGCACGGTAACAACCAGAGGACGTTCACAGCCAAAACCGCTCGCGTGACCTTGTTGTGGCCTCCCCACCGGCGCGCGAGTCGCTGGTAAGCGTGGCCGCGATGTGCTATGTACACACGCTCGGTCCTCAGGATCCTGCGCGTGAGCGTAACGGTGGCGTCGACGAAGAACACGCCACCGAGGATCAGCCATACCCACAGAGCGACGGGATTGGTCCGTGTAGCGGCTACCGCCAGCACAACGATCACGTAGCCGAGGTAACCCGAACCGACATCACCGAGGAAAATCCTCGCCGGCGGCCAGTTCCACAGCAGGAATCCGCCGCAGGCGCCCGCAAACAGCACAGCGGCAAACCCAACGCCGCTGCTGCTGGACGCGCTCAACAGTGCTCCGGCCAGCGCGACGAAGATCGCCTCCGAAGCAGCAATTCCGTCGATTCCGTCCATAAAGTTGAACAGATTAACCGCCCAGACTATCCCGAAAGCTCCAAATACGTACCCCGCCCAGCCCGACGAGACGAGACGGGTCCCAACGCCTAGCGGCGGCAGCCCGCCGAGCCATGCAAGGGCCCAGAGCGCGGCCGCAAAGTGAACGGAGAGCCTGACAGACGCGGACAGCGAGCGACGGTCATCGGCGAGCCCGACCAGGGCCACGGCAAGACCGCCTCCTGCGATGGCACACACCAGATCCGGCGGCACCGCCCCGCGAAGCCCCAGGACCGCGAGGCCCGCGGTCGTTACCACGACAATCGCTACACCGCCTCCCCGCGGCGTAGGTACGCCATGCGAGCTGCGCGCGTTGGGAACGTCGAGCACGCCGCGGCCTGCGGCGACCTTGCGCATGAGTTGGGTCAGCAACGCCGACATCGCGACGGCCGAGAGGGCGAGCAGCGCTGCCAGGGCTTGCAGAGACACCCTCACGAAGGCGCGTGCCCCTGCGACTGATACCAGCTGACAGTGTGTGCCAGGCCTTCGTCCATCGACAGCGGTGGCGACCAGTTGAGCTGCTCACGAGTCACTGCAATGTCCACCGTAAGGGAACCGCAGAGCCTGCGCATTTCCGCTCCCTTGCCGAACAATCCACCGGCCAGCCCCAGCAGCGTCGCTGGAACGGGCAATAGCCTGGCGCGCCGGCCCATGGCGCGAGCCAGGCGTCGAACGAGTTCAGGGGTCGACACGTCACACCCGTCCGACACCATCCAGGTGCGACCAGCTGCCGCTGGATGATCGAGGACGCGCAACAACAGGTCGCACAGGTTCCAGACGCTTACCAGGCTGCGCCGGTTGCGAATCGCACCGAGCGGCAGCAACCGCTCCCGGTCGACCCAACGCAGAAGACGCAGGAAGTTTGCGCGCACGCCAGGCCCATACACCAGCGGTGATCGGACTACCACCGCCTGCATTCCGCTGTCGGCGGCAGTCTGGGCAAGAAACTGCTCTCCTTGCCATTTGGAGCGACCGTAGGCGTCGAGCGGATGTGGCACATCCGCCGCGGAATAAGCATGGTCCCGGGTCTCTTCGCCGTTGACCTTGACGCTGCTCAGGTAAATGAGACGGCGGACCCCATTACGCGCCGACTCGGCCGCCAGGCGCTGGGTACCACGCGCGTTGGTTTCGAGGTAAACACCAGCAGCTGAAGCCGCATCGTTCATCACGTGCACCCGCGCCGCGAGGTGCATCACCATTTCGACTCCGCGCAAGGCCTGTGTCCAGTCTGTGCCTGCGCCGATGTCGCCGACGACGACTCTTTCGGTCGCTCCCACAGGGCTCGGTCTCTCCAGGCGCTGGACAACGCGGATCAGATAGCCGGCTTGCGCCAGCAGCGGACAGAGTATGCTGCCGACGAAACCACCCGCACCGGTCACCAACACGCGGGTCATCGAGGGCTTGAGAGCGTTGCGGGATTCATCGGGCCAAGGCAATGTTAACGCCAGACTCTACCGGTTATTCCCGGTCAGTGTGCCCAGATCAGGGGCAAGGTCCGTGAGGATTGGTCAGCCGACGGCTACTGCCAGCACGGAATGTAATACTGCGTGCCATCGAGAGTGACCGCGAGCCACTTCGATGGGGCGCTCATTGCACTGCCTGGCTTGTTCGTGGCGCTGAAGATCGCACCTTGAGTGCCCGTTACCGCCTGGCCGATGATTCCAAGTGGGCCCTCGATGTCGACCGCACCGTGCATGAGCGCCGCGCCACACTTGAGCTCACCGCAACCATCGTATTTCGCGATCATCGCGCGCGCATAGGCCTTCACACCTGACGCGGGTGGCGCACCCCGATGAATCTGCATGACGTCCAGGCCGGCGTACCAGCGACCTTCCGGCACATTGAGGTCGGTGGTAATCGCGGCGTACTGACTGTAGGACGCACTGTCCTGATAGTGCCTGTCGAATACCTGTGGAACGCGGTATGCCTGCGGGTGCCCTGGAGGTGACCAAAAACTGTCCGGAGCGGGTCCCAGCGGCTGGCCGCTGCCATCCAGGCGCGCGCCATTGCCGGCGCAGACCAGATTCGACAGTTCTCCGGCGCGATTGATCCACGAGCCGCTTGCATAACCGCTCCAGATCGTGCAACCCGCGATGGTGAGGCCGCCGCACCGCACCGGGTTGACGAACCATTTGTCGTGCGCGCCGGGCGACAGACCGAAATCCACCAGCGTCACTCCCTTGACCATCGCGGTGTTTCCGATCCGTACGTCACCATCGGTACATTGGTTACCCTCGAGATCGAGCCCGCACAGGTAGTGGTTGCCGTTTCGGGTTGTTGCATTATCGAGGTCTATGCAAACCCGCGTGCACCCTTCGCAGTCACCACCGAAGACGGAGAGACCGCTCGAGTCGACGAGGTGCAGTCCGATCGGCGCACCGCCGCCGAACGTCACCTGATGCAACGACAGTTGATGAGTCTGAGATTGGCAGTCGATGTTGACAGCGTTGTTGGAGATGATCTCCGAACCCAATATCCGATTCAGAAAGCTGGAGTACCCCCCGGTCGCGAACTGCACACCGATGCCGAACTTCCGGACCCGCACGCGCTCCAGGGCGTTGTAGGGCGAGCCACTGAACAGTATGCCGGGCCGGGTCGCTCCGGCGCCCTTGCCGACCAGCTGCAGGTCCCTGATGATTACGCCCTGTGATTGAGGGCCGCTGATCGTCAGGATGCTGATATCGGCATTCGTCGAGATCACTGATTGGTAGCGGTTATCCCCGTAGAGGGTGATCGGCGAGCTGATCACGACGCCAGCGTTTACGGTACACCGATTGCCGAGGGCTGCGGGGACATAGACCGGTGACCCGCCGGGCCTTTGAGCCTGAGCCACTGCGGAGGCGAGCGCTTGCGTAACATCCGCCTCGGGGCGGGCGCCGTAGCGTCGCAGGTCGCCGGGCAGATATGCCGTGTCTTGCGGTTTCACACCCGCGCTGGTTTCCGCACCCGTGAGTGAGTGGAAGGCGCTTGCATCGCATCCGGCGGCGCGCGATCTCCCTGGTAGCAGCGCAGCCGCGGCGGCAGAAACAATCAGCGATCTGGACAGCTCGCGACGATGCATATAGCACCTCCTGTAAGGCAACCCCAGCACGCGGTATCGGTGGGCTGTGCACTCGTTATTAGCGGGACCGGGCGTGCTGACGCGACGGCACAGCCGCCTTCAGAGTCCCGCTCCTCGAGCGTTGCGTGCGCGCCGGCACTTCGCCGTCGGCTCGAGGCCGTGCCCGCCATTGCTCGCGCGTCTGCCCCCACACCCATACCTCCGTGCCGGCCGGGGGCGGCAGTACGACGCGACGCTGGCAGGTCGAGCCCAGGCGCTCGGCCAGCGCCCGTGACCGAAGGTTTACCTCGGGGACACAATGGATGACATTGTCCCAGCCGAGCACGTCGAAGGCCCAGTCGATGGCCGCAACCGCTGCCTCGTACGCGTACCCCTGCCCCTCGAACTCGCGCAGGATCCCCCACCCCACTTCATTGCCGGGCCAGCCTTCCGGGCGCCAAGGGCCCACACGGCCGATCCATCGCGCGCTGCGGCGATCGATCACCGAGAACATCCCAAAGCCGAGCAGAGCCCAGTGCCCGGCCATCGCCGCGAGCGCGCGCCAGGCGAGCTCGCGAGGTTGCGGCCCATCGAGATAGCGCATGGTCTCGGGGTCTGCGGAAAAGGCAATCCAGCCTTCGAAATCCTCCGTCTTGGGCGGGCGCAGGATGAGCCGAGGGGTACGGAGCTCGGGTCCATCGACTGATTTCATGCGCCGTGGACTCTTTGCTTTCACCCGCTTCCCCTACATGTCGGGCGCCAGCACGCGCGCTAATCGCGCAGCACAACCCCGATGGCGTAATTTGTGGTTGACGCGTCGATTATAGACCCCACCCCGAACGCTCGGGAGCATCGGAACAGGGCGGGCGATTCAGATGCCCAGGGTAATCGCGTCGACGCTTAAAGATGTGACGGCGAAATTCTACGTCAGCGCTCGCGTCGCTCCGACGGCTGCGTCGTTTCGACGCAGCAGTAACAGCACGTCCTGTGCCATCTCGCCTACGATCCTGGAGCGCATGTACTTCGCCGTGAACTCCGATCGCGGCCGGTCGATCAGTTCCAGGGACTCGAATGCCCGGATTCCGTCGGCCGCATTGCCGGGCGTAAAAACGGCTGCGTTCTCGATCTCGGTGCGCACGAAATCCGCGGCATATCCGGCGACACCAGCCAGCACGGGCTTGCCCAGCGCAGCGTACTCGAAAAGCTTGGAGGGCAGGACCTTCTCAAAGGCCCGGTGTGCACCCAGGTGCAAAAACAGCACGTCCGCAGCGTCGTAAGCCTGCAGCAGCACCGAGCGCGAGACGGGGGGCCGAATCTCGAGGTTGTCGGCGCCCGCCTCCGCGGCCGCGGCCTGCAGCGCCTTGCGTCGCCCGCCATCGCCGATCACGACGAAGCGCGCGCGCGTGCGCAGCGCACGCGCCATCGGCGGCAGGATGGTGTGCAGCCCCTGCCCCTCGCCGATGTTTCCGGCGTACAGAATCGTAGTGCGCGGGTCACTCGAGGAGCGCGCGACGCGCGGGGCCTGGCTTGCCAGAAACTCATCGTCGATGCCGTGTGTGAACCACGCCAGGGGCGTCTCGGGGTAGCGCTGACGGAAGTACCCTTCGAAACCGCGCGAGACCAGGTTGACACGATCGGCGCGGGCGACAGTCCAGCGTTCGACGAGGGAAAAGAAGCGACTCGCCGGCCATGAAGCCAACGGCGGCAGCACGTCCCGAATAGTGTCGGCGAACAGATCACGTATATCGAGGTACAGCGCGGCGTGCTTGCGGCGGGCGATCCAGGCGCCGAGCGCCGCCGTCATCAGCCGCGACGAGGTTGCGAACACCACCTCGTAGCTGCGGTCGGCCACGATCTCGAGAGCTCTGCTGGCGAACTTCGCGAACGCGCGTGACTGGCCCAGCATGTCGCTCTGGTGCGGCGGCAGCTTGATCCGGTGGATCTCGAGGGTATCTCCGGTCTCGCGCGCAGCAGCGTCGCGCTCGAAGGTTTGATAACGATTCGGCAGCGTGGTAATGACATCGACTCGCGTACCGGGCGGCGCGCGCTCGACCAGGGCGGAAACGAACGGTGTCGCCCGGAACGAGCCGGCGCACAGGTCGGGCGCGAAATAGAAGGTGAGGACGAGGATTCTGCTGCTCATGCTTCCCAGCACACGCGCGTCACGAGCGCCGGACCGGAAAGGCGCGCGATGAGGCACAGGTTGGGAATGGCGACGCCGAACCGCGGGTGCCAGGTCGTCGGCTCGACTGCTACGCTCGCCGCGCCCTCGAAGGCGACACTGGCGATCCTGCGTGTCGCGAGCATCAGGTTCATGACACCGTTGGCCGCGGGTTGCACGCTCACTTCCGGATGCAGGAACAGGCGCGCCTCCGCGGCGGAGCAGGCGCCGGTGACCCGGTCATCGATGCGCAGCGAGTGCCGATCGAGCTCCCAGCATCTTCGGTGTTCGTTCCTCCCCGGCAGCCGGCAGTAGCCGTCGTGACTGCCTTCGATATATACGGAGG
The DNA here is from genome assembly GCA_963837075.1 of uncultured Gammaproteobacteria bacterium. GTDB lineage: Bacteria > Pseudomonadota > Gammaproteobacteria > Steroidobacterales > Steroidobacteraceae > 13-2-20CM-66-19. The sequence goes on along the minus strand of CAWILY010000004.1, from coordinate 31,689 downwards.
TTCGCGTTTGACTCGCCCGCCGCAGCTGCGTCCGCGCGCGCCGCGCCACACGAAAGCCCGACCATACCTCGCTCGAATCGGCTCCATCGATGACCACGCTGTTGTGCGCCGCGGTCCCGCGCTGACGCTGGCGCTCCGCGTCAGCGCCGTAGCACGAGGTGCCGGAATTCACGAACACCCGGCGCCCCGCGATGCTCAGCTCGAAGCTCAGGGTGTCCGCATGCGCGTGGCCCGGGAGATAGTCAGGTCCGACCGGTCCGCAGTCGCAGATGAGGTAGGCGGGTCCCAGCGTCGCCCGCAGATAGCCGCTCGCTGCGAGCATCGCCAGCGGTGTCGGCGGGAGCGGCGCAGCCGGCAGCTGCAGCCGCTGCGCGTACTCCTCCAGCTCTCCCCGGGTCGGCGCCATGTCGAACGCCGCGTCGTTGAAGAATGCGATCGCGCCGTCGGGATGCGTCATGGCTGCCAGCCATGAGCGCATGCGCGCGACCAACTCAGGCCAGTGACCGGGCACCGCGCGGCCGAAGGCGGTCAGGATATTGATCAGATCGAGAACATCCGCCAGTGCCGCGGCATGGTACATGGTGCTGAGCTCGAAGTGCCCACCATCACTCAGCACTTGCTCGCGCAGTTCCCGCTCGATGAGCGTGATGCCGCGGTCGTACCAGCGGTTAGCCTCCGGACCGTCGAAGTAGACTCCCACGTGCACCAGCGCCTTGGCGTTGGCGAGCAGATGATTGCCGAGGATGTGGTGCTCCAGCCGTCGCATCAGCCAGCGTGCCTGGACTGCGAGACTGGCCTGGCAGAGCGCCGGCAGCTTCTCGCCGCCGAGCGTCCACTTGATCCAGTTCACGACTCGGCGGGAGAGCGGATAAGGGTCCCAGCCCGGCCCGCGCGCCGGAGGATTCTCGCGAACCCAGCGTGACAGCAGCTCGCGATGCCAGCTGGCACGCGCGGCCGCATCGCGCGCGTTCAGGTCGTCGAAATAATGCAGATGGTAGGTCCACAGTTCCGCCGCGTCGGGCGGCTGCCAGTCGGCGGCGTGCTGACAGCGCCGCTCCACGTTGAGCAGGCGAAACGTGTCCGGCGCGACGAGCGATGGCTGCGGCGCAACCGGGGGGGAATACCGCGCGCACGGCCTGCGCACGAGTGGCGGCGGTCGCAGGTCCGGGCGCGGTTTCGGCAGCGCGAGTCGCAGCCGGCCGGCGATCTGGATCGGCCGCAGGTATCTGACCGTGTGGTAATAGCGGCTCAGTGTCGTCACGCGCGCGCCTGCTCGCCCAGTGCTACCGTCACCCGCGACACCTCGAGCAGCTCATCGAGAGCAATCGGGGCCGGCGCGCCCGTGCGCACTGCCTCGATGAATGCCGCCACGCACTCTTGCTGGCCCTTGTCCTGCCGCCACAGATTCATTTTCCTGAAGGCCGGCCACCCATAGCCGCGCAGGCGGCGGAAGTTGTCCAGTTGCAGGACACGGCCAGCGCAGAACACTTCCACCCGCTCCTTGGGAAATGCCCGGTGGCCGTTGGCGAGGTAATGAATCGCGGCCCACGAGCCGTCGGCGAACGTAAGCGTGATTGAAACCTTGTCGTCGCGGCGTATCTGCCGGCCGCCGAGCACCTGCACCCCGGCAGCGATGATCGGCTGCCCCACGAGGAATCTCGCCAGATCCACGAAGTGGCAGCCCTCGCCCAGCACGCGCCCGCCGCCAGTTCGGGGGTCATGGATCCAGTGATCCTCGGGAATCGCCCCGGCGTTCACCGTCATGATGATGCATTTGGGCTCGTGCACGGAGGTGAGCAGCGTCTGCATGCGCACGACATGCGGGGCGAAGCGCCGATTGAACCCCACCATCAGCAGCGGCCTGTGCTCGCCCGGATTTGAAGCGGCCGCGGCGGCTACGGCATCGATCTCCCCGGCTGTCAACGCGAGAGGCTTTTCGACGAATACGTGCTTGCCCGCCTGCAGCGCCCGCAGGGTGAGGCTCGCGTGACTGTCGTGACGCGTGGCGATCACCACGATCTGCGCCTCGGAGGATGCAATCACGCTATCGGGATCGCTGCTCGCGGTGGCAAAGCCGAACTTGCGCCCCTGGGAGGCAGCCGAAAGTCCGCTTTGACTGGCGATGCTCACCATGCGGGCGCCGCTCGCGGTGAAGGCAGGAATCAAAACGCGACTCGCGTAGTTTCCCGCGCCGATGAAGACCACGCCCGGCTCCGCGCTCGTCCGCGACCTGCCCCGCTCACCGGTGTGCAGCGCGACCGTCGGACTCCGGAGAACTGCGCCCTCCAGGTGCGAGTACTCGAGCAGAATTCCCAGATGTGGCTCGGCTCGCGCCGCCAGCAGCTCATACGCAGCGGGAGCGGACGGAAACGCAAATCGATGCGTGATCAACGGCTCCACGGCTAGTCGGCCGAGCGCCAGCATGTCGAGGACGGCTTCGAAGTTCCGTTGCTCCGTCCAGCGCACGAATCCCACGGGGTAGTCTCTGCCACCTTGCTCGTATTCCGGATCGTAGCGCCCGGGCCCGTAGGAGCAGGAGACCTGGAAGGTAAGCTCCTTGCGATAGAAGTCCTCCCGGTTGAGCTCCAGAGCCGCGACACCGACGAGCACGATACGCCCGCGCTTGCGACACATGCGCGCGCCCACCGACAACGGCTCGCTGCTGCGGGTCGCGGCGGCGATGATCACGCCGTCCACGCCCCGCCCTTCGGAAAAGGCCTGGGCGATGCGCTCGGCATCCTCCGCCTGATCGATCGCCGTGACGTCGGCACCGAAAGTGCGCGCGAGTTGGACCTTGCGCTCGTCCGGATCGATACCGAGCACGCGACAGCCGGCGGCACGCAGCAACTGCACCGCGAGCAGTCCGATGAGGCCGAGACCGATCACGACGAAGCGCTCGCCGAGGGCCGGCGCGGCGAGGCGGATCCCTTGCAGTGCCACGGCGCCGAGGACAGTGAACGCCGCGGCATCGTCGCTGACATTGTCCGGTATGCGTGCGCACAGGTTGCGCGGCGCGGACACGACCTGGGCGTGCGCTCCGTTGGAAACCACGCGATCACGCACCGCAAAACCGGCAACCTCGGCTCCGACCTCAATCACCGCACCCACGTTGCAATAGCCGAGCGGCAGCGGCTCACCGAGCTTGCTGCGCACGACGTCGAGGGTGGCGAGCACACCGTCGGTTCGTGCCTTGTCCATCACCTGCGCGACCTTTTCCGGCTGCTGGCGCGCCTTCTGCAGCAGGCTCCCGCGGCCGAATTCGACCAGCCTGCGTTCCGTGCCCGCCGAGATCAGGGAGCGGCGCGTCTGAATCAGAAGCGAGCCGCGGGACACGGTGGGTGTCGGCACTTCGCGCAGCACCGTTTGTCCCGTCGAGAGTTCCTGCAACACCTGGAGCATCATTCACCGCTGGACATGTTGGCGTTGCGGAGCAGCTCGGTGCGCAACACGGGCAAGAAACGCGAGCGTTTCCTTCGCGCAGCGCTCCCAGGAATAGCTCTGTGCCCGGGCAAACGACTGTGCCGCCAGAGTTCTGCGCAGGTCAGCAGACTCCATGAGAGCCTGCACAGCCCTGGCGATGTCCCCTGGGTCCTCCGGGTCAAAGTACACCCCCGCCGAACCCAGCACCTCCGGCATCGGGCCGCGATTCGAGCAGGCAACCGGCAGGCCCGAGGCCATCCCCTCGAGCAGGATGTTCGGCATGTTCTCGCAGCTCGATGCGAACAGGCACAGATCCGCGTTGGCATAGAACGCTGGCAAGGCGGTCCGCTCCGCCGGACCACGATAGTAAATGTACTGCGCGGCAGGACCGAGGCACCTCAGTGTCTTTCTCAAGCGCGTGAGCGCCGGTGGATAGGCAGGTCCCACCAGATCGAGCGTCACGGGCAGATCCTGGGTGCGCAGCCGCGCAACCGCCTCCGCGACGTGCCACTGGTGCTTGTACACGTTAACGATCGAGACGTACAGGATGCGAAACGGTCTCTCGCTGTTGAAGTCCGCGGCAGGCACCTGTCCACGGGGCTCACGCATAAAACGCGAATCCACTCCGTGCGGAATGATAGTGGTCATTTCCGGAACCGACTCGACGAGGGGCGTGATGACGTCCCGCGCGTAGCGCGTCAGGAAAATCAGACCATCCGCACGGCGAAAGGAGTCCGCCTGCAGGTGACGCAGCAACCGCAGACGCACTGCCACCGGGGACCACCCGTGGCGCCGCAGCTCCGGCAGCTCGAACGGCTGCATGTTGCGGCTCATGGTCACGAAAGGACGGAAAGCTCCGGTATAAGTGCCGCCGGGCACAAACAGAATATCGCAGCCCGCCGCGTTGGCAGCTGCCGCCACGCCGCTACGCTGCCAGACGGCGCGCGCCAGCAGGCTGCCGTCGAGCCCGTGAGGGCTCGATTTCACAAGCCAGGATCGATCGGGAAGATCGCGCAGCGTGGCGGGCCCACCCCAGACGATGACCTGCGAAAACCCGTGCTGGGCCGGTTCAGCCGATCGCAGCAGCTCCGCCAGATGCGTGAGTCCGCCTCCGGCGCGCAGATTGGACGCCTCAATGCCCAGGCGCATGTGGCGCAGTTCCTCGCGCGGTCAGATGTCCGGCCTTCAGCACCTCCACCGCGAGGAGGCCCGAGTGCTCGAGCCAGCGCCTCACTGCGCTGGCTGTCTGCGGATTGTCGTACTGCGGCGCCAGCCAATCGAAAGTGTCCAGCAGCGCCCACTCCCGCAGTTGAGTCGGCGAAAGTGGCAATTCCCCTTCGTAATTGGCGACGGGCACGACCCGGCGCAACGTTCGGCCGACCCGCGGTACGCGGCTCAAGGCGCGGCTGACCGGCAGCAATGCCGGCACGAGCCGCTCACAGAGCGCGAATAGTCTGTCCTGGGGTAACCGTCGCGTGAACGGCCGCAGCCAGTATTTTGGCAGCAGCGCACTCTTCCAGGACCTCTCGTAGAAGTCGACACACAGACGCCCGCCGGGCACCAGCATTGGTGGCAGCGCGGCGAATGCCCGCTCCACATCGGGCGTATGCTGCAGCACGCCGAGCGAGTAGACGAAGGGAAACATTCCCCGCGCCAGCGGCAGAGCGTAGATATCACCCTGTACGACGTGTAGGTTAGGCCGATCACTCAGGTTCTGCAGGCAGGCATCGACTGCACTCGAATAATCCAGGGCCACCACCTTGGCGCCCGCATTCAGCGCGATTTCGGCGAATCGTCCGGCTCCGCAGCCCACATCGAGCACCCACGCGCCGCACAGTTCCCCGGCGCGCCATCCAGTGGCTTTCCAGAAGCGCTGCGCCGAGATCGGCTGCCCGGAAAAGCTATCGAGCTGCGTTTGCCGGAACTTGTGCCACTGCAGTCCGAAGCTGTCGGCGTAGTTCGACGCCGGTACGAACCGCGGAATGAATTCCCTGACCTGATAGCGTTGCCCGCCGTCGTCCGATACCAGCGTGGCGTGGCGAATGCGACGGTCGCACATCACCGCCTCTTCAGCACGCAGCCGCTGCCCGGAGCGCGGGCAGCGGAGAATATCCAGCAGCTCCGGTCGCACGGGCCACCCTCACGGCGAGGCGCGATACTCGCGCCGCCACAATTCCAACATGACCAAGGCGAAGAGCCGCTCGCTGTTGGTCCTGCCACGTTCCTGCCCGCGCAGCAATGTTCGGATGGTCGTGTGTTCGAATAGCGTGCTCTGCGATCCGAGCAGCACTTCGCGAAAGAACTGCGACCACTCGCCCCCCGCTAGCCATCGCGCCAGCGGAACGGAAAATCCCTGCTTGCGCTGACGGTCGAACTGCGGCGGCAATATTCGGGCCGCCAACCGCTTGAGCAGGACCTTGCGGGCCCCGGCAGTCGCCTTCAGCGTCGAGGGCACCTTCGCGCAGGCGAACTCAACGACTTTTCGGTCCAGCAGCGGTGCGCGGACCTCGAGCGAGCTCAGCATGCTGGCGCGATCGACCTTGACCAGTATGTCTTCGGGCAGATAGTTTCCCAGATCGAACCTGCTCGCCCGCTGCAGGAGGTCGCCCGCCGCCGGCGTGCGCTGCTCGAGAATCTGCTCCGCCGGCAGCGCGCGCACCGCGTGCCCCGGGAGGAGCCGCTCCCGCATCGCAAGGTCGAAATAACAGGCGATCAGGGGCACGCCGCTATCGAGATCCGCCGCGGCGGCTTCGACCCAACTGCGGCCGCGGAAGCCTACCGGCAGCATCGCATAAGCGGCACGCGCGACGGGTCTGCGCAATGCGCTCGGGATATGGCCGACGTGCTCCTGCATCCACAGCAGTCGACTGTAATGACGGTAGCCGCCAAAGAGCTCATCGCCGCCGTCACCTCCCAGGGCGACCTTGCAATGCTCACGCACCGCGCGACAAATGAGATAGGTGGGAATCATCGACGAGTCGACGATCGGCTCGTCGAACTGGCGCGCGAGCAGCGGCAGAATATCGATCGACGGCTGCTCGACCGCGAGCTCCACGTGCTCGGTTGCGAAGTGCCTGGCAATGAGCCGAGCGTGGGGCGTCTCGTCGTAGGCGCCGTCGGCCGGAAAGCGTGCCGTGTAGGTCCGGACACGCCCGAGCGCTCGGGAGGCCATGGCGGCAACGAGGCTGGAATCTACCCCGCCGCTCAGAAGTACTCCGACCGGAACATCGGCCACGAGCTGCCGCCGCACCGCCTCTTCGAGCAGCCGTTCAAGCTCCGCGGTCAGCTCATCCTCGTCCGGCAGCGCAGCCGAGTCCGGCTCCGGCGCTTGCCAGTAACGCCATACGCGCAATCTCCCCGTCTGGGCATCGAACAGCAGCGCGTGGGCGGGCGGAAGCTTGTTGCAGCCGGCGATGATGCACCGCTCACCCGGCGCGAATCCCATGTACAGGTAGCAATCGAGGGCCGTGGCATCGATACGTCGAGACAGGTGCGGATCGGCCATCAGGCCTTTCAATTCGGACGCGAAGCTCAAGGTGTCGGCGCCAACCCGGTAGTAGAGCGGCTTCTCGCCGATGCGATCGCGCGCCATGAACAGTGAGCCGGTGGCGCTGTCATAAATTGCGAAGGCGAACATTCCTTCGAGGCGGCGCAGAAGATCGGTGCCCCAGGCGAGGTAGCCAGCGAGGATCACCTCGGTGTCGCTGGCTGAGTTGAACGTGAACCCGCGGGCGTGCAGCTCGGCGCGCAGCTCCCGGTAATTGTAGATCTCGCCATTGAAGACAATGCTGAGCCGACCGGAGCTGTCCTGCATCGGCTGCGCTCCGGAAGGCCCGAGGTCGATGATGGAAAGGCGGCGGTGCACGAATGCGGCACGGCCATCCGGCGAGTGCCAGGTGCCGCTCGCATCGGGTCCACGATGGGCGAGCAGCTGCTGCGCCTGCGCGAGCCACTCGCAACCGTCGATCCCCCCGCCCTGAACCACGCCAGCGATGCCGCACATCAGGCCGGCACCGTTCCGGCGCGCAGCGATCTGCCCGAACGCATTTCCCCTGCGTACGCCTTATTGAGCAGAAAGAAGAAGATCAGCGCACCGTAGGACAATTTCGTGGTTTCGTGAAAGAGCCCAAACACCGCAAGCGCAATGAGTCCCGCCGCGACCCCGATGTCGGTGCGCACGTAGTACCGCAGGAGTTTGCCGTAAAAGAGCAGATAGATGACGAGACCGATCACGCCGGTGCGCAGTAGCACATCGAAATACTGACCGTGCGCGGAGCCTTCACCGGCAATCACCAGGTAAGCGCCCGCAAAGCCGGTGCCCGTGAAGGGATTCTTCTCCACCGTCTGCACGATCTGCTCGTACAGATCCAGTCGCTCGCCCTCGCTCTGATGGGCGCTGAAGTGACGCGTATCGGTCTCGGAGACATCCACGATATTGTCATAAATGACGCCAAACGCCTCTCCGACATCCGGATTCACGGCTGCGTAGAACAGCGCCCCGGTCGCAAGCAGCACGCTCACCACACCGACGATCTTCTGACGCGCCGAAGCACCCGCGCCGCTGCGCCTCTGGCCCACGAGCAGCATCACGACATACGCGATCAGGCCGGCCGCGACGCCCAGCCAGGCCGCACGGGTGAAGGTCATGAAGATGCAGGCCAGGATCACCAGGTCGGCAATAGCCCAGTGCGGACCGCGCTTCCAGCGAGGCAGGGCTACGAAGAAGGCGAACAGCAGGACGACGACATAACGCTGCGGCCAGTCGGTGATGAAATCGCGCAGACCACCTTTGACGACATACACATCCACCAGCGAGAAGCCGCCGAGTGTGAACATGTACATGGCGGTGAGCGCATAGCCGACGGCGCACAGCACCGTCGCGATGAGAAACTCCTCCAGGCGGGTGCTCAGACGCACGAGCAGCAACATCACGCCAAAGAGCATCAGCGAAAAACTGATGAACTGCCGCATGAGGAAGGTGGCATCGAGATGCGAGAATATGACGATCCCCACTGTCAGCGAGAGGATCATGAAGGCGATGTATACCGAGGCGTGATAGTTCCGCTGGTAGCCGCGCGGTGCCAGCAGCAGCAAGGCGAACAGGTAGTTCGCGCTCACGCCGTCGTCGGCGAAGGTGATCGAGATCGGCACCAGCAGGATCACCATCAGCAGTACGTGGCCGATGCGCACCCGCTCGAGGCGCGATTCGATCCAGGGAAGGACGTTGGCGCTGCTCATGTCCGCCGTCTCCAACTCCGCCCCGCCGCTGTTGCCCGCCTAGTCATGCGCGGCGCCGTGTCTGCTTCGCGCACCGCGCAATGATCTCGCCCGAGAGCAATCCCGGAAAACGCTGCCGCAACCCACGCATCCAGGGGAAGCGATCGCCCCATCCGGTCCATGCCAGCGGCCGCCAGCCGCAGTCTGCGAGCAACGTCGCGAATGCCGAGCGGGTGAAGGTATGCAGATGCATCCCGTCCCAGCCGGCCTCGCGCCATTTCGTCACTGGCTCGTCCGTACCGGTGCGCGGCAGCTCTCCGAACAGAAGCGCGATCCGGTGCTTAAGGTAGGCATAGTTCGGCACCGAGCAGATGAACGTCGCCTGATCCCGGGCAAGCCGATACAACTCGTCGAGCACCACGTACGGATCCAACACGTGCTCGATGGTGGCGACACTGATAATGACATCGACGCTCTGGTCCGGAACGTGCGGCAAGCGATCGACCTCCGGTCGCATGAGGACGGTCTTCTGTGCCACCGCAGTGGGACAGCGCTCCAGCGAGCGCTGCACGTTGCCGAGGACTGCCTCGCTGATGTCAACCCCGATGACGTGCCGGAACCGCTCTTCACCGGCAAGGGACAGCAGCAGTGATCCGGCGCCGCAGCCGTATTCAAGTACCGTCCCGCGCAGTCCGGCGAGGAGCGGATATACCACGGCGTCACGACCGACCAAGCCGGCATCTGCCGCCCAGAAGCGACCGGCGGTACGCTCGTAATAGGCCTTCAGGGGGTTGGTGGCGTCCACGCTCATGAGCCCACCTGCCGCACCGGGGGCAACAGCACGGCGTTGCGGATGAAAGTGTATAGGATGGCCACACACAGCAGTACGTAGCCGATCTCGGGAATGATCGGCACCAGTGGCTGCCGGGCCAAGACCAGGCCCATCAGAATCATGGCCAGACCGACCCCGACCCCCGACAAGCTGATCTGCACCGGCCAACGGCGCCGCGCTTCAAGCACCATCGCCGTGGTACGCAGCAGCATCTGCGCCAGGAATCCCAGATACACCCCGATCGGGCCAAGCAACCACATCAGCAGCAGCAAGGTGGCAATCCCGAACAGGCTGGTGACGAGCGTGATCCTGAGGAGTGCGCTGCCCATGCCGTGGGCGAGAAAGTGGTTCTGGCAGTGCCACCACGGCACGAGAATCACATAGGCGGAGAACAGCAGCGCCAGCTCCAGCGTCATGTGCTGATAGTTGCGCAGATTGCCGCCGAGTATCGGCACCACCCACGGCAAGGCGATGGTCACGAATCCGCCACTCAGGCCCAGTGCGACGCCCAGCACGCGGTAGAAGCTGCGGTTCTTCGCTTCGACATTCTCGAACGGCTCGTCTCGAATCAGGCGGTAAAACCTCGGAGACCACACCTGATTCAGCGCACTCGAAACCAGCAGCATGACCGAGCATAACGACAGCGCGAAGGTGAAGCGCGCCACCTCGCTCGACTGCAGCATGAAGCCGATAAGGTAATTAGTACCGTAGCCGCTGAGCCAACCGAGCAGTGCGACCAGGGCAAACGGCGCAGCCGCAGTGATTATGGGCCGGACAAGGTCGTGCTCGAATGCCAGCCGCCAAGCGCTGCCGCCCAGCGCGTACAGTGCCACCACGGCGCCGCCCGCCCCGAGCGCCGAGCCGACGCAGAAACCGGCAAGCGAGCGCGTCAGCACGCAGCCGAGAAAGCCACCGACCGAGCTGCCAATTGGCGGAATGCAGCTCAACAGCACAGAGCGGCGATGATTCTCTTCCAGTCGTACGATCTGCGCCCGAAAAGACGTCGCGGCGAGAATCGCCCCGCAGACGACGATGGAGACATACGCCAGGTTCGTGGTCGTGATCTGCCGGGCCACCTCCCGACTGAGCAGGGCCACGCTGCTCCCCGCGAGTACCAGAACGAGAAACGCCAGGTTTGCGCTGGCGAAGAGTCGTGCCCGCTGAGGCGGTTGCGTATATGCCCTGAGCTTGCCCACAGTCGCTTCCACTACCCCGGCGGACGCCAACGTCACCAGGCCCTGCTGCAGAGCATACAAAAGGCCGAACTGTGCGTATTGTTCAACGGTCAGTAGTCGCGCCAACCACATGAAGATCAGAAACCCGATCAGCTTCTGGAATGCGGCCGTCCCTCCGTACAGCGCTGAATAGACGATGAGCCGTCGCACCTCTAGCGCTCCTGCTTGTGGCGCAACGCGCCGCACGCGGGCCTCATGCTGGCTCCCTCACCGTGAAACCGGATTGGTGTCGGTCTTGCGGAAAACATAGAAATACGAGGATGGTCCGATCTTCTTGTACCACGTGTCTCGCCAGTAGCGATCGTTGAAACCCACCAGGCGGGATATGGCTCGGTCGAGCACATACAGCGCCCTGAGCGGAACTGCATTCCGGCCGAGCGGTTTGAGAATTCGGTTGAGGGGTTGAAAGAGAATCGGTACCGGCTTGCCAGCCAGCTGCAGGCCGCAACTCCCCCCGAATTCAACCAGCAATTTTCGACTGATGCCGCGTTCGTTCGGCGTGGCTGACCTGGGATAGCGCCAGTCTCCCATCGACGAGCACGGCTCTCGGATCAGAAAAATTCCGCCAGTCCCCAGAATGCGAGCTACTTCGCGCACCACCTTGCTGACATTCGGAATGTGATGCAGCACTGAGAATGCACACACCAGATTCTGCGAGCCGTTCGGCAATTCAATATCGCCGGATATCGTCGGGCGAACGATGGTCGCGTCCGGCCATCTCCCCTTCAACGCCACGCGGAAATGTTCCGATGCCTCGAGAAAGTACAAGCGCCACTGCGCATGACTTCGGCGAAAGTCGGCTATCTCGATGCCTGATCCGGGACCAATTACCAACACGGATTTTTGGTCGCCTGTATCGGCCTTGACCTTGGCGAAGCCGAGCCTCTCATTCACGAATCTCATGTACGCGTACCACAGGTCCACCTCGCTTTTGCCCGCATCGGCCTGATAGAAAGCCTCCTTTTCCTGGGCGAACCAGGTAGCCAATTGGTCGCCGGTGAAATCATCACCGGCCAGTGCCCTGCCCGCCCTTATGTCGTCTGAAACATCAAACGGCAGACTCGTCTCGACACGTCGGGGCAGCCTCACACGGTGAGCAGCGCTTGCAGGGCCTATCTTCATGCGCGTCACCTCGGTGCAGGGACATGGGAGCGCGTCGCGCAGAGCGCCTGGATCACCTGCACAACTCTCTCCGGCATTTGCTCGATCGGTGTCGGTCCCGCATTCCGGGCAATCCAGTCGCGAGCCGCCCGGGCATCGAACCCTGATCTCACTTCGTTCAGCCGTGACGCGAGCGTACGGATGTCCGGCAACAGGTACCCGCGCGGATAGCTCATGAGTACCGGTCCGTACCGTAGGCTCTTGAGGTCGCCGTAGTTGGCGTAGAACATCGGCATGCCGAGCAGACCCGGAAGCAGCGCGAGCGTGGTGGGTTCGACGACACAGGCCTGCGATGCCTGCAAGCCCTGCACCAGATCCTGGTTCGCTATGATCTCCACGCCAGTCCCGCTGAGGCGTCTGCGCAGCAACGACTCGTCGTGAGACGGATGCAATTTCAGCAGCATCGCGGCGCCTTGCGCCGCAATTGCTTCCGCTGTCTCAATCAGATGCGCGATAAACTGCTCGTAGCTGCGGAAAATCAAGCCGTTGTTCACCAGCCCGGTATCGATGTACATCACCGCAGCTGGCGTCGGCGGATCGTGCGCGAGCCGACTGCACAGCATGTTCGCCGTCATGCCGAAGCGCGCCAGATCGGGGTTGCCCACGACTCGCACATTCCCCGCTGCGAATGCATAGCTGCGGATCGCATGCTCTACGTCCGCAGCCGTGTAGACTGCGCACATCGTCGTCGTCGCGTCCGTGGCCGGATCGGCGGCCAAACGGTGCGCCGTTCTGCCCATGGCCATGCGCAATGAGTCCGAGATGAATCTTCGCCAGTCACCGATACTGCTGCTCGTTCTCAGCAGCGAGGTGACGTAGCACGGTAGGGTTCTGCGCAATACCTTGCTCAGCTTCGAGCAAACGAATTTGGCGTGCGCCAGCGTCCGGGGTCCATAGCTCCCGGTCCGGTCGTTGGTGACCTGCACATTTACCAGCCCGTGATACAGGAGCAGCGTCGGAATGGCTCGCTTGCGGCAGTAGCGCAGCATTGCTCGATGCGCGAACGTCTCGATGGACAGAAGAATCACCGCATCGGGCGCTTCGATATCCAACATCCGCTCGAAGGTTCCATTGCAATACAACGAGATATCGCATACTTCCAGCGCGCCAATTCGCTCCTCTTGGGGTCGGCCCGGATCATTGCCCCAGGAGCCCAGATGCACCAGCTTTAATGTCGCACCGCGCCTAGCAAGAGCGGGGATCAGCCGCTCGAAGTGATGTGCTCCCTTCGTCCAACTGTCAAACCCGACGATCCGGCTACCGCGCTCGGGCAGTCCCTGCAGCATTCGATTTTTGACCTCGCTTGCGGACTGCGCGGACATAGCGTGTGGCAGCGCCGCTCAGCTGCCGACCGGCAGCAGCTTTCGGCCGAGCAGGAACGCTTCAGCCGCCATGAGCCCTACGGTCGATCCGCGCCATTGCGCCAGCGCGCGGACCGCTGTTATCGACCTGGGATGGGGGAAATCACGCAGCTCCGTCGCATAGGCATTGAGCGCCTCCAGCTTTCTTTCCAGCGTAGCTGAGACGTCGACGAACCAGTTAGGACTGAACGCGCTCGCCGAGTCGCGCGGACGCCACTCGGTAGAAGACGGTACTTCGAAGAAAAGCAGTTCCCGGACACAATGTCCGGGCTGCGGGCGGCACGCGACTACGACAGCCTCGTGCACAATGTGATGATCGACGTTCACGTCGCCGGAGTAATGCGTCAGCACCACGGACGGACGGTGGTGGCTTATGAATTTCTCGACCACCTGCACGACGTCGAGCAGCTCCACCCCGTCCATCCGATTGTCAGGAAACGCTAGCAGTTCGACCGAAGCGCAGCCGAGGATCGCGCCGGCAGCACGTGCGGCGGCGCCTCGGGCAGCTACTTTGTCGCGAGTCGCGGCGGCCGTCGCTTTGCCCGCTCTCGCCCCCTCGCCGTCTGCCAGCAGCAGGACATGAACCTTGCGACCCTCCGCAGCGAGTCGCGCGACAGTGCCACCGCATCCGAGCACCTCATCATCCGGGTGCGCCGCCACGACAGCGACACTGCGGGAGGCTGCGCTTTTGTCCGTCTCAATCATGGATTTTTTCTCGCGACTAGGTTCCAGGCGGCGAACTGCGCCGCGCCCATCGGCACGTGCGTGCGCACTTTTTTCTCCTCGAGCAGCAGCGGCTCGAAGCGGCGGAACAGATCCTTCAGGTGCTCGAGATCGGAAAAGTGCACCCGCCCCGTACCGGCGAACGGACCATCGGTGTAGCGTGTGCGGGTGTACTCGTCTCCCGCGGGCTCGCCGCGGCGGAATTCCGAAAATGACGTCGAGAACCAGTCCACGCCGACGAAGTGGCCGCCGGGTTTCAGGACGTCCCACACCAGCTCGAGTGCCGCGCGGATGCTGGCCGTCGGGTTGTGCGTGAGCGCCGCACGATCGACTACCAGGTCGAACTGGAAATCGAAAGTGAGCTCCCGAGTGAAGTCGCCGACGATAATTCCCGCCGCGAGCTCGGGAAACCTCTGCCTGAGGCGCCCTACCATGGTCGCGCTGCCATCCACGGTGCAATAGCGTGCGCCGAGGGAGGAGAGAAAGGGAATGTTCGCGCCGGCACCGCAGCCGAGCTCGAGTATCGCTCCCGTGGTGAGTGGACCGCAGTAACGACGCACCAGGCTGACCACGTCCGACCAGGGCCATACGGCCAGGTGCGTGTTTTCGATGTACCGCTGATCCCATTCGCGACTGAAGCTCATGGCACGTGCTCGAGCAGGGCTACTGTCCCGGGGCCGCAGTTGAGCCAAGCGTCAACGATGCTCATGCATGGAAGAAACTCACCCCACAGCTGCGGATAAATCGGATGGCGATATTCCTGGAATTCGATGCTGACGCCGGCCGCCGCGAACTCACTCTCCAGAAGGTAATCGCGACCGAGGATGCCGGAGATGTAGCGGCTCGCCCCGAAGTGTCTGCAGTAAGCGAGCACCAGAGCGCTCTTGGTGCCGGTCACCGGCAGCTCGCTGGCGCGCACCGCGCGCGTGCCGATGCCCAATTCGCGCAGCCAGAACGCCATCTGCCGCCAGCACAGCTCCGCCAGCGAGTGCTCCGCGAGCGACAGCAGTTGCTGTAGCTGCGGGAAGCAATGCTCGAAGTGCGGGGCGCGCCGGTAATTCATCGCAATGCTGCGCACATGCTTGTCACGCCAGCGCTGCGTATCATCGACCTCCATGGTACGCAGCGTCGCTGACAGGTGCCCCTTCGTCTTCACCGGCACCGTCAGCCATTGCGGACCCTGCGGTGTCTTGATGCGGTTGCGATTGATGAAGCTGTTCTTCTCGAATTGCACCGTGTCCATGAACACAAACACGTCGGCGCGCGCGATCTTGTCGAGGTAGCCGAGCCACGGCAGGTAGGCTGGCTGATGCGCCGCGAGAATCACGGCTCGAACCTGTGCAGCACATCGCATACGGTCGCCACGTCCTGATCGCCCAGGTTGAGGTGCACCGGCAGCGACAGCGTGGTATCTACCAGTCGCTCCGCGACCGGGTACGCATCGGCATCCAGCCGCAGACCGCGATGCAACAGCTCGAAGCGCTCGACCGGTACAATGCAGCCGACGCCCGCGGCCGCCATGCGCTCGCGTAACGCTTCGCGGGTCGCCCGATCGGGCGTCACGACCACGAAACGGTGGACCATGCGCCCGGGATCCGCGATCCCTGCCTGCGCGCTGAGGCCGTGCGGCAGCGCCGCAAGATATGCCCGGCCGATCTCGCTGCGGCGCTCGCGGATGGAATCGAGACGTTGCATCTGGCTGTCGGCCAGCGCCGCCTGGATATCAGTGATCTGCAGGTTGAAGCGCGGCTCGTAGCGCTCGGCGCCGTTGCTCTGAAGATAGCTGCGCGCCCGGACGGCCGCCTCGGCCGACCGCGTCCAGATGAGTCCCCCCTGCCCGCCAGTAATGATCTTGGTCGCGTAGAAGGAAAAAACCGCAACGGCGCCGCGACTTCCGAGCGGCTCCCCCGCTATGGCGCCGCCGAAGGACTGGCAGCAGTCCTCGACTACCGTTCGGCCAGGTGCGCTGAGCAATCCAATATCTGCCGGCGCGCCGAATGTATTGACCGCCACGATGAAGCGTGCGGTGGGCGCCTGCTGGCTCACCAACCGCCCATCAAGACAGAACGTGTCGGCGCAGACATCCACCACCTGCGGCTCGGCACCGGTCATGAACACCGCGTCGAGCAGTGCAGTGCAGGAGTAGGTGGGCAGGGCGACGACGGCTCCAGGACCCGCGCCCAGCGCCTTCAGCGCCACCAGTAACGCAGCCGTGCCGCTGGACGACGCGCACGCCGCGCCGCCGCCGAAGTATCCGACGAAGCGGTCCTCGAGCCGTCGCGTAGCCGGTCCCTGCGCAATCCATCCGGAAGCGAGGACCGCGTCCACCGCCGCCCGGTCGCAGGGCAGTATCAGGGGTCTGTTGTGCGGGATCATCCGGAATCTGCTGAGTGCTGCTGCTCGCATTGCGCGCGGTAATACTCCGGTCGCACGCGGTCACCGACCACCAGGGAGTATGGCGGGATCGTGACCGCACGGACGATACTTCCGGCTCCGATCACGGAATGATGGCCGATGACGGTACCGCCGAGAATGGCGCAGTGCGAGCCGACGAAGACGTGGTCGCCGATGAGGATGTCGCGATGGACGATGCTCTCGGACAGGCCGAGGCAGCGCCGATGCGAGTCCGCGACGTTGATGGCGACGAAAGAGCCGATATCGCATTCGTCGCCGATGACCAGGTGGGCACCCTTCGCGAAGAGTTCCGAGAAAAACCCGATCTTGCAGCCTGCGCCGATCTGCGGCGTACCGTTGATCATGACGAGCGGGTGATAAGGGTTTTCTTGGTTGTCGATCGCCTGCAGGAACAACGCATTGAAGTGCTGTGCATCCATGGTGATTACCCTCACAGCTCGATCGGCTCTCCCGCGCGCCACTCGCGCGGCGCCCGGTGGCCGACCAGATGACTCATGAACGATGGCGGCAGGCCGCGCCCGCCGGCCACGCGCCGCAAGGTGAGAGCACTCTCCTCGATGAGCTCGCCCGCACGAATGTCGCGGGCCGCAACCAGACGGCGCTGATACTCGAGCCGGTTGCTGCGCTCGGTCGCGGTCGGACGGACAATCGGGCTCCCGAGCAGGGTCTTGGCCTCGCGGATGGCGCGCACCCACTCGGTGATTCCCTGCGGATCCTCGGAGAACCAGTGGTCCGGGCCCGGGAGATCGTGAGCGAGCGTGAAGTGCTTCTCCAGCACCGCCGCGCCGAGCCCGACGGCCAGTGCCGAGGCGAGTGCCCCGCGCGTGTGGTCCGAGAAGCCGATCGGAATCGAGGGAAATGCATGGCGCAGCGTGGTGATGCGCGCGAGATGGGCGTCCTCCGGCGGCGTCGGATACTGCGAGGTGCACACCAGCAGGACCGTTGGGTAGTCATCGAGCGCTCCGACGCACTCGAGCGCCTGGTAGATGTCGGCGAGATCGGACATCCCGCTCGAGAGAATCAGCGGCAAGCGCGTGCGCGAATACTCACGCAGCAGCGGCAGATTGGTGAAATCGTCGGAACCCACTTTCACGCACGGCACACCGAGCTGCAGCAGAAGCTGCAGATCGGACGGATTCTGCGGCGTGGAGAAGAACGTGATACCGACCGCATCGCACTCCGCCTTGATGGCCTGCCACGCGCTGAGCGTTAGCTCGTGCCGCTCGAACATGTCGAGCATGGACTCGGTCACTTCCCGTCCCTGTGAACGGTAAGTGAAGAGCTGCATCCGGTTGTTGACGAATTCCGCCGCCCGGAACGTCTGGAACTTCACCGCATCGCAGCCGGCCTTCGCCGCGACGCGAATCATCTCGAGCGCCAGAGCCAGGTCGCCGTTGTGGTTGATGCCGACTTCCGCGACGACGAAGGGCTCGTGCCCGACGCCGATCGTGCGACTGCCGATGCCCACCCGGCTCATGATGCTACCCATCGCTCCAGTTCATCAGCACGCTCCCGACCCGTTCGGCTCCCCGACCATCGCACAGTGCCGCCGCCGCCGCGCTCATGTCGAGCAGCATCGCCGGCGTCATGCGCTCGAGAGCGCTGGCGTAGTCCCCAGCCTGCACATCGGCCGCTCTGCCGAGAAGCTCGTGCCCGCCCGCATCGGCGACCGCCCGCGCGATGGCGGACTGATCCTCCGACTGCGCCACCGCCAGGGCTGGCAGACCGAGCACGCAGCGTTCCCAGGTGGTGCTGCCCGCCCCGGTGATGGCCAGATCCGCCCGAGCCATGAGCTCGGCCATGCGCGTGGTCTGCACGTGCAGCTCACACTCGGCCAGATGCGCGCACCGCGACGCGAGCGCATCGCGGTGCGGATTCGCCGCACCGATCACGACATCCAGGGGGAGTCCAGCGTAGCGGGAGCGCGCCACTCCTTCGAGTGCTCTCCCAGTGTCATTGCTGAGATCCGTTGCTCCCATTGAGATGAGCATGCGCTCCGCCTGCCCGCGTCTCCGCGCCAGCGCGGCGGCGCGACGCTGCAGAAACTCGGGCCCAACCAGCGCGTGCTGCGGACCGAGCAGCTGTCTGGCTCCCGGCGGCAGCAGCTGCGCGTAGCGCGCATGGCGCGGATTGGCGAGGTTCTGGTCGAGCAGGACATCGCAGTCGTGGGGTCGGTCGGCGAGGTCATCGATGGCCATGATGTGGCGGGCATGCCGGCGCATTGCCCGCTCCCAGCGGGCATCGAGTCCGTACTGATCCACCACCAGCCAGTGAGCTGCGAATGCGGTTGCTGCGAGAGCCGCGCTCGTCTGATAGGCGTCTTGCTCCCATCCCTGCACAGCCGGCTTGCCAGAACCATCGCTGTCGCTATGCAGGCCGGCCGTGCGCACTCCGCGCTCGGTGATCTGGTCGATCATGCTGCCGGGTCCCTCGGTGCAGACGAACATGACCGGGGCCCCCCGTGCGCTGAGCTGTGAGGCCAGTTCGAGACAGCGCCTGACGTGGCCCGCACCGAGCCGCACGGAGGCATCTGCCCGAAAAACAATGCCCATGTCATTCGAGCGATAAGCCGTCATAGTGGCACGCGACTTCCGCCAGGTTCACGGGTCGTCGCTCGCGTGCGCTCGTCTCGGCAGCCATCAATACGTTCGACAGATGACGGTCCTCCGTCCAGTGCTTGGGGTACTCCGCAGAGCCCGCCACTGCGCACGCGAACGAGGCGATCTCTGCTTCGTAGACCTTCTCGAACTCTGATGACGCCGCTGGTGTCGGCACGACGGACATGGCCGCCCACGCGCCGCTCTGCGAATCGTAGCGCTGCAGCTCGTGGGCATTGAAGTTCAGCTGGTACGATCCGCCCGCGCCGCAAACCGTTGCGAGGCGCGCGGGCGCTTCGCGATACAGCTCGATGCGCACGGTTGCCATCACCCCGTTCACGAACCGGACGTGAAGGAAATAGCTGTCGTTGATGTCCGTGCGCCATCGCCCGAGACGGGCGATGACAGCCGACACTTCCTCGACCTCACCAAATAGCCAGCACAGCCACTCGAATTCGAACGGCACCAATTCGCGAGCAGCCGAGGTCTCGCGCCGCGCACCGGCGTAGAAGTCCCAATACGACTCCCACGGATGCCAGCGCGGCAGGTAATCGGCGTACTCGTGATGAACTGCCGTGACCGTGGGGGCGCCCGGGGCCTTGAGCACGCGCGCGAGCTCGATGAGGGGTGCGTAAAAGCGCCAGGTGGCGGACGGATACCCGCGCACCTGCGACTGCCGCTCCAGTGCCGCAAACCACTCAGAAGTCGGCGTAAGGATGCTCGCTTCGCTGAAGAACGGCAGTCCGGCATCGAAGGCTGCACGATAGCCGCCGACGTGCTGATCGGGGGGCGTGCTGAGGACGAGCGCATCGAGCTTGCAATCGAGCAGCGCGCTGAACGAGGACACGGTCCCGATCCGAAACCGCTCGGTTGCGCGGCGGTTACGATCCGCGCGCACATCGAAGCCGTGGACCTCGTGTCCGAGCGCCAGCAGGTCTCGCACGCGGCGCGAACCCATGGATCCGAGGCCGACGACGCCAAATCTCACCCGTCGACCCCCAGACTGTGAACGCGTCCCTCGCGACGGTATTGAAGGCTCAACAGCGCATCCGAGCGTTGCTGGTACGCGGTGTTCAAGTGCGCGTTGATGTCCACCAGCGAAGGGTTCGCCCGCAGGGCGGCCACGATCTCGGCGACTGTGAAGCGCGGATGCAGCTGCGATGCGGCGGCGTGGAGCGCGTTGAAGAATTTAAGATCGTCCGGATAGTCGAGCGTGATCCGTGCTGTCGAGTGCTGATGCGCCGACGTGACCGGAGAGATGGTGGCCGTCGAGCACAACCCTGTCTCGGTAAAGAGCAGGATGAAGCCGTGATCGTTCTTCTCGGTGATGCGATGCTCGCGAACACGCCTGATGGCGCGCGCGCGGATCGCCTTGGAATTGAGCCCGAGCGGCAGGCCCTCGGAACGACAGAGGTCAAGACTCTCATGGGCGAGCAGATGGTCCATGCAGAAATCCATGTACGTCGTGTCGGTGAACGGATCGTCGCCGTCGACCTGCAGCACCGCATCGAAGCCGTAGTGCTCGGTTGCCCGGTAGAACCGGTCGATGATGTCGTCTCGGCTGCCGCGAAAGACACGCGCCCCACTCGCCTCCACGACTGACAGCAGACGATCGTCGCTCGACTCCTCGGTCGTACACACCACCACCCGCTCCGGTGAGAGATAGCGTGAGGCAAACAGCCTCTCGAGGAGGTGCAGCACCGCCGGGCGCCCGGCGATCGGCAGCAGTTGCTTGCCGGGCAGCCGCTCCGACGCCAGCCGGATTGGAACTAGCGCGCCGACGTTCATTTCGCGTCCCGACCGTCCGCCGCAGCGCAGCACGGGAGCTGCGGGGCATCGGCGTACAGCCGGCCGCAACGCGCCTGTTGGCAGCGATTGAAGGTGCGAAACACCGGCTTCGGCGCCTCGCCCACGAAGGCGTCGGTGATGCGCTCGAGCTCGAGCGCCCGGCGCACCGCGCGCATGGCGTGCTGGCAGGCGCTCAAGGTGGCATCGAGCTCGGCGGCGCCGTGCGACTGCGTGATGCTGATCCAGGGAATGAGCACCCCGTAAGAGATGAGTTCCTGATGGAACACTGCCGCGAGCTCTGGCCAGTACTGGCCATCGGCGCGGGTGCACACGATCTGCGGGTTGCAGTCGAAGCCGATCATCCGCACGTGATCCGTAACCGATTCGGCTGCCGCCAGCGCGCGAAAACCCTGCACCAGCCGCCCGCCCGTTCTCCAGATGTGCGCATTGGTGTCGAGCCGCTGATATTCACTGAGGGTCGCCTGGCAGGCCGCAAGGCCTGTGGTCTCCGAGCTGTGCGTCTGGGACAGGAGGAATACCCGGCGCTTGTCGTGATGCAGTCCGCCGAGCTCCATGAGATCGCGCCGCCCGGCGAGCAATGAGAAGGAGAAGCCGTTGGCAATGGATTTGCCGAACAGCGCCAGGTCCGGATACACGCCCCAGCGGTGCTGCGCGCCGCGAAGATCGAAGCGCAGTCCGCTGATCATCTCGTCGAAGATCAGCACGATGCCCTGTTTGGTCGCGAACTCACGCAGTCTCTGCAGGAAGTTGTCCCGCGGCTCATCGTTCTTCACCGGCTCGAGTATCGCGGCGGCGATCTGACCGGGATATCTATCGTTCAGAGCCCTCAGGCTGTCGAGGTCGTTGTAGCGGAAGCCCAGCGTGAGGCCGGAGACCTGCTGCGGCACCCCGGCGTTCATCACGGTCGAGCCGATGAACCAGTCGTGCGTGCTGAAGAACGGATGGTCCACGCACTGCGCGATGTACTTGCGTCCGGTCGCTGCCCGTGCCAGCCGCACGGCGGCGGTCGTCACGTCGGAACCGTTCTTGCCGAACTTCACCATCTCGAACTGAGGCAGCAGCTCAAGCAGCATCTGCGCGGTCTCTATCTCGATGAGCCCGGGACGGGAATAGTTGCACCCGGCAGGGATGTGCCGGATGACGGCGGCATTCACCACTTCGTCGGCGTGACCCAAGATGATGACACGGTTCCCCATCGCCCAGTCGATGTATCGGTTGCCATCGACATCCCAGCAATAGGCACCCGAGGCTCGCTCGATTACCCGGGGCCCGAGGTACGGAAACTGATCTTCTCCCTTGCTGTAGGTATGGCTACCGCCAGGAATCATGGCGTGCAACTTCGCATTCAGCTCCAGGCTGCGCGTGAAGTTCTTTATGGGACCGGTCGGCATGACGTTGCCCTCGCGTCCTGGATTGATGTTGGTGCGCAGTGCCGGAGAGGGCTCACGCACCGGAGGCGCAGTGGCAGAAGCTTGCCTGCCGAGCTCGATCAAACTCACCAGCTCGCGCATGTGTTCGTAGCCGATCGCGCTGCGGTTCTGACGCACGCCGGCGACGAACAGCTGCAGCGCCGCGCGAAATGCACTGAACGAATCCACGAATACTTTCCTGATCGAGGTCCGCTCGCCCAAGTACGTGAGAGTGATCTCCCCGTGCTCCTCGCCCGTAGCCTCGAACTCTCCGATCAGGCCTGACTCCCAGCGTACGCGCAGCCTCACCGCACCTCGCTCCGCCCGCACGTCGCTGTCCGCCACCGCGCCGGGCCGAATGAAGCTGATGACCGGATCGATCACGTGCGCCGCATAGCGCTCCCAGGACTTGGGTGTCACGCCCACGATCCGCCGCAGCGGTCCCAGCCGCGCCGCCTCCGCGTCGCTCAGATGCAGCTCCGCGGCGAATCTCAATGCCGAGCAGGAGAAAATCTGTTGCGGGTTGGGGGCCAGAGCACAGAGCTCGTCGAGCTCTCTCACGCTCAGCGCGGCTGGTTTGTCAAGGTAAACGGGGAGCCCCGCGCGCAGAAAAGGCGCGCTGAGCGCGCGGTGGTGCTCCGCATCGTCCCGCGCCAGCAGCAAGGCGTCGACTTCGCCGACCATGTGCGGCAGCTCCTCGACCACGTGCGGGATTCTCGTGGCGCGCGCGATGTGGGCCGAGATCGTCGGTGACTGCGTCCAGACGTGCGTGACTTCGGCCTCCGCCAGCTGGTCCTGCGGGAAACTGTGCTCGGCGAGATAAGCCGGTATGGACGCAAAGGGACACTCCGCCATCGCTGCGGAGTCGTAGCCGTTGATGATCGCCGACCACGAGTAGGGATGCCCGTTCCCCTCGCTCATCCCAACGACCCCCAGCCGCAGGCGCGTCATGCTGCACCTCGGAGACGCCAGCGCGACGGATCGATCAGATCCCGCTCCTCGCAGGCAAGCTCCTGCGGGAACTCGATATCACCCAGCGTCAGCGCCGACAGAATCTCATCGAGCTGCTGAACACTGTCCACTCCCACGACTGCCCGGCCGATGTGTGGATGTGCCGCCGCAAACCCGATGCAGGCCTGCACCGCCGTCAGTCCGGTGCTTGCGAGCCACCGGTCCCAACGACCCAACAGGCGTGGCCAGCGCGCGAACTCAGGCGGGCGCTGCGCCGCCCCCATGAGCAGCAACCCCTGCAGAAACAACGAACGAACATGGATTTCGATTCCGGCGCTACGCAGCCTGTCGAGCCATCCCGTAGTTGCCAGCCTGCGGTCGAAGATGTTGAGCGGTGCCTGGACGAGGTCGATGGCGAAACTGTCGATGAGCGCATCGAGCTCTTCAGGCCCGTACACGGAGATGCCGATCCGCTCCGTCAGACCCTCTTCCTGCACCTGTCTCAGAGAGGAATGAATCTCCCGACCATGCGGACCGCGCAGTTGCATTGGCGCATGAAGCAACAGGCCACCCAAACGCGGCACACGCAGCCGTTCGAGGGTAGCGGTCACGGATGCACGGAACCAGGTGCGCACGTCGGGGCAATCGTCCGCAACGGCTGGAATCTTGGATACGATGATCCAATCGGCGACCCCTAGACTTCCGAGAGTCGTCTCGCTCGTGCCGTACGCGGCTGCCGTGTCGAGAGTATCCACGCCCGAGGCCCGCGCACGCTCCAGTATGAGCTTCGCCTCCGCCGTCGCGACCTGTCCGCTTCGGTTCGCGACTCCATAGCGCATGCCGAACTGCACGGTGCCGAGCGCGAGTCGCTGACTATGCATGGCTCAGCACGTCCCGCAGTGCGCTGACGACTTCATCCTGTTGTTCTTCGGTGAGACCGGGGTACAGTGGCAGCGTAATCGCGGTCGCGCCGTGAGCCTCCGCCTCCGGGAACTGGCCTTCCGCAAAGCCGAGCGCGCGGTAATACGGCTGCAGATGCACCGGCAGATAATGAACGTTTACGCCGATGCCTCGCCGTCGCAAGGCATCAAATACCTGCCGACGGTTGCGGCTGCCGTTCGCTCCCTTTACGCGCACGACGTAGAGATGAAACGCCGAGCGGTTGCCAGGCTGAACGACCGGTAATTGCAGCGGCAGGTCCTGCAGCATCTCCTGGTAGCGGCTCGCGAGCCGGTTGCGCCGCTCGACGAACTCTTCGAGCCGATCGAGCTGGCTCAAGCCGAGCGCGGCGTGAATGTCCGTCAGGCGATAGTTAAAGCCGAGCAACTGCTGCTCGTAGTACCAGGCCTCGGGCTCCGCCCCGGCAGCTTCGCGGGCCGCCGGCCGCAGAAACCGGCGCGGATCGCGCGTGATGCCGTGACTTCTGAGCATCAGCATGGATGCGGCAAGGTCCGCATCGTTCGTCAGCGCCATTCCGCCTTCACCCGAGGTGATGATCTTCACCGGATGAAAGCTCAGGATCGTGATATCAGACCAGCGGCAGTTCCCCACCGGCTCGCCGTGGCGTTCGCCGCCCAGCGAATGGGACGCATCCTCGACGATACGAAAGCCGTATTCGCGGCCCAGCGTGTGAATACGTTCCTGCTCGGTCGGTTGTCCGCCAAAGTGCACGGGTACGACTACGCTCGGCAGCGCGCTCTCGCGCCGCGCGCGCACGAGTTTCGCCTCGAGTTCGGCGCTGCTCAGGTTCCACGTGAGTGGGTCGATGTCGACGAAATCGACGAGCGCACCGCAATAGCGGGCGCAGTTCGCTGAGGCAACGAAGGTGTTGGGAACCGTCCACAGGCTATCGCCCGGACGCAGTTTCAGTGCCAGGCACGCCGCGTGGAGCGCCGAAGTGGCGCTGTTGAAGGCCACCGCGTACGACGCGTTTGCCCTGGCGGCAATAGCCTGCTCGAATCGCGGGATCACCGGGCCCTGGGTGAGGAAGTCAGCCCGCAGCACCGCTACGACGGCATCGATGTCCGCCTGATTCACCTGCTGCCGGGCATAGGGGATCATGCCAGTCCTGCAAGATGATTGAGCGCCGTTATCTCCTCGCAGGACAGAAAATGCGGATTGCGGCCGGACTGATATTCGAAGTCCAGCTCCACGGGCTTGCCTTTCTCGCCCAGTGCATTGACGGAGAAATCCGCAAAGCCAGCGAACTGTATGGTCGGTTGAATGACGAAGTGATCGGAGAATTCGAGCGTCAGATGCGAATCATCCGCGGGACACATCGTCTCGTGCAGTTTTTCGCCGGGCCGGATGCCGATCACCTTCTGGGGCAGCCGCGGAGCCATCGCGGTGGCCACGTCCACGACCTTAACCGAGGGAATTTTGGGAACGAATATCTCACCGCCGTGCATGCGCTGCATGTCCGTTAGAACGAACTCGACACCCTGTTGCAGCGTTATCCAGAACCGCGTCATGCGCCGGTCGGTGATCGGCAGGTGATCACACCCCTGCTCGATTCGCTTGTGGAACAACGGAACCACGGAGCCGCGCGAACCTACGACGTTACCGTAGCGCACGACGGAGAAGCGCGTGCGGTGTCCGCCCGCGATGTTGTTGGCCGCGATGAAAAGCTTGTCCGAGCAGAGCTTGGTGGCACCGTACAGATTGATGGGATTAGCCGCTTTGTCGGTCGACAGAGCCACGACCTTCTCCACCTCGTTCGCAAGTGCCGCATGCACCACGTTTTCGGCACCGTGTATGTTGGTCTTTATGCACTCCGTGGGGTTGTATTCGGCGGCCGGCACCTGTTTGAGTGCAGCCGCGTGGATCACGACGTCTACGCCGCGAAGCGCCTGCACCAGCCGGTCGCGGTCACGCACGTCGCCGATGAAGAACCGCATGGAATCGTGCTGAAACTCCAGGGCCATCTCGTACTGCTTGAGCTCGTCGCGTGAGAACACGATCAGCCGCCGCGGCTGATATCGCTGCAAGATCGTGCGCACGCACTGGCGGCCGAACGAGCCCGTGCCACCAGTGATCAACACCGACTTTGCATCGAACATGGCGCTTTGAGTCTCGGTGCTCGAGCTACTCGCGTGCCTGCAGGCGTGCCGCGTCCGCACGCAGCCGCTCGATCTCGGCGCGCAGCTCCTCGTATTCTCTGGTCTTCCGCTTAAGAAAGCGCACCGTCACCTGCGCCTTCCTTTCGATGCCGCGCGCAGTCAGCAGGTACATGTAAGCCGCCTTGTTCCTGCTGTTCTTGAAATTGGCGACCTTGATCCAGCCCTTGCCGATCAGCGACTGTAGGCAATAGTTGGCACGCCCCAGGCTCATGCCGAGCTCGCGGGCCACCTCCCGCTGGCTAAGGGTCGGATTCGCCTCGAGCAGCTTCAGAATTCGGTAGCGTACTTCGTCCGAGAGCAGCATGGACGTGTCCGCTCAAGCGCGGCCGCTATGCGCAGGCCGGCGCATCAGCACATAGGTTATCGACAGGATCAGGCCGGCGATCGCACCAACGGAGCCGATCACCTTGCGCAACGGGCTCGCCTTGACGTCCGGAACTACGGCCGGGTCGATAACGCGGTAGGCATACTCGCGCTGCACGTTGGCGACCATCGACTTGCCGATCTGCTCCTGGATCAGCGCGTAAATCCCCTGCTGCACCCCGACCACGTTGGTCGTGGTCAGCTCCTTGTTGAGATATTGGATGCCGAGGTCTGCATCGTGGATCGCCTGAGTCCTGAGCTTGTCGTTGACCATCTCGATGGTCCGGTTCGCGAGGTGCGCGGCCATCTCCGGCGTCCACCACTCGTACACCACCGTGACCATGCCGCTCTTGCGGTCCTCGGTGATCTTGCGGTGGTTGTCCAGGAGCTTGCGCACGCCGGCGCCGAGCGTCGGCACCTTCACGCCCGGTCGCCAGTTCTTCGCCACGGGATCCCACTTGTCCGGGAACAGCAGCGGCATCAGGTTCTCGGACGTGATGAGATCGCGGCCGAAGCCCTGTGAAATCAGCGTCGCATAGGACGCTTGCTTGCGGGCATCGCTGCCGCTCAGGTCGATACCGACCGCCGAAGCAATGCCCCCCAGCTCGTTGTTGAGCGCGCCGCGCAGCCCGCCGGCGCCGATCGCTTCGCTTTCGATTACTGGAGCAACGATGATCTTCGCGCGATACGTCGTTGGCATGAACAGCGATGCGAGCACCGCCAGACATCCGCCGGCCAGCACGGACGCCACCACGAGACGCCATGACTTCGCGAGCGTCGCTACGATCGACCCAAGAGATGCCGATTCCTGTTCCTGGGTCTGCGGGACGACCAGGAAATATCCGCTGGGGGGGCCGCTCAGGACGGGCCGCGCACTGGGTTCCGGCCGCGCGCCAGACTCTCGATTGACGTCGTTCATGGCCTCACACCTCCTCTTTCAGCCGATGGATATCCGCACTCCGCTACCGCAGCGGCCGAGTCTGCACGCGTCAGGATCCGCCTGCAGGTTGGGTGTTGTGTTCTGAGCACCATGCGTTCACGAGCTGAACGCACGAGCAGCTTAAACGGACGGCGGGCGCACGTCAAATCTTGGTAATCGTCGCGTGAGCGTCGCCGGCGGTACAGATGCAGCGCTGACTCATGCTCCGATGAGCCTCGAGCAGCCGCACAAGCATGAACCCCGTCTCGTCGCGCGGCACGCCACGCGCATCTTCAGAGGGTATGCACGGCCAGGACCGCAATCGCAACGTTGTACAGGATCTGCGACACCGCCTGCCACAGCGGCAGCGGCGGCATGTGTTCGGCGTTCAACGGCACGACTATCGTGTCGCCCGGCTGGATCCCCCCACTCGAGGTGCGGAACCAGCGAGCGCCTTCGTTGGGGACGACGCTGCCGTCGGCCTGCACGACATAGACACGCCCGTTGTCCGCACGAGCCGTCTCGCCGCCGCTCATGGCGATATAATCGCCGCGCGAGAGTCCCGGCCGGTACAGGTGTGAAGTTACCGTCTGCACCTCGCCGATCACCGTCACTTCCTGCTCAGCTTTCGGCACGATGAGCTCGTCTCCGTCACGAAGAACGACGTCGTACGGCGAGCCGATGGGTGAGCGCAGCATGCTCGGCAGGTTGATCACCAGGCGGCCCACGGCCTTCGCCTGGCGCAGCTGCGAAAGCAGCCACTGGCCAACGCTCAAGGCTCCGGCCGCCCCGCCCTGGTTTGCAACGCTGCCCTGGAGAGCGACGAACGCGATGTCGTTCTGCAGGCGCACCGCGAGCATGTCCAGCTCCTTCTGCTCCCGCTCACGCAGTTCCCGGCGGGTGAATACCGCGCCCTTGGGGAACGAGTATTGCGTCAATCCACCGGCGCGCAGCAGCACTGACTTCAAGGTCTCGCCGGGCTTGACGGAATAACTGCCGGGGAACCTCACCTGCCCGCGCAGCGTGATCGTTTCCTGGTCGGTCCAGGCCTGAATCTCCTTGATGCTGAGGCTGTCGAAGGGCTCGAGCCGCAGATTCGCAGCCGGATCACCGCGCAGTACCGCGGCCAGGTTGACCTCGATGAGCTCCGTTTTCCGCGACTCGCCGTTTACCACTTGATAGCGGGTGAGCTCGGCAGTGCCGCCATACGCGGCATCGCTCAGCCCCCCCCCTGCTCTGATCAGGTCGCGCACGGTCATGCCGACCTCGTAGGGATACTCTCCGGGAACGTTGGCGCGCCCGTCGATACGTACGACGTCATCCGGCAGACTGATGTTGGACTGTAGCTTCAGGTCCTCGAGCAACGGTCGGATGACTCGGTCGCGGCTCGACTGCAGATCGAACACCATGAGGCGATCGCGTGCCATGAGGTGCGGGTTCGCGCTGGAATCGGGATCATTCAACGCCGCCGCCAGGTCGGCCGATAACACCACGATGCGCCGATCCGGTGGCAGCTCCCGGCGGATGAGGATGTAGTGCAGGTCCGCGTTCGGCTTCAGGTCGTCCACCGAGCGAAGCACATCCGTGAGGCGCATACCGGCGCGATAGGCGTATGCACCGGGTGTGTAAACGTAGCCCTGCACCACTATTCCCGCGTCGAGCGTGGGACGCAGGCGCGAGACCCGCAGGCTGTCGCCGTTGCGCACGGCCTCTGACCGGCCCGTTGCATCGGTCAGATCGACCTGCAGCACGACTCGATGCAAGCCGACATCGATGCGGGTGAGTGCCAGTTTCGCCGTGTCGGCCTCGGAAGTGAGTCCTCCTGCAAGCTGTATAACGTCGGCGACCGAGGCCTCATTGCGAATTTCATAGATTGCCGGCCGGTGGACTTCACCGTCCACGGAAACCGTGGGCCCGATTGGCGGGATAAAGATAACGTCATCCGGCAGAAGCTTGGCGTCGTCGGTTGTGTTCCCGCGGATGAGCATGTCGTACAAATCCAGCCGGCGCACGAGCTCGCCGTGCCGCTTCAGCTGGATATTGCGCAGCGATCCGATGGTCTGGACACCGCCGGCGGCGAACAGCGCCGAAGTGATCGTACCCAGCCCGGTTATCGTATAGCTCCCCGGCTGCTTTGCGTCTCCGAGCACGAAGACCCGGATCGTGCGCGTGTCACCCATCGTGACACTTGCATGGACTCCGATCATCTCTCTCTCGACCCGCGACTCCAGGTGAGCTTTAGCGCTCGCAAAGCTCTGACCGCCGACGCTGACCGGCCCCAGTTCCGGGACGTTCACGCGCCCGTCGCGGCCGACGACGAGCTTAAGATTGGCGTTCTTGGTCCCGTACAGTTGCACCTCGAGCTCATCGCCCGCGCCGACGACGTACCCAGCTGGCACCGGAACGTTCGTCGTCGGGGCGAAGGTTGAGATTGGATGGTCGAACAGGTCGTAGCCGAAGGGCTTCAACGCAGTGGCACCGACCTTCGTCAGCGGCAGCTTGGTGACGCGGATGAACAGATCTTTGAGCGCGGGCTCGACTCCCAGGCGTAACGTCGCGAGCTGCTCGCTGAGTCCGGCGAGGGGAATTGGCGGAAATCCGGGCAACGCGAGCACCCCGTCACGCGAGAGCTGATAGGGATTCTTGGAACGGATCAGGTCGATCAGCGCCTGCCGCTGCTTCTTCTGCTCGTCCGTCAGTTCAGGCTGCGTCGGCTGCGAGGTGTCGCAGTTCGGTCCCGTGCACGGGGGCGGCAGGGGTGCGTAGCCACCTGCGGTCACGCCCTGAGCGGGGGGCGGTGTCGTTGCTGCCGCGGTCGCCGCGGCGAGGCCATTCTGCTGGGAGTTGGCCACGCCGCCGCCACCAGGCGCACTGCCCGACTGGCTGAGAGAATTTTGATTCGCGCCCGCCAGACCCGGCGCGAGATTACCGAGAATGTTCTGTTGATTGGTACCAGCCAACGCACCCAGCGCGCCCGCCTGGGGCGCGGCCCCCGGTGGCTGGTTACCGGCCGGAAGAGGGTTGGAGTCGACGGTGATGACGACCCAATCCTCAGCCTGCAGGAACGGGCTCAGGCGCTGCATCTCCCCGCGCTGCCTCTGTTGGTCCCGCAGCAGATCGCGCTGTTGTTGCAGCATGAGATTTTGCTGCTCTTCGCTCATCGGCAGCTGGCGATTGCCAAGCGCGCCCTGCGCGCCCTGCGCGCCGCCGGCGCCAGTTCCACCGAACTGCTGCGAAAGCGACCCGAGCTGATCCGGCGACAGGCCCTGCAGGATCTGCTCCATGGGGGAACCAGAGGTCTGCCCGTACGCCGGATCGACGGAAATAACGAGTGCGGCGGACAGAACGAACAGGACCAGCAGCCCCGCCGGGCGTTGCATCAATCGCATTACCAACCTTTATGCCATTGCTTCGGGCTCGCTAGGTCGAGCCGCTTGGGCCGCCCCCCCACCCGCGAATGCGCGATTGTACTGAAGCGCGCAGATTCGTGTACCTCGGACTGATCCGGCGTGCGGCTCGTCCCGCGGTTAGCTCCACCACCGGCCGTCGCCAGCAGCTTCATCACCCTGGCGGCCACCGCACGCGCCCCGGCGGGATCGCGTACGGCAGGCGCGAGCTGCTCGGCTCTGCGTCCCGGGATCGACACTGTGGGGGGCGTCGGCGCCTCGATCTGCACGCTGGGCAAGCCCTGATGCTTCAGCTCCGCGCGCACCGTATCGGCCGCCTGCCCGTTGGCGAGGGCCTCGGCCTGAGCCAGGCAGCTCGTGATCGCCAGTCCTGCTGGAGCTGATGCGGCAAGAGGAACGTGCCGGCGGCACAGCGCGTCCGTCGCTGGCGCTGATCCCTTCACCACGCCATATTGCCTCGATCCGCTCTCTGAGGCCGGTCGCGTGGGCGAGCTGACCAACCTTGACGAGCGCGTTCTCACCGAGCCTTTGGCGCGAGAAACCCACGAGCAGCCCGGTGTGCTCGCGCGCGAACCGCTCGAAGCGCTTCGGATCGCGTTCGAAATAGCTCGCGCACGGAGACCACCGCGAGCCGCGCCGCGTGGGTCTCGAGCTCCGCTCACAGCGGGCTGCCCGGACCCCGGAGCTGTCGAAAGCGGCAGTGACCCTCCTCACCGATAACGGGCGGCGACGGAATCGACCACGTATTGTA
>CAWILY010000003.1:0-57420 GCA_963837075.1 uncultured Gammaproteobacteria bacterium | reverse complement strand
GCAGTACGTCGTCGGCACGATCGCCGCTTACTATCGCTGACATGTGCCGCGATGGCTCGCGGCTCGCCGAACGGCGCGGCAGAGGGCTTGTCTTAAGTGCCGCGTCAGCGCGGGCGCAGGATGCGCACTAAAGTGCCGGCTGCTCCAGTACAATCCCGCCCCGGCAAGTGGAGGAGGGGGCCGTTGCAGGTCTGCGCAGCTAACGAGGAGTCCGTGCACCCACGGCGGCCGCGCTTTCTGCTGTGGTTCGCGGCTGCCGCAGTCGCCCTGTTCGGGCTCTGGTGGTGCAGCGTGGTGCCAGCGCAAAGCCCCGGGCTGCAGCCGACGCCGGAGCAGCTGGACGCCTTCCGCAATCTGCCGCCCGAGCAGCAGCAGGCCCTGATCCAGCAGTACAGCGGCATGTTCGGCGGCCAAGGTGTTCCGGGGCTGTCAGGCGCGCAGGGGTCGCTCGGCGGCGGCCTTGGCGGACTGGGCACGCGTCGCGAAGGCCAGCAGAACGAGCAGGCGCAATCCGACCAGTTGCTGCGCGTTCCAGGCACCACTGGCGAGACGCTCGAGAGCGCGATCCCGGTGCTGAAACCGGAAGACTGGCTGATCATCGAGATCGACTTCCACCTCGCCCCGCACACGACCGGTCCGATTGCGCCGGTGACGCTGCCCCCGGTCGAGGGCGCCACCGCCGCAGGCGGCACGTCCCAGGCACAGCAGCAGCCAGGCCAGCAGCCCGCGCAACAGCAGCAGCAACAGCAGGCGCAGGCGCCGACGAACGCGATGGGCACCGAGCTCTCGGACGAGGAGCGGGAGCGGCTATCGAAGCTCATTACGCTCATCCGCTCGCGCAATCCCTACCAGCTGTCACGCGACGGGGTGTTGTATCTGCCGGGCTTCGCCGGCATTCCGCTTGCCGGATTGATCGAGGAACTGGCCACGCTGCGCCTCAGAGTCGAGCCGGCGCTCGCCAACCTCGACGTGCGAGTGACGCGGCTGCCGCTGCGCAAGACCGGCGCCGAGGCGCTCAAGCCCTTCGGCTACGACCTGTTCCTGCGCGCGCCGTCGACGTTCGCGCCGGTCACCAACGTCCCGGTGCCGGCCGACTACGTGGTAGGTCCCGGAGATGAGCTGCAGGTGCAGCTGTACGGCTCGCAAAACCGCACACTGTGGCTGCAGGTCGGTCGCGACGGACACGTGGGATTCCCGGAGCTCGGGCCGATCAACGTCGGCGGCATGCGCTTCACGGAGGCGAAGGCGCTGATCGAATCGCGCGTCGCGCGCGAGATGATCGGGGTGCGCGCCAGCGTCTCGATGTCCGATACGCGCTCGATCCGCGTGTTCGTGCTCGGGGATGCCAATCGCCCCGGCTCCTACACCATCAGCGGACTCGGCACGATCACCTCGGCGCTGTTCGCGGCGGGCGGGGTCAAGCCGATCGGCTCGCTGCGCAAGATCGCACTGAAGCGCCACGGCGCCGTGGTACGCCAGCTCGACCTGTACGATCTGCTGATCCGCGGAGATACCACCGATGACACCAAGCTGCTGCCTGGCGATGTGATCTTCGTTCCACCGGTGGGCGCCACGGTGAGCGTCGACGGTGAGGTGCGCCGGCCGGCGATTTACGAGGCCAAGGGCTCGTCCACGGTCGCCGATATGGTGCAGCTGGCCGGGGGTCTCACCCCGGAAGCCGACACCTCCGACGTGACGCTGACGCGTCTCGATGTGAACCGCGGACGCACCGTGATGCAGATCGATCTCGGCGCGGCGGCGAGCCGCGGCCAGACGGTGTTCGACGGCGATCTGCTGCGGGTGACGCGCATGCGGCCGACGCTCGCCTCGGGTGTCGTGCTGAAAGGCCACCTGTTCACGCGAGGCGCGGTGGCCTACCGCCCCGGCCTGCGCCTGTCGGACGTGATCCATACGGTGGATGAGCTCGAACCGAATGCCGACATTCACTATCTGCTGATCCGCCGCGAGCTGCCGCCGGATCGGCGCATCACGGTGCTGTCGGCGGACCTGGCGCGCGCGCTGGCGGCGCCTGGCTCGGCGGCGGACGTGCAGCTCATGCCGCGTGACCAGATCACAGTGTTCGATCTGGAATCGGGGCGCGACCGCATCATCCAGCCGATCCTCGAGGAGCTGCGACTGCAGTCGAACCTGGCGCAGCCCACCCAGGTGGTCTACGTCGAAGGACGGGTCAAGGTGCCCGGCGAGTACCCGCTCGAGCCCGGCATGCGGGTGAGCGATCTGATCCGCGCCGGGGGGAGCCTGCAGGACGCGGCCTACCCGGGCAGCGCCGAGCTGATCCGCTACCAGGTGGTCAACGGCGAGCGCCGCAACACCGAGCTGATCACCATCGACCTGCAGGCGCTGTTGCGCGGTGATGCCAAGGCGGACCTGGTGCTGCAGGCGTTCGACCTGGTGCACATCAAGGAGCTGCCGCAATGGACCAAGCAGGAGACGGTGGAGCTCAGGGGGGAGGTGCGTTTCCCGGGCCGCTACGTGCTGAAGCCTGGTGAGACGCTGAAGGGGCTGCTGCTGCGCGCCGGCGGGCTGACCGAATACGCCTTCGCGAACGGCGCGGTGTTCACGCGCGAGGAGCTGCGCAAGCGCGAGCAGCAGCAGATCGACGAGCTGGCCGAGCGCCTGAAGCATGACCTGGCGATCGTAGCGCTGGAGTCGGTGGCGGCGAGCCAGGGACAGGGAGGGGGCGCTGCGATCACCGTCGGTCAGGCGCTGCTGTCGCAGCTGAAGGGCACCAAGGCGGTCGGCCGCCTGGTGATCGACCTGCCGCGACTGATGCGCTCGCGCATGGGATCGGAGGCCGACGTGGTCATGCACGGCGGCGACCGGCTGCTGGTGCCGAAGTTCGAACAGGAGATCACCGTCATCGGCGAGGTGCAGAACGCCACCTCGCACCTATATCGCACCGGGCTCACGCGCGACGATTACATCGCCATGAGCGGTGGCGCCACGCGCCGCGCGGACGATAGCCGCATCTACGTAGTGCGCGCCGACGGCAGCGTGGTCACCGGTGAAGGCAACCGCTGGTTCCAGCGCGGCGACAGCACGATGCGGCCGGGTGACACGGTGGTCGTGCCGCTGAACGCCGAGCATCTGCCGCCGCTGCCGTTCTGGCAGGCGGTCACCTCGATCATCTACAACGTCGCCATTGCCGCCGCTGCCGTGCACTCCTTCTAAAGACCCGGTTGGTTTGACACCCCAGGGCGCGCTCACTAGACTTCCGCGTTCAATCCCTGAACGCGACGATGGCATGCGACGCTGGTACCTTATTCACAGCAAGCCGGGGGCGGAGCGCGAGGCACAACTGCACCTGCAGCGTCAGGGCTATCAGACCTACCTGCCGCGCCTGCTGCAGAGCGTGCGCCGCCGCGGGCAGCCACGGTTGCAGGTGGTGCCGCTGTTCCCGCGCTACCTGTTTCTCGAGCTCGATGAGGGCCGGCAGTGCCTGACACCGGTGCGCTCGACCTCGGGCGTCGCCAACGTGGTGCGCTTCGGTGCGCGCTTCGCCACGGTGCCGGATGCGATCCTGCGCGAGCTGCGTTCCCGCGAGGATCCCGATACGGGCCTGCACCAGCTGCACACGGCCGCACCGCTGGCGCCCGGAGCGCAGGTGCGGATCGATGGCGGCGCGTTCGCCGGCCTCGAGGGCGTATTCGAGCGCGCGGACGGCGCGCACCGCGTGGTGGTGCTGCTCAAGCTCCTCGGTCAGGAGCGGCAGGTCCAATTTCCCGCCGAGCTGGTGAGCGCCGCATGCTGATGCGCGCTGCCCCGCGCGGCCGGGAGCTGCATGGAGTCGCCGGTGCTCAGCGATGAGGTGCGCTACAAGCTGCTGAGGCTGCTCGATGCCAACCCGGGCATGAGTCAGCGTGATGTCGCGCGCGAGCTCGGCATCAGTCTCGGCAAGGTGAATTACTGCCTGCAGGCGCTGGTGCGCAAAGGCTGGATCAAGGCCAGCCGCTTCACCAACAGCCGCAACAAGGCGGCGTACATGTACCTGCTGACGCCGCGCGGCATCGAAGCCAAGGTGCGTCTGACCTTGTTATTCCTGCGCATCAAGCTGCGCGAGTACGAGAGCTTGCGCGACGAGATCGAGCAGATTCGTCGCGAGGCCGGCGCAACGCGTCCGACGCACACGCCGTGAGACATAGGCCGGGAGCACAGGGCCCGGCGACACCGGGGACGATGGTCCCCGTAATGATGCGAGGAGCCTCGACGTTCCATGCAGGGCGGTAGCGTGTCAGTTGCCTCACAACATCCGGCGCTCACGCCCGTGGAAGCGCGCACGCGCGCCGCAACCGGCGGCGGCACGGAAATCGATCTGGTGGCGGTCGGCCTGCTGCTGTGGGCGCGGCGCTGGTGGCTGCTGGCGGCGATTGTGCTCATAACGGCGGCCGCGGCCTGGTACGCGTTCACGACGCCGTTCACCTGGCGCGCCGATGTCGTGGTAACCGAGGTGCACGAGCAGTCCATGGGCGGGGTGTCGTCGCTGGCGAATCAACTCAGCGGCGGGCTGATGAATCTCACCAACCTCGGTCTGGGGATGAACCGCAACGAGATGGACTACGAAGCGGTACTGGAGTCGCGGCATCTGGTGCAGGAATTCATCACCCGCAACAACCTGCTGCCGCAGCTGTGGCCCGATCCGCGCAAGCGGCCGACGTTGTGGCGCGTGGTGCGGGATTTTCAGAAGAACGTGCTCTCCATCCGGCAGGATCCGCGCCGCGGCATCACCACGCTGTCGGTGGAATGGACCGATCCGGCGACCGCGGCGCGCTGGGCCAACGGCCTGGTGGAGCTCGCCAACGAGCTGATCCGTACCCGGGCACTCACCGAGGCGCAGCGCAACATCACCTATCTGAACGCCCAGTCCGAGCGCACCACGGACGTCGATCTGCGCCGCGTCATCTTCAATCTCATCGAGAGCGAGACCAAGACGGTGATGATGGCCAACGGCCGCCCGGAGTACGCGTTCCGCATCGTCGATCCGGCCACGGCGCCGGAGATCCGCTCCGCGCCGCGCCGCACGCTGCTGCTGATCACCGGCTTTACCCTCGGTGCGTTCCTCGGTGGGCTCTTTATCGTGGCGTGGGAGTGGGTGGGCCGGCAACGCGAACGGCTGCGCCTGGAGGCGCGGTGAGCGCACGGCGTGCGATCAGCGGGCGCAGCATCCGCATCGCCGTGGTCGGCTGCGGCCGCATCGCCGCGAGCCATTTCCGCTCGATCGAGGCGCACCGTCAGGATCTGGAGCTGGTCGCCGTGTGCGACACCGATGCGGCGACGCTCGAGGCGATGCAGCAACAGCACGGCGCGGCAGGCTTCGCGACGCTCCCGGAGCTGCTCCGGGACGCGCACCCGGACGTGGTGGCGCTGTGCACCCCGAGCGGCCTGCACCCGCAGCAGGCGATCCTGGCGGCGCGGACCGGCTGCCACGTCATCACCGAGAAGCCGATGGCCACGCGCTGGAGCGACGGGCTGCGGATGGTGCGCGAGTGCGACGAAGCCGACGTGCACCTGCTGGTCGTCAAGCAGAATCGCCGCAACAGCACGCTGCAGCTGCTGAAGCGCGCGCTAGACAAGCGCCGCTTCGGCCGCCTCTACATGGTGACGCTCAACGTGTTCTGGTCGCGACCGCAGTCCTACTACGACAGCGCCCGGTGGCGCGGCACGTGGGAATTCGACGGCGGCGCGCTCATGAACCAGGCGAGTCACTACGTCGACCTGATCGACTGGCTGATCGGGCCGGTGGAGAGCGTGCAGGCATACGTCGCTACGCTCGCGCGCAACATCCAGGTCGAGGACACCGCCACCGTCGGCGTGCGCTGGCGCTCGGGCGCGCTCGGCTCGATCAACGTCACCATGCTCACCTACCCGCGCAATCTCGAGGGCTCGATCACCATCATCGGCGAGCACGGCACGGCGCGTGTCGGCGGTGTCGCCGTGAACGACATCCAGCACTGGGAATTCGCCGCCGGCGATCCGGACGACGAGCTGGTGCGCAGCGCCAGCTACCAGACCACCTCGGTGTACGGCGCGGGGCACGTCGCCTACTACGGCAACGTCGTCAAGGTGATGCGCGGTGAGGCCGAACCGGAAACCGACGGGCGCGAGGGCCTGCGCTCGCTCGAGCTGCTGATTGCCAGCTACCTGTCGGCGCGCGACGGCCGCCGCGTGGCGCTGCCGCTGGAGTACTGATGGCGCTGCAGGTGCACCCCAGCGCGATCATCGATGCGGGGGCACAGCTCGGCGACGGCACGCGGGTGTGGCACTGGGTGCACGTGTGCGCCGGCGCGGTCATCGGGCGCGACTGCTCGCTCGGCCAGAACGTGTTCGTCGGCAACCGCGTGCGCATCGGCAACAACGTCAAGATCCAGAACAACGTCTCGGTGTACGACAACGTGACGCTCGAGGATGACGTGTTCTGCGGACCGAGCATGGTGTTCACCAACGTCTACAATCCGCGCGCCGCGGTATCGCGCAAGAGCGAGTACCGCGACACGCTGGTGCGCAAGGGCGCCACGCTCGGTGCCAACTGCACCATCGTCTGCGGCGTGTGCATCGCCGAATACGCCTTCATCGCCGCCGGCGCGGTCATCAACCGCGACGTCGGCGCCTACGCGCTGATGGCCGGCGTGCCGGCGCGGCAGATCGGCTGGATGAGCCGCCACGGCGAGCGGCTGCCGCTCCCCGCCGGCCGTGACGGCGAAGTGCGCTGCCCCGCGAGCGGCGAGCGTTACCGGGTCCACGGCGGCAGCTGCGAGCTCGCCCCCTGAGGTGACATGGATATCAGAGGCAGGAAGCTGGTGGTCATCGGCGGCGCCGGCCTGATCGGCTCGCATACCGTCGACCGGCTGCTGCAGGAGGACGTCGGCGAAGTCGTGATCTACGACAACTTCGTGCGCGGCCGCAGCGAGAATCTCGCCGCTGCGCTGCGCGATGCGCGGGTGCGGATCTTCGACGTCGGCGGCGACATCCTGCAAAGCGACATCCTCGGCGCCGCGCTCGCAGGCGCCGGCGGCGTGTTCCATCTGGCGGCGCTGTGGCTGCTGCAGTGCCACGAATATCCGCGCAGCGCCTTCGACGTGAACGTGCGCGGCACGTTCAACGTCATGGAAGCCTGCGTGCAGCACGGCGTTGCGCGGCTGGTGTATTCCTCCTCGGCCTCGGTGTACGGCGATGCGGTCGAGGAGCCGATGACCGAGGACCATCCGTTCAACAACAAGAACTTCTACGGCGCCACCAAGATCTGCGGCGAGGCGATGCTGCGCGCCTACCACCACCGCTACGGGCTCAACTACGTCGGCCTGCGCTACATGAACGTCTACGGGCCGCGGCAGGACTATCAGGGCGCGTACATCGCGGTGATCATGAAGATGCTGGACGCGATCGATCGCGGCGAGGGACCGACCATCTTGGGCGACGGCTCCGAGGCGTTCGACTTCGTCGCCGTGGAGGATTGTGGCGCGGCGAACGTGTGCGCCATGAAGGCCGACGCCACCGATCGTTTCTACAACGTCGGCACCGGCACCAGAACCTCGCTGCGCGAGCTGGCGCAGCTGCTGCTGGAGCTGACCGGAGGGCGCGAGCCGATCCGCCTCGCGCCGCGCAGCCAGGCAACCCTGGTGCGCAACCGCATCGGCTCGCCGCTGCGGGCCGCGGACGAGCTCGGGTTCCGCGCGCGCATCGAGCTGCGCGAGGGCCTGCGGCGGCTGATCGAGTGGCGCGCGCAGCACCGCGAACAGGTCGATGCGCGCCGCCGGGCGGCGCGCGCCTGAGGCGACCATGACCCGACGCATCGCGATCTCGCTGCCGGCGACCGGAGAGGAGGAGTGGCAGGCCTGCCGCGAGCCGCTGATGAGCGGCTGGCTGACGCAGGGTCCGCAGGTCGCCGCCTTCGAACGCGCGTTCGCGCAGCGTCACCAGGTGGCGCACGCGATCGCGGTCACCTCGTGCACCACGGCGCTGCACCTGGCGCTCGCTGGCCTGGGCATCGGCCCGGGGGACGAGGTGATCGTGCCCGCTTTCACCTGGGTGGCGACCGCGAACGCGGTGCTGTACTGCGGCGCGACACCGGTGTTCGCCGACGTCGATCGCACGACCTACAACATCGACATCGACGCGCTGCCGCGCCGGGTGACCGCGCGCACCCGCGCGCTGATCGCGGTGCACCTGTTCGGTCGCTGCGTGGACGTGGATGCGCTGCGCGCAGCCCTGCCGCAGGGCGTAGCACTCATCGAGGATGCCGCCTGTGCCGCGGGATCCGCCTGGCAGGGCCGGCCCGCCGGAGGGCTTGGCACGGTGGCGGCGTTCTCGTTCCATCCGCGCAAGTCGGTCACCACGGGCGAGGGCGGCATGGTGACCACCGACGACGAGGCGCTGGCGCGGCGCATCGATCAGCTGCGCAACCACGGCGCGTGCATCTCCGAGGAACAGCGGCACAGCGGCCCGCGCCCGTACCTGCTGCCGGAGTTCGACCTGCTCGGCTACAACTACCGCATGACGGATCTGCAGGGCGCAGTCGGCCTGGTACAGCTCGGCAAGCTCGACGCCTTCATCGACGAGCGCGCGCGCTGGGCCGCCTGGTACCGGCAAGCGCTCGCCGGCATCCCGTGGCTGCGGCTGCCGGACGAGCCGCGCGAGCTGCGCCACGGCTGGCAGGCGTTTGTGACCTACGTCGACCCGCAGCGTGCGCCGGCGCCGCGCAACGAGCTCATGCAACGCCTGGCGGAGCAGGGCATCGCCACGCGTCCCGGCACGCACGCGGTCCACATGCTGGCCTATTACCGGCAGCGCTTCGGACTCGCCGCCGGCGACTTCCCGGCCGCACGTGACTGCGCCGAGCAGAGCATGGCGATCCCGCTGCACAACCGCATGAGCGCCGAGGACTACGCCTACGTCGCCGCCAGCCTGCGCGCCCTCGGCTGAGGGTACACGCCATGTGCGGCATCGCAGGAATCGTCAGCATCGACGGCGCGCCGGTGGCGCCGCCGGTGCTCAAGCGCATGACCGATGCGATCGCGCATCGCGGACCGGATGGCGAGGGGCACTGGATCGAGGGGCCGATCGGCATCGGTCACCGGCGTCTCGCGATCATCGATCTGTCGCCCGCCGGTCAGCAGCCGATGATCTCGGCCGACCACCGCTATGTGCTCAGCTACAACGGCGAGGTCTACAATTTTCGCGAGCTGCGCGGCGAGCTGCAGGCACTCGGTTACTGGTTCCGCTCGCAGACCGACAGCGAGGTGGTGCTGTACGCGCTCGCCGAGTGGGGCCTGGCGGCGCTGCAGCGCTTCAACGGCATGTTCGCGTTCGCGCTGTGGGATCGTCGCGAGCGGCGGCTGACCCTCGCCCGCGATCGCTACGGCATCAAGCCGCTCTACTATGCCCGGCAGCGCAACCTGTTCGCCTTTGCTTCCGAGCAGAAGGCGATCCTCGGCATCCCGGGATTCGAGCTGCAGCTGGACAAGGCGGCGCTGTTCGAATACTTCACGTTCCAGAACATCTTCACCGACCGCACGCTGGTGACGGACATCAAGCTGCTGCCGGCGGGGCATCATCTGCAGCTCGACTTCGGCCAGCGCGCACCGGCGCTGCAGCGCACCCGCTACTGGGACTACGACTTCCGCCAGCCGGCACAGCGCAGCCCTGATGCCGAGTACCGCGAGGAGCTCGACCGGCTGTTCCAGCAGGCCGTCAACCGCCAGCTGATCACCGACGTGGAGCTCGGCAGCTACCTGTCGGGCGGCATGGACTCCGGCTCGGTCACCGCGATCGCGGCGCGCGCGTATCCGTATATCAAGACCTTCACCTGCGGCTTCGATCTCAGCTCAGCCTCGGGTATCGAGCTCGGCTTCGACGAGCGCGCCAAGGCGGAGGCGATGTCGTATCACTTCAAGTCCGAGCACTACGAGATGGTGCTGAAAGCGGGCGACATGGAGCGGGTGCTGCCGAAGGTGGCCTGGCATCTGGAAGAGCCCCGTGTCGGACAGAGCTATCCGAATTTCTACGCCGCGCAGCTGGCGAGCAAGTTCGTCAAGGTGGTGCTGAGCGGCGCGGGGGGCGATGAGCTGTTCGGCGGCTATCCCTGGCGCTATTACCGCGCGGTGGTGAACGGCAGCTTCGCCGAGTACGTCGCCAAGTACTACGTGTTCTGGCAGCGACTCCTGGAGGAGGGGCAGCTGCGCGAGTTGTTCGCGCCGATCTGGACGGAGGTCGAGCACGTCAGCACGCGCGACATCTTCCGCGACGTCTTCCCGTGCAGCGACCAAGGCCTGGCGACGCCTGAGGATTACATCAATCACTCGCTGTACTTCGAGGCGAAGACCTTCCTGCACGGCCTGCTGGTGGTCGAGGACAAGCTGAGCATGGCGCACAGCCTCGAGACCCGCGTGCCGTTTCTCGACAACGACCTGGTGGACTTCGCCATGCGCTGCCCGGTGCACCTGAAACTCAATAATCTCGACGCGGTGATCCGCATCAACGAGAACGAGCCGGGCGACAAGCAGGGGCTGTTCTTCCGGCGCACGCGCGATGGTAAGCAGATTCTGCGCGACGTCATGCGCCGCTACATTCCGGCGGAGGTCACCGAGGCGGAGAAGCAAGGCTTCTCGGCCCCCGACGCCAGCTGGTTCAAGGGCGACAGCATGGAATTCGTGCGCCGGACGCTGCTGAATGGCAAGGCGCGCATCTACGAGCTGCTCGACCGCGACACGGTGCAGTCGCTGATTCAGCAGCACCTGTCGGGGGCGCAGAACCGGCGGTTGCTGATCTGGTCGCTGCTCAACCTTCGAGCAGTGCTTGGCCACCTTCGATCTGCGGGCCACGGGTTTATTGCGCACTCCCGCCCATGGATCACGCCCGAGGATATCGCCGCGGTGAACGCGTGCCTGCTCTCCGGGATGATCGCCCGCGGCGAGCGGCGGGCGCTGTTCGAGCAGCAGGTGGCCGCGCGCAGCGGCTACCGCTGCGCCGTGGCGGCCGCCTCCGGCACCGCAGCGCAGGTGCTGCTGCTGCGCGCACTGAGTATCGGTCAGGGGGATCAGGTGGTGCTGCCGACCTATGTGTGCCGCAGCGTCTGCGACGGCGTACGGCAGCTGGGCGCCGAGCCGGTGCTATGCGACATCTCCGGTCCGTGGCACATGGTCCCGGCGGACGTCGCGCGCGTGGCCACCCCGCGCCTGCGGGCGATCATCCTGGTGCATACCTTCGGCATCGACGCCTCTGATCCCGAGTTCGCACAGTTCGGCGTGCCGGTGATCGATGATCTGTGCCAGGCATTCGGCCTGCGCACGGCGCGCGCCAACTCGAGGCTGGCGTTCTCGTCGTTCCATGCCACCAAGTGCCTGGCGAGCGGCGAGGGCGGAGTTGCGCTCAGCGACGATGCGGCCATCAGCGAGCGCTTGTTGTCATTCAAGGAAGCGAGTGACCCGCTCACCATTTTCAGCGACCTGCAGGCGGCTCTCGGCTCGAGCCGCCCGCGCGCTACGACGCCTTCCTCAGCCGCCGCCGCGAACTGGCGCACGGAGGCCTACCTCGGCCGGCTGCCTGAGTCCTGCGTCAGCGAGATGCGCGCCGTCAGCGCGCGGTCAGTATTCTTTCGCTTTGTGCTACGCGTCAGCAGTTCCCCGGAGGCTCTCATCGGGCGCCTGGCGGCACGCGGTATCGCCGCGCGTCGCGGCGTCGATGAGCTGCTGCACCGCGCTGCCGAGGCGGCGGACGGCGCCTTCCCGCGCGCCGTTGAGCGCTACGATCGACCCTGTCCATCCCGACTATCCGGCGCTTGAGACGCAGGCATTCGACGCGATCGCAGCGGGCGTCGAGG
Source organism: uncultured Gammaproteobacteria bacterium (assembly GCA_963837075.1). Classification (GTDB taxonomy): domain Bacteria; phylum Pseudomonadota; class Gammaproteobacteria; order Steroidobacterales; family Steroidobacteraceae; genus 13-2-20CM-66-19. The sequence goes on along the minus strand of CAWILY010000003.1, from coordinate 45,587 downwards.
AGCTGCTTGGCACGTGAACGCGCACGACAAGCAACGCATCATCGAGCGTTACAACGCCCGGCTCGCCCGCTTCGGGACCGGCATCGAAGCGCTGGCCTCGGGTGTCGAGGAGCGACGCCAGCTGCGCTTCAGCGTGCTCACCCAGGTCGGCATTTCCGCCGGGGATCACGTTCTCGATCTGGGCTGCGGCTTCGGCGACCTGTGCGGCTACTTCGAGCGGCAGCGCATCGGTGCGATCTACAGCGGCATCGACATCAATCCGCAGCTGGTCGCCGTGGCACGCGAGCGCTTCCCGCAGGCCGCATTCCACGTCGGCGATTTGCAGGAGCAGTCTCCGGGAATGTTCGACTATGTCGTGTCGACCTCGTGCTTCAATCTGCGCCTGCTGAACGAAGACAACTACGCATTCATTGGGCAGTTGCTGCGAACCTGCTACGGCATCGCACGCAAGGGCGTGGCAATCGACTTCCTCAGCAGCTATGTCGACTTCCGCGGCAACTCCGCGGAGGCGTTCTACTACGAGCCGGAGCGGGTGTTCGCAATCGCTAAGAGCATCAGCAAGCGCGTCTCCTTTCGCCACGACTATCCGCTGTTCGAATTCTGCGTGTATTGTTTCCGGACTTCACCGGCTGGGGCGGCTGAGTGGCGACGGTGTGCTGCACTTTCGACCTCGATTTCACCGATTACGCGAGCGGCGCGCCGATCGACGAGCTCGAGCAAGTGTTCCCGGAGCTGTGGTCGCTGCTCGAGCGGCTGTCCACAGTGAAGGCCAGTTGGTTCGTGCGTATCGATGCGCACATGGAGGCGCATTTCGGCGACGCCGCGTTCGTGTTCGCGCGCCACGGCGCTCGCTTGCGGCGCCTGCAGGACACCGGCCACGAGATCGGCTTGCATCACCACGCCTATCGTCACGAGCGTGGCCAGTGGGTGCAGGATCGGGACGAAGCGCAATTGTTGGAGCAACTACGCCGCCACGGCCAGCACGCACGCCGCCTGGGGCTACGGGCCGCGCCATGGGGTGGGGCCGGCGCGCCAACGCCACGCTGCGCGAGCTCGCGGCGCTCGGCTTTCAGCTCGACAGCAGCGCAACACCACGGCCGCGCTACCGTCGGAGTCCACGCCGTTACGGGATTGGAGCACGACCGGACAGGATCCTTCCCCACCCGAGCGTGCGCGACTATCGCACCGCCGGAGAGCCTGCGCTCGGACTGCTCGAGATGCCGATCACGACGGTGCCGCTGCCGCGCGCCACGGATACCTGCCGGGTGTTCAAGCGCTACATCGGCCTCAGTTACAAGGAGCCGCTTTCCGCGAGGCCCTGACCCGCTGTCACGCGCTGCATCGTGCTCGTCGCTCATCCGTATGAGCTGCTGGCTTCGTCCGGGCAACCGCTGGCCGCCTGGATCGCCTGGCACGCAACCTCGGGCATTTTGCGCGAGCTACGGACAGTCCGTGACTCTCGCGGATGCCGGCGCCGGCTGGCGTACCAACCCGCGGGAGGAGCTGCAACATGACCACGCTACTTGATCCACCTTGCGCGACGAGCAGCTCCCGGTGCGTGATTTCCAGTTGACCGCGCGCGACACGGCGCTCGTTGCCGCGAAGCTCGATACGGCCGGTTTCGCTACATCGAGATCAGCCACGGGCTTGGGCTTGGGCCGGCCGGCGCGCGGACAGGCATGCAGCAGGATGCCCGACGAGGCCTACTGCGAGGCGGCGGCCTCGGCGGTGAAGAAGAACAAGTGGGACGTTTCTGATCCCCTCGATGCGGTACCCTGGCGATCTTAAAACTGCAGGCGCTACGGCTTCACTTCCGTGCGAATCGGTACCAACGTGACCGAGACGAGGAGCAGGCCGAGCCATTCATCCGTACGGCGCCTCGAGCTTGGCATGGAAGTTTCGGCAACTCCTGAAACCTATGCCCTGACGCCCGAGGAGGTTGACGGCGGGCCGCCGGCACGGCGCCGCGCCCCGGCGCGCGCCACGTGCTGCGTCGTCGATTCCGCCAGGAGGCATGCTGGCGGAGGACGTGACGGCGTACGTTCGCGCCATCCGCGCCCGCTGCCCGGTGTCCGTGGGCTTTCACGGTCACGACGATCTCGGCATGGCGATTTCGAGACTCGCTTGCGGCAATCGAGGCGGGCGCGGCCGTGGTGGATGCCTCGGTGCGCGGCATGGGACGCAGCTCGGGTAATGCAGTGGACAGAGATTCTGGCGCTCACGCTGAAGCACAAGGGGATCGATCTGCAGATCAACGTGGCCGAGGTGCTGGATCCGCGGAAAAAGTGATGGAATCCGCTACTGCGCAACTACCGCAGGTCGACTCGATCGGCATCATCTTCAGATACGCTCAGTTCCATTCCGCCTTCCTCGACAAGGTTCTCCGGTGCGCCTCCGGTCACGCCATCGATCCGCGGGAGCCGATCGTGCGTCTCACCCGGCTCGACCGGGTAAATGCCCCCGATGAGCTGGTCGAGCGGCTCACCAGCGACATCGCGGCCGAACGCAAGGGCGCCGTGGCACGATCGACGTCAGCCTCCCCGGCCCGCCCGCACGCGGCGCCGGCGCCGAATCTCGCCGAGGCGGACGCGTGCGGTCGCCGGTCAGGCTGCGGATCTCGCCGAACGCTGGACGCGAGAGTCGGACTGAATCTCGTGCAGATCGGCGTCCCGGCAGCACCGCCAGAGCCTCGCCGGTGATCTACGAGGGGCGCAACTTCATCGTCGCGAGCGTCGAGGTCGCAGAAGGCCGCCGATGCGCAGGCGGTGACCGGGGCGATCAATGGATTGTAGTGATTGCGTGTTCTCGACATCGACGCGAAAGAGCCCGGCAAGCGCAGAGTCTGGTTGCAGGGGCATGTACCACGCTCGGCAAGAGTACGGTGCTGGCCCCTAAGCGACACCGATGTCTCGGCCCGTGCCATCGTGCAGCTGGCCGCGAGTACCTTGGGCGCGCAATCCCGCGTGGATGCGGTCGTTGGCCGCGGCGCCCTGGCTCAGCCGTGACTGCCCAGCTTGCCTGCGGCGCGGGGCGTGATAGCGGCTGCATCGGCTGGCGTGTCTGACGGACTTCACTGGCGGCGGTGCTCGTCGTCTGCGAGCCGGTCTACGCGCAGGAGCTGCCGCGCACATCGCAGGGTGCGCAGTTCGTGGTGATCGATGCGTGGCTCGGCAGTCTCAACGGCGCCCGCTCGCGGCGCTGCGCGCTGCCGGCGCGCGCATCGTCCGCCCGGACATACATCAGCTGATCCAGGCCGAGATCCGCTCAGCGGTCGCGACGCGCCAGCTCGTCAGCACCGCGGCCAGGGATCGCGTCATCGAGGGGATCGAGGTGGACCTCGGGCGGTGTGGTGGCGGCCGACGGCGCGGTGGTGGTCGACAGCTCGCGCAGCCGGGCGAAGGTCTACGGAATTGCCGACGGCCACGGTTTCCTGAAGGCTGCCGCCGCGCTCGCGCCGCAGGAGCGCGCGCGGGCTCGCGGCCATCGAGCAGTATGCATCCTCGGCGGCCTCGTTCGACTGAACATGGCGCGCGCCAAGACCGTCATGATCCTCGGCGCCTCGCGCTACTATCTGCGCAGCATCGAAGCGACACGCCGCTGCGGCTATCGTGTCGTGGCGGTCGATCGCAACCCAGCGGCCGCGGGTCTTGCCGCTGCCGACTGCGGCGAAGCCTGCGACATCATGGACGCACCGGGCGTGTTGCGCCTGGCGCGGTCGCACCGGATCGACGGCATCGTGCCCGTCAACGACTACGGTGTGCCGACGGCGGCCCTGGTCGCCGAGGCGCTCGGGCTGCCCGGCATCAGTCCGGCGGCCGCGGAGCTCGCGACCAGCAAGGAGGCCATGCGGCGGCGCTGGCTGGAGGCGGGGGTTCCCGGGCCGCGGTTCCTCGTGCGCGACTACGCCGCTGCCGCCCGCGAAGCGATCCGGCGCATCGGTTTGCCGTGCATCCTAAAGCCCGCCCATGGCATCGGCGGCGCGAGCCGCGGCGTCATCGTCGTGCGCGCAGCAGAGGAGATCGATGCGGCACTCGCCTTCACGCATCGCTTCTACGAGGACAAGACGACTCTGGTCGAGCAGTTCATAGCCGCACCTCTGGAGCACGGTGCCGAGGTGCTCATCTGGCAGGGCACGCCGCACGTGATCGCCATCGCCGATAAGATCAAATCACCGCTGCCCTATCGCGTCGACCGCAACGTGCTGTATCCGACCAGCATCCAGGGCGAGCAGCTGGCGGCGCTGCGCCGGGTGATTGCGCAGGCGGTGCTGGCGCTCGACATCCGCACCGGCGCTGCGCACGTCGAGCTGGCCTCGGTAAACGGTGGATTCATGCTATTCGAGCTCGGGGCACGCTGCGGTGGTGGCGGCACACCCGAGCCGATCGTGCCGTACGTCACCGGCATCGAGGAGTTGTCGAGACGGTCCGCATCCTGTGTGGCGATGCGCCGCAGACCCTCGAGCCGACCCGCTGCCGTGGCTGCAACTATCACTTCATCACCTTGGCGCCCGGCAGAGTGCAGGCGATCCACGGGTTCAGCACGGTGGTAAATCATCCGCAGGTGCTCGATGCCGAGCTGTTCGTCAAGGCAGGCGAGGTTGTGGCGCCGGTGACCTTTGGCAACGAACGGTCCGGCTTCATGATTGTCGGGGCACCTCCCGCCCCTGAGGCCCTGGAGTTGGGACGGCAACTAGAACGGGGATTAACCGGTAGAGTATGCGCAGGCCGCGCGGGCAGGCAGCTATGTCACTGGCGAAGCGTGAGCTGACTGACAACGCAGCGAAGCAGGGCGCTGCCGCCGCGCCGCCCGAGTCCGGCGTGCCGATCGCGCGCGAGCAGCCGCAGCCCGCCGGCCAGAGCGGTGCAGATGATCTGCGCGCGCTGCATCTATGACTCCTCCGTTCCCGGGATCCACTTCGACGCCGAGGGGATCTGCAACTACTGCCGACAGGTCGAGGACCTCATCGAGCAGTACGGTACCGGGAGCGACAAGGGGTGCCAGCTCCTCGATGCGCTGATTGCCGAGATCAAGGCGGCGGGACGCGGGCGCGAGTTCGATTGCGTCGTGGGGGTGAGCGGCGGCACAGATTCCTCGTATCTGCTCATGAAGTGCGTCGACTGGGGCCTGCGCCCGCTGGCGGTGCACTACGACAATACCTGGAACTCCGCCGTGGCCACGGAGAACATCCGCAAAATCACCGCTGCGCTCGGCGTCAGACTGCATACCTACGTCATCGACAATCGCGAGGCCGACGACATCTTCCGGGCGACGCTGCGCGCCGGGGTACCCGAGTGGGACGCATCCACCGATATCGCCTTCGTGCAGGTGTTGCGGGCGGCAGCCGCCAAGAACCGCACGCGTTACATTATCGAGGGCCACTCGTTCCAGGCCGAAGGCGTCTCGCCGATCGGCGGCAATTATTTCGATGGCCGCTACGTCGCGGATATGCACGCCAGGTACGGCAGCGGCAGGCTGCGGACTTTCCCCAACCTGACCTTCGCGGCCTTCATGAAGTGGCTGCTGCTCTACCGCCAGAAATTCATTCGTCCGTTGTGGTACATCGGTTACTCGAAGGAGGCGGCGCGCGAGGAGCTGAGCGCGCGCACCGGCTGGCGCTATTACGGCGGCCACCATCTGGAGAACCTCGCCGCCGTGTTCGGACACACGGTCTACCTGCCGCAGCGCTTCGGCGTCGACTTCCGCAATCTCAGCCTGGCGGCTGCGGTGCGCGCCGGACTGCTTGACCGGGAAGAGGCCATCCGCACCTACCGCACGCCGGTGACGCCCGACCCGGAAATCGTGGCGTACGTCAAGAAGCGGCTCGGCCTGAGTGACGAGGAGTACACGCAGCTGATGCATGCACCGCGGCGCACGTTTCGTGATTTCCGGACCTACAAGAAGCGCTTCGAGCGACTGCGCCCATTGTTCTTCGTCCTGGCGAAGGCCAACCTCGTGCCGATGAGCTTCTACCTGAAGTACTGCTTCCCGTTGCGCACCGAGCCGTGATCGTCATCGTCGATTACGGCATGGGCAATCTCGGCTCCATAGCCAACATGCTGAAGAAGATCGGCGCCTCGAGCCGCATCTCCGCCGCACCCGATGACATAGCCGGTGCCGACAAGCTGATCCTGCCGGGCGTGGGTGCCTTCGATGCGGCGATGTCGCGCATCAACTCGAGCGGGCTGCGTTCCCTTCTCGAGCAGCGCGTGCAGCGGGACCGGATCCCGGTGCTCGGTATCTGTCTGGGGATGCAGCTGCTGACTGAATCGAGCGAGGAGGGCCGGCTGCCAGGACTCGGGTGGATCAGCGCGCGCACCCTGGCATTCCGCAACCGCATCGCCGCGCCGCTCAAGATTCCCCATATGGGGTGGAACACAGTCAGCACGCACACGACGAGCCCGCTGACGCGGGATTTCGACCGCCTCGACGAGCCACGCTTCTACTTCGTGCACTCCTACTTCGTAGAGTGCGGCGATGCAGGCTGCAGCATCCTGCGCACCAGCTACGGTGTCGGCTACGACTCCGGGGTGCAGGCGGGAAACATCTTCGGCGTGCAGTTTCACCCGGAGAAGAGTCATCGCTTCGGCATGAAGCTGCTGGAAAACTTCGCGAACCTGTAGATGCTGCGGGTGCGCGTGATTCCCTGCCTGCAGCTCAGGCAGGACAGCCTCGTCAAGACGGTGCGCTTCAGGAGACCAGCCTACATCGGCGATCCGGTGAACACGGTGCGCATTTTCAACGAGCTCGAGGTGGATGAGCTGGCGTTTCTCGACATCCGCGCCAGCATCGAGGGACGCGGACCGAACCTCGCCATTCTGCGTGAGATCGCGGACGAGTGTTTCATGCCGCTGTCCTACGGCGGAGGCATAGGCGACCTTGCAACCGCCGAGCGAATCCTGCAGATCGGGTTCGAGAAGCTGATACTGAACTCGGCACCGCTTGCGAACCCGCGGCTGATCACCGAGCTCGCGAGTTGCTTCGGCAGCCAGGCCATCATCGTCGCCATCGACGTGAAGCGGACTCTGTTCCAGCGGCTGCGGGTTACCGGAAGGTCCGGCACCGAGGTGCACGATATGACGGCGGTGCGCTGGGCGCAGGAAGCGGAGCGGCTCGGCGCCGGCGAGATACTGCTGACCAGCATCGACCGTGAAGGTACGTGGCAGGGCTTCGACGTGGCACTCACCTCTCAGGTCACACATGCTGTGACCGTGCCGGTGATCGCGCACGGCGGGGCCGGTGGCATCGAGCACATCCGCGCCGTGGTGCACGAGGGAGGCGCCTCGGCCGTGGCGCTCGGCAGCCTCGTGGTATACCAGGGCAGGCAGAGTGGTGTGCTAGTCAATTTTCCCGACAAGCTGGCGTTGACGCGCGCGCTCGAAGGTGCGGCATGAGCGCTGCCTTGCGCGTGCTGTTCGCGCTGGGCGCACTGGCCTCGCTCGCGGCCGCGGTGACGGGCATCACGATCTATGCGCAGCACCCCGGCAGCAACTTCTATCTGATCGGCTGGGATGAGCTCGAGCATCGCCAGTTCGCGGACATCCTGCTGACCCAAGGTAGCGGCAACATCTTCGTTAATGCATTGGCGGGGGAGGCGCTCACCGGCAACGGCACCTGGGGCACGGGACTCCTGATCGGCCTCAGCAGATACTTCTTTGGCTCCGAGCTCGCGTACATCGGGGTCAAGTGGGTGCTGCACGTGCTGGCTGCGTTGCTGCTGTATCGGCTGGTGAGCAAGTACCGCAGCGAGCGGCTTGCGGCCTACGTCACCATGTTCTTTCTCATCTATCCGCCACTGCTGGTGTACGGCACATCGTTTCTCAAGGACGACCTGGTGGCCGCGCTGGTGATCATCACGGCTGCCGTGATCGACCGTCGCTGGTATGTGGTAGCCGCGCCGCTACTGCTGCTGATGGTTGCGGTGCGCGCTAATGCCGTGCTGTTCCCGGTTATCCTGATCGGCTACCTGCGGCGCTCCAGCCTGCGCAACCTGGTGGTGCTGTTCACGATTCCGGCCGCCGCGGTCCTGCTGATGCTTTCGCAGGAGCGCTTTGGGGTGCTGGAGGGGCTGCTGCATCTACCGCCGACCACGGTGCTGTTCTTCGTCCTGAAGTACCTGTTGGGTCCGATTCCTACCAACATACTGGGCTATGAGACCGAAGCCGTGTGGATCTTCCCGTGGTACACGCTGTCCTTCCTCGGAATCCTCGCCGGGTTTCTGTTCCGCGGGTTCTACACCAGCATCCGGGCCAACTGGTTGTGGATCACGCTAGTGCTGGGCGCGGCTCTGGCGCCGTATCTGCCCTACGCGAACGACGTCGACATCGTCGGGCCACGCCAGTTCTGCACGGTGGGCTGGCTGTACTTCATGCTGTTCTACGAGAAGCTGCTCGGGCGGTATGGCTTCACCTGGCGGCCGTCCGGGAATGTCACCGGCTGGTCAGCGGCAGCTACCTGATCCTCGCGGCGCAAACCCATGGCTGACACGTCAACTACGATGAATGCCGACACTGAGGTACCACGCCCGCGGCGTCGCACACGCCCGGCATTCGTCACCATGCGCACTCTGCTGAGCAGAGAAGAAAAGCGCCGGCTTGGCCGTTTGCTACTTGCGCTACCCCTGTTCGGCACGATCGATGCGCTGGGCCTGGCGGCGATCATCGCGGTGTTCCTGCACATCGTGGGCGTGCACGTGCTGGTGCGGTTCCACGTACTGCACACCTGGCTCGCAGGCGCCTTGCACTTTCCTCTCAGCGAGCGTGCGCTGGGTCTCGTGCTCCTGGTTGCGATCGCGGTGGCGCGCTTTGCAGGGGGCCTGCTCACCCAGTACCTGATCTTCCGCTTCTGCTTTGCCGTTCAGGCGAGGCTGTCTGCGGATTTCCTCCGTGCCTTCCTGGCTACCGACGTCGACTACATCGCGGGCAAGGACAAGGCCTTCGGGGTGCAGATCGTCTTCAACGAATGCGCCCGCTACGCCTCGGGGGTGCTGCAGAACGGGCTGCAGGTGGCCTATGAGTCACTGACGCTGCTGCTGTTCGCCGGCGTACTCATCTATGCAAGCCCGGTGATCAGCTTGCTGTTCGTCGTGGTCGCCGCGGTGGTGTTTCTCGTCGTGCGCTACGTGTCCGAGAACTTTACCCAGCTGCTCGGCGAACGTCGTCTGCGCTCCGATGGCGCACGCTTCAGCCTGATCACCGAGGCATTTCAGGGTTTCGACGAGATCGCGATCTACGGCTTGACGCCGGGATTGGTGCGTCGTTACGAGAGTGCGACCACGGAGTCGCTGCGCACCACACTGCTGCAGCAACTGCTCAACCTGCTGCCGCGGAACCTGTTCGAATTCCTGGTGGTACTCGCCCTGCTCGGCATCGCGCTGTCGGCCGGCAGTTCCATGTCGCCGAATCTGCTCAGCACGATGGCCATACTGCTGGGGGCTGCCTTTCGCTGCATGCCGTCGATCAACCGGATCCTGTCCTCGGGACAGATGATCGCCTTCGAGATACCGGTGGTGCATGAGCTCGCTGCGCTGCGAGATGAGGCGGCCCGGGCGCAGCGACCGTCAATCGCCGCTGCGGCACGCTTGGCAGCCTATGGCGTGCAGCTTCCGGGAGTACAGGTACGCCGCTGCAGCCATAACAGGGATTTCCAGCTCAACATCGCACCACTCGAGCTCGCTCCGGCGGATGTGGTGCTGATCATGGGCGACAGCGGGTGCGGCAAGACCACCTATCTCGCGAGCGTCGCCGGCCTGCTGAATCAGACGCAGCATCGGCGGGCCGCACAGGTGCGCGTCTCCTACGCCCCGCAGACGGCATTTGTGCTCAATGACACGCTGGAGGCCAACATTACCCTGGCGGGGTTGCTGCCCGGAAAGCAGATCGATGCGGGGCGGCTGCTGGAGGCGATGCGCGTGGCACAATTGCTGGAGCCGGCATCGGGCAAGCCGCTCATTCCGCCTGGCACGCAGCTCGATGGATCGGGGCGAGCCTGAGTGGAGGTCAGCGGCAGCGGATCGCGCTGGCGCGCGCGCTGTACTTCGAATCCGAGCTGTTGATACTCGATGAAGTCACCTCGGGACTGGACGAGGCCACCGAGCAGATGTTCATCGACGCCTATCGCGGTTCGTTCTTGCGGCGACCGACGCTTTTCGTCACCCACCGGTCGCGGCTGATGTCGGCAGCGACCCGTGTGTACCGACTCGAACACGGCGTACTGACCGAGGCCGGCACGAGCAGCAGTTCGGACCGCCGCACACTTGCATCGTAGGTGCGGCACTTTGTAACAAAACTCCTGACGCGTTGAATTTTCCGCGTCCACAGGGCACGCTCTCCAATTAGTCCGCTTGCTGAAGCATTCGAGGTACGAGCATGAGTTTTACGTTGAGGTTCAACTGGCGTCGATGGCTGGCGCTGGCCGCATTGCTGGCGATTGCTGCGAACTGCTGCGCCGGCCCATGGATGAACGCCCAGATCGCGCAGATTCAAGTGCTGAGCACCTCGAGCGGCGATCGGATCTACGTTGCCTTTCAGCCCTGGATTGGCAGCGACGGATGCACGGACGGCGCCACGTGGTACTACATCAATCCCAACACCGCACAGGGCAAGAATTTCTATTCGCTGGCGATGCTGGCGAAGTCGACGGGAGCGGGAGTGTCGGCCTTCACCTACGGCTGCGACGACATCGGACGCAACGTACTCGGCGGATTGTGGCTCTACTAGCGCGCGCAGCGGCTAGCGCGTCGGAGATGGTGTTGCGACCGAGTTGCGCGACACGCCGGCAGGCAGCGGCTTCTGGCCACGCGGCGGCGCACGCACTGTGCGTGGCCGGGATTCTGTCATGCCTGGCGGGTGTCCCCGGTGCGCCGGCCGACGCGGCGCCGGTTCCGACCTACCAGTGGTTGACCCCGTCGCCCGCGGCCGGAATATCACACGGCGCGCGGTTCGCGCCGCGCGATGGCGCCGGCGGACTGGTGTTCAACAACCGGCTGTGGATCATCGGCGGCTGGAACCCGAGCGATGCCAACGACTTTCCCCTCATCACGAGCAACGACGTGTGGAGCTCTCCCGACGGCGCCACCTGGACCCTGGTCAAGCCCAACACCTTCAGGCCGGGGGTGTTCAATGCCTCCAATGACTGGGAAGGGCGGCACATGGCGGGCTACGTGGTCTTCCAAAACAAGATGTGGATCCTCGGTGGCGACGCAGAGCAGGGGCACTATCAGAACGACGTGTGGAACTCCGCTGATGGCCTGCACTGGACGCAGGTTACCAACAACGTGCCGTGGGGTAACCGCGTGCTGACCTACACGGTGGTGTTCAACAACCAGATCTGGGTGATGGGCGGGCAGACCGTGCCGCAGTTCGCGCTCGAGCCGGCGCAAGCGATCTTCTACAATGATGTCTGGAGCTCGAGCGACGGAGTCAACTGGCAGAAGGGCGAGCCGCAGGGGCCAATCTGGTCGCCGCGCGGAGTCATCTGCGGATCGGTGGTCTTCAATGGGCGCATGTGGGTCATCGGCGGCGGACAATACAATACCCCGTCAAATCCGCAGGGCGAGGCGCTCAATGATGTGTGGAGCTCGCCGGACGGGATCCACTGGACGCAGGTCGCCACCTCTGCACCCTGGCATCCGCGCATCTATCACGACGTTGCCGTGTTCGCCAATCGCATGTGGGTGCTGGCGGGCAATACCGGCGATGCGACCAACCTCAACGACGTGTGGAACTCGACCGATGGCGTTCACTGGACGCAGGTGCCTAATTCACCGTGGGTGCAGCGACACGCAGCAAGCGTCTGGGTGTTGGACAAAAATTCGCTGTTCATCGGCGCCGGAACCGCGGGGATCGGCGACAACGGCAGTCCGCAGAACGATGTATGGGGTCTCAATGCCGTGCAGCCGCCCTCACCGGCATTGATCATCGACTTGCTTTCGAACTGATCTCCGTCTGTCGGTGATGCCGGCCGGCCACGCCGGCTTGCATTGCCGCTGCTGGTGCTGCGCGCACCCTGGCTGATCCGGAGCCGATACGCAGCGCCTGCCAGCGTGGACTTTCAAGGTAAAAACTAACGTGCTGCTGAGCTATGTATTGGCATTTGCGGTGCTGATCGGACTGCGCTATGCGCTGGTGCGGCTGCCGTGCGGCCTGCGCGCGTACCTTGATGCCGGTCCTTGGGGCGATGCGCTCACGTATTTCCTGCAAATCCAGCACTACCGAACCCGCTCGGGCGATGAGCCCGACCCGCGTTGTCTGTTTCGCGGTAAGACGCTGCACACGCCCTCCTGCTACCACCGGTTCGTCGGCGGGTGGTTCTCGGATGCGCTGCTGTGGCGGGCTCCGTGGTTGCCCAATTTCGTGCTGTATGCGCTCGGTCTCGCGCTGTTCCTGGCGCTGTGCGCGGCGGCTGTGCCGCATGCCTCGACGGTGGTGGTCGGGTTACTGGTGTTGCTGTTCGCCGCGCAGGCGGACAGTAGCTGCTTCGACGACCAAAGCGTGCATTACCTGACGATCCAGCCGCGGCTGCTGGGTGCCCTGGCGCTGTCGGCGCACGCCGCCATTTTCGTGGTGGTGTCCAATCCGGGGCTCGCGATTCTGTGCGGCTCGCTGGCGCTCATGGTTGCGCTCAACACCAGCGTCTTCTCCAGGCAGGTGGCGTATTTCACGCTGCCGGTGATCGCGCTGCTGTCGTGGAGCCTCGTGCCGGTGATCAATCTCGGCGCCGCGACGCTGCTGTCGCTGCTCTTCAACCGCAGGGAGTTCATCGAGTCCTTCGCGGCGCACTGGCGCTACGCCAAATGGTACTTCCGCAGTTTCTACAACACGCGGCCGGGCCGCGGCCTGTCGTACTGGCTGCGCCGCACATTTGCGCCGGCGATCCGCTTCGTGCCGCGCTACGCGGATTCCGTGATCGCGCTCGCGCTGCTGCTGATGGTACTTCACAGCGCTGCCACCGATATGTTTGCGCGTCGCGCCACTGCCGCGCTCGGCGCAGCGCTACTGGTGTGCGTCGTGACGGCACTGCGTCGCTTCGCCTCGCTCGGGGAATGTTGGCGCTACCTCTCGTTCAGCTGCTACTTTCTCACCCCCCTGGCGATCGTCTACGCGATGCTGCAGCTCCATATTCCCCTCGCAGCCGGCTACGCGGCGGCCGTGATGGTGCTTGGCTGGAACATCGCCGCAACCTTGCGCAGCGCCCGAACGCTCCACAATCCAAACCTGGAAATTTTGGGCCTGGTGCAGAGCGTGCGTGGCCGTGTCGGTCAGGCACCGATATGGTGGTCGGCACACTATCGCTATGGCTCGATCCCGGTCGCGCTCGGGGGCGGCTCGACATTCGAGATCCAGGGAACCGATCTCGCCGAGGACGTGATGGCACGGTTCTTCATCAAGTACCCGTACCTGCACTGCAACGACGAGTTCTTTGACCGGCACCATGTCACGCATTTCCTCATCTCGAAAAGCGACTGGCCGGCGGACGTGTATGGTTCGCTGGACGCGCTGCTGCGCGCGCACCGGGTCACGGCCGAAAGCACGCGGTTCATCATCCTTGCCAGGGAGCAGCCGTGAAGCTGCCGTATGACGCCACCCAGAGCGGGTCCGGTGAGCTGATACGCAGGCTGTTCGTGCCGCTCATCGATCGCACCGCGCCCCTCGCTGGCCCCGTGGCCGAGGCCGGCGGCGTGTTGTCACTAGGCCAGCTCGGGCCACAGCTGGTGGATTACTATCTCGCGAAGCTGTCGACCGGTAACCGCTACCGCCTCAGTCGCACCGAGATCCGCGAGCTGCTGGGTACTCTCGAGAACAGGAACATCAGAAGCCTTCTCGGGCGCTACCTCGGCCGGCTGTGGTCAGCCGATTACGGCGTAATCTGGCGCGCACCGGCGCGTCCAGTGCTGGGACATGGCATCACGACAACGTCGGCAACCGCCTCAAGGTGTTCATCGTCCTCGAGAACGAGTCGCCGCGAGAACGGGACCGAGTTCGTACCGTTCACCCATGGACGCGCTGGCAATCCTTTACCGGCCGGTTGCGGCACCCGAGGATCCGTGTCCGCTTCGTGCCGCAGCGGCGCGGCGACGTACTGATTTTCGATACCAACGTAATGCATCGCGGGCGTTATTCCGCGAAGGAACGCATCATTCTGCAGGTCGAGTTCACCAGCATCTTCAAGAGCTTCGTCGGCCTTCGGACAATGCGGGCGGTTCTTCCGTGCCAGGTAGCAGCGTGGCTACGACACCTGGCGAGGCCATCGCTGCACCCGGAGCTGCCGCGCCCGCCGGCCGTGAGGCGATGATCGGTCGCAGCACAACGGACGCTATACATCTTCGTCGAGGTCGGTCCGCGCGAACTGCTCAGCCGTCTGGTGCTGGCCGAGGAGGCGCGCAGCCGCGGTTACCGCGTCGTGCTCGGCGAGAAGAACCTGCTGCGCAACCTGTGCTGGATGTTTCGTGCCCCGCCCGGAATTATTCTCGACAAGTGTGGACAGATCTGCCGCTCGCATCCGATCGCCGCGCTAAAGCGCCGCGGTTTTCGCTACGTGGTGTTGGACGAGGAGGGCATCTTTTTCGCTCACCCGGAGCGCGCTCCCGAGCCGAGTGATCTAGTGCTGTTCAACAACGACTACCAGCGCCGCCTTGTGAACCAGGCGCGCCGCCCGGCGATGTGGTCGGCAACCCGCGGCTGCATCCGCGCACCCTGCTGGCTTACCTGGAAGAGGAGGCGCGCCTGATCCGCAGCGGCTATGGCGAGTTCGTGCTGATCTGCTCCTCGTTCGACCCGAAAGCGGCCAGCTCCTATGCCTTCCCGCAGGAGGCCGCCCTCGATGCCCGTTACCGGGAGCATTTCTACGCGATGATCCAACGTCTCGCGCCGCGGGTGAAGCTGGTCTACCGGCCGCACCCGTCCGATGGCGATCAGTTCGCGGCCCGGGTGGCGGCACTGGTACCGGTGGAGCGACGCTTCACCATCCTGCCGTGGATTGCCGCCAGCCGCCTGGTGGTCAATGCCAAATGCACCTCCTCATTCGAAGCCGTGCGGCTCGGTGTGCCGTCCGTGACTCTGAGCCTGAAGTCGGGCGCGCATGCGAAGCTCAGCACGCTGTCGCGGCGCTTCTACGACGTAGATTCGATCTGCCGTTACATCGAGGCCGGCGAGTACGCCTGGCAGCTACCGGACTACAAGATGCGCTACGTCGAGCTGATCTCCGGCCCGGACAAGCCCGAACGCCGGCTCCTCGACCGGCTCGATGCCATCGAGATTCCGGAAACCCGACGTTTCGATCTGCTTAAATGGGCGGCGACGCTCACCGGGCGCATCAACGGCGTCTGGTACGGTCGGGGGCCCTCGCAGTACGTCAGGGCCAAGTACGGACCCGTGAGCTATGCCGATCGCTTTCCGGGCTTCAGCTTCCATCTCGGCGGTCAACTCGTCGTCAGCAACGACTGAGGGTTCTGATATGCATAGTGCAGTACCGGCGACAGCTGCCGGCGGGGCGAGCGCGGTTGCGACGGGTGCGGGTGCAGTCGGCGGGGGCAACCTCGACCTCGCGCAGATGCGCCCGCCGGCGTTCCTGCCCCGGCTGAAGCAGTACGAGCAGGAGCTGATCGCCAAGGTGTCGGCCGGCGGCGGCTGGATCGACAACGACCGCTGCCTAGTGTGCGCCAGCCGCCGCCGTGTGCAGCAGTGGCCAGCGCATGCAGTGATGCTCTACGAGTGTCTCGACTGCGGCCACCACTACTTCGAGAAAATGCCGAAGAATCTGGCCGAGGTGTACGAAGGCGAGTCCTATCTGGAGCAGTCAAAAAGCGGCTACCTGTCGAACGTGGACTACCGGCTGCGACGCTTTGCGAGCGAGCGGCTGGCGATCCTGAACGCTGACAAGCCGTTCAGCGCCGGACAGCGTCTGCTCGATGTCGGCTGTGGCACCGGCTGGTTCCTGCGCGCCGCCAAGGAGCGCGGCTACGAGGTCAGTGGGTTCGAGTTCTCGGCGGCGCTGGCGCGCTTCACGGCCGAGACCGTGGGTTGCCGGGTATACGACTCCGAGCTGCCGGCGATCGGCGCACGCTTCGACGTGGTGACGCTGTTCGACGTGATCGAGCACGTGCCGCGCCCAGTGGAGACGCTGCGTGCGGTGCATGCGCTGCTGCAGCCGGGCGGCATCGTGCTGGTGTTCTGTCCCAACTTCGATTCGCTGGCGATCCGCGCCGCGCAGGCGGAGTCCAACCTGGTGATGCCGACGCGCCACCTGTCGTACTTCACCCGGCGCTCGGTGTACCGGCTATGCGAGCTGGCGGACTCAAGACGCGCTGGTTCCGCACAGCGGGCATCGACATCGGCGACATCATGGCCTGGCGCGAGAGCCACGGCATGCAGCGCGATCTGAAGCAGTGGCAGCAGCTGTCGGATGCGCTGCAGCCGGCCATCGATGCCCTCGAGGTCGGCAATCATCTGCGCTTCCTGGCCTTGGGCTGCGAGCCGCAGGCGGCCTAGCGCCAGCAGGATGGACAACTACGCTTATCTTGTCGAGCTGGGTGCGCCGCCGGCTGCCGCCGCACAGTCCGGCGCGGATACTGGACTACGGTTGCGGACAGGGGCGCATCGTCAAGATGCTGCGCGATTCCGGCCTCGACTGCCACGGCTGCGACGCGTTCGTGCAGATCAACGGCGAGCCGCGCGACCACCTGCTGCATCCGGAGTGGTTCGGCTCCCTGATCCGCGACATGCCGGACGGCAGGATCCCATTCGCCGCGGATTCGTTCGATATCGTCGTCAGCAACCAGGTGATCGAGCACGTCGAGGACTTGGAGCTCACGCTCGCGGAAATGCATCGGGTGCTGAAACCCGGTGGCGTGCTGCTGAGCTTATTCCCTCACAAGGCGGTATGGCGTGAAGGGCATTGCGGCGTCGCATTCCTGCACTGGTTCCCGAAGCGATCGCGGGCGCGGTTCTACTACGCGGCGCTGTGTCGCGCCTTCGGCTTCGGTTATCACAAGGAAAAGCTGGGCTCGATACGCGCCTGGGCCGAGAACCGCTGCGAGTATCTCGATCAGCAGACCTTCTATCGAACCCTTGCCGAGATCCACCGGCTATTCGGCAGGCACTTTCACAACTTGCGGCACTGGGAGGCGAGCTACCTGCGCGAGCGGCTCGGCGCGCGCGGCCGCCTGCTGGCGCGGGTGCCGGACGGTGTGTTGGTAGCGCTGGTGCGTGCCGCGGCCGGCTGCGTACTGTCCTGCGAGAAGGATCGCGCGGCGCTGCCCGCTGCCTAGCATTGCCGCGCCACCGACCGCGACGCGCTCAGCAGGGCACGGCAGACTCAGCGCGGCAGGTCGAACACGGCGTGGTAGGTGCGCGCTTCCTTGCCTGCTTGCTGGCGAGAGGTCTCGAACAGCAGCCGCAGGCCGCAGGATGCGCCAGCAGCCGTACACGGTTGCGCCGAAGGCGAGCTTCACCAATTGCTTCATGCTGCCCATACCCCCGCAAGCCGTCTGTCCCCGTAGCGCCTCGCGCCGCCGCATCGTGCACATCATAACCGGACTGTCGCAGGGCGGTGCCGAGAGCAACCTGTTCCGCCTGGTCTGTGCCACGCGCGACTCGTGGGATGCGACGGTGATCTCGCTGGCGGACGAGGGCACCTACGGCGCAGCGCTGCGCGCACTCGGTGTCAGCGTCCATTGCTGCCGCATGCAGGGCGCCGGCGTACTGCCGGGAGCGCTGCGGCTGCTGCGCTTCCTGCGCGACTCGCGCGCGGACGTGGTGCAGTGCTGGATGTATCACGCGGACCTCGTGGGCGGGCTCGCCGCGCGGCTGCTGGGGTTTCGGGCGCTGCTGTGGGGCATCCGCAATCTGCGTCTCACCACCGGTCGCGTGAGCTGGTCTGCGCGGCTGGCCTCGCGGCTGTCGGCATTGTTGTCGCGCCGCGTCCCGCTGGCGATCGTGTCGTGCTCGGCCGCAGCTGCCGTCGAGCACCGCCGCCGCGGCTACGCGGGCGAGAAGATGGTGGTCATCCCGAACGGCTACGACTGCGATGAGCTGCGCATCGACAGGCCGGCAGGGCAGGCGCTGCGCCTCAGCTGGGGTGTCGCACCCGGCGAGCCGCTGATCGGCATGGTGGCGCGCTGGGACCCGCTCAAGGACCACGCCAATCTGTGTGCCGCGCTACAGCTGCTCGGTCGGCGGCGCGCGGTACGCTGCGCACTCATCGGGCCCGGCATGGACGACGGCAATCGCGCACTGGGTGAGCTGCTCGACCGCTACGGAGTGCGCCCGCACGTCGTGCTGGCCGGGTCGCGCGCCGACATCACGACAGTGATGAACGCGCTCGACCTGCACGTGTTGTCGAGCTGCAGCGAGGCGTTTCCCAACGTGGTCGCGGAGGCGATGGCCTGTGGCACACCGTGCGTGGTGACCGACGTCGGCGATGCTGCGGCGATGGTTGGTGACACGGGCTGGAGCGTGCCGCCCCGTGATCCGCAGGCGCTGTGCAGCGCCATCGAGGCAGCGCTGGCGCGCCTGGCAAGTGCGGACGCACAGTCGTCGCTGCGCGCCGCCTGCCGACAGCGGATCGTGGAGCATTACAGCCGCGCGCAGATGGTGCGGGCGTACGAAAGCGTCTGGTTGCGGGCACTGGCGAGCGCAGCCACCTGATTGTGTCGCCGTGCCTGCGCTGCTACATTCGCGGCGCGCGGCCTGCCGGCGATCGCTCGGGTGGCGCGCGTTCCGCTGACATCCACAGGATTGCAGGTTGCAAACAATATTGGTAACCGGCGGCGCCGGCTATGTAGGCTCGGGTCTGCTGCGCGTGCTGCTCGGTGAAGGCTATCGGGTGGTCACGGTCGACCGGCTGTCCTTCGGCGGGGAGTCGCTGCTGCCACTGTGCGGGCATCCGCAGTTCCGTGTCCACCGCGCCGACATCTGCGACTACCCGGCGCTCGATCGCATACTCGAAGCGGAACGGCCGGACGCGGTCATCCACCTCGCGGCGATCGTCGGCGATCCGGCCTGCAAGCGCGACCCGGCGCTCGCCACCGCGGTCAACTGGGATGCGTCGCGCCGACTCATCGAGCACTGCATGGCGCTTGGGGTCGGCAGGTTCGTGTTCGCCTCGACCTGCAGCAACTACGGTAAGATGTCCGATGCCAGTGCGTACGTCGACGAGCGCTCCGCTCTCGCCCCGGTTTCACTGTACGCCGAGCTGAAAGTACGGCTCGAGCGCCATCTGCTCGAGGAACTCGCCCGTCGCGACGGTTTCAGCCCCGTGGCGCTCCGGTTCGCCACGGTCTACGGATTATCGCCACGCATGCGCTTCGATCTGACCGTGAACGAATTCGCCAAGGAGATTGCACTCGGTCGTGAACTGGTGGTGTTCGGCGAGCAGTTCTGGCGGCCGTACTGCCACGTCAGCGACTTCGCGCGCGCCTTTCTCGCGGTGCTGCGTGGGCCGCGCGACAAGGTCGCATACAAGGTCTACAACGTTGGCGCCACGGTGGAAAACTACACGAAGCAGATGATCGTCGAGGAGCTGCGCCGCGTAGCCCCCGGGGCGCGCATCCGCTACGTCAGACAGGTCGACGATCCGCGTGACTACCGGGTCAACTGCGATCTGATCCGCAACGAGCTGGGATTCACCACCACGCGTACGGTGCCCGATGGCATTCGCGAAGTGTTCGACGTGGTGCGCCTGGGCCTGGTGAGCGATCCGGACGACCAGCGCTACTACAACGTGCCGTATGCCCGCCCGCAATGAGTGACGCCGGCGGTCAGCTGTTGTCGGTGCTGAAGGCG
Organism: uncultured Gammaproteobacteria bacterium; assembly: GCA_963837075.1. Taxonomy (GTDB): domain Bacteria; phylum Pseudomonadota; class Gammaproteobacteria; order Steroidobacterales; family Steroidobacteraceae; genus 13-2-20CM-66-19. Next base: position 25,809 of record CAWILY010000003.1, on the reverse strand, counting down.
GTACTGCCGCAGGCTGGACCGAAGGCGCTGCACGAGCCGGAGTTCGCCGGTAACGAGTGGGCCTACACGAAGGAGTGCATCGACAGCGGCTGGGTATCGTCCGCCGGCAAGTTCGTCGACCGGTTCGAGGTACAACTCGCCGAGTTCACCGGCGCGCGGCACGCCGTCGCGGTGGTGAACGGCACCGCGGCGCTGCAGGTGGCGATCATGCTGGCCGGCGCGCGCACCGGCGAAGAAGTGATCGTGCCGGCGCTCACCTTCGTGGCGACCGCGAATGCCGTGGCACATTGCGGCGCCGTGCCACATTTCGTCGATAGCGAGGCGGCGAGCCTCGGCATCGATGCGGAGGCACTGCGCGCGCACCTGGCGGACATCGCCGAGCCCGCCGGCGGCGCCTGGCGCAATCGCGTCACTGGGAGGCGACTGGCCGCAGTGATACCCATGCATGCTCTCGGACACCCGGCCGCCGTGCCAGATATCATGGAGGTGGCCGCCCGCTATGCGCTACCTGTGATCGAGGATGCAGCAGAATCGCTCGGCTCGACGCTTGCTGGGCGACATACCGGGACCTTCGGGCTCGCGGGTACGCTCAGCTTCAACGGCAACAAGATCGTTACCACCGGCGGCGGCGGGGCGATCCTCACCAACGATACCGAGCTGGCCCGGCACGCCAAGCACCTGACCACCACCGCCAAGCGTGCGCACGCCTGGGAGTTCTATCACGACGAAGTGGGCTTCAATTACCGCCTGCCGAACCTCAATGCGGCCCTCGGCTGCGCGCAGCTTGAGCGATTGCCGGACATGCTGGCGCGCAAACGTCGGCTGGCGGAGCGCTACCGCGCGCAGGTGTCACGGCACCCTGGGCTCACCTTCATCGATGAGCCGCACGGCAGCCGCAGTAACTTCTGGCTGAATGCCGTGCGCTTCGAGCAGTTGAGCCTTGCAGAGCGCAACGCGATCCTCGGCACGCTGATCGAGGCCGGCTATCATTGCCGCCCGCTGTGGACGCTGCTGCACCGCCTGCCGATGTACCAACACTGTCCGCGAGCGGCGCTGCCGGTGGCGGAACGGCTGGAGCTGGCGGTGATCAAGCTGCCCTCGAGCGCCTTCCTCGTCAGTCACTCCAATCCATGACGCGCCGCAAAATCTGCGTCGTGACCGGCAGTCGCGCCGAGTACGGGCTGCTCTACTGGCTGATGCGCGGCATCCGTGACTGTCCGGATCTCGAGCTGCAGGTGGTGGTGACCGGCATGCATCTGTCGCCGGAGTTCGGGCTGACCTATCGCGTCATCGAGGAGGACGGCTTTCGCATCGACGCGAGGCTCGAGACGCTGCTGTCCTCCGATACCGCCGTCGGCATCACCAAGTCGATGGGGATCGGCATGATCGGCTGCGCGGAGATCTGGCCGCAGCTGCGTCCCGACATCGTGATCGTACTGGGCGATCGCTTCGAGATTCTCGCCGTCGCCGCGGCGGCGATGATGGCACGGGTGCCGATCGCGCACATCCATGGCGGGGAGACCACCGAGGGCGCGGTCGATGAATCCATCCGTCATGCCGTGACCAAGATGGCACATCTGCACTTCGTGGCGGCCGAGGAGTACCGGCGGCGCGTGATCCAGCTCGGTGAGCACCCGGAGCGCGTGTTCCTGGTTGGCGGCCTCGGCATCGACAACATCCAGCGCCTGCCGCTGCTCGGCCGCGACGAGCTCGAGCGCGCGCTGGACTTCCGGCTCGGCAAACGCAACCTGCTGGTGACCTTTCATCCCGCCACGCTCGATGAGCGTGCGACGAGTGCGCAGGTGAGCGCGCTGCTGGCGGCGCTCGCCGAGCGCGCGGACACGCATCTCATCTTCACCATGCCGAATGCGGATGCGGACAGTAGGGTAATCTTCACCATGATCGAGCAGTTCGTGGCATCGCGCCCGCGCACCGCGCGGCTGTACCGCTCACTGGGCCAGCTGCGCTATCTGTCGAGCATCCGCCATTGCGATGGCGTGGTTGGCAACTCCTCGAGCGCGCTCATCGAGGCGCCGGGTCTCGGCAAAGGCAGCGTGAACATCGGCGATCGTCAGCGCGGCCGCCTCAAAGCGCTCAGCGTGATCGACTGCGAACCAGAGGTCGCTGCGATTCGTGCCGCACTCGAGCGGCTGTACTCGGCGGAGTTCCTCGCGCAGCTGCCGCACATCGTCAATCCGTATGGTTCCGGCGGCGCCAGCGAGAGGATCGTGCAGATTCTGCGCACAGTCCCGCTCGAGCGCATCACCGTCAAGCAATTCTATAATTGGCCGGCCGCCTGACATCGCCGACGCCGCGGCCAGCGAGAGCCATGCCATGAACACGACAGCGGGGCGCGTGCTGATAGTTGCCGAGGCGGGCGTCAACCACAACGGCTCCCTCGAGCTGGCCTGCCGCCTCATCGAGGTCGCCGCCGAAGCCGGCGCCGACGCGGTCAAGTTCCAGAGCTTCCGCGCCGACGCGGTGGCGAGCGCGTTCGCGCGCAAGGCCCACTATCAGACCGTCACGACCGGCGCCGGCGAGACACAGCTGCAGATGCTCAGCCGGCTGGAGCTGTCGGAAGCCGATCATGCAGTGCTCATCGAGCGCGCGCGTCGCGCGGGCATCCGCATGCTGTCGACGCCGTTCGATGTGCCGAACCTGCACATGTTGGCGCAGCGCTTTCAGTTCGAGGTGATCAAGATCCCGTCCGGGGAGATCACCAATGGACCGTTCCTGCTCGCGGTGGCGCGCACCGGCTGCCGGGTGATTCTTTCCACCGGCATGAGCACGCTGGCGGAGGTCGAGACGGCACTCGGCGCGCTGGCGTTCGGCTACGGTGTGGAGGCGACGCAAGCGGTGCCGGGCACGGAGGCTTTTGCCGCGGCCTTCGCGTCAGCCACCGGCCAGCGGCTGCTGCATGAGAAGGTGACGCTGCTGCATTGCACGACCGAATACCCGGCGCCGTTCACGGAGACCAATCTGCGGGCGATGGACACGCTCGCCGCGGCATTCCAGCTGCCGGTCGGCTTCTCCGACCACACGCCCGGGATACATATCGCGGTAGCAGCCGTGGCGCGCGGCGCCTGCCTGGTGGAAAAGCATTTCACGCTCGATCGCACGCTGCCCGGCCCCGACCACGCAGCCTCGGTCGAACCGGGCGAGCTGCAGGCGATGGTGCGGCACATCCGCGACGTCGAGGCGGCACTTGGGAACGGCATCAAGTGCGCGACGAGCTCGGAGCTCAAGAACCGCCCGATCGCGCGGCGCAGCCTGGTAGCAGCCACGCCGATCCGGCGCGGGGAGGTGTTCTCGGCGGACAATCTCGCGTGCAAGCGTCCGGGCGACGGCCTCTCGCCGATGCACTACTGGCAGCTGCTCGGGCAGACGGCTTCGAGGGACTTCGCTGCCGACGAACCGATCGTCGTCTGAGCGGCGGATGCGCATGCACAGGGTCGGCGGCCCGCGGCCGTCAGGAAGGGCGAGAGATGATGCGTGACTGGCGAAGCGTTCTGCTGACCCCTGGGGCGACCCTGAGCGATGCGATTGCACGCATCGACGCATCGGCGCATCAGATTGCGCTGGTGGTCGACCCTCAGGACCGGCTGCTCGGGGTGATGACGGACGGCGACGTGCGCCGGGCGATCCTGCGAGGCGTACCGATGAGCACCCTGGTCGAGAAGGTGATGAACGCCATGCCGCTGACGGCGCCGCAGGGGAGCTCCGACAAGCAGCGGCTGGCACTGATGCGCCGCCACGTCGTGCATCAGTTGCCGATCGTGAACGAGGCACGGCAGGTAGTCGGCGTCACACTGATCGACGACCTGATCGGTGCCCGCGAGCGACCGAACTGGGTGGTGCTGATGGCCGGCGGCCTCGGGACACGACTGCGGCCGCTGACGGAGCAGACACCGAAGCCGATGCTGGCATTGCATGGCAAGCCCATCCTGGAGAATATTCTCGAGAACCTGATCGCTGAAGGGTTCCGCCGCTTCTTTTTCGCGGTCAACTACAAGGCGGACCTGATCGAGCAGCATTTCGCAGACGGCAGTCGCTGGGGAGCGACCATCAGCTACCTGCGCGAGGAGGAGCGCCTCGGCACCGCCGGCCCGCTGTCGCTGATCGGCGAGACGCCGGCGCTGCCGATCGTGGTGATGAACGGCGATCTGCTGACGCAGGCGAGCATCGCCAATCTGCTCGACTACCACGTGTCGCTGGAGTCGGTCGCGACCATGGCGGTGCGCGAGTACGACCTGCAGGTGCCGTATGGCGTGGTGCGCACCACCGGCGAGCGCATAACCTCGATCGAGGAGAAGCCGGTGCAGAAGTTTCTGGTGAACGCCGGGATCTACGTGCTGTCGCCCGCGGCCCTGCATCACATCCCGCCGCGGGCGTACTTCGACATGCCGACGCTGTTTGATCGCCTCAACGCGAGCGGAGCGAGAACCATCGCCTTTCCACTGCGCGAGTACTGGCTCGACATCGGCTGCCCGCAGGATTACGACCAGGCCCGGGTACGCGGTGAATAGCCGCCTGCGCCGGCCACACCTTCAGGAGAAGGACCACCGATGACAGCCGAGTACGACGCCAGCATCGCACTGCATTACGACCGGGTTGCGGCGGAATGCGGCTTGTCGCCGCACTCCACCATGGCCGACGAGATCATCCGCCAGACGGAAACACTTGTGATAGGCGCTTTCGTCGCCTACGCGGTGCGTGAATGCAGCGCACAGACGCCAGCACCTGACAAACCGGCGCGCGCGGGCGCGACGACGGTCCTTGACGTCGGCTGCGGCAACGGCTTCACGCTGAAGACACTCGCCGTCGCCATGCCGGCAGCCAGCTACCTCGGCATCGAACACAACGACAAGCTGCGCGAGCTCGCGCAGCAACAGGTGCGAGAGCTGCCTAACGTGCGCATCCTGCCGGGGGATCTGCGTATCAGAGGCTCGCTCGCGCTTGCCGACGAATCCGTCGACGTCCTCGTCTGTCAGCGGGTGCTGATCAATCTGCTCGCCGCCGCGGATGCGAAAGTGGCGCTCGACAACATTGTGGCGCTGATGCGGCCGCATGGCCGGCTGCTGTTCATCGAATCGTTCACCACCGGTCTCGCCAGGCTCAACGAGGCGCGCGCGGAGTTCGGTCTCGAGCCAATTCCGCCTGCCCACCACAACCGCTACCTGGAGGATGAGTTCTTCGCTCACCCGCGGCTGCAACCGTGCGCCATCGAGCCGCCGGTGGCGCGCGACACGCTGTCCACTCACTACTTCGTGACGCGGGTGCTGCACTCGGCGCTGTGCAAAGCGGTCGGCAGCGAGTTCCAGCGCAATTCGCACTTCGTGAAGTTCCTGTCGTCGGCACTGCCCTCCGCGGTGGGCGAATACGCGCCGCTACAGTTCCATTTTTTCGCCAAGCGCGGCGCCGACGTCCCCGGCGGCTCGCGCCAAGCTCAAGGGTAGTCGCCGATAGTGAGTGCGATGACCGAGAAGTTTCTGTTTCAGCTCGACAACCGCCTGCTGTTCGGCGCCGGGTGCTCGCGCGAGCTCGGCACGTTCCTCAGGGAGCGCGACTTCGCGCGCGTGCTGCTCATCGTCGACGAGGGGGTCGAGCGCGCCTCGGCCTACTACCGCGAGATCCAGGCGCTGCTCGCCGACGTGGCGCAGCTGTCGGTGGTGGCGCTGCGCGGCAGCGAGGAGCCCGACTACGACTACCTCGACGAGATGGCGGCGCGCGTGCGGCAGCTGCCGCGGCCCGAGCTGCTGATCGCCATCGGTGGCGGCAGCTGCCTGGATACCGGCAAGGCGCTGGCGGTGCTCCTGACCAACCCCGGCAAAGGCATCGACTACCGCGGCTTCGACAAGGTGCAGGTACCGGGAATCCCTACGCTGTTGATTCCCACCACTGCCGGCACCGGGAGCGAGGTGACTATCAACGCCGTGTTCACCGACAAGCGTGAGATGCGCAAGCTCGGTATCAACGGCCGTCACCTGAGCGCCACCTGGGCGCTGCTCGATGCCGAGTGGACGCTGTCGTGTCCGCCGGCGGCCGCGATCTCGGCGGGGATGGACGCGCTGGTGCACACGCTCGAGAGCTTCATGTGCCGCCAGCACAACCAGCTGACGCGCGTCTTCAGCCGCGAGGCGTTCGCGCTGCTGTATCGCAATCTGCCGTGCCTGCTGGATGATCCCGACAACCTCGCGCGCCGGCAGGCGCTGCTGCTCGGCTCGTACCTGGCCGCCGCGGCACTGTTCAACTCGGGCTCAGGCATCGCGGGGGCCTTTTCCTACCCGCTGGGCGTCAACTACCGCATCCCGCACGGCATATGCGGCGCGGTGTTCATCGCCGCGGTGGTGGAATACAACGTCGCGCGCGGCTACAGCGATTACGCCGAGCTGCTCGATGTCATTGAGCCCGGCAGCACGCTCGCTGCCGCTGGCAAGGCGCAGCGCTTCGCGCTGCTGCTGCGGCAGCTGTGCGATCGCATGCAGGTGCCGAAGAATCTGGCTCGCTGGCAGGTCGGGCTCAAGGACGCCGCACGCATCGAAGCGCTGCTCGTGCCCCTGCAGGCGGCCTTCGATCAGAACCCGGTCGCATTCTCGTCGGTGACGGACGCGCCCGCGCTGCTGCGCAGGCATCTCGCCTGAGGCACGGTGGCGGTGTTGGAGAGCTAGATGCCAGGATTTGAAGTATTCGGTGACGAAGAGCGCCAGGCGATCAACGACCTGTTCGATGCCAATGGCGGCATCCTGTTCGCCCACGGCTTCGATGCGCTGCGCAAGGGCGTGTACAAGGTGCGCGAGTTCGAGGCGGCCGCCTGCAGGAAATTCGCCGTCGCGCACGCGCAGGCGGTGTCTTCCGGCACCGCGGCGTTGCGCGTGGCGCTGGCGGCGTTGGGGATCGGCCGCGGTGACGAAGTCATCATCCCCGCCTTCACCTTCGTGGCCACCGCCGAGGCGGTGATCCAGAGCGGCGCGACTCTCGTAGTGGTCGACGTCGACCATTCACTGAACATCGCACCAAGGGCGATTGAGGCGGCGATCACGCCCGCGACGCGCGCGATCATTGCGGTGCACATGCTGGGCGCCCCTGCGGACATGGACGCGATCGGCCGCATCGCGCAGCGCCATGGGCTCAAGGTCATCGAAGACGCGGCGCAGGCGGTGGGCGGGCGCTGGCACGGACGCTACCTCGGCACGCTCGGCGACGCCGGTTGCTTCAGCTTCGATGCCGGCAAGGTGATGATCACCGGCGAGGGCGGCATGGTGGTCACCGGCGATCACGGCACCTTCACCCGCGCGCGCGCCTACCACGATCACGGCCACGAGTATTCGACCACGGTCGGACGGGGCGAGGAGGGGGCGATCGGCGAGGGCTTCAACTACCGCATGACCGAGCTGCAGGGAGCGATCGGCATCGTGCAGCTTGCCAAGCTGGATGCCATCATCGCCGCGCAGCGCGCCAACAAGGCGAAGCTGACGCCGCTCATCAGCGCACTCGGCATCCGCGGCCGGCGCCTGCTCGATGCGGACGGCGAGCTCGGCGATGCCATCGTCATGTACTTCGAGGATCGGCAGACCACCGCGCGCTTTGTCGCCGGCCTCAAGCGCGAGGGGCTCGGTACCAAGAATGTACCGGATGCCATGCGCTGGCACTTCGCCAAGCACTGGTCGCACATGTTCGAGAAGTACGGCTGGTACCATGACTCCTACCAGGAGCAGTGGCAGCGCAGCGCCGACATCCTCGAGTGCGCCATCGCCCTGCCGGTGATGGTTAAGATGGACGATGCCCGCATCGGCCAGATCGGCGAAAAGCTGCAGAAGATCGCCCGAGAAGCACTCTGATGCTGCTCGCGCTGGTACCGGCGCGCGGCGGGTCGAAGGGTATTCCGCGCAAGAACCTCGCGCTGCTCGCCGGCAGGCCGCTCATCGAGCACACACTCGCGGCGGTACGCGCCAGCCGCCGCATCGACGATACGCTGCTATCCACCGATGACGAGGAGATCGCGGCCTGCGCGGCGCGCTGCGGCTTTGCCACTACTTATCGGCGCCCGGCCGCGCTCGCCGCTGATGACACCCCGATGATCGAGGCGGTCGAGCATGCGCTCGGCTGGTATGCCCGCGAGCGGGGGCAAACGCCGGAAGCCATTCTGCTGCTGCAGCCCACCTCGCCGCTGCGCAGCGCCGCGGACATCGACGGCGCCATCGAACGCTTCGCGGCGAGCGCCACCGACACGCTGGCGAGCGTGCACGCCATGGGGGAGCATCCGTGCGAGTGCGTGGTGGCGCAAGGTGCGAGCTGGCAGTACCTCGTGACGCCACCGCCGACGGGTGCCGGGCGGCAGCACTATCGCGGCCGCTATCTGTTCATCAACGGTGCGCTGTATCTGGCGCGTACCGCGGTGCTGCTGGCGCAGCGGCGCTTCGTCGTTCCCGGCGCCACGCTCCTCTACGAGATGCCGCGCACCCGCGGCATCGACGTCGACTCGCCGCTCGACCTGGCGTATGCCGCGGCGCTGCTCGCGCAGGCAGCAGTGAGCGCTCCGGAGCGCAGCTGATGTGCGGCATCGTCGGTGCGTGGCGCACCGGGCAGGACCTGCGTGCGCTGGTGACGAGCGCGGCCGAGCGGCTGCGCCATCGCGGCCCGGACGATACCGGGGTGTGGGCCGACACCGGCGCCGGCATCGCGCTCGGGCACCGGCGGCTGGCGGTGCTCGATCTCTCCCAGGCGGGGCATCAGCCGATGAGCTCGCGCTGCGGCCGCTACCAGCTGGTTCTCAACGGCGAGATCTACAACCACCTCGGGCTGCGCCGGCAGCTGCCCGCGCAGCCCTGGCGCGGTCATTCCGACACCGAGACGCTGCTCGCCTGCTTCAGCGCCTGGGGCATCGAGCGCACGCTGCGCGCAAGCGTCGGTATGTTCGCGCTCGCGCTGTTCGACAGCACCAGCCGCACGCTCTACCTGGCGCGGGATCGGCTGGGCGAGAAGCCGCTGTATTACGGCTACGTCGATCGCGCCTTCACCTTCGCCTCCGAGCTCAAGGCCTTGCGCCACATGCCGGGCTTCGATGCGAGCATCGATCGTGTCGCACTCGCGAGCTTCCTGCAGCTGAGCTACGTGCCCTGCCCGCGGAGCATCTATACGCGCATCGCCAAGCTCCCGGCGGGCAGCTGGCTGACACTCGGCGCGGCGCAGCTGGACACGGCGCACACGCCGCAGCCGCAATCGTACTGGTCAGCACTTCAAGTGGCGCATGCGGCCGAGCGGGAGCCTCTTGACGTCGGTGAAGACGAGGCCGTGACCGGACTGGAAGAGGTTCTCGGTGACGCCGTTGCCGGACAGCTGCTCGCGGACGTGCCGTTGGGCGCATTCCTGTCCGGCGGCATCGACTCGAGCACGGTGGTGGCGCTGATGCAGGCACGCAGCAGCACCCGCGTGCGCACCTTCTCCATCGGATTTGGCGAGAGCGACTACGACGAGTCGCAGGACGCGCGGCGCGTCGCCGCGCACCTCGGCACGGATCACACCGAGCTGATCGCAAGCGCCGCGGACATGCTGCCGCTCGTCGATGCGCTGCCGCGCATCTACGACGAACCCTTCGCTGACCCCTCGCAGCTGCCCACCTGCCTGCTCGCCGCGCTCGCGCGGCGCAGCGTGACCGTGGCGCTGTCCGGAGACGGGGGCGATGAGCTGTTCGGCGGCTATAACCGCTATTTCCTGGCGGCGCGCAACTGGCCGCGCATCCGGCGAGTGCCGCGCGTGCTGCGCAGCGGCGTGGCAGCGGCCGTGCACGCGGTGCCGGCAGATGCGTGGGAGCGCGCGGCGAGCCTCTACACCGCCTGGATGCCGCCGTCGCGGCAGGTACGCAATCCGGCCGAGAAGCTCAGCAAGATCGCCGACGCCCTGGACAGCGAGCACGAGCAGGCGCTGTACCACCGGCTGACTGGTGGCACGCCGCTCTCGAAGCTGCTGGCAGGTGCGCCGGCGGCCGTCGGGTCACCGCACCTGCCGGCGCTGCAGCAGGCATCCTCCCTGCCGCTGCGGATGATGCTGAGTGATGCCGTGGCTTATCTGCCCGATGACGTACTCGTCAAGGTCGACCGCGCCAGCATGGCGGTGGCCCTCGAGATGCGCGTGCCGCTGCTCGATCACCGCGTATTCGAATACGCCTGGCGCGTTCCGCTTGCAATGAAGCTGCGCGGCGGCAGCGGCAAGTGGTTGCTGCGACGGCTGCTCGAGCGTTACGTGCCGCGCAGTCTCATCGAGCGCCCGAAGATGGGCTTCGCCGTCCCGCTGAGCGCCTGGCTGCGCGGGCCGCTGCGCCGCTGGGCGGAGGAGCTGCTGGAAGCCGGACGGCTGCGGCGCGAAGGCTTCTTCAGCGCCCCGGCGGTGCAGGAGCTGTGGTCGGAACACGTCGGCGGCCGACGCCGCAACGAGTTCGCGCTATGGCGGATCCTGATGTTTGAGTCGTGGCTGGCGATGGAGTCCCACGCCTGACGGCACGCCCGTGTCTGCTGCCGATGACGCCCAGCTTACACCGGGCGCCAGGCGCGTTATTTCTTCAGCAGCTTGAACGTCGAGCCGGTCCACTGGTACACGGAGCCATCCTTGTGCGTCGCGACCGGGTAACCTAGCTTGTCGACCGTCAGGGAGACGGCGTAGCCGACACCCTTCCCGTTCAGTCTGACAGCGTATCCTGACGTGGTCTGCCCGTCGGTCGTCAGCGACCAGGTACCCTCCGAGTTGGTCAGTGTTTGACCCGGTGCGGTGATCGTTTTACCAACCTGGGCCTGCGCCGGAGCCATCGCCGTGACGCCGAGGATCGCCGTGGCGGCCATGAGCAGCACCATCTGTCGTAGCTTCTCCATCCGCTGTCCCTCCATCGCTGGTCCATTCGGGAGGGAGAAGCATACGCCCGTGACACGGGCGCTGCGAGCGAGTGTGGACGGTCGCTGGCGTCGTCTGCCGGCTCAGAGCGGTGGAGATCTGACGGCCCCTGGGGCGCGGCCGGCGGCAGCGGGCCGGATGACGGCTGCGCCGCGGGGCTTGCCGGCGCGGGCATTAGCTCCAAGAATGGAGGCGACAGTCACCGAGCTCATGTCAAAGTGCTTACGGACGTAACGATCGGGAACGACGGTTCGATTTTCAGCTACCGTGGGGTGCGTCGTTTCCTCGGCGACTTACACGGGCGCTTCGGGATCTTCCCGCTGCGACACTGGTCGAGTCAGCCGGGTGTGATTCTCCGCCATGACGTGGATCTTGATCTGGATGCCGCGCTGCAGCTCGCCCGCGAAGAGGCCGAGGTCGGCGTCGCGGCCAGCTTCTTCCTGCTCACTACCGCTGAGACGTACAACCTCAGCGCACGGGAGTCACGCCGCAAGGTGCAGGAGATGGATTCGCTGGGCGCGGAGATCGGGTTGCATTTCGATCCCACGGTGTACGATGGCGATGACGCAGGGCTGCCGCGTGAAGTTCGGCGTGAAGCCGATGTGATCGAGCAGCTCATCGGCAGGCGCGTCGACTCGGTAAGCCTGCACAATCCGAGCGTTCGGGGACGGTACCCGTTGTTCGCCGGGTTTCGCAATGCCTACGATCCGGCCATTTTTTCCCGCGACCGATACCTCTCGGATTCGCGAATGCAGTTCTGGACCGATCCGCGTACGTTCTTCGAGGGTGCGCGGACCGGGACCTACCAGCTGCTGCTGCACCCGATGCACTATTCTCAGGACGGCGGACCTTATCCCGCGCCGATGGTCCGCTACCTCTGCGCGGCAACACAGAGCGTCGAGCGGATCTTCAGAGTTAATGAGACGTTTCGCGAGGCTGTCGGCGATCGGTTCGTCCGTCACGTTGCAGCCGCCGCGGCACACTGGCCTGACTCCGGGACCGAATGAACGTCTATGCCCTTTGTACGGTGGAAGCGGGCGCCCGCACTCTCGAGTGTCTCGCGACGCGAATACCGCTCGCCGGCGTCATCGGGCTGACAGATCGAGCACCGGGCGATGCGATCTCCGGCTACGTGCACATGGCCCCCATCGCTCGCCGACTCGGATTGCCTTTCGTCGGATTGAAATCCTACGCCATCACGGACGCCGAGGACCGCCGGCAACTCGAGAGGCTGAAGATCGACCTGCTGATCGTGTGCGGCTGGCAGCGTCTGGTGCCACCGTGGCTCATCGCTTGCTGCCACACCGGCGTTATCGGTGTGCACGGCAGCGCCGACGGCATCTGTGCCGGGCGCGGTCGATCGCCGCAGAACTGGGCATTGATCCTCGGCGCGCAGAGTTTTTCCATTTCGATCTTCTTCATCGATGCCGGAATCGACTCCGGGGACGTCATTGCGAGCCGCTCATTTCGCTATTCGGATACTGACGACATCAACAGCTCCTATGCGAAAGTGGCGCTGCTCACGTCCGAGATGATCATCGAGGCCTTCGAATCGGGCCGGATCCTGCAGCGCAGGGGCGAGCGGCAGAAGCAAAGCGCCAGCTACTTTCCCCAGCGCCTGCCCGAGGACGGCGCGCTCGACTGGCGACGCCCGAGTATCGAGATCTGTCGCTTCATCGGCGCGCTGACCCGCCCGTACCCCGGTGCGTTCTCGAGCATCGACTCCCGCAACATCAAGATCTGGCGCGCGCGGCCCTTGGACTTCGGAAGCCACGTTCTGCCCGGCGCCAGCCGCACGCCGGGGCAGATCGTGCTGACGTCGCCGGGTGGTCCGTTCGCCGTTGCGGCGGAGGACGGTCTGGTGCTGGTGGACGATTACGAGGCGGATGCAAGCGGCGCCGATGCGCTGCGCGTGGGCGCGCGCTTCACGTCGGTGCATTACCAGACGCAGCTGCGGGAAATAATCCTGCGCCATCAGCGCCGCCACCCCGAGCTGCCACTGAACGCCCGCCTGCTCGAGGCTGCCGGTTAGCAACCTTGCAGCCTGAAGGTCGCTCGCGAGCGAGGCCCCGGCGCAGCGGCATGCGCACAGGCGAGTGTGCCGGCTTATGACACGCGTGCTGCTGACAGGTGCCACGGGCTTCATCGGACGGCATCTGTGCACCCAGCTGGATGCCGCCCGGTACATGGTGCGGGCCGCACTGCGCAACCCTGAACCGCCTCCGGCGGGGGCGGTAGAGAGCGCGGTGGTGGGTGCCATCGGCGCGCAAACCGACTGGAGCGCAGCGCTCGATGGCATCGACATCGTCCTGCACGTCGCGGCCATGGCGCACCGTCCCGATGTCACAGCCATTGAGCCATACCTGGAGGTGAACGCACGCGGGACGTCCTGTCTGGTGCGTGCCGCCGCGCGCGCCGGCGTCAAGCGCTTCGTCTACCTCAGCAGCATCAAGGTCAACGGCGAGGGCGCAGACCGACCCTACAGCGACCGCGATGAGCCGCATCCGTGCGATGCCTATGCGCAGTCAAAATGGCTGGGGGAGCGGCATCTCCGCGAGGTCACGGAATCCGGTCCCATGCAGGGCGTCGTGGTACGGGCGCCGCTGGTATATGGTCCGGGGGTACGGGGAAATTTCCTGCGACTGCTGCGCTGGGTGGAGACTGGTCGGCCGATCCCATTCGGCAGCATCCACAATAGGCGCAGCCTGGTCAGCAGCTGGAATCTGTGTGATCTGTTGCAGCTGCTGTTGGACCATCCTGCGGCAACCAGCCGCGTGTGGATGGTGTCCGACGGCGAGGATCTCTCCACGGCGGAACTGGCGCGCCGTATCGCACGTGCCATGGGGCGGCGGGCGCACGTGCTCGCCGTTCCGGGCACCCTGCTCGCTGTCGCCGCGACGCTGACGGGCCGGAAGGCCGATCTGGCCCGGCTGTGCGGTTCGCTGACGGTGGACAGCGCGCCAGCTGGTCGCGAGCTCGGCTGGTCGCCGCCGGTGCCGGTGACGCAAGGTATCGAGCGGACCGTCGCATGGCACCTCGGCGGGGAGCGTGGGACGGGGAATTGATGCGTTCCGGATGCGGGTTAGAGATTTACTTATCAATCAACGTGTTAAATCCACCCCCACGGGAATTGCAGGTCGCAGGGTCGGTGCCCTCGTCGGGGCCGTTCGTGCGAATTCCGACGACATGACGGCGCAGCCACCACATTCCCCCGTGAGTTCCGTCACGAGCGCCACGCGGCCGGGCGTGCGGCTGCTGTTCGTGGTCAATCATGCAGGCTTCTTCATCTCGCACCGGCTCGCGCTGGCACTGGCGGCGCGCGATGCCGGCTACGACGTGCACGTCGCAACGCCACGCAGCAAGCATGTGCCGCAGCTTCAGGGCACCGGGCTCAGCTGGCACGAGCTGCGGCTCTCGCGCTCAGGAATGAATCCGCTCGCCGAGTGGCGCTCCTTTCGTCGCCTCCGGCAGCTCTACCGCAGCCTTCGGCCGGACCTCGTGCACCACGTGACCTCCAAGCCCGTGCTCTACGGCACCATCGCCGCCCGCATGACCGGCACGCACGCGGTCGTCAATGCAATATCGGGGATGGGACATGCGTACGCCGGTGGCGGTGTGATCCGGCGCGCGTTGCGTTTGGGCGTAGTTGCCGGCTATCGATTTGCGCTGCGCCATCCGCGCATGCGTCTCATCGTCCAGAATCGCGACCATCGGCAACTGTTCGCAAGTGCCGGCTGGATCCGTGCCGCGGACGTGGTGGTCGTCCCGGGCTCCGGTGTCGATCTGGCCCGGTTCGCGCCGCGCGCTGCCGATGGCGGTGGCACGGTGCGGATCGTACTGGCTTCGCGCCTGCTCTACACGAAGGGCATCGGTGAGTTCGTGACCGCCGCGCGATTGCTCAGGCAGCGCGGGGTGGATGCCAGGTGCGTGCTGGTCGGGGAGCCCGATCCCGATAATCCCGCCAGCATTCCGGCCGAGCTGTTACGGCGATGGCATACCGAAGGTGTCATCGACTACCGCGGCCGCCAGGACGACATGCCGCGGGTATTCGCCGATGCGGACATCGTCTGTCTGCCGACGTACTACGGGGAAGGCATACCCAAGGTACTCGTCGAGGCGGCAGCGTGTGGCCTGCCGATCGTCACCACGGACTGGCCAGGTTGCAGGGAGATCGTTGCAGATGGTTACAACGGTCTATTGGTGCCGATCAGAGATGCCGAGGCGCTGGCGGCGGCGCTGGAAACGCTGGCCCGGGATGCCGGGCTGCGGCGGGAAATGGGGCGGCAGGGCCGGGCCCGGGTAACGGCAGGCGAGTTTTCTCTCGATGCCGTCATCCGGCGGACGTTGCTGCTGTACCGTGAGCTGCTGACGTGAAGCTGCGGCGACGAATGTCAGTGAGCTGGCGCGCGCGGTATTCTTAGCGATTCACACCGCTGGAGGGGAACTCTTCGACGATGAGTCTGTGGTGGCTGTTGTCGGCGGCGGCGGGCCTGTCCGTTGCCGTGACCTGGGTACTGCGTCGTTATGCGCTGGCGCGCTCGCTCGTCGATGTCCCGAACGAACGCAGCTCCCACTCCATTCCCACGCCCCGCGGTGGCGGTATGGCCATCGTGCTGGCCTTCTTCGCCTGCCTGCCCGTGCTGTGGGTGCTGGAGCTGGTTCCGGCGAGACTGGTGGCTGCCCTGATTGGCTCAGGCGGTCTCGTCGCGCTGGTGGGCTTTCTGGATGATCACTACCATCTGGCAAGGCGCTGGCGGCTGTTGTTCCATTTCCTGGCGGCCGCCTGGGCTCTCGTCTGTCTGGATGGCATGCCGGCCCTGACGCTTGGCCAGCTCACTCTGCCGCGGGGTTGGCTGAGCGACGCCATTGCGGCAGTTTATGCGGTGTGGCTGCTGAACCTGTACAACTTCATGGACGGTATCGATGGCATCGCCAGCATCGAGGCCATCACGGTATGCATCGGCGGTGTGCTGCTGTACGTGATCGTCGTGCCCGGCAGTCCGCAGTGGATCATGCCCGCGGTGCTGCTGGCCGCCGTGGCGGGATTTCTATGCTGGAACTATCCACCGGCCCGCATTTTCATGGGCGATGCCGGCAGTGGCTTCCTCGGGATCACGCTCGCCGTGCTGTCCATTCAGGCTGCGTGGATCGCACCGAATCTCTTCTGGGCCTGGGTCATCCTGCTCGGCGTATTCGTGGTCGACGCAAGTGTGACCCTGCTGCGGCGCTTTCTCGCAGGCGGACGGATCTATCTCGAGGCGCATCGCAGCCATGCCTATCAATACGCTGCACGCAGACTCGGGGCGCATGCACCGGTAAGTCTGGCCGTCGGAGTAATCAACCTGATCTGGCTGTGCCCGTTGGCCACCCTGGTTGCGCTGGGACACCTCAACGGCATGTTGGGTCTCACGATCGCTTACCTGCCGCTGGTCGGATTGGCCATTCTCCTCAAGGCCGGAGTTCATACGCTGTGAGCTGCGGTATTAGGATGCTGCAATGAACATCCTGGCAGTCATTGCTCACCCTGACGATGAGATCTTCGGCTGTGGCGCCACCTTCCGCCTGCTGGCGGATCAGGGGCATCGCGTCTTCACCTGCGTGCTGAGCGGCGACGCCGATGCACGTCACGCGCGCCCCGAGCTTGCCCGGCTGCATCAACTTGCCACCGATTGCGCGCGCATGGTCGGCATCGCCGATTCCCGGCGCCATGGCTTCAGGAACATCCAGCTGAACGTGGTACCGCATCTCGAGCTGGTAAAGGCAATCGAGCAGGCGATCAGCGAGTTTCGGCCCGAATGGGTGTTCACCCACCATCCAGGTGATCTCAACGTCGATCACCGGGTGTGCTGGGAGGCGACCATGTCGGCGGTGATGCTGCCGCAGCGGCTGTCATCGGACCTGCCGGCGACGATGATCCGGAAGCTGTTCCTGTTCGAGGTGCCTTCGTCCACCGACTGGGCACCGGCACCTTTCCCACCGTTTCAACCCAACGCTTATTTCGACGTCACCCGCACCATCGAGACCAAGGTGGCGGCGCTGCGTGCCTTCGAGGGTGCGCTGAAGCCGCACCCGCATGCGCGCAGCGAAGAGAACGTACGGGCGCTGGCGAGCGTGCGTGGTGGTGCGGTCGGCGTGGCCTGTGCCGAAGCGTTCTTCGTGGCGCGCGAGCTTTATGTGGAAGGGAGTCGGTAATGCGGGACCTGAGCTACAAGGAGAAGCACGAGCGCCTGGCGGTGCGTATACGCGCACACAAGGAATTCGCGAACATCGATATCGACGAATGGATCGCAGCGTTCCTCGGCCGCCGTCGGCGGCGGGCGATATTCGATCTCGGCTGCGGCGATGGCAACCATCTGCATCTGTACCTCGCTTGTGTTGGTGCGGAGGGTCGTGTCGCCGCTCTCGATCGCGAGACCGCGCTCATAGACCAGGCGAGACGCCGCTACACCCAGTGTGCCAATCTTGATCTGCGGATCGGCTCGATGGACGAGCCGCTGCCGTTCGCCGACGGCAGCTTCGACACCGCATTTTCCAACTTCGCCATTTACAACGCTGCCGATCCGGCCTTCACGCTGCGTGAGCTGAAACGGCTCGTGGAGCCTCGCGGCGAGGTCGTCCTGATCGGCCCGACCATCAACAACGCCAGGGAGCTGTATACTTTCAACGAACGCCTCACCGGCAGGGCAATCGACGAGGTGACGCTGATCCGCACCGACCGCCTGCGCCGGGAAATCGTCCCCTTGGCCCGCGGCATCTTCGCCGAGGTGCGCGAGGAGGTGATCAACTCCCAGCTCGACTTCCCCACTGCCGAGGAATTTCTCCGTTACTACATGGCAACCATGCTCTACGAGCAAGGTGCGGAGAAGGAAGGCCGTACCCTGGCCGAGATGTACGCTGCACTCGGCGGTGCCAGGGATCACATCATCCTGTCGAAGGAGATGCTGGCGGTGATCGCATGCGGTTGAGCACCCGGCGGGCGCCGTTGCTGCCTGTGCCTGGTGCGAGGCAACGCCGCTGCCACATGCCACCCTGATCTGCGCCGGGACGCTGGCACGGCGGGTGTCACTGGCAAGCTGGGCCGGTGCGCCGTCTCGAGTGCAGCCGGCCTCGGTCGAGGATGCTCGCTGGCATGGCGTGCCGCCACTGCCGCGCGCGGGATAACGCCGCTGACGGCGGCCCTGTCGCTGTTAGGTTTCTGTTAGGTTTCGAGTGTCTGCGGCCAGCGACGCACGGCAGTTCCCCTGACGCCGCGCTCAAGAAGCCGGGACGGGGAACGCTCGGCCGAGCGCTCAGAAATGACCTGCGGCGGGCGCTCACCACGCGGCAGTGCGTCAACCGCGACCCGCGTCAATCGTTGTGTTGTCTTGTCGATTGACCTGATTGCTTTACAATGAGGCGAAATTGCGACCGAGCCGGCTCTCTTGATCAATTGAGAGATCCCGCGGGGTCCGGGTCCGAAGGGTGGAGGTGGCATGGGGGATAGACACGCAGCCCGGAGACCTGCGTCGCGGAGCTTCGCGGCTACCGCCGCCGTGCTCGCGCTCCCGCGTGAGACCAAGCGCCTGATCATGGCGACGGCCGATGCCGTCGCGATCCCCACCGCACTGTGGGCCGCACTGGCCCTCAAGTTCGACCGTCTCGATCCCGCACTCGACCGAACGCTGGCTTACTTCGTGGTCGCGGTCGCCTCGGCAATGTTCTTCTTCTCGGTGTTCGGCCTGTATCGCGCCATCATCCGCTTCATGGGACCGAAGGCGATGGTGACGGTGATCGCCGGCGTGAGCCTCTCGGTGCTGGTGCTGGCCGTCTACGACCGCTTCTTCGCCAGTCATCAGATCCCGTTGTCGGCGTTTGGCATCTACTGGGCGCTGGCGCTGCCCTGGGTCGGGGGCAGCCGCTTCGTGGCGCGCTACCTGTTCCTGCGCCACTCGGGCGCGAAAGGCGCCTCCGCACGCGTGGCGATCTACGGCGCCGGCGATGCCGGTGCGCACGTGTCGACGGCGCTGCTCAGCGGACCCCAGTTCACCCCGGTGGCCTTCATCGACGACAAGAGGTCGCTCCAGGGCAGCAGCATCAACGGTATCCGGGTTTATGGGCCGGAGGCGCTCGAGGACCTGGTGCGGCTGCGACGCATCGACCGGATCCTGCTGGCCATGCCGTCGGCCTCGCGCCGGCGACGACGCGAGATTCTGACCTCGCTCGAGCCGCTCGGCGTGCACGTGCAATCGGTTCCCAATCTCGCCGACCTGATCTCGGGCAAGGCCAAGTTCAACGAGCTGTGCGACGTCGATGTCGGCGATCTGCTCGGGCGCGACCCGGTGCCACCGCGGCCGAAGCTGTTCGGTTCCTCGGTGCGCGGCAAGTGCGTGCTGGTGACCGGAGCGGGCGGCTCGATCGGCTCGGAGCTGTCGCGCCAGATCGTGCGGCTCGGGCCGAGCCGGCTGGTGCTGTTCGAGATGTCGGAGCTGGCGCTCTATCACATCCAGCGCGAGCTCGAAGAGATTGCCGCCAGTGAGAGCCTCGCAGTCGAGATCGTGCCGCTGCTCGGCAACGCTCACCACCGGCACCGGGTGCGCGAGGTGCTGTCGACCTTCGGCGTGCAGACGATCTACCACGCCGCCGCCTACAAGCACGTGCCGATCGTCGAGCACAACGTGGTGGAGGGCATTCATAACAACGTGATCAGCACCTGGTATACGGCGGAAGCGGCGCTCGAGACCGGGGTCGAGAGCTTCGTGCTGATCTCCACTGACAAGGCCGTGAACCCCGCCAACGTCATGGGGGCCACCAAGCGCCTGGCGGAGCTCGTGCTGCAGGCGCTGCAGGAGCGCACCACGCACACGCGCTTCTGCATGGTGCGCTTCGGCAACGTGCTGGCTTCCTCCGGCTCGGTGGTGCCGCTGTTCCAGGAGCAGATCCGGCGCGGCGGACCGGTGACCGTCACCCATCCGGAAGTCATCCGCTACTTCATGACGATTCCCGAGGCGGCGCAGCTGGTGCTGCAGGCCGGCTCCATGGCCAAGGGGGGTGACGTGTTCGTTCTCGATATGGGGCGCCCGGTGCGCATCGACGACCTGGCGCGGCGCATGGTGAATCTCATGGGGCTCACGGTACGCGACGCCGACAACCCCGATGGCGACATCGAGATCGAGTACACGGGACTGCGCACGGCGGAGAAGCTGTTCGAGGAGCTGCTGATCGGCACCAATGTCACCGGCACCGATCACCCGATGATCCTGCGCGCAATCGAGCATCACCTGCCGTGGGCGAAGATGCAGCAGGTCCTGAACGAGCTGCTGGTCGCACTCGCCAGCTTCGACTGCCACCGGGCGCTCGCGCTGCTCACCGAGTCGGTGGCGGAGTACCAGTCGGACGTCGACATCCGCGACTACGTCTGGACACGCAAGACCGTCCTGCCGCACGTCAGCGCCGCCGCCAAGGTCGCTGATTTCGCCGCCAAGCGGCGCTTGTCGGAAGCTGCTAAGCCTACCCAGGACAAAGGCCATTAGCCTGACTGCGCGGGACGCGGTGATGTGCGTGAGTTAATTCCCTGGTGGGGCCGCATCGCCGGCAAACTGGTCCTGTCCAGGTTTCCGATCGGCTACCGCGTGTGGCACAAACTGAGCGTGTTTCGGCATGGCGCAATGCACGATCCGGTGTATGCGCTCGATGTTTTTCGCAAGCACTTTGCCCACGCGCGCGTGCCCGCGGGAGCGGGCTTTACCGCACTGGAGCTCGGCCCCGGTGATTCCGTGGCTTCGGCCGTCATTGCGGCCGCACACGGCGCCACGCGCACGTACCTGATCGATTCAGGCCCGTTCGCTACGACCGACCTGCGCGTCTACCGGGAGCTGTGCACGCATTTGCGCAGTCAGGGACTGCGGCCGCCGAATCTCGATTCGGTCGACGATATCACGACGCTGTTGCGGGTCTGCGGCGGAGTCTATGGCACCCGGGGTATGGCCTCGTTGCGCGAGGTGCCGACGGCATCGGTGGACTTTGCGTGGTCGCAGGCAACTCTGGAACATGTGCGGCGTGGAGACTTTGCCGACATGGTCCGCGAGCTTCGCCGCACTATGCACGCCGATGGTATCTGCTCGCATCAGATCGATCTGAAAGACCATCTCGGAGGTGCCCTGAACAACCTGCGCATCTCGTCGCGCTGGTGGGAGGCGGAGTGGATGGCGCGCTCCGGGTTTTATACCAACCGGCTGCGACTGCCGGAAATCATGCGCATATTCCAGGACGCGGGCTTCAGGGTGGCTTCGCTGAGCACCACGCGGTGGGAGCGTCTGCCGACGCCGGTCGCAGCGTTTGCGCGCGAATTCAGGAATTTCGAGCCCGAGGACCTGCTGGTAAAGAACTTCACGGTGGCACTTGCGCCAGCACCAGTTGCGCCATAATTAGGCGCGTGCCTGCGGGTCTCCTATAGAAACGCCGCTACCGTCGAGCTATGTAGCAACGGCGCTTGAGCCGGCCACGGCCTTCCTTTAGGCTTTCCTGCTTTCTTCCTTAACACTCAAGAACTTAACTCAATGCGCGTTACGATCTTCGGCTCGGGCTACGTGGGTCTGGTGACCGGCGCATGTCTCGCCGAAGCGGGAAATCACGTGGTGTGCGTCGATGTAGACGCCGCGAAGATCGAGCGTCTCAACCGCGGCGACGTGCCGATTCACGAGCCAGGCCTCGAGGGGCTGATCAAGCGCAACAGCGAGGCCGGGCGGCTCGAGTTCACCACCGATGCCGTGCGGGGCGTCGGCCATGGACTGTTTCAGCTGATCGCCGTGGGTACCCCGGCCGGAGAGGACGGCTCGGCGGATCTGAGCCACGTGCTCGCGGTGGCGCGCACCATCGGCACTCACCTGAGCCGTTACGGCGTGGTCATCACCAAGTCCACGGTACCGGTCGGCACGGCGGACAAGGTGCACGCCGAGCTCGAGCGGACCCTGGCTGCGCGTGGCGCGAAGGTCGAATTCGACGTGGTGTCCAACCCCGAGTTTCTGAAGGAGGGCGCCGCAATCGGCGACTTCATGAAGCCCGACCGGGTGGTCGTCGGCACCGACAACCCGCGCACCACCGAGCTGATGCGTGCGCTCTACGAGCCGTTCATCCGCAATCACGACCGGCTGATCGTGATGGACATCCGCTCGGCCGAGCTCACCAAGTACGCCGCCAACGCCATGCTTGCCACCAAGATCAGCTACATGAACGAGCTGGCCAACATCGCCGAGCGGGTTGGCGCCGACATCGAGAAGGTGCGGATCGGCATCGGCTCGGACCCCCGCATCGGCTACAGCTTCATTTATCCCGGCATCGGCTACGGCGGCTCGTGCTTCCCGAAAGACGTGCAGGCGCTGATCCGCTCGTCACACGATGCCGGGCACGAGCCACAGATCCTGCACGCGGTGCAGGCAGTCAATGCGCGCCAGAAGGAGCTGCTGTTCCGCAAGATGCAGCGGCATTTCGCCGATGGTCTCAGGGGCCGCACGCTCGCGCTGTGGGGCCTGGCATTCAAGCCCAACACCGATGACATGCGCGAGGCGCCCGCCCGCACCCTGATCGAGCTGCTGCTCGGGGCCGGCGCGCGCGTGCAGGCGTATGATCCGGTCGCCGCAGCCGAGGCGCAGCGGCTGTACGGCGCTGAGAGCGGCGTGCAGCTGGCGAAGAACGCCTACGACGCCGCCAAGGGCGCGGATGCGCTCGCCATCGTCACCGAATGGCAGGAGTTCAGGAGTCCCGACTTCGAGCAGCTGCGTAAGCTCTTGAAGTCGCCGGTCATCTTCGACGGCCGCAACCTCTATGATCCGGCGATGCTGGCGCGCTTCGGATTCAGCTACTACGCCATCGGCCGCGGCCAGAAGCTGGTTGCGGCCTGAAGGGGCGGGGCGGGCGCGATGCTCATTCCAGTGATTCTCTCCGGTGGCGCGGGCACGCGGCTGTGGCCGCTGTCGCGCGAGCTGTATCCGAAGCAGCTGCTGCCACTTACCGGTACGCGCACCATGCTGCAGCAGACCGTCCTGCGACTCGAGGGACTCGGCGCACAGGCGCCGGTGATCGTCTGCAACGAAGCGCATCGCTTTCTCGTGGCCGAGCAGCTGCGGCAGCTGCGCATCACGCCGCGCGCCACGATCCTCGAGCCGTTCGGGCGCAACACCGCACCGGCGATCGCGCTTGCCGCGCACGCCGCGCTCAAGGGCAACGCATTGGATGCCGCCGCGGTCGATCCGGTGCTGCTGGTGCTGCCGGCTGATCACGTCATCCGCGACGTGCCGGCCTTCCAGGCAGCGGTGCGCACGGCGCACGCCGCCGCCGATGCGGGGCAGCTGGTGACCTTCGGCATCGTGGCGAGCGCCGCGGAGACCGGTTACGGCTACATCCAGCGCGGCAGCGCGAGCGGCGCGGCATTTCGCATCGCGCGCTTCGTCGAGAAGCCTGACGCCGGGCGGGCGCGCGAGTTCGTGCAGTCTGGCGATTACTACTGGAACAGTGGCATGTTCATGTTCCGTGCGCGCCGTTACCTCGAGGAGCTGGCGCGTTTCGCGCCCGAGATGGCGCGCATCTGCCAGGCCGCGTTCGCTGCCGCGAAGGCGGACCTGGACTTCACGCGCCTCGATGCGGCGAGCTTCGAGCGCTGCCCCTCGGACTCGATCGACTACGCCGTGATGGAGAAGACCGCCGACGCAGTAGTGGTGCCGCTCGCCGCCGGCTGGAGCGACGTCGGTTCCTGGTCGGCGCTGCACGCGGCCAGCGATGCCGATGCCCACGGCAACGTCACACACGGCGACGTCATCAGCGAGGACACGAGCGGCAGCTACCTGTACGCCGAGAGCCGGCTGGTGGCGGCGGTGGGCCTGAAGGACCACGTGGTGGTCGAGACCAAGGACGCGGTGCTGGTCGCCCCGAAGGACCGCGTGCAGGACGTGAAGCGGCTCGTGCTGCAGCTGAAAGAGCGCGGCCGCTACGAGCATTCGCTGCACCGCGAGGTGTTCCGTCCATGGGGCAGCTACGACAGCATCGAGAACGGTGCGCGCTTCCAGGTGAAGCGCCTCAAGGTCAAGCCCGGCGCCGCGCTGTCGCTGCAGATGCACCACCACCGCGCCGAGCACTGGGTGGTGGTGGCCGGCACGGCGCGCATCACGCGCGGCGACGAGGTGTTCCTGCTCGAGGAGAACCAGTCGACCTACATCCCGATCGGCGTCAGGCATCGCATCGAGAATCCGGGGATGATTCCGCTGGAGATCATCGAGGTGCAGTCCGGGTCGTACCTGGGTGAGGACGACATCGTGCGCTTCGAGGATGTCTACGGCCGCAAGGGCACGACCAGCTGAAGCGGCGCGCCGTGAGCAATCTCAACTCGTTCAAGGCTTACGACGTCCGCGGCCGCATTCCCGACGAGATCGACGCGACGCTCGCCTACGACATCGGCCGCGCCTATGCCGCCTTCGTCCGGCCGCACCGCGTTGCGGTCGGCTACGACATCCGCCTGTCGAGCCCGCAGCTTGCCGGGGCGCTGAAGCGCGGCCTCATGGACAGCGGCGCCGACGTGCTCGATATCGGACTGTGGGGCACCGAGGGTGCCTACTTCGCCACCTTCGCCGAGCAGCTCGACGGCGGCATCATGGTCACCGCCAGCCACAACCCGCCCGACTACAATGGCATGAAGTTCGTACGCGAAGGGGCCCGACCGATCAGCGCCGACACCGGACTCGAAGAGATGCGCGCGCTCATCGCGAGCGGACGCCTGCCGCCACGGGCAGCGCAAGCTGGCACCGAGCGCGCACTCGACATCCGCGCCAAGTATCTCGAGCACCTCCTCGGCTACCTGGAGGGCCGGAAACTGCGCCGCCTGAAGGTGGTGGTCAACCCGGGTAACGGCGGCGCGGGACTCGTGCTCGCCGCGCTCGAGCCGCATCTGCCGTTCGAGTTCGTCAAGGTCAACCGCGAGCCCGACGGCACCTTTCCGAACGGCGTACCCAATCCGATGCTGGAGGAGAATCGCGCCGCTACCGCGGAGCTCGTACGGCGCAGCGGCGCGGACGTCGGGCTCGCCTGGGATGGCGATTACGATCGCTGCTTCTTCTTCGACGAGACCGGTCAGTTCATCGAGGGGTACTACCTGGTGGGCTTGCTCGCCGAGACCTTCCTCAGGCGCGAGCCCGGCGCGCGCATCGTGCACGACCCGCGCCTCACCTGGAACACGCTCGACATCGTGCAGCGCCACGGCGGTATGCCGGTGCAGTGCAAGTCAGGTCACGCGTTCATCAAGCAGAAGATGCGCGAGGTGGATGCCGTTTACGGCGGGGAGATGAGCGCCCACCATTACTTCCGCCGCTTCGCCTACTGCGACAGCGGCATGATCCCGTGGCTCCTGGTGCTGGCCGAGATCTGCGAGCGTGGCCAGCCGCTGTCGGCGCTGGTCGGAGAGCGGATGCGGCTGTTCCCCGCCAGCGGGGAGATCAACCGCCACCTCACCGGCGACACGAAGTCGATCCTGGCGCGGGTGCGGGCGCACTACGAGCCTGCGGCGCGTACCGTCGAACTCACCGACGGGCTGTCGATGGAGTTCCCCGAGTGGCGCTTCAACCTGCGCGGCTCGAACACCGAGCCGCTGGTGCGTCTGAACGTCGAGTCGCGCGCCAGCCGGCCGCTGATGCTGGAAAAGACGGCCGAAGTGCTCCGGCTGGTCGACGGCTGAGGCCGCCCCCCAGCCGCGCAACGCCCGGCACGCGGGCCAGGCGGCCCGTGAGGCCCAGGACGGCCGATTCCGCGGCACGACCGGCGGGTGGGGCTCGCCGGAGTGAGAGGCCCGACATGCGCATCACCGGCGTCTCGGGCTACACTGCGCTTTCGATGATCCAGCGGCGGGGAACTCTATGTGGGGGAGCCCCCTGTCTGCACGTGGAGACACGGGCGAAGCCCGCGGCCGGA
>CAWILY010000002.1:0-348601 GCA_963837075.1 uncultured Gammaproteobacteria bacterium | reverse complement strand
AGCTGCGCTTCGCTGAGCTCCGGATAGATCGGCAGCGCCAGACACTCGCTCGCGGCCTCCTCGGAGCGGGGAAAGTCGCCACTGCGCCCGTTGAGATAGGCGAAGCACTGCTGCAGGTGCAGCGGCACCGGATAGTAGATCTCGGTGCCTATGGCGGCGGCGGCAAGATGCTGCCGCAGCGCGTCGCGCTCACGCGCACGGATCACGTACTGGTTGTAGATGTGCCGTCCGGGAAGCGCCCGCGGCGTCCGTACCGCCTCGCCGAGCTGCGCTCGCTCGAACTGCGGCGTCGTAGAACGCGGCGTTGCGCGCGCGCCCCGCGCTCCACGCATCCAGGTGCGGCAACTTGACGTTGAGCACCGCCGCCTGCAGCTCGTCGATGCGGAAGTTGCCGCCGATGAGCGCGTGGTAGTACTTCGGCTTGCCGCCGTGAACGCGCAGCACGGCCATGCGCTCCGCCAGCGCCGCATCGTTGGTGACGCACATGCCGGCATCGCCGAAGGCGCCGAGATTCTTGGTGGGGAAGAACGACAGGCAACCGATGTCGCCGAAGCTGCCGGCGCGCCGCCCGTGCGCGTCCTCGGTGCCGATCGCCTGCGCCGCGTCCTCGATTACCTTGAGGCCGTACCGCTGAGCGCTCAGCATGAGCGGCTCCATGTCGGCCAGCTGCCCGTACAGGTGCACCGGCATCAGCGCGCGCACGCGTGCGCCGCTCAGCCGATGAAAGAGCTCGCCGCCGCGGCGCTCGCACTGCCGCTCGAGGAGCTCGGCAACCGCGGCCGCACTGAGGTTGAACGTCACCGGATCGATGTCACAGAACAGCGGCCGCGCCCCGGTGCGCGCCACCGTGCCGGCGGTGGCGAAGAACGTGAAGGGACTCGTGATGACCGCATCGCCAGCGCCGATGCCGAGCGCCATCAGCGCGAGCAGCAGCGCATCCGTGCCCGAGGACACGCCGATGCCGTGACGGCATTGACAGTAGGCGGCGACGCTCGCCTCGAGCTCCCGCACCGCGGGGCCTAAGATGAAATGCTGGCTGTTACACACCCGGGCGATGGCGGCCTGAATCTCTGCCGCGAGCGGCTGATACTGCAGGGTCAGATCCAGCAGCGGCACCTGTACGGCGCGGCCGGGTCGAGGTTCGTTCACGTCAAGCTCCGCCTGGAGGCGTGGCCCGCATCTTAGCGCATGCCGCCGCGCATCCGCCGACCGTGTTCCTTGACAATGTAGCTACATGTGGCCACAATTGCAACTATGAAAACGGTAGGCGTGCGCGAGCTGAAGAATCGGCTAAGCGAGTACCTTCGCCGGGTGCGCGCCGGCGAGGGCGTGCTCGTGACGGACCGGGGCGAGGTTGTGGCCGAGCTCTCACCGCCCGGACATCCGCTCGCCGATACCTCCGTTCCCGTGGGCTTGCGCGCGCTCGCGCGACGGGGGCTCGCGACGCTCGGATCGGCCGGCGACGCTGGCCTGTATCCGGCGCTGCCGCACCGACGCCGGGACCGGCGTAGCGCGGCACAGCTTCTGGACGAAGAGCGCGGCTCCCGGTGAGCGTATACGCGGAGTCCAGCGCCGTGCTGGCGTGGCTCCTCGACGAAGACTCCGCATCCGACGTTCGTCGCCTGCTCGGCGCGGCGGAGGTCGTCGTCGCTTCCGACCTCACCCTGATCGAATGCGACCGCGTCCTGCTGCGGGCGGTCACACTCGGTGAGCTCAGGGAGGCGGAGGCGGCCGACCGGCACGCGCATCTGGTCACGGCCGCGTCTCATTGGCATACCCTGCGCATCGCGCCGGAGATCGTGGACCGTGCGCGCCAGCCGTTCCCCGGAGAGCCGATCCGTACGCTCGATGCGATCCATCTGGCTTCAGCGCTCACGGCCCGCGCCGCGGTCGCAGGCCTCAAGCTGCTGAGTCTCGACGATCGCATCCGCCGGTCCGGCAGTCGGCTTGGGCTGCCAATTGTGCCGCAGTAGACCTGGCCCGCGCTCAGCGCGGGTAGCCGTAGTACTCGCAGAACCAGTCGACGAACTTCCTCACGCCCACTTCGATCGGCGTCGCTGGCCGGTAGCCCACGTCCCGCACCAGATCGTCGATATCGGCGAAGGTCTCGGGCACGTCGCCCGGTTGCAAGGGCAGGAAGTTCTTTTGCGCCTTGCGACCCAGACACTCCTCGATGACCTCGATATAGCGCATGAGCTCCACCGGCTGGTTGTTGCCGATGTTGTAGAGGCGGAACGGCGCGCGAGCTCGATCGCCGGATCGGGTGCGTCGCTGTCCCAGCTCGCATCGGGCTGCGCAACGCGCTCGAGCGCGCGCACCACGCCCTCGGCGATATCGTCCACGTAGGTGAAGTCGCGCCGGTGGTGGCCGTGGTTGAACACGTCGATCGGCCTGCCCTCGAGGATGTTGCGCGTGAACAGGAACAGCGCCATGTCGGGGCGCCCCCACGGTCCGTACACCGTGAAAAACCGCAGCCCGGTGGTCGGCAGAGCGAACAGCGTCGAGTAGTTGTGCGCCATGAGTTCGTTGGCGCGCTTGGTGGCGGCGTACAGCGACAGCGGGTGATCGACGCCCCGGTGCACCGAGAACGGCATGTGGGTATTCGCCCCGTACACCGAGCTGGTCGAGGCGTACACCAGGTGCTCGACGCCGTGGTGACGGCAGCCCTCGAGCACGTTGAGCGTGCCGGTGACGTTGCTGCGCACGTAAGCATGCGGATCCTGCAGCGAGTAGCGCACCCCGGCCTGGGCCGCGAGGTGCACCACGCGCGGAAACTTCTCGCGCGCAAACAGCGCCGCCATGGACGCATCGTCCGCCAGATCCAATTTCACGAAGCGGAAACGCGCATGCGTGAGGCGCTTGAGGCGCGCCTCCTTCAACGTCACGTCGTAATAGTCGTTGAGATTGTCGAGCCCGACCACCTCGTGGCCGAGTGCCAGCAGGCGCTGTGCGGTGTGCGAACCGATGAAGCCCGCAGCGCCCGTGACCAGGATTTTCACAGCCGCCCGTCGACCGCGTTGGCCGGAAACACGTGCTTGATGTCGTACAGCACGTGCTTGCTGCGGCACAGGCGCCGCACCCCGCGCGCACCGAGCTGCCCGAACTCACGGTGCCCGACGGCGATGACCACGGCATCGTAGCTGCGGGCGCGCAGCGCGCGCAGCGGCGTGAGGCCGTACTCGTGGCGGCAGTCGCTCGCGCTCGCCCAGGGATCGTAGACGTCGACGCGCGCGCCCTGCTTCTCGAGCTCGCGAATGACGTCCACCACCTTGGAATTCCTGATGTCGGGGCAGTTTTCCTTGAAGGTGATGCCCAGCACCAGCACCCGCGCCCCCTTCACGTGAATGCGCTTGGCCGACATCAACTGCGTGATCTGGCCGGCGACGTGCAGCGCCATGTTGTCGTTGAGGCGCCGCCCCGCCAGGATCATCTCGGGGTGATAGCCGATCTCCTGGGCCTTGTGCGTCAGGTAGTAAGGGTCCACCCCGATGCAGTGGCCACCGACGAGGCCGGGACGGAACGGCAGGAAGTTCCACTTGGTGCCGGCGGCGTTCAGCACCTCCTCGGTGTCGATGCCTAGGCGGTTGAAGATCAGCGCCAGCTCGTTGATGAGCGCGATGTTGACATCGCGCTGCGTGTTCTCGATCACCTTGGCCGCTTCCGCAACGCGGATGCTCGAGGCCTGGTGCGTGCCGGCGGTCACGATGGTGCCGTACAGCTGGTCCACGAACGCGGCGACCGCGGGCGTTGAGCCGGAGGTGATCTTGCGGATGGTGGTGAGCCGATGCTGCTTGTCGCCGGGGTTGATGCGCTCGGGGCTGTAGCCGACGAAGAAATCGCGATTGCATTTCAGGCCCGACAGCCGTTCGAGGATCGGCACGCACACCTCCTCGGTACAGCCCGGGTAGACCGTGGACTCGTAGATCACCACCGCGCCCTTGCGCAGCACGTGCCCGACGCTCTCGCTGGCGCGCGTCAGTGGCGTCAGATCCGGGCGCTTGTAACCGTCGATCGGCGTCGGCACGGTGACGATGAACACGTTGCAACGACGCAGCCGGGGTAGTTCGGTCGTGAAGCCGAGCCGCCTTGCGGCCTTGAGTTCCGCGCGGGTCACCTCGAGCGTGCGGTCGCGCCCGTTGCGCAGCTGCGCCACCCGCTGCGGGTTCACATCGAAACCGAGCGTCTCGAAGTGCTTGCCGAACTCGACCGCCAGCGGCAGGCCGACGTAGCCCAGGCCCACCACGCCGATGCGGCACTTGCGCAAAGCGAACATCATCGATCCGGGCGTGGCCGAGCGTGGGGTTGCCAAGCGTTCAGGCGCTCGAGCGCTGCGGCTCGTCGTGCAGCGGCGCCGCGCCGCCGGTCCCGATGGCCGCAGGCTGCACCGGCCAGAGGCAGCGGCCGCCGCTCGCCTTGGCGATCACCGCCAGCATGACCTCGTGCGCGGCGAGTTCCTCGATGGTCGCGGTCAGCACGACGAGCGGCACCGCGGTACGGAGCGGTGCGCGCGCCACGCCGCCGCCGTCGGCCGCGTGCCGCGGCGTGGCCGCCTCGCTCAGCTCGAGCGCACCCTGACCACCGGTCATCGCCAGGTACACGTCGGCCAGAATGCGCGCATCGAGCAGCGCCCCGTGCAGCTCGCGGGCCGAGTTGTCGACGCCGTAGCGCTTGCAAAGCGCATCCAGGCTGTTGCGCTGTCCGGGGTGCAGCTCGCGCGCCAGCGCCAGCGTGTCGAGCACCTGGCAGAGAGCCGCGATCTGTCGCGGCGTGCCGGGCAGACGCGCCAGCTCCGCATCGAGGAAGGCGACATCGAAGGCGGCGTTGTGGATGACCAGCTCGGCGCCGGCGACGAACCCCAGCAGCTCCTCGACGATCTCCGCGAAGCGTGGCTGGCCGTCGAGATCGGTACGCAGGATGCCGTGCACCGCGAGCGCGCCGTCGTCGATCTCGCGCTCCGGGTTCAGGTAGCGATGGAAGGTCCGGCCGGTGGCGCGCCGGTTAACCAGCTCGACGCAGCCGACTTCGATGATGCGATGATTGAGCTCGGGTTCGAGTCCCGTGGTCTCGGTGTCGAGGACGACCTGGCGCATGGTCGCGAGTCTACCGCAACGATCGGGGGTCGAGGCGGTCGATGGCCGCGTTGGCGAGACGGTCGACGCGCTCGTTGTCCGGCACGCCGGCGTGCCCCGGCACCCAGTGCCACTCGATCTGGTGCGGGGCGCTCAAGTCGGCGAGGCGCTGCCACAGGTCCTGATTCTTCACCGGCTTGCGGTCAGCGGTGCGCCAGCCGCGCGCGCGCCAGGCCGCGAGCCATTCGCTGATGCCGCGGCGCACGTACTGCGAGTCGGTATACACGCGCGCCTGCACCGGACGCTTGAGCGCCTCGAGCGCGCGGATCACCGCCGTGAGCTCCATGCGGTTGTTGGTGGTCATCGTCTCGGCACCGCTGATCTCGCGCTCGTGCGCACCTGAGCGCAGCAGCGCCGCCCAGCCGCCGGGGCCTGGGTTGCCGCGGCAGGCGCCGTCCGTATAGATGTCGATCACGCCCGTGAACGCGTCGTCGGCTTGACGAGCCCGCCGATCACCGCCGGTTTCTCGCGGAAGCGCGCGCGCACCGGCGTGAGCGTGTAGACGCGCTTGCGTGCCTTGAGGAGGAATGCGCCCGCGGGCAACGGGTAGGTGAGTCCAGGGCGCAGCATGCGTCCGGTGCCCTCGCCCGTGGACAGGCCGCGGCTCCAGGGACTCAGGTACAGGTAGCGCTGCACCGCGACCACCTCGAAGCCGAGCAGCACCAGCCACTCGCGCAGCAGCCGCTCCGACAGCACGCGCCGCATGCCGGGCGGGAAGCCGGTGCGGCTCCAGCGCGCGCGCATGCCCCACAGACTCCACGGACGGAAGCCGAGCACCAGCAGCTGTCCCTCGCCGACCAGCACGCGATCGACCTCGCGCAGCACCGCGTAGGGGTCGGGGGTGAACTCGAGCGTATGCGGCAGCAGGACCGCGTCGACGCAATCGCCGCTGACGGGCAGGAGCGAGGGACGGCCGATGATGTTGGCACTGCCGGCAAACGCTGCGGCCGCGACCACGCTCTGCCGCCGCGAACGACTGCCGTGCAGCAGCTCGCGTGCCTTACCCCAGGCGCCCACCTGCAGCAATTCCCAGCCGAACACGTCCTCGAGCGCCGTGCTGAGCAGCTCCGCTTCCGCCGCGAGCAGCGCCCGCCCGAGCGGTGACTCCCACCACGAGCTGAGAGCCGCATCACGGTCCGGAATCTGTGAAGTGCGAACTGGCACAATAGAAAGGCTGGCAATGAGGCGAACTTAGCGGTTAAATTCCCTTGGCGCCGGAAAAGTAGCACGCCGACCAAAGGTACGAAACTTGCCGACGGCACCGATCAGACACACGGCACACACGCTCCTCGCTGTTGCCCTGCTTACTCTGGCGGCGTGTGCGAACTCGCCCACGCGGCCGGTCACATCTGCGGCTGTGCACGGCGATCTGGCCGCTGCTGCCGCAGCGCCCGCATCCGGCGCGGCCCCGCTCGCCTCACCCGCATTGGCCCCGGTCGTTGCCGCCGCCCCGCCAGGGGCCGCCGACGCAGCAGCCGGCGGCGCCAATGCTGCGCTCGCGCCGCCCGCAGCCGTTTCGGAAGCAGTTGCCGCGGCAGGCGCTGGCGCCGTGACGCCGGCTGATGCCGCCGGCCCCACCCAGGTCGCAGGCCTCACGCCCGAGCAGTACGCCGACCTGTTCGATCGCATGCGGGCCGGATTCAAGCTCGAGGACGACCCGGAGCGCCATGCCATTGAACAGCAGCTGCACTGGTACGCCTCCAATCCCGAGTATCTGCAGCGGGCCTTCGGCCGGGCCGATCTGTACCTGTATCACATCGTCTCCGAGCTCGAGCGTCGCAATATGCCGCTCGAGCTGGCGCTGCTGCCGGTGGTCGAGAGCGCCTTCGAGCCTTACGCCTACTCGCGTGCGCGTGCCGCAGGACTGTGGCAGTTCATACCCGGTACCGGCTCCAAGTACGGCCTGAAGCAGGACTGGTGGTACGACGGGCGGCGCGACATCGTGGAGTCGACTCGCGCCGCGCTCGATTACCTGCAGTCCCTGCACGATGAGTTCGACGGCGACTGGCTGCTCGCCATCGCAGCCTACAACTGCGGCGAGAAGCTAGTGGAGCGCGCCGTGGAGATGAATCGCGCCGCCGGCCGGTCGATCGATTTCTGGAGCCTGTGGCTGCCGGGCGAGACGCGCGCCTACGTGCCGAAGCTGCTGGCGATGGCGCGCCTGGTGCGCGATCCGGAAGCCTACGGGCTCGCCTTCAGCCCGATCGCCAACCAGCCCTATTTCACCCGCGTACCGATCGAGCAACAGATCAACCTCAAGCTTGCCGCCGAGGTCGCCGGCGTCACGCCCGAGGACCTCTACGAGCTCAATCCGGCGTTCCATCGCTGGGCCACCGACCCGAGCGGACCGCACTACCTGCTGCTGCCGGTGGCCGCCGCGGACGTGTTCGCGCAGAACATCACGCAGCTGAGCGCCGACCAGCTGCTCGGCGTCAAGCACTATGGCGTCAAGCACGGCGACTCGATCGCCTCCGTCGCGCATCAGTTCGCCACCACCGTGAACGTGATCCGCGAGTTGAACGACATGCCCGCCGGCGGCATCGCCGTGGGGGATGACCTGCGCGTCCCGGCTGCCGTCACCGAGCTGCCGCCGAAGGTGATGCTCGCGGCCGCTCAGGTCGATGGGAAGGTGCGCGCCTCGCGTCACCACGTGCAAGTCGTGCGCCGCGGTGAAACGCTGTGGACCATCGCGCGCCGCCACGGCATGAACGTCAACACGCTGGCGATACTCAACGGCCTGCAACCTGGCGATGCGTTGCGCGCCGGGCAGCGCATCCGTCTGTCCTCGGGCTCCGGCTCCGAGCACGGCTCGCACCGGCGCCTGGTCTACACCGTGCGCGATGGCGACACCATGACGCAGATCGCGCAGCTGTTTCAGTGCAGCGTGCCGCAGCTGCTCGCCTGGAATGGCCTGAGCAGCCACTCGCACATCCACACCGGCCAGAAGCTGCGCATACACCTGGCGACGCGCCACGGCTGAAGCGCCGCTGCCTGCGGCGGCTTTCCGGCATAATCCACGCCGGAGGGCCTGATCAAATGGGATTTCTCACCGGCAAGCGCGCACTGATCGTGGGCGTCGCCACCGACCGCTCGATCGCCTGGGGTATCGCGCAGGCGATGCACCGCGAGGGCGCCGAGCTCGCCTTCTCGTACGTGAACGAAAAGATGCGCGAGCGCGTGCAGCCGCTGGCCGCCTCGCTCGGCGCGCAACTCACGATGCCTCTGGACGTCACGCTGGACGAGCAGATGGATGCGGCCTTCGAGCTGTTGCGGCGCGAGTGGGGCGGCCTCGACGTCGTGGTGCACGCGGTGGCCTACGCGCCGCGCGAGGCCCTCACCGGGCGCTTCCTGACCGCCACCAGCCGCGAAGGCTTTCGCATCGCGCACGACGTCTCCAGCTACAGTCTCACCGCACTCGCGCAACGGGCGCAGCCGCTGATGAGCGGGCGCCGCGGGGCGCTGCTGACGCTGAGCTACCTCGGTGCGCTGCGCTCGATTCCCGGCTACAACGTCATGGGACTCGCCAAGGCGAGTCTGGAGGCGAACGTGCGCTTCCTCGCCGCCGACCTTGGCCCCGAGGGCATACGGGTCAACGGCATCTCGGCCGGGCCGATCAAGACACTCGCTGCGGCCGGGATCCCCGGCTTCCGCAAGATGCTGAGCCGCGTCGCCGAGATCTCCCCGCTGCGTCGTAACGTGACACTCGAGGATGTCGGCAACGCCGCTGCATTCCTGTGCTCGGATCTGGCCGCGGGCATCACCGGCGAGATCCTCTACGTGGACAGCGGCTTCAGCACCGTGGGCATGAGCTTCCCGCTCGAGGCGGAGGGCTGAGCGCGCCACGGGCGGCGCAGCGCCGCCGCACGCGGCTATTCGAACGCCTTGGGATTCTTGCGCACTTCGGCGGTGTGGCGCATCTCCTCGACGTAAGCGACCGCGTCCGCCTCGCCGAGCCGCTGCAGCGCCTGCAGCGAGCGGTCCGCCTGTGCCTGGCGGTCGCGTGACGGCGGGATACGCACTGCGCTCACCGCGATCACTGCCGCCCCGCCACCCGGCAGGGTGAGGGCGCGGAACTCCGGTTTACCCGCAGGCTTCGGCACCGCGAACGCGGCCTCGCGCACCGGGGCCGGGATCGACGGGTCGCCGCGGCCGATGAAGTGCGCGGGGTCCGAGCTGACCTTGAGCTCCTGCACCACGGCATCGAACGCCGCGCCGGCGGCGAGTCGCTGCTGCGCGCTCTGTGCGGCCTTGAGCGCCGATTGCGTTTCCTGCTCCGCGGTGAGAATCGCGACGATGCTGTCGCGCACCT
Organism: uncultured Gammaproteobacteria bacterium; assembly: GCA_963837075.1. Lineage (GTDB taxonomy): Bacteria > Pseudomonadota > Gammaproteobacteria > Steroidobacterales > Steroidobacteraceae > 13-2-20CM-66-19. The sequence goes on along the minus strand of CAWILY010000002.1, from coordinate 339,163 downwards.
CGGCGAGCAGCCGCGGTGCGGGCTTATGGTGATCGAGGACCTTGAGGATCACCAGGCGATCGTCACTCAGCAGCACCGGGCCGCCGAGCTTGCCGGTAGCGAGTGGCGGATCGCCGAATACCAGGTCCTGCAGCGGCTGCGCCGCCCCCAGGGGTGGCGCACCCGCGCCCTTGGCGAAGCTCGCCACATCGCCCTGCTGCAGGTTGTATTCCTGCGCCAGCGCGCCCAGGTCTGCCGCGGGGTTGGCGAGCTTGCTCTGCAGCTGTTCCTGGATCTCCCCGAAGCGGTCGGTAGCGCGGTCGCGCCGCACCTTGGCCTCCAGCTCCGGCCGCGCTTCCTCGAAGGACTTGCCCTTGCGCGGCTGGATTTCCTCGAGCTTGATGATGTGGTAGCCGAACTGCGTCTTCACCGGCTCGCTGATCCCGCCCGCCTGCATCGCGAACAGCGCGTCCGCGAACGGCTTCACGAAGCTGGTGCGCTCGGACCAGCCGAGATCGCCGCCGTTCTTCGCCGACCCGGGGTCCTGCGAGTACTGCTTGGCCAGCTCACCGAAGTCCTTGCCGGACTTCGCCTGCGCCAGCACCTGCTGCGCCTGCGCGAGCGCCGCGGCATCGTCCTTGCCGGTGATCAGTATGTGGCGCGCGTGACGCTTCTCGGGCGATTCGAGCCGGTACTTTTCCTTGTCGTAGGCGCTGTGCAGGTCGGCATCGCTGACGGTCTGCGCGGCGGTAAGCGTGTCGAGGCGCAGCTCGGCGTACTGCAGGTGTGAGACTTCCGGCGTCATGTACTGCGCACGGTGCGCGTCGTAGTAGGCCTGTACCGCGGCGTCATCGATCTTCACGGCAGACTTGAACTGATCGGCCGGCAGGACGAAGTAGCGCACCTCGCGCTCCTGGTCCTGCAGCTCGTTGAAGCGCTTGAGCTCGGAGGCGGTGAGGAAGTTGGAGCCGCGAATGCCGCCCTCGAGCTGCACGCGCTGCACTTCGGCCCGCAGATCCTGCTCATAGCTGTCCAGCGACACGCCGGCCTGAGCGAGGGCCGCCTTGGCGACCTCGGGCGAGTACTTGCCATCGAGCTGGAACGCCGGCTCCTGCTGCACGGCCTCGCGCAGCGCCGCATGGCTGACGCGATAGCCCAGATCATGGGTGCGCTGCGTGAGCAGCGCGTTGCGGATCAGGCCTTCGAGCACGTCGTCCTGCAGCCGCGTGCGCAGCGCGGGCGGGATCTCGGCGCCGCCGGCGCGCTGCTGCCACACAGCCTGCTGGCGCAGCCAGGCGTTGCGCGCCTCTTCCAGGGAGATCTTGGTGCCGTTCGCCTCGGCCGCGTAGTTCGAGCTGCCGAAGTTGAGGTTGACGATGCCGTAGGCGCCCCAGGCGGCAAATACCAGCGCCAGCGCGCCGAGCAGCAGGTAAGCGAGCCACTTCTGGCCCTTCAGAGTGTCGCCGATCCGTTGCAGCATGTAAGGACTTGTTCAGTGGAGGTGGCGGAGCGGACGGGACTCGAACCCGCGACCCCCGGCGTGACAGGCCGGTATTCTAACCAGCTGAACTACCGCTCCGAATTGGGGTGCGAATGCTAACGGATTGAACAATAAGGCCACAAGCAGTTTTGAGGCCCCAGGCAGTTTCGCCCACGCCGTCCTGTCAATCGCAGCGCTGAACCGGCACTGAACCGCCCCCGGGGGCGGACCGCCGGGACGGCAGCGGGCCTCTTCCGGTGTCAACCGATCCGCGGTTCGAGCGCTGTGCACTCGGCAGCGCCGCCCGCATATGTTATCTACGTCGCTAAGTTAAGACGGTGTGTGTGTGTTGGGTTCCATCAGGCACAATGGCGCGGGGGATGATATGAGGACTTCACTGATGAAGCTGATGCGCGCTCTGGCCTGTCTCACCGTCGCCACGGCGTGCCTATCCGCGCCGGCGCTCGCTGCGCTCGGCGGTGATGCGAGTTCCGTGGAAGCGGATCGCGCGCGCCTCAAGGGCGCGCTGCGCGTGACCTCGCAGGACGGCTATTCCGTACACGAGATCCAGACCGCTGCCGGACTCGTGGTTCACGAGTACGTCACCCCGAACGACAAGGTGTTCGCCGTGAGCTGGCGCGGACCGGGAATTCCCGATCTGCGCCAGGTGCTCGGCAGCTACTACAACGAGTTCGAGCAGGCGGCCGCCGCCACACCGAGCCGTAACCATCACCACCTGACGGTACAGACGCCGCAGGTGGTCGTGCAGTCGAGCGGCCGCACGCGTGCCTACTTTGGGCGCGCCTGGGCCCCCGCCCTGCTGCCGCAGAACTTCTCCGTTACCGAAATCAACTGATCGCACCGCGACCGAGGGATCTCCTGTGCGTAAGCTCCTTGCCTGTGCCCTGCTTCCCCTCGTGCTCGTCGCCGCTTGCGGTGGTGGCGGCGGCTCCAGCATCGGAGGAGGAGGAGGCGGCGGCGGCGGTGGCGGCGGCGGCCCGCAGACGATCGCCCCACCGGGACCGCCGAACGTCGAGGGGCTGGTCATCAACTCAGGTCCTCCCGGGCTCAACCCAACGGCCGTCAACACCGCCTACGTGACCGTGAACGTCTGCGTGCCGCCCGGCTTCACCACCTGCCAGAAGGTCGAATTCGTCGAGATCGATACCGGCTCGGTGGGGCTGCGGATCATCTCGACCGCGCTCACCGGGATCACGCTGCCGGCGCTTACCGACAGCGGCCAGGCGAGCGGAACGCCGCTTGCCGAGTGCCTGCAGTTCGCCGACGGCAGCAGCTTCGGGACCCTCCACACCGCCGACGTGCAACTGCCCACCTCGGGTGAGGAGGCCTCGAACGTCAACGTGCAGATCATCGACGCCGACGCCCAGATGAACGGCGATGGGACGCTGCCCGCTTCCTGCACCGGCAACCAGGAGAACACCGTCAACAGCTTCGGCGCCAACGGCATTCTCGGCGTCGGCCCATTCGTCAACGACTGCAACAGCGTGGGCGCCTGCACCTTCGGCGGCGCGGCGGCGCTTTATTACAGCTGTCCGACACCCACCACCTGCGCGGGATACAACGCCAGCCAGACCCAGCAGCTGCCGAACCCGGTGACGCTGTTCGCCAAGGACAATAACGGTGTGATCATCGAACTCCCCGCGGTCTTGTCCACCGGCAGCACGACGCCGTCCGGATCGCTGGTGTTCGGCATCGGCACGGAGTCCAACAACGCACTCGGCAGCGCCACGCAACTGATGGCCGATCCCTCGACCGGGGTGATCGGCGCCACGCTGAACGGCAACTCTTATCCGAACAGCTACTTCGACAGCGGCTCGAACGCCAACTTCTTTGCCGATGGCTCGCTGGTGAGCTGCGGCAATCCCAACAGCGGTTTCTACTGTCCTCCGGGCTCCCCGGTCCCCGAGAACGCCATGCTGCAGGGAACGGACGGCACGATGCTGGCGGCGGATTTCTCCGTCGCCAACGCCGACACGCTGTTCTCCAACCTGACGGCGACGGCGTTCAACAACCTCGGCGGCACGAATTCCGACTCGACCTCGCTCGATCTGGGGCTGGCGTTCTTCTACGGCAACAACGTCTACACCGGCATCGAGAATCCGGTGAGCGGCACGAGCCCGTACTTCGCGATAGCCGCCAACTGACGCCGGCACCGGCCGCGCCGATCCCGTGGCGCCAGCCCTGCGGTGGCGCCACATCCGCGGTAGCGGCGGACGCCGTGGCATCATAGGCGCATGAGCACCCTGCAGAGGATCACCGCGGCAGTGCTGCTGGCGCTGCTGCTCGCGACTGGCTACGGCTGGTGGGTAACGAGCCAGTCCGCGACGCCGGTGCGCGCGCTGAGCGCACAGCCGGGCACGCCTGCGCCGGGGGGCGTGCCGGTCATCGACGAGGCCACCTTTCTCACGGCGCAGCGCCTCGCGCGCCGTGCCACTACACCCGAGGAGCAACCGCTCGCGCAGGCCGCGGTGCAGACCGCAGATCACGAGCTCGATCTCGCCTTCGCCGCGGCGCTCCGTCACCTGGAAGCGCATCCGCCGCCGCTGAGCCCCGAGGCGCTGCAGATCCAGCAGCACCTACAGGATCGGCAGAAGACGCTCGCCGCCGATCAGGAATCCCTCAAGCGCCTCACGGCGCAGCTCGCGCAGGCCGCGGACCCCGACAAGGCCGCCATCCAGGACCGGATCGACCTCGTGCAGTCGCAGGTGGAGCTCGGGCAGGACGTGATCCAGGAGGCGAACCAGGACCTCATGCAGGCCGGCGGCAACGTGCACCAGCGCATCCAGATGATGCAGCAGGAACACGAGGCGACAGAGCACAACGCTGCGGCTTCCGCACCGGCTGCGCAGCCACCGGGTGCACTCGGCTCGCTCAGGGGCGTCGTCGGACAGCTGCGTGAGTGGCTGACGCTCCGCGAGAAGCGCCGCTGGCTGCTCGAGGCGCGCGCGGCGGTCAGCGCCAGCGCCGATCAGCTCGCGGCCGAGCGTGCCCAGATTGCCACTGAGCTCGCCGCGAGCAAGGCACGCCTGCCGCAGTTCGGGGTCCGGGCCTCGCAGGCGCCCGTGCCCGCGCCGCCCGCTGCATCCTCCGCAGCGCGAGCCGCCGCTCCCGCCGCGCGGGCCGCATCAGCCGCGCCCCCGCCCCCGGCGGGCGGCAGCACCGAGCCGACCACGCTCCTTGGCCTGACGCGACAGATCGCGGCCGAGCAGCACCGCCTGACGCTGCGCGATGAGCGCATCACGGCTCGGCGGCGGCTCGCCGGCATCTACGGCAACTGGGAGACCGTGGTCGCTTCCCAGGCGCGCAACGTCATGCACCAGTGCCTCGCCGGGGCGGCGGTGGTGATGGCGGTGCTGCTGCTGCTGTTGTTCGCCGATCGCTCACTCGAGCGCCTGCTCGCCCGCGCGCGCATCGACCGCCGTCAGCTCTCGACCCTGCACAGCGTGATCGGCGTGGCGCTGCAGCTGGTCGGCGTGCTGGTGATCCTGCTGGCGCTGGTCGGCCTGCCCGGCCAGATCGGCACCATGCTCGGCATCGTGGGCGCCGGTCTCACCGTGGCGCTGAAGGATTTCATCGTCGCCTTCATCGGCTGGATCGTGCTCATGGGTCGCAACGGCATGCGGCTCGGCGACTGGGTGGAGATCAACGGCGTCAGCGGCGAGGTCGTCGAGCTCAACATGTTCCACACTGTACTGCTCGAGACCGGCAACTGGACCGATGCCGGCCATCCTACCGGCCGACGCGTGACGTTCACCAACAGCTTCGCGATTTCGGGCCACTACTTCAATTTCTCGACCTCGGGGCAATGGCTGTGGGACGAGTTGTCGGTAGTTGTGCCGTTCAACCGCGACTCGCACGCGGTGGCCGATGCCATCCTGAAGGAGGTCAGGGAAGCCACCGCCAAGGATGCCGCGCAGGCCGAGGAGGAATGGCGGCGTGCCTCGCGCGGCCAGCGCGGCGTGAGCGTCACCGCACAACCCGCCATAGCGGTGCGACCGGCCTCGGGGGGCGTGGAGGTCGCGGTGCGCTACGTAACGCGCGCCGGCGAGCGCAACGCGCTGCGCGCCCGGCTGTATCAGTCCGCCGTGCAGCTGCTGGGGGAGCCGGTGCCCGCGACCGCCGGCTGAGGCGATGAGCATGCGTCTGCCGGCGTTGTTTCTCGGGCACGGCAACCCGATGAATGCGCTCGAGGTGAATGCCTGGACACGCGCCTGGGCGGCGCTCGGCGCACAGCTGCCGCGCCCGCGCGCGGTGCTGTCGATCTCGGCTCACTGGTACGTATCTGCCACTGCAGTCACGGCCATGCGCTCGCCGCGCACGATTCACGACTTCGGTGGCTTTCCGCCTGCACTGTACGACGCGCAATATCCTGCGCCGGGCGACCCCGCGCTCGCCGTGCGCGTGCAGCAGCTGCTGGCACCACTGCCGGTGACCGCGGATCACTCCTGGGGGCTCGATCACGGTACCTGGGCGGTGCTGCGCCACGTATTTCCGCAGGCGGACGTGCCCGTCGTGCAGCTCGCCATCGACGAGACCCAGCCGGCCGCCTTCCATCACCGCCTCGGTGAGCTTCTGAAGCCGCTGCGCGATGAGGGAATCCTGATCCTCGGCAGTGGCGACATCGTGCACAACCTGCACGCCTACGCCTGGGGCCGGCACCCGCAGGACCCCTACGACTGGGCGCTGCGTTTCGAGGCGCGCGTGCGCGAGCGGCTCGCCGCCAGGGACCCTGCCGCGCTCATCGACTACCCGTCGCTGGGAAGTGACGCACTGCTCGCGGTGCCGACACCCGAGCACTACCTGCCGCTGCTGTATGTGCTCGGCGCCAGCGCACCCGGCGACACGCTGCGCTTTCCCGTGGAAGGCATGGATGGCGGCTCGGTGTCCATGCTCGCTGTCCAGTTTGGCGAGTAGGCTTCCGGAGCGCATCGCGCGCGGGACTTCCGGCCCCGGAGTAAAGTAGCGCCGCGCGCCCGGGCACCCGATCTGTGAACACCGCCCGGGCTGAAGCTGCAGCTTTGGATTTCTTGAACAAGCCTTGACCGTTGTTAAGGCGCGTGACTGGTATCGTGCACGGACACTGGCCGCACCATCTCGCCGCGGCCCCGACACCCATACGGCACAGCCAACGCAAGTCAGCTCATGAACGACGAGAACCGCTATCTGCAGCCCCCCGGGCTCATCGAGCCGGACAGCGAACGCAGCGCACGTCGCGCCCTGGCCACGCGCCGCGCGCTGGTGATCGTGGCGGTGCTGTTCGCCTTTGCACTGCTCGCGTGGCTCCTCACGCCCAAGCACGGCAGTGCGCCGCCCGGCGGGCGTTTCGCCGGCGGTGGACCCATGCCGATCGTGGCCGCCGCTGTGCGCTCAGGCGACATGCCGATCACGCTGATCGGGCTCGGCACGGTGACACCGCTCGCGACCGTGACGGTGCAGAGTCAGATCAGCGGCCAGATCGTGCACATCTCGTTCAAAGAGGGTCAGAACGTCAAGGCGGCCGACCCGCTGATCCTCATCGATCCACGCCCCTACCAGGTCGCGCTCGAGCAGGCCGAGGGTGCACTGGCGCGCGACCAGGCGCTGCTGGCCAACGCGCGCGTCGATCTCGAGCGCTACCAGACCCTGTGGTCGCAGGACTCGATCGCCGAGCAGCAGCTGGCCACGCAGAAGGCGCTGGTGGCGCAGGACGAAGGCAACGTCAAGACCGACCAGGCGCAGATCGACGCCGCCAAGCTAAATCTCGTCTACTGCCACATCGTCTCGCCGATCGCCGGCCGGGTCGGGCTGCAGCAGGTGAACGTCGGCAACTACGTGACACCGGCCGAGCCCAATGGGCTGGTGGTGGTCACGCAGATGCAGCCCATGACGGTGGTATTCACCCTGCCGGAGGATCAGATCCCGGATCTGCTCAAGCAGGTGCACGCGGGTGCCACGCTGCCGGTAACCGCGTGGGACCGCACCAACACACACCAGCTCGCGACCGGCACGCTGCAGTCGATCGACAGTCAGATCGACGTCACCACCGGCACCATCCGACTGAAAGCTCTGTTTGCCAACACCGACGAGAGCCTGTTCCCGCAGCAGTTCGTCAATGTCGTGCTGCTGCTCGACACCCTGCATGGCGCCACGCTCGTGCCGCAGGCGGCCGTCCAGCGCGGGGCTCCCGGCACGTATGTCTACGTCATCAATGCCGATCAGACGGTGAGCGTGCGCAAGGTGACGCTCGGTGCGGGGGATGCCACCAACGTCGCCATCACCGCCGGGCTCAAGCCCGCTGAGCTGGTGGTCGTCGATGGCGCCGACAAGCTGAAGGATGGTGCCAAGGTGCTGGTGCGACAGGGCCCCGCCGGCGCGGTCGCCGCAGGCACTCACAACGCCGCGCCGGGCAGTGCCGTGCCGGGCAACACTGCGCAGGGCCAGAGCGGCCCCGGGCACCGCCAGCGCGGCAGCCCGCCAGCGGGCGGCCAGGGCGGCGGCTGAGGACGCGCCCGGGCCCTCCCGCGTCGGGCAGCTGCATGAATCCATCCCGCATCTTCATCCTGCGGCCGGTAGGCACGTCGCTCCTCATGGTGGCGATCATGCTCGCCGGCATCGTCGCCTATCGCTTCCTGCCGCTGTCCGCGCTGCCGGAAGTCGACTACCCGACGATCCAGGTGCAGACCTTCTACCCCGGCGCCAGCCCCGAGGTCATGACCTCCTCGGTCACCGCACCGCTCGAAGTGCAGTTCGGGCAGATGCCGGGCCTCAACCAGATGTCCTCGACGAGCTCCGGCGGTGCCTCGGTCATCACGCTGCAGTTCAGCCTCAATCTGAGCCTCGACATCGCCGAGCAGGAAGTGCAGGCGGCGATCAACGCCGCCGGCAACCTGCTGCCCTCGGATCTGCCGGCGCCGCCGATCTACGCCAAGGTAAATCCCGCGGACGCACCGGTGCTCACGCTCGGCATCACTTCCAAGACCCTGCCGCTGACGCAGCTCGAGGATCTGGCCGACACCCGCATGGCGCAGAAGATCTCGCAGATCGAAGGCGTGGGGCTGGTGAGCGTCAGCGGCGGCCAGCGGCCGGCGGTGCGCATCGTTGCCAACGTACGCGCGCTCGCCGCCTACGGACTCAACATCGACGATCTGCGCACCACCATCAGCAACGCCAACGTCAACGCGCCCAAAGGGACGCTCGACGGGCCGGCGCGCTCGTGGACCATCAATGCCAACGATCAGATCCAGAGCCCGCAGGCGTACCAGGACATCATCGTCGCCTACAAGAACGGCAATCCCGTGCGCCTGTCCGACGTCGCCCAGGTGGTCGACGGTGCGGAGAACGTCTATCTCGCCGGCTGGGTGAATGACACTCCGGGCATCATCCTCAACATCCAGCGCCAGCCCGGCGCCAACGTCATCCAGGTCGTGGACCGCATCAAGAAGCTGCTGCCGCAGCTGTCGCAGTCGATGCCGGAGGCGGTCGAGGTCAAGATCCTCACCGACCGCACCACTACCATCCGCGCCTCGGTGCGCGACGTCGAGTTCGAGCTGGGGTTGGCCGTGGTGCTGGTGGTGCTGGTGATGTTCCTGTTCCTGCGCAGCATCCCGGCGACCATCATCCCGAGCCTGTCGGTGCCGTTGTCGCTGGTCGGCACGCTGGCGGCCATGTACCTGCTCGGCTTCAGCCTCAACAACCTGTCGCTGATGGCGCTCACCATCGCCACCGGTTTCGTGGTCGATGATGCGATCGTGATGATCGAGAACGTCTCGCGCTACATCGAGGAGGGCGTGCCGCCGCTCGAGGCCGCACTGCGCGGCGCCGGCGAGATCGGCTTTACCATCGTGTCCCTGACCGTGTCGCTGATCGCGGTGCTGATTCCGCTGCTATTCATGGGGGACGTGGTCGGCCGGCTGTTTCACGAGTTCGCCATCACGCTCGCCGTGACCATCGTCATCTCCGCGGTGGTGTCGCTGACCCTGGTGCCGATGCTGTGCGCAAAGCTCCTGCGCCATCGGCCGCAGGGCGAGGAGCGCGGCATCGCGCGCTGGGCGAACGAGAAGTTCCAGGCGCTCATCGACCGCTATGGCCAGGCGCTCAAGTGGGTGCTCGAGCGTCAGCCGCTCACCCTCGCCGTCGCCATCGGCACGCTGGTGCTCACCGTGCTGCTGTACGTGTTCATTCCCAAGGGCTTCTTCCCGGTGCAGGACACCGGCGTCATCCAGGCGATCACCGAGGCGCCGCAGTCGGTGTCCTACTCCGACATGGCGCGCCGCCAGGCCAGCCTCGCCGCCGCGATCCTCAAGGACCCTGACGTGGTCAGCCTGTCGTCCTTCATTGGGGTCGACGGTACCAACATCACGCTCAACAGCGGCCGCATGCTCATCAACCTCAAGCCGGTCGATGACCGCTCGGCGTCCGCCAGCGAGGTGATCCGCCGCCTGCAGCGCGAGACCGCCGGCATCGCCGGCATCTCGCTGTACATGCAGCCGGTGCAGGATCTGTCGATCGACACCACCGTCAGCCGCACGCAGTACCAGTTCGTGCTCGAGGACGCCAACCCGGCCGAGTTCAACACCTGGGTACCGAAGCTGGTCGAGCGGCTGCAGCAGGTAGCACAGATCGTGGATGTGGCCAGCGACCAGGAGAACCAGGGCCTGTCGGCTTATCTGACCATTGATCGTGACACCGCCGGCCGCTTCGGCATCACGCCGGCTACCGTCGACAATGCGCTGTACGACGCCTTCGGCCAGAGGATCGTCTCGACGATCTTCACGCAGTCGAACCAGTACCGCGTGATCCTGCAGGCCGACAGCTCGCTGATGGCGACACTCGATGCGCTCGGCACCATGTACCTGCCTTCCTCGACCGCCGTCGGCGGTCAGGTGCCGCTGTCGGCGCTGGTCAAGGTATCGACGCGCACCGCGCCGCTGTCGATCGACCACCTCGGCCAGTTCCCCTCGACCACGGTGTCGTTCAACCTGGCGCCGGGCGCGGCGCTCGGTGATGCGGTCGATGCCATCCGCAAGGCGGAGAGTGAGATCCAGCTGCCGCCGAGCGTCATGACCACGTTTCAGGGCGCGGCGCTCGCCTTCCAGGCGACGCTCGGCAACGAGCTGTTCCTGATCATCGCGGCCATCGTCACCGTGTACATCGTGCTCGGCGTGCTCTACGAGAGCTTCATCCACCCGATTACCATTCTCTCCACGCTTCCCTCGGCAGGCGTCGGCGCGCTGCTGGCGCTGCTGCTGGCGCGCAGCGACCTGGGCGTCATCGGCATCATCGGCATCATCCTGCTGATCGGTATCGTCAAGAAGAACGCGATCATGATGATCGACTTCGCGCTGGTCGCCGAGCGCGAGCAGGGCATGCAGCCGCGCGATGCCATCTACCACGCCTCGCTGCTGCGCTTCCGGCCGATCCTCATGACCACCATGGCCGCGCTTCTCGGCGCGCTGCCGCTGATGCTCGGCACCGGCACCGGCTCGGAGCTGCGCCACCCGCTCGGCATCACCATCGTCGGTGGCCTGATTTTGAGCCAGCTGCTGACGCTGTTCACCACCCCGGTGATCTACCTGTATTTCGACCGCCTGGAGCGTCGCGTGGCCGGCTGGCGTGGCGCCGAGCCGAGCGCCAGCGGAGCGGCTGCGGAATGAGCATCCCCGAGCTCTTCATTCGCCGCCCGGTGGCGACCACGCTGCTGAGCGTCGGTATCGCACTCGCCGGTTGCATCGCCTACTTCCTGCTGCCGGTGGCACCGCTGCCGCAGGTCGACTTCCCCACCATCTCGGTGTCGGCGCAGATGGCTGGTGCCAGCCCCGATGTGATGGCGGCGACGGTTGCCACCCCGCTCGAGCGGCATCTCGGGCAGATCGCGGACGTCACCGAGATGACCTCGCAGAGCTCGACCGGCTCCTCGAACGTCGTGCTGCAGTTCGGCCTGGATCGAGACATCGACGGCGCGGCACGCGACGTCGAGGCGGCGATCAACGCCGCGCGCGTGGATCTGCCGACCGCGCTGCGCAGCAACCCGACCTACCGCAAGGTCAACCCGGCCGATGCACCGGTGCTCATCATTGCGCTCACCTCCGCCACGCTCACGGCGGGGCAGCTGTACGATGCCGCCGACACGATCCTGTCGCAGAAGCTCTCCCAGGTGAGTGGCGTCGGCCAGGTCCGTATCGGCGGCGGCTCGCTGCCGGCGGTGCGGGTCGAGCTCAACCCGACCGCGCTGTTCAAGTACGGCATCGGGCTGGAAGACGTGCGCGCCGCGCTCGCTTCGGCTAACGCCAACACGCCAAAGGGCTCGATCGATGTGGGCGGGCGTCGCTACCAGCTGTATACCAACGACCAGGCGAGCCAGGCGCAGGAGTATCGCAACCTGGTGATCGCCTATCGCGACGGTGCGCCGGTGCGGCTCGCGGACGTGGCCGAGGTGCTCGACTCGGTCGAGAACGTGCGCAATCTCGGCCTGGCCAATGGCCAGCCAGCGGTGCTGGTGATCATCTATCGCCAGCCCGGCGCCAACATCATCGATGCGGTCGATCGCGTGAAGGCGCTGATCCCGACGCTCAAGGCCTCGATCCCCACCGATATCGCCATCAAGGTCGTCATGGACCGCACGGTGACGATCCGCGCCTCACTGGCAGCGGTGAAACGCACGCTGCTGATCGCGGTCACGCTCGTGATCCTGGTGGTGTTCCTGTTCCTGCGCAACGGGCGAGCGACGCTGGTGCCGGCAGTGGCGGTACCGATCTCGCTGCTCGGCACGTTCAGCGCCATGTACCTGCTCGGCTACAGCCTCGACAACCTGTCGCTGATGGCGCTCATCATCGCCACGGGCTTCGTGGTCGACGACGCCATCGTGGTGCTGGAAAACATCACCCGCCACCTCGAAGCCGGCATGCCGCGCATGCAGGCCGCCATCCAGGGCGCCCGTGAGGTCGGCTTCACGGTGCTGTCGATGAGCCTGTCGCTGGTGGCGGTGTTCATCCCGATCCTGATGATGGGCGGTATCGTCGGGCGGCTGTTCCGCGAGTTCTCGATCACGCTGTCGGTAGCCGTGCTGGTGTCGCTGCTGGTGTCGCTCACCACCACGCCGATGATGTGCTCGCGCCTCATACGCCGCACCGATCCGGCACGGCAGGGCCGGCTGTTCCGCGCGAGCGAGCGCGCCTTCGAGGCAATGCTGCACGGCTACGATCGCTCGCTGCGCTGGGCGCTCGCCAACCGCGCCCTGGTGATGGTGCTGCTCACGGCCACCATCCTCTTCAACATCTACCTGTACATCGTCATCCCCAAGGGATTCTTTCCGCAGCAGGACACCGGGCGGCTGATCGGCGGTATCCAGGCCGACCAGGCCATCTCCTTCCAGGCGATGTCGGCCAAGCTGCAGCAGTTCATCGGCATCGTGCAGGCGGATCCGGCGGTCGATGCCGCGGTCGGCTTCACTGGCGGTGGCTCGCAGGGCGGCGGACAGACCAACAGCGGCTTCGTGTTCGTGTCGCTGAAGCCCAAAGCGGAGCGAAAGCTGTCCGCCGACCAGGTCATCGGACGGCTGCGGCCGAAGCTCAACCAGGTGGCAGGTGCGCGCCTGTTCCTGCAGGCGGCCCAGGACATCCGCGTCGGTGGCCGCCAGAGCAATGCGCAATACCAGTACACGCTGCAGGGCGACAGCGTGGCGGAAATCTACAAGTGGGCACCGAAGCTCACCGATGCGCTGCAGCGCGAGACAGCACTCACCGATGTCAACTCCGACCAACAGCAGAACGGCCTCGAGATCGAGCTGGTCGTCGACCGTGACACCGCCTCACGGCTGCAGCTCAATCCCGCGACCATCGACAACACGCTATACGATGCCTTCGGTCAGCGCACCGTGTCGACCATCTACAATCCGCTCAATCAGTATCACGTGGTGATGGAGGTCGAGCCGCGCTACTGGCAGAGTCCCGAGACGCTGAAGAACCTGTGGGTGAGCACCGCCGGCGGCACCGTGAGCGGCAGCCAGTCGAGCAACGCGGTCGCCGGCACCGTCACCTCCGTGCAGACCGCCGCCAACAACACCGCCGCGGCGATCGCGGCCGACACCGCACGCAACGCCGCCACCAACAGCCTGGCGAACACCGCCCATGGTGCCGTCTCGACCGGCGCGGCGGTCAGCACCGCTAGCGAGCAGATGGTGCCACTTGCGGTGTTCAGCCACTACGGGCCCGGCGGCACCCCGCTCGCGGTCAATCACCAGGGCACGTTCGTCGCCACCACCATCTCCTTCAATCTCGCGCCCAACGTCTCCCTCAGCCAGGCCTCCGCCGCGATCGCCCATGCCGTCAACGAGATCGGCATGCCTGCCAGCATCCACGGCAGCTTCCAGGGAACCGCGCGCACTTTCGAGGAGTCGCTCGCCAACGAGCCGGTGCTGATCGTGTCGGCGCTCGCCGCGGTGTACATCGTGCTCGGCGTGCTGTACGAGAGCTATATCCACCCGATCACGATCCTGTCGACGCTGCCCTCGGCAGGTGCCGGCGCCGTGCTGGCGCTGCGGCTGTTCGGGCAGGAATTCAGCATCATCGCGCTGATCGGTGTGATCCTCTTGATCGGCATCGTGAAGAAGAATGCCATCATGATGATCGACTTCGCGCTCGATGCGCAGCGCCAGGGGCGCTCGCCCGCCGATGCGATCTTCACCGCCTCACTGCTGCGCTTCCGGCCGATCATGATGACCACCATGGCGGCGATGCTCGGCGCGCTGCCGCTTGCATTCGGCACCGGGGACGGCGCCGAGACGCGCCAGCCGCTCGGAATCTCGATCGTCGGCGGCCTGCTCGTCAGCCAGGTGCTGACGCTGTACACGACCCCGGTGATGTATCTGTACCTGGATCGCTTCGGCGCGTGGTGCGGCCGGCTGTGGTCGCGGCTGCACACCGGCGCTCCGCATGCTTCACCGCCAGCACCGGCGCAAACCGTATGAAACCAACATCCGCAGTTCCCCTCGGGCCATTCGTCGGCACGCGTTGCGCGAGCGCAGCGCGGCGGTGCGTGGCGAGACGGGCCGGCATCTTCATGGGCGCACTCGCCACCGCGCTGGTAAGTGCCTGTGCGGTGGGCCCGAACTATCACCGCCCGTCGGCACCGGTATCGCAACGCTACAAGGAAGCGGAGGGGTGGAAGCCCGCCGAGCCGCGCGAGGCGGCCAGCGGCACTGACTGGTGGTCGGTGTACGACGATGCCACGCTCGATGCGCTCGAGAAGCAGATCGACATCTCCAACCAGACGCTCAAGCAGTCCGAAGCCAACTGGCGCCAGGCGGTCGCACTCGTCAGCCAGGCGCGCGCCGGGTTGTTCCCGACGATCGGCGTGGCCGCCAACGCCACGCGCTCTGGCGGTCCGGGCGCCTCCCCCTCGTCCGCGGCCAACGCCGCAGCGGGCGGCCTCGCCGCGCCGGTGAGCTCGCACCCCACCAACAACTTTCAGCTTGCCGGCACCGCGTCCTGGGAGATCGATCTGTGGGGCAAGATCCGCCGCCAGGTCGAGAGTGATGTGGCCAGTTCGCAGGCCAGCGAGGCGGACCTGGCGGCCGCACGGCTGTCGGCTCAGGCGACGCTCGCCACCGACTACATCGAGCTGCGGGTGGTGGACGAGCAGAAGCACTTGCTCGACGAGACGGTCGAGGCTTACCAGCGCTCACTCAGCATCACCGAGAATCAGTACAAGGTCGGGGTGGTCGCCAAGACGGACGTGATCACGGCGCAGACGCAGCTCGAAGGCGCCCAGTCCCAGCAGATCGCCGTAGGCGTTACCCGCGCGACGCTCGAGCATGCGATCGCCGTGCTGATCGGCAAGCCGCCGGCGGATTTCTCGCTTCCTCCCGCGACGCTCGGCAACGCCGTGCCGGTCGTGCCCGCCGGGGTTCCCTCCAGTCTGCTCGAGCGTCGCCCGGACGTCGCGGCGGCGGAGCGCAACATGGCGGCGATGAATGCGCAGATCGGCGTCGCGATCTCGGCGTACTTTCCCAGTCTGACCCTGAGCGGCTCCTACGGCTTCGCGAGCGATGTGATCTCGCATCTGGTCAAGTCGTCTAACAATATCTGGTCATTTGGCGGCTCTGCCAGCGACACGCTGCTCGATTTCGGCGCGCGTCCCGCGCAGGTCCGTCAGGCGCGCGCGGCGTACGACGCGGCCGTCGCGAGCTACCGCCAGACCGTCCTCACCGCGTTGCAACAGGTTGAGGATGAGCTCGCGACGCTGCGGATCCTCGAACAGCAGTTTGCGGTTCAGGACCGGGCCACCCAATCGGCGAACCTGGCCGCGCAGCTGACCCTGAACCAGTACAGGGCGGGAACGGTGGCCTACACCGCCGTCGTGACCGCGCAAACCATTGCGCTCGCCGATGCGCTGACCCTTCTCACCATCCGCCAGAGCCGCATGACCGCGAGCGTCGCACTCATCCAGGCCCTGGGCGGCGGCTGGGAGGCTGACTCCCTGGGCACCCCACGGGGGACCGCCGCGGCGCTGGCTGCAGGGGACGCCGCACCGCGGCCCTGAGGCCACTCTCCCTCCCTCCCGAGGCCAGCTCTGCCGCCAGACCCTCGCCGCGGCTCCTCGGCCCTTCGGGCAGCGCTCAGATAGCCCGCCACTCTCGAATCGGCGACCCCCTTCCATGAGCTGAGTCTTGGCGGGGATTGACCTCCGTCAGCCAGGACCCTTATGATGAGAATGAGAATGATTCGCATTCGTGACTGAGCCTATGGTCCCCGTCCCTTCGTGGAGCCTCACACGAGCTGCCGGAGCCCTGGCCTTCGCGCTGCTCGTTCCCGGGATGCGCGTCGCCCTCGCGGAGGCTCCGGCGACCGACGGCGAGCTGAGCACCGTGGTGGTCGAGACTGCCGCGCAGTCCGGGCCGGCCGTCGCCCCGAGCGGCGCCAACCAGTATTCCACCAGCGCCGCTGATATCGCGGCCGCCCCCAGGGGCGGCACGGCGCCGATCACCGACGTGCTGGCGCAGATGCCCGGGGTAGCCATCGATCAGAACCAGCAGATCCACATCCGCAACACCGAGGGTCCGCAGTTTCAGTACCAGATCAACGGTGTCCTGATCCCGCTCGACATCAACACCAATCCGCCGTTCCTGTCGATGATCAACCCGCTGTTCATCAAGCGCCTCGACCTGCTCGACGGCGTGCTGCCCACCCGCTACAGCTACGCAACCGGCGGCGTGGTGAGCATCCAGACCAAGGACGGTTGCGAGCAGCCCCTCGGTGAGGCGTCGCTCCTGGTCGGCCAGCGCGACACGATTCAGCCGAGCCTCGAGTACGCAGGCTGCCACGGGCAGCTCGGCAGCTACCTGAGCGCGCTCTACCAGCAGAGCAACAGCGCCTTCAGCTCCGCCACACCCGGTCCCACACCGATACACAACTTCACCCAGCAGGGTCAGGTGTTCGGATTCTTTTCCTACCCGCTGAGTCCGGCCGACACCCTGAGCCTTCTGGTGTCGGCGGCGAAGAGCAGCAACCAGCTGCCGAACGTGCCGGACCTGCCGCCGGCCTTCACGCTCTCCGGCGTGCCGCTGGCGCCCAACTCGGCGGACATCGACTCGTATCTCAACTTCAGCGACGTGCTGACCGTGCTGTCACTCAGCGGCTCCTCGAGCGGCGGCCTGTCGTACCAGCTGGCGTTCAGCCAGCACGCCATCTCGCAGCGCTTCGAGCCGGACCCGACAGGCGAGCTGATCTACCAGGGCGTCGCCTCCGATGCCAGTCACGAGGATCATGACTACGCGCTCGAGGGTGACCTCAGCGTCGTGCGCGGCGCCCATACCCTCGGCAGCGGCTTCTACGTCGGCCAGTACCGCGTGAGCGCTAACGACGCATCGCTGGTATTCCCTGCAAACGAAGCCGCAGGGCAGACGAGCGATGTGCCGGTGACGGTGATCAATAACGCTCACGCCAACAACATCGTCGCCGGCATCTACCTGACCGACCTGTGGCGAATCGCTGGCCCGCTCACCGCCTCCTTGGGCGTGCGCTGGGACACTCTCAGCGGCTTCACCGCGGACACCCAGATCGACTGGAGTGCCAATCTCGTCTACCGGCCCGATGGCGCCACGACGCTCCACGCCGGCGCCGCGCGCTACTTCCAGGTGCCGTCCTTCCTCGGCATCTCGCCCACCGCCCAGCAGGCGTTCGCAGGCACCACTGCCGCAGGGCCGCCGGGCATCGCCACACCACTCACGGAGGATGATCGCGAGTGGGACGCAGGTGTGGTACGCGAGGTTACCCGCAACCTGACGCTGTCGCTCGATGCGTACTACGAGTGGACCACGCGTTATCTTGATACCGGGCAGTTCGGCGTGGTGCCGATCTTCGCGCCGTTCAACTACGGCACCGGGCACATGTGGGGCAGTGAGCTTGCCGTCCGCTATCAGAACGAGCGCCTGTCCGCCTACGCCAACCTGACCGTGGGCCGCAACTGGCAGCGCGGCGTCGTGACGGGGCAGTTCAACTTCGACCCCGTCGAGCTCGCCTACATCGACAGTCATGCGATCGTGCTCGATCACCAGCCGCTGTACGGCGCGGCGGCCGGCGCCAGCTGGCGGCAGGGCCCCTGGAGCCTCGCTGCCGACGGCGTCTACAGCAGCGGCCTGCGCGCCGGATTCGCCGATCTCGAGCAGCTGCCGGAAGTGGTGCAGGTGAATCTGAGCGGCACGCGCACCTGGCACGTGCCGGGAATCGGCGACCTGTCCAACCGACTCGCCATTCTCAACATCTTCGACCGGGTCAATCTGATCCGCCCCGCCGAAGGGATCGGCATCTTCCAGTCCGCTTACGCGCCGCGGCGCACGCTGTACTACACGATCACGCTGCAGTTCTGAAGCGACCGGCGAACGCGGCGCATGCCGGCCAGGACCTGAGGTTCGCGCTCCGCCGCCTGTAAGCGTGTCCTGCGCCGTCCGCCCTGCTAGCATCCGCATCCGACATGACCGCGTACGTCGTCATCGCGCTGCTGATCCTCCTGCTCTTGGTCACCGAGGTGGACGCGGAGAACAACAGCACCACCGTGCTGATGATTCCTTCCGACTTCGTGACCCTGGCGAAGACCTTCAGCCAGTACCTGAACGAGCACGCACCCGCCTGGACTGAGGCGCACAAAACCTGAGTCGCCACGGACGCGTCGGCGGGCTGCTGCTGGCCCTCGTCGCAGCGCACGAAGCGCTTGCCGAGGGCACCGATACCAATGTCGTTACGGCCTCCGCCGATGCGTTCGGCGTCGCGATCGGCGTCGAGTCGCTCGGGGTTTACAGTCCCGCTCAGGTGCGGGGCTTCGATCCCCTCGCAGCCGGAAACGCACGCATCGAGGGGATGTATGCCGACATTCGCGGCCCGATCCTCCCATACGGACCGTTGCCGGCGCGCCTCGTGCAGGACACGCGCATCCGTGTCGGCCCGGCGGCGGCCGGATTCCCTTTTCCCTCGCCCACCGGCATCGTCGATTTCAGCCTGCGCAGCCCGCTCGGCGCTGCGGGGGTCAGTCCCACGCTCTACGTCGGGCCGTACGGGACCAGTGGTTTCGATCTCGACGCCCACACTCCGATAGGCGGTGGGCACTGCGGCGTCGATGCGGGCATCACCCGCCGCTGGGACGAGTTCGTGCCCTCGCTCACTCAATTTACGACCGATGTCGGGCTCATCGGGGCCTGCCAGGCATCGGCCGAGTCGGGGGGCAGCGTGTTCTTCGGACGTACCATCGAGACTCAGCAGGGCGTGTATCCGACCATCTATCTCACCACCGCTCCGACGCCCGCGCCGTTCGAGGCCAGAAATACCGGTCCTACCTGGGCACGACAGTCCACCGTGCTCACCGACTACGGCGGACTCTTCAGGCTGCAGGCGCCGGGAGACTGGACATTGCGCGCCGGCCTGTTCCGTTCTGAGTACGACCAGCCAACTTCGGGCTCGGATCTGCTCAATGATCCGAACGCCGCCGGCATCGCTCAGTTGCAGTACGTCTCCTACCCCGATCAGTTCACCGGCTCGACCTCCGGAGAGCTGCGAGCCAGCCACCTGACGACGAGCGGTCCGCGCGAGTACCAGCTCATGCTCACACTACGCGCGCGCGATGTGACCGCCCGATATGGTGGCTACGACCAGATCGATCTCGGCACGGCGGTCGTTGGAACCCAACAGACCGTGGCACAATCGTCGTTCACGTACGGGCCGGTGACCCTCGACCACATCGACCAGTGGACCGGAGGCGTCGCGTATGCACTGCACTGGAAGGATGTCGTCGACTTCGCCGCCGGGCTCGACAAGGTGCGCTACGACCGGCACATCATAGAGCCTGGCGCGAGCGCGCCGATCTCCTCAGACCAGACCCCGCTGCTGTACTACGCCTCCGCTGGCGTACCGATTTCCGCGCACATCAGCGCCTATGCCGCGCTCACCCGCGGCCTCGAGGACTCGGGTCTCGCGCCGGCGAGCGCCACCAACCGCGGCCAGCTGCTGCCGGCGAGCCGCACGAGCCAGGAGGAGGTCGGGGTGCGCTATACGGTCGGCGCCACCAGTCTCATCGCCGGTCTGTTCGACGTGCGCAAGCCGTATTTCAACGTCGACAGCAACGGCGTCTACACCTGGCTCGGGTCGGAGACTCACTCCGGCGTCGAGCTGTCACTGAACACAGAGCCGCTTTCTGGCTTGACAGTGGTCGCCGGCGCCGTGCTCATGTCCCCGGTAGTTGCGGTGGCGGATGGAACGGTGGGGGTCGGCACGGCTCCGGTCAGCCAGTCGCGGCGCCTCCTGCAGCTGGCGGCTGACTACCGGCTCGCGGTCTGGCCGCGCTGCTCGTTCGACATCACCGCAACGCAGCAGGGCGAAATGCCCGTGCGGCTGGATGATGGCGCCTACAACCCGACGCAAACCCTCGTCAACGTCGGCGCCCGCTATCGCTTCAGCGTGAGCGGCCACCCGGCGACCCTGCGCATCCAGGTGCAGAACGTCACCGATCAGAAGGTCTGGAGCGTCATCGATACCAGCGGCGGACTCGTCCCCTACCCGCCGCTACACATGGCGCTCGCCTATCTGTCGGTCGATTTGTGACTGCGTTTGAGCGCCGCGCCGGCGAGCCGACATTCGCCTGCTACGGGCTGAGCAGCTCGCCGGTGGCGTAGCCAGCGACCGAACGCTGCATCAGGCCAACATAGGAGGCATTCCGGGGTCACCCTTCGTCATGGCGCGCTGGTAGGCACGCCGCTCGCCGATGCGCCGGAGATACGCGCGGATATGTGGCAGACGTGAGAGATCGCGCTTCGAGAACGCTCGCATCGTCGACAACGGAAACAGCATCATGATGTCCGCCGCGGTGAATTCATCGCCGGCAAAATAGGGAACCGCGCCCAGTCTCCCCTCGACCAGGGCAAATGCTCGCTCGCTGCGCTCCTTGAGTATCGCCATGAGCGGATTTTCTTCTGTCACTCCGAGTATCGCCGACATCAAGCCGCTCAGCTCAGCCGGCATCATTGTGCCGTTTGCGAAATGAAACCAGAACAGATAGTCAGCAAAGTTCGAGCGGTCCGGTCCGACGGCGAGGCGGCCGTCACCGTATCGGCCGATTACGTACTCGACGATCGCGCCGGATTCCCCCAGGACCAGATCGCCGTCGGTAATGACGGGAGCGATTCCCATCGGATGCAACGCCTTGTAGTCCGCGGGGGCGAGATGAGTGACCGGATCCCGATCGTAGCGTCGCAATATATACGGGATCGCAAGCTCCTCGCAGAGCCAGACGATTCGCTCAGACTGTGACACGCCAAGGTGGTGCACGGTGATCATCGCGGTAACCTCTGCTGCCTTACCTCGACAAGTATCTCGCAATTGGCGGCAGTCGGACGGTGGGGACGGTTGATGCCCAGGCCTCGGTCATCGCCAGCCTCTTGCTCATCCGGCAGCGCGTGCTTGGCCCAAGTTTTGCTACATTGTTTCTGTGCGCAATCTTCTCAACCGTTGGAGCGGCCGAGCCCGTCGCTGGGTAACCAGGAGATCGCTACCCTTGCGGCGGGTGGGTTGGATGCGTGGCAGATTCCGAACCACGCATCGCACGCACTTCACTGACGCATCCAGTCGACAGTCTTGCAATTACTTCCTGTATGTCCCAGCTGCGTTGACCACCACGGACAAGGCGCCGCTGTTGGTGATGCTGCATGGATGCCATCAGGACGGAGTGACGCTGGCCGAAGGCACCCGGATGAATGCCCTTGCGGATCGTCATCGGTTCATCGTGCTCTATCCCGAGCAGTCACGGCGGGCGAACCCGCTACGGTGCTGGCGCTGGTTTGCGCGCGATACTCTCGACGGGGGTGGCGAGGCTGCGCTGATCGCTGCCTTGGTAAAAAGAACCGTGAGCCGCTATCCCATCGACGCCTCACGCGTGTATGTGGCCGGCATCTCCGCAGGAGGCGCCATGGCCGGGGTTCTCGCCTATTGCTACGGAGCAATGTTCGCCGCGTGCGCTATCGTCTCCGGAGTGATGTACCGGGCGGCGGAATCGGTCAACGATGCGGCATCGGTCATGCGGCAGGGCTCCAGCGTGGCGCCTGAACTCGTGGCGCGCGCGGCCGCACAGAACTCCTCGGGCTGCGTCGCATTCGTGCCGGCGCTGGTGATACATGGGGATGACGACTCCACGGTGCATCCACGCAATGCCGAGCAGATCATCGATCAACTTCGCGCGTTCGCCCAGTACGTCGGCAAGTGCTCCATCCCCCTCGCCGAATCGCCGGAGTTGCGCATGTCGGGCACGGATCGCACCTACCGCCAAAAGGACTATCTGCACAACAAACGCATTCTGCTGCGCAAGATCGTGGTGGAAGGAATGGGCCACGCCTGGAGCGGCGGGGATGAGCGTCATCCTTTCAACGACTCCGCGGGTCCTGATGCGAGTCAGCTGATCTGGGATTTCCTATCGATGTTCCGTCGCGATTGACATCCTTGCACCGATCCGGTGCGCGGCGCACCCTTCCAGGGCGGCAGGGGTGAGCCTTCAGAATCCCACTCCGCTTGGCTGGCGGCCGCAGGCGTGACGGCGGAGCAGCGGTCATTGGCATGCGGTATGCAAAGCCAGATCCCCAAGGAACCCATACCGTGACACGGGTAGTTTCGTTGGTCGTTACACATGTATGAGCCGTCGGTGAAGTCGGAAGGAGCTCGTGCTCAGGACTTGACCTCCCCGTCCCCGCCGCACGCAGCGGCTGAGGATCCGCTCGACGAGCTGCTCGAGATGCGCTACCAGCAGCACCTCGCTCAGCGCGCGCTGCAGGAGCTCTTCGAGGAGGGAGCCCTACAGACTCTCGAGAGTTGAGCTAGCTTCTGCGCTCGCTCCGGCCGGCGTCCTATTTCGAGGCCGGCACAATGAGGTATTGCTCAACGACGCCCAAATAAAGACGGCCCACGGCATTGGTTGTGACCCTGCAGGCGGGCCCTGCTGAATCCACTCCCAATCAGTTGCTCGGGGGGGACGAGCCTGTTACTGACGGAGTCTGGATTCAGGTGCCGAACGCTACTCCGCCCACATGAGCCAGTCCGTGCGATAGCGAACACGGGCCCCGGACAGAGCAGACTCCGCGAGCGCAGCGTCTAAGGATGCCACTTCGAGGGACAAAGCCGAACTCAGCGCACGGCGAGGCGCCAGAGCGAGGTCACTTCGGCTGCGCGCGCTGCGTGCAGCGGGTCCGTTTCGTCGAACACCCGGGGATGTTTGGGCCGCATATCGCTTCGATCCACGACCTGCAACCCTGCCGCGTCAAACGCAGCGAGCAACTCTGATCTCGCCCGCAGGCCCAGGTGTTCCGCGAGGTCCGAAAGGATGAGCCAGCCCTCGCCACCTGGCTCCAGGTGCGCGGGCAGCGCGCCAAGGAACCTGCGCAACATGAGACTTTCGGGGTCGTAGATCCCACGCTCAATGGGAGAGCTCGGCCGCGCGGGAACCCAGGGCGGGTTGCAAACCACCACTGCGGCCCGACCTGTCGGAAACAGATCCGCCTGCACGACTTGTACTTGCTGCGCCAACCCGAGCCGCTCGAGGTTCTCTCTAGCGCAGGCCAACGCGCGTGGATCGCAGTCCGTAGCGACCACACGGCTGATGCCGCGACGCGCGAGCACCGCGGCCAGCACCCCCGTTCCGGTGCCGATGTCGAAGGCTAAGCTGTACGAAGAGCGCAAGACTGGCAGAGGCGCCATGGCGATCAGGTCGACGTATTCAGAGCGAATTGGCGCGAATACTCCATAGTGTGGATGAATGCGGCCGCCGATCGCCGTGATTTCAATTCCCTTGATGCGCCATTCGTGCGCGCCAATGAGGCCGAGCAGTGCTCGCAGGGAGGCGACTGAGGGTCCCTCGCCCGGGCCATAAGCTTCTGCGCAAGCTTGCCGGATGTCAGGCGCGCGCCGCAACGGGATGCCGTAGTCCTCGTCGAGCGGCACCAGCAGAGCGCCTAACGTGCGCGCCCGCTGTGAGCGGGCCTGGCGATAAAGATGGAAGACGTCGGCAGGCGATGTGAGTGTCGAGGATGCGGCCGACCTTTTTTTTGGCTTGCGCTGTGGACGGTCGGCGCGAGCCGCCAACCCAAACAACATCTGGCGTGCGTTCTGGAAGTCGCCCCGCCACAGGAGCGCCGTGCCCTGGCACGCGAGGCCATACGCATCGTCGGCGGTGATGTAGTCATCGGCAATGACAACGTGCTTGGCGAATGGCGCCCCGCTTTCGGAGAGCCAGCGCGCGGAGCGCGCCTCCCCGCCTTCGGTCCAATGAACAAGCGGGTGCGCGCCCACGCTAGTGTTCGGTATCGTGTTTCTTTTCGGTTGGCATGACGTCGGGACGTGCCGCCGCGGACCAATAAGCACATATACGCCGGGCCGCGACGTCGCACAATTGCTTGCTGTCCGCCATGACGCGCACCCGCCCCGCGGAGAGTCGGCGATGATTAGCTGACCGGCCAGAGACCGCACGGATTCCGGCCGCAGCCTCGGACAGCGGTATCTTCCGGAGATGTGATAAGTGCGGTAGCGCCCCGACGGCGTCGATCTGCGGGTGTTCAATACACTTCGATAGCTTTACGGAGAATCATATGTATATCGGTGGCGGCATTCTCGGAACCATTGGGCAAGGTGTGATCGCGCAGAGTCCAGGGTCATGAACACTCTTGCTTCGAATTGTGGTCTCGGATCAGAGTTTGACGCGTTTCTATTCACGCCGATTGGTGAAGATCGGAACGGATTACCGCTCAGTATTGTCTCTTTGCTCGGAAGAATGGATCTCGACCCTTGGCAGGAGGCTGCCCGCTTAGCCGCTCTGCCCACGGAGGCCGCGGCTCAGAAATTGGCGCCGCTGCTCGCTGCCAACCCTGTCTCGGCCTTAGTGCAGGCGGATCCTGGCGCCATCGCAACTCGCTTGGTTGCGCTGTTGCCACGTACTGATCCCAAAGTCAGAACGCGCGGTATAGTGCGCGTCGGTTCCATAGTGCCTGCCCGCGTCGTGATGCATGCGATCTTGTTTGCGATCTGGCTGATCTGGTTGCTGGGTATACAAACCTTGATTGCCCGGCATGATGCGCCGGTGCACGCCGATACTGCTCATTCGCCAACCTCCCTGACAGGGCCTGCAGCGACGGCACCAACGACGTCCGGCAAGTGATCCTTCTACGGTACGCGCGACGTCCCTCAGCATCGTCCCATCAAAAGCAGCACCAGGACGACGGCCGACAGCTAATCCTAATTGGAGCTGCGCTCCCTGGGGAACCTGACGCGCCGTAACGCCACGCAGAGTACGGTGCACGGCCCCGAGTGCCCGAGCCGCAGCACGAACTAGAGCTTGTCGACCTTGCCGACCTTGATGCCTTTAACTAGCCAGTGCCCGTTGACGCGCGTGAGGTCCATCGAGGAGAAGGCGTGTGCGCCGATGGCATTACTGTCCACATCCATCCACAGGCATTCGAAGTAGAGCGTGGCACTGTCTCCCGTCACATGACTCTTGATCCGCATCGCCGGCGTGTAACCGATCCAGTGATGCTCGGGGCGGAATGGACCGCTGACGTCCACCCAGTAAGTACGTACTTGCTCCTTACCCCGGTACACCTTGTTCTCGTGGCGCGGTGTCAGTGAGCACGGCGTCGTCGGCATAGCGGTTCGTGTTCCATGGCTGGCTCCCGTAGTGCAGGCCAACCAATTTGCTCGCGACGACGATGGTCGCTTCGTGACCCTCCGCGGTCAGTCGCAAGTGGCAGCTATCGGGCGGACCAATGAGAACAGGGGATAGACGAAAATGCCCTCCAATTTGCGGACAGGAGGAATCACTCCAACTCGACGGCTTGCCATGCGGCGTCCGTCGATACCAACCCGCCGTTGACCGTCGAGCTGGTCCTAGAACGAGGCGACACGCCTGATCAATAAATGACTGAGGGCAGAAATGCTCCCGACGGCTCATTATAAAGATCCAAGCTCATCAACGTCATCGGCTGAACCACACGCATTTGTTTATTCAAGCACCAACGGAACAGCTCTGCATTGCGGCTTGGCACAATCAGGCCAGGCCCGGCGATAGTGGTTGCCGCGCCGATCAGGGCCTTAATGTCTTCGTTAGTTTCACCGACTGCATATCCGAAGAAGCCAATCATCGTCGCGTACCCCGTAATTCGACCATCGTGCTCGACTACGCTAGCGGACCCGTGCTTGATCGCGTCGAGGAGTTCATGGCTCCGCTCGTGGCCGTGCACTTTGCGGCATAGCGTATTGCAGATATCGAGATCGCGTTCCGTAGCCTGCCGGACCTTAAAGCCTGTGATTTCCAAGCCAAGAGGCTTGCCTTGGAGTACCGCGAGCGGTTCGCGCACCGTAAAGCCGAGTTTGGCATAAAGCGACAGCGAACGATTGTGGTAGGCGGCCTGAACGAGACGCACGCCGGGGACGCCCCGAGTGCGAGCGCGATCCAGTACGTCGTTCATCAGTTGCTTGCCGATCTGACTGTTCTGAACCTCCGGATCAATCGTAATCGGACCGACCCCCGCAATTGTCGCGTTCTCCCAAAGAAAATTAACGCCAACCAGGCGTCCGTCCATCTCAGCGACCACGGAATAGATGTCTGGGCGCGCGAGCAGCGAAGACAGTACTCCAATTGCGACCTCAGCCGATGGAAAGTCAGGCGGAAAACGGTGGTGCTCGGCAAGGACTCTAAAGGCTTGGTAGCAGATCGAGCCAGCGCGTTGAGCATCGTCCGAGCGGCCTTTCCGAAGTGTGATATTCATCGTAACCGCCTCCGCGCATAGCAAGTGGATCGATCGAGCCGCGAAACGACCCCGGGCAAAGCCTCGACGGAAAAGCGCGGCGTCATCAACAGGTTTCTGTTTGGGCGCTCGGCTTTTCTCGGGTCGTTGGCTATCGGATTACCCGCTTTTTCTACTTCGGGGAAAATGCACAGTAAATCATCCGAAGTCAGCCAGCAATGCGTCGACCGAAGCAGAGCCAAATTGCGGAAGCGGAGATTCGCGTCCTGGGACCGGGAACTCGGCTGGGGCTGGTCCGAATGGCGAAAACTGACACCCGGAGTGGTCTGATCGTTGTAGCGATATACGGACGCTCAAGTGAGAAAAAGCCGACCTTGCACACGACACAAGCTCGTCCCCGGTGTTACGGGGTTTCGCAACGGCCTGATTCAAACCTACCGTTGCCATTTAAGCTATGCTGCCGCCGACGGAGGCGGTGAGAAGACCTCCGGCGACCTGTGAGAGGTGGCCTCGTCGGTGACTGAGCCGTCGCACGCGGTATTTCTAAGCTATGCATGCCAGGATGCGGAGGCTGCCCAGAGGATTTGCGAGGCACTGCGTGCGGCGGGCATCGAGGTTTTCCTCGACCAGAGTGAGCTTCGGGGCGGGGACGTCTGGGACCAGAAAATCCGGCGCGAGATCCACGATTGCGCGCTTTTCATCCTCGTCATCTCGGCCAACACGGCGTCGCGGCATGAAGGCTATTTTCGGCTGGAGTGGGATCTTGCGGATCAGCGCACCCACATGATGGCGCGCAACCGTGTGTTCGTTGTGCCGGTGTGTTTGGACGCGACTCCCGACGCAGGCGCAGACGTACCGGAGTCGTTTCAGCGGGTGCAGTGGACGCGCCTACCCGCCGGCGAAGCGCCGGCCGCCTTTGTCGAACGAGCGCGGCGTCTGCTGTCGCCCGATCTGCCGACAACGATTCCGCCGCCAGCGAATCCAGTGTCCGGTGCCGTTGCGCCAGTCAGGGAGCCGAACCGCGCAGCCGCGGGCAAGCCCTCGATCCTTGTCCTGCCCTTCAACAACATAAGCGGCGACGCGCAGCAGGAGTACTTCAGCGACGGCAGCGCGTTCCAGGCGTCATCGAGTGTCTTCATTCGCTCGAGATTGCTGACGGTAGCCATGCAACAACTTCTAGCTTAAGGGATAGCTGGCGCGAGAGGCGAAGCATGCGCTTCGGGGGCGCATCGGACCAGCCTCACACTACGAACTGAAGCTTCACCGCGTCGATCAATATGGACTGGTTCGTTGAGGTCACCGACGTCGGAATTTTTTGGCCAGTCCTTTGTAACAATGCGGCCGTCGATGCTGGACATCATACGCATGATCACATGCGGCTTCATGGCGCCCTCGAAACTGACAATGCTTCGCGCTATAAGAGAAGGAACAGTCGGTGTCCGGAAATATAGATGACTAGTGCGCGAGTGACTCGAGAAAGAAGCGCTAAGCTAGCGTCGCCCATACCCTGACAGGAATGTTTCGATCGCGCGCCGTGCGGCGGCATTCAATGCCTCCGGCTTCACCGAGCTGACCACCCCTAGCAGAACGCGTTGCAGAAATTCTGACTCGAGCAGGCTGAGCAACTGCATCGCGGCGCTCTTCGGATCGGCGGTGCGGAGGGCCCGGCGCTTCATTCCCTTCTTCAGGAACTCGGCGACCTGCTTTTCAATGGGATCCGTGGATCCCTCCAAGACGATTTTGCCAATGTTGGAATGTCGAGATTCAGCGATCGCCAATCGACGCACTGCAATGGCTTCCGGTGAATACAGCGCCGCCAAAAGTCGCTGACCGAAGTGCAGCAGCTCCTCCTTGAGGTCATCCGCATCCGGATTCAGGGTGTGGGTGATACTCGCAAGCTCGAATTCCTTGGCACGGTACATGACCTCAAAGAACAGCTTTTCCTTCGACGGAAAGTAGTTGTACAAGGTCGCTTTTGAGCCGCCGATCCGTTCACGGATCTCTGACATCGAAGCACGTTCGAACCCGACCTCCCGGAACACCTCAGCGGCGGCTTTGAGGATGGCGAGGCGCTTTGCTTCAGTCTTGGTCTTCATAGAATACGATTTGAACTGACTGGTACAGTTTAGCTTGAAACGAGCGTGCAAACAGCCGCCAGTAACTGATGGTCCCGGCACGCACGCGATCTCATGCGCTGCTTTCCTTCTCAACTCCTGGCGGAGTCCACCAATCGGTTTCCCGTGCGTCCCTCTCTCCGTCGTCTTCGCTGCGGTGCCATCTGGCGGCCGGCGGGCGCATAGGCCCGGAGGAAAGCCGCCACAGCGCGCTTAACTGCCGGCACGATCTCCTCCCGTGTCGGAGAACCTTCTCGCACGTGCAGCAGGAGGGGTTCGAGGATCTCAGCCTCGAGCAGTGCACCCAGGTGATCGGCGGCGAGATCAGCGTCGTCATGGCGCAGGTTTCCAGATGCCATGCATACCGACAGGAATGCCGAGACGTGTGCTCGCAACGCGCTCATCTTGTCGAAGAACAGCTTGCCGGTGCCCGAGCGCGCGGCTTCCGCAATCATCAGACGCCGTACTTCTACCTGTTCGGGAGAACAGATGAAGCTCAAGAAGCTCGTGCCAAAGTTGCGCAACGCAACTGCCGGACCGCCGCGCGATGCATCGAGGTGCTTCAAAGTGCCCAACATGTAGTTGGCCGCGGCTGCCATCATGCATTCGACGAATAGCTCCTCCTTCGAGGGGAAATGACTGTAGATCGTTGCCTTCGAACCGCCGACCTTGGCGGTGATTTCGGCAATTGAGGTCTTGTCGAACCCCTGCGCCCGGAACAGCCGATAGGCGGCATCCAGGATGGCCTGTCGCTTTAAGTCGCTTTTATTCACGTGCATATCGCTCTCAGAAAGGTACTAAACCGTTCAGTACAGTTTTTCTTGACAAGAGCTATCTGTCAAGTAAACTGTACCGTACAGTACGTTTCAGGAGCCAGCACCCATGCAAGCGACGAAGAGCCCCCTTCTTACTCCCTGCCGGCGGATCGTTCGGGTCGTGCTCGCTGCGAGCCTGCTTGCGACTGCGGGCTGCGCGCCGCTTCCCCGCATGGACTCGCCGCCGGCCATGAGAAAGGTCGAGGAGCTCCGCAGCTCGAGCTCTTTTTCGGCGCCGAACGCGGTCTGGCCAGGGGATGGATGGTGGCGGGCCTACAGCGATGCGCAACTCGATTCGCTCATCGGGGAGGCGCTCCGCGGTTCGCCGGACCTCGAGCTCGCCCAGGCGCGGCTGCATGCGGCAATGGCTCAGGTTCAGGGCGCGCATGCCACGCGGATCCCTGAGGTGACCGGCACCGCCAGCCTCACCGCGGAGAAGCAGAGCTACAACTACCTCATTCCGAAAGCGGCCCTCCCCCAGGGCTGGAACGACTACGGTATCGCCACCGTGAATCTGTCCTGGGAATTGGATTTCTGGGGCAAGAACCGCGCGGCGCTGGCTGCCGCACTATCGGAGCAGCGTGCCGCGCAGGTCGAAGTGGCGCAAAGCCGCCTGATCCTATCGACCTCGGTGGCTTCGGCCTACGCCGGGCTGGTGCATCTCTACACGTTGCGGGACAACGCCGTGGAGACGCTGGCAATTCGAACAAAGACGGTGGCGCTCTTTCGCCAGCGGCATGAGTTTGGTCTCGAAACCTTGGCCGGAGTGCGTGAGGTTGAGGCCCGGGAGGCCGCAGCGCAGGGCGACCTCCTCGCGATCGACGAGCGCATTGGCCTGCAAAGGAACGCGATGGCAGCGCTCCTCGGTGCAGGTCCTGATCGGGGCCTCGCTATCACTCGTCCAACCGCCCAGTTCCCCGGATCAGAAGGATTGCCCCAGAATTTGGCTTTGGAGCTGCTCGGGCGCCGACCCGACATCGTCGCGGCACGGTCGCGTACCGAAGCCGCCGCCCGGCGCATCGATCAGGCCAAGGCGGGCTTCTATCCAAGCGTGAATCTGCTCGGGTTCGTCGGCCTCCAGTCCCTCGACCTCGACAATCTCACCAAGTCGGGCTCCGATCTCGGGAGCATCGGACCGGCGATTTCCCTGCCGATCTTCAACACCGAGCGCTTGCAGGGCCAGTTGCGCGGCGCGCACGCGGAGTACGAAGCCGCCGTTGCGACTTACAACGCTACGCTCTCGAACGCGCTGCGCGAGGTGGCAGATGCCGCGACCAGCCGCAGGTCGCTCGACGGGGAGCTTGCCGCATCACGGGCAGCGGTCGCAGCGGCGGCCGAAGCACACCAGATCGTCAGCCGGCGCTACCAGGGTGCACTCGCGACTTACCTCGACGTACTCACTGCGGAAGATCAGCTGATCTCGGCTCAGCGGGCCGAGGCCGAGCTGGAAACGCGCGCGCTGGTTCTCGATGTAGAGCTGGTGCGCGCGCTCGGTGGCGGCTTCTCGCCCGAGACCCTCGGCGCCCAATCCCGAATCCCTAACGTAGAACCCAAGCACTCTTGAGGAGAATGTCATGGACCAGCCAGTCGAAGGTTTCAAGTCAACTGTCTCGGCTCCTATGCCGAAGGATGCGGATGCCACCAGTCGCAGGAAACGAGCCCTCCTGTTCTCGCTGCTAGCTCTGGCTGTCGCGGTCGCGGGAGTCGGTTATTACACCTACTGGAAGCTCATCGGTTCCCGCTACGTCAGTACCGATGACGCCTACACCGCCGCCGAAGTCGCGGTGGTCAATGCGGAGATCGACGGACCGGTCGCCGTCGTCAACGTCGTCGACAGCCAGCCGGTCAAGCGCGGCGACGTGCTCGTCGTGATCGATGACACCGATGCCAAACTCGCCCTCCGGCAGGCGGAAGCCGACCTCGCCCGCGCGAGGGCACAGGTGGCCTCGGCATCGGCAGACCTTGAGCGTTCCGGCATCGACCTGCAACGACGCCAGGCCCTCATCGCCTCGGGCTCGGTCTCGGGGGATGAGCTGACCCACGTCGTCAACGAGGCGAGCAATGCGCGCGCCTCACTGAATGCTGCCCGCGCGGCAGTGGCCCAGGCACAGGCCCGCGTCGATAAAGCGAAGGTCGATCTTGGTCGCACGGTGATCCGCTCGCCCGTCGACGGGGTCATCGCCCGGCGACAGGTGCAGCTCGGGCAGCGCGTACAGCCGTCCACGCCGCTCCTCTCCGTGGTTCCTGTCAAGGAGCTGTACGTCAATGCCAATTTCAAGGAGGTTCAGCTGAAAAAGGTACGGGCTGGCCAGAAGGTCGAGCTCGAGTCCGATCTCTATGGCCGCAAGGTCGCCTTCCACGGGGTCGTCGAGGGATTCGATGGCGGCACGGGCGCCGCCTTCGCTCTGATCCCTGCACAGAACGCGACCGGTAACTGGATCAAGGTGGTGCAGCGGCTCCCCGTGCGCATCTGGCTGAATGCGGATGAGCTCGCGGCCCGCCCGCTGCGGGTCGGCCTCTCCATGAATGCGACCGTGGACCTGCGCAGCGACTCAGCTTCGCAGCCGCAGCTCGCACGCAACAACTAAGCGATCCCGGTCGCAACGCCTTCGAGGGGCCCGTCATGTCAAACCATCCCATGGAGCCGAAGCACCTGCCGTCACTTCAGGGCGGGATGCTGTGGGCGGCCGGCATCGTGCTGGCACTCGCGAACTTTGTCGCGGTGCTCAACATGACGATTGCCAACGTCACGGTGCCGAATATCGCCGGCGCCCTCGGCGCAGGCTCGAGCCAGGGTACCTGGGTGATTACCTCCTACGCCGTGGCGGAGGCCATCACGGTGCCTCTTACTGGCTGGCTATCTGGCCGCTTTGGCGCGGTGAGGCTGTTTTGCATTTCCGTAGTGCTCTTCGGGGCCTTCTCGCTCCTCTGCGGCATGTCCACATCCCTTGGCATGCTGCTCGGCATGCGCGTGTTGCAGGGTATGGCCGGGGGACCCCTGCTCGCGCTCTCCCAGACCCTGCTCCTGCGCATCTTCCCCAAGGAGCAGTCCATGCAGGCCATGGGGCTTTGGGCGATGACCACGCTGCTGGCGCCCGTGGTCGGACCCGTGCTCGGTGGATGGCTGTGCGATAACTACACCTGGTCGTGGGTGTTCTTCATCAACGTGCCCATGGCGCTCGCTTTCGGCGTGATCGCCTGGGGGCTGCTCAAGCGCTACCAAGATCCTGCAGTCATCAAACCGGTCGACAAGATCGGCATGCTGCTGCTCATCATCTGGGTGGCAGCCCTTCAGATCATGCTGGATGAGGGCAAGGACAAGGACTGGTTCTCCTCGATGGAGATCCGGGTGCTCGCCATCACCGCCGTGACCGGCTTTCTCGCCTTCCTCATCTGGGAATTGACCGAGAAGAATCCGATCGTCGACCTGCGCGTCTTCCGCCATCGCGGATTCAGTTCCTGCATGTTGGTGCTCGCGCTCGCCTTCGGCGCTTTCTTTGGCCTCAACGTGCTGACCCCCCAATGGCTGCAGTACAACATGGGTTACACCACCACCTGGGCGGGGATGGTCGTCGCTTGGGGAGGGCTGCTGTCGGTCGTGTTCTCCCCGATCGCGGCGAAGCTCGCGAACCGCGTCGATCCGCGCATGCTCATCTTAATCGGCTGCCTGTGGCTTGGCCTCGACACTTTCTGGCGCGCGCACGCCACCTCCGATATGAGCTACTTGCTCATCTGTGTGCCGCTCTTCTTCATGGGCGTTGGCATGCCGATGTACTACGTGCCGCTGACCGGCCTCGCCATGGGCTCGGTCGATGAAGAGGAAACGGCCTCCGCCGCAGGACTGATGAACTTCGTGCGCACGATCTCCGGTGCCATTGCGACCTCTCTCGTCACTACCTCCTGGCAGAACCGCAGCATCATCGCCCACGACAAGCTATCCAGCATAGTCGACCCCACCGGACAAGTCGCCTCGATGCTTCCTCCGGGGTTGAGCGGACAGATGGTGCGCGAGATGCTCAACAACCTCGTGACGAGTCAGAGCCTGATGCTCGCCACCAACGGCCTGATGCTGGTGATTGGTGCGATCTTCATCGTCGCGTCCGTTTCGATCGTGCTCGCGCCGAAAGCGGCTCGTGCGGTGGACGCTGCCTCGGTCGGGCATTGAAGCCGTCACGAAGTGCGCACGAGGTACGGAATATGGTCAGGGCACGAAACAGAACTCAGCGGTGCTGGCGGGCGAGGGTTCTCCGCTGGACGTGCGCCTTGGGTGCGTTTGCACTTCTCGGATGCACTGCACTCCCGCGCCGTGATGCACCACCCACGCTCTTCAGTTCGGCAACGCCCGTCGGTTTTCCTGCCGAGGTGCGTTTCCTCAGCTCTGATCGGTCGAGCGTCGAGAATCAGTCGGCCGCCGCTCTGCAACGGATGCGAGAGTCATCCAAGGACGGCATCGTGCGCGCTCTGGTCCTCTCGGGGGGTGGTGCCGGCGGCGCCTTCGGCGCCGGAGCCTTGGTCGGGCTCAGCCGCCGCCAGGAGCGCCCCCAATATGATGTCGTCACCGGCGTCAGTGCCGGTGCGCTCATCGCTCCGTTTGCCTTTCTCGGTCCCGAATGGGACGCGCAGCTTACCGAAGCCTTCACGAGTGGACGAGGTGAGCAGATGAGTGTACGCGGATTGCTCGAGTTACCGTTTGGTGCATCGCGCCGCAGCGCTGCCCTCAAAGCGCTCGTGGACCACTACGTCACTCGCGATCTCATACAGGCTGTCGCCAGAGAGGCCGCCAATGGACGGCTTCTGTGGGTGGCCACAACGGATCTCGACAAGGAAGAAACGGTCATCTGGGACTTGGGTGCCATTGCGATGCGTGGCGGCGAGCCGGCTCGCAAACTATTCCGGGACGTGTTGGTGGCCTCGGCGAGCATTCCCGGTGTGTTCGAGCCTGTCCTCATCCACGTTCAGCAAGGGGACAAGCTGTACGACGAAATGCATGTCGATGGCAACGCATCCACCTCGCTCTTCGTCGCGCCCGTGGCAGCCTACTTTGCGCTACTGGATCAGCGAAGCCTGGACGGCGCACGGGTGTATGTGTTGATCAACGGACAGATTATTGATGCGCCCGAGACGACCCCCTTCAAGCTCGGGCCCGTCGTGGCGCGGACTTTCGAGGCGGCGCTGAAGCACATGTCGCGAGCGCAGGTAGTCGCGATCGATCAGTTCGCCGACAAGTACCGCATGTCGGTTCAGTCGACGTATTTGCCGTACGACTATCCCAAACACAGCCCCTCTGACTTTCAAGCATCGACGATGCGTCCGCTGTTCGAGTACGGCGCACGATGCGCACAGAGTGGACGTCTATGGACCACCATGGACGAGACGATGGCCACAGTAATGGCTGCAGCACCGGCCGCGAAGCGGCCCGGCTCGCCAGATGAGGAAGCAGCGTGTCCGTTGAGAGATGTCCGGGTCGCGGCTGGGGGTACGAGATGAACGTAAGTCTGGAGCATCGCGCGGCTGGGAACGGAAACACTGACTTCGACCACCGCGTCCTGGCCGAGCTCATCGCGCGGCGCTGGAAGCAGGAACGAGCGTATTTTGCACTGAATAAGTCCGCTCGCGGAGCGTGGCTGGAGGCTTCGTGGTGGCGGCAACCAAATCGCAGTGCCTTGCAGTTGCACTGGTCTCACCGCGCTGCCTTCATGGCGCGTGCAGACCTGTTTTCACCTCCGCAGACCGTGTTTGAGGGTGCAGCATGAGCCGTTCACGTTACGAAGGTCGAGTACCCGTGACGCCGGGGCTGCCGCGGTCGGAAATCGATTCACCAGACACTCGCCCAAAGAGATCCAAGATGGCAAACGCGCGACAAACGCTTCACGAGCTACCCGTGTCTTCTCGGTTCGAGTGCATTGCATTGCTCTTGCAAGGCGGCGGTGCGTTGGGTGCTTACCAGGCCGGGGTCTACCAGGCCCTCTCCGAAGCGCGGCTGCAGCCAGATTGGGTTGCCGGAATCTCGATCGGCGCCATCAACGCGGCACTTATTGCCGGCAACACCCCCGAGACGCGCGTGGCTAAGCTCCGCGCATTCTGGGAGCGCATCACTCCGGTGCAGCCGTTGGACAGCATCGCGAAGCTCGGCCCCGTGTCCTGGATGCGCGGAGAGATCAGTCGGGGACTCTTGAATCACTTAAGTGCCGGCGCCGCGATCCTGGCCGGCGTGCCGAGCTTCTTCGAGCCACGCCTGCCGGTGGCCTGGCTGCAGCCGCCTGGTTCGCTGGAGGCGACCAGCTACTACGACACCGCGCGACTTAGATCCACGCTCGAGGAGCTGATTGACTTCGACCGCATCAATTCCGGCGGGACGCGCTTCAGTGTCGGCGCCGTCAATATCACCTCCGGCAACTTCGTCTACTTCGACAACACGACTCACACCATCAGACCGGAACATGTAATGGCGAGCGGTGCGTTGCCGCCCGCCTTCCCCGCAATCGAGATTGAGGGTGAGTATTACTGGGACGGGGGTCTGGTCTCGAACACCCCGCTCCAGTGGGTGCTCGAGACCGAGCCGCAGCAGGACACACTCGCCTTCCAGGTGGACCTGTGGAGTGCGCGCGGCGCCTTTCCGCGCAACGTGGCCGAGGTCATGACCCGCCAGAAAGAGATTCAATATTCGAGCCGCACGCGCAGCAACTCCGATCGGTTTCGGTATACCCAGAAGCTGCGCAATACGTTTGCGAGTCTCCTGGAGAAGCTCCCCGCGGAATTACAAGACCTACCGGAACTTGAAGTACTCCGGCCGGTTGCCAGCGCCAAGGCATACAACATCGTCCAGCTGATCTACCGGGCCAGGGGTTACGAGGGCGACTACAAGGATTACGAGTTCTCCCGGCTCAGCATGGAGGAGCACTGGCGGGCCGGCTACCACGATACGGTGCGCATGCTGCGACATCCCGAAGTGCTTCAACGCCCTGACAACATCGAGGGCGTGCTCACCTTCGATCTCGAACAACACGGCCGTGAATAGCAGAGCCAACACCATGTGCTGTCATCAGATCGGGACAATTCTCGCGGTGGAAAGATCATGAACGAGCAAGAGGTTCTCGACCGGGCCTTCGCGATGCCCCTGACGCAACCGGCATATCCGCGCGGGCCCTATCGCTTCGTCGGTCGCGAGTTCTTCATCGTGACATACCGCACCGACCCCGAGCGCTTGCGCGCAGTCGTGCCGGCACCGCTCGAGCTTGAATCGTCGCTGGTCAAGTACGAGTTCATCCGCATGCCGGATTCCACAGGCTTTGGGAACTACACAGAGAGCGGCCAGGTGATCCCGGTGTCATTCCGCGGTCGCAAGGGTAGTTACACCCATTGCATGTTCCTCGACGACCATCCACCCATCGCCGGTGGCCGTGAACTCTGGGGATTCCCGAAGAAGCTTGGGACTCCAACGCTGCGTGCGGAGACCGACATGCTGGTAGGCACGCTCGACTACGGCTCAGTCCGGGTCGCGACGGGGACCATGGGCTACAAGCATCACTCGTTGGACGTCGCGAGCGTCAAGACTGCTCTGTCCGCGCCAAACTATTTACTCAAGATCATTCCGCACGTAGACGGCACCCCGCGGATCTGCGAGCTGGTCGAGTACTTCATGGAAAGCATCGAAGTGAAGGGGGCCTGGACCGGGCCGGCGGCGCTCTCTCTCACGCCGCATGCGCTGGCACCCGTTGCGGAGCTGCCGGTGCTGGAAGTGGTCGCCGCCACGCATATCGTGGCAGATCTCACGCTCGGGCTCGGCAAAGTGGTTCATGACTACCTGCACTAATGCGGAAAACTTTCAGGCACTACGGAGTAATGACATGCGTCTCAAAGACAAGGTCGCCATCGTTACCGGAGCCGCGAGCGGCATCGGCAAGGAGATTGCTCGAACCTTCGCGCGCGAAGGCGCACGGGTAGTCATCGCGGACGTAGACACCGCGGCAGCGGAAGCGGCAGCAGCCGAGATGCATGAGTCGGGTCAGCGAGCGCTCGGGATCGGCATGGACGTCAGCGACGAGTCGCAGGTCGAGTCAGGGATCCATGCAGCCATCGCGGCCTTCGGACGGATCGACATTCTGGTAAGCAATGCCGGCATCCAGATCGTGGCGCCGCTCGAGCAACTTTCGTACTCCGACTGGAAACGGCTCCTGGCGATCCATCTGGACGGTGCATTCCTTACCACCCGCGCGGTCCTGCGGCAGATGTACCGCCAAGGCGGTGGCAGCATCATCTACATGGGCTCAGTGCATTCGAAGGAGGCCTCCATGCTCAAAGCACCCTACGTCACCGCCAAACACGGACTCATTGGCCTCGCCAAGGTGGTCGCCAAGGAAGGTGCGAAGCATGGCGTGCGGGCGAACGTCATCTGTCCCGGCTTCGTGCGCACCCCGCTGGTCGACAAGCAGATTCCTGAACAGGCCCGCACGCTGGGGATCTCCGAGAAGGCCGTCATCAAGGACATCATGCTCAAGGAGACCGTAGACGGCGAGTTCACGACCACGCAGGACGTCGCCGAAACGGTCCTCTTTTTTGCGTCTTTCGAGTCGAATGCGCTCACGGGGCAGTCACTGGTTGTCAGCCACGGCTGGTACATGCAGTAGGCGGGCGGAAGTGACCTCAAATCTCACAGAGGCGGGAAGATCGGTCCGTAAGCGCCTCACGGATACGGCTCCAAGAGTTAGACTCACCGTGCTCCCCTATGGAAAGAGATAAACCGGACTCGCTCCGCCCGCCCACTGCCGAGCCGTCCCGGACCGGCTCGCTACGCGAGCGCGCCCTCGGCATCATCGCTTTCGCAACGGTGCTGGCCCTGCTCTATTTCGGTCGCGATGTGCTCATCCCTTTTACCGTTGCACTGATCCTCAGTTTGCTGATCGCGCCCTTGGTCCGAAGATTGAGGCGCATCGGGTTGGGCCGAGTGCCTGCAGTTCTGGTGGCCGTCCTCATCTCGGCCTTCGTCGTTACAGCAGCAGCCGGGGTGCTGGGCACCCAGGTCTTGCACATGGCTGCGAGCCTGCCCCAATACGAGAGAACCATTCAGCAAAAGCTACGCAGTCTGGATGACATGACCGTGGGTCGGATCAACACCCTGACGAGTGAGGCCAGTCGGCTCATCGAGAGCCATCCGACGAACGTTGGATCCACCGTACCCTCCGGAATAGGCTCTTCCAGCACTGCCCCAATTCCGGTTGAGTTGCACCAACCCCGCCCCACCCCCTTGCAGATCATCGCAACAGTGCTGGCATCGGTCTGGGTCCCCATCGAGTACACCGGGATCGTGCTGTTCGTACTGGTGTTTGTGCTGCTTGAGCACGAAGCGCTGCGGGACCGGTTCATCCGGGTCGCTGGTGGGACCAACATACGGCTGACGACCCTTGCGCTCAATGACGCGGGCGAGCGGCTTTCTCGGTTCTTCGTATCCCAGTTCGCCGTCAACCTCGGCGTCGGCGCTGCTATCGCACTGGGACTCGCTGTTCTCGGGGTTCCACAGGCGACCCTCTGGGGCGCACTCGCCACGCTCCTGCGGTTTGTCCCCTATGTGGGGGTGTGGCTCGCGGCGCTACTGGCAAGCGCGGTGGCGATCGCCGTCGTTCCAGGATGGTCCCTCGCCCTCAGCACGCTAGGGCTCTTCATCGTTGTCGAGCTCATAGCCGCACAAGTGGTTGAGCCACTGCTCTATGGTTACACCACGGGCCTCTCACCGCTTTCGGTAGTGGTCGCAGCGATTTTCTGGAGTGCACTCTGGGGCCCGATCGGTTTGGTGCTGTCGACTCCGTTGACCTTGTGCCTCCTCGTGATAGGGCGTCACATTCGGGCGCTGAGCTTTCTGGAGCTTCTGCTGGGAGATACGCAAGCCCTGACCCTACCTCAAAAGTTCTATCAGCGCGCCCTCTCCGGAGACGCGGACGAGATCCTCGTGGATGCGCGAGCCTTTCTCAAGCGTAATTCGTTCGCGGCGTATTGCGATCTCGTCCTGATGCCGGCACTGCACCTCGGATTTCTCGATTACGAGCTGGGTGCGATAAGCCGCGACCAGCAGCTCAAGATTCGCGACCTGCTCGTCGCCGTCGTGTCGACTCTCAGCGGCAAACCGATACGATTGCGACGATACCGCCTTTCATCAGTCCTCGATGATGAGGATCCGGGGCGGATCCTGCGCCAGCACCGTGAACAGTTGACCGGGAGATGGCAGGGGCCGGTGGTGGCACCGCCCGGGTCCATTCTGCTGTGTCTGGGGTTGGGTTCGCGAGCCGACAGCATTGCGGCTGAGGTCCTGGTACGCGCGCTACGGGAACAGGGACTGGATGCACGCCATGTTTCCATAGAGGACATCGATGCGGAATCGCGGCCGCCCGGCGCAGATCCGGCCGCCGTAGCCATCGCCTACGTGGTCAGTGCCTTCCCGAGCGCGGAGCGCGAGCACTCCGAACAGACAAACGACCGAATTCGACAGCATCTCCCTAACGCCAGGGTCGTGTCCGTGTTTCTCCCCGGAATATCGATCCAGAAGGAACTCTCTCCGCACGTCGGAAACGCGGACCGCGCCGTGAGCTCTTTGGTCGAGGCTGTGAATTTGTGCCTCGAGGCAGCGGCACGAGACACGGTGGAAACGCGCCCATCCGCACCCGTCCGATAGCAGGCGATCCCACCCCAACGCGCGATTGAGGTGGGTAACTTTCCGGATATCAAAACGGCTCCGAAAAATCGAACGGTCTAACT
The DNA here is from genome assembly GCA_963837075.1 of uncultured Gammaproteobacteria bacterium. GTDB lineage: Bacteria > Pseudomonadota > Gammaproteobacteria > Steroidobacterales > Steroidobacteraceae > 13-2-20CM-66-19. The sequence goes on along the minus strand of CAWILY010000002.1, from coordinate 298,771 downwards.
TCAGAAGAGAATGTCCGCCAGTTGGCGCTTCTTCCCGGACACCATTCCCATGTTCACATAAGTACAAGAGATCACTATAGTTGACTCGAGGCTATTTCACGCCGTGATTTCTGCTCGTCTCCATAGAACATTCGTGCACCGAGCACGCTCCCGCCCATACGTCGGCGGAGGCTAGAAAATAGGCGCCGTGAAACTTGAGAATGTGCAGACGCAAAGCAATCATTACACCCATCGCGTTCCAGAACGTCGCATGCCTAAACATTCCAAACTTTGGAAGAACAAACCCGTCGCAAAGGATTTTGAGGCAGCACAGTATTATCTGTCGCTGATTTATCCGCGACCGCAAACGAAAAGGCTGGTGCACGCACTGCGCTCGGCCAAGACCGTGGAATACACCGCCAAGGACCTACTACGTGCGAGTGCTCTGCCGCTCCTGCCTCCTGACGAATCGCATGTCGAGGATGATCTAAAAAGGATTAATAAAGGCAAGCCTCTGTCACCCGTGCTTCTCATACAAGGTGACATGTCGAAGGGCGTGCCCTTGATCATCGCCGACGGTTATCACCGCGTCTGCGCTGTCTGTTATTACGACGAGGACGCGGCGATAGCTTGCCGGCTGATCCAGATTAGCAATGGACCAGTGACCCGCAAGTAGCCACTTTGCTTCTATAAACAGCGCTCCGAGAGCGAAGGCCAGCCAGACGGCGACGAAGAATTGCCGCAGAACCGTCCCGCCCAGCGCCTGGCGCTCGTCGAACTCCGCCAGCGCATCGCGAAAAGGCGAGTCTGACCTGCCCCCGGGCTTTAGTGCCGCCGTTGGATGTATCGCAACTTATTGATTTTGGTGGGTGCTGACGGGCTCGAACCGCCGACATTCGCCTTGTAAGGGCGACGCTCTACCAGCTGAGCTAAGCACCCTGCTTAATTAGGGCACAATCGCCTGCGGCGATTTTGCCGGACATCGGCTTCGCTTCCGCCGGGCTCGAACCTTAGTCAGTGCGCCGGCGGGACGACGGGCTTGATGCGCCGGCCATTGCGCGGGCGGCGCTTGTCCTCGGCCTCGGCTGCCGCGGGCGGCGCGGCCGCCACATCGGCCGGCTGCTGCGGCAGCGGCTGCTGCGTGAGCGCAACGCCGAGCACCTCGTCGATCCACTTCACCGCCTTGATATCGAGGTTGCCCTTGATGTTGTCGGGGATCTCGACCAGATCCTTCTGGTTCTCATCGGGGATCAGCACTGTCTTGATGCCACCGCGGTGAGCTGCCAGCAGTTTTTCCTTGAGGCCGCCGATCGGCAGCACCTCACCGCGCAGCGTGATCTCGCCGGTCATGGCGACGTCCGAGCGTACCGGGATCTTGGTCAGCGCCGACACCAGCGCCGTACACATGCCGATACCGGCACTCGGACCGTCCTTGGGCGTTGCCCCTTCCGGGATGTGCAGGTGCACGTCGTGTTTCTGATAGAACTCGGGCTCGAGACCGAGCCCCTGCGCGCGGCTGCGCACCACGGTCATGGCGGCCTGGATGGATTCCTGCATCACCTCGCCGAGCTGCCCGGTGTGCTGCAGCTTGCCCTTGCCGGGCACCACGGCCGCTTCGATGGTCAGCAGCTCGCCGCCTACCTCGGTCCACGCAAGTCCGGTCACCTGGCCAACGCGGTTCATGTCCTCGGCCTTGCCGTAGCGGAAGCGCCGCACACCGAGGTACTTGTCGAGGTTGCGCGGAGTGACCGCGACCCCCTTCTGCTCCTTCTTGTGCAGCAGCATTTGCTTGACCGCCTTGCGGCCGATCTTGGCGATCTCGCGCTCGAGGTTGCGCACGCCGGCTTCGCGCGTGTAGTAGCGCACGATGTCGAGCAGCGCCGCATCGGATAGCTTGAGCTCGTCCGGCTTCAGGCCGTTGCTCTTCTTCTGCTTCGGCACCAGGTAGCGCCGTGCGATGTTCATCTTCTCGTCTTCGGTGTAGCCGGGCAGCCGGATGACTTCCATGCGATCGAGCAGCGGTGGCGGAATGTTCAGGCTGTTTGCCGTGCACACGAACATGACCTCTGACAGGTCGAGGTCGACCTCGAGGTAATGATCGTTGAAGGTGGAATTCTGTTCGGGGTCCAGCACCTCCAGCAGCGCCGAGGACGGATCGCCACGGAAGTCCATCGACATCTTGTCCACTTCATCGAGCAGGAACAGCGGGTTGTGCACGGCGGCCTTGGCCATGTTCTGCACGATCTTGCCGGGCATCGAGCCGATATAGGTGCGGCGATGGCCGCGGATCTCGGCCTCGTCACGCACGCCGCCGAGTGACATGCGCACGAACTTGCGGTTGGTGGCGCGCGCGATGCTCTGCCCGAGCGAGGTCTTGCCCACGCCGGGCGGGCCGACCAGGCACAGGATCGGACCCTTGAGCTTGTCGACGCGCTGCTGCACGGCCAGGTACTCGACGATGCGCTCCTTGACCTTCTCCAGCCCGTAGTGGTCCTCATCCAGGACCTTCTGTGCGCGCGCGATGTCCTTGATGACCTTGGTGCGCTTCTTCCACGGCACTTTTACCAGCCAGTCGATGTAGTTGCGCACCACCGTCGCCTCGGCCGACATCGGCGACATCATCTTCAGCTTGTTGAGCTCGCTGGTGGCCTTGTCGCGCGCCTCCTTGGGCATGCCGGCCTTGGTGATCTTCTGCTCGAGCTCCGAGATCTCGTTACCGCCCTCGTCCATCTCGCCGAGCTCTTTCTGAATGGCCTTCATCTGCTCATTCAGGTAGTACTCGCGCTGGCTCTTCTCCATCTGCGCCTTGACGCGCCCGCGGATGCGCTTCTCGATCTGCAGCACATCCATCTCGCTCTCGATGGCCACCAGGATGTGCTCCAGACGCTTCTTGACGTCGAGGATCTCGAGCACCTTCTGCTTCTCGGCGAGCTTCAGCGACATGTGCGCCGCGACGGTGTCCGCCAGCCGTCCGGCCTGCTCGATACCGGCGAGCGCTGTCAGCACCTCTGGCGGCACCTTCTTGTTCAGCTTCACGTACTGCTCGAACTGGGAAATGACCGAGCGCGCCAGCACGTCCATTTCCTTCTCGTCGTAGGACTCGGCATCGGGCAGTAGCGTCGCGTCCGAGGAGTAGTACTCCCCCGCATGCAGCTTCTCGATGCGCGCGCGGTCGACCCCCTCGACCAGCACCTTCACCGTGCCGTCGGGGAGCTTGAGCAGCTGCAGGATGGTGGCAACGGTGGCGATGCGATACAGGTCGTCCGCCTTCGGATCGTCCACGTCGGCCTGCTTCTGCGCGACCAGCATGATGCGCTTGTCGGTACGCATGGCCACGTCGAGCGCCTGGATCGACTTCTCGCGCCCGACGAACAGCGGCAGCACCATGTGTGGATAGACCACTACGTCGCGCAGCGGCAGCACCGGCACGTTCTGCAGTATGGCGGGGGATGGGGTCGTGGGAATGGTCGGTTCGGACACGCTCGAGCCCTCGATCAGCTGGCGAGCACCGCCGAGGCCTGTCCGTCCCCGGTCGGTGGCATCTGTGACGCTAGTGTAACGGGAAATAAGGCCGACGCCGCGCGTTTCAAGGTGACGCGGCTCACGTCTGGCGCGTTTCCCGCGCCGCTGCGTTCGTCAGTGGTGGTTCGAGCCGGAGGCGCGGCGCGGTTCATCGACGGCCGCCAGCCTGCCCTCGTCGGTGCCGTACACGATGTACGGGCGGGTCTGCCCCTCGATGACCGTCTCGTCGATGACGATCTTGGCCACGTTGCGCATCGAGGGCAGCTCGTACATGGTGTCGAGCAGCACGGTCTCGAGGATGGTGCGCAGGCCCCGGGCGCCGGTCTTGCGCTGCATCGCGCGGTGCGCAACCGCGCGCAGCGCCTCGTCGCGGAACTCCAGTTCCGCGCCTTCCATCTCGAACAGCCGCCGGTACTGCTTGGTGAGTGCGTTCTTCGGCTCGGTCAGGATCGAGATCAGCGCCCCCTCGTCGAGCTCATCGAGCGTCGCCACCACCGGCAGACGGCCGACGAATTCGGGAATCAGCCCGTACTTGATCAGATCCTCGGGCTCGACGTCGTGGAACAGATCGCTGCCGTGGGGGCGGGTGTTGATGTCGCGCACCTCGGAAGTGAAGCCGATCCCGCTCCTTTGGGTGCGGTTGAGGATGATCTTCTCCAGCCCGGAAAACGCCCCGCCGCAGATGAACAGGATGTTGCCGGTGTCGACCTGCAGGAACTCCTGCTGCGGGTGCTTGCGGCCGCCCTGCGGCGGCACCGAAGCGATCGTGCCCTCGATCAGCTTGAGCAGCGCCTGCTGCACGCCCTCGCCGGACACGTCGCGCGTGATCGAGGGGTTGTCTGACTTGCGCGAGATCTTGTCGATCTCATCGATGTATACGATGCCGGTCTGCGCTTTCTCGACGTCGTAGTCGCACTTCTGCAGCAGCTTCTGGATGATGTTCTCGACGTCCTCACCCACGTAGCCGGCTTCCGTCAGCGTGGTGGCGTCGGCGATGGTGAACGGCACGTTGAGCAGCCGCGCCAGCGTCTCGGCCAGCAGCGTCTTGCCGCAGCCGGTGGGGCCGATCAGCAGGATGTTGCTCTTGGCGATCTCGACCTCTTCCTTGGCGCGCGCAGCGCCACTGCGGGTCTGCAGGCGCTTGTAGTGGTTGTAGACCGCCACCGACAGCACCTTCTTGGCGCGCTCCTGGCCGATGACGTACTCGTCGAGAACCTTCTTGATCTCGTGCGGCTTGGGCAGCTTGTCGCGGGCACGCTCGGCGCGATCCTCGAGTTCCTCGCGGATGATGTCGTTGCACAGCTCGACGCATTCGTCGCAGACGAACACCGAAGGGCCGGCAATCAGCTTGCGCACCTCGTGCTGGCTCTTCCCGCAGAACGAGCAGTACAGCAGCTTGCCGTCATCGTGACGACTGCGGGAATCCTCACTCATCGATATGCCTCATAGACCCCACGCCGGGCGATGCTTCGCTCGCACACTCGCCCGAGTTTCTTATAGCACGGGGTCCGGCAATGACGCAAAGCACGGAGCCTCCTTAAGTGCTTGTAGCGGCGCAGGTTGTATGACGCGGTTCACTTCTTTGACAATTTGCGGCAGCTCCCCCCGCACGCCAGCGCACAGCGGCGATCAGCCCGCAGGCTTGGCCGGCACCGGCGAGCCAGGCAGTTCCCCGCGCTTCTCGAGAACCTTGTCGATCAGCCCGTAACGTACCGCCTCGTTCCAGTCCATGAAGCGGTCGCGATCGGTATCCTGCTTGATGCGCTCGACGCTCTGCCCGGTGTGCTTGGCGAGGATCCGGTTCAGCCGGTCGCGTGTCTCGAGCATCTCGCGGGCATGAATCTCCATGTCCGCCGCCTGCCCCTGAAACCCGCCGAGCGGCTGATGGATCATGACGCGCGCATGCGGCAGGCAGTAGCGCTTGCCGCGCGTACCGCCGGCGAGCAGCACCGCGCCCATGCTGGCGGCCTGGCCGATGCAGATGGTGCTCACGTCTGGCTTCACGAACTGCATGGTGTCGTAGATCGCGAGCCCCGAGCTGACCACCCCGCCCGGTGAATTGATGTACAGCGCGATGTCCTTGTCCGGATTCTCCGACTCGAGGAACAGCATCTGCGCGACCACGATGTTCGCCATGTAGTCATCGACCGGTCCAACGATGAAGATCACCCGCTCCTTCAGCAGGCGCGAGTAGATGTCGTAGGCGCGTTCGCCGCGTGCCGTCTGCTCGACGACAATGGGTACCAGATTCAGTCCTCGTTCGTTCATGGTGTGCTCGCCTCGGCGTGCTGGGGCCCGGCCCCGGTCGGGGGCTCAAACGGCTGCTCGTCATCCTGCTGCTGCTGACCAAAGCCAGTCAGCTCCTTGAAGCTCATCGGTCGTTCGACGCTGCGCGCGCGCTCGATGAGCCAGTCGACCACCTGGTCCTCGAGCGCGGCGGATTCGAGCTGGCGCATCGCCTCTGGGTTCTGCTGATAAGCCCGGCGTGCTTCGTCCGGATTCGGGTAGCTCTCGACGAGCGCATCGAGGCGCTGCTGCACGCGCGAGCGCGCCACGGTGATGCCCTGAGTATGCACGATCTGTCCCACCAACAGACCGAGCGCCACACGCCGACGCGCCGGTTCCGCAAAGGCTTCGCGCGGAGGCAGGCGGCTCGCATCGCGGACGCCTAAGCGCCGGGCGGTATCGATCTGCAGCTGCTGCACCTGCTCTTCGACGAGGGCCTGCGGCACGTCGATCGGATTGTTGCGGTACAACCCGTCGAGCACCTGCCCGCGCAGGCGGCTGCGAATCACTCCGGCAAGCTCCTGTTCCATGCTCTTGCGAACTTCGGCACGCATCTCGGTGAGACCACCCTGTTCGACACCGTACGTCCTGAAGAATTCCTCATCGACCTGCGGAAGGGACTGTTCCTCGACTGCCTTTATGGAGAGGTGCAGCTCGGTCGACTGCCCCGCAAGCTTGCGGTTGGGGTGATTTGCCGGGAACACGACGTTCAGCGTGCGCTGCTCGCCGGCCCGGGCGCCCTGCAGTCCTTCCTCGAGCTCGGGCATCGCCTGACGCGTGCCGAGCACTACGCGTACGTCCGTGAGCGCGCCGCCCTCGAGTGTCTTGCCGCCGATGCGGGCTTCGTAGTCGAGCAGCACCCGATCGCCATCGTGCGCGGCCCGCTCCACGGGGGCAAACACCGGCCGCTGCAGGCGCATGTTCTCGATCATGGCGTCGACGTCGGCGTCCGTCACCGCTGCCACCGGCCGCTCGATGCTGAGCTCCTCCGGTGGATTCACGCTGATCTCGGGGAGCACCTCGAAATGCGCGGCATACCTGAGGTCGGACTCGGGACCGAGCGCGATCGGCTCGATGCGCGGGCCGCCGGCCGGGCGCAGTTTCTGCTCGCTCACCGCCTGCGCGAACGAGGTGCGCATCAGATCGCTCACGACTTCCGCCCGCACCTGCTCGCCGAACTGCTTGGTGATGACGGCCAGCGGCGCCTTGCCAGGGCGGAATCCCTTCAGGCGCGCGGTGCGCGACAGGCGCTTCAGGCGCTGCTGCACCTCCTTGGTTACCTCGGTGGCGGGGACCGCCACCTCGAGGCGGCGCGACAGGCCACCGGTTTCAGACAGGGACACTTGCATCAATTTCAGTCCTCGGCTCCTCAGGTTCGCTGGCACGACGCAGCCATTGAACTTATGACCTGGCACGAATCTGGTGCGAAAGGAGAGACTCGAACTCTCACGGGTTGCCCCACTGGATCCTAAGTCCAGCGCGTCTGCCAGTTCCGCCACTTTCGCCCGTGCCGTGCGCCGGACGATCGATGCGCCCGCTACTGCCGATCGCGCGCCGCGCACCCGTTAATTATAGCCGATGCCGCCGCCAACACCCGCGGCCGGCGAACCGGCGCAGCAGCGCTGGCGGACGCGGCGCCGTCGGTGCAATCTGTCGCCCGGCCGCGGCGGGAGCTGAATCGCTCAGGAAGCGATGGGGCTCGCACGGTAGCAGCCTGTGGGTGAAAAAGGGCGACGGCATGGGTATTACCGTACGAGGACGGTCGATCGTTTACCTGATGTTGCTGGTGATGCTCGCGGCAGCGGGCTGCCGGCGCTCGCAGGCGCCAGCGCCAGCAGCCGCGCCTGCACCAGCGCCCGCGCCGCCGGCCGCGACCACCATCGCGTCCGCCCCGGCGACGGCGCAAAGCGGCCCGCAGATCACGGTGCGCGCCCCGGATGCATTCTACGAGCCGCCGGCGCAGGTGCCGGGACGGCCCGGGGTGCTGCTGCGCCACGAGCCGCTCAGGGACGTGACGCTGCCGGAGGGCATGCGCGGCTGGCGCATTCTGTATACGACCACGGTCGACGACCACACGCCGGCAACGGCTGTTGCGACCGTGTTCGCCGCGACGAAGCTGCCTGCGGGTCCGCGGCCGGTCATCACCTGGGAGCACGGCACAACGGGCTTGCTGCAGAAGTGCATGCCCTCGCTCGTGTCCGCGCCGACGACGGGCATCCCCGCGACGGCGGACATCGTCGCCGCCGGCTGGGTCGTGGTCGCGACGGACTACTCCTTCGCCGACAAGGGCGGCCCGCAACCTTACCTCATCGGTGAGGGCGAGGCGCGCGCGGCGCTCGACTCCGTGCGCGCCGCACGGCAGATGCCCGGGCTGAAGCTCGCTGCGCACACCGTGGTCTGGGGCCACTCGCAGGGCGGCCACGCGGCGCTGTGGACCGGCATCATCGGCCCGCGCTACGCACCGGAGATCAATATCGTGGGCGTCGCGGCAATTGCGCCGGCCGCGGACATGAAGAGCATCCTGGCGATGAACGAGTCCGTCGATAAGCGACTCGGGCCGTACATCGCACTCGCCTATGGCCGGTTCTACAGCGAGATCACCTTCGAGCAGGCGCTGCGCCCCGAAGCGGTCAATGCCGCGCGCCAGATCGTGAACCTCTGCGGGTTCTTCCCGCCCGAGGATCCGGTGCGCATCGCCGCACTCACGGCGACATTCGCGGGGCCGGCCCTGGCTACCGCTACGCAGCCTGCGCTTGCCGCGCGGCTCGAGAAGAACACCGCCGACGGCAAGATCGCAGCGCCCGAGCTGATTGCGCAGGGGCTGGCGGACGACACGGTGCCACCGCCCGCCACCAATGCCTATGTCGACCAGCGCTGTGCGGCCGGCCAGCGACTCGAGTACTGGACGTTCGCAGGCCGCGATCACGGCACCATCGTGCGCGCCGGTAGCCCGCTCGATGCGCCACTCGTCGCGTGGACGAGGGCGCGCTTCGCCGGCGAGGCGCAGCCGGGCGGCTGCGCACGCAAGTCCTTCTGAGCCTAGGATGGAAATGGCGGTCGTTAGAATCTCCCGGGGGCTCAGATGACTTCGCCCGATGCGCAGATCTATCCGCATTGGCACGGACTCACGCCTCGATCACAGCCGTGACCGAAGGCTCTCGCGCTGTATTCCTGAGCTACGCCTCCGCAGATGCCGCCGCGGCGGAGCGCATCGCGACCGGGCTGCGCAGCGCCGGTATCGAGGTGTGGTTCGACCGTAGCGAGCTGCGGGGCGGGGACGCCTGGGACCGCCGTATCCGCGAACAGATTTACGGCTGCCGCTTGTTCGTGGCGGTCATCTCGGCGAGCACCGAAGCGCGCGACGAGGGCTACTTCCGACGCGAGTGGAAAACGGCCGTCGACCGCACCCATGACATGGCCGAGACCAAGGCCTTTCTCGTCCCGGTTGTCATTGACGGCACGCCTGAGCGCGGTGCCTCCGTCCCCGATAAATTCCGCGAGCTGCAGTGGTCCCGCCTCGCCGGCGGTGAGCCCACGGCCGCCTTCGTCGAGCGGGTGCAACGACTCCTGTCGCTGGGCGCCGCCGGCGTACCGCAGCGGCAGTCAGCGCCGCCGATCCCAGCCGCTGCTGGCGGCGTCAGTGCACCGCCGGGCAGCCGTCCTGCCGCACAACGGTGGCGGCTGCTCGCAATCGGCCTCGCGGCAGCCGCCGTGCTCACGATCGGACTCCTGGCGCTCGGGCGGCATTCAACGACCGGGCCTGCTGCCTCCGCGGTGCCTGCCGACCGCAGCGCGCCCCCGGTCGCGGCGGCAGCCCCGACCTCGATCGCCGTGCTGCCATTTACCAATGAGAGCGGCGATCCGTCGCAACAGTATTTCTCGGACGGCCTGTCCGAAGACCTGATCACCGCACTCGCTCAGTTTCCCGGGCTCAAGGTGATCGGCCGCACCTCTTCGTTCCGCTTCCGCAACTCCACTGACGACAGCCGCACGATCGGCGCGAAGCTCGGCGTGACACACCTCCTCGAAGGAAGCGTGCGGCGCGCCGGGGACACGGTCCGCGTGAGCGCCGAGCTGATCAACTCCTCGGACGGCAGCGCGTTGTGGTCAGAACGCTACGACCGCCCGTACCAGAATCTCTTTGCGCTGCAGGATGAAGTCACGCGCGCGGTAGCCGGCACACTGCATAGCCGGCTGGTCCATGGCGACACGCTCGACGCACAGAGCGAACGGCCGCCGAGCGGCAATCTCGACGCCTACAGCGCGCTGCTGCAGGGCAAGTTCGCGTTCGCCCGCAACACCGAAGCCGACCAGCGCAAAGCCATCGAGCGTTTCACGACAGCAACCCAGCTCGACCCGCGCTATGCGTTGGCGTGGAGTCTGCTGTCGCAGGCGTGGACCCTGCTGGCCTCGGAGTTTCTCGGCGGCACCGCGTTGCAGGAAGCCGCCGTCAAGGCGCGTGGTGCCGCCGATACCGCGCTTGCCCTCGCTCCGCAGCTCGCGGAAGCGCATCTGGCCCGCGGTACCCAGCTGCAATACGTTGATCTCGACTGGCGGGGGTCGGGGAGCGAGTTTCAGCGCGCCCTGGAGCTCGCGCCCAACTCGGGCGCAGCCAAGTTCTATCTGGGCGGCCATCTCGCATCGGTTGGCCGGCTCGATCAGGGGATCGATCTCGTGCGGCAAGCGCTGACGCTGGATCCGCTGCGCGCCCCCTGGCATAGCTGGCTTTCACTCTATCTTCTCGGCGCCGGACAGCTCGACGAGGGGGAGAAAGCGGCGCACCGGGCGATCGAGCTGCAGGGGGGCGGGGACCTCGAGCGCACGATACTGGTCATGATCGCGATCCGCCGCGGCGATTCACAGCTGGCACTCGACGCCGCGCAACAGGTGAGTCCCGGACTCTGGCGCGACGTCGCGGTCGCGATGGCCACTCAGGTTGCGAGCGACCGGGCCGCAGCGGATGCGGCGCTCAAGACACTGATCGCGTGGCACGCCGGTGGAGCCGCGTATCAGGTAGCGGAGGTGTATGCGATCCGCAATGATCCCGCCAACGTGTTCGCGTGGCTCGATCGCGCCTGGAGCAATCGCGACCCCGGCATCTCCCTGCTTCTCTACGACCCGTTCATCGTGAGATACAAGAAAGATCCGCGCTTCGCCGCGTTCTGCAGGAAAGTCGCCCTGCCAGTGCCATAGATGGTGGGCCGTGTAGGGATCGAACCTACGACCAAGAGATTAAGAGTCTCCTGCTCTACCAGCTGAGCTAACGGCCCTTCTTCGATTCAGAACGTCTTCTGCGGCACTCTCCGCCCGCGTCCGCAAGTGGGGTGGACGATGGGACTCGAACCCACGACAACCGGGATCACAACCCGGGGCTCTACCAACTGAGCTACGTCCACCGTCCGTCCCTCGCAGCGCGTGCGACTGGCGTGCCCGGCAGGACTCGAACCTGCGACCCTCGGCTTAGAAGGCCGATGCTCTATCCGCCTGAGCTACGGGCACGACCCGGAAAGGCGCCCCCTAGCCGCCCCGTCGCACGGGGCCGCGAATCATAGTAAGTGGCTCACAGAGCGTCAATTTTCGCACGCTCCCGGGCACCCTGCAGCGATCCCGATGCAGGTTCCGGTCCCTCTGTTCCCGGGTCGCTTTTGTTACACTCCGATGATCCCAGCGAAGCAGCTCGATCGCAGCCCCTAATGAACGATTCCACAAACGGCTCTCAGCCGGCGACGAAGGGCATTCCCGCCGAAGCCACCTCCGCGGTTGCGGCCACGCCGGCACGCGACGGGCAGACGCCAGATGCCGCCACGACGGCCTGCGAGGTGGCCGTCGCGGAGCTGCGCCGGCTGCTCGCGCTGTGGCGGAGCCACGAGCCGGGCGCAAGGCTCGGACAGGACCCGGAAGAGCTGCACCAGCTGCGCGTCGCGGCGCGACGCATCGATGCGACGCTCGGTCTCTTCAAGCGGCAGCTGCCGGCGTCGCTCGTGCGCGCGCGTAAGACCACCAAGGCGGTACTGCGCAGCCTCGGCGCGGCGCGCGATCTCGACGTCCAGTTGCAGGAGCTGGCAGATTACTGCGCCGCACTCTCCGAGGAGGAATGCGCAGCCGCCGAGCCGCTGCGGCGGCGTCTGGAGAGTGAGCGTGCCCGGGCGCGCGCCCGGATGGTGCGCGCGCTCGACTCGGAGCCGACGCGGCACTGGCTGGAGACGTTGGATCAGGCCGCGGCGGACGGCTCCGACGGCGAGGGCGTGGACCGCGCGCTGCTAGTCATGCCCGAACGGGTGCGGCGTCGCTATCGCAAGCTGCGTAAATCGGTCGGCCGGCTGCGCGGCAAATCCTCGATGGAGGATTACCATCAGGTTCGGCGCCGCGCCAAGCAGCTGCGCTATGCGATCGAGTGCGGGACCACGATCTTCGGCCGTCCGGCGCAGGACCTGCTCAAGGTGCTGCGCCGCCTGCAGGACCGGCTCGGGGCGCAGCAGGACGCCTACATGGCACAGCAGCGCCTCGCCGCGCTTGCCCGCGAGCCAGCCTCGCAGCTGCCACCGGCGACGCTGTTTCTCATGGGCCGAATTGCCGAGCAGCACGCACACGCCACCGCGCAGGTGCGCGAGACGCTGCTGCGCTCCTGGCGCAAGGTGCGCGGACGTCGCTGGAAGGCCTTGCGCTCGCGGCTCGGAGAGCTGCGTGACAGCGCCACAGCGGCGCTCGCTGCCGTCCCGCTCGAGAGCGCTGGAGTCGGGGACCTCGTCAGCCCCGCTCTCACCGCGGCCGGGCCGGGGCCGACGCCGGACTCCCCGCCGCTCCAACACTGACGACGTCGCCTAAGCCGGGGGTATGCTGCTGCTCATCGTCCGCCACGGCGTCGCGCATGAGCGCAACGCAAAGCGCTGGCCCGACGATGCCGAACGCCCGCTGTCACCCGTCGGCACGGAACGCACCCGGCGCGCGGCGGCAGGACTCCGCCACCTGGCGCCGCACCCCGCGCTGCTTCTGGCGAGCCCGCTCAGGCGCACCCGGGAGACAGCCGCGATCCTTACCCAGTTTGCGGGGTGGCCACAGGCCACGCCGTGTCCGCTCTTGGCGCCTGGTGCTTCGATCGATGCGCTGCTCGCCCTTCTCGGCCGCAGTGGCCGCGGGCCCGTCGCCGTGGTCGGGCATCAGCCGGATCTCGGGCGTCTGCTGTCGGTATGCCTGACGGGAAATGAGGCAAGCGCGGCGTTCGAGGTGCGCAAGATGGGACTTGCACTGGTGGCCTTTCGCGGTCGGCCGGCTCGCGGGCGCGGCGAGCTGTTGTGGCTCGTGCCGCCGAAGCTGCTGCGCGCGCTTCGCCCGCAGCCTCACGGCGGCTGAGGCGCGGATCGCTCAGTGCGCGCCGGAGGCTGCGGCGGCACCGCCCGCGGCGCCGCGCACCGGATGCGCCAGCCATACGAGCACGATCAGCGCGAGGAACGCGATTGCCGACACGTAGAAAATGTCGTCCGCCGACAGCATGAAGGCCTGCGCGTCCACCAGGCGATTGAGCAGCTGGTAGCCCTGCCCCGTGGCGGCACCGCCCGCATGCAGGCTGTCGAGCGCCTGGACCGTGCCGGGGTCGCCGGGGGACATGCGCTCGATGAGCTGGGCATGATGCAGCGTCGCTCGCCGGTCCCATACGGTGGTCGTGATCGAAGTGCCGAACGAGCCGGCCGTGATGCGCGCGAAGTTGAACAGCCCGGAAGCAGACGGAATACGCTCGGGGGCCATCCCCGAGAGCGAGATGGTGACCAGCGGAATGAAGAACGCCGCCATGCCGGCGCCCTGGATGATGGTCGGCAGCATCAGCGTGCCGATCGTCGCGTCGGTGTTGAAGTGCGAGCGCATGAACAGCACCAGCGAGAACACCGCGAAGGAGATCGTGACGAGGATGCGCGGATCGACGCGATCGACGATCCGACCGACGAGGGGGCTCAGCAAGATGGCGAGAAACCCGACCGGTGCCAGCACCCAGCCAGCCAGGGTCGCGGTATAGCCCATGTACTGCTGCAGCCATAGCGGCAGCAGCACCACGTTGCCGAAGAAGAGGCCATAGGAGAACAGCATGGCCACGGTACTGACGGAGAAGTTTCGCGAGCGGAACAGCGTCAGATCGACGATCGGGTGCTGCTCGGTGAGCTCCCAGATGAGAAAGACAACGAAGCCCACCGCCACCACGCAGGCGAGCGTCACGATTGCGCCCGAGTTGAACCAGTCGAGATCCTTGCCCTTGTCGAGCATGACCTGCATCGCGCCCACCCAGATCATCAGCAGGCCGAGCCCGATGGCGTCGATCGGCACCCGCGCCGTGGGCGTCTCACGCTGCCGGTAGATCGCCCAGGTCGCGGCCGCCGCGCCAATACCTACCGGCACATTGATGTAGAAGATCCAGGGCCAGGAGATGTTGTCGGTGATCCAGCCGCCCAGGACCGGCCCCACAACGGGTGCGACCAGAGTCGTGATCGACCACATCGCGAGCGCAGTACCGGCGCGATTGCGCGGATAGCTGGCGAGCAGCAGCGACTGCGACAGCGGGATCATGGGACCCGCGACGGCGCCCTGCAGCACGCGGAACAGGATGAGCAGCGACAGGCTCGGCGCCAGGGCGCACAGGAACGAGGCCACCACGAACAGCAGCACAGCGCCTGTAAACAGGCGCACCTGTCCGAAGCGCCGCGTCAGCCAGCCGGTGAGCGGCAGTGAGATCGCATTGGCGACGCCGAACGAGGTAATGACCCAGGTCCCCTGGTCGGGCGAGACTCCGAGGTCGCCGGCGATCGCGGGCAGCGACACGTTGGCGATCGAGGTGTCGAGCACGTTCATGAACGTGGCAAGCGACAGCGCGACGGTACCGATCGCCAGCCGGGCACCGCTGAGCGGCGCCGACGCCTCGGGCGTGGCGACCGCGCGGGTCGCCGATGCCTCGCTGTCCGCGGCGGACATATCCGTGCCTCGGAAGTTGCGCCGCCAGTTAGTGCAGCGCCCGTGCCGGCCGCGCCGCAGCCGTCGCACCGGCACTCGCCAGCAGCCCCTGCTCTGCGGCCGGGCGCGGCGCCGCACGGGCCACCGGCGCCGACTGATTCGCGGCGATGATTGCCTGCACGCGCGCATCGGCGAGCGCATTACTCGCGCCGAACACGGCCGTGGACCAGCTGACCGCGTTGCTCGCGAGCTGCGGCAGCCGCGCGCCGTTGCCGCCGTTTTTCACATCGACGTCGACCTTCAGCGACAGCCCGATCTGCAGCGGGTGCGCGGCGATTTCCTGCGGCTCGAGCGCGATGCGCACCGGCACGCGCTGCACGATCTTGATCCAGTTGCCGGTGGCGTTCTGCGCCGGCAGGAGTGAGAAGGCCGCGCCGGTGCCGGCGCCGAAACCGACCACCGTACCGTGATAGACCACGCGTGACCCATACAGATCGGCCGTCAGCTGCGCGGGCTGTCCGACGCGCATGTGGGACAGCTGTGGCTCCTTGAAGTTGGCTTCGACCCATACCTGATCGAGCGGCACCACCGCCATCAGCGGCGTGCCCGGGCTGACGCGCTGGCCGAGCTGCACGTTGCGCTGCGCTATGAAGCCGGCCACGGGCGCGGGCAGATCGGTGCGCGCGAGCGTCAGGTAGGCGTTGCGCACGGCGGCCGCGGCATCGCGCACCTGCGGGTGGTCAGTGAGCGTCGTGCCATCCACGCGCGCGCGGTTGGCCGCGAGCTGCTCGCGCGCGGCCTGCAGCGCCGCCTCCGCCGTTTTCACCGCATCACGGGCATGCTGCAATTCCTCGCCGGAAACCGCCCCGGAAACTCCGAGGCGCTGCCGGCGCGCGAGGTCGCTCTGCGCCGCGCCGAGCTCGGTCTCACGCTGCTGCACCGCCGCTGCGAGCTGCGCGGTGGTGGCGAACAGGTTGCGCACGTCGCGTACGGTGCGCGCCAGCTCCGCCTCGGCCTGATCGAGAGCGACGCGCGCGTCTGCCTGATCCAGGCGCACCAGTGCCTGCCCCGTTTTCACGAACTGGGTGTTGTCGGCGCCGATCGCCACCACGGTCCCCGAGATCTGCGGCGTGATCTGCACGACGTTACCGCCGACGTACGCGTCATCGGTCGCCTCGTGGTAGCGCTGCACGGTGGCCCAGTACAGGCCATAGGCGAGACCTGCTGTCAGGGAGATTCCCAGAACCGCGGCGAGCCAGCGCCAGCGCCGGGTCGCGGCGGCCTTCGGATTCGGTGTGCTATGCGTGCTCATGCGGTTTCCTTACTTGCCAACCCGCTGCTGCGGCGGTTAATGCCTAGGCAGATGTTCCCTCAAAAAAAATCGGCTCAGGCACTCGCCCGCGTCGGCACGCCGAGTGCGTTGTCCAGCATGCGCGTCAGATAGCTCTCCAGCTGCCGCGCCTCGGACTTGCTGAAGCCGTGCAGGAAGCGGTTCGCCACCGTCATCGAGATCTCGCGCATACGTGGATAGGCCGCGCGCCCCGCCTCGGTCAGCTCCAGAAGCATCAGCCGGCGGTCCTGGGCACTGCGGCTGCGCCGGATCAATCCTTTGCTTTCGAGACGATCGAGCATGCGGGTCATCGCACCGGCGTCGTACGAGATGCCCTTGCACAGCTCCGCCGCCGACTTCGGTTCTGCCGGCCCCGCCAGGTTCGCAATGATGATGTACTGCGCCGCGCTCATTTCGAGCTCTGCCAGACGCTTGTCCGCCGCGAGCTCGGCATCGAGCGCCGCCAGCATCTCCGCGCGCACGCGGCTGACGAGCGCGCCGATACCGCGGCAGGGCTGATAAGTTGCACCGTCGTAAATGTCGCCCAAGTGCGTGCTCCGTGAAATCTCCCATTCGGGGGGCGGGAATCCCCCCTTCGGGTATGTACCCGGGAATATACTTGCCTAGGCTGTCATTGTCAAGGCTTTGACTGCCCGGGCAGATCAGCGGCGCAACAGTTCTGTAAGGACCGTGACCGCATGCTGTCATGCGCAACGGCCATCATCAGCGCGTGTTCGTGCGGAGTCCTTTATGTCTGAGGCGCTGACGCTGCTGCGCTGGCGAGCGGCCGTGACGCGGGCGGCCCGGCAGACGCTCGGCGCGCGCTGGCGCAGCACCCTCGAGGCGCTGGAGGCGGCCCGGAACGAGTACAGCGCGCTGCGCTCCACGGCGGCCGACGTGCGCGCGCTGCGGCGCGCCGCACAGCGGGTGCAGGGACTCGAGCAGCTGCACGCCGTGCTGGCGCGCGAGTTGCTCGCCGGCCGCTGAAAACCGGCCACCTTTTGTTGCCGGCGCGCCTGCGTCGTAGAATCACGCCCCCGCGCGGGGTGTAGCTCAGACTGGTAGAGCGCTACGTTTGGGACGTAGATGTCGCAGGTTCAAATCCTGTCACCCCGACCATTGAACTCATTTGCGTTTTTCCCAGAGTTGGCTTCTCGGGTGTCACATCTCGCGAGCGCGGGGTGCCGCCCCCGGCCGTGTCACATCAGTCCGCTCCGTGCCAGAGTTGGGAGGCGACGTCGCGCTCGACCTTCTCCTCCAGCTCCGTCCCGGCCTTCTCGATGAGCCGCCGACGCAGCCGCTCGCGCATGGCCTGGTACTTCTGCTGCTGCTCCGGGTTGAGCAGCGGCATCACCTTGTCATCCACGCCGCTAGCGATCTCCCGCAGCTTCTTGACCTTGTCCACGGCGCTCAGTGATGCATCGTTCTTCAGCGCCTTCAGCTTCGGCAGCTCGTCCTTCAGCAGGGGCAGAATCTGCTGCTTCTGCTGTTCCGTCAGGCCGAGCTGTGTCGCGAAGTCATCCCCGAGCATGATCCCGGGCTGCGTTGCGATCTGCGGCGGTGGAATGATCTGGTAATTGGCGTAGCCGAACTCGTTGCTGCGGGCACCGTAATACGTGTCGCCGAGCTTGTAGACCGCGACCGAGTACGGATCCTGCGACAGTGCCCAGGTCACCCTGCCGCCGCCGATGGAGTAAGGCACGGCGACGCCCTGGTAGCCATCGCGGACGACCGGGCCGAATGCGCTCGGCACCGTTGCGGTGGTGCCGACGTGGAACACCGTGGTGTAGCCCTCCTTAGTGAAGTTCTCGGCGAAGGTCTCGCCGGTGACGTTGTTCCGCACCCAGAACTGCTTGCCGACGATGAGCGCCTTCAACTGCGCATCGTTGAGCGGCGTGGAACCCTTCGACTTCAGATCCGCCACCGTCGTGCCCGTGGGTGCGGCCTTGCGTGCCTCGGCACTTGGCGTGTACCAGATCGGTGAGGACCAGGCGCGCTCCTGGCCCGTGAGCGGCACCACATCCGGCGGCGGTACGCCGGCCTTGACCGCCTGGATGAGCGTCCAGCGCGGCGTGGGAATCTCGAGCACGCGCGCGTAGTAGAAGGCGTGCAGGCTGGCGTCGAACTCCGGGTCACTCCAAACGGTCTTCAGTTCCCTCGAGCCGACGTCGTTGGTGTAGGTCGCCTTCTCGAGGTCCACGGTGCTGCGGATGGCCGGCACTTTGCCGGTGCCCGGCACCGGCTTGCGATCGCCCGACCAAACCACATCGTAGATCTTCTCGAAGCTCTGCCCGTTCTGCGTCCAGCCCTTGATGATCTGGATCCGATCGAGGTTGGCCGAGCTCGGGTCCTTCACCGCCCAGACGACGAAGGTCGGCGCGACGCCCTTGCCGGCGGGCAGGGGCGGGAGGTCGCCGCCCATCGGCACGCCGCCGGCATACGACTGGTGCACCCAGTCCCTGGCATCGAAAACGTTCTTGCCGTAGTCCCAGCCGCCAAACAAGCGCACCTTGATGTGCGGGCCACTGACGCCAAAGGTTTCCTTGCGGTACATCGCGTCCCAGATCGAGGCGCGTGTGTTCTCCTCGGCCCAGACGCCGGTCAATCCGCCCGGATTCTCCAGGCGGACGTCGGCGGTGCCGAACGCCATCACGCCGGCAAGCCGGCGCTCCACCGAGCCGTCGATCTGCGCATGCCCGCCGAAGAAGTTGTCCTGCCGGTAGGGGCTGCCGGTGTTGTGGGAATCCGAGCCGCCCGCCATGCCGAACTTATAGGGGTTGTAGCCGCGCACGTCCTGCAGGGTGAGACCGTCCTTGAGGGCCTGTCGGGCGAAGCTGCCGGTAATGCGATCGATGCGGCCGACGCCCGGTGGTAAGCCGAGCAGTGCGGAGAAGATCTCGTAATTCGCGAACTCGTCGGTGGGTGACAGCAACGGGTGCGTTTCGGACTGACCCTTGATCTGCTTGATCTCGACGAGCCGCTCGTTGCGGTCCCGCGAGGCCGCCCAGGCGGCATCGATCGGGCGCCCGTAGCTGTCGACATCGATGGGGTACATCCAGCCATCGCTCAGGTTGGCGTTGTGAGAGATCGCCAGCAGCTCGTGACCCGCCTTTCGCTGCGCGTCCATCCATTTCCAGAGGTCCTCGGGATGCCAGGAGTCCATTGCGCTATAAGGCAGCTCGGTAACCTTGGCGCAGTCGCGGAAGAAGATGTTGCGGTGCAGATTCACATTGTTCGCCTGCGAGGTCCACTCGTACGAGCAGAAGGCAGTGAACTTCCCCGGCTGATTGTTCTCTTCCGCGATCCGGACAGTGTCCTTCCAGACACTGCCGGCAACCGCCGGGCTCATGAACGCCTTCACCGGAGGTGCGCTCATGAGAGTTAGCAGGTAGTTGAAGACCTTCTGCACGTCGGCCTGGTTGTTGGGATCCTTGAGAATCAGGCCCTGTGCCTCGGGGATCTTGCTGATCGCCGAGCCCGGGGTGTTCGCTTCCTTGGAGATGCCGACGTATTCGGAGTGATCGGTCACCCCCATGAAGTCCATCGGCGTGTCGATCTTGATGTCGTAGCCGAGCGGGTGCTTGATGGTCTGCCCCTGGGCGTACTTGTAGGCATCGTCCGGTCCCGTGACGCGATTGCCCATGATCCAGGCATCCAACGACCAGCTGGTATGGATATGCTCCTCACCGAAGTAGGCATTGCGGTCGGGATTGGGCTGCACCCCGTGGTCAGCAGCTGCCGCCTCCTTCGCCTGCTCGGCCACCGTCTGCGGCGCGGCTGCGGGTGGCTTCGCCTGCTCGCACGCGCTCAGCGCCAGCAGAGCACCGAACGAAAGACGTAAGGCGGAAGGCAGGATCCCGTTCATGTTCTATCCCCTTATCCCGGTCCGACTTGGGTTGCCTCAGGTCGAGACACCAGGTCAGGTCCCCGCGGCTGAGTGCCGGAAGACAGCTGATGCCAAAGTTTCAGGTTTTAAGGCGGCGGCATCATCAGCGTTTCTACCTAGCCTAACGGTTAAACTACATAGGCTCCTGCGCTCGCCGCAGCAGGAATTTCTACGCCTGCACCGCAGCGCAACCGACGTAGAGGCGCGGCCACCGCGAAAGGGCTGCGTCAGCGGGACATTTCTTCGCCAGTTCTCGCCACCGCCGCGTACCGCCACTGTTTAGCGATTTGCTCATTCTCCGTCCGCGGCGGCCATGAATGTCACCCATCAATCAGGTAGGGCACCGTTGTCCATTCCGGTCGCACGGGTAAAGCGGCCTCCTCAGGCACGCCGCCAGCGGGTTTCCCCGCCCGGCTTGTCCTCGAGGATCACGCCAAGCGCGGCCAGCTCGTCGCGGATCCGGTCCGATTCGGCCCAGTTCTTCGCACGCCGCGCCGCGGTGCGCGCCGCGATGCGCGCCTCCACGTCGGCGTCGGCAATCGGCCCGCTGCCCTCGTCCGCCGGTGCGGCATCCGCGACGAGCGTCGGCTTCGGTGTGCGGAACCATTGCGCCGGGGACACCGTGATCAGTCCCAGCACGCCACCCAGAGCGCGCAGCTCGGCGCCGAGCGCCGCTGCGCGCTGCGCATCGCCCGCATCCCTGGCGGTGTTGATCTCGCGCGCCATGCCTTGCAGTACCGCGAGTGCTTCCGGGGTGTTGAGATCGTCGTCCATGCTGTCGAGAAAGCGGGTAGTGTGCTCGCCGGACGCGGACGCCGCCGCCGGCAGGTCGCGTAACGCGGTATACAGCCGGCCGAGCGCCGCATCCGCCTGGTCCAGCTGCTCGGGCGCGTAGTTGATCGGCCCGCGGTAGTGGCTCGCGAGCATGAAGTAGCGCAGCACCTCTGCATGGCGCAGCTGCGGCAGCACCTCGCGCAGGGTGAAGAAATTGCCGAGCGACTTCGACATCTTCTCGTCGTCGACGTTGACGAAGCCGTTGTGCATCCACAGGTTGACGAAGCTGTCGCCGCTCGCTGCGCAGGACTGGGCGATCTCGTTCTCGTGATGCGGGAACTTCAGATCGAGTCCGCCGCCGTGCAGATCGAAGTGCGTGCCGAGAAGCGTGGTCGACATGGCGGAGCATTCGATGTGCCAGCCGGGCCGGCCCTTGCCCCAGGGTGAATCCCACGCCGGCTCGCCCGGCTTGGCCTGCTTCCACAGCACGAAGTCGAGCGGATCGCGCTTGGCTTCGTCCACCTCGACGCGCGCCCCGGCGCGCAGGTCCGCGAGGCGCTTGCCCGACAGCCGGCCGTAGCCGGCGAAACGCGCCACCGCGTACAGCACGTCGCCGCTGGCGCCGACGTAGGCATAGTCGCGCGCCAGCAGCTGCTGCACCATGGCGATGATCTGCGGTACGAACTGCGTGGCGCGCGGCTCGTGGTCGGGGGGTGCGATGCCGAGCCGCGTGCAGTCCTCGTGCATGGCGGTTATAAAGCGCTCGGTGAGCGCGCCGACCGGCTCGCCGTTCTCGGCCGCGCGGCGGATGATCTTGTCGTCGATGTCGGTGATGTTGCGCACGTAGGTGAGCCGGTAGCCGCGGTGGCGCAGGTAGCGGCTCACCATGTCGAACACCAGCAGCATGCGCGCATGGCCGATGTGCACGTAGTCGTACACCGTGAGGCCGCACACGTACATGCGCAGCTGCCCCGGGATGATCGGTCTGAGCTCCTCCTTGCGACCGGTGAGCGAATTGTGCAGGCGGATCATGCGAAGCGCTCCAGCCGTGCGCGCGCCGCGCCCGGCGGCATCGCCCGCACCAGCGGCGCGAGCTCCGGCCCGTGCGTGCGTCCGGTGAGCGCCACGCGCAGCGGCAGGTACAGATCCGCGCCCTTGCGCCCGGTGGCTGCGCGCACCGCGCCCGCTATCGCCGGCAGGTCGTTGCCGTCCCTGGCCGCGGCGGTCGCCGCCGCAGAGAAGTAGCTGGCGCCTGCGGCGCGCACCAGCGCCTCACCGTCCGGGTCAAGCGTCGGCGGAGCGCCGAACACCACCTCCACCCACGGCCGTGCATCCTCGGGCAGCACCAGATTGGGCAGCAGCGCCGCAATGAACGTCTGCGCGCTGCCCTCGTCGAGTCCGTTCGGCAGCACCGGCGCGAGCCAGGCGCGCGCGGCCGGCGCCGGCAGCTGATGCACCGCCAGCTTCTGCCACACGTTCAGCTGCTGCTCGTCAAAGCGCGCCGGGGCACGCCCGAGATGCCCGGGATCGAAGCCGCGGGCCATCTCGGTGAGCGTCAGCAGGCCGTGCAGGCTGCTCGCGTGGCCGAGGCGGAACAGATGATTGAGCAGCGCCGCCGGCTGGTAGCCGCGCTCGCGGTAGGCGCGCACGCTGACCGCGCCGTGTCGTTTCGACAGCGGCGTGCCATCGGGCCCGACGATGAGCGCCACGTGCCCGTAGGCGGGCGCGGGCAGCCCCAGCGCGCCGAGCAGCAGCAGCTGGCGCGGCGTGTTGGCGAGGTGATCCTCACCGCGCAGCACCTGTGTGATGCCCATGCGCGCATCATCGACGGCGTTCGAGAAGAAGAACGCCGCCGAGCCGTCGGCGCGCCGCACCACGAAATCGCCGATGTCGTCGCTCAGGAACTGCTGCGGACCGTGCACGAAGTCGACGAAGCCGATGCGCTCGCCGGCCGGCACGCGAAAACGCAGCGTCGCGGTGCGGCCCTCGCGGCTGCGCTGCTCGCGCTCGGCCCCGGTGAGCTCGCGACAGGTGCCGGCATAGCGCGGCGGCCGGCCGGCAGCCAGCTGTGCCCGCCGCGACAGCGACAGCTCCAGCGGCGTGCAGAAGCACGGATAGACCTGCTGCTGCTCTTCGAGCAGGCGGAAGTACTGCGCGTACAGCGCACCGCGCTGCGACTGGCGGTAGGGTCCGTGCCCGTCCTCGCGGTCGGGGCCGGCATCCCAGTCGAGGCCGAGCCAGCGCAGTTCCGCCAGCAGCGCCTGCGTGTGCGCCTCCTGGCTGCGCTCACTGTCGGTATCCTCGATGCGCAGCAGGAAGCGGCCGCCGGCCTGACGCGCCAGCAGCTCATTGAACAGCGCCGTGCGTGCATTCCCCAGGTGCAGCTCGCCGGTGGGGCTCGGGGCGAAGCGGGTAACCCGCAGCCCGGAATCGCCCGGCAGTGAACTGGCGCTGGCAGTCATCGGGCGCATGTTACGGGAAAGTCACGAAGCTCAACAAAGCGCCGCAGCGCGCCGCGCTGCTATAGAATCCGGCGCCGACGCACCTGCCTGACACTCGCCCAAGCGGAGGATCGATGCTCGCCACCCAGCTTCCGACCCGGATTGCCTTGGCTTTGGGCCTGCTGCTCGGGTGCGTGCCGCTCGCTGCCGTTGCCGACGAGCCCGCGGGCGGCACATCGCCCCCTGGCGCCAGCGCGCCCGCCTCCGCCGCGCCTGCCACCACCCAGGTGCGGGTGACCACCACCCTGGGTGAGTTCGTCATCGAAGTGCGCAACGACCGCGCACCGCTGACCGCAGCGAACTTCCTGCGCTATGTGCGTGAGGGCTTCTACACCAACACACTGATTCACCGCGTGATCGCCAACTTCGTCATTCAGGGCGGCGGCCACGATGCCACCACCCTGAAGCTCAAGCCGACTCACGATCCGGTGTTCAACGAGTCCGGCAACGGGCTGCAGAACAAGCGCGGCGCCGTGGGCCTGGCGCGCAGCGAGGCGCCGCACTCTGGCAACTCGCAGTTCTACGTCGATCTGGTCGACAATCCGGATCTCGATCCGGTGCCGACCCGCTGGGGTTACACCGTGTTCGGCCGCATCGTGCAGGGCATGGACGTCCTCGATCGCATCGGCGAGACGCCCACCGGCTCCACCGGGCCGTTCAAGAGCGATGCGCCGCTCAAGCCGGTGATCATCGAGAAAGCGGAAGTCATCTCGGCCGCGCCCGCTGGCGCAGCACCGGCCACGCCGGTCACGCCGCCGCCGCAGAACAACATTCTGTCGCCGAAGTGAGCCGATGGCGCGCCTGTTCGTCTCGGACGTGCACCTGGACGCCGGGACGCCGCAGGCAACCGAGCAGTTCCTGGCGTTTCTGGCCGCCGAGGCCGCCGCTGCCGAGGCGCTGTACATTCTCGGCGACCTGTTCGAAGTCTGGGTCGGTGACGATGACCGCGAGCCGGAGAACGAGCGCGTCTGCCGCGCATTGCGCGCGCTGACCGCCGGCGGCGTCGCCTGCTTCGCACTGCACGGCAACCGCGATTTTCTCCTCGGCGCTGGCTTCAGCGCCCGCAGCGGCTGCCGCCTGCTCACCGATCCGGTGATTGCACAGCTCGACGGTGAGCGCGTGCTGCTGACGCACGGCGATGCGCTGTGCACCGATGATCACCCCTACCAGGAGCTGCGCAGCACGGTGCGCGCACGCGCCTGGCAGCGACGCTTCCTCGCCCTGCCGCGTAGCTCCCGCGAGCTGCTCGCCAATGAGGCGCGCGCCGGCAGCCGGCGTCATATCGCGCGTGCCGTACCGTATGTCATGGACGTCAATGCCGCGGCGGTCGCCGCGGCGTTTCGCGCCACGGGAGCGCAGCGCATGATCCACGGGCACACCCACCGCCCGGGCGTGCACGAGCTCGAGATCGACGGCGCGCGCCGGCAGCGGATCGTGCTCGGCGCCTGGTACGAGCAGGGCAGCTATCTGCGCTACGAGCGCGGCGGCTACGAGTTACGCGCGCTGCCGCGCTGAGCCGGCCGGGCTGCTCAGGACCAAGCGCCTGGCTCAGCCCGGACCGATTTGCGGCGATCTCAGCTGCCGGGTGCGGCCGCCGGCGGCGGTCCCCCGTGGCCGAAGTGATGGCCGTGCATCGCCTGCTGAATGATCTGGAACTTCTTCAGCTGCGTCGCCGACAGCACCGGCGTCAGCTTCGACAGCGTCTCTTGCTGAATCTGCTGATGCAGGGCCTGCATCTGCTGCCAGTCCGGCTTGGTGCCGGAGGCCCGCGCCTGCTCGAACGCCTCCTTCATCTTGGCGTGCTCTTCCTGCAGGATGCTCTGCACCTGTGCCTTCTGCGCATCCGTCAGGTCGAGCAGCGTCGCCAGATTGTCCATGCGCGTCGCGGCGGCAGGAGCCGTCGGCGCCGTCTCGGCGAACAGCGGGCTCGCACACAGCAGCGCAAGTGTCATAACACCGGCTTTCATGTTCTCTCCTTGCGGGGTGGTTCGGGGGGCCCGCATCGTTATGCTTACCCTAATGGGTCGCCCCGCCTGCGAGCCGTGAACAATCGTGAGGGAGTGTGAACCTGCGCCGCTGGCGCGCGGCGAAGCGCCCGCCGCGTGCGCCGGGGCGTGGCCGGCTCAGCGCCGCGGCAGCCGCAGCGTCGCCTCCAGCCCGCCGCCGGGGAGATTGGCGAGGTTCAGCGCGCCACCGTGCGCCTGCGCGATGTCGCGCGCGATCGACAGCCCGAGGCCCGTGCCGCCGCTGTCGCGGTTGCGCGAGGAGTCGAGGCGATAGAACGGTTCGAATACCCGCTCGAGCTCTGCTTCCGGAATGCCCGGTCCGTGGTCTTGCACGCGCATGATCAGCTCCGGGCCGTCCGCAACCAGGATATCCGCGCGACTGCCGAACTTGACCGCGTTGGCGACCAGATTGGTGAGGCAGCGCTTGAGCGCTTGTGGTTTGCCGACGAGCGGCTGCGGTGCACGGCCGGTAACCGTCACCTGCGCTCCCATGTCGGTGAATTCGCTGCGGATCAGCGCGAGCAGCGCATCGATATCGACGGGACCTGCCGGCTCGCCGTCGTCGAGGCCGCGAAACAGCGACAGTGCCTCGCGCACCATGCTCTCCATCTCGTCGAGCTCGCGGCCGATGCGTGCCTGCAGCGACGCATCCTCGAGCGTCTCGACCTGCAGCCGCAGCCGCGTCAGCGGCGTCTTCAGGTCGTGCGACATCGCCGCCAGCACGCGCGTGCGACTGTCGAGATAGCGGCGCAGCCGGTCGTGCATGGTGTTGAAGGCGCGTGCCGCATCGCGCAGCTCGCGCGCGCCACGCTCCTGCAGCTGCGCCGGACGCAGGTCGCGGCCGACGCGGTCGGCGGCGCGCGCCAGGTCCGACAGCGGGCGGGTGATGTTGCGCGCAGCCACGTACAGCACCACGACCAGCAGCAGCACCAGCAGCGTCAGGTTGAGAAACAGGTTGCGCGGCAGTGGTGCGCCGCCGGGCAGCCGCAGTACGCGGTACGTTACGGCATCGCCGTCCGGAAAGTGCACCGTGACGTCGAAGCGCTGGGCAAGCGCCTGCTCGGTGGCGAGCTCGTGGGCTTCATAGAACGGCGCCGGCAGCACGATCGCCGGTGGCGCCATCGCCGGGGTCGGGCCGACGTCGACCGCATAGGCCGGCCCCAACGCCGCGCGCAGCTGCTCGCGCAGCGCCTGCTCGAGATCCGACAGCAGCGGCAGGCGCACGAACGCGTGCGGCGCGCGCCGTCCGGAAGCAGCGCCGGGCGGCAGCATGTGCGCCACGTGCGCATTGCCGTGCGGTGCCGACAGCGCGGCGATGCGCGCGGCGCGCTCCGGGGCGCCGAGGGGCTGCAGTATCAGCGTGAGCTCGCTGATGCGGCGCGTCCACTCGCGCACGCTCCCCTGCAGCACGAAGTGCTCGCGTTCCTGTGCGATCAGCAGCAGCGCCGCAGCCTGCGCCACCAGCACCGCCACCACCGTGGCGGCCAGGAGTCTGCCGAACAGCGATTGTGGCCACAGCGACAGGCGCATGGACGGCGCCGCTTCAGTGACTCGTGACGCTGACGCCGATGACGTATCCCTCGCCGTACACGGTCTTGATGATCTGCGGGGCGCGCGCGTCATCGCCCAGGATCTGGCGCAGGCGGCTGACGCGGACGTCGATGCTGCGATCGAAGGGGTCCGCGTCGCGGCCGCGCAGCAGCTCGGTGAGCTGCGCGCGCGTCAGCACGCGGTTGCCCGCGGCGAGCAACACCGCCAGCAGGCGGTACTCCGCACCGCTCAAGGCGACCTCCTTTCCGGCAGCATCGGTCAGCGTGCGCGTGATGGTGTCGAGGCGCCAGCCGCCGAAGGAGAAGCCGCGCACCGTCTCGGGGCTCGGATCGCGCGGTGCGTGCGCCGAGCGGCGCAGGATCGCCCTGATGCGGCCTAACAGCTCGCGCGGATTGAACGGCTTGGCGACGTAGTCGTCGGCGCCGAGCTCGAGCCCGATGATGCGATCGACGTCCTCGCCGCGCGCTGTGAGCATGATGATCGGCAGCTGCGAGCGGCTGCGCAGCTCGCGGCACAGGGTGAGTCCGTCCTCCCCCGGCAGCATCAGATCGAGCACCAGCAGATCGACATGCGAGCGCTCCAGCACGCGCCGCATCTCCTTGCCGTCGGCCACGGCGGTGGTGCGGAAATCGTGCTTGTCCAGATACTGTGCGAGCAACCCGCGGATCTCGCGGTCGTCATCGACGATCAACAGGTGCGGTCGGTCGTTCATCGTGCCTCGCGCTGGCTCAAGCTGAGGATACCGGTGCAACTGACCGCCGGCAGCTGATTTGGTGCCGGACCGTGACTGCAGATTGCGCAAAGCACGCGGCCGCAGTTGTAAGCAACTGTTCAGCCGCACGTGCAGTCGCGGTTAGGTCAGCGGACCGGAATGAAAGCGCAGCTGCGTGTCGGGGGCGGTGGCGAGCTCGCCCTCCAGGGTGGCGAGCGCCGCCAGCCGCGGGCGCCACTCCTGCGGGGCGGCGTCGCGGGCAAATCCGAGGTACAGCTCGAAATGCCGCGCCTCGGCGCTGCACAGATTCCCGTACAGCCGCGCGAGCCGCGCCGGCAGGCGCGGCGCGAGCAGCGCGAAGCGCTCGGCCGAGCGCGCCTCGATGAGCGCGCTCATCAGCAGCAGATCGAGCTTGCGTCCCGGGTCGCTGCTGCGCAGCGCGCCGCGCAGCCGCTGCGCATAGCGTCCGGGGCGCGTGCGGGCGAACGGCACTGCGTGCGCGCTCATCGCCGCCAGCACCTGCTCGTAGTGTCTGAGCTCCTCGCGCGCCAGGCGCGACAACGCCAGCGTCAGCGCCCGATCCTCCGGGTAGGTGAACATCAGCGCGAGCGCGGTGGAGGCGGCCTTCTTCTCGCAGTTGGCATGATCGAGCAGCAGCTGCGGCAGGCAGCGAAGCGCATCCTGCACCCACGCGAGCGGCGTCGGCGCCGCGAGGATGCCCGCGGCGCCCTCTGAGAGGCTCCCGGCCGCGCAGCTCACGCCGTCAGCCCGTACGCCAGCCAGCCGCGCAGCGTCTCCTCGAGCGCCGTTGCCGCCTGCTGCGCATCAGAGAAACGGTCCGCCGGCGCCTTCGCCAGCAGCCGCTCCAGCACCGGCTGCACGACACTCAGCTCCCGCGGCAGCTGCGGCACCGGCTCCTTGCGGTGCTTGTAGACGATCGCCATGGGATTCTCGGCGCGGTAGGGCTTCACGCCGGTGAGCATCTCGAACAGGATGATGCCGAGGCTGTAGAGATCGCTGCGAGCATCGAGCGCCTCGCCGTGGCCCTGCTCGGGGCTCATGTAGTGCGGTGTGCCGAAGATGGTGCCGGCGTCGGTGACATCGAGCGCCAGCGCCGCGTCCTTGGACAGGCCGAAGTCGATCAGCGCGATGCTGCCGTCCGCGCGCAGCATGACGTTGCCGGGCTTCAGGTCACGGTGCAGCACGCCGCCAGCGTGCACGGCTTCGAGTGCGCGCGCCATCGCCACCGCGAAGCGCAGCGACTCGCGCGGCGCAAGAGAGGCCGCGCGCATGCGCCGGCGCAGATCGCCGAGCGGGAAATACTCCATCACCAGCCACGCATGCTCGTCGCTGACGCCGAGATCGTGCAGGCGCACGACCGCCGCACTGTCGATGCGCTGCGCGATCTCGTACTCCTGCAGGAAGCGGCGGAACTGATCGACCCGCTGCGTCTCGTCCTCGCGGTCGCGGGCGACCTTCAGCGCCACCAGTGCTCCGG
This sequence comes from uncultured Gammaproteobacteria bacterium, assembly GCA_963837075.1. Classification (GTDB taxonomy): domain Bacteria; phylum Pseudomonadota; class Gammaproteobacteria; order Steroidobacterales; family Steroidobacteraceae; genus 13-2-20CM-66-19. The sequence continues at coordinate 269,792 of CAWILY010000002.1, read as the reverse complement.
CGCGCTCGCTCTCGGCTACGTACAGGTCGGAGGTGGCGCCCGCCGACAGGCGGCGGATGCAGCGGTAGCCGCGGATGAACGCATCGCCGAAGCGCTGCGTCTCGCGTCCGGCGTCGCTGCTGTGCCAGATGGCGCGCGCGTGCCGTTGACGCTGCTCGGCCGCGGCGAGCACGTGCGCGAAGGCTTCGCGGTCGAGGTCATCGCGGCTGATGGTGAAGGCGCCGAACGCCGCGGCGTCGCGCGCCAGCGATGCGTCCGCCTGCTGGCACAGCAGCACGATGGGGGCGAAGCCGGCACGCTGGGCCAGTTCCCGCGCCCAGGTCAGGCCGCGGCCCCCGGGCCACTCGGCCGCCAGCAGCACTGCATCGAATCCCTGCGCCAGGAACTCGCGCGCCAGCGCCCCGTGGGTGACAGGACTGTGCACCACCAGCTGCGCATGAGGGCGCCACGAGCTGAGCCGCTGCCGGATGTGCGCGCAGCGGTGCGCGTCTTCTTCTATCAGCAGCAGCCGCATCGGTGCGCGATTACAGCACGCGCGGGGAGGCGCTGCCATGACGCTGCGCAAGTTCCCTGGCATCGTGCGCCGACAACCTCAGCCCGATGACCAGATCGCCCACGTTGGTGCCGGTAGGGCCGGTATGTACCAGGTCGCCGCTGGCCGCGAGCGCGCGCGCGGAATCGGCCTGACGCAGGCAACCGTCCGGATCGAGCCCGGTGAGCGCAATGCGCGCGCAGGTGTCGGCGTCCACCACCGCCCCGGCATCCGCGGTCACCCCGTCGCTGCCGTCGGTGCCCACCGCCAGCAGCATGAGATCGGGGTGTCCGGCGATCAGGCGTGCCGCGGCGAGCGCCAGATGCTGGTTGCGCCCGCCGCTGCCGGGCTGCGCAGGCAGCTGCACGGTGGACTCGCCTCCCCATACGCATAGCTGCGCCGGCGAGAGGCGCAGCTCGTGCGCAAAGCGCGCCGCGAGTCGGGTAGCGCTGTCCGCGAAGCGCGCGCGCGGTGCGTGCACCGCGAGGCCCCACTGCGCGGCGTATTCGGCGACCGCCTGCACCGCGTGATCGACGCTCGCCACCACCTGCCGCTCGACGGCGTCGCCCCCGGCAGCTGGACCCATCAGGCCCGAGCCGATCACCCGCGGGTCATCCTGCGGCACGTCGGAGACGAACAGCGCCCGCGCGGACCGTCCGCGCAGCTGTGCGGCCAGCCGCCCGCCCTTGATGCGCGACAGCGCCGTGCGCCGTGCGTTGAGCTCGCCGATGGCGACATCCTCGGCCAGCGCGGCCCGCGTGAACTGCTCGAGGTCTTTCAGGGTATGCGGCGGCTCCAGCACTTCCACCAGGCTCGAGGCGCCGCCGGAGATGAGAAACAGCGGCCGGACGGCCGGCGGGAGCTCCGTCACCCAGTCGAGGAGGCGCTGCCCGGCGGCCAGCGAGCGCTCATCCGGCACCGGATGCGCACTCAGCCATACTTCAGGGATCGCCCGCGCCGTCAGCTCATCGAGGCCGTCGGCGTCGCGGGTGATGATCAGTGCGCGCTCGATGGCCCCGCCCTGGGCGTCGTACGCGCCGAGCGTCATGGCGCCGGCGGCCTTGCCGACTGCAGCCAGCCACACCGGCGCGGCGCTGGGGTGACGCTCGAGCGCCTCCTGCACGCAGCGGCGCCCGTTGACGCGCCGTAGCGCGACCTGCAGGAGGCTCAACAGCAGCTGGCGGCGAGGGTCCAAGGCCTACCGCCGCATTCAGCTCCCGCGCACGACCTTCAGCTTGCTGCGCCGCGCGCGGCGCGCGAGCTTGGCCGCATCGGAGCGCTCGAGCTGCAGCCGCTCGAGGTACTCGGGCGTGACGTCGCCGGTGACGTACACCCCCGAGAAGCAGGAGGTATCGAACTCCTCGATGCGCGCATCCTCGTGCTTGCAGGCGGCGATCAGATCCTCGAGGTCCTGGTAGACGAGCCAGTCGGCACCGATCAGGCGCCCCACCTCTTCCATCGTGCGACCGCTCGCGACCAGCTCAGCAGCCGCCGGCATGTCGATGCCATAGACGTTGGGGAAACGCACCGGCGGTGCGGCGGAGGCGAAATACACTTTGGCGGCGCCCGCCTCGCGCGCCAGCTCGATAATCTGTGCCGAGGTCGTGCCGCGCACGATCGAATCGTCGACCAGCAGCACCTTCTTGCCGCGGAACTCCAGATCGATGGCGTTCAGCTTGCGGCGTACCGACTTCTCGCGCTCATCCTGGCCCGGCATGATGAAGGTGCGGCCGATGTAGCGGTTCTTGATGAACCCCTCGCGGTACTTGACGCCGAGGCGCTGCGCGAGCTGCAGCGCGCTGGTGCGGCTCGTGTCCGGAATCGGGATGACCACGTCGATGTCATGGGGGGGGCGCTCGCGCAGGATCTTGTCGGCGAGGCGGTCGCCCATGCGCATGCGGGCGCGGTACACCGAAATGTTGTCGATCTTCGAGTCCGGACGCGCGAAGTACACGTACTCGAAGATGCAGGGGGCGTGCCGTGCGGTGGCCACGCACTGCTGGGTGTGGAGCCTGCCCTGCTCATCGATGAATACCGCCTCACCGGGGGCGACGTCGCGCACGAAGCGGAACGACAGGGCATCGAGCGCCACGCTTTCGGACGCCAGCATCCATTCCGTGCCGCGCGGCGTGCGCCGCTCGCCGAGCGCCAGCGGCCGAATGCCGTTCGGATCGCGGAAGCCGAGGATGCCGTGGCCGATGATCATGGCGACGACCGCGTAACCGCCGCGGCAGCGGCGATACACTGCGTTCAGCGCCGCGAACACGTCCGCCGGCGTGATGCGCGCCGCGCCGACGCGCTGCAGCTCGGAGGCGAATACGTTGAGCAGCACCTCCGAATCGGAGGTGGTGTTGAGATGGCGCCGGTCCTCGCGGATCAGTATCTCGGCGAGCTCGGTGGCGTTGGTGAGATTGCCGTTGTGCCCGAGGCAGATGCCGTAGGGGGCATTGACGTAGAACGGCTGCGCCTCGGTGGCGCTGTCACAGCCGGCGGTCGGATAGCGCACGTGGCCGATGCCGACGTTGCCCTTGAGCTCGAGCATGTGGTGCTGCTGAAAGACGTCGCGCACCAGGCCGCTGCCCTTGCGCACGCACAGCTCGGCCTCACCCGAGAAGGTGGCGATGCCAGCCGCGTCCTGGCCGCGGTGCTGCAGCACGGTGAGGGCGTCGTACAGGCGCTGGTTCACCGCGCTGACACCGACGATGCCGACGATGCCGCACATCAGCCGCGCTCCCTCATACCCGCAGGTCGCCGTCGCGCGCGTGCGGCACGGGCGCCTCGCCAATCACCGTGCGCAGGCCGTTGGCGATCGACTCGCCGTACGGGATGAGTATCGAGTGGCGCCACCAGTGCTCGCCCTGCAAGCGCAGCAGCTGGCCGAGGATCACGAACACGCCGAGCAGCACGAGGCCGCGCACCACACCGAATATGAAGCCGAGCGCGCGGTCCAGGCCGCTGAATATCGACAACCGCACGAAGTGGCCGAGCGTCGCCCCGAGTGCCGCGCCGATGAGCAGCACCAGCACCACGATGATGACGCGCGCGGCCCACGGCCGCACCTGCGAATCCGCCAGCAGACCGCCGAGGTGCGGCTCGATGAGATCGGAGAAATGCCAGGCAATGAACAGCGCCACCACCCAGGCGCCGAGCGCGATGGCTTCGCGCAGGAAGCCGCGTGCCGCACCGACGATGGCGGACAGGAGGATTGCGACGATCACGATGTAATCGGTCGAGTTCATTGCAGCCGTTCGTAACCGCACCCAGTGCGCGCGGCGCGGATTGTACAAGAGCGTCGCGCGCTGCGCCTGCGGCGTGCATCACGTCGCGCAGCGCGTTCATTGCGGCACGACCGCGCCGCTGTGCCCGGCGGCGCGCAGCTGCTGGGCGAGCGCGCTGGCGGCGGCACGATTGTCGAGGCCTGCGGTACGCACCCGATACAGGTGCCGCCCGGCGCTGCCCTGCGAGACGCTCACCTCGAAGCCCTGCGCGCGTAGCTGACTCGCCAGGCGATCGGCGTTGGCACGACTCGAGAAGCTGCCGAGCTGCACCACGAAGGCTCCCGCGGCGGGACTGTTGCCCGCGTGCGTGCTCGCTGCGCCGCCTGGCGCATGCGCTGCATGCGCCGCCGCCGGCGCAGGCGGTGCGGCGGCACCTGCTGCGGGCGGGGCAGGCACGGCCGGCGGCGGTGCTTGCTGGGGCGCCGCGGCGGCGGCGCCCGCTACCTGCGGTTCCGGCGTCGCGGTCAACGGCGCGGGCTGTGGCGGCCCGCTGGCCGCTGTACTGCCGCGTGCCGGTGTCTCGTCGGCGATGTTGATGGTAACCGTGCGCACTTGCGCGCCCTCGGTGGCTGCGGCCGCGACGGCAGCCCGCGGTGCGGAGCGGAGCGGTCCGGTGAGCAGCGCGGGGACCAGCAATACGATCAGGGCCACGATAATGATCGCGCCCGTCAGCCGTTCTTTCACATGATCACCGAGAATGGGGGCGAAACCGCGCCCTGCAAGGGCGCAGGCGCTGCGGGCGCCTGAAGCTACCGGCCGCATGAGGCGCTAGTATATCCGAAGCCACTGCAGCGCCGGCCCTACCGCGTACACCGAGCCGCACACGACGATGCGATCTCCGGGTCGGGCCGCCGCGCGGGCGCGCTCGCAGCCCGCCGCGATCGAGTCGGCGAGCTCGACGGTGTCGCCCGGGCGCGCCAGGCGCGCCGCGAGCTGCGCGGAGCCCGAGCCGCGCGGGCCCGGCAGCGCGCACGCGATCCAGCGGTCGATGACCCCGGCCAGCGCGGCCGCAATCGCCGCGGCGTCCTTGTCCGTGAGCACACCGATCACCGCGAACGTGGTTCCTGCGCCTTGCCCGCCGCGTGGCTGCGGCAGCGGCCGCGCGTGCAGCTGCGCGGCGAGAACCCGCGCCGCCGGCTCGTTGTGTGCGATGTCCAGGATCCACTCCACCTCGCCAGGCACGATCTGGAAGCGCCCGGCAAGCCGCACGCGCGCAAGGCCCGCCGCCACGGCGCGCTCATCGAGCGGCGCCAGGCGCGCGCCGAGTGCCCGCACGGCTTCACGCGCCGTGCCGTCGGTGGCGCGCAGCGCCTCCACGGCGGCGAGCGCGGTGGCGGCGTTGCGGTACTGGATCGCCCCGGCGAGCGCTGGCGGCGGCAGGCCGTGCAGCTTCACCGCCACTCCTTCATAGTCCCAGTCCGCCGCGTGCACCTGCCAGGAGAAATCGCGCTCGGCGATCACCGCGCGCGCACCCGTGCGGGTGAGTACGGCGAACACGCTGGCGGGCATCTGCGGCGTGCCGAGCACCGCCGGACGGCCGCCGCGGAATATGCCGGCCTTCTCCGCGCCGATCAGCTCGAGGGTGTCGCCGAGCCAGTCGCGGTGATCGAGGCCGACCGAGGCCAGCACTGCGACATCCGCCGCGACCAGGTTGGTCGCATCCAGCCGGCCGCCGAGACCCACCTCGAGCAGCGCGACGTCGACGGCGCGCTGGGTGAAGATGAGCAGCGCCGCGAGCGTGTTGTACTCGAAGAAGGTGAGCGTGATATCGCCGCGGGCCGCCTCGATGCGCTCGAACGCGCCGATCAGCTCGGCATCAAGGACCTCCGCGCCCGCGATGCGGATGCGCTCGTTGTAACGGACGAAGTGCGGCGAGGTGAACATGCCGGTGCGCGCCCCGAGCGCGCCGAGCAGCCCCTCCAGGTGCGCCACCGTCGAGCCCTTGCCGTTGGTGCCGCCGACGGTGATGACCGGAAAGGCGGGTGCGGCGACCGCCAGGGCGCGTGCCACGGCACTGACGCGCGCCAGGCCCATGTCGATGCTCTGCGGATGCACCGACTCCTGCAGCGTCAGCCACTCGGCCAGGGTGCGCATCGGCGCAAACGCCATGCGCGCGGCGGCGCTCAGGCGGCCGCGGCCGGCAGCTTCAGCAGCAGGCGCAGCAGCGCTGCGATGCGGTCACGCATCTCGCGCCGGTCGATGATCATGTCGATCGCCCCGTGCTCGAGCAGGAACTCGCTGCGCTGGAACCCCTCGGGCAGTGTCTCGCGCACGGTCTGCTGGATGACGCGCGGCCCGGCGAAGCCGATGAGCGCGCGCGGCTCGGCCAGGTTCAGGTCCCCGAGCAGCGCCAGGCTTGCGGACACGCCGCCGGTCGTCGGATCGGTCAGCACCGAGATGAACGGCAGGTGCGCCTGCGCCAGCCGGGACAGTGCGGCCGCGGTCTTCGCCATCTGCAGCAGTGAGTACAGGGCTTCCTGCATGCGCGCCCCGCCGCTCGCGGAGAAGCACACCAGCGCCCGGCGCTCGCTGATGCACCGATCGACGCCGCGCTTGAAGCGCTCGCCCACGACCGAACCCATCGAGCCGCCGAGAAACTGGAACTCGAAAGCGCAGGCAACGATCGGCAGCGCGTGCAGCGTGCCGGACATCACCACCAGCGCATCGCTCTCCCCGGTGGCCTTCTGCGCCTGTACCAGACGGTCGCGGTAACGCTTGCTGTCACGGAACTTCAGCGGGTCCTCGGGTGCGATGCCGGCGCCGATCTCCTGGCCGGAGTCGGGATCGAGGAAGCGCTCGAGCCGCTCGCGCGCGCGAATACGCATGTGGTGGCTGCACTTCGGACACACATACAGGTTGCGCTCGAGCTCGGCGCGGTACAGCACCGCATCGCACGCCGGGCACTTGATCCACAGCCCCTCCGGTACCGAGCGCGTGCGACGCTCAGTCTTGATCCGGGAGGGCATGATCTTCTCGAACCAGGACATGTGGGAATCATAGCCGATCATGGCCACAACGCCGTGCCGCGCCGCGGCGGCGGCAGAGCGAACGCGGCCGGGTAGCGCACCGACAGCAGATACAACCCCTGGGGCGGGGCGGTGGCGGCACTGCGTGCCCGGTCGCGCCCGGCCAGCACCTCCTGTGCCCGGCCGGGCGCGGCATCGCCGCGGCCGATGGCGATGAGGAGCCCGGCGATGTTGCGCATCATGTGATGCAGGAAGGCGTTGGCGGTGGCCTCGATCAGCACCCAGTCGTCATGCCGTTCGACTGCGATCCGCTCCATGCGCCGGATGGGTGATCTGGCCTGACATTCCGCGGAGCGGAAGGCGCTGAAGTCGTGTTCGCCCACCAGGGCCTGCGCCGCCTGCGCCATGCGCTCGTGATCGAGCGGCCGGTGAATCCACGTGGCACGCGAGGCGGCGAGCGCCGCGCGCGCGAGCCGGTTGAGGATGATATAGCGGTAGGTACGCGCCTCGGCGCAGTAGCGCGCATGAAAGTGCGCTGGCACCGGCAGCGCCCAGCAGATGCTGACATCCTGCGGCAGCTCGCTGTTGGCTCCGAGCACCCAGGCACGCGTGCTGCGCCTGGCGTGCGTATCGAAGTGCGCCACCTGACCGCAGGCGTGCACGCCCGCATCGGTGCGTCCGGCACAGGTGAGGCTGACGGGTTCCGCGGCGATGCTTGCGAGTGCACGCTCGGTGATGTTCTGCAGCGTGCGCAGCCGGCGCTGCGTCTGCCAGCCGGCGTAGGCGCTGCCGTCGTATTCGATGCCGAGCGCGATCCTGAGCACCGCTGACAGGCCTCGAGGCTCGCGACGCGCCGGTGAGGTGCGGTCAGCCGGGGAGCGACTCCATCAGCCGCTGGGCTTCCTGCTTCTGCGCCGCCGAGCCCTCGCTGAGTACCTCCTCGAGGATGTTGCGTGCGCCTTCCGGATCACCCATATCCATGTAGGCCCGCGCCAGATCGAGCTTGGTGCCCACCTCGCTCATGGTCACGGGCTCGAGATCCGGCAGCGCCAGATCCTCGGAGGACAGCTTCTGCGTCGCGGCAAACGCCGCGTCCGGTACGGTCGCGGTGCCTACATCGAGGTCGAGTCCGGCACCGTTGGTCGCGTGCGTCCCGGTTGCCGCCCCGACATCGAGGTCGACGTCCGTCACCGTCGCGGCGTGCGTGCCGGTGCCATCGCCCACATCCACGTCGAGGCCGCGTCCCTTGAGCGCCGCCAGGCGCCCGGTCGCGGAGATGTCCTGCAGCGCAACGCTCGTCTGCGTCAGAGCCGCCTCGAGCTCGTTCTGATCGAATTGCCAGGCGCCGCTGGAGGTGGTCTCGTCCTTGGCGCGCTGGTGAGCGTCCTCCATCACCTTGCGCGAGCGCTCGTCGAGCCCGGCGACCAGGGTCGGCCCTTCGGACGCGCCCGCGGCCGGCAGTCCCGGCTGTTCTGCAGTGTCCACGCCGCTGATATCGAGTCCGAGGTCGTCGATGGCGAGTTCCGCGGTCTGATCGGTGCCGCCCTTGCGCAAGGCGGTCTCGACCTTCTGGCGGATGGTCGGCGCACTGGCGCTGGCGAGCGCGGGCTGCTCGACCGTGGGACCCTCCATCTCCGCAGTCGTGCCGCCGCTATCCGGCCGCACGCGCTGCGTCATCTGGCGCGTGGTACCGGTGGTACTCGAGAAAGTATTCTCGAGCACCGCGTTGCGGTCCGTAACACCGGTAGTCGCATCGGAGAGCGGCTCCCCGACCGCCGTACCGATATCGAGGTCGACGCCCTGCTGGCCATCGGCGCCTGGCTCGCCGAGCAGATCGAAATCGACGCGGCTCTGTCCGCCCTCGAGATCCAGATCGACGCCACCGGCGGCTGCGCCGGTTACTGTGCCGGCGCCGGAGAACAGCGGATCCTCCGGGGCCAGCTGCTTGCCCATGATCAGGATCTTTTCCCACTCGCCCGGGGCCGCCTCGGCCCGCGTCTCGGCGAGCTCGCGGGCGGTCTGCAGGAACTGGTCCTTGTTGCCCCAGACGAAGAACACTTCCAGGAGCTTCAGCTTCAGATCGCGTCGCGCCGGCTCGCGGCTGATGGCGATGCGCACCAGGTCCGCCGCCTGGTCGTACAGGCCGTAGGCCATGTGGAAGTCGGCCTCGGCGAGCGGATCGCCCTGGTCGAGATTGATCGCCGTCTCGCTGCTGATGGTCTCATCGCTCGCGACGTGTCGCGGCGTGGCGGCCGGTGCGGCGGCGGCTCCGGGCGCGAGGCGCGGCCGCTCGTGGCTGCCAGTCTCTTCCACCACGAACGCCGCCTCGGGAGCAGGCGACCGCTCAGCGCGCACGGGCGTTTCACGTATGAAGGCGCGTCCCGCACCGCCGAGGGCCGGTGCAGGGCCGGTGCCGCCGGTGCCCGAGCCCGTGTCGTCTTCGGGCTCCGCGGCTTCCGCCGCTTCGGCGCCGGCCACGGCCAGCCGCCCGAGGGAATCGTCGAACTCGGCCGCGCGGCGCGCGCGCAGTCGGCGCACGACCGCCAGAGCGGCCACGGCGGCGAGCGCCGCGAGCACGATCCACCACAGGCTCTTCAGCGTATCGAGCAGTCCGCCGCCGGAAGGCGCTGGAGGGACGTTCTGTACCGGTTTCTTCGCGAGAGGCTTCGCCGGGCTCGGACGCGGTGCGGCTTCAGGCGGCGGCGGCGCAGGCTTCTCCTCCACGGCGGCCGGTGGCGGCGGTGTGACCTGTGCGCTGGGCGGCGTGGGCTGTGCGCTCGGCGGCGTGGCGGGGGTGCTCGGCGGCGGGGCCGTCGAGGTCACGGGCGGCGGCACGGCCTGCGGGGGCGGCTGCGGTGGCGCGGGCGGTGCGTTGCTCTTGGCGGCGAGCTGCGCCTGCATGCGCGCCAGCTCGGCATTTTTCATCTCGAGCAGGCGCTTCGACTCGGCGAGCTGCGACTCGAGATCCTGCACGCGTCCCTGCAGTGCATTCACCTCGCCCCCCTGGGCCGCGGGGGCGCCACCGGCGGTGGCGCCCGCGGACGGCGTGACGAGCTTGAGTCTGCCCGCCTGCTGCTCGGAAGCCGCCGCTTCGGCTGGCGTGGCCGGCGTGGCCTCTGCGCCGCGCCAGGCCGCGTACTGGCGGCGGATCTCGGCTGAGGCTTCCGCAGGCGAGACGGCTGTGACGGTGGCGGCGTCCGGCATGCGCAGTACGGCGCCGGCTCGCAGCACATTCATGTTCTGCTGGAATGCGCGCGGGTTGGCCTGGTAGATCGCGAGCATCCAGCTGCGCCCGCTCGCGGAGCTCGCGCTGGCGCCGGCGGCGCCAGCGGCTATCTGCGACAGCGTCTCGCCGCGGCGTACGACATGGGTGCCCTCGCTCTCCGCAGGCGCGCTGGCCGCAGCGGCCGACGAAGCTGCCGCCTCCGCTCGTGAAGCAGCAGCCGGAGCAGGGGCTGGTATCGGAGCCGGCGCAGGTGCCGCGCTGGCGGACTCGCCTGCACCGCTGGACTCCGCGGCCGCGGGCGCAGCGGTCGTGGCCGGCGTTGGCTCCGCGACCGGCGCCGGAGCCGGCGCGGCGGCGGCAGGTGCAGGCGCCTCTGCGGCGCGCTCGATCGCGCCCTCGCGGGCGCCGGCCGCGCTTGCCGGAACGTTGACTGGCGCATTCGCCGCCGCCGACTGCGCGGGCGTGTACACGGGCGGATCGAACAGCATGGTGTATTCACGCACCAGCCTGCCGCGTGCCCAGTTGACCTCTACCAGCAGCGTCACGAACGGTTCGGTGATCGGCTCGGTGGACTTGAGCTTGATGACCTCGCGGCCGTCCGCGGTACGCACCGCGTGCACCTGCACGGTCGAGAGGTACTGCGGCCAGTCCAGCCCGTAATGAGCGAACGTGTCACGCGAGGCGAGCTGTGCCTGCATCGTGCTGAGCTCGTCGGGCGCCACATCGACGAGCTCGATCTCCGCATTCAGCGGCGCGTTCAGGGGCGAAAGGAGATGAATGTCCCCTAGACCTAAAGCGAGCGCGGCTGACGGCAGGACCAGCAGCAACGCCAGTGCCGGGCTCGAGCGTTTGGCGACCATCAGGACACCCCAGCAGGCATTAATTGGCCAAAATAATCAATGAAAACAGTCGGATGGAGCACACATCGACACCCCCCGGAGAATCCGGCCGCAATATAACTTAAATAGGCCGCCGGGCCAAAGCTTCTGCGATCTGCACGCGATCGGTGGCGGCGCGATTGTGTACGTTGTCGGCGAGAATCCATAAGTTAAGTCCCCGGTCAGGGGCGAGATCTTCACGGATTCTCCGGACATAAACTGTGTCGCGTTTCGCTGCCTCGGTGCGACCGTGAGCTTGCTGCGCCGCCGTGACCCGCCCGCAGTCGTGACGCGAGGCTCATTTTCCAGGGGTTTCGGGCAGCGAGGACCGCGGCGGCGCGCTGATGTCCGGGGTCTGCGATCTCACGTCGCTGTTCTGCGCACGATGGCGCAGGTAATGATCCATGAGCACGATGGCGAGCATCGCCTCGGCGATGGGTGTCGCCCGCAATCCGACGCACGGATCGTGGCGCCCCGTGGTCACGATCTCGACGGCGTTACCGGCAGTGTCGATGGTATCGCCGGGAATCTGGATGCTCGAGGTCGGCTTGAGCGTCAGGTGCGCGATGATGTCCTGGCCGGTGGAGATCCCGCCGAGCACGCCGCCGGCGTTGTTGCTGCGAAAGCCGGCGGGAGTGAGCTCGTCACGGTGCTCGCTGCCGCGCTGCAGGGCGGCCCGCGTGCCGGCGCCGAGCTCCACCGCCTTCACGGCGTTGATGCTCATCAGCGCATGGGCAATGTCAGCATCGAGTCGATCGAACACCGGCTCACCGAGCCCCGGCGGCACGCCGCCCGCAACGACCGTAACCCGTGCGCCGATCGAATCGCCCGCTGCACGGACCTTCCAGACCAGCTGCTCGATCTCGGCCACCCGCTGCGGATCGGGGCAGAAGAACGGATTCTGGTAGGCGAACGCGGGGTCGACGGCCTGAAGCTCGAGCGGCCCGACCTGGCTGAGATAACCGTAGATGCGCACATTCAGCCGGGCCGCCAGGTAGCGGCGCGCGATGGCGCCGGCGGCGGTGCGCATCACCGTTTCGCGCGCCGAGGAGCGCCCGCCGCCGCGGTAATCGCGCACTCCGTACTTCTGCTGGTAGGTGTAGTCGGCGTGACCCGGACGGAAGCGATCCTTGATCCGCTCGTAGTCGCGCGAGCGCGCATCGTGGTTCTCGATGACGATGCCGATCGGCGTGCCGGTGGTGCTTCCTTCGAACACGCCCGAGAGAATGCGCACCTGGTCGGCTTCGCGCCGCTGGCTCACGAAGTGCGAGGTGCCGCTGCGGCGCCGATCGACGTCCTGCTGCAGATCCGCCTCGGTGAGTGGCAGTCCGGGCGGGCAGCCATCGACGATGCAGCCCATCGCCGGCCCGTGGCTCTCGCCGAAGGTCGTCACCGTAAACAGCTTGCCGATGGTGTTGCCCGACATGTTCGTGTCTGCGAGCCTTTTAGCGTCGCGGCAGTTGCTCGCGCGTGAGCAGGAACACCCCGCCGCCACCGCGCTCGAACTCCAGCCATACGAAGGGCATATGCGGCCACTCGCGACGCACCGCCGCTTCCGTGTTGCCCACCTCGACGATGAGCACTGCGCGTGGCCGCAGGTGGCGCGCCGCCGCGCGCAGAATGACCCGCACCGAATCGAGGCCGGCGCGTCCGCCGGCCAGCGCCAGCTGCGGCTCGTGCCGGTACTCCGGCGGCAAGGCGCCCAGCTCCGCGGCTCCCACGTAAGGTGGATTCGCCACGATGATATCGTAGGTCCTGCCACGCAGCGCGCTGAAGTGATCGGACTCGAGCAGGCGCACGCGCCGCCCGAGTCGGTGGCGGCGCACGTTGCCGCGCGCCACGATGAGCGCCTGCGCGGAGATATCCACGGCATCGACGCGCGCCCGCGGCAGCGCCAGCGCACAGGCGATGGCGATGCAGCCCGAGCCGGTGCCGACATCGAGCACGCGCCGCACGCGTTCCGCCTCGATCCAGGGCGCGAAGCGCCGCTCGATCAGCTCCGCGAGCGGTGAGCGCGGCACCAGCACGCGCGTATCCACGGCAAGCGGTATGCCCGCAAACCAGCTCACGCCGGTCAGGTAGGCGGCCGGGATGCGCTCGCTGATGCGCCGTGACAGCAGCGCCGCGGCGCGCCGCTGCGCGGCGGCGCCCACCCGCCGGCGATAGAGCGCGGTCCCCGAGCGCGGGTCGGCGGCGAGCGCGTGCAGCACCAGCGCCGCCGACTCGTCCCAGGCGTTGTCGGTGCCGTGCCCGAAGAAGACGCCGGCGCGTGTCAGACGCGCGGCACCGCGCGCGATCAGCGTGCGCACGCTCACGGTGCGCGCCGGCGCGGCGCGCGCCGCGCCAGCGCGCCGATTGCGGCTGCGCCCGGCACGGTGTCCCGTATGAAATAATCGTGGCATGAGTTCGCTGCGCGCCCGCTGGCTCCTGGTCGTCGCCGCCGCCTGCGCAGGCGTGGCAGGCTTCTGGCTCGCGCACCAACTTGACAGGGGAAGCCCGCAGCTGGCAAGCGGCACCTGGTTGCCGCAGGCGAAACCGATCGGCGCGTTCGAGCTCACCGACAGCGACGGCCGCCCGTTCACCGAACGCGATCTGGCCGCCGCCCCGTCGCTGGTGTTCTTCGGCTTCACGCATTGCCCGGACGTCTGCCCGACGACGCTGGCGAAGCTGGCACAGATCGTGCGGCGCGCGGCTCTGCCGGGACTGCGCGTGCTGTTCGTCAGCGTCGATCCGCAGCGCGACACGCCCGCGGTGCTCGCCACCTACGTGCACGCCTTCGACGCCCGCTTTCAGGGACTGACCGGCACGCCGGCGGCGATCGCGCGCCTGGCAGCCAACTTCGGCGTCGCGGTCAACCGCGTGGAACTGCCCGGCGGGGACTACACCATGGATCACTCGGCGGTGGTGTTTCTCACCGACCGCGACCGCATCGCCGCGATCTTCACCCCACCGTTCGAGGTGGCCGCCGTGAGCGGCGACCTGGCGCGCGCGGCGCCGTACCTCGCGCGCGCCGCGCCATGAGCGCCATCGAGGCCGACGGCCTGCGCGCGCGCGCCTTCGTCGCCCTGCAGTACCTGCTGCCGCAGCACCTGCTGTCGCAGCTCGTGCACCAGCTCACGCGCAGCGAGCTGCCGTGGCTGAAGAATGCGCTGATCCGCGCGTTCGTCGGCCACTTCCGCCCCGACCTGCGCGATGCCGTTGAGGCCGATCCGCTCGGCTACGCGAGCTTCAATGCCTTCTTCACGCGTGCGCTGCGCGCCGACGCACGTCCCATCGATCCCGATCCCACCGCGCTCGTCTCACCGGTCGATGGCAGCGTCAGCCAGCTCGGGCGACTGGACGGCTCCTGGCTGGTGCAGGCCAAGGGACATGCCTACACGCTCGAGTCGCTGCTCGGTGCGCAGGGCGACAGCTGGGCGGAGCGCTTCCGCGGCGGCGCCTTCGCGACCCTGTACCTGGCACCGGTCAATTACCACCGCATCCACATGCCGGCGGCCGGCACGCTGCGCGCGGCGTGGTACGTGCCCGGGGCGCTGTTCAGCGTCAACGCGGTCACCACCGCCGGCGTGCCCGGCCTGTTCGCGCGCAACGAGCGCATCGTGTGCCTGTTCGGCGCGGAGCCGCTGACCTTCGCGGTGGTGCTGGTCGGTGCGCTGTTCGTCGGCAGCATGGCGACGGTGTGGCACGGCGAAGTCACCCCGCGCAGCCCGCGCCGCGAGGTGCCGCTGCCGCTCGATGCCAGCCGCGCGAGCCTGACACTCGCGCGCGGGGCGGAGCTCGGTCGTTTCAACATGGGCTCGACCGTCATTCTGCTGCTGCCGCCCGCCTGCAGCGAATGGCGGCCGACACTCACGCCAGGCTGCGCCATCCGCGTCGGCGAGCCTCTGGCGCAACTGCGATGAGCGATCCGCGCAGCGACTGGCGCCCGAGCGCAACCCCCGAGCGGTTGCGCGTGCGCGCGGCGCTGCTCGCGCGCGCGCGCGCTTTCTTCGCCGCCCGCGACGTGCTCGAGGTCGACACACCAGTGGTGGTGAATGCGCCGGTCAGCGACCTGCACATCCACGCCGCCGCCGTCACGCTCGCGCCCGCCTCCGGCGTCACCGCAGGCGGCATGGCCGGGGGCGATCGGCGCGCGCTGCACTGCTTCCTGCACACCTCGCCCGAGTACGCGATGAAGCGCCTGCTGGCCGCCGGCAGCGGCGACATCTACCAGATCTGCCACGTGGTGCGCTCGCTCGAGCACGGCCGGCTCCACAACCCCGAGTTCACGCTCATCGAATGGTACCGGGTCGGCTTCACGCTCGCGGAGCTCATGGACGAGGTGGAGGCGCTGGTGCGCCAGTTACTCGGTGGCACGGGTCAGGCGCGCGTCAGCGAGCGCATCAGCTACCGCGACGTGTTCATGCGCGAGCTGGGCCTCGATCCGCTGGTCGCGAGCGTCAGTGAGCTGGCGCAGGCCGCCGCGGCGCTCGGACCGGGCGGTGCGCTCGGCGCCACCGCCGGCGAGGCCGCGCGCGACGCCTGGCTCGAGCTGCTGATGGGCGCCCTCATTGGCCCGCGCCTGGGATGTCATGGCCTCACCTTCGTGCACGGCTATCCGGCGAGCCAGGCTGCGCTCGCCCGCCTCCATCCTGAGGATGCGCGCATCGCGCAACGCTTCGAGCTGTATTGCGAGGGCCTAGAGCTCGCCAACGGCTTTCACGAGCTCAGCAGCGCCGCCGAGCAGCGCGCGCGCTTTGCACGCGACAACGAGCAGCGCCACCGCGCGGGTCTCGCGCAATCCCCGCCCGACGAACGCTTGCTGGCGGCGTTGGAGGTGGGTCTGCCGGAGTGCGCCGGCGTGGCGCTCGGCTTCGACCGCCTGGTGATGCTCGCGACCGGCGCTGTGAACATCGACGAGGTACTGCCGTTCCCGACCGCACGCGCCTGAAGAGCGCGGCGGTGCATCGCGCCCCCGATGTAGGTGACAATACCGCCAGCTGCGTTGCCCGAAAGTACTCCCTTGACGAGCTATACGGCCAAGCAATACGACTTTCGCGACAAGGCGGCAGACTATGCGCGTCTCGCCGAGGAGCTCGGCGCGCTGCTCGCCGGCGAGAGCGATCGCATCGCGAACGCGGCCAACAGCGCTGCGCTCTTGTTCACCGCGCTCCCCGAGGTCAGCTGGGCCGGGTTCTATTTCCTGCGCGGCGGGGAGCTGGTGCTCGGCCCGTTCCAGGGCAAGCCTGCCTGCGTGCGCATCGCCCTGGGTCACGGCGTCTGTGGCGCCGCGGCCGTGCAGCGGCGCGCGCTCGTCGTGCCCGATGTACAGAAGTTTCCCGGGCATATCGCCTGCGATCCGGCCTCGCGCTCTGAGATCGTGGTGCCGCTGGTCGATGGCCCGACACTGCTCGGCGTGCTCGATATCGACAGCCCGCGTCCGGGGCGATTCGACGAGGCGGATGCCCGCGGGCTCGAAGGGTTCGCGCGGGTGTTCGTTGCCGCCAGCGCTCCGGGCGCGCGCCCGTAATGCGCAGCGGGCGGCTCTCCGAGCGGGGGCTCGCCGCCGCCACCACCGCCTTCGCCCTCTGGGGTCTGTTTCCGGTCTACCTGCATGCGCTGCGCACCGTGCCGGCACTGCAGATCATCGCCCACCGCGTGCTGTGGTCGTGCGTGTTTCTGCTCGCCTGGATGCTTGCGCGCGGCGAGCTGTGGCGGCTCGCCGCACCGCTCACCCGCGCACCGCTGCTGGCGCGCCTGCTGCTGAGTGCGCTGCTGATCAGCGGCAACTGGCTGGTGTACGTATGGAGCGTGACGCACGAGCACATCGTCGACTCGAGCCTCGGCTACTACATCAATCCGCTGGTGAACGTCGTGCTCGGTGTCGTGGTGCTGCGCGAGCGGCTGAATCGCCTGCAGTGGACCGCGGTGGCGCTCGCGGCGATCGCCGTCACCTACCTGGCGGTGCACGCTGGCCATCCGCCGTGGATCGCCTTCACGCTCGGGGTGACCTTCTCGCTCTACGGCCTGGTCCGCAAGATGATCAGCGTCGAGGCCCTGCCGGGCCTGGCCACCGAGACCCTGCTGCTGCTGCCGCTCGCGGCCGCGTACCTCATCTGGTGTGAGCTGCACGGCAACGGCGCGCTCACCACCGGCGGCACGGGTATCGCGGCGCTGCTCATCGGCAGTGGGCTGGTGACGGCCGTGCCGCTGCTCCTGTTCGCCTACGGCGCGCGTGCCCTGCCCTACTCGACGGTCGGGATCCTGCAGTACATCGCACCCACCCTGCAGCTCGCATGCGCGGTGTTGCTGTACCACGAGAGCTTCGGGCCGGCGCTGCTGGGCGGCTTCACACTGATCTGGGCGGCGCTGCTGCTGTACGCGGCCGACGGGGTATGGCGCAGCCGTGCCGCAGCCGGCGCGCGCGCGGCAGCGCAGCTGCAGCGCTGAAGCGGCGGCGGCCGCTAGAAACGCACGCCGACGGTGATTGGGACGTACTCGAGTGTCTGCGTCGTCTGCACGGCGTTGTAGCGTGCCTCGACGAACAGCTGCATGCCGTTACGCAGCGCGAACGACATGCCGGCGCCGGCGTTCCAGCCAAACTTGGTCACATCGTTATAGGCCGTGACATAGCCGCCACCGTAATAGCAGCCGTACCACCAGGGGTAGCAGTAGTAGCCGTTGGCGAATCCCTGAATGTTGAGCTGGTTGTAATACACGCCCACACCGCCGACCACGTAGCCGTAAACGCCGCGACCGAACGGGAAGCGCAGCTCACCGTTGGCGGTCAGCGACCACAGGTCCGCCCAGCCGCCGGTAACCACCAGACCGGTCTGCTGGGCGCTCTGGCTGAGGGTCTGATTGGTTGCGTTGTTGGAGGAGTAATTCAGCTCCAGGCGCAGGGCGAACGGGCTGCCGGACGGCCGGAAGGCCGCGCCGCCGCCCACGTCCCAGCCGCCCTGCAGGACGTCGTTGGCACTGCCGGTCGGCTGGCTGAACCCGCCGAACACGTAGCCGTGCCACGGGTAGGAGTCGTCGTAGTAAGGCTGCGCGTAGTAGTACTGCTGCGCAAAGGCTGCCGGCGCCAGCACGAGGCCCGCGGTGACAGCCAAAACGGTGCGGCGAAACGACATGCGACTGTCCCTCTGAAGACTACAGACCGCTGCGGCACCGGAAGTTCCCAGCGCGGCTATTGCTTGGCGCGCGAGATGTACTCCCCGGTCCGGGTATCAACGCGGATCACCTCGCCCTCGTTGACGAACAGCGGTACACGCACCACCGCGCCGGTCTCGACGGTGGCGGGCTTCTGCCCGCCGGTGGCGGTGTCGCCGCGCAGGCCCGGGTCGGTCTTGACGATCTTCAGCTCGATGTGCGGCGGCGGTGTGACCACCAGCGGCACGTTGTTCCACAGCGTAACGATGCACACTACGCCGTCCTTGAGCCACTGCGCGTTGTCACCCACGGCGGCCTTGCCGGCGGTGTACTGCTCGAAGCTCTCCGGCACCATGAAATGCCAGAAGTCCCCGTCCTGGTACAGGTACTGCATCTCAGTGTCGACGACGTCAGCAGCCTCGAGCGAGTCGCCCGACTTGAAGGTGCGCTCGATCGTGCGCCCGGTTTTCAGGTTGCGTATCTTGATGCGGTTGAACGCCTGACCCTTGCCCGGCTTGACGAACTCGTTCTCGATCACGGTGTATGGATCACCATCGAGCAGGACTTTGAGACCGCCACGGATCTCGCTGGTGGTATAACTGGCCATAGCTCTCTCGCGGTGGGTCGGCGGCACGCGCGCCGACCCTCAAAGAAGCCGCGTATGATAACGGTATCCCCGCGCCCGAAGCCAGCGTAAGTGCCGGCCGCGGTGGCGTTTCCGCGAGGCCGCTCACGCAGGTCGGCGGTATCCGGATGCTAGAATCGCCCGCACTTGCGTGGGCACCGGTGTGGAGGTGCGATTTGAGCGAGCAGAACGCCGTTCCGCTCATCGTGCTGAGCGCCGCACGCGATCCCGTGGAAGCCATCAACAGCCTGCTGCGGCGCGCCGGGCAGCCAGCTCACTGCACCTGGATCCCGGCGCTGCGCGATCTGGGTGATGCGCTCACGCAGATCAACCCGGAACTGCTGGTACACGTGACCGCGAGCCTCAAGGAGCTCGCGAGCGCGCTGCGCGTGCGCGACCAGCTCGCTCCGGGCGTGCCGGCGCTGATGCTGGCGCCGGCGGCAGACGAAGCGACGATCGCCGAAGCGCTCGCGCTCGGTGTCCGCGATGTGGTGACACTCGCAAGCCCCGCGCGGCTGCAGGGCGTGGTGCAGCGGGAGCTGGGTGTGTTCCGCACCGAGCGCGCGCTCGATGCCACGGTCAAGTCGGCGCACGATGCGCGCAGCCAGCTCGACACCGTGCTGCAGCGCTCGAACGACGCCATCCTGCAGGTTCAGGAAGGCATCGTCATCGATGCCAACCCCGCGTGGCTCGAGCTGTACGGTGTCGAGGAAGGCATCGCCGGCCAGCCGGTGATGGACCTGTTCGAGGAGTCCACGCACGCGGCGCTGCGCGGCGCGCTCGCCGCCTGCCTGCAAGGCCATTGGAACGACCATCCGTTGCGCGCCAATGCGCTGCTCGCCGACGGCAGCGTGCTGCCGATCGAGATGACTCTCACCCTCGGTGAGCACGAGTCCGAGCCGTGCGTGCGGCTGGTGGTGCCGTCGCGACCGCCGGAGCAGCTGCGCATCGTACCGAAAGCCGTGCCGACGCCGCGTCCGGAGCGCACCGGCGGGCTGCTCGATCGCGGCGTGCTGCTGGACGCACTCGGTGAGCGCCTGACGACGCCCTCGCCCGGGGGCATGCGCTGTCTGGCGCTGGTGCGGATCGACAAGTTCGCCGCGCTCGAGCGCGTGGTCGGCGCCACCGCCAGTGAGGAAGTGCTGGTCGAGGCCGGGCGGCTGCTGAAGGACACGCTGAGTCCCAAGGAGCTCGCCGGTCGCTTCGGCGGCGTGCGCTTCCTGGTGCTGCTCGAGCGCGGTAACGAGAACGACATCAATGCCTGGAGTGAGCGGCTGCTGACGCGCATGCATCGCCACGTCATGCGCATCCGCGACAAGTCGGTGTCGGTCACCTGCACCCTCGGCCTGTCGGTGATCTCGCCCGCCGGGCCGCCGGATCTGGACGCGGTGATCGCCGATGCGCTCGAGTGCGCCCGGCGCGGCGCGGCACGCGGCGGCAATCAGAGCATGATGTCCGACCGTGCCGACACCGACAGCCGCGTGATGTCGTACGACAAGGTATGGGTCAAGCACATCAAGGCGGCGCTGATGGAGAACCGCTTCCGCCTGGTGCAGCAGCCGATCGCGAGCCTGCAGGGGGAGGATCCAGGCATGTTCGACGTGCTGGTGCGCATGATCGACAACCAGGGCCGGGAAGTGCTGCCGTCGGAGTTCATGGCCGCCGCTGGCCGCAACGACCTGCTGAAGAACATCGACCGCTGGGTCGTGGGTGCGTCACTGTCGTTCGCGGCGCAGAAACAGCCGGGTTGCCTGTTCGTGCGGCTGTCGCGCGAGACCGCGCGCGATGGCGGGTTCATCGACTGGCTCGACAACCATCTGCGCTCGAGCCGCGCAGAACCTCAGCGGCTGTGCTTTCAGGTCACCGAGGAAAGTGCCGGCAGCCACGTGCCGGAAGTCAAAGCGCTGGCCGCCGCGCTGCGCGAACGCAGCTTTCGCTTCGCGCTCGAGGGCTTCGGCTCCGGCCGCGACAGCATGGGGCTGCTCGAGTCGCTGCCGCTCGATTTCGTGAAGATCGACGGCACGCTGATCCAGGGGCTCGCCGCCGACCCGCCGCTGCAGCTGCGGGTACGGGCGCTGGTCGAGGCCGCACGCAAGCGCAACATCCTCACCATCGGCGAGCGGGTCGAGGATGCCAACACCATGGCGGTGCTGTGGCAGATCGGTGTGCAGTACATCCAGGGCTACTTCGTCAACGAGCCCGAGGAAGTGGTGCTGCGCGCCGAGCGCTGAGCGCGGCGCTTCTAAGCCGGCGCCGGCGCGTGCGCCTCCATGCGATCGATCTTGCGCGGCCAGCCGCGCCGGAGCACCGCGCCGCGCTGTGCACGCTCGCCGAGATAGTCCCGCAGCTCGCGCCACTCGAGCACCTTCTGCACCTCGCCCGACCACAGCACCAGGTTCGCCCCGGGCGGTACGACCGCGACGGCGGTCATTAGCTCGCTGCGCGCGCGCGCCTCTTTGCCCGGGATGTCGTAGAGCTTGTTGCCCTTGCCGCGCGGCATCTCCGGAACTTCACCAACCGGGAAGACGAGCAGCTTGCCCTCGCTGCTGATGACCGCCACCAGCGAATCCGCGCCCAGCACCGGCGCGGGCGCGAGCACGTGCGCATTCTCGGGCACGGTTAGCACCGTCTTGCCGGCGCGCCGATCGCTGATGAGGTCCTTGAGGCGCGCAGTGAAGCCGTAGCCGGCATCGCTCGCGAGCAGCCAGAGGTCCTCGGGCTCGCCGATCATCACGCCGGCGAACTTCGCGCCATCGGGCGGATCGAGCCGACCGGAGAGCGGTTCCCCGTAGCCGCGCGCGCCCGGCAGGGAATGCGCCGGCAGCGTATAGGTGCGCCCGGTGCTGTCGATGAACACCGCCGGCTGCAGGCTGCGTCCGCGGGCGAGCGCCTGGAACGCGTCGCCGCTCTTGTAGGACAGCACGCCCGCTTCGACGTCGTGGCCCTTCGCGGAGCGCACCCAGCCGCCGGTGGACAGCACCACGGTCACCGGCTCGTTCGGAATGAGGCTCGTCTCATCGATCGCCTGGGCCGCCTCGCGCTCGATGATCCTGGTGCGCCGCTCGTCGCCGTACTTCTCGGCATCCGCGCGGATCTCGGCGGCGATGAGCTTCTTCAGCTTCGCCTTGCTCTTGAGCAGCGCCTCGATCTCCTCACGCTCGGCCGACAGGGTCTTCTGCTCCTCGCGGATCTTCATCTCCTCGAGCTTCGCCAGGTGCCGCAGGCGCGTGTTGAGGATCTCCTCGGTCTGCTCGTCCGAGAGCTTGAAGCGCTTCATCAGCACCGGCTTTGGCTCGTCCTCGCGGCGGATGATGCGGATCACCTCGTCGAGGTTGAGGAATGCGATCAGCAGCCCGTCGAGGATGTGCAGGCGCCGGGTAACCTTCTCCAGGCGATGCTGCAGGCGGCGCGTGACGGTCTTGGTGCGGAACTCGAGCCACTCCCCCAGGATCTCCTTGAGGTTCATCACGCGTGGGCGGCCGTCGAGCGCGATGATGTTGAGATTGACGCGGTAGTTGCGCTCCAGGTCAGTGGTCACGAACAGGTGGTTCATGAGCTCGACGAGATCGACACGGTTGGAGCGCGGCACGATGACCAGGCGCGTCGGATTCTCGTGGTCTGACTCGTCGTTGTAGCTCTCGATCATCGGCAGCTTCTTGGCGCGCCACTGCTCGTCGATCTGCTGCAAGACGCGGCTCGGGGAGACCTGGTAGGGGAACGAGGTGATGACCGCGTTACCTTCCTCGATCTCCCAGGTGGCGCGCGCCTTGAAGCTGCCTACGCCCTTGTCGTAGAACTCCTTGAGATCCGCGCGCGGCGAGATGATCTCGGCACCGGTCGGCAGGTCCGGGCCCTTGACGTGCTTCATGAGCGCAGCAAGCGTGGCCTCGGGATCCTCGAGCAGCTGCACCGCGGCCGCGGCGACCTCGCGTAGGTTGTGCGGCGGAATGTCAGTTGCCATGCCGACTGCGATACCCGAGGTGCCATTCAACAGCAGGTTCGGCAGCCGCGCCGGCAGGATTACCGGCTCCTCCAGCGTGCCGTCGAAATTCGCCGTCCAGTCGACCGTGCCGTCGGACAGCTCCCCGAGCAGCACCTCGGCGTACTTGGTGAGCTTCGCCTCCGTGTAGCGCATGGCGGCGAAGGACTTGGGGTCATCCTGCGATCCCCAGTTGCCCTGACCGTCGACCAGCGGATAGCGGTAGGCGAACGGCTGCGCCATCAGCACCATCGCCTCGTAGCAGGCCGTGTCGCCGTGCGGGTGGAACTTGCCGAGGACATCGCCCACGGTGCGCGCGGATTTCTTGTGCTTGGATACCGCCGAGAGGCCAAGCTCGCTCATGGCGTAGATGATGCGCCGCTGCACCGGTTTCAATCCGTCGCCGAGCGCGGGTAGCGCGCGGTCGAGGATCACGTACATCGAGTAATCGAGGTAGGCCTTCTCGGTGAAGGTGGACAGCGGCTGGCGCTCGACGCCCTCGAAGTTGAGCTCCTGGTTCTCCGGAGGTCCGCTCACACCTGCACCTCCGCGAGGTTGCCCTTCTCTTCGAGCCACTCGCGCCGGTCGGCGGCGCGCTTCTTGGCGAGCAGCATGTCCATCAGCTGATCGGTGTTGTCCTTGCCGTCGATGGTGAGCTGCACCAGGCGCCGCGTGCGCGGGTCGATGGTGGTCTCGCGCAGTTGCGTCGGGTTCATCTCCCCCAGGCCCTTGAAGCGGGTCACCGTCGGCTTCGTGCGCGGGCTCTCCTTCTCGATCTTCTTCAGCAGCTGATCGCGCTCGGCCTCATCGAGGGCGTAGTGCACCTGCTTGCCGGCATCGATGCGATAGAGCGGCGGCATGGCCACGTGCACGTGCCCGTGCACCACCAGGGGACGGAAGTGCCGCAGGAACAGCGCGCACAGCAGGGTGGCGATGTGCTGCCCGTCGGAGTCCGCGTCCGCGAGGATGCACACCTTGTGGTAGCGCAGCTGCGAGAGGTCGGTCGAGCCCGGCTCGATGCCGAGCGCCACGCTGATGTTGTGCACTTCTTCGCTGCCGGCGATCTCCCCGGGATCGAGTTCCCAGGTGTTCAGGATCTTGCCGCGCAGCGGCATGATGGCCTGGAAGTCCTTGTCGCGCGCCTGCTTGGCAGAGCCACCCGCGGAGTCGCCCTCCACCAGGAACAGCTCCGAGCGCTTCGGCTCCTGGCTGGTGCAGTCGGCGAGCTTGCCGGGCAACGCCGGCCCTCCGGTCATGCGCTTGCGCACCACGCGCTGCGCAGCGCGGGCACGCTCCTGCGCGTTGGCGATCGCAAACTGCGCGATGCGCTCGCCGGCATCGGGATGGCGGTTGAGCCACAGCGCCACCGAATCGCGTACGAATCCCTCCACGAGCGCCGCCGCATCGCGACTCCCCAGGCGCTCCTTCATCTGCCCGGCGAACTGCGGCTCCTGAATCTTCACCGACAGCACGTAGTTCGCCTTGTCCCACACGTCCTCCGGGGTGAGCTTGATGCCGCGCGGCACGAGGTTGCGGAATTCGCAGAACTCGCGCACTGCCTGCGCCACCCCGGCGCGCAGGCCGTTGACGTGCGTGCCCCCCTCGGGAGTGGGGATCAGGTTGACGTAGCTTTCGCCGATGACGCTCTCGGCATCCGGTGCCCAGCACAGCGCGTAGTTCACCGCGTCGTTGTCGCCCTCAGGTGTGCTGGCGATGGGTTCTGGCGGGATGCGCTCGTGCGTGCCGAGCTCCTCGACGAGATAGGCGCCCAGGTCCCCGGTGTAGAACCACTCGTCCTTCTCACCCGTGGCTTCGTTCTTGAACGTCACGCGCAGGCCCGGGCACAGCACCGCCTTGGCCTTGAGCGTGTGCTTCAGCTGCGGGACGGAGAATTTCTCCGAATCGAAGAATTTCGGATCCGGCCAGAACTGCAGCCGCGTGCCGGTGTTGCGCGCACCAACCGTGCCGATTTCCTCGAGCTTCGAGGACACCTTGCCGTCCTTGAAGCCGATGTTGTATTCCTTGCCGCCGCGCTTGATCCAGCACTCGAGGTGCTTCGAGAGCGCGTTCACCACCGACACGCCGACGCCGTGCAGGCCGCCGGAGAATTTGTAGGTCTGGTCCGAGAACTTGCCGCCGGCGTGCAGCCGCGTGAGGATCAGCTCCGCGCCGCTCACCTTCTCCTTCGGATGGATGTCGACCGGCATGCCACGGCCATCGTCGGCGACCTCGAGCGAGCCGTCCTTGTACAGCACGACGTCGATCTCTTTGCAGTAGCCGGCAATGGCCTCGTCGACGCTGTTGTCGATGACCTCGTGCGCGAGGTGATTGGGCCGCTGCGTGTGGGTGTACATGCCCGGCCGTCGGCGGACGGGCTCGAGGCCGGAGAGCACCTCGATATCGGAAGCGGTGTACGACTGACTCATCCCGTGTGCGAATCGCCCCGTGGGTGTCGCGCCGCTCAAGCGCAAGCGCGTGCGCAGGCTGCCGGCGCGGCGCGATCTTAACAGACGCGGCGCGCGCCGCCCGCTACTCGAGATCCGCGAGCAGCGCCTGGCGCAGCGCGGCCGGGACCGCCGCCACGTCGTAACGGTAGTGCTCGTGGTCGACGCCGACCGCGAGCCCCGCCCCGCCCCTGAGCGTCGCGATCATCGCCGCGGAGAGCTCGAAGCGCAGGAAGTGCACCGCGGAGGTCTTTTCCTCGTTCTCGCGCTCGAGGTCCTCGTCGGCGACGGCGAACACGCGCTCGTGGCCGGCGATCTGCACCCAGCAGCGCCGCTCGATTCCCTTCAGCTGCGCCAGCGCGCGCGCCCGCTCGGCCGGTTGCGCATACTCGATCAGCAGCGTCACCTTCCAGTTGCTGCCGTCGGGAATCAGCGAGTTGTAGACGCCGAGCTCCTCCTGTATGCCCTGCGGCTCGAAAATACGCTCGACCCGCAGCATCTCCTGCACCTGGTACTGCACCGTGAGACGGTCCTCGAAGCACCAGGTCGCATGCGGCCCCACCGCCAGCTGGCGCGTGCCCTTGTGCTCGAGCACGCGCGCGCGGAATGCCGGACGCTCGCGGGCGTACTGCTCGAGGGACATCAGATCCGTGGCTGCGAGCTTGTTCACGCCGCGCCCGCCGCTAGATTCCGTAGGCGAGCCGCAGCAGGCGCAACGGGTGCGTCGGCGCGCGCGGCGGCGCGAGGCCGCTCTCGATCTGGTGCCCCGCCATGGGACAGTCGCTGGCGTAGTAATCGCAGTGCGCCGCCTCCACCCGCTGCACCACCGGGCGGCCGATCCGCACCGAGGCCGCACGGAAACGCGTCTTGACGCCGTAGGTACCGTTGTGTCCCGAGCAGCGCTCGATGACTTCCACGGTGGTGCCCGGCACCAGCTTCAGCACATCGCGCGTCTTCAGGCCGATGTTCTGCACGCGCAGATGACAGGGCACGTGATAACTGACCTTGCCGAGCTGGGCCTTGAAGTCGGTGCGCAGCAGGCCCGCGGCGTGACGCCGCATCAGGTACTGGAACGGATCGAAGACACGGGCGGCGACGCGCCCGACCGCGGCATCCTCCGGGTACATGAGCGGCAGCTCCTGTTTGAACATGAGCACGCACGAGGGAATCGGCGCGACGATGTCGTAGCCGGCCTCGATCGCGGCCGTCAGCTGCGGGATGTTGTATTCCTTGAGCTTCGCGACCCCGGCCAGATCGCCGAGCTCGAGTCGCGGCATGCCGCAGCAGTGCTCCGCGGCGAGCAGCGTGACCTCGATACCGTTGTGCTCGAGCACCGCGGCCAGATCCTCGTCGAGCTCCGGCTCGTTGCGGTTGCCGTAGCAGGTGGTGAACAGTGCCACCTTGCCGGTGGTGTCGGCGGTGGCGTGCGCCGCGCCAGCTTCCGCGGTGGCCTCAGCGCCTGCCGTGCCGAGCGCCGCGAGTCGGCGCCGCGCGCTGCTGGCGTGATATTTCGGCAGTGGCGCGCTGCGCGCGACACCGAGCGTCTTCTCGAGCAGCACGCGCCCGAGGCGCGAGGCGGTTGCGGCATTGACCACTTCCGCCACCACCGGGATGCCCGCCAGCGTCCCCACCGTGTCGGTGGCAGCGAGCACACGCTCGGACAGGGACAGGCCGCCCTGGCTGGCACGCACGGCTTTGGCACGCAGCATCAGATGCGGAAAGTCGACGTTGAAGGGATGCGGCGGCACGTACGGACACTTCGTCATGAAGCACATGTCGCACAGGTAACAGTGATCGACAACCTCCCAGAACACCTTGCGGTCGAGCGCGGCCACCTCGCCTTCGCTGGTGGCATCGACCGCATCGAATAGCGTGGGGAAGGCGTTACACAGACTGAAGCAGCGACGGCAGCCGTGACAGATGTCGAAGACCCGCTCGAGTTCCTTCTCGAGTGCCTGCGTGTCGTAGAAGGCCTCGGTGCGCCAGGCGAGCGGATGGCGCGTCGGGGCCTCGAGGCTCCCTTCACGCCCGCCGCGGGGGCCTTCCGGCGGCGTGCCGCTCACGCGCGCCCCAGCGCGCGAGGGGCGACGTGCCCGCGTCTCGACGCGGGCACGCACGCCGGGCGGTGAGTCGTTCGCCGGATCTTCAGACGCCGTCCAGCGCCTTCTGGAAGCGATTGGCATGCGAGCGCTCGGCCTTCGCGAGAGTCTCGAACCAGTCGGCGATCTCGCCGAAGCCCTCCTCGCGGGCAATCTTGGCCATCCCCGGGTACATGTCGGTGTACTCGTGGGTCTCCCCGGCGATCGCAGCCTTGAGATTCAGCTTCGTCTCCCCGATCGGCAGCCCGGTCGCCGGGTCGCCCACCGCCTCGAGATACTCTAGATGTCCGTGCGCATGGCCGGTCTCGCCTTCCGCAGTGGAGCGGAACACGGCCGACACGTCGTTCAGCCCCTCGACGTCAGCCTTGGCTGCGAAATACAGGTAACGGCGATTCGCCTGCGACTCACCGGCGAATGCGTCCTTCAGGTTCTTTTCGGTCTTGCTGCCTTTGAGATTCATGACGCTCCTCACTTAGACTGGGTCTAACGTAGTAGCGCGACTCTATCGCCGCGCAGCAGGGGGTGCAACCCTCGCGTTGACCGCGCAACGCGAGGCTGTATAAGGTTGCCCGCCCACGCCGCCGGCGGTAAAGCCGGCACAGGAATCTCACAGCGTGTCCGCCAACAGCAAAGACCCCGATTTCGAGCAGGCACTCGCCGAGCTCGAGGGACTCGTGGAGCGCCTCGAGCGCGGCGACCTGCCGCTAGAAGAGGCGCTCAGGACTTTCGAGCGCGGCGTCACGCTCACGCGCCACTGCCAGGCGTCGCTCCAGGCGGCGCACCAGAAGGTCGAGATCCTGCTGCGCCGCGGCGGCGAGGTGACCGTCGCCCCCTTCCAGGATCCCGCGGATGAGGACATTGCCGGGGGCGTGGATAAGGAGTGAGCAGCGCACCACGCAGCGCAGCGGCAGCGGTCGATTTCGGTGCGCGCGTCGCCGCCTGCCAGGCCCGCATCGAGGGCGTGCTCGAGCACACGCTCACCCTTTCCGACGCCGGCACGCAGCGACTGCTGCAAGCCATGCGCTACAGCACGCTCGGCGCCGGCAAGCGCCTGCGCCCGACGCTGGTGTACCTGTCCGGCTCGGCGCTCGGCGCACCGCTCGCCGTGCTCGATGCGCCTGCCGCCGCAGTCGAACTGATCCACGTGTACAGCCTGGTGCACGATGATCTGCCGGCGATGGATGACGACGACCTGCGGCGCGGCCGTCCGACCTGTCACCGCGCCTACGACGAAGCCACGGCGATACTGGTCGGCGATGCGCTGCAGGCACTGGCCTTCGCGGTGCTCGCCAACCAGCCGATGCCCTCCGTGAGCCCGGCGGTGCGGCTCGAGATGATGCGCGTGCTCGCGCGCGCCACGGGCACCGACGGCATGGCCGGCGGTCAGGCGATCGATCTGGCCGCAGTCGGTCACACGCTCAGCGTCGCCGCGATCGAGAACATGCACCGTCGCAAGACCGGTGCGCTCATTCAGTGCAGCGTGCTGCTGGGCGCTCTGGCAGCCGGCATCACCGCCGGCGCCGAGCTCGAGGCCCTGCGCACCTTCGGCGCCGAGATCGGGCTCGCCTTCCAGATCCAGGATGACATTCTCGACGTCGAGGGCGACCCGGCGCTGCTCGGCAAATCCACCGGCGCGGATGCCGCGCACGCCAAGCCCACTTACCCGAGCACGGCCGGGCTTGCCGCCGCACGCACGCGCGCCCGGGAGCTGCACGATGCCGCGATCGCCGCGTTGCGGCCGCTGGGCGAGCGCGCTGCAACCCTGACCGAGCTCGCCCACTACGTGGTGGACCGCAGCAGCTGACGGGAAGCGCCCGAAGCTTCCACAGGCGGCGCTGTCCGCCCGCGTCCCGGCGGCCGTGTAAACTTGAGTGCCATGAGCGCTGCGTCGTCCAGTTACCCGCTACTCGATACCGTCGCGACGCCCGCGGAGCTGCGCCGGCTGCCGGTGAGCAAGCTCCCGGCGCTGGCGCGCGAGCTGCGCGAGTTCCTGGTGCAGAGCGTCAGCACCCGCGGTGGCCATTTCGCCGCCGGCCTCGGCACCGTGGAGCTAACCATCGCGCTGCACTACGTCTATGACACGCCCGAGGACCGGCTGGTCTGGGACGTCGGCCATCAGGCCTACCCGCACAAGGTCCTGACCGGGCGGCGTGAGCGGCTGCATACCATCAAGCAGGACGGCGGTCTCGCGCCGTTCCCGTCGCGCGCCGAAAGCGAGTACGACACCTTCGGCGTCGGGCACTCGAGTACCTCCATCAGCGCCGCGCTCGGCATGGCCGTGGCGGCCGCGCGCGCCGGCGCAGACCGGCGCGTCGTCGCCATCATCGGCGACGGTGCCATGACGGCCGGTATGGCATTCGAGGCGCTCAATCACGCCGGCTCGCTGCCAGCCGATCTGCTGGTGATCCTGAACGACAACGACATGTCGATCTCGGAGAACGTCGGCGCACTCTCGAGTCACTTCGCACGCGCCCTCGCCGGGCGCGTGTACGCGCACCTGCGCGAGGGCGGCAAGAAGGTGCTGCGGCCCATGCCAACGGTGTGGGAGCTGGCGCGCCGCTCGGAGGAACACCTGAAAGGCATGGTGCTGCCGGGGACGTTGTTCGAGGAGATGGGATTCAACTACATCGGCCCGATGGACGGCCACGACGTCAAGGCGCTGGTGAGCACGCTGCGCAACATCCGCAAGCTGCGCGGCCCGCAGTTCCTGCACGTCGTCACGCGCAAGGGCAAGGGCTATGCGCCTGCCGAGGCGGACCCGATCAAGTGGCATGGACCCGGGCCGTTCGACCCGGCCACCGGCACGATCTACAAGGAAAAGAGCGCCGGTCCCACCTACTCGCAGGTCTTCGGCGAATGGCTGTGCGACATGGCGGAGCGCGACCCGCGCATCATCGGCATCACCCCCGCCATGCGCGAGGGCTCGGGACTGGTGGAGTTTTCGCGGCGTTTCCCGGATCGCTACTTCGACGTCGCCATCGCCGAGCAACACGCCGTGACTTTCGCGGCGGGACTCGCGGTCGAGGGCCTGAAGCCGGTGGTGGCCATCTACTCGACCTTCCTGCAGCGCGCCTACGACCAGTTCATCCACGACGTCGCGCTGCAGAATCTGCCGGTGGTGTTCGCCGTCGACCGTGCCGGGCTGGTCGGCAGCGATGGTGCGACTCACCAGGGCGCCTTCGACCTGTCGTTCCTGCGCTGCATTCCCAACACGGTGATCATGGCGCCGGCGGACGAGAACGAGTGCCGGCAGATGCTGTACACCGCCAGCACGCTGCCCGGTCCGGCGCTGGTTCGCTACCCGCGCGGCAGCGGCCCCGGTGTCGCCGTGTGCGCCGAGATGAGCGCGCTGCCGCTCGGGCGCGCGCAGCTGCGACGCGAGGGCAAGAGCGGGCTGGCGCTGCTCGCCTTCGGCGCCCTGCTCGCGCCGGCGGCGCGCATTGCCGACGCGCTGGACGCAACGCTGGTCAACATGCGCTTCGTCAAGCCGCTAGATGAGGAGCTGATCGTGACGCTCGCCGCACGCCATCGGGCGCTCGTCACCATCGAGGAGAACGCCATCCCGGGCGGCGCGGGCTCGGCAGTTCTCGAGCTGCTGGCGGCCGAGGGCCTCGCCGTGCCGCTGCTGCAGCTCGGCATACCCGACCGCTTCATCGAGCACGGCTCGCGCGACGGATGCCTGAAGGCGGCCGGCCTCGATGCGGCGGGACTGGCGGCGAGCATCGAGCACTTTTGGGTCTTGCAGGCTCAGGAACGCAAGCGTTCCGCGGGCGGGGTCTGACCGGGCGCAGTGGGTGCGCGTTCCCGTGCCGCCGGGTTCTACTTAATGAGCGGGACGCCCGGGCCTGTTCCGAACCGGTGCGCGTTTCCTGTAGGCTTTCGCACCATGAACCCACCTGCCGGGATCGCCAAGATCGCACGCGCCACCGTCACCGAGGTCGAGGACGTGCAGGGCCGTGCCGACACGCGGCAGCTGCCCATCAACCGCGTCGGCATCAAGGAGATCAGCCACCCGGTCCGGGTCAAGGACCGCTCGGCCGGCGAGCAGCACACCATCGCCAGCTTCAACATGTACGTGAGCCTGCCGCACAACTTCAAGGGCACGCACATGTCGCGCTTCGTGGAGATCCTGCACGCCGAACGCGAGATCTCGGTCGAGTCCTTTCGCAGCATGCTGCGCACCATGACCGAGCGGCTCGAGGCCGACACCGGGCACATCGAGATGAGCTTTCCGTTCTTCGTGATGAAGAAGGCGCCGGTGTCCGGGGTGGAGAGCCTGATGGATTACCGCGCCGGGCTGATCGGCGAGCATCGTCGCGGGTCGACCGAGATGTGGGTGCGCGTCACGGTCCCGGTGACCAGCCTGTGCCCATGCTCGAAGAAGATCTCCGCCTACGGCGCCCACAATCAGCGCTCGCACATCACCATCACCGCGAAGCTGCGCAGCCACATGTGGATCGAGGAGCTCATCGAGATCGCCGAGAGCGAGGCGTCCTGCGAGCTGTACGGCATGCTGAAGCGCCCCGACGAGAAGTACGTGACCGAGCGTGCCTACGACAACCCCAAGTTCGTCGAGGATATGGTGCGCGATGTGGCCAGGCGGCTGAACGACGACGGCCGCGTGGCCGCCTACGTAGTCGAGGCGGAGAACTTCGAGTCCATTCACAACCACTCCGCCTACGCGCGCATCGAGGGCGACGAGGAAGCCTGAAAGTCAGGCCGGCAGGTCGACGACCACCTTGAGGCCCGGATCGTTGCTCTGCAGCTCGAGCCGGGCGCGATGCAGGCGCGCGATCGCGGCCACCAGCGACAGTCCGAGCCCGCTGCCCTCCTGCTTGCCGCCACCGCCGCTGCCGAAGCGCACGAACGGCTGCAGCGCGCGCGCCCGGTCTTCGGCGGCGATGCCCGGGCCGTTGTCGCTCACGGTGAGACGCACGCAGTCGGCGAGCCGCCGCACCGCGACCTCGATGCGTCCGCCCGCCGGTACGTACTTGAGCCCGTTCTCGATGAGATTGGTGAGCAGCTGCGCCAGCAGCTGGCGGTTGCCCTGCACGACCGACGGCGCCTCCTGGCGGCAATCGAGTGCCACGCCCTGGGCGCCGGCGACGGGCTCGTACAGCTCGACCAGCTCGGCCGCGAGCGCGCCGACGTCCACGGAGGCGGGCGCCGCTAGCGGCGCACCCGATTCGGCGAGCGCAATCTGCAGCAGCGTCGCGAGCGTGCGCTGCAGATGATCGACCTCGCGCAGCGCCGACTCGATCGACTCGTGCACCGCCGGTTCAAGCGGCGGCGTGCGCAGCAGCAGCGCATCCATGCGAGTGCGCAGGCGGTGCAGCGGCGCGCGCAGGTCGTGCGCGGTGCTGTCGAAAGTCGCCCGCAGCGTACCCGCCTGCTCCTCGAGGCGATCCAGCACGCGGTTGACCGACACGGCCAGTGCGTCGAACTCGTCGTTGGCGCCGGCGATCGGCAGGCGCCGGCCAGGCTCGCCGGCCATGATGAGCTGGCAGGTGCGCGTAACCTCGCCGACGCGCCGCGCCAGCTTGTAGCTGAACCAGAAGCCGGCCAGGGCTGCGGCCAGCGTCGACAGGCCGATGCCGGACAGGGTGGCAAAGCGGAACTTCTCCGCGAAGCGCCGCCCCTGGGAGATGTCCGTACCGACCAGCAGCAGGTCACCCCCCGGGAGCGTGCGCACCGCGGCACGCACCGGATGTACCGCGCGCCGCCCGGGCTCGATGGTGGCGATCTCGAACTCCGGGCGCGGCTGCGCCGGCATGCCCTCGAACGGCCAGTGGGTCACGTTGCCGGCGATGCGCTCGAAGCTCGAGTCCGCCAGCATGTACACCGCACCGATGCGCCCCCAGCTGTCGATGCGCAGGTTGATCTCATCGGTGACGCCGGGCACGCCGCTGCGGGCAAACTTCCCCTCGAGGCTCTGCAGCTCGGTGTCGATGATCAGATCGACTTCGTCAGTGATCAGGCTCTCGGTGAGCAGGTACGCGCTGCCGAGCGTTACCCCGACCGCCAGCGTCACCAGCAGCGTGTAGCCGACCGACAAGCGAAACGCGGTGGTGTTGATCAGGTCGAGCCGCACGATGTTGGTACCGTCGCTGTGGCAATAATCAGCTGTCGCTGCGCAGCACGTAGCCCGAGCCGCGCACGGTATGGATCAGCGGGTGGTCGGTGCCGCGATCGATCGCCTGACGCAGCCGGCTGATGTGCACGTCGATCAGATTACTCTGCGGGTCGAAGTGCAGGTCCCAGACTCCCTCGAGCAGCATGGTGCGCGTCACCACCTGCCCGGCGCGGCGCATCAGGAACTCCAGCAGCTTCAGCTCGCGCGTCGTGAGCTCGACTTCGCGGCCAGCGCGCGTCACGCGTCGCCTCAGCAGGTCGAACTCCAGGTCTTCGACCTTGAGGCGCGTGCTGTGCGGGGCGCTGTGCCGGCGCAGCAGCACCTCGATGCGCGCCAGCAGCTCCGCGAAGGCGAACGGCTTGGTGAGATAGTCGTCGCCGCCCGCTTTCAGCCCGCGGATGCGGTCATCCACGCTGCCGAGCGCCGACAGCACCAGCACCGGCGTGCCGACCCCCTGCTCGCGCAGGCGCTCGATGATGGCGAGTCCGTCGACGTGCGGCAGCATGCGATCGGTGACGATGCAATCGAAGGTTCCCTGGCTGGCGCGCTGCAGCCCGTCGCGGCCGTCGGCCGCGTGGTCGAGCGTATAGCCGCTCTCGCGCAGACCCTTGACGAGGAAGCGCGCGGCCTCGAGGTCATCCTCGATCAGTAATATATGCACTAATACTCGCCTGGTTTCTCAACTGACCTGATCGATTGAGCTGCCCGCCAGGCCGATCGTCGGGCCCGCCGCCCGAGCGGCGATGCGCGGCGGGACTTTACATAAGTCATCTACAGTACTGCCTTGCAGCAAATTTCAGGGAGGAAATTCTTCGAGAACTGGGTGACACTTGACCCATAAGTCTAATAAAGCCCTCCGGGCGGGTCTCGAACTCATGATTATCAGCCTTCGCCGGCGCGCACTGGCTGCGCGGCTCACGCTCCTGTGGAGTCGGATCATTCATCCCGGCTTGCCCGGCAGCACCACGCTTCCCGCGCTGATGATGCTGACGCTCCTGCAGGCTCTGAGCGCGCACGCTCAGCCGCCCCAGGTTCTGCAGCGCGGCTATGACGCCAACGTCTCCGGCGCAAACCTCAGCGAGACGACGCTCAATACCTCCAACGTTGTCCCGGGCAGCTTCGGGCTGGTGTTCACACTGTCCGTGAATGACAACATCTACGCGCAGCCGCTGTACGTACCGGGCGTCACGATCAACGGGACCTCTCACAACGTCCTGTACGTCGCCACCATGAGCGACACGCTGTACGCCTTCGACGCGGACGTAGGCGGCGCGCCCCTGTGGACAACCAATCTGGCAACTTTCGAAAACGCGACCCCCGTGCCGATGTCCCAGTTCGCGTACGGCAGTAACACGAACATCATCGGCAACGACGGCATCCTTAGCACGCCGGTGATCGACCCATCCACCAACACGATGTATGTCGTGGCCCTTACAGAGGAAAACGGCGCGATGGTGTACCGGCTGCACGCGGTCAACATCGCGACCGGTACGCCACTGCCCGGTTCGGGCGTGGTGATCTCAGGCAGCTACGGCCCCATGACTTTCGACGCCCGCAACGAGTGGCAGCGGGCATCGCTGGTAATCGTCGGCGGCAACGTCGTGTTCGGATTCGGCGCCCTGGAGGCGGAGGGGACTGGGCACCTCTACAGCGGATGGGTCATGGCTTACAACGAGACCACGCTGGCGCAAACCGGCATCTTCGCGACCGAGACCGTCGGCAATGGCGGCGCCGGGGTGTGGCAATCCGGTCGTCCGCCGGTCGTCGACGGCTCGGGGTACGTCTACGTATTCACCGGCAATGGCTACACCACGGGCTATGACGGCGTCGATAACTTCAGCGAGAGCGTGCTCAAGCTCAACCCGGCCAAAGGCTTGAGCCTGGTGGATTGGTTCACCCCGAGCACCTGGATGACGCTCGACGGCGATGATAACGATCTCGCGAGCTCAGGCCCCATGCTGATCCCGGGTACGAGTCTCCTCGCGGGTGGTGGCAAGGCCGGTGTCTTCTACCTGCTCAACACCGGCGGTCTCCTCCACGAAACTGCCAATGACAGCGGGGCCCTCCAGGAGATAACCATTTCCCAGAATCGGGGTGGACCCGTTTACTGGCAGCGCTCCGCCGCCAACGGCGGACCGCTGCTGTACACCTGGGGTGCGGGCGATGCGGTGAAGGCTTTTGCTTTCAACGGCAGCACGCTTGCGACTACTCCGAGTGCCAAAGGGAGTGTCACCGAGTCCTACCCCGGCGGCATCCTCACGCTCTCGGCGAATGGCTCAACGCCCAACACCGGCGTGGTGTGGGCGACGGTGTCGACCGGCGGTAACGCCTTCAACGTGGCCACCGCGGGTGCGCTGTACGCCTTCGATGCCGGCAACGTCGCAACGCAACTGTGGAATTCGAACCTGAGGGCGGCCGACTCGCTGGGCACTTTTGCGAAGCTCGTGCCGCCGCTGGTAGCCAACGGCCGGGTCTACGTCGCGACCAACTCGCAAGAGGTAGTCGTTTACGGACTGCTCAGCACATCACCCCCGGCGGCGGCGCCGACCTTCACCCCGGCGCCCGGGACCTACTCCACGACGCAGCCGGTCACGCTCAGCAGCACCACCCCGGGGGCGAGCATCTACTACACCACCAACGGCACCACGCCCACCACCAGCTCGACGCTCTATAACAGCGGCACCCCGATCTCGGTGAGCGCCACCACGACCATCGAGGCCATCGCGGTCGCGAGCGGTTACGCCAACAGCCCGGTGGCAAGCGGCACCTACACGATCGGCAGCGGCTCCTCCGGGACGACCCCGGTCAGCCTGGCAGGCAATGCGAACGTCGACGGCATCGTGGCCAACGGCACTGCGGTGCCCGGCGGCGGCCTCGACGGCGACGGCGGCGCCTACTCCGCAACGCTGCTCGGCGCCTCCCTGACCTGGAACGGCAACACCTACACCTTCGGCGCCGCGGGCACGGCCGATGCCGCAAGTAACACGACGATCCCGCTGCCAACGGGCAGCTATGCGACGCTGTCGCTACTGGGCACCGCGGTGAACGGCAATCAGGCGAACCAGACCTTCACCGTCAATTACAGCGACGGCACCTCGACGAGCTTCACGCAGAGTATGAGCGACTGGTACACGCCGCAGAACTATCCAGGTGAGTCGAAGGCGCTGACGATGGCCTACCGCCTTAACTCCAACGGCTCGCTGGACAATCGCACCTTCTATCTCTACGGCTACTCCTTCGCGCTCAACTCCGCCAAGACGGTGACCAGCCTCACCCTGCCGAAGACACGCAACGTCGTCGTGCTGGCGGTCGATCTGTCCGGCAGCAGCGGTACGCTGTCGCCGGCGGCCGCTCCGACCTTCACTCCGGCGCCGGGGACCTACACCACGACGCAGCCGGTCACGCTCGCCGACACCACCCCGGGGGCGAGCATCTACTACACCACCAACGGCACCACGCCCACCATCAGCTCGACGCTCTATAGCAGCGGCACCCCGATCTCGGTGAGCGCCACCACGACCATCGAGGCGATCGCGGTCGCCAGTGGCTACGCCAACAGCCCGGTAGCCAGCGGCACCTACACGATCACGGCACCCCCGGCGGCGGCGCCGACCTTCACCCCGGCGCCCGGGACCTACTCCACGACGCAGCCGGTCACGCTCAGCAGCACCACCCCGGGGGCGAGCATCTACTACACCACCAACGGCACCACGCCCACCACCAGCTCGACGCTCTATAACAGCGGCACCCCGATCTCGGTGAGCGCCACCACGACCATCGAGGCCATCGCGGTCGCGAGCGGTTACGCCAACAGCCCGGTGGCAAGCGGCACCTACACGATCGGCAGCGGCTCCTCCGGGACGACCCCGGTCAGCCTGGCAGGCAATGCGAACGTCGACGGCATCGTGGCCAACGGCACTGCGGTGCCCGGCGGCGGCCTCGACGGCGACGGCGGCGCCTACTCCGCAACGCTGCTCGGCGCCTCCCTGACCTGGAACGGCAACACCTACACCTTCGGCGCCGCGGGCACGGCCGATGCCGCAAGTAACACGACGATCCCGCTGCCAACGGGCAGCTATGCGACGCTGTCGCTACTGGGCACCGCGGTGAACGGCAATCAGGCGAACCAGACCTTCACCGTCAATTACAGCGACGGCACCTCGACGAGCTTCACGCAGAGTATGAGCGACTGGTACACGCCGCAGAACTATCCAGGTGAGTCGAAGGCGCTGACGATGGCCTACCGCCTTAACTCCAACGGCTCGCTGGACAATCGCACCTTCTATCTCTACGGCTACTCCTTCGCGCTCAACTCCGCCAAGACGGTGACCAGCCTCACCCTGCCGAAGACACGCAACGTCGTCGTGCTGGCGGTCGATCTGTCCGGCAGCAGCGGTACGCTGTCGCCGGCGGCCGCTCCGACCTTCACTCCGGCGCCGGGGACCTACACCACGACGCAGCCGGTCACGCTCGCCGACACCACCCCGGGGGCGAGCATCTACTACACCACCAACGGCACCACGCCCACCATCAGCTCGACGCTCTATAGCAGCGGCACCCCGATCTCGGTGAGCGCCACCACGACCATCGAGGCGATCGCGGTCGCCAGTGGCTACGCCAACAGCCCGGTGGCGAGCGGCGCTTATGTGATCGGCACGCCCGCGCCCGCACCGACTTTCAGTCTGCCAGGCGGAATCTACAACGCGACGCAGATGGTCACGCTCTCCGACACGATCCCCGGTGCCCTGATGTATTACACCACCAACGGCACGACGCCCACGGTGAACTCAACGCCCTACACCGGCCTCATCATGGTGAGCTCGTCCATGACCATCGAGGCGATCGCGGTCGCGAGCGGCTATTTGGCGAGCCCGGTCGCGAGCGTCACTTACGTGATCAACACGGGCACCACCACCGAGGTCGCTCTCACGGGCAGCGTCAATGTCGACGGCATCGTGGCCAACGGCACTGCGGTGCCCGGCGGCGGCCTCGACAACGACGGCAGCGCCTACTCCGCGACCCTGCTGGGCGCCTCCCTGACCTGGAACGGCAACACGTATGCCTTCGGCAGCGCCGGGGTCGCCGATGCCGTCAGCAACACGACCGTTGCGCTGCCGGCGGGCAGCTACACGACGCTCACGCTGCTCGGCACTGGGGTGAACGGCAATCAGACGAACCAGACCTTCACCGTCAACTACAGCGACGGCACCTCGACGAGCTTCACGCAAAGCATGAGCGACTGGTACACGACGCAGAACTACCCGGGTGAGTCGCAGGCGCTGAAAATGGCCTACCGCCTCAACTCCAACGGCTCGCTGGACAATCGCACCTTCTATCTCTACGGCTACTCCTTCGCGCTCAACTCCGCCAAGACGGTGACCAGCCTCACCCTGCCAAAGACACGCAACGTCATCGTGCTGGCGGTGGATGTCCAATAGTCTCGTAGTGCGCGGGAGAGGTCGCGCCGCGAGAGTCGGCGGCGGGCGGCGCCCTCAGGAGGCGGAAGCCGCCGGCCGGCTGCGCTCGGCGCTCTGCAGGCGCGCAATCAGCGAGCTCAAGAAAACCCGGTTGAAGCGCAGCTGGCAGGATGCCGATACCTGCTCGAGCAGCGTCGAGCTCACCTTGAGCACTGTGACCGCGCCGTTGGCGCGTATGGTGGCGGTGCGCTTCGCTCCAGGCACGTAGCTCGCCTCGCCGAAGCAGTCGCCGGTCTCGAGCGCACCGATGCGCTGGCCGTGGCGCTCGACCACGCAGCCGCCGGTCACCAGAATGTAGAAGCGATCGTCCATCTCGCCCTCCTTGACGATCTCCTCGCCCGGGGCGTAGTTCTGCCAGTGACTGGCGCGCAGCACTTCCCAGATCTCGGCATGCGAGAATTCGTGGAAGAACTTCAGCCGCCGCAGCACGCCGAACTGCTCCTGGCGGTCGATGCGCTCGTTCGCCTCGCGCAGGTGCTGATGCACACGTGTCAGCTCGGCGGCGAAGTCGAGCCCGGTCTTGCAGCGCTTCTCCGGGTCCTTCTGCATGGCGGACGCCACCACCATCTCCAGCTCCTCGGGCACCTCCTTGCGCAGCGTGTGAATCGGCGGCGGCGTGGCGTACACGATCTGGTGCAGCAGCTTCTGCAGATTGCCGGCGCGGAACGGGCGCGCGCCGGTCAGCAGCTCGTACATCACCGCGCCGAGCGAGTACAGGTCCGAGCGGTTGGTGAGCTCGAGGCTCTGCACCTGCTCGGGAGACATGTAGGAGGGACTGCCGGCGATCCCTTCGATGCGCGAGATGTCCGAATCGGACACCAGCGCGATGCCGAAGTCGATGATGCGCACGTCGCTGTCCTGCGTGAGCATGATGTTCGAGGGCTTGATGTCGCGGTGGATCACCCCGCGCGAATGGGCGTAGTGCAGCGCCTTGGCGCACTTGAACATAATCTGCACGGTATCGTCGATGCGCAGCAGGTTGTCCGGACGGCAGTAGGCCGCCAGCGTGCGCGCTCCGTGCACGTGCTCGGTGACGATGTAGCAGTGGCCGTTCTCCTCGCCGGCGTCGTAGATCGGCAGGATGTGCGGATGCTGCAGCATGCCCACCAGGTGCGCCTCGGAGAGGAACATCTTGCGGGCGATGCGCGCGCGCTCCTCGTCGCCGCCGGTGTCCATGTTGTAGACCTTGATGGCGACGTCGCGGCCGTAATAGGCGTCATGCGACAGGTAGACGATGCCAGTGCTGCCGCGACCCACTTCCCTGACGACCACGTACTTGCCGATCTTGTCCGGCATGCGGACCCCGGGCTTGGCAGGCGGAACGGTTCTGGAAACCGGTAGTGACATGGCGCGGCGCGATGGAGGACGGCGCGCCAGAATAAGGTCTGGCGCGCAGCTGCGACTGTGATGCAACCCTCACGCGATCGGCAGCTGCCCGCCTGCGCTGTCGCGAACGCGACGCGCGCCGCTCAGCGCCGCTCAGGAGAAATGCTCATAACCGGAATGCGAGAACTCCATCACAGTACCGTCGCGCGCCACCTCGACGCCGGGCGCCGCGCGCAGCACGCCGATGCAGCTGTATCCCCAGCGCTCGGGTGGCAGCTGAGCGCGAAGCGGTGCGACCTTCCCGGGAGGCACCGCGAAGCACAGCTCGTAGTCATCGCCGGCCGTGAGCGCCAGCTCGCGGGCCTGCTCCTCGCCGACAGCTTCCCGCAGCGACTCTGATAGCGGCAGGTCGCCGTACAGGATCTGGGCGCCCACGCCGCTGGCCGCGGCCAGCTTGCCGGCGTCCGCCAGCAGGCCGTCGGATATATCGATGCAGGCACTCGCGTAGTCGCGCAGCCGCTCGCCGAGCGCCATGCGCGGCGTCGGCAGCAGGAATCGTTCGCGCAGGTAGGCCCGCGCTGCGGGCGTCGCGGCCAGCCGCCCCTGCTCGAGCGCGAGTCCGGCGCCCGCATCGCCAGGAGTTCCGGAAACGAACAGCGCATCGCCGGCGCGTGCGCCGGCACGGGTGAGCGCGCGCCCGCGGGGCACGTGCCCGAGCAGCTGCACCGTGACGGTGAGCGGGCCGCGCGTCGTGTCGCCGCCGACGAGGGCGACCTGGTGCGCGCGCGCGAGCGCGCTGAACCCTTCGGCGAACTCGGTGAGCCACGCCTCGTCGGCCCGCGGGATGGTGAGCGCCAGCAGCGCCCAGGCCGGACGCGCACCCATCGCTGCCAGGTCGCTCAAGTTTACCGCCAGCGCGCGGTGCCCGATCGAAGCCGGCGGGGAATGCTCGGGAAAGTGCACAGCGGCAACCAGTGTGTCGGTTGCCGCGACAAGATCGCAGTCCGCGGGCGAGGCGAGCAGCGCCGCGTCGTCGCCCACGCCGAGCAGCACATCGGCGCGGCGTGCGCCGCAGCTGCGGAAGTAACGCTCGATCAGCGCGAATTCGCCGAGCGCCATACCCTCACCCTGTCCTGTCAGTGCTCGCCCGGCCGCAGCTCGCGCGCCGCCCGGTCCAGCACCGCATTCACGAACTTGTATCCGTCGGTAGCGCCGAAGCGTCTGGCAAGTCCCACCGCCTCGTTGATCGCGACACGGTACGGCACCTCGGGAAGCGCCGTGAGCTCGTACAGCGCGATCAGCAGGATCGCGTGCTCGATCGGATCGAGCATGCCCGGCGCGCGGTCGCTGAAGGTGGCGAGGCGCGCCTCGAGGCCGGCGCGCTCGCGCGCCACGCCCGCGACGATGGTGCGGAAGTAAGCGCCATCGGCGCGCGGCATGTCCTCAGCCTCGGCGAACTCCTGCACCAGGTCCTGCCACGGGCAGTCGTTGAGTTGCCAGCGGTACAGCGCCTGCAGCGCGAGCTTGCGCGCCACGGTGCGTGTGCCGCGGGAGTCCCGTTGTTCCCGCTCACCCGGTAAAGACATGACACCGCCTACAAACGTGCGAGTACGGCCGCCATCTCGAGCGCGCTCTCCATCGCCTCGCCGCCCTTGTTGCCGTGCCCGGTCGCCGCCCGCTCCAGTGCCTGCTCCACGGTTTCCACCGTCAGTACAC
The DNA here is from genome assembly GCA_963837075.1 of uncultured Gammaproteobacteria bacterium. Classification (GTDB taxonomy): domain Bacteria; phylum Pseudomonadota; class Gammaproteobacteria; order Steroidobacterales; family Steroidobacteraceae; genus 13-2-20CM-66-19. Next base: position 227,982 of record CAWILY010000002.1, on the reverse strand, counting down.
CGAAAGCCACCGGTACACCGGTCTCGAGACCTGCCAGCTGCAGCCCGCGCGCGCACTCGCCGGCGACGTACTCGAAGTGCGGGGTATCGCCGCGGATCACGCACCCGAGCGCCACCACGGCATCGAAACGGCCGCTGCCCGCGAGCCGGCGCGCCACCAGTGGCAGCTCGAAGGCGCCGGGCACGCGCACGATAGTCAGATCCTGCGCCTCGCCACCGCGCTCGAGGAATGCAGCCTGCGCGCCCTTGAGGAGACTGATGACGATGAATTCGTTGAAGCGGGCCGCGACCACCGCCACTTTACGTCCGCGTGCGCTTGCTTCCGCTTCGATGAGCGCGGGATGCCTCACCCCTCTTCCCCGACGTAGCCCTCCAGTTCCAGGCCGAAAGCGGCGATGCCGTGCATCTGCTTCGGTGCCGACAGCACCCGCATGCGCCGCACGCCGAGATCCTTGAGGATCTGGGCACCGACGCCGAAGGTGCGCAACACCGCGCCTTCGCCGCTCGCGGCGCCTTCGGCCGGTGCAGCCGATTCCGGTGCGGCGAAGGAGCGCACGGCGTCGGCGAGCTCGCGCGCGGACTCCTGCTGGCGCAGCACCACCACGACGCCGTTGCCGGCTTCGACGATGCGCTGCATCGCCGCCCGCAGTGTCCAGGCGCGCACCGCTCCCTGCACGCCGATCAGGTCGCGCAGCGTGTCGGCCACGTGCACGCGCACCAGCGGTGGCTCGGGGGCGTCGAGGCGGCCGTGCGCGAGCGCCACGTGCACTTCCAGGTTGACCTCGTCCTGGTAGGCGTACAGGCGGAACTCGCCGAGCTCGGTCTGCACGGTGTGTTCGGAGATACGCACCACGGTGCGCTCGTTGCGCAGGCGGTGACGGATCAGGTCGGCGATCGTGCCGATCTTGAGCCCGTGGCGGCGCGCGAACTCCTGCAGCTGCGGCCGGCGTGCCATGGTGCCATCGTCGTTCATCACCTCGCACAGCACGCCCACCGGCGCGAGCCCGGCCATGCGGCACAGGTCGACCGCCGCCTCGGTGTGTCCAGCGCGCACCAGCACGCCGCCACGGCGTGAGCGCAGCGGGAAGATGTGGCCAGGGCGCGCGAAATCGGCCGCCGTGGCGGCGGGGTCGGCGAGCGCACGGATGGTGGCGGCGCGATCGACCGAGGACACGCCGGTGGTCGTGCCGGCGCGCGCGTCCACCGAGACCGTGAAGGCGGTGCGATGCGACTCGTTGTTGACCGGCACCATCTGCGGCAGCTCGAGGCGCGCGAGATCCGACTCCTCCATCGGCACGCAGATGATGCCGCTGGTGTGGCGGATCATGAACGCGACGGCCTCCGGGCTCGCGCGCTCGGCTGCCATGATGAGGTCACCCTCGTTCTCGCGGTCCTCATCGTCCATGACGACGACCATGCGCCCCTCGCGCAGATCAGCGAGGATCTCCGCCACGGAATTGAGCGCTCCCGGACCGGGCGGCGGCGCGGCCTTGCCGCTCAGCGGCAGTATTTTCGACATGCAGGATACTCGCCTGGCACGGCAGGCCAGTATACCCGAGGCTTCGGTTCCACCTGCCCGTGGGCCGCGGCGGCGGGAACGATCCCTTGCCGCCCGCGCACCTGCCGGCCGCGCCGCTACTGCGCGCCTTTGATCGCGGGCGGCTTCCAGCTGCCGTCGATGATCGAGGGCGGCGTCTCGTTCGGCCAGTACAGGCGCAGCATCGGGATGAACTTCGCCTTCGGCGCCGGCAGCCAGTTGGGCTCCTTCGCCTTGCCGGGTGAGTCCGCCTGCAGGTACAGGTCCACCGAGCCATCGGGGTTGGTGACGAGCTTGTTGCGCGAGCTGAGCGTCTGCCGATGCAGCGCATTCGGCACGAAGAAGTAGTCGGCGTCGTACATGGTGAGCGACCAGAACGCCTTCGCCGGCGGCAGCTGACCCTGGTCGAAGTGCATGACGTAGTGCTTGTTGCCGTCGTAGTCGTCGCCGTTCGCGTCCTTGTCCGAGGTCGGATAGATGGCGTCCTTCGGACGGTTGGCGCCGAGACCAATGGCCGTCACCAGCGCGCGCTGCACGTAATCGGTGCCGTACTCGCCGATGTTCTGGGTGAGGTACATCCAGCCGTTGACCGGCGCTATCGCCTTCCTGAAGTACTCCAGGATCTTCAGCTGCGCCAGTTTCGGCACGGCCTTGATCGCCTCCTTGTCGAAGGCACCGAGCTTGCTGCCATCGAACTCCTGTCCAGGCACGATGCCGATCCTGGCGAGCGTCGCCACCGTCGGTGCATCGGCGCCGTTCGGCGGATTGGTCGTCAGGAGCTTCGCCAGGTAGCTGAAGTACTCCTCGACGCTCATGGCGTTGACCTGCTCGCGCACGGCCGTCTTCATGTCGAAGTTGTCGTCCACCTCGTTGGCCGCGGCGGTGTAGGGCTTGCCGTAGGAGCTCAGCGGCACCACCGAGAACTTGTCCTGCAGGGCGTGCACCTTGGCGTAGTCCTGCGGCGTGCCGGTGCAGTAGATGCGCCCCAGAATCCACACCAGCCCGGTCGGGGACTTGTATTCGGTGACGCCCGCCGGCAGCGTCCCGGACCAGCCGGGACCGGTGATCGCATAGATCTGGGCCTTGCCCCCGGTGGTGCGCGTGCCCGGCACCCGGAACACGTCGGTCCAGCCATCGAGCATCGGCATCAGGTAGTAACGATCGCCCATGTCGGGGATGCTGAATACCCACGGCTCGCTCGAGACATCGAGCCAGGCCATGGTGTACAGCGTGTCCGCGTTCGGCGCCGTCACGGCGTGGTCGTCTACGGGCGGGTAGCTGCGCAGCTTGATGATCGTTCCCATCGGACCACGGCCGGCGATCGCCGTGCCGTTCGGCACGTTGGTGAGCTGCTTGCGCGTCATGTCCATGGTGACGAGCGGATAACCGTAGATGTAAGCCTCGACGGCATCCTTCACGGCCTCCTCGACGCCGGGTTTCGCGGCCGGAGCGGACGCACCTGGCGTGGCGCTGGTCTCGGTGCCCGATTGCGAGCAGGCCACCAGGGCAAGAGCGAATGTCAGTGCCAGAACGAGGTATGAGGGTCTGAGTCTCATGGGCCATGCCTCAATGTGTTGGTGTTTCGTTGGAGTTTGTTCGCGAGCTGCTGCGCCGCACGGTGCGCGCCAGCTGCGCAAAAATAAACTTAATCCGCAGGCCGCATCACTGGACCAAGGTCCAATACACATAATGCCACGCGGCAGCGTGGCTTCTGAGCACCGGCGCCGCTACAGCGCATGGCTGCTGTGATCGGCTACGTAGAACTGCGGATTGTCCCGGGGCGAGACTGCCGTCCTGGCGCTGAATCGAATTCCGCGCAGGGAGCGACGCCATGGTGCTGACGAAGTGCGGTTGCCTGCTGCTGTTCTGCTCGGGGCTCGCGGTGTTCCTGTTCTGCTGGCTGAGCTATACCTGCCTGCTCGGCGGCCGCGCGGGCCGCTCCACTGACATGGACGAGCCGGAGCCGACCGCGGACTGAAGACTCACGCCCGCGTGTCGCCTCCCGGGTGCTGCCCAGTGCAAGGCAGCATCAGCCGCTCGAGGTAGCGCGCCACCAGGTCCACCTCCAGATTGACCCGCGCGCCGGCGTGCAGACCGCCGAGCGTGGTGCTGTGCTGCGTGTGAGGAATGATATTCACGCCGAAGCGCTCGCCTTCGACCTCGTTGACGGTGAGGCTCACCCCGTCGACGCACACCGATCCCTTGCGTGCGAGATAGCGGCCGAGCGCTGGCGGCACGGCGATGGTAAGCCGCTGCGAGCGCGCATCGCTCTGCATCTCGACCAGCGTCCCCACCCCGTCGACGTGGCCGGACACCAGGTGGCCGCCGAGTGCATCACCGACGCGCAGCGCCGGCTCGAGGTTTACCGCTGCCCCCACGGCAAGCTCGCCGAGCGTGGTGAGCGCCAGCGTCTCGCGCGACACGTCGGCTGCGAACGATCGTCCCTGCAGCGCGGTGACGGTCAGGCAGCAGCCCTGCACGCACACGCTGTCGCCGATGCGTGTGGCTGTCAGGTCAAGCTGCGCGCAGGTGATCACCAGCCGTACGTCCCCGCCGCGAGCCTCGCGCGTGTCGAGGCGACCTATGTCCTGAATGATTCCGCTGAACATGCCTGGGTCAGCTCCCCGTGTCCGGAGACGCCTGCGGCTGCGTCCGGCGCGGACGCAGCCGCAGGCGCAGGTCCTCGCCGAACTGCTGCGCTCCGACCAGCACAAACGCCGGCGCGTCCTCGATGTGCCGCAACGCCGGCAGCGACACCAGCGCGCGTGCCTGCGGACCGAGCAGCCTTGGGGCGACGTACAGCAGCAATTCATCCGCCAGTGCTGCGCCGAGCAGCGCGCCTGCCAGCGTCGCGCCCGCCTCGATCAGCACCTCGTTGAGCTCCAGCTCGCCGAGCCGCGCAAGCACCGCCGGCAGCGACAGCCGACCGCCTGAGGCCGGCAGCGACTCGATCCGCGCGCCGCGCGCGGCGAGCGCGGCCGCCCGTGGATCATCCGGCGCCGCCAGCGCGGTCAGAATGAGCACCTCGCCGCCGGCCTCGAACAGCCGTGCGGTCGGCGGCGTGCGCAGCTGCGTATCGAGCACGATCCGCAGCGGCTGGCGCCGCGCGGACGCTCCGGCCTCACCCGCCAGGCGCACGTCGAGCCGCGGATCATCAGCGAGCACCGTGCCGACACCGGTCAGCACCGCCGAGCTGCGTGCGCGCCAGTGCTGCACGTCCTGGCGCGCCGCCTCACCCGTGATCCAGCGGCTCGCGCCGCTGGCGAGCGCCGTGCGGCCATCGAGGCTCATGGCGAGCTTGACGCGCAGCAGCGGGCGCCCGACCTGCATGCGCTGCATGAATCCGGCATTGAGTTCGCTCGCCTCCTGCGCCATCAGGCCCGCCTCGACGGCGATCCCGGCGGCGCGCAGCCCGGCCGCGCCGCGGCCGCTCACGAGCGGGTTCGGATCGGCTACGGCGTACACGACCCGCGCGACGCGCGCCGCGATCAGCGCCTCGACGCATGGCGGGGTGCGCCCGTGGTGGCTGCAAGGCTCGAGCGTCACGTACACCGCCGCCCCCTGCGCGGCCTGTGCGGCGGCGTGCAGCGCGATGATTTCTGCGTGTGCCTCGCCGGCGCGCTCGTGCCAGCCCTCACCGACGATGCGACCGCGCTGCGCAATGACGCAGCCGACGCGCGGGTTGGGGTCGGTGCTCTCGAGGCCACGCGCCGCAAGCAGCAGTGCCCGCTCCATGGCGTGGCGGTCGAAGTCGGAGAACGTCGTCAATCAACCGCCCTGCGGCTCATCGCCGTCATTGGCGGCCGGCTCCGCCGGCAGCAGCGGCAGCTGGTCGCGGCTCGCGCTGCCGCGCGCGGGGCGCCGCGGCAGCCGCGTGGAGCCGCGCCCCGCGGGCGGGGCCGGGTTGGCGCGCGCGCTGCGCAGTCGCTCGATCTCCTCGTGAAACGCCTCGACGTCCTGGAACTGCCGGTACACCGAGGCGAAGCGCACGTAGGCTACCTCGTCGAGATGGCGCAGCTCCTCCATGACCAGCTCCCCGATCGCGCGCGCGGTGACCTCGCGGTCGCCGATGCTGCGCACGCGGTGAACAATGCGGCTCAGCGCCTCGTCGATCTGCTCGCGTGATACGGGGCGCTTCTCGAGCGCCTTCTCCATGCCGCTGCGCAGCTTGCCCTCGTCGAATGCCTCGCGGGCGCGATCACCCTTGATCACGAGCGGCATGACGAGCTCGGCGGTCTCGAACGTCGTGAAGCGCTCACCGCACTTCAGGCACTCGCGGCGGCGGCGGATCTGGCGGCCCTCGCCGGCGAGCCGCGAGTCATTCACCTTGGTCTCTTCATGGCCGCAGAACGGACAGTGCATGCGGCACGCGCCTCGACGATCCTACGGGCCGTACACCGGGAAGCGGCGGCACAGCTCCAGCACCTCGCCGCGCACGCGCTCGGTCACGGACTGTGCTCCTGCCGCATCCAGCACCTGGGCGATGAACTCGGCCACCTGCTCGATCTCCGGCTCGCGGAAGCCCCGCGTGGTGGACGCCGGCGTGCCGATGCGCAGCCCGCTCGTGATCATCGGCGGCCGCGGATCGTTCGGCACGGCGTTCTTGTTCACCGTGATGTTGGCACGGCCGAGCGCGGCGTCCGCGTCCTTGCCGGTGATGTTGCGATCGGCGAGGCTCATGAGGAACAGATGGTTGTCGGTACCACCCGAGACGATCTGGTAACCACGCTGCGCCAGCCGCGCCGCCATGGCGCGCGCATTCGCCAGTACCTGGCGTTGGTAGTCGCGAAACTGCGGCTGCAGCGCTTCCAGCAGCGCCACGGCCTTGGCGGCGATCACGTGCATGAGCGGGCCGCCCTGCGTGCCCGGAAACACCAGAGAGTTGAGCTTGCGGGTGATCTCCTCGTTGGCGCGCGCCAGGATCAGCCCGCCGCGCGGGCCACGCAGGGTCTTGTGCGTGGTGGTAGTCACGACGTCGGCATGCGGCACTGGGTTGGGGTAGATGCCGGCCGCTATCAGACCAGCGACGTGTGCCATGTCGACGACGAAATACGCGCCGACGCTCTTGGCGATCGTGGCGAAGCGTGCCCAGTCGATGACGCGCGAATACGCCGAGAATCCGGCGATGATCATCTTCGGGCGGTGCTCCTCGGCCAGGCGCTGTACCTGCCCGTAGTCGATCTCACCGTTGTCGGGGCGAATGCCGTACTGCGCAGCGCGGAACAGCTTGCCCGAGAAATTCACCCGTGCGCCGTGGGTGAGATGTCCGCCGTGATCGAGGCTCATCCCCAGGATCGCATCCCCCGGCTGCACCAGCGCCAGATAGGCCGCGGCGTTCGCCTGGGAGCCGGAGTGCGGCTGCACGTTGGCGAAGTCAGCGCCGAACAGCTGCTTGGCGCGGTCGATGGCCAGCTGCTCGACCACGTCCACGTACTCGCAGCCGCCGTAGTAGCGCTTGCCGGGGTAGCCTTCGGCGTACTTGTTGGTGAGCACCGAGCCCTGCGCCTCGAGCACGCGCGGACTGGCGTAGTTCTCCGAGGCGATGAGCTCGACGTGCTCTTCCTGGCGCCGGCGTTCCCCGGCGATGGCGCGCGCCAGCTCCGGATCGAAGCCCTCGATGGTCATGGTCGTAGGAAACATGCGCAGCGCCGCCCTCGGGTGGGAATGATCGCTAAGGGGGCGCGAATTGTACCGGAAAATAAGCCGGCCGCCGCCCGTGCAGCGGCGTCGCCCCAGGGCGCGCGGCGGGGCCTGAACGGGCCTCGCTACAGCAGGTTCTCCACGACGGCTGTCCAGGCCTGGGCCAGATTGCTGCGGTTATAGCCCCCACCTCCCAGGGCCAGCACCCGGCCGTGGTCGAGCTCATCGGCGAGCGCCGCCAGCTCCTGCGCCGCGCGCCCGTGGGACTGCGGCGAGAGTCGCAGGTGGGTGATCGGATCGCCCTCCAGGCTGTCGGCTCCGCACTGCAGGATGATGAATTCAGGACTGAAACGGCGCAGGTGCGCCGTTACGCGCGGCCAAACTGCCGCGAACGTCTCGTCGTCCGCGCCGGGCGGCAGCGGCACGTTGAGCTTCATGCCCGCCGCGGCGCCGCGCCCGCTCTCGGCCGCAGTTCCCGTGCCCGGGTAGAGAAAGCGACCATCTTCGTGCAGGTCGGCAAACACCACCGCGGCATCTTCCTCGAAGGCATAGAACACACCGTCACCGTGATGGGCGTCGATGTCGACGTAGGCGATGCGCGTAAGGCCAGCGATCTTCAGCTGCTCGATGGCGACACCGCAGTCATTGAAGACGCAGAAGCCGGCGGCGCGGTTACGGGCGGCGTGGTGCAGTCCCGCGATCGGCACGAACGCGCGCCGCGTGCTGCCGGACATGATGGCCTCGACGGCGCTCAGGGTGGCACCGACGACGCCGGCCGCCGCCTCATACACGCCGCGGAAGGCCGGTGTGTCGCCGGCATCGAGATAGCCGGTGCCGCTCGCGGAGCGCTCGCGCACGAAGTCGAGAAATTCCTGAGTGTGGAAGGAGCGCAGCTCGGCTTCCGTGGCTGCGCGCGGCTCGAGCACCGTAACGCGTCGCTCGAGTCCCCGCGCGGCGAACTCGCGCGCGAACGCCGCCAGACGATCCGGACCGAACGGGTGACCCTCGCCGAAGCCGTAGCGCGCCAGGCGCTCGCTCAAAACCACTGCAACGCTCGCCATGGCGGTTCGTCACTCCCCCGGCAACCTAAGGCGCGCCAGCCTAACACAGCGTCGTGCGGCTGACGGCGCCCGACGCCATCGCCATCCGCATCGCGCTCGACCATAATCGCGTTTGCAGCCGTTTGCACCTGAAGTTTGCACCGCACACCGCATGGCCCAGTACATCTACACCATGAATCGCGTCTCGAAGGTGGTCCCGCCCAAGCGGGTCATCCTGCGGGACATCAGTCTGTCGTTCTTTCCGGGCGCGAAGATCGGTGTGCTCGGTCTGAACGGCGCCGGCAAGTCCTCACTGCTGAGGATCATGGCCGGCATCGACACCAGCTTCGACGGCGAAGCGCGTCCGCAGAGCGGCATCCGCATCGGCTTCCTGTCTCAGGAACCGCAGCTCGATACGACGAGCGACGTGCGCACCACGGTCATGGAAGGGCTCGGCGACAGCTACCGCCAGCTGGCCGAGTTCAACCAGATCAGCGACCGGTTCGCGCAGCCCATGGACGACGAGGAGATGAATGCGCTGCTGGCACGACAGGCGCAGCTGCAGGATGCGATCGACGCAGCCGGTGGCTGGGAGCTCGAGCGCAAGCTGGAGATTGCAGCCGACGCCCTGCGGCTGCCGCCCTGGGAAGCCAGCATCGGCACCCTGTCCGGCGGCGAGCGGCGCCGCGTGGCGCTGTGCCGGCTACTGCTGTCGGCGCCGGACATGCTGCTGCTGGATGAGCCGACCAATCACCTGGATGCCGAGTCCATCGCCTGGCTGGAGCGCTACCTGGAGGAGTACCCGAGCACGGTGATCGCCGTCACCCACGATCGGTACTTCCTCGACAACGTCGCGCAGTGGATCCTCGAGCTCGACCGCGGTTACGGCATTCCCTGGCACGGCAACTACTCCTCGTGGCTCGAGCAGAAGGAGCAGCGACTCGCGCTCGAGGAGCGCGAGCGCGAAGCGCTGCGCAAGAGCCTCGAGCACGAGCTGGAGTGGGTGCGTCAGAACCCGAAGGCGCGCCAGGCCAAGAGCAAGGCGCGGCTGCAGCGCTACGAGGAGCTCGCTTCGCGCGAATTTCAGGAGCGCAACGAGACCAACGAGATCTACATTCCTCCGGGCGAGCGCCTCGGCGATCTGGTGATCGCGGTCGAGGGGCTGCGCAAGGGCTACGGCGAGCGACTGCTGATCGACAACCTGAGCTTCAACCTGCCGCGCGGTGGCATCGTCGGCATCATCGGACCGAACGGCGCCGGCAAGACTACGCTGTTTCGCATGCTCACGGGCGCCGAAGCTGCCGATGCCGGCACTATCCGCATCGGCCCCACGGTGCGTCTCGCCTACGTCGACCAGTCGCGCCAGACGCTGGACGACAAGAAGAGCGTCTGGCAGGAAATCTCCGGCGGTCTCGACGTCATCCGGGTCGGCGCCTATGAGACGCCCTCGCGCGGCTACGTCGGCCGGTTCAACTTCAAGGGCACGCAGCAGCAGCAGCTGATCGGCGAGCTGTCCGGCGGGGAGCGCAACCGCGTGCATCTGGCGAAGGTGCTGCACGCCGGCGGCAACGTGCTGCTGCTGGATGAGCCGACCAACGACCTCGACGTCGAGACCCTGCGCGCCCTGGAGGAGGCGCTGCTGAGCTTTCCCGGCTGCGCGGTGGTGATCTCGCACGATCGCTGGTTCCTCGATCGTATTGCCACGCACATCCTGGCCTTCGAGGGTGACTCCCAGGTGGCATGGTTCGAAGGCAACTACCAGGAGTACGTCGCGGACTTCAGGCGCCGCAAGGGCGAGGACGCCGCGCAACCACATCGCATCCGCTACAAGCCGCTGACCCGCTGAGCGACGGCCTTGTCCCGCCCGAGGACAGTGCAGGCATCACAACAGGACGAGCAGCGCACGCTGTGGCGCTGGGCAGGTCCCCTCGCCGCGCTCATCGTGTTCACCGGCGTCGTGCTGGTGCTGCACCGGCAGCTGGCACACCTGCACGTCAAGAGCGTGCTGGCACACCTGCACGCGATCCCGCGGCGCCAGGTTCTGGCGGCGCTTGGCTTCACGGCCGCGAGCTACTGGCTACTCACCAACTACGAGGTGCTGGCGCTCACCTATCTGCAGCGCGTCATGCCCTATAGGCGCATCGTATTCAACTCGTTCATCGCCTACTCCTTCAGTCACACGCTCGGCTTCTCGGCCTTCACCGGAACCGCGATCCGCTTTCGCCTGTACGCCAGCGCCGGCGTCAGCGCCATCGATGTCGCGACCATCTCCGCGTTCTGCAGCCTGTCGTTCGGCATCGGCCTGGCGACGGTGGCGGGCGTGGCGCTGCTGCTGGTGCCGGCACACGCGCCGGCGGTGCTGCGGTTGCATCACAACTGGTCGCTGCTGCTCGGCACGCTGCTGCTGGCCGCGGTGATCGCCTACGCCCTGTGGGCCGCGCTGGCCCGCGGCGCACTCGAAATCCGCGGCTGGGCGCTGCGCGCCCCGGGACCAGCCATTGGCCTCGCGCAGCTCGCGCTCGGCGTACTGGATCTCACGGTGTCGTGCGCGGTGCTGTGGTCGCTCCTGCCTCTGGCGGCGCACGTCGCCTTCCTGCCGTTCCTCGGCGTGTACGCCGCCGCGGTGATCGCCGGCATCGCGAGTCACGTGCCCGGCGGGGTGGGTGTGTTCGAGGCGGTGGTGCTGCTCACTCTTCCCGGCGTACCGGTGGAGGCGCTGCTCGGTGCGCTGCTCGCCTACCGCGCCGTGTACTACGTCGTGCCGCTGGTGTGCGGTTCGCTGCTGTTCGGCTCGCAGGAGATCGTCGCGCAGCGCGCAGCCCTCGCCCGCGCGCAGCAGATCGCGAGCGTATACATCGCCCCGGTGGTGCCGCAGATCGCCGGCGGCCTCACCTTCCTGGCCGGCGCGCTGCTGCTGTTCTCGGGAGCCACGCCGGCGATCGACGAGCGGCTGGCGTTTCTCGACCGCTTCCTGCCGCTCGCGGTACTGGAAATCTCGCACCTCACCGGCAGCATCGTGGGCCTTGCGCTGCTGGTGCTCTCGCGCGCGCTGTTCCGTCGCGTGCAGGCGGCGTATCACATCTGCGTGTGGCTGTTGCTCGCCGGCATCTTCGCCTCGCTCCTGAAGGGGCTGGACATCGAGGAGGCGAGCCTGCTGCTCGTGGTGCTCGCCGTGCTGGTGCTCGGACGGCGCGCCTTCTATCGCCCGACCGCGATCCTCGCCGAGCGCTTCACTCCGGTCTGGGTGGCCTGCATCGTCGGCGTTGTCGGCCTGGCGACGTGGCTCGGCATCCTCTCCTACCGGCACGTCGCCTACTCACACGAGCTGTGGTGGACGTTCGCGCTCGATGGCAACGCGCCACGCATGCTGCGCGCCTCGCTCGCCGTGATCGTGCTGGGCGGCGCCTACCTGCTGCTGAACATGCTGCGGCCGGCGCGCCCCGAGCCTGCGGTTGCAGGCAGCGCGGAGCTCGCGCGGGCGCGGCCGCTGATCGCCGCCTGCGACCTGACCCTGGCCAACGCCGCCCTCACCGGCGACAAGCGCCTGCTGTTCAGCGACGCCGGTGACGCCTTCCTCATGTACCAGATTGCACGCCACAACTGGATTGCGCTCGGCGATCCGGTAGGTTCGCAACAGGGGGCGGAAGAGCTGGTGTGGCGCCTGCGCGAGATGTCCGATCACCACGGCGCCCAGACGGTGTTCTACCAGGTGTGCGCCGAGCGCCTGGCGCTGTACGTGGATCTCGGGCTCGCGGCACTCAAGATCGGCGAGGAGGCACGCGTGCCGCTCACGCAGTTCTCGCTCGAGGGTGCGGCGCGCGCCGATCTGCGCCAGGCGCACCGCCGCGCCGAGCGCGACGGCGCGAGCTTCGAGGTCGTGCCGCCCGAGCGCGTCGCGGAGCTGCTGCCACAGCTGCAGCGCATCTCGGACGCGTGGCTGTCCGCCAAGTCGACCGGGGAGAAGCGCTTCTCGATGGGGGCGTTCTCGCCGCAGTACCTGCAGCAGTTCCCGCTGGCGCTGGTGCGCGCCGAGGGCGCGCCGGCCGCGTTCGCCAACCTCTGGACCACGGACACCCACGCGGAGCTGTCGGTGGATCTGATGCGCTTCGGTCCCGATGCGCCGCGCGGCGCCATGGACTACCTGTTCATCGAGCTGATGCTGTGGGGACAGCGCGAGGGCTTCGGCTGGTTCAACCTCGGCATGGCGCCGCTGGCGGGACTGGAGGCGCATCCGCTCGCCCCCGCCTGGCACCGCGTGGGGAACTTCATCTTCCGCCACGGCGAGCATTTCTATAATTTCGAGGGACTGCGCCGCTACAAGATGAAATTCGAGCCGAGCTGGGAACCGCGCTATCTCGTCGCCCGCGGCGGCATCGCGCTGCCGCGCGTGCTGGTGGAGGTTTCGGTGCTGATTGCCGGCGGCATGAAGGAGCTGTTCGCAGGATGAGCGCAACGCCGGCCGGCTGGCGCGCCAACGCCGCAGCGGTGCTGACGCTGGCGCTCAGCACCGGCAGCGCCGCCGCCGCGGCCGCGCCCAGGCCCCCCCCGCCTGCCGCGGCAGCGAGCGCGCCGGCAGCCCGCACGCTCGATGACCCCTCGGCGCGGCATCTGAGCGCCGGCCGCTTCGGCACCGTCGCGGTCTACGTCCCGGCCGGTACACCGCAGAGCGTCGCGATCTTTCTCTCCGGTGACGGCGGCTGGCAGCTCGGCGTCATCGACATGGCGCACGCACTCGCCGGGATGGGTGCGGTCGTCATCGGCGTCGACATCCGCGAGTACTTCGCCAGTCTGCGCAAGGCGGCGCAACGCCCGGATGCGCCCTGCCAGATGCTCGCCGCCGACTTCGAGACCCTCAGTCACGAGGTGCAGAAGCAGCTCGCGCTCGCCGAGTATCACGTGCCGGTGCTGGTCGGCTATTCCTCGGGCGCAACCGTGGTGTACGCGACGCTGGTGCAGTCCCCACCGGGCACGTTCGCCGGCGCGCTGAGCCTCGGCTTCTGCGCCGACCAGGATTTCGCCGGCGCGGCGCTGTGTCCGGGCGCGGGCCTGCACTACCACCAGAACGCGCAGCACGCGCTGGTGTTCGCGCCCGGCGCCCAGCTCAGACAGCCCTGGATTGCGCTGCAGGGCCAGAAGGATCAGGTGTGCGACGCGCATGCGACGGACGCGTTTGCCGCGCAGGTCACCGGCGGCAGCGTAATCAGGCTGCCGCTGGTCGGTCATGGGTTTGCGGTCGAACGCAACTGGCTGCCGCAGTTTCGTGACGCCTACGCACGCCTGAGCGCCCCGACCGAGACAGTCCCGGCAACCCGCGCGGCGCAAATCGGCGATCTGCCGCTGCAGGAAGTGCCCGCCACGGGCGGCGGCGACGTGCTCGCGCTGCTGCTGACGGGGGATGGCGGCTGGGCCGGGCTCGACCAGGAGCTCGCCGCCCGGCTCGCCTCTCATGGCGTGCCCACGGTGGCACTGAACTCACTGAAGTATTTCTGGACGTCACGCACGCCCGATGCCACCGCGCGCGACGTGGCGCGGGTGCTGCGCCACTATCAGGCGGCCTGGAACCGCACGCGCGTGCTGCTGATCGGTTACTCCTTCGGCGCCGATGTGCTGCCGTTCGTGTTCAACCGCCTGCCGCCGCAGCTGCAGCGGCAGGTGGTCAGCCTCAGCCTGCTCGGCATCGATGCCCACGCCTCGTTCGAGGTCCGGGTCAGCGACTGGGTCGGGGCAGACGAGGCCGGACCGCGCACGCTGCCCGAGCTCGCAGCCCTCGCCCAGGTGCCGGTGCTGTGCATCTACGGCGAGGGTGAGCAGGATTCGATCTGTCCTGAGCTTCCCGCCCCACGCTTCACACGCGAGCAGATCGGCCGGGGGCATCACTTCAGCGGCGAATACGCCACGCTCGCCGAGCGGATTCTCGCCTTCGCGCACCTCGCCCGCCCTGTGACATAACGTGGCGTCGCACGCGCCGCGCCCCGCGACCGCGCTCGAGTCGGGTCAGCAGCCGTGCACTGAGTTAACATGGTGCCGGCGGCACATACCAACAACATGAGCTGCCGGGCCGGTAATGTCGCTCTATATCGATTCAGCGAGCCAACTGCACCACGACCTGGGCAAGAACCTGGTCGTGACCTGCCCGCATTGCCTCGCGGTCGCGCACCTCACCCCGAGCGCCGTGCCGCGCTTCGAGGACCTGCAGCTGTACCGGCCGCGCCAGGTGGGCCTGGTGTACCTGTGCGATGCCTGCCACATGCCGATCTTCCTGCGCTTCACGGTGCGCGTGTACGGCGCGACGCGCATCGAGCTGTCACCGCAGTTCACCGAGATCGAGCGCGCACGCGAGAAGTTCAGCTTTGCCTATATACCGGAGGATGTGGAGGTGCTGTTCCGCGAGGCGCTCGCCTGCTTCTCGCACGGGGCGTTCAACGCGTTCGCTTCCATGTGCCGGCGCGCGGCACAGGCAATGTTTGCCGACCTCGGCGAGGCGGGCAAGCTGCGGCTGTTCGACGAGCTGAACGACGTGCGCGAGCTGGCGAGCATCCAGCTGGAGATTTTCGGCAAGATGAAGAGCGTGCTGTTTGGTACCGAGCTCGATGCGCGCAGCTCGTTGCCGCTGCTCGATGGCTACGAGGGCGGCATCATGCTCGAGGTCATGAAGGACCTGCTGTACGAGGCCTATGTCCGCAAGGGCAAGCTGCAGCAGGCGATGATGATGCGGCGTTTCTTCCTCGACGAGACCGGCAGCCACGAGGCGCTGAGCGTGCCGGAGAGCTCCGGCTGAAGCCTAGTCGGCGAAGCGCCGTGCATTGCGGAACAGTCGCATCCAGCCGCTGTACTCGCCCGCATGCGCCGGGCGCCACGAGTTCTGCAGATAGCGGAACGAGCGCTCCGGGTGCGGCATGGTGATGGTCACGCGTCCGTCACGGTTGGTAAGCGCCGCGATGCCGAAGGGCGTGCCGCTGGGATTGGCCGGGTAGCTGAACGCCACGCTGCGGTCGGCATTCACATAGCGCAGCCCGACCAGCCCGCCGCCGGCGCATTGCTCGGCCGCCGCAGCGGAAGCGAACTCCGCGCGCCCCTCGCCATGCGAGACCGCGATCGGCAGCAGCGAGCCGGCCATACCCTGCAGCAGTACCGAGGGTGAAGGCAGCACCTCGACCAGCGAGAAACGCGCCTCGTGCTGCTCGCTGCGGTTCTTCACGAAGCGCGGCCAGTGCGCCGCGCCGGGAATGAGGCTCTTGAGCGCGGCGAACATCTGGCAGCCGTTACAGATGCCGAAGGCGAACGTGTCGACCCGGGCGAAGAACTCGCGGAACTGCTCGCGCACCGCCTCGTGGAACAGGATCGATTTCGCCCAGCCCTCGCCCGCCCCGAGCACGTCGCCGTAGGAAAAGCCGCCGCAGGCGATGAGCCCTCTGAACTCGGCGAGCGTGCGCCGCCCGCCGAGCAGGTCGGTCATGTGCACGTCGTGGGTGGCAAAGCCGCACCGGTCGAGCACGGCTGCGGTCTCTGTCTGGCTGTTGACGCCCTGCTCGCGCAGGATCGCCACCGTCGGCCGCACGCCGCGCGCCACGTACGGTGCCGTGATGTCCTCCTGCGCATCGAAGGTGAGCTCGACGGTGAGTCCGCGCTCGGCTTCATCGGCCTGTGCGGCGTACTCCTCGTCCGCGCATTGCGGGTCGTCCCGCAGCCGCCGCAGCCGCCAGGAGGTCTCCGACCAGGCGCGCCTGAGGTCTGACCAGGCTTCGTCGAAGAATGTCGATCCCGCCCTGATCTGCACGCGCAGCTCGCTCACCGGCGCGCCGAGGTACAGCGCGGCGTCCGCCAGGCCGTGCCGCGCCAGGATCGCGCCGAACGCCGGCTCATCGCCCGCCATGATCTGCACCACCACGCCGGGCTCCTCGGCGAACAACTGCTCGAGTGCGCTGCCGCGCGCGGCCGGCAGCGCGATGTCGAGCCCGCAGTGCGCCGCGAACGCCATCTCGAGCAGTGTCACGAACAGCCCGCCGTCGGAGCGGTCGTGATAGGCGCGCAGCAGTTGCGCCGCGCGCAGCTCCGTGAGCGCTGCGGCGAGCTGCGTCAGGCGCTGCGGCTCATCGAGATCCGCGCTCTGCTCGCCGAGCTCGCCATAGACTTGCGCCAGCGCCGATGCGCCCAGGCGATTGCGGCCGCCGGCCAGATCGATGAGCCACAGCGAGGTCGGCCGCTCATCCAGCTGCAGCGCGGCGCTGAGCGTGCGCCGCGCATCGGCGACCGGCGCGAACGCCGAGACGATCAGCGACACCGGCGCGACCACGCTCTTGTGCACTCCGTCCTCGCGCCACGCCGTCTTCATCGACAGCGAGTCCTTCCCGACCGGAATGGCGATGCCGAGCTGCGGGCACAGCTCACGCGCCACCGCGTGCACCGTCGCATACAGCGCGGCGTCCTCGCCGGGCTCACCGCAGGCGGCCATCCAGTTGGCCGACAGCCGGATCTGCGACAACGCGCCGACATCGGCCGCCAGGATGTTGGTGATCGCCTCGGCAATGGCCAGGCGGCCAGATGCCGGTGCATCCAGCAGCGCCACCGGCGTGCGTTCGCCCATGGCCATCGCCTCGCCCGCCACACCGCCGAAGTCGGCCAGCGTCACCGCCACATCGCTCACCGGCACCTGCCACGGGCCGACCAGCTGGTCGCGGCTCACCAGGCCGCCGACGGTGCGATCGCCGATGGTGATGAGAAAGGTTTTGTCGGCCACCGCCGGCAGGCGCAGCACGCGATAGGCCGCCTCGCGCAGATCGATGCGCGCGGCGTCGAAGCGCCGGCCTGCCGTCGCGAGGCTGCGCGCCGTGCGGGTGAGACGCGGCGGCTTGCCGAGCACCAGGTCTACGGGCAGGTCGACCGGCTCATCGTGCAGCAGCGGATCGTGCACCCTGAGCCGCCCGCTGGCGTCGATCTCGCCGATCACTGCGAACGGACAGCGCTCGCGCGCGGCGATCGCGACGAACTGTGGCAGATGCTCGGGCGCGAGCGCCAGCACGTAGCGCTCCTGCGCCTCGTTGCACCACAGCTCCATCGGCGACATGGAAGGCTCTGCGCTCGGAATGCTGCGCAGGTCGATGCGCGCGCCGCGGCCGCCGTGGGCGAGCGACTCGGGCACGGCGTTCGACAGTCCGCCCGCGCCGACGTCGTGGATGAGCGCGATGGGATTGTCGGCGCCGAGCTCCCAGCAGCGGTCGATGACCTCCTGCGCGCGACGCTGCATTTCCGGATTACCGCGCTGCACGGAGGCGAAGTCGAGATCAGCGCTCGAGCTGCCGCTGCCGAGCGAGGAGGCGGCACCGCCCCCCAGGCCGATGAGCATCGCCGGGCCACCGAGCACCACCAGGCGCGCGCCCACGGGGACCTCGGCCTTCTCCACGTGCGCGCGGCGCACGTTGCCGACGCCGCCGGCGATCATGATCGGCTTGTGATAGCCGCGGCGGCGCTGTGCGTCATCGCCGGGCGCCTGCTGCTCGAAGGTACGGAAATATCCACAGATCGCCGGGCGCCCGAACTCGTTGTTGAAGGACGCGGCGCCGATCGGACCCTCGAGCATGATGTCCAGCGCCGAGGCGATGCGTCCCGGGGCACCGAACTCGCTCTCCCACGGACGCTGGTAGCCGGGGATGCGCAGGTTGGATACCGAGAAGCCGGTGAGCCCGGCCTTCGGCTTAGCGCCGCGCCCGGTCGCGCCCTCGTCGCGAATCTCCCCGCCGGCACCGGTCGCGGCGCCGGGAAACGGCGAGATGGCGGTCGGATGATTGTGCGTCTCGACCTTCATCACGATGTCGACCGGTTCGGCGTGCGCGCGGTAGATGCCGGTGAGGGGATCGGGGAAGAAGCGCTCGCCGCTGAAGCCTGCGATGACGGCGGCGTTATCGCGGTAGGCCGACAGCACGCCGCCCGGGCTGCGGGCGTGGGTGTGGCGGATCATGGCGAACAGCGACTCCTCGCGGGCCTCGCCATCGATGATCCAGCGCGCGTTGAAGATCTTGTGGCGGCAGTGCTCGGAGTTCGCCTGCGCGAACATCATCAGCTCGACGTCGGTCGGCTCGCGGCCGAGCTGCGCGAAGCTCGCGAGCAGATAGTCCATCTCGTCCGCCGACAGCGCGAGTCCGAGACGCCGGTCGGCCTCCTCGAGCGCGGCGCGCCCGCCGGCGAGCGAGACACGGCCGAGCGCGCGCGGCGCTGCATGATCGAACAGCCTCGCGGCTTGGCCGGGCTCGAGCAGCGCTTCCTCGGTCATGCGGTCATGCAGCGCCGTAGCCAGGGGCCGCAGCCGCTCGCTGCCGAGCGGCGCCGCCGCGTGAAGCCGGTACTCGATGCCGCGCTCGAGGCGGCGCACGCTGGTAAGTCCGCACACCCGCGCGATGTCGGTGGCCTTGCTCGACCACGGCGAGATCGTGCCGCAGCGCGGCACCACCAGCACCAGCTCGCCGCCGGCCTGTGCGGCTGGCAGGCGCGGGCCGTAGCGCAGGAGCTCATCGAGAATGTCACGCTCGCGGGCGCTCAGCGCCCCGGCCACGTCTGCGAAGTGCATGAAGCGGGCATCCAGACCGCGCACCGCGGAATCGAGCGCCGTCAGCCGGTCGAGGAGCTTGGCGATGCGGAATGCGGACAGTGCTGGCGGCCCGGCGAGCTGCAGCATGAATTACCCGCGCCTCATTTCTTCTCACCTGGCGGCGCCGAGTACATCGGCATCGGGAACTGCGCGACGTTGGCGCCGCTTTCCAGCGCGGTGATCTTGGCCGGGCCGTGCTTCTTCACCTCGTCGATGCGCAGGATCGAGTGCATCGGCAGAAACGTGCGTTTCACGCCGGCGAACTCCCCTTTGACACGCTCCTCCGAGGGGTCGAGCACCACCGAGGAACGCTCCCCGAACAGCAGCTCCTCGACCTCGATGAATCCAAACAGCTCGCCGTGGCTCACCCGGCGGGCATAGACCTCGTAAACCTTGCCCTGATTCACGAACATAATCCGGAAAATGTGACTGGTTGCCATGGCGGAGTCGGGGGGCACTGCTACTTTGAGGGCGACATTATATGTCCGGGCGACGCACCGGCGATGCCGGCATTGCTCGCGGGGAATGGCGGCAGGGATTTCTCACCCTTTACGGACGGAATGACTCCTTGAGTCGGGGAACCACGCTCAGGCTGCGCATTGTGAGCGACCAGCGCCGCTCGCTGGCCGAGCACAGCAGCGCCATTTTCTCGGTCGAGGGCGGGACCATCGGCCGTTCCGCCGACAACGACTGGGTATTGCCCGATCCCTCGCGCTACGTGTCCGCGCATCACGCGCGCGTGCTGTTCCGCGAGGGTCATTTCTATCTGCAGGACGTCAGCACCAACGGCGTGTACGTCAATGACGACATGGAGCCGCTCGCCAAGCGCGGCTCGAGCGGCTACCGCCTCAGCAACGGCGACGTGCTGCGCATGGGCGAGTATCACATCGTCACCGCGCTCGAAGAGGCCGCCGAACCCGAGCCCGCCGGTGCCGCGGCGGTGCCGACCAGTATCCACGCGCTGCGCACGTTCGGGCGGCGCGGCGAGCGTGACATCGGCGCGAAGCTCAACGTCGAGGAGCTGCTGGTGCCGGTGATCGACATGGACGTGGTGCTGCCGGTCGGCGCCTATGGTCAGTCCATCGACTCAGGAAGGGTGCGCGCGCTCGCACGGGCGCAGCAGCACGAAGTGCCGCTTTCTGCCGAGACGCGGCCACTCGCCGCGGACGGCGCCGTAGCGGAGGGGGCCGTCGCCGAGCGCATGGCGCGCCTCGCCGAGGTCGTCGGCCGCGAGCCGCGCGGTGTTGGCGGCGCGCTGGCTCTCGATGATGTGCACAGCGGGCTCGACGCTTTCTGCCGCGGTGCCGGCATCGACCCGCAGCGGCTGCCCGCGGATGCCCAGACGCGCCTGCTGCACCTGGCCGGCCGGCTGTTCCGCGAAGCGCTGGTGGGCTTCAAGGATCTGGAGCGCTCGCGCGCCGAGACATGCAATCGTTTCCGCATCGAGCCGCGGCCCGCTGAGCAGGACGATCCGCGCCCGTCGCTCGCAAACTCCATGGTGGAGGATTTGGGCGTAGCACTGTTCGTGCAGCACGAGGGTCGCCGTCTCGACTCGGTGCAGTGGCTGCGCGAGGTGGTCGGCGAGGCCAAGCTGCACGAGGGCGCCATGGCGCAGGCGCTGCGCGCCGCGTTCATCGAATTCCTGGATCGGCTGGACCCGGCCGAGCTCGAGGCACGCTTCGAGCGCGCGGCGCGCCGCGGCAAGGCACGCTCGGCCGACAAGGCTCAGTACTGGGAGTTGTTCACCACCTTCTACCGCAATCTGATCGAGATGCCGGCCGATCACCTGCCGCATACTTTCGTGGAAGCGTTTGCTGCCGCGTACCGCGAAGCGCTGAAGAAACCGCCCGCGTGAGTGCGCGCCGGGCTGCCGCCATGAGGCTGCGGCGGCCGCAACTTTCGTACCCCGGCTACTTGCGGCTATAGTGATGATTCGCCTGCCGCCGGGAGCGGCAGATGGCGGAGAGGGTGGGATTCGAACCCACGTGCCGGTTTTACCCGACCATCCGATTTCGAGTCGGCGCCGTTATGACCGCTTCGGTACCTCTCCAGCTGGCCCGCAGGCTTTCGCGGGCCCGGTATTCTAGCGGAAAGGCCATGCGGTGAGGGGAAGGTTCGTGCGCGCATACACGCTCGCCGGCGTCGGGCTGCTCGTGGGACTGGGTGCCTGCGGCAAGCTCGCACCGCCGTCGGCACTCGATGGCATTCGCGCGCGTGGCGAGCTGCGGGTCGTAACGCTGAATCTGCCGACCTGCTATTACCTCGGCGCCCAGGGTACCGAAGGCCTGGAGTTCGAGCTCGCCAGCGCCTACGCCGCGCGGCTGCGCGTGAAGCTCGACATGTACGCGGTCGCCAATGAGCGCGCCATGCAGGCCGAGCTCGCCGCCGGCCGCGCCGATATCGCCGCGGCCTCGCTCACCACGAACGCCGAATGGAGCCGGGTGGGCGATGCCGCCGCGCCCTACAGCCTCATTCCGCAGCTGGTGGTGTATCAGCGCAACGGTGTGCGGCCGCGCGATACCCTGCAGCTGGAGTCGGCCAGGCTGGCGGTGCGCGCGGGCAGCCCGCAGGAGCACATCCTCGAGCGCATGAAGGCCACGGTGGCACCGACGCTGCTCTGGGAGGAAACTGCACCGAGTTCCGCGGACCCGGTGGAGGATGTCGATAGTGGCGACGCCGAGTACGCCATCACCGATGCGCGCGAGTTCTCCTTCGCACACCACCTTTATCCAAACGTACTGGTCGGCTTCGAGCTGCCCGAACGGCGCCCGGTGCAGTGGATCGTGCGCAAGAATGCGCCGGCGCTGCTCGCCAGCGTCAATACGTTCTTCCACGATCTCGCTGCCTCCGGAACGCTGCCCCAGCTGGTGCAGGAGTCCTCCGGCGACACGCGCCCGTTCGCCTACGAGGAGTCGCGCGAGTTCCAGGGGCACCTCGCCGACCGCTTGCCTCGCTATCGTTCCTGGTTCGAGGAGGCAGCGACGCAATCCGGGCTCGACTGGCGGCTGCTCGCGGCCATCGGCTATCAGGAATCGAAATGGGATCCGCGCGCACTCTCGGGCGAGGGCGCACAGGGGGTGATGATGCTCACGGCCGACACCGCACATGCGATGGGCATCCGTGACCGCACCAACCCCGAGCAGAGCATCTTCGGCGGCGCGCGCTATCTGGCGCAGGTGCGCGAGATGATTCCGGAGCGTATCCCGGAGCCGGACCGCACCTGGCTCACGGTCGCCGCCTACAACGTCGGCTTCGGGCATCTCGAGGACGCGCGCATCCTCACCCAGTCGCTCGGCAAGAACCCCGACGCCTGGAGTGATGTCCGCGAGCGGTTGCCGCTGCTGGCGCAGGAGCGCTGGTACTCACGCGTCAAGCGCGGTTATGCGCGCGGCTGGGAGCCGGTGCAGTTCGTCGATCGCATCCAGCGCTACCTGAAGCTCCTCGAGTGGCAGCCGGGCGAGAGCGGCAGCGCGCAGAACTCGGCACCGGGCGCCGGCGAGCAGTCGCAGCCGGCCAAGGCGACGCCCGCCGCGGCGTCGCCGCCGGCGGCCACGCCCGTCGCCGGCAACGACGCGTTCGCACCGGGGGCCTAGCGATATCAGTCGCGCCGGCGGGCGAAGAACTGCTGCAGCAGCTGCGCGCACTCCTCCATCAGCACTCCGCCGAACACGTCCACGCGATGATTCAGCTGCGGCAGGACGAACACGTTGGTGATGCTGCCCGCGGCGCCCGCGCGCGGATCGAAGGCGCCGAACACCAGTCGCCGCACGCGCGCATGCACGATCGCCGCGGCACACATCACGCAGGGCTCGAGCGTCACGTACAGCGTGGTATCGGTCAGGCGGTAGCTGCCGAGCAGCCGCCCGGCGGCGCGCAGCGCCGCGATCTCGGCGTGTGCGGTGGGATCATGGCTGGCGATCGGCGCGTTGCCACCGGCAGCGATGACCTCGTCACCGCGCACCAGCACTGCACCCACCGGCACCTCGCCGGCGGCGCCCGCGGCCTCGGCACGCGCGAGCGCTGCGCGCATGAAGGCAATGTCGCGACCGCCTTCAGTGTGCGCCGTCATGGGAATCCGGGGCCGGTGCGACCGGCTCCGGCGGCAGGAACAGCGCCGGATCGACGAAGATGGTATTCAGCGCCACGCCGAAATGCAGGTGCGGACCCGTGGCGCGTCCGGTCGCGCCGACCTTGCCGATCACGGCTCCCGCGCCCACGCGTGCGCCCGGCTTCACGCCGATCGCGCTCAGGTGGCAGTACATCGTGACCAACCCGCCGCCGTGATCGAGAAACACGGTGTTGCCGGTGAAGAAGAAGTTACCTGTATCGATCACCCGTCCGCCGCCAGCGGCGTGCACCGGCGTGCCGCTGGCGGCGGCAATGTCCATGCCGCTGTGTGGGCTGCGCTGCTCGTTGTTGAAGATGCGCCGCAAGCCATAGGAGCTCGAGCGGATCCCGGGCACCGGCGGCAGCAGGCGCAACGTCGCCGGCGCTTCCGCGGAGAACGTGCCGACGTCCCTGTGGATACGCGGCTGCTCGCGGTTGACGCGCGCCAGGTCGTGCGCCGACAGATTCACCTGGCGCGGCGCCACCGTGAGCCGCTGCACCGTGTACTGCTTGTCACCGACCTCGAAGCCGACCGTCGTGTCGACGCCCGCGCCGTCGCTGACCCGCACGGTTGCCGGTCCGGGCGGCTGCGCCAGCGGGATGCCGACGACCGCGAGCCATGCGCCCGCCTGCGTCAGCACCAGCACGCGCCGCTCGTCGAAGGTCGCGAGCGGCGCGCGCGCCGTGGCGGCCCCAAGCCGCAGCAACGCCACCCCGCCGGGCACCCGCTCCTCCTGCGGCAACGCTGCCGCATCCGGCAGCAGCGGCAATGCCGGCGGCGCAGGCGTCGGTGCCGTCGTCACCGGCACTTGCGCCGCAGCCGCCGCCATCCACGCGAGCGCCACCGCGAGCGCGACCAGCGCGCGCCGCCGTGCGGCCGAGCGCGTACCTGCGCCGCTGCACGCCGCTGCGCTGCTCATTTCCTGCCGGTCACGAGCGCGCTGATGGTGCCGCGCGCCAGTCGCGCCTCGATGGCTTCGCCCTCGGCAAGCGTGCGGGCGTCGGTGAGCAACGCTCCGTCGGCGACGCGCGTGACAATGGCAAAGCCCCGCGTCAGCGTGGCGAGCGGACTCACCGCATCGAGCGCGCGCCGTGCGAGCGCGAACCGATGATCAGCCGCGGCGAGGCGCGCCTGCAGGGCGCGCTCCAGGCGCGTATGCAGCGCGCGGTGGCGCGCTTGGGCGTAGCTCAGCAGTTGCCGCGGCGAGCAGTGCGACAGCCGCGCGTGGTGTTCCGCGAGCCGCCGGCCATCGCGGTGCAGGCAGGCACGCACGGCGCCGGCGAGCCGTCGCACCAGGTCATCGAGCCGCTGCATCTGCTGCTGCAGCCGTACACCCGGATGCGCCAGCTGCAGGCGCCGGCCGACAGCCGTCAGCCGCGTACCGCCCGCGCGCAGCTCGCGACGCATGCCCGCGGCGAGGCGCTGGGCGCTGCGGCTGAGTGCGTCGAGGCACGCGAGGCGATCGGGCGCCACCAGCTCCGCGGCGGCCGACGGCGTCGGCGCGCGTTCATCCGCCACGAAGTCCGCGATGGTGAAGTCGATCTCGTGTCCGACGCCGCTGACCAGCGGCAGCGCGCAGGCACGGATGGCGCGCGCCAGGCGCTCATCGTTGAATGCCCACAGATCCTCGAGCGAGCCGCCGCCGCGGGCGAGGATCAGCACGTCGCAGTCGGCGCGTGCGGAGGCCAGGCTGAGTGCACGCAGCAGCTCCGGTACCGCCGCCGCGCCCTGCACGGCGGTGGGATAGACGAGCACGGCCGCGGGCGGGTAGCGCCGCGCGAGAATCTGCAGGATGTCGTGCAGCGCGGCGCCGCTCGGGGAGGTGATGATACCGATGCGGCGCGGAAAGCGCGGCAGCGCGCGCTTGCGCTCGAGCGCGAACAGTCCTTCAGCCGCGAGTCGGGTCTTCAGCCGCTCGAACTCGCGCTGCAGAACGCCAACGCCCGACTCCTCGAGGTGCTCGACGATCAGCTGGTACTCGCCCCGCGGCTCGTACACGCTGACGCGGCCGCGCACCAGCACCTGGGCGCCAGCACGGGGCGTGAAGCCCACCAGCACGTTCTTCATGCGGTACATCGCGCAGCGCAGCTGTGCGTCGCGGTCCTTCAGCGAAAAATACCAGTGACCGGAAGAAGGTTGCGAGAAGTTGGACAGCTCGCCCTGCACCCACAGCACACCCAGGCCACGCTCGAGCAGCGCACGTACCTCGCGGTTGAGGCGCGACACGCTGTACACGTCGCGGCCGGGCGCACTGCCGGCGGCGATGATGTCGGGACCCGGGGACATAAAGCGGCACCTTATCCAGGTTTACCGGTAGCGGTCCAGCGCATATAATTGTGCATGCGCATTCTCGAAGAAGCTCTAACCTTCGACGACGTTCTGCTGGTTCCCGCCTACTCGGAACTGCTCCCGCGCGAAGTCGACCTCTCCACCCGCGTCACGCGCCGCATCCGGCTCAATGTGCCGCTGCTGTCGGCGGCCATGGACACCGTGACCGAGGCGCGGCTCGCCATCACTATCGCCCAGGAAGGCGGCATCGGTATCGTTCACAAGAGCATGAGCATCGAGGCCCAGGCGCTCGAAGTCGGCCGGGTCAAGAAGTTCGAAAGCGGTGTCATCAAGGATCCGATCACGGTCCCACCCAACATGACCATCCGCGAGGTGCTGGACCTCACGCGTTCGCGGGGCATCTCCGGAGTGCCGGTGGTCGTGGGCAAGAAAGCCGTCGGCATCGTCACGCATCGCGATCTGCGCTTCGAGGACCGGCTCGAGGCGCCGGTGTCCTTAGTCATGACGCCGCAGGAGCGGCTGGTGACGGTACGCGAGGATGCGCCCAAGGATCAGGTGCTGGCGCTGCTGCACAAGCACCGCATCGAGAAGCTGCTGGTGGTCAACGGCTCGCACGAGCTGGTGGGCATGATCACGGTGAAGGACTTCCAGAAGGCCAATGAATTCCCGCGCGCCTGCAAGGACGACGGCGGCCGGCTGCGCGTCGGCGCCGCGGTCGGCACCACGCCCGACACGCTCGATCGGGTCGCCGCCCTGCACGAGGCCGGCGTGGACCTGCTCGTGGTGGACACGGCCCACGGTCACTCGCGCGGCGTGATCGACACCGTCCGGCGCATCAAGTCGAAGTGGGGCGACAGCCAGGTGATCGCCGGCAACATCGCGACCGCGGAGGCGGCGCAGGCGCTGGTCGCCGCCGGCGCCGATGCCGTCAAGGTCGGTATCGGGCCGGGCTCGATCTGCACCACACGCATCGTCGCCGGAGTCGGCGTGCCGCAGATCTCCGCGGTGGCGAACGTCGCCGAGTCGCTGCGCGACACCGACGTAGCGGTGATCGCCGACGGCGGCATCCGCTTCTCCGGCGACATCGCCAAGGCGATCGTCGCTGGCGCACATGCGGTCATGATCGGCGGCCTGTTCGCGGGCACCGAAGAGTCCCCGGGGGAAGTCGAGCTCTACCAGGGGGCCTCCTACAAGTCCTACCGCGGCATGGGCTCCCTCGGCGCCATGGCGGAGCGCTATAGCTCGGCCGATCGCTACTTTCAGCAGGACGCGGCCACCGAGCTCGAGAAGCTCGTGCCCGAGGGCGTCGAGGGTCGCGTGCCTTACAAGGGGAGCATGGTGAGCATAGTGCAGCAGCTGTGCGGCGGTCTGCGCGCGGCGATGGGTTACACCGGCAGCCGCAACATCACCGAGATGCGCACCCGTCCGGTGTTCGTGCGCGTCACCACCGCGGGCGTGCGCGAGAGCCACGTGCACGATGTCAGCATCACCAAGGAGGCGCCCAACTACCGGGTGTCCTGAGGTGGCGAGCGTCCCACGGCCTGCCGGCACGGCGCCGGCCGCACATCCCGACATTCATGCGCAGCGCATCCTGATCCTTGATTTCGGCGCGCAGTACACCCAGTTGATCGCGCGCAGGGTGCGCGAGCTCGGCGTGTACTGCGAGATCCATCCGTGGGACATGGACGAGGCGCGCCTACGCACCTTCGCGCCACGCGGGGTGATCCTCTCGGGCGGACCTGCGACCGTGACCGCGGCGCGGGCGCCGCGGGCACCGCAGCTGGTGTTCGAGCTCGGTGTGCCGGTGCTCGGCATCTGTTACGGCATGCAGACCATGGCGCAGCAGCTCGGCGGCCGCGTCACGCCCGGCAGCGAGCGCGAGTTCGGCTACGCCGAGGTGACAGTCGGCGGCACTTCGCGACTGCTCGATGATCTGGCGGACCGCCGCAACGCGGCCGGTCGCGCGGTCCTCGATGTGTGGATGAGTCACGGCGATCGCGTCGACGCGCTGCCGCCCGGATTCGTGGTCACGGCGAGCACCGCGAGCATTCCGTTCGCCGCCATGAGCGACGAGCGCCGTCGCTTCTACGGCGTGCAGTTCCATCCCGAGGTCACCCATACCCCGCAAGGCGCACGGCTGCTGGAGCGCTTCGTGCGCGAGATCTGCGGCGCGGATGCGCTGTGGAACGTCGGCAACATCACCGAGGATGCGCTCGAGCGGGTACGCGCCCAGGTCGGGGACGGCCGCGTGCTGCTCGGGCTGTCAGGCGGCGTCGACTCGGCCGTGGTCGCAGCGTTGCTGCATCGGGCCATCGGTGCGCAGCTGGTGTGCGTATTCGTCGACCACGGCCTGCTACGCCTCGGCGAGGCCGATCAGGTGATGGCCACGTTCGCAGCACACCTGGGCGTGCAGGTGGTGCGGGTGGATGCCGAGGCGCGCTTCCTTGCCGCGCTCGCAGGTGTCACCGACCCGGAAGCCAAGCGCAAGGTCATCGGCCGCACCTTCATCGAGGTGTTCGACGAGGAGGCGCACAAGCTCAGCGGCGTGCAATTTCTCGCCCAGGGGACCATCTACCCGGACGTGATCGAGTCTGCCGGCGCGCGCACCGGCAAGGCGCACGTCATCAAGTCGCACCACAACGTCGGCGGTCTGCCCGAGCGGATGAAGCTGGCGCTGATCGAGCCGCTGCGCGAGCTGTTCAAGGACGAGGTGCGCCGCCTCGGCGTCGAGCTCGGCCTGCCGCGCGAGCTGGTCGATCGGCATCCGTTCCCCGGACCGGGCCTCGGCGTGCGCATTCTCGGCGAAGTAACCAAGCAGTCTGCCGATCTGCTGCGACGTGCCGATGCCATCTTCATCGACGAGCTGCGCAAGCACGATCTCTACGATCGCACCGCGCAGGCGTTCGCGGTGTTCCTGCCGGTGCGTTCAGTGGGCGTCATGGGCGACGGCCGCCGCTACGACCCGGTGATCGCGCTGCGCGCAGTCGAGACGGTGGATTTCATGACCGCGCAGTGGGCGCGCCTGCCGTACGAGTTTCTCGAGCACGTATCGCGGCGCATCGTCAACGAGGTCGCCGGCATCTCGCGCGTCGTCTACGACATCTCCGGCAAGCCGCCGGCGACGATCGAGTGGGAGTGAGGCAGTCAGCGCTTCAGGCTGCCGTGGCGGCGCTCCCAGTCCCTGCGACAATCCCGCAGCCACCGGTCGATCAGCCGCAGCGCTTCCGGCTCGACCCGGCACCACCGCAACTGCTGGCGCTTCTCCGTGCGGATGAGGCCGGCGCGCTCCAGCACTCCGAGGTGCTGCAGAACCGCCGGTATCGACATCGGCAAGGGTTCGGCGAGGCGGGTAACCGAGTCCTCTTGATCGCAGAGCCGCTCGAACAGGTACCGGCGCGTAGGATCCGCCAGCGCGCGAAGGATAGGGTTCAAAGCGACCTGGTAAAGCATCGGCTTAAGTACGAAAGCACCGATCAGCGCATCTGGCACCGCGATTTGCAGGCCGGGACTGTAGCTCGCTCTAACCGCGTACTTAAGCCATCTGATAGTCCGGCTCCAGCGCGGTCATTCCCGGCGCGGGCGGTGCGAGCGGCGTCCCTCGCGGGCACGCTCGGCGGGAGCACTCGACTGCATCACCGCCGGCAGGGTTTCCGGGAGCGGTGCGTCCGTCGTGAGTCCCGCCTTGATCAGCCTGATCATCTCCGCTTCGATGAGCGGATCGGTCTGCGGCGAGCTGTAGACGCGCAGCAGCCGCTCGACTTCCGCCTGCACGCGCTGCTCCAGATGCTTGCTGCCCGCCTGCAGCCAGGTTTCGCGGTTGATCCGGTCGAAGACGGCTCCCGGCAGGTACAGCTCACGCGGCCAGTGCTTCAGGGTATGCCCGGCGGTAAGCAGGTGCTTCTCGGCGAGCAGCTCGCGCACCAGAGCCACCGTGGGCAGATCCTCCATGACGTCGAACTCGCGGCAGAAGTGCAGCGCCTGCCCGCATAGCTCGTCGTCGAAAACCAGCTTCTCCAGGCTGAAGGTGAGCACGTAGTCGAGCATGCCGGGCCCGGACACCGAGTTCACGCCCGCGATCGCCGCCAGCAGCGCGCCGGCGAAGGTCTCGGCGCCGGCCTGCGCGTCGAGAAACTTGCCCTCGCTGAGCGCCATGTAGCCCTGGGTCGGCAGGCCGAGGTGCTTGGCAATCTCCACGTAGGCGACGTTCAGGTGCAGCGTCTCGATTGCCGCCATCGGTGACATCGCCGTCTTCATGTGGAACGTGGCGGGTGCGCCGCCGAACAGCACCGGCGTGCCGGGCCTGATGATCTGTGCCATGGTCACCCCGGCGAGCACGTCCGCCACGTGCATCACGGTAGCGCCGACCAGCGTCACCGGCGCGATCAGGCCCATCAGCGTCACTGGCACGATCTCGACCGGAATACCGTACGCGGCGCAGTCCATGAGGTTCTGGCACGAGTCCTCGCTGTAGCGATAAAAGCCTGTGGCGGTGACGGTGAAGATGGACATCGGCCGCGCGATGAGATCGTCCCGGTCGTGACGAAACAGCTGCATCAT
Source organism: uncultured Gammaproteobacteria bacterium (assembly GCA_963837075.1). Classification (GTDB taxonomy): domain Bacteria; phylum Pseudomonadota; class Gammaproteobacteria; order Steroidobacterales; family Steroidobacteraceae; genus 13-2-20CM-66-19. Next base: position 198,230 of record CAWILY010000002.1, on the reverse strand, counting down.
CTCGGCCATGCGCGGCACGCCGTGCTCGGTGAACGCTCCCGACACCACGGGTCTGAGCGAGTTGGTCATCACCAGGTACAGGCGCCACGCATCCGAGACCTGCGGCTCGATGTCATTGGTGGAGAATGCGGTGGCCAGATAGCCGAGGTTCTTCAGGCCGTCGGCTACGCGCACGTATTCGACGAAGTCACGCGTGTTGGAATGACGGGTCTCGCCAGTGCGATGATCGAGCACATTCAGCCCGCTCGAGCCGGGGACGAAATGCACCCGCTGGCCGCTGAGCTCGGTGTAATGCGCGCCGTCACGGTTGAACAGCGTGATCGCTTTCGGTGCGGTCGCTATCGCCCGCTCGACGACCTGCGGCGGAAACAGCACGCGCTCGGCATCGTCGGCGGTACGCGCCAGCTTCAGGCCGTGCTCGAGCAGCAGTTCGCGCAGGCGCGCGCCGCGCACCTCGACGCCGATCTCGGCCAGGATTCTCTTGGCTTCATCGATGATCGGCACGACCAGCGAATCGGGAACGACGCGAATCTGCGGTCTCATGCTTTCACCTCGAGGCGCGAGGCGCGAGCGGTGTCATGAAGATCGAGGCGATACGCCAGCCCGAGTCGGTCCGGACGAACACCCCGCTCCACCGCATCGGAGCTGTCGTTGCCGCGCGACCCGCGGCGCCCGACGTCGCAAGGAGCGGGGTGACCAGTACGGCGACACCAGGCGCCGGGCTCACCACACGCATCTCCTTCGGCTGCGGATCCAGTCGCCAGCTTCCACGCCACTCCTGCTCGAAGGCCGCCAGCGCCTGCTGGTAACCGAACACCGCCTCGCCGCCGCTGCCGACCCACAAGAAATCGTTCGAATCGATCAGCACCTCCGCAACCGCGGCTCGATCGTGCGCGTTCTGGGCGAAGATGAAGCGCGCGTACACCGCCATGATCTCGGACGCGAGGCTCGAGGCGGCCGGCCCCGGGTCGGGCGCGTGCACTACGGGGGCAGCCACGGGGGCAGCCACCGGGGCCGCCACGGGAGCTGGCGCTGGCGCTGCGCCAGCGGTCAGTGCGGCCGAGCTGGCGTTAGGAGCGCTGCTGGCACTGCCAGCACCTGCGCCGCCAGCTGTCGCAGCGGCGGGCGGGGCCGCACTGGCGAGGCCGCCCGCGGGAATTCCGGGCCCCTTGACGAGGTAGTCGCCCGTCATCAGCAGGCCCTTCTGCTGCGCGTCGGCGCAGCTGAGCGGCGAGACGGCGGGATCCTTGAGGCCGGTCATTCCGTCGCGCCGCTTCACCAGCTGGCCGGCGACACCGTTCGGCTCGGTCTTGCCCGTTTTCGGGTTGACCAGGCAATAGTAGCGATGGGTGTCTGCAGATGTGCCCTGGTCGAAGTGGCCCCATACCACCTCGCGGGTGACGTCCTCCGAGAATGCCTGCTTCAGGCTCGAGGCATAGCCGCCTTTGGTCTCGGCCACCTGTGCGGCGCCCGGGCCGCTCAAGGCGAGCAGCGCCACCCCTGCTGCAAAGGCCCGCGAGTCACGCGCAATCCGCATCGAGCTACCCCCCGGGGCCGGTCCCCTGTTAACTATAGTCTATCGTTGCGCCATGCCGCGCCGTGACGCGCGCGGAACCCGTGACGGCGGTCAACGATTGCGCGTTGTGCGCGTTGCGGTACCTCTGGTGTAATCGAATGCATGGAAAAGCAGGGGAGGAATGCCGTGAGCTGCTTTAGGGCGTACCTCACCGTTGCCGCAGGTTGGCTCATGCTGGCCGGGCTGACCGGGTGTGGCTGCAACAGCGGCTGGAACTACAACTGCAACAACTACTACTACCCCCCCTCCTATCCGGGCAGCAACGACGGCGTCAACCCCACCGGGCTCATCGCAGGTAGTGACGGCAATTACTACGGCACCACCGCCAACGGTGGCAGCAACGGGCTCGGAACGTTCTTCAAAGTGACGCCGGCGGGCGTCGAGACGGTCCTTTACTCCTTCGCCGGCGGCGGCTCGGACGGCGCCGATCCCGAAGGGATCGTTCAGGGAACCGACGGCAACTTCTATGGCGCCACCAACTTTGGTGGCAACGGCAACTGTCCCTCCGGCTGCGGCATGGTCTTCAGGATCACGCCGGCCGGTGCGGAGACGGTGCTGTATTTCTTCACCGGCGCAGCCGATGGCGGGGATCCGAACGGCGTCGTCGAAGGGACCGATGGCAATTTCTACGGCACCGCCGCCTACGGCGGCATCGCCAACAGCAACTGCGGTGCGAGCGGGTGCGGCGTGGTGTTCCGCCTGACGAGCGCGGGCGCCGAATCGGTCGTGTACTCGTTCTCGGGTGGCACGAACGGACTGCAGCCGGTGAGCCTGATCCAGGGAACCGACGGCAACTTCTACGGCACCACGGTGTACGGGGGCCAACTCAATTACGGCACGGTCTTCAAGGTCACCGCCGCGGGCGCCCAGACGGTGCTGCACTCGTTCGCCGGCGGCACGGACGGACAGCAGCCGCAGCAGACCCAGCTGATCGAAGGGAGCGACGGCAACTTCTACGGCACGACTCCGTACGGAGGCGCGAACTCCCGCGGCGTCGTCTACCGCATCACGCCGGCAGGCGCCGAGACAGTGCTGTATGCCTTCGCCGGCGGCGCGAACGATGGCGCATTGCCGTTCACCTCGCTCGTGGAAAATGGCGGAGACTTCTACGGCACTACCAACGGCGGCGGCAACGGCAGCTGCGCCGGCGGCTGCGGTACCGTCTTCAAGCTGACATCGGCCGGCGCGGAGTCGGTGCTCTACTTCTTCGGACCGACCGCGAATTCCGGGGGCCAGGCGGCCAATCCCTCGAGCCTGCTGCTGGCGATCAACCCGACGCCGATCATTCCCGGCAATCTGGCCGGCACGACCGCGAACGGCGGCCAGTACGGCATCGGCTCGGTGTTCACCGTCACTAAGCTCACGGCCACTCCTGTCGCCGCGACGACGCTCTACTCCTTCGGCACCAACAATCCGTAGCGTCCGAGGCGCGAATACTGTCGCGCGCTCAGCGCCGACGCGCGGCTTTGCCACGCCGGTGCGGCCGGCCGCCGCGCGATCGTGGGCGCCCCTCGCGCTGATAGGGATTGGCGTCGGTGCGGTACTCGATCACCACGGGCGTCGCGAACAGGTCGTAGCTCTTGCGAAACACGTTCGCAAGGTAGCGCGTGTAGGCCGCCGGCACCGCCTCCGTCTGGTTGCCATGAATGACGATGCGCGGTGGGTTGCGCCCGCCCTGGTGCGCGTAGCGCAGCTTGATGCGCCGGCCGCGCACCAGCGGCGGCTGATGCACGGTGAGAGCATGCTCGAGAGTGCGCGTGAGCTCACGCGTCGGCATGGCACGCATGGCCGCCTCGTAGGCGCGTACCGTGGACTGCATCAGCTCGCCCACGCCCGTGCCGTGGCGTGCGGAGATGAAGTGCAGCGGTGCGAACGGCACGAAGTCGAGCTTGAGCGCGAGCTGCCGATGGATCTGCTCGCGCTGCTCCGGCGCAATACCGTCCCACTTGTTGACCGCGATGATGAGGGCGCGCCCGCGCTCGAGTGCGAGCCCGAGCACGCTGGCGTCCTGCTCGGCGATCTCCTCGTGCGCATCCAGCACCAGGATGACCACGTGCGCCTCCTCGATCGCCTGCAGCGTCTTGGCGACGCTGGTGCGCTCGACCAGGTCCTCGACCCGTGCCCGCCGGCGGACGCCCGCGGTATCGATCAGCACGAAGCGACGCTCATCACGCACGAACGGGATGAGGATGCTGTCGCGCGTCGTGCCGGGCTGCTCGCTGGCGATGACGCGCTCCTCGCCCAGCAGGCGGTTGACGAGCGTCGACTTGCCGACGTTCGGCCGGCCGATGATGGCGATGCGAATGGCGTCCGGGTCTTCCTGCACGGCTGGCTGGGGCGCGCATCCGGCCAGCACCTCCTCCATCAGCTCACCGCACCCCTGCCCGTGGCTGGCGGAGATGACGAGCGGCGTCCCGAAACCGAGCTCGTGAAAATCGGCGCCGACGATGTCCGCGTCCAGTCCCTCCGCCTTGTTGAGCGCGAGCGTGACCGGCTTGCCCGAGCGGCGCAGCTCGCCCGCCACGAAACGGTCCTGTGGCGTCAGGCCGGCGCGGGCATCCGCGAGGAATATCAGATGGTCGGCCTCGCGTACGGCGCGCTCGGTCTGCGCACGCATCTGCGCTTCGACCCCGCTCGGATTCTCGATCAGGCCGCCGGTATCGACGACGACGCTCGGCACGGGACCCAGGCGTCCGTAGCCGTACTGGCGGTCGCGCGTCAGTCCGGGGACATCGGCGACGATGGCATCGCGCGTGCCCGTAAGCACGTTGAACAGCGTCGACTTGCCGACGTTCGGCCGGCCGACCAGGGCGATGACGGGCAACATGGCGCTACCGCGCTGTGAAGTCCCTACTTGTTCTGCGCGGGCGTTGTCGCGGCTGGCACCGACGGCGCCGGCTTGCGGACCTGCGCGACCACGCCCGGACGCGGCGCCACCCACCAGGCGCTGATCTGGCCGCGGTCGTTGATGACGATCACCGCGTTGCCGGCGATCACCGGGGTGGTGCTGATACGTACCTTGCCGCCGGTGGAGACGCGCGCCGCCAGCGCGCCGCTTTCCTTGTCGATGAAGTGCACGTAGCCCTGGAAGTCGGCCACGACGATCGATTCGTCCTGGATGGCCAGCGCCGACAGTCCGCGGTGCAACAGCGCGTCCTGGCGCCAGATCTCCGCACCGGTACGCGCCTTCAGCTTGACGATCATGCCGTCGGCGTCGGAGAGATAAAGGTCCTCGTCATCGAACACCAGCCCGCGATAGCTCGAGGCCTCGTGCGACCACCACACCTGCCCGGTGTCGAGCGCCAGCATCGCCACGCGTCCCTGAAAGCCGACCGCGTAGACGTCTTTTCCCGAGACACCCACCTGCGAGTCGATGTCGGCCAGGCGTTCAAGTTCTGTGCGGCCGTGCGGCGGCGTGACGGTCGCCTCCCATTGCACGCTGCCGTCATTGCCGTTGACGGCCAGCACTTTGCCGTTGTCGAAGCCGCACAGCACCACATCGCCGACGATCAGCGGGCTCGCCGTGCCGCGCAGCGACAGCCGCGGCACCTGTTGCTCCTGCACCCACAGCTCGTGCCCGTCGGCGGGACTGAGCGCGTGCAACTTGCCATCCACGGTGCGCACCGCGATCAGCCGCTCGGAGATCGTCGGCGGGGCGAGTACTTCACCATTCAGGCGCACGTTCCACAGATCGGCGCCGTCGCGGGGCCGGAACGCGAACAGTCGCCCGTCGCTCGAGCCCACGACCACGATGCCCGGACCAGCGGAGGTGCCTCCGGACAACGGTGCCCCGGTCTTGCGGCGCCAGGCGACGCGCCCCTTCTTCAGGTCAAGGGCCACGACGTCGCCGGCGTGGCCCGCGGCGTAGACGCGATCGTCCCACACCGATACGCCGAGCCCGAGCCGCAGGGGGATGGCTTTCTTGTCACCGACGCTCGCCGTCCACATGCGCTTCACGCTGAGGCTCGGATTGGGCAGCGGGGTGAGTTTGGCCGGCTCGATGGCGTCCTTGTCCTTGGAGCAGGCCGCGGCGAGGGCCACAGCGAGCATGCCCGCTGCGATGGTGAGCGCGCGCCGCGCGCGCGCTGAGTGTTGCCGGTTGCGCATGGTGTTACTTGCCGGGCGCCCCGGCCCTGGCTGCCGGCGGCGCCGCAGGCGCATCCGCCGACAGATCGGCGATCTTCAGCGCGAGCAGCGCCGCATCGGTCCCCTCGCCGGCCTGCGCGCTGCGGTACTCAGCGAGCGCCGCCGCCTTGTCGCCCTTGGCGTAATACGCGTCGCCGCGCACTTCGTGATAGCGTGCCGCAAACGCCCCGGTGACCGCACCCGAACCTACGGTGGCGAGCGCGGCGTCCGGCTTGTTCTGCGCGATCTGCACGCGCGCCAGCCGCAGCAGTGCGATCATGGCCAGCTCCTTGTCCCTGGATTGCTGCGCCACGGCGTTCAGCTCGCCCGTGGCGCGATCGAGCTCGCCGTCATCGACGTACACGCGCGCCGCCATGAGCCTGCCCTGATCGGCGTACGGGGTGCCGGCGTACTCGCGCTCCAGGTCGCCCAGCAGCATCAGCGCCTGAGTGCGATCGCCGCGCTCGAGCGCCTGCACCATCTCCATGTACCTGCTGCCCGCGGCGATCTGCCGCTCGTCGCGATGCCCCTGCCACCAGCGCCAGCCGAAAATCGCCGCCACGGCCAGCGCGACCGCCAGCAGCACCGCCGGTCCGTTGTCGCGCACCTGGGACTTGATCCATTCCCATTGTTCTTGCTCAGAAAGGTAATCTTCCACGCATTTCTCTCCCGGAAATTCAGTGCGCCACGGCGGTGCCGTCAGCGCACGGCCGCCAGCGCCGCATCAAGCCCGGCCGCCAGCTGTGCGATGGCGCACTCGGTCTGACCGGCCGGCGCGAGTAAAGGTTTCATCCCGACGAGGCCGCGGGCGAGCTCCTCCTCGCCGACGATGAGCGCCAGCGCCGCGCCGCTGCGATCAGCGCGCCGGAACTGCGCCTTGAAGTTCCCGCCCCCGAGATTCAGCTCGATCCGCAGCTGTGGTCGCTCGGTGCGCAGCTGCTCTACCAGCTGCAGGGCGCGCGCCGCGACCTGCGTGCCGCTCACCACGACGTACACGTCCGGCGGGCTCGCCGCTGGCGTATGCCCCGCCGCGACCAGCAGTGCCACCAGCCGCTCGACACCCATCGCGAAGCCGACCGCCGGTGTCGCGTCGCCGCCGAGCAGCGCGATCAGTCCGTCGTAGCGGCCGCCTGAGCACACGGCATTCTGCGCTCCCTGCGCAGCCGTGATCCATTCGAACACCGTGCGATTGTAGTAGTCGAGCCCGCGCACCAGGCGCGGGTTGATCTCGTACGGCACGCCGATGCCGGTCAGCATCGTGCACAGCGCGTCGAAATGTGCGCGCGACTCGTCGTCCAGGTGCTCGGTCAGGCGCGGCGCGGCGTGAATGAGCTCCTGCATCGCCGGATTCTTGCTGTCGAGCACGCGCAGCGGGTTGCCGGCCAGGCGCCGCTCGCTGTCGGCGTCGAGCTGTGCCGCGTGCGCCTGCAGGTACTCCACCAGCTGCGCACGATACGCACGGCGGCTGTCGGGCGTGCCCAGAGAGTTGATCTGCAGCGTGAGGCCGCTGATGCCGAGTCGCTGCCACAGTCGCGCGCTGAGCGCGATCAGTTCGGCGTCCACGTCCGGTCCGGGGCAACCGACCGCCTCGACATCCACCTGCCAGAACTGCCGGTAGCGCCCGGCCTGCGGCGTCTCGTGACGGAACATCGGACCCAGACACCACAGCTTGTGGCGCTGCCCGCGCAGCATGCCGTTCGAGATCAGCGCGCGCACGATGCCGGCAGTTGCCTCGGGGCGCAGCGTGAGGCTGTCCCCGCCGCGGTCGGTAAAGGTGTACATCTCCTTGCCGACTACGTCGGTGTGCTCGCCGATCGCGCGCTTGAAGAGCTCGGTGTGCTCGACGATCGGCACGCGAATCTCTTCGTAGCCATAGGCCGTCAGCAGCTCGCGGGTGCATTGCTCGAAGTGCTGCCAGGCGCCGATCTCCGCCGGCAGCACGTCGTTCATTCCACGGATCGGTTGGATCTGCGCGCTCAACTCACTCTCCGTGTGCCAGGCGCGGGGCCGCGGCAGTCACGTTGCCGGCAGCGTCGATCGACAGATGCGCGCTGCCGTCGCGGTGCACGAGCGCAGCGACACTGAGCGTACGGCCGTCGAGCTGCAGGGCGACCGCCGGTGCGTTGCCGAGCACGATGCGCAGCGGCGGCGAACCGCGCAGATCATGCGTACTGCCGCCCTCCATGAGGCCGTGCAGCAGTCGTCTGCCTTCCGCATCGGAGACCTCGACCCAGCTCGGGGCCGAGAACCTCAGCTGCAGTTGCGCACTACCGGGGGCGGCGGCGGCAGCGGGCGCCGCGCTCAACGGTGGCGGCACGGGCGCGCGTGGCGCTGCTGCGGGAGGCGCCTGCGCCGGCGCAGCCGCCTGCGCCGCAGCCGCGGCCTCGTCCGCGGCAGACCCCGCCGTCCGGTCATTCGGCTCCGCCGCGGCAGCCGCCGGCGCGGCGCGCGGCAGCGTCGCGGGCACGGGCTGGGCCTTCTGTCCCGGCAACGTCAACAGCCACCACAGGGCGCCGGCGAGCGCGCAGCCCACCACCAGCAGCAGCGCGGGCAGCATCAGACGCGAGGAGCGTGGCGGGGCCTCGCTGTGCGGAATGCGCGTCAGGTCCGGCCGCACGCTGCGGCCGGTGTCGGCGTACAGCTGCTGCAGCTCGCTGGCAGACTCGCCGGTGAGCTCGGCGTAGCGGCGCAGGTGGCCACGCACATACACATCGGCGCCGAGCGCGCCGAAGTCCTCCGCCTCCAGTGCTTCCAGCACGTGCGCATCCACGTGCAGCTTCTCGGCAGCCTGCAGCAGGGTAAGTCCTTTCTTCTCGCGCGCGGCACGCAGCCGCGCGCCGATGCCGCGCGCCTGAACGCCGCCAGCTTCGATTCCCATGCCGCTCAACCCGGATTGTGATCGAGCGTCGCCAGGGCGCGCGCCTGGTCGGTGTCGGGGAAGTCGAGCTGCAACTTGCGCGCGTAGCGCTGCGCGGCGAGGCGATCGTTCTGGGCGCGCGCTACGCGCACGCCGAGCAGCAGCAGATCGGGTGTGGCATCGAAACTGTTGAGGTAGGTGTCGATCCCGGCGCGCGCCTGGGCGAGCTGCCCCTGCTGGAACTGCAGCGTGGCCAGCTGGAACTCGGCTTCGGCGAAGTTCGGCCGTAGCTGCAGGGCGCGCACGAAATCGGCGCGGGCCTCCTCGTCGCGCTTGGCCGCGCGCAGGCACACGCCGGCGTTGGTATACGCCGCCTCGGGCGTGGTGTAGAGCGGGTTCTTGGCCGCCAGCATGAAGTGCTTCACGCCATCGTCCGTACGGCCGTTCTGGCACAGGTACACGGCGTAGTTGTTCACGACCTTGGGGTCGTTCGGGGCGAGTCGCAGCGCCGTGCGGAACTCCGCGTCCGCCTCCTTACTCTCGCCCATGCGCTCGAACAGCATGGCGCGCGCGCTGTGCACGTCGGCGCTGTCCGGATTCTGGCTGAGCGCGCGATCGAGCTTGTCCTTGGCACGCGCCAGATCGCCCTGGTTCAGGTAAGCGACGCCGAGCTGCACGTTGTAGCTCGCGGCGTCGTGCTCCTTCTGCACCTGCTTTGCGTGACCCGCACAGCCGCTGAGCAGCAGCACCGCCAGCGCGCCGGCCGTGCGCCACGGCGCGGTGAGAGAAGGAGCGTGGGTGGTTTGCTTGCTCATGGCTGGACCGCGACCCCGATGACCTTGCTGCCCAGACGAACCGTGGTGCGATCGATGACCCGTCCGGCCAGCTGCCCGCAGGCGGCATCGATGTCATCGCCGCGCGTGCGGCGAATGGTCGCCAGCAGTCCGCGCTGCAGCAGCTCATCGCGGAATCGCTGAATCGCCGCGTCCGGCGAGCGCCGATAGCGCGTAGCGGGGAAAGGGTTGAACGGAATGAGATTGACCTTGGCTGGATGCCCCTTGAGCAGCCGCGCCAACGCGCGCGCCTGTGACGGCGAGTCGTTCACGCCATCGAGCATGACATATTCGAAAGTGACGCTGCGGCCGTTCTGCTCGTCGAGGTAGTGCCAGCACGCCTGCAGCAGCTCCGCGATCGGATGCTTGCGGTTGATCGGCACCAGCTCGTTGCGCAGCGCATCGTCCGGGGCGTGCAGCGACACGGCGAGCGCGACGTTGGTGAGCTGCGCCAGGCGGTAGATCTGCGGCACCAGCCCCGAGGTCGACAGGGTCACCCGCCGCCGTGACAGGTCGAAGCCGAGATCATCCAGCAGGATGCTCAGCGCCGGCACCACGTTGCGCAGGTTGGCGAGTGGCTCACCCATGCCCATCAGCACGACGTTGGTGACGCGGCGCTCGGCGCGCGCCATGCCCGCAGGGAGAAGATCCTCGCGTTCCAGCTCGCGCATCGCCAGCCACACCTGGCCGACGATCTCGGCCGTGCTGAGGTTGCGATTAAAGCCCTGCTGCGCGGTGGCGCAGAACGAGCAGTCGAGCGCGCAGCCAACCTGCGAGGAGATGCACAGCGTGCCGCGCTCCGGCTCCGGGATGAACACCATCTCGAAGGCCTGCGCCGCATCCGCACGCAGCAGCCATTTGCTGGTGCCATCGCTCGAGCGCTGACGCCCGACGACGGCCGGCGCGCCGATCTCGGCGCTGTGCTCGAGCTGGGCGCGAAACCCCCTGGCCAGATTGGTCATGTCGGCGAACTCGCCGACGCCGCGCTTGTAAACCCAGTTCATCAGCTGGCGCGCACGGAACGGGCGGCTGCCGAGCTGCGCCACGAATTCCTCGAGCGCAGGGCGCGGCAGGCCGAGCAGGTTGGTTCGCGCTGTCGCGGTAGTCATCATGGCGAAGATGCGCGCCTCAGGCGCGCGGGTGCAGCTCCGTGGTACTGAAGAAGTAGGCGATCTCGCGCGCCGCCGTCTCTGGCGCGTCCGAGCCATGCACCACGTTCTGCTCGATGCTGCGGGCGAGGTCGGCGCGGATGGTGCCCGGGGCGGCTTTCTTCGGGTCGGTCGCGCCCATGATGTCGCGGTTGCGCGCGATGGCGCCCTCGCCTTCCAGCACCTGCACCATGACCGGACCGGAAGTCATGTAACGCACCAGATCGGCGAAGAACGGCCGCTCGCGGTGCACGGCATAGAAACCCTCCGCCTCGCGCTGCGAGAGGTGCAGCATGCGCGCTGCGACGACCGCAAGTCCCGACTGCTCGAAGCGGCGATAGACCTCGCCGATGAGATTGCCTCTGACGCCGTCGGGCTTGACGATAGACAGTGTGCGCTCGAGCGCCATCCGCGTTGACCTTTCGAAACCGTGATGGGGCGGGAGAGTCCCTCGGGCGGCATAAGGGCCTTCAGGATCGGGCAAGCTGCGCAGTGTACCCTCTGTCGCGTGCCCACGGCAACGCAATACGCGATGGAAGTGCCCGTTCGGTAAGGGATTTTTGCTGCCCGAACGTGTGGCCCGGGGGCGCGTCGCGGGCACGGCGCGCGTGCGTCAGACGGAGAAGCTCTCCCCGCAGCCGCACTCGCCTTTGACGTTCGGGTTACGGAAGCGGAACGCCTCGTTCAGGCCCTGCTTCACGAAATCCACGATCGTGCCGTCGATCAGCGTAAGACTCGTCGCATCGACGAACACGGTCACCCCGCGATCCTCGAACACCGCATCGCCCGGCTGCGGCCCCTCGGCGTAGTTGATCACGTAGGCGAAGCCCGAACAGCCGGTCTTGCGAACGCCGAGCCGCAGCCCCGTGCCGTGCCCGCGTGCGGCCAGGAAGCTCTTCACCCGGTCGGCCGCCGCTTCAGTCAGAGAGATGCTCATCGCTCCTCGTATTGTAGCGCCTCAACTCCAGTGAGTGAGGCAGTCGCCCAATGCGTCTTCGACCACCAGCAGCCGACCCAGTTTCTCGATCGGCATCCCGTGCGCTGCAGCCCAGGAAAGCGGCGTGCCCGGAATCAGCGCTGCGCGCTGCCTGCCCGGCAGCTCGCGGCACAGCCAGTGGGCCACGGTCATAGTATGGGGGCAGGCGAGCGCCTTAAAACGTGCGTCTTTCACAATGTCACCGCTGACGAGCAGCTGGAACCGCACCCAGGTCTCCTGGCCTGCCCCGCCGGCCTCGCCACTCACGAGCCGGGCGCCCCGCAGATCCAGGCCCCAGCCCTCCGCGGCCGCTTCCGTCACGGGCGCTGCCGGTGACAGCGCGCGCAGGCGCGTGAGCTCGCGCTCAAGCTCGCTCAGGGCGAACTCGATGTCCGCCTCGGTGGTGCCGCGGCCGAGGCTGAAGCGCAGCGAGCTCTGCGCGAGCTGCGTACTGCGGCCGAGCGCGCGCAGCACGTAAGAGGGCTCCGGGGACGCGGAGCTGCAGGCAGCCCCGGTCGACAGGGCAAGTCCCGCGAGCCCTGCCACCAGGCTCTCGCCGTGCACGCCCTCGAAGGAGACGCTGACGATACCGGGCACGCGCGGCGCCGCCGCGCCGTTCAGGTGCGCGCCCCCGAGCGCCGCCAGCCCGTGCCGCAGCCGCTCGCCGAGACGTGCCATGCGCGCCCCTTCCGCGGGCAGCTCGCGCATCGCGAGCTCGCAGGCAGCACCGAAGCCGACGATCTGATGCGTCGCCAGCGTGCCGGGCCGAAGCGCACGCTCCTGCCCGCCACCGAAGGTCAGCGGCTGCAGCAGCGCGCGGGCGCCGCTGCGCACATACAGAGCGCCGATGCCTTTCGGCCCATACAGCTTGTGCGCGGTGAATGAGGCGAAATCGACCGGCAGCGCGGCGAGGCTGACCGGCACCTTGCCGAGCGCCTGCGCGCAATCACTGTGAAAGGCAATCCCGCGCGCACGACATAGCGCGCCGATCGCCGCCACCTCCTCGAGCACGCCGGTCTCGTTGTTGGCGTACATGAGCGTTGCCAGCACCGTATCCACACGCAGCGCCGCGGCGAACGCTTCGCTGTCGATGCGCCCGGAAGCGGCGGGCTTCAGCCAGCTGACGCTGAAGCCCTCCTTCTCCAGGTGACGGCAGGGGTCGAGCACCGACTTGTGTTCGGTCCGGCTGGCGACGATGTGTCGGCCCCGATCGGCATTGGCACGCGCACAGCCGAGGATGGCCAGGTTGTTTGATTCGGTGGCGCCGGAGGTGAACACGATCTCCTCGGCGCGCGCGCCGACCAATGCGGCAACCTGGAGGCGCGCCCGCTCGATGCGGCCGGCGGCACGCTCGCCGTACGCGTGCGCCGAGGACGGGTTGCCGAATTCACCGGCGGCCGTCAGGCACTCGCTCATGGCCTGCGCCACCACCGGATCCACCGGCGTGGTGGCGGCGTAATCGAGATACACCGGGGCGATGCCGCTCACGGTCGCGCCTCGCCCGCCCGACGGCGCCGATTCTGAACCGCCGTCAGGATGCCGCGCAGGATGTGCACTTCGTTCTCATCGAGCTCGGCGCGCTGCAGCAGGCGGCGGATGCGGCTCATGAGATGCGTACCACCCTGGGTGCGATCACGAAAGTCGATCTCCTCCAGCACCTCGGCAAAGTGCGCAAACAGCTGCTGCATCTCCGCGGCGCTGGCCAGGGGCGCGGTCACCGGTGCGCTCGCACCCGCGACCTCACCTCGGGCGCGCCACAGCTCGTACGCCACCAGCTGCACCGCCATGGCGAGATTCAGCGACGGATAGGCGGCGCTCGCCGGTATGCGGATCAGCGCGTGCGCGGCCTCGAGCTCTGCGTTGGTGAGTCCGGTGCGCTCGGCGCCGAACACCACCGCGGCAGGCGCGCGCTGCGCCTCACTCACGATGCGTGCCGCCGCCGCACGCACGTCGATGACACGGAAATGCTGATCACGATCGCGCGCCGTGGTCGCGGTGACATAGCCGCAGCCGCTGAGGGCTTCGCCCAGCGAACCGACCACGCGCACCGCCTGCAGTACATCGTCGGCGCCCGAGGCGCGTGCGCTCGCCTCCGGATGCGGGAACTGTCTCGGTGAGACCAGTACCAGCTGCGCGAGCGCCATGTTCTTCATGGCCCGCGCCGCGGCGCCGATGTTGCCCGGGTGCGAAGGTGCCACCAGCACGATGCGAATTTCGGGGGGTTCCATCTGTCAGCTGTTTGGCCGCGCCCGTGGAGCTTCAGGCGCACGTCGCACTATCTTAAAGCACTACGGGTCGGGCTTGCTGCTCCGCAGATCGTCGTCAGGGTTGCTATGATGAACGGTGATCATGCAACCGCTGCTCAACATTGCCGTGCGCGCCGCGCGCCGGGCCGGCGAAATCATCGTCCGCAGCATGAATCGCCTGGAATCGCTCACCATCACCTCCAAGGGGCGCAATGACTTCGTCACCGAGGTCGACCGCGCGGCGGAACGCGAGATCATCGCCACCGTCCGCCGTCACTACCCGCAGCACGCTTTTCTCGCCGAGGAGAGCGGGCGCAGCGGCGAGCACGACACGCTGTGGATCGTCGACCCGCTGGACGGCACCACCAATTTTTTGCACGGCTTCCCGGTGTTCGCCGTGTCGATCGCCTGCCAGATCAAGGGACGCCTGGAGCACGCGGTGATCTACGATCCGCTGCGCCAGGAGCTGTTCACGGCCAGCCGCGGCGCCGGCGCCCACCTGGACAATCACCGCATGCGCGTCAGCAAGGCGCGCTCGCTCGATGGCGCATTGGTCGCCACGGGATTTCCCTATCGCGCCAACGTGCGCTACCTGGATGCGTACCTCGCCATGTTGCGCGCGGTGACCGAGCAGGCGGCCGGCGTGCGGCGTCCCGGGGCCGCGGCGCTCGATCTGGCGTATGTCGCGGCCGGCCGCGTCGACGCCTTCTGGGAGATTGGCCTGTCCGCCTGGGACACGGCTGCCGGGACACTGCTCATCCAGGAGGCCGGCGGGCGCATCGGCACGCTCACCGGCGCGGAGTACCAGCAGCAGGGACACGTGGTCGCCGGCACTCCCAAGGTGTACGCGCAGCTGCTCGAGCTGCTGGCCCCGCACGTGCCGCAGGATCTGCGCGACGCATAATGCGGGCACGGAGCGCTCGGCGCGCCTCGCTCCTCGCTTTCCCCAGGGTGCTTGTGTAGAGTCCTCGCGCAAAAGATGGGGGTCTCATGGCATCACAGCTGATCGCAACAAAATCGATCGATGAGTTGCACGCGCAGGAGGGCGCGCACAATCAGCTGCGCCGCGCGCTGAGCGCGACCCAACTGACACTGCTCGGCATCGGCGGGATCATCGGCACCGGCATCTTCGTGCTCACGGGCACGGCGGCCGCCAACTACGCCGGCCCCGCGCTCGCGCTCTCGTTCATCCTCGCCGGCATCGGCTGCACACTCGCCGGACTGTGCTACGCGGAATTCGCGGCCATGATGCCGGTCTCGGGGAGCGCCTACTCCTACTCGTACGCGACCCTGGGCGAGGGTATCGCCTGGTTCATCGGCTGGAACCTCGTGCTCGAGTACCTGCTGGCGGTCGCGACGGTGTCGGTGGGCTGGTCCGGCTACATGGTGAGCTTACTCGACCAGATGGGCATCCATATACCGGCAGGCCTGTCGAGCGCGCCGTTGACTTCCGTGGGCGAGTCGCTGCATGTGGTCAGCACCGGCGCGCTGGTCAACCTGCCGGCTATCCTGATCGTGGGCGCCATCGCCACCATCTGCTACATCGGCATCAAGCAGTCAGCGGCGTTCAACTCGGTAATCGTCACCATCAAAGTAGCGGTCGTGGTGCTGTTTATCCTGTTCGGGGTGAGCTACATCAATACGGGCAACTGGCATCCGTTCATTCCGCCGCAGAATGCGGCCGGCCGGTTCGGCTGGCCTGGCATCATCGGCGGCGCCGGGGTGATCTTTTTCGCCTACATCGGTTTCGATGCGGTGTCGACCGCGGCGCAGGAGTCGAAGAACCCTCAGCGCGATATGCCGGTCGGCATCCTCGCCAGCCTGATCATCTGCACCGTCCTGTACGTCATCGTCGCGATCGTACTTACCGGCATGGCCAGCTACCGGGAGCTCGACGTCGCTGCACCGGTTGCCTACGCGATCGACAAGTACCCCTCGTTGCACTGGCTCGGCTGGCCCGTGAAGATCGGCGCCGTCGCCGGCATGACTTCGGTGATGCTGGTGATGACCATTGCCCAGGCGCGCATCTTCTTCGCGATGGCGCGCGATGGCCTGCTGCCGCGCTTCTTCGGTCACGTGCACCCGCGCTACAAGACGCCCTCAACCGGAACGGTGATTACCGGTGTCTGTGCCGCGATCATCGGCGGCCTGTTCCCCGTTAAGATGCTGGCCGAGATGGTGTCGATCGGCACGCTCAGCGCCTTCGTCACGGTTTGCCTCGGCGTGCTCATCCTGCGGCACACGCGCCCGGACCTGCACCGCCCGTTCCGCGCGCCCTTTCTGTGGGTGACCTGCATCGGCGGCGCCGCCGTGTGCCTGCTGATGATGGTATTTCTCGGCCCCCCGAACTGGATCCGTCTGATCGTCTGGACGGCCATCGGGCTTCTGATCTACGTCCTCTACGGCCATCGGCACAGCCGCGTGCGACACGGCGGCGGCAGCGCGCTGTGAGCGGCCGCTAGCTGTGAGCGGCCGCCGGCGATCGCCGCCGCACGCGGGCCGCCCCGCCCACTCGGTCAGGCGCCGCGCTCGTCGTCGGAGCGTGCCGGACCCTGGCGACGCACCCGCACGTTGATCAGTTCCACCGCCACCGCGAACGCCATGGCGAAGTACAGATAGCCCTTGGGGATCTCGAAGTGCAGCCCCTCGGCGACCAGGGCGACCCCGATCAGCAGCAGGAACGCGAGCGCAAGCATCTTGATGGTGGGATGACGCGCGATGAACGCGCCGATCGAGCGCGACACCCATAGCATCACCAGCACCGCCGCGACGATGGCGGCGACCATGATCCTGAGCTCGCGCACCAATCCCACCGCGGTGAACACCGAGTCGAGCGAGAACACGATGTCGATCACGGCGATCTGCGTCACGACCGCCACGAAGCCGCCGCGCAGCGGCTGCGCTTGGGCCGCCGACGGCGCGCCCTCGAGTGCGGCGTGGATCTCCAGCACGCTCTTGCCGAGCAGGAACAGTCCGCCGCCGAGCAGCACCAGGTCGCGCCCCGAGAAGCTGCGCGCGCCGATCGCCAGCCAGGGCTGCACCAGGCGCGTCAGCCATACCACCGAGAACAGCAGTGCGATGCGCGTCAGCATCGCCAGCGACAGCCCGACCAGACGCGCACGCGACTGCTGCGCTGGCGGCAGCCGGCCGACCAGAATGGTGATGAAAATGATGTTGTCGACGCCGAGGACGATCTCGAGCAGCGTCAGCGCGACGAACGCCAGCCAGAGATGAGGAGCGGCGCTCACCGGCTGCGCGCCCGCGCTATGGTCGATGATCGAGCGGCGTGGTCTTAACTGACGGGAAGACGTGATCGGCGGTCAGCCCACAGTCGAGCGCGACGGCGCTGGAGATGTAGATCGAGGAGTACGTACCGGCGATGATGCCGATCAGCAGCGCCGCCGAGAATCCCTTGAGCACCGGGCCGCCGAGGCACAGCAGCGCCACCACCACGATCGAAGTGACCACCTTGGTCATGATGGTGCGCGACAGGGTCTGATTGATCGACTGGTCGAGCACCACGTCGGACGGCGAGCGGCGATTGGTCTCGAAGCGCTCGCGGATGCGGTCGAACACCACCACGGTATCGTTCAGCGAGTAGCCGATTACGGCGAGGATCGCCGCCACCACCGCCAGGTCGAACGACATCTGCGTCAGCGCGAAGAACCCCAGCACCAGGATCGGGTCGTGCAGCACCGCCAGGATCGCGCCAAGCGACAGCCGCCAGGTGTGAAAGCGGAAGACGATGTAGCCGAAGATGCCGAGCAGCGTGAAGAACAGCGCCTCGATGGCGCTCACCTTCAGCTCGTTGCCCACCTGCGGACCGACGACGTCGAGCTGCACCACCTGCACGCCGGCATCCACCTGCCGCAGCGCGCCCTCGAGTCGCGCGCGCACTTCGCTCGCCGTCTGCTTCGCGTCCGGCGGCAGCCGGATGGCGATGTCGCGTGCCGAGCCGAAATTCTGTACCTGCGGCTCGCGAAAGCCTGCGGCAGCGAGGCGGGAGCGTACGTCCTCGACGTTGACCGTGTGCGGGAAGCTGACTTCCGCGCTCACGCCGCCGGTGAAGTCGATGCCGAGATTCACCCCGCGCATGAAGAACGAAGCCAGCGACACCACCATGAGCACGGCTGAGAGCGTGTACCACAGCCGCCGCCTGGCCATGAACGGGTAGCTGGTCTGATGGCTGAAGAACTCCACGTTGACCTTTCCGGCGCTCTCGCGCGCCGTCAGATGGCGAGGCGCGCGAGCTTGCGCCGGCCGCCGTACATGAGCGTGAGCAGCGCGCGGCTGCCCATGAGAGCCGTGAACAGCGAGGTCAGGACGCCGAGCACCAGCACCGTGGCGAAGCCGCGGATCGGACCGGTGCCGAGCACGAACAACACCACGCCGGCGATCAGCGTGGTGACGTTGGAGTCCGCGATCGCCGAGAACGCCTTCTCGAAGCCGGCGCGGATCGCGGCCTGGGGCGACACGCCCTTGCGCAGCTCCTCGCGGATGCGCTCGTAGATCAGCACATTGGCATCGACCGCCATGCCGACGGTGAGAATGATGCCGGCGATACCGGGCAGCGACAGCGAGGCGCGCACCATCGACAGCAGCGCGGTCAGCAGCACCACGTTGGCGAGCAGCACCAGGTCGGCCACCAGGCCGAAGGTCTTGTAGTACACGGCCATGAACAGGAACACGCCCGCCATACCGACGATCAGCGCCGTCACGCCCTTTTCGATGTTGTCGCGCCCCAGGCTGGGGCCCACCGCGCGCTCTTCGATCGGGTAGATCGGGGCGGCGAGTGAGCCGGACTTGAGCAGCAGCGCCAGCTCGCGCGACTCGCCGGCGGTGAGGCCGGTGATCTGGAAGTTGTTGCTGAAGATGCCGCGGATAGTGGCATCGTTGATGACCTGCTCGTCGGTGACGTCCTTGGTCACCTTCCTGCCGTTCACCTCGCTGGTCTCGCGGCGCTTCTCGATCAGCACCACCGCCATGCGGCGGTTGAGGTTCGCGCGGGTGGTCTTCAGCATGTTGTCGCCGGCGCGCGCATCCAGCTTGACGCTCACCGCCGGGCCTTCCTGTGACTGCGTGGCGATGGCGTTGGTGAGCTGATCACCGGTCGCGATCACCTCGCGCTTCAGCAGCACCGGCCGGCCGAAGCGGGTGTTGGTATAGAGCTTCGAGCCGAGCGGCACCCGCCCGCTCTGCACCGCGTCGAAGGCATTGTTCTGCATGTCCTCGAGGCGGAATTCGAGCGTGGCGACGCGGCCGAGCACGTCCTTCACTTCGGCGGAATTCTGCACGCCCGGCAGCTGCACGTTGATGCGATCCAGCCCCTGGCGTTGCACGATCGGCTCGGACACACCGAGACCGTTGACACGGTTGCGCAGCGTGGTCATGTTCTGCTCGATCGCATAGTCGCGGCGCTCGCGGATCTGCGTGCTGGTCATGACGCCGGTCACTGCCGAGCCGCTGACCAGGCTCTCGGTGGAGACCGTCAGCCCCTGCAACGGCGTGCCGAGCGCGGACCGCGCGGCATTCACATCCGCTTGCGCCGGCAGCACGATGCGCACCGCGTTCGGCGTCGGGCTGTTGACCGCCACCGTCGTGACGTCCTTCACCGGGATGTTGGCTGCGGCCAGCGCGCGCCGCGCATCCTGCGCATAGCCTTCGAGCGCCTGATTGACCGCGGCATTGACGTCCACCTGGAACAGCAGGTACAGGCCGCCGCGCAGGTCCAGCCCGAGCGGCATCGGCCGCAGCCCGAGCGCGCGCAGCCAGGGCGGGGTCCGCGGCGCGAACGACAGCGCAGTCCGATAGGTCTCCGCATACTGGCCGTTCACCGCATCGCGCGCCGCCAGCTGGTCCGGTACGTTGGCGAAGCGCACCATCAGGCGCCCGCCGTCGATGTAGCTGCGGGCAAAATGCACGGCGCGCTGCGTCAGGAAGCTCTCCAGTGCCTGGGCGGCGGCGCTGGTCATCGGCGTGTGGTCCTTGCGCTCCACCTGCAGCGCCGGGTCCTCGCCGAAGAAATTCGGCAGCGCGAACAACAGCGCCAGCAGCAGCACCACCGCGACCAAGATGTACTTCCAGCGGGCGTACTCCAGCACGTCTAGGCGCCCTTCAGCGTGCCCTTGGGCATCAGTTGCGTCACCTGCACCTTCTGCACCTTGACGCGCACACCGTCGGCGATCTCGAGCGTCACGAAGGTGTCGCCCACCTCGGTGATCTTGCCGAGCAGCCCGCCGCTGGTCACCACCTCATCGCCGGTGGCGAGCTTGGACAGCAGCGCCTGATGCTCCTTGGCGCGCCGCTGCTGCGGGCGGATCAGCATGAAATAGAACAAGGCGATGAACGCCGCCATCAGCAGCGCGAACTGGAACTGTCCGCCAGGAGCGCCGGGGGCGGCCTGCGCCCAGGCGTCTGAAATCAGGCCATTCATGTGTTACGGTCCGGGAAGCGAAAAGGGCGGCATTATGCACTGGCGGCGCGCCGGGATGCCAGGAATCCCGCGGCCCAGGCGGCGAGGCCGCCCCGGCGGATGGCCTCCCGCAGCGTGCGCATCAGCCCGATGTAGAAGTGCAGGTTATGGATGGTGTTGAGGCGCGCGCCGAGTATCTCGTTGCAGCGATCCAGATGCCGCAGGTAGGCGCGGCTGAAGTTACCGCAGGTATAGCAGTCGCAGGCGCTGTCGATCGGCGCGAGGTCCGCGGCAAAGACGCTGTTGCGGATGTTGATGACCCCGCTGCTCGTGAACAGGTGACCGTTGCGGGCGTGGCGCGTGGGCATGACGCAATCGAACAGGTCAACGCCGCGCAGCACAGCAAGCACGATGTCCTCGGGGCGGCCTACGCCCATCAGGTAGC
This sequence comes from uncultured Gammaproteobacteria bacterium, assembly GCA_963837075.1. GTDB lineage: Bacteria > Pseudomonadota > Gammaproteobacteria > Steroidobacterales > Steroidobacteraceae > 13-2-20CM-66-19. Next base: position 177,612 of record CAWILY010000002.1, on the reverse strand, counting down.
GCGGCCGGTCTGCCGGCATGTGCGGCACCAGCGTCTCGAGCACGCCCAGGCGCTCTTGCTCGGACTCGCCCACCGCGAGTCCACCGATCGCGAGACCCGGCCAGTCGAGGCGCAGCAGCGTCTCGAGCGACGCCAGACGCAGCGGCGCGTGCATGCCGCCCTGCACGATGCCGAACAGGCCGCCGGGAGCTGCGGCACGGTAGTAGTGCGCGTGGCTGCGCGCGGCCCAGCGCAGGGAGCGCTCCATCGAGGCGCGCGCTTCGGCCTCGGTGGCGGGAAACACCGTGCAGTCATCGAGCGCCATGGCGATGTCCGAGCGCAGCGCGAGCTGCACGTCCATCGAGTCCTCGGGGGTGAGCCGTACCTCACGGCCATCGACCGGCGAGCGGAACAGCACGCCCTGCTCGCTGATGCGGCGCAGGCTGCGCAGGCTGAACACCTGGAAACCGCCGGAATCGGTGAGCACCGGATGCAGCCAGTGCATGAAGCGGTGCAGGCCGCCGTGCGCGGCGATGATCCCGGGCCCCGGTCGCAGCATGAGATGAAAGGTGTTGCCGAGGATGATCTGTGCTCCGAGGCCGGTGAGCTCCTCGGGGGTCATGGCCTTGACCGTGCCATAGGTGCCCACCGGCATGAATGCCGGAGTCTCGACCGCTCCATGCGCGGTCACGAGCGTACCCACGCGCGCCGCGCCATCGTGCGCCTGCACCGTGAACGTGGGGTTCACGCCGCGCGCCGCGTGACCAGCATCGCGTCCCCGTAGCTGAAGAAGCGGTAGCGCGCCTGCACGGCGTGCCGATAGGCGGCGAGCACCCGCTCGCGCCCGGCAAAGGCACACACCAGCATCAGCAGCGTCGACTCGGGCAGATGAAAGTTGGTCAGCAGCGCATCGGTCACCTGGAAGCGGAAGCCCGGCGTGATGAACAGCCGCGTCTCGCCGCTCCAAGGCGCCAGCGTTGGCGCCGGCTCGCGCTGCTGGTGCTGCGGTGCGAGCGCCGCCGATTCGAGCGCGCGCACGACGGTGGTGCCGACCGCGATCACACGACTACCCTGCGCGCGGGCGCGCGCAACCGCTTCACAGGTCGTCTCACCGACACAGGCGTATTCGGCGTGCAGCACGTGCGTTGCCAGCTGCTCGGCGCGCAGCGGCTGGAAGGTGCCGGCGCCGACGTGCAGGGTTACGAAAGCCCTGCTGACCCCGCGAGCCGCAAGCGCAGCGAGCAGTGGCTCGTCGAAGTGCAGACTCGCCGTGGGCGCGGCCACCGCCCCTGGCACGCGCGCAAAGATGCTCTGATAGCGCTCACGATCACTCGCAAGCGCCGGCCTGCGAATGTAGGGTGGCAGCGGTACCACCCCGAAGCGCTCGAAGAACTCCAGTGCCGGCGCCGGCAGCCCGAGCCGCCACAGCTCACCCTCGCGCGCCAGCACGCGCACGCTGCCGCCGGCGGTCGCGATCTCGAGTCCGGCGCGAATCGGCTTGCTGGCCGAGATCTGGGCCAGCGCCTCGCACCCGGCGAGCGCGCGCTCGAGCAGGATCTCCACGCGGCCGCCCGAGGGCTTGTTGCCCGTGAGCCGCGCGGCGACCACGCGCGTGTCGTTCAGCACCAGCAGGTCGCCGCGCTCGAGATACGCCGGCAGGTCGCGCACGCTGCGATCGCCGAGCAGTCCGTCGTGTCCGTCGAGCACCAGCATGCGCGCCGCCGAGCGCTCGGCGGGCGGCGACTGAGCGATCAGCTCCGGAGGCAGGTCGTAGGCAAAATCCTGGCGGCGCACGCGCGCATGTTACACGCCGTCTGCAGCGCCCTTGGCGCGGCCGGTCTTTTCGCTGCGGGCGCTGTCCGGCCCGGGGTATACTGCCGCCGCACTCGATGCCCGAGTGGCGGAATTGGTAGACGCAGCGGACTCAGACGAAACACTTTGAGCCCTCGCGGAGAAATCCCCGAGGTGAAGCCCGTCAAACTCGGTGGAGGCCCTGAAGCGGACGAGCGCTCGAGCTGATGCCGAGCCAAGCCCCCGCAACCGCGAGGGAAGGTGTAGAGAGCAGACGGCGGGCACCTACAGCCGGCAAGGCCATGGTGAAGGCGTGCTCCAGACCACGAACCCAAGGCGCGGCGACGCACCCGGGGCGGCGAAAGCCGAAGTGGCAGGAAAATCCGCCGCCTTCAAAAGCGTGTCGGTTCGACTCCGACCTCGGGCACCATCGAAGGGGTTGGCCATGTTCCTGCAGATCGAGAATTTCCTCGCGCCCGCAGAGGTACAGTCGCTTGCGCAGCTCGCGCGTCAGGGCCGGTTCATCGACGGCAAGCGCTCCAATCCCCACAACCTCACCAAGGACAACACCATCGCTGACCCGAGCGACCCCTTGATGCAGCAGGCGGGCCAGATCGGGCTCGCAGCGCTGCAGCGCTGCGAGGAGGCGCGCAACTTCGTGTTCCCCAAGCGGGTCGCCGTGCCCTCGCTGTGCCGCTACGCGCCCGGCATGAAGTACGGTCCGCACATCGATGCCGCATTCCTGCCCGTGGGAGCCGAACCCCTGCGCTCGGACGTATCCTGCACCATGTTCATCACGCCGCCCGCTGACTACCAGGGCGGCGAGCTGCAGATTCATCTCGGCACACAGACGGCGAGCATCAAGGGCAATGCCGGCTCGGCGGTGTTCTACGCCTCGACCACCGTGCACGAGGTGACCCCGGTCACCGCCGGCGAGCGCATCGTCATGATCACCTTCATCGAGAGCCAGATACCGGATGTCATGCAGCGCGATCTGCTCTATGCCCTCGGCGAGGTGCGGGCCCTCGAAGGCCTGAAGATGGACTGGCGCAACCGCACCCAGCTCGAGTATGTGATCTCGAACCTGATGCGCATGTGGTCGCGCTAGCGGCGCGCGCTGCGGCCGCGTCGTCGCTGGCGCCACGCGCGCGCAGGGTCACGCGCGGTCGACACGTGCCGCGAAGCACCCCGGTCGCGCATTGTGCAGGTGCAGATAGGCAACCTCGGTGGGCGCGAGCAGCCGCTCGATCGTGGGCACCAACCTCTCACCCTCGGCGACGTCGGCCTCGAGCAGCATGCCAGCAAGGCTGAAGGCGCGTACCGACAGCAGCCGTCCATGCAGCACCGGCGGCAGCTGGTCGCGGGCCACACGGGCCTCCTTCGCCTGCTCGCGCACGTAGATCGCGTAGCACGAGCGGTAAGGGCTGGCCACGCTCAGGTGCTGGTAATTCACCAGCAGCACCGGCTCGCCCGGCTGCGCATCCACCAGGCTGACCCGGCAAGGGAAGCCCGGGTGACGATCCGCCACCACGCGGCGCGCGTTGCGTGCCGCCAGCTGCGCATCCGCCATGCCGACCAGCGGTGCGAACTGCGCAAACTTCAGCCCGCTCACCTGAAAACTCATGGAACGCTCCCGCAACTTGCGATACCTCCGCAGTGTGGGCACAACGCCCGCGTGACGCATTCCGTTTCTTGCGCAGCGTCGACAACAGCGGCCCTCGCCCGTATCCTCGCCACGCATCATGAAATTCTGCAGTCAATGCGGCGGCGCGCTCCGGTTGCGGGTTCCGGAAGGCGACCATCTGGCGCGCCACGTGTGCGAGGCGTGCGGCGCGATTCATTACCAGAACCCGCGGCTGGTCGTCGGCTGCGTCCCCGAGCTCGAAGGCCGCATCCTGTTGTGCCGGCGCGCGATCGAGCCGCGCCGCGGCTACTGGACCGTGCCGGCGGGCTTCATGGAGAACGGCGAAACGCTGCAGCAGGCCGCGGCGCGCGAGTCACACGAGGAGGCGCTGGCCGAGGTCACAATCGGCTCGCTGCTGACCGTGGTGCACGTGCTGCACGCCCAGCAGGTGCACGTGTTCTTCCGTGCGACGCTCGGCGAGGCGCGCTTTGCCCCCGGCCACGAGAGCCTGGAGGTTTCGCTGCTGGCCCCGGCCCAGATCCCGTGGGAGGAGCTGGCCTTTCCGAGCACGGAGTTCACGCTGCGGCGCTACCTGGAAGACAGGGCCGCCGGACGTGAGGGCCATCATTTCACCACCATCGACCGCCGGATAGCGCGCGCCCCGTCGGGCTGATTCACCGGAGCCGCGCAGGCGTGGCACAATGTTGTGCGTACGCCGGAAGCGCGCACCGCCTTGACCCGTGCGGTCCGCGCTCCTCCCAAAGGTAAGCCGAATGACTTTTGTCGTCACCGAAAACTGCATCAAGTGCAAATACATGGACTGCGTGGAGGTCTGCCCGGTCGACTGTTTCCACGAAGGACCCAACTTCCTGGCCATCGATCCGGATGAGTGCATCGATTGCACTCTGTGCGAGCCGGAATGCCCGGTAGAGGCGATCTTCTCGGAGGAGGAGCTGCCGCCCGGTCAGGAGCACTTCAAGCAGCTGAACGCCGAGCTGGCCAAGGGATGGCCCGTGATCACCGAGAAGAAGGATGCCCCATCCGATGCCAAGGAATGGGAAGGCAAGCCGGACAAACTGAAGCTGCTCGAGCGCTGAGCCGCCGCGCCCCGGGCGCGCGGGGCCGGCCCTATTTACCGTCCTTCAGGCGCTTGGCGAGCGCGTCCGGTGGCATGTAACCCGACAGCAGCGCACCGTCCGCGAGCACGATGGCGGGCGTACCCTGCAGATCGAGGTCCTGGCCGAGCGCATAGCTGCGCGACACCGGGTTGTTGGCACAGGGCTTGGCCTTGATCTCTTCGCCGAGTTTCGCGCGCGTCAGCGCGTCGTTGCGATTGGTCGCACACCACACCTGCTCAGCCTTGGTCCACGACGGGGTGTTGGGTCCATTGCGCGGATAAAGCAGATAACGCACGCGGATGCCGAGGCGGTTGTACTCGGCGATCTGACTGTGGAGCTTGCGGCAGAAGGGGCAATCGACGTCGGTGAACACGGTGACCGTGTACTTCGGGTCCAGCGGCCCGAACACCAGCATCTCATCCTCCGGGAACGCCGCGATCGCCTTGGCGCGCAGCTCGCGCCGGTGTGCCTCGGTGAGGTTGTTGTCGTTGCTGAGATCGACCAGGTCGCCGCTGAAGGCGTACTTGCCGTCCGCGGTAACGTAGGCGATGTCCAGGCCACGGGTCAGCTCCCATACTCCCGGGATCGGCGTGGCGCGCAGCTCATCGGGGCGGGCGCCGCTGATGTGGCTGGCGACCTCGGCGCGTGGGTCTGCCGCCCGTGCCTGCGCCTGCAGCCCCTGCACGGCCTGCTGTACCTGCTGCATCTGCTGCTGCAGGGCCTGCTGCTGCGTCTGCTGAGCGGCGAGCGTGCCCGCCGCACCGCACAGCACCAGCAACACAACCAACTTCCTGAAGATCATAAGGGTAGACCGGCGCAAGCTCTGAGTGGCGGTTGGACCGGCATGGATTGCGAAGGTTTCTCGCCTGCCAGGCCGGAACGGGAGCGGCAGTCTAGCACGGGCTTGCCGCGCGCGGCCTGCGCCGGCAGCGGCGCCGCAGGGCTTCAGCCGCGCGGATGGTGTGTGGCGTGCAGGTCCTTGAGACGCTCGCGCGCCACGTGCGTGTAGATCTGTGTGGTCGACAGATCGCTGTGACCGAGCAGCATCTGCACTACGCGCAGGTCAGCGCCGTGATTCAGCAGATGGGTGGCAAAGGCGTGCCGCAGCGTGTGCGGCGACAGCTCTTTGGCGATGCCGGCCTTGCGCGCATAACGTTTGATGATGTGCCAGAAAGCCTGGCGCGTCATGCGATCACCGCGCCGGGTGGGAAACAGATAGTCGGTCTGCCGCTCGAGCAGGATCTCCCCGCGCGCGCTGCGGCTGAAGTCCTTCAGTGCGCGCATCGCCTCTTCGCCGAGCGGAATCAGCCGTTCCCGGTCACCCTTGCCGAGGATGCGGATGACACCCTGGTTGAGGTTGACCTGTCCCTGGCGCAGGTTCACCAGCTCCGACACCCGCAGCCCCGTGGCGTACAGCACCTCGAGCATGGTGCGATCGCGGTTGCCGAGCGGATCGCTCACCACCGGAGCCGACAGCAGCGACTCAACCTCCTCTTCGGTGAGCGAGCGCGGCAGCGAGCGACCGATCTTCGGCATGGCGATCTGCGCGGTAGGATCCTCGCGGATCACGCCTTCGCGCAGCAGGTAGCGGAAGAAGCGGCGGAAGCTGGACAACTGGCGCGCCGTCGAGCGCGGCCGGGCCCCGGCGCGTACCCGCCAGGCGATGAAGTCCTGCAGGTCGGCGCGCGTAGTGCGCAGCATCGGCACGCTGCGCTCGGCCAGCCAGCGCCCGAGCGCCGTCAGGTCGGCGCGGTAGGCCGCGAGCGTGTTCGGCGACAGGCCCCGCTCCATCCATACCGCATCCAGAAAGCGGGAAACCGCAGGATCTGCGGAGTCGGTGTTCGCGGTCACGGCGATTGCGGTGTTGGACAAGCCTCGTCTCGCAGCGGATTCCGCCAGCCCCTCACAGCTGTGTGGGCCTCGGATTCCGGATAATGTGCTTATCGCAGTATGGTGAGCGCAGCCCTGACGTCGACGTGACCACCTTCACATCTGCCTGCCGGCATTAACATAAAGAGAACCGGTTCACACTTCACCGACACTGCCAGCTGCTGCAGCACCAATGCTCGTTCCCAGCCCGTGAAAGCCCCGTCCGTCCTGCTCGGCACCGCGCGCCTCGTCTATGCCGTATGGGCGCTGCTGGCGTTCGCCGCCGTGGCCTTGAGCGCGCTGCTGCTCATGGTGGTGCTGCCGGGCGTGATGCGACGCCGCAGCGCCGCGCGCGCCGCGGCGCGCGCCTGGCTGCGTCTTGCCGGCCTGCCGCTCGCTGTGCACGGCGCCGAGCGGCTGCCGGCCGGACAGTGCGTCGTGGTGTGCAATCATGCCAGCTACCTCGACGGCATCGTGCTCACGGCCGCCCTGCCGTCCCGCTTCGGCTTCGTGATCAAGCGTGAGATGGCGCAGGTACCGCTCGCCGGCGCGCTGTTGCGGCGGCTGGGGGCGGAGTTCGTCGAGCGCTTCGACCCGCAGCGCGGCGCGCGCGATGCGCGGCGCGTGCTGCGCAACGCCGTGCAGGGCGCCTCGCTGGTATTCTTTCCGGAGGGCACGTTCACGCGTACCCCCGGGCTGCTGAAATTCCACACCGGCGCCTTCGCCAGCGCGGTGCGCGCCGGCTGTCCGCTGGTACCCGCCGCGTTGCGCGGCACGCGCCGCATCCTGCCGCCGGGCGGCTGGCGGGTGCGTCCCGGTGCGATCGAGCTGCAGCTGCTGCCGCCGCTGACGCCCGTGGTGGCCTCCGATCAGGCGGCGGTCGAGCTGCGCGAGCGGGCCCGTGGCGCGATCCTCGCCGCGCTCGGTGAGCCCGACCTCACATGTTGCGCCGATACTGACCGCCCACCTGATACAGCGCGTGCGAGATCTGTCCGAGCGAGCAGACCTTGACCGACTCCATGAGCTCGGCGAACACGTTGCCGCCGCCGGCCGCCGCGCGCTGCAGTGCGCTTAAGCGCGCCGGTGCACGCGCCGCGTTGCGCGCCTGAAAGGCTCGCACCGCCGCCACCTGATCCTGCTTCTCCTCTTCGCTCGAGCGGGTCAGGTCCGCGCCCTTGTGCTCCTCGGCCGCATCGAGGCCCGACAGGAAGGTGTTGACACCGACGATCGGCAGCGAGCCGTCGTGCTTCCTGGTCTCGTAGTAGAGCGACTCCTCCTGGATCTTGCCGCGCTGGTACATGGTCTCCATGGCGCCGAGCACGCCGCCACGCTCGGACAGCGCCTCGAACTCGCGGTACACGGCCTCCTCCACCAGATCGGTCAGATACTCGATCGCGAAGGAGCCCTGCCACGGATTCTGAATCTTGTTGAGGCCGAGCTCGCGGTTGATGATGAGCTGGATCGCGACCGCGCGGCGCACACTCTCCTCGGTCGGCGTGGTGAGCGCTTCGTCATACGCGTTGGTATGCAGGCTGTTGCAGTTGTCGAACAGTGCATACAGCGCCTGCAGCGTGGTGCGGATGTCGTTGAAGGCGATCTCGCGCGCATGCAGGCTTCTGCCCGAGGTCTGCACGTGGTACTTGAGCATCTGGCTGCGCGCGCTCGCCTGGTAGCGCTCGCGCATGGCGCGCGCCCAGATGCGCCGCGCCACGCGTCCGATCACGACGTACTCCGGGTCCATGCCGTTGGAGAAAAAGAACGACAGGTTGGGCGCGAAGTCGTCGATCTGCATGCCGCGCGACAGGTAGTACTCGACGATGGTGAAGCCGTTGGCCAGCGTGAAGGCGAGCTGCGAGACCGGATTGGCACCCGCCTCCGCGATGTGGTAGCCGGAGATGGACACCGAGTAGAAATTGCGCACGCGCTGGTCGATGAAATACTGCTGCACGTCGCCCATCATGCGCAGCGCGAACTCGGTGGAGAATATGCAGGTGTTCTGTGCCTGATCCTCCTTGAGGATGTCCGCCTGCACCGTGCCGCGCACGGCTTCCAGTGTGGTCGCGCGGATGCGCTGGTACACCTCGGGCTCGAGCAGCTGATCCCCGGACACGCCGAGCAGCGCCAGTCCCGACCCGTCGTGGTGGGCGGGTAGCGCACCGCGGTAGCGTGCCGGAGCGACGCCGCGCGCCGCGGTAGCGGCGTGCAGCGCGGCGATCTGCCGTTCCGCTGATTCCCAGCGACCCTCGCTCCTCAGGTAGCGCTCGACCTGCTGATCGATGGCGGTGTTCATGAACATCGCCAGGATGATCGGCGCCGGTCCGTTGATGGTCATCGACACCGAGGTGGCTGCATCGCACAGGTCAAAACCCGAATAGAGCTTCTTCATGTCGTCGAGCGTAGCGATCGACACGCCGGAGTTGCCGGTACGGCCGTACACGTCCGGACGGGTGTCCGGGTCCTCCCCGTACAGCGTGGTCGAATCGAACGCAGTCGACAGGCGCGGCCCGTGCCCGTGCGCCAGGTAGTGAAAGCGGCGGTTGGTGCGCTCGGGTCCTCCTTCGCCGGCGAACATGCGCGTCGGATCCTCCTCCACGCGCCGGTAGGGGTAGACACCGCCGGTGTAGGGGTAGTAGCCGGGCAGGTTCTCGGTGAGGATGAAGTGCAGCAGCTCGCCCCAGTCCTTAAGATGCGGCACCGCGAGCCTCGGGATCGGCGAGCGCGACAGGCTCTCGGTGTAGTTCTCTCCCGTCACGGTGCGCCCGCGCACCTGGTAAGAGTAGCTCGGCTCGGTGGCCGCGCGCAGGCGCTCCGGCCACCCGCGCAGCTCGGCGAGCGCCTCCGCACCCACCTGCTGCAGCGCCTGGTTGTAGGCCGCGCGCAGCTCGCAGCGGCTGGCGTCGGCCTCGGCAGCGCACAGTGCCTCCGTCGGATAGGGCGCGAGCGGCTGCGGCAGCGGCGCATCGCGCAGCGTCTTGAGCGAGTGGTACAGGCTGAAGGCGTGACGCCCCGCCTCGACCTGCGCCTCGATGCGCGCGCGGCCGGCACGAGCGTCCTCGGCGATCTCTGCCAGATAGCGTGTGCGCGGGCCGGGTATCAGTGGGATGCGCGCCGTGAGCTCGATGGGCCCGGGATCGGTGAGCTGCCAGCCCGCTGTGCCGATGTGCTTGTGCTCCAGCGCCGCGCAGATCGCGACGAACAGGCGGTTCACCCCCGGGTCGTTGAAACGGCTGGCGATGGTCGGAAACACCGGCAGCTCGGCATCGGGCAGCCGGGCGCGCTCGGGGTGGTTACGCCGCCACTGCTTTCTGACGTCACGGAGGCTGTCGTCGGCGCCGCGCTTCTCGCTCTTGTTGAGCACGATGAAGTCGGCGAAATCGATCATGTCGATCTTCTCGAGCTGGCTCGCCGCGCCGTAGTCGCTGGTCATCACATACAGCGACAGATCCACCAGATCGATGATCTCGGTATCGGATTGGCCGATGCCGGCAGTCTCGACGACCACCAGGTCAAACCCGGCCGCCTTGTACAGCTCGATGACGTCCTTGAGCACCGCGGCGGTGGCCAGATGCGCGCGACGCGTGGCGAGTGAGCGCATGAAGACGTTGTCGGCAGACAGGCTGTTCACGCGGATACGATCGCCGAGCAGCGCACCGCCGCTGCGACGGCGCGTCGGATCGATCGCCACGACGGCGATCTGCTTTTGCGGGAAGTGCCGCACCAGCCGCGCCAGCAGCTCATCCAGCAGGCTCGACTTGCCGGCGCCGCCGGTGCCGGTGACGCCGATCACCGGCACATGCTGGCGTGTTCGCGCCAGGGCGCGGCGGACCGCTTCCGCCTGGCCGGCGCCGCCCTCCGCATCACCCTCGAGCACCGAGATGGTACGGGCGATCAGCCCGTGGTCACGGGCGTTCAACGGACGGAATTCATAGGCCGGCCGCGCCGCGGCGGCGACGCGCGCGAACACGTCGTCGATCATGCCGGCGAGGCCCATGCGCCGGCCGTCCTCCGGGGTATAGATCTTCTCCACCCCGTGGCGCTCGAGCGCTTCGATCTCGTGCGGGGCAATGGTGCCGCCACCGCCGACCACGACCCGCACGTGGCCGTAGCCACGCTCGCGCAGCATGTCGACCATGTAGGTGAAGTACTCGTTGTGGCCCCCCTGGTAGGAGCTCACCGCGATCGCATCGGCGTCTTCGTCGATGGCGGCGCGCACGATGTCGGCGACGCTGCGGTTGTGGCCAAGATGCACCACCTCGGCGCCGCGTGCCTGCAGCAGGCGCCGGATCATGTTGATGGCCGCATCGTGACCGTCGAACAGCGAGGCGGCCGATACGAAGCGCAGCGGCGCACCGCTTGGGGCCTGCTCACTACTCACCGCGGCGGCGCTGCGCCTCAGTCCGACGTTCATTTGCGTTCCTGCCTCCTTGGGTGCCGGTTCGTCTACCCACGGGTAACATAGCTACCCGCGCCGCTATAATACTCTCCACCCATGAATAGCCGCCGTACCGGTCCGCCGCCTGCGGGCAAGCCCTCCCTCGCCGCCGTGTCCCCGTGGCGGGCGAGCCGCGAGCGCCTGCGCGACCGCGAGCTCAAGCGCGATGCGGTCATCCGCACCGCGGCCCGCGAGTTCAACCGCAAGGGCTACCACAATACCTCCCTGGACGACATCGCCGCGCGGCTCGAGGTCACCAAGCCGACCGTGTACTACTACGTCACCAGCAAGGAACAGCTGCTGTTCGAGTGCTTCGTAGCCGGCGTCGAGCGGATCCGCGCCGCGTTCCGCGAGGTGCGCGACCTCGCGGTGCCGGCCCGCGAGCGGCTCAATGCCGTGCTGCGGCATTACGGTGAAGCGGTCGCCTCCGAGTTCGGCTGGTGCATGGTGCGTGCCGAGGAGCAGGACCTGTCCCCGGCGATGAGCCGTCACATCAAGTCACTGAAGTCCGAGGTCGACCAGGGTATCCGCCGGCTGATCCGCGAGGGCGTGCAGGATGGTTCCATCCAGCCCTGCGACCCGAAAATGACGGCCTTTGCGCTCGCCGGCGCCCTCAACTGGATCGCGCACTGGTATCGTGAGGACCAGACGCTGACGGGCGCGCAGATTGCCGCAGCGTTCGTCACTATTTTCGAGGGGGGGCTGCGTCCGCGCGGCAGCGCCTCCCCGGTCCGCGCCCGCAACCGGCGGCGGACCCGCGAGACAATGGCGCGCTAGCTCGAGTCAAAGCGAGGCTCCCATGTCCGGTTCAGATGTCGTCATCGTATCCGCCCGACGCACCCCCATCGGCGCGTTCCTCGGCGTCCTCTCCCCTCTCACGGCCGTCCAGCTCGGCAGTGCCGCCATCAAGGCCGCCGTGGAGTCCTCCGGCATCGCCGCGAGCGATGTGCAGGAGGTGCTCATGGGGTGCGTTCTGTCCGCGAACCTCGGGCAGGCGCCGGCACGGCAGGCCGCGCTCGGCGCCGGCGTGCCGGTCGCAGCGCCGGCCACCACCATCAACAAGATGTGTGGCTCGGGGCTGAAGGCCGTCATGATGGCCGCCGACCAGATTCGCGCCGGCAACGCCGACATCGTGCTCGCGGGCGGTCTCGAGTCGATGAGCAACGCCCCGTACCTGCTGCCCAAGGCGCGCACCGGCTACCGCATGGGGCCGGGGGAGGTGGTCGATCACATGCTGCGCGACGGCCTGCAGAGCCCGTTCGACGGTAAGTCGATGGGCTGCTTCGCCGACGCGACGGCCAGCCGCTACGGCTTCACGCGCGCCCAGCAGGACGCGTTCGCCACCGAGTCGGTGCGTCGCGCGATGCAGGCGCTCGAGAAGGGTACGTTCGACACCGAGGTGACTGCGGTCACGGTCAAGAGCCGCAAGGGCGAGACGGTCATTGCCCGCGACGAGACTCCCGGCACCTGTGACGTGAGCAAGATTACGACCCTGAAGCCGGCGTTCGCCAAGGACGGTACGGTGACCGCGGCGAGTTCGTCCTCGATCTCCGACGGTGCCGCAGCACTGGTGGTGATGAGTGCCCGCACCGCCGCCAGCCGGGGACTCAAGCCGCTCGCCCGCATCCTGGCCTACGCCAGCCACGCCCAGGAGCCGGAGTGGTTCACGCTCGCGCCGGTCGGTGCGATCCGCAAGGTGCTCAGCCAGCTCTCCTGGAAGCCGCACGACGCCGACCTGTACGAGATCAATGAGGCGTTCGCCGTGGTGACGATGGCCGCCATGCGCGACATCGACATCGATCACGCCCGGGTGAACGTCAACGGCGGCGCGTGCGCGCTCGGCCACCCGATCGGCGCCACCGGTGCACGCATCCTGACCACGCTGGTTCACGCGCTACGCCAGCGTGGCGGCAAACGCGGCATTGCCTCACTGTGCATCGGCGGCGGAGAGGCGGTTGCGCTCGCGGTCGAGGTGGTCAGTTGAGGATGAAAGACGCACGCGCCGTCGTCACCGGCGGCGCGTCGGGTCTCGGCAAGGCGGTCGCCGTGCACGTCATCGGCGCCGGCGGCCGGGTCGTGCTGTTCGACGTGCAGGAAGGCCCCGGGCGCGCCGCTGCCGCGGCGCTTGGCCCGCAGGCGAGCTTCGCGCGCTGCGATGTCACCTCGGAAGCCGAGGTCAACGCGGCCATGGACGCCGCGCGCGCGAGCCTCGGCGGCCTGAATCTGCTGGTGAACTGCGCCGGCGTCGTCGGTGCCGGCCGGGTGCTCGGCAAGAACGGGCCGATGGCCGGCGAGTTCTTCGCCAAGGTCGTCCACATCAACCTGATCGGTACTTTCCTGTGCGACAAGGCGGCCGCCGCCATCATGCAGCACAACGCACCGGGCCCGGACGGAGAGCGCGGCCTGCTGATTCACACCTCTTCGGTGGCGGCCTACGAAGGACAGATCGGCCAGGCCGCTTATGCCGCCACCAAGGCGGCCGTGGCCGGCATGACGCTGCCGATCGCACGTGAGCTGGCGCGCTTCGGCATCCGCTGCGTGTCGATCGCACCCGGTATCTTCCACACGCCGATGATGGACGGCATGCCGCGCGAGGTGCAGGAGTCGCTCGCTGCACAAGTGCCCTTTCCGGCGCGCCTCGGCAGGCCGGAGGAGTTTGCGCAGCTGGTCGCGAGCGTAGCCGAGATCACCATGTTGAACGGCACCACGCTGCGCCTCGACGGCGCGATCCGCATGCAACCGAAATAGGCGCGCGAGCGTCGGTACCTCCGGGAGCGTCCGTGGCAGAGGCACAGAGCACGACGGCGGCGATCGAGCGTGACGTCATGCAATACGACGTCGTGATCGTCGGGGCGGGGCCCGCGGGCCTCGCCTGCGCGATCCGTCTCAAGCAGCTCAAGCCGCAATTGAATATCTGCGTGCTGGAGAAGGGTTCGAGCGTCGGCGCGCACTCGCTCTCCGGTGCGGTGCTCGAGCCCGGACCGCTCGAAGAGCTCCTGCCGGAGTGGCGCGATCAGTACCCGGGGATGAAGGTTGCGGCCACCGAGGACGACTTCCGCATCCTGACGCAATCCGGGTCCATCAAGCCCGTGCCGGACTGGCTGGTGAGGCTCATGCCGCGCACGCTGACCTACTCGACGCCCTTCAATAACCACGGCAACTACATCATCTCACTCGGGCAGCTCACCCCCTGGCTCGGCGTGCGTGCCGAAGTGCTCGGCGTGGAGATCTTTCCGGGCTTCGCAGCCGCAGCGGCGGTGTTCGACGAGCGCGGCGCGGTCAAGGGCGTGCGCATCGGCGACATGGGTCTCAACCGCGACGGCACGCCGGGGCCCAACTTCACCCCCGGGGTGGAGATTCACGCGCCGCTCACGGTGCTGGCGGAGGGGGCGCGCGGCTCGGTCTCCAAGACGCTCATCGCCAGGTTCGACCTCGCGCGCGGCCACTGCCCGCAGACTTACGCGCTGGGCTACAAGGAGCTGTGGCAGCTGCCCGCCGGGCGCGTGCGTCCGGGGCGCATCGAGCACGGGCTCGGCTGGCCCGCGGACCGGCGTACCTATGCCGGCAGCTTCCTCTATCACCTCGACAACGATCGCGTGTACGTCGGCTACATCGTCGGTCTCGACTATCAGGATCCGCGGCTGCAGCCGTTCGAGGCGTTCCAGCAGTACAAGAACCATCCGAGCGTGAAGGCGCTGCTCGAGGGCGGGGAGATCCTGTCCGCGGGTGCGCGCACCATCGCCGCGGGTGGGTGGCAGTCGACCCCGACGCTGGAAATGCCGGGGGCGATCCTGGTCGGCGATGCGGGCGGGACGCTGAATTTCGCCAAGATCAAGGGCGTACATCAGGCGATCCGCTGCGGCGCGCTCGCCGGCGAGCACATCGCCGCGAGCGGCGGCGGCACCGGCTTCGACGCGCGCTGGCGCGCCTCGGCGGGCGGCCAGGAGCTGCGCCGCGTGCGCAACTTCAAGCCGGCCTTCAAGCGCGGCCTGTGGGCGGGCCTGGCGAACTCGGCCTGGGAGCTGCTGACGGGCGGCAGATCACCGTGGACGCTGAAGAACACTGCCGACTGGTCGCGCCTCGCGAAGCTCGACGAGTTCAGCTCGCCGGAGCGCCATTGGGTCGAGCGCACGCTGCCGCCGCGTGATCGGGTATCGTTCGTGTTCTTCGCCGGTAACTCACACGATGAGAGCCAGCCGGTGCACCTCAAGGTGGCCGACACCAGCATCTGCGCCGAGCGCTGCAGCCGGGAATACGGTAACCCGTGCGAGCGCTTCTGTCCGGCCGGCGTCTACGAGATGATCGCCGACGGCGCGGGCGGACGGCGACTGCAGATCAATGCAGCCAACTGCGTGCACTGCAAGGCGTGCGACATCAAGGATCCCTACGAGATCATCACCTGGACCACGCCCGAAGGCGGCTCGGGACCGAACTACCAGTCGCTGTAGCATTACGCACACCGTTGCGGACCGTTGCATGACCGAACTTTGGCGCCCATCGCCGCAAGCCATCGCGGACGCGAACCTCACGCGCTTCCTGCGCTGCGTGAACGCGCGCCGCGGCACCCATTTCAGCGACTACGACGCGCTCTACGCCTGGTCGCTCGCCGCCCCTGAGGCGTTCTGGCCGGAGGTCGCACGCTTCGCCGGCGTGCGTGCCGAGTGGGGCGCGGGCCCGGTGATCGCGGACGCAGACCGCATGCCCGGTGCGCGCTTCTTCCCCGAGGCACGGCTGAATTTCGCCGCCAACCTGCTGCGCTTCGCCGACGAGCAGCCGGCGCTGGTGTTCCGTAACGAGCGCGGCGCGCGCCGCACGCTCTCCTACCGCGAGCTCGGCGCCGAGGTCGCACGCATCGCGGCCGGTTTGCGTGCCGCGGGCGTCACCGCCGGGGATCGCGTCGCCGGCTTCGTGCCGAACCTGCCCGAGGCGATCGTGGCGATGCTGGCGGCCGCGAGTCTCGGGGCCGTCTGGTCATCGTGCTCGCCGGATTTCGGCGTGCACGGCGTGCTCGACCGGTTCGGACAGATTCAACCCAAAGTGCTGTTTACCGCGGATGGCTACTTCTACGCCGGCAAGCAGCTCGACTCGCTCGCCGGAGTCGCCCAGGTGCTGAAGCAGCTGCCCTCGGTCGAGTGCGTGGTGGTCATCCCGTACGTCTCGGCGCAGCCGCCGCTCGGGGAGCTGCGGACCGCGCAGCGGCGCTGCTGCCTGTGGCAGCAGTTCGGCGCGGCGGGCGCGGCGGCAGCCTTTGCACAGCTGCCCTTCAACCATCCCCTGTACGTCCTCTACTCCTCCGGCACCACCGGGGTCCCCAAGTGCATCGTGCACGGCGCCGGCGGCACCCTGCTGCAGCATCAGAAAGAGCATCTGCTGCACACTGACCTCAGGCGCAGCGACCGGCTGTTCTACTTCACGACCTGCGGCTGGATGATGTGGAACTGGCTGGTGAGCGCCCTCGCCACCGGTGCGACGCTCGTGCTGTACGACGGCAGTCCGTTTCATCCGGATCCGGGGGCGCTGTGGCACATGGCCGAGGAGGAGCGCCTCACGGTGTTCGGCACGAGCGCCAGATACCTGGCGTCGCTGCAGAAGAGCGTGTTCGTCCCGGCGGTCTCGGTCGACCTCACGGCGCTGCGCAGCGTGCTGTCGACCGGGTCGCCGCTGCTGCCGGAAGGGTTCGATTACGTCTATCGCGCCGTCAAGGCCGACCTGCAGCTCGCCTCGATCTCCGGCGGCACCGACATCGTGTCCTGCTTTGCTCTCGGCTGTCCGCTGCGGCCGGTGCATCGCGGCGAGATCCAGTGCCGTGGGCTCGGCATGGCAGTGCAGATCTTCGATGACACCGGACAGCCGCTGCGGGGTGAGCGCGGCGAGCTGGTGTGCACCGCGCCCTTTCCGTCGATGCCGCTCGGCTTCTGGAACGATGCCGACGGTGCCAGGTACCGCGCCGCCTACTTCGAACGCTTCCCCGGAGCGTGGCACCACGGCGACTACGCCGCGCTCACCGAGCACGATGGCCTCATTATCTATGGCCGCTCGGACGCGGTACTCAACCCGGGCGGTGTGCGCATCGGTACCGCCGAGATCTACTCCGCGGTCGAGAGCCTGCCGCAGATCCTCGAGGCGCTGGCCGTGGGCCAGGACTGGCACGGCGACGTGCGCGTCGTACTGTTCGTGCGACTGCGCACGGGGGTGGAGCTCGACGAGGCGCTGAAGCGCGAGATCCGCCACGCCATCCGCACGAACACCACCGCGCGGCACGTGCCGGCGAAGATCGTCGCCGTGCCGGATCTGCCGCGTACGCTCTCGGGCAAGGTGACGGAGCTGGCGGTGCGCAACGTATTGCACGGGCTGCCGGTGAAGAACGTGGACGCGCTCGCCAACCCGGCCGCGCTCGAGCATTTCCGCGATCTGCCCGAGCTGCAGTTCTGAGCTGCGTGACCGATCCGCTCGACCTGCGCGAGCGCTATCGCCGCGCGCTCGAGGCGCAGCAGCTGCGCGGCGATGCCGACCAGCAGGCCGCGGTAGCGAAGCTCGAGGGCCTGCGCCGGCGCCTGGCATCGCTGCGCGCGCCGCGTGGGCCGCGCTGGCTGCGCACTCTCGCCACGCGCGCAGAGCCGCCCGAGCGGGGCCTGTACCTGTGGGGCGACGTCGGCCGGGGCAAGACCTGGCTGATGGACCTGTTCGCCGCGAGTCTGGCGGCAGGACTAGCGCGGCGGCTGCATTTCCACCGATTCATGCAGGAGGTGCACGGGCGCCTGGCGCAGCTGCAGCGACAGCGCGCGCCGCTCGAGCGGCTCGCGCGCGCCATGGCGCTCGAGGCGCGCGTGCTGTGCTTCGACGAGCTGTACGTGTCGGACATCGCTGATGCCATGATTCTCGGCGGCCTGTTTGCCGGCCTGTTCCGTCACGGAGTCACACTGGTCGCCACCTCCAACGTCCCGCCCCAGGAGCTGTACCGCGAGGGGCTGCAGCGGCAGCGCTTTCTGCCGGCGATTGCACTGCTCGAGCAGCACCTGCAAGTCGTGCACCTCGCTGGCGACACTGACTACCGGTTGCGGCGCCTCACCCAGGCGGGTGTATATCTGCCGGCGGAGGATCGCGACACGCCGGCGCGCCTCGAGCGGCTGTTCGGGCAGCTCGCCGGACCGGATGCCGCACGCGGCGGCGCACTCGACATCCAGGGCCGCCCGGTCAGGGTGCTGGGCGCGAGCGCCGCCGTGGCCTGGTTCGATTTCACGGCACTGTGCGGCGCGGTGCGCAGTCAGAATGATTACATCGAGATCGCGCGCGAGTACCACACGGTGTTCGTCTCGGGCGTGCCGCTGTTCGACAGCGCGCAAGATGACGAAGCGCGGCGTTTCATCGCGCTGGTCGACGAGCTGTACGATCACAACGTCAACCTGGTGCTGTCCGCGGCCGCGGCGCCGGGGCAGCTGTACCGCGGCGAGCGCCTCAGCGGGCTGTTCGCGCGCACCGCGAGCCGCCTGGCGGAAATGCAGAGCACGGAGTATCTCGGGCGCGCGCACCGACCCTAGCCCCGCACGGCGGCAGGTACCTAGCGCACCTTGCCTGCGAGATACAGCTGCGCGACGTGGTCGGCGATCGCCTGCGGGTCGCTGTCGGCAAGGTTGGCGAGCACCGCGACCGTGAGCCGGGCGTCGCGGTAGCGGCCGATGTAGGTCTCGAACCCCTGCCAGGCGCCTTCGTGCTCGACGACGCGCTGACCGTGCTTCTCGACGATGAACCAGCCGAAGCCGTAATTCCCGGAGTTGGCGCGCCCGTCGCGCAGGCTCTGGACCCGCCACATCTCCCCGAGCGCCCGCTGCGGCAGCAGCCGCCCCGAATCGAGCGCCGCATCCCAGCGCGCCAGGTCGAGGATCGAGAAGTAGAGACTGCCGTCGGCGGTGGTGTTGACCGACGGCGACACCCATTCCTGATTCTTGAGCTCGGTACCAACCAGCCGGTAGCCGGCTGCGCGGTTGGCGACGATGTCGCTCTCGCTGATGATGCGCGCGGAGTGCATCCCGAGCGGCGCGAAGATGCGCTGCTGCAGGAAGTTACCGTAGAACTCGCCAGTGACGCGGTGAATGACGATGCCGAGTATCAAGTAGCCGAGGTTGCTGTAGGTCCAGTCGCTGCCCGGCGCGAATGCCAGCGGCAGCGCCTCGATCAGCTCGAGCAGCTGCTCCTCGGTGTAGTCGCGGCGCAGGTCGAAGCTCTCCGGGTAATCGCCGAAGCCCGCCGTATGGCTGAGCAGCTCCCGGATCGTCACTTCGTGCCAGGCGGGCGGTGCGTCGGGGAAGAAGCGCGTCAGCGGATCGTCGAGGTCCAGCTGCTGCGACTGCACCAGCATCATGACGGCGGTGGCCGTGAACTGCTTGCCGAGCGAACCGGACTGAAACACCGTGGCCGGCACCGCCGGGACGCGCAGCTCGACATTGGCGAGCCCGTAACCGCGTGCCCGGAGAATGTGCCCGGCGCGGGCGACCAGCAGCGTGGCGCCGGGAATGTGCTGCCGCGTGAGCTCGGCGCGCACCCAGGCGTCGACCGCATCGCGCGTCCCGGCACGCGTGGGGGTGGCGGGGGCCAGGGCCAGGGCGAGGACGGTGCACAGCGCAACCGCGATGGGCGCACGCCGCAGGCCGCACCGTGCGCTCGCGATCGACCTGTCGATGGGCGCGCGCAACGACTAGACGACACCGCGACGGATCTGATCCTGCTCGATGGATTCGAACAGGGCGCGGAAGTTACCCTCGCCGAACCCCTCGTTGCCCTTGCGCTGAATGATCTCGAAGAAGATCGGGCCGATGACATTGCGCGTGAAGATCTGCAGCAGCACGCCCTCGCCCTTCTGCGGGTTGCCGTCGATGAGGATGCGGCGCGTGCGCAGCGCCTCGAGTGACTCGCGATGGCCGGGCACGCGCGCCGCCACGGCGTCGTAATAGCTGTCGGGCGTATCCTGGAAGCCGACGCCACCCGCGCGCAGCACGTCCACGGTGTGATAGATATCGTCGGTGGCGAGCGCGATGTGCTGAATGCCCTCGCCGTGATACTCGCGCAGGTATTCCTCGATCTGGCTCTTGTCGTCCTGCGATTCGTTGATGGGAATGCGGATCTTGCCGCACGGGCTGGTCATGGCGCGCGACAACAGCCCCGTGAGCTTACCCTCGATGTCGAAATAGCGAATCTCGCGGAAGTTGAACAGTCGCTGGTAGAAACCGGCCCAGATATCCATGCGGCCGCGGCCGACATTGTGCGTGAGGTGATCGATCAGCGTCAGCCCCGCGCCAGCGGCTGGGACGGCCGCGGCCACCGGGCGAAAGTCCACGTCGTAGATCGAATGCTCGCCGTAGCGATCGACCAGGTAGATGAGCGAGCCGCCGATACCCTCGATGCAGGGGATGTTCAGCTCCATGGGACCGGCGCTCTGCGGCCCGGGCCCGGCGCCGAGCTCGAGCGCGCGGGCGTAGGCGCTGGCCGCGTCACGCACGCGAAAGGCCATGGCGCACGCGGATGGTCCGTGTGCGCGCGCGAACGCCTGGGCGAACGACTGCGCTTCCGCGTTGACGATGAAGTTGATGTCGCCCTGGCGATGCAGCGTCACGTTCTTGGAGCGATGGCGCGCCACGACCGGGAAGCCGAGCCGCTCGAACAGCGAGCGCAGCAGCTGCGGGTCCGGCGCGGTGTACTCGACGAACTCGAAGCCATCCGTGCCCATCGGATTGTCGTGGCGGTCGCTCATGAGCTCACCTTCCGCAGCATCCTCCCCCGCGCACCCGTCGGCGGCGGGCGGGCGCTCATTATAACCGCCCGTGCGCGCTCGTCCGGCCACGCCGCCGCTCGCGTGCGGTGCGACCGCCGGCTGCGCAGGCGGCCAGGCGCTGCTCGCATGTATAATCGCGCGCCGCACCAGCTCGGGGGTTCGCGGCCGCGGCGTTGATCGCACGCTGACTCACGCGCCGATGAACCGCCGTCGCGGCCAGGATGATTGGCATGCAACCGCCAGTTGCTCTCGAAGATAGCCGGCTGCTCCGCAGCATTCCGGCGGAACGCGTAGCGCTCATCGAGCGCATCGCGCGTACCGCCGCCAGCGGCCCGCGCCGGGATCTGCGCCAGCGTTTCCTGCGCAGCTACTTCCGCGGCGTCGCCGAGGAGGATCTCGCGGCGCGTACCCCGGGTGAGCTCGCCACGGCGGCACTGGCGCATCTGCTGTTCGGCGCGCGGCGCCGGCCCGGACGCTCGCTGGTGCGGGTGTTCAACCCCGAGCAGCGCAGCGACGGTTTCAGCTCGCGGCATACGCTGGTGCTCGTCGTCAGCGATGACATGCCGTTCCTGGTCGATTCGGTCGGGGTAGCCTTCAGGCGTCGCGATCTCGCGGTGCACCTGATCGTGCACCCGGTGCTGCAGGTGCGCCGCGACCGGCGCGGGCAGCTCGCCGAGCTCGGCGCCAACGGCGCGCACGCGACCCACGCCGAGTCCTGGCAGCTGTACGAGATCGACCGCGTCACCGACAGCAGCCAGCTCGCCGGCCTGCAGCATGCGATCGAGGCGACGCTCGCCGACGTGCGCTTCGCGGTCAGCGACTGGGGCGCGATGCGCGAGCGCGTGCACGAGATCGTCGGCCAACTGGAGAGCGATCCGCCGCCGCTGCCGGCGGCTGAGGTGCGCGAGGCACGCCAGCTGCTCGAGTGGATGGAGGCGCGCCACTTCGTGTTTCTCGGTTACCGGCGCTACCGGCTCGAACGCGGGCGCACGCAGGATCGTCTGCTGCCCGACGTACGTTCCGGGCTCGGCATCCTCAACAGCGCGCGGCATCGCGGCGCGCGACCCGCGGCGGTGGTGCTGCGCGGCGAGGTGCGCACCCGCGCGCGCGAGCGGGAGCTGTTGATCGTGACCAAGGCGAACTCGAGCGCGACGGTGCACCGCGCCGAACGGCTCGACTACGTCGGTGTCAAGACCTTCGATGTACGCGGCCGCATCGACGGCGAGCATCGCTTCCTCGGGCTGTGGACCTCGACCGCCTACAACGGCAGCCCGCGCGACATCCCGGTGCTGCGCCGCAAGGTCGAACGCATGATCGAGCACTTCGGCCTGGATCCGGCCGGTCACGACGGCCGCGCGGTGCTCAACGTGCTCGAGACCTATCCGCGCGACGAGCTGTTCCAGGCGGGCGTGCCCGAACTGATCCGCATCGTGCGCGGTGTGGTCAATCTCTACGAGCGGCGCACGGTGCGCATGCTGGTGCGCCGCGATCCGTATCACCGCTTCTACTCCTGCATGGTGTACGTGCCGCGCGACCGCTACAACACCGAGGTCCGCCAGCGCATCGCGCACATTGCGCTCGAGGGCTTCGCCGGCGTCAGCGTCGAGAGTCAGGGACAGATCTCCGGGGCGAGCCACGCGCGGCTGCACGTGGTGGTGCGCACCGATCCGGCAGCACGCCATCGCCCCGACCTCGGTGCGATCGAGCGTCGCATGGCCGAAGCAGCGCTCACCTGGGAGGACCGACTGCGCGAGGTGCTCATCGAGCGCGATGGCGAGGCGGCAGCGCTGGCGCTCGCCAGCCGGTACCAGCAGGCCTTCCCGCTCGCCTATCAGGAGGATGTCACACCAACCGAGGCGCTCGCGGATCTCGGCGAGCTCGAGGTGCTGCGCCGCGAGCCGCGCGCCATGCAGCTCTCGCTCCATCGCCCGCCGGGACAGGCCCTGCAGCGCGTGCATCTGCGGATCGTGCGGCTCGCCGAGCCGGTGCCGATCTCCGACGTGCTGCCGATGCTGGAGAACTTCGGGCTGCGGGTGATGTCCGAGCGCCCGTACGAGCTCGCCTGGCCCGAAGGCGGCGCGGCCTGGATCCAGGACTTCGAGCTCGAGCACCGTGACGGCCTCAGTGTCGACATCGGCCGCGTCGAGGCGAATTTTCGCGAAGGCTTCCTCGCCGCCTGGGGGGGCGCGGTGGAGAACGATGGCTTCAACCGCCTGCTGCTCGCGGCGGATCTCAACGCGCGGCAGATCGTCGTGCTGCGGGCCTACTGCCGCTACCTGCTGCAGACCGGCGTGCCGTTCAGCCAGGCGTACATGGAGCGCACGTTAGCGGCTAATGCCTCCATAGCCCGTAACCTCGTGCGGCTGTACCAGGCACGCTTCGAGCCCGCCGGCAGCCGCGGCGCCTCCGGCAGCGAGCGCGGCGCCGAGCAGCTGGTCGCCCAGATCCGCGCCGGGCTCGACGCGGTCACGAGTCTCGACGATGACCGCATCCTGCGCTCCTATCTCACGCTGCTGCAGGCGACGCTGCGCACCAACTTCTATCAGCTCGGTGGCGACGGCAGGCCGAAGAGCTACGTGTGCTTCAAGTTCGACCCGGCCCGCATCCCGGAGCTGCCGCTGCCGAAGCCGAAGTTCGAGATCTTCGTCTACAGCCCGCGCGTCGAGGGCGTGCACCTGCGCATGGGTGATGTCGCCCGCGGCGGCATCCGCTGGTCGGACCGGCGCGAGGACTTCCGTACCGAGGTCCTGGGGCTGATGAAGGCGCAGAACGTCAAGAACACCCTCATCGTGCCGGTCGGCGCCAAGGGCGGCTTCGTGCCGAAGCGCCTGCCGGCCGGACCGCGCGAGGAGGTGCAGGCCGAGGTTGTTGCCTGCTACCACACCTTTATCCGCGGACTGCTCGACCTGACCGATAACATCGTCGCCGGGCGCATCGTGGCGCCGACGCAGGTGGTACGCCGCGACGCTGATGATCCATACCTGGTGGTGGCGGCCGACAAGGGTACCGCGACCTTCTCCGATATCGCCAACGCCATCGCGGCGCAGTACGGCTTCTGGCTGGGCGATGCATTCGCCTCCGGCGGCTCCGCGGGCTATGACCACAAGAAGATGGGCATCACGGCCCGCGGCGCATGGGAGTGCGTCAAGCGACACTTCCGCGAGATGGGCATCGACACGCAGCGCATGGACTTCACCGTCGCCGGCATCGGCGACATGTCCGGAGACGTATTCGGCAACGGCATGCTGCTGTCGCGCCACATCCGCCTGCAGGCTGCCTTCGATCACCGCCACATCTTCCTCGACCCGGACCCGCAGCCGGCAGTCGGCTTCGCCGAGCGCGCGCGCCTGTTTGCGCTGCCGCGCTCCAGCTGGGACGACTACGATCGCCGCAAGCTGTCGCGCGGCGGCGGCATCTTCGCGCGCTCCGCCAAGTCGATTCCGTTGTCGGCCGAGGCGCGCGCGCTGCTCGGCATCGACAGCGCCGCGGCGGCGCCGAACGACATCATCCGCGCCATCCTGCGCCTGCCGGTCGATCTCATGTGGAACGGCGGTATCGGCACCTACGTCAAGGCAAGCGATGAGCGCAACGCCGAGGTCGGCGATCGCACCAACGACGCGCTGCGTATCAACGGGCGCGAGCTGCGCGCGAAGGTTGTCGGCGAAGGCGGCAACCTCGGGCTCACGCAGCGCGGCCGCGTGGAGTACGCGCTCGCCAAGGGGCGCCTCAACACCGACTTCATCGACAACTCCGCGGGCGTCAACACTTCCGACGTCGAGGTGAACATCAAGATCCTGCTCAACCCGCAGGTTGCCGAAGGCCGACTGTCGCGCGCTGAGCGCAACCGGCTGCTGTCGCGCATGACCGCCGAGGTGGCCGCGCTGGTGCTGCGCAACAATTACCTGCAGAGTCAGGCGATCAGCGTTCTCGAGCTGCAGGGCGCGGGCCGGCTGCAGGAGTACCAGCACCTGATCCGCTCGCTCGAGCGCTCGGGCGAGCTGAACCGCACCCTCGAGTTTCTGCCGAGCGACGACGAGCTCGGCGATCGCCGCAAGAGCGGCATCGGCCTGACGCGGCCGGAGCTGGCGATCCTGCTCGCCTACAGCAAGATCTGGCTCAACACCCATCTGCTCGCCTCGGACGTGCCCGAGGATCCGTACCTGTCCGCCGAGCTCGCACGTTACTTCCCGGCACCGGTGCAGGAGCGCTTTCCGCGCGCCATCAGGCACCACCGCCTGCGGCGCGAGATCATCGCCACGGCGACGACCAACAGCCTGGTGAACCGCATGGGGCCGACGTTCGTGCCGCGGGCTCAGGAGGACACCGGGGCGGAGCCGGCGCAGATCGCGCGTGCCTACAGCGCGGCCCGGGAGATTTTCGCGATGCGCGCGGTGTGGGAGCAGATCGAGTCGCTCGACAACAAGGTGCCGGCACAGCTGCAGTACGAGGCCGCCTTCCAGACCAGCCGCCTGCTGCGCCACGCGACCTACTGGCTGCTCGCCGCCCGCAGCCGCGGGCTGCAGGTGGATGCCGCCGTCAGGGAGTTTCGCGCCGGCGTGCAGCTGCTGCAGGCGGACATCGCCGCGGTGCTGACCGGTACCGAGCTGGCGCGCTTCGAGGAGGGATGCCAGCGCTACGGTGCCGCAGGTCTGCCGCCGGCTCTCGCCGCGCGCATCGCCAGCCTGGAAGCGCTCAACGCCGCGCTCGATATCGTCGAGATCGCAGCGCTCCAGCACGTCAGTGTTGCCGAGACCGCGCGCGTCTATTTCGAGGTCGGCACGCGCATCGGCTTCGACTGGCTGCGCGCGCGCATCGAGAAGCTCAAGGTGGATGGCCCGTGGCAGGCGATCGCGCGCACCGGGCTGCGCGATGCGGCGCTGCGCGTGCAGCGCCGGCTCACCGAACGAGTGCTCACCGGCCGCCGCCGTGGCACTGCCCCGGCGCGGGTCACGGCGTGGGTCGAATCCGCCGGCAAGGATCTGGCGCACTGGCAGCGAACGCTGACCGACATGCGCGCGGCGGGCGCCAGCGATTTCGCCAGCCTGACGGTGGGTGTCGAATCCGTGCGTAAGCTGGCGAACTGACGTGGCCGGCAAGCTGATCCTGGTCCGTCACGGCCAGAGCACCTGGAACCTGGAGAACCTGTTCACGGGCTGGACCGATGTCGACCTGTCGGCGGCGGGCCGGCTCGAAGCGCTGCAGGCCGGGCGCGAGCTGCTGCGCGAGCATCTCGGCATCGACATCGCCTTCACCTCGGTGCTGAAGCGCGCCATTCGTACCCTGTGGATCATCCTCGACGAGATGGATCTCATGTGGGTGCCGGTGGAGCGCTCGTGGCGGCTGAACGAGCGCCATTACGGCGCGCTGCAGGGCCTCAACAAGGCGCAGACAGGCGCGCAGCACGGCGAGGCACAGGTGAAAGTCTGGCGCCGCAGCTACGACATCCCGCCACCGCCGCTCGCGCCTGGCGATCCGCGCCACCCGCGGCACGACGCCCGCTACGCCGCCATCGACCCGCAGGAGCTGCCCGCCACCGAGTCGCTGCACGACACCCTGTTGCGGGTCCTGCCGTTCTGGCACGCGCGCATCGCCCCGGAGCTGCGCGCCGCGCGCAACGTCATGGTGGTAGCGCACGGCAACAGCCTGCGCGCCATGGTGAAGATGCTCGACGGTGTGTCCGCGCAAGCGATCACCGAACTCAACATCCCGACCGGTGTGCCACTGCTCTACGAGCTCGATGCCGAGCTCAGGCCGCTGTCGCATCGCTATCTGGGCGATGCCCTCGCCATTGCCGCCGCGGCCGAAGCGGTCAGGCAGCAGGCCGAAAAGCGCTGACTAGGCCGCCCAGCCGTCGTAACGGCCCTGGAGCTCGGCCGCGAGTGCGGTCAGCCGCCGGCTGATCTGCTGCACATCCGGCACCACCAGGCGCATGGTCTTGCTCGCGTGCAGGCTGTAGGCGAGCGTGGCGTCGTCGGCCAGCGGCTTGACGTCGACGCTGAATTCGGGCTCGAGGCGCATGCGCGCCCCCTGGCATGCAGCCTCATCAGGCAGCGCCAGGAAGAAGTCAACGCGGTAATCGTTGAACGGCGCGTAGCCCTGCGAGCGCAGCCGCCCGATGATCTGCTCATCCCAGCTCTCGGCGCGCGACTGGCTCGCGGCGCGCAGCTTGAAATACAGGCGCAGCACGATCAGCCCCAGCGCGGCCAGCAACGCCACGAAGAACAGCGCCACTACCTCAGCTCCGCCGCGCGCCCTTGTCGGGGAAGGTTGGCG
Organism: uncultured Gammaproteobacteria bacterium; assembly: GCA_963837075.1. GTDB lineage: Bacteria > Pseudomonadota > Gammaproteobacteria > Steroidobacterales > Steroidobacteraceae > 13-2-20CM-66-19. The sequence continues at coordinate 150,760 of CAWILY010000002.1, read as the reverse complement.
TGCGCTTCTCGAGAAAGGCGCCGATGCCTTCGGTACCCTCCGCCGACACCGCCTGGGCAGCGATGGTCTCGCTCTCGAGCACCATGTGCGCCTCGAAGGCGCCGAGCGCGTGGGCGAGCAGCCGCTTGGTGGCACCGAAGGCGCCGCTCGCACCCTGCGCGAGCGTCTCGGCGAGCTCGAGTGCGCGTGCCAGCAGCTGCTCGTCCGGCACTACCTCGTTCACCAGCCCCCACTCGCGCGCTTCCGCCGCAGGCAGCGTGCGGTTGAGCAACAGCAGCTCCATCGCGCGCTTCATGCCGACGCTGCGCGGCAACAGGAACGAGGTGCCGGCGTCGGGCGTCAGGCCGGCCTTGGTGTAGGCGAGATTGAAACGCGCGCTGCGCGCGCACACGGCGAGATCGGCCATGGCGATCAGGCCGACACCGGCGCCGGCAGCCGTGCCGTTCACCGCTGCAATCACCGGTGCATCCATGCGCACGAAGTGCGAGATCGCCGCGTGCAGATAGGTCGTCAGCTCGCGGATGTAGTCGTCCGCCGCCATGTCGCGCGCCGCCATGGCACGCAGATCGCCGCCGAAGCAGAAGTTCCGGCCGGCGCCACTCAACACCACCGCGCGCACGGCACTGTTGCGCGCGCAGGTCATGGCGGCGGCCAGCAGGTCCATGGCCATCTGCAGGTTGAGAGTGTTGCCGCTGTCCGGGCGGTTGAGTGTAACCAGCGCCACCGCGCCGCGCGTGTCGACCTGGACGGTGGGTGCGGACACGAGGCTACTCGTCCGGCGCGATGGTAACGCGCAGTCCGGCGAGCTCGGGGGTGAACTCCAGCTGGCAGGACAGGCGCGAGTTGTCGCGATAGTGGCTGAGCTCGGCGAGCAGCTCGCGCTCATCCGACATCATCGCCGGCAGGCGTGACTGCCACTGCGGATCAACATACACGTGACAGGTCGCGCACGAGCACATGCCGCCGCAGATCGCCGCGACGCCGTAATCGAGCTCCCGCAGGTTCTCCATCACCTTCAGGCCAGTCCTGCCGTCGACCTCGTGCTCGACTCCGTCGCGGTCCACGACACGCAAAAGCGACATGCTCCCTACCCCGTGAGAATGACAATTGTCTGCGGCGAATATGCTCGGAATCTGCTAGTTTGCCGCAAACGTCAGGCTGGGGACAGCGGCCCGAGCACCTTCATCACGAACACGGCCTTGTCGGCAGCAAGCGCCAGGTCCTCGAACGTCACACGCAGCTCACGACGCAGTGCCTCCATGACATCCGCGTACGCCCCGAAAATCTGCGTGCTCATGCTGTTCGTGACCACCCGCAGGCGGCCATCGCCGTTCAGGCGCTCGAGGAATTCGCGGATGGCGGGAACGAAGTCCGCTCTGAGCGGATACAGGCTGATTTCCACGCCGATGTCCATGCACCGTACCTCGCAATTGTGCCCGCGTGAGTATTGCACGCGCCGCCGCCCGGCGCGGCTATGATGCCGGGCTAAGGACTAGAATGGGCCGGTCGGCTTCGGAACCGTAACGGGACGATGAGATGACGCGGAAGATCCAGGTTCATCAGGTCGATGCCTTCACGCGTGAGCCTTTTACCGGTAATCCGACCGGAGTGGTGCTCAACGCCGACGCGCTCTCGGAAGCGCAGATGCTGGCGATCGCCCGCGAGCTCAACAATGCCGAGACCGCGTTCATCCTCGCCCCGGACGCCGACGATCACACGGTGCGGGCGCGCTTCTTCACCCCGCGCAGCGAAGCGGGCTTTGTCGGTCACGCCACCGTCGCGGCGCAGTATGTGCTGTCACGGCGTCACGACGCGCCGCGCTGGCAGCGCCAGAAATCCAAGGCAGGTATCGTCGATGTGGAGGTGCGAGGGAACGACGAGGACCGTCGCATCGCCATCCGCCGCAGCCCGCCGCCGCTCGGGCGCGAGCTGAACGATCGTGAGCGCCTGGCGGTGCTCGACGCCCTGGCGCTCGCCTCCGAGAGCCTCGACACGCGCGTACCACCGCGCATCGTCGGCGCGGCCGGCACGCGGCTACTGATCGGTGTGCGGGGACCTGAGCCGCTCAAGCAGCTCAAGCCCGATCTGGCGCGTCTTACCACGCTGTCGGCGCAGATCGGTGCGGCCGGCTACTTCGTATTCACCCTGATCGCGGACGAGGCCGATCATCTGACTGAGTCGCGCATGTTCTGTCCCGCGCTCGGTATCGCCGAGGACCCGGTGAGCGGCAACGCGCACGGCCTGCTCGGTGCCTATCTCGCGCGGCTGGGGCTGCTCGCCCGCGGCGGCGAGCGGGCGCGCTTTTGCGGCGTGCAGGGGCACTCGCTGCACCGGCCCGGGCGCGTCGAGGTGGAGCTGGAATTCAGCGGCGCAGAGCTCGCCGGTGTGTGGATCAGCGGCCAGGCGGTCTCGATCTTCCAGACCGAGATCACGCTGTAACGCACCGCCAGGTGCGGCAGGCGATACGCCTCTCACTCAGGCAGCCCGCGGCATGCGCCGCACCAGCCACACCGCCGGCAGCGTGATGCACGCGCCGATCAGAAACGGTGCGGCAGGTCCGAGCAGCGCATACAGCGAACCGGAGCTGAACGGTCCGAGCACGCGCGCCAGGCTGGCGCTGGCGGCGTAAGCGCCCAGCACCGCGCCGCGGTCATGTCCCTGCGATTGCCTCGAGGCGAGCGCCGAGGCGCTCGGATTGTAGGCGCCGAGCCCGGCGCCGCACGACAGCAGACCGAGGACGGTGACGGCGAGCGATGGCGCCTCTGCCAGCGTCACCAGCCCGACCACATACAGCAGCACGCCGGCGGTAGCGAGGCGCAGCTCGCCGAAGCGCGGCGCGAGCAGGCGCACCAGCCCCCCCTGCGTCACGAGCGCCGGCAGTGCGATAGCGAACAGCAACAGTCCCACCGCGCGCGGTCCCAGGCCATAACGCTGCAGCGCGAAGATCGCGAAGATCGATTCCAGGATCGACTGCGAGTAGGTCACCAGCAGCGTCGCCGCCGCCAGCAGGGCGAGCGGCCGGCGCTCGCGCAGCAGCTGCAGCGCGCCGCGCCGCGGCCCCGGGGGCTGGGCGGCACGGTGAGCCGCGGTATGGCTCTCGGGCAGCACGAACTTCACCAGCAGAATCGCCAGCACACTGGTGCATGCGGACACGATCGCCGGCACGGTGAAGTTCGCCGTACGCAGATCCGCTCCGGCGAGCAACCCGCCAATGGGAGGGCCTATGGTGAAGCCGATGCCAATCGCCGCGCCGATCAGCCCGAGCGTGCCCGCGCGCCGCTGCGGCGGACTCACGTCCGAGGCGTAGGCAAAGGCCGCGGCGATGTTGCCCGCCATGAAGCCGGCCAGCATGCGCGAGGCGAGCAGCCACCAGATGTTGCGCGCGCAGCCGAGCAGCAGGTACGAGACGCACGCACCGGCGAGGCTGTACATCAGCACCGGCCGTCGCCCGTAACGGTCGCTCAGGCGCCCCCACCAGGGCGCCGCGAGCAGCTGGCACAGCGAGTAGCTGCCGAGTATCGGCGTGATCAGCTGTGGCGCCACACCGAAGCGGTCGGCCATGTAGGGCACCAGCGGGATGAGAATGCCGAAGCCCAGTGTGTCGATGATGCAGAACAGGAACAGCGCTGCGAGCTGCCGGCGCACGTTCTCTCGCCTTCCGGACTAGTGGCCCGGGACGAGCGAGGAAATGTCGCTCCCCGGCGGCGGTCCCCGCGGCCGGTAGTCGCGCGCCGCCCGGATGATCAGGTTGGGCACGCGGCTGTCGTCCCAGGCCGGGTCGCGTCCTGCCGGAGCGCCCGTGCACAGGATCGCCATCTGCAGTGACGGCACGAGCCACAGCCGGTTACCGCCCGGGCCGCCGGCAACGTACAAATCGCGCGCCGCGTAGGGCTCCTGTCCGCTCGCCGCGCCGCTCGCCACCCTCACAAAGGCGCCATAGGCGGCATTCGACTTCGCCGGCAGGCGCATCAGGGCGACCCAGCCAGGCCGAATGACCTCTGCGCCGCGGTAGTTACCGTCCCCGACCAGCAGCTCGCCGATGCGGATCCAGTCGCCCTGGCGCGCCAGCAGGCAACAGTCGGCGTGCGCGTGGCCTGCCGGGCGATCGAGCCACAGCCAGGCATCTGCGGCGCCGACACGCCGCCACACCGCGAGCGAGAGATAGCTCGCGTAGCGTTGCTGTGTCGCACGCTCGAGCAGCAGCGCGAGCAGCTGCGGGTCAGCGGCCTTATCCGCGCGCGTCGTGCCCGGTGCGGCAACCAGCGGTGCGCTGAGGGCGGTGGCCACCAGGTCGGATGCCTGCGGCCGCAGCGGCGGCCCGAGACCGCTCGACATCTGCAGCAGATTGCGCACGGTTATCGTGCCACGTGGATCCTGGCTCCATTCGCCGATCAACGCGCTCAACGGCTCGTCGGGCCAGCCGATGAGGCGATGCGACAGCGCCGCGCCGGTCGCGAGCGCCGCGAGCAGCGGGGTGAAGGACTGCGCATCGCTCAGAGTGTCGAAACTCGTGCCCCGCCAGTAGCGCTCGAACACGATGTGGTCGTGCCGGCTGACGATCAGAGCCAGCGAGCCGTGCTCGCCCGCGTAGCGGGCGGCGGCCTCGAGACCGGCGCCGTCGAGCTGCTCGAGCTCCGGCGCCACCCGTGGCGCGAGTGGCTGGTCGCCACCGGCGAGCAGTTCGCGCGGCTCGTAGGATGGGCCGCTCGCCCCGCCCGGCGCAGTCTGGTACGCGCGCCACAGGCGCGGTGCGCCGAGCAGCGCCGCGAGCGCCACCGCGCCCAGCAGCAGCGCGACACCGCGCCGCACCTTGCCGGGCGTCATCGCGCCATGACCCGCCGCGACAGCGCGCGGCGCATCGGACCACAATAGCGCACGCGCCCGCCGGCCAGCTGCAGTTCGTGCGTGGCACACGCGGCCCAATCCTGCGGTCGGTGCGTGGTCAGCACCACCGCGGTCGCGCGCGCGCTGAGCGCCATGAGCCGCCGGGTGAGCGCGCGCCGCGTCGGCGCGTCGATGCCTGCAAACGGCTCATCGAGCAGCAGCAGCTGCGGCTCGCGCACCAGGGCGCGCGCGAACAGCACGCGACGCGACTGTCCGTAGGACAGCTCGGCGAGCGTGCGCCCGGCAAGCCGCGTCAGGCCGCAAGCCGCCAGCGCACGTCGCGCCGCGCGCCGATCCGCTGCGCTCGCCGCACCGTTGAGTCCGATGCTCGCGTGACGGCCCGACTGCACCACCTCGGCGACGGTCAGCTCGCGCGGGTGCTCCGCCTGCAGATGCGGCGCGACGAGTCCCACGCGCTTTCTGAAGCGCTCCAGCGGCACGCCGGCGGCGATCCCGGCCCGTTCGATGCTGCCGCCGGCCGCGACACCGTGATCGCCGTACAGCGTGCGCAGCAGCGTCGTCTTGCCGGCCCCGTTGCGGCCGTGCACGAGCCAGAACTCGCCGCGACGCACCGTCAGCGATACCCCCGTCAGGGCGCGGCGCTGCTCGAGATAAACACGGGCCCGGCTCAAGCGCACGATGGCACGCGCTGTGCTCGTCCCGCCCCGCCGGCGGCGCGCGCCTACCGGTGCGCTCACGCGGCGGCCGCCGCCGCAGGTGCGCGCAAGCGTTGCGCCGCGCAGTCTGCCGGCATACACGACCCGGCCCCGACGCAGTACCAACGCGTGCGTGGCCCCGGGTGGCACGTCCTCCAGCCGGTGCGTCGTGAGCACCCAGGGCAGGCGCCGCCGCCGCGCAAGCCAGCGCAACATGCGTGCGCGATTGAGCTCGTCGAGTCCGTTCAACACCTCATCGAGCAGCAGCAGCCGCGGGCGCGCCGCCAGCGCGCGCGCCAGCAGCACCACGCGCCGCTCGCCGTAGGACAGCGTCAGGAACGGGCGCGGCGCCAGCTGCGCGATGCGTAGCGTCGCCAGCAGCGCGCGCACGCGGCGCCGTTCCCGGGCAGTCACCGCCGCGAGCGGAATGTCGCTGTGATGCAGTCCGGTGGCGACGATGCGCGCCACTGAGGTGTTCCAGGCGTAGCGCTGGTACTTGTCCTGACGTTCCGGGCCGAGGTAGCCGATCCATTCCTTAACAGCATAGGGCGTGCTGGCCTGCTCACCGCCCAGACGGTAGCGCACGACCGGCGTGGCCGACGGCGCTGGCCAGACGATGCCGGCCACGAGCTTCAGCAGCTGCGTCTTGCCGGCACCGTTTTCGCCCACCACCACCCAGCGCTCGCCCGGGCGGATACTCCAGGTGACCTGGCGCAACAGCGTGCGCCCATCGCGCGCGACACTGGCGCCTTCGAGATGCACCTCGAGGTGATGCGAGTGAAGCCGACCCATCGTCCGCATTGGATCACAGTTGTCAGCCGGTAATGCGCTATTCTGGCTCATCACATGGAGGGTAGAGGGTCGTGTACACATCGACCCCGGGGGTCACGATGCGATCGGGCTTGCTCGCCCCGCGATACTGGTTGTCGTGGCTGGCTCTGGGTTTGCTGCGCCTGGTGGCGCTGATGCCGTTCGGGGCGATGGTCCGGGTCGGCCGGCTGCTGGGGCTGGTGCTGCGTCGGCTGCCGACCCGCTTCGTGCGCACCGCGCGCCGCAATATCGAGCTGTGCCTGCCGGAGCTCTCCCCGGCGCAGCGTGAGCGGCTGCTCGATCAGCACTTTGTGAATCTCGGCGTGGCGCTGCTGGAGATCCCGTACGCCTGGTGGTGCCCGCCGCGGCGGCTGGCGAAGATCCTGCAGGTCGAAGGCGTGGAGCACTTGCACGCGGCGCTGGCGCACAAGCGCGGCGTCATTCTGCTCACCGCGCATTTCAGCTCGCTGGAGATGTCGGGGCGCGCAGTGGTGACGCTGCCGGCGACGCGCGTCGTCTTTCTCTACCGGCCGCCGAAGAACGAGGTGTTTGCCTATGCGCTCGGGCGCTTTCGCGGCAATTTCGGCGGCCTGCCTATCCGCAGGGACGACATCCGCGCGGTCATCTCGGCGCTGCGGCGCAACGAATGCGTGTGGTACGCGCCGGATCAGAGCTACCGTAAAAAAGGCGCGCAAATGGTCCCGCTGTTCGGCATCCCTGCTGCCACCAACACGGCTACCTCGCGCCTGGCGCGCATGACCGGCGCGACCGTGCTGCCGTACTTCCTGTGGCGCCTGCCCGGGACGCAGGGTTACCGCGCGTCCATCGGCGCGCCGCTCGAGAACTTCCCCAGTGACTGCCAGCTGGCCGACGCCGCGCGCATCAATCACATGATCGAGGCGCAGGTACGCCGAGTGCCCGAGCAGTACCTGTGGATCCACCGGCGGTTCAAGGGGCTCACCGCGGACTATCCGGATTACTACGGGCGGCAGGCGCCGCGGCGCGCTTGACCCCGGTCCCGGCACGCTGCGACCTGCTGGTCGTCGGCGGCGGGATCAACGGTGCCGGCATCGCGCGTGACGCCGCCGGAAACGGTCTGTCGGTGCTGCTGTGCGAGCAGCACGACCTGGCAGCGCACACCTCCTCGGCCAGTACCAAGCTGATTCACGGCGGCCTGCGCTACCTGGAGGAGTTTCACTTCGCTCTGGTGCGCAAGGCGCTGCAGGAGCGCGAGGTGCTGCTGGCGGCCGCGCCGCACATCATGCGGCCGCTGCACTTCGTCATGCCGTATGCCACCCACCTGCGCCCGGCGTGGATGATCCGCGCCGGACTGTTTCTCTATGATCACCTCGCTGCCCGGACGCGGCTGGCGGCATCCGCCGCGATCGATCTGCGCACGCACATCGCCGGCACGGCGCTCAAGGCACCCTACCGGCGCGGGTTCGTGTACTCGGACGGCTGGGTCGACGATGCCCGGCTGGTGGTGCTCAACGCGCTCGATGCGCGCGCACGCGGTGCGACCATCCTCACGGGCACGCGCTGCAGCCGCCTGGCGCTGCAAGGTGCGCTCTGGAACGCCACGCTGACGAGCGCCGCCGGCGAGCATGCGGTCGAAGCCCGCGCCGTGGTCAACGCCACCGGCCCGTGGGTGAGTGAATTTCTCGCCCGCGCGACACCGGTGCAGGCCCGGCGTCAGGTGCGCCTCGTGAAGGGCAGCCACGTGGTGGTGCCACGGCTGTTCGCGCATCGCTTCGCCTATATCTTCCAGAACGAAGACCGGCGCGTCGTGTTCGCGATCCCCTACGAGCACGACTTCACACTCCTCGGCACTACCGACCTCGACTATCAGGGCGACCCCGCAGGGGTAAGCATCGTTGATGCCGAGGTGGCGTATCTGTGCAGCCTCGCCAATCAGTACTTCCGCCGGCAGATCACGGCTACGGACGTAGTGTGGAGCTATTCGGGCGTGCGCCCGCTGCTCGAGGATCAGTCCAGCAACTCGATGAGCGTGACGCGCGACTATGCACTGGAGCTCGAGGCGCGGCCGGCGCCGCTGCTGTCGGTGTTCGGCGGCAAGATCACGACCTTTCGCCGCCTCGCCGAGGAGGCGGTGTCACGGCTCGCGCCGCTCCTCGGAGTTCAGGCCCTGCCCTGGACGGCCGGCGCGCACCTGCCGGGCGGAGACCTGCCCGAAGGCAGTCTCGCGGTGTTCCAGCGCACGCTCGAGCGGCGTTATCCCTGGCTGCCTGCGCCCCTGCGGCGACGCTATGCGCACGCCTACGGCACGCGGCTCGAGCTCATGCTCGGCTCCGCAGCAAGGCTCAGCGATCTCGGCCGCGAGCTGCTGCCGCAGCTCTACGAGCGCGAGCTGGAATACCTCTGTCGCGAGGAATTCGCGCGCACCGCGGAGGACGTGCTCTGGCGGCGCAGCAAGCTCGGCCTGCGGTTACTCACGGCCGATGTCAGTTCGCTCGAGCGCTGGCTGGCGGCCTACACGGGCAGCCCGCGCGCGCGTCGCCATCCGCCGACATAGCGGCTGTGAAGCGCATCGCGATTTTCCGCTCGGACGCGCCCGATAGCGGCGCGGCGGCCGCGCTGCGTGCTAGCGTGACCGCGGGCTTTCTCGTGCGAGCCACCTCCGATGTCCGATTCGGTTCTCGCCGCCATCATCGCCGGTACCGCGACGCTGTCCGCGTCATTCCTGCAGATGCGCTCCGCGCGGCTGCGCGACGGCGCCAGCCGCAGTGGCGCGACACGGCGCGGCAAGCGGCTGCAGCTGATCGTGCTGCTCATCATCGTGGGTGCCGCGGGCGCCTCGGGATTCGCGCTGTCGCAACGGCTGACCGAGAGTGAGCGCGCCGCACAGCGCGCACTGCAAAACGAGCTGCAGGCGCGCATCGCGGAAGTCAGCCGCACCGCCAACCAGCTGGAACTCACCCGCGGCAGCGAGCGCACCGAGATCGAGACTGGCGTGCTGCGCAGGATCGGCAGCGACGGTGTCGTGGCACTGGCGACGGTCGCGGCGTGCCGCCCCTCGCCCGCGGCAGGTGCGGGCGGCGACGCGGCGAGCGCGGCAGCAGGCGGCGCGGGGGTTGCTGCGGCCGCGAGCCTGTGCACTGAAGCCGAGGCAAGCCCGGTGACGCTGTGCGTCACCATTCCCGCAGCCGCGACCGTCACCGAGGTCGCGTTGTTCAGCCACAATGCGGACTCGGATACGCCGTGGAGCGCGAGCCGCTACCTGGCCGGCCAGGAGTCGTCGCAGGCGCGCTTTGCCGAAAAATACACCGAGTCGACGCCGCAAGCCGGGGTGCGGGAAGTGTGTCAGCAATTCGCGCACTGGTCGAGCGAGCACGCCCGCGCCGTGCGCCTGATCGTCCACTACGCGCTGCCCGGCTGAGCCGCGCATAATTGCACCAGGTCGGATCGCCGAGGGGAGCTGTTGACTTCACCGCCGCGTCGCTACGCGCCTGCACGCCCGGCGCTTGCGCTGATCGTACTGGCGCTTGCGCCGCTGTGGTTCGTCGGAATGTTCGCACGCGGACTGTGGACGCCGGACGAGCCGCGCGAAGCCGACATCGCCTGGCGCATGAGCCTGCAGCACGACCGTACGCTCCCCTACCTCGCCGGCGCACCCTTTCTCGAGAAGCCGCCGCTGTCGTACTGGATGTCTGCCGCCGCCGTGTCGCTGTTCGGTGATTCGCCCGCGGCAGCCCGCGCGCCCAATCTTCTCTACGCGCTGCTCGCGGCGCTCGCCAGCGGCGCTCTCGTGCTCAGCATGCAGGCGAGCCCGTGCGCCGCGGTCATCGGCGCGCTCGCCGCCATGAGCGCGCTCATGGCGTTTCGTGTCAGCATCTGGCTCGCGCCCGATGCCTGCCTGCTCGCCGGTTGTGCGCTGGCACTCCTCGGCGCCTGGCGCGGTTACCGCGCACCCCCGGGGCGAGCCAAGGCAGCGGGCTACACCCTGATGCACTTCGGCGCCGCGATCGGCTTCATGGCCAAGAGCGCCCCGGGCTGGCTGGTGCCCGCACTGGCGCTGCTCACCCTCATCGCCTGGGAGCGCCGCTGGTCGGAGCTGCGGCGCTGGGAGTTGTACGTCGGCTTCGCGGTGCAGGCGCTGATCATCGGCCCGTGGCTGCTCGCGGTGCTGCAGCGCGCGGACGGCGCGGCGGCGTTGCGCGCATTCTTCTGGAACAACGTCGTCGGTCGCTTCACGAGGGTCGCATCGCCTGCGGCGCTCGACTACACCACCGGACACCGCAACTTTCCCGGCAAGTACTTGCTCGAGCTGCCGCTGTACCTGCTGCCCTGGACGCTGGTGATCGCGGCAGCCCTGGTGCGCGCGTGGCGGTATGCGCGCAGCGCCGCAGGCACGCAGTGGCGATTCGCTCTGGCCGCCAGCGTCCCCTTCCTGGTGCTGCTGTCGCTGGCGGCCACCGCGCGCGACATCTACGCGGCTCCGGCCCTGCTCGGTACCGGTGTGCTCGCGGGTCTGTGGGCTCACGAGGCGCAACGCTCGCCGACCCCCTTCGACCTGCTCGCGCTGCGCCTCACCCGCGTTCTGGTGGGCGCCTTCGCCTGGGGTATGGCCGCAGCGCTGCTGATCCTCGCGGCATCCGGCGAGGGCTCGCGCCGCGCGTGCCTGAGCGCCGCGCTCGCTGTGATCGTGGCGACGCATACGGCGCTCATGCTTGCGAAACGGGCGCAACGCGCGGCAGGAGCGCAGCGCAGCCTCGGCTGGGCATATGCCGGCTACGTGACCGCGGTGTGTCTCAGCGCGGCGGCGGCGCTGCCGATCATCGATCACTGGCAGGATCTGCCGGGTCTTGCCCGGCGCATCCATGCGGACACCGCGCACGAGCCGCTGGCGCTGTTGAATCCCGATGAGACCACGATCGCCATACTCGATCACGGCTTCGACCCGCCGGTCGTCCTGACCAGCAGCGCAACCGACTCTCGAGCGGCGATCGCAGGCTGGTTCCATGCTCAGGGCGCAGCCGCGCGCGTGCTGGTGCTGCTGCCCGGCCACGCATCCGGGAAGCTCACGCGCTGGCTCGATCGCCTTCATCCCCGGCCGTCGCCGGGCGATGGTGCTGCCGGCGTGTTGGTCGGCGCCGGTGCAGCGGTCCTCGTGCAACGCTACGAGCTCCCGCAGGGTCGGCGCTATGCACTCCTCGGCGCACCTACCCCCTGACGGCGCGCATCCTCCCCAACGCACTGGCGGAATAACTCATGTCGCAATCAGAGCCAAGCCTGGCGCGCAACCTGCACAACCGCCACATTCAGCTGATCGCCATCGGCGGAACGATCGGCGTCGGCCTGTTCCTCGGCTCCGCCAAGGCGATCCACAACGCCGGCCCCGGGCTGCTGCTGGCCTATGCGGTCGGTGGTGCCGCCATCTTCTTCATCATGCGTGCACTGGGCGAACTGCTGACCTATCGCCCCGTCGCCGGCTCGTTCGCCACCTACGCCGAGGAGTTCTGCGGCCCGTTCGCCGGCTTCGTCACCGGCTGGTCCTACTGGTTCATGTGGGTCGTCATGGCCATGGCGGAGCTGACGGCGATCGGCATTTACGTGCGCTACTGGTTGCCCGACTTGCCGCAATGGTTGCCGCCGCTGGTCGCGTTGGTCGCGCTCTACGGCTCCAACCTGCTCGCGGTGCACGTGTTCGGGGAGCTGGAGTTCTGGTTCGCGCTCATCAAGGTGACGACCATCGTGGCGCTGATCGTCGCCGGACTCGGGGTGATCGTATTCCACGCCGGCAGCCTTGGAGCCACGGCGAGCTTCGCCAATCTCTGGTCCCACGGCGGCTTCCTGCCCTTCGGCCTGGTCGGCGTGCTGCTCACGCTGCAGATTGTGATGTTTGCCTACTCCGGAGTGGAGCTGATCGGCGTGACTGCGGGCGAGGCGCAGGAGCCGCAGCAGGCACTCCCGCGCGCCACCAACGGCATCATCGCGCGCATCCTCATTTTCTATCTCGGAGCGCTTACCATCATCATGGCCGTCGTGCCGTGGGATGAGCTCAGCCCGAGCATCAGCCCGTTCGTGTTCGTATTCGGCAAGCTCGGTCTGCCCGGGGCGGCCAACATCATTACGGTCGTCGTCATCACCGCCGCGGCATCTTCCTGCAACAGCGGCCTGTTCAGTACCGGGCGCATGTTGTGGTCGCTCGCCCAGCGCAGTCAGGCGCCGCAGCGCTTCGCTAGCTTGAGCGCGCGCCACGTGCCGGCAGCGGGCATCCACGTATCCGCGGCCGTAATGCTGCTCGCGGTGGTGCTGAACTATGTAGTGCCGAAGCAAGTCTTCACCTGGGTCACGAGCATCACGCTGATCGGCACGCTATGGACCTGGGGCATCATCATGGTGTCGCATCGCAACTATCGGCGCGCGGTAGCTGCCGGTACCGTACCGGCCGCGCCCTTCAGGATGCCGGGCGCGCCGTTCGCGAACTGGGTCGTGCTCGCTTTCCTCGTCGCGGTGACGGGGCTGCTGGGGCTGGACCCCGATACGCGCGTCGCGCTGTATGTCGCGCCCGCCTGGTTCGCCCTCCTTGGCGCGGCATATTTCCGCCTTCGCCGGCGACCGCAGCCTACATGAGCGGCTCACCACCGCCGATGAGCGCTCCACCGTCCACCACCAGTGCCTGCCCGGTGATGAAGCTGCCGGCCCGCGAGGCGAGCAGCACGGCGACACCGGCGACGTCGTCCGGATCGCCGAGCCGGCGCAGCGGGTTGCGCGCCGCGAAGGCAGCGGCGCGCTGCGGATCCTGCCACAGTGCGCTCGAGAAGTGGGTGCGGATGATGCCGGGCGCGATGCAGTTGACGCGGATGTTGTGCGGTCCCCATTCGACTGCGAGGTTGCGCGCCAGCTGCAGATCCGCCGCCTTGGAGATGCAGTAGGCGCCGAGGTGGCCGCTGCCGAGGAAGGCACCGATCGAGGACACGATGATCACTACGCCGTCGCGCCGCGCAGCCATCGCCGGCACGCTCATGTTGCACAGCCAGAGGTTGCTGTGCAGGTTGGTGTGAATGATCTTGTCGAATACCTCGTCCGGCGTCTCGACCGAGGGTCCGAAGTGCGGATTGGTCGCGGCGTTGCACACCACGATATCGATCTGCCCCCACCGGGCGAGCGTCGCATCGACCAGCCCCTGCAGCTGCTCCTTGTGACCCACGTGGCAGGCGTGCGCCATCGCCGTGCCACCCGCAGCGGTGATCTGCGCTGCCACCGCTGCACAGCTCTCGGGCTTGCGGCTCGAGATCACGACGCGCGCACCGTGGCGCGCCATCTGCACGGCGATCGCCTGGCCGATGCCGCGGCTCGAGCCGGTAATGAGCGCAACCTTGCCGGTGAGATCGAACATCGTCATGTGCATCCTCCAGCTATCCTTCCCTGCGCATTCTGCCTCGCCCACGGAGCGAGGGAAATCGCCGGGCGCAAATGGCCGCGCAGTGCGGATTGCCAGTAAGATCCACCTGCCGCGCCCGTAGCTCAGTTGGATAGAGCATCAGGCTTCGAACCTGAGGGTCGGGAGTTCGAATCTCTCCGGGCGCGCTACCCTAGTGATTAACACAGGCGAAGACTATCTTGCCTGGGCACTTTGCGTGGGTCAGGCGAACAGTGCAAACGACACACCAGATCCTACTGAGCGAAAACTACCTAGCAGAATCGCAGCGCATTGCGATTGCGCAGAACAGGGCTCTTCGATTCACTTACCAGACCTGGTGGGCTTGGTGGGTTCCGCGGGTACTCATGGCGGCAGTCATAGTTTTTCTCCTCGTCGAAAGACTCCAATTTCCCGCGGTGCTAGTGGGCGTCTTCCTGGCTCTTTCTTTCATAGGCGAATTCTTCGGTCGTAGAGGTCTGGTCAAGGCGCGGGCGCGAGTCAGGATGAAAGGCACAACGACAACTGTATCGATCAACGAGCAGGGGGTCGACGTGGTCGGTGCTCACGGGAACTCGCACACCAAATGGAGCGCAATGCTGCCCCCCGCTGTCTACCCGAACGGAGTCGCCCTGAAATTCAACCGCATTGCCACCTTGTGGTTACCCGACAGCGCGCTGGTCGGGGGGTCGCCGGGTGATGTACGTCAGCTACTCAGAGAACACATCGAGGCGCCAGTCGCTAAGCGGTGAGCGACGGACCAGGCACTTGCGCGGTGGTAAGGGTCAGCTCATTTCAGGGAGCGCGACCCTGTTCCGCATAGTAACGCTTGAAGTCGCTTGCCGATTGCGGAACTGAAAAATAGTGACCCTGCGCCAACTGCACTCCCGCCGCCGTGAGTGTTTCGGCCTGGAAGGCGGTCTCGACGCCCTCGGCGATTATCTGTAGCGATGTTGTTTGCAACAGCGCCGCGAGCCCGTTCAGCCAGGGTGCCGGCGGCCTGTCGGGTGCCAGCTCAGCCACGAGCTGATGATCGATCTTGACGAAGTCGAAGTTGCAGCGCGTGAGCAAGGCCAGATTCGCCCCGGAGAGAGTCGTGTCATCGAGTGCGACTTGCGCGCCGGTGCCTGGGATGCTGTTGAGCGCATCGAGACCCAGCTGGTCGGGTATGCCGCGCTCGGTGACTTCAAGTATCACCTGCTTGGCGTGCGTGCGCAGTCCCGACTTGGTTGCGGCGTACTCGAGTCCGCCTCGGCCGAGAATCTCCGGCGGCACATTGATGCTGATGTGAGCGGCCCCGTTGCCTGCGAGCCAGTCGCCGAATTCCGCCGCGACCGTGTCGATGACCCAATAGGTGAGCACCCCCGACAAGGGAGTGCGATCGGTCAAGGGAATGAACTCGGCGGCATCGAGGACGGCATTCCCGCGGCGCCAGCGGATGAGGGCCTCGGCGCCGAAGCAAAGCCCATCGCGAAGCGAGACTATGGGCTGATATACGAGAAAGAACTCCCGTGCCTGGAATGCCGAACTGATCGCGTTGAGGTCCATAGGCTGTGACTGTAGCGTCATTGGTCCCGGGTACCAATACAGCGCTCTGCTGCGCCACCCCGAACAGCCACTAATTGATCCAGAGGGTCGCCGTGGCCGCCGTCTCTGGGGGTGAGCCGCGCAGGCAGCGACCTCCTTCATCCCCGCCTCCGGTGAAGCTGCTGTCGACGCTGGCGGTCGGCGGCGGGGCGCTCGGTGCCGGCGAGCACGCCAGTACCGTTCCCAACATCACCGCGATCGGTCCCGGCGGTTTCGGATGAGCACGCTTCAAGTTCTGTAGCGAGCAGCGACTCGCAGCCTTCACGACCTTCTCCGCGCACGCTTGACAACATCGCACCGATTACTTTCTGATGCGGCGCTCTGTAGCGACTCTTTATCTCGGCGGGGGTGTTAGTTTGACCAGTTACGAATGCCCGTTTCCCGGGGCAGGTATTCCTACAATCCGTTACGTTCGGATGCGGCTGTTGACGGGAATGGTTGCGTGCCTTGCCGTGGCCGCTTGCGGCGGTGGCTCGTCCGGTTCGGGGAGCCAGCCCAGTCAGGTCGGCCCGAAACCCAACCCGCCCATCAATCAGGCAGACGCGCCCCTCTATGGCTGGGGCGAGGTGAATGAGCAGGCGCAATTCGCCGGTCGCGACGGTGCCGGTGTGCTCGTCTTCCCCGACCCCGCGGATGGCGTCGAGAAGGCCTGGCTGCTTGGCGGCTGGAACGCGACCGACACGACGCATTTCACCAAGACGAATGCGCCGGGTTGCTGTACGTCGAACGAGGTGTGGAAGAGTGCCGACGGCGTGATCTGGCAGCTGGTGAAACCTAATTCCTCGACTGGCTGGGAAGGCCGGCACATGGCCGGCTGGGCAGTCTTCAATGGCAAGATGTGGATCATCGGCGGCGACGATAACTCGGGCCACTATCAGACCGATGTCTGGAACTCGAGCGACGGCCTGCACTGGACGCAGGTCGCCGCCTCCGTGCCATGGGCCGTGTGGAACTTGGACCAGCCGGGGCGCGTGCTGCACTACGTAGTGGCGTTTAACAATAAGCTATGGGTCATGGGCGGTCAGGCGATGCCAGCTCTGCTTGACCCCGCGCCCCAGCCTTATCCGACGACACCGATCCTTTACGCCGACGTATGGAATTCGAGCGACGGTGCTAACTGGAACTTCGTCGGCGCGTTGCCGCACGCGCTCGGCATGATCTGCGGCGCGGTGGTCTTCGACAACCAGCTGTGGGTGATCGGCGGCGGCACGTACGGAGACGATGACCAGAACACCGCGGGCACGGTGTACAACGAGGTGTGGAGCACCACGGACGGGGTCAACTGGACACAGCATGCCAGCGGCCCCTGGCCGGCGCGCCGCTATCACGCCGTTACCGTATACAACAACAACATCTGGGTGCTGGGCGGCCTCGGCCCGGACGGCCCGAATAGCGATAAGAACGACGTGTGGTACTCGCCGGACGGCGAGCACTGGGGCCAGGTAGTGAATATTCCCTGGGATCCCCGCCACGCCCTGAGTGTTTACGTCCTCAACGGCTCGCTCTTTCTCACCGGGGGCACCCCCGATGCCGGCGATCAGCACAACGATATCTGGAGGATGGACCCGGATTGAGACGGTGTTCCCCACGGGGCAGCCTAAGTCAAATGCGGGCTGCTCGCCGCCCGTCCCGCACCTAGCGGGTGCGGGTTTCGCGACCACTACCTATATCGCCATGCGCGCAATGGCTCTACCATCATGGTGGCATGAGCCGGTGGCCGCCTCCGAAACGGCGCATCCGCTGGCGCCTGGGGTCGGTGCCCATGAAGCCGCTCACGAACAGCCACGTTATTCCGCATCGCGTCGCACTCATCGTCGCAGCCCTGCTGGGGTTCGCCGCCGCGGGTACGGCAGCGGCGCAGCATGCCGCCTCAGGCTCGCACTGGACCGGCGGCGGCGGCCACGCTGCACCGGCAGGGGGCGCCCATGGCACATACCCGGGTGGATACGGCTGGCACGGCTATCCCGGCTATGGCTATCCCGGCTATGGCTATGGCTGGCGGGGATACGGGTACGGCTGGCGCTATGGCTGGGGAGGGGGCTGCTGCTGGGGCTGGGGTTGGCCGCTCGGTGTCTATGCGTCGGTTCTACCCTGGTACTACTCGACGCTGTGGTGGCAGGGCGTGCCCTACTACTACGTCGATGACAACTATTACCTGTGGAACGGCTCAGCAGGCGCTTATGAGCAGGTGCAGCCGCCGAGCGCAGTGAGCGAGCAGGTTGCCGCCGACAGCGTCGGCTCGAGCGAGGTGTTCGCCTATCCCAAGAACGGCCAGAGCGCCCAGCAGCAGGCGACCGACAAGAGCGAGTGCCGCACCTGGGCCGCCGGACAAACGGGTTTCGACCCGGCGACAGCAAATGTCGCCACCGCTAAGCGGCAGGATTTCCTGCGTGCGCAGGTGGCGTGCCTCGAGGGACGCGGCTACAGCGCGAGGTAGCCGGCCGTCCCGCAGACGCGGTGGGGATCACTTCGTCTTGCGCCACCGCCCGGCTGCACGCTCGCACCATGGCCGCCGCCAGGCTCACTGTAGCCAAGAACGGCAGCGCCTGCGCGCCGGTTGACGCCGCGGCCGCACTCAGTGCTCATGCGCCAGTGAGCGCCCGTAGTCGCTCAGAAGTATCTGCACGCCGAAGTAACCCATGTACCGGATCTGTCCGGGTCCGTTGCCGGTGACGCTGCGGCCAGCCATGAAGAGCAGGACGACCGCGCCGCTCAGGCGGTAGCGTCCACCGACATCCAGGGTAACGACGCTTGGCGTAGTGCCCATCGGGTGATCGTTGTACAACTCCGCATCCAGCTCCAGACGCGGCGTCACGGGGCGCCCGGCAACGAAGCCGAGAATGCGCTCCTCCGCTCCGTTCCAGGGTCCGTAGTAGCCCGCTTCGAAATTGAGGTTGTACGGCCCCACGGTGCGGGCGACCTCAACTGGCAGCAGCAGCCGCGGTCCATCCACGGCGATGCCGCGGCGCTGCGCATCCGCGGAAGGCGCCGTCTCCACCTGCGGAAACGTCGACACCTGCCAGCCGCCGGCCTTCTCCTGGTCGAAGAATCGCCACTTCACGCCCGCGAACGCGTTGCCCCAGCCGCTCGCGGTCGGCTCCCCGTCGCTCATCTGCAGCACATAGGGGATCTCGTAGGTGAGCTGCAGACGATCGCCCAAGCCGAAATTCGCATCGATCTGCGGCACCTGGTAGGTGGCGAGGCCGCGCTCGATGCTTTGCATGGAGGCGAGGTTGATCTCCCAGTTACCATTACCCGGCGTGCCAGGATCGTTGGTCAGGTACGGCGGACCGGCATCCGCATGGGCGCACGGCGGGCATACGATTGCGGCGGCACACAGACACGCGGCGGCGGGTGACGTGCGGAGCGGCGGTTTCATGCGGCGCACTGCGTACCACGGCAGTGCCGTGCCGGACAAGTGACGCCCGGACGTGGGCAGCGCCGCACCGTGGCCGGCTGCAGCGGGGCCGCACGGGTCGGCTGGCGGAAGGAGTACAGCGTGGCGCGAACATCACAGACATCAGCCGGCGCACGGCGCCGCGACGAGCGGCAACGCTGCCGCTGGGCTCGCGCGGTCGAGCCGGAATACACGCGCTATCACGACGAGGAATGGGGTCGGCCGGTGCACGATGACCGTCGGCTGTTCGAGATGCTCACGCTCGAGGGAGCGCAGGCAGGACTCTCCTGGGCGACGATCCTGCGCAAGCGCGCCGGTTACCGCCGCGCGTTCGCCAACTTCGAGCCGCAGCGCGTGGCGCGCTTCGACGCACGGCGCCGGGCGGCGCTGCGGCGCGATGCGGCTATCGTGCGCAACCGGCTGAAGATCGACTCCACGGTCAGCAACGCGCGGGCCTTTCTGGCCGTGCAGCGCGAGTTCGGCTCCTTCGATCGCTACCTGTGGTCGTTCGTACGCCGGCGCCCGCTCGTCAATCGCCCGCGCGCGGGCACGGTACCCGCACGCACCCCGCTCAGTGACGCAATCTCACGGGATCTCAGGGCTCGTGGCTTCCGCTTCGTCGGCACGACCATCGTCTACGCGTTCTTGCAGGCCGTCGGCGTGGTGAATGACCACACCCGCGACTGCTTCCGGTGCCCACCTCTGCGGCGCCGCCGCAGCGTACGCTCAGCCGCTGATCTCAGCTAGCGCCCGGCCGCGAGCGCCTCTTAAGATAGCGGTCCGACTCATCCGTTCAGGACTTCCTCTTATGAAGGCATTCTCTGCGATGGCATGCATCGCGGCTCTGGCGGCGGCACCGGCCTTTGCCGATTGTCCCTATCCACCGGCTCCCTCGAAGCTGCCCGACGGCGCCTCGGCTACGCTCGAAGAGATGATCGCCGGGCAAAAAGCCGTAAAGGAGTACGACAAGGCCATCAAGGACTACGTCGATTGCATCGACAAGGAGCTCGACGCGAAGCTCAGCAAAGCCGGCGACGCGCTCAAGCCGGAGCAGAAGGCCGACCTGCAGAAGGTCGAGGCCCAGAAGCACAATGCGGCCATCGATCAGCTGCAGAGCGTGGCCGACCGTTTCAACGAGCAGGTAAAGGTCTACAAGGCCAGAACCTCCGACAAGAAGGGCTGAGATTTCCGAGTGCTGACCCCGCACGATGCCGACCTGCTGATCGGGCAGCATCTGCAGTGCCTGCCCATCGAGTCTCTGCCCCTGGGCCAGTGCGCCGGGGCGGTGTTGCGCGAGAACATCTACGCCGAGCGTGACCAGCCGCCGTTCGACCGCGTCGCCATGGACGGCATTGCGCTCGACAGTCGCACCGCCGGCGCCGGCACGCGTTCGTTCCGCATCCAGGCGACCGTGGCGGCCGGTGACGTGCCGCTCGCGCTCAGCACGCCGGCGCATTGCCTCGAAGTGATGACCGGCGCCGTATTGCCCCCGGGCTGCGACAGCGTGGTGCCGGTGGAGCAGCTGCGCATCGAGCGCGGCGAGGCCCAGCTTGCGCTGAGCGTGCGTGTCGAGCCGTGGCAGAACGTGCATCGCCGTGGCAGCGACAGCCGTCAGGGGACGTTGCTGGTGCCGGCCGGACAGCGGCTGCACGCACCGGAGATTGCCATCGCCGCATCCGCGGGCATGGCGCGTATTCGCGTCAGCAGCCAGCCGATGCTGGCCGTGATCTCGACCGGCAACGAGCTGGTCGAGCCTGGTGAGCCGGTGCACGCCCACCAGGTGCGTCGCTCCAACGCCTACGCGATCGTCAGCGCCCTGCGCGAGCACGGCTTTCAGCGGGTGGCCGATGACCACCTGCGCGACGATGCCGATGAGCTGCGCGCACGGCTGCGCTTCCATCTCGAGACGCACGACGTGCTGGTGCTCTCGGGTGGCGTCTCGGCCGGTCGCTTCGACCTGGTTCCCACGGTCCTCGAGGAGCTCGGGGTGCGCGCGGTCTTTCACAAGGTCGCGCAACGACCCGGGAAACCGCTGTGGTTCGGCGTCGCGCCTTCGGGAGCTGCGGTCTTCGGCCTGCCTGGCAATCCGGTTTCCACGCTTATGTGCCTCACGCGCTACGTGCTGCCGGCCCTGCGCGGCAGCCTGGGTCAGACGCGCTTGCCCAGCTCGCGCATAGCGCTCGGCGCGCCGGTAACCGTCACGCCGGCGCTGACCTTTTTTCTGCCCGTCCGCCTGGAGCAGGATGACTGGGGCCGGGACTGGGCGATTCCCGCGCCGACCAATGGCTCGGGAGACTTCACCTCGCTCGCTGGCACCGACGGCTTCGTCGAGCTGCCACCGGGGCCTAACACCTACGCCAAGGGCTTCGTGACGGGCCTGCACCGCTGGTCCTGAGGCTTGCAGCCGGCTCCGGCCTCCCCCATCAAGTGCTTTGGGGGTCAAGCGGTCCGATGGCGTTCTGGCCGCCCTGATGCGTCATACTGGGTGAAGCCATGTCCAGCCACGAAGTGATCCTGCCTCTGCACAAGCGGCCCCTTCCCCGCGATACGCTCAGTCGCCCGATGCGCGACCTGCGGATCTCGGTGATGGACCGTTGCAACTTCCGCTGCCCCTACTGCATGCCCCGGGAGACCTTTCACGAGCGCTACCGCTTCCTCGGTTCGCACGAGCGCCTGTCGTTCGATGAGATCGTGCGACTGGCGCGGCTGTTCGTGCAGCTGGGAGTACGCAAGCTGCGACTGACCGGCGGCGAGCCGCTGCTGCGCGCCAATCTCCCCGAGCTCATCGGCGACCTGACCGACATTACCGGCATCGAGGATGTGGCGCTCACCACCAACGGCGTATTGCTGGCGCGCTATGCGAGCGAGCTCAAGGCAGCGGGACTCAACCGCGTCACCGTCAGCCTCGACAGCCTCGACCCGCAGGTCTTTGCGCGCATGAGCGGCGGCTTCGGCGGCCTCGACGAGGTACTCGACGGCATCGAGCACGCGCGGCGCGCCGAGCTCACCCCGCTGAAAATCAACGCGGTCGTGCAGCGCGGCGTCAACGACCACACCGCGCTCGGGCTGCTGGAACGCTTTCGCGGCAGCGGTGTGATCGTGCGCTTCATCGAGTACATGGACGTCGGCAACCGCAACCACTGGCGCTCGGACCTCGTGGTGCCCTCCCGCGAGCTGCTGGAGCGCATCGCTGCCCGCTGGCCGCTCGCACCGCTAGAGCCGCAGTACCGCGGCGAAGTCGCGCGCCGCTACGCCTTCGTGGACGGCCAGGGCGAGGTTGGCTTCATCTCGTCGGTGTCGCAGCCGTTCTGCGGCGACTGCTCGCGCGCGCGCCTGTCCTCGGATGGCGTGCTGTACACGTGCCTGTTCGCCACCCACGGCATGAGCCTGCGTGATGCGCTGCGCGGTGGAGCGAGTGATGAGCATCTGCTCGAGCTCTTGCGCACCACCTGGAGCAGGCGCGCCGACCGCTACAGCGAGCAGCGCGCCGTGCTGCGCGGTGCGGTGCACGACGAGCGCAAGGTCGAGATGTTCTACATCGGTGGCTGATGGCGCCTCGCAGCCTCACCCACCTCGATGCGCGCAACCGTCCCACCATGGTCGACGTCGGCGCCAAGGAGATCACGCTGCGCAGCGCCACCGCCGAGGCGTGCCTGCGGCTGCCGCGCCGCGTAGCGCAGGCGCTGCGCGCCAGCGGGCACCGCACCCGCAAGGGTCCGGTATTCGACACCGTGATCCTCGCCGGCGTCATGGGCGCGAAGCGCACCCACGAGCTGATCCCGTTCTGTCATCCGCTCGGCATCGAGAACTGTCACATCGAGATCGACCACGCACGCCTCACGCAGATCGTGGTCCGCTGCCGCGTCAGCGTGCACGGACGCACGGGCGTGGAGATGGAGGCGCTCACCGGCGCGACCGTCGCGGCACTCACGCTGTACGACATGTGCAAGGCGCTGTCGCACGATATCGAGATCATCGGCGTGCGCCTGCTGCAGAAGTCCGGCGGCCGCCGGCCGTTCGTGCGCGGCCGCGCACGGCGGACGAAGTGAGCACGCCGCTGTACGGACTGGTGCTGGCCGGCGGCCGCAGCAAACGCATGGGCCGTGACAAGGCGGCGCTCCTCTACGACGGGCGCACCCAGCTCGAGCGCGCCGTGGCGCTGCTCGCGCCGCTGGTAGAGTGCGCCTACGTCTCCGTGCGGCGCGACCAGGCATCTGATCCGCTGCGGGCACGCTTCCCGCAGATCGAGGATCGCCGCGACGATATCGGTCCGATCGCGGGCATCCTCGCCGCGCTCGGCACGCACCCGCAGGCGGCGTGGCTGGTGCTGGCGTGCGACCTGCCGCTGCTGGATGCGCCGACGCTGCGCCACCTGGTGAGCGCGCGTACGACACAGGCGCCGGCAACCGCCTACCGCTCGAGCCACGACACGCTGCCGGAGCCGCTATGCGCGATCTACGAGCCGTCGTGTCGCGCCGCGCTCGAGGCCTACGTTACCGAGGGCCGGCACTGCCCGCGCCAGTTCCTGTTACGGGCCGGCGCGCGCCTGCTCGATGAGCCCAATCCGCAGGCACTCGACAACATCAACACACCCGGGGAATATGGATCCGTTACCGACCGGCTGCTGCGGGAGCACGACGCTCGGTGAAGCGCCTCAACGTCCAGTACTACGCATTGCTGCGCGAGCAGGCCGGCCGGCGCGAAGAAACGCTGCACAGCGGCGCGGCCACGCCGCGCGAGCTGTACGAGGAGCTGCGCGCGCGCCATCCGTTCACGCTGGCGAGCGAGGTGCTGCGCGTGGCGGTCAACACCGAGTTCGCCGAGTGGTCGACCCCGCTGCGCGACGGTGACGTGGTGGTGTTCATACCGCCCGTGGCGGGCGGTTAACGAAAGCCGCGATGAGCACCAGCGCCAGCTTTCGCTTCAGCCGCGCGCCGCTCGCGCCGGCGGCGCTGCGCCGCGCGCTGGCCGATCCGGCCTGCGGCGCCTTCGCCTCCTTCGAGGGCTGGGTACGCGACCATAACGAGGGGCAGCGCGTGCAGCGCCTCGAGTACGAGGCTTTCGAGGCGCTGGCGGTGCGCGAGGGCGAGCGCATCCTGGCGGAGGCGCTGGCGCGCTTCGGCGTCGCGCGTGCCGTGTGCGAGCACCGTCTCGGCGACCTCGCCATCGGCGAGATCGCCGTGTGGGTCGGAGTCAGCGCCGCGCACCGCGATGAGGCGTTTCGCGCAGCGCGCTACATCATCGACGAAGTGAAGCACCGATTGCCGATCTGGAAGAAGGAGCACTACGCTTCCGGCGACTCGGGCTGGGTGAACTGCGAACGTTGCGCTACCGCGGCCGCACCCGGCCCGGCGCACGCGCACTCGCACCGGCGCTGACGCAGCGTCAGGGGCGCACCTGCCCGGTGCCGCGCACGACATACTTGTAGCTGGTGAGCTGTTCCACGCCGACCGGCCCGCGGGCGTGAAAGCGATCGGTGGAGATGCCGATCTCGGCCCCCATGCCGAACTCGCCGCCGTCGGCGAACTGCGTCGAGGCGTTGTGCAGCACGATCGCACTGTCGACCCGCTGCAGGAACGCTTCCGCGGTGGCCGCATTCTCGGTCACGATCGACTCGGTGTGCGCCGAGCCGTAGCGGGCGATGTGCGCGATCGCCTCGTCGACGCCATCGACCAGACGCGCTGCGATGATGGCGTCGAGATACTCGGTGTACCAGTCGTCCTCGCTCGCCGGGCGTACCCGCGCGTCGACCTGCCGCACGGCGGGATCGCCGCGCACCTCGCAGCCCGCATCGAGCAGGTCGCGAATCAGCGGAGCGAGGTGTGTGTGCGCGCAGGCGCGATCGATGAGCAGCGTCTCGGCGGCGCCGCAGATACCAGTGCGGCGCATCTTGGCGTTGAGGGCGATGACCCGCGCCATGGCGAGATCCGCATCGCGGTCGATGTACACGTGACAGTTGCCCTGCAGGTGTCCGATGACCGGCACGCGCGCTTCCTGCTGCACGCGCGCCACCAGGCTCTTGCCGCCGCGCGGCACGATCACGTCGAGGTACTCGCTCATGCCGGCGAGCATGTAGCCGACCGCAGCGCGCTCCGCCGTCGGCACCAGCTGGATACATTCGCGCGGCAGCCCGGCGGCCAGCAGCGCGCTCTGCAGACACGCGTGCAGCGCCGCGTTCGAGTGTCGCGACTCCGAGCCGCCACGCAGGATGACGGCGTTGCCCGATTTCAGGCACAGGGCACCCGCATCCGTGGTGACGTTCGGCCGGCTCTCGTAGATGATGCCGATGACCCCGAGCGGCACGACTACGCGCTCGATCCGCAGGCCGTTCGGGCGCTGCCACTGTGCCGTGACGGTGCCGATCGGATCCGGCAGCGCACGCACCGCGTCGATGCTGTCGGCGATCGCCGCAATGCGCCGCTCATCGAGCCGCAATCGCTCCAGGCGTGGCCCGCTCGAGCCGCGCGCACCTGCGACTGCGAGGTCCTGCTCGTTGGCCGCCCGTATGGCGGCGCGCCGCTCGCGCACCGCCGCAGCCGCCTCAGCCAGCGCGGCGTTCTTCTGCGTGGTAGTGGCACGCGAAAGCACCGCGGCGGCCGCCACCGCCGCCTTGCCGAGCGCTTCCATCAGCTGCGCGGTGCCGCCGGTTTCCATACGCTCAACCTGGCGCGGCCGGCGTGGCCGCAGGGCTCGCGGCGGGCTCCGGGCGCAGCAGCACCAGGTCGTCGCGGTGGATCATCTCGTCCCGGCCCCGAAAGCCGAGGATCTCGACGATCTCCGAGGACCTGCGCCCCATGATGCGCGCGGCATCGCCGTCCGAGTAGGCGATGATGCCGCGGGCAACCTCCTGCCCCGCAGCGTCGAGCACGCTGACCGTGTCGCCGCGATCGAAGCGTCCGCGGGCCGCGGTGACTCCGGCGGGCAGCAGGCTCCGTCCCTCGAGCAGCGCGCGCAGCGCGCCGGCATCGATGGTGATTGCCCCGAGTGGGCGCAGTGTCCCGGCGATCCATTGCTTGCGTGCCGTAGCCGGGCTCGCCGTCGGCACGAACCAGGTGCAGTCGGCGCCCTCCTCGATGCGCCGCAGGGGATGCCGGTGGCTGCCGGCCGCGATACACATGTGACAGCCCGCCGCCAGGGCGATCCGCGCTGCGGCGATCTTCGCGCTCATGCCGCCGGATCCCAGCTGCGAGAGCGGGCGACCGGCCATGGCTTCGATCTCGGGGGTGAGCTGGCGCACCTCGTGGATGAAGCGCGCGCCGGGTTCGCGGTTCGGATCTGCGCTGTAGAGCCCCTCGACGTCCGACAGCAGCACCAGACACTCGGCGCCAACCATCTGCGCCACACGCGCTGCCAGGCGATCGTTGTCGCCGTAGCGGATCTCGGCCGTCGCCACGGTGTCGTTCTCGTTGATGACCGGCAGCGCCCCCAGCTCGAGGAGCGTCTCGAGCGTGGCGCGGGCGTTGAGGTAGCGTCGCCGTCGTTCGCTGTCCTCCAGGGTGAGCAGCACCTGTGCCACGATCACATCGAGTCCCTCCAGCAACTCTTTATACGCGTGCGCGAGACGGATCTGCCCCACGGCTGCGGCGGCCTGACTCTCCTCGAGCCGCAGGACACCGTGCTTGAGCCCGAGTCGCCGCCGGCCGAGCGCAATGGCACCCGATGACACCAGGATCACACGCTGCCCGCGCTTGCGCAGACGCAGCAGATCCTCGACGAGCGTCTCGAGCCAGGAGCGGTTGATACGTCCGGTGTCGGCGTCCACCAGCAGCGCGGACCCGACCTTCACTACCACGCGACGCGCCTGCGCGAGGGGTGCCGCTGCATCGGAACGTCGGCCGCTCATGCGGAAAACTATACGCAAACGCAACCGCGTTGCCCAAGGCGGGCACAGCCCCTACACTAATCGCGCGGCGAAAATTGACGACAGGGTGGCTTTTGCGGTGAGCAGAGATTACGAGCCGGTGCCCGGGCAGTGGTACGAGAACCTGGAAGAAGAAGAATCGTTCCGCGTACTGTCGGTGGACGAGGATTCGGAGCTGCTGGAGATCGAATACCTCGATGGCGACATCGAGGAGATCGATCTGGAGACCTGGCACGAGATGGACCTCGAGCGCATCGAGCAGCCCGAGGGCTGGTCCGAGTCCGATGACGAGAATGACTCCGAGGAGGAGGAGGACTGGGACGAGGAAGAGGACGAGGACGAAGACGACGACGATTGGGACGAAGAAGAGGATGACGGCGACGAAGAGCGGGATGGATATTGACCGCTCCCGGCGTCGATAGCTGGTATCACGAGAAGGAATCGGCCTGGCTGTACCGCCAGGTTGCCAGCGCCGAATCCGACCCCCGCAAGAGCGAGCTGTTCGTGAAGCTCGCCGCCGCCGCCGAGGAGCAGGCGGGCAAGTGGCAGGCCGCCGCCGCGCGCAGCACGGGCGCCACCACGGCAGTGACACGCACCTTCACCCCTTCGCTCCGGGCGCGCATCGTGGCGCGGCTGCTGAGCCGCTTCGAGCCGCGCGCGCTGCGGCCGGTGCTCGCGGCCATGAAACTGCGTGGCCTGTCGATCTACAGTGCGCCCATCGTCGCGGCGGGACACCCGATGCCGACCTCGCTGGCAGAGGTTGGCGCGCGCCATCGCAGTGCGCTCGGCGGCAGCCTGCGTGCCGGCGTGTTCGGCGTCAACGACGGGCTGGTGTCCAACGTCAGCCTGGTACTGGGCGTTGCCGGCAGCGGCGCCGCCAGCGGCTATGTGCTGACCGCGGGCGTGGCCGGCCTGCTTGCCGGCGCGCTGTCGATGGCGAGTGGCGAATACGTCTCGGTGCGCTCCCAGCGCGAGATGTACGAATACCAGATCGCTCTCGAGCGGGAAGAGCTGGCCGAGTACCCCGAAGAGGAGGCCGAGGAGCTGGCGCTCATCTATCACGCGCGCGGGGTGGAGCTGGATCAGGCGCGTGCGCTCAGTCGCGCGCTGCTCGCGCAGCCGGCGCAGGCGCTCGACGTGCTGTCGCGCGAGGAGCTGGGCCTCAACCCCGACGACCTGGGCTCGCCATGGCGGGCGGCCGCGACCTCGTTCGTCGCCTTCGCCCTCGGAGCCATCATCCCGCTGCTGCCGTTCCTCGCCGGCGCGCGAGGGTCCCTGGCGACGCTGAGCTCCGCCGCCATCACGCTCCTGGCGCTGTTCGCCGTGGGGCTCGGGCTGTCGCTGTTCACCGGCCGCCAGGCGCTGCGCGGAGCGTTACGCATGGTGCTGATCGGGGGTGGCGCCGGTGCGATCAGCTTCGTGGTCGGGCGCGCTCTCGGGGTGGCGATCGGCTGAATGCCGCGCACCGGCGGTACCGGTGACGGCGGCCGCCCTTGAAAAGCCCCCACCCGGCCCCACGCTGGCGGGGCCCGGGCCGTAACGCTAGAGTAATCGCCGTCGCCTGGCGAGCCGTGCGGCCGCCGCTCAATCCGTCATACAGGGCCTGCTGTCATGAAGCGCATCCTCTTGTTTCTCATCACCAACATCGCGGTGCTGCTGGTGCTGTCGATCGTCGCGCACCTGCTCGGAGTGGACACCTACCTCGCCGCGCATGGCGGCAGCCTCGAGGGTCTGCTGGTGTGGGCGGCGTTGTTCGGCTTCGGCGGTGCGTTCGTGTCGCTCGCCATGTCGAAGATGCAGGCCAAGATGTTCATGGGTGTGCGTGTCATCGGCCAGTCGGCCGATCCCACCCAGCAGTGGCTGCTTGCCGTGGTGGAGCAGCACGCCCGCAAGGTCGGCGTCAGCATGCCGGAGGTGGGCATCTTCGACTCCCCGGCGCCGAACGCCTTCGCTACCGGTGCGCGCCGCAACTCCGCGCTGGTGGCGGTCAGCACCGGTCTGCTGCAGAGCATGAACCGCCAGGAGATCGAGGCGGTGCTCGGTCACGAGATGACCCATGTGGCCAACGGTGACATGGTGACGCTCACCCTGATCCAGGGTGTGGTCAACACGTTCGTGCTGTTCCTGGCGCGCATCGTCGGCAACATCATCGACCGCTCCTCGGATGGCCGCGGCTTCGCTTCGGGTCTCACCTTCTTCGCCCTGCAGATCGTGTTCGGTATCCTCGCTACCCCCATCGTCATGTGGTTCTCGCGCTGGCGCGAGTTCCGCGCCGACCGCGGTGGAGCGCAGCTTGCCGGCACCGGCAACATGATCGCCGCGCTCGAGGAGCTCAAGCGCGGGCACGAGCCGCTGCCCTCGCGGCAGTTCGCAGCGTTCGGCATCGCCGACGGCACCGGCGGGGGGCTGCGACGGCTGTTCATGAGCCACCCGCCGCTCGATGAGCGCATCGCGGCGCTGCGGGCCCTCGGCACACATTGACGCCGACGGCCTCGGGCCTGCCCGGGCGGCTGCGCGAGCTGCTCGGCGCGGACGGTGTGCTGCTGGATGCGGCCGACTGCGCGCCATTCCTCACCGATCACCGGGGACTCTACCGCGGCCAGGCGCTGGCGGTAGCGCTGCCGCGCTCGGTCGCGCAGGTTGCGCAGCTGCTCGCGTTGTGTCACGCGGCACGCGTCGGCGTGGTGCCGCACGGCGGCAACACCAGCTACTGTGGCGGAGCGACTCCCGATCCTTCCGGCGCGCAGCTGGTGCTATCGCTCAAGCGGCTGAACCGCATCCGCAGCGTGGATGCAGTCAACTACTCGCTCATCGCCGAGGCGGGCTGCGTTCTCGCGCGCGTGCAGCAGGCGGCTGACGAGGCCGGGCGGTTCTTTCCGCTCAGCCTGGGCTCCGAGGGCAGCTGCCAGATCGGCGGCAATCTGTCGACCAATGCCGGCGGCACGAACGTGTTGCGCTACGGAATGATGCGTGACCTGGTGCTGGGGCTCGAGGTGGTGCTGGCCGACGGCCGGCTGCTGGAAACGCTGTCGGCGCTGCGCAAGGACAACACCGGCTACGACGTCAAGTCGCTGTTCCTGGGCGCGGAAGGCACGCTCGGGGTGATCACCGCGGCGAGCCTGAAACTGTTCCCGAAGATTCGCAGCCACGCGACCGCGCTCGCTGCGATCCCGGACGTGCATGCGGCGGTGACGCTGCTGGCGGCGTTGCGCGCGGCGAGCGGTGATCGCGTCAGCTCGTTCGAGCTCATCCCGCGCATCGGCATCGAGCTCACGACGCGGCACATTGCCGGCGTGACGGATCCGCTGGGCACGGTGCATCCCTGGTACGTGCTGTGCGAACTGTCCTCCTCGGCGAGCGACGCAACGCTCACGACGCTGCTCGAGGACGGCCTGGGCGCGGCGCTGGCCCAGGGCACGGTGCGCGATGCAGCGCTAGCGCGCAGCGAGCGTGAGCGCGCGGCGCTGTGGCGCTTGCGCGAGAGCATTCCCGAAGCGCAGCGGCTCGAGGGTGCGGGCCTGAAGCACGACATCTCGCTGCCGATAGGCGCGCTCGCCGAGTTTGTCGCACGCGCCACCGCGTGGCTCGAGGCGCACGTTCCCGATGGCCGGCTGGTCGCCTACGGGCACGTCGGCGATGGCAACCTGCATTTCAACCTCACGCAGCGCGCGGGCGCCGACGCCCAGGCGTTCCTCGCGCGCGCCGCCACGGTGCGGCGCGCCGTCCACGATCTGGTGCGCGAGTTCGGCGGCAGCTTCAGCGCCGAGCACGGCATCGGCCAGCTGAAGGTTGACGAGCTCGAGCACTACACCAGCCGTGTCGAGCTCGAGCTGATGCACAGCGTGAAGCGCGCGCTCGATCCGCACGGCATCATGAATCCTGGCAAGGTGCTGCGCGCCACATGAGCGGCGACCAATGCTGAAGCGTTGGGCAGTTCCGGCCGCGTTGCTGCTGGTGATTCTCGCGGCCTGTGCGCGCCAGCAGCAGCCGCTGCCGGCGGTCGGTGGCGTTGGCGCCTCCGCTGCGCCCGGCGCCAACGCCGACACCGCCGCCGCCGCCGCGACCGCGCGCGCAGGGCCGCTCATCACGTTGTCGCCCGACGACGTACACATCGAGTATCACCTCACCGGGCAAGGCGAGCCCGCGGTAGTGCTGATCCACGGCTGGGCGACGGACGCCAACTACTGGCACGAGCAGATCCCGGAGCTGGCCGCACACTACACGGTCGTGGCGATCAACCTGGCCGGCCACGGCGCTTCCGGCGCCAATCGCAACGACTGGTCGATCAGCAACTACGCACAGGACGTGAATGCGGTGGTGCGGCAGATTCCCAACACACAGCTGATACTGGTCGGCCACTCGATGGGCGCGGCGGTGGCGCTGGCGGCGACCCCGCTCATCGGACCGCGCGTCATCGGCGTGATCGCCGTCGAGGCGCTGCGCTCGGTGGGGGAACCGCCCCTGTCCCCCGCCGAGATCGAGCGCCGCATCGCCCCGTTCAGTGCCGACTTCATCGGCGCGACGCGCCACCTGGTCACCGAATCGCTGTTCGAGAAGGGCGCCGACCCGACGCTGGTGCAGAAGGTGGCGTACGACATGTCGCTCGAGCCGCCGGCGGTGGCGGTTGCCAGCATGCGCTCGCTGCTCGCGACCGACCTCACGACGCTGCTGCCGGCCGTGCACGTGCCGATATACGTGATCAACTCCGATCTGCTGCCGACCGATGCGGCGCGGCTGCGCAAGTCAGTCCCCACCCTTACGCTCAACGTGCTCGATCACAGCGGCCATTTCCTGATGCTCGAAGCCCCAAGGCGCTTCAATCTGCTGCTGCTGCAGGATGTCGCCGCGATCGCACAGCACGCCGCTCACTGAGCGAGCTCATCCGAGTCCGGGGCGATCGACCCGCAGCGCACCTGCAGCCACTCGAGCGTCAGCGTGATCTGCTGCGCATCCATTTGCGCCCAGGCGGTGGCGAGCGGGCTGTCGGTGCCCGGTTCCTGCAGCGACAGCAGCAGCGCGTCACGGTCAACGGCAAAGGGCCAGTCACGCCCGTGCAGGGTCAGCTCGAGCGTGCGCCCATCGGGGGTGACGAAGCGCGCGTGACCGCCGGCCTCATGCAGATCGAGCGTCAGCAGCGGGTAGCGGTCGCGAGTGCGGCCGCTGGCAGACCAGTCGATGCGGCAGGCGTACAGGCGCGCCTCGTTCGGCTGGAAGCGATTGAAACCGATGACCTCCTGCTGCAGCTCGGCATCGCTCTGACGCAGGATGCGCCGCCGGTACCAGTAGAGGTCCTCGCCGACCAGCAGCTGGTAATCGAGATAGCGGGCGACCGCGCCGCTCGAGTCCAGGCAATGGCGCCCGGCCGTGCCGCCGCGAAACTGGTCGCCGACGCGTGTCAGCAGCAGATCGCACCCGCTGGAGGCGACGATGTCGCCGGGGCCCAGTGCGCTGATCAGCGACGGCCGGTACGCGAGGTGTGTCCAGCGCGCCGGGCTCGTGAACGTATAGAGCCGCACCCGCACCGCGTGCGCACGTTCGGGCAGCGGCTCGAGCTGCAGCAGCAGCTGCCGCCGCGGCTGCTGCGGCTGGTCCTGCAGGAACTCCTCGAGGTAGAGCACGTGCGCGCCGAGAAACGGCACGCTGACCGGGGCGACGACCGTGCGTACCCGCAGGTCGCTCGATTGCTGCCACGCGGCCGCGCCGTGCTCGGCGGTCATCAGTATCTGCTCGCTGGAATCGCGCACCCCGGACCATACGCGCTCGAGCACCGCCACGTCGCCGGCATCCGCTGCCGCGGCGGCCGCCATCCCTAGTGCGAGCAATGCGACCATTTCCCTGTCAGCAGGCGGGAGCGCTATCAGGCATCCTTCCGCAGCCGCACCAAGCCCTCCTGCGCCGCGCTCGCCACCAGCCGACCGTCGCGCGCGAACACGCTGGCGCGGGCGAAGCCGCGCGCCCCCGAGGCGCTTGGACTGTCGATGGCGTACAGCAGCCAGTCATCGACGCGCAGCGGACGGTGAAACCACATGGCGTGGTCGATGCTGGCCATCACCAGGGTCGGCCGCAGCAGGGTGGTGCCGTGGGGCAGCGTTGCGGTATCGAGCAGGAAGAAATCCGAGACGTAGGCGAGCAGCCGCCGGTGCAGCATCTCGTCGCCCGCCACGGGGCCGACTGCGCGGAACCAGATCTGGCGCACCGGCTCCTCGCGTCGCGGACGCAGGTAGTCGATCGGTTGCACGGTGCGGAATTCGAATGGCCGCGGCTGCTCGAAGAAGCGCCGCACACGCTCCGGTAGCCGCGCCAACAGCTGCGCGGGGGGGCTGCCAGAGTCCGACAGGCTGTCCGGCGACGGCACCGGCGGCATCGCCACCTGATGGTCGAAGCCGCTCTCGGCGATCTGGAACGACGCCGCCATGTTGAATATCTGCTGGCCGTGCTGAATGGCGACCACGCGGCGGTTCGAGAAGCTGTGGCCATCGAGGCTGCGATCGACCTCGTAGACGATCGGGGCGTTGCTGTCGCCGCGGCGCAGGAAGTAGGCGTGCAGCGAGTGCACCACGCGCTGCTCGACGGTGCGCGCCGCCGCCGACAGCGCCTGGCCGAGCACCTGGCCGCCGAACACCTGCGGGCTGCCGATGTCGCGGCTCTCACCGCGGAACAGATTGGTCTCGAGCTGCTCGAGCTCGAGCAGCTGCAGCAGATCCGCGAGTCGCTGGTCCATGGCCTAGCCCGACACCCCGAGGCGCTGGTGCATCACCGGACTCGTGGTGGTGTACTGCAGGAACTGCTTCTTCTGCGGGTACAGGTGGTGCTGAATGCCAAACGCCGCCAGCGCCGCCTCGTGAAAGCCCGAGAGGATCAGCTTCTTCTTGCCCGGGTAGGTGTTGATATCGCCGACCGCGAACACGCCCGGGACGCTGGTCTGGAATCTCTCGGTGTCGACCTGCAGCGCGCGCTTTTCCAGCGCCATACCCCAGTCGGCGATCGGGCCGAGCTTGGGATGCAGGCCGAAGAACACCAGCACCTGATCGGCCGGCAGGGCCTGCACGCTGCCATCGGGTGACTTGATGTTGACTCCGCGCAGCGCACCGCCCTCCACGAGCAGCGAGTGCGGCAGCGCCTCGAAGCAGCGCATGCGTCCGGCGCCGACCTGCTCGAGCATGCGCGCCACGGATGCCGGGGCGGCACGGAACTCGCGCCGCCGGTGCACCAGCGTGAGACTCGCGGCCTTCGGCAGCAGCTCGAGCGTCCAGTCGAGTGCCGAATCGCCGCCGCCGAAGATGACCAGGTGCTGGCCGGCGAGCTCCGCGGCGTTGCGCACCCGATAGTGCAGGCCGCGGCCTTCGAAGGCGTCGGCGCCGTCGATGCCGATGCGCCGTGGTTGGAAGGAGCCGAGCCCGGCGGCGATCACCACGGCGCCGGCATCGAAATTGATGCCGGCCGCCGTCGCGAGCTGAAAGCGCCCGTCGGCACGGCGGGCGAACGAGGTGACCTCGTGTCCGAGATGCAGCTGCGGCTTGAAGGGCTGGATCTGTTGCAGCAGACGATCGACCAGCTCCTGCGCACCGCACACCGGCAACGCCGGAATGTCATAGATCGGCTTGTCCGGGTAGAGCTCGGCGCACTGCCCACCGGGGTGTTTGAGCGAGTCGACGACGTGGGCGCTGATGCCCAGCAGCCCCAGCTCGAACACCTGGAACAGACCGCAGGGGCCGGCGCCGATGATGACGGTTTCGGCAACGATGGGCGCGGTGGCGGCCGCGCTTGGAATCTGGCTCAAGGGCAGTGGCTTTCAGTGATTGGGGTGCGGCCGTGCATTGTAGAGGGTCCGTCACGGCGCCGCATGGCGTGAAGCCCCCGAAAGAGGGAGGATGCGCCGCGTGCGCGGCCGGCCGTATAGTACGTGCAGCGCCGCCGGCGCACCGTCAGGCAACGCCGCCCGCGCCCGCGCGCGAGGTGTGCGGCAGGAGCTCCATGATCGCCTTCACTGTCAACGGCCGGGACACCACGGTCGACGTCGACGCCGATATGCCGCTCCTGTGGGTGCTGCGCGATACGCTGGGACTTACCGGCACCAAGTTCGGTTGCGGCATGGCGCTGTGCGGCGCGTGCACCGTGCACCTGGAGGGCCGCCCGGTGCGCGCCTGCGTGACGCCGGTAAGCGCTGCCCGCGGCCGCACGGTGACGACGATCGAAGGCCTGTCGGGCGACAACAGCCACCCGGTACAGAAGGCCTGGATCGAGCTGGAGGTGCCGCAGTGCGGCTACTGCCAGTCCGGCCAGATCATGTCGGCCGTCGCGCTCCTGGCGCAGACGCCGCAACCCACCGACGCAGACATCGATGCTGCCATGTCGGGTAACATCTGCCGCTGCGGAACGTATCAGCGCATTCGCGCGGCAATTCACCGCGCCGCGGCGCTCGCGAGCGGCGCCTGAGCCGAAGAGGAACATGCCTTGAAGTCAAATACGAAGTCGAACTCCGAACTGCACCAGCGCCGCCAGCAGGCGGTGCCGCGCGGGGTCACCAATTCACTCGCGGTGTACGCCGAGCGCGCCAGCAACGCGGAAGTCTGGGACGTCGAAGGCCGGCGCTACATCGACTTTGCCAGCGGCATATCCGTGCTCAACACCGGGCACGTGCATCCGAAAGTACGTCAGGCGATCGCCCAGCAGCTGGAAAAGCTCACGCACACCTGCTTTCAGGTGACGCCGTACGAGAGCTACATCGCCCTCGCCGAGGCCCTCAACGCGCTCGCGCCCGGTGCGGCAGCGAAGAAGACCATCTTCCTCACCACCGGTGCCGAGGCGGTGGAGAATGCCGTCAAGATCGCCCGCTTCCACACGCGACGCTCGGCGGTGATCGCCTTCTCCGGCGGCTTCCACGGCCGCACGCTTGCCTGCATCAGCCTCACCGGCAAGGTCCACCCCTACAAGGCCGGCTTCGGCCCGATGCTGCCGGAGGTCTATCACCTGCCCTATCCGATGCCGTATCACGGTGTGACCGTCGAGCATTCGCTGCAGGCGCTCGAGCAGCTGCTCAAGGCAGACGTCGACGCGGCGCGCGTAGCCGCGATCATCATCGAGCCCGTGCTCGGCGAAGGTGGCTTCTACGCAGCTCCGCCGGAGCTGCTGCGGCGCCTGCGCAGCGTGTGCGACACACACGGCATCGTGCTGATCGCCGACGAGATCCAGTCGGGCTTCGGCCGCACTGGGCGCATGTTCGCCATCGAGCACTCGGGTGTTGAACCGGATCTGATCACCATCGCGAAGAGCGTCGCCGGCGGCGTGCCGCTGTCGGCGGTCACCGGCAAGGCCGAGATCATGGACGCGCCCGCGCCCGGCGGGCTCGGCGGCACCTACGCCGGCTCCCCGCTCGGCTGCGCGGCCGGGCTGGCGGTGCTGGAGGTGATGCGCGAGGAACAGCTGCTGCCGCGTGCGCAGGAGATCGGCCGTTTCATGAGCTCGCGCCTGAAGGGGCTGCAGGTGCGCTTCCCGTGCATCGGTGACGTGCGCGCGCTCGGAGCCATGGTGGCGATCGAGCTGGTGAAGAACGGTCGCGCCGATGCGCCCGATGCGGAGCTCACCCGCTCTGTGGTGCAGGCCGCGGGCCGGCACGGGCTGATCATCCTGTCGTGCGGCATTTACGCGAACGTGATCCGCTTTCTCGCGCCGCTGACGATTCCCGATGCGCTGTTGAAGGAAGGCTTCCGCCTGTTCGAGCTGGCGCTGGACGAGGTCGCCGGCGGTGCGGTGCAGGTGAAGGCTGCCGGCTGACTCGAGCGCGAGCAGTCGCGGTCAGGCGCGCCCGGCGTTGGCGTCGGTGGGCGTGTGGAAATACTCGCTCTCGGAGGCGAGCTGTCCGATCAGCCGGTTCAGCTCCGCCATGCGCCCCTGTGCGGTGCTGATCGGCATGCAGTCCTGACAGCGCGGATCGCCGCACGGCTGACGCGAGTACAGCCAGTACTGGATCGCCCCGGCGAGCAGCCCGTCGGCGATGTCCCACAGATCCGCATCCTTGTCCTTGTCCGCGATCCGGTTGCCCAGATCCACGGCCTTGGAGAAAGCCGCGTCGAACGTATCAGCCAGCTCGCTCATGCCCTCAGGCGCCCCTCATCGATGAGCCTAGTATAGGACAAAGCAGCGCCCCTCCGGCGCCTGTCGCAGCCCGCGTCCGCCGAGCGTGCCGAGGGGGCGTTCCGTGCCGACCGCGGCACACGCTGCGCCCACCGGCGATGAAATCCGTCCCGCTGCTCGTGGCCGATATGCGATGGCCGCCACGGAAGGCGTCATGCGCTCAGGCGCATGATGCAAAACGGAGGCCGGCCGCGGCTTTATGTCTCATCACGAGCTCAAGCGTAAATCCGCCCCGGCGCAGCCTTCTGCGGCGCCCGTCGCAACCGCGCGGCGCGCGCAGCGCCTGCCCTTTCGCAGCCT
This sequence comes from uncultured Gammaproteobacteria bacterium, assembly GCA_963837075.1. GTDB lineage: Bacteria > Pseudomonadota > Gammaproteobacteria > Steroidobacterales > Steroidobacteraceae > 13-2-20CM-66-19. The sequence continues at coordinate 113,750 of CAWILY010000002.1, read as the reverse complement.
CGGCATCGCCTGGCGCCTCGGTCTCGGACTCACCGCGGTCGCCGCGGTGTTCATTGCTGCTGAGACGCTCGTCACACGCACCACGAGCGAGGCCCTGACCGCCGTGCGCAGCGTGCAGAGCGAGCATGAGCCGCTGGCGGGCGGGGCCAGCGCCGTGCTGGAGAAGCTGGTGGCCTTCGACCGCGCGGTCGCCGAGTACGTGCAGGCGCGCAGCAGCACCGATTTCACCACCATCGCCAGCGCCGGGGATGCCCTGGAAGGGGCGGTCGCCGCCTATTTCTCGCTGTCGCCGCCGCCGCCGCTCACGCCGCAGGCAGCGCAGCTGCGGGCCCAGATCACCCGCCACATCGCCAATGCGCGCGTGCTGGCCAGCCGCGCCGCGCAGCGCGCGCAGTGGGCCGACCAGCGCCAGGCTGCCCTCAACCGGGTGTACCAGCGCATCGCGGCGGCGGGCGGCTCGGGACTTGCGATCAATGGTACGCAGGTCGTGGCGCGCCGCTCCCTGGCCGAGCTCGAGTCGGCGATCAATGACGTGCGCGGCAACGTCGCGAGCCGGGCAGTCATCGCCCGGCGCGAGCGCGATTTCCTGGCGGTGCTCGGCGCGCACGTGGCGGAGTTCCAGAGCTCGCCCGGTGAGGCCTGGCTCGGCCTGGTACGCCAGGACTTCCATGAGGCCGCACAGCTGCGGCTCGCGGGGGAGCGCTACGACGCGCAGAGCGGGCCGGAGTGGCACAACCTCTTCGAGGACAGTGTCGCGCTCACCGAGGGCGTGCAGAAGCAGCTGCAGAAGCCCGCCGACCGCGGCCTGCTGCAGGCGGCCGAGCACGCGGCCAGCGCCGCGGAGATCGCCGAACAGATGCTGCGCAATACCGGCGCCGCCGTGATCGGTCTGCTGCTGGTGGTCTCGGTGCTGCTGACCGCCAGCATCAACCTGCCGGTACGGCGCCTCACCGCCGCCACGCGCGCCTTCGCCGCCGGCGATCGGGGCGCGCGCGCCCGGCGCGGCGGCTTCGCCGAGCTCGACGAGCTGGCCGAATCGTTCAACACCATGGCGGACCGGATCACGTCCGCGGAGGCCGAACTGCGCGCACACCAGGCGGAGCTCGAACGGCACGTCGCCGAACGTACGCGCCAGCTCCACCACCTCGCACACCACGATCCCCTCACACAGCTGCCCAATCGCCGCAAGCTGTCGGCGCGTCTGGAGAGCGCGCTGTCGCGTGCCGGCGCGCAGCAGCGTCTGGCGCTGCTGTTCGTCGATGTCGACAATTTCAAGTCGATCAACGACACCCTCGGCCACAGCTTTGGCGACCGCGTACTGCAGCAGATTGCCCGGCGGCTGCAGGCGGCAACCGGCGCCACGGCACTGCTGGCGCGCCTCGGCGGCGACGAATTCACCGTGCTGCTGGAGGATGTGCGCTCTGGCGAAGAAGTGGAGCAGCACGCCGCGCAGATCGTGGCGACGCTGCAGCAACCGCTCAACGTCGACGGGCGGGTGCTGACCACCAGCGCCAGCGTCGGCGCCAGTCTCTATCCCGACCATGCGGCGGACGCCGAAGGTCTGCTGCGCGCCGCGGACGTCGCGCTGTTTCGTGCCAAGGAGCTCGGCCGCAATCGCTTCGCGCTCTACAATCCCGCGCTGTACGACGTCGCCGCGCAGCGCTTTCGCCTCGAGCAATCGTTGCGGCGCGCGGTCGAACGCGGTGAGCTGCTGCTCATGTATCAGCCGCAAGTGGCGCTGCATACCTTCGATGCGAGCGCCGTGGAAGCGCTGCTGCGCTGGCGCAAGCCCGACGGGCGCATCGCCACCGCCAAGGAGTTCATCCACGTCGCCGAAAAGACCGGGCTGATCCACGAGCTGACCGACTGGATCCTGCATACCGCGGCTGCCGCGGCGGCGGCCTGGCGTGCCCAGGGCTGGACGCGCGCCAGCGTGGCGATCAACGTTTCGCCGCCGCAGTTCTTCGAGAGCGACTTCGTCGAGCACGTCGCGCGCACGCTCGAGATCACCCGCCTGCCCCCCAGCGCGCTCGAGCTGGAGATCACCGAAACGGTGTTCCAGACCGGACCCTCGACCATCGAATCGCTGCGGCGGCTGCGCGCGCTCGGCGTGGCGATTGCGCTCGATGACTTCGGCATCGGCTACTCCTCGCTCACCTCGCTCGAGCAGCTGCCGATCACGCGCGTCAAGCTCGATCGGCTGCTGATCGCCGCGGTGGACAGCAACGCCCGCTCGGCGGCCATCGTGCGCTCGATCGTCGCACTCTGCCACGGCCTCGGCCTGCAGGTCGTGGCCGAGGGCGTCGAACGTGCCGCGCAGCTGGAGTTCCTCGCGCACTGCGGCCCGATCGGCGTGCAGGGGTTCCTGCTCGGCCACCCGGTCGAGGCGCCCGCCGTCCCCGGCGAGGCGCAGGCGGCCAGCCAGCTTGCGCGGCAGACGCTGGAAGCGGCCGAGGCGGCGCCGCGCCGCGACGTGGCGGAGCTGCTGCTCTACTCGGGCGGCGCCGGGCGACGCCGCGTTCCCTGACACCGCCGCGCGGCAACTAGCGCCCGAGGAACGCCTCGCGCGCCGCAACGCCGAGATCGGCCTGATCGGTGAAGAATCCGTCGATGCCGCAGCGCAGGTACGCGTGCAGCTCCGCTGCCAAGTCGCCGCGCGCCGCCGGCGCCGTGCCGGCACGGAACTGCGTCGGCAGGAAAGCGTTCTCGGCACGGAAGGTCCAAGCGTGCACCGCCAGTCCCTGCGCGTGCGCCGCCGCCACCAGAGCGGTGGGCGTGCCCAGGGTGCCGTCGGCGCGCCGCGGGATCACCAGTGACTTGTTGGGTCCGACAGCGTGCGCGTAAGCGGCGATCTCGGCGAGTCCCGCCGGGGTGATGAGGTCAGCGTAGCTGCGCTGCTCGCCGCGCGCGCTCAGGTCGTACGGCGCGCCGCTCTCCTCGATGAGCTGCACGCGACGCAGCGGCGTCATGGTGCTGAGCGCGCGCAGGTTGGCGGTCTCGAAGGACTGCAGCCACACCGGCGAGTGCATGCTGTCGTAGCCGTGGCGTGCCAGCAGCGCGAGCAGCGGCCGCTCCATCGCCAGGCCGCGGGCGGCGAAATAGCTCGGGTGCTTGGTCTCGGGGTAGATGCCGATGCGCGGCGGCGGCGCTGCGCCGAGCTGGCGGGCGCGCGCCGCGCGCTGCGCCTCGACACCGTGTACCAGCACCAGGATCTCCTCGAGCGTCGGGATCTCGAACTGCGCGTCGAAGCGCGTGTTGTCCGGACGCAGCTGCGGGATGCGCTCGATGGCGCGCAGCGTCTTCAGCTCCGCGAGCGTGAAGTCCTCGCTGAACCAACCGCTGACTGCGACGCCATCGATGAGCCGCTGCGTGTGCCGCGCGGCGAATTCGCCGCGCGTGGCCACGTCAGTGGTGGCGCTGATCTCGTTCTCGTGGCGCGCGATCAGCACGCCGTCGCGCGTCATCACCAGATCCGGCTCGATGTAATCGGCGCCGTATTGCATCGCGAGAAAATAGGACGCGAGCGTATGCTCGGGCGCATAACCGCACGCGCCGCGATGGCCGATGACGATCGGAATGACGCTCATTCCAGCCGCCATACCAGCACACAGACAGGCGACTTGCTAGACTTTCGCTCGTGCTGCTGACCGACCAGGACATCTATCACTTCCGCGAGGGTACTTATTTCCGGGCGTACGAGAACCTCGGCGCTCACCTGTTGACGGGCGTCACAGGTGGCGCGCGCTTCGCGGTGTGGGCGCCCAACGCCCGCGCGGTCTCGGTGATCGGTGATTTCAACGGCTGGTCGCGCGGCCGTCATCCGCTCACGAGCCGCGGCGATTCCTCCGGTATCTGGCAAGGCGTGATCCCGGGCATCAGCGCCGGTGCCCTGTACAAGTATCACGTCGTCTCGAACGATGGCGCTTACGCGGTCGACAAGTGCGACCCGTATGCGTTTCGCGCCGAAACGCCACCGCGCACTGCCTCGGTGCTGTGGGATCTCGATTACCGCTGGGGCGATGACCTCTGGCACCAGCGCCGCGCCGCCAGCAACGCGCTGTCGGCGCCCTGGTCGATCTACGAGCTGCACCTCGGCTCCTGGCGGCGCGTACCGCAGGAGCACAACCGCTCCCTGAGCTATCGCGAGCTCGCCCACGCGGTCGCCGATTACGTCACCGACCTCGGCTTCACGCACGTGGAGCTGCTGCCGGTGATGGAGCATCCGTTCTACGGCTCCTGGGGCTACCAGGTGACCGGTTACTTCGCGCCGAGCGCGCGCTACGGCACGCCGCAGGATTTCATGTACTTCGTCGATCACCTGCACCAGCGCGGCATCGGTGTGATCCTCGACTGGGTGCCATCGCACTTTCCCAGTGACGAGCACGGGCTGGCGCGCTTCGATGGCACGCACCTGTACGAGCATGCCGATCCACGCCAGGGATTTCATCCGGAATGGAACAGCTCCATCTTCAATTACGGGCGCGCCGAGGTGCGCAATTTCCTGGCGAGCAATGCGCTGTTCTGGCTGGAGCGCTATCACGTCGACGCGTTGCGCGTGGACGCCGTGGCATCGATGCTGTACCTGGACTACGGCCGCCGCGCGGGCGAATGGATTCCCAACCGCTTCGGCGGTCACGAGAACCTCGAGGCGGCCGAGTTCCTCAAGCAGCTCAACCTGGCTGTGTACCGGGATCACCCCGACACGCAGACCATCGCCGAGGAATCGACCGCGTGGCCGATGGTGTCGCGCCCGACCTATCTCGGCGGCCTCGGCTTCGGGCTCAAGTGGAACATGGGCTGGATGCACGACACGCTCAAGTACCTGCAGCAGGACCCGGTCCACCGCAAGTACCATCACAGCCGCCTCACCTTCAGCATCTGGTACGCCTTCACCGAGAACTTCGTGCTGCCGCTGTCGCACGACGAAGTGGTGCACGGCAAGGGCTCGCTGCTCGGTAAGATGCCAGGCGACGAGTGGCAGCAGTTCGCGAACCTACGGCTGCTGTACGGCTACATGTGGACCCATCCGGGCAAGAAGCTGCTGTTCATGGGCGGGGAATTCGGCCAGCGGCGCGAATGGCAGCACGACGAAAGCCTCGAGTGGCACGTTGTCGGCTACCCGTTGCACGCCGGCGTTCAGCGCTGGGTGCGCGACCTCAACCAGCTGTACCGCGCCACGCCGGCGCTGTACGAGGAGGAATTCAGCGCGGCGGGATTCCAGTGGATCGATTGCGACGATGCTGACATGAGCGTGCTCTCGTACCTGCGCCGCAGCAGCTCGGGCGATGTGGCCCTGACGGTCTGCAACTTCACCCCGGTACCGCGCGCGCATTATCGCGTCGGCGTGCCGCACGGCGGCCACTGGCGCGAGCGCCTCAACAGCGACGCCGAGACGTACGGCGGCAGTGGCCAGGGCAACCTCGGCGGGCTCGACGCCCGCGCCCCGGGCGCACACGGCTACGCGCATGCGCTCAGCCTGCAGCTGCCGCCGCTCGCGGTGGTAGTGCTCACGCCGGGGTAGCAGGCGGCAGATGAAGGCGCGGCGCAAAGAAACGGCCGGCGATCCGTTGTGGTTCAAGGACGCCGTAATCTACGAGGTGCACGTGCGGGCGTTCTACGACGCCAACGACGACGGCTGCGGCGACTTCGTCGGACTCACGCACAAGCTCGAGTACATCCAGGACCTTGGCGTCAACACCATCTGGCTGCTGCCGTTCTACCCCTCGCCCGGGCGTGACGACGGTTACGACATCGCCGACTACCACAACATCCATCCGCTGTACGGTACGCGCGCCGAGTTCCGCACCTTCGTGCGCGAGGCGCACCGCCGCAACCTGCGCGTCATCAGCGAGCTGGTGATGAACCACACCTCGGACCAGCATCCCTGGTTCCAGGCGGCACGGCGCGCACCGGCCGAATCGGCCAAGCGCAACTACTACGTGTGGAGCGACAGCGCGGAACGCTACGCCGGCACGCGCATCATCTTCCGCGACACCGAGACCTCCAACTGGGCCTGGGACCCGCAGGCCCGCGCGTATTACTGGCATCGCTTTTTTGCGCATCAGCCCGACCTGAATTTCGACAACCCGCACGTGCTGCGCGCGATGCTCAAGGTGATGGACTTCTGGCTGCGCCTCGGCGTCGACGGCTTCCGGCTGGACGCCATCCCCTACCTGGTGGAGCGCGAGGGCACCAGCAACGAGAACCTGCGCGAGACGCACGACATCATCCGCGTCATCCGCCGTGCAATCGCCGCCCGCTATCCATCGGCGCTGCTGCTCGCCGAGGCCAATCAGTGGCCGGAGGACGTGCGCGACTACTTCGGCGACGGCGGTGACGAGTGCCAGATGGCGTATCACTTCCCGCTGATGCCGCGCATGTACATGGCGATCGCCCAGGAGGACCGCCACCCGATCGTCGAGATCATGGAGCAGACCCCGGAGATCCCGGCGACCTGCCAGTGGGCGATCTTTCTGCGCAATCACGACGAGCTGACTCTCGAGATGGTGACCAGCCGCGAGCGCGACTACATGTATCAGTCGTATGCCGCCGACCCGCGGGCGCGGCTCAACCTCGGCATCCGGCGGCGTCTGGCGCCGCTCCTGGACAACGATCCCGAGCGCATCAAGCTGATGAACAGCCTGCTGCTGTCCATGCCCGGCGCACCGATCATCTACTATGGCGACGAGCTCGGCATGGGCGACAACGTGTTCCTCGGCGACCGCAACGGCCTGCGCACGCCGATGCAGTGGAGCCCCGACCGCAACGCCGGGTTCTCGCGCGCCGACCCGCAGCAGCTGTACCTGCCGCCGATCATGGATCCGGTGTACGGCTATCAGGCGGTCAACGTCGAGGCCCAGGCGCGCGACCGCTCGTCGCTCCTGAACTGGATGAAGCGCATGCTGCAGGTACGCCGCGGCTCGCAGGCGTTCGGGCGCGGCACGCTGCGCTTCATTCGACCCGGCAACCGCCGCGTGCTGGTGTACCTGCGCGAGTATGGCGATGACACCATCCTGTGCGTGGCGAACCTGTCGCGCTCCGCCCAGCCGGTCGAGCTCGACCTGGCGCAGCACAAGGGCCGCGTCCCCATCGAGCTGTTGGGGCGTGCGGCGTTTCCGCCTATCGGGGAGCTGCCGTATCTGCTGACGCTGCCCGGCTATGCGTTCTACTGGTTCAGTCTGAGCCGCGAGGCGACCGCGCCGCCCTGGCACGATGAGCGCAGCGCCCGCGACGACCTGACCGTGCTGGTGCTGATCGAGGGCTGGCGCAGCTTCTTTCCCGAGCACGTGGCGCCGTGGCGCGCGAGTCTCGCCACTGCGCTGCGCGCGCAGCTGGAGAGCCGCGTGGTGCCGGAGTTCCTTGCGACCCAGCGCTGGGCCACGCCGCAGGGGCCGGCGCTGGGTGCCGCGCCGGCGGCGCGCGGCGCGGGACTCACCGGCGCCACCCTGGCGGAATGGGCCGCACCGCAAGCAGACCTGGAGCGCTGGCTGCTGGCGATCTTCGAGATCCACACCGGTGCCCAGGCGGGGCGTTATTTCCTGCCGCTGACCATCGCCTTCGAGGACGGCGAGGAGGCCCGCTATCGCAGGCTGCTGCCCGCGGCGCTGGCGCGCGTGCGCCAGCACGCGGCGACCGGGGTGCTGGCCGATGCCGCCGCCGACGACGACTTCTGTCGTGCGCTCGTCCACTCGATCGGCCGCGCGCGCGAGCTGCCCGCCAAGGCCGGAACGCTGCGCTGTACGGCAACCGCCGCCTTCGCCAGCCTGCAGGCGGCCACTCCGCCCGATGCGCCGGTGGTGCCTGCAGGCGCGCAGGGCGCGAACACCACGGTGCGCATCGGGGACACGTTCTTCCTGAAGTTCTGCCGCCGGCTGCACGCCGGCATCAATCCAGGAGTGGAGATCGGCCGCTATCTCACCGAGGTGGCACGCTTCACCCACAGCGTGCCGCTCGCCGGTTACATCGAGTATCAGCCGGCGGGCGGCGGCGCGCACAGCACGCTCGCGTTGCTGCAGGCGTTCGTGACCAACCAGGGCGACGGCTGGGACTACACGGTCAACTATCTGGTGCGCTTCCTCGAGGAGCGCGTGACCCGCAGCGCCCTGCCCGCGGATGTGCATGGCCTGTACCTGACGCTCGTCAGAACGCTCGGCACGCGCACCGCCGAGCTGCACGCGGCGCTTGCCGCCGCCACCGACGCGGCGCTCGCGCCCGAGCCGATTACGGCCGCAGACCTCGACAGCTGGCGGCGCAATACGCGGCGCGCGGCGAGCGCCGCGCTCGCGATGCTGGCGGCCCGCTCGGCACAGCTGCCGCCAGTGACGGCGGCGCCGGCCGCGGCACTGCTCGGGCGGCGCGCGGCACTGCTGCGCGCGCTGGCAGCCGGGGGCGGCGCGCCGCTGCGGGGAGTGAAGATCCGCTGTCATGGCGACTATCACCTGCGCCAGGTTCTGCTGCGACGCAACGACTTCATCATTACCGACTTCGAAGGTGCCTCCGACCTGGGCGCGGCCGTGCAGCGGCGATGCTCCCCGTTGCGCGATGTTGCCGGGATGTTGCGTTCGTTTGCATATGCCCGGCGGATGGCGTTACAACAATGCTCATCCATTCCCGCCAACGAGCGCAGCCAATGGGACACGGAGCTCGATGCGTGGGAGCAGCAGACGCGCCACGCATTCATCTCGGCCTACGACGAGATCGCGCGCGCGCGCGGCCTGTATGGATCGTTCGCGGGTGCAAGTGCGCTGCTGCGGCTGTTCGAGCTGGAGGCAGCGTATGCGGATCTGCAGCGGGAGCTGCTCGAGAGGCCCGACTGGGCCGCAGTGCCGCTGCGCACGCTGACCGCGCACGCACAGTAACGCGCGGGCGGGCCGCGGGTCGGATCACGGAGGATCGCTTGGGACTACAGACCGCGGTGCGGCGGCACCAGATGCCGTTCGGTGTGCAGCTGCTTGCTGCGGGCACGGTACGCTTCCGGCTGTGGGCGCCGGCGGCGCGCAGCGTCGAGCTCGTGCTGCACGCCGCGGGCGGCGGCCGGCTGCTGCCGATGCAGGCGCTGGCGGACGGCTGGTACCAGCTGGAGAGCGCGCTCGCCGCGCGCGGCAGCCTCTACGGCTATCGCATCGATGGCGCGCACGAGGTGCCTGATCCGGCCTCGCGCTGCAACCCCTACGGCGTGCACGGACCGAGCGAGGTGATCGATCCGGCCGCGTTCACCTGGGACGACCTCGCCTGGCGCGCGCCGCCGTGGCACACGGCAGTGATCTACGAGCTGCACGTCGGCACGTTCAACCCACCGGGGAGCTTCGCCGCGGTGGCAGCGCGGCTCGGTACCCTCGCGCGTCTCGGCGTCACGGCGATCGAGCTGATGCCGGTGGCGGCCTTCCCCGGCAACCGCGGCTGGGGTTATGACGGCGTATTGCCCTACGCGCCGCAACAGTCCTACGGCCGACCGGACGATCTGAAGGCGCTGGTTGCCGCCGCCCACCGCCATGGCCTTGCCGTCATCCTGGATGTCGTCTACAACCACTTCGGCCCCGAGGGCAACTACCTGCATCGCTATGCACCGCAGTTCTTCAGCGAGCGCCACAGCACTCCGTGGGGGGCGGCGATCAACTTCGACGGGCCCGGCAGCCGCACGGTACGGGACTTTTTCGTGCACAACGCCCTGTACTGGCTCGAGGAGTTCCATTTCGACGGCCTGCGCCTGGATGCCATCCATGCGGTTCACGACGCGAGCGAGCCGCACATCGTGCAGGAGATCGCGCAGGCGGCGCGCGCCGCGGCGGGCCCCGGGCGCACGCTCTATCTCACGCTGGAGAATCTCGACAACGCCGCACGCTTTCTCGGGCCGGAAGGGGCGCCGGACCGCTGCGATGCGCAGTGGAACGACGACGCGCATCACTGTCTGCACGTGGCGCTCACCGGCGAGCGCGATGGCTATTACGAAGATTTCGCCGCGGCGCCGCTGCCGCTGCTGTGCCGCGCGCTCGCGCAAGGGTTCGCCTACCAGGGCGAGCCGTCGCGCTACCTCGGCACAGCGCGCGGCGAGCCGAGTAGCCAGCTGCCGCCGAGCGCGTTCGTGAATTTTCTGCAGAATCACGACCAGGTCGGCAACCGCCCGCGTGCCGAGCGTCTGACGCAACTGGTGCGCGACCCGGCAGCGTTGCGCGCCGCCAGCACGCTGCTGCTGCTCGCGCCGCAGCCGCCGCTGCTGTTCATGGGCGAGGAATGGGCCGCGGCGGAGCCGTTTCCGTGGTTCTGCGATTACGAGCCGGGGCTGCTGGCGCGGGTGCGCGCACAGCGGGCGCAGGAAGTGCCGAACGGCTGGGATCCGGGCGATGCGGCCACCTGCGCCGCGGCGCAGCTCGACTGGAGTCAGCGCCGGCACGGAAGCGGCGCGCGCACGCTACTGCACTACCGGCGATTGCTCGCCGTCAGAGACCGCGACATCGTGCCGCTGCTGCCGCAGCTGCAGCGGGCGCGCTGCACGGCGCGGGCCGGCGGGGCGTTCGCGGTCGACTGGGCCACCCCTGACAGCGTGCTGCACCTGATCGCCAACCTCAGTCCGGATGCGGCGCCGCTCCCCGGACGCGTCGCCGGGCGGGTCATCTTCGCGACGCACCCCGCTGTGCGCACGCTGTTGGCACGCGGCGAGCTGCCGCCGTGGTGCGTGCTGTGGCTGCTGGAGCGCGACGGTGAGCAACGCTGAGCGTCGCGCGGCACGCCGGCGGCGCGGCCCGCGGGCCCCGGGCAAGGACGATCCGGTCATTCCGCGCGCCACTTACCGGCTGCAGCTCAACGCCGGCTTTACCTTCCGCGACGCAACCGCGATCGTCCCGTACCTCGCCGCGCTCGGCATCAGTCACCTGTACTGCTCGCCGTACTTCCGGGCGCGCTCGGGGAGCGCGCACGGCTACGACGTCGTGGATCACAACTCCTTCAATCCCGAGATCGGTACTGCCGCCGACTTCGAGCAGTTCGTGGCGGCACTGCGCGCGCAGCGCATGGGCCACATCGTCGACATCGTGCCCAACCACGTCGGCATCCTGGGCGCCGACAATGACTGGTGGATGGACGTGCTCGAGGATGGCGAGGCGTCGCCGTTTGCGGCCTTCTTCGACATCGACTGGACACCTTCCAATCCCGATCGCGCGCACAAGGTGCTGGTGCCGGTGCTCGCCGCGCCTTACGGAACGGTGCTCGAGCGCGGCGAGCTCGAGCTGCGCTTCGAGCCCGCGCAGGGCTCGTTCGCCATCTTCTACCACAGCCATCGCCTGCCGCTCGATCCACGCACTTATCCGCGCATCCTCGACCGGGTAGCGGCGCTGGTCGGCAGCAGCGAGCTGGAGAACATCCGCCGCGCGCTGGCGGCGCTGCCCGATCGCCACGCCGCCAGCGCCGAGCAGGTCGCCGAGCGCAGCAGGCAGAAGCAGCTGCACAAGCGGCGCCTGGCGGAGCTCGCGGCCGGGGACGCGGCGGTTGCCGCGGCGCTCGAAGCGGCGGTGCGCAGCTTCGCCGGAACCGCCGCAGAGCCGGCAAGCTTCGATGCCCTGCACGAGCTGCTGGAGCTGCAGGCCTGGCACCTGAGCTACTGGCGCGTCGCCGCCGACGACATCAACTATCGGCGTTTTTTCGACGTCAACGATCTTGCCGCACTGCGCATCGAGAACGAGCAGGTATTCGAGGTCACGCATCGCCTGGTGCTCGAGCTGATCGCCGCGGGCAAGGTCGATGGCCTGCGCGTCGATCACGCGGACGGGCTCTACGACCCGGCAGGCTACGTGCAGCGGCTGCAGCGGCGCATCCAGCTGCTCACCGGCAGGGCCGTGAGGCGGCCGCTGTACCTGGTGATCGAGAAGATCACCGCATCCTTCGAGCACCTGCCGGATGACTGGCCGGTACACGGCGAGACCGGTTACCACTTCGCCAACGTCGTCAACCGCATGCTGATCGACGGCGCCACACGCACGCGCATGGACCGCGTTTATCGCACCGTTACCGGCGAGACGCTCGCCTGGCGTGACGTGGCCTATCAGTGTCAGCTGCTGGTGTTGCGTCGCTCGCTCGCTTCCGAGCTCAACGTCACTGCCAACCAGCTGACGCGCATCGCGGGCGCCGACCGCACCACGCGCGACTTCACCTTCAACAGCCTGCGCGACGCGCTGGCCGAAGTGATCGCCTGCTTCCCCGTGTACCGCACCTATGTCACCACCACGGTCGCCGACAGCGACCGGCGCTACATCGAGTGGGCGATCGCGGCCGCGCGCAAGCGGCGCTCCGCCACCGAGGCTGCGGTATTCGACTTCGTGCGCGCCGCGCTGTTGCTCGAGCTGCCGGCCGCCGGCGAGGAGCAGCGGCGCCTTACGCGTAACTTCGTGATGAAGTTCCAGCAGATCACCGCGCCGATCACTGCCAAGGGGATCGAGGATACGGCGCTGTACCGCTACAACCGCCTGCTGTCGCTCAACGAGGTCGGCGGCGAGCCGGGCAACTATGGCGGTGGCGTGCGCTCCTTCCACGCCGATGCCGAATACCGCGCGTTGCACTGGCCGCACGAGATGCTCGCCACCTCGACACACGACACCAAGCGCTCCGAGGACGTACGCGCGCGGCTCACGGTGCTCTCGGAGATGACCACGCCGTGGCGCGACGCGGTGCGACGCTGGATGCGCATCAACCGCACGCGCAAGCGCGACGTCGACGGCGAGCAGGCGCCCTCGGCCAATGACGAGTACCACTTCTACCAGACGCTGCTCGGCAGCTGGCCGCTCGGTCAGCCGGATGCGGCCCAGCTCGCGGCCTACCGCGAGCGCATCGAGGCGTACCTGGTGAAGGCGGTACGCGAGGCCAAGGTGCGCACCAGCTGGACCGAGCCCGACGCGGCGTACGAAGAGGCGCTGCTGCAGTTCGTGCGCAGCACGCTCGATGCGCGCAGCAACAACCTGTTCCTCGCGGACTTCGTCGAATTTGCACGACCCGTGGCGCGCTTCGGGCTGCTCAACAGTCTGTCGCAGACGCTGTGCAAGCTCACGGCGCCGGGCGTGCCCGACATCTATCAGGGCAACGAGCTGTGGGACTTCTCGCTGGTCGACCCCGATAATCGCCGCCCGGTCGACTACCGCCAGCGCCGGCTCGCCCAGGCGCAGCTCGAGCGCTGCGGGCGCGAGCTCGCGCCGCGCGAGCTGCTGGAGAGCATCGAGGACGGGCGCTGCAAGCTGCTGCTGACCTGGCGGACGCTGCAGCTGCGCCGCGCACAACCGTTGCTCTTCAGTCACGGCGGGTATCAGCGGCTGCGGGTGCACGGCACGCGCGCTTCCTATGTATGCGCGTTCGCGCGCTGCCTCGGCGAGCAATCCGTGATCGTCATCGCCCCGCGGCTGTACCGGCGTCTGCTCGGAGACCATACGCAGCTGCCGCTCGGAGCTACCGTGTGGCAGGACACACTGGTCGAGCTGCCGCGCGCCCAGTGCCGCGCTGCCGCGCTGCGCAACGTGCTCGCAGGCGGCGACGTGCGGCTGATGCAGCACGGTGAGATCACCGGGGTGCTGCTCGCCGAGGCACTGGCAGACTTTCCCGTGGCCCTGCTCGCCGGCGATGACGGGAACGCAGCGAGCGGCACGGGGGATGGGTAAACGCCTGGGCCGCTCGCGCGTTGGCAGCAACAGGACCGCGCGGGCACGCCCGGTGCGCTGGCAATCCGGTCGCAGGCTGCGGCAAACATGATCACATGCTCAGGCTTTTCGAAACTCGCGACACCGGCAGTGATGCTCGGCCTGCTCGCCGCCTGCGCCAGCGCTACGTCTGCCGGTGGCGCGGGGAACGGCGCCTCCTCTGCAACGCCTGCGGCCAGCAGCGGCACGCCGGCGCAGCAGCAGGCGCTCGCGCGCTACACCGCCTATGCGGGTCCGGACCTGGCTTACTTCACCTGGCTCGGCTATTTCTACCAATGGCAGCCTCTCAGCAAGGACCAGCTGGTGGTATTCACCTCGACGAACGAGGCCTACCTGCTCTCGGTATGGCCGCCGTGCGATCTGAGCTTCGCCGTGCATACCATCGGTGTCAGCTCGAGAAGCAGCTACGTGTACGCGCGCGTCGACTCGGTCGTGGTCGACGGCCGGCGCTGTCCGATCGGCGAGATCCGCAAGATCGACTACCCGCGCATGAAGGCCGACATGCAGGCGCAGCAGGGCACCGCGGCGAGCCCTGCGGCCACCCCGGCGTCGCCTCAGCGGTAGCCCGTTCGCCGAGGTGCCTACGGAGTGCTCGGCTGGCGAGGCGAGCTATGCAGCAGTCATCGATAGCCCCGTGCCTGCAGCGTGAACAGGTGGGCGTAGCGCCCGTTGAGAACCATCAGCTCGGCGTGCGTGCCGCGCTCGACGATGCGCCCGCGGTTCAGCACCGCGATCTGATCCGCCATGCGTACCGTGGAGAAGCGGTGCGAGATCAGAATCGTGATGCGATCGCGTGCCAGCTGGCGGAAATGCTCGAACACCTCGGCCTCCGCCTGCGCGTCCATGGCCGCGGTCGGCTCATCCAGCACCAGGATGTCGGCGCGCGTACGCATGAACGCGCGCGACAGCGCGATCTTCTGCCACTGGCCGCCCGACAGCTCGCGGCCGTCGCGAAACCACTTGCCGAGCTGCGTGCGATAGCCCGCGGGCAGGGTATCGATGAACTCGCTCGCGCGTCCCTTGTCGGCGGCAATGCGCCAGCGCCCCTCGTCCTCGAAGAAACGCTCATCGCCCGCGCCGACGTTCTCGCCCACCAGCATCTGGTAGCGCACGAAATCCTGGAAGATCACGCCGATGCGCTCGCGCAGCGCCGCCTCGTCCCAGGCGGCGAGATCCTGGCCGTCGAGCAGGATGCGGCCCGCAGTCGGTGCGTACAACCGGGTCAGCAGCTTGATCAACGTGGTCTTGCCCGAGCCATTCTCGCCCACCAGCGCGAGGCTCGTGCCCGGCGTCAGGTGCAGCGTGATGTGCTCGAGGGCCGGCTCCTCGGCGCCCGGGTAGGTGAAGCTCACGTCCTCGAAGCGCACCCCATCCTCCGGGTGCGGGCCGCGCAGCACCGACCCGGTGGGCCGCGGCACGTGCGCCTCGAGGTACTCGTAGAGCGTGGACAGGTACAGGTTATCCTCGTACATGCCCCCTACCGCCGCCAGCATCGCCGACACCGCTGCCTGCCCCTGGCGGAACAGCGCGATGTACATGGTCATCTGCCCGAGGGTGATCAGGCGCCGCACGGTCGTGATCGCGATCCAGGCATACGCGCCATAGAGCGCCGCAGTCGCGATCGATCCGAGCGTGAATCCCCACAGGTCGCGGCGCACGGTGAGCGCGCGGTCTTCGGCGTACAGGCGGCGGAAGATGTCGCGGTAGCGCTCGAGCAGGCGCGGACCCAGGCCGTAGAGCATCACCTCCTTGGCATGGTCCTCGCGCGCGATCACCGTCTCGAGATAGATCTGCATGCGCGTTTCCGGCGAGCGCCAGCGAAACAGACGGAAGGCATCCCCGGAGAACTTGGCCTCCGCGACGAATGCCGGCAGCCCCGCCAGCAGCAGCACCGCGACCGCCCACGGTGAGAAGTGCGCCAGCAGCACGCCGTAGCTCGCCAGCGAGATGCCGTTCTGCACCAGCCCGAACGTGCGGGTGACGAGGCTCAGCGGACGGGTGGACGCCTCGCGCCGCGCGCGTGTCAGCTTGTCGTAGAACTCCGAATCCTCGAAATGCTGCAGCTCGAGAGTGAGCGCCTTCTCCAGGATCATGACGTTCACGCGCTGTCCGAGCTGCGCACGCAGCAGCGACTGGCACAGTGACAGGCCGCGTTGCGCGGCGGCGATCGCCGCGACCAGTACGCCTTCCAGCACCACCAGCCCGATCACGCGCGTGGCCGCCAGGGCCGGCGAGCGCATGGCGGCCACGACCGCGTCGACGATCAGCGAGCCGACGTAGGCGACGCTGGCCGGCAGGATGCCGGCGAACAGCGTGAGCAGCGCCAGCGCCAACGTCAGTGTGCGGTTGGTGCTCCACACCAGCTCGAGCGCGCGACGACTGTAGCGGAACACGCCGAAGAAACCGCGCAGGGTGAAACCTTCCGCGGCGCCGGCAGCGATGCTGCCGTGGTGCGGGGAATGGGCCGAGGTCGCCATCAGGAATCCGGCGCAGCAGGTGCCGAGCGCGTGATCAGCCGCGACCCGCGCCGGAAGAACACATAGCTATAGATCCAGGAAGCGAGCACCGCGAGGCGGTTGCGAAAGCCGATGAGCACGGTGACGTGCAGCGCCATCCAGAACAGCCACGCTGCGAGACCACCGAAGTGCAGCCAGCCGAGCTCCACGATCGCACGCGACTTGCCGACGGTCGCCACCGAGCCCCAGTCACGGTAGTGAAAGGGGCGCGTCCGCGCGCCGCGCTCGCCACGCAGCTCGGCCGTGATGACGCGCGCCACGTAGCGGCCCATCTGCAGCGCCCCCTGGGACACTCCGGGCACCGCCGCCCCGCTCACGGCATCGACCAGCCACGCCGCGTCGCCGATCACGAACACTTCCGGGTGTCCGGGCACGGAGCAGTCCGGTTCCACGCGGACGCGTCCGCCGGGACCGAGCGGCACGCCGAGTGCGGCGTTGAGCGCCGAGGCGCGCACGCCCGCGGTCCAGGTCACGTTGTAACTGCGCAACCGCTCCCCCGCGACCACCACGCCGTCCGCCAGCACCTCGGTCACCGGTGCACCGAGGCGAACCTCGACGCCGAGGCCCCGCAGCTGCGCGAGCGCGCGCGCGGAGGAGTCAGGATGAAGTGCCGGCAGCACCCGCTCGCCCGCTTCGATGAGGATGACACGCGAGTGGCGCGTATCGGCGACCCGGTAGTCGCGCGGGATCACGTCCACCGCC
Source organism: uncultured Gammaproteobacteria bacterium (assembly GCA_963837075.1). GTDB lineage: Bacteria > Pseudomonadota > Gammaproteobacteria > Steroidobacterales > Steroidobacteraceae > 13-2-20CM-66-19. Next base: position 96,859 of record CAWILY010000002.1, on the reverse strand, counting down.
AGCTCCTTGATCGCTCCGGCCAGCTCGACACCGGTGGGTCCCGCACCCACGATGATGAAGGTCAGCTGCGCCGCACGCTCGGCTGCATCGCTCTCGATCTCGGCGCGCTCGAACGAGCGCAGCAGGCGCGAGCGGATGTAGGTCGCCTCCTCCACCTCCTTCATGCCCGGCGCGAACCGCCGCCACTCATCGTGACCGAAGTAGTTGTCGACCGCGCCGGGCGCCAGTACCAGATAGTCATACGGCAGGCGCCGGCCGGCCGCCTGCACGCAGCGCTGCCGCAGGTCGATGTCCTCGACCTCCGCCAGCATCACCCGCGCGTTCTTCTGGTAGCGCAGTATCGTACGGATGGGCTGCGCAATGTCCGCGGGTGCCAGCGCAGCGGAGGCGACCTGATACAGCAGCGGTTGAAACAGGTGATAGTTGTTGCGATCGATGACCAGCACCTCGGCGCGGGCGCGCTTGAGCGCGCGGGCAGCAAACAGGCCGCCGAAGCCGCAGCCGACGATAACGATCCGCGCTCTTGGCTCGCGGTCCGCCATGGCGCACCTCCGCAACCGTGGGACGATCTGCAGATGTGGGGACGATTGTCGGTTATTCCAGCGCCGCCCCGGCCATGCGCTGGCACAGGCCGTCGATCCAGGCCTCGCACAGCGCCACCGCATCTGCCGGGCGGAAAGTGCCCGGCTCGAGACACCATTCGAGCCACAGGCCATCGAGCAGCGCCGTGAAGCCAACGGCTGCCAGACGCAGATCCACGGTCGCGCCGCGTGCACCGCGTGCCGCGCGGCCGGACGCGGTGCGGTACTCCGCCAGCAGCTCCGTGAGCAGGCCGCGCACCAGGCGCACGTAGTCGTGATACATCTCGTGGCGGGCGCGCTGAATCAGCCGCGAGTGGCGGTGCAGGCCCCAGAACACCAGCCACACGGCCAGCACGTCGGCATCGAGGTTGGGTGGCGAGAACGACGCCTCGAGGAAGGCCCGCACGCGCGCGCGCGGCGTGGCGGGCGCGCGCGCCACCGCGGTCCGCATCGCCGCGACCAGCTCGCCGTTGAAATGCCGGTAGGCGGCCGCGATCAGCTCGTCCTTGTTGGGAAAGTGATGGTTGATGAGTCCGACCGAGACGCCGGCGGTGGCGCTGATGGTGCGGATCGACAGTCCCTCGTGCCCGTAGCGCTTGAGGCACTCGATCGTAGCCGCGATCAGCTCCTGGCGGCGTTGCTCGGGAAGCTGCCGCTCGAAGCGCGGTTTGCGCGCAGCGCGCGCCATTCAGGCCACGCGCCGCAGCCGTCCACGGCGGAAATCCTGCAGGATCTCGCGCGCGGCGTTGTGACCAGGGGCACCGCTCACGCCGCCGCCCGGATGTGTGCCGGCGCCGCACATGTATAGCCCACGCAGCGGCCCGCGGTAGTTGCCGTAGCCGAGCATCGGACGCGCGCAGAACAGCTGATCGAGGCTCAGGTTGCCGTGCGAGATATCGCCGCCGATCAGGCCGAAGGTCCGCTCCAGATCGAGCGGGCTCATGATCTGGCGCCCGAGCACGGCGGCCTTGAAGTTCGGCGCGTACGCGTTGACGGTATCGATCATCAGGTCCGCCACCTGCTCGCGGTGCGCGTCCCAGGAGGCGCCGTTGGGCAGCACCGGCGCCACGTGCTGGCAGAACAGGCTCGCCACGTGCTGCCCGGGCGGCGCCAGGGTGTCATCGAGCGTGGAGGAGATCACCAGCTCCACGATCGGTTGCCGCGACCAGCCGAAGGTGCGGGCGTCGAAATAGGCGCGCTCCATGTAGCCGAGCGTGGGCGCGATGATGATGCCGGCGGTGTGGTGATCGGCGGGCGCCTTGCCGGGAAGACAGGTGAAGTCCGGCAGCTCGGCGAGCGCCACGTTCATGCGGAAGGTGCCGGACCCGCAGCGCCAGTGGCGCATGTGCTCGTCAACTTCCGCTGGCAGCACGCCGGGGGCGATCATGTTCAGGTACAGGAGCTTGGGGTTCACGTTGGCGATCACCGCGGCCGCGCGCAGCGTCTCGCCAGACTCGGTGATCACTCCGACCGCGCGCTGCCCTTCCACCAGCACCTCGCGCACCGGGCTCGACACGCGCAGCTGCACACCGCGCGCACTCGCTGCGCGCGCCATCGCCTGGCTGATGGCGCCCATGCCGCCGATAGCGTGGCCCCAGGCGCCGCGCTTGCCGTTCACCTCGCCGAACACGTGGTGCAGCAGCACGTACGCGGAGCCGGGGAAGTACGGGCTCGCATAGTTGCCGACGATGCCGTCGAAGCCGAACACCGCCTTGATCGGATCGCTCTCGAACCAGCTGTCCAGGTAGTCCCCCGCTGACATGGCGAACAGAGCCAAGAGTTCGCGCCGCAGGCTCATGTTGAGCCGGCGCACCCTGCCGCCGACGCGCGCGGCGCGCAGCAGCTCGGGTAGTGCCTCGCGCCAGCTGCCCTCGAGCACGTTCGGCGGCGTGGTGAGCACCAGGTCGCGCAGCACGTCGGCGACCGTCTCGAGCCGCTCGCCGTAGGCCGCAAGCCGCCCGGCGTCGCGGCTGGAGAAGCGCGCCACCTCCTGCGCGGTGCGGCCCTCCCCGGTCAGCAGGTAGCGGCCGTCGGCGGTCGGCAGGAAGTTGGCGCAACGGCGCTCGACCACCTGCAACCCGTGCCGCGCGAGCTCCAGATCGCGGATGATCTTCGGGTTGAGGAGCGACACGGTGTAGGCGGCGACCGAGTTGCGGAATCCCGGATGGAACTCCTCGGTCACCGCAGCCCCCCCCAGCACGGCGCGTCGCTCGAGCACGGTGACCTTGAGGCCGGCGCCGGCGAGATACGCCGCGCACACCAGGCCGTTGTGGCCGCCACCGATGATCAGTGCATCGCAGTGCCCGGTGCCGCGGCCGGTGTCAGTCATGGTCATGGTGGGTTCGCTGAATCCTTGTTGAACGATCGTACAAGGACAGCTGTCGCGGCCGCAACTGTGATACAAGAGGCGCAGCGTCCGCGCCACCGGCGCGCGGGCGGCACGGAACAACCCAAGCCATGGATATCGCCCACCTGATTCAGTCCTCGGTCGCGCCGGTGTTCCTGCTGTCGGGCGTGGCCGCGACGCTCGGCGTGCTGACCAACCGCCTGTCGCGCATCGTCGATCGCGCCCGCGCTCTCGAGGAGCAGCTCGCGGGCCATCCGGGCCAGGCGTTGCACCTGCACGCCGACCTCGCCGTGCTGTCGCGCCGCGCGCATCACATCAACGTGGCTATCTCGCTGTGCGCGATTGCGGCGCTGCTGGTGGCGCTGGTCGTGGTCACGCTGTTCGCCAACGCCTTCCTCCGCTCCGAGCTCGGCACGCTGATCGCGCTGCTGTTCGTAGGCTCGATGGTGTGCCTGAGCGCAGCGTTCATCGCCTTCTTCATCGAGGTACGGCTGGCGGTTGCGGCGCTGCGCATCGGCATCCGCAACAGCTGAGGTTGCCCCGCCCGGCGCGGCCTGCCGTGCAGGCAGGGCGCAGGCGAATCTGGTACCCTGCGCACCCTTTTTGCAGCGCCGCACGGGGCGGCGGCAGCGGGTTTCGACCCGGCGTGCGCTACCCGTAAACCCATGAATCGTCCGATCCGCAACATCGCCATCATCGCGCACGTCGACCACGGCAAGACCACGCTGGTCGACTGCCTGCTCAAGCAGTCCGGGACCTTCGCCGCCCATGAGCGCCTCGGCGAGCGCATCATGGACTCGAGCGACATCGAACGTGAGCGCGGCATCACCATCCTCGCCAAGAACTGCGCCATCGAGTACGGCGGTACGCGTATCAACATCGTCGACACGCCCGGGCATGCCGATTTCGGCGGCGAGGTCGAGCGGGTGCTGTCGATGGTCGACGGCGTGCTGCTGCTGGTGGATGCGGTCGAGGGGCCGATGCCGCAGACGCGTTTCGTGACCCGCAAGGCGCTCGCCCAGGGACTCAAGGCCATCGTGGTGGTCAACAAGGTCGACCGTCCCGGCGCGCGTCCGGCCTGGGTCGTTGACCAGACCTTCGATCTGTTCGACAAGCTCGGCGCCAGCGACGCGCAGCTGGATTTCCCGGTGATCTATGCCTCGGCCCTGCAGGGCTGGGCGAGCACCGACTACACCGAGCGCCGGCCGGACATGCTGGCGCTGTTCGAGGCGATTCTCACGCACGTGCCCCCGCCTGCGGCCCAGGTCGACCTGCCGTTGCAGCTGCAGATCTCCACGCTCGATTATAACTCCTACGTCGGCCGGATCGGCATCGGCCGCATCCGCCGCGGTACGCTGCATGCGGGCGAGAACGTGGCATTGCGCTTCGGCGCCGAGGACCGCGGCCTGGCGCGCGTCGGCCAGGTGCTGACCTTCACCGGACTGACGCGCAGTCCGGTGGAGGAAGCCGCTGCCGGCGACATCGTCGCCGTGACCGGCATCGAACAGGTCAACATCGGGCTGACGTTGTGCGATGCCGAGCACCCGCTCGGCTTGCCGCCGATAAGTGTCGATGAGCCGACGCTGGCGATGAACTTCCAGGTGAACACCTCGCCGCTCGCCGGTCGCGAGGGCAAGTTCGTCACCAGCCGCCAGTTGCGCGAACGGCTGTATCGCGAGCTGCAGAGCAACGTGGCGCTGCGCGTCGAGGACACCGATGAGACCGACGTGCTGCGCGTCTGCGGCCGCGGCGAGCTGCACCTCACCATTCTGATCGAGAATATGCGCCGTGAGGGCTACGAGCTGGCGGTGTCGCGCCCGCAGGTACTCACGCGCATCATCGACGGCGAGGTACACGAGCCCTACGAGGCCCTCACCGTCGACATCGAGGAGGCGCATCAGGGCGCGGCGATGGAGGCGCTCGGTGGGCGGCGCGCCGAGCTCACGCACATGAGTCTCGAGGCGCACGGGCGCGTACGCCTCGACTACCGCGTCCCGGCGCGCGGCCTGATCGGTTTTCAGGGCGAGTTCCTGACGCTCACGCGCGGCACCGGTCTCATGAGCCACATCTTCGACGGCTTCGCCAGGATGCAGGGCGAGATTCCCGACCGCCGCAACGGTGTGCTGGTGAGCAACGAAAATGGCGAGGCGGTGGCGTACGCGCTGTTCAACCTGCAGGAACGCGGCCGGCTGTTCGTCGGTCCCGGGGAGCGACTCTACGAGGGCATGATCATCGGCATTCACAGCCGCGATAACGACCTGGTGGTCAATCCGATCCGCACCAAGAAGCTCACCAACATCCGCGCCGCCGGCAAGGACGATGCGATCCTGCTGACACCGCCCATACCGCTTACGCTCGAGTACGCGGTCGAGTTCATCGCCGATGACGAGCTGGTAGAGGTAACGCCCGCCTCCATCCGCTTGCGCAAGCGCTTCCTCAAGGAGCAGGACCGCAAGCGCGCAGCGCGCAGCGAGGCCGGAGTGGCCGCCGCCGGTTAGGCGTCACACTTCCTGCCCGCCGGGGATGCCGATGAAGCTCAGGAACTCCGCGCGGGTACGGGCGTCGCTCCGGAACGTCCCGGTCATGCGGCTGGTGACCATCGACACGCCGCGCTTGTGCACGCCGCGGGTGGTCATGCACTGATGCACGGCGTCCACCACCACGCCGACGCCGCGGGGCTTGAGGACCTGGGTGATGCACTCGGCAATCTGCGCGGTGAGCTTCTCCTGCACCTGCAGGCGCCGCGCATAGCCGTCGACCACGCGCGCGAGCTTGCTGATGCCCACCACTTTGTCGGCCGGCAGGTAGCCCACGTGCACGCGCCCGATGATGGGCGCCATGTGATGCTCGCAATGTGACTCGAAGGAGATGTTGCGCAGCACGATCATCTCGTCGTAGCCGCCGACCTCCTCGAAGGTGCGCCGCAGGTAGGCGGCCGGATCGATCTGGTAACCGGAGAACCAGTCGCGGTAGGCGTCCACGACGCGCTGCGGGGTGTCGCGCAGACCCTCGCGGTGCGGGTCCTCACCCGCCCAGCGCAACAGTGTACGGACGGCGCCCTCGGCAGCGCGCCGTGAAACCCTGGATCGTGCGCTGCCCATGGCGCTCCCTTCCACTGTGGCCACGGACCCGTGGCCGCTCATGGCGGCAGTTTAGCCTGCTGCGGGGTCGCTCCGCAGATCAGGTCAGAAAGCGCAGCATGGTGCAGGTGAGCAGCAGACTGCAGCCACCGACCAGGGTCGCGACGATCAGCCCCGCCACCAGCGGTCGCCAGCCGATGCGCCACATGTCGGTGACCGCCACCGACAGGCCCACCGCGGTCATTCCGCAGGTGAGGAACAGGTCCGAGGCGGTGTAACCGGTGTTGATCAGTGCCGACCACGACGCGCCGGAGAAGGCTGCATCGCCCAGGGTGCGCAGCAGGATGAAGCCGACGAACGCCAGTACGAACAATGGTACCAGCGGCGCGCGCGCCGTCGCGGCGGGGGCCGGCTCCGACTCGCCGCCCGTCTCGTGCTGTTCGAGCCATGCCGCACCTGAGCGGCGCTGCGTCAGCCACGCCGCGGCCGGAATGAGGATGGCGATCGACAGATTGCGCAGCAGTTTCGCCACGCTGGCGGCGGCGAGCGCCGCCGGTGCTGCCGCCTGCTGCGAATAGATCAGCGCCGCGCCGATCACCTGCGAGGTGTCATGGATGGCCGTGCCGAGAAAGATGCCGGCGTGTACTGGCGAGGCGGACAGAAAGTGACCCGCCACCCACGGATAGAACAGCATGGCGATGCAGCCGAACAGCACCACGCACGTCACGGCGAACGCTGTCTCGGCGTGACGTGCGCGGATGACGGGCGACATCGCGACCACCGCCGTGCAACCACACACCGCGGTGCCGATGGCGAGCAACAGCCCGAGCCGGCGCGGCACCGCAAGGAGACGCGTGAGCGCGATGCCGGCGATCAGCGCCAGGGTGAGACAGCTCAGCGCCACCGGCAGCGCGGTGACCGCGATCGCGGTTGCACCGCTCAAGGTGAGACGCAATCCGACCAGCGCGATGCCGGTGCGCAGCAGCCGATGCATGGCCCAGTTGAGCCCCGTCGTTGCCCACGCCGGTACGCCGAGGGTGTTGCGCCAGAGCATGCCGAGCATGACGGCGCACATGACGGGACTCAGTGGAAATTTGGGGAGCCCGACAGCTCCCTGGGCGAGCCCCTGCGCCATGGCACGTGCCAGAGCAGCCAGCGCGATGGCGACAGCCAGGCCGGGTGCCGCCTGGCGCAGCGCCGCCCAGCCCGGCCGGGACGGCCGTCCCGGCACTACAGCGACAACCGCTCGTCGCTTGCGATCGGCTGCAGCCGCGCGCGCCGGTTCACGACCATGCGATCGTTCAGCTCGGCAATCGCGCGACTGCCGGTGCGCACGAACAGGAAGGGCAGCAGGCCATGTAGCACACAGGCGATGCCCGCGAACACCATGCGCAGCCCAAAGGACGTCGCCCGACCGAGGTGTTGGCCGTAGCTCTCGCCCACCGAGGCCGGGTGCTCAGTAAAGGCCCGGATCAGATCCATCCACAGATACTATCGGCGATGCCGCGCTACGCGGTTGCAAAGCGATGGCAAAGCGCCGTCGTCTGCGCAACAATGTTGCGCCATTATCCATCATGCGAGAACAAGGTTTCATGGACAAGCTGGATACCAAAATTCTGGACCTGCTCCAGGGAAACGGTGCCCTCAGCGCCGCCGAAATCGCCGACCGGGTCGGACTGTCAAAGGCGCCCTGCTGGCGGCGCATCCAGAAGCTGCAGCAGGTGGGAGTCATCCGCGGGATCGTGGCGCTGCTCGATGCCCATGCACTGAACGTTGGCACCACGGTGTTCGTGACGCTGAAGACGGGCCACCATAGTGAGGTGTGGTTCGAGAAGTTCGTGCGCGCCGTGCGCGACATTCCCGAAGTGACCGAAATCCACCGCATGAGCGGTGATGTCGACTACCTGATCCGCATCGTGGTGCCCGACATCGATGCTTACGATGTGGTGTACAAGCAGCTGATCTCGGCGGTGGAGTTTCAGGACGTGAGCGCGAGCTTCGTGCTCGAGACCATCAAGTCCACCACCGCGCTGCCTTTGTGCTACCTGAAGCCCGACTGATGCAGCGGCGGCGCGGGGACACGCGGTGGAGACATGCTTTCATCGAATACGTATTCGCGATACGTATTCGCGATACGTATTCGCGATAGGTACTCTGAATACGTATCCATGCAAAAGTTGTGTCTTGCGCGCGCGGCGCCGGTGCGCACAGCCGCGCCGCGCGGCGGCGGCTCACTGCGCCGGCGCTGTCCCCTCGCGCGTGTTGGCGGCGATGATCGCGCTGATTCGCGCCCGGATCTCGCTGCGATCGATTTCGAACACGCGCGTGGCGAGCACCGGCTGCGCCCGGGCCGCGGGCGCGAGCTGCGTACCGGCGCTATCACGCACGTCGACGGTGGCGGTGGTCGACAGCCCGACGCGCAGGGGATGCGCGGCGAGCTCACCCGGCTCGAGCGCCACGCGCACGGGCACGCGCTGCACGACCTTGATCCAGTTGCCGGTGGCGTTCTGCGCCGGCAGCAGCGCGAACGCCGCACCGGTGCCCATGCCGAGCCCCGCCACGCGCCCGTGGTACTCGACGCGGCCGCCGTACATGTCAGCGACAACCCTCACCGGCTGACCGATGCGCATGCGGCTCAGCTGTACTTCCTTGAAGTTGGCCTCGATCCACAGCCGTTCGAGCGGCACGATGGCCATGAGCGGCGCGCCGGGAGCGATGCGCTCACCCAGCTGCACGCTGCGACGCGCGACGTAACCGGTCACGGGGGCGCGAACGCTGGTACGCACCAGCGTCAGCCACGCGCGCTCGACCTGGGTGGCTGCGGCCTGCACATCGGGATTGTCGGCGACACCGGTCAGACCGACGAGCGCAGTGCTGGCGGCCAGGTTTTTCTCGGCTGCCGTGAGCGCATCGCGCGCTGCGCTGAGCGCGTCACGCGCATGCCCGAGCTCCTCGCCCGACACCGCACCGCTGGCGGCGAGATTCTTGCGCCGATCGAAATCCGCCTGCGCGCGGGCGAGATCCGCGCGTCGCTGGCCGACGACCGCGGTGAGCTCATCGCGCGTGGCGAACACGGTGCGGGTCTGACGCACGATGCGCGCCAGCTGCTCCTCGGAGTCCTGCAGGGCAATGCGCGCATCGGTGGCATCGAGTCGCACCAGCTCCTGGCCGGCCTGCACGCGATCGGTCTCATCGGCACCGATCGACACCACCGTGCCGCTCACCTCGGCCATGACGTTGACCATGTCTCCGGACACGTAGGCGTCGTCGGTGCTCTCGTAATAGCGCGCATACAGCAGCCACCACAGCCCGCCGAGCAGCACGATGACGATGAGCCCGAGCGCCAGCGCCGCGAGCCACAGGCGGCGGCGCCGCTGCAGCTGCGTCACCGGAGAAGTCGCGGTGGCGACCGGGGCATCCATGTCAGCCCGCGGGCGCGCCGTAGCCGCCGCCGAGAGCGAGCGCGAGATCTGCGCTGAAGGACAGCCGTCGCGCCTGCAGCTCCGCGCGCAGCGCCTGCGCCTGCAGCACCTGGTTCTGACTCGACAGCACACTCAGATAGTTGTCGAGCCCGGCCTGGTAGCGCTCGGTGGTGAGATCATAGGCGCGCTGCGCGGCATCGAGCGCAGTCACCTGTTCGGTGGTCTCGATGTCCAGGGCGCGCCAGTTCTGCACCACATCCGCGACCTGACGGATCGCATCGAGCAGCGTTTGGTTGTATTGCCCCACCGACTCGTCGAGCCGTGCCTGCCTGCCGTACAGGACGCCGGTCAACGCGCCGCGGTTGAACAGCGGCAGCGACAGCGCCGGTCCCGCCCCGTAGGTCCGGTCGGATGCATCGAACAGCTGCGACAGACCGAAGCTCTGGAAACCTGCGAACGCAGTCAGATTCACGTTCGGGTAGAACTGCGCTTCCGCGGCCTTCACGCCGGAAGCCGCCGCCTCTACCTGCGCGCGCGCGGCGACGATGTCCGGGCGCCGTCCGAGCAGCTCCGCCGGCAGGGCCGCAGGCACCGCGATGCCCGCCGGCGCGGCGAGCTGCGGGCGCCGCAGGTCGAGCCCCCGATCGGGTCCGGCGCCGACGAGGTCGGCGAGCTGATCCTGTGCCAGATCGATGCTGCCCTGGGCCGCCGCTACTCCCGCGCGGGTGAGCGCCAGCATGCCTTCCGACTGCTTCACGCGCGCGGTGTTCTCCAGGCCCGCCGTGACGCGTTGCTGCGTCAGCTCGAGGATCGTGGTCTGCTGCTTGAGATTGTCGTTGGCCACATCGCGCAAGGCGTACGCGAGATCGAGCTGCACGTAGGCACGCACCACGGCCACCGCCAGCGCCAGGCGGGCCGCCGCGCGGTCCGCCTGCGCCGCATCGACGCCGGAGCGCGCCGCCGCGGCCAGCGCGCGGTTGTGGCCCCAGAAGTCCAGGTCCCAGCTGAAGTCCAGCATGACCTGCCCCTGATTCCACGAGCTGCCGCCGTACGGCGGCGGATACAGACCGTTTACCGGGAAGCGTTGCCGGATGACCTGGGCATCGAGCGAGGTGCTCGGCGCACGCGCCGCGCGCGCCGCGATCGCCTGCCCCTGGGCTGCGCGCAGGCGCGCCTCGGCGATCTCGAGCGATGGGCTGCCGGCGAGCGCCTCCTCGACCAGCCGGTCGAGCTGCGGGTCGCGGTAGCTGCGCCACCAGTCATCCTGCGGCCAGGCATTGGCATCGAGGGGCGCGGCGCCGAGCGTGCGGCTCGCGGACAGAGACTGTGGCGCGAGCTGCGGCGCGGGCTTCCAGCCGCCGCGATCCACGCAACCGGCGAGCGCGACGGCGAGCAGTGTCATCAGGGTGATGCGGTGAGTCACGACTTGTCACCTGTTGAATGATTCTGCCCCCGGCTTTGTCCGTTATCGATCATCCGTGCGAGGTAGCTCTTCAAGGCATCGATCTCCGCCTGGCTGAAGCCGGCGAGATGCTGCTCGAGCACCCGCGAGCCGACGGCCATCAGGCGCGGCAGCTGTGCGCGCCCGGCCGGTGCGACGCGCAGGAACACGACGCGGCGGTCCTCGCGACAGCGCTCACGACGCACCAGGCCGCGCTGCTCGAGCCGATCGAGAATGCGCGTCATGGCACCGGTGTCGTAATGCATGAAGCGGCACAGGTCCGCGGCAGTGCGCGCGGCGCCCTCCGCCAGGTGCTTGAGCACCGCAAACTGCACCCCGTTCAGGCCGAAACGCTCCAGGTCCGCATCGAGGCGTGACAGGAGCGAGGCACGCGCCCGGCCCATCAGATGGCCGACGCCCAATACCTCTTCCGAGGGTTGCGCCCCCGGACGCGGCTCAGCTTTCATGGCGCTTCTGCGGTTCATGCGCGCGACTTGCTATCCTTAAGGCTTGCCGTCGAGATTACTGCCGATAATACTACTGCCTCGGCAGCTATTTGTCGAACTGGAAGGGATGCGCTTGTCCACGCCCGGGTCGGTCAGTTCACTGCAGCGCGTGTTGCCGCAGCACGGCGCACGCGCGGCCTGCGCGGCAACGTTGCTCGCCGTGCTCACCGGCTGCGGCGCACACGCCCCGCCGTCGGCGCCCCCGCCCGCGCAGGTCGCGGTGGTGGTGGCGCATGCGCAGTCGGTGCCGCTCACGCGCGACCTCGTCGGCCGGCTGTCCGCGACGCGTTCCGCCGACGTGCGCGCGCGCGTCGCCGGGGTGCTGCAGAAGCGGTTATACGTCGAAGGCTCGGATGTCAGGGCAGGTCAGCCGCTGTTCCAGATCGATCCTGCGCCGCTGCAGGCGGCGCTCGATGGAGCGGATGCTGCGCTGGCGCAGGCTCAGGCCAACGCCATCAACGCCCACGTCACCGCGGAGCGCACCCGTAACCTGATCGCCAGCGGCCTGGTGTCGCGCGCGGACGTGGACAACGCCGAGGCTGCCGAGCGCTCGACCGCCGCAGGCGTATTGCAGGCAAAAGCGGCGGTCAGCACGGCACGCATCAACCTGAGCTACGCCAGCGTCACCGCGCCCATCGCCGGCCGGGCCGGCCAGCAGGGCGTCACCGAAGGCGCGCTGGTGGGCGAGGGAACGGCGACGCTGCTGACCACCGTCGAGCAGATCGATCCGATCTACGTCAACTTCGATCAGCCGGCGATCGACATCGAGCGGCTGCGCCGGGCGCAGTCGAGTGGCAGCGTAACCGTCGCGCATACCAGCCAGGTGACCGTGCAGCTGACGCTCCCTGACGGCACGCGCTACGCGCACGACGGCACGCTCGATTTCCTCGACGTCAGTGTCGACCCGACCACCGGAGCGGTGGCGCTGCGCGGCATCGTGCCGAATCCCGATCATCAGCTGCTGCCAGGCATGTTCGTCGGCGTGCGCCTGAACTCCGGCGAAGTCAACCGGGCGTTTCTCGTGCCGCAGGCGGGACTGCTGCGCGACAACACCGGACCCTACGTCCTGGTCGCCGGTCCCGATGACAAGGTCATCCAGAAGCGCGTGACGGTCGACACCCTGAGCGGACCGAACTGGATCGTCACGCAGGGCATCGCCGAGGGCGACCGCGTCATCGTCTCCGGGACGCAGAACGCGCGCCCGGGCAGCGTCGTCGCAGTGGTCCCCTACCAGACGCAGGGAGAGAGCGCCGCAGTCGCGGGCAGCGCCGTCACCGCCAGCACCCAGGCACGGTAAGTCGCATGCCGCAGTTCTTCATCGATCGCCCGGTGTTCGCCTGGGTGCTCGCCATACTCATCACGCTCGGCGGCATCATCGCCCTCACCCGGCTGCCCGCCGAGGCCTATCCGGCCATCGCACCGCCGCAGGTGGCGGTGAGCGCGACCTACCCCGGTGCCAGCGCCGCGACCGTGGAGACCACCGTCACCCAGGTGATCGAGCAGCAGCTGAATGGCCTCGACAACCTGCTGTACTTCACCTCGCAGTCTGCCTCCGACGGCTCCTCGAGCATCACCCTCACTTTCGCCACCGGCACCAATCCCGACATCGCGGCGGTGCAGACCCAGAACCGCGTGTCGCTGGCCCAGCCGCGCCTGCCCGGCGAGGTGAACCAACAGGGCATCCGCATCGCCAAGGTGGCCGCCGGCTTCCTCGGCGGCATCGGGCTGCGCTCCGCCCCCGGCGGCCCGAACGCGGATGCGCTCAACAACATCGTCGCCTCGCGCGTGCTCGATCAGATCCAACGCATTCCCGGGGTGGGCGCCGCCGTGCAGTTCGGCTCCGAATATGCAATGCGCATCTGGCTGGATGCCGACAAGCTGAAGGCCTACAACCTCTCCGCCACTGCCGTCCTGGCCGCCGTGCAGTCGCAGAACGCGCAGTTCGCCTCCGGCTCGATCGGCGCGTGGCCATCGCTGCCCAACCAGGCGATGACCGCAACCGTCACGGCGGAGGGTCGCTTCACCACCCCGGAGCAGTTCGAACAGATCCTGCTGCGCACCCTGCCGAACGGCGCCTCGGTGCGGCTGAAGGACGTGGCGCGCGTGGTGCTCGGCTCGGCGCAGTACGGCTTCGAGACCAACGTCGGCACGACACCCGTGGCCGGCTTCGGCATCCAGCTCGCCCCCGACGCCAATGCGCTCGAGGTGTGGAAGGCGGTCGTGGCGAAGATGAACGACATGCAACCGAGCTTCCCCGCCGGGGTGAGCTGGTTCTGGGCGTTCGACTCGACCACGTTCATCCGCGTCGCCATCCGCGAGGTGATCATCACGCTGCTGGAGGCGGTCACGCTGGTGTTCCTGGTGATGCTGGTGTTCCTGCAGAATTTCCGCGCGACGCTCATCCCAACGCTGGTCGTGCCGGCGGCGCTGCTCGGCACGCTGGTCGGCATCTACACGGTGGGCTTCTCGATCAATCAGCTGTCGCTGTTCGCCATGGTGCTCGCGATCGGCATCGTCGTCGACGACGCCATCGTGGTGGTGGAGGCGGTCGACCGCATCATGCGCGAGGAACGGCTGTCCGCGAAGGAAGCAACGCGCAAGGCGATGCGGCAGATCACCGGCGCGATCGTCGCCATCACCTCGGTGCTCGCGGCGGTGTTCATACCGAGCGCGCTGCAGACCGGCACGACCGGTGCCATCTACCGGCAGTTCGCGCTCACCATCGCGCTCTCAATGGGCTTCTCGGCGCTGCTGGCGCTGACGTTCACGCCGGCCCTGTGCGCAGCGCTGCTGCGGCCTGAGCACCTGCACGGCAATGTGGTGTTCAACTGGTTCAACCGCGCCTTCGAGAGCACGCGCGAGTCCTACGTGCGGCGCGTGTTCCAGTCGGTAGCCCACGTGCCGCGCTGGATGGCGGCGTTCGTGGCGATGCTGGCGGTCGGAGTGCTGCTGTTCATGAAGCTGCCCGGCAGCTTCGTGCCGGACGAGGATCAGGGCTATGCGCTCATCGACGTGCAGCTGCCGGCCGGCGCCTCGCTGCCACGCACCCGCGAGGTGCTGCAGCACGTCAACAGTATCCTCATGCGCAGCCCGGACGTGATCAACGCGTTCCTGATCGTCGGTTCGAACTTCACCGGCACCGGTGAGAATGCCGGCCGTGCGTTCGTGCGTCTGAAACCATGGGACCAGCGTCCGGACACGGCGGCCGAGTTCATCCGCTGGGCCAACCTCACCTTCGCGCGCGAGATCCACGACGCCCGTGTCTACGTGCTCAACCTGCCGACGGTGCGCGGCCTCGGCGTGTTCGGCGGCTTCGACTTCTATCTCGAGGATCGCGGCGGCCTCGGCCGCGAGGCGCTCACCGCGGCGCAGGACAAGGTGTTGCAGGAAGCGGCGGCCGACAAGCAGACCCTCGTCGGCGTACGCGCCAACCTGCTGCCGCCCTCACCGCAGCTGCAACTCACCGTCGATCGCGTGCAGGCTCAGTCGATGGGGCTGTCGGCGAGCGATGTGTTCACGGCGTTGCAGCTGATGCTGGCGCCGGTATATGCCAACGACTTCGTCTACCAGGGCCGCGTGCTGCGCGTGCTGCTGCAGGCCGATGCGCCGTGGCGCATGACGCCCGAGGCGCTCGGGCACTTCTACGTCGCCAGCGCGAGCGGCGCCATGATTCCGCTCGCCAACTTCGTGCACGCCGAGTGGGTGGTGGGCTCGCCCTCGCTCACCCGCTACAACGGCTACCCCGCGGTCGAGATCACCGGCGCCAACGCACCCGGGCGCAGCTCGGGCGAAGCGATGCAGGCCATGCAGAAGATCGTCGCCCACAGCCTGCCGCGCGGGTTCGGCAACGACTGGGCGGGACAGTCGCTGCAGGAGCTCTTGTCGGGCGCACAGGCGCCGCTGCTGTTCGCGCTGTCGATACTGGTCGTGTACCTGTGCCTGGCGGCGTTGTACGAGAGCTGGAGCGTGCCGGCCGCGGTGCTGATGGCGGTGCCGGTCGGGCTGGTGGGCACCGCGCTGGCGGCGTTGCTGCGCGGGCTCCCCAACGATGTGTTCTTCAAGGTTGGACTGATCACGATCATCGGGCTGTCGGCCAAGAACGCCATTCTGATCGTGGAGTTCGCGGTCACGGCGCAGCAGGGCGGCAAGAGCCTGCACGAGGCGGTGTTGGAGGCGGCGCGGCTGCGCTTCCGGCCGATCCTGATGACCTCGTTCGCCTTCATCCTGGGGGTGTTCCCGATGATGATCTCCACCGGGGCAGGCGCCAACGCGCGTCACGCCATCGGCACCGGCGTGGTGGGCGGCATGCTGAGCGCGGCGATCCTCGGCGTGCTGATGATTCCGGTCTGTTACGTCGCGGTGCGCCGGCTCATGGGCGACAAGCTCGATGAGCCCAGGCACGCCAAGGGCGAGCTCACGGGCGGTGGCCCGGCCCTGGGTCCGGCGCAGCGGTGAACACATCCGGCCCGAACACGTGCACTTCGGGCTCCGCGGCATACCCGAGCGGCGTCAGCCCGAAGATGGCCTCGACGGTCCGCAGCAGCGCGTAATGATTGTAGGGCGTAGCGGACACGGTTCCGGGCCTCACGAACGGCGACAGCAACACAGCGCCGACGCGTCCGCCGCCCGGGCCATTGAAGCCCGGCGCGTACTTCGCCCCCGGCAGCGGACGCTCGGCGCAGCAGGCGCTCGAGCCCTCCGCACCCTGCCCGTCCGATTCGTCGAAGGTGATGATGAGCAGCCCGTCGGCACGAAACGCCGCTGAGCGCTCGATCAGCGGCACCCATTGCCTGAGGAACGCGTCGATCGCTGCCAGCCCTCCCTGGCGGCCGTCGACGCAGTGGGCGTCGTGGCCGTCGTTGCACAGATTCGGCGTGATGAAGCTGAAGTTGGCAGTGGTGGCGATGCTCGCGAGATCCTGCGGCAGGCGCTTGAGGTTGACGACGTGGGCGTCACAGCGCGCCTGATCATCGATGATCGAATGAAAGAAGACGAACGGGTCGTGGCGCGACGCATATTGATCCGACACCTGGGCGAGATGGGTCGTCTCCGTGGTATCGAGCGCGACGTGGCCGCAGGTAGCGCGCTCGCGCGCCGGGTCCTTGCCCATGTCCTCCATGTAGCCCTTCCAGGTGAGCCCGGCCGCCTCGAGCTGGTCGGGCAGTGTCACGACACTGCGCGGGTAGACGCAGCCCACCCCCGGGAGCTGGCCGTGCGCGTCCGCCGCCGCAGCGCGCGGCCTGAAGTCGGCGTAAGTCGGGCAGTCGAGCTGCGTCGCCTCGTTCGGCGCCTGTCCGCTGATGAGCGCGACGTAGTTGCCGAGGCTCGCATGCCCGATGGCGTAGTAGTGCGTGAGCAGAGCCCCCTGCGCCGGCAGCGTGTGCGCCAGATACGGCGCCGGCGATTGGCTGCCGAAGGTGGCGGCGTAGGATTGATTTTCCAGGAGCAGCACGAACACGTGACGGATGGGCGGCAGTGCACCGCCGGGCGCCGTGGCGGTATACGCGGCCGGCGCCGCCGCGCTGAGCGACAGCAGTGTCAGCAGCACTGTGGCAGGACGCAGTGACATTCACGACTCCGGTGCGGTTGAGCGGACAGTGTGTGGCGCACGGCGCAGCGCCTGCGCGAACAGCGCGGCGCACGCCACGGTGAGCGCCGCAGCGGTGAGAAACGCCGCGCCGGGGAAGTGCACCACGGCTGTCGGTGCCGAGAAATACCCGAAAACCTGGGTCATGAGCGGCGGGCCGACGATGGCGCTCAGGCTGTACAGGCAGGCGACCGCACCCTGCAGCTCCCCCTGCGCATTGGCGGGAACGCGCTGCGAAGCGAGCGCATTCATGGAAGGGTAGGTGAGCGCGAACAGAAAAGTCAGCAGACCCACGGCGTACATCATCCAGCCGGCCGTGGCGAACGCGTAGCCGAGGTAGGCGAGCACGGCGCACGCCATGCCGGCCAGCGCCGCGCGCCGCTCGCCGCCCAGCCACGGGATGAGCACGCGTGTCAGGACTCCCTGGGCGGTCGCCATCACGGCGCCCACGAAGGCGAGCGACCAGCCGACCTGGGCACTGCTCCAGTGAAACTTGGAGATGGTGTAGAACGCCCAGGTGCTGGGCAGCACCTGGTGCCCGAGCTGCCACAGGAACAGCGCGCCGAGCATCAACAGCACCACCGGGTGGCGGCTCATCTGGACGAGCGTACCGAGCGGGTTGGCGCGTGCCCAGTCGAACGGCCGCCGCTGCGTGCGCGGCAGCGATTCCGGTAGCGCGAAGTAGCCAAGCGCGGTGTTGGCGAAGGCGATCAGCGCGGCGGCGAAGAACGGTGCGCGCGCCCCCAGGCCACCGAGCAGGCCGCCGACCGCGGGGCCCACGATGAAGCCGATGCCGAACGCCGCGCCCATGAGACCAAAGCTCTGCGCGCGCCGCTCCGGCGGGGTGATATCCGCCACATAGGCATAGGCCGGGGTGAACGATGCGCCCGCCACCCCGGCGATCGCCCGGCCGACGAACAGCCAGCTGATCACGGGCGCGAGCCCCATGATGAGGTAGTCGCAGCCGAGGGCCAGCAGCGCGAACAGCAGCACCGGCCGGCGACCGAACCGGTCGCTCAAGTTACCGAGTACCGGCGCGCAGAAAAACTGCATGACTGCATACACGAACGACAGCCAGCCGCCGTAGCCGGCGGCCTGACCGATGCTGACGCCGGTCAGCTGCATCAGCAGCCGCGGCAGCACCGGCAGGATGATGCCGAAGCCGATCGAATCGACCAGCACGGCGATGAAGATGAAGAGGAAGGCGCCGCGGCCGGCTTGCTGTCTGCTCATGAGGTCCTGCGCGAGGGCGCGCTATCTTATACGAAGCGCGGCCGCGCGCCTTCGAGCCTTCAGGCCGCCTTGCGGCGAAACAGCAGCACCGCAGCGCTCACCGTGACCAGCGCGATCTGCGCCAGCCCCTCCAGGTCCTTAAGCAGCGAGCCGAACGATGCCCCCTTGAGGAACAGCCCCTGCATGAGGCGCAGCATGTGCGCGAGCGGATTGATGGCGGTGATGAAGTGCAGCCATGCGGGCATGTTCTCCACCGGGGTGG
This sequence comes from uncultured Gammaproteobacteria bacterium, assembly GCA_963837075.1. GTDB lineage: Bacteria > Pseudomonadota > Gammaproteobacteria > Steroidobacterales > Steroidobacteraceae > 13-2-20CM-66-19. The sequence continues at coordinate 78,400 of CAWILY010000002.1, read as the reverse complement.
CGAAGCCCGACAGCAGCGCAAACGGCAGCAGCAGGGCGAAGGCGCCGAGGAACGCCTGCTGCTGCGTGTACACCAGCGAGGAGATGAACAGCCCCACTCCGGCACAGGCGGCGGCGAAGATCAGCACCGCCGCATAGAACACCAGCAGGTTGCCGCGGAACGGCACGCCGTACAGCAGCGTCACGATCAGCAGGTACAGCGTCGCCTGTACCACCGCCACCAGCAGCGGCGGCAGCAGCTTGCCGAGGGCGATCTCCACCGGCGTGGCCGGCGAGACCAGCGTCTGATCGAAGGTCCCGAGCTCGCGCTCACGCGCCACCGACAGTGCGGTGATCATCAGTGCCACCCCGAGGCTCAGCATGCCGACGAGATTCGGCAGCATGAACCAGCGGTATTCCAGATTCGGGTTGAACCAGTTGTCGATGACTACGTCTGCCCTGGGTGCCGCGGGGTCGAGACCTGCACTCTCGTCGGCGACGATCGCGCTCACGTATTGCGCGGTGATCTGCGCGGCGTTCGAGCGGCGGCCGTCGAGCAGCAGCTGCACGCTCGCCGGCCGGCCGGCGGTGAGATCGGCGGAGAAGCCGCTCTGCAGTACCAGGATGCCGATGACGTCCTGGCTCTCGAGCGCGGGGCGCGCCTGGGCGACGCTTGCGTAGTGCGGCAGCTCGGTGAAGCTCGGCGAGCCGCGCAGTCGCTCCTCGAGCTGCGCGGCGTACGGGCCACGGTCGAGATCCACGATGGCGAGGCCGATGTTCTTCACCTCCATGGTCGCGGCCGAGGAGAAGATGAACAGCTGCACGATCGGCGGCACGATCAGTGTCCAGCGTGCCTGCGGATCACGCAGCATGGTGATCAACTCCTTGCGGATGATGGCCAGCAGCCGCTGCAGCACGGTCGTCCCCTCAGTCGATGCGCTTCTGCAGGCGCCAGTAGGTGATGCCGAAGAACAGCCCGCCGACGGCGAGCATGAACAGCATGTTGGGGATCAGCACGCCCCACACGTCGCCGGCCAGGAACACGGTCTGCAGCGACACGTTCATGTAGCGCGCCGGAATCAGCAGCGTGATGGCACGCAGCCACCCCGGCATGGAATGGATGTCGAACAGGAACCCGGACAGCATGGTGGCCGGCAGGAACCCGGTCATCAGGCCGAGCTGCGCGGCGGCCATCTGCGAGCGCATGGACACCGATATCAGCAGGCCCTGCCCCAGCGCCGGTACCAGGAACACCGCGGAGATCAGTCCGAGCGCGAGCAGCGAGCCGCGCAGCGGCACCCGGAACAGCAGCAGTGCCGTCAGCACGCACACCAGCATCGACACCATCGCCAGCACGAAGTACGGCAGGCTCTTGCCGATCAGGATCTGGCCGCGGGTGAGCGGCGTCGCGTACAGCGCCTCCAGCGTGCCGCGCTCGCGCTCGCGCGCAATCACCAGCGAGGTGAGCAGCGTGCCGAGCAGCGTCATGATCACCGTCATGGAGCCGGGAATGAGGAACCAGCGGCTCTCGGCGTTGGCGTTGTACCAGATGCGCGCCGCGACGCTCACCGGCACCGGCAGCGCCGCGCCCTGCTGCACGGCGCGCGCGGCGAGAAAACCGCTCCACAGCGCGCTCATGTAGCCGTGTACGAAATTGGCGGTGTTGGGCTCAGCACCGTCGACCAGCACCTGCAGTTGTGCGGTGGTGTCCTGCGCCTGCATGAAGGCGCCGAAGTCGGCCGGGATGATGATGACGGCCTTGACGACCTGGTCCTGCAGCAACCGCTCGCCGCGGCGACGGTCGGCGGCCGGCACCAGCAGGAACCACTTCGAGCTGCTGAGCGCGGCAGCGAACTGCTGCGCATCGCGACCGTCGTCCTCGCGCACCACCGCGACCTTGACCACCGTGGTGTCGAGCGAGATACCGTAGCCGAACAGGAACAGAAACATGAGCGGCAGCACCACCGCGATGATCCAGCTGGAGGGATCGCGCGTGATCTGCTTGGCCTCCTTGATCATGACGGCGGCGAGCTGCTGCCACCAGGAGTGCACGTGCGCCGCGAGGTCGCTCGACTGCGCCATTACGCGGTCTCCCCTTCGATCAGCGCGATGAAGGCGTCCTCGAGCGTCGGCTCCGGGAGCTGCGCGCTGCGTGCGCGCGATTTCAGCTCATCCGGCGTGCCCTCGGCGATCTTGCGGCCGCGCCAGATGAGGCCGATGCGGTCGCAGTACTCCGCCTCCTCCATGAAGTGCGTGGTGACCACCACCGCCACGCCGCGGCGGGTGAGCGCGTTGATGTGGTGCCAGAAGTCGCGACGCATCAGCGGATCGACGCCGCTGGTGGGCTCATCGAGGAACAGCACCGCCGGCGCATGCAGGGTCGCGCAGGCGAGCGCCAGGCGCTGCTTGAAGCCGAGCGGCAGCAGCGCTGCGTTCACCTGCAGCTGTGCGCCCAGCTCGAACAGCTCGACCATCGCCGCCACGCGCGCGCGCTTCATGGCACGCGTGAGCCCGTAGATGTCGGCGAAGTAGTCGAGGTTCTGCGCCACCGACAGATCACCGTACAGCGAGAACTTCTGCGCCATGTATCCCAGCCGTGCGCGCGCGCGGCTGGCGGCGTGCAGCAGGTTCACGCCGGCGACGCTGGCATCACCGGCGCTGGGCCGGAGCAGGCCGCACAGCATGCGAAAGGTGGTCGACTTGCCGGCGCCGTTCGGCCCGAGCAGTCCGTAGATCTCGCCGCCGTGCACCTCGAAGCCGACGCGGTCGGCCGCGACGAAGTCGCCGAAGCGCCGCGTCAGATCCACCGCGCGCACCAGCACCCCATCCGCCGTGGCAGCGGCGGCAGCGGCCGCCTGCGGCCAGATGTGCGCCAGCTGACTCGCCCCCTTGCGCGCGCCGCCGAGCAGCTCGACGTACGCATCCTCCAGCCGCGGGGCGACTGCCTGGTAGTCCTCGCCCTGAAATTGTTCCGTGGTGTCAGGCCGCGCGACGATGCGCACGCTCGCTCCCTGGATGACGGCATCGAGCACCGCGGGGCGCGTCAGCTCCTCCTCCGCGACGCGCCGGGCGGCGCCGGGCGGCGCGCGGCGCCGGTACACGCGTCCGCGTACCCGCTCGCTCAGCTGTGCCGGCGGACCGGCGTACAGCAGTCGCCCCCCATCGAGCAGCCAGATGTGTGCGCAACGCTCGGCCTCCTCCAGGTACGCCGTCGACCACAGCACCGTCACGCCGCCGGCCACCAGCTCGCTCACCATGCGCCACAGCTCGCGCCGCGACAGTGGATCGACCCCTACGCCAGGCTCATCGAGCAGCAGCAACCGCGGGCGCCCGAGCAGTGCGCACGCGAGCCCGAGCTTCTGCTTCATGCCGCCCGAGAGCTGGCCGGCGAGGCGTGCGGTGAAGGCGGCGAGATCGGTGAACCTCAAGAGCTCCGCGAAGCGCTGTGCGCGTGCGGTGGCGTCCAGCGCACGCAGACTCGCGTACAGGGTCAGGTTATCGAGCACCGAGAGATCCTCGTACAGCCCGAAGCGCTGCGGCATGTAACCGATCTGCGCCTGGGTCGCCCCGCCGGACGCCTGCGGCGCGCGCCCAAGCACCTCGACTCTTCCGGCGCTCGGCTCCATGAGGCCGGCGAACAGGCGGATGAGGGTCGTCTTGCCGGCGCCGTCGGGGCCGACCAGGCCGAGGATCTTGCCGGCGGGCAGACTGGCGCTGATGTCGTTGAGCGCGCAGGTGGCGCCGAAGCGTTTCACCAGCCCGATGACGCTCGCGGCCGGCTCGTCCACTGACGGCGCGCGGGTGCCGGCCGGCTGCGCAGGGCTCATGGGGTTCCCTAGCCGGTGGCGGGTGTCGCCGCAGTCACCTGCACCGTGACCGGCATCCCCTGCCGGAACACGTTGTCCGGATCGCTGGCGATGACGCGTATCCGGTACACCAGGTCATCGCGCACCTGCTCGGTCTGCACGGTCTTGGGAGTGAACTCGGCATCCGGTGAGATGAAGCCGACGGTGCCCGGGTACGATTTGCCCGGCATCGAGTCGGTCGTAATCTGCACCACCATGCCGGGTTTGATGCGCCCGAGTCGCGGCTGTGGCACGTAGGCGCGGATCCACACCGGGTCGTTGAGCGTCAGTGTGTACACCGTCTGGGCCGCCTGCACGATCGCTCCCGCCTCGCGGGCACGCACCGAGATGATGCCGGCGCTGGGCGAGAGCAGCGTGGCGTCGGCGAGCGCCGTCTGGGCTTTCTGCAGGCGTGCCTCCGCGGCCGCTTCGAGCGCCTGCTGCGTCTCGATGTCCTCGATGCGCGAGCCACGCTGCTCCAGTGTCAGCTGGTCGCGCGCCGCGGCGAGCTGCGCATCGCTCATCTGCACACGCGCCTGGGCGTCGTCCACCTGCTGGTGCGTCACCAGTCCGGCCGCGAGCAGCGCCTGCTCGCGCTGCAGCGTGACACGGGCGTTGTCGAGGTCGGCGGCGCGCTGCGCGACGGCATCGCGCGCCTGGGCGATCTCCTCGACGCGGTAACCGCGCTGCGTCTTGGTGAGCTGGGCACGCGCCTGCTCGACGTCGGCACGCGCGGCGGCAACATCGGTATCGAACGGCACCCGATCGAGCTGTGCGAGGATCTCACCGGCAGTGACCTTGTCGCCCTCCTGGACCTTGAGTTCGGCGATCCGGCCCGACACGCGGAACGCGAGCTCCACCTGGTGCACGTCGACGTTGCCCGAGAGTGAGAAGGCGGCGCTCGGATTCTGCGCCCGGTGCAGCCACCACAGATACGCTGCCAGGGCCGCCAGCAGCACCGCGAGCGCGACGACGCCGGCAATGAGGCGCCGGTTCACGCGCGACCCGCGGCGCGGCATGCGTCCGCCGCGAACAATGTCGTTCCGGAACTCACCCATCCGCTCCTGTCAGGTGTGTCAGGGATATTGTGCGGGCAATCACCACGCCGCGAGGAGTGCCCGCCAGCCGACGCTGGAGAATTACGATGCGCCGCGCATGCGGCGGCGCAGCCAGAACACCGGCACCCCGGCGAGAATGATGGCGAAGGTGATGCCGGTGTTGCGTGGGTCGGTCACCAGAGCGTTCAGCACCATGAACGCCGAAGCCAGCAGAAACACCACCGGCACGTACGGGTAACCCGACACCCGGTACGGGCGCGCCAGCTGCGGACGCCGGCGGCGCAGCACGAACACGGCGCCGACCGTGAGGGCGTAGAACGGCCAGATGCCGAGGATGAACTTGTCGGCGAGCTGGGCGAAGTCGTTCTGCAGCACGTAGCCGACCCCGAGTGCGGTCGCGAGTCCGATGGCCACCGACGGGCTGTTGAAACGTGGCGACACCCGCGCCGCGATCCGGAAGAACAGCTCGCGGTCGGCCATGGCGAAGAAGATTCTCGAGCCGGCCAGCATCGAGGCGTTGAGGGAGCTGAACGCCGAGACCACCACCGCCGCCGCGACCACCGCCGCCCCGGCGCCACCGAGCAGCGGAATGCGTCCGGCAACCGTGGCAGCGACGAGCCGGGAGGCGCCCATCTCGCGCGGCGCCAGCGCGTACAGAAAGCCGACGTTCACCACCAGGTACACCAGCATCACGCACAGCGCGCCGGCGATCAGCGCGAGCGGCAGATTGCGCTGGGGATTTTCGATCTCACCGGCCACATACGCCGGGTCGGCCCAGCCGTCGTAGGTCCACATCACCGGGATGAGCGCCGTCGCGAGCAGCGAGAGCGCCGGCGCCGCCGGCCACGCCGGCAGGAAATGCGCGCTGCTGCCGCCACTTGCGGTGAAGGCGAGCAGCCCAAGCGCCAGCAGCACCGCGTACTTGATGGCGGTGGTCGCACTCAACACCGCGGCGGCGCGCTGCACTCCGACGTAGTTGATGGCGCCGATGAGCACGATGGCGAGCGCGGCGGTAATGCGCACCTGCCCGGCGGACAGCGGGATGAAGTAGCCGAGGTACTCGGCGAAGATGGTGGCGATCGCACCGAGCGCCGCCGCGCGGATCACGACCAGCTCGGTCCAGCCGAACAGGAACGCAGGTAACGGCCCATAACCCTCGAGCAGGTAGGCGAAGATCCCCCCCGAGCGAGGCAGCGCCCCGGCCAGCTCCGCCATGGTCAGCGTGCCGCACAGGGCGATGACGCCGCCCAGCACCCAGCACACGAGGATGGTGCCGGGAGCCTGAAGCTCGGCGGCAACCGTCGCCGGCACGCGGAAGATGCCGCTGCCAATCGCGATCCCGACCGACATCGCGATGGTCTGCGTGAGGCTCACCGAGCGCGGCATGCGCTCGCCCCACTGGTCAGCCACCGCCGAGCCTCGCGGCGAGCAACTCGACCCAGTGCCGCACCGGCAGCGCGGTGGCGCTGCGGATGTGTGCCAGGCAGCCGATGTTGGCCGTGAGAATGACCTCGGGCGCACCGCCCTCGAGCGCGGCGACCTTGGCGCGCAGCAGCCGCTCGGCGAGCTGCGGCTGGAGGATCGCGTAGGTTCCCGCCGAGCCGCAGCAGCGATGCCCATCCGTGACCATGCTGAGCGTGAAGCCGGCAGCCGCGAGCAGCGGCTCGACGACGCCACCGAGCCGCAGCGCATGTTGCAGCGTGCAGGGTGCCTGGAAGGCCACGCGCTGCGGCAGCTGCGCGGGGCGCGGCTGCCTGCGCAGCGCCGCATCCAGCGCGCTCGCCTCGGCCGCAAGCACCTGGCTGATGTCGCGTGACAGCGCGCTGATGCGCGCCGCGGCGGCCGCATACGCGGGATCCTCGCGCAGCAGACGGCCGTAATCGGCCACCATCGCCGCGCAGGCGCTGGCCGCGAACACCACTGCCTCGGCCTGCTGAAGGTGCGGGACGAGCGCCGCGACGTTGCGCCGCACCTGGGCGAGCGCCTCCCCATGCGCGGCCAGGTGATACGGCAGCGCTCCGCAGCATCCCGCCGTGCGTACCCGGATCACCGAGATACCGATGCGATCGAGCACCTGGGCGGCGGCGGCATCGATAGCGGGCGCCAGCGAGGGCTGCACGCAGCCCTCGAGCAGTACGACGCGGCGTGCATGGCGCACGCGGGGCCACGCCGGCGCCGCGAGTGCCGGCGGCGGCACGCGCGCTTTGAGCGCGCGCGGCAGCAGCGGTCTTACCGCGCGTGCGAGCCCCACCAGCAGTCGCACCCTGCCCCGGTACGGCACGAGCCGCCGCAGCAGCAGACGCTGCACGCGGTCGCTCGGTGTACGGCGCACGCGCTCTTCGGTCAGCGGGCGGGCAATGTCCAGCAACCGCCCGTAGCGCACGCCGGAGGGGCAGGCGCTTTCACACGCCCGGCAGGTCAGGCAGCGATCCAGGTGCAGCTGGGTATCGTTGCTGACCGCTGCGCCCTCGAGCAGCTGCTTCATGAGGTAGATCCGCCCGCGGGGGCTGTCGAGCTCGTCGCCGAGCAGCTGGTAGGTAGGACAGGCAGGCAGGCAGAAGCCGCAGTGCACGCAGCTGCGCAGAATGGCGTCCGCCTCGCGCCCTTGCGGCGTAGCTTTGACGAAATCGGCGAGCGCGGTCTGCATAACCTCCCGATTCCATCAGCCCCGCTGGGCGGAAGTCGTGAAGGCCGGCAATTCTACGCGTGTGTTCGGCGGCGTGCCGGGGGGCGTGCAGTGCGTTGGCTGCTAGCCGGTGATGACCTTCAGGCGCTGCGTGCGCGAGACGTCTCCCGCCTCGTTCATCCGCCGCAGCAGCTCGCGCGCCGCATCCGCCTGCAGCGGGCGGCTGAGCAGGAACCCCTGGGCGTCCTGGCACTCCTGCTCCTGCAGGAAGTTGAGCTGCGGGAAGTTCTCTACGCCCTCGGCGGTTACGTTGATGCGCAGCGAGCGCGACATGGCGATGATGGCCGCGGCAATCGCGCGATCATCGCTCCCCTCGGTGATGCTGGTGACGAACGAGCGGTCGATCTTCAGCCGATCCACGGCGAAGTGCCGCAACCGTCCGAAGCTCGAGTACCCGGTACCGAAGTCGTCGATGGCGAGCGATATGCCGAGCTCCTTGAGCTGGTTGATGGCTTTCTCCGCCCAGACCTCGTCGGCCATGACGACCGACTCGGTGATCTCGAGCTCGAGCACCGAGGGCTGGAGCCCGGTCTCGCTGAGGATCGCGGCGACCTCCTTGGGATATTCGGCGAGGGCGAACTGGCGGCCGGAGACGTTTACCGCCATGCGCTGCATCGGCAGCCCCTCGGCGAGCCAGGCCTGGGCCTGTTGGCAGGCGGCGTGCAGCGCCCACTTGCCGATCGGCAGGATCAGGCCGGTCTCCTCGGCGACCGGGATGAACTCCGCCGGGCTCACGGCTCCGAGCTCGGAGTTGGTCCAGCGCAGCAGTGCCTCGATGCCGGAGATCGAGCCGGTACGCACGTCGAACTGCGGCTGATACTGCAGTGAGAACTCATTGCGCTCGAGTGCGCCGCGCAGCTGCTCCTCGATGGTGAAGCGGTGCAGGGCGCTAGCATTCATCGACACGTCGAAGTAGGCGAACGTGCCGGGGCTGCGCCGCTTGGCGAAGTACATCGCCAGATCCGCGTTGCGCAGCAGCGTCTCGGCGTCGGTGCCGTCCTGCGGGTAGATCGCGATGCCTATGCTCGGTGTGACCACCAGCGAATTCGAGGCGAGCTGCATCGGCTCGCGCAGCGCGAGCATCAGCCGCTCGGCGACGCCGCCGGCATCGACCGTGCTGCGCAGGTTCGGCAGCAGCACCATGAACTCATCGCCTCCGAGCCGGGCGATATCCCCGGTGCGGGCGCTGCTCGCGCCGGCGGCGGAATCGTTGCCATAACGCAGTGAGCTGCGCAGGCGGTCGGCGACCACGCACAGCAGCTCATCGCCGACGGCATGTCCGAGGGTATCGTTGACGCGCTTGAAGTTGTCCAAGTCCAGGTACAGCACCGCCAGGTGGCCGTCCTTCTCCTTGGCCGCGTGCAGCGCGCCCACGAGGCGCCGGTGTGACTGCTCGCGGTTCGGCAGCCCGGTGAGCGTGTCGAAGTAGGCAAGCCGCACGATGCGGCGCTCGGCGCGCCACTTGCTCCCCAGCGCGATGGTCATCTGCCGCACTTCGTGCGGATGGAACGGCTTCTGCAGATAGGAGAGCTTGTCTTCCGGCGGCACGAAGCCGCCGATCTCGCCGGGATCGGCATCCGAGTAGGCGGTGCAGATCACGATCTCGATTGCCGGGTCCAGCTCGCGGATCTGCTGCGCCGCCCACACGCCGTCGGGTCCCGGCGGCATGCGCACGTCGAGAAAGACGAGCGCGAAAGGCTCGTTGCGCGCCAGGGCTTCCTTGACGGCGGCGACCGCCTGCGTCGCCTGCTCGCAGAACACCGGCTCGAAGGTCGTCGCGGAGCGTTGCGCCGCACGGCGCAGCGCCTCCTCGGGGTTCTTGTTGAACAGCCGGCTGCGCAGCTCGTGGAAGCCCGTCATCTCCAGGCTCGCCTCGCTCTCGGCAAGGATCTGCTTGTAGGCGTCGCGGATCTCGGGCTCGTCGTCGACTACGAGCACGCGAATCGGTTTGGGGTTGCGTTCAGCCATGGGTCCCTCAGGCGGCTCCGGCGAGCGGAGCGGTTTCACGTTCGGCGAGCGGTACGATCAGGTGCAATGCGGCGCCCCGGCCGGGGCCGTCGCTGGTGGCCCAGATCCGCCCGCCGAGTGCGCCGATGGCGTTGGCGCACCAGTGCAGGCCGATCCCATGATTGGTCTCTGGTGACTTGGTGGAGAATCCCATCTCGAACACACGCTGCAGGTGCTGCGTCGGAATGCCGCAGCCGTCGTCGGCGCACTGCAGATGCAGCTGCGGGCGCTGGGCCTCCTGCACGATCTCCGCGGAGACGCGCAGCAGGCCCTTGGTCTTGCCGGCATCGCGCACCGCGTCGGAGGCGTTGATGATCAGGTTCTGCAGCACCAGCCGCAGCACGGTGCGCGCCACGCGCACCATGCCGAGCCTGCGCAGCGTGTCGTCCGCATCGACCGTGAGACGCTGGCGGCAGGAATCGGGCACGATCTCCAGCGACTGCGCCACCAGCTCGGTGAGTCGTACCGGCTCGATGACCGGCGCGTTGCGTGCCGCGCGCATCTGCTCGGCGAGCGTCGCCTGGATGACGCTGGTCTGACGCGTGATCAGGGCGACGTCATCGCGCGCTGAGCGCACCGTGCCGACCAGATCCTTGCAGGCGAGGCGCATGAATTCCTCGAGATCGGCACGGCGCTGCGCATCGGTCACCGTGCCGCGCAGCTCCGCCACCGCCTGCTCGGCATCGTCCGCGGGCGCGGCGCGCAGCCGGTCGTGCAAGGCGCCCAGGCGCACGCAGATCGGCGTCATCGCGTTGCCCAGGTTGTGCAGCACGCCCTTGGCGAGCTCGGCGAACCCGGCCTCGAAGGACCGGTCAACGAGCTGCATGCGCGACTGCGCAACCCGCTCCACCATGCGATCGAACTCGCGTGCCAGCGTGCCGAACTCGTCCCGGCGCTGCAGGTCGAGCTGTTGCGTGAGGTCGGGGTCATCGCCGAGCGCTACCGCGTGGCGGGTAAGCATGGCGAGGGGCGCGAGAATGGCGCGGTTCAGCACCAGCACCAGCAGTACCAGCACCAGGACGGCGGCCGCGAGCAGGCAGGTCGAGGCATAGCTGACCGCCGCCATGCCGCGCGCCGTGATCATCCGCGGCACGTCGACGCGCAGCGTCATGATCGGCCGTCCGTAGATGTCGTCGAAAGTGCTGAACAGGCGCGTGGTGTGCGCCTCCTCGACGAGCTTCTGCTGCCCGGGCGAGGGCGCGAGTAGCGCGAGCTCGGCCTGCGCCTGCGCGCTGATACTGCTCACGACCGCTGGTGACAGCAGTCTGCCGAGAAGCACCATGCCTCGTGCCGGTCCGTGGCCTTGACCATCCAGGACCGGCGCGCCGGCGGCCATCAGGATGCCGCGGTTGGTCTGCAGCAACCCGCGCGCCGCGGTGCCGTTGCGCAGGTTCACCCGCCAGGGAAAGTCCGCCGGCAGCTCGTGGTACGCGGTCAGCTCAAGTCCGAGCGGCCGCTCGGACTTGAGGTCCAGATCGCGCGCCTCCACGAACCGGCCCTCCCGGTCGATGATGACCAGCGCGTTGATGTTGAGCTGGCGCAACGCCAGGTCGCTGACGTTGGCGACCACGAAATCCTGGTTGTGATCCAGGACGAACTGGTAGGTGTCGGCCCAGTTGCCCCAGTCGGTCGCCGACAGCGTGAGCTCCTGCAGCGTGCGCTCGAGCGTGAAGTCGATGCGGCGCATGGCGGTCCGGGCATCCGCCCGCTCCAGCTCGGCGAAGCTCGGCATGACGACCTGCTTCTCGACCAGCACCTGCGCCAGGCCAAGGATCAGGAAGATCCCGCCGATCAAGGCGATGACTTTGGCACGGATGCTCACCGAATTAAGCTAAATCGAAACTCTCTTTTCTTTGTGTGCTGGCCTCTCAAAATCAGTCACGCCGGCGCCGGGCGCCGCCCCGGAAGTGACGGAGGTCACAAAAACGGTCGGCCTCCGGCCCACCCCCGGGAGCGATCGCGAGCGGCCCGTCGCACGCCTGCGACGACCGCCACGAGGCCACAAAATGCTATGTTCTCGCTCCCGCGGGGAGAGGGGTGGCGAATGGCGGATCCCATCAGAACTACGCGACGAGATCTGCTGCAGTGGGCCACTGCGGTCGGCGCGGCGGTCGCCGCCGGCGCGCGCATACCGGGCGCCCGCGCCGCGGCGCAGTCGCCGCCACCGCGGCCGCTCACTGCCACAGCGCAGCCGATCACATCCCAGGAGCACGGCGCGCGGGTAATTCACCTGCAGGGGTTGATGCAGCAGCACCACGTTGCGGCACTGCTGGTCGAATCGGGGTCGACGCTCGAGTATTTCACCGGTGTGCGCTGGCACCGTACCGAACGCACTACCGCGGCGCTCATTCCCGCCAGCGGGCAGGTGGTGATCGTCACCCCGTTCTTCGAGGAGCCGTCCATTCGCGAGACGCTCAAGATAGATGCCGCCGTGCGCGCCTGGAAGGAGGACGAGAGTCCCTTCGAGCTGATTGCCGGGGCACTGCGCGAACAGGGCCAGGGCCCGCTCGCCGTGGAGGAGACGACCCGCTTCTTCATCGTTGAGCGCATTTCCCGGGCCGCTGCCGGCCGCAGCGTAGTACCGGGAGACGAGCTGGTGCATGCCTGCCGCATGATCAAGTCGCCCGCCGAGCTCGCCCTGATGCAGACCGCCAATGACGTCACCATCGCCGCATTGCGCGAGGTGCACGGACGCATCGAGGCGGGGATGCGCAGCACCGATATCCTGGAACTGATGATCAGCGCCACCGGCCAGCTCGGCGGCACGCATGAGTTCACCCTCGTGCTGCTCAACGAGGCGAGCGCCTTTCCACACGGATCGCTGAAGCCACAGGAGGTGCGCTCGGGCTCGGTGATCCTCATCGACACCGGCTGCAGCGTGTACGGTTACCAGTCCGATATCTCGCGCAGCTGGGTGTTCGGCGCAGCTTCACCGCGCCAGCGCGAGCTGTGGAACACGGTGAAGCGCGGCCAGCAGCTCGCGCTCGAGACGGCACGGCTCGGTACCCCGGTGGGCGCGATCGACCGCGCCGTGCGCGGCCTCTACGAGCAGCAGGGCTGGAGCAAGGACTACGGTCTGCCGGGCTTGTCCCACCGCACCGGTCATGGCATCGGCATGGACGTGCACGAGCCGCCCTACCTGGTGCGCAGCGACACCACGGCGTTGCAGGCCGGCATGTGCTTCTCCGATGAGCCGGGCTTATACGTTCCCGGCGAGTTCGGCATCCGCCTGGAGGACTGCTGGTACATGACCGACAAGGGACCGAAGCTGTTCACGCCGCTCGCGACCTCGCTCGAGCAACCCATCTGAGCGCCGCGAGCACCGTGCACGAGAACCCTACGTCCGGCGGGCCCGCCGCTGCCCTGGCCGGCTACGGACGGACCGCCATGTCGTTTCACTGGACCATGGCGCTGCTGATCGTGGTCGTTGGCGTGCTCGGGCTACTGCACGATTCCTGGCCACACCGCACGCAGGCATTTTGGATCAACGTGCACGCCCTCATCGGACTCGCGGTGTGGGTACTTCTCGTGGCGCGCTTCTCGTGGCGCAGCCGCCACCCGCCGCCGGCGCTGCCTGCCGACAGCGGCGCCCTGGCGCGGCGCCTGGCTCAGCCCGTGCACATGCTGCTGTACCTGCTCATCTTCGTGATACCGCTGATCGGCATCGTGACCTTCATCTGGCACGGGCGCGTCTTCGACTTCGGCCTGTTCCGGGTGAACTTCGGCGTGCGCGCCAACCGCGCGATCTTCCATCCCACCGAGGACATACATGGGTACCTGGCCTACGCGCTGTTCGCCCTGATCGGCCTGCACGTCGTGGCGGCGCTCTGGCACCACTTCGTGCGGCGTGATCCGGTGCTGCTGCGCATGTGGCCGGCGTCAAGGCGGCGCCCGGGCGCGACCTGAGCGCAAGGTTCCGTCAGGGCGGTGCAGCAGGTTGGCCGAGGAGATTCCTGAGCGTCACCACGTCGACGATGCTCCACTCCTCGACGATGCGCCCGGCAGTGAAGCGGAAGAAGGTCATGCCTTCGATGTTGAGGTGGTCCCCCTTACCCGGCATCCCGCCCGCCGCCACGGTGTTGGTGCCCCGCGCCAGCCAGTGCACTGCGACCAGGTCTTTATCGCCGACGGTACGCTCTACCGTTACCTTGAGATCCGGCATCGCCTCGCGCCACGAGCGGGTCGCGGCCTCGTCCTGCTCGAGGTTGTATTTGAACGAAGCGCCGTGCGCGACGAACCCGGGACCGTAGATCTCTGCCGCATCATCGAAGCGCCCGGTCGCCATGTTCTCGAGGAACACACGCTTCGCGGTGCGCACATTACCCGTAGTATCCGCGGCGGCAGGCGCACTGAACAGGCAGGCAAGCGCGATCGTGGACAGAACGGCAGCTGCACGCATGCAGCGACTCCCGTGGGCGCTGACAGTCAACAGCGGGCCGACGATGCTCGCAGCAGATGCTGTGACGATCGAGCGACTCCATCGCAGTTCCGCATCACCGCGGACGCTTACCCTGTGCCCTCCTGGCGGCGTGATACTTGCTGCGAATCTCGGCGAGATCGACCCGCGCGGGTGGCAGCTTGAGCCCCATCTCCTGCAGAGAGTCGGCGATGATCTGCGAGATCGCCAGATCGCGAAACCACTTGACGTTGGACGGGATGACAAACCACGGCGCCCACTCGGTGCTGGTTTTCTTCAGCGCTTCCTCGTAAGCCTCGATGTAGTCGGGCCAGTACTCGCGCTCGGTGTAGTCGGAGTCACTGATCTTCCAGTTGCGCGCGGGGTCCTCGAGCCGCTGGGCGAAGCGCGCCAGCTGCTCTTCGGGACTGATGTGCAGTAAGAATTTGAGTATCCGGGTGCCGTTGCGTGCCAGCATCTTCTCGAAGTCGTTGATCAGCTCGTAGCGCTTCGACCAGACTGACCGCCTGACGAGCTTGTGAACGCGCGCCACCAGCACGTCCTCGTAATGGGAGCGGTTGAAGATCACCACCTCGCCCCTGGCCGGCGCGCGCCGATGCACGCGCCACAGGAAATCGTGTACGGCTTCATCGGGGCTTGGTTGCTTGAAGCCATAGACGAAGGTGCCCTGCGGGTTCATGCCGCTGAACAGGTGGCGGATCGTGCCGTCCTTGCCGGCGGCATCGAGCCCCTGCAGCACGATGAGCAGTGACTGGCTGCGGTCGGCGTACAGCAGGTACTGCAGCCGGTCGATCCGCTCGACGTGCTTGGCGATCTCCGGCGCCGCCTTCTGGTGCGATGGGTGCTTGCCGGTGTAGCTCGGGTCGATGTGCGCCAGTTGCACTTTCTTCCCGGGCTTGACGCGGAATTTGGCGCCGTAATCCATCGGGGCCTCCTTGGGGCCGCGCGGCAGCCACCTGCCCGGCAGCGTCGCTGCGGTGGCTTGTTATGTTACGCGACCGTCATGCATTCTGGAGAGTCCCGTCAGGAGACCTACCGCCGGCGGCCCGTCAGTGATGGTTTTCCTGTGCGAGCGTCGACTTCAGATCCAGCGACCCCGGATCGATGACGTTCTGGATATCCTTGCACTGCGCCAGCGTCGCACCCTGGTAGCTGTCCGTTGGATAGTACTTGAGCTGCCACGCCGCGAAGCCCCAGACATCGAGCCCTGCCTTGAGATACTTCGTGGCGCGCTGCGCCGCCTCGCAGTCGTATTGTGAGCGGCTGGCGTGCTGCTCGGTCTCCGCGAGCAGCTCTGCGCGCGCCTTGGCCTCAGACTTCTGCAGCAGCGTTTCCTTGAGACTCAGCGCGCCGCGGTGCGATGCGTGCCTGACCTTGAATTCCGCGTCTGTGTACGGATCAGCGTCGCCGGCGGCCGTGGCAGGTGCCTCGGCGCTCGGTGTGGGCGGCGAAGCAGGCTCGACAGCCACGAGCGGTGGGGTCGCTGACCTGCGCCGGGACGGCGCTGTCGAAGGCATTGGCCACGGCGGCGCTGTGGGCTGATTTCGCCGCGTAGTAGTCGCCGATCGCCCATACACCGAGCGTGATGAGGGCTGCGCCGGCGCCGAGAGGCGCGGCATACTTGATGAAACCGGCAATGAGGGCCGGTCCGCGCGCGGGGATGTGCGCGCGCACGTCCTCGCGTTGCAGCCACTGGAACAGCCGTCGCGCGCCATAGAGCACCCCTTCGGCGATGATGAAGCCGAAGGCCGCGCCGATGATGACTTGAATCATGTTCATGACGGGTGTGGAGCGCCCCGGAGACTCTGTTACAAGTTCACATTTTCCGGATCGCTCGGGGTGCCATCCGTGAGCGCGGTCACGCGCCCGGCGTCTGGACCGTGCCGTAAGGCACAAACGCGGCGCTGGCAGTCGCAATAGCGATTCGCTGCACCCATGGCGGGAGAGGGCTATGGAGCACACTGACATCGGGACCATCCGGGCGCTGCTGAGCGCAAAGCCCCGGCCCGTCAGTTGGGCCGAACGACGCCAGCGCCGGCGGCGGACTGCCGCTGGCGCTCGCTCTCAGGCTCCTCGACGAGCGCGAGGAACTACCTGCGTGCCGTGGCTCGTCTCGCCGTGGACGGATCTGACCATGTGGAACGGCGCGCCTGCCGTAAGGCCGCGCAGCGCTCGGCAGCGCGGGCCGCTTCATCCGCCGGTGTATGCAGATTGGAGGCGCGTGATGGGGATGTGTGCAGTCAATCACAGACTACCTGGAACGCACTCATCCGGACATGTCAAGATCCACAAGGGGACCCAGAGATGCAGCGATGAGCGATCTTATCGTCGACCGCAATTGCACTGATCGATGAAGGCAATGCCCTGGAGGAACAGGGGCGGCCGCTGAGGCTATGGCGCGTTACGATGCTGCCGTCCAGGCGGATCCGCGATGCGCGCGGGCCCACCTGAACCGCGGCAACGTTCTGCTTGCCGGTGCCCGGATCGATGAGGCTCGCGGTGCGTACGAACTTGCAATAGCCTGCGATCCGCACTACGCGGCAGCCCACTTCAATCTGGGAAACCTCAACTATCGCGCTGGTCGATACCAGCGTGCTCTGGACGACTACCAGGCTGCCATCAACATCAAGCCCGACTTCGCGGATGCGTTCGTGGCGAGGGGTAACGCGCTCGACAGTCTCGGGCGCAGCTCCGAAGCCAGGGATAGTTACCAGCGCGCGCTTGCCATCAATCCAGGCGATGCCGGCGCTCATTTCAATCTGGGTGTACTTGCAATGACTGAGGAGCGCCATGAGCAAGCAGCCGAAAGGCTGCGCATGGCAATCGACCTGCGGCCCAACTATGCTGCTGCGCACTGCGCACTGGGTAGAGTGCTTAGCGGACTCGGGCATCTCGACGCAGCGGAGGAAAGCCTCCGTCGCGCCTTGTCCTTCGAGCCAGAATCCGAGGACATTCTGTACGACCTGGCGATGGTTCTTCTGGCGCGCAGCAAATCGCCGGACGCGGTGCAGCTCGCTGTGCGCAGACTCGAGCGTGCGCCGACGTGGATGATCAAAAAGGCCTTTGCCTACAGCGCCTCGCGCGCACGATTCATGACCAACGACTCCCGGATCCGCTCCGCACTTACAGCCGCCATTGCCGAACCGTGGACCGTCCCATACCAACTTTGCTGGCCCGCACTCAGTCTGATAATGCTTGACCCGAGAATTGCCGGCTGCGTCCTGCGCGCCAACGAGAGTTGGCCCAACGCGGTTACCCAAGCCAACGTTATTCGGCGCAGAGGGTCTCGCTGCGCTTGCAGCCGACCCCTTGTTACATGCACTGCTGGAAGCGGCGCCCGTTAGCGACCATTGAATTCGAGCGCTTTCTGACTGGCGCACGCCACGCCCTGCTCGAGATCGCAATGAGCGGGCAACGCGGAGCGTGCGGATATCTGCGGCGCTGGGATTCTTTGCCGCACTCGCTCGGCAATGCTTCATCAACGAGTATATTTTTGATTGCGAAGTCAGCGAACAGGTCGCTGCGGCCGCCTGTCGCACGAGCCTCCTGGCCGCCCTGGACACCAATGCAGCGGTACCATCATTTCTTGTGCTCGCGGTAGCCGCCTATTTCCCGCTGCACAACCTGCCCGAACCGCGTCGGCTTCTTGCTACCGATCAGTGCGGCGCCGTGGAGGCCGTACTGCGCCAGCAGATTCGCGAACCACTCGAAGAGCAGGTGCTACGCGGTGGCATCGAATGCTTAACCCCGATCGCACAAGGTGTCTCGGAAAAAGTGCGTGACCAGTATGAACAGAATCCGTACCCGCGTTGGGTAAAGATACCGATATGCAGCCCGTCGTTGCACTTCAACGCCGAATTGCGACGCATGTTTCCTCTGGCGCGGTTTGCGCCGATGCGTGACGACAGTCGGCCGGAAGCGCTCATCGCGGGGTGTGGCACCGGAAGTCAGTCGATCCTTACTGCCCAGAAATTCCGCGGAATTCGCGTGCTCGCGGTAGACCTCAGCTTGAGCAGCATCAGCTACGCGCTACGGAAATCGCGGGAGTTGGGCATCACGAACATTCGAGTATGCCCAGGCGGACATCCTTAAGCTCGGCGACATCGCGCGTACGTTCGACATAGTCGCATCAGTTGGCGTGCTGCATCATCTGGCTGACCCCTTCGCAGGCTGGCGAACCTTGCTGACTCGATTGCGACCCGGGGGCTTCATGCATCTGGGCTTTTACAGCCAGCTGGCACGCAGGTACGTCGCCAAAGCGCGTGAATTCGTCGCGACTCGCGGATATGCGAGCACACCCGATGACATTCGGCGCTTCCGCCGGGAGCTAGCGGTATCGGACGGCGGTATTGAGCTGAATGGCTAAGCCAGGTCCCGGATTTCTATTCCACCAGCGACTGTCGCGACCTGGCCTTTCATGTACAAGAGCATGCCTCACGCTCGGTCAAATCGAGTCCTTTCTTGGGGAATTCGGGTCTCAACTTCATCGGCTTCGACATCGATCCGCGTGTGCTGCACGAGTACCGCACGCGCTTTAGCGGTGACCCGGCCGGGACCAATCTGCATAACTGGGCGCAGTTCGAGGCCGACAACCCCGATACCTTTACCGCCATGTACCAATTTTGGATTCAAAAGCCGATTAACCACTGAGGCGTTGCGCTTGCGATTGCGCGCCCTGGCGTTGGAGTAAGCTGTCCGACGTGCGGGGAGGTCAAACGCCCCGAAGAGGCTTGCGAAAGACGCAGAGCGAATCGCGACGGAGCACGCCGAGATCGCGCTCGACCACCTCCCAGCCTTCTTCGACGGCCATTTTGCATGTCTGCTCGGCGCTGTTGCGCGGCCACCAGATAGCATCGTCTGGCAACTCTTTGAATCGAGCCGGTATGCCCCAGCGCCGGCCCCAGCCGAGCTGATTGAGCTTCTGCCAGTCTCCGATCTCGTGTGTCGCAAGCGCGCCCGGCTTCATCTTTGGCAGCACGTTACGGAAAATCTCGCGGATGTGCTCCGCGTTGTTGTGGCAGAGCACGCCGAATGACCAGAAGAAGTCGAAGGTGGCGGCGGGGACGCCGGCGAAGGAGTTGTCGGCGACCTGGTAGCAAACCAGTCGGCCGCCGCCCGGCCCGGGATGAATCCACCCGCGCACGTCCTGGAAGTCGACGGTGTGCACTTCGCCGCGCGACACGTACTTGAGGATTGCGCGCGTCCAGGATCCGCTGCCGGGGCCCAACTCGAGCACCTTCGAATCGGGAGCGATATAGGGAAGGACCGCGCGGAAGAAGACGTCGCGATAAGACCCGCCGGCCCGCACTTCTTCGATAATCCGCCGCGGCCCCGGGATCCGTGACAGGACATCGCCGCTGCTGTAGCCGCGGGGAAAGAGCTTGCGCAATACGTCAAGCGTAGGCATCGATGGATCATCGCACGGGATCGCGCCCCCATGCCATGAGGGTTTCGGAGCTCTCGGCCAACGCGGACAAGTTCACGCCGTCTGCTGAATACTGCGTGGGGAAGTGCTGCCTGCCCAACAGCGCCTGTGCTACCTTCAGCGGCCAAATCCCGCCCGGTTGTTCGACATTGGCGGCGCGAGCCAGATGAGCGATTCTCCCCCCACCTCGAGAGACTCCGCAGTCGCACTGATCGATGAGGGCAATGCACTGGAGGAGCAGGGACAGACGGCCGACGCAATGAAGCGTTACGATGCAGCCGTCCAGTCGGATCCGCAATGCGCCAGGGCACACCTGAACCGGGGCAACGTACTGCTTGCCAGTGCCCGGATCGACGAGGCTCGCAGTGCATACCAGCTCGCAATAGCCTGCGACCCCCACTATGCGGGAGCGCACTTCAATCTGGGAAACCTCAACTACCGCGCCGGCCAATACGAGCGCGCCCTGCACAACTACCAGGCCGCCACCGGCATCAAACCTGACTTTGCGGATGCGTTTGTGGCGATGGCAAACGCACTTGACAACCTCGGCCGCGCGTCCGAAGCAATAGAGAGCTACCAGCGCGCGCTCGCCATCAATCCGAACTACGCCGAGGTGCATTTCAATCTCGGTGTACTCGCAATGGCAGGCGGGCAGGTTCAAACCTCCGCCGATAGTCTGCGCAGGGCAATCGACTTGCGGCCTGACTATGCAGCGGCGCATCACGCTTTGGGGAGGGTGTTAACCCGACTCGGCCATTTCGCTGCGGCTGAGGCGAGCCTTCGCCGCGCGTCGTCCATCGAGCCGGAATCCGCGGAAATGCTGGAGCACCTGGCGATGTTTCTGGTTATGCGCGGCAAGTCCCTCGAGGCCGTGCAACTGTTAGTCCGCCACCTCGAGCGGCAGCCGACGTGGACGATCAAAAGAGCCTTTGCCAGCTGCGTCGCGCGCACAACATTCGTAGCCAGCGACTCACGAATCCGCGCAGCTCTGACAGCCGCCGTCACCGAACCATGGGCGGATCCGAATGAGCTTTGCAGACCCGCACTCAGTCTGATCATGCTTGAGCCGGTGATTTCCGGTTCCGTTCACCTCGTCAACGAACGCTATCCAGCACGCGTGTCGAAGGCAGCGTTCCTCGGTGCGGACAGCCTCGCCGCCCTTACCTCCGACCGTTTGCTGCATGCAGTGTTGGAAACAGCGTCCGTGAACACGACCGAGTTCGAGCGCTTCCTCACAGCCGCACGCCAGGCGCTGCTTGAGACCGCAATGAGCGAGCAACTGCCCGAACCTGCGGACATCGCGGCGCTGCGGTTTTACGCCGCCCTCGTCCGGCAATGCTTCATCAACGAGTACATTTTTTATTGTGATGACGGGGAACGGGCGGCAGCAGGTGCCTGCCGCACGAAGTTACTGGCACTGCTCGACGCCGGTGCAGGAGTACCGCCTTTGCTTTTGCTCGCCGTGGCCGCGTATTTCCCGCTGTGCACCTTGCCAGATCCGGGGCGGCTTCTCGCTACAAGTCAGCTCAGCGTCGTCGACGGCGTGCTGCGTCAACAGATTCGCGAACCACTCGAAGAACAGGCGTTGCGCGCTGGCATCGAATGCTTAACTCCGATTACCCGCGGCATCTCGGAAAAGGTGCGCGACCAATATGAACAAAATCCTTACCCACGTTGGGTGAAGACGCCGATGAACGAATCGGCGCGGCACTTCAATGACCTGCTACGGCGAACGTTACCGCTCGCGCCGTTTACACCGGTGCACGATGACAACCAGCCGGAGTTGCTAATCGCCGGGTGTGGTACTGGGAGTCAGGCGATTTCCACCGCCGGGAGATATCGCGGTGTTCGCGTGCTGGCGGTAGACCTGAGCTTGAGCAGTATCTGCTATGCCATGCGCAAGACGCGGGAGTTGGGCATCACGAACATTGAGTATGCCCAGGCCGACATTCTGCAGCTAGGTGATATCAGGCGCACCTTTGACATCATCGCGTCAGTTGGAGTGCTGCACCATCTGGCTGACCCGTTCCTGGGATGGCGAACCCTGCTATCTCTATTGCGTCCCGGGGGCTTCATGCATTTGGGCTTTTACAGCCAACTTGCGCGCAGGCACGTGGTGACAGCACGTGAGTTCATTGCGTCGCGCGGTTATGCAAGCACAGCCGATGACATTCGTCGCTTCCGCCGAGATCTGGCCGCAGGCGACGCAGGCGTCGAACTGCAATGGCTGAGTAAGGTCCATGACTTCTATTCCACGAGTGAGTGTCGCGACCTGGTCTTCCACGTACAAGAGCATCGCCTGACACTGGATCAGATCGGGTCGTTTCTTTCCGACTGCGGACTCCGGTTTCTCGGTTTCGAGCTGCATCCCACCGTGCTGCATGAGTACCGCAAGCGCTTTACCGATGACCCAGCGGCGACCAATTTGCGCAACTGGGCGCACTTCGAAGCCGACCATCCGGAGACGTTTTTGGGAATGTATGTATTTTGGATCCAAAAGCCGGTTAATCACTGACGAACCGCGCGCCTCTCGATGCTGGAGTATTCTGGACCGCCGGCAGGGACGTCAGGCGCCATTGCCGCCTGGACCTCAGCACAGCTCCGCGCAAGCGTAAAGATCGCGGACCGGCGGCAGCTTCCGGCGATCAGCATCCATTGAAGTCAGCGCGATTCCAGTGATGAGACGCGGAACCCTCGGGATTTGTGAACAAGAACATCGTACCGAGTGCGCTGAATGCTCAAAATTTTAACTGGCCTGTCGCCAGCTGATCTAGCGCCATTCACCGATCCGTAAGCGGGGCAACAGAGACTACCAATGACATTTCAGCGCCCCCTCGTTCTCGCCGGAATACTGATCGCTCTGTTACTCGGCTACGCGTTTCAATCTAATTTCTCACACCCGGAGGCCTCATTTCGCCGGACGATACCGCCTTCCGAGCTGGCGCCATTACCCGGCAGAAACTCAATCTCCGGTCTCACGATTACGCCGGACAAGGGAGCCTGGAGAGCAGAATTTGATTACTACTATACAGGCCAGCCGAAATTCGCCGCGTTGCGAATCGAGCTGGCGCCGTCCCTCGGTTCGTCAATCGGCCATGACGGTTCATGGCGTCGAGACACGTATCTGCCGGCGGCTCAGCGAGGCCAGCATCACGTCAGCGCGGCGATCACCTATCCCGGAGCCGAACAGACGACGCGGCAGATTTCGGCGAAATTGCTGAGGTCGATGACAGGCGACGAGGTGATCGCGAGCCAGGTAATCGACAAAGTCATTGATTGGCCGACGTTCCAAACCTGGATCCAGACGACGTCGGTGCAACGCTAACAAACCGTTGTCAGCAAGGCCACATTGATCCGGTTCTCCCTGAAAAGGATATTCCGTTCGGTAGTCGGCGCACCGCAAGGACGATCGACTGCTGGGTCGATGTGTCATTCAGAGCCATTGGGGTCAACCGTCCTGGAGTAACGCAGAAAAGTCTCGGTGAAATTCGGTGCCAAGGTGGGATTTGCTAGGGGCTGAGGCATGGTATCTCGCAAGATAGCAACGGCGACCCGCACCGCTACGGAAAGTCATCGCCCCAAGCTGTCAAGACTGACAGTAGCCAGCTGCGCTCCGTCGGGCCCACCATGCATCACGCATTCATGAACGCTGAAGCCAAACTCGCGCGTGTACTGCTGGCGGACGATCATGCAGAAATTTTGACACAGATCGCCAATGTGCTGGCCGATGAGTTCGAGATTGTTGGCTCGGTTGCCAATGGCGCGGACCTGATCAAGGCAGCGGTGCAGTTCGACCCCGATGTGATAGTACTCGACATCACTATGCCGGGTTTGGATGGCATCGAAGCAGCCCGGCGGCTCAAGCACTCCGGGTGCCGCGCAAAGCTTGTGTTCCTGACTGTGCATGAAGATCCCGATTACGTGCGCACCGCACTGCAATCGGGCGGCGCGGCTTACGTCATCAAAGCGCGCCTGGCCTCCGACCTCATCACCGCCATACACGAAACCCTTGCTGGACATCGCTTCGTCTCGCCAACAATTGTGTCGAGCCCAACAGATCAAACGAAAGACCGGGAGCAGACTTGAAACGAAGCAACGCCTCTACATAGCGCCGCAGGTTGGAAGTCAGATACGTATTTTCCCGTAGGCACAAGGTCCAATAGAGATCGAGCGCGGCTCTGGGACAATAAGTTATTCGCGCTTGCATCTTGAGCGAGGTCATGTCGATGTCAAAAAAACTACTCCTCGCCTGCCTTGCCATTGTGGCCGTGGTCGGCGGAGCCGTCGCATGGTGGATCCTGTCCAAGCCGGCGCTGCCGCCCGGATTTGCCGGCGGCAACGGCAGACTCGAAGCAAAGGAAGTCGACGTCTCGACCAAGTACGCAGGCCGCATCAAAACAATCCTCGCCAACGAGGGAGATACGGTCGATGCGGGTCAGGTGGTCGCAACCATGGACACCGAGCCTCTGGAGGCGCAACTGCGTCAGGCCGAGGCCAAGATTCGCGAGGCTCAGGATAATCGCAATACCGCGCTCGCCGACGTGACCGTCAGGCAGTCCGAACTTTCCCTGGCCGACAAGCAATACAAGCGCTCCAAGGACCTCGTCGTCCGGGGTGCCGTGAGCGAGCAGGAGCGGGATATCGATCTTGCCCACGCTGACAGCGCTCGGGCGGCGCTGGTGGGTGCCCAGGCCCAGGCAGTGCGAACGCAATCAGCCATCGATGCCGCCAAAGCGGAAGCGGACCGGCTCTCGGCGGAAATAAGCGATAACACGCTGAAGGCACCCCTCAGGGCCAGAGTTCAGACGCGTATGGCCGAACCCGGTGAGGTCCTCCCCGCCGGCGGTAAGGTACTGTCGCTCGCGGATCTCAGCGACGTCTATATGTATGTCTTCCTGCCGACAACCGTCGCTGGCAAGGTGGCGCTGGGTTCGGAGGCTCGCATTGTTCTTGATGCCATGCCGGGATATCCCATCAGAGCGGTAGTTTCTTTTATCTCGCCCACCGCGCAATTCACGCCCAAAACGGTCGAAACCGCCGAAGAGCGACACAATCTTTCCTTTCGGGTGAAGTTGCAGCTCGATAAGGAGCGGCTGCGCCAATACGAAGCTCTGGTCAAGGCCGGAATTCCCGGCATGGGCTACGTTCGCTTCGACAACAACACCCCATGGCCGCCGATGCTGCAGCCGAAGCCAGACGCCGAGATACCCTGGAAGGCCACTGGCAACACCGGCGCGCAGTAATGGGGAGCATGGGGAGCGAGCCGGTTGTCAGCGTCAAAGACGTGAGTCAACGGTATGGAGCGGCGGTCGCGCTCGACGCTATCAACCTCGACATTCCCGCAGAGAAGATGATCGGCCTCATCGGGCCCGACGGGGTCGGCAAGTCGACCCTGCTCGGCATCATCGCAGGAGTCAGGCGGCTTCAGAGCGGCGCGGTGCAGGTGCTCGGTGGAAACATCGACGACCCGCGCTTTCGCACCGCCGTATCCTCGCGCTTGGCGTATTTGCCCCAGGGCCTCGGCAAGAATCTGTATCCGACGCTCTCGATCTTCGAGAACTGCGATTTTTTCGGTCGTCTTTTCGGCCAATCGCGCGAGGAGCGCGAATGGCGGATCAAAGATCTATTCGCCAGCACCGATCTCACACCGTTCCGGGATCGCCCCGCGGGCAAGCTCTCCGGCGGCATGAAGCAGAAGCTCGGTCTGTGCTGCTCGCTGATTCACGACCCGGATCTTCTCATACTCGATGAGCCCACGACCGGAGTCGATCCGCTCGCGCGCAGGCAATTCTGGGAACTGATCGCGCGCGTGCGCATCCGTCGGCCGCAGATGAGCGTGTTGGTCGCGACCGCGTACATGGATGAAGCGGAGGGTTTCGACTGGCTCGTGGCCATGAACGCCGGCAAGGTCCTTGCGACCGGGACTCCGGATGAGCTCAGGAGCAACGCACACGAAACAACGCTCGAACGTGCGTTCATCAAGCTGCTGCCGGAGGAGGTACGCCGCGGGCACAAGGAACCTGTAATCCTGCCGTGGAAGTCGAGCGGAGGTACTCCGGCGATCGAAGCCGAGGGGCTGACGCAGCGGTTCGGTGCCTTTACAGCGGTCGATCACGTGAGTTTTCGCATCGAGCCCGGAGAGATCTTCGGATTTCTGGGCTCCAATGGATGCGGCAAGACAACCACCATGAAGATGTTGACCGGACTGCTGCCGCCCACCGAGGGTACTGCGCTGCTGTTCGGCAAGCCGGTCAAAGGCGGCGATGTGGAATCGCGCCGGCACGTCGGCTTCATGACCCAGGCGTTTTCACTGTATACCGAGCTCACGGTTCGGCAGAACATGATGCTGCACGCGCGGCTGTTCGATTTACCGGATGAGGCTGCGCACAAGCGCGTCGATGACTTGCTGAAGAGTTTCGCCCTGGAGTCGGTCGCCGACACCCTGGCAGAGAGTTTGCCGCTCGGCATTCGCCAGCGGCTCTCGCTCGCGGTCGCCGTCATTCACGAACCCAAGATGCTCATCCTCGATGAACCGACCTCGGGGGTCGACCCGGTGGCCCGCGACGGCTTTTGGGAGCTTCTCATCCGCCTGTCGCGGGAGAACGGCGTCACGATCTTTCTTTCCACCCACTTCATGAACGAGGCGGAACGCTGCGACCGCATGTCGATGATGCATGCCGGGAAGGTGCTTGCGCAGGGGCCGCCGGCGCAATTGGTCGCCGAGCGCAAGGCCAAGAATCTCGAAGCTGCGTTCATCGGCTACCTCGAGGAGGCGGCCGCCAAGATGGCGGGACCGGCGTCCGCTGCTGCCGCCTCGGGGGAGGCTGACGCTGCGGAGACGGCGGGTCCCGCGAGCCACGACACGGAGGAAGCACCCAGCAAGTTCAGCATCGGCCGAATCTGGGCCTTCGCGCGTCGCGAAGCGGTCGAGTTGCTGCACGACCGGGTACGGCTGGGCTTCTCCGTGATCGGGCCGATCCTCTTGATGATCGCGTTCGGTTACGGCATCTCCCTCGATGTGGACCATTTGCCGTTTGCCGTGCTCGATTCCGACGACAGCGCGGCCAGCCGTTTGTATACCGACAGTTTCCGGGGTTCCTACTATTTCGTCGAAAAATCGCCGTTAGCGAACTACGATGCACTCGACCGGCGCTTGCGCAACGGAGAGTTGCGTTTTGCGCTGGAGGTGCCGCCGGCATTCCAGAAAGACCTGCAGCGCGCACGTCAGCCGGAGGTGAACGCCTTCATCGACGCAGCGGTACCGTTTCGCGCTGAAACCAATCGTGCGTACATCGAGAGTGTCCAGAACCTCTATGAGAAACGCTTGCGCGATGCGAAGGGTCTGCCGCCGGCTGCCGAGCCGGTCAAGATACAGGCACGGGCGCTGTTCAATCAGGATTTCAAGAGCCTCTACGCCATGGTGCCCGGCGATATCATGCTGCTGCTCATGCTGATTCCGAGCATGCTGACCGCTCTCAGCGTCGTGCGCGAGAAGGAGTTGGGCTCCATCGCCAACTTCTACGCCGCCCCGGCGACGCGAGTCGAGTTTCTATTTGGCAAGCAGCTGCCCTATCTTGCGATCGCGCTCGTGCAGTTCGCGACCCTGGTGATACTCGCCGTCGCACTGTTCCACGTACCGCTGAAAGGCAGCTGGGCAACGCTGCTGTTGGGCGGCATCGTTTATCTGCTTGCCAGCACCGGCTTCGGTCTGCTGATCTCGGTGTTCGCGAAAACACAATCGGCCGCGATATTTGCGGCCGCTATCATTACCATCCTCCCTGCCACGCAATTCTCCGGAATGTTCGTGCCAGTATCTTCGCTCTCCGGCGGCGCGTGGTTTGCCGCCAAGATCTTTCCAAGCACTTACTTCCAGGCGATCAGCGTCGGTACGTTCACGAAAGCGCTCGGCCTAGTATCGTTGTGGCGAGACGTCATCGCACTTGTAGTCATTGCGCTCATCTATTTCTCCGTGTCCGTGCTTCTGCTCAAGAAGCAGGAGAATTAGCGATGGAGAATCTGCGCCACATCTTTCAACTCGGAATCAAAGAACTGTTGAGTCTCGCGCGCGACCCGGTGCTGTTGTTTCTGATCGCCTACTCGTTCACGTTTTCCGTTTATACGCCGGCCAAAAGCGCCGTCATGGACGTCGTGAACGCGTCGGTGGCCGTCGTGGATGAGGATGACTCGGAGGCCTCACGCCGGATACGCGGTTCGCTGTTGCCACCGTTGTTTCTGCCGCCCGCGAAATTACAATTCAGCGAGATCAATCGGGCGATGAACGAAGGACGCTATACGTTCATCATCGACATCCCGCCCAGGTTTCAGTCCGACCTGTCGAGGGGCGTCGCCCCGACGGTCGAAGTCATTACCGATGCCACCGCGATGAGTCAGGCGGGCCGCGGACCTGAGTACATCAGTAAAATCATCAAGCGGGAGTCGGAGCCGTTTTGGAGCGGCCGAGGAAACCCCGTGAATCGGCCTTTGGTCAAGCTCACCACCCGCGCCCGCTTCAATCCGAACATGCAGCAAGGCTGGTTCGTCGCGATCAACCAGATCATCAACAATATTTCAGTACTCGCAATCTTCTTAACGGGCGCCGCCGTGTTGCGGGAGCGAGAGCACGGAACACTCGAGCATCTTTTGGTGATGCCGCTGCAGCCGTACGAGCTCATGTTCGCCAAGATCTGGGCGAATGGACTGGTCGTCGTGGTGGCGGTCATGGCTTCGCTGTTCCTGGTCGTGAAGGGAGCACTCGGAGTGCCCGTGGCGGGCTCGATCCCGCTGTTTTTTTCGGGGCTCGTGGTGTACCTCTTTTCGGTCACCGCCCTTGGCATATTGCTCGCCACGTTGGTTCGCTCGATGCCGCAGTTCGGCCTTCTGGCGTTTCCGGTGTTCATCGTCATGAGTCTGTTGTCGGGCGGTCAGACGCCGCTCGAGAGCATGCCGTTAGCGCTGCAGAAGATCATGCAACTTGTGCCGTCGACGCACTTCGTCAGCTTTTCCCAGGCGGTGCTGTTCCGGAACGCAAGCCCGAGCATGGTATGGCCGGATCTGACAAAGATGCTCTTGATTGGATCCGCATACACGCTGCTGACGCTTTCCAGGTTCCGCAAAATGCTGACGGCAATTCAGTAAATGGGGTGGCCCGTGGGTACGCATTCTTCCACAAGATTGATGGCAGCAAGAGCGCTGACCGCGCTGGCGGCAGCGTGCGCCATCGCGGGTTGCGCTGCGGTGGGGCCCGTCTACAAACGACCGGATATCGCGCCCGTCGCCGCGTTCAGGTCCCAGATAGGGCCGTCGGAGGCAACCTCGATCGCGGATCTGCCATGGTGGAGCATTTTCAATGACAAGGCTCTGCAGGCACTGATTACGCAGGCTCTGAACAATAATTACGACCTGCAAGTGGCCGTGTCGCGCGTCGAGCAGGCTCGGGCCTTGGTCGGCGTCGCACGAGCGGACTTCTATCCGCAAGTGGGCTACCAGGGATTTGCGGCACGGGAAAAAGCGTTCGTTCCGCTCGAGGGCTCGCCCGGCAATGTCACCTTCAATACGTTTGGCGGCTTGCTGAACGCCGCATGGGAACTGGACGTTTGGGGACGGATTCGTCATACGACCGAAGCCGCCCAAGCGAGTCTCTATGCTCAGGAGGATGTCCGCCGCGGCGTGATGCTGACGCTCGTCAGCAGCGTGGCGGCAAGTTACTTTTCCCTGGTCGAGCTCGATCGGGAGCTCGCGATCGCGAACGAAAGCAGAGATGCCTATCGGCAGACTCTCGAGCTCTTTAAGTCGCGCTTCGAGGCCGGCCGAGACTCGAAGCTTGGAGTCGTGCGCGCTCAGGCTGCCTACGACTCGAGCGGCGCGAGCATCGCGAGCGTGAATCGGGCGATCGTCCAGCAGGAGAACGCGCTCAGTGTGCTGCTGGGCGCCTACCCAGAAGCAATCAGTCGGGGGATGCCGCTAGCGGAGCAAGTGACACCGCAGACACCTGTCGGCCTCACCACTGACATGCTCAGGCGTCGTCCGGACATCCAGCAGGCGGAGCATGTCATGATCGGCGCCAATGCCGAGGTTGGCGTCGCGGTGGCCAATTTCTATCCCACAATAGGACTTGGCGCTTTGTTCGGCACCCAGGCGCCGGAGACCAACGACATCTTCAAGAGCGGTTTCAGCATCTGGAGCCTGGGGGGGTCGATTGCAGGCCCAATCTTTCAGGGCGGCCGGCTGGAATCCTCCTATCACGCACAACAGGCGTTCTGGGACCAGACCATTGCGCAGTACAAGCAGACGATCACTGTTGCATTCCGCGAAACCTCCGATGCGCTCATCGCGCAGCAGACTCTCGTCGATCAGCGCTCGGCCCTGCAAAGTCAGGTTGGGGCGCTCAAGGAATCCGTGGACCTCGCAATTGCACGCTACGGCGCCGGCCGGGCGAGTTACTTTGAAGTGCTTGAGGCGCAGCAGCAGCTGTTTCCGTCTGAAAGTGCGCTGGCTCAAACGCAACGGGATCAGCTGCTCGCGGTGGTCAATTTGTACAAGGCGCTCGGCGGCGGATGGAACCTCAAGGATAACGAGTGGGCGCAGGTGCACTAAGGGGCACAACGATGAGCCAGGAATCGCGAGAAAAATCATCGGCCAAGGAGGCCGCCAAGGCGGCAAAGAAAGCCCTGAAGCACGCCTCCCGTGCGACTGAGAAGAAGCCGGAAAAGCTCTCTGGGAAGGATTTCGAGAGCGAGATGAAAAAGCTCGAGGTCGAGCTCGTGAACTTGCAGCTCTGGGTGCAGGAGAAGGGCTCGCGGGTCATCATCGTGTTCGAAGGGCGCGACGCCGCGGGCAAGGGCGGAGTCATCAAGCGCATCACCGAGCGGGTGAGTCCCAGGGTGTTCCGTGTCGTCGCGCTGCCGGCGCCAACGGAGCGTGAAAAATCCCAGCTCTATCTGCAGCGCTACCTGCCGCACTTCCCGGCCGCTGGCGAGGTGATCATTTTCGATCGCAGCTGGTACAACCGGGCCGGAGTGGAGCGAGTCATGGGGTTCTGTCCCGAGCGTGAAGTCAAACGATTTCTATTATTGTGCCCCCTGTGGGAGCGAATCGTCACCGAGTCGGGAATCATTCTTATCAAATATTGGTTCGAGGTAAGTCAGAAAGAGCAGACCCGGCGCTTTGAAGCACGGATCAACGATGGCCGTAAGATCTGGAAGTTGAGCCCGATGGATCTCGAGTCGCACCGACGCTGGTACGAGTACTCACGCGCCAGGGACGAGATGCTGTACGCGACCGACACCCCGGCCGCGCCCTGGTACATCGTCAATGCGGACGACAAACGGCGCGCTCGCCTCAACTGTATTGCACATCTGCTCAGCGTCATTCCCTATGAGGAAGTAAAGCGCGACAAGATCAAGTTGCCCGACCGCCAGAAAGCAAAGGGGTACCAGGAGCCGACGAATCGCAACTACAAGAAAGTGCCTGAGATCTATTGAAGGCAAAACAAGCCGTTGACCCGAATTCCGATCTGGATATGCGGCAGCAAGCGCGGAGCAAAAGGACTTCCCCGATGATACCCACCGCAAAAGTCAAGCTGCTCGAAGGTAAGAAAGGCCTCATTGTCGGAATCGCAAACGATCAGTCGATCGCATGGGGTTGTGGCCGGGCGTTTCGTGCGTTGGGAGCGGAACTTGCGGTCACTTATCTCAACGAAAAAGCAAAGAAATACGTTGAACCATTGGCCCACGCGCTCGAGGCGCCGATCGTTATGCCCCTCGACGTTCGTGCGTCTGGCCAGATGGAAGCAGTGTTTGAGCGGATCGCGAAAGAGTGGGGCAAGCTCGATTTTGCCGTGCATTCAATCGCCTTTTCGCCCAAGGAGGCGCTGCAAGGGCGCGTGGTCGATGTGTCATTGGAGGGCTTTACGACCACGATGGAAGTGTCCTGTTGGTCTTTCATTCGCATGGCGCACCTGGCGGAGCCGCTGATGCGCGACGGCGGGACCCTGTTCACCATGACCTATTACGGCAGTCAGATGGTCATCGCGAACTACAACATCATGGGAGTCGCCAAAGCTGCTCTTGAGGCGGCCGTTCGTTACATCGCCGCTGAGTTAGGGCCCAAGGGGATTCGTGTTCACGCCATCTCCCCGGGCCCATTGGCGACCCGCGCCGCCTCAGGAATTCCGGAATTTGACGAATTACTTGATAAGGCCAAGGCAAAAGCGCCGGCACGCAGTCTTGTCAGCATCGATGACGTCGGTTTTGCCACCGCCTTTCTGGCCCACGACGCGGCGCGCCTTATCACGGGCGAAACGCTCTATATCGATGGCGGCTATCACATCATGGATTAGCTGTCAGCCTGCAGCACGATCTGCGGGCTTGCTGAATCACTCACTTCGGCGGCTCAAACGGTCGGCGGTGCTTCGACGTTCGGGTTTGCTGTGCTGTTCCTGTCAGACGGCTGCTCAACCCGCGACGTCGTCTGGTAAGTATCTGCCCTAATGGTTGTCGAATGGGATTCTTGCTAGCGTTCGTTTGTGCGGGGCGATCGCCCGGCGGTTCTGAGTTTTTGCAATCTGCTATTCATGATATCGAGCTACGCTGATCGAAAGGAGTCAAGTAATGTCAGCGCATCAGGATGCCACATCTCCAAGTCCGATCGGGACTCCGAATCCGTGGCTCGGCCTGTACGGCCCCGCAATGGACTACCTGGTCGACACCGCGCAGCGCACCGTGCTGTTTTGGGATGTCATGTGCCAGCGGGGCAATCAATATCGCGAACATCTGGCGGAAACTGCTCCGCATGTGCTCGATTATCAAATTGAGCTCGTCGTCGACGGTCGCCGACTAGAGCGTGCAGTGAATTACTGCCTCGTGCGCGTTGTTCCGCCCCCAGGAATCGAGATCGACCAAACGAAAAGGCCATTTGTCATTGTCGACCCCCGCGCCGGACATGGTCCCGGGATTGGCGGTTTCAAGGCGGACAGTGAAATCGGCGCTGCGTTCGAGGCCGGTCATCCTTGTTATTTTATCGGTTTCCTTCCGGAACCGATGCCGGGACAGACGATCGAGGATATTGCCCGTGCCGAGGCGCAATTCATCGAACGGGTGATCGCGTTGCACCCGCAAGCTGATGGCAAACCCTGCATCATCGGCAATTGCCAGGCCGGCTGGGCGGTTATGATGCTTGCCGCTGTTCGGCCCGAACTTTTCGGTCCAATCATCATCGCGGGCTCGCCGCTGTCGTACTGGCAGGGCGTGCACGGCAAGAATCCCATGCGCTACAGCGCCGGGCTGCTCGGCGGCAGTTGGTTGACCGCGCTCACGAGCGATTTGGGTCACGGCAAGTTCGACGGCGCTTGGCTAGTACAAAATTTTGAAAGTCAAAACCCTGCAAACACCCTATGGAGCAAGCAATACAATCTGTATTCGAAGATCGACACCGAGGCGTCGCGTTATCTCGGCTTCGAGCGCTGGTGGGGCGGCCACGTGAACTTGAATGCGCAGGAGATCCAGTTCATCGTCGATCAACTGTTCATCGGCAATAATCTGGCTGCGGGAAAAATCGAAACATCCGACGGAACCGCAGTCGATCTGCGCGAAATCCGCTCGCCCATCGTGGTCTTCTGCTCAAAAGGGGACAATATCACGCCGCCGCAGCAGGCTCTTGGCTGGATTCTCGATCTCTATCAGGACGCCGAGGAGATTCGCTCCTACGGCCAGACGATTGTCTACACCATTCACGATAAGGTCGGTCATCTGGGCATCTTTGTTTCTGCCAGCGTGGCGCGAAAAGAGCATGGACAGCTCTCCAGCAACATCGACCTGATCGATATGTTGCCGCCCGGCCTTTACGAAGCAACCTTTGAAGCCAGGAGCGCGGATACGGCAAATCCCGATCTCGTCAGCGGCGACTGGGTCATGCGCTGCGAACCGAGGACGCTCGATGATATCCGAGCGCTCGGCGGCAACGACGCGGCAGACGAGCGTTGCTTTGCGGCCGTCGACTTGGTTTCACAGACCAATCTGGCTCTGTACCGCACGTTTGTGCAGCCTTTCGTTCGTGCCTTCGTCAACCCACCGCTGGCGGACTGGATGCGGCAAGTGCATCCGTTGCGGCTGCAATATGAGGCTTTCTCGAACGCCAATCCCATGATGGCGTTTGTCGGCGCCTTGGCTGAACAGGTTCACAAGGATCGCAGGCCGGCGGCCGCGGATAATCCATTCCTGACAGTGCAGGATAATGCATCGCGCCAGATCGTGGCCGCGCTCGATGCATGGCGTGACGCGAACGAGGCTATCGCCGAACGCGTATTCCAGACGGTGTACGGGTCCCCTACCCTGCAGGCCGCCGTCGGTATCGACCCGGACGGCACGCGGCCGCAGCGGCGGGCGGCCAAGAGTGTCTTCCATCGTGAACTCATCGGCAAACGCATTGCCGAACTCAAGGCAAGGATTCCCGCGGGCGGCGTGCGCGAGGCGACCATCCGGGCCCTGCTGTTCGTGGGCATGGCACGCCCCGGGGTCGACGAGCGCGGCTTCGCCGCACTTCGCCGCCTCCGGCAAGCCGAACGCGGCATCTCGTTGACGGCTTTTAAGGCGATCGTCCGCGAGCAGTTCTACATGCTCCTGATCGATGCCGAGCACACCATGGCCGCAATTCCTTCGATGCTGCCGGCCGATGCGGGCACCAGGCAGAAAGCGTTCGAACTGATCACTCAGGTTCTGGCTGCGCGCGGAGAGTATTCAGCCGAAGACCGCGAGCGCATCCAACGGGTAGCGCAGCTCTTTGGCATCGAGGCGCGGCCGAGTGCGGAGGCGAAGCCGCTGCGCCGGCACCGCGTGCACGGCGAGGCGGCATGAATGTGTTGAGCGGCCTCCGATGAGGCAAGAAGCTCCTGCGGTTCATCCTCCTGAGTCTAAATACGACCGCCTGATCGCGCGTGCAAAAGGCGTGGCCGCGGCGAAAACGCTCGTTGTCTATCCGTGCGACGAGACTTCGCTGCGCGGTGCGACCGATGCAGCAGAGATCGGCATCATAACGCCGATCCTGATCGGTCCAGCGGCGACGATCAACGCCATCGCCCGCGAGCACAAGCTGGAAATCGGCAACTTCAAATTGGTCGATGCGCCCGACAGCGAGACGGCGGCGACCAAGGCCGTCGCCATGATCCGCGCGGCAGAAGGCGAACTGCTGATGAAAGGCAGTTTGCATACCGATGAGCTAATGCGCGCGGTGACCGCTTCGAACAGCGGCTTACGTACGTCCCGACGTATAAGCCACGTCTTCATCATGGATGTTCCGAGCTATCCGGAAACTTTGTTTATCACCGATGCTGCGATCAATATCGCTCCCGACCTCGACGCCAAGCACGACATCATTCAGAACGCCATCGATCTGTACACCGAATTGGGGCTAGGCACCCCACGGGTCGCGATTCTATCAGCCGTCGAAACCGTTACCGCCAAAATACCCTCGACAATCGATGCGGCGGCGCTTTGCAAGATGGCCGACCGCAAGCAGATCGTCGGCGGCATAGTCGACGGTCCGCTCGCCTTCGACAACGCCATCGATCCCGAGGCGGCGAGGATCAAAGGCATCGAATCCCCGGTGGCGGGAAGGGCGCAAATCCTCGTCGTGCCCGATCTCGAAGCGGGCAACATGCTCGCCAAAAACCTCATTTACATGATGAAGGCGGACTCGGCCGGCCTGGTACTCGGCGCACGCGCACCAATCATTCTCACCTCGCGTGCGGATTCCGTGCGCAGCCGCCTGGCATCGTGCGCTGCCGCCGTGATCTATGCTGTAGGCCGTCGCGCCAGCGCGAAGATGTCCCCGGCTTGAAGGGACGTGGACGCTATTCTCGTCGTCAACGCCGGCTCCTCGAGCCTCAAGTTTCAAATATTTGGGCTCACGGCTGTCGGTGATCCGCGGCGACTGCTCAAAGGACAAATGGACGGGATCGGCACGCAGCCGCGGCTGCGCGCAGAGAGCAGTGACGGCTCGCCATTAATCGACAAGTCGTACAGGCCGCATGAGGTCGCGGACGTTGCCGCCGCAACCGCAACTACCGGAAATTGGCTGCGCGAGACGCAGGACTTCACCTTGGCCGCCGTCGGCCATCGTGTGGTTCATGGTGGCCCGCAGTATGATCGACCTATCGTCGTCGATCACGCAGTGCTGGCTAGTTTGCAACGCTACGTTTCGCTTGCGCCATTGCATCAGCCGAATAACCTCGCGCCCATTCAAACTCTGCTCGCGCGTCGGCCGGAACTGGTCCAGGTTGCGTGCTTCGACACGGCGTTTCACCGTACCCATAGCAAAGTCGCCGACCATTTCGCGATTCCTGAGAGCTTTTACGCCGAGGGTGTCCGACGCTACGGGTTCCATGGGCTCTCGTACGAACATGTCGCTGGCCGCCTGCGGGACATCGCGCCTGCCGCCGCGAGCGGACGCCTCATCGTGGCTCATCTTGGGAGCGGTGCATCCATGTGCGCGCTTGATAACGGGCGAAGCGTGGAAAGTACCATGGGCTTTACCGCGCTCGACGGTTTGCCGATGGGCACCCGGACAGGGCAGATCGACCCAGGGGTCATATTGTATTTCATTAGCGAAAAAGGAATGAGTCCCGCGGCGCTCGAAGCATTGCTCTACCGGGAGAGCGGGCTCAAGGGCCTGTCCGGTATCAGCAACGATATGCGGGAGCTGGAAAGGAGCGATGCGCCCGGCGCCGCGCTTGCGATCGACTACTTTGTCTATCGGATCGGTCTCAACGCCGGGATGCTGGCAGCGGCGCTCGGCGGCCTCGATGCTTTTGTGTTCACTGCTGGGATCGGCGAAAACTCGGCAAACATTCGCGCACGTGTCGCGGAGAAGCTTGCCTGGCTTGGCATTGCTTTCGACCCGCGTGCGAACGCAGCAGGAAAAGCGCTCATATCGCAACCGGAGAGCCGGGTCGGTCTTTACGTCGTACCGACCGACGAAGAGCTCATGATCGCGCGCCACACGCTATCGCTGCTCAAAGGACGCGATGTTTCGGTGAGCCCGCTTAGCTAGCCGTCCGCCACGCCTTCAGTGCCTTCTTCGCTTTTACGCTGCGACCAGACCAAGCCGATACAAATCAGGAAAAGGATCACCACGGACAGGATTACACCTAGTATCAAGTCAATCGTTGTGCTCAGTTCGGTCCGAGCCTCCACCTTCAGCAGGGCTGTCATCCACATGAATATGAACAGGAACGGCAGGAGCACCCAGGGTTCAGTGAGATCGAGCGCTCGCCTGAACCATCGACATACCCAGGAAATCCTCCACCACCCTTTGATCCTTTTGCTCGGCCATCCCACGAATGGCAAGTGCTCCTCTTTCAGCGTCCCCGTTTTGGCTTGCTGGCCCAGGAACAGGAGATATCCCCGAGCCTGGTAGCTGTGGTAAAGCATCACGAAGGCCGAGATGGCGACAAGGATCCCACCAAGTGCCAGCAATAAATCCGTGGATCCTTGCTTATCCTTCAAATATGTAAATGCGTTGGCAAGGAACCCTTCACCCACCAGCACCCACATGATGCGGTGATTGGTCACGTCGTCTTCATGCCGGATCATGTCACGGATGACTGCCGCATACTGCTCCGGTCGGACGTCGTACAGGGCATCGCTCATGGTGCACCCACCTGGAATACGTGGCATTTCCACGGCCCCAAATCGACGTACAGACCCGCATCCCGCATCTCGCTGCCGTTGCGTTCGTAGACTTCCCCGGACAGAACATCATGGAGGCGCCAGTGCTTTCCTCTTAGTTCATCCCAGGGCACGTGGACCCGCGCCTGGGCGGCTTCCTGGCAGAAGTTGATGACGACGACGTAGCGCTCATCTTCCTTGGCCCAGCACCAGGTGAGAAGATTCTGACAGCTCTGATTATCCGGCCAGCCGCTGCGCTCACAGAAACGCCATGCACCGTTACGAAACGCATCACGATGAATTCCTTTCAGCAGGCGCTCATAGAAGGCCAGCAGCTCCTGATCGACCGGCTCTGCCGGGCGGCGGCCCAGAAACACCGGTAACCTGACCTTTCTGCCCTCGAATTGCCCTTCGTGCAGCAGCTTTGCCCCCATTAACGTAAGGACTGCCACCGCGGCCGCGCGGCCTTTTCCGGATGAGAATGTGGCGGCGGCCCTGGGCTCGTCATGGTTCTCGATGAACCGGACCATCTTCTCCTGGTAAGACAGATCCGCAAGCAGGTGCTGACGCACGCTCTCCGCCTCAGCGTGCTCCATCCGGTCATAGAGTTTCTTGTCGTAGCAGTAATCAAACCCCTGTTGTTGCAGTTGCCACTCAAGGTCCCAGTAGGCTTCGGCGATGAACTTGAACTCCCCATGCTTATTTTTGACCGCCGGGATCACCGTCCTCCAGTACTCGTTGAATGGTTTTTCTCCTGCTCGGGCTCCCCAGGTTCGCTCGAAGACATTGTTCAGCAGCAGCATCGCCATGTCGCACCGGATACCGTCACACTGTGCGGCGATTTCCGAGATTGTCGCAATCACCGCCTGCCGCAGCCCCGACTGGAAGGCGTTGAGCTGGAGCACATCCGGCCACGCAGGGAAGTACGGATCACGTCCGCAGCCGAAAACCTCCCCACCGGTCTCGTGGAACGATGCCGCATCTCTCTGCAGGTCCCTTTTGTCTGCCCGGATGAAATACTCGGGGTGTTGGAGGACCCAGGGATGGTCCGGTGCGACATGGTTCGGCACGAAATCGAGCATAAGACGGATACCGCGCTTGGCGAGCGTCGTACGGGTCGCCGCAAGCCCCTCCGGCCCACCGAGATGTTTGTCGACAACGTAGCGGCGCACACAATACGGCGAGCCGACATTATCCTCAGCTGAAAAATCCGGAAGAGCTCGCCTGAAATCCTCAAGGAGCCCTGTGTTTCGCATCGCGATCTCAATCCCGGCAGGGCTGCGTTCCCACACCCCCATGAGCCAGACGACGTCAAATCCATAGGAAGCGATGGCATCCCACTCCCGCTCCGGAACCGTCGCGAGATTCACCACCCTCTGATGTTTCCGGCTCAACTCATCCAACCACACCCACGTGTTGATCTCATAAATGAGTGGATGCTTAGGCCACGGTTTCATTCACGTCCCCATCCCGCGCGCCAGGCGTGTCATGAGCGGTCTGGGCACCGCTCGGCCAGGCCGCCGCGAATGCCCAACACGATGGCAATCATCGGCTGCGAGATGAAGCGTAAGCGTCCGGGGTCGGTGAACCGCTGCGGCAATTCCTCGAGGAACTGCCTCGAGAACACGTACAAGCGACCCGCTCTGCTGCCGTCCACCATCGCAAACGGTAGCGCAAGGGCGATCACCAGAAGCGCCAGCACGGTCACCATAGTCCCGTCGTCCCTACGCAGCGGTACGGGCTTTCTCTGCAATCGCGGCCAAGGCGCCCACTTCTAGGATCTGCTTGGGGTCCAGAATGCCATAGACCTGGATGAGCTTGGCCACGAGTCCGGTCCAGCCGGTCTGGTGGCTGGCGCCCAAGCCTGCACCATTGTCGCCGTGAAAGTATTCATAGAAGAGGATGTGGTCGCGCCAGTGGGGATCGCTCTGGAATGTTTCCGTGCCGCCATAGACGGGTCGCCGGCCGTGCTCATCGCGCACGAAGATCCGAGTTAGCCGGTCCGCGATCTCTTTGCTTACCTCGAAGAGGTTCATGAGCTTGCCGGATCCCGTCGGGCATTCCACCCGGAAATCGTCCCCATAGTATTGGTACAGGTTCAGCAGAGCCCGAATCAGCAGCGCGTTGATTGGCATCCAGATGGGTCCACGCCAATTGGAGTTGCCGCCGAACATGCCGCTGTCCGATTCCGCCGGTGCGTATTGCACCCGGAACTCCTCGCCTCCCGCCGTGAAGACATAGGGATGCTCCAGATGGTAGCGAGAGATTGACCGAATTCCGTACGGACTCAGGAACTCCGACTCGTCCAACATCCGCGCTAGCACCCGCCGGTACTTCTGTTCCGTCATCAAGTCGAGCAGCCGAGTGCCACCCACGCCATCCGTCGTCGCAGATTCGAGAGACACGGATGTCGTGAGTTTGGGGTGTCTTTCCAAGAAACCAGCCATGTTCCGGATAACCTCCGGCATTTTTTTCCTCACGTCACCGTGGAATACCGTTGCGGCGCAGATCGGCAACAGGCCAACTAGCGACCGCACCTTCAAACGAGTAGATGTCCCGTCTGGTAACTGGAGAATGTCGTAATAGAACCCGTCTTCCTCGTCCCACATGCTCGAGCTCTCGTCCCCCATATGGTCCATGGCCGAGGCGATCGAGACGAACTGTCTGGCGAACGTCAGCACCATGGGTTTATACACTGGATCGTGCGTCGCCAGTTCGATGGCGATCTGCAGCATGCACTGGCTGAAGAAGGCCATCCACGCGGTGCCATCCGCCTGTTCCAGATGCCCCCCCGTGGGGAGCGGGGCACTTCGGTCGAACACGCCGATGTTGTCGAGCCCCAAGAAGCCTCCCCCGAAAATGTTCTTCCCTCTGGGATCTTTGCGGTTCACCCACCAGTTGAAATTCACCAACAGCTTTTGAAACACCTCCTCGAGAAAAGCCAGGTCGCCCTGGCCCGAGACACTCTTCTCCGTTTGGTAGACTTCCCACGCGGCAAACGCATGCACCGGCGGGTTGACGTCGCCAAAGTTCCACTCGTAGGCCGGAAGCTGGCCATTCGGATTCAGGTAGTCATCGCCCAGTAGCAGAAGAATCTGCTGCTTCGCGAAGTCCACGTCCACCATGCCTAGCGCGATGGTGTGAAACGCCAAGTCCCATGCTGCGTACCATGGGTACTCCCACTTATCCGGCATGGAGATGACTTGAGAATTCTCGAGGTGTGTCCACTCACGATTCCGGCCCTGGTACCTCCGTACAGGCTGTTCCCGGCTCCAGCGTTCGACGTTGTAACTGTAATACTGCTTGCCCCACAACATACCGGATAGCGCCTGCCGCATCACCACGGCAGCATCTTTGCTCACCGACTCCGGGGTGATGGATGCATAGAACTCGTCGGCCTCTTTCAGACGCAACGCCATGAGCTGATCGAAGCGGTCCCCGAACGCTTCCGTGTCCTTCTTTTCGCCTGGCGCGACCGGCGTCAGCCGGAGCCGGATGACCCGACTTTCTCCGGACGGCACCTCCAACTGGTAATGCGGGCATGCTTTGGTCCCCGTTTTCCTCGGATTCACCTTGTCGGCGTGGCCCTGCACGATGTATTCGTTGATTCCATCCTTCACGTACGGAGTTGGGTTAGGCTTGCCGAACACGCGCTCCTGATTCGTCTCGTTCTCTGTGAAGAGCAGCGGCGCGGAACCTTCGCAATAGAGATAGCGGACGCCCAGGTAGGGATGGGAAGCGGCAATCACCGCCGAGCCTAATGACGCGGTTCTCTGCTCCAAGAATGGTTTGGCAGAATTGTCCCCCCACGACCAGGTGTTGCGGAACCACAGGGTCGGCAACACGACGAGACTGGCCTTTTGCGGACCACGGTTTGCAACTGTAATGCGGATCAGCATATCCTCGACCGATTCCTTGGCGTACTCGACCAACACGTCAAAGTAGCGACCGCCATTGAAAACACCGGTCTCCAGCAGCTCATATTCCATGTCGCCACGATTCCGCCGCTTGTTCGTCTCAATCAAATCGCCATAGGGAAACGCCCGTTGCGGGTACTTGTACAGGTACTTCATGTACGAGTGCGTCGGCGTGCTGTCGAGATAGAAGTAGTATTCCTTCACGTCCTCGCCATGGTTGCCCTCGCTGTTAGTCAGTCCGAACATTCGCTCTTTGAGGATCGGATCCGCGCCGTTCCACAGCGCCAAGGCAAAACAGAGGATCTGATTTTCGTCGCAAAGACCGGCAATGCCGTCTTCGCCCCAGCGATAGGCGCGGGACCTGGCCTGGTCGTGGGTGAAGTAATTCCAGGCGTCTCCGCCTTCGCTATAGTCCTCCCGGACAGTGCCCCACTGTCGCTCACTGAGATAGGGTCCCCACTTCTTCCAGGGCACGCCTTCCTCACGTGCATTGATCAATCGCCTCTGTTCTGCGACCGCAACGTCGGCAGATTTCACGTCTTAGTCCCCTCGGCGTTTACAAACTAATCAAGCCCAAACTGCACGCAGTAATTACCTGGGCGCCCGCTCTGCCAATCGTTACAGAATATGCCGTTGGATGACCATTACGATGAATACCTATGGCACGGCCCCAGTCCGCTCCAGTCAATTACCGATTAACCGATGCAGTAGGCGGCAAGCACTACAATGCAAGTCACTCATACCAAGAATTCAATGACCGCCGGACACCGCACCGCAACAAGCCTGTGTCTTGCGTTCTGGGCGTGGGTCGCCGTGCGGGTGCTCGCCATCATGCATTACTCGACATATGAGTCAGCCGTCCGCGGCTGAGTATCGCATCGGTGGCGCGCATCCTGGATCGGAACTGTGGTCAGCGCGGGAGCGGCTAAAGAGGAGCGTTTGATGAACAAAAGCCAATCTCTGCTAGCGATCGTGATGATCTGTGCTGCGCTCACGGCACCCATCTATGCCCAGCCGGCCAGTAGCTCAGTCAGCCCGACCAAGGATGAGACCCCGGAGCTTCGCGTGGCCGTGGTCCTTATGCCACCGTTCATTGTGGAAGAAAACGGATCGTTGAGCGGATTCAACATCGAGCTTTGGAATGCGGTCACCGAACGCTTGAAGCGAAAGACTAGCTATCAGCTCCAGCCTGACCTAGCTACGCTCGCAGAGGTGATGCGATCGAAGGGCGCCGATCTCACGGTGGCGCCCGTCGTTATAACGTCTGCACGTGACGAGGAATTCGATTTTACGTATCCACTCTTGTCAGCCGGACTGCAGACCTTGGTGAGGGGAACTGACCAGAAGGCGGTGACCCAAAACCCGTTATGGGACATGCTGCGTCTGATCGTTTCGCGAACGACCGCAGTGTGGCTCGGCATGGCCCTGCTACTGGTACTGCTCCCGGCCCATGTTGTCTGGCTGCTCGAACGTCGGCACGCGGACGCTATGGTTTCGAGCCCGAAATACTTCCCAGGCATTTTTGACGCAATCTATTGGGCACTATCGACGCTGACCTGTCAGGGACAGACGATGCCGACTCGCTGGTTCGCTCGCGCCGTGTCGGTTTACTGGATGTTCGTGAGTGTGGTCTTCGTTGCCTTCTATACGGCCCAGTTAACGACCACGTTGACTGTTGAGCAGATTCGTGGCGCCATCGAGGGACCGGACGATTTGCCAGGCAAGACGGTAGCGACGCTCACGCAGAGCGTCGCGGTCGATTATCTGCGGGAACATCGCGCGCAAGTTCAAGAGTTCTCGACGACCAATCAAGTGTTCAAAGCTCTCTTGGACAAGAACGTGGATGCCGTGATGATGAACGCACCGGTGTTGCGCTACTACGCAGCGCATGAGGGGAAGGGCCAAGTCAAATTGGTGGGTCCTGAAATCAACGTTGCGCCTCTTGCCATCTTGGTGCAGTTGGACAGCCCTCTGCGGAAGAAGATTGACGTTGCGTTGCTCAGGCTTCGTGAAGACGGTACTTACCAGCGGCTTTACGAGAAATGGTTCGGCGACGACTAGGCGAATACACTGACACGTACAACACTAGCCCATCCTCTTCTTGGGCTCTTGAGGCTCTGTCCCGCGAAGGACCTCAGCCGGCCGCAACGCTCGAAAGGCCACAGGCCAGAAGGGTGGCCGCTGCGATCGGCGCAATGCGCCCCTTGTCACGGAACGGGAGATTCCGCGCTCACGACGGTCTGGCCACTCGTGTGTCGCCGCCTTGAAAGGTTGGGGGACGTGGACGACCACCGTACTATTTAGTACAGAGCACGCTCCGGATTTGAACCTGTCGCGGCACCTGGAGTTACACACGGCTCGGAGTCGTCGTCTTGAATCGCGTGGCGCGGTCAGTGATTGAGGAGGTGCGAGGCGAGCCCGCGGATTTCGTCTTCACGTATCGAGGTCAC
Source organism: uncultured Gammaproteobacteria bacterium (assembly GCA_963837075.1). Taxonomy (GTDB): domain Bacteria; phylum Pseudomonadota; class Gammaproteobacteria; order Steroidobacterales; family Steroidobacteraceae; genus 13-2-20CM-66-19. The sequence goes on along the minus strand of CAWILY010000002.1, from coordinate 34,957 downwards.
CCCCCTGACCAAGATCTACAACTCAGCTTGGAAGTGCGCGCGCGAGCGGGCGGCGGACGAGCTGGAGGCGGAGACGAATCAGCCAGCACCCTGGGGCTTCCGTAACGTGCGGGTTCACGATCTTAAGCATACGTTCGGGCGACGACTGCGAGCGGCGGGCGTTTCATTCGAAGACCGGCAAGACCTGCTCGGTCACAAGAGTGGGCGCATCACCACCCATTACTCGCAAGCCGAGCTTGAGAACCTGATCGCGTCAGCTAACAAGGTTTGTGCGCTGCCGTCCCGCAAAACTCGCGCATTGGTTCAATTGCGGTAGAAAACGCCAGGTGGTTGAGCGGTAAGTCAGTATTTCTTCAGGAGATATTGGCGCGCCCGGAGAGATTCGAACTCCCGACCTCCTGGTTCGTAGCCAGGCACTCTATCCAACTGAGCTACGGGCGCGCTGTTTTGAGAATGCAAAAAAGGGCCGTCGTCCGCAAACAGGTCTATGAAAATCAGAAACTTACTGCAGGCCAGTCGCCCCGGGTTCCCTGAAACCCCGCGCGGGGCTCCACGCCCCCCGCGCGTGCCGAACCCCAAGCCACCTCAGGGGGCGCGCATCCTACCACATCACTGAATCTTCTCTTCAATGCGATCGGCTCGACTCATGCGCCGCGCGCGTCTTTGCTTTGCTCACCGGTGCACCCGAGAATGAGGGCAAAAGGGGCTCCGCCGATGATGGATATCCCATTGCGCATCTACGCGATGTTCACCGCGTCCGTCTTGTTTCAGATCCTCGCCGTAACCCTGTTACTACGAACGCGCGGCTTTACCGCTCCGCTGCCGACGCTCGCGTGCTGCGTGCTCTTCGTGTGCGGCATCTGGATGATCGCGCGCATGTACCAAAGCGCGGTGCGAAGCTCGGAATCATGAGTCCGCTGCTGGCCGCCGTAATCCCACTGGGCGTCATCCTGGTCAGCGTCCTCATGTATCACGAGAGCGCCTCGCCGCTGCGGATCGGGCTGTTGGTCATCGCCTGCGGCCTGATCGGTGCCGCTGCGGGCGTACCCTGAGCTGAGCCTCGCGAGCCGGTGCGCGCCCGCTCGGACACCGTTGCTTCAGAACCCGACGGCCTTGTCCCAGATGAACAGCACGATCAGCGCGCCGATCACCGACATGATGATTCCAGCCGGCTGGACCACGGAGCCCTCGGGAGGCTTCTTGATCAGCCGCATGATGAAGCCGCCGACGAAGGAGCCAACGATCCCGAGCACCCCGGTCATGATGATTCCCATGTGCTGGGCACCCGGCATGATGAAGCGCGCGAGCGCGCCGACGACGATACCGATGATGAACATCCACAGATAGTGCAGCACGGTGTTTCTCCTGGCTGGGGACCGGTGTCGCGATCCCGGTTGTTGTTGTGCAGTGACGCTCCCGCGATTCTAGCGGCAGGTCGACTTTGCCTGGAGCGCGACCGGGAGGCTTTCGGATCGCCGGCTTGTTTTGGGGCGTTGGCTTGGTCGCCGCAGAGCGCGCGCTGGAAGGTCCGGATCTGGCGGAGAGAGAGAGAGGGATTCGAACCCCCGAAGGGTTTTTGACCCTTACACCATTAGCAGGACGCGGCAACGCTCGGACCTTCCGCCGTACTGCTGGAGCCGCGTTGGCCGGAACCTGTCGCGAGTCCGGCTTGTGCGCGCCTTGAAATTTCCGTATATTGAACATATGGCTCATCTAATTGGGCCATTTGGCTCACGCTGGGATGTATATGCAATCTGCTTTTGTACTCGCCGAACGACCCGTGCCGGAGGTCTTGGCTCGGATACGTCACGGACTGCCGGCGAGCATGTTCGACCAGATCGCTAGCACGCTAGGACTTTCGACGTCGCTCCTGGCCGCCAAGCTCGGGATCGCGCGACGGACGCTTACCCGAAAGCACGGCATGGGGGCGCCGCTGTCCCCTGACGTTTCGGAAAAAGTCCTGCGGGTTGCCCGCATATGCAATCTCGCCCGCTCGCTCTTCGCCACCAACCAGGCAATTTCGCAGTGGCTGTTCAAGCCAGATAGCGCGCTCGGCGACGCTGCCCCGATCGATCTGCTGGACACGGAGCTGGGGGCGCGAGAGGTCGAAGCGCTCGTGCGCTCGTTGATTTACGGTCAGTTCGTCTAAAAAGCTGGCATGCGGGTTTTCCGTCTTGCCGCGACTCAGTTCGCGCGCTCTCGCAAGGAGGCGTTCAGCGGGCAAGGGGGGCTCCCGGCTTCTGCGCGCTGGCATACTGCGGGACAAGCCGTGGTATATGCCGCGCAATCTCTCTCGCTCGCTGCGCTCGAGATTCTAGTGCACCTTAAGCAGACCAACGACCTCCAGCCGTTCCGGTTTTTCGTGGCAGAGATCCCTGAGCACTTTATTCTGATGCCCTCCTCTTTTCCGGCTCGATGGCAGACGGAGTACCGAATCAGCCGTGCTTTTGGCGATGCCTGGCTCAAGGCGAGCGAGCAACCGGTGCTGCGTGTGCCTAGCCTGATCACTTCGGGGGAGTGGAACTTTCTGCTGAACCCCTTGCATCGTGATTTCTCATTGAAGTGGGTCATCGCCGGTCCCAAAATCTACACGTTCGACCACCGCCTCCTCGACCAGAGCTGATCGTGCGGTTGAGGAAACTCGATCCGCGTGGCCTCGCAGTCGACCGCAAGCAGGGACTGCTATTCCTGAACAGCGGTGCAGATCGAGTGTTGGCGCTCGACCGGAATGGAAACGTCGTTCGCGACACCGGCCCGATCGAGGACCTGAACCCCGGCGGCGGAAATTTCGGGCGGGACGACTCTCACTGGTTGACCGGAGAGCAGCTGCTTGCCGGTGGCGGCGTGCGCTGAGCGGCAGAGACTACCAGCAGCAGTGCACTCGGGCGCCGGGATGATCGGATCGATAATTCCGCAGTTGCGCGTCATGCACGATAGCAGCGCCTTGGTCCGTCGTGCAGGCCGGACCGTAGCGCTCGCCACCACGACCAGGACGGCTGCGCAGCCGCTTGTCCGAATGGCGGCCGCCGTGAGGCGTAAGGCTCTTACGTAGTGCATCTGGGCCTTTGTCTCAGTGACCCGGATGTCTGCGTCCTGGAACGCGCTTGCCTCGCTTCCAACAGAGTGCGGCCGACCAAATCCCGGGGCAGCCTGATGGTAGGTAGGGCTCACTGAGGTGCAATGGGACCTTGGACGTAGGCGAGCCGATTGTGATGTCGTGCCCGCAGAGACGAGCTCGTGCTTACCGGTCCGTCGCAGCACCGCGCGTCAGTGTTAACGGTCTGTGCCGCGGGCCGAAATGAGGAGCACACGTGCCGTGGTGCGGAGGCGGTGCCACGCAGCGGGCCGTGGAAAACCTGTATGCAGGTCAGGTGGCGAGTAACGCTCTGAGCAACGTCAGGAGCTCCTCGGCTTTGACAGGTTTGCTTGTGATTCGAAGGCAGGGATCGAGGGGCAGATCCTTGACCGCCGAAGAGGTATCTCCGGTGAGTAGCACCGCCTTCAAGAGAGGACCTAAGCGCTCGCGCAACGCCGTTATGATCTGGAGGCCGGTCTCACCTTCGCTCAGGTGATAATCGGTTATCAGAAGATCGAGGCGAGCATCGTCGCCTGCTGTTTGCAGCGCCTCCGTGAGTGACGAGACTGCGGTTACGCGGTAGCCCTCCACCCTCAGGAGCATGCGGGTAGCGTCTCGCACAGCCTGATCGTCGTCCACGAGGAGCACATGGGGTTCCCCGATCTGCGGCTGCCGTACAGGCGGCCTCTCTGATCGAACGTGCGGCGATTTAACTTGGTTCCTGCTCGCGGGCAGAAGAAGCGAGAAGGCCGAACCTTTGCCAAACTCGGAGCGGACGTCGAGTCTGAGATCGAGCAACTTTACCAGGCGTTGCACGATGCTCAGTCCCAGACCATATCCATCGCGCGAGGCATTGGTAGGGACGCCGATCTGATAGAACTCATCGTAGATGTAGCGAACCTGATCCGCCGGAATGCCGATGCCGGTATCCAGTACCTCGATGCGGACCAGCCCCTGCTGGTGCAGGCAGCGCAAGCACACCCAGCCTTCCCGCGTGTACTTGATGGCGTTAGAAACGAGATTACTCAGGATCTGCTGCACCAGCGAGGGATCGCTGTGCACGCAGTCCGTGCACACATCCGGGACTTGCAACTTCAAGCCCTTGTTTGCCGCAAGGCTTGCGAAGTCGCTGCGCAAGTCCGTGAACAACCCGGCGACGGTGAAGTCGGTGAGCTCGGGTTTGATAGCCCCGGATTCCAGCTTGCTGATGTCGAGCAGGGCGTTCAAGAGCCGCGACATCGCCCCAATGGCCTGTTCCTGCTGTCTGAGTGCCTCGGCGGCATCCGGTTCGGTCACCATCCGGCGCAAGGTGCCATTGAGAAGAGAGAGGCTCTGGAGGGGCTGGCGCAGGTCGTGACTGGCAGTGGCCAGAAAGCGGCTCTTTGCCAAATTGGCACGATCGGCTTCGTCGCGCGCACGCTCTGCGGACTCGCGCGCCACGATTAGCTCGGCCTCGACGTGTTTGCAGTCGGTCCCGTCGCGCAAGGCGGCGGCGATCAGATAATCACCCTCTTCGACGAGACTCAAGCTGATCTACACTCGCTCGACAACGCCAAAGTAAGGGCCGCCAGCGTGGATGTCCGCGCCGGCGGGCCAATGCTGAATTCGGTCGAACAGTCGCTCGAGGGGGGGGGTCCCGAACTCAGGAGTTTGACGTTGCTTCGCTAACGTGCGCTGGTCTGTGCGGTGGCGCGCATTGGCCTCCCGGGCCGGATAGCGAGCGGACCTAGACCGTTGTGTGGATGGCTATATCTGCTGGGCAATGGCGGTAGCCCGAGGGAAGAGTTCATGTGACCGCACTCTCGCTGCGTCGCCTTTGGACGATCTACCGCATTCCTGTGCTCGATCGCGGTGCAGGCGCGCCTGGATCAGGATCCGACGCCCGTCCGTGGCTTACCCTGCACAGAAATTGGCCGTTGGGTATCCTGCAATTGAGTCGACGATCGCGCCACCGCTGAGCTGATGACGAGCTTTTACCAGAGCGTGAGTGCGGGCTCCAACAAACACGCGACGCTACGGCAGGCTCAACTCAAGACCATGACGCTCAACCCGCACCCTTTCTTCTGGGCGGCCTTTCAGATCACGCGGGCGGACTGATGCGAAACCGGCGCCGAGCCCATAGCCGGAACTCCGACCGTTTTTCGACCCGGTAAAACTAACGCCGGAGGCCGCTTAGCAAGTACCTTGCCGCGCCGATGTTGGGGCAATTACTCATTGATCGCCTACAGGGATTCGCGGAGCGTACTGATCGGGCGCACAATCGCCGGGCTCTAACGAGCCTGTGGGTTCTTGCTGCAGGCCGGCAAAATATCCGGCGGGGATCATAGCGCTATGAAATCGACAGCCGTCTTGGCGGTCTTCGGACTGCTCCTCAGCCCCGTGCTCGGTCACGCTCAGGCGACAGGCTCACCACAATCCTCGGTCACAGCGATCGACATTGCGCTGGAGCCTGACGCCACAATGATAAAGCATGCCCACGCCGACAACGCCCGGCTGCTCAAGGCGTTCCCGAAGGGCTTTGCCCTTGATGCGACACACCACGCGCATGTCACGATGCTGCAGCAATTCGTTCACACGGCTGACCTCGACAAGGTCTACGCCGCAGCCGACAAGGTTCTTGCCAACGAGCATGTGACCGCGTGGAAGTTGCGGGCGATCAAGTACTACTACATCCCGGCTCCGCCTATAGGTCTTGCCGGTATTGTCGTCGAACCGACCGACGATCTGCTCAGGCTGCAAAAAGAACTACTCGATGTGGTTGCGCCTTACACGGAGAAAACGGGACTCCCGCAGCGTTCATGAGTACCGAGGAGGGCCGCGACATCCAACAGTCTTTGATCGAATACGTGGCTAATTTTGCGACGATCGCGGCCGGCCAGAAATTCAATCCGCACGTCACCATTGGTGTTGGCACCGAGGTTTATCTGAAAGAGATGCTGGCGGAACCGTTCGAGGCATTCACATTCTCGCCAGTCGGAGCGTCCGTTTATCAACTTGGCGCTTTTGGTACGGCTCGACATGAACTTAAGGTCTTGAAGGTGAAGCCCCTAAAAGCGCGCTAAAGGCAAGAGCAGATAACCAAAATGAACAAACTCTCAGCCGCGGCTGTGGTGCTCTTTGCGATGCTCCTCGCGAGCGGGTGCCCCGCGCCGACTCTCCGGTTTACGGCGATCAAATAGCGCCCTCCAGCGTCAACTCTTGGGCCGGACCCGGCCTGTCGGAGTGAACTACTGCCCGGTGTCGGCGCGACGGCCGTCCGACCCGGTGCTCTCTCGACCGATGTCGAGTCTTGTCCACCCCTTGGTCGCTTGGATCAAGTCCCTCTTTCGTACCGTTTCGTACGGAGTACGCTCCCAAAAATGGACCTGTCACGAAAACGCGAGCGGGAGCGGCTGCCGATCGCCGCGAAGCGTACTGGCAACGCCTCGGAGCTGGGGCGTACTTAGGGTTCCGTCGCGGTCCCGATACTTGGCTGGCCCGCTACCGCGGACGCACCGGTAGGCAGCAGTGGCAGCGCTTGGGTGAGGGACTCGAATTCGACGAGGCGAAACGCCGCGCCGAGGACTGGCTTTCGCAGTTCGTGGGCTCACCAGTTCGTACGGTCAAGAGAGACACTGTCATCGCGGCACTACAGACCTACCTTGCCGACTTGCGCCGCCATGATCGGAGTGAGGCAGCCGCCACCGCCGACGGGCGCTTCAAGACTGCGTTTCGATATGACATCAAGGTGAAGAGCTACAGGGATCCTCTGGCTGGGATGCAACTTGAAGATGCGACCCAAGAAGACTTCCTCGAATGGCGCGATCGTCTCCGGCCCGGGCGTCTGCCGCGAACAGTAAATCGCCTGGCGCGTGCGGTCTCAGCGGGTCTCAATCGCGCGAACCGGCTCGGCCACCTCGGGAATCCGGCGACGTGGCGCCTTGACGCGCTGCCGGACGATGAGGAATCGGAGACCGCCATATTCCTCACCCGAGCACAGCGTAGCGGACTGATCGCCGCCGCATCACCGAGCGCTGCGGCATTCCTGCGCGGTCTCGAGCTCTCCGGAGCTCGCCCGAAGGAGCTCTCCGCGACGACGGCCGGAGACTTTGATGGAGAGCGCATCAAGCTCTCCCATCGCAAAGGGCGTACACCGAAATTGCGTTCGCGGTACGTCGTGTTGGACGATGAGGGAATCGCCTTCTTCAAAGCGCAGGCAAAGGACAAGTTGCCGGCAGCGCCTTTGTTTACCGAGGACGGTCGGAGACCCTGGCGCCGCGATCAATGGGCTGACGAAGTCCGCAAGGCGATCACTGCGCATAACAGAGCTTCGCGTGGGCCGGATCGCATCCCAAGCGACGCGTCCGCCTACAGTTTCCGACATGCTCGGATCAGTGAGTTGTTGCAGGTCTACGGAGTGGATCCGCTAACGGTCGGCGCGCAAACGGGCACGAGCCTCCGGATGATCGAGCGCGCCTATTACAAGTTCATTCCTTCAGTGATGCGGGAAAAGCTCGCCGCCCAAAAGGCAATGCCGCCCGCAGAATAGCTCTCTGCGTGCAGGACCCTAGGCACCCAGCGTTCAGAATGCGGCGCGTGTTCATTTCCGAATCTTTACTGAATCAGCTACCTGCGCCGTCTGTGCACGTGCATCCGGCGACATCCCGGAGGACAGGGGGCATGTGTTAGTGCATCCGCGACCGAGCTGTCGGATGCAGAACGCTGCGGTTGAAAGGAGGATACGCGGTACGCTACGGCCATCGTCTCGCAATTGCCCGGAGTCCCGTGGCTAACAAGGCTTGGGCTTATGCGATCCGAGCGGCCGCAGTCATCGAAGCCGCGAAGGGCACACTCGTCCTCGCTCTCGGAGTCGGCTTGGCTTCGGGGCTGCGTCGCCACGCACAACACCTGCTCGGACGGTGGGTTGCGCACGTCGATCCGCTCGCGCACCTTTCGCACGTCATCGCGAGGGTCGGAGATCTGCTCAATAAGGTGAATGCACCGGTCGTGCTTGCGGTCGCGGCTCTGTATGCCTGTGCACGCTACGTGGAGGCCTACGGACTATGGCATGCACGTCGTTGGGCACTGTGGCTCGGCGCATTCACCGGAGCCATCTTCGTGCCGTTCGAGATCATTGAACTCGTTCGTAGGCCCGGGGTGCTGAGCTCAGCTATCCTCGTGGCCAACCTCGCGATAGTCGGCATCCTGGTGCGGCCGCTGGTGGCAAAAGCCGGCAGCAGTTGACGGCAGCTCGCTCGTGCAGACGCCGCGCGCGCGGCGCCGAGGTCCGCGGTCAGCGCTGATGCTGTCATTCTGGCACTCATGCGACATCGCATCCCATTCCCCGTACGGCCCCGCTCGTCCATGGTGGAGTGCGGTCGTGGGCGGCTCTCCGACAAGCGCCGAGAACGCCGTGATCGGCAAGGCGCTACGCTGCGCGTTGGAGCTATTGCATCGCGGACCGGTTGGCGCTTCCGTGCCACACCGTCGTGATCGGAGCCAAACGGATGGGCTCTGATTGCTCGGTTGGTATCTCTCTGCATCAGCTCACGCTCGCTCAGTGCACTGAATTGCGCGGAGCGCAGATGCGCCCATGCGCCTCCAATCATGGCGGACGGTGACCACAGGGTCAGTGCGATCGTGCGATCCGCTGTGTTGCCAGGAGAACTGCTACCCACCCGTCACGTACACCAGTGACGTGCTGACGCCAGCGAGTTGGCCGAGCATTTCAGTCACTTGAGTCCGTAGACGACTATTTCCGCGTTGACTTTTGCGGTTGGCCAGATCGGAGAGGTCATACCTGCCGCGACGGCAATGCGCTGCGCCCCTGACGGCGTCGCATAGCTGACAATTCCCCCGCCCACTGCGCCGCTGGTCTGGGTGTGCCACACCGTCGCACCGGTTAACGCGTTAAACGCGTAGACATTACCCAGCATGTCAGCCGCAAACACCACGCCGCCCGCGGTGGGGGTAACGCCACCGAGTACCGGCGCAGGGAGCTTGCGCTTCCAGACGACGTTGCCACGATCAGCGTCGATGGCTGTTATCCATCCGGACCATTGGCCACGCGGATCCAACTCGCCAAACGGCTCCTTTCCGTCAGCTCCGCCCCATGGCTGCCCGGACTTGGCAGCCTTGATCGCATCCGCGGACGCGAGCTTCACCGTGGTGCACCAATCCACCGCACCGACATACACCAAGTTCGTTTGCGGGGAGTAAGTCGCGCCGTTCCACTCACTCCCACCCTGAGTACCGGGGCAGAAGCGCGTGTTGCTGCTCGTGGACAGTGGTGCTTGCGTATTCGCGATGGTCGTTGTGGGTACGCTCCACAGGTGTCTTCCGGTCGCCGTGTCGATGCCGTAGACGTGCCCGTTCTTGATCGCCTCGGCCGCAATCTTGACCCCGCCACGCGTGGTAAACACAGCTGGCGCTGCGGACACGTCCCAATCGTGATAGTCACGTTGCACCAGAGGATAGGTCATCTTCACCGCGCCGGTTTTGGCATCAAGCGCGATGAGTGTGCCCGCATACGGATTGACCCCCGGCCGCAGTTCGCGCGCGAAGTCAGGCGCCGGATTTCCAGCGGGTACATAAAGCGTGGCGGATGCTGGATCCAGCGAATAGCTGGTCCATGTAGCGCCCCCTGTAATGGGCACGTCTGCGGCATTGCCCCAGCCACCAGAGGGCATGGCCGGCGCCGGCGCGTGCGGGCCATAGCTCTTATCCTCGCCTTGGCGAGGCAGCAGGTACTGTTCCCATACGACTTCGCCCGTCGTAGCGTTCAGTGCGTACATGCGTCCCTTGACGCCTTTGCTGTCGCCGCCCGCGTTGCCCGCGAACACGAGTCCCTGCCACGCGATCAATGCCGCCGGGACCGTCTCCCCCAACGCCGGATTGGCGATTCTCACCTCCCAAATGCGCTTGCCGCTTGAAGCGTCGTACGCGAGAACACGTCCGTCCTGCGTGCCGCGGAAGACGCGACCATCGGCGACCGCGGCGCCACGGTTGACCTTGAGGACCCGTTTGAAAGCTGCTTTGTCGACCCAAGTCGTAGCTGCAGACTTGCTGAAGTTGCTTCGCCGTCGGGGCGTCTGACAAGGTATAGGCCGCCTGCGGAGAGGCCCGCGCAGGCCGGTAGAAAATTCGGGGGAAGCCAAGATCGCACATGCGGTGTTCACGGTGAAACCGGCGCCGCTTCAGAGCTTGATGAAGATCTTGCCGCGCGCGCGCCCTGAGGCCTGATGCGCAAAGGCTTGATTCGAACGCTGCCAAGGGGACTGATCGGTCGATCAGCACTTTCGTGCCCTGCTGGACGCGCTCCCGGGCACGAGGGCGCCGCGGAGGATCATGAATCCCCCCACAATCTCGGCGACGATTGTGGCCCAACCGAGCAGGTCTGCAAACGGGGTGCCGATCGGATGCAAGATAGCGATGAATCCGTCCGCGCCGCTTCGCGTAGCCGTGCTACAAGGTGTGCTCAACGATGGGTTGTCGGTTGAAATCGGGTGAAAAACCGCGCCAGGTTTCCATCCTAGATTCGGGTGGAAACGGGCAGACCGCTGGAGACAGATCTCCGCTCCTTTTGCGTGCCTCCACATCGTGCAATAGCGGGTGCCGGTTCGCACTTGTTCGCACCTAATGCAGCGAAGTCCGTGCCCCGGTCCCGGCGAACCCGACCACCCTACGACGAGCCTGCTCCGCCAGTTGCTGCTCCTTAACTCGCGTTCTGATCCGTGCCACCGATCGCGTGGCGGCAGCTCGCCACCGCTCCGGTACGCGAGTGGAGTCGAAGTAGTAAATGGCCGCTGCGATGCGGTCCTCTTCATCCTCCGACATGCCAAATTCCCTAAAGCCCCGAACCCGAGCGCGTGGCGGCACGAAATGACGAGGCCCAGGCACACCCGCACCTGAATGCCAACACTGGCCGGAGGCAGACTCGATCCTCGAATGTGATGCACTGCTCAAAATTTGAGCAGCAGGGATGTATATGTGTGTTACCGAACATAGCGCCGTCCTGACGCGTGCTGTGATTATTAACAAGTTGAGTTATGACGCATCGGACGCCATTTCATGTCTCAACACGTACTTCTGATCCAGAACGATGCAGCCGCTGCCAAAGCCATCGTCGACGCGCTGAGTTACTGCAGCGATGAGTCCTTCCAAGTTGAACGGGTCAGACGCTGCTCTGAAGGCCTAGAAAGGCTGGACGGCATCGAGGCGATATTGGTCGACCTCTGCCTACCTGACAGTCACGGAATAGAGACGTTCGACCGTCTCTTTCGCGCGGCGCCCAACATTCCGATCTTGCTCTTGATTGATCCGCAACACGAAGAAACCGCCAAGTTGGCGGTACGGTGTGGAGCACAGGACTATCTCTTCAAAGACCGTCTCGACGCTTACCTATTGCCCAAGACCCTGGGCACCATGATCGAGCGAGCCGCATATGCCGAGGCGCTGTTTGAGGAAAGGGAACGCGCGCAGGTCACGCTCAACTCGATCGGGGACGCGGTCGTGAGCACAGACGTTTCGGGGCGGGTCACCTATCTCAATGGAGTCGCTGAGGAGCTGACAGGTTGGTCGCTGCACGAAGCGGTAGGTCATCCGCTCGAGGACGTCTTAAGGATCATCGATGCCACGACGCGTCAAGCCACTCAAAACTCCACTGTACTGGCGATCAGGGACGACAAAGCCCTAGCGCTTCCCCCAAACTGTGTGCTGATTCGACGCGACGGCATCGAAGCGGCTATCGAAGATTCCACCGCACCCATCCACGATCGTCGCGGAGCAGTAACGGGTGCTGTCATGGTATTTCACGATGTCAGTGCGGCGCGGGCGATGGCGCGCAAGATGAGCTATCTGGCACAACATGACAGCCTCACCGATTTACCCAATCGCGTGCTGCTGCACGACCGACTGCGTGAAGCAATAATCCTGTCCAGCCGCAAACAGCGAAAACTGGCGGTACTATTTCTGGATCTTGATCGCTTCAAGCACATCAACGATTCAAAGGGCCACGTCGTAGGCGATCGGTTGCTGCAATCCGTGGCACGGCGACTAGTTACGTGTGTACGTAGCTCGGACACCGTAGGCCGCCTGGGAGGCGATGAATTCGTGGTGCTACTCTGGGAGGTGAGACGCGCGGAGGATGCAGCCCTCACGGCGACCAAGATACTCGGGGCGGTGCGAAAACCCCACCTCATCGACGAGGATGAACTGCATATCACTGGAAGCATCGGCATTGTCACCTATCCCGATGACGGAACGGATGTAGGGACGTTGATGAAGAAGGCGGACCTGGCGATGTACCACGCCAAGGATACCGGGCGCGACAGTTATCAATTCTTCAGGTCGGAGATGAACGCACGCGCGATCGAACGGCAGTCGCTCGAGGACAGTTTGCATTACGCGATCGAGCGGCGGGAGTTGCTATTGCATTACCAGCCAAAGTTTAATTTGGCGACCGGCGCAATCATCGGCGCCGAGGCGCTCATACGGTGGCGTCACCCACAGCGCGGCCTCATCCCGCCCGCGCAATTCATCACGATTGCGGAGGATTGCGGTCTCATCGTACCGATTGGCCGGTGGGTGCTGCGCGAAGCCTGCCGCCAAGCGCGCGCTTGGCAGATTGCGGGGCTGCCGCCGCTATGCGTCGCGATAAACATCTCCGCCGTGGAGGTGCGTACCCCGGATTTCGTAGCAGGCGTACGGGCAATCCTCAAAGAGACGGGCCTTGAGCCACGTTATCTGGAGCTCGAGCTCACCGAAACGGTGCTGATAGAGGACTCGCAATCCGTTGCTGACGTGCTTAGAGAATTGAAAGATATCGGCGTGCTGCTGGCACTGGATGACTTTGGCACCGGTTATTCGAACTTGAGCCACTTGAAGCGCTTTCCGATCGACGTGCTAAAGATCGATCAGTCCTTCGTGCGCGACCTTACAGTGGACGAGGATGACGCCGGCATTGTCACTGCCGTGATTGGCATGGGAAAGAGCCTCCATCTGCGGGTTGTGGCCGAAGGGGTGGAAACGCGAGAGCAACTTGAAATCCTGCAGGAGCACGGCTGTCCCCAGGGTCAAGGGTACTATTTCTGCCGGCCTGTGCCGGCCGAGGAACTCGTCCAATTATTGGAAAGTGATACCGCTATCGCACTCGCATGATCAACCCTTAGAAACAGTGCTGAGCTCTGAGTCCTGGCCACGTCCCGTTCGTTCGAATCCTGGCCACGCTGAGCGGCTCGAGCGGCTGCGCCATGAGTTCTCTGGAGGCTTGTGCTGACAGGTGGGAGAGGCAGCCAAGCCGCTGCCTCGTGCGTCTCAGGGAGGCAACGGTCGATCGCCGCCGCTTGCTAGTCGAGCGCCGCCTGCAGCTCGAGGCTGCGCGGCGCCCGTGCTCCCAAAGTTCGCAAGCACCATCAAACTTTACTTAATGAGTTGCGAGTGCCCAATGGTGTGTTCTACGTATCACGGCTAAAAGGACGAAGCTCATCCAGAATCTGCGCCTGCGCTTTGTACCCCAGCTTTAACTTGAGCTTTGCTGGAGTGAACTGGATTCCAGGAGCGCCGCAACAATTCCGAATGAGTATGGCGTCTCGGCTCCTTACCGATCCGACTTCAGGGCGGACGCCGATCAGTGTCCCACCGCGGCTCGCGTCGACCGTTCGAGCGGCTTTCGGTACCGGCACGATGGACACGGAAGCGATGATGAAGACCGCACCGATCAGCAGCATCAGGCCGTTGGTGGCGAGCATCAGGTCCCGCGCGCGTCGTCGGCTTCGTGTACGACAACCTGCGATGATCTGAAGCTCGAGGTTTTGCGCGGCCAAGCGACAATCGCTGTCGTGCTTCCAGCCATGCGGCATGAGGACGAACGTTACGACTTAGCCGCGGTGGCCAGTTGCAATACATCGTATTCGAGTGGGGCGAATGACTGAACGAGCGACCGAGCGTGGCTAGTTCGACCGCAGACGGCGCTTACTCAATCTTCTCGGGCGCGCAGCTCGATCTCTTTGCATCGACGAATCCAGTGCGGCGAATCCGCCATCCTGTGGATGCTCATGGACGCGCGCAGACGGTACGGAGACAACTAAGGCCCACTAGGCACTTTCTTCCGCTACATCTGCGACAACGGCACCTTCATTGCCCGCTATGACGATCTCGTGAGTGGTCGCGACGAAAAGATCGATGTATCAGGGGTCGCCGTTTCCATGAATGGAATTGAACTTCAGGACCGCGAGTTTTTCGCAGCACTTCGGGAAGGACGGGAGCCTAACGCCAGTGCCCGCCATGTACTGCCCTGCTATCGCACTCTCCATCTACTCGAACAATCGCTTCTCGGACGATGATCCTGTGCCAGATCGGTAGCCCATACCTACCAAGAGGTCGACTACGAGCTCTTCGAAAAACTTTGGCGCCGCACAGCGTACGCGTTCGAGGAGCTCGTCCGCAATGTTCGCACGGAGTCGTTGGTACCCATGGCGGATCTGTTCATGCACATTCAGCGTCGTAAACCGAGGATGCACCCTTGGCGAGCTGTCAGGATGACAGTCACGACGCTTTGAATGACGGTGAGTATTGCCAGCCTCCAAACCCCGAGCAATGCTTACCCTCTGGCGGCCAGTGTGTGCATCACTGGCCGCTTTTCTTTGAGTTTCATAAATTCCCCCGTCTCCGCACCGCAACGAAACTGCGCGATTCTCGCCGTTTTTGTGCCTGAGGAAAATCCGTACAAGTCCGCGGCGCAGGCCGGCTACTACGCACTTGTACGGATCGCCAATCGTTCGCGATGAGCGACTAATTCTCTATATACGAGCCTGAGGATGCCTTCCATGGAGAAAACTTGGCTCAACGCCTACCCGCAGGGAACGCCCGCCGAGATCGACGCGGACGCATATCCCTCGGTTGCCGCGATTTTCGCAGAAACTTGTCGGCGCTTCGCAGAGCGGCCGGCCTACCATAATTTGGGGGTGACGCTCACATATCGGGATCTGGACAGGCTTTCAGCCAGATTCGGGGCGTACCTGCAGGGAACCGGCCTTGCGTGCGGCGATCGCATTGCGCTGATGATGCCCAATGTCCTGCAGTATCCGGTTGCTCTGTTCGGCGCCCTGCGCGCCGGGCTTACGGTAGTGAACACCAACCCGCTCTACACCCGCCGCGAGCTGCTGCATCAATTGACCGACTCGGGGGCGCGCGCGATAGTTATTCTGGAAAATTTTGCTCACATCCTCGCCGATGTCCGGACCGATACGCAAATCGAGCATGTGGTAACGACCGGCATCGGCGATCTGACTCCGTTCCCAAAACGCAACGTCGTGAACTTCGTTGTGCGACGCTTGAAACACCTGGTGCCAGCGTACGACCTGCCGGACGCGATCGGATTCCGCGCAGCTCTGGCGCACGGCGCGAAGCGTACGTTGGCCCCCGTCGCGATCGCTGCACAGGACGTTGCGTTTCTTCAGTACACCGGTGGCACCACCGGTGTCGCCAAGGGAGCGATGCTTACGCATCGCAACATGGTGGCGAACCTGCTGCAGGTAGCTGCGTTCTGGAAGAATTTGCTCGTGCCGGGCAGTGAGACTGTCATCACTGCCTTGCCCCTCTATCACATCTTCTGTCTGACCTGTAACTGTCTGCTATTCATGCTGTACGGCAGCCTCAATGTGCTCATCACCAACCCGCGCGACATACCGGCGTTCGTACACGAGCTGCGCAAGTGGCGTATGACGATCATCACCGGCGTCAACACGCTCTACAGCTCGCTCCTGAATCACCCGGGATTTGCGCGGGTCGATTTCTCGCGGCTGAAGCTCGGGGCTGCCGGTGGCATGGCGCTTCATCCGAGCGTTGCGGAAAAGTGGCTTGCCGTGACCGGGCGACCGATCGCGGAGGGTTACGGGCTTACGGAAGCCTCACCGGTGGTTGCCTGCAACCCGTACGATCGCCCGCGAATTGGTACGATCGGCCTGCCATTGCCCTCCACTGAAATCAGCATCCGGGATTCGCAGGGCGAGGTACCGCTCGGGGAGCCCGGCGAACTGTGCGTTCGCGGTCCGCAGGTAATGCGCGGTTATTGGAAGCAGCCGGATGAAACTGCGGAGGTTATTTCTGCTGATGGCTGGCTGCGAACCGGCGACATCGCGACGATCGACTCCGAGGGTTTCCTGCGCATCGTCGATCGCAAGAAAGACATGATCATCGTATCGGGCTTCAAGGTTTTTCCGAACGAGATCGAAAGCGTCTGCACTGAGCACCCGGCGGTGCTAGAGTGTGGCTGCATCGGGGTTCCCGACCCTCATTCGGGTCAGGCGGTGAAAGTGTTCGTGGTGCTGCGCGAAAGTAACACGATCACCGTCGATCACCTGCACGAGCACTTCCGCGCGCGGCTCACCCGGTACAAGCTGCCGAAATACGTGGAGTTCCGCGAGTCCCTGCCGAAGACGAACATCGGCAAGATATTGCGGCGCGAGCTCATGCGTCAGGACTCGAACCGCGCGGCCTGATCGATTGCCGATCAGACCCCGCCAACGCCCGCTCGAGGGGCGGCCTTGTTTTCGGCCAGTTCCTACCAGTGAATGCCACGCAGCAGGGAGGCAAACGCAACCATCTCCGGGGATACTTGCCTGGCGCTTGCCAGAGTGCCACCGGCCGCTTCGGACTCCGGGAACATCGCGAAACTCTCACTCATGATGGCTTTATTGAGTCGGGGTGCCATCAGCTCAATAAGCTGCGCGAGCACGCCGAGGCGCGTTGCCAGGCGCTCGGGTTTATGGATGATCGCCTCACAGACGATGTCCGCGGCCTGCTCTGGTTGAATGAGCGGAAACTGCTCATACAGGCGGGTCGGGGCGGTCATCGGCGTGCGAACCAGCGGCATGTTGACGACGGTGAAGCGGACGCCCCGCTCATGGTATTCGGCCGCCGCGCAGCGTGAAAATGCCTCCAGGGCGGCCTTCGATGCGTTGTAGCCGGCGAAGCGCGTCGCATTGCTGAGAACACCGATGGAAGAGATGCTGATCACGTGCCCTGCTCCGTGGCGTACCATCGCCGGCAACATTCCCAGGGTCACACGCACGGCGGCGAAGTAATTGATTCGCATCAGCCGCTCGTAGTCGTGGAATCGCTCGTACGTGTTCTCGATGGCGCGCCGGATCGAGCGGCCGGCATTGTTGATCAGAATGTCGACGCGACCATGCTCCGCGAGTACTTGCGCGATGAAGCGGTCACAGGCCTGCGGGTCACCGATGTCGCAGCTGTAGGTGACGACGCTTCCGCGCGCCGTGATTTCCGCACACACACGCGCCAGCTTGTCAGGATCCCGCCCCACGATAAGGACTTTCGCGCCTGCTTCCGCAAGCTTTAACGCCGTGGCGCGACCGATGCCGGACGAGCCGCCGGTCACCAGAATGGTCCGATCCTTCACGACCTCGTGGAGGCTGCGGCTCTTGAACAGGTCGGGATCGAGGTGACGCTCCCAGTAGTCCCACAGGCGCCACGCATAGTCCTCCAGGCGCGGCACCTGAATGCCGGCCGGCCCAAGCAGCGCCTGAGCGCGGCGAGCGTCGAAGGTTGTCGGATAGTTGAGCAGCCCGATAGCCGATGTCGGAATTCCGAAGTCGCGCAATGCCTGCTCCACGATGCGCTGCATCGGCTTTAGCGCCTCGCCCGCCGCCGGCCGCACCAGCTGCGTGATTGCCTCCAGCAGGCCGGGTTCGAGCCGCACGGTCATTGTCGGCGCATGCGCAGCGCTGGCGAA
Organism: uncultured Gammaproteobacteria bacterium; assembly: GCA_963837075.1. Lineage (GTDB taxonomy): Bacteria > Pseudomonadota > Gammaproteobacteria > Steroidobacterales > Steroidobacteraceae > 13-2-20CM-66-19. The sequence goes on along the minus strand of CAWILY010000002.1, from coordinate 17,150 downwards.
CAGGTTCAACACTTCCCCGGTACGTCGGTCCTGCGGGTCCGTAAGGTGAAAGCATTGTCCATCCACATCGGGTACGTGTGCGAGGTGCGCCAGCGCGGCAGCCACAAAGTCCACGGGTACCAGGTTGATGTGGCCGCCCTCGAAGCCGACCAGCGGGAGCCAGCGCGGCAGGTTGTCCCGGACTTTCTGGATCACTTTGAACAGGTAGGCCGGACCATCGATCTTGTCGATGGCTCCGGTGCGGGAGTCTCCCACGACCATGCCGGGCCGATAGATGCGCCACGGTACCCGGCAGCTGGTGCGCACCAGCGCCTCGGACTCGTGCTTGGTACGGAAATAGGGATGGTCCAGGTCTTCGGCTTCGGCGAACATATCCTCCGTGAACCTGCCTCGATAGCATCCCGCGGAGGCGATCGAACTCACGAGGTGAAAGCATCCGGACTGCGTTTCGTGCGCGAATTGCAGCGCATTGCGGGTTCCGAGGATGTTCGCGCGCTCAAGATCCGCGGCTTCCGCGCCCAGATCGTAGAGAGCCCCGAGATGAAAGAAATGCTGGATGCGTCCGCGAAGCTGACTTCGATCAGGTGCTGACACCCCGAGCAGCTCTTGTTGCAGGTCTCCCTCGATAGGGACGACGTGTCTGCCGACATCGCCCCATTCCCGCACCAGTCGGTCGAACTTGGCGCGTGAGGCGGGCCTCACCAATACCCAAATGGGCTCCCCACAGCGCCGCCCCAGCTCGTTGACGAGGCTCCGCCCTATAAAACCGGTGGCGCCGGTAATGAAATAACCCATGATTTGCGAGCCCGCCGGGCGTCAATATATGGGTACATTACGCTGGAAATGCGGCGCGGCGTATCGTGACAAACCGAGGGTCAAAAGCAGTCGCGGGTGAGCGAAAGTGTGCCCCATGAAGATGCCGGAAGATATGTCGGCGGTCGATCGGGCATGGCTGCTCATGGAACGGCCGACGAATCCCATGCAGGTTGTGGGCGTGGTGGTACTACGCGGCGTCTTGAGCCACGCACGGCTGCGTGCGATCGTGTGCGAACGCTTCCTCGCCTTCGAGCGCTTCCGCAGTGTGCCGGTGATGGATACGCTCAGCGCGAGCTGGGCTCCGGCCGAGCAGTTCAACCTCGACGATCATGTACTGCTGGTGGCGTTGCCGGCGCCTGCCGGTAAGCGTGAGCTGGAGCATCTGGCGGGTGAGCTCGCGAGCACTCCGCTGCACGCCGGGCGGCCGCTGTGGACCTTTCACCTGGTAGAGCACTACCAGGGCGGCAGCGCGATCATCGTGCGGATCCACCACTGCTACGCGGATGGCATTGCCCTGGTTCGCGTGCTGATGAGACTGGCGGACCCCGAGCCGGGAGGGGCCGCCGCACGAACGGCGCCAGGCGGCCCGCCGCTGCCTGGCGTGCCGACAGGCAACTCCGGCGCGGGCTTCATCTCGGAGTTTCTTTCGCACCCGCTGCGCGGCAGCGTCGATCTTCTGGAGAAAGGCGTTCACTACGCGCTTCACCCGCTCGAGGCTGCGACTGCCGTGCGCGAAACGATCGGACTGGCCGCAGAGATCGCGCGCCTCGGCGTGCTGCTTCCTGACGACCCGCCTACGCACCTGAAGCTGTCGCTCACCGGTTCCAAACGAGTAGCGTGGGTGGAACCCCTTTCGCTCGAGGAAGTTCACACCCTCAGTAGCCTGCTCGGCTGCACGATCAATGACGTGCTCGTCGCCACGTTGGCGGGCGCTCTCGGGCGCTATCTCGACTCGCACGGTGACCCTACCGCGGGACTCACGATTCGTGCCGCTGTGCCGGTGAACATGCGGCCGGAACACGACGCGCCACTCGGGCTCGGAAATCGGTTCGGACTCGTGTTCGTGGACCTTCCAGTTGGCATCCGGCATCCGCTCGAACGACTTTATGCAGTTCATTCGAACATGCAGGCGCTGAAAGGCTCATCGCAGGCTCTGGTCACGTTCGGGGTGCTATCGCTCGTGGGGAGTCTGCCTGCCGCCGTGGAAGACCCGACGATGGCGTTGTTCAGTGCCAAGGCAAGCCTGGTCGCTTCGAATCTACGCGGGCCGCAACAACAGTTGCTGCTCGGGGGTGTGACCATCTCACAACTGCTCTTCTGGGTGCCGCAGTCCGGTAGTCTCGGCACGGGCGTGAGCATGCTCACGTACGCCGGGGACGTGCAGTTCGGCGTGATCTCGGACCGGCATCTGATCCCTGATCCCCACGAGCTGGTGGAGCTGATCGCGACTGAATTCGAGCGTCTGGTGTTCCTGGTGTTGCTCGGGGCTGGTTCGCTCGTCGATTGAGAGCGTGACCGCAGCCGAAATCAGGACAGCCCGCGTTTGGCACGCTCGACGTCGAGCCGCTCCACCGCATCCGCCGGCTCGCAGGACGCCGCCTGGGCATAGAGTTCGCGCGCCTGTTTCTGGTGCGCATCGGCATCAAGCAGCAGTAGTCCGTGCGCATACTCCATGCGCGCGATGGGCGAGCTGGGCGCGAGCTTGATTGCGCGGCGGAAGTGTTCGATCGCAGCTTTCGCCGAGACCTGATAGGTAAGCCCTGCTAGGAGCGAGCCCAACGTCGAGAGGATTTCCGCGTGGAACAGCCCGAGAGCAATGTGTGCCTCGGCGTGGCGAGGCTCAAGCTTGAGCGTAGTATCGAGCGCGGTGCGAACTCGGGCCGCAAGTCCGTGTGCGAGCGCTTGAACGATCGAGATACGCTGGCTATAGCGGCCCTGCGCAAGCGCCAACGTATAGTGCGCATTGGGGTAGTCCGGCAACAGCTCGACCGCTTCTTCCGCCCGCTCCACCGCCGTTTGCAGCAACTTCAAGCTTCGCGCCTCGCTTCGGCCCTGGTATAAGCAGTAGAGAGCCGCTGCCTTGTTGGCCGCCGTGGCGCCCAGTGCACCCGTGTTGGCGCCAAGATCGATTGCGCGCGTGAACTCTGCAGCGTGAAATTCCCGCCACGCAGCCTGGACACCTTCGGCAACCGCGCCGGCACCCCCGTGCGTGCCGACCCAGGAAGCAAACGAGTCATGCCTCTTTGCCAGACGAGCGACTTGAGGCTCATCCGGATAAGGCTCCCGATCCCCGTCGTGCAATCTCTTCCATCGAGCCCGGAGCGCACTGGAGGAGACTTGCCCTGTCCGGCTGCTTTTGCGCATAACGACACTCCGATTGTGGCAAATACGAATGCTAATCGGCCTGCAACATTTTGTAGTATCCACTGACGATATGGTGAGTTCAGCAAATACACATCCGCGGCAAGTACCGCGAAAGAGGAAGATATGGCTGCCAGAAGGAAGAAATCCCGCAAGACGGCCCGGAACGGTAAGGGCGCTAGCTATGCGCAGCTGTTCGATATCGTCAGTCAGATCTGGCTGGCCGGCTTGGGTGCTGCGTCGAAAGCTCAGAGTGGCGCTCCGAAGCTGCTGCAGGAGTTAATCGCGGAGGGTGCACGCGTTCAGGCCGACGCCCACAATGCCGCTGAGAAAGCCCTGCAGGGTATGCTTGGGGATGTGCAATCGACCATCAACGCGCGCATCAAGCAGGTGCGCGGCCAGGCGAGCGATGCTTTCGAGAACCTGGAAAAGATCTTCCAGACTCGGGTGCATCGGGCGCTGAATCAGCTCGGCGTACCGAGCGCCGATGAGGTGGAAGCGCTTAGCAAGCGGGTCCATGCCCTGAATGTCAACATTGAAAAGCTGGCACATTCGCGTACAGCCGGTTCGAGGGCGCGGAAAGTTGCGCATACGCGGGCTGTCGCTTCCTGACGGGCGGTGTTGACGATCGAACCCCGGCGCAGGCGCAGGCGGCCCGCCGGGCACGGTAAGGTCGCGATCGCGCTGGCGGGGGGCGGTCCGCTAGGCGCCTTTTACGAGATGGGCGCTTTGCATGCGCTTAGCGAAGCGATCGAAGGTCGCGAGCTGACGGAATTCGACGTGTATGTCGGCGTGAGTTCCGGGTCGCTCGTCGCCGCAGCGCTCGCCAATGGCTTCGATACGACGGCGCTGGGCCGGATGTTCGTCAACGACGAGTCGGTGCTCTTTCCGTTTTCGCCTGCGATACTGCTGCGGCCGGCGCTCGACGAATACGCGCACCGTCTGGCTCAGATTCCGGCGGCATTGGCAGAGGTCGTGCGCCAATACGCGCGCGACGCGCTGGGCCGCGATTGGTCTGCGGGCATCGGGTCTTTGGGTCGCCTCGCTCCTACTGCCATCTTTGACAACAGGCCCCTACAGCGTCACCTGCACTCGATGTTTACCTCCGCCGGCCACACCGACGACTTTCGCAAGCTGCGATCGCGACTGTATGTGGTGGCGACGAATCTGAACACGGGCGAGTCGGTGAACTTTGGCGGCCCAGGCCACGATCGCATGGAGATCTCACGCGCGCTCGTCGCCAGCTGTGCACTTCCCGGCTTGTATCGCGCCGTCGAGATCGACGGAGAGTACTTCGTGGATGGGGCCCTGGTCCGCACGATGCATGCATCGCTTGCTTTGGAAGAAGGTTGCGATCTCGTGATCTGCATCAATCCACTCGTGCCCTTTGACGCATCCCACCCGCGTTCACGCAGGCGCACGAACCTTGCCAAGGAAGGCTTGTCGGTCGTTCTAGGACAGACATTCCGGTCTCTTATCTACTCGCGGATGAAGATAGGCATGGCGACTTATGCCGCGCGTTTTCCGGACGCTGACACACTCCTGCTCGAGCCGGATCGCCACGACCAGCGGCTGTTCTTTGCCAATGTATTCCGTTATGCCGAGCGTCGACGGCTTGCCGATCACGCCTATCAGTGCACGCGGCGGGATCTGTTGAAGCAGTCAGATGCACTCGCCCCCCTGCTGGAGCGACGTGGACTGCGCTTGAACACCAAAGTGTTGCGCGAGCGGCGCCGAACGTTTTCCACCTCCGCTGACGAACGCTCCCGGCACGCGCGGCAGACCGCCCGCCGCCTGGATCGGGCCCTGGAGCTACTCGAAAGCATCCTCGCGGCTCCCGTGCCCGCGGGGTGAAGCGCCATGGCGGCGCGCTTCTGGCGATGGATTCTGGGCGCCGCCCTGTTGTTTGCCGCCTCTTCAGCCGCTACCCTCGGCGTCACCCTGTCGCTGCCGCCGGCCGCGGCGTTGGCGATTGCATTGGTTAACCTGCTCGCCCTGCCGCTGGTATTCGTCGTGGTATCGTTCGCATTCGCGCGTGCTTGTGAGGAGCAGCCGTATCGGTTCTCGAATGTACGCCTGGCCGTGCACGCAGTGGTTACCGAAGTAGCGCATTTCAGCACCGCAATTCTCAACATGAGCCGGAATCCGCGCGAATGCAGTTGGCCGACAAGACCGGCTTTGATCGCACGCCCGGCACGACCGGTGCTGTTGGTACACGGCATTCTCTGCAATCGCGCCGTCTGGCGCTGCCTGAAAGCGCGTCTACACACGGCTGGATTCGCACCCGTGCGCAGCGTGAATCTCGAGCCGCTGTTCGCGGATATCGACGTACAGGCAAAGAACCTGGAAGCAGAACTGCTGGCGTTGCACCAGAAATCCGATGGCGAGCGGGTGATAATCATTTCACATAGCATGGGCGGACTTGTGGCACGCTCGCTGCTGCGAAATATCGGCATGGAAGTGATCAGCCGCATCGTCACCATAGCCTGTCCCCATCATGGGACCAGGATTGCGCGCGGTCTACGGTGGCCGGCGACACGGCAGATGTGCCCAGGATCGAGCTGGTTGCAGGCACTCGAGATATCTGAGGGAGGCCACTTTCCAGTTCCCTTCGCGAGCATCTATAGCCTGGAAGACAATCTGGTGGCACCTGCGCGCAGCGCACACCTGACAGGTGCGCAAATGTGCGAAGTGCGCGCGATCGGTCATCTCGGGATGTTGAGTTCGCGGTCGGCGCTTGATTGTGTGATGACAGCGTTGTCGCAACCGTCGGCCGTATGAAGCGCCGCAGTCGGGTTGCCGACCTGCTGGCACGCAAGCAAGCGCTCGATACGCGCGCGCAGGAGGAAAGAGCTTTCGGCAATCGCCTGCGCGAACTGCGCGCGTGGCAAGCCGAGCGTCTGTCACGAACCTACGGGGATTTGCACGCCGACCCGCATTTTACGCGAGCGGTCGAATTCTTCCTGCATGACGTGTACGGGCCGCAGGATTTCACGAACCGCGATCGCGACATGGCTCGCGCCTGGGGTTATCTCAATCGTGCTTTGCCTCAGGCAGCAGTTGACCTATTGGCGCGAGCGATTGAGCTCCAGGTGCTCACAACGCAGCTCGACCTGGAGCTGATCGACGTTCTGCCAGAGGGACCCCTGACCGCGCAGACGTACGAAGCCGCCTACCGCGCCGTGGGCAGGCGCGCGGCACGCGGGCGTCAGATCGATCTGGTTGTCTCCGTCGGTCAGGATCTCGATCGCCTGGTGCATCGCCCCTGGATCGCGGTTGCGCTGCGCGCCGCTCACGCACCGGCGCACGCGGCAGGTTTCGGCGCCCTGCAGGACTTCCTGGAGCGCGGCTTTGCTGCCTTCCGCGAAATGAGCGATCCGCAGCGCCTGTTGCAGGCAATTCGCGACCGTGAGACACGCTTGATGGAGGCGCTTCTCAAGCAACGCCCGCTCGATCCGAACGACGCGTGCGCCGCTAGAGAGAGCCGATGACCGAGGACGTCTATGACTATGTGATCGTGGGCGCAGGCTCCGCCGGATGTGTCTTGGCAAATCGACTGTCAGCCCGAGCGGATCTCAAGGTGCTGCTACTGGAAGCGGGGGGAAAGGACTCCAGCCCATACATACACATGCCCGGAGGGCTGGCACATCTGGTCGGAAACCGCGACATCGACTGGCGCTACTACACGGAACCCGAACCCGAACTTCTGGGTCGCAGGCTGTTTTGGCCACGTGGTCGCGTACTTGGCGGCAGCAGCTCCATCAACGCAATGTGCTACACGCGGGGCCACCATTTGGATTATGAGGAGTGGGTCGCATGCGGTGCCGATGGATGGGATTATGCGAGCGTGCTCCCGTATTTCCTCAGCGCCGAAGACCAGGCCCGCGGCGCGAGCACGTACCACGGCGTCGGGGGCCCGCTGTCTGTAGAGGACCTGAAATACCGCAATCCATTGAGTGTTGTTTTCGTCGACGCCGGCGCCGAGCGTGGCCTGCCGCGCAATGCGGATTTCAATGGGTCTGTGCAGGAGGGCGTCGGCTTTTACCAGGTCACTCAACGCAATGGCCGCCGCTGCAGCGCAGCCGTAGCGTATCTGCGCCCGGCGCAGCAGCGCAAGAATCTCGCAATTCTCACCCACAGTCTTGCCGCCCGGGTCGTCTTTCGGGGAACTCGCGCCGAGGGAATCGAGTACCGCCACCACGGCGAGTTTCGATTCGCGCGTGCGGAACGAGAAGTGCTACTGGCAGCCGGGGCAATTGGCTCACCGCTGATCTTGATGCGATCCGGAATCGGGTGTGCGAGCGAGCTGGGCACGCTCCGTATTCCCGTAGTCGCAGACAGTGCGGAGGTCGGCCGTAATCTTCAGGATCATCTGGATTTTTGCACTCTCACCAAATGCACGGGAACTATGACGTACGATTTCACTGCATGGCAGCAAATCGCCGTCGGCCTCCGCTACGCGCTCACCCGCTCCGGCCCGGGAGTCAGCAACATTGCGGAAGCCGGCGGATTCGCGCGCACACATCTCGCGCCGGACGAGCGTCCTGACATTCAGTTTCACTTCGTACCGGCTCAGCTCGATGACCACGGTCGAAACCGCCTGAGCGGCCATGGGTATACGATACATTCATGCGCCCTGAGGCCGCGCAGTCGTGGGCACCTTTCGTTGCGTTCGACGCGACCCGAGGATCCACCGCGCATCTGCGCGTCGTACCTGAGCGTAAAGCGCGACGTCGATGTCATGCTGGAGGGAATCATTCTGGCACGTGAGATCAGTCAGTCGGGAGCATTCACGCCGTTTCGCGGCGCGGAGATCTTTCCGGGTGAAGGGGTCAGAACGCGTCAGGACCTGGAGCAAGTGCTGAGGCGTAAAGCCGAAACCATCTACCACCCGGCCGGATCGTGCCGTATGGGAAGCGATCCGGCGTCGGTAGTCGATTGCCAGTTACGAGTGCGCGGTGTCGAGGGCCTACGCGTGGTAGATGCCTCCGTCATGCCCAGGCTCATCGGCGGCAACACCAACGCCCCTACGCTAATGATTGCCGAGAAGGCTGTTGCCGGATTGCTTTCGCGCTCCACCGCTCGTGCAGGCGCGTGACGCTTAGCGGCTTCGACCTCTAATTTGCGAATCGACCGAAGCGGGCAACGATGACGCTGCCTGCAATGCGGGGGTCCTATCCCAAATCAGCCGGGCGCTGGATCGCACCGTTTTGCAACAGACTGCATCAGGAAGGATTATCGGGGAGGGCGCGGGACCGACAGTGACCTGGCAGCGAATCGTGCGCATCCGCCGACAGGCGCGTGCAGGTCCTCCCGCAGCCGCCCTGTTCGAGTCCTGAACGGGCGCATAAGAGAAGGCTCGAGGAGGCGCCATGTAATTCGGGACATTGACATTCCTGACCACGGCAATCTTATTTGGTGTGCAGCCGATCCCAGTGCGCCTCGCCGCACAGAACGCAAGCTCCGAAATCATCAACTTCGATGCTCCTGTCGCGGGCAGGACCGCAGGTTTGGGACACGGGACCTTTTCTGAAGGGAGTGGGGGAACCCCCACTCGTCAGCAGGCAAGCATTATCCTAATCAGGCAATTACATCAGGCTGCAGCACTGCTTTGGCAGTGCCGGTCGATCGCATCCACGAGCCTGGGAAGCAAGGCGTTCGGCAAGTCGTGCCCCATGCCGTCAATCACGAGCAGCGTTGCGCCGCGCACGTTGCGCGCCGTGTCGCGTCCTTCCTCAAGTGGCACCAACGGATCATCCGCACCGTGAATGACGAGCGTGGGGACAGCGATCGTATTCAATAGCGGACGACGGTCGCCCGTGACGACGACCGCAAGCAGCTGGCGAACGGTCGCCATGGGGTCGTAGGCGCGCGCAACCCAACCGCTGATTCGGCTGCGCATCTCGCGCCGATCGGTCGGGTAGCCGGGACTGCCGATGACGCTGAAGAGCTCGACGATATGGTCGATGATTGGCTCACGGCCGGCGCTGCGCCGCGGTCGGTGCATGAACACGCGCAGCGCTTCCGGCTTCGGTTGAATCGGATGCGGTCGGCCACTCGACGACAGCATCGAGGTGAGGCTCAACACCCGCTCTGGAAAGTGGGCAGTGACCACCTGCGCGATCATGCCGCCCATTGAGACGCCAACGAGGTGAGCCTTGCCAATAGCGAGCGCGTCCATCAGACCAACGGTATCACGCGCCATGTCCTCGAGCGTATACGGCGCGCGCACCGGTAGGCCAAGGCGCGCAGCGGCGAGGAGCAGCAGTGGATTTTGCCAGCGACGCCCCGGGACTCGGCTAGACAGCCCGCAGTCGCGGTTGTCGAAGCGGATCACCCGATAGCCACGCGCTGCAAGTGCGCGACAGAACTCCTCGGGCCAGCCGACAAGCTGCATGCCGAGCCCCATGATAAGGACGATCGCCGGGTGCGCCGGATCACCCAGCGACTCGTACTCGAGCGTCAGTCCGTTCGCTCGGACGGAGGGCATGTTCGGGCCGGTCAGCGTCGGTGGGGTCGGTGCGGGTCGCGGTACAGCACGCGGCGCAGGCCGCGCCGGTGGAACGGCCGCCAGGCACCCTCGGGCTGGGACAGCCGGTCGGCAATGGCGTAGAACGTCAGCGGATTGAAGCCCATTCCGAGGTGGCTCGCCTCGACCTCGATGCTCTCGGTCATGGGACCCACCTGCTCCACGCTGCACTGCCAGGCGACGACGCCATCGCTGCGGCTGAATATGGACGTCGTGGGGACCGGCGGCGGCGTGCGCAGCGGCTCGTGCACCTCCGGTGCACCGATCCTGTGACCGGTCAGAAGCTCGTATAGTCGCCAGGCGTTGGTCGCCTTCGGATGCCCGGTGAACGGTGTGCCCAGGGTGATCACGAGGCGCACGTCCTCGGCCGCTTCCTTGGCAAGCTCGCGCGCGTAGATGCCACCTAGGCTCCAGCCAATCAGGCTGACCTTGCGTCGGTGCGCTCGCCGCAGTCCGCGCAGGCGCTTCAAGACTCTCTCCATGATGTCGGCACGCGGCCCGAGGTTGACGCCCTGCTCCCACGCGTAGGGGCAATAGGCGAGCTCGGCGAGAAAGCGGCGCAACGGCACTGTCGTCACATCTCCGGCCATCAGACCGGGCAGAACGAGCACCGGGTGGCCGTCCCCGGCGCGCAGACGCCGCAGCAGAGGCCGCGCCGCGAGCGTCGCTCCGTACTCAAGTCCGGCGCGCGACTCGAGGGCGAGCCGAACGAGACCCGGTGCCTCGAGCGGGTCGTCGTAGGGCAAGTCGTCTCGATCGGCCATCAGCCCGTCACCTCGTGCGTCGACTGCCGCGCGCGAGCGACCCGCGCCGCCGACCAGTCCCCGCGGAACGCCGACGCCTGGCTTGCGCGGTGCATGCCCTGAGCTCGGCGTGCGCCGCGGCCAAATCGTGGGCAAGCTCGCGCGCGTCGGGTACGGCGCAGCGCGCCGCCGTGAATCCAAAGCCTAAGGCACCGCTGTAGCTCACCACCGTGATATTGAGCCCGATTCCGTGTTCCACGATAGACAGCGGCCAATACGCTTCCATGCGCCGGCCGAGGGTGTACAGCGGCACCTGCGGCCCTGGTACATTGGAGATCGCGACGTTGGCGATCGGCGGCAGCAGGTCGGCCACGTGGCTCTTGCCATAAAGTGTCGCCAGGCTGTGCACGAGCCACGGCAGGCCGATCGACGGGAAGTCGGTCGGAATGAGCGCCTTGGCGCGCTGCGCCAGTGACTTGGTGGCGCCGGCCGCGGCACGCACGGAATGCAGCCGGCGTAGCGGATCAGCGAGGTTGGTCGGCAGCCGCACGAGGCTCAACGTCGCGTGGATGCCGAAGCTCACGTCCCCCGGCTCGCGCAGCGAGATCGGCATCGTGGCGGTGAGCGGCTTGCGCGGTACGCCGCCGTGTCGTGCGAGATAGCGTCGCAAGGTTGCGGCACACAGCGCCAGTACCACATCGTTGATCGTCGCGTTCTCGGCCTTACCGATGGCCTTGACCTCGTCCAGCGGCAGGGACAGCACCGCCAGGCTGCGCTCGGGCCCGATCGTCACGTTGAGCGGCGTGCGCGGCCCGAACGAGAAGTTGCGGCGCAGCTGTTTGCCCGACAGGAAGGCCGGACCTTGGATCATGTTGGCGAGCGCGCTTGCCGCGGTCGGCAGGTAACGGAGCAAGCGCACGAACTGGCCAGCGTCGTGGCTCAGGGCGGCACCGGCCACGGCGATCGCTCCAGGAGCGGCACCGGACCGCCCGGCACGTCCCGCGCCCTGCGCCGGCCCGCGCCGCTTCGGTGCGACATCAAACAGGACCGTGGCGAGCCCGACGCCGGCTGCTCCATCCAGTACCGCGTGATGGATCTTGATGTAGTAGGCCCCGCGACCGTCCTGCAGCCCGTCGAGCACATACAGCATCCAGAGTGGCCGGCTGCGATCCATCAGCTGTGCATGCAGGCCGGCGACGCAGTCTTCGAGTTGGGCCAGCGTGCCCGGAGCGGGGAGCCGCACGCGTCGCACATGGAAATCGAGATCGATCTTGTCGCCGTCGACCCACACCGGATGGGCGAGATTGAGGGGGACGGCGGCAAGCCGGCGTCCGAAGATCGGCGCGACGTGCAGCCGCCCGGCCAGGGCCCGCTTCACGGCAGAGCAGAAGTCACGTGGACGCCTCGACTTCGCAAACACGTGCAAGGAGCCGACGTGCATCGGGGTTTCGGGCGTCTCCAGATCGAGAAAGAGCCCGTCCAGCCCGCTGAGCGGCACGATCGCCCGTTGCGCGTTCACCGCAACATTGTGCGTCGCCGCGGCAAGGCTTGCCACTGCTCTGCTAACGTAAGGCCTACGCCAGTTTGCGCAGCAATGGACAGCGCGAGCTGCTTTTAGACTAGATCTTCCTGTATCGGGCAAGGGATGGCGCGAATCTCGCCAGAGCTTCGGCATCCCGGGCCCGGTCCGCCGCATCGAGCTGGGCGCAGATGCGCTCGTAGGTACGCCACCGCATCCATTTCGGTTTCTCCCCGTCCTCCCCAAGCGGGGACCTGCATATACTTGTGCTGTTCGGTGTCCACCAGAAGGACGAATGCTTTCCCGGGCTATCTGCTTCGCAACTTCGACTAACGCCGCGAGCGCCAACGAAGGAGAGTCCATGACCAAGGTGGTTCGCAACCACGTTACTGATCTTCGCGGCGCATCCCGCATGGTGGTGGATGCGATCGCCGGTATTACCGGGCTCGTCGAGGCGATGCATACCAACATCGCGAGGAAACCGGCGCGGCTCGCGGGCGCAATCGTGGGGGACGCATTGAATGGCACTACTTCGATCGTCTACAAGAGCATTCGCGGCGTCACGCGTGCAGTCGGCGGAGGCATCGACCTTGCATTGGGTGCCGTGGCGCCCGCGCTGGGGCATATCGAGTCTTCCCCCGCGCGCGAAGCGGTGATTGCGGCGCTGAACGGCGTGCTGGGCGATTACCTGGCGGAAACCGGCAATCCGCTTGCAGTCACGATGCATGTGCGCCGCGAGGGGAAGCCGCTCGAGCTTACGCGCGAGGGGCTCGCCGCTGCGATTCAGGCTCCGAGCTCCAGGGTGCTGGTACTCGTGCATGGGCTTTGCCGAGATGATCGGGGCTGGGAGCGCGACGGGCATGACCACGGCGCCCAACTCGCCCGCGATCTCTCCTACACCGCTGCTTATCTGCACTACAACACGGGCCTGCATATCTCGATGAACGGGCGCGCGTTCGCGCAGATCCTCGAAGCCCTGGTCGCTGCCTGGCCCGTCCCACTCAAGGAGGTATCTATCCTCGCGCACAGCATGGGTGGTCTGGTGGCGCGCAGTGCCCACCACTATGCATCGGCGGTGGGGCACGCGTGGCCCCACAAGCTGCGCAAACTAGTGTTTCTCGGCACGCCGCATCACGGCGCCCCATTCGAGCGTGCTGGCCATCGGTTCGACCTGCTCGTGGAGCAGACACCCTACACAGCGCCGTTTACCATTCTGGGGAAAGTGCGGAGCGCGGGCATCACGGATCTGCGTCACGGCTACGTGCTCGAGGAGGACTGGAGGGGGCACGACCGCTTTGCGAATCGGGCCGATTCGCGCCGCCCCCTGCCGCTCCCCAAAGGCGTAAAGTGCTACACAATCGCCGCAACGATCGGGCACGCCCCGGCATCCCGCCTCGGCCAGCTGATCGGCGACGGGCTCGTTCCCGTCCCAAGCGCGCTCGGGGACCATAGTGATTCGCGACTAAAGCTGACCTTTCCGCGATCGCACCAGTGGACGGCCAGCGGCACGAGCCACTTGGGCCTACTGCAGGGCCGAGTGTACGAGCGGATTCGTGGTTGGTTCAGCGAGTGATGATGGAGTTGCTTAGCCCCGTTAATTCCGCTTCGTCCAATTTCCCCTGCGGCAGATTACTTGGGGAGATGGAGTAGTGAGCCAGCTGTCTACAACCCAGCACGCGCGAAGCGCCGCGCCCGTCTCTGCGCCTTCGGCCAAGAGCAAGCACGGTTGATCTCTGTCAAGCCAGTAGCGTGCGCATTCACTATGAGTTTGGAGTACTTTGGGCCAACGCTGCGCCCCTGGGTCCAACGATCTCATGTCTCGCGGCTTGGCGCCGATTAACGAAGTGTTCCCTCGCGCCGGGAGCGCGTTCGCTGTCATCCGTGTGCGCGACAAATGGGGCTTTGCCATGCCCCGGGGGGAAGATGCCATGTGGCCCAATTTGATAACGTTCAGCCCCTCTGCCTATAAGTATCCGCTTCTCATCAAGCATCTGCTTCACTCTCCGCTGGTTCGCTCGCCGGACAAAGAGATCGTCTATCGGGACCTGCGGCGCCACACCTACCGAACCTTTCGCGACCGGGTTGGGCGCTTGGCCAGCGGCCTGAACCAGATTGGCGTTAAGCCGGGCGATGTTGTCGCCGTTATGGATTGGGATAGCCACCGCTACCACGAATGCTACTTCGCCATCCCGATGATGGGCGCGGTGATGCAGACGGTCAATCTTGCCCTGCCACCCGAGCAGCTTCTGTACACGCTCAACGACGCCGGCGCCGGCACGGTACTGATCAATTCGGATTTCCTGCCCCTGGCGGAGAAGCTCGGCGACAAGCTGGGGACCGTGCGCAAGTTCGTATTGCTGAGCGATCGCCAGGACGTGCCACCCACGCGCCTGCCAGTGGCATCCGAATATGAGGCATTGCTGGCGGCGAGCTCGCCATTTTTCCACTTCCCCGATTTCGACGAGAACACGCGAGCGTCGACCTTCCACACGACCGGCACGACCGGCCGGCCCAAAGGCGTGTACTTCAGCCATCGTCAACTGGTGCTTCACACCCTTTCGGCGCTGGTCGCCTATGGGCTGGCCCCGAACCAAGGCCGGTTTCATCGCGACGACGTCTACATGCCGATGACGCCGATGTTTCACGTGCATGCGTGGGGCTGCCCTTACACTGCGACCGCAAGCGGCGTCAAACAGGTGTATCCGGGCCGCTATTCGCCTGAAATCTTCCTGCGCCTGATCAAGGACGAGGGCGTGACCTTCACGCACTGTGTCCCGACCATCCTGCAGATGCTGCTTACGGCGCCCGGTACTCGCGACGTCGACCTTTCCAAGTTGAAGATGGTCGTCGGCGGCTCCGCGCTCCCGCGATCGCTGGCAAGGGCGGCGCTGGAGCGAGGCATCGACGTCTTTTCCGGCTACGGCCTCTCCGAGGCGTGCCCGTTCCTGACCAGCGCGCTGGTCGGCACGGAGCAGCTGACGGGAGACATCGAGCACGACGTTGTGCATCGGACGAAGTCCGGTTTGCCCGGACCGATGGTGGAGCTGCGCATTGTCGACGCCGACATGGCGGATGTCCCGCACGACGGGAAATCTACCGGCGAGATCGTCGTACGGGCCCCGTGGCTCACCATGGGCTACCTGAACAACGCCGAGGCGTCCGAGCAGCTCTGGGCCGGCGGCTACCTGCACACGGGCGATATCGGGATGATCGACGGCGAAGGCTATGTCCATGTTACCGATCGGCTCAAGGATGTCGTTAAGAGCGGCGGCGAGTGGATCTCCTCGATCGAGCTGGAGGACATCCTTCTGGAGAAGGGAGGCGTCAGCAAGGCCGCCGTCATCGCCGTGAAGGACGAGAAATGGGGCGAGCGACCGTTGGCCCTGATCGTCCTGCTTCCCGAATTTGCCGGCAAGATCGGGGCAGACGAGCTTCGCGCACATGTGTCGTCCTACGTGCAAAAGGGGCTGATCTCCCGGTTTGCGGTGCCCGAGCAGATCAAGTTCGTCGACAACCTGCCGCTGACCTGCATCGGCAAGATCGACAAGAAGTTGCTGCGCGAGACCTACAAAGACGAGACGGCCAGCGCCGCACGCGCACCCAAGGTCATAACGCCGTCCGTGGCGTGATCGCCGGATCGAGAGCGACGAAGGAAAATCCCCCGCGCCGCCCCGCCGCCCGAATGGGGGCCCACTGTAGGAGAGGCTTGCGCAGGCTTTTCGCAAGGCCAGGGTGAGCTTCGGGTCGCCGCGCTGCCGCTTGGGCGACGCGGGGCCCAAAGCGGCGACTCGCGGCCGGCAGATACCGCCGTTGCTATGGTCGATGGCGCCCGAGCCGATCATGGCTCGACACCCAGTTCCCGTGCAGCACGGCGCTCGCCAACGAGGTTTCGCCTGCGAGGACGACCGCGGCGCAGATCTCGGCGAATTTGTCCGCGTTGCCATGGCCGGAGCAGCCCAGCATGTCTAGGCACTCTGTTTGCGTCGCAAGGCCCGTGCCGCCGCCATGGGTCGCGATGATGAGCGACGTCAGGGTGATCGACCAATAAAGATTGCCGTCGTCCAGCAGCTGATTATAACCGACCGCCGCGTGAGACTCGGCAATGTCGGCGACATCCTGGCCGGTGGCAATGAACATCGCCGTCAGCCCGTTCGCCGCGTGGGCGATGTTGTTGGCGGAGCCCGCGAGGAAGGCGCCGACATTCGATATCTGACGCGCAGCGAAGAGCTCGTTCGTACTCACCCCCATGATTTCCTTGAGCGTCTCGTTACGCACTGCCGCCTCCGCCACCACCCGCTTGCCGCGAGTCAGAAGCATATTGATCTTCGAATGCTTCTTGTCGGTCTCCATGTTGCCGGACAAAAGATATTTCACATCGACCGGGTAATTCTTTTTGATCCATTCGCAGGCAGCGAGCGTCGCCTTGCCGACCATGTTTTGACCGGCGGCATCGCCGGTTGCATAGTTAAACCGCAGTTCTCTCAACGGACCGATGGAAAATTGTTGGATCTTCACGAGGTTGCCGAACCGGGTGGTTGTTTCGGCTGCCGCTTTGATCGCGCCGAAGTTCTCCTCGATCCAATGGCCGAACTGCCGCGCGCTCTGCGCGTCCTGCAGAACGAATACGGGCGCCCGCTGCATATAGCTTTCGACGACCGTGGTCTTGACTCCGCCACACTCCGTCAGCAGCCGCATGCCGCGGTTGTAGCTTGCAACGAGCGTTCCCTCCGTAGTCGCAAGCGGAACGAAAAAATCCCCTCGCGCATGTTCCCCATTGATGCGAAGCGGACCGGCGACGCCGATGGGTACTTGAGCCACGCCAACGTAGTTTTCGATATGGCCCTGAACGATAGACGGATCGAACGAGTAGTTGCTTACGTGCGAGAGGTTCGCACCGGTTTGTCTGCGAATAAAATCTCGCCGCTTCGCCGCCTGCGCATCGGTATAGTCATTCTCCTCGTCGCGGGGAATCGCCTGCCGTTCCGTCGCCATGTCGGTCCCTCCCGCAATTGCAACACCAAAAACTGAGCATCATGCGCCGACCCCACAGCAGCCCTCGTTGACCTAGGAGCCTGTCGGACTTTCACTTCATAGACGCAAATTGAGCAAATACGGCGCACTCCAAGGCAAATGCTTCGGTCAGACGTCGCTTCGGAGGTGTTTTATCGCCTTGCGGCGCGTC
>CAWILY010000001.1:0-810383 GCA_963837075.1 uncultured Gammaproteobacteria bacterium | reverse complement strand
CGGCGCATACTTTCGGCTCAATCACCACAGGGACAATCCATGGCGCTTTGGAAAGATTCGAATACCGGACCCGGCACCGCTGCAACGAGCCCAGGAGCGGCCCCCTTGCACCCCCGGGAGCAGGAAAAGACCAACGTGGCGTCCCTGAGCCCCGAGCCGGCGCGTCGGCCGGCCCCGGCCCCGGCCCCGGCGGCGCGCCACGACATGAAGGAGTCGCACATCTCCTCCGAGCTCACGATCGAAGGCAAGATCAGCGGCTCAGGCCATCTGCGCATCGCCGGTCGCTTCAAGGGCGACGTGCAGGTGGACGGCAATGTAAGCCTTGAGCCCGGTGCCCGACTGGAGGGGCATGTCAAGGCGAGCGTGGTTAGTGTGGCAGGCGAGCTCATCGGCAACATCGAGAACGCCAAGCGCGTCGAGCTGCTCGAGACGGGGGTGATCAACGGCGACGTCAAGGCCGGCTCACTCACCGTGGCCGCCGGCTCGCGCATGCGTGGCCAGGTCGAGTTCGGCTACGAGGGCGAGACGCGCAGCAAGAGTGAGACCAAGGGTTTCGTTAACGCATGAACGTCGCCTCTCGCCCGGCGCCGCCGGGCAAGATGCGCACGTGTCCGCACTGCAAGGCGACGATCCTCGAAAGTCTGAGCATCTGCCCGGGTTGCCTGCACCACCTGCGCTTCGACCAGGAAGCCGCGAAGCGCCAGGTGGCGGCCACGTCGGCGCTGCGCGTCGAGGGGGTGATCCGTCACCCTCCTCAGGATGAGCCGTGGGAGTACTTCGTGGTCATCTCCGTCCGCAACGACCGTGGCGAGGAGGTGACCCGACAGGTGGTGAGCGTCGGCGCGTTGCAGAGCACCGAGAAGCGCACCTTTACGCTGTCGGTGGAGGTCATGCCGCCACAGGCGCCCGCGGGCGCCGGCAACGGCGCCAAAACCGCAGCTCCTGCCACCGGGGCTGGCACTAGCGCCAAAATCGCAACCCCTGCCACCGCTCCCCCGCCGCCCCGCCGCCAGAGCTGAAGCAGCCGCACACGCGCGGGGCACCGCCTGCGGCCGCGGCTCTCAGAAGGACTGCTCGGTCTGGATGAGCAGCTGCACCCGCTTGATGTTGTTACCGCCGTTGAAGGGGAAGGCGAGGTCGACGTGCGTGACGTTGCCGAGCCCTGAGCGCGAGTTGCCGAAGCGCAGCCCGAAGCCGGCGTCGCTGAGCTGACCTAGATTAGGCGGCGCGAGCGGCGCGTTGCCCCACACGTGGCCGGTATCGGCGAAGATGGCGGCGCCGACGCGGAACAGCCGGAAGATGTACCAGTCGGTGAAATAGCGCTGCTCCACGGTAAACAGCGCGCGCCCCGTGCCGTCCTGATAGCGCAGCGGGTAGCCACGCAGCCCATTGTCGCCGCCCAGCAGAATCTGGTTGTCGAGGTCGAGATTCCACCCCTTGGTGGCGGAGAGGGTGCTGAAGAACAGCCAGTTCTTGCTCTGCTCGACGTAGTAGCGGACGTTGGCGTCCATCAGGCCGTTGTTGAGATCCCAGTTGGTCACCCGGCCGGAGAAATCCCAGAAGAACAGCAGCGTCGAGGCGCCATTGCGGCTGCGAAACCCGGTCGAGGCGTTGCTGGTGAACAGCAGCGCCGTCTGGCTCGAGCCCGCACCGGAATCGGCAAAGCCGACGCGCGTGCTCACCGAGGTGCCGAGATAGAAGTCCTCGGTTCGCGCGATCTGATCGTGATTCCACAGCCGCAGGTAATCGTCCTGGACCAGATCAAACTGCACCCACGGGTAGAGAAAGCGCCGATCCTCGGGGACCTCTGTCGGTCCCGTCCAGGTGCTCACCGGGGAGAAGCTGTGCTGGTCGTAGGTGAGGCCGGTGCTCCAGCGCCGAACCCAGCCGTTCTGCAGCCCCTGCGACCAGCCGCCGTACACCTGCGCGCCCTGATGCACGTCCACGAACTGGTCGATGATCTGACCCTGATCCCAGAGCGAGTCGGTCTGCTTGTCGTGGATGGTGTATATCCCGGCCGCATAGTTGGTGTTGAGCGAATAGAACGGCTGCTGCACGGTGAGCTCGCGCTGATAGCCGTCGCTGTTGTTGGCGAGATTGATTCCGGCGGCGGTGAAGCCGCCGAAGGCATGCTGGTCGTAGACCGAGAGCGAGTTGCTGGTGCGATCGATGGTGTGGCTGTGCGAGACCCTCACGTTCACGCCGCTGCCGAGGAAGGAAATGTCCTGGATCTGTACGCCTGTGGAGGTGCTGCCGCCGCTGCGCGAGAGGTTGAAGCCGGGATTCAGCGTCCACACGTCGCGCGTGGTGACGCGCACGTCGACCACGCCATTGTGATAGCTGATCGGCCGGATCCAGGCGTCGTAGAAATAGCCGTCGGCGCGCAGGATGCGCTCGGACTCATCCAGCTGACGTCGGTCGTAGGGCTTGCCGCTGCGGAACAGCAGCTGCTTGCGGATCACGCTCGGGCGCGTCTTGCGATGCAGACGGTTCGCGAGCCGGAACAACTTGCGGTCATCACCCGGATCGTTGACATCGAAGATGTTCTCGTTGTCGATCAGGATCAGTCCGATGACCGCGTGGGCCGCTTCGAGCTCGGCATCGGACGGAACCCCGGGCGTCTCGTGCGGCGGCGGCCCGTGGCGAGGCGGACGAAAGTTTCCCCGGTCGATCGCGGCGGGGCCACTGTCCCCGGGCGGCGGCGCGCCGTCCGGCCCGACGGTCGCGCCGGTGTCCGCGGGCTCCGTCAGCGCGGCGGGGGCAGCCTCGGCCGCCGGGTCCGGCGTCGCAGCGCAACCGAGCGCGGGCACGAGCAGCAGCAGCCATGACCCGGCCGGCGGATGGCGCGCCACGGAGCGGGTGCGATCGATCGGCAACGGGTCGGCCATGGGGCGTCAGCACCCGAACCGGTCAGTGTGCAACTGCGGGCATCCGTGGCATTGTGCGCGTCATTTGCGGGACGACCGCTGCTGCAGGTAGCAGTTCGCTCTCCCGGCGACCAGGTGAGAATGACGGCAGGGCTTGATGAGGGCATTCTGAGCAAGCAACCAACCTTCTCATAGCGGACCTGGAGACTTATGGCAACCCATCCGCACGGCGGCGTCTCAGGACCTGGACTGTGCTGCTTGCTGTCACCGTCTTTGGCGGCGCCGCGGCGCAGGCGCCGCGCGCGACGGTGGAGCCGAAGCGTGCCGGGGAGCTGTTGATCTTTGCCGCGGCCTCGCTCGCCGGCGCGCTCGATGAAGCCGATGGGGCGTTCACAGCGCAGACAGGTGTCAAGGTCAAGGCCTCCTACGCGGCGAGCTCGGTGTTGGCGAAGCAGATCGAGGCTGGCGCGCCGGCAGATCTGTTTTTCTCCGCTGACAGCGAGTGGATCGACTATCTCCAGGAGCGGGGCCTGCTCCGGCCCAACTCACGACGCAACGTGCTCGGCAATGCACTGGTGCTGATCGCGCCCGCCGACAGCCCGGTGCAGCTGCGCATTGCGAGCGGCTTCGACCTCGCCGGCGCGCTCGGTGGCGGCCGCCTGGCAACCGCCGACCCGGACTCGGTGCCCGCAGGCCGTTATGCGCAGGCCGCGCTCACCCGGCTCGGGGTCTGGGCGCAGGTGTCGGCACACCTGGCACGCGCCGAGAACGTGCGTGCGGCGCTCGAGTACGTCGCACGCGGTGAGGCGCCGCTCGGCATCGTCTACCGCACCGACGCACTGGCGGAAAAGCGGGTGCGCGTGGTGGCTGTCTTTCCCGCCGACACGCACCCGCCGATCGTCTACCCGCTCGCACTCACCGTGCAGGCACGGCCGGACGCCGCGCGTCTTGCCGAATTCCTGAGCGGTGACGTTGCACGGGCAATCTTCCTGCGCTACGGTTTCGTGCCGCCGCCGGCGCCTGTGCCGCCGCGCTGAAAGAGCGTGACGCCGACCGGTGTCAGAACCGTCCGTTCTGGAAGTCGGCGAACGCCTGCTGCAGCTCCTCGCGCGTATTCATCACGAACGGGCCGTACTTGGCCACCGGCTCCCGCAACGGGCGGCCGGCAACCAGGATCGCGCGCGCCGTGCGGCCGTCGGCACCGGCGGTGACGCCGCGGAGAAGGACCTGCCCGCCGTCGGAGAGCACCGCGAGCTCGTGCGTACGCACGGTCCTTGCGGCCGGCTCATCGCCCACCTGCATCGTGCCCTCGAAGACGTACAGAAACGCCGCGTGCTCGGCCGGCAGCGTCATGGTGAAGACGGCGCCCGGCTCGATGGCCAGATCCAGGTATGTCGGGTCGGTGGCCGGCTGCGAGATGGGACCGGTGACGCCCGCTACCTGGCCCGCGATCACCTTAGCCGACACGCCCGGAGAGGGCTGGGCTACCGGAATGCGCTCGGGCGCAAATTCCTGGTAGCGCGGCGCCGTCATCTTGTCGCGCGCCGGCAGGTTGAGCCACAGCTGGAAACCGCGCATGCGCCCTTCCTGCTGCTCGGGCATCTCCGAGTGCACGAGGCCGCGTCCGGCGGTCATCCACTGCACGCTACCGGGCACGAGCACCCCCTCGTTGCCGTGGTTGTCACGATGGCGCATGCGGCCATCGAGCATGTAGGTCACGGTCTCGAAGCCGCGGTGCGGATGATCCGGAAATCCCGCGATGTAGTCCTCGGGCTCCTCGGTACCGAACTCATCGAGCATCAGGAAGGGATCGAGATCCTGAAGCTGCGGCTGGCCGATCACGCGCCGCAGTTTCACACCGGCACCATCCGAAGTCGGCATGCCGGTGACCACCTGGCGCACCGTGCGAGCTGAGACGCTGCTGTGATTCATGACGAGCCTCTCTTAGAGAAGTGATGCCCTTAGATGGGGTTCGCGGCCGCAGTATCAATCGCCGTCATCAGGCCGCCAGCGCTTCGGGTTTCTCCATCGCCTCGCGCGCGGCGTCGAGCGAAGCCGCGCGCTGCTGCGGCGACAGCGACAACCCTTCCGCGCGCACGAAGGTGACATCCGCGCCGAGGAAACGGAACAGGAAGCGCAGGTACGACTCGCCGAACTCGGAAGGCGCGCCTTCCGCGTAAACCCCACCGCGCGCGATGGCGACGATGATGCGCTTGCCCGCGGTGAGACCGACGGGACCCTGGTCCGTGTAACGGAACGTCTTGCCCGCCACCGTGATCCGATCGATCCAGGCCTTCAACTGCGACGGGATGGAGAAGTTATATAGCGGCGCGCCGATCACGACGACGTCCGCTGCGAGAAACTCCTCGAGCACCGCCGCATTGCGCGCCGCCTCCAGCTCGTCCACACGGGTGAACGCCGCCCAGCTGAGGTGCGGCAGCTCACGCGCCGCGAGATCCCGATACAGGACCTGCGCGTCCGGGTGCGCAGCGTGCCAGCGGGCGATGATCTCCCGGGTCAGCGTGCGGGTCGCCGACCCTTCACCCTGAATGCTGGAGTCGATCTGGAGCAGTCTCATGGGTCCTCCGATTGCGGCTATAGGGGCTGTATTGAAGGCTAGTTCATGGAACGGATGTTGATAATCAGCCCACTCTGGAACATATTGTCCTGAAATTGGTGCTAATCAGGCCGCCCATGCAGCCGCTCGAGGGGTTCTATTACTTCACCCAGGTCGTGGATCACGGCGGGTTCGCGCGCGCCGCGCGGGCCCTCTCGATCCCGAAGTCCCGGCTGTCGCGGCACGTGATGGCCCTCGAGGCGCAGCTCAACGTGCGCCTCATGAACCGCTCGACCCGACGCTTTGTGGTGACGGATGTCGGCCGCGAGGTCTACCGGCACGCGACGGCGATGCTCGCCGAGGCCGACGCGGCGCTCGAGGTGGTGGAGTTCGCTCGCGCCGCGCCGCGCGGGACCCTTAAGGCGAGCTGCCCGGTCGCTCTCGCGCAGTGGGCACTCGCGGCGATACTGCCGGACTTCCTCAGCCGTCATCCGGCGATCCGGTTGCAGCTGCATGTCAGCAACCGCCGCGTCGACGTGTTGAGTGAGGGTTTCGACGTGGCGCTGCGCGTGCGCGCGCAGCCATCCGGGGAGGACGGCCTGGTGATGCGCGCGTTTCGCCAGCTCGAGGAGTTGCTGGTCGCGAGTCCTCAGTATCTGGAGCGTGCAGGGGAGCCCCAGGATCCGGGCGGGCTAGGTGAGCGCGACACTCTCGACTACGCGGGCGAGTTCGACCCTCGTCCGTGGGAGCTCGTCGGCCCCGGCGGACAGAGCGCACGCGCCGAGCACACCCCGCGCCTCGTGTGTCACGACTTCAGCGTGCTGCGCAGCGCCGCGCTCGCGGGACTCGGCATTGCGCGGCTGCCGGAGAGCGTCGTGCGCGAGGACCTGCACAGCGGCGCCCTGGCGCGCGTGCTGCCCGGGTGGAACAGCCCGCAGGGCATTCTGCACGTCGTGTTCCCGAGCCGGCGCGGTCTCTTGCCCGCCGTGCGCGCCTTCATCGATTTTCTCGCTGAGCGGCTGCCGGCTGCGATTCAGTGAGGCTGCCGGGCGGCGCGGTACACTGGGTGCGTCGGCTGCAGGTCATCCGTTTCGTGAACCCGCGCGTTGCTGCAGCAGGTGGGAGCCAATGGCGAGGAGCACACGCCTAGCGAGCGCCGGGGGCCGCGTGAGCCTTCTGGCGCTCATTGCCTCGGCCGCCCTCGGAACCGCAGTCGCGGACGAGGGGGATCCGCCGGGGCGTGCCGCGCAGCTGAGTGATGTCGAGGGCGCCGTATCGCTTCAGCCGGCCGGGGTTGCCGACTGGGTCGCCGCCACGCCCAACCGGCCGCTGACGACGGGCGATCGGCTGTGGGTCGATCGCAATGCGCGCGCCGAGCTCGACCTGGGCGCCGCCGCGCTGCGGCTCGGCAGCGGCACCGGCTTCAGCTTCCTCAATCTCGATGACGTCACGGTGCAGATGCAGGTCACGGCAGGCACGCTCATCGCGCACGTGCGCGACATACAGGCCGGGCAGCTCTACGAGATCGACACGCCCAACGTGGCTATCTCGCTTCAGCAGCCGGGTGAGTATCGCGTCGAGGTGAGCGATGCCGGCGATGCGACCATCGTCAAGGTGAGCGACGGCACGGCGCAGGTGGCCGGCGGTGCCCAGACGATCGCCATCGGCGCGCAGCAGCAGGTGCTGTTCACCGGCACCAGTACGCTCAACTACGACACCGAACCGCTGGGGCCGCCGGATGGTCTCGACAACTGGTCCGCCGCGCGCGAGCGTGAAGTCGAGGACGCCTCATCGAGCCAGTACGTCGCCGATGACATGCCCGGGCGGCAGGACCTGGATAACAACGGCAGCTGGCAGGAGACGCCCGATTACGGCTACGTCTGGGTTCCCACCGTCGTCGCGATCGGTTGGGTGCCGTATCGCTTCGGTCGCTGGGTGTGGATGACGCCCTGGGGCTGGACCTGGATCGATGATGCCCGCTGGGGCTATGCGCCGTTTCACTATGGCCGCTGGACACAGTGGCGCAACACCTGGTGCTGGGTGCCCGGTCCGCAGCGCGTGCGGCCGGTGTATGCGCCGGCGCTGGTGGCCTGGGTTGGTGGTCCGTCGGTGAGCACCTCCCCCGCCTTCGGCAGCAGCGTCGGCTGGTTCCCGCTCGCGCCGGGGGAGGCGTATCTGCCGGCCAACCGGGTGAGCGCGGCTTACCTGCGCAACGTCAACGTGACCAACACGACGATCGTCAACAGCCTCTATCTCAACCAGCTCTATCAGAGCCGGGTCACCCCGTCTCACTACGCCAACAACCGCGCCGCGGCGGTGACCACGGTGCCGGAGAGCCTGTTCGTGTCGGGGCAGCCGATCGGTGCGCGCGCCCTGTCGCTGCCGGCGCCGGTGCTCGCGGGGGCGCTCGTTACGGCCACGGCGCCGGCGATCGCACCCACGCGGCAGAGCGTGCTCGGGGCGGCTGCAGGCGGCGGCGTGGCGCACCCGCCGGCCGCCCTGGCACGGCGCACGGTGCTTGTGCACACACCGCCACCGCGAGCGCCGGCTCCGTTCGAGCGTCAGCTGGCGGCGATCGAGGCGAACGACGGCCGTCCGCTCGCCCTGGGCGAGCTCACGCACCTGCAGCCCGCGGCCGCTGCGGTGCCGGTGCGGATGATCACGGTCACAGCGCCGGTGGTCGCGGCCAGCTCGCTCCCCTCGCACGGCATGCTCGGGACACCGAGCCTCGCCGAACGCGAGCACGCGCTGGAGAACACCACACCGCTGCCGCCGCCCCCGCGCGCAGCCTCACCGAACGCGGTCCGCGACACCGCCTTGCCCGCGCCGGCGAGCGCCGCGTCACCCAATACCCCGCCATACCGCAACGACCGCCCGCCGTGGGTGCAAGAGGCGCCGCGGGCGACCCCGCAGCACGCGCCAGGGAGCGATGATCCGGGGCATGCGTACAGTCGTGCGGCGGGCATCCCGGTGTATGCGCCACCGGGTGGGGCCGACCCGGGACTCCCAGACACCTCGCTGCCCGCCGAGAATCATGTCGCCCGCACGACGACAAAGCCGCACGCCGCGCCACCCGCGCAGTCAACATCGCACTCGTCGACAACGCAGTCATCCAAAGAGCCGCGGGACTCAGCGCCGCACGGGGACCGGGATTCGCGGGAGAGGGTCGAGCGCTGACGGCGCAGGAAGTGCTGAAACATTCCAAATTCCCTTCAAGTTGGGACGAGGAACGTGTCCGCCGCGTTCTCGAGCACTACGAATCGTAGACTGACGAAGAAGCAGTTGCGGAAGACGAGGCGGCGCTTTCGGCCTCGACGGTGGGGCGTCCGTGAGGCTCAATAGTGTCGCCGCGAACCCGCGAGATCTTAGCCGACGAGCTTGTCGTATTGGGAGTGCGTGCCAATCCAGAACCAATGAATTCCGTCTTGGACGTCGTGACCGAGCACCCGGTAATGCGCACCAACGCGCGCTGACCATACCGGCCCGATGCGCTTGAACTGAAGCGAGGGATGCCGAGGGTTCGCCTTCAGCAGGCTGAAGTTCTTATCTGCAAGTAGACGAACCTCCTCAGGCAACGCCCGATAGAGTGCCCAATACCGCGGTGAGGCAAAGTGCCTCAAAGTTCTCGCGTCCGGCCTTCCTTAAAGTCGGCTCGCGCTTCTTCGAGCAGTTTGTCAAGCTTGCCCGATTGCGCGTCGCCTTCGATCTGTGTATCCCAAGAAGTCCAGTCACGCTCAAGGACCCACTCGCGAAGTTCGGCAAATTCCTCACGCGAAAGCTCGCCAATCTGGCGCTCGATGTGTTCGACCTTGCGCATGTTTACAGTATACCGCCGACGCTGAGAGAGGCCCAGACTGGCGGACAATAATCCCAACAGCCGCTAAACCACTGGCTGTAATCGCCGTGTGACTTAAGGGGGCATCTTGATGCGCTTTTTGCGTCGCCAGCGCTGCAAGAGAGTCGTGCACGTGAACTCGTCCGCCTCCTCAATCGCCCGCATACTGGAGTGCCTCCCGCTCCAATTCCCTGACGAAATCACGCACCTCCTCGCGCGTGCAAAGTTTCCCCTCAAGTAACGCCTGCAGCAGCGTTTCAAGGTGAACGCGCAATGCTACTGCCAGTACTACTGGCGAATATTGTCGCAGGCCCGCGAGGAATTCATTGATCTCATCGAGGCATTCCTCGAGCGTGCCATCATTCCCTGCGACGTCCGCGAATGACATGTCTTTCGCTCCTCAGTGGCGATGCCGGCGTCAACCATACACGAGATAGTCTGCTGAGGCGCGGGGGTACATGCGGTCTGCCGCATTTCTGCACTAACAGGTAGCCAATGCCGATTCCAATCGCCGTATCGCTGAATAGACTTCTCCTCGATCCTTGCGAACCAACACAAGCATCGAGGAGGACATACGATGAAGAGTTTTACGCTGACAGCGGTGGGCAATCTGGCGCGTAACCCCGAGCTGGTCGCGAAGAATGATACGAGCTATACGCGCTTCTGCCTGGTCGGCAACGACTATGCAGGCAAGGATGAGGAAGGCGCTGCTCGCGAGGTGACCACGAGCATCTGGTTCGTGGCATTCGGAGCTCTGGGAGAATCGCTGGCACGCAATGCGCGCAAAGGCGACCAGCTGATCGTCGAGGCACATGTTCGCGCCAATAACTGGACCGACAAGCAGGGCGAGAAGCAGTTCGATCACTCCTTCATCGCTGACGGATTCCGATTCGGAGCTCCGGGGAAGATGAAGCGCGAGGAGCGTGACGCACGGCACGACGAGGGAACCTCGCGTCTGGTGGCTGGCGTGACGGGCGTCAACGAGCCCTAGCCGGGGAGATTGACGATGCACGCAACATTCGCAGGGTGGAAGGTGATCCGGCCAATCGCAGCCGTGTTGTTCACCGCAATGCCGCCTCTGGTATTTGCGCAGGCCAGTCCGTTCATGACCGGCGCCACGGCTCTGCAAACAAACATCTTAGCGTGGCTCACTCCGATCGCCGTCATCCTGGTCATGGCACTTGGAGCCATGGCTATGGCAAACCGAATGTCGTGGGGCTGGTGTATCGGCGCCATCATCGGCATCGCGATCGCATTCGGCGCTCCGCAGATCGTGATATGGGTGCGGGGAATGTTCGGAGTATAGATGCGCGCGATGAATCGCAACGCCGGTCTGATCGCGGATCCGTTGTTCGTCGGCGCAACTCGGCCGCCGATGCGCTGGGGCGTTACCTATGCAGCGCTGCTGTTCAATATGGTGTTTACAATGGAGGCGTTTCTCGTGACGCGGAACCTGTTGGTTCTGGCGGTCTGCGCGCCGATCCACGGGGTGTCTGCGCTGCTCTGCGCCAGGGATCCGCGCTTCTTCGATCTCATGCTGCTATGGGGCCGTACACGGTTACCTGCGGTGCTCGGCACCCTGCGTCTGTGGAAGGCGAGCAGTTACAGCCCGCTATCGCTCGACCTGCCGAATGTCGACGGCCGCCGCAGCGCGGCCGTGACAGCATCGGCAGTCCAGCCGGGAGCGCCGCCTTGCTGACCACCACTCGCTCAACGGCACTCAGGCGCGAGCGCGCTGCCGCGGAACACATCCCGTTCACTACGCACGTGAGTGATGCCGTGGTCAAGACCGCCGGCGGGGATTACCTGCAGGCGTTTCGTTTGGGAGGGGCGAGCTTCGAGTGCGCCGACGATGAGCAGCTGAACGCGTGGCACGAGCGCCTCAATGTTCTCTGGCGCAATCTGGCGACTCCACATATTGCCCTTTGGACGCACGTAATTCGACGGTCGGAACGTGTGCCGGTTCGGGCATTGCGGGCGGGATGGGGCTTCGCAGAAATTCTCGACGAACGTTACCGTCTACGGCTCGCTGGCGAGGCCATGATG
This sequence comes from uncultured Gammaproteobacteria bacterium, assembly GCA_963837075.1. Classification (GTDB taxonomy): domain Bacteria; phylum Pseudomonadota; class Gammaproteobacteria; order Steroidobacterales; family Steroidobacteraceae; genus 13-2-20CM-66-19. The sequence continues at coordinate 799,078 of CAWILY010000001.1, read as the reverse complement.
GTCAACGAGCTGTATCTGACGGTCTGTTACCGTCCGACGGCCGGCCTGGCTGCAGGGCTCGTGGCCAGGGTGCTGGAGCGCCGGGGTGCCACATCAGAAGTCAGCGAGCGCGCTGACGCACTCGAGAGCTGCGTCAAGCTTCGGCAGACCATATGCGCGTCGCTGGCGCGCTACGACATAGAGCCGCTCGGGATCTATCGGAACGGCTCCACCTGGAATTCATCTCTGCTCGAGTACCTCGCCTTCCTGATCAACGGTGAATGGCGGCGGATTCCTCTGCCGGCAGGCCCACTGAGTTCGGCACTGGCCAGTACCCGCCTGCTGTTCGGCACCGAAGCGATCGAATACCGCATGCCTGCGGTGACACGTGTGGGGGCGATCCTCGGCATCAAGGAATACCCGACTCCAAGTGTCGTCGGAATGTATAACCGCCTGCTGTCGGCGCCCTTCCAGCTGGTGCTGACGCAGTCTTTCACGTTTCTCTCGCGCGCGGCGGCGCAGGGACTCCTGCAACGACAGTACATGCGCTTCATTAACTCCGGGGACTTCGCGACCTCCCAGGCGGCGCAGCTGAAGGACGCTCTCGACCGCCTCAGCAGCAATGATTTCGTCATGGGTGATCACCATTTCTCACTACTGGTTCTTGCCGAGGTCGAGGATTCGCGGCCCGATACACCGCCCGGCGGGCGTCTCAAGGCGCTGAACGATAACGTGGCGCTGGCGCGCAACCTCCTCGCCGATACCGGGATGACGGTCGCGCGCGAGGACTTGGCGGTGGAGGCGGCGTTCTGGGCGCAGCTGCCGGGCAATTTCGCCCTGCGTCCACGCAAAGCGCCGATCACGTCGCGTAACTTCGCGGCGATGGTGCCGTTCCACAACTATCCGCTCGGTCGTTCTACCGGCAATCACTGGGGCGATGCGCTCGCGGTCCTCTGCACGACCGCCCGGTCGCCGTACTACTTCTCGCTGCATGCCAGCGATCCAACGGATCCGGAGGGTGGCAGCCGCAAGGACACGGGGCATACTTTTATCTGCGGGCCCACCGGTTCCGGCAAGACCGTATTCATCGGGTTTCTCGTCGCGGCGCTGCAAAGCCATGGCGCCACGCAGGTGATTTTCGACAAGGACCGCGGCCTGGAGATTCTGGTGCGCGCCCTGGGAGGCGAATATCTGGAGCTCAGGCACGGAACGCCGACCGGCTTCAATCCATTGCAGCTGCCTGCCGAGGGCCATCACCTGGAGTTCCAGAAGACGTGGCTGCGGATGCTGGTGCGACCGGCGGGCGGGCGGGCGCTATCGGCGCGAGAAAGTGCCGACCTCGATCACGCTCTCCGTGGAACCCTTGCTCTCGATCCATGTGCACGGCGGCTGTCGCGATTGCTCGAGTTCCTCGATCCAACCGATCTGGAAGGTGTGCACGCACGACTGGCTCGTTGGTGCGAATGCGCACAAGGGGACTATGCCTGGGTGTTCGACAACCGCAGTGACTCCATAGTGCCCCGCCTGGCGGGCCGCTCCATTGTGGGCTTCGACGTAACGGAGTTCCTCGATCACGAGCTGACGCGCGCGCCGATGACCCTGTACATGTTTCATATGGTCCGCCAGTTGCTCGATGGCCGACGCCTGGTGTGCTGGATGGATGAGTTCTGGCGGCTACTGGCAGATCGGGAATTTGAGAGCTTCGCGAAGGACGGACCCAAGACCTGGCGCAAGCTCAATGGCGTCATGTGCCTGGCGACCCAGAGCGCCAGCGACGTGCTGCAGAGTCCCATCAGTCGCACGATTATCGAGCAAACACCGACCAAGGTGCTTTTCCCGAACGTAGACGCGAGCGCTCAGGAATACATGGACGGTTTGGGGCTCAGTGAACGCGAGTTCAAGCTGATCAAGGAGCAACTCGAGCCAGGTTCACGCACCTTCCTGGTCAAGCAAGGGCACCACAGCGTGGTATGCCGTCTTGATCTGAAGGGGTGCGAAGCAGAGCTGGACGTGATTTCAGGACGCGCAAGCCACCTCGAGCGCATGCAGCGGCTCATTGCACAGCGGGGCTGCGATCCGGCCCAGTGGTTGCCGGCGTTTCTCGCGCACTCTGAGAGTGCCGACGCCGGAGTTGTGGTCTGAACTTCAGGAGGTTGTCGTGATGAGCAGAGTACGACCCGTTCTCGCCCTGGCGGCATTCCTAGGCGCGACTCCGCTGGCATACGCACAGGTGGCGGTGATCGATGTCGCATCGTTGACCCAGCTGATTTCGGAGGTTCAGACCCTCGAGCAGCAAGTTGCAACCGCGCGCAGTCAGCTCGCTCAGGCTCAATCCGAATATCAGTCGATCACCGGTGTTCGCGGTATGGGTCAACTGCTGTCGGGCATAACTCGTAACTATCTTCCGGCGGACTGGCTCGCGCTGCAGAGTGCTGTGCACGGCTCGGGAGGGTACCCGGCGCTGGCAGCGGACCTGCAAGCGCTCCTCAAGACCGCGGCCGTGCTCTCCGGGTCACAAATGGCGATCCTCTCGCCTGTAGTGGCGGCGCAGTTGCAGTCCGGACGGCAGTCGGTCGCGTTGCTGCAAGGCCTGTCACATGCGGCACTCGCTAACGCAAGCGATCGCTTTGCGGAAATCCAGCAGCTCATCGACGCCATTGCCGCTGCCGTCGATCAGAAGGCCATCCTCGAGCTGCAGACGCGGATCGCAGCCGAGCAAGGGATGTTGCAGAACGAGCAAACGAAGCTCCAGGTGCTCCATCAAGCGATGCAGGCGCAGCAGCAGGCCAACGCGCAACAGATCCACGAGCTAGCAATCGCCGGGCATGGTCAGTTCGCCAATCGCCTGCAGCCGCACCCCTGAGGGTGAGGCTTCGTCGTGGGTTTTTTTGCGACTTTCTGGACGTGGCTGAATACGCAGCTCACCAATTACATCAGTGCGAACACCACGTTGGTGGCCGAGGCTCTGGAGCCCGCGATCGTCACTCTTGCGACTGTGTACATCATGGTGTGGGGCTATCTGCATCTGACCGGACGTGTCGAGGAACCATTCTTCAGCGGAATCCGGCGATTGATCACGCTGGCGGTGGTTCTTGGCGCTGCGCTTAGGCTATGGCTCTACAACTCGCTGTTGGTTGACACCTTCTACCAGGCGCCAGCGGAGCTCGCCGGCGCGATCGTTGGTGCTCAGGATCCAGTGGCGACTATTGACACGATCTGGGAGCGCGGCGGCGACGTCGCCGACTACCTATGGAGCAACGGTGGCGTCTTCACCGACTTCGGCTACTACATCGCAGGCGCGGTGGTGTGGACGTTGATTGGACTCCTTTGCGTTTACACGATGTTCCTGATCGCACTCTCGGGGGTGGCGCTGGCCGTGTTGCTGGCCCTCGGGCCACTCTTTCTCGCAATGCTGCTGTTCGATGCGACCCGACGCTTCTTTGAGGCGTGGCTGGCACAGCTAGCGAACTATGCACTGATCACCATTCTTACAGTGCTGGTGGCCGCCCTGCTGCTGCAGATCGTGGAGTCGTATGCGGAACAGACGGCAGCGCGCGGCAGCGCAATCGTAACGGTCGACGCGCTCAACATGGTGCTCGTGGCCGTCCTCGTTTTCCTGCTGATGCGACAGATCATGCCCATTGCGGCGGCGCTGGCTGGCGGGATAGCCCTGAGCAGCTTCGGAACCGTGAGCCGACTCGTCGGCTGGGGCATGCGTCGCGGTACGGGTGCGGCCGCTGCGGTCTATGTTGCCGGCGCGCGCCTGCTCACAGAAGAAGCGTCTCCGCAGCTGACTGGTCGGCAAGCCGTCTGGCCCGCGTCCTGATCCAAGGGAGATTCCCGTGCGCAGCACCTTGCTTTCCCTCGTCTTATTTCTGGTTGCCGGCTGCAGTGCACACTCCGTCCGCTGCTCAGGGCCGCTGCAGCCGATCAATGTCTTTCCGGCTCCTGGGTCAGTGGCGGCCCATGTTCCGGAAGTCCCACCGAGTGCGCCGTGAACGAAACACCGCTGGCTGAATATTTCCGCGAGGCCGCGACCTGGGATGCAGATCGTGTTGCTCAGGCGCGGCGATACGCGCGCCGCGCTTGGCAGGCAGCGGGCGCGGGGTGGATCTGTGCGATCGCCGCAACTACCTGTTTGGGCTTTCTCATGCCGCTGAAACGTGTCGAACCGTATGTGGTGCGTGTCGACAACACCACGGGGGTGGTAGACGTGGTTCCGGTATACACGGGGCAGGGCAGCATCGATCAAACAGTGACGCGTTATTTTCTCGGGCACTACATCAGCGTCTGCGAGCGCTTCAACTTCGCCACCGCCGAGAGCGATTATGAGGAGTGTGGTTCCTTTCATGCGGCGCAGCGCAATCAAATCTGGTACGCGCTGTGGAATCCCAGCAATCCAGGCTCGCCACTGAACCTGCACAAGGACGGCAGCACTGTGCGAGTGCAGGTGGAGGCTGTGAGCTTCTTCCAGCGCTCAAGTGGAGCGACTGACCTTGCACAGGTCCGTTACCTGAAGGGGGATCGTCAGGCGGGTGGAGCTGACGAGCACATTACGCACTGGATCGCGACCATTCAGTACGCGTACACGTCGCCTTCGAAGGATCCACGTATCAGGCGCTGGAATCCGCTCGGCTTCAAGGTTGTGGAGCTCACCGCGGAGCCGGAGGTGCCCGCTCAAGCCAACAGTCCGCCCGGCAGCGGCTAGCCACGGAGCGTCGAAATGCGACGAGGGTGGAAGGTCACATTGAGGTTGCGCGAGACAGTGCTGGTCTGCGCCGCAGCAGGCACGACGTTAACGCTGCCCGCCCCAGCCGGTGGCGATACGGTCGATGCGCGTATCCGGGAGCTTGCTTACGCCGCTGACGAGGTGTACCGCCTCAAAGGTTACGTCGGGTATCAGATCGATCTCGAGTTTGAGCGAGGCGAGGTCTTTGTCGGCCTTGGAACCGGGGATCTCGGGAGCCTGACATTCGCCGCACAGGACAACCACTTGTTTCTCAAACCGCGGGCAGGCGGTGTCGACACCAACCTCACAGTCCTGACCACGCGTCGTGCCTATCATTTTGACTACACAGCAAGTGAGCGGCGACCTGATCCGGCCTTTGGAGATGTGATTTACGTTCTGCGCTTTACCTACCCAACGGCGCCGTCGGAGCGCGAGGACCGCGTGGAAAGCCGCCTGACTGGCGCCACGGCGAGTCGTTGGCACAACCTGAACTATGCCTACCGTGGCAGCCCGCAGTTAAAGCCGGAGCTAGCCTGGGATGACGGTGTACAGACCCGGGTACGATTCGCCGCCGCGCAAGAGCTGCCGGCGATTTTCGTCATTAACGGCGATGACAGCGAGTCACTGGTCAACTTCACCGTCGAGGGCGGGGAACTGGTCATCCATCGGGTCAACCGTCAGTTCGTAGTACGTCGGGGCGGTCTCATCGGCTGTATCGTCAATCAAGGGTTCATTGGCGGCGGCGAGCGACTCGACTCCGGTACGGTTGCGCCAGCTGTGCAGCGCGTGACGAAGCAGGCACCACGGTGACACCAGCCAGCGAATCGAATGTCGATACGGTGCGCGGCGAACGTGCCGCCGCGCTTGTAAACGCGGCGCGCAGCGTCCAGTCACGAGCCAGCAGCGTATTAGCCGCCGGGTTGATGATCGCGTTGGGGCTATCGGCACTGACCTGGTATTACGCGCATGCGCTGATCCAGCGCACGCACGCGCGGGCGACGGCGCGTTCAGCGGCCACCAGCCGAGCGCAGGGCGAAATGCCTCTGCCGGCACTCGGGCACATCGTGGCGCCCGTGGAGAGCAGCCGCGCTCCTCAGGATGTGCACGCAGATGTGGCGGCCGTTGCTCCCGTGGATCTGCGTTTGCCGGAAATGCGTACTCCTGCAGGCCTGCCGTCAGGTGGCGGCGTAACCGCGGCATCAATACCGCCAGACGCCAGCTCTGGCGGCGCTACTGCGAAGACACCTGGTGAGCTTGCACGTGACCGGCGTCTGTCCGGCGAGGTCTTTGCGCGCCACTCCGATTTGAGCACGCCGGCGGCTACCCCGGGGCAGAGTAGCACCGGGGTAGCCGTCGGTGCTGCGGCGGTTAATCAAGATCAGGGGGAGACTGCGGGAGATGTCCGCCGGAACGGCGCCTCACTCGCATCTCTCCTGAAGCCGAGTGCGACTCCTGCGGTGCAAGCGCGGGTGCTGCCGACGGCGCGCTTCCTGCTGCCCAAGGGCGCGTTCATCGACTGCACTCTCGAGACGGCCATCGATTCGACGTTGCCTGGCATGACGACCTGCATTACGGCCTCAGACACCTTTGGCGCGGACGGAAAGGTTGTCCTGCTGGAACGCGGCAGCAAATTGGTTGGCGAAACCCGCGGCCAGGTGCAGCAGGGTCAAGCGCGTTTGTTCGTACTGTGGACTGAGGTGCGAACGCCTACAGGCGTGGTGGTACCTCTCGACTCCCCTGGTACAGATGAACTCGGGCGTGCTGGCCTACCTGGGGAAGTTCAGCATCACTTCTGGGAGCGGTTCGGCGCAGCGCTGCTGATCTCCGTCATCGACGGCGCCGTGCAAGCAGGTGTGCAGGCGGCGAACCGCTCCGGTGGAACGGTGCTCTATGCGCCGTCGTCTTCTCAGGATGTCCTGACGGAGGTACTCAAGGACTCTGTCAACATCCCGCCCACGGTCGTCAAGCCCAACGGTGACCGGATCCAGGTACTGGTGGCGCGGGACGTCGATTTCAGGTCGGTGTATGAGCTGCATACGTCCAGCGCCGACCATTGAAGGTTTCTCCCGTGCGTCGCCACCCTCGGGCACGCCTTCGGCAGGAAGCGAGTTGTCTGCGCTCGACCTCACTCTGCGCGCCTTGCGTCCTCTGCTTGCCAACCCCGAGGTCACCGAGTTGTGCATCAATCGACCACGGGAGATTTTTATCGAGACCGGCGCCGGCTGGCATCGTGAGGAAACCCCGTTCGCGGACTTCGAATGGTGTCGGCGACTTGCGAAGCTGATCGCCAACGTTACCCGGCAGCGGGTCGACGAGTCATCACCGCTGCTATCTGCAGCACTGCCCTCGGGCGAACGGATCCAGATAGTGCTCCCTCCTGCGACCACCATGGGTTGCGTGGCGATCACAATCCGTCGTCCGAATGATGTCGTGTGGCCGATCGAGGAGCTGGCGCGCCGCGGCGCTTTCCTCGTTGGTTCGCGCGACGCCGAGGTGTCCGGCGAAGCCGACGACGAGCTTCGAAGATTGCATGCCGCCCGTGAATATTCCGCGTTCCTGCAACTGGCGGTGCGGGCCCGTAAGAATATCGTCGTGTCTGGCGCCACCGGATCGGGCAAGACCACCTGGACGAAGGCATTGATCGAGGAGATCCCTCGCGAAGAGCGTCTCGTGACCATCGAAGACGCGCGCGAGCTCGTGCTCGACAGCCACCCGAATCACGTCAGGCTGTATTACAGCAAGGACGGGCAGGGACTGGCGCGTGTGACACCGAAGCAGCTGCTCGAGTGTTGTCTGCGGATGCGCCCCGATCGCATCCTGCTCGCCGAATTGCGTGCCGAGGAGGCATTCGACTACCTGCGCAACGTCAATTCCGGTCACCCTGGTTCGATCACCAGCGTGCACGCAACCAGCGCCGAACTTGCATTCGAGCAGCTCGTACTACTGGTGAAGCAGAGTGCCGCTGGCAGGGGACTGGCACGCAGCGACATCAAGAGCCTTCTGTATCTCCTGGTGGACGTGGTGATCCAATGTGGATTGGATCGGCATCGCCGCATTGTGCGCGAGATCTGGTTCGAGCCGGAGCGAAAGGGAGGTCATCCGCCTCGGCAGATGCGCGGGCAGGCTTCGTGCAGGAGGGGCAGCTGATGCCTGCTGCAGTGGATCTCCTGCATGGCTTGCCGGGCTTGTTCACGGCATACGCGGCGGTACAGACACCCCTCATTGCCGGCCTGCTGCAGCGGCGTGCACCCACTCACAAGATCCTGCTCTCGCCGCTGGCGGCGGTGCCGCTGATGGCGGTCGCTGGTCTTGCTATGTCCGCGGCAAACGGGATGAGCGCGTTGCATCTTGCAGGCCACGGCTTGCTGCAGCTCTCGGCCGGTGTGGGGCTCAGCGCGACACTCGGATACGTCGCGGGTCGTGCTCTGGCGCGAACGTCCGGGGCAGCAATCAGACGTGTTCGCGGGGCGATCGTGGCTGAGGACGTTCAGCCCACGCAAGGCACCCGCCGTAGAGCTCCTGCCGCCGTGCGCGGCTTGGCGCGCCAGGCGGAAGGAGTAACGCTTGCAGGCGTGCCGGTCGCTGCGGATGACGAGGTCAAGCACTTCAAGCTCATCGGTACCACCGGCACGGGGAAAAGCACGGCGATCCGCGAGATGCTCAGTGCAGCGCTCGCCCGCGGTGATCGCGCCGTTATTGCTGATCCGGACGGCGGATATCTCCGGCACTTTTATAACCTGCAACGAGGGGACGCGATTCTCAATCCTTTCGATGCCCGCTCGGCCAAGTGGGATTTATTCGGCGAGATTAGCAATGACTACGACGTCGATCAGCTCGCGCGTTCGTTGATTCCAGACCACGAGGGCCAGGATCGCAGCTGGCGAGGCTACGCGAGAACCTTCTTCAGCGCCGTGACCGCGCAGGCGCATGCAGCCGGCAATCGCGACGTTAGCGAGTTGTACCGGCTGCTGGTCGTGGCGGGTACCGCCGAGTTGCGAACGCTCGTTGCGGGAACACCCGCGCAGCCGTTCCTCGAGGAACACAACGGGCGGATGTTCGATTCCATACGATCCGTGACCAGTTCGGCGGTTAGTGCCCTCGAGTACGTTGCGCGCCAACGCAGTGCGCCGCTGTCGGTGCGTGACTGGGTGCAAGGCGGGCAGGGACAACCGCCCACCGCGGCGCCGATTCGAGGCTCCGGTGTGTTGTTCCTGCCGTACCGCGCGGGTCAGATCGCGGCACTGCGTTCGACGATATCAGCGTGGATGCGGCTTGCGATCTTTGAGGCCATGAATCGCGAGGAAGGGGAGCAGCAGCGCCTGTGGTTCGTTGTCGATGAGCTCGATGCGCTGGGGCAGATCGACGGCCTGAAGGACGCTTTGGCCCGCCTGCGTAAATTCGGCGGGCGTTGCGTACTCGGCTTCCAGTCCGTTGGGCAGGTGTCTTCGACCTATGGCAGCGGAGAAGCGCAGACAATTGTCGAGAACTGTGGGAATACACTAATCCTGCGCTGCTCGTCAAGCGAGCACGGTGGTACGTCGCAGTTCGCGTCGCGACTAATCGGCGAGCGCGAGGTCTCGCGTATGACGAAGTCGCGCACGCGTCGAGCCACGGATCTGCTGGAAACAGTCACGAGGGCAGAGCACGTAGCGATCGAAGCCGCGGTGATGGGCTCGGAACTCGAGCAGCTTCCGGATCTCAGTGGTTATCTGAAGCTCGCCTCCAGCCCTGAATGGCGACGCGTGTGGCTGCCGGCACCTGCGCGGCGGCCCATCCAGGACATCGCACGGCAGCAGGATCGGTCTGCAATGGCGAGGCGCACAGCTACGGTCGTTAGCTTTCCGCATGGACGCGTTACCTCCACGACGTCACTTGGCGCGCATGTCTCTGCCGACGCCGGGCGCGGCCTGGCTCATGACGGGCACGAGCCGGAATGAATCCGGTGGCTCCGCACATGGAGGACGACACCATGAAGCTGGGGCTGTTGATGGAGGCCGCACAGGCGCAGCAGGCACTCGCTGCGACCTCGCTCGATCGCCTGCACGAGCACACTGCCGGCCTCGACGCAATTGTTCGCGAGGAGATTCGCGCCACTCTAGTCGACGAAATGCGCTGCCTGGAAGAGGACAGCCATCGGGCGACCGAGGCGCTGCGGCGCCTGCAGCGAGTCGCAAGCCTGCGGCTCGCCCTCTGGAGCATTCTGAGCCAGGCGGTGGCGACGTTGGTCCCGGTTGGCGCTGCATGGTACGTCCTGCCATCGCGCGCTGAAGTTGTGGCCCTGGGGGCTCAGCGTGATGAGTTGACGGCCAATATTGCGCGCTTGAGACAGCAGGGGGGTGACCTGGAGCTGCATCGCTGCGGGAATACGCGGCGCTTGTGCGTGCGCGTCGATCGGCACGCACCGGCTTACGGCGAGAACGGTGAATTCCTCGTAGTGAAGGGCCAGTGAGTCCGGCGGTCGGATCATGGATTGGATGGTGATAAGTGCTCCGGCGAGAACCTGGTCCGGCGCGCTCGGCGTCGGCGGCGCGCTGGCACTGCTGGTCCTGCTGCGACTGAAATCGGGCAACTCCGATACTCACAAACGCGGAGCGCGGGTGTTAACGGCACGACAGGGTAGACGTCTACACCGCCGTGGCTGCAGCGCTTTGCGACTCGCCGGGGTCCCTGTTACGACCGCCGAAGAGACACGTCACTTCAAGCTCATTGGCACAACTGGAACAGGCAAGTCGACCGCTATCAAGGGCCTCCTTAGACAAGCTCTGGACCGCGGTGATCGCGCCGTCATCACCGATCCCGACGGAGGATATCGGGCCAGTTTCTTTAACAGACGTCGCGGCGACGTAATTCTCAATCCGTTTGATCCACTGTCCGTGAAATGGGCTCCGTTTGCAGAAATTCGCGAACGCTGGGACGTCGAGCAACTGGTCAGCGGTCTGATACCGACAACGGACGACCCGTCTACGCGAGAGTGGCGTGGGTACGCACGGACGTTTGTAACGGCCGTCACACGACGCTGCTGCGAAGCTGGCTGTCACGAGTCGAGCGAACTTTGGCGGCTCTTGGCCGTCGCTTCCACCGCGGAGCTGCGCGCGCTGGTGGCCGGAACGCCGGCACAGCCATTCCTGGAGCCAGAGAACGCGCGCATGTTCGGTTCAATTAGGTCGGTGGCAGGCACCGCGGCCGTCGCGCTCGACTATGTACAGGCACAGCGAGCCCGGTCATTTGGAGTGCGTGACTGGGTGGACAAGGGACGAGGCGTGTTGTTCATCCCCTACAGCGCGGCGCAGATACCGGCGCTGCGCGCGATCATCGCCGCCTGGGTGCGGCTCGCAATCTTCGAAGCGATGCAGGGCGCCTCGGACCGGCGGCTGTGGTTCGTGGTGGATGAGCTCGATTCGCTCGGGGCAATTGACGGACTGAAGGACGCACTCGCGCGCCTGCGGAAGTTCGGCGGCCGTTGTGTTCTCGGTTTCCAGTCGCTTGCGCAGGTGTCCAGCACATACGGCTCCGGTGAAGCACAAACGATCATCGAGAATTGCAACAATACAGTGATCCTGCGTTGCTCGGCAAGCGAGCATGGAGGCACGTCGCAGTTTGCGTCGCGACTCATCGGTGAGCGTGAGATCGTGCGCAGGCAGACCTCACGCGCGCGCGATCAGGAGCACTGGCTTGTCCGGCGTGGATCGCGTCGCTCAACCAGCATCAGTCAACAGCACATCATCGAGGCAGCCGTGTTGCCTTCCGAGATCGAACAGCTTCCCGACCTCACCGGCTACGTGAAAACGGCAGCTTCACCGGTATGGTTGCGCGTCTGCTTCCGGCCCCCGGGTTGACGGATGGCCATTTTTTTCATGGAGATTTCGTCCGTCGCGCGTAGCACCGGCCGCCGTGCGACCGCGGCTGCGGCGTACCGGGCCGGCGAACGCATTCGCGACGAACGGAGCGGGGAACTGCACAACTACAGCAATCGGAGCGACGTACTGCATGCCGAGATCTTCCTACCGACGCAGTTTGACGATGTCGCGATCGGCTGGGCGAGAAATCGCGAACGACTGTGGAACACGGCTGAGCACGCCGAAAAACGTCACAACTCCCGCGTGGCGCGCGAGTATCAGGTTACCTTGCCCGCGGAGCTCGAGCCGTCGCAGCGGCTGGCGCTTGCGCGCGCCTTTGCCCGCGAGATAGCGGATCGCTACAAGGTGGCGGTGGATCTCGCGGTGCATCAGCCGAGGCCCGACGGTGATCCCCGTAACTTTCACGCTCATCTCCTTACAACCACCCGGGAGGTGACTCCCGCCGGTCTCGGCGCGAAGGCGGGCCTCGACTTGGCGCCGATCGACCGCCGCCGCCGGGAGCTGCCCGATCACCGGCAGGAGTACGTCAACGTGCGTGAGCGCTGGGCAACGCTGGCGAATGCAGCACTGCGCGAAGCTAATGTCGCCGCGCGTATCGATCACCGCAGTCTTGCCGCGCAGGGCATTGATCGCGAGCCACTTCCGGCAATTCCATTGATGCACCTGAAGATGGAACAGCGTGGCGTGCGCAGCGAGCTTGCCGAACGGCTGCGGGCCGAGTATCGGGAGCGTGTACAGAAGCGCCAGGAGCGCGCCGCCGAGCGCTCGGAAGGAGAGGAGAAAGGGATCGACAAACGGTCAGCCGCGGCAAAACTGAGTGAGTCGCCAGCCGTCGCGAATGTCGAGGACATCCGGCGGCAGGCTAGAGAGGCCTGGCTATCGCTCAGGGCAAAGGAGGCGCAGAAGGCGGCCGAGCAGTTTCGCGGGCAACCCGAGTCGTCCCGCTCTGCAGCCCGAGAAGAAACTGCTCAGCCGGGGGTCCAGCGCCAGGACGACCTCGCCCTGTGAGTCTCCCGCGAAGCGGCGCAGCAAAGCAGGCGGGGACGGCGCGCTTCGATTCCGCAGCGTACCGTTCAGCTCCTGCTACGTGTATTCACCACGCGGTAGTGGACGAGTTGCCGAGATGTCACGTCTCCTGTGCGCCAGGGTCAAGAGAGTCGATGCCATTTGGCTTCCGCGCTACCTGGGTCTCGTCTACCGGATGAGCCTGAGCGATGCGCGCCTAGCCAGCCTGTTCACGCGCTCCACCGTTCTAGTGCCCGTGCCCAGTAGCAGGCCGTGCGCCGAGGGATCCTGGACCTCCTTGCGACTCGCCCGGGCACTCACCGAACTAGGCCTTGCGCCACGAGTATGGGCCGGATTGCGCCGCGAGGCCGCCGTAAGAAGATCAGCTACCGCGCCGACCGGTGCACGGCCTACCGTCTACCAGCACTATTGGTCGTTCTCCGTGCAACAACCGCCAGAGAAAATCCGCAGCCTGGTGCTCATCGACGACGTGATTACCAGGGGACGGACACTGCTCGCCGCAGCCGCACGGTTGCAGAGCGAGCTGCCGTCAGTCGAGATCCGCGCATTTGCTCTCATCCGGACTCAAGGCTTCGTGTCACACCTTAACCACTACGTCGAGGTATGCCACGGAGTCGTCCGCTGGGGAGGAGGCGACGCTCGACGCGAGCCGTAGTCACGCTACTGCAGCGTCAATTGATACGTCAGCATCACACCGCCCGCCACCGGCACCAGGGACAGCTGTGAGTTGTCATCGCTGCGATAGTTGCGGTGCATGTGAAAGTCAGCGCTCGCCGCCCCGATTGCCGCGCCGGCGACGGTGTCCGAGAGCCAGTGTTGATTGTGCTTGAGGCGCAGGAAGGCGGTGCCAACACCGACTCCGTAGCCGATGAATCGGCGCACCCAACGGTAGTCATCGTTGCCCGATTCGGCGAGCACGGTGCCGATCGCGAACGCGGCGGCGGTGTGCTCCGACGGAAACGAGCCGCCGCCGCCCTTGAACCACTCGTTGGCGTTGCTGGTCTGATCGGGCCCTTCGCGCCGCACGATGTACTTCATGGGGTAGATGGTTAAGGTCGACAGGATCAAAGACTCCTGCATGGTCCACGCCTCGCGCCGCCCGTCCTCGTCATTGGTCCAGCTGGCATAGCCCATGGTGGCGAGCAGTACTGCAGCGCCGGGGATCGCATCCTGCACGTCGTCGGATTTGAAGTTGTGACCCGGGGGGTATTGGTCGACGAAGTGGGTGCGCACCTGGCTGTCGACCGAATGCGCTCCGCCGATCGCCGCCAGGGCACCGGCGAACAGCCCCCACTGTGCGGGGCTCCAGCGCAGCGGCGCGGTGAAATAGAGCTTCGCATCGGTCATCAGCTGCTGGAACTTCGAGGGCGGCGCCTCGTTGTCAGGCGTCGTCGGGGGTGCGGGGACGGGCAGATCCTGATCGACGACACCGCCGGGGTCCGGGCTCGTCTGTGCCCACACTGCGCCGGACCCGCATAGCGCGGCGATCAGCAGGACGATTGTCGGCAGTTTGAGCTTTGGCAAAATGCTCATCCCCGCGCCAACGGAGCGGAGGTCAGCAATTCGTCCACGCGCCACACCGGGTAGAGATTCAGTTGTGAATCCCACGAGGCGTGGCGCCGCAGGAAGAACTCCAGCCGCGCGCGGGGACTTGCGGCGAAGGCTGCATCCACGGTGAGACGGTGGTTGAACTCCTCCTCGAGTTTCGGATCCTGCAAGATCATCTCGCGTGCAATCTGCTCGGCGACGTAGGGCTCCATGTATTCCTTCTGCTCGAAACATGCGTTGAAAAGGCCCCACGCCGCGAACGAATCGGGCGCCTGCGGCTCGAACAGGTGCATCACGAGCCGTGAGAGCGGCTGTGCGATCGGAACGAAGAGTGCGCCAGCGCCGATGCCCTGACGCTCGCACTGCCAGCCACCTGTCAGGCTCACCCGCATCCGTCCTTCAAACGGCGCGGCGGTGAACTGTGCGCTGCTGGCGCGGAAGGCCTGCACGGGTACCGCGGGGCGCGCTTCGCGCAGGGTTGTGAACTGTATGCCATGCAGGGCAAGTCGTGCGCCAATCTCAGCAGCCCACGCGCGCGGTATCAGGTAGCCGGCGAGCGGCGCTTTTACCACGATCGCCGGTGATACCTGATCGCGGAATGGTACGCGCCAGATCTCCGGCCGCTTCGGGTCATAGACCGTTACGAGCTCGCCCGAGAGCGCGGAAACTGTGCGGGTATACGCATAGCCCGGGAAATCGATTGTCCGCGCGCCGTGCGCGCCGGTGGCGTCTGCCCTGCTATCGCCGGCCGGCTCGCGCCAGCTGGAGCTGTAGTCGAGCACCACGTCCCGGCCGCCCAACCGGCTTGCCGCGTCATCGACCGCGCGCGTCAATGCCTGCCAGCGCACGCCGCGCTCGGCGAGCAGCTGCGCGAGCGCGATGATCGTGTTGCGCGTGACACGGACGCGGGTGGCATAGTCCTTCCATGAGTGGGTCTCGACCAGCACGGTGAAGCGGTTACGC
Organism: uncultured Gammaproteobacteria bacterium; assembly: GCA_963837075.1. Classification (GTDB taxonomy): domain Bacteria; phylum Pseudomonadota; class Gammaproteobacteria; order Steroidobacterales; family Steroidobacteraceae; genus 13-2-20CM-66-19. Next base: position 783,976 of record CAWILY010000001.1, on the reverse strand, counting down.
TGCGGGAAGTACCCGGTGGAGAAGCGCGGCGAGTAAACCGTAAGGAGAAATCCCGACGCCGGATCATCGGTCCGCGCCAGGTCCGGGTAGAAGGGCAGGGGTGTCGAGCCCTGCGACGCCAGCTGCGCGATCAGCGCATCGCGCAGCTCCCGCCCGGCGGCATGCAGGCTGTTATCGCCCTGGTTGATCGGTTCGACCTGCAGCGAGATGTCGGGCTGAAAGTCGGCGCCGTCCGTGACGTGCAGGTCCGCGCATACCAGCGGGTCCCACGCCTGGATGAGCCCGAGCATGGCGCGCATCTCCGGCGCGTCCGCCTTGGTGTAGTCGCGGTTGAGGTTGAGATTTTGCGACGTGGTGCGCCAACCGGTTTCCTCCGGTCCGTTCTGATTCGGGCGGTTCCAGCGTCCAAAGCGCTCGTGTCCGTCCACGTTGAAGGCCGGCACGAACAGAATCGCGATGCGCTCGAGGAGCGCTGGCGTAGCTGTGCCGTCCAGAAGCTCGCGCAGCGCGATGAACCCTGCGTCCTTACCATCACTTTCACCCGGGTGGATTCCGCCCTGGAGCATAAGCAACGGCACACTGCGCGGATCGGCGCGGGAGGCGATCAGCGCCTGCATCGGCCTTCCTGCAGCCGACTGGCCGTATTCAAATGCGTGCACCGCCTGCGGCCAGGTGGCGGCGAACGCGGCACACAGGCGCGTCACCTCATCGAGGCGTCCGGTACGCCGGTAGTTCGATTCCTCGGCGAGCGTTGTGAGCGCGGCGTTTGGCATGCGCGAATCTTACGGGAGCGGAATGCAGCGTGCGCGGGTCGTCGGCCTCACGCGCGGCGGTACCAGGCCACGCCCGCTGCATCGACCTCACGAGTGGCGAGCTCGCGGCCGATAAGGCAGTTGAGGTGCGCAAGGCTCTCGCCGGTCGCCATGCTGAGCATGTCTGCGCCCACGCGGCGACGAAACAGCACGCTGAAAAGGTCCACAGCGCGGCGCGGCGTCGCCAGCTGCTCGTGCACCTGCAGCAGGCGCTGCTCGTGTCCGTCGATGAGCGCCTTGAGCCGGGCATGCAGGCCCCGGAACGGCTCGTTGTGCGAGGGCAGCACCAGCACCTCATCCGGTACACGCGCCCGGATCTGAGCCAGCGACTCGAGCCAGTCGTGCAACGGATCGGCGTCAGGCTCGGTCGGGAAGACGGATACGTTGGAGGTGATGCGCGGCAGCACCTGATCGCCCGAGATCAATACTTCGAGCTCCGGGCAGTGCAGGCAAAGGTGCTCGGGTGAATGTCCGCGCCCAACCACCGCACGCCAGCTCCTACCGCCGATCGTGAACACTTCGCCATCGACGACGCGCCGATAACTGTCGGGCAGTGTGTACACCGCCTTGCCGAAGCCGCCGAAGCGCGTTCGGTAATACTCGAGCGCATCCTCGTCCCAGCCGGACGCGCGATAGAAGCGCACGCCGTCCGCCGGCGCCTCGCGCCCGGTATCGCCGACCAGTACGCGGCAGGTGAGGTACTCGAGCCGCGTAGTCCACAGCCGGCAGTCGTAATGCCGTGTGAGCCAACCCGCCATGCCGATGTGGTCAGGATGCATGTGGGTGCAGATGACGCGCGTCACCGGGCGCCCCTGCAGCGCGCCGCCAAAGGCGCTTTGCCAGTGCGCGGCGGTGTCCGCGGTCTGCATGCCCGTGTCGACCAGCGTCCAGCCACCGCCATCCTCCAGGGCCCAAACGTTGATGTGGTTGAGGCCCGCCATGGGCAGCGGCATGCGCAGCCACATGACACCCGGCGCGACCGCGAGCGCCTGCCCAGGCGTGGGGGTCGCATCGAACGGAAAGGTCAGGGACGTCGATGGCCCGACGGATTCGCTTTGGGGCTGATGCATCGGCTCAATGTAGGGGATTGGCGCCACGCCGACCAGAGGGTCAGTGTTCGGTAGCGACACGCGTGCGCGCCGCCGTGAGCATCAGCACCGCCGCATAGAGCACTACGACCACGACCAGCCAGCGCAGCCACTCGACCGAGAGCGAGCGCACAATGAACGCGGCGCACAGCACGCCGGGAATGCCGCCGAACGTCAGGCCGAGCGCTGCGCCCAGGCTGTAGCGCCCGGCACGCACGAACCGCACACCCCCGACCGGCATGAGCAGCGCGCACGAGCCCATCATGATCGGAAAGGCAGCCAAGGGATTCATTCCAAGCAGCGTCACCAGTATGAGACACGGTGCATATAGTCCGACGCCCAGCATCATCAGCGCGCCGAGTATGCCGTTGACGCAGACGGCGAACGCCAGCCAGCCACCGTGCAGGCCGAGCGCGAGGCCCTCGGTGGCCGGCAGCCAGCCGAGATTCTTCGCGAGGAGAAGGGCTGCTGCGCTCAGCAGGGCGAGTCCCATGCCGATCTGTATGGCGCGACGCGGGGCGCGTGCGACGATGCCGGCACCGAGCCAGGCGCCGAAGACCGCCGCGGCGATCATGGGGACGAGCGTGGTGAGATTCAGTGCCACGATCGCGATGAAAATCAGCGCCTCGAGGATGGTCGGCAGCGCGTGGCCCACATTAAGGGTGCCCGGAATCTGGTCATCCGCCATCCGGCGCTGCAGCTTGAAGATGGCCGTGGTGGGTGCAAAGGCGCCGATGCCCAGCGTATCGAAGAAGTCGGTCACAAAGCCCGTCATCAGGTCCGCCGGTCGAAGTGCGTCGCCACGCGCCCGGGTGCGCTCGAGCATCCACCAACGCGAGCCGAACCACAGGGCCGTCGCCACGAGCGCGGCCAGGAGGATATGCACTCCGCTTATGGCAGGCATCGATGCAGTAGAGCAGGGGTAACGGCCAAGAGCAAACGCCCGGGGGCGGTTATTCGCGGGGGCAGCCGGGAGGTCCACGAGGAAGCCTGTGTCCCGCGCTAGAATCGGCGCTCACGCGTCAAGGGCAAGGTGAGGGGTCATGAGCAAAGGCACGCATCACGCCAGCGACGATCCACGCAATCGCGACATCCTGATCTACGTCAACGGCGCGCTGTGCCCGCGCGAGCGGGCGATGGTCTCGGTGTTCGATTCCGGGTTCATCCTGGGCGATGGCGTGTGGGAAGGCCTGCGCGTGCATCGTGGCCGCATTGCGTTCCTCGGTCCGCACCTGGATCGCCTGTACGAGGCAGCCAAGGCGATCGATCTGGACATCGGCATGGACCGGGAGGCGCTCACCGCCGCCCTGTACCAAACGCTAGCCGCCAACCATATGGAGGAGGGCGTGCACATACGGCTGATGGTGACGCGGGGCCTGAAGAGCACACCGTACCAGGATCCGCGGGCATGCACGGGTGCGGCCACCGTGGTGATCATTCCGGAGTACAAGGTCGCGCGGCCCGAGGTGCTGACTCAGGGGGTGCGCCTGTACACCGTGCACGTGCGCCGCGGGGCGCCCGATGTGCAGGATCCCAAGCTCAATTCGCATTCCAAACTCAACTGCATCACGGCCTGCATTCAGGCCACCAAAGCCGGTGCCGACGAGGCGCTGATGCTCGACCCGCACGGCTTCGTTGCCACATGTAACTCGACTCATTTCTTCATCGTGCGGCGCGGTGAGGTCTGGACCTCGAGCGGCGACTACTGTCTGGCGGGCATCACGCGCGCGAACGTACTGCGGCTGTGCCGCGAAAATGGCATTCCGGCGTTCGAGAAGAACTTCAGCCTTACGCAGGCTTACTCGGCCGAGGAGGCGTTCGTTACCGGCACGTACGCGGGCATTGCGCCGGTTACCGAGATCGACGGCCGACGCATCAGCGCCGGCCGCGGCCCGATGGTCGAACGGCTGCAACAGCTGTACCTGCGCCTGATCGAGCGCGACGTTACGCCGGCGAGCGTATGAAGCCACTGCGGCTCGCCATGTGGTCGGGGCCGCGAAACATCTCCACGGCGATGATGCGCGCCTGGGAAAACCGAGGTGACTGCGCGGTGGTGGACGAGCCGCTGTACGCGCATTACCTGGCCTGTAGCGGTCTCGATCATCCCGGGCGAAAGGAGGTCATTGCGGCAGGCGAGAGCGACTGGCGCAAGGTCGCGGCATGGCTCACCGGGCCTGTGCCCGGCGGAAAGGCCATCTGGTACCAAAAACACATGACGCATCACCTGCTGCCGCACATCGGCCGCGACTGGCTCGGCCAGTTGACGCACGTATTCCTCATCCGTGACCCGCGCGAGGTGCTGCTGTCGTACATCAAGAGCCGGCCCACGGTAACTGCTGAGGACCTCGGCGTGCTGCAGCAGCGGGAGATCTACGACTACGTGCAGCAGCACAGCGGCCGGGCTGTGCCGGTGATCGATGCGGGGGAATTCCTCCGAGCGCCGGAGCGGCAGCTGCGCGCGCTGTGCGACGAGCTCGGGATCGACTTCACGCCGCGCATGCTCAGTTGGCCGCCCGGCAGGCGTGCAAGTGACGGCATTTGGGCGCCGTATTGGTACGCGGCGGTGGAGCGATCCACCGGTTTCGAGCCCTACCGTGAGCGCGCTCATCAGGTGCCGGTGGAATACGACCGCATCATCGATACGGTGATGCCCTCATTCGAGGCACTGTTTGCGCGACGGCTCGTGTCTTTGGCGAACCCAAATGCCTGATTCACCCACAGGACTGAGGCGTCGGGCGCTGCTCGTCGGTGGGACCGGCCTCGCCCTCGCGGCGATTAGTGCACTGGCGCTCACGTGGCGACACTTGAGACGGACAGCCTACGAGGTGAATGCATCACTCCCGACGATGCCTCCGGAGCTCCTCGCCCAGGTCGGCACCATGCCGTACCGGCGCCTCGGGCGCACCGGTCTTAAGGTCTCCGAGGTCGGCTTTGGCGCCTGGGCTATCGGCGGCACGGCTTACGGTACTGTCGAGCGCGCAGAGTCCCTGCATGCCTTGGCACGCGCCGAGGAGCTCGGATGCAATCTCGTCGATACCGCCATGATTTACGGGGACTCGGAACTGGTGCTCGGCGAATTCCTGCGTGGGCGGCGCAGCCGCTGGATCGTGGCGACGAAATACTCGTACCAGCCCGCCGGGATGACGGCGACTCTGGAGCAGCAGCTGAAACGGCTCGGGACGGACGCGATCGATTTCTACCAGCTTCACTGGCAACCACCGCAGCAACCCTATGAGCCCGTCTACGAGGAGCTGTACCGGCTGAAGAAGGCGGGGAAGGTTCGATTCGTGGGACTGTCCCTCTATTCGGCACACGACATCGACTACGTCATCGAACATACGATGTTAGACGGGATACAAGTACCCTTCAGTCTGCTCGATCCCGACCCGTTCCTGCTGCGGCTGGATCGGCTGCGACAAAGCGGCCTCGCCGTGCTGATCCGCTCCGTGCTGAAGGAAGGCTTTCTCACCGGCAAGTTCAAGCGCGATGCGGTATTCCCTGATCCGAATGATCAACGGCACAAGTGGAGCGCAGCGCAGATTGCGAGGACAGTCGGTGAGGTCGAGCGCTTCCGCTTCCTCGAGTCCGACGCGGGCTCCATGGCGCGCGCGGCCGCCGCCTATCCGCTCTCTTATCCCGAGGTGTCGACGGTACTGCTCGGCACCAAGAACCTTGCACAGGCGGAGGCCAATTTCGGCCAGATCCCGGGCGCGCGCCTGAGCATGGAGAGCCTGCGCCGTGTGGTCGCAGTACAAGACGCGCTGGATGCAGGTCACCGGGGCGGCCTCAAGGCAATCGTTAAACGCGTTCTGGGGCGTTCGTAACGATTAGATGCCGTGGCACGTGATCTCTCGCCAGCGATGTAGCGCTGCTTGACATGCAGTGATCAACCTGCATATTATTCAAGTATGCAGGTATTTACCTGCAGATAGAAATGTGGCAGACAAATGAAAGACGTCGATGCTGTGTTCAAGGCGCTCGCCGATCCGAGCCGCCGTGAGCTCTTAGACCGGCTCTTTTCCCGTAACGGCCAGACGCTGAACGAACTGTGTAAAGGACTCGGCATGGTCCGCCAGTCCGTCTCCCAACATCTCGACGTACTGGAGGCTGCGAACCTGATCTCAGTCGAGTGGCAGGGCCGGGAGAAGCTGCACTACGTCAACCCGGTTCCTATTCACGGGATTTACGAGCGCTGGATTCGAAAGTACGAACAGCAGCGCTTGACAGCCTTGCACAACTTTAAGACCAAGCTGGAGAGGAAATAAGAATGGATGCCGAGAAATTTATCTACGTCACCTATATCGCATCGACCCCTGCGAAAGTATGGAAGGCGCTAACCGACGGAGAACTGACCTCGCCAGTACTGGAAGCACACGAACGAGTCTGACTGGAAGCCGGGCTCGAAGTGGAAGCATGTGGCCGATGACGGCAAGGGAACGGTCAAACTGGTCGGGCAAGTGGTCGAAGTCATTCCGCATAAGCGGCTGGTCTTGACTTGGGGCGATGTGGCTGGTGCGGGCGATGCCGCCAGGCACTCGCGGGTCGCGATCGATATCGAAACGGTCGGTGAGATGGTGCGCCTCACGGTCACGCACGATGAGCTGAAGGACGCTGAGATGGCCAAGACGATCAGCAACGGTTGGCCGCGCGTACTCTCGAGTCTCAAATCCTTTCTTGAGACCGGCCGCGCCTTGAACACCTGGGCCTAGTCGTGCGGTCCATGTGGAGTGCTCCAGAACTACCTGGACAACTCGCAAATCCAATTTACCTCCCAGGATTTTCCTCCGTCTGGCGAGAACGACTGCTCCATCCGAGCTGATTTCGGCGAGATGTCGGTCCAAACGTAGCGCACCAAGATCGCGCGGCCCTTGTATTCCTCCTGGTCGTAGAACTCGCCGCGACGACCCGTGAACTGACCTACAACTGGCGGGAGGCCCAACGTGCCCTTGTCGACATCCACGAGGTAGATACTCCACTGGTGGGAGTCAGGATTGTATAGCCGCAACGTCTGCGCCTTTATATGCCAATGCTTCTCGGGATTGTCGACCTCGAATTCCTCGAAATTTGCATTGCTATCGAGAATCTTCTTATGACGGGAAATTCCATCGTATTCGATCCAGACATTCGAACCCACAAGGCGATCCGGCAACCTCCTGACGTGCGCCTTCCAGTCACCGATCAGGAAATCGAAGTCATGCGCTCCATCGTGTTGCGCTGATTGTGACAGAACTGCACCAGACTGCAGGCAAAGGAACGGGACCGCAGCTAGCAGGGAAGCTCTTACTCGTGCGGGCGTTGTCGACATCTTCGGCTCCGGTAATGGAGAGCGAGACTGGCGCGTCGAGGGGAATATCATGAAGACCATATCCGCGCCATATGGGAGAGCCAGTGAATCGGCAGGGCGACTCGGTCAGTCGCTGGGGCGTGTCGGAGCAGGCCGCCGTGGCATTAAGTGAATCAGCGTGGGTCACCTTACCGTGCAGCGGATCCCAAATTGGCCGAGAGCCTACGGCCGTGGCACCTCAGAGATGAAACCCTCGGCTCTGTACCGCGACCCTTTTCCCCGCGGTGCGATCAGCGCAGTCGTGCGCACCAGCGTCTATGACAGGGGTTCGAGCGCTACAATGGAACAATATTCGCTCAGGAGCCTCAGCCATGACGCAAGAACAGTTTACGAACCTTGCCGCGTTGGCCGTCGCGGGCCTCGCGCCGGTCATGCTCACCACAGCCGGGCATGTTTCCCCAGGTCGCCTCAAAGAGCTCGCTGAGGCTGCCGTGAATCTCGCGCACTACCTCTCCACGGAGGCGCGTGCGAGATACCAAGCCGTCAGCGGGGAGCTGATGAGTTGATTCGAGTCCAACTCGCTTCGAGTCGTGGGAATCGACATTGCGATTCTGACGACGAGATAGAAGGATGCTTTGTAGCCAGAGAGCGGCAAAGCGTCTGCTTAGCGCCGTATTGACGTTGCTGGAGGCTGAAGCTGGCCAGGACCGTCCTCAGACGTGTCATAGCGCGCAAATCACCGTAGTGCTTGCGGGTTCCCTGGAGCTACTGTAGAAACGGACCGCAGCGTCAAGGTTGCTGAGTCGGACGTATCGGTATCTTAGGTAGAGGGAGACTATGCATAAGTCCGGGTCAATCGCTAAAGCACTGACCGCTCTGACCCTGGTCGGGGGCATCGCGACTTCCCCGGCGCAGGCGATTTCCTTGGTCACTTATAGTTGGACGACGACAAGCCAGGGATTCGGTCCGCACCTGTCGCAGCCCTCGTCCGCCACCTTCCAGGTCCCTTTGAGCGATGTGCTCGACGGCGTAATCTCCTTCTCCGATATTACAAACATACAATTCGCCTATCCCGGCCTGGCCTTCAACAGCACCGCGACAAGCAGCATCGGGATCGACTTCTCGGCTTTTGTCGATCCGGTGACCGGAGCCTTCATTTTTCACGACGTCGGGCAAGGTTTGGCGGCAATCGCCTTCGCCGGCACGGACATCAACACCACCACGACCTTTCTGTCGATCACCGTCGACAACCCGGTCTCGGGCCACGTGGCTGACACATTCAACGCGCTTAACAGCGGTGCTCCATTCGCAGGTTTCCCCACCTCGGGGTTTTGGACTGCTAGCTTTCCGACGACGCCCGTCCCCGAGCCCGCGACGCTCGCCCTTCTGTGCGCCGGCCTAGTCGGCGTGGCGATGGCTCGCCGCCGGACGTTGTGCGCCTCTGCGGAATCAGCGTCAGAATGATCGAGAAGCACTACGGCCACTTAGCAGCGGATGCGGCCCCTAAGCGCTCGGCCACTTGCGCCCAGCCAGATCCCAGATGTCCGTGCCCGCGCGGCCGCGCAAGCTCTTGATGGCGCTCTTCGCACGCAGCCTTGCCCAGCCCCAGGGCGACGCGACGATGCGGTAGCAGCGCGCGCGGGTCATGGCGCCACGACCCCAGTGCAGCTTGAACTTCTCCACGCCGGGTCCCAGATGGATGTCGAGGTGGCGGCCATCCGGGGCACGGTAGCTCTCGAAGACGTACTGCATCATGTGCTCATCGAGCACGTTACCGGGCGAGAAGCGCCGGTAGTCCGCGTCGTAGCCGATGATGATGAGACTGGCCGAGCTCACGTTGACGGCCATCAGTTTCACGGCGATCGGCTGCTCGTTGAGTCGCAGCGCGAACACCAGGTAGCGCTCGTCCGAGGCGAACAGCGCATTCAGGTAATCCTGGTACGCCTGCGAGAACACCCAGTCACCGTGCTTGCCCGTGCGCTCGCACCACTTGCGCTTGTGCGTGAGCATCCAGTTGATGAGCGTCGTGGGCCGGCCCTTCACGACCTCGAAGCTAACCTTTCCCTGCTCCACGAGGCGCCGCAGGCAACGCGCGGTGTCGGCCTGGTAGCGCTTGCTCAGAGACTCTCGGAACGAGGGCCAGTCCGCTTGCGACTTGAGCTCAGCATAAGGAACGTCTTCTTCCCAGGTGCGCACGTAGCGCAGCTCCGGCGTGCCGCGCAGTGCCGTCTCGAGAGGACTGCCCTGTTTTACGAACTCGAGCTCGAGGTAGTCCGGGTGCGCCAGAATGAGAAAGTTCCGCAGCAACGCCACGGCGAGCGCACCCGACTCGCTCCCCTGCGTGACGAGCAGGTCGGCGCACTCCGCCGAGCGCGGCCCGCAGGTGCTGGCGGTTTCCCAGAAGCTGTGCCGATGCGTGATCATGGGCAGCGCTGCGAGGAGTTCACCGTGCGCACAGGCGATCGCGCAGCGCAGCTGCGCGCCCTGGGGCCGGTGCAACACATGCCAGCTGTGCCGGATGCTGCCGAAGCTCAGAAAGTACTCGGCGCCGGAGCGTTGCCACAGGCGTTCCCACTCGTCGCGGACCGCGTCGAGCTCCTCGCTGCTGGTGAGCAGCCGGTAGGTGCGCCCGTCCTGACGCGCGCACACGGAACGGGTGTGCTTCATTGTTCTCTTGGATGCGGTAACAGCCGGTGGGCGCGCTGCGGATGCCGCTGGGACGGCTCCGCGCACACCCTATATATGTGACTGCCGACAGTGCAATGATAGCCTTGTGCAAAGTGCGCGCGCAGCACCGCTGCACACCATTCCCAATCTAAGAGGTCGCATGCAACGTCTCCCTGCCTGCATGTAAATCTAACCGGCTGGATCCAGTAGCCAACCTGTCCGACGACCGCCGCGGCTTACTCGCCTGCGTATCCCGCCTCAAGCCGGTGTCGGACGGTGAGCATCAGGCCGATATCTTCGGCGGGAAGCCAACGGCATTTCGCGATATATCCGAAGCGGCCGCGCGAGAGAATGAGTTCCCGTCGGCCCTGTTCCGCAGGCCGCCCTCGCAGCGCCCCGTCTGGGGACACTGCGCATTATTGAGGTGCGATGGGCCGCTTCACCTAGGCGCATTCGACTTGAACTCTATCAATCCTATCCGATAGGATTAGATACTATTATTGAGCGCCTATGAAAACCTCGGCCAAGTACAAAGCGATCTCTGTGACCGTGCCTTCCGAAATGGAAAAGGCACTTGACGAAGTCTGCCGCAAGGAAATCCGGAAGAAATCCGAGGTGGTGACGGAGGCGCTGCGCCTGTACTTCCGAGCGCGTAGCGGGAAGCCGCAGCTCTGGTCTCTCGTAATGCCGACGGGAGAGGAGGAACGGGCGCAGATCGACTACGGCGCCTTTGCAGACGAGTGGGGCAGTGCGCACGACGCCGTCTATGACAAGCTCGGCAAGTAGGTTCAAGCCCTGGGACGTCGTTGTGGTCCCCTTTACTTACAGCGACCAGCCCTCCGACAAGGTTCGACCCGCCGTGGTGCTTTCCTCACCGCAGCATATGCAGGAAACCGGAGTCTGCTATCTCGCGATGGTAACGAGTGCCGCGAACCCTCGGTGGCCCGGGGATGTGCCAGTGAGCAATCTGCGCGGAGCAGGGCTCCCGGCGCCCTCGGTGGTGCGTGCCGCGAAGATCATGACCCTGAGCGATGCGCGCATCGTGAGGCGACTCGGCGCGTTGCCCAAAGCAGACCAGGCGAAGGTGGTGGCGGCTGTGCAGGTGTTCCTGTCACATTAGCAATCCGGGGATGATTCGCGCTCTTGATGTCGTGAGAAGCTAAGGTGACCATGAAGATTGATATCGATCGGCTTACCGAATCCGAGCTCATCAACCTCAACCACCGCATCGTCGCTCGTCTACGCATGTTCGCGCAGCTCCGCGCGCACACTTCGATGCTCGAGTTCAAGGTCGGCGAGCGCGTGAGCTTCGATTCAGAGGACGGACGTCGGATCACCGGGATGCTCGTGCGCTACAACAGGAAGACGGTAAGTCTCGTGACTGACGACGGACATCGCTGGAACGTGTCGCCGGCTCTGCTGACGCGCGTCGTGACGAGCAGCCCGACCCCGCAATCCCAGAACGTGGTCGCATTCCGCAAGAAGTGAGTCACGCCGGGCCGGCGAAGAAAAACGCCGACTTATCGCCGCACTCGTGGCAACAGAGCAGCGACCGATGCGCCAGCTGAAGTGGACCGAAGCGGAAAAGAAACTGTCGCGGCGGGCGTTTGAGGTAGCTCTACAGGCAGAGCTCGCTGACGTCCTGCAGGACTTCAAGGCGCGCGCGGCGGCCGTGCAGACGCCGGATGACATGTGGCCCATTGAGCATTTCCTCAGTCAGCGACGGCGCGAACTCGACGCGAAGTACGACTACCGCTACTCGCAGCTTATCTCGGTTTTCGGCCGGCTGATTCGCGAGGGGCGACTGACCGAGGCCCACCTCGAGGGCCTGTCTCACGACAAGCTGGAGTGCATCCGACGGATCGCGTCGCTTTGACAGCCCCGACTCGGCAGCTGCGAACGTGGCCGTACCGCAAGCAATCGATCGTTGGTGGGCGGTACTGGGATCGAACCAGTGGCCCCTGCCGTGTGAAGGTGAACGGATGAGCGCCAACGACTCCATCACTCAGTCAAGCCGCATGCGTCTCGGATGCCACGGCCGGCCTGAAGTCGAGCCAGACCTCACCGTCTTTGACCCGCACCTCATAGCACGGTGCGCAGCCTAAATCCGGCGCCACCGCCACGCCGTCACGAAGCCCGATCACCCAGCCGTGGAGTGGGCAGGTCACCTGCTCGCCATGCACGATGCCCTGCGATAAGGGCCCTCCCGTGTGCGGACAGCGGTCACGCAGAGCGAAAATCCGGTCATCAGCGGTCCGAAATATCGCGATGCTGGTTCCTGCAACTTTGACCACGCGGGCGCCGAGCGCCGGGATGTCCCGAACTGCGCAGATCCTTGACCATTGACCCATCGCTGCGGCACCTCGACTTTACGTGACGTGCAACGGTTCAAATTCATGCCGCGCAGCGCCCTGCACTCGCTGCTTCCACGGGTCCGGCTCCTCGCTGATGGCGAGCTGCAGCCGATCATAGAGCGCTTTGCGTTGCACGCCGTCGGCGACCACTTTGGACTTGCAGTAGTCAAGTCCGACGCGCGCCACGAAGTGAACGGTCCGTTCCAGGTAGTAGCCTTCCTCGCGGTACAACTGCAGAAAGGCGCCGGCGTATTCGAGGACCTCTTCCCGGCTTTCGACCTTAACGAAGAACTGCGCAACCTCGGTCTTGATGCCGCCGTTTCCTGCGACGTAGATCTCCCAGCCCGACTCTACCGCAATGACGCCAACGTCTTTGATCCCTGCCTCCGCGCAATTGCGCGGGCAGCCCGATACTGCCAGTTTCACTTTGTGCGGTGCGTACATGCGCCACAGCGAGCGCTCCAGCTCGATGCCCATCTGAGTAGAGTCCTGAACGCCGAAGCGGCACCATTCGGATCCGACGCAGGTCTTCACCGTCCGCAGCGCTTTGGCGTAGGCGTGCCCTGAGGGCATATCGAGATCGCGCCACACGGCCGGCAGATCCTCCTTCCTGACTCCCAGCAGATCGATGCGCTGGCCGCCTGTGACCTTGACCGTCGGAATCTGGTATTTGTCTACGACGTCGGCGATGCGGCGCAGCTCGGCTGCACTCGTGGTACCGCCCCACATACGCGGGACTACCGAGAACGTGCCGTTCTTTTGGATGTTTGCATGCGCCCGTTCGTTGATGAACCGGGACTGAGGATCGTCCCGGGCTTCGCGTGGCCACGTCGAGAGCACGTAATAGTTCAGCGCCGGTCTGCACTTGGCACAGCCGTCAGGGGTGCGCCAGGCCATCATCTTCATGGCCGCATCCACTGAGAGCAGATGCTGTTCGCGGATCGTGCGGCGCACTTCCTCATGCGTATGCTCGGTGCAGTCGCACAGCGCCTTCGCCTTCGGCGCGGGGGAGTAGTCCCCGCCGGCTATGCTCATGAGAATCTGCTCGACCAGGCCGGTGCAGGACCCGCAGGATGAGGACGCCTTGGTATGCTTGCGCACCTCCTCGACCGTGAACAGGCCCTGTTCCTTGATCGCCCTGACGATTGTGCCCTTGCATACGCCATTGCAACCGCACACCTCCATTGCATCCGTCATCGTCGCCGCACGGTTACGGCCCTGGTAGCCCCCATCGCCGAGATTGCGATCGCCGAACATCAGCTGCGGACGGATTTGCGCGATATTGGTGCCCTCGCGCAGCAGCTTGAAGTACCAGGCGCCCTCGGCTGCGTCGCCGTACATGACGCTCCCCACGAGCTTGTCGTCCTTGATCACGAGCTTCTTGTAGACGCCCGCCGCCGGATCCGACAGGACAACTTCCTCCATGCCTGCCCCGCCTTGGAAGTCGCCGGCTGAGAAGAGATCAATCCCGGTCACTTTGAGTCTTGTGGAGAGCGCCGAGCCGCAATACCGCCCGATGCCGTACTGTGCCAGATGGTTAGCAGCGACCTTGGCCATCTCAAAGAGCGGCGCGACGAGGCCGTAGGCAATGCCGCGGTGATTGACGCATTCGCCCACGGCATAAATGCGTGGATCGAAGCTCTGCATCGTGTCGTTGACGACGATTCCGCGGTTACAGTACAGCCGTGCCGACTCAGCGAGCTCGGTGTTGGGGCGAATGCCGACAGCCATCACGACGAGCTGTGCCGGGAGCTGCTGCCCGTCTGCGAGCTGCACGGCGGACACCCGTCCACTTGCATCGCCGAGAATCGCCTGTGTTTTCGAGTCAAGAACAAAGCGTATTCCGCGCGCTTGCAGCGATTGCTGCAGCAGCAGCGCCGCGGCCCGATCGAGCTGCCTCTCCATCAGCCATGGCATGAGGTGAACCACCGTGACCTCCATGCCGCGCTGCCTGAGACCATTGGCGGCTTCGAGCCCGAGCAGCCCCCCACCAATCACAACCGCGTCCCGATGGCGAGTGGCCGCGGCGATCATGCAGCGCGTGTCCTGCGCGTCACGGTAGGTGATTACGCCCTCAAGTTCGTTCCCAGGGAGCGGCAGAATCACAGGTTTCGAGCCGGTCGCAAGGAGCAGGCGATCGTAGCCAGCGGCCGTGCCGTCCTCAGTCACGACGCGACGGGCGGTGCGGTCGAGCGCCACCACCTTGCTGTTCAAGTGCAGTCGGATTCCGTGGCGTTCGTACCAGAGGATGTCATTCAGGATGATCTCGGAGAGCGTCTGTTCGCCGGAGAGAACCGGTGACAGGAGGATCCGGTTGTAGTTGGGCAGTGGCTCCGCGCCGAATATGGTGATGTCGTAAAGGTCGGGCGCGTATTTAAGCAGCTCTTCGAGCGTCCGCCCGCTCGACATCCCGTTACCCACCACGACCAAACGCTGCCTCTGCATTAAAACGCCCTGCCGATCGTGCAAGAATCTTGTATGGAGCACCGAGCAAGATCGGTGCCACCCCGCCGCGCGCGCCGGCGTTCGCCGAAAATCTCTTCCTCAGAACACCTTAGCGCACCGGTTCCGCGGGTCTCCTGCCCGCAAGCGCACCGATTCGGGGCACTCCTGGACCACCCTGCGCCAGGTTGGAACAAAATCCCGAAGAGTCATCCAGCTGAAGCCATTAACTCTCGGGCGTCATATGCCTCATACCGCAGGCGCTTTGCACGTCGATTTCGCACGTAATAACCTCTTTGTCCCTGTGAACGCGCCGGAAATGCCAGCGCGCTGAATGTCAGATGCACCTCCTGCTGCTGAGGAATTGACGGGGCGCGTAGTCGTGGCATAGCCATTGCATCCAGTCCGCACTGGTAGCGCAATCGAGTTCGGTTCGAGGAACTTAAGGAAGCTCGGATGGATTACGTGGCACCGAATGCGGTCGTTGCGGCCATGGTGCATGCGGGGATCACCAAGGCGCGACTCCCGAAAAGCGATCTTCTGATTCGGGGCGCTCTGTCGGGCGCTCTCCTCGGGGCCGCCACCAGCCTCGCGCTCGGGGCCGCGGTGCAAACGGGCCAGAGCATCGTAGGCGCCCTGATCTTTCCGGCCGGCTTCGTGATGATCGTGCTGCTGTGCCTTGAGCTCGTTACAGGGAGCTTCGCGCTGCTTCCTCTTGCTTGGATCGAGTGCAAGGTGAGCGCAGCCGAGGTGCTCAGAAACTGGGGCTGGGTGTTTCTCGCCAACTTACTGGGCGCATTGCTCTACGCCGGACTTCTTGCCACCACGCTTTCGATGATGGGTAGCGCCACTCAGCAGGATCCACTGGCCGCGAAACTGATTGCTGTCGCGACAGCGAAGACACTCGGCTACGAGCATGCAGGAGTTGCGGGCCTGGTGACGGTGTTCGTGAAGGCGATGCTCTGCAACTGGTTGGTCTGCCTCGGCGTCGTCATGGCGATGACCTCGACCTCCACGATCGGCAAGATTTCCGCCGCCTGGCTGCCGATTCTGGTGTTCTTTGCCCAAGGTTTCGAGCACTCAGTAGTCAATATGTTCGTCATACCAGCTGGCATGATGCTCGGTGCCAAGGTCGGTCTGAGCGACTGGTGGTTGTGGAACCAGATCCCCGTAACGCTCGGTAACCTCATCGGCGGCTTTGGCTTCACGGGGCTCGCCTTGTACTTCACATGTGGCAGCCGTACGGTAGCTGGCACCGAGCGAGCTCCCGAGACACACCTGCCGGTGCTGCCAGAGACAGGTCGTGACGCGGCTATTACGGCTACATAGCCTCGCAGTGTTTCAGAAGCGTGTCTGTGGCCCGCCGAGGGATTCCGCGGCGCCGTTGACGGACGTAGCTTCGTAACCTTGCCATCGACACGCACGCTGAAGCTGGGGAGTCTCGCCCGAATCTCGGCGCATGCCGGAAAGCACACCGGGCCAACACCGCGGTACGCGACGCGCACGGGTAGGTAACAGGCGCTGGTGATTCCTCAGGAACTGTTTTGGACGACGTCGTCGTTATGGGAAGCGAACTGGGGCCCAACGGGCCTACTTTGATGGTCACGGCATTATTCCCAACATTCCCACACAAGTTGAAGAAACCCCTGATCTTCCCAAATGCTTTAATTGCATTGGCGCTCCCGACGGGATTCGAACCCGTGTTACAGGCTTTGAGAGTTGCGAAATTGTGGAGCCGCTAGCGTTCGACATCCACATTGAGGACCGGCCGCATGAGTCCAATCGCAAGATCTTCGAGGGAAAAACGGTTGGCTGCGTGATCATCCCCGTCCAGCGCTACCCAAGACAGCCCCACGTTGTCCAGCATCAGGTCTCGCGTCTTCGGCATCCGCGGAAACAGGTGCTCGACCCCGGCGCGCGCTTGGCAACTTGTGGTGGGCCGCCTCTGCTTGCGGCGCTCCTCGAACAGCGGGGTTACTCGATCCTTTCCCAACATCAGGTGACCGCCGACACGCGCGGCAATGCTGCCCGCGTTCTTTCCAACGTATAGCGGAAAGGGGGAGTCCAGCCTTAACTGCTGACCTGCCGGCGTTCTTCGGACCTAAACACCTTTGGAGATGGCTGTGTTGGGGTCGGTTGTTAATAGCTGCTGCTTGAACTCTATCGGCGTCAGCTGTCCGAGACTCGAGTGCGGTCGAAGCTCATTGAACTGGCGCCGGAACTCTTCGATCAGGATCTTCATCGATAGGCCGCGTCCGTATCCGTAGGCGACCTGGCGACGACGCACGGGCGCGCCTACCATTTTTTTGCCGCAACCTCCTTCATCACCTCGATCTCGAGGTCGCGTTCGGCAATCAGCTTGTTGAGCTTCGCGTTCTCCTGCTCCAGTTGCCGCAGGCGTCTGACGTCGACCGCTTCGAGCTGACCGAAACGCTTACGCCACAGGTAGATCGTCTGATCCGAAATCCCGTGCTTCTTGGCCACCTCGACCACGGGCGCCGTGTCGGCCTCGCGCAGGATCTTGACCATCTGCTCTTCCGAGAAACGGGTCTTCTTCATGGCTCCCTCGCTGCCCCTCGGAGCCATCTTCCCAAAGATCACGTGGTACGAAAATCGCCAAACACGTCACCTCTACCGGTCGACTTTCGGTAGACGGTGACGTCGAACCAGCGGTAGACCGACCGTGGCGCCGGCAGTTTCGTACGACCACAACAACGGGCCGGTCACGGCCAGAAGCGGGCAATCTGCTCAGACGCGTAATTTTCTTCGAACCGAACATTCGGCTCCGACAGGAGCGTCTGGGAATTTTGCCGTCGGTTACTCGGGAAACTTCAACTCCCGCATCAGCGCCTGGAAGCGCGGTTCCTGGCGCAGTGGATCCATCAGCGGATCCGTCTTGAGTTCTATGAGCCCCGAATCACGCAACCGCATCGCGGTATCGAGCCATTCGAGCGCCTTGGGCGTATCGCCCCACTGCGCGTAGATCCCAGCGTATTCATACGCCGGGTCGTCACCCTGAGCTCTGATTTCGGTCAGTCTCGCGTCGGCATCAGCTTGCCTGCCGAGTTTCTTGTCGACCAATGCGAGACACTGCCGGAGGTACAGGTCGTAGGACTTCCATTCGCACGACTGCTGTGCCTTCTGAAAGTTTCCCAGCAGGTAATACGTTAAGCCGCGAAATCCGCGGGAGATTACGTCGTCGGGATCAACAGCCAGCGTCTCCTCCAAGGCGGCGATCGCCTCGTTGTATTGGCGCGCGCGATAGAGCACCGTGCCGAGCATGCCAAGTGCGTCGCGATCCAATGGGTCCAGCACGGTGGCGCGCCGTGCGGCGGCGACGCCCTTCTCTTTGTGGCCCATGAGGGTAACGAACCTGCCATAGTCTCGCAGCACCCGCACGTTACCTGGCGCTATCGCCAAGGCGCGCTCGTACTCTTCAGTCGCCTGAATGAAATCCAGAAATCCCTCGAAATAGCCCGCCAGCGCGAGGTGCCCCTCGGCCAGATCAGGCGCCAGCGCAATCGCCTTTCGCGCATCTGCGTGTGCTTTGTCGAGACTCTCGCGAACGGCCGGACCGGACGCCTTATCGGCATAGTTGGCAAGTGCGAGTGATCGATTTGCAAACGCAAGCGCGTAATTCGGATCCAAACGGATTGCGTCGGTGTAAGCGGAGATTGCGGTCTCGAGCTCTTGGTTACTGTGTGCTGCAAGGTCTGCTCTGCGACCATGCAAATACGCATCAAACGCCGCTGAGTTGTGCGTGCCGCCCAACTCGATCTTGGTCGCTACGTCCCCAAGCAGCCTCACTTTGAGGGCGCTCGCGACGGCATCCGCGATCTCGGTCTCGAGCTTCAACACATCGCCGAGGTCGCGATCGTACGCATGCGACCAGAGATGAAATCCCGTGACTGAGTTGATCAGCTGTGCGGTGACGCGCACCGTATTCCCGGAACGCCGCACGCTTCCTTCCAGCACTGCGCCAACATTCAGCTTCCGAGCGATTGTGCCGATGTCGGTGTTCGTGCCCTTGAAGTAGAAAGACGAAGTGCGGGCGGCAACCTGCAACTCGTTGATCTCAGCTAGCGAATTGAGTAACTCCTCGGTGAGCCCGTCGGAGAAGTACTCCTGCTCCTTGTCCCCGCTCAGGTTCACGAACGGCAGCACCGCGATCGAGTGCGGCGGCGGGGCAAATGCTGCTGGCGGTGGGGGACTCGAAACCCAGGGCTTTTCGACGAAGAGAAAGGCGGCGGCCACAGCGATAACGACCGCGACTGTGAGCCATGCGCCTCGTGAGCCTCTTCCCGACACCACCCCCGCAGGCCCCCGGGCCGCCGTCGTTGAGGGACGCACCTCGCCTGAGAGAAGCTGCTCGATGCGCCTGACGAACTCGGGCGGTGTCTCCCCGCCCGGAAGGCGTGTCCACTGCACCCGCTGAAACGACTCCGGAACGTCCGCACCCGCATCAGGCGTAGCGTCCAGACACACCGGCACGATGAACGCCCGGTTGCGGGCCAGCATGTGGGTCCGCTGATCCGCAAGGTCCCACTCGAGCCGGAAATAGCCTTCATGCCGCGAGGCCGTGTTGGCCGAGATGACAGGAATGAAGAGCGCGCAGTCGTGGATCTCGCGGCGAATTCTCTGATCCCACACATCCCCGCCCCGAAGCTCGCTCTGGTCGAACCAAACTTCGATGCCGGCGGCGCGCAGCGCATTGCACAGTCGCTGTGCAGCTTCCGCGTCCTGCGACGCGTAGCTCAGGAACACCGCCTTAGCCGGGTCGGTCACGGTGCCCCCGTCGTGTCGCGACCCTGACGATTCTCTGGCGCGGTGCGGTCGGCCATTCAAAGGCTCTTGGTTAGTGCCCCATAGCCTACCGTAAGGCATGAGCGACTGCTTTCGGGCAGCCATTCCAGCAACGCCAGTGACCGGTCGGCCCGGGTCCTGCCGTCCATGAGCAGGGAACTTGAGCAGTCCCCACACAAAGGTCCCGGGCGACCGATCATGGCCGAACTCGCTCCGATGAGCGCAGCGGTCTACTCGCCCGCGTATCCCGCCTCAAGCTGATGTCGGACGGCAAGGATCAAGACGATGTCTTCGGCGGGAAGCCAACGGTATTTAGCGATATATCCGTAACGGCCACGCGAGAGGATGAGTTCCCGCCTACCTTCTTCCGCAGGCCGCCCGAGTAGAGGATGATCGGCTAGGAGCTCAAAAGCCTTTCGCACGCTCAGGATCTGTTCGCGCGCTTTTTGCGGGTTCTCGGCAGCGATGAAGTCAAAGAGCCGTTCGAGGTCCGCGAGCGCTCTTTGCGTTATTTCGACCGTCGCCATGCACGAGTCTTGGGACGACGCACCTTGGCGCCGGACGCCCTAGCGGTCAGATAGTCAAAGGTGGCTGCGAGCTCAAAGGACCTTCCGCTCGAGAATGCCTCCTCCTCTGAACGTGCCGCTTCGTCGGCGAATCGCGCCTTCAGCTCCGAACGCTCCGCTTCACGAGCCAGCGCTTCAACCATGAAGGCATGGGGCGTTTTATTCGCGGCATTCGCTAGTCGCTCGATGCGGCGTTTGAGGTCTTCGGGGAGTTTCAAGCTTGTAGCGGCCATCGGCGAATTCGCCCTCGCTATCCAGGTAGTCATAAGGTAATACCTCACCGTTAGGGCGTCAAGGATGAGGGAATCGCCCGAAGTTCTTGTTCTGAATGGTGGGCGGTACTGGGATCGAACCAGTGGCCCCTGCCGTGTGAAACGGGGGTACGGGGCTTACGGATCAACGATATGCGAGTGCAGTTCCCAATTGCAACAGGCACTTGGTATCACGTGATGTCATTTGATATCACGCAATGTCACGAGCGCAGTGTCCCAAAATTGTCCCAGCTCGCGACTCCGAGCGTCTTAGCTCCCTGCAATCTCCTTCATAGCCTCCTGCAGCACCCTCTCCGCAACGCCACGGCGCTTCAGGGCCTCCGCTAGTCGGCGCGCGGTGTGTTGATCGACCTGGGCTTCGTCACGGCGCAGCCCCTCGCTGATATAGCTCTTCAGAAGCGTTTGATAGGCGGTAAACCCGCGCATTGGGGCGACGGCCTTCAACGACTCGACGACATCAGCCGGAATCCGCATGGTAATCGTCGTGCTGGGTCGATCCTTCTTCAGTCGCTTCTTCACTCGCTCATTGATCATAAAATGCCTCCTCAGCCGGCGAGGCACGCCACGCTGAGATGATTCGGATGAATTCTCCTTCAAACTCGATGTGCACCACCGTGAGTAATCGGCCCGCAGAGCTGAAACCAATGACGGCGTCTCTCTGTTCCTCGTTCCGACTCGCGTCCTGCAGCACAAACAGGGGGTCGTCGAACACCGTTGCGGCCTCTTCGAAGGAGACGCCGTGGTTGCGTTGATTCTCCGCGGCTTTCGACTCGTCCCAGCGGAAGCTAGTGCCTCCGTGTTCAAAGACGCGGTCCATAGGTCCAGTTTATCAACTGGTATTTACAATGTAAATACAGAATCATCGAGTACGCGGACGCCCGCCTTTCCTCCCATTTCTTCGGGCTGCAGCTGCTTTGGCCGCCGATGATCGCCGGCCGCCGACGCGACCTAATTCCGCCATCCATTCGGGTCCGGCAAACACCGACGACACCAGGCCAGGGACACTGAGATCTAGGTCCAGGCTCTCCCAGTGCAGTCCACTGCCCCGACCGAGCACTTCGACCGATCGCACATCGCTGCGTGCGGCTCGCTTCAGATCCGGAATTAGCTTCACCGGGAGCGTGATTACTGCTCCGTTAGTGAGTTCGATCCGTATAGCGTCGCCCCGTGCGCGATATGTTGCCCGGGCAGCTCTCGGCTCGGTCTTTGCAGCCCGCCGCCCGGCACGGGAAGCCCGCACAAAGGCCGAGCGCAGCTCCTTCTTTGCCCACTCAGGGATCGCCACGACCTAGTTCCTCAGAGTGCCTGCGTGAATGTGAACCGAACGCTTGGGTTGTCCAGCCACTTTCGCTGTCCCAAATGCGAGTGAATCACAGTTAAGGAACCTCTGTAAGTTCTTGTTCTAAATGGTGGGCGGTACTGGGATCGAACCAGTGGCCCCTGCCGTGTGAAACGGGGGTATTGGGCCTACGAATCAACGATATGCGAGCGTAGTCCCCAATTGCAACAGGCACTTGGCATCACGTGATGTCACTTGATATCACGCAATGTCACTTTCGGACTGTCCCAGAATTGTCCCAGCGGCCAGACGAGCGGCGACGTCTTCTGCAGCAGGAGGTGCTGGCGGTCATTTGCGGAGACTTCAGGATGGTCTGACAGGTCGAACGGGTCGCCTTCAGCTCGGGCTGCCGACGAGCTCTATGAGCTTCTTGCCCTGGATCCGCTCGAGCCAGCGGAGCGCGGACTTGCCGCGACCGATTGTTTCCAGAGTCACGGTGCCGTTTGAGCGGACGACGATTCGGGTCTTGAGCCGGCGGCCGCGGATGTAATCCGCAGCGAAGTGGAGCTCACCGCGCACGAAGCGCAGATGTTCGATGAAGTCCGAGAGCCGCAGCTCGTCTTTCTCCTGATATTCGACGACGGAGGCGTTACGCGGCTTCGCATCGGCGAACGAGAGGAGCGCCAGGACAAAGATGAACCCGAAAGCGCCCCATTCGGTCGTGTTCTCGGCGACCTCGTCCTCGTCAAAATCTTCCTCGCTCTCCTCCTGGACGAACTTGAGGAGCAGCCGCAGGCCGAACTCGGCTTCGTCGGCCGGCGCGGTGAGAACTTCCTCTTCGAGGATGCGAAAGGACACGAGGACGCCCTTTTTGAGCAGCTCGTATCCGATCATGCGGGCTTCGCTGGTCATCGAGTCTTTCTTGCCGGCCGTACCCTGAGATACTACATCGAGTACGCAGAGCACTCGCACGCTCTTCGGGGAGATGAAGGTGAGGCCTCTCTTGGAGGAAATCAGCGGGCTGCTCGCGCGGATTGGCACCGCCGGCTCGTTCGTCACGCATGGAGCGATCCCTGCCGAGAATCTCAGGCTCGAGGTCGAGGACTTCGGGCGGATCCGCTTGCCGGTAAGTGCCGCCACGGCGCGGAAACTCTGCCAGGTAGCCCGTCCGGCGCGGTACGGGTTGAAGGACGAGACGCGCCTCGACCGCGGCGTCCGTGATACGTGGGAAATCCCCGGGAGCCGGATCACAGTCGACGACCGGCACGGCGAGGGACGACTGGCTACCGAGCTCGAGCGGATCCGCCGTGAGCTGGGGTTGCCAGCGGGCTGTCGCCTCAAGGCGCGGCTGCAGAATCTCCTCATCTACGCGCCCGGTCAGTTCTTCGTCACCCATCAGGACTCGGAGAGAGCGGACGACATGATCGCAACGCTCATCGTCGGTCTCCCCTCGCACTTCAGGGGTGGCGCGATGGTGATCGAGCATCAGGGGGAGAAGAAGCTCGTCGGCGGCTCCGCCCGGGATCTGACGCTAATCGCCTTCTATGCCGATTGCCACCATGAGGTTCGCCCGGTGAAGGAAGGCTATCGGGTCGTTCTGACCTACAACCTGTTCGTCGAGGGCGACGCGACGGTTGCGGAGGCCCCGGCGGCCCGGACCGATGCGCTCGCCGGGTGCATCGGGCGCTTCTTCGAGACGCCGAGTCCGCCGCGCTGGAGCGGCGATGGCGTGCGCAGCCCGCCGGACCGCCTGGTCTATCTCCTCGACCATCA
The DNA here is from genome assembly GCA_963837075.1 of uncultured Gammaproteobacteria bacterium. Lineage (GTDB taxonomy): Bacteria > Pseudomonadota > Gammaproteobacteria > Steroidobacterales > Steroidobacteraceae > 13-2-20CM-66-19. Next base: position 760,636 of record CAWILY010000001.1, on the reverse strand, counting down.
GTACACGCGCCGCGGATTGGCGTGTGACCGCCTGAAGAACTCGGACGCCGCGCGCGCGGGGGTGTTGCGGGAGATCGCCCGGCGCCTCGAGTGCGAGATCGATCTTGCGCTCGCGGATGTGCACGAGACCTGGGCGTCCGAGGATGAATACTGGGAAGAGCGTTACGGGCGCCGCTGGGGCTACGACGATGAGGAGGAGGATGAGCGGGAGGGTAGCTCGGGTGAATCGCATCGGCTCACCGAGCTCATCGAGAGCGACATCGAGCTTCGCCACGCGACCGGAGGGAGACCGCGAGCGCTCGCCGCCGCCGTGAGCCTCGATGAGCTCTGCTATACGAAGCCGTCGGTCGAGCTCGAGCCCTTCGAGTCGGAGCACGAAGGCTACATGGGCAACTACGGGAATACGGTTGACCGTTGGTACCACCGCGCCGCCATCGTGCTCTGGCCGCGTGACCGGACGTTCGTGATCCGGGCGAGAGGTTCTCCTTGCTGGGGCATCGGTGAGGTTGCGAAGAGACTCCGACGTAAAGCCGCGGACCCGGAAGCGTTAGATCTGGCGCGCCGCCTCCTCCCTTTCTGGGGTCAGATCGCTTGGCGGGACGAAAATCCAGGGACGTTCGCAGCGACGCTCGCGGCCGCCGCGAAGCTCGGGGATGCGGAAGTGGCGACCGCACTCCTACAGCCGTTTGCGCTCACCTCATTGACTGCGAAGGCCGCGCCGCGATTTGAGGAGCTTCTCGACAGGTACGGAGAGGACTGGTGTCGCACGCTCCTCCGACAGTGGACTTCGCAGCGACCTGGGTATGAGGCGCCGGATGAGCGGCTCGCCTGGATGCGCGTCGGACTCGCGCCGCTTTGCCGGGCGCTCTGCAGACGGCCGGAATCTTCGGGCGGGCCCGGGGTCGCACGGTGGATCCTGAAGGAGCAGTGGACCTGGGTGCTCGAACACATCGAGCATGTTGAAGAGGCATCGGCGAAGGAGATGAAGAAGGAGCTCGCGCGGTTGAGTGGACCGGTTCTCGCGGTGGTCGATAGCGCGCGGATCGACCCCGAGCTCCAGCGGTCCATCGTCGACTTTATCGCCGGCGACACCGATCAGCTCGAAGTGCTCCGGCTCGCCCTGCTGCGGGCCGCACATGAACGCCACGGCTCGAACACCCTTCGAGCGCTCGGGTTCAAGTCGCTTCATGCGCGCTGCGCGCAGGATCTTTCGAGGCACCTGAACGCGCCACCGCGCGCTGCCGACGATTGGTCCATCACGACCCCGCTCCGTTGCTCGTGCAAGCTCTGCGGCAAGCTCAAGGCGTATCTGCGCGCCCCGCGGAGGATCCGGTTCGAGTGGCCGCTCGCGAAGGAGGGGCGCGCTCACGTTCACCGCGCGATCGACTCTCAGGATCTTCCAGTGCGTCACATCACCCGGAGAGTCGGGCGGCCCTTCACGCTTGTGCTGGAGAAGACTGCCGCGCTCTTCGAGCGCGATGCTGCGGAGCGGCAAGCGTGGGACAAGGAGTTGAAGTGGCTCGAGGAGACAACGGGGGATTTTTGAGCGAGCACGGTGCGGCCCGGTCAGCCGGCTCTGGCCCTGCCGCCGCCAGTCCGCTCATGCTGACGCCTCTCTACGGGACTTGGGTCCGCGAGCCGAGCGAATCAACACTTCCGCCGGTATCTGAAGCTTGTCGTGGAGCTTGCGAATCATGTCGATCGAAAGGCCGCGCTTGCGATTGAGCACCTCCGACACGCGCGTGCGCGAGCCTAGAACGCGTTCCAGATCCTTGCGCGTGAGACCTTGCTGCTCCATCCGAAACTTGATCGCTTCAATGGGATCCGGGGGGTCCATCGGATAGTGTTTGGCCTCATAGGCTTCGATCAACGTGGCGAGAATGTCCAGCCGATCGCCCTTTGGCGTGCCTGCTTTCGCACCCCATAGACGCTCGACCTCCGCGAGCGCCGCCTCGTAGTCCTTCTCACTTCGCAGGGGTCTTAGGCTTCTCATAGCTCACCGTCTTGACATCGATGTTGTCGTACTCAGCATGCGTTCCGATCCACTTGATCCATACGATACTCTTCTCGACATCGACCGCGACAACCAAGCGGTAATCGTTGCCTTTGATGTTGAAGACTACCCGATCAGCTGAAACGATACTGGCTGTTCGGTAAACGCGCTTTACGTCGGCCGTGCTCTTCCAGGAGGCCTTGCGCGCTTCCCCGAACCACGAATCGAGGGCAGACTTGAGCGCGCCGTAACCGCGGTGTCGCGTCTGCGCCTCGAGGAATCGTTTGAGCGTGCTCCGGGCGATGATCCGCACCCCCTGATGCTAGCATGTTCCCATGGTGGGAACAAACGGCTGTGAGGCCGGCAGGCCTCGGTCTCGAGCTTTACGACGCACTGAACGAGGGGCAGGGCTGGCATCGTGAGTCGTCGGCGGCTCGGCGAGGCGGGCGCCGGCGGCGAGATGAAGGCAGAAGAGATGGGCCCTGTCCGACGGCGAGCGGCACGAAGCGAGTGCCTCCGGCCGAACTCAGGGAGCGGATCGGGGTGTGAGTTCGAGTTGTGGCGCCAAGCGTCGAGGCGCGGCATTAGGCGGCGTGCGCAGCGAGAAGCGCGCGGGCGACTTTGTCCGGGAAACCGAGCGCGCCGGACTTGTGCCCGATCGCCGACATCGGTGTTCGAGCCAGGCGCTGTGAGATGGCGAGGAGGTCGTGACTTTCTCGTGCGATGTACACACCGGCTTGGAACGCAAGATCGTTCATGGATCCGAGGATGCGCCGATTGGTTGCGCGGCCAAACGCCACGGGCTCCATCGCGGCGATCTCGCGTACGATCGCCGCGCGCGGAACGCAGAGCGTCTCGAGCAGCATGCTGACTGAAGCGCGGAGATTCGGCGCCAGCTTCGTGCGCAATTCTCGGGCGGGAAGCAGCACCGTGAGGAGGGACCGTTCGCTCGTCGCTAGAGCAAGCTGGCGGCGGCCGAAGCGGACGAGGTGGACATACCAGTCGCCGAGGGCCCCGGTCGAGCGCGGTGGGTCCGGAAGTTCGTCGGAGACGTGCAATCGAGCGCGCACCACGCGGGTAAAGCGGAGCGTGAGCATGGTCCGACCTTGTACTCGGAATCGCCGCCGAGCTCAAAATGGGCGGGTTTGATGGCGATTCGCCACAGCGCGAGTTGGATTGTCCGAGGTGGCGCTGCAGCACTGCCCCAAAAGCGCCAACGATGACCTCAAGAGCGCGGTTCAGGAAACGTCCTAGCCCCTTGTTCCGCCGACGTTTCTGAATGGTGGGCGGTACTGGGATCGAACCAGTGGCCCCTGCCGTGTGAATCGGGGGTACGGGGCTTACAGATCAACCATATGCGAGCTTAGATCCCAATTGCAACAGGGACTTGGTATCACGTGATGTCATTTGATATCACGCAATGTCACGATCGCACTGTCCCAAAATTGTCCCAACGCCCACTTTCGCGATGGGTGCGGCTGACGCCCCTCTGAGACATTCGCGACGGGCTGGAGCGGCCCAGGCAACCGCACGCAGTCGGGACGCCCGTCGCTTCGAATCCTTGCCCTTGGAGAGCCCCGCCGTGTGAACCAAGTCGCTCTACGGCCGACCAGGCACTGATCAGCCACCGATTCGCGCTATGTTTGGGTGCAGCAGTCCAGGGCAGGCAGCTTGAACGACAGCGCGCTCATCATGCGAGAATTTTCGTTCCGGATATACGCACCAGTTGCCCTATTGGCCCTGTTTGCGGCAGGACTAACGTCGTGCGGGCAGTCGCCGGCAGGTCGTGAGTCCGCGATGCCCTTGGCTCGCGCGCCGATATTTGCACCGCCAAAGGACGACGTACTGCACAGCATCGAAGTCAAGGGTCGACAGGCATTGCCGCAGCCTGTTTCGCTTTGGCGCCAGGAAGAATCCCGCCTATTCGCTGATGTGCTGAAAGACCACCCCGCGGATGTCCTGGTCATCCCGTTCGAAGTGCAAGATCGAGGCTTCGATCGAATCGAGCGCTCACTGATGACGGCGGATTTCGCGTACGCCCTCATGCGGCACTCGCATCTGCGAGTGATCAATCCGTACCTAGCAGCCCGTGCAATTGGGGAAGGCCAGCGCCGATATGAGTGGGCGGATATCGCTCGTCTTGCTGATACCGTCAAGGCGCGCGTACTGATTCGCGGCTATGTGGGGCATGATGGCCACAACAAGCTGGCGTTAACGCTCACGGTCCAGCGACGTAACTCCGTTGATCATCCCTGGGACCCGCGGCCAACTGCTCAGCGAGACTGGACGGGGCTGCCATTTTCCGACCAGGACTTGCCCTACCGGGTCGTGCACGGGCTCCAGTCCGAGATGCTCTCACTGGTGAGTGTGCCTTCGACCGACACGGCCGCGCCGCAAACTCCCACGACAGGCGTCGACCAGCAGGCGCTGTGGCCCTTGCCGCGGCAGCCCTCCGACCTGGTGGCGCCAGAGGCATCCGACCCCGTCAGCGGGGCAGCACGGTTTGCCATTTTGGCCGCGTTAGCACCGCTAAACCCTGCGCTGGCCCGGGAACGGCTTGCCGAACGCGGTTTGCTACTGGCAGATCAGCGCACAGAGAATGCCGCGGATGCGCGATTCATAAAGAGCTACCTGCTGCATCTCTTATACAGGCGTCCGGCTGCGTTGGCGGTACTCGGCGACGATCAAAGCCCGGCGGCTGTGGGATTGCGTGCAGCGTTCGATGGAAACCTCGACAGCCTCCAAGCCGCCGTCGCGCAATCGCCCGCGTCGCTGGAAGCCTTGTTTCTGGAATTCGAGCTCTGCTATCTCAAGATCGAATACGGCGGTAAGTGCGATCGTTCGGAGCTGCCGCAGGCGACCCGCATAGCGGGGCAGTCGCGCGCGTGGCAGTCCCTCATATCAAACCGCCTCACCGCTGTTTTGAGTTGGGAGGTTCAGCCGAACGCTGAAATAAAGAGTCTGCTCGACGATGCTTTTCCCATCCGCGACTTTAGTCTGCGCGATCTCGCGGGGGCCGCCGTTATCGTAGCTGATGCATCTTCAGGCGCCGCCACGATCGACTTGTCGGTGGCGCGTCACGTTCGCAAGACCTTGGCGTTCGACGGCTCCTTGGCGTTCGGTACCTCCGAGTCACCAGACCGCCTCGACTACCTGCAACTGCTTGAAGGAATCGGCGAATCGAATCTCCTAAAGGCTGTGGCTCGAACTGGCTTGATGCAGGGATTAACGAGCGAGGCATTACAGCAATTGCGCATCTACGAAACTGTCTACGCGGGCAATCCGGCCTTTGCCGAATTGCACTCCAGACTATTGCGCACGGTCCTGGGCGCGACCCCCGATCAGCCCAGTGCTGCGGTGGCGCAGGAATTCGAGCAGAACAGGTACGCCGCGGCATATATGGAGCAGGGGCAGACCGCCGTATCAGCGTCCGTGTTGGATGATAGCGGTCGATCGCCCTCCTCACTCAACATACTTGCGGATGCCTTCACACAGGACTTTCCGATGCGCCCATGGTGGCCGCCCACGGAAACCGGAAGCCCGATTCCCCAGCTGAAGGCTTACGCTGATAGCCGTGACCGGAACGCAATCGTTCTTGACGAGCTCGCGTATGCTGAGACCGAGGTACCGTCTTATGTTGCCGAGCAGCCATTTCTGCCTCAAGCGGACTTGCGCAAGCTGCTCAAGCAGCGGTTTCGCGGAAGCCCTAATGCCGCCGAAATACTCGCACACATGGCGAGTCAGGAGTCTCGTGAGGGTGATCCGGCCGCGGCCTATCGCGCGGCGATCCAAAGCAACCCTGCAACCTGGTCAAATTATTCGAACTTGGGAGACTACCTGCTGCAAAACGGTGACGTGAACGAGGCAGCGCGCGCTTATCTGAGTTATCCGGGCTTCACGAAGCGCTATACGGATCCGGCGGACGTTGTGGCCAATTCTAACTACGCGTTTGACGCGGGATCGGGTCTGTACTGGCGTGGTGCCATTGAGTCGGCGCGTAAGCTCTACCAGATCGCTGCGAACAATGATGATGGCTCATTTGCAAGCATTTCGAGCGCCGGCCGGTTGGCTCTGCTGCGTGGGCACCTCGTAAGCTACTTGCGGGCGTCATTCGATGCAGCGCAAAGGTACCAGGGTCCGCATTCCTATCGAGACTATCTGTCCATGCTTCATGCGTTCGGACTGCACGATGAGGCTTGGGCAGGATTCAACGCCTTGGCCGAACGATTCCCGCAGCCTGACGTATGGGTCTCCGCTCTAGTCGGTCAGCGAATGGCAGCCATCTCGCCAAGTCAGCTGCGGGGCTGGCTGCTCAGCGACCACATCAAGCGCGCGCACTTTCTGGGGAGAAGCTTTTCTGCTGACTACGCAATTCTTTGGAACAGCATCGATCGTGATCCGCCCGATGACCTGCCTCAACTCCTAGACGAGCTCCAAGGACCGTCTAGGGCGACCGTCGAGAGCGACGGACTTTCGACCTCGCGCCCGAGCCTGACGCAGGAGGGCATGTCTGAATTCCTCCCTTCCTCGGAGTTTCGCCGAGCCGCTCGTCAGCGCGCTCCTGCCGGCTCCGCCGTGCGGGCGGAACGCACCATGTTTGCCGACGCGTACGTAGATCTGCGCGCCGGTCGCTATGCTGCTGCCGTGCGCAAGTTCGACGAACTTGCTGCCCACTACCCGCTTGAAATGGCCAATGAAAGATACGTCCTGCCCTATTTCGCGTACGCGAGCGCGAAAGCGGGAGACCCGCTTCACCTGGAGGACTATCTGCATTCTGCTCGTGTTGGCGGTGATTTTGCCGCGTTCTTGGCCGGAGCGTTTTTTGAAGGGCTGCATGGCCACGGTAGTGATGCGTTGGATTTCCTCAAAGCGGCCTTCTACAACCGTCCCTTCGAAAACACTGATCCGATTTTGTCGGAATACCGCTACGCGGAGGCGTGCGAGTGGCTGTACAACGATACGCACGAAGACGCGTATCGTCAGAGAGCTCTGGAATGGGCACGTATGCAGCAGCGTGTGCGCCCCCAGATGGCATGGATCTATGCACTGGAAGCGCGGTTGCTCCCGCAGGGACCTGAGCGTACTCAGGCGCTTGCCATGACGCTGTACTTCGATTCGCATGCCAAGGTCGTAGAGTCGCTTTCGGCGAAGGACAAGTCCGATCTCACTCGCTGGCTGGACAAGAACAACCCGTTTACGCATCAGCGACCCGCGGGTGAGCATGGTGCCCGGCATGTCGCAACTTAGAAGGTGATCCCAATGGGAGACGGCTAACTGCAGGGAGCTATCCCAAGGTTTTGTTCTGATTGGTGGCACCCTGCCCTCTATGAGCAGGGAACTTGAGCAGTCCCCACACAAAGGTCCCGGGCGACCGATCATGGCCGGACTCGCTCCGATGAGCGCAGCGGTCTACTCGCCCGCGTATCCCGCCTCAAGCTGATGTCGGACGGCAAGGATCAAGACGATGTCTTCGGCGGGAAGCCAACGGTATTTAGCGATATATCCGTAACGGCCACGCGAGAGGATGAGTTCCCGCCGACCTTCTTCCGCAGGCCGCCCGAGTAGAGGATGATCGGCTAGGAGCTCAAAAGCCTTTCGCACGCTCAGGATCTGTTCGCGCGCTTTTTGCGGGTTCTCGGCAGCGATGAAGTCAAAGAGCCGTTCGAGGTCCGCGAGCGCTCTTTGCGTTATTTCGACCGTCGCCATGCACGAGTCTTGAGACGACGCACCTTGGCGCCGGACGCCCTAGCGGTCAGATAGTCAAAGGTGGCTGCGAGCTCAAAGGACCTTCCGCTCGAGAATGCCTCCTCCTCTGAACGTGCCGCTTCGTCGGCGAATCGCGCCTTCAGCTCCGAACGCTCCGCTTCACGAGCCAGCGCTTCAACCATGAAGGCATGGGGCGTTTTATTCGCAGCATTCGCTAGTCGCTCGATGCGGCGTTTGAGGTCTTCGGGGAGTTTCAGGCTTGTAGCAGCCATCGGCGAATTCGTCCTCGCTATCTAGGTAGTCATAAGGTAATACCTCACCGCTAGGGCGTCAAGGATGAGGGAATCGCCCGAAGTTCTTGTTCTGAATGGTGGGCGGTACTGGGATCGAACCAGTGGCCCCTGCCGTGTGAAAGCAGTGCTCTACCGCTGAGCTAACCGCCCATTTTTTGAAGGACGGCAAGTCTATAGGCGCCATTAGCGCAAGGCAAATCAGTGGCCTGCGTTCGTAAGGGCAACCCGCTTGGTCCCGGTTGAACGGGCACGGGCGCCCGCGCCTTGGTACCATGCGCGCCCCTTCCTGCCACGGTAACTACGGTCAGCATGTCTGTCGTCACCCGCTTTGCGCCCAGTCCCACGGGGATGCTGCACCTCGGCGGCGTGCGCACTGCGCTGTTCAGCTGGCTGTATGCGCGGCGCATGGGCGGGAAATTCATCCTACGGGTGGAGGATACGGATCGCGAGCGCTCGACCGAGGAGGCGGTGCGCGTGATCCTCGAGGGCATGCAGTGGCTGGGCCTGGATGCCGATGAGGGGCCGTATTTTCAGACGCAACGCTTCGAGCGCTATCGCGCGGTGATCGCTGCCATGCTGCAGGCGGGAAGCGCGTACCGCTGTTACTGCACCAAGGCCGAGCTGGACGCGCAGCGCGAGCAGCAGCTGGCGCGCAAGGAGAAGCCGCGCTACACGGGCATCTGCCGCGAGCGCACCGCGCCGCGCTCGGGAGTGGATCCGGTGGTGCGCTTTCGCAACCCGATCGATGGTGTGGTGGTGGTGCAGGACCTGGTGCACGGCCCGGTCACCTTTCAAAACGCCGAACTGGACGATCTCATCATCGCGCGCTCAGATGGCACTCCGACCTACAATTTCTCTGTGGTCGTCGATGACATGGACATGGGTATCACGCACGTCATTCGTGGCGACGATCACCTGAACAACACGCCGCGGCAGATGAATATGCTGCAGGCGCTCGGTGCCACTCCTCCGGTCTATGCGCACGTGCCCATGATCCTTGGGCCCGATGGCGCCAAGCTCTCCAAACGCCACGGCGCGGTGAGCGTGCTGCACTACGAGGAGGAGGGGTATTTACCGGACGCGCTCCTCAACTATCTGGTGCGTCTCGGCTGGTCGCATGGGGATCAGGAAATCTTTACGCGCGAAGAGATGATTGCCGTGTTCGACATTCACGACGTCAACAAGGCGGCTTCGGCGTTTAATCCGGAAAAGCTGCTGTGGCTCAATCAGCAGCATATGGTGCACAGCAATCCAGCGACGATCGTGCCGTACCTGCGGGCGCAGCTGCGTCGCTTCGGATGCGACAACGGCGATCAGGCGCTCCTCGAGGGAGTGATCGTCGCGCAGCGTGAGCGCAGCAAGACTCTCAAGGAGATGGCGCAAAACAGTCGTTTCTTTTTCAGCGATAGCATTCAGATCGACCCGAAAGCCGCCGCCAAGCACCTCGGTACGGATGAGCTCGCGATGCTACGTGGACTGCGTGAGCAGCTGGCACAGCTGGCGGAATGGAACACCCCGGCGATTCATGCCGTGCTGAATGACCTGGCAGTGCGTCTGCAGAGTGGGCTCGGCAGGATCGCCCAGCCACTACGCGTGGCAGTCACCGGCACGGCTGTGTCGCCCCCGATCGACATGACGCTCGAGCTGCTCGGCAGGGCACGCACGCTGGCCCGGCTCGACGCCGCGCTGGCCGGGAACGTCGGCGGATGAGCTTGACAAGCTCAGATCGGCTGCGTAGCGTGCGCCGGCTTTACGGTGGGGCCATAGCTCAGCTGGGAGAGCGCTTGCATGGCATGCAAGAGGTCGGCGGTTCGATCCCGCCTGGCTCCACCATTAATAGACCGGATTTCGGCTTGTGCGCCGCGACCGGCTTTACAACTGCGCTTGAAGTCCCCATCGTCTAGAGGCCCAGGACATCGCCCTTTCACGGCGGTAACAGGGGTTCGAATCCCCTTGGGGACGCCAACAAAATCAGTAGCTTACACGCCTCAAGGCGCTCTCTTCGGGGGTGACTTCGGGGTAACTTTCCGTACCGTCCGCACGCATCTATGAGTATCCACAGAGCGCCGCGCTCGCAGCACCGGAATCGTCGGATGCGGCGGACGCGCTCGCAATACTTTTACAGCTGGCCGGACACGAAGTGCGGGTAGCGCATGGCGGGCGTGCCGCGCTGGCAATCGCGCAGACATTTCGCCCTGATGCAGCGCTCTTAGACATCGGCATGCCGGATTTGAGTGGTTACGAAGTCGCAAAGGAACTTCGCCGAGAGTCTTGGGGAGCAGGTATTTGTCTGGTCGCGCTCACTGGTTGGGGAAGAGATGGCGACCGGCAACGAGCTATAGGCGCCGGGTTCGACCAACATCTGACCAAGCCGATCGATTCTGGGGCCCTGCATGCGTTGCTGGCGAGTGCGAAGGACACATCAGCTTGCATTCGACGCACCGATTTCTCGGAAGGCAAATAATAATCTGCCGGATGTCAATCGTCGCAATGCAGGCTATGGCCGACGCGCTGCAGAGGTGCCTGCGCCGCGGCGCACGGATCGGCTGCACGGTCAGTTCCCGGTACGGCAATTTTCGACATAACGCACGAGCTCCGCCCGAGTGATATACATTCGTGCACCGTCTTTCTGCGGCTTTAGCATTCCCTCGTGGATCCGGTTGTAGAGTTGTCGCCCCTCGAGGGTTCGAATCCCACTCTCTCCGCCAAAATCAGTTTGTTACGCCAGAGGCTGCTGGCCGGAAAAGCTCCAAGAACTCCTCGTACGGAAACCAGTATTCCCGACCTCGCCACCCGCGGACACCCTTTTACTTGCTTTCCGCGTCGCGGGCGCTCGATTGCGCCGCTTCAGCCTTATGCCAGGTGGCATCAGGATCGTACGTCTTCATGTGTCCGGCAAGAGAGCTGGTCTCTTTTCCGAGATCCTTCTCATAGATGACTCCATCGCTGCCGACGATAAAGGTCATAACACCGGACGATCGGTATTGCGCCGGGAAAGCGACGAAAGCAAACCCCTCAGTCATCTTGCCGTTTATGACGTAGCTCTTCGCTCCGCCTGGACCATATTTCCCCTGCTGCGACAGGATATGGAAGTAATAACCGCGGTATGGAGTCAGAGCGCTTTTACCGTCGGCGTAACCCTCAGCGACTGCCGATGCCACTAAGGGTCCGATGGGACTTTGGGGTTCACCTGCGACCGATTGCCAATAGAGACCATTGTGTTGCCCGTGATCGCTGGTGATTCTTTTCGCATATTCGTCGTGCTGCGCGCGGCGATATTCGTTTTCCGCTGCCACCAGTTCCTGGCAAACCCGAATTGCGGATAGCTCATTGCGGCCAACTCGTCGGTACAAAATTTCCTTCTTGGCTACCTCCGTGTCGAAATACCAAGAGTTACCTTTGTTCACGAGCGGTATGGGGGTAGGCCAGTTTCTCGCGCCGATATACAGAGTAGTCGTTCCATCCGGTTCATTCACGAGACGGTGCATTTCCCGATACTTCTGCACGAAGTTAGCGCGGCTATGGGCATCCTCGGCCTCATCTCCCGAGTAGATGATTTGCTTTGCGTCCCGACCGAGCAAATCGAGCATCGCCATCTCATCGTCACTCTGCACTGCCGCGACCAGTGCGCTGCTCGCTTCCTCAGCCGATGGAAATGTTTTCTGACCTGGTTGCTGTGCCATAGAACGGAGGCAAGAGCACCCGATCAAGAGGATGGCGAATGTGGCTAGTTTGGGCAGCTTGGTCGCATGCAATTTGTCGATATTCAGCTCTAATGCTCGCATGTAGCGCCCCTGTGCATTTCCGAATTTCCACAAGCCATGGACATCACGAGACTTCGCCTAGCGATGAGCCCCACCACCGTGGGCGGCACCGCCGGCGTGGCCGCCGCCGACGCTGGCGCTTCCCCGGGACGAAAAGCTTCTTGCCTCACCGCCATGGTCATAGTTGCTGAAAGCGCCTGAGTGGATGCCGCTCTCGCCACGCGGTTGAGCATATCCTCGAGCAGCCTGGGTATCTCCGCTGAAAGGGCGCGTCGTTGCGCCAGGGCTGTTGTAAACGCCGGTCGAGCGTCCGCCGGTAGCGCCAGTAGGGCGTTCGCCAGTAGGGCGTTCGCCGCTAGGGCGTTCGCCGCTAGGGCGTTCGCCGCTAGGGCGTTCGGCGCTAGGGCGTTCGGCGCTAGGGCGTTCGCCGCTAGGGCGTTCGCCGCTAGGGCGTTCGGCGTATCCCGCTCGGTTGGTGCTCACTCCGTGCGCCACGTTCGTGGCTACGCCCCGCTCGCCTCCGCCTCGGTAGTAACTGCTTCGGTTATAAAATGTGTTGCTCTGGGAGTAGTACCTGCCGTGACCATAAATTGGGTATCGGTGATACCAGTCGAATCCCCAATGACCCCATCCCCATCCAAAACCTGCAAAGTAGCCGATTCCGAAACCGACTCCGAAGGAGAGATCTGGCCCGCCAAACCAGATTCCGGGATAAGGGTACCAACCCGGCCACGCAACGATCGGATATCCGTAAATCAACCACGGGTCATAGGCAGGAACGTAAACGACATCGGGGCTGGCAGGCTGAATGACGATCGTCGAGTCCTGTGTCGCCACGGTTTGTTGTGGAGTGGTTTGCAGATTGCCCGCTGCCTGCGCCCGCTGGCGCATCACCTGAATGGCATTCATCACATCCTGTTGCTGATTGTAGTAAGCGTCGCCCAACGCTGAGGTCCAAGTAAGGTTCTTGTCCATGTTTCCGAGGACGGATGGAAATGCAGCGATTGCCTTGACGCTGGGGTCCCACGGTTGCTGGTCCAGAGCTTGACCCAAAGCGGTGCCCTGTACATCAGGATGCGCTTGCAGCCATCGTTCGGCCTCGACGACTTGTTCGGGAAACGTGGACGCCGCCAGAACCTGCGCTACCAGTGAATCCGGATACAGCGCAATTGGCGCAACCAGCTGTTGCAACTGCTCAGGAGTCTGTGGCGCACGAGGCGGCGGCGTTGCCGCCACTTCCGGAGCTTGCCCGCCTTGATACGCCGAAAGGTTGGGTGGCCAGATCCCGAACAACACGGCCAATAAAACGCAAGCCAAAATCTGCCTGCCTAGCTGCATTTCTTGGCGCCATGCAGCCCGTTCGCAAGTATTCATGTTCATGAACCTAGAGTAACCATCTGTGCTCCTCAGGTCTTCGGAACCGAACAGCCAAAGCTAGCACCCCTGGGCAAGCGAGTGTATCCGTGCAAATGCACTCTGCGGCGGAGGCGGCCCGGGATCGCAAGAAAACGCAGCCGGCGGGGCCCCATGACAATGAAACGCGAGATCGACTCAGAGGTTACACGCTTGATTTCTGCTAATCATCGACCTGCGCCACCTGAGATGAATGCAAATCCCTGCGTCGCCGTGCCTCTACAGATCGCTTGTAAGTGCAACTAACCGAGATCCAATACAACGCGACCGTTCACTCGTCCGGCCTTCAGATCCGCGAAAACACCATTGATGTCTGCGAGCCTTGTTTTGTGAATGTGGGCGCGAACCTTCCCTTCTGCAGCAAATTCAAGCGCTTCTGCTAAGTCCTTGCGAGTCCCGACGACAGAGCCGCGTAAAGTGATCCGTCTTAGAACCACATCGAAGATCGGTGTCGCAAAATCACCCGGAGGCAGGCCCACGAGACTTATGGTTTCCTTGCGCCGCACAAGACGCAGCGCCTGCGCGAATGCTGCTGGCGATACCGCGGTCACCAGCACGCCATGAGCGCCGCCGCCGGTTAATCTTGCAATCTGTCGAGCCGTGTCGGGCAGCGTCGCGTTCACAGCGAATTCTGCGCCGAGCTCGCGAGCCAGCACGAGCTTCTCCTCGGTTACATCCAATGGCGCGACATGCAACCCCATGGCGCGGGCGTACTGGATAGCCACGTGGCCGAGTCCGCCGATGCCTGAAATCGCGACCCATTCACCGGGCCGTGCTTCGGTTTCCTTGATACCTTTATAAGTCGTGACGCCGGCGCACAGGATCGGTGCGATCGCCGCAAAGTCCACGCGCTCAGGCAGCCGCGCCAGATACGCAGCGGACCCAATCGCATATTCGGCAAAGGTGCCATTCACGCTATAGCCGCTGCAATGTTGTGATTCACATAGCGTTTCCCAGCCCGTAACGCAGTATTCACATGCACCGCAGGCGTCGTGCAGCCAGGCAATCCCAACCTGGTCACCCTCCTTGATATTTTTAACCCCCGCCCCCACGGCGGCGACAATGCCAGCCCCTTCGTGCCCAGGTATGAACGGCGGCGTCGGCTTCACAGGCCAGTCGCCGTCAGCGGCGTGCAGGTCGGTGTGACAAACTCCCGTTGCCTGGATCCTGACAAGCGCTTCGCCCGCGCTCGGTGTGGGAACAGGGACCTCCTCAATCGACAGCGGCTTTCCGAATTCACGTACGACTGCGGCCTTCATCATCTTTGGCATAGGCGTTGCCTTTGAGTTGGTGGCGCAAGGGGCAAAAGTCTCAACGTCGCACGCGAAGGGGTCGATAAGCAGTTTCCACCGAAGCGACCTGATCCCGCCCTGATCGGTTGCATTTGTTTGCCGACTGTATCCATTTGCGAATGAGGGGTCGGTCGCGCCTAGGGCCCACCGCCCGCGAGCGCGACGTGCGACGCCGGGACTACTTCAGCTAGCTGATACTGTCGACATCGACCACAGCCTGGGCAAAGGCCTGCGGGGCCTCTCGCGGCACATTGTGACCGACGCCACCCGTTAGATCCCGGTGTTCATATTTGCCCGAGAACTTCGCGCGATAGGCTGCAGGGGGCGCGTGGATTGCACCGTTGGCGTCGCCTTCCATGGTGATCGTGGGCACGGTGATGGGAGGGAGTGCGGCCAGCCGCTTTTCCAGGTCGTCATATTTTCGCTCGCCGTCGGCCAGGCCAAGCCGCCAGCGATAGTCGTGCATCACGATGTCAACGTGGTCGGGGTTGTGGAAGGACGCTGCTGTGCGGTTGTACGTAGCATCGTCGAAATTCCACTTCGGCGAAGCCTGGTGCCAGATGAACTTATTGAACTGGTCGAGGTATTTCTCATAGCCGGCCTTGCCGACTGGGGTAGCGAAATAGTACTGGTACCAAAACAGGAACGCAGGCTCGGGTGGCCAGGGCACCTGGTTGCCCGCCGGGCTGCTGATCAGATAGCCGCTGACGGAAACGATCGCCTTGCAGCGTTCCGGCCAGAGTGTTGCCATGACGTCCGCCGTGCGCGCGCCCCAGTCAAAGCCGGCGACGGTAGCTGTCTTGATCTTGAGCGCATCCATCAACGCGATGATGTCGAGGCCGACTACGGACTGCTGAGCATTGCGGAATGTGTCGCCTGCCAGGAAGCGCGTCGTGCCGTAGCCGCGAAGATACGGGACGATGACACGGTAACCCTTGGTCGCCAGCAGTGGCGCAACGTCGACATAGCTGTGTATGTCGTACGGCCAACCGTGCAGCAGCACGACAGGTGGGCCATCGGAAGGCCCGTCTTCGGCGTAGCCGACATTCAGGAGGCCGGCGTTGATCCGCTTGAGGGCCTTGAAGGATGTGTTCGTACCCGGCTTGATCGCAGGTACTTTTGACGCAGCCTTACCGGTTTGGGCGGCGGCGGATGCAATCACCCCGAGTTGGGCAGCCGCGATCGTCACGGCGGCGGTCCCAAAGAAGCGCCGGCGAGGCTGATCGATCGTCTCGGTATGAATTTTCCTAGTCCGGGCATCTTCGCTCATGGCTCTCTCCAATGAATAGGTGCGCACACGCTTACGGGTGATCCGGGTACCTGATCCACGTTAATACGTAACTTCGGATAGCTTTCCGGTTCGTCTGGCACGACCCGAGGATTTCACGAATTGCCGAGCAACTTCAGCGCCGCTTCGACGCGATCATCCGGAACGAGCAACTGCACGCCGGCTCCTCCGCCTTCCATGCCCACGCTGATACCGACGACGACTGACGGTATGCCGCAGGCCTCCAATGCGATCCTCGCCAACTCCGCCTCGACGCTGGTCGGGTAAGTCTTGATTGCTTTCATCAGTAGGCTCGAGCAGCGATCGCAGGGCAACTTAGCCAAACGTGAAGTCAAACGCCGCGATACGAGGAGCGGCGAACTCGATTTCGAACACTTGATCTACAATGGGCCCGGGCTGTCGGATCAGCTGGTACATTCGCGGCTCGCTCATTGTCCCATTCCCTTGCTCGTCAATGTCGATCCCATGAGCGGAGCCTGGTCGCTCGCCATCGATCCGGACGCGAAATCTGACCGAAGCGCCTTTGGCCGTCGGCCCCATGATCAGATTAAGATCGCGAGCGTGAAAGCGATAGACGATGCGGCCGGCGGCGCCGTTCAGGACAGTGGCTTCGCTTCCAACGGTCCAGTCACCGACAAGCGCCCATTCGTTGAGTTGCAGCCGCGAGGGTGCGGTGTAAGCGTGAGCCCGGTCAGGTATCGCATCGCCGGGTGAGGCAAACGACTCGGAACGCTTGTAGCCGACATAGGTTTCAGGGGATTTCACGCTGGCCCAGTCAGCTGCCCGCTCCACCCCCTTGGGGTCGAGGTAAACCAGCTCAGCAGAAACATCGCTGCGGCCGGTTTCGGTCAGCAACCGCTGAATGGCCTTTTCGCTCTGTTCGTAGCCGCCTTCGCCGAAATGGTGGTACCGGATGCGTCCCTGGCCATCTGCGATATAAAGGGCGGGCCAGTACTGGTTCCGGAAAGCCCGCCAGATCGCATAGTTACTATCGACTACAACCGGGTAATGGATCTCGAGCATGGTCGTCTCGCGCCGGACGTTGTCGAGATCCTTCTCAAAGCTGAACTCCGGGGTGTGTACGCCGATAACGACCACGCCACGGTCTTTGTATTTGTCGGCCCAGGCACGCAGGTACGGAAGGGTGCGTCGCCAGTTGATGCACGTGTAGGTCCAAAAATCTACCAACACGACCTTTCCGCGCAGGGCGGCGACGCTCAACGGCGGCGAATTGATCCATTCGACCGCGCCGTCAGTCGAAGGTAATCTACCTTCGATCGGTAATTGAGTGGCGGTATGCGTCACGGGCTGCACGTTCTGCGATACGGCTGCGCGCGGGCCCATTGCGCAGGCGAACGCCAGGACGAGGCAAAACGGATGGGCTTTCACGCTCGGAGCTTGCCATTTGTTTCCGTCATCTCTTGCTCTCCAGGCGGGGAAAGAGCTGCCCGACAGGTGCGGGCGGGCTCAATCCCTGATGGCTCAACGGAGTGATCTGAACGCGGCGCGCAACTCCTCTGAAAAGAGTTGCGGCTGTTCCCAGGCCGCAAAATGGCCGCCTTTGTCGAGCCTGTTGTAATGGATGAGTTTCGGATACGCGCGTTCCGCCCAGGTCCGTGGGGCTTCGTAGAGCTCATCGGGAAAGATGCTCACGGCAACCGGTATGGAAACGCCCTTGACAGCGAAGAAGGCCAACTTGCTTTCCCAGTATAGGCGTCCAGAGGAGACGCCCGTGTTTGTCAACCAGTAAAGCGTGGCGTTGTCCAGGACGTCGTTTGGCGTAATGCCGGTGGGCTGTCCGTCAAAGGCGCGCGCGATGAGCGCGTAACTGCGCGCGTCGTGGTCGATCATCCAGGCAGCCAGGCCAACCGGGGAATCCGCGATCCCGTAAAGGGTCTGCGGTCGATTCGCCATTTCGATTGCATAGCCCACGCCGTGCTTATAGAAAGTGTCCAACTCCTCGTACGCGCGTTTTTCGTCGGGTGAGAGGCCAGCAGGTGGCGGACCTGCTACCTGGAGGGCCTTGGCAACGTCATCCGGCACGGTGGCCGGCATGTTGGTGTGAATTCCGATTAATTCCGGGGGTTTCTGCAGAGCCATCTGCTCCGTGACCGCATTTCCCCAATCGCCGCCCTGCGCCACATATCGCGTGTATCCAAGCCGCTTCATCAGCGCTATCCAAGCGCTGGCGATGCGGATAGGGTCCCAGCCGGTCGCAGTCGGCTTGGCCGAAAACCCATGGCCCGGGAGCGACGGAATCACCAGATCGAATGCGTCCCCGGCGCTCGCGCCGTGCGCCGTGGGGTGCGTGAGCGGCCCGATGATCTTCAGCTGCTCGATGATCGACCCAGGCCAGCCGTGCGTGACGATGAGCGGCAACGCGTTCTCGTGTTTCGAACGAACATGTATGAAATGAATGTCCAGCCCATCGATCTCGGTGATGAATTGTGGCAGGGCGTTCAGCTTCGCCTCGCAGATTCGCCAATCGTGCTCGGTCCAGGAGCGCGCGAGCTTTTGGATGGTCGCCAGCTGCACGCCTTGCGATGCGTCGGCGACCGTCTCCCGCTCAGGCCACTTTGTCGCGTGGATGCGTTTGCGCAATTCGGTAAGGTCTGCTTCCGGAAAATTCACACGGAATGGACGGACGGCATTCTTGTTGGCACTGATTTGGGCCATGGTCTCCTCCTTCTGAGAATGATCCCCCTGGTTGTGCCATCCGATTGGCCACTACTCAGCTGCTTTGGCCGCCTTCTCGATCAGCGCTGCAACCTCTTTGGGATGCGAGAGAAAGATGGCATGGTTTCCCGGGAGCTCGATCGTTTCGGACTTGGCCCGGCTGCTCATGAATCGCTCGAGATCCGGATTGATCATCCGATCTTGCTCGGCTACGACGGCGTAGCTTCGTTTCTGAGACCACGCAGTGGTCGTGACCTTGGCGTCAAATTCGCTGATTGCGGCCGGCACCTGCGAAATAGACATGAAATGCGCAACCGACTGGGGCAAATCCGCGGCGAAGTCCGCGTGGAACGCTTCCGGCTTCACTGCCACGAACCCGCCACCGACTGGGCCGACGCTTTTGGCGGCAGGCGGCCTCCGGCTCTGCAGCTCGTTAGCACTCTCGCCGATCTCCGGTTGAAAGGCCGCGACGTAAACCAAGCTTCGGACCGTCGCGTGAGCACCAGCCTCGGTGATGATCATTCCACCCCAGCTATGGCCGACCAGCACGCATGGGCCCGATCGGTCTAGTACGATCCGCGTGGCTGTGACATCGGCTTCGAAGCTCGTCAATGGTTCCTGGACGACATACACGGTGTAGCCATCGCGTTCCAGTATGTCCGTAACCGGCTTCCAGCCGGAACCGTCGGCGAACGACCCGTGGACCAACACGACGTTCTTGACGGCGCCGTGAGCTATGGGCGCCAGCAAGATGGCAAGCACGGTGAACGCAAGCGAGAGGGTTTTCATTGATGGACTCTTAATGGTAAGCACTCCCGCATCAGACCCCAGGCGCCCCTGTGCGCGCCATTGCACCGATCAGCACAAGTGCGGGGAGCACCGCGATGCCCGCTTGGCCGCGAAGCCTCAGGCAGTCGTGGCGGCGGCAACCGGCCGCGCCTGCAGCGCCATGAGGATCAGCGCCCAGCCGCCGAACAACAGGTTGATCCCCACCAGTAAGCCGAGCGCCCACAGCGCGGTTCCAGGCAAACCGATGAACAGCAGCAGGCCGAGTATCACGTCCGCGATGCCACTCGCCAGCATCCAACCCCAGCGACCCGACAGGGCGCTCTTGTGCTCGAGCGCGTACATGATCGATACCCCGCCCTCCAGCAGCAGGAACGCGATGAGCACCGCGGTGAGGGACAGCGTCCCCAGCAGCGGCCAGACGAGCAGCAGCACGCCAGCCACGATGCCTACCAGCGCCGATAGCAGCGACCAAGTGAAACCCGGCGCCTGCCGCGCGCGCAGCGTGGCGATCAGCCCCACGATGCCGCTGAGCAGCAGGATCCATCCGAAGAACACCGTCGCTGCGACCGAGGCGATCACCGGGGCGAGCACCGCCAGCAGACCGAGAATCACCAGGGCGATGCCTTCGCAGAGGAACAGTACCCAGTGACGGCGCATAGCGCCGGAGAGCTGCTCGCGCAACTGTGCTTCGGAAACCAGGGCGGCTGTCATGTCGTTCTCCTTCTCAACGAGCGCGCGCGAGCCAGCGGGGCCTTAGGCACCAGGTAGAATTCCCAAATGATCCTGCCATTCTTCGCGTCGAGCGCATACGTGCGCCCTTTCGCGCCGCGGCGATAAGGCGTTTGCGGGTTACATCAGTGCTCCGTAGTAAACACCGGCGGGGCGTAGAGCCGACCCGCCGGCTGCGTTGCGACCACATTGCCGCCATCGCGCTCCAGGCTGCCAGGTTCCAGCAAATCACAGCAGATGCGTCGGAAAGAATCGATTGCACGATGGTATCGGTTTCAGTGATCGCAATCGGCGGCCGGCGGTCTATTTGAAACAGGCGCACCGAGTGCACTGCACCCGCTCGCCGGAGAACCGGCGACTTATGGATGCCTGCCTCGATGTCGCAGGGCACGCGGATCATGCAAGTCGACTGCGCCTTCTTAAACGTAGGCGCTGCCAGAACAGCGCCTGCACCGACGAGTACCGCTGCCGACGCCATAACCAGGCGCGCAGTTGCAGCAAGCGAGCTCCGCGACCAACGTGCCGAGTACCGCGAGTACCATGAGATGGGCCACCGAAGCCGCAATGTTGATGCCCAAGGCAACGCGGGGCGCGCGCGCTTCCACAGAGTTGACGTCGTGGTCGCGCAATGGCTGCGGCGCCGGCGACGCTGGGGATGTCATGAGCGATGCCGGGTTCCGGTCACGCACGTTTTTGCACGTCGAGCACGAACCCTACAGTTGCGCCGGCCACACATCGACTGACACCTTCGTACAATCGCGTCGACCGAGGGTCTTTGGTTTGATGGCAAAGGGTCCCGCGTTTGCGGGTAGAGGGTGTTCGGTGTGCATTTCTAACCATGGATACTGACTATGACGGACGATGTGTTGCTGCGGCAAAATGTATCGGACGAACTAGATTTTCGCCCTGACGTCGATGCGACCAATATCGGCGTGCGTGCAGAGAAGGGGGTGGTGACATTAACAGGGCACGTCAAGAGCTTTGCGGAGAAGTTTGCTGCTGAGCAGGCGACGAAGGCGGTCGCGGGGGTTGTCGCGGTCGCGGATGAGATCGAAGTTCGCAGCGGGGTTGACTGCTCCGATGACGATGACTCAATCGCTCGGCGGGCGGTGAATTCCCTCGCTTGGAACACAACGATCCCGCGCGGCTCTGTCGAGGTCACGGTTGATCACGGTTGGGCAACGCTCTCCGGTGAGGTTTCTTGGCAATTTCAGAAATTTGCGGCCGCTGAGGCACTGCGCACCCTCTACGGGATACTTGGCGTGACGAATAACATCGCGCTGAAGACTCAGCCACAGCCCAAGGACGTGAGGAATCGAATCCAGCAGGCGTTCAAAAGAAGCGCACAGCTAGACAGTGATGCGATTGCGTTCGGCATATCCGACGGGACGGTCACTCTCGAGGGCACAGTGGACTCCTGGGCCGCACGCGAGCGCGCAGAAGCCGCAGTCTGGTCCGCACCTGGTGTTCGCAACGTTGTGGATAACCTGGTAGTGCGGTCGGTATCCGCGCGCGGCCGGCCTCGCGGCGACACACAGGCGAGTTTGATATTCGGCAGGTCTTGACGCTTAGGCAGTGAGCATCGGAGCGACCATGACATTCACTGGAACCGTCAGCGACTTCGACAAGACCGGCCTCTTCGGCTTGATCATCGCGGATGCCGGATGCCTGCTGCCTTTCAATCTGCGTGAGACATCCCCCGCGCTGCGAAGTCGCTTCAAGGTCGGAACGCGCGTCAGATTCAAGAAGCAGGTAGCAGAACCGACTGCACGCGCTGTTGAGGTAGCCCCCATCGAGGCGTCGAACGGCGGCAGACTGTCAAGGGCAACTACTCCGGGAATGTGAGGGGGAAGCGTCCAGTGGAACACCCGACTTTCTATCGAACAACTCGGATCGATGGCCTCTCCATCTTTTATCGCGAGGCCGGCCGCAAGGACGCGCCGGCGCTTCTCATGTTGCATGGGCTGCCCTCGTCATCGCGGATGTTTGAGCCGCTCTTACGCCGACTCTGCGATTGCTGTCACCTTATCGCGCCCGATTACCCCGGCTTCGGACACAGCGACTGGCCGGGGCCGAAGGAATTTGCATATACGTTCGATCGCTACGCCGAAATCATGAATCATTTCGTCGAAGCCCTTGGGCTCTCGCGCTACGCGCTTTACATGCAGGATTATGGCGGCCCGGTCGGTTTTCGCATGGCTTTGACTCATCCAGAGCGAATCGAGACGCTCATCGTCCAGAATGCTGTGGCACACAACGAGGGCTTGGGGGCGACGAATTGGAGGCCACGGCGGGCGTTTTGGGCGGATCGCGCCGCCAACGAAAGCGCGCTTCGTATGAATCTGCTTTCGCTGACTGCGGCGCGAGCGCGGCATGTCGGCAGCGATCCCAAGGTGGAACGCTATGACCCAGATCTCTGGACCGATGAGTTCGCCTTTCTCAACCAACCCGGGCAGGCCGAGATTCAAAGCGACCTCTTCTATGACTATCGCACGAACGTCGACGCTTATCCGAAATGGCAGAGTTGGATGCGTCAGAAGCAGCCGCCTCTGCTCGTAATCTGGGGTAAGCATGACCCGTCGTTCGAGCTCTCGGAGGCGGAAGCCTACCGCCGGGATGTGCCGAACGCGCAAGTTCATATTCTCGATGCCGGTCATTTCGCCTTGGACACGGCTGCCGATGAAATCGCCGCATTGGTCCGCGGGTTTGTCAGTTATTCACGTTGAGGCCGATATCCCAGATCGCCAGGAAGACTTGCGAGACTTCGTGGCGATCGTGTTCGAAAGTGTCGACGCGCTGGGGCCCCGCGGGGGGCCAGACATGAGGTCCAGTGCACTGCTACGCGATTGTCATCGGCCGATACCTTGGTGCAATAGCGTCGGTTGAATTGCGGCAGGCCCAATGCGGTGTGCGGCTGAGGGCCGAAGTAGAACTTCCGGATTTTTCGGGCCGAGGTGGATGCAAGCGCAAGCTAGGCAGTTGAGGTTTGGCGGCTGCATTGTTGTGTTCGGAGTTGAGACGCAATTGTGGATCCAAGCCCTGCGAGCGCATCCTTACCCGGGCAGGGTATGTGCCGCGATATAACGAAGACGAAGAAGTTCGCATGTGACTACCAACCGATCGGCGTGGGTCCCAGAGAACTGGACAGGTGGCACGCCAATGCGACGTCGCAAAGCGGCGCTTCGCGCTAATCGGCCCAAGAGTCCGCAACCGGTGAAGGCATCATGGTGAAACGGAGTCTGATCTGGGTTCTGGCGGTTGTAGTCCTCGGTACGCTCTCGATTTTTGCCCTGGCACACCGCGCCGAAATCCAGCCGGTTGTGCCGCCAGCGGCTGCGAGCTTCCCCCCCGAGCTGATCGCGCACGGGGAGGTTCTGGCCACAGCGGGGAACTGCGAGAGCTGCCACACCACCAAGGAGGGCCCGCACTTTGCCGGTGGCCTTGGGATCGGAACTCCTTTCGGCACGATCTATACGTCCAACATCACCCCGGATCCCGAGACCGGCATCGGCCGCTGGTCTGAGCCAGCGTTCGCGCGCGCCCTGCACGAGGGCGTGGCCCGCGATGGCACTCATCTCTATCCCGCATTTCCGTTCGATCACTTCACCCGCGTCACCGATGATGATGTGCAGGCGCTCTACGCCTATCTCATGACGCGCGCGCCGGTGAATGTTGCCCCACCGGCCAACACAGTACCGTTCCCGCTAAACATCCGCGCCCTGCAGTGGGGATGGAAACTCCTCTTCTTCCACCCGGGGGTGTATCGGCCCGATCCTGCCAAGAGCGAGGCCTGGAACCGAGGGGCATACCTTTCAGAAGGGCTGGCTCATTGCGGAGCGTGCCACACCCCGCGCAATGCGCTGGGGGCCTCGAAAACCGGCTCTGACGCTTACGCGGGTGGCATGGTCGATGGCTGGGTCGCTCCGGCTCTGACGGCCGCCAATACGGCACCGCTTCCGTGGACTGAAGAAGAGCTTTACGGCTTCTTGCGCACTGGAGGGACGGCTCTCCACGGCGTGGCGGCCGCTTCAATGTCGGAAGTGATTCACTTCGGACTCGCCAAGCTTCCCGATGTCGACGTCAAAGCTATCGCCACGTATTTTGCGGACATGAATGGGGCCGCGACACGAGTGGGGACCATCAAGGAGGTGCTGGCGAAGGCGATGAGCGTCCCGGGCCTCGATGAGAAAGAGGAGAACGATCCAGGTGCCAGCCTCTATATCGCCGCCTGCGCTTCTTGCCATTATAACAGTGGACCCGCGCCCCTCATTGCTCGGCCGGAGCTCGCGCTGAACAGCGCCCTAACCGCCGCAGAGCCTACGAATCTTGTGCAGGTGGTGCTGCACGGCATCGGTCTCAAGGACGGCGCGCCGGGTCTGTTCATGCCGCCTTTCGCCCACTTGAGCAACGCAGACATCGCGCGCCTCGGCGCCTATCTGCGCCGCACGCGCACGGACCAACCCGCCTGGACGGATCTTGAAGGGAAGGTCGCCGCGATCCGCAAACCGGGAAGCGGCTCATGATCAACCGACCGTGGCACTCCAGGCTGGCCCCGCCATGAGGTGAACATGTCGATCACGTTCCAAATCAACGGCCGGCCGGCATCGGTTGAAGTGGCGGAGGAGACCCCACTTCTCTGGGTGATTCGTGACGTGGTGGGCCTTAAGGGCACGAAGTTCGGATGCGGGATAGGCATGTGCGGTGCGTGCACCGTGCACCTCGAGGGGCGCGCCATCCGCTCCTGCATCACCCCGGTCAGTGCGGTCGGGGGAGCGCAAATCACCACGATCGAAGGACTCGATCCCCAGGGCCGCCATCCGCTACAGAGGGCCTGGATCGAGACGCAGGCGCCTCAGTGCGGCTACTGTCAGTCCGGGCAAATCATGCAGGCAGCGTCTCTGCTCAAGGATTACCCAGACCCCAGTGACCATGACATTGATGCCGTCATGGGTGGCAACCTGTGCCGCTGCATGACGTACCGGCGGATCCGCGCCGCCATCAAGCTGGCCGCCAAAGAAATGAGGGACAACGCCGCACATGGATAATCCTCCGCACACCCCGCCGGTGGAGACTGCGCTCGCGCTCTCACGCCGTGGCTTCTTAATCGGAGCCGCCGGTACCGGCTTCACACTCGCGTTCGCCCGCACCGCGTTGGCCGTGGCGGATCCTGCGGCAGCGGTCGCCGAGAAGCTCTTCGAACCCACCATTTGGTATCACATCGACCGCGAGGGTCTTGTTACGGTCAATGTCATACGCGCCGAGATGGGCCAGCATGTCGGCACGGCTGTGGCGCGCATTCTGGCCGACGAGCTCGAGGCCGACTGGAGTTCGGTGCGGATTGATTCGGTCGACACCGACCCGAAGTGGGGGCTGATGATCACGGGTGCCAGCTGGTCAGTGTGGCAGAGCTACCCGCTATACAGCCGGGCCGGCGCCGCAGGCCGGATCGCGCTGATCGAGGAGGGCGCGCGACTCCTTGGCGTGCCCAAGGCGACCTGCACCGCGCGCGCAAGCGTCGTGCAGGGGGGCGGCCGCTCGATCACTTATGCCGACATCGTGCGGCGCGGGAACCTCAGCCGCAGCTATACCGCGGATCAACTCAAGCAGTTGCCGATCAAGGCTCCTGCCGAGCGGCGCCTGATTGGTCAGCCCGTGCGGGCGATCGACATTCCCTCAAAAACCAACGGCACCGGCCGCTACGGCATTGACGCGGAAATCGACGGCATGGTGTATGCGCGGCCGAAGGTACCGCCCACCCGCAATGGATCGAAGGTCGTTTCGGTCGACGATTCGGCCGCCAGGCATGTTAAGGGGTATATCCGCAGCACCGTGCTCGAGGACCCCTCCGGCACCGTGCCCGGATGGGTGATGGTCTTTGCGGATTCTTTCTTCGCTGCCAGCACTGCGGCCGACAAGGTGAAAGTCGAGTGGGCCTCGGATGACAGTGCAAAGGTCTCTGAGAAGGACGTGCTCGCCCGCGGCGCGCAGCTGATCGAGACCCCGAGCGGCGGCTCACTGCTCGTGGCCGATGAAGGTGTCGATGCCGCCTTCGCCGCCGCCAAATCGCTCCTCGAGCGCACCTACACGACCGCGAGTGCCTTGAATTTTCAGCTCGAGCCGGTCAATGCGCTCGCCTATGAGAAAGCCGGAGTCTGGGAGATTCACACCGGTAACCAGTGGCAATCGTTGATTCTGCCAACGATAGCCAAGGCACTCGGTGTCGCCCAAGACAAGGTGATCATGCGTACCTATCTGCTCGGTGGCGGGTTTGGTCGGCGACTGAACGGCGACTATGCCGTGCCGGCGGCACTGGCGGCCAAGGCCATCGGCAAGCCGGTGAAGATGGTGTGTACGCGAGCCGACGACACGCGCTTCGGCTCCTTTCGCTCCCCTTCCATCCAACGGCTGCGCATGGCGTTCGACGGGGAGGGCAAGGTCATTGGCATGGAGCATCAGGCTTGCGCGGGCTGGCCGACGCAGGTGCTGGCCCCGGATTTCTTGTTCAAAGGACTGAACGGGCAGCCCTACGATACCTTCTCGATCTCGGGCGCGAATCACTGGTACTCGGTCGGAGCGCAGCGAGTGCGTGCTCTGTCCAACGACCTCGCCAATCGGGCTTTCCGCCCCGGCTATCTGCGTTCGGTCGGGTCGGGCTGGGTCAACTGGGCGCTGGAAAGCTTCATGGACGAGGCGGCGCGGGCGGTCAAGCGGGACCCCGTTGAATTCCGCCTCGCGATGCTCGATGGCGCAGGCAGGAACGCCGGCAGCGCACCCAACGCGGTGGGCGGTGCTCTGCGACAGGCTCGCGTGCTGAAGCGCGTCGCGGAGAAGGCCGGCTGGGGTGCTTCTGTACCCAACGGCACCGGTCTCGGTATCGCCACGACCTTCGGCCAGGAGCGCACCATGCCGACCTGGACGGCCTGCGTCGCCCGAGTACGAGTCGATCGCACGAGTGGGCGGGTGACGCTGGAGAAACTTACACTCGTCGTCGACGCCGGCACGATCGTTGATCCGGACGGGGCGCTTGCGCAGGTCGAAGGCTCCTCTCTCTGGGGAGCGAGCCTGGCGCTGCACGAAGGCGCTGAGTTTGTCAATGGCCAGGTCAAGGAGACGAATCTTGACACCTATACGCCGCTGCGCATCGGCGATGTGCCAGAGATGGACATCGAATTCGTTGCGAGCACCGAAGTACCGGTAGGCCTAGGCGAGCCCTGCACCACGGTGGTGGGTCCTGCGATAGGCAACGCCATCTTCGCAGCCGTCGGCGCGCGGGTACGCCACCTCCCGATCAGGCCTGCGGCAGTTCTCGAGGCGCTCGGGAAGAGTTCCTGACGACGCAGGCTCGCGACGATCGCGGCGTTTCCACCCGTCCGCTGGATCCGTGGGTCGTCGCGTCGCGTCGGGTCAATTCGATAATTGCAGCAGCCAGTCAGTAGGGCTCAGTGTTCCTACCCCTGCTCCGCGAGCCCTGCGCGACCTGAGGATCAGCGCCTATTTGTGGCGCAAGTACGCAGCGCACTCGCAGGCCAGCGGCTACGACAGCGCCACAGAGGATGCTTGTTATGGGGATGATCGCAGCTAACTTGAAAAAGGACGAGGCAGCTCCTCCTAAGTCAACAGAACGAGCCCCCCCCGGCATCGCTTCCGCCTCGATTCCTCAGACGCTCGCAGCGCTCCAGGTCAACCCGGACACCGGGCTCACATCCGCGAAGGTGGACGTCAGCCGCAAGGAGCACGGCTACAACGAAGTGGCGCGAGAGAAGCAGCACCCGGTCCTCAATTTTCTCAAGAAATTCTGGGGAATCTCTGCGTGGATGCTGGAGCTCATCATGGTCCTGTCGGCAGTGCTCGGGAAAATCACGGATCTCGTAGTGGTCGGCACCCTGCTGGTGGTCAATGCGGTGGTCAGCTTCATGCAGGAGCAACGAGCCGCTGGTGTCGTTGAAGCACTTCGCAAACGGCTGCAAGTCAGTGCTCGCGTACGCCGCGACGGGAAGTGGCAAGTCATTCCCGCTCGGGAACTGGTTCCCGGCGACATCGTTCGCGTGCGGCCCGGAGACATCATCCCGGCGGACGTGAGACTCCTCACGGAAGCCTTGAGCGTCGACCAATCCGCACTCACGGGCGAATCGAAGGACGTAGACAAAGCCCCTGGCGCAGTGCTCGCGTCGGGCTCCATCGTCAGGCAGGGCGAAGGCAATGGGGTGGTGATACTGACCGGAGCAAAGACCTACTTTGGACGCACCACGGAACTTGTGCAGAAGGCGCGTCCGAAACTTCACATCGAGGCGGTCATCGCCAAAGTCGTCCGCTGGCTCTTCGTCATTGTTGGCACGTTGCTATGCGTTGTGGTCGTGCTGTCGCTGATTCGCGCCTTACCGCTGCTCGAGATCCTTCCGCTCATGCTCGTGCTGTTGATGAGTGCGGTACCTGTCGCCCTGCCGGTCATGTTCACCGTCAGTATGGCCGTCGGGTCGAAGGAGCTGGCGAAGCGTGGCGTGCTGGTCACTCGCCTTAGTGCCTCGGAGGATGCCGCAACGATGGATGTCCTGTGCGCGGACAAGACGGGGACCATCACGATGAACCAACTTGCGGTCACTGGCGTAATCCCGCTGGAGCGCGCAACGGAAGCCGACGTGCTTGCCGCCGGAGCACTCGCCTCGCAGGAAGCCAACAATGATCCGATTGACCTCGCGTTTCTGGCGGCGGCACAGGAGCGGCACGTCTTCGATAACGTTGCCAAAGTAACCCCCGTTTCATTCGCACCGTTCGATGCGAAAAGCCGGCGGACCGAAGCCGTACTCGAACAGAACGGCCAGCGGCTACGCGTGATGAAGGGTGCTGTACGCACCGTCGCCGAGGTCTGCGGGCTTCGGCCCCCGGCGATCGAGACGTTGGAGGCGCGCGTCAGCGAGGCGGCTGCGAAGGGGTACCGTACCCTTGCGGTAGCACGCGGCCCAGAGACCGGGACCCCTGCGTTGCTCGGGTTAGTGTCCCTGTATGATCCGCCGCGGCTGGATGCAAAGCCACTGATCGCTGAACTGCAGGCTCTGGGCGTTCCGGTAAAGATGCTCACAGGCGATGCGCTGCCGGTAGCGCGTGAGATTGGGCAAGAAGTGGGCTTGCACAACCTCCGCAGCGTTGCTGAGCTGAAGGCTGCGGGCGCCCTGACCGGCAGCAGGGCGGCGAACTTATTGGCAGCTGCCGATGGTTTTGCCGAAGTGTATCCGGAAGACAAATACATTGTGGTGAAGCACCTGCAGCAGGCAGGGCATGTGACTGGCATGACAGGTGATGGGGTGAATGATGCGCCCGCTCTGCGCCAGGCCGAAGTGGGGATCGCCGTCAGTAACGCGACGGACGTAGCCAAGGCTGCTGCCAGCGTCGTCCTGACCGAACCAGGGTTGACGAATATCGTGGCGTTGGTTAAGCAGGGGCGGGCGATTTATCAGCGCATTCTGACATGGATTATCAACAAGTTCAGCAGAACGATCCTGAAGGCGGCTTTCGTGGCGATCGCGTTCATTGTGACCGGCAGGTTCGTAATCTCCGCTCTGGCGATGCTCCTGCTGGTCTCCACGACAGACTTCGCGAAAATCTCCCTTGCCACCGACAATGTTCGCCCATCTACAAAGCCGGAGACCTGGAACATCGGAGGTTTTATCACTGTGGCCGTGGTGCTCGGCATCTTGATGGTTGCCGAAACCCTTTTGCTTCTGCAAGTCACCTGGTCGCATTTCGATCTAGCGACCGACAACCGTGCCCTCTCCACCTTCAGCTTCCTTATGTTGCTCTACTTTGCGGTATTCTCAGTCGTGTCCGCACGGGAGCGCAGCTGGTTCTGGGCGACCATGCCGAGCAAGACCTTGCTGCTAGCCCTCTCGACCGAGCTGCTCGCCGGAACCATCCTAACGTTCGTCAGGTTTTTAGGATTCAAGCCATTGCCCTGGTGGCAGGTGCTCGCGGTATTTGTTTACGCCATGCTTGCGTGTCTCGGTGTAAACGATGCAGTGAAGGTCGCGATGATCAAATGGCGTGTACCCGGCACGGTGACTATCAGACCGAAGTCGGACTTTACTGGTCGGTTCCAGCTATAGCTCAAGATTCCGCTCACGGTCTGCAGGGTGATGACAACAGGGGCTTCAGAATCTCCGACATAGGTAGATCGACGGGGGAGAGATTCTGTCATGCGTCGTGCCGTTTAGCCGTAAGTGAAGTCCGGTTTGCTTTGCCCAACTTCTATGATGTAACCGTCCGGATCGCGAATGTAGCAGCGGGTCTCGCCGTACTTGTCCTTTGGCTCTGTGATGAACTCGGCTCCTCGCTTTCGCCATAGTTCATAGCACGCTTGAATATCCGCAACGCGAATGTTCATAAAGCTGCTGACTGAATCAGGGTCGGCGGGGACACTCAGCGTCACCGATGGTTTGTCGGGTGTCGGACCGCCCCCGACGTTGACAATGAGCCACGTGTTCGCGATCTGGATGTACCCTGGCGCGCCGCTGCTGTCGCCTCTGCTCAGAATGCGACCTCCGAAGACCGTTTCGTAAAATCGAGCCGATCGTTCGATGTCGGCGACGGTGAGAAAGTGTGCGACGGTGAACCCATCCTGCGGCGGCATCTGATAGCTTTTCTGCTCCACTTTTACTTCGTTCATAGACGACTCCAATTCGGATATGCTGTTTTTCCGCTCGCCAGAATTCGGTCGGGCGGACAAGGCCGCGGCCTCGCCGCGCCACGAATGCCGCAGCGGGACCGCGGTGCAAGGCGATCAAATCACCGTCAGTTTGTTGCTCACCTGTGTTACGCCGGGCGCCGACCAAGCGGTCGTTTCGGCGAGGTCACGCTCGTACCAAGTGTCAACATCGCCCGCCAGCGTTACCTTTCCGCCATCGGCTGTAACTATGATGTTGTCAGCCTCTATCTGGGCATTCCGGCCTAGGGCTCCGACGATCTTTTCTTTGACCGCAGATGCCTGCACGCTCGGTTTAATCGTGATCTCATTGGTTACGCCGACGACTCCGTTGAGCTTTTGAACGTCGAACTCAGCCGCATCTCGCTGGTAATTCCAATTGGTCTCACCACTCAGAGTCAGCCAACCGTTCTCGACGCGGACCTTTACCGTGTCAGGAACCATGGCATCCCAGGACAGTACCTGCAGTGCGCGCTTGGCGATGCTGCCGTCATCGAGCTGCTTGTCGGAGGGATAGATGACTTTCAGCTCATCGGCGATTCCTTTCACACCGTACACTCGCACCGCGGCGCTCTCCGCTGCATCCTTTTCAGCGTAGCTGCCTACCGTCCCTGTGAGAGTGACTACACCATCGCTCGCTGCAACGCCGATATGGGCAGCGTTGACGCTCGGCTCCCAATTGAGCTCATCCATTACATTCTGTTGTAAGTCCTTGTCTTTCATACTCGTCACCTCGTGTGTTTCAGTTTTCGCAAAGATGCTGGTCACCCGACCGGCGGCCGGTGAGCATCACGCGCGCCCACCGCACCGCCTGGAAGGGACGTCAGGCTGCTTGAGATCCAGGACGCGGCCGGCTTCGCGAGCAGTCGTAGAACAGCTTTTGCCGCCGACGTTGAGGATGCCGGATTCTGACCGGTGATGAGGCGACCGTCGGTGATCGCCAAAGGGGCCCATCTCTGGATCGAGCGGCGGCTGCCGTCCTTTTGGCAAGGCCAGCGTCAAGTCGACGCTGGCGCCCCGAAACACGAAGTACAGGGCCGCGAACTCCTCCAGCCAGAATCCGGTCTTGCGCCCGGTATCACCAGGAACGTCGTGCGACGTCAGAACAATCAGAATTTTCACGCGCCTGCTCCTTTTGTTCGGCATCAGCGCAGCGCGTATAGCCACGCCAGGTCTGCGATTAGACAGGCAACGCAACGCCGTGGCACTTGTACATTGGTATCAGTCACAACCTCATCTCCGAGGGGATCCCGCAATGTCAGCGTTCAGTCGGTGACGGCGCAGCGTGGCGTTCGCCCGCTCAGCCTTTTCTCCGTGATCGGCACAGCGCGTTCTAAACCTTGGCACCTCGCGAGACGCTCTTTTTACCGATTCGCCGCTTGGTCGGGTCGGACTGACCGAAGCAGAAGGGTTGGCTGCAGGCAAGCGCCTGCTTGGCGGGTTTCGACCGATGACAGAGGTCCGACGAGTGGTCGAGAAAGGCGAGACACGAGGTTTCATGAAGATCCTCGCCGACGCTGGAAGTCACTATCCGCAATACCGCGAGCGAATCGTCGGGCGACAGAACATGCAGACTACCCGCAGCCTTCAGCCGGATTAAAGGTTGCACACGAGACGCAATACTTCGCTGATCCCTTCAAGGCCAGCGAATGGCGTGAGAAATGGATCGAAAGTATGGACAGCCCGAAGGATCAAGGAGGTCGAAGGGACGCTCGCACGATTGGGCCGCTGAGCGTGCACTGTCGGGAGGAGCGAGGCGTCGATTAACCGGTAGCCCGCGTGTTTCTAAATGAATTGGCCGGACGCGGACTCGGAAAGCGTATCGACGTGAACGCACGATTGTAATCAGCATCGTATGGGCGGGAGCCGCGGGCGCTCGCGTGGCTTTCCGTGCGCGTCCAAGGGGAGATCGGGCTCCCGGGGAGCCCTGCCACGCAGAATGCCGATCGCCAGCGACACGGCACTCATGATCACCGTGCTGGTGATTACAAACACAATCACGACCATGCCAGTTGTCATCGCGGAAAGCGCTCCGACCCAACTACGCCGCTGCCATATCAGGATCGGGCACTGAGGCCCCCTGACGCAGTCAGCCAGTCATTCCTGCAGCGACGCGAACGCCCGTGCTGCGTATCCGAGCTACCGTAGCAGGCCCGGCAGGGACTCGCGTACCGACTGATGGCCTCGACGATCGAGATGAGTTTCCGAGGGAATTCCATGGTTTTCTTGCGCCTTGCTTCGCTAGCCCTGGCTCCAATCCGGTCTACTCAGAACCACCTGTCTGCGAGCATGCGCCCTTTGGCGCCGTTACGCGTTGGTACCTTGGTATCGGTCTGCTGCACCCACTCCACGCAGGCGCCGGGTGCGCACTCTTGACTGCCGATCGCCGACCTGGCGTCGACCATCGCCACCGCGTTCCCTGCTCTTGATGCCTAAGCTCGGGCTCGGT
Organism: uncultured Gammaproteobacteria bacterium; assembly: GCA_963837075.1. GTDB lineage: Bacteria > Pseudomonadota > Gammaproteobacteria > Steroidobacterales > Steroidobacteraceae > 13-2-20CM-66-19. Next base: position 727,551 of record CAWILY010000001.1, on the reverse strand, counting down.
GTCGCACCTATCTGAGAGATCGAGTTTAAGCAGGATCTAGTCGGGTATGAGCGGTGGCATCGGTCATGTTATCCCACGACAAGACCATTGATGATGCTTCCCGGAGCGAGAACCATCCACACCGCATGGGATCCTTGGGGACGACGGTCGTCGACTCGATCCCTTTCTCCCTGGCTTCACGCCGACGTGTCAGCAATACCATCGTCCAATGGATGCAACGCCGTACAAGTGGTCTGATCCCGCGCGCGAAGTGCGTTGAGCGGGATACGCCGGCGGATGGTAAGTTGCTAAAGTAATCCCGAGCCGCGAGCGCTCTAACTCATGCATGTACTCCGTATCCTCCTACAAGGCGCCCAAGCTCCAAACACCGCGCTGACACTGATTCGCGTGGCACTTGGCGTGTTCTTTGCGATCGGCGGCTACCACAAACTATTCAACGCTTCCAGGCACGTGACACTCAGACGTACGCTGCAAGACGACGGTGTGCACGCCGTGCCGTTCATGCAATGGCTGCTACCCAGCGCGGAGTTCGGCGGCGGATGCGCGCTCATCATTGGTTTATTGTCAGTGCTAGCGGCGTTCGGACTCTTCGTGATTTGTGTCGGGGCAATTGCACTCGATGCCGGCAAACGGATACGTGGATGGCAGCCAATTGACCGTGCCGATTGGCTCGGCGACTTGCTTTACCTCCCCGAAACACTCTACTGCGTCGGCCTGACTGTCGTAATGCTGGGGGGGCCAGGGGCGTGGAGCGTCGATGCGAGAATCGCAGCGCTCCTGACAGGCTAATGAGGCACCGTCATCCAACCTGGCACGATTCTGGGGACGCTGTCTTCCATCGACACTTAACGCCGTATTGCTCACTATCCAAGAGCCGGAGGAGGTGCTGCTCGATGTCGTCCAACGTCGCGGTCAAACAGCGGGTCGAACGGGCTGGAATCCGCGCGGATGCTGCCAAGTGCGCTGACACTGACATGGGTCACGCAACCATCTGAAGAGCCGCACCTCTGTGCATCGCTACGTGGTCGCTCTTGTCACTTCGGATCTCGTACTGCGGGTCGTCGACGCTCGCGTGATGCGTGTACCCCTTGTAATCGGTGTTTCTAGTGTGCACCTTAATGATCGTGCCGCTCACGAATCCGGCCTCGGAGTTCCAGCGCACGTGATCGCCTATCTTAAATTTTGTAGTCATTTTGAAGGTGAAGAACCTGTTCGCCAAACCTCAATCGTAGAAGGCAGGGAGCAGCTTAAGCTTGTCGGTTTCGCTTTTGTCATGATTGATGAAGAACTGCGCCTTGTACGTCGCGATCAACTGCCTGACTCTTTCCATTGACGCGATTGATTCTGCCTTATCGGTATTTGGGGAGGGAACGATGTTCTCCTTGAAATTCTTTTCCAGATGAACAACGTCGCCGGACAGCAGGATGAAGCCGGAACTCTTAAGATGGACCAGGAGCGACTGGTGGCCGGGGGTGTGCCCTGGCGTGGAAACCAAAGTGACGCTGCCATCGCTGAATACATCGGTATCACCGTCGATGAGCTCAAGGTTCTTCGGCGTTCCCAAGAGCTTGCGCGCCAGAGCCATCAATTGATTCACGTTGTCATTCGGCCCGTTGGGGGAGTGTATCCAGCTGTACTCGGCTCGCTGCATCACAACTGTCGAGTTGGCGAACAACCCCATGTTGCCTATGTGGTCTCCATGCGTGTGCGATATTGCAACGCGACCGATATCGCCGGGCTTTAGTCTGAGCTCGGCGAGTTGGTCTGTCAGTGACCTGTCGAGGTGATAGACGATCAATTTGGGCAACGTGGACCAACCGCGGGGGTTGTTGAGCGCGCTTTGCGGAACACCGGTATCCCAAAGCAGCCACTCCCTTCCATGCTTTATAAGCCAGCAAGTAGACGAGAATTCGATATCGCGTCCGACGTTTTCGCCCGGCGTCCATACCGACTCGTCGTTTGCCAGGGAGTGACCACAATCCAACCTATAAAGCCTTTCCGCGACACCGGCGTTGATGGCGTCCGGTAGTTTGGAGCGTGCGTCCGCAGCTCTCGTGCCTTCCATCATGAGCATCAAAGCAAGCACGACAGTTGATACCGCTACTCCTGTTTGTCTCAACATAACTATTCCCCCTCCTGGGAATCCTGTCTAAGAGTTCAGGGTCGGTCAACGCCGGGTCTCCTCGGCTCACTCATACCACGCCTTGCGCAAACCGTCGGGGGCGGCGTGAGGCGATTGCACGATGGGATAGGAGGTGCCTCCCTTGCAGCAGCTGGACACGGCCCAGCGCCGTGCAATCCCGATGGACTCGGCGTGCGACTGCGGGTGGCTGCCGGTCGCGATCCTCACGTCGGCTGCCCTAGGGTGTACTGGTCCGCAAAGACTCGTGCATCCTCGACGCTCGCGCCGAGTTGACGTTCGCTGACAAAGGCTGCATACCAGCGCGGCCAGTCCGCAGCCGGCCGTCCATGGTGTTCCTGCTCTGCTTCCTGCAACAGAGTGGTTAAGCGCTCAATTGGCGCGGCATTTTCCGCGCGCGGCAATTCTTGCAGTTCGTCTGCAGTGCCTGGATTAGTTTCGATTGTCATGATCTTCTCAGGTCCTCAGGAAGGGAAGGGTCCAGCCGATCTCACCGATCGACGAAAGGCCCCCGCTAACGTTCGCTCTCCAGCACGATCACGCGGGGGGGCGAAAACATCTATTCGAGCGGCGCGCGCCCTGGAACAGCATCTGAAGTCTCACCGCACCTCGTACGGGTGAAAGACGTAATCCTTCGTTTTCACGGCCACATGGCATGTCTGCCCGCACGCGGGGGTGCCGGCTTTGTCCGCGCTGAAAGTGGCCGACGCTGGGTCATAGTCAAACTGGGCATATCCCCATCCGCCGGTGTCCTTGGGAAATCTCTTGCTGTCCTTCTCCATGAAAAAGAGGTCTGCCAAAGTGTCCGGCACGTTCACGGAAAACGGGGCTTCCGTGCTCTTCTTCGGTTTCCACTGGACCTTTGCGATTTTGGAGCCGTCGGGAAAGGGCTTGCCGTTGCCCGGAATGCCGGATTTGAAAGCCGCGATGATCGTGGGATTGCCCAGGATCACTTTCATCCGGTCATCCGTCTCCGCACTGGAGATAAGCTGCCAGTCTCCGTAGCCCTTGAAGTCAGAGAACGCGAGTCCATCCGGCAGTTTCAATGTGTACCTGTCCTGGGCGGAAAGGGCCACGCCGCTAACAACCGCGAGCCCGAGCACCTTAGCGGCAACCACCCGTATGCTTTTGCGGTTCATCCTCAGGTCCTCCTCACTCCGTGTCTTCATGGTTGTTTCATTGCACAATTGGCCTGCATCGGGCCCCTCAGGACGTTCCGACACGGGTTGCCATTGAGCCTACAGTAACTAACCGATGCTATTGCACCAAGGTATCGACGGACCTGATGGCGATGGCGTAGTAGGTGCAAGGGTGATAGCCGTGCCGCCCTAGCACGGCCGACCCCGGCTCGTTCAGGGTGGCGTTCCGACACGATTAGCGCCTAATTTATTCTTACGGCACGCGCCAAGAGGTAACTCGAATGGCACTCAATCAACGCTTCTTCGACACCTGGACTCCGAGAGCGCTGGTCGTACTGCGCCTGGCCACCGGGTATCTATACCTGCAGCACGGGACCGCCAAGCTGCTTCACGTGCCGCACATTGCAATGTTCGATCGGCTCCGCGTGTTGTCCCTGGACGGCTTCGCCGGAATGCTCGAAATCGTCGGAAGTCTCCTGATACTTCTTGGGCTGTTTACGCGTCCCGTCGCCTTCATTCTGTCCGGAGAGATGGCCGTAGCTTATTTCCTGGTACATGCACAGCAGGGCAACTTCTTCATGCCAGCGCTCAACGGGGGCGAGGAGGCGGTACTCTACTGCTTCATTTTCCTGTTTCTAGCGTTAGCTGGCGGAGGATCTTGGAGTGTCGATGCGCGCGTTGCCCTCAAATGAGTCGCCGCTCTTTCATGGAAACCCTTACAACGGAAGTCTCGGCCCCGGCAAAGTCAAACGAAATGTCGTGTCTCGCGCTTTGCGGCGGCTCAAATCCGGGCCGTGAGCCAGTCTGGCGCGCGAAGCCCGGCGCGAAGCCCGATACCAAAGTTCAATAGATACCCCTGGTGAAGTGGCGCATGGTTTCATTAAGAAGTGCAAGGGTGACACCGTATGAGAGGCTTTGCTTACTGGGGTGGTGGTGTGCTTGCGCTGACCGGCGTTCTCGGCTACGTGGCGTACGCATCTGGAGACGCCGATGGAGAGGTGGCCCCGGTCTTTGGAGTCAAAATTCCCCCCGGATACCGCGACTGGCCGGTGATCTCCGGGGCCCATGAAGCCGGCAACAACAACGATCTTCGCGTTGTTCTCGGCAATGATTTAGCGATCAGGGCTTACCGGGAAGGGAAGTTGCCGTTCCCGGACGGGGCCATCATTGCCCGGATCGCCTGGAGTTACGTTGCGTCTGAGGAAAATGATAAGGTCTTTGGCCGTGCCCAATCTTTCGTTGCCGGAGCTCCCATCAACGTTCAGTTTAGCGTCAAGGACTCCGGAAAATGCGCCTCGACGGGAGGCTGGGGGTTCGCTCAATTCAAGGACGGCAAACCTGCCAGCAAGGCGGTGCATGAAACCTGCGCTCCTTGCCACGTGCCTGCCAAAGCGAACGACTTTGTGTACACGCATTACTCGCCCTCACCCTGACACAACGAATCGAAACTTACGGTGGCTTCCGGGTCAATCACCTCTCGGCCGCGGACGCCGCGATCTCATTCTCTCGATCTGCCGCCCGTGCCGCTTGACTGCCTCGGCTCGCGCAGGGCGTCGCAGTCTCCGGGCTCGATCAAGTAGGCGCAGGACCTTCAGCACTCGAGCGGGCAGCAGGGCTGCCGGCCCGACACGACCAACGATCCCTGGGTCGTATCTTCGGCGGTCCAATTCCTATTAAGGTGGATGAAGTAGTGGCGAGCGGCGGCAACGTTGAGCAAGACGGCTCTGTTGCAACTCGCGGCCGTGGTCTCTGACAGCTCCGTCCAAGCTTTGTTGGGCGTTCAGTGCCGCTTCAATGGAAAAGGTTCGGCAGCCTCAATGGCGCGAAAAGTTGTAACAAATCCTTGTCCAAAAGTGGCAACACCAACGCCCAGTGGCTGAACGCCAAGGCGCGGTTCGTGACGTGATGGCGCATCGCGATGGGCAGGAGTTCACCGCGAGAAGCAAGACCAAAAAGCAAGACCTGGGGTAGCATTAGGCCCGCTGAGCTTGTCGCGGCTCGGCTAGCAGACGTTCGATTTTGACCTTCCAAAGGCTCGTGGGGAGGGAACCGTGATCGAGTCGGCCACTTCGCAGACTGAGGTCCCGCTGGAGACGGCAATTCCAGCCGCCCCTTTGGATTCAATTCTCAGGACGGAGAAGTTGCTTGAGCGTCCGGCGCGTCCTCCGGACTACGAGCGGGAGACCGGTGCACTCGCGGCGCTGGTGCGAGCGTTGGCCGAGTCGCCCAGCAACATTCTGCAAACGCTGGCCGATAAAGTCCTCGAGGTTCTGCAGGCCGATTCAGCAGGCCTGAGTCTGCTGACCAAAGACGAAAAGAGATTCTATTGGGCCGCCATTGCCGGCGCGTGGCAGCCGCACATCGGCGGCGGTACGCCGCGCGGATTTGGTCCGTGCGGCGACGTGCTCGACCGCAACTGTCCGATGCTGTTCACCCGCTGGGATCGCCGTTATCCCTATTTGGGCGCCGCGGTGCCGCTTGCCGATGAGGGTCTCCTCGTCCCGTTCTACGTGAAGGGCAGATCCGTCGGGACGATCTGGGCGATCGCACACAACGACCAACGCAAATTCGATCGCGAGGATTTGCGGCTGCTCGAGAGCCTGGGCCAGTTCGCGTCCGCTGCGTATCAAGCCGTGGAGTCCATTGAGAGCCTCAAATCGGAAGTGGCGGCACGCGAACAGGCGGAGCAGGGTCTGCGTCAGCTGACCGGGAGCCTCGAGGCTCAAGTTCGCTCCCGGACCGAGGCGCTTGCCAAAGCGCGAGCGGAGCTGGCGCACGCCGCGAGGCTCGCGACCGTTGCGGAACTGGCCGCCGCGATCGCACACGAAGTTAATCAACCACTCGCCGCGGCAGCCGGCAATGCCGCCGCGTGCCATCGGTGGCTGTCCGCCGCGACCCCGGATCTTGAGCGGGCGCGGCTCAGTGCTGAACGCGTGGTCCGCGATGCCAATTCGGCCGGCGAGGTCGTGAATCGGGTGCGTGCACTGTTCAAGCAGTCCGAGCCTGCGGCCCGCGCTGTGGATCTCAACGAAGTAATCGAGCAAGTGCGCCAGCTGGTGCTCGACGAGATGCCGGGACGCCGCGTCAGCATCGAAACCGATTTGCAGCGGGGTCTGCCGCTGATCCCGGCGGACCGTGTGCAGATCCAACAGGTGATCGTCAATCTGGTCCGAAACGGCGTCGAGGCAATGGAGGCGCTGACCGATTCGCCGAGGCTTCTGTTGATTCGTTCCAGGAGCAAAGGAAGCGGCTACGTTCGAGTCGAAGTCTGCGACTCCGGCTGCGGCCTCCAGGACCCGGAGAACGCCTTCAAGCCCTTCTTCACGACCAAGCAGACGGGCATGGGAATGGGGCTCGCGATTTGCCGCACGATCGTCGAGGCTCACGAAGGGCGGATATCGGTTAGTCGGAACGAGGGCTCGGGAGCGACGTTTAGCGTTGAGCTGCCGCTGGTCTTGCAGGGGGGGCAAACTTGCGCTGATCAGGCGCTCGGAATTCCACCAGGTATCGCGGCTTCCTAGCCGCGGCCCGGCGAGTCGCTCGAGCGCCTGGATCGCGTCAGCTTGACGGTCGGGTCAGTGATTTCGACGCGCTGGGGTTCCCAGCGCGCGTCGCTCGGAGAAGGGCGGTCACTTGACCCTGGCTGCACGAGCGCTCTTGTGAGGAGGCGCTCTCCAGCGCAGCGAGTCAACCAACATACAGATCCGCCGAAACTACCTTAGACAGGCCCGCCCTGACGCGAGCATCAGGCAGCGGGGCTCAGGACGAGGAGGAATTCGAATGTGGCCGTCGTATGGCGTCGTTGACCGCCATGAGCAACTCCTGTCCATCGAATGGCTTCCTGAACAGCCGGTAGCGCGCTGAACCGAGGCGTGGTGGTCGCGCCGGCGCGGCGTGCCCCGTGATCAGGAAGACCGGCAGCTCGGGTCTGCTCGCGTTAGCCATTCTGAGGAGCTCGAAGCCATCGATTCTGGGGAGGTCGATGTCCGAGATCAGGCAATCGATGTCCGCAAGACTGCCGCTTTCGAGCAACGCTGCGGCCGAGGAGAAAGCGCGCACCCTATAGCCCGCAGACTCGAGAAGGTTTTCGAGCGACTCGAGAACCCCCTGGTCGTCATCGACCACAGCGGTCATGAACTCTGGAGGCCGGTCAGTCACGGTGTCAGTTTCTCTCGGGGCCAACACAACGCGCGGCTAAGGTCGCATGCATCCGTGTGTTTGGCGATAAGCATTCCTACCTAAAAACATTCGTAGCGACCCACAGCGGCAAGGGCAGCACTTCGTGGGCTACCAGGCCGCGTTGCGGGAAGTCTGGCGCAGCAAGCCGGGGGGATATCTAATGGAAACACATGATAGTCAGCGGCGGCGGTACCGCGTAACGTGTGCAGGCGGGGCGTGGTCGCGAAGAGTGGGGTGGGCTCAATGACGTTGCCAGATCACCTGGTGTTGATCGTGGATGACGATGTGCGCGTCCGCGAAGCACTCCAGGAACTCTTGGCCGCCTCGGGCCTGTGCTCCGTCGGGTTGGGCTCCGCTGCGCAGTACACGGCCTATCCCAAGCCCGACGTACCCGCTTGCCTGGTCCTGGACGTTGAACTTCCGGACATCAACGGTCTGGAGCTGCAGCGGCAGCTTGCGGATGGGTATCACCCGCCCATCATTTTTATTACGGGCCACGGCAACATCCCATCGAGCGTGCGGGCGATCAAGGCAGGCGCGCTGGACTTTCTGACAAAGCCGTTCAACGACCGGGAACTGTTAAAGCTCGTGCACGCGGCCCTCACCCAAGATCGTGAGCGCCGCGCCAAGCAGGCCGGCCTGGACTCTCTGAAACAACGCTTCGAGTCGCTGACGCCGCGCGAGCGCGAAGTGCTGCCGCTGGTGGTCAGTGGCCTGCTCAATAAGCAGGCGGCCGCGCAACTCGGTATCAGCGAAGTGACCTTGCAGATCCATCGCACGAACGTGATGCGGAAAATGGCGGCTGATTCGCTGGCCGACCTAGTGAGAATTGCCGGGTCTCTGGATATTCCGCTCTCGCACCATCGGCACGCTTAGCCGGCTGGGCCTGAAAGCTGCGGGACGAATGGCCCCCGAGTAACACGCACATGAGGACCAGCTGCGGCACCGACCGGGCCATCATCTTTCGCATCATGTGACCCCGGTGGGCTTTCACCGTGATCTCGCTGATTCCGAGCTCGCCCGCAATCTGCTTATTCAGCCGTCCTAGTACGACCAACGCCATGATTTCACGCTCGCGACGGCTCAGCGATGCGTAGCGCTCGCGTAGCAGCCGTACCGCATCCTCATCCTCGAGCGCACTGCGACTGCGCTCGAGCGCCTGCCCAACGGCATCCAGTAGCGCCTCGTGCTGGACGGGCCTGGCAGAGACCTCGGCGGCCCCCGCTTTCACGACCCGCACCGTCATCGATACATCGCCATCGCCCGTGATGAAGATGATCGGAATGCCGCCACGGTCGGCCGTCATGCGCGCAAGCAAATCGAGGCTGTCGAGGCCAGGAAGCGAACCGTCGATCACCAGGCAACTCGGCAGGGGCGTCAGGGTGCTTGACAGAACCTCACGCGGTGAGGCGAATGCCTCCGGCTGCCAACCCGCGGAGTCAATCAAGGATTCCAGTGATTGACGGAGGGCGGCGTCGCCGCACACCACCTGCACAACCGGAGGGCCGCGTGAAGTCATGGACGAGCGCGAGTCATGATCAAAGACGTTTGCTAGGCTCAGAAATACTGGTCTGGCTTGTGACATTGCGATGACCTTTCACCATGATCGAGCCGCGTTCGCCGAACTCACCGGCACCAGGGCGAAGCACGCGACGCGGCGCCATGCAACGGCTCGGCCTGGCACTTTGCGCATCTGAGGGAACCCTCCGAGTAACCACACACGCTCAAGGAGCGAAGCCGCTATGGTGAGCCATCGACTCGCGGCGCGCTATTACACATTTCCATTAATCGAAAGGTGGTGGCACGACGGCAGGTCCCATCTCTCAGATTCGCAAGTGCGGCGCGGACTTTTAGGGCCCATGCTCCTGCCAAGGCACCGGTAACTTGCAGTAATAGTGAAAAAGTGGTCGCGGGTTTAGACCTCGAGTTGCGCTACCGCCTCCCGCAACCGAGCCGCGCTGCGCTGAAGTTTCTGCTTCTCGTCCTCGGACATCTCGGGCTCCAGGACGCGGGTTACCCCCGTTCGGCCCACGACGCTCGGCAGCGAAAGAGTGGTGCCGTAGGTCGGGTTGAACGAGCCGACGGTCATGACTGCGTGCTCATCGCGCAACAGGGCTTCAACGATTCGCGCCGTCGCCATTCCGATACCCAATTGACTGGCGCCGGTTCCTTCAATAATGCTGATGTTTGCGTAGCGGACCTCATCTTCCACGTGGCGGCGAAACTCCTCAAGTTTTTCACGGTCTTCACCAAGCGCGGCGGTCACCGTCATCCCGCCAACGCGGGCCGACGACCACAGAAAGACCTGAGAAGTGCCGTGCTCGCCCACCACCTGCGCTGCTACGGAGCGCGGATTTACCTTCAATCGACGCCCGAGGTGGAAACGAAAGCGCAGGGTGTCGAGGAAAGTGCCGCTGCTCAACACCAGCCCGTGCCCGGCGAGGCGCCGTGCAAAAGCGGCCAGGGGATCCGGCGGATCGGTAACAGTGAGTATGAGCGCCCGCGGAGCAACGGCCACGACTTTTGGGATGATGTCACGATAGATTTCCGCGTTAGCCTTAAGAAGCTTCAAGCGACCCGCAGGGTCGCTGCGGTCGATCGCGCCACCGGCCTTCTCGTTGACCCCCGCGGTTATGATCACCAACACGGCGTCGGCAAGATCAGTATAGTCACCGGCCTCGAGCACCACCGCCGGTGACAGCGTGGCGCCATACTGAAGATCCGCCACCACACCTTGGGCACGTCTCTGATTACGGTCAACTACGACAATTTCACAGGCGAGGCCTCGCATCACTAAGGACAGAAGTGAGGCAGAGCCTACGGCGCCCGCGCCAATGACCCCGACTTTCATGGTTGCTACCTCAGGCAGATGTACGCGGCCACGAACTCGAGTCCCACTTCCAATTGCGAACTTCGGGCAGGTCCTCACCGAATCTGCGAATGTATTGCTTGTGTTCGACCAACTTGTCCCTGAGCTGCTGCTTCAGGTAGATACCCCTCTCGCCGCTTTGAGGCACGCGGTCGATGGTATCCATAACCAAGTGGAACCTATCCAGGTCATTCAGTACCGTCATGTCGAACGGCGTCGTGATGGTACCTTCCTCCTTGTAGCCGCGGACGTGAATGTTATGGTGGTTAGTGCGGCGGTAGGTAAGCCGATGAATCAACCAGGGGTATGCATGGAAGGCAAAGATGACCGGCTTGTCCCGGGTGAAGAGTTCATCGAAGTCGACGTCGGACAACCCATGAGGGTGCTCGGTTTGCGGCTGCAGCTTCATCAGATCAACTACATTGATCACTCGGATCCTGAGATTAGTTAGGTGCTCACGCATGATCGACACGGCGGCGAGCGTCTCCAACGTCGGCACATCGCCACAGCAGGCCATTACGACGTCCGGACCCGCACCCTGATCATTGCTAGCCCACTGCCAGATGCCGATTCCCTGCGTGCAATGTTTTACCGCCGCAGCGATCGACAGCCATTGCGGCGCGGGGTGCTTTCCGGCAATCACGACGTTGACGTAGTGCCGGCTGCGCAGGCAGTGGTCCATTACCGACAACAGGCAATTCGCATCTGGAGGCAGGTAGACCCGCACGATCCCCGCCTTTTTGTTGACCACCTGGTCAACGAAACCGGGATCCTGGTGTGTAAAGCCGTTGTGGTCCTGGCGCCAGACATGCGAAGCCAGCAGATAGTTGAGCGATGAGATCTTTCGCCGCCATGCCAGGCGCGAGCTGACCTCCAGCCATTTGGCATGCTGGTTGAACATCGAATCGACGATGTGAATGAAGGCTTCGTAGCAGTTAAATAGACCGTGTCGCCCGGTCAGCAAGTAGCCTTCTAGCCAACCCTCGCATTGGTGTTCGCTGAGCATTTCCATCACGCGCCCGGTAGAGGCGAGAAACTCATCGTTCGACACCGTCGCGGCATTCCACTGCCGATTGGTCGCCTCAAAGACGGCCTCGAGGCCGTTCGAGAGGGTTTCGTCGGGGCCAAAGAGGCGGAAAATTCGCCGCTCCTCGTTCAGCTTTATGACGTCGCGCAAAAAACGCCCAAGTACGTGAGTGTCGCCGATCCCCGGCACCCCGGGCGCGGACACGTCGACCGCATACTCGCGAAAATCGGGCATGCGCAGATCGCGGAGCAGTATTCCCCCGTTGGCGTGAGGATTCGCACCCATGCGGCGGTCACCCTGGGGCGCAAGCTCAGCCAGTTCGGCCTTCATGCGTCCCTGGCTATCGAAGAGTTCCTCAGGCCGGTAGCTCCTCAACCAGTCGTCCAACAGCTTAAGGTGCTCGGGGTGGGTCTCGAAGCGGGATAGCGGCACCTGGTGCGCGCGAAAAGTACCCTCGATCTGTAGTCCGTCGACTGTCTTCGGCCCTGTCCAGCCTTTGGGCGTGTTGAGCACGATCATTGGCCAGCGCGGACGCTCGACCTTGCCGAGGACCCGCGCGTCGTGCTGAATGCTCTGGATCTGCTCTACTACCGTGTCTAACGCCCGCGCCATCGCCTGATGCATCGGCTCGGGCTCGTGCCCTTCGACAAAATACGGTGTCCAGCCGTAGCCGAGCAGCAGCTGCTCCAATTCCTCTCGGGTAATTCGAGCGAGCACGGTGGGATTCGAAATCTTGTAACCGTTCAGATGCAGGATCGGTAGCACGACGCCATCCGTGGCTGGATTGAGAAACTTGTTCGAATGCCACGCGGTGGCGAGCGGTCCGGTTTCCGCTTCACCGTCGCCAACGACGCATGCGACTACTAGCCCGGGATTGTCGAGAACCGCTCCGAAGGAATGGCTGAGCGAATAGCCGAGTTCGCCGCCCTCATGGATCGAGCCCGGACACTCGGGCGATACGTGGCTTGGAATTCCTCCCGGAAAGGAAAACTGAACGAAGAGCTTGCGCAGCCCAGCCTCGTCCTGCGAGATCTCGGGATATATCTCGCTATAGGTGCCCTCGAGGTAAGTGTTGCCCACGATCGCCGGTGCGCCGTGTCCTGGCCCGGAGACGTAGATCATGTTCAGATCGTATTTCTTGATGATGCGATTCAGATGCACGTAGACGAAATTCTGCCCAGGCGTAGTGCCCCAGTGTCCGAGCAGCAGGCGTTTGACATCCTGGAGCGCAAGCGGCCGTTTTAGCAGCGGGTTGTCATACAGATATATCTGGCCGACCGAAAGGTAGTTAGCGGCGCGCCAATAGGCGTCTATTCTATGAAGCAGTTCTGGCGGCAATGCACTGGGGGGCATGGTTCACTCCTCCGGTGGGTCGAGCTCGAGAATACGTGACCGTCTGCGACGGACTCGGCTATCGTGCCTTACCCTGAAAGGATGCATCCGGCCGACCGGCAAGCACGAGCGCGATCGCAAGCGTCGCGGCGCCAAGCAGACAGCTCACGAGCGGCGTAGAGCCAGCGATGTCCGGCATTCGATGCCATAGCGCAGCCCGAAACGTACACCGACAGCACGACGAGCGTTGGTAAGGAGCGCGCAAGGGCCCTGCGAGCATCTGAAACATATCCACGAGATCAAGAGCGCCCAGCGGCACGAATGTTCAGAATGCGCAAAGACTGGAGGACGTTGGGTGCGTCCTCGAACGTGTCAGCAATGCGGCGTGACCCATCAGACCGGGTGCCGCTGCGAGGCCGGCTGGTGGTCAAAGCCAATACCATCGTGCAATGGAGCAGCACCTGATCCTCGTGATTTGATAACTAAATGGATGCTGGTGGAGGAGCTTGACATGACCCGACCAGCTTTGTCTTTGGACCTCGCGGACGCGCGACGAATCATCGCCGCAGGTGAACGCAAGGCGATCGAATTGGGTTCGCAGTGTACAAGGCGACGTTCTTCATTAATCAAGACGACAGCCAAGCCGACGAGCTTAAGCTGCTCCGTCTAGTCTACGGATTTGGTTCGAGGATCAAAAGAAGGAGACTGAGTAAAATGTCTGACCTCCTGGCAACCTGGAAACCGTTCGAGGAGCACGGGCGGCTTTCAACACGCAGCAATCTGCCTGACAGCGTATTTGCTTTTCCAAATCAGCGCAAAGAGCCTCTCACCGATGCACAGCACGTGCGCAACGCTGTGGCACGATTCGATCAAGTCATCGATGTGTCCGAAGCCGATCGAGAGCTCGCCTTCGCGAATGTCGAGAAGGCTGCGCAGTACTACAATGTGAATCTTTCCGAGACGAACTGGCACCAGCTCGGCGTTCATCCACAGCGCAACCGGCAGGAAGCGGCGGCTAAGGCAGCCGCCTCCCGAAGGCGCGAACGCGAAGGGGACGCAGAAGAGTCCTGAAGGCTCCTGAACCTGTAGCGAAGGAGCCTCGGTTCTTCGCAGTCCGGAGGATCGACTGCATGGACCCTGTAGTCCAACCGCCAACGTTGGCCGTTCTTTATTCGAGCACCGCGATCGCGACCGGCGGCCTCCTCGAGGGGCGGGTCCGGACGATCGACGGACAGCTCGATATGGCGCTTGCAAAGCCCCCGGAACTGGGCGGACGCGGCGATCGAACTGGACATGACGCGTATCAACTGCTGGCAGCGGCATATTCCGCGAGTTTCCTTGCCGCGCTGCTGGGAGCCCGTTCGCAGGACGACCCGCAGTTCCCGCCGGATGCTGCGGTGCAGACAACTGTGGGATTCGGGCTTCGCCCAGATGGAGGTTTTGGATTGGAGATTACGCTCGAGGTCAAATTGCCTGGGTTCGCGCGAGCGGACGCTGAAAAGCTGGTGGAGAAGGCGCGCCACATCTGGTCCATTTGCGACGTGACGCGCGAGGAGGTGTTGCGGCTTAAGCTCGTGTGAACGTCCCGAGCCCGCTCTTGCGTGTCATGGGTCATTGGAGCCGCGCGGGTCGAGTAAATTTGGTCTCACTGGGCGCACCGGTTGACCGCCTCAACGGGTTCCGCAATCGTTGTCAATGGGAGTGTCCCTGTGATTGTCACGACCTTTCCCAGAGCTGTGCGGGTCATCGAGCATACTTTGATACCGTTGAAAGACGGTACGAAGCTCGCGGCTCGCATCTGGCTGCCGGAGGATGCTGAGCAGAATCCAGTTCCTGCGATCCTGGAGTATCTTCCGTATCGCAAGCGCGACGGGACTTACGAACGAGACGCGCTGACTCATCCCTACCTGGCAGGTCACGGCTACGCGGGGGTCCGCGTCGACCTTCGAGGTAGCGGTGAATCAACGGGCTTGCTGTTCGACGAGTACGCCCAACAGGAACAGGACGATGGCGTGGAGCTAATCGCTTGGCTGGCAGCACAACCTTGGTGCAATGGCGCCGTTGGAATGATGGGAATCTCTTGGGGTGGGTTCAACGGACTTCAGATCGCGGCGCGCCGCCCCCCGGCACTCAAAGCAATCGTAACGATTTGTTCAACCGACGATCGGTACGCTGACGACGCGCACTACATGGGCGGCACGCTTCTTACCACCGCTGCACTCGAGTGGGCCTTTTTCTTTTTCGGCTTGATGTGCCTTCCGCCCGATCCCGCTCTGGTCGGCGATGGCTGGCGAGCGATGTGGTTGGAGCGCCTGCAGAACATACCGCTGTTCTTGGAGAATTGGCTGCAGCACCAACGACGCGATGCGTATTGGAAGCACGGATCGGTATGCGAGGACTACGCAGCGATCCAATGCCCGGTGTATGCCGTCGGTGGCTGGACCGATGGTTATAAGAATGCAATCCCGCGCCTTCTCGAGCGACTGAAGGTGCCCCGCAAGGGTCTCATCGGGCCATGGGCACACGCCTATCCGCACTTTGCACTTCCCGGACCCCAGATCGGATTCCTCCAAGAAGTCCTGCGTTGGTGGGACTACTGGCTGAAGGGCGTCGATACGGGCGTGATGGATGAACCTATGCTGCGTGCGTGGATGACGGAAAGTGTGAAACCGGCGACCCACCACGACACGTTGCCGGGCCGGTGGATTGCAGAACCTTGGTGGCCAGCGCCAGGAATAATGTCGCGGCGGCTGTTTTTGACTGATGAGGGTCTGCAACAAGCCGCGTCACCTTTGACGGCTCGCGTCGTGTGCTCGCCGCAGACGGTTGGTAAGTGTGCAGGCGACTGGGTTCCATTCGGCCGTGGGCACGATCAGGCGAGCGACCAGCAGGAAGATGACTTGCGCTCCTTGGTTTTCGAGACGACGCCACTCGATGAGCCGATCGAGATCCTTGGCGCTCCGATCGTAACGCTCGATGTCGCGTCCGACCGACCGATTGCGAATCTAGTAGTTCGGTTATGCGATGTACACCCGTCCGGTGAATCGCTGCGTGTCAGCTATGGTGTGCTCAACCTCACTCACCGCGAGGGCCACGAACAGCCCGCTCAGCTGGCGATAGGTGAGCGCTACCGAGTGCGCATCCAGCTCGATGATGCAGGCTCGGTATTTCCACCCGGCCACAAGGTGAGGCTTGCGATCTCTACGGCTTACTGGCCGATGATCTGGCCCAGTCCGGAGACGGCGACTGTGCTGATCTTTGCCGGCACGCTCGATTTGCCGCAACGCTCACCAAACGTCCTAGACGCCAGGCTCTCGCCTTTTCCTGAACCGGAGACGGCATCACCCGAGAAGCCAACCATCTTGCATCGAGATGGGGTGCGGGTTGAACACATCGACCGCATTGGTCTGGAACTGGGCACACAGTACAAGTCGGAGTATCACGTCGAGGAGAATGATCCGCTCAGCGCCGTTGCCGAACTGCGCAATACCCAGACTGTGTCGCGAAAAGAATGGCACATCCGGGTCGAGACCCAGCTGCGGCTGTCATCCAAGGGCAATGCCTTCCTGCTGCAGGGAAGTTTGCGCGCCTGGGAGGGCGAGAAGGAAATGTGTTGTCGCGAGTGGGATCGGACTATTGACCGGGATTTCTTATGACCGACCTGACTAAAGCATGTTTGCGCGTGGATACCGGGGGTGCCGATGAGATGGGACGCGGCTGTGACGGGCAGAGTCAAATCAGACGCCAG
The DNA here is from genome assembly GCA_963837075.1 of uncultured Gammaproteobacteria bacterium. Classification (GTDB taxonomy): domain Bacteria; phylum Pseudomonadota; class Gammaproteobacteria; order Steroidobacterales; family Steroidobacteraceae; genus 13-2-20CM-66-19. Next base: position 711,117 of record CAWILY010000001.1, on the reverse strand, counting down.
TTCACGGTCGTAACGGCAAGAAAACAAGGAGCGAGAGTGTCGGTATGACAAACCACATCAACGATGAGCTCATTCTTGCGGCCCGTGTTCTTCTCGCGACATTATTTCTGATTTTTGGCTGGAGAAAGCTGAGGGATTATTCGGGCACGGTGAGTCAAATGATGCAGCTAGGCGTTCCGATGCCAAGACTGGCTGCCGCCGTAGCGACCTTCATGGAGCTTCCGGTTGCCTTCGCGGTCGCTGTTGGCGCGTTTGCGCGTCCGGCGGCTCTGCTTTTGGTTTTATACACGCTGGGAACTGCGCTTATTGGGCATCACTACTGGACAGTAACAGGTGCGGATCGAGTCGACAGCATGGATGGCTTTTACAAAAATCTCAGTATTATCGGAGGCTTCTTGCTGTTGTACATCACGGGTGCGGGAAGATATTCGATCGATGCATTGTGCAGGATCGCCGCGCCATAACCAGTGTGCTGTCGGGCCGACGATGCGACGTCAGGTCGCATAAAGTCGGAAGCGTTTATCGTCGGATTTTCGCGGTTTGCCATTAATCCGACTGGTCGTTCCTTGCGCTATGTGAACGAGCTCTTCTGGCGAACGGAGAACACCATATCCGAATTGGAGTCGTCTATGATTAAATCCGAGAGAGATGGTATCAACCCAGCGGCCAAGCCGAGCGGAACAGGTTGCGTCGAATGCTTGGCTCCGGGCGGATGGTGGTTGCATCTTCGCAGATGCGCCGAATGCGGTCACATCGGCTGCTGTGATAGTTCACCAAATCAGCATGCATCGAAACATAGCGCCGCTACGGGTCACCCGATAATCACGAGCTTCGAGCCGGGCGAGCGGTGGTTTTACGACTATCGTACAGAGGAATTCTTCACCGGCCCGAAGCTTCATCCTCCTCACTCGCATCCGTTGGATCAACCGGTGCCGGGACCGACCGAAGCCGTGCCTTCAAACTGGCAAACGCTGCTTCACGAATAGAGGGCGGCTCTTTGGTGCGACCGGAAGCCACGCGGTGAGGTCTCGGCGTCTTGAATACTCGCTCACGGCAACTCTCGGCTCATTTCAGCTCCGCGAGATAGGCGATGATGTCGGCGCGGGCCTGAGCGTCAGGGATTGTGAAGTACATTTTAGTCCCGGGAACCAGGGCGCTCGGGTTGGATAGCCAGCGGTCCAGCGTGGTCGGGTCCCAGGTCAAGCCGGAGCTCTTCAGAGCCAACGAATAGTTGTAATCGGCGATGCTTCCCGCACGTCGCCCGACGACACCCCGATGCTTCGGACCCAAATCGTTTTCGTCGATCGAGTGGCACGCCTGGCAGGCCTGATACAGGGTCTTTCCATGAGCCGGATCACCCGGCACGGCGGTCGTCACGGGCGCTTCTGTTGCGCCTGCGAAGGCCGTTGCCGCGGCGAACGCGCACGCCGCCAGGCAATTCATCAGTAGAGGGCGTTTCATAGAATCTTCCCTTGGGTTTATCAGCTGCGGACGTTCACGCGGGTTGGGCAATCGTCGAATCGGTGATCGTCAATGCACCGGGATGTTTCGCAAACGACACGCTCGAGACCCCCAACATTCTGGGCAACTCGTTCGCTGGCACCGTGAGCGGGCCAGGACCGCTGCCCACCCCGGCGACCGGCTGTGGATAGGCGGTCGAGCGAGCGGTGTGGAAGGTGATGTGACCTTCGACCTTCTGCACGATTTGATGGATGTGGCCGTTCAGCACCGTGACGGACCCGAAGCGACGCAGGTATTCCATGAGCTCATCCGCGTCCCCGGTTCCCCAGCCCCAGGGCTCATAGATCGTCCAGAGCGGCATGTGGGCAAAGACCACAATCGGCGTGCTGGAGGAGCGGCCTTTGAGGTCCGCGGCCACCCAGGCGAGCTGCTCGGCGCCCAGGGTACCGAGGCCCCCCGCCTTGAATTGCAATACGTTGACCAGCGCGATGAAGTGCACACCGGCGTGATCAAAGCTGTAATAGCCCTTGTTGGCTGACGCTTTGCCGAAGCGGTTGAAATACTCGCTGACGGTCGGATCGGTGGTGTCGTGCTCGCCTGGTACCGTGTGTAGCTCGGTGGTACGCAGACGCGAGAGCATCTGCTGCGCCAGATCAAATTCCGCGGGCTTGGACAAGTGAGTGATGTCGCCCGTGTGGATGATGAGGGCCGGCTGCTCGGACATCCCGTTCACGATATCGATGGTCTGGGTGAGGGTTCCATTGACATCGGGATTCGCGTCCTTATTGAAGCCGATATGGGTGTCGCTGATCTGGACGAACAGTGGCTTGCCGAGCCGCGCGGTCCCCAGCTTGTCATCGGCCGCCATGGCCAGGTCCACGGGCGCAAAGACACCGCCCGCCAGCACGAAAAGGGTGCCGGCCCCGCCATAGGCCATGCATTTGAGCGCGTTGCGCCGCGAAAGCAGTATTTTATCGTCCGACACGGCCGTCTCCTGAAGTGGGGATTCAGGAGAGAAGACTTCGTATGGGACGGTTTTATTCCCGGGTGCAGTTCAACCTTGCATTAACGAGCTTCCTGCCCGCTCAGATCCTGCAACAGCCGCAGCGCTAAGCGACCGCTCGCATTTTGGTTGGGGAAGGTTCCGGCTTTTGCGTGCGTGACATCAATAGAGGCGCTGACACATACGGCGGGCTTGACGGGATTCTTAAGCTTTTCGGACGAAGCGCTTGGAGCGCTCGTCGACGAGGCCAGACGGCTCGTAGTCCGATATCTGCAGTCGTCGCCAACGGGTTCAGATCCGCTTCGCAAGGAGCCGCGCTTCAAGGCAATTGAGCAGGCTGACTTTTCAGCAGCTGTACGCGATCAAGCATTTGACATTCGCTCAGCGAGTACTAATGTAGCCTGCAGGGACTTCGCCCCCCGCAGCTGGCGGATGGCGTTTCGCTTCCAAAACAGCAAGGGATTTGGTCGTGAAGGAACGGACCACACATCCAGGCAACTTTGCGCAGCTGGGCCGACGAACAGATCCGAACGTTCTGCCAGCGCAAAATGCAACCGACGGCGGGATAGAGGTCCACGAAGTGGAGTGGGGCATGGTCACCGTGCAGCACGTGTACAAGATGCGCTGCGAGTGTGGCCGCTCATGGTTCGAGCTTGAACTCCCGAAGTTCGTTAAGTGCCCTGCCTGCCATAAGCTCGGACTGGTTTCCGAGTAAGGCTCCGGCTGCGGGGCATGCCGAGGAATCCGTACTAACGAAAGCGGGGGTGCTCCGCTCTACGACCAATGCAGTGCCAGCGTGTCTCGGCTGCCGGAAAAATTTACATATGGACAATCGGTCCGGTCGAGATTTCTAGGAGGCTCTCTGACAGATCAAAATGTTGGCTCCCCTGGCACGCAGTATGCAACGTTGACGTGCCGGGGGGTGGTCACGCCTTGCTTGCAACTACACGAGAGTCGCGTGATGCACGGCGCTTGATCATTCCCGGCACCTTCCTCGCGAAAGCGCCATGATTCGAGGGGTGGCGTTCTCGAGTCGCGGTGTGCGACAAGCTGCTGTCAGCGTCGCGGTTCGTACAGCGCACCCGGTGCAGACTCTCGCTGACCCAGGACGGCAAAGCCTTCTATGGTCGCGGCCGCCAGGTCTTGCGCGATGTGGATGGCGCCGCAGCAGAGGTTGCAACGCGACGCGGTACGCTCAGAGGACCGCTGCGGATATCGGCCGTCCTTACCCGCCGGTTAGGGCGAGAAGCGCTTCCTTGACCTTCGCGACAGCGACGTTGCCCACCGTCTCGAGCTCGAGATGCGGCAAGTTCGGCAGCTCGTTGGCCACGACCACTGCATCGACGATCGCAGGGCCGTCGATCGCGAAGGCCGCATCGATTGCAGCTGTCAGTTCGTCCGGCTTTCGGGCTGTAAATCCGTGACCGCCGCAGGCGCGGGCCAAAGCTGCAAAGTCGGGGTTGGGAAATTCGATGCCGGCTCGATAGGCGGGCAGGCCGACGCTCTCGGCCTCGAGTGTAATCAGCCCGAAACCGGAATTATTGTAGATCACCACCTTCACCGGCAACTTGTGATGCACGGCGGTCAGAAACTCGCACATCAGCATGTTGAAGCCACCGTCGCCGCACAGCGCAATGACCTGGCGCGTGCGATCGAGCGCCTGCACCCCGTTAGCCTGACCGAGTGCCGTTCCTACGGCGGCGTTGTTGAAGGAGCCGATGATGCGTTGCGATCCGCGTTGCCGGATCCAGTTAGCTGACCACAGCGTGTTAAGCCCGGTGTCTAAGGTGAACACCGCCTCGGGCGTGGCCAGATCACTGACGGCACGGGCTACCGCTTGTGGATGAATGCGGTCCCTACTTCGGACGAGATCCGCTTGCTTGTCCAACATCTCGTCCCATGTACGACGCTCTTCGGTAACCTTGTCCCAGAAGCGCGTGTCCTTTTTGGACGCGACCTGATCGAGCAATAACTTCAAGGTAGGGCGAGCGGAGCCTGCGACTCCGAGCTCGGTCGGCGTGCGCCGACCGAGCACCTGGGGCCGTTCGTCGATCTGCACCACTATCCCGGCGCGCGGCAGGAACTCCGAGTACGGATAGTCTGTTCCGACCATCAACAGCAAATCGCATTGCATCATGACAGCGCGGTACACGGCCTTTGTGCCGATCATGCCGATGCCGCCCATCCATCGCGGATCATCGTACGGCATGATGTCCTTACCTTTGACCGAGTGGATCAGCGGTGCCTTGAGTCGGTCCGACAGGGCACGCAGCAGATCGGCAGCGCCGTGGCAACCGTCGCCGCACATGATGAGCACGCGCTCCGCCTTGTCGACCCGGCGCGCGATTTCCGCGACCTCCTCCCTGCTCGCGGCAAACTCTTGGCGCGGCCTGAGTGTCGCTACGCTCTTCACCGCACCTTGCGCCTTTGCGGCAATCACGTCCTGCGGCAGCGTCAGATGAGCAACGCTCCGTCCGGCGTAGGCCGCCGCAATCGCCTGATGGATGACACCCGGCGCCTGCTCGGGCGAGTTGACGGTCTGCGTATAGATAGCGACGTCACGGAAGAGAAGATCCGGTTTGGTCGTTTGGATGTAGTCGATTCCCTGTAACTTGCGGGGCATGTCCCCGGAGAGAGCCAGCACCGGCGCATGGTCGCGGCTGGCTTCGTAAAGACCGGCAACCAGATGAGTGCTTCCCGGACCGGTGGTGCCCGCGCACACCCCGAGGCGGCTGGTTAGCTTGGCCTGGCCGGCGGCGGCCAACGCCGCTCCCTCTTCATGGCGGACCCCGATCCACTCGATTTGGCTCCGTCGGACCGCATCCGCGAGGGGATTGAGCGAGTCACCGATCAGTCCGAATATGTGTTTGACGCCTATCTGTTCAAGCACACCGACCAACACCTCAGCAACCGTTTGGGCCATTTGCCACTCCTGACTGTTGCGCTATACAGAACACAGCTGATGTGCAACGTGTTGAGTTCCCCGCCAAGCATTCGAGCGCCCGCCGGGCGCTGCGCGGCTCGCTAAATGCTATGTGGCCCAGAGTATCACTGGGTCGGACGCCCAGAAATGATCAAAAAAAGTACGCCAGAGTCCACTCGACCACGGCACGGTGCTCCAGCGTCAGCGTAACGGGACGCGCGCGCTGCGCGTGCCGTCTAACCTGGCGAACGCTAGCTGGGTATGGACATCGTGCTCCGGTCGGAGTGAGTCTAGGATCGTGTCTCAGCCGCAGGATCGCTTGACATGAACGATTTCACCGTGGCGCCCAGCGCCGCATTCGAGCTTCGGTCGATGACTATCAGTCCAGCGGCGGATAAGGGCTCCTCGCTGGTGGAAGCACAGACCGTTGTGGGTGCCGCGCTGGCGGCGGCCGGTTGACTGCGGGTAAAGAGCCGTGGACACCGCGAGACTACCCATTGACCCACAGCGGCGTTTTATGTGTGCAGACGTCGAGGGCTTCGACTCCCTGTCCGAGCTCGCCTTGGATATGCGCTCGGCATGGAATCACGCCACTGACCGGTTGTGGCGGCAGCTTGATCCGGTACTGTGGGAGTCTACTCATAACCCCTGGGTCGTGCTGCAGACGGTCTCGCGCGACAAGCTGCAGCGCGTCTTAGCCGAGCCCGCGTTCCGCAAGGAGGTTGACGATCTGTTGCGGGCTCGGCGGGATGCTGCCCAGGCGAGCGCCTGGTTTCAGGGTGCGCATGCGCAATCTGCGCTGACCTGTGTGGCGTATTTCAGCATGGAATTCATGCTGAGTGAGGCGTTGCCCATTTACTCCGGTGGGCTCGGCAATGTGGCCGGCGATCAGCTCAAGGCCGCCAGCGACCTGGGCGTCCCCGTGGTAGGCGTAGGTCTGCTCTACAGTCAAGGCTATTTCTGCCAGGTGATCGACAAGGTCGGAGCGCAACAGGCGCTGTTCCCTTATAACGATCCGGGACAGTTGCCGATCATGCCGTTGCGCCAGGCGAGCGGCGAGTGGGTGCGGTTGGAGATCGCCTTACCTGGCTACTCGTTGTGGCTGCGCGCCTGGCAGGTCCAGGTGGGTCGCACGAAGTTATATCTGCTCGACAGCAACGATGCCGCCAATTACCCCGCGCATCGAGGCATCACCAGTGAGCTATACGGTGGCGGACCGGAGCAGCGTCTCGCGCAAGAACTGCTCCTGGGGATCGGCGGATGGCGGCTGCTCGGCGCGCTGGGTATGCAGCCGGAAGTCTGTCATCTCAACGAGGGGCATGCGGCCTTTGCCGTGTTGGAGCGTGCCCGCGCCTTCATGCAACAGCAGGGGCAGCCCTTCGAGGTGGCACTCGCGGTCACGCGCGCGGGGAATCGTTTCACGACGCACACCGCGGTGGCGGCTGGCTTCGACCGGTTCGAGCCGGCCCTGATCGAACAGTACCTGCGTGGATACGCCGAGCAGAAGCTTGGCATCTCACTGCATGAGCTGCTCGCGCTGGGCCGGGCGAATCCCGGCGATGCATCAGAACCCTTCAACATGGCCTATCTGGCGGTTCGCGGCAGCGGGGCCGTCAATGGCGTGAGCCGCCTACACGGCAAAGTGAGCCAGCGGCTGTTCGAGCCCCTCTTTCCGCGCTGGCCGCAGGAGGAGATCCCGGTCGGTTCGGTGACCAATGGAGTGCACGTGCCAACCTGGGACTCGGCCCCTGCCGATGAGCTGTGGACGCAGGCCTGTGGCAAGGGCCGCTGGCTGGGAACGACAGAAACCCTGGAGCAGGACATTGGTCGCGCCTCCGACGCAAGTCTCTGGCGCGTCCGTAGCGCCGCTCGAAAGTCTCTGATCGAATACGCGCGCGAGCGACTGTCCCGGCAGCTCGCCGCCTCCGGCGCATCGCCGGACGCCGTAGAAGGCGCGACGCGTCTCTTTGACCCTGATGCTCTGACGCTGGGTTTTGCACGCCGGTTTGCCACCTACAAGAGACCGAATCTGCTCCTGCACGATCGGGAGCGCCTACTGCGCCTGCTGAGCAATCCGCAGCGCCCAGTGCAACTCATCATTGCCGGTAAGGCTCATCCGGCCGACCAGGCTGGCCAAGCCATGATCCAGGAATGGGTGCAATTCGTTCGGCGCGCCGAGACACGCTCCCACGCAATCTTCCTCAGTGACTACGACATGCTGTTAACCGAGCACCTGGTGCAGGGCGTGGACGTCTGGATCAACACACCGCGACGACCCTGGGAGGCCAGTGGCACGAGCGGCATGAAAGTGCTCGTCAACGGCGGCATCAATCTGTCGGAATTGGATGGCTGGTGGGCGGAAGCCTACACGAGCGAGGTGGGCTGGTCGTTGGGCGACGGTCAGGAACATGACGAGGATCAAAACTGGGATGCTTACGAAGCAGGTGCGCTGTACGACCTACTCGAGCGCGAGGTGATTCCGCAGTTCTACACTCGGGACGGGAGCGGTATTCCGACCACATGGATCAGGCGGATGCGGGCAAGCATGGCGCAATTGACCCCACGCTTTTCCAGCAGCCGCACGGTGCGCGAGTACACCGAACAACACTACCTCCCGGCGGCGGCCGTGTACCGTCAGCGCTGTGCCGACCGGAGCGCGATCGGAAAGCAACTCGTCGATTGGCTGCACAGAGTCGATCTGAAGTGGGACTCGTTGCGCTTTGGAGACTTGCGAGTCTTGTCCGACGCGGAGAATCTTCGGTTTGAAGTCGAACTCTCTCTGAATGATCTCGACCCGAACGAAGTTCGAGTAGAGCTCTACGCCGATGCGATCGACGGCGGCGACCCCGTACGGCAGGAAATGAGGTGGGCGCAGACACTATCCGCACGTCGCCACCTCTACCGTGGAACGGTACCCGCTATACGTCCAGCGAGCGACTACACGGTGAGGGTGATACCGCAACGGGCGGGAGTGGCGGTGCCGTTGGAGTGCACTCGGATCCTGTGGCAACGATGAGGACAGCACTCGCGCCTGCGTCGCACCAGTAGGAGAGCCACCGAAGGCTCCAAGCGTGTCGGTCTCTGGCGAAACAAGTCTACGGCGCACCTGTCCGAAGGCTTCACGCCTGGGACGAAGTCCATCACGTGGACGAGCGCGAGTCTCTCCTGCGGACGCACCTCGGCGAACCGCGCACAGCGCGCGAAGCGACCCGCCCGGAGCCCTGGTCGGTCGCCGATGCTCCATCTCCCTATATTGAAGCGCAGAAAGAGGGCCATCGTCGGAATCGAGATCGAGATCGTCGTGACTCGAAGGGAAGAGGAACGTGAGTCAAAATCAGCCTGGGGCCGATCGTCGGTCTGTCGTAACTGGATTCGGTATGGACGAGAGAACGCGCGAGATGGCTGAACTGGTGCGAAGCTATGGCAAACCCGAATAGCGCGTAGGAGATCGTGGCATCGCCTACTCTGGCGTGGGAGATCGCGCAGGCCTTGGGCCTTTGCGCGGCGGCTGGTTGCCTCATTCTCTGCGTGCTGGCGGTTCGGCCGCGGGCCGGTGCCGCCGGCGCCTTCCAGGTGCGCGCTCACGAGCTTCTCGGCTGGTCGGTACTCGCCGCCGCGGTTCTCCATGTCATCCTATCGCTCGGCGTCGATCACCGGGTCGTCGAGCATGTCAAGCCGACCGCCCCCTGGTACGAATTCGCCGGGATCCTGGCGCTGTTGACGCTGCTCTTTCTTACCGTGCCGGCCGGGTCTGCAGTCCGGCCGCGCCTTTGGCCGCATCACCGGAACTTTCAGGCTGCACATGTCGGCGCGGCCTGCCTGCTGGTGGTCACTCTCGCGATGCACGTCCTGACTACGGGTCGTTACGTCCACGGTCGTGCGCATGCAGTCGCATACACTCTGCTGTCGGGCATCGCTCTGTTCGCCCTGCTGCGTGCGCGCGCCCAGCGGCAGCCCGCTCAGCAATCGCCGCGCCTCGTCGGCGGACTGGTATTCGGTCGGCATTCGCGGCTCGTGCTGGCAATCGTGCTTAGCGCGCTCATCGCGCTGCTTCCACTAATGCGCTCTTCAACAACCCTGGCTCTGCGCGAACCGTTCCTGCGGCGCAGTGAGCGCTTAGTCTTGGACTTTCCTCACGACAAACACCGCGCGGTGCACTGTGTCCTGTGTCATCACGACTACCTCGATCGGAGCGGTGAGGGGTCGTGCATCAGTTGTCATCGCAGCGGCCGCTCGGCCATTCAGGTCGGGGCCGAAGCCCGCTTTCATGACTTCTGTCTCGGTTGTCATCGTGAGCCCCCTGCGTACCTGACTGGCCACGGGCCGGTCACGGGATGCGACACCTGCCATGCCCCGCTGTTAGTTGCTGCGCCTCGGTCCGGCTCTTGAGGCTAGCGGGTTGTGCCAGAGAGCTCTCCCGTCCGAGAGCAGGGGACATTAAGCAGTCCTGCCGTGTGAAGGCAACCTCGGAGCCCGCACAGCGGCCAAACCGGCGTGACTTCAAGCGGTACTTAGTTTGTTTCGTGACGGCACGACAACCTTGGTTCGCAGCAGTGTTCGAAACACCGAGGCACGCAGGCAGCCAAGATAAAATAACCAGCATTTGGCGCGCCGGAACGCATCTGAAAATCGCGACCCCCGACCGTGGCTGACTTACTTTGCTGACCCCGAGAACGCGTAGCTGAACCGCACACCGAGTATGCGCGGATGCAGGGTCGTCTCGGTGACGACGGACTGGCTGCTGCTTGTGTAGGTGCTCGCCAGTACATTGGTGAGGTTCTGTCCGTAGACCTCCACGATCCATGCACCCTTGCCGATGCCGGCGGAGGCATCGTAAGTCGTGTAGCCCGGCATGGTGAATGGCGGTGCGTTACCGGCTTGCGAAATTGTGTCGCCGATGTGGTTGACGCCTGCCTGGCAGTAGGCATTGTAGGAGTCGAGCACCCACTCGTAGCGAGCGCGCGCGTTGCCCGCAAAGGGCGGCGACATCGGAAGCGGGCGGCCATAGGCGCCATAGGGGTTCGGCAAGCCGGGAATGGGGTTACCGTAACCGGGGACGCAGGGGGTCGGGTTATACGGACCAATGGTCGGGGTGCAGTAGGGGTTGTTATTGATCAGGGACGGCGAGTTGGTCTGCTCGCTGCTGTTCCAGGCGCCCGAGCCGGTGAAGGTGAGTCCCCGGATCGGCTGAAAGATCAGCTGGATTTCGATGCCCTTGACCGTGTAGTTCGGACCATTGGTATTGAAGGCCAGGTTGCCCAGCCCCTGCTCCGGGTCGAAGAACTGGGTTTGCACATTGTTCCATTTCTCCTGGTAGATGGCACCGTTGAACCGCAGCGTGCGGTTCAACCACTCCGTTTTCCAGCCGACCTCGTTGTTGGTGAGATTGCCCGAGCTCCAATAGAGCGGCGTATAGAACTGACACGCGGGACGAGGCCCGAAGCCGCAAGCGGTACTCGCGTTCGTGCCGACACTGTAACCGGCCGGAATGTGGCCCGACGTGCCACGATTGAATCCGCCAGGGCCGTAGCCTTGTGAGAACGTGTAGTAGAGCAGTGCCTCATCCGTCACGTGCCAGCTCAGGTTCGCACGGCTGCGCGTGCCGCTCTCGTCTCGCGTGGAACCGGTGAGGTTCGTGCCGAAGGGACCATAGGCCGACCCGCCGCTCTGGTTTCCCGGGTTGAAAAAGACCGCGCCTGGGTAGACCTGGTTATTGAAGCCGTTATTGTTGCCGAGCGGCGGTTTACCGGCGGTGCAGGGACCGAAGTTGGTGGCGACGGCACCCCCGTAGAACTTGCAGTAGAAGCTGCCGACGTCGCCGCCGTTCGCCCACTCTTCGAACTTGAAGTAGCGTGTGCCGCCGGTGATGGTCAGGACTTTCGGAATGATGTCGAAGTCGATCGAGCCGAACACCGCTTTTTGCTTGTAGCCGCGCTGCACGTCGTCGAAGAAGCCCGTCTGCGAGTTGCGAACGGATGGATCGTTGGCAGGCGCTCCCGGCCACGGCTGGATCGGCAGGAAGCACTCTGTCGGCAGGACCGCCGAGCATTGCGGAAGTGACCGGTAAAGCCACTCGGTGTCATCGTAGATCGAGTATTTTTCATAGTAGAGCCCCAGCAGCCCGCGGATGCGCAGGTCCTGCGGGGTGCTCAGGCGGACCTCCTGGTCCCAATGCACCAGGCGTTCCGTGTCGGTCCAGACCGCCGCGGGCGAGTAGCACTTGGAGGGCGGATTGAAGCCTGAGCTGAAGCCCGTGCATTGATAGTAGTAGCCCCACAGCCCGCGCGCGTAGTTGGTGTAGTCGGTCTGCTGCTCGACATTGCGCACCAGATACGCGCCGTCGTACACCACCTTGAGCCAGGCCGCCTGACCGTCGACGGTCCAGGCCGTATTGGTGAACTTGTCCTGGTTCCACGAGGGTGTGAACAGCGACACCGACAGAGGCGGCAGTGGCTGGCCGCCGGTCAGGCCGGCGTTGGGATTGAAGTACGCGCTAGTGGGACCGTACTGGCCACCGCCGGTGCTTGGCATGGAATAGGACACGCCCTGCGCGTTCATGTTCTGGTAGTTCTGTTGGAGCAGCACGTCCCAGTTATCGTTGATCTTCCACAGGGCCGAAACGCGCATGCCCTGGTAGGTGACCGGGTTGATGTCGTTGGCCGCCAGCAGGTAGTTGTTGATCACCTCGCTGTCGGCCGGGACCACACCCGGGCTCGTTACCTGGCCCTTGGCGTTGATGGTGCCGCCGTTATGGGTCGCGAATCCCAGGTCCCAGCCGCTGCGGGCGAAGGTCGCGGGCACGTTGTTGATGTAGCCGCCGCGCGAATCGTTGTAGATCACCGCACGCGCCGCCAGCGTGTTCTCGATCAACGGGATGTTGATCATCGCGTCGATGGCGGTGTTGGGATCACCGTGCGTGACGGTGCCGTAGCTGGCGTTGACGTTGCCTTCCTCGACATCCAGCTTTGGCTTGTTGGTGATATAGCGGATCACGCCCGCTTCGGCTCCGGCGCCGAACAGCGTGCCCTGGGGCCCCTCGAGTACCTCGACACGCTCGAGATCGATCGCGTAGATGTCGAGGTTGCGGCCCGGTAGCTGCGCGGACTGCTCATCGAGGTATACGGCCACGGTGGGGAGAAGCCCGACCGAGCCCTCACCCTGCAGGCCGCGCGCCCCGCCAGGGGTCGATAGGCCGCGGATGTAGATGTTATTTTGGCCCGGACCCGTGCTCTCTGCGGTGACCCCCGGAAGGTAGCGCACGTAATCGTCAAGAGTCCTGTGATTGGCGAGTATGTCGGCCGTTAGTACCTGGACGCTGATGGGAACATCTTGAAGGTTTTCGGGGCTCCGGGTGGCGGTGACGATCACCTCGTGCAGTTCCTCGCCCGCCAGGGTGTTCGCAAAAATTTCCGGCGGTACGGCCACGGCGGGGAGGATCCGGATGCTGCGCGGGGTGAGGTGGTCAAAGCGCAGTCCGGTGCCCTCGAGCAAGCGGGCGAGCGCTTCATCGGCCTTCAATCCCGCAGCGACTGCCTGGGATCTCTGGTTGCCGATGACACCAGAGACATAGACGAGCTGCAGGCCGGTCTGGCGAGCGAATGCTGCCAGCGCCTGGGCGAGAGGCTGCGCGGGGATGCCCGCGGCCAGCGGCCTCGGTTCATAGGCCTGGGCTAGCGCTGCCGGCACATCGAGGAGTGCTGCCGGCGCACAAATCGCTGCCGCGCGGAGCACCTGCGACACGACCGTCGCGATGTGCGCTGAGCGGTGACGCGAGCCCCCCATGCACTGTTCCAGTCAGGCATCTTGGCGTGCCTGGGGCTGCAGCTTAACGCACGCCGCCGTCGACCGTAAGCTGCGGCGCAGCAACGACTATTCCTGCGACACAAGAATCTGCGTTGTGCTGACCTCGACCCGCACACCCTTGAGGCTGCGCAGGAAGGCAATGAATGCGTCCGTGTCGTCGGTGGCGAATACCCCGCTGATTTCCAGATTCCGCAGCGCAGGTGTGGCGATCTTGATCGGCTTCGGGGCATAGCGATTGAATTCGGCCGCAACCCGTTCCAGCGGTTCATGGTCAAACACAATTTCGCGACGCAGCCAAGCGGTGGTGCGTTGCGCGTCGACAGTCGTAGGCGTGGCCGGCCACTCATCCGCGGCCACCCGGATCTGCTGATCGACACCCACCTGGACAAACCCTGGTGTTTCGTTTTGGCCCGTGCTGCGTCTCTCCAACGTCGGGGAGGGCCCAACGGCAACCCGTCCCTCAACCACGGTGACCACGGTCGAGTCATCCTGCAGATGCACATCGAATTTGGTTCCGATCGCGATGATCTCAGCCGATCCGGCAAACACCTGAAATGCGCGAGCGGGGTCGTGAGCGACTTCGAATTCCGCCTGGCCGGAGGTGAGCATGACGAGCCGTTCCGTCTTGCTGAGGCGGACGGTGACGGCACTGTCTGTGTTCAGGTGCAGTAGAGAATTATCCGGCAGGCGACGACTCAGCTGTTCGCCGTGCCGCGTCTCAAAGTGCAGTGCCGTCATGCCGACAGGGATCGGTACGGGCGTGACGGGCCTGACGTTCCACAGCGAGGACAAGCCAAGACTCAATACCACCGCTGCCGCAACGGTGACGGCGGCGGTCAGCCAGCCGCGTGACGATATGCTTCTGACCGGGGCGGTAACACGCGGCCAGAGGGGTAGTACCCGGGTGTCGTCCTCGGCCCGTGCGCGTGCGAGAACCGTCTCGAGGGAATAATCAGGATCGGTGTGAGCTTCCCGCAGATCGCGCGCGATTGCCGACACACGCAAGAACTCCTCGACGTGGACCGGCGAGGCTTTTAGCCACGCGGCGAGGGCTGCGGATTCCTGGACATCCAGGGGCCCTTCGTCGGTTGCCACGAGCCACTCGGCGGCCTGTTCGGCGATCGCGGCTCGGATCTGCTCGTCGTTGGAAGTCATGGATTCAACCTAGCCGCGCCATGCGGCGTCGACAATGTCCGAGCGCCTGCACCACGTATTTCTTGGCCATCTGCGGGGACACTCCGAGGTGGATCGCGATCTCCCGGTAGGTGAGTTCATGCGTGAAGCGCAGCACCACTGCCGCGCGGCACTTCGGACGAAGCTGCTTTAGCACCACTCCGAGCCGCGCGACCCGCTGCGTCGCATCGAGATCCCCGTCGAACGCGGGCAGCGTTTCGAGCTGCTCCTGCGCCGGAGCTTCATCAATGTCGATGCCGCTCGCCCGCCGACGCTCGAGCACCGCATGCTCCTTCACGAGATTGTTGGCCACCGTGTAGAGGTACGGGACGGGATTGCGGATCGCCTCCTGGTTGCCGATGCGCAGCATCCGTAGGTACACCTCCTGCGCCAGGTCCGCCGCATCGGCCTGGCTCCGGATGCGTCGCCGGAAGAACGCCTGCAGGGCCCCCCCGTGCTCGGCGAACAGCCGCTCGACCAGCGATGGTTTCCGGTCAGCCACGGCCTTGGCGAGGCATGAGGATTCCCCTTTCCTTGTATATGAGTCCCCCAGCTCGAAATTGGCAACCAAAACTTCGCATACCCGAGCGCGCTGCGCTCCGCGACCGACCACCGACACTCGTCATTGCGATTTGGGTGTCCAATTCCCCGCCCGGGGACTCGTTGTCAATGAACCGAACGCTCAACGCGGATTCATGAGGAGACTCACATGTCCATCAAAACTGCAGTCATAAGCGCCTGGCCCGTCGTTGGCGCCGCAGTCGCCTGCACGCTCTCCATTGGCAACGCTATGGCTGGGGATCATGAGTTCACGGTTGCCATTCACGTGAGCACGCAAGGACTCGATCTCAGTCAGCCTGCCGGAGCGCACGAGCTCTACAGGCGCCTGAAGTATGCGGCGGGGGAAGTCTGCAAGCCGGACGTGCGGGTTGCCCTGGAGCCCGTCGCCAATCCAAAGGAGTGTGCGGAGAAGGCGCTCGGAGATGCGATCCGGTCAGTCAAGCTGCCGATGCTCACGCCGATCTATCTTGAAACACATACCCTTGGCGAAGCCGCTGCGCACGGAATCGAAGTACCCGCGCAGGTAGCGGCGAAGTGACGGCTACCGGCGGCCGCGTGCACGCGGTGCGCCCGGCAGTGGGTAGGCTGTCCCTCGGACTGGGCCGCCGGCAACTCCGCGCCGCAGCAGAAGAACAAGTCAGGGGGCGTTATGCCGCGATTCATTGGAGTTCGCTTTTTCGGGACAGTGCTCGCCGGTCTACTCGCAGCCAGCTGTGGCGGCGGGGGTGGCGACAGTGGCCCCGCTCAGCCGACGATCAGTGGCGGCGCACCGTCAGGCACGACAGGCGTGCCGTATCCCGCGTTCCCGTTCAGCGTGACGAGCGGTGGCACGGCGCCTTTTAGCTGGTCGGAAACCGGCGCCCTGCCTCCCGGCCTGTCATTCAACTCAAGCGGGCAGCTGTCAGGTACCCCCGACGATCGCTGGGACCTACCCCATCACGTGACGACCGGAAGGGGCACTAACCCGGCGCTGCCTCATCTATCGCTTTGATAGGTGGCACATCGTGACCGTGAAACGCAAGAACGGGGCGCTCTACACGACGTCCTTCTACGCCTGTTCGCGCTGCTCGGTGATGTTCTTAAATCCGGAGCAGTTCAGCGCGTTCGGGGACGCGGCGCCGAATGTCGAGATGCCGACCGTCATTTCCCTGCCGGGCCGCCGGAAGTAGCGCGGAGAGCGGAGTTTCTGGAAGGGCTAATCTGACGAAAAAGTCATCCAGAGTTCGAAACTCGATTCAAATCAGCATCGATCCGAGAAAGAATATTCGTCACACGCCCTAAAAGGTCATCCGTAGTGCTCGCGGCCGCAGCGTTTTGTTGCATGCCCTCGTCGTCCGCTGCTTGCAATTGCTGTAGCTGATCTTTCCATTGCAATAGGACCGCGCGCTTTTGTTCCGCCGTCAGCTCACTCGATTCGCTCAACGCCTCGGGTGTGACGAAGGTATTCGCGGGATTCTTCATTGCTCGATCAATGTCCATCGCAACCTACGCCTCCGCCTTGGCAACTCTTGGCGCAATGAGTCGCAGAAGAGCATGCCGCGGACTTTCCATCGCGGTCAACACCGTGCAGCCCGGGACGATTCTGACGTCACGGCATTCTCCTGCGTTTCGGGTGCTGTTCCCCAACCAGGTGATACGGACCATGGCGGAGGTCGCCGTCCGGCGTGGGAGGGAGCCTGAATACGGGGCCTCGATCGTCCCGGGTGGTCGCAACACAAGCGTTCGGAAGACAGCCTAGTGGTGGAGTTTTCCCGGGCTGGACTTCCCATTCAGCGCCCGCTAGGGGCGGGATCACGATATGCGATTTGGAGCAGAGGCTGCGCCCCGCGCCGCGACCTGCTCGTGGGTGAAGGTATTCACCGGCGGCGACCTACCTCGCGCGGCTAGGTATTGTGCGATTTTCCTGCACGCCGCCAAAACGCTGGCCGAAGGACTAGGCTCGGGTTCACGCGATCGGAGCCGAGGAAAATTCCGGGTCCTACGGAATCGCACGTTTGGAGTTTTTGGCTGTGAGTTTGAGCCCGGTAGAGTAGGGTGGAGTAGGTAGCACGACTTTTAATCCGCTGGTCGACGGCTCGATTCCGTACCTAGCACTGTGATCAGCCCTGTTGAGGGATCTGCCAGCGCAATGCGTGCGCACGCTGCCACCGAGAATCAGGTTGCGCCGGGATCGCTGAGGGTTGCCTTATGAAATATCGGAAGCTGGGAAATAGTGAACTTCTGATTTCGGAGATTGGCTTCGGCTCGTGGCTGACATTCACCGATCCACAGCGCAAGCAGCTCGCGATCTCGTGCGTCCATCGCGCGCTCGATATTCGGAATTAATTTTCTGGATACGGCGAACGTCTATGGCCAGGGTGCGGCCGAGACGGTTCTTGGCGAGGCACTGACTGGCGTCAAACGCGAAAGCTATGTGCTGGCTACCAAGCTGTTCTTTCCAATGAGTAACGTCGACCGCGGCTTGTCTCGAGGGCAGATCCAAAAGCAGCTGGATGCATCGTTGACGCGACTGAAGGTCCACTACGTTGACTTGTACCAGTGCCATCGATACGACTTCGACACACCGCTGGAAGAGACCATGGAGGCGCTGACCCGGGCTGTGACCTCAGGAAAGGTACGCTACGTTGGCTTTTCCGAATGGCCTCTGGAGCGGATCGAAGCAGCTCTGGAGCTGAAGAACGTCGTCCACTTTGTCTCAAGTCAACCGCAATACTCTCTATTACATCGCGAACCGGAGAACGGGTTGCTGTCCCTATCAGCGAAATCCGGGATTTCGCAGGTTGTATGGTCGCCGCTTGCGCAAGGAGTTCTCACTGGGAAGTATTTGCCGAACTTGCCGGCTCCAGCGAACAGTCGTGCGGCGGACCCCGCGATGGGCACGCTCCTAAATCCGGACTGGTTGGCACCTGCAACTCTTGCAGCAGTGCAACAGCTGGGACGGCTGGCGGCCAATGCGAACCTTACTCTGGCCCAATTTGCGCTTGCGTGGGTTCTGCGACAGCCGAATGTCGCTTCGGCAATTGTTGGGGCATCACGGCCGGAGCAGATAAGCGATAACGCAACCGCTTCGGGCGCGCATGTGGACCCTTCGCTGTTTACGGAGGCAGAGCGGCTACTCCCGAGTCATTGATCCACTGCTGACCTGAATGATCGGGCACGCTCAAGAATGGAAGGGCTCCTCCGCTTCCGACGCCATTCGTGTACGCAAGGTCGAAGACGCGATGATACGGTCGCTCTTCGGTTCGGAACGCTCGATTATCAAACGCGTCTGTCTGCATTCGCAGCTGACGAAACTGAATCGGCAGTGCGCTCATCATGAGGCGCGTGGCAGAGTTGCAGATAGCCGGGGCTGTAGGACGTTGACGACAGCGTGCTTTCCTCCGTTCGACGGGCTACCTTCCGTGCAGTTGATCCGCGGCTGCTCCTGAGCCGCTCACGGTTAAGGTGCCAAGGGACATGCACAACCGCGACATTCGTACCTCGATCCCGTCAAAGCCGCGCGTTCTCCTGGCCGAGGATGAGGCGACGCTGCGAGAGCATCTCGCCCGCGCGCTCTCGGACGAATACATCGTAGATACGGCCAGCAACGGAACCGAGGCGTTAAGGAGCGTGCTCAAAACCACGCCCGACCTCGTCGTGACGGACATCGTCATGCCTGATCTTGATGGCATCGAACTCCTTCGGGCCTTGCGCAGCACCCGGCGCACCCGAACCGTCCCCGTGTTACTGATCTCCGGACGCGCCCGGGATGAGCAGCGCATAGAGGGGTTCGACGAGGGCGCCGACGGCTATCTAGCCAAACCATATACGGAGCGCGAGCTGCGGTCCCGGATCAGGTCGATGCTGCACGGAGCCCGCCTGCGCGACGAGACCGCTAGATCCGAAGCGCGTGAGCAGGCCGAGCGGCAAGCGCTGGCCGAGCGCGCGACGTTACTCGAAAGCATCACGGATGCCTTTTATGCCTTGGATGATGCGTTTCGCTTCACCTACTTGAACCAACGGGCGCTGGATCACTTCGGTGAGACTCGTGAGTCGTTGCTCGGAAAGGCTCTTTGGGACGTGGTTCCGGCGGAAAACCGAACCATCTTCCGACAGGAGTACGAGCGGGCGCTGCGTCTGCAGTGCTCGGTAGCGTTCGAAGCAGGCTCCCCGCTCAGCGGTCGTTGGATCGAAGTGCGCGCTTATCCTACCCCACAGGGGTTGGCCGCATACTTCCGCGACGTCACTGACCGTAAGCGCGCGGAAGAACAACTGCGGGAAGCCGATCGCCGTAAAAGCGAATTCCTCGCCGTTCTGGCGCATGAACTGCGCAACCCGCTTGCCGCTCTGCGCTACGGTTTGCATATCGTGGAGCGGGGGTCGGGCACGGAGCCGACGATCGGCTCAACGCTGGGCATGATGGACCGGCAGATGACGCAACTGGTGCGCCTGGTAGATGACCTGCTCGATCTGAGCCGCATCACGCGTGGCAAGCTCGAACTGCGGCGTCAGAAGATCCTGTTAGCGGAAGTACTGGAACGTGCTGTTGAAGCCTCGCGGGCGTTCATCGACGCACGTCATCATCAACTGATCATCGATTTACAGGCCCAGAATCTCCTGGTGGACGGTGATCCCGATCGTTTGACACAGGTTTTTTTGAATTTGCTCTCCAATAGTGCCAAGTACACAAAGGATGGTGGGCGCATCGCGGTTACGCTTGAGCGCGACCGCGTCGATGCACTGATCACCGTCGAGGACAATGGCATCGGCATTCCGCCAGCGGCTCTCGAGCATGTTTTCGACATGTTCTCTCAAGTACGAGCCGAAGACGTGGGCACGACGGATGGGCTGGGCATCGGCCTTTCATTGGTGCGAACGCTCGTGCAGATGCACAGCGGATCCGTCCGGGCGTCAAGCGACGGGCCCGAGCGCGGCAGCCGATTTTCAGTGCGCTTACCCCTAGCCAAAGGCCGTGCGGATCCACGCAGAACGCCTCGAGGCCCCACAGCGCGCAATCCGAGCCAACGCGTTCTCGTCGTGGACGACAACTCGGACGAGGCGGCATCGCTTGCCTTACTGCTTGAGATGGAGGACTGCGAGGTGCGCACGGCAGCCGATGGAGAGGACGCCATCGAGCAGGCTCGTGCCTTTCAGCCGCAGATCGTCTTCATGGACCTCCTCGTGCCACGGCTAGATGGAGCAGAAGCCGCACGCCGCATCCGCAGTCTGTCGAAGGGAGAGCGCGTTCGCATCGTTGCGCTGACCGGAAGCGGTCAAGAAGAGGATCGACAGCGCTCAAGGGATGCGGGCATGGATAGCCATCTCACCAGGCCCGTAAGTCTGGATGTCCTTAAGAGTATCTTGGGCGCCTAGGGCGTGGCGTCGCGACTACAACGAGGAGCGACCCAAGAGACTTGCCGGCGGCTGCGACGCGGCTGAACTCGATTAAGAGTGCCGACATTTCGAGAAACCCGCTTCCGTTCTCGCTCGTGAGGGCGGTCTTGATTTTCTTCGCGCGCTTCATGCAGTAGGCGCTCGCGTCGGCAGTCTCGCGGGGCACTCGCGCGCACCGGCCCGCCGGTCTGTCGGTCTCCGTTACACGTAGCCAGTGAGCGACGTAGCTAGTGAGCGACAGCTTGGAATCTATGCTTCGCTGACGCAAGATCGCCGCCCGTCGCGCTGCCATCGTTGCCTGGCAGCTCGCCCAGAACACAAGGGGAGATACCGAATGCTGCATTCGATGCTGAGCGCGTCCCGCGCTCCTCGCCGCGCCGTTGCGCGCCTGCGGACCGCACTCGCCGTCACCTGGATCATGCCCGCTGCAGCGCTGGCCGCGGCGCTTCCCGCGCCGCCACAGACTTTCGACAGCAGTTACGTCGCACCCAGTGGAGCAGTGCTCGAGGTTGCGGCCGGCGGGAACCTGCAGGCAGCGCTCGACAAAGCGCAGCTGGGCGACACCATTGTGCTGCAGGCCGGGGCGACGTTCAGAGGTCCGTTCAAACTTCCTAACAAGACTGCGGGAAGCGGCTGGATCTACGTGGTATCCAGCCACTTGTCGTATCTGCCTCCCCCTGGCACCCGCGTCGGTCCCGCGGACGCCACCAACATGCCGAAGATTCTGGCCCCCAATTTCATGACCGCGCTCAACACAGTGGCGAACAGTCACCACTTTCGCTTCGTAGGCATCGAGTTCGCGCCAGCGCCAGGGACGACGGACACCTACGTGCTCGTTAGGATCGGCAATTCCGACACCTCGCCGACTACGCTGGCGCATCACATCGTATTCGATCGCTGCTACGTGCACGGTGTTCCGAATACGAGCAGTCAGCGTGGCATCGAGATGGATGGCGCCTATGTCGCCGTGGTGGACTCCTACATTAGCGACTTCCAGGAGATCGATACCGACACGCAGGCTCTGATGGCGTTCAATACGACTGGCCCGCTCCAGATCCGCAACAACTACATCGAGGCCGCCACCGAGAACGTGCTGTTCGGGGGTGCGGACTCGCGTGCGGCCACGCTCGTGCCCACGAACATCGAGATCCGCGGCAACCACTTCTACAAGGAGCTATCGATCATCCCGACCAAGTACCCGATGAAGAACCTGCTCGAGTTCAAGGCGGCGCGGCGCGTCCTGGTCACCGATAACACCTTCGAGAATAATCCGTCCAAGTCGCAAAACGGCTTCGCGCTACTGATCACACCGCGCAATCAGAGCGGCACCGCGCCATGGACGGTGACCAGCGACATCGCGATCGTCGGCAATAGATTCATCAACGTCGGCTGTGGCTATCGATATCGCCGGGGCGGGACAGCCTTCCGACCCTCACGACCGAGAGGATCCTGGTCCGCGACAACATCGTGGGCGTCACCGGGCTCAATGGTGCCGATGGCCGCGCGTTTCAGTTCAGCAACGGCGGCAGCGACTACACCGTAACTCACAATACGATCATCAACACCGCGTTGCCCCCGGCTGACCTGGTCTCGGATGTCGCGATGGCGCAATCTGCGGTTAAAATTAACAATGTCGTGTTCACCAACAATCTTGCCACGCGCACCTCCTACGGCTTCTTCGGTTCCGGCGTCGGCGAGGGCACGCGAGCGCTCAATGCCTATTTCAGCAACTGGACATTCTCCAGGAACGTGCTAGTCGCCAGGCCGGCAGGCAACTATCCTGCCGGGAACTTCTTCCCGGCCGATGTAGCCGCGGTGGACTTCGTCAACTACGCGGGCGGCAACTACGCTCTGGCCGCGAACAGTCCCTACAAGGACGCCGGCACCGACGGCATGGCTATCGGGACCGATGACCTGCCCTGAACGCGATCGTGCCGAACGAAGGTCATCTGGAAGCGGCGCCCTGATTTCACTGCCAAGGAGTAATTGCAAAACGGGGGCCGCAGCGCTCAGTGAGCGTCCAGTAGGTTGGGAGAATATTGCAGTGTCGGCGCGCTGGCGGCAGGCATGGCCCCGAGCAGCGGCGGATAGGGCGCAGGATCTAGGGGAACAGGCGGGGGCGCGCCGCCGCGGCCCGACCGTAGGGCGTTGAGTCGGCAGTTTTAGGAGGACTATCTCTCCCAAACCTGGGAGAACGGTTCCTTGCCCTCGCCGTTCACGCCCCGGGCGATCATCATCTTGCCGTCCGCACTGACGTTATAACGAATGGTGACCAGCACCTTGGACTTGAACTTCTGGACCAGTTTGAAGCTGTTTGCGCCGTTTTTCGTCAGTGCGAGCGTGAGACCCTCCGACACCGTTGGACCTGTGGCGGGATAATCCTTGCCGTCCCACTTGGCATGACATGTCGCCTTGATCGCGGAGATCGTCAGCGTGATATTGTCTCCGTCCGTCTGCAAGGTGAGCGTATTGGGCGAGCTCAGCTTGACTACGGTGCTCTTCCATCCGCCAACGAGGCCTGTCCCCGCAGTGGTGCGCACGTAGGTCGTCACGTTGTCGAACGTATCGCCGTTCGGCTTCGTGCCTTTGGATTCGATTACGACAGTGTTGCCATCGGCTGACAGCTTCCACGTGCTCGTGTTTAGCAACAGTCCCTTGCGCCTGTTGGTGCTGGTGTAGGTCCCATCACCGTTCTTCTTGAAGGTCCGCTCAACGCCCATAGGAGTCGTGAAGGTGGCGCCATCAGGCTTGAATGTGTAGCTCTGGTCCGAATCCGTGTACTTGAGCGATCCACTCCCGGCGTCCTCGAATGTCATGATATCGCCGGCTAACTGGCTCTTTGCGGTGTTGAGATGCCAGGTACCGTCGAACGAGCTATTGGCTAACGCCGCCGAGCAGACGCAGGAAGCGAGCAGGGCGAGCAGTAGGGTTCTTGTTTTCATAAAGACCTGCAGAGAGGGAAGACTGCGATCTGTGTCGCGGTGCCCGCAGTATGGGTCGACAGTCGGGTATGGTGCAACGTGCGCCCAAGGAAGCCGTAGTCGAACACTCGGACCTTCCAAGTACCTACGATCACCAAGCGGTCACGAGCCGATGTCGGCCGGCCGCTGTAGCGTTCAGGCCTTTCGGGTACGCTGCGGGGCATCGCAACGACAACCTGTATTAATTGCGTAGAATCAATTGGTTAGGGACGGATGCAGTTTCCTTCCGTTCCGTCATTCGTGAAGCGCCCGACGCCTTCCACGTTATCTACTGGATTTCCGTCCTCCACGCACGGCGGCGACGAAGATCCAGACAAAGAAAAGCGGAATTAACAGCGGCAGCAGGAAGGGGAAGACTAACCAAGCCGCCAGGAAGCCGGTGGTCACCAACACACCGAGGACTAACAGTCCCGTTCCGGCAAACACGAAGAGCAGTAGGATCGCTGCGCAGAAAAGCGAGACGAGTCCCACCAGTACGCCCCAGCCTTCGGCGGCGAGCTTTGCCGGCCCGACGAGCTTGTGCCCATTTACCGTGATGGCAGTATGGCTCGAGTGCAGCAGTACCCACGCGAGAATGCCGAGTAGCACGAGCACCAGGATAATCGCGATGTTCTTCATCGTGGTTCCTTTCAAAAGTGCCCCGACCTCTCATTCGCAATTTCGCAGTTGCAAGGCAGCCACGCAGCAGCTTACGCAGATTACTCCGCCGTGTATAAAACACTATGTTTTAAGTGCTTGCCGACATACACCGGTGGATTTGGATGGACAAACCCTCGCGCTTTCACGGCGGTAACAGGGATTCGAATGCGCGCTGAGTCTCAATTTTTCCGATGAGCAAAAGTCGCTGAAGGCGAATTGGATCACCTCGTATCGGCGCGCAGCGAGCGGAACGGCCGCCTGGGGCGTCGAGCCCGGCACCGCCATTGCTGTCGGAAGTGCGGCCCGAGCGTGTCGCTGCCCGGCGCGCCGCTGTCGACGTGGATCCTCAGGCACGGCTATCGATTGGCGCCGGACAATCCTCGACAGCCGTTGAGAAACAGAGTGACGGTGTCGTGCGCCCACGCCTCGAGCTCGCTCGGCGTCATGGGTGCGCCCAGACCCATGAGGCGACGCTGCGGCAGAACGGCGACCATGTGCAGAAACTGCTCGGCTGCAAACCTTCGAAGCTCGAGGGTCAGCCGCTGATCTCGAAGCTCGCGCGAGAGCAGATCGCCAATTAGCGCAATCGCCTCCTGCGTCCCACCTTCGTTGTAGACCGCACGAACCAAATGGGGAAAGCGCACTGACTCGGCAATTATGAGGCGGTGCAGTGCGATCGCCTGAGGGGTGAGCGCCGCCCGCAGAATGATTGCGGCGAGGCGATGCAAGATCTCCTGCAACGTCGCGCCTTCAAGCAGGGGTACGCCGGGAGGCGGACGAATCTGCTCGATGATTCGATGGACGACCGCGGCGAACAACGCTGCCTTGTCGTCGAAGCGGTGATAGAACGTACGCTTGGAGATGCGAGCGCGCCCGGCCACGGCTTCGATGGATGTCGATCCGTAGCCCTCAGTCAGGAACAGCTCGGTGGCGATTTCCAAGATGCGATTACGCAGCTCCAGGGCGGCAGCGCGCGACGGCCTTCCGCCATGACGTGCCTTGCGAGTCGGCGAGCGATGCTGATTCTTAGCGGCGCCGATAAACGAAGCCGCCCGATCGGTAGAAGCCCTGGGCACCATAGGAGCCAGGGTAGGGTGTGCGTGGTGCATAGTAACCACGCGGCTGCGCGTAGTACCGCGGCATCGGGGAAGCATACGCGAGCGCGGGCCGGTAGTAAGCCTGCGGCGCGGGGTAATACGCTGGGGGCGGCGCGTAATACACGGGGGGGCGTGCGTAATAGTTGGGCGGCGCGTAGTAGCCCGACGGCCCACCGTAGTAACCGGGGCTCGGTGGGTATGGCGCTTGTGGTTGTCCGGCGGAGGCCACTGCCGAGGCTACAACCAGCGGCAGGGTGGCAAGCCTCACCCCGGCACCGATGACGTGCCCCAATGCCCATGGGGCGAAGATGAAAGGGGCGGCAGCGGCTGGCGTCACCGGTAGACACAGGAGCGCGGCGGTGGCCGCCGCCGCAAAACCTGTCTGCTTGAGTGCGGGCATGGCTTTACTCCTTTCTGACCGTGTGCAACCCGACGCACTCATGGACCTTACTCGCCCTTCTCAAGAAACGCAACGGTACCGTTGCATTAGTCCCGAAATCGCGCTCAACTTCGGTCCCAGGGCTTATATCGAAGTGCCTTTTACGGCGCGAGCAGCCAATAGGTCGACGGTTCGGTTGGCGCGGGCTCGAGGCGAGTTCGCTGCATCCGGCACGCGCAGCACATGAGCTGCAACCCCCGTCACCCCCTTTACGTGCGGTTCGCCGCTCGTCGGTATGTCAATTAGCGCTCGATTGCGCGGCCGAGTTCAGCTTGCCGCGCTTTTTGGAGTGTATTCGTGTTCACTCCGAGCGCTCCAGCGATACAGGTCTTCATCTCCACAATGCGGGCATTTGATCGCCGTCAATTGATCGTCGAATCCGGACACCGCCTCTTTGCCTCCTGCTGGTGGGAGCGCGATGGCAATGAGGGCTCCGCACGATCGGTTCTTACACAACCACCCGACGTAGAGATTCCCTGGAACCATCTGCGGCTTCAACCTGAGGTCGACATGGCGCATGGCAACTGAGGCCACCGGCTTACGTGACGGCATACTCCGGCTCTTGATCGGACGTTTGATCGCCATTGATCTCTCTCCGCTTAAGAAGTGTTGCGCTTCCACTTACTGAAGCTAGCCTCCGATGAGGCTAACCTTACTCTTGATCTCGGTGTCGAAGTGCGGCAGCTTCTGTCGGATCGACTCGGCAACGTGGGAAGGCGCCAGGCGACCCTAGTGTCGCTTGGGGACGCCAATAAAAACAGGCGGTTACGTAAGCCGACTCTGGTAGACGAGGAGCTGAATGTACGCCGCATCGAGCAGCGGCGTAGCAACTTGCGCCGCTCTGCCACGCCGCAGGAGATCCCCGAGAATCTGTTTGGCCTCGATGGGCCTGCCGCTCTGCAGATCCCGATACAGCGACGACGTAGTAGAGAGTCCGGGCCGGATCAGCAATTGCGCGGTCTCATCGACGAAGTCAGCGCCGAGCGGCATGCCGGCGACTTCAATGATCGATACCACCTCTTTCAGCGAGCTGAGGAGGAATTCACGCCCGCCGGGTACTGCTTCAATCTCGCCAGTGTTGCCGCGCATGAGACAGGTAACGGCGCCAAGCGTTGCCAGCAGTGCCCACTTGCGCCACATCTCCAGCAGGATCGAATTCGTCAGCCGCGCCTCGAAACCCGCCCCCTGCATGAACGCATGCAGTGCATTCATTCGTGGCGACTGCGTTCCGTCCAGCTCGCCGTAGGCCATCTCCTGTAATTTGGTGAGCTGGATGATGCGCCCCCGCCCATCGAGCAGTGTGGCGGCCTTGCAGGCGCCGCCGATGACGCGGTTCCGGCCGAAGCGCTGCGAGAGTACCTCGATGTGTCTCATACCGTTCAGCACCGGCAGGATCATGGTGTCCTCGCCCACCGCCTCGGCAAAGTCCTCGATGGCGGCCTCGAGCGAGTAAGCCTTCACCGCGAGCAGAATCACCTCAAAGGGTTCGCGAGCCTCCTTAGCAGTCAGTACCCTGGGATGAACGGTCGCGTCACCCACGGGGCTCACGATCTCGAGTCCGCTCTTCTTCAAATGCTCCGCACGGCCTTCACGGACGAGAAAGGTGACGTCACGACCTGCTTGCGCGAGACGTCCTCCGAACAGACCGCCGATCGAGCCCGCTCCGACCACCAGCATTCTCATGGCTTTGCGTCCTCTCACGTTAGCTCGCGCACGGCCCAGTCGCGGGTGTGGCTAGATGGTTGCGGCCGTTCCGCACACGAGATGATCGCGAATCAGAGACCTAAGTGCACGCAATGCCGTCGCCCGATCGATCGCAGGCGTGTCGACACATCGGCCTCTAGTGCCGAGCCGCCGCACCCGCCGCCCGCGTCAGTTCGGTTTCAGGCCGTAGACGTCCAGCTCGCCGGAGACAGTGGTAGAGCCATAGATGCCGCCGGTGTTGTTGCCGCGCGTGCCGACATACACGTGACCATTTGCGATCGTTGGCACCGTGAACTTCACCGCGTAGCCCGCGGCATCGCCGGACACGCTGCTGCTGCTGTACAGCAGAGTGGCCAGGTTGCTGGCGTCGTAGGCGTACAGGACCGCCGGACCGCATCCCGACGACTGCTTGGTGCAATACAGATGTGTGTTGAGTGCCCAGACGATGCCATTGCTGCTCGTGCCGCTCGCCGACACGGACGGCGTCGCGCCCGGCCACGGGAACGTCACGGCTGAGGACGACGCCGCCGTAATGTCGAGCGTGGAGTTCAAAGTGTTGAACGTGTAGTCATTGAGCGCGCCACTGGCAGGCGCGATGTAGTAGCTGTTGTTCCAGAACGCGCCGGTGGCGAAGATGCCGTGACCGAGACTGAAGTGCTGGTACGCATAGGAATCGCCGTAACCACCCATGTTGTCGCCGTCCAGCACGTACAGCTCGTGGTCCTTGCCGCCGCCGACCACCAGATGCTGCAGTGGGCCGGTGCTCAGGTTCAGTACCACGGCGGACCCGCCGGCGCCGAAGTCCAGGTCGTTTGCTTGGTCGGTTGCCTGATCGGATGGGGTGAAGTAGCTCAGATACCCGAGGCTGCTGCTCAACTGCAGGAAGGAGTCGCCGTAGTCGTTTTGGTAGCCGGAGCTGTTGGTGGCATCGAAGGCGCCGTTGCCCGTGATGACGTACAGATGGCCGTTCGAGTCCGCGGCGGGTGCGCCGCCTGACATCCAGATGCCGCCGCCCCTCACATTCGGTGTGACGTTGAGCACCGGGCCGAGGCTGAAGGCCGACCCGTTGTAGTTGTAGCCAATGACCCAGCCGTAGTACCCGCCGTTGTCCTCGTGCGATGCCCAGGCCATGTACACGATGTTGTTAACGAAGGTGAGCCCGCAGCGCTGGTTCTGCAACTGCGCGCTGAAGGTGGCGGTGGTTCCGCCGTCGCCCGCACCCGGGAAGGTAGCCGCGATGGTGATCGGTGAGCCGGTTCTCTCGTTGCCGGTGGTCATGTCGATGGCATGCAGGCGCTGATAGAAACTCGTGCCGGTCGAGTCCATCGATTTCGATACGACATACAGCGTCTTGGTCGAGGTGTCGATCACCGGTGTGCCGGTGACGCCGACTTCGGGGGTAATGTCACCTGAGCCGCTGCCCACCTTGTTGCCGGTGGGTCCGGAGGGCACGGTGAGCTCACCGCCCGTGCCGCCGTGATTGGTGTCGATGAGACTTACCTGCCAGAGGGTAACGCAGGGGCTGGCGTCGGCGTCGAAGGCGAACAGGCTGTCGTGCGCAGTAGCGACGAACACCACGTTGTGTTTGGCGCCGCTCACAGTGAGCTGTGCCGCCCAGAGCGGTTGCGCGTAAATTGCCCCGTCCGCGGTACACGAGAACAGCTTGCCGAAGGTCGTGGTGTTGACGTTCGCTGTCGTGAGCGCGTACTCCTGGGTGTTCGCGCCGTCACGCGCCAGATCGTTGTGATAGGTGTAGACGCCCGCGAGATCGGTGACACCGACCGTGAATGAGGCGCTCACCCCGATGTTGCTGACGCTGGTTGCGGTGACGGTATAAACCCCGGCCGATGACGGGGCCGTGAACGTGACACCGGCTCCGCTCAGGCTGCTGGCCGGGCTGAACGAGCCGCCCGCAGGAGTCACGCTCCAGGTCACCCCACCGGTGTCGTCGGTGGTGGCGGAGACGGTGAGCGCCTGACCGATTGCGAGCGCCGCGCGGGCCGGCGAGACCGAAACGGTGACGCTTGCGGCGGGGCCGATGGTGAGCGACAGGGTGATCGATTTGGTCTGAACAGGGCTGCCCGAATCAGTCACCTTAAAGGTGAGCGACACGCCTGCGGCGGTCGCGGTCGGGGTGCCCGAGATCAAACCGGTCGCTCCGTTGAAACCTAGCCCCGCAGGCAGCGTGCCCGAGGTGAGCGTCCAGCTGTAGGGTATGGTCCCACCGCTGGCAGCCAGGCTTGCGGAATAGGGCCCATTTACTTTGCCACCAGGCAGTGAGGTGGTTGTGATCATGAGCGTGGCGGGGGTGATGTTGAGCGTTAAGGTCACCGACCTCTGCTGTGCAGGGCTGCCCGAGTCGAAGACTTGAAAGGTGAGTGAGACACCCGAGGCGGTGGCGGTTGGAGTGCCAGTGATGGTTCCCGTCGAGGGATTAAGCGAGAGACCTCCCGGCAGGTTGCCCGTAGTGAGTCCCCAGGCGTATGGCGTCGTACCGCCGCTTGCCGTCAGGGGAGCCGAGTACGCCACGCCGAGCTGACCATTCGGCAGCGATGTGGTCGTGATGGCGAGCGCTGCAGGCGCGATGGTGAGTGACAGCGTCACCTGCTTGACCTGCGCCGGATTGCCGGAGTCTGTGGCCTGGAAGGTTACCGAGACGCCGACAGCGGTTCCCGTCGGTGTCCCCGAGATGACGCCAGTGGCCGCATTGAGCGTCAGACCCACGGGCAGCGAGCCGGAGATAAGCGCCCAACTGTAAGCGGGTGAGCCGCCGGTCGCCGTCAACGTGGCCGAGTAGGAGACTGCGACCTGCCCGCTGGGGAGCGCAGTTGTCGTGATCGTCAGCGCTGGCGGTCCCGCAGCGGCCGCGATATTGAGAGACAGCGTCACGTCCTTCGTTTGCGCCGGATTGCCGGAATCTGTGATGCGGAAGGTGAGCGATGCCGTCACTGCCGCAGTGGGCGTGCCGGAAATGAAGCCAGTCGATGCATCGAGCGCGAGCCCAGCAGGGAGCGTGCCTGAGAGCAGCGACCATGAATAAGGAGTAGCGCCGCCGCTCGCCGTGAGCACCGCCGCGTACGCCACTCCCACTTGCCCGCCGGGGAGCGAGTTCGTGTCGATCGCGAGGGTCGCCGAAGCGATGGTGAGCGACAGAACCGCGCTCCGGGTCTGTACCGGGTTGCCGGAATCTGTCACCTGAAAGGTGAGCGACATGTTGGGGGCGCTAGCAGCCGGCGTGCCGGTGATCGATCCGTGCACGCTGTCGAGCGCAAGCCCCGCGGGCAGCGCGCCGCTAGTCAGGGTCCAGGTATATGGACTGCTGCCGCCGCTAGCATTGAGAGTCGCGTTGTAGGCGCTGCCTACCTGGCCGTCCGGGAGCGATGCCGTCGTAATGGAGAGGCTGGTCGGGGCCTGACTCGGGCCTGGGCCCGAGCAACTCGACAGGGCGAGTAGGGCAAGGAGAATCAGACACTTGTGAAGGATCGACGCGCTTGGTGCGCGCAACGCGCATTGGAACATGCAGCCCGATGTCTCCCTGAGTTACCGGCAAGACCTCTTTGCGGGGGCCTTAGGTTCACGCTGCCATCGAAACGCCTGGGCGCTTGTTGAAATTTCCGCGTGAACGCTCAGGATTGTCGCTGAGCTGACGTTGAATCGGGTCGTCAGTTTACTTAAGCGGGCAACCTGATGATAAGTCGAGTTGCATAGTCATCGTGGCGATAACCCCGGCGCCGTTACCCCACCAAGGATGGTCAATCGTGCGAGAGACGGTCGGCGCTGCTATCGCAATGCCTGCACGGCATCGCTTCGCCTACTTGTTTTTGTCGTGCTGAGCGATGCGCCGCTGCTGATCGCGCCGGCCATCAACTATCGCTCGCGCGCGGATCTACCCATGCGCGCTGCCGTGTGCTGAGCCAGCAACCCGCCCCAGACGAGCGTCGCCACGATCGAAACCCCAGTCCAAGCTGCACCGGTCAGCAGGATCATCTTGAACATTGCACCGCACCTCTCTACCTAGCATCTGATGCAAACGTAAGCAGCGCGCGGTGACATGTCGCTGTCCAGACGGTCTGATTGCAGTGACGTTCAGCAAATGTGCGCAGGATCACAAATCGCCCGCACCCAATCCAGCATTGCCGCGAGCTCGGGATCACACCAACCAACGGCCGTAAGCGCAAGAGGAGATCCCGGCCCCCGCCGACCGCGAACCCGCTGGGCCGGGCTGAGCGGCGGCTGCGCTCGTATATAATGTCAGCACTTCCACTGGCGTATGCGCCAGAGAATGACGGGGACGGCCGATGAGCTGGTGGGGCTGGATAATCGGCGGCGCGATTCTGCTTGGCGCCGAGCTGACCTTCGTGAACGCGCAGTTCTACCTGGTCTTCGTTGGCAGCGCGGCGATCGTCACCGGGCTCGTGACGGCGATTGCGCCGGCGGTCGCTTCTTGGGCGCAGTGGGCACTGTTTGCCGTACTGGCGATCGTCTCCATGGTGACCTTCCGCAGCCGTGTCTACCATAAATTCCAGCGCCAATTGCCCGCGGTGAACACCGGACCGGCCGGAGGCGTGCTCACCCTGCGGGTCTCGCTCCCTGCCGGCGAGAGTTGCCAGGCCGAGTACGGCGGCAGCTTCTGGACCGTCCAGAACGACAGCAAGGTCGAGATACCTGGCGGCACCCGCGCGCGGATCGTCAGCGTGCACGATCTCACACTGCTCGTCAGACCCGATGTCTAGACGGCGACTGGAACCCTATGTACACCTCCTACGTATTCATCGCGCTGGCGATCATCGCCGTAATCCTGGTGTGGCGCACCGCGACCGTGGTGCCGCAGCAGAGCGCCTACGTGATCGAGAACCTCGGCAAGTACAGCCGCACACTGTCGGCCGGGTTCCATATCCTGATTCCGTTCGTCGAGCGCGTCGCCTACCGGCACAGCCTGAAGGAGCAGGCGCTCGACGTGCCGGAGCAGATCTGTATCACGCGCGACAACGTCCAGGTGGGCGTCGACGCCGTGCTCTACATGCAGGTCCTGGATCCGCATCTCGCCTCCTACGGCATCACCAACTACGCCTTCGCCATCGCGCAGCTGGCACAGACCACGCTGCGCAGCGAGATCGGCAAGATCGAGCTCGATCGCACCTTCGAGGCCCGCGCCACCATCAACGCCAACATCGTCGCCGAGCTGGACAAGGCCTCCGTCGCGTGGGGCGTGAAGGTGATGCGCTACGAGATCAAGAACATCACCCCGCCCAAGGACGTGCTCTCGGCGATGGAGAAGCAGATGCGCGCCGAGCGCGAGAAGCGCGCCGTGGTGTTGACCTCCGAGGGCGATCGCGACGCGAAGATCAATCAGGCCGAAGGTGACAAGCAGCGGGTGATCAAGGCATCCGAGGCCAACAAGCAGCAGCAGATCAACGAGGCGGACGGCCAGGCGGCCGCGATTCTGGCGGTGACGACCGCCACCGCCGAGGGTCTGCGCCGCGTGGGTGCCGCACTTGCTGAGCGCGGCGGCATGGAGGCGATGCAGCTGCGCATCGGCGAGGAGTACGTGCGTCAGTTCGGCAAGATGGCCAAAGAGAGCACCACGCTCGTCATCCCGGGCGAGCTCTCAGATCTGGCAGCGATCGTCAGCATGGCGACCAGCATCACGCGCAAGCCACCGTCCGCGCCCACCTCTGCGGTGACGGTACCGCAGAAATAAGCGGAGCGGAACCGCCCGGGCGGCGGCGCATCAGGTGCACCGCGCCCGGTCGGCGCACGAAAGGCGGTCAGGACGCCTTTTTGAGCGGCATGGCCGTCCCGACCAGTACGGCCGCGGCTTGCTTGATCACGCCTTGGACCTCGGCGGCCAGCCCGGCGAACTCCTGGGCGCGCACGCGCAGCTTCTCGCCGAACTTTTGGCTGAGCACCGATTGTGTCGCCAGCAGGTCTGCGGGGGTCCTGGCGATGATTGCGGCGCTCATTTGCGCAAGTCCTGACTCCAGGCAGTCGCCCGCCACCGCATATTGAAAGCGCGCCAGCCGCTCCACGCTCCTGAACCCTTGCTCTTGGGCTTTGCGGGCGGGGCCGATGGCGGAGAGATAGACCTCGGTCATGGCTTTCGGATCGAAGGTAGCAGTGCGCATCGCGATCCTTCCTTCCTCGATGGTGTGGTGGGCACGTGCGCAATGATGAGCGCGAGCTGGCGGGTATGAAAACGAAGAGTCATCACCGCATGAGTGAGGATTTCTCACCATGGGCGCGGCGGGAGCGGCCGCAGTAAAGTCAGCGCGCCCAGCTCAGCTCGAAATCGAACCCGGGGAGCTTGAGCACGTGAAAGGGGCGCATGTCGGTCTGCATATGCACCAGCTGCTGCAGAGCGTTGTAGCCGAGAACCTGACGGATGCTGCTGTCCCGATAGTAGCGGCAGACGCGATTCTGCACCGGCACAGTGATGAGGATGAGCGGACCTCCAGGGCAGATCTGCACCTCCGGAGGTGCCTGTGACTCACAGGTGTCCGCGGCGAGCACTTGGTAGCCGAGCGCATGGCTCTTCAGCCAGGCCTCAGCCTGCGGCACCGTCGCCAGCTCAGCACGTGCCGCCTGTAAAACGTTACTGGCGGCATCGAATTCAGCCGTACACGCGCCGTGCGTGAAGAAGGGCGGCATCAGCGCCAGCCACCCCATGGCGAGCAGCAACAGCACAGCAACCGTTCTCACCAGATGATCTCCTCGGCTTCTAAGTTGCTTTTCCTCTTAATTATTTGCTGTGGGTAACGGTTGCCGAGGCGAGGCGCGCCGACGCGGCAGGCGATATTATCACTGCAGAACAAACAGCGGCCGCCGCGCGTGAGGGAAAGGGTCGCTGGCCGCTGCCGCGCACGACCACTGAGTAGGTCCATGGAACAGCGCAACAGAATTGAAAAACTGCGACAAGCGGCCCGAGCCATCGGGGTGAGGGTCGGGCAGCGAATATGACGCGAGTTATCCCTGTGCAGAGCTTCGCCCGGTCATACTGGCTCGGTACTTTTCTGTTCCTCTACTTCGCGATCGGCGTCTCGACCATCACGAGCGGGCACGTCTGGGGCGACGACTGGGCGCAATACGTGCTCCACGCACGCAATATCGTTACCGGTCATCCTTATGCGGATACGGGCTACGTGTTCAACCCCGACATTCCGAATGCCGGTCCGCCGAGCTATCCACCGGGGTTGCCGTTGCTGCTTGCACCGATCGTAGCCGTCTTCGGCACTGATATTGTGCCGTTGAAGATCGCCTGTGTCCTGTTTCTGGCGCTCGCGCTGCCGCCACTCGCTGTCATCCTGACGCGCGAATATGGGCGCACGATCGCGATCCCGTCGCTGCTGTTGTTCGCGCTTTATGAGACGGTTTGGGAGTTACGGGACCAGATCAGTTCCGAGAGTGCGTACATCATGTTGACGATGTCAACAATGTGGTATTCGCTTCGCGACGGTTCCGTCGGGCGGTTGGGTTTTGCTTCCATCGCCGCCGGCGCCTGGCTCGGCGCGCTCGCGTTTGCTGCAGTCGCCTGTCGCTCGATCGGGGTGTCACTAGCGGTTGCGATGTTGGTGTATGGCTGGGCGCACCGGAAGCCGATCGGCTGGTTCACCGGCTTTGCCGCGTCGTTCGCGGTCCTTGTATGGCTGCAGAGGATTTTCCTGGTCATGCCTACGACTTACAGCAACGAGCTGCGCGCACCGACGAGCGAGATGCTGCTCGGCAATGCCATCGGTTACTGGAGAGCGCTCCGTGATATTTTCCGGGTGCCTTTCGGCCTGTCCCAAGTTGCTGCAACGCTGGTTGTCGCTCTGATGCTCGTCGGTATCGGGATCGTGCTCACGCGTCGCGGTCCTGCGGAAGAGGAGCACCCGGGACTTCGGGATTACGCGGCGCGCGTCCCGCTGTCGCTCTGGTATTTGGCAGCGTACTTTTGCGCGCTGCTGTTCGTCGCGATAGCTCCCATTTCGCGCTACCTGTTACCGGTCCTGCCGTTCATCATCGCGCTCGCGGCGACCGGAACGTTCTTGCTACTGCGACATCTGCCGCGTCCAAGGTTCGTTTACGGACTCACGGCCGTCGTGTTTGCCCTCTATTATGTGGCACTGCACGTGTCGGCAGTCCGGCCGACGGCGGCTGACCTCGCGACCTGCACCGACTGTCGGGAATTGTACTCATTCATCCACGATCACACCGCCCCGGGTACAGTGATAGCGTTCGCCAAACCCCGCGCGATGGCGCTGCTCGGTGGCCGACCAAGCTGGACGTGGTCGCCGCGCTACTCGGCCGCGGAGTTCGAGCGCAAGGCACGGGCGGCAGGAGTTGGCGTGCTCGTCGTGGGGGCGGCGGGATCGGCGTGGGCGGAGCGAAATCCACCGATGGCGCATGCGGGGCCGGCCGCGAAAAGCCCGCCAGGTCCGATTCTGTTTCGCAATGCGACCTTCATCGCCTTCAATGTCGCTGGGTGAGCCAGGTGGGCGTCCGGCAAATGGGGCAAATGGTGACAATCCGCAGCATTCTCGCGTGTCTGCTCTGTATCGCCGGCCCGGCAGTGTCTGCCGCGCCACATGCTGCCGCGGCACCATCGGCAAGCCCGGATGGGTCTGGCTACGATGTGCTCATCGCTGGCGGGACGGTATATGACGGCAGCGGCGGCACGCCGTTCGTCGGTGACGTCGCCATTCGGGGCGATCGCATTGTGTATGTGGGGCCGCATGCGCCGCAGAGTGCCCGCGAGAGGCTGGACGCCCACGGCAGGGCCGTCGCGCCCGGATTCATCAACATGCTCGCGCATCCGGAAGTCTCGCTGCTCGCCGACGCGCGGGCGCTGAGTGATCTGCGTCAGGGGGTAACGCTCGAGGTACTGGGCGAGGACTCGATGGGCCCGCTGACGCCGCAGATGCAGGAACGAATGCTCAAGCGTCAGGCCGACATTCGTTTCGCGGTCGACTGGAGCACGCTCGGGGAGTACCTGCAGCGGCTCGAGCAGCACCACATCACACCCAACGTCGCCTCCTTCGTGGGCGCCGGCACGGTGCGCACCTACGTGCTGGGTGAGCGCGATCTGCAACCGACCGCAGCCCAGCTCGAGCAGATGCGCACCCTGGTGCATCAGGCGATGGAGCAGGGTGCGGTCGGGGTCACCACGGCGCTGATCTACGCTCCCAACGCGTACGCTCGCACACCGGAGCTGATCGCGCTCGCGACGGAGGCCGCGCGCTGCGGCGGCATCTACAGCGCACACATGCGCAGCGAGGGCGATCGGCTGCTGGAGGCGATCCAGGAGACGGTGGATATCGCGCGCGCCTCGGGCGCGCCAGCGGAGATTTACCACCTGAAGGCCGCGGGTGAGCGCAACTGGGGCAAGCTCGATGCGCTGATCGCCGCGGTGGATGCGGCGCGCGCTTCCGGCGTGCGCCTCACCGCCGACATGTACGTCTACACGGCCGGTGCGACCGGGCTCGATGCGGCGATGCCGCCGTGGGTGCAGGACGGCGGGCTCGAGGCGTGGATCGCGCGTCTCAAGGATCCGGCGATCCGCGCCCGCGTCGTGGCGCAGATGCGCGACCCGGCTCCTGACTGGGAGAACCTGCTCGGCGCCGCCGGCGCCAGGGGCACGCTGCTGCTCGCCTTCAAGAACCCGGCGCTCAAGCCCCTGACCGGCAAGACTCTCGCCGAGGTGGCCCGGATGCGTGGTAAATCTCCCGAAGACACCGCGATCGATCTCGTCATCGAGGATGGTTCGCGGGTCGGGGTGGCGTACTTCCTCATGTCGGAGGACAACGTGCGCCGCGAGGTGGCGCTGCCCTGGGTGAGCTTCGATTCCGATGAGCAGGCGCCAGCCCCCGAGGGTGTGTTTCTCAAGTCGTATCCGCATCCGCGCGCCTACGGCAACTTCGCCCGCGTGCTCGCCAGGTACGTACGGGACGAGAAGATGCTGAGTCTCGAGCAGGCCATCCACAAGCTCGCGGCGCTGCCCGCCGCGACGCTGTCGCTCGCCGATCGTGGCCAACTGAAGAGTGGTTACTTTGCCGACGTGGTGGTCTTCGACCCCGCGACGATTCAGGATCACGCCACTTACGAGAAGCCGCACCAGCTCGCCACCGGGGTCGACGAGGTGTGGATCAACGGCGTGCGCGCCTTGCGCCACGGTGAGGCAACCGGAGCGGCCAGCGGCCGCGCCATCCGCGGGCGCGCCTGGACCGGTTCGACGGGTGGCGGCTGCCGCGCCAGCGCCACGGAGTGGACCTGGGCGCAGTGAATGCACCGCGCGATCGCTGGTACGTGCTCGCGGTACTCACGGCCGTTTACGCCCTGAACATCGCCGATCGCTTCTCCATTTCAACCCTCATCGAGCCGATCCGGCGGGAGCTCGAGCTGTCCGACAGCGGCATCGCCTGGCTCACCGGCGGGGCGCTCGCGCTGTTCTACGTTACGGTGGGCATCCCGGTCGCCATTTACGCGGACCGCGCCAACCGCCGCAATCTCCTCGCACTGGCACTCGGGGCCTGGTCGGCGATGACGGCGCTATGCGGCGTGGCGCAGCTCTACTGGCAGCTGCTGCTCGCGCGCTTCGGCGTCGGCATCGGCGAGGCGGCCGGGACGCCGCCCTCGACCTCGATGCTCGCCGATAACTTCCCGCCCGAGCGCCGCCCACTGGCGCTGACGATCTACGGTCTGGGCACCTGTCTTGGAGCCTGGCTCGGCTCCTCTGTGGCGGGGGCTGCGGCCGAGCACGGCGGCTGGCGCCTGGCGTTCCTGGTGCTCGGCATTCCAGGGTTGGTGGTGGCACTGATCGTCCGGCTCACGGTGCGCGAGCCGCGCCGCGGACAGCTCGATGCCCGTGCACTGTCCACCGAGCGCAGCACGCTCGGCACGACACTGCGCTTCATCGCCAGGCAACGCTCGGCGATGCATCTTCTGATCGGTGGATCGGTCGCGACGCTGTGGAGCTGGGGGCTGATGTGGTGGACGCCTGCGTTTCTACAGCGCTCGCACCATCTCACGGTGGGACAGGCCGGCGCACTCTTGGGTCGTATGCATCTGATCGCGGGCACGCTCAGCATGCTGATCGCTGGGGCGCTCATGGCCGGCCGCGCTGCCGCCGACCCGCGCTACATCGCGCGCTTGCTCGGCGTGGTGACGGCACTCACCACCATCCCCTCCTTGCTTGCTTACTGGGTCGGTTCGGACACTGCTGCCACCGTGCTGCTGTGGATCTTCGTGCCCGCGGTGTACTTCTACATCGGTCCGATACTGGGGCTGCTGCAGAACGTGGTCCCCGCCCACATGCGTGCCACGACGTGCGCGATTCTGCTGCTCCTGGCCAACGTGGCCAACCTGCTGGTGGCGCCGCAGGTTATCGGCTGGCTGAGCGACTGGTTCTTCGCATCGTTTGCCGCCGGGCAGGAGTCATTGCGCTGGGCGCTGCTGCTGCTCGCCCCGACCGGTTTCTGGGCGGCATGGCACCTGTGGCAGAGCAGCCTCACGATACGCGAGGACGAGGCGCGCGCGAGTTGACGACTGCGGAAGCACGCAACCGGACACGCCATGCAGGATGCATCTCGCTCACGGGATGGTCGCGCTCACGATGCCTGACATCGCGCTCTGCGTCCCCGCCGTCGTGTACGCGACGCCGCCGAAGTACCAGCTGCCTGAGGCGAGGTTGCTGATGGTGTAGCTCGTTTGCGTGGTGCCCGCGACCTGCACCGACTGGCTGAGATTGGACGAGGAGGTTCCGTAGTAGATCCGTATGCCCGCCAGGTTGGTGAGCGCGCTGCCGTCGCTGTTCTGCGTTGGCGGCAGCCAATTGATCGTTGCATTGCCTGTTGTTGGGGTCGCTCCCGTAACGGTAATGCTGAAGCCGGGGAGCGCGCTCGAAGCGGCGCCGTCGCTCACGCTCAGTACGATGTTGGGATACGTGCCGGTCTGCGCACTGGTCGGCGTACCGGAGATCAGGCCGGTTGCGATGCTGAAATTTGCCCAGGTTGGCTTATTCTGGACTGAAAATGACAGCGTCATGCCACTCGGGCCGCCGGCAGCGGGCTGGAACGAGTAGGAGCTGCCGGCGACGACAGTGGTGGATGGCGTGCCGGTGATGGTCGGTGGCGGCGCTGCGGCACTGGCTGGGCTAGCGAGCACCTGGACCGCGAAGGCGGCCAGCGCGGCGCTCTTTCTGCCATCGCTGGCCGTTATTGTGATGTTTGAATATGTGCCGACGCTGGCAGCGGGCGGGATGCCGGATAGCGTTCCGCTGCTGGTGCTGAAGGCGGCCCATGAGGGTTTGTTCGCGATGGCGAAAACCAGCGTGCGGTCCTCCGAGTCAGTCGCCGTCGGCGTGAATGAGTAAGCCTGTCCGGCCGTGACGCTGGCCGCGGGCGAACCGGAGATTGCGACGGCATCGTGCCAACGCCAGCGCCAACCGTCGCTGTCGGAGGCCACACTGGCGCTGCACCACAGGCTGCCCGCCAGCAGCGCGATAAGGGTCCGTCGCAGCGTTCCATGCTTGCAGAAGCTCAGGTCTCTCATGTCTGCCTTCCCCCCAAGAAACAGTCGCTGGTGGGGAGGCATAGCCCGATCTGCAGGACGCCGAAGCGCGCGGCAGAGATCGTCTGACGACAGCCCGATTCACACCGGGCTTGCCGGCAACCCCGCTGTCTCGCGTTCGCGAGACCGGAGGCTTTGCGTCCCCGCCTTACGACGGGTTTGCCCTTGCGCGCCCTGCACGCGACGCACGCCGCGAAGCGCTGACGTCGCCACCGGATGTGCGCGCATCCGGTAAACAGTAAAGTACGCCGCGGCGCGTACCGCAAATGTCTCGCGGTAGCGACGCCCGCTTTTGGCGACAAGCCGCTGGCATCACGGTCCGCAGCGCAGCGCGCCCGCGGACCGCGACGCCATTGCGGCTCTTACGGAATGCTCTTGCTGGTGATGGGCGACATGGCGCTCTGCACGCCCGTAGTGGTGTACGCCCTGCCAGCGAAATACCACATGCCGGCTGCGAGATTACTGACGAGGTACTTTGTCTCGGTTGCGCTGGCCACTTGCACGCTGTGGCTCAGACTCGATGGCGAAGTCCCGTAGTAGATGAGAAAGCCAGCAAGGTCGGTGAGCGCGGTGCCGTTGGTGTTCTTGGTGGGTGGCACCCAATAGACGGTCGCGACGCCCGTCGCCGCAGTCTGCGAATTGACCGTGATGCTGAATGCCGGCAAGGCGCTCGTGTATTGCCCGTTGCTCGCGCTAACGATGACGTTGCCGTAGGTACCTGTCTGCGAGCTTGTGGGCGTGCCATCGAGAAGGCCGGTCGAGATGCTGAAGCTGGCCCAGGAGGGCTTGTTCTGCACGGAGAACGACAGTGTCTTGCCGTCCGGATCTTTGGCGGTGGGCTGGAACTTGTAGATGCTGCCCGCGGTGACGTTGTTGGACGGCGTGCCGGAGATCACCGGTTTGTCGGCGGTGGCGCTCGAGGCATGTACCTGGATGGAGAACGCCGGCAGCAAAGCGGTCCTTTGACCGTCGCTCGCCCAGATCACGATGTTCGAATAAGTCCCGACGTTCGCTGCGCTGGGCGTGCCGGCCAGCTGGCCCGTCGTGCTAACGAAGCTTGCCCACGAGGGCTTGTTAGTCACCCCGAACCACATGATGTTGCCGGCTGGGTCCTTCGCCGAAGGTCGGAACGAGTAGGAGCTACTCACGTTCACGGTTGTTGGCGGGGTGCCTGAGATCACCGGTGGAGAGGTGTCGGGCCTTTTGACGGCTATCCCAAACCCAGCTAGCGCGGCCGTGCTGACGCCATCGCTCACCGAGATCTCGATGCCGGAGTACCAGACGGGGCTGTACGCGATGCCTGGCGTGCCCCACAGCTGGCCAGTGCTGCTGTTGAAACTGGCCCAAGGCGGCTTGTTGGTGATCGAGAACACGAGCTTCCGGCCGCTTGGGTCCTTCGTGGTGGGAGTGAATGAATAGGAGTTTCCGGCGATTACCTGGCCGTACCCATTGCCGGAGATTGTCAGACCGTCGCTCGCGGCATGTGCGACGGCGCCGACGCAGAAAGCGAGGGTCGCGAAGACGCGAACGGTAAGATGGCGCAGCGGCGCGCGGCTGAACAAGTCCATTAGGCCTCCCTTCATTTGACGTTTCGGTCCCTGGATGGCGGCACCTTTGGACGCGCGGCACGTTTCGCAGGCAAAAAGCTGCCCCTCGGAGCGGCCTTGCGGCAGCTCCGGCGTGTCACGGCTTCGAGAGCCCCACCCTTACGTGCCCGTCGTGCGACGGGCCTGCTCTTCGCAGCAGATCTCCTGCAAGCGTGACGCGCGGGGCGCGGCGCTGAGTTGATGACTTAATCTGCTCGGAGCGGCGCAAGTAGAACGCGTCGCAGCACGCGCCGCAAATGTCTCGATGCTGCGACGTGCGGAAATGGCTACACGTTTGCGTGTCGCGGCGAGTGAAATTCGTCCGACACGAGTGCGCGTCGTGCGGGAACTATGTGGCGGAAGGTTACGGGGCGCGTGGAAAAAGTGCGCCGCCGCGCGCGCGTAGCGAATCAGAATCTAAGCGGACGGATACAGCCCGTGCACGCGCCCGAACAGGCGCGTAAGTCCGAACAAGGCATCGATGTTCGGCGTCGCGACGCCGACGCGCTGCCCGATCTCGCGTACCGCACCGACGAGCGCGTCGAGCTCGAGCGGGCGCGCCGCCTCAACGTCTTGCAGCATGGAGGTCTTGAACGCGCCGAGGCGCCGCGTCACGGCGTGGCGATCCTCGGGAGACTCGCGCACGTCGCAGCCGATGTGCGCGCCCACTGCCGCAGCCTCGCGCATGGCGGCGGAGCAGAAGCCGCGCACCAGCTCATCGTCCTGCACGCGATCGGCCGTCGCCCCGGTTATCGCCGACACCGGGTTCATCGTCATGTTTCCCCACAGCTTGTACCAGATGTCGTAGCGGATACGCGCCGAGCAGGTCACGTCGAACCCGGCACGCGCGAGGAGCGAACGGACGCGCTCGACGCGCGCGGAGGCACCGCCCGCAGGCTCGCCGACGATTAGGCCGCGTCCCATGCGATGCTGGGTGATGCCGGGGGAGGTGGTCGTGGCGCTCGCATGCACGACGCAGCCGAGGACGCGGCTGACGGGAAGGGCCGCACTCACGCGGCCGCCAGGATCGACGCTCTCCAGCGGCTGCGGGCCTAAGGCAGCGATGCCTGCGCCGAACCACCAGGGCACGCCGTTCATCGCCGGCAGCAGCAGCGTCCCGGGGGCGATGAGCGGCGCGAGCGTCGGGGCAAGCGCGGCCAGCGCCGGGCTCTTCACGGCAAGGATAACGAGCTCCTGCGGCCCGAGATCACGAGGATCGTCGCTGGCGAGTGCGAGCGGTCCCTGCAGCAGCCGGCTGCCTTCCTCGAGCCGCCAGCCGTGCGCGCGCAGCGCGATGAGGGTCGCGCCGCGTGCGAGCGCGGCAACCTGCGCGCTGCCCTCGCGCGCAAGATGCGTACCGAGAAACCCGCCGATGGCGCCGGCGCCGACGACACAGACCTTCAAGGCGCGACTTCAGCCCATGTGCAGGCCGCCGTTCAGCGAGAAGTCGGCACCGGTCGCGAACGCGGATTCATCGCTCGCGAGCCAGGCGACGATGGAGGCGATCTCGCCGGGCTCGCCCAGCCGCTTGACCGGAATGCCGGCGACGATCTTCTCGAGCCGATCGGGCTTGATGGCGCGCACCATCTCCGTGCCGATGTACCCGGGCGAGACCGTGTTGACGGTGACGCCGCGGGCGGCAACTTCCTGCGCCAGCGCCATGGTGAAGCCATGGATGCCCGCCTTGGCGGTCGAGTAATTGGTCTGCCCGAACTGGCCCTTCTGGCC
Source organism: uncultured Gammaproteobacteria bacterium (assembly GCA_963837075.1). GTDB lineage: Bacteria > Pseudomonadota > Gammaproteobacteria > Steroidobacterales > Steroidobacteraceae > 13-2-20CM-66-19. The sequence continues at coordinate 668,103 of CAWILY010000001.1, read as the reverse complement.
ATTCACCGAGGAGATGTTGATGATGCGGCCCCAGCCGCGCTCGACCATGCCGTCGATCACCTGCTTGGTGACGTGGAACAGCGAATTGAGATTGGTCTCGATGACCGCATGCCACGCCTCGTAGGTCATTTTCTGAAGCGTGCCGTCGCGGGTGATGCCGGCGTTGTTGACGAGAATGTCGATCGGGCCGATCTCCGCGCGCGCCACCTCGAAGGCACGTCGGGTGGATTCCCACTCGGAGACGTTACCCTCGGAGGCGTGGATATCGTGCCCGTCGGCCCGCATCTGCGCGAGCCAGCGATCCTTGCGCTGCGAGCCGGGACCACAGCCGGCGATGACCGTATACCCTTCCTTGCACAAGCGCTGGCAGATCGCCGTGCCGATGCCGCCCATGCCCCCGGTAACGTATGCGATGCGTTTGGATCCCATGGCCTGTCCCCATTTCGATCGTCAGGGCTCGACTTTGGGATATTAGTACGCCGCTTCGGCGCATGCGTCCATTTCGCGAGCCCGTGCGGGGCACGCTCAGCCGTGGACGTAGCTCCCCGGGGCGTCCTCGGGGGCGGAGGCACCCGGCGCGACATAAACCGCCGGAGCCCGTGCCGGTACCTGCTTCGCGCTCGAGTGCCCGGCGAGCCAGCGCTGCCACGCCGGCCACCAGGAACCTTCGTGCAGCGGTGCGTTCTTCAGCCACGCTTCCGCGCTCAGGCTCTCGGTGCTGTTCGTCCAGGTGAGTATCCGGTGGCGGCGCTTCGGATGCGCCGGGCCGCTGACGATGCCGGCATTGTGGCCGCCGCTCGTCAGCAGGAAGGTGTAGTCGCTGCTGCGGGTGAGCGCGCGCGCCTTGTAGACCGAGCGCCAGGGCGCCACGTGATCCGTCTCGGTGCCGACGATGAACAGGGGCTGCCGGATGTCGGCCAGGTCGACGCGCGCACCCTCCACGCTGAAGGTGCCAAGCGCCAGCTCATTCTTCAGGTACAGCCGCTCGAGGTACTCGCTGTGCATGCGCCAGGGCATGCGCGTGCCATCGGCATTCCAGGCCATGAGATCGTTGAGCTTCGGCCGTTCACCGCGCACGTACTGATGGACGGCAGGTCCCCACATCAGGTCCCTGGAGCGCAGCAGCGCGAATGCCGCGCCCATGCGCTCGCTCTCGAGCACGCCCGACTTGCTCATCATGGCCTCGAGCATGGCGATCTGGCTCGGCGTGATGAACACCGACAGTTCCCCCGGCTCGCTGAAGTCGGTCTGCGCGGCGAGCAGCGTGAGCGAGGCGAGTGAGGTATCGCCCTGGGCCGCGAGGGCGGCGGCGGCCATTGCCAGCAGCGTGCCACCGATGCAGTAGCCCACTGCGTGCACGCTCTGCTGCGGAATGAGGCGGCGGACCTCGGCGAGCGCGTCGAGGAAGCCCATGCGCACGTAATCGTCGATGCCACATTCCCGGTCGTTGGCGTCCGGGTTCTTCCACGAGATCATGAAGACGGTGTGGCCCTTCTCGACCAGGTAGCGCACCAGCGAGTTGCGCGGCGAGAGGTCGAGAATGTAGTACTTCATGATCCAGGCCGGGGTAATCAGCACCGGCTCGGCGTACACGCTGGCTGTCTGCGGCGCGTACTGCAGCAGCTCGATCAGGCGGTTGCGAAACACCACCTTTCCCGGGGTGATCGCCAATTCCTGGCCGACCTTGAACTGCTCGGTTCCCGGCGTGCGACTGCCGCCGCTGACTGCGCGCTGCGCATCCTCGAGCCAGTGCTTGAGTCCACGGATGAGATTGTGGCCGGATTCTGCGGCCGTGCGGTTCAGGAGCTCCGGATTGGTGTGCAGGAAGTTGGCTGGCGAGGCAGCTTCCAGCAGCAGCCGACCTGCGAAGTTCATGCGCGCGGCTTTCGGGTCCGGAGCTTCGGGCGCGTGCGCAGGCTCGAGCGCCTGCTGCCACCAGGATGCCCAGTTGGCGTAGGCGCGTGCATACACATTGAAGGGCCACACGTTCCAGGCGGCATCGCCAAAGCCGTGCTGCTCGCCTCCGGGGGGAAGCGGTGCCCCGCCTGCGGCACGACTGAAGAACTGCCAGCTGTCCAGAATCTTCTCGTAGGCGCTGTGCGCCAGCTGCGCCTGCCGATTCGGATGTGCGGCGAGCCCCAGGTACCACTCCCACCAGGCGTTCAGATAGTCGTCCGGGGCGAGTCCGCCGGTTAGGGCGGCGAGCTGGGCTCGCAGGTGGCGCTCGACTTCCGCCCGGGGGGCGGAAGTTGAGCCGTCGTGCGGTGGCGCGCTCGCTTGCGCGCCACTCTTGTTCTGTGAAGGGTCGTTCAAACAGCGGTCTCCTCGAGAGAACACACCCGGGAGCATCAGGCTCCCGGGTGCGGGACCGCCAAGATATCAGGCCGCTTTCCGTGCGTGCACTGCCTTCGCGGAGACCTCGTTGCCGAACTGCCCGAGCTTCGTCTGCATCTCGGACGTCACGGAGGCGAACTCCTCGGCGCGGGTGCGCAGCTTGTCGACCAGCTGGCTGGACAGCTCGGTCTGCTTGTTGAGCAGCTCGCTGGGCGAGCTGGCCGCAAGCGTCGCGTGCATACGGGCCAGGCCCGACTCGAGCACGTCGCCGGCGACGGCGTAGTTCAGCCGTGCGAACTTCTCGAAGGTCTTGAAGCCTTCCTGCTGGGCCTTGAGCACGGGGGCAAAGGCCTCGCGGGCGGCGGTGATCATCGAATTGGCGTCAAAGTTGCGGTCGATCATGACGTTTCTCCTAACTGGGTGTGCGGTCTTCATGGGAGAGAGTCTACCAGTTTTTGTATGCAGTGCAAGAGAAACGTCTGGGTTGGACAGTTGTCTGCTGTCTCTCAGATATTATCTTTTGATTCAGTAAGTTACTTCGTAAAACACCGTGTCAATCAGTACAAGCCACAGTAAATTTTGTGCATCGCATAGAAACAGATCATCACAGCCGCAGGCCCGCGTCGACCTCCAGGCAGCGCCCGGTGAACAGATCGTTCTCGAAGATGAAGCCCACCGCATGCGCGATCTCTGCCGGCTCACCGAGGCGTCCGAGCGGGATCGGCGAGGTCATCTTCGCCAGCGCATCGGGCTTCATGCTCTCGACCATCGGGGTGCGGATGAACCCGGGCGCGACGGCGCCGACGCGAATGTTGTAGCGCGCCAGCTCCTTCGCCCATACCACGGTCATCGCGGCAACGCCGGCCTTGGCGGCGCTGTAATTGGTTTGCCCGGCATTGCCGGCCTTCGAGATGCTGGAGACATTCACGATCACCCCGCCCGCACTGTGGCTGATCATGCGCTGCGCGGCTTCGCGCGCACACAGGAAGACGCCGGTGAGGTTCACATCGATGACCGACTGCCATTGCTCGAGCGTCATCTTGCCGATCACCTGTCCGTCCTTGACCTTGATCAGCATGGCATCGCGCACGATGCCGGCGTTGTTGATCAGCCCGTCGAGGCGGCCGAAGTCATGGCTCACCTGATCCATGGTGCCGACGACGCTGTCTTCATTGGCTGCGTCGGCGATGTAGCTGCGTGCCACGATCCCGAGCTCGGTGCAGTGGGATTCGGTCTGCGCTACGTCCTCGGCGTTGCGGTCCAAGAGCGCCAGATTCGCCCCCTTGCCGGCGAAGTGTGTGGCGAGGGACCGGCCGATGCCGCGACCGGCGCCGGTTACCAGAATGGTCTTACCGCGAACGTCCACGTGGCTTGCTCCTGGGTACGTCTCAGCTGCGCCGCCGCCGGGCTTCAGGGCGTGTCGGCTTGTCAGCCTTGTCGGGGTTGTCTGCCGGCTGCGCGGCGCCGGGGCCGAAGGCCGAGAGCATGGTGGCCTGCATCTTGGCCCACATCTCCATGTTCTGACGTGCCATCTCCGCAATCGGCGCCATTGGCGTCTCGAGCGCCTTGGCCATCTCGGCCTGCATCACCTTCTGCTGACGCAGGAGGCTCCCGATGCTCTGCTCGAGGTACTGGGTGAGCAGCTGCTGAATCGGGTTACCGTAGAAACGGATGATCGCCTCGAGCAGCTGCGTGCTGAGCACCGGGGTGCCGAACTGCTCCTGGCTGGCGATGATCTGCAGCAGGATGCTGCGGGTCAGGTCCTCGCCGCTCTTGTCCTCTATGACCCTGATGCGCTGGCCGGAGGCGATGAGCTTGCGCAGGTCATCGAGCGTCACGTGGCGGCTGTCATGCGCATCGTACAGACGCCGGTTGGCGTATTTGCGTATCAGGCGTTCTTCGGCCATGTTAGTTCGGTCTTCAGTGCCGGGCAGTGCCATCACGAACTTGAGCTTGCCTTAGAACGGCACGCGGATACTAGCGCTTGTGTATGCGGTGCACAACGATGCTTTTCACGGTTCCGACGAACGGCTCCGCCTGTATGAATACAGAGTTCTCAATGGTTTCCATAGCCCAGGGTTGATAATGCCGCCAATGGCGCGGCACGCACTTTTCGCAGCGCATACAACATGCAAACGCCGTTTTCTCAAGCCGGGTTTCAGCCCGAAGCCGCCTTCGCGGGGGCCGCCGAGCGCTTCTTCGAGCTCCTGAAAACCTGCGGCATGCCGGCCACGGGGCAGCTGCCCGACTGGTCGGCGCTCGCAGCTCCGCTCGCCGGACAGTTCGAGCAATGGCTCAAGCTGTCGCAGGGGGGGAACCCGTGGCTCGCCGCGGGGGCTGCGGGCATGCCGGGCGCTTTCACCGCCGCACAGCCCTGGCCGTTCGGGCCGTTGCCGCTCGGTCCGCTGGCGCCACACTCGCGCGAGGCGGAGCGCCCGGTGGAGCTTCTCGGGCGTCTGGCACAGCTGCAGGGGCAGCTCGCTCAGCACTGGAGCGAGATTGCCAACAGTGCGGCGCGGCGCTTCGTCGCGCGCCTCGGCGGCAGCGCGCCCGCGCCCGCCGGCGTCGAGGGCGCGCTGAAGCTCTACGAGCTGTGGGTGAGCTGCGCGGAAGAGGCGTACGCCGTCACGGCGCACAAGGAAGACTTCGCGCGGCTGCAGGCGCAGCTGACCAACATTGGCGCGGCGCTGCTCCTCGAGCAGCGCCACCATGCCGAGAGTTTCGTGCGCGCGTTCGGGCTGCCGACCCGCAGCGAGGTCGATGCGCTCAGCGGCGAGCTCAAGGAGCTGCGCCGCCGACTCGAGGAGCTGACGCTCGCAGCACCCGGCGTGCCGCCGGCGCCGCGTCCGAAGCGGCGGCCGCCCAAGGGCGCCGCCAGCCGCGGCAGCCGGCGCAAGCGCCCGCGCAGGTCGCGTCGTTGAGCATCCCGGGCGGGGAGGCGGCTGCGCTGTTCGGCGAGCTGACGCAGCGGCTTGCAGATACGACGACGCGGCTGCGGCAGGCGCGCGACGTCACGGTCGGCTGCTCGGCCAAGCAGGCGGTATGGCGCTATGGGAAGACCACGCTCTATCGCTATCTGCCCGTGGAACCGCGCCGAGCGAGGCGGCGCGGTTCGCGCCGCCCGGTGCTCATCTGCTTCGCGCTCGTCAATCGCCCGTACGTGCTCGATCTGCAGCCGGATCGCTCGCTCGTGCGGCGGCTGCTCGAGGCGGGATTCGGTGTCTACCTCATCGACTGGGGCGATCCCGACGAGACCGACCGCCGCACCGACCTCGAGGAATACATCGAGCGGCACCTGGGCGGCAGCGTGCGACACATTCTCGCGAGCGAGAACCTGAGGACACTCGACCTGCTCGGCGTGTGCCAGGGGGGCGTGCTGAGCCTGTGCTACACGGCACTGCACCCCGAGTCCGTGGCCCGGCTCGTGACACTTACCGCGCCGGTCGACTTTCACACGCCCGACAATCTGCTCTCCAAGTGGGTACGCGAGCTCGACACGTCGCTGCTGGAAGCCTGCGGCAACGTGCCCGGTGAGATGCTGAATGCGCTGTTTCTCGGACTGATGCCGTTTCGGCTGATGCAGGAGAAGTACGTGCGGCTGCTCACGAGCCGGCACGACCAGCGGGCGATCGAGGACTTCGTGCGCATGGAGAAGTGGATCTTCGACAGCCCCGCTCAGGCCGGCACGGCGCTCGCGCAGTTCATCCGCTGGTTCTATCAGGAGAACCGCCTGGTGCGCGGCGGCCTCGAGATCGCCGGGCGGCAGGTCACGCTACGTGCGATCCGCCAGCCGCTGCTGAATCTCTATGCGCTCGGGGATCACATCGTACCTGCCGCCGCGTGCGCTGCGCTCCGCCATCACGTCGGCAGCAAGGACTACACCGAGCAGGGGATACCCACCGGGCACATCGGCATGTACGTGAGCCGCGCGGCCGGGAGCGATGTTCCGCAGCGGATCGTGTCGTGGTTTAACAGAAGCCGCTGAAGATCTCTCCGTTAAGCTTTGACCGTCGCTGCCCAGCACCGTAGAATCATTTTTGTCGGAAAATGTCGGGACGGCGATCGCAATGAATCAAGCTGTGGCATCGTTGGCGCCGATGAGCGCTGCCCGCGCTGCCGACGATTGCGCGCAGATGGCGGTGCTGATCCCGTGTTACAACGAGGCGATCACGATCGGCACGGTGGTCCGGGATTTCCAGCAGCAGCTGCCGAGCGCCCGAATCTACGTTTACGACAATAATTCCACCGACGGCACGGCCGAGGCGGCGGCTGCCGCGGGCGCGCGCGTGCGGCGCGAGCCGATGCAGGGCAAGGGCCACGTGGTGCGTCGCATGTTCAGCGACATCGAGGCCGACATCTACGTGCTGGTCGACGGTGACAGTACCTACGAAGCCGCGGCGGCTCCGCGCATGATCAGGACGCTGCTCGACGGCAACCTCGATCTGGTCAACGGCGTGCGCCGCGAGACGGAACAGCAGGCCTATCGTCGCGGCCACCGCTTCGGAAACTGGATGCTGACTTCACTGGTAGCGTGGGTGTTCGGCCGGCGGACCAGCGACATGCTCACCGGCTACCGCGTGTTCTCGCGGCGCTTCGTGAAGTCTTTTCCCGCGATGACGCGGGGATTCGAGATCGAGACCGAGATCACCGTTCACGCCCTGGAACTGCGGATGCTGATGGCTGACGTCGATACCGAGTATCGCGGCAGACCGGAAGGGTCGGCGAGCAAGCTCAGTACCTTCCAGGACGGCGCGCGCATCCTGCGGCTGATCGGTATCCTGATCAAAGAGGAGCGTCCGCTGTCCTTCTTCGCAGCTGCGGGCGCCGTGCTCGTGGGCACCGCGGTCGTGCTGATCGTGCCGGTGCTGGTCGAGTACCTGCATACCGGCCTGGTGCGGCGCTTTCCGACCGCGATCCTCGCCACAGGACTCGTGATCGTGGCCACGTTGTGCCTGTTCGCCGGCTTGATACTCAACACCGTGACACTGGGGCGGCGGGAAATGAAGCGCCTGATCTACCTGCAGCAGCCCAGCGCCAATGCCAAGAGCTCTCCCGCGGATTAAAGCCCATGCCGGCTTATGGCCGCGAGCTCACACAACTGTTCTTCTTCGGGCTCATCGGCGTAGTCGGGTTCGTCGTCGATGCCGGCGTGCTCACGCTGGCACTATCGATCGGCCTGGGTCTTTACGGCGGGCGCATTCTCTCGTACCTCACCGCCGTGACCTGCACCTGGGCGCTCAACCGGCGTTTCACCTTCAGGCAGACCGCCGCGGCTGAGCGCTTCCGACAATGGCGGCGGTTTGCCCTCTCACAGCTGACGGGCGCGACGATCAATCTCGGTACCTACGCCGTTCTGGTGCGCAGCAGCCGCGTGTGCGCGCAGCACCCGGTCATCGCCGTCGCCGTCGGATCGCTTCTGGGTCTGCTCGGTAACTACCTGGCGGCGCGGCGGTTCGTGTTCGCTCAATAGCCGCGCTCGATATCGACCACCGCGAACAGCGGCTCGCCCGCGGCATAGCGGCGCAGATTCTCCCGCACCAGTACCACGAGCTGGGCCTGCGTTGCGGGAGTGTGGGCCGAGGCGTGCGGCGTGAGGATCACGTTCGGCAGCGTCCACAGGGGACTCTCGGGCGGCAGCGGCTCGGGATCCACCACATCGAGGCCGGCGCCGGCGATCTTTCCGGCGCTGAGCGCCGCGACGAGGTCCGCGGTGACCGTGCTGCGGCCGCGCCCGACGGAGAGGAAAAAGGCGCTCGGCTTCATGGCGGCGAAGAACTGCGCGTTGAAGATGCCGGTGGTCTGTGGTGTGAGCGGCAGGCAGTTGACGACGAAGTCGGCCTGCTGCGCGAGCTTCGGCAGCTCTTCCGGCAGGCCGACGTAGCTGACGTAGTCGGGTCCCTCGTGGCCGCTCGCGCGGATGGCGGTGACTTTCATGCCGAGCGCATGGGCACGCCGCGCCACCTCGCTGCCGATGTTGCCGAGGCCCACGACCAGCAGCGTCTTGCCCTCGACGTCGGCCAGCTGCGGACTCTCATCCCAGTCCGGCCACTTGTGCGCCTGCTGCTGCCGCATGAAGTCGGGAAAATGGCGACTGAGTGCCAGCATCATCGCGATCACGTGCTCGGCGATGCTGGGAGCCGCGACCGCCGGGGTGTTGGTGAGCAACACGTGATGCTCGTGCAGCAGCGGTTGCTTGACGCATCCTTCGACGCCGGCCGCCAGCCACTGGATCCATTGCAAGTGCGTCGCCTGCGCGAGCACCTCGGCGGAGCACACGCCGATCGCGGCATCGGCAGCGGCAATCTCGCGGGGCGTGGCCGCGGACATGTCGACCAGCCGGACGCCGGGCGGCATCGCAGCCTCTACCTGCGGTAAGAGCTCCGCCCGACCATAGCGGATCTGCACCAGGATCAGGCGCGGCGGCCGCCACCCCGGGTGCTCGCGCACCGGTTCAGGCGCGGGGTGCAGTCCCAGGAGCTCCTCGGGCGAAGTTGGCTGCGCTGCCGCGGCGGGCGGTGGCGCAGCGGCCGCTGCGCAGGCGCTCGTAGCGGGGAGCAGCGCTGCGCACAGCACGAGGGCGGGCAGCGGCCGCCGCACGGGATGAGACGTCATACGTTCGACTCCACTTGAGGTCTACGCCATGCCGCCGCTGACCGAGATGACCTGGGCGGTGACGTACGAGGCCTCTTCGGATGTGAGAAAGGCCACCACCGCGGCGACCTCGTCAGGCAGTCCGCTGCGGTTCATCGGTACGAGCCGCTCGATCGCCTTGGCATCGAAGAGCTGCGCCGTCATCGGCGTGTCGATGATCCCGGGCGCCACGGCGTTCACCGTGATGCCGCGCGTGGCGAGCTCGAGCGCCAGCGCCTTGGTCGCGGAGTTGAGTGCCCCCTTGGCGGCGGCGTAGTTGACCTGTCCCTTGTTGCCGATGAGGGCGGCCACCGAGGACACGTTCACGATCCGGCCCCAGCGAGTGCGGATCATCGGCAGGAGCAGTGGCTGGGTGGCGTTGAAGAACCCGTTGACCGATACGTCGATGACACCGTGCCACTGCGCAGCACTCATGCCTGGCAACACGGCGTCATCGTGCACTCCGGCATTGTTGACCAGGATCTGGATCGGACCTGCTTCGAGCAGCGCCTCGAGGGCGGTGCGGGTGGCCGCGGCATCCGTGACGTCGAAGCTGACTGCGGTAGCCCGGCCGCCACTCGCGCGGATGTCGCGCACCAGGTCCGCGGCGACCTGTGCGCTGCGATGGCTGTGCACGCAAACCTCGAGCCCCGCGAGCGCCAGGCGGCGGCAGATGGCGCTGCCGATGCCGCCGCTCCCGCCGGTGACCAGTGCGCGCTTGCCGGCTGCGCTCACGAATGAGTTCCGAACACGATGCTGGCGCGCCCGGAGAGGAGCGGCCGCGCCGCGTCCGAGACGGAGAATTCGTACAGCACCGTGCGGCCGTCACCGGTGATGCGCTCGGCCGAGGCAATGAGATCGGCCTCCAGGTCATCGAGCCGTGTCACGTATAAGGACACGTTGCGCAGGCTGGCAAGATACCCGAGCACCGCGCCGAGGCTGCTGCGCGCGCTGGACGCCACGGTACTCGCCAGCGGCGCGCTGGCCGCCACCAGTGCGCCGTGCACGGCCATCGCCTGGGCGGCGTATTCGATACCGCAGGCGGCGCCGAGCCGCCCGTGGGCACGCAGCGGGTTGTCGTGCGCACGGTGAGTCGCGCTGCGACAGCGGATGTGCGCCGCATCCCAGGTCAGTACCTCGTCCAGCAGGCACATGCGTCCCTTGTGGGCGATGTGCTGCTCGATCCACGAGCGATCTAGCGGCATGCGCTCACCGTAACGGCAAGACACGCGCCGTCCAGATAGTCGAGGTGCACGCACCCGGGAGCGCCCGCGGCAAGCTTCTCGAGCAGCGGCAGGCTGCGCGCCGCCGGAACCGCGCTGCGCAGCCCCTCGAGCTCGGCATCGGCCATGCGATCGGGAGCGTGCGCGCTCAAGCCGACCTCGATGCGCGCCAGGCTCCGCGCTCCCGCAGCGGGGCTCAGGACCAGGGCGACGCCGCAGGCGTCGGGAATGGGGCGGACACTGTGCATGGGCTCGGGGTAGCTCGCATCATAGGCGATCAGCAGCACGCGGGTGCGTTCCACCACGACCTGACACAAGGCCTCCAGCAGTCCCGCCCCGAAGCTCGCATCGTATGCGCACAGCGCGTTGGCGGGCGCCGTCGCGCCCGTGGCGATGCCCCAGTAACCGGCTGCAGCGTTGTGCACCGAGTTGTGAAAGCGGGTGGGCGACAGCTGCCGCTCGGAGGTCGCGAGCACCGCGCAGATCTCGTGGCAGTTCTGACCATCTCCGCCCGAGGAGGTGAAGACGGATGGGAGCGCGACGGGGTCTGCACCCGCCTGCGTGCTCGCTTCCAGCCCCACGGCGAGCGTCAGGCGCACCAGCGGCCCGGTGCGCCGCCGCTCGGCCCCCGACAGACACTCCGGGACGGGGAGCACCGTGCGCGCGTGCTGCCAGCTACTCTCTCTCCTCAGCACGCGCATCGCCGCCGGCCAGTCGGGCAGGCCCGGGCCGAGAAAGCCGACGCCATCGATGCAGGCGCTGAGCGTGCCGGTCGCGCTCATTCGGCGAGCCCGAAGATGAGGCTGCAGTTCGCGCCGCCGAAGCCGAAGGAGTTGCTCATGACGTATGCGAGGCGGCGGCGGCGGTTCTCGCGCAGGTACGCGACCGCAAGCATTGGGTCCACGTGTGCGGTGTTGACGCCCGCCGGCATCAGGCTGGACTTGAGCGCGAGCGCGCAGATCACCGCCTCCAACGCGCCGGCCGCGCCGAGGGTATGCCCGGTGGCACCCTTGGTCGAGCTGCCGGGGACGTCGCTCCCAAGTGTGTCGGCGACCGCGCGCGCCTCGGCCTCATCGTTGCTCGGCGTACCGGTACCATGGAAATTGATGTAGGAGATGGCTTCGGGCGCAAGCGCCGCCGCCGCGAGCGCCTGGCGCATCGCGGCCCGGGCACCACGCCCATCCGGTGGAGGAGAGGACATGTGCCAGGCATCGCTCGATTCCCCGGTGCCGAGGAGCACTACGCTGTCCGCACCCGGTGATGCATCCGGGGGTTCGAGCAGCGCGAAAGCTGCCGCCTCGCCGATGGAGATGCCGTCGCGGCCGGCATCGAAGGGACGGCAGGGTGTGCGTGCGGTGAGCTGCAGCGAGTGAAAGCCGTAGAGCGTCGTGAGGCAGAGTGAGTCCACGCCACCCACCACGGCCGCATCGATCAGGCCCGCGGCGATCGCACGCTGCGCGGAGGCGAACACCTTGGCGCTCGAGGAGCAGGCCGAGGAGATCACTACCGCGGGTCCTGAGAGCTCGAGAGAGCGCTGCACGAATGCGGCGAGCGAAAAGGTGTTGTGTGCGCCGCCGTAACGGAACCCCGGCGGCAGCGCGCCGCTCACCGGGTCCCGTCGCCGGTAGGCGAGCTCGGTCTCCAGAATCCCCGAAGTGCTGGTACCGAGGAAGATGCCGATTCGGTCGCGTCCACGGCGCGCAGCGCAGGCGGCGACCGCTTCACGAAATCCATCCTGCGTGAGCCCCAGCCACGCCAGGCGGTTGTTACGGCACTCGAACTCGGTGAGCGAGGCGGGCAATGCCACCTCATCGAGGCCTGCGACCTCGCCGACGCAGGTATCGAGCGTCACGGTCTCGAACGTGCAGGGTGCGAGGCCGGAGCGCTGGGCTTCGAGGCTCGCGAGCGTCGCGGCCAGTCCGCGGCCGATGGCGCTCGTGGCGGTGAAGGCGCTCAGGGCGAGTGGCTTCACGGCACCTCCGCGCGTAACAGCACATCGCAGAAGGGGCGGCCGGCGCTCATCGGCAGCGCGCGCGAGTGGAACCCGTGATCGTCAAGGATGCTGCGCCACTCGGCGAGAGTGCGGCAGTGCAGGGGCAGCCAGCGGCGGCGGCGCACCAGAACGACGGTGCGATCGAGCGCCTTGCTGAGCGCGAATCCTCCAGCGGCAGCATCCCCGATGCGCAGCAGCAGCACACCCCGTGGCGCGAGCATCGTACGCACGCGCGCCAGAATCTTCTCCTGCGCGGGGTAGTCGAGGTAGTGGAGCACGTCGAGAAGCACCACGGCATCGGAGGGCTCGTAGTCTACGTCACGGATGTCACCGTGCACGATCCGCACCGCTGCGCCCGTATCGAGCGCGAATGCGCGGCGGGCGCGTGCGACCTCGTGCGCGTTGATCTCAACACCGACATAGGACTGAAGGTCCGGTGGCGCCGGCCAGGCGTGCGGCCACGCCGCGGCGCGCGCGCTCGCATGACAGGACGCGGCGGCGAGCAGCCACGCGGCAAGCAGCCCCTGACCGCAGCCCAGATCGAGAATGCGACGACGGCCGGCGAGCAGGTCGTGCGCGAGAATCGCTGTGAACGCCGGGTCGTGAGCGAGCTTGCCGCGCGCAAACCGCCAGGCGAACGGCCCCACGTGGCGGTAATAGGCGGAGGCTCCCGAGACCAGGGGCGCTGGCGCCGCCGGGCGGCTCATGGCGCGGCGCGTGCGGCGCAAGCGGCCACATCGGGCCCGGCGAGCGCCTGACGCAGGGTGACGGGGGTGAGCTGCGCCGCGGCGAGCCGGGCGAGGAGCGGCGGCAACACCTCGAGGATCACCGGGACGCCGGCCGCGGTGCGCGCCGCGTGCCCATCGTGCAGCAGCAGGATGTCTCCGGCACCGAGATTGCGGGTGAGCCGGGCCAGCACGCGCGGCGTGCGGCCGGTGACGGTGTCGAAGCCGCGCCGCGTCCAGCTGACGAGCCGCAGGTCGGCGTGCACGAGCGCGGGCTCCAGAAAGGGATTGCGCAGTCCTGCCGGGGCCCGAAAGAAGCGCGCCACGGTGCCGGTGGCTCTCCCGATGGCCTCTTGCGCGCGGGCGATCTCGCCGGCAATGGCGCGCGGGCCGAACAACGAGAAGCGCGCCGGGTGCCGGTAAGTGTGGTTGCCGATCTCGTGTCCGCGCTCCACGATGGCGCGCGCCAGCTGGGGATGGCGCGCCACACGCTCGCCGATGCAGAAGAAGCTGGCCTTTGCCCCCTGCGCATCGAGGAGATCGAGCACGCGGGGCGTCACCTGCGGATCGGGCCCGTCATCGATGGTGATGGCGACCACCTGCGGCGAGCCCGGCAGATGAGTCACATTGGGTCCCAGGAGCCGGCTGCGCGGCGTGAGGCCTGCTCCCGTGAGCACGAGATGATCGGCGATGCAGGCGGAGAGCGCCCACGGCCAGAAGCGCGGCTGCGCGAGCACGGTGACCGCCGCACCCGCGTGCAGGGCCACCGAGGCGCGAATCAGCCCCGAGGCTCGCCAGCGGTGAGCTGTGGGCTCCTCAGGCGGATTGTTCGGGTCCATGGCGCGAATTGTCCCCCTGCGGTGTGAGGCGCGCATCCAGAAAGCGCTCCCACAGCGTGCGCCAGGTCGGCCAGTCGTGACCGCCCGGCACGACGTCCACGCTCTCAGGTGCGAGCGCGGCGGCCATCAGGCGATGACGCCCCGCGAAGCGATCCTCACGGCCGAGGCCGAGATGAACCGGCAGCGTGCCGCCGCGCAGCGTCCGGATGAAGCGCCAGACGCGCCGCTCGTCATCATCCTCCGCGACTGCTCCCGGCAGCCATTTGAGCGCCCCCTGCGCACGCTCGATCTCCGCCGTGACGAGGCGACTGCCGAGGTAAGGTGCGAACAGGCACAGACCGGCCAGCTCTGCACCGTGGCGTTCTGCGCAGCAGAGCGCGAAGTAGCCGCCGAGCGAGATGCCGCCCAGCCACACCGCGCACCCGTGTGCGCGCGGCGGCAGGACGAGCTCGCACCAGACCCGCTCGAGCGCACTGTGGTCGGTGAGATGCGGCAGGCGCACGCTGGCAAACACCAGGTCGACATCGAGGCGCCGCTCCCGCACGGCGCTGGCAAAGCCCGCCTGCACGAAGTCATCGGGCGAGGCGAACGCGGCGGGCAACAGGATCACGCGCAACGGCGCCAAGCGCCCCGCGCGCGCAGCGTCCACCAAGACCTTCATCATGGATGGTCGCCCTGCGGTGCTTGAGTGCGCGCCACCGTTGCTGCGAACAGCAGCGCAAGCAGTGCCCCCGGAGCCACCGTCGAGCCGAGGTCGCGGAGCACCGGCACGCTCGATGTGGCCAGCATGCCGAAGGCGATGACGGTGGCGACATTCGCCACCGCGAGCGAGGCGAGGGTGAGCGCGGGCGAGCCCTCGGACGGGCGCTCGCCGGCACGATCGAAGAACAGCGCATAGTTCGAGCCCACCGCGACGATCAGCAGCATGCCCACCACGTGCAGGATCGTGAGCTCGCGGCCTGCCGCGACGAGGAGTCCCGCCACGGTGAGCACGGACAGCAGGAGCGGCGCCACTACGCGTACCACCCGTAGCGGGGAGCGCAGCACCAGCAGCAGGAGCAGCACGATGGCGCCGAGACCTGCGAGCGCAAGCTTCAGGGCCTCATCGAGGTAACCCCCGTACAGACGGTCGCCTTCACCCACCAGGTCGAGCAGCTGCGCGCCGGGCACAGCAAGGATCGCCGCGCCGAGCTCGGTCGTCGCCGCGGGTGTGAGGTCCCCGGAGCCGGCGACACTGACCGGCAGCAGCGCCGACCACCCCTCGGTGCCCTGCACCAGGAGTGCCTCGACGGCCCGCTCGAACGACGTACCGGCGAGATCGGCGGCCGTGAGGAGCGGCGCGGCGCGGGTGTGCTCGATGTCTGCGAGGAAGGGCTCGAGCCGTGCACTACTGACCGGCAGCCCGCTCACCGCCTCCGCCAGGCGGGTGCGCAGTGCCGCTGCCTGCGGCAGGCTCGCCATTCGGGCGCGTTGCGTCGCCAGCGGTGGCAGATAGCGTGCCGGCGACTCGAAGCCAGCGATCACGCCGCGCTCGATGAGGGATGTCAGGCGCTCACCCACGGCTTGCGCGGCCCCGAGTGCACCCTCGCGGTCCCGGGCCGTGGCGACGGCCACGTAGCGCAGGTCCGCCGTGCCGGTGTCGGTGCGCAGCTGCTCATCCAGTGCCTGACTGGCAGCCGGAATGGGGCTCAGGACTGCGAGCGTGTGGCTCCACACCGGCCCTCGATGCGTTAGCAGCACGCCAAGGGCGAGCACGGGAATGAGCAGCAGCGGGACCCGCGCCCGCTGCAGCCACGCCACGAGCCGCGCGAGCGTGGCACCGGCGTTCGTGAGGTCGCGGATCGGGGCCGTGCGCGCCAGCCACACGGGCAGTACATAGCGCGTCACGGCTGCGGCGATGAGGAGTCCGGCGATGGAGTACAGCCCGAGCTGCGCTAGCCCTGGGAAGGCCGACGGCAGGAGCGCGGCGAACCCGCACACGGACGTGAGCATTCCCAGTCGGATGGTAGGCCAGACGAAGCGGCGGAAATCGGTCGCCTGCTGGACGAAGAGGTAGATGGAGTAGTCCACCGCCTCCCCGATCAAGGTGACGCCGAAGCCGAGCGTGATGCCATGTACGACGCCGAAGCCGAGTGCGACTGCGGCGATGCCGGCCAGCGCACCGGTCACGACCGGTACCAGCGTGAAGGCGAGTGCCGGCAGCGAGCGGTACACCACGAAGAGCAGCACGGCGATGAGGAGCGTGCTCAGGCCGGAGAGCCGCAGCACCTCGCTGCGGATGATGTCGCGGGAGGTGACGGCCCAGACGGGCGGGCCGCTCAGCAGGAGTCTCAGCCCCTGACCTGCGGCCGGCGGCAGCGTTGCCACCGCCGCGGCGAATGCGCTGCGCACGCGCTCGATTGCTGCCTGCTGCGCGTCGGTGTCCGAGCCCGCGGCGCGCGTCTGCACCACGAGGAGCGCGCGGGCGCCATCGGCGGACGTCCACACGCCCGCGCGCGTGTGCGGGGCGTGGCTGGCATCGAGCGTGTCGAGGATCGCGAGCATCTCTCCGGTCGGATCGCGCGTGAACAGGGATTTGAGCAGCGGTGCTGCGGCGGAAGTGAGCTCCGCGAGCGAGTCGGTGATCGCCGCGTGCAGGCCTGCCGTGCTGAAGCGGGCCAGGCGAATTTCAGGGCTGAGCAGGTAGCGGTGCTCGAACAGAAATCCGCGGTCGCGCTCGAGCTGCGCGGCGTCGCCGTTATTGACAGCGGCAAACGCGGCATCGGCCCGGAGTCGGTTCGCCAGCTCTGCGGACACCCGCCCTCGCGTCACCGCATCACCGCCCTCGATGGCGACGAGGAGCTGATGTGCGCCGGGCCCCGTGCGCAGCTGCTCGACGAGCAGCCGCTCGGCGGAGTTAGCCCGGCGCGGCAGGAAGCCGGAGAGATCGGTGGTGTAGGTGGCCCGGGCGGCGAGGGCGGCGACTGCGAGGACGAACAGTGCCCAAACGAGCGTGACCGCCGCGGCACGCGTCATGGGTTGAGTTCGGGACCTAAGGTCAGCAGGGAGGAGTCGCCGTCCGACTCGCGAATCTCCACCGTGCTAAGACGATCGCGCTCGCCCGCGATGCGCACCTGCTGCACACTGCGCGCGAGCGTGCTATCCGTGGGGACGAGCTCGAGCGTCCAGTGATCGGGCGTGCCTGCGAACGTCACGGTGAAGTAGCGCTCGAGCGCGGCACGGTCGCCGGCGAGCGTGGCGCGCAGGCTTTCCACGAACGGCAGCGCCTGCGGATAGTCGCGCAGCGATAGGACGCGGACGTGGGTACCGCGCTCGGCCCGCAGGATTCCCTTGTCGAGCAGCAGATCCTCCGCTTTCGGCTTGAGGATGCGCTTCTCCAGCCGGTCGGGCGCATCGTAAAAGAGCTCGCCGGATGACTCGAGCGGTCGCTCGAGCATCGCAAGCGTATGGACCTCCGTGAAGCTCACGTGTCCATGGCGGCGCGCGGCGAGCAGCTGCAGAACCTGCGCGAAGGCCTCATCGCCGTCGGGCGGCGCCGTCGCACCCGGGTTCGCCAGGACGAGACTTCCGAGAAGACCGAGCGCGACACCGGCCGCTGTGCGCCCGCCGCGCAACGTACGCCTCACGGCTTCGCTCCGTGCCAGAAATCGTAGAAGTTGAACCAGTTGTACGGATCGCTCCGGCACAGCTCCTCGAGCACCCCCGCGTAACGCCCGATGGCTGCCCTGACGGCCGCTTCGCGGCCCGCAGGCGCGGGCTGAGAGAAATCCGCTATCTGCCGGAACACGATGTGGTAGCGGTTGCCGCCGCGGTACAGACCGGTCATGAAGATCACCGGGCGTCTGAGTGCGGCCGCGGCTCGCATGGGGCCGGAGGGGAAGAGCGCGGGAGCGCCCAGAAAGCTGACGATCTCGGCCGGCGCATCCCCGAGCGAGCGGTCTGCCAGCATGCCGACGAACTTGCCCTCATCCAGACAGTCGCGGATGCGCAGCATCGCCGTGAGATGCCCGAGCGGAATGATCTCCGGGGCGTGTGCGGGATCGACGCTCGGCAGGAGGCTCGCCAGGCGGTTGGCCTGGCGCTCGAGCATCGCCATCGCTACGCGCAGGCCCGGCTGCCGGCGACCCACTGCGCTCACCATCTCGAAGCTGCCGAGATGCGCCCCCAGCAGGAACGCCCCGGCACCCCGGGCGAGCTGATCGCGCACGATGTCCTCGCCCTCGATCGTGATCGAGAAGAGCGCAGAGCGATCCGTCAGGAGGTAGAGCCGGTCGAGGGTGGTCGCCGCGAAATCGAACACGTGGCGGAAGCGCTCGCGCGCGGTGGGCTCGCGCCCCAGGGCGCGCCGCAGATAGGCGCGCGAGCTGCGGCGCGCCGTCGGGCCGAAGGCGAAGAAGTACGCTGCGATCAGGTAGAGGAGGCAGCGGGCCAGCGGGCGGCCGAGCCGCAGCGACAGGAACACCATGATCGCCAGCAGCGTGCGGCTGCCGCGCTCCGGACGCGCCAGCCACGGTGCGGCACTCGCGCGCGCCGTCGCGGGCGCTTCAGGCGGGCCGCCGGTCATGATCCGGCGGCTCGTTTGCCGCGAAGGGGACCAGCACTCCGTGCGCAACCGTCTGTCCGCTGCGCGAGATGCTGAAGCGCACCGAACCGTTTGCGAGGCGCTCGTGAGCCAACTGCAGCGTCTCGCCCGGATGCACGGCACTGACGAATTTCGCGGTGCCGATCCGCCAGCGCCCGGCAGCGCCACCGTCAGCCTCTACCGCGCACACGATCTCATCGAGCAGCACCACGCCGGGCAGGATCGGAGTGCCCGGGAAGTGACCGGCCAGCGATGGGTGCTCGTCGGGGACAGTCAGCGAGGTCGGCGCGCTCACACCGCCACCTCGTGGGCCAGCGCGAGTGCGCGCAGCGCTTCCTGCGGGAGCTTCCCGGTGGCGTTGCGCGGCAGGCGCTCGACGAACACCAGCGGCCGCGGCAGAAACACCGGATCGATGCGCTGGCGCAGCGCCTGCAGGAGTCGCGCGCCGTCCAGCTGCGGGGCCACCACGCAGGCGGCGACCCGTGCGACCGCGGTGTGTGAGCCGCGCGACTCCTCGACGTGGAAAAATGCCCCGTCCTCGACGCCGGGAATGGAGTTCAGCTGGTGGTTGAGGTAGCCAAGGGAGCTGCGTTTGCCGGCGATGTTGACGAGATCCGTGACGCGTCCGTGCAGCAGGAAGGTATGGTCCGCGGTGAGCTGCAGCACGTCGTACAGGCGCGTGCGCTCCTCGATGTGACCGCCGCGTGCCCAGCTCTCCTCGCCGTGTTGCGACAGCGTTACACCCGGCCAGAGCGTCCACTCAGCGCCCGCAGTCGGGTAACGCGAGGCGATCTGACCGGTCTCGGTGGAGCCGTATATCTCCAGCACCGGCGCTGCAAAGCGCTGCTCGGTCTCGATGGCGAGCTGCTGCGCAAGCGGTGCTGTGGAGCAGACGATGAGATCGACCGGCGGCAGAGTGATGTTCGCGGCCAGGAGCGCGCGCAGGTGCACCGGCGTCGTGACGAGCAGGCGTGGCCAGGGTACCGCGGCCAGGGTGACCACGATGTCAGCCGGGAAGAACGGTCGCTCGGCGGTGAGGGCGTGGCCGGTGCAAAGCGGCAGCAGCACGCTCGACTCGAAGCCGTACATGTGCTGCGGGGGAACCGTGGCGACGATGGCGCACGGTGTCGCCCGCGAAAGTCCCAGCCGACGTGCCTCCTCGCGCACACACTGCGTGAGATTCCCCCAGCACTTGCCGTGCGGGAGCGGCGTGCCGGTGGAACCCGAGGTGAACACATAGGCGACACGCTGTGCCGCATCGATCTGCGGTACGGCGGCCGCAAAAGGCTCCCGCGCACCGCCCTCACCGGCAGGCGCTGCGGTCTCGTGCGGGTAGGGCACCTGCGGCAGCTCGATGGCGCACGCGGCCATATCGGTGAGGCAGACCACATCGGGTGCGAAAGCGGCCAGCTGACGCGTGACTTCAGGCGTAGTCGTCGAAGGCAGCAGGCTCATCTTGCCGCACGCCAGGGCCGCCGCGAGTCCGACGCAGAAGTGATAGCGGTCCGTACAGGCGTTGAGAATGTGGCCCGCTGGCCCGAGCGCACGCGCCACGCGCGCGACGTCGGCGAGGAACTCGCGCGCGCGAACGGGCAGTCCTGCGCGATAAGCGACCACCGCATCGCAGGAGTCGTGCGCGATCAGCGGCAACGTGGCCAGAGGCTACTTCGTCCTGTGCGCGATGATGTAATCGACCAGCTGCCGCAGCGAGCGGAAGATGCGCTCGTTCTCCTCGCTATCCGCGCGCAGCTGCACTCCGTATTGCTTCGACACCACGAGTGCGATCTCGAGAATGTCGATCGAGTCCAGTCCCAGGCCCTCGCCGTAGAGCGGCTTGTCCGGGTCGAGGTCTTCGGGCGCCATGTCCAGGTTTACCGCCTCGACGATGAGGGCGGCCACCTCGCGCATGAGCGTCTCGGTTTGCGCCGCAGAGGCCGGCTGCCGCAGGGGCGCGACTTTGTCGGACATGAGGTCCTTGGCTAATCTCGGATTATGCAAAGCATTATACAAGGCGGCGGGACTTTATCCGAGCCGGGACCGAATCCGGGACCGGCGCAGCCTGCAACGCCTGCGACTCGGATAATATAGCGCCCGATCCAGGGCTCACCGCAGTGCGCAAGCGGCGGCGTGCGCGGGTTCGCCGCTGCCGCGCCGGCAGCCCGAATAGGATACGTCATGCAAACCACGGCAGGGAGTCAAAAACAGATGTCGGTAAGGGCGACGATTGCGGCCCAGTTCCAGCAGGTCGCGCGGGAGCAGGACCGCACCCTGGCACCGCTGTCAGATGATCTGAAGCTCGTGCAGTCCGGGCTCGACTCGCTCAGCTTCGCGATCATCGTGGCACGTCTCGAGGACTCGCTCGGCGTTGATCCATTCAATGCCGACGACGTGGTGGAGTTTCCCGTCACCTTTGGCGATTTCGTAAGGCTGTACGAACATTCTGCCAAGTGACGCGCGCTCACTGTGGGAGTCAATCAACGCTTCCGGCCCTCCGGCCGGGCGGCTGGACAGTCCGCGCGCGACAATTCCGCTAGCTGGGCTGGCGCGCGCCTCGAGCCTGGGCGGAGAGCTCGAACACTTACGTGATCGCAGCGTGCTGCTCCTGATGAAGGACCAGCTGACCGCCGCGCTCGCCCTGCTGGAGCTCGACGGGGTGGTGCGCCGCATGGTGCTGTGCCCGCCGGACCTGTCACCGGCGCATCTGCCGGGGGTGATCGCCGGCGCGGCGGCGGACGCCTGCGTGTGCGATGCCGCGACGCCTGCGCCGGAGGGCCTGGCGCGGTGCGTCCGCGTGGGCACGCCGCTCGTGCCCGGCGCCGTTGCCCGCCGTCGCTCGCACGCCACCGAGTGGATCCTGCTCACCTCCGGCACCACCGGCGCGCCGAAGCTGGTGCTGCACACGCTCGCGAGCCTTACCAGCGCCCTGGGGAGTGCGTCGCAGGGACCTGGTGAGGCGATCGTCTGGAGCACCTTCTACGACATACGCCGCTACGGGGGGTTGCAGATCTTCCTGCGCGCCGTGCACGCAGGCTCGCTCGTGCTGTCGGATCCGGCGGAGCCCGTGATCGACTTTCTCCAGCGTGCCGCGAGGGCTGGCGTGACACACATCTCCGGCACGCCCTCGCACTGGCGCCGCGCGCTCATGAGCGGTGCGGCAGGGACGATCGCGCCCCGGTACGTGCGCCTCTCGGGGGAGATTGCCGACCAGGCGATTCTCGACGCCCTCAGGGCCACGTACCCGAACGCCACGATGGCGCACGCCTTCGCTTCCACCGAGGCCGGAGTCGCGTTCGAAGTGCGCGATGGACTGGCCGGCTTTCCGGTCGAGCTCCTCGGCGCGCCGGGACCTGTGGAGCTGCGTATTGCGGACGAGACGCTGCAGATCCGCTCACCCGGGACCGCAGTACGCTACCTCGGCGACGGCGCGGAGGCTCTGCGCCGGGCCGATGGCTTCGTCGACACCGGCGATCGCCTTACGGAGCATGCCGGGCGCTACCACTTCATGGGCCGCCGCGGCGGCGTGATCAATGTCGGGGGACTCAAGGTGCATCCGGAAGAGATCGAAGCGGTCATCAATGCCCATCCCTGGGTGCGGATGTCGCTCGTGCGGCCGCGCCCCAACCCCCTGACCGGGGCACTCGTTACTGCCGAGGTCGTGCTCACGGATGAACCTCCGGGGCAGAGCACGCGACCTGCTGCCGATATCCTGAAGCGCGAGCTGACCGAGCGCTGCCGGCAGGCGCTGCCGCCGCACAAGGTCCCGGCGCTCATCCGTATCGTACCGGCGCTCGAGGTCTCGCCTTCCGGAAAGCTGGTGCGTCCCGGTGCGTAACGTCATCGTCACCGGCGCGAGCCGCGGCCTGGGTCTCGCCATTGCCACGACGCTGGTCGCGAGCGGCTACCGCGTGCTGGCGATTGCGCGCTCGCAGAGCGAGCCGCTGCGCGCGCTCGCGGCGGCCGCCGCACAGGACGGGCGGGGCGCGGTCCACTTCCACTCTTTCGATCTGCTCGACACGGGCGGCATGGCGCAGCTCGTCGCGGGCTTGCGCAAGGAGCTGGGTCCGATCTTCGCACTGGTCAACAACGCCGGCATCGGCACTGCGGGTGTGCTGGCGCTGATGCCGGACGAGCAGGTCGAGATGCTGGTGCGGCTCAATACGCTCTCGCCGATCCTGCTCACCAAGCACGTGGTGCGCTCGATGATGAGCGAGCGTGCCGGGCGCATCGTCAACATCTCCTCGATCGTCGCCACGACCGGCTACCAGGGACTGTCGGCCTATTCGGCTACGAAGGCCTCGCTCCTCGGCTTCACCCACGCGCTCGCCCGCGAGGTCGGCTCGCTCGGCATCACCGTGAATGCCGTCGCGCCGGGATTCGTCGCCACGGAGATGACGCGGGAGCTCGGCGAGAAGGAGCGTCAGCAGATCATGCGGCGCAGTGCACTCAAGCGCCTGCCCGAGCCCGAGGATGTGGCGAGCGCGGTCGAGTTCCTGCTGAGCGACAAGGCCAGGAACATCACCGGCACCACGCTCACGGTGGACGCGGGCAACACCGCGTGAACGATCGTTCGGCTCCGGACGGAACCGGACCCATGCTCATGGAAACGAACGGCGAGAGCGAGGACGCTCGCGCGCGCGAGCCGGCTGCAACTGCGAGCGGGCCGATGCGCATCGTGGTGATCATTCCGACCTACAACGAGCGCGGTAACATCGGCCGGCTGATCGAGGAGTTGCAGGGGGTCTTCGCGGTGCTTCCGCACGCCATGCAGATCCTGGTCGTGGACGACAATTCCCCGGATGGCACGGTCGACGTGGTGCGTGAGCAGCAGAGCCGATGGTCCAACGTCCACCTGCTGCAGGGCGAGAAGCGTGGCCTCGGCGCCGCCTACATCCGCGGCATGCGCCATGCGCTCGAGGCGCTCGGGGCGGACGCGGTGTTCGAGATGGACGCCGACTTCTCCCACAAGCCCACCGACGTGCCGCGCCTGATCGCGGCACTCGAGCAGGGCGCTGATTTCGCCATCGGCAGTCGCTACGTGCCCGGGGGAAGCATCCCCGGCGAATGGGGCTGGCACCGACGCATGAATTCCCGATTCGGTAACGTGGTCGCCCGCTACGTTGCGGGTATCTACCGCGTGCACGACTGCACCGCCGGCTTTCGCGCAATCCGCAGCGATGTCCTGCGACGGGTCGATTTCGGAGCCCTGCGTGTTCAGGGCTATGCCTTCCAGATTGCCTTGCTGCACGCCGCGGCTGCGGGCGGAGCCCGGGTCGTCGAGCTCCCGGTCGAGTTCATCGACCGGACCGTGGGCGAATCCAAGCTCGGCATCAAGGACATTATCGAATTCCTGCGCAGCGCCGCCTGGATCCGCTTTCAGAGCTCCAAGGTTTTCCTGAAGTTCTGCATCGTGGGCGCATCGGGTGTGCTGGTGAATCTGGGACTTTTCACCCTGCTGTTGGCGTTGGGTGTCAACAAGTTTCTGGCATCACCGCTCGCGATCGAGTGTTCGATCATCACGAACTTCTTCGGCAACAACTACTGGACGTTCCGCCGGCGCAGCCTTGCCAGCGGGGTTCACGTGCGCGGTCTGCGCTTCAACGTGGTGTCAATTCTCTCGCTCGCGATCAGCTACGGCACCTTCGTCATCCTGTCGCAGGCCTTTCCCACGGTCGCTCCCCAGGTGCACCAGTTCATCGGCATCGTTCCAGCCACGCTGGTCAACTATTTCCTGAACTCGTACTGGACTTTCCGCGATACGCGAGCTGGCGACGACCGCTAAGCGCGGCGCTAACCGCCTTCAGAGCCGCAGCGAACCTGCCTGCAGACGCTCGTACACCGGCGGGTCGAGCGGCAGGTAATCCCCGCGGGCCGGATCGCGCACGTAGAGCGCATCGCGAATGCGGGCGGGATCGAAGCCCTCGGCCGCGAGCTGCTGCTTGCGCAGCTTGAAGGTGCCGGTGAGCTCGATCGCCGGCACGATGCGGATGAACACTGGGCGTGCGTACTCGGGCAGCCGCCGCGCGAGCTCGCCACCGAGTACAGCCATATCGAAGCCCTCGCGCACGACGAGCGCGGCCATCCCGGCACGCCCGTCGGCGTTTGGCACCGGCACACCGTACGCGGCGACATCGGCGACGTTCGCGCAAGCGAGCCGATCACGCTCTCGACTTCGGTCGTCGAGACGTTCTCACCCTTCCAGCGAAAGGTATCGCCCACGCGGTCGACGAAGTAGAAGAAGCCCTGCTCGTCCTGGCGCATCAGATCGCCGGTGCGATACCAGCTGTCCCCGACAGCGAACACATCACGCAGGATCTTGCGCTCGGAGGCGGTGGCGTCCGTATAGCCCTCGAAGCGCGTGCTGCCGGCGCTGGTGACGATCTGGCCCAGGGCCTCGCCGACCTCCCCGGGTGCGCAGCGCACGCAGCGGCCGTCTGCACCGCGTGCCGGGCCGGCCGCATCGACATCGAACCTCGCCAGTGCGACCGGAACACGATGCGCAAGGAACGGCGGGATGCGCCCGATCGCACCGAGCCGCCCCTCGCAGTTATAAAGCGAGAAATTGCCTTCGGTTGCGGCGTAATACTCGAGGATCGCCGGGATGCGAAAGCGCGCCTGGAAGTCACGCCAGACATCCGCGCGCAGCCCGTTGCCGCAGGCGAGCCGCAATGCGTGCCGCGTTTCCTCGCTGTGCGGCGGACTGTTCAGCAGATAGCGACACAACTCGCCGATGTACTGAAAGAGCGTGCAGCGCTCGGCGACGACGTCCGTCCAGAAACCACTCGCCGAGAATCGCTCGCGCAGCACCACGGCGCCCCCGCCGACGAGCGTCGCGCCCGTGGCCACAACGCCGCCGACGCTGTGATAGAGCGGCAGGCAGTCGTACATGCGATCCGTCGGCTGCACGTCGATCAGGCCGGCGAACCAGTGGCTCCACTGCATGATGCGGAAGTGGCTGACGTTGGCAGCCTTCGGCAGCCCGGTGGTGCCTGAGGTGTAGATGTACAGGGCGCGCTCGCCAAGCGTCGGCGCGTGGGATTCGGCGCCCGTCAACGGGTCGCCGGTTAACCCTGCGACGGCGAGATCCAGTCGCGGCATATCGTGCCTGCCGGGCCCGCTTACCCAGCATTGCGCCCCGTGCGCGAGGCGCGAGCGGACTTCGTGCAGCGCATCGGCGAGCGTCGTGCCGGCAATGACATAACGCGGCGCAACCAGGTTCAGCGAATGCACCAGCAACTCGCCGCGCAGATTGGTGTTGATCAGCGCCACCGTCACGCCGGTGCCCGTTAGTCCGAGCCAGATCGCCAGATACTCGGGGCAGTTCGCCATGAAGAGGCACACGGTATCGCCGGGCGCGAGCCCGCGCTCCAGCCCCCAGCGCGCATAGCGGTTGCAGGCAGCGGCCAGGGACCGGTAGCTGAAAACGGTATCAGCGCCGATAAGCGCCGGGGCGTCCGCAAAGCGCTCGGCGAGGCGACCCATCAGCACCGGGAGCGTCAGCGAGGGGTCCTTCTCGATCGGAGCGGTCCGCTCCAGAGCGCGCACCCACGCCTTGAGGGGCGATCGCTTGTTTTCGTCGTGGCTCGATGCCATCGTGACGCGCGATCAGGATCGCCGGTGCAGTCTCATCTGCAGAGGGTAGCGGCTGCGCAGGTTGATCCCCGCCTCCAGCTCAATCGGCTTGTCGGGCACGTAAGTAAAGCGATAACGGCGCGCGACTTTGTAGACGTGCATGAGCATCTCGTAGAGCGCGAGAGGCTCCCCGATGCAATGGCGCGGGCCGGCGGCGAAGGGGATATACGCGAAGCGCGGACGCTGACCTTCGCGTTCGGGGGCGAAGCGCTCCGGGCGGAAGGCCTCCGGCTCCTCCCAGACGCGCGGGTGGCGATGAATCAGGTACACGGGCACCAGCACATTCGTGTCGGGCGGCACGCTGAACCCGCCGAGCACGTCGGGCCCGATGGTGCGCCGGTACAAGAGCCACCCCGGCGGATACAGGCGCAGCGCCTCGTTGATGACCTGCTGCGTGTAGCTGAGCGTCTCCGTCTGCGCCAGGCCCGGTGCTGAGATGTCGGGTGTCGCGTCGATCTCGGCGTGCAAGCGCGCTTCGGCTTCGGGGTGCTGCGAGAGCAGGTACCAGGTCCAATTGAGCCCGCTGGCGGTGGTCTCGTGCCCGGCCACGATCAGCGTCATCACCTCGTTGACCAGCTGGCCGTCGCTCATGGCGGCGCCGCTTTCCTTGTCGCGCACGTGCATGAGCATGTCGAGAAAATCGAAATATTCCCGCGATTCGGTACGGCGCCGCGCAATCAGCTTGACGAGGAGCTTGGTGAGCGCGCGGAACTTGTAGACAAATTCAAGATTTCGCGCGGGCTCCTTGGTGATCAGCTCGAACGGGTTACTGCCGAGCTCCTGTGTCATACGTTCCATGTCGTCGCTGAAGATCGAGCGCAGCACGATCTGCAGCGTGAGCTCACTGGTCTCCTCGCTGATATTGATTACGGCGCCGCGCGCCGCCAGCGGCTCCCAGCGCGCCATGAAGCTGTCGTTCACCGCCGCGATGAGATCGCCGAATTTGTTGATTACGCGCCGGTGAAAGAGCGGTTGCATCATGTAGCGCTGACGCGTCCACAACTCCCCCTCGCTCGTCATGATGCCCTTGCCCAGCAGCAGCTTGATGCGATCGATACCGGCTCCCTTGACGTAGTTGTGATGGTTCGAGACCAGGATCCGCTTCACGTCATCGGGGTGATGGATGACGTAGGTGCAGCTGCCACGGGCAGGCACCAGGACGCGATAGGTGTCTCCGTGGCGCGCAAACAGTTCGCACATCCGTTCGAGCGAGTCTTCCGTGGAACCGATGTCGAACTGCTGTGCAGCCAGCGGGGGTTCGGGTTTCGCGGGAGTGATGGCGGCCATGCAATCTCTGGTGTTCTTCTATCAGCAGCGACGCGCGGTTTCGATCCTGGCACGATACGTCAAACGCCGCACAGAAGGCGACTCGCAGCGGGACTCTGCGAGGGCCAGAGATTATCATGGGTCCCTGAGCCGGCAATCTGCCCTGAAGGCGATCAACATAATTTCCCCCCATGAGACCTGAAACCATCGCCCTGCACGCGGGCTACGACTCCGACCCCGCCACCAAGGCGGTCGCGGTGCCGATCTATCAGACCGTCGCCTACTCCTTCGACAGTGCGGCGCACGGGGCGGCGCTGTTCGATCTCGAGGTCGAGGGCTTCCGCTACACCCGCATCGGCAATCCGACCACGGCCGTGCTCGAGGAGCGCCTGGCGCAGCTCGAGGGCGGCATCGATGCGCTGGCAACGAGCTCCGGCCAGGCGGCCATGTATTACACGGCGCTCAATATCGCCGATGCCGGCCAGAACATCGTCTCCGTGCCACAGCTCTACGGCACGACGCACACCCTGTTTGCGCACATCCTGCCGCGGCTCGGCGTAAAGGTGCGGTTCGGCAAGTCCGACCGTCCCGCCGAGCTCGAGGCGCTGATCGATGAGAATACGCGTGCGCTGTTCTGCGAGACCGTCGGCAATCCGGCCGGCAACATCTGTGATCTCGAGGCGCTCGCCGCCATCGCGCAGCGCGCCGGGATCCCACTGATCGTCGACAACACCGTGCCGACGCCGATCCTCATCCGGCCGTTCGACTTCGGCGCCGACATCATCGTGCACTCGTTGACGAAGTTCCTCGGCGGACACGGCACCACGCTGGGCGGCGCGGTGGTCGACAGTGGCAGATTTCCCTGGATGCAGCATGCCGCGCGCTATCCCATGTTCACCCAGCCGGACGCTTCCTATCACGGGCTCGTCTACACGCAGCACTACGGCGACAAGGCGTTCCTCGGCCGCATGCGCAGTGTGTTCCAGCGGACCATGGGTGCGGTGCTGTCGCCGTTCAACGCGTTCCTGCTGCTGCAGGGCATCGAGACGGTGGCGCTGCGGGTCGAGCGGCACGTGGAGAACGCGCTGCGCGTGGCGGAATTCCTGCGTGCGGATGCGCGCGTGCAGTCAGTGAGCTACGTGGGCTTCCCCGATAACCCCTATTACCCGCTCTGTCAGAAGTACCTGGGGGGTCGCGCCTGCTCGCTGCTCACGTTCGCCATCCGCGGTGGCTACGATGCCGGGACGCGCTTCTACGATGCCCTGAGGCTCTTCAAGCGCCTGGTGAACCTGGGCGATGCCAAGTCGCTCGCATGTCATCCGGCCTCCACCACCCACCGGCAGATGTCCCCGGAGGAGCAGCGGCTCGCCGGCATCGGGCCGGAGACCATTCGCCTGAGCGTCGGCATCGAGCACATCGACGACATCATCGCCGACCTCGATCAGGCGCTCGGGGCCGCGACGCGCCCGCGTTGATCCGGTCCGGGCGCTTCTGCGCCTACCCGCGCCCGCCGAGCAGGCGCCCGAGCAGCGCCTCGACGGAGGCTACCGAACGGAAGTTCTCCGGCGTGATGTCGCCCTGGGGAATGGTGAGATCGAACTCGACTTCCACGGCGAGCATGAGATTGACCATCTTGATGGAGCTCATGCCGAGCTCGGCCAGTGGCGACTCGACCGGCAGGGCCGTGGCGGCTTCCGGCTTGCCGAGGATCTGCGCCACCAACCGTTGCAGGCGCTCGCGAAGAGGCTGATGTGAATCGGCAGGCGCGGGTCCTTCGCTCATAGCTGGGCCCATGATACCGGTTCGACCGTGCTCCTCGCGCGCCGCGCGCTGGCGATGAAAGACAGCCAGTTGCGATAGATCGTCACCGCAGCCTCGCGCCAGGTGTTCGTGAGCGTGGCGGCCACGGCGGCAAAGGGAAAGCTCGCCAGCAGTGCCGGTTTGCGGTCAGCGCGTGCCTGCTCTGCAAACGCCGCGACCCGTGCCGTGGCCTCCGCAGACAGGTAGCCGTGGGGCAGCGTCGGGTAATGCGACTGCTCGGCGTTCAGGTAGCGTCCGACGTCGCGGCGGTACTCCTTGAGCAGCGTCACCGCCTCGTACTCGGGATGACCCTGGAAGAAGAGCAGCAGGCTCCCATTCTCGCGCACGAACGTGTCCGCCCCGGTCTCGGCCGACCAGCTTAGGAGGGTGTAGCCCGCCGCGCGCAGCGCCGCAGGCGACAGCTCGTTCCAACGCGAATGGGGCATCGGCATCGGCGCTTGCACGCCGGACATCAGCGGGTGCGTGGTCAGAACGCTGTGCGCATAGACGCCGCAGCGCTTCTGCGGCAGCCGCTGACGCTCGATGCCATCGAGGCTGCGCACGGCCGCATGGGCGGCGAGGCACGACCAGATACTCGCGACCGTGTGCCGCTGCGCAAAGGCCAGGAGCTCCACGGAGCGCTGCCAGTAGGGCTCGTCCTCGAGGCGCGCGGCGCGCGGCTCGGTCCCGGTGACGATGAGCGCGTCTGGCCGCGCGTCAAGGAGCGCTTCGAGGGGCCAGTAGAACCGTCGAACGTGCTCCTGCGCCTCCCTCGAGCGGGGTAGCTCGGGGAAAGAGGAAAGCCGCAGCCTGACGTCCCGGACCCCTGCGCCGGCCTGCAGGAGGCCCGAGAACTGGCTCTCCGTCGACTGCAGCGCCGCGTCGGGCATGTTGTTCACCAGCCCGATGATGATCGGGCCCTCGCGCGGCGTTGTTGCGGGCTCACCACGGCGCTGCCCCGAATCGGGGCGGGGCTCAATCTCGACCGGCATGGGATTTCACTTATCTTGCGGTGTCAATTGTGATTTTTCGCGCAGGGCGATGGCGTCTGTCAGGGTATGATTAGCCGGCAGATTACCGTCGACTTACAAGGAAAACTAATTCGGGGGTCTCGTAATGGAAGTACAGCAGATGGCCGAGGCACGTGCAGGGGCAGGGGCTGCCCCCGCCGCAGACGATCTAATGACCCGCGCACGGAACGTCGCAGCGGTCGCGGCCAGCCATGCGCTCGCCGTTGACAGTGCCGCGCGCTTTCCCGCAGAAGCCTTTGCGGCCGTCAAGGCGCAGCGACTGCTCGGCATCATGGTGCCGAAGGCCCTCGGAGGCGAGGGGGCTGCCATCAGCGATGTGGCGGATGTGTGCTACCAGCTCGGCCAGGCCTGCTCCTCGACCGGCATGATCTATGCCATGCACCAGATCAAGGTCGCCTGCGTCATGCGGCACATGGGGGAGAACGCGACGCTGCAGCGGATGCTGCGACGGCTGTGCGCCGAGCAGCTGCTGCTCGCCTCCTCCACGACCGAAGGCCAGGGCGGCGGCAACATCCGCTCGAGCGAGGCGCCGATCGAGCACCACGAGGGCGGACGCATCAGCCTCGAGCGGCGCGCGAGCGTCATCTCGTATGGCGCCAATGCAGACGGGATCGTCACGACGGCACGCCGCGCGGCGGACGCCGCGGCCTCCGACCAGGTGCTGGTCGCTTTCTTCAAGAGCGACTACACGCTCGCGCGCCTGCAGGGATGGGACGCACTCGGCATGCGGGGAACCTGCAGCGAGGGCTACACGCTCAAGGCCTCGGCGAGTGCCGAGCAGATCCTGCCGGAGCCCTACGAGAGCATTCACATGCGCACCATGGTGCCGTTCGCGCACCTCTTGTGGGGATCGGTGTGGACCGGCATCGCCGCCGGCGCGACTACCCGTGCCCAGGCATTCATCCGCAACGCGATGCGTCACGGCGGGCAGCTGCCGCCGGGGGCGCCGCAGTTCACCCGGGCGCTCGCCACGTTACGTACGCTGCGCGGGATGCTTTCGAGCTCGATGCGCAAGTACGAGCAGTGCATGAACGATCCCCAGGCGCTTGCCGCGCTCGATTTTCAGACGATGATCACGCTCACCAAGGTCGAGGCCTCCGAGCTCGCGGCCGCGACCGTCATGAGTGCCATGCGTGCCTGCGGGCTTTCGGGCTATCGCAATGACAGCGAGTTCAGCATCGGACGCTCCCTGCGCGACGTACTGTCCTCGCCCATCATGATCAACAACGACCGGATCCTCGCGAACCTGTCCACCTCGGTGCTGATGAGCCCGATGGCGGGCTCGCTGCGCGATTGACTGAAGAGCGGTGCCCGCCCATGACTTCCTCCGGACCCGAAGCCGTGGCCGAGGCCGCTGAACCACTGGCGGCCCTGGCTGAGGCTCTTTTCCGCCCGCTCGGCGCCGACGGCGTCTATGCCCGCACGGCCCTCTACGAAGGCGTAATCGAGCGGCTCGGCGTCCTCATCACGCGCGAGCGTGATCCGAGGGCTGAGGTGCTGCGCTTCCCGCCCGTGATGAGCCGGCGGCAGCTGGAAAAGTCCGGCTATCTCAAGAGCTTTCCGAACCTGCTCGGGTGCGTGTGCGCGCTGCACGGGAGCGAAGCGACGATTCGAGCCGCGGCGGACCGCCATGAGGGGGGCGGGGACTGGACGAGCGCGCTCGCCGCATCGGACCTGGTGCTGTCTCCGGCCGCCTGCTACCCGCTCTATCCGCTGGTCGCGAGCCGCGGACACCTTCCCGTCGGGGGGCTGATCTTCGACGTCGCCGCCGACTGCTTCCGCCGCGAGCCCTCACGCGCCCTCGACCGGCTGCAGTCCTTCCGCATGCGCGAGTACGTGAGAATCGGCTCGCCGGAGGAGATCACGGCGTTTCGCGCCGGCTGGATGGCGCGCGCGCGGCAGCTCGCGGACGAGCTGGTGTTGCCTTACACCGTGGATGTGGCGAACGATCCCTTCTTTGGACGCGTGGGCCAGATCATGGCGGTGAGCCAGATCCAGCAGTCGCTCAAGTTCGAGCTCCTGATCCCGTACTATCCCGGCGCCAAGCCGACCGCATGCATGAGCTTCAATTACCATCGCGAGCACTTCGGCCAGGTTTGGGGCATCCACGATGCCCGCAACGAGCTGGCGCATACCGGCTGCGTAGCCTTCGGCATGGATCGCCTGGCGGTGGCGCTGTTCGCGACCCACGGCACGGATGTGGCCCGGTGGCCGGCTTCTGTGCGGCGCGCGCTCACGCTCTGACGCCTGCCATGCCGCGGCGTTGCGCGCCGGGCTGCTGATATGCCCCTCGACCGACAGGCGAAGCGCTTCCTCGATACGCTGGCGGCGATGAATCCCCCGAGCACGCTCGCACTCAGCGTGGCAGAGCGGCGTGCGGGGCTCGCGCAGCTGCTCGGCTTCTCGGGAGAACCAGAGGCGGTGGGGCAGATCGAGATGCGAACCGTGCCCGGGGCCGCCGGCCCGCTGCGGGTGCGCCAATACACTCCCGCCGGAGCGGACGTCCGGGCATTGCTTCCCGGACTCATCTACTTCCACGGTGGCGGACTCGTCGCCGGTTCTCTCGACACGCACGATCCCATCTGCCGCTCACTTACGAACGCGAGCGGCTGCTGCGTGCTGTCGATCGACTATCGTCTGGCACCGGAGCATCCCTTTCCCGCTGCCGTGGAGGACGGTTGCGCCGCCGCCGGCTGGATCGCGGCGCACGCCGCAGAGCTTGGTGTCGATGCGTTGCGGCTGGGCGTGGCAGGAGACTCTGCCGGCGCAACGCTGGCGGCGGTCATCGCGCAGCAGCACATATCCGCGTTGCGCGGCTCCCTGGCGTTTCAGTTCCTGCTCTGCCCGATCATGGATCTGGCGGCCGAGAGCCCCTCCCGCAGAGAGTTTGCGCGGGGATATCTCGTGGACCAGGACACGCTCGAGCACGATCTGAAGCATTACCTGCCGAGCGGCATCGATCCCGCCGATGCACGGGTCTCGCCACTGCGCGCTTTCGATGTGGGTCGGGTGCCGCCGGCGGTCGTCCATACTGCGGAATTCGATCCGTTGCGGGATGAGGGATCGGCATATGCCGGACGATTGCAGGGGGCGGGTGTCAGGACCCTTTACCGTTGTCATCCCGGTATGATCCATCTCTTCTACGGCCTGGGCGGGCTCATTGGCTATGTGCGCACCGCTTTCGCACAGATGGGCGCGGACATCAGGAGCCTGCTCGAGCCGGCATGAGGGTAGTTGAGGAGCGTACCGCATGACGGATCGTGTGGAGGTTGAGCAGATCGTGCGCGAGCTGCATGCCGCGCGGATCGAAGGAAACCTCGATCGCCTGTGCAGGCTGTACTCCGAGGAGGCGCGGTTGCGCATCACCGGATCCAGCGACGGCAAGCCGATCGCGATTGCGGCCATCGGCATCAAGGAGATCCGCCCCTGGCTGTCGATCCTCGTGAAGACCTTCAAGCTCAGCCAGTACACGCTGCTGTCTCTCACCATCGATGTGCCGCGTGCCGCCGCGCACTGGCGCGTCGACATCCACTCCAAGATCACCGGCGTCGTGGTACCCACGGAGCTCGTCGATCTCATCGACGTGCGTGCGGGACGCATCGCCTCGCATACCGAGTTCTTCGTGCCGTGCTGAACGGCACGGCTCGCATCGCGGACTGTTGCGCGGTGCACGATTAACAGCGGCGATGCGCTCGATCCGCCCCTCGACACCGGCCGATGCGCCTGCGATCGTCGCATTGTTTGACGAGACCGGCCGGCGGCCCAATGCCGAGCCGCAGCACCTGTACTGGAAGTACTGGCAGCCACGTGCCGACTGGCCAGGGCCGCGTTCCTTCGTCCTCGCGAGCGGCAGCGAGCTGATCGCGCACACCGCCATCATTCCAGGAGTCGCAGCGTGGGGATCCCGACGCGTCCGCATGATTCAGATGATCGACTGGGTCGCGAGGCGCGGCGAGGCAGGTGCCGGCGTCGCTTTATTGAAGTACCTCGGCCGGCAGGCAGACACGTTGCTCTCGGTCGCTGGTAGCGACGAAACCCGGCGCATCCAGCCCCATCTGGGCTTCGAGCCGGCGGGCATTGCGCGCGGCTACGCGCGCACGCTGTATCCCCTGCGGCTGCTGCGCAGCGACGAGATTCCGCTGTGGCGGCGCTGGCCGCGCGTGGCACGCAGTATCGCCTGGAAACTCGCGGCGCCGCCGCCGGGCGGTGCGGACTGCGAGGTGCAGCGTCTCGGGGCAGGGGACATCGAGCAGATTGCCTCGGTGCTGCCTGCGCCGGCGCGCGGCATGGCGGTGCTGGAGCGCAGCGTGGAGCTCTTCCGCTTTGTGCTCACCTGCCCGATCGTGTCGATGGCGCTTTACAGGGTCACAAAGTCCGGCCTGACGCGAGGTTACTTCCTTCTTGCCCACGCGCCGGGTCAGGTTCGCATCGCCGACTGCTGGCTGACCTCGGATGATCCCGCCGACTGGCGCTCGATGATTCTTTGCGCGGTCGCGGAGGCGGCGCGCGATCCGTACGCCGTCGAGGTCGTAAGCGTCACGAACGACCCGTTGCTCGCTGCGGCGCTGCACGCCTGCGGCTTTCACGCACGGTTCGAGATTCCCATCCAGGTGCGCAGCGGTGCGGATAAGCTGCCCGCGGCACCGCTGCGCGTGCAGATGTTGGATAACGATACCGCGTACCTGTATTTCGGTCGGAACGAATTCTGGCTATGAGCCGTTTTCCGACCGACTCCGAATGATGGCTCATGGCAACTCCGGCAGCCGCGCCGTCCAGGCAGATGCCCGCTCTCGATGGCATCCGCGGGCTGGCGATCATTGCGGTGGTGATCCACAACACCATGTTGATGCCGCCGGCTCCGCCAGGCCATGGGCTGCAGGTGGTCCCGCTGCTGGTGAGTCGCGGCTGGATCGGCGTGCAGTTGTTCTTTGCCCTCTCGGGGTTTCTGATCACGCTGGGCTTACTCGAGACGCAGGGTGGCTCGCACTACTTTCGCAACTTCTACGCGAAGCGAGCCCTGCGCATCCTGCCGCTGTACTACACGGTGCTGTTCGTTCTGCTGGTGGCTCTGCCGCGAATGGTGACCTTTCAGCTGCCCTTCACGACGGAGCACCAGGCGTCACTGTGGCTGTTTTATGCCAACTGGGCGCAGACCCCCTATGGCTTCGGCCACTTCTGGTCGCTGGCAGTGGAGGAGCAGTTCTATCTCTTCTGGCCGCTAGTGGTCTTCAGGTTCCCGCCGCGCCGCCTGCTGACGGTCTGCCTGTGGATCGCGGTTGGGGCGCTCCTGCTGCGTTGCCTTCTGGCGGCCTGCGGTACGGACCCGATGCGGCTCTACTCGGACACGGCATGCCGCATGGATGCACTGTCACTGGGAGCCGCGGGGGCGTGCCTGATGCGCGTGCCAGCCTTGGCCGAGGCGGTGCGCCGGCGTCTGCCGGGCATCGGCGTCCTGGGGCTGCTGGTGTTCCTGGGGGGAGCACTGGTCACGCATTTCTACAACATCTGGAAGCCGGCCGGTGAGACAGTGGGCTACACGCTGCTCGCATTGGCATGCGCTCTGTTCGTTCTATGGGCGGCGATGAATGACCCCAGGGCGCCCACCCGCTTCGGTTCCCTGCTGAGCTGGCAGCCGCTGCGTTCGTGCGGCAAGTACAGCTACGCGATGTACGTGTTTCATAACCTGCTGCACGTGCTGGTGGGCAAATCCTGGCTCATCGCACGCTTTGGCAACGAGCCGCCGCTGCCGATCGGATTCGCTTACAGCCTCGCCGTGCTCGCGATCACCTATCCGCTCGCGTTCTGCAGCTATCACCTGCTCGAGAAGCGCTTCCTGCGCCTCAAGGGATACTTCAGTTGATGGTCTTCGAGCCGATGTTGGACAGGGCGCCCTGGGTTCCGGCGCTGGTATAGGCGGTGACACCGAAGTACCAGGTGCCGGGCGAGAGATTCGTGACCAGGTACGTCGTCACGCTCGGATTCGACAGCACCACGACGGTGTTCATGGCGTTTGCGGATGTGCCGTAGTGGACCTTGTAGCCCGCAAGATCCGTGAGCGTGGTGCCGCTGGTGCTCTCGGTGACCGGCGTCCAGGTGAGCGATGCGGTGCCGTTGGAAACCTGGTCAACGGTGATGCTGAACGGTGGCAACGAGGCGCTGCCCGTGCCGTCGCTGACGCTGATCACGATGTTCGCGTCGGTTCCGGCGTCCGCCGCGGTCGGTGTTCCGGTCAGCGCGCCGGTTGAGGTATTGAAACTCGCCCAGGCCGGCAGATTCTGAACACTGAACGTCAGCGTGCTCCCGCTGGGGCCCGCGGCCGTGGGCGTGAAGCTGTAGGCCGCGCCGACGTTGATCGATGCGGCGGGGCTTCCGGAGATCGTCGGCGCGGGGTTCGTCGCACTCGTAACGGTGATCGAGAATGCTCCGAGCGCGCTTGACTGCGTGCTGCTGCTCACGCTGATCGTGATGCCCGGGTACTCGCCGGTCTGGTTGTTTGCGGGGGTACCCGAGAGCAGGCCGCTGGAGCTGCTGAACGTTGCCCATGCCGGCTTGTTCTGAATGCGAAACGTCAGCGCCATACCGGCCGGGGCGTTCGTCCTGGGCTGGAAGGAATAAGGCTTGCTGGCGATGGCCTGGGTCGGCGGGTTCCCTGAGATCGTCAGGGGTGCGGTGACCTGGATAATGAACGCAGGAAGCGCAGCGGTCTG
The DNA here is from genome assembly GCA_963837075.1 of uncultured Gammaproteobacteria bacterium. Lineage (GTDB taxonomy): Bacteria > Pseudomonadota > Gammaproteobacteria > Steroidobacterales > Steroidobacteraceae > 13-2-20CM-66-19. The sequence continues at coordinate 631,344 of CAWILY010000001.1, read as the reverse complement.
CACCCCGTCGCTCGCACTGATGATGATGTTCGGATAGGTACCCGCCTGAGCGGCGGTCGGCGTGCCCGAAAGCATCCCGGTTGTCGCGCTGAACGTCGCCCACGAAGGCCGGTTCTGAATCGAGAACACCGGCTTCGTGCCGCCCGTTGCGCTGGTGGTCGGCTCAAATGAATAACTCTGGCCGGCGATCACCTGGGTTTCGGGAGTTCCCGCGATCGTGAAGGGCGCCACGACCCTGATCGAGAATGCCGGGAGCGAGGCTGACAGCTTGCCGTCACTCACGCTGATCATGATGTTCGAGTAGGTGCCGACTTCGGACGACGTCGGCGTTCCCACCAGCGAGCCCGTGGTGGCGTTGAAATTGGCCCACGGCGGCGGATTGCGGACACTGAACGTCAGCGCACGGCCATCGGGATCGGAGGCGGTGGGCGTGAAGCTGTACTGCGAGCCCGCGGTCACACCCGCCGGCGGCTGCCCGGAAATGCTGGGCGGGTTATTGCCCGGCTGCCCAGCGGATACCGTGATGGTGAAGGGGTCGAGGGAGCTCGTCTGGAAGCCGTCACTTGCACTGATCACGATGTTCGCAAAGCTACCCGTCTCGAGGGGCTTGCCCGACAGCAGCCCGGTGGCGGCGTCGAACTTGGCCCAGGCCGGCAGGTTCTGTACCGAAAACGTCAGCGCCGTGCCCGGCGGCACGCTGGTGGTCGGCTGAAACGAATAACCGCCTCCCACGATGACGGTCGTCGGGGGATTCCCGGCGATCTCGAGCGCCGCCACCACCGTGATCGAGAAGGCTGGTAGCGAGGTGGTCGTCTGACCGTCGCTCGCGCTGATCTGAATGTTGGCGAACGTGCCGACGCTGGCAGTCGTGGGGCTTCCCGACAACGTCCCGGTGCTGCTGTCGAACTTCGCCCAGTTCGGCAGATTGGTGATCGAGAAGCTGAGCGTACCGCCCGCGGGATCCCACGCCGTGGGCGTGAAGCTGTAGGCCTCACCGGCGACGACGCTCGCTGCCGGTGTCCCGGAGATGCCCGGCGACGCTGACAAGGGCGTGGTGGACGGCGCTGATGCAGCGCTCAGCGGTGAACCCGACCCCGAAGATCCCGAAGTACCACAAGCTGCCACGGTGAGCAGACAAGCGGCACTGAGGATGCCTAGCGCGACGCATCGGAGCGTGCCGATCGCACTGGAACAGCCCGTGCCTTGCAAATGCACCCCTCCCCACACGAATCACAATTGCAAGGGCAGACGCAAAGACTGCGTGTCAATCACGGTTGCGCGGAGCGACGCCGCTACCGGCAACCCCGCTATCTCAAGTCAAGCGACAAAAGACTTGAGACCGGAGGCTTTGCGTCTCCACCTCACGGTGGATTTGCCCTTGGGTGGTGGAGTAAAGCGCCGGAACGGCAGATGTGCAACGTGTCTCTGCACACCGACATTGTTAGTTTGACATTCAGATTCACGCGCTGAGGTTGGGCGCTGCAACATGACGCTGCAGTGCGAGCCGCCAGTGCCAACGATGACCCGCGCGCACGCACCGCGCGTGTGCCATGCCGCCGCTGCGGGGCGGCGGCGCGTAGCGGCCGAAGCAAAAGGAGCCGCATCGCTCTACGGCAGCGACTCGAGGACATCGGGGCCTGCCATGGCGAGGACGTACCGAGGCGTGCGGTCCCCGAGAGGCGCGGCAGAGCCGTCTGGCGGACTTAAGCTGCTTCTCTGCTGCAGTGCACATCGGGAACGAGCAATGCACGCCTTGAGTCCAATCTCTCAGTGGCGCCAAGGCCTTATGCCCGCTTTTAAGGTCAAAAATGAGACGCAGTTGACGTTTCTGTCATCTTAATGGACTAGAATTGTCTCGGTTGCCCGACAAATACGGGGTCCAAGAAGGACCCTTATAAGGGGCGATCAAAGAAGTCGCCGGATGAGCGAACCCGTTGTCCTGAAGAATTCACTGGCGGTCGTCACCGTTGCAGCATTGCAGGCGGTGGTGCCGGCTGTCGTGGCCGTTGCCTCCCTGTACCTGGCACTGGGCGCCTATGGAGTCGTAGCTCGACCAGAGCTACCACACGATGGCGATCGTCGTGGGCCTGCTCGCGCTGCTGCTGCTGCCCAGATTCCCGCGCACCTTCCAGAGTCAACTGCATTCGACCGCCATGCCGATTGTCCTGGGGGTCCTCGGGCGCTGGATGGCGCTGCTGGTTGCGCTGCTGGTCATCGGCTACGCGACGAAGTTCTCGGAGCACTACTCAAGGCGCGCCATGCTCACCTGGGCGGTGATCGGCCCCGCGTTGATAGTCGTGGCGACGCTCGCTCTGCACGAAATCATGAGGCGGTATCTGCTGCACCCGGCGAATGCGCGCAAGACGGTGCTGGCGGGCTGCACCGAGTCGAGCATTGCGCTGGCCACGCGACTGAGCCACTGCTCGGAATTCGGCATGCAGGTCGTCGGATTCTTTGACGATCGGGGCCGCGAGCGTCTCAATGTCAATGGTGAGGTGAAGCTGCTTGGCAAGCTCAACGACCTCGCCGCATACGTGCGTGCCGAGCGCATCGAGGTCATTTTCATCGCTTTGCCCATCAGGCAGGTGCGGCGGGTGATGGACCTGGTGGAAGCGCTGCGCGACACCACGGCCTCGATCTACTATCTGCCGGACATCGTGCTGTTCGACCTGATCCAGGCCCGCAGCATCGTGATCGACGGCATACCGGCAGTGGCGATGTGCGAGACGCCCTTTTTCGGCTACCGGGCGATCGCCAAGCGCGTCAGCGACGTGCTGATTTCCGCGACATTCCTGCTACTCGCCGCGCCCTTGATGATTGTGATTGCGCTACTGGTTCGCCTGAGCTCGCCGGGTCCGATCATTTTCCGACAGCGCCGCTATGGACTCAACGGTGAGGAAATCACCGTTTACAAGTTCCGCACCATGACGGTCACCGAGGACGGCGCCACCATCGAGCAGGCCCGGCAGTACGATCCGCGCACCACCCGTGTCGGGCGCTTCCTGCGGCGTTACTCTCTGGATGAGCTGCCACAGTTGATCAACGTTCTCAAGGGCCCGATGAGTCTCGTCGGACCACGTCCGCACGCCGTCGCGCACAACGAGGCCTACCGCAAGCTTATCCCGGGCTACATGGTCCGCCACAAAGTGAAGCCGGGTATCACCGGCCTCGCCCAGGTGAACGGTTTCCGGGGCGAAACGCGCAACCTCGAGCAGATGGAGGAGCGCGTACGCTACGACCTCGAGTATCTGCGCAACTGGTCATTCGGGCTGGACATCGCCATCCTCTGGAAGACGGTGTTGTGCGTCTTCCACGACGCGAAGGCGTTCTGAACCCCTGTCACCTCGTCGCTGCGGTTTGCCGCAGGCACACCACTTTCGGCGTGGGAAATACCTCGGTCTAGTCTGCGGCCCGACGAAGGATCGCTACTGGTGAATATCGTAAAGCAGGTCAAGGGGACGATCGGTCATGTCGCACGCTCGACCGGCACGTTCAAGCGCAGCTTTCGTTCGAAGATGGTCATTGTCGCCTTCCACCGCATCAATGATGACTTGCCTGAGGACGGACTGACGGCAGGGTCCGCCAAATTCCAGGCGTTCTGCGAATTCTTTCGCACCCAGTTCGAGGTGATCCCCCTCGCCGAGCAGGTGGCGGCCTGCAATGCGGCCAAGGGCATGGGCGGCACGTTGTCGATCACTTTCGATGACGGCTATCGCGACAACTTTGAAGTTGCGGCACCGATTCTGCGGAAACTGGGCTTGCCCGCCACATTCTTCATCACCACCGGTTTTATTGGCACGCGAACCGTAGCGCCTTGGGACCGCGACCTGGTGCGACCGCCGGGTTGGATGGACTGGGATCAAGTCCGCTCCCTTGCCTCACAAGGCTTCGAGATCGGCTGCCACACCGACTCCCACCTCGACCTGGGCACCGCCGATGAGCAAACAGCGCGGGCGGAGCTGGAAGTGTCCAAACGCAAGCTAAACGAGCAACTGGGCAGGCCGGTGCGGCTCTTCGCATACCCGTTTGGCGGCCGGGAGAACATTACCGCGCAATCACGCGAACTCGTTCGTGAAGCGGGCTTCGTCTGCTGCGCCTCATGTTGCGGTGGCGCCAATGTTCCCACCGCTAATCCTTTCGATCTCAACCGTATCACGATTGGCCAGGGGTTCGTGACTCCGGAGCAATTCGGGTTTGACTTGCTCGTCGGGAGAGTTTGACCGCTCTCGTTAGGCACACGCCTATTCGCGCATGATCTTTGCGACGATATCTGCGAGCACATCGTTATTGTCTTGATATGAACACGAACCGGCATGATGAAAGAGTTCACTTGTCGGACGGCCACGAGCCGCGCGTCATGTTTTTGCTCAACTCGCTGAAGGTGGGTGGATCTGAGCGCAAGACGGTCCGTCTGGCCAATGCGCTTGCAGTCGGCAACCGTGAGGTTGTGGTCGCGTATCTCCGTCCTCCAGAGTCGCTGCTGTCACAGGTGCATCCTGCTGTTGCCCCAATCAACCTTCATCGGCGTGGCAAGTTCTCGATCAAAGCGCTGCGCCGACTCGCCGGAACTATCAGAGAGCGGAATATCACCGCCCTGGTCGCCGTGAATCTGTATTCGGCGCTGTACGCTGTGCTGGCCGGGTTGCTGTGTAAGGATCAGCCCCTGCGGGTCGTCGTCTCCGTTAACACGACGGAGTTTGCAACGCTGAAAGAGAAGCTACAGATGCTCCTCTATCGCCACATCTTGCGGCGAGCAGACCTGGTCGTTTTTGGCGCCGAGCGCCAGCGCCGCCTTTGGGGCGCGCGTTACGGTCTCGACCGTACGCCAGAGAAGACCATAGTGCTCCATAATGGTGTTGATACTTCAGAGTTTTCACGGGCACGCGTTGCGCCAGCAGCGCTCGGTGAACCCGCGGGCCGAGTAATGTTGGGTACAGTTGGCGCGTTCCGCATCGAGAAGGCGCAAGTCGATCTGGTTCGAGCCGTGCATGAGCTGACGGCGCGCGGCGTTGACGTAGGAGCGGTCATTGTCGGAGACGGACCCGAACGCCCGGCGATCGAGCGCGAAATCCAGCGCCTGGGTGTTGATCGGAGAGTGCACCTGGTTGGCGAGAAGCAGGACGTCCGCCCCTACCTCGCGGTTATGGATATATTCGTGTTGCCGTCCGTCGCGGTCGAGACGTTCTCCAACGCTGTTCTGGAAGCGATGGCAATGTCTTGCCCGGTACTGGTTGCGCGCGTCGGCGGAATGGATGAGATGCTTCAGTTCGGCGGCGGAATGATGTATGCGCCAGGCAATGTAAAATCGCTTTGCGACCTGCTGATGCCTCTGGTAGCGAACGCCCACGCGCGCAGGGAACTAGGCGAGCAGGCGTGTCAAGCCGTCGAGGAGCACTTCAGCTTTAACAGGATGTTGAGTGATTTCCGAACGCGCGTCCTCGGCGCGCGGTAGCAACGGTTCAACTCAGCGCACTAGCCAGCGATCGGGCGGAGGCACGCGGCGTTCGAGTATCGCAGAATTCGGGCTCAGCATCCCGGTGGAGCTGTTCCAGCCATGCCTGGAACATCAAGACGCTCCAGAGCAATTCACCGCCGTATACCCATTCAGACTGCCCGGCCAGCAGAGACTGCCACACGTTCCGAATCGGCATCGCTTTGAGGTAGCCTTCGCGCTCGAGACGCTGTTCATCGAGCAGATTCTCTGCCCAGTCGCGCAAGGGCCCACGAAGCCACCGATATATGGGGACGCCGAAACCGGTCTTCGGCCGTTCGAATAGTTTTTCTGGCACGTAGCGGCTCAGCAGCTTGCGTAGCACGAGTTTGCCTCGACCGTCGTGCAGCTTCATCGCAAGTGGCAGTCGCCACGCAAACTCCAACACACGATGATCGAGCAGCGGTGCCCGCACCTCGAGAGCGACAGCCATGCTGGCCCTATCGACTTTCACGAGGACGTCATCCGGCAGGTAGGTAAGTGTGTCGAGTAGCATCATCTGATCTGTAAACTGATCGAGGTTGTTCTTTTGCGGGGCATCAGCCAATAAGCTGCCTGGCTCCCGGCCATCCACAACCAGCTTCATCGGTGCGAGCCAATAGGACATCAGATGCCGGTACAGCTGCTGAGGCGTTGCACATCCCAGGCGATCAGCCAGTCGCTGCATTCTGTAAGCGAAGCCGTCGGCCCGCAGCTTTCCCGACGCAACCGGCCGCGAGAGCCTGACCAGACCTTCCCAAAATGCCATGGGGACGTGCGGAATGCTCTGACTCATCGTGCGCAGCAGCCACGGAGGCACGCGCGACAATCGACGGCAGATGTCCTGTGCCTGCGCATAGCGGCTGTATCCGCCGAAGGCTTCATCACCGCCGTCACCCGAGAGCGCTACGGTTACGTGCTGCCGCGCCATTGCGCATACAAGTGCAGTAGGGATCTGCGACGCGTCAGCGAACGGCTCGTCGTACAGCAACGGCAACTTCGGAATGACTGCCAGGGTCTCGTTAGGCGTCAGGTACAACTCCGTATGGTCAGTACCGAGATGCCGCGCGACCACCCGGGCGTGGTCAGCTTCGTTGTACTCACTTTCGTTGAAACCGATGGTGAATGTTCGCACTGGGCGACTGCTAAGTGTCTGCATTAGTGCGACGACGAGGGATGAATCGATACCGCCGGACAGGAAAGCGCCCAGGGGGACGTCGGCGATCATGCGCAGCTGAACCGCATCGCGCAGCAACTGATCTAACTGGTCGGTCACCTCACCAGCAGAGACCGAAAGAGCGTCAGCCGAGGCTCCGGCTTGTACCTCTGCTGCATTCCAAAAGCACCGACGTTCGAGCTCCACGACCGAATGCTGCCGGACGGCAAATCGCACGAAGTGCGCTGCTTCGAGCTTGCTTACCCCCTCATGGATTGTGCGCGGCGCAGGTATGTAGTTGTAGCGTAGGAACAACGTGAGCGCCTGTCGATCGATACTCGCGCTGAATTCCGGAAAGGCTCGCAGCGCCTTGAGCTCGGAGCCGAAGATCAATCGTCCATTTGCAACGCAGTAGTACAACGGCTTTTTGCCGAGTCTGTCGCGGGCTAACGTCAGCTCGTTTTGTGCTGAGTCCCACAATGCGAACGCAAACATGCCGATGAAGCGCTGCAATGACGGCTCGAGACCCCATTCATCGAACGCAGCCAGCATGACTTCGGTGTCGCTGTGTCCCCGGAACCGGTGCCCGAGCCTTTCCAGATCGGCGCGAATTCTCAGAAAGTTATAGATCTCGCCGTTAAATATGATGATGTAACGTCCACTGGCGGAGCGCATCGGCTGCCGCCCTTCCTCGGTGAGATCGATGATCGCCAGCCTGCGGTGCGCCAGCGCAACCCCTTGAGCGGGATCGAACCATTGCCCCTGGGCGTCGGGTCCGCGATGAGCGATCGTGTCGTTCATCCGCCGCAAAACCTCCGTCGCGCCCGGCAACGGCTCCGTCGTGTAAAACCCAACGATGCCGCACATCAGACGCCCCTCAGCATCAAGAGGTTCTCGGCGCCTGCAGACATATGCTGGTTCGTGGGGGCATGCGGCAACACTTGACGACCGATGATACGCGTCGCACTTGCGCTATACATCCATACGGCCGGGGCGGTGAGCTAAGGGGCCGCTCCAGGCGCGCCGTAGCTTCTGTAAGCTTGCTTCCCGATCCGGATTGCACGAGACTTAAGCGGGTGATTTCATTGAATGCGCAGCGCGACAGTGACCTCGCGAGGCGTCGCGCGCCGGCCGCACGCGGTAGAGGCATTCCGCTGCGATACGCTTCCAACGCACAATGACGCCCCGCATCTGCTTCGTCGGCCTGGAAAACCTTCCTGTATTAGCCCCCGAATTCGAGCAGTACGGAATCGGCGGCGAGCAGGTTCAACAATCACTGCTCGCAAAAGCATTCGTCCGCCGCGGATTTCCAGTTTCGATGGTTGTCGGGGACTACGGGCAGCAGGATGGCGCAACCTGGAGTGGAGTCCAGGTCTACAAGGCCTACCGCGCACGTGAGGGAATTCCCGTGGTGCGCTTCGTGCATCCGCGCTGGACCAAGCTATGGGGGGCGCTGCGACGTGCAGCAGCCGATGTTTACTATGTCAGCTGCGCGGGCGCGCAAGTCGGACAAGTCGCGATGTGGGCAGCCCGAAACGGTCGCCGCATGATCTTTCGGGTTGCGAGCGACGCCGACTGCGAGCCCGACCGGCTGCTGATCTCCTTTTGGCGCGACAGGAAGCTGTATGAGTACGGACTGCGCCGCGCCGCGTCGATTCTTGCCCAAAGCGTCAGGCAGCAGGCGCTCATGCAGCGTAATTACGGCCTGGATAGCTCGGTTGCCTACATGCTCGTGGATGCACCCGAACGTGAGCTGTCCCTTGCCGAGCGCGACATATCGCTGTTATGGGTCAGCAACATCCAGCAACTGAAGCGTCCGGAGATCTTTCTTGAGCTCGCGCGACGTCTGAGTTCCTGCCCCGCCAGTATGGTCGGCGGCACGCAGCCCGGGGCCAACGATCTGTACCAGCAGATCCGCGCACGCGCCGCGCGCGTAGGCACTCTGACCTTCCACGGCGCATTGCCGTACCGAGCCACCAGCCGCATCTTCGAGCGCTCGCGCGTGTTCATCAATACTTCCGAGATTGAGGGATTTCCGAATACCTACCTGCAGGCCTGGATTCGGGGCGTCCCGGTGGTTTCATTCTTCGACCCTGATGATGTCATCCAACGCGAGGGGTTGGGTTATGCCGTTGCGAGCCTTGACGAGATGGCATGCGCTGCGCACCGCCTCACGAGCGATTCGCAAGCGTGGCTCGAAACGAGTGCACGCTGCAAAGCGTACATGGCGCGGCACTACGGCGAGGACCAGATACTCGCCCCCTATCTCTCGGCTGTCGGCCGGGCCGCAATGTGCCTGCCTGCGGCTGCGGCCTTCACAAATTGAACTCCCGATGCCAGATCTCCAGGTTCAGCAGGGACCACAACAGCTTTTCGTGATTCTGCCGGCCGTTGATGTGCTCCTCGAGAACCTGTCGCAGTTGCTCCTGATGATAGTAGTCGCGCGTGCGCGAATCCGCGCCAGTCAGATGCGCGAGCAGATAGTCCCGCATTGAAGTTCGGAACCACTCGTTGACTGGCACACGGAAGCCGACCTTGGGCCTTTGCAGAATGCGCGCCGGCAGCACCCGCCGCATGGCAAGCCGCAGCACGCGTTTGGTCGTAAAGCCTCGCACCCGCCAAGCATCCGGTAGTGCTGAGACGAATGCCGCGAGCTCGTGGTCGAGGAACGGCATGCGGGCTTCGATCGAAGCACCCATGGTCATGCGATCACCGCGTTCGAGCAAATTGTCCGGCAGCCAACTCGTCTGGTCGAAAAACAGGATGCTCCGCAACGGTGAATCACCGGCTGCAGCACACAAGGGTACGGTCTGCTCCCCGTCGGCAGGCGGCGGCAGCGTTAACAGGCGTGCGCAGCCGTTATCGGTGAGTGCGCCAAACCAGCGCGGCATGCGCTCCGCTCGCGACTCGATGCCGAGGTTGACGATCGCTGTCTTGGCGCGGCGAAATCGGTATGGCAACGCCTGGATCGACGGTTCGATCAGCCCACGGCGCAAGGACGACGGTAACCGTTGGTACCAGCCCGCGTACCTTTCGTAGACGTGCTTGGGATAACCCGCCAGCATCTCATCAGACCCCTCGCCGGTAAGGACCATCTTGACTGTGCGGCGTGCCTCCTTGGCAAGCAGGTAAATTGGAATATCTGAGGGTTCTGCCACCGGTGCGTCGCGGAATCGCGTCAGCGCTGGCAGATGCTCCAGCAAATGCTCCTGCGACACAACCAGCTCATGATGTTCGGTCCGGAATAGCTCGGCGATCGTCTTGGCATGTTGCAGCTCGCTGTAGGCGGCTTCGGCAAAACCAACGGAAAACGTCTTCACCGGCAGGGTCGAATGGCGCGCCATGAGAGCGACGATGGCCGAGGAATCGATGCCGCCGGAGAGAAACGCGCCAAAGGGCACGTCGGACATCATCCTGATGCGAACCGATTCCTCGAGAAGCTCGAGAAATCCGCCGGTGGGATCGTCCGGAGGCCTCGTCCTTTCTAAGCACACTCCATCGGGTGGCAGATAGAATCTTGACTCGGTAATGCCGTTAGCGTCGCACAGCATCCAGCTTCCCGGCATGAGCTTGCGCACGTCCGCAAACAGTGTCGCGGGGGCGGGAACATAGCGGTAGCGGAAATAGTCCCACAGCGCAGCGCGATTGACACGCGGGGCAACGCCTGGGAACTGCAGCAACGCTTTGATCTCTGAGGCGAACAGCAGCGTTCCGCTCTGCGAGAAAATGAAAAGGGGCTTCTTGCCAAACCGGTCGCGTGCCAGAAACAGCCGACCGCGGCGCGCATCCCAAATAGCGAACGCAAACATGCCGCGCAACCGCAGTACGCAATCCGTTCCCCACTCTTCGTACGCGTGCACAATGACTTCCGTGTCCGAACGGGTGCGGAAAACGTGACCGCGTCCAGCCAGTTCCGCGCGCAGCTTCTCGAAGTTGTAGATCTCCCCGTTGAAGACGATCTGCACCGAGCCGTCGGCGTTGCCGAGCGGCTGGTGGCCGGTGGACAGGTCGATGATGGAGAGCCGCCGATGACCGAGTCCAACGCGGCCGCGCCCATCAGACGTAACGCTCTCGAAGTAGCCCACGTCGTCCGGGCCCCGGTGAGCAAGCGCGTCGGTCATGCGACGCAGCGGCCCGCTCAAGTCCTCGCGGGCACTAGTCGAAAAGTATCCGGCGATGCCGCACATAGTTAAGTTTCGTCGCTTGCCGTCGGGTTTTTGCGCCCGCGTAATCGTAGCTGAATTGCGCCGGACGCATCGGTAGACTCTACCGCGTGGTGACGTTGAAGCGGGGAGGCGATAAAAGCCAGTGCACAGGCAGCGATTCAAGGGGCTGACTTGAGCGACATCTTCAGCCGCGGCACCGGCAATGTGCATTCGGCGCCCGGTTTTCGCAAGCAGGTTCCCGGCCGAAACGGGCAGCGATATGTCTGGAAGGCTGGCGCCCCCGGGCACGAATCCGCCGGTGCCCGCGGTCCGCGCTGACGCCGGCCGTTTTCTCGGGAGCGTCGACCCGTATGCGCGGCATGGCCCACCAGGCAGCGATATTGTCCGTGTCGCGGATCGCGAACTATGGGCTGATGATCATCAGCCCAATCATTCTAGTGCGTTTTCTGACCGTGACCGACTTCGGTCGGTACCGCGAATTCCTCTTGTACGCCTCGCTGGTGCAGACGGCCGCCTATTTCAGCCTCAGCGAAAGCCTTCTCTATTTCGTTCCACTTCATCCCGCGAGCATGTGGAGAGTTGTGCGCGAGATGACGTTCCTCACGGCTTCCATCAGCTTGTTGATCGTCGGCGTGGTCGCCGCTTTACACCTTTTGATACCCGGAGGACTCGTCGGCCCCTATCTGGTCCCGATAGTGCTCTATGTCCTTCTGTCCGTGAACCTGGACTGGTGGGAGAGCCTTTGGGTTGCTACGCATCGCCCGGTTCCCGTATCTGTGTATACGGGTGGCCGACTGATAGCTCGCATGGTAGTCGTCGTGTCCGTCGCCGTTGTGACGAAAAACGTCTGGGCAATTATCTGGTCTCTGGTCGTGCTAGAGGCGCTGCGTTTTGCGGGCGCGCTCGTTGCCTGGACCACCGCAGATCGTTCTCGCCTGGAGCCGCAGATCCGAAATCTCAGACGCGACCAGCTGAGATTCTGCGTGCCGTTTGGGTTGGCGATCCTTCTGGCCTTGCTCAGTAGAAACCTGGGCAACGTCGTGATCGTCAAATATCTCGGCGCTGTCGCCCTGGCGCATTTCACGATCGGCACGTATGGCGAGCCGATAATTCTGGCGTTGCGCAACTCCATCTCGCAGGTGTTGTTGCCCGAGCTCGTGCGCCGCTCACAGGACGACGCTCTGCGGCTCTGGCATCGCGCAACCATCATCAACTGCGTGTTGCTGTTTCCCACCGCCGCCATCGTGGCTTGGTACGCGGAGCCGCTCGTTCTGAAAGCGTTTGGCGCCGCGTATCGTCCTGCCATTCCCGTGTTGCAATGGTACGCGCTGGTCATCGTACGCGCGTGCTTCGATTTTTCGCCGCTTCTGCGTGCCATCAACAAGACACGCTCGTTCGTTTGGGTAGGCGTCGTGGCGACGCTTGTAAACGGCCTCGCCCTCGCGTTCCTACTGCCGGTAACGGGTATCGTGGGGGCGGCAATCGCCCTCTGCGCCGCCAACCTCGTCGACGTCTCTTGCCTTGGGTTCAGCGTGAGCCGCCTGTATCGCTGCGGGTTGCGCGGCCTTCTGCCCTGGACCGCGGTGGCGAAGGTCGGTGTGTGCGCCGCCGGTGGTGCTGCAGTCGCTTTCGGCGCCACGTTCGCGTGGCGCGCAAGCGTACTCGGCGCTGCCTGTGGCTCGGTGCTCTACGGCACCGTGTTCGCGGCCCTGCTGCTCGCGACAGGCATTGAGGAGGCGACCACTCTGTTGCACCGGCTCAAGACCCTGGTCCCGGCATTTCTTCGCAAGCACTGAACCGCGTAAGGCGAATCGACCGCATTACTGTACGGTGAGCGATGGCGCGTCCGGCACCGGCACCGGCTGCGAGCCCGAGCGCAGCAGGATCACGCCGTCCCGATCGTTCAGCGTTACGCTAGTTACCGACTGACCGTTGTTTACCGAGGGGTCCTGTGTTCCTGAAAGGTGCTTATAAGTCGTTTCCAGTGTCACGGTCTGCGCGCCGTTGCCCTTCGGATTCACAAGCGCGATGCCGTTCGCGAAGTCACGGCGCCATACACCCTGCTTCCAAACCGTGAGTCCGCCATTTGAATAGGTGCCGTTCCCGAGATTGTTCGGACCTGCTGTAGCGGGTCCGAGGTTAACGCCCAACTCATCGAACCAGGCGACGTTATTCCCACCGCCCTGGCCGGCGGTATTGAAATGGTAGTAGCCGTTATCAAGCAGGCACGAGGCGAGGCCGTAACGCATCCCTTGATAGTCCGAGGCGCTGCCATCCTGCTGAAAGATGAGATAGGGACCGCCGCCTTGGAACGGCGCGAGGGCGCTTATGATAGTTGCATAAGAACTCATCAGCTTCGCCCAGCTCTGACTTTCGTACGAGTAGCTCTGACCGATCGCGGACTCCATCACGCCACCGTTAAGGACCTGGTTGTAGCCCTGGATCGACCCGCTGCCCCAATCCGCCACGTTCCCCCACATCATGTATCCAGCGCCCATCGCGCTGCGAAACTGCGCAGCCGCATCAGCATATGCGTCGCGCCAGAGCTGCGCCTCGGCCGAACCTGATTGCGACGAGCCGTTCTGCAGATAGTCCCCGCTCACTCGCGGCTGGTAGAAGAAGTTGTCGAAGTAAATGCCGTCGAGATTCGCAGCAAAGGGGTAGGAACTCCCGGTGGACCATGCTGCATTCCACTGGCGATAGGTCTGGCCACTGCTGTTCAGGTGCGAAGTGGTGATGTTGACCGAGTTGGCCCCGTACTGGGAGGTCACAACTCCGCCGGACGGCCAGGAGCCGCGCAGGAACCAATTATTGTTTGTGTCGGCGGTCCACTCCGCGCCGTACGCGCTGCCGCCACCCGTCGAGATCTCCATGATGTTGCGGATGCCGGTGATCTTGATGTTCGGGTTGAGCGCTTTGATGGCGGCGATCTGCTGCTGCATAGTCTTGCCGCCCGCGCTGTAGCCCGGGTAGTTGGAGAAAACCGCTGCCTGTAGGTCCGCGATATGTGGCAGGTTGACGAAGTCGATCGTCCCGCCGATCAGATACGCGCCGAGGTGCGGGAAGGGTGTGGAGGACTGTGCCGCCGCAGCATGAATTTGCGCGAATGCGGCTACCGCCAGCAGCCCGGAAATCAGCAAGCGTCGTGCCATTTGTGCCCCCAGTCTTCATCACCACGTGAGTGTATGCGCGCGGCGGTCCGTGTGCATGGACCCCCCGCGGCGAAGCAAAATTACACTGTCTGCTCCGTCAATTCACCGTGTCGCACATCACGGACAACCGTCCAGGCGGCGCGTCGCGACTAGCAGTCACATTACCTCTTACGCGCGCGGCGCGTCTCACCGCACTGTGCTCTATGAAAAAGGTAACTCGCCTGCGCGACTGAGTCAGAACGCTTCAGCAAGATCTGCTCGCACTCGCGAGTGCGCGGCGACGAGACGTTAGCGGCGCCTCGCCGGCAAGCTCATCATCGTGTTCGCGGCATCAGCGTACTGTGTGGCCCGTGGTGAAAGTGCGATGCGTCCTGGACTCTCACGGCGGACGAGTTCTTAGTGGCTGCGCTGAGTCGCAGTCAGGCGCGGTCGGGCACGGTGCGCAACTGCCGGGAGTGATTTGGTCGCTGGCGCGCGGCGGTGCTCATTGCGGGCGTTCGGCTGCCCGCTCTGCATGGCAATCACCGCCATTCGCATCGTCAGGCCGATGTAAGCCCAAACGTAAGGCCACGGCCTGAAGATGAGCGTGAAGAAAATGGCGCCGGATATGGCGATGATGCCGTAGATGAACGCGATCAGATAGCGCGCCGTGTCGTCGGGTGCCGTCTCGGCGGCGCGGCGCGCCGTAATCACCAGCTGCCTGATCACCATCAGATAGCAGGCGAGGCCGATGATTCCGAGCTCGAACCACAGCAAGAGGTAGTGGTTGTGAGTTGCATAGAAGAAACCCATCACGTCGTATGAATCCCATCCAAACCCGGTTATCAGCGTCACCGGGTTGGCCATCATCTTTTCGAGGATGGGTAGCCAGATGTACGTGCGCTCTTCGCTGCTCGTGCCGGGATTGAGGATCAATTCTGTGACACGTTCCGTGAGAATGCCGCCGAACTTGATGCTCGCCAACGCGAGAACCGGGACGGCGACCGCTCCGAGGACCACGACGAGAATCGCGGCGCGGCGCCAGGAGATTATGCTGCGGCAGATATAGGAAGCGAGGCCGGCCGCCAGCGCGAGTCCTACGAACGCACCGCGCGATCCGCACATCACCATCAGAGTTGCTGATACTGCGCCTGCGAAAGCCCAGAACAATCGTGCGATGCCGCCGGAGGAGAGAGCCGCGGCGACGTAGGCCGGCAGGAGGCATACAGTCAAGGCAGCCGTTTCGTTCGCGTGGCCGAATGCGCCGAATACGCGGCCAGTCACGTTGCCCTCGACGCCGACCGGGGTGATGCCTATCTGGAACAAGCCCGCGACGTTGCCGATAGCAATCGCGTTGGCGACGGTCACCGCAAGCAGGATGCACTTCAGCAGGAACTTCGTTTCCTGGAGCGACCGTGTTCCATACAGAAACAGCGCGAAGACTATGGCGTTATCGAGCAGTTGCGCCTTCAGATCGATGCCGCTGCTCAGCAACGTGTAGGACTTGTATTGGATAAGAATGCCGGCGACGAGCCAGGTAAGCGTGGCGTACGCGATCAGGACTCCGAACCACAGGTGGACCTGAGGCAACTCCAACCGCAATCCGCCGCGCGCGACGAAACGGGCGCTCAGCGTGAGCAGAATCACATAGAGGAGCGCGTTTTTAACGCTAAGTCCGGGCGCAAGACTAAGGGTCCAGCCGAACACATCCAGGGTCGTGAGGAAAAAGATCAGCAGGGCAAGGAGGTAGCGCAATGATCAGTCCTCGAGCGCGTTCGCTACCGTTTCGAATCGAGCAAGCTCGCACGCGCAGCGGAGCAAGCGGCAATCATTCTGGCTTTTTGGGGCGAACGATCCTTAGCTAAACACCATACCATCGATTCCGGTTATACCGCCAAGAGACGCAGGTCGCAGAGGTGACGCAGATCACAGGTTGCGACAAGCGCCATGGCACCACACCGGTAAATTAAGGTACCCTATGCATTCGGCTACCAATAACCATAAGCGACCTCGCAGGGCTGCCCGGTTTGGGCGTGTGCCGCGACATCCGGGGGGTGACAGGAACCCTCGGATGGAGGATCCAATGCGTGCCATGCTCAATAATCTGTTCAGGTTACTCGCGGCGCTTGCAGCGTTCGCGGTCGCGCACGCCGATGAGTACACAGTCAAGGCCGGTGATACGTTGGCGATCGCGGTCTGGAAAGAGCCAGATCTCACCAGCAACGCGGTGCTCGTGCGCCCCGACGGGACCTTCTCCGTTCCATTGGTCGGCCAGGTCGATGCGCGGGGCAAAGGGGTGCTCGAGCTGCAGAATCTCATCACCGAGCGGCTGCGAAAATACATTTCGGACCCGGTCGTCACGGTGTCGGTGCAGGAGGTCAAGGGGAATAAGGTATATGTGATCGGCCAGGTTACGAAACCCGGCGAATTCGTCGTCAATCCGAGCGTCAACGTCATGCAGGCCCTGAGCATGGCCGGTGGCACCACCGCCTTCGCATCACTGAACAACATCATCATCCTGCGCCGCTCCCCGGCCGGACAGGTCGCGTTGCCCTTCCACTACACCGACGTAGTTCACGGCAAAGAGCTGCAACAGAACGTGGAGCTCCAGGCCGGGGACGTCGTGGTCGTGCCGTGAGTTTGTCGCGACATGCGCCCGCAGCGTGCGGGGTAGCTCGGGCGAGCTCGGCTGCCGGCCTCACCGGCATTTGCCTGTCACTGGCTGCCGCCTCGGCCGTTGCAACCGACTATGAGTTCAACCCCAGGGTTGAGCTTGCGGGTGGGTACGACGACAACGTGAACCTCGCGGTGACCGGCGCGAACAAGATCGGTTCGTCCGACGCCATGGCGGACGCACGAGTCGACTTGGTGGCGCGGGAATCGAATTGGCAGTGGCGCCTCACACCCGAAGCGCACGGCACCTGGTATCCCGGCCATACGGATTTCGATTCCAACGGGGAGTTCCTGTATCTGAACGGGCAGCGTAGCGGTGCGCGCTATACGCTCGGCCTGGACGGATACGGCTCGTCGCAATCGCTGCTCACGAGTTATCTGCCGACGGCCAATATCGGCACCGGGCTCGGAACTCCCGAGCCGGGTACCACTCTCGGCACTCCGGCCAGCATTCGCCAGAATCTGGGTTATATCAGTCCGAGCTACGCATTTGAAATGACACAGCGGAGCACGCTCGAGCTCAATGCAGGCTATACCGACGCCACCTACAGCCAGCAACTGCAGGGAGGCTACGTGAACTATGAGAACGTTACCGGTGCCGCTGGCCTCATGCTGAAAGCCACCCCTACCGGCTCTTTCACCCTGCGCGCGACCGGGGCGGATTTTCGCCCCGACTTGGGTCTCACTGCCGCCACGTACGGCGGGGAAGCGCAGTGGGACGGGAAGTTCTCCGAGACGAAGCAGTACTATCTGCGCCTCGGTGCTGAGCGGACGACTTTCTCGGGCTCCATCGCCGGCGCGCCTCAGGTTTCGGGCACCACCAACTGGTCTGGCGGCGCGGGAACACAATGGACCTACAGCCTGACCGAGATATTCCTTGACGCCACCCGCAACGTCGCGCCGACAGCTCAGGGCTATGCCGTCATTCAGGATCAGCTGCGCCTGCGCGTGGCGCGGCGCTTTACGCCACGATTTGCGGCGTTCCTCGGGGTCCGAAGCATTTATGACGATCCGCTGCACGAAGCCATCGCGCCGACCGTGCAGGCGCAGCACTACAACTACGGCACGACCGGGTTCGAATGGCGCGTCGAGCGGGAGTTCTCGGTAATCGCCGCTTATAATTTCACGGACTATCGCAACGGTGGCCCATCCGGCCAGGCGAACTCGATTCAGGTTTCCTTTGTTTATGAGCCTCACCGCCCAGCGGAAGGACCCGCCATCACCGTCGGCTACTAGGTTTTGCAAACCTCCTGCGATTAAATAATGGATGCGGAAAAGGTTGAGTTTTCGGATTATGTCAATTCGCTGAGGCGCCGCCGTCGCTTGCTCCTGGCGGTCTGGCTGCCAATCGTCCTCCTGACGATGCTGCTCGCCGTGGGCTTGCCGAGTGAGTACGGCTCACCGGCCACGTTCCAGCTCAAGACCGACCTCAACGATCGCGCCAGGGGAGACAATTACGCGGACCGCTACATTTCCGGCTTGACCGGCACCGTTCTCGGCTCACCGGAGCTGCGCGCGGCGCTACCCTCGCTGGCTCCCTATCCGCGTCTCAGGGACGATCCTCCCGCCGCGCTAAAGAAGCTGCAGGGCGATGTGAAGGTGGAGATGCTCACGCAGAAAATTCTCGACCCGCAGACCGGACTGGAGCGCAACATCAATACCGGCTTTACGGTCACCTATACGAACCGCGAGCCCGAGACCGCGCAAAAGGTCGCGGCCTGGCTAGCGAACGCCTTCATTGCGGACGGCCGCCGGGCCGCGGCGGGTCAGGTGCTCGAGGAGAGCCGCTTCTACGCGGCCGAAGCCGAGCGACAGCGGGCGAAGATTGCGGAGAGCGAAGGACGCCTCGCCCGGTTCAAGGAGCAGAATTTCGACCGGCTGCCCGACACCACACAGGCGAATCTCAACGTCAAGAACATGACCGACCAGGATCTGGAAGGCGTCGAGCGCGACCTGCGCACACAGCAGCAGAATCGCACGTTCATCCTGCAGCAGTTACAGCAGGCGCGCGCCGCAGGCGCCAACCCGGACACACTGCGAGCTCTGGAGGATGAGTACGCGAAGAAGGGGGCAGTGTACGACCGGAACCATCCGGACATGATTGCACTACGGCAGCAGATCGATGCGATGCGCTCCGGCGCAGTGTCGGCGGGGTCGGGCTCGGACCTCGAGGCGCAGCTTGCTGCGCAGCGCGCGAACCTGGCCGAGATGCGCCAGCGTTACAGCGAGGATTACCCCGACGTCAAGCGTCTGGAGCGCACGATCCAGGAGATGCAGGCGCGCATCGCTTCCGGAGACAAAGATCAAGAGACTCACGTCATCCGGACCCCCGCTGTCGTTCAGCTGGAAACGCAGCTGAATGGTGTCGAGACGCAAATCGCCGCGCTGGAACGGCAGCGAGAGGAGCTGCGCGAGAAGGACGTGAACCTGCAGAGCCGCCTGAAGTCCACGCCTGAGGTGGAGCGTGCCTATGATGTGCTCAATCGTGACGCTGTAACCGCGCGACAGATGTACGACCAACTCAACAGTAAACGTATGGATGCCGACATCAGGGCTGCGGCCATCAAGATTGGTACCTCCGATCAGTTCTATCTCGTGTCTGCGCCTCCGGTGCCGAAGTCCCCGACAAAGCCGCCCCGCATCGGTATAGCCGTCATTGGCCTAATTGCCGCGACGTTTCTCGCCTTGATGGCTGGGCTCGGCGCCAGTGCGCTGGACTCCAGCGTGCGCGGCAGTCGCGATCTCGTGGCGCTTCTACAGGTGACGCCGATCGCGATCGTACCGATCATCCATAATGCCGCATTCCTGCGTCGGCGCCGTCGGCGAGTCACCGCACTGGCTGCGATGACGGTCATCGTCGTTCCCGCTTTGTATCTCTTCATTCGCTTTATGGCGCCCTGATGGGCACACTTGCATTTGCGGCTCCCATGCTTGAGGCAGAGAAACTCTAGTGAGCGTCATCGAAAATGCCATCTCCAGGGCAAGGAATCGCGCGGAGCGGGCGGACGCAGCGGCGCGGCGCGACGATACCAAGCAGCCTATTGCTGCGGAACCGCAGCAGGCTATCGCCGCGGAACCTCAGCCGACGCCGCAGTTGCAGACGGCAATCCTCGATTCCGCCGTCCTCGAGCGCAATTGCCTGCTACCGCAGGTTGCCGACCGTGCGGCGCAGCGCGCGTATAAGCTCTTGCGTACGCGCCTGCTGCAGCGTCTTGCCGCCAAGAAGTGGCGCTCAGTTGCCGTGACCAGCACAAAGGTCGGGGAGGGCAAGACCCTCACGGCAATCAACCTGGCCATGGCGCTGTCGCAGGAGCCGAACACGCGGGTGTGCCTGGTCGATCTCGACCTGCAGCGTCCGCAAGTGGCCGCCCAAATGGGGCTGCAATGCGAGCGAGGGCTAGGCGATTACCTCCTCGGCGAGGCAGACGCCTGGCAAGTGATCTACAAGTGCGGGCCAGCCAATCTGCTCGTGATTCCCAACAGGCGCACATTCGAGCACTCTTCGGACATGCTCGCGAGTGCCCGCATGCTCGAGCTGCTGCGAGTGATTGCAGCGGCACTGCCGCAACACCTTGTTATATTCGACATGCCGCCGCTGACCTCAGATGACATGCTCACCTTTGCTCCGCGGGTCGATGGCGTGCTCTTCGTCGTCGCGGAGGGTCGAACGGATCGCGCGTCCCTGGCGAGGGCGAGGGAGCTGATCGCGGAGCTGAACATCCTAGGCGTCGTGCTGAATTGCTCGTTGGAGCACGATGGCGGATCAGCGTATTACTAGAAGGCTTGTCTCGAGTCGTTTCCCAGCCCCTCACCTGGCGGACACCTTTCGGTCCGACACGGCTGCATCAATTCCAACACTTGTTTTCCAAAAGCGACTCGCCGGTAAAGTTCTACGGCCAAGAGCGACATTATCGCTACGCGACCGATGCAAACCCGCGCTAACCCCTTGATTGCATAACGAAAGCCTCTCGATCGAACCGACTTAAAAGCCATACGCAGAGTAATGATTTCCATTTTCATTGGAACCAGCAAGACGAGCATGCACGTGAGAACGCGAACCAACGCATGCCTGAAGATCCTGGGACACGGGTAATCCCAAGCCACAAAGTCTTCATAAAGCACCGCGTACAACAGCCATCGGTCTGTGAAGGAAATATTTCGCGAATTGCGAACAGCCTGCTCTGGTCGAGCTCCAGACCAGCCTTCTGCTCCAGTCCTCGGCCTCCACACATACTGACGGCCGTTAAACGTGCTCTCGAGGAGCGAGGATCGATAAGGCAGACCCAGCCAAGCGGCTACGGCGCCCATTGTCTCCTCAAGATGCAAATGCAGATCTTCGAACCGAATTGCGCGGGTGCGCGATTCCATACCCGAATGCGGCTTATCCCAAATACTCAGACGCGCGATCACATACACAGGAGCCAGGAAGCCATGGGGTTGAAGGTCATGCTCGAATATTCGGCCGCAGTTTGTAATCGGATCACGCACCGTGTGGATGAAACGTGCTTGCGGAAAGTCTTCGACCAGGTACCTCGCCAATTGATCATTTGCCAGGGCCTGCGCGTAAACGATCAAGGGATGAGGGCTCGCCGTACGCCGACCCAGCGCCACGCAGTACACTATGTGTAGGAACTGAAAAAATGCCCGACGAGATTCGAGAAACTCTCGCGGCCGATTGCCATAAACCTCGAACAGGGCGTTGACCGCAGCATAGTAATCGGCTGCGGCGATCCCATGTTCATGTTCATGTTGGAAGAAAAGCTTGCAATGATCATATCCATCTATTGAGACGAATGGATAAGCGATCAGCTTGTCGCGCAGCGACAAGGATTGGTGGCATTCAAAGAATGGGTAGATTCCTCCACCGAGGTTTCCCGGGAGCATGATGACATCATCATGCCCGTCAAGATAGCTGGCCAGCAGCAACGAACCGCTACTGCCCCAGCGGCAGATGGCTACGACTCTTTGCATGCCCGCAACATCGAAGTGCCGGATATCCTCGATCTTGCTGGCTGTGAGAGACTGCGAGTCCTGGGAGTCCTCAGCGCGGAAAAAAGCACGGGCGCGCTGCAATAGCGGTTCTTGCTCTTGGCCCCACCTGGGCGAAAGAGAAGACTCGCCACTCCCTGGCGACAGCTGTCTCCAGAACTTGTGGAAGGCGCTCGAAAGCTCACCCGCGATCGGCGCACGCACACTATCAGTTTGCGACTCTTTTCTTGCCACGGTCATGTTTTCTGACTTTGGCCCCTTGGCAAGACCTGGGTCGGTGGAACCGTTGGTTCGCTCCGTGTTTTCAGATCAGCGCAATTGCGCAAAATAGATCCTGGTCGCGTATGGCACATTGATCTTTTCGGGGAGCTTTGCCAAATAATTCGAGATTTCGGCAATTATGCGCTCGAAGATGGCTTCGTCACCCGCTTGACGCCTCAGAGTGGCATGGGACCGCCAAGCGACGATGATGTCCGCCTTCGGCATTTCCCAATCGAACATGCGCTCGATCGACTTCACCGGCGAAAAGTTGCCATTCGAGTTAATAACAGCGGTGGGATCTTCTCGTCTTGAACCGTAAGAGTAGCTCGGGATAAACGTTTTGATGATGGATTCGATCCGCTGTTGAATGGGATCATCGAGCTTACGATGATTCCACATGCAGGCAAACCATCCACGTGGCACCAATATTCTTTTAACCTCCGACAACGTGGCCATTTGGTCCACCACATTGAACGAGCTACCAAAAAATACTTCATGAAAGCTGCTCGCCGGCAAACCAGTCGCCTCGCCTGTACCGACAGACCAGGAAACTGATTGACCTCGCGTATTTTTGATGCCGATTTCCCGCATTGCATCGTTCGGTTCAACTGACCTCACGGTCAGTCCGTGTTTCAATAACTCCTTCGTGAGCTTTCCCGTGCCCGCGCCGATTTCAGCGACAAGCGTCTGAGGCATGCAACCCGTAGCGGTCAATAGATCCTTTATCGCATCGTAGGAGTAGTCGGCTCTCTTGTCGTAGTGAGACGCGTGCTCGGTGTAATCCCAGTCAACTCTTGGAGAAGTCGTGTTAGCCATGATGTTCCACTTGTAGCCGGTGTTCGTAGCGCATAGTTGTTCAGGTTTCCGCAAAATAGAGTGCAGTCGCTCAAGGGTCCGGGACCGCAAAAGGAGCCTCGAGCGTGAGTTCGTGGTTCCGAAGCATCTTTTGGTAGAGTTCTACGTCTGCTGGACTGTCGATTTCGCCCCATTGGCCATCGGTACCGAAGGTGCTGATTGATATAGCTTTGCTTGCCAGCAACCTGCGCAGCAATCCCGTCATGTCAAGACGATCGCGGGTAGGCTGATCGAGCGTTGCCAGCAGTCCTTCAATGGCAGTCCATGCCGTCGGCGTGAATTTGAGGAGCCCCATGTATTGCCCCTCGATGTCCTCGATCTTCCCCGTCTTACCGCCGATTTCGAGCAATTCTCCGGACGCATCGATGCGGAAGGTTTCGGCGTCCGCTAACGGATCGGGGAAGCGCCGCATCCAGAGATCGCGCCACGCCCGATCGTAACTGATGACGAGCCTCCCCGGTGCACTGACCAGGCCACGCACCAGAGCGCCGCGGTAGAAAATATCCGCATAGCTGACGATGACTGGCGCGGAGCGCAGCCAGGGAGCGGCCGCGACGAGCGACATCACCATGTTGGTTTCGGCCCATCGCTTGTTTTCGAAGTAGGTCAGGTCAGGGACAGTCAGCATGTCGGCGCGATAGCCGCGGACGATTCCGATCTCGTCCGCTCCACCGCGCCGCAGTGCCGCCAATTGACGATCGAGCAGCGGCCTGCCATCGAGGTCAACCAAGCATTTCGGGCGATCGTCACCCAAGGCACCCATGCGACTACCACGCCCCGCGGCCAAAATCAGGGCGCGCATTACGCGGGGTGGAAAACGCGGCGAAACAAGGCCACGTCGACAGTTGCGAAGGGTGTGTTTCGCTCGGGATGCCACATGATTCCGGTGATCGGCAGCGCCGAATGACGAATGGCCTTGACGACACCATCGGCGGCGACCGCCCAGACCTCGAGCGGAGGGCGTGATTCGAAGGCGGCGAAGCGATGATAGCTGTTGACCTCGGCCGGCTCGCCGTCGATGTGGATCGTCTGACATTTCGTCACGTGGCCAGCGACGCGACGCAGCGGGATCGCGCAGCGCTGTTGGATCAGCTGCATACCACGGCATACGCCGAGTACCGGCAATCTGCGCGACTCCACTGCATCAAGCAGTGCGTTTTCCGTGGCGTCGCGCTCCGGGGCATCGCCGCCGAGCGCTACCAGATCGTTACCGCCCGTCAACAGCAGTCCCGCGACCTCTGAACCGTCGCAAAGCGCCAGCGCCACGTCCGTGACGTTGGGCAGCACCAACGGCAATAGCCCGCAGGCTGCGATGAATCGTGGCCACGCCTGGTCGAGACAGTCGCGGCGCTCTCCATACTCCGGGATCACCGCTACGCGTTGGGTGATCGCGACGGTCTTCATGCGATCAACATAACTTTTTGGTTCGTGCAGTCGAGACAGAGTTTGTGGGCGGTGCGCCAGCGCTGGTACAGCGTTTCGCCGGCTCCTATCACCGCCGGAATTCCGAGCTCGCTTGCGCGGATCGCCATGTGCGAATTAGCACCGCCGAACTGAGTGACAAATCCGCTAATGCCGCGCGTAAAGATCCAGTCGAAACCCGGATCGGCACTCGGTAGGAACAAAATCCGTCCCGCGAAACTCTCGGGAGAATCATCGAGCGACGCAACCGGCGCTGTGACGCTCTTACGTGTGATGAAGTTGGGCTGGCTTGGGGGCAGATGAAAGGCAAACACATCGTTAGGCGAGGCGATCAGCGGCGGCAGCACGAGCTGGCGTGTCAACGCGTGCTGCTTTTTACCGCGTGCCACGCTTTCTTGCAGTCGATCCCGTACGCAACCGCTCTCGCTGTACAGTGCGCGAATCACGTCGTAGTCAATAAAGGCACAATCCTCGACCGATAAACCGTATTCCTCGCCTAACTGCTTCGTTAGCGACAGAGCTTCGCTCAGGTTGCGGGTAAACACAAACTTCGCGTACTCGCGTCCCTCGATCCCGGCCTTGATGAACTCGATCATACTGAGCACATCCATGTCCAGCTGATGCTCCTTGAGCAGCTGCTCAATGCGGCGCAGCTGCTCGATGGATAGCGCGAATCGTGGGCGCACCGTTGCGCTGGCGCGGGATCCTGACCAGTCGAAATAGAGGTCAGGTGCCTCATCGTAGCGAAGCGACAGAATGTCGTAGGTGCCCGGCCGCAGATGTCCGTAACGCGCCAGGAACTCCGCTTTGGTCAGGTGGGAAAAATCGTGACCGATCCGTGAGCCGACGGTGTCTACGCTTGCCATGAAGATCGCGTGTTCCTCGGCACTGAGGACACCCGTGGCGACGAAGGAGTGAAGCAGCTGCACGGCTATAAATCCGGCCCGCGCAAGACCGGCAAAGGGCAGGGTTCCGTAGCGCTTGCAGTCCTCGATGAGCCAATAAATGCGGCTGATCTTGTCGATCTTGGCTTCGCGGATTACCGGCAATCGGTCGGCCAGCAAATCTATCTTCGACCGGTCGCGGCGCCACAGCGCGGTTTCACCGTGAATGATTCGATTGGTGAGGCGCCGCAATGCGTCTGACAATCCCCTGATGTCCGTCGCCGAAAAGCCGCTTTCCGCCAGCCTGCCCAGCCGCTGCGGCAGATCGAGCGTATAGCAGGAAAAAATGATTTCGAATTCGACCTTGTCGTGCAGCTGGGGCTCGGCGAGCAGGCGATCAATGTAATAGTTCACGAGACGTCCGGCGAGCTCGTCAGGCACGTCGCGCGGTACGAACGAATTGAAGCTGACACGCACATCGATATACGGCAAGCCGTGGAAGCTGACCAACAGCGGAAAGCTGCGAAGATTCTGGTAACCGTAGTTGTCACGCTGGTAGGCCCAGATGGAATCGGTCACGAGTTCTCGATACAGTGACAACGAGAGCGGCCGTGGCCGCAGCCCAATGATCTCCGCCGGGTTCCAATCCGGCATGACGCCGAAAATCGAGCGACTGCCGTGCAGGAACGGCTGCGGACGGCTGAGCAGCTCTACCTTGCGCGCCACGTCGGCGAGTGCGCTATCGACCTCCGCGTCCAATGTCAGTTCCGGACGATCGATCGAGAGCTGGCGAACCTGCAGCAGATAGATCTGGCCGTCGCCGTCGATGGCGAACTCCACGTCAATTGCATCGACAGCGAAAAGGGTCTCCAGCTCGCTGACGAGGCCGATAACCGGGGACAGATTGGGCGGGCACGCGTCGATCCGCGATTTAAGGCAGAGAAAAGTCGCGAGATTGTCGCCGACTCCTGCGGTCACGCGATCGGTGCGGCCCGACAGATCGTCATAGTTGACGATGTAGTAGGGGCTGCCGCCGCTGGTTCCGCGCGAGAAGGCTACACCCGCCATGGCGACACGTTCGAGCATCGGCTGCACGAAAACCTGATCGCCGATGTTTCCGTTCTCTGCGAAGGAAGCGATGACCTGGTCTATTGCATCCGAGATGTCTTTACTGCCCAGTGCACCCAATACCGAATCGTAACGTCCGGCTTGCGAACTTACCGGGCCATCCTCGCCCCGCGCGCTGCTGCGGACAATGACCGGCTTGGAGCTCCAGTGCTGGTCCCCAATTTTGGCGAGCACTCGAGCGCGATCTTCGAACCATTCAGCTACCGAGAAGCGGACTTGTGGGAGGATCCGGCCGCTGCGCAGCTGCGGCGCCAAGGTCTCCAGCGTCTCTGCTTTGGTGGCGAACGTGACGGCGGCCACCGGGCCTGCCGTACCGGCACCGTTCCGCATGACGCATTCTGTCCAGATGCGGTCCACCGCGGCAGCGGTGTCTACGTTCCCAAAATTGTCCAACGTGAGGTCGGGCGCCTCCGGAAGTTCCGCCGGGACGTCGATACCGACGACGTCGGGTAGATCGCCTCGGTAAGCGGCTGCATAGATCCCCTTAGGATCCCGACGTCGCAGTTCGGCCATCGGCACCCGAAGGAAGATCTCGCGATAGTTCGGGATGTTTTCGCGGCTCCAGCGCTGCACCTCGTGGAACAACGAAATGGTCGGACAGACGACGTCGTGCCCTTGGCTGGAAAGCATCCGGCATAACCGCGCATTGCGCATCGCCGATTCGCGTCGGTTGCCGTGATTGTGGCCAAGATCTCTGGCAATGACTTCGCGCAGGGCGTCGCCATCCAGAAAGATGGCTGAACGACCTGCTGCACGTAATCGCTGCCACAACTCCCTTCCGACGGTCGTCTTACCCGCGCCCGATAACCCAGTAATCCAGAACACGCGAGCTGAGGAGGCCTCACCTTCGGCAGCAACCGGCCGGTTCGTGCTCCCAGCCGCCATAGCCCCGTTTTGCCGTCGCATTTTTTTGCCTCTCCAGCGAGGTCGATTCAATCTCTAGTCTATGGGGTATCATAAATCTGTAACAAGCATGTAACATAATAATCAGTTTTCCTCCACGCCCGCCCTGAACGCGTTCGTCTGGACTTGCCGATAGTCAACGCTAAGCACGACGCAATTTGCTCAGCGGGAGCGGGCCAAGTTGCCCTCGACTCTGAGAAGCCGGAAGTTGCCGTGTCCAGCTTCGCGCGTTGCGGAATCGCAATCCCACGCTACGATCGAGAAGGCGAAGAAGTTACTCGGGGAAATGAACCCGGTGGGTGTTGTGCTGAATGGTTCAACGGAACGCGATGATGGACAGATCGTCGCACTGCAAACGCACCATCCTGAAGGCGTGATTCTCGAACATAAGCGTCCGTCCGGGATTATATAACACGTATTAATGAGACAGGACACCGGGTAATACAAATGACCGCTCTGTCTGCGTATCCATTGAAGGACGGTGGTCCTGTTCGCATCGAGCGTTGGTGGTTGGTTGGGCTTTTCCTTGTTGCTCTCGCAATTCGATGCATCGGCCTTCTGTGGGGAGGGATTGATTCGGACGAGGACATTTCGGATCCAGCGAAAGTGCTCGCGGGGCAGCTCATCCCCACCTATCACTATTATCCGCCGCTGCTGAACTATCTTACCGCCGCGGGGTACGCAGTTCTCTACGCGGTCGGGATACCCATGCGACTCTGGCGGAGCACGGCCGAATTTCGTGAAGCCTATTTTGGCAATCCAAATCCCTTCTTGCTGGTTTTGCGCCTGGTTGTTTCGATCACCGGCGCCATCGCAGCACCGCTTTCAGCAGCTATAGCCGCACGGTTAGGCCTGTCACGGAGGAGTTGCTTGCTCGTTGGCGTAGCGAGCGCGTTGCTGCCAATCAGCGTTTGGCGATCGCATATCGGTAAGCAGGATCTGGGCGTCGCCGCAAGCGCACTGCTGGCAGTCTGGGCCATGGTGCGTTACACGCAGGAATCGCGGCGAGCCGACATCGTTTGGTTCGGCGTCGCGGTGGCCTTGGCTGTAAGCTTCAAGCAGTCAGCGGTGTTCGTTGTGGCCCCGTTAGCCGTTGCGCTGGTGCTTCTTGCGCGGCGAACGGGTCAGTCGTGGCCTCGCGTGACACAAGACAGCTTAATCGCTGTAGCTGTCGCAATCATTGTATGGGTGCCTTTAAACGTAGGAGTGTGGCTGGACTGGTCAAACTTTCTGGAGTACCAGCAGGTCCTGGCGGCGATGCACGTGAAGGGAAGCGGATTCCGAGAAACCGTCGAAGCTGTGTGGCCGCAACTCACCCATCGGTTCAGTGGACCTACGTTGCCCCTGTTCGTGGGTTTCTTGGTTTCGCCACTTTTCTGGCGGCGACATGATGTTTTTTTGATCTGGTCGAGCATACTGGTGAGCGTCATAGTGACTGCCGCCATTTCCGGTACGCGCGCGGATGTGCAGTTGTATGTACCGGACTCTGTTCTTATCGGCACCATTGGGATCATGACCTGGATCTGGATGGCAGGGCGCAAGGATTGGCGTCGCTGGCCAGGGATGGTTGGGTTGGTTTCAGCATTCGTGGTACTAGTCGCTGGCTCGTGGGAAGTAGATCGACAAGCGCTTGCCACGCCGATCCACATTCGGGTCGCCGAAGCGTTGCGTAAGATTGATGGAATTGGAGGGCGTCGTATATTGGCCACCGACGTTCCACTGACCGGGCTGCCGGTCGCCGGTAACGCCTACCGCGGTGTGCGGGAGCGGGACGAGCGGCTGGCACAGAAGTATGGCGTGACGTTGCCTCCCCGCTATCGACCGTATCCGCCAGAAGAGGGTCGTTACTATATCCGATCTCTGCCGTGGGCGATGAGTGGACTCGAGAGGTTCGACGAGAAGGACGTAAAGGTAGTCAAACCGTTCGCTTGGCCATTACAGGCTGAAGAATGGAGACTGGATTATTGGTTGAACAAGGGGTTTACGGTCTTCGTCATCAGGGACGAGGAGGCATGGCTGAGTCCACCTGATCAACCTTGCCCATCTGGCTCGGTGTCTCTCGCCGACTGTTATATGAGAACTGATGATTACCGCCGATTACATGAAGAAATCCACAGTCGCTGCACCTTGGTGGCTTCAATTCCGGCCGATCGGCCACTGTTTGAGGAGCTAGACACCAAGGTCTACGTGTCCGACCCGCTGTAAGACTTAGAAGACACGAGCCGCGCATACAGAACCTCGAATTCTCCTGCCATGCGTGCCACAGAAAAATGGCTTACTACTCGAGCGCGCGCAGCCAGCGCCAGGCGATGCAGCAGCGGTCGGTCATGCGCGAGGCGCTCGAGCGCATCGGCAACGGCCTGCGGATCGTGGGCCGGGACGAACAGTCCGTGCACCTCGTCCTGCACCACGTCGGGGATGGCGCCCACGCAGGAGGTCACCGGGACCGCACCGCCGGCCATCGCTTCCAGAAGCACGTAGGGGAGACCCTCGCGATGATACGTCGGGAATGCCAGCACGTCGGCCTCCTGCCATAGCCGCTGCTTTGCGGCCCCGAATACCGCTCCCGGCAGGGACACCTGATCGCCCAGCCCATTCGCCGCGATCACCCGGTTGATCTCGCACTTCGCAGGTCCCGAGCCGGCAATCGTGAGGTGAACCCGGGTGCCGCGTTCGCGCAGGATTCTGAGCGCCTCGAGGGTCTCGAAGATTCCCTTTTCAGCAGCCAGCCGCCCGACATAGACGATATTGAGAGGCCGCTCCGCCGTATAGCGATCGGCACCCAGGTCGGCTTCGCCCGGCGCGATGGCATTCGCGATGAGATCCAGCCGGGCAAGAGGCGCAAAGCGGCCATAGGCCGCCATTTCGCTGCGCGCGAGCAACACCACACTGTCGGGCCAGGACAGCACACGGCGCAGCAGCACGGTGCGAAGCCGGCTGCCGGCGACAAACTCTTCGGGCAACGCGCCTCCGTGAACCTGGTAAACGACCTTGCGGCGCATCGTCTTGGCGAGCGCGAGGTAGACCAGATCGCGCCAGTAGCTCTTCGGCTCGAGCGAGGTATTAATGTGGACGATCCGCGGCCTGAGCCGAATGAGGCAGAGCGCAAAGGCAAACGGTGTGGTCACGAGGCGAAGGAGCTTGCCCGCACGGCCCTCGGCGTGGCCTTCGCTGCCGACCTGAAACTGCATCAGGCGGAAGCGCTGTGAAAGCGTTGATTCGAACAGTTGATTCAGGTGGGTTGAAACCCCGCTCACGGCGCCGCGCATCGGACCCAGAAGAAGAACCCGGGGTGCGCCGCTGTCATCGCCGGCGCAGGAATGCGCCGCGGCGCTGCGGCCGTGCGATTCGGTCTGCGCCATCGAGGGCTCGGTCACGCGGACGCGCTGCCGAGGAACTTCGATCGCGAGCGACCGCCAGCCATCGCCGTGTCGTACGCTGCGAGCGCGGCTGTGAGCGCTTCGCTGATCATTCACTTTCACCCGTCGCGTAATGATCCGTCTCGTTCGGAAAATGATAAGCATCGGCGGCGAGCGCAAGCAAGATCGTTGACGATACAGTCGGTGAGGGACAGGTCACCGCAAGCGACGCTATCCGCATTGCGCATCGTGCAGCTGCCGAGTTTGCGTCTCGCGGTCGCCGGATCGCTTACTAATGTCGCATATTCGATCGACCGTCGTTGCTCTTTAGGAAGGAACGCACCGCATGCTGCCGGTCGAGCCGATGCTGGAACACACGCATTGTGGGACGGTCTCGCCTTCTGTGTGTGTGGCCAAGAGTTAGGCTCCATATGTTGTACTTTATCGAGCGGGGCGCCCCGACCGGATGGGAGCTAGAGGTGCTGGCGTAATGCACCAGATTGGTGCTGAAGGGAAGCTGCGACGATGATTCAGGGCTGCGCGCTGTCCAGTGGAATTTGTCGCAATACGCATACACATGTCTGATACCCAATGCAGCGCATCTGCATGACCCACGAAGGCAGCCGGAGTCGCGTTCGCGGAATCGTGCCTTGATACACGGACAGCTCTCGATCAGAATCGCGCCCCTGTTGCCGCCACATCGCGGCTCCAGAAATCACCTGCTTGGAGGCCGCTAATCTCGCCGACGATGCGATCCCCTGTGCCCGCCGTGGTCGTGGAGGGCACGCTCAATGGCCTCGGAGTGGTTCGCAGCCTCTCCCGCGGGGGCATGCCGATCTATCTGGTTTCCAATACCGCACGGTGCGCGGCGCGATGGTCCAGGCACTGTCGCTACGTGCGTGTGGCACGGCTCGACGGCCGCGAGTTCATCGACGTGTTGGTGAGGCTGGGCCGCGCGCTCGACTGCCGGCCGGTGCTGATTCTGACCGGCGATGAGAGCGTCAACTGCGTGTCGGAGTACCGGGAGCTGATCGAGCCTCTTTTCAGGATCAACCTGCCGCCGCACGAAATGGTGCGGGCGCTTGCCGACAAGTGCCTGTTCCATCAACTTGCCGAGCAGGAGGGGTTCCCTGTTCCGCGATCCGTGACACTCAGTGGTTCGGCCGACCTTGCACGGCTCGACGAACTTACGCCACCGCTGATCATGAAGCCCGCCGACAAGACGCTCGTGTTAAACGGCCGGGTGGAGCGCGCGGTGCGAGCTGCGACGCTCGCAGAAGCACGACGTGCCGCTTCGCGCATGCTCACGCATGCAGCGGCGGTCGTAGTTCAGGAGTGGGTCGACGGCGCCGACACTGAGATTTACTTCACACTGTTCAACTGCGATCGCGACGGCAGAACCGTCGGAATGTTCGTGGGCCGCAAGCTCGTATGCTCTCCGCCGGCCATCGGCGGCACGGCGGTATGCGTCGCAGCTCCCGAGGTGTCGGAGCAGCTGATCACGTTGACTTCGCAATTCATTGACCGCGTCGGCTATCGGGGACTGGGCAGTCTCGAATTCAAGCGCGACGTCTCCAGCGGTCGATTTTTCATCATCGAGCCGACGGTGGGTCGCACCGATTGGCAGGAGGAGATTGCGACGATCTGCGGAGTGAACCTGCCCCTCATTGCCTACCTCGCCGAGCTGGGGCAACCCATCCAGGCGCCACCGGAGAGGATTCCGTCGGTCACGTGGCGCCAGTCCTTCGGATTCCGGGCGCATGCGCGGGGCAGGGGTGTGGTGGACGGATACTTTCGCTGGTCGGACCCGCTGCCCGCTCTCTACCACTATGGCTATGACCGCCTGCTGGCGCGGCTGTGGAACAGGGCATTCAACGGGCGCAACCGGGGACGCGTTCCACGCGAGCGGACAGTATGAGCCCGGACCAGGAAACGACGATCGTCGGCGCCGGACCCTACGGGCTGTCCATCGCCGCGCATTTGCGAGCCTCGGCGTTGCCCTTCGAGATGCTCGGTACGCCGTTCGAGAGCTGGCGCAGCTTCATGCCACAGGGGATGCTGCTTAAGTCCGAGCGCTTTGCTTCCAATCTCTGGGACCCGCGACGCCGCTACACCTTTCGCCGCTACTGTGAGGCTCAGCGGCTTTCTTACCAACCGGTCGGCAGCCCGTTAAGTCTCGAGCAGTTCCTGGAGTACGGCGAGTGGTTCCGTCGGCAGACAGCAATTGAGCCTCGCGACCTCAAGGTGACCGAGCTGCGGCGCGTGCCTGGCGGCTTTGGCCTGCAGCTCGCGGATGGCTCGGGATTTGTCAGCCGGCGCGTCGTGCTGGCTACCGGGCATATGGCCTTTCGGGTGTTGCCTCCGGAGCTGGCACACCTGCCCGAACCGCTCGTGCTGCACAGCAGTCGAATCGGCGACGTGCGCGGTTATGCGGGGCG
This sequence comes from uncultured Gammaproteobacteria bacterium, assembly GCA_963837075.1. Classification (GTDB taxonomy): domain Bacteria; phylum Pseudomonadota; class Gammaproteobacteria; order Steroidobacterales; family Steroidobacteraceae; genus 13-2-20CM-66-19. The sequence continues at coordinate 598,509 of CAWILY010000001.1, read as the reverse complement.
CGACGTCTGTGTGATCGGTGCCGGACAATCGGCGCTCGAGACGGCGGCCCTGCTCCATGAAAACGGCGCACGGGTGCGCGTCCTGGTACGTCGCGACCGGATCGAGTGGAATGCGCCCTCGAAGCCGCGACCGTTGCTGGCACGCCTGGTGCAGCCTGATGCGGGCGTGGCGAGCGGCTGGAGGTCGATGGCGGTGTCGGAGTTGCCGCGCCTGTTTCGCTGGCTTTTTGCGCCCGAGAAGCGCCACCGCTTCGTGGCGCTCTCGTACGGGCCGGGGGGCGCCTGGTGGCTGCGGGAACGCGTCGAGGGACGAATTCCGATATTGCTGGGCTGCCACGCCTTGTCCGCCGAGGTGGTCGATGGTCGGGTCAATTTGACACTGCAGGAGGCGGGGGAGACGCGCGTGATCGAAACCCAGCACGTGATCGCCGCGACCGGGTTTCGTGTTGATATCGGACGGCTACCGTACCTCGAGCCTTCGTTGGCACAAGCGATCGATCGGGAAGCCGGCGGGATCCCGGCGCTCGATTCGAACTTCGAAACCTCGGTACCGGGGCTCTTCATCGTGGGGGTCGCCAGCGCACCGGTGTTCGGCCCGATCATGCGTTTTATGTACGGCGCGAAGCACGTCGCACCGGTACTCGTCAGACGACTCAGATCTGCCGCGTAACCGTCTTCGACTGCATCCGGTCGCCGTTCATGGCGGTTGCATAAGCCTCCAGCAGCGCAGGCACCTGGTGATGCCAGGCGAGGCTCGCCTCGATGCGGCTGCGTCCGATCGCCCCCATCGTGGCGCGCAGCTGCGGGTCATCGAGCAGCGCGCACAACTTGACTGCAAAGTCGGCGACGTCGTTCGGTCGCGCGTACAGGGACGCTTCGCCGGCCGAAAAGCGCCCCTCCGTCAGATCGAACTGCACGATCGGCTTACCGAGCGCCATGTATTCGAGAATCTTGTTCATCGTGGATTTGTCGTTCATCTCGTTGGCGCGGTCGGGATTCACGCACACGTCCGCCGTGCTCATGATCTCCCACAGCTCGGCATCGGCAATACGGCCGGTGAACTCGACGCAGTCGTCTACCGCAAGCTCGCGACTGAGCTGGCGCAGGGCAGCAAGCTCCGTGCCGTCTCCCACGATGATGAACTGAACATCATCGCGCTGCAGCGAGCGGCGCATGTAGGCCACCGCCTCGAGCAGCAGGTCCAGCCCCTCCTGTTTGCCGATCACCCCGACATAACCGACCAGATGTGCCTTGCCGCGCCGCAGCTCGGGCCGTGGCGGCGTGGCACGCACGCGACTGAGATCTGCGCCGCTGCGCACGACGAATACTCGCGCGGGATCCATCCCCCCGCGCTCGATGGCGATCCGCCGATAGGATTCGTTGGTGGCGATGCTCACATCGGCGGTGGCGAACGTCCAGCGCTCGAGTCGGCACAGGAGCCGATACCAGCGGTCACGCCGGCCGAACTTGGCCTCGTAGAGCTCCGGATTGATGTCGTGGTGATCGAAGATGAAGCGCTTGCCGAATAACTTGAAGAAGCGGCCGATCAGAAAAATCGTGTCCGGGGGATTGCAGGCATGGATGACGTCGAAGCCGCGTGTGACCGCGATGCGCAGCGCCAGTGCGAACTCCATGCAAAGTGCCAGCGCGTACTCCATACCGTAACCGAGGGCCGAATCCGCTTCCACCGGCAGCGAATGCCGATAGATGTGTACGCCCTCCAGGAGCTCGTATCCCTTCTCGTATCCCCGTCCCTTGGGGCAGATGATGCTGACGGTATAGCCGTGGGCTCGTAGCGCCAGCGCCTCCTGCCACACGCGCCGGTCGAATGGACAGGGAAGATTCTCGACAATGATGAGAACCCGCTGCCGCCTACCACGCGATGCCGTCATAGGCTTCCATTTGGGTGGAGTCTTGCGCCTCGTTCCTGTTCCACGCACCGATGAGGTCGATGACGCACTTGCCGGGCGGCAGACTCTCCAGCAGCGCACCAAACTCGCGGTCGCCGGAGGCGATCACGATGACATCCGCGTGCTCGATGAGCTCCTTGGGCTGATCCGCCATGAGCCGCCCGATGTGGGGAATGTGATTGAGGATGTACTCGCGGTTCGCGCCCACCAGGCTCGCGAGCCGGACGTTGCGGTCATAGACCATGAGATCGTATCCCTTGCCGATGAGCTGCTCCGCGAGCGTGACGATCGGGCTCTCGCGCAGGTCGTCGGTACCCTCCTTGAAGCTCAGTCCCAGAAGTCCCACGCGGCGCCGGCCGGTCGCGCGGATCATCGCCAGTGCGTGGCCGATATGGAGCTGGTTGCTGGCGAGAATCGATCCGAGCACCGGCGTATCCACGTCGAGCAGCCTTCCCTGGTAAGTGAGTGCCCTGACGTCCTTAGGCAGGCAGGAGCCGCCGAATGCAAAACCAGGGCGCAGGTAGGCACTCGATATGTTGAGCTTCGTGTCACTGCAGAACAGCCGCATGGCAAGCCGGGCGTCAATGTCCATCGCCTTGCAGAGGCGGCCGATCTCATTGGCGAAGGTGACCTTGAGTGCGTGCCAGGAGTTATCGACGTACTTGACCATCTCGGCGACGCGTACGTCCGTGATGATGAGCGGGGCATTGAGGGCGACGTACAGCTCGCGCACGATGTTTGCGGCGCGCTCATCAAGAGCGCCGATCACTGTTTTCGGCGGATGGTCGTAGTCCTGTATCGCGGTACCTTCGCGCAGGAATTCCGGGTTGATGCATACGCCGAAGTCCGTGCCGGCCTTGCGGCCTGAGGACTCCTCCAATGCAGGGATGACGACGCTCTGCATCGAGCCGGGCAAGAGCGTGCTGCGGATGACGACGACCTTGTAGGTGTCGGCCCGCGACAGCTGCTCGCCGATCTGCTGCACCACGCGCCGAACGTAGCTCAGATCGAGGCTGCCATTGGCCTGGCCCGGTGTGCCGACGCACACCATCAGGACGTCGCACTGCGCCACCGCTGGGGCTGGATCGGAGCCGGCGACCAGACGGCCCGCCGCGACCGCTGCGGCGATCAGCTGCTCGAGTCCTGGCTCCACGATCGGACTCTTCCCCTGGCGCAGAAAGTCGACCTTGAGCGTATTGGGGTCGACACCGACGACACTGTGTCCATCGCGGGCGAAGCAGGCGGCGGAGACCACTCCCACGTAGCCCAGTCCAAACACGGCGATCTTCATTAGTGACGCAACCTATCCCTTGAGTGCCGGCACGCATTGTACGGCAGGAGGGGTGCCGGCTGGTCAGGTCGCGTTCTATAATCGATCCGGCGCACCCTCGCGCACCGTTTGGCCCGCACCGAGCGAATCGATCTTGTGCAGCCGTGAGCCCTCGCGGGTCCAACGCGACATATTTTCCCGGATTGTGCACTAGCGTGCGGCTATCGCATCGCGGCGCGCGCTTCCCGGGCGATGCGGCTCATGAAGCTTCGCTGGGCGCTTAATCGTATCCGCGCGATGGGTGTCCGCGAGCTGCGCTACCGCGGACGGAAGGCATTGCGCGCCCGGCTCGAGCGTGCCGGCCTCGGACGCGTGCCGCAGCTCGCCGCTGACGGCAGACGCGGCAGACCCTGGATCACAGCGTGGCCCGAAGGCCTCGACGCGCAGCCGTATCGTGAAGCGGCGGAGCGCATCTTGCGCGGAGAATTCACGCTGTTTGGTCGCGATTTCGCGCTCGGATTTCCGCCTGACTGGAATGTAGATCCCGCGACCGCAAGGCGCGCTCCGCTGGCATTCGGCAAGACGCTCAATTACCGCGACGCGGCGCTCGTCGGCAACATCAAGTACCTGTGGGAGCCGAACCGGCATCTCGAGCTCGTGACCCTCGCGCAGGCTTGGCGTCTCACCGGGGAAGCGCGTTTTGCACAGGGGGTGCGCACGCTGCTCGACTCCTGGATCGCGCAGTGTCCTTACATGCAGGGACCCAACTGGGCCAGCAGCCTCGAGCTCGGCCTGCGTCTCGTCAACTGGTCGTGCGCCTGGCACTTGCTCGGGGGCGATCAGGCTGTGGTGTTTCAGGGCGCGGACGCGGACGACTTCAAAGCGCGCTGGTTGGGGGCTGTGCGCCAGCACTGCCATTTCATCGCCGGACATCTTTCCTATCATTCCTCCGCGAACAATCATCTGCTGGGTGAGCTGCTCGGGCTCCTGATCGGGGCCACCACCTGGCCGTGCTGGCCCGAGAGCGCCGGCTGGCGCGCCCGGGCGCTTCGGGAGTTCGAAGAACAGGCGCTGCTGCAGAACGCTGCGGACGGGGTCAATCGGGAGCAGGCCATCTGGTACCAGCATGAAGTCGCCGACATGATGCTGCTGGCCGGTCTGACAGCCCGGCAGAACGGCTGCGACTTCGGCGGCGCTTTCTGGGACCGCCTCGAAGCCATGTTCGACTTCATCGCCAGCTGTATGGACGTCGGCGGGAACGTGCCGGCCTTTGGGGATGCGGATGACGCGGTGATCGTGCGCTTTGACCCGCACCGGGCACTGCATCCCTATCACTCGCTGCTCGCCTGCGGCAGCGTGCTGTTCGCGAGAGGCGACTTCAAGCACAAGGCGCAGCTCTTCGATGACAAGGCCCGCTGGCTGCTGGGCGATGGGGCCGCCGCGCGATTCGCCGCGATCGCGGTGGACGACTCCGGCCGGCGCCTGCGGCGCAGTTTCGCCGAGGGTGGCTATTACATCCTCGGCAGCGACTTCGAGACCGCAGCGCGAGGTACGCCTGATCTTCGATGCCGCACCTCTTGGCTATCTTGCGATCGCGGCGCACGGTCACGCGGATGCCCTGTCTTTCGTGTTGTCAGTTTCCGGGCGACCGCTGTTGATCGATCCGGGAACCTACTGCTACCACACCGAGCAACGCTGGCGCGCTTACTTCCGCGGCACCGCCGCACACAACACCCTGCGCGTCGATCGCCAGGATCAGTCCATCTCCGCCGGCCCCTTTCTCTGGAGCCACCACGCTGTCGCCCGCTGTCTGGAATTCGACCCCGGCAGCACCGCGACCCTCAGCGGGTTGTGGCGGAGCATGACGGCTATCGCCGCCTTGCCGATCCCGTAATGCATCGCCGGGAGGTCAGCTTCGAACCCGCCGCGCGCGTGGTGAAGGTCACGGACCGACTCGCGTGCACCGGGAGCCACTTCATCGAGATCTTTTGGCATTTTGCGGCAGAGTGCGAGGTGCGGCTCACGAACGACGCAGTTCTGGTGACGCGCGACGGGATCAGTCTGGTGCTGCGCTGGCCCGTGCCGTTGCAGGCGCGGCTGCTGCGGGGAAGCCTGGAGCCGGCAGCCGGCTGGAGTCGCCGCAGTTCGATGCGAAGGTCGCCTCCGTACACTCTGATTGTCTCCGGCGACATCGCTGGTACCTGGCAAGGCGAGACGACGCTTGAGATATCGCCGTGAGTGCCGTCAAGTGAGCCGCCGGGCAATGAGGATGTGGCAGGCGGAGTAGGAACTGCGCCAGCAGCCGAAAATACATCGACGTCAAGAGCACGTTATCCCGCCAATAATTGAAGTGTGATACGCCGCCTTGCTCGGGTGTGAAGTACCTGACCGGCGCCGGCAGGTTCACCGCCGGCACGCCACGCCAGGAGAGGCGTACGACTGCCTCGGCATCGAAGTCGAAGCGGCGCATCCAGCGGGTCTTGCGCATTACCGCCACGAGCGGCGCGATCGGATAGACCCGAAAGCCGAACAGCGTGTCATGGATGCCCGCCCAGAGCGTCTCGAGGTTCGTAGTCCAGTTGGAGAGGCGCCGGCCGCGCAGGCGGATGAGCGGTGCGCTCGCATCGAACACCGGGTCGCCGAGAATCATCGCCTCGGGGCGGCCGGCGGAGGCCTGCATGAAAGCGCGGATACATTCCGCTGGGTGCTGCCCGTCGGCGTCCATGGTGAGCGCGTGCGTGAAGCCTGAGCGCTGCGCCTCGGCGAGGCCGTCGAAGATAGCGGCACCCTTGCCGCCGTTGCGCGCCCGCACGAGCACCCTGAGCCCCGGGTCGGTGCTTGCCAGCGCGGTGAGCGCCTCGGCACTGCCATCGGTGCTGCCGTCCACGACCACCCAGACCGGGTCCCACTGCTCGCGCGCGCCGCGGACGGTCTCGAGGGCCCGCGCGCCCGGGTTGTAGCTCGGGATGAGCACCAGATGCGTAGTCGAGCGCGTCACTCTTCGCTCTCGACCAGCCGGGTCGACTGGCCGATCATCCAGGCAATGCCGACGCCCGCGGACCAGTAGCTGTTGCGCTTCACCAGCGGGCTGGCCTCGAAGCTCGCTCCCGCGAGCGTGTCGTGCCGCACGTAGGCACCGATCCAGTACGAGGGGTAACGGCGTGTCAGCGAGGCGAGCATCTGCGCTCCGGCATAGCCACCGGGCGCATCGTAGGCCGGCCGGCTCGTCGTCGCGTATTGGGGCGCCACCGTATAGAAGTACCCGTCATAGCGCTGGTTGGCGAACAGCGGCCCGGCGAGCAGCCCGAGCTTCCAGCCCTCTTCACCGCGAAACTGCGCGATATCGAGCGCGATATGCGGCGCGATAAACATGCCGATCATCTGCGTATTGGCCTGCAGCGTGAACGCCGCGCGCGCGGGGACCCGCAGGTCGAGCTTCAGGCGCTCATCCTCACCGCTCCAGAGGTGCACGTTCAGCTGCGGCCCGATCTCGAACGTCGAGCGCAGATCTGGCATGCCGGCGCGCGCTGAATTGTTCCGCACGGGGGTGGTCGCGTTGACGCTCAGGGTGAGCTCGATGCGACGGCGGCGGAACAGCTTGCCGCGCAAACCGTCGCGGTCGGCCTTCAGGATTTCGCCGCGGTAGACGAAGTAGGGCAGGGGCAGCGGGTAGGCGTGCGTGGTGTCGGCGCCGCGGTAGTCGTTGAACACGAGAACGCCCACGCCGAGACCGAACTCCCATAGCGGCTTCTCATCGGCCTGCGCGGGCGCCCAGATGCCCGCGGCCGCGGTCAGCACCACCGCCGAAAATGCGCGCCTGCGGGCCGGGGTGCGCATCTGCGGCGAGCGGCGCATGAGCCTGGATGAGATGAGCCGCTTATTCAGCCGTTGACCGCGAGCGCGCACATGGCGGTCGCCTCGATCTCGACCAGCAGATCCTGGCGGCAGATGTCCGCCTGCAGGTAGACGACCCGGGAACCTCCACCCAGCGCGCCAGTGATCTCGCGGCGGATGACCGCCAGATCTGCAGGCCGGCGCACGTAGACCTTGGCTGCCAGCGTGTCGAGTGAGAAGGTCGCCCCGGGGGCCACGCGGTTGGCTTCACTCAGCAAGGCCTCGATGTTGGTGAGCGTCTCGCGCGTCTGCGCTGCCGTGTCGCCGACGTGCAGCGAGCGGTGTCCGACGATGCTCGCGGTGCCGGAGATGAACAGCGTGAGGCTCCCCGTCTCGCGCAGCAGCGTGGCGCGCGAGAACACCGGGCTGTGCCTGCCGTACTGCGGCGGGTAGTGGTAGGCGCTCACCTGGCGCGGGTTCTCGACAAAGGTCGGCGCGGTGCGGCCGGCGAGGAAATAGACGACCAGCGGGCTGTTGGCGGCGGCACCGAGCGCCGAGGCTGCCGGTACCGTGCCGCTCAGCGGGCGGCCGCCGGCGCGCAGGGCAAACTGGCGCGCGCTGTTGAACTGGCGGTAGCGCTCGGTGCCGTGCGAGTCGCGGTTGATCTCCGGCAGGTAGTTCCACACGCGCAGCAGGTAAGGGTAGGCTTCAGTATCGAGCGTCGCGCAGATCTGCCGGTACACCTGCGCCGTGGCCTCGTGCAGCGGAGAGTGACTACGACCTGCACCGGTACCGCGCGGCATCGCCCGAGTGATCCCCGACTCGGCCACCGCGATGCAGCCAAACAGCATTCCGGCCGTGCGGCGGAAGCGCACTGCCCCGTGCTGCCCGGACTCGGCCATCTCGCCACCACGCCAGACTTCATACACACCGCTCGCATCATCGAGCACCGGCATGCTCACTTCGGCCACCGGGATGCCGGCAGGAGCCTCCCCCGCTGTCCCGGCGGCCGGGCCGTTGAACGTCGCGACGCCGAGCACGTCCGCCCACCCGGTCGAGGGTGGCTCAGCCCGGGACACGTAGTCCAGTTGCAGGGCGCGTGCGGCACGCATCGGGCGGGGGTGATTGACCGCTAATTCTTCGGCGCGGGCTCGCTGGCCTTGCCCGCGTCGCTCGACTTGCCGGTCATCGCAGCCTTGATCCTCTCGGCACCGTCCGCGACGGTCTTGCCGAGGGCACGTGCGCCGTCCGCGAAGGCGTGTCCCACCTTCTTGGAGTCATCGCGAACCGTGTCGCGCGTGGTCTGGGTATCGCTGGCGACGGTATGCCCCAGCTCGCGGGACTTGTCGGCGACCGTATGTCCGACGGTGGTGGCGCCGTGCGCCACGGCGTGACCGGCGCTCTTCGCGTCTGCCTTGATGGTCGTGGTAGTGCTCGGGCTTTCCTGGCTCTGGGCCTGCGCGAGGCCCGCCAGGATGAGGCCCAACGTGGCGGCGACGGCCGCACGGAGGAAAGTTGTCATGGGAAGTATCCTACGACAGGCGCACCGTGTTTTGCACCGCACCGGTTCCAAGGACGTGATGCGCACCAGCGTATCGCTTGAGCGCCGCGGTGCCAATCGTCACCGTGATCGGGCAAACTGCGCCCCCGATGCGCCTCATCGACCGCCTGCCGATCTCGGTCCTGCGCACCCGTTACGTCCCGGGTGTCTGGGATCTGCTCGCTTTCGTGCTGGTGTTCACATTCTTCATCTACCTCGCACAGGCGGCGCACGGACTGACCGGCTCGCTGGCACGGCTGCAGGAGACGCCGATCTCGCTGGCACCTGCGGCACTCCCAGGCTACGCCGCGCGCACCGCGCTGCGCATGCTGATCGCGATGCTCGCCTCGCTCCTTTTCACCTTCACGTACGCGACGCTGGCGGCCAAGAGCCGCCGCGCGGAAGTGATCCTGGTGCCGCTGCTCGACTTCCTGCAGTCGGTGCCGATCCTGAGCTTCTCGATCACCATCCTGTTCTTTCTGCAGCTCACGCCCGGACGCGTGGCAGGCGCCGAGCTCGCCTCTATCTTCCTCATCTTCACGAGTCAGGCCTGGAACATGGCCTTCAGTTTCTACCACTCGCTGCGCAGCATTCCGGACGAGCTCACCGAGGCGGCCCGCAATTTTCAGTTGAGTCCCTGGATGCGCTTCTGGCGCCTGGAGGTGCCGTTCGGCATGCCGGCGCTCATCTGGAACATGATGATGTCGATGTCGGGGGGGTGGTTCTTCGTCACCGTGTCCGAGGCGATCAGCGTCGGCAAGACGACCGTGACGCTGCCGGGAGTCGGCTCCTATATTGCCCTCGCCATCCAGCAGAAGAATCTCGGCGCCATCGGCTGGGCGATCGCGGCGATGCTGGTGGTGATCCTGCTGTTCGATCAGCTGCTGTTTCGCCCGCTGACGGCGAGCGCCGACTGGTTCCGGCTAGAGCAGGAGACCGGCTTCACGGCGAGTCACTCCTGGGCGCTGACCATGATGCGCCGCTCGCGCATTCTCGGCTTCGTCGGACGCGCCTTCCACGCGATGCTGCGCGCGGGCATGCGCCCGCCCGCGCCGCACGCGCACCGTGAGCGCCCGGTGAGTCCCTGGCAGGGGCGCACTGGCGATTACGCCTGGTATGGCCTGCTGATCCTCATCGGGCTCGCGGCACTGTGGAAGACCACGACCTTCGTGCTGGGCGAGGTGTCCGGGGGAGAGATCCGCCACGTGATCCTCCTGGGCCTCATCACCCTGCTGCGTGTCGCGGTGCTGATCGCGATCGCGAGCCTCATCTGGGTCCCCATCGGAGTATGGATCGGACTGCGACCGCGCGTCGCCCGGGTGGTCCAGCCGATCGCCCAGTTTCTCGCGGCCTTCCCGGCCAATCTTTTGTTCCCGATCGTGGTCTCGGCGGTGGTGGTCCTGAAGCTGACGCCGGATATCTGGCTGAGCCCCCTCATGATCCTCGGTACCCAGTGGTACATCCTCTTCAACGTGATCGTCGGTGCCTCGGCGATCGCGCCCGAGCTGCGCTATGCCGGGCAGAACCTCGGGGTGCATGGTTGGCTGTGGTGGCGACGGATCGCGCTGCCGGCGGTGTTTCCGTTCTACGTCACCGGGGCGATCACGGCCTCGGGCGGCTCGTGGAACGCGAGCATCGTCGCGGAGGTGGCCAGCTGGGGCAACGAGAAGCTCACCGCGCACGGGCTCGGTGCCTATATCGCCAACGCCACCGATGCGGGAGACTTCCAGCGCAGCGTGCTCGGCACGGTGATCCTGAGTCTCTTCGTCGTGACGCTGAATCGCATCTTCTGGCGACCGCTGTACGCGCGCGCCGAGCGCAAGTTCCGCATCGCCTGAGGGCTGCCAGGTTGAAGGAGCAGTTGTGAACGCCACCGCCCCCGCCCTGAATCTCGCCCCGCTTCTCGACGTGCAGCACGTCTGCAAATCCTTCCGCAAGCCCGACGGCGATCAGCTGGTCGTGCTCGAGGACGTCAATCTCGCCCTGCGGCCCGGGGAGATCGTCGGGCTCCTCGGACGCTCGGGCTCGGGTAAGTCGACGCTGCTGCGCGCGATCGCGGGTCTCGATGAGCCATCGAGCGGCGTGGTGAGCTACCTGGACCGCCCGGTCGCGGGGCCCGCCTCGGGGATCGCGATGGTGTTTCAGAGCTTCGCGCTCTTCCCCTGGCTCACGGTGCTCGAGAACGTGCAGCTCGGTCTCGAGGCGCTCGGTGTGCCGGAGCCCGAGATGCGCAAGCGCTCGCTGCAGGCAATCGACCTGATCGGGCTCGACGGCTTCGAGTCCGCCTATCCGCGCGAGCTGTCCGGCGGCATGCGCCAGCGCGTCGGCTTTGCCCGCGCGCTGGTGGTGCATCCCAACGTACTCCTGATGGATGAGCCGTTCTCGGCGCTGGATGTGCTGACCGCGGAGACCCTGCGCAGCGATTTCCTGGATCTCTGGGGTGAGGGTCAGCTGCCGATCAAAGCGGTGCTGCTCGTGACCCACAACATCGAGGAAGCAGTGCAGATGTGCGACCGCATGCTGATCTTCTCGACTAACCCCGGACGGGTGATCGGCGAGATCCCGGTCGATCTGCCACACCCGCGTCACGCGCATGATCCGCGCTTCCGCGCGCTCGTCGACCGCGTCTACGTCGAGATGACCGCCAAGCCGCGCGGCGAAGGGCGCACGGGGCCGAAGGCCGAGCGCTTTGCCGGCACGGGCATCGGCACGACGCTCACCCACGTGTCTTCCAACGTGCTCACCGGTCTCCTTGAGGCGGTGAACGAGCCGCCCCACGACGGCAAGGCCGACCTGCCGGCGATCGCCGAGGAGCAGCACCTCGAGGTCGATGACCTGTTCCCGGCGGCCGAGGCGCTGCAGATGCTGCGCTTTGCCGAGGTCGAGGGCGGCGACATCAAGCTGACTGCGGCAGGAATGCAGTTTGCGCGCAGCGAGACCGATGACCGCAAGAAGCTCTTTGCCCAGCACCTGATCACCTACGTGCCGCTCGCCGCCCACATCCGCCGGGTGCTGGATGAGCGCGCGAGCCACAGTGCGCCGAAGAGCCGCTTCTTCGATGAGCTCGAGGACTACATGGCGGAAGAGGCCGCCGAGCAGACGCTACGGACCATCATCAGCTGGGGCCGTTACGGCGAGGTTTTTGCCTACGACGATCACCGCCAGGCGTTCAGCCTGGAGAACCCGGCCTGAGCGCTAGCGTAGCCTCGGCCGCAGCAGTTAGCCGAAAAAGGGTGGGGCGGCCCGCGACCACTCGGACCGCCCCGAGGGAGGAGAGATCCAAAGGTCGCACACTCGCCGCCCGGCGGTTGTAACCGAGCAGCGAGCAAATGCAAACAAATCTGAGGGCGGCGCTTAGCTCAGGCAGGGGCGCATGCCCGGCGACGGCGCAGCAGGCTCACCCCACCGAGAGCCGCAAAGGCAGTTGCCAGGAGCGACAACGTGCCGGGCTCCGGAGCACCCTTGCCGCCTGCGTCCTCGAACAGCGCGCTGCTGTTGGCGGTGGCCGTCTCCTTACCCGGGCCGGTATCCATGAACCCCACGATGACGCTGCCCGTGGGTAGCGCGGAGCCCAGAGTCAGCATGGGGCCGGTGCCGGTCGAGGTGCCGAGCGTCTGCATGCCGAGATTGGCCTGGAACACCCAGTAGCCCATCGCGGCCGCATCCAGTGTTTTGGTTGCCGGCAACCACGCACCCAAGGGGTTCTGGGGCGAGGCACTGATGCCGAGATACGTATCCAGTTTGGTGCTCTGGCTCGTCCATGCGGTGGTGCTGAACAGGCTCGCCGTGCCGGTGGCCCCACCAGTGATCGAGTACATTCCACTCGGCGGAGCACCGCCATTGTCAAGTGTCAGGATGTCGATCGTATAGGTGCCACTCAAGCCCGTCTTGCCGCCGCTCCAGAAGCCGAAGTCCATCAGGGGTTTGGTGGTGGTGGAGGTTACCGGCACGCCGCCGATCATGTTGTCGATCATGCAGTCGGAGCAGAAACCGTGGAGCGCATCCGCAGAGGCGCCGAAAGAGAGGCCAAGGCCGCCACGGCCCTTGTTCATGACTGTGCCTCCATGGCCAAACGCTCGCCCCTGACGAGCTTATTCCCGTGTAGATATTCTACCCACAGGCCGTTCCGAATGCGTGCGAGGCCTGCGGCGTCGCGGTTGCGTGGTGTGGTTTGCAAAGTGTGTCGACGGTGCACGCGCGACGGGCCCTGCGGGATGTGCCCAGAGCCAATAGATCGCAGGTAATTGCTGTATGTCGCTGTTGCCCGACGGCGGCTTGTAAACTGCATCGACGGTGCGCGCGCCACGCTCGGTGAAGCGTGCGGCGCCATCCGAATTGGAAACCATCACTCCTATATCGAGCGGTGCGGCGGGATGGTCGATCGGCAGATAGCCCCTCAGCAAAGTCGCATGGGGTAGCCAACAACGGGACATCAAGCCATTGTGCAGGCCCGCGAGTCCTCCAACGTGCTCACCGGTCTCTTGGAGATGGTGAACGGGCCGCCTCACAACGGCAATGCCGACCTGCCGGCGATCGCCGAGGAGCAGCAGCTCGAGGTCGACGACCCAGCTCCAGCGCGCAAGTGCAAACAAACAAATGCGCGCCGGTGTGGTTTGGCTGCTGATTGAGGAGGGTGGCCCGTGAGCCGCGGTGTGCATCATTCTCCTCTTGCGAGAGACACGACATAAGCCGGCAATTTAGCGCCAACGCTGGGCTCGCGGGGTGCCTGCACGTGACGCGTACCGCTGGCGTGCCGCGCTGAATAGGTACTATATGCAGCCTATGGCAGCCATGCCCGCGCAGCCCGAGCCTGAGATCCGGTCGATCAGATCCCTGATTACCCGGGAGCTGCAGCTGGTCGCGATCGAGCACGGAAGGACGCTGGCACCTTTGACGGACGAGCTCAAGCTGCTCGACTCGGGGCTCGACTCCCTCGGCTTGGCGGTCCTCGTCATGCGACTCGCAGACTCGCTGGGTATCGACCCGTTCAGCTCCGGAAAGAGCGCGGCCTCTCCCGTGACGTTCGGTGAGTTCGTGCGATTGTACGAGAGCTCGCGCAACGGAGGAGCCGCCTCTCAGGCGATGTCGTCGTAGCCTCGGAAGCACGACCGGCACGTCGGCGGGTTCGAGCAGCTCCGCGGGCTGGTCGACCATCAGTCGACCGGTTGCGGTATGTGGCTCAGTGTGTACTCGCGATTGGCGCCCAGCAGGCTTGCGAGCCTGACGTTGCGGTCGTAGACGCGAAGCTCGTAGCCCTTGCCGATCACCTAGCGGCCGGAACGGAGCCTGCGACGAGGCGCCCCGCAGTGACCGCCGCGGCGATCAGCTCCTCGACCCCCGGCTTCACGATCGCTATCAGTCTCGAGCAAGCGGCGCACCGACACCTCGGTCGAGCATCCAGGTGACCCTCGCGATTCATCGCAGTCGCGGCATCGATCTCTCGTGCGACTGCAGCGTACGGCATCACGATGACCGGAACGCCGGTGCTAGCGGCGGCTTTATCCAGTCGCCACGAGCCAGTGTTGCGAAGAATCTCGACTTGGTCGACATGGCCCTGCGCGTTCACCAGCAGTGCCATGGCGATGATGCCGTGTTGCCCGGCGCCAGCCGCTTCGGGCGGGTATCTCGGAGCGACCTAGTGGGTAACGGTGAGCGTCAAGGGTCCGCCCACCTGATCGATCGGGGCTGTCATGCGATTACTTGTGACCACCATGTGCGTACTGCTCGCGACACCGACATCCGCCAGCGGGCAGTCCACCGGTCATGGTGCGTTTGATCCGGGTCCGGCCCCGAGGGCGAGGCGGGAGTGGTCGTCGATCGCGACGTGGGCGAACTCCCAGCCGGCGTTGCCCTAGGAGCCGCTGCGATCACCGGTGATGCGAAGTCCTATGCGCGTGATTCGGCCCAGCTTTTTCGTATCCAGATGCAGCAGCTCACCCGGCCACTCGCGCTCGTAGCGGCGCACCGGTGGACATGGCTCGAGCTCCCGCCAGCACGAGAGCTTCGCACGCCTAGGGGGCCCGCGCGACCATGGCACCTGAGACGCGGAGTTGCCGAGCAATGAAGTGCCCCGGGCAGCTGCCGCGGACTGCGGCCGGATCGGCTGGAGCGGTCGAGCAACCCGCTCGGCCCCTCCGCATGGTAGCGCCGCAGCGACTTCTTGACCGTAGTAAGCGAGACACCCATGGCCTGGGCGACGTCCATTTCTCGACCCTTGGGCGTGAGACGAGCACTCTTATGCACGGTTGTTCTCTCCCCTGGTGAGGAAACTGAGGCCTAGCAACATCAGCTTCCCCTTCCCGGTGGGAGGGAAAACCTTTTGAAGACTCACAGCTAGCTAGCTCTCCGGCACCCAGCAGCGCCCCGGCAACTGAGCGCGTTCGAGATGCTCGCACGTCGACCAATAATGGTGGAAGACGCCATTATCGCCAGTATGTATGCTGATGAAAGGTCGGCGGCGCACGAGGTCGCTTTCCCGGGGGAAGTCGGAACACCCTGCCTGCCACTCGGAACAACACATGTAGTTCCAAATTGGCAGCGAAGGTGGGGACGGAGACTGACCAAGACAGCAATATCCGCGTCGCCACATGCGTATGCACAGGAGTCAACGTCCAATGGACCTTTCCGGAAACTCTGGCGCGCGCTCGATGTTTCGGCGAATTTGGTTTTCAGAGGATTCGAGTATCGGTCGACGATTTAAGCAGTTCGTTGCATTCGTCGTACCAAGACCGCTTCTCGTCGCTGCGAAAAAGCGCTACTACGCAGCTCTGTTAGAGAATCCGAAGACGCCCCGCGAAGCGGATATGGAAGCTTTGAATCAGATCGTCCGGCCTGGTGATTTCGCGCTAGACATTGGCGCATTCGTTGGCTTTTACACGCAACGACTGTCGCAGCTGGTAGGCGCGACCGGCGAAGTATGGGCATTTGAACCAGTGCCAGAGACTTTCTCGGTGCTGTCCTATGTTGTGCGGGCGTTGTCGTTGAACAACGTTCGCGTGTTGAATCTTGCTCTCAGCGATTCCGATGGCCAAGCGGTAATGGAAATCCCAAGATATCGGCATGGCGGCGAGTCCTTGTACGATGCGCGCATAGTTTCGACACGATCGGGGCCCGATCTTCGAGCGATGCCGATACAAAAACGGACGCTTGATTCCATGCTATCAGCGAGCGCCACATCCCGACGAACGGTGCGCTTTATGAAGTTAGACGTCGAGTTTCACGAGCTGCAAACTGTCTGCGGGGCGATAGACACTATTGGGCGTGACCACCCGGTGATTTTGATGGAGTTGCTTGGCACTGCAGATCCGTCTAATTCGCGATCGAAAGTGCTGAACATGCTTGCAGTTCAGGGCTACAAGGCATTTCGATGCACCGATTGTAAGTTTGTCCCTTGCGCGCCTAACGAGAACTGCCAGAATCGCTTCTTTCTCACACGGACCCACGTTGCCGAATTTGCCCAATACGTTCGCTGGGACTGAACTCCATGGGCCGCGAGCAGCACGGCTGCGCGAAGCGTGCAATGCATACCTGATGTCACCGCACCAGACTTGAGTTGTCACCGGACGCTGCCTAGCCTCCTCACAGCGTCAGCGTGTCAGGGCGCCCGGTTCAGCGCGAAAGCCCGGCAGGCGCTTTTGAGCCCCACGTGAACGGTAAGCTCGGCCACGGCGGGCGCCACTCCTCTTCGCTCGGCTCCTCCGCGGTTGGTAGTCCCAGTTCAACACATAGTTTTTTTTGGGCGGCGATGATCCAGCTCCGCGCGCTCGAGCTTGCGGCGCGACCGGGCGTTGTCGCGCGTGAGGTGCTGGATCTGCCGGGCCGAGGGGTCAGGTTTGGGCCCCGCCTCTTGGGGCGAGCGCCCCGATCGGTCGCGCCAAGCTGCTGCGCCAGCTCGAGCGCATCGGGGAGTAGATGCGCTCGCGACGCAGGAACGCACCCGGCGTGCCGGCCTGCTTGCAGCGGTCCGCTTCGGCAAGCAGTCGGCGCTTCTCGCTCCCGGAGAACTGGCGGCGCTTGGCGATCGCCACCACGTCCGGGTCGCGGCGCGGCGCGGCGCCTCCTTTCCGTCCCTCCAGTAGTCGCCTTACGGGCTTCTTTCGCTACGGCCTCGGAGGAGGAATCCGTCAATCCACGCACCGAAGACTTCAGTATTGCGCTCAGGTGCATGTGCAAGCTGTACCGGCATCGGGGCGCAAGGCCGACCTGCAGCGCTCGACCCGACAAATGCGACATAATCGGGCACTCACCGCCAAGCTCGCTCCGAAGCGCCGCCAGCTCCCGCGTGACGTAGCCGCTGGCGTGTCGCCGTGCGTACCCGTGCGCGCGGCGGCGCAACGACGACGATACATATCGAACGCGGAATGTAGGTCTCTTACTTTCGTAACAGTCGAATCGGCTCGCTGAAAATACTTTTTCAAGAGCACGAGAAGTCGGCGATACTACAAAGAATTCCCGCTCAGGCAATCCATCGGAGAATGTCGGAGAAAATGGCGCGAAATGTCGTATCAATAGGCGTGGAAGACTATTTCCACGCCGAAGCCTTTTCCGATGGGGTCGATCGCGCGCGCTGGGACAGCTACGCGAGTCGCGTGGTGCCCAATACCCACCGCCTTTTGCAACTGCTCGCCACTCTCAATGTGCGCGCCACGTTTTTCGTTCTGGGGTGGGTCGCCGAGCGCTTTCCCAATCTGCTGCGCGAGATCGCGGCCGGTGGACACGAATTAGGCTGTCACTCTTCATTGGCATTGCTTGATCTATAAGCTGGATGCGGCCGAATTCCGCGAAGACACACGCCGACATCATTGAGCAACTTGCGGGACAACAAATCGCAGGATATCGCGCGCCCACTTATTCCATGGTTCACCGCTCGGCGCTGACGGGGGTGTGATGCAACCTCTGCTCAAGGGCGTGTTCTGGGTCGGCGTGGCAACCGTGGTCTATGCGTATGTCGTGTATCCACTCGTGGTGTGGATGCTGGCGGGACTGCCGCGCCGGCGGGCCGGCTCGGGTGCCAAGCCGGTACCGGCGAAATCGTTCAGTGTGATCCTCGCCGTGCACCACGAGGCTGCGCGGATCCGCGCCCGTCTCGGTGAGCTCGTGGAGCTGATCGAGCTGACGGGGCTCCCGGCAGAGCTGATCGTGGTGGCGGATGGCTGTACGGACGGGACAGTGACGCTGGCACAATCGCACCCGAGCTCGTTGGTGAGGGTGCTCGAGCTCACCGAGAATGAAGGCAAGGCGCAGGCGCTCTCCCATGGATGCGCAGCGGCGACGGGGGACATCCTGGTATTCGCCGACGCAAGACAGCGCTGGGCTGTCGATTCCCTGCAGCGGTTGCTCGCGAACTTCACTTGCCCGGAGGTCGGCGCGGTGAGCGGCGAGCTGCTGCTCGATGCACCGCCCGGAGTGCTCGCGGGCGTCGGTCTCTACTGGCGCTACGAACGCTGGTTGCGTCGCAACGAAGGGCGGCTGCACTCGACCGTCGGCGTGTCGGGATCAATCTGTGCGGTGCGCCGCGAGCTCTTTCGGCCGATTCCGCAAGGCGTGCTCCTCGATGACCTCTACTGGCCTCTGCAGGTCGTCCTGCAGGGGTGGCGCGTCGTGTACGACGAGCGCGCGTTGGCTTACGATCGACTCCCGGACCGCACAGCGGACGAATTCCGGCGCAAGGTGCGTACGCTGTGCGGCAACTTCCAGCTCGCGACCCTTTTGCCGCAGGCACTACTGCCGTGGTGCAACCCGATCTGGTTGCAGTTCGTGTCCCACAAGCTGCTGCGTCTCGCCGTTCCCTGGATTCAGCTGGCGGTGCTCGTGGCGAGCGCCCTCCTCGATGAATCGTTCTACCGCGCGGCGTTCGTGGCTCAGTTACTCTTCTACGGATTGGCGCTCCTCGGGCTGACCCGTGGACCGGGATCGAGATCACGTGCTGCCACGCTGGCCGCATCGTTCGTGGTCCTCAACACGGCTGCCTGGCTCGCCTTCTGGGTGTGGACCTCTGGTCGTGCCGATAGCGCCTGGCGCAAGGTCACGTATGACGTGCCGCAGCCGCCGGTGTAATTGAGCCATGGGTCGCCTCGCGCCCACCATTGCGACGGCGCTGCCACGTGCCATTGGCGTGGGCTACTGCATCGATTCCCTCGATATCGGCGGCACCGAACTGAATGCGGTGCGCACCGTGGAAGCCCTCGATCGGCAGCGCTTCCGGGTGACGGTTTTTCACCTGCATGAGACTGGTCCCTTGCGTGCGCGTTATGAGGCTCTCGGTGTCGAGCTGGTACACCTGCCGATCGGCCGGCTCTACTCGTTGCGCACCGCAATACAGGGGTGGCGATTCTTGCAGCATCTGCGTCGCAGGGAGATCCGCATCGTTCACACACACGACCTGTATACCAACATCTTTGCGGCGCCCTGGGCGCGAGTCGGCGGTTGCCGCGTCATTGCCAGCCGACGCTGGCTCGATGAGATCCCGAGAGCGGGTCTCGCCCCGCTCAACCGTTGGAGCTATCGGTTCGCCCATCGCGTCATCACCAACAGCGCCGTCGCGGCCGAGTTGCTGACCGACACGGAACGGGTTGCAGCGTCGCGAGTCGTCAGGTTGCCAAACTTTCTCGACGAG
Organism: uncultured Gammaproteobacteria bacterium; assembly: GCA_963837075.1. Taxonomy (GTDB): domain Bacteria; phylum Pseudomonadota; class Gammaproteobacteria; order Steroidobacterales; family Steroidobacteraceae; genus 13-2-20CM-66-19. The sequence goes on along the minus strand of CAWILY010000001.1, from coordinate 579,340 downwards.
CGCGCATTCGACCAGGTCGGCTCTGAGCAGCGAAGCGCCCGGCGTCGCAGCTGGGGCGTTCCAGACGGCGCCTTCCTCGTGGGTGCGGTCGCACGTCTGGTACCCGTTAAGAATCACACCATGTTGCTGCGCGCGCTGGCGCGGCTCGATGCGGACGTGCACCTGGTACTCGTCGGCGACGGGCCATCCCGGGAGCAGCTTGCCGGGCTCGTCCGTGAGCTCGATATCGGCGCGCGCGTCTGCTTCACCGGGCAGTTGCACGAGGCGACCAATCTGCATCAGTTTTTCGACGTGAGCGTGGTCTGCTCGCGCAGCGAGGGGTTCCCCAATTCGGTTATCGAGGCGCTGGCGGCGGGGTGCCCGGTGGTGGCGACTCCGGTGGGGGGATCCCCGAGGTCATCGTGGATCACGGGACCGGACTCCTGGTCCCCGTCGACGACGTGCAGGCGCTGGCGACCAACCTGGCGGAGCTACGGCACAACGCAGCGCTGCGCCAGCGCCTCGGTGAAGCCGGTCGTGCGCGCGTGCGTCGCGAGTACCATGAGCGCATCGTCATGGGGAAGCTCGAGACACTGTACCGTGAGCTTGCGAGCGAAGCAGGCGCCGGGAGCGCACTACTTACGTGAACGCACCCACCGGAGAACTCCTGCAAGGACGGCTGCGCCGCGTGGCGTCGCGCCCGAATTCACTGCCGCTGATCGGGCTCACCGTTTTCACGTTCTTTCTGGTCACGGCACGCTGGAGTGACATATTCACGGAAGCGGGGATCTATGTTGCGCTGCTCGGCCTGCTGATCCGACCAGGCGAGCTCAGATTCCCGGTGCCATTGCGTTGGGCGACCGCATTCCTCATCTGGGCGGCGGTGACGGCGGTCTTTGCCATATCACCGGAGATCGCACGTGACGCGCTGATCGAGTGGCTGAAGGCGCTGGTGATCTTCTTCGTCGTCGTGAACACCCTGCGCACGCCGAAGCAGCTGCGCTTCTATGTGCTCGTGATTCTCGTAGCATTCCTGATTTATCCCGCGCGCGGCACGCTCAAGGGTTACCTCATGGGGAATACGGTGTTCGGTCGCGCCATATGGAACAAGATCTACGCCAATCCGAATGACCTCGCGGCCATCACGATGCTGACGATGGGTCTAGCGTTGGCGATCGCTACCGTGAAGGCGCAGAGCGCGCGTATACGCCGGGCGGCCGCCCTGTGCGTGCCTGTGATGCTGCTGATCATCCTCCTGACGCAGTCGCGCGGGGCGTTCATCGGTCTCATGGTCGGCTTCGGCCCGGCGGTGCTGGCGCGGCTCAGAAAGCGACCCTCCGCGGCAGCGCCCATTCTCGTCGTCATTTGCGTGGTCGCTGCGCTGGTTCCGGCCGCTTCCTGGCACAGGCTCGAGAGCATCAGCAACCTGACCGACCCGCAGACCAACCCCCAGACGGTCTACGAGGCGGTCGCAGAGGGTTCGGCGGAGCAGCGCCTGCAGATTCTCAAGACGGCCTGGCATATCTTCGTCAGTAATCCGGTCCTGGGGGTGGGAATCGGCTGCTATAACGAGGCGAACGCACGTTACGCCCCCGAGCTTGGCGAGCGGGATGCTCACAACACGTATCTCAGACTGGCGGCGGAGATGGGACTCCCCGGACTATTGCTCTGGCTCGGGTTGGTGGGGTCGGTGTTGGCACAGGTGAGACGCCGTCGCGCGAGCCTCGAGGCGGATATTCGCACAATCGAAGTGCTGTGGATCGAGCGCGCGATCATCGGCTATCTTGTCGCCGGCCTCTTCGCCAGTTATTCAGGTATTACGCTGTTCTATCTGTTCCTCGGGACGCTCTGGGCGGCCACAAAGATTCTAGGCTCTGCTCCGGCCGCCGCTGCCAGCGTACGCCTTCGGCGACCGGCGCCGCGTTCTCGACGCGCGACGACGTGCGTTGAGGTGTGCGGAATCGCGGGTTTCGCCGGCATCGGCCTCAGGGGAGGAGTCGAGGGAGCGCGTCCGGGCGATGTGCGATGCCATCCAGCATCGCGGTCCGGATTCAGATGGATACTTCGTGGCGACTGGAATCGCCATGGGCATGCGCCGCCTCAGCATCATCGACGTGGCAGGCGGTCGCCAGCCGATCTCGAACGAGGATGGCACGGTCACGGTCGTGTTCAACGGCGAGATCTACAACCATCATGCGCTGCGTCGCGAGCTCGAGGCGTCGGGACATCGATTTGCCACGCGCAGCGACACGGAGGTGCTCGTGCACCTCTACGAGGAGTTCGGACCGACATGGCCCGGCATCTGCAAGGCATGTTCGCCTTCTCGATCTGGGACTCGCGGAATCAGCGCCTGTTCATCGCCCGCGATCGGACCGGGATGAAGCCTCTGAGCTATGCGGATCGCAGTGGAGGCATCGTCTTTTGCTCCGAGCTCAGGTCGCTGTATGCCTTCGATCGCTCCACCCTGCGGGTCGCAGCGGGCGCGGTTATGGAATATCTCGCGTTCGGGTACGTGCCGGATCCCGAGCAGCATTTTCGAGGGCGTGAAGAAGCTACCTCGGCCGGTCACTTCCTGGTCTGGAGTCCGGGGAGCGAGGTCGAAGTCCATCGCTACTGGAGGCCTCCGCATCCAGACGCGGGCCTGCGGAATGAGCAGGAGTTGGTCGAGGAGCTTCGCCATCAAGCTCGAGGCGGCGGTGCTGTGTCACATCTCGAATCCGAGGTGCCGCTCGGCGCATTCCTTTCTGGCGGCCTTGATTCCTCGACGGTCGTTGCACTGATGTGCCGGCACGCATCCGGCCGCGTGAAGACCTTCTCGATCGGTTTTGCCGAGGAGGAGTACGACGAGTCCGCGCCGCGCGGGCCGTGGCGGCTGCATTTGGGTACCGAGCATACCGATCTCGTGGTGCGACCGGATGTGGAGCAGATCTTCGAGAGCATCGCCGCTATGTTCGATGAACCGTTCGCCGACTCGTCGGCCATTGCGACCTTCCTGGTCGCCCAGCTCGCGCGCCAGTCGGTCACGGTTGCCCTGTCGGGAGACGGCGGGGATGAGCTCTTTGGCGGCTATACGCGCTATGGCGACACCCTTCGGCGCGCCGGTGGCGCAGCGGCGTAGGCGGCTCGCGCCTGCTCGGCGCTCGGACTCATGCTGCCGCATGCTTTCCTCGGTCGCAATCGGCTGATCGATCTCGGTCGATCGAGAGCCGGACGTTATGCGATCGTACGGTTGTGCAGCCAGTTCGGGTGGACGAGGGCGGCGTTGCCTCCGCGATCCACCCCTTGGGACGCGTGGCTGTCGATGAGCAACTGAATCGCTATTTTTCGTCCGAGTCAGGCGAGGATTTCGCTGCCGGCATGATGCGCCCGGATCTCGAGACCTATCTGCCGGGTGACATCCTCACGAAGGTGGACCGCACCAGCATGGCGGTCTCGCTCGAGGCCCGGGTGCCGCTGCTCGATTACGAACTGGTGGATTTCGCACTGCACATACCTGGCAGCCTGAGGGTAACTTCCGGCGAAACAAAGCGCCTCTTCCGCCGCGCGATCCAGGGCATCGTTCCCGACTTCGTGCTGTCGCGTCCGAAGAAGGCTTCGCGGTTCCTCTCGCGCACTGGTTTCGCGGCCCCCTGCGCCACCGGATCAAGGCGCTGCGAACGCCGTCCGCGGCGATGGAGCCCTACATTAACCGGAACGCGGTAGAGCGGCTGGTATCGGAGCATTCGGTCGGACGTCGGGATCACAGCGCGGTCCTCTGGCGCTTGATCGTGCTGGAGTACTGGCTTGCCGCTTTCACGGACGGGCGCCTCGGCCGTCCGCCTCTCGCTCCCTTTGCGGACATCACCGGGACCCGCGCCCGCGCCGCGCGCGGGGCGCACGGTGTGAAGAGCGCACCTGCGGCGGTCTCGCAGCTGTTCTTGCATTCGGACAGCACGGCGCCACGCCTGCGAGTCGGTCTGCTCGTGGACGAGGGCGGCATTCCGGCTTACGCGCGCGGGGTTATCGAGGATTTTGCGGCGCGGACTACGTGGACATCGCATTCGTCGGCGTACGGCCGTGGTCGCTCGCAAAGCGGGGTTACGTGATCGCGGTATCGCTTTGCGCGCTTACGCCTGGCTGATCGAATCGCGGTATCGCATGTATCCCGATCCGCTCGAGTCGGCGCGCTGCGATCATCTCCTCGCCGGCGTGCCGCACCTGACGTGGCCGAGTCCCGACGCCAGCGACCAGGCGGCCGCAGCGAGCGCGAGGATCGCGGCGACGCCGGTCGATATCACCATCGACTTCTGCGTGGAACCTGCACGCGAACCTGGATTGCTCGGCGCCCTTCACGGCGTATGGCGCTATCACTTTGGAGATCGGCGGCGGTATCCACGTGGATCCGGCTTCCTGCGTGAGATTATTGACGGCGATCCACTCACCGGGATTGAATTGGTTCGCCTCGGCGCCAGTGAGTCCGACGACGTCACGCTGCTGCGGGCGTTGTTTCGGACCGTCCCCTTTCCGTCGCGGCAGGCAAACCGCTTCGGTCCACTCTGGGGAGCGCGCCACTTCGTGATTCAGAGCTTATGGGATGTGCGGCACGGCTGTCTCAAGGCTCTCGCAGCTTCTGAGCAGCGTGGTTCCTCGCTGCCTCTGTGGAGCGTGTGCCCACGACAGCGCAGTTCGCTCGGTGGATGCTCGTTGAGATCAGCAAGCGCGCCTTTCCGCTCCTGCGGCGGGTCGACCGTCCGCTGCGCTGGCGCATCGCAATCCGGCGCACCCATATTCCCCTGTACGAGGACGCCTCGCGCCCGGGCTTGCAGTCCTTTCGCTGGATCGATTCACCTCGAGGCTGTCAGTGGGCGGATCCAGTGATCTGCGAGCGCGATGGGCACACCTGGCTCTTCTTCGAGGAACTCGTGAATCCGAGCCGGGTCGGCCACATCTGCTGCGGTCGGCTCACCGCCGACGGCGACCTGGTCGATGTGCGATCGGTCCTGCAGCAGCCGCACCATCTCTCCTTCCCGCAGATCATCGTCTCGGGCAGCGATGTCTTCATGCTTCCCGAGAGTGCGCAGGGTGGCGGAGTCGATCTGTACCGCGCGGTACGCTTCCCCGATGCCTGGCTCCTCGAGAAGCGCCTGCTCGATTTCCGCTGCGTCGACTCATCGATCTTCCAGGCGGCGGGGTCGTGGTGGATGACCACCTCACCGCAGGTCGTGCCTGGTCAAACGCCCATCACGTGGCTGCTGCGTGCCGATCGGATCACGGGTCCCTGGCAGTTTCAACCTGGTGGGGTCGTGGCAAGCGACGTGCGCGTAGCTCGCGGCGCAGGATCGGTCTTCACGGCGGCGGGACGACTGATCCGCCCGAGCCAGGATGGCAGCGTCTCGTACGGCTATGCGCTGATTCTGAATGAGATCGTGTCGTTGGCGGAAGCACCGTACCGCGAGCGAATCGTGTGTCGTATCGACGCAGGCTGGGTGCCGCGACTCGAAGGTGTTCACTCCTATAGTCGGGTCGGCGAATGGGAGGCCATCGACGGCGGCTTTGCGTTCTGATGGCTCCGCGCCGCGCCCCACATCGCAACACGCGACCCTTGCCAGCGGGTTGGGCACGATTGCTGGCTGCGCGCGGGTCGCAGCCGTGCGCGAACGGCCTCGTTGCGATCGATTCACGCCGGTGGCACGGGCGCATTGGCTTTGCGGCGCGACATACTCTTCAGGGCTCAGGCTCGTGGACAAACTGACCGTGCACAGTGCAAGGCAAAGGGGGAGATCTTTCGTGATCCGCCTCTCGGGCATGTCCGTGGATGAGCTGCGCGTCAGAGCTGTTCAGGCGCTGCGCGTACAGATGGAGCGGGTCTCGGACCGCTTTTCGTCCGGCTCCTCGACCAAAGCTCGAGCGTTGGGCACGCAGCCCACCCTGAATCGTGGCCTCGAATTCCTTACCGCTGTCGGGAACAATCCGGCCGCGATCGTGCGAGCGATCGCGAAGCTCGATCCGCAGGTTCGTGCATCCTTCATCCGGCAAAGCGACGACGCCGAGCAAGGGTTGGTGGCGCTGCTCGGATATGAGCCGCTGCGCGTGGGCAGTCCGCCTCGCTGGCAACGGGAAGCACGGAGCGGCACCGAGGCCCCGCGATGCCACTGGAGCCGCATCGATCATTTGGACACCACGCTGGTCGGCGACCACAAGCTTCTCTGGGAGCTCAACCGCCATCAATATCTGCTCGCGCCCGCCTTCTGCTGGCTGCTCGATCGGGACCCGCGGCGGTTCGAGCTTGTGCAAACGCATCTGGAGTCCTGGCTCACGGAAAATCCGCCAGGCCGGGGCGTCAACTGGGTGAGCAGTCTCGAGGTAGCCTATCGGGCGATCGCCTGGTGCTGGCTGCTATGGATGCTGCGGGAGGCGCCCTGGAGGCCGCACGTGCATATGCGACTCGTGACCTCGCTCGCGGCTCATGCGCGGCACGTGGAGCGCTACCTTTCGACATATTACAGTCCGAATACGCACCTGACGGGCGAGGCGCTCGGGCTGTTCTACGTCGGGACCTTCCTGCCCGAGGCGTCGCACGCGCGCCGTTGGCGAGCCAAGGGGGCAGCCATCCTCGAGGCCGAGATCGCGCGGCAAGTCTACCGGGATGGTGTCTATTTCGAGCAGACAAGCCAATACCAGCGCTATACGGCCGAAATCTACCTGCATTACCTGTTCCTGGCTGACGCCAGCGGCTTCCCTTACTCGGACACCGTGCGCGAAACGCTTGGCCGTCTCGTTGGGGTTCTACGGAGTCTCACATCCGCAGACGGGCGTATGCCATTGCTCGGGGACGACGATGGCGGACTGCTGCTTCCGCTCGATCATCGCGCGCCAGACGATGTGCGCGCCTTGCTGCTGGCCACGGCCGTCGCACTGCAGCGGCCGGATCTGGCGCCCCCCGAGGCGCCCCCGAGCTTCGCCTACTGGCTCTGCGGGATCGAAAGGACTGACCGCGTACGCATGGCTCCCGCAGGTGAGCCCGAGTGGCTCGACCAGTATTTTGCGCAGGGTGGCCTCGCGACTCTGCGTGACAGCTGGGGTCCGAGCGCTGCGGTCGCCGTGATCGATGCCGGACCGCACGGCGCACTGAGCTGCGGCCATAGCCACGCGGACGCACTCGCGATGACCTTGAGCCTGGGCGCGACCCGGCTGTTCATCGATCGCGGCACACTCACCTACACGGGGCCGGAGCGAGACGAGTTTCGGTCCACTGTCTCGCACAACACGCTCGAGATCGACGCCAGTTCCTCGGTAACCCCGGGGGACGCCTTCACATGGCTGCCGGGAATTCCGCCGCGCGCGCACGGGATCGTCTGTTCGAGTAGGCATTTCAGCAGCTTTGTTGGGCTCGCGATCGGGCATGTGGCCGGTGGGCGACCGTCTGCACACTGCCGGCGGGTGCTGCACCTGCGCGCCGGAGCGTGGGTGATTCATGATCAGGGTGTTCGGACGGGCGCGCTCGGTGGCATGCTGCGCTGGCAGCTCGCACCGCGGCTCACGGCAGCCGTGCTCACGGAGCACGCGGTGGTGATCCGCGACGACACGGGCATCGCCGTGGCGACGATCTTCCTGAGCGGTGCTGCGCCCGTCCGTGTTGTGACGCGCGACGTTTCGCCTCGGCTCGGCGAGCGCGTATCGGCACACTGCCTGGAACTTCCCGTCGATGCCTCGCTAGAGGCGCTCACGATCGTCGTGCCTGCGGGACACGACGGGGTTGTCGTGAATTTCGAGATCAATGAATCAGATCGCGCTATCTGCTGGAGCCATGCGGAGGCGCGGCATCGAGTGCTAACCCGGGCCACGCAGAGTCTGCAGCTGCCTGCGGACGCGGAGCTGAATGCTGGTCTGATCTGGTGGGCAGAGTGCCGCGACGATTCGGATCGGGGAGGCATTCTGATCGCTATCTTGCCGACAGCCGTCCTCGTGGCTCCGGGCGATGTGCAAACCGACACGCATGTCCCGCAGCAGTCAGGCAGAATGACCGTGCTTACCAACACGCAGGGCCGCTGGGAAAGGCTTGGTGTCATGGAGCCGCGATGCGGCTGAGGTTTCGGCTGGAGATCGATCTTCAATGTGCGGTATCTGCGGAATCCTGATGCGTGATCCGGGCCTCGTGCCCGATCGAGGTCTGATCGAGCGCATGCGTGATTCGATTGCGCATCGCGGGCCGGACGGGGCAGGGCTGCACCTCGGCCCCGGGGTGGGACTCGGCCATCGCCGCCTCAGCATCGTGGACGTCGCGCTGGGTCAGCAACCCATGTACAGCGCCGATCGGCGTTTTGTGATCGTCTACAACGGCGAAGTCTACAATCACCCGGCATTGAAGACCGAGCTCGAGACCGCCGGTGTCCGCTACCGGACGCGCTCGGACACCGAGACGGTACTTCATCTTTACGAGCGCCTCGGCGAGCGCGCGGTCGAACGCCTGCGCGGGATGTTTGCGCTGGCCATCTGGGACAGCGTGGAGCGCCGGCTGTTTCTGGCCCGCGATCGCTACGGGGTGAAGCCGCTGTACTATGTCCACCGGCCCGATGGGACCCTCATCTTTGGTTCGGAGATCAAGGCGCTGCTGCCGGCGCTCGGCGGTCGCGCCGTTCTCAATCGTGAGGCGCTGCCGGACTTCCTCGCCAATCATGCGCCCTCGGGCGAGGCCACCCTATTTGCCGGCATCATGCGGCTTGCGCCCGGCCACACACTGACGTGGCAGGACGGCCGCATCAGCCTGCACCGGTACTGGGACGTGCCAATCGCCGATCCTTCCGAGGCTCCGCCGCCCGGCTCGCGAGCGGAGCAGGCGCTCGTCGCTGAATACCGCGAACGCTTTACCGAGGCGGTGCGTTTGCGGCTCATGAGCGACGTGCCGCTCGGGATGTTCCTCTCCGGGGGACTCGATTCGGCGGCGATTACCGCCGCCATGGCGACGCTGGTCGAGGAGCCGATCCGCACCTTCTCGGTGGGGTTCGCCGAGCGGGAAGCTAACGAGCTCGAATACGCCCGTCTCGTCGCCAGCGCGTATCGCACGGAGCATCGCGAGATCATCGTCACGCCGGCCGACTTCTTTGCCGAGCTTCCGCGCCTCGTCTGGCATGAAGATGAGCCCATCGCGCATCCTTCGAGCATCGCGCTGTATTTCGTGTCGCGGCTCGCGTCAGCTCACGTCAAGGTCGTGCTCACCGGCGAGGGGAGTGACGAGACGCTCGCCGGCTACAACCGCTATCGCGTGACGGAATACAACGCCCGCCTCGGTGCCCAGTACCAGCGCTTCGTGCCGCGATTCGCGCGCCGCGGCCTGCGGCGCACCCTCGAGGTCTGCCGGCGACCTCGCGCCTTCGCCAGCGCGCGTCGCGCACCTTCCTCATGCGTGGCGAGGATCTCGACGAGCTCTACTTCGACAACTTCGCCGTGTTCGGACGCGCGGCGCAGCGTGCAGCTGCTTTCGCCTGAGGTGCGCGCGGAGCTCGCGCCGGTCGATCCGTACGCGGCGTACCACGCCGCGTTCGCGCGGGTGCCAGGCCGGCCGCTCCTGTCGCAGCTGCTCTATGCGGACGTCAAGACTTACCTGCACGAGCTACTCATGAAGCAGGACCAGATGAGCATGGCGGCATCGATCGAGAGCCGTGTACCGTTCCTCGACCATCCGCTAACCGAGTGGGTCGCTGTCCTGCCGGAGACGATGAAGCTTCGCGGCACCACGACCAAGTGGATCCTGCGGCGGTCGATGCAGGGGAGGCTGCCGGCGCCGATTCTCGCGCGGCGCAAGATGGGATTCCCGGTACCGATTGGGTCGTGGCTGCGTAGTCGCTGGCAACCGCTGCTCGGCGAGTACGTCACCGGAGCACGGGCCCGCGCGCGCGGCCTGTTCGACGCGGGCGCCGTGGACCGGCTCGTGAGTGAGCATCTCCGCGGCGTCAATCATTCAGAGCGTCTGTGGGCGCTGCTCACGTTCGAGATCTGGGCGCGAGTGTTCCTCGACGGCGAGACGCCGTGGTCGCTCGAGCTGCCGCTCAAACAGGCGGCGTGAGGCATGCGGATTCTGTGGATCAAGACGGAGCTGCTGCATCCCGTCGACAAGGGCGGGACGTATCCGCACCTACCAGATGCTGCGCTCCCTGTCCCGGGGGCACCACGTGACCTATTTATGCCTCGACGATGGTTTGGCAGCGCCCGACGCTCTCGAGCGTGCACACGAGTACGCCCAGGAAGTCGTCGTCGTGCCGTTCCGGCCGCAGGCCAAGAGGAGCGTGGGGTTCCTTGTCGATCTGCTGCGCAATCTCTTTTCGCCGCTGCCGTATGCTATTGCCCGCTACCGTACGCCGCAGCTGCGCCAACAGGTGCAGCAGCTTGCCGGTGCGGCAGACTTGATCGTGTGTGACTTTTTGCGCCCTCGCTCAACGTGCCCGACGGCTTGCCCCCACCGGCGGTTCTTTTCGAGCACAATGTCGAAGCCATGATCTGGCAGCGATATGTTTCAGTGTCCCGAAGTCCCGTGCGCCGCGCCTATATGCGACTCCAGTGGCGACGCATGCTGCGGCACGAGGCGCGGGAATGCCGGCGCTTCGCAGCGTGATCACGGTCTCCCCGAGCGACGCTGACGTCATCCGGCGCGAGTACGCCGTAGCGTCGGTGGGGCATGTACCGACGGGCGTTGATGTCGAATACTTTACCGCTTCGCGGCCGCGGCCGCCGCAGAGCTCCGAGCTGGTCTTTCGTCGGCTCTATGGACTGGATGCCGAACGAAGACGCCATTCGTTGGTTCACGAGCGATGTATTCGGCCGCGTTCAGGAGCGCATACCTGGTGCGCGACTTCTGGTCGTCGGCAGGTCGCCTTCGCCGGGTATGCGCGGCTCGCGGCGCGCAATGCCGCGATCGAGGTGACGGGCACCGTCGAAGACGTGCGCCCGTACCTTGAGCATGCGGCCATCAGCGTCGTGCCGCTGAGGATCGGCGGCGGCACGCGGCTCAAGATCTACGAGGCGATGGCGATGGGGAGTCCGGTCGTTTCCACCACCATCGGTGCCGAAGGTCTGCCGCTGCGCCACGATGAACACCTGCTCATCGCCGACGCCGCCGATGAGCAGGCCGGCGCGATCTGCGCGCTGCTCACCGATCGGGCACGAGCCGGTCGGCTGGCCGGCGCCGCCCGCCGGTACGTCGTGGAGCATTGCAGCTGGGATGCGGTCGCGGAACACTTTCTCGCCCAATGTCCGCACCACGCTGCCGCGGACGACCCCTCACATCAGGGTCAGGTCGCCTGACAGCCGCGGACCGCTCTCAATGAAGCTTGGCTATCTGGTCAGTCAGTATCCCGCGCTGAGCCACACGTTCGTGCTGCATGAGGTGCTCGCGCTGCGCCGCCACGGCGTCGACGTTCGCGTGGTTTCCGTGCGCAAGTGTGACAGGCCGATGGCGATGCTCAGCGCAGATGAGGCGCAAGAGGCGAAACGGACTTTCTCGGTAATGGGTGCTGGTGCCGTCCACGCGTTGCTTGCCAATCTCCGCGTGCTCTGCCGGCATCCGCTTGGCTACGTGCGTGGGTTGTTGTACGGCTGGGCGCTGAGTCGCGGTACGCCGCGACTGCTAGTGATGTACAGCCTCTATTTTCTCGAGGCAGTTGTCGCGGGGGATTACTTCGAAGGGCAGGGGGTGACGGATATTCATACGCATTTTTCGTCCACCGTGCTGTTGATACTGGCGCGGATTTTTCGAGTCCGCTACTCGCTGACTGCGCACGGATCGGGGGAGTTTGTCGATGTGGTTGGGTTTCACCTCGCCGAAAAGGTGGCTGGAGCAGTCTTCGTCGCGACCGTCGGACAATACGGTATGAGCCAGGTGATGAACGCTTCCGACCCTGCGCACTGGCACAAGGTCGTGGTGCTGCCCTTGGGGGTGAACGCTGACGCGTTTCGTCCGCGGAGAACCCTTCAGCGGGACCTCAACGAGCCATTTCGGCTACTGTCGGTCGGGCGCTTATCGGCCCCGAAGGGCTATCCAATCCTACTCGAGGCGGTAGCCTTGTTGAGAGAGCGAGGACGAAACGTCACGCTGGAGCTGGTGGGGGAGGGACCCGAGCGTGCCACGCTTGAGAAACTGGCTTCACTTCATGATCTGGGAGACTGTGTTCGCCTTGCCGGCGCCTGCAACCACGATTGCCTCGCGGACTACTATAAGTCGTGCGACGCGTTTGTCCTGTCGAGTTTCCTCGAGGGCGTTCCCGTGGTTTTGATGGAGGCAATGGCAATGGAGCTGCCCTGCGTGGCAACCTGGATCACCGGTATCCCGGAGATCATCGAAACGGATGTCGAAGGGTTGCTCGTTCCGCCGGCAAGCGCTAGCGCAATTGCCGACGCGGTGGAGCGTCTGATGGACGACGCCGAGGGGGCGCGGCGACTGGGGGCCGCGGGGCGCCGCAAGGTGCTCGCGAAGTATCACCTCGAGCGAAACGTTGAGCGGCTCGCGGAGGAGTTTCGCGTCAGGTTAGCGACCTGACTGAAGTACGGGCGCCCGCACGACACGAGCCTGCCGTGTATTAAGGCATGCGGCACTTATGGCAGAGCTGGCGGTGTGTAGTCTTACATGCTTTCATCCGTTTTTTCCAAAGTCAGCACGACCTTGCCAGCGAGCCACCCGTAGAACGGAAGAAATCTCAACCTGTAATCGAGTTTCCCCAACGTCATCGCGCCTGTGTGGAAAAGCACCTCGAGACGCGACAGGATGCGAAATCGGTCAATCCTGTGCCGTGGGAAGACGTGGCTGATGAGCTTGAGATCTTGACTATTTAGCTTGCGTTCATCGCTCGTGATGTGGCTCTCGAATGAAGCCTGATTGGGCCAAAATCGCCGAATGACGCTAGTGTTGCGCAGGCTATCGAATAGCGGGTTGGAGAGTGGCTCGATGAAGAATGCAGCGCCCCCCTTTTGGAGCACTCGGTGGCACTCAGGGATGGCAGATGGGATATCGACATGGTGCAGGATGTCAACTCCAGCGATTACGTCGAAGTGTCCTCGGGATAGTCGAGATTCTCGGCACGCTGCACACTAAAATGAATTTGCTTCGTAACGCCCGCATTCGGCAAGTTGGCGGGCCACATCGAGATTGCCTTCGGAGATGTCAAATCCCTCCACCTGGTAACCGATGTGAGCAAAAATTATGGTGTTGTCGCCCCAGCCGCATCCGAAATCGAGCAGCTGCGCTCCCGGTCTGTATCGGCCTTTGACCAGCGCGAATAAATGCCAATATGGATTCCAGGGCCGTTGTTCCTTCCCGGCAATGGAATTGAGGTTGACCGGAACATGCGTCTGTCGTTGGGAGTACTGGTCGTAGTACTCCCGTTCACGCTGCTGACGGGGTGTAAGAGTTCCTGTTGAGAGTCTATCAACCATTGGGTTTTGGCGATCGGTCGCTAAGCGAAGGAAAACGACAACGGGTAGGCCGGGAGTTTCCCCAGGCTTAGGGAGCCGATTCTACCCGCTCGGCCGCCCAGCTCAAAAGGCCGGGCTCGCTGGGGGTCGCGCTGTTGCAGCGACGCTGCCCTGTGCCTGCGGCGGCACGCTACGGCACCGGAACGATGTGATGCGACGCTCGGCTGGCTGCGCGTCTGCGAGTGGCAGGGGTCCGAGGTGCTGTGGTGCGCGCGCACTGTCGGCGGAGGAGTGAAGCGTTCGAACATCCGGTGCGCCTTGTCAGCCGCAGCGGCGCGATCAGCTTCAGAGACTCCGTGTGTCGACGCCGGCCACTGACTCGATCTGTCGCTTGTTGACCGCGATGCGCACCTCCATCGCCAATGAATTGAGCCGTTCTGTTCGTTGAACCAGGCGTTCTTCCATAAACGTAAGGTAAGCCGCTGCCGCCACTCTTCTCACCCGGGCCTCAATCTTGAAGAAATACCAAAGCCCCGTGTAAATGGGATGCGAGATCTCGCCGTCATCGAGCGCATCTGCGATACGGATGCGATTGAGCGGCGCGCGGTGGTCTAGGAACCAGCGATTCCACGGCAAGTGCGCCGGGCTGGTGCTGCAAGCGATAGATCGACATGGCGAACTCAGCGGCGGCCGGACCAGATGAATTACCGCTAAGCGGTTCGCAAAGTCGCGTGCCGCGTGTTCAACGAAGGTTTTGATGAAAAGATGATTCGCTTCAAAGATAATAACGATACAGGCGTGGCGCAGGATGTTGATCGAGTTGGTGCGGGTGCTGATAGAAGCGTTCCACGGGCTTCACTGTCTCCGCACTTGCGGGACCCAGCACTTCGTCGATATTGGGTAGGGCTCGTGCTACGCCCGGCAGCGGGTATCCGGGCAAAGATTTTAGCGAGGGCTCGACGTGCCGCTCCGGCCGGTCGTCGCGGTAAAAAATAAGCCGCTAACTGTAAGCGTCTGGCGAAATCCCCTCAGTGAGGGATCGAGCTGGGCTGCCAGCTGATGCGGCAGCAGTTCGTCGAGGCGGCTGGCGGGCTGCGTGGCAGCCGCTCGAGCACGTCCTTGAGGTACCCATAGGGATCGTGTCCGTTGAGCTTGGCGGACTGGATCAGGCTCATGACGGCGGCGGCACGCTGACCGGCGCGCAGCGATCCGGCGAACAGCCAGTTCGAGCGGCCGATGGCGATCGGCCGGATCCGGTTCTCGAGCCAGTTGTTGTCGATCGGCAGGTCGCCGTCGTCGAGGTAGCGCATGAGCGCCGCCCAGCGCCCCAGGCTGTAGTCGATCGCCTTCGCGGTGGCCGAGCCGTCCGGCACCTTGTGCCGCTGCAGCATCGAGCCATGCCTGCAGCGTCTCGGCGATCGGCTTCGACTGCTGCTGCCGCAGTGGCGCCGCTCGTCGGCATCGAGTTCCTGGTCTCGTGCCTCGCTCTCGACCTCGTAGAGCGCAGCCGAACAGCCTCAGCGCCTCTGCGGCGATCTCGCTCTGGTGGTTGACCCACAGATCGTGGAACTTGCGGCGCGCGTGCGCCATGCAGCCGACTTCGGTCACGCCCGCGCGAACAGCGCCTTGTAGCCGGCGTAGTCGTCGCAGACGAGCTTGCCCGCCAGTCACCGAGGAACGCCCGGGCGTACTGCCCGCCGCGGCCCTCGGCGAAGTCGTAGACCACGGCCTGCAGCGTCGAATTCGCCGCGTGCTGTAGGTCCACAGGTACGCCCGGTGCGTCTTGCCCAGGCCCGGCTTGAGCATCGCCACCGGCGTCTCGTCGGCGTGCAGCACCGGGCGGCTCAGCAGCATCGCTTTCAGGCATCGACCAACGGCTGCAGTTTGCACGCCACAGGCACCGACCCACTGCGCCAGCGTCGAGCGCGGTAGCGCCAGCCCGGCGCGGTCGAAGATCGCCTTCCTGGCGGTACAGCGGCGGTGATCCAGCGTACTTCGCCACCAGCACCTGTGCCAGCAACCCCGCGGTCGGGATGCCCTTGTCGATCACCTGCGGCGGCACCGGCGCCTGGATCAGCGTCTCGCACTTCGGCACACCCACTTGCCGCGGATGTGCCGCTCGACCTGAACACGCCCGGGCGTGTAGTCGAGCTTCTCGCTCACGTCCTCGCCGATGCGTTCGAGAGCAGCAGCCGCAGCCGCACACGGTGTCTTCCGGTTCGTGGCGGATCTTCGACGCGGGAAGCTGCTGCGGCAGCGCTGCGCCGCGGATGCTCCTTCGACTTCGCGGGCGGGTCGGCGCTGCAGCGCCTCGAGCTCGGGCGATCGCCTCGAGATCCGCATCGATCGCTCTCATCGAGCAGGCTGCGCTGCACGCCGTGGAGCTGCTCGCTGCGGGCCAAGCGCCAGCGCTTGAGCATCGCCATCTCGTGGGTGAGCTGCTCGATCTTGAGCTGCTTGCGCTGATCACTTGATGGCCTCACGATGCTGCGAAGCTCGGCCAGCAGCGATGCTGCATTGAGTTCTCTCAGCTCCTCGAGTTGCTCGATCTGCTCGCTGTCTCGCGCAGCGTCATCGTCGTCCATATTATGCCACAGCTCGCGCGCACTCGCATGCGCCTAAATATTGTACCGCATATAGTTGCGATATCCAACAGCATATTTGCAGTGACTTTCACAGCACGCGGATCGTCGCGAGATCGCCGAGCCTCTGCCACGGCAGACCCACAACCAGTGCACTCAGCTGCTCATCGCTCAGCGACACCTTCGGCCCGCTCTCCGCTGTCGCCCAGACGAACTGGCCGCGGTACAGTCGTCGTGCGCACAGCCACAGGCCAAAGCCGTCGTGCACCAGCACTTTCATCCGGTTGGCGCGCTTGTTCGCAAACAGGTACGCGTGATGCGCTCGTGCGTGGCCGAACACGGTCACCACCCGCGCCAGCGCCGTGTCCGTCCCCGCGCGCATGTCCAGCGGCTCCACCGCCAGCCACGCCTCGTCGATCCGGATCAACCGAGCAACTCACGCAGCCAGATCGCGCACCTTTTTTTTTTTTTTTTTTTTTTTTTTTTTTCCCCCCAAAAAAAAAAAAAAAAAAAAAAAAAAAAAAAAAAAAAAAAAAAAAAAAAAAAAAAAAAAAAAAAAAAAAAAAAAAAAAAAAAAAAAAAAAAAAAAAAAAAAAAAAAAAAAAAAAAAAAAAAAAAAAAAAAAAAAAAAAAAAAAAAAAAAAAAAAAAAAAAAAAAAAAAAAAAAAAAAAAAAAAAAAAAAAAAAAAAAAAAAAAAAAAAAAAAAAAAAAAAAAAAAAAAAAAAAAAAAAAAAAAAAAAAAAAAAAAAAAAAAAAAAAAAAAAAAAAAAAAAAAAAAAAAAAAAAAAAAAAAAAAAAAAAAAAAAAAAAAAAAAAAAAAAAAAAAAAAAAAAAAAAAAAAAAAAAAAAAAAAAAAAAAAAAAAAAAAAAAAAAAAAAAAAAAAAAAAAAAAAAAAAAAAAAAAAAAAAAAAAAAAAAAAAAAAAAAAAAAAAAAAAAAAAAAAAAAAAAAAAATTATCAGCTCGATTCTACCCGCCCCCAGGCCGCTCCAGAGTCATGGCACCCCTAAGAGCTAGTGACTATTAAAGAAACCCACGATTATCATAGTTGCACACCACCACACGTGCGGGATTGCCGACATAGAGCGCCGCTTCCGGAATGTCCTCTTGAACGACGGCGCCCGCCGCTACAGTTGCGCCAGAGCCAATTCGATAGCCCCCGACAATCTGCACATGTGCGCCGATCCACACGTGATCACCGATCACGGGTCCTGTACCGTTCCCAGCGGGAGTAATATCTGGTATATCAACCGATAGAGCAGTTCGCTCCTATCCGGCATCGGCGCACCCGGATGGCGCCGAAGTGCCCGATATAAAAACCGGGGTCGATGTCGGCCGACAGCTCGAGTTGAATGTCGAACGCTATGCGGACGTACCGGCTGAGGAAGTAGTAGAGTGGCCACCCGATAGGCAATAACGGCCACGCGTCGTATTTACGTCTCGCGCGTGATCGCCGCCGCCCGAACCGATAGGCGAGCAACGCCTGCAAACCATAATTGTCCGCGAGCAAGTTACCAATGCCTTGCGCGAACGGTGTTTGTCAGCGCAGCGGCGGACGTCGGCGATAAATGCACTTGTCATGAACTGTCAGTTGCGACGTCATGCAGAACAGTAAGCGAGTGACGCAAGGCGGAGTTGTCGAAGTTTTTTCGCACGATCAGCGCGGGGTTGCCCTTGACGACCGCCCCGGGTGGAACGCTGAAGGTCAGGAACGAACCCGGCAGTACAGTGGCACCGTCCCCTACGGCCAGTGAGCCTGCGATGATACAGTTAGGTCCGATCCAGACATGCTTGCCGATGTCCGGCCGGCCCTCGTCGCGGCTGGCAACAGAGTATCCGAAAGTGCAGCGCTCATGAATCAGCGAGCCCGTGCCGATGCTGCGCGCGCCGCACATAAGGTAGCCTTGGTTCGAGAGGTATACGCTTCCGCTGATCTCACAGTCCGCACTGAACGCTGATCTGCAAAAGAGTACGCTGAAGCTAGTGCCGATGCTCTTGCACAAGCGCGCGAACCACCAGAGCGGGCTGCGCACGCTGCGCTGACGCACACAATAGTGAGCAATGCGATGAAATGTCAGCAGCCACAGACCACGGTTGCTGACTATCGTCCAGACGAGTGACCCCGGTCCCGGACGACCCGCACGGGTCAGGCCATGATAGAAGCGGGCGTCAGCCACCAGTTGTCGAACAAACATGAATCTTACTTGGACGATTCTTATCCCGATCCGTGCGCAACGCGGGCGATCTGCTGCACGACGCGCCGGAGATATGTCACCTCGAGGCGGCTTCCAGCCCGTCCGGGCGTGCCGACGCACACCATCAGAACGTCGCCGTGCGCTACGGCAGCGGTATGGTCGGCGCCCGCGAGTATTCGACCCGCGGTCACGGCTGGGGTGATTAGTTCCTCGAGCCCGGACTGAACAATCGGGCCCTTGCCCAGACTCAGCAAATCCAGCTTGACGGTATCCGGATCGATACCGACTACGCTGTGCTCGTCTCTGGCGAGGCAGTCTGCCGATACGACCCCGACCCCGCCATGGCCCGATCTAAACACCGCAATTGTCATGAACTTGACGACTCGTCTACCTGAGAGTCACTTACCTGGGGGATTGCCGCGCCCGCATTGACCGGGCGTGGCCGCCGACGCCAGCGCCATTGTATTACGACCGGGCGACGTGCCCGAGCGGATACCAGGGCGACTCGCCAGAAGCCTGGGAGCACGGGGCCTGTCATCGCCAAGGGAAGGTTGCACGCCGTGCGCCGGCTTCAGGTGCGAGGCTTTGCGGCGCCACGTGGGCCCATCTCCCGGAAATTGATCCACCTCCGGGGCTGAAGCCAAGCAACCCTTACCAACAGTCGCACCCCGTGAAGTGCGATGGTCTCCAAGTTGCGCTTGCTTCAGCGCGGCCTGCAGGTCGCCACCCGCGGCAACGGTCAGGATGGCGCCCGTCGGGGCGGCAAAACTGGTATCGAACGTCTGTGGGGCGGCGCCGGCAATAGCGACATCGTGCACGACACAGGCTGCTGTCAGAGCAGTGAGCGGGCATGCAAGAAGTCGCGGCGTTGCAGGGGGTGCTCAAATTGCGCGACCCGGCCGACGTTTCCAAGTCGTCGCTAGCTGGATACGCAGCCTGGAGCGATGTTCAAGGACACAGTTGTAATCAAGTTCCGTTGGCGGGAGGATGCGGTGCATGGGTTCACGGTGTTACATAATGTTGGAAACTCTGGAATTGCTGCTCAACCCGGCAATACAGGAAGCTGCAACTTGAGATCCGGATCAGGCTACCGCCAAGAAAATGTGCGAAGAAATCGTTGCACTACCGAGACTCCAATGACGAAGACCTCGTAGTTCCGTCAGACACCAAACTACCCGAGCTACCGCGGTCGAGGAAAAAAGAGAAGTCACAGGTATCCGAAGCGCTCGAGTTGTCGTTTCATCAGCGACGTCAGCTTGATCTGAGTACGTTGATCCAACGTATCCCTCCATGACGCGTTCTCAACAATCGTTCCATTGAAATTTCTTCTCATCCTGTTCCCGAGTATATGCGCGCCTTCCATGCCCCCAACACTGAGCTCCTCATAAGGAATCTCAAGAAACTGGCAGATTGCGCGCATTGTCTCTGTGGTGGAGCGACACAGATCTTCATACCTCACAACAAGCACTGGAACTGACGGAAAGGCCCTTGAAAATCTATCCACTCGTGCAATGTAGCGCCGCCACATCTTTGCGGCATCGGTTAAGCTCGGCTCTGAATCCTCCAGATTCTTTACACACGAGACGCAAAATCCTCTGCCATCGCGGATGAGGTGGATGACCCTCATTTCGCAACGATCGTCGCCTGCAAATAACTGGGCGCGACGTATTGACTTCGTTCCGTCCATATATATGGACGCGCCGGCGAAGGTTCTCGCGTTAGCAAAGAACTGCAACTGGGCATCCAGGAATCGGTCTCTGATCGTGCGATAGGCGGGAATGGCGTTTATGCAGCGGTCCCGCAGATGGCTCGCAAACCGCGCCGAGCGAAGGAAAGAGCGGAGAATCGGCTTCCGGGAGAAATTCGGCACATGCACAAACAGCCGCTTATCCCAGCCTGCAGCATTAGGTAGCCGCATGTGCCTCGCTGTGGCTTGGTAAAAATCACATTCGTCGATGTATTTTCCGCAGGTGCAGTCATAGCGGTTCTCGTCTTCGTCGTCAAAGAACATAGATTCCCCGTTGCTGACTATCCGGCTGTGACCATTGAGCAGAATTGTCAATAGGGTTGCGCCCGAATACCAATTCGCCAGTAGAGATACCAATTTCGGCTTGATGACAGTTATTCTGTCCAGCTTGTCGAGCGACATCTAGTTTCTCGCGTTGGGGCGAACCAGATTTACGCACCTTCGGTAGGGCTGCTTCAGTTTACCCACCAGCTGAGAGATTTTCAGATCTGCTGAGATAGCTTCTGTCCGCAGCCGAAATCCGGGATACTATGCCGCGCGAACAATACGATCCGTGTGCTGTCCCGTTAATAAGTGGCATATGTTTTGCATCTCATTCGGGGTATCTTTGGAACTGGAGATACCGCGATGGGAATGGGTCGACCGAAAGCGGGAGCTGATTTTGAGCGAAGCTGAACAGGCGCAGCTCCCGATCGTTCGCGCGCTCGCGCTCGATGCCCTGCGGCGCTGAGTCAACGCGCGCGCATTGTGCTCGCGTGTGCATCTGGGCAAGCGAATAATGAGCGCTGGCGCGGCGCTTCGAGTGCAAGGATGCGACGGTCGGCAAGTGGCGCCGACGTTTTGTGAAGCATCGAATTGCGGGTTTGTACGATGAACTGCCCGCCCGGGCAAGCCTCGTTCGATCGAAAGATGAACGCATTGCGGCGTTGATTCAAAAACAACTTCACAAAGAAGCCCAGGGACGGCTCGACGCATTGGAGCGTGCGCACAGCGGCGGCATGACCACAGCGGTATCTCCAAGACCAGCGTACATCGCTACTTCCAGCTCTTCGGCCTGCAACCCCATCGCACTGAGACCTTCAAACTCTCCACCGATGCGTTCTTCATCGAGAAGCTGCGCGCCGTGGTCGGGCTGTATCTGCACCCGCCCTACAATGCGCTGGTACTGTGCGTGGATGAGAAAAGTCAGTGCCAGGCGCTGGAACGCACGCAGCCGATGTTGCCGCTGGGTCTGGGTTAACGTCGAGGGCGTCACCCACGACTACGAGCGCCACGGCACCACCACCCTGTTTGCAGCCCTGGATGTCCAGAATGGCACCGTGCTCGCCGCATGCAAGCCGCGCCACCGCCATCAGGAGTTCCTCGCCTTCCTGCGAACATCGAAGCCGAAGTACCTGAGAGCTGGATATTCACCTGATCGTCGACAATTACGGCACCCATAAGCCACCCCCAAGGTCAAAGCCTGGTTGACTGAAGAGACCGCATTGGCACATGCATTTCATTCCCGACCTACAGTTCCTGGCTCAACCTGGTGGAACGCTTCTTCGCCCTGTCACCGACGAAGGCCATCCGCCGCGGTTCATTCACCAGCGTTAAAGATCTCATGAACAAAATCGATCATCTTTGGTCACTCAGCTACAACGCAAACTGCTCGCCCTTCATTTGGACCTGCCACCGCTGATTCAATCCTTGCAAGCTCGATAGACTTAGTTCACGAATCAGCGGGACAGGACACTAGATGAAATGGACGCCGCCCTCTTTCTAAGCGAGGAGGAAGCCGAGGAAGCAAGCGGATCCTCTGGAGCCCGAACGGCATCAGTGTGCCGGAGTGGAGGATGCACTCAGCCTTGCGCGCTTGGCACGCTCGGGAGATCTGGTAAGGGTCAGGGTGCCCGATGAGCGCGATGAGGCGATGCGGGATCTGTTGCGTGCGCGCGAGAACGCCGTCAGAGCACGGCTCAAAGCCCGGCAGCAATTGAAAGCCTTGCAGTTGCGGCACGGTCATCGTTACGGCGGGAAGAGCTCCTGGACGCACGCGCATCAGCGCTGTCTGGTCCCGGTTGGCT
This sequence comes from uncultured Gammaproteobacteria bacterium, assembly GCA_963837075.1. Taxonomy (GTDB): domain Bacteria; phylum Pseudomonadota; class Gammaproteobacteria; order Steroidobacterales; family Steroidobacteraceae; genus 13-2-20CM-66-19. Next base: position 557,391 of record CAWILY010000001.1, on the reverse strand, counting down.
TTGCGCATCCGGCGCAAGAACATTGCCTTTGCCGAATACCGTCGGGCGGTGCGGGAGGGTCATAAGCAGGTGGAGCGTGTAACCCAAGCGCTGCGCACCCAAAGCGAGCAGTGGCGCATGAAGCCGCTGGTGGCGGCGCTCTCGAGTCTGACGCGGCATCGACTTTGTCGCCGCCGTGAAGATACCCCCTTTTCCGGTAGACGGGCATTGTTGCCAATATGAGCGGCTCGCTTAAGGAGCGAGCCTTCTCGGGAGTACGCTGGACAGCGTCTGCCCGAATTCTGGTGCAGCTGATCAAATGGCCGTCAACGATCATCGTAATGCGCTTGCTGAATCCTCACGACTACGGCGTCGTTGCAATGTCGACGATCGTGATCGAGTTCGTGAGCCTCTTCGGGGAGCCGGGCCTGGCAGCCGGCTTGGTGCAAACACAAGTGCTGCGTGCAGACACCAGCCGCGCGGCAAGCGCTCTGATTGGGTTGCTAAACCTTTTCTTGCTGGCCGTGCTGATGTTCTCTGCTCCGGGTATCGCAGCTTGGTATCACGAGCCCGAGCTCACGCGGGTCATACGGGTTGCATCGCTGTCGCTGCTGATGACGGCGATAGCCACCGTACCGCAGGCACACCTCGACCGTGACATGCGTTTCAGGGAAATTGCGTCGGCGGTGATTGTAAGCAACCTGGCCGGAATTCTCTACCACGATCGTTTGTGCGTTCCTCGGCTCCTGCGTTTGGTCGCTTATATTCGGCACCTTGGTTTTCTCGGCGCTACGCTCGATCGTCATCATCGCGTACAACCGCTCGGCGGTGTGGCCCGATCTCTCCAAGGGTTTCGAGCCTGTTCGTCACTTGATGCACTTCAGCATGCACATGCTCGGCAATCGCATACTCTTGTACTGGTCCGCGAATCTGGATCTAATCATCCTCGGGCGCGTAATGGTCCGCTCGACGGAGCTCGGCAGCTACAGCGTCGGCGCAAACCTCGCGGCGATCCCTGGCGACAAAGTAATGGAAGCGGTAAAAAGAGTATCCTTCCCCACATTGTGCCGCATGCAATCCAAACGGGCGCAGTTCAATCAGACGTACGAACGCATACTGCGCGTGCTGGCGCTCTACGGTTTCCTGGTGGGGCTTGCAGCGGTCGCCCCGGAATTCGTGCGAGTAGTGCTGTCGGAAAAGTGGCGATTCGCGGTTATACCTCTCGCCATGTTGTCGATTGCGGCACCGATCCGCATACTTACGGCGTTTCAAAACACGGTGAATAATGCCGCCGGTGTTCCAAAGTAAATCCCCAATCTTGGCGCTGACGGGTCTGGTGCTGCCCATCGGCGTCCTTCTCGGAGTGCGAACAGCCGGTATCAATGGTGCCGTTTCAGCTGGGTAGTGGTGTACCAGATCGTGTATTTGGTGTCGACGTACTACACGTGCCGAATAACAGAACGCAAGGTGCGCGACAATCTGCGGCTGATTCTCGTGCCGTTGGTCGCTGGCATCTCGATGCTCACCGTTACTTGGGCGCTACGCGCGCTCTTGTCCGTCCACCTGTCGCCCGTGGTGCTACTGTGTGTCGAGATTGTCGCTGCCACGGTGGCGTTCCTCGGAACAGTGCACGTTCTCGGCCCAGCGGCTCTTAGCGACGCCCGTGCACTGCTCGGTGAGCTGTTCCCCCCGAGAAACCGGTCGACCCCAGGGAGTGTCTCATGAGCAATTCATGCCGGTCCCATGAAGCTCAAGCGCTAGTGAGTGACAAATGACCTGTCTGTACTTGCTAGGCGGAAAACAGCGCAGCCTCCTTGTCAAGGGGGAGAAGGAGTGGGACCTATACGAATCCGCACTCATACTGAAGTTGGATACTACGTCCGGCGCTGTGCAAACCTGCATCTTGAATACAAGTCAAGAAGCGACGCTCGCCCTCATTAACACTCGGCGTGCCTATTCAAGAGCGGCACCCTCGTCGGTGACCTCCTTTACGCATGCACCAATACTGAAATACTGGTATTCAGGGTGCCAGCGTTCGAGCAGCTCAATTACATCTCGCTGCCCTGTTTCAACGACGTCCACCACGTTACGCCTTGCCGCGACGGCACCTTACTGGTTGTTAATACCGGACTGGACATGGTCGTGCGCCATGACCGCCTTGAGGGTGTTCCCATCGTAGGAATGGGACGTTTTGGGCGGATCTTCATGGCAGCGGTTCTCCCGCGACATCGACTACCGAAAAGTCGCAAGCACGAAGCCCCACCAGTCGCATCCCAACTACGCCTTTCAGCTTGGCGGCGACGTGTGGGTCACGCGTTTGTATCAGCGAGACGCGGTCTGCCTCACGGACTCAGGAAAGCGAATCAACATAGCCCTGGAATTGCCCCACGACGGGGTGGTACGGGGTAAGGAGATCTATTTCACTCTGGTAGACGGACGCGTAGCACTCGCGAACGCCGACACTCTAACCGTCGACAAGAGGTCATCGATCTTTTAGATGATGGATGACCCGAATGCTCTACTTGGGTGGTGTCGGGGCGGCGCCGCCGGTGGTTCACGAGAAGCTATGGGTAGGCTTTACGCGTGTCCGCAAGACGCGATTTCTGGACAACGTTCTCTGGGTCAAGCGCGTCTTCAAGGAAGGTATGATCGAAAAGCCAACCCACATCGCTCTCTACGACATCGAAAATAACCGACGCTTGCGGGAGTTCGATCTTGAACCGCACGGCATGAACATTATCTACAGCATCTTCCAAGCATACGAGTGACGCGTCGGGCCGCCTTTGTGGACGCGTAGATCCATGAGTCCCCGCTCATCAAGGGTGCTGCGATTGTCGTAATTGCGCATGTCAAACGGGCGAGATTGTCTAATCTAAACAGAGCCACACCTTCGGGGACTCATCCGCCTGCGAGCGCCAAATTCCCTTGCAATAGCCCCCGCCTGATCCCCCAAAAGCCGCAGCCAAAATCAAGGACGTCGCGATTGCGTAGCAGCGCCTGCAGATTCGGCGGAGTAATGCGCGGCGCAGGTCCTTCACGGGATCCTCGGGCACCTCGCATCTCACAAGCGCAACGGGATCCGTGGCGTCGTCATAGCGCACGTCCTCCGGCGAATTCCGCAGAACCAGGCAATATCCGTTCGGCGAACAGCATTTGGTCGTCACGAGAGCTCTGTCCTTTCGAGGCCTCGAGCGCAAGCACGCGGTCCCACGGTGCACACCGCATTGCGCGTGCTCGCTCATTGAAAACCATGTTCACTGATAGTCGACCTCTTAGTCATCCAAGGGAATAGGCCGCGAAGCCAGCCCTTGAACTCGACCGGTGCAAAATTCTCTTGATCAAGCATCCGCGGCAGAAAATATGGATTGGTACGGCGTTGCACCAAGCCGGGCTCACAGGTCGCTGCGGATGCCACGCCGTTGTCACGAAGCCAGACCTCAAGTTCCGGAGTATAGGAACCGCTGGGATAGCAAAAAGTGCACCGGGCGGCGCGCTCCGACGCCCTCAATTATCCTTACATTGTCTTGTAGCTCGTTAGCTGGCTGACTGGCATCGCGCGGCACCCGGTGCCTGTGTGTGTGAAGTTGCAAATCGAGCCCCTCGGGCGCACATTCTTGCAGCTTCCTCAGGACTGATCATGTGCAGAATCCTCTTTTTCTTGATGTCGCCGTAATCCACCCCTAGTCGGCCGCTGAGGCGCACTAGGAAGTCTTCCTTTGCTGCCGCTGTCCACTCGCGCATCTTAGCCGCCTGATAATATACTCTGAAATGCACCGAAGCGATCGCGTTCGGACTCGAGCCGCACGTTCAGCGGAGGGTCGTCCAAATGCAGGTGTCTCCCTCTGCCTTTCCAGAGTAGGTAGGAAAGCATGGGATCAAAGACAGCGTACGGCCGTACGGAATAATAGGTTGTCCAATAAAGTGTTGCAGGGTAGCCGAATTCGCGCAGCATCGGCCACGCTCGCAGATACACTGCTTTCTCCATCATCCAACGTCAGGGCAACGGCACGTTGCGGTAAGCGGCCAGACCTCACGCCGTCCAGAGCCTCATCGAGGGGCATTACGTTACAGCCAGTAGATCGGAGAAGCTCGAGTCGAGAAAACGAAAGAGCGCAGGCGCGGTGCGTGGAGCCGGGACTCCACATGTGCTCATCGTCGAGTGATACCTGATGCCAACAAATTATTAGCAGTTGCCTGGTACGCCACGCCGACCTTAAAACAGCGCCATTAAGACCGGAATGTTCCGCGGCATGCAGTAATCCAAGCCGGATGGATCGAATGACAGACATTGCTAAAAAGTCGCTGATAGGAAATTCTGGCCGCAGTCGAATTCCAGGCGAACGCCTTGCGCTTTGTGCGAAGGCGGGTCGGCCGCGGACTCGATTGCAAACAGGCAGGGCACAGGGTGAGTCGACTCCTTCCCGCCACCGGACTGTGCGCTGCGTGTCGGTGACAATTGCGTCGACTGGAACACGAACTCGCTGACACCGAGTTTCAGGTCGATGTTCTGCTTTACCAGCACGAAGCCGAATTTTCGCCGCACGAACTCCAGGATTTCGCCTGGCGTCGCCGCCTCGTACGGATAGCCGCCGAGCCAGTCTATTGCATCGTGACGCCAGGACATGCCGCGGCGCGCGTGATAGTCGCGGATCATTCTGATGGGTTTCGGCCGACCGCCGCCAACCTGACCAGGTCCCATGCCAGGTAGATGAATTCCCAGGCGAGCTGCTGCCACCGCGGCGCCGAGCAGTACCAGCGCTTCAGCCTGGCCCACATCGCCGTGCCGCGTCGGCCGCCGCGGTAATTGTAGATACCGATAATGAACAGACCGCCCGCGCGCACCAAACCGCCGGCGTTCTCGATGGCGACCCACATCTTTCCGGTATGGTGCAGCACGCCCCAGGAGTAGACGACATCGAATTGCCCGAGGCTCGCCAGGTAGCGCTCATCGAGCACAGAGCCCTGGTCGACGCTCCACGCCTCATCTTGTGGAAAGTAGCGCCGGCGCAGCTCCTGCGTGCAGGCGACTGAGCGGGGATCGTAGTCGAATGAGTGCACGCGCGCGCCGAGCCTGCGCGCGGCGAGTGACGACAGCCCGCTTCCCGATCCGATGTCGATGAATGTCTTGCCCAGCAGGTCGCGCGCGACGAGCGCACGCGCCCGGCATGGGTCGACTCCTCGATCTGCGCGTCGGACAGTGAGCTGAGAAAGCGAGCCCAGTTCTCACCGAAGCCAAAGGCCGGATCGGCCGCCGTCGCAACCTGCATAGCTGGTCCTGTTTCCACGTCTGACGCCCGCTGCCTGCAGCATGCCTGCGGTATCGCGGCTACCTGCGCAAGATCCGCTGGATTGTACCGTCGTCACTGACTGTATCACGCTGTCGGCGCCTCGGCGGACAGCAAGCGCGCGCTGAGCAGCACAAGTTGTCGAACGAACATGAACTTTATTTCGACGATTCCTAATCCCAGTCCGCCGGCAACACGGGCCATAGTCCGCGGCACTAATGGGGCGTGACTTACCTGTGACGCAAACGGGACACCGGGACAGCCGGGGATGCCCTTCGGGGGTCGAGTCTAGAGCAACCCGGCATGGGGACGCATGCCGTCTCGTGCGCAGCGTCGGCGCGAAAAGTCATATACACCGAAAGCGCTCGGCCTCAATGAACGGTCGGGCGTCCGCTTTGATGGAAGCGCATCATCTCACAACGACGTTACCGGGCGGGCTGGGCGCGATCATATTCCCGGCCGGAACCGCAGGCAGATCGGCGCCGACAGCCGTTCCGTCGGTGGCGGCAGACTTGTAGGGGCTGCTCGCGCTCAAGGCGTAGTCGCCGCCAGCGAAGTTCACGAAATGAACCTCGGCTATGGTCGTCGGAAAAAAATTTCCGGCGGGATAACTGGCGGCCGGCGCATTGACAATGACGTTCCCGGAGAACGTCCAACTGTTGAAGTTGGCAGTGAGCGCGGGGGTACCCTGTCCCGCGCCGGAACCGCTGAAGCCGTAGTCGGTACGCGTCGAGAGATTGTTGGTAAACACGAGGTTGCTGATCTTGGAGCCCGCGGTGTCCGCCATCCCTAGGGTCGAGGTCGTTGACACGGGAGGCGCTGCGGTGTTGACGACAGTATTGTGATCGATGGTGTAGTCGCTGCCGCCGTTTATGAACTGAAAGGCGCGGCCACTGGCTCCGTTGAGTCCGGTTACGCCGATGAGGTTGTTGCGGACGAGGACCCCGCTTTTCGGTCAGGGCGGTCGGGGGGGTGTTGTTCCGTCCCATAAGGTTGAATCCGCTCCCGAGGTTGATGAGCCGGTTGCCGGTCACTGCGATGTCGCTCACCCCCGTCCAAGACATGCTGTAGTTCGCGGCGCGTGGCGTGATCAGAACGCCGAAGCCGTTCTGCGATTTCAAGGGACTGTTTTCGAGGACGTTGCCGATTACGACGACCCGCCGCGCCGCCTTGAACTCGAGCAGATTCTTCACCGTAAACTGGGTCGCGATCAGCGACAATGGCTTAAATAAGTAGTTGTTGCGGATCTCGATGTCCGCGGGCACGAGGGCGGGGTTGTGGGTGGCGGCGCCGCCAAAGCTCACATTCTCGCCGGCGGCCTCGATGTAGTTATCTCGGATCTGGAGGGGGCCGCTAGTGTTGTAGGCCCAGAGCCCCTGCGAATCGGCGCCGACCTCCTGAAAGTCGCTGATGTAGGAATCGATCACCGCGACATAGGCGCCATCCATCTCTATCCCACGCCGATCGTTGGCGGTCGGGTCACCGTGAACGTAGCACCGATCGAAAATGATGTGATGCGGCAGCGTTGCCGGGGAAGCGTCCGAGTTGCCGATGACAATCACCTGATACACTCTGGCTGCGGTTACCACAGTGAATTCGATACCGACGAAGCGGAAATGATGACTGTTTGCAACGGTCACCAGGGCGTTGTTATTAGCCGGCGAGACAATTTTCGGCATGTTGACGGCGTTATCGGGGCCGACGCGCTGACCGGCAGCGGGGAGACTCGTTAGGTTACTCGAGACCACGTAAATCCAGCCGTTGCCTGCCGTACCTCCTCGGTAACTGGAAGGGACCGGTGAACGTCGCGCCGGCCTCGAGCACGATCGTATCCCCAAGCTGCGCCTGGTCGAGTGCCGCCTGCAGATTCCCGCCGGCGGCAACGGTCAGGGTCGTGCCCGTCGGTGCGGCATAAGTGGTATCGAACGTCTGTGGCGCGACGGGGAGGGCCGCAGCCCAAGTCATCGCATTGATGATACACGTGACGGCAAGAGCCACGAGCAGGCGTGCTACAACTCTCACCGGACTGCACATGCTAAACTTCAAACGGATCACTCCAATCTCCAGTACGCTTCGGCAGGTTGTGGATGCGGCCAAGCGACGGCATCTGGCGCACACGGGATCTTGCGCCGCCAGCGCAACGTTTCCAAGTTGTCGCTCACAGGCTACGGATACACGGCGACGTGTGCGAGAGCACCCGTGCGGTCGCCTCGCGACTGGGGCGGGCGGTGCATGGGTTTGCGGCACGACATAATATGCTGCTTTTGGTCACCAGTTGTATCGCCTATGTTCTCTCTGAAGAAGCACGCTTTGGCGACGCAACCACCTATGCCAATGAGATCAGGGCCGGGGCCGGCGCTGTGATTGAGCCCGGTCATGTGCTGTGGCGGCCCCTGGGATGTGTGATCGGACATGCGCTGGGTACGCTCGACACGTTGCCACTTACGTCCTTTGCAGGAATGTCGCCCGTCTCGGCATTGCCCTGTTCGTCTGCGGGTTCACAGCGGTTTCCAACGGGTATTGGGCGCACGCTTTCTCCAGCTGCAGCTACACATTCGGGATTCTGTTCCAGACCCTTGCGCTCCACTACGCGATTAAGGAGCCCGAGGCAATTCGCGTCTGAAGAAGCGCACTTGGGGCGGGAGTCTTTGCCGGCCTGGCGGCTTGCGCATGGGCGATCAATCTGTTGGCTGCCCCGGCGCTCCTCGTCGCGTTAATCACGGCAACTGCCGAGTCGTGCACGCGTATGCGGCAACTTTTTAGTGAAGCATGCGCATTTGCATTCCGGCAATGTCACGGCGTTTGCATTGCCCGTTGCGCTTGCGTACGAGCGAACATCCACCGCTCCTCAATGGCGCGTCGGCCCTTCATCGGGCGTGAAATGGTTGTCCCGCTCGCGCCACGGGGTCCCGGTTCACTTCGGGCCGACACAGCTATTGCGAGCAGCCATGGGGGTAGGTCCAGTCAGTCGTCTCGCTTTCTGACCTTGGGTATCGCCTGAGGCATTTCTTGCCGACTCGCTTTTCTGCACGGATTCGGCGCCCCGTGAACGGCTGGAGACTCAAAGAATTCCCGGTCCCGACACCACGGGACCTTCGTGACACTTTCCTCGCATTCAAGAGTGACACTGTAGCGTTCACTGTCGGGCGAGAGCGCGTTTGGTTGGCAAGAACAGACATCGGCCCGTAAACCGGCCTGAACGTACGCGTCACGGCTGAGTGTCATGAGACGTCGACTGGAACACGAACTCGCTGACACCGAGTTTCAGGTCGATGTTCTGCTTTACCAGCACGAAGCCGAATTTTCGCCGCACGAACTCCAGGATTTCGCCTGGCGTCGCCGCCTCGTACGGATAGCCGCCGAGCCAGTCTATTGCATCGTGACGCCAGGACATGCCGCGGCGCGCGTGATAGTCGCGGATCATTCTGATGGGGTTTCGGCCGACCGCCGCCAACCTGACCAGGTCCCATGCCAGGTAGATGAATTCCCAGGCGAGCTGCTGCCACCGCGGCGCCGAGCAGTACCAGCGCTTCGGCCTCGGCCCACATCGCCGTGCCGCGTCGGCCGCCGCGGTAATTGTAGATACCGATAATGAACAGACCGCCCGCGCGCACCAAACCGCCGGCGTTCTCGATGGCGACCCACATCTTTCCGGTATGGTGCAGCACGCCCCAGGAGTAGACGACATCGAATTGCCCGAGGCTCGCCAGGTAGCGCTCATCGAGCACAGAGCCCTGGTCGACGCTCCACGCCTCATCTTGTGGAAAGTAGCGCCGGCGCAGCTCCTGCGTGCAGGCGACTGAGCGGGGATCGTAGTCGAATGAGTGCACGCGCGCGCCCACATTGCGCGCGGCGAGTGACGACAGCCCGCTTCCCGATCCGATGTCGATGAATGTCTTGCCCAGCAGGTCGCGCGCGACGAGCGCACGCACGGCATGGGTCGACTCCTCGATCTGCGCGTCGGACAGTGAGCTGAGAAAGCGAGCCCAGTTCTCACCGAAGCCAAAGGCCGGATCGGCCGCCGTCGCAACCTGCATAGCTGGTCCTGTTTCCACGTCTGACGCCCGCTGCCTGCAGCATGCCTGCGGTATCGCGGCTACCTGCGCAAGATCCGCTGGATTGTACCGTCGTCACTGACTGGAGCACGCTGTCATCGGACAGAATACACCCGACGGATCACCCGATCCGCCGCCGTTCGCCAGCGACTCCAGCCACGTCCCGGTGTCAGCGCCGGCGGCGTTAGCGCAGCCGCCTGGCGAGCACCGGTGCCACGTGCCAGGACGTTGAAGCGGGTGCCGAAGCCCGTTGCACAGCCGCGCTATCCATCAGACAGGGCTGCGCACGTTGCATCTGCGGGCGCAAAAGTGCGCGATACGATGAAGGTTCCCCAGCCACAGGCCCCGGTTGCGCACCATGGTCCGGGCCAGTGAACCTGAGTACGAACGACCTGCCCGCCTCGTCAAGCCATGATAGAAGCACGCGTCAGCCACGAACTGGCGGACCAACAGACGCACGGCTTGCGCAAGTGTGATTGGCACGGAATTCAGTATGATTTCCTGCACGTCACCTGCACCGTGTCAAATTGTAGTCGTGCTGCCGAAGTGTGTGAATCTGCGCTACCTGCGTCGGGGGATCTCAATCCTTGCCGAGCCAGACCTTTTCGACGCCTACGACGAATGCGATGCGGTCAGTCTTGAAGGGAAGAAAGAACTCCTGGAGCTCGCTTCGGGGTGGGTCGCGGATATTCCCGGAAGCTCCACCCGTCGCGCGGCGCGCTATCCGTGCCGAACAGGGTATCTGCCAGAAACACCCGGCCACCGTGCTGCTTGGTCTCGGCGATGTCGCGCAGCTCGGTCGCCCGCCATCCCTCCCCCCGCTCCTCGATTTGCACGGAAACGTTGTCGACCTTCGGCAGATTTGGATCGTGAGGCGACACGATTAGCTGGGCACGCTGTCCGAACACGATTACCAGGTCGCGCGCCGATGTTGCACGTCGCAGCTCGCGCAGCCATACCTGTCGATAGGAATCGGGCGCCAGCACGGTTGCAAAATTCCCGCACCAGTTTAGGACCGCGATGCCCGCGAGGGCCGCCCCTGCCACCACAGCAACCGGGCGCGGCGGATAAGTCGTCACCAGGAACTTGAGGAGCAACGCCACGAGCAGCAGCTGATACGGCCACGATGGGAAATAACGTTCCAGGGCCGTGCCCTGCCAGGAGGCTGCGAATAGGAGGTTGATGCCTACTGCGGTTGCGCAGGATACGATGACGCCGTGTTCGCGACTGTCGAGCCGCGCGTAGCCGCGAGCCAGAACGTAGATTGCGCCCGCGAGCGCCGCATAGAAGACGAAAAAAACGCCGAGCCACGCCGAAGCCGGAAACGCGATCTCGTGGAGACGCCACAGTCGAAGGTACGAACCGAGCCCGGACGTCGAAATGACGGACTGCGGCCACCCGATAAGTACGCGCTGGAGTTGAGCAACGCTGTAGTAAGCCGGTAAGCCATGGCTGGAAGACGCTAACCAACTCGCGAGAGCCAGGGTCTTGCCTTGGGTGCCCGCGGAGTCAACGCCGTACCCGCGAGTCTGGATCACGTACGCGGTGAGCAGGGGAACTACGAACGTCATCAGATAACCGGCCACGAGCCCCGCCGTGTTGCGGAGGTGCTGACGGATCGAAGTCTGGGCGGGCGCCGGCGTCAGCACGAGCGCGAGCCAGATCGCGGGCGCTGCCAGGATCTGAGTGCCCCAGGTCGCCACGGACAGGCCCCCCGAGCGCTCCCGCCGCGAACGAGGCCGCCCGCGTGGCGGCCGTGCCACGATGCGAAATCGCGCAGCGCAACGCCAGGATCGCAAACAGGATGCTAAGGCTGTAGCTGCCGCCTGAGAACGCATAGGACCAAAATCCGTTCGACACGGCCATCAGAGTGGCAGCCACAAGCCCGCCGAGCCGTCCAAACATTCGTGCCGCGAGCAAATACATCGCGACCACGGAAAGGACGCTCGCGAAGAAGCAGAGGAACTGCAGGTGCCACAGGACTGCGCTGTAGGATAGTTGCCCGGTGAGGAGGTCGGTCAAATGGCCCAAGGGGCGCCACAACAAGTGGCCGGGCTCGATCAGCTTGCCAGCGCGAATATCGAGCGCATAGGTGTTGGAGTCATCGTACCAGGCTGATTCTGACGCGACGAACAGGCACGCGCTCAACGAGACCAGGACACACAGCAGCACGCCGTCTGATGGACTCGTGAGCTGACGTCGTAACGATCTGAACATACCTGGTACCCGGAGATCTGCCCGTCCACCGATTCACATTGAAGCCGTCATGCCGGCGTGTCGGGCGGTATCCCGCCACGAGCCGATGGCAGCGCAGACTCGAACACGAACTCACTGACACCCCCTGAGCACGCACAAGCCAAACTCAAGACCAGAGAGTCCCCTCGTACACCCGCAGCGCATTCTGACGCCGCCGGCGGCAGAACCTCTTCGGGTTTGGGGTTCGACGTCATGGCTGAGGCCGCAATCGGCGCGGAAGCCGCGAGGGCTCCGAAGCACACCTTGTCCGGTGTACGGTACTCGAGGTTTATGCACTCGGGCTGAGACCCACCCACATCCTTCCGGTATGGTGCAGTATGCCAGGGGATGGAGTTCAGGTCCAAAGCGCTCGATCATCTGTAGCCTTGATATTCCTCGAAATCAGGTTTGACGGCGAGAACATATAGATTCTTTCCAAATAACGAACCAAGCAGACAGTCAAGAGCGCGGCTCAATGGAAAGACAACGCGATCATAGGCCTTCAGAAGCCGCACATTTATTTGACCCATTCCCTTGTCGAGCGTCTTGTATACAAGCGTGGCAGTAAACCCAAGGCTATCAGCGTAGCGTGATCTCACCACAGTAAAACCGGCAGACTGCAAGGATTGGCACAACTCTCTGCGACGATACCGTCGATAGTGCCCGACCCTGCGGTCCATACTCGAGTATAGGACGCCAAACGCTGGGACGTAGACAAGCAGGGTTCCGCCAGGCGTCAGCTTTCGGTACCAGAGTGCGATGACCGCGTGGTCATCGATAGTGTGCTCGAGGACATTTAGGCTGTAGATGTAGTCTACAGTTCCGTCAGAGAACTTCTCGAGTCCCGGATACACCTGCAGTTGCTTGCTCTCAAGAAATCTAGCGAGCGTCGGATCGCTCTCAACACAAGAAACGTTGTATCCTGCCGCCATCATCGGTAATGCAAATGTACCGGTGCCGGCTCCGAAGTCGACGATTCTTTCGTTCCGGTCAGCGTGGGATGAGACGAGTTTAAGGAGATAGCGGTTATAATTCTTCGCCTCGCGCATAACCTCGAGGTTTTCGGTTCCGGTGTAGTTGCTCATCGCCGGTTGTCCTTGCGTCCTCCTACTGATCGCGGCGGAAGACGAGGTACTTCGATGCCGTGAAGTTGAAGATCAATGCAGGAACCGCTCCGACTGCCAATGCCAAAAGAGGAAATCTGCGCTGGGACGGGTAGAGATTCAAGAACGAGAAGAAGATGCCGAGATTGATGCCGGCACCAACTAGTTGAGTAAGCAGATACGCGAAGTATTCGCGGTGTCTCTGCTTGCGTTTTGTGTCAGAAAACGTCCACGCACGGTTTAATGCCCAAGTAGTTGTCACGGCGGCTAGAAACGAAAGAGACCGGGCGCTGGCCACGTTATTGCCGCGGGCCACCAAGACCATCAAGACGCTCGCATCGGTAGCGAAGCCCGCGCAGCCTACGACAGCGAAGCGAAGTAGCTTGATTGGGTTTGCCAATCCCGTGGGATGAGACTCTTCTATAACCGCCCCCAAAGTGCGCCGTCTTCCGGCTGGCGACGCCGGCAACCAGAGCGGTTAGTGGCGCGCGGAATTATTGCAGCCTCCACTGTAGTCGACGAGCTGCCGCTAATCGACCTCCCGTCCACCGTCATTGTAACGCCAGCTCGCGACACTACACCGCCAGCGAGAACGTGGCCAATCGAGACGCTGCCACGCTTGCTCGCCTGTACTCCCTCTCGCATTCGGCCCACAAGTATGTGACACCGGCCTGGATTCGGAGCTTTTCCGAGGATGTCGTTGCCCGATTTCTCAGACGGTTCGGCGCTAGAGAGTCGCTGCTCAGGCCGCCTCGCTCTGCAGCGCATTGCGCGCGTAGTTGACCGGCGAGCGCCGACCCAGCGCGAAGTGTCTGCGATGTCGGTTGTACCAACCGTCCAGCCAATCAAGATCGCCATCTTCGCTTCCGCCTGCGGTGTGCTCGAGAAATTAGGCGGCAGACTCGAGAGACAGCTCGCGGCTGAGTGGTCTTCCGACCGGCTGCCAGTGCAGTTGCTGCGCATCGCAGTAGCGCTGCAGCGTGTAGCGGCGCTGCGGGTCCCAGAGATTCGAGGCGAAGCGCTCGGATTTCAGCAGCTATTCCCCGCGGCATGAAACCGTGCCAGCTCTCCATTGGTGATCCCAGCAGCTCGTAGGGCGCGTCCGCGGCGCGCAGATGCGCGGCGATGGAGAGCCCATACGGGCCCGCCCCGATGATGGTGGTTGGCCGGTCCGCGCTCATGCCCTGGAGGCGCGAGCGAGGGCCGTGCGGCTGGCGGCGCCGACGAGGCGTTTCCACAGTCGCGCCAGGATGCCTTCGTAAGCGTAGTAATAGAGGCCGGGCAGCGGGTCGGACCAGCGAAAGAACCCGTCGCGGCCGCGTACCTCGCGCGGTAACCGGGAACGAAAACCCGCCGACTGGCACCAGCCAAGTGAGGCGGGCGGCCCGGACGCTGGCTCGGCGGCCATGCCGAGCTCCGAGCGGTACGTCATGAGCGGCAGGTTCACACCGCATAGCGTCGCGAGCTCCTCCTGCCAGTCGGTGCGCCCAACCGTCGGCTCGATGATGAAGAATCGACCGCTGCGCACGTCGCGCTTGAATTCCAGGCTCCCGAGACCGCGGTAGCCGACGCGGGCGATGAAGCGCTGCGTCAGGGCTGCCAGCTCGGCGGACTCTTCCGGCGCGGCCACGCAAACGGCTGTGTTACCGATGGCGGGCGGCGAGCATACGAGCTTGCGGCCCGTGAACAACCCGATGGGCCGCCCCGCGCGATCGCAGCTGAAGAGGGTGAAGTAGAGTGCGGTGTCGGGCCCCTCGATCCATTCCTGAACGACGAGGGCGCTGGCGCGTGTGAGCATCTGCGCCGCGGCACGCTGCGCCTCAGCGACGGTCGGCGCGCGCACCGCGCGCTCCACGCGGCCGCTCAGCACCAGGGTCTTGTCAGCGGGCTTGACGACCAGCGGCGGGGTCAGGCGAGAGATCTGCGCCACACCGGCCCCGTCGGTAAGGATGACGGAACGCGGCACCGGAAAGGCCTCCCGTTCGGCCAGCTGCTGGAACAGGACCTTATCCGCGAGCGCGCGGACCGTCTCATGCGAGGGCAGGCTGAGGTGGTACCACGGTTCGATGAGCGCCCGGTACTCGGAGACACTGTTAACGCTCTGATCCCCGGTGAGGATCAGCACCGGGCGGCATCCGAGCCGCCGGCTCAAGCTCACCAACGCGTCGGCGAGCCCCCGGCCGTCGAGTCCGGTGACGCGCCGAAAATGGCAGTGCCGCGACCAGCGGGCCGCGCAACGCGCGGTCGTCTCGAGCAGGTAGATCGGCATTCCGCCGCGGGACAGGCTGCGGACGACACCAAGGCCGTTCAGCGTACCCTCGACGACCACCGCCGGCACAGGCGGCGGGGCCGCGGGTGAAAGTATCGGAGTCACTTCACGTACACGCCTGTTCCCGTCGGCCGATTCTAGCGACGCGCGCCTGCTGGGGCGCAGCGATCGGTGCGGACTGAGACGTGCGCCTGCATTCTGTGAAAATCACGCGTCCGATAGCGTGCCGCCAGCCCGTGGCCTGCTGGCTCGAAGCTGGGGGTGCTTCGTCGAAGTCTAAAGAAATGTTCATTTTCCATGGGGGCGCGGGGAGCGGGCGTGCCGGCCGTGTATCGTCTGTCCCATGGAGCATGAGGTGGCCACCGAGACGCGGCCGAGCCTGCTGATCATCGATGACGATCAGGAGCTGTGCGCGATGCTCATCGAGTATCTGGGTCCCGAAGGGTTTACAGCGAGCGGCGCCGCCAGCGGCGCGGCGGGGCTAGCGACAGCTCGCACGCGCGCCCGTGGATCTGGTGGTCCTCGATGTGATGCTGCCCGAGCTGTCGGGCTTCGAAGTGTTGCGTCGGATTCGCGCTGTGAGCCGCGTTCCGGTGATCATGCTGACGGCCCGGGGCGAGGAGGTCGACCGCGTGGTGGGGCTGGAGATGGGGGCCGACGACTACCTCGCCAAACCGTTCAGCCCGCGCGAGCTCGTGGCCCGTATCCGTGCCGTGCTGCGGCGGGTGCCGGGCGAGATCCCCGGCGCGACGGGAGTCATCGACTGGGGCCCGCTGCGCCTCGACTTGCGGGCGCGCCGTGCCGCGGTCGGCGAACGTGATCTGGAACTGACCTCCGCGGAGCTGCGGATCCTCGAGCTGCTGGTGCGCGCCGATACGGGCACCGTGACCCGCGACGATCTCATGACGCAGGCACTCGGCCGGCGGCTGTTGCCGACCGATCGCAGCCTCGATACGCACGTCTCGAATCTGCGCCGCAAGCTCATGAAGCATACCGATCGCGTGAACGTGCACAGCGTGCGGGGCACGGGCTATGCCCTCACGCTGATCACGGCGCGCCTCGCTCCGCCAGCGCCACCGGGCCAGGATTAGCCCGATGCATTCGCTCTACTGGAGAATCTTTCTCGCCTTCTGGGCGGCGCTGGCGCTCATTCTCATCGGAACCGTCACCGTTGCGGTGAACGCCACCGCCCATCGCACGGACCGACCGTGGGTGCAGCGCGGACAGCTCTACGCCCAGGCGGCGCGCGCCTTCGAGTCCGGCGGACCGTCGGCCCTTCGAAGCTGGCTCGAGTCGTTGGCCGCGGAGCCCTTCGCACGCACGTTCGTCATCGATCCCGAGGGGCAGGAGATGCTCGGACGGCCGTTACCCTCGACCTTGAGCAGTCTCTCTGGCAGTGCCGGAGCGCGCAGCGGCGCGACCTCAGCCGCTGCGCCCGGTGCCATCGCCCCGGTCGGCGGTGCGCTGGTGCTCGTCGCCCCCGGGGGCAGCACCTACCACGTGGTCGTGGGCCCGGTCCTCAACCGTCCGCGGCTCTTCGGCGAGCTCGAGCTCCCGGGCGTGCCGTTGTCCATTCTCGCGATCGCCCTCGCGGTGAGCGCCGCCGTGTGCTTCCTGCTCGCGCGCTACCTGGTCTCTCCGGTGGACCGCCTGCGCCATGCCACGCGGCAGATGGCCGCCGGCGATCTCAATGTGCGGGTCTCGGCGGCGCTGCGCAGCCGTCACGACGACCTGGGCCTGCTGGCGAAGGATCTGGACGCCATGGCCGAGCGCCTGCGTCAATTGCTCGAGGCCAAGCAGCAGCTGCTGCGCGACGTCTCCCACGAGCTGCGCTCGCCCCTGGCGCGGCTGCAGCTCGCGCTGTCCCTCGCGAGGCGCAGCGGCAGCGGGCCCGAGCGGCACCTCGAGCGAATCGCCCGCGAGGCCGACCGTCTCGAGGAGCTCATCGCACGCACGCTGAAGCTCGTGCGCCTCGAGCGCCCGGTCCACCTGCTCGAGCACCTCGGCGTGAACGTCGGCGAGCTGCTCGGCGGCATCGTCTCGGACGTCGCCATCGAGGCCGACGCCCGCGGCTGTCTGATCAACCTGCAGGCGCAGCAAGGCCTCGTGGTTGCCGGCGATCAGGAGCTGCTGCGCAGCGCCTTCGAGAACGTGATCCGCAATGCCGTGCGCTACAGCCCCGCGGGGGCCGCAGTCGCGATCACGGCGTGCCGTCTCGTGAGGGGCCAGGAGCCTGAGAGGGTGGAGGTCATCGTTCAGGACTCCGGACCCGGCGTGCCGGAGAAGGACCTCGAATTGATCTTTGAGCCCTTCTACCGCGTCGACAGCGCCCGGGAGCACCATGGCGCCGGTGGCGAGGGCCTCGGACTCGCCATCGCCGCCCGCTCCCTCGCCACGCACGGCGGTGCCATTACGGCGCGCAATGTGCCAGGGGGCTTCACGGTGATTGCGACCCTGCCGCTCGCCTCGCCGCTGCCTGCGAGCGAGGAAGATCACGCGACATTCGCCCAAAACGCGAACGGCTCCCGTGCGGGAGCCGTTCGGTAACCGATCGGCCGCGTTCAGCGGCCGCTAAGCTTTCAGCTCTTCGAGCGCCGGCGCAGTGCCAGGCCGCCGAGTCCGAGGGCAAGCAATCCGAGCGAGGCGGGCTCGGGCACACTGGTCGTTGGCGTGGAGCCGCCCCCGCCGCCCACGGAGAACTCGCGTGCGAAGTGGCTCGGTTCCTTGTCGTGCGGATTGGCTGCCGCCGCCGGTACCGTCCACAACACGGCTCCAGCCGCCAGGCTGGCCATTCCTGCAATCACGCTAAGCTTCTTCATCGCACTATCCTCCGGTGACCGATCCCTAGCCCTCAAGCGGTAGGCCGGCTTGACCATCATACTGCAAACGCTGTGCCGGCTCTACCGAACTTTCCTGCCATCAAGCACTTGCAAAGGGTACGTTACATATTCCGAGCGCCGTGGATGCCGGTTTTGTAAACAGCGCCGACATTCCGGCGTACGTACTTTGCGCAACCTAACTCAACTTCAAACATACAACTACCACATCGTGATCAAGGTCACAAGCTGACCTGTTGCGGCGCTTCGCGAGTCCGCGTCGTTGCGCCGCGACATCGCATTTTTGGCTTTGCTTCCAAGCACTTACCGACGTAGTCCGCCGAGGTTCAGCTCGCGGCGTCTGTAATTTGAGACGCGCAGTACCGTAACGGGAACGGCGCTCAGCCGGGCCGGTTGCGCCAAGTCTCTGAAATCGAAGCAGAAGCGCAAGCTGGCACAGCCCTTGCTCCCGCTGCACCAGGCCGTTGCGATGTTTTCGCTTGCATCGTCGCGGCTTTCTGGACGGACAGACGCGGGCCGGTTGTGCCGGCCCACGGGGGGAGGTTTTGCCTTGAATAAGCTGCAGTCACTCGAATTGGAAGTGGAGCGCTGTGCCGCTCCTGTTGGTCTTGCTCTCGGCTTGCCACGATTCCTCGGAGTCGGCGTCAACGACCGCGCCACAGGCCGTCAGCAGCAGTGGCAGCGCCACGCTTGTACTGGGAGGCGCCCAACGACGAACACCAACGGCTCACCGCTCACCGACCTCTCCGGATACCGCATCTACTACGGCTCGAGCGCCGAGCGACCTCAGCCACATGATCCCGATCGACAGCACCGGCATCCAGACTTATGTCGTCGACGGGCTTGACCGCGGGTACCTGGTACTTCGCCGTGAGGGCCGTCACCAGCTCGGGAGCCGAGAGCGCGCTGTCCCACGTCGTCGACATGACCATCACATAACGTCCCCGCGCGCGAGTCGCCTCGGAGGCGCGCCGCTTGCCTTGCGCTCGAATGCGGCACTGACATGCCCGCCGAGCGTGCGAACGACGTTAAGATGGATGAGTGCCGAGGTTCCCCCAGTTACGTCTGTGGTTGATTGCCGCACTGGCCTGCATCGTAGCGCTGGTGTGCTGGCCGACCAGCCAATATTTCGGCGAGAAATGGCGCGATACCGCGGGCACGACCTATGTGCACGGCTGGTTGATTCTCGCCGTCTGCGTCTGGCTCGTACTGCGCTCGCGGCGTGAGCTCGCCGCGGCGCCGGCGCGAGCCGCGCCGCTTGCGCTGCTCGCGCTTGCGATCAGCATGCTCGCCTGGTCGATTTGCTACCGCGCCAGCATCGAGAGCCTGGAATCCGCCCTGCTGCCCTTGATCTTCTGGCTGGCAGCCACGGCAGCCTTCGGCTGGAGCGTCGGGCGCCTGTTGCTCTTTCCGGTGGCGTTCCTGTATTTCGCAGTCCCCATCTGGCAGCCGGCGCCACTGCAGCAGCTCACGCTGCTGGCGGTTCGCGGCATGCTCGCGCTGACGGGACCGCAGGCACTGATCGTCGGCGACGAGGTGCATATCGTGAATGGCACGTTCGTGATCGAGCAGGGCTGCAGCGGTCTGCATTTCATGATCGTCGGCCTCGCCGTCGCTGCGCTTCACGGCGAGCTGGAACGCGATCCGTGGCGCGTGCGCATGAAGCAGCTGGCGCTGATGGCGGGCCTCGCGTTGCTCGCAAACTGGGTGCGTGTCTATACCGTGATCGAGGCCGGCTATCTCACCGACATGCAGAGCTACCTGGTACGCGTGAGCCACTATGGGTTCGGCTGGGGCGTGTTTGCCGTGGCGCTGTTCGTGTTCTTCTGGCTCGTGAGAAGGTTCGACGCCGGAGCCGTGGCAGCCGCCGCCTCCACTCCGGCGCCGCCGCTTCCCTCGAGCGTCCGACCTGAGCTTGCAGGATTTGCCGGCGTCGTGGCGATCCTCCTGGTAGTGCCGGGCCTGATTGCAGTCTTGCGCGCGGTGCATCCCGCAGCCGATCCGGTAGCCGAAACGATCGCGCCGCGTCCCCCGTGGCAGGCCGTGCCGCTCGATGTGCGCTCTGCCTGGCTGCCGGATTTCGCCGGAGCGGACCGCCTGCAGCGCTACGCCTTCGGTAATGCAAGGGAAGACACCATCGAGCTCGTCACGGTGCTCTACGGCACGCAGCGCCAGGGGGCGGAGCTCGTGGGCGAGACGAGCTCGCTGTTCGGCACCGGTCTGCAGGTGCTCGCCGAACAGGGGGTGAACAGTACACGCGGTCCCTTTCGCGAGGCCGAGGTCGTCGATCGCTCGGGCGCGCGCTCGCTCATGTGGTGGCGCTTCGAGGTGGCGGGACGCACTCTGACTGGACCGTTCGCCGAGCAGCTGTGGTATGGGCTGAATGCGCTCGTATCGAATCCCCCCGCCGGCCTGATCGCACTGCGCATTGCCTGCCGTGCGGATTGCGCGGCCGCGCGCCGCGCGCTGCGTGAGTTCGTGGAAACGAGTCATATCCGTCGGGACGCACTCGCGGTGCGCGAGCCAACCTTGACATATCCCTGACATATCCCCGAGCGAGTCCCCAACGCCGCGGCTCTGTCAGGATCACGCCGCGCACGCAACGTGCGTCGCCGTCACCGCTAAGCTTCTTATGTCGTAACCCGGCGACGCAATGATCGTACTGCGGGCCGTTCAGTCAACTCGAGCGCGTGGATCGGCTGCCATTTGACCGCGCCCCGTCTGCAGGCTTCTGATACGCTGATATCCTGATAACAGGAAAAGCGATGGGGATGGGACGCTCGTTCATACAGCTGCTGATCGGGCTGCTCGTTAGCGCGCTGATGAGCGCCTGTGTGTTCGGTGCGTCGTCTGCTCCCGCTTCTTCTCCTTCGCCGAGCCAGGCGCAGACGAAGCACGCTGAGGCCGCCGACTACATCATTGGTCCGGGCGACACGCTGGAGGTTTTCGTGTGGCGTAATCCCGAACTGTCGGTGACGGTGCCAGTGCGTCCCGACGGCAAGATCTCGACGCCGCTGGTCGAGGATATGGTGGCGGTCGGCAAGACGCCGCCGCAGCTGGCGCGTGACATGGAGACCGTGCTGTCCGAGTACGTGCGCTCGCCGAAGGTCAACATCATCGTTACGACGGCAGCCAGCGCCTTCAGCCTCGTCAAGGTCGTCGGCCAGGTCCAGAAGCCCTCGGCGCTGCCGTATCGTGAGGGGATGCGGGTGCTCGACGCCGTGCTGGCGGTCGGCGGACTGACGCAGTTCGCCTCGGGCAATCGCGCCCGCATCGTGCGTGACGAAAACGGGCACCGAGACCACCATCCACGTGAAGGTTGCCGACCTGGTGAACAACGGCGATGTGAGCCAGAACTTGCTGCTTAAGCCCGGCGACGTGCTGGTCGTGCCGCAGTCGATGTTCTGACACGTATGCATCACGCCCTCGAACTCCTGCTCGAACAGATCAGCGGTGCCTGGCGTTTTCGTCGCACCGCCATGGTGGTTGCGTGGACGGTGTGCGTGATCGGCTGGCTCGTGGTGCTGGCGCTGCCGGACACCTACGTCGCGTGGGCGCGGGTGTACATCGATACGCGCACGCGCCTCAGCCAGGTGACGCAGGGCATCGCGGTGGAGTCGAACATCGCCTCGCAGGCCGAAGCCGTGCGTCAGGCGCTGCTCGGCGGTCCGCAGCTGGAGAAGGTGGCGCGCCTGGCTGTGCCGGGTTTCGCCGCCGAGTCGCCCGAGGCGCAGGCCGACACCATTCAGGACCTGCGCGAGCGGCTTGAGGTGGTAGGGAGCAGTGAGCGGGAAGGTCAGCTGAAGACTCAGCCAGCGGACCTCTACACGATTACGTTCAAGGACCGCGACCGCCAGACCGCGAAGCGCGTCGTGGATCAGCTGATGCGGCTGTTCCTCGCCAACTCCCTCGGCGGGACTCAGGAGGGATCCGAGCAGGCCCAGCAGTTCCTCACCCAGCAGATCACCGACTACGACAAGAAGCTCGCCGCCGCCGAGAGCCGCCTCGCGGACTTCAAGCGCGAGCACGCCGGACTCGTGCCGGGAGCGACCGGCGACTACTTCTCGCGTCTGCGCGCGGAAACGGACGAGCTCGACAAGGACCGCGTGCAGCTCACGATACTGCGAGCAGAAGCGCGATGAGCTGCGACGCCAGCTCTCGGGCGAGCAGCCGCTGATGGGCGCGGCGGCGAACGGCGCCAGCGGCGGCGGTGCCGACACCGCGACCGCCATCCGCGAGGCCCAGGCACACCTCGATGAGCTATTGCTGAAGTTTACGGATAAACATCCGGACGTCATCGCCGCCCGGCGCACGCTCTAGGATCTCAAGGCGCGCCAGAAGACCGAGCTCGAGGCGGCGCGGCACGGGGATCAGGCCGCCATCGCGGCCACGGGTCTTGCGGCCAACCCGATCTACCAGGGCATGAGACTGCAGCTGAGCCAGATCGACGTGGACGTCGCCGCGGCCCGCCAGCAGGTCGTGGACCAGCAGGCGAAGATCGCCGAGCAGCGCAAGATGATCACCAGTGCTCCGGAGGTGGAGGCGGAGTATGAGCGGCTGAATCGCGACTATTCCGTCACGCATGCCCAGTATCAGGCGCTGGTGGAACGCTTGAGTCGCGCCAAGATCTCTGACAAGGCGGACGCGACCGGGGTGGTGCGCTTCGAGGTGGTGGATCCGCCGACCACTGACCCCGACCCGGTCTTTCCCAAGCGCACCCGGCTCATCCTGCAGGTGCTCGCCGCCGGCCTGTTGGCCGGCATCGGTGTCGCTTACCTCTTGCACCAACTGCGCCCGGTGTTCACCTCGGCGCGCCAGCTGACTGAGCTCACCCAGCTGCCGGTGCTGGGAAGCGTGAGCATGACCTGGGTGGAGCGGCACAAAGCGAGCGCACGGCGTGCCGTGTGGGCCTATTCCGGGGGCGCCATGGCGCTGGTGCTGGTAGGCGTCCTGACGCTGCTGACGGAAGACGTCACGGCGCAGTTTCTGCATCGCTGGATCATATGAGCGTCATCGAGAACGCCATCAAGAGACTGCAGGGCCAGCGCGCCGCGAGTGCCGCGGCCGCCGCCAGCGACAGCGACAGCCAGGGGTATGGCGTCGTGGCTGCAGGGGGCGCTGCGCGGCGTCGTGAGGCCGCGGCGGATGCAGCGGCGCCCGGGCAGGTGGTCAGCATCGACTTCGACGCGTTACGCGCGGCCGGCATGCTCCCGCCCGCGCACCAGGAGCAGGAGCTCGCCCAGCAGTACCGCCGCATCAAGCGGCCGCTGATCAACAACGCCCTCGGTCGGGGTGTGCCGCGGCTCGAGCGGGGCAATCTGCTGATGATCACCAGCGCGGTCCCCGGTGAAGGCAAGACCTTCATGTCGATTAATCTCGCCTGCAGCATGCAGCTGGAAGAGGACGTCACCGTGCTGCTGGTCGACGGCGATGTCGTGAATCCACGCATCAGTCAGGTCCTGGGCGCGGACAACCGGCTCGGCCTGCTCGACATCGTCAAGGATCCGGCGCTGTCGGCAGAAGCGGCGATCCTGCCCACGGACGTGCCTGGGCTGTCGTTCCTTCCCGCCGGCCGCCAGGACACCAACGCGACTGAACTGCTGGCCAGCGCCCGCACGCACGAGGTGGTGTCGAAGCTCGGCAGCGCCGACCCCTCGCGGCTGGTGCTGTTCGACTCGGCGCCGCTGCTGGTGACGACCGAGTCGCAGGCGCTCGCACACTTCGTAGGCCAGGTGCTCCTCGTGGTGCGCGCCGATCAGACTCCGCAGCACGTGGTCCTCGACGCGCTCGGCATTCTGGACGCGGATCGGCCGGTGTTCCTGGTGCTCAACCAGACCATGCGGCATTCGCACGCGGGTTACTATTATGAGTTCGGGGTGAGTGCAAAGCCGCGTGAGCCAGCGGGCGGCACTTGAGATCGCGCCGGAGCGTGCCTCATGAACAGTCGCACCGGACTGTCGCGCACAGTACTGTTACCTGCGTTGACGCTGATCGCGCTGCCTGCCACGGCCCAGGTAGGACCCCTGACACCGCAGACCCTGTTTTTCCAGCAGGCTTCCAACGCGCGCTCGGGCGAATATCTCACGGCCGACGCCGGGCTGATGTACAACGACAATGCCCTGTACGGCGCCGGCGGCGGGGGCAGCATGCTGGCGCTGCTCGGCTTGAGCGGCTACCTCTCCCAGGTCGGCACACGGCTCGACTATCACCTCGACTCGAACATCGCCGCAACCAAGTACTTCTCGGGCGGCTACTCGGTCGAGCCGACCGGCTATTTCGACGGTGAGGCGATCTTCAAGATCGTACCCGGCGACTTCGCCTGGATCGGCCGGGAGACCTACACCCAGCTACTGATCAATCCGCTCGCACCGACGACACCAAACAATCTCGAGAACCTCAATTTCATCACGACCGGCCCGCGCTTTACGCTGCGTCCGACGCTGCGCACCTCGGTGACGCTCGACGGCACATATTCGATCGTCACCTCGGGTTCCCAGTCGCAATACATCGCCGGCTCACAGTCATATCAGTACGTCAACCTCGACAGCCACCGCTACGGCAGCAAGCTGAAGATCGACCGTGCTTTCAGCAGCAGCGCGAGCCTCTACCTCAAGGGATCGTGGCAGAAGGTGCAGTTCAGCGACACGACGGTCAACAACGATTTCACCCTCGGCGAAGGCAGCCTCGGCTACCACCTGGAGAACGGCCGCACCGTGCTCGATGTCTCCGGCGGCTACAGCCAGCTGCGCGTCTACGACGTCCTCGTCTACGAGCAGAGCATCATCGGCGTCGTCGAGAGCCGCCAGACGCAGACTACCGGCCAAGGCATATGGGCGCTCGATCTGTCGCGGCTCATCGCCCCCAACCAGCGCGTCGCGCTCACGGCCTCGCAGCAGCTTTCCGACGCCGCCAGTTATTTCCAGGTGGGCTTCGATACCGCGGTCCCGACGGTCGCGCCGCCGATATTCGCCGCCGGCAATCCGTTCATCGTGCGCAGTTACGGCGCGGACTGGCGCGTGCAGGAGACGCGAACCAGCCTTGATGTCGCTCTGCGCTACGTCAGCTACGATTACCCCTTCGGCGCCAGCAATGCGGGCAGCAATGGCCGGCCGAGCATCACTCTCCCGACCAACAACAGCGACATCAAGCTGGCAAGCGTGCTGCTCGCGCGTCAGCTCACGCCGAAACTCAACTGGGACATCGGCGCTTACTTCCAGCACCAGGACACGCTCGATGCACCGGCCTTCAACACCACCAGCGAGATCACCGACCTGCGCTGGCAGGTCGGTCAGCGGCTCGGGCTGCGCTTCGTGTACGCACACAGTTCACTGAGCGGCGGATATACGGACAACCAGTTTGGCGTCATCGTTTCCTACACCCTGCTGGGCGCCGGCAGCAGCGCCGCGCAGCAGACGGCGCCCGGACTGTCACCGTTCGCGCCGCTGAGCACCCAGTCGCCGCCGCAGCATTGAACTGGAACGATGGGCAACGGGGAAGCAATGGCCAGGAGCGAACCGCCCGGTCGCGGCTCCCTCCAGGATGCGCCGCTCACCCTGCGCCGCTGGGACGTGTCCGACTGGCTCGCCAGTGAGGCCGCGTGGCAGAGGCTCCTCGCCCGCTCGCCCGCGGACAACCTGTTCCTGTCCTGGGAGTGGCTCACGCTCTGGTGGCGGTACTTCGGCCGCGCGCGGGCCGAAGCCGAGATCCTGGCCTTCCATCGTGGCGAGGAGCTGGTGGGAGTCGTACCGCTCTATCGGCAGCGGGTACGGCGCAATGGCGTGTTGCCCGCGATCTCGGTGCAGCTCATCGGCCTGTCGTGGCGTGATGCGGGACCGCCCATGATCTCTGAGTATCTGGACGTGGTCGCCGTGGCCGCGGAGGCGGACGCCGTGCGCCAGGCCTGCGTCCGGCGCCTCACGGCGGAAGAGGCGTGGACGGAATGCGTGATCGGCTTCACAGCCGCCGGCCGACAGTGGCGCGACGCATTTGCCGCGAGCGAGCCGCGGCGCTCACAGTATCTGCGGGATCTTGACCCGTTGGTAAGCTACCAGGCGGACCTAAGCGCCGGTTTCGGTGCCTACCTGCG
The DNA here is from genome assembly GCA_963837075.1 of uncultured Gammaproteobacteria bacterium. Lineage (GTDB taxonomy): Bacteria > Pseudomonadota > Gammaproteobacteria > Steroidobacterales > Steroidobacteraceae > 13-2-20CM-66-19. The sequence goes on along the minus strand of CAWILY010000001.1, from coordinate 531,542 downwards.
CGCGCTCGGACCGTCGACCCGCCGCAGTGTCTGGAGCCTGCGCCGGCGGCTCGGCGCGCACGGCCCGGTCAGCATCGAGTGACGTCGCGCCGGACGAGATCGATAGCGCCTTGACCGATCTCAATCGTCTGCACCAGCTGCGCTGGGGGAAACCGGCCTTCGTAGGCCCACGACTCAGTTTCCATCAGCACCTGGCGCGGGGCCTGGCCGGGCGTGGCGAGCTGGCGGTGTCGCGGCTGCGGGTCGCGGGCGCGGTGGTGTCCGTGCTCTATGACATCCGTAAGGGCGGACGGCAATACAACATCAACATGGGGTTCGATCCCACCTTCAGCGGCAAGCTGTCGTTGGGGCTGATCCATCTCGGCTACGCGATGGAGCGGGCCGCCGAGCAGCTGGTCACGACGTACGATTTTCTTGCAGGTCCGGGTCAACGCAGCGACTACAAGCGCTATCTGAGCCAGGAACGCCGCCAGCTGAGCTGCTTGCAGGTGCTGCGCGGGCGGCTGCTGCCTGCGCTCTATCGGTGGCACGATCGCCTGAAGTAGCGGCTGAGACGCCACTGGCTCACGGCGAGTCCAGCATGTCGGCAGATTAAGACAAGTCAGCCTGACAGCGGTCGCCACTGTGACGTGAATCACGCAGGGATGGCGGCAGGCTTTACACGATGGTGTAAAGTTCCCGGTGGCAGGGATGTCTTCGACCGAGGTGTATCGGCTCTCTTATGCGCGTCCGGATTCTCGGTCAGTACGTACCGGCATCGCTCGCGGTACTCGCCCTCGTAGAGGCTGCACTGTGCTACCTGGCGCTGTACGCGGCGCTGTTGATCCGATTCCAGGTCGACTTCCGGACGCTGAGGCACGAACTCGGTCCGCTCTGGCCGCGGGGCATCGCTTTCAGCGCCATCGTCGTTACCTGCCTGCTCGCCCTCGGGCTCTACAACTCGCGCCAGCGCACACAGCTGAGCAGTATCCTCGCGCGCCTGCTGCCGGCGCTGCTCGCGTCGGCGTGCGTGACCGCGGCGCTGTTCTATGGCGTTCCGAGCCTGCGCCTGGGGCGCGGAGTGGCTGCACTCGCGATCATCCTGGGTACGTGCGCGGTGCTCACTACACGGCTGGTCTTCACGCGCATCGCCGACGAAGACATCTTCAAGCGCCACGTGCTCGTCTACGGTGCCGGGCAGGCCGCGACCTCCATGGCGCGACTTCGCCGCGCCAGCGACCGGCACGGCTTCGCGCTCGCCGGCTTCGTGCAGCCACCGGGCGAGGACCGGGTGGTTGCGTCCGAGGGGGTGCTCGATGACGGCGGTGATCTCAACATGCTCTGCGACCGCCTCGGGATCACCGAAGTCGTCGTCGCCATGGACGACCGCCGGCGCGGCTTTCCCATTCCGCAGCTGCTGGCGTGCCGCCTGGCAGGGATCGAAGTCACCGAACTCCTCAGCTTCCTCGAGCGCGAGACCGGCCGGGTGCGCATCGATCTCATGTATCCGAGCTGGCTGATTTTCGGGCAGGGTTTCCGGCGCGATCCGCTGCGGCTGTTCTCCTCGAGGATGCTCGACATGTGCGCCAGTCTCGCGCTCCTCGTCGTGACACTGCCGGCGATGATGCTGACCGTAATCGCCATCAAGTTCGAGGACGGCTGGCGGGCGCCGGCGCTCTACAGCCAGGCGCGCGTCGGCCTGAGCGGCCGGGTGTTCAGGCTGCTGAAGTTCCGCAGCATGCGGCAGGATGCCGAGCTGAACGGTGCGCAGTGGGCGCAGCATTCCGATCCGCGCGTCACGCGCGTGGGAGCACTCATCAGGAAGCTGCGCATCGACGAGCTGCCGCAGCTGGTCAACGTCATACGCGGACATATGAGTCTCGTCGGACCGCGGCCCGAGCGGCCGGAGTTCGTGGCCTCGCTCGCCGAGAAGATTCCCTACTACGAGCAGCGCCACTGCGTGAAGCCCGGCATCACCGGCTGGGCGCAGCTGTGCTACCCGTACGGCTCCTCCGAAGCCGATGCGATCGAGAAGCTGCAGTACGATCTTTATTACATCAAGAACAACAGCCTGCTGTTCGATCTGGCCATTCTGATCCAGACTGCGGAAGTGGTGCTGTTCGGAAAGGGGGCGCGCTGATGGCCGCAACGACACTGCAGCAGCGCCGCCGACTGCTGATCCTGGAGAACGATCGCGCGCTGCGACGCGAGCTCGAGACCATATTCTCCGATCTCGACGTCACGGCCTGCGAGGCTTCCGAGCAGACGCTCGCCACCGTGCGCCGCACCGAGCCCGATGTAGTGCTGTTCGACCTCGGCACCGCGCACAAGCCGGCAGTGGCGCAGCAGAGCCTCGAGCTGCTGCGCCAGATCCTCAACATCTCGCCCGACACCAAGATCATCGCCATGACCGAGCATGACGCGCGCGAGCTGGCCGTCGCGGCGGTGGGCCTGGGGGCGGCAGACTTCTATCACAAGCCGCTCGATGCGGGGGTGCTGTCGATTGTCGTGCGCCGCGCGCTGCGCATCCGCGAGCTCGAGGAGGAGAACTGGCGGCTGCGCGAGCGCACCGGCACCCAGGCCCTCGAGGGCATCATCGGCGTCAGCGATGCCATCAGGAGCCTGTGCCGCGCGGTCGAGAAGGTCGCGCCAACCAACACCATCGTGCTGCTGCTCGGTGAGAGCGGCACGGGCAAGGAGCTGCTGGCGCGCGCGCTGCACCGCCTGTCGGGCCGCTCGCACAAGCCGTTCGTGGCGATCAACTGCGCGGCCATTCCCGATACGCTGCTCGAGAGCGAGCTGTTCGGCTACGAGAAGGGCGCGTTCACCGGCGCCGCGCGGCGCACCGCGGGCAAGCTGGAATCGGCCGACGGCGGCACCGTGTTCCTCGACGAGATCGGCGAGATGCCGGCGTCACTCCAGGCCAAGCTGCTGCGGGTCGTGCAGGAGCGCACCGTGGAGCGCATCGGCGGGCGCACGCCGCTGGTGCTCGACCTGCGCATCGTGTGCGCCACCAACCGCGATCTGGATAAGTTCATCGGCAACGGCGAGTTTCGCGAGGACCTGTACTACCGCATCAGCGAGGTCATCATCCGCGTGCCGCCGCTACGTGACCGGCAGGGAGACAGCCTGCTGCTCGCGCAGTTCCTGCTGCAGCAGATGTCGACGCGTCTTGGCCGCCCCACCCGCGGCCTGGCTCCCGATGCCATCCGCGCCATCCAGGGGCATCGCTGGCCCGGGAACGTGCGCGAGCTCGAGAATCGCATCAAGCGCGCCGTGATCATGGCCGAAGGCGCGGTGGTCACGGCTACCGATCTGGGACTTGAGGATCCCGGCGCCGATCCCGAGTACCTGAACCTGCGTGTCGCGCGCCAGCGCGCCGAGGTGCAGGCGGTACGGCAGTCCCTCGCCGTGGCGCAGGGCAATCTGTCGCGCGCGGCGGAGCTCTTGGGCGTGACCCGGCCGACGCTGTACGACCTGCTCGAGCCGCCACAGCATCGATGCCGCGCAGTTCGGGCGCGGCGCGGGGGCTGCGACCGAGGCTGCTGCGGGCAAGGTGATCCCGGCGCTGCCGCCGCAACCGCCTGAAGCCTAGCGCTGCTTGAATTCCTCCGGCGTCAGTTGATGCCGCGCGAGGAGCTTGTAGAAGTCGGTGCGGTTGCGCCGCGCCAGCCGCGCCGCCTGACTCACGTTGCCGCCGGTGATCTGCAGGATCTGCGACAGGTAGCTGCGCGTGAACTCATCGCGTGCCTCGTCGAAGGAGGGCAGCCGCCCGGGCGTGCCGCCGAGCGACTGCTGTACGAGCTCCACCGGAATGATCGGAGTCTGTGACAGCGCCACGTTCTGGCGCACCACGTTGTGGAGCTGGCGGATATTGCCCGGCCAGTCGGCGGTGGCGAGCAGCTCCACCGCCTCGGGTGCGTAGATCTTGCGCACGCCGCTCTCGCGGGCGATCTGCGCGAGGAAGTGCGCCACCAGGAGCGGAATGTCCTCGCGCCGCCGGTTGAGCGAGGGCATCTCGATGTGCACCACGTTGAGCCGGTAGTACAGGTCCTCGCGGAACTGGCCGGCGGACATGAGCTGCTGCAGATCGCGGTGGGTGGCCGAGATGACCCGCACGTTGACCGGGATGGCATCGGTGCTGCCCACGGGACGGATGATGTTCTCCTGCAGCACGCGCAGCAGCTTCACCTGCAGGCGCATCGGCATGTCGCCGATCTCATCCAGCATGAGCGTGCCGCCGTCGGCAGCCATGAACAGGCCCCGATGCGCCCGGGTGGCGCCGGTGAAGGAGCCCTTCTCGTGACCGAACAGCTCGGACTCGAGCAGATTCTCCGCCATCGCGCTGCAGTTGATGGCGATGAACGGCTTGTTCCGCCGCGGGCTCGCCTTGTGAATGGCGCGCGCCAAGCAGCTCCTTGCCGGTGCCGCTCTCGCCGGTGATCAGCACCCGCGCATCGGTTCCGGCCACCATGTGCGCCTGGGCGAGCTTCTCCTCCATGAGCGCGCTGCGCGTCACCACTTCCGCGCGCCAGTCCTCGTCCGAGGCGCCGAACCCGGAGATGCGCAACGCCTTCTGCACCTGATCCAGCAGCTCCTGCTTGTCGACCGGCTTGGTGAGGAAGCCGAACGCGCCCATCTGGGTCGCCTGCACCGCATCCGGGATGGTGCCGTGCGCGGTGAGAATGATGACTTTCAGTCCCGGCCAGCGGTTCTGCAGCTCCTTGAGGAGCCCGATACCGTCCATCTGGTCCATGCGCAGGTCGGTGATCACGAGGTCGGGCCGGAAGCGGCTCGCCGCCGCGAGCGCCTGCGCCGCGCTCTCCACCGCCTCGACGTCGTAGCTCTCCGCCCGCAGGCGGATGGTCAGTAGACGCAGCAGCCCCGGATCATCGTCGACCACCAGGATGCGCGCTTTGCGTTTGCCGGTTTGATTCAAGGTCTCCCTCACTCCCTTCGGTTGCTCAGGGTTGGTGCCCGGTCGTGCTGTCGGGCTTGCGCTGATTCAGCGAGCGCTCGATGTTGGCGATGGCGTCGAGCTTGGCGCGGGCCTCCTCGAGCTCGCGGCGCAGCCGCGCGTTCTCGTCCGCCTCTGTCTGCAGCCGATGGTTCGCGCTCGCCATGCGTTCCCGATCCGCCCGGATGGCATCGGCCTGGAGCCTGCGGTTTTCCGCCTCGAGCGTCAAATGGTCGTCAATTTGCGAAAGCTCGAGGAAGGCGAGCGAGCGCTCCGCCGGCAGCAGCACCTCCGGGTTCGCCATCAGCACGCGCAGCATCCCCTGGGCCTTCGGTAAGTCGGTGGCGGGGTGCCCGGGCGTGCCGAGGATCAGGGCCAGCTTCAATTGATGGCTCGGGGTGGGCGCCGCGTCGTAATCGTGCTGCGCACTGGTGACGATCTCGGCCTGCTCGGCCGGCGGCCCCTGCACCAGTCGCTGCAGCATCTGCAGGTAATCCGCCAGCACCGTGGAGGCAGTCGCGGTCGGGTTCACCGCCGGGGCCGGCGGGGGCGGTCGCTGTCCGGTGAGACCGGCCGTGCAGCCGGCCACGCCGAGCAGGGCGCTCATTGCGAGGAGCGCCGCCAGGCGTGTGGCAAGCGCAGCGCGCTCAGGCTGCATGGGCATGCGCCTTGGTGTCGGTCTTGACCGCGCCCTCGCCGCTGGCGGCACGGATCGGCATGGTGATGCGAAAGTGCGCACCGGGATACTCGCCGTCGACGATCTGCACCGAGCCGCCGTGCGCCGCCACGAACTCCAGCACCACCGACAAGCCGATGCCGGTGCCCTTCACCGGGGTGCTGCGCGCTGCCCGTCCCGTATAGAAGGCATCGAACACGTGCTCGCGGTCCTCGACCGGAATGCCCGGGCCGCTGTCGGCGACATCGAGCACCAGCTGCGCAGCTGCGGCGCGCGCCTGCAGGTGAATGGTGCCGCCCTTGGGCGAGTACTTGACCGCGTTCGACACCAGGTTCTCGAGGATCAGGCGGATCTTGCCGCGGTCGGCCACCAGCGTGACATCCTCGACGCGCACGTCGAGCCGCACGCGCTGCGACAGCAGCGTCAGCTGTTGGTTCTCCAGCACCTGCTTCACCAGCGGGCGCAGACGGAACTCGGTCGCATCGAGGCCGACGCTCGAAGTCTGCCAGGCGCTGAAGGACAGCAGGTTCTCGATCATGCGCTGCAGCTTGATGCCGCTCTCGCGAAGAATCGCCGCCACCTCGCGCTGGTTGGAGTCGAGCTCGCCCACCGCGCCGTCCATGAGGAGCTCGGTCCCTTCGCGGATGTTCGCCAGCGGCGTCTTCAGCTCGTGTGACATGTGCCGCAGGAAGCGGTTGCGCTCGTGCGCGAGCTCGAGCAGCCGCTGGCGCAGCCATTCGAGCTGGCGGCCGAGGCGCTCCAGATCGTGCGGCCCGTTGACCGCGATCGCATTGGTGAAGGTACCCTCGCCGAGCTCACTGATGGCGCGGTCCAGCTGGCGCAGCGGCCGGCCGACGCCCACGGTGAGCACGAACACCGCGATGATGGCGAGCGGCACCAGCAGCGCGGCGAGCCACAGCAGGCGCTGGCGCGCTTCCAGCGTGCGCGCTTCCAGCACCGCGATCTGGCTGTCGACCTGCGCGTTGCTCTGCTGGGCGACGCGCTCGACGAGCGCCGACAGCTGCGCGAAGCGTGCCCACAGATCCGGCTCCGCCTGGGCGCCGGGGCTGGCCGTGGTGTTCAGCACCGTGGTGCGGATGCTCTGCTGCAGCTGGCCGAGCTCCTCCAGCGTCGTGCGCGCCGCACCGATCGCCAGACGGTGCAGCTGCTCGCGCGTGACGGTGAGCGTCTCGTCCTGGGTGCGGTACCCGTCGAGGAGCTTCGGATCGTGCAGCACCTCGTAGAGGCGCGCGGTGCGCTCGAGCGAGTAGATCTGCCCGAACAGTGCCTGGCTGGCGCGTGCGCCGGTAACGCCCTGGATGACGATCTTGTGGCCGGTCTCGGTTACGTCCCGGATCTGCAGCACCGCCAGCAGAATGCCGGTCAGCAGCGGCACGGCGATCAACACCAGGCCGACCAGCATCAGTCCACTCAACGACTTGGGGCGACCCCACTGCATGGCAGACATTCTACCGGCGCATCGCGTGGCCGTCCCGCAGGCCCGCGCCGTGCATGCCGTTCACCACGGCTGATGCAGCAGCCGTTGCTCCCAGGCGAAGGCCGTGCGCACGATGGTATCGAGATCATCGAGCCGCGGACGCCAGCCGAGCTCGCTGCGGATGCGCTCGGCCCGGGCGATCAGCGCCGGTGGATCGCCGGGGCGGCGCGGCTCCTCGCGCACCGCGAGGGCCCGGCCCGTGACCCGCTCGACGCTCGCCAGAACCTCCCGGACGCTGTAGCCGCGGCCGTAGCCGACGTTCAGCGTGGTGCAGGCGCCGCCGCCGCGCAGGTAGCTGAGCGCATCGAGATGGGCGGCCGCCAGATCCTCGACGTGGATATAGTCGCGCACACCGGTGCCGTCGGGTGTCGGGTAATCGGTACCGTAGATCGCAACATCCGGCCGCTTGCCGACGGCCGCTTCACACGCCACCTTGACCAGCAGGGTCGCATTGGGCGTCGCCTGCCCGATGCGCGTGCGCGCATCGGAGCCGGCGACGTTGAAATAGCGCAGCGCCGCGTAAGTGAGCGGTGCGGCCCGCGCTACGCTCGCCAGCATCCACTCCGACATCAGCTTGGAGATGCCGTACGGATTGATGGGCGCGGTCGGCGTGTCCTCCGCAGCCACGCCACCTGCCGGAATGCCGTACACGGCCGCGGTGGAGGAGAACACGAAGTGGCGTACGCCCGCTTCCAGGCAGCACTCGAGCAGCGTGCGGGTCGAGCAGGTGTTGTTGCCGTAGTACTTCAGCGGCTCCCGGACCGACTCGGGCACGATGGTGTAAGCGGCGAAGTGCATGACCGTGTCGACGCCGTGCTCGCGCAGCACGCGCAGCACCGTGTCCCGGTCACCGACCTTGCCGACGACGAGCGGCGCATCGAGTACCGCCTGGCGAAAGCCGCGCGACAGGTCATCGAGCACCACCACCCGCTCGGCCCGCTCGCGCAGCTGCAGCACGACGTGGCTGCCGATGTAGCCGGCGCCGCCGGTGACCAATATGCTGCCGTGGCTCATGGGGCAGCGATGATAAACAAAACCGGCAGCAGTGCTGCGCAGCCTTTCTCAGGTCTGACGCCTGATCTGGTGCTGGATGCCGCGGCGGCCTTCGGGCTTGCGCCCGACGGGCGCCTGTTCGCGCTCAACAGCTACGAGAACCGCGTCTATCAGCTCGGCGCGGAGGGCGGGCTCCTGGTGCTGAAGTTCTATCGGCCGGCCCGCTGGAGCGATGCGCAGATTCTGGAGGAGCACGAGTTCACGGCCGAGCTTGCCACCGCGGAGCTCCCCGTGGCGGCGCCGCTCACGATCGGGCACCAGACCCTGCTGCGCTACCAGGACTTCCGCTTCGCCGCCTTCCCCTGGATGCGCGGGCGTGCCCCGGAGCTCGATGCGCCCGAGGCGCGGCAGATCCTCGGCCGTACCGTCGCGCGCATGCACCAGATCGGGGGCCGCCGGCGCTTCAGCGTGCGGCCGCGCATCGGCGTCGAGCGGCTCGGATGGGAGGCGCGCGCCCAGGTGCTCGCAGCGAAGCTGCTGCCGCCGGCGCTGCACGAGCGCTATGCGTCCGTGAGCGGCGCACTGCTCGAGCGCGTGGGCGCTGCCTTCGCGCAAAATCCCGACCTGCGCGAGATCCGGGTGCACGGCGACTGCCATCTCGGCAATCTCTTGTGGAACGAGCGCGGCCCGGTGTTCGTCGATCTGGACGACTGCGCGATGGCCGTCCCCGTGCAGGATCTGTGGATGATGCTGTCGGGTTCCCCGGCGGAGCAGCAGAGCCAGTGGCAGGAGCTCATCGAGGGCTACCAGCAGTTCGCGGATTTCGACTTCCGCGAGGTCCTGCTGATCGAGCCGCTGCGCGCCCTGCGGATGCTGCACCACGCCGCCTGGGTCGTGCACCGCTGGGCCGATCCGGCCTTCCCGCGGGCCTTCCCCTGGGCAGCCGAGCCGCGCTACTGGGAGCAGCACCTGCTGGACCTGCTGGAGCAGATTGCCACCATCAACGAGCCGCCGTTGCTGCAGGGCTGAGGGTGCCCCGCGAGCCCCGGCGCGGCGCGATTTGCCGAAATGCCGATCAGGTAACTGCACACGCACCGAGGTACGCGCTATTGTGCGGGCGCCTCGGTCGCCGTGACTTAATGCACCCGGAAGGTGGCGCTCGCAACTATGTGGATTTTCAGCAGAAATCTGATGGTTGGCCTGGCGGTTCTGCTGCTGGCCTACGGCTGCGGCTCGGGGAGCGACTCGCGGGCTGCCGCCAAAGCCCAGGCGGCACGCGCGGCGGCTAAACGGCACGTCAAGCCGGGGGACACGCTCGTGAGCGCGGTCGCGGCCACCAAGACCACCGTCACGCTCCCCGTCCAGGTGAAATTCAATCTGCACGCGCGGCCGGACGTCGGGCAGCCGGTCGATGTCGATCTGGTGATCCTGCCGACCTCGGCCGCCATCGACCGCCTTTCCGGGAAGATCACCGCCGATGAGGGGCTCGAGGTGGTGGACGGTGGCCAGATCCCCGCCAGCGACCGGCCTGCCGAGGGAGTCGAGATCCACCATGTCTTCCGCGTCCTGCCCAAGCGCGACGGTATCTTTACCTTCAGTGCGGCGCTCACCGTGGACTCGGGGGTGCAGTCAAAGACCCAGACCTACTCCATGCCGCTCATCGCCGGCAGCGGGATCCCGGCAGCGCCCGCGAAGCCGCCGGGCACGACGGTAACGACGGATGCGGCTACGGCGGTCACGGCGCCCGCCGGCGCCTCCACGGCGGCGGCGAGCCTGCCGCCGACGGCTGCTGCGACAACGGCCCCGGCGAGCACCCCGGCGACGGCGGCGACCCCGCGCTAGAGCTCGCTCGCGCCAAGCGTTCCGCGCCCCCACCTGTCGACGGAATCGGGAGAGGCTTCACGGGGAAGTCCGGAGGGCGTCCGTATGATCGCTATCGGGCCCTCGTAGCTTCCTTATGTCAAAGTCGCAGACCCTCCGAACGCGCCCCGACTCCCAAAGTGCCGCCCCGGGCGCCACGACTACGCTCGTTCGGGAGGACCCGCGGCCGCTCAGTGACTCGCATCCCGATGTGCACCCGCAGCTGCGCGCGCAGCTGAAGGAGCTGCAGCTGCGCACCGGGAGCGCGACGGTCGATCTCGGGCTGCTGCTGCGCGTCATCAACGATTACTACCTGACGATCGACAACGAGCGGCGCGGAATTGTCGAGTCGATGCGCCTGATGGCCGATGAGGCGCGGGCGCTGGCGCTCGAGGCGCGCGAGCAGAGCTCGGAGCATCTGCAGGTCATTCTCGATCACATCAAGGACGTGGTGCTCACGGTGGACGAGGAGGGCGTGGTGCGCACCTTCAATCCCACCGGCGAGCGGGTGTTCGGTTTCGATGAGGCCGAGGTGGTCGGTCAGCGCATCGATCTGCTGCTGCCGAGTCTTGCCGCCAACGACACCATTCCCGAGGCGCTGCAGCGCCTGGCTGCGGCGCTCGGCGACACCGCGCTCGATCTGGCCTCGCGCGAGCTGTGGGCGCGCCGCAAGGACGGCGACGCCTTTCCCGCGGAGATCGCCGTCAGCAAGGCGCCGTTCTCGCGGCGCGAGATGTTCATCGTCTGCCTGCGCGATGTGACCGAGCGGCGCGAGTCCGAACAGGCGATGCGCGAGAGCGCGGCGCGCTACCGCCTGCTGGTCGATCATGCGCCCGAGGCCATCGTGGTGCTCGACGTGGATGCCGGGCGCTTCGTGGATGCGAACGACAACGCGCAGAAGCTGTTCGGCCTCGAGCGCACACGGCTGCTCGAGGTCGGACTGCTTGCGGTCAGCCCGCCGCAGCAGCCTGACGGGGCTGCTTCCGCCGAGCGCTCGCGCAGCTACGTGCAGCAGGCGCTCGAGGGCCAGGTGCCGGTGTACGAGTGGGCGCACATCGACAGCGCCGGGCACGAGATCATCTGCGAGGTGCGCCTGGCGAAGCTGCCGAGCGGCAATCGTCGCCTGGTACGCGGCAGCATCGCCGACATCTCCGAGCGCAAGCGCAGCGAGCGCCTGGCGAGCGCAGAGCGCGAGGTGTTCGAGCAGATGACGCGCAACGCGACGCTGCCGGAGGTGCTCGCCGCCATCACCCGCTTCATCGAGTCTACCGGCACCGGCACTTTGTCCTCGGTGACCGTGCTCGCCGAGGAGCGGCAGGCGTTCAGCCACCTCGTGGCGCCGCAGCTTCCCGAGGCGCTGCGCGCCGCGCTCGCCGGGTCCGAGATCGGCCTTCGCCACGGCTCGTGCGCCGCCGCGGTCTGTCTCGGGCGCCAGGTGCTGGTGGCGGACGTGGTGACCGACCCGTTCTGGAGCGAGCACCGTGCCGTGGTCGCGGCCTGCCGGCGTGCGCGCGGCCTGGTCGACGCCCATCAAGGCGGCTGCCGGCCACCTGCTCGGCGCGCTCGGGGTCTACCGCCCGCAGCCGGGCATCCCCGCCGGCGGCGACGCCCAGCTCATGGCGCGCGCCGCGCAGCTGGCCGGCATCGCCATCGAGCGGCACCGCGCGGAAGCCGCACTGCGCAGCAGCGAGGCGCAGTTCCGCGGCCTGTTCGAGAGCATCGCCGAGGGTGTCTATCAGAGCTCGCGCGCCGGCCGGCTGCTGTCGGTCAATCCCGCCTTCGTCACGATGCTCGGCTACGCGAGCGCCGAGGAGCTGTACGCGCTGCCGGTGAGCACGCTCTACTGGAATCCGCTCGACCGCGCCGAATTCGTCCAGCGCATCGATGCCGAAGGGGAGATCCGCGATGCGGAGTTCCTCATGCGCCGCCGCGACGGCGAGCAGCTGGTGATCCTCGAGAACGCGCGTGCGCGGCGCGACCCGGAAGGCCGGGTCATCGGCTACGAGGGCACGATCACCAACATCACCGAGCGCAAGCGCGCCGAGCAGGCCATCTTCGCCGAGAAGGAGCGTGCGCAGGTGACGCTGCAGTCGATCGGTGATGCGGTCATCAGCACCGACGCCGAGGGATGCATCGAGTACATCAACCCGGTGGCGGAGAGTCTCACCGGCTGGACGCTGGCCGAAGCGCGCGGCCAGCCGATCGCGGCCGTGCTGCGCCTCGTCAACGAGCTCACCCGCGAGCCTCTGGAGAACTCGCTCACCGGTGCCCTGGGGCGCTCCGAGAGCGGCGGCGCTGCGGCGGATCACGCCGTGCTCATCACGCGCGCCGGCACCGAGGTCGCCATCCAGGAGTCGGCCGCGCCGATCTGCGACCGCGCCGGCCGGGTGATCGGCGCGGTGGTCGTGTTCCACGACAACACGCGCGAGCGGCGCCTGAAGCGCGCGCTCTCCTGGCAGGCGAGCCACGACGCACTCACCGGCCTCATCAACCGCCGCGAGTTCGATAGCCGCCTGCACGCGGCGTTGCTGTCGGCGCAGCGCGGCGAGGGCTCGTGCGCGCTGCTGTACATCGACCTCGATCAGTTCAAGCTGGTCAACGACACCTGCGGGCATCAGGCCGGCGACCGGCTGCTGCGCGATGTCACCGGGCTCCTGCAGACGCGGGTGCGCGCCTCGGACACCATCGCGCGCCTGGGCGGGGACGAGTTCGGCGTGCTGCTCGAGAACTGCACGCTCGAGCAGGCGACGCGCATCGCGGAAGGGGCGCGCCAGGGCATCCGCGATTTCCGCTTCGTCTGGGGCGCGACTACGCTGTCAGTGGGCGCCAGCATCGGCATCGTGCAGGTGCGCGCCGATACCGAGAACGCCGCCACGCTCATGAGTGCGGCGGACATCGCCTGCTACGCCGCCAAGGACGCCGGCCGCAATCGCATCCACGTCTACGAGGCCGACGGCGTCTCGCACCGCCACCGCGAGATGCACTGGGTGGCGCGGGTGACCCGCGCCGCGGAGGATAACCGCCTCGAGCTGTACTTCCAGCCGATCATGTCGCTGACGCGTGCCAGCGAGCGTGCCTTCTACGAGCTCACGGTGCGCCTGCGCGATGACGGCGGCGCGCTGGTGCCGCCGACGGAGTTCATTCCCGCGGCCGAGCGCTACAACGTCATGTCGGTGATCGACCGCTGGGTGGTGGGCCAGGCGGTCGAGCTGCTGCGCGAGCGGCAGCGACGCGGCCAGCCGCTGCCACTCCTGGCGGTGAATCTGTCCGGCACCTCTCTCAACGAGCAGTCGTTCGTCGACTACGTCCTGCACAGTGTCGCGGAGCCCGAGATCGCCGGCGCGCTGTGCTTCGAGATCGCCGAAACGGCAGCGGTGACGAGTCTCGCGAACGCGCGCTATCTCATGAGCGAGCTCAGGCGGCGCGGCTGCCGCTTCGCGCTCGATGACTTCGGCACCGGGGCGTCCTCGTTCGTGTATCTGAAGACGCTGCCGGTCGACTTCCTGAAGATCGACGGCCAGTTCATCAGCCACATCACGCAGGACGCGGTCAACCGCAGCATGGTGGAGGCCATCGGTAAAGTCGGCCGCGCGCTCGGCATCGCCACCGTCGCCGAGTGCGTCGAGAGCGAAGCGGTGCTCGATGAGCTCAAGCGCATCGGCGTCGATTACGCGCAGGGTTACCATCTCGCGCAGGCGGTGCCGATCGCGCAGCTGCCGTGATGCGCCGTTGCGCGCGGGCTTTGCGTAGAATGCGCGCTCCCACAACTAACTGGCCCCGCATCCGCCATGCCGCAGCCGCTTAACGTCCGCCTCCTCCTGCTCGCCGTGTGTGCCAGCGCCGCCGCCGCCTCCGCCTCCGCCGCGATACCACCCTCGCCGGAAGTCGTGGCCGTGCAGCTGCGCGATGCCGCCATGGCGGGCCATGGTATTGCCTACGCCTGGGTGAGCGAGCTCACGACGCGCTTCGGACCACGACCGGCGGGCTCTGCCAACGAGCAGCAGGCGGCCGCGTGGGCGGCTGCGCGCTTCAAAGCACTCGGCTTCGAGAACGTGCGCATCGAGAGCTTTCCGGTGACGGCGTGGGTGCGCGGCGCGGAGGCAGCGCAGCTCATCGCGCCCGGCTCGCAGCCGCTCGTCGTTGCCGCGCTCGGCGAGTCGCCGCCCACCCCGCCCACCGGTCTCGACGGCGACGTGGTGACGTTCGCGACGCTCAGCGATCTGAAGGCTGCGCCGCCGGCCTCGCTGAACGGCAAGATCGCCATGGTGACCCAGCGCATGGTGCGCACCCAGGACGGCGCCGGGTATGGCGTCGCGGTGCCGGCGCGCACCGAGGGACCGCAGGAGGCGGCGCAGCGCGGCGCGATCGCATTCCTGCTGCGCTCGGTCGGCACTGACAGCCATCGGCTTGTCCACACCGGCACGACGCGCTACGTGCAGGGTCGTGTGCCGCTGCCGGCGTTCGCCGTATCGGGCCCGGACGCCGACCAGATCGAGCGCCTGGTCGCGCTCGGACAGACGGTGCGCGTGCATCTCTACTCGAGCGCCTCCTACGTGACCGAAGCACACTCGCAGAACGTCATCGCCGAGGTGCGCGGGCGGGAACGACCGGAGCAGGTGGTGCTGCTCGGGGCGCATCTCGACAGTTGGGACCAGGGGACCGGCGCGATCGATGACGGCGCCGGCACCGCGATCATCACTGCGGCGGCCAAGCTGATCCGCGATCTGCCGCACCGCCCGCGGCGCACCGTGCGCGTGGTGCTGTTCGGCTCCGAGGAGGTCGCGCAGCCGGTGCCGCCGGAAGGGGCGTTCGGCGGACACGCCTACGCCGAACGAGCACCAGGCGCAGCTCGCCAACCACGTGCTCGCCGGCGAGAGCGACCTCGGCACCGACCGCGTGTACGCCCTGGTGCTGCCCGAAGCCGTGCGCGACAGCGAGTTCGCGCGCACGGTACTGCGTGTGCTCACGCCCATCGGCGTGCTGCTCTCGGACCAGGCACCGCGCGAGGTGGGAACGGATATCGAGCCGTGCGTGCAGGCCGGTGTGCCGGGCTTTGCCCTCAGTCAGGACGCCACGCGCTACTTCGACATTCACCACACCGCCGACGACACCCTCGACAAGGTCGACCGCGAGCAGCTCGATCAGAACGTCGCCGCCTGGGCGGCTTTCGTCTGGCTTGCCGCGGACAGCGACGTCGACTTTCGCGCGCACACCCGACCGACACCCTAAAGTCCCGGCACGCAGCGGCCGCGCGTGGGTTGCGCGGCGGCGGCCGGATGCCGCAAGCTTCCGCGCATGAGCGAGCCGGTTCTCGTATCTCACCTTGACGCCGTATGCGAGCTGCGCCTCAACCGGCCGGAGAAGCGCAACGCCATCACGCTCGTCATGTACGAGGCGCTGTGCCGCGCCCTCGGTGAGGCCGAGGCCAATCCGGCGGTGCGCGCCGTGCTGCTCAGCGGCGAGGGCGCGGGGTTCTGCGCCGGCAACGACCTGCACGACTTCCTCGGCAGTCCATCGCTGACCCCCGAACATCCGGCAATGCGCTTCATGCGCCAGGTGGCGACGCTCAGCAAGCCGTTGCTCGCGGCGGTGCACGGCCAGGCGGTCGGCATCGGCGTGACGCTGCTGCTGCACTGTGACCTCGTCGTGGCGGCGCGCAACGCGCGCTTCAGCCTGCCGTTCGTGACGCTCGGACTCGTGCCCGAGCTCGGCAGCTCGCTGCTCCTGCCGCGGCTGGTGGGTACGCAGCGCGCCGCCGAGCTGTTGCTGCTCGGCCGGCCGTTCGATGCCGCCAGCGCGCAGGGCTACGGACTGGTCAATCGCGTGGTGGAGGATAGCGAGCTCGTCGCCGAGGCGCGGCGCCTCGCCGCGGATATCGCCCGCCAGCCCGCGGGCGCGCTCGCTGCCACGCGCCGCCTGCTGCGCGGTGACCCGCAGGCGATCCTCGCGCGCATCGAGGAGGAGGCGCGCATCTTCGGGCAGCAGCTGCAGTCGGAAGAGTTTCGCGCCGGGGTGCGCGCCTTCCTCGCCGGTCGCGCCTGAGCCGTGGCGATCTATTCGGTGGACGGGCTGATACCGGTCGTCGATCCGGGCGCCTTCGTGCATCCCGAGGCAACGCTGATCGGTGATGTCATCGTCGGCGCCGGCTGTTATGTCGGTCCGGCCGCCTCTCTGCGCGGGGACTTCGGCCGCATCATCATGAACGCCGGTTCCAACGTGCAGGACGGCTGCGTGCTGCACAGCTTTCCCTCCAAGGACACGCTTTTGGAGGTGGATGCTCACGTCGGTCACGGCGCGGTGCTGCACGGTTGCATCGTGCGCCGCGGCGCACTCATCGGCATCGGCGCGATCGTCATGGACGACGTGGTGGTGGAGGAGGAGGCGTTCGTCGGCGCCGGCAGTTTCGTGCGCGCCGGCTTCGTCGTGCCGCGTCGTACGCTGGTGACCGGCGTGCCGGCGCGCGTGGTGCGCGAGCTCAAGCCCGAGGAGCTCGCCTGGAAGGCTCAGGGCACGCGCGAGTACCAGGAGCTCGCGGTGCGCTGCCTGGCAACGCTGAAGCCCTGCCAGCCGCTCGCGGCCCCGGAGGCCGACCGCCCGGTGCGCAGCCTCTCCACGGTCGCGCCGCTCCATACCATCGAGCGCAAGTAGTCACTCCTGCGAGGGCGGATCGGCGGAGTCGGGGTTGATGATGCCGAACAGCGCCGGCACGCAGGCATAGAACACCCGTACGCCCGCGGCGTGTACCCGCTGCAGCAGCCGCTGCGCCTCCTCGTCGGTCACGATGAACTCCACCTCGACCGTGAGCGAGCCGGCGAGCTCGAAGAAGGTGCTCTCGTGCAGCACGTGGTGCCGCCCGAACCCGGCCATGGCGCGGAACGCCGAGCCGCCGCGGATGCCGAGCTGGTTCGCTTCCTCCAGCAGCCACTCCCACACCAGCCGTCGCTGGTGCCGGTGTCCCTCGTGGACGTAAAACCTCAGGAATGAGCCTTGCATCGTTGCTCCCTCGCGCTCGACGGCGGCCTCAGCTGCGTAGCCACACGACCGTACCGATCCCGGCAAACGTCATGACGACCGACCCCAGCACGTGCGTCGCGGCCGCCCCGAGCGCCCACAGCGCGCGCCCCTGCTGCATCAGCGTTACCACCTCGGCGGAGAACGTGGAGAAGGTAGTGAGTCCGCCGCAGAAGCCGGTGATGACGAACAGCCGCCACTCGGGCGGCACGGCGGGGTAGGTGGCGAAGAAGGCAACCGCCACCCCGACCACGTAGCCGCCGACCAGGTTGGCGGCGAGCGTGCCGGGCGGCACGGCGGGGAAGTGCGCGTTGAGCATCGTGCCGAGCCACCAGCGCAGCAGTGCCCCGAGGCTCGCTCCAACACTGATGGCGACGATCGCTTTATACATGACGCACGGCCTTTGTACCGTCCGCGCGAGCGGCGCGCAACGTTCGAGTATCCTTGCGTGCCGAGGCGCACCATCGTGCTGCCGGCCGCTCATCGAAAGGATCCTCATGCGCAGGTTCGCCGCACCGCTCCCCGTTCAGGCCGTGAGCGGCCTGCTTGCCGTGCTCGCCGCGCTCGGCGGCTGCTCACGCGAGGAGCGCACGCACGCGGCCGACGAGAAGCTGCGGGCGATCTATAGCAGCGAATGGCAATGGCGCACCGAGCAGCAGCCCGACAACGAAGACGGCACCCGCCCGGTGGCGGATCACCTGCCGAAGGTCGACCCGGCAACTGAGGCGATGCGGCTGAAGTACTGGGAGGACGTGCAGCGCCGCCTGGACGGCATATCCCGCGCGGACCTCTCGCCCGCGGAACAGGTCAACTACGACGTCTACCGCGCGCAGATCGCGGTGCTGATCAGTAATCAGCGTTTCCGCGACTTCGAGATGCCCGCCAACTCCGACACCACCTTCTGGACCGACATCGGCTACACCGCGCGCCGCCCGTTCCGCACGCTCACCGACTACGAGCACTGGATCAGGCAGATGCAGGACATCCCGCGCTACTTCCACGAGCAGATGGACGAGATGCGCGCCGGGCTGCGGCGCGGCTTCACCCCGCCGCGCATCACCATGGAGGGCCGCGACACCTCCATCACGGCGGTCACCGGGGCGACGCCCGAGGCGAGCCTGTTCTACACGCCCTTCAAGGACATGCCGGGAATCGCGCCCGCGCGGCAGGCGAGCCTGCGCGCCGAGGCGCTGCGCACCATCCGCGAGGTGGTCCAGCCGGCGTACGCGGAGCTGCTCAAGTTCATGCGCACCGAGTACGTCCCGGGGACGCGCACCACGCTCGCCGCCGAGGCGTTGCCGGATGGCCAGAACTATTACCGCGCCAAGATCCGTGAGTTCACCACGCTCGACATGAGCCCGGAGGAGATCCATCAACTGGGTGTTCGTGAGGT
The DNA here is from genome assembly GCA_963837075.1 of uncultured Gammaproteobacteria bacterium. Taxonomy (GTDB): domain Bacteria; phylum Pseudomonadota; class Gammaproteobacteria; order Steroidobacterales; family Steroidobacteraceae; genus 13-2-20CM-66-19. Next base: position 513,175 of record CAWILY010000001.1, on the reverse strand, counting down.
GGAGCGGCTGCATGGCGAGATGGTGAGCGCCATGCACGAGACCGGCTTCAGCGGCGACTTCCCGGCGTTCCTCACGTTTCTGCGCGGCGATGCGCGCTTCTACGCCAGGACGCCCGAGGAACTCTTGATGCACGCCGCCTGGATCGCCAAGCGCTTCGACGGCAAGGCCGCGCAGTTCTTCGGCTATCTGCCGCGGGCGCGCTTCGCCATCAAGCCGGTGCCGGAGGACCTGGCGCCGTTCTATACCGCCGGTCGCGGCGGGGCCGGGGTGTACCTGGTGAATACCTATGACCTGCCCAGCCGCCCGCTCTACAACCTGACCGCGCTCACGCTGCACGAGTCGGCGCCGGGGCACGCCTTCCAGATCCCGATCGCCATGGAGCACAAGACTCAGCCCGCCTTCCGGCAACTGACCTACATCTCCGCTTACGGCGAGGGCTGGGCGCTTTACTGCGAGCAGCTCGGCCTCGAGATGGGCATGTACGACAGTGCCTACGACCGCTTCGGCATGCTCGGCTACCAGATCTGGCGGGCCGCGCGGCTGGTGGTCGATACCGGCGTGCACGCGCAGGGCTGGACGCGTCAGCAGGCGATCGAGTACCTGAATGAGTACACCGCGCTTCCCGAGCGCGAGATCGGCACCGAGGTGGACCGCTACATCGCCTGGCCGGCGCAGGCGCTGTCCTACTACCTCGGTGAGCGTGTCATCCTCGAGCAGCGGGCGGCGGCCGAGAAAGCCCTCGGGGAGCGCTTCAACGTCCGCGCCTTCCACGATGCGGTGCTCGAGCTCGGCTCGGTGCCGCTGCCGGTGCTGCAAGCGCGCGTCGCGCGCTTTATCCGCGAGGGTGGCCGGGGTCCGTATCCGGACATGGAGTAGGCAGCGGTGTCAGGAGTAACATATTGTAGCCTGCACCGCATGGCCCGCTAACTGAAGGAGACGCTATGAGACATTCGACGTGGCTGATGGGAGTCGGCGCCGCGCTCGCGCTCGCCGCCGCTTCCGCGACGCTGGCCCAAACCTCGGCAACGCATACGAACAGCCAGCAGGACAAGATGACCACCTGCAACGCCGATGCAACCTCCAAGGGTCTGAAGGGCGATGACCGCCAGGCGTTCATGAAGACCTGCCTGTCGAGCAAGAGCGCAGAGCCCGCCAAGGGCAACAGCCAGCAGGAAAAGATGAAGAGCTGCAATGCCACGGCGAGCAGCAAGGGGCTGAAGGGCGACGATCGCAAGTCCTTCATGAAGACCTGTCTGAGTGGCTGAGAGCCCGACCTGATGCGCGCGTGGCCGGTGGCTGAGCGCTTCGACGCCCCATGAGCGGTGCGGCGGTATTTGCCGCCGAGGGCGGCTGCACCTGCCGCGCGGTGCGCTACCGGCTCACGCGCGCACCGCTCATCGTGCACTGCTGTCATTGCCGCTGGTGCCAGCGCGAGACCGGCAGCGCGTTCGTGCTCAATGCGCTCATCGAGTCGGCGCATCTCGAGCCCCTCGCCGGCCAGGCGCAGCTGGTGAGTACACCGAGCAACAGCGGCAAAGGCCAGCAGGTCGCGCGCTGCCCGACGTGCCAGATTGCCCTCTGGAGTCATTACGGGGGCCTGGGCGATGTCATGAGCTTCGTGCGCGTCGGCACGCTGGACGAGCCCGATCGCTTTCCGCCGGACGTACACATCTACACCGAATCGAAGCAGCCCTGGGTCGTGCTCCCCGCCGGTGCGCGCCTCTTTCCCCAGTACTACAAGAGCGGCGAGGTCTGGAGCGCGGAGAGCCTCGCCCGGCGCGCGGCGCTGCTCGGCCGCTAGGCAGCGGCGGCTCGCACGCCGCCGCTCTACGGATCAACTCTCCCGCAGCGGACTGATGAAGCGCCGCGCGAAGTCCTCCATGGCGCGCTTCTTCGCCTCCAGGCTCGAGTGCGGTCCCACGGTGTAGGTGAAGGGATAGCTCACCCCGCCAGTCATGCCGAGCGCGTGCAGTCGCTGGAATGTCGCCAGATCCGGCGGCGTCGACAGTCCGATGATGGTCTCGAATGGCTGGTGCGCGCGGCCCGCCTCGCACCTGAGGCGCGTGAGCTCGGCCAGTATTCCTGGGACCTCCTCGGGCGTGTTGCCGGCGCCGATCCAGCCGTCCGCCGAGGTCGCGGCGCGCCGCAGTGCCACGCTGGAGGCACCCCCGGTCAGCACCGGCACCGGCTGCTGCGGGGCGGGTGAGATCTGCAGCGGCGGGAAGTCGATGAGCGCGCCATGGTGCTCCACCATGCCGCCTGCCCACAGCTTGCGCAGCGCAATGAGCATTTCGTCGCAACGCCTGCCGCGGGTGTGAAAGTCCTCGCCGTAGATGTCGAACTCTTCCTTCATCCAGCCGAGGCCGGCGCCGAGGAAGAAGCGATTACCGCTCAGGATGGCGAGCGTGCCGGTGGCGCGCGCCACCTCGAACACGTTGCGCAGCGGCAGCACGTAGACCGCGACCCCGAAGCGCAGCCGCTGCGTCACGGCACTGATCGCCCCGAGGGTCGCCCAGCAGTCCGGGTACCAGGAGTCGGGGGCCATCGGCGGATGGCCATCGGCGGAGTAGGGGTAGGTTGACGTCACCTCGCGCGGAAAGACGCCGTGATCGCCGAGCATCACGCCCTCGAAGCCGACCACTTTCAGCGAAGCGGGCGACATCCAGGATCTGCTCCGGCTCCATCCAGGTCAGCATCTGCCAGAACTTCATGGGCGACTCTTTAGCGGGCGTATTTGCCGCGGTTGAAGAAGCGGTCGAAGGCATCCGCATCGGCGCTGCCGAACGCGCTCTTGTCGCGTTCGAGGAAACGCTCCCCGCTCGCGACGCCACGCTGCACCGCCTCCCGGGCCGCGATCGACTCGTACCAGCGCGCGAGCGCCGGCCAGTGGCGCAGCGCGCCAGCGTCCGCCCCCACCGCGAGCCAGGGGAAGATCGCGCACGCGGTGCGGATCCAGGGCCAGGTGGCAATGTCCGCTATGGAGTACGCATCGCCGCCAAGCCAGCTGCTCGCCGACAGGCGCTTGTCCAGTACGCCCATGAGGCGGCGCACCTCGCTCATGTAGCGATTGACGCCGTAGTCGTTGCCCGCCGGCGCGTAGCGGGTGAAATGCACCAGCTGACCGAACATCGGGCCGACGGCGGTGAGCTGCACCATCAGCCACTGCAGCACCGTGGCGCGCGCGGCGCCCTCGCGCGGCAGCAGCTGCCCGGTCTTCTCGGCGAGATAGATGAGGATCGCGCCGCTTTCGCACAGCGCCAGCGGCTCCCCGCCCGGCCCGTCGCCGTCGACGATGACCGGTACCTTGTTGTTCGGGCTGATGGCGAGGAACTGCGGCGCGTACTGCTCGCCGGCGAAGACGTTGATGTAGTGCTGGCGATAGGCGAGCCCGCTCTCCTCGAGGAGCACGGTGACCTTCACCACGTTCGGGCTGCTCATGCCATAGACATCGATCATCGCCGCTCGCCTCCCTTGCTACTCCATATGCATGATGACGTTACCCCGCCCGGGACGGGTACGCTAGGCACCGCGGCATGGTGCGTCCGCGGAGGATCCGTGGCCGATACGCTGCAGACGCTGATCGACAAGCAGGCACTGCACGAGCTGGTGCTGACCTACTGCCGTGCCTGCGACCGGCGCGACTTCGCGCTGCTGCGCACGCTCTATCACGACGATGCGGTGGACGATCACGGCGCGATGTTCCGCGGCAGCGCGGACGAGTACGTGGCCTGGCTGCCGCAGGTGATGGCGCAGTTCGAGGCCACCGTGCACTCGCTGGGCAATGCGCTGTTCGTCGTCGACGGCGATCATGCCCAGGGCGAGCTCTACAGCGTCGCCTACCACCGCACCCATCCGCCGCAGGCGCGCGAGATCGTCGTCGGCGGGCGCTATCTCGATCGCTACCAGCGCCGCGACGGTCGCTGGCGCTTCCTGCGGCGCGCACTGGCGCTGGACTGGTGCCGGGTGGCGCAAGTCGACCCGGCAGCGTATGCCGAGTTCGCCGCCGGTGCGCCAGCGGGCCGTGGCGACGGGCACGATCCGTCCTATCTTGCGCTGAGCTGGTTCGCGCGCGTGCAATGAGGGCGCCATGAGATTCTGGTTGTCACTGGTGTCGGTGCGCGAGACCGAGCAGCTGCCGCAGCTGGCGCGCTGCGCGGAGGAGCTGGGATTTCACGGCCTGATGGTGGGCGATCACCTCGTCTGGCCGGCACACATCGTCACCCGCTATCCGTACTCCGCCGACGGCAAGATCTTCGTGCCGCCCGATACGCCCTGGCCGGACCCGTGGGTGCTGTTTGCGCACCTCGGGGCCGTCACGCGCCGCCTGCACTTCGCCTCCAACATCTATCTGGCGGCGCTGCGAGATCCGTTCACGGTCGCCCGGGGCGTCGCGACGGCCGCCGCCCTGACGCAGGGTCGCATCGTCTGCGGGGTCTCGGCGGGCTGGCTCGCGGAGGAGTACGCACTCGCGGGCGTGGACTTCGCGACCCGCGGCCAGCGTCTCGATGAGACGCTCGAGGTGCTGCGCAAGCTCTGGAGCGGAACCGTGGTAAGCCACACGGGCACCTTCTTCCGCTTCGAGGGTATCCAGTGCCCGGCGCCGCCGGGGCCGGTGCGCATCTGGTGCGGCGGCGCTGCGCCGGCTGCGATGCGCCGCGCGGCACGCCACGACGGCTGGCTGCCGCTGCCGATGACGTTGCCGCAGACGCAGAGCGCGCTTGCGCTTCTCGCCGCCATGCGGAGCGAGGCCGGCCGCGCCGCGCAGCCGTTCGAGGTCGGCCTGCCGCTCGCGCAAGCCGTGACGCAGGAGGCGGTCGATGCCGTCCGCGCGCAGGGGGTCGGTGATCTGGTGGTGATCGCGCCGTGGCTGGCCTCTCCCTGGGACACTGCGTCGTGGCTCGATGCGGGGGATGAGGTGGCGCGCCTGGAGGTCAAGAGAAAGGCGCTCGAGCGTTACGCCGCAGCGGTGCTGCACAGGGTGCGCTGAGGGCGCGGCGCGGACCATGATCAAAACCATCGCGCTGCTGAAGTGCAAGGCGGGACTGTCGCGCGAGGACTTCATCCGCTATTACGAGACTCGGCACGCGCCCCTCATTCTGTCGATCGCACCGCAGGTTTGTGATTACCGGCGCAACTTCCTGGTGATGGAGGGCGCGATCCTCGCGCCGGGTCTTGCGGCGCCCGATTTCGACGTGGTGACCGAGCTGTGGTACCCGGACCGTGCGGCGTTCGAGGCCGCGATGGCCGCCTTCACCGACCCGGTGAATGCGCAGCGCATCGCGGCGGACGAGGAGAACCTGTTCGACCGCTCGCGCACGCGCTTCTTCGTGGTCGAGGAGACCTGCTCCCCGCAGCGCTAGCCGCGGCGCTTGAAGAACTGCACGGCGCGCTCATGCCGCTCGGCCGCGGCGCGCGTGGCGAAGGTCCCGAGATTGCGGCGGCGCCCGGTACGCGCGTTTACCTTGCGCGAGTACAGGCGGTACTTTCCGGATTTCAGCTTGCGTATCACGGCTGCTAACTCTAAGTCGCTGGCGCCACGGCTGGAAACCCGGCGCGCCCGAAGGTTTCTGTAGGCACGCGCTTACGGGCAACCCGCCCCTTCCGACGCCGGGCACCGCCTCACTCCCATAGCCCGCGGCAGCTCAAACGCACGATGCTCGGAGCTTCTGCAACTAGCGCCGCAGCTGCGGCAGGAGCGGGTAATGATGCGTTCTACCAGAGGCTTGACGATTGCGACGACCGCCTGCGCACTCCTTGCGCTCGGCGGGTGCGCGACACCGCAGCGGGATAATCTCGCGAGCTCGGCGGACCGGCTCCAGGAGAACACGGACATGCTGGCGCGGGATGTGGTCTACGGGCACGGCGACACTGCCGACAGCTTCGCGCGTGATACCCACGCCTTGTCGCGGGACGCACGCGACTTCCGCCTCACGGTCGAGGACCGACGGAGCGATGACGCCGAAATACGGGCATCGTTCGATCACGTGTCGCGCAGCTTCCACGCCGTGCGCGACGAGGTAGCCCACGCGCAGGCGCTGCAGACCACGCGCGACTTCCGCCCGGTGATGGACGCCTATGACGACATCGAGCAGGAGCTGGGCATCCATCCCGAGCGCGACGTGCGCAGCGACTATCCGCCGGTGGGGTACGAGGGCCGCTAGACATAACGCAACCGGTAGCCCTGTCGCTGGGGTGAACGCCGCCGCGGCCCGAGCGCGGCGGCGCGCACTGCCATGGCCAGCCATTGCCATGCCGCTATAGAAGAAATGCATAGCAACGCTGGAAAATGTGATTATTTGTTTGGAGGTAACGCTCTCTAGAATTACGGCAACATGCACCTGCCGACCGCGAGCGACCCCTATCCCCTTTCCGGTGCCCGGCTGCCGTGCCTGATCGGCGGCGAGTTCGTGCGCAGCGAGCGCTCCTTCGAGAACGTCAGCCCGGTGAACGGGCGGGTGTTGTGCACGGTCAGCGAGGCGGATGCCGCGCTCGTCGAGCGCGCGGTGCACGCTGCACGCAGCGCGCTCGCCGGCCCCTGGGGACGAATGTCCACCGCCGAGCGCTGCGCGCTGCTGCGCAAGGTCGCCGATCGCATCGAGGCACGCTTCGCCGACTTCGTCGGCGCGGAGATCGCCGACACCGGCAAGACACTTGCGCAGGCGAGCACGCTGGACATTCCGCGCGGCTGCGCCAATTTCCGCGCCTACGCGGATCTGGCGCTGGGGCGCGCCGCCGAGTGCTTCGAGATGGCCACCGCCGACGGCCGCGGGGCGCTCAACTACTCGGTCCACAAGCCGCTCGGCGTGGTGGCGGTTATCGCGCCCTGGAACCTGCCGTTCCTGCTGCTCACCTGGAAGGTGGCTCCGGCGCTCGCCTGCGGCAACACGGTGATCGCCAAGCCCTCCGAGGAGACGCCCTCGAGCGCGGCGCTGCTCGCCGAGGTCATGCAGGAGGTCGGCCTGCCGCCGGGCGTGTTCAACCTGCTGCACGGTGCAGGTTCCGGTTCCACCGGCGAGGCGCTGGTGAGTCATCCGGATGTCGACGCCATCGCCTTCACCGGCGAGTCGGCCACCGGCGCCGCGATCATGCGGCGCGCCGCGGACACGGTGAAGTCGCTGTCCTTCGAGCTCGGTGGCAAGAACGCCGCGCTGGTGTTCCAGGATGCGGATTTCGAGGCGGCGGTCGCGGGCACCGTGCGCTCGGTGTTCGCCAACTGCGGCCAGGTGTGCCTGTGCTCCGAGCGCGTGTACGTCGAGCGGCCGATGTTCGCGCGCTTCGTCGACGCGCTGGCAACGCGCGCCCGCTCGCTGAAGCTCGGCGGTCCGTTCGATGACGCCGACATGGGGCCACTGATCTCGCGCACGCACCGTGACAAGGTGCTCTCTTACTACCGCCTGGCGCGTGCCGAGCGGGCGGAGCTGCTCTGTGGCGGCGGCGTGCCTTCCTTCGGCGATGAGCGCGACAACGGCGCCTTCATCGAGCCGACCATCTGGAGCGGGCTCGCCGAGGACTCGCGCTGCGTCAAGGAGGAGATCTTCGGCCCGGTGTGCCACGTGGCGCCGTTCGACTCCGAGGAGCAGGCCGTGCACCTCGCGAACGACACCCGCTACGGGCTGGCCGCGGCGGTATGGACCTCGAACCTGCAGCGCGCGCACCGCGTGGCGCGGCAGATGGAGGTGGGGATCGTGTGGGTGAACGACTGGTTCCTGCGCGATCTGCGCACGCCGTTCGGCGGCGTGAAGCTCTCCGGCATCGGCCGCGAGGGTGGGGCGCATTCGCTGGCGTTCTTCTCCGAGCCGATGAACATCTGCGTGAAGCTGTAGGAGCCGCGCGTGCTGCCCTGGCGTCACCCGGTATGCATGAGCGAGCGCGAGCCGCGCGCGCCGGCCGATGCTGCCCGCAGCGCGGTGGTGCCGGGCAAGGCACGCCCACGCGGCACCTTCCCGCACTACCGGCGTGCCGGTGACTTCATCTTCGTCTCGGGCACGAGCGCGCGGCGCGCCGATGACTCCATTGCCGGTGCACAGCGCGATGCCGGCGGCGAGCCGCTGCTCGACATCCGCGCGCAGACGCGCGCCGTGCTCGAGAACGTCCGCGACATCCTGGTCAGTGCCGGTGCGGCGCTCAGCGATGTCGTGGAGGTGAGCACCTTCCTGGTGAGCATGGCCGACTTCGGCGGCTACAACGAGGTGTACAGCGAGTTCTTCGGCTACGAGGGCCCCGCACGTACCACGGTCGCCGTGGCTGAGCTGCCGCACCCGCAGCTCTTGATCGAGATCAAGGCGATCGCCTATTGCCCGACGGCGCGCAGCGCCGGCACGCAGCCGAGCGATCCCTCGAGGAGACTTCCGTGAAAATGATCGATATCCATACGCACTTCCTGCCGCGCACCTGGCCGGACCTGACGGCACGCTTCGGCGCGGCCGACTGGCCGTGGATGAAGCACACCGCTCCCGGGCGGGCGATGCTGATGGTCGGCGAGCGCGAGTTTCGCCCGGTGACCTCGGCGTGCTGGGATCCGGCCGTGCGCCTCGAGGCGATGGACCGCGACGCAGTGGAGGTGCAGATCCTGTGCGCCACCCCGGTGCTGTTCGGCTATCACCGCCCGGCCGCGCAGGCGCTCGAGTGCGCGCGCATCTTCAACGATGCGGCGCTGGAGCTGTGCGCGGCGGCGCCGCGGCGGCTGAAGTCGCTGTGCCAGGTGCCGCTGCAGGACACCGAGCTCGCCTGCCGCGAGCTCAGCCGCGCCATGGACGATGGCCACGTCGGCGTGCACATCGGCAATCATGTCGGCAACCGCGACCTGAACGATGAGAGCCTGATCACCTTCCTGCAGCACTGCGCCGCGGAAGGGGCCGCGGTATTCGTGCATCCCTGGGACATGATGGCGAGCGAGCGCATGGGCCGCTACATGCTGCCGTGGCTGGTCGCCATGCCGGCAGAGACGCAGCTGTCGATCCTGTGGCTGATCCTGTCGGGCGCGTTCGAGCGTCTGCCGCGCTCGCTCAAGCTGTGCTTCGCGCACGGCGGCGGCAGCCTCCCGTATCTGATCGGACGCGTCGACAACGCCTGGCGCAACCGCGACATCGTGCGGGAGGACTGCCCGCGCCTGCCGTCCTCCTACCTCGACCGCTTCTACGTGGACTCCGCGGTGTTCAGTGACGATGCCCTGTCGCTGCTGGTCAAAGTGATGGGCGAGGACCGCGTCATGCTCGGCTCCGACTATCCCTACCCCCTGGGCGAGCAGCACGTCGGCGCGCTGATCCGCTCGCATGAGACGCTCCCGGGGCGGGTGCGGGAGAAGCTCCTGTACAGCAACGCCGCGCAGTTCTTCGGGCTCGCCTCGGCGCGAGTGAGCGCCGCGCCCGCCGCGGCGGCCAGCCGCAGCGCCTGAAGCACCCGGCCGCGCGCCGCTGCCACCCAGCGACCGCGACGCCCGCCAGGTGCGAGACCGCGCGGCGGCGTGAACCGGTTATGATCGTGCGCGCATGAGCTCCGCACGCCTCGAGCGCTGGATCGCGCGCAAGTTCCGCCTGCGGCACGTGGAACTGGTGGCGGAGCTGTACGACTCGCGCAGCATCCTCAAGGCCTCGCGGCGCTTGAGCCTCACCCAGCCGACGCTCACCAAGGCGTTGCGGGACGTGGAGGCGACGCTCGGCGTGCCGCTGTTCACGCGCACCAACCGCGGCCTCGCGCCGACGCCTTATGGAGAGATCTTCGCCCGGCACGCCAAGATCGTGCTGGCACAGCTGCGCCACGCCGCCGAGGAGCTCGAGAATCTGCGCGCCGGCTACAGCGGCAAGGTGACGGTCGGCACGCTGCTCGCGGCCGCCGCCAGCATACTTCCCGATGCCATCGCGCTCCTGAAGAAGGAGCGGCCGGGGGTCGCCATCAGCGTCATGGTCGGCACCTACGACATCCTCGTGCCCTCGCTCCTGGTGGGCGATCTCGACATGGTGCTCGGGCGCATGCCGGAGCAGGGCCGCAGCCGCGCGCTGCTGTACGAGGACTTCTACACCGAGCCGATCTGCCTGGTGGTGCGGCGCGGCCATCCGCTCACCCGCAAACGACGTCTCACGCTGCGTGAGCTCGCGAACGAATCGTGGCTGCTGCCGCTGCCGGAGACGGCGCTGCGCCACCAGGTCGAGCGCGCGTTTCTCGAGGGCAACGCACCACTGCCGCGCAACGTGATCGAGTCGGTCTCGATCCTCACCAACCGCGTGCTGCTGCGCAAATCCGACTGTGTGGGCGTGATGCCCTACCACGTGGCGCGTGATGACGTCGAGCACGGCCTGCTGGCGATCCTGCCGGTTAAGCTGCGCTCGATCGACAGCCCGGTGGGGGCGATTCTGCGCGCGCCCGGCAATCTGCCGCCGGCAGCGAGCGCGCTGCTCGAGTGTCTGCGCATCGTCGCCCGCGACGTGCCGGCACCAAGGCTCTAGCGTGCGGCGGCGCCCTGCTTGCGCAACAGCCGGCGCAGGACGCGCACGGCACACCAGCACAAGCAGCGCCACCACGCCGACGGCCGCGAGTGGCGCCGCGAGTGCCAGGAGCGACAGCAGCAGGGCGCCCCCCCATTCACCCGTGGCCAGCACATGGTTGCCGAGTCCGCCCGTCGTCAGCGTCGATTTGGCGCGCAGGAGCGAGGTCAGTCCCTGCGTGAGCCCGGCCGCGCCGCCGCCGGCGATGACCGCCGTGGTCCACTTCACCATCGGCGGCAGATCCATCATGACCGCGGCCGACACCAGCGTGCCGGCAATCAGCGCCGCCGGGGTCGCGATCGTGTCGAGCAGGTTGTCGACCCCGGGGATGTAGTAAGCGAGGATCTCCAGTACGGCCGCCACGCTCAGCATCATGAGCGCCGCCGGCGAGCCGAGCCACGCAAAGCCGCTGCCGAGTGCCAGGTGGCCGCTCCAGGCCGCGGCACTGACCACCAGCATCGGCAGGAACACCCGCAGGCCGACCGCAGCGGCGAGTCCGACGCCGAGCGCGATCGACAGGGCGAGATCCAGGGGCGCCATGTGCGGCACGCCGCTCATGTGCCTACGATAGCACCCCGGCGCCGGTATACTCGCGCCCCTCATGCTTGCCTTCGTCAGAGAGATCAGCCCGCGTCTCGCCGCGTGCGAGCTCAGCTTCCTCGAGCGCGCGCCGATCGATGCCGCGCGTGCGGTTGTGCAGCACCGAGCCTACGTCGCGGCGCTCGCCGCGCTCGGCTGCCGGCTCGAATGGCTGCCGCCGCTCCCTGAGCACGCCGACGGCGTGTTCGTCGAGGATACCGCGGTGCTGGTTCCCGAGGTCGCAGTCATCACCCGTCCGGGCGTGGACTCGCGCCGCGGCGAGACCGACTCGGTCGCAGAGCGCCTCGCGCGCCATCTGCCGCTGCGAGCGTATCGAGGCGCCGGCGTGTCTCGAGGGCGGCGACGTGCTGCGCATCGGCCGCGAGCTGTACGCCGGAACCTCCGGGCGCACCAACGAGGCCGGCGTTGCGCAGCTGGCGCAGCTGCTCGAGCCGTTCGGCTATCGCGTGCACGGCGTGAGCATGCACGGCTGTCTGCACATGAAGAGCGCCTGCAGCTTCATTGCGCCGGATACGCTGCTGGTGAACCCCGCGTGGGTGGATCCGGAGATCTTCGGCACCCAGCGGGTCATTGCGGTCGATGAGCGCGAGCCCTACGCCGCCAATACCCTCACCGTGGGCGGCACGACGCTTACGAGCGCGGCCTATCCGCGCACGCGGGAGCGGCTCGAGGCGGGCGGGGTGCGCACGCAGGTGCTCGACGTCAGCGAGCTGCACAAGGCGGAAGCGGCGCTCACCTGCATGAGCCTGCTGCTCGAGCCGGCGGCTTAAGCTCACGCTACCGTCGTCGTGACGGCACGCAACACGAGCGACCCGGCCGTGACTTCGGCCGGCGCACATCTGATGATGCGACAGCCGCCGTAAGCGGCATTTACGGGCGTGCCGACATGAAGGACATCAGGATCGGGGAGACCGACCTACTCTCCTATCTCAGGCCCGACAGCCTGATCGGCGCCATTGTCTATCTGCTGATCTTCGTGCTGCTGGCGATGGTGCTGTCGCGCGCGCTGCGCATGGCGATGAGTAGTGCGCTGCTGCGTCACGGCCACCTCGATCGCACCACTATCAGCTTCCTGCAGCAGATCGGCACGGCGAGCATCTGGGTGCTGATGCTCATCCTCTACGCACACCTGATCCCGGTGCTGCGCGCCATGGGCACGGCGCTGCTCGCCGGTGCCAGCATCGCCTCGGTGGTAATCGGACTGGCCGCGCAGAGCACGCTCGGCAACGTCGTCGCCGGTGTGGCCATTACCCTCTATCGCCCCTTCCGCCTCGGCGACACGCTGCAGGTGACCGCGCCCACCGGTACCGAGATCGGAACGGTGGAGCTGCTCTCGCTCGGCTACACGACGCTGCGCACCGCCGACGGCCGCCTCGTGGTGCTGCCGAACAGCGTCGCGGCGAGTCAGGTCGTGCTCAATCTGGGCGGCCCGCGCTCGCCGGCACCGCTCCCGGTCACCATTCGCGTGGCGCGCGACACCGAGGTCGAAGCGGCGCGACAGCTGGTGCTGCGCACCGCGGCTGAGACGCTGGCCGGAGCAACCGTGCTCGGCTGCTTCCTGACCCGCATGGACGAGAACGGTGCGACGCTGGAGCTGCGCGTGCGGGTGCCGGAGACGGTCGATCGCGACGCGGCGCGCTCGCAGCTGCTCGCGGCGCTGGCCGGCAAGCTGACGGACAAGGTGGCCCTGTCCTGAGCCCTCGCGTGGACAGTGCTGCCGAGCCGACGCTAGACTCGATCGATGAGCAACACGCCGATCGTCAGCTTCCGGCGCATGCAGGACGGCACGCGCGAGGACTATCTGCTGCTGGATGAGGCCGAGCGGCGCTACGCCGCCGGTCTCGCCGACCGCGTGCTGACGACCCTCGGCAAGCTCGAGCAGGGGGTCGAGGGCTATCCGGTCACCCGCCTGCAGCACTCGCTGCAGGCCGCCACCCGCGCGCTGCGCGACGGCGCGGATCAGGAGCTGATCGTCGCGGCGCTGTTGCACGACATCGGCGATGACCTCGCGCCTTATAACCATGCCGAGCTCGCTGCCTCGATCCTGCGGCCGTACGTGCGGCCCGAGGTCAGCTGGATCGTGGCACAGCACGGACTGTTCCAGAACTACTACTACGTGCACCACTTTGGCGGTGATCGCAATGCGCGCGATCGGCTGCGCGATCATCCGTGGTACGCCTCCTGCGTGCACTTCTGCGCCGCCTGGGACCAGTGCTCGTTCGATCCGGACTACCCTGCCGAGAGTCTCGAGTTCTTCGCGCCCATGGTGCGCGAGATCTTCGCGCGCCCACCGCACGATCCGCCCTACCAGGCAACACCTGCGGACTGAGCGGGCGCGGCACGCCGCGTCGGCGGCGTTACAGGCCGCTCTTGATGCGTGTCCAGGTGCGCGTGCGCAGGCGCTGATACCGGGCGTCGAACTCCGTCGGCAGGAACAGCTGCGCGCGCACTGCGGGCGGCGGATAGATAGCCGGATCGTCGAGGATCTCGGGCCGGATGAAGGCGCGCGCGGCGAGATTGTCGTTGCCGTAGTGGATTTCGTTGGTGATGTCCGCGATCACGTGGCCGTCGAGGATGAAGTTGATGAATCGGTGGGCCGCGTGCGGATGTGGTGCGCCGGCCGGGATGAGCAGCGCATTGTAGGTGATGTTGGAGCCCTCGCGTGGCAGCGTGAACGCCAGGTGCAGATCGAGACCCGCAGCGCGCGAGCGCATCATCGCCAGTGAATAATCGCTCGACCAGCCCATCGCCACGCACAGCTCGCGGCTCGCCATCTGATAGATGTAGTCGTTGGAGTCGAACATGCGGATATAGGGGCGCACCGCCATCACCAGGCGCTCGGCGGCCTTCAGATCCGCCTCACTGCGGGAGTTGGGGTCGAGGTGCAGGTATTTCAGCGCCAGCTGCAGGACATCGTCCGGGGAGTCGAGGAAGCTCACGCCGCAGTCGGCGAGGCGCGCGACCACCTGCGGCTTGAACAGCATGTCGAGGCTGTCGAGCGGCGCATCCGGCATGCGCGCGCGCACCAGATCGACGTTATAGATGAAGCCGTTGGTGGCGTGCAGGTACGGCGCGGCGTAGCGGTTGCCGGGGTCCGCCTGCGCCTGCACGGCGAGCACGTGCGGGTCGAGGTTCTTCCAGTTGGGCAGCTGCGACTTATCGAGCGGCTCGTAAAAGCCCGAGCGGATCTGGCGCCCGAAGTACGCCATGGTGGTGCTGACGATGTCGTAGCCGGAGTCGCCGATCATGAGCTTCGATTCCAGTGTCTCGTTGGAATCGAACAGGTCGTAGACCACCTTGATGCCGGTGAGACGCTCGAAGTCCGCGATCGTTTGGGAGCCGATGTATTCGTCCCAGTTGTAGACGTGCAGGACCGGCTCTTCCTCCTGATGCGCGCCCGCCGCGGCAGCCGCGTCGGCGCGCGGTGCCTGGCTCGCAGACTGCGCCGGTGGCGACGCCGCGCGATGGCAGGCGCACAGCAGGGCGGCGAGCGCGGCGCATGCCAGCGCCCGCCACGCTACGGCCGGTTCAGCTCGGACCTGACCCAGTCGTGGAACTGGCGTATGACGTACTCCTCGGGCATCAGCACACCGGCGCGGTGGGGCAGGGCATGGAGGCCGCGCTGATTGATCTCGCACACCTGCGCGTCCTCGCTCATGACGATGTCGGTGAACTCCACCGCCTTCATGATGTCGCGCTGCGGATCCTCGAGCGTCTCGGGCAGGAACAGGAACTCGATGCTCATGTCCGTAAGCTCAGGTCCGAGCGGCAGCAGGCGCACCACGCGCACGTAGTCGGTGTGGGCGACGATGAACACCGAGGGCACCTGGGTCAGGTAGATGTGCCCGGCCTTGCGATCCTCGTCGCTGATATTCGGGAATGGCACGCCGACCGGCTTGCCGTCCATGGTCCACGACTCCGCCCCGGCGCGCAGTCCGCCGCCGTACCTGGGATCATCATCGCTGGCATGATCCTGCCAGCGCGGATCGTCCCGCCGCTCGAGCAGCGCGCGACCGTAGATCGGCACCAGCTGCGCCAGGCGCGGATGCACGCCCGGGCAGTGCAGACACTCATTGTAGTTTTCCCAGAACAGCTTCCAGTTGCAGGCGAGCGTCTTCTGCAGCCGGTGTCCGAGAACCAGCTCACCGAGCTGCCAGTCATCGAGGCGGTTCAGCGGCAGATCGAAGCTGCGGTCGAAGGGCGGCGGGTTCGATGTGAGCGCGGCGAACACGAAGCCGTTCCACTCCGTTACCGGCAGGCCGTACAGCGGGTAGTCGCGCATGTCGAAGCCGTCACCCGGCTGACTGGAGCTGACGTGCAGCAGCTCACCGCGCAGGTTGTAGCGCCAGGCGTGATAGGGACAGACGATGCCGGCGGCAGGCAGCTGGCCGGATGGCGCACGGCACAAGGCCGCGCCGCGGTGCCGGCAGGTGTTGTGGAAGGCACGCGCCCTGCCGTCCTCACCACGTACCACCAGCAGCGACTGGCCGCCGATCCCGAGCGTACGGAAGCTGCGCGGCGCGCCGATGTCACTCGAGCGGCACACATAGATCCAGTTGCGGAACCAGATCCGCGTCAGCTCCAGCTGATAATGCTCCGCTTCGAAATACCAGGACGCCGGCAACGTCTCGACCGGTGTCGTAAGACCGGCGTAGCCCGGATCGCGTCGCATGGCAGCAGCTCGCGTGCTCATAGTCATCTCCTGCTCAGGCGGCACACCATTGTAGCCTGATACAGCTGCGGCGGAGCACGAGTACTGTACGAGGGCCGTCTGCACGCTGCTCGCGCGCGGGCTCACCGGGCGCATACTGTCAACATGAGCCAGCAACCGCTATTTGCGGCGGACGATGCTGCGCCCGCGGGTCTGCGCTACGTCGCCGAATTCCTCGCTGCCGCCGAGGAGCAGCAGCTGCTCGCATGGATCGCAACGCTGCCGCTGCAACCGGCGCAGTACAAGGAGTGGCGCGCCAGGAGGCGCGTCGTGAGCTTCGGCGGGCGCTACGACTTCAGTCGCAACGAGCTCGAGGAAGCGCCCCCTATCCCCGCGTTCCTCCATCCGTTGCGCGAACGGATTGCCCGCTGGACCGGCCTCGCCGCCGGGCGCTTCCAGCACGCGATGGTGGCCGAATATGCACCCGCGACGCCGCTCGGCTGGCATCGCGACGTGCCGCAGTTCGAGGACATCGTCGGCGTATCGCTCCTTGGCCATGCGCGCCTGCGCTTTCGCCCCTGGCCCCCGCTGCCGAATCAGCGCACCACGCACGCCGTCGAGCTCGCACCGCGATCGGTGTATGTGCTGCAGGGTGCGGCGCGCTGGCAGTGGCAGCACGCGGTATCGCCGACCAAGGAGCTGCGCTACTCGATCACCTTCCGGAGCCGACGCACGGCCGAGGCAGGGGCCGACGGTGATCATGCGCCGCGAGCCTGAGGGGCTGGCCGCCGCTGCGAACCCACTCAGCCGGGCACAGCTTGATGCTTACTTCCGCAGCCGTCTCGCGAACCAGCCGTACGGCGCCGCGGCGCCGGCTCCTGCAACACCTCGGTACCGCGCGGTTGTGGCTCCCCGATGAGCTGCCGTGGTGGGTACCGTCACCGAGGTTGCGGCCGCTGTATCAATGGATGCGCGAGCTGTACCGCGACGGGGGTAGACTACCGGTGATGGTCGTGTCGGCCTGGGTCGGGAAGGCCGAGGCGCGACTGGCCGAGCGAGTGCACATCGAACAGTGCCTGGAGCGGGCGCTGCCGCTGTTGAATGTCGAGCGGGAGCTCGCCATGCGGCGGCAGACGGCTGAGCCGCGCGGGCGCCAGCGCAGGGGGCGACATGAACATCCGGGCTCTGCAACGCGGGCTTGAGTACTGCGGTCGGGTCGACGCGGTTCGCCAGACCTATCACGTCTTCACCAGCCCGAGCTACTACTTCGTGCTCTCCTTTGCGCGCGCCCGTTCGCGCCGTGGCTCCGGCTACTTCAACCTGGTGGGCAAGGCGGCGGTCGACTACGTGGGAAAGCGCTTCGGCGGTACGCGCGGCGTCACCGCAAACCAGGTGTTTGCCGCGGCCCGCCGCACACGGCATCTGTCGACGCGCCTCAGCGCGCTCAACGTGCTGTACGTGCTGGTGGCGCTGCAGCAGGCGAGCATCAGCCGTGCGGGCGAGCATCGGCAGCTGTTCTTCACCGTGCGCAAGGCGCCACGGCGGCGCTGACGGACCGCGCGGCGCGACACGCCGCGCCGGGAGCGACGGACTCACACAGCGGCGCGCTTTGCGGGCTTGAGCTTCGCGCCCAGCAGCGCAAGCAGCGTCTGCCAGTGACGCTCGCTCGCGGCCGCATCGTACGCGGGAAGATCGCGCAGCACGAAGCCGTGGCGCGCCGGATAGGTCTCGATGCGGTGATCGACGCCGGCCGCCGTGAGCGCCTGCTCCAGGCGCTCCTTCATGTCATCCGGGAAGGACGGATCCTCGGTCGCGCCGGCGATATACACCCGTGCACGGATCCGCGGGGCGAGCCGGTGCGCACTGTCGGGCGCATCGGTTGCGAGGCGGCCGCCGTGATAGGACGCGGCAGCAATGATGACTTCCGGGTAGGTGCCGGCGGCGGTCAGTGACATGAAGCCACCCATGCAGTAGCCGGTCGTACCGATGCCGCCAGGCGCCACGTCCGCTTGCGCGCCGAGATAGTCGAGGAACGCGCGGGTGTCCGACATGATGTTGGCGGCCGTGGCGAGCGCAGAGAACTTCCCGGATAGCACGCGGCGCGCTTCGGGGTCGCTGAAGATGGCGACCGCATCCATGGGTTCGTACGGCCCGGAGCGGTAGTAGAGGTCCGGCAGCAGCGTGTAGTAGCCGTTCGCAGCCAGGCGCTCGCCGATCTCGAGCATGGCGGGACGGATGCCGATCCCGTCCATGAACACCAGCACCCCGGGCCACGGTCCCGTGCCCGCGGGACGGAACAGGTAGCTCGGGCATTCGCCATCGCGCGTGCGGATGCGGATCTGCTGCATGGGCCCCGGAGTATCGGTGGACGCACGCACAAAAGCGACCCAAAGGCGTGCCGATCCCGCAGCAGTGCGCACGTGCTTTGGCGCTGGCTGTGTGCGGAGTAGGATCCGCTGTCGTGCTGGTACTCGATGCCGACGCGATCCTGCGCCTCATCCCGATGGCCCGTCTGGTGGCGTGCATCGAGAGCGCGTTCCGCCAGCAGTGGCTGGTGCCGCCACGCCAGTTCGTCGAGCTGCCGGGGCTGCCGGCGGGGCGGCTGTTCCTCTTGATGCCTGCGTTCGCCGCGAGCGGCGCCGGTGCCGTGAAGCTGCTCAGCATCTTTCCCGACAACCCGCAAAAGGGTCTGCCAACTATCCAGGCAGCAATCGTAGTGTTCTCCGACCAGGGCGCGCCGGTCGCGGTGCTCGATGGCACCATCGTCACACGCCTGCGCACCGGAGCGGCCTCCGCGGTGGCGGCACGGTACCTCTCGCGGGCCGACAGTGCGCACCTGGCGCTGCTCGGCACCGGCGCGCTCGCGCCCTACATGGCGCTGGCCCATTGCGCGGTACGACCGATCCAGCGCATCAGCGTGTGGGGCCGCAATCCCGAGCGCGCCGTAGCCACGGCGGCGGCCATTCGCACGCTCATCCCGGGGCTCGCCGTCGAGCCGCTCGAGTCCGCGGAGCAGGCGGTGGCGCAGGCTGACATCGTGTGCTGCGCCACGCGCAGTCCCACGCCGATCCTCGCCGGCCGCTGGCTGCGGCCCGGCACGTTCGTGGACCTGGTGGGCGGATTCTCCCCCGCGCAGCGCGAAGCGGACGACGAGGTGGTGCTGCGTGCCCGGCTGTTCGTCGATACTCACGCCGGCGCCATGGCCGAGGCCGGGGACATTCTCGAGCCACTGCGCCGCGGGCTGATCGCGCGCGACCGGATCGAGGGTGAGCTCGCGGATCTGGTCTGCGGGCGCGTGCCGGGGCGCAGGGATGCAGAGGAGATCACGCTGTTCAAGTCCGTGGGCAGTGCCATCGAGGACCTGGCCGCCGCACGGCTCATCGTCGCCCAAGCCATGGGGCAGGCACCCAGGGGGGATTCTTAACACGTCACTAACGGTGGCCAGGGTAGCCTGCCCACCATGCTCAATCTGGGAATCGCCTTCTACGTAGTGGGCGCGCTGTTCACCCTCTACGTCGTCGCCGCTACCTGGCGCTCGCGCGATGCCGATCCGCGCATGCCCGAGCGCTCGCAGTGGAAAGTGCGTACGCCGACGATGGATCGACGTATTGTTCACTGGTGGCGCGCCCGCCACCGTTAGTTCTTCGGTCTGAGTGCGGAAGGACGGGGCGCCGAAAGGTGCGGCCATGGATATTGTCTTCATACTGATCATCGTCGCGCTGTTCGGCAGCACGCTGTGGCTGGCGCGCGCAGTGGCGCGACTGCGGGGCGGAGAATGAGCATTCCCTACATCGTGAGCGGCGTACTGGCCCTCGGCCTGTTCGTCTACCTCTTGTACGCCATGTTCCGGCCCGAGAAGTTCTGATGACGGCCCCGGCACTGGCCCTGATCGCGGCCTTCCTCGCGGTGGTGCTGCTGTGCGTCAAGCCGCTCGGGCTGTACATGGCGTGCGTCTTTGAGGGCCGTCCCATCCTGCCGCTGCGCCTCGGCGCTCCGCTGGAGGCGCGCATCTACCGGCTGTGCGGCATCCATCCGGACACCGAGATGGACTGGCGCGAGTACGCGATCGCCTTCGTGCTGTTCAACGTCATCGGCGCACTGGCGGTGTACCTGCTGCAGCGGCTGCAGCTGTGGCTGCCGCTCAACCCGCAGCAGTTCGCCAACGTCGCGGCGGACTCCTCCTTCAACACCGCGATCAGCTTCATCACCAACACCAACTGGCAGGGCTACTCCGGCGAGTCGACCATGAGCTATCTGACGCAGATGGCGGGGCTCGCGGTGCAGAATTTCCTGTCGGCGGCGTCCGGCATCGTGATCGCGATCGCTCTGATCCGCGGTTTCGCGCGTCACAGCGCCAGGACGATCGGCAACTGCTGGGTCGATCTGACCCGCTGCACGCTGTACATCCTGTTGCCACTGGCGCTGGTGCTGGCACTGGCGCTGGCCGGGCAGGGGGTGGTGCAGAACTTCAGCGCGTATAAGACCGTGACCACGCTCGAGACGGTCGCCTACCAGCAGCCCAAGGTCGACGCCGCCGGCAACCCCGTCAAGGATGCCGCCGGCAATCCGGTGCTCGAGAGCCTGACGACCCGTGCGCAGACTCTGCCCATGGGGCCGATGGCCTCGCAGGAGGCGATCAAGGAGCTCGGCACTAACGGCGGCGGCTTCCTCAATGCCAACTCCGCGCACCCGTTCGAGAACCCGACGCCGCTGTCCAATCTGCTGGAGATGCTGGCGATCGTCGCGATTCCGGCCGCGCTCACCTATACCTTCGGCCGCATGGTGGGCGACACGCGCCAGGGCTGGGCGGTGCTCGCCGCCATGGTGATCCTGTTCAGCGCCATGGTGTCGATCGCGGTCTACAACGAGCAGCGCGGCAATCCACTGTTCACCCGCCTCGGAATGGACCAGGCCGCGAGCGCCCTGCAGCCGGGCGGCAACATGGAGGGCAAGGAGGCGCGTTTCGGCATCGCCGCATCCGCGCTGTTCGCCACCGTCACCACCTCCACCTCCTGCGGCGCGGTGAATTCGCAGCACGATTCGTATACCCCGCTCGGCGGCTTCGTGCCGCTGTTCAACATGCAGCTCGGCGAGGTGGTGTTCGGCGGAGTGGGCACGGGCCTGTACTCCATGCTGATCTTCGCCATCATCGGCGTGTTCATCGCCGGGCTGATGATCGGACGCACGCCGGAGTATCTCGGCAAGAAGATCGAGGCGTACGAGATGAAGATGAGCGCGATCGCCATCCTGGTGATGCCGTTCATCGTGCTGCTCGGCACGGCGCTCGCCGTGAGCGTGCCAGCCGGGCAGTCGGCGGTCGGCAATCCCGGTGCGCACGGCTTCGCCGAGATCCTGTATGCCTTCACCTCCGCCAGCAACAACAACGGCAGCGCGTTCGCCGGCATCTCCCCGAACACGCCCTTCTACAACACGGCGCTGGGGCTGACGATGTGGCTGGGGAGGTTCTGGCCGATCGTCGCGGTGCTGGCGATCGCCGGCTCGCTGGCGGCCAAGAAACGCGTGCCGGTCACCGCCGGCACCATGCTCACCTACGGCCCGACGTTCGTCATCCTGCTGATCGGCACGGTGCTGCTGGTGGGGGCGCTGACCTTCGTGCCGGCACTCGCCCTCGGCCCGATCGTCGAGCATCTGATCTTCTGGGGCGGGTGAAGCCATGACAGAGCTCGTGCGTGAATCCGCTGCCGTCAGCGCTCGCCCGGCGATGCCGGCGGCATCGCACGGCGGCATGCGGCGCAATCTGTCGATGTTCGACCGGACGCTCCTCACCCCGGCGATCATCGACTCCTTCCGCAAGCTCGATCCGCGGGTGCAGTGGCGCAATCCCGTGATGTTCGTCGTCTACGTCGGCAGCATCGTCACGAGCCTGCTGTGGGTGCAGGCGCTCGCCGGGCGCGGCGAGGCGCCGTCGTGGTTCATCGCCAACGTGGCGGTATGGCTGTGGTTCACGGTGCTGTTCGCCAACTTCGCCGAAGCGCTGGCGGAAGGCCGCAGCAAGGCGCAGGCGGCCAGTCTGCGGGGACTGAAGCAAGCGGTGCTGGCGAAAAAACTCCTCGATGCGGCGGACCGCTCCCGCCAGGCGCGCGCGCGCGCCGATGAGCTGCGCCGCGGCGATGTAGTGCTGGTGGAGGCGGGCGACTACATCCCCGGGGACGGCGAGGTGATCGAGGGCGCAGCCTCGGTCGATGAGAGCGCGATCACCGGCGAGTCGGCGCCCGTGATCCGCGAATCGGGCGGCGACTTCGCCTCGGTGACCGGCGGCACGCGCGTCATGTCGGACTGGATCGTGGTGCGCATCACCGCCAATCCGGGCGAGACCTTCATCGATCGCATGATCGCCATGGTCGAGAGCGCCAGCCGCCAGAAGACGCCCAACGAGATCGCGCTCACCATTCTGCTGGTGGCGCTGACGCTGGTGTTCCTGTTCGCCACCGCGACGCTGCTGCCGTATTCGCTGTACAGCGTCGCGGTCGCGAAGCTCGGCACGCCGATCACCATCACCGCGCTGGTTGCGCTCCTGGTATGCCTCATTCCCACCACCATCGGTGCGCTGCTGTCGGCGATCGGTGTCGCCGGCATGAGCCGCATGATGCAGGCCAACGTCATCGCCATGTCGGGCCGCGCGGTGGAGGCGGCCGGGGACGTGGATGTGCTGCTGCTCGACAAGACCGGCACGATCACGCTCGGCAACCGCCAGGCCGCCGCGTTCCTCCCGGCCGCGGGCGTCACCGAGGAGGAGCTCGCCGATGCGGCGCAGCTCGCCTCGCTGGCGGATGAGACCCCGGAGGGACGCAGCATCGTGGTGCTCGCCAAGCAGCGCTTCCGGCTGCGCGAGCGCGACCTGCGCAGCCTCGGCGCGGAGTTTGTGCCGTTCTCCGCTCACACCCGCATGAGCGGCGTCAACATCGGCAGCCGCCAGATCCGCAAGGGCGCCGGCGATGCCATCCAGCGCCAAATCGAGACGCTCGGCCAGGTGTTTCCCAAGGCGATGCTGAGCGCCGCCCAGGAGGTCGCGCGTCGCGGCAGCACGCCGCTTCTGGTGAGCGATGGCGCGCGCGTGCTCGGTGTCATCGAGCTCAAGGACGTCGTCAAGGGCGGCATCAAGGAGCGCTTCGGCGAGCTGCGCCGCATGGGCATCAAGACGGTGATGATCACCGGGGATAACCCGCTCACCGCGGCGGCGATCGCCGCCGAGTCGGGCGTGGACGATTTCCTCGCGGAAGCCACCCCGGAAGCGAAGCTGCGGCTGATCCGCGCGCATCAGGCCGAGGGGCGCCTCGTGGCGATGACCGGGGACGGCACCAACGATGCGCCGGCGCTGGCGCAGGCGGACGTGGCGGTGGCGATGAACACCGGCACGCAGGCCGCGAAAGAGGCCGGCAACATGGTGGATCTGGACTCCAATCCGACCAAGCTGATCGAGGTCGTGGAGACCGGCAAGCAGATGCTCATGACCCGCGGCTCGCTCACCACCTTCAGCATCGCCAACGATGTCGCCAAGTACTTCGCGATCATCCCGGCTGCCTTTGCCACCACCTACCCGCAGCTGGATGCGCTCAACGTGATGCGCCTCGCGAGCCCGTTCTCGGCGATCCTGTCGGCGGTTATCTTCAATGCACTGATCATCGTGTTCCTGATCCCGCTGGCGCTGAAGGGCGTGCGCTACCGGGCATTGGGTGCTGCGGTGCTGTTGCGCCGGAACCTGCTGATCTACGGGCTCGGCGGCATCATCATTCCGTTCGCCGGCATCAAGCTGATCGATCTCGGCCTTGCGCTGACGCACCTGGTGTAAGCCATGCGCGCACTCCTTCGCCCCGCCATCGTGCTGTTCCTGTTGCTGACGCTGCTCACCGGCATCGTCTATCCGCTCGTGGTCACCGGCCTGGCCACGGCGCTGTTTCCGCAGCAGGCGGCCGGGAGCCTGATCGTGAAGAATGGCACCGCGGTCGGCTCGCGCCTGATCGGACAGAGCTTCACCGATCCGAAGTACTTCTGGGGCCGGCCGTCGGCGACCACGCCGCAGCCCTACAACGGGCTCGCCTCCACCGGCTCGAATCTCGGTCCGTTGAACCCGGCGCTGGCCGAGGCGATCAAGCCGCGCATCGCGGCGCTGCGGGCGGCGGATCCGGGCGACACCGCGCCCGTGCCGGTCGATCTCGTCACCGCCTCGGCGAGCGGTCTCGACCCCGAGATCAGCCTGGCGGCTGCCGAGTATCAGCTGCCGCGCATCGCCCGCGTGCGCGGACTTCAGCTTCCGCAGCTGCAGACACTGCTCGCCGCGCACACGCGCTCTCGCCTCCTCGGGCTGATCGGCGAGCCGCGTGTCAACGTGCTCGAGCTGAACCTCGCGCTCGACGAACTGCACTGAACCGGCGGCGTGCCGCGCCGCCTGACCGATACCCTCGCCTATAATGCCGCCCGGTTTTTCTCCCCGGAAGTGGCTATGCACCGCCTGATCGCTGCGTTCGTTGCGCTCATCCTGACCTGTGCCGCATGGGGAGCAGAGGTCTCGAGCTCCGGCAAGGAATGGATCGAGCGCAGTAACGCGTATACGAACGAGCTGCTCGCCGTGCAGTTCGAGCACAACCCGGAGCGCGGCTCGCGCGAGGGACTCGCACAGTTCGATGAGCGCATCTCCCGTCCGACGCTCCAGGACGAGCTGGCCGAGCGACGCGAGCTCGAGGCGAGGCTGGCGAAGGTGGAAGCCGCAGGAAGCAAGGAGACGGACCAGCGTGTGCAGGAAGATCTCACGATCCTGCACAAGGCCTTCGACCTCAGGTTCCGCCAGCAGGACTACGCCCTCGTGCACGAGGTGCCGTTCCTGAATGCCAGCGAGGCCGTGTTCCAGGGGCTGCGCGTCCTGCTCGACGATCAGGTGGCCGCCGAGCGGCGTCCGGCGGCGCTGGCGCGACTGCGCCGCTACGCGGGCGTGGAAGCCGGCTACCGACCCTTCACCGAGGTGCTGAAAGAACGCACGCTCGAGCAGACCGCGAAGCCCGGCGTGCTGTATCCGTCCAAGGGCCAGATCGAGACCGAGCTCGGGCGCAATGCGAACTACGTCGACGGCATCGCTGCGCTGTTCCGCAAGTACGGACTGAAGGGCTGGGAGGAGCCGTACGCGGCACTCAAGACCCAGCTGGCGGATTATGACGCCTGGGTGCGGCAGAGCATCCTTCCCAAGGCGCGCACGGACTTCCGTCTGCCGCCGCAGAAGTATGCGCTCGCCTTCGAGGAGTACGGCATCGACATCCCGCCGGCGCAGATCGCCGCACAGGCGCACGCGGCGTTTACGCAGTACCAGGCGCGAGATGGCGCCGCTCGCCGCCGCGGTGGCCCGTGCCCATGGCTGGCCGGCGAGCGACTACCGCGTGGTGATTGCGCAGCTGAAGAAGCAACAGCTGGTAGGGGATGCGATCCTGCCCTTCTACGAGAACCGCCTGCACGAGATCGAGCGGATCATCACGGCCCAGAACCTGGTGACGCTGCCCGCCCGCCCGGCGATCATCCGCCTCGCCACCGCGGCGGAGACCGCGCAGCAGCCGGCCCCGCACATGACACCGCCGCCGTTCCTGCACAACACCGGTCAGCGTGGCGAGTTTGTGCTGCCGCTGAACGTCCCTTCCGCCACCGGCGGCAGCGAAGATCACTACGACGACTTCACCTTCGATGCCGTCGCCTGGACACTCACGGCGCACGAGGCGCGCCCCGGCCATGAGCTGCAGTTCGACTCCATGGTCGAGCAGGGCGTGAGTCTCGCGCGCGCACTGTACGCGTTCAACTCGACCAACGCGGAAGGATGGGGTCTGTACTCCGAGTACATCATGCAGCCCTATGAGCCGGCCGACGGGCAGCTGTGCACGCTGCAGCTGCGGCTGCTGCGCGCGGCGCGTGCGTTTCTCGATCCGGAGCTGCAGAGCGGCGCGGTGACGACGGCCCGCGCCTACGAGGTGCTGGAGAAGGACGTGGTGCTCAGTCACGCCTTCGCGACCGAGGAGGTCGAGCGCTTTACCTACCGCGCTCCGGGCCAGGCCAACAGCTACTTCTACGGCTACACGCGCCTCCTGTCGCTGCGCAAGGAAGTGCAGACGGCGCTCGGGTCGAAATTCGACCCGAAGAAGTTCCACGACTTCATTCTGAGTCAGGGTCTGCTGCCGCCCGACCTGATGCGCAAGGCGGTGCTCGAGGAGTTCGTGCCGGCTCAGCGGTGATCAAGCCGCCGCTACTTGACGGTGTAGCCCTTGCCTTCCATGCAGGCGGAGAACGCCTTGTTGTACATCGCCTTCTGCTGCGCCACCGAGGCGTGCGCCTGCTGCGCGGCGGCCGCCTGGGCCTGCTGCTGCGCCTGCTGCTGCTGGGCCGCGGACTGATCGGAGTTGCGCTTGGCGGCGAGACCACCGCCGAGCAAGCCCACGGTCGCGCCGATCGCGGCACCCTTGCCGGTGTTGCCGGCGATGGCACCAATCGCCGTGCCCGCGACCGCACCACCCACCGTGCCCTTGGCGACCGTGCCGGCAGTGGAGCTCGAGGAGCTGCTCGCCGGCGCCGGCGCCGCTGCGGCGGCGCTCTGCTGCGGCTGGACGTTCATCGGGTCGATGCCGGTCTGGGTCTTGGCCCAGCCGAAGCAGGCCCATTCATCGCCCGCCTGCTGCTCCGAGCTCTGATTCTTGGCCGGAAACACGAACAGGCCGAAGCTCGAGGACAGTGTGGCATTGGGCGGCGGGGCAGCCTGCTGCGCGCCCGGCACGCCGCTGGCGATAGTTAAGATGAGGGCAAGAGACGTGCGCTGGATATAGCGCATGGTGACTCCTTGGGATCTCATGAGTGACGTATTCTCAGCGGTTTCGGAGGACCGGGGATACTGGACCATGGTCCGATGGCGTTCAAGCCTGTGGCGCGCCTGCTGCCTGCTGCTATCGAGTCTCGGCGCCGCCGCCGCACTCGCCGCCGAGAGCCCTGCCGCGCCTCCGACGCCGCTCCTGGCGCCACTCGAGGAGGCGTATGCGGATTTCAACGACGCGCAGGGTGCGATCGGACTGATCGATTCCGATCCGCCCCGCTATGCTGCGGCCGGCTACGGCGGACGCAGCCGCGAGGCGTGGCTCGGGCTCTACACCGCGAGGCGCGCCGGGCTGGTGGACGGCCTGGGCAAGGTGGCACTGCCGGAGCTGTCCGCCGAGGACGCCCGCGCACTGCAGCTGATGCGCACCGATGTCGCAGAATCCGGCGCCACACCGGAAACGCTCGCGCCCGTGGGGCACTGTCGCGATGCGCAGCGCGCCGATGTGCCGTTGGCGACGCTGCAGAGCGCGCTGTACGCATGCTTCGCCGACTTCGGCAACAAGCTGCGCTTCGAAGGCGGCACGCTGACACGCGTCGCCGCCTTCGAGCTGCTGACGCGTCTGCCCGAGTCACAGCGCCGCAAGGCGCTGTTCCTTGCCTTCGTGCCGCTGTGGCAGGCGCTCAATGCCGACGACGGCCCGAAGAGTCCCTACCGCCGCATGATCAGGATGGCCGCGGCGCAGGCGCACACCGGCGGCTCGCCGATCGACGAGGCGGCTCGCACCATCGGCATCCCGCCCGCGGAAGTGGAGCGCTGGCTGGTGCAGCTGCTCGACGCCTGGCGGGAGGTGAGCGGCGAGACGCAGGTCGAGCCCTGGGACTACCGCTTCGCCGGCGGCGCCGCCGAGCGCGAGCTCGGGGAGGGCATCGCACGCGATGCGCTGCTCCCGCTCACCCTGGCGTATTACCGCGATCTCGGCCTGGACCTGGCGCACTCGCCGGTGATCTACGATCTCGATCCGCGGCCGGGCAAGGCGCCGCTCGCCTACACCGACTACGTCCGGCGCGGACGCCTGCTGCACGGCGCGTGGCAGGACACCATCGTGCGCGTGTCGGGGAGCTACGAGCGCGGTGGCCTCGGCCCACTGAACGAGCTGGTGCACGAGAACGGCCACGTTGCGCACATGCTCGCGCTCCACACGCGCCCGGCATTCATGGATCTCGGCGATGCGATCTTCTACGAGGCGTTCGCGGATGTGCCCTCGTGGAGTGTGTACGAGCCCACCTGGCAGCGCCGCTATCTCGGGCGCAGCGTCGCGGAGGCGGTCTCGCTGCGTGCGCTGTATACGGATGTCATGCTGGATGCGGCCTGGGCGCTGTTCGATCTGCGCATGCTGCGCGACCCGCAGCTCGATCCCAATCGCGTGTGGACGGCGATCACCTCGCGCTATCTGCACGTGCGGCCGCACCCGGAGCTCGCCTGGTGGGCGGTGCGCGTGCAGCTGGTGCACAAGCCGGGCTACATGGTGAACTATGGTCTCGGCGCGGTGATCACCGCCGACCTGCGCCAGCGCATCGCGCAAGAGCTTGGACCGTTCGCAGCCGGCGAGCCCCGCTGGTACGGCTGGCTTGCCGCACAGCTGCTCGCGAGTGGCGAGGCGCACCCGACGGTCGAGCTGCTGCGGCAGTTCCTCGGCCGGCCGGTGTCACCGCAGGCGCTGCTCGCGCAGCTGCAGCGGGTGGCACCCCACTGAGCGGCCAACGCGCGCGCCGCTCGTCAGTCGAACCGCAGCGCGAGACTCGCTCTCGCGGCGACCGGGGACGTCCGCAGAGCCGCCGCGTTGCCCACGACGAAGCGTGCGGACGGGGCGAGTGACCGGGCGGCCGCCATATCACGTTGCGCAGCGACTGCATCGCCCGTCAACCACTCCAACACCGCGCGGTTCGAATAGGCTTGCGCGATGTCGTAACGCAGATCGTGACCGGCACCCCAGCGAGGCAGCCCGCGCGGGTCCTGTGGCGCCTGCTGGACCGCCAGGTCGCACGCCATGCGGGCCGCCGGGATCATTCGCGTCACCGTGAACGCGACGCAGCGGTTGGTCGCAAGCGCGCCGGGAGAAGTGCGGGGTGGCTGCGCCTCGGCCAGGATACGTACCGCCTCATCGTATGCGCCTCTGCCGAGCGCGCTGCCGCCCGCTTCGCTGCGGTATGCGACCAGCAGCGGCTGCACGGAGGACATGGCAGACGCCGTCGTGCACAGCACGGCGACCGCAACGCTGTGAACGACACACCGGAATACGCGCGGACGACGCTGCGGGGTGAGCATGTGCAGACTCCTGTCAATGCTTGGCTGTGCTGCGCCTTCGAGGACGCGCGCCGCACGATAGAGGAGTGTCGCCCTGCGCGACAAACGAACAAATCTGCGCAACGCGTGAGCGGTTATAATCTGTCGTTCCATTCCCGGGACGTGTTGCCGAAAGTCCATGAAAACTGCAGGGCAGCGCGGCGCGGGGCCACTCGCCGGCCTGCGCATTCTCGAGATCGCCGCCATCGGACCAGCGCCGTTTTGCGCCATGATGCTGGCGGACATGGGTGCGCAGGTCATCCGCATCGACCGCATTTCCGGTGGTGCAGCGCTCCCCGGCGGCGATGCGCGGTGTGATGTTGCCGCGCGCGGCCGCGAATCGCTGGCGCTCGACCTCAAGAATCCGCAGGGCGTACAGACCGTGTTGCGTTTGTGCGCCGCGGCCGATGGCCTGATCGAAGGGTTCCGTCCCGGCGTCATGGAGCGCCTGGGCCTCGGGCCGGAAGTCTGCATGGCGGCCAATCCGCGCCTCGTTTACGGTCGCATGACCGGCTGGGGGCAGTCGGGCCCGCTCGCCCGGCAGGCTGGTCACGACATCAACTACCTGGCGATCTCCGGGATGCTGTACCTGTTCGGTCGTGCGCAGGAGCGGCCGTCGCCACCGCTGAATCTCGTGGCCGACATGGGCGGCGGAGGGTTGCTGCTGGCCTTCGGCATGACGTGCGCGCTGCTCGAGCGCGCACGCTCCGGCAGAGGTCAGGTGGTCGATGCCGCCATGGTCGAAGGGGCGGCGTTGCTCGCCACGTCGGTGTTCACGCTGCAGGCGCTCGGACAGTGGCGCGAAGAGCGCGGCAGCAACCTGCTCGATTCCGGCGCGCACTTCTACGAGGTGTACGCCACCAGCGACGCAGCTTACATGGCGGTCGGGGCGATCGAGCCGCAGTTCTACGCGCAGCTGCTCGCAGGGCTGGGACTCGATGCTGAGACTCTGCCGGCGCAGATGGAGCGCAGCGCGTGGCCGGCGATGAAACGGCGCTTTGCAGACATCTTTCGCACCCGTTCGCGCGCAGAGTGGACCGAGCACTTCGCCGCCAGGGAGGCGTGCGTGACTCCGGTGCTGACGCCGCTCGAGGCGGCGCGTCATCCGCAGGCGCTCGCGCGCGGTTCATTCCATCAGGCCTGGGGTGCGCTGCACCCGGCGGCCGCACCGCGCTTCTCGCGCTCGGCCGCGGCGCTGCCCGCGGCCCCGCCGTACGCGGGCGAGCATTCCGAGCAGCTGCTGCGCTCATTCGGCTTCTCCGCCGCCGAGATCACCGGGCTGCGTGAGTGTGGCGCAATGGCCGGCCCGCAACCGGCAGCCTAGGCGCGGATCGCATGAGCCGCGGCAAGCTACCGCTCGCGCCGCTGCACGGCGGGGAGCTCGCGCTCGCTGCCTTCGGCGTGTCGCTGGCGACCTTCATGCAGGTGCTCGACACCACCATCGCCAACGTCTGCGTGCCGACCATCGCCGGTAATCTTGGCATGAGCTCGCAGCAGGGCGTATAGGTGATCACTTCCTTCGGGGTATCGAGCGCCATCTCGATGCCGCTCACGGGCCGGCTCGCCGAGCGCTTCGGCCAGGTACGCCTGTTCCTGTACGTGATGGCGCTGTTCGTGGTGGCCTCGTTCCTTTGCGGCATCGCGCCCAACATGCAGATGCTCGTGGCCGCGCGCGTGCTGCACGGCGCAGTGGCCGGCCCGCTCATGTCGCTGTCGCAGTCGCTGATCCTCATGGCGGCCGACGATGTGTTCTGGATTGCCGGGTGGTTTGCGCTGGCGCTGGTTGCCGTTTACTGGTTCGCCCGACCGCCGTTCATGCGTACCGCGATGGCCGCAGCAGTGGTCGACTGAGCGCGGCTTCGCAGCTGCGTGCCCGGTCAGCCGAGCGGTGCGCCGAAGAACCGGCCGTGGAAGTGGAACAGCAGCGCGTACACGATGACCGCTGCGAGCGGTCGCAGTACGCCGATCTCGCGTGCCGCTGCGGCGAGACTGTTGCGGCCGCCGAGAATCGCGCCGAACGGCACGCTGGAGGTTGCCTGGGCGAATGCCGCCCAGCGCTCGCCGAAGTTGCGCCGCCGCTTGGCATCGATGGAGGCCGTGCCGCCGAGTGCCAGCACCAGCAGCGCACCGAACAGCACCAGGGATGCCAGGTCGCCGCTCATCACGAGGTGCACCGCCGCCCACAATGCGACGCCCCAGAGAAAAGGATGGCGCGTGATGCGCACCATGCCGTGCGCTGCCGCGCCTCCGTGTTGCAGCTGGGCTTCCGCGCCGACCTGGGTCGGGCTCGGCGTCGCCAGTCCGATCACGACGAACAGCAAGGCGATGAACACCACGGCGAATGCCACCGGTCGCCACGCCGCAGGCGCCGCCCATAGCGGCAGCAGCGGGGCGTGGCGGTAGGCGTAGATCATCCATACGAGGCCGATCACCGATGCCAGGCTGAAGGCGCCGCGATAGGGGCCGGCGCCAAGCTTCGCCACGAGCGCATCCCGCCAGCGCGTGCCGGAGACGGCGAAGTGGATGAGGAGAAAGAAGGCGCTGGCGGCGATGAGGTTGAGCATGGGCTGCGGTCCGCGGCGATGTCACATTGTACGCCGGATGTCCGCGGCAGCCAGGGCTGTCGCGGAGCTTGCGCCTGGCGCTGGGGCGCTTACGACACCTGCAGGCGCGCGAACAGCCACGCCTTCACCTGATCGAGGATCAGCGCAAACACCGCCGCTGCCAGCAGCACGCCTCCAATCAGCGACCAGGGCAGCGCGTGCATGAGGACGCCATAGCCGGCGAGGGCGGCGATGATCGCCATGTCGAGTGCGGACGACGCCACGATCCAGAAACTCGGCGCCGAGCTCCACAGGTGCCGCCGGTCGCGTACCACGTAGAATGCTGCCTGGCTGCTGAAGACGAGCGTGATCGCCGCGAGGGTGCGCAGACCATAATGGTCGCGCAGCCCGAGCCGGTACACGGCGGCGGCGAGTACCGCGGTGCAAAACGCGAGATTACACAGTCCGAGCACGATTGCTGCGAACGTGACGCGACCGATCCGCCAGCGGTTCGGCTCGCTCGAAGGGCGCACGTTATCGGTCGTGGCCGACATGGCCAGGAAGTCGCCGCTGATCATCAGAATGACCATCAGCATCGGGGTGAGCAGCGCCTGGCCGGTCATGAACAGGCCGACCGTCAGAAACAGCATCTGGTTGATCTTCGTGGTCACTGAGCGCAGCGTGTAGGTGAGGATGCGCTGGTAGGCGGTGCGCCCGCAGCGCACCGCATCCACGATGCCGCCGAGACCGGGATGGGTGAGGACCAGGCCCGCCGCGGACTTGGCGACGTCGGTCGCGGTCGACACCGCGATGCCCATCTGCGCCTGCCGCAACGCCGGGGCGTCGTTGGCGCCATCGCCGCACATGCCGACGGTGTGTCCGGTGCGCTGGAACGCGCGCACGATGTCGAACTTGTCCTCGGGGAACACGCCGGCGAACACCGCAAACTCTCCGGGCTGCACGTGCTCGAGAGGCGTGCCGCGCGACCATACCGGACCGGCGAGGCCGACCGCACCGGCTACCACCCGCGCGGTCGGCTCGGCATCGCCGGTGACCATCACCGTCTGCACGCCGAGCGCGCGCAGCTCGGCGATCAGGGCGCGCGCATCAGGGCGGGGCGGATCACTGAGGGCGATCAGGCCGACAAACTGCAGCCGGCCGGCCGGCCCTGCGGCAATGCCGAGCACCCGATAGCCCAGTCTCGCGAACTCAGCGGCTGCTGCATCCACTCCGGGCGGTGGGGCCGCGAGCGCAGCGATGCTGGCGACGGCGCCCTTGACGATGCGCAGCTGCTCTCGACGTGAATCGAGCACCTCGGCCGCGCAGGTCCTCGTTGCCGGATCGAACGGCACGAAGCGGATGCGCGTAAAGAGACCGCTTCCCCGGGTCGCGGCCGCGGCTTGTACGGCGGCATCGACCGGGTCCATGCCATGCTCGGCGCTCGCCTGCGCAGCCAGTGCCAACACCTGTGCCTCATCGAGACCGCCCGTGGCCTGTACCGCAGTCACGGTGAGTGCATTCTCGGTCAGCGTGCCGGTCTTGTCCGAGCACAGGACATCCATCGTCGCCGCTTCGTCGATGGCCGCCAGACGGGTGGGCAGCACGCCGCGGTCGGCGAGCGTGCGCGCCGCGATCGCCGCCGCAAGCGTGAAGGTCGCGGGCAGGGCGACCGGGATCGCCGCCAGCACGGCGGTGAGGGCAAGGGGCACCATCTGCACCTCCGGCATGCCGGTCGCCGTGGCGTAGATGAGCTGCAACACGACCATCGAGGCACTGAAGCCGGCGAGGTTACGCACGACGCGCAGCACCGCCTGCTGCTGCGAGCCGGCGGCGTGTGCTGCGGCAACCAGCTGCGCCGTGCGGCCGAACTTGGTGCGCGCGCCCGTCGCGGTCACCTCCGCCAGCGCCTCGCCGCGGCGCACCAGAGCCCCGGCGTAAGTGTGCGCGGGAGCCTGGGCCTCGATGGGCAGCGACTCGCCGGTTAGCATCGATTGATCGAGCAGCACGTCGCCCTCGATCAGCTGCACGTCTGCCGCGACGATGCCGCCGAGAGTCAGCTTGATGAGGTCGCCGGGCACCAGCTGCGCGGCCGGCAGAATCTGCCAGGCGCCATCGCGCAGCGCGACGGCGCGCAGCGCCAGGCGCGCCTTGAGCGCTTTCAGAGTCGCCTGCGCGCGCCCCTCCTGCAGGAGTCCGAGGACAGCGTTGAACAACAGCAGTACCGCGATGACGGCCGCCTCGAGGTACTCGCGCAGCGCGAACTGCAGCACGATGGCCGCTTCCAGCATCCATGGCACGGGAGCCCAGAGTTTCGCCAGCGCCCGCTGCCACGGCGGTGACTCGGCCTCCGGCATGGCGTTCTCGCCGTACGCCTGCAGCCGAGTGTGCGCCTCCGCAGTGGTGAGCCCGGCGGCACCGGCGCCGGTGATCGGTGCGGCGAGGGGCGCAGAAGCGGACGGTCGCCCTTCCTGTTCCGGCCTCATCCGTCCAGACTAACCGAGTTTCGCCGGTCCGAGGGCGTGCTCGAGGTCGATATGACCCAGGGTTACGCGATGATCGACGCCTTCCCAGCGATCACCGAAGCGGCGCGTGAAGTTCAGCTCGCGAACGCCTGTCAGCTCTGCGGCCGCAAAGCCCACGCCCCACAGTCCAAAGGGCTGTTGGATGGCCACGCGTGCCTCCACGCGCTGCCAGCCGTCGAACCCGACCTGCAGCGTGAAGGGTTCGCGAGACTCGATTACCAGTGCACGGCCGGCTTCGAGCTGCATTACCGGCACTTCGTCGCGCCAGTGCCAGGCGCGCGCGGACTCGTCACGGCTTTCCGCAGGCGCACGCCGCGATTGCCCATTGTCGCCTCGCGATGCATAGCGCTGCTCGACGGCGTGCAGCAGCTCCACCGGACGGCGACACTCGCGCGCGACCAGGAGTTTGAGGAACTCGGCGTGAGCCCACAGCAGCGGCATGGCGCTGCCGGAAGGCCGACCCGGCTCGAGCCCAAGGTGCGGGAGCGGCTCTCCGTCCCAGACCTGCTCGGGCAGGAGGCCACCGACGCTCGCACAGCGGCACATCGTTTGCAGATACGGGAGTGGATCCTCGCCGCTCAGCATGGCCAGGTGGCCGCGCTCGCCGACCAGCAGCGGCCACGCCCGGCCGACGCCGTCGCCGTCGTAGGCGCGCCCGTCGTGATACTCGCCGTAGCCGTCGCCGTTGTAGCGCCGATAGACAGGACCGGAAGGCGTATCGACGGCGAGCACACGATCGACGACCCGGATGGTGTCCTGGATGCGCGCGTCGCGCGCCGCGCGCAGTCCGAGACGCACCAGGTAGGAAAAGTCGAGGCTGACGTGCGTTGAGGCTGGCACCTGCTCGCCAGCACGATTGCGCAGCTGCACCCAGTCGCTGACACTGCCGTCGCCGTCGGTAACGTTGCCGATGCGCACGTAATAACCTGCGAGTCCGAGCTCGCGTGCCAGCTGCGTATCGCGGACGTAGCACCAGCCCTCGAGCCGCTCGTTCCAGTCATCCGCCAGCTCGAGTGCGTAGCGCGCTTCCTCCTCGGTGAGCCAATACTGCGCCGCTACCAGCGCGCTGATGGCCGCGGCAACCGTGAAGGGACTGACGCCCGGATTCTCCTCCCAGCGATCCTGCGGACTGGAGGGGCCCAGCTGGGCGATGAAGCGGATCGCCGCGCGCACCATCCTGCGCGTACCGGCGAGCTCGCTCTCACCGAGCTCGCGCAGCTTGGCGGCGAGTAGCACCGGCCACGCTGCCTCATCCAGCTGCACGCCGTTCCAGAACGGCTCCCCGCTGGGGAAGTAGTTCTGTGGCCAGTGGCCCTCCTGGCGCTGCGTGGCGATCAGATGCGCGAGTATGTGTCGCGCGTCGGACAGTTGATTCGCCGCCAGCAGCGCGAACGCCGTGAGCGTGGCGTCGCGAGGCCAGACCAGGTGGTAGCCTCCCAGAGTGTCGGTGCTGTTGCCCCAGGGAATGCTCAGGCTCGCCACGACGGCACCGGGATAAGCGCGATCCTCATGGATCTTCAGCACCGCCGCGGACAGAAGGCCCGCATCCCCGAGCGCATCGTCCGGCCGGGGCAGCTGCAGCCGTGCTCCCCACCCCTGCCACGCCTGCAGGAACTCTGCGCGCAGCGCATCGAAGGGGGCGGCCAGCGCGGTGCGCGAGCGCGTCAGGGCGCCGTGCTCGTTGGCGGCGAAGCCGAGAACCAGCACGCCGCTATGCCCGGCAGTTTCGGCGGTCAGCGCGACGGTCCCGTTGAGGGCGCGGTCGAAGCGATAGGTGAGCGTGCGATGGCGTTCGAGGTCCTGCCAGCCGTCGGAGGCGCCGACGTAGCCACAACTGAGCTTCAGCAGCGGCGCATTCGCCGCGAGGCAGACGCACTGATTGCCGTGACGCGCATAGCCGACGCCGTCGTGCACCCAGGCGCTGTTGTGGTTTCCGGTGGTGCCCAGATGCGGTGCGAGGATCACCACCAGGCGGTAGGGACCGATCAGGTTGAAGCGCACCAGCAGCGCATCGCGCAGCGGGTCGGGCAGCACCTCGAGGGTGAGTTGATAGTCATCGCCGAAATGAATGACGCTGAGCGCCGGCAGGCACGGTCCTGGGGTCGTCAGCCGGTAGCGCCGGATGCGTTTCAGATCGAGCCAGCGATCCTCGCCGACCAGGTAGAAGCCCATGTCGCGGATCTGGGGCTGACCGGTGGAGGGCCAGTAAACCTCGTTGATGATGCCGTGGCCGATCGTGGCCCAGACGCGCGTGCCGCCGAGCGCAGTGGTGACGAAGTCCTTGTCGCTCGAGCTCCAGGTCGGGGCGATGCCCGGCGCGCCGAAGGCGACGCTACCCCGAACAGCCTGGGCGCCGTCGGCGGTGGCGTCGGGCGGCGCGCCACGCGCCTCGCGGCGGGCCTCGCCGCCGTCCCTGGCAGCGAAACCCATGGCGGTCGCCGGCTGCGCCGTGCTGTTGGCTATCGCGGCCGACGGCAGCTCGCTGGCGGGCATCGGACGGCTACGGTGTATTCTTCGCGACCGGGGTCGCAGCGTTTAGGATCAGCGGCAGTCCTTCCTTGCCCGAGCCGATCACCACCACCTTGGCGTTCGGCGAGCGGGCCAGCTGCTCGGTGGCCTCGATCCCCTGCCAGGCGAGAATCTGCTCGGAGAGCCCTTTGCTCACGATCGCATCGTAGTCGGCGATACCCTTCGCTTCGATCCGCCGGTTCTCCGCTTCCTGCCGCGACCGCTCGAGCACGAAGCGCATCTCGAGCGCCCGCTGCTCCTCTCTGAGCTTCGCCTGGATCGCATCCCGGACGACCGGGGGCAGATGAACCTCGCGAATCAGGATGGCGTTCACGCGCACGTGAGTGCCCGCGAGCTTGCTCTCCACATCCGCGCGGATCTCGCGCTCGATCTCCTCGCGTTTGGTCGAGTAGATCTCCTCGGGGCTGTAGCGGCCGACCACCCGCCGTGCGCTGGAGCGGACCTGGGGTGCGACCACAGTTGCGTAGTACTCCGGCCCGATCTGCTCGATCAGCTCGGGCGCCTGTCCGGCGAGCGGCTGGTACAGGATCGATGTTCTCAGGTCGATGTCGAGGCCGTTGTCGGCCAGCACGTTGAGATCGACATCGCGCTGCTGCTCGCGCATGTCGACTTCATAGACGTGCGCGAAGGGCGATATGAAATGGAAGCCTTCGTCGAGCGGTTGTTTCATTGTTCCCTGCGTCAGGGACCATTCGACACCGGTGCGGCCGCTCGGGATGGTGGTGCAGGCGCCCAGCGAAGCGCTGATCGCCGTGACGCACAACGAAAGCGTGCGGTTGCAGCCATGCATGACAGTACTCCTTTGCGAACCCGATCCTGGCTCGCGTGCACCGGCGTAGCGCTGCGCACTTATGCCCTTGGTGAATGGAGCGAACATTGCACTTGAAATGATCGACGCTTCCAACGGACAGCGCTTGGCGGCGCGAGTTCATCGCGCCGCTGAAATCTTTCGGGCCGGGGCGGATGGTTTGCTTCGCGATGTTGCCGTGCCGCCGTGCGGTTGCTGAAATGTTTCGCTACATGTCAGGCGGTTTCGGCCCATGTTGGCTGCGACTGCAGCCGCTAGGCGTCGCCTGCGATCCGTGCGATGCGGGAACGATTTCGTGATGGCGTCGGTCGTTGGTTTTGAGCGCCGCGTGACATCCTTAGAACCTCGAGAGCGGCATCGGCGCTGAGGCCGCGCTCGTTGGGGGCCGGCCAGGCGTGCGCACGCCGGGACCTGCTGTCCGCCGCGGCACAGAAGTGACTGTCGGTGGTTCACTTGACGGGTGCGGCCTGAGCGCCGAGCGCTGATGCAACACAGGCGCGATGGCGGCGTTGATTGCGCCGCATCTGAAAGGCAACAGTCTGTGCACCGGGTCAACCCGAGAGGGCGTTGCGAGTTGTGTGGCGGCGAGCTCGTTGAGCGGCGTGCCACAGGGGATGCGCGTGCAACTGCGTTGCAGGTGCCAGCCGCTGCGGCGGACACGCTCGATGATCTCGCCGCCGCAGTCTGGGTGCAGGCCTACGATGCGGCGTGGCTCGGCCAGCGCTGGTCGGACCTGGAGCGGCTGCTGGCTGCGGATGTCGCGGTGCTCGACTGCGCCAGCGGGACTGCGATCTCGGGCCGCCCGGCGGTGCTCGAACATCTGCGCGCCACATTGCGCGGAGCAGAGGTGCACGAGTACAACGCGACCGATCTCATCACTCACAGCGCCGGTGCAATCGGCGTCATCACCTATCGCTGGCAGCTAGATTGGACCGTGGAGCGCGGCCGCCGTGCACTCCGCGGCCGCGATGTGCTGGTGCTGCGTGCGGGGCGCACCGGCTGGCAGCTCGCGTGGCGCGGACAGCTTCGCTCGTGATCTTCCACGGGCCGCGCCCGCGGCCCGCGGCGGCTCCTTACCTGACGCTGTAGTTGCGTGCTTCGAGACAGGCCGCCTGCGCGCGCAGGTATGCCTGATGGCTGGCGACGGTTGCCGTGCTGTTCTGGGTGCTGGTGGCCTGCTCCGGATTGAATCCGCTCTGCCTCGCCGCCCATTGACGACATTCGGCACGATCCTGCTGCTGCTGCGCCTCGGTCTGGCCGCCCTTCGGATAAGCGTACAGGTCCCAGCTGATCGCTGGAGCATGCGACGAGCCCGAGCTACCAGAAGGCGGCGCGCTGCTCAGATCCTGCGGCGGATTGACCGCTTCGTATTCCCCGACGCTGTCGTCCCAGGTGTAGTAATTGTCGTCGGCGTAATAGACCGGCACGTTACCCCACCAGTACGTGGTGTAGTACCAGGGCAGAAACGCCGCGTAAAGACCGAGCCCCCAGCCCCAGCCGCCGTAGTAGCCGCCGCGCCAACCGTAGCCGCCATAGCCGCCGTAGCCGCCGCGCCAGCCGTAGCCGCCATAGCCGCCGCGCCAGCCATAGCCGCCATATCCACCGCGCCCACCGTAGCCGCCATAGCCCCCGCGCCCACCGTAGCCGCCATAGCCCCCGCGCCCACCGTAGCCGCCATAGCCCCCGCGCCCACCGTAGCCGCCATGCCAGCCGCCGTAGCCGCCTCCATGGAAACCGCCGCCCCCGCCATGGAATCCGCCACCGCCGCCGCGTCCACCACCGCCACCGCCGTGTCCGCCGCCGCCACCGCCGTGTCCGCCGCCGCCACCGCCACCCGGACCGGCATTCGCCAGCCCGATGGCGGCGAGCATCGCCGCTGTGATCACCGCAGATCGTATCCAGGTTCGCGCGCGCATGTTGGTAGCCTCCTCGCCGCAACGACGAACACTACCGGCTCGTTTTATTCAGACCGCGCAAACACCTTGTTGGTTCGCACACACAGGTGGCAAGAGGCAGCAAGTGTGCGATACGGCACACTTGTCTCCCGGGGGGGCGCCGAAGCTGCCGGGTGTGCATCGTTGGATGTCTCAAGGTAACAGCGTGTTTCGGCACGAATCCGCGCCGGCGCCCGCGGGTGCCTTGCTCGGGCCTGAACGTCGCGGCAGCACCGCCGTGCGCGCATTACCGGTGCTAGTATTTGTCGGCGGCGCGCTGGCGGTCGCGCGCGGTGAAATACATCATGGACGCAACCCCACACGTGCTGTTCGTCGAGGACGACCCGGAGATCCGCGGTCTGGTCGCCGATTTTCTTCGCCAGAGCGGGTTCCAGGTCACCGTGGCGCAGGATGGCGCCGAGATGGACGGCGCTATGGACGCCGAGCCCATCGATCTGCTGATACTCGACATCATGCTGCCGAAGGAGGACGGGCTCAGCCTGTGTCGGCGCGTTCGCGCTGCCGGCAACCTCCCCGTGATCATGCTGACCGCGCGTGGCAGCGAGATCGATCGGGTGGTCGGGCTGGAGATGGGTGCCGACGACTACCTCACCAAACCCTTCAGCAGCAACGAGCTGGTGGCGCGCATTCGCGCGCTGCTGCGCCGCTCGCAATACGCAGCGCCCGAGCTGCGAAGCCGGCGCCGGTCGGTGCTGACCTTCGGCGGATGGCGGCTCGATCTGGTGGCACGGCGCCTGCACTCCCGCGACGGGACACGCGTGCCGCTTACCGGCGGGGAGTTCGAGCTGCTGGTCGCGTTCTGCGAGCATCCCAACAGGGTGCTGACGCGCGATCAGCTGCTCGATTTCACGCGTGGCAAGGTGCCGAGCGGCATCGATCGCAGCGTCGACATCCAGGTGAGCCGCCTGCGCCGCAAGATCGAGAAGGACCCCAAGGACCCGATGCTGATCCAGACCGTGCGCTCCGGCGGCTACGTGTTCGCCACGGAGGTTGCTCTGGAATGAGCCTCCGCCTGCGGCGGTTGCTGCCCGCGGATCTGCGGGGTCAGGTCGCGGGCATCCTGTTCCTCGGACTGGCACTGTCCCAGCTGACGGCCGCCGTGCTGTACGTGGTGCTGCTGCCGACCTGGCAGCGCGAGCTGCGTCCCGATGTCGCCGTGGCGCGCATCGCGATGGCGGCACGACTCCTGGACACGGTCGATGCGGGGCAGCGCGTCGTCTTTGCGCGTACCTGGAGCGATGACGGCTTCCGCGTGCGCTACGCCGCCGCCGGCATGCCGCCGGGCGATCACCAGGCCGTCGACCCGCGCTACGCGACGCTGCGCAACGAGCTTGCGCAGCGGCTGCACAAGCAGCCGTCCGAGGTTTGGGTGGAATCCGGGTCTGGCGCGAATCTTCCCGATGCGACGCGCGTCACCGTGACGCTGCGCGGCGGCGGCGCGCTCGAAGTGATGACCCTAGTCGGCCTCGAGCACCGGCTGGGCCTGATCGCCCAGGTCGGCTTGGGTGTATTTCTGGTGTTTGCGACGGTGGGCCTTTGGATCTGGCTCACCCTGATGGTCAACGTGCCGCTGAGCCGTGTTGCGCGCGCGGCCGAGCGTGTTGGCGTGGACATCAACGCGCCGCTACTGCCGGAGCAGGGACCCTCTCAGCTGCAGCGTGTGATCCGGGCATTCAACGACATGCAGCGCCGGCTGCAGCGCTTCCTGACGGACCGCACGCTCATGCTGGGTGCCATCAGCCACGACATGCGCACGCCGTTGACGCGGCTGCGATTGCGTGTCGAAACGGGCAGGGCGCTCGCCGAGCGGCAGAAGATGCTCAGCGACATCGAGTCCATGGAAGGTATGCTCGCCTCGAGCCTGTCGTTCATCCGCGGGGTCGACGATGCCGAAGCACACGATGCCGTCGATCTCGCCTCACTTCTGCAGACCGCCTGTGACATGGTCAGCGATCTCGGCGGCGAGGTCGAGTACGCCGGCGCAGTACGCAGCCGCTACCGCTGCAAGCCGCAGGCGCTGTTGCGCGCGCTGACCAACGTTATCATCAATGCCACCAAGTACGGGCAGCGTGCCCATGTCACACTGGCGCGCTCCGCCGACGCGGGCTTTGTCGTCGACGTCGAGGATGAGGGCCCCGGCATCACCGACAAGGAAAAGCTGCGGGTATTCGAGCCCTTTTATCGCTCCGAGGCTGCCCGTCAGCTCGACACGCACGGCATGGGACTGGGACTTGCCATCGCACGCTCCGTGATCTTAGGCCACGGCGGCACCATCGATCTGCTCGATCGCCCGCCCCGCGGCCTGCGCGTACACATCACCCTCCCGGCGCCTTCTGCCTGAACCGTGGCGCAGCCGTAAAGCGCTGCAGCAGACTGCCGCCGATCATGGCGGGCACGAATACCGCGGCGGTGCCTATGCCACCGGCAACACCGACCAGCGCTGGACCCGGACAGTAACCGGCCAGCCCCCAGCCGACACCGAACAACGCAGCGCCGGCGAGCAGCCGAGCATCGACCTTGCGCGCGGCCGGCAGATGGAATACGCCGTCGAGTACCGGCCGCTGCCGTCGCAGCACCAGGCGGAAGCCGAGGAGCGCCGTGCCCACCGCGCCGGCCAGCACGAAAGCCAGCCGCGGATCGAAGCGTCCGAACAGGTCGAGAAATCCCAGCACGACCGTCGGATCGGTCATGCGTGCGAGCGCGAGTCCGACACCGAACAGCGCGCCCGCGAGAAGAGCAGCGAGCGAGCGCATCAGCCGCCGCCTGCGAGCACGTGACGCACCAGGTACACGGTGATCACCGCCGTGAGCAGGAAGGTCAACACCGCCGCGAACGAGCGCCTCGACAGCAGTGCGAGTCCGCACACGCCGTGGCCGCTGGTGCAGCCGTTACCCAGGCGCGTACCGAAGCCGACCAGCAGCCCGGCGACGATGAGCGTCGGCAGACCCGCGGGAGACGGTGTTGTCTGCCCGAGGAGTCGCATCGCGACACCGCCGGCGCCCATGAGGCCGGCGAGGAATGCGGCGCGCCAGGCCCAGTCGCCCGCGGCTGAGCGCTGCAGCACACCGTTGGCGATGCCGCTGATCCCGGCAATGCGGCCGTCGAGCCACAGCAGCAAGACGGCAGCCAGTCCTATCAGCACCCCGCCGAGGAGCGCCGCGAGCAGCGGATTCACGCGGCGGCGCCCGCCCGATAGGTCGCCGCAAAGCGCTCGCGTATGGCGCGCAGGTGCTGCTCGAGGTCCGGATCGAGCGGCGCCGGATGGTGCTGCGCGAGCAGCTGGCGCAGGTCACGGTCGATACGCGTATGCAGGTCCTCGTCCGGCCGCCCGTCGCCGCTCAGCGGCAGGTTCGGGCCGAAGTAGCGGCTCTGCCACAAATGCTCGCGACAGTGAGCAACCGTGTGCTGCTGCGCGAGGTAGTTGCCGCGCGGGCCGACGCTGCGCGCGAGCTGCAGCGCGAGTGTCTCCTCATCGACACGCACGCCTTCCCACATCGCGCGCAGCAGCCCCGCGAGGTCATGGCACAAGAGCAGCGCATGCAGCGAGTAGGTAAGCCCCTGGTCGAGCGAGCCGAGGTAGTCGAGCGTCGCCGGGCGGCTGTAGAACATCTGCATCATGCTGATCGCGAGCTCAGTGACCGCGTCCTCGTTGAAACGGCGAGCGGAGGAGTGTCCCGCAGCGCCGGTGAACGACGGCAGCCCGAGGCTGCGCCGCACCTGGCACATGATCAGGTCGGCGAGCGACGCCTGGGCGAAGTTGCCGATGCTGCCGGTCGCCGGTTCCATGAAACAGACGTCCGAGCTGCCGATGCAGAACGAGCCGCGCACGACCTGCTGCGCCAGCACCATGGCGGCGAAGTCGGTCGCCAGACTGTTGGCGATGGAGCCGGCGGTAGTGATCGGCGTAGAGGCGCCGCCGATCGGCAGCGTGCCGATGCTCACCGGCACGCCGGCGCGCACCGCGTGGATCAGCTGATCGGTGTGGATACTGTAATAGTTCAGCGGCAGTGGGGTGATGATCTGCAGGAAATAGGGCTTCGCGGTGAGCGCCTCGCGACCGCCGCGGATCGCCGCCGCCATCTCGATGACCACATCGAGTGACTCGGCATTCTCACACAGGTACTCCAGCGGCTTGGTGGTGTTGGCCGCCATGATCGCGAATTCCTCGATCTCGCCGTGGATGTCCGAGCGCGCCACGTTCTTGCAGGCAATGCACACCGCATCGATGTTGGCGAGGCCGTCGGCCACGCGCGTGATCATCGCCAGATCCTCGCCGTTGCTCGCCCGCTGCTCGCCGCTGTCGAGGTCATAGACCTTGATGCAGGTCATGCCGGGAATGAACCAGGTGTGGTTGCAGTCGAGGTCGATGCAACGCGTGCCGCTGCGGTCCCAGAGCTTGGCGCTCCGGGCCGTGGAGGCGAGCGCGGCGGCTACCAGCTCGGGCTCGAAACGCACGACGCCGTCGTCGCTGACCGCGCAGCCGGCGGCGGAGAGGATCTCGAGCGCTTCGGAGCCTGGCTCGAAACCCACCCCGGACTCGCGCATCAGGGTGAACGTGGCATCAACCAGCTGTTGCACGTCCACGGCACGCATCGGCTCGTACGGCACCGTCGTTCCGAGATGCAGCCCCGGATCGGCCGGCGCCTGCGCGCTCATCGTCCGCACCGCTCGCCTGCCAGGTCGTACCGCCCGTTGCATGGTCCGCTCTCGCTTTGTAGAGAATGCGCTGGTTGCGCAGCTCAGCCGATGCCCGCAGCATACTGCTTCTGCCGTGACGGCGCCCCACGAGCGATTGGGACTGAGAATGAGAATCGAGCCGCGCTACCAGGTGCTCTTCGAGCCGGTGCGAATCGGTCCGGTCACGGCCCCAAACCGCTTCTATCAGGTGCCGCACTGCACCGGCATGGGCCATGCGCTGCCGCGTACGCTGGCAGCCATGCGCGGCATGAAGGCGCAAGGGGGCTGGGGTGTGGTGTGCACTGAGTATTGCTCCATTCACCCGACCTCGGACGATGCGCCGTATCCGTTCGCGAGCCTGTGGGACGATGGCGATGTTGCCAATCTCGCGGCGATGGCCGAGCAGGTGCACGCGCACGGCGCGCTCGCCGGGGTCGAACTGTGGCACGGCGGCAGTTATGTCGCGAATCTCAGCAGCCGGCAGCCGCCGCTCGGCGTGCGCTCGATGCCCGGCCGGGTCGAGCCGGTGCAGTCCCAGCGCATGGATCGCAGCGACATCCGCGCGCTGCGCAGCTGGCACCTGGCGGCCGCGAAGCGCGCCCGCC
Organism: uncultured Gammaproteobacteria bacterium; assembly: GCA_963837075.1. Classification (GTDB taxonomy): domain Bacteria; phylum Pseudomonadota; class Gammaproteobacteria; order Steroidobacterales; family Steroidobacteraceae; genus 13-2-20CM-66-19. The sequence goes on along the minus strand of CAWILY010000001.1, from coordinate 468,662 downwards.
AGGCCGGCTTCGACATCGTCTATGTCTATCCGACACATGGCTACCTGCTCGCCGAGTTCCTGTCGCGCAGCCTCAACGATCGCCGCGACGAGTACGGCGGCTCGCTGGAGAACCGCGCGCGGCTCGCGCGCGAGCTCATCGAGGAGACACGCGCGGCGGTCGGCGATCGCTGTGCAGTCGCAGTGCGCTTCTCCGCGGAAGGGCACGGCGAGCAGCATTTGAGCAGCGCCGAGGCGCACGACGTCATCGGCATGCTGTCGGAGCTGCCGGATCTGTGGGACCTGGTAGTGGCCGACTACTACAACGAGGAGATGGCGACCTCGCGCTTCATCAAGGAAGGCTCGCTCGAGGACAAGGTGGCGTACGTCAAGCGCCTCACCAGCAAGCCCGTGGTCAGCGTCGGGCGCTTCACCTCGCCCGACACCATGGTGCGGCAGGTGAAGAGCGGCACGCTCGACCTGATCGGTGCCGCCCGCCCGTCGATCGCCGATCCGTTTCTGCCGACCAAGATCCGCGAGGGGCGTCTGGAGGACATCCGCGAGTGCATCGGCTGCAATGTCTGCTACGCCTACAACTACCGCGGCGCCGCGCTGCGCTGCACGCAGAATCCCACCATGGGCGAGGAATGGCGCCGCGGCTGGCACCCGGAGCATTACCGCCGGGGTCGCGGGGGCTCGGTGCTCATCATCGGTGCCGGCCCCGCCGGCCTCGAGGCAGCGCACGTGCTCGGCAAGCGCGGCTACAACGTGGCGCTGGCGGAGGCGGCCGAGGAGGCCGGCGGTCGCGTCACGCTCGAGAGCCGCCTGCCGGGCTTGAGCGAATGGGCGCGGGTACGCGACTACCGGCTCGGGCAGATCCGCAGCATGCCGAACGTGTCGCTGTATCTCGGCAGCATGCTGTCCGCCGCAGAGGTGCGCGAGTTCGGCGCCGATCATGTGTTCATCGCCACTGGCGCGCGCTGGCGTCGCGACGGACTGGGGCGCTGGCACAGCGTGCCGCTTGCCGCTCTGCCCGCGAGCCGGGTGCTGACGCCAGATGACATCATGCAGGGTGCGCGCCCCACAGGCGCGGTCACGGTCTTCGACGACGATCAGTACTACATGGCACCGGTGATCGCCGTGGCGCTCGCCGCATCCGGTGCGACCGTGACCTACGTGACGACCGCCGGCAAGGCAGGCGAGTGGAGCCACTACACCGGGGAGCAGGAGGCCACGCAGCGCCAGCTCCTCGAGCGTGGCGTGCGCATCATCGTCAGTCACGCCGTCGATGGCTTCGATAGCGACGCGGTCACGCTCTCCTGCATCTACTCAGGAAGCGTGCAGCGCCACGCCGCAGCGCACCTGGTACTGGTGACTTCGCGCGAGCCGCAAGACGGGCTGTTCGAGGATCTGGTTGGCACGCAGGAACCGCCCCCGGCGCGCAGCATTCAGCGCATCGGTGACTGCCGCCAGCCGGCGCTCATTGCGAACGCGGTCTACTCCGGCCACCTGGCCGCCCGCGAGCTCGATGAGGACCCGGAGGCGGCGCCGCTGCCGCGCGACCGCAGCGTGCTCTGACCGCTCCCGAGGAGCGGTTCGTGCCGCGTCGCCAAACAGGTGTCGTGTCCTGGGATTAGAGCTAGAGTGGCCTCATGAGCACCGTGCAGAAGAATTCGGTCTGCCCGCTCGACTGTCCGGACACCTGCAGTCTTGCCGTAGGCGTCGCCGAGGGCCAGGTGGTGAGTGTGCGCGGCAGTCGTGCCAACCCCATCACCCATGGCGCGATCTGCACCAAGGTGGCCAACAGCTATCCGGAGTTCGTCCATGGTGCGGCGCGCCTGCGTCACCCGCTGAAGCGCATCGGGCCGAAGGGCGAGGGCGCGTTTGCGCGCATTTCGTGGGACGAGGCCCTGGGACTCATTCACGAGCGCGTCACCGCCGTCATCGCGCGCCACGGCGGCGAGGCTGTACTGCCGCTCAACTATGCCGGGCCGCACGGGATGCTGGCGGGCGACTCGATGTCGCTGCGCTTCTTTCATCGCCTGGGCGCGTCGCTCCTCGAGCGCGATGCCCTGTGCGGCGGCATTCGCAGCACGGCATACGCCGCCACCTTCGGTGCCACACCGGGGACACCGTTGCAGCAGGTGAGTCAGGCGCGACTGATCATCGTGTGGGGAAACAACGCCAGTGCCTGCAACCTGCACCTCATGCGCCAGATCAATGCCGCGAAGCGCCACGGTGCACGGCTGGTGGTGATCGATCCGCGGCGCACGCGGGTCGCCGCACAGTCACACCTGCACCTGCCGGTGCGCCCGGGCACGGACGTCGTGCTGGCCTTCGCGCTCGCGGTCGAGCTGGAGCGGCTCGGGGGCCTCGATCACGCGTTCATCGGCCAGCACGTGCTCGGATTCGATGCGTTCATGGCGGCGGCGCGCGCCTGGCCGCCCGAGCGGGCCGCGGAGGTCTGCGGGGTGGAGCCCGAGGCCGTGCGCACTCTGGCGCGCTGGTACCAGCAGACTTCACCGGCCGTCATCGCCTGGGGCAACGGCCTCGAGCGCAACCAGAACGGCGGCTCGGGCCTGCGTGCCATCGCGGCACTGCCGGCGCTCGCCGGCAAGCTCGGGGTCGCCGGTGGCGGGATCGTCGGTGGCAACAGCCACGCCTTTCCCAAGACTTACGATCGCCTGACGCGCCCGGATCTGGCGCCCGCAGGCACGCGCACCATCAACATTCTGGACGTCGCGGCGGCGGTGCTCGATGACACGCTCGCGCCGCCGATCCGCACGCTGTTCATCTACAACCACAACCCGTTGATCGTGCACCCGGACCAGAATCGCATGAAGCGGGCGCTGTCGCGCGAGGACCTGTTCACTGTCGGCATCGAGCTGACGCTCACCGACAGCATGCGCTACGCAGACGTGGTGCTGCCGGCATCGACCCACTTCGAGTATCCGGACATCTACCCGGCGTACGGCCAGCAGTACCTGCAGCGTGCCGAGGCCGTGATCGCCCCGGTCGGTGAGAGTCTGCCCAACACGGAAATCTTCCGGCGGCTGGCCGCCAGGTTCGGCTTCAGCGGTGCCGAGTTTACGATGAGCGATGCCGAGCTCATGGACGAGGCGCTCAACGCCGACGATCCGCGCCTCAAAGGCCAGCAGCCGAGCCGTATCCCGACCGAGCACGCCCTGAAGATGGAGTTTGAGGGCGCCGAGCCCGTGATGTGCGCCACCGTCTGGCCGCGCACGCCGAGCGGCAAGATCGAGCTGCGGTCCGAGGCGCTCGCGGTGCGCTTCGGGGCCGAGCTGCCGGGCTTTCGGCCGCTCGTCTCGCGCTATCCGTTGACCCTGATCACGCCAGCCTCCGACAAACGCATCACCTCGACCTTTGGTAGCCTGGCCGCGAGCGATGCGACCCCGCCACTCGAGATGCATCCGCAGGACGCGCTGGCCCGGGGCCTGACTGACGGGGCGATGGTGCGGGTGTGGAACGATTCCGGCGAGGTATTCCTGCCGTTGCACATAACCCCGAGCGTGCGCCCGGGCGTCGTCTCTTCCGAGAAGGGTGCCTGGCTGCGTACCAGCCGCAACGGCCAGACGGTGTCGGCACTGGCTCCGGCGCACAAAGCCGATCTCGCTCACGGTGCCTGCTTCAACGACGCCCGGGTCGAAGTGCAGCGCTGCTGATCCCGCCCCCCGCAGGGAGCGGGGCCTTAGTTGAAACTACGGATACGCCCGGCGGCGGCGCGCCGCTACACTGATTGAAGTTGCGGCTCCGATCCCATGCCGTATGCCGTGGGCTCGTGGCCGTTCAGTAGCGAAGCTGACGGGAGCATGGCGGCTTACACCACCGAACACGTGACGGACGTTCACCACTGGAGTGACAAGCTGTTCAGCTTCCGCACCACGCGCAACCCGGCGCTCAGGTTCGACAATGGGCAGTTCCTCATGATCGGCCTCGAGGCAGACGGCGGCCGCCGCATCGTCCGCGCCTACAGCATCGCCAGCGCGAACTACGAAGAGGAACTCGAGTTCTACAGCATCAAGGTGCCCGACGGCCCGCTTACCTCCCGTCTGCAGCAGGTGCAGGTCGGTTCTGCCGTGCTGGTCGGCACCAAGCCCACCGGCACGCTGGTGTTGCGCGATCTGCGGCCCGGGAAGCGGCTGTTCATGGTGGCGACCGGCACCGGCTTCGCGCCGTTTGCCGCCCTCATCAAGGACCCGGAGGTTTACGAGCGTTTCGAGCGCGTGATCCTCATCCGTGGCGGCCGCACCCGCGCGGATCTCGCTTACGGCGATGCCGTGATCGAGCGCCTGAAGGCGGATCCGTACCTCGCAGATGCTGCCCGGGCGCAGTTGATCGATTATCCGTCGGTGACGCGTGAGTCCTTTGCGCGCGTCGGACGGGTTACCACTCTGCTCGGCGGGGGAACGGTGTGTGCCGAGCTCGGCCTGCCGCCGCTCGATGCCCGTACCGATCGCGTCATGATCTGCGGCAACATGCGTATGCTGGCCGACGCCCGTCACCTGCTCGAGCGACACGACTTCAGGATCTCGCCGCAGGTCGGCGTTTGCGGCGACTACGTGATCGAGCGCGCCTTCGTCGAGGCCGCGGTGCAGGCCGACAGTCTCAGCGTACGCGCCAGCGCCGCCTGAGCGGCGCAGGGTCACTCGTCCTCGATCGTATCCGTCAGCACTGCCTTGCGGCGCGCGATGAAGTCGAGCATCGCTTCGTCCTGCGCAGGATCGATGCCCGGATCCTGGTAGTCCGCCAGCATCTTCTTCCAGACGCGGTTGGCGCGCTGCTCGGCGGTCAGGCTCCCCTCGAGAGACCATTGCTCGTAGGAGGAGTAGTCGGCGATGTTCGACTGGTAGAAGACCGACTCGAAGTTCGCCAGCGTGTGTGCGCAGCCGAGGAAGTGACTACCGGGTCCGACCTCGCGGATGGCATCCAGTGCCTGGCCGCGCTCGGTGAGGTCCATGCCCTGCGCCAGCATCTGCATCATGGCGCACTGGTCCGCATCCATGACGAACTTCTCGTAGCTCGCCACCAGGCCCCCCTCGAGCCAGCCGGCTGCGTGGGTCGCAAGATTCACGCCGGCGAGCAGCGTCGGCAACAGCGTGTTGGCGCTCTCGTAGGCGGCCTGGGCGTCGGGCGTCTTGGCGGAGCACAGCGAGCCGCCGCTGCGGCACGGTACGTTCAGGCGGCGCGCGAGCTGCGCGGTGGCGAAGATCATCTGCGTGGCCTCGGGTGTGCCGAAGGTCGGTGCCCCGGTGCGCATCGAGATCGCGCCCACGAACGAGCCCATAATCACCGGCGCACCGGGGCGTACCAGCTGCGTGAGCGCCATGCCGGCGAGGGTCTCGGCCAGGATCTCCGCCAGGCAGCCGGCGGCCGTCACCGGGCCCATGGCGCCGGCGAGCACGGCCGGCACGATGATGGTCCCCTGATTGTGGCCGGCGAACTGCCGCAGCGCCCCGAGCATGCGTCCGTCGTAGACCAGCGGCGAATTCGAATTGATGTTGCCGAGCACCACGGGATGGGTTTCCAGGTAGCCGGCGCCGAACAGCGTCTGCGCCAGTGCCACGGCGTCCGCGGCGTGCCCGGCCGTCTCCGGGGTCGCCTCGCATCCCTGATCCGAATAGCGGAAGAACGAGTACTGGATGTCGAGATGGCGCTTGTTGGGCGGGATCTCCATGGGCTCGCACATGCAGCCGCCCGAGAAATGAATCGCCGGCGCCATGTGCGCCAGCTTGATGAAGTTCTGCAGATCCTCGAGCGTGCCGTAGCGGCGGCCGCGATCCATGTCGCTGACGAACGGCGGGCCGCCCACGGGGGAGAACACGGTGGCATCACCTCCGAAGCGCACATTGCGCTCGGGGTTGCGCGCGTACAGGGTGAACTCCGCGGGTGCGATCGCGAGCAGATGCCGCGCCATGCCGCGCGGGATGTGCACGCGCTCGCCGTGCACGTCCGCCCCGGCATCGCGCCACAGGCGCAGCGATTCGGGGTCGCGGCGAAACTCGATGCCGATCTCCTCGAGGATGGTCTCGGCGTTCGCCTCGATGATCTCGACGGCTTCGAGGCTCAGGAGCTCCACGGGCGCCAGGCGGCGGCGGATGTAGGGGTACTTGGCCGCCGGGGCCCGCGCGCGCGCCTGGCGGCTCTCGCGCCCGCGTCGCGCGGGTGTGGCTGTCTGCGTCATGAGCTGTTCCTCGCCGATCAACGCGGCAAGCTTAACCCACGCGGCCCATCGCCGGTGTTCAGCCGTTGTCTTAACATGTGTGGCGATGTTCGGGTGTCCATGACATGAGTCGAGCGGCGCGCAAAGTCGCGATGGTCACCGGCGCCGGCAGTGGCATCGGACGCGAGGTCGCGCTGGCGCTGCTGCGCGAGGGCTATGCCGTGGTGCTCGCCGGACGGCGCCGCGAGGCGCTCACCGCCACCGCAGCGGCCGCCCGCCGGGTACGCGCGCGTGCCCTGGTCGTGCCGGCCGACGTGGCCCACCCCGCCTCGGTGCAGGCGTTGTTCGAGGCCACCCGCCGCGCATTCGGCCGCCTCGACGTGCTGTTCAACAATGCCGGCGTATTCGGTCGCGCCGCGCCCCTGGAGGAGCTGACGGCCGCCGAGTGGCGGCAGGTGGTCGATGTGAATCTGACCGGCGCGTTCCTGTGCACGCAGGCGGCGTTTCGCCTCATGAAGAGCCAGCAGCCGCGCGGCGGCCGGATCATCAACAACGGCTCCATCTCCGCCTATAGCCCGCGACCGGACTCGATCGCCTACACGGCGACCAAGCACGCGATCCTGGGGCTTACCAGGGCGACTGCGCTCGATGGCCGCAAGTACGACATCGCCTGCGGTCAGATCGATATCGGCAACGCCGCCACCGCTATGACCCGGGCGATGCGCAGGGGTGTTGCGCAGGCCGACGGCTCGAAGAAGCGCGAGCCCACGATGGCCGTCGAGCACGTCGCGCGCGCGGTGCTGTACATGGCGAGCTTGCCGCTGGAGGCCAACGTGCAGTTCCTGACGATCATGGCGACCCGCATGCCCTTCATCGGCCGCGGCTGAGCGCCTGGTGCGCGCACCGCGGCGGCGTGCTCAATGCGAACCGGCAGTGCCTCCCTGTGCGGCGATCCAGCCGTTGATCTGCGCCAACACCCGGCTCGCGATACGTTGATTGCGGCGGATGTCGGCAACCGCACCGAGAAAGGGCTTGCGTGCCTCGGCAGGTACGTTGCGTTGCTCATACGCCTCGAGTGCCGGGATGCGCTCGGGTAAGGCTGAATTGCGGGCGGTCTCGGACGCAAGCAGCCAGCGCTCGTCCTTGGTCAGGGGCAGCTGCGGATCCTCGAGTCGCGGCGCCACGGTGTCCCAGACCAGGTCAGGGTGCTCCTCGGCCAGCTCCAGGATCAGACCCGACGCCGAGCCTGCCGGCACCTGATTCCCGAGCGCGATGTCGAGCATACGGCGTGCGAGTGCCGGATCGCTGACCTGCGCCAGTGCGCCGTACAGGTGCTGCTTCTGCAGCGGATCGGAAGCCTGTTGCGCACGCGCCAGCAGCGCATCGAACGTTGTGGCATCCGCCTGCGCGGCGACGATGTCGAGTGCCGTACGCAGCTCGGCCGACGTGCCGCTGCCCGCTTCGAGCCGGCGCCGGGCGGCGGCGATCACCGCGGCATCGCCGAAGCGCGCCTGTGTCTCCTCTAGCCTGCCGCGCAGGATCTCGATGTTGGCCGGCTCGCCGGGCACGCTCGCGGGCCCCAGCTGCCGCGAGAGCGGCGCGAGCAAGCCGAGCGCGAAGCGCCGATACGCGGACTGCTCCGCGCCGCTCACGTAGTGCCGGTCGAGCGCGGCGAGCTGATCGATCAGCCGACGCCACACGATCGGGTTCGCCTGTGCCGGCAGTTGGGTCGCGAGCTGCAGCACGCGACTCGCGGGCGCATAGCTCGACAGGCCGAACGCCCAGGCATCGTTCAGCAGTCCCAGCTGGTCGGCAGGCTGCAGCTGCTGCAAGCGCGGCAGCAGCTCATCGAATGCCGCACCGAGGTACAGCACGCGGGCATAGCCGAGCTGGCCGGCGTTCACCAACAGCGGCGGCGCCGTACCCAGCTGCGCCGTGTCACGCAGAAGGAGATACGGTTTGCCACCCTCGATCGCACCGATCGCCAGCGGCAGCCGCCAGTGCTGCGGCGGCAGATTGCTCAGGGTGGCCGGATCGTCCGCAAAGCGCGACTCTGCCAGCTGCACGCCGTGATCGGCAGGAAGCACCCGTACCAGGGGCAGGCCCTCCTGGCGCGTGAAGTCGTGCGCGATACCGATGATGGGGAGCCCCGCGGCCTGCTGCAGCGGGCGCCACAGATCCGTATCCACGGTGTTGCCGAACGCATGGGCGCGCATGTAGCGGCGCACGCCGTCGCGAAAGCGCTCACGGCCGACATACGCGTTGATCATGGTGATGATCGCTGCACCCTTGTCGTAGGTGATCTCGTCAAACGACTCGAGCGCCTGATCGGCGGTATCGACCTCCTGCACCACCGGGTGCGTGGAGGGGAGCGAGTCGGCGCGCTTGCCCTGCTCGGATACCCGCGCAGCCTGCAGGCCCGTCTGCCAGTCCGGATGCAGGTCGTCGGCCGCGTAGGTCTGCATCCAGCGCGCAAAGCCTTCGTTGAGCCACAGGTCATCCCACCAGGCCATCGTCACCAGGTCGCCGAACCACTGGTGTGACATCTCGTGCGCCACGGTCGAGAACACCTCCTGCCGCTCGCGCTCGGTGGAGGTCGCCGGATCGAACAATAGATCTGCCTGCGAGTAGAAGATCGCTCCCCAGTTCTCCATCGCGCCGCCCTGGATCTCCCCAGGCGCGGCGATCAGGTCGAGCTTGGGAAGGGGGTACCGGAAGGCGAAATACTCGTTGTAGTAGTGCAGCAGCCGTGCCGCCTGATCGAGCGCGTACGCGGCGTTTGCCGTATCGCCGCGCTTGACGACGACACCCACGTCCACGCCGTCCACTCTCTTCTGGATGCGATCGAAATCACCGATGCCGAGGAACAGCAGGTAGGTCGACATCTTCGGGCTCTGCGCGAAGCGTACCCGCTGCAGCGTCGGCGACAGCGGCGTGACCTGCTCGATCGGCATGTTGGATACCGCCATGCGATCGCCCGGTACGTCCACCGAGACGGTAAAGGTTGCTTTACGGGCCGGCTCGTCCCAGCACGGCAGCAGATCGCGGGCATCGGCCGGCTCGAAATTGGTGGCGAGCGTGCGCCGCGGCCCGTCAGGACCGGAGTAATCCATCGCGAAGAAGCCGAGCGTCGCGCGGCCGATCTTGCCGTGGTACTCGATCGACAGGAGGTGCCGGCCGGCAGCGATGGGTTTGCCGAAGGCAAGGGTGGCCTGGCCCAGAGCCTTGTCGAAGCTCACCTGGGCCTCCGGACCGTCGTCGACGCGGGCGTGATCGAAAGCGAGGCCGACGGCGTTCAGCGTGATGGTCGGCGTCGCCGCAAGGACCTGGAGCGTAATGGCGACCTTGCCCGTGAAGCTGAGCGCGGCCTCGTTCGGTGCCAGCGCCAGGTCGTAGTGCACCGGCACCACACCATCGGGGAGCACCTGCCGCTGCGGGTGCTGCCCAGGTTTGGGTGCGACCGCTGCCGCGGCGCCCGCCAGACACAAGAGCGCAACGAGGCACGCCGTCACGCGCCAACCGTGACATCTCATGAGGACTCCGGTAATGCTCGCAGAGGACCAGCTGTCAGAATACCTCAGGGCAGGCGCCACAGGCCTGTCCCGGAGCACGCATGCCGGAGCTTCCCGATCTGACCGTGTATGTCGAGGCACTGCAGCAGCGTCTGACGGGTCAGCGTCTCGAGCACGTGCTGATCCGATCGCCGTTTCTGCTGCGCACCGTGGAACCGCCGCTGGCAGCCGCGGAGGGGCGGCAGGTCAGGGAGGTCCGCCGTGTCGGCAAGCGCATCGCCATCGGGCTGGAGTCGGAGCTATGGCTCGTTTTCCACCTCATGATCGCCGGCCGGCTCCATTGGATCGCTCGCGGCGCGCCGGCCCCGAAACGCGCGGTGCTGGCGCGCCTGGAATTCGACAACGGCACGCTGACGCTCACCGAAGCCGGCAGCAAGCGCCGTGCCTCCCTGCACCTCGTTCACGGTGAGGAGGCTCTGCGGCGCCACGATCCGGGCGGCCTCGAAGTGCTCGAGTCGAGTCTCACGCAGTTTGCCGAGCGGCTGCGCAGCGAGAACCACACTCTGAAGCGCGCACTCACCGACCCGCAGCTCTTCAGCGGGCTCGGTAACGCATACACGGACGAGATCCTGCACGCCGCCAAGCTGTCGCCGGTCATGCTGACGTCTCGTATCGATGATGCCGCCATCGAACGCCTGTACGCTGCGATCCGCGAACAGATCCCGTTGTGGACCGAGCGCCTGCGGGCACTCGCGCACGGTGCCTTCCCGGAGAAGGTGAGCGCATTTCGCAAGGAAATGGCGGTGCACGGCCGTTATCGCCTGCCGTGTCCGGTGTGCGGCACGCCGGTCCAGCGCATTCGCTACGCGGACAACGAGACCAACTACTGTGCGCGCTGTCAGACCGGCGGCCGGCTGCTGGCGGATCGGGCCCTGTCGCGACTGCTGAAGGAGGACTGGCCGCGAAGCGTCGACGCTTTCGATCGTGAAGCGTAGGGTGATGGCGAGGCTCGGGTGGCGCGCCTCGCACCGCGCCACAGGGGGCTATTTGCGCCCCACGAGATAACGCACACCTTCGGGTCCGTAGCGCTCGGGATGCAGCGTGTCGTGCTTCAGCAGGAACACCTCACCGGGGCGGTACAGTGTCTCGTGCTGGTCGATGACCAGGGTGATCTCACCGGACAGGATGAGCGCCTTGGCTTGGAAAGGATGCGTGTGTGGCTCGAGCATCCCATTCGCCGGCCATTCGACCACTGTCACTTCGGGGTACCTCTCGCGCCGAAGCCGAGCTGAGAATTCTTCGGGGCTCACCGCTTCCTCCGCGGTCCGGTCGCAAAGATCCAGCCGAGCGCGGCGCCGATCGCACAGCTCACCGGGATGACCAGTGTGTGCCACAGCAGCACGTGCGGCGCCGTGAAGTTCGTGCAGTGCAGTTCCAGCATCGTCACGCCGCTGAGACCGGCGAATATGCCAGCGGCTGCGCCCGCGGCGATCGCGTTCAAAGCCAGCGCCCGCCGCAGCAGCAGCCAGCTGAGCAGTCCAGCCGCAGCGGCGTGCACCAGGCCGCTCCCGAGGCAGTTCAGTCCCGCGGAGAGGAAGTGCCCGAGGCGGTAGTCGTCGAACAGCCAGCCGAACACCGCAAGCAGCGCAACGCTTGCGAGCGCGAGCAGTCCGCCCGCGCTGATGCGATGACGGCTCCCCGGGATGCACTCCGCCACCAGCTTCTCGGCTGCTACCCAACCGAGCAGCAGCAGCGCGCCCAGGACCAGGACCCGCGCCCATAGACCGAGGGCGGCGATGCCCTGAAAGCCGACCCGCGCTGCGCCGCCGAACGCGACCGCGCCGCCGATCACCATCAGCGCGGTGGTGAGTACCCAGGGCGCAGCCAGCGGCCGCACCGGATGCAGCGCAGGTTCGATTGACGCGGCAATGCGCTGCAGGCGCTCCGCCGCCGGCGGCTGCAGATCTGCGGCTGCCTGCCGCAGAGCCTCGTCGAGGTCGCGCTCGCTCACGGCAGCGCCCCGCTTTGCTTGTTCTTGAGCGGCGGACCGCTGAGCCGCCGGCGCAGTTTGTTGTAAGCCCGGTGCACTTTCTGCTTTACCGAGCCGACGCTGCTCGCGGTCGCCAATGCGACCTCCTCGAGCGTCAACCCAGCCACCTTCAGCAGCTCGATCACCTCGCGCTGACTTTGCGACAGTGGTGCCAGCAGCTCCTCGAGAGCTTCCTGGCCGGCGGACCCGGTATCCGCTGTGTCGGCCACGACCTCGGCATCGTCGAGCCTCTGCTCACGCGATGCCCGGCGGACCGAGCGGCGGTAGTGATCCGCACGCACGCGGCGTGCAATCGCATAGATCCATGGCAGCAGCGGCTCTCCCGGACGGTAGGTGTGCCGTGCCCGATGTATGCGCAGCCATGCCTCCTGGAGCAGATCGTCGGCATCCATGCGCCCGCAGCGTGCCGCGAGGAAGCGATACAGGTTCGGGCTGACGTGATCGATGAGGGACCTCGTCGCAGTGATATCGCCCGCCTGGTAGCGGGCCATCAGCGTCTCCAGGTTGCCGTGCTGATCCATATGTATTCGCCGCGCGGCGCCGGAAAGTTACGCTGCCGCCGGCAGTTCCTGGTGCGACCGCTGGGAACGCACGGCACCGTAACTCTTCGCCCCGCGGCGGCGAATCTCCGCCTGTTACACGCTCGCAGACCGGTCGTTTGTGCGCGTGACCGGTAACGAGATCCAAGAGTACACCACCTTCTCACGGGAGACAGACGATGAATCTTTTCAGAATGCGGAACCTGTGCCGCCACGCCGCCGGCGGTCTGCTTGTGACGAGCGTGCTCGCAGTCGCGACCGCCGTCGCGGGCGAGCAGCAGCGCAGCGTGCTCGTCCTGACGAGCAGCAACGATCCCGGCAGCAACGCGGTCGTCGTGTTCAAGCTGGATCACGGGACAGCAGCATCACTGGCCTACCTCGATACACTCGCCACCGGAGGCAAGGGCGGGGCGAGCACCAACGCCGGCATCCTGCAGTTCAGGCACGACCGCGGCGCGGTGGCGAATTACGGCTCGAACAGCGTGACGAAGTTGCTGCGCGAGGATGACTATATCCGCACCGGCGAGAGGATCGCGCAGGCTCCCGGTTGCATCAAGCCCGACTCGGTGGCATTGACGCGCGAGCACCTCTACGTGGTCGGTGCGAACTGCGCCGAAAGTCACGCCTGGCCCTCGGGCCAGCTCGATGGGGCCGTCGCCCTGAGCGACCCGTCCGCTGCGCAGATCGCGGTCGGCGGCACCTGGTCAGCGATCACACTGACTTCCGGATCCGTGCTGCAGCTGCCGCTGCGGCGCGACGGCGCGCTGAGTGGCGCAGTCAACCCGATCGCACTTCCCGGTAGCGCGAACAACACCCCGCTCGGCGAGGCGTTCTGGGGCGATATCCTGGGATTTACACCGGCGCACAGCCCCGACAGCTTCGCCATCGTCGACCGCGAGCGCAGCGTCTTTCCCGTCACCGGGCCGACGCCGCCCTATCCGACCAACGCGCCCTGCTGGGTGGCGAAGGGCGCAGGCAATGTCTGGTACACGGGCAACTCCCCCGGACATGCCATCTCGATCTTCTTCAGTGATGCGCAGGGGGGCGTGTTCTACAAGTCGACCGCACTGCCGGGTGTACCGACCGACATCACGGTGTCGGCCGATGGCCACTGGCTGGCGGTCATCTACTCTGCCGCCGGCGACGCGCACGTGGCGGTATTCGCCATCGATGCCTACGGCGATCTCACTCTTGCCGCCACCTCACCGTCGGTCGGCGTCGCGGCTTTCAGCGGAGTTGCGATCAGCGAATAGCGAGTCGCGGTCAGCGTGTGCTGCCCGCCGGGCCGCCGTGCCCGCCCGGCGGGCGGCGGCAAGCGCAACAGCGCGCATGCATGGCGCGCGTGTAGACTCACGCCGTGGCAGTGATCGCCTTCGATGTCTACGGCACGCTGGTCGATCCGGCCGGTATGGCCGCTCCGCTCGGGCGGCTGTTCGGCACGCGTGCTGCACTCGCCGCGCAGTTGTGGCGCGAGAAGCAGCTCGAGTACACCTTCCGGCGCGCACTCATGCGCCGCTACGTGGACTTCAATCTATGCACCGCACAGGCACTGCGCTACGTCGGCGCGCAGCTCGGTGCCCGGCTAGGCGAAGCCGACGAGCGCGCCTTACTCGGGCAGTACCTGCGCCTGCCGGCTTTCCCCGATGTCGCAGCGGGCCTGCCGCTGCTGCAACGCGCCGGCCATGTGCTGCTGGCGCTCAGCAACGGCACCGAGCCTGCCGTGCGCACTTTGCTGCAGCATGCCGGCGTAGGCGAATACTTCCACGCGATTCTCAGCGCCGATCAGATCGGCACGTTCAAGCCGGACCCCGCGGTGTACGACCTGGTCGCGCAGGCGGCCGGGCAGGCGGACTCATCCTGGCTGGTCTCCGCTAATCCGTTCGATGTGATCGGCGCCAAGGCCCGTGGCCTCAAGGTGGCGTGGCTGCGCCGGGATGCGGCCGGTATTTTCGATCCGTGGGAGTTCCAGCCTGACCTCGTGGTGCGCAGCGTGGATGAGCTGCGCGGCGCACTGCCGGGACAGTCACCATCGACGCTGTGACCCTTCCCCATCAGGTGACCGCCGGACTCATCATTCTCGTCGTTCACTCCGCCTGCGCCACGGTGGCGGCGGGGCACGCACTGCTGACCAAGACCGATCCGCGCAGCGCCTTCAGCTGGATGCTGGTCTGCTGGGTGTTGCCGCTGGGCGGCCCGATCCTGTACGGATTCTTTGGCATCAATCGCGTGCGCTCGCGGGCCAGGCAGTTACGCAGCAGTCTGCCGGCGATACGCGATGACCTCGCGCAGCCGCCGCCCGATGACTTCGCGGCGCAGCTGACCCGCATCGGCGATGCGGTCACGCAGTGGTCCCGCGTACCCGGCAACGCCATCGAGCCGCTGGAGAACGGTGAAAACGCATTCCCGCGCATGCTGAGTGCCATCGCCGCCGCGCGGCAGTCGGTATGGCTCGCCACCTATATCTTCGAGACCGACAGCGTCGGCAGGCAGTTTGTCGACGCCCTGGCAGGGGCCGTGGCGCGCGGCGTCGAAGTGCGCGTGCTGGTGGACGGCATCGGCGAATGGTACAGCTGGCCGCATGTAGTGCCGCTGCTGCGCCGCGCGGGCGTGCCCACCGCGCGCTTCCTGGCGCCGCGCCTGTTGCCGCCGCGCCTGGCCATCAATCTGCGCAATCACCGCAAGCTGCTGATCGCGGACGGGCAGCTGGGCTTCATCGGCGGGATGAACATCGGCGGTCGCGAGGTCGGCAAGGCGACGCAACGGCGTATGGCCGATCTGCACTTCCAGGTTCGTGGGCCGATCGTCGCGCAGCTGGCACGTGCCTTCGCCGTCGACTGGCAGTTTGCCGCCGGGCAGGAGCTGCGCATCGCGCCGGCACCGCAGGCGGCCGGCCCGGCCATCTGCCGGGTGATCACCGATGGGCCGGACGAGGACAACGACAAGCTGCTGTACGTCATCCTGGGAGCGCTCTCGGTCGCACGCCGCCAGATTCTCATCATGACTCCCTACTTCATCCCGCAGCCGGAGCTCGCCGCTGCGCTCGAGGCGGCGGCGCTGCGTGGCGTCGAGGTGGCCATCGTGCTGCCCGAGCGCAGCAACCTGCGTTACGTGGACTGGGCGTCGCTCCGCTGGCTGCTGCCGCTCCTCGAAAGAGGTGTGAGCGTTTACCTGCAGGCTGCGCCGTTCTCGCACACCAAGCTACTGGTGGTGGACGGGGCCTACGCACAGATCGGCTCGGCCAACATGGACCTGCGCAGCCTGCGACTGAACTTCGAGATCGCGGTCGAGGTGTACTGCACGAACACCTGCCGCCAGCTGATCAGCTATGTGACGGTCGCACGCGAGCGCGCTACCGCGTACACGCTCGAGCGCGCACGCAGCCTGTCGCTGTTCAGCCGTGTGCGTAACAGCCTCTGCTGGCTGCTATCGCCCTACCTGTGAGCCGCGCGGGCCGGGCGCACGGTCAACGGGCGGCGGCTGCGGCGGTCGCGTCCTTGTGGCACACGAGCAGGATTTCGTCGACGCCCTCCGTGGGCATCAATCCCGGCGCGACGCGCAGCTCCTTCTGGAACCACAACCCGAGGTTCATGAACACCCGGTTGTACCACCACATCGCCCGTTCGCGATGGTGGATGAGCCACCACATGCCGACATCGAGCAACCGGGAAGAGCGTGGCGCCATGCCGAACACCGCGCTGCGCTCGACCCGGAGGCGATGCCGCTCGAGCTTGCACAGCAGCTGCTGCGGATCGTAGCGGCGCTTGTGCCCGACGAGATCGTCGAAGGAGCTCCACAGCGAGCGGTGCAGCGGTATGGAAATCAGCATGACCGCGCCTGGCGTGGCGACCCGGGACAGCTCCGACAGTGCGGCGTCATCGTCCTCCACGTGCTCGATGATGTCGAGGGCGCACACCAGATCGAAGCTGCTGTCAGGGAAGGGCAGCGCCGTCACCTTGCTCAACACGACCTGAGCGCCGCGGCTGCGCAGAGTGCGCAGCGCCGGCGCACTGATGTCCACGAACTGCGTGCCCTCGATCGGCAACCGGGGTCTGAGCCCGGGGGCGACCTCGAGTCTGCGTCCGAGTGTGGGCAGCAGCGACTGTACGAGCGGCCAGGTGTTGAACCGTTGTGGCTCGATGAGCCGCGCACCCGACCACAGCATGTCGTAAAAGCAGCGATTGCGCGCGAGCAGGTCGCTGTCGCCGCGCGGCAGGGGCGACTGTGGCTGCACTGCGCCGCTCAACGCGGGCGTCGCTCTGGCACAGCGAGCCTGCCGACCGATGCATTCAGCGCCACGGCGAGCGCAGCGTCTCCGCTGACCAGCGCGTCCCAGCGCAGCTCCAGCCCCTTGCGATGGCCCTTGAGCGTGAGCTTCAGGGCATCCGGCGAGAGCGCGACGATGTACGCCCGCCCCTTGATCCGCAGCTCCCGTTTGACAGTCTTTTCGAGGGGCGTCGTCATCTGACTACAATGCTCCGAGTGGCGGTGAGCGTCTACGGGCAGGCCGGGAGGTCGAGCGCATGAGTGGAACCATACTCGAGGAGCGACGCCGAAGTCTCGGCAGCTTCGAAGTCGGGCGCGTACTGCCGCACCCGCGGCGGCACATGGTGGGACCGTTCATCTTTTTCGATCATCTCGGACCGGTGGATCTTCCCCGGGGCCTGGCGCGCGAGGCTGACGTGCGCCCGCATCCGCACATCGGGCTGGCGACGGTTACCTACCTGTTCGCGGGTGAGATCATGCACCGCGACTCCACCGGCATCGAGCAGGCCATCCGTCCGGGGGAAGTGAACTGGATGACGGCCGGTCGCGGTGTTACACACTCGGAACGTTTCGAGCAGGCGCGGCGCGAGGGGGCGCCACTGCATGCGATCCAGTCGTGGGTGGCGTTGCCCGACACTGTCGAGGAGATCGCGCCATCCTTCAAGCATCACTCCGGCAATGATCTGCCAACCGCGAGCGGGGAGGGCATCTGGCTGCGGCTGCTGGCGGGAGCGGGGTTCGGGCTGCGCTCGGCCGTCATCACGCATTCGCCCCTGTTCTACGCGCACGTCACGCTCGCGGCGGGGGCGCGCCTTACCTTACCCGCGCAGTACCCCGAGCGGGCGGTGTTTGTGGTGTCGGGCGCGGTGGCGGTGCACGGGCACGCGTTGGCACCGGCGCAGATGCTGATGTTCGACGAGCGCAAGCCGGCGCAGCTGCAGGCGACCACGCCGAGCGTCGTCATGGTGCTGGGCGGTGAGCCGGTGGGCCAGCGCTTCATCGAATGGAACTTCGTTTCATCCTCCCGCGAACGCATTGAGCAGGCCAAGGCCGACTGGCGCGCCGGGCGCATGAAGCTGCCCGATAGCGATAACTCCGAGTTCATTCCGCTGCCGCCCGACCCGCAGACCGGCGCCAACCCGATGTCCTGACTCTGCAGCTACTGCAGTGCCGCGCGCACGTCACCATCGTCATCGAACATCAGCCATTCGATGACCGACAGCGGCACGGTTCCATAGCTGATCAGCTGGTCGTGAAAAGCGCCGAGGCGGAAGCTCGCGCCGAAGCGCTCGCGATAGCGGCCGAGCAAGCGCATGATCTGCCACTTACCGGTGATGTAGGAGATTTTCTGTGACGGACTGGAGGCGGCTCCCGCCGCCTCGCCCGCGGCCGCCTCGCGATCGAGGCCGCCGGCGTCCATGAAGTACTTCACCGCCTGCTCGAAGCTCCAGCGCCCGGTGTGCAGGTTGACATCGACGCCGATGCGCGCGGCGCGGTAGCGACTCAGGCGCAGGATCTGGGCCTGCGCGGCGGAATTTTCCGCGTACAGACCCTCGCGCATCAGCATCTCCTCGCCGTACAGCGCCCAGCCTTCGGCGAACACGCTGTCGTCGTGCATGCGACGGATCTCGCTGGCAACGTGGTTGGCGATCGAGATCTGCAGGAAATGTCCCGGAATGCCCTCGTGACCGAGGATCGGCCGCGGATCCTCGATGGCGGCCCGGATGTAGAAGTTCTGGCTGTTTGGGTCGTAGCTGGGGATGTAGTAGAAGCCGTCCGGGTCCTTGTCGTAGACGCCGGGCGCTATCATGAATCCGCCGGGGCTGGTCGGCTTGAAGGCTTCCGGCAACTGGCGGATGCGGAAGTGACCCATGTATGCGGGAATCGTGACCAGACGGTTCGCCTGCAGGAACCCGACGATCTCCTTGAGACGCGACTCGTAGGCGGCGAGGAACTCCGCCTCATCCTTGGGCACGTGGCTCGCGCGTGCGGGATCCGGAGATGCGAGGTTCGGATCCTTGAGCATGGCTTCCAGCGCACGGTAGCGGACCAGCTCGATCTCGCCGAGGTGGGCGACATCGCGCGCATCGAGCGGCAGCAACAGCACGTGCTTGAGAAGATAGTTGTAGCTCGCCTCACCCATCGGCTGCCAGTCCGGCATGCTCTTGAGTCCCGCTTGCAGCCAGTCGGCGTAAGCGTGCAACGCCTGCAGCGCTGCATCGCGCGCCCTGCTCAGCCGCGTGCGCTCGGCTGCCGAGAGATCATCGGCGAGCGACATCAGGCTGACGGTGTAGAGCTCATCACCGCCGCGCGCCGATGCGATGGCGAGCTGCGCATACAGCTGCACGGGTTGCGTTAGATTCTCGCGGGCGGTGCGCAGTAGCGTCGGCATCTGTTCGAGGCGCGCCGTGGCTGCGAGCGCCCGCGTGCGGCGCGGCGCATAGTCCTTTTGCAGCAGCGTGAAGATTCCATTACTGCATTCATTGACGTAGAGCTGCGGATCAGAGCGCTCCGGATCGAGCCGCCGGCCGAAGAAATCTGCGTTGGCAAGCTGCGACTCGAATAGCACGCGGTCCACGCGGTCGTCGCGGCTCCAGCTGGCCGTGTCGAGCGCTTCGACCCGGGCCAGTAGGTCGCTGACGTGCTGGCGCCGCTTCACCACCTGGTTACGTGTGTAGTCGGTGAGCTGCGCGTCATGGCGATGATCGCCGAGACCACTTGCCGCAACCGGGTACGCGACATCCTTCCACTCGTAGTACTCGTGCGCCAGCGCACGCAGCTCGGCAGGTGCGGCTGCGACATGGGTGGCGAGCAGGAGCAGCAATGCCGCGAACGGCAGTTGACGGGGTGGCACGGATGAACGCTCCTGATATCGCGCGGCTGCGGAGCCGGGCATTCTACTCTGTGAAGCCCTGGGCGACGCCCGCAGCGCTCGCAATAAGGCCGCTCCCGAGTGCGCCGGCAACCAGACTGGCGCATGCTATTTGCCAGTACCGTGAGTGATGGAGGAGCGTCGATGGTCGTGTCCCCGCTTGCCGGCAAGCCGGCTCCCAGGGAGCTGTTGATCGACGTCGCGCAGCTCGAGCACGAGTACTATGCACGCCGTCCCGATCCCGCCGACCCCGCCCAGCAGGTCAGCTTCGGTACGAGCGGCCATCGTGGCTCACCGCTGTCAGGATCGTTCAACGAGGCGCACATTCTCGCCATCACGCAGGCGATCTGCGATTACCGGCGCAGGCACGGTACCAGCGGCCCGCTCTACGTCGGCAAGGATACGCACGCGGTATCGGCGCCTGCCGAGCGCACTGCGCTCGAGGTCCTCGCCGCCAACGAAGTCGAGGCCGTGAATCAGCAGGGCCACGGCTACACGCCGACCCCGGCAATCTCGCGTGCGATTCTGGTGCACAACCGCGGACGTCGCGAGCGCCTCGCCGACGGCATCGTCATTACCCCCTCGCACAATCCGCCGGCGGATGGCGGGTTCAAATACAACCCGCCGAACGGCGGGCCGGCCGACACCGACGTCACCTCCTGGATCCAGGAGCGCGCCAACGCGCTGCTGCGTGCGGGCAATGTCGAGGTGCGGCGCACTGCCGCCGCGGGCAGCGGCAGCCCGGTGCGCGCGCAAGACTTTCTCGAGCCCTATGTCGAGGATCTGCGCAACGTGATCGACATGGACGCCATCAGCGCGGCGGGCCTGAATATCGCGGTCGATCCGCTCGGCGGTGCCGCGGTGCATTACTGGGACGCCGTCAACCGACGCTATGGCCTCGACATCCATGTCGTGAACCCGCAGGTCGATCCGACGTTTGCGTTCATGACCGTGGACTACGACGGCAAGATTCGCATGGACTGCTCGAGCCCGTACGCCATGGCGCGCCTGGTGGCGCTCAAGGATCGCTATCAGCTGGCATTCGGCAACGACACCGACGCGGACCGCCACGGCATCGTCACCCCGTCGGCAGGCCTGATGAATCCGAATCATTTTCTGGCGGTGGCGATCCGCTATCTGCTGACGCATCGCCCCGATTGGCCGGCTGCCGCCGTGGTCGGCAAGACGCTCGTCTCGAGCAGCATGATCGACCGCGTGGTGGCGCAACTGAAGCGGCGGCTCTATGAGGTACCGGTGGGCTTCAAGTGGTTCGCAGCGGGCCTTTACGACGGCTCGTGCTGCTTCGGGGGTGAAGAGAGCGCCGGTGCCAGCTTCCTGCGCCGCGACGGCACGGTATGGACCACCGACAAGGACGGCCCGATCATGGGGCTGCTGGCGGCCGAGATGATCGCGCGCACCGGCAAGGAGCCAGGCGTGCACTACCTCGAGCTGACGCACGAATTCGGCTCGCCGAGCTATACGCGCATCGATGCGCCGGCGACCCGGGAGGCGAAAGCCCGCCTGGCGAAGCTTGCGCCCGCGGATGTCGCGGCCCGCACACTCGGCGGCGAGCCGATCATCGCACGGCTCACCAACGCCCCGGGCAACGGCGCGCCGATCGGCGGCCTCAAGGTCGTCACCGAGCATGGCTGGTTTGCCGCGCGGCCCTCGGGGACCGAAGATGTCTGTAAGATCTACGCGGAGAGCTTTCGCGGCCCTGATCATCTCGCCAGCATCGTCGCCGAGGCACAGGCTATCGTGGCCAGCGCGACCGCCGGCGCGGGCGCGTAAGCGCTACCCCTTGCATCCAATGGAGGGAACAACCATGAAGGCGACGCAAAAGCTGCTCGAGGCGGGGCAGAGCCTGTGGCTCGACAACATCACCCGCCAGCTGCTGACCAGCGGGACGCTGCAGCGCTACCTCGATGAGCTGTCCGTCACCGGGCTCACCTCGAACCCGACCATCTTCGAGCACGCCATCAAGAACAGCGGCGACTACGACCGCGCCATCCGCGCGCGGCTCACGGCCGGCAAGCGCAGCGAGGAGCTGTTCTTCGACATTGCGCTCGAGGATATCGTCCAGGCGGCCGACATCTTCAAGCCGATCCACGAGCGCACCGCGGGCGTCGATGGCTGGGTATCCCTCGAGGTCTCGCCGCTGCTTGCGTACGACACGCAGTCGACGCTGGCGGAGGTGCGTGACCTGCACGCCCGAGCCGGACGAGCCAATGTGCTGATCAAGATCCCCGGCACCCGCGAGGGTATACCGGCGATCGAGGAGGCCGTCTTTGCCGGCATCCCGGTCAACGTGACGCTGCTGTTCGATGCCGGGCAGTACGTCGCCGCCGCCGAAGCGTATATGCGCGGCGTCGAGCGGCGCATCGCCGCCGGGCTCGATCCCAACATCGGCTCCGTGGCCTCGGTGTTCATCAGCCGCTGGGATGTGGCCGTCTCCGGCAAGGTACCCGCGCCGCTGAACGGCACGCTCGGCATGGCCGTCGGTCGGCGCACCTTCAAGGCCTACGCCGAGCTGCTGGGCTCGTCGCGCTGGCTGCGCGCCTTCAACTACGGGGCACGTCCGCAACGGTTGCTGTTCGCCAGCACCGGCACCAAGGACCCCAAGTTGCCCGACATTCTGTACGTCCAGGGCCTGGCAGCGCCGCTGACGGTCAACACGCTTCCAGAGGCGACGCTCAAGGCGTTCGCCGACCACGGCGAAGTGGGCGCGATGCTCGATCGCAGTGGCGGAGACTGCGAGCAGGTGCTGGCGGCGTTCCGGGCGGCGGGCGTGGACCTCGCGGAACTGGCCGCGCGGCTGCAGAGCGAGGGCGCCGCCGCATTCGTAGCTTCCTGGCGCTCGCTGCTCGGAATGATCGAGTCGAAGAGCGCAGCGCTCGGGCGCGTGGCCTAGGGGCAGAGCGCGAGCGCACCGCGCACGCGCTCGGCAACCATCAGCAGGAGACAGTCATGCAACTCGGTATGATCGGTTTGGGCCGCATGGGTGCCAACATGGTGCGACGGCTGCTACGCGGCGGTCACCAGTGCGTGGTGTTCGACCGCTCGGCCCAGGCAGTCAGCGAGCTGGTGCAGGCGAAGGCCACCGGGGCGGCCTCGCTCAAGGAGTTCGTGAGCAAGCTCGACAAGCCGCGCGCGGTCTGGCTGATGGTGCCCGCGGCGGTCACCGAGCAGACGATCGCCGACCTGCAATCTCAGCTGGAGTCCGGCGATATCGTCATCGATGGCGGCAACAGCTATTACATCGATGACATTCGCCGCGCCCGCGAGCTCGAGCCCAGGGGCATCCACTATGTCGACGTCGGCACCAGCGGGGGTGTCTGGGGGTTCGAGCGCGGTTATTGCCAGATGATCGGCGGCGAGGACGACATCGTGAAACGCCTCGAGCCGATCTTCGCCACGCTTGCGCCGGGGCGCGGCAGCATCGAGCGCACCGCCGGTCGCGACAAGGTGCGCGGTACCGCCGAGCAGGGTTACCTGCACTGCGGACCGGTCGGCGCCGGTCACTTCGTGAAGATGGTGCACAACGGCATCGAGTACGGGCTGATGGCGGCCTATGCGGAAGGCCTCGGCGTGCTGCGTGCGGCCAATGTCGGCAAGAGCGCGCACGTAGCGGATGCCGAGACCACGCCGCTGCGTGACCCCGAGCACTACCAGTACGACTTCAATCTCGCGGACATCACCGAGCTGTGGCGTCGCGGCAGCGTGGTGGCCTCCTGGCTGCTGGATCTGACAGCCGGCGCACTGCTGGAGGATCCGGCACTCGCGAAGTTCGCCGGCCGCGTGTCGGATTCCGGCGAAGGCCGCTGGACGGTCAAGGCGGCGATCGACGAGGCCGTGCCGACCCCGGTGCTGTCGACGGCGCTGTACCAGCGCTTCAGCTCGCGCGGGGAGGCCGATTACCAGGACAAGATCCTGTCGGCCATGCGCTATGCCTTCGGCGGTCACCACGAGAAGCCCGGATCCTGATGAGCGGCGCCGATGACTGAGCGCACGGCGGTGCAGCGATGCAGCTAGAAGTCTGCACGGATGCCGCCGCGGTCGCCGAGGCGGCGGCGTCCTTCATTGCAGCCGAGGCACGTGCTGCGGTTGCGGCACGCGGGCGGTTCGTCCTGGCCGTGAGCGGCGGCCACACCCCGTGGCTGATGCTGCGGGCGCTGGCGCGCCTGCGTCTGCCCTGGCCCGAAGTCCACCTGCTGCAGGTCGATGAGCGCATCGCACCGCCGGACGATCCGGACCGCAATCTCACCCACATCCGTGCCAGCCTGCTCGCCGCGACACCGCTGCCGCTGCACCTGTATCCGATGCCGGTCGAGCGGAGCGACCTCGCGGCCGCCGCAGCGGATTATGGCCGTACGTTGCGCGAGCTCGCGGGCGACCCGCCGCTGCTCGATCTGGTGCACCTCGGGCTCGGCCCCGACGGGCATACTGCCTCCCTCGTGCCGGGGGATGCCGTGCTCGGGGTCGATGATGCCGACGTCGCGCTCGCCGGTCCCTACCAGGGACGGCGCCGGATGACGTTGACGTTCGGCGTGATCAATCGCGCGCGGCGCATCCTGTGGGTCATCACCGGGGCGGAGAAGGCGCCGATGCTCGCGCGACTGCAACGCGCCGACCCGGCGATCCCGGCAGGACGCGTCCGCCAGCAGGACGCCACCGTATTCGCGGATCGCGCCGCCGCTGGCGCGACGGCCGCGCCATCATGAGCTGCCACGCAACTGCCGGTAGCGGCGGATCAGATTGTTAGTGGAGCTGTCGTGCCGCAGCTGCGGCGCGGCCGCGCTCTCGAGCTCGGGAATGATGGCCTGGGCAAGCGCCTTGCCGAGCTCCACCCCCCATTGATCGAAGGAGTTGATGTTCCAGATCGCTCCCTGGGTGAACACACTGTGCTCGTAGAGAGCCACCAGCTTGCCCAGGGTCTGCGGCGTGAGCCGCTCGGCCAGGATGGTGTTCGAGGGACGGTTACCCTCGAACACCCGATGCGGCACGAGCCATTCCGGTGTGCCCTCGGCCCGCACCTGCTGCGGGGTCTTGCCGAAAGCCAGTGCCTCGGTCTGGGCGAACACGTTGGCCAGCAGCATGTCGTGGTGGCGGCCGAGCGGCGTGAGAGCCTGGGCGAAGGCGATGAAGTCGCACGGGATCAGCCGCGTCCCCTGATGAATCAGCTGATAGAAGGAATGCTGACCGTTGGTGCCGGGCTCGCCCCAGTAGATCGGTCCGGTATCGCAACTGACCATCGCACCATCGAGCGTGACGTGCTTGCCGTTGCTTTCCATCGTCAGCTGCTGCAGATACGCGGGAAAGCGCTTGAGGTACTGCTCGTACGGCAGCACGGCCACGGTCTGCGCCCCGAAGAAGTCGGTGTACCAGATGCCCAGCAGGCCCATCAGCACCGGCAGGTTGCGCTCGAACGGCGCATGGCGGAAGTGCTCGTCCATCTCGCGGAAGCCGTCGAGCATCGCGTGGAAGTTGTCCGAACCCACGGCCAGCATGGTCGACAGGCCGATCGCT
This sequence comes from uncultured Gammaproteobacteria bacterium, assembly GCA_963837075.1. Classification (GTDB taxonomy): domain Bacteria; phylum Pseudomonadota; class Gammaproteobacteria; order Steroidobacterales; family Steroidobacteraceae; genus 13-2-20CM-66-19. The sequence continues at coordinate 443,741 of CAWILY010000001.1, read as the reverse complement.
GAGTCCATCGAGTAGCGCCCGCCGACCCAGTCCCAGAAGCCGAACATGTTGGCGGTGTCGATGCCGAATTCGGCAACCTTCGCGCTGTTGGTCGAGACTGCGACGAAGTGTCGGGCCACCACCTGCGGGTCAGCGCCGAGGCGCGCCCGCACCCAGTCGCGCGCGCTGTGCGCGTTGGTCATTGTCTCCAGCGTGGTGAAGGTCTTCGACGAGATGATGAACAGGGTCTCGGCGGCATCCAGATCGCGCGTCGCCTCGATGAAGTCGATGCCATCGACGTTGGAAACGAAACGAAAGCTCAAGTTGCGATCGCTGTAGTGGCGCAGCGCCTCGTAAGCCATCACCGGACCCAGATCGGAGCCGCCGATGCCGATGTTGATCACGTTGCGGATGCGCTTGCCGGTGTATCCGGTCCAATCGCCGCGGCGCACGCGGTGGCAGAAGTCGCTCATCCTGTCGAGCACTGCGTGCACTTCGGGCACGACGTTGGTGCCATCGACGAGGATCGAGGTGCCGCGCGGAGCACGCAGGGCCACGTGCAGCACCGCGCGGTTCTCGGTCACGTTGATCTTCTCACCGTGGAACATCGCCTCGATGCGCGCCCGGAGCTGCGACTCCTCGGCCAGCTGTCGCAGCAGAACCAGGGTCTCCTCGGTGACGCGGTTTTTGGAGTAGTCGAGCAGCAGCCCGACGGCCTCGACTGTCAGCCGCTCGCCGCGCGCGGCGTCGTCGGCGAACAGCTCGCGCAGGTGCCGGTCACGCAGTTGCCGGTGGTGGGCGCCGAGAGCCTGCCACGCGGGTCGCTCGCTGACGGGTTTCGCGGAAAACTTCATGTGGCGCCTCCTGGCGCTTCGGTGCGGCTGGGCAGCCTCGGCGGCCACGCGACAGCATACTCCCGCGCTAAAGCGGTACGCGCATGCCGTCGGCGGCGAATGTCACGGAGCCATGATAGTGTGCGGCAATCGCTGCCGCGACGGCTGCGCGCGCGCCGTCCACCGCAGGCGAGAGGTGGCTGAGCAGCACGGCTCGCGCTTTAGCGGCGGCCGCGAGCGCGCCGATCGCTGTGGGCGGGGTGTGCAGCGTGTAGAGGATCGGTGGCGATCCGGGCGGATCGAGCACGACCGCATCGAATACCAGCAGGTCCGCCTCCCGGGCGAGGGATTCGAGCGCCGGCAGACCGTGCGCATCGACATCACCGCTGAACACGATGCTGTGTCCGCGATAATTGATCCGATAGAGAATCGCCGGCGCATCGCCGTGGTGACCGCTCGCCGCGCGGATCGACAGTGGCCCTTGGGCGAAGATGGTGTGCGGCGCCGCCGCCGCCGGGCCGGTGCGCAGGTCGGTGGCGTGCAGGCTCACCGGAGCAGCAAAATCGCGCAGGTAGGCGAAAGCTCCGTGCGCATCGAACAGCAGACTCACGAAGTGGCTGGTCGAGGGGAAGTACGGCTGTGAGCCGCGCGCTGCCTGCCCGACGGGGCCGAACACCTCGAAGTGAATCGGCTGGCCGGTGGCCACTGCGCGCGCCTTGACGAATCCCGGCAGCTCCGCGGCGTGATCGACATGCAGGTGAGTCAGCAGCACTATATCGAGCGCCTCGAGCGAGACGCGTGCTTCGCCGGCACGCACGAATGAACCCGGGCCGGCGTCGATGAGTATCCGCGGCTTGCCGTCGAGCAGCACGAGATAGCTCGAGGCGGCGCGGCCGAGCGCCGCGGGGCCGCCCGAGCCCAGCACGATGAGCTCGAGCGCCGGCGCTGCGCTCGTGGTTGCTTCGGCAGCTGCTTGCGCGAGCACCGTGCCGTGAGCGGCCAGGATGGCGATGGCGGCTGCGGCGAGCGCATGCTGCCGCGCAGCGGGAAGAGGTGCGTCAGCCCGCACGCCCGGGCACCCGGCCGGACTGCTGCTCGCCCGCATTCCGGCGCAGCAGGCGCTCGCGCAACGCATCGTAGATAGGGGCATCGCGCATCAGCGTCGGTACGAGCATTGCGGTCACACAAGCGCTGAGCATCGGCAGCAGCAATGCAACGCTACGGGTCATCTCCGAAACCAGCACGACCCCGGTGAGCGGGGCGCGCACCACCCCGGCGAAGAAAGCCGCCATGCCGACCACCGCGAATGCCTCCGGCTGCAGATGCAGATCCGGGAACGTCACCCGGCAGAGTGCGCCGAACAGTAACCCCGCCTGGGCGCCGAGCGCGAGCAGCGGCGCAAACATCCCTCCCGGGGTAGCGGCTGCGTACGAGACGGCACCGAGACCGAAGCGGACCACGAACGCGAGGCCAACGAGGCTCAGTGCCCCGGCGCCGCTCAGGGCGCGCTGGGCAATCGCGTCACCGCCACCCACCCAGGACGGCGCGTACCACGCCAGCACGCCCACCGCGGCACCGATCAGCGCGGCACGTGCGGACACGGGCAGACTCACGCGCTCAACGGCGGTGAGCGTGAGGAGCAGCGTGCGGTTGTAGGCGACCGCCAGCAGGCCGGCCAGGCCGCCGAACACGAAGAACAGCGGGCGCACCGCGGCCACGCCGGGCTCCAGGCCGCTGATATGGAAGTCCGACGCATCACCGAGCAGCAGGCGCGCCACGGCAATGCCCGTGGCGCAGGCGGCCAGTGCGGCGATGGCGATGCGGGGCTCGAAGCGCTTCACCACCTCCTCGAGCACGAACACGGACGCGCCGATCGGTGCATTGAAGGCTGCAGCGAGGCCGGCGCCCGCGCCCGCGGCGAGCAGCGCGCGGCCATCCCGCCACGGACGACGACACAGTCGTGCGACAAATACACCGATGCTGGCGCCCATCTGCACGCACGGGCCCTCCCGACCCAGGGCGAGTCCCGAGCCGATTGCCAGGATCCCGCCGGTGAGCTTCACCGCCACCAACCCAGCAGGTGCCGGCGGCAACTCTCCGCGCAGCACGGCCTCGACGTGCGGGATACCGCTGCCCGCGGCGAAGGGCGCGAATCTGCGCACGAGCCACGCCGCCGTCATGGTTGCCACGGCGCATACCGCAACCACCAGGCTGAAACCCATCAGCCAACTACCGTGTCCCCAGGTGATCAGGGCAGCACGCAGGCGGTCGGCCTGCCCGAGCGCGAGCCGGAATACAGCTCCCGCCACCCCCGTTACCGTGCCGACGATGAAAGCCAGCAGTGCCAGCAGCGCCAGCCCGCCGGTATCAACCGACGACGCTTGATCCGATTCGTTGTTCGATTGAATACTCTGAGACATTGATCTGTCCACCCAAGGTGGCACCGGGCACAAAAATCGGCTGACGGAGCATGACAGGTCGTATGCGCGACGTCAGCCGGCCGCGCGACGTCCGCCGACTCAGGGCCAACACCAGAGATGAAGCACCCCCACGCGCATCACCGACACGGACACGGCGAGCACCGGCACGATCACGGCGCCGCGGGGCACCGGCACGATCACGGCGCTCGAGGACACCATCACGACCACGCCGACGCCGGCGAGCGCCGCCTGGTCGTGGCACTGGTCATCCTGGCTGCCTTCACGCTGATCGAGGCGGTCGGCGGCTACCTGGCGAACTCGATCGCGCTGCTCGCCGAGGCGGCGCACATGCTGGCCGATTCCGCCTCGCTACTGCTCGCGGTAATTGCGGTGCGCGCCGGCCGGCGGCCGCCGGACCATCGTCGCACCTACGGCCATCGTCGCTACCAGCCACTGGCGGCGTTCATCAACGGTCAGCTGCTGCTGCTGCTGACGGTGTGGGTCGTGTACGAGGCCATCCGGCGCCTGCTGCACGCGCCGCAGGTCAACGGGGGGCTGATGCTGGGTGTCGCGTTGATCGGTGGCGTGGCCAATCTCGCCGCGTTCTTTGCCTTGTCGGGCGCACGCTCCCTGAATGAGCGTGGCGCGCGTGCCCATGTGCTGAGTGATCTGCTCGGCTCCGCAGCCGCCAGCGCCGCGGCAATCATCATCCTGCTGCGCGGCTGGGTGATGGCGGACCCGCTGCTGTCGCTGGTCGTCTCGGCGCTGATCCTGCGTTCGGCCTGGGGGCTCACGCGCGAATCGGCGGATGTGCTGCTGGAAGGAGTACCGACCGGGTTCGACGTGAAGGAGATCGAGGCCGCGCTGCTCGGCTACGTCCCCGGTCTGGTCGGTGTCCATCACGTGCACGTGTGGACCATGACCGGCGAGCGGCCTACGGTCACCCTGCACGCGCACCTCGCCGCCGGCACCCGTCACGGTGAGACCATCACCGCGATCCATGCGCGTCTGGAGCAGCGTCTGCACGTCGAACACACCACCGTGCAGATCGAGGAGGAGGGCTCGTGCAGCACGCCCGAATGCGGCCCGGGCGCCTGAGCCGCCCGCTGCCGCCGCGCCGGCGCACGGGCGTGACGTCGTGAGCGCACTGACAGTTTCCGGCATCGCCTTCGCCTGCATGTGGGGTGGGGCGCTCGTCGGCTCGTTGCTGCGGCGGGTGCTGCCTAAACACCACCTCAGCGAGGAGTCAAAGTACATCGTCGGCCTCGGCACCGGTCTGCTGGCGACGCTGGCGGCCCTGGTGCTCGGCCTGCTGATCGCCTCCGCCAAGACCTCGTTCGATCAGAAAACGGGGGAGATCAAGCAGGGCGCAGCCAAGATCATCCTGCTCGATCGGAACCTGCGCTACTACGGACCAGAGACCAGTATGGCGCGCACGGAGCTGCGGCAGCTGACGGTCGCCAGGCACGCGATCAACTGGCTCGAAGCGGGGGCGACCCCCGCCACGGGGCAGAGTGGCGCTCCGGGGATCGAGGATGTACAGGAGAAGATCGTGGCGCTGGTGCCGACCGATGATGCGCAGCGCTGGCGACGGGCCCGGGCGCTGGAGCTCAGCTCCGAGCTTACGCAAATGCGCTGGCTGGTGATCGACGAACGCGGCGGCACCATACCGTCGCCGTTCCTGATCGCGCTGGTCCTGTGGCTCACCGTCATCTTCACGAGCCTCGGTCTGTTCGCGCCCGGGCATGGCACTGCCTATGCGGTGATCCTGGCCTGTGCATTATCGGCCGCCAGCGCGATCTTCCTGATCCTGTCGCTCGACCAGCCGTTCGCGGGACTGATCAGGATCTCGGACGCACCATTGCGGGAGGCGCTGGCCATTATCGACCGGCCGTGACGGCACGGCGGACTGTCGCGCCTAACGGCTCATCCTGCGCGCCCGCGGCACGCCCGTCGCCGGCGCGGCGCCGGTCTCGGGCACGGCGATGCTGTCCGGACCGGGAAAAGCGGCCGCCACCTGCCGCAGCCACGCGAGCAGCTGCTGCAGCTTCGGTAGCGCCAGGTAGCTCTGCGGGCAAACGAAGTAATAGGCGCGCGGGCAGGGCAGAACCTGGGTGCTCGCGCGCACCACGCGCCCGTTGCCGAGATCCTGCGCCGCGAGCGTCCAGCGCGTGAGCGCGAGTCCCTGGCCCTGCTCGGCGGCAGCCAGCACGGTGAGCGAGTCGTCGAATGCCGCGCCGCGCTCGCGCCAGTCGCTGTCGGCTCCCGGATGCCGCCACATGCTCCAGGACTCGTCCGACGAGCGCAGCAGCGGGTAGCGCTTCAGATCCGCCGCTGTGCTCACCAGCCCGTGGCGGGCGAACAGCTCGCGGCTGCACACCGGCAGGAACCATTCATCGAGCAGTTTCTCGTTGTACAGCCCCGGCGTCGGCGCATCGGTCATGCGCAGCGCGGCGTGAAAGTTGCCCTCCGTGAAATCCACCGGCAGGTGCGAGGTGTGGATGCTCAGCTCGATGTCCGGATGTCGGCTGAAGAACTGCGGCAGGCGCGGCAACAGCCACTTCTGCAGGAAGGACGCGATGGTGCTGATGTTGAGCACACCGCTGCTGCGGTGCTGGCGGAGCTGGTGCATCGACTGTTGCAGTTCCGCCAGCCCGCGGCGCACGCCGGGAAGCAGCAGCGCGCCCTCGGCGCTGAGCGCGATCGCGCGCGCGCTGCGCCGGAACAACGGCACGCCCAGGTATTGCTCGAGCGTACGAATCTGCATGCTCACGGCCGCAGGTGTCACGTGCAGCGCATCGGCCGCGGCGGCGAAGCTCAGGTGCGTGGCGACGGCTTCGAATACCCGCAGGGCATTCAGCGGCAGCCTGGCGAAGCTGCGCGCCACTTCAGTTTTTCTTGTGCGTCGTTCAGACATCGCGTTTGCTGCTCCGGCAGCGCAAGTCAACACTGCACGCCATGGATCACACCAGGAGACATCCCATGAAGACCACCAGGATCGTTGCGTTGCTTGCCGCGCTGCTGATCACCGCCGCGGAGGCTCTGGTAATGGAGTACGACACTCAGCAGCGTGTTGTACGATACCAGTCCGAGGCCGCCGCCGCGCTCGACTCGCACGGCTAGGCCAGAGGGCCCGAAGCGGGGGCGGCAGGCGCCAACCCAGATTGAGAATGATCGCTACAGAAGGTCAGCCAGGTCCAATCGGTCCGGAGTGTGCGCCAACCCGCGGGCGGAGTCATCGCCGCGGGAACGCGCGCCGGACCGACCGCCGTTCCGCCAGCAGCCTGGGCCTGCTCTGGGCCTGCCTGGCGCTGGCTGCTGCCGCGGGCGCGCAGGCGCCGCGCTCACCGGTGGCGCCCGTCCGGCCCGTCACCGAGGATTACTTCGGCACGAAGGTCACGGATGGCTATCGATGGATGGAGGATCGCCATGCGGCGGAGTTCCTGGCCTGGATAAAGGCCGAGAACGACTACGCGCGCGCGACGCTGGCCGCCATTCCCAATCGCGATGCGCTGCTGAAGCGCATCGAGGAGCTGGATACGGCGGGCACGCGCGTGATGAGCGTCCAGCGCACGCCGCACGTGCTGGCGTATCTCAAGCGCGGACCCGCGGACGACGTCTATAAGCTGTATGTACGCACGGATGGGACTGAACGGCTGCTGCTGGACCCAAACGCAGACGGCAACGGCGGCAAGCACAGCGCTATCGACTACATCCAGCTTTCTCCCGACGGGCGCTTCGTCGCCGTGGGCGTCTCACAAGGCGGCTCGGAGGAGAGCGTAATCCGGATCCTCGAGACGACCGGCGGCAGCACGTTGCCCGAGCGCATCGACCGCGTGGAATACGGTAGCCCCGCGTGGCGCGCAGACGGCAAATCGTTCTTCTATAACCGCTTCGCCAAGGTCGAGGCCGATGCACCCGAAACCGCCAAGTACCTGAACAGCCGCGTGTACTCGCATCGTCTGGGCGAGCGAGCGCGGGAGGACGAGCTGGTGCTCGCCGCCGGGCAGAACCCGGACGTGCGCATGACGCCGGTGGACTATTCCTTTGTCGTGACCGCGCCAGGCTCCGCTCAGGCGGTCGCCGTCATCAGTCATGGCGCCGCCCCGGAGCTGACCTTGTACCTCGCCCGGGAGGAGCGCGTGAAGGGTGTGCATAGCCACTGGCGCCCGCTCGCCGACGTCGACGATGCCGTGACAAGCGTCGCTCTGCACGGTGATGAGATCTACCTGCTCACTCACAAGGGCGCGCCGCGCTACCAGGTTTTGCGGGTGCGGGCGGATTCCCCGGACATCGCTGCGGCCGAGGTCGTGGTACCCGAGAGCGCCGTCGTGATCGAGCAATTCGGCGTCGCCGCCGATGCGCTGTACTTGCGTGTGCTCGATGCCGGAGTGCAGCGTCTGCGCCGCCTGGACTTCGCCACCGGTAAGGTGACGGATGTGGATGCGGCGCTCGCCGGTGGCATCGACGAATTTGCCACGACGCCCGATCTGCCCGGGGTCATCTTTCCGGTGCAGTCATGGATCGTACCGCCGCGCTGGTTTCAGTCCGACTCCCCCGCGGCCGGTGCGCGCGACATCGGTCTGGTGCCGGCGTGGCATGTGGATACCTCGGCCTACGAGGTCGCCGAAGTGACGGCCCGGGCGGCCGATGGCACCGCGATACCGCTGTCGCTCATTCATGCGCGGCAGATCTCCCGCGATCGCTCACATACCGTCTGGTTGCGCGGCTACGGGGCGTACGGCCTGTCGCTGACACCGAATTTCGTGCCGGGCTGGCTGGCGCTCCTCGAGCGTGGCGGCGTGGTTGCGGTGGCGCACGTGCGCGGCGGCGGTGAGTTCGGCGAGAGCTGGCATGAAGGCGGTAAGCAGGCGACCAAACCCAACACCTACCGCGACCTGATCGCCTGTGCCGAGTATCTGATCGCGCAGAACTACACCACTGCCGCTCATCTGGCCATTCAGGGCGGCAGTGCGGGCGGGATCACGGTGGGTATGGCGATGACCGAGCGACCCGACCTGTTTCGGGTCGTGCTGAGCGACGTGGGCGATTCCAACGCGCTGCGTGCCGAGCAGGAGACGGATGGGGATGCCAACGCGCTCGAGTACGGCAGCGTCAAGACGGAACCCGGCTTCAGAGCGCTGCTGGCGGTGGATGCCGTCCAGCACGTGAAGGACGGCATAGCCTATCCGGCCGTGCTGCTCACCACCGGCATCAACGACCCGCGCGTTGCACCCTGGCAGCCCGGCAAGATGGCGGCGCGCCTGCAGGCGGCAACCAGCAGCGCTCGTCCCGTGCTGCTGCGCGTTGACTACGATGCCGGGCACGGCTTCGGTTCCACCCGCAGGCAACGCGACGAGCTGCTCGCCGACCAGCTCGCCTTTGTATTCTGGCAGGTCGGGATCCCGGAGTTTCAGCCGACGCCAGTGCACTAGGCTGCTAGGCGCCCCCGGGTCGCGCGCCGAACTCGGGCGCCAACGCGACGCGCCGTGTCGCGTGGCTCTCGTCGCCCTGGGTGCCCAGATGAGCTGCCAGCTGTGCCACGTGTTGCCGCAGCTCAGCCACGGCAGTCGTTTACCAGTAGCTGGCGCGCAGCATGGGACCCACATAGTAGATGTTGCGCGCGGGGCGACCACCGGCGTCGACCAAAGCGCCAAATCGGTCGGTCGCGAGGCCGAGACCGAGCGGGTCAGGCGTTGCCACCCCCTGCGCGACCAGCGTTCGCAGCAGGCGGTCCTGCGAGCGCCGCACATCGTAATCCGGCCCGGTACAGTTAATGACCCGATCGACCAGCAGGGACTGATACCGGACTGCTGCGCGCTCGCCACGTCACGCGCACGCGCGAGCCCGCGCGGTGCACGGCGACGACGCGCCCGGCGTCGATCCGCAGGCGACCACTCTTGCGCATGTTGTGCAAGGTCTGCCAGACACTGTCAGGCAGCCGATGGCGGTGAACATCCCAATGGCTGCGAACATGTCGCAGGAATCGCCGCCGTTCGGCTATCGATAGTTGCTGCCAGAGCGCCGGTGTTATCTCCCGGACAAAGGCGATGGCCTGGCGCCAGTCGCCGCCGCGCGCTTCGAGATCTGCTGCCAGCGCACGCACCGCACGAACCAGTCGCGGAAGAGAGCCGGCGGCGGCGCGCAGCAGTGCCGACGGCTCAGATATCTCATATTTGTTGCGCTGAAACGGCGTCTGTGGTGGCGGCAGCAGCCGGTGGCGCGAGATCGCGTGAAAGAGGACGTCACCGCGGGCAGCGTGGTTGCCGGCCAGGAAGGTATCGGCCGCCGTGAGATCCGGTGCCAACCACCAGCACCGACTCGCCCGGGCGCACGATCGGCGATGTCTGCCACGGATCCTCCACGTCCCGGGGATCCCCGCAGCGCTGCCGCTGCCGGCAACGGCGTTGCGCCCATCGGCCAGATGAACGCACACCGCAGCGGTGCGGTGAAATCTCTCGATCTCGACAGCCTGTCCACGGGCACGTTCGAGCTCTACGTGGCAGGGTCGCTCAGACTCGGCGCTGCGCAACGACGCCTCGAGGTAGTCCCCGTAAAGCTCGCGGGGCAGGAAGTCCTCGGACCCGGCATCGTGCAGTCGCTCTCGGGCAAACGTAAGAAACCCGGCCGGCTCGGCCGCGTCGGCAGACATGCGCCTTGCCGGCACGTTGAGCAGGTAGGGATACGGCCGGCGTGCATACGCGACACCGCGCGCCATTCCGCCACGATCCAGCAGCACGACGCGCAACGGCTGCGGCTGCGCGGGCTGCAGCAGGCTAACGGTGAGCGCCGTGCCGCTGAAGCCGGCACCGACAATAACGGCTGCAGTCCTGACTTGCGATGACGGGAGTCTATGACGGAGGCGGTTAGGCGGCAGTGGGCGGGCGGTAGCAATGCGGTGACAAATCGACCGGATGTCTCATGCCGGCTGCGACTGCGGCGGAGATTGCGAGCTAGAAACCTCCCAACGGTTGGATTGTAGTCCGCACCTACGGTTTCCCATACCGTTTTAATGTTGCGTGAATCCAGTCCTGGCTCGCAGCAACGTCGGCAACTGCAGTACTTGCGAGTCGAAATCATGCCGTCCTCGTGACGCCATTTGAGCAGCCAGACTACATGAGCCGGGATCAGGCGAGCAGCATCGCCATGCCGAGCCACACTGCGGTCGTTCGCGAAACGATCGGACGCAGTTGTCCGACAAAGGGTTGTCGGTCTGCGTCTGCGACGTTCGCGATGCTAATGACGGTACGGGCAAATACGTATCACATGTTAGGTCACTCAGGGCTCGTCGGAGCCAGTTACGGCGACAAAGCGAGGAGACCCGTCACGCACGACGCGGAGCAGTAACGGCTGCTGGGAGCTCGGCTTACTCACCGTCTCGAGATCCGCTACCTCGGTCAATCGCTTCGTTCCGGCATGCGTGATGAGGTCACCAACCTTGAGTCCCGCTAGTGCTCCCGGGCCCGCCCGTCTTAGCTGCGTCACGATCAGCCCGCCGGCCTCGCCGTCCGCCTTAAGCGCCTTGCGAATCTCGGTCGTCGTATTGGCCAACCCGAGCGCGAGATTCGGCACCCATGTGTCCTGACCGCCGCTCAGAGCCGGATCGGGAGGCGGATCGGGAAGTCGACCGACCGTCAATGACGTCGATTGCTGCACACCGCCTCGCACGATGATCGCATCCACCCTGCTGCCCGGCGTGAGCCGTGCCGCGATCTTGGGAAGGGCGGTAAACGTCACCGGGGCGGAACCGAGCCTGAGCAGCACGTCGCCAACCCAGAGGGCCCCCTCCGCGGGAGCCTGCGGCTCGAGCGCCGTGATCAACGCACCATCTGTGGTTTTTAGACCCAGTGCTGTCGCGATCGCAGGCGTCACCGCCTGTGCGGAGACACCCAGGTAACCCCGATCCACCCGGCCGTGTATCTCGAGCTCGCGAATGACGGCCGCGACGGTCTCTGCCGGGATCGCGAAGCCAAGCCCGATGGAGCCGCCATTCGGCGAGAGAATGACGGTAGTGACCCCAAGGACGGTCCCATCCACGGACAGCAGCGGACCGCCAGAGTTACCGCGATTGATCGCGGCATCCGTTTGCAGGAAGTCGATGTATGGGTCCTCTTCCAGCGTACGGCCTCGCGCGGAAACAATGCCGGCAGTGACGGACTGGCCAACTCCGAACGGATTGCCGATTACGATGACGGCATCGCCAACGGAGGTCTTCTCAGAGGAGCCCAGGCGAAGCGCCGGCAGGTGACCTGCCTTCACACGCAGCAGCGCAATATCGGTGGCACTGTCAGCGCCAATGACTTGTGCGGGGACCTCCCGCGAGTCCGACAGCCGTACGCGTATCGTGCGAGCGCCCAGAATGACGTGACGGTTGCTGACAATGAGTCCGTCTGCAGTAACGATGAATCCCGAACCGAGCACTAAGTCGCGTTCATCACGGTCTGGTTTGCTGCCAGGCCCGGAGAGCAGCCGGCGCACGATCTCGCCCATCGCTGCATTTGCATCGTAAACAGTGTTGGCAACCGCCCGATCGGCGGCGCGTTGGCCAGCGCTTTCGCCCTGCTCTTCCACCAGCACTGTCACGACGCTAGGCGCGACCCGTCGCACGAGCTGTGCGTAGCCAGATTGTGTGGTGCTCTTGGCCGCGTGAACCGATAGAGCAACGAGCAAGGCGATGACTGCTACAGCGAGCAGCCCGCGCATCGTCTTATTCCGAAAAAGATTCAGCTGTGTTCCTCGCTGACGCTCAAGCTGCAGCTCGGGAGTGCCGTTCATCTCCGGAAATTCTGGGGATGTTCCGCACCTGATGCAAACCAGCCGTACCGCTCATGCGAATCCAGCGGCCATTAACCACGCTCCCTTATCCGCTTCGTGCCGTGACGAGCAAATTACTTGCAGCCGAGCGCTTGTAGCGGCAATTCAACAAAGCGGCTGAATTGGTCGATCTTGCCTTTCAGCAACGCGTTGAGGCGCGGCTGAGTGAGGTCGAGGCGCACGCCTGCCCGAGCCTGCGTCATGCCGCTTCGCTCAACGAACTCCTCGATGCGGATCATGATCTCGGAGCGCAATGCCAGGTTGCGCGCCCCGGCTCCCGGAATCCGACATCCCGAAATGCGTTGCCGCTGCCACACACCATCTTCACTCGAAGCCTCGGCGAAGTCCGCCTCGATAGTCGCTGCGGAAGCCAGCAGCCGCGACCACTCCCTTTGGGCCCGCCGATTGCCACCCTCCGAACCCCGATGTGTACACTTGCATTCTTCTATACACATTGCCGGATCTGTCCGAAGCCCCATGCGAACCAATATCGTCATAGATCCGAAGCTGATGAGGGAGGCCTTGCGATTGTCCAGCGCACCTACAAAACGTCAGGTCGTGGAGGATTCCTTGCGGCTGCTCATCCAAGTAAAGAAGCAGGAACGTATCCGCAAGGTTCGTGGCAGGCTCAAATGGTCGGGCGACCTGAGTTCCATGAGGCGCTCGATTAACCGAAAGTGGTGCTCGCGCAGATCCTGCATCTCACGCCTTCCGCCGTCGGTGCGCGCGTGCAGTCCCTGGAGCGAGAGCTAGGTGTACGGCTGTTCCATCGCGGCATACGCCGGCTGACGCTGACCGAGGCGGGTCGGGGCTATGCGTCCGAGCTGGAGGCGATTTTCAGGAACCTGGATACGGTGACCCGATCCATCAAGGTACGCTACCAAACGTCTGTCCCCGTAGGACATGTTGGGCGGGCAACCGCTTCGCACCGTGGGGCAGTTCCTCGTCATTCGACCACGGCTTCGTGCCGGGGCGGGAGCTGGTGTGAGCAGCGGCGTGTCAACGGTGCAGGGGCGCCGCGGCACGATCAGAGCTTGGAGGTAACTGGGGCGCGCGAAGCCTCGCGCACGGGCGCTTCATCGCGCGCGCCCGAGCGCAGCCATTGATCATGCACCAGCTCGAAGGACTGCCCGAGCAGGACCAGCGCGCTACCTGCGATCGAAAGCGCGATCAATTCCATGTTGACACTCCTGATCGAGTTGTTCGGACACGGATTCTTTAGTGGGGACGTTGATCGGAATTGCAACGCCCATGGCGTTGCTGCGCCTCACCGCGGCCACGCGCCACATACCGCTCGCGACATCGTGCGCGACGGCTGAGTTGCAGAGCTCACGCTGCAGGTGAATGCGTGTCCCAGCGAGGCAGGCGGAAGAGGTATCCTAAAGGCGCAATCGATGCTTCGATCGGTGCGCAATTTCACGGAAGGATCATTGTCATGAGCGAAACCAGAACTCACGCTGCTACCGCCGCACCGCTGCGCGGCGCACTCGTCACGCCGACCGACCTGACTGCAGCTGCGACCCGGGACATCAGCGCAGCGATGAATGGCGTGCTGGCCGACGTGTTCGCGCTATACGTGAAGACCAAGAACTTCCACTGGCATCTGAGCGGCCCGCATTTTCGCGATTATCACCTGCTGTTCGACGAGCAGGCCGACCAGATCTTCGCGATGAGTGATCCGATTGCCGAACGGATCCGCAAGGTGGGCGGTGCGACACTGCGCTCGATCGGACACATCGCCCGCACGCAGCGACTGCGTGACAACGATGCGGACTACGTCGAGCCTTCCGACATGCTGGCGGAGCTGCGCGAGGACAACAAGACGCTGGCTGCCCGGTTGCGCGAGGCTCACAACGTGTGCGACGAACACCGCGACATCGCCACCGCGAGCCTCATCGAGGTCTGGATCGATGAGACCGAGCGCCGCACGTGGTTTCTGTTCGAAGCGGGGCGGCGCGGCGATTCCGGTGGTCGCTAGTGAGGCGGCGGTGCGAGCGCTGGCGGAGGATGAGGGGTGGTAGAACACGCCTTCGAGCGCCGGATCGTCAGACAGACATCGTCAGCGGCAGCTTCCAGTCAGCCAGGGCGCGCTCGAGAGCGGTCAGATCCACAGGCTTGACAAGGTGCCCATCGAATCCGGCGGCCCGTGCCCGCTCATGATCCTCGGCCTGGCCGTAGCCCGTCAGGGCAATGATCCGCAGGGCGTGAGACTGCGGTATTGCGCGCAGACGCCTGGCAAGCTCGTAGCCGTTCATTACCGGTAGCCCGATGTCGAGTAGCACGAGGTCGAGTTTGGACGATGCGGCATACTCGAGTGCTTCCTTGGCGCCGTAAACGGCCCGGGTCTCGTGACCCTTCATATTGAGGAGCACACACAGAGAGTTCGCCGCATCCACGTTGTCATCTACGATGAGCACGCGCCGCGGCGGTGCGTCGATTGCGGCCGCTTCAGGTCGGAGCGCGCGCGGTCGGCTGATTCGTGGCAGCCGGATCTGGAACGTCGAGCCGCAGCCTACGCCCGCGCTGCGAACTGAGATTTGCCCGCCATGCATCTCCACCAGGCGCTTGGTGATCGACAGGCCGATACCAAGCCCGCCTTGTGCGCGGTCGAGCGTGCGGTCACTCTGCACGAAGAGGTCGAAGACGCGTCCCAGCAACTCCGGCGCGATTCCCGTGCCATTGTCGGTTACTTCGATGATTACGGTCGAGTTCTCCGCGCGCGTACGCACCTCGATGGCTCCTCCTGGATCGGTGTACTTCGCCGCATTCGAAAGGATGTTGACCACACACTGCACCAGTCTGGTGAAATCGCCCTCGACATAGAATGGCTCGTGCCCGATGGCGGTCGTGACGGAGAGCGTATGCCGCTTCTCGCGCAGCTTGGGCTCAATGGTTTCGATTGACTGTCTGATCACAACAGCGAGATCAACTGGGCAGCGATTGAGCTGGATGCGACCCTGCGTGACTCGTGATACGTCGAGCAGCTCGTCTACCAGTTGCGTCAACTGCGTGGTTTGCCGTTTGATTATGGCTACGGCCGCCAGCGCATGGCGGTCCTCGGTCTTGGTCCTCGACAGAATCTCGCTCGCATTACCAATGGGGGCGAGCGGATTGCGCAGCTCGTGCGCCAGCATGGCGAGGAACTCGTTCTTGCGTTGATCGGCCTCGGTGAGCGCTTCTTCGGCGCGCTTGCGTTGGGTGATATCGCTGGCCGTACCGAACCACTCCAGGACGTCGCCCTTGTCGTTCTTGAGGGGCACGGCACGTGCAAGCACCCAGCCGGTAGTGCCATCCACCCGCCGCACGCGGTGCTCGAGCTGAAGGACGCTCTTGGTGCGAATCGCCTCCTGGATTGCTGTGCGCACGCGAGGCTGATCTTCGGGGTGGGTGTACTCGTGCAGCCACGTGGCGTTCGGCACCGTGGAGTCTGCGATGAAATTCCGCCCCTGCAGGAAGCGCATCTCGCTCCAGTCGGGGCTCATCAGATAGATGACTTCGGAGGTCGCACTGACGAAAGCGTGGAATCGCTCCTCGTTCTCGCGACGCAGGCGCGTGAGTTCGAGCAGCGCACCGATGCGCACCATCAGCTCACGGGCCGAGAATGGCTTCACCAGGTAGTCGTCGGCGCCGCCGGCGAGTCCTTCGACGCGAGCCTCCTCGCCCGCACGCGCGGACACGAGGATCATCGGTACCTCTCGCAGGTGCTCGTCGGCTCGCAGCGCCCTCAGCAGCGCGAGGCCATCGACTCGCGGCATCATGATGTCTGAGATAATGAGATCCGGACGCTCGCGCCGCGCGGCCTCGAGAGCCTGCTCTCCGTTTGCCACGGCCTCGATGCGATACACGGGAGCCAGCAGCGCGCCAAGATAGGCGCGCATATCGGCATTGTCGTCGGCGATCAGGATACGTGCACCGGATACCCTGACGAGCTGCGGGTCCGGAATCGGCTCATCGGCGAGCGCCACCAGGCTCGGCGTGCGTTCGCCGTCGGCCGTGGGCATCCAGCGCATCGCCTCCTGCACGAAAACCTGGGCACCGACGGCGGTCGATGCCAGTGACCGAGGCGCCTTGATGCGTCCTGGCGGCAAATGCCCCTTGCCGAGCGGAATCTGCACCCTAAAGGTAGTACCCGCACCCAGCTTGCTGTGCGCGCGCACCGTGCCGCCATGAAACTTCACGAGTTCCTGAACCAGGGCGAGGCCGATCCCCGAGCCCTCGTGGGTGCGGCCGGTTGTGCCTTCTACGCGGTGGAATCGCTCAAACAGACGCGGCAATTCCCGCTCGGGTATCCCGACGCCGCTGTCGGCGACATCGAGCGTGACCTCGCGCCGCTCGCGGCGCAGCCGGACCGTTACGGCACCCTTGAAGGTAAATTTCAATGCATTCGAGAGCAGGTTGAGAACGATCTTCTCCCACATCTCCCGGTCGACACAAACGGGTTCGCCGATTTCTTCGCAGTCAACGATAAACGTAAGACCGGCGCGATCCATCGCGGAGCGGAAGGCGCTCGCCAGATCGCCGGTGAGTGCAGCGAGGTCAGTTTCTTCGAAGGAGGCCTGCACGCGGCCGGCCTCAATGCGGGCAAAATCGAGCAAGCTGTTGACGAGCTTCAGCAATCGCAACGCGTTGCGGTGCGCGAGCTCGAGCTGCGTGCGCACCGGGTCAGGTGTCGATGGGTCTGCCAGCACGTCCGCCATTGGCCCGAGCATCAGGGTGAGTGGCGTGCGGAATTCGTGGCTGATGTTCGAGAAGAATGCGGTTTTTGCCCGGTCGATTTCCGCCAGCGCCTCGGCGCGTCGGCGCTCCGCCTCGTACGCACGCGCCTTGATGATGGCGGTGCCCAGATGCCCGGCAAGCAGATCGAGGAAGCTTTTGTAGTCGTCGTCGAACACGCGGCGGGGGCTTAAGCCTGCGATCAGAAACCCGGTCGGCGCCGCTTGACCTGGAGCAGCAATCGGCACGATCCGCGCGGCGACAGCTGATTCGGGCCACAACCCGCCGGGCAGCGAGCCAAATCTCGCCGCAGCGTCGGCCACCTGCTGAGCCATGCCGGTCTGCAGCACCCGCGCGAGCGGCCAGCTCGCCGAGCTCTCGTCCGTCGGCTGCAACTCGATGCGAACGGGAGCGGCCGCGCTGCCGGCATTCAAACCAGTCGCGGCCGCGAGCTGCGCCTGCTGGGTTCCGTCCAGCAAGTAGATGAGTGCAAATGGGATATCGCCGCGGTTTTCGGCGAATATGCGCCCGGCAACTTCGCAGGACTCTACGGCCGTTTTGGCTTCCGCGACGATCTGGTTCAGGTCACGCAGCGTCCTCAAGCGACGCTCGCTGAGCACCCGATTGGTGGTCTCGTTACAAGCGCAGAAGATTCCGCCGACTTTGCCAGTGTCGTCGCGAATGGGACTGTAGGAGAAGGTGAAGTAACCCTCTTCCTGCGGGAGATGGCGATCTATGATGAATAGCAGGTCTTCCGACCACGTCGCATCACCGGTGTTGAAAACCCCTTCGAGCATCGGCCCGATGACCGGCCAGATCTCGCTCCAAACGCTGCGCGCCGACTGACCGAGGCAGTCGGGGTGCTTGGTGCCCAGGAATGAAATGTAGGCGTCGTTATAGAACTGCGTGTAAGCACGACGCCCCCACCATATGACAATCGGGTGGCGGGATCCGAGGCAGATGCTGACGGCCGTCTTGAGACTGTGCGGCCATTGGTCGAGGGTGCCGACAGGCGTGTCGGCCCAATCCAGCGTCCGGGTCCGCTCGCCCATCTGGCCGCCGCCGGCGAGGAACGCGAGATCGTGCTTCGTTCTGACCTTGGGCCGCGGCGCGGCCGAATGACTGCTCATAAGCGTACTTGAGATCGCGCGGTGCTTATCCACTTAAGACCAACCGCCGCAGAATTATGGCTCATGTCGTCCGCTGTGGGTCGACTTCCTGGCCCCGCGCTCAAGTTTCACAGCGTCGGCAAGCTTGGCTGTTGGTTTGCGGCTCTGTGCGCGATCAGGCTAAATGCTGCACCGGGGCAGCAGATGTTCGTGCACGGACGCGCGTGAATTCCGCGCCGAAGTAGAACACCATCGCGGAGTAGTACACCCAGATGATCACGACGATCAGGGAGCCCGCGGCGCCATAGGGTGAGCCGACTGCGGCTTTCCCCAGGTACAGACCGAGCAGTGCCTTTCCGGCCGTAAACAGCAATGCCGTCGCCAAGGCGCCCTGCCAGATGTCTCGCCAACGCAGTGTGACGTCGGGGACATACCTCAGAATGAGCGCGATCAGGGCAAATATGCCGGCGAACGAGACCATCGCGTCGGTCACATTCAACAACCCAGGCGGCACCGACAGCTTGGCACTGAAGAATCTGCCGAACGCCGCCAGCGCGGCGCTGAACACGAGTGACACGAGGAGCAGAAAGCCGAATCCCAATACCAGAGCAAAGGAGACGAGCCTGGACTTGACCACCGCGAAGACGCCCGCCGCGTTTGCGGGCTTTGCGTCCCAGATCTTGTTCAGGGCCGATTGCAGCTCGCCAAAAACGCTCGAGGCCCCGAGGAGCAAAATGATGACGCCTATCACGGAGGCGAACCTCCCCGCATGCGGTGCCTTGCCGTGCGCAATGACTGTCTGAATGGTACGCGCACCATCCGCGCCCATCAGATCGCGAACCTCATGGATCATCGCGTCTTGTGCCGCCGTTTGCCCGAATGCCAGCGACGCAATAGCAATGGACAAAATGACCAGCGGGGCGAGAGACAGAAGACTGTAAAGCGAAAGCGATGCGGCGAGACGAGGACCCTCATGGCCGAGCCAGCTGTGTACCGTTTGCTTAAGGTCCTGCGACCAGCGGCTCGATGTGGTCGCTCTGCGCCAACTGCTGATATGCATGCGCACGGAATGGCCAGTCCGCCTCGGGCTGGAAACCGCCAGTCAGTTGACCAGCCAGGCGCCAGCGAACGGCTCTTGCCTGCGCAGTTCCCGTTTGAGCGTCGTTGCCGATGATGTGGCCATGATGATGGGACCTCTCGCGGCGCAAGAGGTTTGCACGTGCGGCAGCGTCCATCACGGGCTGCGTAGGGTGGGACTTACAGCGCTTGCCGTGTCCGGCCGACCGACCTGTCAAAGAACTCGGCGCACCTTCGAAGGTGTCCAACCGGGCGAGTTGCCAAGGAGACGCCATGCTTTACTGGGCCGCAGTTTTCCTCATCATCGCGATCATTGCGGCGGTGTTGGGTTTTGGCGGAATCGCGGCGAGCGCTGCGGGTATTGCCAAGATCCTGTTCGTCGTCTTCCTGATCATCGCGATTGTCACGTTCCTAGTCGGTCGTGGGCGCGTGCCGCCCGCCTAGCAGGAGAAAATATGTTCGCTCGAGCGAATGGTCGAAAGCGTGCCCAGGCGCGCCATGCTGCACAAGTCCTCAACGAGCATCCGGGGTTGGTCGCAAACGAGGAGCTGCGGATTCTCATGTCCACGGTGGAAGACCTCGTCGACCGCCTGGGGACGGCGGCAGATCCGGAGCTGAAGCGCTTGCGGCAACAGGCGCAAGCCGCACTCGATGAGGCCAAAGCCGCCATTGCGCAGAGCGGAACGCGGTTACGGGACCGGGCCGGGGAATTCGCTGAGCAAGGCAGAGCCTATGTCCGTGCGCGACCCTGGACGTCCATGGGCCTCGTGGCGCTCGGCGTGCTCGCGATTGGGATTTTGACCCGCCAGGCGTTTAACGGCGAATGAATCGACGCGCCGCGATGGTCACCGCGGCATTCGAGCGAGGTTTGCAGATACCCTGGTGACTGCCGCCGGCCTCATTGCGGGTTTCAGCTCTGCGGTAATCGCTTTCCGTTTACAGCGTGAGCTCGACATCGAAAAGCGGAATGAGGAGCGCGCGCACGGTAACCGAATATCCATGAGCAAAGACAAGCGCCAACCACCACGCACGAGAGCGGGTGCGACGGGACGCTGGTCCGCGAAAGTGGCGCAGACCAGCGACGCGCTCGATCTCAAGCCCGGGATTTTCAAGCAGCGCTCCGCACGCGCCGTTGCAGCATCACTCAAGCGCGCCGCGCTCGCGAGTCAGCGGCGCAAGGCAGAGCCGTTTCGGTCCGCGATGTCAATGCTCAATTTCGAGATCAATCGGGCGGGACGCGGCCTTACGTCTGAGCGCCGGCGCACCTTGGAGCGCGCCAAAGTGGAATTGCGCAAGCTCTTTGGTCGCGCGACGTAGGCCGGCTAAGTCTTCACGGCGCGGGCCTCCGCAGTCTGTGCTTGCGGCTGCGCCAACCGAGGGGTTTGGAAAATGGACCTTCTGTGTCAGTGTCTTCCTGGCGAATGGAACTTCTGTGGCGGTTTCTGCTGGGCGGTACGATTGTCAGCCTCTTTGCGCTGATCGCGGACGTCGTACGTCCGAAGCGTTTTGCCGGACTCTTCGGCGGTGCGCCCTCCGTGGCCCTGGCGACGCTGGCATTGAGCGCGGGGAAATCCGGCCCGGTGATCGCGTCACTTGAAGCGCGTTCGATGATCCTGAGCAGCCTCGGCTTCGTCCTCTATGCCTGTGTCGTCTCACGAGTATTGGCGAGGGGCCGGCGCTCGGCGAGCATGGTTTCACTTGCCGCCCTTGGCATATGGGCGCTGGCAGCAGCAGCGGCCGGCCTGCTGTTGGCAGCGATCGGCACATGATTCCGAAGGTCGATTTCGCAGCCTTGAAGAATGTGCACTGGCAACAATTCCTGGTGCGCTTCGTCCTCGGCGGTGGGGTGACGTTATGCACGGGAGTCGTGGCTGAGCATTGGGGACCAGTCATTGGCGGATTATTCCTGGCCTTTCCAGTGATCTTTCCCGCCAGCGCGACTTTGATCGAGAGGCAGGAGACTGAAAAGAAACAGACAGCGGGAGTAGTCAGTGATGCTCGTGGCCGCAAAGCGGCCGCTCTCGATGCGGCAGGCGCCGTGTTTGGCGGTTGGGGTCTCGCCTGTTTCGCTGGCGCGGCCTGGTTGGCGCTTCCGAAATTTCCCGCTACGCTGGCGCTGGTGCTGGCGGCAATACTCTGGCTGGTCGTGTCGGTGTCAGCGTGGTGGCTGCATCGACACGCATGAGCCACGGGTATCGCGGAGTAGGGCGTGGCATTCTCCGTCAGTGGCCCGCTGAGGCGCGGCGGCGCAGGCACAGACGCAGCCGAGAGGCGCAGCGCACGGCTCCGCCGGCCACCTATTAGTCACCGTGGCCTCTAGACCCCGCTTGCTCGCGTCAGCCTGACCCTGATCACTTGGCCAGTGGGCGCTTCGATGCGGCCGTTCTTGAGTGCGTTCGCCCGCGGATTCACGCCGTCGAAATCGAGCGGCACGGCAAGCTCCTTGGGGTAGTGCGGACTGCAACCCTCGGGACTCAGCTGCAGCCGCTGCTCGCCGGCCGAATAGGTGCTGCCACGCGGGTGGAGCTTGCACTCGCCACTTCCCGATGCTGCTTCGTACTGTAACGTGCCTTCGATGCCGCCATCATCGTGCACCCGGCTGATGCTGAGACTGACGACGCGCAGCAGCTGCTTGCCCGAGCCATCAAGATATGCGCCGCGCCAGGTGCCCGCTAGATCCGGCCGGGCGGGCGCAATTGCCGCTGCGAGCGGTGTGGCCGTCGCGGGCACGGCTGCCGCGGCGGTCATGTCTGCCGACGGCGTTGCTGGTGCGTTGGCCTCCGAACCCGGGCTCGTGGGCGGCTGCGCAGCAGGTTCCGCGGCGGTTGGCGCCGGCGTCGTCGTCGAGGCTTGCGCGCGCGTGAAACGAGGGCTGCTGGAGGCAGAGGAGGCGACCGGCAACATCGCATGCGGCCGGTCCGAGGGGTGGAGCAGCGTACCGAGCACGAGTATCGCGACGACCACCGCCACGAAGGTCGGGCGGTGGGTCCGCAGGAGTTGACGGAGACGGGGCAATGCCCCAGGCAACTCGTGCGACGCAGGAGAAGATGCCGCAGATGTTGGTGTGGGGTTGACGCGCGGCCTTCCTGCGAGCGGCGTTCCGGCAGGCGCAACATTGGTTGCCACCGCTGGGAAGGCGGTGGCTGCCGGTGACGGCGCGGACCGGCGCGAGTACGAGTCGTGCCGCAGCGTCCCTGCGGAGTAGTCGAACGCCATCGACTCGTGCAGGTCGCGACGCGTCGGCGGCGCGTACTCGAACGCCATCGTGCCAGTGGGCTTGCAAGTGGCGAGCGAATCTCCACTCATGGTCGGCGAGTACTCGAGCGCCACCGTGTCGCTCGGATCCACCCGCGGTGCGATCGAATTGGGTGCGGGTACGTCCGGCAGCGCGCCCATGAAGTCATCCGCGCTCTGGAAGCGCGCATCGGGCTCCTTGGCGAGCGAGCGCATCACGGCATCCACGATCGGCTGCGGAATACCGTAACGGTAGACCGTCGGTGGCTCCGGCAGATCGTTCACATGGGCGTTCAACACCATGTACTCGGGTTTGCCCCGAGGGTTGAACGGCGGCTGCCCACTCAGGAGCTCGTAGAGGGTGATCCCGAGGGCGTATACGTCGGTGCGGCAATCGACAGCGCGACCTAGAATCTGCTCGGGCGCCATATAGAGCGGACTGCCGATGCTGGTGCTGGCCTTGGTTGCGCCCGCCGCGCCCTGGCGCTTGGCGATGCCGAAATCCATCACCTTGACGATGTCGTCCTTGGTGATCATCAGATTGCTTGGCTTGAGATCGCGATGAATGATGCCGGCGCGATGCGCGGCCGCGACCCCGCGCAGCGCCTGCTTGAAGATTCGTACACTCTCGTGCGCCGGGATCGGCCCGCGCCGCCGGATCAACTGCTCCAGGCTCTCGCCGTCGATGAACTCCATCACTGCGACGGGTGCGCCGTCGTGGATGAAGTAGTCGAAGAGCAGCGCGACGTTCGGGTGATTGAGGGCGCCTTGCATGCGCGCTTCCTGACGGAAGCGCTCGACGAACGCAGGGTCGTTGCGGGCCTCGACGCTCATCACCTTGATCGCGACCCGCCGATCGAGATTGACGTCGAGCGCCTTGTAAACGACGCCCATTGCGCCGCGACCGACGAGTTCCAGAACACGATAGTGGTCTATGAGGTCGCCGATCATGATCGATAACGGGGAATCGGCTGCCTCAGCAGCAGGCGCTCGCTCACTGCGTCTGTCGGATTGCGTCCAGCGCGCTCGGATCCGGAGCCGCGCTGCCGTAAGCAATCAAGGTCGGACGCGTCCCGGGGGCGTTTGGCGGACCATTTGGCCTCATGCTCTTGGAGACCGCTTGCATCGCCTCCAAAACCTGGGCTTCCTGCTCGTTCTCCATGGCGTTGAGATCGTTGAGCCCGATACGTGTCCGCAATCCCTCGGGGCAGTCGGAGGGTCCGCTCAACACGACTACCACTGGGATCATCCAATCGTCATTGCTCATTCCACCGGTACGCTTGATGTAATCGTCGGCACTCAGCGAGCAGTAGCGGTTGGCGGTGCCGGACGGAACGTCGAGCGGCTGTACGACCTGAAAGAACACATGATTGGGCCTGAGCGCCGGCGGAGTGCTTTGAGTCGTTAGAGTCACCGGGGTCGCTGCAGCGGCTTCTTGCTCCTGCAGCTGAACTTTGATCTGGGCGTTGAGCTGCGCCTTGACTTGCGCGGTGATGGCGGGCGGCATGGCTACCGAGGCGGACGGCATAGCGCTCGATGGCGCCGCCGGCGGTGCCGCGCTCGGTTGTGGAGCGGGCGACGCGTCGCTGGGTTGTGCAGCGGGCGCCGCAGCGCCCGAATCCGGAGCTGGCGCCGCAAGAGCACCCTGTGGTGAGAGTTCCAATGGCGGCGCGCTGGTCTGTGCCTGATAGGCTGTTTGCATGCTCTGAGCAATGATGTAGTCGGTCATCCACAGATCCGGGCTCGTGTAGGCCGGATACGGCGTGAATAGGGAACCGTACATCGGGTACCACGGCTGCACCTGCCAACCCCAGGTATAGGTGATTGGGCGCGGCCATGCGGCGAGCGCCCAGGCGTAGTAGACCGCGGGGTATCGCACCGCTGGCACGAACGTCTCGTACGCGAACGATCTGCCGAATTGGTACCAGACATGGCGTTGGTAGACGTGCGTATACAGGACGTGCCCGCCGCTGACGAAGGTGCGGCTGATGACACCCGGTCGAATAGTCCGCTCGACCGTGCCGTTGAGCGTGTTGCCGTAACGGACGACGCGTACCTGGCCACCGGCGAGGTTGCGCGAGACCTCGCGCACCTGGCTGCCACCGGCGAGATGGGTTTCGCGCACGACACTACCATCCGCCAGCTGCCGCTCCCTGGTGCTGCGACCGACCATTTCCCGGTGATAGTTAGCGTCCGGGTGCTCCCGTGGATGGGAGGCCTCCCAGCCCGCCGCGGCATGGCCACCCGCCGCGCGCGCCGGATGAGCAGGGCTCTTGCGCGCCTCGGCCTCCCGCCGCTCGCCCTCGGAGGGCCGGTGCTCATGCATCTGCCGCAACTCTTCGCCCTGCGCATCGACCGGTAGGATACCGGCAAGGCTGGCGAGGGCCATCAAAGCGAGAGCCGCGCAGGCCCTACGATCCGATCTCCACATATTCTCACTCCAGATGCCGCGGGCCTCGGGTGGCGCCGCCCTGGAAGGATGTAGCGGATTACTGTAGCGCGCGGAGTACGCAGCGGTGCGAACTGTGTCGCGGAATGGGAGCAGCTGCGGAGCTTTGAGAACCGCAGCACACTCCGGGGGGAAGCTCGGCAATTCCGCCATCAGGGATATCGAGCGACCTGCCGCACTCGGCTATCGCGCATCCGCAAATTCCTGATGTTGACACCGGGGGCCGCACCCCTGCTTCCTGAGCAACTGCCGCAAGATCTCGATCTCTCGGTACAGCGTTCGAGCCGCTGTCGCTGTTAGGCGTCGGTGGCTACCTCGCAACGCAACAAGCCATCTTCGGTTTCAACAGCAAGATTTGGCGAAAGAGGCTCCGTCTGACACGTTGTTCAGCGTCGTGGTCACGCCCGACACGGCAAGTGTTGCGCAAAATGGCCGCATCATGCAGCCAAATAGACCAGAAGCAGAACTTCGGCCGCTCGCACGCGAACGCATCGCGAAGGGCGAATTACCGTGCGAGCCGGCGTTTCGGATCTGGGGCAGCTATGGCACCGGGCAGCAGTGCTCGCTGTGTCGCGAGCCGATACAACGCGATCAGATCGAATACGAGGTCGAGCGCACGGTAACCGGCCACGAAAACCTCATATTTCACATGCTTTGCCTTTCGATCTGGCAGCTGGAGTGTGTCAGCCACAAGCCCGCGGAGAGTCATTGCTAAGATCTGACCGGACTGTCGCATGAACTGCGGTCTGGGGGCTGGAGCCTTCTTAGCGGCAGCGGATTACTCAGATGCCGTGCGTTGTGACGCCACAGCTTTCCAGGTGTCTCCGTCGCGAACGAACGTGTCCGTAAACACAATTTGGGGAGCGAGCGGCTGTCCCTGGAACTCTCCATCCTGTGCCGATGCACCCGTAACGACCGCGGCATCACCGTACACGTACATGTCCGGGAGCTGGAGCTTGCGAAGCTTCAGTTCCCCCGATTTGAGCGCACGCAAGGCGTCTGCCTTGTTGCTGCGAAGCCCGGTCTTCGAGCGCCACGAGCACTCCCAATCACGTGGACTCTCCGCCCACAAGCGGACGTTTGCGGATGCTCGCCTATATCAAGAAGCTCGACGACTGCCTCGGGCAGTTCGAGGTGGGGTCAGCAAAAAACCGACGTTTTGGTCGCCGTCCCATCACACCTTACCTCCTGCCTAAAGGGTTAAGGTATTTGCAACGACCAGTTGAACGCACCGCCGCCACCTGGCTGACGCGATGCGCAAAGCATTCGCCGACGTGGACATTGAGGGCATATCGTGACGCCATCCACGGGAGGCCTTCACGATGAAAGAAGCGATCGGATACTTGAGAGTCAGCAGGCGGGAACAGGGCCGCAGGAGCGCGCCTGCTCTCAGCGCATTCAGCGGCGGTTGATCGAAGCTGCGCGTCGCTTCAGTTTTCCTTACGCGTCGTTCAGACATCGCGTTTGCTGGTCAGGCGCGGGGGGTTAACACTGCACGCCATGGATTACACGAGGAGTTATCTCATGAAAGTCACCCATGTCGTTGCGCTGTTTGCCGCCCTGCTGCTGACGGCCACTGAGTTTTTGGTTATGGACTATGACGCGCGGCAGCGTGCCGTGCAGTATCAGGCCGAGGCAGCCAGTGCGCTTGCGGCGCGCGAATAGGGCTGCCGCAGCGCCCTCAAGTGCCGCCGCGCTCGAGGACGCCGCCCCTGAATGCGATTGATCTGTCGACGCTGCCGCCCCGGATCTTGCCGAGCGTCTGCTTCCGGAAAGCCAACAGGTGTCTGCTGGATGGCCCTATGGATGCATTTAAATTCAGGCGTCGGCAACTGCTCGCCGGTGCCGCCACAACTGCCGCGGCACTATCGTTGTTTGACCGCGCTACGGCTCTTTCTGACAACCCTACACACACGGAGATACCGATGACCTCACATACGTTTACCAAGACTGCCCCACCGGCGTGGCTGCTCGCATTCTGGAAGGAAATCGACGACAAGACATGGGGCAAAGGCTTTGATTGCTTCGCACCGAATGCAATCGCCAATCTGGGCGTCAGCGACTGGCATGGGCGCGAGGCGATCCGCGAGAACCTGCGCGCCTTTGTCGATAAAGGATTCACGGCTCATCATGATGTCGTTGAATTCTGGGATGGCGGATTTCTCAAGGTGTTTCGGGGATTCGTCACCATGACACCCAACGACCCGTCCCAAAAGCCTGTACGGCCTACGATGACGCACTTTTTCTATATGGACGAAAAGGATCCCTCTAAAGTCGCACATTGGTATGGATCGGTGGGGCCGGTGCAGTTCTGAGACAAAAGAGTGTCGGACGCAATCCTCACATTTCCGGCGGACGAATCCACCGAAGGGCTTTACCTCAAATTTGATGAGCCGCGGCCCCGCCCGGGACCACGAAATGAATGTCGGCTTTGAGGCATTTATCCCAACGTGCTGACCGTCGCTTACTGCCCCGGGTGCCGCCGGCTGGGGAGTTGATGACCGAGGATTCGCCCGTTAGGACTGTCCTGACCTTCTGAGACATTCGTGAACGACCCCTTCTCGGATGCCTGGCTCGCTTCGGCCAAGGCATAATCGGCAGGCGCCCCATGTTTGAGCTATTAATTTCGTCAGCGCGTGGGACTCCAGGTCGTGAAGGTCGCTGTACTGTTCGGCGGAACTAGTGAAGAGCGCGATGTCTCGATCGCGAGCGCCGCGCAGATCATTCCGGCCTTGCGTGACCTTGGCCATGAGGTTTTCGCCGTTGATACGGCGACTGGCCGCTTAGCGGCAGCGGATGAGCGCAGACTGCTCTCGGCGGGCGTGGCTCCAGAGCCTCCGTCGGACAGCGAGATTTCCGCCGTGCGAGGACGCGCCATCACGCTGTCACTGTCCTCATTTGATATTCGCAACGTGGACGTCGTGTTTCTGGCATTGCACGGTGGTGCAGGCGAGGATGGCCGGATTCAGGCTCTCCTTGACCTTGCCGGTATGCCATATACCGGCAGCAATCACATCGCCAGCGCTGCCGCGATGGATAAGGACCTGAGCAAGCGACTGTTTCGAACTGTAGATGTTCCAACACCCGAGTGGCTGATGGCTCCCGCAACGAGCGACGCGGTGGAGAAGGCGCTGGGTTGGCCTGTGGTGGTAAAGCCCAATAAGCAGGGTTCCACCGTCGGGCTGAGCGTGGTTCGCAAGCCCGCGCAGCCGCAGGGCGCCATTGAAATCGCGAGACGCTACGACACCGAGGTCATGCTGGAGCGGTTCATCCCGGGGCGCGAATTTACAGTCGGTGTGCTCGACGGCGTGGCCTTACCGGTCGGGGAAATAATTACCCCGGGTGAAGTGTTCGACTATGAGTCCAAGTACCAGGTCGGCGGCGCACGCGAAGTGTTTCCGGCTGATATCAGCGCACCGGAATCCTCTCTGGCGCAGGCATACGCCCTGCGGGCCCATGGTGTGCTGAAACTCGGCGCCTACAGCCGTATCGACTTCAGGCGCGACGATCGAGGGCTGTTCTGGTGTCTGGAAGCAAACTCTCTGCCCGGTATGACGGCGACCAGCCTCCTGCCACAAGCTGCTAAAGCTGCCGGAATTGAATTCTCCGAGCTCCTGGATCGGATATGCCGAGGAGCTCTAAAGACTCGTTAGGCGCGCGGCACTGAAGGCTCCTGGGGCGATTGGATCATCCGCTCCTAGATCCATTGCGCAAGGAACCGCGCTTCCAAACGATTGAGCGGGGGTTGAAGTTTCCGTCGCCTTGAGAACCTGGTGAAGCAGGCCAGCTTGCATACCCGAGAGCGGCCGCTCACGCATGTCTCAGAAGGGTCAACATGCAACCTTTACCGGCCCGTCTCGGATTTTCGCGCTGAATGTCCGTATCGGGAGACCGATCAGGCTCTTCCCGGCCAACTCCAGCCAGTAACCGTCCCGAACAGTCGACCTCAAAGCGGCCACTGAGCGGTGGCGGCAGGTTGCCTACGATTAGAAGGTCTCCCCATCCTACAGACCGCTTGCTTCACATCACTGTTGGGAGCATCTCAAACTCCGGCGTCGTCCATGTTTTCATTCTTTCAACATCAGGTGCGTAAACTCGGAACATGCCATTGATGCCAATGTTCTCCCGGTTGGTCGGCAGCCAATTCTCCTCTGGCACGTCTTTGGGTTTCTTGGCGCTGACGTATATCTCGATGCCACCTTGGGCATTCAGTTTGAAGCCGGCGTTTTCACCGACGCTGTATTTCTTGCGGTCATTCGGGATGAAGAAGCCATTCTTCAGGTCATAGAGTGTCAGTGACCAAAACGCCGTGGCCGGCGGCAGTTCATCCTTACTCAACCGCATCACATAGTCGTGCAGGGCGTCCATCGGCTTGCCATCTTTGGTCCCAACCGGGATATAGCGAGCTTGATACGCGGGCTGGCCGATGGGCCCGACCACTGATTGCATGACTTCGGTTTCAAGGTCGATGTGTCCCTTCGGCATGAACATCTGGGGCGTTACGCGCGCTTGAAGCGCGGGATCCGCCTGGCCGGCAAGCGCCTTCTTCGCCACTTCAGCGGCGACCTCGCGGAACAGCGCACCATCGAGCTGGGCAACCGTGGATGCATCGAAGGCCTTGCGGGGCTGCACGCCGAGCGGCCTGTAAGCTGCCAGCACGGCCTGATCCATAGCGTCGTTCGGATCAAAGGTCGTGTGATTGAAAACAAATTGCATCACTTCGAGCAGGTTGGTCGCGAACACATCCCCGTCCGTCTTCCCATAGGCCGGG
Organism: uncultured Gammaproteobacteria bacterium; assembly: GCA_963837075.1. Classification (GTDB taxonomy): domain Bacteria; phylum Pseudomonadota; class Gammaproteobacteria; order Steroidobacterales; family Steroidobacteraceae; genus 13-2-20CM-66-19. Next base: position 414,342 of record CAWILY010000001.1, on the reverse strand, counting down.
AACCTCACATCGCTCGCGTCCTTGGTCGGCTTACCCTGAAACTCGGAAAGCGTCGCGACCTTGGTGTCTTTCAGCGCTTGGATAATCCGCGCCATCCGCGGTGGGTCACTTTGGTGCGGCATTGCGCGCAGGAAAGCGATCGTGAAATCGCCGTCGACCTTCACAATGCGATCTACGCCTTTGATTTGTTGTCCTTGGTAGCCTTCGGTGCGATCCGTGTAGAACAGCAGGTTCACCGGCTGCTTGAAATCCCCCTTACTGGTTGCCAAGGGAATTTCGACGTAGTGGTCGTAGCCCGACGTTTCCAGGGATACGAATTTGGAATCAATAGCCGGGAATTTGATGATCACCGGGTCGTGGCGCAGGTCTAGCACGGCTCCCTGATAGAGGGTGTCATTGTTGGGGCGTGCTATGGACTTTACCGTGTGATCAACAAGCACCGTCATGGCTTTCGGCTTGTTGAAGCCATCCATGAACAATCCGCCGGAAGTGGGGTCTAGCGCGAACTTTTGGATCACGTTGAACATCGCGGCGTATTGGTAGGAGCGCCGGACAATATTCTCGACCTGTTCGCGAGATGACGATGCGGCGCTGGTCGGTAATGTCATAGCAGTGCCTTCCTGGACTCGTACGGTTCTCAAAGCCGCCAGAAAGCGGCCTAAGTTGAGCGCACGTTTATCCTACCTCAATACATTGTGCCTTGGGCGGCGCAGCGGCGCGAGGCTCGGGAAGTTGTTGTCCCGATCCTTGGCGTCGTAGGTCGTCAGGCTACGTGCTGACCACCAACAATGGGCAGGGGACGCCGACGGAACCACCGGACTCAGAGTGGCGCGCACACGCAACGGCCGGCAGAGACAATGAAGGCTAGATTCTAGATTTGTCTTCCAGGAAGCGGACTGTCGCGAGCTTCCGCTTCGGGTCACGAAGCGACCGTCGGTGGGTTGGTTTCAATTGAAGGTCGCTGACCCGCCTATTCTGTTGAAAAACTCTCTGATCGTAACCGGCGCGTTTCCCACCTTGATGTCCCTGACGACTTCGCGCGCAACCCACTCGCCACCTTCCAAGCGGAACATCGTGCGACGTACACCCGGTAACAGCTTGACGTCCTCGACCGAGGCCGACGTGACCCAACCCTTGTCCAGCGTTAACGTGGTCACCTCGCTCTGGGTCTCAAATGGCATAACCAGCTGCACCAGCTCGTGGCTGGACGGGTCGTAGATCAGCTTCACGTACTTCTGCACCACGCCTGCCGCAACCTTCTCCGGAAGCACGAGGTCAAACATGTCCACCATCAGTTTGCGGGCGTCAGCTTCCTGGCTCGCTCTGTAAGGGAGGTACATCATCGAGCGCGAATCGCCGTATACGTCAAAGGAGAACCCGGAATTTGCAGTGGTCTTGGCGTTCTGGGCGAGTGCCGAGTGAAACAGGACCTGACCGAGGAGAACCGCCAACAAAGGGAGCTTCATAAAAACCCCGTCTAGAACATTCTTGTTGATCTGACCCATCGTGGTGAGGACTAGCAACGGTCTCAGGGCTTTAGATTCCATTCCTTGAGCTTCTTGGCAGCGGTGCCGAACGGGCCGAGCTGGTACACAGCCGCACCCGCGGGCGAAAAGGTGAATGGCTCAAACGGTTCGGCGAGCATTTTGTCGAGGTAATCCCGAGTGGCGACGCCGGTGCTCACGTGGGGACTGAACCGCTCGCCGGTTTGCTGCGGAACGAATGTGGACACGTACTTGATGAGCAACGCGTCGTTCCCGGGATCGTCGTGCGGTGCGGTAAACGCGCCAATGGGCCCGGTCTCCACCGTGAACGGGGCCACGGCGGCAATCAATGCCTGTTGCAGCGTGAGCAATGGGGGCGTAGGCCGCGCGACTATACCCGCCACGCCAACACCGGGGCCGGGGGTGTAATAGTATTTGAAGGCCTCCAACTGCGTGCGGGTGACGTTGGCGCCGCCGAGGACCTTTTCGGCCGCGCCATAGACCTGGTCGAGGGCCTCCGTGCGGACGAACCGCTGAATCAACGTAATGTGGGGGCGGTGTGCCTCATCCAAGGCGAATCCCTTCGGGAAGACCTTGAGCAATCGAGCGTTGTTGGCTTGGGCGTGACGCAACATGGTGGCATCAGGTTCCAGCAGGATGTCGATGGCCGTGATGGGGGATTGTGCAGGCATAACGACCTCCACTTAGTTTCTACGAGCAAGTTTGAAAAATGATGTTCCAGTCGCGCTTCATGCTGACCACCGTGATCCCGTACTCGTCCGCTTTCTCCAGCCCTTCGTTGAGCGGACTTAGCCGGAACTCGCGGTCATAGGCGACTTCGCGTTCAGCATCGTCATGATGAAGGAGAAGAGCGAGGCGCGGCCCCGCACCAGTCTTGGCATACCGCAGCATCGCCAGGTCACCATCCGAGTTGCCAAATGCCACAATGGGCCGCCGGCCGATGTGCAGGGCGATGTTCTGCGGCTTCACCTCGCGGTCGTCGAAGCTGTTCAGTTCGGCCAGCTTCATCAACGCGCCTCGGCCCTCGTTCACTTCAAACCTCAGCTTCTGGCTCGAGCCGATCACCTGCTCGCGCGGGATGCCATAGATCTGCTCCGAGCATGCGCGCACGAAATCGATCCCGCCGCCCGTCACGATGTAGGTCTTGAAGCCGTTCTGCCGCAGGAAATTGAGCAGCTCGAACTGCGGCCGGTACGTGCACTCCTTAAACAGCCGGCCGAGCTTGGGATGCCTGGCCTTCGCCAGCCAGTTGCGTGCGATGGGATCGAACTCCTCCTCCCTCATCCCGGAATGAGTGGCGAACACGAGCTAAAAGAGAGCCTGCTTGCCAAGCCCCATCAGGGTTTTGAAGTCCTGCTCAAGTAACGCTTTGAACGGCTGGCGCTCGTTCAGAGTCGGGTCCTTCCCGGCGAGCTCCCGTGCCCGATCCATGAGAAAAAAGGCCTGCACGAACAGTGGCTGCTCGCACCATAGCGTGCCATCGTTGTCGAAGGTGGCGATGCGCTCCGCCGGCGGAACGAACTCTGGTCCACCCCGCTCCGTCACGCGCGCGACAAAGTCCAGAATCTGCGATTTCGCCGCACCGTCGTTCCAGGCGGCCAGGGAACTCGGCTTGCCGGTCGCGGCCATGAGTGATCCTTCCTGAAGCCTGACTTGCAGAGTCTCTGGGATTGTCCGACCGAAGCGATTGGACCTTGGAACTACGGCGATCGTGCCGGTCACGCTGCGGCGGTGTCCCAGGGCTCCTTCTTCACCTACGCGGTACCAGTTCCGACAGGATCGACCAGCGGTGCGCGCCAAGGCACCCGGCTCGAGGCGTTCCGGCAATCAGGGCTTGCAAGTGCCTTCGATGCATATGTCGAGGACCCTATTGGCAAATCGGACCGACGATCTACAAACGTCTTTGCCGATCAAGCTCTTACGTAGCCCTGAAAATGCTTGTCTCCTTTACGTCTCCTCACGGAACGGATTCTGAACCGTCACGCCGCCGAATCTCCGGCCGTGCTGCAGGTCTTCAGTGAGCAGCACGCGGCAACCCGCATCGGCGGCGGCCGCGATAACGAGTGCATCGTTGAACGACAGCGTGCTGCCGCGAGCTAGCTTCACTGCGTGAGTATGGATGTCGGTCGTGAGGGGGCGCGCAGGCCCCATCAGTTCAGCGATGACTTCGAGTGCTGCGTCGACCTGGAGGCCAATCCCAGCTCAGCTTGCGGCGAACGACGCTGGTGAATTCGGAGGCGCAACGCCAGCTTTCCATTCCGTCAAGACCGCCGATGATGGCGCCTAACAGACTCGGGAGTGAGCATGCCAGTGGCCTTAGGTCCAATAACCTAGGTTCCGACGCTGATATATAGAGTTGAATGCGATCTATTTTGGATTCGTATAAGCAGCAATGTGGGGAGAGCGCTCAAGAAAGCTACCCGCACGCTCGCGAGGGGAGAAGACATGAGCCGACTGCCTAGACCAAGGTTGGAGCGCTGCGGGGGCCGACGGCAGCAGCACGATTTGGTTCGCTCCGAGCCAGCCCAAGGGTGTCGCGCGCGGTCCTATGTTTTGAATCTGCGGGCCATGGCTGTACTACTCTCCGGCGCGTTGGTGGCCGGGCAGGCTGCCGCCGACAGCATCAATGGCAAAGTCACGGGCGGAGGCGGACCAATTGCCAATTCGACGGTCACGTTATGGGCCGCGAGTGCGGGCGCGCCCGCTCAGCTCGGTCAAGCGACGACCGACGCAAATGGTCAATTCAGTCTGAGCACAACCGCGGCACCCGCGACGGGGACGAGCCTATATTTGGTGGCAACAGGCGGCAAGTCCGCCGTGGACAAGTCCGGCGGCGACAACCCGGCTATCACTCTCTTGACGGTCGTCGGCGGCAAAGCCCCGGCTAAAGTGACCATCAACGAGTTCACGACCATCGCTTCGGTCTGGACTCACAACCAATTCATCAATAGTACGGCGATCAAGGGCCACGCCCTTGGCCTACGCATCGCGGCGGGCAACGTGCCCAACTTCGTGGATCTAGAGAGCGGCGGCTACGGCGGCATGATTCAGGACGGGCTGAACAGCACCGAGACGCCGACAATGGCAAATTTCGCCACGCTCGCCAACGTGATGGCCGGCTGCACGACCCGCGTGAAGGCGGATGCCTGCAATAGCTTCTTCGGCGCCGCGACTGGGCGGGATGGCAAGGCGCCGACCGATACGCTCACCGCTGCGATCTCAATCGCGCACAACATGGCCTACAAGCCGGAGCGCGTCTTTGGGCTGCTGAACGCGTTCTATCCGGTGCGGCAGGGCAAGCACCTGCGCCCAACGCCGTTCATGCCCTATCTGAACTTCGCCCCGAGTGCATGGGTCCTGCCGCTGAAGTTCTCAGGTGGCGGTAACGCCGGCGGTGCCAAGGTGATGTTCGACAGCGAAGGCAATGCCTGGAGCGGCGACAATTTCCTCGTAGGATGGCAGGGGCACGACAACTTGTGGCCCGGCAATTTATCGAAGTTCGCTCCGAACGGAAGGCCGCTTTCGCCCATGACCACCGGATTCACCGGCGGTGGCCTGCTCGGTCCCGGCTTCGGCACGGCAATCGACGCGAACGACCGCGTCTGGGTGGACAACACCAGCGGCCAGACGATTTCGCTGTTCGACAAGACCGGCAAGCCGCTATCACCGCCCGAGGGCTACAATTTCGGGGGCAAGATTCGCACGATGCAGGGAATCATCGTCACTCCCAATGGGGATGTATGGGCGTTGGATTTCGGTGACGACAAAGTCGTCTACATGCCCAAGGGCGACCCGAGCAAAGTGAAGTTCTTTTGCCAGTCAACGGATGGGAAGCCAAACAAGGACAGTCCCTGCAAGCTCAACGGTCCGTTCGCCCTGGCCATTGACCAGCAGGACCGAATCTGGATCACCAACGCGATCGGCGACACCGTCACGCGCTTCCCAGCAAGTGACCCGAGTAAAGTCGAGGTATTTCCCACCGGCGGCGGCAGCGGTAAGGGCATGGCAATCGACAGCCGTGGCAACGCGTGGGTTACCAACACGATGGGCTCCGGATTGACTCTGGAAACAAAAGTGCGCCTTCTTTACCTCAAGTTGCGTGGGGAAGCGCTCTCAGCGATGGATCAGGTTGCGCTAAAAGATTTGATCTCTCATCCCGGCTTGGGAAGCGTGTCGATGCTGCGCCCCGAAGGCAGCCCTGCACCGGGATCGCCCTTCAATCCGGGGAGCATCTGGGGTGCCTGGGCGGTATCGATCGACGGCAACGACCATGCATGGATTTCGAACTTCGCACCGGGCGGCGGCATCACTGAGCTATGCGGTGCCCGGACTGAAACTTGTCCGGCTGGCATGAAGACCGGCGACCCGATTTCCCCGCCCGGCGGTTACAAGGGTGGTGGCATGCAGCTGTTGGTTGATGCCTCCATCGATCCCGCCGGTAACGTCTGGGTGTCAAATAACTGGCAGGATGAGTGGTCATGCTACGGCACGCCCGACGAGGGCGTTTCGACTCGTTGTGGCGGCCATGGGCTTGTCGTGTTCTACGGCATGGCCAAGCCGGTACGCGCACCGCAGATCGGACCGGCGCGCCCGTATTAGAGGTTAGCCATTCCAGCTTGCAGATCTCCGACTCCCGCCGGGCGGAGGCGAGCGCAAATTCCAGGACGGTGAGCATCGGAAGCTCCCGGACGCTGTTGGCGGCCCGGAGCACGACCCCGGTCCAGATGAGGTCGTTCGCAACAGTCGCCGGTCCTGCGCCTTTGATGCGCCTCGAGCGCACATGATCGATCAGTGGGCGCTCCAGTAACTCCAGGTGAGCCTGTTTGCTCCGCTGCCACTTCGAGATGGTTTCAAACGTTGGCCCAACTGACTGCGGCGAATCGATGCGCGAACGTGCGGCTTTCACGATGCAGGATCGCCCCGGCGCGGCGTATGCGGACGATCGCCGTATAGCGCGTGATTCCGTTGGCTTGCTTGCGAACTTTGATCGTCGGCATGATGACGCTCGGGGAGACATGGCATTCTTGTCTCCTTTATGGCTCCCCGGCAACCGCTAAACTCCCCGTAACCCGCAGGAATCACGCCGAATCGCACAGCATGGAAAGCACTGGAAAAATAGGCATTTCCTCCGATCAAAAGGCTCGAAAGATCGATCGGCGCGTGTCAGTTGCTCCCATGATGGACTGGACCGACGAATTGAGTTCGGCTTGTAAGAACAACGACTTAGAATCGTCGGATCTCTTATGTCTCCTTTACGTCTCCTCGAAGTTCGGCGCATTGGCGGCTTTATCTCAATACTGATATAATTTTCGTCCGTGAAGCCGATTGTCTGGTGCGGCGACAGTCTGCGAAAGATTCGCGACTTTCCGGACGACGCGCGGCGCGAAAGTGGGCACCAGCTCAACCGCGTCCAGCAGGGACTCGATCCGAAGGACTGGAAGCCAATGACGACGGTAGGTGTCGGCGTGCGCGAGATACGCATCCATCACGACGGCGAGTTCCGTGTCCTCTACGTAGCGAAGTTGCCAGAGGCGATATACGTCTTGAACGCTTTCGAAAAGAAAACTCGCAAGACACCGCAAAGGGAACTCGATCTGGCAGCGGACCGATTCCGCTCGGTCGTGGAAGAACGCAGGAGACAGCGACGATGACAAAACGAGTAAAGATGGTACGTGGCAGTGGGAACGTATTCCGGGATCTGGGCTTCCGACGGCCCGAAGCGCGGAACCTTGCTTTGCGTTCCGAGATCATGATCCGGATCGAGGAACTTGTTGAGCGAAGCGGCATGACCCAGGCTCGCGCGGCCGCGCGCCTCGGTCTCACGCAGCCGCGCCTTAACGCGTTGCTGAAGGGCAAGATCAACCAATTCAGCCTCGACGCTCTAGTGAATGCTGCTACCCGAGCCGGGTTGCAGGTCGATCTACACGTGATGACACCGAAGCGGATGAGTGAGCGGGCAGGCGCGAACGCTTGAGTTTCGAACTTGTTCCTCTGGGGGCCATCCATCGTCGAGTAGCGGTGGCGCCGATGCTGGACTGGACCGACGATCGACAAACGTCCTTGTGCGTCAGTCTCTTACGCAGCCTTGGAAATGCTCGTCTCCTTTACATCTCCTCCGGCAGGCGCCGGTCACGGTTTCAGCCGAGCTAGTTTGCCCCCGCCAGGGCCGCCTAGTGGGCTTGCCATACGATGACCACGCCTGCCATTGAACAGATGTTCTGGGAAGAGAAGCTCCGCACTCTTGAGGAGCTCTGGGACTCCATTCCGCGCGAGGGTGATCGGTATGAATCGCCGCCGTGGCACGAGCAGGCGCTGAAAGAGACGCAGCAACGCTATGAGTCCGGCGCCGAGCAGCCCGTGGACTGGGCCGACGCAAAGCGCGACCTCCGAAAGTAGTTTGATGCGGCTGCGGATCCTGCCATCCGCACTTGGGGACCTTGATCGAGGCAGGCAATTCTATGCCCACCAAGCCGACCGAGCCGCGCGCGACGGGCTTTGGGAGCCGAGCGCGCGCAGGCGCGATAGCGTCCAGGACCCTCGCCGCTGTCGGCCCTGGAGCCGGTCTTCACCCGCTTCGGACCGTCATCGACGCCGGAAGCAGCCGTTCGACAGCCGTAAAACCAGACACTGGTCCCACAACGTTACGGCCCACTTCGACCTATAGCGTCGGCGTACACTGAGACACACGGCGCTAGCCGTGGCGGACCAATGTATTCTCACGGCAGAAGACGCTATGAACGCACAGACTGAGCCGCTTGGTGGCCAACCAGCACTTGATGCCAAGCTGTCCGTAAAGGACCTGGAAGAACAGGTTGCGTACCAGCGGGCGTTCGAGGCTGTGGTGTGGTCTCAACCGGCGGTGGGCATTTATGGCCTTCGCCGAGGAATGTTCGCGCTCGGCATGAAGGACAACGAAATTCTGGCGATGTCGCACGCGGCAACGACGCGGCATGAGCTGCTCACTGCCAACAATGCCACGCCCTACATCGCGGCCAACGCTGACCTGCGCAATGGGCCGGTTGTACTTGAAATCCCGACCGCCTCGCAGAAGGGTGTCCTGTACGGACAAGTGGTGGATGCCTGGCAGGAGACCATTGCGGACGTAGGCCCCTCCGGGGTTGATCAAGGCAAGGGAGGCAAGCTTCTCTTTCTTCCTCCCGGCTACAAGGAGGCCCCCCCGAGCGGCTACCTGGGGATTCCTTCGCAAAACTATCGCATCGGATTCGCGTTCCGGTCCATTCGGTTGCCCGGCATGACTGACAGCGATGCTCATGGCTATGCGCAGACGCTCAAGATGTATCCGTTATCGGAAGCCAAGAATCCCAAACCAACGCGCTTTGTGGATGCGTACCCGCATCGGCTGTCGACTCTGCCGTTCTACGATTTCCGCTACTTTCAGGAGCTGTACGACATCATCAACGTGGAACCCGTGCGGTCTCGGGACAAGGTGATGATGGGGATGCTGGCCTCTATCGGCATCGAAGCCGGTAAGCCGTTTAATCCATCGCCAAAGGTGAAAGCCGCGATGGAGCGCGCGGTAGTAGACGCCTACTTCTATATGCAGGATCGGTTCCTCAAAGTGCAGGACAAGAATCTGTTCTATCCGGACCGTCACTGGTCTTTCTACTTCCTTACGGACCCGCGGGGCGGTTTCACCTTTGAGACGCCCACGACCTTGCTATACGACAACCGCGCCGATCTGTATCACCCAGGTACCTATTACCCTAAGAGACTTCCCGAACGGCCTGCCACTGCTTATTTGTGTGCGCTTGCGGACAATGAAGGGCATCGGCTTGACCCCGAGAAGACCTACAGGCTCCATGTGTCGAAAGATATGCCCGTGAAGCAGTTCTGGGCGCTGACCCTCTATGACTTCGCAACGTGGGCGTTCATCTACAACCCGTTGGAGAGAGTCGGACTCAGCTCCTATGACAAGCCCAATATGAAGGAGAACGCTGACGAAAGCGTCGACATCTATTTCGGACCGAAACCGCCACAGGGACTTGAATCCAATTGGATCCCGTCACAGGGCAAGCGTCTGATGCCTGTCATGCGCTTCTATGGTCCTGACGAGAGTTTTTGGAACAAAACCTTCAAGCTGCCTGACCCGGAGCTAGTGCAATAGGCGCACTGGCCCGAGGCGCGTGTGTCTCAGTTTGCTGCTGTCCGCTGAGAAGAGACTCGAAATGTAAGTACGAACGGCCGCTCCTGACCCGGCAGCGGCGGTTCCCAGCTGAATTGCCCGCGATCAATCGGCTATGACTCCAGATTGCACCCGGAGCGGAAGCTCGCGACAGCCCGCTTCATGGAAGCTCAATTGAGCCTGGCTTATCATCTTTCGCGTTATCGCGAGCGCACCATGCTGACCGCAAGGTGCTGCCGTGGCGTCACGATGGGCGAGGACCAATGGCCAAGTCCCAAGCTTGACGCCGGTAGGGTGCTCCTTAAATACAGCGAACGGGGAGAAATTCCGTGGCCAATCAATCCGATGAACTCTCGCGCACGGTCCTGCCCGTCCCCGATCGTCAGCATGTCGGCTTGACGACCTACGACGCCAAGGACCCGGATACCAAGTTCCCGCCCATCGAGCCGCTACGCCCGCCGAAGGGCGCACCCAATGTGCTGGTCGTGCTCCTGGATGATGTCGGTTTCGCCGCTTCCAGCGCTTTCGGTGGGGTGATTAACACTCCGACGGCCGAACGGCTTGCCAAGGCTGGATTGAAGTTCAACCGCTTCCATACGACAGCTCTCTGTTCGCCGACGCGCCAGGCGCTGCTGACCGGCCGCAATCACCACTCGGTGAATATGGCCGGTGTCTGTGAGATCGCTACCTCCGCGCCCGGCTACACCTCCGTGCTGCCGAAAAACAAGGCGCCGTTGCCGATGACACTGAAGCTCAATGGTTACTCGACGGCGCAGTTCGGCAAGTGTCACGAGGTCCCGGTATGGGAAACGAGCCCGATGGGACCCTTCGATCAGTGGCCGACCGGCGGCGGTGGGTTTGAGTATTTCTACGGCTTCATCGGCGGAGAGACCAATCAGTATTACCCGGCGATCTATGAGGGCACGACACCCATCGAGCCCGCAAAGACGCCCGAAGAGGGCTACCACTTCACCGAGGACATGACGACTAAGGCGATCAAGTGGGTGCGCCAGCAAAAGGCGCTGATGCCGGACAAGCCGTTCTTCATGTACTTTGCGCCGGGCGCGACCCACGCCCCACACCATGTGCCCAAGGAGTGGGCCGACAAGTACAAGGGGAAGTTCGATCAGGGCTGGGACAAGCTGCGCGAGGAGATCTTCGCCCGCCAGAAGGCGCTCGGGGTGGTGCCGGGCGATGCCGAGCTGACCCAGCGACCTGAGGAGATTCCGGCGTGGGAGCAAATGCCGAAGGACCTGAGGCCAATCCTTGCCCGGCAAATGGAGATCTATGCAGGCTTTCTCGAGCATACCGATCACCACGTGGGACGGCTGGTCGATGCGTTAAAGGATTTGGAGGTACTCGATGACACGCTGGTCATCTACATCATCGGTGACAACGGCGCCTCGGCCGAAGGAACGCTGAACGGCAGTTTCAATGAAATGGCGATGTTGAACGGCATGGCTGCGATCGAGACCGTTGAGTTCATGAAGAGCAAGATCGCCGACTTCGGTGGCCCGAACGCCTACAACCACTATGCCGTCGGCTGGGCGCATGCGATGGACACCCCCTATCAGTGGACCAAGCAGGTCGCCTCCCACTGGGGCGGCACGCGCAACGGGACCATCGTGCATTGGCCGAACGGAATTAAGGCCAAGGGCGAGAACCGCTCCCAATTCCATCACGTCATCGACATCGCCCCGACGATTTTGGAAGCTGCAGGGCTACCGGCACCCGCGATCGTCAACAGTGTGCAGCAAGCGCCGCTCGAGGGAGTCAGCATGCAGTACGCCTTCGACGACGCTAAGGCCGCCGAACGCCATGAGACCCAGTATTTCGAGATGTTCTGCAACCGCGGCATTTATCACAAGGGATGGACTGCCGTGACACGACACAGCACACCCTGGGCGGTCACGGCGCAGCTGCCGCCCTTTGACGACGATGTCTGGGAGCTGTACGACACCAACAAGGACTGGACGCAGGCGCGAAACATCGCGAAGGACCATCCGGAAAAGCTGCGGGAATTGCAGCGGCTGTGGCTGATCGAGGCCACCAAATACAGCGTTCTTCCGCTTGATGATCGCAGGATCGAGCGCTTTAACCCAGACCTCGCCGGGAGGCCCCAGCTCGTGAAGGGTAAGACGCAGATCCTCTTCGGCGGCATGGGTCGGCTTACCGAAAACTGCGTCATCAACATCAAGAACAAGTCCTACTCACTTACCGCCGAGGTGGTCGTCCCGAAGTCCGGGGCGAATGGCGTCATCATCGCGCAGGGCGGCCAGTTCAACGGCTGGAGCCTCTACGCCAAGGACGGCAAGCTCAAATATTGCTACAACCTCCTCGGGATCAAGCTGTTCTACGCGGAGTCAAACAAGACGATCCCTGCCGGTCGGCACCAGGTCCGGATGGAGTTCAAATACGATGGTGGCGGCCTGGCCAAGGGCGGCAATGCGTCGCTTTACCTGGACGGCGCCAAGATTGGTGAAGGCCGCGTGGACGTAACGGTACCGATGGCGTTCTCGGCAGACGAGACCTGCGATGTGGGCAAGGGAACGGGCTCGGCCGTATCACCTGACTATGACGCGAAAGACAACGAGTTCAGCGGCGAGGTGAACTGGGTGCAGATCGATTTGGAGCAGGACAGTCACGATCACCTGATCTCCCCGGAAGAGCGCTTCAAGGTGGCGATGGCGCGCCAGTAGACTTTCGGGCATCGCAGGTGCTGAGCGGGACGAGCATCGTCCGCGAACGGCGGCTTTCGGGCGGTCATCGTAAATCCCTCTGACCGCTCATGGCCCGGTAGCTGCCCCTTCGGGCTGTGCCTCGAGGGGGTTACAATTCCGCCGGTGCGACAGGGGGGTAATCGCAGTGCAGCCCAATGTTTGCTCAACAAGTACGCGTGCGTCTCGCCCGTGCGTGAGTGAATAATTGCGCATGATCGTGGCTGTGTGGCAGATCGGAGTTGGTTGGTAGGGCAGGATAGCCTTTCGGCGGCTGTTTGATTCAAACGGTCCCTTCTATTCTCCTGTCGCCGCCCGATCCATCAGCGCCGGTGCGTCGCGGTTCGGCAGGCGTGTCAGGGAAGCATGCGCGGTGTACCGCGTCGCTGCCTGCATCAAAATGCAACATCGCGGCTCTGGCGGACTTGTCGTGCATCCTGCGCAAATGCGTGAATTCCGCGTAATCAGCTCTTCAGTTTCTCTGGCCTAATGGCTTCAAATGTGCTGCATGGCGCGCAGCACTCACCTCTCGACTTGGCTCGACGCTCAGGAAAAGGAGTGCATCACGGCATGCACCCCCTCTAGCCTCGTCTGCGCGGGTCCACTGATGAATAGATTTGCGAGGGTTCAAATCCTCGCTTCAAATGTGCTCGATGACCGGTAGCGCACACCTCTCGACCTGGGTCGACGCGGAGAGGAAGCAACGCTTCGCGAGCGCGGCCGCACGGCAGGGACTCTCAGAATCGGCGCTGCTCAAGCGCCTGGTCGAACAAATGCTCTCCACGGGCTCTGAGGATGCCCTCGCCCCAGTCGTTCCAGTCGATCCTCGCGACGCCCGAGTCACCGTCCGACTCGTACCTGACGATAGGGCGCTGCTTCGTGAGCGGGCCGCGGCCCGGACGATGCCCGCGGCGACTTACGTCTCAGTTTTGGTCCGGGCCCATCTGCGGCAGCTTGCACCGCTCCCGGACCGAGAGCTCTCCGCTCTACGGTCCACCGTGAACGAGCTTGCCGCCCTCGGCCGCGACCTCAACACGATGGCTCGATCGCTCCAACAGGACACTCGTGCGGTCGTACCCGGGCGCAATGAAGTGCTCACAATGGTGAAGATCTGTGAGGTCCTCAGGGATCGCTTTCGCGATCTCATCAAGGCGAATCTCGTGAGCTGGGAGGTCGGACATGCCGAGAAGGCTCATTAAGGTTGGCTCGGAGGCTCCGCTGCTCGACCTCCGGAGCCTCGCCCGTCGGGAACCCGATAGACGGGTACACTTGTCGCCGGCTGTCGTCGAGCAGATCGTGCGCACCGCCTCGCGGGCGCCCGAGGTGATGGTGAAGGTCTCGGGTGGCGCCAACAGCACACGAGGCGCGATCGCACACCTCAAGTACGTCGATCGCCACGGAAAACTCGAGATCGAGACCGACGAGGGACAGCGGCCCAAGGGGAAGGGCGTCGAAGCTGACCTCGTGGCCGACTGGGACCTCGCCGCCCTGAAGGCTGAGGCTCGTGGACCGTACCGCCGTACAGCGGGCCGGACGCCGGCGAAGCTCGTCCACAACGTGATTCTCTCGATGCCGAGTGGGACCCCGCCCGAGAAGCTGCTGCTGGCGAGCCGCGATTTCGCCCGGGAACAGTTCGCGCTCAAGCATCGCTATGCCCTGGTCCTGCACACGGATCAGGACCATCCGCACGTACACCTGGTCATCAAGGCGGTGAGCGAGCAGGGGAAGCGGCTCAACATTCGGAAGGCCACGCTCCGACAGTGGCGCGGCCTGTTTGCACAGCATCTTCGCGCCCACGGCGTCGCCGCCAACGCAACGGAGCGCGCGGTCAGGGGCCAGAGCCGGTCCGGATTCAAGGACGGTATCTATCGCGCTGCGTTGCGCGGTGAGTCCCGACATGTGCGCGATCGCATTGAACGGCTCGCTCTCCAGCTGCGCGCCGGCGGCGTGAAGCCCGTTCCAGGGAAGGCGACGCTCCTCGCAACCCGCCGCGATGCGATCGCAGGTTGGCACGCGGCTGCCGACGCGCTCTTGGAAGCCGGGCAAGGGGCACTCGCACAGAAGATTTGGGGTTTCATCGGTGGGATGCGCCCAGCGCTGACCACCGATGAACAACTGGCAACGAAGCTCGAGGAGCGGACGCGCACTCGAGAGCGCGAGCGGCAGTACGAACCCACCCGCTAAACCACGAATCCTCATCAACCATGTCTCAACACTGACTAAGGTCAAGTCCCGTGAACAGTACCTACTTCGGGCTGTTGGCTGAATTTGGCGAAGCCAACATTCCCCTCGAACGCGTTGCGCCGAAATACTTTGGCTTGTCCTTCGAAGAGGCGCGGCGCCGCGCGCCGGCGAAGATGCTGCCCTGCCCAGTGTTCCGTCTTGGCGGGCAGAAGTCACCTTGGCTCGTCAGTGCGGCCGACCTCGCCGAGTTAATCGACCTGCGACGAGAGAAGGCCGGTGGAGCACCAGAACGGGCCTACCGCGGCGATCGTGTGGACCGCCTGGCATCATCGGCGGGGTGATGTCTCGCACGTCCTCGGGCTTCAGGTTCGCGTAGCGCTTGAGCTCGTTCCATGAGTCGTGAAGGGTGAACTGGGCGACCTCGTGAATCTGGTAGCCGCGCTCGAATAGTCGGCTGGTGGCCTCGTGCCGCAGGTCATGGAACCGCAGATCCTTGATACCCAGAAGTCTGCAGGCCCGCGTGAATGCGGCGCCGACGCTCTTCGGGTCGTAGGGAAAGATGTACTCGCTGATACGCGGCTGTCGCTCGACGATCGCCCAGGCCTCGGGCGTGTACTTGAAGCGACGGTGGTTACCTTCCCTGGCGGTCGGATGCTTCGCGTCGCGCACCAGCCCAGTGCAGTTTTCCTCATCGTTATCTCGCCATTCGAGCCGACAGATCTCCGCTTGGCGTCGTGCGGAGGCGATAGCGAAGTCCAGCACCGCCTGCATTGGGATCTCGGCGCGCCCGTCTCGGCTTGCGAAGTGGCTGCGCAGCCTCACCAGCTCGTCCAGCGTCGGCCGCCGAGCTCGCTTCCGCGACTTGCCGGTCAAGCGCAGCTCTGTGCACGCGCTCCGTGCTGCGTGAACAATCTCCGGAGAAACCGGAAGCTCTCTGACACTTTTCGCCGCTCGCAGGACGACGCCGATCCAGATCAAGTCATTCATCACAGTCGCGGGGCCCGCGCCGTCCGCTCGCCGCGAGCGCACATGGTCGATGAGCATCGCCGAGGTCAGGGTTATCGCGTTGGTCTTCCCTATCGTGTGTCGCTCGAGGAATTCCAGGTGCGATTGTTTGCTTCGCTGCCACTTGGAGATCGTCTCGAACGTATCGATGTACCAACGGATCAGCTCGGCAAGAGTCGGTGTGCCGTGCTTGACCCGGACGAGCGCCATCGGATCTTCGAGCGCTACCTCGCGGTGCTTGGCCCAGCTTGCCGCAGCAGTGCGCAGGGCGAAGGTCTTGTACTCCTGGTAGACGAGTGCCTTGCCCTTTCGAATTCGGACGATCGCGGTATATCGCGTTGTACCGTCTGACTGCTTGCGTGTGCGGATCGTTGCCATGGTGTACCTGGAGGTGTCACGCTATTCATGACACCTATATGGCACCTCTGCAACCGATAAACTCCCCGGAATGCCCACAAATCCCGCAGAAACGCCTGACTCTGAAAAGCCTGTGAAAATAGGCCTCTCAGACGATTTTTCCCGGGAAATGATCGACCGGCGAGTGTCAGTCGCTCCGATGATGGATTGGACCGACAGGCACTGCCGGTACTTCCTGCGCGGGTTCTCTGCCGACGTGCTGCTGTATACCGAGATGATCCACGCCGCCGCCATCGTGCGCGGCGACCGTGCACGGCTGCTGGCGTTCGATCCGGAGGAGCATCCGCTCGCGCTGCAGCTCGGCGGCAGCGAGCCGCAGCAGCTTGCGGCCGCGGCGCGTGCGGGGCAGGAGGCCGGTTACGACGAGATCAATCTCAACTGTGGCTGCCCCAGTGAGCGGGTGGCGAGCGGCGCCTTCGGCGCCTGCCTGATGCGCGAGCCGCAACGCGTGGCCGAGTGCGTCGCCGCTATGTGTGCCGCGGTGCGCGTGCCAGTCACCGTGAAGATGCGCATCGGCGTGCTTAACGCCAGCGCGCGCGAGGCCCCGGGAGCGGTGTCGCTGTTCGATGAGCGCGACTTCGCCGCCCTGTGTGAATTTGTCGGCAGCGTGCGTGCTGCAGGCTGCGCCGCGGCGATCGTGCACGCACGCAAGGCCGTGCTCGGTGGCCTATCGCCGCGCGACAATCGCGAGATTCCGCCGCTTCGCTACGACGTGGTGCGACGCCTCGGGGAGCATTCTGCAGGGCTGCCGGTCGTGGTGAATGGGGGGCTGCGGCATGCACGCGCGGTGCTCGAGGCTCTGGAGTGGTGCGATGGCGTCATGCTGGGGCGCGAGGCGTATCACCGGCCGTTCGTGCTCGCCGAGGTGCACCAGGCACTGCAGCCGCAAACCTGCACGCCGCCGACGCGCGCCGCGCTTCTCGAGCGGATGCAGCGCTACGCCGCGCGCGAGCTCGCACGCGGCGGCCGGCTGGCACCGATCGTGCGGCACATGCTCGGGCTGTATGCCGGTGAGCCGGGAGCGCGCGAGTACCGGCGCACGTTGAGCGAGGGCGCACGCGCACCCGATGCCTCCGTCGCGCTGTTTCAGCAGGCCATTCCCGGCGCCGCGCGGCCCCAGGGCTAGAGATGGTTAGTCGCGTGACATCAATCGTCCGGCAAGGAAGCCGAGGATGGCGGCACCGAGGAGCGCCATCCCGGGATTGCGTCCTACGACTCTCATCAGATCGTTCCTGATGGTTCGCATGTCGTGCTGGCGCAGATAATCCGCGCCCGCGGCGACGGTGTCCGCGGCGCTGTCCGCGGCACCGGCGACTCGCTCGCCCTGTCTGTGGAGCGTGCTGGCGACGCTGTCCAGGCCGCCCGCAGCGCTGGTACGCAGCCGCTCGGCCCGGTCAGCGGCTCTGCGGCCGATGCCGTACGCCTTGCCCTTCAGCTCTGCCGTGGCTCGCGATTCAGGGCCGGCCTCTGCAGAGGCCGGGAATTCGGCGGATTCGTTGCCGCCGGAGACGGGTTCATATGGCATAGTGGCTCGGCTCCTTATTCGGCGGAGTCCCAGTAGGGCGACTCTTTGTAATAGGCGTAGGTCCGGTCGCGAAACGCCATGCCATCGTCGCGCGTGAGCTCATCGATCGAGGCGGCAGGCGCCGCCTGCAATTGCTCCCGGGTGTAGTTCACGACGTAGGCGTTCTCGGCCTCATCGTAATCGAGCGATGACCACGGGATCGGATGGTACTTCTCGGCCATGCCAAGAAAGCCGCCAAAACCCACCACCGCGAACATGATGTTGTTGGAGTCTTTGCACAGCATCACGTCCTCGACCTCGCCGATCTTGCGGCCGGAAGGATCCTTGACGTTGGTACCGATAACCTTCTTTGCCCGAATTGCTTTCGTGTGACCGCTGCTGGTTGGCATAGTCCGTACCTCGCTGAAAAGGCCCGTTCGCGATAGCGGCGGGTCCTTGATTTTGCCGCTGCATACTCGCGCGCTGCGCTCGCGGGTGAAGTAGTCCGGAATCCCGTGGCCGCGTAGGACAGATCAGCACAGATGCGTGCAGGCCGCGCTCAGGCACGCGGCCTGCTCGTCGTTCAACGGGCCGGCGGGGGTTGCGGTGTCGCTTCCCCGCACACGAACAGCAGCGAGCATTTGGCGCGCTCGAGCATCTGCGCGGCCAGCTCGCCGAGAAACAGCGGTTCGCCCTGCCGTGGACTGACTCCCATTACCAGCAGGTCGTGGCCCGCCCGGGCCAGCTCCTCGAGCACCGCATTGCGCAGGGTGCCGGGCTGGCGGATCTTGCCGCGCACCTCGATTCCGTAATGCTGGCCCAGCTCGACGACGGCACGGATGGCGGCGTGGGCATTGTTGCGGGGGGCGAGGGCGCTGCCGAAGCGCTGCCGCCACCGCAGGCTCTCCTCGAGGGGACTCTCGATGTGCAGGGCCGTGACCGAGCCCCTGGAAGCGCGCGCCAGGGCCACCGCCACCTCGGCGCCCTGCGACGCTGCCCGCGTACCGCTCACCGTCACCAGGACGTTGAGCGGAGGGACCGGGTCGTCTCGCGCCGCGGCATCTCGCTCACGATGGCGGCCACGCGCGATGGCGATGGCGAACGCGCCGGCGAAGCCCGCGGTGCCACCCGTGATCTGCGCGTTGAACGTGCCGCCGGCGGCGGCCGGCTCACGCCCGATCAGCAGCAGTCCGTAGCCCTTGTGCGCTTCGGCGGCAATGGCATCGTGCGCCTGATCGCGCCTTTGCGTGCGTGTCGTCACCTCCACCTCGCTGTTGCGCTGTGACGCGGACTCCGCAACCGCGGCAACGCCTGCCTTGACCACTGCGGCCGATCGTGCAGCCGGCTTCTCTTGCGGCGCGGATGCATCGGGCTCCCCGGAATCGAGCTGCAGTACGGTAGTCGGCGTGCGACGCACCCCGGCGAGCAGCCCCGCGATGCGCGACATGAACCGACCGCTGGGACTCTCGTCCACTGCGACCAGCAGCCGCTCGATCTGCGGGAGGAACGCACGTGCCTCGAAATCTTCGCGCTCGAGGCGAGCCTGTTCCTCCCTGCTCACGGGCAGCCGCCGGAAGGCCCAGCGCAGCATGGGTGGCATTGCCATGGTGGTCACGACCGCCATGGCAACGATTGCGGTGAATAGCGGCAGGCTCAGGGCACCCAACTGCAGTCCGATCGAGGCGACGATGACCTCGGTGGAACCGCGTGCGTTCATTCCGCAACCGACCGCAAACGATTCGGCATAACTCAGGCGCCCCAGCCGGCCGCCGAGGAAGGCGCCCCCGAACTTGCCTAGGCTCGCGAGCACAATGAGCCCCGCGGTCAGCCACATGAAGCGCGGCTGGGCGAGCGCGCTGAGCTCGATCTGCAGGCCAGCCAGCGCGAAGAACACCGGCATGAACAGGCCGACGATCAGACCCCGGAGCTGGGCATCGATTTGCCCGGTGAGAATCGGCGACTGGCCAATGAGTATGCCGGCGACGAATGCGCCGAGTACAAAATGCACCCCCAGTGCGTTGGTCAGCAACGCAAGCACACCGGCGATCACCAGGATCGTGGTCACGGTGGCCATTTCGCTCGTCAGCGAGTCGTTCGACCAGCGCACGAGTCGGAACACCAGCCCGCGGCCGATCGTGAAGCTGAGCGTCAGGAAAACCGCCGTGCCCACGACCGAGCGCGTCACGGCCGCCACGTCGATTGCGCCGTGCACGGCGAGACCGAACGTGATCGCCATGATCACCCAGCCGATGGTGTCATCGAGCACCGCCGAGGCGACGATTACCTGTCCAACGGTACGGCGTAAGAAGCCGAGATCCCGCACGACGAGCGCCACGATCTTTACCGACGAGATCGACAGCGCGGTTCCGAGGAACAAGGTCGTGATCAGCCGCCTGCCGGGGTCCGGCAGCATCGCCTGCGGCAGCAACTCCCCGAGCAGGCAGCCGCACGAGAACGGCACCAGGATGCCGGTGACCGACACGCAGAGCGCCGCGCGACGGGCGTCACGGAAGATCGCGAGATCGGTCTCCATCCCGGTGAGCAGCAGCAACAGCAGCACGCCCAGCCAGGACACGGCATCCAGCATGGCCTGCTGCTCCGGCGCACTGGGGAACAGGCTGTGCCAGAGCCCCGGCGCCAGCGCGCCGAGTACCGAGGGTCCCAGCAGCACGCCGGCGATGATCTGTCCGGTCACCGCCGGCTGACCGATGCGCTGCATCAGTTCGCTCACCAGACGGCCGGCAACCAGCAACACCACGATCTGTGCCAGGAATACTGCGACCGACGCGCCGTGCGCCATCGGCAATGCTCTCCATGCAAATCACAGCAGTTGGCGAATGTACCACCGCTGCCGCGCTGCGCAGCTTGCGGTGTCTGAGGCGCCAGCGTAGCACTGCGCGCCGCGACGTCAGCCAGTGCGCGCGGTCTGTCAGACAGTGCGCAACGCGAGCCGCCGACACGGTATGCCGCCTGCAACCTACAGCCACGGCCACGCCGTGGTGTTAGGTTGGCGCCATCATGGTCCGCGGCTGGTCAACGCTTGCTACAGCACTGGCGCTGATGGCCATCGCGCTCCCCGCGCGCGGGAGCGAGCCGGTCGCAGCCGATCGTTTCAGCGAGCTGACCGAGCTGACCCCGCGGAATGTCCGCGACCTGCTGCCGCTGTATCCCCTTCCGATCGCCCGGCCCGCTGACGCGGGCTCTTCCGGCGGCGGCATATGTCACGAGGTCTTGCCCAGGGAGCTGCCGCCGGACTCCCCCGGCGGTGTCGATGTCCGCGCGCAGCGATCTCTGCACACACCACTCGAGCCGGTACGGTTTGCGGCGCAGGAGCAGTGGCGCGCGGGATCGACGCACCTCCTGATCAGCTACTTGCTCGGCGCGGATGGTGCGGCGCAGGTGCGCGCGCCCGTGCGCGGCGATCCGGCCGAGCTCACCGCTTGGGATCCGGTGGCGCGGCGTCTGGTATGGAGCGTGCGGGAGCCAGCGCCGCTGTGGCCCGGTACCCTGATCACCGCAGGGGGCTTGCTGTTCTACGGTAACGCGGATGGCTGGTTCAAGGCGCTCGACGCCCGGACCGGCGCCGTGCTGTGGAAATACTCTCTCCCTGGCGCGATCTGCAGTGCGCCTTTCAGCTACCGTGGAGCCGACGGGCACCAGTACGTCGCGGTAGTCAGCGCTGGCAGCGGCCGCGCCGCGAGGCTGTATACATTCTCGTTGCCACGCTGATCGCAGCGTTGCCGGCGCCGCAATACCAACTCGCTGAGTGAGTCATCGTGGGCCGCGGCTTGACAGTCGCCGTCCTCAGCCCTGCCCGGCGGCAGCAGGGCTCAGGCTGGCGCTTGATGTCACCAACTGCCAGCGTCAAGGTGGAGGCAGGGTGTTAACAGCCTTGCAGCCGCGCGGCGATGTCCAGAAGAAAGACGCATAGCTGCGCTGGCAGCTTCGGCGACACCAGCGAGAGCTCACCCGAGTACTCGCCGCAAGTCCTACCCCACTCCGGAGACCGCTGATGGAACTTCAGCAACCCGATCGCCGTGCTCGCAGGCCGAACGGTCGCAACGGTGCGCACGACTCGGGCATCGACCAGCGCCAACTGTTGCGCGCCTTGCAGGCGGTGCGGGACGGCGATTTCACCGTGCGCTTGCCCGGCGATCAGACTGGGCTCGCGGGCAAGGTGGCCGACACGTTCAACGAGATCGTCACCTCGAATCAGAGCCTGGCGCACGAGCTCGAGCGGGTCGGACGGATCGTCGGCAAGGACGGTCAGACCCGCCATCGGATGTCGAGCGACCGTCGCTCGGGTGCCTGGGGTGCGATGGAACGCTCGGTCAACACGCTGATCGATGACTTGCTGTGGCCGACCACGGAGGTGACGCGCACCATTTCAGCGGTCGCCAAGGGTGACCTGCAGCAGACCATGAGTCTGGAGGTGGACGGGCGTCCCCTGAAGGGTGAGTTCCTGAGGTCGGCGACCATCGTCAACACCGTGATCGAGCAGATGAGCGCCTTTACTTCCGAGGTCACGCGCGTGGCGCGCGAGGTCGGTACCGAGGGCAAGCTCGGTGGCCAGGCCGCGGTGCCGGGCGTCGCCGGGACCTGGAAGGACCTGACCGATAGCGTGAACTCGATGGCCAGCAATCTCACCGGCCAGGTGCGCAACATCTCGGAGGTGACCATCGCGGTGGCGAACGGCGACCTGTCGCGCAAGATCACGGTGGACGTGCGCGGCGAGATCCTGCAGCTGAAGGAGGCCATCAACCGGATGGTCGATCAGCTGCGCTCGTTTGCCTCCGAGGTGACGCGGGTGGCGCGCGAAGTGGGCACGGAGGGCAAGCTCGGCGGACAGGCGATCGTGTCCGGGGTCGCCGGGACCTGGAAGGACCTCACCGACTCGGTCAATGCCATGGCGACCAATCTCACCGGCCAGGTGCGCAACATCGCCGAAGTGACCACTGCGGTCGCGCGCGGCGACCTGTCGCGCAAGATCACGGTGGACGTCAAGGGGGAGATCCTCGAGCTCAAGAACACCATCAACACCATGGTGGATCAGCTCAACAGTTTCGCCGCCGAAGTCACCCGCGTGGCGCGCGAAGTCGGCACCGAGGGCAAGCTCGGCGGCCAGGCGGTGGTGCCGGGCGTGGCCGGCACCTGGAAGGATCTGACCGACAGCGTCAATTCCATGGCCGGCAACCTCACCGGCCAGGTGCGCAACATCGCGGAGGTCTCCACCGCCATCGCGAGCGGTGACCTGTCGCGCAAGATCACGGTGGACGTGCGCGGCGAGATCCTGCAGCTGAAGGAGACCATCAATACCATGGTCGACCAGCTGCGCTCGTTCGCTGCCGAGGTCACCCGCGTGGCGCGCGAGGTCGGCACCGAGGGCAAGCTCGGCGGACAGGCGGTGGTGCCGGGGGTGGCGGGCACCTGGAAGGACCTGACCGACAGCGTCAATTCCATGGCCGGTAACCTCACCGGGCAAGTGCGCAACATCGCGGAAGTGGCTACCGCCATCGCCAACGGTGACCTGTCGCGCAAGATCACCGCGGACGTGCAGGGCGAGATCCTGCAGCTGAAGGAATCGATCAACACCATGGTCGATCAGTTGAACGCCTTCGCCGCCGAAGTGACCCGCGTCGCGCGCGAGGTCGGTACCGAGGGCAAGCTCGGCGGTCAGGCCGAGGTCAAGGGCGTGAGCGGCGTGTGGAAGGATCTCACCGAGAACGTCAACTCGATGGCGAGCAACCTCACCGGCCAGGTGCGCAACATCGCGGAAGTGGCTACCGCCATCGCGCGCGGCGACCTGTCGCGCAAGATCACGGTGGACGTGCGCGGCGAGATCCTGCAGCTGAAGCAGACCATCAACACCATGGTCGACCAGCTGAATGCCTTCGCCGCGGAGGTTACCCGCGTGGCGCGCGAGGTCGGCACCGAGGGCAAGCTGGGCGGCCAGGCCGACGTCAAGGACGTCAGCGGCGTGTGGAAGGACCTCACCGACAACGTCAATTCGATGGCGAGCAACCTCACCAATCAGGTACGCAACATCGCGGAAGTGGCTACCGCGATCGCGCGCGGCGACCTGTCGCGCAAGATCACGGTGGACGTGCGCGGCGAGATCCTGCAGCTGAAGGAGACCATCAACACCATGGTCGACCAGCTGAACAGCTTCGCCGCCGAGGTGACCCGCGTGGCGCGCGAGGTCGGCACCGAGGGCAAGCTCGGCGGCCAGGCCATCGTGCCCGGCGTCGCCGGTACCTGGAAGGACCTGACCGATAACGTCAATTCCATGGCGCGCAACCTGACGGGCCAGGTGCGCAACATCGCCGAAGTCTCGACCGCCATCGCCCGCGGCGATCTGTCCCGCAAGATCACCGTGGACGTGAAGGGCGAGATCCTGCAGCTGAAGGAGACCATCAATACGATGGTGGACCAGCTCAACGGCTTCGCGGCGGAGGTGACCCGGCTCGCGCGCGAAGTCGGCACCGAAGGCAAGCTCGGCGGCCAGGCGCTCGTGCCGGGCGTGGCCGGCACCTGGAAAGACCTGACCGACAACGTAAACGTGATGGCCAACAACCTGACCAATCAGGTTCGCGGCATCGTCAAGGTCGTGACCGCGGTCGCCAACGGTGATGTGCGTCAGCGTCTCACCGTAGAGTCGAAGGGTGAGGTCAACGCGCTCGCCGACACCTTCAACAGCATGACCGATACGCTGGCGATCTTCGCCGACCAGGTTACCAGCGTGGCGCGCGAAGTCGGCGTGGAAGGACGCCTGGGTGGACAGGCACACGTCCCGGGCGCGGCGGGCACCTGGAAAGACCTGACCGCGAACGTAAACCTGCTCGCGGCCAATCTCACCAACCAGGTACGTGCGATTGCCGAGGTGGCGACCGCCGTGACCAAGGGCGACCTGACGCGCTCGATCCAGGTCGACGCGCGCGGCGAGGTCTCGGAGCTCAAGGACAACATCAACGCCATGATCGGTACGCTGCGGGTCACCACCGAGCGCAACACCGAACAGGACTGGCTCAAGACCAACCTGGCGAAATTCAGCCGCATGATGCAGGGGCAGCGCGATCTGGTGACGGTCGGCAAGCTGCTGTTATCCGAGCTTGCGCCGCTGGTGAACGCGCAGCAGGGCATCATCTACGTGGTCGATGGCGGCGCCGAGACACCCTACCTCAGGGAGCTCGCCAGCTATGCCGCCGAAGCGTACGAGCGCCGCGAGCCGCGCCGCTATCTGCTCGGCGAGGGGCTCGTGGGCCAGGCGGCCGTAGATCGCCAGCGGCTGCTGTTGACCGATATCCCGCCCGACATCCGCGTGCATGGCGGACTGCTCAATGCCCGGCCGCGCAGCCTGATCGTCCTGCCGGTGCTGTACGAGGGCAACGTCAAGGCAGTGATCGAGCTCGCCTCGCTCGGGGAATTCACCGCCTCGCACCTCGCGTTTCTCGAGCAGCTGACCGGCAGCATCATCGGGGTGGTGTTGAATACCATCGAGGCGACCATGCGCACCGAGGGCCTGCTCAAGCAGTCCCAGCAGCTGGCCGGGGAGCTGCAGAGCCAGCAGGTCGAGCTGCAGCAGACCAACGAGGAGCTCGCCAACAAGGCGAAGCTGCTCGCCGAGCAGAACGCGGAAGTCGAGCGCAAGAACCAGGAGATCGAGCTCGCCCGGCGCGCGCTCGAGGAGAAGGCCGCGGAGCTGGCACTGACCTCGCGCTACAAGTCGGAGTTCCTGGCGAACATGTCGCACGAACTGCGCACGCCTCTCAACAGCATCCTCATTCTCGGCCAGCAGCTCGGCGACAACGCCGACGGCAACCTCTCGCCGCGTCAGGTCGAGTTCGCCAACACGATCCACGCCGCCGGCACGGACCTGCTCAATCTCATCAGTGACATCCTGGACCTGTCCAAGATCGAGTCGGGTACGGTCACGGTGGAGTGCGAGGAACTGCTGTTCACGCACCTGCGCGAGATCATCGAGCGCAGCTTCCGGCACGAGGCGGAGGCACGCAAACTGTCCTTCACCGCGGATTGCGATACGCGGCTGGGACGAGCGATCACCACCGACTCGAAGCGCCTGCTGCAGGTGTTGAAGAACCTGCTGTCGAACGCCTTCAAGTTCACCGAGCGGGGCGGCGTGCGTCTGCACGTGAGCCTCGCGACCGGCGGCTGGAGCGCGGAGCATCCGACGCTCAGCCAGGCTCCCTCGGTGGTCGAATTCTGCGTGAGCGATACCGGCATCGGCATTCCGCCGGAGAAGCAGCGCATCATCTTTGAAGCCTTCCAGCAGGCCGATGCCGGCACCGCGCGCAAGTACGGTGGCACCGGGCTCGGCCTCGCCATCAGCCGCGAGCTCGCGAATCTGCTGGGTGGCGAGATCCGCCTGAGCAGCGTGCCGGGCAGCGGCAGCACCTTCACGCTCTATCTGCCGCTGTCGTACGCGGGTCCGGCCTACGGCCGCGGCGCCAGCCAGAGTCCCGCGGCAGCCGCGGCCACGGCGGCGGCCTACCAGCCGACGGTACTGCCGGTCGTGCGGCCGGAGGAGATCGCCGATGACCGGGATGAGCTGCAGCCGGAAAATGCCGTGCTGCTGGTGGTGGAGGACGACCCGCATTACGCCCGGGTATTGGTCGACCTGGCACGCGAGCGCGGCTTCAAGGTACTGCTCGCCAGAACCGGCGCCGAGGCACTGGCGCTGGTGCGCAAGCACCGGCCCACGGCCGTATCGCTGGATGTGTTTCTGCCCGACATGCTTGGCTGGACGGTACTCAACCAGCTGAAGCGCGACCCGCAAACGCGCCATATTCCGGTACAGATTCTCACGGTCGAGGATGAGCGCCAGTATGGCCTCGAGCGCGGGGCGTTCTCCTTCCTCACCAAGAGCGCCACCACCGAGGGTCTGGAAGCGGCGCTCGAGCGCCTCAAGTCCTTCACCGCAGAGCGGGTGAGGCGACTGCTGGTGGTCGAGGACGACCCGGCAGAGCAACTGAGCGTCCGCGGCCTGCTGGAGCACAGCGACGTGGAGATCACCACCGCCGCCACCGGCAGCGCGGCGCTCGCGGCGATGCGCGCGGGCTCCTTCGACTGCGTGGTGCTCGATCTGCGGCTGCCGGACATGTCGGGGTTCGAGTTGCTGGCCGAGGTGCAGGCCGACGCGAAGTTGCGTCAGACACCGATCGTCGTGTTCACCGGCCGCGAGCTGTCCGATCAGGAGGAGATCGAGCTGCGCAAGAATGCCAAGAGCATCGTGTTGAAGGGAGTGCGCTCGCCGGAGCGGCTGCTGGATGAGACGGCCCTGTTTCTGCACCGCGTGATCGCCGACCTGCCGGAACCGAAACAGCGCATGATCGAGGCGCTGCACGAGAGCGACGAGCTGCTCAGCGGTCGCAAGGTGCTGGTAGTCGACGACGACATTCGCAACATCTTCGCCCTCAACAGCCTGCTCGAGCGCCACAGCATGGAGGTAATCACGGCCACCAACGGCCAGGAGGCCATCAAGCTGATCGAGAGCACCGATGATCTGTCACTGGTGCTGATGGACATCATGATGCCGGAAATGGACGGCTACGAGACCATGCGTCGCATCCGCAGCAACCAGAAATTCCGCCTGTTGCCGATCATCGCGCTCACCGCCAAGGCGATGAAGGGCGACCGCCAGAAGTGCCTGGAGGCCGGGGCATCGGACTACGTCGCGAAACCGGTGAATACCGACCAGTTGTTGTCCCTGGTGCGCATGTGGCTACATCGCTGAAGACGCGCAACCCTGCCGGCGGCGGCGCCATGCACGCCGGTGACAAGGTGAACATTCTGCTGGTCGATGACCAGCCGGCGCGCTTGCTCACCTACCAAACGGTGCTGGCAGATCTCGACCAGAATCTGGTGCTGGCTCACTCCGGCGTCGAGGCGCTGCAGAAGCTGATGCACGATGAGTACGCGGTGGTGCTGCTCGATGTCAGCATGCCGGATATGGATGGTTTCGAGGCCGCCCGGCTGATCCACGCTCATCCGCGCTTCGAGAGAACGCCGATCATCTTCGTCACCGGCGTGCACCTGACCGAGCTCGACCGACTCCGCGGCTACGAGGCGGGGGCAGTCGACTACGTTGCAATCCCCGTCGTGCCGGAGATCCTGCGCAGCAAGGTCGCGGTGCTGGTCGAGCTTTACTGCAAGCGTCGCGAGCTGTCCGAGCTGAATCGCAACCTGGCGCACGCCAATCAGAAGCTCGCCGAGGCGAACGTGACCCTGCAGGCAGAGAAGGCGCGCGAGCTCGAAAACCTGAATGCCACGCTGCGCAGCGCCAACGCGGAGCTCGAGCGTGCCAACCGCAGCCTGCACAAGGAGGTCGCCGAGCGTGCCCGGGCAGAGCGAGCGCTGCAGGAGGCCGATCGCAACAAGGACGAATTTCTCGCCATGCTGGCCCACGAGCTGCGCAATCCGCTCGCGCCGATGCTCAACGCCGTACAGCTGATGCGCCTGAAGCCGTCCGAGAGCAAGCTGTGCTGGGCGCAGGACGTGATTCAGCGGCAGGTCGTGCACCTGACGCGCCTGGTTGATGACCTGCTGGACGTCTCGCGCATCACCCGCGGCAAGATCACCCTGACACTGCAACCCATGGAGCTGACGGAGGTCATCGCGCGTGCGGTAGAGATCATCCAGCCGCTGATGCAGGAACGTGGCCACGAGCTGACGCTGCAGATGCCGCAGCAGTCGCTGCGGGTCACGGCCGACCCCACGCGCCTCACGCAGGCGCTTGGCAACGTGCTCGGCAACGCCGCCAAGTACACCGCCCCCGGCGGGCACATCGTACTCAGCTGCTGCACGCGCGGCACAGAGGTGGAGATCCGCGTACGCGATAACGGTGTCGGCATTGCGCCCGAGCAGCTGCCGAGGATCTTCGAGCTGTTTACCCAGCTCGAACGCAAGCCCGAGTCCGGGCAAGGCGGGCTCGGCATCGGTCTGGCGCTCGTACGTCGGCTGGTGGAGATGCACGGCGGAAACATCACGGCCCGCAGCGAGGGGGCCGACCGCGGCAGCGAGTTCGTGATCAGCCTGCCGCTGCTTACCGCTGCAGCAACCGCCGCGGCCGAGCAGGCCGCGGCCGTCGCGCACAACGGCAGTGCCTGCGCGGTTCGCCGCCGGATCCTGGTGGCCGACGACAACGCGGATGCGCGCGAGAGTCTCGCGACGCTGTTGAAGCAATGTGGCCACGACGTGGTCGTCGCGCCCGATGGGGCCGTCGCGCTGGCGTCGGCCGCGCAGAACCCGCCTGACGTCGTGCTGCTCGATATCGGCATGCCGCAACTCGACGGCTACGAAGTCTCGCGACGGATCCGTGCCCAGCACTGGGGCAAGGACGTACGGCTGGTGGCACTGACCGGCCTCGGGCAGGAAACCGATCGCCGCCGCTCGCAGGAGGCGGGGTTCGATACGCACCTGGTCAAGCCGGTGGACCTCAACGAGCTCACCGAACTGCTGGCCCGCTTACCCGCTCCTGACACACGCGCGAGGCGAGGCTGAGGGCCGGTGAGTAGCAGCCCGGGGGCGCTTGCGTATAATCGTTAGCGCGCTCATGGGCAAGGACATCGAACTCGCGATCCTGTTCGCCGACGTCGTCGGATCGACGCGGCTCTATGACCTCATGGGCGATGTGCGTGCGCGCGACATGGTAGCGATCTGCATCGACGTGATGCGTACCGCAACCGAGCAGCGGCAGGGCACGGTGATCAAGACCATGGGCGATGAGGTCATGGCTACCTTTCCCACGGCGGACGCCGCGCTCAACGCCGCCGCCCAGATGCAGCAGCAGATCTCCACCCACGCGCAGCTCAAAGTGGACGGCCAGCCGGTGGCCATCCGTATCGGCTGCCATTTCGGACCCGTGATGCTCGAGAACCGCGACGTGTTCGGCGCTGCCGTCCACACCGCCAATCGCATGACCAGCCAGGCGAAGGCCGGACAGGTCGTCACGACGGCGGCGACGGTGGAGAAGCTCTCTCCCGAGTGGCGGGCATCGTGCCGGCAAATCGACATCGCAACGCTCAAGGGCCAGGGTAGCGAGGTCGCGCTTTACGAGGTGCTGTGGCAGACCGAAGACGTGACCAGCATGGTGCCGGGAATCGCCATCGAGGCGCGACCGGCGAAGGGCATGCGACTGCGGCTGCGCTGCGACGATCGCGAGTTGCTGGTCGATGAGCGGCACTCGAGCATCACCATCGGTCGGGCCGAGGACAATGACGTCGTGGTCAAGGGCAACCTGATCTCGCGGCTGCATGCGCGCATCGAGATCAGCCGCAACAAATTCGTGTTGATCGACCAGAGCACCAACGGCACGTTCGTGCAGAGCGCCGACGGCGAGGAGTCGTTCGTGCGCCGCGACAGCCTGCAGATCAGGGGCCAGGGGATGATCGGTCTCGGTCGTCTGCCCGAGCAGGGCTCGCCGCAGACTATCCGCTATAGCTGCGAAGAGGGCTGAGGCGCGGCGCGCGCGGTGCGCGCGCGTATCAGCCGCAGGTAAACCGGCGGACCCTCAGCCGAGCCGCTGCTCGGTGATCTGCAGCTCCGCGAGCAGCGCCGCCGGCAGGCGGCTGCGGTAGCGGCTCAGATACTCGCGCAGGTCCGCGGCCTCTTTGCGCCACAGGGCCGGATCGATCGTGAACAGGGCCGCCAGCGCTTCCGGGGAGAGCTCGAGGCCGTGCAGCTCCAGGTCCTGTGGGCGCGGCAGCCAGCCGATGGCTGATTCGACCGCGCCGGCCCTGCCGGCACAGCGATCCAGCATCCACGCCAGCACCCGCAGGTTCTCGCCGTAACCCGGCCACAGGAACTTGCCCTGCGCGTCGCGGCGGAACCAGTTGACGTGATACAGGCGCGGCGGCCGTGTGAGCTGCGTGCCAATGTCGAGCCAGTGCTGCCAGTAGTCGCCGAAGTTGTAACCGCAGAACGGCTGCATGGCCATCGGATCGCGGCGCGTGACACCCACCTGACCGACGGCGGCGGCAGTCGTCTCGGAGGCCAGCGATGCGCCCATCAGTACGCCGTGCCGCCAGTCGCGCGCCTCGTACACCAGCGGCGCCACCTCGCGGCGGCGTCCGCCGAACACCAGCGCCGAGATCGGTACGCCGCCGGCATCCTCCGCGTGCGGTGACCAGGAGGGATTGCGCCGCGCTGAAACGGTGAAGCGCGAGTTCGGATGCGCCGCCGGTCCGTTGGCCGGATCGTACGGGCGGCCCTGCCAGTCGAACGCGGGTTTACCGCTGCCGAGGCCTTCCCACCACGGCTGGTTGTCCGCAGTGAGCGCGACGTTGGTGAACAAGGTATCGCGGCGGATCATCTCGTAGGCGTTGCGGTTGGTCTGCGGATTGGTACCGGGTACCACCCCGAAGTAACCAGCTTCGGGATTGATCGCCCACAGACGCCCGTCGGGCCCCGGGTGCAGCCAGGCGATGTCATCGCCGACGGTGTACACGCGCCACCCCGGGAGCGAAGCCGGCGGGATGAGCATTGCCAGATTGGTCTTACCGCAGGCGGAAGGAAAGGCGCAGGCGAGGTAGTGGGTTTCGCCGCGCGGATTCTGCAGTCCGACGATCAACATGTGCTCGGCCAGCCAGCCTTCACTGCGCGC
The DNA here is from genome assembly GCA_963837075.1 of uncultured Gammaproteobacteria bacterium. Lineage (GTDB taxonomy): Bacteria > Pseudomonadota > Gammaproteobacteria > Steroidobacterales > Steroidobacteraceae > 13-2-20CM-66-19. Next base: position 383,249 of record CAWILY010000001.1, on the reverse strand, counting down.
CTGCCAGCTGGCGATGCGCAGCGCGTGGCACTTTTTGCCGAGCAGGGCGTTGCCGCCGTAACCGGAGCCGTAGCTCTCGATGGCAAGCTCCTCGGGATAGTGCATGATGAAGCGCCGTTCCGGGTCGAGCTCGCCGATCGAGTGCAGGCCGCGCACGAAGCTGCCCTCGCGCGCGATGCGCTCCAGCGCTGCGCGCCCGACCCGCGTCATGGTCAGCATGTTGAGCACGACGTAGGCACTGTCGGTAATCTCCACGCCACAGCGCGACAGCGGCGAGTCGATCGGGCCCATGCAATAGGGGATGACGTACAGGGTGCGCTCGCGCATACAGCCGCGGAACAGCTCGTGCATGCGCGCGTGCGCCTGCTGCGGGTCCACCCAGTGGTTGTTCGGGCCGGCGTCTTCCTGTGAGCGCGTGCAGATGTAGGTAAGGTGCTCGACGCGCGCGACGTCGTTGGGTGCCGAGCGGTAAAGGTGACAGCCGGGAAACTGCTCGGCGTTCAGCGCCTTGAGTTCGCCACGCGACAGCAGCTGAGCGGTGAGCTGCCGCGCTTCCGCCTCGCTGCCCTCGCACCAGTGCACCGCGCGTGCACCGGTGAGCTCGCGCACGTCCGCTACCCAGTCGGCGACCGCGCGGCTGAGGTGGGGCAGTGGACTCAGCGTGTGGGCGGCCGTGGCCATCGGACAAATCCTCTTTGTTTATTGCACTTCCGCAAACGCCCCTAGGTTTACCCGCGCCGGCACCAATGGCCGGGTAACGGCGGCGTACGCCCATTGTCGTCCAATACCGCAGCGCGTACCAGTTTGCATCAAATTCATGGACATATAGCCCTCGACACGCGCCGCTCAGGCGCGGCAGTATCGAGCCTCCCGCGTACGCCGTAAGCGCTGCCGCACGATGTTGGATCTTGAGGACATATTTGGTCAGGGTGGGCCGCTCGAGCGCGCACTGCCGGACTTCAAGGTGCGCCGCGAGCAGTTGCGCATGGCGGAGCGCGTGGCGCAGGCACTCGCGGCGTGCGAGTCACTCGTGGTGGAGGCCGGAACCGGTACCGGCAAGACCTTCGCATACCTGGTGCCGGCGCTGCTCTCGGGTAAGCGCGTGTTGATTTCGACCGGCACGCGCACGTTGCAGGATCAGCTGTTCACCAGGGATCTGCCGCTGGTGAGTGCGGCGCTCGGCCGGCCCGCGCGCGTAGCGCTGCTCAAGGGTCGTGCGAACTACCTGTGCCGCTATCGGCTCGAGCGCGTCGATGAGGGGGGCGAGCAGCTCGCGCTGCTCGGCGGACGGCGCGGCTCGCGGACCATGCTGGCGCGCATCCAGCGCTGGGCGCAGACCACGCGTCGCGGTGACCTGGCCGAGGTGCACGGCCTGTCTGACAGTCATCCGGTGTGGGGACAGGTCACGTCGACCCGCGAGAGCTGTCTCGGCACGCGTTGTCCGCAGCTCGCGCGTTGCCACGTAGTACTGGCGCGGCGCGAGGCGCTGGAAGCGGACATCGTCATCGTCAACCATCACCTGTTGCTGGCGGATCTGGCGCTGAAGGAGGATGGCTTCGGCGACCTGCTGGGAGCGGCCGATGCGCTGATCCTCGATGAGGCTCATCAGATTCCGGATCTGGCGACGCAGTTCTTCGGTGCGCATGTCAGCAGCCGGCAGATCGAGACGCTGCTGAAGGACCTGCGCACGGAGCTGTCGCGGCAGGCATTGGCGGCTGGCTCACCCCGGGCATTCGCGGCCGCGGCGGCAGCCGTGCTCGCCACCGAGGAGGCGCTACAGGAGCTGCGCGCGGCGGTGGCGGGTGTGTCCGGTCGTGTGCCGCTGCCGGCCGATGGCTCGCGTGCCTGCGGCTGTGTCCGCGCCCTGCTGCGGGCGTTGGAAGCTCTGGCCGCCGTGGCGGCGCAGCGCGATCCGGCCGGTGCGCTCGAGCCGCTGGCCGAGCGCGCCGCGGAGCTGGCGATGAGCCTGGCACGCATCGATGAGCTGGATATCCATGACGGCGCGCGCACGCTCGAGGTGACTGCGCGCGGCGTGACTGTGAGTGTCATGCCGTTCGACATCTCGCAGCGCTTTTGCGCGCTGCTGGCGGCGCGGCGCGCCGCGTGGATCTTCACTTCGGCGACGTTGTCACTGGGCGATGAATTTGGCCACTTCACCGGCCGGCTGGGTCTGAAGGAAGCCGGCACGCTGCGCATCGACAGTCCCTTCGATCACGAGCGGCAGTCTCTTTTATATCTGCCCCCGGGGCTGCCCGAGCCAGCCTCCGCTGCCTACGTGGCGGCGGTGATCGATACGGCGCTGCCGCTGATCAGCGCCGCCCGCGGCGGTGCGTTCCTGCTGTTCACCAGTCATCGTGCTCTGGCGCAGGCGGCGGCGCTGCTACGCACGCGCTGGGCGGAAGGCCCGCCGTATCCTCTGTTCGTGCAGGGGGAGGCGCCGCGCGAACGGCTGCTGCAGGATTTCCGCGCCGACGGCAACGGCGTGCTGCTCGGCACCGCGAGCTTCTGGGAGGGTGTCGATGTGAAGGGCGATGCGTTGCGGCTGGTCGTCATCGAGAAGCTGCCGTTCGCCTCTCCCGACGATCCGCTGGTGCGCGCGCGCATCGAGCATCTCACGGCGAGCGGTGCGAACGCATTTCGCGATTACCAGCTGCCGGAGGCGGCGCTGGCGCTGAAGCAGGGAGCCGGCCGCCTGATCCGCAGCGAAGATGACTACGGGGTGGTGGTGATCTGCGATCCGCGCATGACGGGCCGCGCGTACGGGCGGGTGTTTCTCGCCGCCCTGCCGGCGATGACCGTGACGCAGGACGCCGCTGAAGTGAAGCGCTTCCTCGCGCGACATGCCCCGCCGGCGCGCGCGGGCACACGTGCCACGGCCGGGTCATGAGAATTCTCGCCATCGATACCGCGACCGAGAACTGCTCGGCGGCGCTCTGGATCGATGATCAGGTGCTCGCGCGCGAGAGCGTGCGCGAACGCGGCCACGCCGAGCACATCCTGCCGATGATCGATGCGCTGCTCGCCGCAGCAGGAGTGAGGCTGGCGCAACTCGACGCGATTGCTTTCGGACGCGGTCCCGGCGCGTTCACCGGTGTGCGACTGGCGGCGGGCGTGACCCAGGGACTGGCGTACGGTGCGGAACTGCCGGTCGTGCCGGTCTCGGACCTGCAGGCGCTTGCGCAGCGCGCGCTGCAGTTGGCGCCGGCCATCGAGCGCGTGCTGGCATGTACCGATGCCCGCATGCGCGAGGTGTACTGGGCTTGCTTTACCCGCGACGCGCACGGGCTGGCCGAACCTGCGTCCGGGGAGCGGGTCGGCGAGCCGGCGACCGTGCGCCTGCCGCCATCGTGGCAGGGTGCGGCCGGCGCAGGCGCTGATGTGGGCGCGGTGGGATCGGGTTTCGTCGCTTATCCGCAGCTGAGTTCCCTGCTGAGCGGTTCCGGCATCGTCCTCGGGCAACTCCTGCCGCGGGCAGAGGAGATCGCGCGACTGGCAGTTCCCGAGGTAGCGGCTGGCCGGGTTTTCCCGCCGGATCAAGCACTTCCGACATATCTGCGCGATAACGTTGCGCGCCCCCCTCCCGCATAGTCATTAAACTGACACCAATTTCCGCGCTGTCATTAATCTGAAACACAGTCCCTCTCTAATAGCCGCGCCCCCGTTCGCTGGAACACAATGCCCGCCAAGCAGGTACTGATCGTCGAGGACGAGCGGCCGATCCGCGAGATGATCGCTTTTGGCCTCAAGCGCGCCGGCTTCGAGGTCCGGGAGGCGGAGGACTGCCGCAGTGCAAGAGCGGCACTCGCGGACGCACGGCCCGACCTGGTGCTGGTCGACTGGATGCTGCCTGACATGAGCGGCCTGGAGCTCACGCGTGCCTTGAAGCGTGATCGCGAGACGCGCGAGGTACCGGTAATCATGCTTACCGCGCGCGCCGAAGAGGGCGACAAGGTCGCCGGACTCGAGGGTGGCGCGGACGACTACGTCACCAAGCCCTTCTCACCCCGGGAGCTGCTGGCGCGCATCAATGCCGTGCTGCGCCGCGGCGGGGTCAATGGCGGGGACGAGACTATCGAGTTCGAGGGCCTGATCCTCGACCAGGGGAGCCACCGCGTGATCGTCGGTGAGCGAACGGTGCCCCTCGGCCCCACCGAATATCGCATGCTCGAGTTTTTCATGACTCACCCCGAACGGGTGTACACGCGCGATCAGCTGCTCGACCGCATCTGGGGCGGCAACGTCTACGTTGAAGAGCGCACCATCGACGTGCACATCCGCCGCCTGCGCAAGGCGCTCGAGGATTTCGGGTACGATCGCTTCGTGCAGACCGTGCGCGGGTCGGGTTACCGCTTCTCGGCACGGACGATATAGACGGAAGGCAGCGGCAGCGGATAAATGGAACCCGCGACACAGGCCTGGTGGTTCGCGGCGGTTCGATTGCTCGGCACCGTGGTGCTGGGCGCCGGCGTTGGCTGGCTGCTCGGCAATCTCTGGGCCGGACTCGCCTGCGCGTTGGCGCTGCACCTCACCTGGGTGCTGGCGAACCTGTTCCGCCTGGAATGGTGGCTGCGACACCGCAGCTACGCCGATCCACCCGATGTCGGCGGTGTCTGGGGCGAGATCATCGCGCAGATCGTGCGCCTGCACCGGCGCAAGCGCTTCCACAAGCAACGCTTCGTGCAACTCATGCGCCAGCTGCAGCGCTCCACGGCGGCGCTGCCAAACGGCGTCGTCATTCTCAACGCGCAGCGCGAGATCGTCTGGTTCAACCGCATGGCTGCGCGGCTGCTGAATCTGCGCCGCACCGCCGACCTCGGCATGCGCATCGAGCATCTGCTGCGCGAGCCCGAGTTCGTGAGCTACCTCGCCGGTGAGGATTATTCCAACCCGGTGGTGATCCGCCCGACCACGGGCGAGGAATGCTACCTGTCGATGCAGGTGGCACCCTACGGCGACGGGCAGCTGTTGCTGCTGGTGAGCGACGTTTCGCGGCAGATGCGCCTCGAGGCCGTGCGCCGCGATTTCGTCGCCAACGCCTCGCACGAACTACGCTCGCCGCTGACGGTTATCTCCGGATACCTCGAGACCCTCGGCCAGGACGCGGCACTCGCACCCGATCTGCAGGGTCCGGTGGCCGAGATGCGTCGCCAGGCCGAGCGCATGACCGCGATCATCCGCGACCTGCTCGAGCTGTCGCGCCTGGAGGAGACCGATGAGGCGGTCGTCGGCAAGCCGATCGACGTCGCAGCGCTCCTCACTCTGCTGCGCAAGGACGTGCTGGCGCGTCCGGTGCACCCGCGCGATGTCAGCATACGCATCGACTCAGAGGCCGAGCTCATCGGTGACGAGCCGGAGATTCACTCGGCTTTCTCGAACCTGGTCGACAACGCGGCCAAGTTCACCCCCGCCGAAGGCTCGATCGAGATGCGCTGGTGGGTGGACGAGGAGGGCGGGCATCTTGCAGTGACCGACACCGGCATGGGCATTCCGCCCGAGCACATCCCGCGTCTCACCGAGCGTTTCTATCGCGTCGATGCGGGACGCTCGCGCGCGCGCGGCGGCTCGGGCCTGGGGCTCGCCATCGTCAAGCACGTGCTGCAGCGACATGCCGCGACGCTCGAGGTGCAGAGCACGCTCGGCGCCGGCAGTACGTTCACCTGTCATTTCCCCGCCGCGCGCCTGACCGCACTGCCGACCCAGAGCGTGGCAATAGCTTAGAAGTCGCTCACAACTGGCTAATTCGTAAGAAAAACTTAGTCGCGCTGTCACGGATCCGACACACCGTGGGCTGACCCTAGTCACGCCGACCTTGAAGGCCTCAGGACGAGCTGATATGCCCATGGCAAGCGGTAACCGCCGGCAGCGCGGCCACAGCGTCCGCACGCTCTTTCTGTCGGACATCCATCTGGGGTTCCGGCATGCACGCGTGCGCGAGCTGAACGAGTTTCTCCATGGCGTCGAAGCCGAGTGCATCGTGCTGGTCGGCGACATCGTCGATGCGCTCAGCCTCGCGCGTCGCGCCTTCTGGACGCCCGAGCACACCCAGGTGGTGCGCACCCTGTTGGCGCGGCAGCGCGCGGGCGCCCGCCTCATCTACATACCCGGCAATCACGATGCGAGTCTCGCCATGCTGGCGCAGATGCTGCAGGGGCAGCTCGAGGTGCACCGCGAGTGGGTGCATCGCACCGCGCGCGGCGAGCGGCTGCTCGTGATGCACGGCGATCAGCTGGACGAGGCGCTCCCCTGTCCGCGCTGGCTGACACGGCTGGGCGATGCGCTCTACAGCGCGACGGTGCAGGTGAACCACACCCTCAACAATCTGCGCCGCGCCCTCGGCAAACCGTACTGGTCGCTGGCCGAGCGCGTGAAGCTCAGCGTGCCGACCAGCGTGCAGTACATCGAGCAGTTCGAGCTGCTCGCGGTACAGCACGCGCAGCAGCACGGCTACGACGGCGTGGTGTGCGGCCACATCCATCGGGCGAATCTGCGGCGCATCCGCGGCACCCTGTACGGCAACACCGGCGACTGGGTGGAATCGTGCACCGCGCTCATCGAGAGCGCGCACGGCGAGCTCGAGCTGTTGCGCTGGCCCGAGGCGCGGCCGGCGCGGATGCGCGCCGCCGCCGCGCTGGCCGCCGACCCCGCATGAGACTCAAGCCGGCAGAGGGTGCGGTGAGGCTCAAGACCCACTGCGCCGCGCCAATGATGGCAGCGCCCGGCGCAGGCATGGCGCGGGCTTGCCGGCCGCGCCGGGCTGGCACACGCGCTGCGGATGTGACGTGGATAGGGTGGTCGTTCGCTGCAGTTCCGCTATGATCGCCACTAGCCCCGCGCGGTAAGCCGGCGGGCGCAGCCGGAGAGGCCCACTGATGGAAACTGCCGATCTCAGTCACCACATCTCGCGCCGCTTCAATGAGGATCTCGAGCGCGTGCGCAGCAAGGTGCTGGGCATGGGTGGCTTCGTCGAGCAGCAGCTGCAGAAGGCGATTACGGCGCTGGTCGAGGGCGACAGCTCGCTTGGCGAATCGGTGGCGATGGACGACTACCAGGTGAACAGCATGGAGGTCGCCATCGACGAGGAATGCAGCCGTATCCTCGCCACGCGCGCCCCGGCTGCAGGGGACCTGCGCCTGATCGTCGCGGTCATCAAGACCATCACGGATCTGGAGCGCATCGGCGATGAGGGGGAGAAGATCGGCTACATCGCCTCGCGCCTGGCGACCATGGAGCGCCCAGCAGATAAGTATCGTGAGATCAAGCACCTCGGCCGGGTGGTATCGGAGATGGTGCACGATGCGCTCGATGCCTTTGCGCGCATGGACGCGGAGTCGGCACTGCGGGTTGCGCGCCAGGATCGACTGGTGGACGAGGAGTACGAGGCGATCCAGCGGCAGAGCATCACCTTCATGATGGAGGATCCGCGCACCATCCGCCGCGCGCTCGATGTCATGTGGGTGGTGCGGGCGCTCGAGCGCATCGGCGATCACGCCAAGAACATCAGCGAATACGTCATCTACATGGTGCACGGCAAGGACATCCGCCATACCTCACTCGATGACGTCGAGCGCGAGCTGCGCGGCGGCACGGCCGCGGAGCCTGCGCCACCGACGGCTCCGGCCTGAGCGATACTCCCGCCACGTGCCCGACCGTCGGTTGACCAATCTCGGCGGGTTCGTCGTGTGCGCGGGGCTGATCGCCTACGCCCTCTACAGCCAGTTCGTCGGCCACCTCGAGCCCTGTCCGCTGTGCATCTTCCAGCGCATCGGCATAGCGCTGCTCGGGCTCGCGTTCCTGCTGGCGGCACTGCACCACCCGCGCGGTCGCGGCCGCTACGGCTACGCAGGCCTGATCGCCATCGCGGCCCTGGCCACCGTGGCGGTTGCCGCCCGTCACCTGTATGTGCAGAGCCTGCCGCCCGGCACGCTGCCATCCTGCGGCGCCCCGCTCGGCGTGCTGCTGAAGTTCATGCCGCTGTGGGAGGTGGTGCGCAAGGTACTCACCGGCAGCGGCGAGTGCGGCGTGGTCAACTGGCGCTTCCTCGGACTGGCGATGCCCGCCTGGGTGCTGAGCTGGGCGCTCGGCCTGGGGGTCGTCGGAGTGGCGGCGAACCTGCGGCCGGCACGCGAGCCGGGAAGCTAGCCGCTGCCGAGCAGGTCCTGCAGTACGTTGAAATACATGTGCTGCAGCGCTTCGATGTCCGCCGCGCGCACGCACTCGTTCACCTTGTGAATCGAGGCGTTCACGACGCCGAGCTCGACCACCTGGGCGCCGAGTGGTGCGATGAAGCGTCCGTCAGACGTCCCGCCACCGGTGGACAGCCGCGGACGCACACCCGTCACGCGCTCGACGGCAGCGCACACCGCATCCGAGAGCTCGCCCGGCGCGGTGTAGAAAGGCTCGCCCGACACGTACCACTCCAGCGTGTATCGCACCCGGTGACGGCGCAGGATCTCTTCCACGGTCTCCTTGAGCCGCTCGAGCGACTGTACCGGTGAATAGCGCAGATTGAAGCGCGCCTTGAGCTCCCCGGGAATGATGTTGGGAGCGCCGGTGCCGGCGTTGAGGTTGGAGACCTGAAAGCTGGTCGGCTCGAAATGCTCCGTGCCCTGGTCCCATACGCGGCCCACGAGCTCGGCCAGTGCCGGCGCCAGTACGTGCACCGGGTTCTCCGCGAGCTGCGGGTAGGCGATGTGACCCTGCACGCCGTGCACGGTGAGACGGCCGCTGAGCGAGCCGCGGCGGCCCACCTTGATCGTGTCGCCGACCACTGACTCGCTCGAGGGCTCGCCCATCACACACCAGTCGATGTGCTCGCCACGCGCGCGCAGGGTCTGTACCACGCGCCGCGTGCCATCGACGGAGGGGCCTTCCTCGTCACTGGTAACGAGAAAGGCGATCGAGCCGCGGTGGCTGGGGCAGGCGCTGACGAAGGCTTCGGTCGCGGTCACCATCGCCGCGAGCCCGCTCTTCATGTCGGCCGCACCGCGGCCGTAGAGGATGCCGTCGCGGAGGGTCGGCACGAACGGATCGCTGTGCCATTCCTCGAGCGGGCCCGTCGGCACGACATCCGTATGGCCGGCGAAGCAGAGCAGCGGCGCGGCGCGGCCCCGCCGCGCCCAGAGGTTGTGCACGTTGCCGAAAGGCAGCGGCTGGACCCCGAAGCCGATCCTGGCCAGGCGGTTGGCCATCACCTGCTGACAGCCCCCGTCGGCGGGAGTGATGGAACGACGGGCAAGCAGATCCCGAGTCAGGTCAAGGGCTTGAGACATCAGTTGCAGCTTCCGCGGCCGGTGCGCGGTTATACGGGCCCAGCGGCACGCCGGCAAGCGCTGCGCTCGTCATGTCAGTGTAAAGTGCGCCGGCAACACTGTATGGGGCAGCGCGAAGTGGCCCGACTGCCCAGCTTAGGTATGCGCTCTGAGTGTCATGAGAGCGTCACATTATTGTCATTTAATGGCGCGCCAACATGTCGGGCGCATGCCGTTCAGGAGCGGAATCATGAATTTACTTACTCCGAGGCGGATGCTTCTGGGGGTGGCGGCCGTAACGCTCGCCGGCATCGCGCAGGCGGCCGACATCTCAGGAGCCGGCGCCACGTTTCCGTATCCCATCTACGCAAAATGGGCTGATGCCTACAAGAGGGAAACGGGCATCGGGCTCAACTATCAATCGATAGGTTCCGGCGGCGGTATTAAACAGATCGAGGCAAAGACGGTGGATTTTGGTGCCTCGGATATGCCCCTCAAGCCCGAGGACTTGCAGAAGGAAGGGCTCATGCAGTTTCCCACCGTGATCGGTGGTGACGTTCCGGTCTACAACCTCAAGGGATTCAAGGCCGGTGACCTGAAGTTCTCTGGACCTTTGCTGGCGGACATCTTTCTCGGCAAGGTCACCAAATGGAACGACCCGGCAATTGCGAAACTGAACCCCGGCAAGACGCTGCCGGCCCAGGACATCACGGTAGTGCACCGTTCAGACGGCTCGGGAACGACTTTCATCTGGACCAATTACCTCTCGAAGGTGAACCCGCAATGGAAGGAAAAAGTCGGGGAGGGCACCTCCGTGGCGTGGCCGGCGGGCGTCGGCGGCAAAGGCAACGAGGGGGTTGCTTCCTACGTGCAGCGGCTTGACGGGTCGCTCGGATACCTCGAATACGCTTACGTCCTGCAGAACAAGATGGCCTACGGCCAGGTGAGCAACCGCGAGGGACAGTTCGTATCCCCCAGCATCCAGGCGTTCCAGGCAGCGGCTGCAGGCGCGGACTGGAAGTCGGCACCTGGAATGTACCTGGTCCTCACGGATGCGCCGGGCAAGGCGAGCTGGCCGATTGCGGGGGCGACTTTCATCCTGATGCACAAGGATCAGGCAAGCGCTGAGAGGGCTAAGGATGTCCTCAAGTTCTTCGACTGGGCGTATGCCAAAGGCGGCAAGCTTGCCGAGGAGCTCGACTACGTACCGCTGCCGGACTCGGTCGTGCAGCTTATAAAGACGGCTTGGAGCACCCAAATCAAAGCGAACGGTGCCACTGTCTGGGCGAGCCGGTAGGTTGCCGCGCAAGCGAAATTAAGCGGAGTCGCCTATCGCAAGCGTGGCTGCAGCAGTTGTTTCACGGCATGCGGCGAAACAACGTCTGAACGAACAGCTGTTCCGTTGGGCGACGCTTGCGGCGGCACTGCTCGTGCTCATTTTGCTGAGCGGTGTGGCACTCGCTCTCGTTAAAGGTGCGTGGCCGGCGCTCTCGAAATTCAAGTGGGCCTTCCTGACGCGCGAGACGTGGGATCCGGTCACCGAGCAGTTCGGCGCATTGGCGCCGATTTACGGCACGCTCGTAACCTCTGTGCTCGCGCTGCTGCTCGCCATTCCTGTCAGCTTCGGCATCGCGGTATTTCTGACGGAGCTGAGCCCGATATGGCTCAGGCGGCCCGTCGGCGTGGCCATCGAGCTCCTCGCCGCGGTGCCGAGCATCATCTATGGCATCTGGGGCCTGTTCGTACTCGCTCCCCTCGTGCAGGACAGTGTGCAACCGTGGCTCATTCACACTCTCGGGCCCCTGCCGCTGATAGGACAGCTCTTCAAGGGTCCGCCGTTCGGCATCGGGATACTGACCGCAAGCTTCGTGCTCGCGATCATGGTCATCCCGTTCATCTCCGCGGTAATGCGCGATGTCTTCGAGACGGTCCCAGACGTGCTCAAGGAGTCAGGCTACGGTCTCGGCGCGACGACTTGGGAGGTTATCTGGCAAGTGGTCGTACCTCATTCGCGCACCGGTATGGTAGGCGGCATCATGCTCGGCCTCGGGCGGGCGCTCGGTGAGACCATGGCGGTGACCTTCGTTATCGGTAACGCCCACGAAATCCACGCATCGCTACTGGCGCCCGGTACCACGATCTCCGCCGCAATTGCCAATGAATTCACCGAAGCCGTCGGCGACCTGTACTACTCGTCACTCATCGCACTGGGTGTACTGCTGTTCCTGATCACGTTTTCCGTCATTGCGGCTGCGCGTTTCATGTTACTGCGCCTGGATCGTCGCGCCCTCTCTTCAGTCTGACCGCAAGCATGGCGACGTCCCGTCGTACCATCAGGAAACTCACCAACCTTGCAGCGTTGAGTCTGTCTGCCGTGGCCACCCTGGGAGGTCTTGCGTGCCTCGGCGCAATCCTGTGGACGCTCGTCAAGAACGGCCTGGCAGGTGTGTCGCTGAAGTTGTTTACCGAGATGACGCCGCCCCCTGGCAGCGCCGGGGGACTTTTGAACGCCATTTATGGCAGCGCCGTCATGACCGTGCTTGGAATCGCGATCGGTGCGCCCATTGGCGTGTTGGCGGGCACGTTCCTCGCCGAGTATGGCCGTACCTCACGCCTAAGCACGGTTGTCCGGTTTGTCAACGACGTGCTGTTGAGCGCGCCGTCAATCATCGTCGGTCTGTTCGTGTACGAAGTGCTGGTAGTGCCCATGGGCCACTTCTCCGCGATCGCTGGGGCCGTGGCGCTTGCCGTCATCGCAATGCCGGTGACGGTGCGCACGACGGAGGACATGCTGAACCTCGTGCCGCAGGGAATGAAGGATGCCTCGACGGCCTTGGGCGCCTACCATTGGCGAACCGTAACCAGCATCATTTATCCGGCTGCCCGCAGCGGCATCGTCACAGGATTGTTGCTCGCTGTTGCGCGCATCAGCGGTGAGACGGCCCCGCTGCTGTTTACGTCGCTGAACAATCAGTTCTGGAGCACCAATCTGAATGCGCCCATGGCTAATCTGCCGGTCGTCATCTTCCAGTTCGCGCTCAGCCCGTACCAGGACTGGCAGCGCCTCGCCTGGTCCGGAGCACTGCTGATCACGCTGAGCATCCTTCTACTCAGCCTCAGCGCGCGGTTCGTGGTGTCCTCGCTCGACTCCGGCGGCAGGCGCTGATGAGCGCAACGGCGTTCCAGCTCGGCGGACGGTCGGTCGCTACCGGCGAGGCAACGCGGGTCAAATTCGAGGTGCGCCATCTCGACTTCTATTACGGCAAAGTGCACGCGCTCAAGGACGTCAGTCTCACGCTCACCGACCGGCAGATCACCGCTTTCATCGGTCCTTCCGGCTGCGGCAAGTCGACGCTGCTGCGCGTGTTCAACCGCATGTACGCGCTCTATCCGGGTCATCGGGCCACCGGGGACGTGCGGCTCGACGGCGAGGATATCCTCGCACCGAGCGTGGACGTTGCCGCGCTCCGGTTCCGGGTGGGCATGGTATTCCAGAAGGCGACGCCCTTTCCGATGTCAATCTTCGACAACGTGGCTTTTGGGGTGCGCTTATCGAGGCGCATCTCGCGCAGCGAGCTCGGCGATCGGGTAGAGGAAGCGCTGCGCGACGCGGCGATGTGGGACGAGGTCAAGGACAAATTGCACGAGGATGGCCGCGGCTTATCCGGTGGCCAGCAGCAGCGGCTGTGCATTGCCCGTACCCTGGCGCTGCGTCCCGAGGTTATCCTGTTCGATGAGCCCACCGCGGCGCTCGATCCGATCTCGACGCTGCGTGTCGAGGAGACGCTGCAGAGTCTGCGTGAGAGCTACTGTATCGCGGTCGTCACGCACAACCTGCAGCAGGCGGCGCGCGTCTCGAACGTGACCGCCTTCATGTACCTGGGTGAGCTGGTGGAGATCGGACCCACCGAGCAGATCTTCACCGCGCCGAAAAACCGCCGCACCGATGACTACGTCACGGGGCGCTTTGGGTGATGAACCTCATGAGCGAAGAGACATCGCATCCGCCCCGCGCACGCCCGGACAGCCACAACGCCGGCCCGGGCGCGCGCGCCCCGGCCGGCGGCAACGGCCTTGCGGACGGGGGCTCTGTCGGCGATGACACCGCGGCCAGAAGCCCCGCCGCGGCCGCAAACCTCCCGTTGCGCACCGGCCCTTCGACGCGACACCTCGATGAAGGCGGCCTGAATCTCAAGCCGAGCGGACGAGTGTCGGCTGCGCCCGGCGCCGCCGCGCAGCCCGAGGCGACTGTCGAGAACCCGGTGTTCTCGTGCCGCGATGTGAGCGTGTTCTACGCGGCGAAGCAGGCACTGAAGCAGATAACGCTCGATGTGGGACGGCGCCAGGTGCTCGCGCTGATCGGTCCTTCGGGGTGCGGCAAGTCGACGTTCCTGCGCTGCCTCAACCGCATGAACGACACGATTCCCGGAGCACGGGTCACCGGCCGCATCCATCTCGACGGCCATGACATACACGATCACGCGCTCGATGTGGCGCAGCTGCGCGCGCGCATCGGCATGGTGTTCCAGAAGCCCAATCCCTTTCCAAAGTCGATCTACGACAATGTCGCCTACGGCCCGCGCATCCACGGGCTGGCGCGCAGTCGCGCCCAGCTGGACGAGATCGTGTGCAGCAGCCTGACGCGCGCGGGGCTGTGGGACGAGGTGAAGGACCGCTTGCGGAACCCCGGCACCGGGCTGTCGGGCGGGCAACAGCAGCGGCTGTGCATCGCACGCACGATTGCGGTGGCGCCGGAGGTAATTCTCATGGACGAGCCGTGCTCGGCGCTCGACCCGATCGCCACGGCGCGCATCGAGGATCTCATCGACGAGCTGCGCGAGTCCTTTGCCATCGTGATCGTCACGCACTCCATGCAGCAGGCGGCGCGCGTCTCGCAGCGCACCGCCTACTTTCATCTCGGCGAGCTGATCGAAGTCGGCGACACCGACCGTGTGTTCACCAACCCGCGCCATCGGCTCACCGAGGACTACATCACTGGTCGTTTCGGCTGAGCAGCCTGAACCCCGCTGCCCGCGGCGCGGTGAGCTCGATTCCCCCGGATTGGAATCGACAGTGCCCACGGCCTGCGCGCCGACGGCGCCGTCGTTGGCTAAACAAGTTGTTTTGCATCAGAGACTTAGCGATTGCACGTGAATTCTGAATGCTTTTTAATCACGTGTTTGCGGTCGGTTAATCCGCGTATGGTCTGCTCTCTCGCACCGAGTGACCTATGCGACTGCTGCTCGTCGAAGATGAGAAGAAGGTGTCCGATCTCGTGGCGCGGGCGCTGCGGGCGGAGCGCTACGCCGTGGACGTCGCCGAGGACGGCCAGCGCGGGCTCGAGCTCGCCGACAGCTACGACTACGATCTGATCATCCTCGATCTGATGCTGCCGGTGCTCAGTGGCGAAGAGCTGCTGCGCCGCATCCGCCGCAGGAACCAGCAGGTGCCGATCCTGATCCTCACCGCGCGCGACGCCACCGAGGATAAGGTCCACAACTTCGAGGCCGGCGCCGACGACTATCTGACCAAGCCGTTCGCCTTCGCGGAGCTGGTGATGCGCGTCAAGGCGCTGCTGCGGCGCGGACCGATCACGCGCTCGAGCGTGCTGCGGGTGGCGGACCTCGAGCTCGATCGCTTCACGCAGCAGGTGCGCCGTGGCGGCCGCAGGATAGAGCTGACGCCGAAGGAGTATGCGCTGCTCGAGTACCTCGCCGCGAATCCGGGGCGCGTGTTCTCGCGCACCATGATCATCGAGCACGTCTGGGACCAGAGCTTCGAGGGGCTCACCAACATCGTGGACGTGTACGTGCGCCACCTGCGCAGCAAGGTCGATGACCCCTTCCCGATGAAACTGATCCGCACAGTGCGCGGGGTCGGTTACGGCATCGGCGAGAGCCCGGACTGATGGACACGCGCTCGCTGAGCTTTCGCCTGGTGGCCTGGTATGCGGGGGTGCTCACCGCAGTCTTCGTGCTGCTCGGCGGCCTCACCCTGCTGCTGCTGAGTCACTACCTGCAGGGCAACCTGCTCGACATCCAGGCGCGTCGCGCACGGCAGATTGCCGACACCCTGGTTGCGCATGCCAGCCGCAGCAGCGAGCAGGCGATGCGCAGCCAGGTTGAGACACTGTACTCGCCCGAGCTCAACGACCGCTTCATCCGCATCACGCGCGCCGACGGCGAGATCGTCTATGCCTCCGGGCCGCCGCGCGAGGGCGGCTTCGTGCCCGCGCAGGTGCCGGCCGCGTTGGCCACTGCTGCCGGCGCCACGGCGCGCAAAGTAGAGCTTCCCGGGGGCTCGCTGCTGATCGCCGCAACCCTGGCGAGCGGCGCGGATGGCACTGGCTACCGGGTCGAGGTCGGCACTTCCGGCGCAGCGCTGGAGGGCACGCTGCGGCAGGTGCTGATCATGTTGCTGGTCGGCCTGCCGCTTGCCGTAGCGGTGGCCGTCGCCGGCGGCTTTGTGCTGGTACGGCGCGCGCTCGAGCCGGTAGCGCGCATCGCGGCGACCGCCGCGGCGATCACGCAGCACAACCTGAGTGAGCGCCTGCCGGTGGTGCGCAGCGGCGATGAGATCGAGCGGCTGTCGGTGTCGCTCAACCACATGATCAGCCGTCTCGAGGATGCGATCCACGGCTCGAAGCAGTTCGTGGCGGATGCGAGCCACGAGCTGCGCACGCCGCTCACCGTCATGCGTGGCGAGCTGGAGAGCCTGGCCCAGGATCCGCACCTCGGCGGCGAGACCCGCGAGACCCTGGGGAGTGTGCTCGAGGAGGTCGAGCGTCTCGGCGAGATCGTCGAGAGCCTGTTTGCGCTTTCGCGCCTCGATGCCGGCGAGGCCAACGCCGAGTGGGTGCGCTTCGATCTCGCTGAGCTGGCAAGCACCACTGCTGAGCAGATGAGCCTGCTGGCGGAGGACAAGAGCGTCAGGGTCGAGTGCGAGTCGATGCCCGGCGTCATGGTGGCCGGCGATCGGGCGCGCCTCAAGCAGGTGATCGTCAACCTGCTCGACAACGCGATCAAGTACACCCCGCCTGGCGGGGGCGTGCGCCTCAGCGTGCGCCGCGAGGGTGAATTCGCCGTGCTGGAGGTGGCCGACGACGGCATCGGCATTCCGGCCGAGGCGCTGCCGCACGTGTTCAAGCGCTTCTTCCGCGTCGATACCTCGCGCTCGCGGGAGCAGGGTGGCGCCGGCCTCGGACTCGCCATCGTCAAGTCGATCTGCAGCGCGCACGGCGCTGAGGTCGAGGTGATCAGCACGCCGGGCAAGGGCAGCCGCTTCCGCATGCGCCAGCCGCTGGCCGGCGAGGCGCCGGCGACCGGCTGAGGGAAGTCCTGCGTATGCCGCTCGTCAGGTACGTCCTCAAACATCCCTACACCGTTGCCGCGATGCTGATCCTCGTCGGCCTGCTCGGCATCGGTGAGGCGTTGCGCATGCCGGTGGACATCTTCCCGGAGATGAACATCCCGGTGTGCAGCGTGGTGTGGACTTATGCGGGCATGGACGCCGCGGACATCCAGAACCGCATCCTGACGCTGCACGAGCGGCAGATGGCCTCGCTGGTCGATGACATCGCGCGTATCGAGGCGACCAGCTACGAGGGCGTCGGCGTCGAGAAGGTCTATCTGCACGAAGGCGCCGATGTCACGCGCGCGATCGCCCAGCTCGCCAGCAGCGCGCTGGTGGTGCTGAAGTACATGCCGCCGAACATCACGCCGCCGCTCGTCATCCGCTACGGCGCGACCGACGTACCGATCATCCAGCTGGGACTATCCAGCAGCTCGCTGCCCGACACCAAGCTCAACGACCTCGGCCAGAACATCATCCGGCCGGCGCTCGCCGTGGTGCACGGCGCGCAGGTGCCCTATCCCTACGGCGGCAAGCCGCGCGTCATCATGGCCGATCTGGACAGCTCAGCACTGCAGGCGCGGGGACTCACCCCCGCGGACGTGAGCAACGCACTGCTGACGCAGAACGTCATCCTGCCGGCGGGCGACGTCAAGATCGGCAACTTCGACTACCTGGTGGCGATGAACAACAGCCCCGACGTCATCGACACCATCAACTCGTTCCCGATCAAGTGGGTCGACGGACGGGAAGTGTTCATGCGCGACGTCGCGCACGTGCACGACGGCTTCCAGATACAGACCAACTCCGTGTCGGTCGATGGCGTGCCGGGCGCGCTGATGACCATCCGCAACACCGGCGGGGTATCGACGCTGGCAGTCATCGACGGCATTCGCGCGGTGCTGCCCGAGATCCGTCACATGGTGCCGCACGACGTGCGCATCAAGCCGATCTTCGATCAGTCGCTGTTCGTCAAGGCGGCGCTCAATAGCGTGCTGATGGGCGGCGCCATGGCTGCCGGCCTGACGGCGCTCATGATCCTGCTGTTCCTAGGCAACTGGCGCCTCACGGTGATGATCCTGGCGGCGATCCCGCTGTCGATCATCACCGCGGTGTTGCTGATGGGAGCTGGCGGCGAGACGCTCAATACCATGACGCTCGGCGGTTTCGCCCTCGCCGTCGGCATCCTGGTGGACAACGGTACGGTCGTGATCGAGAACATCGAGCGCAACATCGGCCTGCGCGCCCGCCTGACGGATGCGATCGTCCACGGTTGCGGCGAGGTCGGCACGCCGACGTTCCTGTCGACGCTGTGCATCTGCATCGTGTTCGTGCCGGTGTTCCTGCTGCAGGGCACGGCGAAGTACCTGTTCTCGCCCTTGTCGGTGTCGGTGATCGTCTCGCTGCTCGCGAGTCTCGTGCTGTCGTTCACCATGGTGCCGGTGCTGTTCTTCTATCTGATGCGTCGCCCGGGGCACGCCGCACCTGGCGCCACCCCTGCCGTTGCCGCGTCGGGCGCGACGCCACGGGTGCATCCGCTGATGCGCGTGCATCTTGGCTTCGAGCGCGGCTTTCAGCGCTTCCGCGAGGCGTATCGCAACGCGGTCGCCTGGGCACTGTCGCAGCCGAAGATCACGGTGCTCGCGTTCCTCGCCATCATGCTGGTGTCGCTGCCGCTGTTTCCGTTCCTCGGTCGCGACTTCTTCCCCGACGTCGATGCCGGGCAGATGCGCCTGCACGTGCGCGCCCCCGCCGGCACGCGCATCGAGACGACCCAGCAGTACTTCTCGCAGGTGGAAGGGACCATCCGCCAGCTGCTCGGCAACGGGCAGATCGCCGTGATCCTCGACAACATCGGCCTGCCGTACAGCGGCATCAACATCGCGCTGTCCGATTCTGCCACCGTGGGGCCGATGGACGGCGAGATCCTGATCTCGCTGCAGAAGAAGCACACGCCGACCGCAGAGCTCACCGCGATGCTACGCCGCGAGCTGCCGCGGAAATATCCGGCGCTGCAGTTCTTCTTCCAGCCGGCCGACATCGTCGATCAGGTGCTCAATTTCGGCCAGCCGGCGCCTATCGACATCCGCGTCACGGCTTCCGACACCGGCAGTGCCTACCGGCTGGCGACCCGCCTGACGCGCCTCATCGCGCGCATCCCGGGGGTAGTGGATGCACACGTGTTCCAGGTGCCCGATGCGCCGGCGCTGTCGGTCGATGTCGATCGGGCGCTCGCCACCCAGGTGGGACTGACGCAACGCGACACCGCCAGTAACGTGCTGGTCACCACCAACTCCAGCGCGCAGACCGCGCCGAACTTCTGGGTCGATCCGAGCAACGGCGTGAGCTACCCGCTGGTGGTGCAGCAGCCGACTTACGACATCGCCACCGCCGGAGACCTGAAGATCATGCCGGTCAGCGGCACCGCCGGCGGCAGCCAGGCCCAGCTGCTGATGAATCTGTCGGCCATCGGCCGCCAGACCGTGCCGCTGGTCACCTCGCAGCTGAACATCCGCCCGGTGTT
Source organism: uncultured Gammaproteobacteria bacterium (assembly GCA_963837075.1). GTDB lineage: Bacteria > Pseudomonadota > Gammaproteobacteria > Steroidobacterales > Steroidobacteraceae > 13-2-20CM-66-19. The sequence goes on along the minus strand of CAWILY010000001.1, from coordinate 364,127 downwards.
CGACGTGCACGCCAACGTCCAGGATCGGGATCTCTACTCGACCTCCCGCGACATCAGCCGGGTGATCGCCGCCAATCAGCCGCCGCCGCAGAAGGCGATCAACATCACCTTGAGCGGCCAGGTGGAGACCATGCGCGAGAGCTACACCGGCCTGTTCACCGGGATCGCGCTCGCCGTGGTGCTGGTGTATCTGTTCCTGGTGATCAATTTCCAGAGCTGGATCGATCCGCTGATCGTGCTCATGGCGGTGCCCTTTACGCTCAGCGGCGTCATGTGGATGCTGTTCCTTACCCAGACTCACCTAAGCGTTCCGGCGCTGATGGGGACGCTCATGGCGATCGGACTCACGACGGCCAACAGCATTTTGGTGGTGACCTTCGCCAATCAGCGTATGGATGCAGGCGATGTCCCCCTGGTCGCAGCCGTGACCGCCGGCTACACCCGCCTGCGCCCGGTGCTGATGACCGCCGGCGCGATGATCCTCGGCATGGTGCCGATGTCGCTCGGGGTGGGCGAGGGCGGTGAGCAGAACGCGCCGCTGGCGCGTGCGGTGATCGGCGGACTGCTGTTCGCCACCTTCGCGACGCTGGTGTTCGTGCCGATCATGTACCGGCTGCTGCGGCGCGCACCGGTACGTGCGGCGGCAGCGGACGCACCCTGAGGCGGGTTGCACTGTGCAAGAGAGCCACGACAACGGAGCGAGCGGCATGGACCAGCAGGTACGGGAGACCGACTACGGCGCGGACATGCAGGACGTCGAATCCCACGCGGTCTCGGCACAGTTCGACCCGCACACGGCGGAGCGCCTGAAGCGAGCGGCGCGCATCGCGGTCATCGTGCTCGGCATCGCCTTCGTGGTGGTGAGCGTCGATCGCTTCTTCAAGGCGCGCAGCGTCGCCCGCGAGACGCGGGAAGCGGCCAGCGCCCCGCCGCAGGTCGATGTGATCACAGCGACGGCGGTCGGTGCCGTGCAGCGCCTGGTGCTGCCCGGTTACACCGCTGCCTGGCACGCGAGCACCATCTATGCGCGGGTCGACGGTTACGTCGGCAACTGGTTCGTCGATATCGGTGATCGGGTCAAGGCCGGTCAGGTGCTGGCGCTCATCGAGACGCCCGACCTTGATGCGGAGCTGGCCGCGGCGCGTGCGCAGCTCAAGGCCAGCCAGGCGACCGTGTTCGTGCGCAAGGCGGAGACCGAGTTCGCGCGGACGACCTATGAGCGCTGGCGTGACTCGCCGAGGGGCGTGGTGTCGGAGCAGGAGCGCGAGGAGAAGAAAGCCGGGTACGACAGTGCGGTCGCGCGCCAGAGATCCGCAGAGGCCGACGCGGCGCTCGCCGAGGCCCAGGTCAACAAGTACGAGGCGCTGACACAGTTCAAGAAAGTGACCGCACCCTACGACGGTGTGATCACGGTGCGCGACATCGATATCGGCAACCTCGTGACCGCCGGCAGCACCTCCTCCACGACGCCGCTGTACGTCATGTCGCAGAACGAGCCGATCCGCATCTTCGTCGATGCGCCGCAGAGCGCCGCCGACGACCTGATCAGCGGCAGCACCCCGGTGCAGGTGCAGACCAGCGCCGGGGTTGCGCGCGAGTACAGCGGCAAGGTGACCCGCACCTCGCAGGCGCTCAATCCGCAGGCACGCACGCTGCGCGTGGAGGTGGATATACCAAACCCGAAGGACGAGTTCGTGCCGGGCATGTACGTCAAGGTCGGCTTCGGGCTGCCACCGCGCGGCCTGGTGCAGGTGCCGGCCGCCGCGCTGGTGTTCCGCGCCGGCGGCCCGCAGGTGGCGCTGGTCGACCGCGCCGCGCGCCTCACCTTCCGCAACGTCACCATCGGCCGTGACGACGGCAGCGTCGTCGAGCTGAGTGCGGGGGTCGCCCCCGGCGACCGGCTGGCGCTGAACGTCAGCAGTCAGATCGCCGACGGCGAGCTGGTGCGCGCGCACGGCGTCGAGACCGGCCAGGCATCTGCCGCCACCGCCGAGCGCTGACGGAGTGCGTTGCATGAGCCTACGCCTGCCCGTCTTGCTGCTGACACTGAGCGCGATGCTCGTGACGGGCTGCGCGGTCGGCCCCAATTACCGCACGCCGAAAGTCCCCACACCCGGGGGCTTCGCGGCGAGTACGCCCGCGGGCACGGCCGCGCCCCAGCCGGTGCCAGTGGACCTCACCGCCTGGTGGCAGGCGCTCAAGGACCCCGAGCTCGATTCGCTCATCGACCGGGCGATCAGCGGCAATCCCGACGTCATCATCGCGCTCAACCGGCTGCAGGCGGCGCGTACTTTCGAGGCGGCGATCATCGGCACGGTGCTGCCCGAGGCGGAAGCCGCCGCGGGCGGCGGCCGCGGCACCGGCAGCAATCTCGCGCGTGGCCGCGCGCCGCAGTCGCAGATCTCGGCCACCAACACCGCCGGACTCGAGCACATCAACGAAGTGGGCGGGTTCGACGCGATCTGGCAGCTCGACGTGTTCGGCAAGTACCGGCGCGAGATCGAGGCGGCCCGTTACGATACCGAGGCGATACGCGCGGCGCGCAACAGCGTGCTGGTCTCGGTTATCGCCGACGTGGCGCGCGCCTACGTCGACCTGCGCGGCCTGCAGGTGCGCGCTGCAGTGCTGCAGGCGGCGATCGGCGTGCTGCGCGAGTCGCTGCGCATCGTCAGCATCCGCTACGAGCGCGGCATCACCAACGAGCTGGACGTGACGCTGGCGACACGCGAGCTCGCGACGCTGGAGGCGCAGGCCGCTCCCGTCGATGCCCAGGTGCGCGCCGCCGAGTACACCCTCGCGGTGCTGCTGGGCGCATATCCGGAGGACATGGTGCAGGAGCTCGGCGCCAGCGCCATGGTGCCTTCGGTGCCGGGTGCAGTCGGGGTCGGACTGCCGGTGGAGCTGCTGCGCCGCCGCGCGGATATCCAGCAGGCCGAGCGTGAGCTCGCCGGCGCAACCGCGCGTATCGGCATCGCAACCGCAGACCTGTTCCCCTCCCTGTTCGTCTCCGGTTCGATCGGCTTCCAGCGCCAGGATGCACCGGGGCTGCCGATCATCGGCCAGCACATCTGGTCGGCAGGCCCCGCAGCGCTCTGGCCGCTGCTCGATTTCGGCCAGCTCGATGCGCAGGTGGAGATCGCCAATCTGCAGATGCGCGCGCTGCTGGTGAACTACAAGAAGACCATCCAGGAGGCGGTGCGCGAGGTCGACAGCGACGCCGGTCTGTACGCAGCTCAGCAGATGAGCCTCGGCAAGCAGGAGACTGCTTTGAAGGCCAGTCAGCGCGCCGTCACGCTCGCCGACGAGCGGTATGAGCGCGGCCTCACCGACTATCTGAACGTCGTGGATGCGGAGCGCGCGGAGTACCAGATCGAGGAGCAGTACGCCGCGACCCAGGTCGCCGCCGCGGAAGAGTTCATCGAGCTGTACCGCAGTCTTGGTGGCGGCTGGGAGAACTATCAGGCCCTGCCGCCCATTCACCGGCCGGAGCCCGCGATCATCGCTATGTTCCAGCGCACGCTGAGCCGCAACGATCAGCTGCAGCATTGATGCCCTGAAAACGCTGGCCGGCGCGTTGGCGTGTTGGCGATCGTCCCGCCCGCACTCGCAATAGATCCTTTCCGGATGAGTACGTATTCGGAATACGTATCGCGAATACGTATTCGACGAAAACATGTCCGCAATCACCGCGTGTCCATGTCCGCCGTGCAGCTCGGGCGAGATCGCGAAAGCCTCATCGAGCTGCTGGCGGTGACGGCACGGTCGTTTCAGAATTTGTAGCGCACGCCAATGGTCGGGTTGATGTTGGTCGTGGCGAGGTAGGCGTTGGCCATACCGTCGTGCACTGCGCTGTACATAGCGCCAACGTAGGCGTCGAAGTGCGCGTTGAAATGGTAGTCCGCGTCGAAGGAGAAAGCCTCGAGATCGCCACTGCAGACGCTGTGCGCGTTCGTATTGCAGCCCGCCTGTTTGCCGCTGCCGTAGGCGCTCTGATGGACTCCGTAGTAAGCCGCGACCAGCTCCAGCTTGGGAATGACCGCATAACGGACGCCACCCCAGTAGACCTGCACGGTCTTCTGGTTGTCATAGGCAGTATTGTTGACGAACGCCAGCACGTAGTCGCCGATATCGACGAAACCGGCGTGCAGCGGCGTATTGGGATTCTCGTACTTGATGTACTCGTACCCGGCCGAGAATTTGAGCGGATCGAGCGCGTACAGACCCATGAGGGCGTATGCAGTGTTGTCCGAGATCGTTGCTGCCAGGGAATTCGACACCGAATAGCCCGCAGCCGGAAGCGCGGCGACCTGGGTTGTGGTCAGGGAGCTCGCCGTGATGGCGCTCTTGACCTTGGAGTAGTACGCATCGAGTGATGCGCCCGCAAAGGCAGTGCCGATATCCCCCTGAACGGCCGTGTTGGCCGACCCGTTGGAGCCGTTGAACTTGTACAGAGCACCGAGATGCAGCAGATCGTCGAAGCTTCACCAGGTACTTCGCCGTGGAATCGAGGCGGTTGTCTTCCGAGGAGCCGCCGCCGGAGTAGGTGTTCGATGCGCCGAGCAGGCCGAACGCCGTAGCGTGGTAATTGGGGTCGTACTTGATGGTGCCTTCCGAGAGCAGCGTCACCTGACGACCGAAGGTGAGGGCGCCGAAGCGCTGCGATTGCAGGCCGACATATGCCGTCTGGAAGGCCTGACCTGCCGAGCTGCCATCGACGCCGACGCTCTGCTTGGCAAGGGGTACGCCATTGTTCAGAACCAGTGACTTCAGAGAATCGGCGATCTCCCCCGACTGCGGATTGAAGAAGGTCTCCACCTGGAATACGCCCGACCACTCCTCGGTCAGGGCCTCGAAGCCCTGCAGACCGACTCGCGACTGGCCCATATTGCTCGGCGTCAGACCGGTGACCGACTGGCTGCTGTTCTGGCGCACGATGTTGCCGCTGGCGGCCGGCCGGTAGGGTGTGAACGGCGCACTGTGCGTGTCGTACTGGAGGCCGATGTCAACGACGCCGTAGAGCGTGATGCCCTTCCAGGTGAGGCTGTCGTCGCCGCTGATACCCGGTCCGGTCTTCTGCTGGGCGAGTCCCTGGCTTGACGCGGTCAGGGCAATGAATAGCAACAGCAGGCACCTGCGACGAAGAAGATTGATGAGCATGTAAGTGCGGTTCCTGAAGCGTTGTTGCGGTCGTCGTTTCCTGCGAACGACGAGGATTTTCAGGAGCCGACGGTTATGCGGTCAGTCGAGCGGCGGTCACAGTGCGGTCACAGCGTGCCGACCGTGGCTGGGACTGGGCCGGAAGGCACCAGGCGGGGCGGCGAGGCGACTTAACCCTGATCCGACAAATTTCTCGCGCTGAGGCGCGCGCTTCGCATTGAAAAAGGCCTTTCGTTGTGGTTGAAAGCAAGGTGCCACCCAAACCTTCTTCCACGAACGAAAGGCCATCGACTGTGAGGCGAAGAAACACCGAATTGCATGCTCGTGTCAATGGGAATGTTGCTTTCGAGTTCACCGACGCGAAGCTTACCTCGTACGCGGGGTTGGAGCTGTTCGACCGGTACCTGCGCCAGATGGGCTTCAGCGAACTCATCCGCGCGGCCTTTGCCGAGGGCCGCCTGGGCGGGGACTTCGGCGTGATCGCGATGGTGCGCGTGCTGATCGGACTGCTGGTGGTGGGCGGGCGCCGGCTCGATCACCTGAGGTATCTGGCTACCGATCCGCTGCTGCGGCGCTTTGCCCGGGTGCGGGTGTGGCCGACGGCGCGCACGGTGAGCCGCTGGCTCAAGCGCTTCACGATGAAAAGCGTGGAGCAGCTGATGGCGCTCAATGCCGCCGTGATCGCGCAGATCATGCCGAGGCTGCAGCTGCGAACCGTCACGGTTGATGTCGACGGGGTGGTGGTCTCGACCGGTCTTCAGGTCGAACGTGCCGAGCGCGGCTACAACCCGCATCGTCGTAAGGTCCCCAGCTACTACCCGATCACGGCGCACTTGGCTGAGACCACGCACGTGCTGCGGGTGCGCAACCGCTCGGGCAACGTGCACGACAGCAGGGGCTCTGTGGCCTTTCTGCGAGAACTGTGGGGACAGCTCGCAAGCTTTGGCATGCCCAGCAGCCAGATCCGCTTTCGCATGGATGGCGCTTTTTTCCAGCAGAATGTGCTGCGGTGGCTGGCGTGGCGAGAGGTCGGCTACGCCATCAAAGTCCCCTTCCACCACTGGCTCGATCTGCAGCAGTTCATCCGCAGATCTCCCAGGTGGACGCGAGTGAGCGCTGAGGTGTCGGGCTTTGTGGTGCCAGCGGTAGCCAATCCCTGGGGCACACCGCTTTGGGTGGCGATCTATCGGCGCAAGGTCATGCATCGCACCGCGAAGAACTTCCAGCTGGATCTGTTTGACCCGGACGATGGGTCCTACGAGTACTCGGCCATCACGAGCAATCTTGAGTACACGCTCGCGAACCTCTGGTACTTCATGGCCGGCCGTGGGGCACACGAGAAGACCATCGCGCAGCTGAAGAGCGGACTCGCCTTCCACAGCGTGCCAACCCTTGCCTACGCCGCCAACAGCGCTTGGCAGCAGCTCGTCGCCCTCACGCATAACCTGCTGACGAACTTCCAGATCGACACCGGTGCCGAGCAGCGCCGCCGATCGCGCAAACACACCGCACTTTCGCGCCTTGCGACCGTGCAGACGCTGCGCTTCACGCTCTTTCATCGCGCGGCACTCCTGCTGCGCCCGGCGGGAAGGTCGATCTTGCGCCTGGCGAAGAACCCCGCGACGGAGGACTTGTTCAGGCGCATCGAACGAGAGCTACCCTGTGCAGCCTAATTTTTGTCGGATCAGGGTTAAGTCGAATCAGCGCTGCGCAGCAGCTCGTTGATCGAGGTCTTGGCGCGGGTCTGGGCGTCGACCCGCTTGACGATCACCGCGCAGTACAGACTGTAACGGCCGTCGGGGGCGGGCAGGCTCCCTGAGACTACGACGGAGCCGGCAGGTACGCGAGCGTGCAGAATGGCGCCGCTGGCGCGGTCGTAGATGCGGGTACTGCGGCCGATGAACACGCCCATCGAGATCACCGCGCCCGCTTCCACCACGACGCCCTCGACGATCTCCGAGCGCGCCCCGATGAAGCAGTCGTCCTCGATGATGGTGGGCGCCGCCTGCAGCGGCTCGAGCACGCCGCCGATGCCGACTCCGCCGGACAGGTGCACGTTGCGACCGATCTGTGCGCACGAACCAACCGTCGCCCAGGTATCGACCATGGTGCCTTCGCCTACATAAGCGCCGATGTTGACGTAGCTCGGCATGAGCACCACGTTCGGCCCGATGTAGGCGCCGCGGCGCACCAGGGCATGCGGCACGATGCGCGCACCGCCGGCGTGCAGCTGCGCCTCGGTGGCGGCGGCGTACTTGAGCGGCACTTTGTCGTAGAAGCGGGCGTAGCCGCCCTCCACCACGGTGTTGTCGCGCGCCCGGAAGCTGAGCAGCACCGCTTTCTTCAGCCACTCGTTCACGATCCAGTGACCCGCGCGCCGCTCGGCGACGCGCGCCGCTCCGCTGTCGAGCAGGGTCAGGCAGTCCTCGAGCGCGGCTGCGAGCTGCGGCGTGAGGCTCTCTGGGGTGAGGTGTGCGCGCTGCTCGAACGCCTCGTCGATCACGGCGCGGAGCTTGGCGAGGTCGCGCACGATTGGCCGCCGGCGCGGGCTTCAGGCGCGCCCGGCGCCGGGCGCCGGGCCGCGCAGCGCCGCCTGACGCAGATCGAGCGCCTGCACCAGACGCTCCTTCAGCTGCTCGGCGGCCGCCGCGCTCAGCGGCCGATTGTCGAAGTCGGTGAGGTAGAAGACGTCCTCGGCGCGCTCGCCCACGGTCATGATCTTGGCGGCATGCAGCTCGATGCGCTCCTGCATCAGCACCTGCCCCACCTCGCACAGCAGGCCCGGCCGGTCACCCGCGGTCAGCTCGAGCACCGAGCGGCCGTTACGCTCGTCGACACTCAGGTTGATCTGCGTGGGCGTGTTGAACATGCGCACCTGGCGCGGCGCGCGCCGCGAGACCGCGAACGGCGCATCCGCAGGCCCCTGCAGCGAGCGCCACAGCGCGCGCTCGATCTCCACCAGCCGGTCGCTGTCGGTGATGGCCGCACCATCGTCCTCGAGCAGGTGATAGAGATCGAGCGTGAAGCCGTCCCCGGTCGGGGTGATGCGCGCATCGACGATGTCGAGCCCGAGCTGGTCGAGGGCGGCGGTGGTGCGCGCGAAGCCGTGGCGGCGCGGGCGCGCGAAGATCAGCGCCGCGGTCGTGCCGCGCACGCTGCGCGCATCGAGCGCCACCAGCGGCTCGTCGGAGCCGGGATCGCGCTCGGCCAGCAGACGCGTGTGCCAGGCGATCTCCTCGGGCGAGTGCTGCAGGAAATAGCCCGGCGTGAAGCGCAGCCACACCGCGAGGATGTCCTCCTCGGTGACCCCACGCTCGACAGCCAGGCGCCGGGCCGCATCCTGCGTCTCGCGCACCAGGTGCTCCGGGTCGATAGGGCTTTCGAGCCCACGGCGCAGCGCCCGCTTGACGCGCTGGTAGAAATCGTGGAACAGCGAGGCCTTCCACGAATTCCACAGCTTCGGATTGGTGCCGCGCACGTCGGCGCAGGTGAGCACGTACAGGTAGTCGAGGTGCGTCTCGTCGCCGACCTTGCGCGCGAAGCCGTTGATCACCGCCGGGTCACCGATGTCCTGTTTCTGCGAAGTGATCGACAGCTCGAGGTGGTTGCGCACCAGCCAGGCGACCAGACGCGCATCGTAGCCCGACAGTCCCTGCTCGAGGCAGAAGGCCTCGGCATCGACCGCGCCGAGCTCGGAATGATCGCCGCCGCGTCCCTTGGCGATGTCGTGGAACAGTGCGGCCAGATACACCACTTCGCTGCGCGGCAGCGCCTGCATGACGCGCGAGGCTTGCGGCAGCTCGTGGTCGTAGCGCGGGATGGCGAAGCGGCGCAGGTTGCTCACCACGAACAGGGTGTGCGCATCGACCGTGTAGGCATGGAACAGGTCGTACTGCATGCGCCCGACGATGCGGCCGAACGCCGGGATGTAGCGCCCGAGCACGCCGTAGGTGTTCATGCGCCGCAACTCGTGCGTCACGCCCACCGGGGAGCGCAGGATCTCGAGGAACAGGCGGTGATGGCGCGGGTTCTGGCGGAACTCCTCGTCGATCAGCCACAGGTGGCGCGCCACGGCGCGCATGGTCGAGGCGCGCACGCCGCGGATATCGGGATTCTGCTGCAGCAGCGCGAACAGCTCGAGCAGCGCCGACGGCGCACGCGCGAACACTTCCTCGCTCACTGCCTCGAGCGAGCCGTTGCGCACCTGGAAGCGCGCGTTGAGCGGCCGCGGTGGCTCGATCTCGGTGAGGATCGCCTCGCGGAACAGCTGCAGCAGCAGCTCGTTGAGCAGGCTGACGTCCATCACCGTGCGGTAGTAACGCTGCATGAACTGCTCGACCGCGAGCGTGTACGAGGCATCCTCGTAGCCGAAGATCTGTGCGAGGCGGATCTGATGATCGAACAGCAGCCGGTCCTCGTGCCGGCCGGTGAGGATGTGCAGCCCGAAGCGCACTTTCCACAGGAACGCCTGCGCCTGCTTCAGGCGGCGCAGCTCCGCCTGGGTGAGAAAGCCGTGCGTTGCGAGGCCGTCGAGTGTATCGGCGCCGAAATGGCGCTTCGCCACCCAGGCGATCGTCTGGATGTCGCGCAGCCCGCCGGGGCCGGTCTTGACGTTCGGCTCGAGGTTGTAGGCGGTGTCGTTGGCCTTGAGGTGCCGCTCGGTCTGCTCGCGCACCTTGGCCTCGAAGAACTGCTTGACGGGCCAGATATGCTCCGGTCCGAGCGCGGCGCGCATCGCCTCCAGCTGCGCAGCGCTGCCCGCCAGCAGGCGCGCCTCCAGCAGCGTCGTCATGACGCTCACATCGCCCACGCACTCCTCGTGGCACTGCGCCACGGTGCGCACGCTGTGGCCGACCTCGAGCCCGATGTCCCACAGCAGCGTGACCAGCTTCTCGATCGCGGCGCTGCCGGCGGCGTCCGGCGGCTGCGGCACCAGCAGCAGGATGTCGATGTCGGAGCAGGGATGCAGCTCGCCGCGACCGTAGCCACCGACCGCGACCAGCGCCCAGCTGGCGTACGCGGCGCAGCTGGTGCGCCACGCTTCGCGCAGCAGCGCATCGATCAGCGCGGCGCGCGCGTGCACCAGCTCCTCGACCGGCTCCTCGGCGAGGAAGCGGCCGCGCAGTTCGTCATGAGCGAGGCGCAGCAGCGCGCGCCACGCGGCGGGCGAGACATCCGCCGCCAGCTGCGCCGGCAGCTGCAACAGCAGCGGCCAGGAGCCCGGCCGGGCGGTCGCCGGAGGCGTTTCCTCGAGCAGCTCTGTGTCCGGCGATCCCATCAGTGCGGGCACGGCCTCAGCCGCGTCCGGCGCCGTTCGCGCCGAGCGTCAGCACGTCGACACCGGCCTCGGTCACCAGCACCGTGTGCTCCCACTGCGCCGACAGCGAATGGTCCTTGGTGATGACCGTCCAGCCGTCGGGAAGCAGGCGCACGTGGCGCTTGCCGGCGTTCACCATCGGCTCGACGGTGAAGGTCATGCCGGCCCTGAGCTCCAGTCCCGTCCCCGGCTCGCCGTAGTGCAGCACCTGCGGGTCCTCGTGATATACCCGCCCAATGCCATGGCCGCAGTACTCGCGCACCACGGAGTAGTCGTTGTGCTCGACGAAGCTCTGGATCGCATGACCGATGTCGCCGAGATGCGCCCCCGGGCGCACGGCCTCGATGCCGCGCCACATGGCGGCGAAGCAGGTCTCGGCGAGGCGCTGCGCGTGCGGCGGAGGCTTGCCGACAAAGTACATGCGGCTGGTATCGCCGTGGAAGCCGTCGCGGATCACAGTGACATCGATGTTTATGATGTCGCCGGCCTTCAGCCGCCGCTCGTTCGGGATGCCGTGGCACACGACGTGATTGACCGAGGCGCAGATGGTCTTCGGGAAGCCGCGGTAATTGAGATTCGCCGGCACCGAGCGCTGCACGTTCACGATGTAGTCGTGGCAGATGCGATCGAGCTCCTCGGTCGTCACGCCGGGTACGACGTGCTCGCCGATCATGTCGAGCACTTCGGCTGCCAGGCGCCCTGCGACGCGCATCTTCTGCTGTTCCTCGGGATTCTTTATCGTGACGTGCATAGGGTACGAAATGGGGCCGACGCCGGCGGCGGGCAAGAGCCCCGTCCGGCGCGCGTAAGACGTTGTTCCGACGAGAGCTTCATGGTATAAAGCGCGGCCTTTTTTGGCAACGCAACCCACACGCGCGTCGCTAAACCCAGTGGCTGGGTGTTCCGGATGTGGCCTAAGACGGGCTCGCCGGGATGGTCACGGGGATGCGCGGAGGCTTAACCCGCACAGGAGTCGTTCATGCCCGGCGTGTCCATGCGACAGATGCTGGAGGCGGGTGTCCATTTCGGACATCAGACCCGCTTCTGGAACCCGAAGATGGCCCCCTATATCTTCGGTGAGCGTAACAAGATCCACATCATCAACCTCGAGAAGACGCAGCCGATGTACGCGGAGGCCGCGACCTTCATCAAGGGCGTGATCGGCGACGGCGGCACGGTGCTGTTCGTCGGCACCAAGCGCTCGGCGCGCGAGTCCCTGCAGAAGGAGGCGGAGCGCGCCGGCCAGCCGTTCGTCAATCAGCGCTGGCTGGGCGGCATGCTCACGAACTTCAAGACCATCCGCCAGTCGATCAAGCGCCTCGCGGAGATCACCGAGCTGGCCGCTTCCGGCGCGCTCGACAAGCGCGGCAAGAAAGAGGCGACGCAGCTGCGCCGCGAGATGGACAAGCTGGAGAGAAGTCTCGGCGGCATCAAGAACATGGAGTCGCTCCCCGACGCGCTGTTCGTGGTCGACGTCGGCCACGAGAACATCGCGGTGCACGAGGCGCGCAAGCTCGGCATTCCGGTGGTGGCGATCGTCGATACCAACTGCTCCCCGGACGGCATCGATTACATCATTCCCGGCAACGACGACGCGATGCGTGCCATCCAGCTGTACGCCGCGGGCATCGCCGACGCGGTGCTCGAGGGCAAGGAGTCAGTGCCGCGGGTCGCGGTCGGCGAGGACGAGTTCGTCGAGCTGGACGAGGCGGGCAATCCGCGCAAGAAGAGCGCGCGGCAGCGCTCGCAGCGCCCGCTCGCCCAGGTGCGCAAGAAGGCCCCCGCACGGCGCAAGGTGGCGCAGATCAAGGCGCCCGCCGGCGCCGCGGAGCCCGGCACCGCGGAGCCCGGCACCGCGGAGCTCGCCACTGCCGAGCCCGGCACCGGGGACGAGGAGCTGGACACCGAGGAAGCCACCGAGGGCGTGAGCGCCGGTACCGTACCGCCGCCGGAAGCGGTCAGCCGCCGTCCGGCCGGTGCGGGCCGTCGCCGGGGACGCGGTGGTGCTGCGGGCTCCGGCCCCGCCGAGTGAGGCAATGGAACGACAACCCATGAACATCACGGCAGATGCAGTCAAACAGCTCCGCGAGCGCACCGGCGCCGGCATGATGGAATGCAAGAAGGCGCTGGTGGAGACCAAGGGCGATCTGGACGCAGCCGCCGAGCTCATGCGCCGCCAGGGTCTGGCCAAGGCCGACAAGAAGGCGACGCGCGTTGCGGCGGAGGGCGTGGTGAGCATTGCCCGCTCCGGCGACGGCCGCGTTGCGGCCCTGATCGAGGTCAACTGTGAGACGGATTTCGTCGCCCGCGAGCAGGACTTCCGTGCCTTCGCGCAGGCGCTGGCCGAATGCGCCCTGGCACAGCGCCCGCCGACCCTTGCTGCGCTGTCGGAGGCCAAGCTCGCTTCCGGCGAAAGCGTCGAGGAGCGGCGCCGCGCGCTCATCGCGCGCATCGGCGAGAACATCAGCGTGCGGCGCTTTGTGGTACTGGAGGGTGCCGAGCACCTCGGCGCCTACGTGCACGGCACGCGCATCGGCGCGCTGGTATCGATCAAGGGCGGGCAGGCGGCCCTCGCCTACGACCTGGCGATGCACGTTGCGGCCAGCAACCCGAGGTATCTCTCCCCCGCGCAGGTGCCGGCGGACGTGGTAGCCCGCGAACGCGATATCCTCACGCAGCAGGCGCAGGGTGAGGGCAAGCCGCCGGAGATCGTGGCGAAGATGGTCGAAGGCCGGCTGCGCAAGGCGCTGGGTGAGATCACCCTCACCGGTCAGCCGTTCGTCAAGGATCCGGACACCAGCGTCGAGAAGCTGCTGAAAGGCGCCCGGGCCGAAGTGGTGGCGTACGAGCGCTTCGAGGTCGGCGCCGGCATCGAGAAGCGCGCCGATGACTTCGTCGCCGACGTCATGGCGCAGGTCAAGGCTTCCGACCCGACGGTAAGGCACTGACCGCACGCGCGCGTTCAACAAGGAACAAACCCCGCCCTGCGCGGGGTTTTTTCCATACGTGTTCAGGGGAAAAGCAGATGACGCAGGCCAAGGCGATCTACTCGCGGATCCTGGTGAAGCTGTCCGGTGAGGCCCTGATGGGCAACGGTGACTACGGCATCGATCCGGCGGTCATCAAGCGCATCGCGGGCGAGCTGCAGGACATCGTGCAGATGCAGGTGCAGATCGCCGTGGTGATCGGCGGCGGCAACATCTTCCGCGGCGCCGGCCTGGCGCGCGCCGGCATGGACCGCGTGGCGGCCGACCACATGGGCATGCTCGCCACGGTGATGAATGCGCTCGCCATGCAGGATGCGCTCGAGGGTCTGGGGATGCACGCGCGCGTGATGTCCGCCATACGCATCAACGAGGTGTGCGAGGACTACATCCGCCGGCGCGCCGTGCGCCATCTGGAGAAAGGCCGCGTCGCGATCTTCGCCGCCGGCACCGGCAATCCGTTCTTCACCACCGATACGGCGGCGGCGCTGCGCGCCATTGAGATCAATGCCGACCTGCTGCTGAAAGCCACCAAGGTGAACGGCGTTTACTCGGACGATCCGCTGCGCAACGCCGCCGCGGTGCGTTACCCGCGCCTCACCTTCGACAAGGTGCTCACCGATCGCTTGAACGTGATGGACGCGACCGCCATCGTCATGTGCCGCGACAATCGCCTGCCGCTGCGGGTGTTCAATCTCAACAATCCCGGCGATCTGACGCGCATCGTCCGCGGCGGGGACGTCGGCACGCTGGTGACGTTCGAGTGAGCCGCGCTTAAGTTGAGCGAGGAGGACAGCCATGCTCGAAGACCTGAAGAAAGACGCCGCAACGCGCATGACCAAGTGCGTTCACACCTTCCAGGCAGATCTGAAGAAGCTGCGCACGGGACGGGCGCATCCGAGCCTGATCGAGCACCTCAAGGTCGATTACTACGGCACCGAGGTGCCGCTGCAGCAGGTGGCGAGCATCGCCGTGGAAGAGGGTCGCACGCTCGTGATCTCACCGTGGGAGAAGACCGTGGTGCAGGCGATCGAGAAGGCCATCTTCAAGTCAGATCTGGGCCTGACACCGATGACCGCCGGCACCGTGATCCGCATCCCCATGCCGCCGCTCACCGAGCAACGGCGCCGCGAAATCACCAAGGTGCTGCGTCACGATGCCGAGAACGCGCGCGTTGCAGTACGCAACGTGCGCCGCGACGTCATGGCCGACATCAAGGAGATGCTCAAGGAGAAGCTGGTATCGCAGGACGACGAGCGGCGCGCCGAGACCGAAGTGCAGAAGCTCACCGACAAGCACGTCGCGGACATCGACGCCCTGCTCGCCGCCAAGGAGAAGGAGGTCATGCAGGTCTGATGGCTGCCGCACCCGCCAAGCTCGCCCCCCGGCACATCGCGATCACCATGGACGGCAACGGCCGCTGGGCGGCAGCCCGCGGCCTGACGCGCGCTGCCGGCCACAAGGCCGGGCTCGACCCGGTGCGCATGTGTATCGAGGAGTGCTCGCGCCGCGACATCGAGGCGCTGACGTTGTTCGCCTTCTCGAGCGAGAACTGGCGGCGGCCGGCCGATGAAGTCGGCAGCCTCATGAACCTGTTCGTCGAGGCGCTCGATCGCGAGATCGCCGAGCTGCACAGCAAGGGCGTGCGCATACGCTTCATCGGCGATCGCCGCAGCCTCGCGGTGCGACTGCAGGCACGCATCGCAGCCGCCGAGCAGCGCACGGCAGCCAACCCCGGGTTGCAGCTGCAGATAGCGATGAGCTACGGCGGCCGCTGGGATATCGTGCAGGCGGCGCAGCAGCTGGCGCAGCATGTGGCAAGCGGCGCACTGGCGGCCGCGGACATCGACGAGACGCGCTTCGCCGCGCGGCTCGCGCTGGCGGGAGTGCCCGAAGCCGACCTGCTGATCCGCACCGGCGGCGAGCAGCGCCTCAGCAACTTCCTGCTGTGGGACAGCGCCTACGCAGAGCTGTACTTCACGCCCGTGCTGTGGCCGGAATTCGCGCCGCGCGACCTCGAGCAGGCGCTCGCTTTCTTCGCCGGCCGCGAGCGGCGCTTCGGGCGCACCAGCGCGCAGCGCTCCGCGGCGAAGGCCTGAATGCCGCGCTTAAGCGAGACACTGCGCCAGCGCATCCTGACTGCAGTGGTGCTCGCGGCGCTGGCGATCGCGGTGCTGCTGCTGCTGCCGCCGCTCGCCACGGGCTTCGGCCTGACCGTGCTGGCGCTCGCCGGCGCGTGGGAGTGGTCCGCATTCCTGCTGCTGGCCGGACCGGGCGCGCGACTCGCTTACGTGGCGCTGGTTGCCGTGCTGCTGTGGCTCGCATGGCGGCTGTCCGCGACGCCTGCGGGCCGTAATCTGCTGCTGGCCGCAGCGGTGCTGTGGTGGCTGGCGGCGCTGTTGTGGATCATCATCGCGCCGCAGCGCGTGGCTACGTGGTCAGCGGCGCTCGCGGGCGTGCTGGCGCTGGTGCCGGCCTGGCTCGCGCTGTTGCGGCTGCGGCTGGAGCCGCATGGGGCATACTGGGTGCTGTTCGCGCTCGTGCTGGTGTACGTGGCGGACATCGGTGCATTCTTCTGCGGCCGGCGCTTCGGGCGGATCCGCCTCGCGCCGTCGGTATCGCCCGGCAAGACCTGGGAGGGGGTGATGGGAGGCATTGCGGTGAGTGCCCCGGTCGCCATCATCGGCAGCCTGTGGCTGCACGTCCCGCTGGCAGCGTTCCTGCCGCTGTGCCTGGCGACCGTCGGTTTCTCGATCGTCGGCGATCTGACGGAGAGTCTGGTCAAGCGCTTCGCGGGCCTGAAGGACAGCGGCTCGGTGTTTCCGGGACACGGCGGCATCATGGACCGTATCGACAGTCTCACCGGCGGTGCGCCGGTGCTGCTGCTCGGGCTGGCATTGCTCGGAGTCGTGACATGATCGGCGTTGCCGTGCTCGGCTCCACCGGCTCGGTCGGCGCGAGCACCCTCGACGTGCTCGCGCGCCACCCGGATCGCTTTCGCCTGACGGCGATCGCCGCCAATACCAACGCCGCGAAGCTCGCGCGTCAGATCCTCACCTGGCGCCCCGCCTACGCAGCACTGGCCGATCAGAACGCGGCGCGCGAGCTGTCGGCGCTGCTTGGTGGGACACCGCCGGGCACGCGCGTGCTGACTGGCCCGGGAGCGCTGGAGGAGCTGGCGGTGCTGCCCGAGGTGCAGTGCGTGATGGCCGCCATCGTCGGCGCGGCCGGTTTGCGCTCGACGCTCGCGGCGGCGCGTGCCGGCAAGCGTCTGCTGCTCGCCAACAAGGAGTCGCTGGTGATGGCCGGGCCGCTGCTGCTCGCGGCGGTGAATGCCTCGGGGGCGACGCTGCTGCCGATCGACAGTGAGCACAACGCCATCTTCCAGTGTCTGCCGCCCGGAGCGCGCACCGGAGTCACGCCGCCCGGACTGACGCGCGTGCTGCTGACCGCCTCCGGCGGACCCTTCCGCGACACTCCGGCGGAGCTGCTGGCGAGCGCTACGCCCGAGGCCGCCTGTGCGCATCCGAACTGGGTGATGGGTCGCAAGATCTCGGTGGACTCGGCCACCCTCATGAACAAGGGGCTGGAGCTGATCGAGGCGTGCCTGCTGTTCGGGCTCGCGCCCGCGCAGGTGCAGATCCTGGTGCACCCGCAGAGCATCGTGCATTCACTGGTGGAGTACGCCGACGGCTCGGTGCTCGCGCAGCTGGGCGCGCCTGACATGCGCACGCCGATCGCACACGCGCTCGCCTGGCCAGAGCGGATCGACTCCGGTGTAGAATTCCTCGATCTGCTCAAGGCGGGGCGGCTCGATTTCCGGGCTCCCGACACCGACAAGTTCCCGTGCCTGGCGCTGGCTCAGGCGGCGGCGCGCGCCGGCGGGCTGCACCCGGTGGTGCTCAATGCCGCCAACGAGGTCGCGGTCGAGGCCTTCCTCGAGCGTCGATTGAACTTTCCCGGCATCGCGGCGGTCATTGAAGCCGTGGTGGAGCGGGCCAGCGGGGGAGCGATCTGTGCGCTGGAAGACGTGCTGGCTGCCGACGCCGAAGGCAGGGTGCGCGCGCGCGAGTGGATCGGCATGGCACGAAGCACGGCCGTGAGAGGCGCGCACGCATGAATCTCGTCTGGTACCTGGTCTGGTTCGTGATCGCCGTGGGCCTCTTGGTCACCGTGCACGAGTTCGGACATTTCTGGGTCGCGCGCCGGCTGGGGTTCAAGGTGCTGCGGTTCTCGGTCGGCTTCGGCCGGCCGCTGCTGAAGCGCGTCGCGGGCGCGGACCCGGTCGAGTACGTGCTGGCGGCCGTGCCGCTCGGCGGCTACGTGAAGCTGCTCGATGAGCGCGAGGGCCCGGTGCCACCTGAAGAGCTGGCGCGCTCCTTCACCCGGCGGCCGCCGTGGCAGCGCATCGCGGTGCTGCTCGCCGGACCCTTCAGCAACATCCTGTTCGCCGTGCTGCTCCTGTGGGGCATGCTGTGGGTCAGCGGCGTGACCGAGGTGCGGCCCACGGTCGGCGAGGTGACCGCCGACTCGGTGGCGGCCCGCGCGGGCCTGAAGTCCGGCGATGAGATCCGCGCCATCAACGGCGCGGCGGTCGGCGGACAGCGCGATGTGGTGTTCGGGCTGCTCGATGCCATGAGCTCGCGCGGCGACGCGGACTTGAACGTGCGCGGCAGCGGCGGCGAGCTGCGCGCAGTCGACCTGCGGGTGCCGGATGCCGCCGAGCGGCGCCACCTCACCGAGCCATCGGAGCTGTTCCATGGGCTCGGGTTCCAGTTCTATACGCCGCCGGTGCCGGCGGTTCTCGGCCCGGTGACGCCGGATGGTCCGGCGGCGCGTGCCGGGCTGCGGCCGGGGGATCACGTGCTCGCCATCGACGGCGTGCGCATGAATGACTTCCGCCAGATCGCCGATTACATCAGCGCGCGCCCGGGCGCGCGCATCAGCATCGACTATTGGCGCGCCGGTGTGACCGGCAGCGTGCAGCTGCAGGTGGCGAGCGAGCAGGTCGGCGGCAAGCGCGTCGGGCGCATCCACGTGCAGCCGGCCGCGGTGAGCTACCCCGCGAGCATGCTGCTGCACACCGAGCTCAGCGGCCCGGCCGCGCTGGCGCGCGCCGGTACTGAAGCCTGGGACATGACCGTGTTGCAGGCGCGCCTGTTCTGGCGCATGGTGCTCGGCAAGGTCTCGCTGAAGAACCTGAGCGGGCCGCTGTCGATCGCTCAATTCGCCGGCGAATCGGCCGAAGCCGGCGTCGCGTCCTTTCTGAGCTTTCTGGTACTGATCTCTCTCTCGCTGGGATTCCTCAACCTGTTGCCGATTCCGATCCTGGACGGCGGACAGATCCTGTTCCAGCTCGTGGAGTGGCTCAAGGGCAGCCCGCTGTCGGAGCGGGCGCAGGCTTTGGGACAGCAGCTTGGCATTGCCCTGCTCATCGTCCTGATGGGTGTCGCGCTATACAACGACATTGCGCGCCAGTTCAGTTGAGCGTGTCTTGAGGCCGCGGTGCGGCGCACCGAACAGCGACTGGAGGCGCAAGTCCCCCAGCCACGAAAACAGTGCAACAAAGATGATGAAGCGCCCCCCGGTGGCGCCCGTTGTGAAGGGATATTGGTGTTCAGAGCATGATGAAGCGCTCAGCCGCGGGTCTTGGTCGCGCTGGCGCGGGGGTCCTGGCATGCGAAAGCAAGTGGTGCGCGCTCCTCGCCGGGATCGCGCTGCTCGTGCATTGCGCGCTCGTGGTCGCGCAACCGGCGCCGGCTACACCTGGCCCGGCACCGGCCACCAACGGGCCCGCTCCGGACACCACGGCCCCGACAGGTCCCGTACCCGCCCCGCTGCCCGCGCCCGGCGCCGCTGAGCAGCCGCCCACCGCGGCCCCCGCACCCGCTCCCATACTGGGCGGTCCGGTGGTGCCGCTCACCGCCGGCTCGACCGCGGACTTCACCGTCGGCGACATCAAGATCGAGGGCCTGCAGCGCGTCTCCGAAGGCACGGTCTACAACTACCTGCCGGTCAACATCGGCGATCGACTCACGCCGCAACGCGTGCGCGAGGCGATCCGCGCCCTGTACGCGACCGGCTTCTTCCGCGACGTGCAGATGCGCCGCGAAGGCAACACGCTGATCGTCGTGGTGCTCGAGCGGCCGTCGATCGAGAGCTTCGAGATCACCGGCAACAAGGACATCAAGACCGAGGATCTGCAGAAGTCGCTGCGCAGCGTCGGACTTGCGACCGGCAAGACCTTCGATCGCTCGGTGCTCGAGGACGTGACGCAGTACCTCACCGACCAGTACTACGCGCGCGGCAAGTACGGCGTGCAGATCAGCTCCAAGGTGGAGGAGGAGGCCGGCAACCGCGTCAAGATCAAGATCGACATCAAGGAAGGCTCGCGCGCCAAGATCCGCCAGATCAACATCGTCGGCGACACTAAGTTTCCGCAGAAGGACATCCTCGAGACACTGGAGCTGAAGACTCCCAACTGGCTGTCCTGGTACAAGCAGGACGACCGCTACTCGCGCGAGTCGCTGCAGGGCGACCTGGAGAAGGTGCGCAACTACTACATGGACCGCGGTTATGCCAACTTCGGTATCGATTCGACGCAGGTGCAGATCGCCCCCGAGAAGGAAGACATCTTCATCGCCATCAACGTCCACGAGGGTGAGGTCTACAAGGTGTCGGACATCAAGCTCGCCGGGACGTTCGTAGTGCCGAAGGCGGAGCTCGAGGAACTGCTGGTCATCCATCCGGGCGACATCTTCAACCGCAAGCGGATCACGACCTCGCAGGAGCTGATGCAGAACCGCATGGGTCGCGACGGCTATGCGTTCGCCAAGGTCGATCCCGTGCCCACCATAGACAGCGCGCACCACACCGTGTCGCTGACGTTCTTCGTCGACCCGAACAACCGCGTGTACGTGCGTAACATCAGTTTCTCGGGCACCAATCGCATCAACGACGAGGTGCTGCGCCGCGAGATGCGGCAGCTCGAGGGGGGCTGGCTGTCGAATACCTCGCTCGAGCGCTCCAAGCAGCGCGTGCAGCGCCTGCCTTACGTCAAGAGCGTCGAGTTCGAGACCACCCCCGTGCCCGGCTCCCCGGACCTGGTGGACGTCAACTTCAAGATCGAGGAGGGGCCGGCCTCGCAGCTGTCCGGCGGTATCGGCTGGTCCGAGACCTACAAGTTCATGCTGAACGCCAGTTACGCCGACTCGGACTTCCTCGGCACCGGCGAGCGCATCGCCGTGAACCTGAACGGCGGCGCCTTCAGCAAGGTGTACACCATCCAGCACACCAATCCCTACACCAACATCGACAACGTGCAGCGCAGCGAGTCGATCACCTACAGCAAGGTGACGCAGTTCGTCTCGTCCTCGTCGCAGTTCTCCTCGGAGACGCTCAGTCTCGGCCCCACCTGGGCGTACCCGATCTCCGAGTACATGTACGTGCGCTTCGGGGCGGCGTTCAGCAGCTCACAGCTGCTGACCAACTCGCTCGGCAGCGCCCTCCAGGCACAGGAATGGGTGCAGCACAACGGCCACTCCTACAACGCCCTGGCGCACGACGACGCGACCAACAACGAGTACATCTTCTACGGCACGGACTTCAAGACGCTGGAGGGCATTGCCGGCTGGGACTGGGACACGCGCAACCGCACCCTGTTCGCCGACCGCGGCTTCCGGCAGAACGTCTCGCTCTCGGTAACCTCACCCGGCAGTGACGTGCGTTTCTGGATCGCCAACTATCAATTCGTCAAATACCTGCCGGTGTGGCACGGCTGGACGCTGTCGTTCCTCGAAGGCCTGGACTACGGCGAGCCGCTGGGCAGTACCACCGCCATCCCGCCGTACCGCCAGTTCTTCGGTGGCGGTCCGGACAACGTGCGCGGCTTCCGCGAGAGCCGCCTGGGGCCGGCGGATCAGTTCGGCAATCCGTACGGCGGCAACATGCGCATCACCAGCCAGAACGAGCTGATCTTCCCGATGCCGGCCAAGTATGCCCAGACCGCGCGCGTCAGCCTGTTCTACGACATGGGCGGGGTGTATTACACCGGGTCCAAGGTGCAGTTCTTCGGTCCGGACGGGGTGACGCCGGAGAGCTACAGCTTCAAAACGGAAGGGTTGAAGCGCTCGGTCGGCGTCGCGGTGCAGTGGCTGGCCCCGCTCGGGCTCTTCCGCTTCAGCTTGGGGGTGCCGCTGAACGCCATGACCGGTAACGGCGTCACCACCTGGGGCGACCAGCGCGAGGTGTTCCAGTTCTCGGTCGGCAATGCCTTCTAGAGGGCGCAAAGGATCGCCGCTTGAGGCCATTCTACGCGATACTAGGGGTTTAGCCGGGCCGCTCGGGCCCCTGGCGTTCACAAACAGTTACACACGAGGGTAGGTAGATTCCGTGAAGCGTTTGATAAGCAGCGTAGCGGTGGGGTTGATTGCAGCGGGCGGCGCGTTCGCCTCGCTGCCGGCATGGGCTGAGGGCAAGATCGGTATCGTGGACTTCCAGCGCCTCGGCATGGAGTCCCCGCAGGGTAAAACGATCCAGGAGTCCATGCGCGCGGAGTTCGCGCCCCGGCAGCGCACGCTGCAGGCCCAGGAGCAGGCGATCAAGGCCAAGCAGGAGAAGCTGCAGAAGGATAGCGCCACCATGAGCGAAGACCAGCGGGTCAAGGCGGAGAAGGAACTGCGCGACAGCGCCCGCGATCTGCAGCGCGCCGAGGGTGAGTTCAACGACGACGTCACCGCGCGGCGCAACGAGGAGCTGTCGCGGCTGCAGCGCACGCTGCTCGAAGAGGTGCGCAGCTACGCCAAGGCCCAGAGCTACGACGTCGTGCTAAGCGGTGAGGCGGTGGTCTACGCCACGGGGGCGTACGACATCACGCCGCAGATCCTGTCGGCGCTCGAAGCCCACGGCGGGGGGGCTAAGCCCGCGGCGGCGCCGCCCGCGAAGCCGCAGCCTAAATAGCGCGGCACCCTCGCGGGAGGCGCGACATGGCGGTGTCGCTTGGGGAGCTCGCGGTGCGCTTCGGCTGCGAGCTGCGCGGCGACCCGGACACGCTCATCGAGCGCGTCGCGACACTCGCCAACGCCGACGACCGTTCGCTCGCTTTTCTCGCCAACCCGCGCTACCGCGCGCAGCTGGCCGAGAGCCGCGCCGCGGCGGTGGTGCTGCGCGCGGCCGATGCCGCCGCGGCCCGCAGCGCGCTGCTGCTGAGCGACAACCCCTATGCAACCTACGCGCGCATCGCCGCCGTGCTGCACCCGGCGGCACCGCTCATTGCCGGCGTGCACCCGAGCGCCATCGTCGCGCCGGGCGCGCGCATCGAGCCGAGCGCGCAGGTATGCGCCGGGGTGACGATCGGGGCGCAGACGGTGATCGGCCCGCGGGTGTTCGTCGGCCCGCACTGCTGCCTCGACGAGCACGTGCAGCTGGATGCCGACGTGCGCCTGGTGGCGCGCGTGACGCTCGGACGTGGCGTGCAGATCGGGGCGCGCAGCGTACTGCAGCCGGGCGTTGTGATCGGCGCGGATGGCTTCGGCTTTGCCCCCGAGAAAGGCCGCTGGCTGAAGGTGCCGCAGATCGGTACCGTGCGCGTCGGCGCCGACGTGGAGATCGGCGCCAACACCACCATCGACCGCGGCGCAATCGAGGACACGGTGATCGAGGATGGCGTCAAGCTCGACAACCTGATCATGATCGGACACAACGTGCGCATCGGCGCCCATACTGCGATCGCAGCGCTCACCGGCGTTTCGGGCAGCACCACCATCGGCCGGCGCTGCATGATCGGCGGGGCGGTCGGCATCGCCGGGCACATCAGCATCGCCGACGATGTGGTGATCACCGGCACTTCAGCGGTGAGCCACTCGATCGCACGTGCCGGCGTATACTCCAGCACCCTACCCATCGAGGAGGCACACACCTGGCGGCGGCTGGTCGGCCGCTTCAAGCGCAGCGCACAGCTTGTTGCCCGCCTGAAGAGGCTCGAGCGGGCCGCAGGCGCAGCGCCGGGTCAGGACGCAGACGAAGATCATGACTGAAGGGGTTCAGCTCGACATGCAGGCGATACTCGAGCGCCTGCCGCATCGCTATCCGTTTCTGCTGGTGGACCGCGTGCTCGAATGCCGCCCGGGCGAGAGCATCCGCGCGCTGAAAAACGTCACCTACAACGAGCCGTTCTTTCCCGGGCACTTCCCCGGGCGCCCGGTCATGCCCGGCGTGATGATCATCGAGGCGCTGGCGCAGGCGGCCGGCATCCTGTGCTTCGTGACCGCCAACGTCATTCCCGATCACAACACGCGCTTCTACTTCGTCGGCATCGACAAGGCACGCTTCCGCCGTCCGGTCGTGCCGGGCGACCAGCTCATGCTCACGGCGAATCTGGAACGCTCGCTGCGCGGCATCTGGCGCTTCTCCACCACCGCCCTGGTGGGCGAGCACGAAGTCGCGCACGCCGACATGATGGTGGCCCCGGAGACCGGCCGGTGATCGACGCCCGCGCGGTCATCGCGCCGGACGCGCAGCTTGCGCCCGACGTCAGCGTCGGTCCCTTCAGCATCATCGGCCCGCAGGTGCGTATCGGAGCGCGTACCGTGATCGGCCCGCACGCGGTGATCAACGGGCCGACCAGCGTTGGCGCGGACAACCGCGTGTTTCAGTTTGCCTCCATCGGCGATGCCCCGCAGGACAAGAAATACGCCGGCGAGCCAACGCGCCTGGAAATCGGCGATCGCAACATCTTTCGCGAGAGCTGCACCATCAACCGCGGCACCACGCACGACCAGGGCGTGACGCGCATCGGCAGCGACAATCTGTTCATGGCCTACGCGCACGTCGCGCACGACTGCCTGGTCGGCAACAACACGGTGTTCGCCAACTGCGCCGCCCTCGGCGGCCACGTCGAAGTGGGTGACTGGGTGATCTTCGGCGGTCTCACCGCGGTACACCAGTTCGCCAAGATCGGCGCGCACGCCTTCGTCGGCGGCGGCGGGATCGTGCGCGGCGACGTGCCGCCGTACGTCATGGTGGCGGGTAATCCCGCGGTGCCGAACGCCGTGAACGCCGAAGGGTTGAAGCGCCGCGGCTTCAGCGAGGAGCAGATCCGGCGCATCCGGGAGGCCTACCGCATTCTGTATCGCTCGGAGCTCAAGCTCGCCGAAGCGATCGAGCGGCTCGGCCCGCTCGCGGCCGAGCATCCCGAGATCCGTACCTTCGTCGACTTCCTCAACGCCTCGACGCGTAACCTGGTGCGATGAGCGCAACAGCCGCCGCGGCGGCGCCGCTGCGCATCGCGCTGGTGGCCGGGGAGGCTTCCGGCGACCAGCTGGGAGCGGCATTGATCGCGGCACTGCGCGCGCGCGTCCCACAGCTGAACTGCTTCGGCGTCGCCGGTCCGAAGATGATCGCCGCAGGCTGCGAGGCCTGGGCCAGCTCCGAGCAGCTCGGCGTCATGGGTCTCGCCGAGGTGCTGCGCCACCTGCCGCGCCTGCTGCGCCTGCGCGCGCAGCTGACGCGGCGCCTGCTGGCGGCGCGACCCGACGTGTTCATCGGCATCGATTCACCGGAGTTCAATCTGTCGCTGGCGCGGCGCCTGAAGGCGCACGGCATCCGCACCGTGCAGTACGTCAGCCCGCAGGTCTGGGCGTGGCGGCGGGGGCGCGTGCGCGGCATCGCCGCCGCGTGCGACCTGGTGCTGTGCCTGTTGCCGTTCGAGACGGCCTTCTACGCAAGCCACGGGGTGAACGCGGTGTTCGTCGGCCACCCGCTCGCCGATCAGATCCCGCTCCACCCCGATCGAGAGGGTGCGCGCCGCGCGCTGGGCCTTGCCGGCGCCGAGGGCGTGATCGCCCTGCTGCCCGGCAGTCGCATCGGTGAAGTCGCGCGCCTGGCCGCGCCGTTCGCCGCAGCCGCCGCGCAGCTTTCGGCGCTGCGACCCGGCTGGCGCTTCGTCGCGCCGATGGCGTCCGGTGCCGTTCGTGAGGTGTTCGAGAGGGAAGTTGCACAAGTGCCGGATGCGCCGGGAATTCAGCTCATCGACGGCGAGGCACAACGGGCGCTTGCCGCCTGCGACGCGGCGCTCGTAGCCTCGGGCACCGCGACGCTCGAGACGCTGCTCACCGGCCGGCCGATGGTGGTGGCTTACCGTTTCAATCCAGTAACGGCCGCGCTGCTGCGAGCCATGGGGCTGGTGAAGGTGCGATACTTTTCGCAGCCGAACCTGCTCGCCGGGCGAGCTCTGGTACCGGAGTTTCTCCAGGAGCAGGTGAGCGGCACGGCGCTCGCAACGGCGCTGCTGGAGGAGCTGGAGAATCCCGACCACGTGCGCGAACTGCTCGACGAATTCGCGGCCGTTCACCGCACATTGCGCTGCGGCGGCGCCGGCCTCGCGGCCGAAGCCATTCTGCGTTGCGGCGCGCGGGGCGGCGCCTGATGGGTGCACAGGAGCGACGGGACCTCACCCGCGTGGCCGGCATCGATGAGGCGGGCCGTGGACCACTGGCAGGTCCCGTAGTCGCTGCGGCAGTGATCCTGGACCCGCACCGGCGTATCCGCGGCCTGGCGGACTCGAAGGTGCTCACGAGCGCCGCGCGCGAGCGGCTAGCCCCGCTCATCCGCGCGCGCGCCGTGGCGTACGGTGTCGGCTGGGCGGATCGCGACGAGATCGACTGCCTGAATATCTTCCAGGCCACGATGCTCGCCATGCGCCGCGCGCTGCTGGCGCTGCCGCTCGCGCCGACGCACGTGCGCGTCGACGGTAACCGCTGCCCGTGCATCGCCGATCTGGCCTTGCCGTGCACGCTCGAGGCGATCGTCGCCGGCGATGCCCGCTATGCGGCGATCAGTGCCGCCTCGATTCTCGCCAAGACCTGCCGCGACGCCATGATGAGATCACTGGACGCGTGCTACCCCGGCTTCGAGCTGGCGACGCACAAGGGCTATTGCACACCGGCGCATCTCGCGGCGCTGCGTACGCGGGCGCCCTCGCCACAGCATCGCCGCTCCTTCAGCCCGGTACGCTGCCTCCAGGACGAGGACGATGATGCGGAGCTCTTGACAGTGCTGGGACTGCCGGATTAGGACGCCGCCGATGTCCCCGGGCTTCGTTCATCTGCGGCTGCACACCGAGTACTCGCTCATCGACAGCGTGGTGCGCGTGCCGCAGCTCATCGCGGCGGTGGCCGCTGCCGGCATGCCGGCGGTGGCCGTGACCGACCAGCACAACCTGTTCGCGATGGTGAAGTTCTATCGCGAGGCACTGCGCAGCGGCATCAAGCCGCTGGTGGGCGTCGATCTGCTGGTGCGCGAGGAGGGCGAGCGACAGCCGCCGACGCGCTGCACGCTGCTGTGCCTGTCGCCGGCCGGTTACCGCAATCTCACCCGGCTCGTGACCCGCGCCTACCTCGACGGGCCGGAACGCGGCGTGCCGCGCATCGAGCGCAGCTGGCTGACCGCGGATGCGCTGCAGGGATTGATCGCGCTGTCCGGCGCGCTCGAGGGCGACATCGGCCGCGCGCTGGTGAGCGCGCGCGAGCGCGACGCCGAGCGCGCGCTCGATGCATGGCTCGCGCTCTTTCCGGGGCGCTTCTACCTCGAGCTGCAGCGGCTCGGGCGTCCGTTCGAGGAGGCCTACATCGCCGGCGCGGTGGCGCTCGCCGCGCGGCGCGGCGTGCCGGTGGTCGCGACCAACGACGTGCGTTTCCTCGAGGCCGGGGAGTTCGAGTGCCACGAAGCGCGCGTGTGCATTCACGACGGCGCGCTGCTCGGCGACCCCGGGCGCGTGCGCCGCTACTCGCGCCAGCAGTACCTGCGCACGCCGCAGGAGATGGCGGCGCTGTTCGCGGACATTCCCGAGGCGCTCGCCAACTCGGTGGAGATCGCGCGCCGCTGCAACCTGGTGCTCAACCTCGGCGAGGCGCGCCTGCCACAGTACCCGGTGCCCGCCGGCATCAGCACCGAGCAGTTCCTGCGCGCGCAGGCGGCCGAGGGTCTCGCCGGCCGCTTCGCAGCCAGCGGCGCTGTGCCGCCGGCGCATGCCGAGCGTCTGGCGCGCGAGCTCGAAGTCATCTGTCAGATGGGCTTCGCCGGCTATTTCCTGATCGTCGCCGACTTCATCCGCTGGGCGCGCACCCACGACGTGCCGGTGGGCCCCGGGCGCGGCTCCGGGGCCGGCTCGCTGGTGGCCTACAGCCTCGGCATCACCGACCTCGATCCGCTGCGCTTCGATCTGCTGTTCGAGCGCTTCCTCAATCCCGAGCGCGTGTCGATGCCGGACTTCGACATCGACTTCTGCATGGAGGGGCGCGACCGGGTGATCGACTACGTGGCGCACAAATACGGCCGCGAGCGCGTCTCACAGATCATCACCTACGGCACCATGGCCGCGAAGGCGGTGGTGCGCGACGTTGGCCGCGTGCTCGGCATGGGCTACGGCTACGTCGACCGGATCGCCAAGCTGATCCCGTTCGAGCTCGGCATTACGCTCGAGAGCGCGCTGGAGAAGGAGCCGGAGCTCAAGCGCCTCTACCAGAGCGAGGACGAGGTGCGCAACCTCATCGACCTGGCGCGCTCGCTCGAGGGGCTGACGCGCAACGCCGGCATGCACGCCGGTGGCGTGGTGATCGCGCCCTCGATGCTCACCGATTTCACGCCGCTGTACTGCGATGCGGCCGGCGGCAGCGTGGTCACGCAATTCGACAAGGACGACGTCGAGGCGGCGGGACTCGTGAAGTTCGACTTCCTCGGACTGCGCACGCTGACGATCATCGACCGCGCGGCAGGGCTCATCAACAGCGAGCTGCCCGCGGGCGCGGCGCGGCTGCAGGTGAGCGCGCTGCCCATGGACGATGCGATCACCTTCGCGCTGCTGCGCTCCTGCCGCACCACCGCGGTGTTCCAGCTCGAATCGCGCGGCATGAAGGATCTGATCCGCCGCCTGCAGCCGGATCGGTTCGAGGACATCGTGGCGCTGGTGGCACTGTTCCGCCCCGGACCGCTGCAGTCCGGGATGGTGGACGACTTCATCAACCGCAAGCACGGCCGCAGTGATGGGCCCATGGATTACCTGCATCCGAGCCTGGAGCCGATCCTCAAGCCGACCTATGGCGTGATCCTCTACCAGGAGCAGGTCATGCAGATTGCGCAGGTGCTCGCCGGCTACACGCTCGGCGGCGCGGACCTGCTGCGCAAGGCGATGGGCAAGAAGAAGCCGGAGGAGATGGCGCAGCAGCGCTCGGTGTTCGTCGGCGGCGCCGTCGCGCGCGGGGTGCGCGAGTACACCGCGGCGCACATCTTCGATCTGATGGAGAAGTTCGCCGGCTATGGATTCAACAAGTCGCACTCGGTCGCGTACGCGCTGCTGTCCTACCAGACCGCGTACCTCAAGGCACACTACCCGGCGCAGTTCATGGCTGCGGTGCTGTCGGCGGACATGGATCACACCGACAAGGTCGTGACGCTCATCAAGGAATGCAGCGACATGGGTCTCACCGTGCTGCCTCCTGACGTCAACGCCTCGGTTTACGAGTTCACCGCCTGCGGCGAGCGCAGCATCCGTTACGGGCTGGGCGCGGTGCGTGGCGTCGGTCGCGGCGCGGTCGAGGCAGTGATCCAGGAGCGCGAGGCCCGTGGCGCCTTCGCGGCGCTCGAGGACCTGTGCCGGCGGCTCGATCTGCAGAAGGTCGGCCGGCGCGTGCTGGAGGCGCTGCTGCGCAGCGGCAGCCTCGATGGTCTGCAGGCGAACCGTGCCACCCTCATGGACCGGCTCGCATCCAGCATGCAGCTCGGCGACCAGAACACGCGCGCGCACCAGGCCGGGCAGAGCGACCTGTTCGGCCTCGCCGGCGAGCGCGCCAGCACGCCGCAACGAGCGCGCGCGGCGCTGCCGGAGTGGAGCGAGGCGGTGCGCCTCGCCGGCGAGCGCGAGACGCTCGGGCTGTACCTGACCGGTCACCCGCTGCGGCGCTTCGAATCGAGTCTGCCGCGGCTCGTCACGCATCGCATCCAGGACCTGGTGAGCGACCGCCCGCTCGCCGGCTTCGACACCGGCCGCTTCGGCGGCGGTAAGCCGGTCGTCGTGGCCGGCCTCATCGACGAGGTGAAGAAGCGCGGACCGCGCGTCATCCTGACGCTCGATGACCGCACCGGGCGCCTCGAGGCGATGCTGTTCGAGGAGACCTGGCAAAAGCACCGCGACCTGATCGCCAAGGACGCCCTGGTGCTCATCGAGGGACTGCTGCGCTTCGATGAGTTCAGCGACGCCTGGCGCCTGTCGGCACGCCGCATCAGCGACCTGGAGCAGGCGCGCGAGCTCGAGGCCCGCCGCCTGGTGCTGCGCTGCTCGCAGGCGGACGTGGTGCGCCTCGAGCAGCGCCTGGCGCCGATGCTCGAGCCGTGGCGGCCCGGTCCCTGTCCGGTCACCATCGAGTACTGCGGACAGGTCGCGAGCGGTGCACTGACTCTCGGGCCGGAGTGGACGGTGCGTGCCAGCCGCGAGCTGCTCGAGCAGCTCGAGGGGCTGCTCGGGACCGATGCCGTGCAGGTGGTGTATGCGGCGGCGCCGGGCGGCACCGGCAGCGCAATCTCCGCCGACGCCCGCCCCGGTTGAGGTAGGCTGCAGCCCCATGGCCGTCTCGTTTCTCGACTTCGAACAACCCATCGCCGAGCTGGAGGCGAAAATCGAAGAGCTGCGGCACGTGACCTCCGATTCCGAGGTCAACATCCAGGAGGAGATCAATCGGCTGCAGGCCAAGAGCCGGCAGCTGACCGTGAGCATCTTCGCCAACCTGTCTCCATGGCAGATCACGCAGCTCGCGCGCCATCCGCACCGGCCGTACACGCTCGACTACATCAACGCCATCTGCACGGAATTCAACGAGCTGCACGGCGATCGCATGTATGCCGACGACGGTGCGATCGTCGGTGGACTGGCGCGCATCGATGACCGTGCGGTGATGATCATCGGCCACCAGAAGGGGCGCGACACCAAGGAGCGCGTGCGCCGCAACTACGGCATGCCGAAGCCGGAGGGCTACCGCAAGGCACTGCGCCTGATGCGCCTCGCCGAGCGGTTCGGCCTGCCGCTGGTGACGCTGATCGACACCCAGGGCGCCTATCCGGGCGTCGGCGCCGAGGAGCGCGGCCAGAGCGAGGCCATCGCCCGCAACCTGTTCGAGATGTCGGTGCTCAGCATTCCGATCATCAGCGTGGTCACCGGCGAGGGCGGCTCGGGCGGCGCGCTCGGTATCGGTGTGTGCGATCGGCTGGTGATGCTCCAGTACAGCACCTACTCGGTGATCTCGCCCGAGGGGTGCGCCTCGATCCTGTGGAAGAGCCAGGACAAGAAGGAGGTTGCGGCCGATGCGCTCAACCTCACCGCCGACCGGCTGCACAAGCTCGGGCTCGTGGACGAGATCATCGAGGAGCCGCTCGGCGGCGCGCATCGCGACCCGGCAGCGGTCGCCGCCAGTCTCAAGGCGGCCCTCGTTCGTCGCCTGGAAGAGCTCGAGGCGGTGCCGCGCGATGAGCTGCGCGCCGCGCGCGCCACCCGGATCGCCGGCTTCGGCGTATTCGCCGAAAACGCGGCCTGAGAGCTGCCATGGCCGAGGCGCGCCGCGGCCCCATGCGCTTCGGCCCGCGCTGGCTCGAGCAGCAGCTTACCCGGCTCTTGCCGCGCTATCCCGATGTCGCGCTGTGCGTCGCCTTCAGCGGCGGGGCGGATTCCACTGCGCTGCTGGCCGCGCTGGGCGAGTTGCGGCACCGGCCGCTGCGGCTGCGCGCGCTGCACGTCGACCACCGCCTGCACCCGCAGTCAGCGGACTGGAGTGCGCACTGCCGCCGGCTGGCACGCCGGCTCGGCGTGCCGCTCGGGGTGCGCACGGCGCGCATCGAGCGCGGCCGCGGCGAATCGCCCGAGGCCGCGGCCCGCGCTGCCCGCTACCAGCTGCTCGCGGCGGCGCTCGGTGAGGGCGAGGCGCTGCTCACCGCCCATCACCAGGACGATCAGCTCGAGACGGTGCTGCTGCAGCTGCTGCGCGGCTGCGGGATCGCGGGGCTTGCCGCCATGCCGGCCGTGGCGCCGTTCGGCCCCGGCGTGCTGGCGCGGCCGCTGCTGCCGTGCGCGCGCACCGAGCTCACCGCGTGGCTGCGTGCACGGGAACTGCCCTGGATCGAGGACGACAGCAACGCGCAGCTGCACCTGGATCGCAACTACCTGCGCGCGCGCGTGCTGCCGCTGATCCGCGCGCGCTGGCCGGCGGCGGCTGCGACCGTGGCGCGCACCGCGCGCCACGCCGCGGAGGCCCGGCAGCTGCTCGATGCCCTGGGCGCACAGGACGTCGCACGCGCCAGCTCCGGGGCCATGCTGTCGGCGCAGGTACTGCGCCGGCTGAGCCTCGAGCGGCGGCGCAACGCGCTGCGCTTCTGGATCACGGCTGCGGGCTTGCGGCCGCCGCCGGCGAGCCGGCTGGAGGAGATCGCGGGGGTCGTGCTGGCGGCGCGCGCGGACGCGCAGCCGTGCGTCGCCTGGGACTGTGCCCGGCTCGAGCGCCAGGGGGATCTGCTCGCGCTGCGGGCCGGCGCCGGCGGCGATCCCGAGGCGGGGCCGCGCGGGGCGATCACCTGGCACTGGCGCCGGCGACGCAGCTGCGTGCTGCCGGGCGCCCTTGGTACGCTCACCCTGCGAGCGGATGCGCGTGGACCGCTCGACCTCGATGCGCTCGCTCCGAGCCTCACCGTGCGCGCGCGCCGTGGCGGCGAGCGGCTGCGCCCGGTGCGTGGCGGGCCGCGCCGCGCGCTCAAGAGCCTGTTACAGGAAGCCCGGGTACCGCTCGCGCAACGCGCGCGCCTGCCGCTGCTGTTCGACGGTGAGCGGCTGGTCGCCGCGGCCGATCTGTGGCTCGATGAGTCGGTCCAGGCGCACGCAAACGGTGCGCGGCGCGGGCGACTGCTGTGGCAGGCGCCCGAGATGTGCTAACCTGCTGGCCCGTCGTTGCTGCCGGCAGTTTCCCCGGCAGCGACTTCATGCGGCGGGAAAACCCTCGAACCTCATATGACGCGTTTCGTATTCGTCACCGGTGGCGTCGTGTCCTCGTTGGGCAAGGGCATCGCCGCCGCATCCCTCGGCGCGATTCTCGAGGCCCGCGGGCTCAAGGTCGCGATGGTCAAGCTCGACCCGTACATCAACGTCGATCCGGGCACCATGAGCCCGTTCCAGCACGGCGAGGTGTTCGTCACCCAGGACGGCACCGAGACTGACCTCGATCTCGGCCACTACGAGCGCTTCGTGCGCACCACGACCGGCCGCAACAGCAACTTCACCACCGGACGCATCTACGAGCGCGTGATCGCCAAAGAGCGGCGCGGCGATTACCTCGGCGCGACCGTGCAGGTGATCCCGCACATCACCGACGAGATCAAGCGCTGCATCAAGCTCGGCGCGGACGGTGCGGACGTGTGCATGGTGGAGATCGGCGGCACGGTCGGTGACATCGAGTCGCTGCCGTTCCTCGAGGCGATCCGCCAGCTCGGTGTCGAGCTCGGCCGCAACAACTGCGTGTACATGCATCTCACGCTGGTGCCGATCGTGGGCGGCTCGGGCGAGATCAAGACCAAGCCCACCCAGCACTCGGTCAAGGAGCTGCGCGGCATCGGTATCCAGCCGGACGTGCTGCTGTGCCGCTGCAAGCATCCGCTGCCGGAGGAGCAGCGCCGCAAGATCGCGCTGTTCACCAACGTCGAGGAGCGGGCAGTGATCTCCGCGATCGACGCGGACGACATTTACCGTATCCCCATGCTGCTGCACGAGCAGGGACTCGACGACATCGTCGTCGACAAGCTGCGCCTGGAGGTGCCGCCGACAGACCTCGCGGAATGGCGCCAGGTGGTGAGCGGCAGGGCCAATCCGGACGGGCAGGTCGACATCGCCATGGTCGGCAAGTACGTGCAGATCCGCGACTCCTACCTGTCGCTGCACGAGGCGCTGATGCACGGCGGACTGAAGAGTCGCACGCGCGTCAACATCCACTACATCGAGTCGACCGACATCGAGCAGCACGGCACGCATGCGCTGAAGGAGGTCGATGCGGTGCTGGTGCCCGGCGGCTTCGGCGAGCGCGGTATCGAGGGCAAGATCCAGGCGGTGCGCTTCGCGCGCGAGCGCGCGGTGCCCTACCTCGGCATCTGTCTCGGCATGCAGGTGGCGATCGTCGAGTTCGGCCGTCACGTGCTCGGGTTGAGCGATGCCAACAGCACCGAGTTCAACCGCGTCACGCCGCATCCGGTGATCGCCCTCATTTCCGAGTGGCAGGACCAGGTGCACGGCGCACAGAGCCGCGATGAATCCTCCGCCAAGGGCGCCACCATGCGCCTCGGGGCGCAGGAGGTGCTGCTGGCGGCTGGCACGCGGGCACGCGAGATCTACGGTCGCGACGTCATCATGGAGCGCCACCGCCACCGCTACGAGTTCAACAACAACTACCTCGACCGCTACCGCCACGGCGGCCTGCGCTTCTCGGGATTCTCGCGCGACGGGCTGGTGGAGGTGATCGAGCTGCCGAACCACCCGTGGTTCATGGCCACGCAGTTCCACCCCGAGTTCACCTCCACGCCGCGCGACGGGCATGCGCTGTTCAGCGGCTTCGTGCGTGCGGCGCGGGCGCAGCGCGCCGCGCAGCTGCCACAGGCGGCGGGCGCCTGAGGGCGCCTGGCACCGCCAGCATGCAGCTCAGCGGATTCGAGGTCGGCGCGGGGCAGCCGCTGTTTCTGATCGCCGGCCCGTGCGTGATCGAGAGCCCGGCGCTCACCGAGGAGATCGCCGGCCGGCTGAAGGAGATCACCGGCCGCCTGGGCATCCCTTTCATCTTCAAGGCGTCCTATGACAAGGCGAATCGCTCCTCGCGTGCCAGCTTCCGGGGACCGGGGATCGACGCGGGCCTGAAGGTTCTGGAGGATGTCCGCCGCGCTGTCGGCGTGCCGGTGCTGACCGATGTGCACGAGGATACCCCGCTCGCGGAAGTGGCCGCCGTGGTCGACGTGCTGCAGACGCCCGCGTTTCTGTGCCGTCAGACCAATTTCATCGTCAATACCGCCGCCCAGGGCAAGCCGGTGAACATCAAGAAGGGCCAGTTCCTTTCGCCCTGGGAGATGCAGAACGTGGTCGACAAGGCGCGTTCCACCGGCAACCAGCAGATCCTGGTGTGCGAGCGCGGCTTCTCCTTCGGCTACAACAATCTGGTCTCCGACATGCGCTCGCTGGCGATCCTGCGCGGCACCGGCTGTCCGGTGGTGTTCGACGCCACCCACTCGGTGCAGCTGCCGGGCGGCCAGGGCTCGGCCTCCGGCGGGCAGCGCGAGTTCATCCCGGTGCTGGCGCGCGCCGCGGTGGCGGCCGGCGTTGCCGGAGTGTTCATGGAGACGCATCCGCGGCCGGAGCAGGCGCTGTCGGACGGTCCGAACGCCTGGCCGCTCGCTCGCATGGAGCCGCTGCTCACGACGCTGGTCGCTCTCGATCGCGCCGTGAAGCGCGTGCCGTTCGAAGAGTCACTGCTGCAGGGAGAGCTACGCACATGAGCCGCATCACTGACATCCGCGGACGCGAGATTCTCGACTCGCGCGGCAATCCGACGGTCGAGGTGGACGTGTTGCTCGACTCGGGCGCGCTCGGGCGGGCGGCGGTACCCTCCGGCGCCTCTACCGGCACGCGCGAGGCGGTCGAGCTGCGCGACGGCGACGGCAAGCGCTATGGCGGCAAGGGCGTGCTGCAGGCGGTCGCGCACGTGAACACGGTGCTCAGGGACGCGCTGCGCGGGGAGGACCCGCGCGCGCAGACCGCCATCGACCGCAGGATGATCGCGCTCGACGGCACCGACAACAAAGCACGGCTCGGCGCCAACGCCATCCTCGGCGTATCGCTGGCGACCGCACGCGCGGCGGCGCAGGATGCGCGCCTGCCCCTGTACCGCTACCTGGGACAGCTCGAAGGCGTCGCGCGCGAGCCGCTGATGCCGGTGCCGATGATGAACATCGTCAACGGCGGGGCGCACGCCAACAACAGCCTCGACATTCAGGAATTCATGATCCTGCCAGTGGGCGCGCCGAACTTTCACGAGGCGCTGCGCTACGGCGCTGAGGTGTTCCACAGCCTGAAGAAACTGCTCGCCGCGCGCGGCCTGTCGACCGCGGTCGGGGACGAGGGCGGCTTCGCGCCGAATCTCGACTCCAATGAGGCGGCGCTGCGCATCATCCTGGAGGCGATCGAGCGAGCCGGCTATACACCGGGCAAGGACGTATGCCTCGCGCTCGATGCGGCGAGCTCGGAGTTCTTCCGCGACGGGCGCTACCAGCTCGAGTCGGAGCACCGCAGCTTCAGCGCCGCGGAGTTCACCGCCTATCTGGCCGACCTCGCCGCGCGCTACCCCATCCTCAGCATCGAGGATGGCATGAGTGAAGCGGACTGGGCGGGGTGGGGCGAGATCACGCGGGTGCTCGGCGCTCGGGTGCAGCTGGTGGGCGATGACGTGTTCGTCACCAACACCAGGATCCTGCGCCAGGCGATCGAGCAGCACATCGCCAACGCCGTGCTCATCAAGCCCAACCAGATCGGCACGCTGACCGAGACGCTCGAGTGCATCGCCATGGCCGATGCCGCGCGCTATGCCGCGGTGGTGTCGCACCGCTCCGGCGAGACCTGTGACAGCACCATTGCCGACATCGCAGTCGCCACGGCCGCCAGCCAGATCAAGACCGGCTCGCTGTCGCGCTCCGACCGCATCGCCAAGTACAACCAGCTGCTGCGCATCGAGGCCGAGCTTGGCACGGTGCGCTATGCGGGCCGGGAAGCGTTTGCGGTCAGGACCTGAGGCGCGGGCAGACTCGCTCGTGCCGCAGTGCCGCGACGGCCGCGCTTGAGGGCCGACGGTACGGCACCGTACAGGCGCAGGAACGCGCGCCGCATGCGCTCCGGGTCGTTGAAGCCGCTCGCCCGGGCGACTTCCTGGATCGAGCCGGCGCCGCTCTCGAGCATCGCGCGGGCGCTCTCGGCCCGCAGCCGCTGCACCGCTTTCGCGGGCGTTACGCCGGTCTCCCGCTGAAAAGCGCGCGCGAAGTTGCGTGTGCTCATGCAGGCCTGCGCCGCGAGCCGTTCCACCGTCAGCGCGCCTGCCAGGTGCGAGCGCATGTAGTCGAGCAGTGCCGCGAAGCGGCCCTGTGCGTGCTCCATCTCCAGCAGCGCCGAGAACTGCGACTGGCCTCCCGGCCGGCGGTGATACACCACCAGCTGCTGCGCAGTTCGCCGCGCGACGCTCTCACCCAGGTCCTCCTCGATCAGGGCCAGCGACAGATCGATGCCGGCGGTGATACCCGCTGAGGTCCAGATGTTGCCGCAGTGCGCGAAGATCCGGTCAGGCTCGAGACGCACGCGGGGAAACCGCCGGCGGAACTCCTCCGTACAGCTCCAGTGGGTGGTGGCCGGGCAGCCATCGAGCAGTCCCGCCGCAGCGAGCAGGAACGAGCCCGAGCACACGCTCGTCACGCGGCGCGCCTGGAGCGCGCAACGCAGAATGAAGCCGAGCGTCCGCGAGCAGCACAGCGCCACGCGCGTGCCGTCACCACCGGCCACGACCAGCGTATCGATGCGCGCGGCCGACCCGAACTGTGCCGCTGCGAGCGTCGCGCCCGAGGAGCTGGCGACGGCGCCGCCGTCGGCCGCCACCACGCGCAGCTCGTAGGCGCCCGGACAGATGCGGCTGGCGGCCTCGAACGCGGCGATGGGGCCAGCCGCATCGAGCAGCTGGAAGCGAGGGAAGATCAGAAAGCAGATCCGGCGTGTCATGCAGGATCAGCGCCGGCAGATGCTTGCCGGGTAGGCAAAGGGTGGCGGAAAACGAGGGGAAACCGTCATTTCCGCCATAGCATAGCCTGGGAGAAGATGTTGCGTACAGCCGCGGGATGTCCATCCCGCCAGGAGTTGCCCGATGGCGGACGAATTCATGGTGGTTTTCGCGCTCTATCCGCGTGTCACGCAGCTTGATTTCACCGGCCCGCTGGAGGTGTTTGCACGACTGCCGCAGGCACGCGTGGTGCTCGCGGCCTCCCGCGGCGGGGAGATCGCGGCCGACAGCGGCGTGACCTTCGCGCACGTGCAGCCGCTCGAGGACGTGGGCGGGTGCGCGCTGCTGTGTGTCCCGGGAGGGTTCGGCTGCAGTGCGGCGATGGAGGATGAGGCGTACCTTGCCGGGCTGCGCCGCCTGGCAAGCGGCGCGCGCTACGTCACCTCGGTGTGCACCGGCTCACTGCTGCTCGGCGCCGCCGGACTCCTCTGCGGGCGGCGCGCCGCCTGTCACTGGGCGTTTCGCGAGCTGCTGCGCGCCTTCGGCGCGATTCCCGATCCCGGCCGCGTCGTGCGCGACGGCCACGTGTTCAGCGGCGGCGGCGTGACGGCCGGCATCGACATGGCGCTTACTGTCATGGCGGAGATCGCCGGCGAGGAGCGCGCCCGCAGCGTCCAGCTGGCGATGGAGTATGCGCCGGCGCCGCCGTTCGATTCGGGCACTCCGGAGCGCGCGCAGCGGCACACCGTCGCCGCCGTACGCGCGGCGTTCGAGCGCGTCTGGTCCGAACGGGCGGCGGTGGTGCAGCGCGTAAGCGCACGGTCTGCTACGCTCTCGGCCCCATGAAATGGCTTGCTGCCGTGCTCGCGGTCGCTGTAATCCTGCTGCAGTTCCGCGTATGGGTTTCCGAGGACGGTGTGCGCGGCGTCGCGCGGCTGCGCCAGTCGGTCGCCGCGCAGCATGAGGAGAATGAGCAGCTCGCCGAGCGCAACCGGCAGCTCGCGGCCGAGGTGCGCGATCTGAAGACGGGAATGGATGCGATCGAGGAGCGTGCCCGCAGTGACCTCGGCATGATCGCTCCCAACGAGACCTTCTATCAGGTCGTTCCGGCGCGCCCGGACGTCGCTGGTCATACCGCTACGCGAACCGCCGCGGTACGCTGAGCGACAGGTCCGACGCGTCAATGCGCTACTGGCTCGTCATGCCGGCCGCTGGCGCCGGTCAGCGCTTTGGTAGCGAGTTGCCGAAGCAATATGCGCGGCTCGAAGGTCGCACCGTGATCGAATGGGCGCTGGCAGCGTTTCTGCCGGACGCACGCTGTGCCCACATCGTCGTGGCGCTCGCCGAGGGGGACCGCGCCTTCCGTGAGGTCGCGGCACGCTGCGCCGCCGCGCTCGAGCGCGCACCGGGCGAGGCCGCCGGCGGGCTCATCACCGTTATCGGCGGGGCGCAGCGCAGCCTGTCGGTGCGCCACGCGCTCGCGGCCCTCGAGGGACGTGCGACGGAGACGGACTGGGTGCTGGTGCACGATGCCGCGCGGCCGTGCCTCGAGGCACAAGAGCTCGAGCGGTTACTCACCGCGCTCGCCGGCCACGCGCTCGGCGGCCTGCTGGCGGTACCCGCGGCGGACTCCCTGAAGCGCGCCCAGGATGCCGCCGGCGGCCCTGCTGCCGGTGCCATGGAGGTAGCGCAGACGGTGGATCGGACGCGCCTGTGGCGCGCGCTCACGCCGCAGATGTTCCGCTTCGGGCGGCTGTGCACCGCGCTCGATGTGGCGCATGCCGGTGGTCGCTTCCCGGGAGATGAGGCGCAGGCGCTCGAGTGGCAGGGCGAGCATCCGGCCCTGGTCGAGGGTCTCGCCAGCAACCTCAAGATCACCACGACCGCCGATCTGGCACTGGCAGCCGCAATACTGCGCGCGCGCTGCAGCTGATGGCGAGTCAGGAACGCAATATGCGAATCGGCTCCGGCATCGACGTGCATGCGTTTGGCCCGGGAGACAGCCTCATGCTCGGCGGCGTGCGCATTGCGCACACGCACGGCGTGATCGCGCACTCGGACGGCGACGTGCTGCTGCATGCGCTGTGCGATGCCCTGCTGGGAGCTGCGGGTCTCGGCGACATCGGCCAGCATTTCAGCGACCGTGACCCGCGCTGGCGCGGCGCCGACAGCGCCCGGTTGCTGGCGACTGTGCTCGAGATGCTGCACGCACAGCACCTCGCGGTCATCAATGCCGACCTGACCGTGCTCGCCCAGGCGCCGAAGGTGGCGCCGCACCGAGAGGCGATCACCGCGTGCGTCGCGCAACTGCTCGGCGTCCCCGCAACGCGCGTCAACCTCAAGGCGACCACCACCGAGGGTCTCGGCTTCCTCGGCCGCGGCGAGGGCATCGCCGCGCACGCGGTGGTGCTGCTCAGCGAGGCGTAAGGCTCCGTGGACGATTCCGAGGCACGCGCCGTGGCCCTGCGCCCGCCGCGCGCCGGCGGCAAACCGCCCGCCTGCGGCGTGCTGCGCGCCGAGCCCGAGGATTTCCTGGTCGAGGAGGAGCTCGGGTTCACGCCCGCCGGCAGCGGTCAGCACCTCCTGCTCAGGGTGCGCAAGCGTGATGCCAACACGCAATGGGTCGCGCGCGAGCTGGCACGCATCGCCGGTTGCCGCACCAGCGAGATCGGCTATGCGGGACTGAAGGACCGGCGCGCCATCGCCGTGCAGTGGTTCTCGGCCCCGCGCACGCGCGAGGCGTCCGACTGGCAGGCCGTGCACGGCGCAGGCTTCGAAGTGCTCGAAGCGCAGCCGCACCATCGCAAGCTGCCGCGCGGCGCGCTCGCCGGCAATCGCTTCGTCGTCAGGATCCGCGAGCCCGCGGGCGATGGCGGCGCGCTGGCAGCATTGCTCGCACCGCGCCTCGCGCAGGTCGCGCGCGAGGGCGTGCCGAACTACTTCGGTCCGCAGCGCTTCGGGCGGCAGGCGGCGAACATCGATCCGGGCGTGGTGGATCTGCTACGCCTGCCGCTGGCGCAGCGTGGCTTCGTGCTGTCCGCCGCACGCAGCGTGATCTTCAACGCGGTGCTCGCCGCGCGGGTCACGGACGGCAGCTGGAACCAGCTCGTGCCGGGCGAGCTGGCCAACCTCGATGGCCGCGGGAGCGTGTTCGCGGTCGCGGACCCCGACGCGACGCTTATCGGACGCTGCCGGCGGCTCGAGATTCACCCGACCGGTCCGCTGTGGGGCTCGGGTACACCGGCAACGAGCGCGGTGGTGCTCGAGCTCGAGACGCGCGTGGCGGCGCGCTTCGCCCTGCAGTGCGCCCTGTGCGCAGCGGCCGGCATGGAGCAGCAGCGCCGCAGCCTGCGCATCGCCGTGCACGAACTCGCCTGTGTGCCCGAGGAGCGGGCGGTGGTGCTGCGTTTTCGCCTGGCACGGGGATGTTTCGCCACCGCCGTGCTGCGTGAGCTCGTCGATGCCGACCTCGGCTGATGCGGGTGTCAGGAGCCCGCCAGCAACACATACAGAGCGCCCGTGCCGCCATCGACGGGGCGCGCCGAGACGAATGCCAGTACGGCGCCCGTGCGGCGCAACACCGAGCTGACGGCGGCCTTCAGCACCGGCCCGCGATGGCCGGAGCGCAGACCCTTACCGTGGATCACCCGCACGCAGTGCACATGCTCCTCGAGGCAATGCACCAGGAACTGCCGCAGGGCAAGTTTCGCATCCGCGACGGTGAGTCCGTGCAGGTCGATCTCACGCTGCACCCGGTACTGGCCGCGGCGCAGGCGGCGCATTACCGCTGCCTGTACCTGCGGGCGGTGGAACACCAGCTCTTCGCCGCCGGCGAGCGCGGGATCGGCGACCGGCATGTCGAGGCTCTCGCGCAGCACCGCGTGCCGGTCGGCGCGCGTGAAGCGCGCGCGCGGCCGTGCCGGCGGCGTGCGTGGCTGTGGTGCCCGCTGGCGCAGAGGTCTGACGTCGCGCACGGCGTCGCGGAACAGGCGCTGCTCGTCCGCCTCGTCGTCGGGATCGGTATCGCCGGGCAGGGTGCTCACGTTGGCTCCGCCGCTGTGTTTCTTCAAGTATAGTCACGGCCACTTCTGCCGCACCTCCATCGCGCGATAGCAAGTGAAGATCCTGGTCAGTAACGACGACGGTTTTCGCGCCGAAGGCATCCGGCGATTGCGTGAGGCTCTGGCGACGCTCGCCGAAGTTACCGTCGTCGCCCCCGACCGCAACAAGAGCGGTGCCAGCAATTCCCTGACGCTCGATGTGCCGCTGCGGGTGTTCGAGGCCGAGCCGGGGGTGTACTTCGTGCCCGGCACGCCAACCGATTGCGTTCACCTGGCGATCTCCGGGTTGTTCGACTTCGAGCACGACATGGTGGTCTCGGGCGTCAACGACGGGCCCAACCTCGGCGACGACGTGCTCTACTCCGGCACGGTCGCGGCGGCCGTGGAGGGACGCTTCCTCGGACTGCCCACAATGGCGGTCTCGCTGTGCACCGGCGGCAACGGCGGCGGCCACTTCGCGACGGGCGCTGAAGTGGCGCGCATGCTCGTGACGCACTTGCTGCAGCGCCCGCTGCAGCCGGCACTCATCCTCAACGTCAACGTGCCGGACGTGCCGCTCGAGCGCCTGCGAGGCTTTCGTGCCAGCCGGCTCGGCTTCCGGCATCGCTCGGAGCCGGTCATGCGCGCCCACGATCCCCGCGGTCGCCCGGTGTACTGGGTGGGTCCGGCCGGAGCGCAGCAGGACGCCGGTCCCGGCACGGACTTCGAAGCGGTGGCGCAAGGCTACGTGTCCGTGACGCCGCTGCAGGTCGATCTGACACGCCATTCGGCGCTGCCCGTGCTCGGCGGCTGGCTGGACGCGCTCAATGGCTGACCTGCGCATGGCCGGCATCGGCATGACCTCGGCGCGCACGCGTGATCGTCTCGTGCAGCGTCTGCGTGAGCAGGGCATCGCCAAACCCACCGTGCTCGAGCGCATCCGCAATGTGCCGCGCCATATTTTCGTCGACGAGGCGCTCGGCAGCCGCGCCTACGAGGATACCGCGCTGCCGATCGGCTTCGGACAGACCATCTCGCAGCCTTACATCGTGGCGCGCATGACCGAGGCGCTGCTCGAGGCTGGCAGCGCGGACAAGGTCCTGGAGGTCGGAACCGGCTGCGGCTACCAGACCGCGGTGCTCGCCCCGCTCGTCGGGCACCTGTACACGATCGAGCGAATCGAGCCGCTGCTCAGCCGCGCCCGCGAGCGCCTGCGGGAGCTCGGCATCCGCAATGTGCGCTTTCGACACGGCGACGGCAGCCTCGGCTGGAAATCGCATGCGCCGTTCGACGGCATCCTCGTCGCGGCGGCGCCGCTCGCGGTGCCGGAAGCGCTGCTGCAGCAGCTGAAGGTGGGTGGGCGCCTCGTGGTACCGATCGGCCCGGAGGGACAGCAGCAGCTGGTGAGGTTCACGCGTCGCGAGCAACGCATGGAGCGCGAGCCCCTCGGTCCAGTGGCCTTCGT
This sequence comes from uncultured Gammaproteobacteria bacterium, assembly GCA_963837075.1. GTDB lineage: Bacteria > Pseudomonadota > Gammaproteobacteria > Steroidobacterales > Steroidobacteraceae > 13-2-20CM-66-19. Next base: position 321,348 of record CAWILY010000001.1, on the reverse strand, counting down.
GCCACTCCTGGGAGGGGTGACGGAATGACATGAAGTTAATGTTATAATATAATGATTTATATTTGTTATTTACAGTTGTTTTCGACGTTCTGACGCAGGAGAACCGCCTGCGGGGCCGCCAAAACGACCCTCCGGCCATGTTTCCGGGCGCGGCTGGTGAGAAAAATCGCAGGCCCGCAAAGAGGTTGCGCCACCTTCTGCGACGCGTTTAACATGCGTCCCCTGTCTCCTAACGACGACAAAGACGGAGGGTGACCGGCAGAAGACACAGGGAGGAGGGGCGTCGCAAACAAAAGCAATAAGCGCGAGATAACAACAAAAACAGTGCAATTGTTCGAGTCTGTCAGCTTCGAATGATTGTTTGGTTGGTTGACCCTCCCCTTGTGTCTTCTGCCGGTCACCCTCGGGCGCCAGCCGAGGCGCTCAGCGCAGAAACAACCCGGCGACGACTCGCCGCTCCTCCTGCACCAGCACATTGAAGGTGCGGCACGCCGCACCGAGCTGCATCACCTCGAGTCCGATGCGCTGCGCGACGAACGCGGCGCGCACCTCAGGGGTCGCGAAGCGCTGCGTCGGCCCCGTGCCGAGCAACACCACTTCCGGCCCCAGCGCGAAGATCGGCTGCAGATGCGCCGCACGCAACTCAGCGAATGAGCCCGGCTCCCAGTCGGTGATCAGCTGCTCGACCGACACGATGCAGCTGCCGCAGATGCGGCGCTCGCCGATCCGCAGCTCCGTCTCCGAGTAGCCGCGGATGAGATTACCCTCCGAGGGCGGTTCGAGTGTGAACTTCACCGGGGGTTACGATAGCGCCGGTGCGCGAGCTCGTCATGGTGATCCAGGATCTGTACCTCGCAGGCGGTGGCGCGAGCGCAGCCGGCATCGACGCCGCGGCGCTCGCCTCGGCGGCGCCGTCGATCGTCACGGCGGGACGCTACGGCGTGCGCACGGCGTTGCCCGAGGGCTGGCGCACATGGCTCGCGCACTGGGCCGGGCGCCCCGACCTGAGTCACACCGCGCCCGTGCAGGTGGCGGCCGCGGCCCTGCCTGTGCCGGCCATGGAGAGCGACGCCGCCGGGACGACGAGCTGGATTGCCACGCCGGTCGAGCTGCGCGCCGGTCATACGCGCGTACACCTCGCGCACCGCGGCATCCTGTCGCTGCGCGCCGCGGAGCAACAGGTGCTGGCGGCCGATTTCGCCCGCACGTTCGGCGCTGCCGGCCCGGCGCTCCTGCCGTTGCCGGCGGGCGAGTTCCTGCTACGCACGCCCGGCATCGCGCCGCTCGTCACCTGCGAGCCCGCGCGCAGCGCCGGGGGTGACATCGCCGCCTCGCTCCCGCACGGTGCGGGAGCCGGAGCGCTGCGACGACTGATCGCCGAAACCGAGATGTGGCTGCACGGGCACGAGCTGAACGTGCAGCGGCAGGCGCGAGGGGTGCCGCCGGTCACGGCTCTTTGGCCGTGGGGGGCGCAGGGCGCACACTTGCGCGCCGCCGCGCCGGCGCCGGGGAGCGGCGTTGCGGCGGCCACCGCAGCCTTCGGCCGCGACGCATGGCTCGATGGTCTGTGGCATCTTCTCGGCAGCACATGCCGCGAACTGCCGCAGCGGCTCGGGGACTTGCCCGGGTCTGGCGTCGGGCGCGCGCTGGTGGTGGCGCGGCTGGGAGACTCATGGCATGAGAGCGAGCGGGACACGGTGGCGGACGCGCTGGCGCGCTTCGATGCGCAGTTCGTCTCGCCGGCGCTGCGGGCGCTGCGGGCTGGTGAGTTGACACGGGTGCAGTTGGTATTCAACGACGTCAGCGTGCGCATCGGCCGCCACGCGCGCCTGCGGCTGTGGCGGCGCGCGCGCGCCGGGCTCGGGGCGTTCGCATGAACCTGCGCATCGTGCGTCGTACGGCCGCGGTGGCAGCGCTCGGCGGGACGCGCCATCCGGTGCTCGAGCGCGTGTATGCGGCGCGTGGCGTGCGCTCGGCGGCCGAGCTCGATCATTCCCTGGGACGGATGCTGCCGGTCGGCACGCTCGAGGGCATTGGTGCGGCCGTCGAATTGCTATTGCGCCACCGCGGCGGCGGCGGCCGGGTGCTGGTCATTGGCGACTTCGATGCCGACGGTGCGACCAGCAGCGCACTCGTGGTGCGGGCGTTGCGCGGCTGCGGCTTCGCGCACGTCGACTTTCTCGTGCCGAACCGCTTTCAGTTCGGCTATGGTCTCACGCCGGAGATCGTCACGCTCGCGAGCGCACGCGCACCGACCCTGATCGTGACCGTCGACAACGGCATTTCCAGCAATGCCGGTGTCGCGGCCGCCCGCGAGCGCGGCATCGACGTGCTCATCACCGATCATCATCTGCCCGGTGCACGGCTGCCCGATGCGAACGTGATCGTCAATCCGAATCTGCCCGACAGCCGCTTCGGCAGTCGCGCCCTCGCCGGCGTCGGCGTGGCGTTTTACGTAATGGCGGCGCTGCAGCGCGCGCTGGTGAGCGCCGGACTGGTGGCGGCCGGTGCGGGCGGCGTGGCGCAGCTGCTCGACCTGGTGGCGCTCGGCACGGTGGCCGACGTCGTGCCGCTCGATGCCAACAACCGCGTGCTGGTGGCGCAGGGGCTGCAGCGCATCCGTGCGGCGCGCTGCGTGCCGGGTGTGCGTGCACTGCTGGCGGTGGCCGGCCGGACCGCGACCGACCTCACGGCCGCGGACCTGGCGTTCGGGGTGGCGCCGCGGCTGAACGCCGCCGGACGGCTCGACGACATGACGATCGGCATCCAGTGTCTGCTCACCGATGATGAGGCGACGGCACGTGGCCTGGCCGCGCAGCTCGATGCACTCAACGAGCAGCGCCGAGCTATCGAGGCGCGGATGCAGCAGGAAGCGCGCGGCGCCGTGCGCCACCTCGAGGACGGCAGCGCGCAGCGCAGCGGCGTGTGCCTGTTCGATGACAGCTGGCACCAGGGGGTGGTGGGCCTGGTGGCGGGCCGCGTGAAGGAGCGCGTACGCCGGCCGGTGGTGGCGTTCGCGTGCGCGGACGACGGGCTGTTGCGCGGCTCGGCGCGCTCGGTGGCCGGCATCCACATCCGCGACGTGCTCGATGCGATCGCCGTGCGCCATCCCGAGCTGATCAGCCGCTTCGGCGGTCACGCCATGGCGGCGGGGCTCACCCTCGAGCGCGCGCGGCTCGACGAGTTCGCGCGCGCCTTCGACGCCGAGGTGACGCGCTGCCTCGCCGGCGCACCGCCGGCGGATGCGATCGAGACCGACGGCGAGCTCACGGTGAGCGAGATCGCACTCGAGACGGCCGAGGCGCTGCGCGCCGGTGGCCCGTGGGGCCAGGCGTTTCCCGAGCCGAGCTTCGACGGGCTGTTCAGCGTGAAGGAGGCGCGCGTGGTCGGGGACCGTCACCTGAAGATGTGGGTGGAGGTGGCGCGCAGCGGCCGTACCTTCGATGCCATCGCCTTCAACCACATCGAGGACGGCGCGAAGTTCGCAGCGCCGGCGGGCATCAGCCAGCTGGTGTATCGGCTCGAAGTAAACGAGTACCAGGGCGAGCGGCGTCTGCAGCTGCTGGTCGATCACCTGCTGTCCGCCGCTCGCTAAGGCCCGCGCCGCGATGCTAGCATCCTGCGCTCGGTCTACCGCTACGCGGCGCTTGCGCGGCGCCGCCACAGGACGTGTATGGAAGTCAATCAGCTCCGTCGCCAGCTCAAGGACCTCGATGAACGCATCACTTCACTACGGGGGTTTCTTTGAGTACGACCGCAAGCAGGAGCGTCTCGAAGAGGTAGCGCGCGAGCTCGAGGATCCGCAGGTCTGGTCCAACCCGGCACGCGCGCAGGAGCTCGGACGCGAACGCGCGCGGCTCAGCAGCGACGTCGGCGAGATCGACCGCGCCACCAAGGGCATCGGCGAGGCGAGCGAGCTGCTCGAGCTCGCAGCGGCGGAGGGTGATGAGCGCGCCGCGCACGACATCGAGCAGGATGCCGCTCGCCTCGAGGCCGAGGTGCGCCACCTCGAGCTGCGGCGCATGTTCCGCGGCGAGATGGACGCGCACAGCGCGTTTCTCGACATCCAGGCGGGCGCCGGTGGCACCGAGGCGCAGGACTGGGCGCAGATGCTGCTGCGCATGTACCTGCGCTGGGGCGCCGCGCGCGGCTTCAGCTGCGAAGTGATCGATTCCAACCCCGGCGAGGTGGCCGGCATCAAGAGCGCGACGGTGGCAGTGCAGGGCGAGTACGCCTACGGCTGGCTGCGCACCGAGATCGGAGTGCATCGGCTGGTGCGCAAATCGCCGTTTGACTCCGGCAACCGCCGGCACACCTCGTTTGCCTCGGTGTTCGTCTCACCGGAGATCGACGATGACATCGAGATCGAGGTCAACCCGGCCGACCTGAAGGTGGACGTGTACCGCTCCTCGGGCGCGGGCGGGCAGCACGTCAACAAGACCGAGTCCGCAGTGCGCATCACGCACCTGCCGAGCGGCATCGTGGTCGCCTGCCAGAACGAGCGCAGCCAGCACAAGAACCGCTCCACCGCCATGAAGATGCTGAAAGCGAAGCTGTACGAGCTCGAGGTCAACAAGCGCAACGCCGCCGCGCGGGTGCTGGAGGATTCCAAGTCGGACGTGAGCTGGGGCAACCAGATCCGCTCCTATGTATTGGACCAGTCGCGCATCAAGGACCTGCGCACCGGCGTGGAGGTGGGCAACACCCAGGCGGTCCTCGACGGCGCGCTCGATCAGTTCATGGAGGCCTCGCTCAAGGCAGGTTTGTAGACACGTGACACGAGACCATGACGAGAACAAGCTGATCACCGAGCGGCGCGCCAAGCTCGCACGGCTGCGCACGGCCGGTCAGCCCTTCCCCAACGATTTCCGCCGTGATGCGCTCGCCGGACAGCTGCACGCGTCGTTCGGCGAGCGCAGCGGCGAGTGGCTCGAGGCGAATCCGACCCGCGTGACGGTGGGCGGACGGCTCATGCTCCGGCGCGAGATGGGCAAGGCGAGTTTCGCCAAGATCGCCGACCGCACCGGACAGATCCAGCTGTACCTGCAGCAGGAGTCACTCGGCGCGGCGTACGAGGCTTTCAAGGGCTTCGACCTCGGCGACATCATCGGTGCGAGCGGTGTGCTGTTTCGCACCCGCACCGGCGAGCTGTCGGTGCGGGTGGAGGCGCTGCGGCTGCTGGTGAAGTCGCTGCGGCCGCTGCCGGACAAGTGGCACGGACTCGCCGATACCGAGACGCGCTACCGCCAGCGCTATGTCGACCTCGTGATGAGCGAGGCGAGCCGCAACGTGTTCCGCACGCGCACGCGCATCGTGCGCTACCTGCGCGATTTCCTCGACGCGCTCGACTTCCTGGAGGTCGAGACGCCCATGATGCAGCCGATACCGGGCGGCGCGGTGGCGCGACCCTTCCGTACCCATCACAACGCGCTCGGACTGGACATGTACCTGCGCATCGCGCCGGAGCTGTACCTGAAGCGCCTGATCGTCGGCGGTCTCGAGCGCGTGTACGAGATCAACCGCAACTTCCGCAACGAAGGGCTGTCGACGCAACACAACCCGGAATTCACGATGCTCGAGCTGTACCTGGCGTACGCCGACTACCGTGATCTCATGCAGTGGGTCGAGAAGGCGATCCGCGGGCTGGCCGACACGCTGAACGGCACCCAGCAGCTGAGCTACCAGGGGCGCGCCTACGATCTGGGCCAAGCCTTCCGCCGTCTCACCGTGGAGCAGGCGATCATCGAGCACAACCCGGGGATCGACCCGCTGTCACTGCGCGATCTGACCTACCTGCGCAAGCGCTGCGAGCAGCTCGGCATCAAGGTGGGTGCGCACGACGGGCCCGGCAAGCTGCAGATCGAGATCTTCGAGAAGACCGCCGAGAGCGCGCTGCTCGATCCCACCTTCGTGCATGCCTACCCGGCGGAGGTGTCGCCGCTGTCCCGAGCGAACGAAGCCGATCCGTTCCTCGCCGATCGCTTCGAGTTCTTCCTCGCCGGGCGCGAGATCGCCAACGGATTCTCCGAGCTCAACGATCCGGAGGACCAGGCGGCGCGCTTCCGCGCCCAGGTGGCGCGCAAGGACCGCGGCGACGAGGAGGCGATGTTCTACGACGCCGACTACATACGCGCGCTCGAGTACGGCATGCCGCCCGCGGCAGGGCTCGGCGTGGGCATCGACCGGGTGGTGATGTTCTTCACCGACTCCGCCTCGATCCGCGACGTCATCCTGTTCCCGCACATGCGCCCGGAAGCGCCCTGAGCGGCTCTCAGTCGGGCACCGGGTAGGGCAGCGGCAGCGGCTCGGCATCTATGCGCCGCGCGCCGGCGGCGGGATCCGCCGCGCCGGTGGTGGCCTCTGCCGCGAGAGGGGCGACCACCAGGAACTCGCTGCCGCCGTCCGCGGCCGCGACCGCATCGACGACGCTGGCGCGGCGTCCATCGCCGAGCACCACCGCATCCCCGGGGGCGAGCGGCGCGCCGCCCGCGCTGCGGAAGCGCTGCAGGCGGCGCTTCATGCGACCCCGGTAGTGAGCGCGGGCAATGACTTCCTGTCCCGTGTAACAGCCCTTGTCGAAGGCGATCGCCCCGAGGGCGTCGAGGTTGAGCATCTGTGCCACGAACGCTTCGGAAGTTGCCGCGTACACCTGCGGCTCGCCGGCGGCGATCGCCAGGCGCCGCCACAGCTCGGGCGCGGCGCCTGGGCCGGCGCCGAAGTCTACCGGCCTGTCCGCCGGGCTCACCACCAGCCAGCGCGCCGGTTGCGCACCGATCCGCACTGCAACCGAGCCCGCAAACGATGCCGCATCCTCCACCGCAGCGGGCCATGTCGCGCCGCTCACCGCCGGCGCATCCGCTCCGTCGGCGATCACTCCGGTGAGGATCCAGGCGGCAGAGTCATCGCTCACCGTCACTTTTGCGCGCAGGATGAACTTGCGCAGCCGCGCGGTGACCGTGGCCGCCAGCTCGCGCGGCAGAATCGCCAGCACGTCGCCGGGGGCGAGCTGCACCAGTCGCAGCAGCGCAATCACGCGTCCCTGCGGGTTGTGGTAGCCGGCGAGGAGCGCTCGCACGCTCGTGAGCAGCGCCACGTCGTTCGACAGCTGTCCCTGCAGAAACGACACGGTGTCGCTGCCGCGCACACGCACCACCCCGAGGGTGGCAAGAGGCACCCTAAAGAGTTCACTGGGCATGGAGTTGATCGTTGTTTTTCCTAAACTTTCCATGGCTCAAGAAGCTGAGTTCTGGCAGACTTAAATAGTATGTCGCCGCGCAATTCCAAGAGCCGGGAAGAGCTTCCGGTCACTACTGCCTCCCCATCATGCGCCACTGATCCTGCCCCAGCCGCAGGCGCGGCCGCACCGACCACGGCGCGCGAGATCGGCGGGCGCGCAGGGCCCGAGCCTACGCGTTTCGGCGATTGGGAAAAGAACGGCCGCTGCATCGATTTTTAGTCTATGCCGCGCCGACCGTTATCGCCGCACCTGTCGGTGTACCAGATGTCCCGGTACACCCTGGCAACGTCGATCTTCAACCGCCTCACGGGTGTGGCGCTGTCGGCGGGACTGCTGCTGCTGGTGTACTGGCTCATGGCGGTCGCGGGCGGCGAGCGTGCACAGGCGCGCGCCATGCGGCTGCTCGCGCTGCCGCTGATGAAGTTGCTGTACGGCGGGCTGCTGCTGGCGTTCTGCTACCACCTCGTGGCGGGCATCCGCCATCTGGTCTGGGATACCGGACGCGGACTGGAACGCGCCCAGTCCCGCCGCAGCGCCTGGCTGGTGTTAGCGGCGAGCCTGCTGCTGGCCGTGCTCATCGCCGCATTCGCGCGCTTCACCGGGGTCGCATCCCCGTGAGCCTGCGCAGTCCGCTTCGCCGGGTGCTCGGGCTCGGCGCTGCCCGCAGCGGGGTGCATCACTGGTGGCTGCAGCGCCTCACCTCCGTGGCGTTGGTGCCGCTGTCGATCTGGTTCGTGGTCTCGCTCCTTTCACTGCCCGCGCTCGATCACGCGACCGTGGTTACGTGGATGAGCCAGAGCTGGACCGCGCTGCTGCTGATCGTGTTCGTGCTGGTCGCCACCTGGCACTCGCAGCTTGGCGTACGAGTGGTGGTCGAGGATTACGTGCACCGCACAGGCGCCAAGACGCTGACGCTCGTGCTGCTCGGCTTTGCGCACGTGTTGCTCGCCGCCGCCGGTGTATTCGCCGTGCTGAAGGTCAGCTTCGGGGGCGCGCCATGAGCGCCTACCAGTTCATCGACCACTCGTTCGACGTCATCGTCGTCGGCGCCGGGGGCGGGGGGTTGCGCGCAACGCTGGGACTTGCCGAGAGCGGCCTGTCGACCGCCTGCATCAGCAAGCTTTTCCCGACCCGCAGCCACACGGTCGCCGCGCAGGGCGGCATCTCGGCCGCCTTGGGCAACATGGGTGAGGATGACTGGCGCTGGCACATGTACGACACCGTCAAGGGCTCGGACTGGCTGGGCGACCAGGATGCGATCGAGCTGATGTGCAAGGAGGCCCCGGCGGCGGTGATCGAGCTCGAGCACTATGGCGTGCCGTTCTCGCGCACCGGGTCGGGGCGAATCTATCAGCGACCGTTCGGCGGCATGACCACCCACTACGGCAAGGGCATCGCGCAACGCACCTGCGCGGCGGCCGACCGCACCGGTCATGCGATGCTGCACACGCTCTACCAGCAGTCCATCCGTCACGCCGCCACGTTCTTCATCGAGTTCTTCGCCATCGATCTCATCATGGAACACGGCGAGTGCCGTGGTGTGGTGGCGCTCGATCTCAATGAGGGCACGCTACATCGCTTCCGTGCGCACATGACGATCCTCGCGACCGGCGGCTACGGGCGCACGTACTTCTCCTGCACCTCGGCGCACTCGTGCACGGGTGACGGCAACGCCATGGTGCTGCGCGCCGGACTGCCGCTGCAGGACATGGAGTTCGTGCAGTTCCACCCGACCGGGATCTACGGCGCCGGCTGTCTGATCACCGAGGGAGCGCGCGGGGAGGGGGGCTACCTGACCAACTCCAGGGGCGAACGCTTCATGGAGCGCTACGCCCCGAACGCCAAGGATCTCGCTTCGCGTGACGTCGTGAGCCGGGCTATGACGCTGGAGATACGCGAGGGGCGCGGTGTCGGCCCCGAGCACGACCATCTCGAGCTGCACCTCGAGCATCTGGGACCGGCGGTCATCCACGAGCGCCTGCCGGGCATCGCCGAGACGGCACGCATCTTCGCGGGGGTCGACGTCACCCGTGAGCCCATCCCGGTGCAGCCCACGGTGCACTACAACATGGGAGGCATCCCCTGCAATTACCACGGCGAGGTGGTGCGGCCGAAGGAGGGCAACCCCGACAGCGTGGTGGGGGGGCTGATGGCCGTGGGCGAGGCGGCGTGCGTGTCGGTGCACGGTGCCAACCGGCTGGGGAGCAACTCGCTCCTCGACCTGGTGATTTTCGGGCGCGAGGCAGCGCGGCGCTGTGCGGAGCTGATCGAGCCCACCGGCCTGCACCGGCCGCTCGCGCGCGATGCCGGCGCGCAAGCCGTGGCGCGCCTCGACCGGCTGCGCCATGCGCACGGCTCACGCGGTACGGCCGCGATCCGTGTGGAGATGCAGAAGACCATGCAGCTCGATGCCGCGGTGTTTCGCACCGGCGAGACGCTGGCGACCGGCATCGAGCGCATCGCCGCGACGTTCGCCTCGTTCGCGGACGTGCGCATCACCGACCGCTCGCTGGTGTGGAACACCGATCTCATCGAGACGCTCGAGCTGGAGAACCTGCTGCTGCAGGCGACCGCCACCATCCACTCGGCAGCCAACCGCACCGAGAGCCGTGGCGCCCACGCGCGCGAGGACTTCCCGCAGCGCGATGACGTCAACTGGCTGAAGCACACGCTGGTATGGGTCGAAGACCCGCGGCACACCCGTTTCGACTACCGTCCCGTGCACCTGAACACGCTGACCGGCGAGGTCGAGTCGATCCCGCCCAAGGCGCGGACCTACTGAAGGATCGCGATGGCCGAATTCCGCTTGCCCGCCAACTCGCGCCCCGTGAAGGGCGTCACGCACCCGCCTCCCGCGGGTGCGCGTGAGGTGCGCACGTTCCGCATCTACCGCTTCGATCCGGACTCCGGCAGCAATCCGCGCATCGACACCTTCGTGCTGGAGGTCAAGAGCTGCGGGCCGATGGTTCTGGATGCATTGATCCAGATCAAAGCGGCGCTCGACTCCTCGCTGGCGTTCCGTCGCTCCTGCCGCGAGGGTATCTGCGGCTCGTGCGCCATGAACATCAACGGGCTGAACCGCCTGGCCTGCACCACCGCCATGAGCGACCTGTCGTCCGAGGTGCGCATCTATCCACTGCCGCACATGTCGGTGGTCAAGGATCTGATCCCGGATCTCACCAATTTCTACGCGCAGTACGCCTCCGTGAAGCCCTGGCTGCAGGCACGCACGCCGGCGCCCCCGGACCGCGAGCGGCTGCAGTCCAAGGAGGAGCAGGAGCGTATCGACCGCCCCGCGGCATGCATCCTGTGCGCGTGCTGCTCGACCGCCTGTCCGAGCTACTGGTGGAACAGCGAGCGCTTCCTGGGACCGGCAGCGCTGTTGGCCGCCTACCGCTGGATCATCGACAGTCGCGACGAAGCCACCGGTGAACGGCTGGACGAGCTCGAGGACCCCTTCCGGCTGTACCGCTGCCACACCATCATGAACTGCACGGATGTGTGCCCGAAGGACCTGAATCCAGCCCGGGCGATCGCCGAGATCAAGAAGATGCTGCTCGAGCGGCAGAGCTGAATGACCGCGGACATCGAGGCCCGGCGGCTCCTGTGGCACTGTCGCCGCGGCATGAAGGAACTCGACCTGCTGCTCGAGGGTTACGCGCGCGCGACACTCGCCAGCGCCTCATCCGGGGAGCGCAGCGGGTTTGCACGGCTGCTGGCGCTGCCCGATCCGCTGCTGGCGAGGTACCTGTTGTGGGGTGAAACGCCGGCGGATCCGCAGCTGCGGCAGCTGGTCGGGCGCATCCGGGGATTATGTCGATCGGGGGGCGGGCAGGGGGTATTCTGCGGGTAGTCACCCGACCCCCGACATGCTGAACTTTTACAAGAGCTCACAGTCTATCCAGCGCACGGCGCGGCCGCCTTCCGTCCGGAAGTAGGGCCGCGCGCGTGAGTGCCGATGCAAGTGATCTGAGCCTGGTACGCCGCGTACAACGCGGAGACAAGGGGGCATTCGATGCGCTGGTGCTCAAGTACCAGCACAAACTCGTCAAGCTGGTCATGCGCTATGTGCGCAACCCGGCCGAGGCGGAGGATATTGCCCAGGAGGCCTTCATCAAGGCCTACCGGGCGTTGCCGCAGTTTCGCGGTGACAGCGCCTTCTACACCTGGCTGTACCGCATAGCGATCAACACCGCCAAGAACGCCGTGGTGTCACGTGAGCGCAGCCCGATCGAATATGACCTCGACCGCAGTAACAGCGATGAGTCTTACGACATGCAAGGTCGCTTGAAGGATTCCGAAACCCCCGAGGGGCTCGTGCTCACCGACGAGATCCGCTCGACGGTCAATGCCGCGATCGACGCGCTGCCCGAGGATCTGCGCACCGCGATCGTGCTGCGCGAGCTCGAGGGGTTGTCTTACGAGGAGATCGCCGCCGCCATGGATTGCCCGGTGGGTACCGTGCGCTCGCGCATCTTCAGGGCACGCGAGGCCATCGACCGCCGTCTGCGGGAGGTGTTCGAGGGCGGTCTCGGCCGTGCGGAGGAGATGGGATGAACGAAGAGCTCGACAGTCAACTCTCGGCGATGTTCGACGACGAGCTGCCGCACGCGGAGTGCGAGCTGCTCGCGCGGCGGCTGTCGCGCGATGAGGCGCTGAAAGCCCGTTGGGGCCGTTACGCGGTGATGGGTGCCGTGATCCGCGCCGAGCGCGGCGTGCGCCTGAATGCGCCGCTTGCTGGGCGGGTCAGCGCCGTGCTGCTGGCGGAACCCTCGCTCGCCGCACAGTCGGCCCCGGGGGCTGTGCGCCGTGCCGGACTGCGCTGGTGGCAGCCTGTGGCCGCCACCGGGCTGGCCGCCGGCGTCGCCGCCGTCTCGATCATGTGGCTACGCGCGCAGGCGCCGCCGAGCGCGCTGGCCGTCGCACGACTCGCGCCCGCCGCGCCGCCGCTCGCGCGCGCCGCGGTGGTTCCCGCCGCCTCCAGCTACGTCGTGCCACCGATTCCCGCCGGTCACGCGGTCCTCGTACCGAGCACGGAATTGGCGAACTACGTCGTGGCGCATAGCATGTTTTCGCAGCCAGTCGCACGGCGCAACCTGTTGTCCGCCTTCATGACCAGCGAGCCGGCCACCGCTGCGGCCGAGGAGCCGACGGGCAATGTCGCGGGCGCGGCGCGGTAGCGGGCAACTGCTCGCGCTGGCGCTCGCCTGGGGGGCGACCGCAGCGGCGCTGGCCCAGACACCGGCGCAGAAGACCCCGCTCGAACACACGCCGGCGCAGTGGCTCGAGCGCATGAACCAGGCGCTGGTCGGGCGCAACTACGACGGTACGTTCTCGCACTGGCACGGCGGGCACGTGGAGATGCTGCGCATCATCCACCGCTTCCAGGACGGTACCGTGTCCGAGCGGCTGGCATCGCTCGATGGCTCGGGCCGTGAATTCATCCGCACCGGCGCGACGCTCTCGTGCTACCTGCCCGACCGGCGTACCGTGGTGGTGGAGCAGCATGCGCCGCAGCAGTCGCTGGTCGGCTTCCCGATGCTCACCGATGAGTCGGCCAGCTTCTACGACATCCGCGAGGTCGGCCACACCCGCCTGAACCACCACGAGACGCACATCATCACCGTGTCGCCGCGGGACGAGTTTCGCTACGGCTACCGGCTTTGGATCGACGACGCCACGGCGATGCCGCTCAAGACTCAGTTGTGTGATGCCCGCGGCCAGGTGATCGAGCAGATCGTGTTCGCGAGCCTGCAGCTTCCCGGTCACATTCCCGATGCGGCGTTCAGACCCGAGGTTTCGACAGCGGGTTTTCAGTGGCTGCGCAACGATCCCATGATGCCGCCGCCTGCGGCTGCGCTCGCCTGGAGCGCCATGCGCCTGCCGCCCGGCTTCCGCATGGCGGTGCGCTCGGTGCAGATCCTGCCGGGATCCGCCAACGCGGTCGAGCACCTGGTATTCACCGACGGGTTCGCCACCGTGTCGGTGTTCGTCGAACGCCAGGCCGGAGCGGTCGGGCCGCCGGCCGCCGAGGCCGCGGTCGGGTCGTCGTCGGCATTCTCGACGGTGGTCGACGGACACAAGATCACGGCGGTCGGCGAGGTGCCGCCCGCCACCGTCAGGTTCATCGCCAGCCAGGTCAAGGCTGAAGCGCCGGCCGCCGCGCCCGATTCGCCGCACTAAAAGTGCATGGCTGCCGGGCGGCTCACCGTGGTGCATCGGCACGACTGCGCGCTGTGCGAGGCGATGCTCGCCGAGCTCGCGGCCCTCGGCCGAAGCATGGAGCTGCCGCCGATCGAGGTCGTCGATGTCGATCTCGACCCGCTGCTGCAACGCCGCCACGGGCTCGACGTTCCGGTACTGCTGCTCGATGGCGTGGTGGTGTGCCGGCACCGCCTCGACCGCTCCGAGCTGGCGCGGCTGCTGCGGCACAGGGCGGCGCACGGCGCGCCCGACGGCCCACGGCGCACCGGGTAGTAAACTTCCCTATAATCCGCCCCGCCGCTTGACTCCCGGGCGCGGCAACACGCGGCAGCAGTCAGCGGATTCATGCGGCACATACGTAATTTCTCCATCATCGCGCACGTCGACCACGGCAAATCGACCCTCGCCGATCGCTTCATCCAGCTGTGCGGCGGACTTGCCGACCGCGAGATGCAGGCGCAGGTGCTCGACTCCATGGAGCTCGAGCGCGAGCGCGGAATCACCATCAAGGCGCAGAGCGTCACGCTCTACTACAGCGCCCACGACGGTCAGCGCTACCAGCTGAACATGATCGACACGCCCGGGCACGTGGACTTCTCCTACGAAGTGTCGCGTTCGCTCGCCGCCTGCGACGGCGCGCTGCTGGTGGTGGATGCCTCCCAGGGAGTCGAGGCGCAGAGCGTCGCCAACTGCTATACCGCCATCGAGCAGGGCCTGGAGGTCCTGCCGGTCATCAACAAGATCGACCTGCCGTCGGCGGATGCCGAGCGGGTGCGGCGCGAGATCGAGGAGATCATCGGCATCGACGCCAGTGGTGCGGCGCGCGTCAGCGCCAAGACGGGCGAAGGAGTGCCGGAGCTGCTCGAGCTGATCATCCGGCGCATTCCCGCACCGCGCGGCGACAGCGAGGCGCCGCTGCAGGCGCTGATCATTGATTCCTGGTTCGACAACTACGTCGGGGTAGTCTCGCTGGTGCGGGTGATGAACGGCGCCCTGCGCAGCGGCGACAAGATCCGCGTGGTGTCCACCGGCCGCAGCCACCTGGTCGACCGCCTGGGGCGTTTCACGCCCAAACCCGTGGTGGAGCGCGAGCTCGGCACCGGCGACGTCGGTTTCGTGGTGGCGGGTATCAAGGAGATCGATGGCGCCCCGGTGGGCGACACCATCACGCTGGAGAACCGTCCGGCAGCCGCACCGCTGCCGGGTTTCAAGCAGATCAAGCCGCGCGTGTTCGCGGGGCTGTTTCCGGTGAACTCGGAGGATTTCGAGCGCTTCCGTGATGCGCTCGCCAAGCTGCGCCTGAACGACTCGGCGCTGCATTACGAGCCGGAGGTCTCCGGCGCACTCGGTTTCGGCTTCCGCTGCGGCTTCCTCGGACTGCTGCACATGGATATCGTGCAGGAGCGGCTCGAGCGCGAGTACCAGCTCGAACTGGTCACCAGCGCACCGACGGTGGTCTACGAGGTCGCGCGCAACGACGGCAGCACCGGGTACGTCGACAATCCGGCCAAACTCCCGCCGACCAACGACATCGCGGAGATCCGCGAGCCGATCATCATCGCCAACATCCTGGTGCCGCCCGATCATGTCGGTGCGGTGCTGAAGCTGTGCAACGACAAACGCGGTACGCAGAAGAAAATGCAGTACCTCGGCACGCAGGTGTCGCTGCAGTACGAGCTGCCGCTGGCGGAAGTGGTGCTGGATTTCTTCGATCGGCTGAAGTCGGCGAGCCGCGGCTATGCCTCGTTCGACTACGAATTCAGCCACTTCCAGGCGGCGCCGCTGGTGAAGCTCGACATCCTGATCAACGGTGACCGCGTGGACGCGCTGTCGATCATCGTGCACCGCGAGAGCGCCTACCAGCGCGGCCGCGAACTGGTCGACAAGATGCAGGAGCTCATCCCGCGGCAGATGTTCGAAGTGGCGGTGCAGGCTGCGATCGGCAGTGCGGTGATCGCGCGTGCCACGGTCAAGGCGCTGCGTAAAAACGTGCTCGCCAAGTGCTACGGCGGTGACGTCACGCGCAAGCGCAAGCTCCTCGAGAAGCAGAAGGAAGGCAAGAAGCGTATGAAGCAGCTAGGACACGTCGAGATTCCGCAGGAGGCGTTCCTCGCAGTGCTGCAGGTCGGCCGCAAACACTAAGGTTGCCCAATGCTAACGTCCCTGATGCCGATCATTGCGCTGCTCTCCTGGCTGGCGCTGCCCGCAACCCTGGTATGCATCGTCGACGACTGGTTCGTGCGGCCACGGCGCGTGCTGGCCGCGCCCGCGGCGGCCCGCGATCCGCCGCTCATGAGCTTCCTGTACAGCGCGCTGCCGGTGTTGATCGCCTGCGCCGTGCTGCGCCTGCTGGTCGCCGAGCGGCTCGACTTCAGCGCCGTGCTGCTCGCCATCACCGTGGTTACCGGGGTGGTGTGGGCGCTGGACGCCTGGTGGCTGCGTGGCTGGCGCACCGCCGCCGCGCGCGCCGCCGGCAAGGATCCGGCGCAGGTGCCCGAGCCGGGCACGGTCGACTACGCGCGTAGCTTCTTCCCGGTCGCGCTGGTGGTGCTGCTGCTGCGCTCGTTCATCTTCGAGCCGTTCCGTATCCCCTCCGACTCGATGATGCCGACGCTGCTCGACGGCGATTTCATCATCGTCAACAAGTACGCCTACGGGCTGCGCCTGCCGGTGCTCAACCGCAAGATCATCGCGGTGGGCGAGCCGCAGCGCGGCGACGTGGTGGTGTTCCGCTACCCGCGCGATCCGTCCACCAACTTCATCAAGCGCCTGGTGGGCCTGCCCGGGGACCACGTGCAGGTGCACGACAACCTGATCGTCATCAACGGCAAGCCGGTGCCGTTCCGCGTCGGTGCGCAGCGCTACAACGACGGTTGCTACGTGAACATGTCGCTGGCGCACGAGCAGCTCGGCGCACACGAGCACGAGGCAATCTTCTGCCCGGTGGCGCTGGATCGCGCGCCGGTGCTGCCGGGTTGCAAGCGCAGCGGGGTACGCGGCTACGTGTGCGGCGACGAGGATGCCCCGGGCGGCTCACGCATGCCACCGTTTGATCGGATCGTGCCGCCGGGGCAGTATCTGATGATGGGTGATAACCGCGACAACAGCGACGACGGGCGCTCGTGGGGTTTCGTGCCGGAAGCGAACCTGGTCGGCAAGGCGACCCGGATCTGGTTCAATTGGGACTGGGGACGATCGGGCGGCCCGCTGTGGAGCCGCATCGGCCAGGCGATCCAGTAACACGCAGCCCGGGGGTGGCAGTAATGCGAAACAGGCAATTGGGTGTCACGTTCATCGGCTGGCTGTTCCTGCTCACGCCAATGGCCGTGGTGGTGTACGCCGGCATCCGCCTGGCGCCGATCTACCTCAACTACATGAAAGTCGCCAAGGCGATGGACCAGGCCGGGAGCGACCTGAAGGGCGGCGCCGCCGATCCGAGATCGATCCGCAATTCCATCGACAGGCACTTCGAGATCGACATGGTCGACTACCCCACCACCAAGGACATGAAGATCACGCGCGACGGTGGTGCCTGGGTGGTGGAGTCGGAGTACGACGACGATGCGCCGCTGTTCGGCAACGTCTCGCTGCACGTCACCTTCGACAAGACCGTGCGCATTGGTGGAGGCGGCGAGTAAGCGCTGCCAGGAACCGCGTGAGCGCGTGCCGGCCGCTGTGGACATGACGGGCGGCGACTGGCCGGCGGCCTGGGTGCGCGAGCGCCTGGGCTACGCCCTGCACGACCCGGCGCTGTTTCGCGCCGCCCTGACGCATCGCAGCGCCGCTGGCGCGAACAACGAGCGCCTCGAGTTCCTCGGCGACGCCGTCCTCAACCTCGTCATCGCGCACCAGCTGTACCAGGCTTTCCCGCAGGCTTCCGAAGGCGATCTGAGCCGGCTGCGCGCACGGCTGGTGAGCCGCGAGCCGCTCGCCGAGGTGGCCGTGGATCTCGGGGTCGGGGCGATGCTGCAGCTCGGCTCCGGCGAGCTCAGGAGCGGCGGCTACCGCCGCCAGTCGATACTGGCCGATGCGCTGGAAGCGCTGTGCGGGGCGGTGTTTCTCGACGGCGGCCCCGAGGCCGCAGCAAGGCTGCTCGCACGGCTGTTCGCGCCGCGCATCGCCGCGCTGCCCCCGCCCGAGCGGCTCAAGGATCCCAAGACGCGCTTGCAGGAGTACCTGCAGTCGCGCAGTCTTACCCTGCCACGCTACCGCGTCCTCGGCATCGAGGGCGAGGACCATGCGCAGACCTTCCGGGTGAGCTGCGAGGTGGCTGACCTCGAGCTGCGCGTCGAGGGCGGAGGCTCGAGCCGCCGCCGTGCCGAGCAGGAGGCCGCCGCACACATGCTCGCCCGGATCGGCGCGCCGTCGGCGGACTGACATCCCGTGAACATGCCCGCACCTCAGGAATTTCGCAGCGGATTCGTCGCACTCATCGGGCGGCCGAACGTCGGCAAGTCGACCCTGCTCAACGTACTGGTCGGCGAGAAGCTCAGCATCGTCACGCCGCGCCCACAGACCACGCGTCACCGCATCCTCGGGGTGCTGACCCTGCCACAGGCGCAGATCGCCTTTCTCGACACTCCGGGACTGCACAGCGGTGCGCGCCGCGCGCTCAACCGGGCCATGAACCGCACGGCGACCACCGCGCTCGCGGAGGCAGACCTGGTGGTGCTGGTCGTCGAGGCGCTCAAGTGGACGCACGACGATGAGCTGGCGCTGGCGCGCATCATCCGCGCCGCCCGCCCGGTGATCGCCGCCGTCAACAAGATCGACCAGGTGCGCCCGCGCCAGCGGTTGTTGCCCTACCTCGCGCAGCTCGCCGGCCGGCACAGTTTCCTCGCCATCGTGCCGGTGGCAGCGCTCAAGTCCGACAACATTGAGGATCTGCGCGATACGATCGCCGCGCACCTGCCGCTTGGGTCCCCGCTGTTCCCGGACGGCGAGCGCACCGATCGCGACATCCGCTTCCGCATCGCCGAGACGATCCGCGAGAAACTCACGCTCGCGCTCAATCAGGAAGTGCCGTACGGCATCGCCGTAGAAGTAGAGAGCCTCGCGGAAGAGGAAAATCATCGACTGCTGGTGGACGCGGTGATATGGGTCGACCGCGAGGGCCAGAAGCCGATCGTGATCGGCGCCCGCGGCGAGCGCCTGAAAAAGGTGGGCCGGGCGGCGCGGCTGGCACTCAACGAGCAGCTGGGAGCGCAGCTGCATCTGAACCTGTGGGTCAAGGTGCGCGAGAACTGGGCGGACAATGCCCGTGCGCTGAAGCAGCTGGGGCTGGAATGAGCCGCAGTCTGCGCCGCATCGATCTCACCCCGGGCTACGTCCTGCACCACCGCCCGTGGCGCGACACCAGCCGCATTCTCGAGGTGCTGACGCGCGAGCACGGCCGCCTCACGCTGTTCGCCCGCGGTGTGCGCGCACCGCGCGCCCGCCTGGCGAGCGTACTGCAGCCGTTCCAGCCGCTGTTGCTTTCCTGGAGCGGGCGCGGCGAGGCGCCGCAGCTCACGGCGGCCGAGCGCACAACCTACACACCGCCCCTGCCCGCCGGCACGCTGCTGGCGGCGTTCTACCTGAACGAGCTGCTGCTGCGGCTGACCACCCGGCACGATCCGCAGCCGGAGCTGTTCGATCACTACCACGCGACGCTCGGCAGCCTGCGCGCTGGCCAGCCGCTCGAGCCGTGCCTGCGCATCTTCGAGAAGCGCCTGCTCGAGGTGCTCGGCTACGGGCTGGACCTGGCGAGCGAGGCGCACAGCGGCACCCCGATCGCGGCCGAGCGGTACTATGATTTCCGTCCGGGCCTCGGACTCGTGCCGGCGCCGGCGCGCAGCCGGCACGCTCTGGCGGGACATTCGCTCCTCGGGCTTGCCGGGGAGCGCCTGGGGGGCGCGCGCGCTCTCGAGGATGCGCGGCGGCTGCTGCAGGCGGCGCTCGGCGCATGCCTGGAGGGACATCCGCTGACCACGCGCGCGGTGGCCCGATCGATCCGGCGCAGGGCGGCGCAATGACCGGCGGCATCTCCCTCGGAGTGAACATCGATCACATCGCGACGCTGCGCCAGGCACGGCGCAGCCGCTATCCCGACCCGGTACACGCCGCGCTCGCCGCCGAGACTGCCGGGGCCGACAGCATCACGCTGCACCTGCGCGAGGATCGCCGTCACATCCAGGATCAGGACGTGCATGCGCTGCGCCCGCTGCTGCAGACGCGCATGAACCTGGAAATGGCGGTCACCGAGGAGATGGTCGGCATTGCGGTTGCCGTGCGGCCCGCCGATTGCTGCTTCGTGCCCGAGCGGCGCCAGGAGATCACCACCGAGGGCGGCCTCGATGTGCCGGCCCAGGCTGCACGCATACAGGAGGCGGCAGCCCGGCTGCGCCAGGCGGGCGTGCGGGTGGCGCTGTTCATCGACCCGGAGTGGCGGCAGGTCGAAGCGGCGGCCGCTGCCGGGGCGGCCGTGATCGAGCTGCATACCGGCGCCTACGCCGAGGCCAGCGGGGCAGCGCGGGCCACCGAGCTCGAGCGGCTGCGTGCGGCGGCGCGCCTCGGTGCCGGCCTCGGTCTGGAAGTGCATGCCGGCCACGGACTCAACTACCACAACGTGCAGCCCGTGGCGACGATCCGCGAGATCGTCGAGCTCAACATCGGTCACGCGCTCATCGCGCACGCCCTGTTCGTCGGCCTGCCCACGGCGGTACGCGAGATGAAGGCTCTGATGCTGGAGACGCGCGCGTGATCTTCGGCATCGGCGTCGACGTGCTCGAGAGTGCGCGCATCAGCCACACGCTCGAGCGTTTCGGCACGCGCTTCATCGAGCACCTGCTCATGCCGCAGGAGCAGGAGCAGCTCACGCGCACTGCGCGTCCCGAGCGCTTCCTCGCCATGCGCTTCGCCGCCAAGGAGGCGATCGTCAAGGCCATGGGCACCGGCTTCGCGCACGGCGTGTGGATCCGCGATGTTGGCGTGGTGCAGAACGCCTGGGGCAAGCCCGAGGTGGTGTTCTCCGCCCGCGGCGAGCGGGTACGCCGCGAGCTCGGCATCGGCGAGGGTCACGTGACGCTCACCGACGAGCGGGGCCTGGTGGTCGCGGTCGCCGTACTGATGAAGGCGCCGTGAACACGCTGGTGTTCGATATCGAGACGGTGCCGGACGTGGCCCTCGGACGGCGCCTGTACGGGCTCGAGGGTCTCGCCGACGAGCAGGTCGCAAAGGCGATGTTTGCGCTGCGCCGCCAGGGCACGGCGAGCCAGGGACGTGCGGCCACGAGCGATTTCCTGCCGCTCGAGCAGCATCGCGTGGTCGCCATCTCCTGCCTGCTGCGCAGCGGCGATGCCTTCAGGGTCTGGAGTCTCGGCGAGCCGGGCGCAGCCGAGGGCGAGCTGGTGCAGCGCTTCTTCGAGGGTATCGAGAAATTCTCGCCCGATCTGGTCTCCTGGAACGGCGCGGCGTTCGATCTGCCGGTGCTCACCTACCGGGCGCTGCTGGCCGGTGTGCAGGCAGGGCGTTTCTGGGAGACCGGCGAGGAGGAGGTCGCCTTCCGGTACAACAACTATTTGAGCCGCTATCACTGGCGCCATACCGATCTCATGGACGTGCTGTCGGGCTACCAGCTGCGCAACCGGGTATCGCTCACCAACATGGCCTGCCTGCTGGGGCTGCCGGGAAAGCTCGGTTTCGACGGCAGTCAGGTCTGGACCGCCTGGCAGGCCGGCGACATCGGCGGCATTCGCCACTACTGTGAGACCGATGTGCTCAACACCTGGCTCGTCTATCTGAGGTTCGAGCTGCTGCGCGGGCGGCTCGCGCGCGAGGAGCATGCGGCTGAGCTGGCGCGGGTGCGGGAGTATCTCGCCGCCTCGCGGGAGGCGCACTTCGCGCAGTTCCTCGCCGCCTGGCGGGCGGACGCTTGAGCATGCCAGCCGGCGGTGCGCCGCGGCGCAGCGCCGCGGCATCCGCCGCTGCCGCTGAGACCGGCAGCGTCTGCGACCTTACCCACGCCGGCGAGGGCGTCGTGCGCCAGGGCAAGACGGTGTTCGTGGCGGGTGCGCTTCCGGGGGAGCGCATCCGCTACCGCCGCACGCGACGACACCGTCAACACGACGACGGCGAGTTGCTCGAGGTGCTCGAGCCCTCGGCCGACCGGGTCGAGCCCCGCTGTGCGCACTTCGGCGTATGCGGCGGCTGCGTGCTGCAGCACCTCGCGCCCGCCGCACAGCTCACCGCCAAGGACCGGGAGCTGCGCGATACGCTGGCGCGGGTCGGGGGGGTGAGTCCGGCGAGCTGGCTCGCCCCGCTCGCCGGGCCGTCGTGGGCCTACCGGCGCCGGGCCCGCCTCGGCGTGAAGTTCGTGCGCAAGAAGGGCTGCGTGGTGGTGGGATTTCGCGAGCGCGCCGCCCCGTATGTGGCGCAGCTCGCGCGCTGCGAGGTGCTCGCCGCTCCCGCCGGCGCGCTGATCACCCCACTCGCGGCGGCGCTGAACGAGCTCAGCATCCGCGAGCACGTGCCGCAGATCGAGGTAGCGGTCGCCGACAACGCGACCGCGCTGGTGCTGCGTGTGCTGCAGCCTCCCTCGCCCGAGGACCTGGCGCTGCTCGGCGCCTTCGGCGCTGCACACCAGGTGCAGCTGTACCTGCAGCCGGCCGGGCTCGACTCAGTGCGTGCGCTCGGGCCGCAGGCGCCGCCGCTGCGCTACAGCCTGCCCGAGTCCGCCCTCGAGCTGGAGTTTGCGCCAAGCGACTTCATCCAGGTGAATGGCGCGGTCAACCAGGCGCTGGTTGCGCGGGCGGTCGAGCTGCTCGAGCTGCGTGCGGAGTCGAGCGTGCTCGATCTGTTCTGCGGCCTCGGCAATTTCACTTTGGCGCTGGCTCGCCGTGCCGGCATCGCGGTGGGCGTCGAGGGCGAGGCCGCGCTCATCGAGCGCGCCCGTCATAACGCCGGGCGCAACCGCATCGGCAACGCGGCTTTTCACCGCGCCGATCTCGCTGCGGCGCCTGATCCCGGTGCGCCATGGCTCGCCCGACGCTACAGCCACGTACTGCTCGATCCGCCGCGCACCGGTGCGGACGCCGTCCTGCCGGCGGTGGCGCGGCTGGCACCGGAACGGCTGTTGTATATTTCCTGTCATCCGGGGAGCCTGGCGCGAGATCTGGGGGTGCTGGTGCACGAGCACGGCTTTACGCTGCAGGCGGCGGGCGTGGTGGACATGTTTCCCCACACCGCGCACGTTGAGTCGCTCGCGCTGCTGACCGCGCCCGGACCCGTGCGCGGGCACGCCGCCACATGAGTCTCGGACCGATGATGATCGACCTCGCGGGGACCGAGGTCACCGCCGAGGAGCGCGAGCTGTTGCGGCATCCGCTGGTGGGCGGGGTGATCCTGTTCACACGCAACTACACCGATCCGCCGCAGCTGAGCGCGCTGGTCAGCGCGATCCACGCCGAGCGCTCGCCGCCCTTGATCGTGGCGGTCGACCAGGAGGGCGGGCGGGTGCAGCGTTTTCGCGACGGCTTCTCAGTGCTGCCGCCGCCGCGCCGTCTCGGACACGAGTTCGACCAGGACGCGCGCCGCGCGCTGGCGCTGGCGCGTGGCCTCGGCTGGCTGATGGCCGCGGAGCTGCGTGCGCACGGCGTCGATATCTCGTTTGCCCCGTGCGTGGACCTGGACTATGGCGTAAGCGTCATCGGTGACCGCGCCCTGCACAGTTCCGCGGACGCGGTGGGGTCGCTCGCGCTTGCCTGGAGCCACGGCATGCGCGAGGCGGGCATGGCGGCGATCGCCAAGCACTTTCCCGGGCATGGTGCCGTCGTAGCCGATTCCCACCTGACGCTGCCGGTGGACCGGCGACCCCTGGCCGACCTCGGGGCGGACCTCGCGCCCTATCGGCGCCTGATCGCTAATGGCCTGACGGCCGTCATGGTGGCCCATGTGCTCTTTCCGGCCGTGGATTCGGCCCCCGCCAGCCTGTCCGGCCGCTGGATTCGCGACGTGCTGCGCGGAGAGCTCAGGTTTCAGGGGGTAGTGTTCAGCGATGACTTGTCCATGGGAGGAGCTGCTGCCGCGTACGGGGACGTCCTGACCCGGGCGCAGCAGGCCCTGTCGGCGGGCTGCGACATGCTACCGGTCTGCAACAATCGCGCGAGCGTCGTCGAGCTGCTGGCCAATCTCGACGCTGAGCCCCGGCCGGCCTCGAGCCTGCGCCTGGTGCGCCTGCATGGGCGCGCCGGGGCCTTGAGCCGGGCAGAGCTCGAGGCGTCGCCCCAGTGGCGCGACGCCCGTGCGCTGCTGGCGCGCGCCACAGCGGCCCCCGCGCTGACGCTCGACCCCGGACGGGATGCATGAACAACTGGTCGGCCGAAGCCTGGCGTCGTGTAGTGGAGCATGCTCCCGAGGGCATCGTGATCTGCGACGCGCTGGCGGCCGACTGCCCGGTGGTGTACGTCAATGGCGCCTTTGCGCAGATGTGCGGCTATCCGGCCGCGGCGCTGCTCGGCACCAACCTGCGGATGCTGCAGGGGACCGATCGTGACCAGGACGCGCGCGCACGCCTCGCCGAGGCGGTCAGCCGCGGTGAGCCGGCGCGGGTGCTGGTGCGCAACTATCGCCCGGATGGCGCGCTGTTCTGGAACGAGACCGTGGTGCAGCCGGTACGCACCGACGGCAAGCTCACGCACTTCATCGGCTACCACCGCGACGCCAGCGACCGGCTGAAGAACGCCGTTACGCCGGCCACGGGCCTGCCGTCGTGGCTGCGGGAGGATCGTCTCACCGGCCTGCACTCACGCGCTTACTTCGAGGAGCTGCTGCAGCGTGACTGGCAGCTCGCGCAGCGCGACTCGCACGAGATCGGGTTGACGATGTTCGACATCGATGATCTCGGTGCCTACAACGACAAATTCGACCGCGCCGCGGGCGATGCCTGCATCCGCCGCGTGGCGCGCGTGATCGGTGCCTCCTACCGCCGCGGCGGGGATCTGGTCGGTCGCTGGGAAGGCGGTCGCTTCGTGGTGCTGACACAGGGTGAGGCGGCCGAGAAGGCCGCCGACTACGCGCAGCTGGTGAAACAGCGCGTGCGCGATCTGCTGATGCACCATCCCACCGCCGGCGCCGGACGCTACGTGACGATCAGCGCGGGCATCGCGAGCCTCGTGCCGCCGCGCACACTCGCGGTCGAAGGCCTGCTCAAGGCGTGCGCGGCCGCACTCAGCCGCGCCAAGAAGAATGGTAAGGACGGCATCGTGACGGCGGAGGCCGCTGACTTCCAGGGTGAGGAGCCGCGGGTGCGCGCGGCGGCGCGGACCGAGGCCTGAAGCCCGGGTGGTGGCGGCTTATGTCACCTATTTCAATGGAAAGTAAATTGCGCTAATATTTCTGCTGCAAATGGCAGAACATAGTGCTCCCGCGAGGCCGGCGGCTGACTCGGCCGGCGTACTCACCCGTGCCACGGTACGCGCGGCACGCTTCCTCGGCCTGCCGCAGTCGGACTTGGCGCAGGTCATCGGCGTGAGCGGGGCGACCCTCTCGCGTCTCGCCAACGGCCGTAAGGCGCTCGAGCCTGGCTCCAAGCCCTGGCAGCTCGCGGCGCTGTTCGTACGCCTGTTCCGCTCGCTGGATGCGATCGTGGGATCGGATGACGAGGCGGCCCGGGCGTGGCTGCGCAGCGAGAACGCGGCGCTCGGCGGCATTCCGCTGGTCCTGATCCGCGACCCCGCCGGGCTGGTGCGGACCGTTGACTACCTGGACGCCGCGCGCGCTCGCATCTGAGGCACGCCCCTACGCGCGCAGCCTGTGGCGCGTGGTCGAGGCGCAGCACACAGCCTCCACCATGCGCCTCGCCGACTCGCTCGATGAGCAGCTGACGCTCGAAGCGACGCTCGAGGAGAGCAAGCCCGCGCTGCCTGCCGCGGTCGTGAAACTGCACTACCTGCTCGCGACGCCGTTTCGCTACCGGCCTCAGCTCGGCTCGCGCTTCCGCGCGGCGTTCGAGCCCGGGGTGTGGTACGGCGCGGAGGCGCTGCGCACCGC
This sequence comes from uncultured Gammaproteobacteria bacterium, assembly GCA_963837075.1. Classification (GTDB taxonomy): domain Bacteria; phylum Pseudomonadota; class Gammaproteobacteria; order Steroidobacterales; family Steroidobacteraceae; genus 13-2-20CM-66-19. The sequence continues at coordinate 295,880 of CAWILY010000001.1, read as the reverse complement.
GCTCGCCGAGAAGAGCTACTGGCGGCTGCGCTTTCTGCTCGACTCGCCCGGGACGCCGGAGCTGCGCCCGGTGCCGCACACCGCCTTTCGCGCCACGGTGCGCACCGACGCCGCGCTGGATCTGACCGTGGCGCCGCTTACGCGCGAGCGCAGCGTCTGGACCGAGCGCGCAAGCTACGCCGGCACGCAGGCGCTCGCCGCCCATGCCCGCCTCGGCCGGATTGCCGTCATCCGTTACGAATCGGTGCGTGACCCGCAGCACGGGGCGTGCGCGGCCGTGCTGGATCCTGCGGCATTCGGCCGCGGCCGGCCCCGCGGGCTCGAGACCTGGTTCATCGCCGCCGGGCGCGAGCGCGTGCGCTGCGCCAAGGAGGAGCGCGGCCTCACCTGCGAATTCACCGCCGCGCAGCTGCTCGGCGGCTAACGTCCCGGGGGCCGTGAGCCTTGCGCGGGCGTCACCAGCGCGATCACGCCGAAGGCGGGATGATCGAAGTAGTTGCGCTCGTAGAAGCGCACCCGCCGGCTCTCATTTATCACGAAGGGTGTGTCGGGTCCGGCGCCAAGGCCCGCCGGCGGCGAAGCCATGGCGTAAGTGAGCGTCATCCCTAAGTGCAGGAACTGACCGCGCTCGAGGATCACGTTGCCGTTGAGTCCTGGCACGCTGACGCCGAGCTTCTGCAGCGAGAAGCCCGCGCGCGTGCCCCAGGCGCTCGCGGTCTGCGCCCACGCAGCGTGCGCCACCGGCACGTACGTGCCGCTGGCGCGCAGCCGGCTCTCGAGCTCGCCGAGCTGCCACGCCGTGGCGGGCAGCGCAGCAACGAAGCGCCCGACCTGCGCGGAGCCGCTGGCGGATTCGTCACCGGCGATACTGCGCACACCGGTCTCCGCGCTCCAGTCTTCCGGAGCGCCGAGCGCGCTCGAGGTGCGGAACACGATCAGCTCGATGTTGTAGACGGGGCCTGCCGCCGCGGCATTCTCTTCCTGAGCGCTGCCGGGAAGTGCGCAGCACAGCAGCAGCGTCGCGATGCCGGCGAGCCTCAGGGTGCGCAAGGTCGGGTAGCGGATGTTCATTGCGTCATTTTAAGGGACTTGCCGGCCGCGCGCCGAGCTCGCGCAGGAGCTGTGCGGCGTGCTCGAAGCGTGCTTCGTCGACCGGCAGCGCCCGCGTGACGCGCAGCTTGAGAGGCCCATCGAGGCGATACTCCCGCGGCCGCTCGCGTATCAGCCGTACCAGCGTCGCGGGCTCCACACCGGCGTGCTGCTCGAACAGCACCGAGCCGCCCTGCGGACCCAAGTCCAGCCGCCGAATCCCCAGCGCGCGCGCGCTGAGCTTGAGGCGGGCGATGCGCAGCAGGCTGGAGGCGGCGGCCGGCAGCGGGCCGAAGCGATCGTGCAGCTCGGCGCTGAGGTCATCGAGGGCGGCGCCACTGTCGGCGGCGGCGATGCGCTTGTAGAGCGACAGCCGTACGTGCACATCGGCCACGTAGACCTGCGGCAGGAAGGCCGGCAGGCGCAGCTCCACCTCGGTGGCGGCGGCCAGCGGCTGGTCGAGCGCGGGCTCGCGGCCGGCCTTCAGCGCGCTCACTGCGCGCTCCAGCATCTCCAGGTACATCGATAGTCCGACCTCGGTCATCTGCCCGCTCTGCTGCTCGCCGAGCAGCTCGCCGGCACCGCGGATCTCCAGATCGTGCGTGGCGAGCACGAAGCCCGCGCCGAGCTCCTCCATGGATTCGATGGCCTCGAGGCGCTTGGCGGCGTCGCGCTGCAGCGCCGCTCGCGGCGGGGTGATCAGGTAAGCATAGGCGCGGTGGTGTGAGCGTCCGACGCGGCCGCGCAGCTGATGCAGCTGCGCGAGCCCGAGCCGATCGGCGCGGTTGATCATGATCGTGTTGGCTGTCGGCACGTCGATGCCGCTCTCGATGATGGTCGTGCACACCAGCACGCTGAAGCGGCGGTGGTAGAAATCCACCATCAGCTGCTCGAGCTCGCGCTCGCGCATCTGGCCATGGCCGATGCGCACGCTCGCTTCCGGTATCAGCGACTGCATTTCCGCGGCGATCTTGCCGATCGTGCGCACCTCGTTATGGACGAAGTAGATCTGGCCGCCGCGGCGCAGCTCGCGCAGCGCCGCCTCGCGCAGCGTCGGCGGATGCCATTCGATGAGGAATGTCTTGATCGCCAGCCGCGAGGCCGGCGCGGTGGCGATCAGCGACAGGTCGCGCAGTCCGCCGAGCGCCATGTTCAGCGTGCGCGGAATGGGCGTCGCGGTGAGGGTCAGCACGTGCACGTTGGCGCGCAGCGCCTGCAGCCGCTGCTTGTCGCGCACTCCAAAGCGATGCTCCTCGTCGATAACCAGCAGCGCGAGGTCGCGAAAGCGCGCGTGCGAATGCAGCAGACGGTGGGTGGCGATGACGATATCGATCTTGCCCTGCTCGAGGCCCTCGAGCACCGTCTGGGTCTCGCGGGAATTGCCGAAGCGCGACAGCGCCTCGATGCGTACTGGCCAGTCGGCGAAGCGATCGCGGAAGTTGGTCAGGTGCTGCTGCACCAGCAGGGTCGTCGGCGCGAGCACCGCGACCTGTTTGCCGGCCTGCGTCGCGACAAAGGCGGCGCGCATCGCCACCTCGGTCTTGCCGAAGCCGACATCGCCGCAGACGATGCGATCCATGGGCTGCTCGCGGTCGAGGTCGGCGAGCACCTGGCGGATCGCCTGCGCCTGATCCTCGGTCTCCTCGAACGGAAACGCGCTGGTGAACGCCTGGTATTCGAGCTCGTTGGCCTTGAGCGCGAGCCCGCGCTGCGCCTTGCGCCGCGCGTGCAGGTCGAGCAGCTCCGCGGCCACATCGCGCACCTGCTCCGCGGCGCGCCGCCGCGCCCGCGCCCACTGATCCGTGCCGAGCTTATGCAGCGGTGCATTCTCGGGCGCCGCGCCGGTGTAGCGACTGACCAGATGCAGCGCGTGTACCGGCACGTAGATGCGGTCGCCGTCCTGGTACTCGAGCACCAGGAACTCACCCGGCTGACCGCCGATCTCCATCGGCGTGAGGCCCATGTAGCGCCCGACGCCGTACTCCTCGTGAACCACCGGCGCTCCCGGTTCCAGGTCCTGCAGGTCACGCAGGATCGCCTCCGGGTCGGTGGCGCGTTTCGCCCGCGTGCGCTCCTGGCGGGCGCGGGCGCCAAATAGCTGCGCCTCGGAGATGACCGCGACCGGCGGGTCGGTGAGCGTGAGGCCTTCCAGGTCAGGGGCCACGGTGAGCGCAAGCCGTGCGGCGCCAGCAGCGAACGCCGCCCAGCCCTCCAGCAGGCGCACCTCGTGCCGATGCGCCCGCAGCATCTCGTGCAGCACCTCGCGCCGGCCGGCGGAGTCCGCTGCGAGCAGCACGCGCCCCTCGAACTCGCGCAGGAAGGCATCGAGCGGCGCGAACGGCTGCTCGGCGCGCACGTCGAGCCGCAGCTCGCGCGGCGCCGTGGTCGGAAAGTTGTGTACCCCGGCAGCCGCGCCGCGCAGCTCGGTATCCGCCTTGAAGGCATCGACGGTGATGGCCGGGAAGGCCTGCAGACGTGCCTCGAGCTGCGCGGGCTCGAGAAACAGCTCCGCGGGACTGAGCACCGGACGCTCGATGTCGTGGCGACGATCCTCGTACCGGCTGGTGATCTCCTGCCAGGCATGCAGCAGCGTTTGCGGCAGCGCCGCGTGGCGCACGACGACGGCATCAAGGGGCAGATAATCGAACAGCGTTGCCGTGGTCTCGAAGAACAGCGGCTGATAGAACTCCACGCCGGCGGGCGCGAGCCCCTCGCTCACGCTGCGATAGATCACCGTGCGGGTCGGGTCACCCTCGAAGCGCGTGCGGTAACGGCGGCGAAAGTCCCGCACCGCTTCCGCGTCGAGCGGCACTTCCCGCGCCGGCAGCAGCCGCACGTCCTCGAGCGCATCGAGCGAGCGTTGCGTATCCGGGTCGAAGCGGCGGATGGCCTCGATCTCGTCATCGAACAGGTCGATGCGCAGCGGCGCGGAGGTGCCCATGGGGAAGACGTCGAGGAGCGAGCCGCGCACGGCGAATTCGCCGGGGGTGACGACCTGGCTGACGCTCGCGTAGCCAGCTTCGATCAGGCGCTGCCGGAACGGCTCGAGGGCGAGTGCATCACCGCGGCGCAGCTCGAACGCGCGCCCCTGTACGTAGCTGCGCGGGGGCAGCCGCTGCATGAGCGTGTCGGCCGCGACGATCAGGCAGCCCTGCCGCAGCTGCGGCAGCTCGAACAGTGACTTCAGCCGCTCGGAAATGATGTCCGGGTGCGGGGAGAACAGGTCGTAGGGCAGCACCTCCCAGTCGGGCAGGCGCAGCAGCGGCAGCTTGGGGCCGGCGAAGAAGCGCAGTTCGGCGCTCAGGCGCTCGAGCTCGCGCGCGCCGGCCGCAATCAGCACGTACAGCCGCCGGTCGCTCGACATGGCTTCCGCGAGTGCCAGCGCCGCGGCGCTGCCGTACAGCTGGTGCCAATAGCGATGCGGGCACGCGGCGCTGGGGATCGGAGGATGGAGCAGCGGGGTCGGCATCGAATGGGTGGCGGCGCTTTCGCAAAAGGCGCACAGCTTACCCGAGCGCCACGCCGCTCCGGCGGGTGATCCGCGCGGAGCCCGTGCTGCGCCCGCGGCGCAGCCGCACCTCAGGCGGCGTGCTGCTTCTTCAGGCGGCCGCGGGGCCCGCGCTCAGCTGCATGCGCGAGGGCAGCGGCACGCAGAAGATGTCTACGGGGTGCGCGCGGCCGCGCAGCTGCAGCGAGGGGAGCGGCGTGGCGCCGATGTCGACGCCGTGCGCGTCGAGCGATTGCTTCAGGGTCCGGGAGAACAGCATTTCCCCGGAGCGGGCGCGCTGGCACAGGCGTGCGGCGATGTTCACGGTGTCGCCGATGAGTGTGTAGCTCATGTACGAGGAAGAGCCGACGTTGCCGGCCACGACGTCCCCCTCGTTGATGCCGATGCCGAGGCCCGCCTCGATGCCGTAGCGCTCCTTCCACGAGTGCGCCAGCTCACCGAAGCCCGTCAGCATCTCGCGCGCCGCGTGCACGGCGCGCTGTGCGCTGTCGGGCTGCTCAAACGGCACGCCGAACCCGAGCATCAGGCAGTCGCCGGCCATGTGAAAGACGGTGCCGTCGTGGCGGAACGTGATTTCGGTCAGGAGCGAGAAGTACTCGTTGAGCAGCGGCACCACGCACTGCGGGTCGAGTTGCTCGGCGATGCCGGTGAAGCCGCGCAGGTCCGCGAACAGTACTACGGCGTGCGCGCGCGCATCGGCCGTAGACAGCAGCGTGTCGCGCAGTTGTGCGTCCGCGAGAATCTTGTCGGCGACACGCGGTGACACGTAGCGGCGAAACGTCTGCCGCAGCACCTCCTCGCGCCGCCGGATCTCTGCTTCCAGTTCGGCTGCCGCCGTTTTTCTGCCCAGCGTCCGGGCACGCACCAAGGCCTCGATGTGGGCCCCCAGAGACTCATCCACCGTCACCAGATCCCCAAGGAAATTATTCTCTTAGGGTCGAGACTAGCACATCTGCATGAGGTGTCGATGACCGCCGCACGGCCAATGCGCCCGATCCGGGCGCCCGGCGGCGGCGGCGCCCATGCGCTGCGCCCGACGGCGCGGCTGGGTCAGCCGCTCGCGGGGGCCGGTGCGGCGGCTGGCGAGTCCGCAGGCATGCTGCCCATCACTACGGAGTCGATCACACGGTCACGCTCGAACACCACCGAGAAGCCGTTGTAGTCCCAGCGCGTGATCGGCGGCTGGTGCGGAGCGCCGCCGACGGTGGCATGGCGCGTTACGGGTGCGCCGAAGCGCTTCTCGACCTCGCCCATGGTGCTGCCGCGCTTGGGGAGATCCATTTGCGCATCGCGCACCTGGACCTGCTCGTTGACCACGACAGTCTCGGCGGTTGCCGCGCCCAGCGCGCCGCAGCCGCACAGCAATGCCACGACAATCCGGCTCTGCATGCGAGTCTCCATAAGAGCAAATTCCACTATAGCATCGCGGGAAATCTGTCAAACCCGTGCCCGCTCGCCCGTGCGCTGATTTGTGACGCAGGTCTGATAAACGCCCTGACTGTGGTTAAATCGCGACGATGTTTCATCCGCTGTCGGTCTATGTGGGCTTGCGCTACGTGCGTGCCCGCTCGACCAGGTTCTTCGTCTCCTTCATTACCTGGGCCTCGCTGATCGGGGTGTGCGTGGGCGTCGCCGCGCTCATCGTCATCCTGTCGGTGATGAACGGCTTCGAGAGCGAGCTGCGCGATCGCCTGCTGTCGCTGAGCGCCCAGGTGCGCGTCACGGCCACCCAAGCCGCCATTGCGCCGACGCCCGCGCAGTGGCAGAGCGCGGCGCGCCTCGCCCAGGGCACGCCCGGGGTTGCGGACGTCGCGCCGTACGTCGAGCTGCAGGCGCTCGCGGTGCGTCAGCCCGAGATGCTGCCGGTGCTCCTGCGCGGCATCGACCCGGCGGCCGCGGCCAGCGTCGCCGAGCTCGCGCCGGCGATCACCCAGGGCCATCTCAAGGACCTGCAGGCCGGCTCGGCGCGCGTCATCGTCGGCGAAATCATCGCCGAGCGACTCGGGTTGGCGCCCGGCGATGCCCTGACCGTGCTGGTGCCGACGGTGAGCGAGAACGGCACGCCGACGCCGCGGCTGCGCGAGCTCACGGTCGCGGGCATGTTCGAGGTGGGGCTGCAGGACCATGACGGCACCCTGGTCTTCGCCAACCTCGAGGACGTACGCGCTCTCAGCTCGGCGGGTACGGCCGGCGAGGGGCTGCAGGTGCGCCTGCACGACGTGCTGGCGGCGCCGCAGGTGGCCGCACGGCTGCGCGCACGGCTGCCGCCGCCGTTCGAGGTGCGCGACTGGACCCAGGACAACGCCAACTACTTCCGTGCCATCCGCATCGAGAAGACGATGATGTCGCTGATCCTGCTGCTGATCGTCGCGGTTGCCGCCTTCAACATCGTGGCGATGCTGGTGATGGTAGTCACCGACAAGCGCACCGACATCGCCATCGTGCGCACCTTCGGCGCGGCGCCGCGCCGGGTAATGGGCATCTTCATCACGCAGGGGCTGGTGATCGGCTGGCTGGGGGTGCTGTGCGGCGTGCTGCTCGGCCTCACGCTCGCGCTGCACGTCGACACGATCGTGCCGTTCCTCGAGCACACCCTGCGCTTTCAGATCATGGACTCCGACGTCTACTACATCACCGCCATCCCCTCCGAGGTGCACTGGGGCAACATCGTCGTGATCGCCCTGGCAGCGCTCACCCTGACCGCGCTCGCCACCGTGTACCCGGCGATCCGGGCCGCGGGTATCGCGCCGGCCGAAGCGCTGCGCTACGAGTAGCGATGAGCGCCTACGAATGGCTGATCGGCACCCGCTATCTGCGCTCGACGCACCGGCGCGGATTCGTGTCGTTCGTCGCGCTCATGTCGGTGTGCGGACTGACGCTCGGGGTGGCCACCCTGATCGTGGTGCTGTCGGTGATGAACGGCTTCGAGCGCGAGCTGCGCAGCCGCATACTGGCCGTCACCTCGCACGCGACCATCGTGGGCCTGGGAGGCTCACTGAGCGACTGGCGCGAGCTGCAGGGGCAGCTGGCCCGTCGCCCCGGCGTGCAGGCGGTGGTGCCCTACATCGCGAGCGAGGTGATGTTCGCCCACGGTGCACGCATGGTGGGGGCCAGCGTCCGCGGCGTGCTGCCAGAGGAGGAGCGCAAGGCCACCGGCCTCGCCCAGCGGGTGGTGGCCGGGAGCCTCACCGATCTGCAGCCGGGCAGCTATGCCACGATCCTCGGCAGCGCGCTGGCGCACGAGCTGAACGTGGGGGTCGGCGACAGCGTGGTGCTGATCGCACCGCAAGGCACGGCGACGCCCACCGGGGTCGTGCCGCGCATGCGCCGCTTCCGGGTGGCGGGCCTGTTCACCTCGGGGATGTATGAGTTCGATCGCGGCCTGGCGCTGGTGCACCTTGCCGATGCGGCACGGCTGTTCCGCATGGGCGAGGACGTCACCGGGCTGCGCCTGGCCTTCGACGACCCGCTGCGCGCGCCGGCCAAGGTGCGCGCCCTGGCCGTGGCCCTCGGCGGTCCGGGATTCTACGTCTCGGACTGGACGCAGGACCATGCCAACTTCTTCCGCTCCATCGAGATCACCAAGTCGATGCTGTTCGTGATCCTGCTGATGCTGGTTGCGGTCGCCGCGTTCAACATCGTGGCGACGCTGGTCATGATCGTGAAGGACAAGCAGACCGACATCGCCATCCTGCGCACGCTCGGTGCCGCTCCGCGCAACGTGCTGCTCACCTTCGCAGTGCAGGGGGTGCTCATCGGGCTCGCCGGCACGCTGCTCGGGGCAGCGCTCGGCACGCTGCTCGCGGACAATCTCGAGACGCTGGTGCGACTGCTCGAGCGTGTGCTCGATACGCAGTTCCTCGATGCGCGCGTGTATTACATGAGCGATCTGCCCGCGTACGTCGAGTTGGCGGACGTTTTCCGGGTGTGCGGTGTCGCGCTCGTGCTGTGCGTACTGGCGACGATTTACCCGGCGTGGCGTGCGGCGCGCATGGCGCCGGCTGAAGGCTTGCGGCATGAGTGACGACGTTCTCGAGGCGCGCGACGTTCACAAGAGCTTCCGGCAGGGACCGGTGCTGCTGCAGGTGCTGGAGGGAGTCAACCTGCGCGTCACGGCGGGGGAGCGTGTGGCCATCGTCGGCGCCTCCGGCTCGGGCAAGACGACGCTGCTGCAGATCCTCGGCGGCCTCGACCGGCCGACCTCGGGCGAGGTGCGGGTCGCCGGCCGCGACATCCACGCACTGACCGAGGACGAGCGCGGCGTACTGCGCAATCACGCGCTCGGCTTCGTCTATCAGTTCCACCATCTGCTGCCGGAGTTCTCGGCGCTGGAGAACGTGGCCATGCCGCTCCTGGTGCGGCGCGCGCCGGTCGCCGCAGCGCGCGCGGCGGCCCGCGCGCTACTCGAGCGCGTGGGCTTGGGTGCGCGGCTCGACCACCGCCCGCACCAGCTCTCCGGCGGCGAGCGCCAGCGCGCCGCCGTTGCCCGCGCACTGGTGACGGCACCAAGCATCGTGCTCGCCGACGAGCCGACCGGCAATCTCGACGGCGCCAATGCCGCGAGCGTGTTCGCGCTGATGCTCGAGCTCAATCGCGAGCGCGGTACGAGTCTGGTGGTGGTGACGCACGATCTGAGGCTCGCCGAGCGCATGGAGTGCATCTACGAGCTCGAGCGCGGCACACTCGCGCGGCGCCCGTAGCGTCAGGCCGACTGCGGCGCGTGCCGTGTACGGTAGCGGTTGCGCACGTACCAGCGCCACACCACCTCCAGCAGCAGCCAGCCGAGCAGGCCGCCGACCACGGCGCACACCAGGCAGCCGACGACGAACGGCTGCCACACCGGCAGCAGCCCGTGCCGGAACCAGCGCCAGTCGGCGACGAAGCGGAAGTGCTGGCGCGGCAAGCCCAGTACCGCGCTGCCGACGCGGTATGCCAGGTAATACACCGGCACCGCCGTGAAGGGATTGGTGAACAGCCACGTCGTGCCGTAGGTCACGGGGATATTGAGGCGCCAGATGAGCGCCGCCACGACGGTCAGCAGCAGGTGTACCGGCAACGGTACGAAGCAGATTGCCAGCCCGGCACCGAATCCGTAGGTGACCGCCCGGCGATGCAGCGTCCACAGCTGTGGATCCGCGATCCGGTCGCCGAACAGCCGCACTGGCCACCGGCCACGCAGGGCCTCGGCATCGGGCACGATCTTTTGCAGCAGGTGGCGCGGCATTGAGCCGGTGACTCTACCAGAAGGCCCCCCGCCGGCAGCGCCCCCGCGCCCCGGATGTGCGGCAGCGCGCTGTTCGGGAGCGGTTACCTTGAGCGGGCGCGGCCCTTCGGTATGATGCCGCCTTTGCGGACTTGCGGCGGTTGCCAGGAAAGCGCGCGGATGTGGGAAATAGTGCGGGCCGGCGGCCCGCTGATGTGGCCGATCATTCTGTGCTCGATCACCGCGGCGGCCATCATATTGGAGCGGCTGTGGACCCTGCAGGACAAGCGGGTGCTGCCGCGCGAGCTGCCGAGCAAGGTGTGGCAGCTGATTGAAGCCAACCAGGTCAACGACAAGGTGATCGCCGCGCTCGAGCAGAACTCTCCGCTCGGACGGCTGCTGGCGACCGGACTTGCCAACCGGCACCGGCCGCGCGAAATCCTCATGGAGCGTCTCGAGGACACCGGCCGGCACGTGGTGCACGAGCTGGAGCGCTTTATCAACACGCTCGGCACGATCGCCGGCGTCTCCCCGCTGCTGGGACTGCTGGGCACGGTGACCGGCATCATCCGCTCCTTCAACGCCATCGAGGCGGGCGGCATGGGTGATCCGCGGGCGCTCTCGGGCGGTATCGCCGAGGCCCTGATCTGCACTGTCGCCGGTCTGTGCGTCGCCATTCCCGCACTTATCTTCTATCGCTACCTGCGTGGCAGGGTCGATGGGATCGTGGTGGAGATGGAGAAGCAAGCGATCCGCATGGCGGATGCTCTCGAGGCGGCGCGGTTGCGCGAGCGCTCAGCGCCTGCGGCCGTGGCGTGAGAGTGCCTGCGAGGCCGGGGGCCAGTCTGTGAACCTCAAACCGCGCAGCCACGAAGAGCCGGAGATCAACGTCGTCTCCCTCATCGACGTGGTGCTGCTGCTGGTGGTCTTTTTCATCCTGTCGAGCAGGTTCACCGACGAGGGGCGTCTGCACGTGCACCTGCCGCATGCGAGCGCGGTGCCGCTGGAGAAGGTCGGCGGCGAACCGCTGATCGTGTCCGTGACCCAGCAGGGAAGCTACCTCGTTAACCAGCGCGAGCTGATCAACTCCAGTCCCGAGACGCTGCGCGCTGCGCTGCTGAAGGAGGCTGGCAGCAACCGCGCCATCCGCATCACGCTGCGCGCCGATGCGCGCGCCACGCATCAATCCGTCATCACCGCCATGGACGTGCTCGGACGGCTCGGCTTCACCGAGGTGAACATCGCCACGGTCAAGGAACAGCCGGCGGGCAGCCCTTGAACGACGCCCGCCCGGCGCCGCGCGAGACTGCCATCCGCAGTGCGCTCGAGGGCGGCGGGCTGCGGACCTACCGGCGGCTGCTCGGCTACATCGCCCCGTACCGCGGGCACTTCATAATCGGCATTCTCGGCGGGGCGCTGTTCGCCGCGACCATGACCAGCTTCGCGCTGTTCGCCAAGAAGTTCGGCGACGGCACGCTGGGGCATCGCGATCCGCGCACCATCGTCTGGGTGCCGCTGGCGCTGGTGGGGCTGTTCATTCTGCGTGGCATTGGTGACTTCACGCAGACCTACTTCATGGGCTATGTAGGCCGCGCCATCGTCAGCCAGCTGCGCCGCGATGTGTTCCGCCACATTCTGCAGCTGCCGGTCCGGTACTTCGATCGCAGCTCCGGCGGTGCGCTGCTGTCGCGCCTGACTTACAACAGCGAGCAGATCGGCTGGGCGGCGACCGAATCGGTGATCATCGTGGTGCGCACCGCGCTCACCATCGTCGGTTCGGTGGCGTTTCTGCTGTGGATGAACGCACGCCTCACGCTCATCGCGCTCATCATCAGCCCGCTGGTCGGCTGGCTGATCTCGCTCATCAACAACAAGTTCCGCCGCTACAGCCATCGCATTCAGGATTCGATGGGCGATGTGACGCGGGTCGCCAAGGAGTCCTTCGAGGCGCCGCGCCTGATCAAGGTCTACGACGCCGAGGAGCACCTCGCCCGGCAGTTCGACGCGGTGAACGAGCATAACCGCCGCTCCAACATGAGGCTGATCCTGACCCGCGGCATCTCCAACCCGGTGGTGCAGCTGGTGACGGCGATCGCCTGCGCGTTCGTGCTGTGGATCGCGATTGCGGACACGATTCACGGGCGCATGAGCATGGGCGACCTGCTCGGGTTCCTGACGGCGCTGGTGAGCATTGCCCAGCCGCTGCGCGATCTGGTCGGCGTGTCCGGCCCGCTGCAGCAGGGCATCGCCGCCGCGCACAGCCTGTTCGCACTGCTCGATGAGCCGCCCGAGCCGCGCGGCGGAACCTGGCGGGTCGCCCGGGTGCAGGGCGCGGTGCAGTTCGATCACGTATCGTTCACCTACGCGGGTGCCGGCGATGCCCGCGAGGGCGCTGCAGGCGGGCGCGCGGCAGCGCTCACCGACGTATCGTTCACGGTCGCCGCCGGGGAGAGTCTCGCCATCGTCGGACGCTCGGGCAGCGGCAAGTCGACACTGGTGAACCTGCTGCCGCGTTTCTACGACGTGGTCGCTGGCCAGGTGCGTATCGATAGCCGCGACGTGCGCGAGTACCAGCTGAAGAACCTGCGCGAGCAGATCGCCGTGGTCAGCCAGGACGTGGTGCTGTTCAACGACAGCATTCGCAACAACATCGCTTTCGGGCGCGACGTGCCGGCTGCGGCCATCGAGCGCGCGGCGGAAGCGGCCCACATTCTCGAGTTCGTGCGCAGTCAGCCGGACGGACTCGATGCGGTGGTCGGTGACCGCGGCATGCTGCTCTCCGGCGGCCAGCGCCAGCGCATCGCCATCGCGCGCGCGCTGCTCAAGGATGCACCAATACTCATTCTCGACGAGGCGACCTCGGCGCTCGACAGCGAGGCCGAACGCCACATCCAGGCGGCGCTGGCACAGCTGGTGCGTAACCGCACCACGTTCGTGATTGCCCACCGGCTGTCCACCGTCGAGCAGGCCGATCGCATCATCGTGCTGGATGCAGGCGCGATCGCCGAGTGCGGCACGCATGCCGAACTGCTGGCGCGCAACGGGCTGTACGCGCAGCTGCATCGCCTGCAGTTCTCCGACTGACCCTTTGGGGGTGCGCACGTGGAGCGGCGGCTCACCGAACTGTGGTATCGCGAGCCCGCGGGGACTTCGTTCCTGCAGCCGCTCGCCCTCCTGTACGGTGCGCTGCTCGGCGCGCGGCGGCGCGCTTACCTCTCCGGCTGGCTGCGCAGCGAGCGCGCCGGGCGGCCGGTGGTGGTGATTGGTAACCTCACCGTGGGCGGTACCGGCAAGACGCCGCTGACTATCTGGCTGGCGCGCGGGCTCCGCGCACGCGACCTGCGCGTCGGCATCGTTTCGCGCGGTTACGGGGGCAGCGCCGCCGGGCCGAGGCTGGTCGATGCACAGGCGCCGTGGCGCGAGGTGGGCGATGAGCCGCTGTTGCTGGCGCGTCATAGCGCCGGCCCGGTCATGGTGGGCCGCGACCGTGCGGCGGCGGCGCGCGCACTGGCCGCGAGCGTGGATGTCATCCTCGCCGATGACGGCCTGCAGCACCTGCGCCTGGCGCGCGATTGCGAGATCGTGGTGATCGATGGCGCGCGCGGGTTCGGCAACGGCCGCCTGCTGCCGGCCGGCCCGCTGCGTGAGCCGCTGGCACGGCTCGAGCAGGCGGATGTGGTGGTCGTCAACGGCAGTGCCTCGCACGCATCGCTCACGGCGGCATTGCCGGCGCAGCGTACCCTCAGCATGCAGCTCGTGGCGCAGCCGGCGGTCCGGCTCGACGGCGGCGCCGCGCCGCGCACCCTGGAGTCGTTCCGCGGCCAGCGCGTACATGCCGTTGCCGGCATCGGCAACCCGGCACGTTTCTTCGGCGAGCTGCGTGCACACGGGGTCGAGGTGCTCGGCCATCCCTTTCCCGACCATCATCCGTTCAGCCGCGCAGAGCTCGAGTTCGGCGATGGGCTGCCGGTGCTCATGACCGAGAAAGATGCCGTAAAATGCACGCAGTTCGCCGACCCGCGGCTGTGGTACGTGCCGGTCATGGCGCAGCTCGCAGAAGGGGACGCGCGTGAGCTGCTGTCGCGCGTGCTGGCGAGAGTGCGCTCGCGGGCGAGCGCCGGAGGTCAGAGCTGATGGATGCGCGCCTGCTGGAGATACTCGCCTGCCCGGTCTGCAAGGGCACCCTGCAGTACCGGCGCGATGCGCAGGTGCTGGTGTGCCGCATGGACCGCCTCGCTTATCCAATCCGCGATTCGGTTCCGGTGATGCTCGAAGAAGAGGCGCGCCAGCTCACCGCCGACGATCCGCTGCTCGATCGCTGAGCGGCAGGCCAGGCGCCCGGCAGGTGTTCCGCGTAGTCATTCCGGCACGCCTCGCCTCGACCCGACTGGCGGGCAAGGCCCTGCTGCCGGTCGGCGGCCGGCCAATGGTGCAGTGGGTATATGAGCGCGCCCGGGCCTCCGGCGCACACGAGGTGCTGATCGCCACCGACGACGAGCGCATCCTCGGCGCTGCGCGCGCGTTCGGCGCCGAGGCGCTGCTGACCTCGCCGGCGCACGCCAGCGGCACCGATCGCATCGCCGAAGTGGCCCGGGCGCGCGGCTGGTCGGCGCAGGACATCGTCGTCAACGTGCAGGGTGATGAGCCGCTGATTCCTGCGGTGGTGATCAGCCAGGTCGCTCAGCTGCTCCGCGTGCAGCCGCGCGCCGACATCGCCACCCTCGCCACGGCAATCGAGTCATCTGCAGAGCTGCTCGATCCGAACGTCGTGAAAGTCGTGACGGATGCGCGTGGCATGGCGCTGTACTTCAGCCGCGCACCGATTCCGTGGGATCGCGACGGCGCGTCGGCGCAGGTGGCGGAGCAGCGACCGTACGGGGCTGCTCGTCGGCACCGCGGCATCTACGCGTACCGCGTTGCAGCGCTGCTGCGCCTGGCGCAGTTGCCACGCGGCAGCCTCGAGCAGTGTGAGCAGCTCGAGCAGCTGCGGGCGCTCGAGCACGGTCTTTCGATCCGGGTCGCCGAGGCCCTCGAGCGGCCCGGTCCCGACGTGAACACGCTCGCAGATCTCGAACGGGTCAATGCGCTGGTGGCGCGAGGGCAGCGCTGAGCGGCTACACTTACGGGCCGGGCGGTAGATGTCGGGTCGCGCTTAACATTTGCTCACACTCGGGCAGTCTGCGGCGGGTCGCCGCAAATCGCACCGACGGAACTTGGGCTGCGGAGGCAGCGTCAAAAAGCGAGTCGGATCCAGCACTTGGGGTGTCAACCGGGTGCCTGTGATCCGCGTTCTCGATCCCAAGTGATGTGCTTCACCATGGAATGCTCCGCGATGAGAAAACGTAGCGAGACGATCCGTCGGGCCGTGCTGACCTGCGCGGTGATCGGTGCCGGCATCCTGGCCGGCTGCGTTGAGGCGCCGCCGCCGCGACCGCCGCCGCCCCCGCCCCCACCACCGCCGCCGCCCATCACGGAGGTGTACGCGTACCCGCTGCACGGACAGCCACCCGCACAGCAGGATCGCGATCACTACGAGTGCAGCATCTGGGCTACGCAGCAAACCGGCTTCGACCCGAGCGCACCCGGCGTGCCTCCGCACCAGCAGGTGCGCGTGGTGTCGGCGGGACCGCCGCCGGGAACGGGCACGGCCGTCGGGGCCGTCAGCGGGGCAATCCTGGGCGCTGCCGTGTCCAACCCCTGGCAGGCGGCCACGGGTGCGCTGGCCGGAGCCGTGGTCGGCGGTGCGATCGGCACGGCAGTAGATGCCTCCAACGCGCAGCGAACCCAGACCGTCGTCGTGCAGGACCGGCACGCGATGGCGGTGCAGGAACAGAAGGCCGCCAACTACCGGCGGGCGCTCAGTGCGTGCCTCGACGGTCGCGGCTACAGTGTACGGTGAAGTTATGAACTGCAGCCCTCGCGCACGCGGCGCCGGGAGGATCGCCGCCCTGATCCTGGCACTCTCGCTGGGCACCGCCCTCGCCCAACAGCCATCGCATGGCGGTGCGCCCCATGGCTCGCCACATGGCGGCGCGCCACCGCCGGCGGCGCACTTCGATGCGCGCTACAGCCACAACCAGTATTACGCCCCGCACGGCGCCTACTACCCGACGGTACCCGGGCGGCCGATCTTCGCCGGCGGCCATTACTACTATTCCGGCGGTGTGTGGTATGCGCCGCGCGGACCGGGCTTCGTGGTGATTGCCGCCCCGGTGGGGTTTTTCGTGCCGGTGTTGCCGCCATTTTACACGACGTTGTGGATCGGCGGAGCCCCCTACTACTACGCCAACGATACCTACTATACCTGGCGTGCCGATCAGGGCGGCTATGAAGTGGTCGCGCCACCGGACGATCAGGGAGCCACTACCCAGCCGCCGCCGAGCGATGACATGTTCATCTACCCGCAGAGCGGTCAGTCCGAAGAGCAGCAGGCGAACGACAAGTACGAGTGTCACAAGTGGGCCTCGTCCCAGACCGGCTTCGATCCCACGCAGTCCGCCGGCGGTGGATCGCCGGATCAGGCGGCCGCGAAGCGCGCCGACTATCAGCGCGCGATGCGCGCATGTCTCGAGGGTCGCGGCTACAGCGTGAGATGATCCGGTTGGCGAGGAAGCGCTCGTAGCGCACGATCGGCTCGAGCTTCATCGTCCTTACGTGGGGCAATCGAAGGCGACGAGCTGGAGATCGCGGGCTGGTCGCTCATAAAGCCCTCAGGCGGCCGTCACCTGGTCTCCCTCTAGGAGAGCCACGACGCCAGCGCGGCATCTCTTTCCGCAAGCGCCTCCGTCGGCAATTGACCCTTGCCGCCGTTGATGAGCGTCCGCTCTGGAGAGGTCATTTTCCCGGCGCGACGTTGGTGAGATCCTGGAACGTAAATAGCTTGGCGTCGACAAACTTATCCACCGCGTTTCCGCTATAGGTCTTGCCGCCCGCTAGTTCTAGCTTCCTCACGGGTGCACCTGGTTTGAGATCCAGATCATCCATCCGGACCCAAAAAGTCGCCGGCGTCATAGCGGAATCAAAGAGCACTACGCGGTTGGTACTGTCGCTTACCGCCCGCCAGATGGTCGAGGAGACCCAGGGTTGCTCCTCAAGGGAAAAGCCCAAGGGGGTGCCAACGCTGCGCATCAACGACAGCACCGACATCATCGCTTGGTACTGGAACTTGCGCTGTGGCGAACCGCTTATGTATTTCGGCGATGTCTCGGCAGGAAGTGCGGCAAGCAGGTAAGTCGCACGCACAAAGCGATCGGCCGCGCGCGAGGTTCCGGGCAGGGACTTCTCGAGCCCCCCAGCTTCGCGCCAATACTCCATGATCGCGAGCTGCTTGTCGTAGGTCGGGGAGTTAGTTACAACCTTGTACTGCTTGCCATGATGTATGACGAGCTTGCCCTTCACATACTCGAACACGGCCGAGTCGCCGCTCGCATCGGATATCACCAAGTGCATGTTCGCCGGCTTACCGGTGCCCAAAATCACTGTCTGTACCCGGAATTCCTCCTTGGTGAGATCGGCAACTGCCTCAGCGACGCTGGCGTGATTGTCCAAAACGTACTGCGGCCAGGTACTGAGTGAAATTACTTTGGCGCCCCGTAACGATGAGGCTGCCGTACTTCGAAATCCATGAGATCGTGTTCTTGCCGCCGCGGCCGTCGCGCTTCATGCCGCGCGGCAACACCCACATGTTGGACATCATGTCCTCACCCCAGTCCATAGAGCGGCCGACAATTACCGTACCGTCCTTGGCGACATACAGCGCGCGGGTACAGGCTTCTGGCGGGGCGGACGCGATCAACGCTCCACATGCGGCGATGAAAGTGATCAGGCGGCTAGAGAATGCGCGATTAGTTCGCATGCGGAAACCCCCGAGAAAAATATGAATGTCCCACGCTGCTTTTTCGCCGCCCATGTACCTGGCTAGACACGTTTGCTTTACTGCCTACGCAGGCTCGGCCCCAATCCGAGCAGGGACGATCCGTACTTGTGCGTATGTACGCGCCTAGAGCCGCCTAAGCCTATATAGCGTCGGCGAACGACTCCTTTTGGGAACCCAACTTGATTGCTCAAGTGTCGGGTAGTGGCGGCCGCCACCGGTCTGGTCAAGTCGGCACCGGTTTAAGAACTCGGAACAGAATCTAGGAAGCTCGCCACGCCGACATCGTGCACAAAGGTGTCAGTTTCCGAGATCGTTGGGTTGGTATTGCAGGATAGCCTCGCGGCTGCTCTTGTTATACGAGGAGGACGTGAGCGGGTCGGCAGCAGCCCAACTTGAGGTCACACACTGTGACCTCAAGTCTGGAGTTCAGCTCTTGTGTGGAGCGGCCCGGAAGGGTCGGCTATTATTCGTCGAGGTCGGCTGTGAAACCGATACTGCGATGCTTGGGCGTCGCCGGGTTCATCAGCTCGCGGATCGCGGAAAGGATTGCGGCGATCGCCTCATCGTGGGACGCTAGCTTTTTCTCTAGCCGCGCCTCGAGCTGATCGAGTTTTTCAGCGAGCTCTCGGTTGGAGATCAGCAGTTCGCGCATGCGGACAAAGGCCCGCATGATCTGGATATTGACGGCGATGGCGCGAGCGCTCCTGAGCACCGACGAGAGCATGGCCACGCCTTGCTCGGTGAACGCGTAGGGCAGGTACTTTCGGTGCTGTCCGCGGCCGCCCTTTAAGGTCGCAAATTGCGACCTTAAAGCCCGGCTCTCTTCGGCGGTGAGCTGGAACATGAAATCGGCCGGGAATCGGTTGCGGTTACGGCGCACCTGTTCGTTGAAGCGCTTGGCGCTCACGCCGTACAGCGCCGCGAGCTCGGTATCGAGCAGCACCTTATGGCCGCGCAGTACAAAGATCGCGCGGGACACATCCTCGACGCGCACCGCCGGAGTGCGGGGAGTCCTTTGCACGCTCATGGGTTCAGTTCAACCGACCTGCAGGCCGCCGCTCGGCTCCCTGGCCTGCTCGCGGCTCGTGCGTGGCGCCCGGCGCCTCGTTGACCTCTGGCGAGTGCCAGAGAATGCGATCGAGCTCGTCGGCCCACCGCTGCATCGCCTCGATGCGCTCGGCCTCGTACTCGGCACGGTTGTAGACCGCCATCACTCCCTGCATCGTGTGGTTCAGGATTTTCTCCGTGACGTGCGGCAGCACCCCGAGCGTGTTGAGGCGCGTCGCGCACGTGCGGCGAAGGTCATGCGGGCGGAATGCCGGAGAGATCCGCTCGCGCTCGCACCAGCGGCGGAGCCACGCCTGTACACCGGTGTCCGTGGCCGTACCGAAGATGAGCTCGCGGGACTGATCCTGGCCGCGCAGGAGCGCCAGCGCCTGGCGCGAAAGCGCGAGCCAGTGTGCGCGATGATTTTTCGAGTGTTCCTTCGGGATGTGCCAGCGATCGCCGAGCACGTGCGACCAGCGCGAACGCTGCGCCTCACCGATCCGTTGCCCGGTCAGAAGCAGGAAGCGCAGGAGGGGCGTGTGCGGGGAGGTGCTTCGCCAGAGCCGGCACAGCTCCTCGTCGGTCAGCACGCGGTCGCGCGAGACTTCCGCGCCGCCGATGAGCGCGCTCGACAGGCGATCGACGGGGGAGATCTGGAGATAGCCGGCGTCGACGGCGAACCGGAGCGCGGTCTTGAGGACGGACAGGGCGCGATTCGCCGCGATGGGTCCGCGCTCCTCGGCGTAGCGGCGCAGCGCGTGCCGCACCTCGACGCGCTCGAGGTTGCGCAGCTTGGTGACTTTAAGCGCCGGATCGAGCCGCTCGATGTAGCCCTGAACCTCGCGCGGGCGCCGGTAGATCGTCCGCACGACGTCCGTGTACCAAGTGTCGAGCAGCGCGCCCAGCGTGAGCGTGGAGACGTCCTTGCCGGCCAAAGCGCCGGCCTTGAGGCGCGCCTGGGCGAGGCCGAGCGCGGGCCACGCGCCCACGGTGATGACCTCGATCTGCCCGCCGCGCTTGCGGCGCAGGACCCAGGAGCGCCCGCCCGTGGCGCGAACGCGCAGGTACAAGCCGTTGCCGTCGCAGTACCATTTATCGCGGGGCGCAGGCTTGAGTGCGCGTATTTGCCGATCCGACAACATCTGCCGCTCCGGGAGTGTATCCGGGATACACTTTAGCACCTTATACTGCTGGACAAGCCCAGATGCGGCTAGACAGAATAAGACACGTAATCATGAAGTTACACACTCAAGTGCTGGTGTGAAAATCCTGTTCGTCTGTCTCGGCAACATCTGCCGCTCGCCGACCGCTGAAGCAGTGTTGCGCGCGCTCGCCGCACGCGAGGCCCCTGATCTGGGGCTCGAAGTGGACTCGGCGGGTACCGCCGATTATCACGTGGGCGAGCCGCCCGACCCGCGCACGCGTCAGGCCGCGGCGCGCCGCGGCTACGACTTGAGCACGCTGCGCGCACGCATCGTCGAGCCGCGAGACTTCGAGCAGTTCGATCTGATTCTCGCCATGGACCGGGAGAATCTGGGCGTGTTGCGCCGACGTGCCCCGGCGAGCACGCATGAGCGTCTGCGTCTGTTCCTGGAATTCGGGCCGGGCGAATTGCAGGATGTCCCCGATCCGTACTACGGCGGCCCGAATGGCTTCGAAGAGGTGCTCGACCTCGTCGAGGCCACGGCCCGCGGGCTGCTGCGTCACTTGCGCGAGCGTGCCAGCCTGTCCTAGCCGGTGAGGGCGCGGCTCACCGGCAGGGAACGTTCGGGAAACCTTCCGCCTATTCTTCCGGACCGCGACCGCCGGTGGTGTCCTTCGGCGGCGCCGAAGACCACACGACGTAGGGCTTGTTGTCGCCCGCCTCGGGCCGTGGCGCCGGCTCGAAGTGAGCGATCGGCGTGTGCTCGTGCGCTGGACTTGCCTCGCGCGGCTCGGCGTGGAATTCGCGCCCGGCGGGCTCGCGCGGCGTGTGCTCGCCGCCCTCCGGCGCGGCGGCGGCGGGAGGTGCGGCGTTCTCATGCGCGCCGTTCCCGGAGCTCACAACTTCGCTCCCCTGGGCGGCGGTCGGCGTCGATGGCGCTTCACCCTGCCCATATGGAGAAGGCTCGCGGGGCCCGGTACCGCCGCCGCGGCGCCCGCGCCGGCGGCCGCGCCGGCCGCGTCCGCGACCCTCACCACGCTCGGCACGCGCCTCGGTCGGACCGCCCGGGGGCGTCGGCTCACTGCTCGTCTCGGGGCGCGCCTCCTGCGGCACACGCTGATCGAGGCTGCGCGTGGTCTCGCGCTCGGGACGGTCTGCCGCCGAGCGCTCGTTGGTTCGCTCGTTGGTACGCTCGTGGCGGCGCCCGCCGTCCCGGCCGCGATCGCGGCCGCGATCCCGGTCGCGTCCCTCGCTACGGCGCCCCTCGCCGCGCTCGCGCCGCGCGCCGTCGGTATAGCGGGAGTGTCTGGAGTGCTCACGCCGGCCCTCACGGCGACCCTCGTCGCGACGCGGAGGCCGGGCCGGTGCCGCAGTCGTTGCGGTTTCGGTTGGGGATTGCGGCGGCGATTCACCGACGACTGGCTCGCCGGCGAGCAGCTTCTTGAAGCGTGACCAGAACCCAGCGGCCGGCGACGCCGGCGCAGGGCCGGCGGCGCTGAGAGCAGCAGCGGAGGGGGCAGCGGGGGCACCAACGGGAGCCGTCGTGGCCGGCAGGATCGGCACTACCGCGGGAATTTCCGCCGCGGGTCGCGTGTCCTGTGCGCTGCCGGGTTCGGCGAGCTCCGGCGCCGTCGGCATCAGATAGGTCGCCTGCTTCTGCTCGGGCAGCTCCATCTCGTCGTCACGCACGCGGCGGATCGAGTACTCCGGGGTCTGGATGTTCTCGTTCGGCACGATGATCAGCTCGGCCTCGCTCTTGTCCTCGAGCGTGCGCAGCCATTCGCGCTTCTCGTTGATCAGGTAGGTCGCCACCGCCACCGGAACCTGCGCGATCACCCGCGCGGTGCGCTCCTTGCGCAGCTCCTCGCCGATGAGACGCAGCACCGCGAGCGTCATGGACTCGACGCTGCGGATGCTGCCGATACCGACGCAGCGCGGGCAGACGATGTGGCTGGTTTCGCCGAGCGAGGGACGCAGCCGCTGGCGCGACATCTCCAGCAGGCCAAAGCGCGACAGGCGCCCGATCTGGATGCGGGCGCGGTCCATCTTGACCGCCTCGCGCAGCCGGTCCTCGACATCGCGCTGGTTCTTGGCCGACTCCATATCGATGAAATCGATGACGATCAGGCCGCCGAGGTCGCGGATACGCAACTGCCGTGCGATCTCATCGGCGGCCTCGAGGTTGGTGTTGGTCGCCGTGGTCTCGATGTCGCTGCCGCGCGTGGCGCGCGCAGAGTTGATATCGATCGATACCAGTGCCTCGGTGTAATCGATGACGATGCTGCCGCCGGAGGGCAGCTGCACCTTGTGGGCGTAAGCCGATTCGATCTGGCTCTCGATCTGGAAGCGGGTGAAGAGGGGGATGTCGTCCGTGTAGAGCTTCAGCCGCCGCTGAGCGTCGGTCGGCATGAACCGCTGCATGTACTCCTGGGCCTTCTGGAACGCGGCCTGGCTGTCGACCAGCACCTCGCCGATGTCATCAGAGAGGTAGTCGCGCATCGCGCGCGTGACCGCATCGCTTTCGCGGAACACCAGGAACGGCGCCGAACGCTCCCGCGCCGCCACGTCGATCTGCTCCCATTGCACCTTGAGGTTGTCGAGGTCCCATTGCAGCTCCTGGACCGAGCGGCCGACCCCGGCGGTGCGCACGATCGCACCCATGCCGTCCGGGATCTGCAGCTGGCTCATGACCTCGCGCATCTGGTCCCGCTCCTCGCCCTCGATGCGGCGCGAGACGCCCCCGGCACGCGGGTTGTTCGGCATCACCACGAGGAAGCGCCCCGCGAGACTGATGAAGGTCGTGAGCGCCGCACCCTTGGTACCGCGCTCCTCCTTCTCAACCTGGACGATGACCTCCTGGCCCTCGGACAGGAGCTCGCGGATGTTCATGCGGCCACCCTGCGGCGGCTGCCGGAAGTACTCTTTGGAGACTTCCTTCAGCGGCAGGAAGCCATGGCGCTGCGCGCCGTAATCAACGAAGCACGCTTCGAGTGAGGGCTCGATGCGCGAGATGCGGGCCTTGTAGACGTTGGCTTTTTTCTGTTCGCGGGAAGGTAAATCGATACTCAGGTCAAACAGCTTCTGTCCATCAACCAGAGCAACGCGCAACTCCTCTTCCTGAGTTGCATTCACTAGCATTCTCTTCATGTGCCCCACTTAAGCGTTGAGGGGCCGGCAAGCAAACGACGGGAGGCCGTGTGACGATACGTCCGCGGCGGCGAAGATTTCCTATCCGGAGCGAATGAGAGCGTGTCTCGTTATTCACGTGGATGACCGCGCTCCTTGACGGGCGGGTCGACCGGTAACCTTCGGTGAACTCAACCGACGGCGCCGACTGCGGAAGCTCCTTGCAGGCTTCTACGCAGGCGTCGCGAACTTGGCGGCCCAATGCGATGGCCTCGGTTCAGAGGTCCAACTAACGGGCGGCGGCTACTGCCGCCTGCCACTGGCGCGTCCGAATCTGCGGACGACCACGAGAGTATACTCGACAGACCATTGTAGAAACAATGTCTTACGTGAAAGCCACCGTGTCCGGCTCTATCCCTGCGGAGACCCGCACCGAGGTACAGCAATTCGAGGTGAGCGAGGCCGAGGCCGGGCAGCGCCTGGACAACTGCCTGCACAGGCTCTTGGCCGGGGTGCCGCGCAGTCGCGTATACCGCGTGATCCGCCGCGGCGAGGTGCGGGTAAATGGCCGCCGCGCCGCGCCCGAGCTGCGATTGAAGCTGCACGACCGGATCCGCATCCCCCCCGTGCGGCACCCGGCGCCGGCCGAGTCCCCGGCACCTTCGCAGGGGCTGACCGAGCGCATTGCCCGCGCGGTGGTGTACGAGGATGACCGACTGCTGGTCATCGACAAGCCTGCCGGCGTCGCGGTGCACGGTGGCAGCGGCGTGAGCTTCGGGGTCATCGAGGCACTGCGTGCGGCGCGGCCGGGGGAGCCACTCGAGCTCGTGCACCGGTTGGACCGCGATACCAGCGGCTGCCTGCTGATCGCCCGGCACGCGGGCACCCTGCGCGTGCTCCATGCACTGCTGCGCGAGGAGGGTTTCGACAAGCGCTACCTGACGCTGGTCAAGGGAGCCTGGCAGCTGGGAGCGAAGCGCATCGATGTCGCCTTGCGCACCGACACCCGGGTGGGCGGTGAGCGGCACGTGAGGGCGGCGGCATCGGGCAAGCGTTCCGTGAGCGAGTTCCGCCCGGTGCAGTTCTTCGGCCGGACGGCAACGCTGATGGAGGTGACGCTGCGCACCGGTCGCACGCACCAGATTCGCGTGCACGCAGCGCATGCCGGCCATTCCGTGGCGGGCGACGAAAAGTACGGTGACGCGGCCTTCAACGCCGAGCTCGCGGCGCTCGGGCTGCGGCGCATGTTTCTGCACGCGCACAGCGTGAGCTTCACCTGGCCACGGGGTGGGGAGTTCAGTGTCAGCACGCCGCTGCCGCCGGACCTGGCGCAGGTGCTGGACGAGCTCGCTCTGCCGCGCACGCCACGACGCGCCGGCGCTCGAGCCCGCAGGACGCCCGCTAAGGGAGGGTGAAACCCGCCTCGCGCAGCGCGCCGGCGAGCCAGATGAGCGGCAGCCCGATCAGCGCGGTGGGATCCTGGCTCTCGATGTACTCGAACAGCGCTATCCCCAGGCCCTCCGCCTTGAAACCGCCGGCGCAGTCGAACGGGCGCTCGCGCGCGATGTAGCGGGCGATCTCCGCGGCGCTGAGCGCACGAAACACGACCGTCGTGGTGTCGACGTGCGCACGGTGCAGTCCGCGCTCGCCGCCGAGGACCGCGCAACCGGTATAGAAGCGCGCGCTCCTGCCGCTGAGCGCTGCGAGCTGCGACTGGCAGCGCGCTGCGTCGCCTGGCTTATCGAGCACCGCATCGCCGTTCGCGGCGACCTGATCGCTGCCGATCACCACAGCTCCCGGGTGCCGCTGGGCGACCGCCCGGGCCTTCTCCTCCGCCAGTCGCACGGCACGATCGGCGCAGGACTCCCCGCTGCGGTGTGTCTCGCTTACGCCCGGCACGACGACGTCGAAGGCAAGCCCGAACCGGGCGAGCAGCTCGCGGCGATAGGGGGAGGCGGAGGCGAGTATCAGCGTTGGCACGGACCGTATGGCGATGCGAATCGCCTACCAGAAACAATGGCTTACGCCCCACACGGGGCTTTGACTTGAGCGAACCCGGTACCTATTATACGCGCCCCATGTCGCCGCCCTGGTCGAAGCCGCTCGACGTCGACCGGTTGGCTGACGGCGAAGCCGATGTCGACTTTGCTGTCCCGCTCGCCGAGCTTGCCGGGCTGCGCGCCCGGCGTGAGGCACCGGCAGGCAGCGTCCACGGGCGTGTGCATTTTGCGCGCGAGCAGGGCCT
The DNA here is from genome assembly GCA_963837075.1 of uncultured Gammaproteobacteria bacterium. GTDB lineage: Bacteria > Pseudomonadota > Gammaproteobacteria > Steroidobacterales > Steroidobacteraceae > 13-2-20CM-66-19. Next base: position 270,642 of record CAWILY010000001.1, on the reverse strand, counting down.
CGCGGTGGCGGAGCTCGTGCTGCGGGGCGTGGCAACGCTGCAGTGTCAGCGTTGCATGAGGCCCGTGCAGCAGGCACTGGATCTGGCCACGCGCATTGCGCTGATCTCCTCGGAAACCGAGGCGACGCGCGTGCCGGCGGAACTCGAGCCGGTGCTGGCGCAGGGCGGCCGCATCACCGTCGGGGAGCTCATCACGGAGGAGCTGCTGTTGGCGCTGCCGATTGTGCCGTTGCACGAGAGCGCGTGCACGGCGCCGCCCGAAGCCGCCGCGAAGCACGGCGGCGAGACGCACCGGCCGTTCGCGCGGCTCGGCGAGCTGTTGAAACGTTGAGTTGGCGAAAGATTCATCAGGAGTTGCCACATGGCCGTTCAGAAAAGCCGCAAGACCCCCTCCCGACGCGGCATGCACCGCTCGCACGATGCGCTGTCGAAACCTGCGCTGTCGAGCGATCCGCAGTCCGGGGAGACGCACCTGCGTCACCGCATCACACCCGATGGCTTCTATCGCGGCCGCCGCGTGATCGAGAAGCCGGCCGAGTCCGAAGAGAAGGACTGAAGGCTTAGCGCTTCCGGCGCGGCATCTGAAGAGCCTGCGTGCAGCCGATCGCGATTGACGTGATGAGCGGCGACAACGAGCCGCGCGAGTACCTCGACGGCGCGCTGCGCGCGCTCAGCGACGATGCGGCGCTGCACCTGCTGCTGGTGGGTGAACCGCAGCTGATCAGCGGCGCGCTCGCCCCTCTCGCCGCGGGCGTGCGCGAGCGCGCGGCGGTGGTCGCGGCCTCGCAGGTGGTGGCGATGGACGAGAAGCCACGCGAGGCGATCCGGCGCAAGAAGGACTCCTCGATGCGCGTGGCGATCGAGCAGGTGCGCAGCGGCGCGGCCAGCGCCTGCGTGAGCGCCGGCAACACTGGCGCCCTGACCGCGATCGCGCACTTCGTGCTCAAGACGCTGCCTGGGGTGGAGCGTGCGGCCATCATCTCAGCGATTCCGGCCGCGCACGGTCATATCCACATGCTCGATCTCGGCGCCAACACCAAGGCGACCCCCGAGCAGTTGCGGCAGTTCGCCGCCATGGGTGCCATCGTCGCGCGCGAGGTGGACGGTGTCGCCAGCCCGCGCATCGGACTGCTGAACATCGGCGAGGAGGACATGAAGGGGCACGAGGTGGTGCAGGCGGCACACGCGCTCTTGGGTGCGAGCGGCCTCAACTACGTGGGCTTCATCGAAGGCGACGACATCTTCTCCGGTGATGTCGACGTGGTGGTCACCGACGGCTTTACCGGCAACGTGGCGCTGAAGGTCATGGAAGGGGTCGCCGGGCTCATCGGCGATCGGCTGCGGCAGGAGTTCCAGGCCTCGATTCCCGATCGTCTCGCCGGACTCATTGCCCGTCCGGTGCTGCGCCGCGCGGCTGCGGGACTCGATCCGCGCCGCTACAACGGCGCCTGCATGGTCGGGCTGACCGGTGTCGTGGTAAAAAGCCACGGTCACGCCGACGGTGTGGCCTTCGCGCGCGCGATCCGCACGGCGGCGCTGGCCGTGCGTGGCGGTCTCACCGCGCACATTGCACAGGCGCTGCAGACGGAGGGGGCGATCACTTGATCCACTCGCGCATCACCGGAACCGGCTCGTATCTGCCGACGAAGGTCCTAACCAATCAGGACCTGGAGAAAATGGTCGATACCACGGACGAGTGGATCCGCACGCGCACCGGCATCGAGCGGCGCCATATCGCCGCCGACGGGGAGACCACCGTCGATCTAGCCGAGCATGCCGCACGGCGCGCACTCGCCGCCGCCGGCGTCGCACCGCAGGAGGTCGACCTCATCGCTTTCGGCACCACCACTCCCGATCTGATATTTCCCAACTGCGGCGTGCTGCTGCAGCAGCGGCTGGGTTGTATCGGCGCTCCGGCCTTCAGTGTCGAGACGGCCTGTGCCGGCTTCATGTACGCGCTATCGATCGCCGACAAGTACGTGCGCTGCGGCGAGACGCGGCGTGCCCTGGTGATCGGTGCCGAGACGCTCTCGCGGATCACCGACTGGAGCGATCGCTCTACGGCGGTGCTGTTTGCCGACGGCGCCGGCGCCGTCGTGCTCGAGCCGAGCGACATTCCCGGGGTGCTGTCGACCCATCTGCACGCTGACGGTCGCTACAGCGACCTGCTGTATTGCGGCAGCGGCGTGTCGAAAGGCTTTGCGCCGAAGCTGGCGATCACCATGTCCGGCAACGAGGTGTTCAAGATCGCGGTCACCAAGCTCGGCCAGGCAGTGGACGAGACGCTGGCGGCGAATGGCCTCGAGCGCTCGGCGCTCGACTGGCTCGTGCCGCATCAGGCCAACATCCGCATCATCCAGGCGACGGCCCGCAAGCTCGATCTGCCGATGGAACGGGTGATCGTCACCGTGCAGGATCACGGCAACACCTCCGCGGCTTCCGTGCCGCTCGCGCTCGACGTCGCGGTGCGTGACGGGCGCATCAAACGCGGTGAGCTGTTGCTGCTCGAGGCGTTCGGTGGAGGATTTACCTGGGGCTCGGCGCTGGTGCGCTATTGACGCTCGACACGCTGCCCACGGAAGATCCGCTCGAGCGGATCTTCCGTGAGAATCCGCACGGCCGGTGCACCACCGGCCAGTGCCGCTTCCGCGTGCTACTTCGACGGTGGCGGAATCACCACCCACCGCTGCTGTGTCGGAGCGGGCAGGGCGTTCGCCTCCATCTTGTTCTCGGGCACCCAAAGGGTGATCTGTTGCCCGACCTTCAGGTCCTCCGGATTGGTCTTCTTGCCGTCGACGTAATAAACCGCCCCCGGCTTCGGCTTGACGCTGAAAGTCGTGAGCGGCGTACCCGCAACGTTCAACACCTGCAGCGTCACGAAGTCGGGCATGTTGTTGATATATACCTTGGCATTGAACTTGGCGTACGTAACGCCCTTGTACACCCGGCCTTCCAGACATGCTGCGGGTGCCTGCGGATACTTGTCCAGAAATGCAGAACTGAACTTGATCGCGGTGCACTCGACCTGGGGCAGCTTGTTCGGATCGACCTTCTGCGCCCACGCAAAGGACACCGGCGCGATGAGCGCGACACACACTAGAAGCTTCGACGTTTTCATGACCCTACCTTCCTAATTGAATGAATCCGAGGCAACCGACCACCCGTCGTGCCGCTCGCGGACATCGCAGCGCACCGGGCCGACCTGACCCAAACTTAAATTACGCCCGGCACACAGCCGTGAGATCAGGCGTTATACGTACGCGTGCGGCCCGCTGGCGACGCAGGGAAAAAACGCCGCGCATCCGCGCGGCGTCTGATTTTCTCTGAGACCCGTCTTACTTCGATACCGACCGCTTGAACATGCGATCGATCTTCTCGTTGGTCGCATCGCAGCACGACTGGCTCGCATGAGCTGCAGCCAACGCCTGGTTGGCTGTGCTCTGCGCGCCACTGGCGGCCTGACCGGCCGACTGAGCCGCGCTGTTGGCCTGGTCAGCGGTGCCCTTCACGTTCGACAGGTCAGCCTGCGTCTTGGCCACCTGAGATTTCAGATCGTCAATCTGCGCCTGGATCGGCTTCAGATCGGTGCAACCTGCCAGTCCCACGACCACGACCACGGCAGCTACTGCCTTCACTACGCTCGCGCACTTCATAAACGTCCCCTTTGGGTTGTTGATTCGGGAAGTCCTACAACTAATGCGAGTCCGGTGGGCAAGTTCCGCCGTCATCGCCGCGCGCAACTGCATCAAATTTGATCCGGGAATGCAACCGGACCTTAGGCCTAGTCAGCTTCTGTCTGTCTTCAGCTCGCGACAAGTCCAAGTTGGATGTCAGATGAACGAAGTTACGCATTTATCGGGGAAATTTTTCGGCCGGATGACGTGCAGCTGTGCTGCATGGCGCAATCCACAAGCTCGAGCTGCGGCGCAGATATGGGTTAAGAATTTTTAATTGCCGCGGAGCCGGCAGCCCGGCTCGCTTTTGGGCTGGTTGGTGCAGGGCAACAGACAGGGGAAGAGAGGTACGCGCGAGGCTAGTGAGGGGCAAAAGATCCACAGGTCTATCGGACGGCTGACCGTCGACCGGGGCACTTGCCGCAACCCGCGATCTGGATATAATCACAGTTACTGTATATATAGACAGGCTAATGCAGTATGTCCGACCTTACCCCCCGACAGACTCAGATCCTGCGCCTGGTCCAGCGTTTCATCACCGAAACCGGCATGCCGCCGACCCGTGCGGAGATTGCACGTGAGCTGGGTTTCCGTTCCGCCAATGCCGCCGAGGAACATCTGCGGGCGCTGGCCCGTAAGGGGGTCATCGCTCTCGTGCCGGGGACCTCGCGGGGAATCCAGCTGAAGGACACCATCCGCGAGCAGATCGGGCTGCCGCTCATCGGCCGCGTCGCAGCCGGCAAGCCCATCTTCTCCGAAGAGAATTTCGAGGCGCGGCTGCAGATCGATCCCGGGCTGTTTCAGCCGCGTCCGCATTACCTGCTGAAGGTGATTGGCATGAGCATGAAAGATGCCGGAATTCTCGATGGCGACCTGGTCGCGGTGCATCGCACCCCCGAGGTGCGCAGCCGCCAGATCGTGGTTGCACGGCTCGAGAACGAGGTCACCGTGAAGCGCTATCGCCAGGAAGGCTCGATCGTGTGGCTGTTGCCCGAGAACAGCGATTTCGAGCCGATCAAAGTGGATCTCAGGGAGCAACCGTTGCTCATCGAAGGAGTCGTGGTGGGCGTGGTACGGCGGGGCCGCGCCGGCGGTCTGATTTGAGCTCGAGGGCGTTATGCACGGCACTTGTTACCAGAGGCTCGATCGATTTGATTCATGACCGGCAATGGCTGGCAATCCGCAACTCGCTCGCTTGCTCGAGCATCCGGGTATCTGGCGCGGCCGCAGCGCCACCCGCCGGCGCGGGCTGTCCACCGGCTTTGCGGTTCTGGATGAATATTTGCCAGACCGAGGCTGGCCTCGCACCGGTCTGATCGAGATCCTCGTTTCCCATTTTGGCAGTGGTGAGCTGCCGGTGCTGTTGCCCGCACTCGCCACGCTCACGCGTGCGCGTTGCGCACGCTGGTGTGTATGGGTTGCCCCACCCCTGATGCCTTTTGCGCCTGCTCTGGCCGCGGGCGGTATCGCGCTCGATCGGATGGCCGTGGTGGGAGGCGCACGGCCCGTATGGGCTTTCGAGCAGGCTCTCGGCTCTGGCGCCTGCGATGCGGTGCTCGCCTGGATACGGCGCCTCCAGGCGCGCGAAATCCGGCGGCTGCAGCTTGCAGCCGAGCGTGGTCGCACGCTCGGCGTGCTGTTCCGTCCGCGCCGTGCGGCTCGTGAAGCCTCGATCGCCGTACTGCGGCTTGCTGTCGAGCCGCTGGCTGCTGGTGTGCGCATCACACTGCTGAAAGGGCACAGTGCCCGCCGCGACACACTCGAGCTGCCGTGGCCTGCTGCCTGGCCTGTTTGATCTTAGATCCGCTCATGCGCCCGCGTTTGTTCCCAGTCGATCGCGCCGGCCCTGTGCCGCTCGATGCACCAGCCCCCGCCGGCGCTCCTGACTCAGCCGGCGCGCCAGCACCCAGGATCCTGCGTGCACCGACTCAGGCCGCATCTGCGTCTGCAGAGCTCTGGGCCGGCGTGCATCTGCCGGGCTGCAGCGGCGGGCAGCCGCTCGAGACTCTGGCCACCCGTGTTATGTGCTTCACTCCGCGCGTCTGTCTCGTGCCCCCGGATGGTCTGCTGCTCGAGGTGAAAGGGAGCCTGCATCTGTTTGCGGGCGTGACCGGCCTGCGGGCCGAGCTCGGCGCCGAATGCCGGCATTTGCAGCTCGAACCGCAGATTGCCTTCGCGCCAACGCCGCTGGCAGCACTCACTGCAGCCCGGGCTGGTAAGCCCCTCGTGATCGGCGCGCTGGGGCAGCTCACCGGACAACTGGCGCCTTTGCCGCTCACGGCGCTGCGCTGGCCGCAAGAAACGACCCTACGTCTGGCGCGCATGGGTGTGCGCACCGTGGGCGCGGTGCTGCGCCTGCCGCGAGCGGGCTTCGCGCGCCGCTTCGGCCTGGCGCAGCTCGCCCTGCTCGATGAGCTCACTGGACGCGCCCCCGATGTGCGGGCGGCCTTCCGCGCCCGTGAACGGTTTCGCCGCCGGCGCGATCTGGGCTGCGAGCTGAGCGATCAGGATCGATTGCTCGCGGCACTGGCGCCATTGTTTACCGCTCTCGGAGCTTTCCTCACGGCGCGTCAATGCGGCGTGATGCAGCTCGAATGCCGGCTGGTGCACCGGCGGCGGCAGGCGACCCGCTGCATATTGCCGCTGGCAACGCCGTGCGCCGATGGACAGCGGCTCGCTGCGCTCTTCGGCGAGTATCTGAGTACGGTACGGTTGCCCGAAGCGGTGCGTGCCTGCGAGCTGCGCGCAGATGCGCCGCTGCCGCATCGGCCCGGCAGTCACGGTCTGTGGCAACCCGGCGAGCTGGGTGGCGAGGCGGGCGGCGAGGCCTGCGATCTCATCGAGCGTCTGCGCGCGCGCCTCGGTGCCGATGCCGTACATGGCGTAGCGCAGTGTGAAGGACATCGGCCGGAGAGTACCTGGAGACTGACCGGTCCGCCTGCTGCAGGATCTCCCGCCACGGTACAACACGCGGCCGCAGGGAAGAGCGCTCCGGCACACGCGCCGCAGATTTCCCGGCGCCCCTTGTGGATGCTGCCGGCACCGCGGCCCCTGGCGCTGCAGAACGGCTGGCCGTATCACGCGGGCCCGCTGCGCCTCGTCAGTGAAGTGGAGCGCATCGAGACCGGCTGGTGGGACGGACAGGAAATTGCGCGCGATTACTACACCGCCGTCGATGTCCATGGCGTGCGCCTGTGGGTGTTCCGCGAGCGGGCCGCGCCACACGGGTGGTTCCTGCACGGGGTGTTCGGGTGAGCACCACCGACGCGGCGGAGCTGCCGCCGTACGCCGAGCTGCACTGCCTGTCGAACTTCAGCTTCCTGCGCGGCGCCTCGCATCCGCACGAGCTCATCGAGCAGGCCGACGCACTCGGCTACAGCGCGCTCGCGATCACCGATGAGTGCTCGGTCGCGGGCGTCGTACGCGCGCACATGGCGGCGAAGGGCCGGCCGCTCAAGCTCGTCATCGGCGCCGAGTTCCGCCTCAGCTGCGGACTGAAGTTCGTCGCGCTCGCCATCGATCGGCGCGGCTACGGCAGGCTCTGCCGCCTCATCACCCGCGGCCGGCGCGCCGCCGACAAAGGACAGTACCGGCTGACGCGCGCCGATCTCGAGGCGGCGGCTCCCGAGCAGTGCTTCATCCTGTGGCTGCCGGGCCCACGGCCGCAGCCCGAGCCGCTGCACTGGCTCGCCGCGCTCTTTCCCGGCAAGGTGCGAATCGCGGTGGAGCTGCTGCGCGGGGGCGAGGATCGCCTGCACCTTGCTGCGCTCGACCGGATCGGCACCGAGTGCGGCATAGCGCTCATTGCCAGCGGCGACGTGCACATGCACGTGCGTGCGCGCCGCCGCCTGCAGGATGCACTCACCGCCGTCCGCCTCGGCGTGCCGATCGCACAGGCCGGCGCGCGGCTGTATCCCAACGGCGAGCGCTACCTGCGCGAGCGCGCGCGCCTGGCGAGGCTCTATCCGCGCCCGCTGCTCGAGGCCAGCGCGCAGCTGGCGCAGGACTGTCACTTCTCGCTCGACGAGCTGCGTTACGAGTACCCGCACGAGCTGGTGCCGCCGGGGGAGACCCCGCGGAGCCATCTGCGGCAGCTCACCGAGGCGGGCGCCCGCTGGCGCTGGCCGCAAGGAGTGCCGGCGACGGAGCGGGCCGCCATCGAGCACGAGCTGGCGCTCATCGCCGAGCTCGACTACGAGCCTTACTTTCTTACCGTCCACGATATCGTCGCTTATGCGCGCGGGCGCGGCATCCTGTGCCAGGGGCGGGGCTCGGCGGCCAACTCACGCGTGTGCTATTGCCTCGGCGTGACGTCGGTCGACCCGCAGCGCGGTGCGGCGCTGCTGTTCGAGCGCTTCATCTCCCGCGAGCGCAACGAGCCGCCCGACATCGACATCGATTTCGAGCACGAGCGGCGCGAGGAGGTGCTGCAGTACGTCTACAACAAGTACGGCCGTGAGCGTGCTGCGCTCGCCGCCACCGTCATCAGCTACCGTCCGCGCAGCGCGCTGCGCGATCTCGGCAAGGTATTCGGCCTGACACCCGCCGAAAGCGGACGGCTGGCGCAGGTGATGCAGTGGTGGGACGGGAGCACGGCGATGCCGGAACGCGTGCGCGCTGCGGGCTTCGATCCGGCGAGCCCCTGGCTTACCCGCCTGCTGCCGCTCGCCGTCGAGCTCACGGCCCTCCCGGGTTTTCCCCGCCACCTCTCGCAGCATGTCGGCGGCTTCGTGATCGCCGCAGGATTGCTCGAGGAGCTGGTGCCCATCGAGAACGCCGCCATGCCAGAGCGCACCGTGGTGCAGTGGGACAAGGACGACCTCAACGATCTGGGCCTGCTGAAGGTAGACCTGCTGGCGCTCGGGATGTTGACGGCGCTGAAGCGCGCCTTTGCGCTGGTGAACGACTATCGCGGCACGCGACATACGCTCGGCGGGCTGCCGGCGGAGGACAGCCGCGTCTACGACATGATCTGCCGCGCCGACACTATCGGAGTGTTCCAGATCGAATCGCGCGCGCAGATGGCCATGCTGCCGCGCCTCAAGCCGCGCTGTTACTACGATCTGGTCATCGAGGTCGCGATCGTGCGTCCGGGGCCGATCCAGGGCGACATGGTGCATCCCTACCTGCGCCGGCGCAGCGGGGCGGAACGGGTGGACTATCCGGGTGAGGAAGTGCGCCAGGTGCTGCATCGCACGCTCGGCGTGCCGATCTTCCAGGAACAGGTGATGCAGATTGCGATCGCCGCCGCGGGCTTCTCGCCGGGAGAGGCGGATGCTTTGCGTCGCGCCATGGGCGCCTGGAAGCGCACCGGGGGACTCGATCCGTTTCGCGAGCGTCTGCTCGAAGGCATGCACGGACGGGGCTACCCGGAAGAATTCGCCCAGCGCATTTACCACCAGATGTTGGGTTTCGGCGAGTACGGCTTCCCGGAAAGTCACGCCCTCAGCTTCGCGTTGTTGGTGTACGACTCTGCCTGGCTCAAATGCTACGAGCCCGCCGCTTTCACCTGTGCGCTGCTCAACAGCCAGCCGATGGGCTTCTATGCCCCGGCACAGCTGGTGCGCGATGCCCGTGCGCATGGTGTCGAGGTGCGCGCGGTGGCAGTGTGTGCATCTTCCTGGGACTCGACACTCGAGCGGCGTGCGGACGGCGAGCCGGCGCTGCGCCTCGGGCTGCGCATGGTGAAGTCCCTGTCCCAGCAGGCAGCTGCGCGGCTGACGATTGCCCGTACGGCGCAGCCCTTTGTCAGCGTGCAGGACCTTGCCGCGCGCGCGGCGCTCGATCGCGGGGATCTGGAGGCCCTGGCCGCGGCGGGTGCGCTCGCCTCGCTGAGCGGTAATCGCCACCTCGCTTTCTGGGAGGTCGCTGGCATGGAGCGCGCCCTGCCGCTGAGTCCGGCAGCGTCCGGGCCGGCGACGACCGCGGAAGGGCGGCCGCTGCTCAGCGCGCCCACCGAGGGCGAACAGATCGCCGCGGACTATGCCACGCTCGGTCTCACCCTGGGACGGCATCCGCTCGCGCTGCTAAGGGAGCGGCTGCGTGCTGCATTCCTGCAGAGCGCCAGCGAGCTGGCGAGCGCAGGCAACGGAGCCCGGGTGCGTACCGCCGGCCTCGTGCTCATGCGCCAGCGCCCCGCTACGGCGAGCGGTGTCACCTTCCTTACGCTCGAGGATGAGAGCGGTCAGGTGAACGTCATCGTCTGGGAGAGTGTCGGGCGCGCGCAGCGGCGTGCGCTGCTCGAGTCCCGCCTCCTGGAGGTGCACGGCGAGCTGCAGCAGCAGGAGGGCGTCACGCATCTCATCGCCCGCCAGCTCATCGACCGCTCGAAGCTCCTCGGCGGACTGCTGGCGCGCTCGCGCGACTTCCACTGAGCCGACCGCGGCAGCCGCACCGCGGGGAAGGGCACCGCACGCTCAGCTTGTCTTGCGCCGACCCTTGCGCGAGCCCCCGTCGGGATCGCCGATCTCGTAGTCCTCGAAGTCGCTGGTGAGCTCGGCGGTGTGCTTCTCCTCGAGCAGCCGCTCAAGCCGACGCCAGGCCGGGTCGCCGGTCCTCTGCCCGCGGCGCTTGGCCAGATCGAGGTCCTTGATCACCTGATCGAGATCGACGTCGCCGTCCTCGATGACAGGCTCGTCAGCTTCCTCGTCTTCGAATTCGTCTGATTCCGGCTTCTCGCTCATGAGCACTTGAGTCGTGCAGGAATTGGACGGCGCGAACTTAAATCAGATCACCCGGCGACTGCAATGTCGCCGCGAACCTTTGTGAACGGTTTGTGAAGCCGTGCCGGTTTACCACGAAGGCGCCCATTAGTGGATCAGCTGGTTCAGCTGGAAGATCGGCAGCAGCATTGCAAAAACGATGCCCATGACGAACAGGCCCATCAGAACAATGAGTACCGGACCGAGCAGTCCCACCAGGGCGCCGAGCAATCCATCGAGCTCGCGTTCCTGGCTTATGGCGGCCCGCTCGAGCATGCTGTCCAGCTCCCCGCTCGATTCCCCGCTGGAGATGAGGTGAATGGTCATCGGCGGAAAGAGACGGCTCAGGGCGAGGGAACGTCCGATCGGGGCGCCCTCGCGGACGCGCGCCGCGGCTTCGTTCACCGCATCGCGCATCGGCAGATTGGTGACCACCTCGCCGGCGATGCGCAGCGCTTCCAGCACCGGCACCGAGCTCGCGGCGAGGATGCTGAAGGTGCGGGTGAAGCGGGCGGTGTTGAAGCCGCGCACCAGCTTGCCGGCGAGCGGCACATGCAGCTGGAAGCGGTGAAACTGTCGACGGGCCGCGGGGTTGCGCAGCCAGCGGCGGAACAGCCATGTGGCCAGTACTGCAGCCGCGATTACGTAGATGCCGTTGGCGCGCAAGAAGTCGCTGGTCGCGATCAGCATGCGGGTGATGAGGGGCAGCTTCGCCTTGCTCGCCTGGAAGACCGACACCACCTGCGGCACGACGTACACCAGAAGCGCCGAGACGATGACGAAGCACATGGTGCTCAGCACGATCGGGTAGAGCATCGCGGCCAGCACCTTCTGGCGCAGCTGGTCGCGCCCCTCGGTGTAGTCCGCCAGTCGCTCCAGCACCCCGTCCAGGTGCCCGGATTGCTCCCCGGCCGCGACCGTGGCGCGGTAGATCTCGGGGAAGACGCGCGGGAACTCGGTGAATCCCTCCGCGAGCGGATGTCCCTCCATGACGCGGGCCCGCACGCCCAGAATGATGCTCTGCATCCGCGGCTTCTCGGTCTGCTGCGAGACCGCCAGCAGCGACTCCTCGAGCGGCAGACCCGCGCGCACCAGCGTTGCGAGCTGGCGCGTGAACAGCGCCAGGTCCGTCGCCGAGACGCGCCGCATGAGGCTGAAGGAGCGCTGGCGCTTGGCTTCGCGCTGCGCCACCTCCGCGACCGACACCGGCAGCAACTGCTGCTCGCGCAGCAACTGGCGAATGTGCCGCGGCGTGTCGCCCTCGAGGATGCCCTTGCGCTCCTTGCCGGCAGGATCGAGGGCGATGTATTCGAACGCGCCCATGTTCAGATTGGCTGAAAGTCGCCCGCGGCGCTTTCAGCGGAACGAGGCCCGAGTTTCGTGACTTTCGCCCCTCTGTGGCAAGTGGCAGGCGTGGGTAGTCAATTTTCTCAATCCTCGCGCGTGACCCGCAGCACTTCCTCGATGGTGGTCTCGCCGCGCAGCACCCTGGCGCGGCCGTCGTCGCGGATCGAAGGGGTGCTGAGGCGCGCGTGCCGCTCGACCTCCTGCTCGGAGACCCCGTCATGGATCATGGTGCGCATGAGGTCATCGACGATGATGAGCTCGTAGATGCCGGAGCGGCCCCGATAGCCACCGGTATTGTCGCGGCCGGGGCGGTATAGCGTCGGCGAGGGCTCGTCGGGACGCAGGTTCAGCAGCCGCCGCTCGTATTCGCCGGCCTGGAAGGGCTGCTTGCTCTCCGGACTCAGCACGCGCACCAGCCGCTGCGCCAGCACGCCGATCAGGCTCGAGGACAGCAGGAACGGCTCGATGCCCATGTCGCGCAGGCGCGTGATCGCGCCCGCGGCGGTGTTGGTGTGCAGCGTCGACAGCACCAGGTGCCCGGTGAGGCTCGCCTGCACCGCGATCTGCGCGGTCTCGAGATCGCGGATCTCGCCGATCAGCACCACGTCCGGATCCTGGCGCAGGATCGCGCGCAGCCCGCGCGCGAAGGTCATCTCGACCTTGGTGTTGACCTGGGTCTGCCCGATGCCGTCGATGTAGTACTCGATCGGGTCCTCGACGGTCATGATGTTCTGGGTGTTGTCGTTGAGGCGCTCGAGCGCGGCATACAGCGTGGTGGTCTTGCCCGAGCCAGTGGGGCCGGTGACCAGCAGGATGCCGTGCGGCTTGTGGATCAGCTCGTCCATCGCGGCCTGGGTGCGCCCGTCCATGCCGAGAGAGTCCAGATCGAGCTTGCCCGCCTGCTTGTCGAGGATACGCAGCACGACGCGCTCGCCGTGACCGGAGGGGATGGTCGAGACGCGCACGTCCACCGCACGCCCGGCGATCTTCAGGCTGATGCGCCCGTCCTGCGGCAGTCGCTTCTCGGCGATGTCGAGGCGCGACATGACCTTGACGCGCGACACCACCAAGGGCGAAACGGCGCGCTTGGACTGCAGCACCTCGCGCAGCACGCCATCGACGCGAAAGCGGATCACGAGGCGGTTCTCGAACGGCTCGATGTGGATATCGGAGGCGTTTTCCTTGACCGCCTGGGTGAGCACCGCATTGATCAGGCGGATGATCGGGGCATCGTCCTCGCTGTCCAGCAGGTCCGCCTGCTCGGGCAAGTCCTGGGCCAGATGCGCAAGGTCCGTAGTCTCATCGAGGCCGCCCATCGCCTCCATGGCGTCCGAGCCGGCCTCGTAGGCCTGGCGCAGCAGCTCATCGAACTGCGCGTCCGGGACGCGCTCGAGCCGGACCGCGCGGCGCAGGTAGCGGCGCACCTCGGCAAGCGCCTGCGGGGAGGCGGTGTCGCGATAGGTACACTCGGCGATGCCGTCGACCACGCGGTTGACCAGCACGCCGTGACGCTTGGCAAAGGCGAATGACAAGCGCCGCTCGCGGGCAGCGTCGCTGACGGTGCCGGCCTGGGGTGGCAGCAGCGCACCGTTGGCGCTCATGGCTTGTTCTGCTGCGGCGGCGTGCCGCCGGGCGGCGGGGTGTCAGGCGTCGCGGTGTTGTCTGGCGCCGGAGAGCCCGGCGGCACGGCAACGCCAGGGGCGGCCGCGGAGCTCGCTGGCGCGGCCGGCGCCGCACTGGCGGGTGCCGTCGGTGCCGGAGCCTGCGTCGCCGACTTGCCGCCACCCTCGCCGGGGAGCGGTGTCGCCGCGCCGGTGCCGGGCGGTGGTGGCGGCGGCAGGGGAGCAAGCTTCGGCTGCGGAGTGCCCGGCAGCAGGGCCGGGAAGGCGTTCTCGTACTGACCCTGGCCCTTCTGCTCATCGATCATGTAGTGGTACTTCTGCTCGGTCTCGAAGGCGGCCTGCGACTGATCGCGCAGGATCTTCGGACGGATGAACACCATCAGGTTGTTCTTGGTGGCGGTGGTGTTGCGCACCTTGAAGAGGTTGCCGATGATCGGAATGCTGCCGAGGAACGGTACGCGCGTCTCGCCCCCGGTACGGTCGTTCTCGATCAGCCCGCCGAGCACCACCACGCCGCCGTCCTCGATCAGCACCGTGGTGGTGATGGTGCGCTTGTTGGTGACCAGGTCAACGGCGCCCGCGGGCTTGGTGCCGAGGCTCGAGCTCTCGATCGAGAGCTTGAGCATGAGCTGGTTGCCTTCCGAGGATATGGTCGGCGTCACCTTGAGGATGGTGCCGACGTCCTCGCGCTGAATGGTCTGGAAGGGATTCACGGTGCCGCCGGTGCTGGCGGTGGTGTTGGTGAACTGCCCGGTGATGAACGGCACCTCCTGGGTCACCTTGAGCTCCGCCTCCTGGTTGTCCATGGTCACGGCCGAGGGCGTGGAGACAATGTTGGTATTGGTGTCCGCACGCAGCGCGCGCAGCATGGCGACGAAGTTCACGCCGGTGCCGGCAATGCGGCCGATGCCAATGGTGGCGCCCTGCAGCAGCGGGGTGCTGACGTTGCCGGTGTTCTGAATCGCCTGGGCGAGATCGACGATGCTGGTGCCGCTGACCGGCGCGACGAAGGCGCCTACCGGTACGTTGGTGTTGCCGTTGTTGAAGGCCGCCCAGTTGACGCCGAGGTCGGCTTCCTTGCTGACATCGACCTCGGCGAGGATGGCCTCCACCAGCACCTGCGGGCGGCGGATGTCGAGCTTGTCGATGATGCCCATGACCGCGTGCATGATCTTCGGCGGCGCGGTGATCACCAGCGCGTTGTTGGTCGGGTCCGCCCACACCATGGCGTTCTTCTCCGCCTGGGCCGCGGCGCCGCCGGCGGCCCCCTGCACCCCCGCCGCGCCCGCCGCGGCCTGCGCAATGCCGGTCATCTGCTCCTTCAGCTTCGGCGCGATCTTCTCCGCGTTGGCGTAGTGCAGGTAGCGCACGCGCGTGTCGCCGCCGGCCTCGAGCGGGGTGTCGAGGTGCGCGATCAGCGCGCGCAGGCGCAGCCGCTGCGATTGATCGCCGCCGATCAGCACGCTGTTCGAGCGCTCATCGGCCACCACCTTGATGGCTGCGCCTTCGGCAGCGGCCGCACCCTGGTACAGTGCATTCACCACGCGCACGATCTCGGCGGCACCGGCGTTAGTCAGCGGTACGATCTCCACATCCTGGTTACCGACCTGATCGATGCGCCGGATGATGCGGATCATCCGGTTCACGTTGCTGGCGTGATCGGTCAGGATGAGGATGTTGCCCGCGGCGTACGCGGCCAGGTGCGCGTACTGCGGCATCATCGGTCGCAGGATCGGCACCAGCGCCGCCGCGCTCACGTTCTTCACATCGAGCACCTGGGTCACGATCTCGTCGGAGGTGGCGCTGATGTGATCGGGCAGATCGAGCGAGGGGAGCTGGCGGGCGTTGGTGTCGGGCAGGATCTTCACCACGTTGCCAGCCGGCACCGCGATGAAACCGTACACCTGCAGGATGGACAGGAACGCCTCGTAAAAGGCCGCCGGCGTCATCGGCGTCGAGGACAGCATCGTCACCTGCGCGCGCACGCGCGGATCGATGATGAAGTTCTTGCCAGTCGCCGCGCTCACCGCCTCGGCGATCTGCGTGATGTCGGCGTCCTTGAAGTTCGGAGTGATGCGCTGCGCCGTCTGGGCGAGCGCCAGCGAGGCGGCCATCAGCACCGCGAGCGCGCACACTGCAACGGAACGCAAGACTGTCAACGCGATCTTCCCCCCGAAACGGCAGTGTCGGATCAGTGCCCGCCGCCGCCGGTCTCCTCGTACGGCACCCCGGTGGCCTCAGCGGGCGGGACGGCCGACGGCGGTTCCGCCGGCGGGGGTACGACCCCGCTCTGCGCCGCCGATGACTGCGCGGCCAAGCCGTCCGCTTCCTGCGCAACCTGGGCGATATTCAAGGTGAGATCCTGCTGCTGACCGCCGCGCAGGACCGTGACGTGGGCCTCACTGGAGCTACTCAGGGTGTGCAGGATCTGCTCGCCACGGTCACGGTCATCGAGCGGCGTGCCGTTGATCGCAATCACCTGGTCCCCGGGCCGCAGCCCGAGACGCATGAAAGCCTGCCGGTTACGTCCGGGGTAGACCCGGAAACCGTTCATGTGACCGTGGTCCATCACCGGCTGCGGCCGGATCACGTCCGCGAACAGCCCAGGCTGCTCGGTGATCATGCGCCGCATGCGCTCGAGCGAGGGATTCTCGGGGATGGCGGCCGATGGCGGTGGAGCGTTGGCGGTTGCCTGTCGCGGCAGGGCGAGCGACTCGAGCTGCCCGTTGCGGTCGATCACCACGCGATCGCTGTACACCGAATGCAGCCTCGCTCCACCCGGAACGCTGTCTCCCACTGCATACACTTTCGCCGTCTGTGCGGTCTGTCCGATGATCGCCAAGCCGTTTTGAGGATCATTTGCGGCAATGGTTCCGGTCAGCACCAGCGGAATACTCGTCTGCGGCGCATTGGCGCCGTCCTGCTTCGGCGCCGGCGGCGCGCCGAACAGGTGCGCGCCGGTGATGGCGCCGAGGTCGAGCCTGTGCGAGCGCATCCCCCGGGTACGCTCGGCAGCCGTGGCGCTGGTCGCGGGCGCGGCGCTGTGCCGCCCGGCGCCGGCCAGATCGGTGACGATCAGCGCCCCCTGCACCCCGAGCGCCAGTCCCAGCACCCAGGTCGCGGCGCGCGGACCTTCGCTGAGCAGCAGCGTCCGCCAGCGCTCGTGCGCCGGCAGCCCTTCGAGCCAGGAAGCGGCATTCATAGGCTTAAAAACAGCTGGTCAATTGGGGTCCTCGAGGGTACCGACACCTGAGATCTGCGGCGCGCAAGCGGGGTACCGCAGGATAGGCCCGCGCAATCATACGCAGGCCACGCTTGTGCTCTCAAGCGATTGTTTCTGCAAGAGTAACTGCCGCACATTCTGGCAGGCTTGTGTTGCTGTTTCGCGACCCCTATAAAGACAGCCATGCCCGATCCGCATCCGGTCCGCCCTGACACCGGCGTCGTCGTCGAAGAGGCACGACCGGAGGTCAAACAGCCGCCGCTGTATCGGGTCGTGCTTCTCAATGATGACTACACCCCGATGGAGTTTGTGGTCGACGTGCTGGAAAAGTTCTTCACCATGAACCGCCCCACGGCAACGCGCATCATGCTCGAAGTCCACACCAAGGGTAAGGGCATCTGCGGGGTCTTCACATATGAGATCGCGGAAACTAAGGTGGCGCAGGTGACGACCTATGCACGCGATCATCAGCACCCGCTCATGTGCACCCTGGAGGAGGCCTGAGCGGGATGCGCGGCAACGGAACAGGCGCCATCGTGAACGGTCCTAGTGAAAGGTGCTGCTGAAGTGCTGTCCAACGAACTCGAATACTGTCTGAACGACGCGTTCCACCAGGCACGCGAGTCGCGTCACGAGTACCTGACTGTCGAGCATCTGCTGCTCGCGATTCTCGACACGCCCAAGGTGCGCGAGGTGCTGCGCGCCTGCGGTGCGGATCTGGCGAAGTTCAAGCAGGAGCTCAAGGAGCATATCGAGCAGTCCACCCCGCGGCTCGAGGAGGGCGAGGAGCGCGAGGTTCAGCCGACGCTCGGGTTCCAGCGTGTGCTGCAGCGCGCCGTGTTCCACGTGCAGTCGAGCGGCAAGAAGGAGGTCGGCGTCGGCAACGTGCTGGTGGCGATCTTCAGCGAGAAGCAGAGCCACGCGGTGTTCCTGCTGAATCGCCAGCACGTCACGCGCCTCGATGTCGTCAACTACATCTCGCACGGCCTGTCGAAGATCGCGGAGGAGAAGACCTCCGACAAGGACGACAGCGCTACGGACAACGAGCGCGACGCCGAAGGCGGCAGCGCGCTGGAGAAGTACACCACCAATCTCAACCGCATGGCCCAGGACGGACGCATCGATCCACTGATCGGCCGCAAGCTCGAGGTCGAGCGCACCATCGAGATCCTGTGCCGCCGCCGCAAGAACAACCCGCTGTACGTCGGCGAGGCGGGCGTGGGCAAGACGGCGATCGCGGAGGGGCTGGCGCGTCTGATCATCGAGGGAAAGGTGCCGGAGGTACTGTCCGACTGCACCATCTTCGCGCTCGACATGGGCGCGCTGATTGCCGGCACCAAGTACCGCGGTGACTTCGAGAAGCGTCTCAAGGGCGTGATCACCGAGCTGAAGAAGCTCCCCGGGGCGATCCTGTTCATCGACGAGATCCACACCGTGATCGGCGCCGGCGCCGCCTCGGGCGGAGTGATGGACGCCTCGAATCTCATCAAGCCGGTGCTCACCAACGGCGAGATCCGCTGCATCGGCTCGACGACCTACCAGGAATATCGCCACATCTTCGAGAAGGACCACGCGCTCGCGCGGCGCTTCCAGAAGATCGACGTGGTCGAGCCGTCGGTGGCGGAGACCATCGACATCCTGTTCGGACTCAAGCCGCGCTTCGAGGAGCACCACGGCATCACCTACGCCGACGATGCACTGCGTGCCGCCGCCGAGCTCGCGGCGCGACACATCAACGAGCGTCATCTGCCCGACAAGGCGATCGACGTAGTGGATGAGGCCGGCGCGCGCGCCCGGCTCAAGCCCGTGGCCGAGCGCGAGTCGACCGTCGAGGTGCGCCACATCGAGGACGTGGTGGCGCGCATGGCGCGCATTCCCGCCAAGAGCGTGTCCACTTCCGACCGCGAGGTGCTGCGCAATCTCGAGCGCAATCTGAAGCTGGTGATCTTCGGCCAGGACAAGGCGATCGAGGCGCTCGCCGCCGCCATCAAGATGGCGCGCTCCGGGCTCGGCGAGTCACGCAAGCCGGTGGGCAGCTTCCTGTTCGCCGGTCCCACCGGCGTCGGCAAGACCGAGGTCACGCGCCAGCTCGCCATCGCCATGGGCGTGGAGTTCCTGCGCTTCGACATGTCGGAGTACATGGAGCGGCACACCGTGTCGCGACTGATCGGCGCGCCGCCCGGCTACGTCGGCTTCGACCAGGGCGGACTGCTCACCGAGGCGATCAGCAAGCATCCGCATTGCGTGCTGCTGCTCGACGAGATCGAGAAGGCACACCCGGACGTGTTCAACCTGCTGCTGCAGGTGATGGATCACGGCACGCTCACCGATAACAACGGTCGCAAGGCGGACTTCCGCCACGTCATCATCGTGATGACCACCAACGCCGGGGCGCAGGAGATGGCGCGTACCGCGATCGGGTTCACGCATGCCGACAACGCCAGCGATGGCATGGAGGCGATCCGACGCATCTTCACACCGGAGTTCCGCAACCGCCTCGATGCGGTCATCCAGTTCGCCTCGCTCGATCCGGTGACCATCGAGCGCGTGGTCGATAAGCTCATTCTGGAGGTGGAGTCGCAGCTCGAGCAGAAGGGCGTGACGCTCACCCTCGATGACGCTGCGCGGCGCTGGGTGGCGGAGAAGGGCTACGATCCGAAGATGGGCGCGCGCCCGATGGCACGCACGATCCAGGAGCACATCAAGCGCCCGCTTGCGGAGGAGCTGCTGTTCGGCCGCCTGGCCAACGGCGGGCACGTGCGCGTGTCGGTCACCGACGATGGCACGGCGCTGACGCTGACCTGCGAGCCAACACAGCTGCCGGCCGTGCCGGCGTAAACCGCAGCGCCGTCCGGGTGGACTTTAGCGGCCGCGGTAGATGATGCGGCCCTTGGTCAGATCGTAAGGGGTCATCTCCACGGTGACCGCATCGCCGGTGAGTATACGTATGTAGTTTTTGCGCATCTTTCCCGAGATGTGCGCGGTCACGACGTGGCCATTCTTCAGCTTCACCCGGAAAGTCGTGTTGGGCAGGGTCTCGATGACCTCGCCCTCCATCTGAATCGCATCTTCTTTGGCCATACGCCCTACGCGGCTTTACGGGGCGCGAATTGGAGCACAAGCGCGCCGCTGTGGCAATTTGCGCCACAGCGTGGGCGTGTGCGCGCGGTGTCCCGCCGCTAAGGTGGCGCGAGCGGCGGCGAGGGCAGGCGCACCTGCTCGCGCAGCAGCGCCTGGAACTGACTACGCGGGATCGTCCGCGCCCCGAGGCTCGCCAGGTGGCGTGACGGCAGCTGGCAGTCGATCACGGCGATGCTGTTGCGGCGGCACAGCGCCACCAGGTGTGCGAGCGCCGCCTTGGAGGCATCGCGCTCGCGGCTGAACATCGACTCGCCGAAGAACACCCCGCCGAGACGCACGCCGTACAGGCCGCCGGCCAGCGCGCCAGCGCGCCAGGTCTCGATGCTGTGGGCGAGTCCCAAGCCATGCAGCTCGAGATAGGCCGCGCGCATCTCGGTGGTGATCCAGGTGCCGGGGCTCGCGGCGCGCGGTGCAGCGCAGCCGTCGATCACCGCGGCGAAATCACGGTCCGTATCGAGGGTGAAGCCGCCATTGCGCAGTGTCCGGGCGAGGCTGCGGGTGCAGTGAAATTCCTCCGGAAACAGCACGGCGCGCGGGTCGGGCGACCACCACAGCACCGGTTGGCCCGGCGAGTACCACGGGAAGATGCCGCGACGATAGGCGGCGATCAGCCGCTCGGGTGACAGATCACCGCCGGCCGCCAGCAGCCCCGCGGGCTCCTCGAGTGCCTGCTCGAGCGGTGGGAACCACTCCGGCGCATCCTGCGGCGACAGCCAGGTGATGGTTTTCACGCCGGCTCGCCGGCGGCACGCCGGTTCCGGTAGGGAACGTGGCTCTGCACTTCCAGCGCGTAGGCTTCGACGGCGGCGCCCTCGCGCGCCAGGTACTCGGCGATGGCGGCGCGGAAGTCGACGTCCGCGATGAAGTGCGCCGACCAGGTGATCGCCGGCTCGAAGCCGCGGCTCACCTTGTGCTCGCCCTGCGTGCCCGGCTCGAACCGTTCGAGGCGCCGCTCGATGCAGAACTCGATTCCCTGGTGGTAGCAGGTCTCGAAGTGCAGGCTGTGATAGTCGGCCGCCGCGCCCCAGTAACGGCCGAACAGCGCATCGTGCGAGCAGAAGAACACCGCCGCAGCGACCACGGTGCGCCCGTGCAGCGCGAGCTTGACCATCAGCGACTCCGGCATGCTCCGCGCGGCGTCGCTGAAGAACGTGCGGCTGAGGTACGGCTCGTGTCCGTGGCGCAGGAAGGTGTCGCGGTGCAGCTCGTAGATGCGGTCGAGGAGGCGCTCATCGAGCTCGCCGCCGAGGCGCGTCTCGATGCGTACGCCGGCCTCGGCGACGCGGCGGCGTTCGCGGCGCGCCTTCTTGCGCTTCTCGGCGGTGAAGGTGCCGAGATAGTCCTCGAAGCTGGTGTAGCCGCGATTGGTCCAGTGGAACTGGCAGTCGCGCCGCAGCAGCCAGCCGCGGCGGGCGCACGCCGCGCGTCCCGCCTCGTCGAGGAACAGGGCGTGCACACCCGACAGGCCGTGGCTCACGGCATGACGCTCGAGATCGGCGAGCAGCCGCGTTGCCAGCTCGTCGCGATCGCGGTCGGCGCGCAGCAGCAGCCGCGGACCGGTCGCCGGAGTAAAGGGCGCGGCCAGCGTGAGCTTGGGATAGTAGCGGCGCCCGAGCCGCTCGTAGCCCCGCGCCCAGGCAAAATCGAACACGAACTCGCCGAAGGAATGGCGCTTGACGAACGCCGCTGCGGCGCCGGCGAGACCGTGCGCATCGTGCAGCGTCAGGTAGCGCGGCTCCCAGCCCGATCCCGGACCGATGCAGTGCGAGCGCTCGAGCGCGGCGAGGAACTCGTGGCGCGTGAACGGGTTCTGATCCGCGCCGAGCGCGTTCCACTCGGCGGCGGAGAGCTGCTGGATGCTGCGATGAAATTCGGTCCGATCCACGGCTTCACGCACGGTGCGCTAGTGCTGCGGCTCTGCTGCCAGACTTTCCAGATAGCGGTCCGCATCGAGCGCCGCCATGCAGCCGGCGCCGGCGGAGGTGATCGCCTGGCGGTAAACGTGGTCGGCCACGTCACCGGCGGCAAACACGCCCGGAACGCTGGTGGCGGTGGCATCGCCGTCCAGCCCAGTGCGCACGCTCAGGTAACCGGCGCGCATCGCGAGCTGCCCGGCGAACAGTGCGGTGTTGGGCGTGTGGCCGATCGCCACGAACAGTCCCGTGACGCCGAGCTCGTGCGGTTCGCCGCCGGTGAGCGAGCGCAGCCGCACTCCGGTGACGCCGTGCTCGTTGCCGAGCACCTCGTCGACCGTGTGATTCCAGATCACCGTGATCTTGCCGGCCTGCGTCTCGCGGAACAGCCGGTCCTGCATGATCTTCTCGGCCCGCAGCTTGTCGCGGCGGTGAATGAGCGTCACGTGCTGCGCGATGTGCGACAGGTACAGCGCCTCCTCTACCGCAGTGTTGCCGCCGCCGACCACGGCCACGCGCTGTCCCCGGAAGAAAAAGCCGTCGCAGGTGGCGCATGCCGACACGCCGCGGCCACGGAATTTCTCCTCCGACGGCATTCCGAGATACTTGGCGGCGGCGCCAGTGGCGATGATGAGCGCATCGCAGCTGTAGCTGCCGGCATCGCCCACCAGCGTGAACGGCCGGTGCGACAGATCGACCGACTGCACATGATCGTTGACGATCTCGGTGGCGAAGCGCTCGGCATGCCGCCGCATGCGCTCCATGAGCGCCGGCCCCTGCAGACCTTCCACATCTCCCGGCCAGTTGTCGACGTCGGTAGTGGTCATCAGTTGACCACCCTGCTCGACCCCGGTGATGAGCAGCGGGGCGCGATTGGCGCGCGCGGCGTAGACGGCCGCGCTGTAGCCCGCGGGGCCCGAGCCCAGAATGATGAGGCGCCGATGACGCGTGCTGCTCATGGGTTCCTCATGGTACCAAGCCCTCTATAATGGCCGCCGCCTATCTTAAGACGGAGTTCGCTTACCTTGGCCGAATCTGCCGCGCAAGCCCGCAACGGCGCGCGCTTCTCCGCGGCGGTGAGCCGCGGCCTGCGCGAGAGCGCCATCATCGCGCTCGCGCTGGTGGCGCTGGTGCTGTTCATGGCACTCGCCAGCTACAGTCCCGCCGACCCCGGCTTCTCGTACAGCGGCGAGTCGAGCCCGGTGCACAACCGTATCGGGCTGATCGGTGCCTGGCTCGCCGACGCACTGTTCTTCCTGTTTGGCCGGCCTGCATTCCTGTTCCCGCTGATCCTCGCGGCGGCGTGCTGGGGGCTGCAGCGGCGGATCCGGGCCGAGAGCCCCTCGCGCGCCAACACGCTGGTGCGCATCAGCGGATTTCTGCTGGTGCTGGTGGCGAGCTGCGCCTTGACGACGCTGCACTGGCAGCCCGGGGCGCTGCGCCAGAGCGCCGGCGGGGTCGTGGGCGAGGTGGTCGGCGGCGGCCTGGCCGCGGGGCTGGATTTCCTCGGCGCAACGCTGCTGATGATCGCGGCCTGGATGGCCGGGGTGTCGCTCGCCTTCGGCGTCTCGTGGCTGACGATCATGGATCGCGTCGGGGCGGCGGCCTGGGCCGGGATCGGCTGGCTGCGCGCCCACTGGAGCTCCTCGCGCGACGCCGCCGAAGGACGTGAGCGGCGCCAGGCGCGCAAGGAGGCGGTCGAGATTCTGCAAAAGAAGACCGCGACGCGCGCACCGCCGCGCATCGAAGCCCCGGCGCCGCAGCCTACGATGAGTGCGCGCGCCGAGCGCGAGCGCCAGGTGCCGCTGTTCGAGCCGCCTAAGGCGAGCGAGTTGCCTCCGCTGAAGCTGCTGGACGATCCGCCGCCGCGCGAGCCGCTGTACTCCGCCGAGGCGCTCGAGGCGCTGTCGCGCCTGGTGGAGATGAAGCTCAAGGACTTCGCCATCGACGCGGAGGTGGTGGCCGTGCAGCCAGGCCCGGTAGTGACGCGCTTCGAGCTGCGCCCGGCCCCGGGGGTCAAGGCCAGCCAGATCACCGCGCTCGCCAAGGATCTGGCCCGCGCGCTGTCGGTACTGTCGGTTCGGGTCGTCGAGGTGATTCCCGGCAAGAGTGTGATGGGACTGGAAATCGCCAACGAGAAGCGCGAGGTCGTCACGCTGGGCGAGATCATCCGTTCCAAGGCCTACGACGAGATGCACTCCCCGCTCGCGCTCGCGCTCGGCAAGGACATCGGCGGTCAGCCGGTCGTGGCCGACCTGACACGCATGCCGCACCTGCTGATCGCCGGTACCACCGGCTCCGGCAAGTCGGTCGGTATCAACGCCATGGTGCTGTCGCTGCTCTACAAATCCACCCCCGAGCAGGTGCGGCTCATCATGATCGACCCGAAGATGCTGGAGCTCTCGGTGTACGAGGGCATCCCGCATCTTCTCGCGCCCGTGGTCACAGACATGAAGCAGGCGGCCAACGCGCTGCGCTGGTGCGTGGCGGAGATGGAGCGCCGCTACCAGCTGATGGCCACGCTCGGCGTACGCAACATCGTCGGCTTCAATCGCCGCGTGAAGGAGGCCATCGACGACGGCAAGCCGATACGTGATCCGCTGCTGATGCTCAAGGCGGCCAACGATCCGAGCATCGACCAGCGGGAGATTCCGGATCTGATCCCGCTGCCATATGTGGTCGTCGTGGTCGACGAGCTCGCCGACCTGATGATGATCGTCGGCAAGAAGGTGGAGGAGCTCATTACCCGCCTGGCGCAGAAGGCGCGCGCCTCGGGGTTGCACCTGGTGCTCGCCACCCAGCGGCCATCGGTGGATGTGATCACCGGTCTCATCAAGGCGAACATTCCCTGCCGCATCGCGTTTCAGGTCTCGGCGCGCGTCGATTCGCGCACCATCCTCGACCAGATGGGCGCGGAGACCCTGCTCGGACACGGCGACATGCTGTACCTGCCGCCGGGCACCTCACTACCGACGCGCGTGCACGGCGCGTTCGTGTCCGACGCCGAGGTACACCGTGTGGTCGAAGCACTGAAGACACCCGCGCCGCCGGACTACATCGAGGAGGTGCTGTCGGGGCCGAAGACGCCGATCGCGGGCCTGAGCGGCGAGGAAGGCGAGGGCGGCGGCGGCGGTAACGGCGAGGATGCGGAGGCCGACCCCCTCTACGATGAGGCAGTGCGCATCGTTACCAGCGAACGCAAACCTTCCATCTCCTACGTCCAGCGGCGGCTGAAGATCGGCTACAACCGCGCGGCGCGGCTGCTGGAGGCGATGGAGGTAGCCGGGCTGGTCGGACCGCTGCAGCCGAACGGCGCGCGCGACGTGCTGGCGCCGGCGCCGCCAGAGGATTGACATGAGCACAGCCGGGCCGATCGCCGCAAGGCGCATAGCGTGCCGCCGCGAGCCCGTCCCTGGGGGCTGGCTCACGCGCGTCGTGGTGGTCACCCTCACCGCACTGCGCCTCGCTTCAGCGGCGACGGCGACCGCGGCGACTGCGTCTGCGACGCCGCTCGATCAGTACCTGGACAATCTGCGCACGCTGCGCACCACTTTCCTGCAGACGCTCGCCGACAACCACGGACGCGAGATCGATCGCGCCACCGGTACGCTGATCGTGCAGCGGCCAGGCCGGTTCAGCTGGGACATCCATCCGCAGCCAGTCGCCTCCGGCCCGGCGGCGGCTGGCGCGGAGGCTGCCCCGCCCGCGGCAGCCGCCGGCACGGCGGCCGGGCAGCTGATGGTCTGCGACGGCGCGAACCTGTGGTTCTACGACCGCGACCTGCAGCAGGTGACGGTGAAGCCGGTGGATGCCGCACTGACGGCGACACCCGCGATGCTGCTCTCGGGAGCGGTCGACCTGCGCAAGAGCTTCCGCATTTCGGACGCCGGCAAGCGCATGGGACTCGACTGGGTGCTGGTGGAGCCGAACGGTACGCAGGCGGACTTCCGCAGTGCGCTGTTCGGCTTCGAGCACGGTGAGCTCAGGCGCATGATTCTCGAGGACAAGCTCGATCAGACCGCCACCATCATCTTTCAGAAAATCGAGCGCAACGGTCCCGTGAGCCCCGCCGAAGTGAGGTTCTCGCCGCCCGCGGGGACTGACGTGATCGGTACCCCAGGCAAGTGAGCGATCCGCTGCGACCGCTCGCGGACCGGATGCGGCCGCGGAGCCTGAGTGAGTTCGTCGGCCAGCGGCACATCCTCGGCGCCGGCAAGCCGCTGGCGGCGAGCATCGCGGCCGGCCAGTTGCATTCGCTCATCCTGTGGGGGCCACCGGGCACCGGCAAGACGACCCTCGCGCGGCTGATTGCACGGGCGTCCAACGCGCAGTTCATCGCGCTGTCGGCGGTGATGGCCGGAGTGAAGGATATCCGTGCCGCCGTGGAGACCGCGCGCGCGGTGCGCGCGCGCGAAGGTCGGCCGACGCTGTTGTTTCTCGACGAGGTGCACCGCTTCAACAAGGCGCAGCAGGATACCTTCCTGCCCTACCTGGAGGACGGCACGCTGACCTTCGTCGGCGCGACCACCGAGAACCCGTCGTTCGAGGTAGTGAGCGCGCTGCTGTCGCGGGCGCGCGTCTACGTGCTGCGGCCGCTGTCGGTGGAGGATCTGACCGCGCTGCTGCAGGCGGCGCTCACCGACGCCGAGCGCGGGCTGGGTGCCGCGCAACTCACCGCGGAGCCGACCGCGCTCGAGGTCATCGCCCGCGCCGCCGATGGCGATGCGCGCCGCGCGCTCAACATGCTGGAGCTGGCGGCGGGCCTCACCGAGGCGGCGGGCGCCGGGCCGGTAGTGACACTGGCCGTGGCGCAGGAAGTCGCGAGCGGCACACACCGCCGCTTCGACAAGGGCGGCGATCAGTTCTACGAGCAGATCTCGGCGCTGCACAAGGCGGTGCGCGGTTCCGATCCGGACGCGGCGCTCTACTGGCTGTGCCGCATGCTCGATGGCGGCTGTGATCCGATATATATCGCCCGACGCGTGGCGCGCATGGCGGTCGAGGACATCGGGCTGGCCGATCCGCGCGCTTTTGCGCTCAGCGTCGATGCCTGGGAAGCTTACGAGCGTATCGGCAGCCCCGAGGGCGAGCTGGCCATCGCCACCGCAGTGGTATATCTGGCGTGCGCTCCCAAGAGCAACGCCGTGTATGTGGCCATGAGCGAGGCGATGGCGGACGTCGCCGAGTTCGGCACGCTCGACGTGCCGCTGCGGCTGCGCAATGCGCCGACGCGCCTGATGAAGAATCTCGGCTACGGGCGCGAGTACCGCTATGCGCACGACGAGCCCGACGCCTTCGCCGGCGGCGAGCGTTACCTGCCGGACGACATGCCGGATCGGCGATACTATCGGCCCGTCTCCCGCGGGCTGGAGTTGAAGATCGGCGAGGCGCTCGCCCGGCTGCGCGCCCGCCCGCCCTCGAAAGGCTGACGCAGTGATCGATCCGAAGCTGTTGCGCACCGATCCGGAGGCCGTGGCAGGCAACCTGGCGCGGCGCGGCTTCACGCTCGATGTCGCGGCGCTGCGCGCGCTGGAGGACAAGCGCAAGCCCTGGGCCGTGGAGGTGGATCGGCTGCGTGCCGAGCGCAATGCCAATGCCAAGGCGGTCGGCATCGCCAAGGGGCGTGGCGAGGACGCCGCCCAGCTCATCGCCCGGGGCGAGAGCCTGCAGCTAGGCCTCGAACACGCGGAAGGCGAGCTCGCCGGCGTGCACAACGAGCTCGAGCAGTGGCAGCTCGGCCTCCCCAACCTGCTGCACGACTCGGTGCCGGACGGACGCGACGAGAACGCCAACCTCGAAGTGCGCCGCTGGGGCGAGCTGCGGCATTTTGCGTTTCAGCCGCGCGATCACGTCGAGATCGGCGAGCGCCTCGGCGGACTGGATTTCGCCGCTGCCGCGCGTATCTCGGGGGCACGCTTCGTCGTCATGCGCGGCGCGGTGGCGCGGCTGCACCGGGCGCTGGCGCAGTTCATGCTCGATCTGCACACCCGCGAGCACGGCTACACCGAGGTGTACGTGCCGTACCTCGTGCGACCGGATGCGCTCGTCGGCACCGGGCAACTGCCGAAATTCGAACAGGACCTGTTCGCGCTGCGCAGCGAGCCGCCGTACTTCCTGATCCCGACGGCAGAAGTGCCGGTCACGAACCTGGTGCGCGGCGAGATCATCGCGGCGGACGCGTTGCCGCTGCGCTGGGTGGCGCACACGCCGTGCTTCCGCTCCGAGGCGGGTGCTGCCGGCAAGGATACGCGCGGCATGATCCGCAATCATCAGTTCGACAAGGTCGAGCTGGTGCAGGTGGTGCGGCCGGATGCTTCCTATGCCGCGCTCGAGGAGCTCACGAGCCACGCCGAGGCAGTACTCGAGCGCCTGGGCGTGCCGTATCGCCGGGTGGCGCTGTGCGCCGGCGATGTCGGTTTCGCCAGCGCCAAGACCTACGACCTCGAGGCCTGGCTGCCCTCGCAGCAGCGCTACCGCGAGATCTCCTCGTGCAGCAACTTCGAAGCGTTCCAGGCGCGGCGCATGCAGGCGCGCTGGCGCAGCCCCGGTGGCAAGCCCGAAGCGCTGCATACCCTCAACGGCTCGGGACTGGCGGTCGGCCGCACGCTGGTGGCGGTGCTGGAGAACTACCAGAACGAAGATGGCTCGGTGAGCGTGCCCGCGGTACTGCAGCCGTGGATGGGCGGGCTGACGCAGCTCGCGCCGTAGCGAATCGATAATCGATAGCTTTATACTGAATTCACGATGAAGCGCCTGCTGCGCCGGCCGCGCGCCCCGCGCGCGCACGATCCGCTGTTCAATCGCTCGGTGCAGAAGGCGCTGGCGATCCTCGAGGCCTTCGGCGGTGAGCACCGCGCGCTGAATCTCGCCGAGCTGGCCGCGGGCGCCGGCGTCACGCTGAGTTCGGCGCAGCGCTGTACCCATACCCTGGCGAGTCTCGGCTACCTGCAGCGCGATATGCGACTGCGGCGCTGGCAGCTGAGCCCGCGTGCGCTGAAGCTGGCCGAAGCCTACCTGTCCGGCCACACGCTGCTCGAGCAGGCCACCACGCATCTCATCGACCTCAACCAGGCGAGCGGCGAATCGGTGAGCCTGTCCGAGCCGGACGGCATGGACATGGTATTCATCGCGCGCTTTCCGAGCCTCAGGCGCTTCTATATTCACATGCCGGTCGGACGGCGGCTGCCGATGTATTGCACCGCCTCGGGGCGGGCCTACCTTGCTGCACTGCCGGAGGGCGTCGCTCGCGGGCTGCTGCGTCGCGCCGAGCTGCGCGCCCTGACGCCGCACACGCTCACCGACCCGCAGCTGATCTGGAAGCGGATCCAGGCGGCGCGCACCGCCGGCTACGCCTGGTCGGAGCAGGAGTGCTACCGCGGTGACCTGACCATCGCCGCGCCGGTACTCGGCGAGGACGGCCGGCCGCTCGCGGTGGTGAACGTCTCCGCACCGACCAGCCGCTGGACGCTGCCGCAGTTACGCGCGAAGCTTGCGCCGCTGCTCCTGCAGACGGTGCACGCGGCATCGGCCGGCCAGCCGCCACGGCCGCGCCGCCACTGATTGCAGGTCACCGAGGGACGCCGGATGCCGGAACTGAGCCGCTCGCTGCAGCCACGCCACATCACGATGATCTCGATCGGCGGCATCATCGGCGCGGGCTTGTTCGTCGGCAGCAGTGCCTCGATCGCGGTGACCGGACCGGCGATCGTCTTGAGCTATCTGCTCACCGGTACGCTGGTGCTGCTGGTGATGCGCATGCTCGGGGAGATGGCCGTTGCCCAGCCGGCGGTGCGCTCGTTCACCGAGTTCGCGCGCGCGGGCCTGGGTTCCTGGGCGGGCTTCGTCGCCGGCTGGCTCTACTGGTACTTCTGGATGATCGTGGTGCCGGTGGAGGCGATCGCCGGCGCCAACATCCTGCACGGCTGGCTCGGCCTGCCGCCCTGGCTCCTCGGGTTGCTGCTGATGGCGGTAATGACCGCGGTCAACCTCATGTCGGCGCGCTCCTACGGCGAATTCGAGTTCTGGTTCGCCTCGATCAAGGTTGCGGCGATCCTGGTGTTCATCGCACTCGCCGCGGCTTTCGCCTGTGGCTTCACCTCGCGGGTCGGGCCGACGTTCGCCAACCTCTATGCCTGGGGCGGCTTCATGCCGAAGGGTTGGGTGTCGGTGCTGGCCGGCGCGGTCACCGTGTATTTCTCCCTCACCGGGGCGGAGATCACCACCATCGCCGCGGCCGAGTCGCGCGAGCCGGCGCGCGCGGTGGCGCGCATGAGCAGTTCGGTGATCGTGCGCATCCTGACCTTCTACGTCGGCTCGGTACTGCTGATCGTCACGGTGGTGCCGTGGGTGCGGGTGCGACCCGGGGAATCTCCCTTCACGCTGGCACTCACCACCATGCAGTTCCGCTGGGCAAGCCTCGCCATGAGCGCGATCATCCTGACTGCAGTGCTGTCGTGCCTGAACTCGGCCTTCTACGTCTGCTCGCGCGTGCTGTTCGTGCTCGCCGAGCACGGCGATGCACCGCAATGGCTGGTGCAGGTCAACGCGCGGCACGTGCCGACGCGCTCGGTATGGATGGGCAGCATCGCCGGTGTGCTCGGCATTCTCGCCGCCATCGCTTCGTCGCAGACCGTGTTCGCCTTTCTGGTAAATGCCTCCGGCGCGCTGATGGTGTTCATCTACATGATCGTCGCGCTGGCGCACATCCGGCTGCGGCGCGAGCGCGAAGCGCGCGGTGCCCCCGAGCCGGCGCTGTCCATGTGGTTATTCCCCTGGGCGAGCTATGCGGCGATCGCCGGCATGGCTGCGGTGCTCATCGCCATGGCGCTCACCCCCGGCGAGCTTGCCAGCGAGCTGCGCTGGAGCGTCGTGGCGCTGGCGGTGGCGCTGGCGGCCTACTTCCTGGTCGATGCGCGCCGCCGGGCACGTGCGGCGCGGCTTACCCCGGCAAGCCACCGTGGGAGCGCTCGCCCGTGACCGCGACCGCAGTAACCCGGCGTCAGTTCGTGCTGGCCTCGGGCGCCGCGGCAGGCGCGCTGGTGCTCGTCGTATCGATGCAACGGCTGCGCACGCAGCGCGGCGCGGCCGCCCATAAGGGCGCACTGAACGCGTACGTGCGCATCGAGCCGAGCGGCAAGATCACGCTGGTGATGCCAAAGGTGGAGATGGGGCAGGGAACCTGGACGTCGCTGCCGATGCTGATAGCCGAGGAGCTGGAGGTCGATCTGCAGGCGGTGACGCTCGAGGCTGCACCGCCCGATCCGGCCGTGTACGGCTTCCCGGTCGATGCGGATAACTACGGTTTCGCAGTCGATCCGGCCGCGCACGGCTTCGCGCGCGATCAGTCGACGGGCACCTCGCTGTCGATCATCCAGTGCTTCCTGCCGCTGCGGCAGGCGGGTGCGACGGCCCGCGTCATGCTGATCCGGGCGGCGGCAAAGCGCTGGCGCGTTGCGCCCGACAGCTGCCAGGCAGCGCGCGGGGAAGTGACTCATCCGCCCTCCGGGCGGCGCCTGAAGTTTGGCGCGCTCGCGACGGCGGCCGCTGGCCTGCCGCTGCCGCCGGTGCCGCCGCTCAAGGCGCCGAAGGATTTCCGCCTCATCGGCCGCGCGACGCCGCGGCTCGATACCCCGGCGAAGGTCAACGGCAGCGCGGTGTTCGGCATCGATGCGCGCCCACCGCATGCGAAGGTCGCGCTGGTCGCGCTCGCGCCGGTCGAAGGCGGCAGCATCGCCGAGCCGCTCGCAAGCACGGCGGCGCTCGGGGTGCGCGGCGTGACCCAGGTGGTGAACGAGGGCGACGTCGTTGCGGTCGTGGCCGAGGATACCTGGGCCGCGACCAAGGGCATGAACGCGCTCGCGCCGCGCTGGAACGACGGTGCCAACGCCGCGGTGCAGCAGGCTGCGATCGTGGCCGGCCTCGAGGCGGCGGTGCGCGAACCCGGCGTCGTCGTCAGCCACAAGGGCGATGCGGTGGCTGCCGCCACCCATGCCGTCACGCATCTCGAGGCGCGCTACCACCAGCCGTTCCTCGCCCATACCACGCTCGAGCCGATGAACTGCACTATCGACTGGCGCGAGGGCGAGTGCGAGATCTGGACGGGCACGCAGGTACCGGACCGCGCGGTGGCGAAGCTCCTCCCGCTCGGTCTGAAGCCCGAGCAGATCCGGCTGCACAACCACCTGATCGGCGGCGGCTTCGGCCGACGCCTGGAAGTCGATGGCATCGTCGTGGCTGCGCGCATCGCGCGCCATGTCAAAGGCCCGGTGCGTGTGCTGTGGACCCGCGAGGAGGATGTACGCCACGACCGCTTCCGCCCGTATTACGTCGATCACGTCGCCGCGGCGCTCGATCGGCGCGGCAGCATTCTCAGCTGGCGGCAGACCATCGCGGGTCCTGCGCTGGCAGCGCTCTACTACGAGCTGCCGCTGAAGAACGACGTCGACGTCGACTTCACGCTGGCGACTCCCGACATGGTCTACTCGCTGCCGAACATGGACCTGCGCTTCGTGCGGCGCGACCCGACCGGGGTGCCCACCGGCTGGTGGCGCGGCGTCGGGGCGACGCGCGGTATATTCGTCATCGAGAGCTTCATTGACGAGCTGGCCGGCGCGGCACGCCAGGATCCGGTCAGCTATCGCCGCGCGCTCCTCAGCTCCGCCCGCATGCGCACTGTGCTCGATCTCGCCGCCGACCGCGCCGGGTGGGGCACGGCGCTGCCGGCCGGCAGCGGGCGCGGCGTCTCCATACAGAACGCCTTCGGCAGCTTCCTCGCGCAGGTCGTGGAGGTGAGCGTGAACACCCAGGGGCACGTACGCGTCGAGCGTGTGGTGTGTGCCATGGACTGCGGGCAGATCGTCAATCCCGACACCGTGCGCGCGCAGCTCGAGGGCGGCGCGACGTTCGGGCTGAGCGCGGCGCTCGCCAACGAGATCACGCTCGCCAACGGACGGGTGCAGCAGGGCAACTTCAACGACTTTCCATCGCTGCGCATCGACGAGGCGCCGCGCATCGAGACGCATCTGGTGACGAGCGCGGAGGCCCCCGGAGGGGTGGGGGAGACCGGCACCGCCTGCGTAGCGGCGGCGCTCTGCAACGCCATCTACGCGGCGACCGGTAAGCGCGTACGCACGCTCCCGGTCAGCCGCGGGTTGCGTACCTGACACTGGTACGGTTTATGCATTTGGTCGCACGAGACGAACACGAAGCACCAAGGGGAGATCCATGCAGCGCATTCAAAAGAACGGGGACAGGCGCGCGTCGGCGAGGGTAATCCTGGCAGGCGCTGCGCTCGGCATGCTGGCGGGCGTGGCAGGGACGGCACTGGCGCAGGAGCAGAAGCAGGAACAGGCTTCCGCCACCGAGACCGTGGGAGGTCTGCAGGAGGTGACGGTCACGGCGACCCGTCACGAGGAGAGCCTGAGCAAGGTGCCCATCAGCGTGACGGCGCTGACCGGGGAAGCACTGGAAGCCCGGGGGATCGAGGACTTCGCGCAAATCGCCCGCTTCACGCCCGGCGTGAACTTCGACAACTCCGGCACCAACAACATCTCGATCCGGGGCATCTCCTCGACCGGCGGGGCGGGCACGACCGGCATCTATCTGGACGACACGCCGATCCAGATGCGGGCGCTCGCCTTCAACCCCGACGAGGCCCTGCCGAAGACGTTCGACATCGATCGCGTGGAAGTGCTGCGCGGACCACAGGGTACGCTGTTTGGCGCCGGCTCCGAAGGCGGCACGGTGCGCTACATCACCACCCAACCGAGTCTCACCAAAACCACCATGTACGGCCGGCTGGAGAGCGCCTATACCGAATATGGCGATCCGACCTACGAGGCGGGTGGGGCGATGGGCGGACCGCTGGTGCCGGGAACCCTCGGCGCGCGCATGGCGGTGTCGTACCGCCAGGACGGCGGCTGGATCGACCGCATCGATCCGACCACGCTCCAGACCGTGCAGAAGAACGCCAACTACGTGAAGACCTGGCTGCTGCGCGGCGCGCTGCTGTGGGCGCCCTCGGAGCACTGGTCGATCACCCCGGGCATCTACTACCAGAATCAGGATCGCAACGACATCAACAACTACTGGCCGATCTACTCGAATCCAGGCAGCGGTACGTTCGTCAACGCCGATCCCTCGCAGCGCGAGGTCCCGGACAAGTTCTACCTGGCCTCTCTCAAGGTCCAGGGCGACGTCGGAGCCTCGGCCCAGATCGTTTCCAACACAGCGTACTATCATCGCGAGGAACAGACCGGCTACGAAGGCACGCTCTACAATCTCGGTTTCTATCAGGCGCAGCCGAATGCGCCGGGCGCGCTGCCGGTATTCGGGGCGCCCTTCAACCCGTGCGTCGCGGCCGGCACCTGCTATGGGTTTCTGCCGGGCGTGTTCCCGTTGCTGAGCGCCACCGGCGTGCATCTGCCCGCGGGTGCGCTCAACTACCGCTCCCCCTCATCGGTCAACAACGGCCAGCAGAACATCAGCGAGGAGATCCGCCTGCAGTCGAGTGACCCGGCAGCGCGGCTCATCTGGACGACGGGACTGTTCGCTACCGTGAACCGGCAGCAGTACCTCGAGCAGATTCACGATCCGATGCTCAGCCAGCTGATTACCGCCGTGAGCGGGTTGCCTGGCCCGGCGTCGGTCAATATTCCCGAGGTCTACCTGGTCAACTATGACCCGACCTTTCCGCAGGATTCGTACTTCCTGATGACCTATGCCCAGGACAAGCAATACGCCTGGTTCGGCGAGGGGACCTACTCGCTCACCGATCGCCTCAAGGCCACGGCCGGTCTGCGCGTGTCGCGCGACCAGTTCTACTTCAACACGCTGACCGGCGGACCGCAGCTGTTCGGCCCGACGCGCACCGGCAACGGCAGTATCAGCCAGACCGCGACCACGCCGAAGGTGAGCCTGCAGTTCCAGGCGGACCCGCAGGACATGTACTACGCCACCTACGCCAAGGGCTTCCGCCCTGGGGGCGCCAACAATCCAGTCCCCTATGCGGCCTGTCAGCAGGACTTCATCAATTTCGGCATTACCGGAGCCCCGCAGACCTACAGCTCCGACACCGTCAACAGCTACGAGATCGGTGCCAAGAACAACTTCGACAACGTTGTCCGCATCGCGAGCAGCATCTACTACATCAAGTGGAACAACATCCAGCAGACCGTCATTCCGCCGATCTGCCAGATCTCGTTCATCGCCAATCTGGGCCAGGCGGTGGCGAAGGGCGCGGACATTCAGGCAGAGATCGCCGCCACCGATCACCTGCACTTTGATCTTGCAGCCGGTTATACCGATGCGCGCTATACGCAGGATTCGCGGCTCAGCCCCACAGAGGCACAGCCCCTCGTCGCGAACGGTGACTCCATCACCGGGGTGAGCAGCGAGACGGGCGGCGGCCAGCCGACCGCGCCCTACACCATCACGGGGGGCGTGGAGTACCGCTTCAACGCCTTTTCGCACCAGGCGTTCGTGCGGGCGGATGCCGAGTACTCGGCACGTGCCAAGTGGCTGGTACCCGGCAATGACCCGAGCACGCTGCAGTATGATCCGGCTAACTTCGTGCTGCCCGGGACCACCTTCACCAGCATGCGTACGGGGATGGACGTGGGCGCCTGGTCGGTGAGCGCCTTCGTCGACAACCTCACCAACACACACCCGGTGATCGACTTTAACAACACCATCTGCGCGGTGCCGCCCAACTGTGCGGCCGGGCCCGAGGGCAGCCGCCTGCTGCGCGAGTACACGTTCAGGCCACGCACGTTCGGCATTACGGCGATCTTCCGGCAATAGGCAACGCTGCCGCGTGGCACGGCAGGGACGCCGTGCCCGCCGATCAGTAGGTCGGAGCCGGGGCGGCGCCACTGACGCCGAGCTGCCGCACCACCTCACGCCGGGTCGCCTGCACGTTGGCGAGCGGCGTATGGCGCGCGCGCGTGACCTCATCGCTCGTGAAGGGCGCGGGCGCCGGCTCGTTCGGCGCGGGGTAGCGCTCGGCCAGCCAGTTGAGCACCGCGGCGAGCTCGGCATCGGGCAGCGCCGAGTTCGCCGCGCCCGGCACCCGCAGCACGTAGTTGCGCCCTTCCGGTGTGCGCATGAAGAGCGCGACATTGGCTGCGAGCGGCGGGATCTTGCCCGGTACGCCCTGGGCTTCGGTCCCGTGACAGCCCATGCAGTAGAGCATGTAGTCCTGCGCCGGGCTGGCGACGGCGTTGGCGAACACGCCGAGCGCAAGCGCGACTACCCCGACCCGCGGCACCCTGGTCAGCCGCATCGGTCAGCTTCCCGGGGGTGGTGCGACGCTCTTGCGATGCTCGCGCACCGCGGCCCCATTGACCGGATGCGCTCGCTCGCTCGCGATCTCGGTGACCGCAATCGGCTTTACGTCCGCGGATGCATGCCCGAGATCGAACACCACGAAGTTCAGCACCGTGGCGAGCGTCGCATCGTCCAGCCGCGCGAAATCGGGCATCTTGAAGTCGTAGGGCCGTCCGTCGACGCTAATCTCCCCGAACATGCCGTAGAGCACGGTCATCGCCAGTTGCCTGCGGCCCTCGGCGCTGCCGGCGTAGCGGGCGGGATATGACAGCAGTGGCGGGGCAAGGGCCGGCATGCCGGCGCCGGCGGCGCCGTGACAGACCGCGCAATTCGCCTGGAAGGTGGCAGCACCCTGCGGATAGGCCGGTAGAGCTGCATCGGCCGCGTGCGACGCTTCCGCCACGCCGAGCCCCGCGATGAATGCCACCGTGAGCGTGGGCACGACCGTGATGGTCGCGCGCGGCGCTCCGCGGCGGATCATTTCTCCGCGACTCCGAGGATCACCGACACTGAGCAGTGATAGTTCGCGTCCGCGTTCGCCATGCACCAGTTCAGGTCGTTGTTACGCGAGGGCCGGTAGATCGGCTTCTCGCCTTCGTTGCGGTTGCATTCGCAGTTGCCGCAGCTGGTCTTCCCGCAGCAGTCGTTGTAGGAGACGATGTAGTGGCGGCCGTCGCCGGGATTGTGACAAGTGCCGATCCAGGTGATCGGCGAGGGGGCGCTGCCCGGGGGACAGGACGCCGAGGTGCCTCCGCAACAGGAGCACAGATAGCCGTCGATGGCACAGTACTTCCAGTAATCGCAGCTCTCGGGGCTGTCGGCCTTGGGCTTCGCTTCGGCGGCGCGGGCCGTGCCGCCACGATCGATGGGCAGCAGCGGCAGCAGCGCGGCACCGGTCAGCAGCTGCCCGAGCGAGCCGAGGAGGCTGCGCCGCGAGGTGCGCTTTGCCACCAGACGGGTAGAGTGTTCGAACAGCTGATCGAGTGAGCGCATCATGGGTCTCGGCTCTTCGTCAGGGATTGAGCAGCAGCCACGGTGTCTGGCCGAGTTGTTTCTCGAGATGCCGCAGACGGCCGCTGAGTGCATCGTACACGGCGAGATCCGCCTTGTCGGTAGCGGCGAACAGCAGCGGCGCTGCGTCCTGCGAAACCTGTATGGCGACCGCGCGACCCTCTACCTGCAGCGGCCAGCGCGCGATACGCCGATGGGTCGCCAGATCGAACACCCAAACTTCCGTGCCGCCATCCTTGTGTGTGCCTTCCCCGCCCTGGTGCATCGGCACGTACAGTCGCCCGAGCTCGCGCTGGATCGCGCCAACCTGCGTGCCTCCGGGTCGCCAGTGCCCCTTTTCCGCGGGGCTAACCAGCGACCAGGCGGGCGCGAATGCCGGCTGTGCGCCGCTGAGGTCGGTCTCGTGAACCTCGCCAAGAAAGGACAGGAACACGACGCCGCGTGTGGTCGGGATGCCCTGCACGAACACCGGATCCTTGTCCGGGTCGAAGAACGGCTCGGACATCGCGCGCGCCGTTTCGTGCGCCTGGGCGTCGAGCGTCACCGTCAGCAGCCGCCCGCTCTCGCAGATCGAGGCAACACGGTAAGCCCCCGACGGGATCACCAGCACGCAGCCGGCGGTATCTATCTCAGCGAGTACCTTGCCGCCTGCCGGGTCGAGCACGCCGAAAGACGCGGCCGGCGTCATGTAGGCGGTGTACAGGAAGTGCTGGTCGTCGCTATAGGCGATGTTGAACAGCGTCGGGCCGGTCTGGGCGTGCTTGGGCGGCAGCACGATCTCGTGCGCGACGCTCAGCGTACCGTTGTCGGTGAATTCCACCACGTCGGTACGCGCGCCGTGGCCGCCGCGCGCGAAGTAGGTGGTCGCCAGCGCCGTGGTGGCGCCGTCCGGGGAGAGGCTTACGCCCGTGTAGAAGCCGCCGTCGATCTGCCCGAGGCGCCGATAGCTGTCGCCGTCGAACAGATGGATGCGCGAGTCGATCTCGTTGGCGAATGCCTCGTCGTACACGTATATCCAGTGCGGGCTGCGCGGTGGCAGGCGCTCGACGGTGAGATGCTCGGCGGGCAGCGGCGGGGGCGCGGCCAGCGCAGGCGCCGTCATGAGGGGGTACAACAGCGCCGTAGTCAGGACATGAGCCAATCGCATCGGTTTCCCCAGGTGCGGCCGCGTTGGCATCGCGTGCTGCATCGCCCGCAGGCAGGGCATGGCAGTCGTCCGCGGCAGCCTGCCGGCCAGTCTCGCACAACGGTTAGGACGGCGAAAGATGCGCGCTCGGGCATAATGGCACCGGGCCGGGGCGGGACTGCCGAGGCAGCTGCGCGGCCGCCGCGCACAATAGCGACCAATCGATTATCGATAACAGGCCGATGACTACTCTGACGCTGCAATCCCTGTGGTCCGTGACCGCACCGCCCGGCCCCGCCTGCAGCGCGCTCGCCGGCGCGCAGCGTGCGCAGGCGGCGATCATCGGGGCGGGCTATACCGGCCTGTCGGCGGCGCTGCATCTCGCCGAAGCGGGTCGCGAGGTGCTGGTCCTGGAGGCGGTCGAGCTCGGCGAGCGCGCCTCCGGCATCAACGGCGGACAGGTGATCCCGGGAGTCAAGCAGGACCCCGACGCCATCGAGGCCACGCTCGGTCCGTACGCGGGAAGCCGGCTGGTGAGCACTGCGGCGGCCGGCCCCGATGTGGTGTTCGAGCTGATCAGCCGGCACGCCATCCACTGTGACGCCACCCGCACCGGCTGGATCCAGCCGGCGACGTCCGAAGCAGCGCTGGCGCAGCTCGCGCGCCGTGCCGAGCAGTGGTGGCGGCGCGGGATCCCGATCGAGTTGCTGTCCCGCCGCGAGGTGCTGCAGCTCACCGGCTCGGCGCGCTACTGCGGCGGCCTGCTCGATCGGCGCGGCGGCACCGTGCAGCCGCTCGCGTACCTGCGCGGGCTGGCCGCGGCGGTGCTGCGTGCCGGCGGGCGCATACATACCCACAGCCCGGCGCTGCGGCTCGCACGGGACGGCGGCTCCTGGAACATCGAGACAGCTGCTGGCAGCGTCAGCGCGCCGCTCGTCATCATCGCGACCGATGCGTATACGGACGGCGTCAGCGAGCAGCTGCGGCGCACCCTGGTGCCGGTGCCATCGTTTCAGGTCGCAACCGCGCCGATCCCGGCGACGCTGCGCAGTACGATCCTGCCGGACGGGCAGGCGGCATCCGACACCTGGCATCTGCTGCGCTACTTCCGGCTCGAGCCCGGCGGACGGCTGGTGCTGGGCACACGCGGCACCTTCGCAGCCGCACCGACCCTCAGGGACGTGCAGTACCACTACCGCGCCGTGCACGAGGTCTATCCACAGCTCAAAGGCATCCCGTTCGAGTATCACTGGGGTGGGCTGGTCGCCATGACGCGTGATCATTTGCCACACCTGCACGAGCTCGCGCCGGGACTGCTGGCGGGACTGGGCTATAACGG
This sequence comes from uncultured Gammaproteobacteria bacterium, assembly GCA_963837075.1. Classification (GTDB taxonomy): domain Bacteria; phylum Pseudomonadota; class Gammaproteobacteria; order Steroidobacterales; family Steroidobacteraceae; genus 13-2-20CM-66-19. Next base: position 231,220 of record CAWILY010000001.1, on the reverse strand, counting down.
CCGTGGCATCGCCATGGCGACGGTCATGGGGCGCCTGCTGGCGCAGCGTGCGCTGGGCGCTGCGGTGGCGGAGCTCGGCTTTCCGGTGAGCCCGGTGCTGCCGGTGCCGTTCCACTCGCTGAGCGGCATCGCCGCGCGCGGCGCCATCCAATACCTGCGGTTCATGGACGGATTCGTCCGCGTTCGTGAGCGTGTGCAGTCACGCCTGGCATCCCGGAGTTAGCGCTGCCGCGTGATGCGCACGTGAACGCCACCAAGGTCGGGCTGTTCGTGGCACTCGCGGTGGTCAACATCGCGTTCGTAATTGGCTGGGTGTGGGCGACGCGCTATCACCGCCTGAGCGGGCGACCGGGTGTGGCCGACATCGTCATCGGGTTCGTCACGGATTTCCTGGATGCACTGGGCATCGGCTCGTTTGCGCCGACCACGGCGCTGTTCAAGTTCCGCGGTATTCCCGACGATGAGCAGATCCCGGGCACGCTCAACATCGGTCACAACGGCGCGGCGTTTCTCGAGACGGTGCTATTCGTCACGGCCGTGGCCGTAGAGCCGGTGCTGCTGGCCTCGATGGTGGCGAGCGCGGCGGCGGGTGCGTGGCTCGGCGCCGGCGTCGTCAGCCGCCTGCCACGGCGCGCCATCCAGCTGTTCATGGGCGCGGCGCTGCTGGTCGCGGCGTTCTTCTTCGCGATGAAGAATCTGGGGGTGTTCCCTGCGGGCGGCGCCGAGCTCGGACTGACGGGCTGGCGGTTCGGACTCGCAGTGGCGGTGAACTTCGTGCTGGGCGCGCTCATGTGCATTGGCATCGGCAACTACGCACCCAGCATGATCGTGCTGTCGCTCCTGGGGATGAATCCGCTGGCGGCATTTCCCATCATGATGGGGAGCGATGGCATCCTGCAGCCCGTGGCGAGCCTCGGCTTCTTCCGTTCCGGCCGGTTCTCGCAACGGTCCGCACTCGGCCTGATAGCCGGCGGAGTGCTCGGCGTGCTGGTTGCCTTCTACATCGTCAAGCAGCTGCCGCTCACCGCGATGCGCTGGCTGGTGATCGTGGTGGTGACCTACGCCGCGATCTCGATGCTGCGCTCGGCGCGCACAGCCGTGCCGGCGCCGGTCGTAGCGAGCGACTGATGATCTGCTGCCGCAAGCCCGCGCCCGCTGAGTGCGGGAACGCCTCAGCCGACTGACCACCCCATGCGCGCTGCGACCAGATAGCTGTAATGAGCCGTCGCCGGGCTCTTCGCAGGGGCGTTCCCGGCGCGCAACACGGTTTTCAGCACCGCGGGCTGAGTGCCGTTGCACCGGTGCAGCTCACCGGCGCGAGCGAGGGGTGACACGCCGGATACACCTGCAATCGCCCCGCCCAGCATCAGATTGATGAAGAGTGAACCGAGCACGGCCGAGGTCGCCATCCGCATATGCCTCTCCCTGCAGACTTCCTGCAGCGCGCATATGAAACACCCCAGGGGGCGGGCCCGCAGCCGGGCCGGCGCGTGTTCATCCTCACCGCCAACGGGTTCGTCCCAAGGGGCTGCAGGCCGGCCGGGCCATGCTCACGGCTCCCCATGAGGCCTGCCGGAGACGCCCCGGCCGATATCCGTGCCCGGCGCACCAAACGCCACGAACTGCCCGGTAAACCTTGCCACCACCTCATTTATCTGCTCGAGCACGGCCAACACCGTGACCCGAGCCTTGCCCTTGCGGGTGAGGGTGGCAGTGAATTGCTGCCATCGCTCGGGATGCGCCAGCGTCGCGCGGGCTGAGAATTGCCCGACGATCGGATGCTGGTATTCCATGGCATTGCGCTGAATCACCAGCCGGCCGGCGACGCCCTCGGATCGCAGCCGCACATGCAGCAGCGCCCAGCCGGCGAGGATGGCGAGTGCCGACGCACTGCCGCCAAACACCGTGCCCTGATGATTGATGTTTGGTACGAGCGGTGCCTCGAGAGTGACTGCATCCTCCTCGATTGCGAGCACCGAGACACCCATGGCTCTCGACAACGGGATGTGCTCGTGGATGTATCGGGCGAGATCGGACGGCAGCACGGGCCCTCCCTGGTGCAGCGTTACGCGTTGCTGCGAACGGTGGGGGTTCAGGTCAGCGAGTAGCGTTCTCACCCAGCCCAACATTTTGAATTTGACATATTCACCAAAGACGGATTACTGTAATCCTTAGCAAAAACAATAATAAGGGGCTTAGTCGTGAGCGAACGCATCACTGACGCTAGTGAGTTCCAGCTACTCAGCGGGCGAGTGCAAGTCACGCCACCAGAAAAGGAAAAGTTGGGAAAAGTCGCGGTGCAGCGCCTGTACAGGATGCGCTGCGAATGTGGCCGTTCATGGATCGCGTTTCAACTTCCGAAATTCGTCAAGTGCCCTGCCTGCCATAAGCTCGCCGTAGTTTTCAGGTAACGGCCGCTGCGGCGGACGCAGCGATGGCGCCTGACGGATGTCTTTCGCCCCAACATATCACGTCAAATGTTGGGTTCCATAAGGTTCAGGCACAGGCATCTTCACTGTGGATCCAGCTCTCGGTTTTCCGGGCGAGGGGTCGTGCGTTGAGGTTCTCGTGATCCACGCCACTACCTAAAAACATCACGCGCGTGCCGGCGGCCCTCCTTCATCATGCGCGCCGCGGGCATCTTACGGTGTCGGCGGCTTGATAGAATGCACCTAAGTCGTTGAGTCAACTATAACGGAGAGGTGGCAGAGCGGTTGATTGCACCGGTCTTGAAAACCGGAGGGTTCGCAAGAGCCTCGTGAGTTCGAATCTCACCCTCTCCGCCAAATTCAGCAAGTTACGAGAATACAGTCGACCAAATGTGACGAGCTTCCGTCTGAACATCTACGGAAAATCACGTGAACGACCAATGAGCCGCCGGGCATCCCGCTTCCAAACGTCGCGGTCATTTGAGCGATGCGAGGTAGGCTGCGACGTCCTCGATTTCCGAGTCTGACAGATGCACTGCCATTGGGCTCATGATTGGATTCTTGCGTGAGCCATCCCGAAACGCCCGCAGCTGCGCTGCAAGGTACTCGCGCTTCTGACCGGCGAGATTCGGATACAGCGGGATGATGCCGATACCGTTCTGGCCGTGACATGCACTGCAGCTCTGGTCCGAGAGCTTTTTGCCGGATTGCTCATCGGCGGCTCCAACCACGCGCGACCACGCCATGAGAATCGCTACACCCAGCAAGGTCGTTGTCGAGGGTCTTGCCATAGTCGTTCTCCAGGGAACTACCCGCGTACGGCGCGCCGTCGCGTACACATCAGAATCATGTCGGGGACTCCGGAGGCCGATACAACATTGCCCAAAGAGCCAGAACGGCGACCGTTGTTCCCACCGAGAACTGGCTCCAGAAAGCGGCCGCCGGAACATGCGCGAATCGCAAGGCCGTTATTCCAGCCAGCATAACCGCGAGTAGCATGTTGATGTTGTTCTGCCACGGATGAGTATCGCTGCGTCGGGCTAGCCACGCGGCGGCAAAAATGCACGCCGCGGCCACAAACAGCAGCGTGGGTCGAGCGCCGATCAACGACGGCCGCAATACTGCTGAATAGACCAACGCGAGTCCGAGCAAGACATTGAACAGATTTGCGAACATCATGGCCTCGCGTCACTGGGCCTGGTTGTGGTGGAGCGTCTCGAGCAGGCGCCACGTGGCCGGCGGAATGAATCCGTAGGCGACGCCGCTGACCGCAATGAACAGCTTCCACAACGATGCGAGCGGCGAACCCAGACACACCGCGAGGACGAGCAGCAGCTGGGCCGCATAGCATGCGTAGCTCGCGCGCACAAGAGATGGACTCGAGCGCGCTGCACCCAGCGCGTACAGGACGCCATAAGCGCCGCCCGCCAGAGCGAGTAATCCCAGTGCCGCCGATGTCGCAAAGAGGGAGGTGTAGGTCATGCCGAGGCCATCTGGGCCGGTGCGGCAAGCGTCGCGCGTCTGCCGATTGCTAATAGGTCATACACAAGAATCAGGTAACCGAGGGCGAACATGACACCGAAGATGAGCCGCGCGTACATCGCCGAGCGGAACCAGTGGTTCTCACTTGCCACAACGAATGCCTGCAAGGTCGAACCGCCCAGCGCCCGCTCGTAGATTGCCTGCGTGATGCCGGCTATGAGCAGCCCACCGACCATCCCCACGAGCCCGAGATTGAGCAGGCCGAAACTCCATTTCCAGGCCCGGCTATCAAAATGCTCGGCGGCATTACGGGTCCGCTGCAGAATCAGGTACATGATGGCGATCACGCCGCAACCGTACGCCCCCCAGAAAGCGAAATGCCCATGCGACACTGTCCACTGGGTACCATGCGAGTACAGATTGATCTGCGGCAATGTCATCATGAAACCGAATACGCCCGCGCCGATGAAGTTTCCGAACGCCTCTGCGAGCACCCAATAAAACGCCGGACGATTCGTGGTCTTCATGTGATGCGTCCCGGCGTCGTAGACCGCGTGCACGACCATCCCGAGCAGCGGCAACGGCTCGAGCGCAGAAAAAAACCCTCCAATGCTGAGCCAGTACTGCGGCGTGCCGATCCAGAAGTAATGATGGCCGAGGCCGAGGATGCCCGTACCCAGCACCAGCATCACCTCGATGTAAAGCCACGTTTCGACGATGCGCCGTGAAGTTCCCATCAGCTCCATCAGTGACCACGCCATCAGGCAGCCGATCAAGACCTCCCATGTGGCTTCCACCCACATGTGCACGAGCCACCACCACCAATAGAGATCGTGGGACATGTTGGTAAGCTGTGGGAACGCGTCCAGGTACAGCACGCTGAGCGGGATGAGATCTAGGATCAGTACCCCGAGAAGACCTGTCATCTTGCGGGCCTGCCACGCCGTCGCGGTGACGTTGTACATGAAGGTAAGCACGACGATCACAATGCCGACGGCAGCCCAGCGGGGCGCTTCAACATACTTGCGTCCCTGGTTGATGAACCACATGCTGAACTGGTTGCTGCCGCCGTACTGAACGACGATGAACACCACGGCGACGACGATCACCGCGGCGCAGAACACGTAGAAGAGCACCTCCGCGATCCAGATGCCGACCACTTCGCGGCCGAGTTCTTTGGGCAGGAACCAGTACACCGCTCCTATGAATCCCATCAGCAGCCAGATGACCAGCGTGTCGATGTGCAGGATCTTGGCCATCTGGAAGTCAAACACGTTGTAGAGCAGCGAGGAGTCGACGTAATAGAGAGCCGACAACAGGCCGGCCGCCGTCATGACGCCAAACAGCGTGATCGCGGCGGTGAAATAACGTAGCGCAAGCCTCTGAGACCGATACATCGCCGTCTCCTAGTTCTGCGTCTGGATTCGTCCGAAGTGCGCAGGGAAACCGTTGGTGTCGATGGCGGACATCCATTTGAGGTACGCAACGACGGCCTCTGCCTCCGCACGAGTCAGATGCAGATTCGGCATGCGACGGGTCCAGGTCGGGTATTGCTCCGGATGCATGAGAAATTCGACCATTGCCTCTTCGCGCGTCCTGGAGCCGGTCATGGGCATCCAAATTTGACTCCACGCGGGGTCAAGCCACGCCTTGGTAAGATCCGGGGCGTAGTAAGCGCCGTTGCCGAAGAACGTGTGGCAGTCCATACAGGCCCGACTTTGAATGACAAGTTTGCCCAGCTTCATCAAGTCGGTAGCGTCGTGGAGAGTGTAAGTCTTCCCGAACAGCGGTTCGGTCGGACCGATGACCGGCACTTCGAGTCCGCGCGACCAGTCGTACGTGTAGCCGATGTGGTGATTGATGACGTCGTAGTTCGGTACCTGGCGGCCGCCGGCGCGGCTGGCATCGAGACTGTCGATCGTGAGGAAAGCGAGCACCACGAGCATCACGGCGGTGCTACTAATCGCGCCTGCCCGCCAGAATCCAGGATCCTGAATGTCCATCGTCACGCCTACCTTGCCCAACGGGCACCAGCACGCACGGATCAGGACTCAAGGCAACAGACTGCGACGCTAGGCATAAGTCGCCGACTCCGCGCGTTCGATCGCGGCCGTTTATGGATCAGTTGTCGGTCTTGCTCCACACTGATCACAGGGCCTCCGGTGCGTGCACCGCGATTGGGTCGGCTTGTCCGGGAGGGCAGTGGTCAAGCGACTTGCGGCAACCGCTAGGGTGTCGGGATGGGGACTACTCACGTGCATGAGACCATCCACGCGGAAAGACGACGTGGCGACCACAATTGCCGCAGCGCAACAATATATCGCAACACGATATGATATGAAAATGCCGTGCCACATACCACTCGCTCAAGCCGGACCGTGACGAGCAAGACCGCCAGCAGCGCAAGGTCCGATCTCACCGACGCGGACTACGAGCGGCTCGCTCAATTTCGATATCTTCTCCGCAAGTTTCTCATTTTCAGTCAGGCGGCTGCGATCAAGGCCGGATTGACCGCCCAGCAGCACCAGGCGCTGCTTGCGATAAAGGGTTTGCCCGGCCGGGACTGGGTAACGACCGGTGAGCTCGCCGAGCGCCTCGGCATTCGCCACCACAGCGCCGTCGGCTTGATTGATCGGCTGAGCGCAAGAGGATTCATTCGTCGCCGCGCGGGCTTAGAAGATCGTCGTCAGGTACTCGTCGACCTCACACCAAAAGCGGGGCGCATATTGGCGAAGCTGTCGCTGGCTCATCGGGCCGAACTCGAACGGTTGGCGCCACTGTTGCGAGCTTTGCTGGTCCACTTCCGTCCAGGTTCCTAAGGGATCGCGAAGTGTGATGGGCCCTGGCATCTACGCGCCCGGAAATTTTCGCGAAACGACACGTCAGGACCTGCACGGAATCATGACGTGAACATTGTGAACCACGGCGGGCGGCGGCGCGCGCCGGCAGGCGCCGGCGCGCGTCATTGAGTAATCTGCTACTTGCCCTTAAGCAGATCCTGCGCCCGTTGCTGCGCGTCCTTGCATTCGTCCTGGGTCATCTCGAGGAAGCCCTTGCCCTTGCAGGAATTCTGCCCCTTGCAGGCGTTGTTGGCGCTCTTGCAAGCGGACTGACCCTTGCAAGCGTTCACGCCGGTGCAATGGATCTTCGCGTCTGAACCAGCAACGGCGGTGCCAGCAAGGCCGCCGCTGAACAGGATGGCTGCCGCCGCGGCGAGGGTCGCGCCAGAAGTATTCTTCAATCGCATGGGTGCATTCTCCGTTCGGTTAGGTCGTTACCCTTTAATAGGTCTAATCAGCGTAGTAGACCGGCACGGCAAGCAATTTGGCACAGGAGACACCCGATCTCGGAGCAATTTGTGCAAGATCATTTGTGTGCGATTGCAGCATGCCCTCCGTGCAGCTCGCCACCATGGACGGTGCACCTCAATGGTTGCGCAACCGGCTTTAGCCGCTACCTGCGGTCCGCAATGCTGTGAAATGCTTTTCCACCCGCTCTGACACTCGTGCCGAAATCCGCAGATGAGACTCACTCATCGCAGCGCGTGAGCGGCCGCTCCCATGATCGGGGTTTGGCCGGAGGCCTGAACAAGAACCGCCACATCGGTGGCATCCTGCGGCAGCGACGACACCGGTACGTGAAAGCTCTGCGCCTCACCCTTCCAGGGTCCCAGAGTGCGGATAGCGCGCACGATGTTGAACTGCTCGAGGGTGCGGCCAGCGTTTTCTCCGCGGCCGATCGCCGAAACCGCATGGCGTAGGTATGGAATGAGGACCACATCGCCCGGCTTAGCATCGGGACGTGCACCGATTTCCACCAGTATCTCGGCCTCGCGCACCGACACTTTGACCGCTACGCTATCGCGATGCTCGCTCAGCGCTCTCGCAATCGCCTGTGCGTCCGAGCCGACCTGATCGTCGCGTCCGTCAACGACAACCTGCGGTGTGTAGACGGACGAGCGGCCCAGGTTTCGGGCGTAAACGTTCTGTCGTTCAACCGACTGTGCCAAGGCAAACCGATCATGCCAGCCGAGCTCATCCCAGTAGTTCACGTGAAACGACAACGCCAGGACATCGGACCGCGCGCTCAGTCTTCCGACATAGGCCTCAGCAGGCGGACACGAGCTGCAGCCCTGTGAGGTAAACAGCTCGATCACCACCGGACGCGGTTGGGCATTCGCAGCCGCAACGCAGCCCAGCATCGTCGCTGCAGCCAGGCATCGTCGCAATGAGCGTGTCATCGGAAACCTCGTACAGCCACCGTCATGGCCTATGGAGACCGGGGAATCTGGCCGAATATCGCGTCCCGTCCGGTGTGCGTGCTGAACAGCCGGCACAGAGTCCGGGACTATGTACCGAGCACGCTCGCCACATCCGCAGGTTGTCGATCAAGGTCAATGCGGTGGCTGCCGGTCACGGTAGATTCGGAGGAATCGTTAGCGTTTTGGTTCGCGGCGCGTCCCATGTGCGCTCCCGGTCGAGAAGTACGTTCAGGAGGTTGTCCTGAAAGTTGATATTGCCTGTAAGTCGCTCGTGGTTCTCGCAGAGAAAGAAGCCATAAGCGAGCGGGAAGAAAAGCGCGTCGTTACGTGGTGCGACCGGATTGAGTGCTTGGCGCGCTAGCAGAGACGGCTTGGTAACCTCGCCGTCCCCGGGTTCCAGCATCAGCCGACCGTAGTCCACGCCCGGTACCTTCGCCCGTACATCCTTTGGAAATAGCCGTGCCTGCGAACGACCCGCCTGCAGTTCTATCACAATGCGCGCAGGCGTCAGCACACAATCACCGCCAAACACCACGAATTTGACCGGGGAGCTTGGCTCCTCGAAAGTGACCGACCAGATGAAACGGCGTGCTCGCTCAAGATTTCGGGCAAAGTAAGCCTGCAGCGCTGAGATATACGCGCGTGCTTCACTCGGCTCCTTGAAGCGGGCGCGCAAGCGGGCAATTACGGTGGGGTCAAACACAGACCATTGCATGCGCTTCCAGGTGGTCACGTCATAGAGGTCCAGATCCAGATCCTTGCCGCTAGGGTCTACTGACCAGTCAGTCAAGGGATGCGGCAGAAGCTCGTAGATACTCGGCATGGTCGCCAGTACCTCCGGCTCAATTCGCCGGAGTCCAACCCTGTGGCCAAGGAGCATGCTCTGCAGTGAACTCACCGAGCCCAAATTCGGTGTCCCCAGTAACACGGCAGTACCGACTTTTGCCGCGCCGCTCATGTTGATGGGAAAAGCGTCATCGCCATCTAGCGCATCGACCGTGCCGTAGCGCAGGTAGTAGCGAGTGATGAGGCCGCCCATGCTGTGGGCAATCACATTGACCTTCAAAGTCGGATCATCATAGTCGCGACGTATCTGTTCGATCAGCGCATCAAGACGCTTCGCCGTCGTGACGTTGTCCTGTCGCCAGTCGTAGGCGAAAACATAGAATCGGCGCACTTTCGAATCGGCGTGCGCACCGAGTTTCCCGGGAACGAACCCCCCCGATTCCCGCAGTGTCCGCACGATCGCGCCGTAGAAGTCGGAGTTCAGGATCTCTTCAAAAAGGCCGCCCGCTTCAAAGCCGTCATCGATGGGTCGCAGAGTCACGACATCAAAGGGAAGTGTCAGGTCCTGTTTGGAGCCGGCCAACAGTTGCAGCGTCGATCCCGGCCATACCTCACTGTGCTTGTGCTTGTCGACGAGTCTCGAACCGAGAGCTCCAGGAATCAATATTACTGGCGCAGTGCGCGCCTCTTCCATGCCGGAGGCATAGAGCCGACTCAAATCCGGCGTGGTGTCACTGTGGCATGCGACAGCTGACCCGGCGAGCACCACTGCCCAAATAAATCTCGACGCGATCACTACGTGGTAGAGGACTCGCGCTATATCACTGCGCACAGCCGCACCTCACATACCATGGGTCCATCTAGGTCAACCGGTTGTCCATTCTTCAGCACTCTTCGGCATCCAAACTGTGCCCACACCGGCAGAGCGACCGCTGCTTCTGAAATGACTGGCGGGCAGACGCAGCTGTTTCCCTGAAATGGAGAAAATATTGAACGGCGGCGGCTGGTCCGTGCAGGCGAAGCGAGCTCAGGAACTGTCGTATCAAATCACCGACGACATGATTGGTGATCTTGCTTGAGGGCAAGCTCACCTGCGGTCAGTTCAATCGGCAGCGCACGATGGACGCCATAACCGTGGATAGGACTCCCTAAGGCATCTCGCACTTGCCCAATAATGCCCGGCCGGGGCTGAATCCGCCTCTTAATCTCGTGGCCGTAGTTTCGATCCCTACACGGCCCACCAATCTAATCAAGCAGCGCGCCGCGCCGCCCTCCGGACGCGGTGGACCGAAGGTCGCGCTGCCCCGCGCTGCTGCTAGAGTGGCATGCCCTACGAGGGCGATGACTTTCTCTTTCGAAGAGGCGAACTATGCAACGTGCTGCGATTCTCACCGCGGCTCTCCTGACCGCGGGGCTTGCGATCCCTGCCGCCCATGCCGCCGCCGGCATCCCGAGGTACATTACGGCCGCCGTCGCGGATTCGGCGCGACCCACGGCCGACACCGAGCGCGATGCGAGCCGCAAGCCCGCCGAAACTCTCGCCTTCGCCGGCGTCAAGCCGGGCAATTGGGTTCTGGAGCTCGCCCCCGGCAGGGGTTATTTCACCCGGCTGCTGAGCGCGGTGGTCGGACCGCAGGGCCAGGTCAGCTACTACATCACCTTTCAGCCGCCTAAACCTGACGCACCGCCGCCACCGATCGTGGCGCTCGCCGCCGAGCCGCATTACAGCAACGTGAAGGTCCATCTGCAGCGGCTCCTCGACGTGAAGCCCACCAACAGCTTCGACCTGGTGTGGACGACGCAGAATTACCACGACTTCCACAACATTGAGGGCCTCGACGTGGCGACCCTCAACCAGGCCATCTTCGCGGCGCTCAAACCCGGCGGCATCTACTTCGTGCTAGATCACGCGGCCGAAGCCGGCTCCGGGCTGCGCGACACCAATACCCTGCACCGGATCGACGAGGACACGGTGAAACAGGAGGTGAAAGCGGCGGGCTTCGAGCTGGTCGGCGAGAGCGGCGTGCTGCGCAACAAGGACGATCCGCATACCGACAAGGTGTTCGAGGGGCCCATCCAGGGGCACACCGATCAGTTCATCCTTAAGTTCAGGAAGCCGAAGAAGTAAGGAGCGTCGCTCTAAGCGGTCTAATTTTGATAGTTGTCCGACTTGAAAACCGGAGGGTTGGCAAGAGCCTCGTGGGTTCGAATCCCACCCTCTCCGCCAGAATCAAGTTGTGCACGCGAGGGCAAGCGGCACGGAGCGCGAGTACCACGTGCCGTCCGCCCTTGGCTCACTGGCGCGTAAAGACGAGGGTATCGTCGTAGGCTGCGCCGTCGTGCGTGCCCTTGTTGTTCACCGTCAGCGTCTTGCCATCCGCCGAGACGACCCGATGCGCGGTGCCAACGACCTTCCCAGCCTTCGTGAGGGTAAAGTCCCATGTCCTGGCATTAACAGACTTTGCCGTCACGCCGTCGGCGTTTGGGTTGCCGGTAACAGGATAGCTCTTGCCGTCGGCCTTGTAGGCCACGTGCATCGATGCTTCCTTGCCGTTGGCTCCGACGGTCATGCCGTCAAGCACTACACCGTCCGCCGACTCGGTGTACGTGCGCGTCGCACTCTTCGGCGCAGGTCCCGGGCTGAATGTCGACTTTGCGACATCCAGCTTCCATGTACCGACGACCGGATTCGCGGCCATGGCAATTCCGCCAATCAATGTCGCGGCTAGAAGAATGATCGCAGCAATGTTCCGCATAGGTTTCTCCTCGGATTGTGATCTTTTTGTAGGTCCCGCCCCGAGCTCATGCCGGAGCAGGTCCGGGAGGATGCCCCTAACCGCGTGCCGGTTCAATCAGACTGCAGAGCCGGCATATCCGCGGGACGACTGCGCTGCGCTTTTTTTCCCGAAATAAACGACCGCAAGACGGGGCCCATCTCACTACCGTCAACCGACTTTCCTCAGGGTTGCGCGTCGTTCGGTAGCAAACAAAGCCGGCCGCGGCGCGCGCCGCAGCCGGCCAAAGGCGCCGCCGACCGATACCAAGATTCCCAGGGAGAGGACCGCGAGCCAATACGGCCACGCGTCTTGCAAGGACTGATTCGCAATCGCGCGGGCCACCTCGACGATCTGCGATTGATCCATGGTCACGACGTCCCGTGAGCAGGCGCTCTGGTGGCGCCGGACATCCTTCTTATACCCCGAGAGGACCGTCGGTGGTCCACTGCGGGGCTCTCAGTTAGTGCGTCTGGGATCCGAGGCCAATTCTGGAGCACCAGGCGGCTCCTGACATTTGCGCAGATTGCAAGTCCAAGCGCGTTCAATAGCAAAAATGCTTTCTTTTCGTCTTTGGCCGCACACGGTCGATATAAGGCGCATACTCCGCCGTGCTTTCAGCCGAGTACGAGCTGAGTTGGCCCGCGTATTCTCGCCGGCTATAGATAGGATATTTCCCTTATGGATCACTCAAAGAGCGTCGCCGGCGCGGCGGCCATGTTGCTCGCGTGCGTGTTCGCCGCACCCAGCGCATCTGCTGCTGGACCTAACGATCAGGCGCGGACGGTAAACGTCAACTATCAGGATCTGAATCTCGACACTAACGCTGGCGTGGAAGCGCTCTACCGACGCATTCATTCGGCTGCACAACGCGTGTGCGCTGTCTCCGGACAAACCGAACTGGGTGCGTCGGCCGAGGCGAAGTGCAGCAAGGAAGCAGAGGCTCAGGCTGTGGAACAGATAAATCTGCCTGCGCTCACAGCATTTGCTGCGAATCGCTGAGAGTCAGAAGGGGTCCGGGCGAAGACGAAAGTCCGGTCCCCTTTCCCCCGTCAGGGGAACGCTCCTATCAATCACAACCTGAAAATAAAACCACATATGTCTGCAACGGTCCCTTTCACCTCGTTATGCCCAGGCTGCAATCGCGAGCAGCCACAGGGTGAGTATGCGCGTAGCGTTCTGTTCGAGTTACTCGATACGGGGCGCGCGATCGAAGCGAGCTGCACTGCGTGCAAAGAGATCTGGCCGATCAGTGACCGAGAACGCACTGGAATCGCCAAACGCGTTTGACCTAAAGGCAAAACGCAACGCGATTTGTCAGGCATCGTGCAGCGCTAGCGGCGCGGGTTGCGTCCGGTGCTGATCTGGGGGTTTAAGCAAGCCTCGGTAATCGTAGCGTCTACGTGCGTGTGCGTTGTGTGCGGCGCGCGTGGAATGCGACTTGAAAATCTGAAGGTTGACAAGAGCCTGGCGAGTCCAAATGGCGCTGTCTCCGCCATATTCAATACGTTTTCAGAAGATGTCTTGCTACCGGTCGAACAAGCGCGCCACGAAGCAAACACGCTCGTCCATCTTGTAATACTCTCATCACGGCACGCTGCATCTCCTGCAAGACCCTGAGAGCGTTACCTATGTGCTCGTATCGAAAGTTCTGTCGCCAACAGTCATTGCGCATTCTGTGAGGATTACGCCACACATTGAGTCCATTCTCCGGGGGAAATACTCACAGCTACTTGTGCGCAGATGTGCTCTACTCACAACGAACAGAGAACCACTCATATCAAACGATCAAGATCATCAGGAGACCGATATGGCTATGACAGCCGAGAGCCGCGAGCAGGTTGCAACGGAACTTAAGCGTTTCGCTGCGGATTTACAGTTAACCGAGGACCAGAAGGAGAAGCTTCAAACCGCTCTTGCCGAGGGGCGAGAAAAGGTCGGGGAATACATGAAGGCGCACCCGGCGACAACCAAAGCCGAGATTGTTGCCAAAGTTAAGGAGCATCGTGGCCAGATTCATGAGCGCATCGCCACGTTTCTGAATTCCGAGCAGCTCGGCAAGTGGGACAATGAAGTTGCCAAAGCCAAGGAATTTCTAGGCCAGAGGCTCGACTCTTAATAACTCAGTCCCTGCAAATGTACGGGTGGCCGCCAGCGGAAGCTGGCGGCTTTTTTTTGGGCGGCCACCCTCATCCGGCAGTCAGATGGCACGGCTCTCTAGCGCCGGCGGTGAGTCCGACTCTGTGGCCACCGGCTCCGTGGCCACCGCGTGCGATGCCAGTGTGCCGATATGGTGGCGGCCTTTGAGGGCATACCAGCCGAGACCTGCTCCGAGAATGACGGCGATGTAGACGAACGCGCCCCAGGTGTTGTACCAGGGTGCGCCGTAGACGGCTTCGCGCGGCCAAGCGAGGTTGAGCGCCATCCCTATGCCCCACAGCACCGCGACGATGTTGGCGAACATACCCCACCTGCCCATGTTGAAGTAGCCGCCTGCCACGAGATCTGCGGGCGGCCATTGCGCTCGCAGGCGCTTCCACAAGAGCGGGCCGGTCACCATCAGGTAGGCCAGGTAGATCATGATGATCGCAATCGAGGTAAGCACCGTGAATATTTTCGGCTGCCCGATGTTGAGCACCAGGATCACCTCGGCGATTACCCCGATCACGACGGCAGGAACGATCGGCGTCTGCGTCTTGGAATTCACCCGCGCAAGCTTCTCCCCAAACGGCAGCGCGTTGTCGCGCGCCATCGCGAAGGTCAAGCGGATGGCCGCGGTATGCACGGCCAGCGAGCACACCGTCACCGCGACCACGATGCAGATCAGGAAGATCTTGCCGAGCGGGCCCCACATCACCTGCTCGACGATGTACTGCAGGCCGCCGCTGCTGCTGCCGATCTTCGGATCGGCCAGGTTGGGTGCCGCCATGACGGCGAACACCAGGATCGCGCCACCGATGACGAACGAGGCCAGGATGGCGCGCAGAATTGCCCGGGGAGCGGTGCGTCGAGGCTCCAAAGTCTCCTCACCCAGTGAACTGGCGGTATCGAAGCCGTACATCACGTAGCCGGAGGCCAGCGACGCCACCAGGAATGCGCCCAGAAAGCCCCCGCTCTGGCCGGCACCGTAGCCGTTGGTGGAGAAGAATACTTCGGGTCCCCGCCTGGTGTTGATCGCCAGGAAGATCGCGATGAGGCAGGCAGCAATGAGCTCGATGAAGACGCCCGCGCTGTTGATCAGCGCCATCAGCCGCACGCCCAGCGCATTGACGACGGTCGTGAACAGGATCAAGACCGTGCCCAGGATCACCGCGTTCGTGGCGAAATCGTAAGTTCCATTGCCGTCACCGAAGATCTGGAAGCCGCTCCACAGCCGCGGCAGATTGAGCTGCAGTGCCAGCACCACCGCCGACAGGGTGACGATCGACGCCGTGAGCATGAGCCAGCCCGAGGACCAACCTACGATCCGGCTCCCCAGCAGCTTGGACCAGTTGTAGACCGATCCGGCAATGGGGTATTTGGCGGCCAGCTCCATGAAGCACAGCGCGACCGCCAACTGACCGCAGAGCACCAGCGGCCACGACCACAGATACGCCGGCCCGGCCGTGCCGAAGCCGAAGTAGAACAGCTGGAAAGTGCCGGTGAGTATTGAGATGTAGCTGACGCCGGCAGCGAAACTGCCGAACGCTCCGATGCTGCGGTCGAGCGATTGCTTGTAGCCAAAGTGCTCCATGCCGCTGTCGGTGTGTCCGGGAGCCTTGTTCTTGACCACGCCTTTGTCCTCTCTGATATGAGTCGTCGCCCGGCAAACGTGCCGCCGCTCGGCTGAGCCCATCGTCACACGGGCCCACGTTCCGCGCACCGATACGCCCGGGCTCTGGCTATTAGCAGCTACTCGCACTGTGAACGGCAAGTCCGTGCGCGGGTGCGTGCAGCTGCCGTTCAGAACCGAAAAGCGGGCGGGGTTACTAGCTTGACAGCCCTGTGAGCGCGGTGTAAGTGAACCGGGTCTCGAACGGCACCCCGAGAACAAAGAGGCTGTGGGGTACCGTGCTTGAGCGCCGGTCCGGGGCCCACGAAGAAAAACTCCACCGACGACACTTCAAAGCGGGAGGAATGTCATGCACAGCGTTTCACACGCGCGGCTCGCGCGAGCCGCCACGGTCACCCTGATCTGTTCTGTCCTCGCCTGCGGAGCCGCACTGGCCGCACCGCATGCGATTCTGCGGGAGCTCAGGAGCAGGGACGCCAACCAGCCGCCGACGGATGCGTTCTGCCGCGAGAACTTCGGTGGCCCATGCTATTCACCGCAGGAGATACGCACCGCATACGGCATGAACGGCCTCATCAATTCCGGCATGGTCGGCGCCGGGGAAACGATCATCATCATTGACTCCTACGGCAGCCCGACGATCGCCGCAGATCTCGCCGCCTTCGATGCGGGCTTCGGACTCCCCGAGCCCCCGTCGTTCACCGTGCTGTCACCCCTGGGGACGGTCCCGTGGAATCCGACTCTCTATCCCGATCAGCCTGGTTGGGCGGCCGAAACGACGCTCGATGTGGAGTGGGCGCACGCCATGGCCCCCGGTGCGGCCATCGTGCTGATGACGAGCCCGGTCGACGAGACCCAGGGAGTGCAGGGCATGTCGGAGTTTCTCGAGCTGGAGAGATACGCGCTCGATCACCACCTGGGCAAGATCATCTCGCAGAGCTGGACCACGACGGAGAACACGCTGTTCCGCGACACTGCCGGTCCCGGTGGACCCAAGGTGATCAAGGATTTCCTCGCGTTTCAGCGGCGTGCGGCCGCCGAGCACGTGACGCTGCTCGCCGCTGCGGGCGATGATGGCAGCAGCGGTCCCGAGACCGACGGCGTGACGTTCTACCCCTTTCCCGTCGTCGGCTTTCCCGCTTCGTCTCCGCTCGTAACCGCAGTTGGCGGCACGAACCTGTCTACCGACACCTCGGGCCACTACCAGTCCGAGACGGTGTGGAACGACCCGGGCTGCTGTGCCGGTGGCGGCGGTATCAGCCAGCTGTTCACGGCCCCGGACTATCAGCGCGACTCCCTGCCGCGAGCAGTGCGCCAGCAGCTAGGCGGTATGCGCGGAGTGCCCGACATCTCGTATAACGCCGATTGCAACAACGCGATTCTCATTTACCTGAGCTATTTCGGGCCGGACAGCGCGGGTTGGTACACGATCTGTGGGACGAGCGAAGGTTCACCGCAGTGGGCCGGGATCGTGGCCGATCTCAACCAATACGCCGGCAGGCCGCTCGGGTTTCTCAACCCGGCGCTCTACGCGACCGGCGGCCTCGGCCAGTTCTACAAGTTTGGCCGTGACATCACGGGCGGTAACAACGCGCTGCTCGATGTGTCCGGGGCGGTTGCGCCGGGATACTCTGCAATGCGCGGATGGGATGCGGCGAGTGGCTGGGGTACACCCAACTTCGTCAAGCTGCCATTCGAGACGTGTGAGCTGCTCGAGCATTAACGCGGCGTGAGCGGCGGACGCGCCGTCGCTGTCGGTTGCCGCGTGCGTCGCTGGAGTGAAGTAATCATGACGACCCGCGGGCGATGATGGCGGTGTTGAATGCTTCTGAGTCAGCGCCGGCGCTGATCGAGATACGCTCGATCGACTATGTGCCCGATGCCGAGCGGCACGGTGGCCTCGCGAGTCAGTTCACACTGTGGCTCGCAGCCAATCTGCAGATAACCGCCATCGTCACCGGAGCACTCGCCGTGGTATTCGGCGGCGACGTGCTGTGGTCCTTGGTTGCGCTTTTTCTGGGTCAGGTGATCGGCGGCGCCGTGATGGCGCTGCACGCGGCACAAGGCCCGCAACTCGGCCTGCCCCAGATGATCTCCTCGCGCGTGCAGTTCGGCGTCTACGGCGCCATGCTGCCGATCATAGCGGTCTGCCTGATGTACATCGGTTTTTCTGCCAGCGGCTGCGTGCTCGCAGGACAGGCGACCGCGCAGCTGCTCGGAGTCGGGGAAGCCGCCGGCATCGTCATCTTCAGCTGCCTCATCGTCGCCGTGACACTGTTCGGCTACCGGTTCATCCACGTGCTCGGCCGGGTGGCGAGCGTGGTCGGAGTGATCGTATTCGTCTACATGTTCAGCAGACTGTTCGCTACGCACGATGTGTCGGTCTTGCTGGCTGAGCGCCACTTCTCGCTGAGCAGCTTCCTGCTGGCGATGTCATTGTCGGCGTCCTGGCAGATCGCCTACGGCCCGTATGTAGCGGATTATTCGCGCTACCTGCCACGCGATACGTCGGTACTTCGGGTGTTCGCCGCGGTGGGACTGGGCTCGGTCATCGGCTCGCAGGTATCCATGACGTTCGGGGTGTTCGCTGCTGCGCTGGCGGGCACGCAGTTCGAACATCATGAGGTCGCCTACATCGTTGGGCTCGGCGCCACGGGAATGGCCGCGAGTCTGCTCTACTTCGGCATCGCGTTCGGCAAGGTCACAGTGACCTCACTGAATGCCTATGGCAGCTTCATGTCGATGGCCACCATGGTCAGCGCGTTCCGGCGCGGCCGGCGCCTCTCGGTGCGTCACCGCTTGCTCTATATCGTTACGATGGTCGGCGTTTCGGCGCTGCTGGCGTTGGCCGGCCGTCATAGCTTTCTCAAGGCGTTCGAGTCTTTCATTCTGTGCCTGCTCGCGGTGTTCACACCCTGGAGCGCGATCAATCTGATCGATTATTACTGCTTCACCCGCTCGCGCTACGACGTGCCGGCGCTCTCCGACCCGGATGGACGCTACGGCCGCTGGAACAGGACCGGCATCGTCATCTACCTGATCGGCATCCTGGTGCAGATCCCGTTTCTCGCCACGGCCTTCTATACCGGACCCCTGGTTGCTCTGCTCGGCGGCGTCGATGTCTCGTGGGTTGTCGGCCTGCTCGTGCCCGGCGTTCTGTACTACCTGTTGGGGCGCGCTTCGCGTCACCGTGCGCCGCCGCGCCTGATCCTCCCGGCGTGAGAGGGCTCGCCCCGCGCAGCAAGACCGAGGCGCACGAGCGTGTCAAGGAATCACCGGGCGATGGTGCGAGCGCTCACGGGCGGTGCAATTTCCGTCGCACTCGCCATACCGGTATCGTAGCAACGGCCAATAAGCACAAAGGGGGCGATCAAATGCGGCGACGTGACTTCTTTGGGATGAGTGCAGGGGCCGCCGCGGCAGCGGCGCTGCCAGTTGGCCGACTGTTCTGCGCTCCGGCTGATCCGTCGCAGGGCACGGACCTGCGTGCCGTGAAGCTATCGGGTGCAGAAACAACCATTGAGCGGGCCGCCGTCCGGGAGCTTCGTGCCAGCCTGAGCGGAACCCTGCTCGCTTCAGGCGATGAAGGATATGAGTCGGCATGCCGCATCTGGAACGGCATGATCGACAAGCATCCTGCACTGATCGCCCGCTGCGCGGATACCAAAGACGTCGTGCATGCCGTGACGTTCGCGCGGGAACGCGAGTTGCTGCTCGCGGTGCGCGGAGGCGGACACAGCTTCCCGGGGTACTCGACCTGTAATGGGGGACTCGTGATCGATCTGTCCCCCATGCGCGCCGTGGCCGTGGCCCCGGATGCGCGATCCGTCCGCGCGGCCGGCGGAGCCTGGGGGGCGCACGTCGATGCCGCGACCCAGAAGCAGGCACTCGCAACCACGCTTGGACAGATCTCCAATACCGGCATCGCCGGCCTGACGCTCGGGGGTGGATTCGGCTGGCTGTCACGGCAGTTTGGTCTCGCCTGCGACAACCTGACCAGCGTCGAGCTCGTGACTGCTGATGGCAAGGTGCGGCGCGCCAGCGAGCACGACGAACCGGATCTGTTCTGGGCAATACGCGGCGGGGGCGGAAACTTCGGCGTCGCGACGGCCTTTGAATATCGTCTCCATCCGTTCAGCCCCACCGTGCTTGCCGGGCACGTCGACTTTCCGACCGCGAAGGTCAAAGACACGATCGAGGTTTATGCCGCGCTCCTTGACGAAGGACCCCGGGAGCTCGCCGTGGATCTGAGTCTTGCGCCGAACGAGGATGGCACGCCCGGCGCTGCCATCTACGTCTTCTACTCCGGCGCGGCGAAGGGCAGTGACAAGGTTCTCGAGCCTCTGCAGCGCCTCGGCAAGCCGCTCAGGAACACGATCAGGCCGCAGAGCTACTTCGTGGTACAAACCCAGTTCGACTCGCCGCCGGTGGATCCCATGCGCCACTACCTCAAGGGCGGTTTCGTGCGCGAGTACTCTGCGGGCCTCATTGAGGTGCTCGCCCACGAGTTCCATCCCGACGCACAGATGGAGATGTATCTGCAGAATGCCAACGGTGCCGTTTCCGACGTACCGCAGTCGGCCACGGCATTCTCGCACCGAAATGCGCTGGCCAACATGATGCTCCAGGGCAAATGGCAGGATCCTTCACAGGATGAGCCGGGCCGCAAGGCCGTTCATGCCATGTGGAGCAAGCTGGCTCCATTCACGGATGGCTACTACGTGAATCTGAACGACGCCGACCCGAAGGGAACGGACAGCAACTACGGCCGGAATTTCAATCGCCTGGCTGCACTGAAAAAGCAGTTCGACCCGCAGAACCTCTTCCGCCTGAACGCCAATATCAAGCCGGCCTGATTGCGGCACAGGGTGACGCGTGCCTCGTGCCCGCCGCGGCTCATTCAGGCAGATCGGTGATCCACAGGTCGAGCGGTAGCTCCTGCTCGTGCCCGGCCGGGCCGGGCAGTGGGACGGTCGCCATCGGTTTGCCGTCGACGGTCGCCTGGTCGTAGGCGGCCGTCGAGGCCCCGCGTCTGCGACCCCGGCAAGATCGCGTGACGGGCGAACTCGCCCTAGCTTGCCGCTATCAGCGCCTGGAACTCCGGGTTGTCGCGCAGGGGATTCATGTCGGGATCCTGCTTGATCCAGGAGAAATTCGCGTAACCGACGGCGATAGCCTGGCGCAGCGTGTCGATGGCCCGTTGCGGCTCGTTGAGCCGCGAATAGAGGCACGTGCAGTTGTAGAGCATCACCGGGTCGCCCGGACTGAGCTCGAGTGCCTGGGCACACTCGCGCAGGGCCTCTTCGCGCTTGCTGAGCTCCGCCAGCGAAACGGCGAACAGAATGTGGGCCCGAGCGTCGTCCGGATTCTGCAGCAGGTGATTTGGCAGGCGCTCCAGCAGGCTGGTGCGGGCCAGATCCGCCTCGTCCTGACGCCCCAGCCGCTCGCAGGTCATCTTCAGGTCCTGGTATGCGGACAGGAACCCGGGCTTGAGCTCGATGACGCGCCGGTACAGGTTGTAGGCCTGTTCGAACTCACCGGTGGTGAAGTGAATCCTGCCAAGCGTCCAGTGCGCGATGAAATCGTCCGGATCGAGCTCGATGGCCTTGCGGCTCGATGCACCGGCCTCCTCGAGCTTGCCACCGATGAAGTACGACACGCCCATCGCCGTGTAGGCTTCTGCCAGGTTGTTGTCGTACATCAGCGCCTTGAAGCTGAGCTCCTGCGCGCGGTCGCGGTACTTCGGGTCACGGATGAAAAGCCAGTACATCTGGCCGTAGGCGCTCGAGCAGCCCGCATACGCCGCGGCGTAACGCGGGTCGAGCTCGATGGCTTTCTCGTAGAGCTGAATCGCGCGTTCCACGCTGCGCTTGGTGAGCCGGTAGAGGTAATCCTGCCCCCGCAGGTACAAGTCGTAGGCCTGCGCATTGACCGTATTGCGCTTGGTCAGCGATACCCGCTCGGAGAACGACAGTTTTAGCTTCAGCGCCTCGGCGATCTGCTGCGCAACCTGCTCCTGGATGTCGAAGATGTCGTCGAGCTTGCCCTTGTAGGTGTTGCCCCAGGTCTGGCGGTTGGTGGCGACATCGACCAGCTGCACGGTGATGCGCACCGAGTCCTGGAAGCGCCGCACGCTGCCGCCGACGATATACCGGGCGCCGAGCTCGGCGCCGATCGCCCGGATGTCGTGCTTGCGCTCCTTCAGTTGCATGGATGCCCAGCGCGAGACCAGGTCGATCTCGCTCAGCACCGACAGGCGGGCGATCAGCTCCTCGGTCAGCCCGTTGCTGAAGTAGTCGGTCTCCTGATCCGGGCTGATGTTGTCGAAGGGCAGCACCGCCAGCGCGCCGCGCTCGACCGCTGCGCCTGCGCGGCTCGCGCTGTGCGGTGCTAGCTCGGGTCGCGGCGGTGGCGCGCTCGGCTCGCGCTCAGGCGGCGCGATCCTCACGCCGATGCGCTCGAGGGAGCGCAGAATCGATTTGAGGCCGGCGTCGACATCTGCGGTGTTGAAGAATTCGACGTGCTGAATTCCCGCCAATTGATACTTGAGCGCAGGTGGAATCACGGTCGGCTCGAGGTGCACGGGCAGGATGTGCCCCTTGCGCTCGCTGACCAGCATCACTTCCTTCGCCACATTATGTGAGCGAACGGCCGATTCGGTCACAATCAGTAACAGAACCTTGGCGCTCTCCAGCGCGTTGACGATCTGCTCGCTCCACAGCGAGGCCGCATCGATGGCGCCCTGATCGATCCACAGCGATACGCCCGCGGCGCGCAGCTTGCCTGCCAGGTCGAGAACTCGCTCCTGGTCGTCGCGGGAGTAACTGACGAAAACGTCTGCCGATTCGGCCACGGACGCCTCTGAGAGCAGGGTGCGGGCAGCTGGTCTGCCTTCTTGGGAAAAGATTAGCACGAAGCGCGCCGTCGCGCCGCGCGGGGCCGCCGGGCGTACCATCGGCGGGGAGGGCGCCGATGGAGCTGATGCATTCTCCAACCGGAACCACGCTGTACGTGGCCGTTTACTGGGTGACGTTTGCCGCGGCGATATCGTTCGTCCTGGCCGGCCTGATCCTTGTCCCGCTCTATCTCTGGCCGCTGCTGCGGCGCCTGTACCGCCGTCTGCTGGGTCGCGCCAGCCCGACCTCCGACAAGCGGTCGCTTTGAACCAACCAAAGGCGGAAGCGCCGGCAGCGCAGCTGCGCGCGGCATGTTATCGTGCGCGCCTTTTGCCGGGCCGGAACCACGCGTGTTGTTCAGGCGTTCCGCTTCCGGACTTGGGGGTTCGCTTGCGCCGTCAGCTGGCAATTGTCGCCTTCTGTGTGATACTCGGCAGCTGTGGTCGGCAGGGCGCTGCACCATCCGGCGGGCTCGCTCCCGAGGAAGCTGCTTTCCAGAAGCAGCTGCAGGAGCAGTTTCTGGACGCGAAACCGGGCACGGTGATCGACATTCCCCCCGGCAGGCACCCGCTGACTCGCGTCCTGACACTGCGAGCCAACGGCGTGACCATCCGCGGCGCCGGCGCGGAGCGCAGCATACTGTCGTTCAAGAACGAGATCTCCGGTTCCGGGGGGATCCTGGTGTACGGCAGCAACTTCACCATCGAGGGCCTGTCGATCGAGGACACCAAGGGCGATGGACTCAGGATCAATGACGCCGACAACGTGATCGTGCGCGGCGTGCGCGTCGCCTGGAGCGGCGGGCCGCGGACCACCAATGGTGCCTACGGCATCTATCCGGTGCGCTCGCGCAACGTGCTGATCGAGGATTCCTCGTCCTTCGGCGCTTCCGATGCCGGCATCCACGTCGGCCAGTCGCGCAACGTCATCGTCCGGCGCTGCCAGGCGGAGCAGAACGTCGCCGGGATCGAGATCGAGAACACCATCAATGCCGACGTCACCGGCAACGTCGCCACCGGTAACACCGGCGGCATCCTGGTGTTCAACATGCCGAATCTCAGCCCGCCGGGGCATTCGACGCGCATATTCCACAACAAGGTATTCAAGAACAACCTCGGCAACTTCGCCGCCAAGGGCGCGGCGGTGGCGGGCGTGCCGGCGGGCGCGGGGGTGGTGGTCAACTCCCACGGCCAGGTCGAGATCTTCGACAACGACATCGCCGACAACCGCACGGCGAATCTGATCATCTCGGCCTATTTCCCCACCAACTACGACAACAAGCCGGGGATCGATCCGAACTACGACCCGTATCCGCGCGCCATCTTCATTTATGACAATCGCTTCTCCGGCGGTGGGGATTCCCCCGATGGACTCGAGCTGAAGACTCTCAAGGCGGCGATGTTCGGTTCGAATGGTCGCTTCCCCGACATCGTCTGGGATGGCTACCGGGACGAGAAGAATCTCGTCAACGGCCAGCCGCCGCCGGCCGAGCGCATCTGCGTACGCAACGGCAGCGTCGGCGTGCTGAACGCCGACCGACCCCACAAGTACCAGAATCCGAGCACCGACACGCGGCCGTATCAGTGCGAGCTGCCGAAGCTGCCGCCGGTTACGCTGCCCGGCCGGACCTGACCGTGCGCCGCAGCAGGTGATGCGCTGAGCCTCAGGTTCGTCGGCGCCTACATGGATCAGACGTACAATAGCTACGTGGCACCAGACGGCACCAACCTCACGGGCCAGGCGGTGGCAACGCCTCCGTGGTCGCTCGCGGGCACGGTCGATTACCTGTGGCGCAACGTGTTGCGCGATGACCTCGACCTGACGCTGCAGGATGCGTACATCGGCACGCAGCGCTGCAATGCGGACTCCGAGGTGCAGGGCGACCCAACATCACCGCGCCGCGCTTCTGGGGCGTCGAGCTCGGGGCGCGCTTCCAGGGCGGCCCCGGAGCAGTCGTGAGTGCAGCGGCGCACGAGGCAGGAGCGCACGGCGAACCGGACGCCGTGCGGACCATGCTGGAGGCGGCGCTGGCGGTGCAGCGGGCCGCCGCCGCCCGCGAGCCCATACCAGGTTACCGGCAGCGGCTCGCCGACCTGCGCACGCTGCGGCAGCTTCTCCGCGAGAACCGGGATGCGCTCATCGAGGCGATCAACCGCGATTACGGCAATCGCTCCCGCCAGGAAACCCTGTTTGCGGAAGTCGTCCCGGTGCTCGATGGCATCAAGCACACCGAAAGACATCTGCGCCGCTGGCTGCGGCCGCAGCGCCGCGGCGTCGACCTGCTGCTGTTCCCGGGCGCTCGCAACCGGGTGATTCCGCAGCCGCTCGGCGTAGTGGGCATCATCGTGCCCTGGAACTTTCCCATCAATCTGATGTTTCTGCCGCTGGTCTCGGCCTTTGCCGCCGGCAACCGCGCGCTGGTG
This sequence comes from uncultured Gammaproteobacteria bacterium, assembly GCA_963837075.1. GTDB lineage: Bacteria > Pseudomonadota > Gammaproteobacteria > Steroidobacterales > Steroidobacteraceae > 13-2-20CM-66-19. The sequence goes on along the minus strand of CAWILY010000001.1, from coordinate 206,397 downwards.
AAACTGTCCGAGAACTCGCCGCACCTCGCGACACTGCTACTGACGATCGTGCCGAAATACTTCGAGCCCGAGAAGCTGGCAGTGTTCGCGGAGACCGGCGGGGTCGGCGTGGAATTCTCGCGCCTGCCGCTCGATCATCTGCTGTTCACCGGCTCGACCGCGACCGGCCGCAGCGTCATGGCGGCGGCAGCGGTGAACCTGACGCCCGTGACGCTCGAGCTCGGCGGCAAATCCCCAGCGCTGGTGTGCGAGGACTTCCCGCTGCGCACCGCCGCCGAGCGGATCCTGTTCGTCAAGCTGCTGAACGCCGGACAGATCTGTACCACCGTCGACTACCTGCTGCTGCCGCGCGCTCGCGTCGAGGAGTTCGTGACGCTCGCGCGGGCCGTGGCCACGGCGCGCTATCCGGATATCGACAGCGGCGATTACACCGCGATCATCGACGAGCGCGCCTTCACGCGTATCACGCAGGCGATTGAGGAGGCGCGCCGGCGTGGGGCACGCGTCGTGCAGCTCGTGGCGGGCAAGCCGTGGGACGCAGCGACGCGCAAGATCAGTCCGCACCTGGTAATCGAGCCGCCGCCGGACTGCGAGTTGATGCAGCGGGAGATCTTCGGGCCGGTGCTGCCGGTGCTCGGCTACCAGCGGCTGGATGAGGCCGTCGATTTCATCCGCGCGCGGCCCCGGCCGCTGGCGTTCTATCCATTCAGCAGGCGTCGCGCCACCATCGACTATCTGCTCAGCCATGTCATGTCGGGCGGCGTCTGCGTCAACGATGCCCTGTGGCACGTCGGTCAGCACGATCTGCCGTTCGGCGGCGTGGGGGCGAGCGGCATGGGCCACTACCACGGCGCCGAGGGCTTCCTGACCTTCTCCAAGCTCCGGCCAGTGTTCTATCAGGCGCCGGTGAGTGGCATGCGGCTGCTGTGGCCGCCCTTTGGTAAGCTCGCCGACCGGATTCTCGACTTCCTGACCCGATAGCCGGGAGCCACCGAACATGACACGACCGTCTCCGGCGACTCGCCGTGACCGGCGCGGCCGCGGCCATGCATCACACGCTGCGGCCCTGGCGGCAGTCGCGACGCTTGCGACGCTCGCGCTGAGCGTGGCGGTGAGCGGTGATGTGCACGACCGCGGCGTGCGCGTCGTGACCGCCTCGATTCCGATGCCCGATGGCGTGCAGCTGGCGGCCACTCTGTACGAGCCGGCGGACCTGCGCCCCGGAGAGCGCGTGCCGGCGCTGCTCGAGTACCTGCCGTATCGCAAGGACGACGACTCGATCGATTACGGCACGCACGCTTATTTCGCGCGGCACGGCTACGTCGGGGTGCGCGTCGACATCCGCGGCTTCGGCAACAGTGGTGGCGCGCCGCCGGGCCGGGAATATTCGGCGCAGGAGCAGGAGGATGGCGAGCGCGTCATCGCCTGGCTCGCGCGTCAGCCCTGGTCGAACGGCAAGGTCGGCATGTTCGGCATCTCCTGGGGCGGCTTCAACTCCATTCAGCTGGCAATGCGTCGGCCGCCGGCACTCAAGGCGATCATTGCCATTGCGGCCACGGAGGCACTCTTTACCGAGGACGTGCACTACATGGACGGCATCATGCACGTCGACGAGTTCGAGGCGGCGATGGATCTCGACCAGGGACGCAGCGGTGCCCCCGACTTTCCGCTCGATGAGGACACGCTCGCCAAGCGCATGGACTCGGCGCCGTGGTCGCTCGATTACTTCCGCCACCAGCGCAACGGTCCTTTCTGGCGCGCACCGGAGGGGCGGCTCGAGGACATCGCGGTGCCGTGCTTTCTGATCGGTGGCTTTCAGGACGGCTACCGCAACAGCATCCTGCGGATGCTCGAGCGCGTGCCGGCGCCGGTGCACGCGTGGCTGGGTCCGTGGAACCACGACACACCGGAAGAGAGCATCTATGCTCCGCGCGTCGAATGGCGCGATCAGGCGGTGCGCTGGTTCGATCATTGGCTGAAGGGCATCGACAACGGCGTCGAGCGCGAACCGCGGCTCATCTATTATCAGCAGCACAGCCACCCGCCGGGGTCCGAAGCACAGGAGATCCCCGGAGAGTGGCGCGCGGAGTCCTGGCCGCCCGCCGGACTCACACACCAGACCTGGTTCTTCGCGCCGAACCGGCAGCTGCTGTCAGCACCCGCCGCCGCTGCAACGGATCGCCTGCGCTACGTGCCCTCGGCGGGCGCGGAGCTCGGCTTCTGGTGGGGCGAGCTGCTCGGTGACCAGCGGCCCGCCGATGCCTACAGTCTGACCTACGACAGCACCCCGCTACAGTCGGACGTGACGATGTTTGGTCGGGCGCACGTGCGGCTCGTGGCCGCGGCGGACGCACCGCTCGCCGACTGGTTCGTGCGTCTCGAGGACGTCGCCGAAGATGGACGAGTGACGGCGATCACAGGTGCCGGCCTGAACGGCGCACAACGACGCTCCCAGGAAGATCCCGAGCCGCTCACGCCCGGCACCGAATACCCTCTCGACCTCGACCTGTACGTGAGCTCGTGGGTGTGGCCGCGCGGCCACCGCATCCGCGTTGCGGTCTCGAACGCGCAATGGCCGATGCTCTGGCCGACGCCTTATCCCATGACGACGTCGCTGCGACTGGGCGGCAGTGCGGGCTCGGCGATCGTGCTGCCCATCGTCCCCGCGCACGGGCGCGCGCCTGCGCCATTCGCGGCGCCGGTACCCTCCGAGGAGGCGCCGGGCGTCTCTACACCAGGCGGCGACTATGCGTGGCCGGGCAGCTGGACCCTCGAGCGCGATGAGACCAGGGGGCGCAGCACGGTCACGTGGCGGGGGAGCGCGGCCATGCGCTTCCCCTGGGGCACGTTCGACCACCGTGAGCAGGTGGTGTATCGCGTCGATGATGCCCATCCGGAGAGCGCAGCCGCCGAGGGCGAGGCGGAGAGCGTCGAGCGTCTCGCCGATCGGGTGCTGACGTACCGGGGGCATCTGACGCTCAGCAGTGATGCCACTACCTTTCACTATGCCTACACGCGCTCACTGCTGCGCGACGGCATCCTGCTGCATAGCCGCACCTGGCAGGAGGACATCCCGCGCGATCTGCAGTAGCTGCGGGGCTGCCAGCACTATCGCCGCACGCATAGGTACTTGCACCAATCGACATCCGCGCGTGCGCGCCGAGAATCCTCGCGCGAGTCTGCGACGTGGACAACCGACAGCATTTCCTGAAACACACGGCGGCCGCCCTGACGTTCGCTCTGTATGTGACCGCCGTACCTGCGGCGCCGCCCTCGGCGGCAGCGCTCGCGGCCAGCGACGCGCAACTGCAAGCGGTACTCGCCCTCAGCCCCGATCGGGGACGCGGTGCGTCCCTGTTCACCATCTGCGTCGCGTGTCACGGTGCGCACGGGGAGGGCACCGCCTCGGGCTGGCCGCCCGAGATCGCCGGTCAGCACCCACGCGTCATCGCCAAAGAGCTGGTGGATTTTCGCACCGACGTGCGCTGGTACGATCCGATGGAACGCATCGCCGGCCGGCACGTGCTGCACACGAGTCAGGACATCGCCGACGTGGCGGCGTACGCCGGCGCTCTGCCGGCGTCACTCGCGACGGCGCCGGGCTCGGGCAAGTGGCTGGCGCGCGGCGCGCAGCTCTATGCGGAGCGCTGCCAGTCGTGCCACGGCGCGCGCGGGGAGGGAAGCGACGAGCGTCTCGTGCCGCGGGTCGCGGGCCAACACTACGAGTACCTGCTGCGACAGCTGGAGGACTGCCGGGCCGGAAGGCGGCCGAACATGCAGGTACAGCATCCGCAGCTTCTGGCTGGGTTGGACGCGGGGGACGTCCGCGGGTTGGCCGACTACATGTCGCGACTCGGGCGGTGAGCGCTGCGGGCCTGCGCCCTCGGCAAGCGTTGGCCGGTGCCACCGAGCCGAGGCGCCTTGCTGCGCCAGCGCTGCACGGGTAGGCTGCGCGCCTTTCTGGCCGTGCTGTCCCGGGCTATGACGATTACAACAATGCGCCCGCTGCGGCGCATTCTCGGGCTGGGCTTCGGACTCGCGTTGGCCTTCGGCGCCTCCGTCGGTGTGGGCATCCTGCGCCTGCCGGGACTGGTTGCGGCTCACCTCGGGGCACGCAATCTGGTCATGGGGTTCTGGGTGCTGGGTGGGGTATACGCACTGCTCGGGGCGTGCGCGGTCGCGGAGCTCGCGGCGATGATTCCCGAAACCGGCGGTTTCCGCGTCTACGCCCGTCGCGCATTCGGTGAGGGAGTCGGTTTCGTGATCGGCTGGTGCGACTGGCTGGTGTCCGTTGCCACGATTGCCTATGGATCGGTGACCGCCGTGACGTTCCTCACTCTGTTGTGGCCCGCCGCAGCGACGATGAACGCGCACCTGCTCGCGCTCGGGCTGCTCGGCGCCTTCACCGCCATACACTGGGTGGGATTGCGACTCGGCAGCACGCTCACCAGGGTCATCAGCGTCGTGATCGCCTTGATGATGCTGGTACTGGTCGCGAGCTGCTTCCTGCTCGCGCCGGATGTGGGAGCCGGCGCGGCGCCCCTGCCGCATACGGCCGCATCGCTGCCGTGGAAGTCGTTGGCTATCGTGTTTGCGATCGTGCCGGCGCTGCGGGCGATATTGACCGCATTCGATGGCTGGTACTCGCCGATCTACATGGCCGAGGAGAACACCACCCCCGAGCGCACGCTGCCGCGCGCCATCGTGGGCGGCGCCTTGCTGCTGGCGGTGCTCTATCTGCTGATCAACCTCGCGTTGCTGCGTGTGCTGCCAATGAGTACGCTGGGCGCTTCGGCACTACCGGTGGCGGATGCGGCGCGGGTAGTGTTTCCGCGCGGCGGAGACACGTTCGTCACGCTGATTTCGCTGTGCTTCATGTTCAGCATTCTGAACAACGTGATACTGCTGACGCCGCGCATTCTGTTTGCGATCGGCCGCGACGGCCTGTTTACGCACCGGGCGGCGGTCGTCAGCGAGGGTGGCACGCCGCGCGTGGCGCTCGCATTGACGGCGGCGGCTGTCGCGGTCGTGATCGTCAGCGGTACCTTCGAGCAGATCGTCGCGCTGTACGTCGTGCTGTTCCTGGTCTGCTACATATCGACCTTCGCGGCCGTCTTCGTGCTGCGCCGGCGTGCGCCGGCGCTGCCGCGCCCGTTCAGGGCGTTCGGCTATCCCGTGTCGACGGCGATCGTGCTGACGGGCTCGGTGGCGTTTCTGATTGCTGCGGTGTTCGAGGACCCGAGATCCGCGGTGATCGCGACTGCCTTCATCGCAGCCTGTGCGCCGGTCTACATGTGGGTCGCACGCCGGCGCCGCCTCGCGGCGGCAGCGGCACTCGCGGCGGCCTGAGCCACAGGGCGGCGATCGGTTGCCGGCGGCTTGCAGTGTGCCAGGCTGCCGCGGCCTACAATCGCAGCCGTGAAGTACCGCTTACGATTTGTCGCCCCGCTGCTGTTGGTTGCGGTCAGCATTCTGCCGCACGCCACGGCCGGAACTGTGGCAGCTGCCGCGCCCGAGGCGCCGTTGCTGCCACAGCCTGCGCCGCAAAGCGCTGAGCCACCGCAGGTGTTATTCGGCGATCTGTTCGTCGCGGTGCAGGACAGCGGGATGTTCGCCGACGGCAAGACCTTCGCCGACGCGGTGCCCGAGCAAGCGCCCGCAAGTATCCTCGCGGCGTTTCACGCGGCGCGGCCTGATTCCCTGCCGGCGCTGCAGCGCTTCGTGAACAGGCATTTTGCTCTCCCTGAGAATCCGGACGCGACCGGGGCGGCGCCCGCGCGGCTGCCGCTTACCGCACACATCGACGCCCTGTGGAACCTGCTCACCCGCTACACGCCCAAGGCACCGCGCTGGTCGTCCCTGTTGCCGCTTCCCGATGTGTACGTGGTGCCGGGCGGCCGCTTCCGGGAGATGTATTACTGGGACTCTTACTTCACGATGCTCGGCCTCGATGAGAGCGGCCGTCACGACTTGGTCGGCGCCATGGTGCGTGACTTTGCCTACCTGATCGATGAGTATGGCCATGTGCCGAACGGTACGCGGACCTACTATCTGAGCCGCTCGCAGCCGCCGTTGTTTTTCGCGATGGTCGCGATGCTTGCGCGCGAGCACGGCGAGGAGGACGCGACCGCTTACCTGCCGCGGCTGCGACGCGAGTACGCGTTCTGGATGGACGGCGCCGACACGCTGCAGGCGGGCACGGCCCATCGGCGTGTGGTCGCGCTCGCGGACGGCGCGATCCTCAACCGCTACTGGGACGATCGTGCCACGCCGCGCGATGAGGCTTTTGCCGCGGACAGTGCCCTGGCACGCCGCAGCGGTCGGCCGCCGCAGCAGGTGTTCCGCGACATCCGCGCCGCCGCGGAAAGCGGCTGGGACTTCAGCTCGCGCTGGTTTGCCGACGGCCGCAGCCGTGGCAGCATCGACACTACGGCGCTGATTCCCGTCGACCTGAACAGCCTGCTGCTCGGGCTGGAGGATGCCATCCACCACGGCTGCGAGCGCGCAGCCGACTCGAGCTGCGCAGCGCAGTTCGCACAGCGTGCCGCACGCCGGCGCGCGGCGATCGACCGCTATCTGTGGGATGCGTCTGCGGCGGCGTACCTGGATTACTGTTGGACGCGCCGGGCGCGCGTGCCGCGACTGTCGGCCGCGACCCTGTATCCATTGTTCGTCGGCGCCGCCTCGGCGGCGCAAGCCGCAGCAGTAGCGCGCACCGTGCGCGCGCGGCTTCTGAAGGCCGGCGGGGTGGTCACGACGACGATTACCAGCGGTGAGCAATGGGATGCACCCAATGGTTGGGCGCCCCTGCAGTGGATCGGCGTCTCCGGCTTCGAGCGTTACGGCGAGCGGCAGCTCGCGCAGACCATTGCCTGCCGGTGGCTGCTCAGTGTCAGCCGCCTCTATCGGGTGAGCGGCAAGCTGGTCGAGAAGTACGACGTGGTCGACACCAAAAGCGCAGGCGGTGGCGGTGAGTACCCGCTGCAGGATGGCTTCGGCTGGACGAACGGTGTGACGCGCAAGCTTGCGGCCCGCTATCCGGCAGCAGCCGGGGCTGAGCAGTGCGGCGCAGCCGCACGCGCGGTGCCGGAGCCCGCCGCGCCGTGAGCGACGCTCGAGCGGCCACGCCAGCCTCGGAGGGCTCGGTACGCAGCCTGCGGCTGTTCGTGTTCGCACTGTTCTTTTTCTTCGGCGGCATCACCAGTCTCAATGACGTGATCATTCCGAAGCTCAAGGGACTGTTCACGCTCAATTACGCCGAGGTGATGCTGATCCAGTCGGCGTTCTTCGCCGCCTATTTTCTGGTGTCGATACCCGGCGCCGCCATCGTCACCCGCGTGGGATACATGCGCGCGGCCGTGATTGGCCTGCTGACGATGACGGCCGGCTGCCTGCTGTTCGTGCCGGCATCCTCATCGGGGCAGTACCCGACTTTTCTCGGCGCGCTGTTCGTGCTCGCCGCGGGCATCACGATCGTGCAGGTCGTGACCAATCCGCTGATCTCGCTGCTTGGCAATCCAGCCACCGCCCACAGCCGGCTCACGTTCGCGCAGGCCTTCAACTCGCTCGGCACCACCATCTTTCCCTACGTCGGCTCGATTCTCATCCTCGGATCACTGGCGCAGGTGGATGCAGGCAAGCTCAGCGGCCGCGCGCTGGCGCTGTTTCGCCAGCGCGAGACCCAGGTTATCGTCCACACCTACCTCGGGCTGGCCGCCGCGCTGGCGCTGCTCGCCGCGCTGGTCTGGCTGGCGCGCAATCGCCTGCGGGAGACACCGAGCGAAACGCCGACTCTGCGTCATGCACTGACGCTGCTGCACCGCGTGCGCTTCAGCTACGGCACGCTGTGCATCTTCCTGTATGTCGGCGCGGAGGTGGCGATCGGCTCCCTGATCGTCAATTACCTGATGCAGGCGAGCGTACTGGGATTGGATGCGGAGAGTGCCGGCAAGCACGTGCCGTTCTACTGGGGCGGCGCCATGGTCGGCCGCTTCATCGGATCCGGGTTACTGCGCATCTTCGCGCCGGGCAAGGTGCTGGCGGCGGCCGCTGTCGTGGTGATCATGCTGCTGTTGGTATCGGCGAACACCAGCGGTCCGCTCTCCGGTTGGTCACTGCTGGCGATCGGTCTGTTCAATTCGATCATGTTCCCGACGATCTTCTCGCTCGCCTGCGAGGGGCTCGGCCCGCGGGCCGCGGAGGGCTCGGGCATCATCTGCATGGCGATCGTCGGTGGTGCCGTCGTGCCGCTCATCACCGGCCACACGGCGGATCTGACCGGCCTCAAGATCGCGCTCATCGTGCCGGCGCTGTGCTACGCCGGCATCTGCAGCTTCGGCGTCTACGCCCGTCGGCCCGCTGCGGACGCACTCGGAGGGACAGGATGATCGATCGTCGTTGCGTACTCACCGGGGCGGCCGCGTCCCTGGTCGCGACCGCGCTCGGTGCCCGCGCCGCCGGCGCTGCGACCGGGCTGAAGCTCGGTAACCCCGAGCCGTTCTCGTTCGAGGCACTCAGCAGCGACGCGGAAGCGCGTGCCGGCGAGGCGTACCAGCCACCCGCCACCCTGCCGGCGGAGATTCTGGACCGGATCGACTACGCCGCGCACGGGCGCATAAAGTTCAAGCCCGAGTACGCGCTGTTCCGCGACGGTCCTGGCGCTTACCCGGTCACGTTCTTTCATCTCGGGCTTTACTTCCGCACGCCGGTCCACATGTACGTGTTGTCCTCGGCCGGCAGCGCGGCGCTTGCCCGCGAGATTCTCTACGACCCGGACTACTTCAGCATGCCGCCCGACAGTCCGGCGCGCGCGCTGCCGCCGGGCGCCGGGTTTGCAGGATTCCGCTTTCAGGAGAGCCGGTTCGGCCGTCTCGACTGGCACAGCAACGACTGGGTGGCGTTCCTCGGCGCTTCCTACTTCCGTGCCATTGGCGAGCTGTACCAGTACGGACTGTCGGCCCGGGGAATCGCACTCGACGTGGGCATGGCCGAACATCCCGAGGAGTTTCCGGCATTCACGCGCTTCTACTTCGAGCCGCCGTCGCAGGCGCCCGGCCCCGTCACGGTGTATGCGCTGCTCGAAGGCCCGAGCATCACCGGGGCATACCGCTTCGTCATCCGCAGGGAAAAGGCCGTGCTGATGGAGGTGGAGGCGCGGGTGTTCCTGCGGCGCGACGTGGCGCGCCTCGGCATCGCGCCGTTGACCTCGATGTACTGGTATTCGGAGACTAAAAAGCCCGAAGCAATCGACTGGCGTCCCGAGATCCACGACTCGGACGGCCTCGCCCTGTGGACGGGGAGCGGCGAGTATATCTGGCGGCCACTGAACGACCCGGCGCACAGCGCCGCCTCGGCGTTCGCCGACCGCTCGCCGCGGGGTTTCGGCCTGCTGCAGCGGGACCGCGTGTTCGACCACTATCTCGATGGCGTGCACTACGAGCGCCGCCCGAGCTTGTGGGTGGAGCCGCTCGAGGACTGGGGCGAGGGCTCGGTACAGCTCGTCGAGTTGCCGACCAACGATGAGATCAGCGACAACATCGTGGCCATGTGGGTGCCACGGCAGCCGGCACGCGCCGGCAGCCGCTTTCGGATGCGTTATCGGCTGTACTGGAGTGCGGAGGAGCCGCATCCGCCAGCGCTGGCGCGCTGTGTCGCCACGCGTCTGGGGCGCGGCGGTCAACCAGGCCAGCCACGGCCGCCGGGGGTATACAAGTTCGTAGTGGAGTTTCTCGGCGGGCCGCTGGGTAGTTTGCCGTTCGGCGTAAAGCCGCAGCCGGTGCTGTCGGCCTCCAGCGGCAACTTCACGGATGCATTCACCGAGGCGGTTCCGGATGGGATCGCGGGGCACTGGCGCGCGCAATTCGACTTCACCCCGGCCGGACCCGAGGTCATCGACATGCGCCTGTTCCTGCGTCTCGGCGAGCACACGCTCTCAGAGACCTGGCTGTATCAGTTTCATCCGCCCGAGCGTGGCGCAGGTTGACCTCCACGATGTCCTTGACCTGCGCGCTCGCTGGTCCGACATTTAGCGCAGCGGCCGCCATGGAGTCTGGGAGGGACATGTTGCGTCCGGTATTCATCATGGCGGTCGCGCTCAGCCTGATGGGCCTCAGCAATGCCAGCGCAGCTGGCGGCCCGGCAGTCACCGCCGCGGCTGCGCGCGGCGATGCTGCCGCAGCCGCTGGCCAGTGGCTCATGCCCTCGGGTGACTACGCCGCCACCCGCTACAGCGAGCTGGCGCAGATCAACGCACACAACGCCAGGTCGCTGCATCCGGTGTGGACCTTCTCCACCGGTGTGCTGGGAGGACACGAGGGTCAGCCACTGGTGGTAGGGGCGACGATGTACGTCGTGACGCCCTGGCCCAATGTGCTGTACGCCTTCGATCTCAGCCGCGAGGGCTATCCGCTGCGCTGGAAGTACCGCCCTGACGTGAGCGCCAACGCCCTCGGGATCGCCTGCTGCGACGCGGTGAACCGCGGCGCGTTCTATGCGGACGGCAAGATCATCTACAACCTGCTCGATGGCCACACGGTGGCGGTGGATGCGCGCTCCGGACGCGAGCTGTGGAACACGCAGATCGCCGATGTGGCTAACGGTGAGACGGTCACCATGGCGCCGTTGGTCGTGAAGAACCGCGTCATCGTCGGCGCCTCCGGCGGTGAGTTCGGCATCTACGGCTGGCTCAAGGGGCTCGATCTGCAGTCCGGGCGCACGGTATGGACCGTGCACAACCTCGGGCCGGATACGGACCTTGGCGCGAGCCCTGGCACCTTCAGGCCGCCGTACGATCAGGGCACCGATCTCGGTGTGCACAGCTGGGCGCAGGACAGCTGGCGCACCGGCGGCGCGCCGGTGTGGGGCTCGATCTCCTACGACCCGCAGCTGGATCTCATCTATTACGGCACGGGAAATGCCTCGCCTTACAACCCGGAGCAGCGCGCCGGCGACAACAAGTGGACAGCGAGCGTTCTGGCGCGACGGCCCGCGGACGGCGCCCTGGTGTGGGCCTACCAATTCACGCCGCACGACAACTGGGACTACGACGCCACCGGGGCGATGATCCTGGCGGATCTGACCATCGGCGGACGCACGGTCAGGGCGCTGGTGCACTTCGACAAGAATGGCTTTGCGTACACGCTCGATCGCGCCACCGGGCGCGTGCTGGTGGCGCAGCCCTTTGCGGCCGTGACGTGGGCGCACGCCGTCGACCTCAGGACCGGCCGACCGGTGCTCGATCCGTCGAAACAGACCGGCATTTCCAAGGGCAAGGTGAGCGGCATCTGTCCGAGCCTCGAAGGTGCCGCAAGCCCCTCGTCGCCTGGCGCGTACTCGCCGCGCACGCACTGGTTCTACACCGCCACCAACAACATGTGCATGGACTACACCACCGCGCATGCCAGTCACCTGAAGGGCACGCCCTTCGTCGGCGTCGACGCTCCTTACAATCAGGGGCCGGGTGGCTATCTGGGTTCATTCATGGCATGGGATGGAGCGACCGGTAAAAAGGTCTGGGAGGACCGCGAGGCGTACCCGACCTGGAGCGGCGCGCTGGTGACCGCGGGCGACGTCGCTTTCTACGGCACGCTCGATGGCTGGTTCAAGTCGGTCGACGCCCGTAGCGGCGAATTACTGTCGCGCTTCAAGGTCGGCTCCGGCGTGGTCGGCAACCCCATGACCTTCCGTGCCCCGGACGGGCGGCAATATGTGGCGGTGTACGCGGGGTTCGGCGGAGACTGGGCATTGTTGTCCGGGGATACGCGCGCCGATGATCCCAGCGACATTCGGCCGCCGGCGGATTACGTCAAGGACATTGCCCGCCACACCAGCCAGGGCGGCATCATCTGGATTTTCGGACTGTGACCGTGCCACGCAACATGGTGCCGATCGCCTGCGCAGTGCTTGCGGCCTGCGCGCGCCAGGAATCGCCCGTACCCGGTGCAGCCGCGCCACCGCCAGCGATCGCTTACGAGGCGCACATCGCGGCCGGCGGCATCGTTCCCGGCGGCGGCAAGCTGAGCAACCCGCACGCCGGTGATGCGGCCGCAGCCAAGAGCGGGGCGCAGCTGTTCACGGCGATGAACTGCGATGGCTGCCACGGCGGCGCTGCCGTGGGCTGGGTGGCGCCGAACCTGCCAGACGGGCGCTGGCGTTACGGCGGAGCGGACGGCGAGGTATTCTCCTCAATCTATTATGGCCGCCCCAAGGGGATGCCGGCATTCGGCGGCGTGCTCGGCGTCGAGGGTGTGTGGGCGCTCGTGACCTACATCCGCTCGCTGCCCCCGCCGGCGGATGTGCCCACGGAGTCCTGGGACTAACACGCCATGAAGGCACACGTTCCTTTCGAGCTCTCCGTCCCGGTCGGGGCCGTCGATCACGTCACCGGCGCCCCGCACGGCTGCATCACGCTGGTCGAGTACGGTGACTTCGAGTGCCCCAACTGCCGGCAGGCGCAGCCGGCCGTAAAGCTGCTGCTCGAGCGCTTCACCGGGCAGGTGCGCTTTGCCTTCCGGCACTTTCCGCTCGAGGACGTGCACCCGCATGCCTTGGCGGCCGCACAGGCTGCGGAGTGTGCCGGCGGTCAGGGGCGATTCTGGGAGATGCACGACCTGCTGTTCGAGAATCAGACCCATCTGCGCATGCAGGATCTGCACGGTTACGCCGCGCGCCTCGGGCTCGACCTGCCGCGCTACACAGCCGAAATGGACGACCAGATCCATCTGCAGCGCGTGCGCGAGCATCTGCAGAGCGGGCTCGACAGCGGCGTGCGCGCGACACCGGCGTTCTTCATCGACGGCCGTATCCAGGACGTGTCCTTCGGTCTGCGCGCGCTGTTCGATGCGGTGGAACGACTGGTGCAGCCGCGACGCGATGCGTAGGGTCCTCGCCTTGGTGGTGAGTCTTGGCGCGATCGGGGCAACGGCCATGGCAGCAGACAGCATGACGCAGACCCGGCACGGTGCGGACGGTGACCTCGACCCGTATCTGTGGCTCGAGGACGTCCACGGGGCGAAGTCGATGGCGTGGGTCAAAGCGCAGAACGCGCGCGCCATCGCCGTGCTGCAGGCTGACCCGGATTACCATCGTGACTACGAGGCCATTCTCAGGGTGATGGATGCCTCCGACCGCATCCCGTACGGGGAGCTCGATCATCAGTACGTCTTCAACTTCTGGCAGGACGCGCAGCACGTAAAAGGTATCTGGCGCCGTAGCGCCATTGCGGATTACCGCCAGCCTGCGCCGGCGTGGGAGATCCTGCTCGATCTGGACAAACTGGCCGCCGACGAGCACCAGAACTGGGTGTGGAAGGGCGCCGAGTGCAGCCCGACGATCAAGCGGTGTCTGATCAATCTGTCGCGCGGTGGCGGCGATGCCGTGGTCGTGCGCGAGTTCGATCCGCAGCTGAAGGCGTTCCTCCCCGATGGCTTTCAGTTATCGGAAGCCAAGTCGTCCATGACCTATCTCGACGAACAGCGCGTGCTTCTCGGCACGGACTTCGGCCCCGGCTCGATGACCACGTCCGGCTACCCGCGTATCGTGAAGCTGTGGCGACGCGGGGAGCCGCTGGCGCAGGCGCGCACCATTTACGAAGCGAAGCCGGACGACGTCGGCGCGACCGGCCTCGTGTTCCACGATCCGCGCGGCACGATCGCGCTGGTACAGCGCGATATCAGCTTCTTCTCTGCCGAGTTCCATCTGCTCGCACCCGACGGCACGACGCGTCAGCTGCCATTGCCGCTCGGGGCTGATCTCAAAGGTGCGCAGGGCAGTCATCTCCTGTTCACGCTGCGCGAGGAATGGACCCCGCCAGGCGCGGCGCCGATTGCGCGCGGCGCGCTCATCGCTTATCGAGTCCCAGGGGTGAACGGGCCGAGCACCGCTGCCAGTGTCGCAGTGCTGCTGACACCCGACAGCCACAGCGCCATCGACGAGGTGGTGGCGGGGCGCGACGCGGTGTTCGCGTCCACCTATCACGATGTCACCGGCAGCATCCATGCTTTCCGCGCATCAGGCGAACACGGCTGGAGCGAGGCGACGCTCGCCCTGCCCGCGGGCGGCTCGACGCACATCGTCTCCGCCAATGCGTGGGGCCCGGAGGCCTTGTTCCGCTTCGAGAGTTATACGACACCCACTACGCTGTACCTGGATTCGGGCGACGGCCAGCCGCAGGCGATCAAGTCATTGCCGGCGCGCTTCGACTCCACGAACCTTCTGACTGAGCAGTTCTTTGCCGTCTCGCGTGACGGTACGCGTGTTCCGTATTTCGTGACGCGCCCGAAGAGCCTCACCGGACCTGCGCCGACCGTGCTGTACGGCTACGGCGGGTTCGAGATTGCGGAGACACCGAGCTACTCGGCGAATTTCGGTATGCTGTGGCTCAGCCGCGGCAACGTCTTCGTCGTGGCCAACATCCGTGGCGGTGGCGAGTATGGGCCGGCATGGCACCAGGCGGCATTGCTGCAGAACCGTCAGAAGGCGTTCGACGATTTTCAGGCCATCGCCCGGGACCTGGTAGCACGCGGCATCACCACCGCGCGGCAGCTGGGCATCATGGGCGGGTCCAACGGTGGTCTTCTGGTCAGTGCCAACATGGTGCAGCGCCCGGAGCTGTTTGGTGCTGTGGTCTGCCAGGTGCCGCTGATCGACATGATGCGCTACACGCAGATCGGGGCGGGCGCCTCGTGGGAGGCGGAGTATGGCGACCCGGCGCGAGCGGCCGACCGCGCCTGGTTGCTGAAATACTCCCCCTATCAGAACGTCAGTCATGACCGCAAATATCCGCCGGTGTTCTTCGTGACCGCCACCAGCGACGATCGGGTCACGCCGGTGCACGCCCGCAAGATGGCCGCGCGCATGGAGGCGCAGGGTCACGAGGTGTTGTTCTACGAGAACACCGACGGGGGACACGCCGCCGCCGCCGATCACCGGCAGGCGGCCGAGATGTGGGCCATGAGCTTCGTGTATCTGAAACAGAAGCTCGCAGCGCAATAGGTGTCGGATGCCTGAATCGAAGCCGCTGAGGGGCGGGGTGAGAAGCGGTGGCTGCCTGTGCGGCGCGGTGCGCTACGAGGTGCACGGGAGTCTGCGGCCGATCGTCGCCTGTCATTGCACGCAGTGCCGGCGTACGACCGGGCACTTCCTGGCCGCTACTGCGGCGCGCCGCGCCGACTTCCGCCTGCTCGAGCAAACGGGGCTCAGGTGGTACGTGTCCTCGCCCGAGGCGCGCCGCGGCTTCTGCGCGCAGTGCGGCTCGACGCTTTTCTGGGAGGGCGCGGGGCGCGACTATCTCAGCATCGCTGCCGGCACACTGGACGACAGCAGCGGTCTTGGCATCGCCTGCCATATTTTCGTGGCCGACAAGGGTGCTTATTACCAAATCACCGACCGGGCGCCGCAGGTGCCGGACGGCCGCTTTTCGGTACCGTGGTCCTGATCCTGCCGGCGCGCGAGCGCAGCGCCGTGCCGTGGAAGAACGGCGGTGGCGTGACGCGCGAGATCGCCGTGCATCCACCGCAGAGCGACCTGGCGAGCTTCGGCTGGCGCGTGAGCATGGCGGAGGTCGCATCCGCCGGTCCGTTCTCGTGCTTCGCAGGCATCGACCGCGAGCTGCTGGTGATTGGGGGAAGACTGCGCCTCGCGATCGAAGGGCGACCCGAGCTGACGCTGTCGGTGGCGGCGGCTGCGGTGCGCTTCGCTGGTGATACACCGGCTCACGCCGAACCCCTGGGCGCTCCGGTCACGGACCTGAACGTCATGACGCGGCGCGGCTGCTTCAGCTCGAGCCTCACTCGCCGGCTGCAGGCTGCACCGGCTGCGCTCAGCCTGGGCCCGGGGACGACACTGATCTTCGCCCTCACCGCACTGACGCTGCGCGCCGATGCGAGCGCGGTCGAGCTTGCGCCGCTGGACGCGGCGCGCCTCGAGCACGTGGCACGGTGTGAGCTGACCGCGGGCGCGGGCGCGCTGCACGACAGGCTCGCGTTCTGCATCGCCGAAATCCGTGCGAGCGCCTCGGGGGAGACATGAGCCCTCCTGCCGCACACCCCGGCGAGCGGATCGTGCGCATTGGCGGCGCGTGCGCCTCGCTGGTCGACAGCGCGCTCTCGGTCCCGCAGCTGCTCGGCACGGGTACTCTCGACTACCTGATCTTCGACTACCTGGCAGAAGGCTCGATGGCGGTGCTCGGCCGCATGCAGGCCGCGGATCCCGGCGCCGGCTTCGGCGCCGACCTGCTCACGGTGCATGTCGGTCCGTATCTGGCCGAGCTCGCACGGCAGCGCATCAAGGTCATCGCCAACGCCGGCGGGGTCAACCCGCGCGCACTCGTCGCGGCGCTCGAGCGGCAGATCCACGCGGCGGGGCTTGCGCTGACCGTGGCTTGCGTCGATGGCGATGACCTGCGCGAGCGCGTCGGCGCCCTGCGCGCGGCCGGAGTGCGCGACATGTTCAGCGACGCACCCCTCCCGGACAGGAGAATCATCAGCGCGAACGCCTATCTCGGCGCCTGGCAGATCGCCGCCGCACTCGCCGACGGCGCCGACATCGTCATCACCGGGCGGGTGGTCGACAGCGCGCTGGCGCTGGGGCCGCTGATCCACGAGTTCGGCTGGGATGCGCACGATTACGACCGTCTGGCCGCCGGCACGCTTGCCGGTCATCTGCTGGAGTGCGGTGCGCAGGTGAGCGGCGGCACCTTCACCGACTGGCACAGCGTGCCGCGCTGGGAAGATATCGGTTTTCCGATCGGCGAGTGCCATCACGACGGCACGCTCATCATCACCAAGCCGGACGGGACCGGCGGCCTGGTCTCGGTCGGAACGGTGGCCGAGCAGTTGCTGTACGAGGTGAGCGACCCGGCCGATTACATCGTCGCCGACGTGCGCTGCGATTTCAGTGCCGTGACGCTCGAGCAGCTGGGCCCGGACCGCGTGCGCGTCGGCGGTGCGCACGGCTTCCCGCCCACCGACACGTATAAGGTCTGTATTACCTACGAGGACGGCTGGCGCGCCATCGCCTACCAGCCGTTGATCGGCGAGCAGGCGGTGCACAAGGCCGAGCGTCAGGGGCAGGCGCTGTTCACGCGCGCGCGGCGCCTGCTGGCGGCGCGCGGGCTGCCGGACTTCACGGCGACCAGCGCGGTCATCATCGGCGCCGAGGCCGGCTTCGGCGCGCACGCGCACCCTGGCGGTGCCCGCGAGGTGATAGCCAAGCTGGTGGCCGACCATCCTGAGCGGGCCGGTGCCGAGCTGTTCGCGCGCGAGCAATGGACGGCGATCTCCGGCATGTCGGTCGGCACGTCCATCAACCTCGCCACCCAGGTAGTGCCGGTCACCGGCTTGTTCCTGGGCCTCGTCGACAAGCGCCAGGTGACACCGCGCTACACGATCCGCGACGTCACGCGCGAGCTGCCCGATGACCGCGGCAGCGCAGCGCCGGTCGCGCGCGCGCCGTCACCGGCGCCGCCGCCGGTCGTGTCCCCGCCCGGCGATGCCGTGAGCGTCGATCTCGTGCGTCTTGCCTGGGCGCGCAGCGGCGACAAGGCACGGCTGTTCAACGTCGCGGTGATTGCGCGCCGCGCCGAGTACCTGCCATGGTTGCGTGCCGCCCTGACGCCGCAGGCGGTCGGCGACTGGTTCCGTCATCTACGGCGCGACGGGCGCGCCCCGCTCGTGGAGCGCTACGACGTGCCGGGGATTCACGCCGTGAATCTGGTGGTGCACGACGCGCTCGAAGGTGGCATCAACGCCAGCACGCAGCTCGATCCGGCGGCGAAGGGCATGGCGCAGCAGCTGCTGCGCTTCCCGGTCCCGGTGCCGGCTGCGCTCACCGCAAGTCTCGAGGACTGCAATGGATGACTATTCCTACCTCATGAAGGGTCTCACGCCGGTGTCCACCACCAGCAGCCTGCTGGTGAGCTCCTCGCGGTATCTCAACGATGCGCGCATCCGTGACTGGGTCGCGACGCACCTGTTGCGCAGGAACGGGCCCGACGCACCGACCCCCTCGGATCCAATGCCGCTGGTGCTGGCGCTGCGCGAGGTGCAGGACATCCCGCGCATCAACGAGTTGTTTGCAGCGGAGCGGCGCAAGAACGCGGCGCTCGATGAGTGGTTCCGTGCGGGCTTCGTCTCGAGCTTCAGGCGCGAGGATCTGGCCGGCTACGCGCCGGGAACTGTCGGCGGCATTTTCTACCGCCACTTGATGGACAATGACCTGCAGGTGGACATCGTGCCGCCTTACAAGCCACAGAACGATTACCAGTATTTCTTCCTGCGCGCCGGCCAGACCCACGATCTGGAGCACATCCTCGGCGGGGGTGGGTTCGATTTCATCGGCGAGCTGGTGCCTTACTACATGCGCCTGACGAATCTGTTCGTGCACTTGAGCGCCGAGCTCGCCGGCGAGCTGTCGGTGTTCTCGATTTTGTCCTCCACGCGCATTCTCACGCGCGCCGTGCTGCACTATCCGCAGACCTGGCTCACGGTGATGGATGCGCTGGAGCGCGGCGCGCATGTCGGGCGCGAATCCCGGCCACTTTACAGCCTGCGCTTCGAGGACGTGTTCGATCTCACCCTCGAGGAGGCGCGCGCCAAGTGCGGCATCCGCGGTGTACGCGCCGCCGACACGGCACAGGCATCCAGGCTGTGGTGTTAGGCGCTGACCGTGCCGCGCCGCGGTGGCGTGGCATGGCCCCGCTCACTTTTGCACCAGCGCCTCGATGCGCTTGTCCGGCACCAGCCAGGTGAGCGCCACGGCGGCGTACAGGCTGATGGCGATTCCCGGTTGTACGAATGCCAGCGGGACGGCGAGCAGGTACAGTGCCAGCGACAGCTTGCCCTTGAGGTCGTTGCCGACCGCGACCGCCAGGCGCGAGTCGCGGCCATTCACGGCGATGATCTGGCGCTCGAGGATGATGTAGCTGATCGCCGCGCAGGCGAGCACGATGCCGTAGGCGGCCGTCGGCAGTGCCAGGAAGCCCGCCTCGTCGATCCAGCGGATAACGAACGGCACGAGCGACAGCCAGAACAGCAGTGCCAGATTGGCCCACAGCACCTTGCCGTCCACGCGCTCGGTGACGTGCAGCATGTGGTGATGGTTGTTCCAGAAGATACCGACATTGATATAGCTCAGCAGGTAGGCGAGCAGCACCGGAACGTCCGCCCGGAGCGCGGCGAGATCCGCGCCGCGGGGTACGCGGATCTCGAGCACCATGATGGTGATGATGATGGCGATCACGCCGTCGGTGAAGGCTTCGAGACGCGCAGGCTCCATGGACGCGATCCTACGGGCAATGGCGCGGCTAAGCCATTGCGAAACAAGCTGATATCGGCGGCTGCTGCCGGCGTCAGCCGGCGCCCGGCCTGACAGCGGTCCACTGGCGCGGTGCTAAGCTTGCGATGCGGAGAATCGGGGGGATGGCTTCGGTGGGCGACAGCCACGGCTTCATCGCGTTGCGGGACGAGTTACTCAAGTTGCGTGAGGACTGGCCACGCGCGCGGCGCGAGTTCCGCTGGCCGCAGCTCGCCGAGTTCAACTGGGCCGGCGATTACTTCGAGACGATCGCCGCCGGTAACTCCGCGGCGGCGTTGCGTCTGATCGATGATGCGGGAACGGATCAGACGATCTCATTCGCGGCAATGGCGCGCCGCTCGGCGCAGGTCGCGGCGTTCCTCGCCGACCGGGGTCTGCGGCGCGGCGACCGCATCCTTCTCATGCTGCCGAACTGCCTTGCGCTCTGGGAGATCATGCTGGCGGCGATCCGCATGGGCGCGGTGATGATTCCGGCGACTACGCTGCTCGAGCGTGAGGATCTGGCAGACCGCCTCGAGCGCGGTCAGGTCAGGGCCGTCATCACCGAGGCGGGTCTGGCGCCACGCTTTCAGCGCCTGCCCGGTGCGCCGCTGCGCATCGCGGTCGGCGAGGCCGTGACGGGCTGGACGGACTATCACGAGTCGCAGTCCGCCGCCGCTTCCTTTGCGCCGGCGCCGACCCGCGCCGACGAGCTGTTGTTGCTTTACTTCACTTCCGGTACCACCGCGCGTCCGAAGATGGTGGCGCACAGCCACGCGAGCTATCCGGTGGGACATCTGCCGACGATGTACTGGCTCGGTGTCAGGCCCGGTGACGTACACCTCAACCTGAGCTCACCGGGGTGGGCGAAGCATGCCTGGTCGTCCTTTTTTGCACCGTGGAACGCGCAGGCGACGATCCTCGCCTATCACTACGACCGATTCGATGCGCGCGCATTGCTCGGCAAGCTCGCCAGCTGCCGCGTGAGCACCTTCTGCGCACCGCCAACGGTATGGCGCATGCTGATTCAGCACGACCTGCGCGAATGGCCCGTGCAGCTGCGCGAGGTCGTCAGCGCCGGCGAACCGCTCAATCCCGAGGTGATCGCCCGGGTGCAGCAGGCCTGGGGCGTGACCATCCGCGATGGCTTCGGGCAGACCGAGACCACCGCCCAGGTCGGCAATCCGCCCGGACAGCCGGTCAGGCCCGGCTCGATGGGCCGCCCGTTGCCCGGCTATCACGTCGTGCTCTTGAACGCGGACGGCGAGCCCGCCGAGGAGGGTGAGATCTGTCTCGATCTGGCGCAGCGTCCGCTCGGCCTGATGCAGGGATACCTGGACGACCCGGGGCGTACGACGAGTGCGATGGGCGACGGGTACTATCACACCGGGGACGTCGCGGTGCGTGATGCGGACGGCTACCTGACTTACGTCGGACGCAGGGACGATGTCTTCAAGTCCTCCGACTACCGCATCAGCCCCTTCGAGCTCGAGAGCGTGCTCATCGAGCATGCCGCGGTGGCCGAGGCCGCCGTGGTGCCGAGTCCCGATGCACTGCGCCTGTCGGTGCCCAAGGCGTTCGTGGTGCTCGCCGCCGGATGCTCGCCCGATGCGGCGACCGCTGCCTCGATCCTGGAGCACGTGCGCGCGCGCGTATCGCCCTACAAGCGCATCCGGCGACTCGAGTTCAGCACGCTGCCGAAGACCATCTCCGGCAAGATTCGCCGCGTGGAGCTGCGTGCGCTCGAGCAGGCGCGGGCGGGAGCCGCGGCGCGCCGCCCGCGGGAATTCTGGGAAGAGGACCTGCGCGCGCCGCCGCAGCATTCGTCCTGAGGCGCGTGGCGTGACCGAGTGCGCTGTTCCCCGTGAGGTAACCCAGCAGCGTCTCAACCGCGGCTATGCGCTGATCGCCGGCTACCGGCGCGATCAGCGCGGCAGCGTCGCCGACCTCCTCGAGGAGCGCGCCCGCGATGCGCCCCGGTTACCTTTCATGATCTTCGAGAACCGCACGGTGACGTTCGGCGAGATGAACGAGCTCGCCAACCGCATCGCTCACACGGCACGCGCGGCGGGGCTCGCAGCCGGCGACACGGTGGCGCTGATGATGGAGAACCGCCCCGAGTTTCCGCTGGTGTGGCTCGGGCTCGCCAAGGTCGGGATCGTGACGGCGCTCATCAACACCTCGGCGCGCGCAACGGTTCTGCAGCACGCGCTGGCGCAGACGCGGGCCGGCGCACTCATATTCGGTGTCGAGTGCGCCGAGCAGGTGGCGACGCTGCCCGAGCAGGACCGTCCGCAGCTGCTGTGGGTTGCCGATGCCGGCTCGGCGCGTGCGGCGCTGCCCGCGGAACTGCCCGCGCGCTCGCTCGATGCGGCACTGCGCCAGGCGAGCGCGGCCGCCCCGGAGGCGAGCGCACGCGCGCACGTGCGTCTCGCGGATCCTCTCTATTACATCTTCACCTCCGGCACGACCGGGCTGCCGAAAGCGGCGCTCATGAGCCACCTGCGCTTCCTCAACGCCGGCGGCGTGGTCGCGGGACTCCTCGGCCTGGAACGCGGGCGCGACGTGCTCTACAACGTGCTGCCGCTCTATCACGGCGCCGGCGGCATGGTCGTCGTCTCCGCCGCGCTGCACCTCGGCATCCCGATCGTGCTGCGACGCCGCTTCAGCGCCAGCGAGTTCTGGAACGATGTCCGCCGCCACCGGATCACGGCCTGGTACTACCTCGGTGAGCTGTGCCGTTACCTGCTCGCCCAGCCACCCCGCCCCGACGACCGCGACCACACCCTGCACCGCATGAGCGGGGCGGGGCTCAGGGCGGACGTGTGGCGCGCCTTTCAGGCGCGCTTCGGCATCGAGCTCATCTGCGAGGGGCTCGGCTCCACCGAGGCGAACTATGGGCTCACCAACGTCGACAACAAGGTGGGCTCGGTGGGACGACTGCCGTATCCGGAGCGCAGCAACATCCGCGTGGTGCGTTATGACGTCGAGACCGGACAGCACGTGCGCAACGCGAGCGGGGCGCTCATCGAATGCGGCCCCGACGAGGTCGGCGAGCTGATCGCCGAGGTGCTCGAGGGGCCCGGGGCCGCCGGGTTCTTCGAGGGCTACACCTCGCCCGAGGCCACTGCGGCGAAGATTCTGCGCGATGTATTTCGCCCCGGCGATCGCTGGGTTCGCTCGGGCGATCTGGTTCGCCACGACGCCGAGGACTATTACTATTTCGTCGACCGGGTCGGCGATACCTTCCGCTGGAAGGGTGAGAACGTGTCGACCGAGGAGGTGGCGCAGGTGCTGACGCAATTTCCGGGCCTGAGCGTGGCGAACGTGTACGGGGTGCGAGTGCCCGGCGCCGAGGGGCGCGCCGGGATGGCGGCGCTCACCTTTCACGAGCCGGCGCGCTTCGAACCAGACGCGCTGCACCGCTTTGCGGCCGAGCGCCTGGCGGGCTACGCCATGCCGTTGTTCGTGCGCCTGAGCCGCGAGGCCGACCTCACCACGACCTTCAAGCTGCGCAAGATCGATCTGCAGCGGCAGGGTTACGACCCGCGCCGCACGAGCGATGCCCTGTTCGTGCGCGATACACGGGCGGGTTGCTTCGTACCGCTCACGGACGCCGCGCTCGCGCGCCTCGGCATCGCGCCGTTCGCCGGAGACTGAAGGCTCGTGCGGGTCGCCTACACTCTCGCCCAGGAGCAGCTGCGCCGCGAGTTCCGCGCTTACCTCGAGGGCCTGTTGAGTCCCGAGGTGCGTGCGGCAACCGCCGGCGGTGAGAGCGGCCCCGCGTATCGCGAAGTCATCCGCCGCATGGGGCGCGAGGGCTGGCTGACGCCCGGGTGGCCACGGGAGTATGGCGGCCGGGGGCTCGATCCGCTCGCGCAGAAGATCGTGCTCGAGGAGCTGTGGTTCGCGGAAGCACCGTTTCCGTTCGTGACGGTCAACACCATCGGGCCGACGCTGATGCGCCACGGCACGGCGGAGCACAAGCGCACGCTGCTGCCGCGTATCGCGGGCGGTGAGCTGTTATTCGCGATCGGCTACACCGAGCCGGGCGCAGGGACTGACCTCGCCGCGCTCAGCACGCAGGCGCAGCGGGTCGGTGATGCCTACCTGATCAACGGCCAGAAGGTCTATACCAGCGGCGCCGAAGGCGCCGACTACATCTGGCTCGCCGCGCGTACCGACGCGTCCGCGCCGCCGCACCGCGGCATTTCGCTCTTCATGTTGGATACCCGTCTGCCCGGCTTCGCGCTCTCGCCCATCCAGACGATCGGCGGCATACGCACCAACGTAACCTACTACGAGAACGTGCGCGTGCCGGCGTCGATGATGGTCGGTGAGGCCAACGGTGGCTGGCAGCTGATTACCGAGCAGCTCAACCATGAGCGGGTGGGTCTCGCGGCGCTCGCCTATGGCGCGCAGGGCTGCTTCGACGCGACGGTGGACTGGGCACGCAGCGCGCGCACCGGCATCGACAGCCGCGTCATCGACGCACCGTGGGTACAGCTGGCGCTCGCCGAAGCCTACGCGCTGCTGCAGGCGTATGCCGTGCTCGGCAACCGCGTAGCCTGGGAGGTCGCGCAGGGTGGGACGCGCGCCGAGCTCGCGGCAGCCTGCAAGGTGTTCAGTACCGAGAGCTACATCGAGGTGCTGCGGCTGCTGCTCGAGGTTACCGGCTCGAGCGGACTGCTGCGCGCAGGCTCGCGCGGCGCACTGCTGCAGGGACGGCTCGAGCGCGAGTACCGCCGCTGTCAGATCAACACCTTCGGCGGTGGCGCCACCGAGGTGCTGCGTGACATGGTGGCACAGATGGCACTGGGCCTGCCGCGTGCGCCGGTGGCGAGGCCGACATGACGGCGCCGTCCGCGGCGCAGTGGCTCGAGGAGCTGCGTGCGCGCATCGGTGCGCCCGCAGCTCCTGCACGCATCGCACCCGATCCGGTGAATCTGCCGGCCATCCGGCGCTGGTGCGAAGCCATGGGCGAGCGCAATCCCCTGTACCTCGATGAGGGCTTCGCCGCGCGTTCGCCCCACCAAGGCATCGTGGCGCCGCCAGCCATGCTCGAGGTATGGACCATGGGTCGCTTCCGGCTAGGCGCGCAAAGCGAGCGCGGCAGCCTCCTCGGGCTCGAGGAGATGGATGTGCGTGGCTTCACCTCCGTGGTAGCGACCAACCTCGAGCAGGAATACCTGCACTACCTGCGGCCCGGCGATCTGATCACGCAGACGGTGACGCTGGAGGGGGTGTCGGACGAGAAGCGCACCGCGCTGGGCGCGGGCCACTTTCTCAGCTATCGCCACGAGTTCAGCGACCAGCGCGGAACGCTGGTTGGTCGCATGCGCTTCCGCATCCTCAAGTTCCGGCCCGCCGCGCGCGCAGCGGGTCACCCACGCCCGGCGATCACGCTCGACAATGCCTTCTTCTGGGAGGGCGTGCAGCGGTGCGAGCTTCTCATCCGCAAGTGCGCACGCTGCGGCCACCTGCACCATCCTCCCGGACCGATGTGCCCGCGCTGCCACGCGCTGGAGTGGACGACGATGCGCGCGAGCGGGCGCGGCACCATTCACAGCTTCGTGATCGTGCACGAGCCGCCGCTGCCGGCGTTCAGCTACCCGCTCGCGGTGGCGCTCATCGATCTGGAGGAGGGGGTGCGCGTGCTGGCCAACCTGCCTGGCATCAGCCCGGGAGCCGTGCGCATCGGTCTGCCGGTGCAGATCGAGTTCCGGGAAATCGAGCCCGGCTACGTGCTGTACGCATTCCGCGAACGGCAGGAGGGCTGACGCGCGTGGACTTCAGCTACAGCGAGGAACAGCGCGCCCTGCGCGAGCTCGCCGCGCGCGTTCTCGGCGCGCGCTTCACGGACGGGTTCCGCAAGGCCTTCGCGCGCTCCGCGGCGCCGTACGACAAGACGTTGTGGGCGCAGCTCGCAGAGGTCGGGCTGCTCGGCACCGCCATCGCGGGCGAGCACGGTGGCTCGGGCCTTGCGCTCACCGAGCTCGGCCTGCTGCTGGAAGAGGAGGGGCGCACGCTCGCTGCGGTGCCGTTGTTTGCAACGCTGGTGCTCGGCGCACTTCCCCTGCAGCGCTTCGGCACAGCCGGGCAGCAGGCGTTGCTCGGTCAGGTCGCCGCCGGCGAGATAATCCTGACCGCAGCCCTGGAGGAGCCCGGCGGGGGCGACCCGGAGTGCCCCGCAACGATCGCCGCGGCCACGGCGGAGGGCTGGCGGCTGTCGGGCCTGAAGTGCTGTGTGCCCTACGGCGCGCAGGCAAACCGGGTACTCGTGGCGGCGCAAACCGACGCTGGCGCGCGGCTGTTCCTCCTCGACCCCAAGACTGCCGGCGTGCACGTCGAGCCGCAGGGCTCGACCAGCGGTGAGCCGCAGGCGCAGCTCACCTTCGCCGACGTGCGGCTGAACGATGCGCACGCTCTCATGGACGGGCCCGAGGGCAGCGCGTTGCGCTGGACGCTCGAGCATGCCCAGGTGGCCCTTGCCGCGCAGCAGCTCGGGGTGGTGAGCGAGGCGCTGCGCCGGGCGGTGGCGTACGTGAGCGAACGGCGTCAGTTCGGCCGGCCGATCGGCAGCTTCCAGGCGGTGCAGCACCGGCTGGCGGATGCCTATATCGACGTCGAGGCGCTGCGCTCGACTTACCTGCGGGCAGCGTGGGCGCTGGATAGCGGTGCCTCCGCCGCGGCGGAAGTTTCCGCCGCCAAGTGGTGGGCCGCGCGCGCCGGACACCGCGTTACCCATACCGCGCAGCACCTGCACGGCGGCCTCGGCGCCGACATCGAATACCCCGTTCACGCCTTCCTGCTGCGCGCGCGGCAGCTCGGCCTCGCGCTCGGGGGCGGCGGGCGCATGCTTGCTGCGATCGGTGCACGGCTCGCCGTCGGCGGCGTGCACCGCTTTACCTGACGCAACCGGGGCAGTGCCATGACAGCAGCCGTCACCTTCGACAGTGTCAGCACGGGCGATGAGCTGCCGCCGCTGGCGATCGCCGTAACGGCTTCCGCCATCGTCGCCGGGGCGCTCGCGAGCGGCGATTTCGAGGTGGTGCATCACGACAGCGCCGCGGCCCGGGAGCGCGGCACACCGGAGATCTTTCTCAACATCCTCACGACCAACGGTTACGTGCAGCGCTTCATCAATGACTGGGCCGGGCCGGGCGCGCAGATCCGCGCCGTGGACATCCGCCTCGGGGTGCCGACCTTCGCCGGCGACACGCTGCAGCTGCTCGGGGTGGTGCGCAGCAAGCAGCAGCTCGGCGCGGAGCGCGCGGTGGAGGTCGCGGTCCGCGGCGTGAACCGGCTCGGCGAGCACGTCGCGGCTACGGTGCGCGTGGTGCTGCCATGACCCATCCGTTGCGCGATACGGCCGCGGTGGTCGGCATCGGGGCGACCGAGTTCTCCAAGGACTCGAAGCGCAGTGAGCTCCGGCTCGCCGTGGAGGCCATCAGCGCGGCGCTCGCCGATGCGGGGCTTACGGCTCAAGAGGTGGACGGACTGTGCACCTATGCGATGGACCGGAGCCCCGAGATCGAGGTGTTCCGCAATATCGGCGGTCGCGACCTGAAATTCTTCAGCCGCATCGACTACGGCGGCGGTGCCGCGTGCGCACCACTGCTGCAGGCCGCCATGGCGGTGAGCAGCGGCGTCGCCGAGGTGGTCGTGTGTTACCGCGCGCTGAACGAGCGCTCGCAGTACCGTTTCGGGCAGGCGTTCGTGCCCGCGCCGCAGCCGAGCGCCGAGGCCGCCAATTGGGCCTGGAGCGTGCCGTTTGGTCTGGCGACTCCCGCCGCCTGGGTGGCTATGGCCGCGCGCCGCTACATGCACGATTTCGGCGCGACCAGTGAGGACTTCGGGCGGGTGTCGGTCGCCTGCCGGCGGCACGCGGCGGTGAATCCGCGCGCCTGGTTCTACCGCCGACCGATCACGCTCGCCGACCACCAGGCCTCGCGCTGGATCGTGGAGCCGTTGCGGCTGCTCGACTGCTGTCAGGAAAGCGACGGTGCGGTGGCGATCGTGGTGACGCGTACCGAGCGCGCGCGCCACCTGCGCCAGAAGCCGGCACTGATCCGGGCCGCCGCGCAGGGCGCCACGGATGAGCAGATGAACATGACGAGCTTCTATCGCCCCGACATCGCGGCGCTGTCGGAAATGCGCCTCGTGGCCGGGCAGCTGTACGCCATGTCCGGGCTCGCCGCGCGCCACATCCAGAGCGCGGTGCTGTACGATCATTTCACGCCCTTCGTGCTGCCGCAGCTGGAGGCGTTTTCCTTCTGCGCCCGCGGGGAAGCGAAGGACTTTATCCGCGACGGCAACATCGAGATCGGCGGCCGCCTGCCCGTCAACACGCACGGCGGGCAGCTGGGCGAGGCTTACATTCACGGCCTCAACGGCGTCGCGGAAGCCGTGCGCCAGGTACGCGGCACTTCGGTGAACCAGGTCGCGGACGTGGAGAATGTGCTGGTGACCGCCGGCACGGGCGTACCGACGAGCGGGGCAATTCTGTCGGCGCCGTGAGGCGCGCTATCATGCGCCTGTCATGATCGACCCCGTCGTCGGCGCCCTGCTCAGCGGAGGTCTGGCACTGCTGTTCGCGAGCGCAGCCCTGCACAAGCTGCAGGACCGCGCCCACTTCGCCGCCGTGCTGGCCGCCTATGCGGTGCTGCCGCCGTCCTTCGTGCGCATGGCGCCGGCGGTGCCGCTGCTGGAGCTGCTGGTGGCGCTGGGGCTGCTGTTGGGCGGTGCGCGCTCCGGAGCGGCGAGCGCCGGCGCGGCGCTGCTGCTGATTTATGCCGGCGTGATCGCCGTCAATCTGGCGCGAGGCCGTCGCGACCTGAGCTGCGGCTGCGGCGGACCCAATGACCGCCGCCCGATCGCACCCTGGATGGTGTGGCGCAATCTCGTCCTGGCATTGCTGCTGGCGTTGACGCGGCTGCCGTGGGCGGCGCGGCCGCTGAGCGCCGCGGATGCGCTGACGATCGGCGCCGGCACCGCCGTGGCGGCACTGCTGTACATCAGCCTGGACGCTCTGATTGGCCGCCCGCGTGCCGTTTGGGAGCGCGTGCCGTGACGGCGCTGGCGGTCTCGAACGCCGTGCTGTGGGTACTGGTGTTGGTGCTGGCGGCGGTGGTGCTTGCGCTGGTGCGACAGGTGGGTGTGCTGCACGAGCGCGTGGCACCTGCCGGCGCACTGATGCTCAACCGCGGCCTCGCGGTCGGGGAGCCAGCGCCGGCGCTGGAGGTGGCGGACCTCGAGGGCCGACCGCACCGCGTCGGCAACCCCCGGGAGGACGGCCGCAGCACGTTGCTGTTGTTCGTATCGCCGAGCTGCCCGGTCTGCAAGTCACTGCTGCCGGCGGTGAAGGCGAGCCGCCGGGACGAGCGTGCCTGGATGGACGTGATCCTGGCGAGCGACGGTGATCCGGCCGCGCAGCGCGAGTTCGTGCGCGCCCAGGGGCTCGATGGGATTCCCTACGTGGTCTCCGCCGCGCTCGGACTGGCCTACCAGGTGGGACGATTGCCGTTCGCGGCGCTGCTGGACGAGCAGGGAATCCTGCGTGCGCGCGGTCTGGTCAACTCCCGCGAGCATCTGGAGAGCCTGTTCGAAGCCAAGCGCCTGGGGGTGGCCTCGCTGCAGGAGTATTTTTCGGGAGCCGTATGAGCGCCGAGGAGCAGCCAATGCAGGACCCACTGTCGATGGACGAGGCCGTGCGGGCGGTGATCGCCGACTACGAGGCACGGGCGCAGAGCGAACAGAAGCTGATGGGCACGCTGTCGGAGGAGGAAGTCGCGCGGCGACTCGATGAGCTGCTGCTGCCCGTCGGGCGTGCCGCCGGCGCGCTGATGAACCTGCTGATCAAGGAAAGCGAGGCGCGGCGCATTCTCGAGGTCGGAAGCTCGTACGGCTACTCGACCATCTGGCTGGCGGAAGCAGCGCGCGCGGTAGGCGGGCGGGTCATCTCCCTCGAGCTCAAAGCGGCCAAGACCAGCTATGCGCAGCAGCAGCTCGCCCGCGCGGCACTCAAGGGCTTCGTCGAGTTCCGCATCGGCGATGCGCGCGCTTCACTCGCAGAGCTTCCCGGTCCGTTCGACTTCGTGCTCATCGACCTGTGGAAGGACCTGTACGTGCCGGTGTTCGAGCTGCTGCACCCGAAGCTTGCGCAGGGCGCGGTTATCGTCGCCGACAACATGCTGTATCCGCCCGGCGCGCGTGTGCACGCCCGCGCCTATCGCGAGCGCGTGCGCGCCGCGCCCGAGATGAGCTCGGTGCTGCTCGCAGTCGGCAACGGCCTGGAGATCAGCCGCTATCGCTAAGCGCGATCTCGACGCGCTTGTTGCGTCGGCCCTCACTGCGAATCCTGAGCACGCGAATGGCGCCGATCTCGGCGATGTTGGCCACGTGCGTGCCGCCACAGGGCTGCAGATCGATGCCGGGAATGCGCAGCAGTCGCACGCGTCCTGAGCCACGGGGCGGCTGCACGCTCATGGTCTTCACCAGCTCCGGCTGGGCATCGAGCTCGGCATCCGTGATCCAGACGGTCTCGGTGGCTATGGCACGCGCGATCAGTGCATTGGTCTCGCGCTCGATGTGCCCGGCGTTGAGCTGACTCAACTCGATGTCGAAGTCCAGGCGCGCCTTCTCGGGCACGATATTGCCGCCGGTCACCGGTGCGGTGATCACGCACGACATCAGGTGCAGCGCCGTGTGCAGGCGCATCAGGCGGTAGCGGCGCTCCCAGTCGAGCTCGAGCCTGAGCGGCTCGCCGACCTCCGGCAGTGTACTGCCGGGGGCGGGCAGGTGCAGTACCCCGGCACCATCTTCGGTCTTGACCGCATCGCGGATCGCCACCCGCTCGCCGCCGGGTCGCAGCAGCGTGCCGGTATCGCCCGCCTGGCCGCCGCCCTGCGGATAGAAGATGGTGCGATCGAGCTCGATGCCGCGCGCACCGATGCGCGTCACGTGCGCCGTGGTGGTGCGCAGATACGCATCGTCGCGGAACAACAGGCTGCTCATGGCTGTGCTCGCGCGGCTGCGGGGTTAGAATTCACGGCCAGCATGCCTGCCTACGCCTTTCGCATCGTCAACGTGTTTACCGAGCGGCGCGCTTCCCTGAGCGGCAACCCGCTGTGTGTATTCGAACGCGCGCAGACGCTCGATGCGACTAGGATGCAGGCGCTCGCGCTGCAGTTCAATCTGTCGGAGACCACCTTCATCCTGCCCTCCGAGCGGGCGAACGCGCGCGTGCGAATATTCACCCCCGCTTACGAGATGCGCTTCGCCGGTCATCCGACGCTCGGCACGGCACACGTGTGCCGGGCCCTCGGCCTCGCGGGCGATCGGCTCACGCTCGAGACCGCCGCCGGCGTGATTCAGGTGCGCGCCAGCGGTGACCGCTGGACGCTGCAGGCCATGGCTCCGAGCTGGCGCGAGGTACAGGAGCCACGACTCACCGTGGCGGCGATGCTGGGACTCGAGGCGGGCGATATCGGCGAGCGGCCGTTGTGGGTCAACGCCGGTACGGAACAGCTCATCGTGCCGCTCACGAGCGAGGCCGCCGTGCGCCGGATACGGGTGCGGGGCGATCTGCTCGCGCAGTTTCGCAGCGTCGACGACCACAGCCAGGTGTACGTGTTTGCGGCGGTCGGCGCAGGATTGCTGGCCCGCTTCTTCTTCCCCAAGGGCAGTGCGGTGCTCGAGGATCCGGCGACCGGGTCGGCGACCGCGAATCTCGGCGGCTGGTGCCTGGCCATGGGACGCACCCTGCCAGCCGAGTTCGAGATCGCCCAGGGCGAGTACACCGGGCGTCCGGCCTCGCTGCGCCTGCGCGTGGATGCCGAGCGGCAGGTGTTCGTCAGCGGCGATGTCATCGAGCTCGGACGCGGAACCGTCACTCTGTAGGGTGTTGGCCCCGAAGCTGGCTGCGCAGGCGCCGGCGTCACAGGGCCGCCATCAGGCGGCCGGGATTGAGGATGCCGTGCGGGTCAAAGCGTGCCTTCAGCTGTCGGTGCAGGACCGCGACGGTGGGTGACAGCGGATGGAATCGACCCTGTGGGGCGGCCCCGCGCCAGCGCAGCGCCGTGCCGTCCGCCGCGCTGGCGATCTGCCGCACGGCGACCTCCGCCGCAACGTTCGCATACCAGCGCACGGCGCCACCCCAGTCGATGACTGGCTCGGCGGGCAGCGCCAGCGGTGGCGTCGCTGCGGGCAGCGATACGCGCCACAACGCCTCGTGTCGCAGCTGCGGCAGCTGCAGGTCGCGCAGTGCCTGCCAGAACGCCCGGGCCGCATCGGCCGCGACGAGCTCGCCGCCAAGGCGCGCGCCAGCGGCGCGCACGGCCGGCGCTGCACCCGAGAGGCGCACCCAGGCGCTGCCTTCACTCCAGGCAGCGCCGGAGAGCGGCAGCGGCTGCCCGGCCCAGCGGTTGAATGCCTCGACCGCCGCACCCGCGGACAGCTCGAGGCGCAGCGTTTCCTCGAGCTGCGGCCGCGGCAGCACTTTCAGGGAGACCTCGGTGATCACTCCCAGGACGCCGAGCGAGCCGCACAGCAGGCGTGAGACGTCGAAGCCGGCGACGTTCTTCATGACCTGGCCGCCGAAGCGCAGCAGCTCGCCCTGCGCCGTGAGCAGCCGCGTGCCGAGCACGAAGTCGCGGGCGGCGCCCGCGTACGCGCGGCGCGGTCCGGACAAGCCGGCAGCGATCACCCCGCCGATGGTGGGATCCGCGCCGAACAGCGGGGGCTCGAAGGCGAGAAACTGATCGTGCGCCGCGAGCGTGGCCTCAACCTCGGAGAGCGGCGTGCCGCAGCGAGCGGTGATCACCAGCTCCGAGGGCTCGTAGTCGACGATGCCGCGCCAGCCGCCGAGTTCGAAGGGCTCACCCGCGAGGCTCTCGCCGTAGAAATCCTTGCTGCCCGAGCCCCGCAGTCGCAGCGGGCGGCGCGTGTGGGTGGCAGCGGCGAGCCGCTCGCGCCAGGCTTCGGGAACCGCCACGTCGCCCGACACGTGCCGCTCCTTCAGAAGCGCGGCAGATCAGGGTGGGGCAGTGCGCCGCCGTGCACGCGCATCCGCCCATACTCGGCGCAGCGCGCCAGGGTGGGAATGAGCTTGCCGGGATTGAGCAGTCCCTGCGGATCGAAGGCGCTCTTGACCGCCGCGAACGCGGCACGCTCGGCTGCCGAGAACTGCACGCACATCGAGTTCAGCTTCTCCACCCCCACGCCGTGCTCGCCGGTGATCGTTCCGCCGAGCTCGACGCACAGCTCGAGGATGTCCGCGCCGAAGCGGTCGGCGCGTTCCCACGCCCCCGCTTCGTTGGCATCGAACAGGATCACCGGGTGCAGGTTGCCATCGCCGGCATGAAAGACGTTCATGCAGCGCAGTCCGTAACGCGTCTCCATGACGCCGATGGCCTCGAGCACGTGCCCGACGTGCTTGCGCGGCAGGGTGCCGTCCATGCAGTAGTAGTCGGGCGACAGCCGGCCGGCGGCCGGAAAGGCATTCTTGCGGCCGGACCACAGCAGCAGCCGCTCGTGTTCGGACGCCGAAACGCGCAACGCGCTGGCGCCCGCTTCGCGCAGCACGCGCTCGATGTGCTGCACCTCCGCGGCGACTTCCTCGCTGGTGCCGTCGGACTCGACCAGCAGTATCGCTTCCGCTTCCAGGTCGTAGCCGGCGTGCACGAACGGTTCCACCGCGGCCGTCGCCTTGCGATCCATCATCTCGAGGCCGGCCGGAATGATGCCGGCGGCAATGATGGCGGCGACGGCGTCACCGGCACGATGCACTTCACGGAAGGAAGCCACCACCAGCTGCGCACACGGCGGCCGCGGAATGAGCCGGACGATGACCTCGGTGACGATCATCAGCAGGCCTTCCGAGCCGATCGTGAGCGCGAGCAGATCGAGCCCCGGCGTATCACAGGCGCGGCCGCCGAGCTCGAGGCGCTCGCCATCCACGGTGTAGCCACGCACGCCGAGCACGTTGTGTACGGTGAGTCCGTACTTGAGGCAGTGCACGCCACCGGAGTTCTCCGCGACGTTACCGCCGATGGAGCAGGCCACCTGTGAGGAGGGATCCGGCGCATAGTACAGTCCATGGGGCGCCGCAGCCTCCGAGACCTTGAGATTCGGCACGCCGGGCTCGAGCCGGGCAATGCGGTTCAGCGGATCGACCTCGAGCACCCGCGACATGCGCGCGCACGAGAGCAGCACGCCCTCGGCCAGCGGCGTCGCGCCTCCTGAGAGGCCGGTGCCGGAGCCACGCGCCACGATCGGCACCTCGAGCCGGCTGCAGGTCTCGAGGACGATGCGCACCTCGGCGTCGCTGCGTGGCAGGACGACCACCGCCGGCAGCTGACGGAAGGCAGTCAGGCCGTCGCATTCGTAGGCACGACGCTCCTCGGCGCGCGCCAGCACGCACTCGGCGGGCAGGACCGCGGCCAGGGCGGCGGCGATGTCGGGCGAAGGCATGCGCCATCTTATGTCGACGCCGTGCGCTCGCAAGTGCCTGATTTGGCGCTACCGGAGAAGTCCATGCCGCAAACCGGCCAGTTCCCGCGGCGAGCCGTGCCGATAATGAGGGTTCAGGCCCCGCGCGGGGGCGCAGCAGGATGACCCCGATGTCAGAGCCGCAGCCAGCCAGCCAGCCGCGAGCGCGCCGCCCGAGCGGGCGCGATGCGAAGATCGCTGCGCGCACCGCACGCAGCCACGCTTTCGTTCCCTACATCACCCGGCAGATCCCGTATTACGAGGTGCTGGGGAACGAGGGGCTGGAGCTGCTCGAGCGCAACGCCGACACCATCCTCGAGGAGATCGGCATCGACTTCCGCGACGATCCGGAAGCACTACAGATCTGGAAGGACGCGGGCGCCGACGTCAAGGGCGAGCGCGTGCACTTTCCGCGCGGCATGTGCCGCACGATCGTGCGTCGCTCGGCACCACGCGAGTTCACGCAATATGCACGCAATCCGGCGCACAACGTCGTGATCGGCGGCAACCGCACCGTGTTCGCGCCCGCCTACGGGTCGCCGTTCGTGCGCAGCCTCGACGAGGGACGGCGTTACGCGCGCATCGAGGACTTCCGCAACTTCGTCAAGCTGACCT
Organism: uncultured Gammaproteobacteria bacterium; assembly: GCA_963837075.1. GTDB lineage: Bacteria > Pseudomonadota > Gammaproteobacteria > Steroidobacterales > Steroidobacteraceae > 13-2-20CM-66-19. Next base: position 172,002 of record CAWILY010000001.1, on the reverse strand, counting down.
ACATGGCGACGTCGCTCCACCACTCCGGCGGCACCATCTGCGAGCCGGTCGACCTGCCGGTGAACAAGCGGCACTTCGACATGGTGTACAGCCACATGAAGTACAGCGACAAGCCGTACATGGGCTCGGTCACCCATCCCGACCGCGCCCGCGACACCATCGAGATGACGAAGATCCTGTTCGGCGACAACTATCTCGATCCGGCCACCGGCAAGCCGCGCACCTGCATCGTCAGCCTGATCAACGCCAACTCGCCGCTCACCTGGGATGCCACCATGCTCGGGGCGCTCAAGACCTATGCGCGCGCCAACCAGGCGACCGTGGTGACGCCGTTCATTCTCGCCGGCGCCATGTCGCCGGTGACGGTGGCCGGCACGGCGGCCCAGACCCTTGCCGAGTCGCTCGCCGGCATGGCGCTCGCACAGCTGGTGAATCCCGGCGCGCCGGTGATCCTCGGCAGCTTCGCCTCCTCGCTCTCGATGCAGTCGGGTGCGCCGACCTTCGGTACGCCCGAGCCGGCGCTGGTGCTGTACGTGATGGCGGCGCTGGCGCGCCGCCTCGGCGTGCCGTTCCGCTCCGGCGGCGCGCTGTGCGCCGCCAAGATCCCGGACGCGCAGGCCGCCTACGAGTCGGCCAATACGCTGCTGCCAACCTGTCTCGCCGGGGTGAATTTCGTGCTGCATACCGCCGGTTGGCTGGAAGGGGGTCTGGCGATGGGCTACGAGAAGTTCGTCATGGATGCCGACCAGGCGGGCATGATGCACACGCTGCTCGCGGGGGTGGACCTGTCGGAGAACGGCCAGGCGCTCGATGCCATCCGCGAAGTCGGACCCGGCAAGCACTTCCTCGGCTGCGCGCACACGCAGGCCAACTTCCAGACTGCGTTCTACCGCTCGCCGCTCGCCGACAACAATAGCGTCGAGCAGTGGGAGGCGGAGGGCGCGAAGGACACGATCCAACGCGCCAATGCGCTGTGGAAGAGACAGCTCGCCGAGTACGAGCCGCCGCCGCTCGATCCGGCAGTGGACGAGGCACTGCTCGACTACATGAACCGTCGCAAGGCTTCGTTCCCCGATTCGAACGTGTAGCGATCGGGTCGCGAGCCGTCAGATCTCGAACTCGACGCCGATTTCCATCACCTGCGACCACGGGATGTTGAAATAGGCGGCAGGGCGCTGGGCGTTGCGGTGCATGAAGGCGAACAGTGCCTCGCGCCAGCGCGCCATGAGGGGACTGCGGCCCACGGCCACGATCGTCTCGTGGCCGGCATAGTAGGTCATGCCCGCGGGATCCGGCAGCTGCAGCTTCCCCTGCGCCACGGCCGTGGCAAGTCCCTGCGGCACGTCCGGCCGCTCCATGAAGCCGTAGCGCAGCTCGACGCGTGTGAGACCATCGCTGACCGTGGTCACAGAGGCACGCTCGGTGTCCGGGACGCGGGGAATCTCTGCGATGCTGACCGCCACCAGCAGCGTGTGCTCATGCAGCACGTGGTTGTGCCTCACGTTCTGCGTCAGCATCAGCGGCACGCCCTGTGCCATGCGGCCGAGGACCACGGCCGTGCCCGGCAGGCGCAGCGGCGGTACGGCATGCAGTGCCGCGATGAACTGCTGCGAGCTCTGCCTGAGCCCCAGTCGCACGGCATCCATGATCTGCTCGCCCTTGCGCCAGGTGATCATGAGGAACGACACGACGAAGGCGATCAGCAGCGGGAACCAGCCGCCTTCGAGGAGCTTGGTGGACGTCGAGGCGAAGAACAGCAGATCGAGCGCCAAGAGACTCCCGTTCACCAGCAGCACCACACCCGGGTTGACCCCCCATTGCAGTGCCACGAAGGTCGCCATCAGCGTCGTGATCGCCATCAGGAGCGACACCGCAATGCCGAAGGCTCCCGCCAGCGCATCGGAGGAGCCAAAGCCGATCACCGCGGTGAGGGTCGCCGCCGCCAGCGCCCAGTTCACCAGCGGGACGTAGATCTGACCGATCTCGGAACCGGTGGTGTGAATGACGTTCAGGCGCGGCAGAAACCCGAGGCGGATTGCCTGCTGTGTCATGGAGTAGGCACCGGAGATGATTGACTGCGAGGCGATGACCGTGGCCGCCGTCGACAGCACTACGAGCGCGTAGTGCGCCCAGTGCGGCGCGAGCTCGTAGAACGGACTCTCGATCGCCGTCGGGTGACGCAGCAGCAACGCGCCCTGGCCGAAGTAGCTCAGGGTGAGCGCGGGCAGGGCGACCGTGAACCAGGCCATGCGGATCGGAAAGGCGCCGAAGTGACCCATGTCGGCGTAGAAGGCCTCGCCGCCGGTGACGGCGAGGAACGCACCGCCGATGACCACGAACGCCAGCGGGCCGATGTGCCAGAGGTAGGTGATCGCCGGCAGCGGGCTGAGCGCGGCCAGGATCGCCGGCGCCTTGGCGATGCCGACGGCCCCGAGCACGCCGATGACGACGAACCAGACCACCATGACCGGGCCGAACAGGCCGCCGACGAACGCCGTGCCCTTGCGCTGCACCAGGAACAGGCCGAGCAGGATGATCACGGTCAGCGGCACCACGAAGCGATCCAGGTGCGGGGCGTAGACCTTGATGCCCTCGATGGCGCTCAGCACCGAGATCGCAGGGGTGATCGCGCCATCGCCGTACAGCAACGTTGCGCCGACCAGCCCGACCATTACCATCGCGGCCCGTCGCCGGCTCTCCCGGGCACGGTGCGGGCTCACCAGCGCCAGCAGCGCGAGGATTCCGCCCTCACCGTGGTTGTCGGCGCGCATGATCAGGATCGCGTACTTGACCGAGATGACGAGGATCAGCGACCAGAAGATCAGCGACACGATGCCGACCACGGCCTCGGGTGCGATGCTGCCACCGGGACTGGCGGCTTTCGCCGCGACGTTCAGGGTGTAGAGCGGGCTCGTGCCGATATCGCCGAACACGATCCCCATGCAGGCGATCGCCGCCCAGGGACTGTGGTGCCGCGCATGCTCAGTGTGTGAGGTAGAGGAAGGAATAGCCGACTCCGATGAGATTTCTGGCCGCCGCATACGTCAGGCCGAAGCCAGCATGGAAATCGATCTGCTGCCGCGGGGTGAGCTTGTAAGTGGTACCGAGGTGCAGCAGTTGCCTCGAGCCGCCGCGTTGCGGGATGTCGGCAGCATATTCGATGAATGCATCCCATGGCACGCTCAATTGCCGGTCGATGAGCAGTGTGAGCTCGCTCGTGTCGTTGCGCTGGCCGTCCTGCGTTGGCCAGTAGGCAGCGAGCGTGAAGCTGCCGGCGTTGTCGCTGTTGAGCAGCCCGTTCTCGAGCGAACCGGTGGCGCATGGCGCCCAAGATAGCCGCAGGCTGCCTCAGCCGCCGGCGCGGCGGCGGCCGCGGGGACTCGGGCGGGCGGTGGGCGTGCGCGGCACCGGCAGCGTGACCGCGCGGCGCAACTGCGTGTAGGGCTCGGTGGTGTGCGGGATGCCCATCGCGGCGACGAAATGGGCCTGGAACTTCGGCTCGAGCGCCGTCTCGATCTTCTCCACGCGGTGCACGAGCTCCTCGATGGTCTTGCGCGAGGCGCTGTCCAGCAGCGCGATGCGCGCACCGGTACCCGCGGCGTTGCCCGCGGAGGCGACCTGAGTCAGGTCGCAATCCGGAATCATGCCGAGGATCATCGCGTACTTGACGTCGATGTGGCTGCCAAACGCGCCGGCCAGGCGGATGCGCTCGACCTCGGTAGCGCCGATGTGCTCCATGAGAAGTTGCACGCCCGCGCGCAGGGCCGCTTTGGCGAGCTGGATGGCGCGCACATCGTTCTGTGTGACCTGCAGCAGCGGTGAGCCCGGGTAGACGGTGTAGGAATAGGTACGGCCGCTCTGCACGATGCGGCTGCTGCGCGCGCTCAGCTCGCCGTCGATCACCCCGTCGGGGCTGATGATGCCGGCGAGGTACATCTCGGCGATCACCTCGATGATGCCGGAGCCGCAGATACCGGTGACGCCGGTGCGTGCGATGCTGTCCGCGAAGCCGGGCTGGTCGGACCACAGCTCCGAGCCGATCAGCTTGAAGCGCGCCTCCAGGGTCGCCGGATCGATGCGCACGCGCTCGATCGCGCCGGGCGCGGCGCGCTGACCGCAGCTGATCTGCGCGCCCTCGAAGGCCGGGCCGGTGGGACTCGAGCAGGCGAGCAGTCGCTCGCGGTTGCCGAGCACGATCTCGGCGTTGGTACCGACATCGACCAGCAACGTCAGCTTTTCGGACAGGTCCGGACGCTCGGCGAGGATCATGCCGGCGGCGTCCGCCCCCACGTGACCGGCGATGCAGGGCAGGGTGTAGACGCGCGCGCCCGGATTCAGCGCGAGTCCGAGCTCGCTCGCGTGCAGTCCGAGCGCCGAGTCAGTGGCGAGCGCGAAGGGTGCCCCGCCAAGCTCGACCGGATCGATGCCGAGAAGCAGGTGATGCATGATCGGGTTGCCGACGATGGTCAGCTCCAGGATGTCGGTCACGGCAACCTTCGCCTCGCGCGCCACCTCGTGGGCGAGGGCGTTCAGCGCGCCACGAACCGCCTCGGTCATCTGCTGCGCGCCACCGGGGTGCATCATCGCGTAGGACACGCGGCTCATCAGATCCTCGCCGAAGCGGATCTGCGGATTCATGGTGCCGCTGGATGCGGCCACCTCACCGGTCTCGAGATTGCACAGGTGCGCGGCGATGGTGGTTGAGCCGATGTCGATCGCGAGCCCGAACAGCCGGTCGTGGAAGCCGGGCCAGACACTGATGAGTTGCGTGCCGGCGTGCACGGCGACCGTGACGCGCCACTCACCCTTGCGCAGCGCCACCTGCAGGTTCTGCAGCACGGCGAGATCGCAGCGTAGCGGGCCGACATCCCATTCGCGCTTGAGTGCTTCCAGCAGCCGCTGCAGATCGCCCCGGGGATCGTGCATGTCCGGCTGGCGCACCTCGACGTAGTGCAGATGCGCCAGTGGGTTGAGCGTAATCGGGCGAGCATCGGCAGCCTTGCGCACCACCTGGCGATGCACCTGGCTGCTCGCCGGCACGTCGACGACGAGATCACCCTCGATGCGTGCCGAGCATGACAGGCGGTGCCCGGCCGGCAGTGGCCGGCGCCGCGCGAAGCTCTGCTCCGCGGCGCTCAGCGCGGAGAGATTGCCTGCGTGCGAGCTCACGCCATGCTTGGGAAACTCACCCTCCATCACCAGCACCTGGCAGCGGCCGCACAGCGCGCGGCCGCCGCACACGGAATCTACGTCTACTCCTAAGCTGCGCGCCGCCTGCAGGAGCGGTGTGCCGACCGGGAAGCGCCCGCGCTTGCCGGAAGGCGTGAATACGACCAGTGGTTCGGCTTGCTGGCTCACGCAGAGCTCTGGGCGCGCCGACGGTGACCACCCTCGCGCCGCCCGCGCGCCGCGCCCTCCGGCACGCTCGCTACTCCGCCGCCGCCAGCCTGCTGCGGCGGGACCTCGCGGAAGCGCCTGATCCAGCGCGCGCAGTCGGGGTCGTGACCCATCATGACGTCGGCGGCCATGCACGCCTTGACGATCTCCACGTGCATCGGGTTCATGATCGCGGAGGTGAGCCCGGCGCCGATGGCCATGGTGAGGAAAGTCGCCGAGATGCCCTCGCGTGCCGGCAGCCCGAAGCTCACGTTGGAAGCGCCGCAGGTGCTGTTGACCTTCAGCTCGTTCTTCAGCCGCCCGAGGAGACGCATGACCTGCACGCCCGCCTGGTTGATGGCGCCGACCGGCATGACCAGCGGATCGACCACCACGTCAGATGCCGGGATGCCGTGGTCGGCGGCACGGTGCACGATCCTCTTCGCCACCTCGAAGCGCACGTCCGGATCCTCGGAGATGCCGGTCTCGTCGTTGGAGATCGCAACCACCGCAGCGCCGTATTTCTTCACCAGGGGCAGCACGGTTTCCAGGCGCTCCTCCTCGCCGGTCACCGAGTTGACGAGCGCCTTGCCCTTGTAGACGGCCAGACCCGCCTCCAGCGCCTTGACGATCGAGGAGTCGATCGACAGCGGCAGGTCGGTGAGTGACTGCACCAGCTGCACCGCCTTGGCGAGGATCGCCGGCTCATCGGCGAGCGGGATGCCGGCGTTGACGTCCAGCATCTGCGCACCGGCGGCCACCTGCGCCAGTGCGTCCGACTCGACGCGGCTGAAGTTGCCGGCGGCCATCTCCGCGGCCAGGATCTTGCGTCCGGTCGGGTTGATGCGCTCGCCAATCATGACGAATGGGCGGTCGAAGCCGATCACGACTTCGCGGGTGGCAGAGCTGATCACGGTGTCGGTCATGAGGCTATCCTGTTTGATTCGTTGCGCTGGTCGCGACCCGGGTACCACGGCACGCGGCCGCTGAGCACCCCGGTGCGCTGGATGATTTCGGCCACGGTCTCTTCCTGGCGGTAGGCCATCAGGTGCACGCCGTGCACACCGCGAAGAGTGCGGATCTCCTGGATGAGTTCGATACAGATCCCGCGGCCCTCGAGCGCCTGGTCGGCGGCGCCGGCGAGGCGCTGGATGAGCGCGTCGGGAATGTGCACGCCGGGCACGTGCGTGCGGATCCACTCCGCCGCCTTGGCCGAGCGCAGCGGACCTACCCCGACCAGAATGAAGACCTTATCGAGCAGCCCGAGCTGCTCCACGCGATTCATGAAGCTGCGCAGCAGGGGCACGTCGTAGCAGAACTGGGTCTGGATGAACTGCGCGCCGGCGTCGACCTTCTTGGCCAGACGCTCGGCACGCCACTCGAATGGCCTGGCGAAGGGATTCTCGGCCGCACCGAGCAGCACGCGCGGCGCGTAGGTGATCTTGCGGCCCGAGAGGAAGTGGTGCTCGTCGCGCAGGGTGCGCGCGGTCTCGAGCAGCGTGAGGGAATCGAGATCGAATACCGGCAGCGCCTGTGGATGATCACCCGCCTGCACGCCATCGCCAGTGAGACACAGCAGGTTGCATACCCCCATGGCGGCGCCGCCGAGGATGTCGCCCTGGATAGCGATGCGGTTCTTGTCCCGGCAGGAGATCTGCATCACCGGCGCGTAGCCGATGCGGGTGAGCAACGCGCACACCGCGAGGCTGGACATGTGGCAGTTGGCACCGCTGCCGTCGGTGGCGTTGATTGCATCCACGCAGCCATCGAAGATGCGCGCGCGGCGGTAGACATCCTCGGGGTCGGCGGAGTCGGGCGGAGCGAGCTCGGCCGTCACCGCGAACTGCCCGGCGCGCAGTACGCGCTCGAAGCGGCCGGGGGAAGTATGTCCGGGCAGGATCGGCAGCGGATATCCGGGAACCGGTTCGTCCTCGAAGATCACGGCGCCGCCCCCACGCGCTCGCGCACCACACGCAACCACGACGAGCTGCCCTGCAGGCGCCGGTCGATCGCCGGCTGCCCGGCGCGCAGCGCCTCGCGGCCACCGGGTATACGCCCGCTGCCGTCGAAGGCTTCGACCCAGACGCACTTCATCTGCGGGCGGACCTCGCAGTGCCCGTTGGCGCGCACGCCGCCGCAGGGTCCGTTGCGCAGGTTCTTCGGACAATTCATCGGGCAGGACATGCCGGTGGCGCTCAGCACGCACTGGCCGCACATGCGGCAATCGAACAGCAGGCCCTTGACCCCACGCTCCACGGCCGCGACGGGCCGCTCGAGGCGCTGGTAGCCGATCCGCCGCCACAGCGGATGCAGTGCGACCAGCGTCGACTCGAACGCCTTGTAGAAGACGTTCATGCCGCGTGCGTGGCGCACCGACCACTGTCTCAGCGCGTACATGCTAGGAACCTGGCGCCAGCCCTTTGGCGCGGATCAGCGTTTCCAGTGCCTCGTCGCTGTATTGCGCCTCGATGCGCGCGGCCTCGGCCGCCGCCTCGGCCTGCAGGTCATCGCCGCAGGCGCGCGGGTCGCTGCGCTTCCAGTCGGCGAGATAGGCGTCCGAGCTGCCCTTGCCGGCGCGCATCGCGGCGCGATCGACCGCCTCCTGGAAGCGTGCCGAGAGTTGCACCTTGGCGGTTTCCCGGCCGCGCTTGACGATCACCTGCGCGGGGATGTCGCGCCAGGAGATGACGATCAGGTTGGCCACGCCAGGGAGTCCTGGCTTGCAACCAGAGCGGCGAGGCGCGTGCCCAGCTGTCCGTATCCGGTGAAGCGATGCTCGAAGTCGAAGCCGAACCGTTGCGCGATCACGCGCGCTGCCTCGATGGCCTTAGGAAGCGGCGTGGCCTGCGACAGGTAGACCAGCCGGCGATAGTTGCGGAAGTACTCGCCGGCCAGCTCGGGATGGCGGTCGAGTCCCAGGGGACGGATAACCAGGCGCTCGAAGTGCCGCAGCAGGAAGTCGGTCAGATAGAAGGTGCCGGGCTCAGCATCCGCCAGTTGCGCGAACACCTGCGGGGTCGCGAAGAACTCGTAGCAGTGTGCGCCCGGGAGCCGCTCGATTCCCTCCTGCTCGAGCAGCGCATCGAGCCGCCCGCCGGTGCCGCAGTCGCCGTAGGCGACGAAGATCTGCGCATAGTGCGCGCGCTCTTCGGCAATCACCGCGCGCACTGCCGGAGCGATACGCTCGGGGCGGTTGTGCAGCTCGGCAGGCAGACAGCGCACCTCGAGCGCGCTCCAGTCGTTGGCGCGCCGCAGCGCGGCGATCTCGCGGGCGAGAGCCCCGCAGGCGATCACCAGCGTTGCGCGGCGCGCGCTCATGACAGTGCCGGGGGCAGCCTCAGGCCGCGCTCGCGCGCGCGCCACCGGTGGCGCGTCTGGCCGCGAGCAGCGACTTGGCCGTCTCCACCGCGATGGCGGCGTCGCGGCAGTACGCGTCCGCGCCGACCGCCTTGCCGAACTCCTCGTTGAGCGGCGCGCCCCCGACCAGCACGATGTAGTCGTTGCGAATGCCCATCTCTTTCATCTTGTCGATGACGACCTTCATGTAGGGCATCGTGGTGGTGAGCAGCGCCGACATGCCGAGGAAGTCCGGCTTGTGCTGCTCGAGCGCAGCCAGATATTTCTCGACCGGATTGTTGATGCCGAGGTCGATCACTTCGAAACCGGCACCCTCGAGCATCATGCCCACGAGGTTCTTGCCGATGTCATGGATGTCGCCCTTGACCGTGCCGATCACGATCTTGCCGATCGGCGGCACACCGGTCTCGGCGAGCAGCGGACGCAGGATCTCCATGCCGCCCTTCATGGCGTTTGCCGCCAGGAGCACCTCGGGCACGAAGAGGATGCCGTCGCGGAAGTCGATGCCGACGATGCGCATACCCTCGACCAGGGCATCGTTCAGCGTCTTCTCGGCATTCCAGCCACGCTCGAGGAAGATGTGCGTCGCTTCTACAACCTCGGCTTTCAGTCCATTGTAGAGATCATCGTGCACCTGCTCGATGAGCTCCTGTTCGTTGAGATCGCGTAGATTGAAATCGGCTTCGGCGGAGTCGGCCATTGTCGAAATCTCCATGCGCGACAGTGGTATAGCGGCTCGCGCGGCCGCTTGGCAGCATGGTACGGATAGCGTGCCTGCCGCACTGATTACTTCGCGACCGCGGCATGTCCGCAAGCGACACGGCGCAGCGCATTAAGGCAAAGCCGCTACTACCCGCAGTCCGCTGCCGCTCTGGCGGGTCTGCCGCTCGGCACTCGGCGGACAACCGAACTGCGCGCGGTAGCAGCGCGAGAAGTGCGGTGGCGACTGGAAGCCGCAGGCAGTGGTGATGTCGATGATGGGCATCGAGGTCTGCAGCAGCAGCTCGCGCGCCCGGCGCAGGCGCATCTGCAGGTAGTAGCGCTTAGGCACGCAGTTCAGATGGCGCTTGAACAGCCGCTCGATCTGGCGCCGTGACAAACCGGTGGCCGCGGCGATCTCATCGAGCGACAGCGGCTTTTCGATATTCGTCTCCATGAGCTGCGCTACCCGGATGAGGCTCTCATGGCTCGCGCCGATCTGGGCGCGCAGCGGCACGTACTGCCTGTCCCGGTCGTTGCGCACGCGAGCGACGATGAATTGCTCGGAGATCAGCTGCGAGACGCGCGCGCCGAGCTTCGCCTCGACCAGATGCAACATCAGGTCGAGTGGCGCCACGCCTCCCGAGCAGGTGAAGCGGTCGCGGTCGATGCTGAACAGCTGATCGCTCAGCTGAATGCGCGGGAACTCCTCGCGCAGCGCGGAAAGGTTCTCCCAGTGGATCGTGGCGCGGTACTTGTCCAGCAGACCCGCCTTGGCCAGGGCGTAACCGCCGGTGCAGAGCGCGCCCAGCGGCACGCGCCGTTCGGCGAGCCGCCGCAGCGCCGCCACGATCCGGGCCGAGACGGCGTCCTGCACGCGCACGCCGCCGCAGACGAACAGGATGTCGAAGGCTCCCGCGTCCTCGAGCGCCACGGTCGGCGAGAGCTGCAGGCCGTTACTCGCCGTGCTCGGCTGACCGTCGAGGCTGACGATTGACCACTCGTACACCGTCTGCCCGGTGATGATGTTCGCCATCCGCAGCGGCTCGACGGCGTTCGACAGCGCGATCATCGAGTACTGCTGCAGGGTCAGGAAGGCGTATCGGCTGCGGGGAAGCGGGGGTGCCACATGCCTAATTTAGCGCGTTTCTTGCCTGATTGCGACAGGCCGGCGCGTACCGGCGGAAAGCCAAGGACTTTGGGCGACCGGCGCCATGCTTGCGCTGGTGCTGCTCGCGCCTGCGCGCGCGCGATATGTCCTTTCTGCATGAATACGTATTCGGAATACGTATCGCGAGTACGTATTCGATGAAAACATGTCTCCAATCTCCGCGTGTCCATGGGGCTGTCGCAACATGCACTTTCGAGGGGCTGCCTCTGCCAAGCGACACGCCAACCTCAGCGTGCGCGAGGATCTGCTCGAGGCGGCGCGAGCGGCCGGCGTGAACCTGTCGGACCTCCTCGAGCGTGCGATCGTCGAGGAGCTGGCGAAGTGGCGGCGCCGGCAATGGAGCGAGGAGCATGCCCAGGCCGTCGACGCATACCACCGGCACATCGAACATTACGGGACTTTCTCCACGGGCCCGGGGAGCTGCTGATGCCCCAGTTCGCTGTCTACCGCAACGACGATCGGCGCACCGAGCGCAGCTACCCATTCCTCGTGGAGGTGCAGTCGGATCTGTTCCAGGATCTGCAGACGTGCGTCGTGGTACCGCTCGCGACGGCCGGTGCGCTGACGATTTTCCCGCTCGGCCACCTGACGCCGGTCGTCGTGCTCGAGCAAGGGCACCATGTGTTGATGACACCGCAGCTCGCCGCGCTGACCCGCAATGATCTCGGACCGCAGGTTGGCAGCCTCGAGACGCGCTCTGACACGATTATCCGTGCGCTCGACTTCCTGCTGCACGGCTATTGAGCGGCAGCGACGACGGTGACCTACGCGCGCAGCTCGAGATTCTCCGGATCGTAGGGCGACTCTCCGAGCACGGTCGCCTGGTGGCGCTCGCCGAGGATCTCGATCTGCAGCGATGTACCGGGCTGCGCGAACTCGGCACGCGCGTAGCCGATGGCGAGACTCTTTTGCAGACAGTGACCGTAGTAGCCGGAGGTCGCGCGGCCGATCATACGGCCGCTGTTGTCGAACAACGGCTCGTTGCCGAGCGGATCGGCGTCCGTGACAGCGTGCACCCCGAGCGTGATGAAGCGGTTCGGCACACCCGCGGCCAGCTGCTTCTCGAGTGCCTCGCGGCCGACGAACGGACCTTTGTTCATACGCACGAAGCGATCCAGGCTCGCCTCGAAGGGGGTGTAGTCGGTGGTGAGATCGCTTCCCCACATGCGATAGGACTTCTCCATGCGCAGCGACTCCATGGCGCGCATGCCGACCATGCCGATGCCGTGATCCTTGCCGGCATCGAACAGCGCATCGAACAGGTGATGCGCGTACTCGATGGGGAAATGCAGCTCCCACCCCAGGGCGCCGACGAAGTTCACGCGCAGGGCGTACATATCGACGGCGAGACCCGCCTCGATGGTCTGGGCCGTCAGCCACGGGAAGGAGGCATTGTCGAGCGGCGTATCGGTGAGCTGTGCCAGCACCGCACGCGATTTCGGGCCCGCGAGTACGAAGCAGCCGCGGCTGCTGGTGATGTTGCGCAGGCTCACCGAGCCGTCCGGCGGCAGCGACTTCAGCAGGTAGTCGCTGTCGTAGCGTTCCGCGGCGCCGGCGCTCACCACGTAGTAGTGGGCGTCCGCAATCTTGGTGATCGTGAACTCGGAGCGGATGCCGCCACGACGCGTCAGCGCATGCGACAGCGCCATGCGGCCGATCTTTGCCGGAACCTTGTTCGCCACCAGACCGTCGAGCCAGGCTTCCGCTCCGGGGCCGCTGACCTCGTGCTTGGTAAAAGGCGTCAGATCGATGATGCCGACCCGCTCGCGCATCAGGCGAGCCTCGTTGCCGACGTGCGGGAAGTAGTTGCTGCGCCGGAAGCTCCACTGGTCGCGTCGCTCGACCCCGCTTGGGGCGAACCAGTTGGCGCGCTCCCAGCCGTAGCGCTGTCCCCAGACTGCACCGCGGGCGTTGAGGCGGTCGTACACCGGACTGGTCTTCGCCGGACGGGCGGCGGCCCGCTCCTCGTCCGGGAAATGAATCGTGAAGACATCGCGGTAGGTCTCTTCGTTCTTCTGCACGACATAGCGCTTGCTCGTGTAGGGACCGAAGCGGCGGGGATCCGTGGCGAGCATGTCGATGCCCGGCTCACCTTCGACGATCCATTCGGCGAGCTGCCAGCCGGCGCCGCCGGCGGCGGTAATGCCGAAGCTGTGTCCCTCATTGAGCCAGACGTTGGCGACACCCCAGGCCGGCCCGATGAGTGGACTGCCGTCGGGCGTGTAGGAGATCGGTCCGTTGACGATGTCCTTGATGCCGCAGTGCTCGAGCGAGGGCACGCGGCGCATCGCGGCCTCGACATGCGGCACCAGCCGATCCAGGTCACCCGGGAACAGGCTGCGGCCGAACCAGTCCGGAACACCGTCGGCAAAGCGCGCCGGCGCGCCTTTCTCGTACGGGCCGAGGATCCAGCCCATGCGCTCCTCACGCAGGTAGTAGGACTTGTCGGACTCGCGCAGCACGGCGAGCTCGCGTCCGCCGCCCTGGCGGTACGCCTTCAGCTCGGGCGACTCGTCGTAGACGATGTACTGATGCTCGACCGGAATCGCCGGCACGTTGAGCCCGATGAGCCGGCCGCTCTGGCGTGCGTAGTTGCCGGTGGCGAACACGAGGTGCTCGGCAGTGATCTCACCCTTGGTGGCGCGGACCTTCCATTCGCGCGACGCGGTGCGTTCGATCGCCAGCGCCTCGGTGTGCTCGTAGATCTCCGCACCGGCGCTGCGGGCGCCCTTGCGCAGCGCCATGGTGAGGTCGGCCGGCGCGATGTGGCCGTCGTCGGGATGGTAGAGCGCGCCGATGATCGCGGGAGTGTCCGCGCTGCCACCGAGCTCTACCAGCGGCCACAGCTCCTTGACGCGCTTCGGGCTGATCACCTCGAACGGCACGCCGATGGTATTGGCGGTTCCGCAGTACTTGTAATACTCATCCATGCGCTCGCGGCAGGTGGCGAGACGCAGGTTACCGGTGACGTGAAAGCTGACGTCCTGTCCGGTCTCACCCGGCAGGCGCTTGTACAGATCGACCGAGTACTTGTGCAGCTGGCCGACGGTGTAGCTCATATTGAAGAGCGGCAGGAGCCCTGCCGCGTGCCAGGTGGAGCCGGCGGTGAGCTCGGTGCGCTCGATCAGTGCGACGTCCGACCAGCCCTTCTTCGTCAGGTGGTAGAGCGTGCTGACGCCCACCACGCCGCCACCGATCACCAGCACCCGAACATGCGTCTTCACGAACTATTCTCCCGGGGCCGCGAAACGGCGCGGCCAGGTGGCCGCAGTGTAGCCAGCAGCACCGCCGGGCGCGGACTCCAATTGCGACCGGCCCTTGCTCAAATGATCCCGTGTGTTGCCTCGGCCAGAAACTGCGCGACATAAGCGGCGAACGAGCGCCACACCTCGAGGCGGAACACCTCCGCGCCGGTGCGCCACAGGACCACCTCGGCCTTCGCCAGCATGGTGCGCGTGCACATGCCGACCGGAAAGGCTCTCACGTCCAGATCGAGCGGACAGCCTGCGGCAAGCAAGGTTGCGGCCTGCGAGCCCCGCAGCCGCAGTGCACACTGGCGGTGGCTCACATCGACCAGGGAATGCGGCAGACTCACGAGTGCCGCGGCGAGCGACGCTGCCACGGCCGCATCTTCGGCGGCCGGCGCGAGCAGCAGCCACTCATCGGGACCGAGCCACAGCGCGGCGCGCTCGCCCTGCATCTGCGCACGGCAGGCGTGCGCCGGGAGCGGTACGCCAAACGCAGCCTGCGCGGCCGCGCTCACCGCCGCCGCGCCGCGCAGGACGAAGCGCGTGGCAGGCGGCAATACCTCGAGCACGCGGATCGGAGCGAGGAGCGGACCGGTGCGGGCGGTGCTGAGATCAGGCATCGAGGCGTGCTCCGCTCGGGTCATAGAAGACGGTGGCGGCGACCTGCGCGGGCACGACGCCATTGCCCTGGGGCACATGCAGCGTTTGTCCGGTGCGGGCGCGACCGCCGGCGACCAGTGCGAGTGCGATCGAGCGCCCGAGGGTCGCGCTGAAGTACGAGGAGGTGACGTGCCCAAGCGGACGCTGTGGTACTGGCGCGTCCGCGCGTTCGAGTACCTGGGCGCCTTCCTCCAGCACCACCTGCGGATCGCTGGTGAGCAGACCCACGAGCTGCCGCCGCCCAGGCGCCTGCATGGCCGGGCGCTCGAGTGAGCGCTTTCCGACGAAGTCCGGCTTGTTGCGGCCGATCGCCCACGACAGCCCGACATCGTCCGGGGTCACGGTGCCGTCGGTGTCCTGACCGACGATGATGTAGCCCTTCTCCGCCCGCAGCACGTGCATGGTCTCGGTGCCGTAGGGGGTCATGCCGTGTGGTTGGCCGGCGGCCCACACCGCTTCCCACACCGCCTGACCGAAGTCCGCCGGCACGTTGATCTCGAAGCCGAGCTCGCCTGTGAAGCTAACGCGAAACAGCCGCATCGGCACCCCGCAGATGCGGCCCTGCCGGCAGCTCATGTGCGGCAGCGCCGCCGTGCCGATATCGATGTCCACCAGGCCCGCCAGCACGCGCCGCGTATGGGGTCCCTGAACCGCGATCACCGCCCATTGCTCGGTGGTGGAGGTGAGCCAGACGGACAGCTCGGACCACTCCGTCTGCAGATAATCCTCCATCATCGCCAGCACGCGTGCGGCGCCACCGGTCGTGGTGGTGACGTGGAAGCGCTGCTCGGCGATGCGCGCCACCACGCCATCGTCGTAGACGAAACCGTCATCGCGCAGCAGCACGCCATAGCGTGCGCGCCCGACCGCCAGCTTGTCCCAGGTGTTCACGTACAGGCGATTCATGAACGTGACCGCATCGGGACCCACCACCTCGATCTTGCCGAGCGTGGAAGCATCGAACAGGCCGCAGCCGCTGCGTACCGCCAGGCATTCGCGCCTGACCGCCGCTTCCATATCCTCCGCACCGCGCGGAAAGTAGCGCGCGCGCTTCCACAGCCCCACGTCCTCGAACACCGCACCCCGGGCACGCGCCCAGCCGTGCATCGGCGTAGTGCGCACGGGATCGAACAGCTCGCCGCGCGCGGTAGCGGCGAAGGCGCCGAAGCTCACCGGCGTGTAGGGCATGCGAAACGTCGTCAGGCCCACCTGCGGAATCGGTCGCTCGAGCGTCCGGGCAACGAGCGCGAGCGCGTTCAGGTTGGAAGTCTTGCCCTGATCGGTCGCCATGCCGGTCGTGGTGTAGCGCTTGACGTGCTCGATGGAGCGGAAGCCCTCGCGCACGGCGAGCGCCAGATCCTTGGTCGTGACATCATTCTGCCAGTCAACGAAAGCCCGGCCGCTCACTGCCGCGGGCGGCAGGGCGGCGCTGAGCTCAGCACCGGCGCCTCCGGGCAGGCTTGCGCCGGTGCGGCGCAGCGCGCCCGCCGGATCTATGCCGCTGCGCGCCGGATCGGTGGCCTCGTGCGCCGCCGCCAGGCCGGCCGCGGCGCCGTCGGCGAGCGCGGCCTCGCGGTCGAACACGCCGCGGCAGCCGCCGGCGCAGCGCACGCGCTCCACTGGCGCATCCGGCAGGAAGGCCTGCAGCGGCTCGCTCCACGCGAGCTTGCCGCGCGACTGGGAGAAGAGATGCACGCTGGGGGTGAGGCCGCCGGACATCAGCACCAGATCGCACGGCTGCGCTGCGGCAGGAACGAGTGCGCCATCGATGAGCTGTCCGATACGTACGGCATTGACGCGGCGCCTGCCGCTGGTGCCAAGGACGCTGGCCCCGGTAAGTACCGGGATCCCCGCCTGCCGCGCCTTCGCGGTCCAGCTGCTCTCGCCAGGGCGCAGCTCGGCGATCGCGGCGACGAACACGCCGGCCTCTTGCAGCTCGAGAGCCGCCTGGTACGCCTCATCCGCGGCGGTGACCACCACGGCCCGGGTGCCGGGCAGCACGCCATAGCGGTTGAGCCAGGTACGTGCCGCGCCCGCCAGCATGATTCCCGGCCGATCGTTGCCGGGGAATACCAGCGGACGCTCGATGGCGCCGGTGCACAGTACGACCTCGCGGGCGCGCACCTGCCACTGCCGCTCGCGCGGCGCGCCGGCGGACGGTGCGGCAATGTCGTCCGTGAGGCGCTCGTTGAGCGCCACCAGGTTGTGCGGAAAGTAACCGAACGCGGTGGTGCGCGGCAGCAGTGTGACGCGCTCGTTCGCCAGCAGCGTGTCCAGCGTGTGGGCGAGCCAGTCAGTGGCAGCACGGTCCGTGAGCAGCGAGCCCCCGAGCTCGGCCTGCTCGTCGCACAGGATCACGCGCGCGCCGACGCCAGCGGCGGCCGCGGCGGCAGCAAGCCCGGTGGGGCCCGCTCCGACGATGAGCACATCGCAGTGCGCGTAGCGCGCGGCGTAGCGGTCGGGATCCGCCGCAGCGGGCGCGCGGCCGAGCCCGGCCGCGGCACGGATGCGCGGCTCGTAGAGCGCGCGCCACGCGCGCCGCGGCCACATGAACGTCTTGTAGTAGAAGCCCGCCGGAATGAACGGCGCGAACAGATCGTTGACCGCGCCGAGGTCGAAGGCGAGCGATGGCCAGCGGTTCTGGCTGTGCGCCTCGAGCCCGTCGTACAGCTGCAGCTGCGTTGCACGCAGATTCGGCGTGTAGCGCGCGGCATCGCGGCGCACCGCCACCAGTGCATTCGGCTCTTCACTCCCGGCGGCCAGTACGCCGCGCGGACGGTGGTACTTGAACGAGCGGCCCATCAGATGCACGCCGTTGGCGAGCAGCGCCGAGGCGAGGGTGTCGCCCGCGAGTCCGCTGTAGGCACGCCCATCAAAGGTGAAGCGCAGCACGCGCGTGCGGTCGATGCGCCCGCCGCTCGCTGTCCGCAAGCCCTCGTTCATTGCCGCGCCTCGCCCACCTTGTAGGTGGCGAGGAAATGGTCGGTAGTGGTGTCGCGCAGCGCGTTGAAGAAGCGCCCGCACCCATGCGCGTGCCGCCAGCGCTCGGCGCGCACGCCGCGCTCGTTGTCGCGGCGGTAGAGGTAGTCGGTCCATTGCTGCACGCTGACCTCGGCGGGTGTGCGCGGGCGCGCGATGTGCGCCTGGCCGCCGTAAGTGAACTCGGGCTCGGGGCGCTCGCCGCAGTAGGGGCACATAATGAGCAGCATCGCCGTCGCCCTCAGTGCGCCACCGCGGCGGCGGCGGCCTCGTCGATGAGATCGCCGTCGCGAAAGCGCTCGATGGTGAACGGGGCGTTGATCGGGTGCGGCTCGTCGCGGGCGATGGTCCAGGCGAAAACGTGCGCCGATCCGGGGGTGGCCTTGAAGCCGCCTGTGCCCCAGCCGCAGTTGACGTACAGCCCCGGCACCGGCGTTTTGGCGATGATCGGGGAGCGATCCGGTGTCAGGTCCACGATGCCGCCCCAGCTGCGCAGCATGCGCAGACGCCGGAACATCGGGAACAGCTCGCAGATGGCCTCGAGTGCGTGGCTGGTGATGTGCAGGCCGCCGCGCTGCGTATACGAGGTGTAGGCGTCGGTGCCCGCGCCGATCACTAGCTCGCCCTTGTCGGACTGGCTGATGTAGGCATGGATGGTGTTGGACATGACGACGCACGGAAACACCGGCTTCACCGGCTCGGACACCAGCGCCTGCAGCGGGTAGCTCTCGAGCGGCAGCTCGACCCCCGCCATGCGCATGATCACGCTGGTGTGCCCGGCGGCGGCGACGCCGATGCGTGGAGCACGGATGGTGCCGCGCGTGGTCTCGACACCGGCCGCCGCGCCGTTGGCATCCCGCAGGATGCCCGTTACCTCGCAGTTCTCGATGATGTCGACGCCGAGCGCATCCGCCGCGCGGGCGTAGCCCCAGGCGACCGCGTCGTGGCGCGCCGTGCCGCCACGCCGCTGCAACGCTGCGCCGAGCACCGGATAACGGATGTCGGTGGTATTCAGCAGCGGGCAGAAGGCGCGCGCCTGCTCGGGCGTCAGCCATTCGTTGTCGACGCCGGCGGCGCGGTTGGCATGGACGTGGCGCTTGAGCACCTGTATGTCATGCACCGTATGCGCCAGCATCATGACGCCGCGCTGCGAGAACATCACGTTGTAGTTCAGTACCTGGGCGAGATGCTCCCAGAGCTGCACGGCGTGGTCGTAGAGTGCGGCGCTCTCGGGAAACAGGTAGTTGGAGCGGATTATGGTGGTGTTGCGCCCGGTGTTACCGCCGCCGATCCAGCCCTTTTCCAGCACCGCGATATTAGTGAGGCGATGCTCGCGGGCGAGGTAATAGGCCGCGCCGAGCCCGTGGCCGCCGCCACCCACGATCAGCGCGTCGTAGGCGGGCTGGGGCTCGGGCTTGCGCCACTGCGGCTGCCAGCCGCGCTGTGCGGACAGCCCGGAGCGCAGCAGAGACAGGGCAGAGAAAGGCTGCATCTTCGGCTCCTGCCCGCGCAAGGCGCGAGCGGCGGCGAATGATGCGCCGCATACCCGGCCGGGACGAGCATGCGAGCGCCCCGCGCCTTGAACGGATGCGACATCACCCGGGCCGGCCCTTAGCCGGTGCCGGGCGTTACCGTGCGCGGCTACTGCCTGCCGCTGTCCGCGCCCCAGATGAGGGGCAGGTTCGACTGGATCTGCAGATCGATTATGTTCAGCAGCTCGCTCTCGGCCTGCACGAAGCGCGCGGCGACCGGCGCGCCGAGGGCGGTGCGCATCTTGTCGTAGGTGTTGGCCAAGAGGTCGATGCGCTTCTTGTGGTAGGCGATCGCGCCGTTCACCAGCTCGTCCGCCTTGTTGTCGCTCATGTTGGCGTAGTTGCGCGCGTACTCGCGGATGTTGCCTTCACGCACATTGTTCAGCTTGGTGAGCTGTGCCTCGTACTCTTTGTAGATCGGCCAGAACTTGCCCGACTGATCGGCATCGAGCTGCATGGCCGTGCCGAGCACCTTTTCCTTCTCCGCGCGTATGTCCTTGCGCAGCATCCGGATCTCCTGATCCAGGTTCTGCTTGGGCGAGGTGGTGCCCGCGTTCTTGGTGGGCGGGGTGGCGGCCGGCGCGGCGGCCTGGGCGAACGCGCCGGAACTGGCAACGAGCAGGATTGCGGCGGCCAACCCGCCAGTGAACTGACCCTTCATCACGATTCTCCCTTATTTAGATGGCGCCGCGAGTTACCCCGCTTAGGCAGCCGCGCATTTTACGCCGAGGCGGCGCCGCGGCGCACGGCGCGGCAGTAAGCTGCGCTCGGGCGCTGACTTGACCACCGCGGTACGCCGCTCCATCATGCCGCCTAAGGCTTGAATGGCCGTTTAACAGTTCAGCTGTCAGCTCCTGAATACCATGGCAAGCTACTGAGTGGGAAAGAATAACAGCCTCAGAGATCTCGCTACCAGCTGGCCACGGATTCGCTTCTCCGGCGGCATCGCAGGGTCGCCCATTGAATAAGCAATCAGTCCCTCGCAGGGACCCCGCTGAAGAGGGCGAGGACGTTCGCCGTGTCCAGCTCGTCGAAGTCACAATCGACAGTCTCGCCGAAGTGGGTTACGTGGGTACGACGCTCGCCGAGATCGCCGGCCGCGCCGGGGTGTCGCCGGGACTCGTGGCGCACTACTTCGACGACAAGGACGGGCTGCTGGAGGCGGCATTCCGCACACTCGCGCGCACTCTGGCCGCTCGCGTGCGCGAGCGGCTCGCGCAGGCACGCACGCCATGCGGCCGCGTGCAGGCGGTTATCGATTCCAATCTGGGCCCGGAAGAGTTCAGCAGGCGCACCGGCACCGCGTGGCTGGCTTTCTGGGGTCAGGTGCCGCATGTGCGCGGACTGAAGCGAGTGCAGAGCGCCTACCAGCGCCGCATGCTCTCCAACCTGCGAAATGACCTGCGCCGCATGATACCGGTAGCGGAGGCACGCAGCCTGGCAGCGATGATTGCCGCGATGATCGATGGCGTGTGGCTGCGTGCAGCGCTGTCGCAATGGCGCGAGGCCGACAGCGAGAGCGCGCGGGCGCTGCTCACGGCTTTCGTCGACGGGCGCCTGCGCGACCTCGAGCGGCAGGGGGCGGAGGTCACTGCCGGCGCGGGCACTACCGCCCGCGTACGCCGGTCGCTCGAGCCGACCGGGCCGCTGCGCGTCATCAACCCGGCAAGCGGTGCGCTGCTCGCGCAGCTGCCGGTGGACGGCCCGGCGCAGATCGACGCCATGGTGGCGCGGGCGCGTGTTGCCCAGAAGCGTTGGGCGGCGCTCACCGGCGCAGAGCGCGGCCGGGTGCTGCACCGGGCGGCGCAGCTGCTGCGCGAGCGCAACGCCGAGCTCGCCGAGCTCGAGACGCGCAACACCGGCAAACCCATCCAGGAGACGCGCTCGGTGGACGTGCTCTCGGGAGCGGACTGCCTGGAGTACTACGCCGGCCTCGCGGCCGGACTGGCCGGCGAGCATCTCGATCTCGGCCCGGCCGCATTCGGCTACACGCGCCGCGAGCCGCTCGGCGTCGTGGCGGGCATCGGCGCCTGGAACTATCCGCTGCAGATCGCCTGCTGGAAGTCTGCACCTGCACTGGCTTGCGGCAACGCCATGATCTTCAAGCCCGCCGAGCTCACCCCGCTCACGGCGATCAGGCTCGAAGAGATCTACCTGGCGGCGGGCCTGCCGCCGGGAGTTTTCCAGGTGGCCCAGGGGCGCGCGGTCACCGGCCAGCTGCTCACCCGCCATCCGGACATCCGCAAGATCTCGCTCACCGGCGAGGTCGGTACCGGCAGGGCAGTGATGGCGGATGCGGCGGCCTCGCTCAAACAGGTGACGCTCGAGCTCGGTGGCAAGTCGCCGCTCATCGTGTTCGAGGATGCCCGGCTCGATAACGCGGTCGCCGGGGCGCTGCTCGGCAATTTCTACTCCGCCGGCGAGGTGTGCTCGAACGGCACCCGTGTGTTCGTGCAGCGCCGCGTGCGCGAGGAGTTCCTCGCGCGGCTGCAGCGGCGCGCGAGCGCCATGCGTGTTGGCGATCCGCTCGATCCCGCAACCCAGGTGGGAGCGCTGATTTCGGAGGAGCACATGGAGAAGGTGCTTGGTTACATCGCGCGCGGCCGGGCGCAGGGGGCACGGCTGCTGACCGGCGGCATGCGGGTCACGAGTGGGGATCTGGCCAATGGCTTCTTCGTCGCGCCCACCGTGTTCGACGGCTGCCACGACGACATGGACATCGTGCGCCAGGAGATCTTCGGGCCGGTGATGGCGGTGCTGGAGTTTGCAGAGGAGGAGGAGGTGATCCGGCGCGCCAATGCCACCGAGTTCGGACTGGCAGCAGGGGTGTTCACCAACGACCTGACGCGCGCTCATCGCGTGATCGCACAGCTCGAGGCCGGCACCTGCTGGATCAACCATTACAACGTCACGCCCATCGAGCTGCCGTTCGGCGGCGTGAAGATGTCGGGCCTCGGACGCGAGAATGGTCGCGCCGCCATCGAGCACTACACGCAGCTGAAGAGCGTATATGTCGCCATGACCGACATCGAGGCGCCGTACTAGCGCGGCGGGCGGGCGGGGAGTGCAGGAGGTCTTCGATTACGTGATCGTCGGGGCGGGTTCGGCTGGCTGCGTGCTCGCCGAGCGTCTCAGCGCCGACGGCCGCGACAGCGTGCTGGTGCTGGAATACGGCGGCTCGGACCGCTCGCTGTGGATCCAGATGCCGACGGCACTGTCGATCCCGATGAACATGGCGCGCTATGACTGGCGCTACTACACCGAGCCGGAGCCGAACCTGAACGGCCGGCGGCTGCACACGCCGCGCGGCAAGGTGCTCGGCGGCTCATCCTCCGTCAACGGTATGGTTTACGTACGCGGCAACGCCCTCGACTTCGAGCGCTGGGTCGAGCAGGGCGCCGCCGGGTGGGGCTACGCCGACGTACTGCCGTACTTCCGCCGCGCGGAGGCGTTTGCGGGCGGCGGCGATAGCTACCGCGGCGCCGATGGACCGCTCGGCACACGACGCGGGCTGCTCACCAATCCGCTGCACGAGGCCTGGCTCACCGCCGGCCGCCAGGCCGGCTACGCACACAGCACCGACATGAACGGCTTCCGGCAGGAAGGATTTGCGCAGATGGACATGACGGTGTGCGGCGGCCGCCGCTGCAGCGCGGCCAATGCCTATCTGCGACCGGCGATGCCGCGGCGCAATGTCACTGTGCGCACGCACGCGTTCGCGACGCGGGTGTTGTTCGAAGGGCGCCGTGCGGTGGGCGTGCGCTATCAGCGCGGCGCCGCCAGCCAGGAGGTGCGCGCGCGGCGCGAGGTGATCCTGTCGGCCGGCGCCATCAACTCCCCGCAGCTGCTGAAGCTGTCCGGCGTCGGGTCGCCCGCCGAGCTCGGCGCGCTCGGGATCGACGTGGTGCATGCGCTGCCCGGGGTCGGTGAGAACCTGCAGGATCACCTGGAGTTCTATTTTCAGATGCGCAGCCGCGAGCCGGTCACGCTGTACGCGCAGATGTCGCCATGGCGGCGGGCGCTCATCGGCACGCGCTGGCTGCTGAGGAAGGATGGTCTTGGCAGCAGCAATCATTTCGAGACCGGCGGCTTCATCCGCAGCCGCGCGGGCATGCGCTATCCGGACATACAATTTCACTTCCTGCCGCTGGCGGTGAACTACGACGGCTCGGCGCTGGCGCGCGAGCACGGCTTTCAGGCCCACGTCGGACCGATGCGCTCGAAGAGTCTGGGCTCCGTGCGGCTGCGCTCGTCGGCGCCGCCGGACAAGCCGCGGATCCAGTTCAACTACATGTCGCGCGAGGAGGACTGGCTCGAGATGCGCGCCTGCGTGCGCCTGACGCGCGAGATATTCGCGCAGCCGGCATTCGCGCGCTTTCGCGACGGCGAGCTGCAGCCGGGCGAGGGTGTGCAGAGCGATGACGAGATCGACGCTTTCATCCGCGCCAAGGCCGAGAGCGCGTTTCATCCTTCCTGCACCTGCCGCATGGGCAGCCGCGGCGATCCGCTCGCGGTGGTCGATCCGCAGGCGCGGGTCATCGGACTCGAGGCGCTGCGCGTCGTGGATTCGTCGATCATGCCCTCGATCACCACGGGCAACCTGAATGCGCCGACCATCATGCTGGCCGAGAAGGCCGCCGATCACATCCGCGGCGTGACGCTGCTGCCACGCTCGGACGCACCGTATTACGTCGCGCCCGACTGGGAACGCACGCAGCGCTGAAGCGTGATCGGCCTGCTCAAGCCCGCCGCCGCAGCCGCGCCGCTACCGGCAGCACGGATCGACGGTACCTACCGGCGGCTGCGCTGGCAGGTGTTCGCGGGGATCTTCATCGGCTATGCGGGCTACTACCTGGTGCGCAACAACCTGGCGCTCGCGATCCCCGACCTCCTGAATCAGCACCCCGGCTACACCAAGGCCGCGCTCGGCAGCGCGCTCACCGGTCTGTCGATCGCCTACGGACTGTCGAAATTCCTGATGGGGACAGTCTCCGATCGCAGCAATCCGCGCTACTTCCTGCCGCTGGGACTGCTGCTCTCCAGCGCGCTCATGGCCGCCTTTGGTCTGATCCCGGCGCTATACGGCTCACTCGTGGCAATCGCGGCGATCCAGGTGCTCAACGGCTGGGTGCAGGGCATGGGCTGGCCGCCGTGCGGCAAGACCATGGTGCACTGGTTCAGCACCCGCGAGCGCGGCCTCAAGGTCTCGCTGTGGAATACCGCGCACAACATTGGCGGGGCGCTGGTGGCGAGCTTTGCGTTTCTCGGCGTGCTGCTGTTCCACGACTGGCGCGCGAAGTTCTATTTCAACGCTTGCATTGCCGCGGCCATTGCCGTCGGCGTCTGGTTCCTGCTCGAGGACACGCCGCAGTCGCGCGGTCTGCCGCCCATCGAGCAGTACCGCAACGACTATCCGCCCGGCTACAGCGCGGCGAGCGAGCGCACGCTCGGGTTTCGCGAGATCCTGATCGGCTGCGTGCTGCGCAACCGCTATCTGTGGGCGATCGCGGTGGCGAACGCGTTCTGCTACTTCGTGCGCTACGGCGTCGAGAACTGGATTCCGACCTATCTGCAGACCGCGAAGGGCTTCTCGTTCCGCGAGTCGAGCGTCGGCTGGGCGCTGTATGAATGGGCGGCCATCCCTGGCACGATCGCCTGCGGCTGGATCTCCGACCGGTGGTTCCACGGCCGGCGCGCGCCGGCCACCATGCTGTTCATGGCGCTGACGCTGCTCGCCGTGATCGTCTACGGGCTGAACGGCAAGGGTCCGCTGTGGATCGACTACGCCGCACTGATTGCGATCGGCTTTCTGATCTACGGACCGATCATGATCATCGGCCTGCAGGCGCTCGATCTCGTGCCGAAGAAGGCCGCGGGCACGGCTGCGGGCTTCACGGGATTCTTCGGCTACGTATTCGGCTCGGCAATCGCCGGGACCGGCGTCGGCTGGATCGCCGACCATTTCGGCTGGCGCGGGGTGTTCACCACCATGGTCGCCTGCTGTCTGCTGACCATCTTTTTCAGCGCGCTCACCCTCGGGCATCGTGCGCACAGCG
The DNA here is from genome assembly GCA_963837075.1 of uncultured Gammaproteobacteria bacterium. Classification (GTDB taxonomy): domain Bacteria; phylum Pseudomonadota; class Gammaproteobacteria; order Steroidobacterales; family Steroidobacteraceae; genus 13-2-20CM-66-19. The sequence continues at coordinate 146,924 of CAWILY010000001.1, read as the reverse complement.
AGGCACGGCCCGTGGGCGAGGCCGTCAGTCGCGATAGCGTGTGAGCGCATCGCCGAGGGCGCTGCGCAGCTCGCCGAGCCACGGCTCGTAGTGTCGCCACTGTTCGAGACCTTCGCGGAAGATGGGCTGGCGCACCTGCTCGGAGCTCGCCGTGCGTATGCTGCGCTCGGTCTTGTAGAACTCGACGCATGCCGGCTCGAACTCGAGGCCACAATGCGCAAGGATGCGGCGTACGCTGCCTTCCAGGTCCGCCACCACATCCTCGTACTGCACGCGCAGCACGCGCCCCGGCAGGACCGTGTCCCAGTGCCGCATGAGCTCGAGATAAGTGCGGTAGTAGCGGGCGATGTCCTCTACGCCGTAGGTGAACTCCTGGCCGTGCGCGAACAGCTGTTTCAGGTTCGAGAAGCAGCAGGCCATCGGCTCGCGCCGGGCGTCGATGATGGTCGCGTTCGGCAGCATCAGGTGCAGCAGCCCGATGTGCCGGAAGTTGTTCGGCATCTTGTCGATGAAGCGCGCCTTGTCGGTGCGATAGATTCGCGTGTCGCGCAGAAATTTCTCGCCGAACCTGCGAAAGTCGGCATCGCTCAGCTCCGCCAGTACGGCCGGATAGCGCGGGTCGTCGAGCGGTGCATCCCGGCCGCGCAGCTCCACCACCAGGCGCGGAATATCGGCGAGCTCCAGCGTGCCTTCGACCGCCGAGTGTGATGCCAGGATCTGCTCGATCAGCGTCGAGCCCGAGCGCGGCAGGCCGACGATGAATACCGGGTCGCGCTCGGGAGTGCCGGCATGCCTGTGGCGAGCGAACAGCTCGGCGGTGCAGAACTCGCGCTGCAGCCGGGTGTTGAGTTCCAGGACCTCCGGCCGGTAGCGGCTTGCGCCGCGCTTGAGCGCGTTGCCGCGCGCGTAGTACTCATAGGATTCACGGTATCGCTCGCGATCCTCCAGCGCCTTGCCGAGTGCAAAGCACAGGTGATAGCGGTCATCCGCGGCGGTGGCGGTTGAGCCTTCCGTCGCGCGCATGAGCTCGATCTCGGCGTCCTCGAAGCGGTAGGTCTTGAGGTTGGCGAGACTCCACCAGGCATCACCGTAGCCCGGGCGCGCCGCCGCTGCGGCGTGATACGCGGCAACCGCCTCATCCCCTCGCCCCAGGGTCTTGAGCGAGTGGGCGATCGACAGGTGCAGCTCGGCGGGCTGCGCCGCTTCCGGCAGCAGCGCGCGGTACAGCTCGAGCGCGCGCTCGTGTTGACCGAGTCCGACGCAGGTCATGGCGTGCAGCATGCGGTAGTTGCGGTCCTTCGGGTCCGCGGCCAGCAGCTTGAGCGCCTCCGCGTGCGCCTGCTCGTAGAGATGGCGCTTGACCAGCACCTGTGTGTAGTCGAAGCGCGCCGCCTGGTACTCCGGTTGCAGATCGAGCACCGCCTCGAGCAGCAGCTGCGTATCGTCGAGCACGTCGCGGGCGATGCCGATGCGGGCAAGCAGCCGCATTGCCTCGACGTCATGGCCGTGCTGGAGCAGGAAGGCGCGCACACGCTCCTCGGCGGAGGCGAGATCGCCGTCGTGAAACCACGCCATGGCGGTGACCACGTCCGGCGCGATGCTCTTGAGCGTCGCCACCTGCGTGGCCGCTTCCGCCGCGGCGCGGCCCTGGCCCGTCAGACGGCACAGGCCTTCGAGCATGCTCCAGCTCACCGCCAGCGCGGGGTTCATGCGCACCGCGGTGCGGAAAGCTTCGATCGCGGGTGCGGCCTGGCGCAGGCCCACGTGGCACTGGCCGCGCTCCTGGAACTGGAGGCTGAACTTCGGGTGCACTCGCTCGAGCGCGTCGAGTGTCGCGAGCGCTGCCTGCGTCTGCCCGAGCATGCGCTGTGCGAGCGCGCGCAGGTAGAGCACGTCGCGATTCTCGGGCACCTGACGCAGCAGCTGCTCGGTGCTCGGCAACACCTCCGCAAAGCCTCGCTGCGCGACCAGCTCGCGCAGGCGTTGCACAGCGGTTTCCACGGCAGAAGGGGCGTTCATGGTGCAACGCGCACAATAGCACCGCCGCGGCCGCCCGGCCGGCAGGGCGGCCCGCTCAGGCGTTCAGAAACTGTAGCCGAACGTTCCGCCGATGATGCGCGGGCGCAGCGGCGTCTGCTCGACGATGAACTGGTCGGTACTGGTGAACGTGCTGGCGTTCGCGTTGCTGAAGTTCTCGGCGTACAGCTGGACGAACCACTTGCCCTTTGTGACCCCGAGCGATGCGTCATAGACCGAATAGGCCGGCAGCTCGAAGCGCAGTCGACCGGTGGTGATCAGGCCGCCGGACTCCTGCAGGGTCGGATTGGATCCCGCCTGCGTGTAGGAGTGGCCGTTGTGCGTGGCGCCGATCTGCACAAACGGGGTGTAGTCGCCGATGGCCCACTCGTAGCGCGCGCGCACCCGGAACATGATCGGCGGCGCATTGGCAGCCGGGGAGCCGAGCGGACCGTAGGGGTTGCCGACTGCCCCGCAACCGACGCCGAAGCTCAGCCGGCAGGCATAGGTGATCGGCTGACCGTAGTCGGCGCTCGCCGGGTTGTTGTTGGTCAGCACCGGTGAGTTGGTCTGGCTAGTCTTGTTCCACGCAGCGTTGCCCTGCAGCGTCAGTCCCGTTATCGGGCGCGCCACCATCGAGGTCTCGAGTCCCTTGACCAGGAAGTCCTGGCCGTTGGCGTTGAAGAAAATGTTGCCGACCACGCCCGGATCGAAGAAGGCGACCTGCACGTCGTCCCAGTTGTCGTAGTAGACGGCGCCGTTCCACTGCAGGCGGTGGTCGAACCACTCGGTCTTCCAGCCGATCTCGTTGTTGGCCAGCTTGTCGGACTGGTACGAGCTCGGAATCAGGTACTGCGGCGTGCCGAACCCGCTGGGACCAGGGGTGGTGAACGCGTGTCCGGCGCCACCGTTCTGGTTAAAGCCGCCTGGGCGGAACCCCTGCGAGAAGGTGTAGTAGACCATCATGTCTGGCGTGATGTGCCAGGTGAGGTTACCGCGACTCTTGAAGCCGGACTCGTCGTCGCTCAACCCTTCCGCATTCAGGTTGTAGGAGTAGGCGGGGTTGTGGCAGCCCCCCGCCGGCGCGCCGCCCTGGAAGCAGCCAAAGCTCGCGAGCACGCTGCCGGCGGAGTAGTTGTCGAACTTGAAATAGCGCGTGCCGGCCGTGAAGGTCAGCGTCTTCGGAATCAGGTCGAAGTCGAAGGAGCCAAAGAAGGCGAGCTGCTTGGTCTCGCGTACGGTGTCCTGATAGAAGGAGCTGTTCTCGTTCTGCACGCCCGGGTACTGCACCGACGAGCCGGGGAAGGTGCCGGTGTTGGCGAAGCAGCCGGTGTTGCCCGGGTCCACGCCCGCGGTGCCGTTGGAAGTGCAGGGCGGCACGGTCTTGTACAGCCAGTCGGTCTGATCGTACAGCACGTTCTTTTCCCAGAACGTGCCGAGGATACCGCGGAAGCGCCACTCATCGGGCGTGCTGACGCGGAACTCGTGCTGCTGATGGGTATTGCGCTCGCTCGAGCGCCAGGCCGCACTCGGGGAGAAGCAGGTCGACTTCAGGTTCGGGTTGTAGCCGGTCCCCGGTCCGTAGCACTGGTAGTAGTCGGCGTACACGCCGCGGGCGTAGTTGGTGTAGTCGCCCGTCTGCTCGACGTTGCGTACCAGGTAGCCGCCGGTATAGACGGCCTTGAGGTCGCCGAACTTGCCGTTCAGCGTCCACGCGGTGCTCTCGAAACGGTCCTTGTCCACCGCCGGATTGAACAGGGTGACCTGCAGCGGCTGCAGCGCCTGGCCTTCGGCACCGACCGGCTGTTGGTAGAACACGCCCTGCGAGTCCATGTCCTGGTAGGACTGCGTGACGAGCAGATCCCAGTCGTCGTTGAACTTGTTCAGCAGCTCGATACGCATCCCCTGGTAGGTGACGGTATTGATGTCGTTGCCGGTCTGCAGATAGTTGTTGATGGACGGGGAATTCGGCGGCACGCAGTAGCCGGGGAACTCCCCGCCGCTCGGCGGCTTGCCATCGGGACAGGTCGCGCCGGTCACCGGGTAGTTGGCGTAGTGGATGCCGGCATCGCTGTTCGCGCGGGTGAAGGTCGAGGGTACGTTGTCGATGTAGCCGCCGCGGCTGTCGCTGTAGATCACGCCGCGCACCGCCATCGTGCCTTCGATGAGTGGCAGGTTGAGCACGCCCGTGAGCGCGCTGTTGGGATCGCCGCCGGCCGTCGTGCTGTAGCTGGCCGTGAAGTTTGATTCCGTGACGTCCAGCTTGGGCGCATTGGTGATATAGCGGATGGCGCCCGCCTCGGCACCGGCACCGAAGAGCGTGCCCTGCGGACCCTCCAGCACCTCGATGCGATTCAGGTCCACCGCATAGACGTCGAGGTTGCGGTTCGGCAGCTGCCCGGACTGGTTGTCGAGGTAGATGGCGACGTTCGGCCACAGGCCGGTCGAGCCGCTGCCCTGGCTCGGCTGCGAGCCGGCGCTGATGCCGCGCATGAAGACTTCGTTCTGTCCCGGTCCGTTGCTCGCCGTGGTGACGCTCGGCATGTAGCGGATGTAATCGTCGAACGTCGAGACGTTCAGCTGCTGCAGCGATTGTCCGGTGAGTGCCGTCATCGAGATCGGCACGTCCTGCATGTTCTCCGTGCGGCGCGTTGCGGTAACGGTGATTTCGGCCACGGCATCGGAGCTCGCGGTCGCTTCACTGGTGCTCGTGGCCGGGTCGGCGGCACGCGCGGCCATGGCCGCACCTCCCAGGATGGCCGCCACCGCAATCGATATCTTTGAATTCATCATCGACTCCCCTATCGACGGCGCAGGCTAATTGATTAGATCGGACCCCTCGGACGCGCGATTGAACGGATGCGTCACGCCGATGTTACGCATACGCCTCACTGCGCGAGAGGAAATTTTGCCTGGCAGAGCGGATGTGTCGTGCTGGCGCAACGCGATCGGAGGACGCTACTCGAAGACGCGCGAGCGTGCGACGTCGCCGTTCGCCGCGCGCTGGGGCTGCAGCCGGCGCGTGGAGGGCGACAGACCGTAGGCATCCTTGAACTGGCGCGAGAAATGCGCGCAATCGGCAAAGCCGGCCTCATTGGCGATGTCGGTGACCGAGCGGTCGGTGTTCTCGATCAGCCAGTTGGCATAGCGCATGCGCAGCTGCCGATAGAGCGAGGCGGGGCCCATGCCCACGTGCTGGCGGCACAGGCGTTCGAGCTGGCGCGCCGACAGGCCGAGCTCTGCAGCCACCGCCGCGACCGCAATGGGACGCGCCAGATTCTGCTCCATGAGCAGCAGCGCGCGCCGTACGCGCGGCTCGCTCACCGTCTCTGAAAGCGGCGGATGCGGCTGGGCATCGCTGCCGGAGCGGGGGCGGTCGAACAGCAGCACCTGGCTCGCCTTCTGCGCCACGGCGGCTCCCAGATGCTGCTCGATGAGATAGGTCGCCAGGGCCGCCGCCCCGGCTCCGCCGGCGCAGGTAATGCGCGGCCCGTCGGCGAGGAACAGGCGGTCGGCGATGACCTCCTGATTCGGGAACGCCTCGAGGAAATCCTGGTAGTGGTACCAGCTCACGCACGAGCGCCGGGACTTCATCAGGCCGGCGCGACACAGAATGAAGCTGCCCGTACAAATGCCGATCAGTGGCACGTGGCTCGCGCCCGCCTCGCGCAGATAACGGATGGTGATCTCATCGACCTGCGGCCCCGAATGCAGCAGCCCTCCCACCACCACGACGTAGTCGAGCGTGTCGGGAGGCAACAGCGCGCTGGTCGGTTGCAGCAGAACGCCGCAGCTGGCCGCCACCGACTCGGCGCGACTCGACATGATGGACCATTGCACGTGCATCGGTCGGCTGCGATCGCCTTCGTCGGCGGCGAGCCGCAGGTGATCGATGAATACCGCGAACGCGGACAGCGTGAAATGGTTCGCGAGCACCACGCCGACGCGCAGTGGTTCACGCGCGCTGCGCTCGGCAGGCTGAATTCTGCGCACGACGCTTGAGTGGGTCATTGAACGCGCACTCAATCTTGTGTTCCCCTGACGCGGCTATATTCCCCTAAAGCTCCTGCGTCGCGCAAGAAGCTCTGGCTGGTCCGTAGAACCGCCTGTCAGAACAAAAGACTAGGAGCACATTCAAGACATTGAATGCGCATTCAGGGAACAGCGTCCGGAGCACGCCCGGGGGCCATCGCGGTGGCGTGCGGCGGCCGCGTCAGCGCAGGACGGCGAGTCGCGCGAGGTTGGCCTGAACGATGGGATCGTGACACGCGCTGCGCGCGTACCAGCGGCGCGCCGCCTCGATGAGCGCGATGCACATCTCGACGGCTTCCGCCTGCGCCGGCGGCAGGTGAGCGGCGTGCGCTGCCGCGAAGCCCCGTGGGGGCGTGCGCACGTGGCGACTCAACTGCAGTCGCCGCAGCGCCCGCATCGGAACTGCTTCGGCCTCGGGACGTAGACCAAGCCGCTCGGTCAGCCGCTGCATGAGCCGCTCGTGATCGATGCCGTGCGCATCGCGCTCGGCGCCGGCCGGTCGGATCCATTCCCGGCACCATTGATGTACCTGCTCGGTCGCATACCGCAGCTGCGGGTCGGCCAGCGCCACGGCCAGCCGCGGCAGGTCGCAGGCCTCACGCAGAGCGGCTTCCCGGCGTTGCTCGTCGAGCAGGCGCTCGATATCAGTCAGGTAGCTCGCGAACATGCGCGAGCTCGAGGGCGAGGTCGCCCGTCGTGCGGTCAACGGTGGGGGACGGCCGCCTTGCTGTGTGTGCTGATCGCGCATCGCAGCGACCGGGATCAGCCGACCGACTCGGACGTCGCTGGTGTCGCCGCCGGTGTATCCACGGGCGCCGGGCTGCCCGCCGGGGACGGGGTTGTTCCCGCCAGGCCAGCAACCGGTTTCGCGGCGACCGCGGCGGGCCTGCGCGAACGCTTTTTCGGCGTCATGACCTTGCGCGGCAAGGGCCGCGTTGCCGCGGGCTTCGCGCTCGGACGTCTGGTGCTCGCCGCCGGCTTCCGGACTCGCTCGCGCACACTGCGGATCGGTGCGCTCACCTTGCGCGGCTTACGCGTCACCACCACGTGCCGTCGCCTGGCGCGCGGCGCGGTCCGCGCGACGCGCCGGCGCCGGCCACGCTTGCCGGCACCCGGCGTGCTGCCGCTGCCTGCGCGGGCAGAAGAGGGGGCGGTATCTCGCTCGCCGGCGCGGCGGGCACGTTTCCAGGCCTTGCGGGCCGCCGCCGCCTGCTTGCGCGCGCGCTTCGCTTCACGCTTGGCTTCCTTGAGGCGTTTGCGTGCGCGCTTGAGCTCTTCCTTGGCGAGGCGCACCTGCTGCTTGGCGACCTCCGCCTGCAGGCGCGCCCGCTGCAGAGGCTCGGCGGGTGCGGTCTGTTCGCTGCCAGTCTTCTTCATTTAATGGGGCCCGCGAGCGAAAAGAGCCGCAGTCTCACACAAGCCGCCGTGCGTTTCCACCCTGCAAGGTTATCCACAGAATTTGTGCATAACTATGTGGACAGGTGAGGCTCGCGCACGCGAACGTCGAGCGGCGGCAAGGGGTTGCGTCGCACAACCTCAGGCTGCGCGCGTTTTCGCCACGCCTCGCGCGCACCAATACTGCGGGCGAGCTCAGCCGCCGCCCGCGTTGAACATGGTGGCCGTGACGCGATTGCGTCCCGAGTGCTTGCTGCGGTAGAGCGCGGCGTCGGCAATCTTGAGGACGCGCAGTGCCAGTTGACGCTCGCCCGCCGGCACACGGTCGAGTCCGCACAGGCCAAAGCTCGCCGTCACGGCGATATGCTTGCTCTCGATGGTGAAGGGCGGCTGTGCCACGGCCGCGCGCAGCTTGCGCGCCACCTCGAGCGCCGCCGCGTAGCCGGTCTCGGGGAGCACCACGGCGAACTCTTCGCCGCCGATGCGTGCTACCCAGTCGATGCCGCGACGCAGGCCGCGCTGCAGCCGGCCACCGAACTGTCGCAGGATCTGGTCGCCACCGGCGTGACCGAGCGAATCGTTGATGCTCTTGAAAAGGTCGATGTCGCACAGGATCAGCGACAGCGCGCGCCCGTAGCGCGCCGCACGTTCCATCTCGCGCGGAAAGTGCTTGCTGAAAAAGCGGCGGCTTGCGAGCCGCGTCAGGTCATCGGTAGCGGACAGCTTGCGGTTCTCGGCGAGCGTCACTCGCAGGACCGCCTCCAGCTCGGCGACGCGCCGCGCCACCGCGAGGCGCGCGTCGAGCTCCTGGCGCGAGGCGCGCCGGCCGACGCTGTCATCGGCCCCTGCGACCAGACCTGCCTCGCGCTCCGAAGATTCGTCAATCTCGGCGACGTACAGGATGAAGGGTGGTCGCTCGGCCTGCAGAGCGCGAATGCGACGCACTACTTCCAGCGAGTCCGTAATCACCACCGGACGACTTTCGGCCGTGAAGCGGCGCAGCGCCTCCTGCTCGTCCGGCGCGGATTCGACATCGAGCGTGCCGGCTGCGATATGCCGCTCGAGCTGCTGGCGCAGTTGGGCATCATGGCAGACCAGCAGCGCCTTGGGCGGCGGCACGACCCGCAGCATCACGGCAATGGTGGCAGTGGTCTCCGCCTCTGTCGCCGGCGGGCGCTGGGAGCGCCGCTCGAGGATGCGTTGTATGACCGTAGTATGGCCGCCCGAGGACATGGCTCCCCCGTCGCCTGGGAACAGGCTGGCTGCGGAGATTACCGGCACTCGCAGAAAAAAGCGCGTGTCGGCGCCCGGGTAACAAACTGTCGTGGCGACGACGGCGGCTGGTGCGCAGCAGCACGCGGCGCGCGGCCTTACGCGCCCTCGGGCCGCACGACGTTATGATTGCCGCATGGAACCCCCGGGCATAACGCGCCATCGCCGGCCGTTTCTCGCGCCACTATGGCTGACGCTGCTCGCCGTGGTTGTCGTCGCTGGCATCGTCTGGACGTTCTACCGCGATGCCGCCACGACGATCGTGTTCCTGGTGCAGCCGCAGCGGACTGTGCCGATCGCAGGCGAGGAGCGCGCGCAGCGCCTCGCGCGCATGTTCGGGGACGGCGCGGGCGTCGGGGTCATCGATGCGCTCTATGAAAGCGATGACCGCTGGGCGCAGGAGGCTGCCGCGCTGCTGGCCGCGCAGCTGCATCGGACGCCGGTGGTGTTTGCCGCCGAGGCTGCGCGGGCGGTCGCCGCCGACGCCGTGCGCGTACATGCCGGAGGCACGGTGCTGATGGTTGCCAGCGGGCCGGCGATGGCGCAGGTCGGCCAGGAACTCTTCGGTGCGCAGGAGGCCTCGGCGCTGCAGGACCCGGATTTCCTGTACGTGGTGAGTCTGCCGCGCTTCGGCCGCGCCCATCTGGCGCGCTTCAGATACTGAGACAGCCTCGCGCGCTCAGGTGACGCGCTCGCGACGTGCGCCGCCGGCACTGAGCGCGACCGCTCGCCGGATGAAGTCCTCGTGCTGGCTGATGCGGAAGTCCGCAAGCACGGCCGCACGAATGTAGCGTGCCTGGTCGATCAGATAGGTGGCGCGGCGCACGCCGAAACCGAGCGGGCCCAGCACGTCGTACATGCGCACCACCGCCTTGTCCACATCCGAGAGCAGCGTGAACGGCAGCTGGTACTTGGCGCGGAATGAGCGATGGGTGGCCGGCGCCTGCGGGCTCACACCCGCGACCTCCAGCCCGGCTTGCTGGATCTCGGTGTGCAGGTCGCGAATCGAGCAAGCCTCGCGCGTACACCCTGGCGTGAAGTCCGCCGGGTAGAAGTACAGGATCAGCGGCCCGCGGCGCAGCAGCGTGCTTAGCGACACGCTCTCGTCGTCCTGGTTCGGAAGCGTGAACTCCGGCGCTCGTGCCCCCATGGCCAACATGTCGCTCTCCAGGCCTCTTGCCCGCTCCAGCGCAGATGATAGCCGCATCCGTCGCCGACGGTTAAAACTTGATTGGACCTGGGGGGTTGCGATGCTAGAATCGCGCGCCTCGCGATGGGGCGGTAGCTCAGCTGGGAGAGCGTCGCGTTCGCAATGCGAAGGTCGAGGGTTCGATCCCCTTCCGCTCCACATTTCACCCATCCAGGCCTGTTCATCCGCGTCCATACTCGTCGACGCGGTTTTCTTAAAATAACGAAAAAACAGGCACTTAACTGCCATTAGCGTCCAACGCAGACCGCGGACGTCTATGCACAGCCTCGATTTGAAGTGGGGTAACCCGTGGGGTATCGTGAAAACCAAAAATCAGATACCCCACTTTTCGCATGAGTCTCACTGAGCTCCATATCAAAGCGGCGAAGGCGCAGGACAAGCCTTACAAGCTCTACGACGAGAAGGGACTCTTCTTATTGGTCACGCCAACAGGCGGACGACTGTGGCGCTTCAAGTACAAGCACGATGGAGTGGAGAAACTCATCTCGCTTGGGATCTACCCGGATGTGAAACTCAAGGACGCGCGTGACAAACGCGACGAAGCGCGCCGACTCATCGCCGCGAACGTGGATCCCAGTGCGAAACGACGCGCGGAGAAGTCCGCGCGCGCGGACACCTTCGGCGCTGTGGCGCAGGAGTGGCTTGAAAGCAAAAAGCCGAGGCTCTCCGCGGGCACCTGGAACAGAGACCGCGATCAGCTCGTGAAGCTCGTCGGACCGTATCTGGCCAACCGCCCCATCGCCGGTATCGAAGCGCCGGAACTGTTGGCGATCCTCAAGAGACTTGAGAAAAGGGGCGTCCGCGATACCGCTCACCGCGTGCGAGCTGTCTGCGGTCGCGTATTCCGCTATGCCATCGCGACAGGCCGAGCGCGCAGGGATATCAGCGCGGATCTCAAGGGGGCGCTGGCGCCCAAAGGCAGCCAAAGCTATGCCGCGATCACCGATCCGGCAAAGGTGGGTCAGCTGCTATGTGCGATCGACGGATACGACGGACAGCGCGCGACTCACGCGGCGCTCCGTCTTGCGCCCTACGTGTTCGTGAGGCCCGGTGAGCTGAGGGCAGCGGTGTGGGAGGAGTTCGATCTTGAGCGATGCGAGTGGCGCATCCCAGCCGAGCGCATGAAGATGGGCGAGCTCCACATCGTCCCACTCTCGCGTCAAGCCGTGAAGATTTTGAAGGAGCTGGAGCCTCTGACGCTTGGCAACCGCTATGTCTTTCCTGCTATTGGCGGTCAGCCGCGACCTTTGAGTGAAAACACCCTAAATGCCGCACTCCGTCGGATCGGGTACGGTCACGAAGAGATGACAGGTCACGGTTTTCGCACCATGGCCAGCACTCTTCTGAACGAGCAGGGCTGGCATCCAGATCTCATTGAGTTGCAGCTCGCGCATAAAGAGAGAAACAAGGTGCGAGCGGCTTACAACCGCGCGCAGAGACTTGCTGAGCGCCGAAAGATGATGCAGTCGTGGGCCGACTACCTTGACGAGTTGCGCCAAGCTGCGAGTGCAAAATAACTGTGGAGCACCGCGATGTCACCGCGCTTTCACGGCGGTAGCAGGGGTTCGAATCGCCTTGGGACGCCAATTAATCAGTAACTTATTGGACATCTATTTAGAAGACACGGGAGCGACCACGGCACCCTGCTAAGGGTGTAAGGGTCAAAAGCCCTTCGAGGGTTCGAATCCCTCTCTCTCCCCCAAAAACAGGTACTTACAGCGATACCGTAACCGACGTAGATTTCGGTTCTCGTGTCCACATGAAAACCACATGAAAACCGCGCCAACTGAAAAATATTCGGCGGAGGGATTTGACCCAAGCGACCAAGGGGTGGACAAGAACTCGACATTGGTCGAGGGAGCGCGGGGTCGGACGGCCGTCGCGCCGACACCGGGCACGGGTGAATCGCAAAATGCCCGTAGTGCTTTTCGATCATGGCGAGGGAAATTCCCCGTGATGCGCGCGACGTCCAGGATCGCCATCCCCGTCCATGAGCGATTGTGGCCGCAACGAGTTCCATCCGTTCACAAAGTTCTGAGTGATGTTGGAAGCTGCCGCGGGTGAGTCAAACCGCTTACCGCTCCGGACCAGCGCGCCACCCTCGACCTTGGCGAGGTAGGTCTGGCCCTTGTACCGCGCGCGAACTCCGTGCCGTAAGGAAACCGAACCCCCTTGGGTGCCCAGCCACCAAGGGCCTGACATCGCCACTCAGGGATCGATGAGCCCCGAGGTTCATTGCCCTGAACCGTGCGGACTCAGCTGAGGCACCCCCAGGTCACACACGTGGGCCGACGTTCGCCTGAAGCCGGCGCACGTGGCGGCGTGACGTCGTCGCCCGCCGGCAGCTAATTTCGAGGCAGGTAGCGCGCGGGCGGCGCGAGGAGCAAGCCCCATTGCATGCCCGAAAGCTGACCGCGCAGCTTGAAGCGCAGATCGAGCATCTTCTAGCCGGCGCTAGCGTTGATTCCCCGCTTGCGCGTCTCCGGGGCGCCCCGAAGGCGCAGCGGTCTCGGGCATCACCTGTAGCAACGGCGCTGACCCGACCGATATCTGCCCCGTGAATGGCCGATCGTGAGAAGCGATCAGCAACACGCACGCGGCTACACCCGAAGCAAACAGCCCCATTGTGATAGTAGAGGCGAGCCGGTCACCGCTATGAACCACAGCAATCGCGAGCAGCGCAGAGACCGCCTGCACGAACAGACATGACCACTTGACCCAATTGACTTGCGAGTGACTGATAATGATGCGTTGCCGACGCGCATCGAATACGTTTTCAAGCGCTGCGGCGATCTCTCGCTGTGCGATTTGTTGACCTTGGCTGCCCGGTGTTAGACCAAGAGTCAACTGCAGCGCCTCGGCGAGCGGGCGCGGAGTGATGCTTAGAGTGGCGGTTCGCCGGGCCATCATCGGCCATTCCTGAGTTGTCGCGTCGTTAATGTAATCGCGGATCAGAGCGCGCATACGCGCCTCGGGCTCTCCCGGGAAGCTGGCGGCGAAGATCACGACGGATCTCAGCGCGCTCGCCTCGCGATCGACCGCTGCGTTGCCCCGATCGCTATCGCCCCACACCTGCGCAGCGATGAAAGCCACGAAAAGCCCGAAGATGATGCCCAAGACCGGCAGCATGCCGGGCGAGATGGCCTTAAAAGAGCGCGCACGTTCGCCCACCGCGAGGATCGCCACCACTGCGTAGAGTGCCGCCGCGACGAGATACGCGAATCCGAAAATGATCAAAGCCATCCACACGACGGGGAGATTGTGCAGCCAGTCGCTCATGTTCTGATCCCTCGCCAGAATTCCCGAGACCGCGTTCTGGATTTTGGCCGAGACGCGCCTCGACGTCTTCCGAAGCTCGGAGGGTGTGCGTGTCGCCCATGCGCCAATGCCGCGGAACACTTCGGTATTTAGAACGGATTCCCGATCGCCCTTCGGGCACCGTCCATAAGTCTCATGCCAGGGCAGCGTTCACGGTTGAGGTTGGCTTTAGCGAAAGTTCGGCAAAGCGAGCCGCCGTGTCGATCGCGCATGCCGACCCAACGACAAGAACTACGCCGCCCTGCAACATCCGATCCGCGACGGAAGGGGTCGAGGCGGTCAGCTGCCATCGGCGTGCTGCGCTGCGGGAGTTCGTGCGCCGCTCTAACGGCATTGACTGAGGCCGGTCAAATAGCGGACAGGTTGCTTGCGCGCCCTGCAGGGCACTGACCGAGGCATTGAGAGCTCTTCGCCAAGCCAGTAGCACGCCGAAGCGGAGGATTCCGGCACGTCTACCAGCGCTCCCTACGGGATTCGAACCCGTGTCACAGCCTTGAGAGGCCGAGCAACGCGCCGTCGGCCGCCGCCGCCCAGTGCAGATCCCCTGCAGCCCGAGCCTGCTGCACGCCGGCCAGGGCGCCCGCGCGGGAGTCGCGACGGCTGGGTCCCGCAGCTTATGCCTCATACGGCATTTAACCTGACTATGCCAGTTAAGGCATTTATTGTATATATGCCGTTAAATGCATAAAATGCCTGGCATGAAACCCTTGCTGCTCCAGACCGCGGCCCAGCTGTCGAACCACCTGCGCTCCTTCCGTAAGGCGCGCGGGTTCACTCAGGCCGCGCTCGGTGAACTGACCGGACTCGACCAGACCCGCATCGCGAAGATTGAGCACGATCCCCGCCGCATCTCCGTCGGGCAGCTGCTTAAAGTTCTCGCTGCATTGCAGGTGCGCGTGCTGCTTGAGCCGAAGATCGACAAGCCGCCATCCACCATGCGCAAGCGTTCGACGACCTGGTAGCGCCGCACATGGCCTCACTCATCATCTGGATGAACGGCGAGCGCGTCGGGGAGTGGGGGACGCTCCGGGGCGGGCGTACGCCCTTTTTTCGCTACGAGGAATCCTGGGCTAATGCTCCCCACGGGAGGGCGCTCTCGCTGTCACTGCCGCTAACCGCGGACCGCGAGGTGCGCGGGCTCGCGGTTGAGTATTACTTCGACAACCTCCTGCCGGACAGCCCCGCCATCCGCAGCCGCATCCGCACCCGCTTCAAAACGCGCTCCGCGGATGCATTCGATCTGCTCATGGCGATCGGACGCGACTGCGTCGGCGCGGTGCAGCTCCTACCGCCGAACGTTGAGCCCCTGGGGTTTGATCACATTGACGCCGCGCCGCTCACCGAGGCTGAGATTGAGCAGGCACTGCACGATGTGACGGTGACCACACCCCTTACCGATGAGGAGCAGGATGACTTTCGCATCTCGCTCGCCGGCGCCCAGGAAAAGACGGCGCTGCTTCACATGGCCGGGAGGTGGTTTCGGCCGCATCACGCCACGCCAACTACCCACATCCTCAAGCTCCCGCTCGGCATCATCGGCGGCTTCCGCGGGGACTTCTCCGATTCGGTCGAGAACGAATGGCTGTGCGCCCAAGTGTTGCGCGAGCTCGAGTTGCCGGTGGCTGATGCCGCCATCGCACGCTTCGGCGATCAGCGTGCCCTCGTCGTGACGCGCTTCGACCGGCGCTGGATCGACGTGGATCCGCTTGAAGTCCAGAAAAAGAGCTTCAGACCGTCCAAGGGGACCTGGATCGCACGTCTGCCGCAAGAAGACCTCTGCCAGACGATGGGGTTGCCGCACACGCTGCGCTACGAGGCGGACGGCGGACCCTCGATCTCGGACGCGCTCGCGCTGCTGGCCAACAGCGAGCACCCCGCGCAGGATCAGACCACCTTCGTGCTCGCGCAACTGGCCTTTTGGCTCCTTGCCGCCACGGACGGACACGGCAAGAACTTTTCTCTGCACCAGGAGGCCGGTGGTGCCTACCGCCTGACGCCGCTCTATGACGTCCTATCCGCGTGGCCCATCATCGGACACGGCAAGAATCAGCTTGCTCCTGAGAAAGCGAAGCTCGCCATGTCGCTGCGCGGCCGGCGAGCCCATTACCGCCTGAACGAGATCACCGGCCGCCACTGGCACGAGCTCGCCGGCCGAACCGGAGTTCCCGGCCTCTGGGCTCGGATGCAGTCGTTCGTCGAGTCCGCCCCGGAGGCTCTCGATCGCCTCGAGAAACGCTTGCCGCGCGCCTTCCCCGAGCGCGTCTACACCGCCATCCGTAACGGCATCCGCGCCCAAGGCCAGCGCTTTGCGAAGACCATCGGGAGCTAGATCGAGCATGACCAAGGTCTCAGGCGGCCATGCGTGGCGAAACTTCGCGAATTGCGCGATCTCGGAGTAAGAACCAAGTGAAGGCACCCGCCACAGAGAGACGTCGCTCGAAGAGATCAAGCGGGACCACGCCCTTTGCATGCTCGGCAAAGGTCTGACGCCAATCAGAGCCGTCACTAACCCGCTCGAG
The DNA here is from genome assembly GCA_963837075.1 of uncultured Gammaproteobacteria bacterium. Lineage (GTDB taxonomy): Bacteria > Pseudomonadota > Gammaproteobacteria > Steroidobacterales > Steroidobacteraceae > 13-2-20CM-66-19. The sequence goes on along the minus strand of CAWILY010000001.1, from coordinate 131,162 downwards.
CGCCTCAACGCCGAGATCAAGCGCCGCACCGACGTCGTCGGCATCTTCCCCAACGAGGCTGCGATCACGCGCCCGGTGAGGACTCCCGGGCTGGTTATCGTTGTAGAGACGCCATCAGACGGCAAGCTGTGCCCCTGACGGGGAAGCCTACGCTGTCACCTAAACTCGTTGGTCCGATACCGGACTGGACGAATGGCCAGCCAAGATTCGGTGTGTGCGCAAGGGTTATCAGTCAGGTAAGTGAAACCGCCCAACCAGAACGCCTTTGTCCAAGACGTGAGCGTTCATCGCCCTGAGCAAGTCCGCCTCTGATGCATCCGGCCCGAGGTTTAGCTTTGTGTCCAGAGCGAACACTGCAAAGGTGTAATGATGGGCAGGCCCCGGGGCAGGGGCGCCCATTCCGAAATAACCAACCTGATTGGCGGAATTCTTCAATTGCACGGATCCGTCGGCCCATCGCGCCTCATTCGGCACGCTCTGGGGGAGGCCGTGAGCCGTTGCTGGGATGTTGAAGATCATCCAGTGCACAAACTCCCTTGGAGTCTTGTCAAGCGCGGTATCCGGATCGTGCACCAGCACCGCGAAGCTGACCGTACCTCGGGGCACGTTGGTCCAGCGCAGTGCCGGGGAGACAGCGGAAGGTTTTGCGGCTTGCGTGTATGGGTCAGGGATCGTTCCCCCGTCCATAAACGCGGGCGTGGTCAGAGTCAATCCGGGCGCGGTAGAGGCAGCGGCTGTGAGTCCAGTCAGCGCAATCGTGACCAGGCTGCACACCAGAGGATTGGAAAGGGACGGCGTTCTCATGCACAACCCCCAGAACTTATGAAAGCGAGAATGCACGCGTGCCTTCACGGCAAGCAAACCCATATCGCTAACGCCCGTAGCGCCGACAATAGTCGATGACAAGCCCCACGAATACCTGGGCGGCCGGCGACAAGGTCCGGTCACTGCGTGTGCATGCACAAAATATCAGGGACTCATCCGCAAACTCCTTCAGCGCGACGGTGGAAAGGTTTCCCGCCGCGACTTCGTGTTGCACGGCAAAGCGCGGTAACAAGGCGCACAGAGGCCCGACGCCCGCAACTTCCTTCATGAGAGCGAGCGAGTTAGTGACGCAGAATTCCTTTGGTTTGAAGCCGTGACGAGAAAAGATTCGGTCCATCTGCTGCCGCAGACCGAACGACGGCTCGGCGAGAACTAAGGGGAATTCCGCAAGATCGCGCAGGGCAGTCACTTTACGGCCCGCGAGGGGGTGTGATTGGCCTACGACGGCTACAATCACATCGCGAAAGATTGGCGTGCTCACGATGGAGTCACGCTGCGGGGGGCTGACGATGAGTCCTATCTCAGCCGTCCCGGCAGTCAGCGCCTCCATCGCCTGGTCGGTACTGCTCATCATCACGTTGAAGGAGACCTCTGGGTACTGGACGTGAAAGCGATGCAGCACCGGCGCGACGAAGCTCTCGATGGCGGTCTGGAAGCAGCAGATGTCGACCGTGCCCGCCTGGACATTCTGCAGGGCGGCGATCTGGGACCGCACGCGTGAGAATTCGCGCAGCATGCCGTCGAATCGTTCCTGCAGGAGTTCTCCGGCCTGCGTCAGCGTCATGCCCTGTGCCCGGCGGTCGAAGATCGGCGCCTTCAGCTGATGCTCGAGCTTGGCGATCTGACGGCTGATGGCAGACGCCGAAACATGCAGTCGCTCGGAGGCGGCGCGGATGGAGCCTGAATGCGCCGTCTCACTGAAATATCGGAGTGCGGTGAAATCCATAATTCTGCCGCCTGCATCGGCCGGTATTGCATTTTCGGCAACAGAATGATGCCGAAATTGAGCTTGTGTCAATCCGCGCTCGGAGCAAGCATCTGCGCCCGCGAATACAACTGAGCCTGGGAGGAGATCATGCCATTTCTACAGATGCTGCCCGATGTGGGCATGAACTACACATTCAACCGACCGCTGCTTGACGGGACGTCGCCGGCGCGCCTGAAGGAGCTGGGCGCGATCGCACCGCGCATCAAGGACTATGAGTCCTGGTACACGGCGTGGCTCGAGGTCGCGAAGAAGGCGGAAGGAGAGAAGCGCTACCTGGATGCGGCCTCTTACTATCACGGCGCGGAGTTCTACCTGCCCGCGGGTGAGGTGCGCAACGGACTGTACGATGACTTTGCACGCAACTGGGCCCTCGGAATGAGAGGGGTTGCAGGCTACGAGCGCATCCAGATCCCTTATCCCGGTGGCCATCTGCCTGGCTTCAGACTGCAGGCCAAAGGCAAAGAGCGCACCACATTCTTCTTCACCGGTGGCTACGATTCATTCGTGGAGGAGTTCTATAACTTCCTTCTCCCGCTCACCGAGCTTGGGATCACGGTAATTGCGTTCGACGGTCCCGGCCAGGGCGGCGCGCTGCGCCAGGGCATCTATCTCGATCATGCGTGGGAGAAGCCGGCCAAAGCCGCGATCGATTACTTCAAGCTGGATGCGGTGGAATGGCTGGGTGCCTCGTGTGGCGGCTACATGTCGATCCGCGCAGCAGCCTTCGAGCCTCGCATCAAGCACATCATCTCGATGCCGACGTCGTACAGCGGACTCGATATGACGCTCAAGCAAATGCGCCCTGGAAAGAGAGAGGCGCTGATGTCCCTGTTCAAGGCCGGCGATCGCAAGGGGACGGAGGCCTTGGTGGCGAGCGAGCGCCTGCCGAGCTCCATCTTCGAGTGGTGTGTGGTGCAGGGAATGCACATCACCGGTACCAAGAACACATGGGACTTCCTCAATTCGATTGCCCAGGCCAACCTCGATGGCATTCTGCAGAACGTCAAGCAGGACATCCTCCTGACCGAGGGCGAGCAGGATCATCTGTTCGATATCGGCTGGGTTCATCGGGTCATGAGAGAGCTGGTCTGCGCCCGGTCCGTAACGACACGGATCTTCACGGCGCGCGAAGGTGCGGAGCAGCATTGCCAGCTCGGTAACTCGGCGGCCGCCCGTCACGCCATCGTGCATTGGTTGGCGAGTTTCTATCCGGGCATGCCCGTAGGGGAGGGCCTGGAGGCAACCACCATAGCCGCCTAACGAACGCGGGTCAAAAAACCGCGCTGTCGCCTGATGGCCCGGGCCGGCCGGGCATCAGTCGGGAAGTGCGTCCGTTGCAGCGAGTTAGGAGGCGCTGCAACGGCCGCCTGTCCGGCGACACCCTCGGCATCACATGAGACGACGGTCACTTGTTCCAATGAAAGCTCCAAACGCTCAAGAAAGACGTTTGACCGGACTCGCCCGCGCGCTCCGTACGGCAGTCGTGGTCCCCTCGCTCTTCGCGTTGGCACTGCTCGTCATCAAGCAACCTGCGGTGGCCGGTTTTGCCGTGTTCGGAACCTTCGCTCATCTGGTGTTGACCAACTACGACCCCATCGGGCGAGTGAGGTTTGCCCAGGCCGGCATGCTCACCCTGTTGGGCCTGATCATGGTGACGCTGGGTACCCTGGCCTCGGCCAACGTCTGGTTTGCTGTAGGCAGCGTTTGTGCGGTGGGAGCTCTATCTGAGCTGCCTGCACTGGCGCGCGGGCGCCTGGCAGCCATCCGGGGAGCTGTGCTGCTGTCGTTTTTGTGTGCGGCGGCGGCGCCCGCTCAGGCTCACGATGTCCGGTTGCGCGCGGCCGGATGGCTCATCGCCGGTCTCAGCGCGCAACCGGCACTCCTTCTGATCTGGACTGCGCTACGGCGCGGCGCTGGCGCGGCGAGCACCGACCAGAAGGGCGTCCGGGAAGTGAGCGCGGATCATTCAACCTGGTTTGGAAGGGCCGTTCGCGCCGGATCAGCCTTCGGTCTTGCTATCCTGCTCACGCGCCTGATCAAGGTGGAGCACGCGTTCTGGGTCGTACTCGGCGTGCTTCCTGTTCTGAACGCCCGCTGCGGGATCGCCCGGACGTTTTGGCAGGAACAGGCGGGGACCGCAGTTGGCTTTTCAGTCAGCGCAGCACTCGTGGCGATCATCGGTGAGCAGCAGGCCTGGTATTGGTACCTCCTGCCGCTGGTCGTATTCGTTTCGACCTACGCTGCGAGCGCTGTCGGCCTCATGGCCGGACAGGCAGCATTTACCGTCTTTGCCGTGGTGCTGTTCTGCATTCTGCTGCCGCAACAACGGCCGGCGGGAATTCTTCGACTCGAGGATATTGCGATTGGCGGGGCCGTCAGCCTGATGACAGCCGCGCTGCTGCGGTTCGGTCGGGGCGGATCGCTGCAGCGCACGCGGCACCTGGCCAAGATTTGAATGCAACTCATATCTGGAGGATCAGCCACATGAAACTCTCGCCGCTGATCGCCGGGTCGCTGGCGGCTGCAGCCCTGGCCGCAGTCACGGTGTGGTTTTTCGCTCATCTGCCGGGCTTATGGGTGTGGGCAGCGTTTATCGGCTGGGCGAGTTATGACCATTCGGGCGCCAATCGCAAGGCGCTTCTCACCAGTTCGGTTTGCATGGTTTTCGGTGTCGTCATGGCGTGGCTGGTAGCGCTCGTGGTCGCTGGCAATGTCCTGCCGCTTTCGAGCGCCGTCGCCTCGGCGGTCGCGGCCGGGGTGGCATCGTTCCTCATCGTCTACCTATCCCAATTCATGCCGTTCTCAAATGTACCGGCAACCTTTTATGGCTTCGCTTCCTCGTTTGCCTTTCTTCTGATGCACGAGGGAAGCTTTTCTATGAGCGCCCTAAGCACGCCCGACCTCAGCAATGTATTGCTTTGTGTATCCGTGTCATTGCTTATTGGTTCCATACTCGGCGTGGTTCAGCAGCGGGTGGCCTATCTACTAACAGATGCCCCACGACGTGCGGCCGAACCCGAGGCCACGCGCCTGACACCCCTGACCCCAGGGCCACGCAATTCCACCGGCAACCCGAATGCCTCAACTCGGGCCAGGAGTGAATTCCAATGAGCAAGGCCACTGAGAACCTCGCGAGCGCACAGCAGCGGGCTATGGCAATCTGGCCGAAAGTGGGGGGCTTCCCCTATCTCGCAGAAACTCTTCGGCGCGCAGGGGTAACGCAGAATCGTGGTTCTTACCGGCGTGCCAGAGCGTGTATCTGACCGCAGAGGGTCCGGTTGTGGTACAGGGAACACCGCTGCTGTCTGGTATCTCTGATGTTCCGCGTTTCGACCAGGACGCTCTCGTCGCGGCGCTGCAAACCGATCAGGCGGGAAATAGTACGTTTACGGAGTTCCTTGCTGCCGCATGGCGAGCCGGGGTCGTTCGCTACGCCGTCGATTTCGCGGCCCGCACCGTCACGTACTGGGGGTGTAAGGACGAACGGTACGTGGAGGGATATCCGGGCGTGGAGCTTTAAATGGATCGGGCTCCGAGCGCCTGCGCAAGGCAGCGCCGGAGCCAAATGAGTCCCCATCCGGGGCCGTCGTACCGACGTTTACCGGATCACTCAGGCTGCGTTCGATGCAGCGCGAAAGGTGCTCTCAGACCCGCCCCAATCGTCCGTCTTGAATTCGCCTACCAGTACCGTCCACATTACCGCGCTCAGAACACACATTCCGGCAGAGATTGCGAGCGCGATCCGAAAGGTTCCGGTCCGGTCAACCGTATATCCGGTCACGATCGGGCCGATCACCCCGGCGAGATTGGCAACTCCATTGGACAGGCTCGACCATCGGGCGACAGCCCTGGGGCCGGCGAGCGTCTGGAAAAACGCATAGATTCCCGAATTCCCACAGCCGAAGGAGAACCCGGCCAGCGCGAGCCACGGCAGGTAGCCACGACCGGCACTCGAGCAGGCAAGGAAGGACACGGCGGCGAATCCCAGCCCGAGGCCAAACGCAGTCTTGCGCACCAACCCAGCGGAATGGCCTCGCCGTATGAGGGAATCGGTCGCCCAGCCTGTCGTCACGGCACCCGCCGAGTCCGACAGGTAGTACACACTCGCGACGAGCGCCATTTCCTTTGTCGCAAGACCGTGCTCGTGGGCAAGGTAGTACGGTAGCCAGGTAATGGAGAAGTAGTGCACGTAGAGAAGGCAGAAGAGGCCAAGCGTAGTGCCCCAGAAGGACCGTCGGCGCAGAATCTCGGCAAAGCCCGGTGGGACTACCGAGCCCGGCTCGTTGTGTCGGCCGCGCGGCATCCAGCGGAGCCAGGCCGGCAGCCAGACCAGGCTCGACAGCCCTATCCCAATGAACACCGACCGCCATCCGAACCGCGTCATCATCAGGCCGATGATCAGCGTTCCGACTGCGGGCCCGAGCTTCATGGCGCCGAGGATCACGCCGTTGGCAAACCCGCGGCGTTCTTCGGGCAGATGCTGCGCCAGTATTTTCGAATAGCCCGGAAACGTCACTGATTCGCCAAGGCCTAGCAGCATCCGCGCAGCGAACAGCGCGGCTAACCCGTGTGCCCAGCCGGTGAGCGCGGTTGCAATCGACCACACTGAGAACCCAGCAGCGAGGACGTAGTTAACTTCGAAGCGGTCGATGATGACGGCACTTAGGAACAACATCGCTGTGTACGACCAGAAGAACGCGGATAGGAGCAAGCCGAGCTGCGACGCCGAGATCCCGAGCTCGAGCTTTAGTGCCGGCGCCGCGACTGACAGACTGCCGCGATCCACGTAACCGATCAGACCCGCAGCCGCGATGAGAGCCACGACGACGATAAAAGGCACGCCGTGCGTGCCGACCTTAGTAGGGCTACTCAAGTGTCCGCCTCAGGGGCTGAAATCGCCGCATCCCGAACGCTTGATTGAGACCTATACGGGAGTGCCAGTTCGTAAGCTAACCCCACTGGTCTTGCAAGCCATTGCCTCGCCTCTCACCGAGAATGGCAAGCCGCCCGGCTGAGAAATCCGCTCTGCATCCGGCGACTCGCGAACAGTACGGGTGATCTGTGTGTGCGCAGCATGCCTTTTAGAAAGTCATGAGTTGAGACTTACCCGGAAATAGCCCGGACGTATTCAATGGAGGTGATGTATCCCGTAACCTTTTGATTTAATTGGCGCTCCCTACGGGATTCGAACCCGTGTTACAGCCTTGAGAGGGCAGTGGATGCTTCAGCGCGGCGACGATTCGCGCAATCGTCGCCGAGATTGTGGGGGATTCATGATCCTCCGCGGCGCGCTCGTGCCCGGGAGCACGTCCAGCAGGGCACGAAAGTGCTGATCGACCGATCCTCGGCACCCGAGCGCGGCTTCCAAATGAGTGGAAGCCCCGTTGAGAATGAACGTCGGGCCTGCAGAGTTTTCCAGCCGAGATTCAGACATGGAGAGCCGTCGGCGTCATATTCGTCCCCGCACTATAAACCGCGCCGAGCCTCCATATCCCATCGCCCATGGTAGTGAAGCTGCTGCCCGGTCGCCGTGGCGACGCGGAGCGCCCCACACGCGAGCGTCACCGAATCTGTTTATTCAATCGCTAGCTAATCCATATATCAGACCAACCGGCGCTGCCTTGTCACGCACGCCAAAGCTCTCGGCCGACGAGACGGTTAGGTCGGCTCGACGGATCGCGCCTCCGCCCGAAGCCGCTCGAGCTCGTGTCGGTAGGAATCGCCGTCACCGTAGTCTACGAAGCTGCCATAGCGCGCATGGACGCCGAGCACACGCCGAGCGTGCTTGATCGGGCACCAGTATTGCTCAGTGCGGGACGCCACCTCCCGAACGTGCGCGAATACGCCGTTCGCATACGCGCAATACGCACAATTGAGCTTCTCGATGGCATTGAGATAGGCGAGCTGCTCGCGGTCGAATGCCAGGTAGTCCTTGCGGCGCACACGGGGGATTCCGTAGACCGGAAAGCATACCGTCTGGTAGACGGCGACGAATAGGTCCAGCAGTAGCACCGGAATGATGAGTGCATAGATCACCGGCGCAGTCAGGATCATGGCCGGGCGAGCACCAAAGATGTAGCTCAACAACCGCGCTTTGAGGAGGCGGTGCTTCGCGATTATGACGTGCTCGAAGTGAGCGATGCCGTCGCGCAGCTCGTAGTTCAGCTCGATGCGTCGCCTGGCAAGTGCGACCTCGAGCTGTCGTTCCAGAGCACGAATCGATCCGGCCAGCTGGGTGATTTCGTCGCGGGCGGTCTCGGCCATCGTGAAGTCATCCTGTATTGAAGCGGGGCCCGGGAGACCCGATCAGCCGCCAGTATGTCACGGTGTCGCTTCTAATGACGCCGCTGCGGACAGAGCCCGCGCCCTTGATGGCCTGGAAAAGAACACAACCCTTTATAAGCTCCCGCGAGAGTGGGCGGGCTGACTATTGGCCGGCGGATCGGCGTCCACGACCTGGACCATGCTTCCAGTCGTTTCCGGGTAGAGGGATTCATGGGTCACGAACAACGTCGCTCCCGGTGTCAGTATCCCATTAAGCACAGGCTGGCCGCCGACAAACTTCACCGGAGCGAGATACCCCGGATGCGCGACACGCTCTGGCTCAGTTGCCTCGGTGCCGATCACGACAGTCATGCCGTTGGGCGAAATCTCGAAGTGCCGCTGTGCAAACTCGCTTGGCAAGTGAATGCAGCCGTGAGATTCGGGATAACCGGGTAGTCCGCCGGCGTGCAGCGCGACGCCACCCCAGGTCAGTCGCTCCACGTACGGCATCGGCGCACCGTCATAGATCGTTGACCGATGCTCCTTTTTGCTTTTGCAGGACTGTGAAGACCCCGGTAGGCGTTAAGTGACCAGGGCGGCCGGTGCTTACGGTAGTAGCCCCGATCAGAATACCCTTGCGATACACATATGCTCTCTGCTCAGTGATGCTGACAACCATGACTAGGGGACCCGTACTCACGGCTTCGCCCATCCACAGGAACTCATCTTTCTTCAGCTGATTGATGGGCGTGTCGATGGGTACGGAGGCTTTTGCGCCCCAAAAGGGTACTGAGTCGGCGAGCGCCGGGCCCGTAGCGCCATACCCGTAACGCTCAACGCCAACCAAAACGAATGAATCGTCCGACGCGCGGCAGACATATGAACTTCCCGGGAGCAGCAGCTGCCCTGTGCCCTAGTCCTTGGTAGGTCAGTTGTGCGGTAGCCGACGCCATGCCATCACGCCTGAGCTTGGTCCAGCAGCTCCTCGAACGCCCGAGTACCCGCCGGCTTTTCTGGGTACGCCGAATAGAGCACCATTGCTTCCACCGGACATAACGACTTTTTATTCGCGGCTTCGGACAGGAGGGAGATGCCGAGGGCGGGCGGGCGTGCCGGATCGCGCCACACTACTATGTGGCCGGCCGGAGCAAGCACCCGCAAAGGTTCTGCGCTACAAGTCGCGCCTTGGGCCGCACGCTCGTGCAACAGAAATCTGCGTGCAGTGTCGGCGAGCAAGCGTCCTTTCCGCAACATGCGACAGACAGTAATGTGCGCTCGCTCACTGCTAGAAATGAAAAGACCGGCGCGAGGCCGGGCTTCTCAGTGCAAAAATCACGCGAGCTTATGCGGCGCGACGCTTACGCATCGCGTCAAGTCCGACAACTCCGCTCAGCATCAGCCACGCAGGAGCGGGGAGCGGGGAGCGGGGAGCGGGGAGCGGGACGGCTGAGAATTATCTTAATCGCGGGCCAACGGCTAGTGCCCCGCCCCCACGGCGCGGAGCGCTGACTTTTGCGCTCAACGGCGCATACAGCGTTGATTCGCGATATAGGCCAAGCAATACTTGAAGGCATGCCGACTGAATCGTCGCGGAAGGCTCCGCCGGTAGCCCCCGCAAGGGGGGTCCAATCCGGAGAAATCACCCTGCTCAAAATGCGAAATCCTGCAGACTTGATGCGATAACGCCCAGGAGGCTCCCATTACGCAAATCGCATTCGATCGCGCCGTTGAGATCAAAGGGCTTTCGATCGCCGCGAGCAGTCATAAACTTAAAACCAGCATTTGGTTGTTTGCAACATTGCTCTGTGCGGTTGGAGCCGCGCGCGCTGATGCAGTGCCGGACGCGCAAAGGCTGCTGAGCGCCGATCAAATCCACGACGAGTGGCTGCTTCCCGCGAAGAGCTATCTCGGCAACCGCTTCAGCGGATTGACTCAAATCACGCCTGAAAACGTACATGGGTTGGGTCTTGCCTGGCAAACGCAGATTTCCGACGATGGCCAACAGGAGGCCGCGCCCATCGTCAGCAACGGCACGATGTACATCACCACTCCACATGACAACGTGCTCGCGCTCGACGCTCGAACCGGCAAGCTAAAGTGGCAGTTTCCATACAATCCGCCGGTGATTTCGTTCGCAGTGAATCGTGGCGTCGGCATCGAAGAGGGAAAGGTATTCTTTGCCACCCTTGATTGTCGTGTGATCGCACTCGATGCCAAATCGGGCAAGCCGGTATGGGACGTTTCCGGATGTCGCGACAATACCAATACCTGGTACTCCATGGCGGCATACGTTTACAAAGGCAGTGTTTTGATTGGAACTGGCGGCGGGGACTATGGCAATCGCGGACGAGTGAGCGCCTTTAGTGTGGTGGACGGGAAGAAGCTATGGGATTGGGACACCATCAAACGTGATACGTGGCCGGGGAGGTCCTGGTTGCACGGCGGGGCCGACGTCTGGTCGGGTCTGGCAATTAATCCCGGCACCAACACCCTCTTTGTGGCGCCTGGCAATCCTGGACCGGACTTGGTCCTTAAGGGCCGGGAGGGTAAAGATCTCTACAACAACTCCTTGGTCGCGCTGGACATCAGCGGGAAAACGCCGAAGGTGAAGTGGTACTACCAGCTGATCAGCAACGACACTCACGACGCAGATACGGCGATGGTGCCGGTACTGTTTACGGGCAATGTCGGGGGGTCGAGCCGCGAGCTTGTCGCGGTCGGCGACAAGGCCGGCAACTTCATTATTCTTGACCAGAGCAACGGTACGGTTATTCATCGCCTCGTCCTAAGCGAGCAAACGGGCTTCGATAAACCTCCGACTTTAGAGGGCACGCCCGGCTGCCCAAACCATGGCGGCGGAATCGAATGGCTCGGTGGAGCCTATGATCCGAAATTTAATCTGTTTGTCATTCCCAGTACCAATGAGTGCGGAGTGTGGAATCTCTCGCCTGAAAGTCCAGAATACATCCCCGGCCAACGCTACCAAGGCGGTCCGTTGCCGGCGCGTGGCAAGGGGACCGGCGTTGTATCGGCCGTAGATGTTGCCAGTGGCCAGATCCGCTGGAAAGCCGCCCTGCCATATCCTGCGCACGGGGGTGCTCTCATTACGGCATCCGGCCTGGTATTCACGAGCGACGTAGGCGGAACACTCTACGCGTTTGACGTCGCAACCGGTCGAGAGCTATGGAAGATCGACACTGGCTCGTCAATCGTAGCGCCGTTGTCGACGTTTGCGTTAGCCGGCGAGCAATATGTCTCCATACTCGTTGGTGAACCCGGGATTCAAAAAACACCAAACCTTCCACCGGCGCACGGCAGTCACGTTTTGGCGTACAAACTCGGTGCCGCCCGAGCGGTAGTCAACGGCGCTGAGGGTCAGATTCCGATGGCCAGTATTCCGCCGTCGTCTTCAAGCGCGAACATCGTCGGTATAGGCACCGTTCCTTATACCCCGGAGCAAGTGGTACGTGGACAGGCTGTGTATTCTGCGCAGTGCGCACTCTGCCACGGTGACAGGCTGCAGGGGGTCTCGGCACCAGCGCTCACGGGCGCGAGTTTCGCCAAGTCTCATTTGAATGTCTCCCAAATTCGTAGCGTCGTAATCACGCAAATGCCGCTTACCGCTCCTGGTTCGCTGTCTCCCGACGAGTTTGCGTCCGTCATGGCTTACACGCTTTCGTATAGTTGTGTGAGATCTCAGGGCAACGGAAAAATTCCGTTCCCCACAACCGACCAACCGGGTCTGGCAAAGGTAACCATCGGCTCAAAAACTTGCTCGCCTGCCGCAGACAGGAAGTAGCGAGCGTCGAACGCCACCGTCGAACAGTACCGGAACCCGACCACCGGCAGCGGCGACGACTTCCGGAAGACATTCTAGGGTTGACCGGAGTTTTTCTTCGTTCCTCCGCGAGGAGGACCGGCGCAAGCGTCCGTTGCTTTGCTGCAGTCAGTCCAGGACCGCCAATGACGGGTCGTGGCCGGTCAGCGACCCGTTCGCTGACCGGCCCTCTAACGCTACACCTCCGTCTGCTCCGCCATTTCGAGAGCGTCGTTGACCTCGATCCCAAGGTAGCGGAGCGTGCTTTCCAACTTGGTATGCCCGAGCAGCAACTGAACGGCCCGAAGGTTCTTGGTGCGACGGTAGATCAGCGTCGCCTTGGTGCGCCGCAGCGTGTGCGTCCCGTAGTCAGCGCGGTCGAGGCCGAGCTGCTCGACCCATGAATCCACAATTCGGGCGTACTGGCGAGTCGACAAGTGAGCCGATTTGCGCATGCGACTCGGAAACAGTGCGTCCTCTGTCGTCAGCCCGGCGTGCACGATCCAGGCACCGACCGCGTCACGGGTCGGCTCCGTGATCTCGAACTGCACCGGCCGTTGGGTCTTCTGAGCTGCCCGTCGCGAGCGTCGGCTCCCGGGTCGGTTGACTGCCTTGAGAGGCCGCTCGCCACCGCTAATCCGGCAGATTCATCTTGCGCAGGAAAGCCTTATAACGCGGGTCGTTGGCGAGATTCTTAAACAGGGGCTCACCGACAATTTCGACAAGACCGAGGTCTTTCTGTCTATAGGCCCGATCGAGCCACTGCAGCGCCTGATCGCGGTCGCCCCGATAGGCGTAAACCATCGCGACATTGAACGCGGCGTCGTCTGCGAACTTAGTGCTGAGAATATGCAAGGCCTCATCGGCGTCTGCCTTGCGCCCAACGGCCTGCAGCACGATGGGCAGTAAGTTTAGGCGGTTCCCTTCATCCACTTCTTGCTGAGTGATCGTCAGAGCTTCCTGTGCTCGTCCCTCGGCGAACAATGCCTTGCCGAGATAGTAGTGGCCCGATATGAACGCCGGCGCCAGTTCGAGCACCCTGCGAAACGAGGTCTCCGCCTCCGCATACCGACCGGCACTGTACAACTCAATTCCCAGATTCAGATTCCGCCAGGGGGATAGTGGATCCCGTGCTAGCGCGAGTCGCAATTGACGGTCCGCGTCGGCCCAGCGCCCGAGAGTCATATAGAGCGCTCCAGAGAATGCGATCGCGCGCGCATTTGTCGGGTCCAAAGCTAAAGACCGACGCCACTCCGCTTCGGCACCCGGCCAGTCCCAGTCATAGCTCGATTTGACGTACGAAAGAATGGCGTGGGCCTCAGACATGTCCGGACTCAACTGCAGCGCCCGCTGTGCCAATTTCCGCGCGCGTTCGAACCCTTCCTGGGGTGGGATTAACCCATTGTCCGCCGCCACCGCGTAATGTATCGCCAGCGAACACCATGCCAGGCCAAAGGCCGGATCCAGCTTGGTCGCTTGCTCGAGGTCAGCGCGTGCCTTTTCCAGCGATTCCATCGAGTTCTGATTAGTCGCATCGCCGGCGCGGAGATATAGTTGATACGCCTCGAGATTCTGCGTGCCACCCTGCTGACGTGTCAGCGCACCACCCATAAGTGAAATTTGCAGGGCTTGTGCGACGGCATTGGCAATCTCGTCCTGCACCTTGAACACATCGCCAAAATCACGGTCGTAAGTCTGTGACCAGACATGATAGCCATTGTCGGCTCGGATCAGCTGCGCCGTCAGGCGTAACCGGTTGCCAGACTTGCGCACGCTGCCCTCGAGAACATGCGCAACGCCGAGCTCGCGAGCGATGTCGAGGATCCTCGTCGACTTTCCCTTGAAATAGAACGAAGACGTCCGCGCCGGGATGTACAACTCCGGGACCTGTGCCAGCAGGTTGATTATTTCTTCCGCCATGCCGTCTGCAAAATACTCCTGGTCCTTCTTCTCGCTCATGTCGACGAACGGCAAGACAGCGACGGACTTCTCTGGAATGGTGGGCGCTGCAGTGGCCGGGACGGGGGCTGACGCGGTCCGCGCCGGTGCGGGCGTCGCCGCGGTTCGACGGCTGGATAACCACGAGCGGTCCGCCGCGAATATCGCCAGACCCAACCCGATCACAGACGCGACGACGATCCCGGCCCGCCATCGGGACCGTGCGGACACGGTAGATTCGGGAGTAGTCGTACTGGGGGCACCGACCGGCGTCACGTCGGGTGCTTGTATGGAGACCTTTACCGCGGTCACGAGCTTGGGCAGCGCACGGACCGTATCGCCGGAGCTGGCGTCGAGCCAGTGCGAGGTATTCAGGAAGTATTCAAATTCAGCGGGAAGGGGCGCTTGATCGAGTCGCAGCGTCACGACCGGATGGCGCTTGGAGGTCGCGCGCTCTAACTCCCTGAGTACGTGGGGGGAGGACGCCGCATCCTGTGAGAGAATGAGAACAATCGCGTTGGCAGAATCGATTGCGTGAACGATTTCGCTGGCGTAATGCGCACCCGGCGTCACATCCCGCGGCGCAATCCAGCATTTGAGTCCCTGGCGCTCCAGAGCCTCGACAATGGCATTCGCAACGGCCGCGTCCTGCGACGCGTAGCTGATGAAGACGGTGGGCGTACTACCGCTCGCCTTCTCGTCGCTACCGCCTTCGGCCATTTCGGCTGCCCCCCAGCCACTTGTGCGGGCATGGTCACGGATGCTTCCGGAGTTGGCAACCAGGGGGAGCTTGGCATCGTGGAACGACCGCTTCAGGGAGGCCAATTCGACGGGAAGACACCCGCTTTTGGCCGGTCAACAAGCGACCTTTACCAACGCCTCTCGGGCTTTCGTGCTGAGTGTCCGGAACCGGGACGCCAATCAGGCGCTTCCCGGCCAGGAACGGAAGTTCACCTCGCTGGATTGCCCGGCCTTATAGCGGTAAGCGCTTAAGTAAGCACGTTCTTCCGTCGTGACCTGGATGGAGGCAGTGTACTGCCACGAGGATGTGGAGGTACGCGGTGACCGAGACATTGACGGAGAAGCAGCGGGTTGCAGCGGAGGCGTTTAAGGGAGCGCGGCGGGCTGGCGTGCCGCTGAGCGATTACGCGAAGGCGAAGGGGCTTGAGCTGCGGCCGGTGTACGACGCGATCGCGACGCTGCGCCGGCGCGGTGTTCTGCCGAGAAGTGAGCACCCGCGCAAGCGCCAGAGCAAGAGCCGTTTTGTTGCGGTACGGGTAACGAGCTCGCCGGCAGGGGCGACCGAGATCGCGCGAGCAGCGCGCAACGGTATGGTCTGCCGCCTGGTGTGCGCGCAAGGATGGGCGATCGAGTGTGGCGAGTGGCCGGCGCCGAGGTGGGTATCAGCGGTGTTCTCAGGGCAAGGGGATGCTACGGCCTAATCGCGGCATCGAGCGCGTCTACCTGCACCGCGCACCGGTGGACATGCGCCGGCAGATCGACGGGCTGGCGATCCTGGCGCGGGACGTGATCAAGGAGGATCCGTTGTTATGTGGCGAGCTGTGATATGTGGCGGCCGACCGCAGGCACACAGCCAAGCGGTTGAGTGCATGGAACTCGTGCTTGCGACCGGCGACACATAAGAGCTACAGGCTCTCGAGCAGACTCAGTACGGCATCCTTGGGCCGAAACCGGTGGACCACGCTGCCTTGGATGCCAGCCCTTTGCAGGCCACGACGCATCATCTCCACATCTGCTGCCGCGTAGCGATGCGTGGTTGCGACCTGTGCATGCCCGAGCCACGCTTGGATGGTGAGAAGGTCCACGCCGGATTGCAGTAGGATCATCGCGAGGGCGTGCCTGAACAAGTGGGGCGAGATCTGCTTCCGTGCGAGCTCGGGCATATGCCTGGAGGCTGCGACGACAGCGCGACGCACGACGTGAGTGGCACCAAAGCGGGTCAGACGCCGTCCATGGACACCGACAAATACCGGCACATGTTCGTGCTGATCCACACGACGTTCGTGCAGCAAGCCATCGATTGCTGCGGTGAGATCGCCGGCCAAGGGAACGACGCGTTCCTTGCGACCCTTGCCACGCAGCAGGACCTGCGAACGCGCACCGTTCAACAACAGGTCTGCGGCATCGACACTGAGCGCCTCGGAAATCCTCGCTCCGGTGCGGGCGAGGAACAATAACAGCGTTCGGTCGCGACGCCCTCGTGGTGAGCTGGCGGTCGGAGCGTCGATGAGCGCGTCGAGCTCGGGCCGGGAGAGGTAATGGGTCGTGGGAATGTCGGCCTTCTTGCTCGGTATGGCAAGTACGCGCTGCGCGATGCCGATCGATGCCGGATCGCTGGCGGCGACGTGATGGAAGAATGACCGAATAGCGGTCAGACGCGCGTTGCGGGTGTGGACACCGTTGCCGCGCGAGCACTCCAAATGGTCCAGGTACGCCAGGATCATGTCGCGATCGAGGTCTTCAACAGCGAGAGTGCACGGCTTCTTACCGGTACGTTGCGAGGCGAAGAGGACCAGCAAGCGAAGCGCGTCTCGGTACGCCGCGACCGTGGCCGGCGTGGCGTTGCGCTGCTGCGTCAATCGTCGGTGAAAGAACGACTCGAGCTGCTGGGCGAGTGAGCGTTGGCCGTTCATGCGCCACCTCCGTTATCGAAGGCGCTCGCTGCGGCCAAGCCCAACAGCTCCGAGGTGGCTGTGATGTAGTAAGCCGTATCGCTGTACCGGGCGTGACCCAGGTAGGTCGCCAGCAGCGGCAACATCGACTGAACGTCAATCTTCTGTCGATGCCACGCGGCGAGGCGTGTGACGGCGAATCGATGCCGAAGGTCGTGGGGTCGGAGAGCCTTCGCCGCATGCTCGTTGACGCCAGCGAGTGCGCAGGCTTGCTCGAAGCCGTAGCGCAGGCCGGACTTTGACAGCCGTGTGCCGCGAGTGCTGATGAAGAAGGCCGCAGTCTTCGGGGTCGGGAACACGAGGTCGCGATGACGGGCATAGTCTCGCAAGACAGTCAACGTGGTGGCGTGAACAGGCACCAGTCGGTCCTTGCGGAACTTGGTCTTGCGGATCTCGAGAACGCCGCTGGTCAGGTCCACGCCGGTGCGGTTGAGGCGCACGACTTCCCCGGATCGCAGTCCCGTGCTGGCCAATAACCCAATCACGGTAGCGAGCGTTAGTCCCCGCAAGGGCTGCTCGGTCGATACCCGCCCGCTCGCCGCCATCAGCGATCGGAGCTCTTCATCGCTCAGGATCCGCGGCGGAGGAATGGCGCGGGAGCGAGGCAGGGCGCGACGATCGAACGGCTCGGTTCGAGGGTCGAAGGCGGCGTGGTACTCCGCGAAGCGTCGAATCACCGCATAACGGATGGCTCTCCCGTTGGGTGTGAGGTCGTTGGCCATGACGCACTCCAGAGCGAGTGCCTGCGACAGCGGACCCTGGGCCTGGGTGGAGCGCACGTAACGGAGAAAAGCCTGCAGCGATCCGGCCTGTTTACGAAACTGGTAACCGAGCGAGTGCTGCAGGGCGAGGTAGCTCTCGATACTCGCGGCGACCGTGTTCACGAACGTGCTCATGGGGCACCTCCGGGAAACGGCAGTGCGACATCGGCGAGCTGTGGCACGGCGACCTTGACGTACAACGCCGTGGTATCGATGTTCCGATGGCCGAGAAGATCAGCCACCTCTTTGATCGGTCGTCGCTGTTCGACCAGTCGGCTGGCCAGGCTGTGACGCAGAAGATGAGCCCCACCGCGTTGAATGGGAATGCCGACGCGTTGCAGTCGAGTGCGGATGATGCGCGATACGGTGCCACTGTGGGACAGGGGACGCAGGGGTGGAACGTGCAAGAGGAACACCCTACGCTCTGTGGTCCGCGGACGCGCGTGCAGCACGTAGTCGGCGAGCGCAGCGCCAGTCTCCTCGATCAGTGGCACGACACGATCGCGATGTCCCTTGGTGTGGCGCAGCACCAGCTCCCCGGTCCTCCATCGGATGTCGCCGAGCTCGATCTGACGCAACTCCCTGTTGCGCAGACCCGTAGTCGCCAACAGCAGCATCATGGCCCTATCTCGTACACCGGATGGCGTCGTCGCCTCGATGGCGTCGATCGCGCGCTGGACGTCCTCCCAGGCCAGGTGCGGCGGCAGATGCGCATGACGCCAGCATGGCGTCCTCGGGACGAACGACGATAAGTCCTGCGCGTTGAGGCTCTCCCAGGACAAGTAACGTAGGAACGAGCGCATGTAAGCTGTGGTGGATGACCTCGAGCCGTCGCTGCGGCAGGCCGACAGCAGCTCGCGCGTCATGGTCAGAACGTGCTTCGCGGTGAGATCGGACAGGGGCTTGCCCGGGAGATGCTGCTTCTGCCACGCTAGCATCCGTCGCGCCGTCAGAACGAGTCCCTCACACGTCTTCGGATGCAGGCCGCGAATGACGCGCAGGTGCTGCAAATACGCCGCAAGCAGCGGGCTGTCCGGGTCTTCCGGCGTTGGCCTCGCGGCAAACCGTTCTGGGACACACCGCGCTGCGTGGCCGATCGCTCCGTGCGCAGCCCAGCGTGCGGCGATCGTCGGCCTCGCCTTCAGGTAACGATCTACGATCTGTGGGGGAATCGGTGTCGACTTGCGGCAACCGCATCCGGTCGCGTACGCACTGAAGCGAGCGATCCGCGCTAGATACAACTTGGCCGAGTCGCGCTTATAGCCCGCGCGCGACAGATCCGCTGCAATGCCATCGATCTCGTTGCCGAGCGCGCCGCGGCGAAGCCGCGCGATCACACGGCAATACTTGAAATAGAGCTCCAGCATGACCACTCCCTCCCGTTGTGAGAGCCGGGGACAGTCCCCGGGTCGGAGGGAGTGGAATCCGAATATTATGTGGCGGCAACGAACCCGGGCGCCGCGGAATCCGGTGAGGTCATCGAAGACCGCCACATATCACAGCTCGCCACATAAGAAGGGCTATGTGTCGCGACACATAGCCGTTGTCGGGGGCGATGGTCGCCTTCATCAACGCGCGCCGTAACAAGCTCAAGATCCTGGTGTGGGAGCGCAACGGCTTCATCCTCTGGTACAAGAGACTCGAGCGCCATCGCTTTCACTGGCCGCGTGTTGGGGATGCGGTGTTGACGCTCTCGGGTGCCGAGCTCAACCGTTTGATCGATGGCTATGACGTATGGATGAAGCCGCACGAGGCGCTACATTTTTCGGTGTTAGGATGAGTCATGTCACTCACGGTGCGGTATAATCTTGCGCCGTGACGTCCAACGCTTCGAGCGCGCCGACACCGATCGATGTAGAAGCGATCACTGCGCGGCTCGCGGTGCTGGAAGCGAGCCGCGCGGCACGCGAGGAGCGCATCAAGCTCCTTGAGGAAGAGAACCGCTGGCTGAAGACGCAGCTCTTTGGGCGCTCTTCCGAGAAGACCCCTGCCGCTGAGCTTTCTCCTGAGCAGCGGTGGCTCTTCAACGAGATCGAGGCGCTGTCTACTGCGATGCCCGCCGCTCTTGAGACGATCACGATCCCCGCGCATGAGCGCGGCAAGCGCGGCCGCAAGAAGCTCAGCGCGCAGCTGCCTCGCGTGGAGATCCTCCACGACATCCCCGAACAAGAGAAGGTCTGCGCGCGCGACGGTACGGCGCTTGAGCGCATTGGCGAGGAGATCTGCGAGCAGCTCGAGGTGATCCCCGCCCGGGTACGGGTCTTGAGGCACATCCGCCCGAAGTACGCCTGCCCGTGCTGCCGGCAAGGCGTGCGGATCGCTCAGGCACCGGTGGCGATCTTCCCGAAGAGCATCGCCACGCCCTCGCTCCTGGCGCAGATCATCACCGCCAAGTTCGTCGACGGTATCCCGCTGTACCGGCAAGAGCCGCAGTTTAGCCGCATGGGCATTCCCCTGGGTCGCGGCACGATGGCGCTGTGGGCCATCCGCCTCGGTGGCACCTTCGTTGTGCCCCTGATTAACCTGCTGAACGAACTGCTGCTCGCCGAGACGCTGATCCACTGTGACGAGACGCGTCTGCAGGTCCTAAAGAGCGACAAGGCTCCGAGCGCCGATCATTGGATCTGGGTGCGAGCTGCCGGCCCTCCGGGCAAGCGGATCGTGCTCTTTGACTACGATCCCTCGCGCGGGAATACCGTGCCGATGCGATTCCTGGCAGGGTTCAAGGGCATACTGCTCACCGATGGGTACGGGGTCTACGATGACGCTGCCGAGGTTCTGGGGTTTCACTCACGCTGGATGTATGGCGCATGCGAGACGCTACTTCGACGAAGCCCGCAAGGCGGGCGACTCGACGCATGCCAAAACGGCGCTCGAGTTCATCGGCAAGCTGTCGCTGATTGAGCGAGTGCTTTGGGATCGCGATCGCCCGTGCACGCCGGAAAAGCGCCTCACCATCCGTCAACAGCAGTCTGCGCCGATCATGGCTGAGTTCTACACCTGGGTGGAGGCGCTGGCGCCGAAGGTTCTGCCCGAGGGGCGTTTCGGCAAGGCCGTCCACTATGCCCTCGGCCAATGGCCGAAGCTCGCGGTGTTCCTCACCCACGGCGAGGTCCCCCTGACCAACAACCGCTGCGAGAATGGGACAATCGGCTTGCCGAATGGACCGGGCAAGCGGCAAAGTGCGGCAAAATGGCCGTCTGGCGGTGCATACCGTGACTTGCCGCGTGCGGCAGGGAACGTCCGTTAAGCGGAAATGCAGGAACCGGGGGTCAGCGGCAGCTCCATGGCCGCGAGCGGAAGTTCGCCCGAGTGACCTTCGGACGAGGCCTAGACTGTTTATTTCCGCGGGATATATCTATACCCCCGACCCGAGGGCGCCGATGCACTGCCCCAGAGAGCCCGAGCCGCGAGCCGCCACGACGGGCGGCGCCGAGCCGCGAGAGCGGATCGCTGGCAAGCTGCTCGAGCACGGGCGCGATGCCTATCGGCATGATCCGAATGAGGATCCATCCTATTTTGTAAGGCTGCAGACCCGTGACGGGGCACGGGAGATCTGGGGCAAAGATATCGAGCGTGCGGTCACCAAGTCCCTCACGCAGCCTCAGATCGGCGATGAAGTCGTCCTGCAGCACAGCGGTCGTGATCGGGTCACTGTAAAGCGGACGGAACGGGGCGAGGACGGTGAGTTGCACCCGAAGGACGTCGATGTTTTCCGCAACCGTTGGGTCATCGAAAAGCAGAGCTTTTTTGAGGCGCGGACGGCGGCGGCACAGATCGTCCGGGATGAGGCCATAGGACCCCGCGACGCGGTGCGGCAGCACCCCGAGCTGGCCGGAACCTATCTCAACCTTCGCGCCGCCGAACTCGCCTCGAAAGCCCTCAGGGATCCCGAAGATCAGCGACGATTCGTGTCTCAAGTGCGTGGGGCATTGGCAGATCACGTTGAACGCGGCGAGCCGTTGCAGCCGGTCCGGTTGCGGCACCGGGGGGCTCTGGCGCGGGAGCAGCCTGTACCCGAGAATGGCCGTAGCGGCCCAACTCGGTGACGGCGACAGTCTTCAGGCGAGTGCCTCGAAGACACGTGCTCCCGCCGCCTGACATCATGAGCACCCTATGAATGCCTCGGTTTCCATTGCTAACCTGCGAGTTGAAGACTTGGTTGCACAGATCGGCAGCAGCGACGTGTCACCGGGAGCCGGCTCCGCCGGCGCTGTCGCCCTGGCGCTCGCGGCCGCTTGCGCGACCAAGGCCGTTTCCGTCAGTTTGAAACATCATCCGGACGAACTCGAACTGCGCTCCGCCCTCGTTTCATTCACGAAAATCGCGCGTCTGGCTTTGACGGACGCAGATCGCGACGCGGATGCCTTTGCAGAGTTTATTCACGAGCCAAACTCGGCCGCGATCGATCGGCTGGTGTGTGAGGGCGAGAAGATGGCCGAATTGATCGCCACGTTGGCGACCATAATTGAGCAGATCGAGGTCAGGATAAGACCCAATATGACCGGGGACCTCGTCGCGGCTAAGGCCCTGATGGGCGCGGCGAGCCGCATTCAGCAGCGGGACGAGGACGAGGCCTTGCAGGTTCGCTGAGGAAGTTACCTTACCGCGACGACAACGGCATTATGCGCAACCACGCGATCCCAGAGAGCCGCTCCGCTTTGGCTCAGGTTAGTGAGTATCGCGAGTCGCGAATGACGACGAGCCCGGTCGCTTTGTTCGCATGGCGCGAGTTAACGCTATCTCCACCTTCTGAGGGATGTGAAACGCGCTACGGCTTCCCTTATACCCATGGCCAGATCATTTGAGCTATTGGAGCGGGGCAGAGCTATGGCACACAAGGTTTGGTTCATTACGGGTACCTCGAAGGGCTTTGGACGCGTCTGGGCGGAGGCCGCGCTTGCGCGCGGCGACCGCGTCGCCGCCACGGCACGTAACGTGAAAACACTGGCTCCGCTGGTTGAGCGCTATGGTGAACGGATCGCGGCGATCACTCTGGATGTCACCGACAAGGCTGCGGTCCACGCTGCAGTCAGTGAGGCACACGAGCGATTCGGCCGTCTCGACGTGGTGGTCAATAACGCCGGCTATGGCCTTTTCGGCGCGATCGAGGAGGTCAGCGAGGCGGAAGCACGGGAGCAGATCGAAACCAACCTCTTCGGCGCGCTGTGGGTCACGCAGGCGGCCTTACCCATTCTGCGTGCCCAGGGCTCGGGCCACATCATTCAGGTCTCCTCAATCGGCGGGGTTAACGCCTTTCCAACCGTCGGCCTGTATCACGCCTCAAAATGGGGGCTCGAGGGGTTCAGCCAAGCGCTCGCTGCCGAGGTGGCCGGCTTCGGTATCAAGGTGACGCTCGTCGAGCCGAGCGGCTTCGCTACCGATTGGAGTGGACCTTCGGCGAAGCGCGCCAGACTTCTACCGGCGTACGACGGTGCGCGTGCGTCGATCGAGGCATTTCGCAGCCACAATGTGCCGGGCGATCCCGATGCGACAGGCCCGGCCATCCTGAAGGTCGTCGATGCGGCGGATCCGCCATTGCGCATCTTCTTTGGCACTGTTGGATTACCTCTGATGCGTACCGAATACGCCAAGCGGATCGAGACGTGGGAGAAGTGGAACCACCTCTCCATCGAGGCGCAGGGCAATCTGCTCCAGAAGAGTGCTGGCTAGTCAGTAGACTTTAGAGGGAGATTCCCATGTCTCGAATCGTTCGCTTCCATCGGACCGGCGGTCCCGAAGTGCTTCAGATAGATGAGTTGGATGTCGGCCGGCCGAAGGCGGGAGAGATCCGAATTCGAGTTCGGGCACTTGGCTTGAATCGCGCCGAGGCAATGTTCCGCTCTGGCGCATACCTTGAGAATCCGAACCTGCCCGCCAAGCTCGGCTATGAAGCGGCCGGCGAGATTGAGGCCCTTGGCGAGGGCGTAACGGGCTTTGCAATGGGCGATGCAGTGAGCGTGATCCCGGCTTTTTCCATGAACCAATATGGTGTTTACGGAGATGCCGCCATCGTTCCGGCGCACGCCGTGGTTAAGCACCCAGCGAATCTATCCTGGGCCGAGGCGGCCGCGATATGGATGCAATACCTGACGGCTTATGGCGCGCTGGTCGAAATTGGTGGCGTTGCGAAGGGCGAGGCGGTCGTAATCACGGCGGCATCCAGCAGTGTCGGTCTTGCGGCAATCCAGATCGTTAATAGTCTGGGGGGCGTGTCCATCGCGGTGACTCGTACGGGCGCGAAGCGGGACGCCTTGCTCAAGGCTGGGGCACAGCATGTGATAGTGACCCAGCAGCAGGACCTTATAAAGGAAGTAATGCGCGTGACCTCCGGCAAGGGCGCACGCTTTGCATTCGACCCGGTCGCTGGCCGGGGGGGTGTCGAGGCCTTGGCCGCCGCAATGGGCAATGGCGGCACGATTTTTCTTTACGGCGCGCTGGCTGGGGAACCGACGCCATTTCCGCTGTTCCCGGCGCTCGCGAAAAATCTGATCCTGCGCGGCTATACGCTGTTTTCCATCACCGGGAAACAGGAGAGCCTGGACCGCGGGAAACGCTTCGTAGTCGATGGCCTTGCTGCCGGACGCTTGAAGCCTTTGATCGCCCGCAGCTTCTCGCTACAAGACATCGTTGAAGCGCATCGTTTTCTTGAGTCGAATCAGCAGGTCGGCAAGATCGTCGTGACGGTCTGATTTTGAGGCCCTTTCGGGTCGGATTGGGAAAAATTCGCGCCCGCTGACGGGGGCGATCGCCGGCTGTCCGAGGCATGACGCTGCACCGCACGGTTTTAGCCCGACTGCGGTAGGAGCATGGTGGTCAGCACTCGCGAACAGGGGCGCAGCGGCTTGGGACTGGCGGCGGCCCTGCGCATCAGTGCGGAGGCGCGCCGCCGACTCAGAAGCAAGCCCACGAGACCGGCGCCCAGTAGCCCCATGGAGGCGGGTTCCGGCACGCCGCTCGAGCCGCCGCCGACGTGCAAGGTGACCGTCTCGAGAGCACTCAGATCGTTGCTGCTGTCTTCGAGCTGCACGCTCAGCACCAGTGTCGACGACGCCGGAGCGCGGCCCACCGCGATGGAGAAGAGATCCGTCAGCGCCGAAGTCGAACCATTGGCGATGGGAAAGTTGGTCGCCCCGAGATCCTGGTTCGGTGTGAGCAGGAGCGGATCGTAGCCCCCGAAATTGAAGAAGAAGTCCGTTGTATTGAGGTCGGTGCCGGAATCATTGGTGACGGTGCCGAGGAACATCACGGTTCCGGGGGGGCTAAGCGTCCGAGACGGCTCCGAGACTGTAAAGGAGATCGACGCCGCAGAGACGCCTGAAGCGCACGCGATGCAGCCAAGCCCAATGAGCCATCCGGTTGTGTAACGCAGTTTCATTGTTGGTATCACGGCTCATCCCTCCTGGGCCCCCGAGGCAGTTCCGCAGCTCTTTGTACGTCTCTTCGGCGGCGTACGCAACTGCGTGACGATACGCTGGCGCCAACTCGATGTTGCAGCGCGTGATCACGCATGTCAGCGAGTCGCCACGAGGAGGGAGCCAGCACGGTGCACTTCGTCCTACAAACCCTTTGACAACCACCGGGCGCGAGGCGGAGGATTTCCTGCACAGAAGAACCTCCCGGCGCAGCTGCACAGATCGTCCGGGCCTTGCGGGTGAGACGCGCCGGCCTGATTCGAAGAAGATTCCGAGCGAATAGGGGAGGCGTTTATGCGCCCGAGGCAGTTGAATACCGCCAACCTGCTGGTTGCAATCGTGCTCGCGGCAGTTGCCGCGCAACCCGCTCACTCGCAGACCGCCCTTGCCACCGGTACCCCGCAGTTGACGGCTGCCGGGACCCAGGCGTCGATCGCGATCGACATCATCAATGTTGGTACGGTGGCCGCGGCCAACGTCATGGTGGCGAGCGCGACCTACGGGGGCGCAAGCGCGTCCGGGCTGCCCCTTGCCCTCGGGGGACTGACGCCTGGGGCGATCGCTAACGCCACGATCACGGTGGGTAACTCCGGCCTCGTGAGCGGCAAGACTTATCTACTGACGCTGCACGGCACGTATGTGAGCGGCGGGACCGCCTACGGTTTTGCGCTCAATCGTTACGTCGCGCTGCAGTTGAGCCCCCCGCTCATCCCGCCGCCCCATCCGCTCGATGTCGTCGCGACCCCGGATGCGACGCATGCAGTGACGCAGACGATTTCCGTCCGCACCGGCGGCACGGTCTCGGCGACTGGCGCAGACGGTACTCGCTTCACGCTCACGATTCCTGCCAACGCGCTCCTCGGGGACGAGGATATAACTCTGACCCCCGTTCTGATGGTCGATGGGGTACCGTTGTCCGGCGGGGTCGCAGCTGCCGTGCAGCTGGGTCCCGAAGGCCTGCAGCTTCAGCAGGTTGCCAGGCTCACGATCACGCCCCTTGTCGGCACGAGTCATCCGGTGGGATTTGCGTACCGGGGCGTGGGTACGGACTTCTCGCTCTACCCGCTGAACCTGGGCGGCATCGACGGCTTCGCGATCCTGCACTTCAGCGGCTATGGGCTGGGCGGGGGCTCGGAGACCGAGCCCGTGGTTCCGGCGAACGAACAGGCGGCCGTACTGGATCAGATCGCCAAGGCGCCGGCGACGACGCTGCAGCAATTGGTGACCGAAGAGGAGGACCTGATACAGTTCTTCTACACCATCTATCTGAAGCCGACCCTGGATGACGCGCTCGAGAAGGATGCAACCGTTCCTCAGATGGTCAACGCGTTGAACAACATAAGCGCGTTCATGCGCGAGCTGCTCCTCCTAGGTCTGGATGGAGACGGGAAGTTTCCCGACGAGATCAACCTCGTACAGGCACAGTTCGTGCCATTGATCGTCGCCATCTTCAATAGGACCTACAGTACGCTCTGCGTGGAGCCAGGGGTGGCTGCTTCCCACACCATGTTAGGCATGGCCCGAGATCTCCAACTGATGGGTGTTGACGTGGACAAGGTCTTGGGTCCCGATTGGCTCGAAAAAATCGAGAAATGCGCGATCCATCAGCTGACGGTTGATTTCGACTCTGATCTGCAGAGTTCCTTCAACTCTCCCGAGGGTTTGGCAGGCCTGGGCAGCAGCAACTCCATCGTACAGGCCCGTGGGGTGATCCTGAATTTCAATGCGGCCATCGGCCCAGGCTTCGACTATGAGGGCTCCGGTCCCCTGAACTACAGCAGTCTGACCTTCACGCTCGAGCCGCATTTCTGCACGGCGCTGGACAGCAATTCCCCGGGCACGCTCTCGGCGTCGGTCTTCCCCGATCCCAACCTGATCGACCCGCCAAGCGAGTTCCTCATTCGCGTGTCCCTCCGTGCAACGAGCTTCGAGACGTTCCAGCCCCGGTTCATCATTCCCAGCGTTGGATGCGTCCAGGGCTCAAATCCGGCCAACCTGCATTTGTATGAGGACGGTTTCCGGATCGTCGGCGGGGGCGAGTTCTTTCCGATGCACATGGACACGCCGAAGGTGTTTACGGGGCGCAGCGGCAAGCTCACCGAAGGACCCTTCGAGTGGCAGGCGAAAGAACTCACGACGACGATCACGATCAAGGCGGTGAAGTGATCTGCACCGCCGGGAAACCGGCGGCGCTCAGGTGCGCGTGTCGAGCGAGCTCGCTGGCCGGCCCTGCCTACTAGAACGTCACAGCCGCCGTCAGGCCGAGGGCGTTGATCGCCCCGGGCGCGCTGTTGTTGCTGTCCTGGGTCCTGAGGTGGTGTATGGGCATGGCCGCTTTGCGGAAGGCATTCTGTCGCCGTGACCGACCGGAGTTGTTAAGGATTGTCGGACGCCTACCCCGATGCGCAGGACTGTCCGGGCGCGAAGGGGTCTGGGGGTAGGCGTTGGACAATCCTCAAGGGAGGAAACCGCGAAGGGGTACGGCGAGGATCAGCGGAAGCGCTGAGCTATGGGGATTTGAGGGAGTGCGGCGCGGGATGGAGCGACTGGGGAGGCGGGTGTCGCGAGGCCTGGAATGGCGGGGGTCTACGGCGGCGGACTTTGGCAGCGTGTTGGGGTAGCAGTGGCGCGTGGGGTCTAAGCGTTGTTGATGGGACACGCACAGGGGCGTTCGCACCCGCACAGGCAAATCACGTGCGAGCGGAAGGCGATGCGCAGTCACGCCACGGAGCTCAAGGCCGGTGGCCCGCGGATGTGCTGAGCGCGGGCGAAGGTCTCGATGATGAGCATCGGCGCGCCACAGTGCCGGCACAGGAAGGTAGGTGCTCTGGAGCCGCTCGTGTTGCGGTTGTCGGGTTCGAGCGGCGCCGGCGGCGCCGGTGCCTGCAACAGCGCGCGCGCGGTGGCGATGTTGTGCCGGCGATGAGCGTGAGCGAGCAAGCCATAGTGGCGGATGCGGTGGAAGCCGCGCGGCAGCACGTGCAGCAGGAAGCGGCGCATGAACTCCCCGGCACTCAAGGTCATGGTCTTGTGGCGTGTGCGGCCCTCGGCACGGTAGTCCTTCCAGCGGAACGTGACGCCACGTTCATCGAGTGCGAGGAGCCGGGAGTTGGAGATGGCGACGCGATGGGTATAGCGCGACAGATACGCCAGTACCGCTTCGGGTCCGGCGAACGGGCGCTTAGCGTAGACGACCCACTCACACTCTCGGAGCGGGGCGAGCCAGTCGGCGAAGGCGGCGGGATCGGCGAGGTGGGCGAGCTCGCCCAAGCACTGTAACTGTCCGCGGCCGTGGGCCGCGGACAGTGCTTCCAGGAAGCGGCGACGGAACAGACGCGAGAGCACGCGTACGGGGAGGAAGAACCCCGGCTTGCAGGGAACCCAGCGGTCGGCATCGGGTGCGAGACCGCCGCCGGGCACGATCCCGTGCACGTGCGGATGGTGAGTGAGGGCCGAGCCCCAGGTGTGCAGCACCAGGGTAAGCCCGATGCGGGCGCCGAGGTGCTTGGGCTCGGCGGCGATCGTGCGCAGGGTGTCGGCCGCGATATCAAACAATAATCCATACATCAGCTCCTTGTTGGTGTAGGCGAGCGCGCTTACGGGCGCCGGCAGGGTGAAGACCACGTGGTAGTAGTCCACCGGCAAGAGATCGGCGCAGCGCGCTTCGAGCCAGCGCCGCGCGGCGCTCCCCTGGCACTTGGGGCAGTGGCGGTTGCGGCAGGAGTTGTAGGCGATCTGGGGCTGTGCACAAGAAGAACAACGCAGGGCGTGACCGCCCAGCGCGGCGCTGCGGCAGTGCTCCACGGCCGACATGACCTTGAGCTGGCCGAGGCTCAAGTGCCCACGCTCCTGGTGTCGCCAGGTCGGCCCGTGGGCGCGGAAGATGTCCGCGACCTCCAGGCGTGACACGCCTCGGTGCTAGGTCGGTCGGGTACTGTCGAGCGGACTGATGACCTGGCTGAGCGTCGCCGTGGCCACGTGGGTATAGAGGGCCGTGGTCTCGAGCTTCTTGTGGCCGAGCAGGACCTGGATGGTGCGGATGTCTTCCTTCTGCTCGAGCAGGTGCGTGGCGAAGGCATGACGGAGCGAATGCATCGACACCCGCTTGTCGATGTGCGCGGCGGTGGCCGCCTCGTGCACCGCGCGGTTGAGCTGCCGGGTGCTCATCGGTTCCATCGGATCCTGGCCCGGAAAGAGCCAGCCGTCGGGCAGCACCTTGCCCTCGGCGCGGGCGTAACGCCACCAGCCGCGCAGGCGCGTGAGCAGCACCGGCGGCAGGAGTGCGTAGCGGTCCTTGCGGCCCTTGCCCTGATCGACGCGCAGCACCATGCGCTTGCTGTCGACGTCACTGACCTTGAGGCCAACCACTTCGCTGGCGCGAAGGCCCGCGCCGTACGCCACCGACAGGGCGGCGCGGTGCTTGAGGTTACGCGTGGCGTCGATCAGGCGCGTCGCTTCCTCGCGGGTGAGCACGACCGGCAAGCGTTGCGCGACACGAACGGGGCGCATCTTGCCCGTGATCTCAGGGCGATCCAGGGTGATCTCGAAGAAAAAGCGCAGTCCGGTCTGTGTCGCGTTGATCGTGATCGGTGAAACGCCCTGATCGAGCAGATGCAGCTGAAAGAGGCGCAGATCCTCAGCACCGGCCTGGTCGGGCGAGCGACCGAACCATACGGTGAAATGGCGTACGGCGCGGATGTAGCCGCTCTGGGTCTTGGGCTCGAGCTTGCGGATCCGCATGTCCTCGATCATGCGTTGACGCAGCGGTGAGATCTTGGGGGATGTATCGTTCATGGCTCTGCTCCCGTTGTGAAGCGAGGCGGAATGCCTCGCTCCACAACATACGAACAGAGCCTCAGAGATCAGCCAATCGCAGGCCTTTGATCGAAGCTACCCCTACCGCGCGAGCGGTTTAGTCCTTTGGCCGAACTCGGCCTGATGGGTGCTGGTCGGCCGCCGGCATCGTCTGAGTTTCCGGACCCGGAGCAGGCGGTCGCGAACGTCAGCTTTTGGGAAAACCGGCGATCGCGAAGCGGCTGACGACTCATTTTGTCAGCCGCCCGCGCGGCCTGGCCTATCTTGCCTTCGCCAAGGATCAGTCGATGGCGATGAAGTCGGGGAACGTGCCTGCGGCGATCGGCGATCCGGCAACCGGAGTCAGCACGCCCGTGGTGCTGTCGAACGTGAATTCCGCAACGTTCGCCAACTTGGCATTCCCCACGTATACGAACCGATCTGAGGGGTCGATGCCGACCGAATGCGGACCGGCATTGATGCCTGTCGCAAAGGGAGACCCAGTAACGGCGGTGCCGAGCACGCCGGTGCCCGCAGTGATGGGATAGACGGCCACCCCCGCGCTTTCGGTTACAAACAGGAACTTGCCCAGCGGATCAATGCTGAGAAATTGGTCGACGGGTATCTTCTGGGGATTTCCAGCGACCGGGGTCAGGACACCGGAGGCCGAATTGATCGTGAATGCCGAGATGCTGCCGGCGCCGGCCGCCCCAGCGTTGGCCACGTAGGCCACCGACCCGGACGGATCGACCGTGATGCCGTACGGACCCGTATCCGTCGCAAAGGGAGATCCGGCAACGCCTTCTTTCAGTTCACCAGTGCCCGCGGCAATGGAGAATACATCCACCGAGTCGGCACCGGACTCGGTGACGTAGAGATAATTTCCCGCTCTGACGATTTGAGTGGGCACCGGGTTGACTCCCGATACCGCGTACGGTGAACCGGCGAGCGCAGTCAGTGCGCCGGTGACTGCGTTCACAGAGTAAGCCGAAATCGAGTTGCCGTTCATGTTTGAGACGTATAGGTAGGCTCCCGTCGAATCAAACGCGAGGGACACGGGTCCATCACCGCCTGGAAAGGGCGAACCAGGGATCCCGCGCGAGCCGGTTATGCTACCGAGCGAGCCGTCGCTATTGATCGTAAACGCATAAATCGCGTTAATGTTGGACGCGACGTACAGGAACTTGCCCGATGGATCGATCTTGACCTCATTGAGCAGTCCGCTCCCCAGGAGCAGGGTCGGCGAGAGGCGCAGGGCCTTCATTTCACCAGTGGACGGGTTGAATGAATAAGACGATAGAGTGCCGTCGCCGGAATTGGCCACGTATACATAACAGGGGGCGGAGCCACAGCTCACCGTCAGATTCACCGCCGAGCCGGCCGGTACGCTCATGCCGGCCGCCGGGCTCTCGCCGATGACGGTGGCCCTGTCCGTCTGCACAGCACTGCTGCCAAAGATCACGGTACCGACCTTGAGGCCGGCTCCTGTGATCAAAGTCGCCGCCGCCGGCTGTGTATGCCCTACCACGTTCGGCACGACCACTTGCGTCGGGCCAGTGCTCAGGGTCAGATTCACCGCCGAGCCGGTCGTCACGCTCATACCGGCCGTTGGACTCTCGCTGATGACGCTGCCCGTTGGCACGGCCACACTGCTGGCCATGGTCACGGTACCGACCGTCAGACCGGCCGCTGTCATCGACGTCGTCGCGGCCGCCTGCGTCAGCCCTAGCACGTTCGGCACCGCCACTTGCATCGGTCCGCCTCCGCCTCCGCCGCCACCGCCGCAACTTGCAAGCAGCCAAGCAGAGATCCCAGCGACTGCAACCGCTTGCCGGCGTAACCGTGTCGTGGAGTTCATGCTTATTGTCCTCTGCGTCGCAACCGGCTGTGAGTCAAGATTCTCGTTAATACTTCGGAGAGCTCGCTGCAGCGAGTGAGTTTCAGCGGTCGTCCAAGTGACCAGACCATCCACGCAGGAGCGCGCTGCCTTGGGACAGGTCGATCCCCCTCATGCATGTATTCAAACAAGCAGCCGCGCGACCGCCGGTTATGAATGTGTGCCTCCATTAAGAGTCCCGAAGCAGGCGATTCGGCTACCACTATCCGTCAGGGCTGCCTGTGTCCCACTTCCGCAGGAGGTGAAGGTCCGCTTCGGGGCAGTCACTCCGGCACGGTCACTGGCGGGAGTTGTTAAGGATTGTCGGACGCCTACCCCGATGCGCAGGACTGTCCGGGCGCGAAGGGGTCTGGGGGTAGGCGTTGGACAATCCTCAAGGGAGGAAACCGCGAAGGGGTACGGCGAGGATCAGCGGAAGCGCTGAGCTATGGGGATTTGAGGGAGTGCGGCGCGGGATGGAGCGACTGGGGAGGCGGGTGTCGCGAGGCCTGGAATGGCGGGGGTCTACGGCGGCGGACTTTGGCAGCGTGTTGGGGTAGCAGTGGCGCGTGGGGTCTAAGCGTTGTTGATGGGACACGCACAGGGGCGTTCGCACCCGCACAGGCAAATCACGTGCGAGCGGAAGGCGATGCGCAGTCACGCCACGGAGCTCAAGGCCGGTGGCCCGCGGATGTGCTGAGCGCGGGCGAAGGTCTCGATGATGAGCATCGGCGCGCCACAGTGCCGGCACAGGAAGGTAGGTGCTCTGGAGCCGCTCGTGTTGCGGTTGTCGGGTTCGAGCGGCGCCGGCGGCGCCGGTGCCTGCAACAGCGCGCGCGCGGTGGCGATGTTGTGCCGGCGATGAGCGTGAGCGAGCAAGCCATAGTGGCGGATGCGGTGGAAGCCGCGCGGCAGCACGTGCAGCAGGAAGCGGCGCATGAACTCCCCGGCACTCAAGGTCATGGTCTTGTGGCGTGTGCGGCCCTCGGCACGGTAGTCCTTCCAGCGGAACGTGACGCCACGTTCATCGAGTGCGAGGAGCCGGGAGTTGGAGATGGCGACGCGATGGGTATAGCGCGACAGATACGCCAGTACCGCTTCGGGTCCGGCGAACGGGCGCTTAGCGTAGACGACCCACTCACACTCTCGGAGCGGGGCGAGCCAGTCGGCGAAGGCGGCGGGATCGGCGAGGTGGGCGAGCTCGCCCAAGCACTGTAACTGTCCGCGGCCGTGGGCCGCGGACAGTGCTTCCAGGAAGCGGCGACGGAACAGACGCGAGAGCACGCGTACGGGGAGGAAGAACCCCGGCTTGCAGGGAACCCAGCGGTCGGCATCGAGGGCGAGACCGCCGCCGGGCACGATGCCGTGCACATGGGGGTGGTGGGTGAGAGCCGAGCCCCAGGTGTGCAGCATCAGGGTAAGCCCGATGCGGGCGCCCAAGTGCTTGGGCTCGGCGGCGATCGTGCGCAGGGTGTCGGCCGCGATATCAAACAATAATCCATACATCAGCTCCTTGTTGGTGTAGGCGAGCGCGCTTACGGGCGCCGGCAGGGTGAAGACCACGTGGTAGTAATCGGCCGGCAAGAGATCGGCGCAGCGCGCTTCGAGCCAGCGCCGCGCGGCGCTCCCCTGGCACTTGGGGCAGTGGCGGTTGCGGCAGGAGTTGTAGGCGATCTGGGGCTGTGCACAAGAAGAACAACGCAGGGCGTGACCGCCCAGCGCGGCGCTGCGGCAGTGCTCCACGGCCGACATGACCTTGAGCTGGCCGAGACTGAAGTGGCCGCGCTCCTGGTGTCGCCAGGTCGGCCCGTGGGCGCGGAAGATGTCCGCGACCTCCAGGCGTGACACGCCTCGGTGCTAGGTCGGTCGGGTACTGTCGAGCGGACTGATGACCTGGCTGAGCGTCGCCGTGGCCACGTGGGTATAGAGGGCCGTGGTCTCGAGCTTCTTGTGGCCGAGCAGGACCTGGATGGTGCGGATGTCTTCCTTCTGCTCGAGCAGGTGCGTGGCGAAGGCATGACGGAGCGAATGCATCGACACCCGCTTGTCGATGTGCGCGGCGGTGGCCGCCTCGTGCACCGCGCGGTTGAGCTGCCGGGTGCTCATCGGTTCCATCGGATCCTGGCCCGGAAAGAGCCAGCCGTCGGGCAGCACCTTGCCCTCGGCGCGGGCGTAACGCCACCAGCCGCGCAGGCGCGTGAGCAGCACCGGCGGCAGGAGTGCGTAGCGGTCCTTGCGGCCCTTGCCCTGATCGACGCGCAGCACCATGCGCTTGCTGTCGACGTCACTGACCTTGAGGCCAACCACTTCGCTGGCGCGAAGGCCCGCGCCGTACGCCACCGACAGGGCGGCGCGGTGCTTGAGGTTGCGCGTGGCGTCGATCAGGCGCGTCGCTTCCTCGCGGGTGAGCACGACCGGCAAGCGTTGCGCGACACGAACGGGGCGCATCTTGCCCGTGATCTCAGGGCGATCCAGGGTGATCTCGAAGAAAAAGCGCAGTCCGGTCTGTGTCGCGTTGATCGTGATCGGTGAAACGCCCTGATCGAGCAGATGCAGCTGAAAGAGGCGCAGATCCTCAGCACCGGCCTGGTCGGGCGAGCGACCGAACCATACGGTGAAATGGCGTACGGCGCGGATGTAGCCGCTCTGGGTCTTGGGCTCGAGCTT
This sequence comes from uncultured Gammaproteobacteria bacterium, assembly GCA_963837075.1. Taxonomy (GTDB): domain Bacteria; phylum Pseudomonadota; class Gammaproteobacteria; order Steroidobacterales; family Steroidobacteraceae; genus 13-2-20CM-66-19. Next base: position 97,124 of record CAWILY010000001.1, on the reverse strand, counting down.
GCGGATCCGCATGTCCTCGATCATGCGTTGACGCAGCGGTGAGATCTTGGGGGATGTATCGTTCATGGCTCTGCTCCCGTTGTGAAGCGAGGCGGAATGCCTCGCTCCACAACATACGAACAGAGCCTCAGAGATCAGCCAATCGCAGGCCTTTGATCGAAGCTACCCCTACCGCGCGAGCGGTTTAGTCCTTTGGCCGGTCAGCGACCGTCGATTGCGACCGAACCACCGACGGTCGCTTCGTGACCCACTTTTGCGGGTCGCGACCGGCCGCGTTCGGGTAGGTCAGCCAGGTATCGCGATCGCCGAATGCCGCGGGGCCGCATCGAAGTCCGATACGGCCCCCCGCCTTAGCGCTTATTCCTTGAGGCTGTAGTCGCAGCCCTCGATGTCAGGATGCTTTTCATCGCACGGGATCAGTAGGATCGCGTGCGCATCGCCATTGGGAAGCATTCCCGCTGCGGCGATTTCTCCGCGATCGTTGATGACATTACCTCCGAGGACGGTCAGGCCCGAACCGGGAAGTATCAGTCTATTCAAGTCGACAATCGGTCCGCCGTGCTCCCACAGCCACCCGTGAAGATCGCCACTGGGCCCGCCATCACCGCCGACGATCTGACCGTGTGCGTTGATGCTCTGAGCCTCACTGTCCGGGTCGGAGCCAAGTGTCCCGAGATCGATCATTACCCCTCGGCGCCAGAGAAATGCGTGCCCGACTTGGTCGCCTGGTAAGTAAGAGAAGCCGACAACTTCGCCTTCATCGTTGATCCAGTCAGGATGACCGAAGGTTCCCCCCAGTGTGCCCAGATTCTTCATGCCTTCGGACTTACTCCATAGGAAGGGTTCCGTGACCAGATCTCCCGCCAGGTTCGAGACCCCGACGACTTGACCCCGGTTATTCGTGAAGAATGGAGCCCCGAACGTCCCCCCGAGGCCTCCGAGGTCCACCATTTCTCTATCCTCCGGACTCCAAATGAAAGGATCCACGGTGGGCGCTCCCGTGGTCGGATTTGCGACGAAGCTCGTGTAAGACCAGCCGGCAACTTGCCCGTGATCATTGTTGATCAAGGCGGTGCTATCGGGACCGCCCAGCGTACCCAAATCAAGCATCACGCCATCCTGCCAAAGAAAGGCGTGCGTCTCGGTTGTGGCGTTCGTGAACAGCGCGTTGTACGCGAAAGTGAAACCGGAACAGGCTCCGGTCGTCTGCAAAATCGCGCACGATGCTTGGGGAATCATTGCGAAGGGATCGGGCGTCCCAGTCAGTGCCCCTCCCACTACCTGGCCGAGATCATTGATCGCGTTCGCGTTGCTTGCATTTCCCCCAAGAGTTCCAAGATCGATCGATTGTCCGTTCCGCCAAAGCACGCCACGCAGCTCCGGCACGCCGGTAAAAGGATCAATCGAACCGATCTGGGACTGGCCGACGATCAGTCCGTGATTGTTGACGGCATAGGCAAAGCTGCTAGCACCACCTGGCAGTGCACCCAGATCGGTCGTTACACCGTCCTTCGACACGAACGCGTGGTCGATGAAACCGTCAAAAAAGCCAGTTGGGTCGAGCGCGGAGGTATCAGCCACTCCGCTGGCCATGCCCCGATTGTTTAAGCCCTTTGAGGAGGGAGTGCTGAATTGACTGCGTGGTCCGCCGAAAGTGCCAATGTCGATGACTTTGTAATGATGGTGCTCATGTCTGCCATCTTGACCGTCCTCTGCAACGAGCGGAAGCGGCATTGCCAGCGCGCCTAGTAAAATCATCGCGCCAATCGAGCTCAACGTGTTTGATCTGATTTTTGAGGCGGGCGCCGCGCATGAGGACGGTGCAGCAACGGCTATCTTGGGCTTGGTGTTCAAGGCATTCTCCTTTCCTCAGACGGGAAGTAAGCGTTTGTCCCGCTCCTCGGGATGACGCTACTGGTACAGCTCCGCCGTCGCGAGCGCGCCGTCGTCGACACCTCGTCCCCCAGTCATCAGGACAACGCCGTTGTCCAGCAGCGTCGCCGTGTGAGAGCTCCGTGCGGAAACCATATCGTCAGTTGGAACGAACGTTCCGTACGTTGGATCAAACAGCTCCGCGCTCGAAGTGGCTCCCAGCTGTGGTGGGCAAACGTTGGGGGGAGGGTTGCACCCGTGGCCGGGGCCAAGGACAACTATGCCTCCGGCCATAAGCACCGTGCCGTCGTTTCGCAACGTCGCGGTCTGCTCTCCGCGCGCCGTCATCAGGCTGCCGGTATCTATGAAAGATCGGCCGCTCAACTCGAAAAGTTCTGCGCTCGCCTGGGGAATGCCCCACCTGCCGGAGAGGCCGCCTGCGACCAGCACTGCTCCGCCATTCAGCAAGGTTGCCGTACCCCGTGCGAATGGGGTTTTCATGCTGTTGATTGCCGTAAATGCCCCGGTGCTGGGATCAAACAGCTCGGCGGGCCAAATGCCCCTCACCGATCCTCCGCTGATGAGAACCTCTCCGTCGCTCAGCAAAGTCGCGCTGTGGTAGGCGCGCGCGTATCGCATGCTGCTGCCGATAGCGGTAAAGATTCCGGTGCCGGGATCGAACAGCTCCGCGGTCGCGAGTGCTGTGCCGCCAGTATCCAGGCCTCCTGTTATCAGGACCATGCCGTTAGTGAGCAAAGTCGCCGTATGGCCTTTGCGCGCGATGGTCATACGCCCGGTTACCGTAAAGGTTCCGGTGCGACGGGTGAACAGTTCAGCTGTTTGGAGAGTTGCAGTATTTTCCCCGCCCGTAATGAGGACCTTTGCACTATTCAGCAACGTCGCGGTGTGCGATTGGCGCGGAGTAGTCATGCTTCCAGTTGGCGTAAAGCTCCCGCTCGCTGCATTAAACAGCTCCGCCGACGAAAAAACGGTGGCGTCGTCGGTTCCTCCCGTGATGAGGACTTCTCCATCGTCAAGCAACGTTGCGGTATGTGATACGCGCGCGGTTCCCATACTGCCAGTGCTCTGGAATCGTGATGCGCTTACCTGGATCGAACTCGACGTACCCGCGATCGAAGGAGTTGCCATGTCGGTCGCCGTGATCGTTTGGCCGCCGGGGGTCTTCAGCGTGGCCGAGAAAGTCATGCTCCCGTTCGCTAGCGCGGAATTGGCCGGAAGCGCTGCTTGGCCGTCAGTGCTCGTGAAGTGCACTGTCCCCGAGTAGCCGGTCACTACGTGGTTGGAGGCGTCGAGCGCGGTAACTGTGACGTTGAAAGCTGTCCCGGGGCCGGCGGTCGTCGGGGCGGTGACGGACAATTGAGTCGCCCCTGGGATGTTGATCGAACTCGAAGTACCAGTGATTGACGGAGCGGCCGTGTCGGTGCCTGTGATCGTTTGGCCCCCGGCTATCTTCAGCGTGGCCGAGAAGGTCTTAGTCCCGTTCGCCAGCGTCGAGTTGGCCGGAAGGACTGCTTGGCCGTCGGTGCTGGTGAAGTGCACTTTGCCGGAGTAGCCGGCGACCACTTTGTTCGAGGCGTCGAGCGCAGTGAGTGTGAAATTGAAAGCCTTCCCGGCGGTGGCGACTGCTGGAGCGGTGACGGAGAAGTGAGTGGCTGCTGGAGGAGGAGGAGGTGGGGACGCCCCGCCAGAGTCGCCGCCACAGGAGGTGAGTAGCACGGCGGTAAGCACCGCAGGGAACGACTGGAAGGCCAGGAAGCGATGCATATCTCCCCCATTTGCCCCGGAGTGACAATCCGACGGCGCTGCCGATGAGGGCAGTCGCCTCGGCCAGCTCCTTGGCTGTTAGTCCGGCGAGTGGTTAGGTCATCGCCGCGACTTGTGCAGCCGAAACGCGCCTGTACCGGGGAAGTAAGAGTGGTTCGCGTGATTCTCCACACCACTATTTTTCGCCGCTCACGATTTTGCTGTCCGAAATGCCGGCCAGAGGCTCATAGTTAAGACAGACCCAAAGGCATTGTCAGGTCACACCGCCGATGGCCGAGTCGAGCAAGGCATTCGTCGAGCGACTGTTCGCGCATCGCGGTGCCTTGCAGGCTTTCTTCTATCGGCGCCTGCGAACCAAGTCCGACGCCGCCGACCTGGTGCAGGAGGTGTATTTGCGAATGCTGCGTGTGAGTGATACCGATGCGATCCTCAACCCCGAGGCCTACCTGTTCACGGTGGCCCGGAATCTATTGACGGAGAACGCAGTGGTGGACCGCCGCCAGGCGGCAGCCGCGGATGTCGGGGAGGCGCACGGCACACAGACCCTCCCCGATATGCCGGGACTTGACACGGCGCTGGATGTCACCCGGGAGGTCGCGCGGCTGCGGGTGGTGCTCAAGCAGCTCTCGCCCGAGTGCTGCGCCGCGGTAATGCTGAAGTACCGTCATGAACTCAGTTATCAGGAGATCGCCGACCGCCTGGAGGTGTCTCCAAGCATGGTTAATAAGTATCTCAGGCAAGCCCTCAGCCACTGCCGCCGCCGCTTGGCGCGTCTGAGGTGAAGCGATGACCCCGAGCAACGAGCAGATTCGACTGGCGATCGCCGACCAAGCCATTGAATGGTTCGAAGAAAACCGTCGCGGACCCCTCGATCGAGAGGCGCGCTCCCGCTTCATGGCCTGGTTGACGGCCTCCCCGGTGCATGTGGATGAGTATCTGACGATCGCCGGACTTGCGCGACACTTGCATACTGCGGCCAATACGACGGAGATTCCGCTCGAGCCGCTGCTCGCGCGGGTGCGCGCACGGAGGAATCGAGTGGTAACACTGGATTCACCGGTATCGGAGCACGCGTACGTTATCACCCGGTCGCGCGTATCGCGCCCGTGGACGCTCGCCGCGGCCGCAGCGCTGGCATTGGTCGCCTTGGCTACCATGTGGTGGACGCGCGATGGTGAGCGCTTTGGGCTGCCAAGGACTTACGCCACCGGACACGGTGAGCAGAGCGTACGGGTGCTCCCAGACGGATCGGTGCTGCATCTGAACACCGATTCCCAGGTCACTGTGCATTACTCACGCCGCGAGCGCGTGGTTGACCTCGATCGCGGCCAGGCACTCTTTGAAGTGACGCACGAGGGCCAGCGAGGGTTTCGGGTCGCGGCCGGCGATGCACAGGTCCTCACCGTGGGCACCGAATTCGACGTGTACCGCCGACCCGGAGCGGTCCGTGTCACGGTCGTCGAGGGCACGGTCACGGTCTACATAGGTTCCCCGCCGATGCCCACAAAACCACTGCCGCCAGGCGCACTTCGGGTGGGCGCCGGCTACCAGGTCGAGGTCCGCGACCAGGTGGGTGTGCCGCAGGCGGTGGACGCGCGCGCCGCCGTCGCGTGGCTCAAGCGACAGATTGTGTTCGAGAACGAACCGCTGGGGGAGGTCGCCGACGAGTTCAACCGCTACGGGTCCATCGCCATCGAGGTTGACCAAGCGCTGCGCTCACTGCCGATCACCGGGGTGTTCGATGCGTATGATGTCGACTCGTTCGTAGCTTCCCTCGCCACACTGAACGGGGTCGTGGTGCAAAAGACTCCGACTCAAATCCGCATCCTCAGTCGGGCATCCACCCGACGGGAGGGGCTCTCGGACGCTCATTGATGCATCCTGCGTCGGGCCGCCTGTTCGCGTGTGGCGTGCTTGGCACGCTGCTGAGCGCCTGGAGCCACGCGGTTGACGCTGACACGTTACTGACCGTCGGCATTCCGCCGCAGCCGGTCGCCGCTGCGCTGTCTGAATTCGCCCACCAGACGGGACTGCAGCTTCTTTACGTGTCGCAGGTCGCCCAGGCGCGTGCGTCCAAGGGCGCGCATGCGGGCCTCTCGGCCGCCGACGCGCTGAGAGAGCTGCTCGACGGCACCGGCCTCAGCTTCCAGTTCGTCAATGCACGCACGGTGCGAATCTTCGAGTCGCCCACTGTCGCACAGACCGCGCAGTCGACCGGTGCCGACGCGTCGACGAAACGTGTTGCGCGTCACGCGCCGCCGGGGTCCGGCCTGTTGGACGAAATCATCGTCACGGGTTCCAGGGACGAGCGACAACGGAGTGCGACTGACTACGTTCAAAATGTCCCCGCATCGGTCAGCATCGTGAGCGGCGAGAGTCTGATTGCGCAAAAGAGCGAGAACCTGGTTGATTACGCTGCCGTTATTCCCGGCTTCCACATCTTTGATTCCGGCTATGTCGGTTGGAGGTCTGTGATCCTGCGCGGTATTTACTCCTTCACTCAAGCCTCATCGGTGGCGTATTACCTTGACGACGCGCCGATGGGCGCGAACGGATCATATGCCGGTGCGTGCTGTTCGGTTCTCGAGCTCACGCCCTATGACCTCGAACGCCTGGAGGTACTGCGCGGTCCACAAGGGACGCTCTACGGTCAACAGTCGATGACTGGCCTCATCCGGTACGTGCTCAAGGCGCCGAGCCTGGCGGGATTCGAAGGACGCGTCGGCGCGGATCTCAGTGCCGTTTACGGAGCCTCCATGCCCGGTAATTCGTTCCGCGCGATGGCAAACTTACCGGTTATGGAGGACGTACTCGGTGTTCGAGTCAGTGGCTACGAGACCTATACACCCGGATACATCGACAACCTCTATACCGGGGCGAAAGATGTCAACGCGCTTCGGCAGTACGGCGGGCGCATCGCTACGCTATGGCGCCCGGGCGAGGCATTCTCGTTGAAAATGAGCGCCTTCTGGTACCGAATAAATGCCGACACTCCCAACATGGTGACGTTCGCGGGGTCGGAGCGCGTACCGAACACCGGCGAAGGCTATGTTCTCAAGCCCATCGGCCCGCTGGGCGACCTCAAGGTAAGCGGTGCTGTTTTAGCGCCCTACAGCGTAAACACCGCCTTCTACTCGGCGACTGCGAGCTGGAACCCGGGCTCGATCGCCATCGTCTCGACTACTTCTTGGTCGCGCACGCAGAACCGCAACGATCCGCAGTTGAGCGGCGGCACGATCCCGGCGGGCCTGATGACTTACGAAGACGACTGGGATCTCGAGAAGTTCTCCGAGGAGTTGCGTCTCGTCTCGGCAACGGGCACCCGCTTGGACTGGAGCCTCGGCGGCTTTTACACTCACGAGAGCACGAATGAAGTGCGCGCCTACAATGAATATGATCCCAGCCTTCGCCCCACACTTCTTTATTATTTCTCTCTGCCCGCCACCTACTCAGATAGAGCCGTCTTCGGAGATCTTACCTGGCGGGTGACAGGCCACCTGGATCTGACCGGCGGACTTCGCTATGACCGCGATAGCCAGGCGTGGACCGCCACCATCGGCGGCCTACTTGGTGACGGGTATCCCCCTAACCTCAACGGACCAGGTGAGAACTCGGAGGGAATAACGAGCTGGATGGCGTCGGCTCGATATCATTTCACGCCGGATGTGATGCTGTACGCACGCGCGGCAACCGGCTATCAACCAAGCGTTCCGCCGACGGCCAAGGCCGAGACGCTCATCAATTACGAGGTGGGACTCAAGTCCGAATTCCTCGACCGCAAGGCGCTCTTTGACCTGACGCTGTTCTATATCGACTGGAGTCACGTCCAGATCCCCAGCGGCGATGCACCGCTCGGCGCTACCACGAACAGCGGCCACGGGAGGTCTGAGGGGCTGGAACTTGTCAGCGCCATTTCGCCGTTCTCCGGCCTGCAGCTCGGGTACATCGCGGCGTACACCGAAGCCGGCCTGACCCGCGTGGACCCCGCGGCCCCCGCGCCATACCCGGCATTCCTGTTAGCCGGCTACCAGACGCCCGATGTTCCTAAATGGAGCCTCTCAGTAACCGCCGACTATGACTGGGAACCCGCAGACCGGTGGCACGCCCACCTGGGCAGTGTCTTCCGCTGGGTCGGGCAGCAATGGGCCGGCGGCACCGGTGCGTTCGCGGTGGCGTCGGTCGACGGCCAACCGGTGGCCTTTCTGCCCTCCTATTCGGAGCTCGATTTGAATGCGAGCATCGCCAGTGGGCCGCTTACCCTTAGAGCCTTCGCCCGAAATGTCACCGATGAGCGGGGTTGGCTGAACAGCTCCGTCGGCGGCCCGCCGAGCGCACCCGGGCCAAGCAGCGTCACTATCATCCAGCCCCGAACCATCGGGGTCGGTTTTGACTACGCATTTTAGTTTCGTTGCGCATCGATGCTGCGCGGATCATGGCCGAATTTGCAACTTTGAATGAACGCTAACTGGAAGGCACTTGCGCGTGCTAAATGATCGAAGTTGGCCGGGAAGCGCCTGATTGCCGTCCCGATTCCAATGGGATGGACCCCTCCTCATACCTAACGGCATCGAGTGCCAGACTGGAGGTGTGTGCCACCAGTCACGGAATGAGGAGGGGTTTCGTTTAGGTCAGCACGACCAATCTCCGTACTGCCAAGAGCAGACAACCCAGAAGCGACCACAGCGTGAGCAAGTCGAGCCCGCCCCCGCCGCCACGGCCGCCGCCACTCGGGTCGCCGCGCGAGACGACAATGTTCACCGCGGAGTAGGGCGACCAGCGTCGGGCCTAAACAATTTTCGCCGTTCGGTTATGCGGCTGAGTTTTCACTATGTGACGGCGCCTACTTCAGTCCACTCGCGAGATACAAATCGGAGAGAATTCGATAGTCGCTATAAACGTAGGACTTTCCGTCGGGCGTAATAAGAACAGGCCAGATGTCCCATATTCCGGCGAGGTCGCTGGGGGCTATGGTGAAGACTAGCTGCCGACGACCGGTAGCGACTTCGATTCGATTAATCTCGACGGGTATCCCGTCGCTCGCCACGAATAGAGATTTGCCGTCAGCGCTCCACCGGATCGCGTCTTCTCCAGACTTGACACCCGCAAGGGTGGCAGGTCCTGTTCCGTCCGTCGGATAAATCCAGAACCTCCGCTCTTGATCGACCGCCACAAGCAGTTCGCCGTCCGGGGATACCTGCCGTCCTGACGTGCCTTCCGGAGTGATGGGCAGCGGGTTACCGCCAGCGACGCCTTGGATCCAATCCCGCCGGGCATGTCCCGGTTCGTTGCCTTCGAACAGCATTCTCTTTCCATCCGGAAGCAGTGTCGCAAAGTGGTGGGTGATGGAGTCCTGGGTCAGCGTCATGGGCTGTCCCGTTCCCGTTGGCAACAACAGCAGTTGTGCGGAGGGAGGCACAGTCCTCGTTAAAACCCACCGGCCGTCAAGCGAGAATTGCGTCGGAGTGCCGTCGCCCAGCCGGACGGCCGGTGAGCCGTCCGTCCTGCGAAGGTATACCGCATACCCTGTATCTGAAGCTTCTCCTTGCACAGATAGTGCGATAGTGCCACCGTCCGGAGTGACGTCGTATGCGATGGAGTAGTCGAGCCAACCAAGCTCGCGCTCCTTATTGTCTGGATCAATGCGACCGAACACTTCACCGCGCAAAGTGTCCCGCGTTAGGGCCAGACGTCCACTCCGAGACGCGTCGCGGAGTGTCAGGTTACCGGACTCGCGTCGAACCAACTGTTGCCGTCCTGTGGTAGTTACTTTGAATAGCGCTCGCCGACCGTAGGGACCTGGCTCATTGCCAGAAAACCACACCGCGTTCCCGCTCGGGTCCCAAGCCAGTCCCTCGATACTGTAAAAGTACCGAGACAGAATCTTCTTTTTGCCCGCCAGATCCACGATTTCAAGGGAGCCACCGTCCTCGTCTGCCAGAGGATGCTCCAGAAACGCAATCTGATCTCCGCGGGGAGAAGCGCGCGGATTGCTCAGCCACGCTCCTCCCTTGGTCCCATACAACACCTTGCCCGGCGGAAACTCCAGCTCGCAGCCGCGGCCATCTACGTAATGCGTAATCAGTAGCTTGGACCCGTCCGGTGACCAGTCGGCATCCTGCACATTGTCGAGCAGCTTGCGGGGTGCGTGCCCCGTAAGAGACATCACCGCCAGTGTGCCCTGGCTGCTGATGATGCCGAAGTGTTGATTCTGCAACACAGCCATCTCTCCCGAGGGAGAGATCGCGAGAATCTCGGCCTCCACACCCAACGCACGCGACTCGATACTACCGGCCTTCGTCCAAAAGAGTTGGGAAGGCTTACCGTCCCAGGCTGCACCGTAAACGACACTCTGTCCGTCGGGCGCAAAGCGGGCGGACCGAATCATGCCGCGGCCGAAGCTGAGTCGCTGGAAAGCGGGCTCAGGTTGCTTTGCTTCAGGGCGAATCCAAACCCACACCAATAACAGACACGCCAAACCCAAAACGGCTCCGAGAGAGAACAAGCCGCGTCGCAAACGCGGCGTCTTGGTCGCAGGCTGAACTACAGGTACTAGTGCCGGTTCGATCTGCGCAATGAATCGGTACCCCCGCCGGGGCAGCGTTTCTATGAAGCGGGGCTGTAGGGCCGAATCCTCCAGTGCTTCGCGCAATCGATTCACAGCTTTGTTCAAGCTGTGCTCGAAATCCACGAACGTGCCAGAAGGCCAGAGCTTTTTTGTCAGTTCATCGCGGGTAACTAATTGGCCGCAGTGCTCCAGCAGCACTGCAAGTATCTGAAAGGGTTGTTCCTGAAGGGTTAATTTTTTGCCCTTATTCCACAGCTCTCGCGTACGTAGATCGAGTTCGAACTCTCCGAAACGGACCCTCTGTTCAGATTCCGCGATTCCCATCGGGCTTGTTCCGGCCTCGGCGGTGCTGGGTCTCGGCAGTGTAAGGAGTGTAACACCCACTCGGGCGGCGCCGCGAACCACGGTGCAATTCACTTAACTCCCCAGGAATTAGAAGCTTAGGAGATGTCCCCGACGCGTCACCTTCATGTCACCTCCGCGCCATTGACCCTAGAACTCGTTCCGCCCAGAGTCGCGCCCCGCAACTTAGTAGCCGCATCGGCGCCAGTCCCAGGACTGAAAGCAACGCCCATCCCTATGAACCTCTTCCAACAATTCGGGCACCGAAATCGTCTGGGCGCAGATTCTGGTGCCCGAAAGCGCTGGAACGCCCTCTTGACTCTCCCGTACGGCAACCCGCCTCGCTCGCGGCAATCGACGGTGTTGAAGACTTCACCGGCAGGAGACGGAAATGAATCGCAAATTTTGGATGTTCCCTAGCACGTTGTCGCTGTGTGCTGCGCTGATTGCTCCGAGCCAAACCGTGGCTCAGTCTCAGTCAGCCGCCCATCCTGGGAAGCATAGGCACCACCATTACAAGCTAGAGGTCATCCCCTCATTGGGGGGGCTGGAAAGCAATTTCTATCACCCTGAAAACAACATCGCGGTACTGAACAGGCAGGGGGTGGCCAGCGGTGGTTCAGCCGATACCTTGCTGCCTGAGCGGTTCCCTAACTATCCGTGGGGTGATCTCGGCACGACTACGCACGCGTACGTGTGGCAGAACGGCTCGCTGACCGATCTGGGGGCTCTGGGCAACACCGTAAGCAGCTTCTCCGCTTGGATCAGTTCCAACGGGATCATCGCGGGTGCTTCGGAGAAAGCAGAGTTCGATCCCCTTGTGCCCGGAATAGTTGACCCCTCCGTGCCGGACTATCCGGAGACGACTGCGGTGGTATGGCACAACGGCAGAATTACGGACATTGGATTTCTGCCCGGTGGTGGATACGAGAGCCGCGCGGTCTCTGTGAACAATCGCGGTGAGGTGGTCGGATCGGCAACCAATCTGATTCCTGACGCAAATTCCTTCGCGGTTGACAGCGTTTTTCTGTTGTCCAACGGCTACCCCTATCAGTCGCGAGCCTTCATCTGGGATTCAAGAGATGGAATGCGGGATCTCGGAACTCTGGGCACCGGCCTGGACGCGGCAGCCTACGCGATTAACGAGCAAGGACAGGTGATCGGGTACTCCTACAAGGACACGACGACGCCTGCCAACTGCAACGGACTTGGATTGAATACTGCTGTGCTGGCTATCGGTGCATTCATTTGGGATAAGCAGCACGGCATGAGGGACCTGGGTAATTTCGGTGGCACCTGTACCTCCGCTTCCGATCTCAACAACCATGGTCAAGTGGTCGGGAGCTCCAATGTGAGCGGCGACCTGTATTCGCGACCCTTTCTTTGGGAAAAGGGCGTGCTTCGCGACCTCGGTGGCTCGCTCGGCGGTAGTGGTGCCAATGCGACGAGGATCAACGAGAAAGGTGAGGTTGTAGGCTCCGCAAATCTCGCGGGGGAGCAGACGTTCCATGCCACTCTTTGGAGAGGCGTCGGACAGATGACGGAGCTCGGTAGTGTTGACAATGATCCGTGCGCCTTTGGATGGGCAATAAACGACAAGACACAGGTCGTGGGGATTTCATCCCCGGCCTGTGGACAGTTCGATATCTCGCGGCCTTTCCTGTGGGAAGACGGCTCTCTGGTTGATTTGAATACTCTGATTCCGCCGAATTCGCCTCTGTACCTCCAGTATGCTTACACCATCAATAATCGGGGCGAGATCGCCGGCGACGGGTATGACGCCGCCGGCATTACGCACGGGTTCGTGCTGATTCCATGCGATGAGGATCATCCGAACATTGCAGGATGCGACTATGGGTAGCAGTGCTCGCAAATTTGCTCCCGCGGCGCCAACATAATGCTTCTTACCTGCAACGCACGGTAGACTATGGCCGCTTCTGCGAAAGGCCGGAGTGCACTAGCTCTACAGGCGCATGCAGGGCTGCCTTGGAGGTCTGCAAGACGGGTGGCACGGGTCGCCCTGGAGCCGGTCTCCGATCCAAAGGGTCGTGAGCAAGTCAGGGGGTGTTTCTGTCCCATCGGCTGCATGTATTGGCGGTATACGAAGCAGCCGAGCGAATTTCTCAGTACCCGAGAGATGTTTAGAGATTGGACGAAGTTAGATCGAGACTATCCTGCGGTGGAATCCGAACCTTGGCGCTTCCAAAGGATAGTCCCCACAGCAAAGAGAAGGCCGTCCAGACTATCGCAATCCGCAACGCAAGCATTAACACGCGGTCTGCTCAATGTATGACACTGCGACATCATCAGACTCCTGATGCATGTAGTTGACCGTGAGCGGTGTCACGTCGTTTTGAGAGCGCGCGAATATGTCACGACGCTGCTGCCGTGATGCAGTCGCGATACAGATCACTCGGCAAGCTCGTTGATTCTACCTGCGACAGATCGTGGCCCGTTATGCCAAGTCAGCAAGCAGGAATTGAAGTTCCCGAACTGAACACTGCGCTCGAAAGGCACCGCCAGATTGCGGTCATTGGAGCGTCCGCTGGCCGCTCGTGGCCGGGATGCGCCCGATTCGCGTCCCGATTTCGCACGGTCAGCACGAAAACCCGAGAGGCATCGGTAAGGGTCGCTTGTTGACCCATTGCGGCCGCTCGCCATCGTCTGCTTTCAGGTGTCAGAAATCCGCGCCGCGACCAATGCGTCGGTGCGCTCGGAAGCGCCAAGGCCCGATCACGCTGCTAGCTCACAAGATTTTTGACTGCTTCGCCTGCAGTTTTCGAAGCAGTTCATCGGTGGCTTAGTTCTGCATCAATCATTCGTCCAAGCTGCTCCGTCATCTGCTTGTCGCCCGAAGCGCGAAAGTAAAAACAAGACCCGTCACGTTTCTTCCAGGGAATCCAACGCTCGAAAGGTTTGAGATGCCCCGAAGGCAGGACCGATTCAACCTGGCTTAACGGCAGGCTCTGCCAGAGAGGAGGCACTCCTTCAGCAACCCGCTGCCCTTGGTAAAGCAACGCGTGCTGCAGTACTACCAAGTTGCCCGTTTCTACCCACGCCCCTTTTTTCTTGAGTTCCTTTTCCTCGCACGAGCCCTCCGCCCAGTTGCCATAGGTGGCTCTGGAGATGATCGGACCATACTGAGCGGCGAGCGCATCGAACTGCGCTTGTGCCTGCTCGGCCTGTTCCTTGGCCGTCCTTTCCTCAATCGGGACCTTGAAGGCTGTTGCCGGATCCAACAGATCCAGGAACTCTGTCTGCTGCTTCATTTGGACCTGATCGGAGAGTTGATGGGCGTCGAGCGCCCGACGCGACGATTCGATCTTGCTCAGAACGTCCAGATCAGTGAGCTCGCCGCTGGGTATTGATCGCGCGGAACAAAGCCGATCACGCTTGAGTTGCAACAGCCCCACTTCGCGGCGATCCGCAGCCGTTATGGCCCACCGGAAGGCCTCCAGATCAGCCACCGTGGGAGGAGCGGAAATCCAGCCGCCGCCACCCCCACCGCCGCCCATGATGCCAATCAACAGAACACCAACAAGTAAGCCTTCTCCCCCATACTTTAGTGCGTTCTTGCCGTGCTGCAGGGTCGCCTCCTGTTCGGTGAAGGGTACCGCGCCGCTATGCTGTCTCGCGTACCAGCGAATCGTTCCCGAGCGAGCGAGTTCCAGATCCAACTCGGTGCAATCCAGCCTTTGTTCCGCCGCGCCGACAGCCGGAAGGGACGGGTACTTCGCCTTGACAAGGTGGTCGGGTCTCTGTTTCGCACCGGGCGGAATCTCAAAGTAGTAGACAAGCGCCAACTGCTCGATCGGGATGCGGACGAGTGTCTCTGTTTCACCTTCAGTGACCGCTTCTGGACTCAGGCTGTGACCCGATAAGGCGCGACCGCCGCTGCCGTCCAGCTGCAGCACGTATTCTCTGCGATCTATCGTCAATACATCGGCGAGGACATTCGACCTCTGACTCAGCTTCTCAAGCTCCACTCCCGTGCTGCGAGAAGGGACGATGATGTGTGACTTCGGCGCGTCGACCGCCCACGCTATCCCCCCCGCGGTCACGATAAGGGCCAGGATCGCAGCAGCACTGATTTTCCCGTTCTTCAACCGTTCGCCCCCTGCGACAGTTGATTTTACCCGAAGCGGCCGGTGAGATCCTTCGGCCGGTCTATTCATGATGAGCACGCCCGCAGGGTTAGCAAACCAGACGGGGATTATGTCCACCGGCACCGGCTAGCATGGTGGGCTAGATGGCGTGCTCACTAGAAATCGTCCAGCCATCGACCCTTCTAACTGACGTGCTCATGATCTGTTAGGAGTCCGTCCTTGCCGATTCGGGGACCAAAATCTGGGTCGAAGGTCAGCTATATGGAAGCCAATCTAACCTGCTAGACGGCCGGCTTTGGCCGGTCACTTCCGGTCGGGGACCAGCCGCAGTTGGCCGTCTCTGATTGACCCGCAGTTGCCTGTCGTGAACGGCCGCTTCCGGGCAGGCCATCGACGTCTCTCGATGGCTCATTGCAGCCTCTACGATTCTTCTCCAGATATTGCGGTGATTGTCGGTGCTAAGGCTGGATTTCGCTCGGAAATTACTCGGTCAGTTTGGGCATCACCCGACCCAACGTTGGGATTATCAGCCCAGTTGCCGCCCAGATTCTCCGCGTCTCACGGCCGAGGCGTCTCAGCTACGGCCGGCACCGCGGGCGAACGCTGCTTCAGAATGATCGCCCGGGCCTCAGCTTCCAATCCTCGCTCGGCACGCCAACCATTGCGGACTAAGTTTACGAAGATGCATGCCCCGCCCTTGATGCGAATAGGAAGCCAAGCGATGCGGGGTAAATAGGGCATGATCATTACGACGTGCAGGGGCATGATCTCTTCGATATTGTCCATGAGTAGGACCGTGGGCGTACCGCCGCCCGTACCCCAGGCGATGCCGCCACTGTAGATCTCGAAGCGGCCGCCATCGTGCTCCTGGGTAAGTCCAGGAAAAGGGCAGTCCGGTCCGCTTGAATCCAACATCCGAAATCCGTTGTAGCTTGCAATTAAAGGGCCTAGCAGGCTGGTGGTCAATGCTCGCCAGGCGTGCCCGACAATCGGGAACGCAGGCTCTCGCCGAATTCATGGAGTGCCGTGCAGTCATGCGCCCGGATCTGGTCCACATGGCCGGATGTTCGACGAACCGTCACCCAGCAGATGCTCCTGTTCCTGGTATCGACGCCAGACTCGGCTGACGCGATCGCTGACAACGGGATGCGCACATCGTGCACCCCCACGTCGGATGCAAGCCGTGTGCTGATGTCGATGCGTAGAGCTTCAGTGTCGAGAGAAATCGCGGCGGGGTAGACCGCCCAACCGCCTTCCTGCTGGGCGTTTGGTATCCACTCCGCCACAACCAACCCGACACCGGCAGCTGCGACCCGACTTTCCACTTGCTCATCAATTCGCATCCCGGAGTCCGGTACGATCCACGCCGCCGGCGACACGGAGCTGCAAGAGCGGACTTCCTGCGATGCGATTTCGGCCGCCACGAGTGCAAGGTGGGAAGCTGGATTGATGATCCCGAAGCCGAGCCACGACTTAACGAAATAGGTCTGTCCCGGTTTCGCGTCTACCGTGATTCTTTCCGAGCGATAGTCATGCTGTGAGACCACATGGGGCCCCAGCGCTACACGCAGGTTGACGTACTGGCCCGATGCAAGCTCGGCAATCGGAAGCCCGTCAAGTTCAACGACGGAGCCACCGGCTCCCAACTGTTTAGGCCTATACACAGTTATGGTGGCCTCGTCAGCCGACGCAGCCATACCCTCGGGTAGGGTGTCCGCCGCGGCGCGATGCACCCCCGTCGGCAACAGGAGGACCACCCCCGTTACTGCGCTTATCGCAGCGATCAGGCGCGTCCGCAACAGTATGCGTCTCCGCCGACTCCCCGTACACCAAGACACCGAAGGATTCCTTTGCGACGGACCTTTCTGCGACCAAATTTCGGATAGACCTAGATAACCTCTGCGCTCGGAAAAGGATCACGACTCTCCGCATCGATACGGCGCTTAGAAGTGTATGCCGCTCTTTTCCCGCCGTATACGCTTTCCATAGGAGACAAGCCTAACCGGCTGATTGCCGCAGAGGACCGTTCTTGACCCGCGGGGGCCTGTGGTGAGCGTCAGCTATCAGGCCTTGAGTTGCTGCTCAGCCGGGCGCTTCCGGCCATCCGCGTTCAAGGATCTGGGGCAACCGGGGTCAATAGGTAGGCGCTCGGGCCGACAAAGAACCCTGTGCGACGGGAGTCCCTGCCACTGGCAATTATCACGCCGTCGTCGTTGATCCCCGCAGCCGTTTGGAGGGTGACGAACTCCGTTAGGGGTCCGACCAACAGACGATTGAGGTCTTTGATTCTCCCATTTTCCCAAAGGAACGCGTGAGTACGCTGAGTAGCAGTATCTGAATCGCCGACGATCTGCCCGCTCTGGTTGATTGCGCGCGCCCTACTGCGCTGGCCACCGAGAATTCCCAAGTCCCGCATCGCTCCTTCGCTATACAGAAATGCGTGATGGTCGGATCCACCCGCTTCGCCCACGATCTGACCTTGAGCGTTAATATCGAGAGGCCCCGATAAGAACCTCAGGTCCTGCCGTAGGCCCTGACGCCATAGCCATGCGCGACGATCCGATACGCCACCGGCGAACCCACATGCCCAACCAATAACCTCTCCAGCGGAGTTGATGCGCGCAGCATCGTGCATTCCTTCGAGCGGAGCGAGCTCATGCTCGCTGCCGTCGACGTCGATCTTGACGCGCCGAATCTCACAATTACGACAACCTCTGCGGCCAAGGTTGCTATACCAGTGACAGAGATTCATCAGCACAACACCGTTTGTACTGACATCCATCACTTCACCCCTCACGAAACGTACGGCTCCATCACGGTATAAAAACGTGGTCCCCTCCGAGTACATCCCGGCCGCCCCGCAATCCAGGACCGCCAGCACCTCACCTGCGTCTGTAATGACAAGTCTTGGCGTGAAGGAGCATTGCTTTGGCATTGACTTCACTACCGTGTCGTGCAAGTCCTGCATCACGCCATGCGCATAGATGAATGGTCGCGTTTCACCTTGCCCCAAGGATCTAGTGGTCTTCGCGTACCCTACGACGCTGCCTCGCGAGTTGATGCGGATTGGGTAGCTCTCATCGAGGCCCATGGCGCCTAGATCGGTCACTGTGTACTGCTCAGCCGCGAACACGGAGTACGCGTGCGCGAGGCTCAGAAGCGCCATCCAACGGATCGCCTTCACTGTCGCTCGGCCAGCAGAGGGGAGGGCTATACGTCTCAAGCCGACAAGCTTGTCCAATAGGGCTGGGTAGTCAACAGTTTTCGGGCTCCGCGGGGATCGGTCGGGTCATATCGAAACAACGACTCCGTATCGAACGGCCGCTATCGAGCAGGCATTCTTATTACCTGCATGACGGCTTGTGTTAAGGATTGTCGGACGCCTACCCCGATGCGCAGGACTGTCCGGGCGCGAAGGGGTCTGGGGGTAGGCGTTGGACAATCCTCAAGGGAGGAAACCGCGAAGGGGTACGGCGAGGATCAGCGGAAGCGCTGAGCTATGGGGATTTGCAGGTGTGCAGTGTGGTGTGAGGTGAGCGCCGTGGCGGTATGCGGAGCTGCGAGGATCGAGGGAGTCTGCGGCGGCGGGGGCGCGGAAGCGTGTTGAGAGGGCTGCGGGGTGTGAGCGATGCGCGGTGTGTGCGTGGCGGGCACGGGTGGTGGTACCGGCGCGGGGATGTGCGGAACCGGCGGAGCAGTGGTGAAGGGTGAGATGCGCGCGTTCATGCCACGGCGCTCAAGGCTGGCGGCCCGCGGATGTGCTGAGCGCGGGCGAAGGTCTCGATGATGAGCATCGGCGCGCCACAGTGCCGGCACAGGAAGGTAGGTGCTCTGGAGCCGCTCGTGTTGCGGTTGTCGGGCTCGAGCGGCGCTGGCGGCGCCGGTGCCTGCAACAGCGCGCGCGCGGTGGCGATGTTGTGCCGGCGATGAGCGTGAGCGAGCAAGCCATAGTGGCGGATGCGGTGGAAGCCGCGCGGCAGCACGTGCAGCAGGAAGCGGCGCATGAACTCCCCGGCACTCAAGGTCATGGTCTTGTGGCGTGTGCGGCCCTCGGCACGGTAGTCCTTCCAGCGGAACGTGACGCCACGTTCATCGAGTGCGAGGAGCCGGGAGTTGGAGATGGCGACGCGATGGGTATAGCGCGACAGATACGCCAGTACCGCTTCGGGTCCGGCGAACGGGCGCTTAGCGTAGACGACCCACTCACACTCTCGGAGCGGGGCGAGCCAGTCGGCGAAGGCGGCGGGATCGGCGAGGTGGGCGAGCTCGCCCAAGCACTGTAACTGTCCGCGGCCGTGGGCCGCGGACAGTGCTTCTATTGAGCTTTTCATTAATACCTGACAGATTCACAGAGGCAATTCGGCTTGCTGCCAGAACGCGGTAACGAGTGTGTTGCGACGCTGCATCGAGCGCAGTCGATTGCGCGTGCGGTAGGTGAGCTCGCCGAATGTGCGTGCACAGAAGTTGCCCAGCTCGTGATGCTTGAGGTGTCCCCAGATGTACTCCGTCGGGTTGAGCTCGGGAGCGTAAGCGGGCAGATACTCCAGTTGAATCGCACCCTCGAGACTCTCGACGTAGTCGCGCACGAGGTGGCTGCGATGTGCAGGCAGTCCGTCCCAGATCACGAGCACCTTGCGGCGGATCTGCCGACCCAGGGCGTGAAGGAACTCGATCACTTGCGGCCCCTTGATCGCTCCGGGAAAGAGCCGAAAGTAGAAGCGGTAGAAGGTGATGCCGGCCATCGCCGAGAGTTGGTGCCAGTTGAAGTGATACTGCAGCACGGGGGTTTGCCCCCGCGGTGCCCAGCCGCGCACCTGGGTCGGTCGTTCGCTCAGTCCCGACTCGTCGATGAAGACGATGATTCGACCTTGTTTTCTCGCGTTTTTTTAACGCTGGCCAGCGCTTGCGCTTCCAGTGCCGGATCGCCGCCTCGTCGCGCTCGAGCGCGCGTCCCGTGGGACGCTGGCTGCTGAAGCCCAGCCCCACCAGAATCCGCCACACTTGGCTCTCGCTGTATCGACGCCCAAACCGCTCCTCGATCAGCTGGCCCACGCGTCGTAACGTCCACAGCTCCGTGGCAAACCCCTGCGCCAGCGCTCCGTCCCTGAGCAGCCGTACCAAGTCGCTTTTCTGCTGCGCATCCAGTCCCGAGGGTCGGCCACGTGGGCGGCGCTTGAGCGCCGGCAATCCGCCCGCACTGAGTTGCTCGTTCCAGGTGCTCACAGTCGTGCGCGTCACCGCGACTTTGCGCGCGACCTCTGCCTGTGGCACACCGCGCAACAGCAATCGCCCGGCTCGCATGCGCCGGCGTTGCAGAGCGCGATCTACTCTCTCTGACTTGCTCATGCTCGCCTCGTCCAAGACTACACCACAACTTGGACTCTCGCAGCGCACTAAAGTTGCAAGTCATTTATGCGAATCTCAATAGGAAGCGGCGACGGAACAGACGCGAGAGCACGCGTACGGGGAGGAAGAACCCCGGCTTGCAGGGAACCCAGCGGTCGGCATCGAGGGCGAGACCGCCGCCGGGCACGATGCCGTGCACATGGGGGTGGTGGGTGAGAGGCCGAGCCCCAGGTGTGCAGCATCAGGGTAAGCCCGATGCGGGCGCCCAAGTGCTTGGGCTCGGCGGCGATCGTGCGCAGGGTGTCGGCCGCGATATCAAACAATAATCCATACATCAGCTCCTTGTTGGTGTAGGCGAGCGCGCTTACGGGCGCCGGCAGGGTGAAGACCACGTGGTAGTAGTCCACCGGCAAGAGATCGGCGCAGCGCGCTTCGAGCCAGCGCCGCGCGGCGCTCCCCTGGCACTTGGGGCAGTGGCGGTTGCGGCAGGAGTTGTAGGCGACCTGAGGCTGCGCACAAGAAGAACAACGCAGGGCGTGACCGCCCAGCGCGGCGCTGCGGCAGTGCTCCACGGCCGACATGACCTTGAGCTGGCCGAGGCTCAAGTGCCCACGCTCCTGGTGTCGCCAGGTCGGCCCGTGGGCGCGGAAGATGTCCGCGACCTCCAGGCGTGACACGCCTCGGTGCTAGGTCGGTCGGGTACTGTCGAGCGGACTGATGACCTGGCTGAGCGTCGCCGTGGCCACGTGGGTATAGAGGGCCGTGGTCTCGAGCTTCTTGTGGCCGAGCAGGACCTGGATGGTGCGGATGTCTTCCTTCTGCTCGAGCAGGTGCGTGGCGAAGGCATGACGGAGCGAATGCATCGACACCCGCTTGTCGATGTGCGCGGCGGTGGCCGCCTCGTGCACCGCGCGGTTGAGCTGCCGGGTGCTCATCGGTTCCATCGGATCCTGGCCCGGAAAGAGCCAGCCGTCGGGCAGCACCTTGCCCTCGGCGCGGGCGTAACGCCACCAGCCGCGCAGGCGCGTGAGCAGCACCGGCGGCAGGAGTGCGTAGCGGTCCTTGCGGCCCTTACCCTGATCGACGCGCAGCACCATGCGCTTGCTGTCGACGTCACCGACCTTGAGGCCAACCACTTCGCTGGCGCGAAGGCCCGCGCCGTACGCCACCGACAGGGCGGCGCGGTGCTTGAGGTTACGCGTGGCGTCGATCAGGCGCGTCGCTTCCTCGCGGGTGAGCACGACCGGCAAGCGTTGCGCGACACGAACGGGGCGCATCTTGCCCGTGATCTCAGGGCGATCCAGGGTGATCTCGAAGAAAAAGCGCAGTCCGGTCTGTGTCGCGTTGATCGTGATCGGTGAAACGCCCTGATCGAGCAGATGCAGCTGAAAGAGGCGCAGATCCTCAGCACCGGCCTGGTCGGGCGAGCGACCGAACCATACGGTGAAATGGCGTACGGCGCGGATGTAGCCGCTCTGGGTCTTGGGCTCGAGCTTGCGGATCCGCATGTCTTCGATCATGCGTTGACGCAGCGGCGAAACCTTAGGTGTCGGGGTGTTCATGACTGAAGCTCCGGTTGTAGAACGAGGCGGAATGCCTCGCTCCACAACATACGAACAGAGCCTCAGAGATCGGAAAACTGCAGGCCTCGATCGAAGCCACCCCTACCGCGCGAGCGGTTTAGTCCTGTGGCCGGTCAGCGACCGTCGATTTCAACTGACCCGGCGACGGTCGCTTGGTGACCCCAAACGGCCTGTGGCCTCTCCCCCAAAGCGGCCGGTCGGAATCAGCTAAGCTGCCATCTTTACCACTGTGGTGAATGCAGTGAGACCCGGGGTTCGATGCCTGATTACGGCACTCACCGTGTGCGCGGTGGGTGCATGCACGCCGGAGAGCGGGCCCATGAATGACTCGTCACGATTGGCTGACTTTGCAACGCGCTATACAGCTGCGTGGTGTAGCCACAGCGCGTCAAGCGTCGCTGCGTTCTACTCGGAGTCAGCCTCACTGACGATCAACGATGGGCCGCCTGCCGTCGGTCGGAAGGGGGTCGAGGGTGCTGCACAGAGTTTCATGACGGCGTATCCCGATCTTGTCGTGAAGTTTGATCGCCTCGAACCGAAGGGCGATCGAGTCTTGTATCACTGGACGTTTTCGGGGACTAATACCGGCCCAGGCGCTTCGGCCGCTCTCAAGGTCATAAGTGAAGCCGTGGTACCAACACGTCAGGGTGTCGTCCGTAAGGCAGGTGGGCCGCGCGGATCGGGCGTTTCCTTGGAGTAAATGTCCACAGATCCTGGCTCCGACCGGCCGCAGCGGATCTTCCCGGTTCGGCGCACGCCGTGGCGCTTACCGATCGATGTGTAATCCTGCCCGGAATCCTCGATGTACCGAGAGCCCATTGTCACCACTGCGCCTGAACCAGAGTGTATCCGCCGGCTGCCAATGCTCCGCTCAATACCAACGATGTGAGTTTCATCGACGACTCCGTGCGCCGTTAAGACGACGAGTGTGTTGTGAGGCGACCGTAGCAGCGTTGTTTTCGACCTCGTTCACAGAAGTTGCCCAGCTCGTGATGCTTGAGGTGTCCCCAGATGTACTCCGTCGGGTTGAGCTCGGGAGCGTAAGCGGGCAGATACTCCAGTTGAATCGCACCCTCGAGACTCTCGACGTAGTCGCGCACGAGGTGGCTGCGATGTGCAGGCAGTCCGTCCCAGATCACGAGCACCTTGCGGCGGATCTGCCGACCCAGGCGTGAAGGAACTCGATCACTTGCGGCCCCTTGATCGCTCCGGGAAAGAGCCGAAAGTAGAAGTGGTAGAAGGTGATGCCGGCCATCGCCGAGAGTTGGTGCCAGTTGAAGTGATACTGCAGCACGGGGGTTTGCCCCCGCGGTGCCCAGCCGCGCACCTGGGTCGGTCGTTCGCTCAGTCCCGACTCGTCGATGAAGACGATGATTCGACCTTGTTTTCTCGCGTTTTTTTTAACGCTGGCCAGCGCTTGCGCTTCCAGTGCCGGATCGCCGCCTCGTCGCGCTCGAGCGCGGATAATTTAGGGGAGCCTGTGCTTACCAAGCGAGTGAGCGTATTGGCTGCGCAGGAACGCGGCGATGGGCTCGACACGTGTTCCGTTGAGATGCCCACGAATCGCAGACACAGACTCGAACGCATGATCCGCAAGCCAGCGCTGCAGACCCTCGATGAGCGCGGTCATATGCTGTGGACCGTGGCGCAATAGCGCTGACGTCGTGGTCACGACGTGAGCGCCAGCGAGCAGGAACTTCACGACCTCGACATAACTGTCTACGCCTCCCCCCGCCGCGAGAGACAGTTGCAGATGCGGCGACAGTAGCGCAATCCAGGTGAGCGGTACGTGGATTTCGACGGGAGTCGAGAGCACCGGCTCGGCAGTGACGGTCTGCGTATCGATATCGAGGTCTGGCCGGAACAACTGGTTGAAGAGCACCAGGCCATCGGCGCCGGCGGACTCGAGTTGCTTGGAGAAGTGTCCCAGCGCGCTAAAGAAAGGTGGCAGCTTGACGGAAACAGGAATCCGCACCGTCCGTTTCACATGGCGGACAATGTCCACATAGCGGCGCTCAATGTCGCTGCCGCTCACGGCGAAGTCAGTCGACAAGAGATAGAGGTCGAGTTCGAGCGCGGCGGCGCCGGCCAGCTCGAGCTGCACGGCGAAGTCAAGCCAGCCCTCATCGCTCACACCGTTGAGACTCGCAATCACCGGGATGTTGAGCGCTTCGGCTGCGCGCCGCACCAGCTCGAGGTGGCCGGAGACGCGATACTGGTAGTCGGGCAACTCCGGAGAATAAGTAGCCGCCTCGGGATGGCACCCGGCGCTTTCCTCGGTGAACATGGCGTAGGCAGCATCCGCAGCGCGGATATCTTCTTCATAGAATGACGCCACCACCACCGCCGCGGCACCGGCGTCCTCGAGGCGGCGCAGGGCATCGAAGGTCGCGGTCAGCGGTGAGGCCGACGCGATGATCGGGTGCGCCAGATCCAGACCCAGATAACGGCTGGCAAGAGAATTCGTGTTCAGGCATCCTCCCAGTGAGGGTGAAAGCGGCCGCCGTCACGCGCCGTGAGGTTCTCGTAGATCCGGTATTTCTCTAGCTGCGCCTGTGCCAACATGCGCCGCGCGTCATCGGGACGCTTACGGGTAAGCGAGTCGAACCGCCACTCGTTGGCCCGATACGTGCTCTCGATCGTTTCTTGCACGCCGCCATGTTTGGACATAGCGGTCAGCCGAGCAATGCGTATGCAGTTGTCGAACGTTTCCTGACGAGAAATGCGCGAAAGCTGCGCTCAGCGGCCGGGACTCGCCGCGCTGGTTTTGCGGGTATCCCGCGCGCCTTCGCACTCATGGGGATCATTTCTTGCCGCGAAACTTCGCCGTAGCGAGAGCCGCATTGTTTCCCAGGGCATGCTGAGACTTAGGCTGAGACCGATTAAGCCAAACGCGCATCCTCAAGCCTGATGCTGACCCTGGTCGGGCCTCAGAACAGTTCCGGCACGATCTTGTAGACGCGATTCGCGGGCTCGACGTAGCCTTTGCGCTTCTGATGTTTCGGAATCTTCACCTTCGGGCGCTTGATCTCCTTGTACGGAATCAGAGTGAGCAGATGCGCGATGCAGTTCAGGCGCGCCCGGCGCTTGTCGTCCGCCCTGACGATGTACCAAGGAGCAAACGGAGTATCGGTCGCCTGCAACATCTCGTCCCGCGCGCGCGAGTAGTCGTACCACCGGCGATGGGACTCGAGATCCATCGGGCTCAGTTTCCAGACCTTGCGACCATCATCTAGGCGGGCTTTGAAGCGGCGGGTCTGCTCCTTCTGGCTCACCTCGAACCAGTATTTGATGATGATGATCCCGGATTCGACGGTCACCCGCTCCATGAGCGGGATGAGCAGCAGGAAGCGCTGGACTTCGGACTCCGGGCAGAAGCCCATCACACGCTTGACGCCCGCGCGGTTGTACCAGCTGCGGTCGAAGATGACGACCTCTCCGGCCGCGGGAAACTGCGTGACATAGCGCTGGATGTGCAGCTGTGACGCCTCGCGTTCCGTGGGCGCCGGCAGTGCCACGACGCGAAACACCCTCGGACTGACGCGCTCCGTAAGGCACTTGATGACGCCACCCTTGCCTGCGGCATCACGCCCCTCGAACACGATGATGAGCCGCAGCTGGTTGTGCTTCACCCATAGCTGCAGCTTCACCAGCTCGGCGTGGAGTTTCTCGAGCCCGCGCTCAAACACCTTGCGTTTCATCTTGCCGGGGGGCTTCTGTAGGCTGGCGTCGAGGCGTGCGATCGGCCTCGCGACACGCTCCGCGGACCCCTTCGCCGGCAAGCTGCGCCCTGGACCGGCATCGGGCGAACGCGTCACTTTGGTGCCCTCCCCGTAGATAGCTGCGTTTGATCGAAGAGAACGTGCTTGCTTGCCTCGGTCACTGCACTTCCTCACGCTCGACGTCCCGTATGTAGCGCTCGAACGCCCACGCCGGGAAATCCTTCAGCGACTCGTGACCCTCCCAATAGTAGTGGTCGAGCAAGTCGTCGAGGTGCACGCGAACAAACTCGCTGGACGCCTCGAAGCACGTCGCTTCGAAAGGTGCGAACCTCACCCGCCATCGGATGTACGCCTGATCGAAGTGCGAACGATTGGGCTTCATGTGCTGCTTTCAGCGAGTGGCGCAGGGCCGCCCCAGCACCTCCGCTGCCTGTGTCTCTTTTATATTTCTGAAAATCGATCACGATGCGCCCCTGGATGTCGCCCTGATGCATGCGGGCGAAAATGCTGTTGATGTTCTCAAGTGTTTCGGTCGCGATGGTCGCCTTGACCTTGCCGTGGCCGGCGAAGTTCAGAGCCTCCTGCAGATCGAGGCGCGTCCCAACGATCGACCCGCGAACCGTGATGCCGTTGAGCACGGTATCGAAGATGGACAAGGAGAAATCGCCGGGAGGCAGGCCATTAAGGCTTACCGTTCCACCACGACCGACCATCCCCATCGCCTGTTCGAAGGCCTTCGGCGAGACGGCCGTAACGAGCACCCCCTGGGCTCCCCCGATCTCCTTCTTTACAAAGGTCACGGGGTCGGCCTTGCGGGCGTTGACTGTCAACGCCGCGCCTAATTGCTTGACCAGATTCACTACTGTCCCAACGTTGCAGACGGCACCTGACGTAAGAGCTGGAAAGTGAAAGAGATTCCTCTCATTTTCTCTGGTCTCGATTTGAACGGCCATTCCGGCAAGCTGGCGCGGATTTCACCTTCGCGCCGAGGCTGCCTTGAATACCGGGAAGTTGGTTTTCGCACAGTTGACTGCCCATCTGCCGCTGACAACATTTCGTCGCTGTGTGGCGCGCTACGACGGCGAGCACAAGGTCAAGAGCTTCACTTGCCTGGAGCAGTTTCTCATCATGGTGTTCGCGCAGCTGACGTTCCGGGAGAGTCTGCGCGACATCGAGGCGTGCCTGCGCGCACAACCCGACAAGCTCTATCACATGGGACTGCGCGGCGCGGTGGCGCGCAACACGTTGGCCAACGCCAATGCGGTGCGCAACTGGCGCATCTATGCCGAGTTCGCGCAGCGTCTGATTCTCATGGCGCGCAAGCTCTACGCGAACGAACCGCTCGGCGTCGAGCTCTCCAATACGGTCTACGCGCTCGACTCGACGACCATCGATCTGTGCCTGTCGCTGTTTCCGTGGGCACCGTTTCGCTCGACCAAGGCGGCGGTGAAGCTGCACACCCTGCTCGATCTGCGCGGCAATATCCCCACTTTCCTGCACATCAGCGACGGCAAGCTCCACGACGTCAACATCCTCGATCAGCTCATTCCCGAGGCGGGTGCGTTCTACGTGATGGACCGAGGCTACCTCGACTTCGAGCGTCTGGGGCGCTTCGACCAAGCCGGCGCCTTCTTCGTGACGCGCGCCAAGCGACGGCTGCGCTTCAAACGCCTCAAGTCGCATCCGACCGACCGCAGCACAGGCGTGATCTGCGACCACAGCATCGAGCTGAGCGTCTTCTATTCCAAGCAGGGCTACCCCAAGCCGCTGCGGCGTGTCCGCTTCAAAGACCCCGAGACCGGCAAGACGCTCATCTTCTTGACCAACCATTTCGATCTGCCGCCGCTCACCATCTGCAAGCTCTACAAGATGCGCTGGCAGGTAGAGCTGTTCTTCAAGTGGATCAAGCAGCACCTGCGCATCAAGGCGTTCTTCGGCACCTCGGAGAATGCCGTGAAGACCCAGATCTGGATCGCCGTGTGCACCTACGTGTTGGTGGCGATCGTGCGCAAGCGGCTGAAGTTGGAGCCCTCGATGCATGAAATTCTGCAAATCCTGAGTCTGAGCCTGTTCGAGAAAACTCCGCTCTATGAACTACTTACGCTCTCTGTGCAGGGGCTCAAACAGACCATTTTTGCTAACCAACTGAATCTGATCGACTAACGTTGGGACAGTAGTGGACCAGATTGAGCTTGCTGTCATCGACGTCGACAGCGATGACGTTGAGGCCCATAGCCTTGGCATATTGAACCGCCAGATGGCCAAGGCCTCCGATCCCTGAGATGGCCATCCAATCGTCAGGCTTGGTATCCGTCACCATGAGACCCTTGTAGACCGTCACGCCCGCACAGAGGATCGGGGCGGTGTCGATGAAGCCGAGATTTCCGGGCAGGTGGCCGACATAGTTGGCATCGGCAACCACGTATTCGGCGAAGCTGCCATTCACGGAATAGCCCGTGTTCTGTTGCCTCTCGCACAGTGTCTCCCAACCGCCCAGGCAGTGCTTGCAATGGCCACAGGCGCTGTAGAGCCAGGGCACGCCGACGCGGTCGCCCTCCTTGACGTCACGCACGCCCTCACCGCGCGCCGCGACATGACCCACGCCCTCGTGCCCGGGAATGAAGGGCAGCCGCGGCTTCACGGGCCAGTCGCCGCTCGCGGCGTGCAGATCGGTGTGGCAGACGCCGCAGGCAGCCACCTTGACTAGGATCTGTCCAGGGCCCGGCGTGGGGATGCGGGCCTCCTCAACACACGCAGCGGCGCGCCGAACTCACGGACGACGGCGGCCTTCATCATTTCAGCCATGGCAAGCCTCCTGGCTGCTGGGTCCAGGGAAAACGCCTCGGGTAATCGTGGAGGAGGTCAGCTGCATACATATCGGCGTCTCGCATGCCGCCGATATTCAAAGGCAGCGATCAGCTGTACAACGCACACCTGGTTGTCGAACGTTTTCTGCCAGTAAATGTCCGCGAGGCGGCGCTCTCTACAGAGAGGCCCGCGGCACTGGATTTATTCAGTTTTCTGCGCACTAATTGATCGATTGGTTTCCCGCCTGGAAACCTCCCTCTCTCGCGCGTTCGTTGTCGCCGGAGATGCCGCGACTTAGGGTGAGATTAATGACCACGAACGTGCATCGCTTTCTCTCCCGGTCTCCGCGGCACGGTTGTGAGCGGACCACCGCTGACTCGCGGTACCCGGGGACCTGCGGGTGAATGCCATCGCGTATCTCGCACAGCATCTGGATCGTGCTGCTCGACCCGGGGCAAGGAGCGGTCGAATGAACCATCCACGGGTCAGATTGTTCGCACCGCTACACTTTATTGAAGCATTCAAGAGACACACCACACACGCGCTCCTGGGTGGTGGCAACCTCAGCCCGCCTGCTCGAACGAACGCGCGCATGCAATTATCTTGGCGATTCTGCAGCGATGCGGTGATGATCTCGCGGTTGTCTTCAGGTTATGTGGTTGCACGCTCGTTGACCGGATGACGCCGGGGAAGCGCGCCGCCCGGGAGCACGCTCAGCTGCAGGACCTGCAGCTGAGCGTGCTGCGCTTCGCAGACGAGTGCGTCGACCGCACCCCCGAGGTAACGGATCAGTTCCAGGCCGCAACACAGAGTCCAGAAGTAAGACTCGCCGCCCAAAATTGGAAACTACAACAAGCAACGGCTGCGTATACATTCGCGAGTGGCCCCAATCCCGTCCATGGTATTTTCCACCACTCTACTCGTCACACTCGTCATGCTGGCCATTGCCGACGTAAATCAGCCATTTCGAGGCTGGGTTCATGTCAGTGACTACGCCTTCGTACGGGCACAGGAGTACATGGGGGAGCTCAAGTGAGGCGCCGCGAGCAGCACCGTGTGGGACAGATCGCGGACGCCCACGGGAAGTGGGCCGTTCGGGCCGTTTAGACGGTGATTCACTTCTTTAAGGGGACGGCGTCACCCGCGATAGACATCCTTTCGATGACCTACCTTAAATATCGTGACTTCGTGGCGAGAGTCATCAATGAGGTACACGATTCTATAGTGGCCTTGACGAATCCGGTATCGGTCGTCGTATCCAGCGAGCTTCTCGGAATTGTGGGGCCTGGGGTTCGACGCAAACCCGGCGATCTTTTCAACAATTCGGCGACGATCTTCTTTCGAGCCGACGGCTTCGACTTCCTTGGCTGCGGAAGCCTTTATGAGAAGCCTATATTCGGCCACGCCGCTTCAGACCGGTCACGAACGTCTCGAACGAGATACTCTTCTCATCCTGACGTTCCTTGAACGACTCAAGATCGGTCGCATCCTCAGCCAGAGCGATTCGAACCGCGTCGTTGACCATGTCGGAGATGGAACGATCAGCCGCGGCGGCGCGAAGGCGCAGAGCCTTGTGTACATCGGCCGAGAAGTAGACGGTGGCGCGCTTCGGGCTATCCATTAGTTTATTATGGAGCCGAGACGTTATAACGTCAAGATGTCACATTGCGTCTTTCACGGCGGTAACAGGGGTTCGAATCCCTTGGGGACGCCAATGAAGACAAATACTTATACTAAGTTTTGATCGGACCATTTCATTTGGTTTTCCTCAACTTTCGGCCCCTTCACTTTGTCGCTGGCCGCAGTGGGAGGTAGGTTCGCGCACTGTCCTGCTGAGGCTATAAGGGTCAAAGCCCTTCGAGGGTTCGAATCCCCTCTCTCTCTCCGCCAAATTAAGCCACTTTTCAGTCGGCGCCAAAAACAGAGAAGTGGCCGGCGATCCGCCAGTCTCGCTCCCTGCTTCAGCTGATCAAAGGTGCATTGCCGTCGGGGTTTGTCGGGTCGCCACCGAAGAAAGTGGGTTCCGTGCTGAAACCGAAGTCCCGTGACGTGCTCGCACTGGCTTTGCGCACGACGCATCGATGACATCTATATGGCTTCCGTCAGCGCCGGCTGACAGCCTTGACGGGTCTAGCCGACGTACACCTGTCGTGCCCACGGATGGGCAGATGCAGGGTCGCGCAGAAATACTCGCCTCCACGCAATTACCACATCCGAAACGGCCAAGGCCGCGAGTTCATGACAGACGCCCCCGATGTTTCCAAACACATGGCGTACGCGGCGCGGCGAGCCGGTCTGGCGTATGTGAGCGATACCATGCCCGGGATTGCGCGTCGTCGGGTGGGAAACTCATTTCAGTATCTGTCACCGCGACGCCGTGCCATCCGCGACGCGCAGACTCTGCGGCGCATCAACGCGCTTGCGGTCCCGCCCGCCTACCGTGACGTGTGGATCTGCCGGACACCGCGCGGTCATTTGCAGGCCACGGGTCGGGATGCGCGTGGCCGCAAGCAATACCGCTACCACCAGGCGTGGCGTGCCGCGCGTGACTGCGCCAAGTTCGACCGCATGGCGGCGTTCGTGGCGGCGCTGCCAGCGCTGCGCAGTAGGCTGAAACACGATCTGGCGCTGTCGGGACTACCGCGCGGGAAAGTAATGGCGTGCGTCGTGACGTTGTTGAGTACCTCGGCGGCGCGCATCGGCAACGCTGAATATGCGCGCGTCAACCACAGCTTCGGCATTACGACCCTGCGCAACCGGCACGTCAGCTTCGCGCGCGGCGGCCGGGCAATCCTGGACTTTGCTGGCAAAAACGGTGTGCGGCACGAGATCGTGGTGGATCAGAAGCGCATCGTACAAATCGTGCGTCGTTGTCATGCGTTGCCTGGTCAGCATCTGTTCCAGTACCTGGACGCCAAGGGCAACCGTCACGCGGTCGACTCGGGCATGGTGAATGACTACCTATGCGAAACCATGGGTGGCGAGTTCACGGCCAAGGACTTCCGCACCTGGCATGCGACGGTGCACGCGATCGAGCTACTCAGGTCGCTGCCCGTCCCGCAGCCGCTCAGCCGCTCTGCGGCGCGCCGCGCCTGCGCCCGGGTGCTTAAGAACGTGGCCAAGCTGCTGCGCAATACGCCGGCGGTGTGCCGGAAGTCGTACGTCAACCCTGAGGTGTTCGTCGCCTGGGAAAAAGGCACGCTCCGGCGCCACTTTCACCACCTAACGCACGTTAGCGGGCGGCGCGGCGAGCGGGCACTGGTGCGATTCCTGCGCGCGAACTGACCATGCAGAGGTATGGCAGTGGCTCGGCGACTTGTGCTGCGTCTTTGACAAGACGGCGGCTCGCGCTGCTGGAACGATGCCCCGAAGCGGCATCGGACGACTCAACCGTGCACATTGATTCGCGGCCGGGAAACGCTCATGACGCATGAGTCCGCAGCGGCCGTGCCGCGAGGTGAGCTGCCCAAGGTGCTGGATCTCATCCGCCACATCCGCGTCGCGCTGCTGACTACCCTCGGCCGCGACGGCGCGTTCCATACACGGCCTGTGCAGACGCTGCGAGTCGAGGACGATGGGACGCTGTGGTTTTTTACGGATGTGCGCAGTAGCAAGGCGGACGAACTGCGCGAGGATACGCGGATCAGCCTGGGGTATGCCGATACGGCGGCTTATTGCTACGTTGCCGTGAGCGGTGTGGGCACGGTGCGGCGCGATCCGCACAAGGCGCAGGAGCTTTGGCAGGTGGAGCAGCGCGCCTACTACCCAGAAGGACCGGGTGATGAGCGGCTGGGCTTGCTAAGAGTGGAGATCGACCGCGCAGAATATTGGATTGCGCCAGGGTGGACTTCGTACCTGTATGCAACCTTGAAGGCCGCGGCGACCGGCGCTCCGGCCGGCGTGATCGGCGCGAACGAGCAGGTGCGACCAAGCGGCCGCCGTCCGCATGCGCGAGAGCCGTCTCAGCCTGAGAGAAAGCCGTAAAAAGCCGCGGCATCATATCCGCGGGAGGTCGCGCCACCTCTGGTACGCTTAGGGCTGCGGAACGCGATACTGACGCAGCAGTGCGGCGATCGCCGGCTGCTCGGCCTGCAACGCAGCATCGATGCGCTGCTGCAGAGCGGTGTCATCGCGCCGTACGCCTACCGAGATGTCGTACGCCATATCGAGTGCGCCATCTCTCGGCACCGGCTCGAGTCGCAACGGCACCGCCGCGCGGGCGGCGAAGTAGCCGGCGAGCGGGCCCCAGACGAGCGCGACATCGATGTCGCCGCGGGCGACCGCCTCGACGATGGCCGATGATGGATTGGGCCGGCTGTAATCTCCGAAGAGCATATAGCCGCGGATGTTCTGCGTGAGGCCGCGCCGCGCGAGCGCTTGGGCGGGCGGGGTATTCATCGCATCGTAGCCGACCAGCTGCACGCCGATCACGAGCGTGCGCAGACGCGTATCATCGAGCGACAGCCCCTGCAGCGCGCGGCCCGCGCGCGTCACGAACACATACGTCGAGCGATAGTACGGATGCGAGGTGCTCATGCTCGTCAGCCCCTGCACCACTCCCGGCCACAGGTCGCAGCGGGATCCGCCGAGTGTGTTACGGGCGAAGCCACGACGCTGCGCCCACCACAGGTACTGCACGCGCGTGTGCAGATCGCGGGCCAGCATTTGCACAAGCTTGTTCTCGAATCCCTGTTGGTCGCGGTTGGAGTACGGCAGATTGTTGGGGTCAGCGCACACCACCAGCGCCGACGCCGGGCCCATGGCCTGCGCCGCAAACGCTGCAAACGCCGCGAGCATTGCAAGCATTGGCTGCCGCCGCTTCACGAGGGACCCTTGAGCGTCGTGCCGTAGTCGTTGGTGGTGTCCGGCGGAGGCGACCAGCCGGCGTCCTGCTCGGCCTCCCGCGGCACCGTGGCGGGCGACTGCGAGGGGGTCGCCCCGGTGTCGGCGGCAATCGTCTGGGGCAGCGACATCGAGCGCACGTAGACGGCCAGCTCCCAAAGGTGCGGGTCCGGGATCTTGCCGCCCCAGGCCGGCATGCCGTTCGGGCGGCCCTCGACGAGCGTCTGATGTATCTGCTCGAGGCGGTCGCCGTAAATCCACTGATTGTCCATCAGATCAGGGCCCATGCCCCCGCCACCGTTGGAATGGCAGCCGGAGCAGTTGTACTGGCCGAAGAGCCGCTTGCCCTCCATCACCGCCGCCGCGTTGTCGTAGTAGGGAGCGGCACGCGGATCCACGGTCGAGGCGCTGTAACTGTAGCCGGGCACCAGCGCCGAGGTCACGACGCCCGCCTCCACCGGCGGCTCGGTCGCGATCGCCTGGGCGGCTTGATGACCCCGGTGACAGGCGGCGAGCAGCAGCGCCGCGGCCGCAAGCTCAATGCGGGAGCGCAAAGACATAGAGGTTTCCTCCGGCGGTGGTGTACTTGGGCAGATCGGACATGGCATTCACCATCCCGAGCGCGGCGGAGCCATCGCGCGGATCGACCGGTCCGGACACCACCGCGCCGGCCC
Source organism: uncultured Gammaproteobacteria bacterium (assembly GCA_963837075.1). Taxonomy (GTDB): domain Bacteria; phylum Pseudomonadota; class Gammaproteobacteria; order Steroidobacterales; family Steroidobacteraceae; genus 13-2-20CM-66-19. The sequence goes on along the minus strand of CAWILY010000001.1, from coordinate 63,479 downwards.
AGCCGCCGACGCCCGAGAGCACCGCGATGTACTGATGTCCGTCGGGTCCGCGATAGCTCACCGGCTGGCTGATGATTCCGCTGTCAACCTTGTACTTCCAGAGCAGCTCGCCATTGCGGGCATCGACCGCCTTGAACCAGCCATCCATCGTCCCGTAAAAAACCAAGCCGCCCGCGGTCGCCATCGTTCCGGACCAGAGCGGAAAGTTCTCCTTGACGATCCAGACTGGTCGGCGTTGCACCGGATCCCAGGCGGTGAGCTGGCCGCGATGGCCGCCGGGACCGGGCTTCATGTGCACGTCCGCCCCCACGTAGGGGGTACCCGCAATGTAGTTGACCTGCATGCTGATCCAGTCCATGCACAGGTTCTCATGCGGGATATAGAGGAGCCCGGTCTGCGGGCTGAAGCTCGTCGGGTTCCAGTCCTTCGCGCCTGAAGCGGTCGGGCAGATGTCGCGGACCTCCTTGCCAAGCCGGGTCTCTTTTTCCGGATTGATGATGAGACGTCCGGTCGTGAGATCCACCCCCTTGGAGGAGTTGACCGGGCCATAAGGATCGGCGGACAGGACCTGGCCGTTGGTGCGGTCGATGACGTACACGTAGCCATTTCGATCGAGGTGGACCAGCACCTTGTGCATGCTACCGCCGAAGGGCATGTCGAGGAGCAGCTGCTCGTTGACGCCGTCGTAGTCGTGCTCGTCGTGCGGATTGAATTGGTAGTACCAGCGCGCCGCGCCATTCGCCGGATCGCGTGCGAAGATGCCCGCGGTCCACTTGTTGTCGCCCGGACGCTGATCCGCATTCCACGGCCCCGGATTGGCGACGCCGTAATACAGCGTATTCAGCTCAGCATCGTACGTCGCCCACCCCCATACGGTGCCGCCGCCGATCTTCCACGCCTGCGGCGGCCAGGAGGTGATGCCGAGGTCGCTGCCGCGGTCCGAGGCATAGTAGGGCGTGAACTGCGGCCCGATCAGCACTTCGCGGTCGGGGCCGGTGTTATAGGCCTTCCACAGCAGCTTGCCGCTGTCCTCATTCAGTGCTGCGATCCAGCCACGCACGCCCATCTCGCCGCCGGAGTCCCCGACGTAAACGCGCCCGTCCGCCACCAGCGGCGCCATGGTGAGGGTTTCCCCGAGATTGATGTTGCCGAGCCGCGTGCGCCACACCGCCGTGCCGGTCCTCACATCGAGCGCAATCGTCTGACCATCGAGGGTGTTGAAAATGTACATGCCGTGACTGACGGTCCCGCCGCGGTTCACCACATCGCAGCACGCCACGCCCTGGCTCGCCAGCAGAGGGTGCGGAGAGAACTTCCACTTCAGCGGTGCGCCGGGCCTGGTGAGATCGAGCGCGTACACGTAATTCGGATACGCGGTAACGATGTACATCGTGTTGTCCGCGACGATCGGCGCTGCCTCCTGGCCCTTGTTCACCGCGAGCGAAAAGGAGAACTGCGGCACCAGGCCCCGCACATTCTGGGTAGTGAGCTCGGTGAGCGCGGAGAACCGGGTCGAGGCATAGTTCTTCGATGGCATTGTCCACTGCCCATCGTCCGGCGGCGCGTTGGCCGCGCTCGCAGTCGTGCGGCCGGCCTGGGGTGTGGGCGCGGCAAGCGCGTGCCCGATGGCCTCGCGCGAGAACACCTCATCCTGCGACACCGGCGCCGGGATCGTTTGAGCGAGTGCGATGCCGCTCGCCAGCAGCAGGAGAAGCATCGGTGTTTCGCGGCTCATAGGATCGTCCTGACCTTCAGCCCGCACAGCGCGGCAGCGTGAGGAACGCCACCGCGGTGAGGAGCGTGGCAACGCAGAAACCAGCTCCGAGAACCATGCCCCACAGCGCGAGGAAGCGGGTACTGCCGGCGTGCGTGTCCGGTAAGCCGCCGCGATCGCTGGGCGCGGCCGGCGCGGGGACGTGCCGGTAACGGCTCCAGGAAACCCAGCAGGCAACGAGCGCAATCAGCGCACACAGCACCATGAGCGCGGGCATGGTCGGCGTCGTCCACGCGAGCGAGCTCGGCGGAGCGAGATGGCGCTGCACGCCTCGGAAGCACGGCCCGCTCGCCAGCAGATCACCCAGACAAAGCTGCACGAACCACGCCGCCGGACCGCCGGCGAGGCCGAAGACGTGGCGCGCTCGCCCGGGCCGGCTGCGTTGCAGCTCCTCAGGCGGGTCGCGTCTCGTTGGCTCGGTGGCGCTCATTGTCCGAAGCCCAGGTAAGGACTCATGTAATAGGTGGCAAACACGAACAGCCAAACGACGTCAACGAAATGCCAGTAGAACACCCCGGCAGATATCGACAGCCGACGACGCGGGCTGAAGTAATCGAGCGCGGTCCAGGCGAAGATGGCGGCGAGTACCAGCAGGCCGACCAGCACGTGTGCCATGTGAAAGCCGGTGGTGACGAAATAAAGTGAGCCGTAGCTGGAGGTGCCGATACGGAAGGGCTTCGCATACCACTCGTAGCACTGCACCAGCGCGAATACCGAGCCCATCACGAACGCGCCGCCGAAGCCGAGGAGCGCCTGCGTGCGCTGGCGCGTGAGGATGCCGCGCTCGCCCCACCAGGCGACGAAGCTCGAGGCAAGCAACAGGATGGTATTGGGAAGCGCCAGCTTCAGAGACGGCCGCGGCTCGAGCAGCCATGCGGGCGGCGCCGTCGCGCAGGTATAGAAGTATGAGAACAGCAGGTAAGCAAATAGCGCCGCCTCGGTCGCGATCAACGTACCGACCCCCCAGAGTCCGAGGCCCCGTCGGCCGAGCGGTCCGACCGGCAGTTGCCGCGGTCGCGCAATGGCGAGCTCAGCCATGGGCCAGCTCGCGCTCACGCAGCTCGCGCCGCGGCCACAGCCAGAGGAGCAGCGCGAGCGCGCTCAGCAGCAGTCCCCCGCCGGTCAGCCACCAGCTGCGCAGGATCAGTGCGCTGAAGGTGAGCGCCGTACCGACAGCGAGCAGCAAGGGCGCGGAGCTGTCCTCAGGCATCTCCAGGATCATGTCGGGCTTCGCCTCGAGCGCGGTCGTACCGAGGGTCTCCTTGCCCTTATCGAGCAGCAGCCCGCGATCGAGCGAGGATGCGGCCTGTGCAGCACGGCCCGCAGCGAGGGCCTGCTCGCCGCCCTCGGCCAGGCGGTCCTCCCACAGCGGATGCCGTGAGGCCACGGTGGGAATGACGGCGAAGTTGTAGGACGGCGGGGGTGAGGACACCGACCACTCGAGCGTCGGTGCGTCCCAGGGATTTGCGCCGGCCACCGCCCCGCCCCGCCAGCTCTTCACCACATTCACGAAGAACAGCAGGACCCCGATGGCGAACAGGAAGCTGCCGATCGAGGTGATGAGATTGAGCGTAGTCCAGCCCATGTCGGGCCCATAGGTGTACACGCGTCGCGGCATCCCCAGGAGTCCCGTCAGATGCATCGGGAGAAACGCCAGATTGAAGCCGATGAACATCGTCCAGAAATTCCAGCGGCCGAGCCGCTCATCGAGCAGATGTCCGCTCATCTTGGGGAACCAGTAGTACGCCGCGCCGATCACCGGAAATACGTTGATGCCGATCAGCACGTAGTGAATGTGGGCGACTACAAAGTAGGTGTCGGTCAGCTGCCAGTCGACCGGCACGCTCGCCGTCATAAAGCCCGAGACGCCGCCGATCACGAATAGCAGGATCATGGAGGAGAAGAACAGGAATGCGCTGGTGATCACCGGCCGGCCGTGCCAGATGGTCGCGAGCCAGGCGAACACCGCAGCCGCGGAGGGCAGCACAATCGCAATCGAGGCGCCGGAGAAGAACGACATCCCCAACCCCGGAAGGCCGGTGGCGAACATGTGATGCACCCACACGCCAAAGCCGAGGATCATGGTGGCGACGGTCGAGAGCGCCACCAGCGGATAGCCGACCAGCGGGCGCCGGCAGAACACCGGCAGCCCCTCCGATACCATGCCCATCGCCGGCAGCACGATGGCGTACACCCACGGATGGCCGAAGATCCAGAACAGGTGCTGCCACAGCAACGGCTGGCCACCGCCGGGGGGATCGAAGAAGTGCGTGCCGAACTGCCGGTCCATCCACAGCAGAAAGAACGCCAGGCTCACCGCCGGCACGACCAGCAGATTGGCGACATTGGCGGTGAGTGTCCCCCAGATGAGGATCGGCAGGCGGTCGATCGACATGCCCGGAGCGCGGGTGCGCATGGCGGTGACGATGAAGTTGGCGGCGCCCACGGTGACGGAGATGCCAAGAAACACCATGCCCAGTGAATAGAAGTCCTCGTTCAGCCCCGGGTTGTAGTCGCGCGAGGCATAGGGGACGTAGTTGAACCAGCCGTCGTTCGGTCCATTGCCGGTGAGGAATCCCACATAGAGAAAAATCCCCGCGGCCAGGTAGATCCAGTAGCCAAGCGCGTTCAGGCGCGGGAACGCCATGTCGCGGCTGCCGAGCAGCAGCGGCCACAGATAGTTGGAGAAGCCGGAGAGAACCGGCCCGGCATACAGGAAGATCATGGTCATGCCATGGGTCGAGAACAGCTGGTCGTACTGCTCCGGCGTCAGCAGCGCCACGTTGGGTCCGGCGAGCTGCAGCCGCATGAGAAGCGCCTCGATGCCGCCGAGGGCGAGAAACACGAATGCGGTGAGGATGTAGCGCAGCCCGATCCTCTTGTGATCGACCGTGCTCAAGAAGCCCTTGATGCCGGGCTCGCCCTCCCACAGCCGCAGCAGCCGCGCCTCGTGCTCGACGCTGTCGACGCCGACCGTCGGGGTGCGCACATCCTCATTCACCGCAGCGTCTCCAGATACGCGACCACATCGCCTACCTGCTCGGCGGAAAGAGTCTGATTGGGCATCTGGTTGCCGGGCTTGATCCCCTGCGCGTCCTCGATCCAGCCGCTGAGGGTCCCGGGACTGTTCGGCAGCATGCCGGCGGCGATCATGCGGCGACTTTCGAGGTGGGTGAGATCAGGCCCCACGTGGGAGCCGGCCATCGTGCCGCGCACCTGATGACACAGTCCGCAGCGGAACTCGACGAGCGCCAGACCGCGCTGCTGCGCCGGGCTCTGCGGCGCCTGCGCGGGTTGCAGCTGCCGGGCGCGCCAGCGCTCGAAATCCGGCTGGCTCTCGGCGACCACCTCCAGCGCCATGTGCGCATGCTGCCAGCCGCAATACTCAGTGCACTGGCCGAGATAGCGCCCGGGGCGGCGCGCCTGCATCCAGCTGACATTGGTCTGGCCCGGGATGGTATCGGTCTTGCCGGTCAGCTTCGGTACCCAGAAGCTGTGAATGACATCGGCGCCGTGAAGCCTCACCAGCACCCGCGTGTTGATGGGGATGTGGATCTCATTCGCGGTCGTGAACAGCTGATCAGGCTCGGCAGCATCGTACTGCACCTCCCACCACCATTGATGGCCGGTGACATCGAGTACCAGCGCCGGTTTGCCGGTCGGTTCTGCCACCGCGGCGAGTGTCACCATGGTCCACACCAGAGTGATGGCGAGCGGCACCGTCGAGATCAGGAGCCCCACGCCGATCCAGCGCATGCCGCTCGCGTCGCCTTGCAGCGGTACGGTGCGCATCTGCGCCGCGCCGCCGCTCACGCGTGCGCGCCGCACCGCCGCCCAGAGCAGAATGGCGATGACCACACACACCACGATCGATACAGTGAGCGTGAACCAGGTGAGCGACAGGATCGCGGCTGCGCGCTCCCCGGCCGCGGTGAGGTAGCCGAGCGGGGTGCTCATGCGCTCTTCAACTGCTCGAGCGACGATCGCAACCGCTCGAGCGTGCGCAGCGCCGCCCAAAGGAACAGCAGAATGCCGGGGACCCACATGAATACGCCCCCAAGCTGCTGATCCTCCAGCGGCGTCAGTCCCCAGACCTGGGTGGTGGTCAGGTGCCAGAAGAACAGCGGCCGTCCTGCCATAGCGAGCACTGCACCCAGCAGTCCCATCTGCATGGAGCTCAGCGCACCGGCGGCCACCGCCTCCATGGCCTGCTCGCTGCGGTTCTGCAGGATCTCGCGCCACAACAGCACGGCGCTGCCCGAGAGCGTCACGTGCATGGCCCAGTAGAGCGCGGTGGATTCGAAAGTGGCGTCGTAGGGGCGTGGCATATGCCAGAACCAGAGCGCGATCAGGAACAGGCCGCTCGCGCCCCACAGCCGCGCCCGTGCGAAGCGTGCACCGCCCGGCGGCAGCGCCAGCGCCAGCAGCGGCGCCGCCACAAGAATGAGGAGCATGTGCTGCGCGACGCGCGCGGAGAACAGCGCGACCGACAGGGCACATAGCGGCGTGATCAGCGCCCCCGAGGCGATGAGCCAGCCACAGGCGGCGTAGATGCGTTGCCTCGCCAGTCGCCGGCTGGCGAGGTGCAGCAGCGCCAGCAGCAGCAGCGCTGCGATCAGTACCGGGTCGAGGTTGAAACGGCTGAGCAGTTCCCCGGGCAGCGGCGGGCTGCCGCAGTAGGGGAGCGGTGCGATCGCGCTCATACGCTCGCCGTCGGCTGGCGCGCGCGGCTCCGCTCACTCAGCGCGCCGATCGCGGCTTCCACCACCTTCTGATCCTGCTCGACCGTGCCGCCGCTGGCGCCGACGCCGCCGACCACAGTGTCCCCCAGCTTCGCGGGCATGCCGCCGGCGAAAATCACCACCTTCTCATGGTTAGTGCTATTGATGCCGAACAGCGGTTTGCCCGACTGCGCCATCTTCGCCAGATCCTCGGTCGCCATCTCGAAGGCGCACGCCGTCCAGGCCTTGTGGATGGAGATGTCAATGCTGCCGAGCCATGCCCCGTCCATGCGCGCGTGCGCGATCAGGTTGCCGCCGGCATCGACGACCGCGAGGTTGTAGGGAACGCCGAGCTCCTGCGCCTTGCGCTCTCCGGCCGCAATGATTTCCCGCGCGTCAGCCAGAGTGAGTGAGGGCATCTGTCGCGGCATAGTTGTCTCGTTTCGTGTCTTGCAGCAGCGGGTGACAAGATTGCTGTCGGAGGGCGCCTCTTTCTGTAGGCCGACACGATCTGACCGCGTAGTCCGCAGCCGACCGCAGGCGCGTGCGGTGATGCGGGCGCTGCTTCGGCGGTCAGGGCCGCACCACTTGTTTGAAGCTGAAGCGTTAGGAGTTAGACCGGCGTCATCCGGTGGTTCGGGCGCGTGCGCAGACTTAACAGATCCAAAGGTCCCGCGACCCGAGCACCTATTGCGCACGGGTCCTGAAGCGGAAGCGCCTCGATACGCATGCCGAGCTGATTGCCAAACCGCGAGCCTAACTGGAGCAGCTAGCCCGCCAAGTAAATTGCTGCAGGGTTCGCCACCGCCAAGTGGGCACCGAAGCCTGAATTTCGAGCGTTTTATGAATCCGCTCTTTGGTTTATGACGGCACAATCTTACAAATATCGACGCTTTAGGCCGTGAGCGTCTGCAAGCTCTCGCCACTAATGTATGCATTCAGCTGCTTCTGATTCGACGTGGAGAGTTATATGGACGGAAGCAATCGGCGCACGGTGTCCAGGCGCGAAGCGATGGCAATGGCCGGAATGGGTGCGGCGGCGATGGCGGGGTCAAATCCTATGCGAGCGCAGGATAATTCGACTTTCGACAAGCATTCCATGGGGAACACGACCATGCAGGACCCACGCTCAAAGTATCCGCAGCCACCGTTCAAGAAGCAGACTCAACCCTGGCCGGGACTGGCCCGCGACATGGACCCCAAACCGGATCACGGTGAGACGACGTATCGCGGCTCAGGTCGTCTCAAGGGTCGCAAGGCCCTGATCACCGGCGGTGACTCTGGGATGGGTCGGGCTGCGGCGATCGCGTACGCCCGCGAAGGCGCCGATGTTGCGATCAATTACTACCCTTCAGAGGAGCCTGATGCGCGCGAGGTCATTCAGCTGATCGGAGAGGCCGGCCAGAAAGGTGTGCCGATCCCAGGCGATCTTCGGCAGGAGGTCTTTTGCAAGAAACTGGTGGAAGAGGCGGTGGAAAAACTGGGCGGCCTCGACATCCTGGTATGCAATGCCGGGCGTCAGCAATCCCGGGCGTCGATTTCGGATCTCAGCAGCGAAGATTTCGACGCTACCATGAAAACCAACATTTACGCACCTTTCTGGATCATCAAGGCTGCCCTTCCGCACCTTAAGCCCGGAGCAGCCATCATCGGGACAACGTCAGAGCAAGCGTACGATCCCTCTCCGGACTTGTATGACTATGCGCAAACCAAGGCGGCGACGATGAATTACGTGAAGTCCCTCGCCAAGCAGCTCGGGCCGCGCGGCATTCGGGTCAATGGGGTCGCGCCGGGGCCGATTTGGACGCCTCTGCAAATCAGCGGCGGTGCGTCGGAGCAGAAATACGAGAACTTCGGCAGCACAACCTCACTCGGGCGCCCCGGTCAACCTGCGGAGCTTGCCTCAATTTACGTTCAATTGGCTGCCGACGACGCGAGCTTCGCCACTGGCAACATTTACGGATCCGGCGGGGGCCAAGGGCAGCCTTAGAGAGGGTTGCAATGATCTTGATGGCAGTCAAACCGTGGCGGGGCGGCCTTCAACTGCACTTATCGGCAGACTGAACACAGGTGAGCTCGGAGCAGTGCCCTTGCCAAAAGAGCTGAAACGGAGGAGCCGCTTGAACAAGTCGACCACATCATCGAAGAGAGCCGCATGGTATTGCCCGGAATCCAGGGACTTTTTGGCTTTCAGTTGATTGCGGTCTTCAATCGGGGCTTTTCGCAGTCTTTGCCGCCCCTCGGACGATTATTGCACCTGGGTGCGATTGTCCTGGTCGCCTGCGCGATCGCCTTGATCATGGCGCCGGCGGCGTATCACCGTCAGGCCGAGCGTGACCGCATTTCCACCTATTTTGCGGAGTACGCCTCGCGAATGATCACCGTCGCGATGGCCCAACTACTGGTGGCCCTCTGCGTGGAGGTGGCGCTCGTCGCTTACGCCATCAACCGCATTCTCTGGGTGGCCGCGAGACACTGGCTACCGCGCTGGCGAGTGCCTTTGCGGGGCTTTGGTACGCCTACCCGCGGCTCAAACGCCGACCGACATCCGAGTGACTGTCGATGGGCAGCCAAGCTCCCAAGCCGCCCAAGCAGATGCCCGACCCGCACCTGGGCGAAGACGAGTTCAAGCGGCGCTTCCTCTCGCAATATCAGGATCCGGCCTTTGCGCAGTTATCGACCGAGCTGGCGTCAGTTGTCGCTGCGCCTGGAGCTATCACGTCCAAGTGTCCCGTACGCGCAAGGCGGGCTCGAGCTTCGCCGATCGGCGTCACCTCATCACGGCGTCGAGCAATCTTGATGGCCTGGCCTCGCGTCGCAGTTGACTCAAGGTGCATTGCTGCGGGGTCTTGTCAGGGCGCCAACGCCGGAAGCGTGTCCCATGCCGAAAGCGCTCGGCAGTGACCTGGTCATACTGAACTTCCACCACCAGCTTCGTCTGAAGCGGCTCCCACTGTGTGCTGCGTTCATTCGACCAGCGACTCGGTCCTCCCGGGGCTTTGCCCGTAAAGCCGGGCCCGCCACGCAGCTTTTGCAGTTTACTGGTGAGCGCCGGCCGCTCGCGGATGGAAATTCCGGACGTGAACCCGACATGATTCAATTTCCCCTCATCATCGAACAGGCCAAGCAGCAAGGAGCCGACCTCCTTGCTATGTGTGGCGTAGCGGAAGCCACCCACCACGCAATCGGCAGTGCGCAGGCACTTGACCTTCAGCATCGCGCGTTCGCCGGGCCGATAAGGCAGGTCGAGAGGCTTTGCAATCACGCCATCGAGCGCCCCGCCGCCCGCGCGCGCCAGCCAGGCTTGCGCCTCGTTGCGCTCGCGTGAGAACGGCGACAGCCGCAGCTGCGGCCGGCGCCCTTCGCGAACGAAGAACTTCTCCAGAGCTGCACAGCGCTCGGGCAAAGGTGAGCTGATAAGCACTTTTGAACCAGCTAGCAGGATATCAAACGCCATGAGCAGCGCCGGGGTCTCGCGCGCCAGCCGCTGAACCCGGCTGGCAGCCGGATGCAGTCTCATCTGCAGTGCATCGAAAGACAGGGTCGCGCCGCTGGGAATGAGCAGTTCACTATCGAGAACGAACCGTTTAGATTTCAAATCCGCCAGCGCGTCGACGATTTCCGGAAAGTAGCGCGCGAGCGGCTTTCCGGATTTGCCGCGAAGCTCGACGCTGGCGCCGTCGCGTAAGCATAGGCAGCGGAAACCGTCCCACTTCGGTTCAAATTGCCATTTCCCGGTCCTCGGAAGCTCCGCGACGAGCCGTGCCTCCATCGGCGCGAAGGTGGGCGGAAGCAATGCAGCCATCTGTCCGGCCCGCTGCCTTTCAGGCTACCTTGCGGCTGCCGACCAGGCGCTTCAGCACTCTCGCCAGCGGTGGCTCCTCCTTGCACCAGGGGGCGCAATTCCAGGGATGAAACTCCGCCGCCGCCAGCTGCGCTGCCGCCCCGCGAGGCTCTCCATCTGCGCCGGCCACAAGGCTTTTTCCGGCTTCGAGATGCGCATCTTGCGGCCCAGTCGCCGCCGTCGGCTTTGCCGTTGAATCGACGCTCCGATGGGCGCTGGCATGCGCGGCTCCGCGACTGCGCAGCGGGCGGGCCACCGGGGCGGGCGAACTTCCCTCATCCTCAGGGTCGGTCCGGTTGGAATTCCATCTCTCTTGGCCCGATCACGGGCGAGCTTCCTGTGCGAGGACGCTGCCACTGCCGGCTTGCTGCCTCGAGTCTCCGCTTTCCCGGTGCACGCAGGCGGCCCCGCGGTCGAGCGGGCGGCTCTCTGTCGCCTGGTTCGCGTGCGGGGCGGCACCATCATCCTAGGACAGCTTCACCTTCCGTTTTGCGGTTTCGAACTCGACGTTCATACTCGTGCGCTCCTCCTCATCGAAATGCTCGCGCACATCGCTCCAAACGTTGTTCTCTTCCTCTTCGATGTGGTGCTCGACCAAATCCTTCAACACCTTCCCCGCCGCCTTATGCTCGGGCGAGTCAGGCTCCTCGGCTTCAAGGCGCGCGAGCGTCTTGGAGGCCCATTCGTGTTCCAGGTAGCCCTCGAATCCGTCCGTCTGTGCTTCGCGTTCGCTGGTGGCAATGATGGCGTCGTAAACGACCTTTTCCTCAGCTTTGGTATGAGGCACGAGGGCAGCCTTAATCTTGCGCACTAGCTCGCGGCGTTCGCTCACAGAATCTGCATCCTGCAGCTCCGCGAGGAGGGACTTCACCTCTTCGTGTTCCTTCTTCAACGTATCGAGGATATCGGTCTCCTGCGTCGCTTTGCCTTCGAGAACCTTCGCAACCTTTCTCGTCGCTTCCTTGATACTGGACTTGGCACCCATTGTTGGCTCCTTCACTCAGAGATATCAGGAGCTTGACTTTAAAGGGTTCGCCTTCGGCGCGCCGACAGCCTGAGGCGCGACCGCGTGTCGGAGGCTTCTCGCACGTCTCTTCCGGTATCGAAGTCTTCGGCCGCGAGTCAAATCATCAATCCTCGTGGGCTTTATGCCGCACTTCCGTCTACCGAGCTCGTAACCTGGGACCTCAGCGTTAGCGGGACCTTCGACTTCGTGGGTGAGTTGAGGTAGGTCCGGCGTAGACGCGGGCGCATGCACCGCTTCGTGCGTCACCAACGGGTCCTTAGGCTAATAATACGCGGGGCCGCAGCGGGAGGTGCTTGCCGTTGTTGCATGCGCTACCTGTTCCGCTAACCACGTAAAGCCATTGGTTGCGGGCAGCACCCCCTTTCCGCCGCTCGAGACGCGCGGCCGCTAGCTTTTCACGTTCTCTTCGGTGGCGACCGCGCGGATCTCCTTCAGGTGAGAACGAACCGTCGGCAGCAGCGACTTCGCGAACCCCTTGGCATCGGCATCCTGCCCCGAGGCGATCTCTTTCTGCAACAGGCTAACTGTCTGGGTATGCGCCTTCAGCTGCGATTTGATATAGGAATCGTCGAAGGTCTGGCCGGTGAGGACTTCGAGCTTCGCCTTCGTGGCCAGCTGGGTTGCGCTTGCGCTGCTTGGCAGCGAAATGTTTTTTGAGGCGGCGAGGCTTTGCAGTTTTTCGTTCGCGGCCGAATGATCCTTGACCATCCTTTCGGCGAACTCCTTCATCTTCGGGTTGGTGCTCTTTTGCTCCGCCAGCTTCCCGAGATCGACCTCGGAGATCCCGCCTTCGGCCAGGTTCTTGTAGAAGGATTCATCGGACGTGGTGTCAGCTGAGTACGCCGCAAGTGGCGCAGCGGCCATCAGCGCAGAGAGGATGAGGTATTTCATGTGAGTAACCGTACTCGCCGGGCCGGCAGCGGCGTCCCATGCGCCGCTTCGGAGCCTGCAAATCCATCTCCATCAGGCGTGCGATCGTGCGCGTGAGGCGCCTGACTCCGCGAACAGCTCGATCAGCGCGCGGTTGAATGCCGGCAGATCGTCGGGTTTGCGGCTGGTCACAAGCTTGCCGTCGACGACCACTTCCTCGTCGACCCACTCGGCGCCCGCATTCTTGATATCGGTCTTCAGCGACGGCCATGACGTCATCCGATGTCCCTTCGCGGCGCCGCTCTCGATCACCGTCCAAGGCCCGTGACAGATCGCGGCCACCGGCTTGCCAGCATCGAAAAACGATTTCACGAATGCGACCGCGCGCGGATTGGTGCGCAGGTTATCCGGATTCATGACTCCCCCGGGCAGTACCAGTGCGTCGTAGTCCTTCGGATCCGCGTTCTGTAGCGTCTGATCGACCGCGACCTCGCGGCCCCACTCCTTGTGATTCCAGCCACGGAGCTTCCCTTCCTTGGGGGAAACGACCTCCGTCGTGGCTCCCGCCTCATCGAGTGCTTTGCGCGGCTCGGTAAGCTCCGACTGCTCGAATCCATCGGTTGCCAGAATGGCGACTTTGAGTCCGTTGAGCTTGCCGTGCTTCATGGTCTCCTCCAGACGTCAGAGTGATCTTGCGGCGCCGCTGCTGCGGACCGCCGCAACATGGCAGGACTCAAGCATGCATTCATGACTGGGAATTTCCCAGCGCGAGCGCCGTCGCAGCCTCGCAGCGGAAGCGGTACCGTTGGTTCTGTCGTCGTCAGACCGTATCGGGATGTCCGCGATTTCACGCCGCGTACTACAGCGCTGCGGCGTTAGCCAGCCTTTTCCTACGCGTGGATGGTTGATTTCCCGCCTTAGCGGCACCAGGGTTCATGCCTTAGATTTGGTCGCAACCTGGTGAATTTCCCTCTTGGGCGAAAGCGCTCGGTGGTGATTCGCTCTGCAATTACGTCGAACGGCATCCACAGTTTAATGCCGCAGGCCTCATGCCCGGCAGCCCATTCAAGACGAGCATGCGGCTGCGCTGCTGCGGCAGATCAGGGACGCAAAAACTGCCTGTCGCCGGGGTCGCATCGGCACATTTTTTTCAGGAATGTTTTATGAGCACCAAGCCAATCCCTCCTTTCCCCGAACAACGCCAGCCGATGCCCGGCAGCAGTAAGGCGATGGATCCGCAGCCCGACTACGGTGAAGACAGCTACAAGGGATCGGGGAGGCTCAAAGATAAGAAGGCCATCATCACCGGTGCGGACTCAGGCATCGGCCGCGCAGTAGCACTCGCTTTCGCGCGGGAGGGCGCCGATGTGGTGGTGAGCTATTACAATGAAGACGACGACGCACGCGAAACGCAACGCCTCGTGGAACAGGCGGGACGAGAATGCGTCTTGGTGGCCGGAGACATCAAAGACCCCGGCTTCTGCCGCACGCTCATTGAAGAGGCCGTCGGTGCTTTCGGCCGGATCGACATACTGGTCAACAATGCCGCCCATCAGGCGAGCTTTGAGTCCTTGGAAGACATCAGCGATGAGGAGTGGGACGTCACATTTCGCACTAATATTTACGGCATGTTCTATTTGACCAAGGCGGCGCTGCCGCATATGAAGAGAGGCAGCTCGATCATCAACACGACTTCAGTCAACGCGGACACGCCCAGCCCCCAGTTACTCGCTTATGCGACCACCAAAGGTGCAATCCAGAACTTCACCGGTGGATTGGCACAGCTTCTGGCGGGAAAGGGTATTCGCGTGAACTGTGTTGCGCCAGGGCCGATATGGACTCCGCTGATTCCTTCGACCATGCCGGCGGAAAAGGTCAGGGAGTTCGGCACGCAGGTACCGATGAAGCGGCCGGGACAGCCCAAAGAACTCGCGCCGGTTTACGTGATGCTCGCGACCGATGAGGCCAGCTACGTCTCCGGAGCCACAGTTGCAGTCACGGGCGGAAAACCCTTCATTTGAGGATAGAATCAATGTCCCTGGGGCCGCGGACGAAGCTGCAGCGCGGAACGGCCTGGTCAGCGGCTCATAGGGCAGTGCGACCAGGGTCTACGGCTTGGCTGCCGGCAATTCGTTGCCGGAAGCGGTATAGGCACGGGGGTGATAGAAATTTAGGGTGCGCAGTAATGCGCGTCCTGTATTTCGGATCTCATGTTCATCACCGCGCTGTACCAGAAGAATGACACTTTTACGCAGCGCATATCGTTGGCCGTTCTCGGAAAGCAAGTGGTAGCCGCAAGACCCGGCGATGTCTCGTCGTGGCCGCTCGCATTGGGGTTCTCGCAGCTCGGGTTCGACCCGCTCAGAAAGCATGCTCTGGTTTATGCAGAGATCTGCTCAGTCGGCCCTAACGGAGTCTGCGGCGGAGAAGGCTTTCTGTTTGCACGCGAGGGCATGGAATGGCGGCTAATGTCAAACAAGTAGTTCTGGCAGGGCGGATCGGGGACCTTCTGGACGTGGTAATAGCCGCAAAAAAGCGCCCCTGCCGTGTGAAGGCGACCGCCATGGGCAGCGGTAGCCCAAAAAACGCTAAACGTTATAGAACGCCCACTAGCACAATCCCGACACTGGTTTGCATTCTCGTTCCGAGCTGTTCCATTACTCAGGCCTTACCGATATCACCGTTTCGGCGCCGAGGCACCATTTGAAGCGTAGCGCCTCCATTGTTATCCGGGTCAAGGTCAAGCCTAACTCCCGCATCAGTGCGTTTGAACGATCGGAAGGTGGCACATGGCTGGCCCGGCTCAGATCACAGCCAATTGAAGGCAGAGCGAATGAGGAGCTAATCGCACTCGTCGCCGAACACTTCCACTGCCCTAAGTCCATGGTGTCCATCAAGAGCGGTGCGGCCGGCCGTATGAAGATGGTCCGAATCGAGGCGCTAACGCTTCCGCCGCAGGCGATTTAGCAAGTTTGCTGACAAATTGAACGGTCGTGAACCAAGAGGGCCTACGGGTAACGCAACGACAACGCAGGCGCAGGATCTTTCCGGTGACACTTAGGATGTGGAGTTCACGATGAAGCAAGTTGTAGGTCCCGACGATCTCACGGACGCGGAGGTCGAGTCGTTCGCTCAAGCCGTCGATATTTTTCGGGAGGCACCAACGTCGCAGAGTTTCTTCACCTCTGAGGCTCTGTGCTTCATTACGCAGTTGTCTTCCTAATCATTGCGATTATTGCAGGGGTGTTAGGTTTTGGCGGAATCGCAGCGAGTGCCGCGGGTGGCATCGCCAAGATATCGTTCGTCATATCCCTAATTGGCGCGCTCACGCTTTCCTTTCGGGTCGGTCGCGTGTTTGAGCCCTCGGTGGCCGGCAACGAGGCGGTCGTGATCGACGTGCGGACGGTGCAGGGGCTGGCGGCTGACGGGCCGCCGTCCCTTCGCAGCCGGGATTCGGGGACTACGGCGTTGGCGGTCCGGCGCCGTCAGGTGTTGCACCGCGCAACGAGGCGCTCAATGCTTGAAGGAGCGAATCCAGTGAGTCTGCGGCAATCGGCTTTACCAGATGCTGCGTAAAGCCTGCCTGCGTCGCACGTTGCCGGTCTTCCGTCTGCCCCCACCCCGTAACGGCGACCAGCACAATGTCGCCACCCCAGGGGGTGGCGCGGATTCTTTGGGCCAACTCGTAGCCGTTGATATCCGGCAGGCCGATGTCGAGCAAAACTGCATGAGGCCGGAATGCTTCGGCGAGTTCCAGCGCACGACGGCCCCCGTACGCCGTCTGCACGTGGTGGCCGGAGAGCTCCAAAAGCATCGCACAGGTATCGGCGGCGTCCCGGTTATCATCGACCACTAGGACCTTCAGACCAGCTTCGACTTGTGGGCCGGTTGAGACCGGCTCGACGGGCGAGCGCTCCTCCGCAGGCACCCCGACGGGTAAGCGCACGATGAATTCGCTGCCTCGTCCCGGCCCGTCGCTGCGGGCTTCGATGCTCCCTCCATGGAGGCTTACAATACCGCGCACCAGCCATAATCCTATCCCCAGTCCTCCCTCCGCACGTCCGAGTGCCGTGTGCGCTTGAGAGAACATGGTAAAGAGGCGCGGCAGCATCTCCGCCGAGATGCCGATACCGCTATCACGAACAGCGACCACAACCTGATCTCCGTCTCGCAGTGCGCGGAGGTTTATGCGGCCACCCGCGTCTGTGTACTTGGCGGCATTCACCAGGAGATTCGCAAATACCTGCGCCAAACGGACGGGATCGGCGTACAGCCGAAGCGGCTCGGTGGGCAGGTCGAGATGGAATTCCTGCTGCCTGGCAGTGAAGAGCGGGCGGGCCGTTTCCGCCGCGACGGACAGGGCAATACTCAGCTCAGTCAGTTTCTTCTTCAACTCGAGCTTGCCGCGCGCAATGCGCGAGACGTCAAGCAGATCATCCAGCAAGCGGCTCATTTGGGCGACTTGCCGGTCGATGATCTCTTCCGCGCGCGCACGTTGCGCAGGGGTACATTCGGTCTTCTTGTTGGCGGCGAGCGCATAGCGGATGGGTGCAAGCGGATTGCGTAGCTCGTGGGCAAGCAACGCGAGGAATTCATCCTTGCGGCGATCGGCCTTACGGAGGGATTCCTGGCTGTGCCGCAACATTTCCTCTGTCCGCTTGCGCTCGGAGATGTCGCGCGCGATCTTGGAGGCACCGATGATTTCGCCGCTCGAGGACCGCACCGGAGAGATCGTCAGCGAGACGGGAATACGCCGGCCGTCCTTGGTCACGCGAATCGTGTCATAGTGATCGATGCGCTCGCCCCTTTTGATCTTGGCCAGTATCTGCTGTTCCTCCGCATGAAGTTCCGGGGGAATGATTATCGTGATCGGCTTGCCGATCACTTCCTCTGCCTGATAGCCGAAGATCCGGCTGGCACCACTGTTCCATGAGAGGATGCGGCCCTCCAGCGTTTTGCTCACGATGGCATCGTCCGACGATTCAACTATCGCCGCGAGCAGCGCGAGTTTGAAATAATCGGGCTCCGCGGCGATTGGCGCCGAGCCGGGCTCAAGCTTAATTATAGGTGCACCGACATTCATCTCTTGGTGCTCGTGCTCGACGGGCGGCCCTAGTTGGTGGGTGGGTGCCTCACCCCAGTCAATAGCATCGGCACTTGGCGGCGTCAGTGCAACCTTCTCAGTGCGCCTCGAGCGCTGCCTTGAGCGCAGCCCAGGCTCGAACCGAGCGTTTTGACGCGCTGTCTAGCGCTGAACGGCCGCGTGTGTGGCGCGCGATCAGAATTGTTGGTTTCCTATGCGCCGCTGCCCGCGATAATGAGTCACGGCAGTGCACCCAGGCATCGTGGGGTGCGGGCAGTCCTATGACTCGCTGGGTTCAGCGACCCTAGAAAAATTTGGTTTCAAGCCATCTGCCGCCGGCGGCGCGTTCACCCAGCCGACACCATTGACTGCCGGCGAGTCGTGCGCACGGTCGCTGACCAGGAAGCCGACGATCGCGGGGCCTGACGCGGAGAGTGCCACACAAGCATAGCTTGTTGAGCAATGCTTCGAGCTCCGCGGCCTTGAGGGCAAGGACGAGGTCTTTGGGCTGACGCACCGGCAAGGGTCCAAAGCCATCTGCCTGCAGGGAGCGGCGCTCGACAGCGGTCCTCTTGTCCGGTCTCGATTTTGATGTTTTGACCATGGTGCTATTGGATTCAGTGTGCGCCGGCGGTTCGATGGTGTAGGTCGGGCAGCGCGCGGAAGCATCGTCAGCCTGCACCTACACGGCCGATGTGGTCGAGCCGCAAAGCGCGGCCGTTGCGTCAGCTCGCCTGCGCGCTCGGCCGGAAGTTTGTAGCTAACCGCCTACATCATTCTGCGACACGTGCGGGCATGTCGCTCCCTGACTCCGGGGAGGTTCACTCTGAGCTCCTCGATCAGGTGGATGGATCAACTTGGGGACCTTCTGCTCAGTCAACAGGTGGATCCGCAGATCCAGGTGCCCGCGCTGCTCCGCAAGCTTGCTTTGCCGGGCCTGGCAGAAATGTTTGCGTTATACGTGCGTTACACGTGCGCCAGCACACGCACGCCGTGCTCGGCGTGCTTGAGCGGCGCGACCCCTACCTCACCGGCGATGCGCTGAAACTCCAGGTTAATGAGCGCCTCACCCACCGACAAATTGTGAATGCTCAGCGATTCGATGCCGACCGGAAGCATTGGTCGTTTGATATGCACTTCCTTGAGTCGCCCATCGATGCGTATTCCGAGAACGGCCTGCAGCAGCATGAAGGCGGCGCCGGAAGACCATGCCTGCGGCAGGCAGGCGACTGGATAGGGCGCCGGCCCCTGTCCTTCGGTCCGCGGGAAGCCACAGTAGAGTTCGGGCAGCCGCATGCCGAAATGATGCGCCGCCTCGAAGATCTCGCCGAAGATGTGCACCACCTGCGCGCAGCCGCCGTAGTGTGAGATGCCGGCAGCGCAGATAGCAGTATCGTGCGGCCAGATCGAGCCGTTGTGATATGACATGGGATTGTATCGGGCCTGATCGTCAGCCAGCGTGCGGATTCCCCACCCGCTCGAGCAGCTGTTCGATAACAGCTGCGCGGAAACGGCCAGTGCGCGCTCCGTGCTGGGCACGGCGCAGAACAGCAAGTGCCCGGCGTTCGATGCGCGCACCTTGCACGGGGTACCGTCGCCATCGATGGCGATCGCGTAGAAATTCATTTCCGGCACCCAGAACTGCCGCTCGATGGCCGAGCGTAGGGCATCTGCACGCTCTAGCCAGGCGTCGGCCATTGCCTGCTCGCCACGCACGGCTGCGAGTTCCGACATAGCCTTCAACGCGGCGTAGGCGTATCCCTGGACCTCCACCACTGCGATCGGTCCGCGCGGAAAGCGGCCATCCGCGTGGAATATTGAATCGTGACTGTCCTTCCACCCCTGGTTCACGAGCCCGGTTTTCTCGGCGCGTGCGTAGTCGAGAAATCCTGTGGGACTGGCATCCATCCGCCCTTCAATCCAGGCGGTCGCTGCCAGCAGATGATTCCAAATGCGATCCACCAGAGTCCGATCCCCGACCCGACTCTCGTAGCAACCCGCTAACACTACGAATAACGGTGTGGTGTCGACGCTGCCGTAGTATCGGCCAAACGGGACTTCGCCGAGCGCTGCCATCTCGCCGCGCCGCATCTCATGCAGGATTTTGCCGGGCTGTGCGTCGCGGAAGGCGGATTCTTCCTGCGCTTGTGTCGAGGCGAGAAACGCCAGCACGCCCGCGGCCAGCTGCGGATCAATCCACAGAGTCTGCAGTGCCGTGATGATGGCATCGCGCCCGAACTGGGTTGCGAACCAGGGAATGCCCGCATAGGGATAGGGTCCCGTCGGCAGCGATGTGGTCAACAGCGCGAGATCTGCGCGGGACCGGTCGAGCCATAGATTGAACAGTCGCCCAGGGGTGTGGATTGACGCTCCCTGGGCTAGCCGGCGCTGCATGCTTCCACTCAAGCGCCGCCCGGCCGCCTCGAAGCGCTCATGTCCGGCTGCTTCGGATACGTCCGCGCCAATCTCTATAAAAAGCTCCGCAACTGCGCCGTGTGGCAGTTCGATGGAAAACTCTGCCTCCTCTGCCGACACCGCTCGCGGTGACTGGGAAAAACTGATGCGTGTCGAACGCACCAAAGCGTCACGGCCGCGATAGGCGAGGCTTATCGTGCGGTCATCGACGCTGGGGGGCAGGTATTCACCGCGTGCCTTGCGCACGTGCCCCTGCACCTCGAAGATATCCACGAAGTCAGCCGCAAACTGCAGCGTCAGTGGCACCTGGGCATCTGCGTCGCTGAAATTGGTCAACTTCAGTTGTTCATACAGGCAGCCATCGCAAAGAAAGCGATTGCGTTCGATATGGATGACCCCCTGCGGAATCGAATGATCACCCACTGCCGGTAGCGGCCGGTTGGTGAGATGAGCTGTAAAGAGGGTGTTATGCTGATTGATCGCCGCACCGAGCAGTGAGGGCCGCCGACCCGCGATCTTCAACTCGTAGCGTGACAGCATGCGCGTGTCATTCGTGAACAAGCCATCGTCGCTCCCTTGAATATCGCCGAGCGCATCTGCGAGCAGAAAGGTGTTGGCATCCTTCAGTGTGAAGCGCGGCAACAAGCCGCGGCGTTCGCCCCTTCGGCCACAGTCATATTCAAGCTGGAGCGCGCATCGCGGCCGGCGACATATGATTGCGGGAGCGATCAGCTCGGTGCGCATAGATCAAACCCGCGTAGACGTCCAGGTAGGCACTGGCCATCTTGTGCGCCGTAAAACGCTGTTCGAATGAGGCGCGGACGATGTGCCGATCGAGCTCGTCCACTCGCGCGATAGCGTCCAGTGCCTGCTCTTCTGAACTCACTATGAATCCGCTGCGGCCATGCTCGATTACCTCCGGCACAGCGCCGCGATCATAGGCGATGACCGGGGTACCGCAGGCCATCGCCTCGATCATGACGAGTCCGAAGGGTTCCGGCCAGGCAATGGGAAACAATAGCGCGCGGGCGTTGCCCAGAAAGTCGGCTTTTTTCTCATCTCCAATCTCACCAACGAACTCGATCAATGGGTGATCGAGGAGCGGTTTCACCTCTGCCTCGAAATATGCTCGATCGACGCTATCCACTTTAGCCGCGATCTTGATCGGCATTCCGGCGCGGATCGCCAGCCGAATCGCGACTTCGGGACCCTTTTCCGGCGACAGTCGACCCAGAAAGGCCAGATAGGCGCCCTTGGATTCTTGCACCCTGTATGGGGTGGTCGGCACACCGTGCGCCACAGTGGCCAACCAGCTGGCATACGGCAGTGGCCGTCGTTGCGCGTTGGAGATGGATACCAGCCCGAAGCTAGGCCAGAGCTCGTACGCCATAGGCAGATCCTTGATGTCTAGCCGCCCGTGCAGAGTAGTGATGCATTTTTGCGCATACGTCTCGAACATCGGAAAGTGCATCATGTCCACATGGAAGTGCAGAATGTCAAAATGTGCCGCACGTCGTTTGACTTCGTGAAGCATTACAAGATGCGACGCCAGCTGTGATGTCAACGCTGCATTATCCAGGCGGATGGCTTGGTCGCGCACCGCGATCAAACGTGCCTTGGTATGCGAGCCCGCTGCTGCGAATAACGTTACCTCGTGCCCCAGCTCGACCAACGAGTCACATAGATGGGCAACAACACGCTCCGTGCCACCATAAAGCTTTGGTGGCACGGATTCGTACAGAGGCGATATCTGCGCGATCTTCATAGGCATGGTCCAAAGCAAGTGTACAGGCAAATCACTTTCTTCGAAGGCCAATGCTGACTCGACGAATTTACTTCGGGCGAATATTGAATTCGGCGCAGACGCGAACGCAGTTGGCATCACCGCCGCAGTTGGACCAGCTGCTACCACGGGCGCCGCTGATGCGAGCGGGGAAGCCAGGCGGTCATCCGCGTAGTGGCCGCTGCAAGCTGCGCGAACTGCAAAAGGAGAACCTCCGCAAGCGGGAAACATCCGCGGCTGCCGAGAGCTCTCCCAAGAGCTAAGAATCTCCTCGGCCAGGCTTCACAGGGATCCGAATACTCGATAGACATCACTGCGTGCGAGGGCCAGCCGGCACTCTCAGAACCCTGTGACAGCGCTTGTCTTGCCTTCCCGGAGCGGCAGATATCCGACGCACGATCGTGTTGCGCTCCGAGGACCGCTTTAGCACCCATTGATCGTTGTACGATGTAGCCACCGGAGAACCCCTGCCTCGGTAAACTCGAGGAAGACAGTAGGTTCGATGGAGTTGTAAAAGCATCGGGCACCGCCGCATGTGGCTGTAGGCGCGCGACCACACGTCCAGGCGGGCGCTGGGTAACGCGGGTGACTTTGGCGAGATTGAGGGGTCATCACACGACAACGGAAAGCGCGTAGTCGAGTGTGCCCGGCGAATCGGCGAAGCGAGCTGAGCGAGCCGGATCGTCACGCCAGGTCTTGCCGTTGACGGACAGACTCATCTGACGAGAGTGCGCAAGTCCCACTATGCCAAAAGATACGATTTGCGTCTTCGTGGAACCCGGTGAGCGTCGTAGATCTCATGGTTCGCTATGCGCGGCCTACTCGAGGAGCGTCGTAGCCTTGCTTGCACGCCCTCTGCGTAGGCACGAGCCTACCCCTCTACGCACGCGGGCTTACATACGGGCGCATCCCATGGGCATAACCTATTAGCTACTAACGTCGCAATCAGCTGGTGATGTATGGGTCGCGGTATTTTGCTTTGGCTGTTGGGAGTACCGATTCCAATCATTCTTCTTCTCGCTATGTGCTCTCACTAAGCGCCAGGAGGAACACGCGTGGATGTTCGATACACCGCACCCGATGCGCCGGTCGCTGCTCAGGCGATCGAGGCCTCAAAATCCGCAGTCTCCTGGGGCGCGATCTTCGCCGGTACAGCGGTCGCGATATCGATCAGTCTCGTTCTTCTTACACTGGGCTCAGGGCTGGGATTGGCCTCCCTCACGCCTTCCGCGCGTAGCGCGGCCCCGTCTGGCACTTTGGCGGTTCTAGTCACTGTTTGGGTCGTTGTGGTGCAGTGGCTCTCGGCGGCCTCCGGAGGCTACGTGACAGGGCGACTGCGGACCCACTGGGTGGGAACCCATACTCACGAGGTTTTTTTTCGTGACACCGCCCACGGGTTCGTTACTTGGGCGGTCGCCACAGCGATTGTCGCCATGGTTATCGCATCCGCGACTTCTGCCATGCTCGCAGACGGGATTCATGCGGCGACCACTGCATCGGGCGCAGCACCAGGGGCTGACGGCAATGCTCGAATCAGTAGCGTCGCTCCGTACGACGTCGACGCACTGTTTCGCACCTCATCAGGTGATGCCAAGTCTCCGGGCAGCGACGGGCTGGGCGAGGCGACGCGGATCCTGGCCAATGGACTGAGGGCCGGCGGCGTTCCGGACGCCGATCGCACCTATCTCGCGAGCCTCGTCGTCGCGCGAACAGGAATTTCGCAGGCTGACGCTACAAAGCGCGTGGACGATGTTGTCGCTCGTACTCAAAAGGAGGCCGAGGCAGCGCGCAAGGCGGCGGCCAGGACTTCCTTCCTTACGGCGCTCGCCATGATGATTGGCGCGTTTGTGGCCTGCGCCGCGGCGGCATTGGGCGGACATGAGAGAGATCGGCACCCCTAGGGTGCCCTTATTATCAACTCCCCGCGCTGGGCAGGTCCGTTAGAACTTCGGATCCGAGTTTTGCCTTCGCCATCGCCCGCCTCACACTCAGCATCAGCCCGCTCGTTGCAAGATTTTTGAGCGATGCCGCTGAGAGCCTCGCAGCGGCCGAGAGGCCGGTGACGGTACGAATCCTGGCATTGACAAATCAGGAACACATCGCAAAAGAGCTGACGCTGCGGCAGGCGCTTTCCGATCCGCTCAGCCAAAATATCGCCGATATTCTTGAGCTTGAAAAAAGAGAGTTAGGGAAACTCTGATTTACCGGTAAAGTCTGAGCCATCGGTTGTTCTCATGCGAGTTCCTCAATGAAGCAGCAGACGCTGACCGGGTTTGAGAAATACGGCAAGACGACACGGCGTGCGCAGTTCCTGTCGGACATGGATCAGATTATTCCATGGCCGGAGATGACTGCGGCGGTGGCGAAGGTGTACCCGAAGGTCAGCGAGCAAGGTGGCCGGCCGCCGATACCGCTGGAGCGGATGCTGCGAATCTATTTCCTGCAGCTGTGGTTCAACCTCTCGGACCCGGCAGTTGAGGAAGCACTCTACGACTCGGCAGCGATGCGCAGCTTTGTGGGGATCGACCTGGGTAGCGAAGGCGCACCGGATGAGACGACGATCTGCAAGTTCCGCCACCGGCTCGAGCGCCACAAGCTGGGCAAGACACTGCTGCGAGCGGTGAACGAGCACCTGCACCGCAACGGCATCAAGATCGCCAACGGCACGATCGTGGATGCAACGATTATCAGCGCTCCGAGCTCGACGAAGAACAAAGACGGTAAACGCGACCCCGAGATGCACCAGACCGCGAAGGGCCAGCAGTGGTACTTCGGGATGAAGGCGCACATGGGCGTGGACAGCAAGACGAAGATCATCCACACGATCCTGGCGTCGGCGGCAAACGTGCATGACCGCGAGGCGCTGCCCCACTTGCTCCACGGCCGCGAGACGCGTGTGTGGGGCGACCAGGGTTATCAGGGGCAGACCGAGCTGATCCGCGCCCGCGCGCCGCGGGCGAAGGACTTCACTAACCGCAGGTACCGCGGCAAAGGCTGGGTCAATGAGTTGGAGAAGGCGAAGAACCGGACCAAGTCGCAAGTGCGCGCTAAAGTCGAGCACACGATCGGGGTGATCAAGCGGGTGTTCGGCTTCCAGAAGGTCCGTTACCGCGGTCTCGCCAAGAACCTGCACCGCCTCGAAGTCACAGCGGCGCTGGCTAACCTCTACACGGTCCGGCGACGGTTGCTGCATGCGTAGGAGAGGTGTCTCTGCAGAGCGGGAAATAGGGCGGTTCGGCACGAGAAAGGCAGAATCGGCCGGCCAAACACCACCGCTTGTCGTTCTCGACACGAGATCTCCACCGACGACTGCCTTTATGGTCAGTACTTCAGAGCTTCCTTAGCAGCGGCGAGCCCGGCGCAGAGACGGCTCGAGGAAATTAGCCGGCGAGTCGCACGGCCTGCCTACGTGGTGCTGGTTCTCCTCGTAGTCGCAGGATGGATCACCTTCAATCTGGCAAGCGCCAGCTTCGGCATCGAACCCTTCGATCCGCCCCCCTTTCAGTGGTTGCAGGGCTTGTTGACATTTACTGCTCTGCTGACGGCGACGGTCGTGCTCATCGCGCAGAGGAGGGAGGCGAAGCTCTCCGAACAGCGAGCGCACTTGGACCTGCAAATCAACATTCTCACCGAGCACAAGGTAACCAAGCTGATGCACCTGCTTGAAGAACTCAGGGGAGATTTTCCAAGCGCCCCCGACCGCAGCGACCGGCATGTGGCAGAGCTGAAGAAGCCGACCGATGCCGTGCAAGTCATGTCCGCGCTGAAGTCGACGCAGCGCAATGACTGAAGCCGGGGACACCGGGCGTCCCAGCGGTGAGGCAGGCGGTGCTGAACTGCTCGCCGAGGCAGCGCCCGTTTGTGCGAGTAGCGTGCTTGTGCCACCGAAGGCGAGACCTGAGGACAGACCGGCCAGCATGTCGCGGCGTGTTGGTAGCATGTCCATAGGAACACAACCTGCAAAAGCGTTGGCACCGAGCCTATGGAGATCAAGCCGCGGTTAATGTAGGTCGCCCGCGTCGGAATGTCCGTCGGCGTTTGCGCCCAGACGGGACACCGGAGGCACGTCGTTCGCCTGGCGGTGCCTGAGCTCAACCGCAGCCAAAGACCCGGCCGCGACGCCACAGCGTTCTGCCACTACCGCGATTGTGTGTGATTGAGCTTGCGTGGGTTGCTGCGCCTAAGGTCAAGAAAGAACGAAGCTGCGTAGCCCGTTGCGGGTCCGATGGTAGGATTGGGGCGTTGAAGCCAAAAGAACATTGGCGCTGGTGCTGCTTGGAGATGATTCGATTTTGCACGAGAACACTGTGAATCAAAGCGCGCAGCGATCAGAAACTGGCATTCCGGGCTTGGACGAAGTGCTGTGCGGCGGATTGATCTCTGAGCAGCTGTACCTCGTGGATGGGATTCCCGGCGCCGGCAAAACCACCTTTGCGCTCCAGTATCTGCTCGAGGGCGCACGGCGCGGTGAGAAATGCACCTACGTCACCGTCGCGGAAACGAAGCGGGAGTTGCAGGCGGGCGCACGATCGCACGGCTGGTCCCTGGACAGCATCGAGATCATCGAACTTGTCCCGGATGAAGCCGAGCTCCAGAGTGACGAGCAAATTACGATGCTGTTGTCCTCAGAAGTGGAACTGGGCGAGACAACTCGGAGGGTGCTCGATGCCATCGAGCGTAGCAATCCGAGCCGCATGGTTTTTGATTCGTTGTCGGAATTACGCCTGCTCGCGCAAAGCTCGCTGCGTTATCGGCGGCAGATCCTCGCGCTGAAGCACGTTTTAGTTGGGCGCCGCTGCACGGTGATCATGCTCGATGATCGGACGGGTGAAGGGCCAGACTTGCAGCTCCACAGTATCGCTCACGGCGTCATTTCCTTGGATTCGAAGGCCCCTGCTTACGGAGAGATTCGTCGGGAGTTGCAGGTGATCAAATTTCGAGGTAGCGATTTTCTCAGCGGATTCCACGACTTTGCTATTCGATACGGCGGCTTAACCGTTTATCCGCGCTTGATGGCTGCGCAGCACAATTCGTCGTTCAAACAAGAGATCCTTTCCAGCGGCGTCACAGCGCTCGATACGCTCATGGGCGGCGGCATTGACCGTGGGACGAGCACGCTGCTCATTGGCCCTCCGGGGTCCGGGAAATCGACTCTCGCATTGCAATATGCTGTGGCGGCGACCGAGCGCGGTGATCACGCCGCCACGTTTGTGTTTGACGAGACGAAAACGGCACTGCTTGCCCGATCGTTTGGTATAGGCATGCGGATCAAAGAAGGTGTCGGCGCTGGCGAGATCGCCATGCACCAGATTGACCCGGCAGCCGTCTCGCCAGGGGAGTTTGCCCACCTCGTGCGCCAGAGCGTGGAGCGGGACGGCGCCCGCGTGGTGATCATCGATAGTCTAAATGGTTACCTAAACGCCATGCCGCAGAACAATTACCTGACGGCGCAGCTTCACGAGCTGCTGTCATACCTAAACAACCAAGGCGTTGCGACGTTTTTTACCGTCGCTCAAAGCGGCGTCATCGGCGCCAACATGACCTCTCCAGTGGATGCGAGTTACCTTGCTGATTCGGTTGTGCTACTACGGTACTTCGAGCTTGCCGGTGAGGTCCGAAAGGCCATCTCCGTGCTGAAGAAGCGCACCGGCGGGCATGAGGGCTCCATCCGAGAGCTGCGGTTTGACAAGCACGGCATTCACCTGAGTGAGCCGCTGCTGCAGTTGCGCGGTGTTCTTACCGGCGACCCGATCGAGGTGAAACCCGGGAGCGGGAATGATGGGCGCGTCCAGCCCCGCGGCCATGCCGACTGACTCGAGCAGCCTGCACGACTATCGGGTCCTGCTGCTGGCTCCGACTCGACGCGACGCGCGGCTGACGCGGGAGTTGGTCCCGCGCGCCAACATTTTCTGCGCTTCGTGTGAGGACGCCCAGTCGATGACAACGGAGTTCGCCGCCGGGGCCGGCGCGCTCTTATTGACCGATGTCGCGTTCAAGGATCCGCACTTCGAGCAACTGTTAAGGGCCTTATCCCGTCAACCGGCGTGGTCGGATGTTCCCGTGCTCCTGTTGTGCCATACCGTTCCTCCCATGACCGCCTCCGCCGGGGTGCTCAATTCGCTGCGCAACGCCACCGTCCTAGAGCGGCCCGCCTCATCGCGCACGGTTCTCAGTTCGGTTCAAGCCGCGCTGCGTGCGCGCGCACGCCAGTACCAGCTGCGCGAACAGATCGAAGCGCTACGCGCGTCGGAGAAGGCGCTGCGCGATGCGGATCAGCGCAAGGATTCTTTTCTCGCGACGCTCGCTCATGAGCTGCGCAATCCGCTCGCGCCCATTCGGACCGCCGCGCAGCTTATCTGCTCGCCAAGCCTTGCGCCTCAGCAGCTTCATTGGGCGCAGCAAGTAATCCAACGTCAGGTCGCCCACATGGCCTTGTTGCTCGATGACTTGCTAGATATTGCGCGAATCACTCAAGGAAAGCTTGAACTCAAAATGGAGCGAGTTAGGTTGATAGAGGTCGTCGAGGCCGCTGTCGAAGAGGCACGCCCGCTGCTTGATAGCAAGCATCACCAACTCACTGTCATGCTGCCGTCCGAGGAATTGATACTACAAGCCGACCCGTTGCGGCTTTCGCAGATACTCTCAAACCTGCTGACTAATGCTGCGAAGTACACGGACCCTTCTGGGCATATCGAGCTGTCGGGTGAGGTTCAGAACGGAACGCTATGCTTGTCGGTGAAAGATGACGGCATTGGTATCGCACCTGAGGCGCTGACTCGGATCTTCGAGATGTTTTCACAGATTGACGGTAGGTCAGGTCGTGCCGAGGGCGGCCTTGGTATCGGTCTGGCACTCGTGAAAGGGCTCCTAGAGTTGCACGGCGGCACGATTGAAGCGACGAGCGACGGACTGGGTCATGGCAGCAAATTTATAGTTCGTATGCCACTCACGGCGTCCACTCCATTCCAGAGACGCGTGATCAGTGCCGATGCGCCCCCGGTCGCGACAGCGGGCCGTCGGGTGATGATCGCCGATGACAATACGGATGCGGCGGACGCGCTCGCAATGCTTTTAGAGCTGGCCGGGCACGAAGTGCGTGTGGCGAATGGCGGGCGTGCCGCGCTGGCAATCGCGCAGGCGTTTCGCCCTGATGTAGCGCTCTTAGACATCGGTATGCCGGATTTGAGTGGTTACGAAGTCGCAAAGGAACTCCGCCGAGAGTCCTGGGGAGCAGATATTTGTCTGGTCGCGCTCACTGGCTGGGGAAGAGATGGTGACCGGCAACGAGCTATGGGCGCCGGGTTCGACCAACATCTGACCAAGCCGATCGATCCTGTCGCCGTGCATGCGTTGCTAGCGAGTAAGAAGGAGGCATCAGCTTGCGTTCGGCGCACCAATTTCTCGGAAGGCAAACAATAACGCTGGCTAGTGGCGGCGCAAGCCATGGAGCGTGTCGGTCAGCTTGTCGCCCAATAAGCGTAGAGCGACCGGTTTCGCGCATGCAATTCAGCCTGCTCCATGACTGATGCGGTCAGCGCCCGTTCCGAAGGGTGCGCGAAAGCCGTCGCTGGCGGACTGTTTGCGGGAAAGCGCGCTATCCTGCGATCGGTAGCATTCCTGGGCAAGGACGCGGCACATCACTCGCTGGCGCAGGCTTAGCAGTGGAGGCTGCTGTTCGCTTGTGCGTGTCCGGCCGCTGTAGGATAGCGACCACGCGCATTACTGGCATTGCTTACCTTATTCACTGCTTGCAGATCGCTAGCATAAGGGCTCGGCATGAATGCCGGTAAAGTTACGAGAGGTTGAATACCATGAGCACTAACGACGAGCACGGGTCGGAGCGAAGCATGCAACCCGATCCGAAGTCGAACCCCCCGCGAAAGCCCTGGGATCCGAATAAGCCGACGCAGAATCCGCCGGGCTCAGATAAGGGGCACGGATCGGGCAGTGGCACGAAACAGCCAAGTCGCCGACCCGATAAGCAAGGCAATCACGACGAAGAGTAAATTGACGGCCTCGGCCGGCATAACTCAGGGCGCGGGGATGAGTACTCATCCCCGCGTTCAATTATAAGCGGTCCCTGCGCGAGCGCCGTCACCCGCTCAAGCCTCCGGGAAGGCGGAGCCGTCGGTTGCGAGCACATCACGCCCGCGAGCGCTCCGCAAGCGACTTCAGCAACGAGCACGGTAAGAGGCAACCGACAGCAAACCCCTCCGGTGTCGGGCAGATCCGCAACGCGGCCTGCGGAGAATGCCAGCTGAGGGCATGAACGCGAAGGACGAGTTTGTGCAGCGACGCAAACAAAC
This sequence comes from uncultured Gammaproteobacteria bacterium, assembly GCA_963837075.1. Taxonomy (GTDB): domain Bacteria; phylum Pseudomonadota; class Gammaproteobacteria; order Steroidobacterales; family Steroidobacteraceae; genus 13-2-20CM-66-19. The sequence continues at coordinate 33,656 of CAWILY010000001.1, read as the reverse complement.
GCAGCGCAGTATCACCTACGGCTCCTGTTTAGCGGCGGCAACGTTGCTCAGCGTGACAACAATGGCACGGGCGCGGAAGCGCTCTGAACACCGCACTAGCTACTAACACACCGCGTCCTGCTAGCGCACGCCCGTTGATATTGACGGTGAGTGCGCGCGGTGCAGCCACGATGAGCATGCACCGGCAGCCCTTGCCTCTCGATCAACCAGGACACGATCCAATTGGCGACGAATCCGCACCTCAGATATCCGTCAGCACCACCACGGGTGAGGTTGCTTTCGATCTTCGCCATCCGCTGGCAGGAGAAAACTCAGATCGAGCGCGTGGTGCGCGACTTCAGTTTCGGAATCGCCAGTGTCTGCTGGCTTGGTACCGTCGTCGCGCGGACCATGAGCGCGAACGGCTCTCCGAGGGCGCCGGCGCTGAAAAGTTGCCGCGCAAGCGGCACGTTCAAGTGCGATGAGCGTCTGCGCCCGCGGCGCTCATGACCCCATGACTAACCGTACACGGTGCCAGCAGCCCAGGCTCTGACACTCGACGCTGGTTTTAAAGCGCGCGCTGATAGGCCCGAAAGCCGCCCATTCGGCCAAGGCTTTGGTTCATGCTCTCAATCGTGAGCGCGCGGCATGACTTGGGCGGTCTTCCTTTCAAGGTCGAACATCCTGAATCGCAGGTTCGACGCGAAGACCCGCGTCCCTGCTGCAGTTCCAGCACTGAATAGATACGTGGGGACGGTCGATGCGGGACGATATGAAAGGAATGCGTTTAGGCCGCGGCGGCGCGTGGAGGTGGCGGTTCCAAGGCGCGCGGCGCCGAGTTATGGAGCGCCACGAATCTGAAGCCCGGGGTCGGGCAATATCCTGATCGCCCCATTGCGTTTAGCTGATCAGCTCTACGCTCGTAGAGGTTCGCTTCAAATATGGAGCAGTGAATTAGAATTCAGCGTGTTCGCGTTGTGTCTGGCGCTCTTTGCAGGAGCATGACATGCGATATTTCATCGGCTTCCTTGTTGCGGTGTGTTTTGCCTCCACAATGGGCTTTGCGGCAGACGCGCCGAAGCTGTCGCGCATCACACAGGAACTTCTCAGCGCTCGTAAGGGGCGAGTGGAAGATTCTGCACATGCATCGCGGGAAAGAACCGCGGAATGAAAATCATTCGGTCGCTAGGCGCGCTGCTGACGCTCACGTATCTGCTGGCGGCGGACGCGAATGACGAGCCCGCGACGGGCCTTGGCGATTCGGCAGGGCTGCGCGCGACGGTCTACGGCACCCCACCGCAGGACATCGCGCCGCTTCCCGCCTTTGTTCCCCTCGATGAGATCGATATCAAACTGCCTTGGGCGCGACCGTTGCCGGCGGTTCTGTGGTTCGACCGACGCCTCCGCGTATGGTTTTCAGCGCAGCGCAAAGCCGCGCCCCTCGCCATTGTCATCTCTGGCACTGGGGACGATGGCAACACCGCAAAACTATCGCTTCTGCGTGCGACGCTCTACGGCGCCGGCTATCACGTTCTGACCCTGCCGTCACCGACGAACCCCGGGTTCATCGCCTCTGCCTCCAGTACCGGCGTGGCAGGTGATCTGATGCAGGACAGCCGCGATCTGTACGCGGCCGCCCACGAGATCATCGCCCGCTTGCCAGCCAAGGTTCGTATCACTGATGTCGATGTTCTTGGTTACTCGCTCGGCGGTGCCCACGCCGCCGTGCTCAAGTCGATCGACTCCGTCGAGCATCGGTTAAAGATCCATCGTGCGGTGATGATCAACCCACCGGTGAGTCTGGTTGCCACGATGAACCGGCTCGATCAGCTGTTCGCGCTAAGCATTGGATCCGGGAAGGAGGGAATCGACCGCCTCTATCGACGGCTGTACGTCCGGCTCGCGAACTTCTACCGCGCGAGCGATCAGATTCGCATCGAAGACACTAACCTGCTCGGTGCCGCCGGCGCGGTGCTGCGGACCGATGCTGACTTTTCTGCGGCGATTGCGCTGACGTTCCGCATCGAACTGATGAATGTGTTTTATGTGGGGGATCTATATGCCGGCACGGGCGTGGTTACCGATCCGCGGCGGCCACCGCGCCCGGGTGATCCGACAGACGAGGTCGTTCTGCGCCTGCTCGGGAAGCCGTTTTCTGAATACTTCGACCGAGTTTTCGCGCCTTACTATCTCGCGCGTCGCCCCGGTTCGACACGTGAGTCATTGATTGCAGAGAATCGTCTGGACATCATCGGCGAGGCATTGCGTACCGATGCGGACTACTATGCGCAAACTAACGCTGACGATCTGATTCTCGATCGCGGGGAGCTCGATTGGCTGTGCTCGACCCTCAGAGCCAGGATCGCGGTCTACGACCACGGCGGCCATCTCGGCAATCTTGGTGATCGTCAGCAGATTGCCGATATGCTCGACATGCTGGCCGGCCGATGGGCAGGGGCTGGCAAGTGAGGGGCGCGCGCCTCGTCCCGTTGGCAGCCGTGGTAAGCGCGTCGCTGCTGACCGGTGGCTGCGCCTCGCGCGATTTCTTGATCCGCAGTTTACCTGCGGAGACGCCCGCGGCTGACAATGCTGCGGCGATCAAACAGGCACAGGAGACGCAAGCGCTGACGGCGGCGCACGCAGGGGCGGCAGCGATCGGTCCACCGCTGACGCCGGCCGACGTACCCTCCATGCGGACCTACGATCCCTGGGAACGGATGAACCGTTTCACGTATCGGTTCAATGCCCGGTTCGACGAGGCGATCTTCCTGCCTATCGCGGACGAGTACCGCCGCTTGCCCAGTCCGGTTCGGACGGGAATCCACAACTTCTTCGCCAACCTGTCGGAAGTCGTCAGCGTTCTGAACTACACCGCGCAACTCCGTCTTGCGCCCAGCGTACGCGCTCTCGGACGTTTCGTGATCAACAGTACGCTCGGCATCGGTGGTCTGTTCGACGTCGCCACGAAAATGCACATCCCCGGGGCGCCCACGGGTTTCGGCGCAACCCTCGCCCGCTGGGGTATGCACCCTGGTCCCTATTTCATCATGCCAATACTCGGACCATCCACCCTGCGCGATGGCTTCGGGTTGCTCGCCGACTTCGGTACCGACTACACAATCAATCTTGCCGATCTTTATCGTGGCACTGCAGGCTGGCTGCTCACTCCGCTCGATGGCGTAGACATTCGCGCAAACGCCAGCTTTCGCTATTACTCGACGGGCTCGCCGTTCGAGTACGACACGGTACGGTTTCTGTACGTCCGAAAGACGCTCATCGCGGATGACGCCCTGCGAATGTGGAAGCGCTCCGGCACTCACCCTGCGCGTACTCCCGCCGCCCAGTGAGCGCATTCGGGCCGCCCTCTTTGGCTTAGAATTTAACCCTCATCGATGAGAGCCGATGACCCGATAAATTCGCGCGCGTCGGCGCCGGGGAAATGCGGCAGGGTCGGTGCGCACTTCACGGTTGATTCTGGAGGGTCTGCCAGAGTCGCCGCAACAGGCGCGCCCGCCGGCCGCCGCTTGAGAGCGCCACGTCGTAGGCGCGACAGGCGAGCCGCGAGCTGAAGGACTGGCGGTGCACTCGCGCGGAGTGAAACTCCACTCGGCGGGGCCGCCAGCGCAGCTTCGATTGCTCGCCAGTGAGTGAGAGATTCACGCTCCGGCACCCGTGTGCGATGGCGTAGCGGAAGATCTCGGCGACGGTGGTGGTCATGACGCTGTAACGTGCCCAGACCGGATCGAAGCCCGAATAGTAGAGGTATACACTGTCGCCCAGCACGAAGGCGAGGCGCGCAGCCACGATCTCGCCACCGATCCTGAGTTGAAACACTCGCACCGCATCGCGCGCGGCCAGCCTGGTGCAGACATCGTAGAGGAAATCACGCGCGGCGCGATGGGCAAAGACGTCGGGGTGTTTCGCGCCCCAGGGCATGGCGGCGCGCAGGGCGTGCAACCGCAGCAGGCGATCTAGGCCGTGACGCACCTCGGCAGGCTCGCGCGCCACGAGGAACTCGAAAGTGTGGCCGGCGCGGCGCAGTGAGTTGTAGCAGTGCCGCAGCGACTCGCGGGCATTACGCCCGAGGCCAGCGCGAAATTCCTCCCAGCTCGCGGGAAGATCCAGCACGTAATCCGTACAGACCTCGAACCACCGCGAAGTCGGCTCGCAGCGCAGGGCATCAGCGAGCTCGTCGCTGATTCGGTTCCATTCGATCCAGTCCCAGTCGGGCATGCCGGCGAAGTGCCGTAGCACTGCCTGTACGCAGAGCCGCTCGCTGCCGGGCGCCACAAGTGGGTTGCGGATCTCGGTGAGTCCGCCATCCGCGCCCACGGGCTTGATGATGTTCACATGGAGCGGACCCAAGTGCCAGTGCGCGAGCACGAGCGGCACGATTGCCAAACTCGCGCCCTTTCTGTCGCGCAGCACCAGGAAGCGTGGCGTGTGTTGTAACTGTGTATGGCGGTCGAGGAAATGCGTGCACCAGGCGAGATGCCATTCCTGCCGTGCGAAGGGCAGAGTGTTAGCGGTGAGGCGATATAGATGCTCGTAATCGGGAGCGAGCGCGCGGATGCCCTCGAGGGTCGTGACCACCTGGGTTTCGCAGGCGCGCCCCGGCCCCCAGGGGCGCGCCTGCACCTGCGTTCGCAGGCCAATGGCCTCTGCTGCCATGCATTCCTTTGCAGTGAGCAGGATCTGCACTCCTCGAAGGCATCGTAGCCGGCCGCAACCTGGGCGTTAGTCGGTGCCGCGACAATCCCTGCGAGAGACGGCCCTGAGACATCCAGAACGGAAGCTTGAGTGCGTAAAGTTCTGCGGCGGCAATACAACCGCTCATTGCTCGATGGACGTAATGTTGGTAGCGGGGCGCGATATGCGCTGTTCCTACCGTCCCGTGTAGCGTCCGCGTGACGTAGCGGCTTCGCGATAATGTGGGCAGGGAAAAGTCACCGTGCGCAGCCGCCTCAGTTCGTCCCGTTCAAGGTTCCTTCGCGCGGGCGAGCAATCTGGGTCACGAAAACTTCAGGTTGCTGGACCGCCGTGGCGCGATGTGGTTGAAGGGTGCCCGCTCGCCTGAGCGCCAGTACCTCGGCGCCTCGGTCACGTGCACGGCTTAAGAGCAGCTCTGCAACCGCCTCGCGGGCCTCGGATTCGGTGGTCCCAGGCGGAAACTCGAACACTTCCGTCGCATCGAAGGCGTTTTTCATTCGCACAGGCGCACCCGGCGGCTCGGCAGGTCTGGCCGGGGCTACCTCGGTGAGAGGCGCGGCGCTGATGACCGCCGGGGCAGGCGGGTGCCGATTCGACGCCGCCCACAGGGAAGCCACCGCAGTACCTATAACTGCCACAGCGAAGGTCACGTTACAAACGAAGTCGACTCGCGCCGAGCGCCTGGTGGCATGGTTCTCGTACCCAGTCGATAAGACGGGGCCCGGGCGCGCCGTTGCCTGGGTCGCCTCGGCTGCCCGGGAAAGCCCTAGCTCCTGCTCGCCGGTCAGCTCCACTTCAATCGTGTCGTTGCTCGAGTCGTGAGCGGAGTCGGCGGTCGTCGGTCCTTCAGATCCCGGGGTCATCGTGACACTCTTATTCAATTCACGCCGCTTTTTAGTCAAGGCCGCTTCGGGTGTTCCTCGAGGCGCTTATACACTTCCCGAAAGCCAGCGCACCGACCCTGTGCGGCATCCGTTGCGCTCATCACCATGTTCGGGGAAAAAGTGCCAGTCAAACCGGCACAGGTGCAAGCAGGGCGAAGCGCTACCTGATCGCGCGCGTGGGCCTCAACAGAGCAGTGCTGCCAGAAGCAGCTGGAATTTATGTCAAAAGTGGTAGCGGGGCGTGATATGTGCTGCTGCGGATCCAGCCCCGCTGCGGCGAGTCTCGCGGCGCTTGTCATGGTCAGAACGACCAACCGAGCCCACCGAGTAGCACGTCGGTATCGCGGCCGTTGGTGGTGAGTGTGCGGTCCCAATAGGCCCGCAGGTGAAGCATGCGGGTGATGCGCCAAGTCATGCTCATGCTCAGCAATCCCAGCACCTGAGTGTTCGTAGCAATTCCCACCGCCGTATTCGACGGGACAAGGTAATCCTGATCGCGCGCCAGGTAGAAGCCACCCGCGATGCCAACGTCGGCGTGGTGGCCGAGAAATTCGCGCACCAGCCCGAGCTGCCCGGCTACGCCCTTGCGGTTGACCACGTGCGTGTTCCCTTCATCGAGGTACGTGCCGATGGCATCGATGTACGGCGTGAGCCGCGCGCGCAGTTCCGCGGCCCAGGCGACACCCTGCGGCGACTGGAAATTATTCTGCACGCTCTTGCCGGCCATCAGCGTCATCTCCATACGCGGGGTGCTGAGGTCGTAGTGGGAAGGCGGGACCGGTCCTGGAGAGGCAGCGCTCTCGAACTGGTAGCCGAAGCCGACCATGGCGGTGTTGGTCGAGATGCTCGTAGAGCTGCGGGCATAGTTGTAACGCACCTGCAGCACCCACGGCGCGTGGAAATACCATTGCGCCGCGGCGCTGTAGAGCACACCCCACCCATGTGCGTCCGTCACGCTACCGGTGTCGGCCGCATACGTGGTGTCGTAGTATCGGTACGGCCCGGCGCCCACCGACAACAGCAACCGGCGCGAGCTGCTAGGCCAGCGCAGCCAGAGCTGCGGGCTGTAGCCGTCGCGATGATGATCGGTGACGTGCCCCTCGTTCAGCCAGGTAAAGCTGGCGTAGTAATAATCACTGAGGTTGTGTGCGTACTCGATGGCGTACGAGTAGGTATATTCTTTGAGACTCTGAGTGTATTGCCCACCCCCCCATCCCATAGAGCTCCTGCGCGCCGGCGGGTGCGCATCCTGCCGCCAGCAACGCTGGCAGCGCGAGCCAGCGTCGTCGGCAAAGCACGCGTGGCATGACCTCTCCTTGGTCAGACCGTGACGGGCGAATCCCTTCACGCCCGATACTTTCACGGAGCGCCCCGGCACGCCAGAAGGCGTATGCCGATTGATGCGGCCAGCTTTCGCTCACACCTGCGGCGGTGCAGCGATGAGTGGAGGAATAAGGTAGCGAGCTTGGCGGAAGAGATCGCCGGCAAGCAGCAAGTGGTTAATGATTTGAAGGTAGGTCCGTCCAAATCGTAATGGCACGCGGCGTAGTCAGCGATTGGATGCGCCGCTTTTACGATGTCTGTCACAGGTGATGAGGGGATGGCCTGATACAGGAGCTCATATGAGAACTCGACGGGTTCGCAGATCGGAGCTGTTGTGAAGTATCAGCTGAAGTCGACGTACTCTATAGCCATTGTCCTACTCCGTAATTGAGCAAGCGCAGCCATATTCTCGCGCTCACCGGCGACCACGTCGCCGTCAATTGCAGATTCAATGGAGTTAAACAAATGAGCAGCAAAAATACAGCGGTGTTCGGCCTCTATAAGTCAGCCGAGCACGCCGAAAGAGCAGTGGACAGTTTAATCGCGGCGGGTTTTCCCAGCGCTGCCATTTCCGTGCTCCTTCCCGACAACCGTAGCACCAAGGAATTCGCGCATCAAAAGGACACCAAGGCGCCCGAAGGTACGACGGCCGGGGTTACTACGGGCGGCGTCATTGGCGGTACTTTGGGCATACTCGCCGGTATCGGCGCCTTGGCCATCCCAGGCGTCGGGCCGCTGATCGCTGCGGGTCCGATCATGGCAGGACTCGCCGGTTTAGGAGTGGGTGGGGCGGTTGGTGGCCTCGTTGGCGCCCTCGTGGGCATGGGCATTCCCGAGTACGAGGCTAAGCGATACGAGGGGCAGGTGAAGGATGGCGGAACGCTGCTGTCAGTTCATTGTGATACCTCAGATCAAATCTCTAGGGCCAAGGATCTGCTTAAGGGCACGGGCGCCACGGATATTGCCTCCACGGGCGAGGCGAGCGGCGCCAGACCCGCGGGCGCCCGGGTCGCTTAATGCGCGATAAGTCCGATAGTCTTAAGAAGGCCCAATGAGTGCCTCCTTTCCTTCCAACCACTTGAGGAAAGCCATGAACAAGCCCACGATTACCGCTCTGCTGTTGTCGAGTCTGCTCGCTGCACCGCTCGCTATAGCGCAATCTGCCGCCGATAATGCGAAGAGCAATAAAGTCGAAGCATCGAACGCATCGGCAACTGCCGATGCACAAACAAACAAAGCCACCGACCTTGACATCACCAAGCGAATACGCCAGAGCGTGATGGCGGATAAGTCCCTCTCCACCTACGCGCACAATGTCAAAATCGTTACGGTCAACGGCAGCGTAACCTTAAATGGTGTTGTGCGGTCGCAGGATGAGAAAAACGCGATCGAGACTAAAGCCGAGGCTGTCGCTGGTAAACAGCAGGTGACCAACGACCTTAAGATTGCGCCGAGCACCTAACTGAGCTCAGCTTAAAGGCGACTCGTGAGTGCAGTGGGCCGGACGACGCGCTTGATCACAACGATGTACGGTCGACATCCTACTGCAGCCCGGGGCCGCGACGATGTGTTTGCCGCTAAGCGGAAGGAAATGGGTATGGAAACCGAAAGTAGCGTTGATGCGGAGCAAGAGAAACACGCAGGCACCGAAAAACGCTAGTAACGTGTGTTGACCCGATGGTTAAGGCCGGCCCGCTCGGGGCCGGCCTCGACCCCGTTCGAGACTGAAGTGGAGTCGCGTCGCTGCTTTGCATCAACACTGACTAGGTGGCACGTAGTCTCAACGATGCGGGTGGTTTTTTACCGTGTCGGGTAAGTGTGGGTTCCGCAAAGTATCTTTGCCGCAATCTCGCGGCTTCTGGTATTGAAGAAGTTTCACTTTTTACCACTTGTGTTCCGTCATGCGACATCGTTTGGTCAAATCAGCGGCGGCCGTGTTGCTCCTAATTATTGTGGCCGTGACGGGAGTGCTTGCAGCCTGGAACGCAGGTCTCTTGCGTTCGAGCTTTATCCGCTTTGTCTCCTGGCAGAGCGGCCGTCCCATCGAGGTGCGCGGCGCGTTGCATGTGCATCTGTTAACCAGAAGCCCGCGGATCGAGGCAGAACAAGTCACCATCGGCAATCCGCACTGGACCAGGGCGGGTATCACGGCGGAAGTCGCGAAACTGACCGTGACATTCACACCGCTGCTGAGCCATCAATCCGGACTTAGTCTCCTTAAAATCGACACTGCGCAGCTGCACCTCATGCGTGACGCCGAGGGACGCGCCAACTGGCAGCGCGTTGACCCCGATAAATCTCCTGGCGAACCATTGCCAATGATTCGCGCGCTGGAGCTGACGCATACCCGTCTGACGCTTGTCGATGAGCGCTTGCACCTGGTCTTTGACGGCGATCTGTCCGTCCTCGGTCCGGATTCCGCTCAGCCTTTGCAAATAGAAGGCTCCGGCACGCTCAACCAGCACCCGGTCACCTTTCGCCTAAAAGGCGATGCGTTACCCTCAGTGGCGCCCGACAAACCTTATGCATTTGAGTTCGACGAGCGCTCGAGCGGGACGCATTTCTCGGCGCACGGCTCGCTGCCGCGGCCATTTGATTTGGGCCTGGTTGATGCGGAGTTTGACGCCAGCGGGGCCGATTTGCGCGACTTGTACTATCTGGTCGGAGTCAGCTTGCCGAACACAGGCACCTTTCGCCTGCAGGGCCGCATGGTGCGCCGGGGCCGCGAAACGCTTTTTGAGGATCTGAAAGTGGTATCAGGCCGAAGCGATGTGCAGGGGCGGGTGTCGCTCCATCTACAGAGAAGCGGCCGCACCCTTGTGCACGTCGATCTGAGCTCGGCGCTCCTGCGCCTGGCCGACTTTGGCCTGCGCGCCGCGGGGCGCGATCCGCATCCCGACGCGCCGCCCAAACTCTTTTCCGATGTGCGGCTCATCACTCCGCTGACTCGGCGCGTGGATGCCGCCGGGAAATACAGCGCCCGTCGCCTGCTGCTGTCGCGAGTTGAAGTGAATGAGCTATCCGCGCCATTCACGATTGAGCGCGGCCTGGTCAAGGCACCGGAGGTTACGGGGCATTTCATGGGCGGCAATTTCGTGCTGCGTCTGGAAGCCGATGCCAATGAGACCCCCGCTCGCACCAGCATCGAGATGACATTCACGGGCTTGCAGTTAGCTCAGCTGCCTCACAAGGCCGAGCCGCCGCCGTACGAAGGCTCGCTGCGATTCCAAATTCATGCACAGGGAAGGGGCGACTCACTGCACGCCTTAGCTGCCGGCGCCGACGGCAACCTGAGCGCGCGTGTGCTGCAGGGGGCGATACACGCCTCGTTGGCGGAACTGACCGGCGTTGATTTGCGCGGCCTGGGCCTGCTTTTGACGGGCAGCCGTCATGAAGTTCCGGTGCATTGCGCGGCAGCTGACTTTGAAATTCGTACCGGCGTGATGCAACCTACGCGGTTTTTCATCGATACCGAACCGGTATTCATCAGCGGCGGGGGCCGCGTGCTCCTCGATCCCGAGACTCTGGATCTTAAGCTGCATGGTGAGCCCAAAACGCTGCGGATTCTGCGCCTCAAGGCGCCGGTGTTAGTGCGAGGCACGTTGCTGCAACCGAAGTTTAGTGTCGATGCGGCTGAATCAACGTTGCGATTGGTGGACCGTGGCAAGCCGCGCAATGGCGACTGCACCGCGCTGCAACTTCATTGAGCCGACAGTCCGGGATCCGATGGCTCACGTGCGACTCACCCGCTCAACGCGTCGCTGCGACGAAGCTCTCGATATTCTGCTCGATGTGGTCTGACGAAGAGCCGGGGGCTGATGGATGTGCCTCGTATAGTCATGCGCCATCACCCATTGAACGCTGCCCCCGGCGCTTTCCCCATGATTAAACCGAATCAGACTCGGTGTTGATTACTCATATGGTCGGCTGCGGTGCTAAGGCCCGAGGCTGCGCTCGAATGGCTCGCAGGAGCGGAAGCGATTGGTTCTTGTGCCACTGCGTAACTCCTTGGGGGCGTGAGCTTACCGGCCGACCCAACGGCTATACGATCGTATCGTCACCAAGCCCGTCGATCTCTATGCGTTGACCATCCGGATTCGGTCGCTGTTGGCCGCCTGTCACTGACGCAAGCAGGCTCGTTGGCCGCGTCCGAGTGTGATTCGTGCTGCGGGGTCTTCAGTCATCGGCAGACTGCGTTGGCCGTCACGCTGCCATTAGGTACGCCGAGCTCGTGAGCCGTGGTTATTTGGGACTCAGACGCCTGAATGCGTATTCCACGCGATGGTGAACAGGGTTTCCACGGGATCGTGAACACGGATTCCACGGCAACGTGAACAGCGTTCCACGGGATCGTGAACACTTGGGGCGCCTGCGTGGCGCGGTGTTCACGATCGTGGAAAAGTGTTCACGATCGTGGCGAGTGAGGTGGGCGGCTGGAGATTGATCGGAAGGCTGACCGCGTAACCTTGGGACTTTTGTCCTTCAGGAGCGCGGTCGATGCCGAACGAGAGGATCTCCATGTCGAAGCTGAAGCAGCTGATCGGGCTGCAGGCGAGCAATTTAAGCGTCCGGGCGCTGGCCCGGGCGCTCGGGCTGTCGGTCGGGGCGGTCTCGAAGTACCTGCGGGCGGTGCGCGCGTGCGGGATCAGCGCGGCTGAGGCCGAGACGCTCGCCGAACACGAGCTCGAGCGGCGAGTGTTCGGCGCGGCAGCGGCCCCGAAAGCCGGGGCGCTCGTGCCGCCGGACTGCGCGTGGATCCACGGGGAGCTCAAGCGCCATCGGCACGTGACGCTGCAGCTGCTGTGGGAGGAGTACCGCGAGCGGTACGGCGCTGCGGCCTACCGCCGCAGCGCCTTCTGCCAGATCTACCGGCGCTGGGAGAAGCGGCTGAAGCGCTCGATGCGCCAGCGGCACTTCGCCGGCGAGAAGCTCTTCGTCGATTACGCCGGGCGCACGGTGCCGATCTACGGAGCGCACGGGCAGGAGGCGTTCCGCGCGCACCTGTTCGTGAGCGCGATGGGCGCGAGCGGCTACGCGTATGCGGAGGCGACGCGCAGCCAGAGCGCTACCGGACTGGCTCGCCAGTCACGTGCGGGCGCTGGAGTTCTACGGCGCGGCGCCGACGATCTTCGTTCCCGATAACCCCAAGGTCGGCGTCACGCGCGCCGATCGGTACGAGCCCGAGCTGCAGCGCTCGTACGAGGAGCTGGCCGCCCATTACCGGGCGGTGATCATCCCGGCGCGGCCGTATCGGCCGAAGGACAAAAGCCGCGCGGAGCTGACGGTTCTCTTGGTATGCCGCTGGATCCTGGCGCGCCTGCGGCATCAGCGCTTCTTCAGCCTGGAGGAGCTCAACGCGGCGATCCGCCCGCTGCTCGTCGAGCTCAACGAGCGTCCGTTCCAGCGCCTGCCGGGCTCCCGGCGCAGTGTCTTCGAGGCGCTCGATCGGCCGGCGATGCGGCCCCTGCCGGCGACGCCGTACGTGTATCGCCGAGTGGAAGGAGCGCACCGTCGCCTTCGACTACCACGTCGATGTCGATCGCCATTACTACAGCGTGCCGCACGCGCTCGTGGGCCACTCGGTGTGGGCGCGCTACACGGCGGCCACCGTGGAGGTGCTTCTTCCGCAGCGAGCGCGTGGCGAGCCACGTGCGCTCCTACCAGCGCGGCGCGCACACGACGTTGCCCGAGCACATGCCGAAGTCCCACCGCGCGCACGCCGAGTGGTCACCGAAGCGCCTGATCCAATGGGGCGAGTCGATCGGAGCGCACACCGGCGCCGTCGTCGAGCATCTGCTGCGCTCCAAGCCCCATCCCGAGCAGGGCTATCGGGCCTGTCTGGGGTTGCTCGCGCTCGCCCGCGCAGTACGGCGAGGGGCGGCTGGAGGCCGCCAGCGCGCTCGCCGTGCGCCTCGGCAGTCCCACCCGCAAGAGCGTCAAGTCGATCCTCGAGAGCGGCCGGGATCTGCACCGCCGAGCTCGACCGAACCGCTCGCTCTGGAGCTGCCCGCTGCACGGCAACGTGCGCGGCCCGGGTTACTACCACTGACGATCCCTCACCACGGAGAACAAAGACCATGCTGACGAACCCGACGATCGAGACGCTCAAGGCTCTCAAGCTCCACGGCATGATCGAAGCGCTCGAGGAGCAGCAGCAAACCCCCGCCGTCCAGGCGCTGTCCTTCGAGGAACGCTGTGCGCTGCTCATCGACCGCGAGCGGCTCTACCGCGAAAACCAGCGACGCACTCGGCTGTTGCGCGGTGCGCACCTCAAAGTCGCCGAAGCCAGCATCGAGGACATCAACTACAAAGCCGCCCGCGGCCTGGATAAACGCCAGATCGCGCAGCTCGCCACCGGCGACTGGATCCGCCGCTCCCAGAACTTGCTGATCACCGGCGCTACCGGCTCCGGAAAGACCTGGATCGCCTGTGCGCTCGCGCAGCAGACCTGTCGCCAGGGCGCCTCGGTGCTGTACTGGCGCGTGCCGCGGCTGATCGAGGAGCTGCGCATCGCGCACGGCGACGGCAGCTACATAAGTTCCTGAAGACGATCGCCAAAGCCGCCCTCATCGTGCTGGACGACTGGGGACTCACCGCGCTCGCCACCCAGGATCGCGCGGATCTCTTGGAAATCCTCGATGACCGCGTCAACACCGGCTCCACGCTTGATCGCCAGCCAACTCCCCGTCGACACATGGCATGCCTACCTCGGCGAGCCGACGCTCGCTGATGCGATCCTGGACCGCCTCGTGCATCACAGTCATCGCATCGAGCTGAAGATCCCCGGTGAATCTATGCGCAAGATACGCGCGCCGGTGGACGCATGAACCTCCTCAACGCGCGCACGGGGCGAAAATCGCCGGGTGTCATACCCAAGGGGTACCCCTCGATCGGCGCTCCTGGCGCCTTATACGCGGTCGAATTTATCCACCACAGTGCAATACCGGCGCTTCTGCCCGCCTGCGGCGCTCAGACTGCGTTGCGTTCTGACGAACGATGAAGAGAAATCCAGAACCCAACTTGCTTGACGATCGTGAACACCTGAAGTAGAAACTTAACCTCCAGCTGCCCGCTCCACGCACCGTTCACCATCGCGTGGAATTACTGTTCACGATCGCTGGAATCCGCAGCCTGAATTCGCCTCACCATTCGACAGCAACTCCTCGAGTATCCAGGTAGATGACCTCGTTTCTCCCTGTGACGGAAGCGACGTTGCCTGGAGTTCGTGCGGCACTGTCGACTGCCGGCGAGAGCGTCGTCCTGTGCTTCGCGCGGCCGAAGTTCCACTTTCAGGTAGCGACGAGCTCCGACATTCAGCGCTGGAGGGGTGTTTCGTATCGGGAAGGGCGATTTGACAGGCAGGCTGCGCACGAAGCCGATCGCGACGCCCGCCTTGGGGCGCTAGAACAAGCGCAGCTCATCGCAGCTCATGCGCCTGGCCAGCGACAATTAGATTTTCCGGGTGACGACAATTAGAACTGCCGGTTGACGGCTCTCATCAGCGGTCTTGTTTACGCTGCCTCCACGAGGAGGTGGGCGTGGTCAAAGACGAGCAGGTGAGGTTACTGATGTCATTGATAAGCAAGGGGATGCCGCAGGTGACGGCAGCGGCGAAGGCGGGCATGAGCGAGCGGACGGCGCGTAAGTACGCGCGTTCGGGACAGATGCCCTCGGCGCTAAGAGCACCACGGAGGTGGCGGACGCGGCCGGACCCGTTTGCCGAAGTGTGGCCGGAGATCGAGTCGCTGCTGCGCCAGGATGGCGGGCTGCAGGCGAAGGTGGTTTGGGGTGAGTTGAACGAGCGCTATCCGGGACGCTTTGGCGCCGGGACGCTGCGCACCTTGCAGCGACGGTTCCACGCGTGGCGAGCGCGGTCAGGGCCGCTGCGGGAGGTGTACTTCCCGCAGATCCACCGTCCCGGCGTGCAAGCGCAGTCCGACTTCACCGATATGCGCCGGCTCGAGATCTGTATCGGCGGGGAGCCCTTCCCACATCTGCTGTACCACTTTGTGCTGACCTACTCGAACTGGGAAGCGGCGTCGATCTGCCCGAGCGAGAGCTTCGAGTCCTTGAGCGCAGGCCTGCAGGCAGCGTTGTGGCGCCTGGGCGGGGTGCCGCTCGAGCATCGCACCGACAACCTCTCGGCGGCGACGCACGAGCTCCCCGATAGTCATGGTCGGGACTTTACCGTGCGCTACCGCGAGTTGCTCGATCACTATGGCCTGCGCGCCTCGCGCAACTTCCCCGGCAACGCACACGAGAACGGGGATGTCGAGTCGGCGAACGGCGGTCTGAAGTCAGCGATCGACCAGCGGCTGCGACTACGAGGCTCGCGGGACTTTGCCTCTCGCGAGGCATATCAAGGGTTCCTCGAAGTCTGCATCACGGCACGCAACGCCACCCGACGCGCATGGATCGACGAGGAACGACGACATCTGCGAGCGTTGCCGGTTCGGCGTTGCCGTCGTACCGAGAGCTGTATGCGACGGTGTCGCGCTCGAGCATCGTTCGGATCCTGAACCGTGCGTACTCGGTGTCCTCGCGACTGCGAGGTTGTCGGCTGAGGGTGCGTCTACACGCGGATCTTGTCGAGCTCGAGTACCGGGGCGAGCGGGTCGCCGTGATGGATCGGCTGGTCGGTGCCGTACGAGGCGGATCGACTACCGGCACATCATCCATACTCTGGTAAAGAAGCCTGGCGCGTTCCGCAACTACGTGTTCCGGGATGCGCTGTTCCCGAGCCTCGAGTATCGCCGAGCCTATGATGCCTGCTCGCCGACAGAACCGACCAGGCCGATCTGAACTACGTGCGGATCCTGCACTTGGCGGCCACCGATGGCGAAGAGGTCGTCCGCGAGGTCCTGGCGGGGCTGCTCGCCGCCAGCCCGCTGCCCATCTACGAGGCGGTCCGCGCCCCGGTCCGAGGCCCGCGCACGCCGAACGGCGTGCCGTACCTGGATATGCCCCCGCCCGATCTGACCGTCTACGATCGGCTGCTGAGTGGCGCGGCGGTGGCCCCATGAGCGCCGCCAGCGATCGCCCCCGACGAGACCCTGGAGCTGCGGCTTAAGGCCCTGCACCTGCCATCGCTCCTGGCCCATTACCTCGCGCTTGCCGAACGCGCCGCCGCCGAAGGCTGGAGTCATGTCCGCTATCTGGCCGAGATCGTGACGCTCGAGGCGAACGAGCGTGCCGATCGGCGCATCACGCGGCTCATGAACGAGGCGAAGCTGCCGCGCGACAAGAGCGTCGCGACGCTCGATCTGAACCGCTTTAGCGCGCCACTGCGGGGCCAGATCCGCCAGCTCTTACGCGGGGAGTTCCTTGCCGGCGCGAACAACATCTGCCTGATCGGCCGGCCCGGCACCGGCAAATCGCACGTCATGGCAGCCCTCGCTCGGGCGCTGATCGAGAAGGGCCACCCGGTGCTCTTCAGCTCGGTCTCGGCGCTGGTCGAGAAGCTCCTCGATGCCAAACGCAATCTGCGCCTTGCCCGCGAGCTCAAGCGCTTGGACAGCTTCGACTGCCTGGCGCTCGATGACATCGGCTACGTCCAGCATGACCGCGCCGAGATGGAAGTCCTGTTCGCGCTGCTGGCCGAGCGCTACGAGCGCAAGAGCGTCATGATCACCTCGAACCTGGTGTTCTCCAAATGGGACCAGATCTTTAAGGACCCGATGACGACCGCGGCAGCCATCGATCGTGTCGTGCATCACGCCGTGGTACTGGAATTTACCGGCCCGAGCCTGCGCGCCGAAGCGGCCGCGCAACGCGCTGCACGCGCAAAGCACGACTCCTCGAACGCTGAGTCATCATGAGCAAAATGCGTCTGAGCGAAGAAACCAGGGGATACCGACGTAGCGGCCACCCCCTCGATCGCCGCTCTCAGGGCTTCCTATGCGGTCGCTCTCTCCGACGCCATCGCAAAACAGAGCTTCTGCCCGGCCTTCGGCCGCTCAGACTGCACTGCGGGTAAGACCACTGATGAAGAACGAAGACCGGAAGAAATAAATGTCGTCAGAGGAAGAAGTAGTTGACGTTGGCCATGCGCGGCAGACTCTGACCTATCCATCTGCCGCGACAGCTCTCGGTTGCACTGTCGGGCACACGCGTTGGCGTGACCTGTGCGAGGGGCGGACTGCACGGGCCGCCAAGACCGCAACTGTAGGCCAGGTCCTGCACTGATAGGCAGCAGTCACCACTTGGCGTCAACAGGCACCGCGTGCACAGTGCCTGGCACGCCTAGCGCCGGCTGCCTCACCGGAAGGCGCGGTGACAGAGGGGAGAAACTCAATGCCAAGTGTTCTCATCGCGGACGATCATGCGATGCTCCGGGCAGGTCTTCGGCAGTATCTGGAACAAGACCGCTCGATTGACGCGATCGGTGAAGCGGGCAACGGAGCCGAGACTCTGCAAGGTTTGCGCGATGGCCGGTGGGACCTGGTGATCCTCGACATCAATATGCCGGACGGCAGTGGTATTGAGATTCTGCGCCAAATTCGTTTGGAGCATCCCAACGCCAGGGTTCTCGTGGTGAGCGGCTTTGCTGAGAAACAATACGCCATAAACGTATTGCGCGGCGGTGCTTCAGGCTATCTTTCCAAGGATAAGGCTCCCGAGGAATTCATGCGCGCGGTGCGCACGGTACTAGCTGGACGGCGCTTTGTAAGTGCGTCCCTCAGCGAACTGCTGATTTCCGAGCTCGACGAGCCGACCGACCAGCCCATTCATTCAAAACTGTCCCAGCGGGAATTCCAGGTGTTACGAGAGCTCGCAGTCGGCCGGTCAGTTACGGAGATCGCCGCTGAACTCGGCATTAGCCTTAAGACGGTAAGCACGTACCGGGCTCGCGTCCTCGAGAAAATGCACCTGCATACCAACGCTGATTTGACCACTTACGCGTTGCGCAACGGCCTGCTCCAGTAACAGGTCCGGGTGGCGCTGGCGATCAGATCCGCCCAGCCGCAGCAAACAACGGCACAAGCGGGCCCCCGATTTTGAACCCAGTCGCTCGGGAATTTCTGCGATTTGTCGCATTGCGGTTCCCCAGCCTCGCTCACCGCGTTCATCGCGCGGTCGGAAGTCTGCGCGAGCCCGGGTGTGCGTTACATCTCCTGTTGACGTTCATTCAAACCGAGTCCATCCATGAGTCGAGCGACGCTGCGCGTGACTTCGAAGTGATAACACGCAATCGAAAAGGAACTGTTTGGCGTCGGCAAGAACGTCGGCTTTAGGGATGCGCCGTGAAAAGGCGGCGCTTTCCAGTCGGTGAAAGTCCCACCCGGCAAGTGCTCCAGCCGGAAGCAACCGGAGCAACTGTGGAGGTAACGAAGCGGTTGAAGCCTTCGGTGAAGCTGTCACGAAATACGGTGACGTGGCGAGTGTGCAGGCCGCGGAACACGCAAACAGCCTGTCCCCTATTGACCCAGCTGGTGCTCGCGACCGAGTGCTTTCGGGTCTTGTTTCTGGGAAGCGGATAAGAAAAGCGGCCAGTGATGCACACACTGGCCGCCAGAGGGAAAGCATTGCTCGGGGGTTTGGAGGCTGGCAATACTCACCGTCATTCAAAAGCGTCGTGACTGTCATCCTGACAGCTCGCCAAGGGTCCATCCTCGGTTCACGACGCTGAACGTGGATGTTGGCGATGGTGCACTGCGATCGGATGTCGGGCGCGCGCGCATCGTGCCGTCAGACTTCACTGACCCGGATTGTTGGACTTCACGCTCCAACATGACCCCGGTGTTGTAGTGTCTCGCCCCCGGGTGAAGTGTTCGACTATCAGTCCAAGTACCAGTTCGGCGGCGCGCGCGAAGTGTTTCCGGCTGATATCAGCGCACCGGAATCTGCTCTGATGCAGGCATACGCCCTGCGCGCCCATGCTGTGCTGAAACTCGGCGCCTACAGCCGTGTCGACATCAGGCGCGACGGTCGAGGGCTTTTCTGGTGTCTTGAAGCAAAACTCTCTGCCCGGTATGAGGGCGACCAGCCTCCTGCCAGAAGCTGCGAAAGCTGCCGGAATTGAGTTCCCCGAACTCCTGGATCGCATATGCCGAGGAGCTCTGAAGACTCGTTGGCCGCGGCGCTGAAGGCTGCTGCGGTGACTGGATCGACCGCTTCTCACCGGGATGCGACGGTTCGGGGTCGATAACGGACGATTCGCCGCTTAGGACCGGTCCTGACCCTTCAGCGACGGTGGCCCTTTCCCCAAAGGCACCATTCAGAAGTTCCTTTGCAGACAATGGCCACGGCCCGCTAGCGACATGGTCAGGTCGGCCGAATGTTCTGGTTTGACCGCAGCACGTTCTTGGGGTCGTACTTCTTCTTGATCGCCACTAGTCGCGAGTAGTTTGCCCCATAAGCCAGCCGGACTAAGTCCTCACTCGTTTCGCCCAGCTGGTTCACATACGCTCCCTGCGCCATTGGACGCAGCTTGTCGCGCAGAGCCTTGACCCATTGCGCTGCGGCATCCTTACCGGACGCGGCATCCCAGCGCGCCAAGATGTCCAGCTCGTAACCTGGCTGCCGCAGGGGATAAGCGGTATCACCAACCCTCACGCGCGTCATTGCCCCGTAAATCGCCACGATGAACAACTGAGCGTTCGGCGGTGCGTCGTCGATTGCGGCAGTAATCGCCGAAATAACGGGGCCGTCAAGCTCCCGTAGAAATAGATTCGGGCCCTCTGCGGTCAGTTACTCAGTGACGGCTATTGGGCGGATCGATAAGCACACCGAATGCCGCGTGGCTGTTGGACACATGGTCGATCTGACGTCTGGACTTACTGACGCGGGAGCGTTATGGCGAAAGTCGTTCCGGCTGATTCGGTCGACTCCAGATCGATTGTGCCACCATGCGCTTGCGCGATCTGGCGAACAATGTAGAGGCCAAGGCCCATGTGTGTGGAGATGACCGGCGACGTTGTCTCGGCGACACGGACCAACGGCTCGAAGATCCTGGCGCGGTCTGGTTCTGGAATCGGCGGTCCGTGATTGTGAACCGTCAAGACCACCTGCTCACCCTCTCCGCTCACAGAAACGGTGATACGCGTCTTTGATGTGAGGTGCTGTGCGGCATTCTCGATGAGGTTGGTGAGCGCCTGCTTCATGCGCCCCTCATCCCAACTACCGCGAAGATCACCGCTCCTCGCCCAGCGCACTGAATGTTCCGGATATACAGCCTGGATCTCCTCGATGACCTCTTGGGCGGCCACGCCGAGGTCCATCGGCCGACGAACTAGCGGTAGGCCATCGCCCAGCCGCGTACGGGTGAAATCAATCAAATCTGAGACCATCTGGCTCATGCGCGCACTACTGCGCAGGATGAGCGCGGCGGTCTTCACCGTCCGATTGTCCTCGTCTTCAGCCAGGAGGAGGCTATTGGCAGCGGCCAATACGGCGCTCAACGGGGTGCGAAGGTCATGCCCCAGCACCGCTAGAAACAGAGTCTTCGCGCGCTCCACGATAGCGATGTAACGGGCCACCGAATCGGCCATTACCTCATCAATCGCTTCATTGAAGCGCGTGAGTTCCTCCAGAGCTGAGTAATCGGCCTGACCCATCTTCTGAGTCCATAGCCGAATGACACTAGCCCGCACGGCGCGGTACTCGGCTACAAGGTGGTCGAGATCGAACCCTATGGCGTATCGGTCATGGGCATGCCTGTGTGGGGTCTGCGACTCCAAGGAGCGACGACCACCCTTGGATTTGAGCGCCTGCTGGCTGGGGCTCTGCGCGGTCTCCATATCTAGCGCAATGGCTCTAAGGAGGTTCTCGGCATCGTCGCGCAGCGCGGCTTGATTCAGCGTCTTGCCGGATGGTAGAAGCGTCTGAGCGAAGGACTCCCAGTCACTAAGGAGTTCTTCCATATGGTCCTGAATGAACTTGGACAGACGCATTATTTTTGATAATGGCCCTAATCAGACCTCATGGCCAGTAACCCATTCGCTTGCGAGCAATCCTCAGTCACTCATCCACTACGTCGCAACGGCCGACCCACACGAGCGGCCGCCTTGCGGTGGTTGATCCGATCGGGCACTCGTTGAATCAGTAAGTAAGCTCGCCAGACCGCCTGAACCTCCGACGTTGAAAGCAGCACGAGGCGGCCGATTAGGCTTCTATTATAAATATCCGTTATCGTCTCGAGAGGGACCAGCATGCTGCCGTACGGGTTCGGCTTCCAGTCGTCGAGCATTGCTATCGATCCCGATAAGACTCCGCAGCGCACGATGGACGGCGCTTCCGCGTAACCCAACTCGTCGCGCTCCAAGAGCGCGACTCGCGAATTGCGTGAGACTGGAACAGTCCGGAGGGCCTCAGTCAATGAGGGTCCTGCACGGCGTGCTCTTTGGCAAAGCCGCTCAACAGCGACGGCAGGCGGAAGTGCTCGAGGGCCTTGTCGAGAAATGCCTCGACACCGAACAACTGGGCTTCGCGACGATATTCCGGCAAGCCGAAGCTGGTCAGGACGATGATTTTCGGGCGCGGCCTGGTGCTGAGCGCAAGAGAACGCAGGACACCGAAACCGGAGCCCTCGCGCAGGTGCAAGTCGAGGATCAGTACGTCCGGGCGCCCTGCTGAGATCCGATCGAGGGCGTCAGCTTCGGTGTCGACGGTGTCGATCAAATCTACGTCGGGCACCCGGTTAACAAGCTCGATGAGGCGGGCGGCGAGCAGCGCGGAATCCTCGATGAGCAACACGCGTAGGGGCGGTCTCTGCGGCATGAAGACTAGGATAGCCATCGACAACGTGACGGTTTGTGCGGTAGCGCACCTTAAGCCTCCACGTCCCGAGTGAAGTCAGGGCTCGCGCCGGGTCGCGTAGGAAATGACCTACGGGAACCCATGTTTAGATTGCGGCACGAGAGCAAAGCACCTCGATGGTCTATCCAATCCTCACGTTTCCCGAAGTGCCCGAGATGACCATCGATCTCATCGATCGACCCAATGAAGTACCGTGGGGCGCTGGTGAACCTTCGGCAGTCGTGCCCGCGGCCATCGGGAACGCGGTGTTCGATGTGATTGGTGTGCGGCTGGGTCGGTCCCGTTTACGCCAACGAAGGTCAAGTTGGCAATGGGAAAGGCTTGCGGATTCCGCTGATGATGAACGGTCGCGCCGGAGGATCGTGAACGGTGCGGCGGCCGTGGATGCTGGCGTGTTGGTTTTTACGTCAGGTGTTCACGATGCGTCAAGCGTTTTGCGGTTATCCCCGTAGTCCACAGCCCGCAGCCGGCCGACGGCGCGTGCTCTCCAAGCCAGACGCGCCAAGCGGCCGGGCGAGCGCAGCGAGCGGCTGTGGACCCACGGGGAGAACTGCGTGAGGGACGGAAGCGAGTTTTGGGACGCTGGTGCCGGAGAACGGCCTCATAGGACGGCCCAGGAGCGGCGATCTCGAGTTGAGCCATGGTGCGCACTACCCCTGGATTTCGCGGTCACGCATCGAAGGGCCGGTGAGTGCGAGGCGGTGACTGCGGTGCACGAGGCGATCGAGGATCGCATCCGCGAGCGTCGGCTCGCCGAGATAGGTATGCCAGTCCTCGACCAGCAACTGGCTGAGGATGGCGGTGGACCTCTCGCCCACACGATCGTCGAGGACTTCGAGCAGATGAGCGCGGTCCTGGGCGGTGGTCGGAGTCAGTCCCCAGTCGTCCAGCGCGATCACGTCGGTCTTGGCGATCTTCTTGAGCAGCCCGATGTAGCTGCCATCGGCGTGTGCGATGCGCAGCTGCTCAAGGAGTCTCGCGAGCCGCCAGTAACGCACCGAGCGGCCTTGGCGGCAAGCTTGTCGGGCGAGTGCGCAGAACAGCCAGCTCTTGCCGGTGCCGGTTTTGCCGGTCATGAGGAGCCCCTGACCGCGGCGGATCCACTCCCCGCTGGCGAGGGTTGCGATCAGTCGCTTGTCGAGCTTGCGGTCGGCGCGGTAGTTGATGTCCTCGACCGAGGCTTGCGAGTGCTTGAGGTGTGCCTGGCGCAAGAGCCGCGTGGTGCGGCCGTTTTCGCGGGTCAACCGTTCGCGGTCGACGAGGAGCCCGAAGCGCTCCTCGAAGGACAGGCTCGCGGTGCTCGGATTCTGCAGCTGCTCCTCGAAGGCGGCGATCATGCCGTGGAGCTTGAGGGCCCTCAACGTCTCGAGGGTGGGATTATTGAGCATCGAGTTCTCCTTCTTCTCAGTGGTAATAGCCCGGCCCGCGCACGTTGCTGTGCAGTGGCAGGGCGAGTTCATCGGGCGCGCTGGATGAGCGCCGATCGAGGCCGCGCTCGAGGATCGACTTCACGCTATGGCGGCTCGGGGAGCCGATCGCGACTGCGCGGCTGGCGGCGGCTTCGAGCCGCTCGGGGCCGTACTGCTTGGCGAGCGCGAGGAGCCCGAGGCAGGCGCGATAACCCTGTTCCGGGTGCGGCTTGTGGGTGAGCTGGTAGGTGACGACCGCCTGGGTGTTCGGGCCGATAGTGCCGGCCCAGCCGATCAGCCGCGTTGGACTCCACTCGGCGTGCTTCTGATGCGATTTCGGCATGTGCTCCGGGATCGTCGTGTGCTTGCCGACTTGGTAGCTGCGGGCGTGGACGGCGACGCGGCGGGCATTGTAGAAGCACTCGACGGTACTGGCGCTGAAGCGGGCCTCGACCTCGTGGCCGACGAGGGTGTGCGGGACGCTGTAGTAATGCCGCTCGACCTCGAGGTGGTAATCGACGCCGACCTTGGCTCGCTTCCAGAGCGCGTATTCGTACGCTGTCGCCGGCAACGGCTTCATCGCCGGCCGATCGAGCGTCTCGAACGCTGCTCGCCGGTTGCCCGGCAGGCGCTTGAAGGGGCGCTCGTTGAGTTCGACCATGAGAGCTGCGATCGCCGTGTTCAGCTCGTCCAGGCTGAAGAACCGCCGGTGACGCAGCCGCGCCAACACCCAACGGGAGACCAGCAAAACTCCCTGTTCTACCTTGGGCTTGTCCCGGGGCCGGAACGGTCGCGCCGGGATGACGACTGCGCCATAATGACGCGCGAGCTCGTCATACGAGCGCTGCAGGATCGGCTCGTAGCGATCGGCTTTGGTGACGCCGACCTTGGGGTTATCGGGGACGAAGATCGCCGGCGCGCCCCCACAGGCCGTCAGCGCCCTGACATGGGATCCCAACCAGTCCGGGAGCGACTGCGTGCGGGTCGCTTCCGCGTAGGTGTAGTTGCTCGCGCCCCAGACCGCCACGAACACCGATGCCCAGAGCACCGGCTCATCGTGCGCGCCATAGATCGGGACCTGGGTGCCAGCATAGTCGATGAACAGCTTCTCGCCGGCGATGTGCCGCTGGCGCATCGAGCGCGCCGACTGGCGCTTCCAGCGCCGGTAATGGGTGCAGAACTCGCTGTAGCTGTACGCCGCGGGGCCGTGCTCAGCCCGATATTCTTCCCACAGCAGCTGCAGCGTCACGTGTCGATGGCGCTTCAGCTCCTGGTGCATCGCCGCGCACGCCGGCATCACGAACTTCGACGGCCGGCATGCCGCCTCGCCATACACGCGCCGCTCGAGCTCGGCGTCGTCCCACTCTTGCGGGACCGGCCATGCGACCCCGGACGCCCGTGCCGCGTTCAGATACTTCGAGACCGCCCCGACCGACAGCCTGGCACCGGCTGCCACCTGGCGCACCGTCAACCCCGCGGCCGACAGCCGCAGCACCTCCCGGATCCGGTACATGGAGACCCTCTCGCTTGGCATTCGCCTTCCTCCCGCCAAAAAGCTGGCGGGGTAGGCTCGCCCAAACAGATATCTCCAGCACCCCTGGCTGATTTACGCGACCGTGAACACCGTTTACGCGATCGTGAACACCGTCTACGGAAATCCCCGAAAAGTGTTCACGATCACGCCCAATCCGTGTTCACGCTCGCCCGTAATCCCTGTTCACGATCCTCCGTAAACCCCGTTCACGATCGAGCGGCGCCCGCACTCAGGGTGGGCAGAGCCACGATGGCCGCGGAAAATTACACTGGATGGACACAAACCCAGTCATTTGGGTCTGCGCAGACTTCGTCGAGAGGATCATCGGTGGAAATACGTCCTGGTACGCAGGAGCCAGTACCTGAACAATGTCGTAGAGCAAGATCATCGGGCGATCAAGGGCCGATGCCGCTCCATGTTGAGCTTCAAGTCCTATCGGACGGCGACCATCACTCTGGCTGGGCTGGAACTCGTCCACCGAATTCGCAAGCGTCAATTCAAGTTTGGAGCAGGCAGATGGACTTTCTGGTCGCTGAAGAAACAGTGGGATAGGGCCCTTGCTTAGAGGTCGACAGCACGAGCCCGCGGCATCTGAACCTTGTGCCCTTAATGCACCAGATCCTTCCTCGCCTTCCTCGCCGAGGTCGAGGCGGAGCTGATTCCACCAATCCGATCGAGCGCTTGAACGGAGAGATCAAGCGTCGCACTGACGTCGTCGGCATCTTCCCGAACGAACCGGTTAACCAGCGCCTTTCGCAATTGCCGAATGGTGACGTCTATTTCGTGCTTCGGGCGTCTGCCACCAGCCGCTTCAAACCGCCCAAATCCACAATGCCGGGCAGAATCTGCCGACCGACGACAATGCCCGGTGTGCCTCGAAGATTGAGCGCATGGGCCTCTTCGTCATTGCGCTCGATCAGCGCATCAATCTCGGCGGAGTGCTTGGCGCGATCCTTGCTCAGTGTATCGAGGTTCACGCCGACGCGACTCAAGGCGGCATCCACCTGTGAAGTTGTCGTCAGACGCGGGCCATTCATCAGCGTGTCATGAGCAACGCGGTACTTGTGCTGCCATTGGGTGGCGAGCGCCGCTTTCGCAGCGTAGACTGAGATATCGCCGAGGATTGGCCAGTCCTTGTAGAAAATCCGTACGTGATGATCTTCCGTAAGAAGCCCCTCAAATACAGGGGCCATCTTCTTACAGTACGGGCAGTTGTAATCAAAGTACTCAACGATGGTGACGTCGGCATCGGCTGCACCCACCGGCTCCGTCCCGGGAGCCGCCAGCATCGCCTTTTGCCCCTCAGGGGTAATGAGTTGAATTCCCTCGGCCAATGCGGGCAATGACAGGCACTGCAACGCCATGACGATGAGCCATAGCAGTGGTTTGATTCGGCAATTCAGCATCCGAACCCTCGGCAGGTTAGTCGCTGTCACAACAACGTCTCGCCTGCTCCGTGCGGCAGCCACTACTGTGGCACTCCTTGCGCGGTCTCGATAATCTCCGAGCTCCCGCGGCGGCCACGGGCCGGGCACGCCAATGCAAATCCCGACCCGCGCAACAGGGCGCAACGTCTGCGGATCCGCGCAGCCTAACTAACCGCTCGGCGCGCCGACGTACCGCTTCCATTTCTCCATTGCTGAGAAATGCGGGATGGGCGCGGGCGGGTGCACGAAAATCAACTACGCTACAAGGCACGGCTTTGCATTCCAACTCTGCGCTGCATACTCAGCGATGGCCCGATCGCTTGAGAATTTCCCAGCGCCGGCGACTTTCAAGATGGCCATGAGCGCCCAATCGTCTGGAGTGGCATACAGCCTTGGCGGGCGCGTGTGCCATGTCACGCTGCCTCACGGCACGACGTGCGAGCTGCCGAGATCCTTCCACTCGTAGCGCGGCACCTGCACCCACTGACCGTCCTTGAGCTCAGGCACTTTGTGCACCTTGGTCTGCACGACGGTCATTGTGCCGTTCTTATCGGTGACCCAGAAGTCGATGTCGTAGATCTGGTCCTTGGTGCCGACGACGCGAAAGTCCGTGCAGGCGAAATAGTGCCCGTTCTCATCGAGCTGGCGGATGGGCTGGTGCGTGTCGACGAATTCGAGCTTCAGCACCTTGCCGGTCTTGTCGTCCTTGAGCTCGAATACGCCGTTGTTCTTCGCTTGCGCGCTGAGCGCTCCCCCTTCGACCGCCGACATCACTTCCCAGCTGCGCTTGGCCGCCATGTGCCCGGGATGCTCCGAGGCCGGAATCCACCACCACGGCACCGGCGAGCGCGCCATTAGCACCCAAGAGCCGTCGCTCTTCATCGGCTCCTTGTAGATGCGGACTTCCTGCACCTTCAGCTTCGCATCGGCGCCGGGTGCCACCCAGAAATCGATCAGGTAGCGCTTCTGCGGATCGGCAGCGTCGTGGAATTTCACGTCCGGGAAGAAGCCGTAACCATCGATGGTGCGGGTGAAGTCGATGCCGTCGAAGACCAGTTTCAGCTGGGCACCGTTGAGCGGATCCTCGTACGGAAACACCCCGCCGTTGGCTTTGGTCCTCTCCTCGATGAGTCCCTTGACGAGCGTCTCGGCATCGCCGCTGTCGAAGGACTGCATGGCCTGCTCGGTCGATTCGACACTGCTCGCGGCGAAGAAATCGCGCGCCTTCTGCAGGTTCGCGTCCGGGTTCTCAAGGAAGGCCTTTTTCGCCGCATCACTGTTGAAGCAGTAGACCTTGCCGTCCTTGTCGGTCCAGGTGATGGCGCACTTGGTCATGACGTGACGACCCTCCGCGAGCGCCTCGGCGCACTGTCCGCCGAACTGCACCTGCGAGGATGGCGTTTGAACCGGGGAGGAGGGCGGCGTATCAGCCGCCGGTACGCCCACGGGCAACAGGCACAGCAGCAGCGCTGTGATGGGCGCAACACGCACGCATATCGAAGCCCCAGTGGCGAGAAGTTGGTGGGCATCGAATTTCATGGACATTCCCCGCTGTGCACCGCGCTCGCACAGTCTGCTCTTTATGGTACTCCGCGGCTCAGCGGGCTGTCTCTTGCTTAGGCGAGCCCGAGGTGCCGCAGCGCGCCGAACTGCGGTGGATCGTTCCGGTGCCGGAAGTGCTCGGCGAGGAAGGTCTCGCCGGTCTCCAGGATGAAATAGCGGAACGCCTCGGCGGGCGGGGAGACCCGGTCGATGGATTGGTAGCGGGGGCAGGCTCTGTCACGTTCCGAGGGGCCGTTTGCGTCCTCCAAAGCGTGCGCGTGAAATGAGGCAGGCGTCCCGTTACACGCTCGCTGAGTGTCATCGGCGCGTCCCTGGCGCCTCAGACGATCAGCGGCTTGCGTCCGAGCACCGGGAGTGCTTTGGCTAATCCGGAGACTTCAATTCCCGCTCGATCGCCTGGAAGCGCGGCTCCCGGCGCAGGCTGGTGCCGGAAGTTTACTGAGGTTTCGGCACCGAGCTATCGAGTTCCGGCGTGACCAGCACCTGGTGCTTGATCAGCATGCGCACACCCGTCGGCCAGCCGGTCTCGTCGCCGGCAAAGTTCGCTTCTTGCTCGTTGACCAACTTGCCGGTGCGGGCGTCACGGATCACAACCGCGATGTAATAATCGGTCTGCGTGGCGCGTCGCACGATGCCGAGCAGCGACTGCTGCGCGCCGAGCTTAAGCGCGATGGCTGCCTCGCAGCCTTCGCAGTTGCGCAGCGTGTGCGTGGCGGCGGGCGGCGCGTCCGCGTGGCTGACATCGACGAGTTGGTAGCGCCCTGATTGGGCGAGCTGCTCGCGCGCCTCATGAGTAACTTTCTCCACCGTTGCAGCAGCGCTGGTCGCCTTGCTGAGATAGGCCGCCGCAGGAGTGAGATCATCGAGCTCGAAATCGAATACGGCGAGCTTAACGGGCGGTCCGTCGGCACTGACCGCCGCGCCCGGCGCCTGTGCCATACCCAACAGTGCTGCAACCGCGACTACGCCGCTCACCGATAGTCCGACATCCCGCTTTCGGTTGCTCATGAGGACTCCCGTGCCAGACTGCTGCCGTGCGCCCGAGCGTACCGCGGTCCTGCGAGCGGCATAAGGGTCTGGCCACAAGAGACGCCGTCAGCTCAACGGAGGCCGGGGGCGTCTGGGAGCGGCCGCCACGTGTTCTCCATGCTCCACCGGCGGAAACGTTACGCCCGCCCGTATCGACAATACAAGCGCGGAAAATCGGCCGCATTTCCGGCAAATTGGCCGACGTGATAAATGCTCGCCAAAGCCCTGTTCACGGGGGCGTTGCGAAACTGGAGTAGGCGGCGGCGGAAGTTGACGATGTCCGCGAGAACAGCAAAGTCGTAGCGATGAAGCCGTAGTTGCTGGTGTGCCAGGAATGTGCCGAACTCAGATTGGGTGTGCCGTAATTGTGCCTTGGTGTGGCTGGGGTCGGGGCTGGCAAGCTCTGCAAGTGGTTGATTGTTAAGCCCCTAGAACCAGCGAGTGCGGACTGAAAATCGGCGGTTCGGAAAGGGCTTACGCTGGTCCCTCGAAATCTACTGTCGTGCGGCTGTCGACTGGGTTCACTTCGCGATAGTGCAACCAATCTTGCGCTCTTTCTTGACAGTGGCTCGATCCGGTTCTCTCTAGCTGCTGTCCCCTTCATCGAGCGTCTAGCCTGACTCGCTGCTACGGAATATCGAGAGTTGTCCTGCCGAGACCAGAGATGTTGGGCTGGGTCACCAGCGTCACTCTTGCTGGCCTGCAGGACAAGGCAGCAAGAGGCACGCTTATGGTCTTTGTGTAGCTCTTGCTCGCCGCATCGTTTCCCTGGTCATCGATGATCGACACGGCTATCTGGTGCGCCGGTGCCCCTGGCTGGTCGAGCTTGCGGCAGGGGTCCCATTGTATGGAGAAGTGATGATCGGGGTTGGTACCGTCATAGATCATGAGCTGATCGCTCTTCGGATCGTAGTGGACAGGCCCGAAGGAGGCCGCCATCACGGCGGCGGGGGCGGCTGCCATCGCGACCGCAACCGTAATCAGCAAGAAAGCGCGAAGGTCTTCTAGTCGGCGCGGCCGAAGCTCTATTGGTATCGTCATACATCCTCTCCTGGTTTCCTCGCCACAATACATTCTCGCGCGCGGGAGATTTGCGGGAATCTCTCCTGCACGTCGATGCACTTTCAGGCACTTAGCTGCAACGGCCGTCTGCCCAGAAGTTGAAAAATCAGATACTTGGCCTCGACAGACGGCGCTCATAATGCCGGGGTCGAGGTTTCGAGTTCCTCCCTTTCCAGCACAATTCATGGGCACGCTTGCGACGTCAGCCCATTGCGATGTTCTCGGCCAACGCGCTGCGGAACTGAGCGATGGACCGCAGTGACGCGAGGTCTAGGCTTTCTTCAAGAGCCGGGTGATCCACACAAGGAGCACCGCACCGATGAAGGCGACGATGATCGAGCCGACCATTCCTCCGCCGGGCCAGATGCCCAACATTCCGAAAACCCAGCCCCCGACGATGCCGCCCAGGATTCCCAGGATGATGTCAACCAAGACGCCGTAGCCGCCGCCCTTCATGACCTGGCCTGCAAGCCATCCGGCAATGAGTCCCACGATAATCCAGTACACCAAACCCATAAGTCGTCCCTCCGTTTTTTGTCTTTTTGCAGAGCTAGACAGCGTTGCAGTTCTCAGCCTCCAGTATCGCGCTCCTTTGTATTAGGTGGACGGAACGCCGACGGTCGCGGATTATACACAAACACTGCAGCTCACGCGGGTGTGCCCGACGCAGCATGGGCTCCGGTGAAGGCCGGATCTTGACCCCGGGTGCCCGTCGCGATGCGGCAGGTTGCGCCAACCATCCGCGACTTGTTTCACATTCCGTGCAAATTCAGTGCAGTGACTACCTCCGGGACACTCACCAGCACATACTGCAGCGCACACCTTACTGAAATCGACGCGTAGAAAATCATTGAGTTACGCGGAGCCGTGAAGTGCCGCAGTGAGTAGCCCAGAGCAGGGTGTACGACTCTTAATCCTTTGGTCGACTGTTCGATTTTTCGGCCGACCGGCTGGCTCCATTCTTCATCGCGAGTGTGATGCGCTTGGTGTGTGCTTTGAACCGGACGGCAGCTTCGGTCCGTCTCAAGGTGTGGCCGATGGTTTTGACGCTTTTGTGACCGGCAAGGGTGCGAAGGATTTTCAGGTCGGCGCGGGTCCAGGGGCGGCGTTTGGGCATGGCGGAACTCGGGATTATTTGCGAGCGGGGATTCTAAGGAAGCTCTGAAGTACTGACCATAAAGGCAGTCGTCGGTGGAGATCTCGTGTCGAGAACGACAAGCGGTGGTGTTTTCGGCCGGCCGATTCTGCCTTTCTCGTGCCGAACCGCCCTATTTCCCGCTCTGCAGAGACACCTCTCCTACGCATGCAGCAACCGTCGCCGGACCGTGTAGAGGTTAGCCAGCGCCGCTGTGACTTCGAGCCGGTGCAGGTTCTTGGCGAGACCGCGGTAGCGGACCTTCTGGAAGCCGAACACCCGCTTGATCACCCCGATCGTGTGCTCGACTTTAGCGCGCACTTGCGACTTGGTCCGGTTCTTCGCCTTCTCCACCTCATTGACCCAGCCTTTGCCGCGGTACCTGCGGTTAGTGAAGTCCTTGGCCCGCGGCGCGCGGGCGCGGATCAGCATCGGTCTGCCCCTGATAACCTTGGTCGCCCCACACCCGCGTCTCGCGGCCGTGGAGCAAGTAGGGCAGCGCCTCGCGGTCATGCACGTTTGCCGCCGAGGCCAGGATCGTGTGGATGATCTTGGTCTTGCTGTCGACGCCCATGTGCGCCTTCATCCCGAAGTACCACTGCTGGCCCTTCGCGGTCTGGTGCATCTCGGGGTCGCGTTTACCGTCTTTGTTCTTCGTCGAGCTGGGAGCGCTGATGATCGTTGCATCCACGATCGTGCCGTTGGCGATCTTGATGCCGTTGCGGTGCAGGTGCTCGTTCACCGCTCGCAGCAGTATCTTGCCCAACTTGTGGCGCTCGAGCCGGTGGCGGAACTTGCACATCGTCGTCTCATCCGGTGCGCCTTCGCTACCCAGGTCGATGCCCACAAAGCTGCGCATCGCTGCCGAGTCGTAGAGTGCTTCCTCAACTGCCGGGTCCGAGAGGTTGAACCACAGCTGCAGGAAATAGATTCGCAGCATCCGCTCCAGCGGTATCGGCGGCCGGCCGCCTTGCTCGCTGACCTTCGGATACACCTTCGCCACCGCCGCAGTCATCTCCGGCCATGGAATGATCTGATCCATATCCGAGAGGAACTGCGCACGGCGTGTCGTCTTGCCGTACTTCTCAAACCCGGTCAGCGTCTGCTGCTTCATTGAGGAACTCGCATGAGAACAACCGATAGCTCAGACTTTACCGGTAATTCAGAGTTTCCCTACATCGCAACCTAGCGACAGCGTGAGATGGGTTCCATCCCCGAGACGGATACCTCCAGGCCTGCAGCCCGGGCAGTTGGCCCTTTACATGCTGGTCGTCTGTCCATGGTGCCCGAACAGGCCGCCGAGCAATCCCCAGAATAACGCTGATACCGCGGCAATGATGAACAGCGCTGGAATCATCGCGAGTGCGAGCTTCACGAGCAGCACTACCAACTAGAAAAGGGATCTTTACACCGACTATATGCACGGCCATCGGCTGAGTCTATCGAGTGCCAGCAGCCCTATTCAACTTCGACGGGCGCATCCCGAAGGTCTGCTAAGTATCGCGCCCATTTTTCGACCGCTTCCCGCTTCTCGGTGAGGTACTCGTGCACATCGTACGTAGCCTCGATTCGCTCGCGAGCATGATTGAGCACTCGCTCGGCGATCTCCGTCCTAACGCCGAGCTTGGCGAGTCCAGTTCGCCCGGTGCGACGCAAGTCGTGCGGAGTGAACGCTGCGACACCATGCTTTTTGAATCGTTGGAGGCATCGCGCAACGCCGCGCGTGATACACAGGGGATTCGTTGGCGCGGATTTCTCCAGAGTTCGGTAGCACGTACCGCGAGCCCCCCGCCATCACCTTTAGCTTCTGAAGCTCTGCGATTGCCCAATCTGACAGCGGAAGGACGTGCCCTTTGCCGGCTTTCGCGTGTGCGTCGGGAATGGTCCAGGTCTTTTCCTTGAAGTCGAACTCGCGCCACTCTGCCAAGGCGAGCTCGCTGCGACGTTGAAGGGTAAGCAATAGCAGCCGTAGCACGTGTGGGAGGCGTTGAGAACGGCAGGCATCGTCCAAGTTCACGAGGAAGGCCTTGAGCTCGTCTTCGGAGAGCGCCCGCGCTCGAGGCTTCTCCTTGCCTCCTGGTCGGTATAGCAGCTGCACCGGGGAGGATTCGACGATGGATCGATGAATACCGAAGCGGAACATCTGCGACAGCACGCCGGCGGTACGGTTTGCCATGACCGGCGCGCGATCCGCAATCTCATCCAGTAGCTCGATTACTTCTCGGGGCTTGATCGTGCGGGCATCGCGGCTTGCCCAGCGCGGCAGCACATCCGCATCCAGGATCCGCTGTACGTATTCTGGCCGTCGGCGCTGGCGCTTGACATGCCGCGCCATGAATTCCGCGGCCAAGTGAGTTACCGAATAGCCTGCAACACCGAGGGAGGGTGGCTGCTCCTTGACGCGTGTCGCGAGCGTTAGTCCAGAACGTCGCGGATCGATGCCGCGGCGAAGGAGGGCGCGCGCGGCCTTGACCTTCTCATGCGCCTCGGCCAAACTTGTCTTCGGCCATACACCCAGCACCAGTCGCGCACGCTTGCCATGCCAGTAGAATCGCCAGTGCCAGGACTTCACTCCCGTGTCCGCAATGCGGAGTTGCAATCCGGCGCATGCCGGATCATTAATCTCATACCGGTGGTCCCGTGGTTTTAGCGATTCCACGCGACCGCTTGTCAGCCGTGCAACGTTTTTGAGTGGTCCCACGGTGGTCCCTTTTTGCCGCGACGGGCTATATACTAGTGCAACGAGATGCCACAGCAAGCATGTGTCCAAATGCCGTAAATCAAAGGATTTCGTACACTCAGAGCGGAGCGATCGGTTGCATGTTGTTGCATGCATGATTTCCA